>NZ_CP134203.1:2362500-4672500 GCF_031597775.1 Streptomyces sp. BB1-1-1 | reverse complement strand
CGCCAGCGTTCGTCCTGAGCCAGGATCAAACTCTCCGTGAATGCTTTACATCACGGGAGCGGAACAGTCGGAGGAATAATCCGACCGTTCACAGCGTCCTCGCTGTATTTTTCTTCAAAGGAACCTCAACCCGATCGAAGAACCGATCAGGTCGGGGTATCAACATATCTGGCGTTGACTTTTGGCACGCTGTTGAGTTCTCAAGGAACGGACGCTTCCTTTGTACTCACCCGAGAGACTCTCTCAGGCTTTCCTCCGGGCGCTTCCCTTCGGTCTTGCGTTTCCGACTCTATCAGATCTTTCCGATCCGATTTCCTCGGTGCTTTCCAGGTTCCCGCTTTCGCGTTTCCCTTTCCGGCGGTTCCGACTCTATCAGATCCTTTCGGGCTCTGATTCCCCGTCAGAGGGGGTTGTCTTCCCGGCTGTTGGGCCGTTCCGACGTCTCAAACCTTAGCGGACCTTCTCGGCGATTCCCAATCGAGGTCGATCGAGCCGTCAAGCCCCAATCGGAATTGAATTCGGACACGCCGAAGCCATTCCCACTGGGAGATCGTGCTGGTGGTTTGGTTGCCGCTGGTGCGGCGGGAGGTGCTACCGCAGAACCGTTACGGCCCCGTGGCAACCCGAAGAACCCTACGGATCCCGCAGGGGGCTGTCAAGGACACCTGTCAAGATCTTTAATCGAGGTCGCTGAGCCGGCCGCCCGCGTCCGGCTGGGCGTGCTCCACCCTGCGCAGGAGGCGGGTGAGGACGTCACCCAGTGCGGTCCGGTCGTCCGCGGAGAGGTCCTGGAGCAGGTCCTCCTCGAAGACGGAGGCGAGGCGCATCGCCTCCAGCCACTTCTCGCGCCCCTCCGCCGTCAGCTCGACGATGACGCGGACCCGGTTGGACTCGTCGCGGTCCCGGGTGACGAGCCCCTCCCCCACCATGCGGTCGATGCGGTGGGTCATCGCGGCCGGGGTGAGACCGAGACGCTTGGCGAGGTCTCCCGGGCCCAGGCGGTAGGGGGCGCCGGAGAGGACGAGCGCCTTCAGCACCTCCCAGTCGGTGTTGCTGATGCCCAGCTCGGCGGTCTGCCGGCCGTACGCGACGTTCATGCGGCGGTTGAGGCGGGAGAGCGCCGAGACGATCTTCTCGACCTGCGGGTCGAGGTCCTGGAACTCGCGCTGGTAGGCGGCGATCTGCTCTTCGAGTGTCGGCTCGCCGGCGCCGGAGGTGTCGCCCATGGCCGAAGTATGGCACGCAGCTCCTTTGCCTTGAAGTCCTTCGCTGTGTACTCTTTAGCTTCGAACTTTAGCTTCTAAGTCTTCACTCCTAACGGATGGAGCATCGACCCAGAGAGGGTGAACGTGACCAGGGCAATGGGCGCAGCGATGCGCCGGATTCATGTGGGCAACGCACTCAGCGCGTTCGGGCTCGGCTTCACCGTCCCCTACCTGTACGTCTATGTGGCGCAGGTACGGGGACTCGGTTCTGTGACGGCGGGTCTCGTGCTCGCCGTCTTCGCCGTGGCCGCTTTGATCGTGCTGCCGTTCGCCGGGCGGGCCATCGTCCGGCGGGGCCCGCTGCCGGTACTGCTCGCCGCCCTGGTCACCGCCGCGCTCGGTGCGCTGAGCCTGGGGCTGTCGGCCTCGGCGGCCACCGTGCTGTCGTCCGCCGCCGCGCTGGGCGCGGGGCAGGCCGTGATGCAGCCGGCGCTCGCCACGATGATCGTCGACTGCTCGCCGTCCGAGACGCGGTCGCGGGCGTTCGCGACGCAGTTCTTCCTGCAGAACCTGGGGCTCGGCGTCGGCGGACTCATCGGTGGGCATCTCGTCGACACGTCGAGCGCCGCGTCCTTCACGCTGCTGTTCGCGATCGAGGCGGCGATGTTCCTGGTGCTGGTCGCGGTCATGGCGACGGTGCGCACACCGCGCGCGCCGCGCATGGAGGAGGCGCCGGGCCAGTCCGCCGGGGGCAGCTGGAAGCAGCTGCTCGGCAACCGGGCCATGGTGCAGCTGTGCGTGCTGGGCTTCGTGCTGTTCTTCGCCTGCTACGGGCAGTTCGAGTCGGGGCTGAGCGCGTACGGCGTCGAGGCGGCGGGGATCTCCACCTCCACGCTGGGCACCGCGCTGGCGGCGAACACCCTGGTGATCGTCATCGCGCAGTTCGCGGTGCTGAGGTTCGTGGAGCGGCGGAAGCGGTCCCGCGTGATCGCCGCCGTGGGTCTGATCTGGGCCGTGGCGTGGGCCGTGGCCGGGTACGCCGGGCTCGGGCACGGCAGCCAGGCGATGGCGACGGCCGCCTTCATCTCGACGTACGCGCTGTTCGGTCTGGGTGAGGCGCTGCTGTCGCCGACGGTCGCGCCGCTGGTGGCGGATCTGGCGCCGGCCGGGCTCGCCGGGCAGTACAACTCCGCCTTCGCCCTGGTGAAGCAGCTCGCGCTGGCGATCGGGCCGGCAGTCGGCGGGCCGCTCGGGGCTTCACTGCACGCGCCGTACATCGTGGCGTTCCTGCTGTTCTCGCTGGGCATCACGGTGCTGGCGGTGCGGCTGGGGCGGCAGCTCACGGACGTGCAGAACCAGCCGTCGCTCGCCAGGAGCCGGGTGGTCACGCAGAGCGGGGCGCCGGCCGAGTCGGTGGCGGCCGCGGAGGCGTGAGCGAGCGGGGCAGTGACGGGTGCACCCCGGTCACTGCCCCGTCACTGCCACGTCCCGGTCCCGGTCCCTCTTCACGGCTTCGGCAGGACGAACTCGCACCAGACCGCCTTGCCGCCCCCGGGTGTGCGCCTGGAGCCCCAGTTGGAGGCGATCGTCGCGACGATGGCGATACCCCGGCCGGACTCGTCCCCGGGTTCTGCGCGGCGGCGTCTGGGCAGGTGGTCGTCGCCGTCGGTGACCTCGATGATCAGGCGGCGGTCGGTACGGCGCAGGCGCAGCCGCATGGGGGGCGTGCCGTGCTGGAGGGAGTTGGCGACCAGTTCGCTGGTGGCCAGGACGCCCAGGTCGTGCAGCTCGGTGGGGAAGCGCCAGCTGGTCAGGACGCCGGATGCGAAGGCACGCGCGCGTGGGGCCGCTTCCACGCCGCCGAGCAGTTCCAGGGCGGCGTTGCGGAAGCGCTCGGCATCGGCGCCCTTGCGGGCGGGGTGCTGGAGGACCAGGACGGCGACGTCGTCGTCGTGGTCCGGGGTGACGCCCGCCGAACGGACCAGGCGGTCGCAGACCACCTGGGGCGTGCCGGTCGCGCCGGACAGGGCGCGCTCCAGGGCGGCGATGCCCTCGTCGAGGTCTTCGTTGCGGCGTTCCACCAGGCCGTCGGTGTAGAGGACGGCCGTGGAGCCGGGGGTCAGGGCGATCGAGCCGGAGGAGTGCATCCAGCCGCCGGTGCCGAGTGGGGGGCCGGTGGGTTCGTCGGCGCGCTGGACGGTGCCGTTCTCGTCGCGGACCAGGATGGGCAGGTGCCCGGCGGACGCGTAGACCAGCCGGCCCTCGTTCGGGTCGTGGATGGCGTAGACGCAGGTGGCGATCTGGTTGGCATCGATCTCGGTGGCGAGGCCGTCGAGGAGCTGGAGGACCTCGTGCGGGGGCAGGTCGAGGCGGGCGTAGGCCCGGACCGCCGTACGGAGCTGGCCCATGACGGCCGCCGCGCGGACGCCGCGTCCCATGACGTCGCCGATGACCAGGGCGGTGCGGCCGCCGCCGAGGGTGATCACGTCGTACCAGTCGCCGCCGACCGCGGCCTCGGTGCCGCCGGGGTGGTAGGTGGCGGCGACGCGCAGGTCGTCGGGTTCCTCCAGTTCCTGCGGGAGCAGGGAGCGCTGGAGGGTGACGGCGGTCTCGCGCTGGCGGCTTTCGCTCGCGCGCAGTCGGGCGGCGGCCTCGGCGTGGTCGGTGACGTCGGTCGCGAAGACGAGTACGCCGCGGTCGCCGCCGCTGTCGCCCTCGGTGACCGGGGTGCAGGTGAAGGTGTAGGAGCGGCCGTCGGGGGCCTTGCGGGACTTGAGGGTGCGCGGCCTGCCGCTGCGCTGGACCTGGTCCAGGAGCGGGAAGAGGCCCAGCTCGTCCAGCTCGGGGAGGGACTCGCGGGCCCGTTCACCCGGACGGCGGGTGCCGAAGGCCGTGACGTAGGCGTCGTTGACGTAGGCGAGGCGGTGGTCGGGGCCGTGGACGAGGGCGACGAGGGCCGGGACGCGGTCGAGGACGTCGCGCACGGGGAGGTCGTCGACGGCGGGGACGGGCGGGGCCTCGTCGGTCAGCTGTTCGGCGCGGGCGGAGGGTACGGAGCCGTCGCTCCGCCGGTCCGGGGAGACCGTCGTGTCGGTCCGCGCTGCGGCGCGGCGCTGCGTTCCGGGGAGTCGGGCGCTCCAGCGCGTGAAGTTCACGAATCCTTGCCTCGTGTAGTTGTCGGCGGCCGGGGGCCGGGACGGGCCGGGAGCGGCCGGGGCCCGGGGGCCGCGCGGGAGCGAGCGGTGGCGCGCCCGCGGTGGTGGACCAGTCTGGCAGGGTAGGTGCCGACCGGGCCGACATCCGTCAGACGCCGGACCGGCCGGGGGAGTTCCTGACTCCGGTCAGGACGACCCCTTCGGGTTGCGCGGAGGTTCCTGAGAAGGCTTTCCACCGGCCGCGAGTTCGAACTCCGCTCGCGGATGTTCGAGTGAACCCAGGGAAACGATCTCCCTCTTGAAGAGTCCCGCCAGGGCCCATTCGGCCAGCACGCGCGCCTTGCGGTTGACGGTGGGGACCCGGCTGAGGTGGTAGGCGCGGTGCATGAACCACGCGGGGTAGCCCTTCAGCTTGCGGCCGTAGACGTGCGCGACGCCTTTGTGGAAGCCGAGGGAGGCGACGGAGCCGGCGTACTTGTGCGCGTACGTGTCGAGCGGCTCGCCGCGCAGGGCGTGCGCGATGTTGTCGCCGAGGACCCTGGCCTGGCGGACGGCGTGCTGGGCGTTGGGGGCGCATTCCCGGCCGGGTTCCGGGGCGGTGACGTCGGGGACGGCGGCGGCGTCGCCCGCTGCCCACGCGTGTGCGGCGCCGTCGACGGACAGGTGGGGGGTGCAGGCGAGCCGGCCGCGGTCGTTGAGGGGGAGGTCGGTGGCGGCGAGGATCGGGTGGGGTTTGACGCCGGCCGTCCAGACGACCGTACGGGTGGGGAAGCGGGCGCCGTCGCTGAGGACGGCGACGCGGTCCGCGCAGGACTCCAGGCGGGTGTCCAGGCGTACGTCGATGTTGCGGCGGCGCAGTTCGGTGACGGTGTAGCGGCCCAGGTCCTCGCCGACCTCGGGCAGGATGCGGCCCGACGCCTCGACGAGGATCCACTTCATGTCGTCCGGCGTGACGTTGTGGTAGTACCGCGCGGCGTAACGGGCCATGTCCTCCAGCTCGCCGAGGGCCTCCACGCCCGCGTAGCCGCCGCCGACGAAGACGAAGGTGAGGGCGGCGTCGCGGATGGCGGGGTCGCGGGTGGAGGAGGCGATGTCCATCTGCTCCAGGACGTGGTTGCGCAGGCCGATGGCCTCCTCGACGGTCTTGAAGCCGACGCCGTGGTCGGCGAGGCCGGGGACGGGGAGGGTGCGGGAGACCGAGCCGGGCGCGAGGACGAGTTCGTCGTACGTCAGCCGGCGAGCGCCCGTCTTCTCCTCGCCGGTGGCGAGGGTGGTGATGGTGGCGGTGCGCGTCGTGTGGTCGATGGCCCGCGCCTCGCCGATCACGACGTGGCACTGGTCGAGAACGCGGCGCAGCGGCACGACGACGTGCCGGGGGGAGATCGAGCCGGCCGCCGCCTCGGGGAGGAACGGCTGATACGTCATGTAGGGGTCCGGGGTGACGACCGTGATCTCGGCCTCGCCCCGCCTCAGTTCGCCTCTCAGGTTCCGCTGCAGACGCAGGGCCGTGTACATCCCGACGTAGCCGCCGCCGACAACGAGAATGCGCGCACGTTCCTTCACCATCCCATGACGCACCCGGCGCTTGCGTTTGTCCACAGGCTCGTCGATTTGTGTGATCGGAGATCGGGACGGCGCGGGGTGGGCCGGATCGCCGTGGTGCGGGGTGGTCGTGCAGGTCAGTGGGGGTGTGTGCAGGGGAGGAAGGCGGCACATTCGGGACGTATGCGATCCGTACTCCGATCGGTGGGTGCTCCGTGCGGAACGTGCCCCTTCTGAATTGACTCCCGCTCAACTATGTTCTTTCCCACGGTGTGTTAGGGGGATGTGCTCATCGGGTCCGCGACGGGCGGACCGCCGAACCGGGCCTGTTCCGCGCACTCCGGCTTTCGATGGCGGGGAGAGTCTCCGGGGGGAGACGTCATTACCGGGGGATTGTCATGCATGTTCAGGACTCTCATTGGTCGTCCGCGTCCACTGTCGCGCCCGGTGGCGCGATGAGTGCGGCGACGGGCGGCGCACGCGGGGAATCACGGACCGCGCCTCTGCGCGTGGACGCCCAGCGCAATCTGGAGCACGTGCTGCGCGCGGCGCGCGAGGTGTTCGGCGAGCTTGGGTACGGAGCGCCGATGGAGGACGTGGCACGGCGCGCGCGGGTCGGTGTCGGCACGGTGTACCGGCGCTTCCCGAGCAAGGACGTCCTGGTGCGGCGGATAGCCGAGGAGGAGACGGCCCGGCTGACCGACCAGGCCCGGGCGGCGCTCGGGCAGGAGGACGAGCCGTGGTCGGCGCTGTCGCGCTTCCTCCGGACGTCGGTGGCCTCGGGCGCCGGGCGGCTGCTGCCGCCGGGGGTGCTGCGGGTCGGGGTGTCCGACGACGGTGACGGCGGCGCCGGTGGTGACGGCGGTGCCGTGGCCGGAGAGCCGCGGGTGCCGCAGCAGCGGATACAGCCGGGCTCGGGCGAGCTGCGGCTGGTGTCGGAGGGGTCCGCGTCCGTCGGTGCGTCGGGCACCGGTGCGCACGACGACGGTGCGGCGGCGCTGCTGGAGGTCGTGGGCCGGCTCGTGGAGCGGGCGCGGTCGGCGGGTGAGCTGCGGCCGGACGTGTCGGTGTCGGACGTGCTGCTGGTGATAGCCACGGCGGCGCCCTCACTGCCGGACGCGGCACAACAGGCGGCGGCCTCGTCCCGGCTGCTGGACATCCTGCTGGAGGGGCTGCGGTCGCGACCGGCGTGAGGCGACGCCGCCGTGCGTGGGTGAGGAGGGGTGGGCGAGCCGTGTCGGGGATTCCGCGCGTCTCGCTCAACGCCTGCCCGGACGGGGTGCCTTTTCCTTCCCCGAACGGCTGAGCGTTATTACCGCGTCGCGGCAAGTCCCCACGGACGAGTGATGGTCCGCACTGCGGGGTCCTGACCAAAAGCCAATATGGCACGCTGACCCGGTGTTCGGGACAGGCTGGGCCGGTGGCGGGGGCTTTCCGCGATGAGCGTTGACGGGCGGGACGGGTCACTCGGTGACGGCGATGCCGGACCCGGCGACACAGGGCCCGACGATCCGCCGCAGGTGCCGGGCCAGGGCGGACCGGCTCGGGGTCCTCGGGGCGGCGTTCCTGGGGGTGGCCGCGTTCCTGGGGGTGGCCGCGTTCCTGGGGATGACCGCGTTCCTGCGGAAGGCGGTGGGCCGGCGGAAGGCGGCATCCCCGCGGATGGCGATGGGTCAGCGGAAGGCGGCTTCCCTGTGGGTGGCCGCGTTCCTGCGGAAGGCGGCGTTCCGGCGGAGGGCAGCGTCCCCGCGGAGGGCAGCGTCCCCGCGGAGGGCAGCGTCCCGGCGCAGCGTGAGCTGCACGAGGACAGCGTGCTGCCCCCGCCGCGCGAGCCGCATGACGGCGGCGTCCTGCCACCGCCCCGCGAACCGCACGACCCGCACGACCCGCACGAACCGCACGACGGCGGCGTCCTGCCCCCGCTCCGCGAAATGCCGTCGTCCGACGCCGAGCTGATCGAGCGGATGCGCTCGGGTGACGACACGGCCTACGAGGAGCTGTACCGGCGCCACGCGGACGCGGTGCGCCGGTACGCGCGTACCTGCTGCCGTGACGCCCACACCGCGGACGACCTCACCGCCGAGGTCTTCGCCCGCATGCTCCAGGCGGTACGCGGCGGCTCGGGCCCGGAGCACGCGGTGCGCGCCTACCTGCTCACCGCGGTCCGGCGCGTCGCCGCCGGCTGGACCCGGTCGGCCGGGCGGGAGCAACTGGTCGACGACTTCGCGGTGTTCGCCGCGCAGGCCGCGCACACCACCAAGGTGGCGGACGACGACACCCTGGAACTGGGCGCCGACGTCCGGGCCATGCACGAGGCCGAGCAGTCGATGGCCATGCGGGCCTTCCGTTCCCTGCCGGAGCGGTGGCAGGCCGTGCTGTGGCACACCGAGGTCGAGGACGAGTCGCCGAGCGAGGTGGCCGTGCTCTTCGGGTTGGACGCCAACGGCACGCGCGTACTTGCCAGCCGGGCCCGCGAGGGTCTGAAGCAGGCCTACCTCCAGGCCCATGTCAGCGATGCCCTCGCCGCCGACGAGGAGTGCGCCCGCTACGCCGACCAGCTCGGCACCTACGCGCGCGGCAGGCTGCGCACCCGGGCCGAACGGGGGCTGCGCAAGCACTTGGACGAGTGTGCCAGGTGCCGGCTGGCCGCCGGCCAGATCAAGGAGGTCGCGAGCGGGATTCCCGCCGTGGTGCCGGTCGCGGTCATCGGCTGGTTCGGCGCCGCCGGGTACGCCAAGGCGGCGGGGATCATCGCCGGCAGCGCGGGTGCGGCCGGTGCCGCAGGGGCGGCGGCCACGACGGGCGGTGGCGCGTCCGGCGGCGCGGGTGCCGGGGGCGGTGCGGCGGCCTCCGAGGGGCTGGGCGCGCCGGTGAAGGCCGGCATCGCGGCCGGTGTGGTAGCGGTGGCCGCGGCGGCGGCACTGGTCTTCGCGCTGGTCGGCGACGACGCCCCGGCGGAGCAGCCGCCGAAGGCCGCCCCGCCCGCATCCTCACCGGTGGCCCAGCCGGCCCCGGACACGCCCGCGCCCTCGACGCGGCCACCGCGCCCCCACCCACCGCTGGCCGCACCCGAGCCGTCCCCGTCCCCGACGCCCACCCCAAGGCCGACGCCGCCCCCCTCGCCCAAGCCATCCCCCACCCCGGAACCCACCCCGGAACCGACCCCGACCCCCACTCCCCCGCCGACCCCGACCCCGACCCCACCGCCCGCCCCGACCGTCTACCAGTGGAGCGAGCTGGCGTACGACGTGGGCGGCGACGGGACCGGACCCGAGATGCGGCTGACCGGGAGCAGCTGGGTCTGGCAACGGTCCGCCCTGTCGGTCGGCGGCGAACGGTACGCGCACGGCGTCACGGTGCACGGACGGTCGTCCGTCACCATCGACCTCAACCGCTCCTGCTCGTCCTACGACGCGCTGGTCGGCGTCGACGACCTGACGATGAGGCTGGGCGAGGTCCACTTCTCGGTGCACGCCGACGGCGTCCGGCTGTGGAGCTCCGGGCCGGTCGAGGGCGGGGACCCGGCGGTGCCCGTGCATGTCGACATCTCGGGGCGGGAGACCGTAAGGCTGGTGGTGGAGCCGCACAGCCCCTTCGACTCGGTGGCGCTCGCGGACTGGGCGCGGTCGCGGTTCACCTGCGAGTAGGGCAGGCCCGGGGGCCCGCTGCGGGAGCCGGACCGCCCGGCCCACGCACCGGCACGCGCACCAGCCACCCGCGCCCCCGTCGGACCCGCCGCACAACTGCCCCGTCAGACCCGCCGCACAACCGCCCCCGCCCCGCCCAGCGCCCCCCGCTGCGGCGCGATGCCCGCCGGTACCGCGCGTTGGCGGGCCGGGGTGCCGGTCCAGCAGGTGCCGCGGCGGGCGAGCAGGCGGCGGAGCCACAGTTCGAGGGAGACGAGGTCGGCCAGCCCGTCCAGGGGCAGCGTCTCGCCCGCGGCCGCCGCACGCACCGCCTTGCGCACGACCCGCGCCTCCACGAGCCCCGCCTCCGCGAGCAGCGGCGTGTCGAAGAGCCCCAGCAGGGAGTCCGCGGCGACCCGCAGCCCCGTCCGCGCGGCGGAAGCCGCCAGCCCCTGCGTGGGCGCCCCCCAGCCGCTCGGCAGATCGCTCACCCCCGCCCCCTCCAGCACCGTCCGCAGAATCGACGCCCGCGCCCCCGGCTGCACCCGCAGCGCCTCCGGCAGCGCACGGCAGGCGCGGACGACCTGGTTGTCGAGGAACGGCGTGTGCAGCCGCTGGAAGCGGATCTCGGCGGCCTGCTCCAGTACCCGCACGTCCGCGGCCTGCCGCGCCAGCGCCGCACGCGCGCGGAAGTCGCCCGGCCGCTGCCCCGGCCCCACCCCTGAACGCTGGGAGGACGTCTGGAGGCGAACCGATACTTCAGCCAGCGCCTCTCCGGTCAGCCACCGCGCCGCGGGCCCCGGCCCGGCCCAGGACAGCACCGCGAGCGACGCCTCCATCGCACCGTCGCCCGGCGTGTCGAAGCGCCGGCGCAGCAGCCGTTCGGAGAGCACCTCCAGGCCGGTGCGGTACGGGGTCCGCGCCAGCCGCCGCGCCGCGGCGTACACGCGCGCGGGGACCAGCACCGAACCGTCGGCCTTGGCCAGCGCGGCGACCGGCCGCACGAGATGGCGCCGCTTGCGGTCCATCAGCAAGTCGGCGAGCCGCGCCGGATGGGCGTCCAGCACCTGCCGTGCGCCGTACCCGGTGAAGTGGTCCGCGCTGCCCGCGGCCAGCCGCGCCCGGTGCCGTGCCGCCGCGACGAGACACGAGCCCGGTTCGTCCGTCAGCGGCCCGTCCAGCGCGGCGTACGGCAGGACGTCCTCGCCGCCGGTGACCACCACGTGGTGCAGCCTCGGGTTGGCCGCGAGCGCGCCCGCCCGCTCCAGCTCGGCCTCCTGGCCGCCGACGGCGAGGTCGTTGAAGGTGACGGCGAGCAGCCGCTCCCCCGCGCCCGTGCCGTGTCCGAGCACGGTCCCCGGCATCCCCGGCAGCCCGGCGGCCAGCAGCGCCAGCGTGCCCGAGGCCGGTCCGCCGGACAGGTCGGCCCCGATCCCCGGGACCGGCATCCCACGCGCGGCGCGCCGTTCCGCCGGTCCCATGCCGGGCACCGGCCCGGGGTCGATGCCGTCCCCGGGGACGTGCCGGGGTGCGGCGAGGCGCGTGCGCACGGCCTCGACCAGCGCGTCCCGCACGCCGTCCACGGCCCGGCCAGGGTCGGCCGAGGGCGCCGCCACGGCGAGCGAGGCCACCTGCTCGTACCCGGCGATCTCGCGCGCCCCGGCGCGCAGGATCAGCGCATGCCCCGGCGGAATGCGTTTCACGCCGTCGTACGGGGTGGAGTCGTCCAGCGCGGCCGGCACGTCGGGCGCGGCGAGCAGCGCGGCGAGGTGACCGAAGTCGAGGTTGGCCTCGATGAGGTCGGCCAGGGGCAGCGCGGCCGTCGCGTAGGCCGTGCCGCCCGCCCAGGGGGTGTGGAACACCGGCCGCACGCCCGCGAGATCGCCGCAGACGGTGATCCGCCGGCCGACCTGGACGACGGCCGTGTAGCTGCCGGGCCAGGCCGTCAGGTGCCGAAGGGCTCCGCCGCGCGCGGCGAACAGTCCGACGCGCAGCTGCTCGTCGGTCGCGCCGCAGATACCGAGGACGGCGATCCGGGTCCGCGGGTCGGCCGTGACGACGCGCACCTCGTCGGGGCGCCAGTCGCCGACCGCCCACAGCGGATCGGGGTCGCCCCACAACGGCTGGGCGCCCACGGGCTGCACGGTCTCGCCGTCGTAGCCGGTGGCGCCCGCGGAGCCGCCCGCTCCGGCGATTCCCGCTGCTCCCACGGCGGCGCTGCTCCACCCCACCAACCACCGCATCGACGCCTCCACAGGCTGGGGACAACCAGTGCACCGTACGAACTGGTCCCATGCTGCCATGAAGGGCGCGCCGCAGAGCAGCGGCGGAGCCGCATGTGCTCCCGTGAATGCGCCCTCGCGGAGACTCGCGCGAGAACGTCGACTGCTTCTCCGCACCGCCTCGGAGGGCGCGAAGACGACGCGAATGCGCCCCCGCAACGCGCCCTTTGGCTCCCCGACGCGCCCTCAACTTCCATGGTGAGGGCCGTAGTACCCCGAAAACGTCGGGGTCGATTTTCAGCCAAATCGGCGTCACGCGGACACGTTCGAACACGCTCCGTACAGGCTTTGCGCACCGACCGGCGGTGCGCGGTCCGGGAGGCGAGGCATGCCCCCCGGACCGGTCCGCCGCCCGCGGGGATGTAGGCGGCGGCGTCCCCCAGCCCACTGGATCCAGTACAGCGGGCCGACCCACGCATCGCCCATGGAACCGCTCCCCCCGTGGCCGGAGAAGAGCGCACGGGTGGGCGCACGGCCACACACTGGGAGCACGTGGCAACAGACCGTGCAGGCCCCGCACTTCAGTACGGACCACAATCCCGCCATCCGGAACAATGCCTCTTAACGCATGGGATCCGGCGAACTACGCTGGGTTTACGAATGCCGCGTGGTTATGCCAGCGCGGCAGCCGTCTGTGTCGAGGGGTGGCGCATGTCCAGGGAGCAACGCGGGCCGAACGAAAAGCTCGGCGCCGTTCTCGCCCTCGCGGGAATCAGCAACGCAGGACTCGCCCGGCGCGTCAACGACCTTGGCGCCCAACGCGGGTTGACTCTTCGCTACGACAAGACGTCGGTGGCGCGCTGGGTGTCGAAGGGCATGGTGCCGCAGGGTGCGGCGCCGCACCTCATCGCCGCCGCCATCGGCCAGAAGCTCGGCCGCCCGGTGCCGCTCCACGAGATCGGCCTGGCGGACGCGGATCCCGCCCCCGAAGTGGGCCTCGCCTTCCCCCGGGACGTCGGCCAGGCGGTCAGGTCCGCCACCGAGCTGTACCGTCTCGACCTCGCCGGCCGCCGGGCCGGCGGCGGCATCTGGCAGTCGCTGGCCGGCTCGTTCGCGGTGAGCGCGTACGCGACGCCCGCCTCGCGATGGCTGATAACCCCGGCCGACAGCTCGGTGGCGCGTGACGCGAGCCCGGCCGAGGGCTCCGGCGCACCGCTCAAAGTCGGCCACAGCGATGTGCAGAAGCTGCGGGAGGCCGCCGAGGACGCCCGGCGCTGGGACTCCAAGTACGGCGGCGGCGACTGGCGTTCCTCGATGGTCCCCGAGTGCTTACGCGTCGAGGCGGCCCCGCTGCTCCTCGGCTCCTACTCCGACGAGGTCGGCCGCGCCCTGTTCGGCGCCTCGGCCGAGCTGACCCGCCTGGCCGGCTGGATGGCCTTCGACACCGGCCAGCAGGAGGCTGCCCAGCGCTACTACATCCAGGCCCTGCGCCTGGCCCGCGCGGCGGCCGACGTCCCCCTGGGCGGCTACGTACTCGCCTCCATGTCGCTCCAGGCCACCTACCGCGGCTTCGGCGACGAGGGCGTGGACCTCGCGCAGGCCGCCCTCGAACGCAACCGGGGCCTGGCCACGGCCCGCACCATGAGCTTCTTCCGCCTGGTCGAGGCCCGTGCCCACGCGCGCGCGAACGACGCGGTGGCGGCCGGCGCGGCCCTGAAGGCCGCCGAGAGCTGGCTGGAGCGCGCCCGCCCCGGCGACAGCGACCCGACGTGGCTGGGTTTCTACTCCTACGACCGATTCGCCGCCGACGCCGCCGAGTGCTACCGCGACCTGAAGGCACCACGCCAGGTCCGCCGCTTCACCGAGCAGGCCCTGTCGAAACCGACGGAGGAGTTCGTACGCTCGCACGGCCTGAGACTCGTCGTCTCGGCGGTGGCCGAGCTGGAGTCGGGCAATCTGGACGCCGCCTGCGAGCAGGGCGTGCGGGCGGTCGAGGTGGCCGGCCGCATCTCCTCGGCCCGCACCACCGAGTACGTGAAGGATCTCCTCCACCGCCTGGAGCCGTACGGCGACGAGCCGCGTGTGGTCGAGCTGCGCGAGCGCGCCCGGCCACTCCTGGTGACCCCGGCCTGATCCACCGCCTCCTCCCGGGTTTGAGGGCATTGTCAGTGGCGCAGTGCACTATCGAAGCCGGGAGGTGGGCCGGAAGATGGAACGAGTGCGGACCGGGACCGCGCAGGGCATCGCGCACGGCGTCGCGTACGACTGCGACGTGCTGGTGATCGGCGGCGGAATCGTCGGCCTGTCGACGGCGTACGCGATCACACGCGCGGCGCCGGGCACCCGGGTGACGGTGCTGGAGAAGGAGCCGGGACCGGCCCGGCACCAGACGGGCCGCAACAGCGGCGTCATCCACAGCGGCGTCTACTACCGCCCGGGCTCCCTGAAGGCCCGCTACGCGGTGCGGGGCGCGGCGGAGATGGTCAAGTTCTGCGCCGAGTACGGCATCGCCCACGCCGTCACCGGCAAGCTGATCGTCGCCACCGACCGCTCCGAGCTGCCCCGCCTGCACGCCCTCGTGCAGCGCGGCCGGGAGAACGGCATACCGGTCCGCGAGCTGGGCGCGGCGCAGATCCCGGAGTACGAGCCGGAGGTGCGCGGCCTCGCCGCCATACACGTCGGCACGACCGGGATCTGCGACTACGTCGCCGTGGCCCGGCAGCTGGCCCGGGCCTCGGGCGCGGAGATCCGCTACGGCGCCGAGGTGCGGCACATCGACCGGCGCCCGGGCCTCGGAGCCGCCGTGCGCACCCGCTCCGGGGAGGTGATCCGCGCCCGGGTCCTGGTCAACTGCGGCGGGCTGCACTGCGACGGGATCGCCCGCATGACCGGCGACGACCCCGGCATGCGGATCGCCCCCTTCCGGGGCGAGTACTACGAGCTGGCGCGGCCCGAGCTGGTGCGGGGGCTGGTCTATCCGGTGCCGGACCCGGCGTTCCCGTTCCTCGGGGTGCATCTGACCCGCGGCATCGACGGAAGCGTGCACGTCGGCCCCAACGCGGTACCGGCACTGGCCCGGGAGGGCTACGGCTGGGGCGTGGTGCGGCCCCGCGAGCTGGGCGCGACGCTGACCTGGCCGGGCTCGTGGCGGATAGCCCGGCGGCACTGGAGGTACGGGGCGGGCGAGCTTCGGCGGTCGCTGTCCCGGGGCGCGTTCACGGCGGCGGTGCGCAGGCTGTTGCCCGCCGTGACGGAGAACGACCTGGTCGCCGCACCGGCCGGCGTGCGGGCGCAGGCGGTGCTCGCGGACGGGACGCTGGTGGACGACTTCCTGATCAAGGAGGGCGCCCACGCGGTGCACGTCCTGAACGCGCCGTCGCCCGCGGCGACCGCCTCCCTGCCCATCGGCCGCGAGGTGGGCCGCCGGGCACTGGCGATGCTGGAGCGGGTCTAGGACCCGCCCCCCGGCGCGCTGCTGCCCTCGTAGGAGCCGAGTCCCTCGATCAGGGCGACGAGGGCCGGGTCCCCCGCGAAGCGCTCGGCGTGGATCTGCCGGATGAGGTCACCCGTGGCCGGGTCCTCGTCGTCGGTCAGGTCGTGGGACACCATGTTCCTCACCAGCGGCAGCCCGATCTCGTCGACCTGCCGGTGCAGTGGAGCGTGCATGTACGCCCGGTAGCCCTCGATGTCCTCCACCGCGAACATCGCTCCGTAGTCGAAGTCGCCGCCCACGTCGCGCCCGACCGACCAGTACGCGACGGCGTCGATCTCACGCCCCATCCTGCGGAGCATGTCGAGTGCCTCGTCGACCTTGCCCTGCGGGGCGTCGGGGCGCATGGCGAGACGGATCTGGTGATGGATCACAGCGGTTCTCCTCCGGGCTTTCAGCCTCTCAATTCAGTTATAGACTGTAACTAGAACGATGAGGTCTCGCAACGGCGGGCGCGGACTAAAATCGACGCATTGTGTCTGACTCCCACCACACCCCCGAAGCTCCCACGCCCTCGATGGGGGCCTCCCTGCGGCACGTCCGCGCCAAGGGCGAGCCCCGTTTCCCGGATGGGCCGAAGGCCGATCCCGCCGGGTCGCACTTCGAGCGGCGGATCCGGAGTTTCCAGCCCCGGCGCAGCCGGGTGACCGCCGGGCAGGCGGACGCACTGCAGCGGCTGTGGCCCCTGTGGGGGCTGGACATCGACGGGCAGCGGGTCATCGACCTCGCCGAGCTGTTCGGGAACGCCCGTCCCGTCGTCCTGGAGATCGGCTTCGGCATGGGTGAGGCCACCGCGCGGATGGCCGCCGCCGACCCGGACACCAACATCCTCGCCGCGGACGTCCACACCCCCGGCCAGGGCAACCTGCTGGGTCTCGCGGAGCAGTACGACCTGTCCAACATCCGGGTGGCCAACGGCGACGCGATCATCCTCCTGCGGGAGATGCTCGCCCCCGACTCCCTCGCCGGACTGCGCGTCTACTTCCCCGACCCCTGGCCCAAGAAGCGGCACCACAAGCGCCGCCTGATCCAGCCGGAGTTCCTGGCCCTGGCCGCGACCCGCCTCGCGCCGGGCGCCGTCGTGCACTGCGCCACGGACTGGGAGCCGTACGCCGAGCAGATGCTCGAGGTCCTCACCGCACACCCCGACTTCGAGAACACCGTGCAGGACGGCGGTTTCGCGCCGCGTCCCGCCCACCGGCCGCGGACCCGTTTCGAGGGCCAGGGACTGGACAAGGGTCATGTGGTGAACGACTTGCTCTTCCGCCGCGTACAGCACCCCGTATCGCACCGCGACCAGCACCGCGATCAGCACAAGGAGCAGCCCCCCACCGGTTAGGGTCCATGCCGTGGCCACCTGTCCCCCGTATCCGACGCGTCCGCCGACGCGGACGCATACGCATCCGCACTGGTGGCAGCGCCCCTGGGTGCGTTACGGCGCGCTGATCACCCTGCTCGCGCTCTCCGGCCTGGTGATCCTGGCCCTGGTGCGCGAACAGACCGGCACGCAGGGGTTCCTGGTGGGGCTCGGCCTCGCGGTCCTGCCCGTGCCGTTGCTCGTGGCCGCGTTCCGCTGGCTGGACCGGGTCGAGCCCGGACCGTGGCGGAACCTGCTGTTCTGCTTCGCCTGGGGAGCCTGCGCGGCAGCGCTGATAGCGATCGTCGCCAACAGCTTCGCGACGAGATGGATAGCGACGGCCACCGCCGACCCGGCCGGCGCGGACACCCTGGGCGCCACGGTCATAGCCCCGGTGGTCGAGGAGTCCGCCAAGGCCGCCGCCGTCCTCCTGGTCTTCCTCTTCCGCAGGCGGGACTTCACCGGCATCGTCGACGGAGTCGTCATAGCGGGCGTCACCGCCACCGGCTTCGCCTTCACCGAGAACATCCTCTACCTGGGCAACGCCTTCGGCACCGACCAGCTCACAGGCGACAGCGGCATCGCCTCCGTCACCGCGGCGACCTTCTTCGTCCGCGTCGTGATGTCGCCGTTCGCCCACCCGCTCTTCACCGTGCTCACCGGCATCGGCTTCGGCATCGCCGCGCTCTCCACGGGCCGGCACCGCCTGCGCCGTGCCCTGCTCCCCCTGGCCGGCCTGCTGCTGGCGATGGGCGTGCACGCGCTGTGGAACGGCTCGGCGGCGTTCGGCGAGTACGGCTTCTTCGCCGTGTACGGGACCTTCATGGTGCCGTCCTTCGGCCTGCTGACCTGGCTGGTGATCTGGACCCGGCAGCGCGAACTGGGCACCGTACGCGCCGAACTCCCCGTGTACGTCATGGCCGGGTGGCTGACACCGACGGAGCCGTACGCGCTCGGCTCGATGCGGGCCCGCCGCATCGCGCGCCGGCACGCCCACCGGCACGCCGGGAAGGGGGCGGCGCGGGCGGTGGCGCAGTACGAGGCGTACGCGACTTCGCTGGCGTTCCTGCGCCGGCGCGGGCGGCTGGGCAGGGCGGGCGCCGACTTCGCCGTACGGGAGCGGGAACTGCTGGGCGCCCTGTGGCACCGACGCGACGTGGCGCGCCCGGCACTGGACTACGCCGCCCGGGCCACGGCGCCGCCCGTGCCGGTGGCCGTGCGGCCCTGGGCGCCCCCGTACGGGGCGTACGGGCCCGGCCACCCGGCGACGGCCCCGGCGGCGGCCTCCGCGGCGACCCCGACGCCGTACCCCGCACCGGCCACGTACAGCCCGTACACCCCCTACCACCCGTACTCCCCGTACTCCCCGACCAGCGCCTACCGACCGTAGCGGCACTACCGGCAACAACGGTCGCGCCGACCGCCCAGGGACTAGGCCGACGCCTCCGTCAGCCTCCCCACCTCGCCCTCCGTCAGGCTCAGTTCCGCCACCCCCAGCAGCGCCGGCAGCTGCTCCACCGTGCGCGCGGACGCGATCGGCGCGGCGACCGTCGGCTGCGCGGCCAGCCAGGCGAGGGCGACCGTCGCGACGGGAGCGTCGTGGGCCTCGGCGATCTCGTCCAGGACCGCGAGGACCCGTCGGCCGCGCTCGGTCTCCAGGTGCTTCGCCGCCCCGCCCGCCCGCGGGCTGTCGACGGCCGCGCCGGGCCGGTACTTGCCCGTGAGGAAGCCGGACGCGAGGGCGTAGTACGGCACGGCGGCCAGGCCGGCCCGCTCGGCGAGGTCGCGCGGCTCGCCCTCGTACGTGTCGCGCGAGACCAGGTTGTAGTGGGGCTGGAGGGCCACGTACCGGGCGAGGCCCTCACGGTCGGAGAAGGCCAGGGACTCCGCGAGCCGCTCGGCGGAGATGTTGGAGGCGGCGATGTGCCGGACCTTGCCCGCCTTCACCAGCTCGTCGAGCGCGCCGATGATCTCCTCCACCGGCACCTCGGGCTTGTCGAAGTGGGTGTAGTAGAGGTCGATGTGGTCGGTGCCCAGGCGGCGCAGCGAGGCGTCGGCGGCGGCCTTGATGTTCGCGGCGCTCAAGCCCGGGTACTCGGGGTGCTGGCTGACCTTGGTGGCGAGGACGACGTCACCGCGGTTGCCGCGGGAGGCGAGCCACTTGCCGATGACGGTCTCGGACTCGCCGCCGCTGTTGCCGTCGACCCAGGCGGAGTAGGAGTCGGCGGTGTCGAGGAAGTTGCCGCCGGCCGCCGTGTAGGCGTCGAGGACGGCGAAGGAGGTGTCCTGGTCGGCGGTCCAGCCGAAGACGTTGCCGCCGAGGGCGAGGGGGAAGACCTCCAGGTCGGAGGAGCCGAGCTTGCGCAGAGAAGTCATGTCCTGCGTCAACGAACGCACCGGACCTGGCGATTCCGGAAGCGGGGCAAAGATCCCGCAAACCGGCAGCCCTGACGTCGGGGGGTCGTCGTCAGGACCGCCGGCGATCGGAGGAAACGGCGCCGCGCGAGGCGCGGATCAGGGAGTCAGGCCCTTGCTCTGCAGCCACGCCATCGGGTCGATGCCGCCGCCTCCGCTGGTGTGGACCTCCATGTGGAGGTGCGCGCCGGTGACGTTGCCGGTGGCGCCGACGCGGCCGATGACGTCACCGGTGGTGACCTCCTGGCCGACGCTGACGCTGATGGAGGACTGGTGGGCGTACCAGATCTCGGTGCCGTCGTCGAGGGTGAGCACGGTCTTGTAGCCGTACGACCCGTCCCAGCCGGCCGACGTGATCGTGCCGCTGTGCACCGCCTTGAGCAGCGTGCCCGTGGGGGCGGCGAAGTCGAGGCCGGTGTGGTAGCCGGAGGACCAGTAGGCGCCGGCCTGGCCGAAGCTGGAGGAGATGGTGTACGAGGAGGTCGGCAGCGTGTACTGCTTGGCCAGCTTCGCGAGCCGCTCGGCCTCGGCCTTCTTCGCGGCCTCCTCCTCCGCCTTCTTCTTGGCGGCGGCGGCCTTGGCCTCGGCCTCCTTCTCCGCCTTGGCGGCGGCTTCCGCGGCCTTCTTCTCGGCGGCGGCCGCGGCTTCGGCGGCGGCCTTGGTCTCGACCTGGGCCTGCTGCTGCTCGGCCTGCGCCATGATCCGGGCCCGCAGCGTCTCACCGGCGCCGGGGTCGCTCTCCGAGGAGGTCTCGGCGGCGACCGTGCCGATGCCGCTGAGCGGGGTGGCGGAACCCTGCGGCTCCGGCTTCTCCTCGTCGGAGATGAGCGAGCCGACGTTCGGCAGGTCCGGCATGGAGATCGACACCGGCGGCTTGCCGGTCTGCGCGCTGGCCATGCCGCCCGCGCCGACCGCGGCTATGACACCGACGCCGAGGACGGTGGAGCTGCGGGCGAGCCCGCCGCGCTGCTTGGCGACGCGGTGCCGGCCGCGTACGGGGCGGATGGAGTCCGCGGTGGGATTCCACTCCTCCCAGGGGCCCTCTTCGGTGCGGTAGCCGTCGTAGCCGAAGGTTTCGGTGTCGTGCCCGCTGGGCACGAACGGGGCCTCGGGGGCAGGCCGGTTGGACGCCACGTGGGCGTACTCCTTTCCTTCCTTTCGCCTACCGGGTTAGCTGACGGGTTCGGAGCAGGAAGGTCTCCTACGCGCGTATATCCGCCGTGACTAGGCACGGCGTCATACGCCCGATTCACCCCAATGTGGTGGTTCCCCGGTTCCCTTGCGGGATTCGGCGCGTGCGCACGGAGCCGCCTTCTGTGACGGCTGGGACGACCGCGCTGCGTTATCGAACGTTAATAGACGCGGGGCTCGGATTCCAAGCCGTTCCTCTTGATCATTAACGCATCCGTCCCGGACGTACGCCTCACGATCGGTGAAAACCGGGCGAGTTGACCGGTCCTGAGTATTCCCTTTCCCGCTTCGAGTTTCTGACAGTACGTCAGTTGTTATGCGGAGGGGGGTCGGTCGGTCACGTCCGGTGATGTTGATCAAGGGCCGATCAGGGCCGTCGTACGGCGAGCAGTGCCATGTCGTCGGCCATGCCGCCCCCGGAGTGCCGGCGTACGTCCTCGGCGAGGGTGTCGAGCAGCTCCGTCGGATGCCGGAACACGCGGCCGGCCAGCCGCACGTGCGGTTCGTAGAACTCGCCCCGGGCGTCCCGCGCTTCGGACAGTCCGTCGGTGTACAGCAGCAGCGTGGCCCCACCGGGGAAGTCGGCCTCCTCCGCGCGGTCGGGCCACACGCCCAGCTCGCCCATGCCGAGCGGCAGCGCCGACTCCCGGGCGGGCAGCGGGCGCAGGGTGCCGTCGGCGTACAGCAGCAGGGGCGGCGGATGGCCGCGGTTGACGATGCGGACGATCCCGTCGCCGTGCGGGAGTTCGGCGAGTACGGCGGTGGTGAACCCTTCGAAGGCGTCCAGTCCGTCGCGCCGGGTGCCCTCGCGCGCCAGCGCCCGCTCCAGCCGCTGCGCCACCGCCTCCAGCGTCGCCTCCTGCTCGGCGGCCTCCCGGAACGCGCCGATCACCACGGCGACGGCGGCCACCGCGCCCATGCCCTTGCCGCGCACGTCCCCGACGATGAGCCGGATGCCGCGCGCACTGTCCTGCACCGCGTACAGATCACCGCCGATGAAGGCGTCGGCCTGCGCGGCCTCGTAGCAGGCGGCGATCTCGAACCCGCCGATCCGCTCGGCCGGCTCGGGCAGCACGGCGCGCTGGGCGGCCTCGGCGATCTCGCGGACGGAGACGAGGCGCTCGCCGGTGCGGCGGACGAAGCCGTTGACGAGTACGGCGAGCACGGCGACCGTCGCGATGGTGATCAGCTCGGTGAGGGAGTCGACGTAGTGGATGACGCCCTTGCTCAGTTGCAGCCCGATGACGGCGGCGACGACGGCGACACCGGTGAGCGCCGTGCCGCGCCGTGAGTAGATCGGCGCGGCGACCAGGGGCGCGGCCGTGTAGAGGGGGCCCGCGGTGAAGTACCTCGGGGTGAAGATGTCGTACAGGACGGCGGCGACGATCAGCAGGATGGGGAGCAGGCGTACGAAGGCCCGCCCGTACGAGGTCCGCCGCGGCGGCCCCGCGTCCGGCGGCACGCGTTCCGGGCCGTCGCCGAGGCCGGGGTCGGGCACGGGATCGCCGGGGAGCCGGCCGCCGGCCCGGGCGTACGCTCCCTCGTCCTCCAGCTCACCTGGCCGCACCACTCGTCTCCCGCCACCCCGCACGTCCGCGCCGCTTGCCGTCCCGGTCCTCCAGGTTTCCCGGAGCGGGGGCGGAGGGCGAGCCCGTGGGGGCCGATCGGGTGACGGAGTGCTGAAGTGAGGATGAGTGACGGCGCATGCGCCGCAAACACACCGAAGGCCGGAATCCTCATGGATTCCGGCCTTCGGCCTTGAGTAGCGGGGACAGGATTTGAACCTGCGACCTCTGGGTTATGAGCCCAGCGAGCTACCGAGCTGCTCCACCCCGCGCCGTTGTGTCTCTACTGTACGTCATCCCGGGGGTGGAATGCACATCCGTATCTCCCTGCCCCTCCAGGTGGCGGTTCGGGGCCTTCGCCCGCTCCTCGTACTCCGGCAGTACGACGACGGCGGCGCCCCCGGCGGCGAGCACTCCGCTGCCGTCCGCCCCCGGCACGAAGGTGTCCGGCTCCCGCCAGGCCGTGACCACGCGCCGTACCCCGGCGTCGAGGATCAGCCGGGCGCAGGGCGCGGGCCGGGAGGCGCGGCGGGCGCACGGCTCCAGGCTGCTGTACACGGTGGCGGTCGCGAGCCGCGGGTCGGCGGGGTCGGCCTTCGCGAGCGCCGCCTCCTCGGCGTGCACGACGGGGTCGTCCCCCTCCCGCGAGTGCCCCCGCGCCAGCTCGCTCCCGTCGGCGGCGACCACGACCGCCCCCACGCTGAACGCCGTCCCGGACGGCGGGCACAGCTCGGCGAGCTCGCAGGCGAGCGCCAGCCAGTGCCGGTCGGCGGCGGTGACGCGGTCGCCGGTGCCGGGGGCGGTGGGCAGGTACCGCGTCAGCACCACGTCCTCGATGCGCCGCGACTCCACGAGCCGCAGCCGCCCGCCCTGGTAGACGCCGGGCCCGAAGAGGCGGGGCGCGTCCGGGTCGCCCACGAACAGCGGCGCGAGGACCAGCTGGAGTTCGTCGGCGAGTTCCTGCTGCAACAGCTGGGTGTGCAGGGTCCCGCCGCCCTCGACCATGAGCCGCTGTACGCCTCGCCGGTCGTGCAGGTACTCCAGGCCCGCGTGCCAGTCGAGTGCGGGGCCGAGCGGCACGACGTCGGCGCCGATCCCCAGCGCGCGGGCACGCCGGGCGCCGTCGTCCGTGGTCAGGAGCACCTTCTCCCCGCCCGTGTGCCAGAACGCCGCCGCCGGGTCCAGCTCGCCGGTGGCGCTGACCGTGACCTTCAGCGGGTACTCCGCCTCCCCGGCCGCGACCCGGGCCGCCCGCCGCTCGTCCGAGTTCACCAGCAGCCGCGGGTTGTCGGCCCGGATCGTGCCGGCGCCGACGAGGATCGCGTCGACGGAGGCCCGCACCTCGTCGACACGGTCGAAGTCGGCCGGGGAGGAGAGCAGGAGCCGGTCGGGGCCGGCGTCGTCCAGGTAGCCGTCGAGGGAGACGGCGGCGGAGAGGAGGACGTAGGGGAGGGGCATCAGGCACTCCGGTCAGACGAGTGGACTGGTCGTCGCCAGTAGCCATCGGTCATTGCCAGGCGAACCGTGTCGACGACGATAGTCCGTCCCGACAACCCGGGTGCCGGCTCAGGGAGCGTCGGTGCCGTCGTCCGCTTCGGGCAGGCGTCGGCCACGGGACTCCGCGACCCTCAGCGCGTCGGCGAGGCACTCCGTCAGCCGGATCGCGGTGTAGCGGACCTCGGCGTTCGGGGACACGGGGTCGTCCAGCAGCCGGCGGGCGGAGCGCAGCACGTCCAACCCTTCGGTGAGCTGCCTGGCCTCCGTCTCGTCGGCGAGGCGCGACACGATCCCGCTCCCGTCTCCGGGGGCGAGGAAGCAGGGCTTGCCTTCCGGTGACAGCCAGGGCAGGAGCCGTAGCGCGGTGTACGCCGTCATCAGGCGGCCGCCTTCCGCGCGCCGACGACGTGCTGATCGAGGTCGATGCCGAAGTCGGCGGCGAGGTAGGGGCGGACGAGGCGGGAGTCGGTGCCGTCGAGGGGGAGGTGCCGGCAGTAGGGGGAGTGGTGGAGGGGGAGGCGTGCGGGCGCGGTACTGGGGAGGATGCGCGGGCGCGGGGCGCTGCCCGCGCGGTGGGTTCCGGTACCCGGGCCGAAGAGAAGGCCCAGCCAATGGGCGATGCGGTGGATAAGGTCGTGCATGTCGACGCTCCTGGTAAGCGTTGGCCGTGCCCCGGGGCCCTGCCAGGCCGCCGGGGTCTTTGTGTTGGCGACGATACCGCTAACCGCGTCCCCCTGCACCCCTCTCCGTCCTACCGCGCCCCGACGCGGCACGCCGCGTTCTGCCCCTGCGAGCTGCGTAAGGGTGCAGCACCGTGGAGGAATGACTGAGCTACCGCGCTACGAGTACGTGAAGCTCGCGGACGCCATTGCCGCCGAGATCGCGTCCGGCAAGCTTCCGCAGGGAGCGGCATTGCCTGGCGAACGGGCCATGACAGGGCTCTACAGCGTGAGCATCGGCACCGTGCGACGCGCGATCGTCGAACTGCGGAACCGGGGCCTCGTCGCGACGCTGCCCGCGAAGGGCACGTACGTCATCGGGCAACCCGGCGCATCCGAAAAAGACGACGGGACCGTCAACTGACGGTCCCGTCCGTACTGGTAGGCCCTGTGGGACTCGAACCCACAACCAATGGATTAAAAGTCCACTGCTCTGCCAATTGAGCTAAGGGCCCGGGGCGTGTTGCGTGATGTTGCCACACCGAGCATAGCCCGACGCGGCCGGGACGCCGATCGGGTATCGGGGTCACGGCCGCGTCGCGCCGGTGTCGTGGGACGCGGTGGTTACGGATCCACCGGCTCGGGGGCGTTCGCGCGGGCGGCCACGCGGGCCCGGGTGCGTTCATGGTCGGGGTTGAGGAACCAGTGGCGGGCCGAGGCCAGCCACCAGGTCGCGGCGAAGCCGAGGACGACCAGGACGGCGATCGGCGCGTAGTTGAAGGTCTCCCAGGTGACCGGCGAGACCTGCGGCAGCATGAATAGGACCGTGATGACGCCGACCCACGCCACCGCCACCACGCCCACCGCCTGCGACCAGCGGCCCAGGTGCCAGGGTCCGCGTTCGAAAGCGGCGCCCTTGCGGACGCGCAGCAGGGTCGGGATGACGTACGCGATGTAGAGGCCGATGACGGCGATCGACGTCACCGCCGCGTACGCCGTGACGTTGATCAGGTAGGGCAGGCCGAGGACCAGCGCGGCCAGTGCCGCCAGCCAGACCGCCGCGACCGGCGTCCGGGTGCGCGGGTTGACCGTGTGCCAGACGTGGGAGTAGGGCAGCGCGCCGTCGCGGGAGAAGGCGTAGATCATGCGGCTGTTGGCCGTCACCGACGCCATCCCGCAGAAGAGCTGCGCTCCGATGACGACGAGGAGGAGCAGCTTCCCGGCGGTCGCGCCGAGGGCGTCGAGCAGGATCTGGGCGGGCGGCGCCCCCGTGGGGGACGTCAGGGCGCCCTCGTAGGACTGGATGGCGAAGGTGAAGCCGAGGAGGAGGACGAAGCCGGCGATCCAGGACGTCCAGATGGCGCGGACGATGCCCTTCGGGCCGGCCGTGGACGCGTCGTGCGTCTCCTCGGTCATGTGGGCGGAGGCGTCGTAGCCGGTGAAGGTGTACTGGGCCATGAGGAGGCCGATGAGGACGACGTAGACGCCGCTGCCCCAGCCGGTGTTGTTGACGAACTCGCCGAAGACGAAGGACGCCGACTGGTGTTGGTCGGGGGCGAAGGTCAGCGCGCCGACGATGACCGCGACGCCGGCGACGTGCCACCAGACGCTGATGCTGTTGAGGAGGCCGACGATGCGGACGCCGAAGGTGTTGAGCAGGCCGTGCAGGACCAGGATGGCCGCGAAGAGGAGGATCGTGCGGCCCGGGGTGACCTCGAAGCCGAACTGGAGGTTCAGGTAGGCGCCCAGGAAGGACGCGGCGCCGAAGTCGATGCCGGCGGTCACCGCGACCTGGCCCAGCACGTTGAACCAGCCCGTGAACCACGCCCAGGCGGCCGCCGTACGGGGCGGTGCGAGGCGGTGCGCCCAGAAGTACAGGCCCGCCGAGGTCGGGTACGCCGAGCAGATCTCGGCCATCGCCAGGCCGACGAAGAGGGTCATCAGGCCGACGGCGACCCAGCCCCACGTGATGACGGCGGGGCCGCCCGTGTTCATGCCGAAGAGATAGAGGGTCAGGCAACCCGAGAGGACCGAGATGATGGTGAAGGAGACCGCGTAGTTGGAGAACGCCGACATGCGGCGGGCCAGAACCTGGGTGTAGCCGAGCTGGGCCAGCCGTTCCTCGTCCGACAGCCCACTCGCCTTGGCGTCATCTGTCATGCCCCCAGCAATTCCCCTGTGGCGGGCGTGACATGCGTCACTCAGTGGCCTGAACAAAGCGCCTGAACAAAGCGCCGTGGCCTCCACCCGGCAGGGCGGAGGCCACGGCGCGTTCAGACGTTCAGACGTCAGCCGTTGCGCTTCCAGCGCGGCTTGTCGTCACGGCGGCCGAAGGACGAACCTCGGTGGTCGTCACGGCGGCCGAACGGACGGTCATGACCGCCGGGGCGGTCGCCCTGACGGTCGCGGTTGAACGGACGGTCGCTGCCGGGACGGTCGCCCTGGCGGTCACGGTTGAACGGACGGTCGCTGCCGGGACGGTCGCCCTGGCGGTCACGGTTGAACGGGCGGTCGCTGCCACGGTGCCCACCGCGCTCGCCGCGGTCGTCACGGCGGAAGCCGCCACGGTCACCGCCGCGGTCGTCACGACGGTCGAAGGAACGCCCACCACGGTCGCCGCCACGGTCATTGCGGTCGTCACGACGGAAGCCGCCACGGTCGCCACCGCGGTCGTCACGACGGTCGAAGGAACGCCCACCACGGTCGCCACCGCGGTCATTGCGGTCGAACGAACGGCCACCACGGTCGCCGCCACGGTCATTGCGGTCGTCACGACGGAAGCCGCCACGGTCACCGCCGCGGTCGTCACGACGGTCGAAGGAACGCCCACCACGGTCGCCACCGCGGTCATTGCGGTCGAACGAACGGCCACCACGGTCGCCGCCACGGTCATTGCGGTCGTCACGACGGAAGCCACCGCGGTCACCGCCGCGGTCGTCACGACGGTCGAAGGAACGCCCACCACGGTCGCCACCGCGGTCATTGCGGTCGTACGAACGGTCGCCGCGGTCGGCGAAGCGGTCCCGGCCGTTGCCGCCGCTCCGCTCGGTCTTCTCCACCTTCTCCACGTCCCGCGCGCCCGGCTGCTCGGGCAGCGAGACCTCGGCCTGCGCGTCGGACGCGGCGGCGGCCACCTCGGCCAGCACCGCCTCCGGGTCCTCGCCGCGCTCCCGCGCGACCCGCGCGACCAGCCGGTCGGCCTCCTCGCGCAGCTCGGTCGCACGCCGCTGGGCGCGCTCCAGCTCCTTGTTGAGCTGGGCGACCTCGCGCTCGGCCTGCTGCGCCGCGTTGCCCGCGGACTCGGCCTGGACCTCGGTCATCGACCGGGCCCCGGTGATCTCGGCGACCTCCGGCTCGAAGGCCGCGCCGCCCTGGATGATGTGGCGCGTGGCGTCGACGCCCGCGTCCTCCATCAGCCGGAAGATCTGGCGCCGCTGGTGCGGCAGGGAGAGGGAGACGACGGTGCCGGTACGGCCCG
Source organism: Streptomyces sp. BB1-1-1 (assembly GCF_031597775.1). NCBI lineage: Bacteria > Bacillati > Actinomycetota > Actinomycetes > Kitasatosporales > Streptomycetaceae > Streptomyces > Streptomyces sp. BB1-1-1. The sequence goes on along the minus strand of NZ_CP134203.1, from coordinate 4,645,098 downwards.
CGCGCGCCGTACGGCCGGCGCGGTGCAGGTAGTCCTTGTGGTCACCGGCCGGGTCGACGTTCAGGACCAGGTCGATGCCGTCGACGTGGATGCCGCGCGCGGCGACGTCGGTGGCGACCAGGACGTTGACGTAGCCGTCCTTGAAGTCGGCCAGGGTGCGGGTACGCGCGCCCTGGGTCATGCCGCCGTGCAGCGCGTCGGCCTTCACGCCCGAGTCGCACAGCTGCTCGGCGACGCGGTCGGCGCCCAGCTGGGTGCGGACGAAGATGATGGTGCGGCCCTTGCGGGAGGCGATGGCCGCGGTGACCGGCGCCTTGTCCTTGGGCTTCACGACCAGGATGTGGTGCGACATGGTCGTCACGGCGCCCTGGGCGGCGTCGACCTCGTGGCTGACCGGGTTGTTCAGGTACCGGTCGACGAGGGTCTTGATCTCGTTCTCCATGGTCGCGGAGAACAGCATCCGCTGACCGCCCGCGGGCACCTGGTCGAGCAGCTCGGTGACCTCGGGCATGAAGCCCAGGTCGGACATCTGGTCGGCCTCGTCGAGGACGGCGATCTGCACGTTCTCCAGGGAGCAGGCGCCGCGCTTGATGATGTCGCGCAGGCGGCCCGGCGTGGCGACCAGGACGTCCACGCCGCGCTCCAGGGCGTAGATCTGGTTGCCCATGGAGGTACCGCCGCAGACGACCTTCATCTTCAGGCCGAGGACGTCGCCGTACGGCTGGAGCGCGTCGGCCACCTGCATGGCCAGCTCGCGGGTCGGCGTCAGGATGACGGCGCGCGGCTTGTGCTTCTCGGTGCGGCCGCCGGACAGCGTGGCCAGGGTCGGCAGACCGAAGGAGAGGGTCTTGCCGGAGCCGGTGCGGCCCCGGCCGAGGATGTCCTTGCCGGCCAGGGCGTCCGGAATGGTCGCGGCCTGGATCGGGAAGGGGGTGGTCACGCCGTTCTGCGCGAGCTTGCGCACGACGCCCTCGGGCAGACCCAGCTCGGCGAAGGTGACCTCGGGAGCGGCCACGACGGCCTCGGTCCCGGTCTCCTCGACCGTCTCGGTGATGTCGGGGGTGTCGGCGTTCTCGGGCACGACGACGTGATCAGTACTGATGATGGACATGCGAATGCGAAACCTTCCGGAGTCTCTCAGTCGGCACGCGCCCGTCAACTCCGTGAATCGCGATTCGCAATACGACCGCCTCAATGCGGTCCACCACGGCAAGGGAGAGAGTACGCGCCACACGGCGCGCTCTGCGGTGGCGCCGGGCAAATGGGATCAAACGATCTACCACCATACGCACCCCTCACCCCTGAAGGCAAACCGAGTAGCACATGCCCAGCTCAGCCGGGCTGCCGCCCCGCGCCGAAGCCCTCGCGCGAGCCCGCTCGCCCTACACCGGGGCCCCGGCCTCGGGAGCCGGCTCCCGCTGCGCCAGCTGCGTCCCCGGAGGCTCGTGCGCCGACGAGGACGGCTCCGCCGCCGTCGGCTCCGGCGTCGGTGAGGCGGGCGGCTCCGGGGGCTGCGTCGGCTGCGGCTCGACCGTCCGGCTGGGCTCCGCGGGCGGCGTACGGGTGGGCGCCGGCCCGTCGTCCCCGCCCTTGGCCGGCGGTGCCCCGGTCGGACGGTCGGGCGGCGGGGCCGAAGGGGTGGCGTCCTTCCCCTTGCCGCCCTCCTTCTCGCCCTCGCCCTTGCCCTTGCCGTCGTCCTTGCCCTTCTTTCCCTTGCCGCGCCCCCGGTCCTTGTCGGCGGCCGCCGCGTCGTACCCGGCGTTCCCGCCCGTCGCCGCGGGGCCGCCGTCGGGTGCCCCGCCGCCCCGCTCCCCGGCGGAGTGCGACGGCCTGGCGCCCCCGCCGGGCGCGTCGTCGCCGACGCTCATGCAGCCGGTGGCGGCGGCGACGGCCACGACCGTGGCGGCCAGACGGACGGGAACGTACAAGGGGCGCACGGGCGGCCACCTCCGGGGGTCAAGGAGTCGTCGTGCCCAACTCCCGTCACCCACAAGAGGACACGCGCCACGAGCGGCGGACCTTGACCCGAGCGCGTCACCCGTACCCAAGGGCGTGCAGCCGCGCGTCGTCGATCCCGAAGTGGTGCGCGATCTCGTGGACCACCGTCACCTCCGTCTCCGCGACGACGTCCTCCCGGGTCTCGCAGAACCGCAGCGTCGGCCCGCGGTAGATGGTGATCCGGTCCGGCAGCACGCCCGCGTACCACTCCCCGCGTTCGGTCAGCGGCGTCCCCTCGTACAGCCCGAGCAGCTCGGGATCGTCCGTCGGCGGTTCGTCCTCGACGAACACCGCCACGTTGTCCATCAGCCGCGTCAGCTCCGGCGGGATCCGGTCCAGGGCCTCGGCGACCAGTTCCTCGAACTCCTCGCGCGTCATCTCCAGCACAGGCCCATTGTCGGGTACGACCGTGGCATACGACACAGCCGCCGGCGCCGACCGTCGACACAGCCGTCCCCGCATACCCGCCCCGGGCCGTGGGCATACGGGACCAATGGCCCGCGTCCGAGCCGCAGTCCCGCACGTCCTGGCCGAGGTGATGAACCCCATCCGCAACGCCCCGCGCGCCCTCATCCGCCGCCACCACGCCCGCCGGATGTCCCCGGCGGTCGAACTCGCCCCCCGGTCGCGCCCCTGGACCCGTGCCCTCGGCCTCGTCGCCGTCGTCCTGCTCGGCGCCTGGCTGGGCCTGCTCGTCGTGGGCGACGTCCGCGTCCCCGTCGGCCCCATGAACACGACGATGACCCTGCGCCCGTCCGTCACCGGCGGCACGAAGATCAACGTCTCACCGCTGGGCGCCCTCCAGCTCGACAGCCACATCGCCCCGGTCCGCCTCGACGTCAACGTCGACCAGCTCGACCCCGACCGCGCCCAGGCACTCGTCGACCACCCCGAGCGCCTCTCCGGCCTCCAGGACGAGGTCGCCCGGGACGTCGAACACGGCACCCTCGACCTCGCCGTCCGCTCCTGCGTCGCCGTCGTCACCGGCGCCACCGCCCTCGGCCTCGCCGTCTACCGGCGCCCCCGGCGCGCCCTCGCGGCCGGCGGCCTCGCCCTCACCCTCCTGGTCGCCTCCGGCGGCACCGCGTACGCCACCTGGAACCCCGACTCGGTCCTGGAGCCGAGGTTCTCCGGGCTGCTCTCCTCCGCGCCCTCCCTCGTCGGCAACGCGCGCAGCATCGTCACCGAGTTCGACGTCTACCAGAAGGAGCTGGCCCGCCTGGTGACGAACGTGACCAAGCTCTACGACGTCACCTCCACGCTCCCCGCCTACCAGCCGGACCCGACCACGATCCGCGTCCTGCACGTGTCGGACATCCACCTGAACCCGGCGAGCTGGAAGATCATCGCCTCGCTGGTGGAGCAGTACAAGGTGAACGTGATCGTCGACTCCGGCGACACGATGGACCACGGCACGGCCGCGGAGAACGGCTTCCTGGACCCCATCGAGGACCTCGGCGCCCCCTACGTCTGGGTCCGCGGCAACCACGACTCCCGCGTCACCCAGGAGTATCTGAAGGGCCTCAAGAACGTGCACGTCCTGGACGACGGCCGCGCCCGGACCGTCGCGGGCCTGCGCTTCGCCGGCATCGGCGACCCGCAGTTCACCCCCGACCGCTCCAAGCCGGACGGCGCGGAGGCCTCCCAGGAACTGGCCGGCGCGCGCCTGGCCTCCGCGCTGCGCGACCAGAGCGCGGCCGGCACCCCCGTGGACGTCGCCGTCGCCCACGAGCCGTCGGCGGCCCGGGAGGTCGACGGCGCGGTGCCACTGGTCCTCGCCGGGCACGTCCACCGCGAGGACATGGAGCTCATGAAGTACGGCACCCGCCTGCGCATCGAGGGCTCCACCGGCGGCAGCGGCCTGCGCGCGGTCGAGGGCAAGCACCCCGACCCGATCCAGGCGTCGATCCTCTACTTCGACCGGGACAACCGGCGCCTCCAGGCCTGGGACGAGATCAAGCTGGGCGGCCTGGGCCTGACGACGGCCGAGGTCAGCCGCCACCTCCCCAGGGAAAACCAGCCGGGCGCGACCCCGTCCCCCACCGGCACGAGCCCCACCCCCACCGGCACGGGGCCGTCCCCGACCGACCCGACCCCCAGCCCTCCGTAAACCGTTTTGGCGATACCTCCCGCCATCCCATATGCTTCTCACGTCCCCGACGCGCTGAGAAGCGCCCAGGCGGGCCGATAGCCCTCATCGTCTAGCGGCCTAGGACGCCGCCCTTTCAAGGCGGTAGCACGGGTTCGAATCCCGTTGGGGGCACGCAGTACGGTGTGCGACACTGTCGTACACGAGCTTGGTCCTGTGGAGCAGTTTGGAGTGCTCGCCACCCTGTCAAGGTGGAGGCCGCGGGTTCAAATCCCGTCAGGACCGCTGAGGTTTCACGTGAAACCTCGCGGCTGGGTAGCTCAGTTGGTACGAGCGATCGCCTGAAAAGCGATAGGTCGCCGGTTCGACCCCGGCCCCAGCCACATTCAACCCCCGTCGAGATCATCGACGGGGGTTTTGTGTCGCGCGGGTGTTGCGCGAGGGACGGTCGACGCGGCCGGACAGAAATCGTTCGCCACGAAATTCGCGGGGATGAGATCCTGGGACCCGTATGTCTACGCACCCCGCCCCCGCCCTCGGCACCCTCGCCCCCCGGCTGACCGAGCTGTCCCTGCGCGACGCGCACCGGCTCGGCCGCAGGCTCGAGGGTGCGCGGAAGATCCGTAAGCCGGAGGCCCGCGCCACCGTTCTCGCCGAGATCGAGGCGGAGGTGGCCAAGGCCGAGCTGCGCATCGGTGAGCGCCGGGCCCGCGTGCCCGCCGTCAGCTACCCCGAGCAGCTGCCCGTCAGCCAGAAGAAGGACGTGATCGCGGAGGCCATCCGTGATCACCAGGTCGTCATCGTCGCCGGTGAGACGGGGTCCGGGAAGACCACCCAGATCCCGAAGATCTGCGTCGAGCTGGGCCGCGGCGTCCGCGGCATGATCGGGCACACCCAGCCGCGGCGGATCGCCGCCCGCACCGTCGCCGAGCGGGTGGCGGACGAGCTGGACACCCCGCTCGGTGAGGCCGTCGGCTGGAAGGTGCGGTTCACCGACCAGGTGAACCCGGACGCCACCTTCATCAAGCTGATGACGGACGGCATCCTGCTCGCCGAGATCCAGACCGACCGCGAGCTGCGCGCCTACGACACGATCATCATCGACGAGGCGCACGAGCGGTCCCTCAACATCGACTTCCTGCTGGGCTACCTCGCCCAGCTGCTGCCGAAGCGGCCGGACCTCAAGGTCGTCATCACCTCGGCGACCATCGACCCCGAACGCTTCTCCCGGCACTTCGGCGACGCCCCGATCATCGAGGTCAGCGGGCGGACGTATCCGGTGGAGGTGCGGTACCGGCCGCTCCTCGAAGAGGACGGGGACGACGCCGACCGGGACCAGATCACCGCGATCACCGACGCCGTCGAGGAGCTGATGGGCGAGGGCAAGGGCGACATCCTCGTCTTTCTCTCCGGTGAGCGGGAGATCCGGGACACGGCCGACGCGCTCGAGAAGAAGAAGTACAGATTCACCGAAGTGCTGCCGTTGTACGCCCGGCTGTCGCACGCCGAGCAGCATCGGGTGTTCCAGCAGCACACCGGGCGCAGGATCGTTCTGGCGACCAACGTCGCCGAGACCTCGCTGACCGTCCCGGGCATCAAGTACGTCATCGACCCCGGATTCGCCCGGATCTCCCGGTACAGCCACCGCACCAAGGTCCAGCGGCTGCCGATCGAGCCGATCTCGCAGGCCAGCGCCAACCAGCGCAAGGGCCGCTGCGGGCGGACCAGCGACGGTATCTGCATCCGGCTGTACTCCGAGGACGACTTCGACGCGCGGCCGGAGTTCACGGACGCGGAGATCCTCCGTACGAACCTCGCCTCCGTCATCCTCCAGATGACCGCGGCCGGCCTCGGCGACATCGAGAAGTTCCCCTTCATCGATCCGCCGGACCACCGCAACATCCGCGACGGTGTACAGCTCCTCCAGGAGCTGGGCGCACTCGACCCCGGGCAGAAGGACGTACGCAAGCGGCTGACCGACACCGGCCGCAAGCTGGCCCAGCTGCCCGTGGACCCGCGACTGGCGCGGATGGTCCTGGAGGCCGACAAGAACGGCTGTGTCCGCGAGGTCATGGTCATAGCGGCGGCGCTCTCCATCCAGGACCCGCGGGAGCGCCCGGCGGAGAAACAGGCCCAGGCCGACCAGCAGCACGCCCGCTTCAAGGACGAGACCAGCGACTTCCTGGCCTTCCTCAACCTCTGGCGGTACGTCCGCGAGCAGCAGAAGGAGCGGGGCTCGTCGTCCTTCCGCCGGATGTGCAAGCAGGAGTACCTCAACTTCCTGCGCATCCGCGAGTGGCAGGACATCTACACGCAGCTGCGTACGGTCGCCAAGCAGATGGGCCTCCATCTCAACGACGAGGACAACGCCGCTCCCGACGACCGCGTCCACGTCTCGCTGCTGGCCGGGCTCCTCTCCCACGTCGGCATGAAGGACGTGAAGGAGGGCGCGAAGAACGAGTACCTGGGCGCGCGCAGCGCCAAGTTCGCGATCTTCCCGGGCTCGGCGCTCTTCAAGAAGCCCCCGCGTTTCGTGATGTCCGCCGAGCTGGTGGAGACCTCCCGGCTCTGGGCCCGCGTCAACGCGAAGATCGAGCCCGAGTGGGTGGAGCCGCTCGCCGGGCACCTCCTCAAGCGCACCTACAGCGAGCCGCACTGGGAGAAGGACCAGGCGGCCGTCATGGCGTACGAGAAGGTCACGCTGTACGGCGTGCCGATCGTGGCGCAGCGCAAGGTGAACTACGGGCGGATCGATCCGGAGGTCAGCCGCGAGCTGTTCATCCGCAACGCCCTGGTCGAGGGCGACTGGCGTACGCACCACAAGTTCTTCGCGGACAACCGCAAGCTGCTGACCGAGGTCGAGGAGCTGGAGCACCGCGCCCGGCGCCGGGACATCCTGGTCGACGACGAGACGCTGTTCGACTTCTACGACCAGCGGGTGCCCGAACACGCCGTGTCGGGTGCGCACTTCGACTCGTGGTGGAAGCACAAGCGGCACGAGCAGCCCGACTTCCTCGACTTCGAGCGCGAGATGCTCATCAACGAGAAGGCGGGGGCGGTCACCAAGGACGACTATCCGGACTCCTGGCGGCAGGGGCCGCTGAAGTTCCGGGTGACGTACCAGTTCGAGCCGGGCGCGGACGCCGACGGCGTGACCGTCCACGTGCCGCTCCAGGTGCTCAACCAGGTCACGGACGAGGGCTTCGACTGGCAGATCCCGGGTCTGCGGGAGCAGGTCGTCACGGAGCTGATCCGGTCGCTGCCCAAGCCGATCCGCCGCAACTACGTCCCGGCGCCGAACTACGCGCAGGCGTTCCTCGACCGGACCGTGCCGCTCCAGGAGCCGCTGACGGTGACCATGGCGCGGGAACTGAAGCGCATGGTGGGGGTGCCGTTCGACGCGGAGGACTTCGACTGGTCGAGGGTCCCCGACCACCTGAAGATCACTTTCCGGATCGTCGACGAGCGGCGCCGCAAGCTGGCCGAGGACAAGGATCTGGAGGCACTGAAGCTCCGGCTGAAGCCGAAGGCGCGCAAAGCCCTCTCCCAGGCCGCGGCGGCCACCGCCGAGCGCAGTGGCGGCGAGTCCCTGGAGCGCACCGGGCTGACGGACTGGACGATCGGCACGCTCTCCCGTGTCTTCGAGACGCGTCGGGCGGGTCAGCCGGTGCGGGCGTATCCGGCGCTGGTCGACGACGGACCGACGGCGAACACCGTCTCCGTACGTCTCTTCGACACCGAGGCCGAGCAGGCGCAGGCGATGTGGAAGGGCACGCGCCGGCTGATCCTGCGCAACATCCCGGTCAGCCCCGCCAAGTTCGCGTCCGAGAAGCTGACCAACCAGCAGAAGCTGAACCTGTCCGCGAATCCGCACGGTTCGATCCAGGCCCTGTTCGACGACTGCGCGACGGCGGCGGCGGACAAGCTGATCGCGGACTTCGGCGGGCCGGCGTGGGACGAGGAGTCGTACCGCAAGCTCTACGACAAGGTCCGCGCGGAGATCGTCGACACGACCGTCCGTACGGTGGGGCAGGTGCAGCAGGTGCTGGCCGCCTGGCAGGCCTGTGAGCGCCGCCTGAAGGCCGTACGCAGTCCCGCGCTGCTGGCGAACCTCCAGGACGTGCGGGGGCAGCTGGACGCGCTGGTGAAGCCCGGCTTCGTCACGGAGGCGGGGATCAAGCGGCTGCCGGACCTGATGCGCTACCTGGTCGCCGCGGACCGACGGCTGCAGCAGATGCCGACCGGCGTCCAGCGGGACACGTCCCGGATGGAGAAGGTCCACGAGATGCGCGACGAGTACGCGTGGCTGCTGGAGCAGATGCCGCAGGGGCGGCCGGTTCCGCAGCAGGTCCTGGACGTCCGCTGGATGATCGAGGAGCTGCGGGTCAGCTATTTCGCGCACGCGCTGGGCACGGCGTACCCCGTCTCCGACAAGCGGATCGTGAAGGCGATCGACGCGCTCGCACCGTAGCCGAACCCGTGACGAGGTGCGCACGGAGGGTGAGTTCGCCCTAGGGGCTCGCCCTCCTGTAGAGTCTCTTCTCGCAGCGCAAGGGCAAGAAAGCGCAGCAAAACCTGGTCCTGTGGAGCAGTTTGGAGTGCTCGCCACCCTGTCAAGGTGGAGGCCGCGGGTTCAAATCCCGTCAGGACCGCAGTAACGAGGGCCCGCACCGATCGGTGCGGGCCCTCTTCTCTTGTGTGCGGGCCCTCTTCACGTGCCCACACTCGCCCCGCTCCACCCCCTCGCCCCCAGAAGGCCCTGAGCGCCCCTCTCGCGGCCTTGACGGCGTCACATTCGCTCGGTACTCCAAAGACAAGGGCACGTTCTCCGTGCGACCCCTGGAGGTGGCGTATGGCGGCATCGATCAGGCACGAGACGCGGGCCCTGCTCCGCGCGCATCTGTCGGCCGCTACGTCGTACCGCCATCTGACGCGCCACTGTCCGATCTGCCACCGGCTGCTGCGGCTGGCGTTGGACTCGCCCGTCCCGCAGTCTCCGACGGGCCGTCAAGAGGGCGTCGAGGACGGGAGCGCGTCCACCGCGTGATCCCCGCCGGCCCCAACACCCTTGCCACGCAGACCTACTGGAGCCCACGCCTCCTCTAGCGCACATATGCCAGAGCCAACAAGCATCGCGCCGTGTGACGGGTGTCACCGCATGAGTTTTTGAAACCGTGGCACTTACGGCTCCCCTACAAGTAGTCAATTTAATATGTGCAATTGCACTGCCTTCCAGGGTGCGCACACAGCTGATCCGACACCCCTCCCCAGACTCCGACAAGCCCGCTCACAGAGCCGGCCGACAGGCCCTCACCAGGCACAGGACCGGACGCAGGACCGGACACAAAAAAGATCGCGCTGGACCCGGCGGAGTCCAGCGCGATCCACGACGCACCCCTGTTGGGGCAGGAACGACGTCGTTTGGAGCTGTGGTTCCGAGCGCCTCGGCGGGTTGGGGGACCTGCCGTTTTGCCCGGTTATTCAGTTGTTCAGGCCTCGCTGCGCTGCTGCGGAATGCCCGCGAGCAGAGCGCGGACCTCGGCTTCGCGGTAGCGGCGATGCCCGCCGAGCGTGCGGATCGACGTGAGCTTGCCGGCCTTCGCCCAGCGCGTGACCGTCTTCGGGTCGACGCGGAACATGGTGGCGACCTCAGCCGGGGTCAGCAGCGGCTCGGCATCAGGGGTGCGAGCGGTCATGAGCGGCCTCCTCGGGAGAACCGAACCTTCTCGGTTCTTTCCTTTAAATTCTGCACCTTGACCCGCGTTGCCCGAAATGGCGGACACGGGTCGAGTCGGTTATAGGACGAACGGCTTGTCCTCGGCACTACAACTACACCATCCGTCCAGCCGCGTCGGCCAAACCGATGGAATTGCCCTCCCAGGTGTTCATCAGCGACGGAAGCCGATGGACCATGCCATAGCGGACAGTCACGCCACTGTGACGATCAGTCACAGGACGATCAGGGGTCACCAGAGCTGCCATCAGACCCCCCAAAGCATGCAATGCGGAGATTCCGCCCACAGTGCATCACAGCAGGACGGAAGGAGCCCTCCCCGGACTCCTTGTCCTATTTTGGCATGAGGAGGGGGAAGCGGCGCAAGAGTGATGTACGTGCGGTCCGTCACGCTTGACGTATACGCCCGGATCGGGACCTACGTCCCTTGTTGACAGAACATCAGCCCACACCGGGCAAGTGTCGGATCGGAAGACGAAACCCCACATCGGGCGGTACGTCAAACGTCAGTTCGCCGACCGCCGGTCCCGGACCGCCCGCCAGCGCTCCACCAGCCGCCCGTACGCGGCCCCCGCCGTGGCCCCGTCGCCGTGGCGCAGCGCCTCGATGCCCTCGGCCACGTCCGCCGCGGAGTGGTCGTTCTCCAACTCACCGGCCGGCAGGGCGTGCACGAGCCCGCCGTAGTCCAGCTCGACCAGTGACCGCGGGTGGAACTCCTCCAGCCAGCGCCCCACGTCCACCAGGCCGTCGATGAGCGGCCCCTCGTCCATGGCCTCCTTCAGGGCCCGCAGGCCCCGGGCCACCCGCCGGCGGGCCTGCACCATCGGCGTCCGGTAGCGCAGCACCGGTGCCGCCGCCCCTTCGCCGTCGCCGCCCTTGTCGTACTCCCGCTCCGCGTCGGAGACCAGCACGAACCAGTTGATCGGCACCTGCCAGGTCGCGGTGCGGATCCAGGGGCGGGCGTCCGGGTTGCGCTCCAGCCAGCGTTCGTAGTCCTGGGCACTCTCGCGGCGTACGACCGGCGGGAGCAGGGCGTCCAGCACCGGTTCCGGGAAGTCCTCGGCCAGCTCCCCCAGGGCCTGCCAGCCGCGCAGCCGGGTCCGCCAGGGGCAGACGCAGACCACGCCGTCGACCTCGGTCACGAAGGCGTCCGCGCTCTCGTGCACCGGCACCGCCACGGGCGGGGTGGGCAGCAGGTCGGCCAGGGAGCGGCGCAGCTCGTCCTGGTAGGAGGGCAGGTCGGTGCGGCGGGCATAACGGGACCAGTGGCCGCGCTCCTCCTCCGGGAAGGCGGCCAGCGGCTCGTACACGCGCAGATACGCCGCGTAGGGGATGATCACCGAGGACACCTTGGGCACGCCTGCTCCCTCCCCCGCGCACCGCCGCGAAAACCTGCGGGAACCGATCACAAACGCGCGGGAATCTCTGCAAATCGTCGCACGCCCGTACTCCGTGCGGAGGTGATCCTGAGCACTGTGCGGCGGGCGGGCACCGGCAGGCTCTAATCTCATGCCAAAGTCCCCGCCACCCGCACGGGGACCGTCTCCACCCGCCGCACCTACACAGGAGTCACCACCGTGACCGACGTAACCGGCGCACCTGCTGATGTACTGCACACCCTGTTCCACTCGGAGCAGGGGGGTCATGAGCAAGTCGTGCTCTGCCAGGACCGTGCCAGCGGCCTGAAGGCCGTCATCGCCATCCACTCCACCGCCCTGGGCCCCGCGCTCGGCGGTACGCGCTTCTATCCGTACGCGAGCGAGGCGGACGCCGTCGCCGACGCGCTGAACCTCGCGCGCGGGATGTCGTACAAGAACGCCATGGCCGGCCTCGAGCACGGCGGCGGCAAGGCTGTGATCATCGGCGACCCGGCGCAGATCAAGTCCGAGGAACTGCTCCTCGCCTACGGCCGGTGCGTCGCCTCGCTCGGCGGCCGGTACGTCACCGCCTGCGACGTCGGCACGTACGTCGCCGACATGGACGTCGTGGCACGCGAGTGCCGCTGGACGACCGGTCGCTCCCCCGAGAACGGCGGCGCCGGCGACTCCTCCGTGCTCACCGCCTTCGGCGTCTACCAGGGCATGCGCGCCTCCGCCCAGCACCTGTGGGGCGACCCGACGCTGCGCGCCAAGCGCGTCGGCATCGCCGGCATCGGCAAGGTCGGCCACCACCTGGTCGACCACCTCGTGGCGGAGGGCGCCGAGGTCTTCGTGACGGACGTGCGCGAGGACGCCGTACGGCGCGTCACCGAGCGCCACCGTGACGTGCTGGCCGTCCGGGACACCGAGGAACTCATCCGCGTCGACGGCCTGGACATCTACGCCCCCTGCGCGCTGGGCGGCGCGCTGAACGACGACACCGTGCCGGTGCTGACCGCCAAGGTGGTGTGCGGCGCGGCCAACAACCAGCTCGCGCACCCGGGTGTGGAGAAGGACCTCGCCGACCGCGGGATCCTCTACGCGCCGGACTACGTGGTGAACGCCGGCGGCGTCATCCAGGTCGCCGACGAGCTGCACGGCTTCGACTTCGACCGGTGCAAGGCGAAGGCCGCGAGGATCTACGACACCACGCTGGCCATATTCGCACGTGCGAAGGACGACGGTATTCCGCCGGCCGCGGCGGCCGACCGGATCGCCGAGCAGCGGATGGCGGAGGCACGTACCCGACGGTGATCGCGCGGTGATCCGGCGGTGATCGCGCGCTGGTCGGGCGGGGTCTTCGCAGGTTTGACCGGTACCCGTCGGGGGGCAGTTGGAGAGAACTCTCACTTATCCCGGCGGGTCGACCGTCGAAAGGTGGTTAAAATCGCCGTTGACCAGCGAGGACGGGGCGCCTCGAAGGTCCTGGGCATGGCCACGTGGTGCGGGCGACGTACCGTATGGGCGTGGGCTCAGGTACCGTGGAAGCCCTACGGACCGGTCTCTCCACGGAGAGCCCGTTCCGGACCATGAACGCGTGTCAAGACTCTGGGGCCGTCGAGCCCCGTCGTTGAGGGGGTCGAGCCATGGGGCGCGGCCGGGCCAAGGCCAAGCAGACGAAGGTCGCCCGCCAGCTGAAGTACAACAGCGGTGGGACTGATCTCTCCCGCCTGGCCGAGGAGCTGGGCGCATCGCCGTCGAATCCGCAACCGCCTAACGGCGAGCAATTCGAGGACGATGAGCAAGACGATGACGTGTACGCAAAGTACGCCGACCTCTATGAGGACGACGACGAGGACGAGGACGGCCAGTCCCCGTCTCATCAGCGACGCGGCGCTTGACCTTGCACTGAACACCTTCCCGGTCGGTGACTTCTGTCACCGACCGGGTTCTGTGCTACCCGCGGCGTCTCAGACGGCGTAGTCGCCCACCAGCGCCGCGCCCGTCTCGTGGTCGTCGCGGTCGGTGATCTCGCCGGCCACCCAGGCGTCCACGCCGCGGTCGGCCAGGGTCGTCAGTGCCACGTCCGTGGACTCCTCGGGGACGATGGCGATCATGCCCACGCCCATGTTGAGGGTCTTCTCCAGCTCCAGGCGCTCCACCCGGCCCGTCGTGCCGACGAGGTCGAAGATCGCGCCCGGGGCCCAGGTGGAGCGGTCGACGACGGCGTGCAGGCCGTCGGGGAGCACGCGGGCCAGGTTGGCGGCGAGACCGCCACCGGTGACGTGGCTGAAGGCGTGGACCTCGGTGGTGCGCATGAGGGCCAGGCAGTCCAGGGAGTAGATCTTGGTGGGCTCCAGCAGCTCCTCGCCGAGGGTGCGGCCGAGGCCGTCGAGGTGCGCGTCCAGGGACAGGCCGCCCTCGTTCAGCAGGACGTGGCGGACGAGCGAGTACCCGTTCGAGTGAAGCCCGGAGGACGCCATGGCGATCACCGCGTCACCCTTACGGATGCGATCCGCGCCGAGCAGCCGGTCGGCCTCCACGACGCCCGTACCGGCGCCCGCGACGTCGAAGTCGTCCTCGCCCAGCAGGCCCGGGTGCTCGGCCGTCTCGCCGCCCACCAGGGCGCACCCGGCGAGCACACAGCCCTCGGCGATGCCCTTGACGATCGCGGCGACGCGCTCGGGGTGGACCTTGCCGACGCAGATGTAGTCGGTCATGAAGAGCGGCTCGGCGCCGCACACCACGATGTCGTCCATGACCATGGCGACCAGGTCGTGGCCGATGGTGTCGTAGACGCCCAGCTGCCGGGCGATGTCGACCTTGGTGCCGACGCCGTCCGTGGCGGAGGCGAGCAGGGGGCGCTCGTAGCGCTTGAGGGCGGAGGCGTCGAAGAGACCGGCGAAGCCGCCGAGGCCGCCGAGGACCTCGGGGCGCTGGGTCTTCTTCACCCACTCCTTCATCAGCTCGACGGCGCGGTCGCCCGCCTCGATGTCGACGCCGGCGGCTGCGTAGCTGGCACCAGTTGTGTCAGGCATGACGATGAGAACCTTTGTGTCGTACGGCAGGAAGGCAGGCCAGGGAGGCGGACGGCTACGGGCGACGGATGGCGTCGGTGGCGGCCGTACCGGCGGGCCCGGCGGCCAGCTCGGTCTCCAGGAGCTGCTTGCCGAGCAGCTCGGGGTCGGGGAGCTCCATCGGGTACTCGCCGTCGAAGCAGGCGCGGCACAGGTTCGGCTTGGCGATGGTGGTCGCCTCGATCATGCCGTCGATGGAGATGTACGCCAGGGAGTCGGCGCCCATGGAGGTGCCGATCTCCTCGACGCTCATGCCGTTGGCGATGAGCTCGGCGCGGGTGGCGAAGTCGATGCCGAAGAAGCAGGGCCACTTCACCGGCGGGGAGGAGATCCGGATGTGGATCTCGGCGGCGCCGGCCTCGCGGAGCATGCGGACCAGGGCCCGCTGGGTGTTGCCGCGGACGATGGAGTCGTCGACGACGACCAGCCGCTTGCCCTTGATGACTTCCTTCAAGGGGTTCAGCTTCAGGCGGATGCCGAGCTGGCGGATGGTCTGCGAGGGCTGGATGAAGGTGCGGCCGACGTAGGCGTTCTTCACCAGACCGGCGCCGAACGGGATGCCGGAGGCCTCGGCGTAGCCGATCGCGGCGGGGGTGCCGGACTCCGGGGTCGCTATGACCAGGTCCGCCTCGGCGGGGGCCTCCTTCGCCAGCCTGCGGCCCATCTCGACACGCGAGAGGTAGACGTTGCGGCCGGCGATGTCGGTGTCCGGGCGGGCCAGGTACACGTACTCGAAGACACAGCCCTTGGGCTTCGCTTCCGCGAATCGGGAAGTGCGCAGGCCGTTCTCGTCGATGGCGACGAACTCGCCCGGCTCGATCTCGCGGACGTAGGAGGCGCCGCAGATGTCGAGGGCGGCGGACTCGGAGGCGACCACCCAGCCGCGCTCCAGCCGGCCGAGGACCAGCGGGCGGATGCCCTGCGGGTCACGGGCTGCGTAGAGGGTGTGCTCGTCCATGAAGACGAGGCTGAAGGCGCCGCGCACCTCGGGCAGCACCTTGCCGGCCGCCTCCTCGATGGTCAGCGGCTTGCCGTCGTCGTCCACCTGGCCCGCGAGCAGGGCGGTGACCAGGTCGGTGTCGTTGGTCGCCGCGACCCGCGTCGAGCGGCCGTCCTGCTTGGGCAGGTCGGCGACCAGCTCGGCGAGCTGGGCGGTGTTGACGAGGTTGCCGTTGTGCCCGAGCGCGATGGAGCCCTGCGCGGTGGCACGGAACGTCGGCTGGGCGTTCTCCCACACGGAGGCACCGGTGGTCGAGTAGCGGGCGTGACCGACCGCGATGTGACCCTGGAGCGAACCGAGAGAGGTCTCGTCGAAGACCTGGGAAACCAGGCCCATGTCCTTGAAGACGAGGATCTGGGAGCCGTTGCTGACCGCGATTCCCGCGGATTCCTGGCCCCGATGCTGGAGGGCGTAGAGCCCGAAGTACGTGAGCTTTGCGACCTCTTCACCCGGGGCCCAGACACCGAAGACGCCGCAAGCGTCCTGGGGGCCCTTCTCGCCGGGAAGCAGATCGTGATTGAGTCGACCGTCACCACGTGGCACGTCTTCGAGTGTAGGCGAGATCGACCACTGGTCCGAATTGGTGACATGGGCTCACGTGTGGGTCAGCGCTCGGCGACCGCTCGGACGGTGGTGCCGTCTTCGCTGGTCAGCGTCAGGGTTTCTTGATCGATCCGATAGTCGACCCGGCCGTCGAAGAGGCGCAGTATCCGCTTCTCGGCGTCCATGAGTGAGCCTTCGCACACCATTCGGGTGGTGGACGGAGCGCCGAGGGTGATAAGTCCGTCGCTGACGGTGGCCGCGGCGTTGACGCGGTTGCAGGGGAGGCGGCCGGAGACGGTCTTCGCGTCCCGGTCGAAGGTGAGGTGCGCACTGCCCTTCTGGTCGGCGTCCTTCTGGCCCGGGGCCGTGACGGTCCACCGCGTGCCGTAGAGGGGTGCGTCCGGCTGCTTGCTGAGCCGGACGGTGTCACCGTCGGAGGTGGTGAGGGTCAGCCGCTCGCCCTCGGTCTTCGTGGTGAGCGGGCCGGTGGTGAGGGTGCGGCCGAGGGACTTCTCGAAGTCGATGGGCGTCTTCTCGCAGGCCTTCTCGGTGAACATGGCGTCGCTGAGCCGGACGCGCTCACCGTCGATGTCGGCGCGGGCGCTGAAGGTGTTGCAGCCGGTGCTGCCCGCCGCCTCGCCGCTGTCGTCGATCCGGACCCGCGCCGCCTCCGGTGCCCGGTGGGTGGTGCCGTCCACGGTGACGCTGTCGATGCTCCACTGGACGCCGGTGAGGGGCTTGCCCGCGCCGACGGAGCCGCTGCCGCCGTCGGCCTTCTCGCTGCCGCAGGCCGCCGCGAGCGGCACGAGCGCGACGGCTGCCGCCACGGTCAGGGTCATGCTGCGCTGCTGCTTCTTCTGCCTGTACATGCCCATTCGACGGAGGTGCGGAGGAACTGGTTCCCCTCTTTCCGTTCACCTTCGTCGTCCCCCGCGTCCCCCGCGTCACCTGAGCAGCGGCAGCAGTCCCCCGAGGTCGGCCCGTTCCCCGCTCGCGCTCACCTTCGCCCCGGCCACGGCGTCCTCCCAGGCCAGCCGCCCGGTGGCCAGCCGCACCCAGGTCAGCGGGTCGGTCTCGACGACGTTGGGCGGGGTGCCGCGGGTGTGCCGGGGGCCCTCGACGCACTGCACGACGGCGTACGGCGGGATCCGCACCTCCGTCGAGCCGCCGGGTGCCCTGGCGGCGAGCGCGTCGGCCAGCAGCCGGGTCGCGGCGGCCAGGGCCTGCCGGTCGTACGGCACGTCCAGGCCGGGCACGGCGGCGTTCAGGTCGTCGGTGTGGACGACCAGCTCGACGGTGCGGGTGACGACGTAGTCGGCCAGCGGCAGCACGCCCGCGTCGGTGGGCAGCAGCCGGCTGCCGGGGTGGGCGTCGAGGCGGTCGGTGAAGCGCCGCTCGATCTCGGCGAGGTGGGCGTCGGGGTCGGGGTGCTCGGCCGCGAGGCGCCGGGCGGTGCCGGCGATGGCGTCCGCGTCGGCGGCGATCGCGAACGGCCAGTCGAGCAGGTGCCCGTCCTGCCGCGTCGGCTCCGGCTCGCCGAGCAGCCGGTCCACCACCGCCAACGCCGTCCCGATGTGCGCGACCAGTTCCCGTACGGTCCAGTCGCCGAGCCGGGTCGGCAGGTCGAGCTGCCCGGGGCTGAGGGTGCGGACGGCCGCCCGTACGTTGCCGAACTGGGCCAGTACGGCGGTGCGGGTCCTGGCGGGGTCGTAGGCGCGGGCGCGTTTCCTGGCTGGCGGCATGGCGGCGAGCTTAAGGGGTGTCGAAGGTGGAGCTCTCGGGAAATACCAGGTCCGTGCAGTGCCGGCGGTTGGTCACGTCGTCGACGTAGGCGCGGAAGACCTGCTCCATCGGCGGGGTCATGACGCTGTGGTAGCCCAGGGAGACGGTCATGGTGTGGATCTGCGGCTTCCCTTCGCAGACGGAGGACGCCCACCAGATCGGGTCCTCGGTGCTGCGTCCGGCCCGGCCGGGTGTCGCGGGCTCGGGCTCCTCGCGCGGGTTGGTGCTGGTGAGCAGGAGGGTCTTCGCCTCCTCGCCGGCGTAGGTGTGCAGGGAGACGAACCACCGTCCGGGGCGCTCCGGGCGGCTGACGCGGTGCTCGCTCCCCTCGGCCAGGTAGAGGGCGCTCGCCCGGCTCTCGCTGAGCACGAGGCCGCACCGCTGGTCCCACAGCCGGTCGTCGGTGCGGCTCTCGACGACCTGGTCCGGGAACCCGGACCGGCGGGCGAGGCCGGTCTTGCCGTACCAGGCGCAGGTGCCCTCGGCGCGCGCCGCCGGGACCGGTCCCTCGGGCAGCGCGGGGACGTTGTCCGGCGGGTCGGGCAGCCGGTCGGTGCAGCCCAGCCGGTCGGCGAGGTTGTTGGCGGTGATCACGGCCGTCTCGGCGAGGATGTCGCGGTCGTCCGCGCCGAGCTGACCGCCGACGGTGAACCGCCGCCCGGGGTTCTGCAGCGAGGCCCGCGCCCACAGGGCGGTCACCTCCCGTCCGTTCACCCTGCCCTCGGCGCACGGCAACTGGACGACGACGTCGGATTCCGTGACCCAGCCCGCGATGTCTCCGCCGAGCGGCTGGTCGGGGTGGGTGGGGCCGCCGAAGCTGTCGACGAGGTCCTCCAGCGGGCCGTCGGCGATCAGGGGGCGGTTCGCCGGCAGCACGCCCACCGCGCCCGTGAAGAACCACCGCCCGCCCGTCTCCTCGCCGTCCTTCTCGCCGGCCTCGGTGCTGAAGATCTCGCAGTCCTGCGCCGCCCCGGCGCCGAGGCCGCGGTCGATCTCGATCACACCCTCGTCGGCTTCGCGGTGCGTGATCCGGCCGCCGGCCGGGGAGAGCGCCAGCACCCGCCCGGCCGGGACGAGTCCCGCGCAGGCCGCGTCGATCTGCCGCCGGCCGTCCCACACCTGCCATATCTCGCGGCCGCTCCAGCCGATCGCCACGACGGCGGCCAGACACAGCAGGACGTTCACGCACTTGCGCACACCGTCCGGCACCCGCATTGCTCCCCCGTTTCCCCGTTCCGCGGCTCCCGGCGGCTCCACCGGCTCCGCGACCGCCCGACGAAGCTAACAGCCGCGGCGGGCGGCGCGGTCCGCCGGTTCGGGTACGTCGAAGACCTCGCCATTGCGCGGGACGCCGACCCCGCGCCAGGTGAAGGGGACGCCTCGGGCGGTGTCCGGGTCGGGGCCGTCCATCAGCTGGAAGTGGACGTGCGGCTCGGAGGAGTTGCCGGAGTTGCCGCACCGGGCCAGCAACTCGCCGGCGTGCACCCGGTCGCCCTCGCGTACGGCGAAGGAACCGCGCCGCACATGGGCGTACATCGCGTACGTGCCGTCGCCGAGATCCAGCACCAGATGGTTGCCGACGATGCGGCGGACGCCGCCCATCTCACGGACCGAGCCCTCCACGAGCATCAGGTACAGCAGCGCGGGCAGCGAGTTGCGGCTCAGGTGGTCGCGCTGGGTGTCGTCGGTCCGGACGACAGTGCCGTCGGCGACCGCGAGCAGCGGCGCTCCGAACGCCGGGAAGTCACGGCTGCGGCGGGCGATCGGCCACAGGGCGCGGAAGCCGGGGCGGGCGCCGGGCTCCGGCTCGGCGACGAGGTCCACGGCGAAGGTCTGCCCGTAGGCGTGGGTGCCGTGGCTCGGGGTGCGGTCGGCGGGGCTGTTCAGCGCGGACCAGCGGCCGGTGACGGGCGGGTCGACCTCGACGGTTTCACGGGCGACGCGCGGGGCGTCCGGGGCACCGCCGCCCCACCGGTTGACCACGGTGATGAGGACGTAGGCAAGGGCGAGCGGCAGGAAGTTCCACCACCACGGATACCCGAAGCCGAAGATGATGTCGGCGGTCACCAGGGCTATGAAGCCCAGTTGCAGCGCCCGGAATGTGGTCATGGCTAGCTTGCGTGCGGACATGGGTCCCCCTTCGATCAGCGGTCGCGCCGTTCCCGGTCAGCCGCGCGCCGCCGACAGCGCCACCAGCAGCGGTACGACCCGCCCCGGCGGCACCTCGTGGCGGCCCCGGCCGGTGGTGTGCAGCCAGCCGGCGCCGGTGAGCTGGCGGAGGTGGTGGTAGATCTGGCCGGTAGTGCCCACCTCGTCCAGCTCGGCCAGCTCCGCGGCGGTGCGCCGGCCGCCGAGGATCTCGCGCAGCAGCCGCAGCCGGACGGGATGCCCGAGTGCCGCGAACGCCTCGGCGGTCTCGGCCCAGTCGACGTCCAGCAGGCCTTCGGTCAAGGCGCCGTGCTGCCATTCGTACCGCTCACCGGTCGGCAGGCGGACGGCGCCGGTGAACAGGACGCCCCCGTCGGCGGCCCGCATCTCGGCGAGCTGCTCCTTCAGCCCCTCAAGGGCCCAGAACTCGCCCTCACCGAGGTGGGGTGCGGGCCGGTCGGCGGCTTCCAGGGCGGCGAGGCGCCGTTCGAGGTCGGTTACGCGTTGTTCCAGTTGCTCCACTTCTTCGATATTACGTAGCTACGTAATATCGTGCAAGAGTCACTCGTACGCGTGTCTGGCCGCGAAAGGCGGCCCGGGAGCGCCGCCGGCCCGGAAACACTGGTCCGCGCCTGGAAGGAGGTGCAACATGACGGTTATGACCGAGCACACGTCTCAGATGTCGGTGGACGAGTTCGAAACGATCGCTTCCACCGCTCCCGAGACCGTCACGTTGGAGTTCATCGACGGACGGATCGGGGTCAAAAGAGTGACCGACGGGGATCACGACACCATCGTGTCCTGGCTGGCCAAGCGCTGTATTCAGGCCCGCCCGGACCTGGACCTTTATCACGCACGAGGCCTCCGCGTCGACGCGTACCGGCAGAGCAGAGCGCGGCCGGACGCCGTGATCGCGCCCGAGGCTCATTTCGCGGGACACGGCGAATGGGCCGACCCAGCCGGAGCACTCATGGTCGTCGAGGTCACCTCGTACGACTCGGACACCGACCGACGGGACCGGCACGAGAAGCCAGCCGCGTACGGACAGGCCGGAATCCCCCTGTACCTGCTGATCGACCGTGACAGCTGCACAGTCACGGTGCACAGCAGTCCGGACCGGCGGGTAGGCGGCTACCGGGACGCCCGCGTCACGAAGTTCGGCGAGACGCTGGTCCTCCCCGACCCGGTCGGCATCGAACTCGACACGGAGATCCTCAAGAGCTACGTGCGTTGAAACGGCGAGGTCCCGCCCGGAACAACCGGACGGGACCTCGACCGCACAGGCCTTCTACGCGAGCAGCGCCGGGATCGTGCCCTCGTGGGCCTCGCGCAGGTCGGTCAGGGGGAGGGTGAACTCGCCCTGGACCTCGACCGCGTCGCCGTCCACGACACCGATGCGGGTCGCGGGCAGGCCGCGCGCACCGCACATGTCGTTGAAGCGCAGCTCCTCCGAGCGCGGGACGGCGACGACCGCGCGGCCCGCCGACTCCGAGAACAGGAAGGTGAAGGCGTCGAGCCCGTCCGGTACGACCAGACGCGCGCCCTTCTCCCCGAGCAGTGCCGACTCGACGACCGCCTGGACCAGACCGCCGTCGGACAGGTCGTGCGCGGAGTCGATCATGCCGTCGCGCGAGGCGGAGATCAGGATCTCGCCGAGGAGGCGCTCGCGCTCCAGGTCGACCTTCGGGGGCAGGCCGCCGAGGTGGTCGTGGACGACCTGGGACCAGGCCGAGCCGCCGAACTCCTCACGGGTGTCGCCGAGGAGGTAGAGCAGCTGGCCCTCCTCCTGGAAGGCGACCGGCGTGCGGCGGGCCACGTCGTCGATGACGCCCAGCACGGCCACCACGGGGGTGGGGTGGATGGCCGCCTCGCCCGTCTGGTTGTAGAGCGAGACGTTGCCGCCGGTCACCGGGGTGCCCAGCTGAAGGCAGCCGTCCGCCAGACCGCGCACCGCCTCCGCGAACTGCCACATGACCGCCGGGTCCTCGGGCGAGCCGAAGTTCAGGCAGTCGGAGACGGCGAGCGGCTTCGCGCCGGTCGTCGCCACGTTGCGGTAGGCCTCCGCCAGGGCCAGTTGCGCGCCCGTGTACGGGTCGAGCTTGGCGTACCGGCCGTTGCCGTCGGTCGCGATGGCGACGCCGAGGCCGGACTCCTCGTCCACGCGGATCATGCCGGAGTCCTCGGGCTGGGCGAGAACGGTGTTGCCCTGCACGAAGTGGTCGTACTGCTGGGTGATCCACTGCTTGGACGCCTGGTTGGGCGACCCGACCAGCTTCAGGACCTGGTCCTTGAGCTGCTCGCTCGTCTCCGGCCGGGGCAGCTTGTTCGCGTCGTCGGCCTGAAGGGCGTCCTGCCACTCGGGGCGGGCGTAGGGACGCTCGTAGACCGGGCCGTCGTGGGCGACCGTGCGCGGGTCGACGTCGACGATCTTGCCGCCGTGCCAGTAGATCTCCAGGCGGTCGCCGTCGGTGACCTCACCGATGACGGTGGCGATGACGTCCCACTTGTCGCAGATCTCCAGGAAGCGGTCGACCTTCTCCGGCTCCACGACCGCGCACATGCGCTCCTGCGACTCGCTCATGAGGATTTCCTCGGGCGAGAGGGTCGAGTCGCGCAGGGGGACGTCGTCCAGGGTGACGCGCATGCCGCCCGAGCCGTTGGAGGCCAGTTCGCTGGTCGCGCAGGACAGGCCCGCGGCTCCCAGGTCCTGGATGCCGACGACCAGCTTCTCCTTGAACGCCTCCAGGGTGCACTCGATGAGGAGCTTCTCCTGGAAGGGGTCGCCGACCTGGACGGCGGGGCGCTTGGAGGGCTTGGCGTCGTCGAAGGTCTCGGAGGCCAGGATCGACGCGCCGCCGATGCCGTCGCCGCCCGTGCGGGCGCCGTACAGGATGACCTTGTTGCCCGCGCCGGACGCCTTGGCGAGGTGGATGTCCTCGTGCCGCATGACGCCGATGGCACCGGCGTTGACCAGCGGGTTGCCCTGGTAGCAGGCGTCGAAGACGACCTCGCCGCCGATGTTGGGCAGGCCCAGGCAGTTGCCGTAGCCGCCGATGCCGGCGACGACGCCGGGCAGGACGCGCTTGGTGTCGGGGTGGTCGGCGGCGCCGAAGCGCAGGGGGTCCACGACGGCGACCGGGCGGGCGCCCATCGCGATGATGTCGCGGACGATGCCGCCGACACCCGTGGCCGCGCCCTGGTAGGGCTCGACGTACGACGGGTGGTTGTGCGACTCGACCTTGAAGGTGACCGCGTAGCCCTGCCCGACGTCGACGACACCGGCGTTCTCGCCGATGCCGACGAGCATCGCGTCGGACTCGGGGGCCTTCTCGCCGAACTGGCGCAGGTGGACCTTGCTGCTCTTGTACGAGCAGTGCTCGGACCACATGACGGAGTACATGGCGAGTTCCGCGCCGGTCGGGCGGCGGCCGAGGATCTCCACCACCCGCTCGTACTCGTCCTTCTTCAGGCCCAGCTCGGCCCAGGGCAGCTCGACGTCGGGGGTCGCGGTCGCGTGCTCGACCGTGTCCAGAGGCGTCCGGCTCATGCGTTGACCAGCTTCTTGAGGATCGAGGTGAAGAACGGGAGGCCGTCGGTGCGGCCGGTGCCGATCAGCGGCTCGACGGCGTGCTCGGGGTGCGGCATGAGGCCGACGACGTTCCCGGCGGCGTTGGTGATGCCGGCGATGTCGTTGAGCGAGCCGTTCGGGTTCATGTCCAGGTACCGGAAGGCGACCCGGCCCTCGGCCTCCAGCTCGTCCAGCGTGCGCCGGTCGGCGACGTAGCGGCCGTCCATGTTCTTCAGCGGGATGTGGATCTCCTGGCCGGCGGCGTAGTCGCTGGTCCAGGACGTGTCCGCGTTCTCCACCCGCAGCTTCTGGTCGCGGCAGATGAAGTGCAGGTGGTCGTTGCCCAGCATGCCGCCGGGCAGCAGGTGCGCCTCGGTGAGGATCTGGAAGCCGTTGCAGATGCCGAGCACCGGGAGGCCGGCCTTGGCCTGGTCGATGACCGTGTCCATCACCGGTGAGAAGCGCGCGATGGCGCCGGCGCGCAGATAGTCGCCGTAAGAGAAACCACCGCAGAGCACCACGGCGTCGACCTGCTTGAGGTCCTTGTCCTTGTGCCAGAGAGACACGGGTTCGGCGCCGGCGACGCGGATCGCGCGCTGCGTGTCCCGGTCGTCGAGACTGCCGGGGAAAGTGACAACGCCAATACGAGCGGTCACTTCACTGCCCCCGCGACTACGTCGTCGGACTCGACCTTGACGGTGAAGTCCTCGATCACGGTGTTGGCGAGGAAGGATTCCGCAAGATCATGGATGCGGGCGAGGGCGGCGTCGTCGACCGGCCCGTCCACTTCCAGTTCGAATCGCTTTCCCTGACGTACGTCCGAGATCCCCTCGAAACCCAGCCGCGGCAGTGCGCGCTGCACCGCCTGGCCCTGGGGGTCGAGGATCTCCGGCTTGAGCATGACGTCGACTACGACGCGTGCCACTGGCACTCCCGGTGTGTGGTGCTGAGCAGGTTCCTTCAGACTACCCGTACAAAATTTCTACGCGCGTAGCCTTGGAGGAAACTACGTGAGCCCTGTCACGATTCGGCATCGGGAGGAGGTGCTCACGAAAAGCTTCGGGAAAGATCCCGGATGCGGCATGGACGCCTATTGCGTGACGGACACGCGGAGAGATTTAGTCGGGCTTCCCATTGCAATGCCGGGCACTGTACAAATGAAATGTCATTAGCCGATACTTTGCCCAATTACAGGCGAACAGTCGGCATCATCGCGGTGTCCTGGCACGTCATCGCGGAGATGCCGCACGAAGGGACCGATATTCGTGGCGCAGCGTGTCGTGGTCACTCTCTTTGACGACATCGACGGCTCGGAAGCGGCGGAGACGATCGCCTTCGGTGTCGACGGCCGGATGTACGAGATCGACCTGAACGAAGCCAATGCCCGAAAGCTGCGCAAGGCTCTCGAGCCGTTCGTGTCGGCCGGCCGCAAGCGGTCACGGTCCGGCAAGGCGTACCGGCAGACGGAGGTCGCCCCCGACCCGGCGGCGGTCCGGGCCTGGGCGCAGGCGAACAAGATGGACGTGCCGGCGCGGGGCCGGATCCCGAAGAAGGTGTACGAGGCGTTCGCCGCGGCACAGTGAGCCGTAGGCGGTGAGCCGTACGCGGTGAGGCGTGCGCCGTGAGCCGTACGTGACGAGAGCCGCGTCCGGCGGGAGCGGCCGACGGCCGCTCAGCCGCCCCTCGCGGCAACCGACTTGCGCAGCACCCCGGGTGATCAGCTAAAGTCTGGAGCACGCCGAGGGGCGAGGCCGAAAGGCCCAGCTCACGGAACACGCGGGTGTAGTTCAGTAGTAGAACATCCCCCTTCCAGGGGGAAGGCGCAGTGTGCAATTCCTGTCACCCGCTCTGCATCGCCGTACCGATCACTCGATCTGATCAGGTAGGCTGGTGCTCGCACCGATCGGTGAAGGCCGGTCGGGGGCAATGCGGACGTAGCTCAGTTGGTAGAGCGCAACCTTGCCAAGGTTGAGGTCGCGAGTTCGAGCCTCGTCGTCCGCTCGGGAATCAGACCCCGGTCCTCCAAGGACCGGGGTCTTTTCGTGCCTCCGGCGCGGTGGTCGGCCGCCCCCTCTGACATTTGTCATGCCCGGTGATGACGGGCCGCACTGTCCCCCGGCCCGGAAGGCCGTAATGCTTGAGGCATGCAATCAAACGGACACGAACACGTGATTGAGGTCACCGACCTGCGACGTGTGTACGGGGGCGGGTTCGAGGCCGTGCGCGGAATCGACTTCTCCGTGCGCCGCGGCGAGGTCTTCGCCCTCCTCGGCACCAACGGCGCCGGCAAGACATCGACGGTCGAGCTGCTGGAGGGCCTCGCCGCTCCGGCCGGCGGGCGGGTGCGGGTCCTCGGACACGACCCGTACACCGAGCGGGCCGCCGTACGCCCCCGCACCGGAGTGATGCTCCAGGAGGGCGGCTTCCCGTCCGAGCTGACCGTCGCGGAGACCGCGCGGATGTGGGCGGGCTGTGTGAGCGGGGCCCGTCCGCCGGCGGAGGTGCTGGCGATGGTCGGCCTGGAGAACAAGGCCGACACCCGCGTGAAGCAGCTGTCCGGAGGCCAGCGGCGCCGCCTGGACCTGGCGCTCGCGCTGCTCGGCGACCCCGAGGTGCTCTTCCTCGACGAGCCCAGCACCGGACTGGACGCCGAAGGCCGCCGGGACACCTGGGAGTTGGTGAGCGCGCTGCGCGACGGCGGTACGACGGTGCTGCTGACCACGCACTACCTGGAGGAGGCCGAGAACCTCGCCGACCGGCTCGCGATCATGCACGAGGGCCGGATCGCCGCCACCGGAACCCCGGCCGAGGTGACCGCCGCGCAGCCGTCCCGGATCTCCTTCGAACTGCCCACGGGCTACTTCGTGGGCGACCTGCCGCCGCTCGACGAACTGGGCGTCGGCGGACACGAGGTCGACGGCCGGATGGTCCGGCTGCGCACCCATGAACTCCAGCGCGCCGCCACCGGACTACTGGTCTGGGCCGGGCAGGCCGGAGTGGAACTGCGCCGCCTGGACGTGCGGTCGGCGTCCCTGGAGGAGGCGTTCCTGGGGATCGCGAAGGAGGCGTCCGCGGGGACGGCCGAGGGCACGACGACGAAGGAGTACACGGCATGAGCGCCACGACCACCGAGCACTCCGCGGCGCGCGCCACGAACGCCGCGGTCACCACACCGATGGGGCGCATGACCGTCCTCGCCCGCGCCGAGATGACCCTGCTCGGACGGAACAAGGGCACCCTCTTCGCCGCGCTGTTCGTGCCGCTGGTGCTGCCGTTCAGCGTGCAGCAGGCGTCCAAGGAGATGGACCTCGCCGAGGCCGGACTGACCACCGGCACGCTCGTCCTGCCCGCCGCGATCGGCTTCTCCCTGCTGTTCGCCGTCTACTCGGCTCTCGTCGGCGTCTTCGTCGTCCGGCGCGAGGAACTCGTCCTCAAGCGGCTGCGCACCGGTGAGCTGCGGGACGTCGAGATCCTGAGCGGGTCCGCGATGCCGGCCGTCCTCAGCGGCCTCGTGCAGAGCCTGCTCCTGGCGGCGGGCTGCTTCGTGCTGCTCGACCTGTCCGCGCCGTCCGCGCCCCACCTGGCCGTCCTCGGCCTGCTGCTCGGCCTGGTGATGTGCGCCGCGCTCGCGGCCGTCACCGCGAGCTTCACCCGGACCGGTGAGAGCGCGCAGGTCACACCGCTGCCGTTCATGTTCGTCTCGATGCTCGGCTCCGGCATGTTCGTCCCGCTGGAGGTGCTCCCCGACCGGCTGGCCTCCTTCTGCGAGCTGCTGCCGCTGACGCCCGTCATCACCCTGGTGCGCGGTGGCTGGACCGGCGACCTGTCGGCCTACGAGGCGCTGGGCGCCGTGGCGACGGCGGTGGCCTGGACCGTGGTCGCGGTGTTTGCTGTACGGCGGTGGTTCCGCTGGGAGCCGCGGCACTGAGGTACGGGGCGAGTGGGAGCAGTGGGTCGGATGCGCAGGCCGGGCGGATGGTGGCGGCGGAAGAGCACGCCGGAGAAGGTGGAGACGTACACGCGGTGGTCGTTCCACTTCTTCGGAGTCGTGGAGATCGTCGCCATGGGGCTGTCGGCCTTCGGACAGGTCGACGCCCGGCTCGCGACCGTGCTCTTCCTGATGGTCGGCGTGCACGCCACCGTCCTCATGCTGGTCGCGTCCCGGACGCTGGACTGGGAACTCGGCCTGCGGGCGAAGCCCGTACGGCTGCTGTGGACGCTCGCCGTCCTCACCGTGGTGATCGCGTTCGCCTCACTCGGCGTCGCCAAGGGCGGGTCGTACGGTGGGGACGTCGCCGCGGCGGCGGGCGCGGCCTTCGGGGGTGTCGTGACCATCGGGTCCGGCATCATCGCGCTCGGCCTGCGCAGCCGACGGCACGCGATCGTGCTCGTCCTCGGTTTCTCGGTCGGCGCCGCGACACTCTCGCTCCTGCTGGACGTGCCGGCCCCCGCCGCCCTCTTCACCGCGGGCGTCGTGCTGGTGGGCGGCGGTTTCGTCGCCTTCGCCTGTGTCTTCTCCGTATGGCTGCTCAACGCCGTCTACGAACTGGACCAGGCGCGGGAGACCCGGACCCGGCTCGCGGTCGCCGAGGAACGGCTGCGGTTCGGCCGGGACCTGCACGACGTGATGGGCCGGAACCTGGCGGTGATCGCGCTCAAGAGCGAACTGGCCGTCCAGCTTTCCCGGCGCGGCCGGCCCGAGGCGGTGGAGCAGATGATCGAGGTGCAGCGCATCGCCCAGGAGTCGCAGCGGGAGGTCCGGGACGTCGTGCGCGGCTACCGGGAGGTCGCCCTGGAGGTCGAACTGGCCGGCGCCAGGGGCGTGCTCTCGGCGGCCGGCATCGTCTCGGAGGTCACCGGCGAGACGGCCGGACTGCCCGCCGAGGTCCAGTCGGCGCTCGGCTGGGTGGTGCGGGAGGCGACGACGAACGTGCTGCGGCACGGCAACGCGGAGAAGTGCGCCGTGACGGTGCGGATTGCGGAGGGGCGGGTAGTGCTCACGGTGGAGAACGACGGCGTGGCGGAGACGGCCGAGGAAGAGCCCTCGGGCGGGTCCGGGCTCGCGGGGCTGCGGGAGCGGCTGTCCGCCGTGGACGGCACGCTGGACGCCGGTCGGGCCGGCAACGGCGTGTTCCGGCTCACGGCCCAGGTGCCGCTGCCGGCGGCCGGTTCCGCGGTGCTGGAGGCCGCGTCGTGACGACCCCCGTACGGGTGCTGCTCGCCGACGACGAGCACCTCATCCGCGGGGCGCTGGCGGCCCTGCTGTCCCTGGAGGACGACCTCGTCGTGGTCGCCGAGGCCGCCACCGGTCCGGAGGCACTGGCGATGGCACGGGCGCACGCGCCGGACGTCGCCGTACTGGATCTGCAGATGCCCGGCGCGGACGGTGTGAAGGTCGCCACATCCCTGCGGACCGAGCTGCCCGCCTGCCGGGTGCTGATCGTGACCAGTCACGGGCGGCCCGGCCATCTGAAGCGGGCGCTCGCGGCGGGGGTGCGCGGGTTCGTCCCCAAGACGGTCAGCGCCCAGCGGCTCGCCGAGCTGATCCGCGCGGTGCACGCCGGAAACCGCTACGTCGACCCGGAGTTGGCCGCCGACGCGATCTCCGCCGGGGACTCGCCGCTGACCGTGCGCGAGGCCGAGGTGCTGGAGCACGCCGCCGACGGGGCGCCCGTCGCGGAGATCGCCGAGCGCGCCGCGCTCGCGGAGGGGACCGTACGGAACTATCTGTCGTCGGCCGCGAACAAGCTCGGCGCCGAGAACCGGCACGCGGCGGTGCGGCTCGCGCGGGAGCGGGGTTGGGTATAGTGGCTGTCGCGCCACGGCGCAGTGCGAACGTAGCTCAGTTGGTAGAGCGCAACCTTGCCAAGGTTGAGGTCGCGAGTTCGAACCTCGTCGTTCGCTCCGTGTGAGGAAGCCCCCGGTTCCGGCCGGGGGCTTTCTCGTGTCCGCGGTGCCGCGGCTACTGCGGCTACGACCAGGTCAGGCCGGTCAGGCGCTCGTACGCCTCCACGTACTTGGCGCGGGTCGCGTCCACGACCCGCTGCGGCAGCGGCGGCGGGGGCTGCTCGCTCTTCCGGTCCCAGCCGGACTCCGCCGAGGTCAGCCAGTCCCGGACGAACTGCTTGTCGTACGACGGCTGCGCGCGGCCCGGCTGCCACTGGTCGGCCGGCCAGAAGCGGGAGGAGTCCGGGGTGAGTACCTCGTCGCCGAGGACGAGGTCGTCGCCGCTCTCGCCCGCGAAGCCGAACTCGAACTTGGTGTCCGCCAGGATGACGCCGCGGTCGCGGGCGATGTCCCGGGCGCGGGAGTAGACGGCGAGGGTGGCCTGGCGCAGGGCGGCCGCGGTGTCCGCGCCGACCTGGCGGGCGACCTCCTCGTAGGAGACGTTCTCGTCGTGCTCGCCGACCTCGGCCTTGGTGGCCGGGGTGAAGATCGGGGCGGGCAGCTCCGAGCCGTCGACGAGGCCCTCGGGGAGCGCGAGGCCGCAGACGGTACGGGTCTCGTTGTACTCGGCCAGCCCCGAGCCGGTGAGGTAGCCGCGGGCCACGCACTCCACGGGGACCATCCGCAGGGACTTGCAGACCAGCGCGCGGCCCTCCCAGTCGGCGGGGGCGCCGGGGGGCAGCTCGGTGCTCAGGACGTGGTTCGGGACCAGGTCGGCGAGCTGGTCGAACCACCACAGGGAGAGCTGGGTGAGGACCCGGCCCTTGTCGGGGATCTCGGTCGGCAGCACCCAGTCGTAGGCGGAGATGCGGTCGCTGGCGACCATCACGAGGTCGCCCGCCTCGTTCTGGTACAGCTCGCGCACCTTGCCGGTGTGCAGATGCACCAGACCCGGAACCTGGATCGGCTCGGGCTTTTCGACGAATCCGGACACGGTTCCTCCCCGTGGTTCTGTCCAAGTGGTTCCGATTCTCCCGTACGGCCGGGTGATCGGGGACGGCGGGTCGGTCCGGGTGCGGGTCAGTCCCGTTTGCAGATGCGGTCCAGGAGGTTGGCGGTGGCCCGCTGGACCCGGGAGTCGACGTGGCCCGGGCGGTCCAGCGCCGGCGACCAGGCGAACGTCCCGGACGCGAAGACCCAGGCGCCCGACGGCGCCCGGTACAGCGACGTCTCCTGGTGGCGCCGGGCGCCCTCGACGTCGGTGTACGGGCTGTGCGCGAGCAGGACCCGCTCGTCGTGCTCCGGGAGGGCGGTGCGCGGGAAGTAGCGGTCGGCCTCGCCCGCGACCAGGTCCTCGATCTCGTCGCCCTCGTGCGCTCCGGTGGCCTCCCAGAGCCAGTGCCCGGCGTTGCGGACGATCATCGGGTGCGGTTCGGGGACGCGGCCGGCGTACTGGATGCCGAGCAGTTGCTGTTCGGCGCGGTCGACCTCCCGCCACAGCACCGGCCGGCCCGGGCCCCGGCGCTTGCGGCAGGTCAGCAGGCGGTCGGGGGTCCCGGACGGGGAGGGGGCCAGCTCCACCTGCCAGTACATGGTGTTGGCGGAGAGGAAGACCAGGGACGTGCCGTGCTCGCGGGCGAGTTCCGTGGTGCGGCGCATGGCGGGGGACCAGTACTCGTCGTGCCCGGGGAAGACCAGGCCCCGGTAGCGGGTCGGGTCGACGCGGCCGGAGTGCAGGTCGCGGGCGTCGGCGTAGGCGAGGTCGTAGCCGTAGCGCTCGGCGAAGCGGATGAAGTCGTAGGCGTGGCCGACGTGGAGGGGCAGGCCGGCACCCGCGTACGGACGGTCGAAGGAGACGGTCGTCGCGGCGTCCGCCTCGCCGAGGAGCCGGCCGTCGTCGTCCCAGGCGTGGTAGAGGCTGGCGCCGGTGCGGCCGTCCTCCGGGTAGAGGTTGTACGCCTGCCAGGTGATGTCCGGCAGGAGGAGGAGCAGGTCGGCCGGGTGGCTGTCGCGGACCGTGAAGGGCACGTGGGAGCGGTAGCCGTCGGCGGTGGTCAGGACGGCCACGTACGCGCCGATGTTCCAGTACGACGGGATCTGGAGCCGCCAGGACAGCCACCAGTGATGGCAGGAGACCGTGCGGTCGGCGGTGAGCGGCGGGGGCTGGACGATGCCGGACAGGCGGGGGCTGGTGGTGATCTTGGCGGCGCCGTCACCGCCGTAGTGGCCGATCCGGTAGACGTCGACGCTGAATTCCTGGGGCGGGTCGACGGTGATGTGGAAGTCGATGGCCTCGCCGGGGGCGGCGGCTCCGGTGGCGGTGAAGCCCTTGATCTGGCGGCGGACGTCGTCGGCGCCGCGCGGGCCGCCGCCGTCGGTGCGCCGCCCTCGGGTCTTCGTGCCGGTCCTGCCGTCCGGGTCCGGGTCCGGTACGCCGTCCTGGTCCGCGTACCAGGCGACGACCTGGCCGGTGTCGCCGAAGTACGTCTCGCCGCCGCGCAACCAGGGGACGGGCCCCTGTCCGAAGGGATCCGTCACGGCATGCGCGAGTGCTCCCGACTCCCAGCGGCGGATCTGCTCGGGCCCCATGGGACAGTCCCCTCCCTCGTGCCCCCGTGGTCGTGCGTATGACGAACGCCTTTGCCATGTGCGCGATCGGTCCCAGCACATCACATTTCGCGCGCGTGCTGTCACTGTTCGTTGCGAAGTGGCCCAAAGTGGAATCAGGGAGTCCGATTCGGCGTTCCGGCACGGCAGCCGGTGGGGCGGCGGGTCAGACCAGGCGCACCGGCTTTTCCGGGCGTATGCCGAGCTCGGTCATCCAGACGCGCAGGGGGCCCGGGTCGCCCGTCTCGACGAGGCTGCGGACGTGGGGGCCCAGGTCCACGGCGCGGGCGCCGTCGACCAGGAGGGACGGCCCGTCGAGCCAGTCGAGGCCGGGGGTCGCGCCGGCGGTGTCCATCGCCGCGCAGCACACCATCGCCGTGACGTGGGCGGTGAGGATCTCGCGGCCGGTGCGCGGGGGCTGCAGGGGGAGGAGAGGCAGCGCGCGGTCGTCCCAGAGGGCGGCGTCGGGGCCGACCGGCGCCGCGGCTCCCTGAGCGGGGGCCTGGACCCCGGCCGGCTGCGCCTCCGCCTCCTCGCGGGCCAGCTGGGCACTGAGCCCTGCCGCGAGGGCGGCTCCGCGGGCCGTGGTGCCGGCCAGGTCGTCGTCGTCGGCGGCGGAGGCGGTGTCGTCGGCGGAGGCCGAGGAAGGGGCGGAGGCGGAGGAGGGGGCGGCACGGTGGTCCGGGTGGTGGCCGCCGGGAGTGTCCGCGTCCTCGTGGGTGCCTGGGTGGGCGGCGGGGGCGGCGGGCGTTTCGTGGGCGGTCTGCGCGTCGTGAGGGTCCTGCCCGGCGTGGGCGCCGTGCCCGGCGTGGGCAGCCTGCGCGTCGTGGGCGCCGTGCCCGGCGTGAGCGTCCTGCCCGGCGTGGGCGCCGTGCCCGGCGTGAGCGTCCTGCCCGGCGTGGGCGCCGTGCCCGGCGTGAGCGTCCTGCCCGGCGTGAGCGTCCTGCCCGGCGTGGGCGCCGTGCCCGGCGTGGGCGGCCTGCCCGGCGTGAGCGCCGTGCCCGGCGTGAGCGCCGTGCTCGCCGTACGGCGGATGCGTGGTGGCGTCGGTGCCGGGCGCGGTCACCGGTACGCGTCCGGTGCCGGGCTGGGCCACCGTGCCGGGGCCGGTACCGGACTCGGTCGTCGCTCCGGTGTCAGTGTCGGTGACGGGTTCTGTCGCCGCTCCGGGGCCGGGTTCCGCCCCCGTGTCGGTCGCGGCTGTCGTGTTCCGCGGCGGGGAGGGGCCGTCGGCGGCCGGGGCGGGGGTTGTCGTGAGGTGGTCCAGGACGCGGGCCAGGGTCGGGCCGTCCGTGCCCGGTGTCGCGTCGTCCGCGGTGCGGCGGACGCCCAGGGTGTCCAGGACGCGGTGGAGGCGGGCCGCGTCCGTGCGCCAGGTCCGGTCGACGACTTCCTCGGGATACTCCTCCCAGGCCACCGGCGCCCAGTCCGGGCCGGTCTCGGCCGGCCCGCCGTGGAAGAGACGCGCGGCGAGGAGGGAGACCGCCTCGTCCATCACCCCTGGCTCCTCCAGCAGGTCGCAGGCCGGACGTTCGCCCAGGCGGGAGGCGAAGCCCTCGGCCAGGCGGTCGCGGCGGGACAGCTCCGTGAGCGCGGCGACCACGCCCACGTCCAGCCGGGAGGGCCAGCGGCCCATCCGCCAGGCGGGCAGCGCCACCCGGGTCAGCAGCCGGTCCCAGCCCGCGTAGGCGAGCCCGACCTGCTCCTGCGCGACGATCCGCAGACCGTAGTCCACAGCCTGTGCACGCTCGGCGGCCGCGGTCGCGACCCCGCGCTCCATCTGTGCCGCGTGCACGCGGCAGCTGCGCAGCAGGAGCCGGGCCACCCAGCCGAGCCCCGCGCACGCCGCCCGGGACAGCGGGCCGCGCCTGCCCGACGAGGCCACCGCCACCGCGGCGTCCAGGCCCCGTATGAAGCGGCGGGCCGCGGCTATGTCGGGGTGCGCCGAGGGGCCCGCGCCGGCGAC
This sequence comes from Streptomyces sp. BB1-1-1, assembly GCF_031597775.1. Lineage (NCBI taxonomy): Bacteria > Bacillati > Actinomycetota > Actinomycetes > Kitasatosporales > Streptomycetaceae > Streptomyces > Streptomyces sp. BB1-1-1. The sequence continues at coordinate 4,611,342 of NZ_CP134203.1, read as the reverse complement.
GACCGGGGCGAGGACGGCACGCAGTTCGCCCACGCGCATCCACCACAGGAAGGGCGAGCCGATGACGAGGACGGGCGCGGCGGCGGTCCGGCGGTGGGCGGGTCCGCCGACGCCGGCCACGTCGTCGTGTTCCTCCACGGGCGGCGGGCCGTGGGCCGGGTGGGTGCGGTCCTCCAGCCAGCTGTCGCAGTCCGGCGTGAGCGCTATCGCGGAGGGGGCGGGGACGTCGAGCCGGTCGGCCAGGTCGCGCACCATCCGGTAGAGGTCCGGCGCCGACTCCTCGGCGATCGTGACCGTCGGGGTCACGGCGGGCCGGGAGCGGGCGACGACGAGGGCGACTCCGGCGGCGGCCGCCAGTACGAGAAGCGCGAGCGCCGACACCGCCCAGCGGGCCGTGTCCCAGCCCCCGCCCGCGAGGTGCCCGGTGGAGCCGCCCACGAGCAGGATCACGGCGGCCGCAGCGGGCAACAGGGCGACGGCCAGCGCCCTGCTGCGGACGCGCAGCACGGCCAGCGCCCGGGAGCGCGCTGCCTGCGCGCCCATCTCCACACCACCGATACCGGTCACGGCCGGACCTCACCCCCTCCTTGCTGCCCTGGACTTTCCTGCTGCTCTCCGGCTCTTGCTCACTCCCCCACTGTGGCACCCGCCACTGACATCGCAATGCCGGTGGGCCAAGTGCCGGAATGCCTGCGCGGCACCATAGTTGGGGCCTTCGTGCCCGTCAGCCGTATGGCTCATCGGTCACTCGATGGAATGGCTTTGGGGAAAGGTGGATGACGGACAGCAAGGATCAGGCCCCGGCTCCTGAGACGGAGCCGGGGCCTGTCGGGTTGGGTGCGCGGGAGTGTTCCGCAGGGCCGGGTCAGGCGCCCGCGGCCGCCTTCGCCGCGATGTCGGTGCGGTGCTGGGACCCGTCGAGGCCGATGCGGGCGACGGCCCGGTAGGCGCGGTCGCGGGCCTCGGTGAGGTCCGTGCCGGTGGCCGTGACGGACAGGACGCGGCCGCCCGCGCTGACGACGGCGTCGCCCTCGGCGCGGGTGCCGGCGTGCAGGACGTAGGCGTGCGGGGCGTCCTCGGCGGCCACCTCGTCGAGGCCGGTGATCGGGTCGCCGGTGCGCGGGGTGCCGGGGTAGTTGTGGGAGGCGACGACCACGGTGACGGCCGCGTCGTCGCTCCAGCGCAGGGGCTCGAGGTCGGCGAGGTTGCCGGTGGCGGCGGCCATCAGCAGACCGGCGAGCGGGGTCTGGAGGCGGGCCAGCACGACCTGGGTCTCGGGGTCGCCGAAGCGGGCGTTGAACTCGATCACGCGGACGCCCCGCGAGGTGATCGCGAGACCGGCGTACAGCAGTCCGGAGAACGGGGTACCGCGGCGGCGCATCTCGTCGACGGTCGGCTGGAGCACGCTCTGCACGACCTCGTCGACCAGCTTGGGGTCGGCCCAGGGCAGCGGCGAGTACGCGCCCATGCCGCCGGTGTTCGGGCCCGCGTCGCCGTCGAGCGCGCGCTTGAAGTCCTGGGCGGGCTGGAGCGGGCGTACGTTCTCGCCGTCGGTGACCGCGAAGAGGGAGACCTCCGGGCCGTCCAGGAACTCCTCGATGACGACGCGGTCGCACGCGTTCGCGTGCACGCGGGCCGCCTCGATGTCGTCGGTGACGACGACGCCCTTGCCTGCGGCCAGCCCGTCGTCCTTGACGACGTAGGGCGCGCCGAAGGCGTCGAGGGCCGCGTCGACCTCGGCCGGGTTCACACAGACGTAGGAGCGGGCCGTGGGGACGCCGGCGCCGGCCATGACGTCCTTGGCGAATGCCTTGGAGCCCTCCAGCTGCGCGGCCTGCCCGGAGGGCCCGAAGACCGGGATGCCCGCCTCGCGTACGGCGTCGGCGACCCCGGCGACGAGGGGCGCCTCCGGCCCGACCACGACCAGTTCGGCACCGAGCCGGGTGGCCAGCGCGGTGACGGCCGCGCCGTCGAGGGCGTCGACCTGGTGCAGTTCGGCGACCTCGGCGATACCGGCGTTGCCGGGTGCGCAGTGCAGCGCGGTGACGTCGGGGTCGAGGGACAGGGAACGGCACAGGGCGTGTTCGCGGGCGCCGCCGCCGATGACAAGGACCTTCACGGGGTGAAGCCTAATGGGAACGGGCCGGTGCGGTTTGTGCGGGCTTCCGAAGGAGCGGGGCGGGGAGGCTTGTGGGTTCCTCCAGTGCGGGGCCCGGAACGCGCGGCCCGGCACCCCGCCTGCTCGTGGAACCAGCGGAACTACTCGTGCGGAATCTCCTCGACCACCGACGCCCCCAGCTCCCGTACCAGCAGTTCCTTGCCGGAGAGGGCCGACTCGTCGAGGTCGGGGTCGTCGTCCTCGGGGGTGTCGTCCTCGGGGGAGACCGGGCGCGGCTCGGGAGCCGGGGGCCGGGGCGCCGGGGCGGACGCCGAGTCGGACGCCGGTCCCGGCGCGGCGGGCGCGGACGGCGCGGGAGCCGGGGCCGCGGGCGAGGGTGCCGACGGGCGCTGTGCGGGCGCACCGCCTCCGTAGCCGCCACCACCGCCGTAACCGCCACCACTGGATCCACCGGCACCACCGGCACCACCGGCACCACCGGGACCGGATCCGCCGGTGCCGGATCCGCCGTAGCCACCGGAGGGACCGGCGGGGGGCGGAGACGCCGAGCCGCCGGACGGGTCGACGACCGCCTCGATCTTCCACTGCACGTTGAACTGCTCGGCCAGGGCCTGCCGCAGCACGTCCTCGCTGCCGCTGCTCATGAAGTTGTCGCGAGCACCGGCGTTGACGAAGCCGATCTGGAGGGAGGTGCCGTCGAAGCCGGTCACCTGAGCGTTCTGGCTGAGCAGGATCCAGGTGAACCGGCGGCGGTTCTTGACCGCCTCCAGGATGTTGGGCCAGATCGTGCGGGGGTCGACTCCCGCACCCGGCGGCGGAGAGGCAGGCCCGGGGGCGGCGGCGGCAGGCACGGGTGCCGGAGCCGGAGCCGGGGCCGGGGCCGGTGCCGGAGTCGAGGAGGGACCGGAAGCGGGAGCGGGAGCAGCCGGGGGCCGGGACTGGCCGCCGCCCGCCGGTGCAGCCGTGGGCCACCCTCCGGGGCGCCGCCCGCCACCCGCGGGAGCCGCGGTCGGCCAGGCACCGGGCGCGGGTGCGGAGGGAGGTGTCTCGGCGGGGGCGGCGGGGGCGGCAGGAGGTACGGGGGCGGCCTGGGACTGCCCGCCTCCGACGGAACCGCCGCCTTCGTCGGGAGCGGGACCCGTACCGGCGCCGGCAGCCGTCGGCCGGTCGGGGCGGTCCGCCCGCGGAGACGGCTCCGCCGGGGCACCGCCACCACCACCGGGTCCGGGCGCCCGGACCGCCGCCCGGGCAGCGGCGGGCCCGCCGCCCGGCGGAACCGGAGCGGCGGCGGCCGCGACACCACCGGTACCGGTACTGGCATGCGCCTCGGGCCCGGGCACGTACCCCATGGCGGGCGCCCCTGCGCCCGCGCCCGCGGAGAACTGCACGCCGCGTTCGATCCGGTCCAGGCGCGCCATCACCGAACGCTCGTCGCCGTACGCGGCGGGCAGCAGCACGCGCGCGCAGATCAGCTCCAGCTGGAGGCGCGGCGCGTGGGCCCCGCGCATCTCGGTGAGCCCTTCGTTGACGATGTCGGCGGCACGGCTCAGCTCGGCGGCACCGAAGGACCGCGCCTGGGCCTGCATCCGCTCGACGACGTCGGCCGGGGCGTCGATCAGCCCCTTCTCCCCCGCGTCGGGCACGGCGGCGAGGATCACCAGGTCACGGAGGCGCTCCAGCAGATCGGTGACGAAGCGCCGCGGGTCGTTGCCGCCCTCGATCACCCGGTCCACGACCTCGAAGGCGGCCGAGCCGTCCCCCGTGACGAACGCCTCGACCACGGAGTCGAGCAGCGAGCCGTCCGTGTAGCCGAGCAGGGCGGTCGTCATGTCGTACGTCACACCGTCGGCACCGGCGCCCGCGAGCAGCTGGTCCATGACCGACATGGAGTCCCGGACGGATCCCGCGCCGGCCCGCACCACCAGCGGCAGCACGCCGTCCTCGACCGGGATCTCCTCCTTGCCGCACACCTCGCCGAGGTAGTCGCGCAGGGTGCCGGGCGGCACGAGGCGGAAGGGGTAGTGATGGGTCCGCGACCGGATGGTCCCGATGACCTTCTCGGGCTCGGTGGTCGCGAAGATGAACTTCAGATGCTCCGGGGGTTCCTCGACGACCTTCAGCAGGGCGTTGAAGCCCTGCGGGGAGACCATGTGGGCCTCGTCGATGATGTAGATCTTGTACCGGCTGGAGGCGGGCCCGAAGAACGCCTTCTCGCGCAGGTCACGGGCGTCGTCCACGCCTCCGTGCGAGGCGGCGTCGATCTCGATGACGTCGATGGAACCCGGCCCGTTGCGCGCCAGGTCGCGGCACGACTGGCACTCGCCGCACGGGGTCGGCGTGGGGCCCTGCTCGCAGTTCAGGCAGCGGGCCAGGATCCGGGCGCTGGTCGTCTTGCCGCAGCCGCGCGGACCGCTGAACAGGTACGCGTGATTGACCCGGTTGTTCCGCAGCGCCTGCTGCAGCGGGTCGGTGACATGCCCCTGCCCGATGACCTCGGCGAAGGACTCCGGGCGGTAACGGCGGTAGAGCGCGAGAGACGACACGCATACGAGGTTATAGGCGCCCACCGACAACCGGCCCGCCCCGGGAAACCGGAGCCGCCCCGTGAACGCAGGCGCCCCCCACGCACCCGCCAGAGCCGACCTACCCTTGCTGCCTTCCGGCCCTGGGGGAGTTCAGTCAGATAGCGCCGCGTGAGGGGCTGGGCCACACGTTACCCGATGTGGGGCCCCCAGAACGAGTTCGCAAGCACTCTCCGACGTCATGTAATGTTCTCTGCGGAGGATTCGCCTAGAGGCCTAGGGCGCACGCTTGGAAAGCGTGTTGGGGGCAACCCCTCACGAGTTCGAATCTCGTATCCTCCGCCAGTGCCTCACCGGGCACGAAGTCGAAGGGCCCCACCGCTTGCGGTGGGGCCCTTCGACGTGAGTGAGACCGTTCGACGTGAGTGAGGCCCTTCTACGTGAGCGGGGCCCTTCTACGTCGGTGAGGGCTTCGATGTGTGCGGGCCGCGCGCCCTAGCCCAGCAATCGTGTCCTGACCGCGGCGAGGACTTCCGCGCGGCTGCGCGGGCCGTTGTCGGCCGCGATGAGGTGGTCGCCGATGCGCAGCGAGAAGGTGATCAGGCAACGCGCCTCGACGTCGTCCTCGTCGGGGCAGAAGGCCCCGTACAGCTCGCGCAGGTAGTCCATGCGGCGGTTGTCCGCCCGGCGGAGGCGGCGCGCGACGGCTTCGTCGCGCCGGGCCCAGTCGCGGATCGCGAGTTCGACCCCGGCGCCGGTCACCGGCTCCCCGCCCGAGCCCACGAAGTCGAAGAGACGCCCGAGCCGCTCGCGGGCGTCGCCCCCGTCGCGCTCGATCCGCTCGATGACCCCTTCGGTGACGCCGCCCTCCCAGGCGTCGAGCATCTCCTCCAGCAGGGCGGCGCGGTTGCGGAAGTAGCCGTAGAAGCCGCCCTTGCTGACGCCGAGCGCCTGGGCGAGGACCTCGACCCGGACGGCTTCGGGTCCGCCGGCGGCGAGCAGCCGGAGCCCCTCCTCGATCCACTTGTCCCGCGGCGTACGGATCGCGCCCATGCCGTGTCTCTCCTCACATCTCCCGCAGCCCCGACCAATATACGGGGCCGTATAGACGGGTCTATGCTCCTGTCTATACGCCACCGTATAGACAGGGAGCTGCCATGAGTGATCTGCGCCTTCCCTCGACCGACCACACGTCCCGGCCCTGGCGGATCCACGAGATCGCCGGCGACTTCCGGCTCGAGGACCTGTGGATGCTGCCGACGCCGGGCGGCCCGGACGACCTGCGCCATCTGGTCCGGCAGATGGCGGACGGCAAGGACGGCCCGGACGGCGGCAACCCCGTGGGCCGCTTCCTTTTCGCGGTGCGCTGGAAGCTGGGCGCGCTGCTCGGCTGGGACAAGCCGGACTCGGGCGTCGGCGGCCGGGTGGCGACGTTGCGCGACCGGCTGCCGGACGACCTGCGCGAGGGGCCGAGGGGACCCGACCTGGGCTCGGCGCCCTTCACGTCGGTCTTCCAGACACACGACGAGTGGGCCGCCGAGTACGCCAACAAGACCATGCACGGGGTGATGCACATCGGCTGGGTCCCCGACGGGAACGGCGGCTACCGCGGCCAGATGGCCGTCCTGGTGAAGCCCAACGGCCGCCTCGGCTCCCTGTACATGCTCGCCATCAAACCCTTCCGGTACCTCGGCGTGTACCCGGCCCTGATGCGCTCGATCGGCCGGGAGTGGCGGGAGAACACGGCGCGCCGGACGGCACACTGACGCGCGCTCACGCGCGGTTCACGTGCGTGGCCGCGTCCTCGTACGCCATCGGGCCGCCCTCGGCCCCCGCCGCCGCCTCCGCCCCGGTCACTCCGTGGCCCGGGTGGCCTCCAGCGTCACCCTCGGCAGCCGTCGGGCGAGCGGGGCCGGGAGCCACCAGGCGTGGCGGCCCAGGAGGTGCATGACCGCCGGGACGACGAGGCAGCGGATCAGCGCGGCGTCCAGGAGGATCGCGGTCGCGAGGCCCAGGCCGAACTGCTGGAGCATGCGGCTCGGGCTGAGGACGAAGGCCGCGAAGACGACGATCATGATGGCCGCGGCGGCGGTGATGACCCGGCCGGTGGAGGCCAGGCCCTCGCGGACGGCGAGGGCGGGATCGCGGGTGCGTTCCCACTCCTCGTGGATGCGGGAGACCAGGAAGACCTCGTAGTCCATGGAGAGCCCGAAGACGATCGCGAAGATCATGACCGGGATGAAGGCCTCCACCGGGCCGGGCTGCACCCCGAACCAGCCGTGCTGGAAGACCAGCGTGATCACGCCGAGCGCCGCCGCGATGGAGAGGAGGTTGAGGATCGCCGCCTTGACCGGGATCCAGAGCGAGCGGAAGACGACGAGGAGCAGGAGCGAGGACAGGCCCACGACGATCGTCACGAAGAGCGGGATCCGGGACGACACCGAGTCGGCGAAGTCCTGCGCCGCGGCCGTCGGGCCGCCGATCAGGTACGTGGCGCCGGTGCGGTCGGCCAGGCCGGGCAGCACCTCGTCGCGGAGGGTGTGGACCAGGTCGGCGGTGGGCTCGGCCTGCGGCGCGGTGGTGGGGAAGGCGATGACCGTCGAGACCGCGCCGTCGGGCGACGGGAGCGGCGGGGTCGCCGCCGCGATGCCCGGAGTGCCGGTGAGCGTCGTGCGCAGCGCCGTCGCCGCCGCCTGGTCGCCCTGGGCCACCGCGACCAACGGGCCGTTGAAGCCGGGGCCGAAGCCCTCGGCGAGCAGGTCGTAGGCCTGGCGGCTGGTGGACGTCGCCGGGTCGTTGCCCGCGTCGGCGAAACCCAGGCGCATCCCGGCGGCCGGCGCCGACAGGGCCAGCAGCGCCACGCCGGCCGCCAGCAGCGCGGGGAGCGGGCGGCGCTGTACGGCGGTGGCGAGGCGGCGCCAGCCTCGGCCCTCCTCCGCGCCCTTGGCCTCGGCCTTCGCCGCGCGCTTCAGGACCTGCCGCTGGATGCGGGCGCCGAACTGGGCGAGGAGGGCCGGCAGCAGGGTCAGCGAGGCGGCCATCGTGACCAGCACGGTCAGCGCGACGGCCAGTGCCACGCCCTGGAGGGCGCCGAGGCCCAGGGCGACCAGGCCCAGCAGGGCGATGATGACCGTGCAGCCGGCGAAGAAGACCGTACGGCCCGCGGCGTCCAGGGCGGTGCGGGCGGCCGTGTCGCGGTCCGTGCCCCGGAGGAGTTCGTGCCGGTAGCGGTAGAAGATCAGGAGTGCGTAGTCGACGCCCACGCCGAGGCCGACGAGCATCATGATCGGCGGGGTGAAGTCGGCGACGGTGAAGACGTGCGAGGCGAGCGCGATCAACCCGACCGCGCCGCCGACCGCGAACAGGGCCGTGAGCAGGGGCAGTGCCGCGGCAACGAGCGATCCGAAGAGCAGTACGAGGATCACCAGCGCGGCGAGCATGCCCGCGCCCTCGGCGGATCCGCCGCCCCCCTCCTCGGCGCCGCGCACCGCCTCTCCGCCCAGCTCGACCGTCAGACCGTCGCCGGCCGCCGTCCGCGCCGTGTCGGCGATCCGGGTGACGTCCTCCTTGGGGACCTCCTCGGCCTTGGCGTCCAGGACGACGGTCGCGTAACCGATCGTGCCGTCCTCGGAGACGGCGGACGCGTCGGCGTACGGACTGCGGACCTCGGCGACGGACGGCAGGTCGCGCACCCGGTCGAGGGTCCGCTCCACGGTGGCGCGGTCGCCGGACAGCCCGGCGGTGTCCTTCAGGACGATCTGCACGCTGTCGCCCGCCTGCGCGGACCCGTGCCGTTCCAGCAGGTCGGCGGCGGACTGGGAGTCGGTGCCGGGGAGGCTGAAGTCGTTGCGGTAGGCGCTGCCGGCGGCCTGCGAGCCGACGGTGATGACGGCGACCACGGCCAGCCAGAGCAGCAGGGCGCCCCAGCGGTGCCGTCCGGACCAGGAGGCGAGGCGGCCGAAGACGCCGGTGCGGGCGTGAACGCCGGGGCCGGTGACGGGTGGCGGAGGGAGGCGGTGTGGATGCATGTTCCGAAGCGTCCGGCCCCGGCATGCCCGCGGGCGTCGGCCCCGGGTGGGCATCCGCCGTACCCCGTGGGTTGCGGGGGGCCCGACGCGGTACGCCCGCTGGGTTGCGGGACGGCCTGCCGCCGTACGCCCGCCGGGTTGCGGGAGGCCCTCCCGCCGTACGTCCGCCGCGTTATCGGGCGGGCAGCTTCCGGCTCACTCCGTCAGCCAGCCCGGGCTGACCATTCCCGACTCGTAGGCCAGTACGACCAGTTGGGAGCGGTCGCGGACGTCCAGCTTGGTCATGATGCGGCTGACGTGGGTCTTGGCGGTGGCGGGGCTGAGGACGAGGCGGGCGGCGATCTCGTCGTTGGTGAGGCCGGCCGCGACCAGGGTCATGACCTCGCGCTCGCGGTCGGTGAGGGCGTTCAGCCGCGGGCCGGGTTCGGGGGCGCGGACCCGGCCCGCGAACTCGGCGATCAGGCGGCGCGTGACGGAGGGGCTGATCAGGGCGTCGCCGCGGGCCGCGACCCGGACGGCGTGCACCAGTTCCTCCGGCTCGGTGTCCTTGACCAGGAAGCCGGTGGCGCCCGCGCGCAGGGCGCCGTAGACGTAGTCGTCGAGGTCGAAGGTGGTGAGGATGACCACGCGTACGTCGTTCAGGCGCGGGTCGGCGGCGATGTCCCGGGCCGCCTGGAGGCCGTCGACGCCCGGCATGCGGATGTCCAGCAGGACGACGTCGGGGCGCAGGGCGCGGCAGGCGGCCAGGGCCTCGGCGCCGTCACCCGCCTCGCCCACGACCTCCAGGTCGTCCTCGTCCTCCAGGATCGACCGGAATCCGGCGCGCACCAGACGCTGGTCGTCCGCCAGCACGATTCTGATCATGGTCGGGGAGGTTCTCCGCTCGGTCGCGTCGGTTGCGTCGGTCGTGTCGGTTGCGTCTGTTGTGTCGGTTGCGTCGGTCGTGTCCGTCGCGTCGACACCTCGGGGCACGGCAGCGTCGCCCGGACCGTGAAGCCGCCGTCCGGAGCCGGGCCGGTGGTCAGCCGGCCGCCCAGGGCCCGGGCCCGTTCGCGCATCCCGGCGATGCCGCTGCCGGACCCGGCGCCCACGGGGGCGGGCCCGCGGCCGTTGTCGGTGACCTCGACCGTGACGTGCCGCGGCCCCTGCTCGGTGCGGACGTCGACCGCGGTGGCGTGGGCGTGGCGGGTGACGTTGGTCAGCGACTCCTGGACGATGCGGTACGCGGCCAGGTCCACCTCGGCGGGCAGCGGTCGCCGGTCGCCGCCGGTGCTCACCCGGACGTCGAGGCCGGCCACCCGGGCGGCCGCCACCAGTTCGCCGAGCCGGTCGAGGCCGGCCGCGGGCGCGGTGGGCGCCGACTCGTCGGCCTGCCGCAGCACGCCCAGGGTCGCCCTCAGCTCGCGCAGTGCCTCCCGGCTGGCGTCCTTGACGGCGCCGAGTGCCTCCTCCGCCCGTTTCGGGCCGCCCTCGGGGTCCTTGCGCAGACGGCGCAGGGCGGCGGCGGACTGGACGTTGATGAGCGAGATGTGGTGGCCGACGACGTCGTGCAACTCCCGGGCGATGCGCAGCCGTTCCTCGCTCGCCGCCCGCTGCTCCGCCTCCCGGGCCAGGGCCAGCCGGTTGTCGCGCACCCAGCCGAGGGCGACCACGCCGACCAGCCAGCCGGTCATCATGAACAGGGCTACGCCGTTGACGTCGTGGTTGCCGAGCAGCGTGCCCGTGCCGGTGAGCAGCAGGCCGAGGGCGGCCAGGAGGATCGCCGCGCGGAGCCGGCCCTCGGCGGCGACCGTGTAGAGGGCGACGACGAAGGCGACCATGAGCGGGCCGTCGTAGGCGCTGACCAGGTAGTACGCGATGGTGGCCGCCAGCACGAACGACGCCGTCGCCACCGGGTGGCGCCGGCAGACGTACAGGGCGGCGCAGGCGGCGACGAGCAGGGCCCAGCCGAGCGCGGTGGCTTCCCAGGACTCCTCCCGCTCACCGATCAGCGAGCGCAGGCTGCCCACCGCCACCAGGACCAGCACGGCCCCGGCCAGCGCGGCGTCCGCCGCACGTCCGCGCGGCAGCCGCGGCCGGGAGCGGGGCGGGAGGGCGCGGAGAACCATGCCGCCAGCGTAGGCAGGCCACCCGCGCCGTGCCGTCCCCCACGCGGCGGAACCGCCCGGCGCCCACCCGCAACTCCGGGCGTAGCCGGGCGCCGGGCGCCACAACCCCCGGGGTACGGCAGGCGCCGGCCACCGGGACCGGCCCGCCCCGCAGGCGCAAGCCGACGCCCCGCGCCGCAACCCCCGGGGTACGGCAAGTGCCCGCCACCGGCCGACGACCCCGCGTGAGGTGGCCGCCGACGCTGGGGGCATGAGTACCGAACCCGCCCCCGGCCTCCCTCTCTCCGTACGCCTGCGCCGGCTGGACCGGCGCATGGTGGCGCTGCTGACCGCCGTCGCGCTCGTCCGGCCGCTGCTCTCGGTCACGGGGCTGACCGACGCCCTCGGCAGGCCGCTCACGCCGCTGCTGCTCACCGCGGGCATCAGCCTGGCCTGGATTCTGGCCGTCGGGCTCAGCCGGGTGCGCGAGCCGTTGCTGACGCCGGTGGCCGCCGGGGTGGCGTACGCGCTGGCCGCCGTGGTCCTCAGCGGGGTCCTGTCCCCCGTCCTCACGGGCGAGTTGCGGGGACCTCTCGCGCGACCGCAGGCCATCCTGCCGATGTTCCTCGTCAACGGAGTGTGGGGCGCGGTCTGCGGCGTCTGCGCGCTGGGGGTGCGCCGGATGCGGGGCGTGGACGGTCGGGGCGGCCGGTCCTAGGCCGGCCCGCGCGAACCGTACGCGGGCGGAAGGCGGCGTGACCGGCGAAGTCCACGGCTGCCCGGAAACGATCCCGAGTTTCCGCCAACTCCGCCTTACGGGCCGGTTCCAGCGGCCGGCGGGCCTGGTCACCCGGTGGCCGGTGCTGACCTGGAGGATCACGCCTGGACACGGCTGGTGAGGGAGCTGTCGCACACGGTCGCCGAAGGGGTGGGCGGGGTGGGTGACGAGCCCTGGCGGAGCTCCTGCCAGGCCGATCCGCCGCTACCGGACAGTAGCGCGGATGTGGCGCAATTCACTCTCTCCAGATAATCACTCTGTCACCATCAACGCCATCCAAGAACCAGGCGTCCGGACTGCGGCGGGGGGCGTAGCCATGGGACTGCTCGGCGACGAACTCGCGTTCGCGCAGGCGCTGACCGTCCAGGAACACGAGGGCGTGATGGCTCTCGGAAACCGGAAGCGCTACCCGGCCGACACCCACCTTCTGACCGAGGGCGAACGGTCGAGTCACGTCCTGATAATCCTTCACGGATGGGTGACCGTTTCCCTCGCCACGGACCGGGGCGCCACCCGGCTGATACTCGGCCTGCGCGGCCCCGGTGAGCTGCTCGGCGAGATGGCCGCCCTGGACCGCCGCCCCCGCAGCGCCACCGTGCGCGCGCTGGGACCGACCGAGGCCCAGGTGATAGGCGGGGACGCGTTCCGCCGCTTCCTCGCGCTGCACCCCCGCGTCAGCGGCCTGGTGATACGTCAGCTCACCTTCCGGCTGCGCAGCGCCGACCAGGAGCGTTCCGCCCTCGCCTCGCTCACCGTGCTGCAGCGCCTGGCCCATCGCCTCATCGAACTGTCGAAGCCCGACAGCTCCGGCCCCTACTCCCCCTCCTCGTGGGGCTCTTCCTCCTCACCGGCACCCGCCGCCGCCCGGTCCGTCGTCCATCTGGCGCAGGACGAGCTGGCCGCGACCGTGGGAGCGACCCGGGAAGCCGTCGCCAAGGCACTTCGGCTGCTGCGGACCCAGAACATCGTGCGGACCGGCAACCGGATGGTGGAGATCCTCGACCCCACGCTGCTCGCCCTCCTCGCGGACGGCCATCAGGAGTAGATCCACGCTCCGCCGTGTGTAAACGGCTACAGACGGCTCTCGTCCCGGGCCCGAAGCTGAGGGGACGGCAAGCAGACGGACCGGCAGGCAGCAGGGGGCACGGGTGAACGACGACGCCATGGATCTCACCGAGGCGCGCTACGAGTTGGTGATCAGCGTCGACGCCAGACGTTCCGGGGAGTACGACGACGCCGACAAGCCGCGGATGCGCGCACGGATCTACCGCGTCCTGGAAACGGCGTTCACCCACGCCAAGGTGGCGCGGGACGCCGTGCACATGGAGGACCGCGGCGACGGGGTGCTGCTGGCGGTGGCCGGCCGGATCGCGGTGACCCGGATGCTCGGCCTGTGGCTGGTCGAGGTGCACGAGAAACTGCGGGACGAGAACCGTGCCCTGCGGGTGCCCCTGGGCCTGCGGATCGGTATGCACGTCGGACCGGTCCGGCACGACGCCCGGGGCATCAGCGGACGGGCGGTCGACCTCGCCTGCCGGCTGGCCGACTCCCCCGTCGCCCGGCGGCTGCTGGACGCCGAGAAGGCGGACCTGGTGCTGGTGACCTCGAACACCCTGTACGAGGACGTGGTCAGCGGCGGCGGCAAGTTCATCGAGGCCGCACGCTATTCGCCGGCCCGTCTGGAGCTGAAGGAGGGCGAGGCCACCGCCTGGTTCCAGCTTCCGGGGCGGCCCGCTCCGGAGATCCCGGCCGATCCTCGGTCGCCCGGCGGTGGTCCGTCGACCACAGGTGGTGCGCCCTCGGCCGCTGAGGCGCCTGACACGCCTGATACGCCCGTCGATGCGGACGGCGACCAATACGGCGACGAAGACGACGACGCCGGTTTCCCGGGGACCCGCTACACCGTGCACGGCGACATGTCGCAGCACCACGACAACGTCTACCAGCAGCCCGTCCACATCGGGCGGATCACCGACGGCGCCCGTTCCCGGAAGGAGCGGGGCGAGTGAGCGACGACCAGCGGGCGGGCGTCGGCGCCGGTCAGGACAGGCCCCAGAAGGCCGACGACGCCCGCGCACCCGGGGCCGGGGAGAAGGCACGGAGCACGGACCGGGACAAGGACCGGGACCGGAGCCGGGACAAGGACCGGGACGAGGCGCCCCGCGCGGACGACGGCAAGGCCGACGGCGCGGATGGGGCCGAAAAGGGAGCCGGCGGTGACTCCGCCGAACAGGAGCGGGAGGAGCGGGAGGAGCAGGAGCGGGAACGGGAGCGCGCCGCCGGGCGGTTCAAGGAGCACACCCGTGACCCGCTCGCCGAGGAGCAGGGCGAGGACGCGCCCACCGACCTCGCCTCCGCCGCACGGGCACGCCGCGCCACCCGCATGCTGTTCGACGCGGGCCGGGACCTGCACAGCTTCGACCGCTCGTACTTCGCCAGCGCCCACATCGGCGACATCCACCTGCGGATGGACGCCCGCCGGTCCGGTTCGGCGCTGCGCGGCGGGCCCGTGCCCGAAGAGGAACTGCGCAGGCTCCGCCGGGTCCACGTGGAACCGGAGGGGTACGTGCGGCTGCGCGAGGCGCTCACCGCCCGCCGGTTACTGGTGCTGGGGGCCGCACCGGGCACCGGACGCACCAGCACCGCCCTCTCGCTCCTCGACGAGGTCACCGGCCCGGCGACGAACGGCACGGCGACGAACGGCACGGAGTCGCGGTCCGCGACCGGGGCCACGGCCCGGATACGGCGGGTCGACCCGGCCGGCGGCACCCGGCGGCTGGCCGACTGCCTGGGCGACGGGGACGAGGAGGCGGGGCACTTCTCCGGGTACCTGTTCGAGCTGTCCCTCACCCGGCCCGGCACGCCGGTGCCCGACGAGATGGACCTCGACGAACTCGCCGCCGCCCTGGCCCGCCGCGACGCCTTCGCGGTCGTCGTCGTCCCCGTCGGCTCGGCGGCCGATCCGATGCTGGCCGGACGGTACGGCGCCCTCTGCCCGCCCGCCCCCACCGGGGAGTTGCTCGTCACCCGGCTGCGGGAGCTGCTGGAGGAGCAGGGGACCGCGACCGGGTCCGACGTCGGCCGCGTCGCCGGCCTGCTGGCCGAGGCGGAGGCCCTCTGGACCCGGCCGGAGGTCAGGAACGCCGTCGGACTGGACGACCTGCGCCCCGCCGAGGCCGAGGTGCTCGCCTCCCTGCTGGCCGGGCACGTACTGGGGGACCTCACCCGCGAACAGTTGCTGTCCGACTGCCGCAGCCTCGCCGCCCGCCAGGCCCAGGAGTGGTTCGCCGGTGTGGACCGGGCCCTGGCGGCACCGGCCGGGGACGGGCCCGACGGTGAACGGCCGGGCGCGGCGAACCTGTTCCACCCGGTGGCGTTCCGGATCGCGCTCGCCGTCCTGGGCGGGGCCTCGCACAGCGCCGTGGCCGCCGCCACCCACCTGCTGACCTGGGAACTGTCCGTGCAGTCCGACCCGGACCGCACCCCCGCCCGGCCGCTGTTCTGCGACGACCCCCGCTCCGACCTGGCGCTCTCCCGGGCCGAACTGAAGGACGGCCGGGTCGAGGTGGCCGGGGCCGAGGTGGCGTCGCGGCTGATCTGGTACCGGGGTCCTGCCCTGCCCGCCGCGGTGCTCAGCGAGCTGTGGGACCGGCACTTCGCCGTCCGGGCGCCGGTGGTGCGCTGGCTGCGGCTGCTGGCCGACGACCCGCGCTCCCAGGTGTGGATGCGGACCGCGGTCGCCGCGGGAGAGCTGTGCGTACGGGACTTCGACCACGGCTACGCGGAGCTGATCCGTCCGCTCGCCGACGCGGCCACGCCCCGGCGCCGGGTCTTCGCGGCCACCGCCCTCGACCAGGCGGCCGGACACGACTCGCACCGCCGCATCGTGCACAAGGTGGTCGGCGACTGGAGCCGGTACGGCACCGCGCCGCTGCGCTGGACGGCCGCGATGGCGCTGGGCTACGGCAACTCCGCGGCCACGACCGGCGACACGCTGGACGCCCTGGCCCGGATCGCGGTCCGCGACGAGGGCGACCAGTTGGCGGTCGCCTCCTTCAACGTCGTACGGCTGCTGGCGCTCCCGGACGCGCCGGCCGTCCTGCGGCGAGTGGCCGACTGGACCCACCACAAGCGCGAGATCCACCAGGACCTGGGGCTGGTGACCACCGTCCGGCTCGCGCTCACGACGGTGGACGAGGTGCTGGTCGACGACGCCGGCTCCCCGTTGGGCGACCGCGGTGACTGGCCGCTGCCGCTCGCCCTGGCCGCGGCCCGCCCCGAACTCGTACGCCCCATGGCCGACCTGCTGTGGACCGCGCTGAACACGCCGCGCTCCAAGGAGGTGGCGACGGACGCGCTGGAGACGCTGCTGCGTTCGGCCGTGCGCGGTGACGGGGAGGAGTGGGCCCGGCCCGGGCTGGCGGCGCTGCTGCCCGCGCTGACCACCGAGGAACACGACCGGCGGCGGCTGGACTGGCTGCTGCGCCGAATGATGAACGATCCGGAGGATCCGCTCCCCGACGCGCAGGCGCGCTCCCTGTGGTGGCTCGCCGTCGCGTCGCGGGACCGGACACGCGAGGAGGCACGGCATGGCTGAGGACGTGGACGGGGCTCAGGCCCGGGAGGCGGGCGCCGCTCCCGCGGGCCCCTTCCTGCGGGAGTACGCGCCGACCGGCGGGCATCCGCGGGTGAGCGCCCAGCGTGCCTCGGTGCTGTTCTACCGCAACGGCGGGTACAGCGTGGTCACCGTCTCCGGCACCCGGCACGTCGACAAGCGGACGCTGGCCCGGCCGTACAACATCTGCGAGATCGCGCTCGGGACCTACCAGACGCGGCTCCAGATGGACCTCCCGGCCGCCGGCGGCACCACCTTCTTCAAGGCCGAGGTGGACATCCACTGGGCCGTGACCGACCCCCACCTGGCCGCCGTCGAGGTCGTGACCGACGTCGGCCGACGGCTCACCGCCCCGGTGCTGGAGCGGCTGCGCGAGGTCACCTCGACCTTCCGGGTGACCGAGGCCGAGCAGGCCGACCGGGCCCTCACCCGGGAGTGCGCGGGCGGCCGCTGGGACAGCCTGGGCGGCGAACTCGGGCTGCGGGTACGGCTGTACGTCCGGCTGCGGGTGGATGACCGGACCATCGAGCACATGGACGAGATCCGCGACGCGCGCGCCTCGGCCGAGCTGACGGGGGTACGTCAGGACGCGTTCCGCGCCATGCTGCGCGGCGGTGACCTGGAGCAGCTCAGCTACATGCTGGCGGCCGAACCCGAGCGGGCCAAGGACTTCCTGGAGCAGATCCGCCAGGAGGGCCGCCAGGACGAGAAGGAGCGCGTGGACCGGCTCTTCGCGATGGTCGACAGCGGCCAGATCCAGTCCAACGACGTGGAGACGCAGGCCCTGAACCTCCTCAACCAGGGCCGGGGCCGGCCCGTCCAGGGGCCCATCGGCTCGGTGCCCGCCCGCCGGGAGGCCGCACGGCTGGAGCCGGCCCGCGCCGAGCCGTTCACGCCGGACTGGGTGGCGGAGGAGCCGCCGTACCGGAACGGGTCCGGTGCGGGGTCCGGTATGGGGGAGGACGCCGAGGACGCCCCGCCGCGTTCCCGCAGACGCTCGCGGGACGACGGCTGGGACTGGGCGCAGGAGGACCGGTGACCGCCGCGGGCGGGGAACCGGCCACCGGGACCACCGAGGAAGGGGGGCGTGCCTCCCCCGGCCCGGCCGGGCGTGTGCCGCACGGGGGTCGGCACTGCCCGGACCGGGCGGGGGAGCGCATCGCGGAGCTGCTGCTGAACACGGTCCGCGAGGACCTGGGCCGCGCCGACTCCAAGGCGGCCGTGCTGCTGTCGGGGACGCTGGCGCTGCCCGCGTTCCTGCTCGGCTGGCACGGCGCGCCCGGCTGGCGGGGGCTCGTCGACGTGCCGCTGCTGCTCGCCGGGCTGCTCTGGGCGGTCGCGGTGACCGCGCTGGTCGGGGCGCTCATGCCGCGCACCGGCACGGTCCGCGGCGAGGACGGGGTGACGTACTTCGGGGATCTGGTGGCCTCCCGCGATCTCGCGTGGCTGTCCGCCCGGATCACCGAGGCCGGGCGGGATCCCGCCGGGTGGCTGCTCGTCCAGGCCGTGGACGTCAGCTCGATCCTGACCGCCAAGTACCGCGCCATCCGCTGGGGGATGGCCGCCCTCGCCACCTCCGCGGCGCTGGCCATGGTCTGGGGCCTGACCGCGCGCTGACGGCGCGGCCGGGGCCCGCACACGAAACAGAGCCGACGGCGCGGCCGGGGGCCGCGCACCAAGCAGAGACGAACCGAGTACCACCGAGAACCAAGGGGACGGCCGTGCAGAGAGCCTGGGCAAGACGGCGGACGGGAAGAGGCCGCGCGCACCGCGCCACGGTCCTGGCGCTGGGCGGCGCCGCGCTGCTCGTGTCCCTGCTGACACCCACCGGCGGTGATCCGGTGCCGGTGGCGGACTCCGCACCGGCCTTCCCCTCGGTCAACTACGCGGTCGCCGTGGACGAGTCCGCCAGCCTCGCGCCCGAGGACATGAAGGCCGAAAAGGCCGCCGCCGCCCGCATCGCGCTGGGCGACGTCTCCTCGTCCTCCCACGTCACCGTCTTCGGTTTCGCCGCCGCCGAGTCCGCCGGCCAGCGCGCGGTCGACCCGGTGTGCCCGCGCACCACCCTGGACGCGGCGGGGCGCAAGACGATCGGCGCCTGCGTCGACAAGCTGCGCACCCGCAAGGAGAGCGAGGGCACCGGCACCGACTTCCCGACCGCGATACGTCAGGGAGTGCACGAACTCACCACCGGCACCGACCCGTCGGAGCCCCGCGTGCTGTTCGTCCTCACCGACGGGAAGATGGACGTCACCGACAGCGAGAAGTACGGCGACCCCGCGCACCGCGAGGCCGAGGGCGAACGGCAGCTGACCAAGGAGCTGGCGAACGCCCGCGCGCAGAACGTGCAGATCTGGCCGCTCGGCTTCGGGTCGGAGCCGGACAAGAAGCAGTTGGACCGGATGGCGGCCGGCGGCTACCAGAAGGGCTGCGTGAACCTGCCCTCCGCGAGCCCCAAGGCGCACAAGGTCTCCGGCGCGAAGGACGTCGGCACCACGCTGGAGAAGATCTTCGCCGCCGCGCACTGCCTGCGCCACGAGGAGGGACCCAGCAAGAAGCCCCCGGCCACCCTGGAGATCGGCATCTCGCCGCTGGCGACCGTCGGCAGCATCGTCGTCGACAAGGGCGACCCCGAGGTGCGGATCAGCTACCTCGACCCCAGCGGCCACGAGGTCCCCACGACCGGCACCTACCGCAAGTCCCGCTTCGAACTGGCGGGCGGCGACGGCACCGTCGAGGCGCTGAAGATCGTCGACCCGCTGCCCGGCACCTGGCGGGTGAAGGCCGAGGCGCCGGAGGGGCACCGCTCGCTGCCCGTCTCGGTCAGCGTGCTGTGGCAGGGCGAGCTGCGCGGCGCCATCACCATGGACCCGCCCTCGCCCCGGCCCGGCGAGAAGGTCACGGTGACGATGCGGCTGCAGACCCGTGAGGGCTACCAGATCAAAGACCCGGAGCACTACGAGGGACTGCGCGTGAGCAGCGAACTCACCGGGGACGGTTTCGCCCCGCAGTCGCTGTCCCTCACCGACGACGGCAAGGGCCCCGACCCGGACCCGAACGACGGCTCCTTCAGCGGTTCGGCGCGCATCCCCGAGAGCGCCGACGGTGCGCTGAAGGTGGACGGCACCCTGACCGCCTCGGGACTGCGGGCGGACACCCGCAGCGAGCTCGGCCAGGTCGCGCCCGGCGAGCTGCCCGTCACCACCGCGCTGGAGATGCCGGCCGGGGACACCCATCCCGGCGGCAAGGTCACCGGCACCCTCACCGTCCGCAACAACAGCGACGCCCGGCACACCCTGCGGCTGTCCGTGGCCGACGTGGGCTCCGGGCTGCTGTCGATCAGCCCGGCCGAGATCCAGCTCGCGCCCGGCGAGTCCGGCACCCGGAAGGTGACCGTCACGGTCGCCCCCGCCGACGTCTTCGGCGACCGTCTCGGCGACGACGGACTGCGCCTGTCCGGCACCGTCACGGCCGTCGACACCACCGACGACGACCGGACGCTGGTCCGTACCCCGCTCTCCGTACAGGTCACCCCGGAGCCCGGCTTCTGGGAGAAGTACTGGTGGGCGGTGGTGACCGGCGCCGCGGTGCTCGCGGCGGCCGTCGTGGCGGTGCTCGCCTGGGTACGGCAGCGCCGCACCCGCAGGGACCCGCACGGCCTGGTGCTGCGTCTGGTCTCCGCGGACGGCGAGGCCGTCGGCACCGATCACGTGGCCGGGCACGGACACAAGCAGTGGTACGAGTTCGCTCTGGTCGAGCCGCACCGCGCGCCGCGCATCGAGCGCCGGACCCACGGCGAGTACGCCGTCCAGCGCAACCCCGAGGGCGGGGCGGTGCTGCGCAGGCGGGGCGGCGGCCGGACACCGCTGCCCGTGCGCGGGCAGGTCCCGCTCAACGACACGGTGAGCCTGGCCCTCGGCGAGGAGACCCGCGGTCCCCGCAACCGCAGGGCGGCGGCCACGGCACGCAGCGGGGCGGGCGCCGCCTCCGGCGGCGGGTCCGGCTCCCGTTCCGGCGAGGGCGGGAGCGGGAGCGCGACCGGGAGCACGGGCGGCGCCTACGACTCGTACATGTGACGCGCGGGGGCGGGCGCGTCACCTCCGCGACCGCCCCGCGCGCGCCACAAGCACCGCGTGCACCGTGCGCACCGCGCGCACCTGGACCGCGTGCACCACGCGAAGCAACGCACGCCACGCATGCCACGCACGTCACGCGCACTTCACGGACGTACCGAGCACCAACCTGCGGCCCGCGACGGCCGCCAGCGGGGAGGAACCCATGAAGATCTTCCAGCCGATGCTCTTCGTCGGCCTGGGCGGCACCGGCGGCCTGGTCGGCGCCGAACTGGAACGCAGACTGCGCGCCGAACTGTGCGGCCCGGACGGCCTGGCGCTCACCGGGCTGAACGGCTACGCGCCCTATCAGCTGCCCGACGGCCTCCAGTTCGTGTACGCGGACTACAGCGAGAGCGACCTCCAGCGACTGCCGCAGTTCAACGTGGACCCGTCACTGCGGGCCGCGTACGCCCGCACCTCCCGGGCCACCCACAACCTGCTGCCGAACTTCGACGCCTCGCCCGAGGTCACCAAGATGCTCCGGGCGAGCATGCGCGAGGAGGTGGCCGACTGGCTGCCGCCGCGCATCGACGAGCCCAAGGTCACCCCGCTGCACAACGGCGCGGGCCAGCTGCCCACCGTCGGCCGCGCGGCGCTGTTCGCCACGCTCCGGCACGGCCTCGGCCCGGTCCTCGAACCGCTGCTCCAGGCGATCGACCTGATCGCCAAGTCGGCGGGCGGGCTGAGCGAGTTCGGCGGCGGCAAGACCAACGGCTGCGATGTGTTCGTCGCGTTCTCGGTGGCGGGCGGCACCGGCGCCGGTATCTTCCTGGACTACCTGCACCTGATCAACCACGCCTTCCAGCTGCGCCGGTTCGACGGGGTGAAGATCTACCCGCTGGTCGTGATGCCGTCGTCGTTCTCCGCGGCCTCCGGCGGCGGGCGCGAGGCGGACCTCAACGCCGCCCGCGCGCTGGTGGACCTGTTCCGGCTGGTCGACGGTCAGAACGCGCCGACCGAGGGCGCGGAGATCGGCGACCTCGACCACGACGCCGGGATGGGCGTCCGCTACCCGGGCAGCATGCCGATCCGGCTGCGCACCGGCATCCTGCCGACGGCGTTCCTGTTCAGCCCGACGGCCGGCATCCGCGCGGACGACCTGCGCCGCTCCATCGTGTCCCTGGTGATGTCGCTGATCGGCACCGAACTCGGCGACGGCCGCTCCAAGGGCCGCACGATGGCCGCCGACGACGACTACCAGACCTTCGCCGCCAGCTTCATCAACCGCGGCGTGCACCGCAGCGCCCTGTCCCCCACCGGCATCGGGCGCCAGGGCGTCTCCACCAGCCTGGTGGCGTCCATGACCGCGCCGATGGACCAGCTGGCCGACCTGGTGGCCGGCCGGCTGCTGCGGGAGGCGGTCACGGACCTCGTGGAGCGGCCGCGCGCGATGCAGCGGGACAGCACGGTGCCGATGATCCGCCAGCTGTTCGCCGACTCCCACCTGGAGGAGCTCTGGGAGCGCAGGCAGCTGGACGTGCCCGAGCCGGATCCGCTGCCGCGCGGGGGCAAGAACATCGAACAGGCCCTGGGCGAGCGGATCTCGGACATGCAGCGGCTGCTGTCCGACCTGCGGATCGACGCCGAACGTCAGGCCACCGTGATGGCCGACCGGTTCGCGCCGCGTCCCGCCATCGACAAGCTGCTGCAGACCGTGGACCCGTTCCTCGCCGAGCGGGTCGTGCGGGGCGTCCCGGACAGCGACGAGCCGATCACCCGGCTCGGTTTCCTCGGCATGCTGGACAACCGGTCCCGCGCTCCCCAGCGTCCGCCCGGCGTGACCGAGCAGCCGCCCAAGGCCCCGCGGATCAAGGGCCGGCTGGCCGGCATGTCCCCGGCCCGCTGGGGCGACGAGGACGTCCAGGCGGCCGTCCAGGAGCAGGACGACTGGTACCGGTGGCGCTGCCGGACGGTGTGGCACGAGGCGTGGCGCGAGCAGCAGCAGCACTGGCAGTCCCAGGCGGACACCGCCGGGGCCGACCTCGGGCGCCTGGTGAACGCCTTCCGCAGGCACAGCGACCAGGAACGCAAGGTGTCCCAGCAGAAGGGCCTGGAACTCTACGAGGACCGCACGGGCATCTCGTACCTGCTGCCGCCGCAGCGCACCCTCAATCACTTCTACGAGGACGTCGTCACCCGGCTGATCCGCCGGGAGGGGCTGCGGGAGACCGACGACGAGGCGGCACTGCTGCTCCGGCTGGTCGGCGGGGACACCTGGCGCACGGTCCACGCGGTCAGCCGCCGCAACCCCGAGGGCGCGGTGGCGACCGTCAAGGCGCTGCTGGAGGGCCGCATCACGCGGCTGTTCGCGGAGAGCGGCGAACGTCTGGAGGAGCGCCCGCTGCTGCCGGCCATGAGCACGCTGCTGGCCGCCGCGGCGGGCGACCAGGGCGCCACCGATCAGGTGAGCAAGGAGGCGCTGGACCTGTTCGGCCGGAAGCTGACCGGGTTGCTGCCGGTGGGCTTCACCCCGGAGGGGACCGGGCCGCTGCGGGCGCTGGTGACGTATCCGCGGGTGCAGGCGGTGGAGGAGGTGCAGGAGTACCTGGGCAAGACGCTGCGGCTGCCGTCGGACGCCAAGAACTCCGTGGAGTACCGGGGCGTGGAGAGCGACTCGGTCACCGTGGTCCTCTTCCGCAGCGAGATGAGCCTCACGCAGGTGCCCGAGGCCCGCAAGGTGCTGCGCCAGTGGGCCCGCGCCAAGGACTCCGAGCAGGCCCACGACGTGCTGCGCTGGCGCCAGCGGCTCGGCTTCCGGGACAGCTGGATGGTGAGCAGCGAGGACGACCGGCGCACCATCCTGCACCGGCTGCTGTGCTGCATGTGGAACGGCCAGGTGGACGTGGTGGACGGCGACGAGGCCTCGCCCGCCCGCATCCGGCTGCGGCTCTTTCCCGAGGAGGGCGCCCATGTCCCGGGCGTCCGGCTGCGGTTGGGGGACTTCCCCGGCGGCGTGTCGAGCTGGGCGGAGCTGCTGCGCTCGTACGAACGGTGGACGGTCCTCGACGACGAGCGGACCGTGGAGGACTACTGCCGTGAGCTGATGGGGGCGCAGCCGACCGGGCTCGCGCGGGCGGGCAGCGATCCGCACCCGCTCTTCGTCGAGCTGGTCGAGAAGATCGCCCCGCGCCAGCTGGAGCTGCTGGCGGACCGCCGGGAGCGCGGCGGCGAGCGGGTCGAGGGCTGGGTCCGGCCGCTGTGGGAGTTCTGGGCGGAGACACTGCCGGCCGCGCTGGACACCGAGTTCGGCGACCAGCGCGCCGTCCAGCCGACCCTGCGCACGCTGCTGGAGCACGTCCGCTTCGGCACGGTGCGGCCCCGCGTCGCCGACGACCTGCCGGCCCCCCGGCGGGCCGTCCACGATGACGACGACTGGGGCACGGCACCGCGCGAGTCCTTCGCCGCGTACCGCGCGGAGAACACCGGGACACGGCGCGGAACCGCGCCGGACGACCACGCCGAACGCCCCCGCCGCACGCCCGTGGACGACTACGACACGGGTCCGCGCCGCACACCCGCCGACGGCCACGATGCCCCGTACGGCACCGGACGCGCCGAACGCCCGCGCCGGGCACCGGCGGGCGCCTACGACGCCGAGCCCCGCCGCACACCCGCCGACGACTACGACGCCGACCCGCGCCGCACACCCGCCGACGGCCTCGACGACGCGTACGGCACGGGACACGCCGAACGCCCGCGTCGCGCGCCCACCGACGACCACGACGACCCGTACGGCACGGGACGCGGTGAACGCCCGCGCCGGGCACCGGTGGACGACTACGACGCCGAGCCCCGCCGCGCACCCGCCGACGACTACGACGCGGGACCGCGCCGCACACCCGCCGACGGACTCGACGACGAATACGGCACCGGACGCGGCGAGCGGAACGGTGTGGCGGAGCGCCGCACACCCGCGAGCGACCGCGACGGGGACGGTGCCGAGCGCCCCCGGGCGCCGTGGGACGAGCCGACCGGCACCGACACCCACGACCGTGACCGTGACCGCCGCAACCCCTGGGACGGTGACGCCCAGTGAGCACTCCCGAGGAGTTCGACGCCGTCATCCACCTGGACCTGCGCACCGGTGCGGCGGAGCTCGACACCCCGTCGGCCCTGCGCGCCAGGGTCGCCCGGCAGCTGGGCCAGGCCGGTCTGCCCGAACCGGACGACCCCCTGTTCCTGGTCGTCGACACCCCGGCCGGACTCACCGACCACCAGCCGCAGTACGAACTGCTCACCGGCTACCGCGCGGTGGGCGAGGTCAGGATCCTGGTCCTCCTGGTGGGCAGCGCGCCGGGCTCGTACGCGGGTGAGGGGGAGGCGTTCCAGCCCGACCGCCGGCTGGTGCGGCCCGCGGTGCTGCGCGCATCGGGCTGCGCGCTGCTGTGGGCGGGCGATCTGCGTTCCGCCCGGACGGCGCTGGAGCGGCCCACGCCCGACGACCCGGACGCGCTCGCCGTCCTGGTGGACGTGCTGTCGGTGCCGGATGTCTATCTGACGGTCCTCGACCGTCTGGAGGCGCTGCCCGACGCCGTCGCCGCGCCCGGCGTCCGGCTGCTGGAGCAGGACCTGCCGCCGGAGGTGCGCGACCGGGCCTGGCGGGACGCGCTCGCCCGGTTCGCCGGCGAGGACACCGAACTCGCGCCGGACGTGCTGGCGACGGCCTCGTCGGGAGCCGACCTGCCGGAGCCGCTGCGGGGCCTGGTGACGGGCCGGGGCGCCCGCGACCAGCGGCACCGCGACCCGGGCGGGGTGGCGGACGACGCGTACCGCGCGTGCGCGGACTCCGTCGAACGGGCCGAGGACGCGCTCGCCGGACTGGGCTCCCTGCCGGGGCTGTTGCGGCCCGCCCGCCGGGAGGCGTTCGAGGCGGACGTGGACCAGGCGCGCCACGACCTCGACTCCTACCGCGAACTGGTGGGCGCCGCGCTGCGCGGCGGTGGTGCGACGGCGTCCGCGGCCGAGGCGGCGGCCCGGCTCGCGGCCCTCGGGCTGCGGGTGCCCTCGGCGGAGGGCACGGGCGAGCGGATCGGCGAGGGCCTCAAGGAGTTCGCCGGGAAACTGCTGGGCCAGGGCCTGACCCTGCGGTCGGTGGCCCAGCGTTTCACCGGCCTCGCCGGGCGGGTGGAGCCGGTACCGGGCACGGCACTGCTGCCGAGGCTGGCCGCCTGCCCGTCCGGCGACGTGACGGATCCCGCCGGGGACGGGGCGCGGGACCGCGGTGACGTCGCGGCCGTCGCCGGACCGGCGGCAGCGGCCACGACGGGGCTGCTCGGCGCGCTGTGGCAGGGGCCGCTGCTCGCGCTGGCACTCGCCGTCCCGCTGCTGTTCGTCGGCATGGCGGTGCTCGGCACGGCCCGGTTGCGGGACACCGGACGTACCGGCAGCTGGGCCGTGGCCTCCCGGGTCGCGGCCTTCACGGGCGCCGCGGCCGGGGCGGCACTGGCGTACGCGGCCGATCCCCCGGGCTGGCTGAGCACCGTGGGCCTGCTGGTGGCCCTCGGCGTCGCGGCCGAGACCGTACGCCGGCTCTGGCGCACGGCGGCCGGCGCCTGGGCTCCTGGCCGAGCCACCGCCGCCCTCCACCGCGCCCTGACCGAACTCGACGCGCTGCTCGCCGAGGCGGTCCGCGAGCACTGGGCCGTGGAGGAACGCCTGTACTGCGCGGACGCGGCCCGGTCCGTCGCCGGCATGCTGCGGGCCACGGCCGCCGCCGCGGAGGCCGAGGCGGTGCCCGAGCCGGAACGGCCCGTGACCGGCGACGGGTTCGACGGCGGGGACGGCGCCGGGACGCTCGCCGAGGACGACTGGCTCTCCAGCACCTCGGTCCTGGAGACCGATGCCTTCGCCGGGGACGACGACACCGACTGGGCCAGCGCGTACGCCCGGCGCGACGGGCAGCCCGCGTGGGACGAGCCCGCCGGGGAGCGGCCGGCCGGGGCGCCGTGGGAGGACCGCGCCGCGAGCGCGCCGCGCTGGCTGGACCGGGAGAACGGCGAGGGCGGCCCGGAGCTGGTCGCCACGCTGGCCGCCGACCTGACGGACGCCGCCCTGGTGGCGATGGGGCCGTACTGGGGTGCCGTGGAGCGCGGCCAGGCAGGCGCACTCGCCCTGCGCCGCACCGAGGAACGGGTGCGCGAACTGCTGTCGGCCGCCCGTCGGCACCTGCGGCACAACGGGGTGCTGGCGCCGCCCCCGTTCGCCGCCGCCCGCCGGGTCCGTGCCACCTCGGCGAGCCTGCTCGGCACCGACCCGCGGGGCCTCGCGGAACTCGTCGGCACGGAGGCGGACCGGCAGGCGGTGGTGCAGCTCTCCTCGCCCGAGCAGGGGACGCTGCTCAGCCGCGATCCGGCCGCCGCGGTGTGGATCAGGTTCGCCCCGCAGGCGGTGCGGGACGAGATCGAGAAGGCCTGGGAGGCGAGCGGTACGGCGCATCCGGGAGCGGTGCTGTGGACGTCCTCGGGACGCTACGCCGGCCTGCTGCGGCTCACCCCGCTGCGGATGGGCGTGGTGGACACCGTCCGGCCCCGCCAGAACACCGGCCCGGACGGCACGGACGCGTACGGACGGCGGGACACGTACGGCGCGCGGAACCCGTACGACCGGGCCGCCTCGTACGACGAGACGGACGCGTACGACCGGACCGGCCGGTACGACGACACCGACAGGACGGACAGGACAGACAAGACGGACAAGTACGAGCGCGCGGACAGCCGCCACCAGGCGGACATGTACGACCAGGCGGCCCCGTACGACGCGGCGGACACGTACGACCGTGCCGACCCATACGACCCGGCGGACCCGGCCGACGTGGCCGACGCGGCCGACCCGGCCGGTCCGTGCGAGCGATACGAGCGATACGAGCGAGGGGACGGCGATCTCCGGTGACCAGCACCACCCACCGGCACACGGCGGGGCCGGGCGGCCCGCGGGCGGCCACGCTCGCTTTCACCACGCCCTCGGGGCGGCGCCGCGTCGCCCCCGTGCGCCTGGGGCCCGAGTCCCGTCGGGATCCCCTGCTGCCCCAACTGGTCCGCAACGGCCTGCTCGACGACGAGGGACAGCAGTGCGTGCAGGTACGCCTGCCGAAGGCCGACGCCGCCAACCCGGGAGCGCGTGCGCTGCTGGACACGGAGGCGGGCACCGCCCTGTCCCTGTACCGGACGCTCGACGACACCGAGTACGCGGCACTCTTCCCCCGGATCATCGGCTACGACCTGGACGCGGCGGAGCCGTTCCTGCTGTACGCGGCACCGCGCGGCACCGCCGCCGCACGGACCCATGTGATGTCCGCGACCGATCAGCGCGGTCTCACCCGGGACCTGCTGCTGGCCCTGTACGTGCTGGACCGCCAGGGTCTGGTGCCGTGCGGCGTCTCGCCCGCCACCGTGCTGTGGGACGGCGCCTCGGCCCAGCTCTGGGGGCTGGAGGGGGTGGCCCGTGCCGGACGCCCGAGGCGGCCCTGGGGCCGGTCGCCCTACTGCTCGCCCGAACAGCGCCGGGGCGAGGGGCTCACCGACTCCCGGGACGCGGTGTGGAGCGCGGCCCAGGTGCTCTACCAGCTCGTGACCGGCAGACCCGGCCACGCCGACCGGGCGCCCGCCGACCTCGACGAGCACCGGATGCTCGCCCGGACGCTGCGCGACGCGTTCGCCCCCCGGGCGGCCGACCGGCCGACGCCCGCCGAACTGCTCGACCTGCTGGTGCCGGGCGCCGCCCGCCGCGTCGCGCTCCCCACCTCCGCCGCCACCGAGCCGCGTCCCCGCGAGCAGGACACGGCCGACGGTTTCGAGCAGGCGCTGCGGCTCAAGCGGCAGGCCCCCTCGTCCGCTTCGGGGCCGGAGCGGGCGGCGCCCGGGGAGGGCGACGGCGGGGTGCTCTGCCCGTACTGCCTGGAGACCATCCGGCTCGACCTCACCGCGCTGTACGTCACCGACAGCAGGATGCAGTACCGGCCACTGGACCCCACGGGGATCGGCAACCCCCTGCGGCGGCAGGACGTCATGCGCGGTGCCGTCCAGAAGTGCGCGGCCGACCCGGACTTCCCCGAGCACTACATCCCGGTGCCGTACCTCACCTACGGGCGGCCGCTGACCGTCGCGATGGTCGGCCAGTCCTCCACCGGCAAGAGCCATCTGCTGACCCAGATGATCGCGGCGATCACCGACGGCGGACTGGAGCCCTTCGGCCTCAAGTGGCAGTCCGTCAACCCGGAGCAGCACGCCCGTTTCGTACGGGAGTGGGTGCAGCCCCTGCGCAACGGCCGGGTCCTGGACCACACCCCCGGCGTCGGCCTGGACGGCTTCGCCCGGTTCGTGGAGTCCCTGCTGATCACCGACGCCCAGGGACGGGTGCGGCCGGTCGCCTTCTTCGACCTCGGCGGCGAGGACCTCGTACGGACCGACTCCGCGCTGCGGTTCCTCCTCGGCATCGACGCGCTGGTCTTCGTGGTCGACCCGGCGCTGGCCCTGCCGCTGCCGCACCTGGACCACGCCAGGGAACGCCTGGGCGTGGAGGTGAACCGGGACGGCGACCTCGCCTTCGGCACCGTTCTGGACCGCCTGCCGAAGAACGGCCCCTACCTCGACGTGGCGGCCGCGATGGTGCTCGGCAAGGCCGACCTGCTCAGGTTCCAGCCGCCCGTCGACCGGTGGCTGGACCGGCCGCCGGCCGCCTCCCTGGACCCCGCGCTGATGCGGGAGGAGAGCCGGGACGTGCACCGGCTGCTGCACCGGCACGCCGGCCAGGCGTGGCTGCGTCCCTTCGACGCGATCCGCCACTGCACCCTGCACGTCGCCTCCGCCACCGGCGGCCAGGAGGACCACGGCCGCTACCCGGCCGGGGCCGGACCGAGGAGGGTGCTGGAGCCCCTGCTGTCGCTGCTCGCGATGCACGGGCTGATCGACGTACCGGGCGGCGCCGGGACGTTCGCCCTGGGCGAGACGCCCGCGTTCGAGGCGGTGCCGGTGGAGGACGCCCGAGGAGGGGAGCGGAAATGAGCGACGTGCGGAACGGAAACCAGGGCCGCGGGGAAGCGGCCGCCCCGCGCGGGCCAGGTGGCCCGGGCGGCCCGGGCGGTGGCACCGACTCGGTGCAGCAGGTCGTCTTCCGGTGGGACGGCAACCACGGGCGACAGGGCACCGGCATGAACGCCGTCGCCCGTTCCTGCCCGGTCGAGCGCGCCGAGGAACTGGGCCGGGAGCTGGGCCCCTTGCTGTGGGTGTCCGGCGCCGCCGCCTCGCGGCCGAGCACCGTGCGCGCCCTGTCCCGGGACGGGGAGGTCATGCTGGTCCGCCGCTGGCCCACCACCGACCCGGGTGGCCGGCCCAGCACGGTCAGCCATGTGCTGGTCGGCCGGCCGGGCATCCTGAAGACGCGGCAGTGCCTCGCTCTCGCGTACGCCGGCTGGGGGACCCGGAAGGCCGCCGAGACGGCGTCCGGCCGGAAGGAGGAGGTCGACTGCGCGGATCTCGACCGGGTGGCGCTCAAGCGACTGCCGGAGATGCTGGAGCGGTTGCCGACGGTCCGGGACACACTGGTCGTGGTCACCGCGGAGTGGCTGCGCGATCCCGCCCAGCGGGTGTCGCTGCGGACGGAGCCCGGGGAGCGGCGGCCCGGCCATCCGGACCGGGACGAGGCCTCGCTGGTCTACCTGGGGCTGTTCCTGATCTTCGGGCCCTGGCTGGGACGGGAGTGGACGTTCGCGACCTACGACGCGGTGGACACCCACCCGCTGCGGCTGATGTCCGTCCCGCGCTGGGAGCCGGACACCGGCGGCTCCGGCCCGCTGGCCCGGGTGACCGGACGCCCGGTGTCCGACCCCGGTGTCGAGCACCTGCTGGCCGACCGGCTGGTGGACCACCTCCTCGCGCACCCGGAGGCACCCGCCGGTGTGCCGCAGCTGGTCGACGCCTTCGCCGACGGGGCGACGTGGGACTGGCCGCGGCGGAGCGCACGCCTCCGAGAGATCCTCGGCACCGACCGGACCGGGACGCGCCGCCTGTCCCCGTCCCCGTCCCCGTCCCCGAGCCACTCGGACCTTCCGGCGCCGGCCCCGGCACCGACCCAGGCCCCGGAATCCGACCAGGAGTGGAACGCGGCCCCGCCCGCCCCCGCGCCCTACTCCGGCCCTCCGTACTCGGACCCGCACACCGACCCGTATCCGAACACCTGTCCGGCGCCCCATGACCAGCATCACGGTCACGACTACGGCCGCGACCGCCTCCACATCCCCGACCACACCCCCGGCCCCGCCCCCGCTCGCGACACATCCGCGTTGCACCGGGAACTGCGGGAGGCCGCCCAGCGCATGGACCCCCTCCGCCGCGAGGTCCTGCGCACGGAACTGCGCGCACAGCCCGACGAGTTCCTCCTGGAGGAGCTGCGCTCCGAGGAACTGCCGCCGGACTCCGTGGACCTGCTGCTCGACGAGCTGAGCGCGCCACACCGGATCCCGACGCGTGAGGACGCGACCCGGCACGCGCTGTGCGAGCTGGTGCTCCGCAAGAACCTGTACTGGCCGCCGTACGGGCAGCCCGGGGGACCCGTGTCGAGGACGGCGATGGCGGATCGCGCGGCCGGTCTCTTCACCTGGGCCGTCGCCCCCCTGGCCCGCGACGAGCGCTACCTGCCCGACCTGCGGGAGCTGCTGCACCGCATGCTCCGGGACCCGAGCCCCACGGCGGGCAACTGGCTGCACAAGGCCATCGTCGCGCCCGCCAACGGGCAGGCCCCCGACCTGCCGCCCGTGCTGTGGCAGCAGATCGTGGGCGACGCGCTGAGACGGAACGGCGGGCCCTCCGCCGCCCTCCCTCCGCCGGCCACGGCGGCGCCGGCACCGACCCTGCGGGCGCCCTCCGCACCCACACCGGAACGGCCCGACTTCACGGCCCGGCTCACCGAGCAGCTGAACAAGCCCGGTTGCGTGATGGGGATCGGCGTGGGGCTGATCGTCGTACTGATCGTCATCGCCCTGCTCTTCTCCGCCTGACCTGTCACCGCTCGATCCGGATCCGCCTCGTCTCGCTCACCTGGTCGATCTCCGACACCCGGACCGTCGTCTCCATCGTCCAGGTGCCGGGGAGGGGGAGGGTGAGGGAGTTGGCGCTCCAGTAGCCGCCCCGGTCGACGAGTTCCGCGTCGATCGGGCCGACGCCCCGGTCGGGGAGGGTGAAGGAGAGGCGCAGTTCGGGGATGGCGGCCAGGCTGCCGTCGGGGCCGAAGACGACGGCCTGCACCGCGTTGTCGCCGGTGCGGCCGGGGTCCAGGGTGATCTGGACGGTGCCCCGGCCGGAGGGGCCGACGTCGAAGGGGATCGTGGTGACGGACGCGGGCAGCACCCCGCCCGCCGGTACGGCCCGTGCCGCGTCGTCCGCCGCCCGGCCCGGCACCGTGCTGGTGAGCACGGTCGTGACCACCAGGACGACGGCCGCGACGACGGCCTCGACCAGAACGGACCGGCGCAGCCCACGACGCCGGGCGTCCCCGACGGCGGACGGCTCCGACTCGGACGGCTCCGACTCGCAGGACGTCGGCCCGGACGACCCCGACTCGGACAACCCCGGCCCGGACTTCTCCGACCCGGACGCCCCCGATACCCGCGCCGGAGGCCCGCCCACCCGCTCCGGCACCCGCTCACGTACGCGCCCGCGCACGACCGTCTCCGCATCCACCGAACCCACGGCGCCCGCCCCCGCCCCCGCCGTCACCCAAGCGGCCGTCCACCGCCGAGAGACCGCCGCCGCGGCCAGCAGCACGGCCACCCCCGCCAGTTTGGCGAGCAGCAGCCTGCCGTACGTCGTCTCCGTGAGCGCCGGCCAGGAGCCGAGGCCGCGCCAGGACTGGTAGACGCCGGTGACGACCAGGACGGTCACGGAGGCGAAGGCGGTACGGGAGAAGCGGGCGACCGTCGCGGCGTCCGCGGACGAGCGCAGGGTGGCGAGCAGGGCGGCGAGGCCGCCGAGCCAGACCGCCGTGGCGAGCAGGTGCAGCACGGACGACGTCACCGCCACCGGCACCTGGATCCCCGCGGCGGCGTGCTCGGCGGCGGCCCAGGTCAGGGCCAGGCCGACGGCCAGCGCGGCGCCCACCGCGGCGGCGAGCGGGGCACGCTCCCGGTGCCGGTACCGGCCCCCGCGGGCCATCCGGACGAGGAAGAGCCCGGCCGGCACGAGCAGCGCCAGCCTGACCAGCAGCAGCGCGCCGGGGCGGGACGTGAGGGTGCCGCCGAGCGCGTCGGCGTCCAGGGCCGACGCCGGCCCCGTACCCGCCTCGTACGGGGCGCGCAGCACCAGCAGGGCGACGGTCGAGCCCAGCAGGGTCCACCAGCCCGCCACCAGTGGCCGGCGCAGCGGGGCGGGGTCCGGCGGGCGGCACAGGGCGACGAAGGCGGCCGTGCCGATGAGCAGGGCCGCGGCGAGGTAGGCGAGGTAGCGGGCGATCTTGTGGAGGGCGGCGGTCAGCGGGTCCTCGGTGGGGCCGGGGTCCACGGACGCGGTCGTCGCGGAGGGCTTGCCGACCGAGAAGGTGAAGGCGCCGGAGACGGGGTGGCTGTCGGCCGACACCACCCGCCAGGCCACGGTGTACGTGCCCTCGCCGAGCCGGCCCGTCAGCGCCACGCGCGCCGTGTCGGCACGGCCGTCCGCGCGCCCGGCCTCCCCCGTGCGCACCCGGTGCCCGCCGGGGTCGAGGACGCGGAAGGAGTCGTCGCGCAGGCCGACGGACTCGGTGAAGGTCAGGGTGACGTGGCGGGGGGCGTGCTGGAGGACGCTGCCGTCCTCGGGGTCGGTGGCGCGGAGGGCGGCGTGGGCGGACGCCGGTCCCGCGCCGCCGAGGACGAGCAGGACCAGCAGGGTGCCCAGCAGCACCGGTCCCCGAAGTCTCCGGCCGCCCCGGGCTCCAGCACGCGTACCGCCACCACACCTCACGTCGCATCTCCGTCGTCGGGGCCCACTGCCTCGGGGATACGTACGGACGCGGGCGCCGCCCCGCTCACCGAAGACTCATCGGATGCCGGGCGGGGCGCTCACCACGACGGGCGTGCCGTCACCCCGCCGTCCACCACGAGGTCGTGGCCGGTGACCCAGGACGCCAGCCGTGACGCGAGGAACACGCACGCGTCGCCCACGTCCTCCGGCCGCCCCAGCCGTCCCGTGGGCGCCGCCTCCCGCCACCGCCGTACGCCGTCCGGCCAGGCCGCCGCGAGACCGTCCCGGTCGACGAGGCCGGGCGAGACGGTGTTGACCCTGACTCCCCATGGGCCGTACTCCAGCGCGGCGGAACGGGCGTGCATCACGACCGCCGCCTTGGCGGCGCTGTAGTGCGCGTGGGCGGGTGCGGGGGCGTTCGCCTCGATCGAGGCGATGTGGGTGACCGTGCCGCCGTCGTCCTGGGCCCGCATGATCCCGGCGGCGGCCTGCGTGCACGCGAAGACACTGGTGAGGTTGGTGTCCACCACCGCCCGCCACTCGGCGGCCGTCATGCCGGCCAGCTCCCGCAGCGGCTGCACGCCCGCGTTGTTGACCAGCGCCGTCAGCCGTCCCCCGCCCCAGTCGGCGGCCTCCTCCACCAGGCGCCGGCAGGCGTCCTCGTCGGTGAGGTCGGCCCGCAGTACCACCGCCCGGCCGCCGCGCTCCCTGATCCGCGCGGCCACGTCCCGAGCCGCCTCGACCGCCGTACGGCAGTGCACCGCGACCGCGGCGCCCTCCTCGGCGAACCGCAGCGCGATCCCTCGTCCGATGCCGCCTCCCGCGCCCGTCACGAGCGCCACCTGACCGTCGAGCAGGTTCATGGGCGGCACAGTTCCACGATCCGCCCGGCCGCCGCCGGATAGCGCGCCGTGAGGCCGGCCGCGTCGCCGTGCTCGTAGTCCCCGTAGGTGAACCCGGGCGCCATCGTGCACCCGAAGAACGACCATGCGCCGCCCGCCGCCACCCGGCCGCCCATCCAGGTCCCGGCGGGGACGGTGAACTGCACGTGCTGCCCGCCCAGCACGTCCGGTCCCAGTACGGCCGTACGCACGCCGCCGTCCGGGTCGAGGAGCAGCAGCTCCAGCGGATCGCCGAGGTAGAAGTGCCAGACCTCGTCGGTGGGCAGGCGGTGCAGGGCGGAGAAGTCACCCGGCCGGGCGGTCAGCAGGGCGACGATGGCCGAGCCCGCCGGGCGTCCGTCCGGGCGCTCGGGCCCGGCCCAGGTGCGCCGGAACAGACCGCCCTCGCGGGGAATGGGCTCCAGCCCGTAGTGCGCGATCAGGTCCTCGGCGGTCGGCGGGGAAGTCACCCGCCGAACGCTACCTCCCTGCGGAGGAACGCGAGTTGCGCCTTCTTCTCCGGCAGGTACACGTCCGGCAGGTCGATCTCCGGCAGTACGACCGCCGGTCCGGCGGTGAAGCCCTGCTTGAGGAAGCGGGCGATCGCCTTCTCGTTGCCGACGTCCGGGTCGACCACGATCCGCTTCCGGTCCAGGCCCAGCAGGACGTACGCCATGATGGACCCCGCCAGCGCGGCGGTCCAGCCGGGCCGCGCGCCCTCGCTCCCGGCGGGCGCCAGCAGCAGGTGGACGCCGATGTCGCCGGGTTCGACGTCGTAGCACTCGCTCACCCGGTCGGCCTCGGGGTCGTAGGTCTGGAGCAGCGCGACCGGCTCGCCGTCCTTGACCACCAGGAAGGCGTGGTGGGTGTCGAGCGTGTCCATGTGGGCGTAGACGCCCGCGACCTGGTCCCGCGTCAGGCCGTTCATGCCCCAGAAGGCGGCCCGCTCCTCGCTCACCCAGCGGTGGATCACGCCGGCGTCCGCGGCGGCGTCGAGCGGGAGGACGCGCACGGCGCCGAAGCCGTCGAGTTCCTGCTCGTGGACGGCGGCGCGAGAGGCGTACGGGGACGTGTGCTGCTCAGACATCGGTTTCCTTGGTGAGTCGGTCGAAGTCGGTGACCACTGGGACGAGTTCACCGTCGAGCCACAGGGCCCGCTGGTCCCGGTGGTGCGGCGAGCCGGGGACGCCGGACGCGCCGAGGGGCACCACCCAGCGGCTGTCCTGCCGGTCGGCCAGGTCCCAGACGTACCGGGCGGCGGGGCCGCGTGCGGCACGGTCGGTGAGGCCGGGGACGGCGGAGGTGCACAGCACGCAGTCGTGGTCTCCGGAGAGCCGGGGCCCGTCGGCGCCGGAGGGGTCCGGCAGCGCCTGCCAGGCGGTGAGGCGGTGGGTGTCGCCCCAGGTGCCGGCCGGCGGATCGGCGGCCACCTCCTCCAGCGCCGCGCGGACGGCCGCGGCCCGGTCGATGCCGTACAGGTCCTCGGCGCGCAGCAGGTGTTCGAGGGCGTGGCCGACGCGCGGCACGAGCGCGAGCCACGGCAGCAGCACCTCGGGGTACGCGGGCGGCACGGACGCCGGGGCGAGGACCGGGTGCGCCGCCAACCGCCGTACGACCGCCCCGCGTACGGCCGCGTACGCCGCCGCGTCGGTGCTGCCGGCGTCCATGCGCCGGTCCCAGGACAGGAGTCGGTCGCGGAGGGCGGCGGCCCCGGGGGTCAGGTCGTCCAGGGCCGTCAGACGGTCCAGGAGGGGGCCGGCCGAGGCGAGGAGGGTGTCCGTGTGGATCGCGGGCATGTCGGCGGCCGACCAGCGTTCCTTCCCGGCGAGCAGGGCGGCGATGCGGTCGGCGCGGTGCGGTGGGGCGAACTCGACGCCGAGCGGTGCGGCCGGGCCGCGCTGGTTGGCCATCACGGCGACGCCGTCGGCGAGCCCGGCGCGGGGCGGGGTGTGCCGGCCCTCCCACTCGTGGCCGGGTTCCCAGGCGGGCACCGGACGCAGGCCGTTGGCGGCGGACCGCAGCGGCACCCGCCCCGCCACCCGGTGCAGCAGCCCGCCCTCGGTGTCGGCGGCCTGCACGACGTTGACCGGCTCGGCCCACGCGTCCAGGGCGCGGTCCACGTCGGCGACCCGGCGGGCCCGCAGCAGCGGCAGCAGGGCGCCGAAGCCGAGGTCGGCGGTGACGCGGGGCGGGTAACGCAGGCTGAGGGCGGTGGGGGTGCCGTCGTCGAGTCCCTCGGGTCCGCCGGCGATCACCGGTCCCCGGTCGGTCTCGATGACCTCGACGGTCTCCTCCCCCTCCTGCCCCTCCTCTCCGCCCGCGACCCGAATGGTCTCCGTGTGCCGGGCGGCGCGGTGCCAGGTGCCGTCGGGGCCGAGGGCCTCGACGCCGGCGCCGGTGCGGCGCAGGCGCTCGCGGTACAGGTCCTGGTAGTCGGCCATGGCGTTGGTGATGGCCCAGGCGACCGTGCCGGTGTGGCCGAAGTGGGCGATGCCGGGGACGCCGGGCACGGCGAGGCCGACGACGTCGAACTCCGGGCAGGACAGGTGGATCTGCTGGTAGACGCCGGGGTCCTCGATGAAGCGGTGCGGGTCACCGGCGATGATCGCGTGCCCGGTGGTGGTCCGCTCGCCGCTCACCAGCCAGCCGTTGCTGCCGGCGGTGCCGGGTCCGTCGGCGGCGAAGAGGGCGACCGCGTCCGGGCCGAGGTGCGCGGTGATGTGCTCGCGCCAGAGCTTGGCGGGGAAGCCCGCGAAAAGGATGTGCGTGGCGAGCCAGACGCCGAGCGGGGTCCAGGGCTCCCAGCGGCCGGGGGCGAGACCGGCGCGTGCGAACTCGGGGGCGGCGGATCCATTTTCGGCCAGCCCCTCGTTCACACCGTCGACGTACGCCCGCACCCATGCGGCCGTCTCCGGGTCCTTCTCCTCCAGGGCGCTGAAGCAGCGGCGGGCGGTGTCCGCGAGCCGGGCCCGCCGGGCGAGCCGGTCCCAGGACAGGGCCCCGGGCCCGAGGAAGGACGCGGAGGTGCCCTGCGCGCGGTGCCGCTCGACCTCCAGCTGCCAGGCACGGTCACGGGCGGTCACCCGGCCCTGGGCGCGGGCGAGTTCGTCCACGTTGTCCGCGCGCAGGTGCGGGATCCCCCAGGCGTCGCGGTATGTCTCGGCGCTCACCCCTGTGCCCCTACTTTCCTTTAGGTTAGGCTCACCTAAGTCTTACGTCGTGGCCGAATAGTACGTGAAGGGTGAAGAAACCATGGGGCAGGGGCGGGGTTGGGAGGGCGCGGTCCTCAAGCTGATGCGTGCGAAGGACTTCGAGTTCACCGTGACGGACGCGGAGGACGTGACGCCGGACTTCCGGAGGCTGCGCCTGAGCGACGGCGGCATGCTGGCGGCGACCGGCGTCCACCCCACGATGTGGGTGCGGCTGTGGTTCGACAACGCGGGCAAGCCGCACCAGCGGGCGTACACGCTGGTCGACCCGGACCCGGCGACCGGCACCTTCGGCATGGAGTTCGC
This sequence comes from Streptomyces sp. BB1-1-1, assembly GCF_031597775.1. NCBI lineage: Bacteria > Bacillati > Actinomycetota > Actinomycetes > Kitasatosporales > Streptomycetaceae > Streptomyces > Streptomyces sp. BB1-1-1. Next base: position 4,573,756 of record NZ_CP134203.1, on the reverse strand, counting down.
CCTGCACGAGGGGTGCGCGAGCGACTGGGCCAGGGCGGCGAAGCCGGGCGACACCATCGAGGCGACGGTCCAGGGCACCGGCTTCGAGGTCCCCGAGCCGGTCCCCTCCCGCGTCTTCGCGGTCGCGGACCCGGCGTCCCTGCCCGCCCTCAACTCCCTCCTCGACGCGCTGGGACCGGTCCCCGCGACGATCTGGTTCGAGGACGGCGGCTCCGGCACGGACGGCCTGCCCTTCCGCACCGGCCCCGACCGCCACGAGGTCCGCACGGTCCCGCGCCGCGACGCGGGCGCCCACCTGGTCGCGCAGGTGAAGGAGGCGCTGCCGGAGCTGCTGCGGTCGACGCCCGAGCCGTTCGTCTGGATCGCCTGCGACACGGCGACCACCCGGGCGCTGGCCTCGTACGCCCGCAAGGAGCTGGGGCTGCCCAAGCAGCGGGTGAACGCGCTGGGGTACTGGCGCGCGACCTGAGCCCGCACGCGCGATCATCGTGGGCATGGACGTCACACTTCACCTCGCCCAGGACCCCGAGGCCGACGAGCTCCTCGGCCGCAGCCCGCTCGCCGCGCTGGTCGGCATGCTGCTCGACCAGCAAGTCCCCATGGAGTGGGCGTTCAAGGGCCCGTCGACCATCGCCCGGCGCATGGGCGCGGAGGACCTGGACGCCCACGACATCGCCGCCCACGACCCCGAGGCCTTCGCCGCCCTGCTCTCCGACAAGCCGGCCGTGCACCGCTATCCCGGCTCGATGGCGGGCCGCGTCCAGCAGCTGTGCCGGTACCTCGTCGAGACCTACGACGGTGACGCGGAGGCCGTCTGGCGGGGCGTCTCCACCGGCAAGGAGCTGCTGAAGCGGCTCCAGGACCTGCCCGGCTTCGGCAAGCAGAAGGCCCAGATCTTCCTCGCCCTGCTCGGCAAGCAGCTCGGCGTCCAGCCGGAGGGCTGGCGCGAGGCCGCCGGCGCCTACGGCGAACCCGGCGCCTTCCGCTCCGTCGCCGACATCACCGGCCCGGAGTCCCTGACGAAGGTCCGCGCCCACAAGCAGGAAATGAAGGCGGCGGCAAAGGCGGCGAAGACCTCCGACAAGTAACAGCCCCCCCCCCCCCGCTGCGGGCAGTCGTGCCCCTGGGGCGGCACGGGTGGGCGCAGCAGCATCCGGCCGGCGCCCGCCGCGACACCCGCCCCCGGCCCCCCAGGTGCGGGCGGGTGGGCGCAGCGGCACCCGGCCGACGCCCGCCGCGTCACCCATCCCCGGCCCCCCAGCTGCGGGCAGTCGTGCCGCTGGGGCGGCACGGGTGGGCGCAGCGGCACCCGGCCGGCGCCGGCCCGCGACACCCACCCCCGGCCCACACCAGCGCCGGGCGCCACTTGAACCACCCACGCCAACGCCCCCGCCCACGTCAGCCCACTGGCCCGCCCCAACTGGCGCCTCCACCACCCCCGCTCCCAGCATGGAGCATGACCGAGCCACCCAGCGGCACCCCCGGAGGGCAGCCGTACGACGACCGCGGGATCCACGCCCGCACGGGCCACGGCACGCACCCCCCGACAGCCGGACGGCACGAGCCCGGGCCCAGGCCCGAACCCGAACCCGCCTTCGAGGGACCGCTGCACTCGCTGTCCCGCGCCGCATGGCAGACCGTGCTGCTCACCGGGATCGCCTCACTCGTCCTGGGCGTGCTGGTCCTGGTCTGGCCGGGCGCGTCACTGCGCGCCGCCGGTGTGCTCTTCGGCCTCTACCTCGTCATCAGCGGCGTCCTCCAACTGGCCGCCGCCTTCGGCACGCACCGGACGACCTCGCTGCGGGTCCTCGCCTTCATCAGCGGCGCGGTGTCGATCCTGCTGGGCCTGTTCTGCTTCCGCGGCCCTCTGCAGTCGGTACTGCTGCTCGCGCTGTGGATCGGCATCGGCTGGCTCTTCCGCGGCGTCACCCAGATCCTGGCCGCCGTCCACGACCCGGCGATGCCCGCGCGCGGCTGGCACATCTTCCTCGGCGCCGTCACCGTCGTCGCCGGCATCGTGCTGATCGACTCGCCGGTGGAGTCGGCGGCCGTCCTCATGCTGTTCGGCGGCTGGTGGCTGGTAGCCGTCGGCGTGGTCGAGATCGTCACGTCCGTACGCCTGCGTGGGCGCGCCCACCAGGTCCCGCGCGCCCTGTGAACCGCCCCTACGCCGAGCGAGCGGTTCTCGCCCCGGCACGGTGGGCGGCGTACGCCCGGCGGGGACACGACCTGACGTGAGCCCCGCACCGCACGCCGCTGCCGACGCCCGCGCCACGCGCGCCGGACATACGGCGCGTGCGGCGCGTACGAGGCGTGCGGCGCGTGCGACGCGCACCGGTCGCCGCCGCGCCTGCCTGCGGGCCCTTGTCCTGCTGCTCGTCCTGATCGTGCCCTGCACGCACGCGACGGCCCAGGCGGCACCGACCGCCCTGGTGACCGGCGGGAGCGCAGGCGTCGTCGGCGGCGGAGCCGGTGGCAGCGGACCGGGCGGCGGCGCCCCGGGCGGCACCGTCGGTGAGTACGACCACCTCGACACCGCCCTGCGCACCCCTGCCCGCAGCGGTCGGCGCACCGTCGTGGCCCTGTCCGTCCCGCCGCCCCCGACGCCCGGCCGCCACGTCCCCACGCCCCGGACCCTCGCACCACCCGTTCCGATCGGGCCACCGCCCTCTCCGCGCGCCCCGCGCTCCGTGGTCCTGCGCTGCTGACAGGACCGGACCGGCACCGACCGCCGGCCCTCCGCAAGACCGCGGAACGCGAGACGCGCCCCCCGGAACACGGAACGAGGAACGAGGAATTCGCCATGCTCAACGACCCCTACGCCGTCCTGCGCGCCCTCCTGCGCGCCGAGGCCGCCCGCCGCACCCCCAAGCCCGACACCGGCAGGCCGCAGACCCCGAGCGAACCCCGGCCGCCCGTGCGGGAAGGGAGGCGTGACTGACGCGGCCGCCCGAGCGGCGGAGGCGGGTCCGACACCGCCTCCGCCTCCGGCGCGGCGCGCTCACGGTCGCCCGCCGCGGGCCACCGTTCCCGTTTGCCCCCGTTTACGGCGTCATTTCCAGCGCCGCACTCCGGCGCCATGGCTGCGCCCGCAACGTCTTGGCCGGTAGGCTTTCCGTGTGATCTTCAAGCGCATCGGAAACGGCCGGCCGTACCCCGACCACGGCCGGGAGAGCACCCGGCAGTGGGCGGACGTCGCGCCGCGCCCGGTCCGCCTCGATCAGCTCGTGACGACCAAGGGCCAGCTCGACCTGGAGACGCTCCTCGCCGAGGACTCCACCTTCTACGGCGACCTCTTCGCGCACGTCGTGAAGTGGCAGGGCGACCTGTACCTGGAGGACGGTCTGCACCGCGCGGTGCGCGCGGCGCTCCAGCAGCGCCAGGTGCTGCACGCGCGGGTCCTCGAACTCGACTGACCGGGAACCGCGACCCTCTCGCGCCCCCTCGCACCCACCCGCGACGGCCCCTTCTACGCTTCTCTACGCTTCGGCTTGACCCTTTCGGGTTGCATTGCGCCGAACCGCGGAACACCGACTGATCATCTAATAGGCATCGCCGCCCGAGCGCACTACGCTGCGCCCATGAGCATGCTCACTCCCCCTGGTATGGGCGGCCAGTACAAGATCACGGGGGACAAGTACCCGCGGATGCGACCGGCCCGACGACGCGGCCGGCTCGCGGTCGTCGCCGTCGCCTGCGTCACCGTGCTCGGGGTGCTCGGCTGGGGCACGCTCCAGCTCATCGACGTCTTCACCGGCGGCGACAAGGCCTCCGCGGCCGGTGCCGGGACGGACTGCGTGACCACGGCCGCGAAGGCGAGCGCCTCGCCCGCCGCCGTGGCCCTGCCGAAGCCGGCCCAGGTCACCGTCAACGTGCTCAACGCGACAACCCGCGGCGGCCTCGCGCAGAAGACCGCCGACGAACTGAAGAAGCGCGGCTTCCGCGTCGGCGACGTGAGCAACGCGCCCAAGAAGTACGACAAGAAGGTGAAGGGCACCGGCCTCCTGCTCGGCCCGGCCGCCTCCCCGAAGACCTCGCTCCCCGTGCTCGGCACCCAGCTCCCCGGCGCCGAACGCCGTACCGACGCGGCCCGCGAGGGCGCCGCCGTCGACCTGATCATCGGCGACGGCTTCAAGGGCCTCGCGAAGCGGGCGGACGCCGACGCGGCGCTGGCCGAGCTGGCGGCGCCGCAGCCGGCGTCCGCCGCGGAGAAGAAGAGCTGCTGAGCAGCCGTACCGGGGCGGGACGGCCCCGGAGCATGAGCGCGCGCTACTCGGCGGCCCCGTACATCCGGTCGCCCGCGTCGCCGAGGCCCGGCACGATGTAGCCCTGCTCGTTGAGACGCTCGTCGACCGAGGCCGTCACGACCGTCACCGGGGTGCCGGCCAGCTCGCGCTCCATGAGTTCGACGCCCTCGGGGGCGGCGAGCAGCACCACGGCCGTCACGTCGTCGGCACCGCGCTTGATCAGCTCCCGGATCGACGCGACCAGGGTGCCGCCGGTGGCCAGCATCGGGTCCAGGACGTACACCTGACGCCCGGAGAGGTCCTCCGGCATGCGGGTCGCGTACGTGGAGGCCTGCAGCGTCTCCTCGTTGCGGATCATGCCGAGGAAGCCCACCTCGGCGGTCGGCAGCAGCCGGACCATGCCGTCGAGCATGCCGAGGCCGGCCCGCAGGATCGGCACCACCAGCGGGCGCGGGTGGGAGAGCTTGACGCCGGTGGTCGGGCAGACCGGCGTGTGGATGTCGACCTGTTCGGTGCGCACGTCGCGCGTGGCCTCGTAGGCGAGCAGGGTGACCAGCTCGTCGGCGAGACGGCGGAAGGTCGCGGAGTCGGTGCGCTGGTCGCGCAGCGTGGTGAGCTTGTGGGCGACCAGGGGGTGGTCGACGACGTGGAGACGCATGTCCTCCACAGTAACCGGGCCCCGTGGGGCCGGCGTCCCCCCGGGCGGGCAAGGCCCGGGCCACGGCGGCACCCGTTCACCGGCGTCAAACCGCCCGACCGGGGGAAGGTGGGAGGGACGGACGCTGGGTGGTGAGACTGTGCCTGACCGGGACTTCTACGACACGCCGTCCCCCGGCAAGGAGCCGGGGACCGGGCGCGGGGCGGAGCGGAGCACGGAGCCGGACAGGGAGGCCGAGCGCCGTCGGCGCCGGGCCCAGTTCCTGCGCGACCTGGCGGAGGCCAGGGAACTGCGGGACCGCGTCCAGCCGCGCCGCGCCAAGGCCGCCCGGCTGCGCCACGCGATGCGCATGCGCACCTTCCGCTGGTGACTTCCCGACCGGCCCGGGGAAGATCGCGCGCCGCGCCGACGTTACGACGACGGGCGTACGCGGGCGCCGCGAGAATCCGCGTACGATCCGCACGTGGCTGCGACAAGTGCGCTGACGGGTGGCTGCCCGGGTAGGTACTCCCGGGACCCTGGCCGACACCGCGGAACACGAAACCGCCGGACACAGGGCGCCGAAGACGTCCCCTGAAGGCCTTGTTTCTGCCACGATTCCGAGTGGGTGGGGCTCGGAGCACCGCTCCCCCGCCCGCAGCCTCCGCCGGGGGGATTCCCAACCGGCACGCCTATGACCAGTGGGAGAGTCACGGTGTACTTCGCCGCACTGCTCGCGCGCACCGAAGACGGGTGGGAAGCGAGCGATACAGAGCTCGACGATGTGGAGACCCTGTCGGATCTGGCCGACCTGGCCCGGGAAGCCTCTCCCGACGAGGACACGGTGCTCGTGCTGATCGAGCAGGAGGACGCGTGGTTCGGAGTCGTCCGGGTGGACGGCGAGGAGGATCCCCGTATCTATGTCTCGGACGCCGCCGCCGCCGCCCGCAGCAGCTACGGCGAGATCCTGCTCACCGACGAGCTGCTCGGCCGGGACCCCGGTGACGACGGCGACGACCTCGACGCCCTCGACCTCGACGGCACGGAGGACGGTGAATCCGACGACGAGGACGACGAGGAGGGCGCCGACGGCGGCGACGCGGCCGCCGGTACGGGTGAGGCCGTGCCGCACGGCCCGGTCGGTGACGCCGAGGTCCTCGACGACCTGGGCGTGAGCGAGAAGGAACTGCGCTCGATGTCCGGGGACGCGGTCGGCGAGATCGCCGAGGCCCTGGGCGCCTCCGAGGTGCTGGAGACCGTCCGCTGACCGTGCCGACCGAACAGGACCGAGAAGCAGAACCGGCGGACCACTCCGCCCCGCACGGCCCGCCCGACCCGGTACCGGACCCGGTGCGCGACCCGTGGCGGGCCGCGATGCGGCTCGCCCTGGCCGAGGCCGGGCGGGCGGCCCGGGGCGGGGACGTCCCCGTCGGCGCCGTCGTACTGGCGCCGGACGGGCGGACCGTGCTGGCGGCCGGGCACAACGAACGCGAGGCCACCGGTGACCCGACGGCCCACGCCGAGGTCCTCGCGATCCGGCGGGCCGCCGCGGAGACCGGCGAGTGGCGGCTGGCCGGCTGCACGCTCGTCGTCACCCTGGAGCCGTGCACGATGTGCGCGGGCGCGCTCGTGCAGTCCCGCGTGGACCGGGTCGTCTACGGCGCCCGCGACGACAAGGCGGGCGCGGCCGGCTCCCTGTGGGACGTCGTGCGCGACCGGCGCCTCAACCATCGCCCCGAAGTGATCGAGGGCGTGCTCGCGGACGACTGCGCCCGGCTGCTCACGGACTTCTTCCGGGACCGCTGACCGCCGTCGGCCGGGGCCCCGCGGCCTCCGGATACCGATTTCAAACCATGCCGCACTGTGCTGTAAGGTCTCTCTCGGTAGCGTGTCCGAGCGGCCGAAGGAGCTCGCCTCGAAAGCGAGTGTGGCGCAAGTCACCGAGGGTTCAAATCCCTCCGCTACCGCTCTTGAAGGGCCCCGTCGAAAGACGGGGCCCTTCGTGCGATCATGACCGATCGAAGGCGTGCGTCGAAGGGACAGGGGAGGCCGCAATGGCGGTGAATGCGAAGAAGGTCGCCGTCTACGTGCTCGTGGTCTTCGCGCTCTATGTGATCATCACGGATCCGGCGAAGGCCGCCGACTACGTCCAGATAGGTTTCCAGGGCATCTCCGACGCGGCGAGCGCCGTCGGCGACTTCATGACCTGGGCCGCCAACGGAGGAAAGTGATGATCCGCCACCTGGTGCTGTTCAAGCTGAACGAGGGCGTGCGGCGCGACGACCCGCGCGTCGTGGAGGGCGCCGAGGCCTTCCGTGCGCTCGGCGGGCTCATCGAGGAGCTGCGCTTCTGGGAGTGCGCCTGGAACATCAGCGACCGGCCCATCGCCTACGACTTCGCCATCAACTCGGCCGTGGAGGACACCGACGCCCTCCGGCGCTACGTGGAGCACCCGGCGCACCAGGCGGGTGTCGCGCTGTGGCGGGAATTCGCCACCTGGGTGATCGCCGACTACGAGTTCTAGCCCGGCCACACCGCTCCGGCCCCGCACCCGTACGGTGCGGGGCCTCCTCGCGTTCACGTCCGCGTTCACTCAACACGGCGTTATGCGGTGCTTGCACACAGTGCACATGTCTTGTGATGCTATGACCGCTTTTGACGGATGAGTTACGGAAGAGTTGACGGATCACGAGGTGGAGTTGACCGTGCCGGCCAGTACTGCGCCTCAAGCACCGCCCGCACAGCCCGCGCCGCCCGCACAGGCTCAGGAGCCACCGGTACAGGCCCAGGAGCCGCCCGCACAGGGTCCGGCGCCGTCCACACAGGGACCGGCGCCGTCCGTACAGGGCCAGGAGCCGACCGCGCGAGAGCCGGCGCCGCAGCGCAGCCGGGGTGCCGACACCCGGGCCCTGACCCAGGTGCTCTTCGGCGAACTGAAGGGGCTCACGCCGGGCACACCGGAGCACGACCGGGTGCGCGCGGCGCTCATCGAGGCCAATCTCCCGCTGGTGCGCTACGCCGCCGCGCGCTTCCGCTCCCGCAACGAGCCGATGGAGGACGTCGTCCAGGTCGGCACCATCGGGCTCATCAACGCCATCGACCGGTTCGACCCGGAGCGCGGCGTGCAGTTCCCGACGTTCGCGATGCCGACCGTCGTCGGCGAGATCAAGCGGTACTTCCGCGACAACGTCCGCACGGTCCACGTACCGCGCAGGCTGCACGAGTTGTGGGTGCAGGTCAACAGCGCGACCGAGGACCTGACGACCGCCTTCGGGCGCTCCCCGACGACCGCCGAGATCGCCGAGCGGCTGCGCATCACCGAGGAGGAGGTGCTGTCCTGCATCGAGGCGGGACGGTCGTACCACGCCACCTCGCTGGAGGCCGCCCAGGAGGGCGACGGGCTGCCCGGACTGCTCGACCGGCTCGGCTACGAGGACCCCGCCCTCGACGGGGTCGAGCACCGCGACCTGGTCCGGCACCTGCTCGTCCAGCTCCCGGAACGGGAACAGCGCATCCTGCTGCTGCGCTACTACAGCAACCTCACCCAGTCGCAGATCAGCGCCGAACTCGGCGTCTCCCAGATGCACGTCTCGCGGCTACTGGCGCGTAGTTTCCAGCGATTGAGGTCCTCGAACCGGATCGACGCGTAGTCTCGCCACACGGCCTCCTCGCATATCGAAAGCGCGTGCCAGGAGTCACCGGGGCGAGCGAATCGCTCACCAGGGCCGTTGCGGGCGGAATCGGGCCGATAGACCGTCAGACCGCCTTTTTCCAGGGGGAATTCGCGTCTCGGATGTCGACATGTCACTACAGCGCGTTGCCGACATGTGACATTCTGCCGGAGACGCGTTTGCCGGGGCTTCGGCTCCGGTATTCAGGTGGAGGCTGCGTTCCCGGCATGGGAGCGTTCGCCGTGACCGTCCCGCGACCCAAAGGGGGTGGCATGTCCGCAGACCAGGGCAGCTCGAAGGTGCTCGCGCTCGCGGAGAGCGAGACCGCGCCCGACACGATCGAGGCGCTCGGCCCCGTCGATGACGTCCAGGCCATCGAAGCCGTACCGACCCTCGACGCCGTGCCGGCCCAGACCCTTCCGGCCACGGAGGCCATCGACACCCGCACCCTGTCCCGCTCCCTGTTCCTGCGGCTCGCCGCCCTCGACGAGGACAGCCCGGAGCGTGCCTACGTCCGGGACACCCTGATCGAGCTCAATCTCCCGCTGGTGCGTTACGCCGCCGCGCGCTTCCGCTCCCGCAACGAGCCGATGGAGGACATCGTCCAGGTCGGCACCATCGGCCTGATCAAGGCGATCGACCGCTTCGACTGCGAACGGGGCGTGGAGTTCCCGACGTTCGCGATGCCGACGGTGGTCGGGGAGATCAAGCGGTTCTTCCGCGACACCTCGTGGTCGGTGCGCGTGCCGCGCCGCCTCCAGGAGCTGCGCCTGGCCCTGACGAAGGCCAGTGACGAGCTCTCCCAGAAGCTGGACCGCTCCCCGACGGTCGGCGAGCTGGCCGCCGTGCTGGGCGTCTCCGAGGAGGACGTCGTCGACGGCCTCGCGGTCGGCAACGCCTACACCGCCTCCTCGCTGGACTCCCCGGCCCCGGAGGACGACGGCGGCGAGGGCTCCCTCGCGGACCGCCTGGGCTACGAGGACACGGCGCTGGAGGGCGTGGAGTACCGCGAGTCCCTCAAGCCGCTGCTGGCCAAGCTGCCGCCCCGGGAGCGGCGGATCATCATGCTGCGCTTCTTCGCCAACATGACCCAGTCGCAGATCGGCGAGGAGGTCGGCATCTCGCAGATGCACGTCTCCCGGCTGCTGACCCGGACCCTCTCGCAGCTGCGCGAGGGCCTCATCTCCGACTAGCGCGCGAGGCCTCGACCGCGACCAGCGCGCGAGGTCTCATCCGCGACCAGCGCGCGAGGTCTCATCCGCGACCAGCGCGCGAGGTCCCGTCCGCGACAGGCCCTCAAGGGCTGGTCCACACGGCAGGCCGGCGACCGCCGCGGCACCTCGGGGGTGCCGCGGCGGTCGCCGTCGTATGCGTCTGCGCGGTGCCGGTTCCGCTCCGGCGCCGGTTCTACTTCAGCGCCAGCCAGGCCACGGCCGCGACGATCACCACGGCCGCCACGATGCCGACGATCAGGCCGATGCGGGGCCCGGAGGAGGCGGCGGGGGCCGCCTGCCGGGACTGGGGGCCTTCGTCGACGAACGCGCGGAACATCTGGGTGCTGCCTGCGGGGTCGTTGTTGCCCTGGGGGCCCTGGTTGTTAGCCATGGGCCGAGACACTAGCGAATCCGTGGATGCGGCCCAAGTGCGGGGCTCCCCAGCCCCCTTGCCCCCGCCCACTGCTCGTCACCTGCACGTTTACTATCGCAATACTTGCCTTTGCCAACTTTTTATGGCGGGATGGCCCGTTTTTATTTGCCTGTAGCAACCAACCGAACCTATGGTTGCCCTAAGCAACGAAAACGGGAGGTGCGCATGGCCGAGAAGGCTCAGTACGAGGAGCTGATCCGCCAGTTCAGCGCCTTCGGCGCCGTGAAGCGGGAGATGGGACGGCTGCTGCCGGCCGACTGCCCCGGCGGGTCCGCCGCCGTACTGACGCTCCTCGGCCGCCACGGGGACATGCGCATGAGCAAGCTCGCGGAGCTGCTCGCCGTGGACATGTCGGTGACCAGCCGCCACGTCGCCCACGTCGCCGAGCGGGGCTGGATCGAACGGTCCCCCGACCCCGCGGACAAGCGCTCGCGCATCCTGCGCCTGACGCCCGCGGGCCAGGGCCGGCTCGACGAGATCGCCGACCGGACCAGCCAGATGCTCGCCCACCGGCTGAGCGACTGGTCCGACGACGAGGTCGGCCAGCTCACCCGGCTCATGGCCCGGCTCAGGGCCAGCTTCGACGACTGCCGGGCCCCCGCGGCCCGGCCACCCGCACCGTCCGGGGACGAACAGTCCACCCGTACACCCGCGATCACCACGTAAGTAAAGGAAGTCCATGGCAACGACCACACCAGCCGGTGTGCGGGCTCATGCCAAGCACGGGGGAGGCTCCAACGGAGACGCTCCGATGACGCACCGGCAGATCATGGAAGCGCTGTCCGGGCTGCTGCTCGGCATGTTCTGCGCCATCCTGTCCTCGACCATCGTCACCAACGCCCTGCCCGAGATCATCGGCGACCTCGGTGGCGGCCAGAGCGCCTACACCTGGGTCGTCACCGCCTCGCTGCTGACGATGACCGCCTCCACCCCCCTGTGGGGCAAGCTCGCGGACCTGGTCAGCAAGAAGGCCCTGGTCCAGATAGCCCTGATCGTCTTCGTCATCGGCTCCGTCGTGGCCGGTCTGGCGCAGAACCCCGGGATGCTGATCACCGCGCGAGGCATCCAGGGCCTGGGCGCCGGCGGTCTGTCCGCGCTGGCCCAGATCATCATGGCCGCGATGATCTCCCCGCGTGAGCGCGGGCGTTACTCCGGCTACCTGGGCGCGACCTTCGCCGTCGCGACCGTCGGCGGTCCGCTGCTCGGCGGTGTCATCACCGACACCAGCTGGCTCGGCTGGCGCTGGTGCCTCTACGTCGGCGTGCCCTTCGCGATCATCGCGCTGATCGTGCTGCAGAAGACGCTGCACCTGCCCGTGGTCAAGCGGAAGGTCAAGGTCGACTGGGCCGGCGCCTTCTTCGTCACCGCGGCCGTCTGCCTGCTGCTCGTCTGGGTGACCTTCGCCGACGACAAGTACTCCTGGATGTCCTGGCAGACCGGTGCCATGGTCGGCGGCGCGATCGTGCTGACGCTGATCTTCCTCCTCGTCGAGTCGAAGGCCAGCGAGCCGATCATCCCGCTCCGCCTGTTCAAGAACCGCACCATCACCCTGGCCTCGCTGGCCTCGCTGTTCGTCGGTATCGCGATGTTCGCGGGCACCGTCTACTTCAGCCAGTACTTCCAGCTGGCACGCGGTGAGTCCCCGACCATGTCGGGCGTCATGACCATCCCGATGATCGGCGGCCTGTTCGTCTCGTCCACGGTCTCCGGTCAGATCATCACCAGGACCGGCAGGTGGAAGGGCTGGCTGCTGGCCGGCGGCGTGCTGCTCACGGCGGGCCTGGGCCTGCTGAGCACCATGCGCTACGACACCGCGTACTGGCACATCGCGATCTTCATGGCGCTGATGGGCCTCGGCGTCGGCATGATGATGCAGAACCTGGTCCTGTGCACGCAGAACCAGGTGGCCCCGAGCGACCTGGGCGCGGCCTCCTCCGTCGTGACCTTCTTCCGGTCCCTCGGCGGCGCGGTGGGCGTCTCGGTGCTCGGCTCCGTGATGTCGACCCGGATCAGCCACTACGCCTCGGACACCATCGGGCAGCTCAGCCCGCAGGAGCAGGCCGCGGCCGCCCAGGCCTCCGGCGGCGGCGCGATCCCCGACATGAGCCTGCTGCCCCCCGGCATCCGCGAATGGCTGGAGAGCGCCTACGGGCACGGCATCGCCGACATCTTCCTGTACGTCGCGCCGATCGCGCTGCTCGGCTTCCTGGTGACGCTGTTCATCAAGGAGGTCCCGCTGCGCACCTCGGGCGCCCTGGCCCAGGCTGCGGAGGCCTCCGCCGAGACCGCCTCCCCCGCGGCCCCGGCTCCGGCCGAGGCCACCCGGGTCGCCCCCGAGCCGGTTCCGGCCGGTGCGACGGCTGCCGCGTCGGCGGCTCCCTCGGCCACGTCGGCCACCTCGGCCACCTCGGTCGCCGAGCCGGGTCTGCGGCCCGAGGCCACGCAGCGGCTCGCCGCCGTCGCGACGGCGACCGGCTCCGGTGAGCCGGGGGCGCACGTCTCCGGTGGCATCGCGGTCCGCGGCTTCGTCCGCGGCGCCGAGTCCGCATCGGTCCCGCAGGCCGCGGTCACGCTGATCTCGCTGGGCGGCCGGCAGCTGGGCCGCTCGGTCGCCCAGGCCGACGGCTCCTACGTCCTCGACGCGCCGAGCGCGGGATCGTACGTCCTGATCGCCTCCGCGGACGGCTTCCAGCCGCAGGCGTCGACGATCGTCGTGAACGACGAGCCGGTCGCCTACGACATCCTGCTCAGCGGCACCAGCGGGCTGAACGGCCTGGTCCGGGCCGTGGAGAGCGGGCTGCCGGTCAAGGACGCGATGGTGATCGTGACCGATGTGCGCGGGGACCTGCTGGCCTCCGCCGCCACCGGTGAGGCGGGCGAGTTCTCCTTCACCGAGCTGGTGCCCGGCACGGTGACCGTCGCGGTCAACGCCGCCGGCTACCGGCCGCGCGCCCTGCCGCTGGAGGTCGGTGGCACCGGCGTCACCCGCGTCGAGGTCGACCTCCAGGCCGGGGCGCAGGTCCAGGGCGTCGTGCGGGCGCCGCACGGTCCGCTGGCCGACGCCCGCGTCACGCTCGTCGACGCGGCGGGCAACGTGGTCGGCACGGCCACCACCGGTGCGGACGGGGCGTACGCCTTCACCGACCTGGACGCCGGTGAGTACACCGTCATCGCGACCGGCTACCCGCCGGTGGCGACGGCCCTGACGGTCGCCGGCCAGGGTGCCGACGGCCACGACATCGAGCTCGCCCACCCCGGCGAGTAGTCAGACCCCGGCCCGTGGTGGCGAGCGCGCTCTGAGCGGAGGTGCGCCCGCCCACCACGGGCCGGTTTCTTCTCGACCTTCTTCACCACTTCTGTACGACCTTCTTTACGACCTTCTGTACGACCTTCTTTACGACCACTTTCTGAGCTTTCGCAGGGAGAAAACGGGATGGGACTGACCGCGAGGATCCGAACGCGGGACGGATGGGCCGTGTCGCACGCGGTCGTCACGGTGACCGACATGACCGGCACGCAGGTGCTGCGCGCCGAGGCGGACGCCGAGGGCGCCGTGCGGGACAGCACCCCGCTGGCGCCGGGGCCGTACACCGTCATCGTCACGGCCGTCGGCTACGCGCCCGCCGCGTCCAGCGCGATCGTCACCGCGAGCGGCCGGGCCGAGGTCGGCGCCGTGACGCTGGCCCGCCAGGGCGGCACCGAGCTGCCGCCGCCGGGGCCGTGGACCGTCGACCCGGCGCACTCCAGCGTGGCCGCCGTCGCCCAGCACCTGGGCATCTCCAGCGTGCACGGCCGGTTCACGGAGTTCTCCGGCACCGTCGAGATCGCGCCGGACGACGTCACCAAGTCCCGGGTGGAGGCGGTGATCCGGGCGGCCTCCATCGACACCGGCAACGGCATGCGCGACACCCACCTGCGCTCCGCCGACTTCCTGGACACCGAGCGGTTCCCGGAGATCACCTACCGTTCCACCGGGGTGTCCCAGGCGGGCCCGGACCGCTGGACCGTCCACGGCGAGCTGGGCCTGCACGGCGTGAGCCGCCCGGTCGACCTGGACCTGGCCTACCTCGGCACCGGCGCCGACCCGTGGGGCGGCATCCGGGCGGCGTTCCGCGCCACGACGGAACTGCGCCGCGAGGACTTCGCCATGAACTACAACCAGGTCCTCCAGGCCGGCATCGCCGCCATCGGTACGACGCTCAGGGTCGAGCTGGACATCCAGGCGGTCCAGGGGGAGTCACTGCCGGCCGTGTGAGGCGCCGCCGGACGCCCGGGCCACCAGCTCGCCGCACAGGTCCCGGAGCTTGACGTTCCGGTGCTGCGAGGCCCGGCGCAGCCGCTCCAGTGCCCGGTGGGCGTCGATCCGCTCCCGGGCCATGAGCATGCCGACCGCCTGGTCGATGACGCTGCGGGAGAGCAGGGCGGTGCGCACATCGGCGGCCGACGCCTGCCGCCGCTCCAGACGCAGGGCCTCGTTCACGGCGTCCGCGGCCCGCTCCGCGAAGGTGCGGGCCGCTTCACGCCCCTCGGCCAGCGAGTCGGGTTCCAGGCCGTAGAAGTTGAGCGCGGCGCCCGTCTCGCCCTCGACGGCCAGCGGCAGCGCCAGTACGCAGCGCACGCCGGTGGCCAGCGCGTACTCCGTGTACGCGGGCCAGCGGGTCTCGGTGGCCAGGTCGGGGGCGTACCGGGGGCTCTCCGTCTCGGCGGCGTCCACACAGGGGCCCGAGCCGTTCTCGTACTGCCGCAGGTCCAGCCCGCTGGGCAGGCCGGAACTGCCCGCCAGGGTCATCAGCCGGTCGGCACGGCGCACCGTCACCGAGCAGGCGACGGCGCCGGGCACCTGACCGACCGCGCGGTCGGTCAGGTCACGCAGCAGGGTGTCGAGACCCTGGCTGCGCGCTATCGCGTGGTCCAGCGTGTCGCGGATCTCCGAGGTCATGCCCGTACGGATATCCCGTCACCGCTCGCCCACGCCTCGTCCCCCCGCACCCGTGTTCGCGTCGACGATGCGGCGGGCGAGGTCGCGCAGTTTCACGTTCTCCCGCTGCGAGGCCTTCACCAGGGAGTCGAAGGCGCCGGCCGCGTCGATGTCCATCCGCTCCATGAGGATGCCGGTGGCCTGGCCGATCAGGTCCCGGGTGCGCATGGCCTCGGTGAGCTGCTCGCGCACGGTCGCCGAGTCCAGGGCGATGGAGACGTGCGCGGTGAACAGCCGGCCGATGCGGGTGGCGTCCTCGCCGAAGGCCTGCGGCTTGCGGGCGTAGGCCGTCAGCACGGTCAGACGGCGCCGGTCGGCGCGCAGCCGCAGGGACAGCGCGGAACGCAGGCCCAGCCCGGAGAGGGCGTTGCCGCCGCCGTCGGCCTCGCTGTCGTCCGTCCGGACCACGGGCGTGGTCCACAGCCGCTCCCAGTCCGGATGCGGCTCACGGCCGCCGCCGTGCCGGGGCTCGGCCGCGAACCGTACGGACTCGTCGGTCCAGGCGAGGGTGCGCAGTCGGCTGCCGCGCTGGATCTCCGAGATGCCCACGTGCTCCGCGCCGGGCAGCAGGCGCACCGCCAGCTCGACCGCGGCGTTCAGGGTGTCGTCCGGGGTGTCCGTGGCGTGCAGCCGCTGAGCCGCCGACGTCAGGGCCTCGGCCAGCTCGAAGCCCACCGGAAAACGCGGCAAATCAGTAAATTCGGACGCAGCCACCACGAACCTCTTCGGCATGCGCGGCCAAATGGCCGTGCGCAGGAGAGCTCCGCAGCACATTCCCGACTGCGAGCACAGGACGAACAGCACTTTAGCTGCTTGGTTGCCTGTCGGTGACGCCCGGCCGAAGGAGCGGCGGGCACCTTCCCCGCCCCGTCGACGGCGTGATGGAATGGGGGCCGGGTCAGGAAGCGGCCTCGACCGGAAGCCGGCTGACGTCTGTCAGGTGAGTGACGTGACCTTCCTCCCACAACCGTGCGAGCCGTGTGATCCGCCCGGCTACGCCGTACTCGCGCTGCCCCCCGAGATCGACTTCTGCAACGCCACGGGGCTGCTGCCCCTGATCATGACCGCGGTGGACCACCACTCCGACGGCCTGCGCGTCCTCGTCCTGGACCTGACCGCGACCCGCTTCATGGACTCCCAGGGCGTCCGCCTCCTCGCCGAGGTACGCCGCCGCACCCACCGGCACACCCGACTGCGGGTGGTGGCCGCCCCGAAGGGCGTACCGAGCCGCGTCCTGGAACTGTCCGGGCTGCGCCGTGACGTGCCGGTGTACGACAACCTGGCGGAGGCGCTGCGTCCGGAGGACGCCCCGGAGGACGGGCCGGACAGCGACCCGGAGGACGGGCCGGAGGGCGCCCCGGACAGCGGGCCGGGCGGCGGGGCCGCGGCCTAGGCTGGCGGCATGGCACCGAACATCGCGACGAACACCCGTGTCTCCCTGGCCGAGCTGCTGGACTTCGTACGCCCCCGGCACCGGGCGGTCCTGCTGACCCGGCGGGCCGACGGCAGCCCGCAGGGATCGCCGCTGACCTGCGGGGTCGACGACTCCGGCCGGATCGTGGTCTCCACCTACCCGGAGCGGGCCAAGACCCGCAACGCGCACCGCGACCCGCGGGTCAGCCTCATCGTGCTCAGCGACGAGTGGAACGGCCCCTGGGTCCAGATCGACGGCACGGCGGAGGTCATCGACACGCCCGACTCCGTGGAGCCGCTCGTGGAGTACTACCGCAACATCGCGGGCGAGCACCCCGACTGGGACGAGTACCGGCAGGCCATGGTCGAGCAGGGGAAGTCGATCATTCGGGTGACACCGGAGAAGTGGGGGCCGGTGGCGACGGGCGGCTTCCCGGCGCGGCTCTCGGCGGACGACTGACTCACCCTCGTTCGACCATCGCCTCGATGCCCGCCACTAGCAGGTCCAGCGCGAACTCGAAGTCCCGGTCCAGCATCTCGGCGACCGTGTCGCCGCCGCGGGCCGACATGAGCGCCCGGGACTCCTCGATGACGTCCGCGTTGTCCGGCGACTCGGCCACCGCGTTCATGGAGTCCTGGAAGTAGTCGTCCGGGCTCATACCGGTGGCCGCGGCCCGGGCGAGGAGGTGGCCCTCGATCGTGCCGTAGCCGTAGACGAACTGGAAGACGGCGGAGATGGCGCCGGTCAACCGGTGCGTGGGCAGACCGCTGCGACGCATGACGCCCTGCACCTGACGGGAGAAGGCCAGCGAGTGGGGCCCGATGTTGAGGTAGGTGCCGGTCAGCCGGGACATCCAGGGGTGGCGCACCAGCAGCCTGCGGTTCTCCCGGGCCAGCGTGCGCAGCTGCCCGCGCCAGTCCTCGCCGGCCTCCGGGCCGGGGTGGCGCAGCTCGCCGTAGACGGCGTCGAGGGCGAGTTCGAGCAGCTCGTCCTTGGTGTCGACGTACCAGTAGACGGACATCGCGGTGACGTCCAGCTCGGCGGCCAGGCGGCGCATGGAGAACTTGGCCAGGCCCTCGGCGTCCAGCAGCCGGACGGTGGCCTCGGTGATCCGCTCCCGGTCCAGCCCGGACGGCTGCCCGCCGCGCCGCCCGCCACGCCGACCCTCGTCCGCCAGCCAGACACTGGCCCGCGGCCCTCGGCCCGCCTTCGCCATACGTACCCACCTCGCTCACCGGTGCCGGTCATGCTAGGCGCCCCTTCAGGGGGCGCGGGTCAGTGTCAACGTACGGCTCCGCCGTGCGGGCGCGACCAGCCACAACGAGCCCGCAGCCGCGCGGATGCCCCAGCGCCCGGGTTCTCAGGCGCCCTCCTTGTCCGCCCGCCGCAACAACACCGCCGCCACCACCCCGCCGAGCAGCACCGCCACCGCCCCCACCAACTGACTGCGCTCCAGTCCGGAGGAGAACGCGTCGATCACCCGCTCCCGCTCCGCGTCCCCCCGCGCCGAGGCCAACGCCGCCGGCAACGACGCCGCCGCCACCGGCACCAGCGCCGCGAACCGCGAGTTCAGCACCGCGCCCAGCACCGCCACGCCCAGCCCGTTGCCGAACTCCGCCAACGTACCGTTGATGCCCGCGCCGACCCCCGCCTTGGCCGGCGGAATCGAGCTCATGATCGCGTGCGCCATGGCCGGGTTGCCGAGCGCGCAGCCCACGCCGATCAGCAGCAGCCCCAGCAGCGTGCCGGCGTAGCCCTCGCCGGTGAGCGTGGCGATGGCCACCAGGCCCGCCGACATCAGCACCATGCTGAGCAGCACCGCCACCGGCGTGCCCAGCCTGGCCAGCCACTTCGCCGCCACCCCGGAGAAGTTCAGCAGCACCACGGTCAGCGCCAGCGGCGCGGTGGCCAGCCCCGCCTCCAGCGGGCCGTACCCGAGCACGAACTGCAGGTGCTGGGTGAGCAGGAAGAGCGCGCCGCCCATGCCGAAGGTGATCAGCACCAGCCCGGCCACCGCGCCCGTGAACCGCTGGTTGCGGAAGAAGGCCAGGTCGAGCATGGGGTACGGGATGCGGCTCTCCCAGTACGCGAAGAGCGCGAGCACTCCGACCGCGACGGCCGCCGTGGCGAGCACCCGGCCCGACGTCCAGCCGTGCTCGGGGCCGGAGATGATCGCGTAGACCAGCGCGGCCATGCCGATCGTGGAGAGTACGGCGCCGAGCAGGTCGGGGCGGTCGCCCTGCCGGTTCTTCGACTCCGGGACCAGGGTCACCACCGCGACCAGGCCGAGCGCCACGACCGGCAGATTGATCAGGAAGATCGCGCCCCACCAGAAGTGGTCCAGCATGAAACCGCCGATCAGCGGCCCGCACGCGAAGCCGAGGGCGCTGACCGCGCTCCAGATGCCGATCGCCTTCGCATGCTCCGCGGGCGCGAATATCTGCATGACCACGGCGAGCGTGGTGGTCAGCAGCAGCGCGCCGCCGACGCCCATCCCGGCCCGCGCCGCGATCAACTGGCCGGTGGTGTCCGCGAGTCCCGCCGCCAGCGAGCCCAGGCCGAACAGGGCGAGGCCCGTGGCCAGCATCTTCTTGCGGCCGTAGCGGTCGGCCGCGCTGCCCGCGGTGAGCAGCAGGCCGGACTGGACCAGCGAGTAGGCGTTGATCATCCACTGGATGTCCGAGGTGGCCGCGCCGAGCTCGTCGGTGAGCGAGGGGATGGCCACGTTGAGCACGGTGTTGTCCAGCACCACGGTCAGCTGGGCGAGGCTGATGACACCGAGGATCAGCCAGCGCCGCGGGTGGCCCTGGACCGCGGGCACGGTTTCCCGTTCCTGGGAGGACGTCGTCATGCTGTACAGCGTATAGGGGTCCCTATACGCTGTACAGCAGAGCCTTCCCGGATCAGTTCGTCGGCTGTGTGAGGTCGTAGAAGGTGGCCGAGCCGACCGTGACCTCCTCGAAGTTGGCCTCGACCCAGGACGTGATCTGCGACGAGGTGCCGGAGTCGCCGACCGTGCCGCCGCCGCCCGCGCCGCCGCCGCCTCCGATGAAGTAGTGGATCCTTCCGTCCGCCACGTACTTCTTGAACTGGGCCAACGTCGGCGACGGGTCCGTGCCGTTGAAGCCGCCGATCGCCATCACCGGGTCGCCGGTGCTGAGCTGGTAGCTCGCGGCGTTCTGGGAGCCGATCGCGGCGGCGACCCAGGTGTACCGGTCGGCGTCGGTCTCCAGCAGCTTCTTGGCCTCGGCGTCGACCTGGGCGCCGTTGAGCAGACCGCCCAGGCCGGCGCCTCCGGCCATGCCGCCGCCGCGCTCGCCGGTCCGGCCCGTCTGGCCGTTCGGGGCGGTCTGGCCGTTCGGGGCCGTCTGGCCGTCGGGGGCCGTCTGGCCGTTCTGGCCCGGTGCGCCTCCGGGGAAGCCGCCGTTGCCGGGAGCGCCCTGGCCCTGGCCCTGGCCCTGCGCCTGCCCGCCGGGCGCGTTTCCGCCGCCGGGGAAGCCGCCGCCCCCGGGACCACCGCCCCGGCCACCGCCGCCACCGCCGCCCGGGCCGCCCATCATGCTCGCGCCTGCCGGGCCGGCCGTGACGATGGAGCCGCTGTGCCCCTCCTGCACGGTGCTCAGCGTGTACGCGGTGGGTGCCGCCAGCGACGCCACGAGGCCCAGTCCCGCCACCGCCGGAGCGAGCCGCCGCCGCAGCCGTCCGGCGAAGACCAGCCCGAGCGCGGCGACCAGACCGCCGACGAGGACCAGCCACTTCAGCCAGGGCAGGTAGTCGGGCGTGCGGTTGAGCAGGACATACCCCCAGGCCGCGGTCGCCGTCACGGCCGCGGCGAGGGTGAGGGACGCCCAGCCCCGCGCGCGCCGCTCCCACAGCGCCGCCGCGCCCATGCCGACCACGGCAGCCAGGTAGGGCGCGAGGGCCACCGTGTAGTACTGGTGGAAGATGCCCGCCATGTAGCTGAAGACGGCCGTGGTCATCAGCAACGAGCCGCCCCAGACCAGGAAGGACGCGCGAGCCGGGTCGGTACGGCCGCCGCGCCGCGTGGCGATCAGGCCCGCGACGAGCAGGACGAGGGCGGCCGGGAGCAGCCAGGAGATCTGGCCGCCGATCTCGGCGTTGAACATCCGGTCCCAGCCGGTCTCGCCCCACTGCCCGCCGCCGGCGCCGCCCGTACCGCCGCCACCGCCCCCGACGCTGCCGGTCTCCTCGCCGTTGAGCCGGCCGAGGCCGTTGTAGCCGAAGGTCAGCTCCAGGAAGCTGTTGTTCTGCGAGCCGCCGACGTACGGGCGGGACGAGGCCGGCCACAGCTCGACGACCGCGACCCACCAGCCGCCGGAGACGACGATCGCGACGGTCGCCAGGGCCAGCTGTCCCAGCCGCTTCCTCAGCCGCACCGGCGCGCAGACGCCGTAGACGAGGGCGAGCGCGGGCAGGATCAGGAAGGCCTGGAGGGTCTTCGCGAGGAACGCGAAGCCGATCGCGACGCCGGCCCACACCAGCCACTTGGTCCGGCCGTCCTCCAGCGCGCGGACGACGAGGTAGCAGGCGACGGACATCAGGAGCGCCAGCAGCGCGTCCGGGTTGTTGAACCGGAACATCAGCGCCGCGACGGGCGTCAGCGCCAGTACGGCACCGGCGATCAGCCCGGCCGCGGGACTGAACCGGCGGCGCACCGCCGCGTACACGACGGCGACCGTCGCGACGCCCATCAGCACCTCGGGGACGAGGACCGACCAGGAGGAGAGGCCGAAGATCCGCACCGCCAGCGCCATCGGCCACAGCGCGGCCGGGGGCTTGTCGACGGTGATGGCGTTCGCGGCGTCGAGCGAGCCGAAGAAGAACGCCTTCCAGGACTGGCTGCCCGCCTGCACGGCGGCCGAGTAGAAGGAGTTGGCGTAGCCCGAGGCGCTCAGGTCGTAGAGGTAGAGCAGGGCGGTGGCCAGCAGCAGGCCGAGGAAGGCCGGGCGCACCCAGCGGGGGTCCTCGGGGCGGCCCCGCCACAGTCCGCGGAGGCGGGGCCGCCGTGGCTCCCGTGGCGGCGGCGCGGGCGCGGGCGGCGCCGGGGGCGGTGCCCCGTCCTGGCCGTCCGGGGCTTGCGCGTCCCCCGCGCGGGTCGTCCGGTCGTAGTGCGTCGTCATCGTCCGTCCCTCGGGTCGGTGTCGGCGGGGGGCACCGGCTGCAGGCGCACGGTGGCGTCGCTCCAGGTGCGGTACGGCTCCGGGAGCCGTCCGTCCGACGGGTGCGCGATCAGCGGCGCGTCCACGGCGGGCGGCGCGTCCGGGAACACCCAGGCGCGGAAGAGCAGGAAGCGCAGCACGGTGGCCGCGAGGTTGGCGGCGATCAGCACCGCCAGCTCGGTGGAGTGGCCCGGGTCGGCCGTCGCCGCGTTCAGGGCAGCGAGCGAACCGGCGGTCAGGGCGAGACCGATACCGAAGACGACCAGCCCCTGCGCCTGGTGCCGTACGGCGCCGCCGCGGCCCCGCACCCCGAAGGTCAGCCGCCGGTTGGCGGCGGTGTTGGCGACCGCCGAGACCAGCAGGGCGAGCGCGTTGGCGAACTGCGAGCCGCCGAAGTGCCGGAAGCCGCTGTAGAGCAGCAGGTAGAAGAGGGTGGACAGGACCCCGACGACGCAGAAGCCGACGAGTTGCCGGGCCAGCCCCTGCGGTACGTCCGTCAGGTCGCGGTCGCGCGGGTCGTCACCGAAGGGCCGGGCCAGCCGGTCCAGCGGCAGCGAGCCGGTGGTCAGGGCCTTGCCGACCCGCCACACGCCCTTGAGGTCCTCGGTCGCCGTCTTCACGATGTGCACGGTCGAGTCCGGGTCGTCGACCCAGTCGACCGGCACCTCGTGGATCCGGCACCCGGCGCGTTCGGCGAGCACCAGCATCTCGGTGTCGAAGAACCAGCCGGTGTCCTCCACCAGCGGCAGCAGCACCTGGGCCACGTCCCGGCGGATCGCCTTGAAGCCGCACTGGGCGTCGGAGAAGCGGGCCTGGAGGGAGCCGCGCAGGATGAGGTTGTAGGAGCGGGAGATGAACTCCCGCTTGGCGCCGCGCACCACCCGGGAGCTGCGGGCGAGCCGGGAGCCGATCGCGAGGTCCGAGTGACCGGATATCAGCGGGGCCACCAGCGGCAGCAGCGCGTTCAGGTCGGTGGACAGGTCGACGTCCATGTAGGCGAGGACCGGGGCGTCGGAGGCCGACCAGACGGTCCGCAGGGCCCGGCCGCGCCCCTTCTGCTCCAGCCGGAAGGTCGTGACCTCGGCGAGCTCCGCCGCCAGCCGCGCCGCGACGTGCGGGGTGGCGTCCGTGGACGCGTTGTCGGCGACCGTGATGCGGAAGGCGTACGGGAACGTCCGCGTCAGGTGATCGTGCAGTCTCAGGACGCACGGCCGGAGGTCCTTCTCCTCGTTGTAGACGGGGATCACTACGTCCAGGACAGGCGTACCGGCTCCTGCGGCCGGGAGATGCTCCCGCGCCGGCAGGGAGCCGGGAGAAGAGTCGGTTCGCATGGGACCGACTCTTCTCAAGTCCCCTGTCGTGCCCGTGTGGTGACGCTGTGCCGTGCCTGTGAGTGCGGCTGCCGCTGCCTCTCGCCGGCCGGGAGCGCCGGCAGGTGCACGGTGAAGACCGTCCGCCCCGGCACGCTGTCGACCGTCACGGCACCGCCGTGCGCGGACGCCACGGCCTGCACGATGGCGAGTCCCAGCCCCGTCGAGCCGGTCGCCCGGGACCGCGCGGAGTCGCCGCGCGCGAACCGTTCGAAGACGCGCGGCAGCAACTCGGCCGGGATGCCCTGCCCGTTGTCCTCGACGTCGACGCACAGCCACGCCCCGCCGGTCCGCACGCGCGCGGTGACGGTCGTACCGGGCGGGGTGTGGTTGCGGGCGTTGCCCAGCAGGTTGACCAGCACCTGCTGGAGCCGGGCGGCGTCCGCCGACACCAGTGCCGGTTCCTCGGGCAGGTCGAGCCGCCAGTTGTGGTCGAGCCCGGCCGCGCGGGCGTCGCTGACGGTGTCCACGACGAGCGGTACGAGGTCGGTCTGCTCGAACTGCAACGGCCGTCCGGCGTCCAGGCGGGCGAGCAGCAGCAGATCCTCCACCAGCAGGGTCATGCGCCCGGCCTCGGACTCGATGCGGCCCAGCGCGTGCCGGGTGTCGGGGCCGATCTGTTCCCGTCCCCTGCGGGTGAGTTCGGCGTACCCGCGGATGGAGGCGAGGGGCGTACGCAGCTCATGGCTGGCGTCCGCGACGAACTGCCGGACCCGCGTCTCGCTCGCCTGCCGTGCGTGCAGCGCGCCGTGCACGTGGTTCAGCATCCGGTTGAGCGCGGCGCCGACCCGACCGACCTCGGAGTGCGGGTCGCACTCGGACTCCGGGACCCGTTCGTCGAGGTTCACCTCGCCCGCGTGCAGGGGCAGTTCGGAGACCCGGGTGGCGGTGGCGGCGACCCTGCGCAGGGGGCGGGTGGCTACGCCGACGATGACGGTTCCGGCGAGGGAGGCGGCGATGAGACCGGCGGCGGTGACGCTGGCCTCTACGAGGATCAGGGTGTTGATGGTGCCGGTGACCCCGGAGGTCGGTACGGCGGCGTAGTAGCCGTCGCGGTACTCCACGCGGTACTCACCGAGGCCGGGGATGTCGACGGTGTGCGTCCTGCCGTCCCGCTCCACGGTGGCCAGCGCGGCCCGCTCCGCCTCGCTGAGGGAGACCGCCGTCATGCCGCTGAAGTCGGTGCTTCCCTCGTCCTTCTTTCCGTACGCGGCCTCGACGACGACACCGTCCCGCACCTCGGCGACGATCGTGCCGCGCGGCTGCGGTCCGCGGGTGACGAACTGGTCGAGGTCCATCCGCTGCGGCCCCTTGTCCCCGCCGCCGGCCTCGGGGACACCGGGCGGCCCGAACCCGGACACCCGCCCGGCGACCTCCCGCACCTGCCCGTCCAGCTGCTCGTAAAGATGCGACCGCAACGCCACCGTGGTCACCGTCCCGATCACCGCGCACACCACCGCGATCAGGGCCACCGACGCGACGACGAGCCGCGTCCGCAGGGTCCGCGGCCGCGGGCGTCGCCGTCCGCTCACGCCGCGGGCTTGATCAGGTAGCCGGCACCGCGCCGGGTGTGGATCATCGGCTCGCGACCGGCGTCGATCTTCCGGCGCAGGTAGGAGATGTACAGCTCGACGACGTTGGCCTGTCCGCCGAAGTCGTACGACCACACGCGGTCCAGGATCTGCGCCTTGCTCAGCACGCGCCGCGGATTGCGCATCAGGAACCGCAGCAGCTCGAACTCGGTGGCGGTGAGGTGGATGCCGTCGCCGCCCCGGGTGACCTCGTGGCTGTCCTCGTCGAGGGTGAGGTCGCCGACGACGAGTACGGACTCGGAGCGCCGGTCGGCGGCACCGGTGCGCCGGATCAGCCCGCGGAGCCGGGCGACGACCTCCTCCAGGCTGAACGGCTTGGTGACGTAGTCGTCCCCGCCGGCGGTCAGCCCGGCGATGCGGTCCTCGACCGCGTCCTTGGCGGTCAGGAAGAGCACCGGCACGTCCGGCAGGTCGCGGCGCAGCCGCCCCAGCACGCTCAGCCCGTCCATGTCGGGCAGCATCATGTCCAGCACGACGGCGTCTGGCCGGAACTCGCGCGCGGCCTGGACGGCACCGTGTCCGTCCCCGGCACTGCGGATCTGCCAGCCCTCATAGCGCAGGGCCATGGACAGCAGCTCGGTGATGGACAGCTCGTCGTCCACCACGAGCACTCGGACGGGGCTCCCGTCCGGCCTCAGCAGTTCGGTGCGCCCCTGGGGCGAGGTCGTGGTCATAGCGGACACGATGTCGGGGCGCTCTGAGAGCACCCTTTCCCCAAGCTGTGATTTCTCTGAGAAACCCACAAGGGCGTCTCAGGTGCTCCACTTCAGGTCCTTCAGTGCCCCGGCAGCCCGAACAGCCGGGCCCCGTTGTCGTGACACACGCCCCGCAGCCACGCGTCGCCCAGTTCCAGCCGCTCCAGCGCGCGCAGCTGGTGCAGGTAGGGGTACGGGATGTTGGGGAAGTCCGACCCGAGCAGAATGCGGTCGCCGAGACCGGCCAGCCGGGGCAGTGCCCGTCGGGGGAAGGGGGCGAGGCGCTCGCTGAAGTCGGTGAACGCCATCGTCGTGTCCAGCCGTACCTCGCCGTACCGCTCGGCGAGGTCCAGGAAGTCCTCGTACTCGGGCATCCCGAGGTGCGCGACGACCAGCCGCAGCCGGGGGTGCCGCGCCAGCACCCGCGCGATGGGCTCGGGCCCGGTGTGCTTGCCGGGTGCGGGCCCGGACCCGCAGTGGATGACGACCGGCACGCCCGCCTCGGCGAGCACGCCCCAGGCCGCGTCGAGCAGCTCGTCGGCCGGGTCGTACGCCCCCACCTGCACATGTGCCTTGAAGACCCGCGCCCCCGCCTCGACGGCCTCGCGGACGTACGTCTCGACGCCCGGCTCCGGGAAGAGGGTGGAGGTGTGCAGGCAGTCGGGGGTCCGGCCGGCGAAGTCCACCGCCCAGCCGTTCAGCCACCGGGCCATGCCCGCCTTGTGCGGATACAGCATGGCGGTGAAGGCGCGCACCCCGAACTTCCGCAACAGCGCCGCGCGTTCGCCCTCCTCCTGCCGATAGGTGATCGGCCACTCCACGCCACCGGTCAGCGGGCCGAGGGCGTCGAAGTAGCCCCAGACCTTGCGCAGCACCCGCTCGGGCATGAAATGCGTGTGCACGTCGACCAGTCCGGGCAGCCCCAGCTCCTCCCAGAACCGGCGGACCTGTCCGGCCTCCTGATCACTCATGGGCCCACGATCGCGTCCCGCGCGCCCGCGGACAAGAGGGGGCCGGGGACGAGGTCAGAACAGCCCGTCCTGTACTCCGGCCACTCGTTTGAGCTCTCGCACGGGCACGGCGCACGGCCCGCCCTCGGCGGACACCAGCTCCCACCCCGTCATCAGCCGCGTGTCCAGCACGACGACCCCGCGCTCCGTCGCCAGATGCAGGTCCGGCCCGGCGGCCGCCACCAGCTCGCCACCGATCGCCCCGCCCGCCACCAGCTCGGCCACCTCCCCCACGGCGGCCGGCCCACGGCCCGCCTCCTCGATCCCGAAGACGCCCGCGTGGTCCACGCCCCGGAACGGCTCCGGCGTCAGCGACTCCGGCCAGCCGCCGAGCGCCACCGCCCGCGCGTGCAACTCCGCGATCTCGGCCGCCCGCTCCGCCTCCGTCCCCGGCAACCCGGCCCGCACCGCCCGCTTGTGGGCGTACGGAATCCGGTCGGGCACGCCCAGCGCGGCCCGCAGCAGCTCCTCGGTCCGGCGCGCGGACATCAAGGGCCCGCGGCCCAGCCAGCTGAAGCAGACGGCCCCCTGCTCCAGCAGCCGGGCGGCTCCCCGCTCGTACGCGGTGATCCCCACCTTGACGAGGCCCGGCCCGAACCACGCCAGATAGACGCGGTACGGCCGCGGATCGTCCGCGATCGTGTCGGCGGCCACGGAGTGCGCCCGGTCCAGCCGCGCACACTCCTCGCACCGCGCCCCCGTACTCCGCCCCGGCACAGCGGCCCGCACCGGACACGCGTGCCCCCGCGCTCCCACGCATGTCCGCACACCCCCCTCGGCGACCCCGAAGGCCACCCGCTTCCCCCGGGACAGCGCACTGCCGCGGCCCCCGACCCACGTCAGCACGGGACCTTCGCCCGTCCAGCGAAGCCCCGCGCACTTCCATGCCTGTGCCATCGCCGTCGAGACTAGAGGCAGCCACTGACAACGGCGGAAGTACCGTATGGGCATGGCAGAGAGTGAGCCGATGTGCCCCGAGCGGCTGGTCATGGAGCACGTCACCAGCCGGTGGGGCACCCTGGCCCTGATCGCGCTGCTGGAGCGCCCGTACCGCTTCAGCGAGCTGCGCCGTGAGATCGGCAGGGTCAGCGAGAAGATGCTGGCCCAGACCCTGCGCACCCTGGAGCGCGACGGCCTGGTCCACCGGGACGCCAGGCCGGTGATCCCGCCCCGCGTCGACTACTCCCTGACCGGCCTCGGCCGCGAGGCCGCCGAGCAGGTCAGGGATCTGGCGCTGTGGACGGAGCGGCGGATGGCGGCGGTCGAGCGGGCCCGCGAGGCGTACGACGCCGGGGGAGCCTGACCGCCACCGCCTCCGACGTCACTGCTTGAGGACCGCCTCCATGACGCTCTTGGCGATGGGCGCGCCCAGACCGCCACCGGAGATGTCCTCACGGGAGATGTCCATGTCGGTCGGGTCGATGAAGACGGCCACGGCGACGGACGACCCGTCGTCCTTCTTGCCGTAGGAGACGAACCAGCCGTACGGCACCTTGTCGTCCACGTTGACACCGCGCTGCGCGGTGCCGGTCTTGCCGCCGACCGTGATGCCCTCGATCTGGGCGCGGCGGGCGCTGCCCTCCTTGGCGGTGAACTCCATCATCTGCTGGACCTTCTGCGCGGTCTCGGCGGAGACGGCCTCGCTCATCACCGCGGGCTCGGTCTTCTCCAGCGTGCCGAGGTCCGGGCCCTTGACCTCGTCGACGATGTACGGCTGCATCACCTTGCCGTCGTTGGCCAGCCCGGCGGTGACCATGGCCATCTGCATGGGCGTACTGGTGAGACTGCCCTGTCCCATGCCGGTGAGCGCGGTGCCCGGCGCGTCGAGGTTCTCGGGGTAGAGGCTCTTCGTGGCGAGCAGGTCGCCGAAGTCGTCGGAGTAGACGTTCTCGTTGAAGCCGAACTTCTCGGCCGTCTCGCGCAGCTTGTCCTGGCCCAGCTTGGAGGCGGCGTCGAGGAAGACGTTGTTGCAGGAGTACTGCATCGCGGTCTTCATCGAGGCCTTGTTGCAGACCGCGTCGCCGGCCTCGCTGCCGATCTTGTTGCTGGACTGCGGCAGGGGATACGGGGAGACGGCGTCGGTACGGGCGTCGACATCGGTGACGACGTCGTGCTCCAGCGCGGCGGCCGCGGTGAGGATCTTGAAGGTGGAGCCCGGCGGGTAGGTCTCGCGCAGCGCGCGGTTGGCCAGCGGCTTGTTCTTCTTCTTGTCGAGCGCCACGAAGCGGTCGGACTCCTTGAAGGTGCTGCCCGCGAACACCGACGGGTCGTAGGAGGGCGCCGACACCATGGCCAGCACCTTCCCCGTCGCCGGATCCAGCGCGACCACGGCGCCCCGCGCGCCCTTCAGGTCGGTCAGCCCCTTCCAGGCGGCCTTCTGCGCCTTCGGGTCGATGGTGGTGACCACCGACCCGGCCCGCCGGCCCTCACCGCTGACGACGTCGGCGAACCGCTGGAAGGCCAGCCGGTCGTCCTTGCCGGTCAGGATGGAGTCGTAGGTCTTCTCCAGCAGCGTCATGCCCTGGGCCTGCGACGCGTACCCCGTCACCGGCGCGTACATCGGCCCGTCGACGTAGGTGCGCTTGTACTTGAGGTCGGTGCCCTCGGTCTCGGTGGAGCCGGTGATCGCCCGGCCACCCACGATGATGTCCCCGCGCGCGGTGGCGAACTGCTCGATCTGCACCCGCCGGTTCTTCGTGTCGGAGGCGAGCTCCGGGGCCCGGACGTACTGCAGCCAGTTCGCGCGGATCAGCAGGCCGAGCACCAGCAGCCCGCAGAAGATCGCCACGGCCCTCAGCGGCTTGTTCACCGGCGTCCTCCGTCGAGGCTCGGCCGGAGGGATATCCGGTTTGATATGAAGACGCGTCCTCGCAACATGGGCACACCCTAGACACAGTCGCGAACGGCGATCACCCCGGCGGTGGAACGCCAGAGGCCCCGTCGATCACCTCGACGGGGCCTCTGCTCTGCTGTGCACTCGGCAGGATTCGAACCTGCAACCTTCTGATCCGTAGTCAGATGCTCTATCCGTTAAGCTACGAGTGCTTGTCTTGTTCAGTTTTACCGCCGCTTCCGGCCCTTTCGGCCCGCTCGCGGCGACAGGAAGAACATTACATGACTGCCGCCGCCATGTGAAATCCATTGACCGCACCGCTTGTGACCTGCGGAAACGAGCTATCGAGGCCGTACGGCCGTACGTGCCCGGACAGCACCGAAGCCCCGGCCGAGTGGGCCGGGGCTTCGATGATCCGTGCGGAGGCGGAGGGATTTGAACCCTCGATGGGCTTTAAGACCCAAACCGCATTAGCAGTGCGGCGCCATAGACCGGACTAGGCGACGCCTCCAGACAACATCACCTCTCGCGTGCGAGCGCGAGTGGCGCGTGCCGATGATGACACAGTTGAGCGCGCTGTCACCAATCGACCCCTACGGTACTAGGCGGGCAGGCCGCAGGGCAAAGCCCTTGCCGCCCGGTCGCGCAACGTCCGGCAGGTCGGCGCGTTAGTCAGGTCATGTTCCAGGTCACCCGCCTCCCCGCCGCCGCCCGTCTCCTCGGCGCCGCCGCCCTCTCCGTCGCCTCCCTCGCTTCCCTGTCCGCCGCGCACCCGGCCGCCGCCGCCACTGCCGAGGCGCCGAGCGTCGATCACCTGACGGTCACCGTCCGGGACGCCGGCGCGGGCGCGGACGGCACGTACGAGCTGTACTGCCACCCCCGCGGCGGCAGCCACCCCGACCCGGACGGCGCCTGTGCCGTCGTCGAGCGCGACACGCGGTGGGGGGAGGACACCTTCGCCCCCGTCCCGGAGGGCAGCGTCTGCACCATGCAGTACGGCGGCCCCGCCACCGCGCACGTCACGGGGACCTGGGCCGGACGCCCCGTCGACGTGACGTACGACCGCCGCGACGGTTGCGAGATCTCCCGCTGGGACCGCATGGTGCCGCTGCTGCCCGAGGTGGGGTCGCAGGAGCGGGGACGGTCGTAGGCGCTCCGGTACGGCATCAGGAAGGTGGTCCGGGCAGCGCCGGAGACAGTCCGGTACGGCGCCGGGAGGGTGGTGCGCGGGCACTCGGTCACACGTTCTGCGTCACTTCCTCGTGCGTCCTCCCTGCCATCCCACGCCGCCCGCCCGGCCCCAACCCTTAGACTCCCTCGCGTGACACGCTGTGGGCCGATTGGCAAGATGGCCCAGGCGGTCGGCAAGTGCGGTAACAGGAGGGAAGCGTCTCGTGAGCAGCAGGCCATCCCGAGGCACTGCTCGCCTCGCAGCCATACTGGACGCTCTGCCGGACGCGTTGGTACTGGTCAACGCCAACGGCACCGTCGTCAACGCCAACACCATCGCGCTGGAGGCCTTCGAGACTCCGGGCACCGCGCTGGTCGGGCGCGGGCTGCTGGATCTGCTGCCGCAGTTCGACTCGCGGTTGATCCCCGGGTCCATGCGGCGGCCGGACCACATCGATCCGCGGGCGCGTACGAAGCCCACGCGGATGGTCGCCCGGCGCACCGACGGGACCGAGTTCCCGGTCGAGGTCACCAGCGCCAACCTGGAGACCGGCCAGCAGGCCTACGACAACTACGGCTACACCGGCGACGAACTGCTGATGCTCGTCGTCCGCGACCTCTCCGGCACCGTCGACACCGAGGCCGAGCTGGCCCGTTCGCAGCGGCAGACCGAGATGATCCTGCGGGCCGCCTCCGAGGGCGTCGTCGGGACCGACACCGACGGCCGGATCGTCCTCGTCAACCCGGCCGCCGCCCAGATACTGGGTTACCGGGCCAGCGACCTCGGCGGCCGTGAGCTGCACACCCTCGTCCTGCACTCGCGGGCCGACGGCTCCCCCTTCCCGTACGACGAGTCCCCGCTCGCCGACACCCTGCGCTCGGGTCGCAAGCACCGGGTGCGCGGGCAGGTGGTGTTCGCCAAGAGCGGCGACCAGCTGCCGGTCGACCTGACGACCGCGCCCGTCCGCGACGGCGACCAGCTCGTCGGCGCCGTGATGACCTTCACCGACCGGCGCCCCTACGACGCGCTCGTCAAGGAGCACGAGGACGCGGAGCAGCGGCACGCCGAGGAACTGGAGCGGCTCGCCGAGGAGCACGCCTCCGAGCTGACCGCGCTGCGTCAGCAGCACGTGAGTGAGCTGGAGGAGCTGCGGGAGAAGCACGCGGAGGAGGTCGCCGCGGACGCCGACCGCTACGCCGCGCTCGGTGAGCGGGAGAAGGACCGCTACGAGGCGATCGCCGCCCGGCACGAGCAGCTGCTCACCCTCCTCGGCGGCTCCCTGCGCGGGCCCCTGGACGAACTGCGGCAGGAGCTCGCCGCACTGGCCGCGGACGACGCCGGGCAGCTGTGGCCCGAGGCCAACCAGGTGCTGCACCACCTCTCGGCCGGTTACTCGCGCATCACCACCCTCATCGACAACGTCCTCGGCTATCAGCGCCTCGACGTCGGCAACGAGAGCGTCTCCCGTTCGAAGGTGATGCTCGACGCCGTCGTCGCCGCCGGTGTCGACGGGGCCGTGGAACTGATCGGGCCGGGACGGGTGCAGTTCGCCGTGCACGCGCCGCCCATCGAGGCCGAGGTCGACGTCCGGCTGCTGGCCACCGCGCTCGCGCACCTCGTCGCGGACGTCGCGGGCGTCGACGCCACCGGCAACTCGCCCGTGTCGGCGACGGGCGGCTACCTGGACAACACCGTCGTGGTCGCGGCGGCGCAGCGCGGCGAGGTCGTACGCATCGAGGTGCGCGGTCCGTACACCGGGGGCGACCCGGTGCACGAGCCGATCGTGCGGGGAATCGTGCGGGCGCACGGTGGCGTGCTGCAGACGCACGAGGTGCCGGGCATGAGCGGCAACGCGTACGTGCTGGAGGTGCCGATCGGTGGTGGGGCGGGGGCCGTTGAGGCCCAGGCTCCGGGCCCGGCCCACGGGCAGGCGCAGGTTGCCGACGTCGAGGGTGCGGCGGGTGCCGCGGGTGCGGGCAACGCCCTGGCCGTTCAGGAGCCTGCCTCCGGTGGCGGGCGGCGGCGGGCTCGGCGGGCGTCCGTCGACGCGTTCCTGGAGAGCGAGGTCGCGGGCGCGGCGGGCGAGGACGACGAAGGGGCCGTCGCCGGTCCCGAAGGCTCGGGTACCGCACCGACCGGACGGCGCAGGCGGCGTGCGGCGCAGGCTCAGGCTCATGAACAGGGGCAGGGACAGGGGTCGCTGAAGCAGGGCCCAGGGTCGCTGGAGCAGGGCCAGGTTTCCGTACCGCTTCCGGTTCCCGCGCAGGCGGCGCCGGGCGAGGGGTCCGGCGGTACCGGGCGCCGGCGCGGGCGGCCCGCCGAGGCCGTCGGTGCCTCCGTCGAGGGGCTGCCCCAGGGCCTGCCCGCCGAGGGCGCCGTCGTCATGGCCGGCGAGCACGGCGGAGGGTCCGCGGCCTCCAACACCGGTCTCGGCGGGACCGTACCGCCGCAGGGCGTGCCCGCGCCCGGCGGTCGGCGCGCCCGGCGGGACGGTGGTGAGCAGCAGGCGCTGCCGCCGGCCCTGCCCGCGCAGGCCGGCGAGTCGGACCCGGACGACGAGTCCCGGCCGACCGGGCGCCGGCGCCGTGCCCTGGCGTCCGCGAACGAGCGTGCCGCCGCGCAGGAGGCGGCGCCGCGTCAGGTGTTCGCCCTGCCGCCCGCCGACGTGGACCGGCCGTCCGACGGGACGGCGGAGCCGCACCCGGCAGCAGGCGCCGCAGCGCCCGTGGCGGCTCCCACGGGGCAGGTCCAGGTGCCCGGCCCGGCCGCTTCCGGGGACGCCCTGCTCGACGACGGCCGGCACGACGCCGTACCGCACGACCAGTCCGACGACCACACCCCGCCGCAGCCGCACCCGGCCGAGGCACCCACGGGACGGCGCCGCCGGGCCGGTGCCGCCGCCCAGCAGCCCGAAGAAGCGGTGCCGGTGGCGGCGCAAGGTGGCCATCCGGCGGAAGGTGGCCATCCGGCGCAAGGTGGCCATCCGGCGCAGGGCGGCCCCGCGCGGGAGGCCGCCGTGCATGCAGCGCCCGTGCACGGAGCACCCGTGCATGGAGCACCCGTTCCTCCGCAGAACACCGCCGCACAGGCCGCACAGAGCACCGCCGCGCAGAACACGGCCGGTCAGGGCATGCCCGCCCAGGCCGCACCGGCGCCCGAGTCCGCACCCGCACCCGCTCCCGGGCCCGCGCCTACCGCCCACCCCGAGTCGCCCCACCCCGTCGAGCCCACCGCCGACACCGCGCAGCCCGCTGCCGCCGGTCAGCCGGCCCCGCAGCCGTGGCCCGCCGCAGCGGATGCCACGGGCGTCGGCACCCCCGTACCCCCGGGCACCGGGGCCCCCGTACCCACGGGCGCGGGCACCCCCGTACCCCCGGGCGCCACCACCGGCCCCGCGCCCGCGAGCGCCTCCGGCGCCAACGGCCTCGCCCCCGCCTCGACGCCCCCGCAGGGCGTCCCCGCCTCCACGCCGAGCCGGGGAACCCCGCTGCCGCCGGAGAACGCTCCCGCTCCGCGCGCGGCGCAGCCCCTGCCCGCCGAGGCGTCCGCGCCCGTCGACCCGGGTTCGACGCAGGGGCGGTCGATCAGCGTGCGGACGCTGGGCCAGGGCGTGCCGTTCAACCGGCAGGCGGTTCAGGTGCAGCAGCCGTCGGCCACCCCCGCCCCGCATCAGCCGGGCGGCTCGGGCCGGCGCCGCAAGCTGGGTACGCCGCCCGACCCGGCCGCCACGCGCCCGGAACCGTCGGCCGAGCAGCCGCCCGCCGCGGCGCAGCCGAAGGCCCAGCAGCAGCCCCAGGGCCGGACGCAGGGGCAGGAGCAGCCGTCGCCGGCCGGCGGTCAGCCCCGGCGCGCGCCGGTCACCGAGGGCGCCGGACGGTCGTACGCCATAGGAGCGCCGGACAAGAACGCCGCCGAGGGGCCCGAGCCGCTGGACGGGCCCGGCGGGGCCGTGGAGGTGGCGGACCCGCCGCGTCCGCAGCCGATGGACGACGAGCTGCCGCCGGAGCCGCTGGACAACCCGCGCCGGCTGCTGGTGTGGCCCGCGCCGGACGTCTCCACGCAGCAGGCGCTCAGCGACCGCGGCTACCGGCCGGTCATCGTGCACTCGCGCGAGGAGGTCGACGCGCAGATCGCGGCGTTCCCCGCCGCGCTGTTCGTGGACCCGCTGACCGGGCCGATCACGCGTACGGCGCTCCAGTCGCTGCGCCAGGCCGCCGTGGCGGCCGAGGTGCCGGTGCTGGTCACGGCCGGGCTCGGACAGGCCTCGCGCGATGCCGCCTACGGCGCCGACCCGGCCGTACTGCTGAAGGCGCTCGCACCCCGGGACAGCGAGCAGCACCCG
Organism: Streptomyces sp. BB1-1-1; assembly: GCF_031597775.1. Classification (NCBI taxonomy): domain Bacteria; kingdom Bacillati; phylum Actinomycetota; class Actinomycetes; order Kitasatosporales; family Streptomycetaceae; genus Streptomyces; species Streptomyces sp. BB1-1-1. The sequence goes on along the minus strand of NZ_CP134203.1, from coordinate 4,538,969 downwards.
CCGCGCGTGCTGCTGATCGAGGAGCACGCGGAGATCGCGCTGGCGCTGACCGCGACGCTGGAGCGGCGCGGGATGCAGGTGGCGCGGGCGGCGAGCGACGCCGACGCGGTGACGCTGGCCGGGCAGTTCCGGCCGAACCTGGTCGTGATGGACCTGATGCGGGTGCAGCGCGGGCAGGCCGGGTACGCCGGGATCATCGACTGGCTGCGCGCGAACGGGCAGCTCAACCGCACCCCGCTCGTCGTCTACACCGCCGCCGTCGACCAGGCCGACCTGCCGCGGCTGGCCTCGGGCGAGACGGTGCTGTTCCTGGCGGAGCGTTCCACGAGCGGCGAGGTGCAGTCCCGGATCGTCGAGCTGCTCTCACGGATCGGGACCAACTGACGCCGGTCCGGGCTCAGCGGACCTGGCCGGAGACGATCCTGCGCGCCGCCTCCTTGATCGAGGCGCGCAGCCGGTCGGCGTCCGTGTCCTCGCCACCGACCAGGATGCGCTTGATCTGCGGCACGACGGACGCCCAGTTGGTCATCGCGACCAGCAGGAAAAGCAGGTCGGGCGCCGGAATCGCGTCGGTGACCACGCCGCGCGCCTGCCCGTCCCGTACGGCGGCGACCTTGCGGGCGTAGTGGTCCTGGCGTTCGGCCTCGTGGGGCAGCTCGGCGGTGCCGTACTCCATGCCCTCCCAGAAGAGGAGGCGGAGCAGCTCGGGGTGGGCGGCGTGGTAGTCCAGCAGGCGGTCGACCCAGCCCTCGACGTCGTCCGGGTCGACGGGGACGGAGATCGCGAGGTCGAGCATCTTCTTCTCGAGGACGGAGGCGAACAGCTCGCTCTTGTTGCCGTAGTAGGCGTAGATGAGCTGCTTGTTGGCCTTGGCCTCGGCCGCGATGCGGTCGATGCGGGCGCCGGCGATGCCGTAGCGGGCGAATTCGGCGACCGCGGCCTCGAAGATCCGGGCCTTGGTGGCCTCGGGGTCCCTTACTCCCATGGGCACAGGGTAGCGGGGCGGGTCCGGTAACCAACTATTTGGTTGACAGGGCGGGGGGATGCGGATCAGACTCCGGGAGTTGATTCCAACCAACCAGTTAGTTGTTAGTGTGCGCTCGAAGGAGTCGCTCCGCTCATGTCGTCACCGTCAGCAGCCACCAACCGGACCACGCCGGAGGGCGAGGTCCGCGGCGCGCCCGGGAAGAGGCCGTCCGCCTCCTCCCGTCTCTTCCTCCCCCTGATAGCCGTCTGCACCGCTGTCACGGCCGCCAACATCTACCTCGCGGCGCCGCTGCTCCCCCTCATCGCCCACGACTTCGGCTCCACGCCCTCGGCGGTGGCCTGGCTCGCCTCGGTCGCGCAGTTCGGTTACGCGGCCGGCCTGCTCTTCTTCGCCCCGCTCGGCGACAGCGTGAACCGGCGCCGCCTGGTCGCCGTCCTCGCGCTGGTCGCCGCGGCGGCCCTGCTCGTCGGCGCCGCGTCGGCCGGGACCGGCGCGCTCGCGGGCGCCGTCCTGGTCGCCTCGGCCGCGACCGTCGTCCCGCAGCTCCTGGTCCCGCTGGTCGCCGAGCGCGCCCCCGCCGACCGCCGGGCCCGGCACGTCGCGGCCGTCATCGCCGGCCTGTTCACCGGCATCGTGGCGGCCCGCGTGCTCGGCGGGCTGGTCGGGCAGGCCTACGGCTGGCGCGTGGTGTTCGTGGGCGCGGCCGTCCTGACCGCCGTACTGGGCCTGGCGACCGCGTACATCCTGCCCGCGCAGCGGCGTCGGCGGGAGGGCTCGCTGTTCGCCGGGCTCGCCGCAGTTCCCGGCGTGGTGCGCCACTCGCCGGACCTGTGGCGCGCCTGCGTGCGCCAGGCGGGGATGTACGGCGCCTGGAGCGCCCTGTGGACCTCGCTGGCGCTGCTCCTGGCCGGGGGCGAGGGCTACGGCATGACCACCGCCGCGGCCGGGCTGTTCGGCCTGTTCGGGCTCGCGGCGAGTGTCGTCGCGCCGCTCGCGGGCGGCCTGGTCGACCGGTTCGGCGCCGCGAAGGTCGTACGGTCCGCGTATCTCCTCGCCGCCGTGTCGGTGCCGCTGTTCTGGCTGGGCGGGCAGGCGATGGCCGCCCTGTGCGCGGCGGCGGTCCTGGTGCACGCCGCCCTGGTCGCCTCCCACGTCGCCAACCAGACCCTCGCCCTGACCACCACCTCCGCCCCGGCCACCGCCAACACCGCGTACGTCGTCTCCGGCTTCGCGGGCGGCGCCCTGGCCTCGGCCCTCGCGGGGCCCGCCTACGGCCACTGGGGCTGGGGCGGGGTCTGCGCGGTGGCGGGGGCGTGGCTGGTGCTGGGGTGGGCGGCGACTGCCGTACGGGCGCGGTGAGCACGGACGCCGGGAGCGCTCACGCCGGGGCGGGTGCCCGCCCGGCGTGAGCGCGAGGGCAGGTACCCGCCCGGCGTGAGCGCGTCGGAAGGTGAGGGTGCCGGAACGTCCGTCAGAGCCGGGTGACGTCCAGTCCCCCGTCGGCGTACTGCCTGCGCAGCACCTTCTTGTCGAACTTGCCGACGCTCGTCTTCGGCACCGCCTCGATGACCGTCCAGCGCTCCGGGAGCTGCCACTTGGCGATCTTCCCGTCCTCGGCGAGGAAGGCGCGCAGGTCCTCGAAGCCGACGCTCGCGCCCTCCTTGAGGACGACGGTGGCCAGCGGACGCTCGCCCCACTTGTCGTCGGGGACGGCGACCACGGCGGCCTCGGCGACGTCCGGGTGGGACATCAGGGCGTTCTCCAGCTCGACGGAGGAGATCCACTCGCCGCCGGACTTGATGACGTCCTTGGCGCGGTCGGTGAGGGTGAGGAAGCCGTCGGGCGAGATGGTGCCGACGTCGCCGGTCTTCAGCCAGCCGTCCTCGCTGAACTTGTCGGCGGGGCGCAGCGGCTCGGTGCCCGGGCCGTTGTAGTAGGCGCCGGCGATCCAGTTGCCGCGGACCTCCAGCTCACCGGCGGACTCGCCGTCCCAGGGGAGGCGCTCGCCGCCGGGACCGGTGAGGCGGGCCTCGACACCGGCCGGGAAACGGCCCTGGGTGAGGCGGTACGCGAACTCCTCCGGCGTGCCCACCGCGTGGGCCGGCGGCCGGGCGACCGTGCCGAGCGGGGAGGTCTCCGTCATGCCCCAGGCGTGGCAGACCCGCATGCCGAGCGCGTCGAAGGCCTCCATCAGGGACGGGGGACAGGCGGAGCCGCCGATGGTGACCTGGGTGAGGGAGGAGACGTCGCGGGGCTTGGCGGTCAGCTCGGCGAGCAGGCCCTGCCAGATGGTGGGAACGGCGGCGGCGTGCGTCGGCTTCTCGCTCTCGATCATCTCGGCGAGCGGCACGGGCTGCAGGAAGCGGTCCGGCATCAGCATGTTCACGCCGGTCATGAAGGTGGCGTGCGGCAGTCCCCAGGCGTTGACGTGGAACTGCGGGACCACGACCAGCGAGGTGTCCTCGTCGGTCAGACCCATCGACTGGGCCATGTTGACCTGCATGGAGTGCAGGTAGATGGAGCGGTGGCTGTAGACCACGCCCTTGGGGTCGCCGGTGGTGCCGGAGGTGTAGCACATGGCGGCGGCGGCCCGCTCGTCCAGCTCGGGCCAGTCGTACGCGGTCGGCTTCCCCGCGATCAGGTCCCCGTACTCGTGCACCTGGACCGACGCCTCGGCCAGCAGGGAGCGGTCGCCGGGGCCGGTGACGACGACGTGCTCGACCGTCTTGAGGTGCGGCAGCAGCGGGGCGAGCAGGGGAAGCAGGGAACCGTTGGCGATCACGACGCGGTCGGCCGCGTGGTTCACGATCCAGGCCAGCTGCTCGGGCGGGAGGCGAAGATTGAGGGTGTGGAGGACCGCGCCCATGGAGGGGATCGCGAAGTAGGCCTCGACGTGCTCCGCATTGTTCCAGGCGAGGGTCGCGACACGTTCGTCGTCCTGGACCTGGAGGTCCGCGCGCAGCGCGTGCGCCAGCTGGGCGGCACGGGCGCCGATCTCGGCGAAGGAGCGGCGGTGCGGCTCTTCCTCACCGGTCCAGGTGGTCACCTGGGAGCTGCCGTGGATCGTCGACCCGTGGGTCAGGATCCTCGATATCAGCAGCGGTACGTCCTGCATCGTGCTCAGCACGGTGTCCTCCCGGGGCGACATTGCCTACGCGGCGGTAAGGTTTGCGCTGATTCTGCGCACATACCGCGCGGTATGTCACTACTCCCGGGTGATCGATCAGTGCCCGTTGCCCGGCAAGGTGTCCGACAGGGACACTCACCGACGGCGAACGGAGCGGTTCGTCACCGAACAATCCCCAGCTCAGGGTCCTCACGGAGCTTGCCGAGCGCCCGCGACACCGCCGACTTCACCGTCCCCACGGAAACTCCGAGCACTTCGGCCGTCTGGGCCTCGCTGAGGTCCTCGTAGTACCTGAGAACGACCATCGCCCGCTGCCGGGCGGGCAGCTTCATGATCGCCCGCCACATCGCGTCGTGCAGGGCCTGCCGCTCCGCCGGGTCGTCGCCGGCGAGGACGGGCTCCGGCTCCGGCAGCTCGTCGCAGGCGAACTCGTCGACCTTGCGCTTGCGCCACTGCGACGTCCGGGTGTTCAGCAGGGCCCGGCGCACGTATCCGTCCAGCGCGCGATGGTCCTCGATGCGTTCCCAGGCCACGTACGTCTTGGTGAGCGCGGTCTGCAGCAGGTCCTCGGCGTCGCTCGGGTTCGCGGTCAGCGACCGGGCGGTGCGCAGCAGCACCGGCTGGCGGGCCCTCACGTACGACGAGAACGACGGGTACGGGAAGGTCTGCGGCTTGGCTGCGGCCATGGCTGTGGCCTTGACCGGGGCCTTGGCCGGGGCCGAGGCCGTGGCGGCGTTCGAAGCGCTGGTGCAGACGGGTGTGGTCATGGCTCAACGCTATGAGCGAGGGGGTGTCCGGCGGATCGGCCGCAGGTCCCGAAGCAGAGTCCGCCTCAGGTTGTAGGGGTGGTGCCGGCTGCACCTCCTGTAGGTGGACGAGGGGAGGAGGGGTACTGCGGGTTCACCCCTGGGGGCTCCCCGAGAGGCGAGCCCTCACGCCGTACGCGCGTCGTGGACACGTCGTACGCGCGTCGGGCGGACGTCGCACGCGGGCGTCGTGGGCACGACGTCCGCGCACGAAAACGCCTGGGCGGCGATACCGGAGTACCGCCGCCCAGGCGCCTTGCGACCCCATGAAGCACACCCGCACAGAGACTGAGGGGCCGGCGCGGGAGCGCACCCGCGCCGGTCCCTCAGCTCACCACCACAGGGGGGTGAAGCTGACGGCCACGTTCTCGTTGCCCTGGTTGATCGCCGTGAACGCGGAGCCGTCGACCTGCGCGGTGTTGCTCTGGTTCGAGGCCCCCGAGCCGACCGCCTGCTGCTGCGTGGTGGACGAGTTGCCGTTGTTGTCCCCGCCGACGCCGCTGCCGAGGATGCCCGCGAAGGCCTCGGAAGCGGTCGCGTTCGATCCGTTGTCCGCGATGGCTCCGTTGTCCGCCGTCGCCATGCCGCTGAAGAGGGCGGCGGCGAGCGGAAGGGCGGCGACAGCGGCGACGACGCGGGCGGTACGGATGCTTGCCATGTTGTTCCTCCAGAACAAGTGCGCACCGGCTTGTGGCCGACAGCGCGTGAAGTACGTGAAGTAGAGCGGCAGTAGAGCTGTAGTGGATCCGAAGTGGGTCCGAAGTGGAGCTTTCGCCAAGGCAGTTGGCCGACCGCCTCGACGCTGTGCACGACGTCGCGTGATCAGAGTTGCCCATCGAATCCCCGGCGAACCACCCCGGAAGCCCTGATTCGCCCTCAAGCGTGATGACAAGTCGATAAACCCCTTTGCTTCCCTTCCGTCCCAGCTCAGGGCAGTGCGGACAGCTCCTCCCCAAGCGCCGCAAGAGGTGAAGCGTTCCGGCACTTTTTCCGCCCGACACCCCTCCCCGGCGCGTCGCACGCACCCCCCTTCCCTTTCTCGAACATACGTACGAACATAGAGCCATGGCCACCACCGACCGGCAGGCCACGACGCTGGCCCTCGCACACGCCCTGTCAGCCGCCGAGCGCGGACTGGCCGTCATCCCCCTGTCCCGGACGAAGCTCCCGGCCCTGCGCTCCCCCCACCGCGACGACCCGGCACCGGCCCCCTGCCACGGCGAGTGCGGCCGCTTCGGCCACGGGGTCTACGACGCCTCCACCGACCCCGCCCGCATCCGCGAACTCTTCGCCGCCGCGCCCTGGGCGACGGGCTACGGCATCGCCTGCGGCCTGCCGCCGCACCACCTGATCGGCGTCGACCTGGACACGAAGTCGGAGACGGACTCCTCGGCCGCCCTGCGCGAACTCGCCCTGCGCCACCTGTTCACGATCCCGCCCACCGTCGTCGTACTGACCCCCAGCGGAGGACGCCACCTCTGGCTGAGCGGCCCGCCCGACCGCGTCGTCCCCAATTCGGCCGGCCGCCTCGCCCCCGGCATCGACATCCGCGGCGCCGGCGGCTACCTGGTCGGCCCCGGCTCACGCACCCGGCACGGCGCGTACGCCGCCGCCCCCGGCACGGCCCACCTCGCCCCCGCGGCCTGCCCGCCCGCGCTCCTGCGCCTCCTGCTCCCACCGCCACGCGCACACCAGCCGGCCCTCTCCGCGTCGGAAGCGCACGGTCAGGGACTCGTCCAGTTCGTCCTCGCCGCCCACGAGGGCCAGCGCAACACCCGCCTGTTCTGGGCCGCCTGCCGCGCCTACGAGGACGGCATCGGCCCCGCCCTCGTGGACCCCCTGATCGAGGCGGCCCTCGACACCGGCCTGGGCGAACGCGAGGCCCGAGCGACGATCGCGTCAGCGGCCCGCATGACGGGCCACCACCCCTGACCCACATGCACGGCCGCTCCAACCGACCCCGCTACGACTTCACGGAGGCGATCACGGCGGCGAGCGCGGCGGTCACCGCGAGGCTCCCCGCCATGACCATCCCCACACCCACCATGAAGAGACCACTGGAGTCGTCCGACCAGTCGTAGTAGGCGGAAGCGGTCAGCCCGACGGTGACCCCGACCACGGCGCCTGCGGCGTAGCGCCGGGACGCCGCCCAGTACACCGGCACCAGCAGAGTCAGCACGAGCCCGATCACCTGCCACGCCTCGTACGGACCGGTCGTCGAACCGTCGGCGTGCACATCACGCTGCTGGTCCCACCCGAGCCAGGCGGCCCACAACGCCGACGTCACACCGGCCAGTACGAGGCCCCACACCAGCTGGGGGACGGGCTTGGGCTGTCGTTGTTCCATGCCCCAAGCGTTCAGTCGCGCCCGTGGCGCCGACCAGAGCACTAGTACTCATCTCGACCCGAGTACGCGAGACCGCCCACGTCGGCCACCCGGGCGCCGCCCGCCCGATCGGCCCACCCGGAGGACGCGGCACCCCAGCGAACCGAGCCCGTAAGCGGCTGAGCCACGGCGGTGCTCTGCGGGCAGCGCACACGACGACGGCCCCCGACCGTAACGCCTGGTCAGGGGCCGTCAATCCGTGCGGTGGGTGTGGGATTTGAACCCACGGTGACTCGCGCCACGACGGTTTTCAAGACCTTCTGGGGGTCGGTTGCCTTACCCGCTCCCGTGCAGGTCAGGCGAGCGAAACCGCCCCGTCTCGGCCGCCGCCCTGCTGGCCGTGCCCGCTACGTGCCCCAAGCGACGACCGTGCCCGCTCAACCGCCAGTCACAACGGGAACGATCACTGCGGCAACAGCCGACAGCAGGCCGCCCACAGCGAGGGCCCCGTTGAACTTCTCCTTGGCCGTCGGGAACACGGACCGGCTGACGTTCCCAACCTTGCTGCGCAGAACGATCATCTTGATCTTTTGCCACCTGTGCTGACGCTTTGAGCAGCCCATCAGCACGCCGTACGCGTTGTTCCGGCAGTAGGTCCGGCCATCTCGGTTAACCGCTCCACACCAGACCGGCACCTGGAAGGCAGCGTAGGCCGAGACGCCGACTGATAGAGCCACGATCACCGGCAAGGCCCATTGCTGGCTCCAGGCAACGACCAAGGCAGCAGCCACCATGTATCCCCAGTACAGACGCACTACTTTCGCCATGAGCACTCAGCGTAGCGACACGGGCGCGCACCGCACAGGCGGGAACAGGACAGCCAGCGCACGGGAGGTGTCCTCGAAAAGCAACTGCGAAAGCTACCCGTCACCCTGCTGTGCAAGCTTTCAGGGGCCAGATTGTGCCGCGCGCCTGGTGCAGCAAAGCTAATGGATACTCGACAGTGTCTCGCGCGCCGTGGCAGTGAACACGTCCAACCGACGGTGGAACTCAGCCTCTGCCAGCTCGTACGCCGGCTGCGCGCCCTCATCTGATTGCTCAAGAGGGTGCAACGCTCTATTGGCTGTGATTACCGATTTTCTCAGCTCATCTGCGGCCTCAGCTACGGGTGTTGGTCCTTCCAGGACGACGAGTCTGATGCAGCGCATCAAAGGATCAAAGGCCGCCCGCAGTTCGCCACGGAGCCTTTCGACATGCTGTAGTAGGTGCTCATCGGACCCCTTGAGCATGCCCTTCACTTGGAAATGAAGTTCTGCCGTTTCATGGGCCCGCTCGATTACCTCGGCGTAGGCTGCGCGGCGCGATTCGCGAAGATGCGTTGCCTGTTGCGCTCGCGATGAGGCTTCAACCTGGATGCGCGCCGCGCGGGCCGTCCCTCGGCTTGTCACCCAACCTGCGAGAACAGCAGTTCCGCCAGTCAGGGCCGCGACCCATAGTGAAGAGTCCACCGCCTCAGTCTCGGGTCGGCGTTGGAACCACTCCAGATCGCGGATTGGCCACATGGCTCGTTCAGACCGGCAAGCTCACTACCGTAAGGCCCCAGCCGCAACGCTCCTGGCCATGCCTCCGGCCAGGAGCGAGTAACGCTGGCTTCTCAACGTGGCGTGGGTGCCTCGGGCGAACCCTCACCTTCTTGCCCTCCGAACCATGCGTCAGCCGCCTCCGCGACCTGGTCATCGCGACCGGCGACTGGCCGGGCGTAGTGGCGGGTGGTGACGCTGGCGTTCGAGTGGCCGAGCCGGTGAGCAGCGGTCATCACGCCGTACCGGTCAGCTACCCACGTGCCGTGCGAGGCTCGGAGATCATGCGGCGTGACATCTATCAGCCCGGCAGCGACCACTGCGGGGTCAAAGTAGGCCTTGCGCCACTGGTTGTAGCGCAGGGGCTTGCCGCCCGGGGTCGTGAAGAGGAGCGCGTCATCCCCGCCGGGCAGAGTCTCCAGGTGCCGGCCGAGCCGCTTGGCGAGGGACGGGCCCACTCGGAGCAGTCGCTTCTGATGCGACTTGGGAGTGTCGAAGACCAGCGTGCCGTTCGCCTCGGCCAGGTTCTCGTCGACCAGGACGAAGCCCCCAGACACGTCGATGTCCACGCGCCGCAGGGCGAACGCTTCGCCCACACGCAGACCTGCGTACGCGAGGAGCGCGATCAGCAGGTCATGCGGATTGGTCGCTCCCTTGACGATCCGCGACGCTTCCAGCGGCGTGAGGATGTGCGGCTCGGTCTGCGGCATCCGAGGCAGCCTCACGCCCCTGCACGGTGTCTGCGGGATCATGTCGTTGTCGACGGCAGAGCGCATGATCTGCGACAACACCCGGTACGCCTGCCGGATGCGCGAGGCGCTGAGCCCCTTGGTCCGCATCGCACCCACCCACTCGGTGACCGTAATGGGCCGAAGGCTGGAGAGTTCACGATCACCAAGTGCTGGATCTATCAGCGAGTTGATCAGAGACCGGTACGACGCCTGAGTCTTGTGCTTGAGCTGAGGCGACACCGCCGCGAGCCAGCGAGCCGCCCAGTCGCGAACGGTCGTCTGCCCCTCGGCCGGGTCGAGCCAGCGCCCCTCTTCGATCTCGATGCGTTTCCGCATGAGCCAGCGATCCGCGTCCGTGGTCGTGGCGAACGTCCGGTCCGCAGGGCGCAGCACACCGTCAGGCCCCGGATAGCGAGCTTGGAACCGGCCGGACGGCAGCTTGCGGATACGGCCGAAGCCCCGCCGGGACTTGCGCTTGCCAGCCATCAGGCAGCCCTCCTGAGTCCCGTGGACCGCAGGAGGATCGGTTGCACGGTGTTTGCACTCACGTACTCCTCTACGGCGGTCTCCGGGATGCGGACGTGCCGGCCGACCTTCACGAAGGTGATACGGCGCTCCTCGATGAGGCGCCGAGGAAAGCGGACCCCCGTACCAAGGCGTTCGGCGACCTGGTCCACGGTGAGAAGCCGGTCCACAGTCACCACTCCCCCTCGTCTGCGGCCAGTCCGGCCAAGGCGTCGCGGGCAGTTTCACGATTGGTCTGGAGCCGACGCGCGATCGTGTCGGCGAGGACGGATTCACCCGGGCTGTGGCCGTGTCCTGCGTACTGCCAGTCGGTGAGGACGAGGACGGTGTCCGGCTCGCGGTCGTCCAGGCCGAGGGCGGTGTGTTCCTGGGCGGCGCGGTAGTCGGCGCGTGTCTGGCGCAGGGCCCCGAGGGTGGTGGAGTAGCGGCGGGACTTGGAGGAGAAGTGGCCGCGGAAGCCGAGCATGTGAGCCCAGGCCCACAGGCGCCGGTCCGGGTAGAGGCGGTCCAGGTCGCGGCATGCGGTGATGAGTCGGCGGGTGTGGTCCGGGACCTGGTGGCGGTCGAGTTCGGAGAGTTCGCCGATGCGGCGGTCGAGGGTGCCGGTGTTCTCGGCGGCTTTGGTGGAGTACTTGGCGACGTAGGAGGCGACGGCCTGTTCGGTGATGTTGGAGCCGTCGCCGAACGCCTTAACTGGGCGCACGTCGAGCTGTGTGCCCCAGCAGAAGGACCGGGCCGGTTGTTCCCCGGCGGCCGGGACGGAGACGGACGTGTAGGAGTGCGCCGCAGCAGCGTGGATCGCGTCGGCGAGGAGGACGACCGTTGCCCAGGCAGGCGGAGGCGTTCCGGGTCCATCCGGTCCGTCGAGCCGGATCACCGCATGGAAGTGCAGGGCCCCGCGCTTTTGAAACTCGGCGACCTTGCCGTATGAGACACGAACGCGGTCGGCGAGTTCTCGGCGGGTGAGGCCGGCGCGGGCGGCGAGTTCTCGGCGCAGTCGTGTCGTGAAGCGCTGCCAGAGCTGTCCGGCGTGGTTGTTGAACAGGACGGCGCCCGCGTAGTCGTACGTCGCCGGGTCGAGGGCGGTGCCCAGTTCCGGGGCGTCCGGGGCGTGTTGGGTGCCGCAGCGGCAGGTGCCGTGATCGGGCCTGTTGTGGACCGGGCCGAAGGAGGGGGCGGTGAGGGTGGCGAACACGCGGGGGTGATCCCGGACCGTGGCGGGGACGTCTCGGCGGTCGTCTCCGGCCAGGCCCGCGCGGATGAGGTGGTAGGTGTCTCCGGCGTAGGTCCAGGCGCAGGAGGGGCAGCGGGAGGCGCGGCGGTTGCCGCAGGCGAGGCGGAGGCGTCCGCCGGGCTCTACGGCGGTCGTGTAGTGGTGCAGGGTCTCACCGGTGGTCTTGTCTTTGTGGAGGGTCCAGCCGGTGAGGTGGATGGGGTCGGAGCAACCGCCGGTGCGGCGGATCTGGTCTTCCCAGCGGGTGTAGTCGGGGGCCGAGGCGACACGGAGGAGGTCGCCGAGGGTGGTCGGGTCGAGCAGCGGGGCATGCGCGGTCGGGGCGCGGTGCGCCATGCTGGGTGCTTCCTTCCGGTTGTGAGATCGGTTGGGGACGGCGCCCGGGCGGCGGATGCTTGGCGGTATCGAGGCCGCCCGGGGGCCGGTCAGCGTCGCTTGGCGTCGGCGTGGACGAGAGAGCGGATCACCAGGGCGCAGACGGCGACCGAGGCACCGGTGATGGCGACGGCCAGGAGCAGCGAGACGAGAACTGCGCCGACGACCAGGACGACGGCCGTTCCGCCGCCGACGAGGGCGAGGGCGGTGCCGGGGGTGAGCTGCACCGTGGGCCGGGTCGGCGCGGGAGCGACCGGAGCAGGCGGCGGAACCTGCGTGCTCGGCATGACGGCGGTCGGCTCCACTACCGCGGGCGGCGTGAGGTGGCCGGCGGGCGTGGGGTTGGTCGGGATCTTCGGGCGGAGCATCGGGGTTCTCCCTTCGGGTCGTGCTACTTGACGAAGCCGTTGACGACGGGGGCCAGCACGCTGTCGGCGATGAGGAAGCCGCCGAGGAGGAGTACGGCGATGAGCCACCAGGGCGGGCGGATGAGCTTGACGCCGAGGTAGCCGACGGCGAGGAGCGCGAGCCAGAGCGGGACGTCCATCGGGTGGCCTCCTAGCTGACGCGGCAGCGGTGGGTGCGGGCGGCGAGCTGTGCGGCGGACTGGCTGGCGTAGTCGGCGGACCAGCCGCAGCGGTCGTTGGTGCACACGGCGGCGTGTTTGGTCTGGCCCCGGCGGTCGCGGTGGGTGCCGATCTGCACGGGGCCGATCCGCATGACGGAGTGGAAGAAGTCGCGGGCGGGCATGTCAGCCGGTCTCCTCTCGGGTGGCGGTCGGGTCAGGTGAGTTGGGCGGCGATGGCGTCGGCGAGGTGGGGCGGGACGCCGAGGCGGGCGCGGAGGGTGTCGGTGTCGATCGGGGCGCCGGTGCGGGCGTGGTGGTCGTCGGCGACCTTGCGGGCGTGGTCGACGAGCGCGGCCGGGACCGGCACAGCCGTGGGCAGGACGGGAGTTTCCTCGACCCGCGGGACGACGGGAGGTTCGGACGCCGGGCCCGGCTCAGCGGCAGCCGTCTCGGGCGCGGGATCCGGAGCCGGGACGGAGGGTGCCGGCGGGTCCGGGGCGGGGTCCGCGGGCGAGTGGGCGAGGAGGGTGCCGCCCATGAAGGCCAGGGCTGGCCAGGCCGCGACGAGGATGCGCAGCCAGGCCGGAACGTCGCCGAGGTCGAGGAGCCCGGCGGTGGCCACGTTGGCACCGAGCGACGCGACCAGGGCGATGACGAACCAGCACCAGGCCAGCCGGGACGGCCCATCGGCCCGCAGCCGACGCCAGGCGGCGACCAGGAGCAGGTCGACCGAGACGGGATAGGCCCAGGCCTTCCAGCCGCTCTGTCCGGCAGCGGCGGCGAGGTCATGCAGGTGGGCGAAGGACAACGCCCCGGCGATGACGGCCTGAACGAGTACGGCGTCGATACGGAGAGCGGCGCGGGCCATCACGGCTCCTTCCTGTGATCAGGCACGGCGGGGGTAGGGACCTGGCGCGAAGGACGGTCGCGCCGACCGATGGGAGGGGAGGTGTCAGGCGGCGGTGGCGGGGGCTGTCTTGGACAGCGGGACGCGGTCCGAGGGCAGCGGAGCGACCGCGGGCCGGAAGGGCGCGAGGGCGGGCAGCTCGGGGGTGCGGTCGGCGTGCTTGTTGCAGATGTTCACGGCCTGGCGCAGCGTGGTGTGCGGGGCGCGGATGCGGTGCCAGCCGCCGGTGGAGTCCCCGGCGATGGCGATTCCGCGTGTCTCGGCGGGAATCTGGATGGCGGCGAGGACGGCGTCCGGGGCGATGTCGCCGAAGGCCATGTTCGCGGATGTCTCGTCGTTGACGCGGTGGGCGGTGCGGCCGGTGAGCTGGGCGCGGAGCATGGTGATGCCCTTGCCGAGTTCGGAGCCGAAGCGCTGCCCGCAGATCTCCAGGTAGACGCCGGCCGCGCGGCCGAGCTGGGCGAGGCGGACCAGGGCGGTGATGATCCGGTCCCGGCGCTTCTCTTCCTCCTTGCTGGCGAAGAGCGCGAGTTCGGCGACCTCGTCGACCAGGACGACGACCGGCACCGGCCGCAGGTCCTCGGGCAGGTCCCAGATGTCGGCGGCGATTTCCGCATCCTGTACGGCAACGCTGATCCGCTGTTCGGCGCGGATGAGCTGGTAGACGTCCTGCATGTGGGACACCAGCGCTTCCAGCAGCTCCAGCGCGGTATCCGGGTTGTCGGCAAGCGCGGAGAACCGTCGGGCCAGCGGGAACAGCTCGACTCCTTGCTTGCAGTCGATGCCGACCAGCGCGACGTGGTGCGGGGCGAGCCCGGCGACGAGGTTGCGCTGATAGACGGACTTGCCGGACTCCGTGGCCCCGAGGGTCAGGCCGTGCGGGACGGCGCGGTAGTCGCGGTAGTGGACCGAGCCGTCCTCCCGCAGCGCGACCGGGACGCGCATCGGGCGGGTGTCGGTCTTGGCCGGCATCTGCACCCGCTTGAGCACGTTGTAGCCGGTCATCCGGATCTCGACCACGCCGGAGCGCAGCTCACGGGAGGTGACGCCGTACATCCCGAAGGAGTGGCGCAGCCGCTCCGAGGCGGCGGCTACGTCGAAGGCGTCCTGGCCCGGGCGGAGTTTGAGCCGGAGGACCAGGCCGGTGTGGGTGGGCCGCAGCCGCAGGATGCGCGGCGCGCGGGACTCCGGCGCCGGGCGGTTGGTCATCCGGGCCAGCATGAGGCGCCAGCGCGAGGGCGGGACCGTCAGCCCGCAGGCCTCCATAACGGAGGCGTAGCGGACCAGGACGCGCACGGCAGCGAAGGTGACCCCGAAGGTCATCCAGTACCAGGCGGGACGCCGCCACCGCAGGAGACCCGCAGCGGCGACGACCACCAGCAGTAAGACCGTCGGCCACGTCATGGCTCAGGCCGCCTTCGAGCCCGCGCCCGTGGTGGCCAGCGAGGTGACGGCGACCGCGCGGAAGGCGATGCCGTGCCGCTTCTGGCCGTTGAACTCGTTCTCCCACGGCCGGGCGACCAGCCCCGTGAGCGCGGCCGGGGTGCCCATGGTCAGGTCACCGGAGATGCCGGTCTCCGGGACGGTGACGGACAGGATCTCGACTTCGTCGTTGGCCGCGAACATCACGTCCACGGTCATCAGCTTCGCGCCGGTCTCGGCGTCGGTCGCGATCTCACCGGTACGGCGGTCCCGCACCTTGGGCTGCGGGGTCTTGGCGACCATCACGGTCGCGGCGGAGGTGTCGACGGGGATCTGACGCACAGCAGAACACTCCTCTATAGGTGATGGACTCCGTCACTCATGTACATGAGTAACATGAAGAAGAGTGCATCACTCCTGTACATGAGTCAACCCGCCGCGACATCGAAGTCACGACGGGTTGCAGGAAGTTGAGCGAGCGTCAGTCGGCGGCAGGGATGCGGTACTCGAAAACGAACTGGTCAGCAGCCATGAGCGTGTCGCAGACCTCCACCACGATCCCGGCCGTCGTACGGGCTTCCCGGATCAGGTGAACCACCGGCGCACCCGGACTCAGCGCCAGCTCGGAGGCTTCCGCCTTGGAGGCCGGCCGCGCTTGCAGCGTCTCGACGAACTCCGCGAACTCGTGCCCGTGGTCTTCGAGTCGGGCGTAGATGCCACCGCCTCCGGGGTTCTCGGCGAACAGCTCGGGGATGTCCTTGACGACGTCCCACGGGAGGTAGGAGGAGGCGGTCTCGACCGGGGTGCCGTTGCGGAAGTAGAGGCGCCGCCGGGCAAGCACCTGAGTGCCGGCGGGGACGCCGAGCCGCCGGGCGGCATCCGCGGGGGCCTCCATCGGCCCGATG
Organism: Streptomyces sp. BB1-1-1; assembly: GCF_031597775.1. NCBI lineage: Bacteria > Bacillati > Actinomycetota > Actinomycetes > Kitasatosporales > Streptomycetaceae > Streptomyces > Streptomyces sp. BB1-1-1. Next base: position 4,523,475 of record NZ_CP134203.1, on the reverse strand, counting down.
TAGAGGACACTTACCTTGGCGGTGGCGCCGGACTGGGCGGACTCCGCGAGGTAGGCGGCCTTGCCGCTCTGTCGGAGCGAGCGCCGGAAGCGGTCGGAGGAACGGTGCCGCACCGGCGGCCGGTCCTTCACGATCGAGCCCTTGCCGTGCCGGGTCTCGACGAGCCCACTCGCCCGCACCTCGACCATGGCCTTGCGGATCGTGCCGCCGGACACGCCGTAGCGGTCCACCAGCTCCGACTCACTCGGCACCATGTCACCAGGCTTGAGCACACCCGCCCGGATCTGCTGCACGATCTCGTCCGCGATCTGCACATACCGAGGCCCGGACCTGCCCCCCTCTACCGCAGTTCCCATAGTCCTTCTCTGCCTCCTATGCTCCTGTACATGAGTCAACCACAGGAAGCAACGTCGACGCCCCTGCACTCCGTATCCGTAGCCGGAGTCGTCGTGCGCGAAGACGGCCGCCTCCTGGCGATCCGCCGAGCCGACAACGGCACCTGGGAACTCCCCGGCGGAGTACTCGAACTGAACGAGACCCCGGAGGCCGGCGTAGCCCGCGAGGTCTGGGAAGAGACAGGAGTCCACGTCGAGGTCGATGAACTCACCGGCGTCTACAAGAACACCACCCGAGGCATCGTCGCCCTGGTCTTCCGCTGCAAGCCCTCCGGCGGCACCGAACGCACCTCAAGCGAGTCAACGGCCGTCTCCTGGCTCACACCCGACGAGGTCAGCGACCGCATGTCCGAGGTCTACGCGATCAGACTCTTCGATGCCCTAGACGGCAACGGCCCCCACGTACGCAGCCACGACGGCAAGCACCTCATCCCAGCGGGATAAGACTTTCCCTACTTCATCAAGGCCCGCGCACGGCGCGGGCGCGCGCCGCCTCTACGGCGCGGCCCGCCTCCTGTCTTCGCCCCGGCTGGCCGCGCCCGGCGGCGCGCTCGGCTGCTGCGGGCATGAAGTGGGGAGACACCCTCTGTGGCTGGGGCGGTCGGCTCCACGGCTTTAGGCAGCCACTTTGGGGCGAGCCTCTAAGATCTTGGCCCCAACGTCGTGCTTTAACGGGCAGGTCCACAGACTGCCCGACTCGCCATCAGCTTACGGGGCCAAGATCACTCGCCCCAAAGCAGCTCCAGCCCAAAGCCGCTCCACCGACCTTCGGAAAATCGGCTCGCAAAGATCTCCACCTGAGCTAACATCTGAACAAACAGATCAGAGGGGGAAATGTGCAGCGATTCCACGGCGACCAAGACCTTCTTCGACTCGCCGATGCATTCCCCTCCGACGACTGGCCCCGTCTACTTTGCCCTCGGTGCGAGCGCGGCATTTTGCGCCGCATAGACGGAAAGAGCATTGCAACGGTCGAAGCCGCAGACTCGGCATCGGACAAGTGGCGCGACCATGACGCTTGGGATCCGGATTGGATCTATGGCTATTTCCACGGATCGCTGAGGTGTACGGAATCCTCATGCAATGAGCCGACCATCGTCTCAGGAGATTACCGAGTTGCATGCCGCCCAGGTCCAGAAGGATACGCCGACTACTTCAACTCGTACCTCCTTCGGTTTACAGTTCCCGCACTATGCTTGATGAAGCTACCCGACAGCTGTCCCGACCCGGTCAAAGATCGCGTACAGGATGCTGCTCGCGTCATTTGGGCTGACGCGGGATCAGCCGCCAACCGGTTGAGGTCCGCAATCGAGGAACTCCTGACAGCACAGAAGATTCCGAGAACTAAGCTGGTAACCAGGCGTGGGCCCGCGCAGGTCAAGCGGCGCCTGCGACTTTCGACTCAAGCACGCATTGAAATACTTCGCTCAAAAGAGTCGGAGGCGGCTGACCTACTTGAGGCCGTAAAGTGGATCGGAAACAGCGGAAGCCACGAGGGATCAGTAACAGTCGAAGACGTCCTGAACGGTGTCGTATTGTTGGAGCATGCATTGCATACCCTATACGACAGAAGAGCGAAGGATCTGGCGAAGATCGCAAAGCAGATCAACAACAGGAAAGGTCCGGTGCGCGACCCGAAAGAAAAGACGGGAAAGAGGTAGAGCGCTGCATTTCCCTCTTTACGAACCAACTTCCGCAGCAGCTGCGACGTCAATTTCAGCATCGTCAGTGGTGGGGTTCCAGAGCTCACGCGGTGCCGTAACGTGCGTTATACCAATGGTGTCCCCGTAAGGGAATGCCTTATCCCGAGAAACAAAATAGTCGGCCTTCATCCGGACGGCAGTAGCGAGATGTGTCGCGTCCGGCCCTCGAAGCTTGTATTGGTCGGCCAGGTGGCGCACTTCTCGCGCAACCAAAAGATCCACCTCAACCCACTGTATCTCCAGGCGTTCCAGATACTCAGCGACCACGCGATCACGTTCGCTCGCGTCCACATCTCCCTTGCGGCCGTTCAACTCCACCAAGAGAAGCGTGGAAGCTACTATCTGAATGTCACCCCTGTGAGCCGCCCGAAGAATTTTATAGGAGTTAGGCCACAAGCCCCTTTCCTTCTTTATGACGTTGAAGAAAATATCCGCGTCAACATAGACCAAGGGCTCAGGCACTTCTCACCTGCTTCAGATACTCTGCAGTACTCAGGTTGCCCGTTATCCGAGGATTAACCCCCAGGATTTCACTCGGGTCCATAGGGCCACGACGTTCAGGCATTACTTCAAGATCTGTCATTTGCAACGAGACCGCCTGACCCTCGGAGTTTCGCTGCAAGAAACCCGATGCGATAACCCGCCGCCCCCAGGCGTTTCGCAGCACTTCACTATGGTCACTATGGGCAACCACTCGCACAGCATGTCGCGTTCGCGGGTCTCGAATCAAAGCCCTGGGTGCACTTCCCCGACTGTGACTCAAAACGTCCAGCGTCCCTGTAACACTGGAGAACGCACTTCTAGCAGGCTGAACCGCCTCCGTGGCGTTATTGACGGTCCCTTCATCGACAGTAGCCGTATGTTGCTCGCCATTCAGTGCGGTAACAGCTACTCTTTCAATCCCACCAGGCCCAATATGCTTCCCGATGTGCCCAACACGAGCAACTGTTCGCTCGCTGAAAAAGGGGGGGATCTTGGGGGACTCTGTGAGAAGGTCGACGCCGTCCACGAACCCATGCAGCGGAGCGCTGATGGACTGAAGTGAGCGCTTGGCCGGCACTATGGCAGGAACCAGGACGATCCGAACATCGCTTCCCATAGTCATGTCGGCGATGGCCCACCGCAGACGCGGACTTCGTACGGGGAGCGCCGTTCGATCAACTTCCTCAAGCGAAAGACGGACCTCGCCGAGAATCTGTGTATAGGTCTTGAGGTCCAGGCGTGAAGTCATCGGGGCGATGCGCACTTCAAGAGCACTATCGTCGCGGACAGTAGTAGTGGTCACGGCTACACCCCTTCCCGCTCGTAGTCCCATCGTCGCACCCATCACTGACACAGGTACGCCCACGTGACAGATGACGACGGTACGGACGATCCTGTCGAAATGCTCCCCCTTTGATCACCGCGTTGACCCAATCGTTACACTGATAGTGATCGCCAACGCAGGTACTCCCCACCGCCCAGCAAGCTATCCGGACGGGCGTTCAGCCCGTTGGGTCGCTCGTGGAGCGAATGCCTTGGCTCAGATGGCTGGCTGGGCCGCCTCTGGGCCGCCCGAGGTCAGCCGACACCAACCGACAACGGCAGAAGCCCACAGCATCTGAATTGGTCAGAGCCGTGGGCTTCGTCAGTCCCCCTGGTCAGCGGAGCCAGTGATCAGTAGACGGTCTTCCGAGTTCCGACGGTCCTGTTTCCGGAGGCGCTTGTTCTCTCGCAGTCAGGAGGTGACCGCGGCTGGTCGCGACGCGGAGCACGTCTCGCAGGGCCCTGGTCAGTTCGGTCAGCATGAGACGCAGGTGCTCCGAGCCAACATCCCGGTCACCTAGTACTGGCGAAACCTCCTCCACAAGTTCAGCCGCCACCCCGAGTTGTACCGCCTCGATGTTGTCCGCCAGGCGGGACATGTAGCTGCCGCTGTCATCGGTGCTCAAGTAGCAGGGCTTGCCGTCCGGGCCCGACCACGGGAGGAGTCGCAGTTCGTTCTGCGGCGTCATTTGTGCGCCTGCCCTTCTTCGGTCACGTGGTGGGTGCTGAAGACGGCGTCGACACGATCCCCAGGGAACACCAGTAGTGCCGCCTCAATGACTCGTCCTGCGTTGTCTGCCGCTACGCGAGTGATCGCGAGGACGGCCAAGGCTGTGTTGATCCGCAGGGTTGACGCCTCATCCGGCGTTGGGAGTCGGGCGGACACCGTCTCGTGCACCTCGGCCGGCGGCGGGTCCGGCACAGAGAAGCTGGCTTCCGCCCACGCCCTTGAGGACCGGTCGCCGAGCGCCGTGGTCGGTGTCAGGTCTCGCGGTACGTAGACACGGGCCAGGCTGTGTGGGGACTCTCCCTCGTAGCTGAGGCGCATGAATTCGGTCAGTGGGCTTCCGTCATCCACTTTCAGGAGCGCTGTCAGGTACCCCCGCGCAGGCAGCGCGGTAGCGCGGACCGTCACGCGCAGGTCCACGTCTGCGGCAGTCCGAGGATCCAGCGCGCCCCACCCACCGACGTAAGTGATCTTGCGCAGGGGGCGGCGTACGAAGTTGCCCTTGCCGTGGATCTTCTCGACGAGGCCTTCGCCCTGGAGAACGGCGAGGGCACTTCGCAGTGTCGCCGTGCTGACCTTGTACCGGTCGGCCAAGGCGGACTCAGACGGGAGCCGGTCACCAGGTCCGATGCAACCGGTCGTGATCTGGCGTCTCAGGTCGTCAGCGACGACAAGGCGGCGAGACGTCATGGGCGTCACCGCCTCCTCGTCATCCGCACGGCGACGAGCCGCGTCCGTCCGTTTATGGTCAGCAGCTCTCCCGACTCGAACAGGAGTTGCTTCGAGCCCTGGGGCAGTTGGAAGAGGTCGCTCACCCGGCATGCCCGACCGCCGACTTGAATGATGTCGCCTCGCAGAACAGTCGCGGCCGTGATCTCGACGTTGGATGCCAGCGCACCCCCAGGGGCCCAGTTGCTCACCGCTTCACCGCCGGGCGCGTGCAGTGGTCCGGCGCAGAGTGGCAAGGGCGGACGCACGTCTCGTAAATCACCGGCAGGTCGACCGGCACCACGGATGGCGACGCTTCCGCGCAGGCTGTGTGAGTACCGACCCGGCATGCGGTCGACCGGTAGGTAGCAGCCCCGGTTTCCGATACATGGAGGCGTTGACGAGGAGGCATCAGCGAACACCTGCCAGGGCCGAGAAGGCCTCCGCCGGCAGTCGCGGCGCCACGATCACCGAGCGCTGGCGTGCACGCTGCCGCTCCCATGCCATCACGTACGGGCGGACGAGCGCGTTGTCCTCGCCCAGGAGCCCTTGAAGGCGGTCAGCGGTGTCCGGCATCCAGTCCGGGACGGCCGGGGGCTCCACGGCGGGCGCGGGAGGCGTCGCCACAGCCGTCCGGGACGGCGTTAAGACTCGGCGGTGCCTGCCCTTGGGGAAGTACCGCGCTCTGGCGAGCGAGACGGCACGGCGGATACGGTTGAGCACGCTGCTCAGCTCCTATCGCTGATAGCTCGGTCCCCCGACATCGCCCGTCGTGGGGGCCGCTTTGCGTACGACCGCCCAAAGGGTGCGGCCGTTCAAGCTGGTGGCGTGAAGCCCGAATCGATCGGCCTCCGCCAGCACTTCCAAGACCTCCCGCCACGACTCGGCGGAGAGCGATTCCGGCACCTCCGCCTCGACCGACATGCACCGGTCGCGCTCTTCCACGCGTGTGGTGAGCCCGACCGCCGATAACCGGGCAGCGATGGCCTCCACGCTCACTCGCGAAGCGGGCACAGGGAAGCCTCCGTCACTCGGCGATCACTTTGAGTGAAGCTAGTTAACTAGATTAGAGCTAGTGGACTAGATTTTCCATATGCCTGAGCAGCCGCCCTATCTCCGCATCGCCGACGAGCTACGGCAGCGGATCGCGGAGCACGTGTGGGAACCGGGGGACCGGCTTCCCTCCCGTGCCCAGATCGGCCAGGAGTGCGGCGTAGGCGAGAACGTCGTCCGCAGGGCTCAGGAGCTGCTGATCTCCCAAGGCGTGTTGGAGGGCCGAGCCGGTTCGGGCACCTACGTCGCCGAGCCCCGGCAACGCGTACGCGTGGTGCGGTCGTCCGCGCGCGAGCAGCCCGAAGAGTCGCCGTTCCGGGCGGACATGAAGGCCGTCGGCAGGCAGGGTGACTGGGAGAGCAGGACGGACGCCAAGGTGCCGGCCCCGGCGGAGGTTGCCGCCCGACTCGGGATCGCCGAGGGCGAGCTGTGTGTCAGGACCGCGTACGAGTTCCTGGCCGACGGCAGGCCCGTGCAGCTCTCGACCAGTTGGGAGCCGTACGACCTCACCGCCGGGACTCTCGTCGTCCTCCCCGAGGGAGGACCGCACGCCGGGGCGGGTGTCGTGAATCGGATGGCCGCCATCGGGATCACCGTCAGCCATGCCGTGGAGCAGCCCGAGCCCAGGCAGGCGACCGCCGAGGAGGCGTCGCTGCTCGGGATTCAGAAGGCCGCACTCGTCACGCACATCCGGCGGACGTACTACAGCGACCAGGGGCGGCCCGTCGAGACAGCGGACATCGTGGTGCCCGCGGCTCACTGCGAGATCGTCTACGAGATTCCGATCAGCCACTGACAAGCTGGCTCTACCACGCCAAGGCTTCAGCTTGTCGGAGGCGTGTGCAAGCGTGCCGCCGTGACTACATCCACTCCTCATCTGCCCAGGCCGTTTCTAACGTGCTGGCTCCATTGGATTGCGGTACCAACCGAGGATCAGCACGGAGTCATGTCCCTACTAGGGCTGACGGCCCCGGTACCCGTCTCTTTCAGCGGCGCTGAAGAGGCCGTCGACGAGGACAGCCATTCCGGAGCCGAGAGGCTTGGTCGGGTGTACGTGAGCCCGGCACTCGATGGGTGGACCCTGGTCATCGGCCGTTGGTGCGATCCCTGCGACCCCGAACGCTCGGATGATGTGCTGCGCCTGTGCGAGGCGCTGAGTGCCCGCTACGGACAGGCGCAGGCTTACTACTACGGCGCGCAGGGTGACGGGTCGGCCTGGTTGATCGCGGAGCAAGGGACGGTCGTGCGCCGTTACTGCGAGACCGACGAGGGCGAGGACCACTACCTGACACTGGGCGAACCGCTGCCCTTCGAGCGCTCTCGGCGGGATGCCCTGGGGCTGACCACGACTTGGGACGCGGCATCCGAGACAGAAGAGGACGAGGATGACTGGGCCATGGAGACCATGCACATGGCACCGGAGATCGCCGCCGAGCTCAGTCTCAGTCCACTTGCCCTGACGGCAGACACCCCGATGGCTGGCATCGGCGTCTTGGCGCGCACTCCACCCAGCTCGTCTTGAGACCGCCAGCGTGCCCCTTCCGTGCCCGATCGGCCGGTGAATCGCGGGGAATGGCGGTGTTCGGCGGGCAGCGCACACGACGACGGCCCCCGACCGTAACGCCTGGTCAGGGGCCGTTCATCACTGCGGTGGGTGTGGGATTTGAACCCACGGTGACTTGCGCCACGACGGTTTTCAAGACCGTTCCCTTAGGCCGCTCGGGCAACCCACCCCGCGCCGTTCGTGATCGACGGCGCGGGACCAGGGTAGCGGGTCGGCGCGAGGGTGCGTGGGTCAGTCGTCGCCGATCTTGGAGCCCAGGGTGAGCTCGGTCGTGCGCTCCTTGCCGCCGCGCTCGTAGGTGACCGTGACCTTGTCGCCGGGCTTGTGGGTCCAGATCTCGCCGATCAGGGTCGGGCCGCTGTCGATCACGCGGTCGTCGAGCTTGGTGATGACGTCGCCGGGCTTGAGGCCCGCGTCGGCGGCCGGGCCGCCCGGCTCGACCGGCTCGGAACCGCCCACGCCCTGCTCGGTGAGCTTGGCGCCGTTCGTCGTCTCCTCCAGGGAGACGGAGGCGCCGATCTTCGCGTACACCGGCTTGCCGGTCTTGATCAGCTGCTTGGCGACGAACTCGGCCTGGTTGATGGGGATGGCGAAGCCCAGTCCGATCGAACCGGCCTGGCCGGTGCCGAAGCCGCCGTTGCTCGTGGACTGGATCGCGGAGTTGATCCCGATGACGTTGCCCTGCGCGTCCAGCAGCGGGCCGCCGGAGTTGCCCGGGTTGATCGACGCGTCGGTCTGCAGGGCGCTCATGTAGGACGCCTTGCTGCTGGCGCTACCGTCGCTGGAGGCCACGGGGCGGTTCTTGGCGCTGATGATGCCCGTGGTCACCGTGTCGGACAGCCCGAAGGGGGCGCCGATGGCGATCGTGGAGTCGCCGACGGCGACCTTGTCGGAGTCGCCGAGGGGCAGCGGCTTCAGGTCCGAGGGGGCGTTCTCCAGCTTGATGACCGCCACGTCGTAGCCCTGGGCGTGGCCGACCACCTCGGCTGCGTACTTCTTGCCGCTGGGGAAGGTCGCGCTGAGCTTGCCGCCGTCGACCGCCTCCGCCACCACGTGGTTGTTGGTGACGATGTGGCCCTGCTTGTCGAAGACGAACCCGGTGCCGGTGCCGCCCTCGCCGTTGCTGCCCTCCGCCTGGATGGTGACCGTGCTGGGCAGCGCCTTGGCGGCCACGCCGGCGACCGTGCCCGCCTCGCGCTTGACGGAGCCGCCGGTGTCGGAGGCGGAGACCGTCGTGGAGCCGGACTCGTCGTTGTTCTTGGCCAGGGTGTAGCCGAGGCCGCCGCCCAGACCGCCCGCGACCAGCGCGGCGACCAGGAGCGCGGCGACCACGCCGCCACGGCCACGGCCCGACTTCGGCGCGGGCGGCTGGTACGAGGCGCCCCAGCCGCCGCCGGAGCCGTCACCGCCTCCGCCGCCGTACGACGGGGTGCCCGGCGGCGGGGGCGGCGGCCAGGAGGCGTCGGGCGCGGAGTACCCCTGGGACGCGGCCGGGCCGTGGGCGGCATGCGAACCGTGGGAGGCGCCCGGGTCCTGTGGGGCGGCCTGGTGCGGGGCGTCGGCGGGAGCGGCGGCCTGCCCGAAGCCGTCGTGCGGTTGCGGTCCCGCGGGCGCGTGGGAGGGCGGCTGTTCCGGGCGCGGCACGGCCGGCTGGGCGGAGGCTGCGGGAGATTCCACCGGCACGGGAGGCGCGGACGGGGCCGGGGGTACCGCGGTGCCCTCGTTCTCGGTGCTCACAGCTTCTCTCCTCGTTCCACGGCTGTTTGTCGGTCGCACTGGTCACACTGGTCGCGCTCAGCGACGCTCACGCGGCGCTCCACGGTCCGGCGCGACGCAGATGTGCAGTGTTTTCGTATGCCATCAGCTTTTCCCACGGGCCGTCAGAGCACCATAAGCGGTTGCTGTGGGTTCCCGATCGACCTTTATATGGGTCATCCAAGACTAAACGGACGTGCGGTCGATGACTCCGGTGGCACGTCTACCCGCCCGCGGTGGCACCATGACGCGGTGACCCACGCACGACAGCACCGGATCCAGGTCGTCGCCCACCGAGGAGCCTCCGAGGAGGCACCCGAGCACACCCTGGCCGCGTACCGGAAGGCGATCGAGGACGGGGCGGACGCCCTCGAGTGCGATGTGCGCCTGACCGCCGACGGTCATCTCGTCTGCGTTCACGACTGGCGCGTCAACCGTACGTCCAACGGTCGCGGCGCGGTGTCGGCGCTGGAGTTGGCCGATCTGGCCGCGCTGGACTTCGGCGCCCGCAGGACCCGGGAGTTCTGGCGGACGCGCGACGAGCAGCCCGACTGGGAGCACCGGCCCGAGGACCGCGAGGAGACCTCCGTCCTGACCCTGGAGCGACTGCTCCAGCTGGTGTCCGACGCGGGGCGGCGGGTGGAGCTGGCCATCGAGACCAAGCACCCCACGCGCTGGGCGGGGCAGGTGGAGGAGCGGCTGCTGGTGCTCCTGAAGCGGTTCGGACTCGACGCCCCGGCCTCGGCCAACGAGTCCCCGGTGCGTGTGATGAGTTTCTCGGCCCGCTCGCTGCACCGGGTGCGGGCCGCGTCGCCGACCCTGCCGACCGTCTATCTGATGCAGTTCGTCTCGCCCCGGCTGCGGGACGGGCGGCTGCCCGCGGGTGTCCGGATCGCGGGCCCCTCGATCCGGATCGTGCGGAACCATCCCTCCTACATCGAACGCCTGAAGCGGGCCGGCCACCAGGTGCACGTGTGGACCGTGAACGAGACCGCGGACGTGGATCTCTGCGCCGACCTGGGCGTCGACGCCATCATCACCAACCGGCCACGCGCGGTCCTGGACCACCTGGACCACTTGGACCACCTGGACCGCTGATTCGCCCGCGCTTCGTCCCGCCGTCGTCCCGCGATTCGTCCCGTGATTCGTCCGGAAGTCTTGACCCGGCGGCCTGTCTCCCGCATTCTCCGGTCTCGGCCACACCGACGAAATCCAGCCACGCGGTTACGGGGAGTGCTCCGGCGCGTTCGGTACGTGTTCGACCGTGTCGAATGCGTCACTGGGCGGGGACCGGCCGGTTTCCGGTTCAGGCCAGAGGGGCATCCACACCGTGGCGTGGGGCGAAGGAGGTCTCGGGGGTGGCGTTGGTGGTGGCACAGGAGGTGCCCACGTCGTCGAGCATGGCCGTTCCCCATGGCCCTGCGGGCGTGGGGAAAGCAAGGCACCGGATGCGGGAGCAGTTGCGCAGCGGCGGTGTCGCGGAATCGGTCATCGACGACGCCGTACTGGTCCTTTCCGAACTCTTGAGCAACGCGTGCAAACACGGCCGTCCGCTGGGCGACGCCCTGGCCGGTGACGGCGACGTGCGCGCCGCGTGGCAGGTGGACGCGGGCGGCCGGCTCGTCGTGGAGGTCACGGACGGCGGCGGACCGACCCGCCCGGCCCCGGCGACCCCTTCGGTCACCGCACACGGCGGCCGCGGGCTGAACATCATCACCGCGCTCGCCGACGACTGGGGCGTACGGGACGACGCGCGCGGTGAGGTCACGGTGTGGGTCGTCGTCCACGACGACGTGCACGACCCGGACGCCGGGCACCGGCGCGACGACTTCGCCACCCGGATCACGGCACCGGCGGTGTCGGAGATCCCCGGCCTGGACTTCGCGGAGGCCTTCGAGGACCTGGGCTGACCGGGCCGGCGGGTGGGCGCGCCGGCCCGGCGAGTGGCCGCGCCGACCCGCGAGTGGGCGCGCCGGCCCGGCGAGTGGGCGCGCGGGGAAGCCGAAGGGCGGCGGAGGGAAGCCGTAGCGAGCCCCCGGGACTAGTTGTCCACGGGAAGCCCGTTGTCCACAGGGGCACGTCGGCCAGGTTGTGAACGGCTAGGCTCGCGCCGTACGAGATGAGCCGCAACCGGGAGACACCCACGATGGCCAAGAAGCGACCCCAGACGAAGGCCAAGCGCCCGCAGCCCACCGGCGCTGACGGGAACTTCCCGGTCGTCGGCGCCCGCGAGCCCTGCCCCTGCGGCAGCGGCCGCCGCTACAAGGCCTGCCACGGCCGGGCCGCCGCACAGGCCACGACCGAGCTCGTACAGCGCCCGTTCGAGGGGCTGCCCGGCGAGTGCGACTGGGTGGCCCTGCGCGAGCTGGTGCCGGCGGCCACGGTCGGGCTGACCCTGAAGGACGGCCTGCCCGACGGAGTCCCCTCCGTCACGCTGGCCACGGTGCTGCCGATGGCCTGGCCGGCCCTGCGCCGCGACGACGGCTCGGTCCTGCTCGGCCTGCAGAACGACACGGCGTCGGGCGACATCAGCCGCGACCTCGCCGACACCCTCCAGCGGGCGCTGACCGCCGCACCGGGTACTCCGGTGCAGGGCCGCCGCGCGCCGGCCGACGGCCCCCGGCTGCAGGACCTGCTCGCGCCCGAGGGCGCGTTCGAGCCGGACGTGCACGAGGGCTTCGAGTTCTGGGTCCCGGACCCGGAGAACGCCACGCCGGAGGTGTCCGCCTCCCTGGAGCGGGCCAACGCCGCCGCCATCCCGACCGTCCGGCTCCAGGGCGTGGACGCCGCCTACTGGTGCGAGACGCCGGAGAAGAACCACCTGCGCTGGGTCATGCCGCACGAGGAGGAGCGGCTTCTGGACGCTCTTGCCCGGCTGCACGCCGCAGGCCGGTCGTCTCTCGGCGAGGGCACCCGCCTGGTCGGCTCCTTCCGCGCTCACGGGCTCACCGTCCCGGTGTGGGACCTGCCGAGCGAGACCGGCGCGCAGGACATGGAGAAGCCGGCGGCCGAGTTCGCCGAGCGCCTCGCCGAGGCCCTGGCCACCGACGCCCCGCTCACCCCCGACGAGCGCCGGGCCCGCGGCGGCCTGACCAACCGACAGGTGACGCTCAGCTGACGCACAGCCGTGGAGGCCGGCCCGGCTGACCGACCGGTCAGCCGGGGCTCCGGTCCGGGAAGGCGTGACTCCGGTCACAACTCCCGGTGAAGACAGGCCAGTCGGTGACCGGAAAACAAGAGATCGAATTTGCTAACCGCCGATCTCTTGTTACCGTTCGAGTAGCCCGGTTGCTGGTGCATCCCCCGTCGCCAGCAACCGGGTCTTTCCATGCGCCCGGTCGCACACGTACCGCAGTCGTCCGTCAACTCCCCGTTCCCGCAGGTGAGTTGCTCGTCCCGTCACCGCTGTGCCCAGCGCCTCCACCGCCCCCGGCGCCTCCGTTGCCGTCGCGGCTCCCGCCACTGCCGCCGCTCTCGTCGCCCCCGTCGCCACGGTTGCTGCCGGTACGAAGCAGCAGCGGCCCGTACCCGGCCCGTGCCGCGAACTCCGCGACCGCGGTGTACGCCGTCGGCCCGCCCCGGATACGTTCCCTGGGCGTCTCGCAGGTGCCCGGAGCGTCCTCGGCACCCACCGCGCAGCGCGTCCGCACGCTGCGTCCGTCGGGCCCCATGAGGCTCAGCACGGATTCGAGCGGGTCACCGGTCGCGTTGCGGTAGTAGGTGCGTGCCCAGGTCTCCGTCCCCTGCGTCACGACACAGGTCTGCGCCTCGACACCCTCGGGCGAGGTGAGTTCGGGGCCACAGCGCACGGCGGTGGCCGGGCCGGGGGGCAACGGGGACCGGGCGGCCGCGGCCGGGGCACGGTCGGCTCCTTCGGGCGCCTTTCCGTCCCCGTCCCCGTTCCCACCCTGCGAGAGGAGACGTACGGCCGGAGGGTTCTCCTGCTCCGCGCCGCCCGGGGGCCCCGCGGACGCCACGGCGAACGGCAGCACGACCGCGCACACCACGACACCGGCGAGCCCGTACAGACGGACCCGCCGGCGGTCCGGCCCCCCGCGGCGTGGCCCTGCACGGTCCGGCCCGGCGGCGCGGTGCGTCCTGGCGGCACGGTGCGACCCGGCGGCGCGGTGCTCCCCAGCATGAAGCGGCATGGGGCGGACGATAACGACCACAGGCGTGCGCGGACTTCCGCGCACGCCGGACACCCCTACAACTCGGGCGCGCTCACACCCGTACGAGTGAGGGCGTCGACCACGGCGTCCACCACGGCCTCCACGTCGGGCACCCAGGGTGAGGCGGACCCGGGCAGCGGCGCCCGCTCCCAGCGGACGGTGCCGCCACCGGTCTCCGACGGGGGCAGCGCGAGATAGCCGCCCTCGCCGTGGAAGCGCAGTGAGCCGGGGACGAAGTCCTTGGCGTAGAGCAGCTCGCCCAGCTGCTCCATCGAGTACGGCTTGACCAGCAGCGACCAGCGGGTGGGCGAGGCCACGACCGGGCCGAGCCGCAGGCCCGCGCGGTCGAGCGCGGCAAGGGCGTGGGCGGCCGGCAGGGCGGGCAGGGAGACGGCGCACGGGGCGACGCCCCCGGTGGCCAGGACGATCGGCGCGGTGGGGCGGTTGGTCCACCACCAGCGCACCATGCGCCCGTCGGTGGTGGCGGCGAGGAGGCCGGGGTCGAAGGGGTGCGCGCCGGGCACCGTGCACTCCGGGTCCGGGCAGCCGCAGCGCGACCGCGCCCGCGGGTCCGCCGCCACGCCCGGGAGTACGGGCCACTGCCATTGCGTCGCGTAGGTCAGGGCCGCGCCGATCAGCTCAGGCTGTCCGTCGTCGTGCTGGGACAAGAGCCTGCGTCGCCTTCCGAGGATCTCGCGCATGAGCGCTCGTTCCTTTCCGTTGCACGCCTGGCAACACTGTGGTCACATCACACCATGTGTCGATCTCTTCGCTGTGCGTAGCTGGTGGTGCATCACACCCCTGCCAAGAAGGACATCGCAGGGCAAGGGAAACCCCTGTGGGTCGAGCACTGACTGCGTCCGCGGCGGTTCCGTCCACACTGCGTCTATCAAAAGCATGGGCCTGGCGCGGGGGTGGCGAAGTCTGGCGTTTACCGTCCCGCGTATTTCTCTCCGCCTCCGCCACGGGAGGATGGGGCACGGTCGTCGGTGGATAGGACGCCCGGGTCCGCCGCCAGGTTCCAGGTGGCCCCCAACCACCCCTGGCCTTCTCCGAGTACGTACCCATCACGACCGCTGTGACGCTCCGTAAAGCACCCCCAGTCGACCGCAACAAGGCGTCCCCTGGGGCAGTTTCAAGCCAATTTCGTATTTCCGCAAGAGGTCGGGGAGGAGGTCACTCGCACCTCACGGACACCAGGAATACCGGCAGGACAATGCTGGACATCTCCTTACGAGTGCGTGTACATGTGGAGACACTGCTAGCGGCGCAGAATGACATGGGGGTTTGCGATGCTTTTGAGCAGTAAGCGCCGGTCGGAAGGCCGGACGCCATGAACGCCCCGCACCCCGCGAAAGTGGCCGGAATCGATTCAACGGTTCCGTCCCCCGCACACACTGTCGCGCCCGCAACCCCGGGCGCCTCCCCGGCCACCGCGCCGAACGCCACGGACGCCGCAGAGGCCACGGCCGCGCCGGGAGCCCCCTGCGCCCCCGGCGCCCTGCTCCAGGACCGGCTGGCCGGCTGGGTGTCGGACCTGACGACCCTGCACGAGCTGACCGAGCGCCTGGCCCGTAGGGACTCCCTCTCCGAAGGCCTCCAGGAAGTACTGCGCGCCGGAGCCGCCCTGGTGGGCGCCCGGCGTGGTCTCGTCGTCCTGGAACCGGCCGACGGACTCGGCCCGGACACCACCGTCGGCCTCGGACTGGCCCGCGCCGATCTCGGCCATATCGAGACCGTCCCCCGAAGTGCCCTGTCCTACGGGCGGATTCTGGACGGGCTGCCGGTCGGCGCGGACGGGATCACCGAGCCCGACCTGTTCGCCGGGAAGAACCTCGACCCCCGCCACCGCGAGATCGCCGCCCGCCTCGGCTACGCCGCCAGCTACGCGCTTCCCCTGTCCGCCGAGGACACCGGGACAATCGGGACCACGGGGGCCACCGAGACGACCACAGGGACCACCGGCCGCCTCGGCGCCGCCGTATGGCTGTACGACGAGCCCGCCGAACCCGGTGAGCGGCAACGCCATCTCGCCGGCCTCTACGCCCGGTACGCCGCCCAGCACCTGGCCCGCCTGCTGGAAGTCGAACGCACGCGCGCGTGCATGGCGACGATGGCCGAGGAACTGCTGCCCTCCCGCCTGCCGCGGGTGCCCGGCGTGCAGCTCGCCGCCCGGCACCGCACCGGTCCGCGTGGGGGCGGCGACTGGTACGACGCCCTGCCGCTGCCGGACGCCGCGCTCGGTCTCGCCGTCGGGTCCGTCACCGGGTCCGGCCCCAGCGCGGTCGCCGCGATGGGCCGGCTGCGCGCCTCCCTGCGGGCGTACGCCGTGATGGAGGGCGAGGACCCCGTCGCCGTACTGTCCGACCTGGAGCTGCTGCTGCGCCTCACCGAGCCCGCCCGCTCGGCCACCGCACTGTTCGGCTACTGCGAGCCCGCGCTGCGCAGGATCACGCTGGCCGGCGCCGGGCACAGCCCGCCGCTGCTGATCGGGGAGCGGCGCACGGAGTTCGTCGAGACCTCCGTCTCCGCGCCGCTCGGCATGCTCGCCTGCTGGGAGGCGCCGAGCGTGGAGTTCCAGGCCGAACCCGGAGAGACGGTTCTGCTGTACACCGACGGACTGCTGCACCGCACCGGCGACCCGGCCGACCGAGCCTTCGCCCGGCTGCACGCGGCGGCGGCCGCCGTCCCCCGGGCCGAGCGCCACGACCCGGACGCCGTCGCCGAGCACGTCCTGCGCACGGTGCTGCCGGACGGGAAGGCCGACGCGGACTCGGAGGAGGACGTCGTCCTGCTCGCCGTCCGGTTCGAATAACGGGGCACCGTCCCCCCGCACGTCACACATAACGGACGGTAGTGCCTCCATGTAACAGGCCCTACGGCCCTGAGCCCCCTTCCGTACGACCGTACGATGGGGGGTGGTCCAGTGCCGTATCAAGGAGGATGACCGTGTCGGAGGAGCTCACCCCGGAGAACCCGGAGAACCCGGAGACCCCGGAGAACCCGGAGAACGAGACCGAGGAGCCGATCAAGCAGCGCAAGAACGGCCTGTACCCGGGCGTGTCCGACGAGCTGGCCGAGAACATGAAGTCCGGCTGGGCCGACACGGAGCTGCGCGACCTGGAGCCCATCGCCCAGGCCGCCGAGACCGCCGCCCGCCGCGCCGCGCTGTCCGCCCGCTTCCCCGGCGAGCGCCTGGTGATCCCCGCGGGCAACCTGAAGACCCGCTCGAACGACACGGAGTACTCCTTCCGCGCCTCGGTCGAGTACGCCTACCTCACCGGCAACCAGACTGAGGACGGCGTCCTGGTCATGGAGCCCAAGGGTGACGGCCACACCGCGACGATCTACCTCCTGCCGCGCTCCGACCGCGAGAACGGCGAGTTCTGGCTCGACGGCCAGGGCGAGCTGTGGGTCGGCCGCCGCCACTCCCTCACCGAGGCGGAGAAGCGCTACGGCATCCCCGCCTCCGACGTGCGCGAGCTGGCCGACAGCCTGCGCGAGGCCACCGGCCCGGTGCGCGTCGTGCGCGGCTTCGACGCCGGCGTCGAGGCGGCCCTGACCGACAAGGTCACCGCCGAGCGCGACGAGGAACTGCGCGTCTTCCTCTCCGAGGCCCGCCTGGTCAAGGACGAGTTCGAGATCGGCGAGCTGCAGAAGGCCGTCGACTCCACCGTGCGCGGCTTCGAGGACGTCGTGAAGGTACTCGACAAGGCCGAGGCGACCAGCGAGCGCTACATCGAGGGCACCTTCTTCCTCCGCGCCCGCGTGGAGGGCAACGACGTCGGCTACGGCTCGATCTGCGCCGCGGGACCGCACGCCTGCACCCTGCACTGGGTGCGCAACGACGGCCCGGTCCGCTCCGGCGACCTGCTGCTGCTCGACGCGGGCGTGGAGACGCACACCTACTACACCGCGGACGTCACGCGCACGCTGCCGATCAACGGCCGCTACAGCGAGCTGCAGAAGAAGATCTACGACGCCGTGTACGACGCCCAGGAGGCCGGCATCGCGGCGGTGAAGCCGGGCGCCAAGTACCGCGACTTCCACGACGCGTCCCAGCGTGTGCTGGCCGAGCGGCTCGTCGAGTGGGGCCTGGTCGAGGGCCCCGTCGAGCGGGTGCTGGAGCTGGGCCTGCAGCGCCGCTGGACGCTGCACGGCACCGGCCACATGCTCGGCATGGACGTCCACGACTGCGCCGCCGCGCGCGTCGAGTCCTACGTCGACGGCACGCTGGAATCCGGCATGGTGCTCACCGTCGAGCCGGGCCTGTACTTCCAGGCCGACGACCTGACCGTGCCCGAGGAGTACCGGGGCATCGGCGTCCGCATCGAGGACGACATCCTCGTCACCGCGGACGGCAACCGGAACCTGTCCGCCGGGCTGCCGCGCCGGTCGGACGAGGTCGAGGAGTGGATGGCGGCGCTGAAGGGCTGATCCACGGTTCGATGGCCGGGTACCGCACGAGGTACCCGGCCATCGACGTGCCTGCCGTCAGACCGCCACCAGCGGAGTGCCCTCACGCCACTTGAGGATCTTGTCGAAGCTCACCACGGCCCCGGACCGGCCCGGCGTGCTGCCGATGTGGACGTGGTCGGCGAGTTCCCGGATGAGACACAGGCCGCGGCCGTCCTCGGCGTCGTCGGACACCGGGCGGGCCGCTGCCCCCGGTCGGCCCGGAGCGGACGCGGGGAATCCCGGGCCCGTGTCGGCGACCTCGATGCGGCACAGTTCGCCGTCGAGGTAGGCCGTGACGCGGTACGCCTCCGAGGAGCCGTCGGGTGCGTCGTCCCCACCGTGCTCCACGGCGTTCGCGCAGGCCTCGCTCAGCGCGACGGAGAGGTCGAAGGAGATGTCGGGGTCGACGCCCGCGGTCTCCATGGTGCCGATCAGCAGGCGGCGGGCCAGGGGCACGCTCGCAGCCTCGCGCCGCAAATGGAGTGACCACCAGATGCTCATGCTCCAGCCTCCCGGCCGCGGCTCGACATACCGTTACGTATTGCCCCCCGTGGCCGGGCGTAAGCGCGGTGTCCGCGTGAGACCGCCCATATGGCGGATGTGTGCATGCCGCCGATCGGTGTATGTGGGGCGGCTCGCACCAGAGAGTGATCTTCCGGCGCTCTTCCGGTCGTACGGCATCTTGTGGACCTGCCGTACGGCCCGGGGGGTCCCAGTGCGATGATGAGGCCGCCATGACTGCCCCCCATCCGCCAACGGCGCGCTCCGGAAACGATCTGCGGATCCTGCGGGCCGCGGTGTTCGCCGCGGTCTGCGTCGTGCTGGCCGCGGCGGGGCACACCCTCGCCTCCTGCGCCAGTGTTCCGCTGTGGTCGCTGGGCGCGGGATTCCTCGGGGCGGTCGTGGTCGCCGCGCCCCTCGCCGGACGCGAACGCTCGCTGCCCGGCATCGCGGTGCTGCTCACCGTCGGACAGACCGCGCTGCACACCTTGTTCGGTCTCGGCCAGCACGGTGCCACCGCGGTCACGGCCTCCGGTACGACCGCCGCGTCCACCGGCGGGCCGGGCGCGCTGTCCGACGCGTCACTGGTCCAGCAGGCCGCACGGCTGGTGTGCGGGACCACCGCGGCGGCGCTCAGCCCGGCCCAGGCCCAGCGCATCCTCACCGACGCGCGGATCGCCCCGGACGTCCGCGCCGGCTCGGGGCACCACCCCGCCGACGCCCTGTCCACCGCCGGCTCCTCGGCCTCGCTGCTGCCGTCCCTGCCGATGCTGCTCGGTCACGTCCTCGCGGCCCTGGCCGCCGGCTGGCTGCTGCGGCGCGGCGACCTGGCCCTGGCCCGGCTCGTCGAACTGTCGGCACACTCGGCCCACTCGGTGGCCGAGGCCGCGCTCGTACGCGCCCTGCGCGCGGCGCTCTCCCTGGTCCACGCCCTGCACGCCGGGCTCGCCGGCGTCCCCGGAACGGGTCCGCGCCTGCCGCACACCGCCCGGTTGGCGCCGTCCCGGCCCCGCACCACCGCACTCCAACACACGGTGATCAGGCGCGGCCCGCCGAGCGACGCGTTGGCCCTCGCCGCCTGACACGACGCGACCACCACCCCGCTTCGGCCTCATCGGCCGCCGTGCGGAGGGGCCGCCGTCGTGCGGCACGCGCGCGTGCGCGCATCCCTCCCGTCACCCGTCACCGGACCAGTACCGGTGGCCCACTCGAAGCGGAGTGATCCGTCCATGAAGGTCTCTCGTATCGCCGCCGTCGGCGCCGTCTCCGGCATCGCCGTCCTCGCCCTGTCCGCGCCCGCCTTCGCGCACGTCAGCGTGCAGCCGGAGGGCACGGCCGCCAAGGGCGGCTACGCGGTCGTCGGCTTCAAGGTCCCCAACGAACGCGACAACGCCTCCACCACCAAGCTGGAGGTCAACTTCCCCACCGACCACCCGCTGGCGTCCGTGATGCCGCAGCCGGTCCCCGGCTGGAAGGCAGTGGTCACCAAGACCAAGCCGGCCAAGCCGCTGGAGTCGCACGGGAAGCAGATCACCGAAGTCGTCAGCAAGGTCACCTGGACCGCCGACGGCAAGGGGATCGAGCCCGGCTACTTCCAGAAGTTCCCGGTCTCCGTCGGCGCTCTGCCCGAGGACGCCGACGAGCTGGTGTTCAAGGCGATCCAGACCTACGACAACAAGGAGGTCGTGCGCTGGATCGAGGTGCCGCAGGAGGGCCAGGAGGAGCCCGACTACCCGGCGCCCGTGCTGGAGCTGGCCGCCGCCGAGGACGACGCCCACGGATCGTCGGGCGCGAAGGCCGAGGACGACACCGAGGCGGCCGCGAAGAACACCGCCGCCGACACCGCCGCCTCCTCCGACTCCGGTGACGGCAGCGACACCACCGCCCGAGTCCTCGGCATCGTCGGCATCGTCGTCGGCGCCGCGGGCGTCGCGTACGGCGTGCTGGCCGGACGCCGGCGCGACTCCGGCGCGTCGGCGTAGCAACGCCCGTGCCGGTGCGGCGGCGTAGCGACGCCGCCGCATCCTCTCGTCCGGTGTGCGCCGGGTTCCCTCCGTCGGTCCGACGGACCCCGGCGCGCTCCGGAGCACCTCACATCTGGGACATTTTTCTATGCGCAAGAAGACGTTCGCCGCGGCCGCACTGCTCGCCGCCGCCTCCCTGACCCTGACCGCCTGCGGCAGCGGCGCCGACAGCGACGCGCCCGTCACCGTGGTATCCGAGGACACCGGCCAGCAGGCCGCCACCGTCCTCGACAAGCCGTTCGAGAAGCCCGACCTGGTCCTCACCGACACGAAGGGCAAGGAGTACGACCTCCGCGAGCGGACCGCCGGCAAGCCCACCCTGATCTACTTCGGCTACACCCACTGCCCCGACGTCTGCCCCCTGACCATGAACAACGTCGCCGTGGCCAAGAAGCAGCTGTCCCAGGCCGAGCAGGACAAGCTTCAGATCGTGTTCGTCACCACCGACCCGGAGCGCGACACCCCGGCCGCGCTCGGCAAGTGGCTCAAGGGCATCGACCCGCAGATCGTCGGTCTGACCGGCGAGTTCGACACCATCCAGGCCGGCGCCCGCACCCTGGGCATCTCCATCGACCCGCCGACCAAGGACAAGGACGGCAAGGTCGTCTCGACGCACGGCACCCAGGTGGTCGCCTTCTCCCCGAAGTCCGACGCCGGCTACGTCCTCTACGGCGAGGACGCCACCGTCGAGGACTACACCAAGGACCTCCCCAAGCTCGTCAAGGGGGAGAACCCGTGACAGGCCGTCCCACCCTCGCCGCCGTGACGATGATCGGCGCCCTGGTCCTCGCGGGCTGCGGCGACTCGGACCCCGGCTCCGGCTCCTCGGCCGCCGGTGCCGACCTCTCGGTCGGCGCCGCCTACATACCGCAGCCGGTGTCCGACTCGATGGCGGCGGGCTTCCTCACCATCACCAACAAGGGCGACGCCGAGGACGAGCTGACCTCCGTCACCAGCGAGGCCGGAGACGTCACCGTCCACGAGACCGTCGACGGGACGATGAAGGAGGTCGACCGCCTCCCCATCCCCGCCCACGGCCGACTCGTGTTCAAGAGCGGCGGCAACCACCTGATGTTCGAGAAGCTGAAGCAGCAGCTCAAGCAGGGACAGACGGTCTCCGTCGAACTGCGCTTCGCCCACTCCGGCCCCGTCACGGTCAAGCTGCCCGTGAAGGCGGCCACTTACCAGCCCACCACCGGACACTCCGGACACTGAGGGAGGGACCACCTTGACGCAGACCATCGCCCCGCGCGTTCGGACCCTGGTGCTGCTGCTCCTGGCCGCGGCCTGCGCGCTGCTCGCCGGCGCCGGGCCGGCCTCCGCGCACGCCGCGCTGACCGGCAGCGACCCCGGACAGGGGACGGTGGTCGACAAGGCTCCGGCCCAGGTGTCGCTCACCTTCTCCGAGTCGGTCTCCATGGACGACGACTCGCTGCGCGTCCTCGACCCCAAGGGCGAGCGCGTCGACGACGGCAGGCCGTCCGGCACGGGCGGCACGAAGTACACCGTGAAACTGCACGCGGGGCTGCCCGACGGCACGTACACGGTGACCTACCAGGTCGTCTCCGCCGACAGCCATCCCGTCGCCGGCGCCTACACCTTCTCCATCGGCGCCCCGTCCGAGACCTCCGTCTCCGTCTACGGCACGGAGGCGGGCGGCGGGGCCGTCGGCTGGCTGTACGGCCTCGGACGGTACGTGTCGTACGCCGGATTCACCGTGCTGGTGGGCGGCGCCGCCTTCGTCCTCGCCTGCTGGCCGCGCGGCTCCGGCGTCCGGGCCGTGCAGCGGCTCGTGGTCTCCGGATGGCTCGCGCTGACCTCCGCCACCCTCGTACTGCTCCTGCTGCGCGGCTCCTACACCGGTTCCGGGAAGCTCGGCGACGTCTTCGACCTGAACCTGCTCGGCGAGGCGCTGCAGACCAAGACCGGCGCCGCGCTGGTCTCCCGGCTGCTGCTGCTCGCGGCGGCCGCGCTCTTCGTCGCCGTGCTCTTCGGCGCCTACGACAAGCGGGAGGACGAGGAGAAACGGGACCTGACCTTCGGGCTCGCGGTCGGCGGCGCCGTGGTGGCGGCCGGGCTCGCGGCGACCTGGGCGATGTCCGAGCACGCCTCGGTCGGCCTCCAGGCCGGTATCGCCATGCCCGTCGACATCGTCCACCTGCTCGCCGTCGCCACCTGGCTCGGCGGGCTCACCGCCCTGCTCGTCGCCCTGTACCGGGCGCCCGCGGACACGCCCGTCGCGGCCTCCGCCGTAAGGCGGTTCTCCCGCCTCGCCTTCGGCAGCGTGATCGCGCTGGTGGTGACCGGCACCTACCAGTCCTGGCGCCAGCTCGGCTCCTGGACGGCCTTCACCGACACCCGGTACGGGCAGCTGCTCCTCGTCAAGATCGGGCTCGTGGCGGTGCTGGTCGGCATCGCCTACCTCTCGCGCCGGTGGACGGCACAGCTGGCACAGGCGGTGCCGGCCATCGCCCGTCAGCGGGAGAAGGAGCAGGTCGGGGCGTCCGACGGCCGTAAGACCGCGGAGGCGAGGTCCGCGGAGAAGGCGAGATCCACCGAGAAGGCGAAGGCCGCCGAGAAGGTGCCCGGGGCAGCGAAGGCTTCCGGACAGGGCTCCGGGGCCTGGGCCGCGAAGGGCTCCGAGGCCGCGAAGGGCTCGGGTACCTCCCAGCGCGACGCCCAGCTCGCCCGGCAGCGCGCGGCCGTGGACGCCGCCCGGCAGAAACGGCAACGAGACGCCGACCCACACCGCTTCGGACTGCGCCGCTCCGTGCTCGCCGAGGCGGGCATCGCCGTCGTCCTGCTCGCCGTCACCACCGTCCTGACCCAGACCGAGCCCGGCCGGACCGAGGAGGAGGCCAAGGCCGCCAACCCGTCGTCCGCCGCCACGACCGGACCCTCCTCCGGTGCGGTCACCCTGGACATGCCCTTCGACACCGGCGGCCAGAACGGCAAGGGAGTCGTACGGGTCGAGCTCGACCCCGCCCGGGTGGGCGCCAACGACATGCACCTCTACGTCGAACGCCCGGACGGCAAGGCCTTCGGCATCCCCGAGGTGAAGGTCGCCTTCACCCAGGAGGCCAAGGACATCGGGCCGCTCCCCGTCGTCCCCGACCACATCACGACCGGACACTGGTCGGCGAGCGGGGTGCAGATCCCGATCGCCGGGGACTGGGAGGTCGCCGTGACCGTCCGGACCTCCGACATCGACCAGGTGACCGTCTCGAAGAACGCGCAGATCGGCTGAACCGCACCATGGCTGACCAGTCCATCCCGGAGGCCCGTACCCCCGAGGCGACCCGCGGGGCGCCCGGCGGACCCGGGCCGCTCGACTCCGAGAACCCCACCCCGCGCCAGGGCGTCTCGCGGCGGCGGCTGCTCGGCACCGCAGGCGCCACCGGGCTCGTACTCGGCGCGGCCGGCGGCGCCGCGGGTTACGCCGCCGCGCCCTCCGCGGCCACGCCGCTCACCTCGCTGGGCGACGAGGAGGTGATGTTTCACGGGAAACATCAGCCCGGCATCACCACCCCGATGCAGGCCTGCGGGCATCTCGTCGCGTTCGACCTGGCGGCGGGCGCCGGCCGCAGGGAGGCCGCCGCGCTGCTGCGCCGCTGGTCCGAGACCGCCCGGCGGCTGATGGCGGGGGAGCCCGCCGGTAGCCGTGACACGGGCGTGGCTCGGGACGCGGGGCCCTCCTCGCTCACCGTCACCTTCGGATTCGGGCACAGCTTCTTCGGCCGGACCGGCCTGGACGAGCACCGCCCGGTAGCTCTCGACCCGCTGCCCGACTTCTCCTCCGACCACCTCGACAAGAACCGCAGCAACGGCGACCTGTGGGTGCAGATCGGCTCCGACGACGCCCTGGTCGCCTTCCACGCCCTGCGCGCGATCCAGCAGGACGCCGGGTCGGCCGCCCGTGTCCGCTGGCAGATGAACGGCTTCAACCGCTCACCGGGCGCCACCGCCCACCCCATGACGGCCCGCAACCTCATGGGCCAGGTCGACGGCACCCGCAACCCGAAGCCCGCCGACGCCGACTTCGACCAGCGGATCTTCGTCCCCGAGAAGAACGAGAAGAACGAGCAGGCATGGATGGCGAACGGCTCCTACGCCGTCGTACGCCGCATCCGCATGCTCCTCGACGACTGGGAGAAGCTTTCGGTCAAGGCCCAGGAGGACGTCATCGGGCGCCGCAAGTCCGACGGGGCCCCGCTGTCCGGGGGCAGCGAGACGACCGAGATGGACCTGGAGAAGACGGACCAGGCCGGGAACCTGATCGTCCCGATCAACGCCCACGCCCGCATCACCCGCCCCGACCAGAACGGCGGCGCGGCCATGGTCCGCCGACCCTTCTCGTACCACGACGGCTTCGACGCGGACGGGGTCCCCGACGCGGGACTGCTCTTCATCTGCTGGCAGGCCGATCCGCTGCGCGGCTTCGTGCCTGTGCAGCGCAAGCTGGACCGGGGTGACGCCCTTTCGCGGTTCATCCGGCACGAGGCGAGCGGTCTGTTCGCGGTGCCGGGCGGGGCGGCGGAGGGAGAGTACGTGGGACAGCGGCTGCTGGAAGGGTGAAACCGGCCGGGAGCCACCCCGAAGAGCGGGTTGCGCGAGACGCGTGAGCCCGGTCTCCCGGGGCCTATTAGGGTGAGGTCATGCCAGCCAGTTACGCGTATCTCGGCCCCGAAGGCACCTTCACCGAAGTCGCTCTGCGCACACTTCCGGAGACGGCGACCCGGGAGCTGGTCCCCTACGTCTCCGTCCAGTCCGCGCTCGACGCGGTCCGCACCGGCGAGGCCGAGGCCGCGTTCGTGCCGATCGAGAACTCCGTGGAAGGCGGCATCACCACCACCCTCGACGAGCTGGTCGCCGGCCAGCCGCTGATGATCTACCGCGAGGTGCTGCTGTCCATCACCTTCGCGCTGCTGGTCCGCCCCGGCACCAAGCTGTCGGACATCAAGACGGTCACCGCCCACCCGGCGGCCCAGCCCCAGGTACGCAACTGGATCAAGGCGCACCTCCCGGAGGTCGCCTGGGAGTCGGCCGCCTCCAACGCCGACGGCGCCCGCCTGGTGCAGGAGGGACGTTACGACGCGGCGTTCGCCGGCGAGTTCGCCGCGGCCCGCTACGGCCTGGAGGTCCTGGAGGCCGACATCCACGACGCGGAGAACGCCCAGACGCGCTTCGTGCTGGTCGGCCGGCCCGCCAGGCCCGCGGCACCGACCGGCGCGGACAAGACGTCGGTCGTGCTCTGGCAGCGCGACGACCACCCCGGCGGCCTGCGCGACCTGCTGAGCGAGTTCGCCACCCGGGGCGTCAACCTGATGCTGCTGCAGTCCCGGCCCACCGGTGCCGGCATCGGCAACTACTGCTTCTGCATCGACGCCGAGGGCCACATCTCCGACCGCCGGGTGGCCGATGCCCTCATGGGCCTGAAGCGGACCTGTCTCCAGGTGCGCTACCTCGGGTCGTACCCGCGGGCGGAGGTCGAGCCGGCGGACGTGGACGCGCTGCGGCGGGGCACCTCCGACGAGGACTTCGTGGCGGCGGCGGACTGGGTGGCGCGCTGCCAGGACGGCCGTTTCTGACGGCCGGAACCGGCCAGTCCTACCTGCTGATTTTCGTTGTCCACAGGAGCACTCCGAGTTATCCACAGGTCCGCTTCTCGACCTGGGGACAAGTCGACAACGAAGTGGTACTCAGTCGACAAATCCCCCTACAGCCCCCCACTTCGTCCACAGGCGCCCAGGCCACCCTTCGTCCACCTGTTTCTCGCCCGGCATCCTCCGGAGTGACACCGGGTGTCCCATTTCCACTCGAAAGTGGGGGCGCGAAGGGTTTGGGTGGCCCATCTCAGGAATTGGGAATGATCACCTCCGCGAGTCCACAGATCTTTCGCACAGCCTGTGGATAACTTTTCCGGGCTGGGGATTCCTGTGGACAGACGAGCGCACGGGAGGCCTCAAGTCCCGCTCTCCACAAGGAAATCCGGTCAACCAGCCGCTCGTCGACCGCTTCGTTCCGGGGAATGGGGCGCCTTTCATTGACCCGCGCGAACCACACGCTTACAAGGACCACATACGACGCAATTCCCGCATAGCGGAGCGTGCGGCCCGCGTTCGGCAATAGTGAGTCGAGACCCGTCACCGCACACCGGTAGCCTTGACCGCGTGATTGACCTTCGCTTGCTCCGTGAGGACCCCGACCGTGTGCGCGCGTCGCAGCGCGCCCGTGGAGAGGATGTCGCGCTCGTCGACTCCCTCCTGTCCGCCGACGAACGGCGCAGGTCGTCCGGCGTCCGCTTCGACGAGCTGCGCGCCGAGCAGAAGGGCCTCGGCAAGCTCATCGGCAAGGCCTCCGGAGACGAGAAGGCCGAACTGCTGAAGCGGGCGAGCGGACTCGCCGCCGACGTCAAGGCTGCCGACGCCGAGCGCGACGCCGCCGACGCCGAGACCCAGGAGCTGCTCCAGCGGCTCAGCAACCTCGTCCACCCCGACGTGCCCGTCGGCGGCGAGGAGGACTTCGTCACGCTGGAGACGCACGGCACGCACCGCGACTTCGCGGCCGAGGGCTTCGAGCCCCGGGACCACCTGGAGCTGGGCCAGCTGCTCGGCGCAATCGACGTCGAGCGCGGCGCCAAGGTCTCCGGCTCGCGTTTCTACTTCCTGACCGGCGTCGGCGCGCTCCTGGAGCTGGCCCTGGTCAACGCGGCGATCGCCCAGGCCACGGCGGCCGGCTTCACGCCGATGCTGACCCCGGCGCTGGTGCGCCCGCAGTCCATGGCCGGCACCGGCTTCCTGGGCCAGGCCGCCCAGGACGTCTACCACCTCGACAAGGATGACCTGTACCTGGTCGGCACGTCCGAGGTGCCGCTCGCCGCGTACCACATGGACGAGATCCTCGACGCCGACCGCCTGCCGCTGCGCTACGCCGGCTTCTCGCCCTGCTTCCGCCGCGAGGCGGGCTCGCACGGCAAGGACACCCGGGGCATCTTCCGGGTGCACCAGTTCGACAAGGTCGAGATGTTCTCCTACGTCCTCCCCGAGGACTCGCAGGCCGAGCACGAGCGCCTGCTGGAGTGGGAGAAGCAGTGGCTGACGTCGCTGGAGCTGCCGTTCCGGGTCATCGACGTCGCCTCGGCGGACCTGGGTTCCTCGGCCGCGCGCAAGTACGACTGCGAGGCGTGGATCCCGACCCAGGGCAAGTACCGCGAGCTGACCTCGACCTCGGACTGCACCGAGTTCCAGTCGCGCCGGCTGTCGATCCGGGTCCGTGAGGACAAGAAGGTGCGCCCGCTGGCGACGCTCAACGGCACGCTGTGCGCCGTACCGCGCACGATCGTGGCGATCCTGGAGAACCACCAGCAGGCCGACGGTTCGGTGCACGTGCCCGAGGTGCTGCGCCCGTACCTGGGCGGCCGGGAGGTCCTGGAGCCGGTGGCCAAGTGACTGACACCGGCTCCGCCACGGGTCCCGGCACCGGTTCGGCCGGGGGTTTCCCGTACCGGCTGATCGCGACCGATCTCGACGGCACGCTGCTGCGCGGCGACGACACGATCTCGCCGCGTACCCGCGAGGCGCTCACCGCGGCCACCGCGGCGGGCGCGGCCCACATCGTGGTCACCGGCCGCGCGGTCCCGTGGACCCGGCACATCCTCGACGACCTCGGGTACGACGGACTGGCCGTCTGCGGTCAGGGCGGTCAGGTCTACCACGCCGGGGAGCACCGGCTGCTGACCTCGGTCACACTGGACCGTCAGCTGGCCGGGGTGGCACTGGCCAAGATCGAGGCGGAGACCGGCCCGCTGTACCTGGCCGCGAGCCGTGACGGCCTGGACGGCGACGTCC
Source organism: Streptomyces sp. BB1-1-1 (assembly GCF_031597775.1). Lineage (NCBI taxonomy): Bacteria > Bacillati > Actinomycetota > Actinomycetes > Kitasatosporales > Streptomycetaceae > Streptomyces > Streptomyces sp. BB1-1-1. The sequence goes on along the minus strand of NZ_CP134203.1, from coordinate 4,495,263 downwards.
TGGTCGGCCCGGGCTACGCGGTCGGGGGCGACCTGCCCGCCGTGCCGTTCACCGACGCCTCGGACCTGTGGTCGGCGCCGCTGAACAAGATCTACATCCAGCATCCGACCCTGTCGGACGACGAGCTGGCCGAGGCTGCCCGGCGCACCGCGGGCGGCTTCGTCACGGTGACCATGGCGGGCGCGGGCGTCGTCGAACTGCTCCCCCTCGGCCTGTCCAAGGCCACCGGGCTGTCGCTGGCGGCGCGCCGGCTGGGGCTGAAGGCCGCGGACACGATCGCGTTCGGCGACATGCCCAACGACGTCCCGATGTTCGGCTGGGCCGCCCGGGGTGTGGCGATGGCCAACGCCCACGAGGAGCTGAAGGCGGTGGCCGACGAGGTGACGTCCTCGAACGACGAGGACGGTATCGCGGTGGTGCTGGAGCGGCTCGGGGCCTGATCCCGGCCCCGAGAACCCGAGGCCTCAGACCAGGTCTCACCCCCAGCTCTCTCAGATCGGGTCTCTGAGACCAGGGGCTCCAGCCGCACGGTCCGGACGGCGCCGGCGTCCCCGTCGGTCGGCCCACGCGAGGCGTCTCGCGTGCTCGAAGCGGCCGCCCGATTCGCCGACGCCGTCCGGCCTCGTGCATGCACCACAGTGCCGGTACGGAAAGCCGGGCGCCACCGATTAAAAGCGGACGTACGCCGCCTTATCGTCGGCGCCACCTGCGACGGCGGCTCTTGCTGAAGAACCATCCGGCGGGCGGCTCGTCGGAGCGCCACGGCTGCGGCTCCGGCTTCTCACGGCGCCAGCGGGCGGCGAGCATCCGGGCTCGGGCCGACGGCTCGGAGGTACCGGCGTCGCGTACGAACTCCTCGTCCAGGACGAGCCCGTCCCAGGCGTCGTCACCGGCGCCGTCCGTGATGCCGTGCCCGGCGGCGCTACCGGCGCCGTCCGTGGCCCCGTGCTCGGCCCCGTGCCCGGCGGCGCTACCGGCGCCGTCCTCCGGCTGTCCGCGGCCGTCCTGCTGAGGTGTGTGACCCGCCATCCCGGTTCCTCCCAGCCCTGCGTCCCCGGTGTCTCCCCCGTACGTTCCTCGGCCCAGTGTGACCGGGCCGGGGTGAAGGTCCCGTCAGGACCGGGACCCGGTCACTCCTCCCCGGCGAGCTTCAGCGTCCGCAGCTTCTGGCCCGCGTACCAGGTCGCGAGCACGGTGACCCCGGCCAGCAGAACCGTCGCGGTCGGCAGGCCGACGTCGGAGGTCACCAGGTTCCCGTCGGCGACCTTCTGGGCCACCGCCAGCGACCACTGCTGGACGCTCAGGGTCCGGGCGCCGGGCACCAGGGAGCCGAACAGGGCCTCCCAGACGAGGGCGTAGACGAGCCCGAAGACCACCGCGTGCCGGGACACCGTGCCCAGCAGCAGGAACAGCGCGGCGTAGGCGATGGAGGCGACCAGCGCGGCGATGGTGTAGGCGACGGCGACCTGCTGGCCGTTGCCGTTGAGGATCAGGCCGGCGAGCAGGGTGGGCACGGCGGAGAAGACCATCGTCACGGCGATGGCGACGATCAGCTTGGTGAAGATGATCGTCGGCCGCTTGATCGGCTTGGACAGCAGGTACACCACCGAGCCGTCGTCGATCTCCGGGCCGATGGCTCCGGTGCCGGCGATGACACCGATGATCGGCACCATGGTGGCGAGGGCGAATCCGCCCAGCACGTCGGCTGCGGTCTGGTCGTCGGCGCCGGCGAGTGCGCGCACCGCCACGGCGATGACGAGCAGCAGCAGGGGCAGTACGCCCAGGATGAGGGCCCGGCGGCGGCCGAGCAGGGCTCGGTAGGTGAGTCTGGCGACTGTGGGGTCGTACATTCTTCGGCCTCCTACGCCGCGACGAGATACGAGAAGACGGACTCGAGGGACTCGTCGGACGGCGAGACCGTGAGCAGCCGGATGCCGTGGTCGCGGGCGACCTTCGGCAGCAGGGCCGTGAACCGGCCGAAGTCGACGGCCTGGACGCGCAGCGCGCCCTCGGCGAGGTCGACCTCGATGCCGGACGTCGACGGGTCGGCGATCAGCGCCGCCGCGAGAGCCCGGTCGTCGCTGGAACGCACCAGGTAGCGGTGCGGCCGGTCGGTCATCAGGCGGCGGATCTTGCGGAAGTCACCGCTGGCCGCGTGCCGTCCGGCGACGATGACCTCGATGTGCCAGGCGAGTTGCTCGACCTCTTCGAGGATGTGCGAGGAGAACAGCACCGTGCGGCCCTCGTCGCCCATGCGGCGCAGCAGGTCCATCAGCTGCATGCGCTGGCGCGGGTCCATGCCGTTGAAGGGCTCGTCCAGCAGGAGCAGCGAGGGATTGTGGACGAGGGCGCTCGCCATCTTGACGCGCTGCCGCATGCCCTTGGAGTACGTGGCGATCTTCCGGTCCTGCGCGTACTCCATCTGGACCGTGGCGAGCGCTTCGTGGGCCGCCTTGGCGCCGAGGCCGTGCAGTTCGGCGTTGGCCAGGACGAACTCGCGGCCGGTGAGGAAGTCGTACATCGCCTCCCGCTCGGGGACGATGCCGATGTGCTTGTAGATGGCCTCGTTGCGCCAGGTCGGCTGCCCGTCGAGGGTGACGCTGCCGGTGGAGGGGGCGAGGAAGCCGCCCATCATGTTGATGAGGGTGGACTTTCCCGCGCCGTTGGGGCCGAGCAGGCCGGTGACGCCGGGGCCGATCGTCATGGTGATGTCGTTGACGGCGACCACGTTGCCGAACCAGCGGGAGACGTGGTCGATGTTCAGCGTGGTCACAGTCCCACCTTCTGGTAGCGGCGCATCAGCAGGCCGTAGGCGCCGGCGATCAGGCCCAGGGTGACGAGGACGTAGACCGCGCCCTCGCCGTTGCTCGGGCCGACCCCGCCGGGGAAGGCCGAGGTGGCGCCCAGGAAGGCGGACTGCACGCCGTCGATGAGGGTGATCGGCGAGAACAGGCCGATCCAGGCGACGGACCCGGAGCTGCCCTGGACGTCCGCGATGGCCTGGAGCGTGGAGACCGCGCCGTAGGTGATGGTCAGGACGGCGATGACGGCCGCGATACCGAAGCCGCGGCGCGGGGTGACCGACGCGACCACCAGGCCGAGGCCGGCGAAGAGCAGCGAGAGCAGTGCCACGGAGACGAGTCCCTGTGCGAACCCCTTGGTCTGGTCCGCGAAGTCGAGTTTGGCGAGCAGCGCGCCCACATAGAGCACCAGCAGGGGGGCGGCGGTGAGGATGAACAGGGCCGAGGCCAGCGACGCGTACTTGGCCCGGACGTAGTCGGCGGTCTCGATCGGCCGCGAGAAGTACAGCGGCACGGTCTTGAAGCGCAGGTCGCGCGAGACGGACTGGGGTGCCTGCGAGGCGACGTAGAGGCTGATGACGGCCTGGAGGACGATCGCGTAGCGCGTGTAGTCCAGGGGCAGGTCGTTCGCCTTGGTGGCGACGGCGACGGCGACCATGATGGCCGCGGGCAGGCACATCACCACGAAGAGCAGCATCGGCAGCACCTTGGACTTCGCCGAGCGGCCGAGGCCGTAGGCGCCGCGCAGGGACTGCGAGTACAGCGAGCGGCGGGCGTAGGCGCGGCCGAGGCGAGGGCCGTCGTAGCTGCGGTAGCCGATGTTGTGGATGCGGGTCTGGTCACCCGGCACCGTGGCTGTGGGCTGTTCAGCTGCCATGGCCGACCGCCTCCTTCCGTTCTGCGTCGCTGTCCTGGAAGACCTCCGAGATGTGGTGCCGGCGCTGCTCCATGCGCACCAGGCCGAGGCCGAGGTCGGCGATGACGTCCCTGACCAGGTCGTAGGTCTCCTCGCCCGCCGCGGTGAGCAGCAGGACGTGGCCGGCGCCGGGCAGGCCGCTGCCGTCCTGGACGGTCACCCCGCGCGCGTCGAGCGCGTCGCGCACCGCGCGGGTGCCGTCGGGGTGCTCGTCGGTGTCGGTGACCTCGATCGCGAGGGTCGTCGTGGTCTGGGTGAAGTCCGTGGTGGAGCTGGAGCGCAGCAGCTTGCCGCCGTCCACGACGACGACGTGGTCGCAGGTGCGTTCCAGTTCACCCAGCAGGTGCGAGGTGACCAGGACGGAGATGCCGAAGTCGGTGTGGATCCGGCGGATGAGGCCGAGCATCTCGTCGCGGCCGACCGGGTCGAGACCGTTGGTGGGCTCGTCGAGGAAGACCAGCTGGGGGTCGTGGACGAGGGCCTGCGCGAGCTTCACGCGCTGCTTCATGCCGGTCGAGTAGCCGCCTATGGGCCGGTAGCGCTCCTCGTACAGGCCGACGTGGCGCAGGGTGTCGGCCGTGCGTTCGCGGGCGGCGGTGGGTGGCAGGCCGGACATGCGTGCCATGTGGACGACGAACTCGGTGGCCGAGACGTCGGGCGGCAGGCAGTCGTGTTCCGGCATGTAGCCGACTCGCTCGCGGATGTCGGCGCCCTTGGTCGCGACATCGAGTCCGAGCACTTCGGCCCGGCCCTCGGTGGCGGGAGACAGACCCAGCAGGATCTTGATCAGGGTGGACTTGCCGGCGCCGTTGGCACCGACGAGTCCGGTCACACCGGGTCCGACGTCCACGGAGAGCCGGTCGAGCGCGGTCACCCGTGGGTACCGCTTGCTCAGGCTTTCGGTCGCGATCACAGTCACATCCACGACAGTAGTGACGCGCGCCACTGAGGTCGTCAGACCGGAGAGCCGTCTTGGAGTCAGACTCGAGTAGTACGGGCCCGTAGGGGATGCCGTGCCTGAGAGCTACGGAGCGGTCTTCCGGGGCCGTGTGCCCTGCCCTCCGCCCGCACTATTGACGCGAGGTCTAACAGCTGGGAGATTCGGCGACGTCACGTTACGCGCGAGTAGCTCGGTCGCACGGACCGCGCCCGGCTCGTGGGCGTGTGGACGGACCGACGGGTGGGACGGGGTGGCATGACGACGGCAGTGACATCGGAACCGGGCGCGGAATTCCGCACGGAGCTGCGCGGATTCCGGCAGGTGCAGCGTCTCGCCTACGAGTGCGCCGAGGCCGTGGCGGCCCGGCTGGAACCGGGGGTGACCGAGCGGGAAGCGGCCCGCATGCAGCGCGAGTGGCTGCGGGAGCGGGGCGTGCGGGACTGGTTCCACCTGCCCTTCGCCTGGTTCGGCGACCGCACGGCCTTCACGGACTTCCGCGTTCCGCTGCAGTTCTTCCCCACTGGGCGCCGGCTGGAGGCGGGCATGCCGTTCATCCTGGACATGGCCCCGGTGTACGGAGGTTTCACCGCCGACATCGGCTACTCCGGCTCGCTCGGCCCCAATCCCGTGCAGCGGCGGCTGATGGCCGACCTGGAGGCGCACCGCGAGCTGATCCTGCGCGAGGTGCGCGATCGCCGCCCGCTGCGGCAGATCTACGAGGACGTGGACCGGCTCATGGTCCGCCAGGGCTACGCCAACCGGCACCGCGCCTACCCCTTCGGCGTGATCGCCCACAAGGTCGACCGGGTGCGGGAACGACGCCTGTCGCCACGCCTGTTCGGCTTCGGCACGCAGGCGCTCAAGGGACTGGCGAGCGACGCGCTGCACGGCCACCGCGAGGGCTGGTCCCCGCTGTGGTCGCCGTACCGCTTCTCCGACCACCCGCCCCGGCCGGGGCTGTGGGCGGTCGAACCCCACCTCGGTTTCCGGGGCACCGGCGCGAAGTTCGAGGAGATCCTCGTCGTCACCGACTCCGCGGACCCCGAGCAGAGCGCCTTCTGGCTGGACGACGATCTGCCGCACGTGCGGCGCTGGGCGGAGGAGAAATGACGGTGCTGGACGGTGCGCGGGAGCGCTGGGTGCACACGGGCGGGGTCGAGCTGTGCGTGGCCGAACTGGGCGACCCGCACCAGCCCACGGTCGTCCTGGTGCACGGCTACCCGGACAGCAAGGAGGTCTGGTCCGAGGTCGCCAACCGCCTCGCCGACCGCTTCCACGTGGTCCTCTACGACGTCCGGGGCCACGGCCGGTCCACCGCGCCGAGCCCGCTGCGCGGCGGGTTCACGCTGGAGAAGCTGACGGACGACTTCCTGGCCGTGGCGGAAGCCGTCAGTCCCGGCCGGCCCGTGCACCTGGTGGGCCACGACTGGGGCTCGGTGCAGTCCTGGGAGTTCGTCACGGTCAAGCGCACCGAGGGCCGCATCGCCTCCTTCACCTCGATGTCCGGTCCGTCCCTCGACCACTTCGGCCACTGGATCAACAGGCGTCTGAGGCGCCCCACCCCGCGCCGGGTCGGCCAGCTCCTCGGCCAGGGCGCCAAGTCCTGGTACGTCTACCTGCTGCACACGCCCGTACTGCCCGAACTGGCCTGGCGCGGCCCCCTGGGGAAGCGCTGGCCGGGCATCCTGCGACGCGTCGAGAAGGTGCCCGGCGGCGACTACCCGACCCCGTCCCTGCCGTCGGACGCGGCGCACGGGGCGTGGCTGTACCGGGACAACGTCCGGCCCCGGCTGCGCCGCCCGCGCGACGACGCCTACGCGCACGCGCCCGTGCAGCTCATCACGCCCCTCGGCGACGCGTTCCTGTCGGAGCGGCTCTACGACGACCTGGAGCTGTGGGCACCGCGGCTGACCCGCCGCACGCTGCCTGCCAAGCACTGGGTGCCGCGCACCCGTCCGGACCGGCTCGCGGAGTGGATCACGGAGTTCGTCACCGCCGTCGACGGCGGCCGGCCCGAGGCCGCGGCGAGCGGGAAGTACGCCGACCGCTTCGGCGGGCAGCTGGTGCTGGTCACCGGCGCGGGCAACGGCATCGGGCGGGCCACGGCGTTCGCTTTCGCCGAGGCCGGCGCACGCGTGGTGGCCGTCGACCGGGACGCCGAGGCCGCCGCCCGTACCGCGGAGCTGTGCCGGCTGGTCGGTGCGCCCGCGGCCTGGGCGGAGACCGTCGACGTCTCCGACGAGCAGGCGATGGAGAAGCTGGCGGACAAGGTCGCCGCCGAGTACGGCGTGGTGGACGTCCTGGTGAACAACGCCGGGATCGGCATGTCGGGCTCCTTCTTCGACACCACGCCGGAGGACTGGAAGAAGGTCCTCGACGTCAATCTCTGGGGCGTGATCCACGGCTGCCGCCTCTTCGGCAGGCAGATGGCCGAGCGCGGGCAGGGCGGCCACATCGTCAACACCGCGTCTGCGGCGGCCTTCCAGCCCTCCAGGGCGCTGCCCGCCTACAGCACCTCCAAGGCGGCGGTGCTGATGCTGAGCGAGTGCCTGCGCGCCGAGCTGGCCGGGCAGGAAATCGGCGTCACGGCGGTGTGCCCCGGCCTCGTCAACACCAACATCACCTCCACGGCGCACTTCGCGGGCGTCGACGCCGACGAGGAGAAGCGACGGCAGCGGCGCACGGCGCGGTTGTACGGGCTGCGCAACTACCCGCCGGAGAAGGTGGCCGACGCCGTCCTGGAGGCGGTCGTGCGGAACAGGGCCGTGGTCCCGGTGACGCCGGAGGCGCGTGGCGCCCATCTCTTGTCCCGGTTCGTTCCAGGAGCGTTGAGGCGTCTCGCGCGTGTGAAGCCGCCACTGTAGTTTCCACAGACTGTGCCAACCAGCCTGTGGATAACCGCACTTGGCTGTGGATCAAACCTCGGCTGCAAAATCGATCGCGTGACGCGCGCCTCTCTCGGCACGCTGATTCCATGCAACAGGAACACGTGGACGACAGGCGCACCGTGAAGGTGTCCAAGTATCTGTCGAAGCATCTGCGCCACCAGCCGGAGAGAATCGGGCTCGCGCTCGACGAGGCCGGCTGGGTGGAGATCGACACGCTGATCGCCGCAGCCGCGGCGCACGGCTTCCGCTTCACCCGCGAGGAACTCGACCACGTGGTCGCCACCAACGACAAGCGGCGCTTCGCGATCGAGGGCACCCGTATCCGTGCCAGCCAGGGCCACACCATCGACGTGGACCTCGCCCTGCCCGCGGCGACCCCGCCGCCGTTCCTCTACCACGGGACCGTGGCCCGGCACCTGGACGCGATCCGCGCCGAGGGGCTGAGGCCGATGAACCGGCACGACGTGCACCTCTCGCCGGACCGAGAGACCGCGACCCGGGTCGGTGCCCGCCGTGGCCGACCGATCGTGCTGTCGGTGGACGCCGCCGCCATGCACCGCGACGGCCATGTCTTCCACGTCAGCGCCAACGGGGTCTGGCTGACGAAGAGCGTGCCACCGCGGTATGTGCGCGTCGCGTACGGTGACGCCGGTGGTTGTTTCACGTGAAACGGGGGCCGGCCGCATAGGCTCGGAAGCATGAGTCTGCGTCTGAGCACCGTCATCCTCCCGTACCGCCGCTGGCACGAAGGCGGCCGTGCGACCTGGACGCGTGCCGAGCAGCTCGGTTTCCACACCGCGTACACCTACGACCATCTGTCCTGGCGGAGCTTCCGGGACGGCCCGTGGTTCGGTGCCGTGCCGACGCTCACCGCTGCCGCGGCCGTCACCGAGCGGCTTCGCCTGGGCACCCTGGTGACCTCGCCGAACTTCCGGCACCCGGTGACGCTCGCCAAGGAGCTGATCTCCCTCGACGACATCTCCGGCGGCCGGGTCACGCTCGGCATAGGAGCGGGCGGCACGGGCTTCGACGCCACCGCGCTCGGCCAGGAGCCGTGGACTCCCCGAGAGCGGGCCGACCGGCTCGCCGAGTTCCTCCCGCTGCTCGACCGGCTGCTGACCGAGGACGCCGTGTCGTACGAGGGCGACTACTACTCGGCGCACGAGGCGCGCAACATCCCGGGATGCGTGCAGCGACCCCGGCTGCCGTTCGCGGTGGCCGCGACCGGCCCGCGCGGGCTGCGGCTCGCCGCGCGGTACGGACAGGCATGGGTGACCACCGGGGACCCGAAGCTGTACGAGAACGGCACTCCCGAGCAGTCGGACCGCGCGCTGCGGGAGCAGGGCGACAAGCTGGCCGACGCCTGCGCCGCGATCGGCCGCGAGGTGAGTGAGCTGGACAGGGTCCTGCTCACCGGCTTCACACCCGACCGCAGCCGGCCGCTGGAGTCCGTGAACGCGTTCGTGGACTTCGCGGGCAGGCACCGCGATCTGGGCTTCACCGAGCTCGTCGTCCACTGGCCGATCCCCGACTCGGACTTCACGGCGGACGAGAAGATCTTCGAGCGGATCGCCATGGAGGCGCCGGCGCAGCTGAAGGAATGAGAGCCGTAGCTCACAGATGTGCGGACTCGCGCACGGTCGTGCAGGCATATGCGTGACAATGACCCGGTGACCTCAGCGACCCGACAGCCCGAGCCCCCGGCCGCCGCCACCCGCCCGCGGCTCATCGCCACCGACCTCGACGGCACCCTGCTGCGCGACGACAAGTCGGTCTCACCGCGCACGGTCGCCGCGCTGGCCGCCGCCGAGAAGGCGGGCATCGAGGTCTTCTTCGTCACCGGCCGCCCCGCCCGCTGGATGGACGTCGTCAGTGCCCACGTCCACGGTCACGGCCTCGCCATCTGCGGCAACGGCGCCGCTGTGGTCGACCTGCACGGCGGCCCCGGCGCCCACCGGTTCGTGAAGGTCCGGGAGCTGGCCCGGGACAACGCGCTGGACGCCGTACGACTGCTGCGCGAGGCGGCGCCCGGCACGGTGTACGCGGTCGAGCAGACGTACGGCTTCCATCAGGAGCCTGCGTATCCGAAGCTGCACATGGAGGTCCCCGACGACCTCCTGCCCGCCGAGGAGATCCTGGCGCCGGGCGGTCGCGCCGCCGCCGAGCCGGTCCTCAAGATCCTCGCCTTCCATCCCGAGCTGGACCCCGACGGCTTCCTCACGCTGGCCCGCCTCGCCATCGGCGACCGTGCCAACGTCACCCGGTCCAGCCCCAGCGCCCTGCTGGAGATCAGCGGGCCGGAGGTCTCCAAGGCCAGCACGCTCGCCCTGTGCTGCGCCGAGCGCGGCATCTCGCACGAGGAGGTCGTCGCCTTCGGTGACATGCCGAACGACGTTGAGATGCTCACCTGGGCGGGGCGGTCGTACGCCATGGGCAACGCGCACCCGGACGTGATCGCCGCCGCGTCGGGGCGGACGGTGGCCAACAACGACGACGGGGTGGCGGTCGTGATCGAGCGGATGCTGACGGACCTGTCCTAGCGGCCGGCGCCGTCAGAGCGGCACACCACGTTGTGACAGCCACGGCACCGGGTCCAGCCCCGAGCCCATCTCCGGGGTGACCCGTACCTCGAAGTGCAGGTGCGGTCCGGTGGAGTTGCCGGTGCTGCCCGACTGCCCGACCCACTGGCCGGGACGGACCCGGTCGCCCTGGTCGACGGCGACAGCGGCGAGGTGGGCGTACTGCGTGTAATAGCCGCCCGCGTGCTGGACCACGACCTGGATGCCGAAGGCGCCACCGCACGACACCTTCACCACCCGGCCCGTGCCGACCGACCGCACCGGTGTGCCGACCGGCACCGCGAAGTCCTGGCCGGTGTGCCGGGTCGCCCACCGGCTCCCGCCGCTGCCGAAGGACGCCGACAGCTCGTACGTCTCCACCGGGGCCACCCAGGACCGGCTGGAGCGCCCGCCCGGCTGGTCGAGGCGGACCGCGCCGGGACACGAACCGGCCGCGACGGAGGCGTCCGCCTGCCCCTCCAGCCGTGACCGCGCCGCCTCCAGCTTGCCCTCGATCTTCTTCTTCAGTTCCGCCAGACCGGCGTTGCGCGCCTCCAACGCCTGCCAGGCCGCCTGCGCCTTGGCCTCGTCGGCGGCGAGGCGGGCCTCGGCCCGCAGGCTCTTGCCGATGGCGTTGTTGACAGCCAGATCCGCGCGGGAGAGCGCTCGCTGACCTCGCATCAGTTCGTCGTGATCCTCCGCGAGGATCATCTGCGCGGTGAGCGGGAGCCCGCCACCGCTGCGGTACTGGGCGCGGGCGATGCGGCCCAGGTCTTCGTGCATGGCGTCGATCTTCTGCCGCTGCCGGTCGAGCCGTTTCTCGTACTCGAGGGCCTTCGACCGCTGCGCCTCGGCCTCGCGCCGCCCCTCCTCGTACTGCTGGGTGGCCCTGCCCGCTTCTTCGTACAGCCGCGCCACCTGAGCGCCGAGAGCGGGGCCGGAGCCGCCGTCCTCGTCCATGGCGTCGGTGGGGCGGGCCGCGAGCACGGCGAGCGCGCACAGCAACACCGGCACGAGCAGCGGATGGCGGCGAGGTGAGCGCATGTCAGCGATCGTGGACCGAACGGGGGCGCACGGTCTTGTTCAGGTCGTACGAGCGGGGGACCGATTGCTGCACTCGGCTCAGTGCGGCTGCTGCACATGGGGCAACACCGCGTCGGCAGCCCTCAGTACGGTGCTTCCCACAGCACCGTCGTGCCGGCGCCGTCCGCACCGATGCCCGGCCCGAGCCGACTGGCGCCGCCGACGGTCTCGGCTCGGCGCTCGAGGTTGTGCAGGCCGCTGCGCCGACCGCCCTCGGGGATGCCGACGCCGTCGTCCGCGACGGTCAGCCGCACGCCCCACCGGCCGTCCGCCAGAGTCGCCGTCGCGTCGACGACCACTTCGATCCGGGTGGCGTGGGCGTGCCGGAAGGCGTTGGACAGGGTCTCGCGCAGCGCCGCGATCAGGTTCTTGCCGGTCAGCTCGCCGACGGCGGCGTCCACGGGGCCGACGAAGTGGTGCGAGGGCGTGAACCCGAGCGGGACCGCGGCCATGGTGATCTCGCGCAGCACACGGGTGCGCAGCCCCACGGGCGCCTCGGCCGGCTGCCGCAGCGCGAAGATCGCCGAGCGGATCTCCTGGATGGTGACGTCGAGTTCGTCGACGGCCCCGCCCACCCCGTCGCGCACCTCGGGGACGACCGACCTGCGCTGGGCGCTCTCCAGCATCATCCCCGTGGCGAACAGCCGCTGGATGACGAGGTCGTGCAGGTCCCGGGCGATGCGGTCGCGGTCCTCGTACACCGCGAGCCGCTCCCGGTCGCGCTGGGCGTCGGCCATCATCAGCGCCAGCGCGGCCTGCGAGGCGAACCGGTCGCCGAGTGCGCGTTCCGCCCGGGTGAACGGGCGATCCCCCCGGGCGCGGGGCATGACGAGGCTCCCGAGGACCCGCCCGTCCCGGCACAGGGGCAGCAGCATGACCGGACCGTAGGCGCGCACCGGCCCGGCCTCCAGGCGCGGGTCGGTGGCGGCGTCGTCCACGAACAGGGCTCGCCCCGCGAGTAGTTCGGCGACGATGCCGTTGTCCGGCGGGATGACTCTGCCCAGGTCATTCGTGGGATGCTCCGCTGCCACGGCCGCGATCTCCAGCCCGCCCCCGTCGGCCGGCAGCAGCACGATTCCGGCGGCCGCTCCGGAGAGCCGGCGCGCCTGTTCGGCGACGACCTGGAGGGCGTCGTCGATGTCGCCGCCGGACAGCAGCGCGGTGGTCACGGCGACCGACCCGTCGATCCAGCGCTCCCGCTGCCGGGCGGCCTCGTACAGACGCGCGTTGCCGATGGCGATGCCGGCCTCCGTGGCCAGGACGCGGACCATGGCGAGGTCGTAGTCGTTGAACGGCTCACCCGCGTGCTTGTCCGTCAGGTAGAGGTTGCCGAAGATCTCCCCCTGCACACGGATGGGGACGCCGAGGAAGGCGTGCATCGGCGGGTGGTGCTCGGGGAAACCGCACGAGCGCGGGTCCTCGCTCAGGTCCGTGAGCCGGACCGGCTCCGGGTCGCGGATGAGGGCGCCCAGCAGGCCCTTGCGGCCGTCGGGCAGGTGGCCGATGCGTCGGGCGGTCGCCTCGTCGACGCCGTGGTGCACGAAGTCGGCGAGGCCGTCACCGTCCTCGGCCACGACGCCGATGGCCGCGTACCGGGCGTTCGCCAGGTCGGCCGCAGTCTCGCAGATCCGGTTCAGCGTGGAGTGCAGCTCCAGTCCGCTGCCGACGGACCGCATCGCGTCCAGCAGTCTCGGTACCCGTGCCAGGAGCTCGGCCGATACCTCCTCGCGGTGCGGCGGGGGGCCGGGAGGCGGTGCTGGGGGCATGACCCGAGCCTAATGAGCCCCTTTTGTTCAGGAAAGTCGGATTCACTGAGAATTTCGTCGGGCCTCGGTCCGGGGCTGCCGGTCAGTGGGCTCCCACCAGCAGCTCCGCCGCGGCCTCCCGCTCCCCCATCGCCCGCAGCGGCCCCGGCACCGCGGCCAGCTCCGCGTACGTCCCCCGCTGCGCGACCCGGCCCTCACCCAGGACGATCACCTCGTCCACGGCCTCCAGACCCGCCAGCCTGTGCGTGATCAGCAGGGTGGTACGGCCCTCGGTGGCGGCCAGCAGATCGCCGGTGAGCGCGTCGGCGGTCGGCAGGTCGAGGTGCTCCGCGGGCTCGTCGAGTACGAGGACGGGGAAGTCGGCGAGCAGCGCCCGGGCGAGGGCCAGCCGCTGCCGCTGCCCGCCGGACAACCGGGCCCCGTGCTCACCGACCAGCGTGTCCAGGCCGTCGGGCAGGCTGTCCGCCCACTCCAGCAGCCGGGCCCGGCCCAGCACGTCGCGCAGCTCGTCCTCGGTGGCGTCCTTCCTGGCCAGGAGCAGGTTTTCGCGCACCGAGCTGTCGAAGAGGTGCGCATCCTGGGCGCACAGCCCGACCAGGCGCCGTACGTCGTCGCCGGCCAAGGCGTAGGCGTCCACGCCGGCCAGCGTGTAGGAACCCGCGTCCGCGTCGAGGAACCGCAGCAGCACCTGGGCCAGCGTCGTCTTGCCGGACCCGGAGGGACCGACCACGGCGATACGCCGACCCTCCGCCAGAGTCAGGTCCAGCCCCACCAGGGCATCCCGGTCCTGCCCGGCGTGGCGCGCGGCCAGCCCCTTGAGGACGACGGGGAACGGCGACGCGGGCGCCTGCCGGGGCGTCTCCGGCTCCCGTACGGGCTCGGGGGCGTCGAGCACCTCGTACACCCGCTCCCCGCTCCTGTGCACGCGCTGCCGGTACTGCACGGCCAGCGGCAGCCCGAGTACGGCCTCGAAGGCGGCCAGCGGCGTGAGTACGACGACGGCCATGGCCACGCCGGCGAGCCGGCCGTCGGCGACCGCCTGGATCCCGACGAGGGCGGCCCCGGCGACGGTCAGGCCGGAGATCAGCGCGGTGAGGCCGTCACCCAGCGCGGTGGCGGTGGCGGCACGCGAGGCGATCCCGGTGAGCGTGCCGTCGGCCCGGCGCGCCTCGGCGGCCCGCGCGGGCAGAGCACCGGCGACGGTCAGCTCGGCGGTACCGGTGAGCAGATCGGTCACCCTGGTGGCGAGCACGCCTCGGGCGGGGGCGAGCCTGCGCTCGGCCCGCCGTGCCACCGCGCCGGTGACGAGCGGGACCCCGACTCCGGCCGCCAGCAGACCGACCGCGAGCACGACGCCGGCCTCCGGCAGCAGCCAGGCCGTGAAACCGACCGACGCGGCGGAGACGACGACTGCGGACGCGGCGGGCAGCAGCCACCGCAGCCAGTAGTCCTGCAGGGCGTCGACGTCGGCGACGAGCCGGGACAGCAGGTCGCCCCGGCGGCTGCGGCGAAGCCCCGCAGGCGCCAGCCGCTCGAGGCGCCGGTACACGGCGACCCGGGTGTCGGCCAGCATCCGCAGCACGGCGTCGTGCGACACGAGCCGCTCGGCGTAGCGGAACACGGCCCGCCCGATCCCGAAAGCGCGCGTCGCCGTCACGGCCATCATCAGATACAGCACCGGCGGCTGCTCGGAGGCCCGCGAGATGAGGTACCCGGAAGTGGCCATCAGACCGACGGCGCTGCCGAGCGCCAGGCTGCTGAGCAGCAGCGCGAGGACGAGCCGTCCGCGCCGGGCGCCGGACATCGCCCGCACCCGGGCGAGGACGCCTCCTCCGGCGGGCGTCGAGGGAGCCGCGTCCTGCGGGGGAGTCGGAGCAGTGGCTCCAGCTATCTCGTCGAGGGGGCGGGCAGCGGGCGCCACGGAAATGCCGTCGACCGCGGCGACGGGCGTCGGCTCCTCCAGTCGCACCACCCGGTCGGCCACCTCCAGCAGCGCCGGGCGGTGCACCACCAGCAGTACCGTCCGCCCCTCCGCCAGCCTTCGCACGGCGGCCACGACCTCGGCCTCGGTCGCCCCGTCCAGGGCGGCCGTCGGCTCGTCGAGCAGCAGTACCGGCCGGTCCGCGAGGAACGCCCGGGCCAGCGCCAGCCGTTGCCGCTGCCCGGCGGACAGCCCGGCGCCGTCCTCCCCGAGCACGGTCCCCGTCCCCTCGGGCAGCGCGTCCACGAACTCCAGCGCGCCCGCGTCCCGCAGCGCCCGCTGTACGGCGGTGTCGTCGGCGTCGGGCCGGGCCAGGCGTACGTTCTCGGCGATGGTGCCGGCGTAAAGGTGCGGGTGCTGAGGCACCCAGGCGACGCGGGCGTGCCACTGCGCCAGGTCGAGGGAGGTGAGATCGGCTCCCCCGATGCGGACTCGCCCACCGGCCGGTTGCACGAAACCGAGGAGGGCGTTGAGGAGCGTCGACTTGCCCGCCCCGCTCGGACCGACGAGCGCGACCGTCTCCCCGGGCTGGACGGTGAAGCTCACGTCCGTCACGGCGGCCGCGGCGCGTCCGGGATAGCGGATGGTCACGCCCTCGACGGACAGCGCGTCGCCCGCCGGCGGAGGACCGGCGGTCCCCGAGGCCGGCACGGGCCGCTCCAGCACCTCGAAGATCTCCTCGGCGGCGGCAAGCCCCTCCGCCGCCGCGTGGTACTGCGCCCCCACCTGCCGCAGCGGCAGATAGGCCTCGGGCGCCAGCACGAGTACCACCAGGCCGTCGTACAGGGCCATGTCGCCGTGGACGAGCCGCATGCCGATGGTGACGGCGACGAGTGCTACGGAGAGCGTGGCGAGCAGTTCAAGCGCGAAGGACGACAGGAAGGCGATCCGCAGCGTCCGCATGGTCGCCTGCCGGTATTCACCGGTGATGCGTTTGATCGATTCGGCCTGCGCCTTGGCCCGCCCGAAGACCTTCAGCGTCGGCAGCCCGGCGACCACGTCCAGGAAGTGCCCGGAGAGCCGGGACAGGAGCCGCCACTGGCGGTCCATCCGGGACTGCGTGGCCCAGCCGATCAGCACCATGAAGATCGGGATGAGGGGCAGGGTGCCGACGATGATGGCCGCCGAGACCCAGTCCTCGGTGACGATGCGGGCCAGCACCGCCACGGGTACGACCACCGCGAGACCCAACTGGGGCAGATAGCGCGAGAAATAGTCGTCGAGGGCGTCGACTCCACGGGTGGCCAACGCCACCAGCGACCCGGTCCGCTGCCCGCTCAGCCAACCGGGACCGAGCGTGGTGGCCCGCTCCAGCAGCCGGCTCCGCAGCTCGGACTTGACTGCCGCGCTCGCCCGGTGCGCGGCCAGCTCGGTGAGCCAGCCGACCAGCGCACGGCCGCAGGCGACAGCCACCAAAAGCAGCAGGGGAGAACGGAGTTCGCTGGCTGCCATGCCGTGCTGGAAGGCGCCCACCACCACCTCGGCGATGAGCATCGCCTGTGCGACGAGCAACCCGGCCCCGACGGCGCCCAGGACGACGACCGCCGTCAGAAAGAACCGGGTGGCGCGGGCGTACCGCAGAAGACGTGGATCGATGGGTTTCACGTGAAACATGCCCTCCCGTCCAGAGAGTGTGTTTCACGTGAAACGAGCCGCGTGAGACACACCCTGCCGGACTCAGTGCGCGGGTTCGGCGAGGTGCTGGGTGCCGATCCGCTTGCGGAACACCCAGTACGTCCAGCCCTGGTAGAGCAGGACGACCGGCGTGGCGACCGCGGCCAGCCAAGTCATGATCTTCAGGGTGTAAGGGCTGGACGAAGCGTTGGTGACAGTGAGGCTCCAGTCCGCGTTGAGCGTGGACGGCATGACGTTCGGGAAGAGCGTCAGGAAGAGCATCGCCACGGCGGCCACGATGGTGACGCCGGACAGCGCGAATGCCCAGCCCTCGCGGCCGGCCTGGTTGGCCACCAGGGCGACGACCAGGGCGGCGACGGCCACCACGAGGGCGACCAAGCTCTTGCCGTCCCCGCTGTCGACCTGCGTCCAGACCAGGAAAGCCAGAGCCAGCACGGCCGTGACAAGGCCGACGCGCAGCGCGAGGGTCCGTGCCCTTTCGCGGATCTCACCGACGGTCTTGAGCGCCGTGAACACCGTCCCGTGGAATGTGAACAGCGTCAGCGTGACCAGGCCGCCCAGGAGGGCGTACGGATTGAGCAGGTCCCAGACGGATCCGACGTACTCCAGGTCCCGGTCGATCTTCACGCCGTGCACGATGTTGCCGAAGGCCACGCCCCACAGGAACGCCGGGAGCAGCGAGGTCCAGAAGATCGCGGTCTCCCAGTTGCGCTGCCAGCGTTCCTCCGGCCGCTTCACGCGGTACTCGAAGGCGACACCCCGGACGATCAGGCAGACCAGGATGACGAGCAGAGGCAGGTAGAAGCCGGAGAAGAGAGTGGCGTACCACTCGGGGAAGGCGGCGAAGGTCGCACCGCCGGCCGTGAGCAGCCATACCTCGTTGCCGTCCCACACGGGCCCGATGGTGTTGATCAGGACCCGCTTCTCGGCCCGGTTCCGGGCGAGCAGCTTGGTGAGCACGCCGACCCCGAAGTCGAAGCCCTCCAGGAAGAAGTAGCCCGTCCACAGGACGGCGATCAGAACGAACCAGACGTCGTGCAGTTCCATGACTGTGCAGCTCCCTCGGCCTAGTACGAGAAGGCCATCGGCTTGTCGGCGTCACGGAGGTCGCCGCCGATCTTCGTGGGCGGGTTGAGGTCGGCCTCGGTGAGCTCGGGCGGGCCCGCCTTGACGTACTTGGCGAGCAGCCTGACCTCAATGACGGCGAGGATGGCGTAGAGCGTGGTGAAGACGACCATCGAGATGATGACCTCCGCCTGGGAGACACCGGGGGAGACCGCGTCGCGGGTCTGCATCACGCCGTAGACGACCCAGGGCTGCCGGCCCATCTCGGTGAAGATCCAGCCCCAGGAGTTGGCGATCAGCGGGAAGGCCATCGTCCAGAGGGCCAGGAGCCAGTACAGGCGGGTGAGTCTGGCGCCGAGCGGCTTGCGCAGCAGCACCAGGTGCGGCACCTCGTCCTCCCCGGTCCGCAGCGCGGCCGGCAGCAGGAACCTCTTCCGCGTCAGCCACAGGCCCAGCAGGCCGAGGGAGAAGGACGCCATGCCGAAGCCGATCATCCACCGGAAGCCCCAGTAGGCGACGGGGACGATGGGCTTGTAGTCACCGGGGCCGAACTTCTCCTGCAGCGCCTTGTTGGTGTCGTTGATGCCGGGCACGTACGAGTCGAAGTCGCTGTGGGCGAGGAAGGACAGCAGTCCGGGGATCTCCAGGGCGACCTTGTTGTGGCCCTTGTCGACGTCTCCGTAGGCGAAGACGGAGAACGGCGCCGGCTCCTCGCCGTCCCACAGGGCCTCGGCGGCGGCCATCTTCATCGGCTGCTGCTCGTACATGACCTTGCCGAGGGTGTCGCCGCTGATCGCGGTGAGCATGCCGCCGACCGCCAGAGTGACCAGGCCGAGCCGGAGCGACGTCCGCATCACCGGGATGTGCTTCTTGCGCATCAGGTGGAGGGCGGCGATGCCGACCATGAAGGCGCCACCCGTCAGGAAGGCCGCCGAGAAGCTGTGGAAGACCTGGTTGAGCGCGGTGTTCTGGGTCAGGACGGCCCAGAAGTCGGTCAGCTCGGCGCGGCCCTTCTCCTCGTTGATGCGGTAGCCGACGGGGTGCTGCATCCAGGAGTTGGCCGCGAGGATGAAGTACGCCGACAGCAGGGTGCCGATCGAGACCATCCAGATGCAGGCCAGGTGGATCTTCTTGGGCAACTTGTCCCAGCCGAAGATCCACAGACCGATGAAGGTGGACTCGAAGAAGAAGGCGATCAGCGCCTCGAAGGCGAGCGGAGCACCGAAGACATCACCCACGAAGCGGGAGTAGTCGGACCAGTTCATGCCGAACTGGAACTCCTGCACGATGCCGGTGACGACACCCATGGCGATGTTGATCAGGAAGAGCTTGCCCCAGAACTTGGTCGCTCTGAGGTACTTCTCCTTCTCGGTACGGACCCAGGCGGTCTGCAGTCCGGCCGTGAGGGCGGCCAGCGAGATCGTCAGCGGGACGAACAGGAAGTGGTAGACGGTCGTGATGCCGAACTGCCATCGCGCCAGCGTCTCCGGCGCCAGAGCCATGTCCACGTCGTCAGTCTCCTTACATCGCCACATCGCCGTGGCCGGCGGTGCTTTGAGCGTGTATGTCACACCTATCTCGGGCGCAACCGGGACACGCTTGTGAACGCGTTCACATTCACAAGCAATTATGACGTACAGCTTTTCGACACCGGAAGGGGGGTCCCCTGTGACGTCAACCCCTTGGCAAGAGCTTCAACAACTTGTTGAATTCGCCGCATGAAGATTCGGATCTCATGGCCCGCGGGTCACCTCACCGCAGCGCTCGACGACACCCCGACCACGCAGGCGCTGCTCAAGGCCCTGCCGTTCACTGCCTCCGCCCACACATGGGGCGAGGAGGTGTACTTCGACACGGGTATGTCGGTTTCACGTGAAACGGACGCCCGGGAGGTCGTGGAGCCGGGCACGGTCGCCTTCTGGACCGACGGCGACGCTCTGGCGCTGCCGTACGGGCCCACGCCGATCTCGCGAGGCGACGAATGCCGCCTCGCGAGTCCCTGCAATGTCCTGGGTCGTCTCGACGGCGATCCGCGCCTGCTGGCGACGGTGCGCGACGGCGACCCGATACGCGTCGAACGCGTCGACGCGTAGAACCACTACAGCGGCCGACCACCACTACAGCGGTCGCCGACCACCACAGCGGTCTTGCGAAGTCCTACAGCGGCCTACAGCTCGTTGCGGAACTCCTCCGACACCTTGAGGAAGATGTCGTTCGCCTCGCTCTCGCCGACCGTCACCCGCACACCCTCGCCCGGGAACGGTCGAATGACCACGCCTGCCTGCTCACAGGCGTCGGCGAAGGCGACCGTGCGCTCCCCCAGCCGCAGCCACACGAAGTTGGCCTGGGTCTCGGGCACCGTCCAGCCCTGTGCGCGCAGCGTGTCGACCACGCGCGTGCGCTCGCACACCAGCGAACCGACCCGGCCGATCAACTCGTCCTCGGCGCGCAGCGAGGCGATCGCCGCCTCCTGCGCGATCTGGCTGACCCCGAAGGGCACCGCCGTCTTGCGCAGCGCCGCCGCCACCGGCTCGTGGGCGATCGCGAACCCGACCCGCAGGCCGGCGAGGCCGTACGCTTTGGAAAAGGTACGCAGGACGCAGACGTTGGGCCGCTCACGGTAGATCTCGACACCGTCCGGCACCTCGGGGTCCCGGATGAACTCGCGGTAGGCCTCGTCGAGGACCACCAGCACGTCGCTCGGCACCTGACCGAGGAACCGCTCCAGCTCGGCCCGCCGCACCACCGTGCCCGTCGGGTTGTTGGGGTTGCAGACGAAGATCAGCCGGGTCCGGTCCGTGATCGCGGCCGCCATCGCGTCCAGGTCGTGCACGTCGCCCGGTGTCAGCGGCACCTTCACGGACGTCGCGCCGCTGATCTGCGTGATGATCGGGTACGCCTCGAAGGAGCGCCAGGCGTAGATGACCTCGTCGCCCGGGCCCGAGGTCGCCTGGATGAGCTGCTGGGCCACACCGACCGAGCCGGTGCCGGTGGCCAGGTGAGAGAGGGGCACACCGAACCGGTCCGACAGCTCGCTCATCAGGGCCGTACAGGCCATGTCCGGGTACCGGTTGAACGACGAGGCCGTGGCCGTCACCGTCTCCATCACGCCCGGCAGGGGCGGATAGGGGTTCTCGTTGGAGGACAGCTTGTAGGCCACCGGACCGTCGGCCGCGGCGGGCCTGCCCGGCTTGTAGGTGGGAATTCCCTCCAGTTCGGCGCGCAGCTTCGGGCTCGTCTCGCTCACCGCAGTCCTCCTCGTGACCACCACCGGCATCGAATACTTCTCACCTTATGAGGATTCAGCGCCGCTGCGTATAGGTGAGGCCAGACCTCATCCGTCACACCGGCATCAGGGGCATCAGCGCACGAAGGCGCACGATTCGGGGGGCGCGCCGCACATATATCTACGCGCCGGTGGCTCGCGCCGTGGCGCGCATCCCTCGTGCAGGTGAGTTGAGACCTCTTCGCAACATCTGCCACTTGGCAGGCCCTCACTGGTCGACACGCCAGGTAATGGGATGCAGTCAACCAACTTGCTTGCTTTCGAAGGCTGTTGCAGCTTAATGATCATGCAGAAACGTGACTGTCAACGCGTGCATATGCGTCCGCCCTACCCCACCCCATGAGCCCTACTATCGGCTCGCCATGACAGCAGCAGGGAAGCACCAGGTGAGCCGCGCGGAAACCTCACGTCGAGGCAGCCGGCCGGGCCGGGCGGGCATCAGGGACGTGGCCGCCGCCGCCGGAGTATCCATCACTACCGTCTCCGATGCCCTCAACGGCAAGGGCCGACTCCCGGATGCCACCCGGCGCCATGTGCGCGAGGTCGCCGACCGACTGGGCTACCGGCCCTCGGCCGCCGCCCGCACGCTCCGCACCGGCAAGTCCGGACTCATCGGCCTGACCGTGACGACATACGGGGATGAACCTTTCACCTTCACCGAGTTCGCGTACTTCGCCGAGATGGCGCGGGCCGCCACGTCCGCCGCGCTGGCCCGCGGATACGCCCTCGTCATCCTCCCGGCGACCTCCCGTCACGACGTGTGGTCGAACGTCGCGCTCGACGGCACGGTCGTCATCGACCCCTCGGACCACGACCCGGTCGTCAGCGAACTGGTACGCCAGGGTTTACCGGTCGTCTCCGACGGCCGCCCGGCCGGCTCGCTCCCCGTGACCGCCTGGGTCGACAACGACCACGAGGCGGCCGTACTCGGCATCCTCGACCACCTGGCCGACGCCGGTGCCCGCAGGATCGGCCTGCTCACCGGCACCACGACCGACACGTACACCCATCTGTCGACCACCGCCTACCTGCGCTGGTGCGAGCGCGTCGGCCAGGACCCGGTCTACGAGGCCTATCCGGCACACGACCCGTGCGCCGGCGCCGTCGCCGCCGACCGGCTGCTCGCCCGCCCCGACCGGCCCGACGCCGTCTACGGTCTGTTCGACCCGAACGGCACCGACCTGCTCGCCGCCGCCCGCCGCTACGGGCTGCGCGTCCCGGAGGACCTGCTGCTGGTCTGCTGCAGCGAGTCCACCGTGTACGCCAGCACCGAACCGCCCATCACCACCCTGTCGCTGAAGCCCCGCCGCATCGGCACGGCGGTGATCCAGGTCCTCATCGACGCCATCGAGGGGCTCGACTCGGATCAGCCGGTCGAGCAGGTGATACCGACCGAACTGATCGTGCGCACGTCTTCGCAGCGGCGCCCGCCACGGACGACGGTCAGCCCGCCGCGGTCACCCGAGGGCAAGTAGGGCCACCGCCTCGGAAACGGGAAGGCGGGGCCCGGCCGACGCGCCCGCTCGGGAGCGCCGACGGCCCAGCGGGTGCGGCGCCACCCCCGTACGGGAGTGGCGGCGAGGGCGGCGAAGACGGCATCCGGCACGTCCGGGGCATGATCACACCGCACTGCGGACGGTCGAAGCCCGGCCCAATCGGGGCGAAAGCCGCGGTGAAGCGGAGTCCTGTTCTGATTCACCACCCCTGGGTCATCACACAGCGCGATCCGCATTCCTATGATGGGCCCACACACCGTGGGCCGCTGCGACCAGGCAGTCCGAAGCGGTGCAGATGCGGCGCGATGGTGGAGGGGTCGATGACTCAGGGGGCCGGTCAGGGACCCGAGGTGGAGCGGACGGCGACGGTACGCGACTTCCGGGTGCCCGCGTACGTCCACGAGACCGCTCCGTACGCCGCCACCGGCACGCACGCGGGCGAGGCAGCGCCGCCCTCCGAGGAGGAGTACGAAGAGAACCTCCCAGAGGGGTACACGCCCACTCAGCGGGATCTGCCCGTCATCCGTCGGGGTGACACGGTCCAGGTGGCCGTCGACCCCGAACCGATCGTGGTGCAGCAGCCCGCCACGGGCCAGGGGCCGCTGTTCGTCGTCGGCGACGTGCACGGCTACCTCGACGAGCTGCTGGCCGCCCTTCAGGAGAAGGGCCTCATCGACGCCGCCGGACAGTGGTGCGCGGGCACCTCCCGCCTCTGGTTCCTCGGCGACTTCACGGACCGGGGCCCGGACGGCATCGGCGTCATCGACCTGGTGATGCGGCTGTCCGCCGAGGCCGCCGCGGCCGGCGGCTACTGCAAGGCGCTGATGGGCAACCACGAACTGCTGCTGCTCGGCGCCAAGCGATTCGGCGACACGCCCGTCAACTCCGGCGCGGGCACCGCCACCTTCCAGGCGGCCTGGCTGCTGAACGGCGGCCAGAAGACCGACATGGACCGGCTGCAGGACCACCACCTCCAGTGGATGGCCCGCCTCGACGCCCTCGAAGCGGTCGACGGCCACCTCCTGGTCCACTCCGACACCACCACCTACCTCGACTACGGCGGCTCCATCGAGGAGGTCAACGACACCGTCCGCGAGACGCTCACGCGCAACGACGCGGAAGAGGTGTGGGACCTGTTCCGCAAGTTCACCAAGCGCTTCTCCTTCCGCGACGAGGGCGGCGCCGACGCCGTGCGCTCACTGCTGGACACGTACGGCGGCACCCGGATCGTGCACGGCCACAGTCCCATCCCCTACCTGCTGGGCGAGGTCGGCTCCGAGGACGGCGAGGACGACACGCGTACCGCGGTCGAGGGACCTCACGTCTACGCGGACGGGCTGGCCATCGCGATGGACGGCGGCGTGACCATGGCCGGAAAGCTGCTGGTCCAGCAACTTCCGCTGGACGCCTGACGGTTCGCCGGACGGGTTTACACGCGGCGGCGGTCCGTACAGCCCGGCACCCAATTTCTGGAAACCCCCTGTCACCACCCACCGTCACCGCTCTACCATCGGCTTATCCGTAGCAGGCTCCCCTCCGTTTCTGCCCGACGGCTCGTTGGCATGCGAGCCCCAAGCCCTACGGAGCATCGGGGGATGCACATGAACAGCGTTCCGCAGCACCTGTCGAACGAGGACCGCCAAGAGTACGAGCGGGTCCTCGAAGAGGCGCTGCGCTCCGCACCACACCGCCCGGAACTGGCCGCTGTCGGACAGCGGCTCAACTCCGAACAACTGCGCACCATGGCACTCAACGCCACCGCCCTCATCACCGCGGCGGCCACGACCGAGTACCAGCACTACGTGAAGGTCCGCGAGGAACTGCGCCACCCGGCGCCGCCCGCCCAGGTGCCGTCCACGCGCGAGTCCGGCTCCGACGAGCCGGGCACGGGCGCGGCGGGACTCGCCGCCACCATGGGCGAGGTCGCCGAGGCGACCGGCGCGGGCGCCGTCGCCGTACTCGCCGTCCTGGCACCCGTCCTGGCCGGCACCGCCGCGGCGATCTTCCTGCTCGTCGGCTACATCCTGAAGATGCTCGATCCGGGGCAGGCCTTCGCGCAGACCATGCTCACCACCGGATGGGTGTTCGGCGCGTTCACCGCGGTGGCGATCCTCGTCGCCGGAGTGGGGCTGCTGCTCACCGCGCTGCGCAACCGCCCCTCCGCCGAGTCCGGCTTCTACGGCGAACTCGACGAGGAAGTGGTCCGGGCCAGGGACGCCTGGCACGAAGCCCTGCTCGAGCGCGGCATCCTGCCCTTCCTCCGGGAGGCACTCGCCGAGCCGGGCGCCACGGCACTGCACCGTACGGCACCGGCGGCGCCGACCAGCCGTATGCCGCACCTCGGTTACGGCCGGCCTGGGTTCACCAGCCCGGACGGCGGTCCCGAGGCGGGTCCGCGTCCGCGTTACTCGAGCCCGGACTACAGCAGCCCGGACTTCGGCGGCCCGGAACACCGGCCCGAGTAGCCACCGGTCCCGGGCGGGCAGCGGATCAGAGGATGCCCGCCCGGCCGGCGGCAGTGATCCAGGACGGGAACTCGGACAGCAGTCGGTCGTACAGCTCCGGGTCCGGGACGGTGCTGATGTCGTCCACGGCGAAGAAGCCGACGTTGTCGACGCGGCGGCCCGGCAGGGTGTCGAAGCGCTCGAGCACGCCGTAGTTGGCCCGCCCGAGCCCCACGAACTGCCAGAAGACGGGCTCCTCCACCGCCTCCCGCAGCTCCCGCTCGATCTCGGCGTTGCGGTAGACGCCTCCGTCGGAGAAGAACAGCACCAGGGTGGGAGCCGACGCCGGGTTGTCCCGGACGTAGGCCCGGACCTCGGCGATCACCTTCTGTTCCTCGTTCTGGATGCCGACCGCCCGCATGTCGACCTGCTCGGGGTGCAGGCCCTTCTTCCTGCCGCGACGGAAGAGGCTGATCTCCCCCACGCGTACGTGCAGCCGCAGCCACTCGGGGAGCTCGCCGAGGCGGAGGTCGGGCAGCCGGGCCGGGGTCGAGGCGAAGGTCCATGCCTGCATCTCACCGTCGTCGTCCAGTTGCGCGGCGACGGCGGCCATCCGCTCCACGACGTCCGTGACCACGCCCTTGGAGTAGAGGAAGGACATGGACCCGGAGGCGTCCAGGACCAGGACGACGCGCGCGGTGACCCCGGCCGCCCCGTGCTTGCTCAGGCTGACCGCGACCTGTTCCTTGCGCAGGGACAATCGCTTGCGCATGTCGACGGGAAGGTGTTCCTCCCCCTTGGTGAGGCGGGGTCCCGCACCGGTGGGCGCCGGTGGCGCGGTCGGCGCTGCGGGCGGCGGCTGTGCTGCCGGCGGGGCCGGGGCCGGTGGCATGGGCGCCTGCGGTATCGGCGGGGTCGGCCGGGTCGCCGCTGTCGGCCGGGTCGCCGGGGCGGCGGGCGCGGCCGCCGGGGGAGCGTCGTCCACGGTGATGCCGAAGTCCGTGGCCACACCCGCGAGACCGGAGGCGTAACCCTGCCCGACCGCGCGGAACTTCCACTTCCCCTGACGCCGGTACAGCTCGCCGCCGACCAGGGCGGTCTCCGTCCCGGCCGCCATGTCGAACCGGGCCAGTTCGGTGCGGGTCCCGGCGTCCAGCAGCCGCAGTGACAGCCCCGGGACCTGGCCGAACGTCCCGCCGTCCGCCGAGGCACACAGGACGATGCGGTCGACGGCCGCTTCCACCGAGCGCAGGTCCACCTCGACGGCGTCGGTCGTGACGCCCGCGCCGGCACCGGAGCCGCCCTGCTTGCCCAGGTGCCTCACCGCGTCGGACGCGTGGCGGGGCTGGTTGTAGAAGACGAAGTCGCCGTCGTCCCGCACGCGTCCGGCCGAGGTGAGCAGCAGCGCGGAGGCGTCGACCTCGGGCACCCCCGGCCCGGCGGACCAGACGAGTTCGACGCGCACCGCGGGGGAGTCGACGGCGAGATTGGCACCCTTGCTCAGGGAGGTGGCTGTCATGCGCCCAGTCTGCCGAGACGCACCCCCCGGTGGGGAGAGGGCAGACCCGGCGCGTGACGCCGGAGCAGGGACTCAGTCGGCCAACGGCAGGTACACCCTGTTTCCCTGCGCCGCGAACTCCTTCGACTTCTGGGCCATGCCCTCCTCGATCTCGGCCTTGCTGCCTCCGTGTTCACGTCGGATGTCCTGCGAGATCTTCATGGAACAGAACTTCGGACCGCACATCGAGCAGAAGTGGGCCGTCTTGGCGGGCTCGGCCGGCAGTGTCTCGTCGTGGAACTCCCGTGCCGTGTCCGGGTCGAGGGCCAGGTTGAACTGGTCCTCCCACCGGAACTCGAAACGGGCGTCCGACAGCGCGTCGTCCCACTCCTGCGCACCTGGGTGACCCTTGGCGAGGTCGGCGGCATGGGCGGCGATCTTGTAGGTGATGACGCCGGTCTTGACGTCGTCACGGTTGGGCAGGCCCAGGTGCTCCTTGGGCGTGACGTAGCAGAGCATGGCCGTGCCCCACCAGGCGATCATCGCGGCACCGATGCCGGAGGTGATGTGGTCGTACGCCGGCGCGACGTCCGTCGTCAGCGGGCCGAGCGTATAGAACGGAGCTTCATCGCAGATCTCCTGCTGAAGGTCGATGTTCTCCTTGATCTTGTGCATCGGGACATGGCCCGGGCCCTCGATCATGGTCTGTACGTTGAAACGCTTGGCGATCGAGTTGAGTTCCCCGAGCGTGCGCAACTCCGCGAACTGCGCCTCGTCGTTGGCGTCCGCGATCGAGCCCGGCCGCAGGCCGTCGCCGAGGGAGTACGTGACGTCGTAGGCGGCGAGGATCTCGCAGAGCTCCTCGAAGTTGTCGTAGAGGAACGACTCCTTGTGGTGCGCCAGGCACCACGCCGCCATGATCGAGCCGCCGCGCGAGACGATGCCCGTCTTGCGGTTCGCGGTCAGCGGTACGTACGCCAGGCGCACGCCCGCGTGAACCGTCATGTAGTCCACGCCCTGCTCGGCCTGCTCGATGACGGTGTCCTTGTAGATCTCCCAGGTCAGCTCCTCGGCGCGGCCGTCGACCTTCTCCAGGGCCTGGTAGAGCGGCACGGTGCCGATGGGGACGGGGGAGTTGCGCAGCACCCACTCGCGGGTGGTGTGGATGTTGCGGCCGGTGGACAGGTCCATGACCGTGTCGGCACCCCACCGGGTCGCCCAGGTCATCTTGTCGACCTCCTCCTCGATGGAGGACGTGACCGCCGAGTTGCCGATGTTGGCGTTGACCTTCACCAGGAACCGCTTGCCGATGATCATCGGCTCGATCTCCGGGTGGTTGACGTTGGCGGGCAGCACGGCACGACCCGCCGCGATCTCCTCCCGGACCACTTCCGGCGAGACGTTCTCCCGGACGGCCACGTACTCCATCTCCGGCGTGATCTCGCCCCGGCGTGCGTACGCGAGCTGCGTGACCGCGTTGCCGTCCCTCCCCCGGCGCGGCTGACGCGGCCGTCCGGGGAAGACGGCGTCGAGGTTGCGCAGGCCGCCGCGCGGAGAGGTGTGCTTGATTCCGTCGTCCTCGGGACGGACGGGACGGCCCGCGTACTCCTCGGTGTCTCCTCGGGCGATGATCCAGTTCTCCCGCAGCGGCAGCAGCCCCCTGCGGACATCGGTGTCGACGAGCGGATCGGTGTACGGGCCCGACGTGTCGTACAGCGTGACCGACTGCCCGTTGGTGAGGTGCACCTGACGAACCGGCACGCGCAGGTCGGGGCGCGAACCCTCGACGTACGCCTTGTGCCAGCCGATGGACTTCCCGGCCTCCGCGGTCTCCTCCTGGGCGGAGTTCTGCGTGGAGGCAGGCGTGCGTGCGTCCTTGATGGTCATGAGACCTACTCCCTACGCCGGCATTACCCGGTAACAGGTTCGGCGGTCGACGCAGCGGCTTCCGTCTGTCGACGCTTCGTGGGATACATCACTCGGATTCGGTGACGTTTCCCGTGAAACATCGCTGGGACGGAGGTCAGCGCCCTCTCAGCCCGGTGCTCCGAGCTCCCGCGTGTACAAAGGTGCCCCCACGCTAGCGTCAATTCGGGCGCGGTGAACAGAGGGCCCCCCTGGTTCTTGCGATGATCGGTCGGTGACCACACCGCAGCATCCACCGTTTCCGCCGCACGAGCCCCGCCGCGGACCGGGCCCCGAGGACGGCAACGGCCACGGAGCCGGCCCCGCCCCCTCCGGCGCTCACGGCGCGGGCGGCGGCAGACACGACACGGGCGGCGGCCACGGCGATTCCGGCGGGCACGGCGGTCCGGGTGGGCACGGCGGTCCGGGTGGGCACGGGCACTCCCACAGTCACGGACCGGCGGCGCCCGTCTCCCGGCATCTGCGGAAGGTCATCGCCGCGGTCCTCATCCCGTTCGCCGCGGCGGTGCTGGTCGGGCTCGCGTTGCTGTGGCCGGGCGGTGCGCCGCCGCACGAACGCACCGGGGTCGGCTTCGACCGGCAGACGCAGGACGCCACCGTCACCAAGGTGGTCGAGCTGAGCTGTCAGTCCGTCAACGCCTCGGGCGTCCCCCCGACCGGCGACACCTCCACTGCCGAGGGCTCCTCCGCGGTGCAGCAGGCGCAGGGCGACTGCAAGCGGGCGACGATCCGCGTCGACACCGGCAAGCACAAGGGCCTCACGTTCACCGAGATCGTGCAGCCGGACCAGTCGCGGCAGCTGCACGAGGGCCAGAAGGTGGTGGTCGCCTACGAGCCCTCCGCACCGAAGGACCTGCAGTACTCGGTGACCGACATCAACCGCGGGCTGCCGCTGGCCCTGCTCGCCGGCATCTTCGCGCTCGCCGTCGTGGTCGTCGGAAGGCTGCGGGGCCTCATGGCCCTGATCTCGCTGGCCATCAGCTTCCTGCTGCTGAACTTCTTCATCCTGCCCGCGATCCTGCAGGGGTCGAACCCGCTGGCCGTGGCGGTAGTCGGGGCCAGCGCCATCATGCTGATCGCGCTGTATCTGTGCCACGGCCTGTCGGCCCGTACGTCCGTCGCGGTGCTCGGCACCCTGATCTCGCTGTTGCTGATCGGTGTGCTCGGATCGCTGTTCATCGACTGGGCCGCGCTCACCGGCAACACGGACGACAACACCGGCCTCATCCACGGCCTGTATCCGACGATCGACATGAGCGGCCTCCTGCTCGCCGGAGTCATCATCGGTTCGCTCGGTGTGCTCGACGACGTGACGGTCACCCAGACGTCGGCGGTCTGGGAACTGCACGAGGCCAACCCGACGATGGGCTGGCGGGGGCTGTACCGGGCGGGCATCCGGATCGGCCGCGACCACATCGCCTCGGTCGTCAACACGCTCGTCCTCGCCTACGCGGGCGCCGCGCTGCCCCTGCTGCTGCTGTTCTCGATCGCGCAGAGCGGGGTGGGGACGGTCGCCAACAGCGAGTTGGTGGCGGAGGAGATCGTGCGCACGCTGGTCGGCTCGATCGGCCTGGTGGCATCCGTTCCGGTCACCACGGCGCTCGCGGCCCTCGTCGTATCGGCCGACCGACCGACCGGCGCACCGGCGGCACAGGCCGCCGGGACGACGCCGGGTACCGGTGCGGCTCCCGTACGCGGGCGGGGCCGTCGGCGTAAGCGCTGACCCATCGGCAGCCGATCGCGGCGAAGCGTTACGCCACCGTCGTAGAGCTGCCGTAACGGTTCAGCCCGCGCTCTGCTCTTCCGCCAGGATGCGGTCCAGGGCATCGTCGAGGTGGGCGTCGAAGTCGGCGAGCGCCCCCTCCTGCCCCAGCGGCACCAGCTTGTCGGTCCGGTCGAGGAACGCCACCAGCGGCGCCGCCGACGAACGGAACAGCGCCTGGTCGCTGCCGACCTGAAGCCGGATCAGCACCTCCGCCAGCGGCTCGGGATCGACGGGGGCGATGCGCACGTCACCGTCACCGCACGGCCGGCCCACCCCGTCGACCAGCAACTCCCGGCCGAAAGCCCAGGTGACCGGCGCATCCCCGGGCAGATGGAAGGTCAGTCGCACGGCATAGGGATCACAGGTCTCGTAGCGCAGCTCCACCGGAATGCGGAAAGAGAGCTCCTCGGACACGAGAAAGCTCATCATGACCTCTGCCTGTACGGACTCGCCCATTGCCTACCCCGTCATTCGCCGTCGACTGGCCGGGAATCAAACCTCTAACACTGGTGGCATCTTGCTTAACGTACACACCAGATCACAAGGAGTGAGTTTTCAGATACTGATAGAGATCGCGAGCGACCCCAGAAGCCGGCCCACCTCGTCCTGCAACCGCTTCGCCGCGGGCAGCAGCCGGTCGGCCTGGTGGAGGGGCAGGGAGATGGCCATCGTCGCGGCCGTGGTGCCCACGGTGATCGGGATCGCCGCGCAGACCGTCCCCAGGGCGTACTCCTGGCGTTCGGTCACCGGCGTCATCCGCCGCATGCGTTCCAGACGCTTCAGCAGGGCATTGCCATCACGCACCGTGTACGGCGTGACGGGCTGCACCGGGTAGCGGTCCAGGTGGTCGCGGCGGGCGTCCTCGTCCAGCTGGGACAGCAGGCACTGTCCGATCGCGTGCGCGTGCCCGGTCTCGCGGAAGTCCGCCCACTCCTCGACCGCCGGATTGCCCGGGGTGTCGGAGACGCACATGATCTCGATCTCGCCGTCGCGGTACATGGCGTAGTACACGGGCACACCGATCGCATCGCGCCAGCGCGCCAGCGCGTCGACCACGGTGCTGCGACGTTTCTGCTCGGCTCCGCTGCTGCTGAGCCGCTCGGCTGCCTCGCCGAGGAAGAACAGGCCCTTCTCGCGGCGCAGATATCCCTCGTGCACCAGAGTGCGCAGCAGGTGGTACGCCGTGGGGAGCGCCAGCCGCGTCTCACGGGCCAGTTGTTTGGCGGGGGCTCCGTACGCGTGCTCGGCGACGCACTCCAGAAGGCGCATCGCCCGCTGCACGGAGCTGATGAGGGTCGCGGACGGAGGACCCGCGGAGGGAACCGCGGGCGGTGTCCGAGACGTCGAATGGGGCTGCACGGGCAGTGCGTGCAGTGGAACGAACCCGGTGTCAGCCGTGGCCAAGAGTCACTCCCGGAACGCGAGGGGGCAGCCCGTGCGGGGGACACGGGTGGGGGTGTACGCCACTCGCGGGGTCGCCCCCGCGTGGAGTTCCGGACTCTATTCGCCGGTCACCGCCCGCCGACGGCCCGTCCCGGAAACTTCCCTCGCGCGAGGGAACCGGTGATTCCTGTTACCGCCACCGGTGTCCCACGGCTCTCACCAGTCGCTGCGCGACGACGAACTCGACATGAACTTGCGTACGACGTAGATCAGTCCGCCGACGAGCGCGACGAAAACCAGCAGCTTGAACAGCAGTCCGATCACGAAGCCGACCACGCTGGCGATCAGCCCGCCGAACACGACCAGGGCGATGACCGGCACCGCGATCCACTTCACCCACCACGGCAGTCCCGTGAAGATCTCTCGCATCGCCCTCGTCCTTACCTCTCCGCCCGTTCGAGTGCCGGGCCCTTCGACGGCCCGGGGTCCCTCTGGGGTCATCTGATGTCCTGCACCCGATGCTAGGGCCGCGAGGGCCCGGGCAGGGCCCTCGCACCCCTTGTCTCCCCCTGACCGGTCCCCTAGGGAATCCCGGGGTCGCGGCTCAGCTCTCGGGCGGAGAGAACACCACCAGAACCCGCAGATCCTCGCTGATGTGATGGAACTTGTGGGCGACCCCGGCCGGCACGTACACCACGCTGCCGCGGGCGACCTGGGTGGTCTCCATGCCCACGGTGATCGCGGCCCGCCCGCTCACCACGAAGTACACCTCGTCCTGCGCGTGCGGCTTCTGCGGGTCGGCCGTACCCGCGTCGAGGGCGTACAGACCGACCGACATGTTCCGCTCGCGCAAGAACTGCAGGTAGGCACCGTCATTGGCGGCGCGCTCCGCCTCCAGTTCGTCCAGCCGGAATGCCTTCATCGCCTCGTCCGCCCCTGCCTCACCGTTCGTTTCCGATCGCGTCTGCCACGATCAGACACATGAAGAATTTCCTAGTCAAGACGATCGCCAACGCGGGCGCCCTCGCGGTCGCCGTGTGGCTGCTCGACAAGATCACCCTGACCGGGGGCAGCACCGGCGAGAAGGCCGTCACGCTGATCGTGGTCGCCCTGGTGTTCGGCATCGTGAACATGCTGGTCAAGCCGATCGTGCAGGTGCTGACCTTCCCCCTGTTCATCCTGACCCTGGGCCTGTTCACGCTGGTGGTCAACGCGCTGATGCTGTTGCTCACGTCGTGGTTGGCCGACACGCTCGACCTGAGCTTCCACGTCGACGGGTTCTGGACCGCTGTCCTGGGCGGCCTGATCATCTCGGTCGTCTCCTGGGCCCTCAACGCGTTCCTGCCCGACAAGGACTGATCCCGATGACCTACCGCGTCTGCTTCGTGTGCACGGGCAACATCTGCCGCTCCCCGATGGCCGAGGCCGTCTTCCACGCGCGCGTGGCGGACGCCGGGCTGGACGGCCTGGTCGAGGCCGACAGCGCCGGCACCGGCGGCTGGCACGAGGGCGAGGGCGCCGACCCGCGCACCATGGCCGTCCTGGCGGAGAACGGCTACGGCCTCGACCACACGGCCCGCCGGTTCCAGCCGTCCTGGTTCTCCCGCCTCGACCTGGTCGTCGCCCTCGACGCTGGCCACCTGCGGGCACTGCGCCGCCTCGCGCCCACGGAGCAGGACGCGGCCAAGGTACGGCTGCTGCGGTCCTACGACCCCGCCGCCGACCGCGCCGACCTCGACGTACCGGACCCCTACTACGGGGGCGCGGACGGCTTCGAGGAATGCCTTGAGATGGTGGAGGCGGCGAGCACCGGACTGCTCGCCGCGGTACGCGAGCAAGTGGAAGGACGGGCGGCATGAGTGATTCCGCTACGAACAACGGGGCCGGCACGGGCGCGGAGGGCTCCCCTCACGGCGCCGGTGACGGCACGCGCGCGGTGCGGGCCGGGCTGCCCGAGCCGGTCAAGCACGAGCCGACACTGCCCGGCCCCGTGTTCGCCGCCCACTTCCATCTGCCGGGTGAGCCGACCGGCCCGTACACCTACGGCCGCGACGAGAACCCGACCTGGACCCACCTCGAGCGCGCCATCCGTGAGCTGGAGGCGCCCGGGCAGGACGACGTCGAGACGCTGGTGTTCGCCTCCGGCATGGCCGCGATCTCCTCGGTGCTCTTCTCCCAGCTGCGCGCCGGTGACGTAGCCGTCCTGCCCGACGACGGTTACCAGGCGCTGCCGCTGGTCCGCGACCAGCTGGAGGCGTACGGCATCGAGGTGCGCACCGCGCCGACCGGCGGGGACGCCCAGCTCGACGTCCTGGACGGGGCGAAGCTGCTGTGGATCGAGACGCCGTCCAACCCCGGGCTCGACGTGTGCGACGTCCGGCGACTCGCCGAGGCGGCCCACGCGCGTGGCGCCCTGGTCGCCGTGGACAACACGCTCGCCACGCCGCTGGGTCAGCGCCCGCTGGCGCTCGGCGCCGACTTCTCGGTGGCCAGCGGCACCAAGCAGCTCACCGGCCACGGCGACGTCCTGCTGGGCTACGTGGCCGGCCGCGATGCCGGGGCGATGACCGCCGTCCGTCGCTGGCGCAAGATCGTCGGTGCGATTCCCGGGCCCATGGAGGCCTGGCTCGCACATCGTTCGATCGCCACCCTCCAACTGCGTGTGGACCGGCAGAACGCCACTGCGCTGAAGGTGGCCGAAGCCCTCCGTGCGCGGCCCGAGGTCACCGGGCTGCGGTACCCGGGGCTGCCCGACGACCCGTCCCACAAGATCGCCTCGCAGCAGATGCTGCGCTACGGGTGCGTCGTCTCCTTCACGCTGCCCACGCGCGCGCGTGCCGATCGTTTTCTCGACGCGCTGCGACTGGTGGAGGGAGCGACGAGCTTCGGCGGGGTGCGGTCCACGGCCGAGCGGCGTGGGCGCTGGGGCGGCGACGCGGTGCCCGAGGGCTTCGTGCGCCTCTCGGTCGGTGCGGAGGATCCCGCGGACCTGGTGGCCGACCTGCTGCGTGCGCTGGAGGAATCGGCGGACTGAGCGCCGCCGCGCAGCCACCGTGGCTGTTTCCGGCCAGGTACGACGGACGGTCCGAGCCTCCCCCCTCGTGGCTCGGACCGTCCTCCGGTTCCGCAGGCGAAGAACCGCGCGATTAAGGCTAGTTGACTCTGTGTCAGTGTCCAATCACAGTAACGACAGCGACCTATCGACATATTTATAGTTGGGCGCGGCCGGAGGGCTGGGGGAGAACAGAAGAGGGGGAGGGTGGTTCGTCGTGGATCTGGCCTTGCTGCGCACCTTCGTGACCGTGCACCGCGCCGGCTCCTTCACCCGTGCCGCGGCCCTGCTCGGCCTCTCCCAGCCGGCCGTCACCTCACAGATCCGCACGCTGGAACGGCAGCTCGGACGTCCCCTGTTTCTGCGGCAGGCCCGCGGCGTCACCCCGACGACGATCGGTGATGAACTCGCCCACAAGGCGGCACCGCATCTCGACGCCCTGGTCGAGATCGCCGAAACGGGCGTGGACGACGACTCCACGTTCAGGACCCTCCATCTCGCCGGACCACCCGAGTTCACCGCCGAGCGGGCGCTTCCCGTGCTCACGGAACTCACCGGCGAGGACGGACAGGGCTTCGCGCTGCGCGCCTCGTTCGGAAACGCCGAGGAGACCCTGGAGGGTCTCGCCGCCGGACACCACGATCTGGCCATCGGCACGGCCCGGCCGCGCGGTGCGCTGCTCACGGCCACCCCGCTCTGCGACGAGGAACACGTCCTGGTCGCCGCGCCCCACTGGGCGGAGCGGTCCGGCACCGAAAAGCTTGGGCGCTCCGCCGCACCCGTTCTCGAACACGTCCCCGTGGTCGAGGTGCACGAGTCGCTGCCCTTCGTGGCCCGTTACTGGGCATCCGTCTTCGACACCCGCCCGGCCGCCCCGGGCACGGTCATAGCCCCCGACCTGCGTGCTGTCCTCGCCTGTACGGTCGCGGGCGCCGGGCTCGCCGTACTGCCCCGCTATCTGTGCGCTGAGGCACTGGAGCGCGGTGACGTGGTCGCCCTGCATGAACCGGCGGTGCCGCCGCTGCGGACGTACTTCCTGGTGGTGCGGACCGGCACATTGGCGATGCCGCACATTGCCCGCGCCCATGAGTGGCTGCTGCGTGCGGCCGCCGACTGGAACTGAGCCCGGCGATCCGCGAGCGGGCATGCCGCGATGTTTCACGTGGAACCAGCCGGGCCACATTCCTTCCATGACCGTCCGACCCGTGGTCAAGCGCACCGCACGCGCCGTCCTCCTGGACGGCGACCACCTGATCCTGATCAAGCGCACCAAGCCCGGGGTGGACCCCTACTGGGTCACTCCCGGAGGCGGGGTCGAGCCGGACGACACCAGCGTCGTGGATGCCCTGCACCGCGAGGTGTACGAGGAACTCGGCGCCAAGATCACCGATGTGGTCCCGTGCTTCGTGGACACGGTGGAGCACATCGGCGAGGACGCCGGAACCACCGGGGTGAAGGTGCAGCACTTCTTCGTCTGCCACCTGGAGTCCATGGACCCGGCCCTGCGGCACGGCCCCGAGGTCGACGAGCCCGCCGGTGAGTACGAGATCGTCCGGGTGCCGTTCACGCGGGTCGGGATCGCCTCCGTCCACCTCGTCCCGTTGTCACTGCGGCACTATCTGGACGGCAACATCGAGGGTGTGCGTGCGTTGCACGCTTCCGACCTCGGCTGACACCGGCGGCGGCCGGCCTGCCGTCCCGTACGGCGACCAACGGATGACGGGTCCCTGTGCACTCGGCCACCACATGGCCAAAAGCTCGCGTGTTCCGTCGGAAAGTGGTGGACGCGGACGGCCACTGTCGTACAGCCTGACCTGCGTGCCGACACCTTCCCTCGCCTCTCTGCCGATCCGCCGTCTGACGCTCCGCGATCTCACCGCCTGCGCCGACCTGTCCGAGGATCGGGGGTGGCCGCGCGAGGAGCACAAGTGGGGGTTCCTCCTGACCGCCGGGAAGGGCTACGGCATCGACGATCCCGGCGGCGGCCTCGTCAGCGCCTGCACCGTCACCGAGTACGGGCCGCCCGAACGCCCCTCCCTCGCCGCCATCGGCATGGTGCTGGTCGCCGAACGGCACGCCCGTCAGGGAGTCGGACGCCGGCTGATGCGTCACGTCGTCGCCGCTCTGGGCACCACTCCGCTGGCCCTGCACGCGACCCCGTACGGCCGGCCGCTCTACGAGGAGCTCGGCTTCAAGACCACCGGCCGGGCGGAGATGGTGCGCGGGCGCTTCACTCCGGGCGGGCCCGAGCCGAGGACCACGACGCGCGCGGCCACCGCCGACGACCTCGCCGCGATCCTCCGGCTCGACGAGGAGGTGTTCGGCACCGACCGCACCCCCATCATCACGCGACTGCCTGCCTTCGCCGACCAACTGCGCGTCGCCGAGGAGAACGGTCGTCTCATCGGGTACGCCGCGGCCTGGCCCAACATGGACACCCATGTCGTGGGCCCCCTGATCGCCCGCGACACCGAGACGGCCAAGGCGCTGATCAGCTCCCTCGCCGCCCGCACGGACCGGCCGCTGCGCACGGACATCGACGTACGGCACGAGGAACTGCTGGCCTGGGCGAAGGCTCACGGCCTCGCCTCCATCGCGCCCAACGCGGTCATGACGTACGGGATCACGGAACTGCCAGGCGACTGGAACCGGCGGTTCGCTCCGCTGACGGTGGCGGCGGGCTGACTCCGCTCGCCCTCGCGGCAGGACGGCGGCCGACGTCAGGCGAGGGCCTCCACGGCGGCCTCGGCGAAGGCGTGGTCCTGCTCGGGCGCGCCGCCGCCGATCCCGATC
The DNA here is from genome assembly GCF_031597775.1 of Streptomyces sp. BB1-1-1. Lineage (NCBI taxonomy): Bacteria > Bacillati > Actinomycetota > Actinomycetes > Kitasatosporales > Streptomycetaceae > Streptomyces > Streptomyces sp. BB1-1-1. The sequence goes on along the minus strand of NZ_CP134203.1, from coordinate 4,457,987 downwards.
GCGCCGATCAGCCGGCCGTCGCGGTGCACGGGCACACCACCGGCGATGAACAGAAGCGGCCGGTCGAGCGCGGTGGGCAGGGTGTGGAAGAGACCTCCGGGCTGGATGGCCTCCACGAGGTCTGCGGTGGGGGCGTTCAGCTGGAGCGCCGTGTAGGCCTTGCGGGTGCTGGTCTCTCCGGAGATCAGCACGGCTCGATCGTCGCGCCGGAAGGCGAGAAGGTGCCCGCCTGCGTCGAGGACGGTGACGCTGACGGTGGCCCCGGCGGCCTCGGCGGCGCGGTGGGCCGCGGCGACGAGAACTTCGGCGTCCTGAATGGTGAGCGGGGCGACAGCGGTGGTGCTCATGGGGCTTTCTCCTTGGTTGCTGCTGAGTCGTGCGGTGCCTCGGTGGTCTTCGAGGCGGGGGAGCCGCGGGGTGCGGGGACGGCCCTGGCCCCGCACCCCGCGTCCGGGGCCGTTCAGTGGTGTGCGACGGCGGCCGGCTGCTCGGCAGGTGCGGGACCCGCGACGGCCTCGCCGGGAGCGCCGTCGCGCCGTTCGAGAGCGGCCGAGACGAAGGCGAGGACCAGCGCCGCGGCGGCGAGCACGGCGCCGACCCAGTTCGGGGCGGTGTAGCCGAAGCCGGCGGCGATGACGACGCCCCCGAGCCAGGCGGAGAGCGCGTTGCCGAGGTTGAATGCGCCGATGTTCACGGCCGAGGCCAGCGTCGGGGCGCCGTGCGCATGGTCCAGGACGCGCTTCTGCAGCGGCGGGACGGTCGCGAAGCCCAGGGCGCCGATCAGGAAGATGGTCACGGCGGACGCGACCTTGTTGTCCGCGGTGAGCGTGAAGAGGGCGAGTACGACGGCCAGGGCGCCCAGGGAGATGTACAGCATCGGCATCAGGGCGCGGTCCGCGAACCTGCCGCCGACGAGGTTGCCGCCGACCATGCCGAGGCCGAAGAGGACCAGCAGCCAGGTGACCGAACCGTCGGCGAAGCCCGCGACGTGGGTCATCATCGGCGCGATGTAGGTGATGGCCGCGAAGACGCCGCCGAAGCCGAGGACGGTCATGGCCATCGCGAGCAGGACCTGGACGTTCTTGAACGCGGCCAGCTCGTGTCGCAGCCGCACTCCCTCGGCCTTGGGCACGTCGGGCACCAGCTTGGCGACACCGGCCAGGCCGACGACACCGAGCACCGCCACGACGGCGAAGGTGACGCGCCAGCCGACGGACTGTCCGACGAGGGTCCCCAGCGGGACGCCGACGACGTTGGCGACGGTCAGTCCGGTGAACATCATCGCGATCGCGCCCGCCTTCTTGTGCGGGGCGACCAGGTCGGCAGCGACGACCGAGCCGATGCCGAAGAAGGCGCCGTGGGCGAGGGAGGCGACCACACGGCCGGCCAGCATGACGGAGAAGGCCGGGGCGAGTGCGGAGAGCAGGTTGCCGACGATGAACAGCCCCATCAGCAGCATGAGCATTCGCTTGCGCGGGACCTTGGTGCCGAGCACGGTCATCAACGGAGCGCCGAACATCACGCCGAGCGCGTATCCGGTCACCAGGAAGCCGGCGGTGGGGATGGAGACCCCGTAGTCGCTCGCGACCTCGGGCAGCAAGCCCATGATCACGAACTCTGTCGTTCCGATTCCGAAGGCCCCGATCGCGAGGGCCAAAAGCGCGAGAGGCATGGAGGGGTACACCTTCCCAGACGATTGCAGGAGCGCTTTGCGTGCGTTCACAATAATTGCAGACGCGGGATACATGCAAACGCAGGCAATTGCGCGACTGGTCTACCCTGGTCTCAGCCGCTCCGGGACGGAGGAAACACATGACAGCGACGGACCCCGCGCTCACCGCCCTCTCCCAGGGCTGGTGCGCCCTCTCCCTGCTGCACGGGAGGATCGAGGCCCACATCGAGCGCGCTCTGCAGGCCGGACACGACCTGAGCGTGCGCGAGTACTCCCTGCTCGACGTGCTCAGCCGGCAGCACGAGGGAGACGGAGGACATCTGCAGATGAAGCAGGTGGCCGACGCCGTCGTCCTCAGCCAGAGCGCCACCACGCGCCTGGTCACCCGGCTCGAGGACCGGGGGCTGCTCGAGCGCTACCTGTGCCCCACCGACCGGCGCGGCATCTACACCAACGTCACGGCGGCCGGCCTCAAGCTGCTGGACGAGGCGCGGCCCACCAATGACGCCGCGCTGCGCGAGGCCCTCGACGAAGCGGCCAGGAACCCCGATCTGGCCCCGCTGGTCCGGGTCGTGGAGACACTCAAGACACCGGTACCCGCTTAGCCGGATGCCGCCGGGCCACACCGTGACCTCTCCTGCCGCCTCTGCGTAGGGTGCGGTCATGGGAGATCTTGAAATACGGCCCACCGCCGAGGACGACATCCCAGCGGTCGTCGCGATGCTCGCCGACGACCCCTTGGGCGCCCAGCGCGAGTCACCGCACGACCTGAGCCCTTACCTGGCCGCGTTCGAACGGCTCAGCGCAGACCCGAATCAGCACCTGGTCGTCGCCGTCCGCGACGACCGCGTCGTCGGCACACTCCAGCTGACGATCGTCCCCGGCCTCTCCCGGCGCGGCGCCACCCGGTCGATCATCGAAGGTGTCCGCATCCACGCCGACGAACGCGGCAGTGGCCTGGGTACCCAGCTCATCGAGTGGGCGGTCGACGAGTCCCGTCGACAGGGATGTCACCTCGTGCAGCTCACCTCCGACAAGACCCGTACCGACGCCCACCGCTTCTACGAGCGCCTCGGCTTCTCGGCCTCGCACACGGGTTTCAAGCTTCAGCTCTGACCACAGGCTCGCGCGGCGAGCGGCCATGACGTGGGGGGCCTGTTTCACGTGAAACAGGCCCCCCACGTCATGGCGTAACAAGGCGCCTAGCCGATCCCCCGCCATCCCTCCGGGTCCACCCCTCCCGGTACAGGGGCCCCCTCGTCGTACGGCTGGCGCGTGAACACGAACGACCCGAGGTCCAGATGGCTCACGGTTCCGTCCGGACGCCGCACGGCCCGCAGAGGCTCCCCGGCGTAGTAGCCCTCAAGCCCTGTCCACGTACCGTCGGCATTCACCCGGAAGCGCGAGCGGCGGCCGTTGCCCGACAGCGGCTCCAGCGAGACTCCCCCGTCGGCCGTCAGCCGTAGGGCGAAAGCGTGTGTCCCCCAGTACCACTGTCCGACCAACTCCAGCACGGAGGTGTCGACTCCCGGCAGCGGTCGCCACGGTTCGGGGATCCGGGGTTCCGCCTCGGCGACGATACGCACGAGATCGGCACCCACCCCGGCCGGCAGCGGCCCGGAAGTGCAGTTGGTCAGTACCACCGCGGCCACGTCGTCCTCGACGCTGATGGTGAGGTTGGCCAGGAAACCCGGCAGGGATCCGGAGTGCCCCACGAGCAGCCGCCCGTCCCAGCGCTGGATCTGCAGGCCGAGGCCGTACGCCGCGCCGTCCAGGACGTCAGCGGCCTCGGCCGCCGCCGCGGGCGCCCGCATCTCCCGCACGGTCTCCGCGCTCAGCACCCTGTCGTCCCCCCGCGCCAGGAACACGGCGAACCGAGCCAGGTCTCCGGTGGTGGACCAGAGCTGACCTGCCGGGGCCATCCGACCGAGGTCCTCGGCCGGCTCGGCCAGCATCACGTCGGCCCACGGATGCACCGCCCAGCCACCGGCGTGCGGCGCTCGCGGACGCCCGGTCGTACGGTCCAGACCCAGCGGTTCCAGCACCTCCCTGCGCAGCACGTCCTCCCACGGAGCACCGCGCAACTTCTCGACCAGCGCACCGAGCAGGGTGTAGCCGGGGTTGGAGTAGTGGTGCCGACGGCCCACCGGGTGCAGGAGCGGCTGCTTGCCCAGCACATCGGCGAGTTCGGGCCGCAGCGAGCCCGGCGTCCGCTCCCACCACGGCGCGGGGGACTCGGCGGCCAGCCCAGCCGAGTGCGCCAGCAACTCGGCGATCGTGGCCTCCCCCGCCCCGGTACCCGGCAGATGCCTCTCCAGCGGGTCCCCGAGATCGAGCAGCCCCTCGTCCCGCAGTCGCAGGACGAGAACGGCGGTGAACGTCTTGGTGATCGAGCCGATCCGGTACTGCACGTTCTCGTCCGGGCCGTGCCCGTCGACCGAAGTCCGCGCTCCGTGCCACACGGTACGTCCACCCCGAACCACCGCCGCGACGAGCGACGGCGTGCGCCCTTCGGCCTGGGCCACGGCGATTCGGTGCAGCAGCGCCCGGCGGGTGGCGGGGAGCAACTCTTCCTGATGTGTCGTCATGCCCCCAGTCCATAGGCCAGGGCACCGCACGTCGAGCCGATTTCCCCCGCGCCGGAGGATCAGGTCTGCGCCATGTCCACGAAACGCGAATAGTGGCCCTGGAAGGCCACGGTGATCGTCGCCGTCGGACCGTTACGGTGCTTGGCGACGATCAGGTCGGCTTCGCCCGCGCGCGGTGACTCCTTCTCGTAGGCGTCCTCACGGTGCAGCAGGATGACCATGTCGGCGTCCTGCTCGATCGAGCCGGACTCACGCAGGTCGGAGACCATCGGCTTCTTGTCGGTGCGCTGCTCGGGACCACGGTTCAGCTGGGAGAGCGCGATGACCGGGAGTTCCAGCTCCTTGGCCAGGAGCTTGAGGTTGCGGGACATGTCCGAGACCTCCTGCTGTCGGCTCTCGGCGCGCTTGGAGCCGCCGGACTGCATCAGCTGGAGGTAGTCGATGATGACCAGCTTGAGCTCATTGCGCTGCTTGAGGCGCCGGCACTTGGCGCGGATCTCCATCATCGACAGGTTCGGGGAGTCGTCGATGTAGAGCGGGGCGGCCGAGACATCCGGCATCCGGCGGGCCAGGCGGGTCCAGTCGTCGTCCGTCATCGTGCCGGACCTCATGTGGTGCAGCGCGACGCGGGCCTCGGCGGACAGCAGACGCATCGCGATCTCGTTGCGCCCCATTTCGAGCGAGAAGATGACGCTCGGGAGGTTGTTCTTGATCGACGCGGCCCGCGCGAAGTCCAGTGCGAGCGTCGACTTACCCATGGCGGGGCGCGCTGCGATGACGATCATCTGACCGGGGTGCAGGCCGTTGGTCAGCGAGTCGAAGTCCGTGAACCCCGTGGGCACCCCGGTCATCTCTCCGCTGCGCGACCCGATCGCCTCGATCTCGTCGAGCGCGCCCTCCATGATGTCGCCGAGCGGCAGATAGTCCTCGCTCGTGCGCTGCTCGGTGACGGCGTAGATCTCGGCCTGGGCGCGATTGACGATCTCGTCGACGTCGTCGTCGGCCGCGTAACCCATCTGAGTGATCCGGGTGCCGGCCTCCACCAGGCGGCGCAGGACGGCACGCTCGTGCACGATCTCCGCGTAGTACGCGGCGTTCGCGGCCGTCGGCACGGTCTGGACGAGGGTGTGCAGGTAGGAGGCCCCGCCGACCTTGTTGATCTCGCCGCGCTTGGTGAGCTCGGCGGCGATCGTGATGGGGTCGGCCGGCTCGCCCTTGGCGTAGACGTCGAGGATGGCCTGGTAGACCGTCTCGTGGGCCGGCTTGTAGAAGTCATGGCCCTTGAGGATCTCTACGACATCGGCGATGGCGTCCTTGGACAGGAGCATGCCACCGAGGACGGACTGCTCGGCGTCCAGGTCCTGCGGCGGCACCCGCTCGAACGACGGCCCGCCGCCGTCCCAGGCGGCGTTGTCCGAACCGCGCTCGTGCTGCTCGTCGCGGCTGCGGCCCCCGTCACCGCGACGACGGGAAGCGGGCAGACGATCACTGGGGCCGCTGTCGGCCCACGGGTCGTCCAAGGGCTCGGAAATGCTCACCGAGCCACCTCCTCCCGTCCGCCGAGCGGACCTCGCCGTGCCCCTCATTTCTACGGCACGGCACTGACAAATAAGACGCCCAACTCCGGTTCTGGCGCGTCGGGTTTGTGATGGTTCACAAGCCGGTGGACGGAGCAGGCGCCGGACCACCGTAGGCCCGCGGGCACCGTCAGCCAATCTGGTTATCCACAGGCCATGTGGACGAGCGGCCAGATGCTGTGGAGAACTCCGCGAAACCTGTGCACGACCCGGTGGACAGCCCTGTGAACAAGCCCTCGTCCCCACCCGCGAAACCACCCTGAGCTGCGGCTTTCTCGTCCACGCCCTGTGCAGAAGAAAAACTTCCCCAGTCGGATCAAGATCGCTTCGAACCGTGCCCAGAAGCACACACGGTGAGACGGCACGTAAGGGCCGCAAAGGCTTTGCATCTCTTACCTGTGGACGATTAGATTGGTGCTCATGACACAGGCCCCCGCGCGCTCCCGGAACGTCCGGCGCCGACACGACCGCGAGATCGTCGCGCTGGCCGTCCCGGCCTTCGGCGCACTCGTCGCCGAGCCCCTCTTCGTCATGGCCGACAGTGCGATCGTCGGCCATCTCGGCACCGCGCAGCTCGCCGGACTCGGCATCGCCTCGGCCCTGCTCACCACAGCCGTCAGCGTCTTCGTCTTCCTCGCCTACGCCACCACGGCGGCCGTCTCCCGGCGCGTCGGCGCGGGCGACCTGCAATCCGCGATCCGCCAGGGCATGGACGGTATCTGGCTGGCGCTGCTGCTCGGTGCCGCCGTCATAGCCGTCGTGCTGCCCACTGCGCCCTCCCTCGTGGAACTCTTCGGCGCCTCCCAAACCGCGGCCCCGTACGCCATCACGTATCTGCGGATCTCCGCCCTCGGAATCCCCGCCATGCTGGTCGTACTGGCCTCGACCGGCGTCCTGCGCGGACTGCAGAACACCCGGACCCCGCTCTACGTCGCCATCGCCGGTTTCCTCGCCAACGCCGTCCTCAATGTCGTACTCGTCTACGGCGCCGACCTCGGCATCGCGGGCTCCGCCTGGGGAACCGTCATCGCCCAGTGCGGCATGGCCGCGGTGTACCTCTGGGTGGTGGTCCGCGGGGCACATCGGCACGGTGCCTCGCTGCGCCCGGACCTCGCCGGCATCAGGGCATCGGCCCAGGCCGGGGCGCCGCTGCTGGTACGCACCCTCTCGCTGCGAGCGATCCTCATGATCGCCACAGCCGTGGCGGCCCGACTCGGTGACGCCGACATCGCGGCCCATCAGATCGTCCTGTCTCTGTGGAGTCTGCTCGCCTTCGCCCTCGATGCCATCGCCATCGCCGGTCAGGCCATCATCGGACGCTATCTGGGAGCCGGTGACACCCAGGGCGCCCGCGATGCCTGCCGGAGAATGGTGGAGTGGGGTGTCGCGGTCGGAGTCGGACTCGGCCTGCTCGTGGTGCTGTCACGCCCAGCGTTCCTGCCCCTGTTCACCGGAGACTCCGCGGTCAAGGACACCGCCCTGCCCGCTCTTGTGATCGTGGCCGTCGCGCAGCCGATCTGCGGAGTGGTCTACGTCCTGGACGGGGTTCTCATGGGTGCCGGCGACGGCCCTTATCTCGCCTGGGCGATGCTGCTTACCCTCGCGGTCTTCACTCCCGTGGCGCTTCTCGTCCCTGCGCTCGGCGGTGGGCTCACCGCCCTGTGGGCGGCCATGACACTGATGATGACGATGCGCCTGGTAACGCTGTGGCTGCGTACCCGATCAGGTCGCTGGATCGTCACGGGCGCGACGCGCTGACGGTTTCACGTGAAACACGATGTTTCACGTGAAACGCGACCATGAAGATGGGGCCGCATCTCCCGACCGGGAGATGCGGCCCCATCTCATCGCTTCAGCGAGAGCAAAGCTCAGGCAGCGACGACCTCGATGCTGACCTTGGCGGCAACCTCGGGGTGCAGACGCACGGACGTCTCGTGGGCGCCCAGGGTCTTGATCGGCGAGCCCAGCTCGATGCGGCGCTTGTCGACCTCGGGACCACCGGCGGCCTTGATCGCCGAAGCGACGTCGGCCGGCGTGACGGAGCCGAAGAGACGACCGGCGTCGCCGGAGCGGACGGCCAGACGGACCTTCACGCCCTCGAGCTGGCCCTTCACCTGGTTGGCCTGCTCGATGGTCTGGATCTCGTGGATCTTGCGAGCACGACGGATCTGCTCGACGTCCTTCTCGCCACCCTTGGTCCAGCGGATGGCGAACTTCCGCGGGATCAGGTAGTTGCGAGCGTAACCGTCCTTGACGTCGACGACGTCGCCCGCGGCACCGAGGCCGGAGACCTCGTGGGTGAGGATGATCTTCATGATTCGGTCACCCTTCCCTTATCGCGCGGTGGAGGTGTAGGGCAGCAGCGCCATCTCACGGCTGTTCTTCACGGCCGTGGCGACGTCACGCTGGTGCTGAGTGCAGTTGCCGGTCACGCGGCGGGCACGGATCTTGCCGCGGTCGGAAATGAACTTCCGCAGCATGTTCGTGTCCTTGTAGTCCACGTACGTGACCTTGTCCTTGCAGAATGCGCAGACCTTCTTCTTCGGCTTGCGCACAGGCGGCTTAGCCATGATGTTTCTCCTGTGTGATCAAGAAGTGTGAGTGGAGCCCGCCTAGAAGGGGGGCTCGTCCGAGTAGCCGCCACCGCCGCCGGAGCCACCGCCCCAGCCGCCGCCCTGCTGACCGCCGCCACCCTGCTGGCCACCGGCGGGAGCGCCGGTCGCCCAGGGGTCGTCGGCCGGAGCGCCGCCGCCCTGCTGGCCACCGCCGGGGCCGCCGCCCCAGCCGCCGCCACCCTGGCCGCCACCGCCACCGCCACCGCCGTAACCGCCCTGGCCTCCGCGGCCCTGGCCCGAGGTCTTCGTGACCTTGGCCGTGGCACTGCGCAGGCTGGCGCCGACCTCGTCGACGTCCAGCTCGTAGACCGTGCGCTTGACGCCCTCACGGTCCTCGTAGGACCGCTGCTTCAGCCGGCCCTGCACGATGACGCGCATGCCTCGCTGGAGCGACTCGGCGACGTTCTCCGCCGCCTGACGCCAGACCGAGCAGGTGAGAAAGAGGCTTTCGCCGTCCTTCCACTCGTTCGTCTGACGGTCGAAGGTGCGGGGGGTCGACGCGACACGGAACTTCGCGACGGCCGCACCGGACGGGGTGAAGCGCAGCTCGGGATCATCGACAAGATTGCCGATGACCGTGATGACGGTCTCGCCTGCCATGGGGGAACCTCTCGGCGGGTTTGCTGCTGGCTGCTTGTGCTGCTACTCGAATCCCGGGATCGGCTGAGCGGAAGGGCTCAGTGCATCTCGGGACGGAGGACCTTGGTCCGGAGGACCGACTCGTTCAGGTTCATCTGGCGGTCGAGCTCCTTGACGACCGCAGGCTCGGCCTGCAGGTCGATGACCGAGTAGATGCCCTCGGGCTTCTTCTTGATCTCGTACGAGAGACGACGACGGCCCCAGGTGTCGACCTTCTCGACCTTTCCGCCGCCGTCACGGACGACAGAGAGGAAGTTCTCGATCAGCGGGGAGACAGAACGCTCCTCGAGATCGGGGTCGAGGATGACCATCACCTCGTAGTGACGCATGTGGAACCCACCTCCTTTGGACTCAGCGGCCACGGTCGTTCCGTGGCAGGAGGGTTGCGATGCGTTGGCACCGGTATCAACGAGTAAACCAGGACCCACTGACAATCGGGCCTCCTCCGAGGAAGCGGCCCGGCCGTGGATGGCAGCAGACACCAGTGCAGAAGGTACAGAGTACCCGGCCACCCGCTTGCGGTTGAAATCCGGCTGTGAGGGGACACAATCGGTACTCAGCGGATGTGAAGGGCGAAGACGCACTGCCTATGGCAGGAGGTTCCCCATGGCACAGATCATGCGACCCGCCAAGCCCCGGACCGGCTTGCTGGCCACCGACGGCAGACCGCACCCCCTTCAGGACACACTGCTGGCCGTGGGCTTGGTCCTGGCCGTGCTCGCCCTGGCCACAGCGAGCTTCCGCGGGCTCCACGTCCTGACCTCCTGGGCAGGTCTGCTGGGTGTCCTGACCGCCGGATACGGCCAGCTCATCTCGGTGACGACGCGCGAGCGCTTCGGCCTGGTACTGGCGCTGGGAGGCTCCGCACTCGGTCTGTTCTTCGGCATCAATCACGGTGGGTTCTTCGGCTGAGCCCGGTCACCGCAGACCCCCTTCCACCCGTACGCCGGACGGGGCGCTCACAGGGCGCAGTAGGCTTCGCGCGAGAGCCGGAGCCCCTGTACCCATGGGGACACACCAGCCCGAGGAGCGCCCCGAATGAGCCTGACCCTGAGGACCATCAGTCGCGAGCAGCATCTGGCCTACATCCAGAGCCTGCCGGCGGCGAGTCACATGCAGGTCCCGGCATGGGCAGACGTCAAGGCGGAATGGCGCTCGGAGAACCTCGGCTGGTTCGACGACCGGACCGGTGAGCTGGTGGGCGTGGGGCTCGTCCTGTACCGGCAGCTGCCCAAGATCAAGCGGTACCTCGCCTACCTCCCCGAGGGCCCGGTCATCAACTGGTACGCGCCGAACCTCCAGGACTGGATGGAGCCCATGCTGGCGCACCTCAAGCAGCAGGGCGCCTTCTCGGTGAAGATGGGCCCGCCCGTGATCATCCGTCGCTGGGACGCCACGTCCATCAAGAAGGGCATCCAGGACCCCGACGTCAAGCGCCTGCGCGACATAGAGGCCGACCACATCGAGCCGCGCGCCTTCGAGGTGGCCGACAAGCTGCGTCGTATGGGCTGGCAGCAGGGCGAGGACGGCGGCGCCGGCTTCGGCGACGTACAGCCCCGCTACGTCTTCCAGGTGCCGCTGGCCAACCGCTCCCTGGAAGAGGTCCACAAGAACTTCAACCAGCTGTGGCGCCGCAACATCAAGAAGGCCGAGAAGGCCGGCGTCGAGGTTGTCCAGGGCGGCTACCACGACCTCGAGGAATGGCAGCGCCTGTACGAGATCACGGCCGTGCGCGACCACTTCCGGCCGCGCCCGCTGTCGTACTTCCAGCGCATGTGGGCGGCCCTCAACAACGAGGACCCCAACCGCATGCGGCTGTACTTCGCCCGGCACAACGGGGTGAATCTGTCGGCGGCGACCATGCTGGTCGTCGGCGGGCACGTCTGGTATTCCTACGGCGCCTCCGACAACATCGGCCGCGAGGTCCGGCCCTCGAACGCGATGCAGTGGGCCATGCTCCGCGACGCCTACGCCCTGGGCGCCACCGTCTACGACCTGCGCGGTATCTCCGACTCCCTGGACGAGAGCGACCACCTCTTCGGCCTGATCCAGTTCAAGGTCGGCACAGGCGGGCAGGCGGCCGAGTACCTCGGCGAGTGGGACTTCCCACTGAACAAGCTGCTCCACAAGGCGCTCGACATCTACATGTCGCGCCGCTGACCCACAGCTCACCCCCAACCCGCACCTCTGACAGCCACGAGAAAGGTCCCAGGTCCGGCCATGGCGCTCACCCTCTACGTCGACACCGCGCGCTGGCGGGCGCATCACAAGCACGTGCAGGAGCAGTTCCCCGGGCTCGTCCCGGTCTGCAAGGGCAACGGCTACGGCTTCGGGCACGAGCGGCTGGCGGAGGAGGCCACGCGGCTGGGCTCGGACGTACTGGCCGTCGGCACGACGTACGAGGCCGCCCGGATCAAGGACTTCTTCGGCGGTGACCTGCTGGTCCTGACGCCGTACCGGCGCGGCGAGGAGCCCGTACCGCTGCCCGACCGCGTCGTCCGCTCGGTATCGTCCATCGACGGCGTGTACGGCCTCGTGGGCGCACGTGTGGTCATCGAGGTGATGTCCTCGATGAAGCGGCACGGCATCAGCGAGCAGGACCTGCCGCAGCTGCACGCCGCCATAGAGAACGTCCGGCTGGAGGGCTTCGCCATCCACCTGCCGCTGGACCGTACCGACGGCTCGGACGCCGTCGAGGAGGTCATCGGCTGGATGGACCGGCTGCGCGCGGCCCGGCTGCCGCTGCACACGATGTTCGTCAGCCACCTCAAGGCGGACGAACTCGCCCGGCTCCAGCAGCAGTTCCCACAGACCCGCTTCCGCGCCCGGATCGGCACCCGGCTGTGGCTGGGCGACCACGACGCCACCGAGTACCGCGGCGCGGTCCTGGACGTCACGCGTGTCGCCAAGGGCGAGCGCTTCGGCTACCGGCAGCAGAAGGCGGCTTCCGACGGCTTCCTGGTGGTCGTGGCGGGCGGGACGTCGCACGGCGTGGGTCTGGAGGCCCCGAAGGCGCTGCACGGCGTCATGCCGCGCGCCAAGGGCGTCGCCCGGGCCGGTCTCGCCACGGTCAACCGCAATCTCGCGCCGTTCGTCTGGGGCGGCAAGCAGCGCTGGTTCGCGGAGCCGCCGCACATGCAGGTCTCGATCCTGTTCGTGCCCTCCGACGCGCCGGAGCCCAAGGTCGGTGACGAACTGGTGGCCCATCTGCGGCACACCACCACGCAGTTCGACCGGATCCTCGACCGCTAGCTCGACGGCTGGCTCGACCGCCGGCTCGACCGCTGTAGAAAAGGCCGTACACGGTGCCTCCGTGTACGGCCTTTCGCGCGTTCGCTCAGAGCGAACCGCCCGTCTGCTGTCTCCCGCCCCATCTCACCCGTGACCCCTCGAAGTGGGCTGCGGGCTGCTCGGTATGAGCCACGGGCTGCTCGTTATGAGCCGCGGGTCCCAGGACGAAGACGTCCTCCGCGCCGTCGAGCACACCACCCGACGGATCGTCGTCCCCCTTCCTCCGAACCGGGTCCCGGTCCGGCATGAGGATGTCCCGCACGACCATGACGCAGAGGAACAGCGTTCCCAGCAGGTGCACGCCGATGGCCCAGTGATAGCCGTCCGTCGGCAGACCCTTGTGGGCGTCGCCGCTGGTCGTGTACGCGAGGTACATCCAGATACCCAGGAAGTAGGCCACCTCGCACGCCTGCCAGATCAGGAAGTCACGCCACTTCGGCCGGGCCAGCGCGGCCAGCGGAACCAGCCACAGCACGTACTGCGGCGAGTAGACCTTGTTGGTGAGGATGAACGCCGCGACGATCAGGAAGGCGAGCTGGGCGAATCGCGGACGCCTGGGGGCGGTCAGTGTGAGCGCCGCGATGGCGCCGCAGCACAGCAGCATCAGCAGGGTGGCGAGCGTGTTGACGGTCTCGGTGCTGGGCGGATTGTCGGTGTTCTGGACCAGGATCAGCCAGAAGGACCCGAAGTCGACGCCGCGTTCCTGGCTGAAGGTATAGAACTTCGACCAGCCGTCGAAGGCGAAGAGCATCACCGGCAGGTTCACCACGAGCCAGGCGACGGCCGCGCCCCCCAGAGCCTTTCCGAACTCCCGCCATCTGCCCGCTCGCCAGCACAGTACGAGCAGCGGACCGAGGATCAGGAAGGGGTAGAGCTTGGCAGCCGTGGCCAGGCCCAGCAGAACGCCGAAGGCCAGTGAGCGCCCCCGCGACCACATGAGGATCGCGGCGGACGTCAGGGCGACCGCCAGCAGGTCCCAGTTGACGGTGGCGGTCAGCGCGAGGGCGGGTGCGAGGGCGACCAGCAGACCGTCCCAGGGCCGCCGGGTGTGCGTGCGGGTCACGCAGACGGCGATGACGGCCGCGCACACCATGAGCATCCCGGCGTTGACCATCCAGTACCACTGTTCCTGGTCCTGAATGGTGCCGCTGCCCGGTGTGAGCCAGGACGCGACCTCCATGAACACGCCGGTCAGCACCGGGTACTCGAGGTACTCCATGTCGCCGGGGAGCTTGTCGAAGTACGGCACCAGGCCGTCGACGAACCCGCGCCCCTGGTAGAGGTGCGGGATGTCGGAGTAGCACGCGTGCGTGTACTGGGAGCTGGCACCGAAGAACCAGGCGCCGTTGTAACAGGGCGCCTTCTGGACCAGGCCGAGGGCGAACATGCCGATCGCCACGAGCGCGATCACCCGCACGGGGGTCCACCAGGACGTCCCGAGCAGGGCCCGGCGGCCGACAGGGCCGCCGATCAGCTCGCTGCCGGCCGCGGCGACCGTGTCCTCCCTGGTCGGCCGCACGGTGTCCGGCTCGTGCGCGCTCGCTGGCGTCGATTCTGCACTGGGCATGGGGCACATCCTGCCGTACGCACCTGGGAATACGGCGAGGCCGCCGCACCCTGTGGATGCGGCGGCCCCTGTTTCACGTGAAACTTGCGGGTGTTTCACGTGAAACACCCATGCCGGACATTCCGGCGGCTAGCCGTTCTGGCCGGAGATGAAGCCGCCGCCTCCGTTCTGGTTGCCTCTGCTGTCGTCCTCTTCCCCTGTCTCACTGGGTGACGTCGAAGGGGACGGACTGCCTTCCGAGCCACCGTTCTCGTTGCCGGCGTTCTCATTGCCGCTGTTGTCGCCGTCCTCGCAGTTGAACTCGAAGACGCCGCAGGTGTTGCTCGGCGAGGGCGAGGGGCTGGTCTCGGTCTCACTGGGCGACGGCGTCGGTGACGGACTCGTCTCCTCCTCCGTCTGGGAGGGCGAGGGAGTCGGGCTGGGCGGCGGGGTGTCGTTGATGACCTCGCCGATGGGCTCCGGCTTCGGGAACTTCTCCGCCTTGGTGCCCTTCAGCGCGTCCTCCATGTAGTCCTGCCAGATGATGGACGGGAAGGACGCACCGTGGATCTTCTTCTCGCCACCCGTTCCGTACATCTCCAGGAACGAGCGGTTCTTGATGGTCTCGTCGTCCGGGTAGCGGAACATGCTGATCGCGGTCGCCAGCTGCGGGGTGTAGCCGACGAACCAGGCGGATTGGTTGCCGTCCGTGGTACCGGTCTTGCCGGCCACCTCTCGGCCGGCCAGCTGGGCGTTGGAACCCGTTCCGTCCTCGACGACGGTCTTCAGGACGTCCGTGACGTTGTCCGCGACCTTCGCGGTGAACGCCTGCTTGGTCTCCACCTTGTGCGTGTAGACCGTGCCGCCCTTGTTCGACACCTTGGTGACGGAGAAGGGCTCGCGCTGCTTGCCACTGTCCGCGAAGGTGGCGTACGCGCCCGCCATGCGGATGGCGCTCGGGTCCGAGACACCGAGGGAGAAGGACGGGTAGGAGGAGCCCGCCAGGCTGTCCTCCAGGAGTCCGGCATCGACGGCGGCCTCCTTCACCTTGTCCAGGCCGACATCCATGCCGAGCTGAACGAAGGCGGAGTTGACCGACTCCCGCATGGCCTCACGCAGGTCGATCTTGTAGTCCGGCGCTTCACCGACGTCTTGCTTGCCGTCGTTCTCCTGGCGCCACTGCTCGCCCTTCTCGTTCTGCCAGACCGAGCCGTCGTAGTTCTTGATCTTGAGGTTGTTCTTGCCGCTGTAGAGGCTCTTCGGGGAGACGACGGTGCGTTCGTCCTGAGCCTGGGTCTCACCGAGCTCGGGATCGCGCACACCCCACTTCATCGCGGCCGCGAGCACGTATGGCTTGAACGTCGAACCGACCTGGGCGCCGGTGACGTCGGCGTTGTTGGTGAAGTGCTTGGTGGCGTCCTCACCGCCGTAGATGGCCTCGATGGCACCGGTCTCGGGGTTCACTGAAGCCCCGCCGAACTGGACATGTGTGTCCGTCTTGGGGCGCTTCTCGGGGTCGATGTTCTTCTTGTAGACCTTCTGGACCGCGGTTTCGAGATCCTTGACCTTCTTCTTGTCGAAGGTCGTGTAGATCGAGTAGCCGCCCTTCTCCAGCTTCTGCTCCGTAGCGACGCCGCTCCGGACCACGGAAGCCTTGGCAAGCCTGACGAGGTAACCGGTCTGGCCGCCCAGCTGCGAGTTCGACTGCGGATTCTCCACCTTGGGGAGTTCCGTGAACCTCGCCCGGTCCTCCTGGCTCAGATGCCCGTACTCCACCATCTTGTCGAGCGTGTCCTGCATCTGGGCGTTGGCCCGCTTGCTGTTGGCCTCCTGCGTGGCGGCCGGGTCGATCGAGGTCGCGCCCGCCGGGTCGTAGTACGTGGCGCCCTTGAGCATCGCGGACAGGAAGGCGCACTGGCCCGCGTTGAGGTCGACGGCGTCCACGTTGAAGTACGCGCGTGCGGCCGCCTGGATGCCGTAGGCGCCACGGCCGTAGTACGCGGAGTTCAGGTAGCCCTCGAGGATCTCATCCTTGGGTACCTCGGTACCGACCTTCATCGAGACGAAGATCTCCTTGACCTTGCGGGAGATCGTCTGCGACTGGTCGTTCAGCATCGCGTTCTTCACGTACTGCTGGGTGATGGTGGAACCACCCTGCGTGTCACCGCCCTTGGCCATGTTGAACACGGCGCGGGCGATGCCCTTGGGGTCGATGCCGCTGTCGGAGTAGAACGTCTTGTTCTCCTGGGAAATGATCGCGTTGCGCATTTCCTTGGGGATCTGGGAGAGGTCGACGCTCTGGCGGTTCCGGTCACCGCCCGTGGCGGCCATCTGGGTGCCGTCGGCCCAGTAGTAGACGTTGTTCTGAGCTTTCGCGATCTTGGCGACGTCCGGGATGCCCACCATGGCGTACGCGATGCCTGCGGCGGCCACCAGACTGCCGAAGAAGCCGATGCACAGCCCGGAGACAAGCTTCCAGGAGGGCATCCAGCGACGCCACCCGTCCCGGTCTCCGCGCGGGTAGTCGATCATCCGCTTCTTGCCGGACGGGGCCGCGCGCCCTCTGCCGACCACGACCGGCCCGGCGGGAGCGGCTCGTCGGCCGCCGCGGCCCGGCTCGGCCGCTCTACGGCGGCCGCCTCCGCTCCGCTGTGCCGCGCGCCGGGCTTCGGCACGGCTGCCGTACGGACGCTCCTCGTCCTCCGGACCGTACGAGCCGGACGGAGACCCTGTGGCGCCTCGCGGTGCCGCACGGCGACCGGAGGACGAGCCGGACTGGCCGCGTCGGGCCGCGGCACGTCCGCCTCCCTGCGGCTGCGGCGGTTTGCGACGGTGCTCGCTCATCGAACGACTACTCCTCGGGCAGGCGCACCTTTGCGCGCCTGGTAAAGGCGGCTGGTTTCCGGTCCCCCCGAAGTACGGATGCGGTCCCTTCCGCATTCACCCGTACTGCACCAGGGACAGGGACGCCCCCACGCGTCACTCGGTTCCCTGTGGTCTGCATGGCGCACAGACTACGCACCGTCAAAACCCCCGAGCCCCGAAGTTCACCTCAAATCAGGCAACTTGCACTCGATGAATCCCTGATGTGATCCCGTTCACGAGTTCCCCTCTTGTCGCAGGCGGAAGCTCGTTCTATCGTGCTGATGTATCGAGTCGATACATCAGCGCGGCATAAGGACGAGAGGAGGCGACGATGAGCCGACGTTCCGGCATCCTCGAGTTCGCCGTACTCGGCCTGCTCCGCGAATCCCCGATGCACGGCTATGAGCTGCGCAAACGACTCAACACGTCACTGGGTGTGTTCCGGGCGTTCAGCTACGGGACGCTCTACCCCTGCCTCAAGACGCTGGTCGCCAACGGCTGGTTGATCGAGGAACCGGGGAACGTCGACGAGGCCGCCGCGTCCCTCACGGGGCGCCGCGCCAAGATCGTCTACCGGTTGACGGCCGACGGTAAGGAACACTTCGAGCAGCTCCTCTCCCAGACGGGCCCGGACGCCTACGAGGACGAGACCTTCGCCGCTCGCTTCGCGTTCTTCGGGCAGACGTCGCGTGACGTGCGCATGCGCGTGCTCGAGGGCCGGCGCAGTCGGCTGGAGGAGCGCCTGGAGAAGATGAGCGCCTCCTTGGCGCGTACCCGGGAGCGACTCGACGACTACACGCTTGAGCTCCAGCGCCACGGAATGGAGTCCGTGGAGCGCGAGGTGCGCTGGCTGAACGAGCTCATCGAGAGCGAGCGGGCGGGGCGGGACCTGCGGGGTTCCGCCGCGGAGGGGACCGCTCAACAGGACAGGACATCTGGAGCGACGGGCGGCCTGCCCCGGCCCGGGGACGACCCCCGGCCGGATACGCCCGGCGACACCGCCACGTGAGCGCCCAGTCAGGGCCTCACTCGTACACACAGGGAGCAACCGGAATGGGTTCGGTTCGCGTAGCCATCGTCGGTGTGGGCAACTGCGCCGCATCGCTGGTGCAGGGCGTCGAGTACTACAAGGACGCCGACCCGGCGGCCAAGGTCCCCGGCCTGATGCACGTCCAGTTCGGCGACTACCACGTCAGTGACATCGAGTTCGTCGCCGCCTTCGACGTGGACGCCAAGAAGGTCGGCCTGGACCTCGCGGACGCCATCGGCGCCTCCGAGAACAACACCATCAAGATTTGCGACGTCCCGAACAGCGGCGTCCAGGTCCAGCGCGGTCACACGCACGACGGTCTCGGCAAGTACTACCGCGAGACCATCGAGGAGTCCGCCGAGGCGCCGGTCGACGTCGTCCAGATTCTCAAGGACAAGCAGGTCGACGTTCTCGTCTGCTACCTGCCCGTCGGTTCCGAGGACGCGGCGAAGTACTACGCCCAGTGCGCCATCGACGCCAAGGTCGCCTTCGTCAACGCCCTTCCGGTCTTCATCGCCGGCACCAAGGAGTGGGCGGACAAGTTCACCGAGGCGGGCGTCCCGATCGTCGGCGACGACATCAAGTCGCAGGTCGGCGCCACCATCACGCACCGCGTCATGGCGAAGCTGTTCGAGGACCGGGGCGTCGTCCTGGACCGCACGATGCAGCTGAACGTCGGCGGCAACATGGACTTCAAGAACATGCTCGAGCGCGAGCGCCTGGAGTCCAAGAAGATCTCCAAGACGCAGGCCGTCACCTCCCAGATCCCCGACCGGGACCTGGGCGCGGACAACGTCCACATCGGCCCGTCCGACTACGTCGCCTGGCTGGACGACCGCAAGTGGGCCTACGTCCGCCTGGAGGGCCGCGCGTTCGGTGACGTCCCGCTGAACCTGGAGTACAAGCTCGAGGTCTGGGACTCCCCGAACTCGGCCGGTGTCATCATCGACGCCCTGCGCGCCGCGAAGATCGCCAAGGACCGCGGCATCGGCGGCCCGATCCTCTCCGCGTCGAGCTACTTCATGAAGTCCCCGCCGGTCCAGTACTTCGACGACGAGGCCCGCGCCAACGTCGAGAAGTTCATCGCCGGCGAGGTCGAGCGCTGACAAGCGCGGACTCCGGTCCGTCGGAGGTCCCCGGGTCGCTTGACCCGGGGGCCTTTCCCGTATGTGAGGCTGTGCCCCATGGCCGTCGTCCGTGACCTGCGCGTCCTGCTGCGCCTGAAGGGTTTCCGGCGCCTGCTCGCCGTACGCCTGCTCTCCCAGGGCGCCGACGGTGTCTACCAGGTCGCGCTCGCCACCTATGTGGTCTTCTCCCCGGAGAAGCAGACCTCGCCCGCGGCGATCGCCTCCGCGATGGCGGTCCTGCTGCTCCCGTACTCCCTGGTGGGCCCCTTCGCCGGCGTTCTGCTGGACCGCTGGCGCCGCCGCCAGGTCTTTCTGTACGGCAACCTGCTGCGCGCCGCACTGGCATCGGCGACGGCCGTGCTGATGATCGCGTCCGTCCCGGACTGGCTCTTCTACGTCTCGGCCCTCTGCGTCACCGCCGTCAACCGCTTCGTTCTCGCAGGCCTGTCCGCCGCGCTGCCGCGTGTGGTGGACGAGGAGCGTCTGGTGATCGCCAACTCGCTCTCTCCGACGGCCGGCACCCTGGCCGCGACGGCCGGCGGCGGCCTCGCCTTCGTCGTACGCCTCGTGGTCGCGGACTCCGATGCCGCCGTGGTGCTGCTCGGGGCCGCCCTGTACCTGTGCGGGGCGCTGGCGTCGCTTCGCATCGCCGTGGAGTTGCTGGGCCCCGATCCCGCGCTCGTCCCGCCTCGGCTGGCCTCGGCTCTCGTCGGCGCCGCCCGCGACCTGGTGGCGGGGGTCCGTCATCTGGCCGCGCCCGCACGCCGGGAAGCGGCCTGGTCGCTCGCGGGCATGACGCTGATGCGGTTCTGCTACGGCGCCCTGTTGGTGATGCTGCTGATGCTGTGCCGGTACGCCCTGACCTCGGACACGGACGAGGGGCTCGCTCTGCTGGGGCTGGCGCTGGGCGTCTCCGGCGCGGGCTTCTTCGCGGCCGCGGTGATCACTCCCTGGGCGGCGGGACGGCTCGGGCCCGGCCGCTGGCTGGCGGTGTGCGCGGGGGCCGCCACGGTGCTGGTCCCGGCACTCGGTCTGCCGTTCGCCACCGTGCCGCTGCTCGCCGCCGCGTTCGTCCTGGGCCTGACGACGCAGGGGGCGAAGATCGCGACCGACACGGTCGTGCAGTCCTCGGTCGACGATGCCTTCCGTGGCCGGATCTTCTCCGTGTACGACGTGCTGTTCAACGTCGCCTTCGTCGGCGCCGCCGGGGTGGCCGCGTTGATGCTGCCGCCGGACGGGCGGTCGGTGCCGCTGGTCGTGACAGTCGCCTTGGTCTACGGAGTGGTTGCGACGGCTATGGCCCGGTTTGAGAGCCAGTAAGTGTCACATCAGTGCCACAGAGCCCCACCGGACTACAGAGATGTCAGTGGGACCCGATAGCTTACGTGCGTCTTATTTCGCGCCATGTCCGCGACACGCACCTATGTATTCAGGGGGACCCCCAGTGACCACTCCGCCGCCGCCCCAGGGCAACCCGTTCGCGCAGGGCCAGCCGCAGGCTCCGCAGCAGCCCCACGGGCAGAACCCCTTCGCCCAGGGCCAGCAGCCGGGCTTCCCGCAGCAGCCTGGTCAGCCCGGTTTCCCTCAGCAGGGTGCACCGTACGCCCCGGTGCCGCCGCAGCCGCCGCGCCGCAACAAGTTCAAGCTGATCAAGAACATCGTCATCGCCGTGGTCGTTGTCGGTGTGGCCGTCGGTGGTTACATCGCCAGCCGGGACGACGCCACCTCGGCCGCGGTCGGCGACTGCATGCACCGTGGCAGCAGCAGCGACAGCAACCCGGATCTCGAGGTCGTCGACTGTGGCGACTCGAAGGCCCAGTACGTGGTGCTGGCCAAGGTCGAGGGTTCCTACTCCGCTCTCACCGCCGAGAACAAGTGCTCGGAAGAGGCCAAGGACTTCCAGTACTCGTACACCGAGAGCGGTAGCGGCAGCGACTTCCTGCTCTGCCTGAAGGACTACAAGAAGTAGGGCAAAGAAGTAGGGCAGAGGTTCGGACGCTTCACGCGGACGGTCTTGAGGGGCGGTGTTTCACGTGAAACACCGCCCCTTCGCTTGTCCGCCGCCAGCCTCACGCTTCGTCACCGGCGTCGTGTTTCACGTGAAACATGACGCCGGTCCACGATTCACGCCTCCTGCTCGGCCCACCACTCCTTGAGCGCCGCCACCGCCGCGTCGTGTTCCATCGGCCCGTTCTCAAGGCGGAGCTCCAGCAGGTGCTTGTAGGCCTGACCGACGGCCGGTCCGGGACGGACGCCGAGGATCTCCATGATCTGGTTGCCATCCAGGTCCGGGCGGATCGCGTCCAGTTCCTCCTGCTCCTGGAGCTGCGCGATCCGCTCCTCCAGCCCGTCATACGCGCGCGACAGCGCCGAGGCCTTGCGCTTGTTGCGGGTCGTGCAGTCCGAACGGGTCAGCTTGTGGAGCCGGTCGAGCAGAGGCCCGGCGTCCCGGACATACCGACGGACCGCGGAGTCCGTCCACTCGCCCGTGCCGTAACCGTGGAAACGCAGGTGCAGCTCGACCAGGCGCGAGACGTCCTTCACCAGGTCGTTGGAGTACTTGAGCGCGGTCATGCGCTTCTTCGTCATCTTGGCCCCGACCACTTCGTGGTGGTGGAACGAGACCCGGCCGTCCTTCTCGAAGCGGCGCGTGCGCGGCTTGCCGATGTCGTGCAGCAGGGCCGCAAGGCGCAGGGTCAGGTCGGGGCCCTCGTTCTCCAGGGCCATCGCCTGCTCCAGGACGATGAGTGTGTGGTCGTAGACGTCCTTGTGCCGGTGGTGCTCGTCCCGCTCCAGGCGCAGCGCCGGCAGCTCGGGCAGGACCCGCTCGGCGATACCGCTCTCCACCAGCAGGCTCAGCCCCTTGCGCGGGTGAGAGGAGAGGACCAGCTTGTTCAGCTCGTCCCGGACCCGCTCGGCCGAGACGATGTCGATGCGTCCGGCCATGTCCTTCATGGCGGCGACCACCTCGGGAGCCACCTCGAAGTCCAGCTGCGCGGCGAACCGCGCGGCCCGCATCATCCGGAGCGGATCGTCGGAGAAGGAATCCTCGGGGGTGCCCGGAGTACGCAGCACACGCGCCGCGAGATCGTCGAGCCCGCCGTGCGGATCGATGAACCTCTTCTCCGGGAGCGCGACGGCCATCGCGTTCACCGTGAAGTCACGCCGAACGAGGTCCTCCTCGATGGAGTCGCCGTACGACACCTCCGGCTTGCGCGAGGTGCGGTCGTACGCCTCCGACCGGTAGGTGGTCACCTCGATCTGCCAGCCGTCTTTCTGCGCCCCGACAGTGCCGAACGCGATCCCGACCTCCCAGACGGCGTCCGCCCAGGGTCGCACGATCTTCAGTACGTCCTGCGGGAGGGCGTCGGTCGTGAAGTCCAGGTCGTTGCCGAGCCGGCCGAGCAACGCGTCCCGGACCGAGCCACCGACCAGGGCAAGAGAGAACCCGGCCTCCTGGAAGCGGCGGGCGAGGTCGTCGGCGACAGGGGCGACCCGCAGCGGTTCGCTCACGGCGCGGGGCTGCTCCTGGCTGAGGGCACTGGGGCTGGCTTCGTTGGCGTTCGGCACAACAGAAGAGGGTACGTGGCCCGAGCGGAGACCGACGTCCCCATTGATCGGGTTGATCGCGCACCGAAACCCCCACTTCCACTGCGCTCCCTTTATAGGCGCACATACGGGGCAGCCGCGCTCGGTGGCGGATCTTGTGGCCTACTCCGCGGCACTTCCCCTCGGCGCGCATCGTTACCATTCGTGGACGCACATTCCGACGACCACTGACGACGACGAGGGACGGGCGAGCGCGTGGCCGAGGCGGCAGACTTCCAGGGGACCAGTCCCTCACCTGCCCGCCGGTGGCTACGGCGCACCACGGCGCTGATCGCCGGGGCGCCGCTGCTGGCCGGCCTGGTGCAGCTGCCGGCCGCCGGATCGGCACACGCCGACGGGCAGTCCTCGGCCAAGGCCGACGCGGATTCGGGCTCGGTGGCCGTCGCGGTCGACTCGCTCACCCCCTCCGCGCCCACGGACGGGGACACGGTGACCGTGTCGGGCACCGTGACCAATCACGGCAAGCAGGCCGTCACCGACGCCCACGTGGGCCTGCGCGTGGGGCCCGAGGTCAACACCCGCTCGTCCCTCGACGCGATCGCCAAGGACAGCAACGATCTTCAGGGGACCATCGCCCCGGAGATCGACGACAAGTACACCGAAAAGTTCTCCAAGCTCAGCCCCGGCGTCGCCGAGCACTTCAACATCTCCGTGCCGGTCGACGACCTGGACCTGGGCGAGGACGGCGTCTACGAATTCGCCGTCTCGCTGTCCGGGGAGACCTCCGCGCAGCCCTGGGAGCAGATCCTCGGCATCCAGCGGACCTTCCTGCCCTGGCAGCCCGACGAGGCCGACCCCAAGACGAAGACGACGGCTCTGTGGCCGCTCGTGTCGACCACGCACATGGCCGCCGAGACGGGACCGAACGAGGAGCAGACACCGGTCTTCCTCAACGACGACCTGGCCAAGGAGATCTCCCCCGGGGGCCGGCTGAACCAGATGGTGACGCTGGGCAAGGACCTCGACGTCACCTGGGTGGTCGACCCGGACCTGCTGGCCTCCGTCGACGCGATGACGGGCAGCTACCGCGTCCGGGACGGCGACAAGACGGTCGCCGGCACCCATCAGACGGTCGCCAAGGAGTGGCTCGCCGAGCTGCAGGACGCGGTGGCCGACAAGGAGGTCGTCGCCCTTCCCTTCGCCGACCCGGACCTGGCGTCCCTCGCCCACAACGGCACGGATGTCACCGGGTCGCTGAACCAGCTGAAGAGTGCCACGGACGTCATCGACAACACGGTCGAGCCGATCCTCCACGTGAAGCCGAACACCGACTTCGCCTGGCCCGTGGACGGCGCCGTCGACGGGTCGATCGTCAAGGTCGCCACCTCCGCGGGCGCCGACAAGGTGATCGCCCGCAGCGACAGCCTCCAGGAGACCAGCGGCTTGCCGTACACGCCCTCCGCGGCCCGCCCCATCGGCGGCGGCACGACGGCCGTCGTCGCGGACGCCCGGCTGTCCACCGCGTTCGAGGGCGATCTGACGAGGGCCTCCGCGTCCACGCTCGCGGTGCAGCGGTTCCTTGCCCAGAGCCTGTCCCTGGGCCTCCAGACCGGCAAGCAGCGCAGCGTCGTCATCGCGCCGCAGCGCATGCCCTCCGGGAACCAGGCACGCGCGATGGCCGAGGCGCTGCGGGCGATGCAGGGCGGCACCTGGTCCGAGTCGCAGAAGCTGGCGGCGGCCGCCACGGCCAAGCCGGACCCGGACGCCACCACCAAGGTGCCCGGAATCTCCTCCTACCCCTCGGCGCTGCGCGAGAAGGAACTGCCCCGGACGGCGTTCGTGCAGACCGCGCGGACCCAGGACACGCTCGACAACTTCAAGGTCGTCCTGTCGGACCCGTCCCGGGTGGTGACGCCGTTCGGGCGCGCACTGAACCGGGAGATGTCCGCGTCGTGGCGAGGCCGGGCCGCCGAGGCGGAGTCCTTCCGCGACGATGTGAAGTTGTACCTCGACGGGCTGACCGGCCGGGTCAGACTGATCGACAAGTCGGAGACGAAGCTCTCCGGTCGCAGCGCCACGATTCCCGTGACGGTGCAGAACAACCTGGTGCAGGACGTCGGCCCCTTGGTCCTGCGGCTCACCTCGACCAACCCGACGCGGCTCGAGATCGATGGCGCCGCCTACGAGGAGCAGCCGATCTCGGTCTCCGGCGGCCACAGCCAGTCGGTGAAGTTCACCACGTCGGCCAACGCCAACGGCCGTGCGACGGTGATCGCCCAGCTGTACACGATGGACGGGCGGAAGTACGGCGAGCCCGTCACCTTCGACGTGAAGGTCACCGAGATCACGGCCACCGTGATGCTCGTCATCGGCGGCGGTGTCCTGCTGCTCGTCCTCGCCGGCTTCCGGATGTACACACAGCGCAAGCGGGCCGCCGCCCGCGACGCGGAGAAGAGCGAAACCGGCGAGACGAAGGAGCCCGAGGGCTCGGAGGGCTCGGAGAACTCCGGGAACGGTCCGCAGAACCCGGAAGGCTCCGACGAACGTCTCAAGGAAGAGTCCGAGGCACGCCCCCGGGCAGGCGACCCGGAGCAGCCGAGTGACCCGACACCGGACACCGCAGCGGAAAGCGCCGACCCGTCCGGCACGGGTGAGAGAGTGGACCGTTGAGGATGTCGTGGCCGGTGGGCCCGGGACGATGAGGTGGGGTAACCATGAACGCGCCGTACGACGGTGACCGCGGTCAGACCGTGGACGGCTCGGGTAACCCCGAGGGTCCGCCGCCCGACCCCGGCCAGGCACCGCCGCAGCCGCCCGCGGACATGTACCTCCAGGACGCCTACGACCAGGATCCCTACCGGGCGCAGGACCTCTCCGCCCAGGACCCGGTCTCCGAGGCGCTCTACGACCGCGCCGCGCACCCCCCGCCGCCCCCGGGCACGTATCCGCCGCAGCAGCCGCTGTACTCCCAGCCCTCCCAGTCTCCCTACGCCCCCGACCCACGCGTCTGGGCCCAGACCCCGGCCCCCGAGCCGGAGGGCCCGACGCAGTACCTGCCGTACGGCGACGACCCGCGGACCACCCAGTACGTCGGCGTGGACGACCTGGTCACCCAGGCCGGCGAGCAGCGCCACGAGCCGGACGCCTTCGCCCACCTCTTCCGGGACCAGCAGCAGGGCGGCGGCCACCCCTCCTACGACGACCACGCCTCCGTGCCCGCCCCCGCACCGGCGCCGGGGCAGTACGACGGGACACCGGGGCCGGGACAGTACGGCGCGCACCAGGGACCCGACCCGTACGGGAACGCACCGGCCTACGGTCAGTACGGCGGCCCCGCTCCGGCGCCCGGGCAGCAGCAGCACGCGGCGCCCGCGCCTGGCCAGTACGCGGTGGCGCCCACTCCGGAAGCGGCCGAGGCGCCCCTCCAGGAGCCCGAGCCCGCCGCCGCACCGGCCGCCGCGCCCAAGAAGGGCGGGCGTGCGGGGGGCCTGCTGAAGTCGAGCGCCGTAATGGCGGCGGGCACGATGGTGTCGCGGCTCACCGGGTTCATCCGGTCCGCGATGATCGTCTCGGCGCTGGGACTCGCGCTGCTGGGCGAGTCGTTCCAGATCGCCTACCAACTGCCGACGATGATCTACATCCTGACCGTCGGCGGCGGCCTCAACTCGGTCTTCGTCCCGCAGCTCGTGCGCGCCATGAAGGAGGACAAGGACGGCGGCGAGGCCTACGCCAACCGGCTTCTGACCCTGGTCATGGTCGCCCTCGGAGTGCTCACCGCGCTCGCCATGCTCGCGGCACCGCTGCTGGTTCGCGCGCTGTCGAACCCGGTCGCCTCCAACCCGGCGGCCAACGAGACGGCCGTCACCTTCACCCGGTACTTCCTGCCGTCCATCTTCTTCATGGGCGTCCACGTGGTGATGGGGCAGATCCTCAACGCCCGCGGCCGGTTCGGCGCGATGATGTGGACCCCAGTCCTGAACAACATCGTCATCATCGTCACGCTCGGCACGTTCATCTGGGTCTACGGCACCGCCGGCGACTCCGGCATGACGGTCCAGAACATCCCGCCGGAAGGCGAGCGGCTGCTCGGCGTCGGCGTACTCCTCGGCCTCGTGGTCCAGGCCCTGGCGATGATCCCCTACCTGCGCGAGACCGGATTCAAGCTGCGGCTGCGGTTCGACTGGAAGGGTCACGGCCTGGGCAAGGCCGCGATGCTCGCCAAGTGGACGATCCTGTTCGTCCTCGCCAACCAGGCCGGCGCCCTCGTCGTCACCCAGCTGGCCACGGCGTCGGTCACGGACACCAACATCCCCGGCACCGGTTTCAGTGCCTATGCCAACGCCCAGCTGATCTGGGGCCTGCCGCAGGCCATCATCACCGTCTCCCTGATGGCCGCGCTGCTTCCCCGCATCTCCCGCTCGGCATCCGAGAACGACGGCGGCGCGGTCCGCGACGACATCTCCCAGGGCCTGCGCACGACGGCCGTCGCGATCGTGCCGGTCTCCTTCGGCTTCGTCGCCCTCGGCATCCCGATGTGCACGCTGATCTTCGGCTCCTCGGGTACGGGCGCTGCCACCAACATGGGCTACATGCTGATGGCCTTCGGCCTCGGTCTCGTCCCGTACTCCGTGCAGTACGTCGTCCTGCGTGCCTTCTACGCCTATGAGGACACCCGGACGCCCTTCTACAACACGGTCATCGTGGCCGCGGTCAACGCCACTGCCGCAGGGCTCTGTTACTTCCTGCTCCCGGCGCGCTGGGCCGTCGTAGGCATGGCCGCCTCCTACGGCCTGGCCTACGTGATCGGCGTGGGCGTCGCCTGGCGCAGGCTGCGCAAGCGGCTCGGCGGGGACCTGGACGGCGCCCGGGTGCTGCGGACGTACGCCCGGCTGTGCATCGCGTCCGTCCCGGCCGCCCTGCTCAGCGGTGCGGCCTGCTACGCGATCAGCCGTGCGCTCGGCCAGGGCGTACTGGGGTCGTTCGCGGCGCTGCTGGCCGGCGGGCTGCTCCTGTTCGGCGTCTTCTTCGTCGCCGCCCGCCGGATGCGTATCGAGGAAGTCAACTCGCTGGTCGGCATGGTGCGCGGACGCCTGGGACGCTGAGACCCGGGGTAGGCGCACAACCATCGTCCGCCGCCGTGTGTCGTGCATAGCGCCGGACTGTGGGCACAATTGGGTTCGGCGTCGGACTGCGCGCATCGGGAGTCGGCCGGCGCGCATCGAATGGGGAGGCAGGAACGACGGTGGCGGAACGGAGCACAGCTGCCGTCGACGTGGCAGACAACAGCGGCGATGAGCCGCTGACCGCCCAGGCGGACCAGTCCACGGCCGACGGGGTGGCCAACAACCGGGAGCGGGAAACGGACAGCGACGAGGCACAGGGGAGCCCCACGAGCGAGGATTCCGGCAAGGCCTCGCCTCCCGAACTGCACAGCGGGCACAAACTCGCCAGACGCTACCGCCTCGAGGAGTGCGTCACCCGTCTGGACGGCTTCAGCAGTTGGCGGGCCGTCGACGAGAAACTCCGCCGCGCCGTCGGGGTCCACATCCTTCCGGCGGATCACTCACGCGCCCGCTCCGTGCTGGCCGCGGCACGTTCCTCCGCCCTTCTCGGCGACCCCCGCTTCGTCCAGGTCCTCGACGCCGTCGAGGACAACGACATCGTCTACGTCGTGCACGAGTGGCTCCCCGACGCCACCGAGCTGACCGCTCTGCTCGCCTCCGGCCCGCTGGAGGTGTACGACGCCTACCAGATGGTGAGTCAGGTCGCGGGCGCCATGGCGGCCGCCCACCGTGAGGGCCTCGCCCATCTGCGCCTGAGCCCCACCGCGGTGCTGCGGACGTCGACGGGCCAGTGGCGGATTCGCGGACTCGCCGTCAACGCCGCGCTGCGCGGCATCAGTTCCGACACCCCGCAGCGCACCGACACCGAGGCCATCGGTGCCCTGCTGTACGCCACGCTCACCCAGCGCTGGCCGTACGAGAGCGACGCCCACGGTCTGGCCGGTCTGCCCAAGGACATCGGGCTGATCCCCCCGGACCAGGTGCGCGCGGGTGTCCACCGCGGCCTGTCCGAGCTCGCCATGCGGGCGCTCGCCAACGACGGCGCCACCGCCTCCCGCCACGAGTCTCCGTGCACCACGCCGGAGGAACTGGTGAAGGCAATCGGCGAGATGCCCCGCATCCGCCCGCCGGAGCCGACGTACACCGCCCCGCCCCAGTACCAGCGCACGGCCTACCAGCAGGGCGCCTACGGCCGTCCGGCACCGCACCCCGGCGCCACCCAGCCGGTGCCGACCCCGCCACCCCCGCTGCAGAGCCGTACCGGCAAGGCACTGAAGTGGAGCGTCTCCGCTCTGCTGATCGCCGCGCTCGGCCTGGGCAGCTGGCAGCTCGCGGACGCGATCATGGAGCGGGGCGGCAAGGCGGACGACCAGAATCAGACGCAGACGACGGACGGCGACAACGACAAGAACGACGAGCAGCCCAAGCCCGTCAAGCCGATCAGCATCCAAGGCTCCCAGGAGTACGTCGCCGAGGGCAGCGCCCAGGCACCGGGGGACGTGGCCAAGACCTACGACGGCGACCCTTCCACGTACTGGCGTACGAACAGGTACAACGACGGGCCGACGCTCGCGCCCTACAAGCCGGGCGTCGGAATTGTCTACGACCTCGGTTCGGCCAAGGAGCTCTCGACAGCGTCGATAGGTCTCCGGTACGCCGGTGATCACACGACGGTGCACCTCTACGCCACCGATTCGCTGTCGCCCTCGACGGGGATCGATGGGATGAAGGAGATCGCGACCGCCACCACCAGTGGCACCTCGCTGACGGCCAAGGCGGCGAAGCCGCTCAAAACCCAGTACGTTCTGCTGTGGATCACCGCCGTGCCGAGTGCTCCCTCCGACGGCTACAGCGGCGCCGGGTACAAGCAGGCCGTCACCGATGTGACGTTCAAGGGCTGAGAGCCCGCCGGGGAAAAGGGGGAGGCCTATGGCGGATGACACCGCATACGGCGGCATCAGCGATCAGGACCTCCTCGCCCGCCACGTAGAAGGCGACCCCGACGCCTTCGGTGAGCTCGTGCGCCGTCACCGGGACCGGCTCTGGGCGGTGGCCCTGCGGACGCTGGGGGATCGGGAGGAGGCCGCTGACGCCGTTCAGGACGCGCTCGTCTCCGCCTACCGCGCCGCCCACACCTTTCGCGGACAGGCAGCCGTCACGACGTGGCTGCACCGGATCACGGTCAACGCCTGCCTGGACCGCGCCCGCAAGGCCGCCTCCCGGAAGACCGCCCCCGTCGACGACACCGAGCGCCTGGAGCAGCTCCTGGAGCCGCACGAGTCGGCCTCGGCGCCCGCCGAGCGCAACGACCTGCATCGCCAGCTGCTGGAGGCCCTGGGTACCCTGCCGGCCGACCAGCGGGCCGCCCTCGTCCTGGTGGACATGCAGGGCTACCCCGTCGCGGAGGCTGCCCGGATCCTCGACGTGCCGACCGGCACGATCAAGAGCCGGTGCGCCCGGGGCAGAGCCAGACTCCTGCCGCTCCTCACCCACCTGCGACCGGACGGCAGCGGCGAGGACACGAAGCCGGGTGCGAAACGGAACCGGACGCAGGGGCCATCCGTCCCACCCGCAGCGGGACCGCACCGTGCGGGCCCGCCGGACGCGGGGCCGAGCGATTCAGCCGCAGTGAAGGGCGGAGGTGGACGAGCGTGACGTCGTCGACGACAGACATGACCGGGCACCCGGACGTCGCGGAGATCTCCGACCTCGCCGAAGGCCTGCTCCCGCCGTCCCGGACCGCGGACGTACGACAGCACCTGGAGACCTGCGAGCTGTGCGCGGACGTGCTCGCGTCGCTGGAGGAGATCCAAGGGCTGCTCGGCACGCTGCCTGGGCCGACGCGGATGCCCGACGACGTGGCCGGCCGTATCGACGCCGCCCTGGCGGCCGAGGCACTGCTGAGCGCCACCGTTACGGAACCCCCGGAGCCGACGCCTGCCGCTGCCGCGCCCGCCGCATCCGACAGGAACGACAGCGCGCGTCGTGTTTCACGTGAAACATCGGCCACAACGGACCGACCTTCCGGGCACGCCCGTCCTTCCTCCACCGGGCCGGGCCGCAAGGACCGC
Organism: Streptomyces sp. BB1-1-1; assembly: GCF_031597775.1. NCBI lineage: Bacteria > Bacillati > Actinomycetota > Actinomycetes > Kitasatosporales > Streptomycetaceae > Streptomyces > Streptomyces sp. BB1-1-1. Next base: position 4,427,354 of record NZ_CP134203.1, on the reverse strand, counting down.
AAGCGAAGCGGGCGGCGCAGGATCGCCGTACTCGGCGCCGTGGCCGCCGCTGCCGCCATCGGGCTCGGCTCCGTGATCGTCTCCTCGGTCACCGGGGGGAGCCCGTCCGACGACACCGCGCTTGCGGACACCTTCTCCGAAGGAAAGTTGAAGGAGCAGGTCGCCGCTCTCATCGCCGACGACCAGGGCGGCGCGCAGAACGGACCGCGTACACCGCGCAGCTTCGGCATGGAATCCGAGACCGGTGGTGAGAACCGCGTCTTCAAGCAGCCGACGGTTCCCGAATGCATCCGGAAGGGCATCGGACGCAACGACGCGGCGCTGGCCACGAAGGACGGCGTCTACAAGGGCAAGGAAGCACTCCTCGTAGTGCTGCCCGGCGCCTCCAACGACAGCCGAGTGACCGCCTACATCGTCGAGTCGGCGTGTGTGTCTCAGCCTGCTGTCAGCAAGGCCGAGATCCTTTTGAAGCACTCCTACGCTCGTTCCTGAGCGCTCGCGCCCGGCCCTCTTCGGCGTATGCCCGACCCCTCGACTCCGTGTGCCCGGACACAGCGGGAATGCGCGCCCCGTAGGATCCGTTGGGTGGGGTGAGAGCTCCGAGAGAAGCTCCACCCGGCCCTGAAGACGCAGTCCAGAGACGAGGAATGAAGCCGTGAGCGACGTCCGAAACGTGATCATCATCGGCTCCGGGCCCGCCGGCTACACGGCGGCGCTCTACACCGCGCGCGCGTCGCTGAAGCCGCTGGTGTTCGAGGGCGCCGTCACCGCGGGTGGTGCCCTGATGAACACCACCGAGGTGGAGAACTTCCCGGGCTTCCAGGACGGCATCATGGGCCCCGAGCTCATGGACAACATGCGCGCCCAGGCCGAGCGCTTCGGCGCCGAGCTGATCCCGGACGATGTCGTCGCCGTCGACCTGAGCGGCGAGATCAAGAAGGTCACCGACACCGCGGGTACCGTCCACCAGGCCAAGGCCGTCATCATCACCACCGGTTCCCAGCACCGCAAGCTCGGCCTGCCCAACGAGGACGCCCTCTCCGGCCGCGGCGTCTCCTGGTGCGCGACCTGCGACGGCTTCTTCTTCAAGGACCAGGACATCGCCGTGATCGGCGGCGGTGACACCGCGATGGAGGAGGCCACGTTCCTCTCCCGCTTCGCCAAGTCCGTGACGATCGTCCACCGCCGTGACACGCTGCGCGCGTCCAAGGCGATGCAGGAGCGCGCCTTCGCCGACCCCAAGATCTCGTTCGTCTGGGACAGCGAGGTCGCCGAGGTCCAGGGCGACCAGAAGCTGTCGGGCCTGAAGCTGCGCAACGTCAAGACCGGCGAGCTCTCGGACCTGGCGGTGACCGGCCTGTTCATCGCGATCGGTCACGACCCGCGTACCGAGCTCTTCAAGGGCCAGCTCGACCTGGACCCGGAGGGCTACCTGAAGGTCGACGCCCCGTCGACCCGCACCAACCTGACCGGCGTCTTCGGCGCCGGAGACGTGGTCGACCACACCTACCGCCAGGCGATCACCGCCGCCGGCACGGGCTGCTCCGCCGCCCTCGACGCCGAGCGCTTCCTCGCCGCGCTCACCGACGAGGACAAGGCCGAGCCCGAGAAGACCACTGTCTGACCCCCATCCGCCCCACGCATCAACCAGTTAAGGAGCCCGCAGTGGCCGGCACCCTGAAGCAAGTGACCGACGACTCCTTCGAGCAGGACGTCCTCAAGAACGACAAGCCCGTCCTGGTGGACTTCTGGGCCGCTTGGTGCGGTCCGTGCCGTCAGATCGCGCCGTCCCTCGAGGCCATCGCCGCCGAGTACGGTGACAAGATCGAGATCGTCAAGCTCAACATCGACGAGAACCCGGGTACGGCCGCCAAGTACGGCGTCATGTCCATCCCGACCCTGAACGTCTACCAGGGTGGCGAGGTCGCCAAGACCATCGTCGGCGCCAAGCCGAAGGCCGCGATCGTTCGCGACCTCGAGGACTTCATCGCCGACTGACGTTTCACGTGAAACACGAATGGGCCGACCCGGATGGGTCGGCCCATTCGCTTTACAGCGGTCCTCCGCACCGCACTCCGCTACAGCGGTCGCAGCGCGGGTTCCTTCTGGACGGCTCCGAGCAGCCGGTCCAGTGCCATCTCCACGTCTTCCTTCCAAGACAGCGTGGACCGGAGATCCAACCGCAGCCTCGGATGGCTGGGATGGGGCCGAACCGTCTTGAAGCCCACAGCCAGCAGATGGTCCGCCGGCAGGACGCAGGCGGGCTCCTTCCAGCGGGCGTCCCCGAACGCCTCGATCGCCTTGAAGCCCCGGCGCAGCAAATCCTTGGCGACCGTCTGAACCATCACCCGGCCCAGCCCTTGCCCCTGATAGCCCGGCATCACGAAGGCGGTCATCAACTGCACAGCGTCGGGCGAGACGGGACTCGTGGGAAACGCGGTCGAGCGCGGTACGTATGCGGGAGGTGCGTAGAGGACGAAGCCCACCGGAACGTCGTCGACGTAGACCACCCGGCCGCATGATCCCCAGTCCAGCAGGACAGCGGAGATCCAGGACTCCTTCTCCAGGGTCGGCGTGCCCGCCTTTACCGCGGCTTCGCCGCTGACGGGGTCCAGCTCCCAGAAGACACACGAGCGACAGCGCTGGGGAAGGTCCTGAAGGTTGTCCAGCGTGAGCGGTACGAGCCGGCGCCCCATGAAGGCTGTTCCTCGCTTCCTTCGCCCGCCGCGTCGCGGGCGGCTGTCAGAGCGCTCCGTTCCCTGAGCAGGCTGCCGATGAACCCACCGACCGCGCCCAGCCCCAAGCCCGCGCTCACCAGTCCGGTGCGGCTCATCGATCGCATGGCCCCTGCCTTCCTCTCAGAGGTGCTGCCAGGTGCTTGCGCCTTCCCGATCGCATCGTATCCACGATGCGGTGACCCCGACACCGACGGAAAGCAAAGGGCGGGCCGTGTTCCGGTACGCACCGGACACGACCCGCCCCATCGGCCGGTGGAGCACCGACGAGTGCTCCACCGGCCCGAGTCTCAGGAGTCGGACTCTTCCGCTTCGCCCTCCAGGAGGCCCTTCTGCAGCACGGGCCCCTCACCGGGAGCGAGGCTCCCAAGGATCCGCTCAAGATCCTCCATGGAGGCGAACTCCACGGTGATCTTGCCCTTCTTCTGTCCCAGGTCGACCTTCACGCGCGTCTCGAAGCGGTCCGAGAGCCGCGTCGCCAGATCAGAGAGCGCCGGCGAGACGAGGGAACCGGCCCGCGGGCCCTTGGCCCGCTGCGCCTTCTGCGGCCGGGACCCCATCAGGGTCACGATCTCCTCGACCGACCGCACCGAGAGCCCCTCGGCCACGATCCGATGGGCCAGCCGGTCCTGGTCCTCCGGGTCCTCCACGGAGAGCAGCGCACGAGCGTGCCCGGCGGAGAGCACTCCGGCAGCCACTCGGTTCTGAACCTTCGGCGAGAGCTTCAGCAGACGCAGCGTGTTGGAGACCTGCGGGCGGGAGCGGCCAATTCGGTCCGCCAGCTGGTCGTGCGTGCAGTTGAAGTCCTTCAGCAGCTGGTCGTAGGCGAAGGCCTCTTCCAGCGGGTTCAGCTGAGCCCGGTGAAGGTTCTCCAGCAGCGCGTCCAGGAGAAGCTTCTCGTCCTCCGTGGCCCGCACGATCGCCGGGATGGTCTCCATCTCCAGTTCCCGGCATGCCCGGAACCGGCGCTCACCCATGATGAGCTCGTAGCGTCCGGGCCCCGTCTGCCGGACGACGACAGGCTGGAGAAGGCCGACCTCCCTGATGGAGGTGACCAGCTCGGCCAGCGCGTCGTCGTCGAAGTCCTTACGCGGCTGCTTCGGGTTCGGCGTGATGGAGTCGAGCGGGACCTCTGCGAAGTGCGCCCCCACGGGCGACCTCAGCGCGTCCACCCCACTCGATGCCGGACCGGTTGCCGCCGACTCCTCCGTTTCACGTGGAACAGGCGGCAGCGTGGCTACCTTCGCCGCGGCCACACCGCGGTCATTCGGCAGCAGGGGCATCGCCCCCGGGGACGCGGAAGCCGCATTCCCCAGCGCCGCCGACGCCACCGACTTCTCCGTCGGAGCATTGGGGATCAGTGCGCCCAGACCTCGGCCCAGCCCCCTCCGTCGCTCACTCACTGGATCCCCTCCACCATGCTCGGGTCGTTCTGTGCGCCGATATGGGCATGCGTCGCGTCGTAGCTGACGCCCACGCCCTTCAGCGCGATCTCGCGTGCCGCCTCCAGATAGGAGAGGGCTCCGCTCGATCCTGGATCGTAGGTCAGTACCGTCTGCCCATAGCTCGGGGCCTCGGAGATACGGACCGAGCGAGGAATGCTCGTCCGCAGTACCTCGTCGCCGAAGTGGCTGCGCACCTCGTCGGCGACCTGGGACGCGAGCCGCGTCCGGCCGTCGTACATGGTGAGCAGGATCGTCGACACATGCAGGGTGGGGTTGAGGTGCCCGCGAACCAGGTCGACGTTGCGCAGCAGCTGTCCCAGCCCCTCCAGCGCGTAGTACTCGCACTGGATCGGGATCAGCACCTCCTGGCCCGCGACGAGGGCGTTGACCGTCAGCAGGCCGAGGGAGGGCGGGCAGTCGATGAGGATGTAGTCCAGCGGCTGCTCGTATGCCTGGATCGCCCGCTGAAGCCGGCTCTCACGTGCCACCAGAGAGACCAGCTCGATCTCCGCACCGGCGAGATCGATGGTGGCGGGCGCGCAGAAGAGGCCCTCGACGTCGGGGACCGGCTGGACCACCTCCGAGAGCGGCCTGCTCTCGACCAGTACGTCGTAGATGGATGGGACGTCGGCGTGGTGGTCGATGCCCAGCGCAGTGGAGGCGTTGCCCTGCGGGTCGAGGTCGACGACCAGGACCCGGGCACCGTGCAGGGCAAGCGACGCGGCAAGGTTGACGGTCGTCGTCGTCTTGCCCACACCGCCCTTCTGATTGGCGACCACCATGACCCTGGTCTGCTCGGGCCGCGGCAATCCCTCGCCGGCGCGGTCCAAGGCTTCCACCGCCAGTTGGGCAGCACGACCGATCGGAGTGTCGTCCATCGGAGGCGGTGTTTCACGTGAAACATCCGCCCCCATCGACTCGGTACGGGGACCGGGGACCGGATCGGTCATCGGTCCCGCGATATTGGCGTCGGACCGCAAGGATTCACTCTCCTCGACTTCAGGCTCGCAATGAACAGAGCCTCCCATGTCTTCGGGGTCATGAACCAGTGAGGCCTGGCCTTCTGTGGAGAAATCCACCTCTGTGGACAACTCCCCGCCCTCTCCGAGCGACCCGAGAGGCTTTCGATCGCGGGGGTCGGCCGCGGCGCGGCCGCGACTGATGATGCCGTGCAGCAGTGAGCGACGTTTCACGTGAAACACGATGCACAGCAGCCGATGCCGAAATGCCGCGACACTCCGGCATGCATAGGTTTGGCAGCTTGTGTGGAGTACGGCTCACCATCAGGACGCATCAGCGCCGTCGGTGACGCAGCAACCGAATGAGGCTATCCGCGACGCCTCCGGGCACGCCCCGTCCGGGCCGCCTTGGCCCGCTTGGCAGCGAAACGCACGCCACCCGGGCTCTCCCCGACCTCGACCCGCACCACGGTGGACATGGGGTCCACGACCCCCTCGCCGACATGCAGGATGGACGTCTCCACCGCACCCAGCTTGCTCAGCGCCGTGGCCGCGGCCTTCAACTCCTCCTCGGCCGTGTCGCCCTTGAGGGCGAGCATCTCGCCGTACGGGCGCAGCAGCGGAACCCCCCACGTGGCGAGGCGGTCCAGCGGAGCAACGGCACGGGCGGTCACCACATGCACCGGCGGCATCTTCCCCATGACCTCCTCGGCCCGGCCACGCACGACGGTGACATGGTCCAGGCCCAGCAGCTCCACGACCTCGGTCAGGAAGTTCGTGCGCCGCAGCAGCGGCTCCAGGAGCGTGATCTTCAGATCCTCCCGGACGAGCGCCAGTGGGATCCCCGGCAATCCGGCACCCGAACCGACGTCGCACACCGTCACGCCCTCGGGCACGACCTCCGAGAGCACCGCGCAGTTCAGCAGATGCCGCTCCCACAGGCGGGGAACCTCACGGGGACCGATCAGACCGCGCTTCACCCCTGCCTCGGCGAGCAGTTCCGCGTAGCGGACCGCGTCCGCGTACCGATCGCCGAACACGTCACGTGCCTGCTCGGGCACAGGGGGAAGCTCCGCTGCCTCCGTCACGGGGACCGTCCTTCCGTACGGCACCGGCGCACCAGTCGCCGCTATCAGAACCACCAGAACTATCAGGCTGACAAAGTTCGGCCCCGCCTGCGCAACAGACGGGGCCGGAGAACGAGAGGACCGATCAGGCAGGAAGCACGACGACGAAGCGCTCCGGCTCCTCGCCCTCGGACTCGCTGCGCAGCCCCGCCGCCTTGACCGCGTCGTGCACGACCTTGCGCTCGAACGGTGTCATCGGCTTCATTCGCACGGACTCGCCGCTGCTCCTGACCTCGGCTGCGGCCTTGGCGCCCAGCTCGGAGAGCTCGGCCCGCTTCGTGGCCCGGTAACCCGCGATGTCGAGCATCAGCCGGCTGCGGTCGCCGGTCTCCCGGTGCACGGCCAGGCGCGTGAGCTCCTGCAGAGCCTCCAGCACCTCGCCGTCCCGGCCGACCAGCTTCTGCAGGTCACGGCTGTTCGAATCGCTGATGATCGAGACAGAGGCACGGTCGGCCTCGACGTCCATGTCGATGTCGCCGTCGAGGTCGGCGATGTCGAGCAGACCCTCCAGGTAGTCCGCGGCGATCTCGCCCTCGTTCTCGAGGCGAGTCAGGGTGTCTGCGCCCTCGGCAGCGGCGGAGGTGGTGCCTTCCGTCACGGGATGGACTCCTTTTTACTTCTTCGACGGGGACTTGGGCCGCTGCGGGCCCTTGCGCTGTCCGGACTGGGCCTTGCTGCGGCCACCGCCGCCGGACTTCTGCGCCGGCTTCTTGGCGGCGGCAGGCTTGGCGTCCTGCTTGCCGTCCTGCGGCTCGTCCGACTTGGTCAGCGAGGTCTTGGGCTCGGACTCGCCGGCCGCCTTCACGGACTGGCGCTGAGACTTGCTCTGCCGCTTGGGCTGCTGGCGCTTGGGAGTGGCCGGAGTGGCCACGGTCGCGCCGTCCTCGGTCTGGGTGGCGACGGCCGTGTCGCTCTTCAGCACGGTGCCGTCGGGCTGAGCCGCCAGGCCCGCCTTGTTCAGACCGTTGATGAACTTCCGCTCGAACTCGTTGCGGTCCCGGCCCTTGGCGACGATGGCCTTGACGACGGCCTTCTCACCACGGCCACGCGTCTTGCCGTGCTGGGTGACGCTCTTGTGCAGGCGCTCCAGGTAGGACGCCTGGGCCTTGGAACCCGGTGTCGGGTTGTTGCGGATGACGTACATCTGCTGACCCATGGTCCACACGTTCGTGGTGAGCCAGTAGACGAGGACACCGACGGGGAAGTTGATGCCGAAGACGGCGAACATGACCGGGAAGACGTACATCAGCATCTTCTGCTGCTGCATGAACGGCGTCTTCACCGTCGTGTCGACGTTCTTGGTCATCAGCTGGCGCTGGGTGAAGAACTGCGACGCCGACATCAGCACGATCATGATCGCGGTGACGACCCGGACGTCGGTCAGCGAGGACCCGAGGGCCTCCACCTTGGAAGCGCCGTCGGTGAACTTCGAGGCCAGCGGCGCACCGAAGATGTGGGCCTTCTGGGCGCTCTCCAGCAGGCGGTCGTTGATCACACCGATGGTGTCGTTCGACGCGATGCTGTTGAGCACGTGGTACAGGGCGAAGAAGAACGGGGACTGCGCCAGGATGGGAAGGCACGAGGAGAGCGGGTTGGTGCCCGTCTCCTTGTACAGCTTCATCATCTCTTCGGACTGGCGCTGCTTGTCGTTCTTGTAGCGCTCCTGGATCTTCTTCATCTCCGGCTGGAGCGTCTGCATCCCGCGCGTCGCCTTGATCTGCTTCACGAAGAGCGGGATCAGGCAGATACGGATGAGGATCACCAGGGACACGATGGACAGGCCCCAGGCCCATCCGGTGTCCGGCCCGAAGATGGCGCCGTACACGCTGTGGAACTGGACGATGACCCAGGAGACAGGTGTCGTGATGAAGCTGAAGAGGCTGGCAATCGTGTCCACTAATCATGCTCCTTGGGCATGGGACTGGGTCTCTGCGGCCGGGCTCGAAGGACCGGACGGACTCGCGGGAGAAGCCTGTCCTTCGATGGCCGGTTCGGCGGCGGAGGGCCCGCCCTTGCGTGCACGCCAGGCGTCACGCAGCATTTCGTGCCACCGCGGGCGCTTACGCGGCGGAACATGGTCCACGCCGCCCAGCGACCACGGATTGCACCGCAGGATGCGCCAAGCGGTGAGCGCCGTGCCCTTGAGAGCACCGTGCCGGTCGACGGCCGTGTAGCCGTAGTGGGAACACGACGGGTAGTACTTGCACACCGGCCCCAGCAGCGGACTGATCGTCCACTGGTACAGCTTGATCAGAGCCAGCAGCGGGTACTTCATCGCGCGCCCCCTCCCAGTAGCCGCTCCAGGGCGGCGTCCAGGTCTTGGGCCAGCTGTGCATGGTCGGCGTCACCCGCACCGGGTAGCGCTCGTACGACTACCAGGCTACCGGGGGGAAACAGGTCGATCCGGTCGCGCATCAGATGGCGAAGCCTGCGCTTCACCTTGTTGCGCACCACCGCACCACCCACAGCTTTGCTCACGACGAAACCCGCACGTGTCGGGGGAGCGCTCTCCCCAGGCGCGTGCGGGTCCGTGGCACCGCTTCGAAGGTGGACGACGAGAGCCGGGCGTCCGGCCCGGCGGCCTCGTCGTACCGCGGTCGCGAAGTCCTCGCGCCGCCTCAGCCGGTTCTCGGTGGGCAGCACGATGTCATGACCTGACCGGGATCAGGCGGACAGACGGGCGCGACCCTTGCTACGGCGAGTCGCGAGAATCGCGCGGCCGGCACGGGTACGCATACGCAGCCGGAAGCCGTGGGTCTTCGCGCGGCGACGGTTGTTCGGCTGGAAGGTGCGCTTGCTCACTCGGGGGCTCCAGAAAGAATCGGGGTTGGCGGGGTGCCGTCCTGGCTGTCACCGTGCGCCCACGAGTAGCTCGCGTTACGCCCGAGTGCACCGCTTTTCGATCACCTTGTACGTGACCTGTGCCCATCGGAGGCAGGCGGCAGCAGCCATCGACAACTCGACCTGGTTACGGTACGTGGGACTGCGCCATTCGGTCAAACCAGCGGTGACCGGTAGACACTTGTCCACAGGCTGGGGACAACAACTTGAACCCTACCGGCCACGCTGACTACCGTGACTGGACTCCGATTCGTTCCCTTATCCCTGCCCCACTCGAGTTTCATCCCGACCCGTCCCCGAATCACACCTTCGAGGGACTCGTGAGAGAGCGTGCCCTGTGGCTGACGTACCTGCCGATCTTGCCGCAGTGTGGCCACGCGTACTGGAGCAACTTCTCGGGGAGGGCCGCGGGCAGGGTGTCGAGTCGAAGGACGAGCACTGGATCCGGCGCTGCCAGCCCCTCGCGCTGGTCGCCGACACCGCTCTGCTCGCCGTACCGAACGAATTTGCGAAAGGCGTACTGGAGGGCCGCCTCGCCCCCGTCGTCAGCGAGACCCTGAGCCGCGAATGCGGCCGGCCGATCCGCATCGCGATCACCGTCGACGACACCGCCGGCGACCCCGCGCCGCCCGCCCCGCAGACGCAGGCCGCCCGCCCCCAGCCCCGCTACGAGGAGCCCGAGCTCCCCGCCCCCGGCCACCAGGGGCAGGGCGGCGGCCGCGACGAGTACGAGGGATACGGCCGCCACCGCGCCGATCAGCTCCCCACCGCCCGCCCCGCCTACCCGCAGGAGTACCAGCGCCCCGAGCCCGGCTCCTGGCCGCGCCCGGCGCAGCAGGACGACTACGGCTGGCAGCAGCAGCGCCTCGGCTTCCCCGAGCGCGACCCCTACGCGACACCGCCGCAGGAGTCCTACGGCCAGGAGCCCTATCCCAAGGACTCGTACCAACAGGACTACCGTCAGCAGTCGCCGGACCGCCCGCCGTACGACTCCCAGCGCGGCACATACGAACGCGGTGAGTACGAGCGCGGCGACTACGAACGCGGTGACCGCGAGCAGTCCCGCAACGACTACGAACAGGCGCGTAACGACTACGACCAGCCGCGCGGCGACTACGACCAGCGCGGCCCCCGGCGAGACCTGCCCGAGCCGCCGTCCGGCTCCGGCCACGTCCACCGCGGCGGCCCCGTCGGACCCGGACCCGCCACCGGCGCCCCCGGCCCGCTGGCCGCACAGCCCGCACCGGCGACCGGACCCGGCGAGCCGACGGCCCGGCTGAACCCGAAGTACCTCTTCGACACCTTCGTCATCGGCGCCTCCAACCGGTTCGCCCACGCGGCCGCCGTCGCCGTCGCCGAGGCACCCGCCAAGGCCTACAACCCCCTCTTCATCTACGGGGAGTCGGGCCTCGGCAAGACCCACCTCCTGCACGCCATCGGGCACTACGCCCGCAGCCTCTACCCCGGCACGCGCGTGCGGTACGTGAGCTCCGAGGAGTTCACCAACGAGTTCATCAACTCCATCCGCGACGGCAAGGGCGACAGCTTCCGCAAGCGCTACCGGGAGATGGACATCCTGCTCGTCGACGACATCCAGTTCCTGGCGGACAAGGAGTCGACGCAGGAGGAGTTCTTCCACACCTTCAACACGCTCCACAACGCCAACAAGCAGATCGTTCTCTCCTCCGACCGGCCGCCCAAGCAGCTGGTCACGCTGGAGGACCGGCTGCGGAACCGTTTCGAGTGGGGCCTGATCACCGACGTCCAGCCGCCCGAGCTGGAGACCCGCATCGCGATCCTGCGCAAGAAGGCGGTGCAGGAGCAGCTCAACGCCCCGCCCGAGGTACTGGAGTTCATCGCCTCCCGGATCTCGCGCAACATCCGCGAACTGGAGGGCGCGCTGATCCGGGTGACGGCGTTCGCGTCGCTCAACCGGCAGCCGGTCGACCTGGGCCTCACCGAGATCGTCCTCAAGGACCTGATCCCCGGCGGCGAGGACTCGGCCCCCGAGATCACGTCCACGGCCATCATGGGCGCCACCGCCGACTACTTCGGCCTCACCGTCGAGGACCTGTGCGGCACCTCGCGCGGGCGCGCGCTGGTGACGGCCCGGCAGATCGCCATGTACCTGTGCCGGGAGCTGACGGACCTCTCGCTGCCGAAGATCGGCGCACTGTTCGGCGGCCGGGACCACACCACGGTGATGCACGCCGACCGCAAGATCCGCAATCTGATGGCCGAGCGGCGCTCCATCTACAACCAGGTGACCGAGCTGACCAACCGCATCAAGAACGGCTGACGGCCGCCGGCACCGGCCGCAAAGGGCGCCCCGGGACATCCCGGGGCGCCCTTTGCGTGCCCGGGGGATCGCACTGCCGTCCTGCCCGCTGTTCGAATACCTGCCGGGTTACGGGCGTCCTCCACAGATTCGGCTACTTTTTTCCGTCCACACCTTGGGGACTGGGAAGTTGTCCCGATCCTGTCCACAGGCCAGGGTGTTGAGGGATCATCAGGGCAGGTCAGATCCCTGTGGATTCGTGGACGAACGATCTCCACAGCCTGTGGACAAAGAAATGATCCACAGGCTGTGCATCGAGTTGTCCACGGGCGACCCACAGGCTGAGGCCCGTTGTCCCCAGCGATCCCCAGCTTCTCCACATGGCTGTCCACTGTTCGGCAACGCGACGCGCCCCGTCACCGCGTCGAGTGAAAGGCGTCACATCAAGGTGCCTGGTTGGGCTGTGGGAAACGTGGGTAAACCTGGGGACGGCTCTGGGGAGAAGTCGCCTCTGCCTGTGCACGGAGTGTGCAGAACTTTCTGTTCTCCACAGATACGCCCGGTTGTCCACCGGCTCCGCCCACAGGGCCGGTGGACAAAATTCCTGCTCTGACCTGGGCAAACGAGGTTATCCACGGTATCCACAGGCCCTACTACTACTAGCGACTAGAGAGAGTGCGGAATCCGTTTCGAAGCGGGCCCTGTGCACAACTCGCTCTCTCGAGCCCGACCGCCCCTCGTCGCGACTTGACCCCGAACGGCACCTACTGTCAGTGGGGTGCGTCAGACTGGTCCCCGGTGTTCTGCCCCTCACAGGGACCGACGACACCGACCCAGACGACGAAGGCCAGGCAGGGCGAGCAGCGCCGGCAACAGCAGGAGGCGGCAACAGTGAAGATCCGGGTGGAACGCGACGTACTCGCGGAGGCAGTGGCCTGGGCGGCTCGCAGCCTCCCGGCCCGTCCGCCGGCGCCGGTCCTCGCGGGCCTGCTGCTGAAGGCCGAGGAAGGGCAGCTGAGCCTGTCCAGCTTCGACTACGAGGTCTCCGCGAGGGTCTCGGTGGAGGCGGAGATCGAGGAGGAGGGCACGGTCCTCGTCTCGGGCCGCCTGCTCGCCGACATCTCCCGCGCCCTCCCCAACCGGCCGGTGGAGATTTCCACAGACGGTGTACGGGCGACGGTGGTCTGCGGCTCCTCGCGGTTCACCCTCCACACCCTGCCGGTGGAGGAGTACCCGGCCCTGCCGCAGATGCCGGAGGCGACCGGCACGGTCCCCGGCGAGGTCTTCGCCTCGGCCGTGCAGCAGGTCGCCATCGCCGCCGGCCGCGACGACACGCTGCCCGTCCTCACCGGTGTGCGCATCGAGATCGAGGGCGACTCGGTGACGCTGGCCTCCACCGACCGCTACCGCTTCGCGGTCCGCGAGTTCCTGTGGAAGCCGGAGAACCCCGAGGTCTCCGCGGTCGCCCTGGTGCCCGCCAAGACGCTCCAGGACACCGCCAAGGCGCTGACCAGCGGCGACCAGGTCATCCTGGCGCTGTCCGGCTCGGGCGCGGGCGAGGGCCTGATCGGTTTCGAGGGTGCGGGCCGCCGGACGACGACCCGTCTGCTGGAGGGCGACCTCCCGAAGTACAAGACCCTCTTCCCGACGGAGTTCAACAGCGTCGCCGTGATCGAGACCGCCCCCTTCGTGGAGGCCGTCAAGCGCGTGGCCCTGGTCGCCGAGCGCAACACCCCGGTGCGGCTCAGCTTCGAGCAGGGCGTGCTCATCCTGGAGGCCGGTTCCAGCGACGACGCACAGGCTGTGGAAAGGGTCGACGCGCAGCTGGAGGGCGACGACATCTCGATCGCCTTCAACCCGACGTTCCTGCTGGACGGCCTGAGCGCGATCGACTCGCCGGTGGCGCAGCTGTCCTTCACGACGTCCACGAAGCCGGCGCTGCTCAGCGGCAAGCCCGCGGTGGACGCCGAGGCCGACGAGGCCTACAAGTACCTGATCATGCCGGTGCGGCTGAGCGGCTGAGCGGTCGGCCCCCCGGGGCCCGGCGCAGTGGTCCACAAGGTGGGGACAAACCCGCAGGTGAGGGCGTACGTCTGAGCGCGTACGCCCACAGCTGTGCACGGGCCTGCGGGTTTAGGCTCGGACGTGGGTACGAAAGTGCCGCGGCACGCATCCGGCGGTTCAGGACGTGCCGTCCCGCCACCTCGCACACCTTAAGGAACACAACTGATGGAGCTCGGTCTCGTCGGCCTCGGCAAGATGGGCGGCAACATGCGCGAGCGGATCCGCCGCGCGGGCCACACCGTCGTCGGATACGACCGCAATCCGGACCTCGCCGATGTCCACAGCCTCGAAGAGCTTGTGGGCAAGCTCAGCGCCCCGCGCGTGGTCTGGGTCATGGTCCCGGCCGGCGAGGCCACCCAGGCCACCGTCGACCGGCTCGGCGAGCTGCTGGAGCCCGGTGACGTGGTCGTGGACGGCGGCAACTCCCGCTGGACGGACGACGAGAAGCACGCCGAGGAGCTGGCCGCCAAGGGCATAGGCTTCGTCGACTGCGGCGTCTCCGGCGGCGTGTGGGGCCTGGAGAACGGTTACGCGCTGATGTACGGCGGCGACGCGGACGACGTCGCCCGGGTCCAGCCGGTCTTCGACGCACTCAAGCCGGAGGGCGACTTCGGCGCCGTGCACGCCGGCAAGGTGGGCGCGGGCCACTTCGCGAAGATGGTCCACAACGGCATCGAGTACGCGATGATGCAGGCCTACGCCGAGGGCTGGGAGCTGCTGGAGAAGGTCGACTCCGTGGAGAACGTCCGCGAGGTCTTCCGGTCCTGGCAGGAGGGCACGGTGATCCGTTCCTGGCTGCTGGACCTGGCGGTCAACGCGCTCGACGAGGACGAGCACCTGGGCGACCTGCGAGGTTATGCACAGGACTCCGGTGAGGGACGCTGGACTGTGGAGGCCGCGATCGACAACGCGGTGCCGCTGCCGGCGATCACGGCGTCGTTGTTCGCGCGGTTCGCGTCCCGGCAGGACGACTCGCCGCAGATGAAGATGATCGCCGCACTGCGCAATCAGTTCGGCGGCCACGCGGTCGAGAAGAAGTAAGCAACACCCGAAGGTCAACACCGGAGGGTCAGCACCCGAAGGTTGGGGAGGTCGGCGAAACGACCATGCACGTCACGCATCTGTCGCTGGCCGACTTCCGTTCGTACGCCCGGGTCGAGGTCCCGCTGGACCCGGGCGTCACCGCCTTCGTCGGGCCGAACGGGCAGGGCAAGACGAACCTCGTCGAGGCGGTCGGCTATCTCGCCACGCTCGGCAGCCACCGGGTCTCCTCCGACGCGCCCCTGGTCCGCATGGGCGCCGAGCGCGCCGTGATCCGCGCCCAGGTCAGACAGGGCGAGCGGCAGCAGCTGATCGAGCTGGAGCTGAACCCGGGCCGCGCCAACCGTGCCCGTATCAACAGATCCACGCAGGTCAAGCCGCGTGACGTGCTCGGCATCGTGCGCACCGTGCTGTTCGCGCCCGAGGACCTCGCGCTGGTGAAGGGCGACCCCGGTGAGCGGCGCCGCTTCCTGGACGAGCTGATCACCGCCCGCTCCCCGCGGATGGCCGGGGTGCGCTCCGACTACGACCGGGTCCTCAAGCAGCGCAACACCCTGCTGAAGTCGGCGGCGCTCGCGCGTCGGCACGGCGGCCGCACGATGGACCTGTCCACGCTCGACGTCTGGGACCAGCACCTCGCGCGCGCGGGTGCCGAACTGCTGGCTCAGCGCCTCGACCTGATCGCCGCCGTGCAGCCGCTGGCGGACAAGGCGTACGAGCAGCTGGCGCCGGGGGGCGGCCCCGTCGCCCTGGAGTACAAGCCGTCGGCGCCCGGAGAGGCGCACACGCGCGAGGACCTGTTCGAGCAGCTGATGGCCGCGCTCGCCGAGGCCCGCAAGCAGGAGATCGAGCGGGGCGTGACCCTGGTGGGTCCGCACCGGGACGATCTGCTTCTCAAACTCGGCTCGCTGCCCGCCAAGGGGTACGCGTCCCACGGCGAGTCGTGGTCCTACGCCCTGGCGCTGCGGCTGGCGTCGTTCGATCTTCTCAGGGCGGAGGGCAATGAGCCGGTCCTCGTCCTGGACGACGTTTTCGCCGAGCTGGACGCGCGGCGCCGGGAGCGGCTGGCCGAGCTGGTGGCGCCCGGTGAGCAGGTGCTGGTGACGGCCGCGGTCGACGACGATGTTCCGGGTGTGCTGGCGGGCGCGCGGTTCACGGTGGCCGAGGGCGCGGTGGAGCGCGTATGAGCGCGGACGGGCCGGTCCCCGGGAAGCCCCCCGAGGAGGGCACCGACAGCAAGGGTGGCCCGGAACCGTCGGGTGTCGATCTCGCGCGGGTGGCGCTCAGGGCGGCGCGGGAGGCGGCACGCGCGCGTGGGGACGCCGCGCAGCAGAAGAAGCAGGCGCGGCGCGGGGGCCTGCGCTCCGGGGCGCGTGCCGACGGGCGCGACCCGATGGCGTTGGGTTCGGCGATCAACCGGCTGATCACCGAGCGCGGCTGGGAGACGCCGGCCGCGGTGGGCGGGGTGATGGGCCGCTGGCCGGAGATCGTCGGTGCGGACGTGGCGAAGCACTGTGTGCCGGAGCGGTACGACGAGGACGAGCGGGTGCTGGTCGTCCGCTGTGACTCGACGGCGTGGGCGACGAATCTCCGGTTGCTGGCCCCGACGCTGGTGGCCCGGCTGAACGAGGATCTCGGGCACGGGTCGGTGCGGGTGATCAAGGTGCTGGGGCCCGGCGGTGCCGGTGGTCCCGGTCGTCGTTACGGGCCGCTGCGCGCGCCCGGCAGCCGGGGCCCGGGCGACACCTACGGGTGAGCCGCAGGCGTTCGGCGAGCGATCCGGAGTCGCTCTGGAGTCGCTCCGCGGGCGCCCCTGCGGGCGCTCTGTGGGTGTTCCGGGGGCGATCTGGCACCCCGTCACAGACGGGTGATGTACCTCACATAATTGGGCCGCGACGGCGGGTGTGGACCGTCGCCGCGACCTCCGTCGCGCAACCGCACGCGGTTGCGAATACCGATCTGACTCCCAAGTAGCCAAGGGTTGACGCCTCGAAGCGCTGAGTGCCGTTGTGAGCCTCTTGGGGCCCCCATCCCCATATCGGGAGTCGGACGAGCCTCGTTCAGGGCGGCACATGCGGACTCAGGTACCGGCAAACCCCCATCAGTGTCAGTGCTACCGGTAGAATGGAAGACAATCCCGCCCCGAACGTGGGGACCGTCCGGGACTAGCTGAGCAACGCTGATCAAGGCTTACCAACGCAACATGCCGCAGCCGCTCCGGCAACCCGCCGACGAGCCCGGCTCGTGCTGTGCCAGAAAGGGCGCTTCGTGGCCGATTCCGGCAACCCCAACGAGAACAACCCGTCCACCGACACCGGCGTGAACGACGCGGTGAGCACCTCGAACGCCGAGGCGCCCGCCTCGTACGACGCCAGTGCCATCACCGTCCTCGAGGGTCTGGACGCGGTCCGCAAGCGACCCGGCATGTACATCGGCTCGACCGGTGAACGTGGCCTGCACCACCTGGTGCAGGAGGTCGTGGACAACTCCGTCGACGAGGCGCTGGCCGGCCACGCGGACACCGTCGACGTCACCATCCTCGCCGACGGCGGTGTCCGGGTCGTCGACAACGGCCGTGGCATCCCGGTGGGCATCGTCCCCTCCGAGGGCAAGCCCGCCGTCGAGGTCGTGCTGACCGTGCTGCACGCGGGCGGCAAGTTCGGCGGCGGCGGTTACGCGGTCTCCGGCGGTCTGCACGGCGTGGGTGTCTCCGTCGTCAACGCCCTTTCCACGAGGGTCGCCGTAGAGGTCAGGACCGACGGCTACCGCTGGACGCAGGACTACAAGCTGGGCGTCCCCACGGCGCCGCTGGCCCGGCACGAGGCCACCGAGGAGACCGGCACCTCGGTCACCTTCTGGGCCGACGGTGACATCTTCGAGACCACCGACTACTCCTTCGAGACGCTCTCCCGGCGCTTCCAGGAGATGGCCTTCCTCAACAAGGGTCTGAGGATCAACCTCACCGACGAGCGCGAGTCGGCGAAGGCCACCGCCGGCGCGGACGAGGCGGGCGAGGACGAGAAGCACGAGGTCAAGACTGTCTCGTACCACTACGAGGGCGGCATCGTCGACTTCGTGAAGTACCTCAACTCCCGCAAGGGAGAGCTGGTGCACCCCACCGTGATCGACCTCGAGGCCGAGGACAAGGACAAGAGCCTGTCCCTCGAGATCGCGATGCAGTGGAACGGCGGCTACACGGAGGGCGTGTACTCCTTCGCCAACATCATCCACACGCACGAGGGCGGTACGCACGAGGAGGGCTTCCGTGCGGCGCTCACCTCGCTCATCAACAAGTACGCGCGCGACAAGCGCCTGCTGCGCGAGAAGGACGACAACCTCACGGGTGACGACATCCGCGAGGGTCTGACGGCGATCATCTCGGTGAAGCTGGGCGAGCCGCAGTTCGAGGGCCAGACCAAGACCAAGCTGGGCAACACGGAGGTCAAGACCTTCGTCCAGCGGGTGGTCTACGAGCACCTGGCCGACTGGCTCGACCGCAATCCCAACGAGGCGGCGGACATCATCCGCAAGGGCATCCAGGCGGCCACCGCGCGCGTGGCGGCCCGCAAGGCCCGTGACCTGACGCGTCGTAAGGGCCTGCTGGAGACGGCGTCGCTGCCGGGCAAGCTGTCCGACTGCCAGTCGAACGACCCGATCAAGTGCGAGATCTTCATCGTCGAGGGCGACTCCGCCGGCGGCTCCGCCAAGTCCGGCCGGAACCCGCAGTACCAGGCGATCCTCCCGATCCGCGGCAAGATCCTCAACGTCGAGAAGGCGCGCATCGACCGGATCCTGCAGAACCAGGAGATCCAGGCGATGATCTCCGCGTTCGGCACGGGTGTGCACGAGGACTTCGACATCGAGAAGCTCCGCTATCACAAGATCATCCTGATGGCGGACGCCGACGTCGACGGCCAGCACATCAACACCCTGCTGCTGACCTTCCTGTTCCGCTTCATGCGGCCGCTGGTCGAGGCCGGGCACGTGTACCTGTCCCGCCCGCCGCTCTACAAGATCAAGTGGGGCCGGGACGACTTCGAGTACGCGTACTCGGACCGCGAGCGCGACGCGCTGATCGAGATGGGCCGCAACGCCGGCAAGCGCATCCGCGAGGACTCCGTGCAGCGCTTCAAGGGTCTCGGCGAGATGAACGCCGAGGAGCTGCGCATCACGACCATGGACCAGGAGCACCGCGTGCTCGGCCAGGTCACGCTCGACGACGCCGCGCAGGCCGACGACCTGTTCTCGGTGCTGATGGGCGAGGACGTCGAGGCCCGGCGCGCGTTCATCCAGCGCAACGCCAAGGACGTCCGCTTCCTCGACATCTGAGTCGGTCTCAGCTGACCGCACCAGGAAGGACCTTCACCAGCAATGACCGACGAGAACACTCCTGTGACGACGCCCGAGGGTGACGCCCTGGCGATGCGTGTCGAGCCCGTCGGGCTCGAGACGGAGATGCAGCGCTCCTACCTCGACTACGCGATGTCCGTCATCGTCTCGCGTGCGCTGCCCGACGTCCGCGACGGCCTCAAGCCCGTGCACCGCCGCGTGCTGTACGCCATGTACGACGGCGGCTACCGCCCCGAGCGCGGCTTCTACAAGTGCGCCCGCGTCGTCGGCGACGTCATGGGCAACTACCACCCGCACGGCGACAGCTCCATCTACGACGCCCTGGTCCGCCTCGCCCAGCCGTGGTCGATGCGCATGCCGCTCGTCGACTCCAACGGCAACTTCGGCTCGCCGGGCAACGACCCGGCGGCGGCCATGCGGTACACCGAGTGCAAGATGGCGCCGCTGGCCATGGAGATGGTCCGTGACATCGACGAGGAGACCGTCGACTTCACGGACAACTACGACGGCCGCTCCCAGGAGCCGACCGTCCTGCCCGCCCGCTTCCCGAACCTGCTGATCAACGGCTCGGCCGGGATCGCGGTCGGCATGGCGACCAACATCCCGCCGCACAACCTGCGCGAGGTCGCGGCCGGCGCCCAGTGGTACCTGGAGAACTACGAGGCCTCGCACGAGGAGCTGCTGGACGCGCTCATCGAGCGCATCAAGGGCCCCGACTTCCCGACCGGCGCGCTGGTGGTGGGCCGCACGGGCATCGAGGAGGCCTACCGCACCGGGCGCGGCTCGATCACCATGCGCGCGGTCGTCGAGGTCGAGGAGATCCAGAACCGCCAGTGCCTGGTGGTCACGGAGCTGCCGTACCAGACCAACCCCGACAACCTCGCGCAGAAGATCGCCGACCTGGTGAAGGACGGCAAGATCGGCGGCATCGCGGACGTCCGCGACGAGACGTCGTCCCGCACCGGTCAGCGCCTGGTCATCGTGCTGAAGCGGGACGCGGTCGCCAAGGTCGTGCTGAACAACCTGTACAAGCACACCGACCTGCAGTCGAACTTCAGCGCCAACATGCTGGCCCTGGTCGACGGCGTGCCGCGCACCCTCTCCCTGGACGCGTTCATCCGCCACTGGGTGAACCACCAGATCGAGGTCATCGTCCGGCGTACGAAGTTCCGCCTGCGCAAGGCCGAGGAGCGGGCGCACATCCTGCGCGGCCTGCTCAAGGCCCTGGATGCCATCGACGAGGTCATCGCGCTGATCCGGCGCAGCGACACCGTCGAGATCGCGCGCGGCGGCCTGATGGACCTCCTCGCCATCGACGAGATCCAGGCCAACGCGATCCTGGAGATGCAGCTGCGCCGCCTCGCGGCCCTGGAGCGCCAGAAGATCGTCCGGGAGCACGACGAGCTCCAGGCGAAGATCACCGAGTACAACGAGATCCTCTCCTCCCCGGCCCGCCAGCGCTCGATCGTCGGCGAGGAGCTGACCGCGCTCGTCGAGAAGTACGGCGACGACCGCAAGACCAAGCTGATCCCGTACGAGGGCGACATGTCCATCGAGGACCTGATCGCCGAGGAGGACATCGTCGTCACGGTCACGCGGGGCGGCTACATCAAGCGCACCAAGACCGACGACTACCGGGCCCAGAAGCGCGGCGGCAAGGGCGTACGCGGCACGAAGCTCAAGGAAGACGACATCGTCAACCACTTCTTCGTGTCCACCACCCACCACTGGCTGCTGTTCTTCACCAACAAGGGCCGGGTCTACCGGGCGAAGGCGTACGAGCTGCCCGACGCCGGCCGGGACGCGCGCGGCCAGCACGTGGCGAACCTGCTGGCCTTCCAGCCGGACGAGTCGATCGCCCAGATCCGCGCGATCCGCGACTACGAGGCGGTGCCCTACCTGGTCCTGGCGACCAAGGCGGGCCTGGTGAAGAAGACGCCGCTGAAGGACTACGACTCGCCGCGCTCGGGCGGCGTGATCGCCATCAACCTGCGCGAGCAGGCGGACGGTTCCGACGACGAGCTGATCGGAGCCGAACTGGTCTCGGCCGACGACGATCTGCTGCTGATCAGCAAGAAGGCACAGTCGATCAGGTTCACCGCCTCGGACGACACGCTGCGGCCCATGGGGCGTGCCACCTCGGGCGTGAAGGGCATGAGTTTCCGCGAAGGGGACCAGCTGCTCTCGATGAATGTTGTTCGAGCCGGTACGTTCGTGTTCACTGCCACCGACGGCGGGTACGCGAAGCGGACCTCTGTCGACGAGTACCGCGTCCAGGGCCGCGGCGGCCTCGGCATCAAGGCTGCCAAGATCGTCGAGGACCGTGGATCGCTCGTGGGCGCGCTGGTGGTCGAGGAGCACGACGAGATCCTCGCCATCACACTCTCGGGCGGTGTGATTCGTACGCGAGTCAGCGGGGTCAGGGAGACGGGCCGTGACACCATGGGCGTCCAACTGATCAATCTGGGCAAGCGCGATGCCGTCGTCGGCATCGCACGCAACGCCGAGGCGGGACGCGAGGCGGAGGAGGTCGACGGCGATGTGGTCGTCGACGAGACCGCCGAAGGTGCCGCGACCACCGGCACGGACGAGGGTGAGGCGCCCTCGGCCGAGTAGCACGAGGAGAGAGTCATCGTGAGCGGAGCCACGGGCGCCGGGTCGGCCGGTACCTCCAGGGGTACGGAAACGGACGGCGGCGGCCGTGGCTCCGCCGCGCGTGCGACGGATTCGCACACGACTCAACTGCGCAAGATCGACGACGACGCGACCGACTCCCGCTCGGCGAGCTCGTCCAAGACGCATGGATCCCAGGGGGGAACTGTGACGGACACCCGAGGCCAGCAGACACAGCAGGCGGCCTCGCCGCTGCCGGGAGAACGGCAGCCCCAGCAGCCCGGCGGGCCGTACCACCCGCCGCAGGCCTATCAGACCCAGGGCGGCAACGCGGCCGCCGCCGTGCGCCGCCCGCGTACCGGCGCCCGCACCACGCCCCGCGTCCGCAAGGCACGCCTGCGCGTGGCGAAGGCCGACCCGTGGTCGGTGATGAAGGTCAGCTTCCTGCTCTCCATCGCGCTCGGCATCTGCACGATCGTCGCTTCCGCCGTGCTGTGGATGGTCATGGACGCCATGGGCGTCTTCTCGACCGTCGGCGGCACGATCTCCGAGGCGACCGGCTCGAACGAGTCCAACGGCTTCGACCTGCAGTCGTTCCTGTCGCTGCCCAACGTCCTGCTGTTCGCGACGGTCATCGCGGTCGTCGACGTCGTCCTCGCGACGGCGCTGGCCACGCTCGGCGCGTTCATCTACAACCTGTCCGCCGGCTTCGTCGGCGGCGTGGAACTGACGCTCGCCGAGGACGAGTGATCGTCGCTCGCCGGTCTCGCGACAACCGATTTTGGGACTGCCCGCCTCGTGCGCTAATCTTCAGGAGTCAGCGCGCGGGACATACACCGCAGAGCGCGGCGGGGCTATAGCTCAGTTGGTTAGAGCGCATCCCTGATAAGGATGAGGCCACAGGTTCAAATCCTGTTAGCCCCACCAGCGAGAAGACCCCCAGTCGGTAGCGGCTGGGGGTCTTTTGCGTCTCTGGGTGTCTTCGGCATCTCCGGTGTCTCCGGTTACATCAACGCCCGACCGCTGGCGACGGGGGATGCGCCAGCGGTCGGGCTGTGGCCAAGGCTAACAAGGCCGGGTGCGTGGCGGGAGACATTCACTCATCGCACGGGCGCTCGTACGAGAGGCGCGGCAGGTACTCGTGCCATTTCTCCTCGGTCAGCACGCCGCGGGTGGCCGAGCAGATGCGGTCGATGGCGTCGTCCACATCGAGGTTCCACAGCCGTACGGTGTCCGTGCCGCTGGACACCCCCAGCATGTGGCTGACGGGGCTGAAGGACAGGAAGCCGCCCGTCTTGGCGTTGGGGCTCATCGACTCCCCGATGGGGGCGGCCCCGGCCGGGGCGTGGACGTCCCAGAGCCGGACCGTGTTGTCGTTGGCGCCACTGGACAGGGTGTCGCCGTCCCGGCTGAACGTCAGCGACACCACCGAGTCGGTGTGGCCGGCGAGCGTGGAGTCCGCCGGGGCCGCTTCGCGGGGATCGGTGACGTTCCAGAGCCGGACCGTGCCGTCGTCGCTGCCGCTGGCCAGCGTATGGCCGTCCGGGCTGTAGGCCAGCGCGTTGACGGGGCCGAGGTGTCCCGTACGGGGGGCGCCGAGCCGGGCGGCGTGGCGGGGGTCGCGGACGTCCCAGAGCCGTACGGTGTCGTCCGCGCTGCCGCTGGCCAGCGTGCGGCCGTCCGGGCTGAAGGCGAGGGTGTTGACGTATCCCGTGTGGCCGGTGAGCGGCTCGCCGAGCGGGCGGGGGCGGGACGGGTCGTCGGCGTTCCACAGCTGGACGGTGCGGTCGTCGTAGGCCGTGGCCAGCGTGCGGCCGTCCGGGCTGAACGCCAGGGCGTCGGGGCCGGCGTAGCGGGTGCGCAGCACCACGGGTGGGCCGTGGGCGGTGGGCCGGGTCGGGTCCGTGACGTCCCACAGCTGTACCGCGCTGCTTCCCGTCAGCACCGCGAGGGTGTCGCCGTCCGGGGAGAACACGAGGGAGCGCACGTCGCCCTCCGCCGGGCGGAAGGGTTCGCCCAGTGACACGGGCCGGCCGGGGTTCGTCACGTTCCACAGCCGGACCCGGCCGTCGCGCGCCGCGGTGGCCAGTACGTGACCGTCCGGGCGGAACGCTCCGTTGCGGCCGATCATGTCCGACGTCGGCAGCGACCACAGGCGGACCTTGCTGTCCCCGCTGCCGGTGGCGAGCGTGCGGCCGTCAGGGCTGAAGCCGAGGGCGTACATCTCTCCGCTGCTTCCCGCGAGGGGCATGCCGATCTGGGACGGGTAGGCCGGGTCGCTGACGTTCCACAGGCTCGCCGTGCTGTCCGCGCTGCTCGCGGCGAGCATGTCCCCGTCGGGGCTGAAGGCCACGGACCATATGGGCCCGGTGTGGCCGGTCAGCGGCGAGCCGATCCGTGCCGCGTCGCGTGGATCGGCCACGTCCCACAGCCGTACGGTGTCGTCCGCGCTGCCACTGGCCAGCGTGCGGCCGTCGGGGCTGAAGGCCACGGAGTGCACCAGCCCGGTGTGACCGGCCAGCGGTTCGCCGACCGGCGTCGCGGCGTCCGGGTCGGTGACGTTCCAGAGCCGGACCGTCTCGTCGTCGCCGCCTGCCGCCAGCGTCCGGCCGTCGGGACTGAACGCCACCGAGCGCACCGCCGCAGTGGGGCCCGTCAAGGTGTCCAGCGCCTTCGGCCGGCGCGGGTCGGCCACGTTCCACAGCCGCACGGCGTGGTCGTCGTGGGCGGAGGCCAGCGTGCGGCCGTCCGGGCTGAACGCGAGCAGGTAGACGGTGCCGCCGTGACCGGTCAGGGGGGCACCGAGCGGGCGCGGGCGGCTGAGGTCGCTGATGTCCCAGAGCCGGATCGTGCCGTCGTCCGAGGCGCCGGCCAGGGTGCGGCCGTCCGGGCTGAACACCGCGGAGCTGACCCAGCTCGTGTGGCCGGTGAGCGGCTTGCCCAGCGGTTCGGGACGCGCGGGGTCCGACACGTCCCACAGCCGCACCGTCCGGTCGTAGCTCGCCGTCGCCAGGGTCCGCCCGTCCGGGCTGAAGGAGGTGAGGTAGACGGCGCCCGTGTGCCCGAGGAGCGGTGTGGCCAGGGGCGCGTTCACGATCGAGATCAGCCGGTTCCGCACGTCCTCGTCGTCCGGCCGCAGGCGGTGCGCCGCCAGGTCGAGCTGGGCCGACAGCGACGGGTCCGTGTACTGGACCCGGTCCGCCTCGGCCACCACCTGCTCGAACACCGCGTCGTTGCGCTGCTGCCAGGCGACCACCGCCGAACCGACCGCCAGGATCGCCAGGACGACCAGTGCCGACACCGCGGCTCGACTGATCAGGACGGAGCGTTTGCGCAGCCTGACCGCGGCGGCCAGGAAGTCCACCGCGCTCCGGGTCAGAAAGGTGCCGTCGGCCGACTCCGCCCAGCCGCGGGCCCGCTCCAGCCGGGAACCCCGGTAAAGGAGGGAAGCGTCGCGGTCCGACTCCTCCCAGGCCCGGCCGTCCTCCTCCAGCCGCTGGCGCAGCAGGTTGCCGGTGCGGTCCTCGTCGATCCAGTCGCGCAGGCGCGGCCAGGCGTGGAGCAGCGCCTCATGGGTGATCTCCACGGTCTCAGCGTCGAGCGTCACCAGCCGGGCACGCACCAGTGCTTCGAGCGACTCCTCCGTCTTGCCGGGGTCCCTCGACTCCTGCGCCAGCCGGCGCCGGGTGCCCCGCCTGCGGGTGGCCTGGGTGTCCTCGCTCACCCGGACCAGCCTGAGCAGGAGCAGCCGTGCGGCCGTGCGCGCCGCCGGGTCGAGGCCCGACCAGGCCCGCTCGGCGGTCGCCGCCACCGCTCCCTGGATCCCGCCGGCCGCGCGGTACCCGGCCAGGGTCAGCCGGCCCGCCTTGCGGCGCTGCCAGGTGGCGAGCAGGGCGTGGGAGAGGAGCGGCAGCACGCCCGCGTCGTGAGCGCCGCGCGGGCCGCCGGTGCTCACCTCCCGGATGATCAGCTCCGCCAGGCCCGGTTCGAGCTCCATGCCCACGGCACGGGCCGGGCCGTTCACCGCCTCGCGCAGTTCCGCGGTGGTCAGCGGCCCCAGCACCATGTGCCGGTGCTGCAGCGCGTCGGCCAGCTCGGGATGGCGCAGGCACTGCTCGTAGAAGTCCGCGCGTACGCCGAGGGCCACGAGCACGGGCGCCGGGTCTCCCGGACCGCCGGGCGCGCAGGCGGCCTGGAGGAGCTGGACGAACACGCGCCGGTCCGAATCGTCGGCGCAGAGGGTGAAGATCTCCTCGAACTGGTCCACGATGACGACCGGACGACCTGCCACTGGCGAGGCCGCCTCCGCCGCCGCCTCCGCCCTGCCGCGGGCCCACGCCGTGAAGGCGTCCCTGGCCGCCCGCGCGGTTTCCGGGGCGTCCGGGGCGTCCGCAGCGTCCGGTTGCGCTACGACGGGCGCGAGTTCGGGTATCAGTCGGGTCAGCTCTCCGAGTGGATCGCCTCCCGGTACGAGTTGGAGTACTTCCCTCGGCCGGCCGGACCCTTCGTCCCCGCCACCCCCGTCGTCCCCTTCGTCCCCGCCGCCCAGCGCGCCCTTGCGCAGGGCGGGCACCAGGCCGGCGTTCAGCAGGGAGGACTTGCCCGCCCCGGAGGCGCCTACGAGCATGACCAGGCCGCCCGTGCCCTCCGCCGCGCGGAGCTGGGCGACGAGAGCGTCCGTGCTCCGCTCCCGCCCGAAGAACCAGTCGGCGTCCTGCTGGCGGTACGCGGCCAGACCGCGGTAGGGGCAGACGCCGCCGGGGACGGCCGGGGCAGCCTCGGCCGGGGGGTGTTCCTCGTCCGCCGCGGACGGCGCGGGGCGTTCGCCGGTCGGGTCGGCCACCGCCCGCTCCCACAGGCGCTGCCACTGGGTCAGGTCGTACAGGCCAGCGGACACCGGTGCGGGTCGCGCGCGCCGCGCCAGGGGGATGAGTACATGCAGCACCGCCGCGAGGGCGGGGAACTGGGCGGGTACGTTCTTGGCCCGCCGCCAGTCGCTGATCCGCTGGGCGGAGACCCGTACGGGCCGCCCTCGTTCGTCGACCCGCTGGAGCCGGACGACCGCCTCGGACACGCGTTTGAGGGGAGGGTTGCCCGCCTCCCTGTACAGCAGAGCGAGACGTTCCGCGAAGGCCGTGCGTGCCCCTGAGTCGAAACTCAAGGTCTCCACTCCTTACTTCCCCCGCACCTGGACGTCCGGACCGGAAAACTCACTCTATACGCCTGACCTGCGGCTACGTCATGGCCGCTGCACCGAAACCTCCCCGGCGGGGACCTCAGCTGGCAGGATCACGTCGCAGTGGCGAGTCGCCCGCCCGACACCCGGACAGGTCAGCGGCCCAGCGCCCGGAGAGCCACCCTGTGCGGCCGAACGTTCTCGGTCAGCTTTTTCGGTGGCCCAGCCCTCCCCGACCCGGTCCGGTACCGCGTACCACACGCCGTCGGCATGGCTCGGCTCCGGTCCCCACGAGGGGAGGGACCGGTGCCGAACCATGCCGACGGGCAGCGGTCAGGGCGGGTTCGGAGCGGCGACGTGCGGGCAGGCACGTCGTGATGGTTCCGATTCGAGTGCCGCTGGAGTGTGTATGAGGATCTCCGTCGACCCCGAGCAGTGCTACGGCTCCGGCGACTGCGTCCACCGGGCCCCGTCCGTCTTCACCAAGGTCGACGGCCTGGGTGCCGTGATACCCGGCCGCGAGCACGACGTCGACGCGCCACGGGTGCGCGAAGCGGCCGAGGGGTGCCCCTCCGCCGCGATCACCATCACGGGGGAGCGCTGAGCATCCGAGCAGGACTGCGCATGCCCGTGTCCGAGGTCCTGGTCACGCTCGGCAGCCGTTACGTGCGGACCGCCCCCGGTACGTTCGGGAAGGCGGCGCTCGCCGCGCGCTGGCTCAACCCCCACCTGCGCGAGCATCCCCGCCGGCGAGTCGTCACAGTGCCCTCCGGCGACCTGTTCGCCGTGGACACGCAGGACCTGATCCAGCGGTACCTGTACCTGTTCGGCACCTGGGAGCCGCACATGACGGCCTGGCTGCGGCGCCGGCTGCGACCGGGGGACGGCTTCGTCGACGTCGGGGCCAACATCGGTGTCTTCAGCGTTCTCGCGTCGCGGCTCGTCGGCGACGAGGGCAGTGTCGTCGCGATCGAGGCCTCCCCCGTCTTCCACCGCCGGCTGGTGCGGCACGGCCGGCTCAACGCCCGCGGGAACATCCGCGCCCTCAACGCCGCCGTCTCGGACGGCCACAAGACCCTGACCTTCGTCCTCGCCAGCTCACACAACATGGGCGCGAACAGCATCGTCCCGTACGACGGTCCGGCGGAGTCCACCTTCGAGATCGAGGCGCGGCCGCTGCCGGAACTCCTCGATCCGGCGGAGATCGCGAACGCCCGGGTGATCAAGATCGATGTCGAGGGCGCGGAGGGGAGCGTCGTCCGAGGGCTGGCGCCGATGCTGGGCAGCCTGCGGCCCGACGCGGAGATCAGTGTCGAGGTGACGCCCGAGCGCATGGCCCGGCTCGGGGACTCCATCGGCGAACTGCTGGCGGTGATGCGCGACGCGGGTTTCCACGTCTACCGGCTGGCCAACGACTACGCGCCCGAGAGCTATCCCCGGGCGCTGGGCGGTGAGCCCGGCGTGCCGGTCCGGTGGCGGGGGCCCGTCGTGGAGGAGAGCGATCTGATCTTTTCCCGGGTCGATGCGGAGACGCTCCCCTGACCTGACGGTTCCGCACCGCCTCGACGGTTCCGCACCGCCCCGACGGTTCCGCACCGCCCCGACGGTTCCGGCGCCGCCCCGACAGCCCTCGGCCGTCGCGGCGCCGTCCCGTCCGGTTCACGTGCGGGGGCCGCGAGTCTCAGGCACCCGCCGGAAAACGCCACCCGAAGGACGCCAGCGCCCGCGCCCTGGCCTCCACGACCGCCATCCGGGCTTCGCGTTCGGCGGGGTCCACATGGGCCGCCTGCCCGGTCACCTGGCCCTCCCACTTGCGGTAGAGCAGGCCCACCTCTTCGGAGAACCACCCCCGGCTCACGCAGTTGAGCGCCAGCAGCAGGCCGGTGTCCTCGGACGCCGGCAGGGCCATCCAGCCGCCGAGCGCGAGCAGCAGTTCGCGCCGTACCAGGAGCGTCGCCGGGTGGACCTGGGCGCGGTAATCGTTCGCCTTCCAGTGGTCGAGCACCGCTCCGCGCTCGATCGGCCCGTGGTCCGGATCACCCGGGAAACCGGCCGTCGAACCGTCGGGCAGCAGGTCCAGGGCGCGCGACGTCGCCCACCCGAGCGCCGGGTCGGCCTCCAGGGCGGCCAGGTCGCGGGCCAGGGTTCCCGGCGGGAGCAGGTCGTCGGCGTCCAGGGTCTTCACGTACTCGCCGTCGGCGTGGGACAGGGCCATGGTGCGGGCCACACCCGGGCCGCCCCGCTGTCCCGGCCGTCCCTGCCGGAAGACGACGCGCGGGTCGTCGGGCACGTGCGGGCGGACGTCGTCCGTCCGCCCGTCCTCCTGGATCACCCAGCGCCACTCCCAGTCGGCGGGCAACTCCTGCGCGCACAGGGACGCGTAGGCCTCCGGCAGGAAGTGCGCCGAGGGGCCGTGGACGGCCGTGACGATGACGACGCGCCGGTTCACGGCCGCATTCAGGTCGTCCGCGATCACTTCGTACGCCTTCGGCACTGGTACTCACCGGTTCCTGTCCGTTGTGATGCGGCTTCAGCCTAGCCACTCCTGAAGAGGCCTTGATGAGTTGGGTCGGGTGACCCCGTACACGGCGGCGGCCCGGCTGCTCTGTCGAGCGGCCGGGCCGTTTCTCGCGTGCGGTGCTGTACGCAGATCGCCGTGACGTCGGGTTCGGGCGGTGCGGGCGCCGCGGCGGGTGCCGTGCGCTCGTCGGGCCCCTCAGCGTTGCAGCGGCTCGGTGTGCTGGGCGGTGGTGTGCCGGGCCGGGACCTCCGCGGTGTCGTCGCACAGGAGGTCGGTGGACGTCGCGGTGGCGTCGGCGGTCGGGCGGTGGCGGCAGGTGGGGGCCTTGCCGTGGGCCTCGGCGCGGATGCGCTGTTTCATCGTGGGGGGCAGGGAGCCGGTACGTGACCAGGACCAGGGTGCCGCCGCCGCGGGTGCCGCCTCGGGGGAGGTGCTCTCGGTGTTGCTGTGCGTTCCGGTCTGCGGTACGGCCGCGGAGGCGGTCGTCGTGATGAGTCCGAGCGCCGTGCACAGCGCGAGGAAGGCGGTGACGATGGTGGTCCACAGCGTCATGACCTTGTTCCGGGCCATAACCCCTCACTTTCGGGTTGGGCGATTTGCGTACTTTCCTCATCATGTGTATGTGGGCCGCGAAGTGGTGGACCGACGCCCGTGGCGCGTCGATGTTCAGATGAACACCACCCGTATGGCCGCAAGGGGTGGGAAAGGGTTCCCAGACGGGAGGGAGGCGGGCAAAAGTCGCGTTCTGTGAGGGTGTGATCACCCTTCGATCGGAACGGCTTCGTCCGCGCTTATTGGGCTCGGACGGCGGGCAGTTGGCCGCCGACGCAGGTCACCGATCGGTATCGGCCGGTGTGTATAGTCGGGCGCCAGAGGTCCCCTACGTCAAGGAAAGACGAGGTAGCGCGGTGAAGAAGCTTCTCCTGGTCGCACTGGCCGCCATCGGCGGGCTCCTCGTGTACCGCCAGATCCAGGCGGATCGCGCCGAGCAGGATCTGTGGACGGAGGCGACTGACTCCGTGCCCACGGGTTCGTGAGTACGACCGACATCCGGTCCTGAGCAGACCCCGGCCGTCATACGGTCGGGGTTTTGTGTTGCTCGGACGCCGTTGCCCGGATGTCGTTGCCCGGATCCCGCTGCCGGGATTCCGTGCGGGGGCGCGGAAGCGCGGGGTCGCGCGGCAGGATGGGCCACGGTCCGGTCCGGGTGGCGGCAACAGCGCCGGTGAGCGCGAGGGGTGGCGGGTGATGGGGCGGTGGGGTACGGCTCGGCGGGGCGGCGTCGGGGTGGAGCGTGGCGGATCTGGGCTTGCGGGACTTGCGG
Organism: Streptomyces sp. BB1-1-1; assembly: GCF_031597775.1. Classification (NCBI taxonomy): domain Bacteria; kingdom Bacillati; phylum Actinomycetota; class Actinomycetes; order Kitasatosporales; family Streptomycetaceae; genus Streptomyces; species Streptomyces sp. BB1-1-1. The sequence continues at coordinate 4,396,880 of NZ_CP134203.1, read as the reverse complement.
GGCGTGCGGGACTTGCGGGACTTGCGGGGCGTGCCGGATCAGGGCCTGACCGGCCGCGTACGCCCGTGCGGCTGGCGGTCATGACCGTCGTGCTGGCCACGACGGCCGCCCTGCCCGCCGGTGCCTCGCTCGCGGCGGGTACGCCAGCCGGCTACGCCTTCGCCGAGGACGCCCGGCGGATCGAGGGCGCGAGCGGCACCTCGGACGCCGTACGCCTGGAACCCGGCGCCACGTACCGCAGTTCCCTGCCGAGAAGCGGCACCCTCTACTACCGCCTCGAACTCGACGCGGCGTCGGACGCCTACGTCTCCGTCACCGCCGCACCCGGCCCCGACGCCGGCGAGGTCACCGCCGTCGACGGCATCCGGGTCTCCGTGCAGGACGCCGAGGGCGGCTCCTGCTCGTCCGACAGCGCCACCTTCGGCGCCGCCCGCAGCCCCCGCCCCGTCACGGCCCGGGGCATGCGCGAGATCGCCCCCGGCGAGACCCGGTGCCAGGACCCCGGCACCTACTACGTCGCGGTAGAGCGGTCCCGGCCCCAGGACTCCCCGCCGGGGGCCTGGGACCTGGAGCTCACCGCCGTCACCGAACCGCGCCCGGTACGGACCGGCGCGACCACGGCGCCCGACGCCTGGGACTCCGCCTCCCCCGCTCCCCTCGCCGGAGAGCCCGAACGGCGCCCGGGCGGCAGCGGCTTCGCCCACGCCACCCCCGTCGGGCAGGGAGTCTGGCGGGACGGCATCCGGCCCGGACAGACCCTCTTCTACAAGGTGCCGGTCGACTGGGGCCGCCAGTTGTCCGCGACCGCCGAACTCGGCAGCTCCGGCGACGGCTCCGGCTACGCCACCAGCGCCCTGCACCTGGCCCTCCACAACCCCGCGCGCGGCGAGGTCGACGACGCCGCGAGGGGGTACACCGGCCGCCCGACGTCGGTCGCTCTCACTCCCCTGCCGCCGGTGGCCTACGCCAACCGGTACGCCACCGACGCACAGGCCGGCGCGATGCGGTTCGCCGGCTCCTACTACCTCGTGGTGCACCTCGCGGCACAGGTGGCCGACGACTTCGGCGACGGCCCCTTCGGGCTGACGCTGCGCGTACGGCTCGGGGGAGCGGCGCGGACCGGCCCGGAGTACGCGGGGGAGTCCGAGCCGAAGGGCGTCTTCGAGGTCTCGGCACAGGACCGTGGGGCCGCTCCGGAGGGCGGCGGTGGGGGCGACGACCTCGCCATGAAGGCGGTCGCCGTGGGCGGTATCGGCACCGGCAGCCTGTTGCTCGTGGGCCTGGGGGTGTGGACGGCGGCGGCGCGGCGCGGGCGGGGAAGGGCCTAGGCGAGGCCCCCGGCTCAGATCCGGGTCAGGGCCCAGAAGCCCACGGCGTAGCAGGCCAGCGCGAGAAGCAGCAGCGGAACGGCCACCCTGGCCGGAGGTCCGGGACGGCGCCGCCGCCGTGCCGCGCGGTGCTGCGGATACGCCTGGGCAGGAGGGCGCGACTGCGGGCTCCGGGCGGTGTACGAGGCGGTGGGGACGTCGGCTCGCGGCTCCGGGGACGGTGCCAGTGCCTGGGCGGGGAGCGGAGGCGCGTACGGGGGCCGGTACTGCGGGCTGCCCGGGAAGTCCGGTGTCCGTGCGTGCGCCTGCTGGGGACCGGGCGCGGGCGAGGAGGTGACGGTCGGCTGCGGGGGCGGCAGATGGAAACTGCCGGTCTCCGACATGGCGGGCGGCCGGGCGGGCCCGTGAGGCGCCGCCGACGGCGTGCCGTCCGGGACCGCGATGCCGTCCGGGCTGGACGACGTATGGTCCGGGATCCCCATGCCGTCCGGGACCCCCACGCCGTCCGGGGCCGACGGCATACGGTCCAGGGCCGACGGCGTACGTCCCAGAGTCGACGGCGTAACATCCGGGTCCGGATCCGGCCCCGATCCCGAGCCGAGCGGCCGCCGTGGGTCCGTCGGGGCGGCGTCCACGCCCGAGGCCCGCCTGAGTGGCCCGTCGGGCCCGAACCCCGTGGGCAGCGGGCCGACTTGGTCGAAGATCTCGATCAGCTCGTCGTCGGGTCCCGGCTCCGGCAGCAGCTCCGCCGCCGCGGCCAGCGCCTTGCGCGCCCCCGTGGCGGTGCGGAACCTCGCCGGTGGGTCCGGCTGCACCAGCGTCGCCACGACCTGCCAGAGCGGCTCGGGAATCCCCTGCGGCGCGGGCGGCGTCCCGTGCTCGGCGAAGTACTGCACCAGCGCCTTGGCGTCCGGCTTCGCCCCCTCCAGCAGGTACAGGGCGACCAGGCCCACGGCGAACAGGTCGGCCGGGAAGTCCGGCTCCGCGCCCATCATCTGTTCCGGCGCGAGGTAACCCGGCGTCCCCACCACGAGGTTGGTCTCCGTCAGCCGGGGCTCGCCCAGCCGCATCGCGATGCCGAAGTCGGACAGCCGCAACCGGGGCCGGCCCGTCCCCGTCGCTTCGAGCAGCAGGTTGGCGGGCTTGATGTCACGGTGCACGACGTCCTCCGCGTGCACCGCAGCCAGGCCCGCGAGGAGCTGGTCGAGGAGGGTGCAGACGAAGGCGGGCGGCAGGGGGCCGTAGTCCCCGACCAGGTGGACGAGCGAACCGCCCGTGACCAGGTCCATGGTGAACAGGACCTTGTCGTCGTCGGCGGCCCAGCTCGCGGGCGCGAGCACATGGGGATGATCGATCCGCATCGCCTGTTCGCGCACGAACCGCAGCAGCGAGTGCGCGTCCCGCTGTTGGAGCACCTTGGCGGCCACGTACCGTCGGCGGCGGTGGTCCCAGGCACGCCAGACGGCACCGACCCCGCCCCGGCCGATCGGGTCGACCAGCTCGTACCGGCCCGCGAAGACCTCACCCATGGCTGTGCGCCGCTCCTCCCCTGGGACCTGCCACGCCACTCCCGCGGCCCGGCCGCCGTACCCCCTTCCGGCGACCGGGCCCCGGGGTCAGTTCTGGTGGGACTGGTAGTGCGCCACCGCGTCCGAGGTGCGGCCCGCGCCGTACACCCGCAGGAACTCCGCCAGCTCCGGGTGGGAGCCGGACAGGGCGTCCGCCGCGTCGATGATGTCCCCGGCGGCCGCCACCGAGCGCAGCAGCGACTGGATCTCGCGGACCACCCGCTTGACCGTGGGCGCTCCCGAACTGCTCGTGGTCGTGGTGGTGTTGTTGAGCACCGAGCCCCCCTGAGACTTCTTGATCTCGTCCATGCGCTCAGTCGCCTCGGCCGCGCTGACGCTGCCGTCCGCCACCTGCCCCGCCAGGTCCTGCAGCAGCTGCACCCGCTGAACCACCGCGGGATTGCCGATCTTCGCCCGCTGGCCGCTCATCAGCTGCGACAGCATCGGTGCGGACAGCCCCAGCACCCCCGCGAGACGAGCCTGGTTGAGACCAAGATCGTCGATCAGCCTGCGGAAGAGCGCCCCCAGCGGCTCCCCATACCAGTTCCGCTGCAGTTCCCGCGCTCTTGCGGTGGCTTCCTGCTGTGCGGCGTCCATTGCGTCTCCCCATCGCTTCCCCAAAAACCGCAGTTCGCTCCAGCGAACCACGCCGAGCATCTTACGGAGCGTGGTGTTTCACCGGGACCCCCAATCATTTGTGAGATACGGGGGGCGACCCGGTACTCTTGTCTGCGGCGCCCCGCCGGCACGACGTTTCCCGGCCGGACGCCTCCTTCGGGGCCTTAGCTCAGTTGGTAGAGCGCTGTCTTTGCATGGCAGATGTCAGGGGTTCGACTCTCCTAGGCTCCACACTCTCAGAGGTCCCCTGACCTGCGGAAACGCGGGTCAGGGGACCTCTCTGTGTTCATAACGTCAGCACCGTGTCAGCACCGGTCTGATTTACGGTGCCCCACATGGCGTACATCAAAAAGCGGGACAAGCGCGACGGAACGGCGAGCTTCACCGTCATGTGGCGGGCCGGCGGAGCCCGTGGTGGCAAGCAGGAGTCCGAGGTTTTCGAGGACGAGACAGCCGCCGAGCGCTTCCGTGATCTGGTGAACGGACACGGTCAGCAGTGGCCTCCGGGCTGGACCCGAGGTCACGGTTTCGTCGCGGATCGGCGGCGTGCGGACACGATGTTCGAGCCGTTCGCGCTCGCCTACGTCGACCGCCTCACCGGTATTCAGGGCGACACGAGGAGTAAGTACAAGAAGGAGATCAGGGAGAACATGGCTCCCTGGTTCGGCCCGTACTCCGTGGAGGACGGCGAAGGCAGCGTCGTCCGGACGATGGTCCAGGACTGGGTCAACGACCTCGAAGCCGGACGCCTCGCCCCGCTCGACCCGCGCGACCGGAAGCCCCGGACCGCCTACGCGCCGAAGACTGTCCAGAACAAGCACGGTCTCCTCAGCGCGATCATGCAGTCCGCCGTCGACGCAGAGCCGTCACTGCGGGCCTCCAACCCGTGTGCGAAGACCCGTCTGCCCCGGCTCGATGGAGCCGAGGACGAAGAGGAGATGGTCTTCCTCGAACGCGAGGAATGGGCCTGGATCTACGAATGCCTTCGCGACGACGCCAAGGACCTTGGCGAGACCATCGCGGAGACCGGTTTCCGGTGGGGCGAGGCGACCGCGCTTCAGCCACGAGACCTACGGCGACGCAACGGGCGCCCGGCTATCCGCGTGCAGAGGGCCTGGAAGAAGGACGAGGACGGCAAGTCCATCCTCGGTCCCCCGAAAACTCGGAAGTCGCGCCGCACCGTCGTCATCACGCACAAGCTCGACCGGATGCTTCGGCGTCGCGCGAAGGGCCTGGCCCCCAACGCCCTGATCTTCACCGGTCCCGAAGGTGGCAAGTGGGACCCCGGTACCTTCCGCCGCCTGCGCTGGATACCCGCGATCGAGTTGGCCGCCGAGAAGTACGGTCTGATCAAGCGGCCGCGCATTCATGACCTCCGACACTCCCACGCATCGTGGCTGATCGCAGCGAAGGTTCCCCTGCCGGCCATCCAGGGACGGCTTGGCCACGAGTCCATCACCACGACCGTGGACCGCTACGGCCACCTTCTGGACGCCTTGGATGACGAAGTCATGGCCGCCGTCGAATGGGCTATGGACCCCACGGCCCCGCTGCCTGGCTTCCTGGAGCGCTCCGGCTTGGCCGCCACCACGGACGGCCTTCCGCACGTCCCCCGACAGCTTTCCGGGCTGGCCCAGGAAACCTGGAAGGACGCCAGCGACATGCCGCGGGACGATGCAGAGTACGAGAACGACCCAGTCTTCGTCGTCACGCTGGGGGGCCTGGAGGTGCCGTTTGCGGACCGCGAGCACGCACAGGACGTCGCTGACCAGTGGAACGACGACCACGAGGAAGAGATCGTGACGATGCGGGCAGACGGTTGGCCAGAGGAGAAGATCGCCCGCCGCGGAGCCCTCGGCCCAGAGGAGCGCGAGCGATGGACCGGCGGCGGCTCCGTCTGGTCCCGGATGCCGGAGCGGCAGTTCGTGCACTATGCCTTGGCTTCGTATGAGGCCGACGGCACCTTGACGTACGAGCCGCTTCCGGTGAGTAGCCGGTGGACGTGGGAGTTCGAGCACGACGGCTTCACCACGCGGGCCGCAGAGTTCCGGACCGAGTTCCGCCCCGACGGCAACACAGAGGCGCACGCCCGGGGAATCAACAAGTCGGCTGTCGTCCGAGCCTTCGAGCAGGCCCGGATGGAGGCTCTGGAAGTGTGCGCCAAGCATCCGGAGGCCGACCTCACGAGCACCGAGGCTTGACGCGCCAAGTCCAGCCCGCCACTCGAAGGAGTGTGTCCTTCTTCACGCGACTTCGGCCCGCCCCCCATCGGGGAGCGGGCCGAAGTCGTACGTGCTTCGCAGCGGGGAACCGCTCGTGGGCTCAGCCCACGACCTCCGAGGTTGGGTAGCAAACCGTCTGCCACCGGTCGGGTACGTCGGTACGCGACCAGCCGTTGACGGTGTCAGGCTTTGCCCGCTCAGCGGGGCCGATGATGAACCCTTCTCGATCAGACGATGTCCGAACGACGCGGGGGCGAAGCCCGAATCCGCCGGCCCCAGATCACGGACGACGAGTTGCCGCACAGGGTTGGGGTCCTCGATGCGAACCTCCCGTTCCTCGGAGGCAAGCGGTGCCACGATCAGGCGCCAGCGCCCGTTCAGCACGTATACGAGGGCGCGGTGTGGTCCAGCGGGTGTCACGTTCTCTCCGAAGGTGGATCGGTTGGTGGTGGTCAGTCGTCACCAGAGGCTGAGCGGACGGCCCGCCGCGATCGCCGCACGAATGCGTGCTGCGACCTCCGCTTCGGACTCCCCGCCGTTCCGGCCGGCCCGGATGGCGGCACCTATAGCGCGGGAGCGTCCGGCCGGGCCGCGAAGGTCGGCGAGGGGGCTACCCGGGTCTCTGCGGCGGGCCAGCCATTCGGCCCGGTTCTCCGCCGCAGTCCCCAAGCGCAGATGCGTCGGCTGCTGGCAGGAGTGGTTGTCGCAGGTGTGGCAGACGGTCGGGCTGTCGGTACCCCAGCCGAGCCGAGGGATGACACCGTGCGCGAGCTGGTACCCGTAGAGGTGGCCCGGCACCGTGCCGCGTCGCGTCCTGCCCGGCCGCGACGCCGCCCTGAAACTGGCGTGGCCGGTGCTGGAGATCCCGCCGAAGAAGAACCAGCAGTCCTCGGTTGACGAGGTTCGGTAGACCTTCGCCCAGTACCGGGCCTGAACGGACTCGTTGGCCAGCCAGGACAGCCACTCAACAGCCGGTATACGAACGGGCGTCGGCTCACCGATCAGAGAAAGTTGCTCGTCAACGCGAGCGGGCCCGGACCCGTTCACCGCCGCAAGCGGGAAGAGTCCGGGCCCGATGTCGTTCTCAGGCGGCATCAGCCCGGCCGCCGTCCGCCGTGGCGACCGGCACCGGGGCGCCCGAGGCCGAGGAAGCCTCGCCTGCCGCATCCGCCCGAGGCTTACGGGCTCGGGTAGTGCGGGGCCGCCCGGCGCGGGCACGCAGCGATTCGATGACCTCCTTCGCCCGAGCGGCGGTAACAGGCTTCGCCTCGCGTTCCAGCTCCTCCGCCGGGACGCCCAGCAGTTCCGAGACCAACTCGGCGTCGTTGTCGAACAGCCGCAGGACTACAGCAGCCGCCTCCCGTGCCGTGACGTCGGCTTCCTCCTTCGCCTTGGCCGCCTTCACCGCAGCCTCACGCGCGGTCAGCGCGTGCTCGGCGGCCATCTCCCGCGTCTTCGCCTTCACCGCTTCAGCAGCGCGAACCCGCCGCCGCAGCTCCGACGCGCTCACCGGTCCTGCCGAAAGCGTGCTCACCCGTGCCCCCAGTTCTGTTCGAAAATACTGTTCGTCGCGCGCACCGTAGGCACAGGTCCGCGGACATCTCGAACCACGGGGTCGTTGGGTGCCGGCGGGGGCGAAAGGGCTGCCTCCGGCGGGTCCTCCTCGGAGGGGGTGGGGGCTGGTTGGTCGGGTGCGGGAGCGTTGTGGTGCGGGTGAGGGCGGGGTTCCCTCCTCGGCCGGACACCCCAAGGGGCGTACCAGGAACCCGGGCACGGCGTCCAGGCCAAGCCGCTACGCGGTCGCTACGCGAGCCAGGACACCGCGCCCGGAACCCTGATACGGCGGAGCTGTCCGACCGAGGAGGGAACCCCGCCCAGGCCCGTTGTGGCCGGGCCCGGCCGGGCGGGTGCGAGCCGTGGGGTGTGAGAAAAGGCCAGTTCAGGGCCGTTATCCAGGTTGACCCAACCCCTAGAACATGGTTTAATTAGTGATGTCGGAAGGGGAGGGCAACCCCCGACCGGCACACGGCAGGCCGACCGGCCGCCGACAACCTCTCTCACCAGGAGAACGAACGTGAGCACCACGAAGGCCCCCGGAAAGCTCGACACCATCCGCGCCCTGCTCGCCACGGCGGAGGACCCCCGTTCGCCGGAGTCGGAGGCGGAGTTGGCCCGGAAGCGGGCGTTCGAAATGATGGCGAAGTACGGCGTGGAAGAGGCCATGCTGAGCGACGGCCAGCCATCGCGGGACGCGGTCACCGCGCGATACATCGACCTCCCCAACCCGTGGTCCATGTCCCGCGTCCGCCTTATCTGCTTCATCGCTCAGAACGTCGGCTGCAAGCCCGTGCACATGGGTGTGCGGGGCAACGTGCGCCGCGTTCACATCGTCGGCCACGAGTCCGACATCCAGCGCGCCGAAGTCCTTTACACCTCTCTCCTGATTCAGATGCTCGGCGGGCTCAGCGCCCAGGTTGTCCCGTACGGCGTCCGCAGTGCGCGAGCCTGGCGCAACTCGTGGACCATCGGGTTCATCGAGCGCGTCATAGAACGGCTCAAGGCGATCGAGCAGGCCGCACGCGCCGCCGCCAGCGGGGAAACGTCGGCCACAGGCCGCAGCGGTGAACTCGTGCTGGCCGACCGCGACGCGATGGTGGAGGCCGCCTACCGCAAGGAACACCCGCACGTTCGGCACTCGCGCGGCTCGTACAGCGGCAGCGGATACGGCGACGGGGCCGCCGCAGGCAACCGCGCCGACATCGGAGGCACCCGCCGCATCGGGGCCCGGACCGCCGGGGCGCTCGCAGCCTGACCGCCCATCCCGGCCGGGGCGGCAGCCCACCGCCCCGGCCCCTGCGCGAAGCGCCGAGGAGCCACGCATGTACATGGAATGGGCCCGATTCCACAAGGCCGACGAGAACGGCCGCCACTACTTCCAGACGCCGTGTCACTGCGTCGAGTGCACCATCACGGCCAAGTCCGCCCAGCGCAGCACCGCGTGACCGTCACCAACCACCGCCAGGAGGACACGATGCCGTCCCGCAAGTCGCACGCCACCCCCGCCCGCATCCTCGCCGCCGCCGCCGACCACATCGAACGCGTCGGCCTCTACCAGGGTGACCACCTCTGGCAGCCCGGCCGGATGGGCGACACCGCCCCGTGCACCGTGCTGCACGCATGGGAGCGCGGCGTGCGCTCCGTCCGGCCCCGCTGGTCCGTGCGCGGTGAACCGTGGGACATCTTCCAACGCGCCCTGTTCGACTCCCTTGTGGTGCTCAGCAACCAGGTCAACGGCCGCCCCGTGTCCGGGGTCCGGTGGCGAAAGCTGCGGCTCACCGAGGACGCCTACCGGCGTACCCTCCTGTGGTGCTGGGGGGACGAGCCCGAGCGGACCACCGCCGAGGCCACCGCGATGATCCGCACCGCCGCAGCCCTGCATCCGAGTGACGGCGATCACAGCATCCCCGGTTGCCCCACCCTCAAGAACATGGTTTAATTAATGGTGTCGGAAGGGGGAGGGCAACCCCCCGACCGACACCGTCACCGGGCCGAAGGGCCCGAACAACTCTCACCAGGAAGAGAAGGACCGATGACGAACACCAAGACCCAGGCCGGCGTCCAGACTGCTCCTGCCCCGTGGCCGACTCTCACGGTCTCCGAACTCGCCGCGCACCCTGGCAACGTCCGCGACATCGAGGCCCCGGCCGACCTGCTGGCCGACGTGAAGGACAACGGCGTCGTCGAGCCGCTGTACGTCGTGCGCACCCACGGTGACGTGCCGCAGGTCATCGACGGATTCCAGCGACTGGCCGCCGCCGTCGCCGCAGGGCTGGAGACCGTGCCGGTCACGCCCCGCCCCGTCATCCGGATCGACGCGCTCACCCCGCACCCGAAGAACGCCCGTGAAGATCTCGACCTCAACGCGCCTTTCGTAGACTCGCTCCGCACCGAGGGGTGCCGCATCCCCGTCAAGATCCAGCGGCTCGACGGCGGAGTCCTCCAGGTCAACGACGGAAACCGCCGCTACCACGCAGCGACGGACGCGGGTCTCACCCATCTGCCGTACGAGTGGGAGGACGACGACCGCGACGCGGCCGGGCAGTTCCTCGACATGATCACGACTGCTCAGCACCGTAAGAGCCTCACCACGTCCGAGATGAACCAGGCCATGTTCAGCGCCGCCGAGGCGGGCGCGCAGGTCGGCCGAATCGCCAAGGCCGCAGGCGTGCGGCAAAAGGACGTCAAGACGCTGGTCAAGGTCCGGTCCGACGAGAAGCTGAGCGCCGCCGTCAGCGGCGCGAGCAGCTACGAGTGGACTTTCGAGCACCTGGCAGCGCTCTCGGAGTTCGCCGACGACGCCGAAGCACTCGCCGCGATCACCGAGGCCGCCGCCGACGATGACGCCGACGAGGGAGACGTTGACTGGGCCATCGCCGTTGAGCGGACCAAGCGGGACAAGCGGACCAAGGCCGAGGCCCACCGCGCGGAGCTGGAGGCGGCCGGGCAGAAGATCCGGGACGCCGAGGAGCTGTCCGAGCGCGCCATGCCCGTGTGGCGACTGCGCGGCATCAGCACCGAGGAGCACGCCGACTGCAAGGGGCTGGTGTGGGTGTTCGACGACCGGCGGGCAGACCGGTACGAGCCCTACTGCTCCGCCCCCGGCCTGTACGGGCACACGGTGCCCGAGGGCAGCAGCAGCGGCAGCGGCGGCACGAAGACCGCCGCCGAGGTGGAGGCCGAGCGCGCGGCCCGTGCCGCCGTCAAGAAGGGGAACATCGACTGGGACGCGGCCGAGGCCCTGCGCCGGAAGTGGATCACCGACCTGATCAAGCGGCGCAACCTCCCGAAGGCCACGACCAACACGCTGATCGGTCACGTGAACAACGCTCTGCTGAACGCCAGTTGGGGACTCGATGATCTGACCAAGGAGCCGACGACCGAGATCCTTGCCGCCTTCCTGGGGCTGAGCACCGAGCAGGCCAGGGACCGGGGCAGCTTCGCTGGGCACGTCGCCAAGGACCCGCGCCGCGCTCCCCAGTTGCAGTTCGCCGCCATCGCCGCCGTCCGGGAGAAGTGCGCGAACCGGTCCGCGTGGAGGACGGACAGCCAGCGCGCCCCGTGGACGCGGACGCCCACCGGCCGCTGGTTCCAGGTGCTCGCGTCCCTCGGATACCCGCTCACGCCCATTGAGCAGTCGGTTGTGGACGACGAGCCGTACGACCCGTCGAAGAAGAAGCCCCGCGCTATCACGTCGGGCAACGAGCCGCAGACGGAGCAGGAGCCCGGCACCGACGAGGAGGAGGGCGAGCCGGAGGCCGAGGAGGCCGACGACCCGGCCAGCGACGACGAAGCCGCCGCCTAACCACCTCAGCCGCCCGACGCCGGGGGCGGGACCCCCGCCCCCGGCACCCCCAGGAGCCCAACAGTGACCCGTACAGCTCTGTTCGAGACCCACGCCGACGACCACGGTTGCGGATGTGCCGCCGCCCCCACCGAGCCCGACCCCGGCACCACCGCCGACATCATGCAGGCCCGCGCCATCGCGGGCGGACTCGCGGAGTTCGGCATCGGCCCCGCCCGCTGGGCCACCGCCTACGACCATGAGGCCGCCGCCGTCGTCCTGCGCGTGGACACCCCGCGCGGACTGTACGCACTCGCCATCCCGGCCCCCGGCCAGCCGTTCCCCGTCCGCCACCGGGGCGAGCGCATCGGAGCGCTGGACTGCCGCCGCACGTACGGCACCGCCGACAGCTACACCGCCGCCCTGTTCGCCGCGTTCCTGCGCGACCGCGCCGCACTCGACATCCCCGGCCGGGATGCTTGCCCCACACCACAAAACATGGTTTAATTAGTGGTGTCGGAGGGGGAGGGCAACCCCTCTCCGGCATCACGGGCTGCCAGTCGGCCCGACCCCCGGCCGTACGCGGAGGGCAACCCGCCCGGCCGGGCCCGCGAATTCCTCTCTCACCAGCAGGAGCACCCACGATGACCAGCGCAGCGATGCGGTTTTCCATCCCCGCCACGGCCCAGTCCCGCGTCCGTCAGCTTGTCGAAGCCACCAACACCCGCGCCGCCGTCCACCACCTCACCGCGTACACGCTCGACATCTCCGCGCCCTTCCTGGCCGACTACCACGACACTGACGGCCGCCTGATCGGCAAGCGCCCCACCGTCACCGTGACGATCTCCGGTGACATCCCCCGTCACCAGGGCTGGACCGTCATAGCCCGCCTGGACCACGACGAGGAGGGCGAGACGATCACCAGCCTGTTCCCCGGTCTGCCCGAGAAGGATGCCGAGGCTGCGCGCCAGTACCGCGCCATCGAGAACTTCTGCCACGGGTGTGCCGTCGCCCGTCACCGCACCGCCACCTACCTCGCCCGCCACGAGAACGGCGAGATGCGGCAGTTGGGCACGACGTGCGTCGAGCCGTACACCGGTCTGCCGATCAAGGGCCTTGAGGCCCTGTGGAGGTTCGGCACGCTGAAGGACTCCGATTGGGACGGCGAAGAGGGCGGCATCCCGGCCGATCTCCGTGTCCCGGTGATCGAGGTCCTGCGGGTGACCGCCGCCATCGTCAAGACGGAGGGCCGGTTCTACAGCAGGTCCGAGCAGTGGAAGAACACCCAGCCGACCGCCAACGGCGTCGAAGCGTATTTCTTCGACCGCAAGGCCCCGATGGAGTGGCGGGCCGACATCGATGGCGACCCCGACGCGCCGACCACCGCCGCCGCCGTCCGGGCATGGGCCGTCCAGGGATACGGCAGCCTTTCCGACTACCGCCACAAGATCGGCCAGTTGGCGAAGGGTGAGACCGTCGACCCCCGCCACCTGCCGACGCTCGTGTCCGCCATCGCGGGGTGGTACCGCGACCAGGAGAAGGAGGCCACCGAGCGGGCCGCCCAGAACAGCAAGCCGCAGGGCACCGTGGGCGAGCGCATCACCACCCCCGCCACCGTCACCACCGTGATCGAGCTGGAGGGCCGGACTTACGGCTACCACACCCAGCGCCGCAGGTTGGTCAAGTTCCAGGACCCGCAGGGCAACGTGTTCGTCTGGTTCAGCAGCGCCGCCGACATCCCCGACCAGGGCGACGAGGTTGAGCTGACCGGCACGGTCAAGGACCACAGCATCTACGGCGAGACCGCACAGACCGTACTCACCCGGTGCCGCGTCGCCGCCCGCGAACCGGTCGCCGCGTAACAGGCCCGGCCGGGCGGGAGCCACCGCCCGGCCGGACCCCGGCCGCCGGGCCGTGGGGTGGGCGGCATCGAGCCGCCCACCCCACGCTCCGCCCACCACCGTCCGGGGCCGCCCGCGTCGGCGGCCGGCACCGATCACCGGCCCCCGTACGAAGGGCGTCCCTCCGGGACGGCTCAGCCTGGCCCGGCTCGCAGCCGGCCGAACCGTCCGGGCCGCAGGCGGCCCTCCCGCCCCGTCCGGACGCCGGGCCAACGGGCGTGCCCTGCGGGCACGACAGCACTGTCATCGCGCTCCGCGCGACCACGGGCGGCACCTCCCCGGTGCCGGGACGGAACGCCGCCGACTGCACCACCGAGATACCCGAGGAACACCCCATGCCCGAGCCCGCATCACCCGTCCAACGTCAGGTTGCCCCCGCAGGAGCCCCGTCTCCGCGGACCTGTATCCAGGTCGCCAGGCAGGCCGCTATCCTCGCCGTCACCGCAGCCGACGACGCCATGAGCGCCGTGTGCAGCAGCCGTTCCGGAGCCGCCGCCCGTCTGGAGGCGGTCATGCACGCGGCCCACAAGGAAGCCGTCGAGGCCGAGCGGCATGCCGACCGTGCCGAGCAGTACGCCGACGACCCCACCATGCCCAGCAGCGCCCCCCTGTACTGCGCCCGAGCGGCCGTCGAGCACGCTGTTCGGGCACAGTCGGCCGCCGGGGTCGACACGACGGCCGCCGCCCTGCGAGCCGAGTTGGAGCGGAAGCTGACGGCTTCCGAGCACGCCGAGCGGGAGACCGAACGCCGCAGGGAAGAAGCCGAGCGGGAGGCCGAGGAGCGCGCGGCCACCGGCATGGACGCGGACAACCGGGACCGGGCGGCGAGAAACCGGTATCTCGCCGAAGCACACGTTGCCGAACTCGGTTGGACGGCGGGACACGTCCGTGTGCTGGAGGCCGCCGCGTCCGGGCGCCTGTACTGGCGAGACGGGCGAGCCCGGCAGGCAGTACGGCGCGGCATGCGGAACGGTGGTCGGCGGATCAGCCGCGAGCGGACCGAGGACCTGTTCGCCGCACGGTTCCTCGTCGCCGCCCGCCAGGACGACGGCACCCGCGTACTGACCCCCAGCCCGATGGGCCAAGTCGCCCTTGAACTGGCCCGGCTCCATCCGGCCGGGCTCCACGACAGCGACCAGGCCGCCTACGAGGCGCGGTTCGCCCGGGTCCGGCGACGCCACAAGCGACGCGACGACCAGAAAGCCGCCGCCCGCGTGCTCCCGCCCCTCGATTCCAGCGCCCGAAAGCTGTACCGGAGGCCGATCACGCTCACCGAACAGCGTGCTCAGGTCGAGCGCGAAGCCGTCGACCGGTGAGAGGACGAAGGCGGCTACTGCCCCGGCGCGGACACTCCGCGCCCCGCAGCCGGCCCCGTCGCGAGCCCGCCCGTCCGGATCATCCTGCCCCTACACCGGCACACTGCCGTGCAGCCCGCCTTGTGGTGACGCCGACAGGCGTGCCCTGCGGGCACGGCACGTTGCTTGTCGCGCCCCGCGCGAACGGACCCGGACCGGTACGTCCCTTCACCGGCCCAGCGGACTGCCCGCCGTCTGGACCATCCGCGCGGCGCCCAGGACCACGTCTACCTGGTAGCCGACCGTCCGCGACAGAGTGAACGGAACCGGCCGGAGTGCCTGCTCCGCCGTCGCAACCCACGTGCCGAACTCCGCCTCCAAAGCAGCTCGTTCACGCAGAAGGCCAGGGTGGAGAGGCGTCTCGTCCAGGAGGACGTCCAGGTGCCGCAGCAGCATCCCGGCACCCCTCAACGGAACCAGAAGGGCCAGGTCCTGATCCGCGCAGTCCCGCGGATTCTCCCGAGCGATCCGCGTCATCAGCCGCATGATCGCGATCTGCTCCTCCACCGCCGCGAGGAACACCGACGGCCGCGACGGCACCCGCTCCAAGACTCTCGTCAGGACCCGCACAGCCTCACACCGGTACGCCGCGCCGTCCTCCGCCGCCAGCTTGATGGGCGCCGTACGCCACATCGGCACCTCCGGTGAAATACCCAACCCGCCGTGCCGAGCCACGTAGTGCATGCTGCTGCCACCGGCGGGCACCCATTCGCCCGGCAGGGGGGTCGGCCGATCCGCGACCGCCAGCGGCTCGGGCATCACGAACACACCCGCGCCCGGCGACGGGAGCCCGACACAGTCCGATGGGATCGCCTCCAGCGGGATGCCGTGCCGGTCGGCCGACGCCGACAGCACGTCGACGAGTCCACCGTCCGCGCGGGACGCCATGAGGAAGGCACCGCCCGTATCGGAGTTGTGCAGACTCACCGAGAGCGCCGGCCGGAGCTCATCCACCATCGACATCAGGGCCCGCGTCTCCGGCAACTGCCCCGTGAACCCCACAACGGGGAAACAACACTCCGGCTGCGCGTCGACCGGCGGTCGGTAGAAGTGCCGGTGGTACGTCTCCAGCGACACCGGCCACTCCGTCGACCAGCCCTCGTTCAACCGGCCGCCGTCCGGATCGCTGGACAACATCAGGTGCCAGCCGATGCCGTCCCGCGTCTCCGGCCGCGCCAGCAGGTATCGCGCCAAGGACAGCACCGTCGCGCCCCCCACCGGCTCGTTCGGGTGCGGCCCCGCCACCACCAGAACGGACAGCGGACCACCGCGGAACGTCAGCAGCTCCAGCGGCTCACCCGCCCGCGACGACCCCACGGTGCGCAACGAGCACGTCTCCGGGTTCTCCGCCGCGAGCTTCGCGATCTCCTCCCTCAGCTCCTCCCACGCCGGGGGAGCACCAACCACCACAAGATCCGGCTCGACATAGCCGCCGCTCGACATACGCCTCACAGCCCGTCCCTTCTCGCACCAACAGAAGGCAGCAGTCTGGTCAGCGGCACAGGAAAGGCGTAAGGGAGTTGCCGGTACTTGCGCGTTCGTCGGCTCAACTCCAGATAAGTTGCCGAGAATTGCACACTGCCACACCCGGATGGCGAAGAAAGGGCGGATCCTGCTTGCGTCGCGGCGCAAGCGAACCGAGCCCGCGACTGACCAGACGCAGCCCCCGACGACCGGGTTCGTTGGGTGCCGGCGAGAGCGAAAGGCTGCCTCCGGCGGGTCCTCCTCGGAGGGGGTGGGGGCTGGTTGGTCGGGTGCGGGAGCATTGTGGTGCAGGTGGTGAAGGCGGGGTTCCCTCCTCGGCCGGACACCCCAAGGGGCGTACCAGGAACCCGGGCGCGGTGTCCAGGCCAAGCCGCTACGCGGTCGCTACGCGAGCCAGGACACCGCGCCCGGAACCCTGATACGGCGGAGCTGTCCGACCGAGGAGGGAACCCCGCCCAGGCCCGTTGTGGCCGAGCCCGGCCGAGCGGGTGCGGGCAGGTGGGGTGCAAGAAAAGGCCAGGTCAGAACCTCTATCCGGGTTGACCCAACACCAGGAACATGGTTTAATTAGTGATGTCGGAAGGGGAGGGCAACCCCCGACCGGCACACGGCAGGCCGACCGGCCGCCGACAACCTCTCTCACCAGGAGAACGAACGATGAACACGCCTCTCACCGTCGCGGAGCTGGCCCACCCGATCGCTCTCGAACTCGGCGGGAACTGGCGACCGCAGCCCGCCCGCCATGGCGTCCAGGAGTTGGACCACGCCGCCACCTTCACCCACCTGGACGGCCGACAGCTTCACCTCTCCGAGCGGTTCGATGACCCCGGCCACCTGCACATCCGAGGCGCATTCCCCGCCACCGACTACCCGTTCCGCAGGGGCGAGCGCGACACCGTCCGAGTCGCCATGACCGAGGACCCGGCAGACATCGCAGCCCGGATCGCCGCCGACCTCATCCCCGCCCACCGTGACGTTCACGAGCGGGTGACCGAGCACAACCGCGCGCAGGCCGAGACGCGGCGGGATGTCGAGGAGGCCGCACGCGATCTCTCCGCCCGCCTCCCCGGAGCCCGGACCCGGGTTGATGGCACATCTGCGTTCGTTTACATGAACCTTGAACCGGGAGAGGTCCGTATCGGACTCGACGGCGACGCGGTGAGCCTCGTACTCAACGACGTGCCCCGGATTATCGCCGACGCCGTTGTATTCGCGGTGAGCCGCTTTCTCCCCAGCGTCCAGACACCCGAAGACGAGCACGGCGAATACGTCGACGGATACGCCCTCTAATTCCCCACTTTTCAGGGCGGCGCGCTTCCGCAGTGCGCCGCCCCGGGCAGAAAGGCCCTGTGATGAGCGCCGATATATTCGTCATCGAGCCGCAATGGATCGTGCAGGCCCCGCACCTCCGGTGCACCCTCAAACGCGCTCTTGCGCTCCAGGCCACGCAAAATGTGTGGTCCAGTAACGAGCACATCAACAACGCCGTAGCCATGGCCTACGGTGATCAACTCCCGGATTCTGGCCGATGGGAACTGACCCGCTCTCAACTTCGCACACTCAAAATTGCCATTGAATGGCGCAGGGCCACGCGCGCGACCAGCGACAAGAAGACCGCCCCCGAGATCCTAGAACGTTGGACGCGAATAGAGGACGAGGTCATAGCCGCATACCGCGCCGTGAGCAACGAAGCAGGGTTGTACTGGATTTAAGGGGTTGCCGATCACCCGGAAACATGGTTTAATTAGTGGTGTCGGGAGGGGGAGGGCAACCCTCCGACCGACACCCCGAGGGCCAGCCGGCCCCGGACGCCTATCTTTCACCAGGAGGACCGCGACATGCCCCGCAAGGCCAAGATGACCGACGAAGAGCGCCGGGCCTATTCCGCCAAGATGCGCGGTGAGCTCGAAGCCGTCATGGATCGCGCGTACGGCGCGATGGTCGCCAGCGAAGAGTTCTGGGCCGCCGTCATGCGCACGGCCGCGAACCTGACCCACACGGACCGCGACGACCGCAGCCCCACCAACTGCATGGCCATCGCCGCCCAGTGCCCGAACGCCACCCACGTACTCAGCTCTGGAGACTGGCGAAAGGTCGGGCGCTTCCCGGCTAAGGGGTCCACTTCCCTCCGCATCTGGACGCCGATCAAGCGGCGGTCCGAGGAGGGGCAGGAGGTCCCGGCCGCAGCCGCCGACGGCGGGCAGCGAGAGGCCGCCAGCGAGGCCGCCGAGGGTGAGACGCGAAAGGTGTCCGGGTTCAAGGCCGGGCCGGTTTTCGACATCAGCCAGACCGACGGCGACGCCTACGAGCCGCCCGCCGCCGTGCCGCTCGCCGCCGAGGTCATCCGCGATGTCCTGGTGAACCAGTACCGCGACCAGTACCACGAGGACCCCGAGCAGGCCGGAGGGTTCGACTTCACCCAGGACGCCCCCGGCAACGCCGTCCGCATCCTGCTGTACGGCCACGCGTGGCGACGTATCACCGAGGCGGACGCGCCCCTTCCCGGCCAGCACGCCGCCGAGGTCGCCTCAGCCGCGCACGTGGCCGCGCTCATCCTCGGAATCACTCCGGGCCCCGCCGTCATGCCGCCGCTCGCAGGCATCATCACCCAGGACAGGAAGCCCCCGGTTCACGAGTCCGCCGTCCGGGCCATCGAGACCGGCCGCGCCATCGCCCACGCCGTCAGGGCCGCCGCCGGGCACTGCCGCGAACTTGCCGTGACCGGTTGACCCGAACCCAGGAACATGGTTTAATTAATGGTGTCGGAAGGGGGAGGGCAACCCCCCGACCGACACCGCCGCCGGGGCCGACCGGCCCCGGCGGAATCTCTCACCAGACAGGACGCGACATGCTCACCACCGACAAGAAGCCCACCGTCCAGGACTTCCCCACCGCGACGCTCGTGATTGGCGGCCCCTGGTTCCGAGGCCACCAGCTCGACACCCGCCCCGCCGTCGTCGTCGGCCCGTTCGGCGGGCCGGAGTTCGCGGACGAGGCCACCATGTCCGTGGTCTGGTTCTTCACCCTCGGTGCCCCGCAGCCGGGCGACAGCGTCCAGGCGATGTTTCCCGCACGAGCTGACTCCGCTTGACGACACGCTGACCACGATGCACCAGGACACGTTCCGCGACATCGTCCGCGACCTGCGCCGGGGACGGTTCGCCTACGACGACGGGGACGCGCTCCGCGCCGCCGTCCGCCAGGCATGGCGCGAGCGGACCGGACTCGCCGACGCCGACCCGGCCGCCCGGCACACGCTCCACCGCAGCTGACACCACGGCCCGCCGGTCCGGGGGAGGGCAACCCTCCGGACCGGCAGGCCCCCAGCACTCCAGCGGACACCCCTTCGGGGCGGCAGGACAGGTCCGGTGCGTTCACCGCCGCCGGCCGACTCCGCCGCAGGCGGCTCCGCCGACCGACGACGGGCACCGGACCGCAGCGGACGCGCCCCGCGGGGGCGCGGCAGCCCCTGTCGTCGCGCAGGCGCGACGACCCGCGAGCCGATCGTCCCTCACGGCCCGCGCCCGTGGTGCAGCGCCGCTGCCAACGCACGGTCCGCCCTGCGGACGGACCAAACTCTCACCAGGAAAAGCCAGTTCAGTGACTATCGAGATCACCCACACACGCCGAGAAGGAACCCTGATCGAGGGGACCAGCCGGGGCGACGGATCGGCCGAGATCCTGCGACTCCGCGAGTACGGCCGGACCCAGCGCCAGCCCTTCCGCTGGAGCAGGAACCTTGACTGCTGGTACCTCCCGCACAGCCGCGACCACGCCACCTACACCCCCTCGCTCGAACTCCTCGCGCAGCGACTCCGAGACGCAGGCTTCGAGGTCACGTTGACCATCGACAACGCCGACCGCCGCTCGTTCTCCGACGCCGAGAAAGAGCGGGAAGAGAAGGCCGAAGGCCGGGCGGAGAGGTTCGGCGGATACGCCTCCAGCGCCGCCCAGAATTCCGAGGCCGCATGGAAGTCGAGCCACGAGATATCCGAGCGGTTCGCCTTCGGTCAGCCCATCCTCATCGGACACCACTCCGAGGGCCGCGCCCGCCGTGATCACGCGCGGATGGACAACGCGATGCGCAAGAGCATCGGCGAGAGCGACCGCGCCGCCCACTGGACCGGCCGGGCACAGGCCGCCGCGAACTACGAGCGGTTCAAAAAGGACCCTGGCCGCACGCTCCGCCGTCTCGACAAGCTGCGGACCGACCTCCGCGCGGTCGAGAAGTGGCAGCGCGGCGAGTCCGCCAAGGGGTTTTCTCGGAGTCCGGCAGACCCCGAGCTGGAGACCGAGCACCAGGAGCTGACGGAAGAGATCGCCCACTGGGAGAGGGTCATCAAGGACGCCGAAGCCGAGGGCTTCAAGACGTGGTCGAAAGCCGACTTCACGCGCGGGGACTTCGTTCTCTACCGAGGCACCTGGTACGAGATCCTGCGGGTCAACCCGAAGTCGGTGACGATCCCGCACATTCACAACGGCGTTGGTCAGCGCGTCGTTCGCGCGGCGGACAACCGTCACGACGGCTGGACCTGGACCGCTCCCTACGACGACGTGTCCGGGCGCAAGAGCGCCGACGAGATGCAGCAGCCGCCTCGGGCCGAGGCCGCCGAGCACCAGGAGCAGGCCCAACAGGCCCCGCCGGTCAAGGAGCCGGTACCGGCGGCTGAGACGTGCCCGACCAGTCACCCCAGCCCCTGGCACGCGAAAGCGCACCGCTGGGCTCTCGGTCAACACACCCCTGAAGGGAGGCCGACCCCGGCGACGGCCCCCGCCGAAACGGCAAACGGGCAGGAGGACATGGCACTGGTGCTCATCACCTCGAAGAACTCCCGACGCTCCCGCAAGCGCGCCTTGTGGGCGATGAGCCGCCGCGAGGCAAAGGCGGTGTGCAGCGACCCCCGCACTTCCGGGCGCTCCTACATGCTCACCTGGACGGACCGGCCCGGCACTGAAGGCGCCGACTGGGAATGGGTCCCGGACAACGGCAGCCACGCCCCGGTCCTAGACGAGCTGGGCATCACTCCGCGCCGTGAATGGACCGCCGCCCCGCAGGCCCCGGCCGAGGCCGCGTAACCACGTCCCCACCCGTCCCCCGGCGGCCGAGCGCGCCGGGGGACGGGCCCCTCTCTCACCAGAACAGGGCACCTCCATGACCACGCAACTTCTCGAACGACCCGCGACCATCACCGTCCCCGACACCGAAGCGGGCAGGCTCGTCGTCCCCGCGACCGAGGACAGCACCACCGTCCCGGCGTACCGCGTCGGCTCCCCCGACATCCAATGCCGATACCCCGTGATCGTTGGCGAAGACCAGGTCATCGGCCGCGCCTACAGGTGGCACCGGGATTGGCTCGTCCTCACCACCGGGGGCGAACGCAACCTCCGCCGTCCGCCCAAGGGGACACCCGGCACCGACATGGCCGCCGCCCATCTCGCGGAGGAGTACGCCGCCGGTCGGATCGGCGCCGTCTCCCTGGACCAGGTGCTTGCCGAGGCGCCCACGCCGTTGTGCGGGCCGGTGCCTCTCCTGCACCCGCGGATGCCGGTCAACGATCGCAACATCGAGGGCGCGCAGATCGCGTTCGCGGGACTCCGGGCCCACCACTGGCGGGCACTCCTCACCGGGTTCCCCGGCAGCGATAACCACTGGTTCCTCAGCTGCGAATTGTGTGACTGGCAAGGCCCGAAGTTCTGGAGCCACTTGCGCGGGCGCAACGGAGAGCCGCCGAGTGCCCGCCGTCATAAGGGCGGGTGCATCGGAGAGGAAAAGGTCCGCCGGTTGATCCCCGCCTACCACTAGCAGCCGACCGAGGGGCGGCGGCAGCGCGCCGCCGCCCCCGCTTTCCCGAAGGACAGCACCGTGCCGACCCACCACACCCCCGAAAGCATCGTCGTCGCCGACACTCCGGCCGCGATCCTGGAGTGGGCCGCCCGCCACATCGAACACGTCGGCATCCACCAGGGCCCGCGCCTGTTTGACGGTCCCGGCCGTACGGCCACGTTGCCGTGCTGGCCGCGCGGCGCCCTTGAAGTCGCAGCCGGCCACGGGCGGGGAGCCGCAGGCCGGACGTACGACTGGGACCGCATCGACCGTGCCCGTGACCGGGCGTTCGCCATCCTCGCGGAAACCCTTACCGGTCACCCCGTCGACGCCGACGGTCCCGCCGCCAAGGCCCGTCACCGCGAGGCCATTGACCGGTGGAGCGCCGAGCCCGGCCGTACCGCCGCCGACGCCGCCCGCGCGTTCCGCACCGCCGCCGCCCGCGTTGAACACGCCCTGTTCTGACACCCGCCGACCGACAGCATCCCTAGTCATCGAAGGCCCACACGATGGACGAGACGACAGAAGACCGCAGCACCACCAGGACGCCAAGCCGCCGAGGAGCCGCTACCCCCAGCCGGGACGGCATCCACCGGCTCAGCGTTCCCCTCCACCCCCGGCTCAGCGCGACCGAGCTGATCCGCGTACTCCTCGCGGCCCCGGGGGAATCCGACCTCTCCGCCCTCGACCCCGTACAGGTCCGGTCGCTCATCGCAGACGTGCTCACCCAGCACGGTTATGACGTGCTCGACCGGTCGCCGTACTACCCGGAGCTCGACCGCCACCAGGACGCCCGCCGCGCGGTGCGCCGTGCGTATGGGCCGCGGTTCCTCGACGCCCCCGACGAACAGGCCGTGCTTGCGGACCCGCTCCGCGAAGTCCTCGCCGCCGGAAGCAGGAAGTCATGACCGCTACTGTCGCCGAGCCGACTGGAGCACGGGCGCGGCAGACGTACTACTGGCGGGTGCGCAACGCGCGGACGTGCCACTCACCCCCGAGCGCCGGGCAGGCGTGGCACATCCAGCCCGGACACCCCGGCGGCGCGTACTGCGACCTCGGCCACGAGCTGGACCCGCCCTCACACCACGCGCCGACCCTGCTCTCCCGCAGCCGGCCGACCGGCCGCCAGGGGGACGAGCAGGAGTTCCGTGGCGGGTGTCTCGCGTGCGAGTGGGAAGGCCCTGTGCACTCCGGCGACGGGTTCGGGAACGGCGACAACGAGGCGGTGGAGGACGCGCACGACCACTGTTTCCCCGGCTGGCGGACGCTGCCACCGATCACCACGGTCGTGGGCCGGTGGGCCGTCCCACGGAACCGGAGCCGCTGGGCTCAGCTCATCGCCCGGTACCCGGCGGGCTGGATTGACCAGGGCGCCCCCGTCGTGGCCTGGCGCCGGTACCGCCGCGAAGCTCACGCTCCGCCGCACGCGGGGCGCCCCCGCTACGAACTCCACGTAACCCGGCCATCCAACGACCGGAGCCGACGCCCCACAGATCAGGGGGCCCTCTTCTGATGACAGCCGTCGTCCGGATCAGAGCCCCGCCCCGCCCAACCCGAAGGTGGTTTAATTACTCCGCCTTCAGCGGAGCGGGCAACCTCCGACAGGCCGCGCGTCCCACGGGGCGCCACGCACCCCAGACAACAGATGACGGCCAGCGCACAAGGGCAACAAGGCGCTGGCCGTCGGTGTCTCTCTCACCAGAAAGACCACACCATGCTATGTGACCGACACCCCGACTGTCCCCAGCCCGGCGACATCGCCCAGCTCACCAGGGGTAACAGCATCGGCGCCGATCCCGGCGACAGCTTCGTCATCGTCGAGGACTTCCCGCCTACCGGTCGGCACCTCGTGCTCAATCTCCCCGTCGACCACCCTGGCCGCGCCGACTGGGCCGCCGCCGTCCCCCAGGCCGACATAGCCACCCTCACCCGGCTCGAACCGGCGGGCAGCCGTACGTGGGCGCCGGCCCCGGACCCGGACGACATCCTGTGACCGCGCCGAGCGGTCGCGACCCCGACCAAGAACAGGAGGCGACCGTGTCCCGCAAGACCGGCCGCAGGCTCTACTCACGCGCGGATCTGCGCAAGGTCCACGGCATCAGCGAGCCGACGCTTCAGAACCTCTGGACCGACCGGGAGAACAACGGGCACCCACCCGTCGCGGACACCATCGACGGCGTCATGCACTGGGACGGCGACGTATGGGCGACGTGGCACCACGAGCTTCAGCGGCAGCGCGCCGCCGCCAGCACCACCAATCCGCCGAAGCTCGACGGCGATCCCGAAGAGATGGTCGGCCCCGCCGAAGCGGCGAAGGTCTGCGGGTTTGCCGACTCCACCACCGTCTCCCACTACGTGAAGAACCCGCCCGAGGGGTGGCCCGAGCCGGACGACTGGGACGAGCTTCCGACCCGACGGCGGCCGAAGTGGAAGCGCTGGAGGCTGTGGCAGTACCTCGCCGACCGGAAGGGCCGCGGGCACGCCGGCGGACGGCCCACCGGCCGCCGCGGACTGGCCTACCCCTACCAGGGAGACGAGCGGCTGACCCTCGCACGGCAGGCCATCGCGGCGAACCCCGGCGCGACGAACGCCGAGCTGATCCCCGCGCTCCAGGAGCAGACGGAGAAGACCTACTCCCGCCCGACCTGGAACAACATCATCAAGTCCGCCCGCGAGCACCCCGAGGAGTGACCCGTGCCCGACACCCGCTGTCCGCGCTGCGGCGGCCCGCTCGGTGACCGACCCGCACGTTCCCGTCTGACCACCGACCGGGAAGTCCTCATCTGCTCCACGTGCGGCACCGACGAAGCCGTGCGCGAAGCCACTGGGCACACGCCGGTGCCCTTCGGAGACTGGCCACTCAACACCTGAGCGCCGTCGTGCCTACTCGTCCCCCGCATGATTCGAGGCGGGGGACGTTTTCGTGGAGAAGAGGAACGCCAAGGTCAGGACGCCCGTGGTGCCCCGCTGCTAGGTTCCGCAGCATGGCGAAGCACTGGATCGTGGCGTCATTGCCGTCGGCGGGCGGAGCACCGCACCTGGACGTCATCACCACAGAAGGCGATGGTCGGCCATCAGGTCAGGAGATCCGAGCGATTATCGGGCGCATCCGAGGGCCGGTGGCCCAACTCTGGGAGGTCGGCCCGCTGGAGAGCCAGGAAGCAGCGGCGTACAGCGCTGAACGGCTCCGCGACTTGACCAACTTCGCACAGGTCACCGCCGAGCAGGCAGCCACGTTCCAGCAAGCCGCCGACCGACCGACACACTGACCGCAGCTCCCCCGTGCCCAGCATCCGGGAGGCCACCAGCCAGCATGACGAAGGTCCCCGCTCCTGAGCGGGGACCTTCGTCATGTCACCAGGCGCTGGCGGGTCGGGCAGGGCCCAACCAAGACCGCTCGACCCGACAGCAGGGCGACGGATCAGCGGCTACGGGCCCTCCGCCGGTCGGGAGCCCGATCCCGCTCTCCGGCCGATCACCCGGGTGCAGCGGCGGAGTCCCACGTCCCGGCCCGAATCGGCCCTCCACGCCGGGCCCGTACGCCGGGGAATCCGAGGCCATCCAGTACGGGCCCAACACCTCAGCGAACCGGCGGGAAGCCACCGGATTCGGGGTCTGCTCCATACGCGGACCAACGACACAGCCCCGCGTAGGTACCGCACCGACATCGGATCGTCACACCACCTCAGCGCGTACGGCACCCCAGACGATGCACCTCGCGCAGAGGTAACAGTCCAACAGAACATCAGGCTCCAGGAGCCTGATCCGCAGGTGTCGTCCGACGGGAGAGTGTCAGTCGTTCCGACATGAGATGCGTCAGCGCCGTGGGGGGCCTGGATGTACACCGGCCTGCCGGCCTGGTGAGCAATCGTGCGGTTCGAGCAGTTCGTCGACTCGGCTTCTGTCCGTGCGGCCGTGACCGCCTGAACCTCACACGCCCCCGCTGGCCGCCGGGCTTGGCGTGGTGGCCGGCGTCATCGTCGTCGAGGTCGACGGCGGCCGGGTCGCGCAGCGGGCGCAGGCCGTCGACCGGTTGGGAGGCGGTGAAGCTGTAGCGGCCAGGCCGTTCAGAGCCGTAGGAGTTCAGCT
The DNA here is from genome assembly GCF_031597775.1 of Streptomyces sp. BB1-1-1. Lineage (NCBI taxonomy): Bacteria > Bacillati > Actinomycetota > Actinomycetes > Kitasatosporales > Streptomycetaceae > Streptomyces > Streptomyces sp. BB1-1-1. The sequence continues at coordinate 4,371,149 of NZ_CP134203.1, read as the reverse complement.
GCTCTGTTGATCAAGTCTGCTGGGTGCGGCGTGGCCGCAGATGCGTGAGCGTGTCGCCGGCCTGGCGCTGGGTGAGGGCCGCGAGGTGGGTGGTGACGGTGGCGTTCTCACGCAGCCGTGTGTGTGGCATAGACGGTCTCGGTGATGGTCTGCGGGTCGTGGTGGGGGAAGCGGGCGGTGAGGGTGTCGATGACGCGTTCCAGGGAGTGCTCGCTGTCCACGACGGGGATCGCTCTCAGATATCGGAATCCGATGTCGGCTCACGATATCTGGAGCGCGGTAGGGGCCGGCCGGGGCGGCTGGTGGATTCGGCTCCCACCCCGGCGCTGGAGGCGTTGCGGCTCGGGTGGGCGGTGTACCAGGCGGCGACGGAGGCCATGGCCAGGCCGGTGCCGAGCAGGGATCCGGCGAGGGTGTCGGTGAGCCAGTGCACGCCGAGGAAGACGCGGGTGAGGCAGGCCGCGGCGACGGTCAGAACGGCCGCTGCGACACCGATGTGCAGCAGGGTGGCGGGCAGTGCCGCCCACCGGGCCAGCCACAGCAGCAGCACGCAGGTGGCGGCCGCGGTCATGGCGTGACCGGAGGGCATGGCGGCGAACTCGGCGGAGTCGACGGGGCGTTCCCACTGGGGGCGTTCACGGCCGATGGTCCAGCGCAGCACCCCGCGCAGCGCCCATTCCGCGGCGCAGGTGCAGGCTGCCCATACGGCGATGAGTCGTTGCCGCCTGTGCCACAGCCATACCACCGCAACGGCGAGCAGCAGGCGCATGGTCCATGGGTCGACGACCCAGTCGGTGACGATCCGGCCCGCGTGGGTGAAGCCGGGATGCTCCAGCGCCACCGTGTGCAGATGCGCCGCCACCGCCCGGTCCATGCGCAGGACCGGCTGCACTCCGGCGACGACCAGGGTGATGGTCAGCGCCGCAGCCGCGATGAAGAGCAGAGCGGCCTTACCGGCCGGCTCAGCGATCCAGCCGGCCAGCGCCCGCCTGGCCTGTTTGGGCTGTCGGCGGGGCCCGGTGGGGTGGGTCATCGCGGGTTCCTCCTCGATCGGTGGGGGTCCTGTTCATGTGCCCCGGACAGGCAGCGCCGACCAGGGCGGCGTGCGGTCAGAGCCGGGAAGAAGGACGGTGAAGCGACGTAGACTCGGTATCCGATATCGGTTTCGTCACTGCCGGGCAGGCGGGGAAGGCGGGTTGAGGGTGCGGGAGTTCCAGCGGGGCGCGGTGCGGCTGCACATCCTTCATCATGCGGCCGAGGAGGAGATCCACGGTGCGTGGATGACCGACGAACTGGCCTCCCACGGGTATCAGATCAGCCCCGGCACGCTGTACCCGACGCTGCACCGGCTGGAGGCCGACGGCCTGCTGGTCTCCGAGCAGCGGGTGGTCGACGGCCGCACGCGGCGGGTGTACCGGGCCACCGAGACCGGGAAGCAGGCCCTGGCCGAGGACCGCAGGGCGCTCAAGGAGCTGGCCCGCGAAGTCCTCGGCGACGACGCGCCGTAGGGCAGTGAACCGCTCACCCCCGGACCGGCTCCGCCGCTGCGCGGGTGACGGTGGCGCTGGGGTGCAGGCGCGCGTCGATCGAGTAGGCGCCCGCGCCGACGATGAGCAGGAAGAGGCTGCCGCACAGCTGGGCGAGGTCGGTGCGGGACTCGTGGATGAAGTCCCACCAGCCTGACTCGCCGTCGAACAGCGGGGCGTCGCCCCACAGGATGGGCAGCTTGGTGATGAGCAGGGCGCCGAGCATGTTGACCACCATCGGGACGGCGGCGAGCCGGGTGAGCAGCCCGGCCAGGATCATCGCGCCGCAGGCGATCTCGAAGGCCCCGTCCAGGGGGCCGAAGAATCCGGGGAAGGGGATGCCGGCCTTGTCGAACCGGCCGGTGCCGAGGTCGTCGGGGTAGAGGAACTTCTGGATGCCCTCGAAGAGGAAGACCGCGCCGACGTAGGCGCGGATGAGGACCACCGCGGCGGGCGCGTTGGTCGAGGTCAGCCGGGTCTGCCAGTTGCTGAGCCGCGTCATATGAGATGCCCTTCTGCCTTCGCGGTGTATCGGTGACCGATATCGTCCCGCGAGGCAGAAGGGCGCCAGTGGTTTCGCGCCGTTTCCGGGCGCGCGTCGCAGGCTCCTACGACGCTTGGCGGAAGATCACCGTGCGGCGGATGCCGTAGGCGGCGGCGCCGACGGCCAGCACAGCGGCCCCGGAGATCATCGAGGAGACCGGAAGAGCGAAGGCCAGGACGAGGCACCCGGCCAGCCCGACGACGGGGATGATCCGTACGGGACGGCCTTCTTGCGGGGTGAGGGTCCACGCGGAGGCATTCGCGACGGCGTAGTACGCCAGCACGCCGAAGGAGGAGAAGCCGATCGCCCCGCGCACGTCCGTGGTGGCCGCGAGCACCGCCACCACGGCGCCGACCGCGAGTTCGGCGCGGTGGGGCACCTTGAACTTCGGGTGGACGGCTGCCAGGGCGTGCGGCAGGTGCCGGTCGCGGGCCATGGCGAGGGTCGTGCGGGAAATACCGAGGATCAGTGCCAGGAGCGAGCCGAGCGCAGCCACCGCGGCACCGACGCGTACGACCGGGGCCAGCCAGGTGACGCCCGCGGCGCGCGCGGCGTCCGACAGCGGCGCGGTCGCACCCGCCAGTTCCTTCGGGCCCAGCACCGTCAGGACGGCGACGGCGACGACGGCGTAGACGGCCAGGGTGATGCCGAGCGCGATGGGGATCGCTCGGGGGATGGTGCGGGACGGGTCGCGGACCTCCTCGCCGAGGGTGGCGATGCGCGCGTATCCGGCGAACGCGAAGAAGAGCAGCCCCGCCGCCTGGAGCACGCCACCGAAGGTGGCATCCGAGCCGATGTCGAGGCGGACGGTGTCCGCCTCGCCGGAGGTCAGCGTGGCGACGGCCACGGCGGCCAGCACCGCCAGGACGACCGCGACGATTGCGCGTGTGAGCCAGGCCGACTTCTGCACCCCGGCGTAGTTCACCGCGGTCAGCGCCACCACCGCCGCGACCGCGACCGCGTGGGCCTGACCGGGCCACACGTATGAGCCGACCGTGAGGGCCATGGCCGCGCAGGACGCGGTCTTGCCGACCACGAAGCTCCAGCCGGCGAGGTAGCCCCAGAAGTCGCCTAGCCGCTCGCGGCCGTAGACGTAGGTGCCGCCCGAGGCCGGATAACGCGCGGCGAGCCGGGCCGAGGACGTCGCGTTGCAGTAAGCGACCACCGCCGCGAGGGCGAGGCCGAACAGCAGCCCGGACCCGGCCGCATCCGCCGCCGGAGCGAGCGCGGCGAAAATGCCCGCACCGATCATTGCCCCCAGGCCGATCACCACCGCATCGACCACCCCCAGCCGTCGCCGCAACTCCTCCGGAACCGCTGCGACTGATGGCTGCTTGCTCATGACCCACTCCCTCGGCGGCAGTACCGCACACGTGTAACGAAACCCGATATCGGCATACGATATAGGGACCGCGACCAACCGGCTCTCGCGGTCCACGCTTCCTCGTACTCCGCGGGACGCTAGTGGCTGGTGAGTTCGCCGGTGAGCTTGCCGTGGAGGTCGGCGCTGGGGTCGTTCAGGCCGATGATCTCGACCGTCTTGCCTCGCTGCTTGTACTTGGTCTCGATGGCGTCGAGGGCGGCGACCGATGAGGCGTCCCAGATGTGGGCCGCGCTGAGGTCGATGACGACCTTGTCGGGGTCGCCTGCGTAGTTGAACTGGCCGACGAGGTCGTTGGAGGAGGCGAAGAACAGCTCGCCGGTCACGGAGTAGACGACTGTGGTGCCGTCGGGGTCGAGGACGCTGTGCACGCGGGCGAGGTGGGCGACTCGCTTGGCGAAGATGACCATGGCGGCGACGGAGCCGACGACGACGCCGATGGCGAGGTTTTCGGTGGCGACCACCACGACCACGGTGACGGCCATGACGGCAATCTCACCAGCGGGCATCCGCTTCAGCGTCTTGGGGGCGATGGAGTGCCAGTCGAACGTCGCGAAGGCCACCATCACCATGACGGCGACCAGGGCGGCCATGGGGATGTCGGAGACGACCGGGCCGAAGACGATGCATAGCACCATCAGGAACACGCCCGCCAGGAACGTCGAGACGCGGGTACGGGCACCGGAGACCTTCACGTTGATCATCGTCTGGCCGATCATCGCGCAGCCGCCCATGCCGCCGAAGAAGCCGGTGACCACGTTGGCGATGCCCTGACCGATCGACTCGCGGGTCTTGGAGGAGTGGGTGTCGGTGATGTCGTCGACCAGCTTGGCGGTCATCAGCGACTCCATCAAGCCGACCAGCGCCATCGCGAACGCGTACGGCGCGATCGTCGTCAGGGTGTCGAGGGTGAACGGCACGTCCGGCAGGCCCGGCACCGGCAGGGAGGACGGCAGCTCGCCCTTGTCTCCGACGGTCGGCACCGCGATGCCGGCCGCGACCGTGATGACGGTCAGGATGACGATGGAGACGAGCGGGGCGGGGATCACCTTGGTGACCTTGGGGAAGAACACCATCAGCGCGAGCCCGCCGATGATCAGCGGGTACACCGCCCAGGGCACGTCGTGCATCTCGGGCACCTGCGCCATGAAGATCAGGATCGCAAGGGCGTTGACGAAGCCGACCATCACGCTGCGCGGCACGAACCGCATCAGCTTCGCCACTCCCAGCACGCCCAGGATCACCTGGATGACGCCGGCGAGGATGACGGCGGCGATCAGGTAGCCCAGGCCGTACTCGTGGTTCAGGGGGGCAATGACGAGGGCGATGGCGCCGGTGGCGGCGGAGATCATCGCGCGCCGTCCGCCGACGATGGAGATGACCACGGCCATGGTGAACGAGGCGAACAGGCCGACCGCGGGGTCGACACCGGCGATGATCGAGAACGAGATCGCCTCGGGAATCAGGGCCAGGGCGACGACCAGGCCGGCCAGGATTTCGGTGCGCCAGACCTTCGGGTTGTTCAGCCAGTCGGGGCGCAGGCCGCGCAGCCGCACGGCGGGAGAAAGCAGGGAAGAAGACAAGGAGATGCGTACCTGTCGTGCTCGGGCACACCCCGCTGGCAGGCCGGGGTGTGCGGGAAGGACGCGCAGGGGCCGGGCCGGCACCCCGCGGACAGCCCAGGCGGGCCGGAAGTCGAAGAGATGGACGGAGCCGGGCGCGGGCGCGCGGCCGGGAAGCTCACATCCGGGGGCGAAGGGTCACGGCGGGCAGACGGCGGCGATTGGCGTCATGGGCTCGCGCACGCTCTCTCCTGCAAGAATCGGATCTTCGCCGGGGGCGCCACCGGCCCCGAAACGGCAGTGACGGGGCAGCCGGCCCGCCCTCGCCATCAGCGACTCTACCCTAACGTTAGAGTAGAGGTTGGTGGGGTCGTACGAGACGCGGCCCGCCACGACGAGGAGGACCAGGATCACGGGCGTGGACGACAAGCACATGCAGATCGGCGAAGTCGCCGCGCGGACGGAGTTGTCCCTGCGCACCATCCGGCACTACGAGGAGACCGGCCTGGTCATCCCCTCCGCCCGCTCCCAGGGCGGGTTCCGCCTCTACACCGAGACCGACGTCGCCCGCCTGATGGTGATCCGCCGGATGAAGCCGCTGGGCTTCACCCTGGACCAGATGCGCGACCTCCTGGACGCCACCGACCGCCTCGACGGCGGCGACGCCCTCGACGACGGCGAGCGTGAGGCGCTGCTGGAGCGGGTGCGGACCTACTGGCAGGCCGCCGCCGAGGAGGTGGAGAAGCTGCGCGTCCAGCTGGAACGCGCCGAGGACTTCGCCGCCACTCTGGGGGCCCGCCTGGAACTGGATGTACCAGCTGTCCGGTCCTGACGGCACAGGGCTGCCGGTTGGTGCGGCCCGCGACGTGTACTTGTCGGCGTCAGCGCCTCGGGCGGATCACCGGGTGCCCCCTTCGAGCTGGGCGGGGACGCGGGAGGTCCGCAGTTCCTTGAGGTCGGGGATGTGGTTGTAGAGGGTGCCGACCGAGACGCCGAGCAGGGCCGCGATGGTCTCGATGCTGTTCTCGGGGTTGGGCAGCATGTCGCGGGCGGCGCGCAGCAGCTTGTCGTTGACGACGGTGGGCCGGCCACCGACGCGGCCGCGGGCCCGCGCGGCGGCCAGACCCTCGTTGGTGCCCTGCACGATCAGCTCCCGGATGAACTCCGCCAATGCGGCGAAGACATGGAAGATCAGACGCCCGCCCGGCGTCATCGTGTCGAGCTTCTCGTGCAGGGAGGTGAAGCCGACTTGCCGCTTGCGGAGTTCGGCGACCATGTTGACCAGGTCTTGGAGGCTGCGGCCGTACCGGTCCAGGGAGGGGACGACGAGGGTGTCCCCTCCCTGGAGGAAGGCGTGGCACGCCTTCAGCTCCGGGCGCAGGTCGTTCTTCCCGGACTTCTTCTCGGGGAAGATGCGCCGGCACCCGGCGAGGGTGAGCGCGTCCATCTGGCGGTCGAGCTTCTGCCCGCCGGTCGACACGCGGGCGTAGCCGATGCGGATCTCGGTCGGACGGGACGGGAAGATGCCGAGGAGGTCGTCGTCGGCGCCGAGGGCGTCGGTCAAGGTCGTCACGGTGGGCAGTCTGCCCTCAAGTAACCAACGTTTTCTGAGGATCGGCAGACGATCACCGGAAGAGGCTCCAGATCCTTCAACAACTCCCTCAAAAACCCCGCTCCGTCAGAAAGCCCGCACCACCCTTTGATGAGGGAATCCGGCCCTTCCGGCCGTATTTGGATCATGCCGGACCCGCGTACGCCACCGATTCGACCAAGGTCCACCCGGACGTGTGGATGCGGGCGCATGTTCGGGGACGGCGGCGCCGACACCACTGACACTTCGGTTCATGGGGAGGGTGTCGCAGGAGAAGCGCCGGGCGGCCGTCGAACGGCTGTCCCGGCTACGAGAGGACGATGCGCTCACGGCCGCGCACGTCCGTACGGTCGCGGACGCGCTGGAGGTCTCGGAGCGGACGGTGTGGCGGTGGCTCGCGCCGCCGAAGCCCGTCGAGCCGACCGCCGCGCGGCTCCGCTATGAGCTGAGCGACACCGACCGGGCGGCGTTCGCGTTCTACCGGGGCAACGTCGCCGCCTTGGCCCGCGCCCGGCACGCGGTCACCGCTGGGAACGGCACCACGGCCGGGGCGCCGGTGCCCGACTTCCTCGCCGAGGGGTGGGCGCAGACGAAGACCGTCACCGAGCGGACACTGCAACGCGCGTTCCTCGCCGACATGAGCGCCGCGGACCGGGCGGCGTGGCGGACCGGCGAGGCGGGGCGCCGGGCGGCCGCGGTCTACCTGCGCCGCCCGGACGCGCTGCGCGGGCGGACCTGGGAGATGGACCACAAGCAGCTCCCGATCCTGGTCCTGCCGCCCAAGGGCAAGGCGCTCGCACCGTGGCTGACCACCGTGGTCGACGACGGCACCCGGGCCCTGCTCGGCTGGGCCATCGCCGTGACCCCGACCTCCGGCACCGTCCTGGCCGCGATGCGCATGGCGCTCACCCACGAGAGCGACCTCTCGCCGTTCGGTGCGGTGCCCGAGCGCGTACGGATCGACCGCGGCCTGGAGTTCGCCGCCGGCTCCGTGAAGGAGGTCCTCGGCGGCTTGGCCGTGGTCATGCACCGCCTGCCCGCGTTCACCCCGCACCGCAAGGGCAAGGTGGAGCGGCTGAATCTCACGATCGAGCAGACGCTGATCTCCCAGCTCCCCGGCTTCACCGGCGGCCCGCGCGACGCCGGCGGGAAGCTGTACGGGCCGGTGAAGGACTCCGTCGCCGCCCAGCACGCCGCCGAGACGGCCGCCGAAGGCACCGGCCCGCTGCGCATCGAGCGGTTCGTCGACCGCTTCGCCGCCTGGGCCCGCTGGTACAACACCGAGCGCCCGCACCGCTCCCTGGCCGGGCGCACCCCGCTGGCGGCCTGGAGCGAGGACACCGCGCCGCTGCGGCGGATCGGCGCCGACCAGCTGCGCCACCTCATGCTCGCCGGGGCGGAGCGGATCGTGCAGAAGGACGGCATCAACTTCCACGGCCTGGCCTACGTCGCTCCCGAGCTGTACGGGTGCGGCGGGCAGCGGGTCCAGATCCGGTACATGCCACACGACGACCGCAGCATCGAGGTCTACGACGGCGAGAGGCACCTGTGCACCGCGTACCCGACCGGGCAGCTCACCGCGGCCCAGACCGACGCGTTCCGCGAGCACGCCCGCGTGGAGGCGACACGCCTCGGCCGGGAGCGGCGCCGCGCCTCCCGCCAGGCCCGCCGCACCCTTGCGCCGATGACCGGCGATGGCACCGCGCCCGCCGAGTCCCGTCTGGTATCGGAGGGCGACGGCCGTGCCCGTACGCAGCGCGAGCGTGACCAGGCGCTGGCCGCCAGGGCCAGCACGAGCCTGTTCGGACTGATCGACCCCACCGCCGACCCGGAGAGCTGATGCCGCGCCACTTCGTCGACCTGACCGGGGCCGCCGCCCTGCCCACCGGCCACTTCCAGATGACCGCCCGGATCGTGGCCGACCTCGTCGCCAACGCCGCGACCGGCGTCGTCCACGGCCCGGCCGGCACCGGCAAGACGTTCGCCGTCGAGGCCGCCCTGGAAGCCCTCGACCTGCTCGACCCCATATCGCGGCCGCGGGTGTCTGTGCTGACCTTCCCCGCCCGCCCCACCATGCGGATGATCGCCGACCAGCTGCTGCGCGAGCTGACCGGCACGGAGAACCCCTCCTCTCGCAACCGCTTCGACCTCACCACCAAGCTCGTCGGCCTGCTCGCCACCCCGATGCGCCTGGTCGTCGTGGATGAGGCTCAGCGGCTGACCGGCGACTGCATCGAGCTGCTGCGCCACCTCCACGACCACCCCAAGACCCGCTTCGCCCTGCTCTACGTCGGCGGTGACGGCTGCTGGGAAGTTCTCTCCAAGGAGCCGATGCTCCGCTCCCGGGTCTTCCGCCGCCTGCCCTTCTCCCCGCTCGACCCCGTCAAGGTCCCCGCCCTGATGCGCCGCTACCACCCCATCTACGCCGAGGCCGACGCCGATCTCCTCCTGGAGGTGGACAGCTCGTACGGTCACGGCACCATGCGCGACTGGGCGGTGTTCACCCACACCGCTGCCTCCCTGTGCGCCGAGCAGGGCATCACCACCGTCGACGAGACCACCGTCCACAACGCCTACTCCCTCCTCGGCGGCGGACTCCAGTGACGGAGACCCTGGGCGCGGCGCAGACCGACGATCCCGCCGCGGACCCGCCCGCCCCGCACCGCACGGTGCGCGTCGTCATCGACGGCAATGACGACCCGGGCCTTTCCCGCCGCCTGGCCGCGCTGGAGGCCGCGGAACGGATCGTGGTCCGCCCCAACCCGGTGCGCTCTCCCAACGATCTCGTGTGGGACATCCTGGCTGGCGCGGGCAAGAACCCGGCCGCCGTACGGACCTGCCGCCTGAGCATCGCGGACGCCTGGAAGGCCGCCACCGCGTGGATCACCGCCGCCCACGTCACCGACATCCTTGTCGAGCGCGCCCACCGGCTCAGCTCCCGCGAGGCGCTCCAGCTTGCCGAGCTCGCCGACCGGGCCGACGCCGACCTGTGGTTGATCTGGTCCGGTGGCGGAGATCCGGCCCGCATGTGCAACGCGATCGAGAGCCTGGGCCGATCCGAGCGCAAGGGCGCCGCCCGCGGGCACATACCCTTCGGCGCACCCCACCGGCCCGTACGGGCCATGGGCGGCGACACCTTCGAACGCGTCCTGCCGCTGCCGGCCCCGGCGCTCTCCTTACCTCTCCATCCCGACGAGCACGCCGACCCCGACGCCGACTGGCCCGCCCTGCCCACCGTCGACTTCCCCCTCTTCCTCGCCTCCTGCCGCCGCCGCCTCGCCGGGGACACCTTCGAGCAGCTCCACCACGCCTACCGCACCGAGGCCCAGGCCACCGACGCCTTCGTACGCCGTCACCGCAACGACCTCGCCGAAGGCCGCACCGGCAACGCCTTCAAGCTGGCCCTGAACGCCTACCTGCGCGACGAACGCCTCGGCCCCGCCACCGGCGGACGCCTCGCGCTCATCCGACTCCGCGCGATCCAAGCATCCCTGCTGACCCGCGGCATCCTGCTGCGCTGGCAGTCCACCGCGTTCGGGCCGGCCGCCGCCGACAAGCTGACGACCTGGCTCACCCCCGGCATCTGCCGGGCCCTGCGCGCCACCGTCTCCACCCACGCGGCCGCCGCCACCGTGCTCTCCCTGCACCTGGCCGCCGCCCCCGACCGGTTCTCCCACCTGCTGTGCCGCAACATCGACGAGGCCGGCCGCTACCTGTACCTGCCGACGTTCGAGGACGCAGCCCTCTACCTGCGCGCCGACTGGGCCCACCAGCTCGACCGACGCCCCGAGGACGAGTGCCCCAGCTACGGGCACACCACCGGCAAGACACCCCTGCCCCCGTACGCCGCCGAACTCCTCGCCGCCCACCTCGCCCACCGCCGCACGGACGGCTCCGGCACCCGGCGCCGCTACCTCGCCGACCCCAAGAACCCCACCCTCGACGCCTCCGACCGCTCGCTGGTCGAGACGATTCAACGGACCTGCCGCCGGATCGGCGTCAACCCGTTCTGGCTCCACCGCGGCATGTGCGAAGTCTCCGGGATCGGCGGCGGCCCGGCGCCCCTGACCGACTGGATGGCCGCACGCCGCATGGACGTAGTGCTCCTCTCCGAGGACGGCCCCGACCGGTGAGCGACCGCTTCCACCAACCCTCACGCCACCAGCCACGGGGCTGGGGCATCGAACTGCGCCGCCGCCTGCACAACGCGGGCCTCTCCGCATGGGAACTCGCCGACCTCCTCGGCGTCCACGAGAGCGCCATCACCATGGACGCCCTGCCCAACCAGCCGCTGCACGTCATCCTCGAACTCGCCCGGCGCCTCGACCTCCACCCCGCCGACCTCACCCCGTACGCCGAGGCCGTCTACCAGCTGCCCCGCTACCGCGACGCCGAGCACCCGCCGGGGGACCCCAGCGCCGACGCGGACGCCGCCAGCGTCCTCAACGCGCTCGCCCACGCCGGCCGCCCGCTCACCGCGGACTACCTCGCCGAGTCACTGCGCTGGACCTACGACCGCACCGCCGACGCCCTCGCCCACGCCTGGGCACACCCCGACCTCGGCGGCCCGTACGCCCTACGCCGCGCGGCACCCCACCACTTCACCCTGAGCCCGCGCAACGACGTCCTCACCGACCAGCAGATGGACTGGCTCCACCCCGCCGACCACACCCCGGCCTGGCGCACCCCCCACCGGCCCCCGGACCGCGACGTCCTCACCGACCTCGACGCCATGGTGCTCTTCCACGCGCACCATGCCGGAAGCGTCTCCCCGCACGACCGGAACACCCCGGAGTGGGCCACCGCCATCGCGGGGCTCATCAACTCCGGCCTCCTCGTACGCGCCGACGGCGACACCGCCGTCCTCGCCGACGACGTCCAGTACGGCCTACGTCTCCTCGACTCCAACGAGTCGACTACCTACTGACACACCTCATGTCGGAACCACTGAAATCAACTGTCGGAACCCACTGGCATCCTGATGTCGCCCGACAGCAGGAGCGACGAGGCCGATCCGAGTGCCCGAGGTCCCTCTCGTTGATCATGATCTTGAATTTAGAGGACCAAGGTATCGTCACTTCGTGACGATACAATCAGCCAAGACGACCGAATCTGACCGGATGAGAGCGGGGGGTGAGCGGGCCGATGGGGTGGGTGACCATGATCGGCCCCTCCGACGAGCAGGTTGAGTACCGCCTTACCGGCGGCCACGGCTGTGGGAAGTCTCTAGCGCTCGACGCCGCCCCTCTCGTCGCCGCCGTCGAGGCCAAGGCCGAAGCTGCTGGTGCCCCCGTCGCCTCCCTGCTCGGCAACCGCGAGGCCAAGCGCGCCTTCTTCCGCGCCCGCGGACTCATCCGCAGCAAGGGCACCGCGCGGTTCACCGGCTTCGACGCCGTCGAAGTCGCTGCCGCAGCCGGACTCGACGCCCGCGACCTCTACGGCGACCAGGCCCTTCCCCCACGGCCGACCGACGGACAGGTGGACTACCACCTCGATGCCAGCGAACGCCCCCTGGTCTGGATCGGAAACGGCCTCACCGAGTTCGACATCACCCCCGGCAGCGTCCTCGCCCCCGAGCACTTCCAGGCCGCCCGACGCCTCATGCATGGCGAGGACCCCCGGAACGGGCAGACTCTCGTAGAACCCAAGCTCGCCATTGCGCCGGCCGCCAAGCTCCCCGCTGCCCCGCTGGCCCGCGCCATCCGCCGCGCCGCCGCCGAACGCAGCGTGAAGCCCGTCTCCCTGCTCGACTCCAAGCGCAAGCAGGACGCCTTTCGCAGGATGGAGAGCCAGCTCAAGCGGTTCGGGGAATCGCACCGCGTCCCAGCCTCCACCGTACTGAAGCTCGCAGATGCTGTCGGCATCGACGCCGTCGACCTGTACGGCGAAGACACGCTGGAGAAGGCCGTGGCCGCTGAGGCGGGCGGCCACCTGGACGCCCGTGCTCTGCTTCGCGCCGTCGAGGCCCGCGCCACCGAGACCGGACAACAGCCCCGCGACCTGTTCACCGCCGCGTCGATGAAGCGGCGGTACACCCAGACTGAAGGCGAAGGCGAACGCCGTCTTCGGGATCTGCCGATGGACGTACGCGAAGCCGTCGCCATGGCCAAGGCAGCGGGACTTTCGCCCGAGGACGTGTGGGACGCCGAGGAGATCAAGGCCGCTCTCCTCGAAGGCCGAGTGCAGGTCGGCAACTTCGGCGCCGACGTCACCTTGGACCTCGCGAAGTCAAAGTCCGCGTTCCTCGCCTACGCCCCGGAGGAGATCGCCGCTCAGGTCGAGGGCATCTACACCTCCGCCGGCCGCGAGTCCATCACCGCCCTCGAACGGTGGACCGCCTACGCCATGCGTGGTCACCACGGTGACGGCGACGAAGCGGAGACCGTGGAGACGAGCGGGTTCTCCGGCTGGATGATGGTGCACCGCGCCGCCCGGCCCGTGGACGGTGCCCCGTACGGCGACCCCCACTTTCACCTGCACTTCACCCTGGCCAACATGGTCAAGGGCGCCGACGGCAAGTGGTCCACCATGGCCAGCGGAGGCCGTGACCTCCACCGACACACCCGCGCGACCCAGTCCCTCATGAACGCCCGTATCCGCCGAGAGCTGACCGACAACTTCGGCATCAGCTTCCGTCGCGAGGAGAGGACCGGTGCATGGGAGATCGCAGCGATTCCCGAGGCGACGATCCGCCTGTTCAGCAAGCGCGACAGCCAGGTCCGGGATCTGCTGACGAAGCTGGGAATCGACTACGACAGTGCCACGACCCGCGAGCGTACCGCCGCCTCCACCGCATCCAAGGCCGCGAAGAACGGCGAGGCCGCCGGAGTCGGGGACGACGTCCTTCGCGCCTACTGGCAGGCCGAGGGGCGTGCTGTCGGTGACGACCCCGACGCCATCGCAGCGAGTGCGATGGAGCGGGACCGAGCGGACCAGAACCCCTCTCTGGACGAGCTGTGCGCCCAGGTCTTCGACCCTAAGACCGGCCTGACCAGCCACTCCAAGGAGTTCACCCACGCCGCCGCCATCGCCGCCGTGCTGGACGCCCTCCCGTACGGAGTCGCGAACGCCGAGGAAGCCGAACAACTCACCACCTCCGTCCTCCGTCACGCCGGATACGCGGTTCAGCTGAATCCGAAGGGCGCTCAACACTTCACGCACGCCGACCGGTACACCACGGCGGACGTCGTGGCGGCGGAAGCGCTGATCGTCTCCGAGGCAACGAACCGGCTCGGCACGCAGGCCGCCGTCGTCAGCCGCGACACGGTCGACATGACCTTGTCCACCGTCGAGGCCCAGCACGGTGGCACCTTCGCGTTCTCCGACGAACAGCGCGCCGTCCTCGAACGGCTGCTCACGGCCGGGCACGGAATCGACGCAGTCGTGGGCATCGCCGGAGCGGGCAAGACCACGATCATGGACACCGCCCGGCAGGCATGGGAGGCCCACGGTCTCGTCATCGCCGGCGCGAGCACGGCCGCCGTCGCCGCCGCGAACCTGAAGGCCGAGGCAGGCATCGAGTCGCGCACCCTCGCGTCCTGGCTTACCGGCATCCGCAACGGCGGCCCCGGCCTCACCGGCGTTGACGTGCTAGTCGTGGACGAAGCCGCCATGTGCGATGACCGCGACATCGCCGAACTCCTCGCCCACGCAGCGATGACCGGCACAAAGGTCGTCGGCATCGGTGACCCGAAGCAGTTGCACTCGCCCGGCATCGGCGGTTCCTTCGCCGCCGTGCACCACATCGTGGGCGGACTCAGTCTCAACGAGAATTTCCGGCAGAAGGACGCGATCGAGCGGCGGGCCCTGGAGCTGTGGCGCGACGACAACCGCGTGGAAGCACTCCGCACCTTCGCCGGGACCGGCCGCGTGCACGCCCTCGCGGACAAGGACGCCACCCTCGCCGCGATGCTCACGGTGTGGGCCGACAAGCGGGCCGCGCACACCGACGACCACACCGCCGTGCAGCAGCTCCTCATGCTCGCGGCCACCAACGAGATCGTGGAAGAGCTGAACATCGGCGCCCGCGCACTGCGGAAGGAGAACGGCGACCTCACCGGTCCCGAGCACGCATACGCGCTGCCCGGTGGCGGCGAGCTGACCCTGTCCGTCGGTGACCAGGTCCTCCTTCGGGTCAACGACTACCGGGGCAAGAAGAGCCGAGGGCAGAACGAAGACGTCCTGAACGGCTACCGCGGAATCGTGCGCGCCGTGGACGAGGAACGCCGGGTGCTGGTCGAGTGGCGGGAGAAGACCGAAGACGGCCACCGTGACGTTGCCGAATGGGTGGACGCCGACTACATCGCACAGGGCGGGCTCAGCCTCGGATACGCGATCACCGGCCACAAGTCGCAGGGCCTCAGCGTCCAAGAGGCTCTGGTCTACGGACCCGGCGCACAGGCGAACGCCCTCTACACGATGATGAGCCGCGACAAGAAGGAGTCCCACCTCTTCCTGCCGCTCTCCGTCTACGAGACCGACGCCGACCGCGCCCGCCACGGCGACGCACTCACCGACCAGGAACAGCTTGACCGCGCCGTCGCGGGCCTCATCCGCGAGATCGAGAACGGCACCGAGGAACGCATGATCCTCACCGAACTCCCGAAGAACGCGGTCCCCGCCCACGTCCGCCAGGTCGTAGCGGACCTCCCGATCCCGCGCGCCCCCGGCGCCGACGAGCCCCACGACGTAGACACTCCCGAAGAGGCTCCGGAGCACGAGGACCGCCCCGCACCGGCGAACACCGAGCCGACCACGGAGCCGGCCACACCCTCGGGACCCGCGCCGACGGCTGACCGTCCATATGCTCACCTCGGTAACTCGGCACTGCGTGACGCCGTGCGCAAGGCCGCCATCGCTGCCCGCGCCACAACGACGGCGGCCGACAAGGCGGAAGCCGCCGCCGATCGTGCCGAACAAGAGGCCGCTGCCGGTGCAGGCCCCAATTCGCTCGCGCTCCAACGCCGTCACCAGGACGTTGCCGAACGGGCCGTGGCCATCCGCGAAGTCCGGCTGCTGGACGGCACCATCGCGGAACGCACCGCTCAACTGAACGGCACCGAGGCCCGTATCGAAGGTCTTGAACAGCAGCTGGCCGCGACGGGCCGTTTCGGGCGGGCGGCACTCCGCGGTGACGAACGCGCTGCGGTCGAGGTGGACCGGGAAGCACTCCTTCGTACCCGTGAGGAGACCGCCCAGGAGCTGGAGCAGATGGACACACGGCTCCAGGAAGTTACCCGGCAGGCCGGACCCGCCAACGAGCACGAAGCTGTGCTGACGGAAGCGGACATGCCGCAGCAGGAGAAGGCCGCGCTGCTTCGGCGGGCCAAGGCCAAGGACAACGAGGCAGCCAAGCAGCTCCGGGCCGAGGCCATCAAGGCCCGCAGCACGGCTCACGGCGCAGACCACCGCGTGTCCGGCCTCCAGAAGGAGACGAGTCTGCGAGCCCAGCACGGGCGTCAGCATGTCGATGCCGATGAGTCCGCAGCGCCCTCATCTCCGAAGCCCGACTCCCCGTACGCCAACCGAACCGCGGTGGACCACACACACCCCGCACCGCCGGACAGCGCTCACGACGCACCGCCCGTGTAGAAGGTGCCTGAGAGTGCCTAGGTCGGCGGAGCGAAGACCGCGTTGTCGGGCATCCGGTCGCGGAACGCCTCCGGGATGGTGCCCATGAGCCAGAGCCGGCGCGTCACGTGCACGGTGCCTGTGGGATCGTCCAGCAGGACGTAGCGGGTTTCCCCGCCCCCTACGTAGCCGATCTCCGGCGGGAACCCCTGCTCCTCGGTCCAGGACAGATAATGGACGCCGTCGATCCGAAGGGCACGACGGCCGTCCGGGTCTTGGTCGCCGAGCATCGCGTACCCCAGGCACATCAGCCAGAAGTCACAAGAGCTGCACACCCGGTATGCAGCCATCCGCGCGCCGACACCTCGGATCTCCCGGTCTGTCCCCTTGTTCGGGCACAACTTGCACTGGAACAACTGGTACACCTCGGGTGTACGGGCTCGCCTCATGCGCCGGAGGCGGCGGGCCTGCGCCGTACATGCTTGCACCGGACACCGCGCTCGATGTCCTGGAGCGAGGGTCTGCGGGACGCTCCGCAGTCGGTGCACTCGCTCGGCCAAGGCATCGAGCGGGCACCGGGGTAAGGCCCCTTCGGCTCGTAGCCGGCCGCACGCATCACCTCCCTGGCCTCCCGCTCGTCGGCGGTCACCTGGGTGGTGGGCGGGGGCCCGGAGACGGGCGGCGGGAGCTCGAAGCTCTGTGGGTGTCCCCCGAACAGCAATCCGAGGCTCACCCATTGCTTCTGCCGCGATGGAACGGTCATGGCAAGTCCTATCTCGCACGACTATGGGTCGCTTCTCCGGGGCCTACAGCTGGTGGCCCTTGGCGGTTTACACGGCTCGCGGCCGACCTATGTCCCGCTTTCCCGGTGCAGGATCGCCGCCCTCGCTGCCCAGGCCAAGACGCTCTGTCCCCGGATGGACAGCCCAAGCCGGTTCCAGTGAAAGATCACGTGATAGCTGAGCACCTGCCTCAGCCCCCGGTCGAGCGTCCCGTCCTGTACGGCACGGCGGAGTTCCTGCCCCGTGTTGCGGAAGGCGGCGGCCCACTCGGCGGCGGGCTCCAACAGCCCGCCGGGGCGCAGCAGGACATCACTGTCGGCGAAGAGCAGCGGCCGGATCTCCTGCGCGCGGGCGTCGAGCCGGTCTGCCGGGACGTCGCTCACGGCCGATCGGTGCTCTTCCGTGATGACGCGGTGCCACACGTCCCCCTGCTCGTACCACTCCAGGCCGGCGGCGCGCATCATGATCGTGCAGAGGAGAACGGACAGCTCGCGCGGTCCCACGGCCAGGTCCCCGCGCTGCCTTAGTTGCTGCGCCTCTCGGCTGTCGGTGACGAACAGCGCGTGCGCAGCCGTCATGCTGACCGCGCCCCCGAACGCTGCGGTCTCCGGCTCGTAGATCCCGGGCCACCACCGGTGCAGATGCCCGTCGGAGACAAGACGGTCGAAGCCGTCGCCGAGGGTCAGTTTGGTTCCGGCCTCGGGCTGTAGACGAAGGCGCAGGCGCCAGCACGGGTGCTTGCGGGTGTACCACCAGCCGCTCATGAGCCCGGTGGCCTCTGCCTCCCCGAGCACGGGGAGCACGTGCGTGGTGAAGGTGGTGTCGGCGTCCGTCCAGTCGGTGAAGTGGAGGTACACATGCCACCAGTCGGTGGCGGCGGCGTGGCGGGCCAGGGCCTCCCGGCCGGCTTGGTCGTAGACCGCCACGGCATCGGACAGGATCGTCGGTTCCATCCCGTACTGAGCTGCGACCTCGGGGGTCGGCAAGCCGGTGAGGGCAGCGGAGACCGCGCGCTGGACCGGGCTCGGCTCCGTCGAGATCAGTTGATCAAGAGACATGCGTCCCATCCGGAGATCGGGGCCTGCTGTGAGGCGTAGGTGGTGAGGGCGAGCGCGGTACCGGCGTCGCCGTTGATCAGGCCGGGCTCGGGAAGGCACGGCTGGGCGTTCGCTGCGAGGATGTTGCCGAGGCGCTTCGGGAGGGTCTGAAGGCGGGGGTCGCGGGCGTCGGCAGCGGCGCGGGTGGCGGTCTGGTAGATGCCTGCCCAGCCGTGGCACAGACCCGAGTCGGTGACGTGGGCGAGCTGTTCGGGGTCGGTCAGGGCGCGGTACAGGGCGTCCTCGTAGAACGCCTGGACGTCGGGGGCGCGCAGGGCGAGCCCGGCGAGTTGCCCGGCCCGTGCGATGCCCGTGGTTCCGTAGCACCAGCTCGGCCGGGTGGGAGCGTCGTGGTGCGGGCGCCCGAGGTCGAGGTCGCGGCGCGAGATGTGCTCGGGCCACCAGGGACCGGAGGGACTGAGCTGGCACCATGCGTCAAGGTGTTCGCAGATGCTCCAGATGGCTTCGCGGTGGCCGCTGACGGTGATGCCGCGGCGCATGGCCTGGGCCAGCAGGAGGAGCGGGCCGGTGATGCCGTGGGCGGCACCGAAGTTGCCGTGGCCGCCCGGGTAGTGGGGGGACTCGCCACGGGCCGGGTCGTGGCGGACCCACCAGCCCGGCAGGCCGCGGCCGTCGGGGACAAGGGGGCGGGTCAGGGCGACGAGGTACTTCAGGACCCGTTCCAGGGGGAGCCCTTCAGGGTCGGTCCGCAGGAGGTACGCCCCGATGCCGGTGAGGCCGTAGAGCAGGTCGTACTCGGCGAACGTGGGCAGGTCGCCCTTGCGGATGCGGGTGAGCGCGGCGTCCACACGGCGGTGGGTCAGGTCGGTGATGTGCTGGTGCAGGGCCCGGCGGGCCGGTTCGTACAGGTGCTGGAAGGACGGCGGGACGGTGGTGAGGACGAAGCCGAGGGCCGGGGCGCCGAGGAACAGTCCGGCGGTGTCGGCCGCGCTGATGTGCCCGGCCGCGGCGGCGGTGATCCATCGGTGGGCGGGGCGCCAGGAGCCGCCGGGACGGCTGGCCATCTCGATGTGCAGCAGGCTGATTCCGGCGGCGCCGTCGGCGAGGGACTGCACCGCCCACGGCTCGTCCGGGGGCGGCGGAGCGGGTTGTGCGAGGTGGGCGGTGTACTGCTCCAGGATCGTCGCGGTGGTGGCGGCCGGCGCGGTCATCGGGCGGCCATCCTGTGCTGGAGGGCCGCGGTTCGTACGAGCCGGATCGTGGTCTCCTCGGCGCGCGGGTCGACGCCCAGGGCCCGGACGTGGTGCTGGTGCAGGAGCGACCGGGCGACGCCGAGGGGATCACGCTGGCCGGTCAAGGTGTTCCGGTAGGTGTTCACAGCGGCGGTGCGGGCGCGCCATGCTTCGGCGACCGCAGGGCCGCCGGGGAGGGCCGCGAGCGCGGAGGCGCCGTTCGGCGCGGCGAGTTCGAGCACTTGGGTACGCAGAGTCCGGTTCAGTCGCCCCGTGCTCTGGGGGAGGTTGCGCACCAACCACTCCTCGGCCGCCGCGTTGTTCGGTGCCAGGGGGGTGACGAGGTGCAGGGCGCTGGCCGCGGCGAGGGCCTGCGGGGCGACGGCGTCGGTGCGATCGGTGAGCTGGATCTGTGCGAGGGCGGCGGCGGAGTCTGCGGCGAACACCTTGTGCGCGGCGTCCATGGCCGCCTCGCTACCGAAGCGCCCGGTCTGCGGCTGGTAGGGAGCCAGGACGAGCCCGGCCGCCAGACCGGTCCCGTGCAGGCTGGCAGCCCAGGTGCGAACGTGTTGTGCGGCGGCCCCGTATACGTCCGGCGGCAGGTGCAGCGTGAGGTCGAGGTGCTGGTCGGCGTCCGGGCGGGCCATCTCCCGGTGCCGGGTGAACCACCAGAGGGGCGGGGTGTCGCCGAACGCGGCGAGGAGGCTGGGCAGGTGGCGGCTCAGGATCTCGTCGTAGCGGCGCGGGTGGGCGTGAAGCTGCGCGAGTAGGACGTCACCGGCGCCCGGAAGGTGCCGCCCGGGGACCGGTGACGTGGCGGGGCGCGGCCGGGGCACATCGGCGGTCTCCGGCTGCAACCGGCCCAGGGAGAGCCAGATCTCGTGTGCCCGTCCGATCCAGCCATGGGCGTCTGCGTCCGGGACCTCGCGCAGTTCCAGACGCCGGGCGTTGTCGAGGTGGGCGCGCAGGGTCCGGCGGTGGACCGGGTGGGACAGGTCGAGGGGAAGGCGCTGGTCGTACTCGATGATCGCGACCTGCATGGGGACCCGTAGCCGGTCCCGCCAGGCGGTGAAGGCGTCCTCCCACTCCTCGGTCGAGGCTTTGCGGCCGGGCAGGTCGTCGGCCATCAGCAGCCATCGGGCCTGCGTGAGGATGGTGCGGCGGTAGCGCACCCGGGGGAGGAACGGGAGCCGGGCGCCGGCGCCGAAGTCGAACGGCTTGTAGGCGGCGTACCGCCCGTTGGCCACTTCGGCGAGGAACCGGGCCAGTGGTGGGGTCTGTGTCCCGCCTTCCAGGGCGTGCAAGACCCGCACGTCGATGCGCCGGCCGGTGGAGAGCTGCACGAGGTGGAAGCTGCGCGGGTCCGCGGTGACGGCGATGTCGGCGAGCGGGATCGTCGTCTCGTCCGTCTCCTGGTGGCCGGACAGCTCGATGACGTGCGGCAGCAGCCGCGGTGTGCGGGTGACGTTCTCGTTGCGGTGGCGGCGCGGTGGGAACACGAGCTGCGCCGTGAGGGCGTCCGGCGCCCCGTGGTAGGTGGCGGCGAGCGCGTCCTGATGCTCGGGCGGCAGGACGTGGGCGAACCGGCCGGCCATGCTGCTGCCGGGGCGGGGGACCGCGGTGAGGAGGACATCGAAGGTGCCGCTGGACAGTGCCCGGGTGCTGGGTGAGTGGACTTCGAAGGCGGCCTCCACCCGGGGTACGAACAGCCGCTCGTCCTCTCCGGCGGCCTTCTCCAAGGCGTCGACCATGTCGTCCGTCAGCCGCAGCTCACGGCCGCCGTCCAGGAGGACTTGCTGCATCAGCGCAAGCAGCAGTTCATCGCGGTCCGTGCGCACCTTCAGGGCGGTACCGCGTTCGGAACCGACGTATCCGGCGGGCAGGCCCAGACCGCTGTCGGCGACCAGGTCCAGCACCGGCACCAGGGCCCCGACGCCGTACCGGGCCCGGAAGCGGCGGTGGTAGTCGCGCCAGTGCTGGTAGCCGTAGGGCTGCGGGGTGGTCCGGTAGAGGGCCGACACGGCTGCCTGCACTTCCGCGATCACGGACTGCGGGAGCTGGGTCTCGCAGTCGAGGGCGGTGTCAATGAGCAGCGGTGTCGGCGTGACGGTGGTGAGGGCGCACATCCGTGCGGCGACGGCGCTCACGCTGGTGTCGGAAAGCGTCGGCTGGTGGGCGGACACGTCGTCGCGCAGCGCGTACAGCGCGTGGACCAGGTCCCGCACCTCGGGGACGTCGTCCGCCTGGAGCCGGTCCAGTTCGCGGCACAGGTGCTGAAAGCCGTCCACGGTGGTCATGGGCGCCCAGAGGCTGGTGATGAGGAACTGCTGCTCGACCAGGCTGGTGAGAAGGGCGTCGATCTTCTCCGGTGTCGCCTGCGGGAAGCGGTCGCGCAGGTGGCTGTGGAGGCCGCTGTAGAGGATGGGGGTGCGGGCCCCGTCCATGGCGGCGGCCACCGGCCGGGCGTTGCGGACGGATATCTCGACCGGGGCCAGCAGGACGGCGTGGCCGTCGGAGGGCAGACCCGGTGCCACGAGCCGGTCACCGCGTGCGCGGGCGGCGTTGTTGGCGACGAGCGGTAACCGCTTCAGCAACGCGGGGGTGCGCTGGAGCCGGAGAACCATGTCGGTGACCCATTCGGCGTCCGGCCGAATCATCGCGCGGTGCTTGTCGCGCCACCGCGCACTCGCCCGGGGCCCGACCGACACCGGGGCGGTGCCGGCGAACAGCCCGAGCGGGGTCGGCCGGTGCTGCCACCGCAGGAGATAGGAGACCGTCGACAGCGCGGTGCGGCGGACGTGACGGGGCTCAGTCTGCCGACCCCGGACGACTGCCTCGATGGCGTCGGACAGGACGGGGGTGGCCAGCTCCAGCGCGCTGCGGAAGTCCTCGCGCTGCCAGATGCGGTTCAGCCATCCGCGGGTGACGGCCACGTTGTCCAGGTCGAGGGTACGGGGGACGTCTGCCGGCCCGGGGCTGGTGGTGGCGCGCAGCATCGCAACGCCTTGCCACTGGTATCCGGCGGCTGCTCGGGAAGCCATGAGGCCCTTCCATGAGGCGGCGCGGGGAGGGGGAGAGGGGCCTGTGGGCCGGGCGAAGCGCTTCGCCCGGCCCACAGGCTAGGGGTCGGCCTGGATCAGGCCGGGTCCTCCGTGAAGGAACCGCAGGCGGAGGCACCGGTCGCGCAGGTGGTGCCGCAGCCGTCGCCCGTGGAGCACATGAGGTGGCCGTACGAGTGCTCGGCGATGACGATCTTCACGTCCAGGGGCGCGAAGTCGTCGTCCAGGTCCGCCGACGGCGCGGGCGCGACCGGGGGCGGGGCGAGAGTGGCGCTCGTCATGATGTGCCCTTCTTCTTGTCGGGGTGGTGCGGGATTACCTGGCTCCCGGTGTTACGCCGAGGGCCAGGAGAGCGAGACCCGGCTGTGCACCTTGTCGATGACCCGGTCGGCCGGGATCTGGTCATCGGGGGTGCCAGCCGGATAGACCCGGATGACCGGGCTGGGGCCGCCGCGCCGGTTGGCCTCCCAGTCGCGGAGCACGTCGGCGATCTTGTCGGCGAACTGCTCCGCGTGCGGGCCGAGGGCGTGCACGCCGTATTCCAGGTGCTTGTTGTCCTCGGTGCGGCGGGTGACGAGGTAGGCGAAGGTGTCGTCCTCGACGGCCGCGAGGGCGAACCGCTTGTTCACGGGGGCGACCAGCCCCGAGTCCGAGTTCTCATCGACGGCCATCGTGCAGAAGCCCGGCAGGGAGATCGCCATCGCCATCTGAAGGGTGTCGATGAGTTCCTGGATGCGAACCGTGACGCCGGTCCACAGTTCGTGGCGCGGAAACGTGACGGCGTTGTCGAGCCGGTGCGGGTCGGCCGGCAGGCCGTCATCGAACTTCAGCCCGATCTCCGGGGTGCCGTTGACCAGGAGGAGTTCTTCCCGGTGGGCGGTCGAGCCCTGCATCGGGACGAATCCGCAGATCCGCGCCGACTCGCTTTCCAGGTAGCGACCGTGCTCGCCCGTGACCTGGATGAAGGCGACCGACCGGGTCAGGCCGCGCATCCGCAGCGGGACGACGAGCCGGCCGCCCTGCTTGAGCTGCGCGGTCCACGCCGGGGAGACGTCCCAGGCCCCGGCGGTCACCATCACGACGTCGACCTCACCGAGGTCCGGGATGGGCTCGGCGGCGTCGGCGGTGACGACGTGGACTCGGCCGTAGCCGTGCTCGTTCAGGAGCTGGCGCGCGAGATCGGTGACGACGGGGTCGATGTCCACGGTGACGACTTCACCGCCCTCGCCGACGAGTTCGGCGAGGTAGGCCGCGTTCAGTCCGCCCGAGCCGATCTCCAGGACCCGCATCCCGGGCTTCACCTGGGCCTGCTCCAGCATCATGGCCTGGATCTGCGGGGCGGAGACGGAGCTGAGCTGCACGCCGTGCTCGTCCGTCTTGGTGATCACGGCGGCGTACGTGTCGTACGCCTTGTCCAGCGGCGTGTCGGCGGGGGTGAACTCGTGCCGGGGCACCTTGCGCATCACCGCTTCGATCTCCGGGGAGGAGATGTTGCCGTCCGCGCAGAGCTCGTCCACCACCTTGTTCCGCAGGCGGGTCGCCTCGTCGGGCTCGACGGTCGTGTTCGTCATGGACTTCCTTCGGTCGTTCGTGTTCGGGGGGCGGGTGGGCCGGCACGCGTGCCGGGGGCCGGGAGGCTAACGGCGAAAGCTCTCCGTTCTCGTCGGACCGCCGAAGGTTGGCGGGTTCGTGCTGTACGGCGCGCGAAGGTCCGGCGCCGGTGGTGAGCCGCCCGGCGGTCCTGTCTGTACCACTCAGGAGAGCCGGGCGGCCGTCTAGGCGGTGGGCACAAGATCGTCCAGGTTGACGACCTTGTACTCCCGCAGTTCCCGTACGAGCTGGGAGGCCAGGAACATGCCGATCTGGGGATGGCGGTAAGGGATGGGGGAGTCCATGTCCGAGAGGGCCTGTAGGCCGTTCGCGCTCCACTGGTACGCGTGGCCGATCACGCCGTACAGCGGGAAACGGGTGGCGAGAAGCGCTACGTGGCCCCTTGCCCTGAGCCGTGGGCACCGGCCTGCCGCCATCCGGGCGTGCTCCAGACAGACCGGCGGCTGGGCGGTCTTCACTGGGCCGCCGTAGCCCTCTTCACCCGCCGTTTCCAGGAAGAGGATGCCGTCGGTGCGCTTCAACTGGACGGTGCATACCTGGCACCGCAGCAGCGCCATCGTCACGCGTTGACGGTGCGGGTGAACCATCCGCCAGCGCGGTGTCCCGCAGGGCTGCCCGAAGGTGTCGAGCGACATGGAGTAGCGGGCCCAGAGCACGCCCTTGAGGTCCCGGTCCGGCGGCGCCTCATCCACGTATCGGAGTCGTGGCCGGCCGTCCGGACCGCGGCCCATGCGCAGATTGAGGAATGAGTCGGCCTCTTCGCCCTCCCGGGCGGTGATGTAGGGCACGACGATCTGGGGAGCGGTGGTCACGCGGTGCTCCCGGCGGCGAGCGCGACCGGCCGGTGCGGAGCGACGATCTGGCCGTCCGGCAACAGCTCGCCGGTGTCCTCGAAGAGCAACACCCCGTTGCACAGCAGGCTCCAGCCCTGTTCAGGGTGGGCCGCCGTGGGGCGGGCGGCCTCTCGGTCGGAAGCCTCGGCCGTGGGACACGGCGGGGTGTGCTGGCACATCGTACTCGTCGTCCTCTCAAGGCAGTGTGGGGAAGTTGGGCCCTCTTCGGCGACTACGAAGCCGTGGGGGAACACGGAGTGGAGGTTGCCGAAGAGGGTGTCTGTGGGCGTGCACGTACAAACGAGGTGATGGCGGACTCGCTGTAGCCGTAGAAGCGGCCGAAGACCACGTCGTCCTCCCACCAATCGGGAGCGGCATCTCCCCACTCGACCGTGTGGCAGGTGTCGTTGTACGGCGACCAGCGAACGCGCAGGTCCGGGAAGCCGGGTTGCTCAAGGAGGAGGTCACGGACCTTGAGCCCGAAGCAGAGACACGACACCGAGTAGTACCCGCCGCGCCTCGTGCCCCCGACGGGAACCGCGAGGAAGGGCATGCGCAGGGTGCGCACAGCGATGCTCCTATCCAGGAGCCAAGTGTCGGAGATCCGTTGCTCGAAGTAGTCGAAGTCGTATGCGTCTCGCGGGAGGGCTATCACCGTGGCGGTCACGGCCGGGTGCCGGACGGAGCTGGTGCAGTGCATCATTCCGCCCCCTTGATGTAGCGGGCTTCGATCAGTTCTTCGACCAGGTCGGCAGCCACGAAGGCCATGCGGCGAGCGAGGCCGACGGCCCGTTGGTGGTCGGCCGGGGTGCGCTCCTCCCGCAGGGGGCGCCCTTGCGCAACGAGCCGGACCATCTCCGCGGTGGGCGGATACTTTTCGTCGGCCACGGTGATGTCGCTGAGCTGCTTCAAGTGGCCGCGGAGACGGTCAATCAGGGCGCTGGTGGTCGCGACGGGGGGCGGTTGGTTGCCGATTGCCATGTCGAGGTCGTCAAAGACCTCCTCCACGTCGAACGGCCTCCAGTCCTTGATCCGCTCCAGGACGAACCTCAAGCCCTCTGCATCGAGCGGAGGGGCCCACTGCGCTGTGCTGGGCTCGTCGACTGGTGGAGGAACCGCGTCGTGCTCCGGAACCAGAACGGTGAGGGACATCGGAACTCCTGAAGGGGGCCAAGTGCCGGCCGTGGGGGCTAGAAGTGCTCGGTCGCTTCCGGGGTCCCTATGAAGACCCACACGTCCTTGCCCGCTGGAGTCACGGAAACGGACGTGTCGTCAGCCAAGGCGCGCAGCAGCATCAGCCCGCGCCCCTCTTCGGCCAGCGAGCCCGGCGACGTGTACACCGGCGGGCAAGGGTCCTGGTCGCTGACGACGGCGGTGACACCGTCCGGCACCTTCTGGAGGAGCAGGCTGGCCATCCGGCATCCGTCGTTGTTTGCAGGGGTGTGCTGCAAGACGTTGGTGAGGAGTTCGTTGACCACGGTCAGCATGCGGTGCGCGGTGCCGTTGTCGATGCGCCACCAGCACAGGTGCGCTGCGACGATGTCCCGCACGGTTCCCAGGTCTTCAGCCCGGACGTCAAAACTCATGTCGAGTTGGCCGCCCACGCTTCTGGACATGGCTCGAACAGAAGCGTCCCGCTCACGGGTGTCGAGGAGTAGTTCCATCGCTGCTTCCTCCGTTCTGCCAGAACCCCTTCAGGCAGGGGCGGTTGCGGTGTGTACTGGACTAGAACCGATCAGCAACCATTTAGGCAGAGCGCACCGAGAACGTGCAGAGCCTGATGCCGAGAGGTGAAGAGTTCGGCATCAACGACTCCGGGGACAGAACATGCCGCAGCCAATGAAGCAGCTCGATCCGGGGGCGTCCCCCCAGGAGTGGTTCGGGAACGAGCTGCGCAGACTGCGCCTGGAGCAGGGACTGTCGGCCAAGGAGCTGGGGCGGTTAGTGCAGGTCAGCGACGACATGATTTTGTCGATCGAGAAGGGCAAGTACCCGAGTTGCCGTCGCGATGTCGTTCAACGGCTCGATGACGTCCTCCACACGGGAGGGCTGCTTGACCGTGCATGGCCGATGGCCTACGGCAACCGTGATGCCGATAGAAAGCGTGCTGATGCCGATAACGCTTCCACGCGCAGGGGGGAGGGACGCGTTCAAGCGCCGACAGGCAGCATCCTGGGCAGAGACGAACCGACTCTTCGCCCTGGGAGCCATGAGCCCGTGATTCGACGCTCGTTCCTCCAAATCGGCGGCCTCGCCGCCATAGCCCCCCTCGACCTCACCGACGTCTTCGCCCCCTCCGAGCTGTCTCTGCCGACGACCGTCAACCCGACCCATATTGACCAGGTCTTGGCCGCGGCCACCGCCATCAGCGGTATGGACAACGAGCTGGGCGGCGGTGGCATGGTGCGTGACGTAGCCAGCCGCGCGATGCAGTGGTCAGCCGGCCTGCTGCAAGCCCAGTGCCCCGAGCACCTACGAACCGAGCTGTTCGCCGCAGTATCGCGACTCGGCATCGTGGTGGGCGCCTCTGCCTTCGATGCCTACCACCACGACGAAGCCACCCAGACTTTCCGGTTCGCAGCAGACTGCGCCGAGGAGGCCGGCCACTGGCACCTGCGAGCCAAGACGTACTCGTTCCTCGCACGCCAAGCGGTATGGATCGGAGCTCCCGATGATGGCCTCACCTACGCCGAGAAGGGGCTCGTACGCTCCGACCGTCTGACCGCGACAGAACAGGCGATGCTTCACACGGCACGGGCCAGGGCCTTCGGGAAGATGGGCAACGTGCGCGACACCATGGCGGCCGTCGGTGCTGCGGATGAAGCGTTTACCCGGGCCCGGCCCGCCGAGGACGCGCCGTGGATGGCCTACTACGACGAGGCGCAGCACAACGGGGACACAGCTCACGCCCTGTTTGATCTCGCCATCCTTGCCGGACAGGACCCGGGCCGGGCAGCCCGCCGATTCGACACAGCGGTGAAAGGACACACAGACGCCTACAAGAGGTCCCGGGCGATCTCCCGGACCAAACTGGCCTCCCTGATCATGGCCAAGGGCGACCCCCGCCAGGCCGCGACGCTCGGCCACGGCGCCCTGGACGAGGTAGGCCGGCTGACCTCGCGGCGAGCCGCCGACGATCTGCGGCAGCTCGGTCGTTTCGCCTCGAAGCACCGGGCGATCCCAGAGGCTTCAGGGCTGCGAGAACGCATCGCCGCTACGGTTTCCGCATGACTGCTTCGCCAGCCGCGCCCGCCCGCCACGTTCTGGAGCAGGCATGTTCCGCGGCCGGACTGGACTCCGCCGGAGCGGAACCGCTACGCCTGGCCGAGAACCAGATATGGCGGCTACCTGGTCAGCGGATGATCGTGCGGATCGCCCGGGAAGGCCAGAGTGCTGCGGCGGCCCGTGAGGTACGCGTCGCGTGCTGGCTCGCCCAGGAGAACGTCCCGGCTGTTCGTCTGGTCGACGTGGAGCAGCCTGTCGAGGCGGACGGTAGGCCCGTGACCTTCTGGGTGGAACTCCCGCCGCAGGAGCACGGCACCGTTGAAGACGTCGCGCAAGTCCTGTCGCAGCTCCACTCCTTGCCCACACCAGACATCGAGCTGGGGTACCTCGATCCCTTCGTCCGGGTTGGCGAGCGACTGGAAGCGGCTAACACCGTTCGTGACGAAGACAGGGAGTGGCTGCGCGGCCTTCACCGTGACCTCGCAGCGGCCTGGTCCGAGCGGCCGGCCGGTCTCCCCGACCGGGCTGTGCACGGCGACGCCTGGCCCGGCAACATCGTCCGCACGGTCGACGGGGCCCTGATGATGGACCTGGAGCGCTTCTCCGTGGGGCCTCCGGAGTGGGATCTCGTGTCCACCGCCGTGCGCGCTAAGACCACGGGCGCCGTCAGCACGCGCGAGTACGACCAGTTCTGTGCCGTCTACGGGCACGACGTGACGACGTGGGAGGGCTATCCCATCCTCGCGCGCGCCCGAGAGCTGCGGATGGTGACGTACGCGGCCCAGCACGCAGCCAACAACCCGGAGTGGCGCAGCCAGGCGCAGTACCGGATCGACTGTCTGCGTGGTCGATCCGGCCCGCGGCCTTGGTCGTGGAAAGGAATCCTCTGATGGAGGGCTCAGCGCCCTGCAAGGGGACTACGCACCGGTATACGAGTCGGTATCCACGTGGTCTGATTCTCGACTTCGGTGGTGTGCTCACCACTCGGATGCGACTGAACGGGCAGGCGTTCGAGAGGACGGAGGGATTGACTCCAGGCGCGTATTTCGCGGCGCTGAATGAGCATCCCGACGGCGTCGCGATCTACGCAGCGCTGGAGGTCGGTGAGGCAACCCAGGAGGACTGGAACCGTGTCATCGGCGGCATCCTCGGTATCGACTCCACCGACCTGATGCGGCGCGCTCTGGCCAACCTCCATCCGGAGCCTCAGATAGTCGCCGCCGCGAAGCGCGCTCGTGCGGCAGGGATCAAGGTGGCCATGCTCAGCAACTCGTTCGGGATCGAGCCCTACAACCCGTACGAGGACAAGGGCATGTGGACGGACTTCTTCGATGCCGTGATCTTGTCGGAGCTGGAGGGCGTACGGAAGCCGTCGCCGCTCATCTATCAGCGTGCGCTTGACGCCCTGGACCTGACCGGTCCTGAGTGCGTCTTCGTTGATGACCACGCGGAGAACCTGCCGCCCGCCGAGACCCTGGGCATCCGCACCGTGCACCACACGACCGACCCCACCGGCACAGCTGCCATCCTCGACTCGCTTCTCCTCGACCCCGCTCCCGCCTGAACGAACAGAGCGAAACAACTCGCCGGGGACGTCACTCCGGCCAACGAACGGCAGCAGCGTTCGAGGAACCCCTAGGGCTCCTCGAACGCTGAAGGATAGGTATGGGCTCTCTCGCTGGTCACGATTCCAGGCCGTGATCACTCTTGCCAGCCGCCGGGCCTGTGTCCCGTGGGCCCTGGTGTTCACCCCCGGCATCGCCCATTCCGCAGGTGGCCTGTGTCTGGTGTCCCTGGTCATAGGAGGCGGCCCGCCGGATGTCCGCCTGGGTCGTCGGCCAGCGTGACTGTCGCCTTCGTGCGCTTGCCCACTGGCTCGCGGCGCACCTCAAAGCTGCTGCACACAGCCATGACAATCTCCAAGCCGTGCTGACCGATCCGGCCGGGGTCAGCGGCGCGGGCGACCGGCAGCGTCGGGTCGGTGTCCCACACGCTGATCGCCACGGCGCCGTCGCTGACCTCCAGGTCCAGAAGGCATGGGCCAGGCGCGTATTTGTATGCGTTGGTCACCAGTTCGCTCACCACGAGCTCCACCATGCCCATCGCCCGGACGGAGACGGGGATGCCGTGAACGGCCTGCACCTCGGTCAGGAACCGACGTGCGGTGTCCCGGGCCTCGGCCACCGGCTCGTCGCCGACAAACGTCGCAGCCGAAAGTACGGGTCGGCGGACCAAAGGCTCTTCTTCGTTTTCGTGCAGCACTGAGCCCACACCGCCACCCTCGTCCTGAGCAATACGGCTACTGCTACTCGGGTACCCCTGAAACGACGCGTAACACCAGGTCGGCTGTTCCTCCCAGAGCGGGCTTGACTTCGTCATTGAGACTCCTGGAGGGCGTTCTAGATTGCTGGGGACTCGGGCCTGTCGGGTTCACCCGGCCCTTCTGAATGGGGTACTCCCCCGTACGTAGGCCGCCTGGTCTCCGCTCTTGCAGGCTGATCATTTTCCGCGCCCGCCTCAGGGGTGACCCCACCAGGCTCCCGGGCGGCGGCTTTCGTGAACACCTGCTCCGCGCGATCCAGGGTCAATCGCATCGTGCCGTAGGGCCCCACGGCGTATCCGGTCCGGTGCCCGTGCAGGTGCAGTTCCTCCACTGCCTGAAGGCCGGCGTCGACCTCCGGTACGTCGTCCGGTGGGACGAGGGCGTGCAGTTCCTCCGTCCACTCCCAACCGAGATCACGGAGCACGGTCCGGGCTTCCTCCTGTTCCCAGCCGCTTCGCGCCACCAGTCCGTGACGAGGGTCCGTCGAGAAGACCATGTTCGGGTCCCTCATCATCCGGCCACCATCTCCTCGACTCGTCCCGCAGATCCCGTCTCCTCGCCCTTGGCCGTGGGCCAGGCCGCGAGCTGGAAACGCGCCGGACGGTCGTCGTGCCTGCCGACGCGGCATTCGTCGCCTGCTTTGCCCAACGACTTGTTCATTCGGGTGAGGAAGCGGTCGTACTGCTCGTGCCAGATCACGGACGAGCCCGCCTCCGCGTACGCGTCTCCCCTGGCGAAGGCCAGGGCCGCGATCTCGTATGCCAGGCCCTCGTGCTTCGCCCAGCAGGGCGGGATGACGTCCTGCGGCTGCCAGGCGTACGTCCGGTTCAGCCAGCGGCACACGGAATCGAGCCACGCGGGCATCGGCTTGATCAGCTCTGCCGACAGGGCGCCGATGTCCCACGGGACGGGACCGTCGGCGGCCACGGACTCCTCCGTGCTCCGCTCCGCGATGTACTCCAAGATCAGTGCGGGCGGCTCGGGAAAGGGCTCGAAGTGGGTCAGGGTCTCGATCATGCGGCAGCCGCTCCTTCACGGCCGA
The DNA here is from genome assembly GCF_031597775.1 of Streptomyces sp. BB1-1-1. Classification (NCBI taxonomy): domain Bacteria; kingdom Bacillati; phylum Actinomycetota; class Actinomycetes; order Kitasatosporales; family Streptomycetaceae; genus Streptomyces; species Streptomyces sp. BB1-1-1. The sequence continues at coordinate 4,339,810 of NZ_CP134203.1, read as the reverse complement.
CCCACGCCACCGCGTGGGCCTTGGCCCGGTTCTTCTTCTCCGTAGCCCGCAGGGTCCGCTCGGCTTCATTGGCGGCTCGAAGGTCACGGACGTGACCCTCGATCTCGGCCCAGGAATCCCAGGTCCACATGCCGTCGAGCCGGGTGACGATCGGCGGGAGGTTGTCCGCGAGGACCAGGGCGTGACCCTCGGGAAGGCCCCTGATCTCGTCTCCTCGAAGGACGGGTTCGAGCGCCATGTGCGTGGCCGTCGAGTGGCCGCCGCGGTCTCCGCCGGACGTGGTCTTCGTCGTGCGCTCTCGCTCGACCTGACCACACAGGTCGGACATGTCTTTCAGGAAGTCGGGGTCCTTGTCCCCGGGGAAGACGATGACGTTGTTGGTGAAGGCCGCCAGCTCCTTGGCGGTGTCCTCGCCGAAACGGGCACGAGCCGACGCCCACGCCTGAAGGCCGTAGACAACCGTGATGCCTCGGCCCCGACCGTCGGCGACGCGTTGGCGGAGGGAGGGGATAGGCGCGATGTTCGGCGCCTCGTCCAAAGCCGCGAGTAGGGCGGGGTCGAGCCGCCCGGCCGGGGACGCGAGAGCGTGTGCCTCCGCGAAATCCAGAAGGTCTTCGGCTATTGCGGTGGTCAGCGGCGCGACGCTGTTCACCTCGCTGTCCTTGCCGAGGAGGTAGAGGGTGCCCCCGGCGTCGAGGAACGCGCCGAAGTCCGTGGGGTCCTCTCCGTCTCCCTGAAGGGCGTTGATCACCGACTGGTGCATGAAGGGTTCGAGGGCCGCGTCGAGGGTCGAGGCGGTGTTGCCGACGGTGCGACTGTCGCCTGTGGTGGCCGTGCGGAGCATGTCCGCCCAACCGGGGCCGGCGCCCGGGTGAGCGTTGAGGATGCCGAGGGGCGCCGGGTCGGTCAGCTTGCGGGCCCACCGCAGAACCCAGTCGAGCGAGGCGCCGTCGAGGGCGGCGGCGTGGAAGAAGGCCGCGAGGATCTTGGACGCCTGCCCCTTGTAGAAGGCGCTGCCCTCGCTGGACTGTGCCGCACCGTTGGGGGTGCGCGAGCCCGCGACGAACGCCTTCCCGCGCATCATTGCCACCTCCGTGTCGGCTGCGCCGTTGATCGGCGTCCACCGGAAGCGCGGGAGGCTCGGCGCGATGTTCTGCGGGTCGAAGACGGCGACGGGGCGGCCGTCCCGCTGTCGCGCGTCGAGGGTCAGTTCGACCAGATCGGGCTTGGTCGAGGTGGCCAGGACCGGCCCGGCCCAGTTGCGGACGAGCGGGGCGAAGAACCGCAGAGTCTTTCCGCTGCCCATCGGGCCGATGACCCGGCATGCCTTGTCGGCGCGGGACCACAGCTCGACGCCCTTAGGGCGCTGCGACGTGCCCAGCGAGTAGCCGAAATCGTGAGGATCGAGGGGGTGGTGCATGACGTACTCCGGAGCGAGGTGGGGCGGGCGACGAGGAAAGAGGGTCAACGACCGGCGGGGCGGTCCTTCGCGAAGCTCACCCTGGTTGCGCGGCTCGGGTGGCGGTCGTCGCTGGTGAGGGAGGGGCGGATCTCGGTGGCCTTCAGGACTGCTTTGGCCGACATCTGGCGCTTGAGCTGTCCCTTGCTCGCGAATCCGGCGTTGCGCCGTCCGCGGTTCAGCAGGAACCAGAGCGTCACCAGGGCTACCGCGCACACGGCCGTCACGGCGTACAGGACAAGGGAGATGCCGCCGGGCATGATGTCCATTACTCGGCCCTCCGGGCGACGCGGGCCGCCAGGTAGCGCATCCGCCGGCCGCACAGCCGCGACATCGACGCGTCGGGCCCGGCACAGCGCGGGGGCGCGGTGTGGAAGGCGCTGTGCAGGTCCTCGGCGGCTCGCCAGATGTGGGCGACGGCCGTACGTACGCGTCCTCCAGCGGCGGAGTAGTCGCCGTGGTCCAGCACGAGAGCCAGTTCCTTCATACGCCGGGCGAGGTCGAGCGCTTCGGCGTGCAGCTGGTCGATGTCCTGTCGCACCGCGCGCTCGTCGGCGGGAAGCGTGGTGTGGTCAGTGGTGACGGTCATGGCGAGGGCTCGTTCCGAGTCTGCGTGGAAGGGGTCGGCGGTTGAGGGGCGGCGGTATCCGCTCATTCGGCGTCCGGGGAGGTGCTGGTCAGGTCGGACATCGAGCCGGAGGAGAAGCACAGGTGCTGCTCGGCCTCCACCAAGAGGTGCTGGACGCCGGGGTAGATCACCTCGCCGACCTTCCACAGCGCGATTCCGCGGCGCAGGCGCATGATGTGCTCGGCCGTCCAGGACGGCAGACCCAGCCGGGCCACCGTCGCTTCCGCCTCCGCCTTCTTCTGGCTGTAGATCACGATGGTGTCGGCCATCTTCAACGCCGCTTGGGTCTCCGGGCTGTCGTCAATGTCGGAGAGGTGATGAACGATGAAGATGCAGCTCAGCCCGTATCCCCGCGCGAATTTCAGGAACTTCTCAAGCAGCGAGGCGAGTTGGGGGGTCCCGAGGATGTGCCAGGCTTCCTCGCAGACGAGGATGCGCTTGCGCTGCGTGTAGCGGCGACAGCCGGAGCCGGGGTTCGGCCCCAGCTCCCAGGCCCCGGAGTTCGCATCGACCACGACGCGGTTGTGCTGCCCCGGCTCCGTCCCGCATTCGCACAGCGGGCGCAGCCAGACCTCTTCGAGGAAGACCGAGATCACGGCGACGAGGATGGTCATGGCGACGCCGCCGGACGGAACCTTGGTCAGGTCGAAAACGATCATGTCGGCATCGAGATCCACGCCCAGGCTGGTCGGGCCGTCGAGCATGCCCGTCAGGTCGCCGGTCGCGTCCTGTTCGCTGCCGCAGAGCCGGTCCAGGACGTAGGACGCCTCCAGGCCGTCACCGAGAAGTTCGTCCCGCGTACGCTTCTTAGCCGTCGCGTCGGACTCCTCCGGGGACCGCAGCGCGGCGGAGACGTCGGCCAGGACCGGGGTGCGGCCGAGTTCTCCCGCCCGCTGGTGGGCCCTGCGGATCGCGATCCGCAGGGCAGAGCCGGCGAACTCGTCCAGGGCCTTGCCGAGACCGAGTTCAACGATCGTGCGCACCAGCTCGACTTGCCGCTTGCCCGCGATGGCTGGGTCCATCGGGTTGATGCACGAGGCGCCCCGGCTACCGCCGGGGGCGAACTTCACCGGGGCCTTGCCGGTGAGCGAGCGGCCGAGCGCGGCCCACTCGCCTTCCTCGCGTTCCTTCTGCTCCTTGGTGTCGAGGACGACGACCTGACGCCCGAGGCGGATCTGTCGGGCGGCGTAGGTCTTGGTCAGGGCCGACTTACCCCGGCCCGTGTCCCCCATGACGATCATGTTGCCGCCGGGCAGGCCGTCACCGAACGCCGAGAACGGGCAGTAGATGAACGCCTTGCCCGAGTACAGCTCCCGGCCGATGATCGCGCCCGCCGTGCCGAGGGTCGGAGGGGCGATGGGCAGGTACAGGGCCTGGCTGGTGGTCGTCTCGGTGTAGAGGGGACGGCGCACCGTCTCGTGCATCGGCGACAGCGGGGCGAGGTCGAGGAGGTCAGTCACTTGATACCTCCGGCGAGGGGCAGGGTCGTGGCGAAGGCACGGGCGTGTTCGAGGTCGAGCCATTCGATCCGCAGGTGCGCGTTGCGGGCGCGGGAGGCGGTGGTGCGCTTGGTGCGCTCCAGCTCTTCGGCGCTGCGCGAGGAGATGGTGATGTAGCCGACGACGGCGGAGCCAGCCGCGCCGGAGGACGCCAGGGTCATGCCGCGTGATCCGGTGGCGGTGGCGGCGATCTGGTCGCGCGGGTCGATGTTCTTGCCGCGCTTCCGGTCGCGGTCGATCTCGGCCTGGTTGTTCGTGTCCTCCGCGAGCATCCGCTCCACGGCCTTGTCGTTGGGTTCGAGCTGCTGCGTGATCGAGATGGTGCGGATGACGTCGGGCATCCCGATCAGCAGAGGTGAGAGGAAGTCGGGGCCGACGGGGGTCGTGGGCCATCCGACGACGGCGGCCGTGGCGTGGTACCAGCTGTCCGTGGAGCCTGCCGCGCGGGTGGCAACGTGGGCGCCGTCGCGGACGTCGACGTTGCGGGGGAAGGCGTGCGCCTGTCGGAGGTCGGTGTCCCAGATGGCGTGATCAGGGTCGTAGGAGTTGCGGATGAACGCGGTCATCCGGCCCTCGTCCAGGGGCGCGATCACGGAGAGGTCGGCGTCCTCCGCGCGGGACCACAGCTCATCCAGGTACGCGGCCATGGCCGCGGCGATCCCTTCGTCACCAGTGCCGCGGGCGGCGCCCTCGGCCGCCAGGTCGCGGGTGAACCGGGCGTGGATGGTGATGTAGTAGCGGTGTTCCTCGGCGCTGGTGGAGACGGCGTTGGCCAGTACGTCGTACGAGTCCTTCAGCCACTGCGGGGCGTCCGTCGTCGCGGCCGACTCGTCGCGCTGCGCGATGTAACGCTGGTGGGCGTAGGGGTCCGACTTCATCTGCCGGGCCAGGACCTGGATGCGCTTCACCGGGTGTTCTTCGACGTTCCCGAAGGCGTCGAGGAGTTCACCCCAGCGCTCCAGGGCCACGATCTGCTCACCGACTTCCTTGCCGCCGAGGCCGGGCGAAGCGATCTCCAGAGTGGCCGTGACGCACCCGGCCTCCGGCTGGAGGACCACGACGGCCTGCTGACCGCGGACCGTGACCGGCACCCACGTCATGCCCGTGACGCCTTCCGGCTCCACAAGAGCGGCGTCCGGGGGCGTGCCATTTGCACGCACGCCGGCCTCGACAGCCGGTGACACCCACACGCCGCCGGTACGGCGGAGCGCCTTTCGGTGGTAGCGGTTGATCCGCCACCAGCGGTAGAGGGTGCGCCGCTGGGACGTGCCCTTGGGCCGGTACGGGGCATAGACGATGACCAGGGCGAGCAGGATCGGCAGGACCAGGCACGCTGCTGCGATGGCCGTCACGCCGTTGAAGAGGTAGCCGAAGAGGATGCCGGTGACGGCTCCGCCGCCGAGGACGACCTGTTCGCCGAGGTCGCGGCGGCCCACCAGCCCCGTGGGGCGGTGCTTTCCGAACTGATACGTACGAGTCGACATGGAAGGTCACTGATCCTTGCTGGGATTCGGTCGTCCGGGTGCCTGGCCGCCCGACGGCCGCGACGGCGGCGGGGGCGTGACGGAGGGCCCGGAGCCCGAGGTGGTTCCTGATGCGGAGGAGGGGGAGGCGGGCGCTGTCGGGCCCGAGGTTCCCGCGCCGGTTGACGGCGGGGAGGGCGGCTGTGCTGTGCTCGGTGCCCCGCTGGCTTCCGGTGCGCGTCCGGCCGAGGCGTGGCCACCGGCCGAGGACCAGTCCGGAGAGGAGCTGACGACCGGGTCGGAGGTCGCTCCCTGGGGACGAGCGGCGGCCGGTGCACCGGACGTACCGGCGGTGTCCTCGCCGCCCTGCTGGCTTTCGGGCTGTTCGGGCTTGCCGCCGCCTGCGGCGTCGGTGCCCTGCGCGCCCGGCGAGCTGGTGGCCTTGTTCTTTGCCATGTCGACGCCGGCCTTGGCAATGGCGGCACCGGCCGCGACCGGTCCGGCCACAGCAGTTCCGCCGCCCATCTTCGCGCCAGCGGTCTTGGCACCAGCGGCCTTGGAGCCGCCGACCAAGGAGTCCTGGACACGAGCACCCATCGCCCTGTTGGCGTGCTGGGCGGGGCCGTCGATCGCGGCGGCCGGGCCGGAGGACTGTGCACTCTTCCGGTCATGGTGGAGGCTGGCCATCTCGTCGCCGAAGGCGGGCACCCACTTGTAGAGCGTGGCGGACGCGAAGACGGCGAGCAGGAGGATCAACGCGCCGACCAGGGTCTTGGAGACCGCGTCGGACATGCTCCCCGAGGTGTCGCTGAGGATCGCGCCGCCCAGGCCCAGCAGAGCGAACAAGATCGGCTTACTCAGGCCGATGGCGAAGATGGCGCCGAACCACTTCTTCGACTTGCCCCACAGGTCGCGATCGACCAGCCCGGCGTTGACGATCGGCCCGAGCGCGACGGCCACGTAGATGGCCGCGCTGCGGATCAGCAGCTCGATCCACATCAGCAGGGCGCCGCACATCATGATGAGGTTGACGACCAGCAGCTGTCCCACGCCCTCCGTGGGGTTGGCTGCCATGACCTTGAGGATGTTCTCCAGGAACGGTTTGAAGTTGCTCGTCGCGTACGGCTCGAAGACCGCCGTGACTTCGTCAATGGCCTTCATCAGCAGCGCGATTGCGCCCGGCGTCATGGCGTTGACCACGAACTGGAGGAGCAGGAAGCCGATCGCCTCGGACACGGCGGTGGTCAGGGCGACTCCGCGGACCGCTCGCTTGGCCACGGCGATCAACCAGAGGGCCACGGTGAGCAGGCTGGAGGCCGCGAAGATGATCGCGTACTGCTTCAGGAAGCCGGGGCTCGTCAGGTCGATCTTCGTGGTGTTCTGGATCAGCTCCAGCATCTTGCGCAGGAACCAGATGTTCGCCTCGGTGAGCTTCTGGAGCAGGAACCCCAGCGGGTCCTTGACGAAGTCGATGGCCGCCTTCGCCTCACACACCATCGGGATGTAGCAGAAGGGATTGGCCACCGCCGAGGGCACAAACACGAACCCGATGATCACGTTGACCATCGCCACCGCCTGGAGGCGGCGGCGCCAGCGACCCGGCGCTCCCCGCTCGATGGTCAGCAGGCCGGGGGCGTCGTCACGCAGTCGCAGGCGCATTGCTGGCACCCCCCACGTCCGCGAAGCTGTCGGCCGGGGCCGCCTCCTGCATGGCCGGCGGAGACGGCACGAGCGGTTCGGACGGCGTGACGGCCGTCGTCTTCCAGGTGCCGTCCTCCCAGACCAGATCCACGGTCATCCGCAGGAAGGCGACCTGCGGGCGCTGCGTCTCGTCCTTCCCGGCGACGCCCCCCACCGACGCCGTCCACAGCTCCACGCTCGCGGCCTGGTCGGAGTAGGAGATCGAGCGGGTGGCGAGCGCCGCCGTCCGCGTGATCAGCTCGCTGCCGTCGACGGTCGTCCCGTCCGCGCCGACACCGCGGTTCTCCATGACCAGACGAGCCGTCGAGTCGGTGTCCGAGGTGACCGAGTGCAGCACGCTCGACGCGGCCGTGGCCGACAGCATCCGGTGCCGCCAGTCCTCATCGGTGAAGAACCGAGGGTCGCCGTAGAGCATGGTGGCGCTGACGGCAGCGGCACGCGCGCCGCGCTCGTTGTGTCCGTACGGTGCCGGGAATCCACTGCGGTCTTCGGCGCCGCTCAGCACGGGGTCTTCTGCAGCGGCCGGAACGTAGTCCGAGAAGTCGCCCGGTACGTTGGATGCCTGCCGCACGTCGATCGGAGCGACCAGTCCCGTCGAGGCCGAACTGTCCTTCAGCTTCCAGTCGTCGGACTCCCAGGTGAGGGTGACCGTCACCGACTGGAAACCCGTCTTCGGTGTCGCGTGCCCGGCCGTGCTGCCGCGAACCGTCGTCGTCCACAGCCGCACCATCGCCCCGTGGGCGTCGAAGCCCAGGACATGCGCCGAGAGGACACCGGTACGCGCGACGGTCTTCTTCACGGAGACCTTGGAGGTGTCGCCCCGCAGGGAGGTGACCGCGTCCTCGGCAGCGTGGTCGGCCTTCTTCACCGCCGCATCAGCCGAGCCCTTGGCCGCCATAACTGCCACCGCACGGTGCCGCGCGTCCTTGTCCGTGAGGAACTGCGAGCTCCCGCTGACCGTCGTGTAGTTGGCCGCTGCCGCCTTGGCGCCGGATCGAGTGTGCGGGTAGCCGACGGGGACGCCGTGCAGCTCCCGCACGCCTTCCCCGCTCGCCTGCGGAGCCGAGTGGGCTGGTGCCGACTCGGAGGGTGCCGTGGCCGGAGGGGTGCCCGTCGTCATGCTGACGACCACCCCGGCCGCGGTGACCACGGCCGCGCCGCCAGCCGCGATGCCCCAGAGCTTGGCCGACGAGCGGCGCGCTCCGCTGGCTTTCGAGGAGGAAACGTTCCTCCGGGGTCGGATAGGCATGGGTCACACACCCATGCCGTACGTGATGGCGAAGATGGTGCCGAAGCTGGCCACGAGGAAGACGCAGGTCAGGCCGCCGACCATCATGCCCTTGCCGCGCGAGCTGTCCATCGTGGAGTGGCCCTCACCGAACCACCCCTTCGACTTGCCGACACCGGCGAGGAAGGCACCGGCGCCGACGACGAGGACGACGGCGGCGATGACACCCAGGATGACCTTCGCCGTGCCGCCGAGCTTCCCGAAGGGGCCCCAGTCCGGCTTCACGCCGGACACAACATCGGCTCCGGCGGCGAGGGTCGTGTGCAGGGAGGGATCGGCAGCGGCAGAAAGGAGGTTGTGCATGGTTTAGCCCCTTGGTGCTGTGAGGAATGGTTTAGGATGTTTTGGCGTGATTAGCCGACGTGCCGCATCGCGATGATCTGCGGTTTCCAGTAGCTGAGCGGCTTGATCCGCACCTGAGCCCCGGTGTGCGGTGCGTCGATGACCTGGCCGCCGCCGATGTACATGCCGACGTGCTCAGGGCCGGCGCTGCCCGGGACGCTGAACAGCAGGTCGCCCGGGACGAGTTGGGAGACGGCCTTGACGGCGGTCCCTGCGTGGACCTGGTCGTACGTGGTTCGCGGCAGGTTCACTCCCGCCGCTGACCAGGCCATCTTGGTGAGCGAGGAGCAGTCACAGCCGCCCACACCCTCGTACGGCATGACGCAACTGCCGCCCCACCGGTACCAAGTGCCCAGGGCCGTCTTCGCGGCCGAGATCGCGCGGGCGGCGCCCTTGCCGGCCGGTGCGTCCGGGCTGACCGCGTCGGCCCATTTCGAGGCCAGAGCGCGGATGCTGCGCACGTAGTTGCGGGTCTCGGGGTACGGGGGGATACCGCCGTACTTGATCACCGCGCCGCCGCCCGCGTTGTACGCGGCCAGCATGTTGTCCGTCGAGTCGCCCGGCACCTTCTTGACCTCTTTGGCCAAGGTGCAGTCGTACGCGGCTTGCGCGGCGATGGCGTCGGCGGGGTTGCGGACGTCCTTGACCCCGTCGCCGTCGCCGTCCTTGCCGTGCTGGGCCCAGGTCCCCGGCATGAACTGGGCGATCCCGAGAGCGCCGACGGGTGACGTCGCGCCGGAGTTGAAGTGGCTTTCCGTGTAGAGCTGAGCCGCCAGGAGCGAGGCTGTGACCTGCGGGCACTCGCCCGCGTGCTTGTTGATCAGCTCACGGACCCAGCCCGGCACGGGAGCGTCCGTCGTGATGCCGCCACCCGGTCCGGCTTCCTGCGCGGAGGCGCTGTCGGCCCCTCCGAACGTGGTCAGCATGGCGACACCGGTGATGAGCCCGGCCGTGACGAGTCCCAGGCCAGCTTGCGTGCCCTTGTTCATCGCGGCCCCGTCACGCCCAGGGCAAGGCGGTGACGCGCCAGCCCATGGAGGTGTGCTCCAGGCGGAGCGCGAGCTGTTCGCTACTGCTGCGCGTGTGACCGGACTTCGGGGCGGTCGTGAGGGTGTAGCTCACGCGGACGAGAGCGGAGGAGGCCGTTGCCGCAGGTGCGCCGTCGGGGACGACTGCTGACGTGATCTTGGCCGTCTGATGTGCCTTCTCGGCCCGCAGGGCGGCCCAGGCGGCGTCTTGACTCGGCCGCTTCTGGGCGAGCACGCCAGCGAGTTCCCCCGAGGCGAGCCGGGCTGCCCGAGCGCCGGCATCCGCGTACGAGCTGTCGGCACCGTCGCGGGCATCGTGCTCCGCGTAGGCCGTAGTGAAGGCCCGCGCCGTCCGCTCAACGTCCTTGGGGAGTCCGGTAGCTGACGAGGAGGAGGTAGCGCTGCTGTGCGGCGTGGCCGTGTCGGGGATGCCCGCCGAGACGGAGTGCGGCTGCGCGGACACGGTCGAGGCCGCGGAGGCGTCGTTGGTCGAGCTGGAGCAGCCGGTCGACAGAAGGGTCAGGGAACCAGCCACACCTATTGCGGCTGATATAGGTATGAAACGGGTGGATCGAGGCATGCGGGAACCACAACCTTGGTGCAAGAGATTTCGGAAGTGCGAGCGGCGCGGTCCCGCGGGGGCTGGGGCCGCGCCGCTCCTTCGCAGGAAGGAGGGGGATTCCTCCTGCGGGCTTTACCGGCGAATGCCGGGGAAATCGCAAAGCAGGCCGGAGCGTATAGCTCTATCTGCCTGTCTCATCTGCGGAAGAGTTCGATCTTGTTTCGCATCTGCGAGACGGTTGAGCTGACGGGCGCGTTACTCATATCAAGGCCATCAGCCCCTTCCGTGATTCGGGCGAGATCGTGAGCAGATCTCTACGGCCGGAAAGCGCCTTGTGGCGTTGGCCGTGCCTGAATCCTTGCAGGGGTTCGCGGACAACTCGAATCACGAAAAAAGCCGGAACTTAATTCCAGGAATTAAGTTCCGGCTTTCGCTCGGGGGAAGGCTTTGCGGGCCCTATGCGGCCCCGTGGCGAAGGTGCTCAATCGCCACGCCGAGCCACGGCGCGGCCGGGCCGGAAAGAAGCAGGGGTGCGCACGTGCTGTACGAGAGGACGACGGCGGACGGCTCAGCAGCGACTCCGGTCAGAAGGGCGTGGTCGAACGGCATCCACTCGCGAGCCCTCAGCGGCAGGAGCCGTACCCCGGTTGAGGTGAGCACCACTCGGGCGGCGGTGTGATCGCGCCACTGCGGAAGGGCGGCATCCTCCGCTTCCTGGCGACGACGGGCGTCGAGTCGACCGTTGCTCACCCACCGCCGGCCGAAGGTCGGGTGATCCTCGAAATACCCGCTGGCCGAGGTCGGGTAGTCGACCTCTGTCCCGTAGAAGCGGGCGGCGGAGCACGCCACGTCCGCGAAGGCGACTTCACCGGCCGCAAGTGCAAGGCCGTCCGCTTGGACCGGCACAAGATTGCCGCCGCCCTGGAGGTGAACCGTGAGGGCGGACGCTGCCTGTACGGCATCGGCGCGGACGGCGTCCTCCGCCCGGTCGCGTCGGCGAGACCACATCGTCGTTCCTTCCTGATCAAGCTGACCGGCCGGGGCATGCACGGCGCGAGCCCCGCAGGCCCCGGGCCCGTCATGAGATGAGATCACCAGAGGGCGGTGGAGGCAGCGGCGGGTGTCCTCGTTGCCTCGTCGTCCTCTTCCTTCAGCCGGGCCAGCAGCACACCAAGACGGTCGTTGCTGATCGCCTGGTGCTTGCGGACGGCGTCCCCTACAACCTCACGACTGGTCCGTCCGGCCCGCTCGGTAGCCGCCCGCGCGATCGGCAGCAACTCTGCCAACCAGTCGTCGTCCGCCTCCCGGTCCTGGGGGCATTCCGAGTCGTCCGGGACGGACGGCTTTTCGCCGTCCGTCGGGGTCGGGACCGCCGTGGGGCCGGGGGATTTCATGCTCTCCGGCAATGCTGTGGTCGGCGCGTGGTCCGCAGGTCCGCCGCCCGGTCCGTCCGCGCTCTTACACTCCGTCTCCTCTCCGTCCGCTCCTGCGGACGGGTGAGCCGCAGCGTCCTCCGTACGTGGTTTCACGTCGGGCAGGGGCTCGGATTTCCGCAGGTCAACGGTTACTGCGGCGGCATCCTGCGGCGCGGACGGACCGCTCGTCAACCGCCGCGGAGGCATCGATGCTGGTGCTTCCAGCGGACGAGGACCCTGCTGGACCGTGACGCGTTCGAGCGTCGGAGACTCCTCGCGGACCAGTCCGGGACCAGTGTCAGCCCGGTCCGGGACCGCCCGCTCAGCCGTCCGCGCCATCAGAATGTAGAGGTGGACCGATCCGGCCAGTGCGAGCGGCGCGAGCATCGACAGCACACCGACGACGCTGTCCGTAAGGTGCAGCGCGGACCGTCCGGCCTGCGGAGAATCGTTCAACGTGATGGCGTGCAGAGCGTTCGCGCCGAGGCTCGCCCCGGTCGCCGCGAGGAACAAGAACCAGGCGTAGAGCCGTGCGGCGAACCGCTGGTGCCGAAGGAGCACGATCGCCCGCACGCCGTAGGCAATGAACCCGTCGATGAACACCGGGAAGAGGTAGGACAAGGTCTCCCTGGCGTGGATCGCGAGGGCGATCTGACGCAGTGCGTCGTACGAGAAGGCGAAGCCGGCCGCGCCGAGCAGGATGATCGCACTGCGGTCCCAGGCCGTCATTCCGCGCAGGCTGTAGCTCTCCTGCTGTTCGGTTCCCGCCGCCGTGTCTATGTGCGCGTGTGACATCAGAGGTTGCCCCCGTCGCGCGGGCTGATGTCCTGCCAGGCAGGGGTCTGCGAGAGGAGCCGTCCGAGCTGTTCCAAAGACGTGACCTCGTGCACGTGCTGACTCGGGCAGCTCACGCACGACACCCGCAGCGAGATTCGTTCCGTGCCGCCCTGATCGGTGTAGTACAGCTCCAGGTGCTGGCCCCCGGTCGTGTCGAGCGACGCGAAGGCTTGCAGGTGTTCCTCGAAGCTGAGAAGCCCCAGTACCTCCCAGTCGAGCGTGACTGCGGCGTCCCCCAGGAGGGTGCGTGCGTACTTGGACGCTGCGGTGATCGACCTCGGACCCCAGGTGCGGAACGCGGCCTCCCGAGCGTTCTTGCGCCGTTCCTCTGCGGTGGTGAGGTGCTTGGCCGCAGCAAGCATGATCGGGTGACTCATCAGGGGCCTTCCAGAAGATCGATAGTGCAGGGTGCGGTGCTGCCGCCGGGCTCATTGGCGAGGCGGAGGAGAACGTCCGCGTGGCACGGAGCATCAAGGGGGCATGTGCACATCAGGTCGAGCCCGCGCAGGACTCGGGCGAAGCGAGCGGCGTAGTGACGTCCGACCGGGCCCCGGAGCGTGGCGGCGAAGAGGTCCACCGACTCCGCAGCGTCCATCGGGGGACCGAGCGGGGACCGCACCCCGGCTGTGAACGGGTTCGCGTACCGGCTGCGAGGACCGACATATGCACAGGCTGTGGACAGCGCTGCGGCGTCGCGGGACGCTCCGCGGAGGCGGACGGGCATCACGCCGCCCTCCCACCACGGCGCCGATCGGCGCCGATCATCGGCACGAGGGTCGTGACCATCTCGGCCAGACGGCTCGCCACGCGGGCCCCGACGAAGTCGCTCAGGTCCGGGCCGTTCTCATCACGGGCCGGAAGGTTGGACGTGATGATCGTTGGCAAGCAGTGGTTGTACCTGAAGTTGATCAGCCGGTACGTGACCTCTTCGGTCCATTCCGAGGTCTTCGCCGTGCCGAGGTCATCGAGGAGCAGGTACTGAACCCGGCTGAGCCGTTGCAGCTCGTGTTCTGCTGCCCCCATGACCTGTGACGGGCGCAGGTTGCCGTACATGTCCGCTGAGTTCACGGCGATCAGCTCGAACCGGTCCGGTCCGCCGGCCGCGATCCTCCGCAAGGCCCCGTACGCCTGGTGCGTCTTGCCGGTCCCCGTGAGCCCGGTGAGGAGCAGAGCGCCAGCGGCAGCGTTGTCCGTGAGTGCCCGGTCGGCCCAGCTGATGACCTCCGGCAGCGAGGCCTCAGCATCACGGAAGCGGGGAGGGGTTGCCCGCTGCCAGCGGCTCACGGCGTAGTCGGCCCGAGCCCGACAGTGCCACTCGCGGTCTCCCGGGTTCTCTTCCGGTGCCTCGTCGGCGGGGTTGACGTCCGGCACGGCCTGAAGTCCTTTCGCAGCGAGTATTCGTTCCATTGCGCGCATCGACCTGGCGCTGCCCGCGCGTTCCGGCTCTGCCATGATCAAAATCCGTTCTGGTAAGCGCTGGGGGCAGCGGTGTTCTGAAAGGGAATCCAGCCTCCGGACTGCCGACGCAACGGCACGACATTCCCCGGGGAGGCTGCTGCGGGAGCGTGTGAGGGCAGATCGGCCCAGATACGCAGCAGATAGCGGGCGGACTGTGGCGGGCGGTCGGCGTTCCATCGCCGCGCCACCATCTCGACCAGCCGTTCATTTCCCCAACGTGCTGCGAGAGCTGTTACCCGATCCCATTCCGATTCGGTCAGTCGCCAGCCGACGAGCATTCCAGCGCTTGTTATGGCTGTTACCAGGTCCTTGGCTCCGTCCGGAACCTTCACCGAGTCCCGCTTGACGGTGCTGTTCTCTCGGTGCGACCCCAGCAAGCTAGCCTGCTCTTTGGTGGTGGTAATACTCCCGTAGGGAGTATTACCACCACGCACGCGCGAGGAAGAAACTTCCAAGTCTGTGTGCTGAAACTTCCCACTTCCGGCTTCCGGAGTGGCGTTCTGGGAGGGAAGTTCCTGGAACCTAGTTCCCTCTTCGGAATCTTCAGGGCTGGGAGTAGGAAGTTCTTTCTCTGAATCGACACGGCCAACGCCGTTGCTGCACAGCAGTATCGAGTAGGCATTCGGGTTGGAAGCACCCCCTCCCCGCTCGTGGCTCAGTTCTCCGAGCTTCGCCAGCTCTCCCAGGCACTTTGTTATCGAACGGGGACTGAGACGGGTAAGCGTCGATATCTCTTCCAGGGTCAGCGTCGCCTTGCCGTCGTCGTCCGCCTCGCGGGCCAGAGCCAGCATGACGAGGCGTGAGCCCCGGCACGACTTTGACTGTGACCAGACCAGTTCGGTCGCTATGTCGCTCATCAGCGCTCACCGCAGCCTATGAATATGCGACGCCTGAGGGAAAGACCAAAAGACTGGTCGTCTTCCGGGACGTAGCCGTTTTGATGCGGCTCCGGGGTGAGGTACAGCGTTTCGGTAGGGAGGTAGAAATCGTGGGCGCGACGCCAGTCGGCTGCCCTGCCGAAACCGCGCCTGACCATTCGCGCCACTTCCTCTTCGGTCTTGCGGTCGATGAGCATGCGGTAGAAATCCGATTCGAAGAGGTGGGTAACAGACCGACTTGCGGGAAAGACCCGTACGAGCACGGCCGTAGGTGCAATTTCTCGGATCTGAGCACCGATGTTCGTGCGGCGAAATCCGGAGGGGCTGTTCTGAAGCATGGGAGAACTCCCGTGAACGCAGGGTCCGCCGTGCGGAAGAATCGTTTCTTCGGGAGCGGAGTCAGGCTGCTACGACGCGGAGCGGGGGCGTGCCCTGCTCGGCCTGAGACTTTCGGTAGCGACGGGCGAGTTTCAGCAGATACTCGTGCGTCACGCCAAGCCCGCGGGCGACGGCGGCAGCTTCCAGTGAGGGATCAGTGGCGAAGCGCGCAATCACCGCGTCCCGGGCGGGCTTTGTCAGAGGTGAGGTGCACCCTCTAAGGGCGCCTTCTACGGCTTTCTCGGTGTCCCGGTCTTGCCAAGCACGCCGCAACTCTGAGCGCTCCGAAGCCAGAAGACCGCCCCGAATGCCGTACTCGTCGTCATCCTTGAGGGATTCCACCAGGCACCGGGCAGCGACGGCCACAGGGCATGACGCGCAGAAATTGCGAGGACGATTGAGGGAGATTCCCAACTTGGCTTTCACCACGTCGGGGTCTTCCCGCGGGCCGTCTGCGAGAGGGACGAACATGTTGATGTCCTGGTTGGCGCATCGGGCAGAGTCGGCCCAGTGCTTACCCGGAGCTTTCTTCGACTCCTCCAGGAGGGGCAGCCAGTTTCCCTGATGCACAGCCTTGATAAGGCTGGATATGTCAGTGCTCATTTGTGTCTCGCGATGTTCGCAGCGCCGCGAATTGTTCCATCGGGCGCGAGAGGAGATCAGGAACGCTTACGAGAGCGCTTGGACGGCTGAAGCGCCATCAGTGCCGACTCGTCATCCCTCTGGGTCCTTGCACCAGGGCTGACGAAGTGCATATCGGAAATCGCGTGGAGGTCGTCCTCCGTGAACTGCACGAATTTCCCGAACTTCCGGTGCGGGAGCGTCGATATACGCTCACGAAGCCACTTTTCGGGAATGTTCAACCGTTCAGCGGCTTCGCTATACCCGATGTGCAGACGCTTGTCGCGGGAGTCCGTAGCCTGACTGCCCAACAAGGCGTCCAGGCCGCCGGCCTGAGCCAAGAGGCTGACCATGGCCGCGAGTCCCTGCAAGTCCACGGCCGGGCCCGCGTTCGCCGGTGCCACGGCCGCCATCACGCCTCCAGCCCGCGCAGTTCGGCGGTCCGCAGGTCGAAGGCATGCCCGCCGGAGGCCGCCCATCCGGCCTGGGGGAACGAGCGAATGATCCACCGGGCGATGGTGAGCGCCTTCGCCCGAGGGATACGAAGGGTCCGTCCACGGGCGTTCACGGCGGTCAGCCCGAGGTGAGGCCACAGAGTTCGAGGCCCCTGAAGGCGAACTTGTACGACAGCGGCTTCCGGCAGCATGGACGACAGTTGCGCCGCCAGCCGTTCGGCCGGGCCCGAAGGGATCTCCACCTTCGGGTTGCAGTCCGTAGTAGGGGACATGCGACACTCCTTTATGTGGTACGCCGCTCCGTCGTGCCGTGCGAAAGGACACGGAGTGGCCGTGCGAGTGACCAGCGCCCTTGTCGGGGGCCGCGGATCACGAGCTGTCTGGCGTCCGAGAGGTGCGAACTCTCGGACGCCGATGGCGTTTTGAGGGGAGGGAGCGCACCCGAGTGATGCGCGGTAGCCCCTCTCCACCCGTCGGTCCACGATGCGAACCGCGGGTGTGCGAAGGCTGAGAGGGGTGCGAACCCCCTCGTTTTTCGCTAAGATGAAGCTATCTTGGTTCGCATCAAAAGTCAACAGTCCGAGGATTCCTCGGGTCACCCAAAAAACGAGGTCCGATGCCAGCTCGCCGTTTCGACAGAGAACGTGTGCGTGCGGTACGTCGAGCCGCCGACGTCTCGCAGGCCGACGTGGCGTCCGCCCTCGGTGCTGCGGACTCGACCGTGGCGGGGTGGGAGTCGGGAGCGACGACACCCGATCAAGAGAAGTTGCCTGCTCTCGCCAGGGTGCTGAACCGGGATCTGGACGACCTGTTCCCGCGCGACGGCTTGCCCGATCTGACCGACCTACGGTGCGACGCCGGCCTCTACCGGTACGAGACGCGGGCGGTCATCGGAACCAAGAGCGATGGACCGGTGGCTGGAGCTGAGCAGGGCGTACGACGGCTCAAGGACCGGTACGTCCCTCTCCTGGCGGCTGCATATGGGGTGACCGAGGACGAGCTGAAGCGCGCCCAGGACCGGTCTTTCGGAGAGGCTGACGAGGACGCCGCCGAGGCCGAGAAGGTGCCGGAGACGCTGGCAGAGAAGATCACTCTCCTGCTGGAGCGCTCCTACCCGGGCCGAAGCGCTCCGGGGGATCAGGAGATCGCGGACTCGGTGAACGCCTACGCGGGCTCCCAGGTCACATCGGCCGAGGACATCGAGGCCCTGCGGACGGGTGGAGACGACGCACCGGTGCCCGTGGTCCTCGAAGGGCTGGCCAACTTCTTCGATGTCTCCAAGCTGTACTTCGAGCCGAACGAGTCCGTCGCCCGGCAGGTCTACGAAGGACTCCGCCTCATGTCGGCGAACAAGCAGGGCAAGGTGGGCCGAGTTCGGGCCCGCGGGATGGGCGCCGAGGGCCTGCCGGCCGATGTCCTCTCGATCCTGAACGACCTCGCCAGCGAGCTGGACAAGAAGGCCGGTCCAAGCACCAACAACTAGTGCCGCACCAGGCGAGGTTCGCCCTGGGATCTGGTGATCGTCAGGGCGTATGGGTGAGCGGGGTCAACTGCACGCCGAGCTGATGTTCTGGCTCACCGTGCGGGACACCGTCCGCGCCGAGGAACAGATAGAAGTACTGCGTCGTCAACGGCCTCGACAGCGAAGTCTCGCCCGCAGCGGAGCCGCTCAGGGCCCCAGCAGAGTAGAAGTGCGGCAGCCACTTGGGGCCCACGATCGCTTCCACCCAGGCCCGCGCCTCCCCCGGGTCAACTTCCTGGCGAGTGCCGAGCTGCTTGTGCCGCGCGGCGACCGACAGTGTCAGCACAGCCCCTTCCCGGCCAGGACGGTCCAGGAGTACGGCCTGGTCGATGATGTCCCCGACGATGGTGAGGACGGCATGCCGGTCGGTCACCGAGCGCACCGGTCCGAAGCGGTGCGGCACCGTCTTTCCCTCCGCCCGCAACTGCTCCAGCACGTCTTTGGGCAGTACAGAGGCCAGGCCGCTATCAGCCGGCTCCGTAGAGAACAGGTTCCGGCGAAAGCGCCGCAGCTCATCCTCCTGCTTACGCAATACAGTACGGATATCCACAGACATGCTGTCTACCGTACAAGCCGACCTAATACGCATCTAATCGCCAATTGTTCCTGGAGTGGCACTGGTGCCCTGTTCCCCGGACCCGCGAGGGTCAGGAAACAGGGCACCAGGGTGAGGTTCTTACTGTCCCGTGCTGTTCGGTTCGTGGCGCACACCGGAGGCGAACACGGTTTGGACTCCGCTCAGTGCGGAGAGATCCGCGAGCGGGTCACCGTCCACCAGGAGGAGATCCGCTCGGAAGCCGGGAGCGACCTTCCCCGTGATCTCGCCCAGGCCCAGGGCAGCAGCCGCTTGCGACGTCGCCATGTCGATGATCGAGGCGTTCGACAGCCCCAGGTGCGAGTAGAACGACAGGGCTTGAGCAAGCCCGTCGAAGCCGGCACGCTGTACGCCTGCATCTGTCCCCGCGATCAGGCGGACTCCGGCGTCGGCCATCTGCCGCACCAGGTCGAACATCGCGTTGGCGCGCTCCTCGCCGAAGAAGCGCGGGAGCATCTGCCAGTGCGGGCTTACGGCAGGGCAGACGGTGATGTCCTTCGCGATGATCTGCTGAACCACGTCGGGCCGGAAGTCCAGGCCATCGCTCGACATCCACGTGCAGTGCTCGATGGTGTCGACGCCGGCCTCTACGGCTGAGGCGATGCCGTCGGCACCGTGCGCGTGGGCCGCGACAGGCACGCCCGCTTCGTGGGCTTCCTCCACAAGGGCGGCCAGTTCCTCCGCCGTGAACTGTGACTGATGGCTCCTGGGGCCGTCCTTCGTGAGACCGCCGCCAGTGACCATCGCCTTGATTACGCCTGCCCCGGCCGCGAGGTTGCGCCGTACGAGCTCGCGGATCTCGGTTTCGCCGGAGACTTCGCCGCCGAGGAAGTGGCAGTGTCCGCCCACGGTGGTGGCCGGGGTGCCCGCGGAGACGATCCTCGGTCCTGGTGTACGCCGATCGCTGATCTCCGCAGCCAGACGAAGCGCCAGTCCGCCGCGGTCGCCGAGATCGCGGACGGTGGTAACGCCACTGTGCAGGAGCTGTTCGCTGCGCCGCCGCATGTCCTCGAACAGGGCTTCATCCGTCGAGCCCAGGAGGGTGGACACCGGGTCAGTCCCGCCATCGAAGGCCAGGTGAACGTGAGCGTCGATGAGCCCCGGCAGCACGGTTCCGCCGAACTCGAATCGAGGCACGTCGGCCCCGGCCCGCTCCTCCATCTCCTTGCGCGGCCCGACGGCAGAGATCGAGTCGCCCTCGATGAGAACGGCACCGTCTTCCAGGTAGGTCCCCGAGTCGATGAGCACTCGTCCACCGGTAATCAGCATCGTGACTCCTTGATCTTGCGAGGTCATGCGGCTGCGCGCAGTTCGTCGGATACCGCAATCAGTTGTTTCACATCCGACTCGCGGTCGCTCCCCAGCGCCATCGCGAGCGGGACCGCGCGGCGGGGCGCGGGGACCCCCTTCTCGATCCGAGCGGAGGCCCGGCGGAGCCGGGCGGCAAGCTCGGCGGAGTCGATGTTGAGGACTGTGCTGTCGTCACCCTCGTCCAGCAGGTACGGGCTGATGTCCACCAGGCCGTCGCGGCACTCCACGATGCGGCGGTGGTAGCGCCGGTGCACGCCACGCGCCCGCCATCGGTCCAGCGGAGCAGAGGACGCCGGCCTCAGCACGTTGTCCGGATACGCCTCCGCCAACAACTCCCACAGAGGCGAGAGACGACGATGATCACGCCGGTGTTGGAGCCAGAGCCGTAGAGAGGAAAATCGCGCTCGGGCTCCGGAATAGGTGACACCCGCAGCGAACAGCAGGATCGATGCGACCAAGAGGAAGGCCACGGCCGCCATAAGGGGATGAGGCACGTCCACGTCTGCTGAGCGAACGGCGACGATGACGGCTCGAATCGCGCACGCTACGGCCATCGCTCCCAGACCGACGGCGGTCATCCAAAGCCCGGTGGAGTGCGGGCGCCGGGACATGCGGGCGTATTGGCGAGTCCACCGAAACGCCATGCCGAGTGCATACATGAGGTAGAGGCCAGCGCCGCCGTAGAAGAAGGCGATCTGGGGAATCGTCATGTCGGCTGTGCTGAAGCTCCCGGCGAAGACCTCGTGCGGCACCGACACCGCAGCCACGGTGATCGCGACTGCGACGACCCCGACAAGCACGGCCTCCCTGCGTGCCCGCCGACGCCCCGCTTCTTCGTCAGCGGCGGAGTAGAGGTAGAAGCACATGATGAAGTAGACCGTCAGGAGCAGCAGCACGTTCTGGATCAGCTTCGCCGTGCCGTGGCCGGCGACGGTGTCGACTCCGGACGCGCCGCCGGGCATCGCTACGGGGTACGAGAGCGCAGCGCACAGCAGGCAGAGGGTGACCGAGCGAAGAGGTGCGTCATGCGGGCTTCGCTTCCACTGGTAGAGCTTCCAGACCAGTGCGGCCAGGAGCCCCAGGAGCAGGAGTTCCACGAATTACAGCCATCCTCGCCGGTCGCCAAGAGCCGCTTCGACCCGGCGCAGGGCGGGATCATCAGCCGGAGGAGTGGAGTTTGCGAGCAGGGCCGACCACTCCAGGATGATCGTCGCCACGAGTTCGACGGAGCACTCCTCGCCGTCGTCGTACGAGCAACGCTGGGCGACACGCTTGATCGCCTCGGTCCCGAAGACCGGCAGCAGGGTGGCCCATCCCTCCACGTCGACGGCCGCCGCGTCTTCGTCAGGGGCGGCATCCGGCGTATCCGTCTCCACCTCGCGGGCGGAATCCTCGGCTGCCCTCTCGTTCTCCGCCACGAGGATGTGTCCGACCTCGTGCAGGATGATCCCATCCTGGTGCAGCTCGGTCGTCTCCTGCTGGTACAGGATCACGTCGTAGGTGTCGTACTCCGCCCACATGCCCGAGGGGCCGGGCTTGGGCAGCGGAGCTGCACGCAGAAACAGCGGGCGCCCGCGCCGCCGGCTCAGCTTCTCGCAAAGGTCGTGAACGTCGAGCGGGGGAGTTACCCCGAGGTCTTGCAGCTCCCGCCGAATCAGACGGTGCAGATCTTTCTCCACCGTCCGGGCCGTGGCTGTGCGCCAGCGCCCAAGGCGTCGGCGGGTGGCTCCATCCTGAGCGGGAACCGTGCGATCCGCCGCGTCTCGACCACTCTTATCCGACCACACTGAGTAATCCCTCCAACCGGCTGTGATGGCTCCCCGAGCCGGGCGACACCGCGCCCGTGTCGATGACGTCCGGTTCCCGGTGCCGGAAACGACCGCAGTCGGCTGCGCCTGCGCCCTCATAGACCCCTCGCAGGGCGGCAAGACGCAGGTATTCCAGGGCTTCCGTCTGCTCGGATGTCACGGACGCGAACGCGCACCGGTACCCCCGAGCGGGGCCGCCCCGTGGAGCTCCCGGGAACCTCATGGGACAGTACGTGACGCTTCCGACAAGGCATGGCCTGAAAGTCATGATCGATTCGTGTAGATGACAGGTAGTGGATGTCACTCAAAGCGGTCTAAATCAGCCTTGTTGAATTCCATACAAAGCTCTGAACTGCAAGTTCACGAACTGGCATGAGCGGTTCAATCCTACGAGCCAATTGGCGACTCTGTTATGAATTTGAGACTTTCGGTGACCGAAGCACCTTCGCAAATACTCCCGAAAGAGACAAAATCCCTGTTCAGGGAGGGTGTGGTGGCGGTCACTTCGGGGCAGTTCGGGCAAGTGTGGCGTTTACGCTTTCAGCCATGTCGAACGCGATATCCGCCCAGCCGGACAGCTACATGGAGTTCTGGAGCGAGTACCACCTGTGCACGTTGACCACGCTGCGGCCCGATGGGCGACCGCATGTCGTGCCGGTCGGTGTGACGCTGGATGCCGTCGCTGGGGTGGCCCGAGTTATCACCCGCAAATCGAGTCGTAAAGTGGCCAACATTCTCGCGGGTGGGGGTGAAGCCCGCGTGGCTGTGTGCCAGGTCGACGGCGGCCGGTGGGCCACGCTCGAAGGCGTAGCGGAGGTATGTACCGACGAGGCGGCGGTGGATGACGCCGTTGCTCGTTACGGAGAGCGATACGGCCGCACGCCGGCCCCAGACCCCGAGCGGGTGGTCATCCTGATTTCGGTTGAACGGGCCCTGGGACAGACGCTGGGCGTCCGGCCTCCGGCGACCCAGGCCGCTGCATAGCGTCAAGCAGCATGGGGGTGGCGCAGTCGCCACGGGTGGGTGCTGGAGCGGCCGGTCCGGCAGCCTCGGTGGCCGGGCAGGCTTCGAGGCTGCCGGCCGACTTCAGCGGGTGCGGGCCGTGGGGCGACCACCGCACCACGCTGGTCTATTGCCGGGGCCACGGGCAGCTGCCTGCCAGCATGGCCCACTCCCGGTCCACCTGACCGGGCACGACACGCCCCGCCGCCATCCAGTGCGCGGCCAGCGCAACGAAAATCGGCTCACTTTGCTGGCCTGGAGGCGGCGCGACGCGGTCGCTGACCGGAGCGGCGGGCCGCGTCGTCGAGGTCACACAGTTCTAACGCCCGACCGCCGCGCCGGTCACCCGTGACGGGTACGGCGTTCGCGCAACGCGGTCCGGGCCTGAGTGATGCTGATCAGGAGCCCGAATTCCTGGCGAGCGATGTGCTGAACGTCCTCGGCGGTGGCGGGAGTGCCCTCGCCGCTGCGGGCGTGCGCGAGTTCGGCGGCACCCAGGGCGAGCAGTTGCTCGCGATCGCGCTCGTCATGCTGGTCGGTGGTGTACGCGGCCAGTACCTGCCGCCAGATCCCGGTCACCGGCCGCGCCCGTCGCGTGGCGCGGGAACAGCCGCCGCGTACGCGTCCTGCGGCGGGTCGTCCGTCTCCGCCTCGGGGCGGTGGGTGCCGAACGGGCCCGGGGTGCCATGGGGAACCCCGAGCGCGGGAGCGCCCTTGGCACGGTACTCAGCGTTGTAGATCACGGGCGGTTCCAGGTCATCAGTCGTAGGCCGGGGCTGTCTTCACCGTACCGAGCCCCGGCCGGGGGCGTGTTGAACCGGGCCGGGTCCGTCACATCCTGTCCCCGGCCCGGGGCATGGGCCAGCGGCGTCGGCAGTGTCAGGTCAGGGACACGCCTCGGCCACCGAAGAACTCGGCGAACTCGACCACGGGCAGGCTCGCGGTACGGGCCTGCTCGGTGTGTCCGGACGGGTTGCGGAAGTGCACCGTGTCGCCCTGGCGCCCGGTGACGAGGACGAGGTGTCCGCCCTTGCCGGGGGCGGGGGTTTCCGGGCGGCGGATCTCCTTGTGTACCGAGGCCATCACCATCCGGCCGCCGTCGAGCAGGGCCAGGAGGCCGGGCACGGTCAGGGTCGGGTGGACCTCGGCGCCCAGCGGGTGGACGTCCAGCACGTACTGAACGAACGGAGCGTAGATCAGGCCGCGAATCTCTGTGCTGTCCGGGTCCTCGGTGTACGCCCCGTACTTCCGGGCGCCGTCGAGGAGCTCGAACATTGTGGGTGCCTCACCGGTACGGGCCAGGAGCGCCATGCGAAGGCAGGCGATGCCGCACATGTGGCCGGACCACCGGCCGTACGTCTTGGCGTCGGGGGCGCCGGACTCCGCCCAGCGGGGATCGTCGTCGTGGGCGCGTCCCTCATAGGCGAACGCGGCGATGAGATCCGGGCTGGCGTACTGGGTGATGGTGGGGAACGGGTGGTCGTCAGACACGGGCGGGTTCCTTCCGGCGGGTGGCCTGGCTGATCAGCCGGTGGAAGGTGGGCAGGTCCACGCCGCCGCCGGAGATCAGCACTCCGATCATCCCCGACTCGTGAGTGATGAGGGGGCCAAGGACGGCGGCCAGGATGCAGGGCGCCACTGGGTTCGACCATGACTTTGAGGAGCCGGAAGGCAAACGCCATGGCGGCGGTGATGTCGTGATCGGTCACGGTCACCACGTGGCCGAGGAGACGTGAGTTGACGGCCCAGGTCAGCGGCGAGGGGTTGGTGTGCCCGAGGCTGTCGGCGATGGTGGCGGGAACCTCGGGCATGGCGATGCGCTGGCCACAGCGATCGACAGCCGGTGTCGGCGCAGTCCTGCGGTTCTACGCCGATGACCTTGAGGCCGGGTGAAGGTGCTTGGCGATTGTGGCGGCAGCGGCGACACCGCACCGTGCGTTGACGAGCAGGACAAAAGACGGCGCGTCTCTCAGCGTCGGCCCATGTCAGGGCCGGTGGCAGTAGGGGCGGGAAGAAAAGCCGGCGCGCTGATCAACGCACTGCCAGCGCCCTATCCAGTTCGCCTGCGCTGATCGCGTCCTCGCCGGGGGCCGGGGGCTCGAAGCGGGCGAAGAAGTCGTCCAGCGCCCCGGGGGTAACCGTGAGCGCGTTGGCGTCGGCGCGCTGGTTACGCTCGTTCAGGCGTCGCAGCAGCTCAGTCTTCTCGACGGGGAGGTAGACCAGCGCCCACCGGCCGCCCGCAGCCTCGACGGTCTTCTTCCACGCGTCGCGGTCCTCGCGCAGCCAAAGCCCATGGTCGAGCACGACGTCCCGGCCGGCCGCCAGCTCGGCGGCGACCTGTTGCCGGACGGCGTCGACGACGGGGCGTTCGCGCTCGAAGTACTCGTGCTCGGGGTAGTCGACGCCGTAGCGGCCGTGGAGCCGGTGGACCTCTTCGTCGACCGAGAGGCGGACCATCCCGCGGTCGGCCAGTGCCTGGGCGAGCACGGTCTTGCCGGAGCCGGTGATGCCGACCAGCAGCACGGCGAGCGGTGGGGACGTGCTCACGGTCATCCCTTCGGCAGGCGAGCCCTTCTGCTTCCATTGTGGCCCGGCCGCCCGGCCTCGGTGGCGGTTTACGGGCGAGTGCCGGTGCGGGCCGCGGGCGGGCGCCACGCGGTGGCGATGGTCTTCGCTTCGTGTCCCCATCCGGCGGGCAGCGTCTGAAGGCTCACGCGGCGGAAGGAGAGGCGGGGGTCGGCGACGTCGATCCGTCCGCCGTGGCGGTCGGTGTGATCCAGCAGCCGGCGGGCTTCGTCGCGTACGGCCGGGGTGTGCTCGCTCCAGTCGCCGGAGGTGAACCGTGCCACCCGCCGGTGCAGGTCCTCCAGGACGCCGGGGCGCCATTTGAAGTGATGGACGCAGGCCAGTGCCTCGGGGTCGGGCTTGTGGCCGGGGGCCCGATGGTTCCCAGAGGCCACCGTGACGCCGGACCGTACGAGGACGATCTTGCGAGGGTCGCCCCGTAGGAGGCGGTGGGTGAGGTGCCCACCGAGCGGGAAGGCCCGGTCCAGGCCAGTGACCGGGCTCCAGTGGGCGAGGCCGCCATCGGCGGCAACGCGGTCGAGCATGAGCCCGCCGACCACCCGGTGCCCGCCCGCCTCGGCGGTGGCGATCACCTCGTCCAGCGGGACCGGGTAGGTCTGGAGCTCGTCGGCGTCGGCGAGCAGGTGCCAGCCGGTCCCGGCCTGCTCGCGCAGGGCGTCGCGGAGTTCGGTGTTGGTGTGCTCGTGCCACGGGCCGGTGCTGACGGCGGCCGGGGTGATGCCGAGCTCGTGGCTGGCGGCAACGAGCTGGTGGCGCCAGGCGTCGGGGACATGGTCGGGGAAGTGGAAGGCGACGTGGAACCGCTCGATGCCGAGCCCGCGGTAGTAGGTGGTCCAAGCGGCTAGCAAGGCGGGTTCGACGGGGCCGATCACGGCGATCAGCGCCGGTTTCGTGGGCATCAGCACTCCTTGGCCAGCAGGCGGGCGTACGCGTCGGTGAGGAATGCGGCTTGCCTGTCCGCCGTGGGCAGGCCCACCGTGTCGGCCGCGCCGGTCCCGGGCGGATTCGGCGGGTCGGCGGTGAGGCGGTCCAGAGCTTCTGCGAGGCCGTCCGGGTCTTCGGCGGGGAAGACCCGGGCCCAGTCCTGACCGGTCAGGCGGGCGGTGAGGCCGGGGTCGTGGTCGGAGACGATCAGCGGAACGCCGTGCCGGACAGTGCCCATGACCAACCCGGACTCCTTACCGACCCCTCGGTGGCGGGCGACCAGGGCGGCGTCGGCGGCGCCATAGACGATCCGCAGCACCTCCTCACTGACCGGCCCAGGGACCGTGTGGAGGCGGACCCGCGGCAGGGCTCGCCACCGGGCAAGCGTCGCCTCGTCGAGCGGGTGGCCGGTGACCACCAGGTGCAGCGGCTCCTTCAGCCGGGACAGGGAGGCGTCGATGACGCCGATGTCCTTATGCGGCCACCACCCGCCGACCAGGCACACCGCCCGTCGGCCGGCCGGGATGTCAAAGGCCGCGCGGGCCCCCTCGCGCTCCGCCTCGCTCAGCCGCCTGCCGTCGTCGACGGCGAAGGTGCGGACCTCCCCGGTCAGGCGGGGGAAGGCCGGGGCGAGCTGGTCGCGTACGGCGGCCGTCGGGTACAGCGCCAGCACCCGTTTCTCCCCAGCTCGGTTGAGTCGGCCGAGCAGCCGTACGGCAGCGTCCTCGGAGGTGACGTACTCGTGGACGAACCGCAGGTGGGGCAGTCCGCCGAGCAGGGCCGCGGCGCCGTGCAGGGCCTCGCTCGCGCTGAGCACCACCACCGCGCCGGGGCCCGGAGCGAGGCGGCGGGCGGTCCGCAGACAGGCGGCCTCGATGAGGTAGCGGGCGAGAAGGGTGATCTGGTGCGGGGCCCGCCGCAGGCTGGTGGGCCAGCGGCGGTCTGCGAAGATTCGCAGACCGACCGTCGACAGGGCCTCCGCGGTGTTCGCCGCGACGAACAGCACCCGGGCCGCCGGGCCAACCGGCCCCATGACGTGCGCCCCCGCCGTACGCAGGGCCGTGGCTGCCTCGGACCCGATCCCGTACGGGACGACCACCACGGCGTCCGTACTGGCCCGGGCGAGTGCGACCAAGGCGTGCTGGTGGTGGCCGCCGAGACGGTGGGCGTATGGCTCGATCAGCACCAGCGGCCCGGTCATCCGGCGACCGCCTGGTCCCCGTGCGCGGCGGTGAAGCGTTCCAGCAGCCAGGCCGGATCGTTCAGCGCGTCGAACCGTCCCGGATGGCGGGCCGCCTCGGCAGCGAACGCGACGCCCTCGCGGGCGCCGGCTGCGGCGTACTCGGCGAACTCGCCCTGCCCGCCGGACGTCCAGGCCGTGATCCGCTCGCGGCTCTCCGTATCGTCCATGCCGTACTCACTGCCACGCGCGAGCATCGAGCACTCCCGAAAACCCGCCTTCCACGCGTGGTACGGGCTCTGGTTGATCCGTGTCGTCCCGGCCACCGCCTTGGAGAACTCGATCCGGCCGGGCAGTGCGGCCAGCACGTCGACGGCCTCGCCGAGTTCCCTCAGCGCCGAGCGGCGGACCAGCTTGAGCCCGCCGTAGCCGTAGACGAGGCCGTTGAGCGGGTTGACCGCCTGCCACACCCGCAGCGACACCCCGTCGGCCAGTGGCTCGATGGCGCGGACGGCGAACTCGGTATCGATGACGAAGTCCCCATCGGCCAGCAAGAACTGTTCGTTGTCGACGACTTCGGCGGCCAGCCGGTAGGCGCGGCGCATCCCGTGCACCCCGTGCAGGCGCTTCACCTTCAGCCCCAGCACCCGCTGAAGGCGGGCGTGCAGCTTGTCCGCCAGCGGCTCGTCGTACGACAGCATGACCGCATCGAACCCGGTCACGAGATCGCCTCCAAGTAGCGGGCGGCCACCAGGGCAGGGGTGAAGTCAGCGGTGGAGGCGTGCGCCCGCTTGGCGTGCACCGCGTAGAACTCGGTGTCCGTCGCCAGTCGCTCGGCCAAGGCGACGGCCTCGGCGTCCGTGTCGAACAGCAGCTCGGCGTCGACGTGCTCGGCGAGCCAGCCCAGGCGCGGGGCGATAACGGGCAAGCCCATGCCCTGGCAGTCGATCACGCTCATCGACCACGGGCAGCCCGCGCGGAACGGGGCGATGCCGAAGTGTGCGTCGGCCAGCAGGTCCCGGTAGCGCACGCGGTCACCGCGGTCAGAGACCACCTCCACCCCTTCCAGGGCGACGAGTTCGGCACGGTGCCGCTCGGGGCTGGAGTCCAGGCGGGTGCGGTCGGTGCGGCGGTCCCCGAACAGGTCCATGACCCTCAGCCGCACCGAAGGCCCGGTCATCTGCCGGGCGACGTCGACGAATCGGGCGGTGCCGTAGTGCGCGTACAGCCGGTGGTTGTAGACGCCGATGGCCCCGTGGCCGGTCGGGGCGGTGGCGTCAGCGGGGTCGCGGACCAGGCGTTCGTCGCGCGGTGCGGGGACCACCCGCAGCTTCTCGCCCAGGTCCAAGGCCATCCGGGAGGCCGCCGCGGTGGTCCAGGAGGCGGCGGTGGAGGAGTGGACCAGGACGCGGTCGCAGGCGGCGAGACCGGCGGCGAAGCCCAGCAGCACGCTGCGGCCGAGGCCCGCGTCGTCGAGCGAGGGGTCCACCCGCATCTGCTGGTCAGCGGTGAAAGAGAACGGCAGGTAGTGGCAGTACCCCGCGAGGAGCGCGTTGGAGCCTGATTCCAGCAGGGCGGTACGGACCGCGGGGGCGGCCTCGATCTGGTTGGCGACCACGGTGTCCGGGCGGACCTCACGGATCAGCTCGACCAACTGGTCCAGGTCGGGGGCGAAGCGCGCCCGGTACTTCGTGCCCGGCACCGCCGTGCGCTGGAAGCCCGCCCGCCCGTCACCCGCCGGGGCCGGAGCGGCGACGGTGACCTCGGCTCCGCCGTCCGCCAGGGCCGGGGCGAGCAGGTCGGCGAAGATCCAGCCGGAATCGGCGGCCAGCCGGTCGGGGTTGGAGATGTTGAGCAGGTATAGCACGCGCTGACTCATCGACTTTCGTCTCCTTCTGCCCGGGGCCCGCAGGGTCAGGGCGGGCCGGTTGAGGGAAGGAAAACGGCAGCGGGGACGGTGACGGAATGATGAACTGCACTCACGTACCGCTCATTCATCATCACCGTGAGGACCGGTCAGGTCGGGGGGCGTCGAGGTGGACAGGCAGGCGGACGAGTCGCAGGAGCCGACCAGTGAGGCGGAGGCGTTCGCCGCCGAAGTCTCGTACTGGCGCGAGGTGAGGGGCCTGGCGAAGCGCACCCTGGCCACGCAGATGGGCTTTGACCCCTCCTACGTCAGTCACATCGAGTCCGGCCGCGCGAAGCCGACCGAGGAGTTCGCCCGCCTCGCCGACGAGACGATGAACGCGGGCAAGGCGATTTGGAACCGGTGGTGCGACTACGAAGCGGCTAGGACCCGCACCAGACGCCCCAGCGCCCCGCCGGCCCCGCGTCGGGCCGAGCAGCCGTACGCCACCGGCTCCGCCCTGGTCGTCGAGCACGACCAGGCCCGCCTGGACTACGACGGCGCCAGCTACCGACTCACGATGCGGCGCCGACTGCGGAACACCGGCACCGAACCCGTCACCCGCTACCTGATCCGCATCAGCGTCGACCGCTACCCCGGCGAGCCGGAACGCTCGAACGCCCACTACCGCGAACATCCCCTGACGTGGGATGAACTCGCCCTGACCGCCACCTGCCGGGGCGAGGCGATGCGCTGGGACGCCAAGCACGACCGGGACGCGTTCAAGGAGATCTGGCTGGTCTTCGAGAACACCCAGGGCCGCTTCCCCCTCTACCCCGGCGAGTCGGTGTGGATCGAGTACGCGTACTCGGTAGGCGACGAGAAGTGGGGACGGTGGTTCCAGCGCGCGGTCCGCCTGCCCACCGAACACCTCGAAGTCCAACTAGCCTTTCCCGTCGCTCTGGACCCGGTGGTGTGGGGTACGGAGACGTCCATGACGGCCGAGGCCGCCCCGTTGCGGACCGCGCCCGCCCGCACGGAGGAGAACGGGATGCGGGTCTTCACCTGGACGACGGCCACCCCGGCCCTGCACGCCCGATACCGTCTTGAGTGGAGGTTCCGGGCCAGGCCCGAACTGAATACGACCCCCGGGGAGTCCAGGTGACCGAGGTGCAGCAGCCCAGCCAGCGGATGCGCGAGATCGGCGTCGTCCAGTACGGCGCCCCCGTTCTCGCCGAGGTCGCCCGGCCCTTCGACCTGCCCGCCCAGCGCGATGAGGCCGAACAGACGGTGGAGATGCTGTTCTCCTCGATGGAGCGCATCGGACAAGTCCACCCGTTCGCCAAGGGCATGGGCCTCGCGGCCCCGCAGATCGGCATCGGCCGGGCCGCAGCAGCCGTCCAGCCGCCCGGACGCGACAGTCCCGCCATCGTGCTGCTGAACCCCCGGATCACCGCATCTTCTAAGGACACCGACGAGCAGTACGAGGGGTGCCTGTCCTTCTTCGACGTCCGCGGAATGGTCCCCCGCCCCCTGGTGATCACGGTGGAGACCACCGCGCTCGACGGCACCGCGGTCACCACGGTGTACGAACGCGGACTCGCCCGGCTCGTCGCCCACGAAATCGACCATCTCGACGGACTGCTCTACACCACCCGCATGCGGGATGGCGTGGAGCCGATCCCAGTCGAGGAGTATCGCGAGACCGGCCGTACCTGGGCCTACGAACGGTAGGCCGCCAGATGCTTACGGAAGACTGGTGCCAGGCCACTGTCCACCGGGGTGGGCACGGGTCGGTGCTGACGCCAACCGGGCCGTTTGCGGGCCATCGTCAGCTCTTTGCTAGCGCAAGGGGTGGGATTCGGAACGCTTATCGCCTGTCTGGCAAGGTAGGGAGAGGCTTGCTCTGGACCGGAGATTTCCTTCAGCAACGTGTGCCAGGCCCGTGCTGACGTGTCAGCACGGGAGCCTGATCGAGGCGGATGGAGCAGGACGCAGGGGGATGGAAACAGGGCTTAATGTCCGATTCTCCGGCGTTTCCGCAGGTCAGGAAGGTAACAATTTCGGGTTCGACTCCCCTAGGCTCCACTCGTACAGCCCCTCTGAACTGCGGAAACGCGGCTCGGAGGGGCTTTTCTGTGTGCTGGCGCGGTCTCCTGTTTCCTCACCTGTCGGCATACGGGGGCAGCACGGGTAGTTCCACGGTGACGCGCATTCCGCCGGCGGAGCGTGGGGCCAAGGTGAGAGTCCCGTCGTGTGTCTGGGCGATGGTACTGACGATCGCCAGGCCCAGACCGACGCCCGCCTGGTCGGTGTGGACGCGTTCGGTGCCCCGCTGGAAGGGTTCGGCGAGGGTCGAGACCACCTGTGGATCGAGGTGCTCGCCGGTGTTCTCGACGGTGAGCACCACGCTCCTGGGGCGGACGCCGGTGTGCACCCATACGTTGCCGTGTTCCGGCAGGTTGTGGACGATCGCGTTCTGCACGAGGTTCATGGTCAGCTGCAGCAGCAGCGTCGGCGATCCGCTCGTGGGGGCGATGTCCCCGTAGGTCTCGAGGGCGACGCCGTGCTTTTCCGCGAGGGGCAGCAGCGTCTCGGTGGCTTCTTCCGCCACGAGGGACAGGTCGACGCGTTCCCGGGCGAAGGACCGCTGCTCGGCACGGCTGAGCAGGAGCAGGGCCTCGGTGAGGTCGATGGCTCGGGCGTTGACGGCGTGGAGGCGGTCGACGAGTTCGCCGGTGTCCTGGTCCGGATCGGTGCGGGCGACATCGAGCAGTGCCTTCGAGATCGCCAGCGGGGTGCGCAACTCATGAGAGGCGTTGGCCGTGAACCGGCGCTGTTCGGCGACGTGTGCTTCGAGCCGCGTGAACATCATGTCGAAGGCGTCGGCGAGTTCGCGGAACTCGTCCGCGCGGCCCGGTAGCCGGATCCGATGGGAGAGCGATCCGTCGGTGGCCATGCGTGTGGCGTGCGTGATGTGGGTCAGGGGGGCGAGCATGCGGCCGGCGAGGAACCACCCTCCCAGGAGGCCGAACACCAGGAGGAACACCATTACGGCGGCTGCCGTCGGGGCGAAATCGCGCACGAAGATGGTGCCCGGAGTTACTCGCACCGCCCCCGATTCGTTGGTCTGCCACCACCCCTGTCGCAGCAGGAACACTCCCACGGCGACGAGCAGCAAGGCACCCGCGAGCATGAGGAAGCCGGCGTAGCTGAGGGTGAGTCTGAGGCGAACACTCAGCCCGGGCCGCCTATCCATGCCCCTCACCGTCCTCACCGTCCTCACGTCCGGTGCCGGGTCCCGCGTCGATGCGGTAGCCGACGCCCGGCACGGTGGCGATGATCCACGGCTCGCCGAGGCGTTTGCGCAGGGCGGAGACCGTGATGCGCACGGCGTTGGTGAAGGGGTCGGCGTTCTCGTCCCACGCCCGTTCCAGAAGCTCCTCGGCGCTGACCACACCGCCTTCGGCGGTGACGAGGACCTCGAGCACCGCGAACTGTTTGCGGGTGAGCGCGACATAGCGGTCGTCGCGGTAGACCTCGCGGCGGAACGGGTCCAGACGCAGGCCCGCGATCTCTCGTACGGGAGGCCTGGGGAGCGCCCGCCTGCGGTCGAGTGCTCTGAGCCTGAGTACGAGCTCCCGCAGTTCGAACGGCTTCGTCAGGTAGTCGTCGGCGCCGAGTCCGAAACCGGAAGCCTTGTCGTCGAGACGGTCGGCGGCGGTGAGCATCAGGATCGGCATGCCGCTGCCGGAGGCCACGATGCGTTTGGCGACCTCGTCGCCGGAGGGACCGGGGATGTCGCGGTCCAGGACGGCGATGTCGTAGCTGTTGACGCCGAGCAGCTCCAGAGCGGTGTCGCCGTCACCCGCGATGTCGGCGGCGATCGCTTCCAGACGCAGACCGGCGCGGATGGCTTCCGCCATGTAGGGCTCGTCCTCGACCACCAAGACACGCATGGCCTCCAGGCTACGAGTCGGTACATATCGTCGGCGTATCGAAATCCGCATACGCGCCGGCAACACCGGGTCGCCTTCACTCGGCCCCAGGCCCCAGGCCCCAGGCCCCAGGCCCCAGGCCCAGGACCCGGAGAGAACGAACGAACACAGCGGTGAGCGAGGGCGGACGGACGATGACGCAGGTGGACACGGCGGAGACCGGACAGGGCAGCCCCGCGGACGCCCGCGCGCCGGGTGACGGAGCCGGTGCTCCGGCGGCCGGCCCCGGCGGGACCTGGCGCGCGGGCGCACGCCGGGCTGCCCGTAACGGCTTCCGGCCCGGGCCCTGGAAACGCGGCCCGGTCATCGCGGCGCTGGCGCTGCTCCTCGGCCTGTTCATGCTGCTGCACCCGAAGATCCCGAACGGGACCGGGGGCCTCGGCAGCCTGGCGGAGACCTTCCTGCCCTGGTTCGGCGTCTTCGTCCCGGTGCTGCTGGCCGGGGCGCTGTGGCGCCGCTCCGCCTCCGCGGTGGTCGCGCTGCTGCTGCCGGTCACGGTCTGGCTGAACCTCTACGGCGGGCTGCTCGGCGACAAGTCCCACCCGGGCGGCGACCTCACCGTGGTGAGCCACAACGTCGGCGCCGACAACCCCGACCCGGCCGGCACCGCCCGCGACCTGGCCGCCGCCGACGCGGACGTGCTGGCACTGGAGGAGATCACCCCGCAGGCCAGGGGCACGTACGAGAGGGAACTGGCGAAGGCGTACCCGTACCACGCGGTGCGGGGCACGGTCGGGCTGTGGAGCAGGCTGCCGCTGTCCGGCACCCGGCCGGTCGACATCGAGCAGGACGTCGGGCCGCTGGGGGACGCCAAGCCGGTCGAGGCCAGGATGGCCGACTACCGGGCGCTGCGCACCACGGTGGCCACGGACCAGGGGCCGCTGGCGGTGTACGTGGCCCACCTGGGTTCCGTACGGGTGAACCCCAGGACGGGCTTCTGGACGGACTCGCGGGACCGGAACGCGCGGGCGCTCGGCACGGCCCTCGCCGCCGAGCGGAACGAGCGGGTGGTGCTGCTCGGCGACCTGAACGGCACCATGGACGACCGTGCGCTCGACGGCATCACCTCGCAGCTGCACTCCGTTCAGGACGTGTCCGGGGACGGCTTCGGGTTCACCTGGCCGGCGAAGTTCCCGGTGGTGCGGATCGACCACGTCCTGGTCCGCGGCGTGGAGCCGGAGAGCTCGTGGCTGCTGCCGGCCACCGGCAGCGACCACCGGCCGGTGGCGGCCGGGATCAGCTGGTGAACCGACAGCATTGTGACCTCGCACTGTATGACCGGGCCAACGGTGAGCTCGCCCCCACGGGCGACGGCCCGCCCCGAGAGTGACAGGAAACACCAGACCGTACCCTGTGAACCGCCGATGCCGAGGGCTTCCGTAACCGCCCCACCAGGCAAGACAGTTGGCCGAGCATGCCGCCGGACCGCCTCGCCGCACCGCCGCACCGGAGCGACCGCGGCTCCTGGGCGTGCACCGACTCCCCGGGGCCCCGCCGAGCACCACGGAGGTGCTGTCTGCTCTTGATATCGTCACCCCACAGGGCACCAGCGCCACACCCCTGCGGGGCGGTGCCACGTGGCTCATCGCCGTCGGAAGGCGTCCGGTCGCTACCGACGAGGTGGAAGGGGTAACCATGCGGGCGAAGGTACGGGCCGCTCTCGATGCGCTCTATATGAAGCGGCTGGTCAGGGAGTTGGAGGGACGCCCACGCCCCCAGCACATCGGCATCATGCTCGACGGCAACCGCCGGTGGGCCAAGATGTCGGGCATCGACGACCCACGCGAGGGCTACCGGGCCGGCGGGGCGAAGGTGCTGGACTTCCTGCGCTGGTGCGACTCCGCGCAGATCGAGCACGTCACCCTGTTCATGCTCTCCGACGACAACCTCCACCGGCCCGAAGACCAGCTGAACCCGCTCATCGACATCATCGCCGAGGTCGTGGAACGGCTCGCCGCACCGGGCAACCCCTGGCGCGTCGAAGCGGTCGGCGCCCTGGACCTGCTGCCCGCCGAGTCCGCCACCCGCCTCAAGACCGCCACCGCCGCCACCCAGGACCGCAAGGGCGGCACCAAGGTCGATGTCGCCGTCGGCTACGGAGGCCGACGAGAGATCGTCGACGCCGTACGCTCCGCCCTCACCGAGCACAGCTCCCAGGGCGGGGACATCGACGAGTTCATCGAGACCTTCACCATGGAGCACATCTCCAAGCACCTGTACTCCAAGACACGGTCCGAGTCCGACCTCATCATCCGCACCTCCGGTGAACAGCGCCTCTCCGGATTCCTGCTCTGGCAGTCCGCCTACGCCGAAGTCCACTTCTGCGAGACCTACTGGCCGGACTTCCGCGAGATCGACTTCCTGCGCGCCCTGCGCTCCTACTCCCTGCGCGAACGCCGCTACGGCCGCTGAGCGGCGGTGTGAAGGCTTCGACGGTTTCACGTGAAACAACGCCGCGGGGCGGGAGACCTTGAAGTCTCCCGCCCCGCGGCGATGTGAAATTCGTCAGCGAAGGTCAGCGGGGCTCGTCGCCCTCCGCCGCCTCGTCCTGGGCCTGCTTGGCCTGAACCTCGGGATCGAGGATCGCCTCACCGGTGCCGTCCACCGACGTCAGCCGCCCCGACTCGGGAACCTCCGTCGCCTCGGGCGGTTCCACCAGCCAGTCCGGGTTGGCCTGCTTGTCCCACCACTTCCAGGCAGCGAAAGCACCGCCCGCGACGACACCCGCCAGCGCCAGAACCTTGGCGATACGCCCGGCCCTCGCCCGACGCTGATGCTTGCGCGTCAGCTTCTGGATCTCCTTGGCCGTGACCTGCCCCCGCAGCGCGGCCAATGCGGCGGCACCCCGCGCGGCGGCCTCGTCCCTGACGGGGCCGGCCGCGGCCACCGCCTGCTCGATCCTCGGCCTGGAGTACTCGGCCGCCTGCCGGGCGGCCAGACGGGTACGGACGGCGGCCTCCTGAGCGGCAGCGTCCATCTTCGGCGGCACATGCGTACGGGCCTGCTCCAGTCGCGGCGCGACATGCGCGCCGTACTGGTGACGGGCCTGGCACGCGGCCTGCGACACCTTGGGCGCCAGTCGTCCGCGCGCCTCCTGTGTGTAGTGAGCGGCCCTGTCCTTGGCCGTGTCGGCGTAGGGCGCCACCACTTCCGCGGCGTGCAGCACGCTGTCCTTCGCCGAACCGGTCGCGGCGCGCACGCTGTCGATGCGGGTCACGGGTTCCTCCTCCTCGGTGGCGTACGGTAATTCGACTTTCCACCCTTTTACGGATCATGCCTGCGGACGCACTGCCAGGCATGTGAGGGCGGGCATCCGGGTCACTGACGATGCCTTCGGTCCCTCTGGGGCAAGTGGTGATGAAGTTGCGAACAAGAGTCGATCAACATCAATAACGGATGAATACCGGGCAACGGGAGCCTGCCGACGACAATGCCACGGATCGGCGCCCCGCGCTCGTAACCCAGGACTACACGCACCCCCGATCGTGCAAGGATCGACGAGCACGACAGGACGACGGAAGGCACGACGTGGCCGAGCGGCTCTACGCCACCCTGAAGACCAACCAGGGCGACATCGAGATCCGGCTTCTTCCGGACTACGCCCCCCGGACGGTCCGGAACTTCGTCGAGCTCGCCCAGGGCGCCAGAGAATGGACCCACCCCGCCACCGGCGAGAAGTCCACCGACAAGCTCTACGACGGCACGTCCTTCCACCGAGTGATCAGCGGCTTCATGATCCAGGGCGGCGACCCGCTCGGCAACGGCACCGGCGGCCCCGGCTACCAGTTCGAGGACGAGATCCACCCCGACCTCGCCTTCGACAAGCCCTACCTGATGGCCATGGCCAACGCCGGCCCCGACACCAACGGCTCGCAGTTCTTCATCACCGTCTCCCCGACGACCTGGCTGAACCGCCAGCGCACGATCTTCGGCGAGGTGACCGACGCGGCCAGCCAGAAGGTCGTCGACGCCATCGCCATCACCCAGACCAACCCCCGCACCGAACGCCCCCTCAACGACGTCGTCATCGAGTCGGTCGTCGTCGAGACCCGCCAGGAATGATCACCGGCACTGGCCACAAGGACTACCTCCCCGCCCGCAGGGCAGGAACCAAACGCCCCGCCCATCCGTAAAAAAGGGCGGGGCGGTGCATGTGCCCACACCGCTCACAGGACGACCGAGGGGAAGCCATGGACCACGCGGCAGCCGGCCCACCGGACGCCCAGAGCACACCCGGCTGCTACCGCCACCCCGACCGGGAGACGGGCATCCGCTGCACCCGCTGCGAACGCCCCATCTGCACGGACTGCATGGTGAACGCCTCCGTCGGCTTCCACTGCCCCGACTGCGCCACAGGCCGCACCGGCGACGGGCCCGCCCTGGCCGCCTCCCGGCCCCGCACCCTGGCGGGCGGCACCATCGCGGGCGACCCGCATCTCCTCACCAAGATCCTCATCGGGCTCAACGCGGCGGTCTTCATCGCCGTCCAGGCGCTGCCGTCGTCCTTCCTCAGCG
This sequence comes from Streptomyces sp. BB1-1-1, assembly GCF_031597775.1. Lineage (NCBI taxonomy): Bacteria > Bacillati > Actinomycetota > Actinomycetes > Kitasatosporales > Streptomycetaceae > Streptomyces > Streptomyces sp. BB1-1-1. Next base: position 4,302,511 of record NZ_CP134203.1, on the reverse strand, counting down.
ACATGGTGCTCATCGGGCGATGGCCCCCCGCCCCCTTCGTCCCCACCGAAGGCGTCGCCGAGGGCGAGTGGTACCGCCTGGTGACCACGATGTTCACCCACGAGGAAATCTGGCACATCGGCTTCAACATGCTCAGCCTCTGGTTCCTCGGAGGCCCCCTGGAAGCCGCCCTCGGCAGAGCCCGCTACTTCACGCTCTACGTCGTCTCCGGCCTGGCCGGCAGCGCCCTCACCTACCTGCTGGCCTCGCCCACCACGGCCACCCTCGGCGCCTCCGGCGCGGTCTTCGGCCTCTTCGGCGCGACCGCCGCCCTCGTCCGCCGGCTCAACGCCGACATGCGACCGGTCGTCGTCCTGCTGGTGATCAACCTGATCTTCACCTTCGGGTGGAGCAACATCGCCTGGCAGGCCCACATCGGCGGCCTCGTCGCCGGCGCCGCGATCGGCTACGCCATGCTCCACGCCCCGCGCGAGCGGCGAGCGCTCGTGCAGTACGGCACCTGCGCGCTGGTCCTCGTGGCCGTCGTCGGCCTGACCCTGTTGAGAACCGCCCAGCTCACCTGAGCACACGTTGTCCACAGCGGGTGGCGGATCTTGTGCACAGCGTGCGGGAACAGGTGTGCCCCCTGTAGCTGACTTGGGTTTCCGCAGGTCAGACAGGGGGCGAACGCGCTTTCGGTTGCCGGTACTTCCGTCACACCGGCGTCAATGCCCAGTGGGTTATCCACAGATCGTCTTTCTTTTCCCCATGTGGATAACGCCTGTGGATAACTCAGTGGATAGCCCTGGGGAGAGCTACTTCCACTGTGTCGAGACACCGAATCCCGCGGCGATGAAACCGAAGCCCACCACGATGTTCCAGTTGCCCAGCGCGTCGATGGGCAGTGAACCGTCGGTGACGTAGAAGACGACGATCCAGGCGAGGCCGATGACGAACATGGCCAGCATGACGGGTGCCACCCAGCTGCGGCTGGTCAGCTTGATGCTGGTCGCCTGCTTCGACGGCGGCGGCGTGTAGTCGGCCTTCTTGCGGATACGTGACTTCGGCACGAGGGTCTCTCCTGTCGATGCGCTGCGTGGCCGCGCAGGGAACGGGGTCGGGGACTCTGAGCGCTCCCCCGGGCGTCCGTTAGCGTAGTGCTTCCGTGGCGCCGAAGGAGATAAGGGTACGTTGAGCAATTCTGCCGACTCCCCCGGGACGGGATCCAGCCCTGCCCGCAGGCGCCGATTCCGGCCCGTGCGCGTACTCACGGCGGCCGTCTTCGCTCTGGCGGGGCTCATATTCTTCACCAGCTTCAATACCGCCAAGGGCACCAATATCCGCACGGACGCCTCTTTGCTCAAGTTGTCCGATCTCATCCATGAGCGCAGCGGGGAGAACGGTGAGCTGGAGGAGTCCAACGCGGCTCTGCGCGACGAGATCGACGCGCTCGCCGAGCGCGACAACGGAAGTACGAAGGCGGAGGCGGACAAGCTCGCGGCGCTGGAGAAGAAGGCGGGCACCCAGAAGCTGAAGGGCGAGTCGGTCTCGGTCACGCTCGACGACGCCCCGCCGGACGCCACCGCCAAGCTCCCCGGCTACCCGGAGCCCGAACCCGACTACCTGGTGATCCACCAGCAGGACCTGCAGGCCGTGGTGAACGCGCTGTGGCAGGGCGGCGCCGAGGGCATCAAGGTCATGGACCAGCGGCTGATCTCCACCAGCGCGGTGCGCTGTGTGGGCAACACCCTGATCCTCCAGGGCCGGGTCTACTCACCCCCGTACAAGATCCAGGCGGTGGGTGATCCGGAGCGGCTGAAGGAAGCGCTGGCCGCGTCCCCGGCGATCCAGAACTACATGGTGTACGTGAACGTCTACGGGCTGGGCTGGAAGGTCGAGGACGAGGGGCGGGTGACGCTGCCGGGCTACTCGGGCACGGCTGACCTGCACTATGCCCAGCCTGTGGATTGACGCCTTTCCGGAGGGCCCCGCGCCGTTAGTCTGGTGCGGTACGGCGTGAGTCTGGCGCCGTGGTGCGACGGAAGGGACGGCATGTACGGCTGGATCTGGCGGCATCTGCCGGGGAACGCGTGGGTGAAGGCGCTGCTCTCACTCATGCTGGCGGTGACCGTGGTCTACGTCCTCTTCCAGTACGTCTTCCCGTGGGCCGAGCCGCTGCTTCCCTTCAACGATGTGACGGTGGACAACCAGTGAGTGCGCGCATCCTCGTCGTCGACAACTACGACAGCTTCGTCTTCAACCTGGTCCAGTACCTGTACCAACTGGGCGCCGAGTGCGAGGTACTGCGCAACGACGAGGTGTCGACGGCGCACGCCCAGGACGGGTTCGACGGCGTACTGCTCTCTCCCGGTCCGGGTACGCCCGAGCAGGCGGGGGTCTGCGTCGACATGGTCCGGCACTGCGCGGCGACCGGGGTCCCCGTCTTCGGCGTCTGCCTCGGCATGCAGTCGATGCAGGTGGCGTACGGCGGTGTGGTGGACCGGGCGCCGGAGCTGCTGCACGGCAAGACCTCGCCGGTCGAGCACGCGGGCCGGGGCGTCTTCGCGGGCCTGCCCTCTCCCTTCACGGCGACGCGGTACCACTCGCTGGCGGCGGAGCCGGCCACGGTTCCGGCGGAGCTGGAGGTGACGGCACGCACGCACGACGGGATCGTGATGGGGCTGCGCCATCGTGAACTGCCCGTCGAGGGTGTGCAGTTCCATCCGGAGTCGGTGCTGACCGAGCACGGGCACCGGATGCTGGCCAACTGGCTGGCGGAGTGCGGCGACCAGGACGCGGTGGCGAGGTCGGCGGGGCTCGCCCCGGTGGTGGGCAGGGCCACGGCGTGACCGCGCTGCGCCCCGAGCGCGAATCCGGCGCAGCCGGTGACCAGGGATCCTCGTACGGGCGGCCGTACGGGGATTCCGGTGCGTTCGGGGGCGGTTGGCACCAGGACTCCGCTGCCGAGGACTTCTCCTCCGGGGAGCCGTACCGGCCGGTCGTCGCCGACGACGAGACGGTGGCGCTGCGGGTTCCGGATCCGCCGCCGGAGCGGCGAACCACCGCTCCTCCCGCGACCGGTGGGCGCGCGGCCCGCAGGAAGGCCGCGAAACGGCGTCACGGGCGCCGTGGGGCCTCCCGGGGCCCGTCGGAGGCACAGGAGCCGGTCGAGGAGCAGAAAGCGCCTCTGTCGCGCGTTGAGGCGCGTCGGCAGGCCCGGGCGCGGAAGCCGGGCCCCGCGGTGATCGCCAGCCGGGCGATCGGTGAGGTCTTCATCACGACCGGCGTGCTGATGCTGCTGTTCGTCACGTACCAGCTGTGGTGGACGAACGTGCGGGCGCAGGCACAGGCGGACAAGGCGGCGAGCAGCCTCCAGGACGACTGGGCGAGCGGCAAGCGGAACCCGGGGACGTTCGAGCCGGGGCAGGGGTTCGCGCTGCTGCACATTCCCAAGCTGGACGTCGTGGTGCCGATCGCGGAGGGCATCGACGACAAGAAGGTCCTGGACCGGGGCATGGTCGGGCACTACGCCGAGGGCGCGCTGAAGACGGCGATGCCGGAGGCGAAGACGGGCAACTTCGGGCTGGCGGGGCATCGCAACACGCATGGCGAACCGTTCCGGTACATCAACAAGCTGAGCCCGGGCGATCCGATCGTCGTCGAGACGCAGGACGAGTACTTCGTCTACAAGATGGCGTCGATCCTGCCGGTGACGTCGCCGAGCAACGTCAGCGTCCTCGACCCGGTGCCGAAGCAGTCCGGTTTCGAGCAACCCGGCCGCTACATCACCCTCACCACCTGCACGCCGGAGTTCACGAGCAAGTACCGGATGATCGTCTGGGGCAAGATGGTCGAGGAACGGCCGCGCAGCAAGGGCAAGCCGGATGCGCTCGTCAGTTAAGGGCGGATGACCAGTGGCAGCGACCACCGACACGGAGCACGAAGAGCAGACCGGCGCGGACGGCCCACCGGAGCCCGCGGCACGCCGCCGCGGTCGTGGTCCGGGGCGGATCGTCGCGCTGGCCGTCAGCGTCTTCGGCGAGCTCCTGATCACCGCGGGCCTGGTGCTCGGCCTGTTCGTCGTCTACTCCCTGTGGTGGACGAACGTGGTCGCCGACCGCGCGGCGGACGAGCAGGCCGACAAGGTCCGCGACAACTGGGCCGAGGACCGGGTCGGTCCGGACGGTCCGGGGGAGCTGGACACCAGGGCGGGCATCGGCTTCCTGCACGTGCCGGCGATGGGGAACGGCGACATCCTGGTGGAGAAGGGCACGTCGATGAAGATCCTCAACGACGGCGTGGCCGGCTACTACACCGACCCGGTCAAGTCGGCGCTGCCGACCTCGGGCAAGAAGGGCAACTTCTCGCTGGCGGCGCACCGGGACGGGCACGGGGCGAAGTTCCACAACATCGACAAGATCGAGAAGGGCGACCCGATCGTCTTCGAGACGAAGGACAAGTGGTACGTCTACAAGACCTACGCGGTCCTTCCCGAGACGTCGAAGTTCAACGTCAAGGTCCTCGACGCGGTCCCCGAGGAGTCCGGCAGGAAGAAGGCCGGCCACTACATCACGCTGACGACCTGCACACCGGTGTACACGAGCCGGTACCGGTACGTGGTGTGGGGGGAACTGGTGCGCACGGAGAAGGTGGACGGGGAGCGGACTCCGCCGGCGGAGTTGCGCTGACCGCTGTTCCCCGCCGCCACCGCGCACGAGGACGTGAATGCGGCCGTTGCGACGGCAATGCCCCTTTCTTGTCATGTCCGGCAAGTTCGGTAGGGTGATCTTCGGGCTGACCACCTGGGGGAAGAGCTTTTGTGGATGCCGTCTGCCGCCGGCCCGCCGTGCGCGGGCCTCATCGGATCCAGGCCGCTGACGCGGCACACCGCAACTCCTCGTACTCATGGCCGCGGTGGAACGCGTGCGGGCCATCCCCGGGCGACCGTCCCCGGAGCTCCGGGGTCCGCTGCCGACCGGCTCGTCGAGCCGGGTCACGCCCGATTCAACGGTAGAGAAGCGCTCCGGCCTTCCCGGGGCCGCTCCGCCATGCCCGAAAACAAGTCAAGAGGAACTCCCGCATGAACAAGAAGTCTCTGGGCGCCGGCATATTCGCGCTCGCCGCCGCCCTCCTTCCCCTGAGCGCGGCTCCGGCCCAGGCCGCGTCGAATCCGTGCGGTGGCCCGTACCAGACCATCGCCTACGTCGACGGCCGTCTGCCGGGCGACGGCGGCAACGACGACGGCGACATGGTCGCCTACGCGGGCGGCACCGGATACCTGTGCGTCGTCTTCTACAACGGGACGCCGGGAGGGGCGAACGAGATGTACTTCCACGTCTGCCCCGGCAAGACCAGCGGGGCGGGGTGCGGCACCGACCACGGTGACTACGCCTCGTACGCCGGTCCGATCCGCATCACCGACACCGGCTGCTTCACGGCCGCGTACATGTTGCGGAACGAGAAGGACACCACCTGGCTGATCAACGGCAAGCGCAGCTACGGGCCGCGCTGCTGATCTGTGACGGTCCGGGCCGGTCCCCCGGCCCCGATCCGGGACGCGCGCACACGGGCCCGCACCCTGCCCGAGCAGCCGTCCCGCCGCCTTCCCATCTCGCAGAGAGGATCCCGCGTGGATCAGCAAGTCCTCAGAGCTCAGAAGTGGGTCAACGAGAAGTACGGAAGCATCGCCGGCTACCAGCGCTGCCCCGAAGACGGCCGTACCGGCTGGGCGACCATGTACAGCCTGACCATGGGCCTCCAGCACGAACTCGGCATCAGCCCGGTCGTCGCCAACTTCGGCCCGGGGACCTACTCCCGCGTGGAGGCCCTGGGCGAGATCGGCTTCGGCTGGGAGGAGAACAGAGACCTGCTGGCCTGTGTCCAGTTCGGCATGTGGTGCAAGGGCTACTGGGCCGTCGAGCCGGAGAGCGAGGGCTGGTTCACCGGCGTCACCCGGGAAGCCGTCAAGCAGCTCCGCTCCAACATGGGCCTGCCCGAGGGGGAGGGCACCCTCAACGCGAAGATCATCAAGGCGATCCTCAACATGGACGCCTACGTCGTCGTCGCGGGCGGCAGTGAGGAGATCCGCGGCATCCAGCAGTGGCTCAACGGGCGCTACTGGAACAAGAGCGCCTACACGATCGGGCCCGCGGACGGGATCTACTCCCGGGACGTGCAGAAGTCCCTCATGATCGCCCTCCAGTACGAGCTGGGGATCGCCGGTCCGAACGGGAACTTCGGTCCCGGCACGCAGGCGGCTCTGCGCTCCCACCCCGTCGCCCAGGGCGCCTCGGGCACCCTGGTCCAGATATTCTCCGCCGCCTGTGTCTTCAACTCCCCCACCTACGACGCCGAATCCAACGAGGTCCGCACCACCTGGCGTTCCTCCTTCGACGCCAAGCTCGCCGAGTGGATCCGCGCCTTCCAGAAGTTCAACAAGCTCAGCGTCAACGGGGACGGTGACTTCCAGACCTGGTCCCAGCTCCTGGTCTCCATGGGGGACCCCGACCGGCCGGCCACGGGTTCGGACACGCGCTACGAGATCACCCCGTCGCGCGCGAAGTGGCTCAAGGACCACGGGTACGAGGTCGTGGGCCGCTACATCTACGACCCGCCGGGTTCCACGCTGGACAAGGAGATCAAGCCCGGGGAACTGGACACGATCTTCTCGCACGGGCTGCGCGTCTTCCCCATCTATCAGGACAACGCCCGGGAACTGGACGACTTCACCTACGCCAACGGCTACCAGCACGGCCTGAACGCCCACGAGTTGGCCAGCGGATACGGCTTCAACCCCGGCACCACCATCTACTTCGCCGTCGACTACGACGCCACCCAGGAGGCCATCGACGGCTCCCCGAAGGGCATCATCGTCTACTTCCACGGCGTGCAGGCCGCCCTCGCCAGCAAGGGCAAGAAGTACAACCACGGCGTCTACGGCTCCCGCAACGTCTGTATCAACGTCACCAACAAGACGTTCGCCCGGTACTCCTTCGTCTCCGGGATGTCCTGGGGGTTCTCCGGCAACCTCGGCTTCCCGATCCCCAGGAACTGGTCGTTCAACCAGATCAAGGAGTTCAAGGTCCAGAACGGGACCGACTCCTTCGATCTCGACCGCGACGTCGTATCCGGCCTCGACCGTGGTGTGTCCTCGGTCAACGACAAGGCCGGACCGGCGGACGACTTCATCAGCTACGTCCAGAAGCTGTACGACCTGGCCGGCTCCTACGGAGCCAGCGGGCAGAAGCGCAGCCAGCTCGTGATGGAGTACATCCGCCACCACGAGTACGGCAACAAGGACACGCTGAACAAGATCGGCTGGTGGTACCTGATCGGCGCGTACGACACGGGATTCGTCGATTACTGCAACGCCCGCGGCATGTCCGTCAAGAAGACCTTCAAGGACCCCTTCACCGGCTACGACCTGGGCGCCGAGCACATGATGGCCACGGCCAACGCCCACCTCCTGACGGACCAGCCGTCCGACAGGCAGGGTGCCAACGGTGGTGACGTCGGCGGCTGGGCCGGCGACCTGATGACGTTCTGGTCGGACTGGCGGAACTCCGAGACGGAGTACGCCGATCCCCTCGCGTTCTGCCACGCCAAGCTCGCCGTGCCCGGAGTGTCTTCCTCGTTCGGCTTCAACGACCTCATCGAGGACGCCGACGGCTACCTGATCGCCCGCGCGGTCCGCAACAACAAGACCGTCGTCGAGGCCGTCGAGGAGCTGTACCAGCAGAATGGCGGCGGTCTGAGTCGCTTCAACGACTACTTCACCCAGCGCTGGGGCAACGCCACCGACTGCAAGCAGTCCGCCCACAACGCCCTGACCGCGTCCGACACCGTCCTGGGCCCGGCTCGGAAGCAGCTCATCAGCCTCCAGGGTGCGGTGCTGCCAGCCGTCTACCAGAATGCTCCGGGTGGTTTCGACAAGCTCCAGAACTTCGAGCAGGGATTCGTGGACGCTCTTCTCGCCCGCATGGGCATGGAGAAGACCAAGGCGGCGCAGTACCGGTCCAACCACGAGGCCTTCCTCAAGGCAGCCCGTAGCCGTACTGCCTGGCGTTCCGCCAAGGGCTGACGCATGACTCAGGGGAACAAGACCTTCCGGCCCGAGCGGCTCGCCTACCTCGGCGGGCTTGCCGCGATGGGCATCGCGCTGCTTCTTCTGCTCGGCACCGGCGGCCTCGTCGTGGCCGCCGTGGTCGCGATCCTGTGCCTCGGCATGGTCGCCGGAGGCCGCAGTGGTGTCCGGGCCGTCCGCGAGGGCAGATGGGCGCAGCCCCGGACCTGGCTGTCCCTGGGCGTGGCCTGCGTGTCGACCGGTGTCGGCGGATTCGCGGTCGCCTACCTGACCGGGATCCTCTCCGGGGGACTGGACGTCGAGGAGGCCTGCGTCCACGGTCACGGCGTCCGCTACGACGACGCCTACCGGGAAGCGCACGCGGAAGAGTTCAGCCGTTGGTTCCCGCTGCACAGCAAGTGCAACGAGAACTTCGATCTTGTTCCCTCCTGGGTCAATCCGGCCATTGTGTTCTTCGCCCTGCTGGCGGCGATCGGCGTGCTGTGCCTCGCTGCCGCGGTGGTGACTGCTCTGAGACCAAGGAGAGACAGATGAAGTTGGGCGAACTGACGAGGCGGCGTTTCGTCGGAGTCACGGCCGGCGCGGCGGGTACGGCGGCCCTGGGCCCGCTGCTGCACGCCGGACAGGCCGCCGCGGCCGAAGGGACCGGTGCCGCCGGTTCCTGGACCAAGGACCGCACCGGCAACGGCTGGCCCGTCCTGGCGGAAGCGGAGTCGTTCGGTATCGAGGGCAGCGACCAGAAGGTCAGACTCGCCGGCGGTGACGCCGCCGTGGTCCTGCTGCACGTGGCGCGCCGGTTCCACTACGAGATCGGCACGCTGCGGGACGGCGACGTCCACGGATGGGTGGACGAACGCGGGGTCTCGGCGGAGTACGAGTCGAACTACCTGTCCGGTACGGCGATCGCCGTCCGCCCTCTCTCGTACCCGCTCGGTGCCAAGGACGGCCTGTACCCGAACGAACTCGTCGTGGTGCGGGACATCCTCGCCGAGCTGGACGGCGTGGTCGCCTGGGGTGGGGACTTCAAGCCGGTGAAGGAGTCCCACTTCGAGATCGCCGTCAAGCCCGGACACCCGCGGCTGAAGGGAGTCGCCCGCAAGATCGGCGGCTGGCAGAAGGGCCCGGGCGACGAGGGCGCCGGTGCCACGGACGCGTTCGACCCCGCGCGGCGCAAGAAGGCCCGGGCCTTCGCCCGGCGCTCGGCGTAAGGGGAGCGGGCAGCTCGTTCCGCGCAGACGTGAGCCCCGGTCCCTCCGCTCGGAGGGCCGGGGCTTTCGCCGTAGCGCTGAGTTGCCGGGGGTGCGTCAGTCGTCGCCGCGAAGGCCGCCGATGAAGCCGCCGCCGCCGTTGTTACCGCCGCCGTTGTTGCCGCCGTTGCCCGCGGTGGTGAGAGTGATCGGGGTGGCGGCCGGGTCGTCGACCTCGGTGCCCGCCGGCGGGTTCTGCTGTATCACCAGGGCGTTGTCGTCGTCGGGACCGGAAACCTGGATGTTGGTGAAGCCGGCCTGCTGCAGGGTCTGCTTGGCCTGACCCAGCGGGGTCCCGAGCTTGATCTCCGGAACCTTCGTCTTTTCCGCGACCTTGCCCACGAAGATCTGCACCGAGGAGCCCTTGTCGACCTGCGTGTTCGCCGCGGGCGTCGTGGAGATGACCTTGCCGTCCTGGTTCGGGTCGGTCGTCGGCTGGTCCGTGCAGGTGGCTTCGAGGTCGTTGTTCTCCATCTGGGCCTTGGCCTCGTCGCAGCTGCGGCCGACGACGTCCGGCACCGTGGCCTTCGCCTCGGCCTTGGCGACCTCCAGGGTCACCGTGGAGCCCTTCTCCAGCTCGCTGCCCGGGTCGGGGTCCTGGCTGAGGACGGTGCCCTCGTCCTGGGAGGACTCGGTCTGCTTGGTCTCGACCTCGAAGCCCTTGTCCTTGAGCCGCTGGGTGGCCTCGTCGACGTTCTTGTCGATGACGTTCGGCACGGCGACCTTGGGGGCGCCGGTCGAGACGACCAGGTTGACGGTGGACTTCTTTTCCACGCTGGTGCCCTGCGCGGGGTCCTGCGAGCAGATGCTGCCCTTCTTCTGGTCCTCGCAGGGCTTCTGCGTGAAGGCCAGTTCCAGGTCGGCGTTGGTGGCCAGTTGCTCGGCGTCGGCTCTGGTCTGGCCGACGAAGGCCGGCACGTCGACCTTGTCGTTGCCCGGGCCGCCGTCCCCGCTGAACGCGTACTTGCCGATCAGGATCGCGCCCACGAGGACGAGGATGCCGGCCAGGATCAGGAAGATCGTGGAGGTGTTCGACTTGCGCGGCTGCTGGCGGCGCCGGTCGGGGCGGTCGTCGTAGCCGTAGCCGCCGTCGTCCGGGTTCATGGGCGGCAGCATGGTCGTGGCGCCGCCGCCCGCGTCCGAGCGCAGGGCGGTGGTCGGCTGGTCGTCGGGGTAGGCGCCGTAGCCGCCCGCGGCCATGGCGCCGAGCGCGGCGGTGGCGCCGACCGGCTGGCCGTCGAGGCAGGCCTCGATGTCGGCGCGCATCTCGTCGGCCGACTGGTAGCGGTAGTCGGGGTCCTTGACCAGGGCCTTCAGCACGATCGCGTCCATCTCGGGCGTGATCTCGGGGTCGAAGACGCTGGGCGCCTGCGGTTCCTCGCGAACGTGCTGGTAGGCGACGGCGACCGGGGAGTCGCCGACGAAGGGCGGCCGCACCGTGAGCAGCTCGTAGAGGAGGCAGCCCGTGGAGTACAGGTCGGAGCGTGCGTCGACCTGCTCGCCCTTGGCCTGCTCCGGAGAGAGGTACTGGGCGGTGCCGATCACCGCGGCGGTCTGCGTCATCGTCATGCCGGAGTCGCCCATGGCGCGGGCGATGCCGAAGTCCATGACCTTGACCTGGCCGCCCCGCGTCAGCATGACGTTGGCCGGCTTGATGTCGCGGTGGACGATGCCGGCCCGGTGCGAGTACTCCAGCGCCTGGAGGATGCCGATGGTCATCTCCAGCGTCCGCTCCGGCAGCAGCTTGCGGCCGGAGTGGAGCAGCTCACGGAGCGTGGAGCCGTCGACGTACTCCATCACGATGTACGGGATCGACACGTTGTCGATGTAGTCCTCGCCCGTGTCGTAGACCGCCACGATCGCGGGGTGGTTGAGCGAGGCGGCCGACTGGGCCTCCCGGCGGAAGCGGGCCTGGAAGGACGGGTCGCGCGCGAGGTCCGCGCGCAGCGTCTTCACCGCCACCTGGCGTCCGAGCCGGGTGTCATGCGCGTGGTAAACCTCCGCCATGCCACCACGGCCGAGCACCGGGCCCAGCTCGTACCGGCCGCCGAGGCGACGCGGCTCTTCCATGGTTACTACCAGCCCTCTCCGTCGGTCCCGACCGGCATGCTTGTACGGTCGGAGGCTGCCGTCCGGCCTACCGTACCCGGCTCGCTCCGGGTGACCTGGCCAAGCCCGATACCCGATACAGGACCGGTATCGCAACGTGCGCCTATGTGAAGGGGACGTGACCGGAGTCACGTCCTGTTCAGTTCGTGGTCACTTCTTGCTCTCCAGAACGGCCTCCATCACGTCCTTCGCGATCGGCGCCGCGAGCCCGCCGCCGGAGATGTCGTCACGGACGGCGTTCTCGTCCTCGATCACCACGGCCACGGCGACGGGCGAGCCGCCGTCCTCGCCCTTGGCGTACGAGATGAACCAGGCGTAGGGGTTCTCCTTGTTGTCCACACCGTGCTGCGCCGTACCGGTCTTGCCGCCCACGGTGACGCCGTCGATCTGCGCGTTGGTTCCCGTGCCGTCCTCGACGACGGTCTCCATCATGTCCTGGAGGATCTGGGCGTTGTCCGCGGAGAGCGGCTCGCTCATCTCCTCGGGGTCCGTCTTCTCGATGGTGTCGAGGTTGGGGGCCTGGAGTTCGTCGACCATGTACGGCTTCATCAGGGTGCCGTTGTTGGCGATCGCCGAGGTGACCATGGCCATCTGCAGCGGGGTCGCGGCGGTGTTGAACTGGCCGATGGAGGACAGTGCGACCTCCGAGGGCGCCATGTCGTCCGAGAAGACGGAGCTGCTGGAGCGCACGGGGACGAACTGCTCCTCGGTGAAGCCGAACTTCTTGGCCGTCTCGAGCATCTTCTCGTTGCCGAGGTCGGAGCCGACCTTGCCGAAGACGGTGTTGCAGGACACGCGGAGAGCCTCGCGGAGGGTGGCGTCCTCGCAGGGGAGGTCGCCCTCGTTGGGCAGCTCGGTGGTGGTGCCGGGCATCGTCCAGGGCAGGGGGGAGTCGGTCTTCTCGTCCGCCGAGTCGTACAGCCCGTGCTCCAGGGCGGCGGCCGCGGTGAGCACCTTGAAGGTGGAGCCGGGCGGGTACACCGCGCGCAGGGCGCGGTTGAGCATCGGGTCGTCGGGGTTGTTCTTCTTCTGGAGCCTGTTCCAGGCCTCGCCGGCCGCCTCGTTGCTGCCGGCGATCGAGGTGGGGTCGTACGACGGGTAGGAGGCCATCGAGAGGATCTTGCCGGTGGACGGTTCGAGCGCCACGACGGCGCCCTTGGCGCCCTGCTTCTTCAGGCCGTCGTAGGCGGCCTTCTGGGCGGCGCTGTTGAGGGTGGTGACGACGTTGCCGCCCTCGCGCCTCTTGCCGGTGATCATGTCGAGGGTGTTGCGGAAGAAGAGCCGGTCGTCGTTGCCGGTGAGGATGCCGTCGTTGATGGCCTCGATCTGGGTGGCGCCGTAGGCCTGGGAGACGTAGCCGGTGACGGGCGCCCACATGGCGCCGTCCTTGTAGGTGCGCTTGTACTTGAAGTCGCCCTTGGTGGTGGCGTGGCCGGTGATGGCCTGGCCGTCGACGATGATGTCGCCGCGCGGGCTGGCGTACCGCTCGATGGCGACGCGGCGGTTGTGCTCGTCCTCCTTGAGCTCGTCCGCCTGGACGTACTGGAGCCAGTTGTCGCGGATGAGCAGGGTGAGGACGAGGAGGCCGCAGAAGATCGCGATTCGGCGCAGTGGCTTGTTCACGGTCGGACCACCTGGGTCATCTCGGCGTCCGGGTTGGCGGGAGCGGCGGGGGCCGGCCTGCGGGCGGTGTCGCTGATGCGCAGCAGGATGCCGATCAGGGCCCAGTTGGCGATGACGGAGGAGCCTCCGTAGGCGAGGAAGGGCATCGTCATGCCGGTGAGCGGGATGAGGCCCATCACGCCGCCGGCGACGACGAAGACCTGGAGGGCGAAGGCGCCGGAGAGGCCGATGGCGAGGAGCTTGCCGAACGGGTCGCGGGCGGCGAGGGCGGTGCGCACGCCGCGTTCCACGATCAACGCGTAGAGCAGGAGCAGGGCCATGAGGCCGGCCAGGCCGAGTTCCTCGCCGAAGGTGGCGAGGATGAAGTCGGAGTTGGCGGCGAACCGGATGAGCTCGGAGTGGCCCTGGCCCCAGCCGGTGCCGAGGGTGCCGCCGGAGCCGAAGGCCCACAGGGCCTGCATGGCCTGCTCGGAGTGGCCAACCTGGCCGGCGCGGGAGAGCGTGTACTCGCGCATCGGGTCGAGCCAGGCGTCGACGCGCTGCTGGATGTGCGGCTCGAAGCTGGCGACGCCGACGGCGCCGACGGCGGACATCAGCAGGCCGAAGACGATCCAGCTGGTCCGCTCGGTGGCGACGTACAGCATGATCACGAACATGCCGAAGAACAGCAGCGAGGTGCCGAGGTCGGTCTCGAAGACCAGGATGAGGATCGAGACCATCCAGACGACCAGGATGGGGCCGAGGTCGCGGCCGCGGGGCAGGTAGAGGCCCATGAAGCGGCGGCTGGCGAGTGCGAGCGCGTCGCGCTTCACCATCAGGTAGCCGGCGAAGAAGATCGCCAGGACGATCTTGGCGAACTCTCCGGGCTGGATGGAGAAGGAGCCGACCTGGATCCAGATCTTGGCGCCGTAGATGTTCTTGCCGAGGCCCGGCACCAGCGGGAGCAGCAGGAGGAGCAGCGCGGTGACCATGGAGATGTAGGTGTAGCGCTGCAGGACGCGGTGGTCCTTGAGGAAGATCAGCACGGCGACGAACAGGGCGATGCCCATCGCGGTGTACATCAGCTGCCGGGGCGCGGCGGTGCCGGCCTGCTCGATCTCCTGGAGGAGTTCGGACTGGTCGAGGCGCCAGATGGCGACGAGTCCCAGTCCGTTGAGCAGGGTGGCCAGGGGCAGCATCAGCGGGTCCGCGTACGGCGCGAACTTGCGCACGACGAGGTGGCCGACGCCGGCCAGGAGGCCGAGGCCGAGGCCGTAGCTCAGCAGGCCGGCGGGCACCTCGTCGTTGATGGCCAGGCCCACGTTGGCGTAGGCGAAGACCGGGATCAGGACGGCGAACACGAGCAGAGCCAGCTCGGTGTTGCGCCGGCTCGGGGCGCCGATGGCGCCGATCGTGGACGTGTGGTGCGTCGGCGAGTTGGTAGAACTGCTCATCGTGTGACAGGGCCTCTCACGGCTTGCCTACTGCTTACCGCACAGCGAGACGACCTTCTGCTCTTCCTCCGAGAGGGTCGGTCCTGAGCCTGGAGTGGGTGCGGTCGTGGACGGGGACTCGGACGATTCAGGGGCCTTCGGTGATCCCGAGGGGTTCGGGGTCGGTGAGGCCTTGGACGTGAAGGAGGCGGGTGTGGTTCCCGTGGTGCCTCCGGCCTCGCCCTCGCCCGTCTTCGCGTTCTTCTCGGTCTCCGCGGTGCGCCGGTCGGCCTGCTTCTTGCAGGCGGAGGCCTGCACCGCCAGTTCCTCGATCTTCGCCCGGGCGTCGGCCAGGTCGCTCTCGGGGATGGTGGCCTCGACCAGTTTCTGCTGGTAGGGCGGCAGGTACTTGAGTTCGATCTCGGGGTGATCCTTCTGGATCTTCGAGAGGGAGACCCAGGCGAGGTCCTGGCTGATGCCCCGGTACAGCGCGAGGTGGTCGTTGTTGGTGCCGACGTAGTACTGGGTCTGCGTCCAGCGCCAGCCGCCGTACGTGCCGCCGCCGATGACGGCGAGGGCGAGCACGGTGTAGAGGGATCTCTTCAGCCACTTGCGGCTCTTGCGGGGCTTGGCGAAGTCGTCGGGGCCGTAGTCGTCGAAGCCGCCGGCCGGGATGTAGCCGGTGGTGTCGCCGCTGCCGGGCGGGCCGAACTCGCCGCCTCCGCCGCGCTGTCCGCCGCCCTGGCGGCCGAGTCCGGCGGCGCGGCCGGCCGGGGTCTGCATGATGCCGTTGTCGCCGAACTGGGCCTGGTTCTCGGCGACGGCGCCGACCACGATCGGGGTGTCGGAGAGCTGGCCGGCGAGGGTGTCACCGGTGTCCAGGTCGAGGACGTCGGCGATGATGACGGTGATGTTGTCGGGGCCGCCGCCGCGCAGGGCGAGCTGGATCAGCTCCTGGACGGTCTCCTGGGGGCCCTGGTAGCTGGCGAGGGTGTCCTCCATCGTCTGGTGGGAGACGACGCCGGAGAGTCCGTCGGAGCAGATGAGGTAGCGGTCGCCGGCCCTGACCTCGCGGATGGACAGGTCGGGCTCGACGTGGTCGCCGCTGCCGAGCGCGCGCATCAGCAGGGAGCGCTGCGGGTGGGTGCCGGCCTCCTCCTCGGTGATGCGGCCCTCGTCGACCAGGCGCTGCACCCAGGTGTGGTCCTGCGTGATCTGCGTGAGGACGCCGTCGCGCAGGAGGTAGGCGCGGGAGTCGCCGACGTGGACGAGGCCGAGGCGCTGGCCGGTCCAGAGCAGGGCGGTGAGGGTGGTGCCCATGCCCTCGAGGGCGGGGTCCTCCTCGACCATCTGCCGGAGCTGGTCGTTGGCGCGCTGCACGGCGGTGCCGAGGGAGGTGAGGATGTCGGAGCCGGGCACGTCGTCGTCGAGGGCGACGATGGTGGAGATCACCTCGGAGGAGGCGACCTCGCCGGCGGCCTGGCCGCCCATGCCGTCGGCGATGGCGAGCAGGCGGGGACCGGCGTAACCGGAGTCCTCGTTGCCCTCCCGGATCATGCCCTTGTGCGATCCGGCGGCGAAGCGCAGTGACAGACTCATGCGCACCTCGCCCGTCGGCTCCGGGTACAGCCGGTCGTGTCGAGCCACACTGCCCACCCTCCGGTCGGGAGCGCGCCGGGGCCCGGGGTGCCGGCCGCCGCTGCGTGCTCGCTCCGCTCGCGCTCATTCATTGGTGTAGCACTACTTCCGCAGCTCGATGACGGTCTTGCCGATGCGGATCGGCGACCCCGGCCCGATCGGTGTGGGGGTCGTCAGCCGGGACCGGTCCAGGTAGGTGCCGTTGGTGGAGCCCAGGTCCTCGACGATCCACTGGCCGTTCTGGTCGGGGTAGATCCTGGCATGGCGGCTGGAGGCGTAGTCGTCGTCCAGCACGATCGTCGAGTCGTGTGCCCGGCCGAGCGTGATGGTCTGGCCCTGGAGGGCAACGGTGGTGCCGGTGAGGGTGCCCTCCGTCACGACCAGCTTGGTGGGAGCGCCGCGGCGTCCCCGGCCGCCGCTCTGCTGTTGGCGCTGCGGTGGAGGCGCCTGGCCCTGGCGCGCGGCGGCCTGCTGCGGTCGGGCGGCGTCGCGCCGCGCTCCGCGCTGGGTGACCCGCGTGCCGAACAGGTCGCTGCGGATGACCTGCACGGCCACGATCACGAACAGCCACAATACGGCGAGAAAACCCAGCCGCATGACCGTGAGGGTCAGCTCTGACATTGCCCCCGGATCACCCTTCGGCTTGCCTATAGATAACGGTGGTGCTGCCCACGACGATCCGCGAGCCGTCGCGGAGCGTAGCGCGGGTGGTGTGCTGCCCGTCCACCACGATGCCGTTGGTGGACCCGAGATCCTGGATCGTCGAGGGCGTTCCGGTCCGGATCTCGCAGTGCCGGCGGGAGACGCCGGGGTCGTCGATCCGCACGTCGGCCTCGGTGCTGCGTCCGAGCACGAGCGTCGCGCGGGAGATCTGATGGCGGGTGCCGTTGATCTCGATCCAGTGGCGGGTGCGTCCGCCGGCCGCGGGTGCGGCCGGGGGCTGCTGGCCGCCCGCGGGCTGCGGGTAGCCGTATCCGCCGGGGCGTCCGCCGGGTGGCGGCGCGGCCGGCATGGGTGGGGCGCCCGCGGGGGCGGCGGCCGGTGGGTAGCCGTAGCCACCGCCCGGGCCGCTGGGCCGCCCGGTGGGGGCAGGGGGTGCGGTGGGGCCCGCGGGCGCCGGGCCGCCCTGGTGGCTGCTGGAGGAGGCGAGCGTACGGCTGCGCACCCGGTACAGACCGGTGTCGAGGTCGTCCGCCTTCTCCAGGTGGACCTTGATCGGTCCCATGAAGGTGTAGCGCTGCTGCTTGGCGTAGTCGCGGACCATGCCGGCGAGCTCGTCGCCGAGCTGGCCGGAGTAGGGGCTGAGGCGCTCGAAGTCGGGCGTGCTCAGTTCCACGATGAAGTCATTGGGTACGACGGTGCGGTCGCGGTTCCAGATGGTCGCGTTGTTGTCGCATTCGCGCTGGAGCGCTCCCGCGATCTCCACGGGCTGCACCTCGGACTTGAACACCTTCGCGAAGGTGCCGTTGACCAGACCTTCGAGACGCTGCTCGAACTTCTTCAGGACTCCCATGGGGCACCTCCTCCGTCGCTGCCGTCCTGTCCACTGCCTTGCGTACTGCTTACGCGTGTACCGCTCACCCGCGCACTGCTTACTTGGTACTGCTTACTGATCGTATCCACGCGCCGGTCGATCGGCTGGTTCCCCCTGTCGGCCCGGTCGACGGTGTCGACGCCTCTCGGAGTTCCCGCCGGAGCTCACCTTCGAACTCTCGGGGTCCTTCGGGATGCTCTCCCGCAGGTACTCATGCCCAGGATCGTAGAGGCGGCCGCAGACCAGTGTCCCGCACCTGACTGTGGACCCCTACCGGCTCCTGGGGAGACGGGCCGGACCGGTACGAGGTTGATACGTGAACGGACACGGGCCGATACGAGTGCCCGAGTGCCCGAAGGAGGGCGGGCGCCCTGCTCCGGGGGCCTCGCGCGCGGCCTGCCCCCGCCTGGAAAGGGATGTGAATCCACCCGTTCCAGCGTGCTAATGTTCTCGTGTCGGAAGGCGCCGGACCGCAAGGAAAGGCCCCGAGGACACACCCAATGCGCGGGTGGCGGAATAGGCAGACGCGCTGGATTCAGGTTCCAGTGCCCGCAAGGGCGTGGGGGTTCAACTCCCCCCTCGCGCACCAGCCGGAAGCCCCCCAGGTCTCGGACCTGGGGGGCTTTCGCATGCTCGGACGCGGGCGCTGTGGGGGCGCCGTGGAGCCGCGGTGCGCTGTGAGGAAGGTCTCAGGACTCCCGGCGCCACAGGGCCGGCACGTTGGGCGGCTCCCAGCCCGCCATCGAGGTGTGCGCCTGGAGGCAGCGGTAGGAGCCGCCGCCGTACGTCACCCCGTCGCCGGCGGCGTAGGAGCGGCCGGCCGCCCAGGTGCCGCCCGGCGGGTCGGTGGGCGGATCGGTCGGCGGGTCGGTGGGGCCGGGGCCCGGATAGCCGTCCACGTTCAGGACGAAGTCGAAGCTCCCCTCCTTGCCGCCGCCGGCGCCGCGGACGTTCATCAGCAGCGCGGGGTCGAAGAGGGCGTCCGTGCTGTTGCGGGGCTCGCCGGGGAAGTACAGCTGGGTGGTCAGTACGGGTTCACCGGGTGCCTGCGCCTTGACGTGGATGTGCCGGGTACGGCCCGGATAGAGGCCGGGGACGATCGTCCGCAGCGAGAACGCGCCCGTGGCGTCGGTGAACTGGTGGCCGCGGAAGGCGTATCCGGCCATGTCGTAGGCGCCGGCGTTGTCGGCCTGCCAGAAGTCGAGGAGCACGCCGGGCAGCGGGACGCAGTTGCGGCCGAAGACGTAGCCGCTCACGGTCAGCCGGGTGCCGGCGGTGCCGGGGGTCACCAGGTTGGTGCGCGGCGGGGAGTTCGGCTTGAAGTACGGGCCCTCCATCTGGTCGGGCGTCGGGTCGTCGCCGTCGTCGCAGAAGGGGGTCGGCGGCAGGGTCTCGCCGGTGGCGGAGCGGGCGGCGTCCCGGGCGAGCGCGATCGAGCCGGTGGCGAGCAGCGGGACGGCGGTGCCGGCCGCGACGGCCGCCCTGAGCAGCGTCTTGCGGCTGATGCCGCGGTCGGCGGTGGTGCCGGTGCCGGGGCCCGGGCCGGTGTGCGGTCCGGGCCCGGTGCCGGGTTCGTCGGGGGTGGTGGGGGCGTCGGAGGTCATGGCGTTCCTCGGTCTCCTCGGTGGGGTGGTCCCTGGGGAAGCTGGACGGGACGTGCGACATCCGGGACGTCGGGGACAGGGAGCGCGCCCGCCGCGCGGGGCAGGCTGCTGTCGTTGCTTCGGCGGGCGCGCTCCGTGGTGATCGCTGGAAACGGTATGCGGGCCGGTGGGGGCCCGGGCACCTCCTGTTCCGCCCCCTGCCCGGCGTTATGCGGGCGGCGGAACGGGGCGGGCGGGGCCCGTGTACGGGCGGATCGCCCGGGGGTACGGTCGTGGCGCGTCGGCGCCCGGGAGGGGCGGCGCGGACATGGGTACGGCACCGTGCGGCACGGGTACGGCGCGGGTGTGCGTACGGGTACGAGTACGGGGAGGGCGGTCGCGATGACCGAAGCGACGGCGGGGACGACGGCGGAGGCGACGACGGGGGCGCGTGCGGACGCGGGAGCGGGCGCGGTAGAGGGCCCGGAGGGGGGCGTGCGGGTGCCGGTCGTGCCGGGGTTCGCGCGGTGGCCCGTCGGCGGCTCGCCGAAGGCCGAGGGCAAGGCGCTGCGCACGCGCGTTCCGCGGTCCGCGCACGCCGACCTCACCCTGGACGCCTCCCGCCCGGACGCGGTGAGCGCGGTCGAGGAGTCCAACCGCGGCCGGATCCCCGGGCTCACCCCGATCCGGGTGGGGCGGATGGCCGCCACACCCTTCGCCTTCCTGCGCGGGTCGGCGGGGCTGATGGCGTACGACCTGGCGCGTACGCCGACGACGGGGATCGGCGCCCAGATCTGCGGCGACGCGCACGCCGCCAACTTCGGTCTCTACGGTGACGCCCGCGGCGGCCTGGTCATCGACCTGAA
Source organism: Streptomyces sp. BB1-1-1 (assembly GCF_031597775.1). Classification (NCBI taxonomy): domain Bacteria; kingdom Bacillati; phylum Actinomycetota; class Actinomycetes; order Kitasatosporales; family Streptomycetaceae; genus Streptomyces; species Streptomyces sp. BB1-1-1. Next base: position 4,282,437 of record NZ_CP134203.1, on the reverse strand, counting down.
CGACTTCGACGAGACCGTCCACGGCCCCTGGGAGTGGGACCTCAAGCGGCTCGCCGCCTCGATCGTCCTGGCGGGCCGGGAGGCCGGCGCCGACGAGGACACCTGCCGCGAGGCGGCCCACGACACCGCGGGCGCCTACCGGCGCACCATGCGGCTGCTGGCGAAGCTCCCCGCGCTGGACGCCTGGAACGCCATCGCGGACGAGGAACTCGTCTCCCACACCGACGCCCACGACCTGCTCGGCACGCTGGAGCGGGTGGCCGAGAAGGCGCGGGCCAACACCAGCGGGCGCTTCGCCGCCAAGTCGACCGAGGCCACCGAGGACGGCGGACGGCGCTTCGCCGACGCCCCGCCGGTGCTGCGCCGGGTGACGGACCCCGAGGCGGCGGCGGTCGCGGCCGCCCTGGAGCCGTACCTGGCCACGCTCTCCGAGGACCGGCTCCCGCTGCTGGCCCGGTACGCGGTGCACGACGTCGCCTTCCGGGTCGTCGGCACCGGCAGCGTGGGCACACGGTCGTACGTCGTGCTGCTCCTGGACCACCGCGGCGAGCCCCTCGTGCTCCAGGTGAAGGAGGCCAGGCCCTCCGCGCTCCTGCCCCACCTGGCGGCCGTCGGCTTCGACGCCCCCGAGACCGCGCACGAGGGGCGCCGGGTGGTCATGGGACAGAAGCGGATGCAGGTGGTCAGCGACATGCTGCTGGGCTGGACGGAGGTCGACGGGCGGCCCTTCCAGGTACGGCAGTTCCGCAACCGCAAGGGCAGCGTCGACGCCACGGCCCTGGCCGCCGACCAGATGGACGACTACGGCCGCATGACCGGCGCCCTGCTGGCCCGCGCCCACGCGCACAGCGCCGACCCGCGGCTCATCGCCGGCTACTGCGGCAAGAACGACGAGCTGGACGAGGCGGTGGCGGCCTTCGCCGTGGCCTACGCCGACCGCACGGAGGCGGACCACGCGGAGCTGGTGGGCGCGGTGCGGGCCGGGCGGGTCGCGGCGGAACTGGGGGTGTGACGCGGGCCGGGCCGGGCGGCGCCGGGCGGGGTGTGGCCTACGCTGGTCGGGTGACGACCCCGGAAGCTGAGCAGAGCGGTGGCGGCGCCGGTGCGGAGCCGGCGGCGACGCCCGAGGACGGTGCGCCGCGTCCCGAGGAACGGCTGGAACAGGCCGTACGGGCCGCCGAGCAGGCACTCATCGAGTACGAGATCGCGCTGGAGACCTTCCGCGTGGAGGTCGAGAATTTCTCGCGGCTGCACGAACAGCGGCTCGGCCCGGTGTACGCGCGGCTCGAGGAGCTGGAGGCGCAGATCCTGGAGGCCAGGGCCGCCGGCACCGGCGACGCCGAGGACCGGCGCCGGGCCGACGAGGCGCGGGCCCGGCTGACGCCGATCCCCGGGGTCGAGGAGCTGCTGAACGGCTGGATGGACGGGGACGGTCTGTTCCCGGAGGCCACGGCGATGCTGACGGACCAGGCGGTACGCCCGCCGCAGCGGGTGCGGCCCGGCGAGGAGGCCCGCAAGCTCTACCGCGAGCTGGTCCGCAAGGCCCACCCCGACCTGGCGCAGGAGGACGAGGAGCGGGCCCGGCGCGAGGAGTTCATCACCCGGGTCAACGCCGCCTACGCCCGTGGCGACGCGGCGCAGCTGCGGGAGCTGGCGGAGGAGTGGGCCGCCGGTCCGGCGCCCGAGCGGCGCCCGAGCCGGGGCGAGGAGCTGTACGTCCGCCTCGAATGGCTCGACCGGCGCAAGGAGATGCTCACGCTGCTCGCCAAGGAGCTGGAGGAGAGCGCGATCGGGGCCATGCTCCGGCTCGCCCCGGACGACCCCGACCGGCTGCTGGAGGAGATCGCCGAGCAGTTGGCGACCCAGGTGCGGGAGCGGGAGGCCGAACTCGCGGCGGTGCTCGGGCGGGACTGAGCCGGGCGGGGGCTCGGGTAGCGTCTGGGGCATGAGTTTTGGAGCTGGTGTGCCCACGGTCGAGGTCACGGACCTCAAGGACGGCGACTTCCTGCTGGACGTCCGCGAGGACGACGAGTGGCAGGCCGGTCACGCCGCCGGGGCACTGCACATTCCCATCAGCGAGTTCGTGGCCCGGTACGGTGAGCTGACCGAGGCCGCGCCGCAGGACGCCCGGGTCCACGTGATCTGCCGCTCCGGCGGACGCTCGGCCCAGGTCACCATGTATCTGGCCCAGCAGGGCATCGACGCCGTGAACGTCGACGGCGGCATGCAGGTGTGGGCCGCGGCCGGCCGGCCGGTGGTGGACGGGAAGGGCGAGCCGGGGCACGTTCTCTAGGCCGCTCGGGTCGTCTCCGGGTCGTCCCTCCGGGTTGCCCTTGGGCCGTCCCTCCGGATCGCCGTCGGATCGTCTCCGTGTCACCGCGGGCGCCGTCGCGCGGTGACGATGTGGTGACGGCCACTGCGCGGTCGGTCCGCCGGGGGCTGTGCGGGCGGACAGTCCTGAGTACCGTTCCCGTTCGGACGCTGCCGAGCAGCCGCACGAGTGGCGCGGGTGACCCCTGCGGCGGAGCGGGCGGTACGACGGATCGGGACCGGAACGGGGCGTAATGGACGCGTACGACACAGGCTCGGACGCCCCGCGGGGGCGGGACGAGCAGGAGGGACGGGGCGCACCGGACCAGCCGGATCAGCCGGATCAGCCGGAACGGTCAGACCAGCCGGACCAGCCGGACCAGCCGGATCGGTCGGATCGGTCGGACGGGACCAGGACCGGGTCTGAGGCAGTCGGCACAGGAGGCGGCCCTCGTACGGTCACCGCGGAGCCCCGCCAGGCGATCGTGGCGCCCCGTACCGGTTTCTCCGCGCTCTCCCCGCGCTACCAGGTCGGTGCCGTGGTCGCCCTCGCGGTCGTCGCCGTCGCCGTCTGCGCCCACCTCGGCCTGGTGTTCCTGCACGTGGCGCCGTCGAACACCCTCACCAAGCAGCACGGCGAGGTGGTGGACGAGTGGGTCTTCCCGGAGTTCGAACAGAACTGGAAGCTCTTCGCGCCCAACCCGCTCCAGCAGAACGTCTCCGTCCAGGTCCGGGCAGAAGTGAGCACGGCGGACGGCGCGATACGCACGACCGGCTGGTACGACCTGTCCGCCGAGGACGGTCAGGGCATCGACGGCAATCCGCTGCCGAGCCACACCCAGCAGAACGAGCTCCGCCGGGCCTGGGACTTCTTCGTCGCCACCCACGACTCCGACGACCGCCCGGTGGGCCTGCGGGGCACGCTGTCCGAGGACTATCTGCGCCGCATCGCCGTCCTGCGCCTGGACCGGAACGCCGCCGCCGGGCCGGGCGGTGTCGTCGAGCGCGTCCAGTACCGTTCCCGGACCACCAACGTGGAGCCGCCCTCGTGGAGCGGGGAGAAGGTCTCCGACCGGCCGGCCTACCGTGAGCTGCCCTGGTGGCCGGTGGCTGCCGGTGAGAAGGAGGGGGACGCCGCGTGAACGGCATCGCCCGCTCGGTCTCCCGGGGCATCGCCCGTGTCACCGGCGCCGCGCTCGGCCCGTACCAGACCGCCGTGATCCGCATCGGCTTCAGCGCCACCTGGCTGCTCTTCCTGCTGCGCGAACTGCCCCACCGCCACGAGCTGTACGGTCCCGGGAGCCCCTGGGGCCATGACCTCGCCGAGCAGCTGATCGCGGACAACGGCGCCTTCACGGTGCTGATGTGGTCCGACGGGCGGGTCTGGTTCGAGATCGTCTACGCGGTGGCCGTCCTGAGCAGTGTGCTGCTCCTGCTGGGCTGGCGGACCCGGACCATGTCCGTGATCTTCATGGTCGGTGTGCTCTCGCTGCAGAACCGCAGCGTCTTCATGGGGGACGGCGGCGACAACGTCCTGCACCTGATGAGCATCTACCTGGTGCTCACGCGCTGCGGCCAGGTGTGGTCGCTGGACGCGCGCCGGGCGCGGCGTGCGGGCGGGGCACGCGCGCGTGGGGAGCGTGTCGTGGACCGGGGCGGGCCGGCGCTGTGGTCGGTGTCCGGCTTCGTGCTGCTCACCATGACGGTGGCGGGCGGGCTGGACGGCGACTGGTTCGTTCCGGCGCTGCTGTGGGCGGTGTGGGCCGCGCAGGGCCTGTGGTGGGCCGTGGGGCGCTGGGCCAGTGGCGGTGAGCCGCGGATCCTGCTCGACGTGATCGCCAACATCGTGCACAACGGCGCGCTGCTCGTGATCATGGCCGAGGCCTGTCTGATCTACGCGACCGCGGGCTGGTACAAGATCCAGGGCTCACGCTGGCAGGACGGCACCGCGGTCTACTACCCGCTCAACCTGGACTACTTCTCGCCCTGGCCCGCGCTCTCCGAGGCGCTGGCCGCCAACGGCACGATGGTCATGCTCATCACCTACGGCACGGTCGCCGTGCAGGTCGCGTTCCCGTTCACGCTGTTCAACCGGCGGGTGAAGAACGTGCTGCTGGCCGCCATGATGGCCGAGCACGCGGTGATCGCCGTGGTGCTGGGGCTGCCGTTCTTCTCGCTGGCGATGATCGCCGCGGACGCGGTCTTCCTACCGACCTCCTTCCTGCGCCGGCTGGGCGGCTGGTCGGTACGCGCGCGTGCCGGGCTGCTGGGCCGACTGCCGGGCCGGCTGACGGCCGGGCTGACGGCCGGGCGTGGCGACAGCGGTGGTGTGGGCGGTGGTGCCGGCCGTACGGCGGCGGTGCCCGGGCCCCGCTCCCAGGAGGCCGCGGAGAGCGACAAGGACCCCGGCCACACGCACGTAGGCTTCCGGACATGACCGACCCCGACCTCGACCCGTCGGCCGTCTGGCGCCGGCACGCCGGACCGTGTGTGCTGCTGGACGGGTTCCACGCCCTCAAGCACGCGCTGCGTTTCGGCGCCGAGGTCCCGGTGGCCGTCACCGCCGACCGCGCGGGCGCCCTGGCCCTCGCCGAGGAGCTGGCGCCCGACGTGCGGGACGCCATGGACGCTCTGCTGGCGGAGGTGCCGCAGGAGACGTACGCCTCCCTCGTGCCGCGCTCGCATCCCACCGCCGTGGCCGCCCTGGCCGTACGGCCCTCGCGTGCGGCCAACCTGCGGGCGCTGGCGCACACGCCCCGCCGTACGCCCGTCGTGGTCCTCGACCAGCCGCGCAACCTCGGCAACGCGGGCGCGGTGATCCGGCTGGCCGCCGGTTTCGGGGCGACCGGTGTGGTCACCACGGGCACACTCGACCCGTGGCACCCCACGGTGGTGCGCGGCGGGGCGGGGCTGCACTTCGCGACCGCCGTGGAACGGCTGGAGGTCGCGGAGCTGCCGCCGGGGCCGGTGTTCGCGCTGGACCCGGAGGGCGAGGACATCCGCGGGCTGAAGCTGCCGGACGACGCGCTGCTCGCGTTCGGCTCGGAGCGCAGCGGGCTGTCGCGGGAGCTGCGCGCGCGTGCCGACCATCTGGTGGCGCTGCCGATGCGCCCCCAGGTCTCCAGCTACAACCTCGCGACCAGTGTGGCCATGACGCTGTACCACTGGAGCGCCGGCGGGGGCGCACCGCACGTGTCCTAGCAGGCTGTTCTAGGGGGTGTCGTTTGGATCAGGCCGACTCCAGGCAACGGTGCCTTGCGACTGACGCGACCCCGGCAAGATCCAAACGACACCCCCTAGGCCTGACGGCGGACCTCCACCACCCGGAAGCGGTTGGCCACGAACGCCCCGTCGCACAGGGCGGCGTTGGCCGCCGGGTTGCCGCCCGAGCCGTGGAAGTCGGAGAAGGCGGCCGTCTGGTTGACGTACACCCCGCCGGTGAGGTTGAGGGACAGCTGGGCCGCCTCCTCCAGGCAGGCCTCCCGCACGGACTGCTCGACCTCCGCGTCGGTCGTGTAGGCGCCCACCGTCATCGCGCCCTTCTCCCGGACGCTGTGCCGCAGCAGGTCCACGGCGTGCTGTGCGGAGTCGACGGCGACGGCGAAGGAGACCGGGCCGAAGCACTCGCTGGTGTAGGCGGCCTCGTCGTCGGGCTTGGCGCCGTCCAGCTTGACGATCACCGGGGTGCGCACGACCGCGTCCGGGAAGTCCGGGTTGGTCACCTCGCGGGAGGCCAGGGCGACCTCGCCGAGTCCGGCGGCGGCCTCCAGGCGGGCCTTGACGTCCGGGTTGACGATCGCGCCGAGCAGGGCGTTCGCGCGGGCGTCGTCGCCGAGGAGTCCGTCGACGGCCCGCGCCAGGTCCGCGGTCACCTCGTCGTAGGTCTTCGGGCCCTGGTCGGTGCGGATGCCGTCGCGGGGGATCAGCAGGTTCTGCGGGGTGGTGCACATCTGGCCGCTGTAGAGGGAGAGGGAGAAGGCCAGGTTGGCGAGCATCCCCTGGTAGTCGTCGGTGGAGTCGACGAGCACCGTGTTGACGCCGGCCTTCTCGGTGAAGACCTGGGCCTGGCGGGCGTTGGCCTCCAGCCAGTCGCCGAAGGAGGTGGAGCCGGTGTAGTCGATGATCCGGATCTCGGGGCGGGTCGCCAGGGTCTTGGCGACGCCCTCGCCGGGGCGCTCGGCGGCCAGCGCGACCAGGTTCGGGTCGAAACCGGCCTCGGTGAGGACGTCGCGGGCGACCCGCACGGTGAGCGCGAGCGGCAGCACCGCGCGCGGGTGGGGCTTGACCAGGACCGCGTTGCCGGTGGCGAGGGAGGCGAACAGGCCCGGGTAGCCGTTCCAGGTCGGGAAGGTGTTGCAGCCGATGACGAGGCCGATACCGCGCGGGACCGGCGTGAACTGCTTGGTCAGCGCGAGCGGGTCGCGCTTGCCCTGCGGCTTGGTCCACTCCGCCGTGTCGGGGGTGCGGACCTGCTCCACGTACGCGTAGGCCACGGCCTCCATGCCGCGGTCCTGCGCGTGCGGGCCGCCCGCCTGGAAGGCCATCATGAAGGCCTGCCCGGAGGTGTGCATGACCGCCTGGGCGAACTCCATCGTCCGGTCGGCGATCCGCCGGAGGATCTCCAGGCAGACCATCGCGCGCAGCTCCGCGCCCGCGTCCCGCCACGCCTTCTGGCCGGCCTTCATGGCGGGCAGCAGCACGTCGAGGTCCGCGTGCGGGTACTCCACGCCCAGCTCGACGCCGTACGGGGAGACCTCGCCGCCGACCCAGCCGTCGGTGCCGGGCTGGCCGAGGTCGAGGCGGGTGCCGAGCAGGGCGTCGAAGGCGGCCTTGCCCGCGGCCATGTCCAGGCTGCCGTTCTCCCCGTAGGCCTTGGGGTGCTCGGGGTGGGGGGACCAGTACGCGCGCGTGCGGATCGTCTCCAGCGCCAGGTCCAGGGTCGGCCGGTGCTGGGCGATCAGCTGGTGTGCGGTGAGTTCGGCGGCCATGCGGGACCAACTCCTCGTCTCTCACGGACTCGCCGTCGACTCCGCGTCGACGCTTCGTCGAGTCCGTGGACCTGGGGGGAAACCTGGGCAGAAACAGGCGGACACGGCTAGAGTAACCGAACGATCGGTCGGGACAAGGGGGACCGCCGCATCTGTGGAAAACCCCGTGCGGGAGGATCGCGCACATGACAGCACTCGACCTCAGCAGCCCCGTGGCCGTCGTCGGCACCGGCACCATGGGCCAGGGCATCGCCCAGGTGGCGCTGGTCGCGGGCCATCCCGTACGGCTGTACGACGCCGTCCCCGGGCGGGCCCGGGAAGCGGCCGACGCGATCGGCGCCCGGCTCGACCGGCTCGTCGAGAAGGAACGGCTCACCGGCGCCGAGCGGGACGCGGCCCGTGCCCGGCTCGGGCCCGCCGAGACCCTCGCCGACCTCGCCGACTGCGCGCTGGTCGTCGAGGCGGTCCTGGAACGGCTGGACGTCAAGCAGGAGCTGTTCCGGGCGCTGGAGGACGTCGTCGGCGACGACTGCCTGCTCGCCACCAACACCTCGTCCCTGTCCGTCACCGCCATCGGCGGCGCGCTCCGCGCCCCCGGCCGCTTCGTCGGCCTGCACTTCTTCAACCCCGCGCCGCTGCTGCCGCTGGTGGAGGTGGTCTCCGGGTTCGCCACCGACCCCGCGTCGGCCACGCGCGCGTACGAGACGGCCCGCGCCTGGGGGAAGACCCCGGTCGCCTGCGCCGACACCCCCGGTTTCGTCGTCAACCGCGTCGCCCGGCCCTTCTACGCCGAGGCCCTCGCGGTCCACGAGCTGCGGGCCGCCGACCCGGCCACCGTCGACGCCGTGCTGCGTGAGTCCGGCGGCTTCAGGATGGGCGCCTTCGAGCTGACCGACCTGATCGGGCAGGACGTCAACGAGTCCGTCACGCACTCCGTGTGGCAGGCGTTCTTCCAGGACGCGCGCTTCACGCCGTCGCTGGCCCAGCGCCGCCTGGTCGAGTCCGGCCGGCTCGGCCGCAAGAGCGGGCAGGGCTGGTACGACTACCGGGACGGCGCCGAGCGGCCCGAGCCGCACACCGCCGAACCCGCCGACCGGCCCGCGTACGTCGTCGCCGAGGAGGACCTCGGACCGGCCGGCGAACTGCCCGCGCTGATCCGCGAGGCGGGCATCGAGGTCCGCGAGGAGGGCGGGGGCAGCGGGACGCTCGTGCTGCCCGGCGGCGGCCGGCTCCTCCTCGCCGACGGGCAGACCTCGGTCGAACTCGGCGACGTCGTCCACTTCGACCTCGCCCTCGACTACCGGCGGGCCACCCGCGTCGCCCTCGCCCCCTCCGAGACCACCTCGCCCCGCACCCTCGCCGAGGCCACCGGCCTGTTCCAGGCGCTCGGCAAGAAGGTCAGCGTCGTCGGCGACGTGCCCGGCATGATCGTGGCGCGGACGGTCGCGCGGATCGTCGACCTGGCGTACGACGCGGTCGCCCGGGGCGTGGCCTCGGCGGAGGACGTCGACACCGCGATGCGCCTCGGCGTGAACTACCCGCTCGGGCCCGTCGAGTGGGGCCGCCGACTGGGCCTCCGGTGGGTGTACGAGCTGCTGGGCGAGCTGCACGAACGCGAGCCCTCCGGGCGCCACGCCCCGTCCCTCGCGCTCCGCCGTCACACGCACGCCTCCGACGCAGGGGAGGGCACCCGCTCATGAGCACCGCCAAGCGCGACACGTACACGCCCGAGACACTGCTCTCCGTCGCCGTGCAGGTCTTCATCGAGCGCGGCTACGACGGCACCTCCATGGAGCACCTCTCCAAGGCGGCCGGCATCTCCAAGTCGTCGATCTACCACCACGTCACGGGCAAGGAGGAGCTGTTGCGCCGGGCCGTGAGCCGGGCCCTGGACGAGCTCTTCGGGATCCTCGACGAGGAGCACGCGCGCGTGGGGTCCGCCGCCGAGCGGCTGGAGTACGTCGTGCGGCGCATGGTCGAGGTGCTCATGGCCGAACTGCCGTACGTCACACTGCTGCTGCGGGTGCGCGGCAACACCGGCACCGAGCGGTGGGCGCTGGAGCGGCGGCGCGAGTTCGACCACCGGGTCGCCGACCTGCTGAAGGCCGCGGCGGCCGAGGGGGACGTGCGCGCGGACGTGGAGGTGCGGCTCGCGACGCGCCTGGTCTTCGGCATGATCAACTCGATCGTGGAGTGGTACCGGCCCGACGGTCCCCATGGCAGCGGCGGGCGGGGCGGCGCGGGTGAGCGCGAAGTGGTCGACGCGGTGGCGCGGCTGGTCTTCGGGGGCCTGCGCAAGGCGTCCTGAGCGGCCACTCGGCCCCGGCCCGGCGGTCAGCTCTGCGGTTCCAGGTCCTCGGTCTCGAACACCAGCAGGGTGCGTGTGCTGAGCACCTCCGGGATGGCCTGGAGGCGGGTGAGCACCAGCTCGCGCAGGGCCCGGTTGTCCGGGGTGTGCACCAGCAGCAGGACGTCGAAGTCGCCGCCCACCAGGGCGATGTGCGAGGCCCCGGGGAGCTGCCGGAGCTGCGCCCGGACCGTGCGCCAGGAGTTCTGCACGATCTTCAGGGTGATGTACGCCGAGGTGCCGTGCCCCGCGCGTTCGTGGTCGACGCGGGCGCCGAAGCCGCGGATGACGCCGTCCTCGACGAGCCGGTTGATCCGCGCGTAGGCGTTCGCGCGCGAGACGTGCACCCGCTCGGCGACCGAGCGTATCGAGGCGCGGCCGTCCGCCTGGAGCATGCGCAGGATGTCCTGATCGATGGCGTCCAGCGGGCGCGGGGGCGGCGGGGTGCCGGCGTCGTCCGGGCCGCCGGCTTCCTCCGGGCGTTCGGCCATTTGTTCAGATGCCACGTGCCCCCGCCTTCCTCCCATGGACGTACTGCGTCCATCTCAGGCTGTGGAGAACCGTTTGTCCACAGCCTGGGGCCGCCTGTAGCCAAAATGTGCCGGCGACCGAACAATCGGTAGGTGAGGCCCGTCACACCCGTGGCGAGCCGACAGCCGCTCCCACGAGGAGGTGCCGTCATGACGGTCATGGAGCAGCGGGGCGCTTACCGGCCCACACCGCCGCCCGCCTGGCAGCCCCGTACCGACCCCGCGCCGCTGCTGCCCGACGCGGAGCCGTACCGCGTCCTCGGCACGAAGGCCGCCGAGCAGGCCGATCCCGAGCTGCTGCGCACGCTGTACGCCCGGCTGGTCGCCGGCCGGCGCTACAACGCGCAGGCCACGGCGCTGACCAAGCAGGGCCGGCTGGCCGTCTACCCCTCCAGCACCGGTCAGGAGGCCTGCGAGGTCGCCGCCGCGCTGGCCCTTCAGGAGCGGGACTGGCTCTTCCCCAGCTACCGCGACACGCTCGCCGTCGTCGCCCGCGGGGTCGACCCCGTCGAGGCCCTCACCCTGCTGCGCGGTGACTGGCACACCGGCTACGACCCCTACGAGCACCGGGTCGCGCCCCTGTCCACGCCGCTGGCCACCCAGCTCCCGCACGCCGTCGGTCTCGCGCACGCCGCCCGGCTCAAGGGCGACGACGTGGTCGCGCTCGCCATGGTCGGCGACGGCGGCACCAGCGAGGGCGACTTCCACGAGGCGCTGAACTTCGCGGCCGTCTGGCGGGCACCGGTCGTCTTCCTCGTGCAGAACAACGGCTTCGCGATCTCCGTCCCGCTCGCCAAGCAGACCGCGGCCCCGTCGCTGGCCCACAAGGCCGTCGGCTACGGCATCCCCGGCCGCCTGGTCGACGGCAACGACGCCGCCGCCGTGCACGAGGTCCTGTCCGACGCCGTGCGCCACGCGCGGGCGGGCGGCGGTCCCACGCTGGTGGAGGCGGTGACGTACCGCGTCGAGGCGCACACCAACGCCGACGACGCGACGCGCTACCGGGGCGACGCCGAGGTCGAGGCCTGGCGCCGGCACGACCCGATCGAGCTGCTCCAGCGGGAGCTGACCGAGCGCGGCCTGCTCGACGAGGAGGGCGTCCGGGCCGCCCGCGAGGACGCCGAGACCATGGCCGCCGACCTGCGCGCCCGCATGAACCAGGACCCGGAACTCGACCCCATGGACCTGTTCGACCACGTCTACGCAGAGCCCACGCCGCAGCTGCGCGAGCAGCGTGACCTGCTGCGGGCGGAGCTGGCGGCGGCGGCCGAGGCGGAGACCGGGGCCGCGTCCGGGGCGCCCGAAGGGGGACACCGATGACCACTGTCGCCGTCAAGCCGGCCACCATGGCGCAGGCCCTCACGCGCGCGCTGCGCGACGCCATGGCCGCCGACCCGAGCGTGCACGTCCTGGGCGAGGACGTGGGCACCCTCGGCGGCGTCTTCCGGGTCACCGACGGACTCGCCGCGGAGTTCGGCGAGGACCGCTGCACGGACACCCCGCTCGCCGAGGCCGGCATCCTCGGCACGGCCGTGGGCATGGCGATGTACGGACTGCGCCCGGTCGTGGAGATGCAGTTCGACGCCTTCGCCTACCCGGCGTTCGAGCAGGTCGTCAGCCACGTCACCAAGATGCGCAACCGCACCCGCGGCAGGATGCCCCTGCCGCTGACCATCCGCGTCCCCTACGGCGGCGGCATCGGCGGCGTCGAGCACCACAGCGACTCGTCCGAGGCGTACTACATGGCGACTCCGGGGCTCCATGTCGTCACGCCCGCGACCGTCGCCGACGCCTACGGGCTGCTGCGCCGGTCCATCGCCTCCGACGATCCGGTGGTCTTCCTCGAACCCAAGCGTCTGTACTGGTCGAAGGACGCCTGGAACCCCGAGGAGCCGGCACCCGTTGAGCCGGTGGGCCGCGCGGTGGTGCGGCGCTCGGGCAGGAGCGCCACACTCATCACGTACGGACCGTCGCTGGTCGCCTGCATGGAGGCGGCCGAGGCGGCCCGGGCCGAGGGCTGGGACCTCGAAGTCGTCGATCTGCGCTCCCTGGTGCCGTTCGACGACGAGACGGTGTGCGCTTCGGTGCGGCGGACGGGACGCGCGGTCGTCGTCCACGAGTCGGGTTCCTTCGGGGGCCCGGGCGGGGAGATCGCGGCCCGGGTCACGGAGCGCTGCTTCCACCACCTGGAGGCGCCGGTGCTGCGTGTGGCCGGGTTCGACATCCCGTATCCGCCGCCGATGCTGGAGCGTCACCACCTGCCCGGTGTGGACCGGATCCTGGACGCCGTGGGGCGCCTGCAGTGGGAGGCCGAAAGCTGATGGCACACGCTTCTGATGGGCGCAGCCTGGAGTTCAAGCTCCCCGACCTCGGTGAGGGGCTCACCGAGGCGGAGATCGTGCGCTGGATGGTCGAGGTCGGCGACGTCGTGGCCGTCGACCAGCCGGTCGTCGAGGTCGAGACGGCCAAGGCGATGGTCGAGGTGCCCTGCCCCTATGGGGGCGTGGTCACCGCCCGCTTCGGCGAGGAGGGCTCGGAGCTGCCCGTCGGAGCGCCGCTGCTGACGGTGGCGGTGGGCGAGGATGCCGCCGGCCTCCCGGCGCGGGACTCGGGCACCGGCGGCGAGGCGGTGGAGCCGGCGCGGGCCGAGGAGCCGGTGCGGGCCGAGGAGCCGGAGGCAGGGCAGGCGAAGGCCGGCGGCTCGGGCAACGTCCTCGTCGGATACGGCACCTCCGAGGCGCCCGCGCGCCGGCGCCGGGTACGGCCGGACCGGCAGACGGCCACCGCGGCGGCGACCGGGCGGGTGAACGGCCGGGCCCGTACCGCGGACCCGGTGGACGGCCCCGTCCCCGTCATCTCCCCGCTGGTGCGCAGGCTGGCCCGGCAGAACGACCTGGACCTGCGCGAGCTGACCGGCTCCGGCCCGGAGGGGCTGATCCTGCGGGCGGACGTGGAGTACGCGCTGCGTGCCGCCGCCGCGCACGGCGGCCGTACGGCGGTCCGGGAGGGACAGGCCGACCCCGTCGAGGTGCCGGCACCCGTGTCCTCCGCCGCGCGGTCCGGCGGTGTCCGCATCCCCCTCAAGGGCGTCCGCGGCGCCGTCGCCGACAAGCTCTCCCGCAGCCGGCGCGAGATCCCGGACGCGACCTGCTGGGTGGACGCCGACGCGACCGAGCTGATGCGGGCGCGCACGGCCATGAACGCGGCGGGCGGGCCGAAGATCTCCCTCGTCGCGCTGCTGGCCCGGATCTGCACGGCCGCCCTGGACCGCTTCCCGGAGCTGAACTCCACGGTCGACACGGAGGCCCGCGAGGTCGTCCGGTTCGACCACGTCCACCTCGGCTTCGCGGCGCAGACCGACCGGGGGCTGGTCGTGCCGGTCGTCCGGGACGCGCACGCGCGGGACGCCGAGGCGCTCACCGCCGAGTTCGCCCGGCTGACCGAGGCGGCCCGGGCCGGCCGGCTGACGCCCGGTGAACTGACCGGCGGCACCTTCACGTTGAACAACTACGGCGTCTTCGGTGTCGACGGCTCCACGCCGATCATCAACCACCCCGAGGCGGCCATGCTCGGCGTCGGCCGCATCGTCCCCAAACCGTGGGTGTACGAGGGCGAGTTGGCGGTGCGTCAGGTCGTCCAGCTGTCGCTCACCTTCGACCACCGGGTGTGCGACGGCGGTACGGCGGGCGGTTTCCTGCGGTACGTGGCGGACTGCGTCGAACAGCCGGCGGTGCTGCTGCGGACCCTGTGACGGGGGTCCGACGACGACGCCGGCGCGCACACTCCGATCGCGCGGGCTCCCCCGCGTTCCCTGTGATCGCCCGGCAACGCATACTCGGGGGGTGACCGCGTACGAGCCCTCCGGTGATCCCGGCGCCGGCACCGGCCCCGCGCCGGGTCCGGCCCCCGTCGGGTACGACGCCGTCGTGCTCGCCGGCGGGGCCGCGCGGCGGCTCGGCGGCGCCGACAAACCCGGCCTCCGCGTGGGCGGTCGCGCGCTGCTGGACCGGGTGCTCGCCGCCTGCGCCGGAGCGCGGACGACCGTCGTGGTCGCCGACCCGCGGCCCACCGCGCGCCCGGTGACCTGGGCGCGCGAGGACCCGCCCGGCGGCGGACCGCTCGCCGCCCTCGCCGCCGGTCTGCGGCACACCACTGCCGAGCTCGTCGTGGTGGTCTCCGCCGACCTGCCGTTCCTCGCCGGGCCCACCGTCGGACGACTGCTGTCGGCCCTCGCCGCTAGCGACGCCGACGGCGCGCTGCTGACCGACGCCGACGGCCGCGACCAGCCCCTCGTCGCCGCCTACCGTGCGTCCGCGCTGCGCCGCGAACTGGCCGCACTCGCCCGGGACCGTGCGGACCTCACCGGGCTGCCTCTGCGCCGGCTGACCGGCGCGCTCCGCCTCACCCGTGTCCCCGACGCCGTCGCGTCCTTCGACTGCGACACCTGGGACGACATCGCCACCGCAAGGGCACGCATCAGGGAGCATGGTCACGTGTTGGACGAATGGATTACCGCAGCCAAGGACGAGTTGGGCATCGACCTCGACGTCGACACCGGCGTTCTGCTCGACCTCGCCCGGGACGCCGCCCACGGGGTGGCCAGGCCGGCGGCCCCGCTGACCACCTTCCTCGTCGGCTACGCGGCCGGGCGGGCCCAAGGAGGCCCCGAAGCCGTCGCCGAGGCCGCCCGCAAGGCCGCCGCCCTCGCCCAGCGCTGGGCCGAGGAGGCCGCCGAAGCCCAGTCCGCCCCCGCGGCGGGCCAGCCCGACGTGGCTCCGGACGCCACCCCTGACACCCGCCCGGACGCGCGATGACCTCCCACGGCACCCGGACCGACGAGGAAGCCGAAGACCTCGACGTCGAGGAGGCGCTCGCCCTCGTGAAGGAGAACCCCGGCCCGTCCGGCCCGCCCCACGGCGACCACGACCACGCGGCGACGCCCGCGCCCGCCGCGCACCACGGCGACCACGGTCACCACGAAGCCCACGAACCTCACGGGCCGCACGGCGCGCCCCACAAGCAGGCCGACTCCCACCACCGCGCGACGCCCTGGCCCGAAGCCCGGGCGACCGCCGAGCGCGCCGCCCGGGCCGCCGTCCGTGCCGCCCGCCGCGCCCCGCTCGCCGCGCCCCTCGACGCGGCCCTGGGCCTCACCCTGGCCGCGCCACTCACCGCCCTGACCGACCTGCCCTCCTTCGACA
Organism: Streptomyces sp. BB1-1-1; assembly: GCF_031597775.1. Classification (NCBI taxonomy): domain Bacteria; kingdom Bacillati; phylum Actinomycetota; class Actinomycetes; order Kitasatosporales; family Streptomycetaceae; genus Streptomyces; species Streptomyces sp. BB1-1-1. Next base: position 4,267,061 of record NZ_CP134203.1, on the reverse strand, counting down.
CCTCCGCGATGGACGGCTGGGCCGTCGCCGGCCCGGGCCCCTGGACGGTGCGCGACGAGGGCGTCCTGGCCGGACACGCGGAACCCGCGCCCCTCACCGACGGCGAGGCCGCCCGTATCGCCACCGGCGCCCGCGTCCCCCTGGACAGCACCGCCGTACTGCGCACCGAGCACGGCCGCACCGACGGCAGAAACCGGCTGCAGGCGACCCGGGACGTCGTCCACGGCCAGGACATCCGCCCGCGCGGTCAGGAGTGCCGCAGCGGCGACCAGTTGCTGCCCGTCGGCGCCCTGGTGACGCCGGCCGTGCTGGGCCTCGCGGCAGCCGCCGGCTACGACAGCGTCACCGCGGTCCCCCGCCCACGCGTCGACGTCCTCGTCCTCGGCGACGAGCTGCTCACCGAGGGCCGGCCGCACGACGGCCTCATCCGGGACGCGCTCGGCCCGATGCTGCCGCCCTGGCTGCGGGCCCTGGGCGCCGAGGTCCGCGCGGTCCGCCGGATCGGCGACGACGCCGAGGCCCTGCACCGCGCCGTCACCACCTCCGACGCCGACCTGGTCATCACGACCGGCGGTACCGCCGCGGGCCCCGTCGACCACGTCCACCCGGTCCTGAGCCGCATCGGCGCCGAACTCCTCGTGGACGGCGTCAAGGTACGCCCCGGCCACCCGATGCTGCTGGCCCGGCTCAAGGACGACCAGCACCTCGTCGGCCTGCCCGGCAACCCCCTCGCCGCCGTCTCCGGGCTGCTCACGCTCGCTGAGCCGCTGCTGCGCACCCTCGCCGCCCGCCCGGCGCCCGAGCCGTACACGCTGCCGCTGCGGGACGCGGTGCACGGGCACCCGTACGACACCCGGCTCGTCCCCGTCGTGCTGCGCGGCGACGGTGCCGTGCCGCTGCGCTACAACGGCCCGGCCATGCTGCGCGGCATCGCGGCCGCCGACGCCCTGGCCGTCGTACCCCCGGGCGGGGCTCGTCCGGGCCAGGAGGCCGAGCTGCTCGACCTGCCCTGGGCCACCGGCGGAATCGGAGTGTGTTTCACGTGAAACTTCCGGGCCAGGACGCGATCGCCCGCCAGGCGGACGAACACCTCGTGACCCATCGGGTGAAACTCCCGAGGAAGCTGGTGGAGCACCCGATCCGCCAGGTCGGCAAACGGCTGTCCCTGGCCCTGGTGGTCCTCCTGGCGACGGCGTTCATCGTCTATGCCGACGCCGACGGCTACAACGACAACTCCGACGGCTCCGTCGACCTCCTCGACGCCTTCTACTACGCCACCGTCACCCTCTCCACCACCGGGTACGGCGACATCACGCCCGTCAGCGACGCGGCCCGGCTGACCAACATCTTCGTCATCACGCCGCTGCGCGTGATGTTCCTGATCATCCTGGTCGGCACCACGTTGGAAGCCCTCACCGAGCGCACGCGGGATGAGTGGCGCCTGAACCGCTGGAGGTCCACCTTGCGCGATCACACCGTCGTCGTCGGCTTCGGTACCAAGGGACGGTCGGCGATCCAGACCGTCTGTGCGACCGGGCTGCGCAAGGAGCAGGTCGTCGTGGTCGACCCGAGCGGCAAGGCCATCGAGGCCGCGACGGCCCACGGCTACGCGGGCGTGGTCGGTGACGCGACACGCAGCGACGTGCTGAACCGCGCCGAGGTGTACCGGGCGAAGCAGATCATCATCGCCACCCAGCGCGACGACACGGCCGTACTGGTGACGCTGACGGCCCGGCAGCTCAACCGCGGGGCGAAGATCGTGGTCGCGGTCCGCGAGGAGGAGAACGCGCCGCTGCTGAAACAGTCCGGCGCCGACGCCGTGATCACCAGCGCCAGCGCCGCGGGCCGCCTGCTCGGGCTCTCCGTGCTCAGCCCCGCCGCCGGCATGGTCATGGAGGACCTCATCAGCCAGGGCAGCGGGCTGGACCTGATCGAGCGGCCGGTCATAAAGGCCGAGGTGGGCAGGAACCCGCGCGAGACGGACGACCTGGTGGTGAGCGTCGTGCGCGGGCACCGGGTGCTCGGCTACGACGACCCGGCCGTCGGCGGACTGGAGCTGACGGACCGCCTGATCACGATCGTGCGGGCGACGCCGGCCACCCATGTGGCGCCCGACGCCCGCCCGCTGCCCCGCGACTGACGGAGCGCCGATCCCGTACCGCGGAGGCTACTTGCGGTTGTAGAGCCGCATCGTGACCGGGCCGAAGACCAGGAGGAGCAGACCCGCCCAGCCCAGCGTCCAGGCGATCTCGACGCCAGGCCAGTCGCCCGCCATCAGCCCGCGCACCGCGGACGCCAGATGCGTGATCGGGCTGTTGTTGACGAACACCTGCAGCCAGCCCGGCATCGTCTTCGGGTCGACGAAGACGTTGGACAGGAAGGTGAGCGGGAAGATCACCATCATGCTGACGCTCATCACCGACTTCTCGGTGCGCAGCATCAGCCCGAACATCGTCCAGATCCACGAGAAGGCGAACGAGAACAGCAGCAGCAGCGCGATCCCGGCGACCACACCGCCGAACCCGCCGTCCGGCCGGTAGCCGAGCAGCAGACCCACGGCGAGCATCACGACGGACGCGATGCTGTAGCGCAGCGCGTCGCCGAGGAGATAGCCGACCATCGCCGAGGGCCGCCAGATCGGCAGTGAGCGGAAGCGGTCGAAGACGCCCTTCTCGATGTCGACGTTCACCGAGATCCCGGTGTACATCGTGATCATCACGACCGACATCACGAGGATGCCCGGCAGCACGAACTGGATGTAGTCGCTCGGCGAACCCGCCAGCGCACCGCCGAAGAGGTACGTGAACATCAACAGGTTCATGATCGGGAAGGCGGTGACGTCGAAGAGCTGCTCCGGCACGTGCTTGATCTTGAGGATCGCGCGCCAACCGAACGTCAGGGACGTGGACAGGGCGCTGGGCCGGGGCGGCCGCTCCTTGGCGACCAGCAGGGCCGCCAGCGACTCGGTGCTGACCGCGGAGAGTTCCTTGCTCTCGGTGCTCGTGGCCGTGCTCATGCCGCCACCTCGTCCTTCGTGTCAGGGCCGGTGCCGGTGCCGGTCTCGTGGCCGTTGGCGGTGCTCTGGCCGGTGTCGTGCCCGGTCAGCGCCAGGAAGACCTCGTCGAGGCTGGGCTGTCCCAGGGAGAAGTTGTCGACGGTGATGCCGGCCCGGGTCAGCTCGCCCAGCGCCTTGGCGGCCTGGTCGGCGGCCGTGTCGCTCGCCGCCACCCCCAGGCGCGCGGTCAGCGCCACCGGGTCGGGCTCCAGCTGCACCTCGGCGACCAGCAGGTCCCGCAGCAGCCGCTCGGCCTCGGGCCGCTGATCGGCGTCCCGCAGCCGCAGATGGACGGAACCGGCGCCGACGGACGCCTTCAGCTCCCCCTTGGTGCCCTCGGCGATCACCCTGCCCTTGTCGATGACCGCGATCCGGGACGCCAGCTGGTCGGCCTCGTCCAGGTACTGCGTGGTCAGCAGCACGGTCGTGCCCTGGGCGACGACCGCGCGCACGATGTCCCACACCTGGTTGCGGCTGCGCGGGTCGAGGCCGGTCGTCGGCTCGTCGAGGAAGAGCAGATCGGGGGTGTTGAGGATGGACGCGGCGATGTCGATGCGCCGCCGCATGCCGCCGGAGTAGTGCTTGACCTGCTTCGCCGCCGCCTCCGTCAGCCCGAAGGCCTCCAGCAGCTGGGCACCCCGCTCCCGCGCGGCCGTCTTGCCGTGCCCGAGGAGCCGGCCCAGCAGGATCAGGTTCTCGGTGCCGGTGAGGTCCTCGTCCACGGACGCGTACTGCCCGGTGAGGCTCACCCGGCTGCGCACCTCGTCGGCCTCGCGCACGATGTCGTGGCCGAAGACGTGGGCCCGGCCGCCGTCCGGTCGCAGGAGGGTGGCGAGCATCTTCACCGTGGTGGTCTTGCCGGCGCCGTTCGGGCCGAGGACGCCGTAGACCGTGCCGGCGGGTACCGCGAGGTCCACCCCGTCCACGGCCCGGGTCTCGCCGAACGTCTTCACCAGTCCCGCGGTCTCGATCGCCAGTCCGGACGTGTGCGTGCTCATTGGTGGTGGTCCTTCCGCGTTCTTGGGCTACGCGTTCTTGGGCTACGCATGGGAAGACCTTTACCGTCGCGCAAACTCATCGGTCGCGCACAGGGATTTTCCGGTGGACGGTCCCAAAGTCGGAGGGCGCCACGACCGGGAGACGGAGAGCCCTCCGACCGGGGACCCAGGTGGAGGGGCCCGGGCAGGGGTGGAGGAGTAGCGTCGCCCTCATGCATGCGATCACGATTCCCGAACCCGGAGGCCCCGAGGCGCTGGTCTGGGCCGAGGTCCACGACCCGGTGCCCGGCGAGGGCGAGGTCCTGGTCGAGGTGGCGGCCAGCGCCGTCAACCGCGCCGACATCATGCAGCGCCAGGGCTTCTACGACCCCCCGCCCGGCGCCTCCCCCTACCCCGGCCTGGAGTGCTCCGGGCGCGTCGCCGCACTCGGCACGGGCGTGTCCGGCTGGTCCGTGGGCGACGAGGTGTGCGCGCTGCTCGGAGGCGGCGGCTACGCCGAGAAGGTCGCCGTTCCGGCCGGTCAGCTGCTGCCGGTTCCGGAGGGCATCGACGTCAGGCGGGCGGCGGCGCTGCCCGAGGTGGTCTGCACCGTCTGGTCGAACGTCTTCATGGTCGCCCACCTGCGCCCCGGCGAGACGCTGCTCGTGCACGGCGGTTCCAGCGGCATCGGCACCATGGCGATCCAGCTGGCCAAGGCCGTCGGCGCGAAGGTCGCCGTGACGGCGGGCACCAAGGAGAAGCTGGAGCGCTGCGCCGAACTGGGCGCCGACATCCTGATCAACTACCGCGAGCAGGACTTCGTCGCCGAGGTGAAGGAGGCGACGGGCGGCGCGGGCGCCGACGTCATCCTCGACAACATGGGCGCCAAGTACCTGGACCGCAACGTCCGGGCCCTCGCCGTCAACGGCCGGCTCGCGATCATCGGCATGCAGGGCGGCCGGAAGGGCGAGCTGGACATCGGCACGCTCCTGGCCAAGCGCGCCGCCGTCAGCGCGACCTCGCTGCGTGCCCGGCCGCTGGAGGAGAAGGCGGCCATCGTGGCGGCCGTACGCGAGCACGTCTGGCCGTTGCTCGGCGGCGGCAGTGGTGCTCGCGTACGCCCGATCGTCGACCGCGAACTCCCGATGAGCGACGCCACCGCCGCCCACCGGGTCGTGGAGGAGAGCGGCCACATCGGCAAGGTGCTGCTGATCGCCCCGTAGCGGGTGTGCGTCAGCCGCGCCGCAGGCGGAGCCCCACGAAGGCCAGGCCCAGGCCGAGGCCGATGAGGACCAGCCCGCTGCCCAGGGGCAGGGCTCGCACCACGGGCTCGGTGGCGTCGTCGGCGTGCGTGCCGGCCTGCGGCTGGGCACGGGACGGGGACGCCGAGGGCACCAGGGCGGCCTCCCCGGGGGCCACGGCGGTCTCCGGATCGTCGGGCAGGTCCTCGTCGCCGTCACCGTCCGCCCGGTGGCGGGCGTTCTCGTCCGCGCCGGCCTCTTCCGGCTCGCGCTCCTCGGGCCGCCCGGGCCGCTGCCGCCCCTCGCCCGGCCGGCTCCCCGCCCGGGAGGGCTCCGGGTCGGCCGCCGATGCGCCCGACGCGGAGGCGGAGGCGGAGGGGGAGGCCGTCGCGGAGCCGCGCGCCGCGCTGCCCGCCGGGCCGGATTCCCTGCCGGACGGGGAGGCGGTGGCCGCATCCGAGCCGTCGGGACCGTCGTGACCGTCGTCGCGCTGCGGGCGCTGGGGGCGCTCGTGACCGTTGTGCCCGTCGTGACCGCCGGACCCCTCCGGCTCGGCCGCCCCCGGAACCGAAGCGGGAGCCGACCCGGAAGGAGACGGGGACACGGCGGCCGGCCCGACGGCGGGGGCGCCCGCCCCGACCGCCCCGAACCCGGCGCTGTGCGCCACCCCCACCCCGTACGGCGACACCAGCGCGCTCACCCCCAGGACCCCAGCCAGTCCCGTCGCTCGAAGTGTGCGCAGCCATGGAGTCACGTCGGTGACCCCCTCCCGGTGGTAACCAGTCGCAGAAAATCGACGGAACAAGCCTCACACCCGCCCGCCATACCGGCATTCCGGACGCCGCCGAACGTGTAACGCACGCTTCCGCGGGGGCACCGCCCCGTCGCGGCGCACGGGTGCGAGAGAATGGCGCCATGGAGATGCCGAGGAACGACAGGTCGCCGGAGAACCCCCAGATCCTGGTCGTCGGCCAGGACGGAATGGCGCTCAGCGGCGGCGGCGGCGGGGACGACGAGTCCCGCGAGATCCCGGTGACCGAGCAGGTGGAACAGCCTGCCAAGGTCATGCGGATCGGCAGCATGATCAAGCAGCTGCTGGAGGAGGTGCGTGTCGCGCCCCTGGACGAGGCGAGCCGGGCCCGGCTCAAGGAGATCCACGCCAGCTCGGTGAAGGAGCTGGAGGACGGCCTGGCACCGGAGCTGGTCGAGGAGCTGGAGCGGCTCTCCCTGCCCTTCACGGACGACGTCACCCCGACCGACGCCGAACTGCGGATCGCGCAGGCGCAGCTGGTCGGCTGGCTGGAGGGCCTGTTCCACGGCATCCAGACCACGCTGTTCGCCCAGCAGATGGCCGCACGGGCCCAGCTGGAGCAGATGCGCCGCGCGCTGCCGCCGGGCGTCGGCCAGGACGGCGAGGAGCCGCCCCACCCCGGCGGCCGTTCGGGTGGCCCCTACCTGTAGGCGGCCGCCACCGGCAGGGACGACGACCCACCGACACCGCGAAGGGCCCGGCAGCACCTGCTGCCGGGCCCTTCGCCGTATGCCGGGCCTTGCGCCACGCGGGTCACGCGGTCAGGACGGCGGGTTGCCCGTCGAGACCTTGAGCTGGATCTCCGGCATGTCCTCGGGGTCGACGTCCGTACCGGGCGCGGGGAACTGGTCGCGGATCGAGCCCTCACCGTAGGTGTTCTCGTCGACCTCCACGACCTTCATCCGCCAGCCCGCGGCGTTGAAGCACTCCTTGACCGAGCCGATGTACTTGAACGAGAAGTCCGGCACCTTGATCTTGTCGGGGTCGTTGTACGACTCCTCCGGCTCGGTGCACTCGTCCTTCTCGATCGTCTTCGTCTTGTCCGGGCCGCGGTAGCCCGCCGCCTGCGACGCCGACGCGCTGGCGCTGCTCTCTCCGCCGCCCTTGGGGTCGTCTCCGCCGCCGTTGTTCATCGTCAGCGCGCCGACCAGACCGCCGACGGCCACGAGGGCCACCACGATCGAGCCGATGATCACCGGCTTGTTGCTCTTGCGACCGCCCGGGGAGCCGGACGCCGGCGCCGACGGCGTGAGGTTGTACGGCGGCGGGGTCGACGGGCCCTGCGGGGAGTACGCGGCCGGCGTCGGGTAGCCACCCTGCTGCGGGTAGCCGTACGCGGGCGAGTGCGGGCCGGGCGCCGGGGTGCCGTACGGGTTCGGGCCCGGGGCCGGTGTCGGCTGGTACGGCGTCTGGACGGGGCCGGTGGGCACCGGTCCGCTCTGGTCGACCGGCGGGAACACCGCGGAGCCGACGCCCGCGCCGCTCGACGCGTGCGCGCCGGGCACGATGCTCGGCGGGGCCGCCTGGAAGGAGGTCGCCACGCGCAGGCACTCGTCCCGCATCGCCTCGGCGCTGGGGAAACGCTCGTTGGGGTTCTTCTTCAGCGCGCGGGCCACCAGCGCGTCCACGGCCGGCGGCAGGGCGCGGTTGACGGACGAAGGAGCCACCGGCTCTTCCTGCACGTGCGCGTACGCGATGGCCAGCGGCGAGTCCGCGTCGAACGGCAGGCGCCCGGTGACCAGTTGGAAGAGCATGATGCCGACCGAGTACAGGTCGGAGCGGGCGTCCACACCGCGGCCGAGAGCCTGTTCCGGCGAGAGGTACTGCGGGGTGCCGACGACCATGCCGGTCTGCGTCATCGAGGTCACGCCGGACTGCATGGCGCGGGCGATGCCGAAGTCCATCACCTTGACCACGCCGCGCTTGGTCATCATCACGTTGCCCGGCTTGATGTCCCGGTGGACCAGGCCCATCTCGTGGCTGATCTCCAGGGCGGCCAGCACGTCCGCGGTGATCTTCAGCGCCTTGTCGGCGGGCATCGCGCCCTGCTGCCGGACGTCCTCGTCGAGCACCGAGCCGAGCGGCCGGCCCTCGACGTACTCCATGACGATGTACGGAGTCGTCATGCCGCCAAGATCGTCCTCGCCGGTGTCGAAGACGGAGACGATGTTGGTGTGCGTGAGCTTGGCCACTGCCTGGGCCTCGCGGCGGAAGCGCTCGCGGAAGGCCTGCTCCCGGCCCAGTTCGGTGTGCAGCGTCTTGATCGCGACCTGGCGGTCCAGCACGGAGTCGTACGCCAGGTGCACGGAGGCCATGCCGCCCTCGCCGAGCAAGTCGCGCAGCTGGTAGCGGCCGCCGGCGAGCGCCCGCCCCGCGTACCGGCCCTGTCCGGCGTCCTGGCTCATGTCTCTGCGTCCCCCATAGGCGCCGCGACGCCGGTGGCAGCGGCACGCGCGCTCGCGTTTGTGATCGTGATCGAAAGTGCGATTCCCGGCCAAGTCTGCCCCAGGGCACTGACACGTCAAGCGCGGTGCCCGTTCCGTGACCGTACGCGAAAGAAGCGTCGCGGAAGCGTTACAGCCGACGTACCGCCGGTACACAGAATTTGCACGACAGTACGGAATCAGGGTTTCATGACCGGTCCGTCTCGATGCCGGTCGCGGCGTCCATCTCGGACCGGAGGCCCCCGCGAAGGCTGTAGCGTGGCCGACGGAGACCGTAACAACACCGCGCGCACCGCGGGCAGAAACGACGGCGAGGACTGATGGCACAGCAGCAGCGCGCCCAGGGCCCGTCCGACCCCGAGGCGACTGGCGGCGGTATGTCTGACGCGCCGGAGGCCTGGGGCAACGGCGGCCTGGTCGGCGACGGCCGGTACCGGCTGACCCGCAGGCTCGGGCGGGGCGGCATGGCCGAGGTGTTCGCCGCCGAGGACGTGCGTCTCGGCCGCACCGTGGCGGTCAAGCTGCTGCGCGCCGACCTCGCCGAGGACCCGGTCTCCAAGGCGCGCTTCACGCGCGAGGCCCAGTCGGTGGCCGGCCTCAACCACCACGCGATCGTCGCCGTGTACGACTCCGGCGAGGACTTCGTCGGCGGTCAGTCCGTGCCGTACATCGTGATGGAGATCGTCGAGGGCCGCACCATCCGCGACCTTCTCCTCAACGCCGAGGCGCCCGGCCCCGAGCAGGCGCTGATCATCGTCTCCGGTGTCCTGGAGGCGCTCGCCTACTCCCATCAGCACGGCATCGTGCATCGCGACATCAAGCCCGCCAACGTCATCATCACGGACAACGGCGCGGTGAAGGTGATGGACTTCGGCATCGCCCGCGCCCTGCACGGCGCCCAGTCGACGATGACGCAGACCGGCATGGTCATGGGCACCCCGCAGTACCTCTCCCCGGAGCAGGCCCTCGGCAAGGCCGTCGACCACCGCTCCGACCTGTACGCGACCGGCTGCCTGCTCTACGAACTCCTCGCGCTGCGTCCGCCGTTCACCGGCGAGACCCCGCTGTCGGTGGTCTACCAGCACGTCCAGGACATCCCGACGCCGCCCTCCGAGGTCTCCGACGCCACCCCGCCGGAGCTGGACGGCCTGGTGATGCGCTCGCTCGCCAAGGAGCCCGACGACCGGTTCCAGACCGCCGAGGAGATGCGCGGCCTGGTCCAGTACGGGCTGCAGATGCTGTACGAGCAGGGCGGCCACACCGGCACCTGGAACACCGGCCCGGTCGCCGCGCACGACGGCCGGCACACCCCGTCGGCCGGCCTCGGCCTCGCGGGCACCTCGGTGCTGCCGCACCCCGACCACGGCGCGTCGGGCACCCAGCAGATCCCCCAGCCGATCCTGCCGAACGGCTACGGCGGGGGCGACGACGGCGGCTTCGAAGGCCGCGGCAACAAGGGCAGCGGCCGCGGCAAGCTGTGGATACTGGCCGTCCTCGCGGTGATCGCCATCGCGGCGGGCGTCGCGCTGGCCCTGAACAACGGCGACGGCGGCAAGGTCGGCCCCGACACGGACAAGAGCCCGTCGGCGACCACCTCGCAGAGCTCCGACGAGGAGTCGCCCAGCCCGTCGCCCAGCGACGAGGAGACGCAGGAGACCACCGACCCGGGCACGGAGCAGGGCAACGGCGGCGGAGGCACGGGCGACGGGGACTACACGCCGTCGTACACACCGTCGTACACGCCTTCGGAGAGCGTGACGGAGGAGCCGACGGGCGACCCGACCGGCGATCCGACGGGTGACCCGACGACGCCCACGGGCGACCCGACGGGTGATCCGACCGGTGACCCGACGGGCGGCACCGACGGCGGCGCCACCGGCGACCCGACCGGCGGCACCGGCGGCGGCGAGACCGGCGCCCCGGGCGGCGAAGAGGGCGAAGGCTGACCCGAACCGCTCTCCACGCGCGCGTGCGGCCCGGAAACGGGCTGCACACGCGCGTCGCGTTTCCGGGGCGTCACAGAGACCCGGCGGCGCCGTCAGTGAAGTGCACGGAGCCGAACTGCGGCTCGATCCGCAGGTAGACCGGCTCGAAGGGCTCGCCGTCCACCTCGCGGGGCGCGGGGCCGAAGCGGTCGATCTCGTCGGCGCTCGGTTCGTGGACGTCGCACCGGCCCACGACCTGCACGGTCCACAGGCTCTCGCCGGGCCCGGCGGAGCTCAGGTTGTCGGCGCCGTACGCGACGACGCTCCCGGCGCACACCTGGTGGTACCCGCAGCTCCTGGGCATGCGCAGCAGGACCCGGCCGTCGGCCACGATGTGCCGTGCGAAGGCGAGGAAGGGCAGGGCACGCAGGCTGGTGGCCGCACGGCCGTGGGCGGTGCGGCCGAGCAGGCCGACGGCGAGCTGTTCGTCGGAGGGCATGGCCTTACCGTGCGGGAGCGGGAGGTGACGGGAACAGAGTCGCCCGCCCCGGCATGAGGGGACGTAGGTCCCGAATAAGCCCGGCCCGCGTCTCTCAGCGGTTCTCGGCCTGCAGCCGGGCCACGAACGCGGCCGCCTGGGAACGCCGCTGCATGCCGAGTTTGGCCAGCAGACTCGACACGTAATTCTTGATCGTTTTCTCGGCCAGGTGCAGCTGCTCGCCGATCGTGCGATTGGTCAGCCCCTCGCCGATCAGCTCCAGGATGCGCCGCTCCTGCTCGGTGAGCCGGGCGAGCCGGTCGTCGGTCCGGGTGCCGCCGTCGCGCAGCCGCTCCAGTACGCGCGCCGTGGCCGCCGGATCGAGCAGGGACTTCCCCCGTGCCACCTCCCGTACGGCGCTCAGCAGCTCGGCGCCGCGGATGTCCTTGAGGACGTAGCCGGAGGCGCCCGCCATGATCGCGTCGAAGAGGGCCTCGTCGTCGGCGAAGGAGGTCAGCATGAGGCACTGGACGGTCTCGTCGCGGGAGCGGATCTCGCGGCACACTTCCACGCCGCTGCCGTCCGGCAGCCGGACGTCCAGCACCGCCACGTCCGGACGGGTGGCCGCCACCCGGGCCGGGGCCTCCGCCGCCGTGCCGGCCTCGCCGACCACCTCGATATCGGCCTCGCCCGCGAGCAGATCGTGCACGCCCCGGCGGACGACCTCGTGGTCGTCGAGGAGGAATACCCGGATTTTTCCGTCTTCGCGCACGGGCTCAGTCTCACACACCAACTCTTCCCGTGCCCGGGGTGGCCGGGATAACGTGCCGTTGTTCCGGCCCCCTGCGAGGCTGTGACCAGTAAAACTTCCGTACTTCGCCAATTTACTTGGAAATCCGAGTAAAAACGCAGGTCAGGTGGGGTTTCACAGAAATGTGGAGCACTGGGTAACGTGCTGTTCGCAGGGCGCTCGCCGGGGCACCTGTCACGCCTGTTCCCGATCGGGCCGCACCCACCCTTGTGCGACCGCCGGGCCGCAGGTGAGCCGCACTGGCTTCCGGCGAACCCGGGGGCCGGACCGACGGAGGAGCACACGTGACCGAGAGCACTGCCGCGCGCAAGCCGCGACGCAGCGCCGGAAGCAAGGCGACCGGTACCACCGGCACCAAGGCCGGCGCCACGGGCGCCAAGGCCGGCACCACCGGCACCAAGCGCACTACCCGCACCGCTGCCGCCGAGAAGGGATCCGAGACGGAGCTGGTGCAGCTGCTGACACCCGAGGGCGAACGCGTCGAGCCCGCCAGGAACTCGGCCTACGCCGAGTACGCCGCGTTCGTCGCCGACATCACCCCCGACGAGCTGCGCGGCCTGTACCGCGACATGGTGCTCACCCGGCGCTTCGACGCCGAGGCCACCGCCCTGCAGCGCCAGGGCGAGCTGGGCCTGTGGGCCTCGCTCCTCGGCCAGGAGGCCGCCCAGATCGGCTCCGGCCGGGCCACCCGCGAGGACGACTACGTCTTCCCGACCTACCGCGAGCACGGCGTCGCCTGGTGCCGCGGGGTGGACCCGACCAACCTGCTCGGCATGTTCCGCGGCGTGAACAACGGCGGCTGGGACCCCAACAGCAACAACTTCCACCTCTACACCATCGTCATCGGCTCCCAGGCGCTGCACGCCACGGGCTACGCGATGGGCATCACCAAGGACGGCGCGGACTCCGCCGTGATCGCCTACTTCGGCGACGGCGCCTCCAGCCAGGGCGACGTCAGCGAGGCGTTCAACTTCGCGGCCGTCTACAACGCCCCGGTCGTCTTCTTCTGCCAGAACAACCAGTGGGCGATCTCCGAGTCCAACGAGAAGCAGACCCGCGTCCCGCTGTACCAGCGCGCCCAGGGCTTCGGCTTCCCCGGCGTCCGCGTCGACGGCAACGACGCGCTGGCCTGCCTCGCGGTCACCCGGTGGGCGCTGGAGCGGGCGCGGCGCGGTGAGGGCCCGGCGCTGATCGAGGCGTACACGTACCGCATGGGCGCCCACACCACCTCGGACGACCCCTCCCGCTACCGGCACGACGACGAGCGCGCCGCCTGGGAGGCGAAGGACCCGATCCTGCGCCTTCGCCGCTTCCTGGAGTCCGCAAACCACGCGGACGAGGGATTCTTCGCGGAACTGGAGGCGGAGAGCGAGACGTTGGGCAAACGAGTGCGCGAAGTGGTCCGTGCCATGCCGGACCCGGACCGGTTCGCCATCTTCGAGAACGTGTACGCGGACGGGCACGCGCTCGTCGACGAGGAGCGAGCCCAGTTCGCCGCCTACCAGGCGTCGTTCGCAGAGGCCGAGGGGGTCTGACATGGCGACGGAAAAGATGGCACTGGCCAAGGCGATCAACGAATCGCTGCGCCGCGCGCTGGACTCCGACCCCAAGGTCCTGATCATGGGCGAGGACGTCGGCAAGCTCGGCGGCGTCTTCCGGGTCACCGACGGCCTCCAGAAGGACTTCGGCGAGGACCGGGTCATCGACACCCCACTGGCCGAGTCCGGCATCGTCGGCACCGCCATCGGCCTGGCCCTGCGCGGGTACCGGCCGGTGGTGGAGATCCAGTTCGACGGCTTCGTCTTCCCGGCCTACGACCAGATCGTCACCCAGCTGGCGAAGATGCACGCCCGCTCGCTGGGCAAGGTCAAGATGCCGGTCGTCATCCGCATCCCCTACGGCGGCGGCATCGGCGCGGTCGAGCACCACTCCGAGTCCCCCGAGGCGCTGTTCGCGCACGTGGCGGGCCTGAAGGTGGTCTCCCCGTCGAATTCGGCGGACGCGTACTGGATGATGCAGCAGGCCATCCAGAGCGACGACCCGGTGATCTACTTCGAGCCCAAGCGGCGCTACTGGGACAAGGGCGAGGTCGACAGCGAGGCCATCCCGGGCCCGCTGCACACCGCGCGTGTGGTGCGCGAGGGCAGCGACCTCACGCTCGCCGCGTACGGCCCGATGGTGAAGCTCTGCCAGGAGGTCGCCGACGCGGCGGCCGAGGAGGGCCGTTCCCTGGAGGTCGTCGACCTGCGCTCGATCTCCCCGGTCGACTTCGACACGATCCAGGCGTCGGTGGAGAAGACCCGCCGCCTGGTCGTGGTCCACGAGGCGCCGGTGTTCCTGGGCTCGGGCGCGGAGATCGCGGCCCGCATCACGGAGCGCTGCTTCTACCACCTGGAGGCCCCGGTGCTGAGGGTCGGCGGCTACCACGCCCCGTACCCGCCGGCCCGCCTGGAGGAGGAGTACCTGCCCGATCTGGACCGGGTGCTGGATGCCGTCGACCGCTCGCTGGCGTACTGAGGAGAGGGTCGTGACGACAATGACCGAAGGGTCCGTACGCGAGTTCAAGATGCCCGACGTGGGCGAGGGACTCACCGAGGCCGAGATCCTCAAGTGGTACGTCCAGCCCGGTGACACGGTCACCGACGGACAGGTGGTGTGCGAGGTCGAGACGGCCAAGGCCGCCGTCGAGCTGCCCATTCCCTACGACGGAGTGGTCCGCGAGCTGCACTTCCCCGAGGGCACCACGGTCGACGTGGGCACGTCGATCATCGCGGTGGCCGTCGGCGACGCGGCGGCGGCGCCCGCGCCGGAACCGGCGCAGGCCCCTGTCGGGGGCACGGCGGACACGGCGACCGAGTCGGCCGCGACCGAGGCCGAGGAGAAGAAGCCGGAGGGCCGCCAGCCGGTCCTGGTCGGCTACGGGGTGTCCACCTCCTCGACCCGCCGCCGCCCTCGCAAGGCCGCGGAGGCCCCGGCCCAGGAGGCCTCGGCCGCCTCCGCCGCGATCCAGGCCGAGATGAACGGCCACGGGTCCGCACCGGCCGTCACCCGAGGGCGTCCGCTCGCCAAGCCCCCGGTGCGCAAGCTGGCCAAGGACCTCGGCGTCGACCTGGCCACGGTCGCGCCGACCGGCCCGGACGGCATCATCACGCGCGAGGACGTGCACGCGGCGGTGGCCCCGGCACAGGCCCCGGAGCCCGAGGCGGCACCGGCGGCACCCGCCGCGGCCACCCCGGCGGCCCCCTCCCCGGCGGCCGCGGTGTCGTACGACTCGGCGCGCGAGACCCGTATCCCGGTCAAGGGCGTCCGCAAGGCGACGGCGGCGGCGATGGTCGGCTCGGCGTTCACGGCGCCGCACGTCACCGAGTTCGTGACGGTCGACGTGACGCGCACGATGAAGCTGGTCGAGGAGCTGAAGCAGGACAAGGAGTTCACGGGCCTGCGGGTGAACCCGCTCCTGCTGATCGCCAAGGCCCTGCTGGTCGCCATCAAGCGCAACCCGGACGTCAACGCCTCCTGGGACGAGGCGGCGCAGGAGATCGTGGTCAAGCACTACGTCAACCTGGGCATCGCCGCGGCGACCCCGCGCGGCCTGATCGTCCCGAACATCAAGGACGCCCACGCCAAGACGCTGCCGCAGCTGGCGGGTTCCCTGGGCGAGCTGGTGTCGACGGCCCGGGAGGGCAAGACCTCCCCGGCCGCGATGCAGGCGGGCACGGTCACCATCACCAACGTCGGCGTCTTCGGCGTCGACACCGGCACGCCGATCCTCAACCCCGGCGAGTCCGCGATCCTCGCGGTCGGCGCGATCAAGCTCCAGCCGTGGGTGCACAAGGGCAAGGTGAAGCCGCGTCAGGTGACCACCCTGGCGCTGAGCTTCGACCACCGCCTGGTCGACGGCGAGCTGGGCTCCAAGGTCCTCGCCGACGTGGCGGCGATTCTGGAACAGCCCAAGCGCCTGCTCACCTGGGCGTGAGAGCCGCGTACCGGGTAGGTTCATGACGGAAGGGGCGCCGCAAGTTGGAGTTGCGACGCCCCTTCTGCTGTGCCCCGGCTCAGGCCTGATGAAGCACGTACACCGGAGCCCCGTTCTCGGCCCCGCCCCGCGAGCGGATGCAGGCGTGGGTGCGCAGCAGCCGCAGGCACTCGTTGACCCGCCGCACGGAGAGCCCCGTACGGGCGGCGATCGACTCCAGCGGCTCCCGCAGCTCACCCTTCTCGACGAGCACCGGTGCGATGACCAGGGCGACCGTCCACACGTCCTCCGTCACGGACAACCGCTGCCGCCAGTCGGCCAGTACGGACTCCGTGGTGGGTGCCGGGGCGAGATGGCCGAGGGTTCCCCCTTGGTGGAGGACCAGGGTGTCGAACCGGTCCGCGATGCGCTCCAAGGCGTGCACCATGGCCTGTTGCACGGCGAGGGTGGCCTGTTGGGCGGCGAGGGTGGCCTGCTGCGTGGACAGCATCTCCTTCTGCAACGCGATCGACGTACGTTGGCCCTCGGCCAGCTCCTCGTCCAGCCGCAGATTGTGCGCCTCCAGCCGGACGATCGCCTCGGCCACCTGGTCCGGCATGGCGTAGGCGATGGGCGCGCCGGGTGTGGCGGGCTGCACTTCGGCCTCGTCCAGAGAGTACGAACCCTCGCGCTGCACGGTCTCGATGACTTCGGCGACCCACTGCTTGAAGGGGGCGCAGGCCGGTTTGGTGCAGGCGTTGACGAGGAGGATGAGACCTTGGAGAGAGATGACGTGCAAGTCTCGACGCCACCCCCTACCTGCGGGAACGCTGAGACCGTAACCTCCAGTTACGGTCTCGAGCATCTCTCGGTGCTCGTCGGGAACATGATCTGCGAGAGCTTTCCGAGAGTTGGTGTGGCCGAGTTCCTTGCACACGTCCACCGCCGGAAACCAGTGGCTTCCGTCCGGCATGGTCAGCCTCCGTACTCGGGCGCCGGTGGCCGCGTACACGAAATCGTTGACGTCGATCGCCTCGTGCCGCTCGGCGGAGTTCCGCCGCTTACTGGGTTCGTTCATATGAACCACCTCCGTCGCGGAACGTAGGGCCGGAACGGAGGCATATGCCAGCGGACTCCGGGACGTTCACGACTGCGAGCGAAGATGATCCAGAACCGCTGCGCCGGCCGATGGGTCGGGTGTATGGCGAAGGGGCCCACCGGCACAGGTGAGCCCCTTCGGACGGCTTCGTGCGTGTCAGACCCTGCCGAACCCGTAGTTCATGAGCTTCGTCGCGTCCTTGGCGCGCTGGGACGAGGACGAGGAGGTCAGGACCGTGCCGATGACGGTCTTGCCCTTTCGGGTCGCGGCGAAGACCAGGCAGTACTTGGCCTCCGGGCCCGACCCGGTCTTGACGCCGATGGCGCCGCTGTAGCTGCCGAGCAGCGTGTTGGTGTTGGTCCAGGGCGCCATCGTGCGGGTGCCGCCCTTCTTGGTGACCGTCTTCGCCGTGTACTTCTTCGTCTTGACGATGGTGCGGAAGGTGGAGCTCTTCATCGCACTGCTCGCGAGCTTCGTCAGATCGCGCGGCGTGGAGTAGTTCTTGCCGTTGCCGATGCCGTCGAACGAGTCGAAGTGGGTGTTCTTCAGGCCGAGGCTCTTGGCGGTGGAGTTCATCTTGCCGATGAACGACTTCACCCGGGCCGCCCGGGTCTTGCCCGAGCCGAACTTGTCGGCCAGCGCGTACGCGGCGTCGCAGCCGGACGGCAGCATCAGCCCGTACAGCAGCTGGCGGACCGTCACCTTGTCGCCGACGATCAGGCGGGCGGAGGAGGCGTTCTTCGACACGATGTAGTCGCTGTACGCCATCTGGATCGTGACCTTGGCGTCGAGGTTCAGCTTGGGCTGCGAGAGCACGACCTTGGCGGTCATGATCTTGGTCGTGGAGCCGGTGGAACGCCGGGTGTCCGCGGCCTTGGTGTAGAGCGACTTGCCGTTCGCGTTGTTCATCACGAAGCCGCCCTTGGCGACGATCGAGGGCGCGGCGGCGGCCCGCGCGGGCCCGGCCTGCGCGGCTGACGCGGCCTGCGCGGGCGCGGCTTGTACGGGTGCGGCTTGTACGGGCGCGGCCTGTGCGGGTGCGGTGGAGAGGGCTCCGGTCGCGAGTACGGCGCCGCTGGTCAGGGCGACGGCGACGGCTTTGCGGAGCCGGATGCCGTGAATGGTGTTTATCACGTTGAATACCCCGATTGTGGTGAATTCCCCTGGAGCGCGGCCGAGTTGTGGTCGGTAAGGCTTCGGCCGCGTCTGTGCGACACGTGAATAGCACGGATGGTTGTGCGGTGGTCGGGGTGGGGCGCGGGGTCCTCCTGATGGGTGGCCGTGGGTCCGCATGCTGGACGGGCCCCGTCTTGCGTCCCTGTTGTATCTATCCTGTCGGCATGACCACGGCAGTGAAGCAACCACCGGCGGCGGACCGCGTCTACACCCACGTCAAGCAGGGCGTCCTGGAGCGCCGCTACGAGGGCGGGACCCTGCTCACCGAGGGCGAGCTCGCCGAGGCCGTGGGCGTCTCCCGCACGCCGGTGCGCGAGGCGCTGCTCCGGCTGGAGGTCGAGGGTCTGATCCGGCTCTACCCGAAGAAGGGCGCGCTGGTCCTGCCCGTCTCCGCGCAGGAGATCGCGGACGTGGTGGAGACCCGGCTGCTGGTCGAGGAACACGCGGCCAGGAAGGCCGTACCCGCACCGCACGGCCTCGTCGAACGGCTGGAGGAACTGCTCGCCCGGCAGAAGGAGCAGGCCGCCGCCGGCGACCTCACCGCCGCCTCCGTCACCGACCGCTGCTTCCACGCCGAGATCGTCCGCAGCGGCGGCAACGAGATCCTCTCCCGCCTCTACGACCAGCTCCGCGACCGCCAGCTGCGCATGGGCGTCGCCGTCATGCACTCCCACCCCGACCGGATCGCCAAGACCCTCGCCGAGCACGAGGAGATCCTCGACGCGCTGCGCGCCGGGGACGCGGAGGCGGCCGTCGGAGTGGTCCACCGGCACGTGGGCTGGTTCTCGCACCTGGCCCGGGGGGAGGCCCGATGAGTTCGGCCACGTCGGCCGGGAAGACCCTGCCCGGTGATCCGCCGGGCGGACGGCGCGCGATCGCCGTGTGGAGCATCGGCGTCGCCGTCTACTTCGTCGCCGTCATCTTCCGCACGTCCCTGGGGGTGGCCGGCCTCGACGCCGCCGACCGCTTCCACGTGAACGCCTCCGCCCTGTCCACCTTCTCCATCCTCCAGCTGCTGGTCTACGCCGGCATGCAGATACCCGTCGGCCTGCTGGTCGACCGGCTCGGCACGAAGAAGGTGCTGGGCATCGGCGTCGTGCTCTTCACGGTCGGGCAGCTGGGCTTCGCCTTCTCCCCGTCGTACGGCATGGCGCTCGCCTCGCGGGCGCTGCTCGGCTGCGGGGACGCGATGACGTTCATCAGCGTGCTGCGGCTGGGCACCCGCTGGTTCCCGGCCCGGCGCGGGCCGATGGTCGCCCAGCTCGCCGGACTGGTCGGCATGGCGGGCAACCTGGTCTCCACCCTGGTCCTCGCCCGACTGCTGCACGGCATCGGCTGGACGGCGGCGTTCGCGGGCAGTGCGCTGGCGGGCGTGGTCGTCTTCGTCCTGCTGCTGCTCTTCCTGAAGGACCACCCCGAGGGGCACGAGCCGGAGCCGCTGCCGCACCAGGGGGCCGCGTACGTACGGCGGCAGATCGCCACGTCCTGGCGGGAGCCGGGGACACGGCTCGGGCTGTGGGTGCACTTCACCACCCAGTTTCCGGCGATGGTGTTCCTGCTGCTGTGGGGGATGCCGTTCCTGGTCGAGGCGCAGGGGCTGTCCCGGGCCACGGCCGGCGGGCTGCTCACCCTCGTCGTGCTGTCCAACATGACGGTCGGCCTGGTCTACGGCCAGATCATCGCCCGGCACCACGCGGCACGGCTGCCGCTGGCGCTCGGCACGGTGGGCGCGACGGCGTTCCTGTGGGCGGCGACGCTCGCCTACCCGGCCGACCACGCGCCGATGTGGCTCCTCGTCGTGCTGTGCACGGTGCTGGGCGCCTGCGGGCCGGCGTCGATGATCGGCTTCGACTTCGCGCGGCCGGCGAATCCGCCGGAGCGGCAGGGGACGGCGTCCGGGATCACGAACATGGGCGGTTTCGTGGCGTCGATGACCACGTTGTTCGCGGTGGGGGTGCTGCTGGACGCGACCGGGGACGACTACACCGTCGCGTTCTCGTCCGTGTTCGTGCTTCAGGCGGTCGGGGTGTCGCAGATTCTCCGGTTGCGGAAGCGGGCGGCACGCAGGGAGCGGGAGCGGTTGGTCGCGAGCCGGGTGGAGACGGTGCACGTGCCTGTGTAGGTGCCCGGCGTGGGGGCGGGCCTTGCTGGGGGCTGCCGCCCCCAGACCCCCGCTTCGGCCTGAACGGCCTCGTCCTCAAACGCCGGACGGGCTGGTTTCACTACCGGTGCTACTGCGTCACCGTGAAATTCCGCAGGATCGCCGCCGTCAGGTCCTGGTCGCCCTCCGTTTTGATGCGGTCCGCCGCGGCTTCCGGGGTCACGCGGCCGCAGGCCAGGCGGACGTAGGTCTCCCAGTCGAGGGTGAGGGTGGCGGCGGGGCCGAGGGCGGGGGCCGTTTCCAGGGTGCCGCGGCCCTGGATGTCGACGCGGATGGTGCGCAGGAACTCGACCGGGCCGTGGACGTCGAAGACGACCGCGGAGCTGCGGGGGGCGTCCGCGCGCTCGGCGACGACCCCCGGCAGTTCGTCGAGGAGCACGTCACGGGCGACGTGCGCGCCGGGTGAGTCGAGGTTGCCCGGGCGGCCGAGGGCCGTGCGCAGGTCCTGCTCGTGCGCCCAGACGTCGAAGGCGTGCCGGCGCATCGCGTCCCCGAGGGTCAGCTCGGTGCCGAGCGGGCCGCGCACCTTCGTGCCGGGGTCGCGCGACTCGTTCCGCAGCTGGCGGTTGCGCCGGATGATCATGTACTCCAGCTCGGACGTCATCTCCGGTGCCGTGTGGTGGCGGCGGACGTCGACCTGCATCTCCATGTAGCGCTGATGGTCATTGGTGACGTGGAAGAGGTCGCGCGGGAGCGTGTGGATGGGGCGCGGGTCGCCCAGCATCTCGGAGTCCAGCCCCAGCACGTGGGAGACGATGTCGCGCACCGACCAGCCCGGGCAGGGGGTGCGGCGGTTCCACTCTGCCTCCACAAGCGGCTGAACCAGCTCGGATATCGCCTCGATGGAGTGAGTCCAGGCGTCGGCGTAGGGCTGGAGGGTGGGATGCAGACTCACGGAACGGGACCCCTCGGCGGTCGGTACACGGGCGGGTTGTGGCGGCGGTGCCAGTGGGAGGTGGCTGCGGTCGGCGTCGGCTTGGGACTCCCCCGGCTCTCGGCTGCCTTCGATCCGGGAGGACCCCCAAGTTACGCTGCTGTGCGGCACCCCGGCAGTGCTTTCGTGTGACGATCGTAGGCCCGTGTGGACGGCTCGAATGCCAGGACGGTGGTAGTGTGCGCGCCTCTTTGCTCCAAATCGCTGTGAACGAGGACGAGTCGGCGGAAGTACGCCGTGTGCGAGCGGCGGCGCTCGTACGGGATCAGGCGGGCGCCGACCTCGTCGTACTGCCGGAACTGTGGACCACGGGCGCGTTCGCCTTCGAGGATTTCGGCTCGCAGGCCGAGCCGCTCGAAGGTCCGACGTACGAGGCGATGGCGAAGGCGGCGAGCGACGCGGGCGTGTGGCTGCACGCGGGGTCGGTCCCCGAGCGTGGCTCCGACGGACAGCTGTACAACACCTCTCTCGTCTTCTCTCCCTCCGGTGACCTGGCCGCCTCCTACCGCAAGATCCACCGGTTCGGCTTCGACAAGGGCGAGGCCGTGCTGATGGGCGCGGGGCGCGAGCCGGTGACGGTCCGTCTGCCGGAGACGACGCTCGGCGTGGCGACCTGCTACGACCTCCGCTTCCCCGAACTCTTCCGCTCACTCGTCGACGCGGGGGCCGAGACCCTCGTCGTCCCGGCGGGCTGGCCGGAGCGCCGCCGGTCCCACTGGACGCTCCTGGCGCAGGCACGGGCGGTGGAGAACCAGGCGTTCGTCCTCGCGTGTGGAACGGCCGGGACGCACGCCGGAGTTCCGCAGGCCGGTCACTCGATCGTGGTCGATCCGTGGGGCGAGGTGCTGGCGGAGGCCGGCGCGGACGAGGAGGTCCTCACGGTGGAGTTCGACCCGGCGAAGGTGGCGCGGACCAGGGAACAGTTCCCGGCACTCAAGGACCGGGTGCTGGGGCTCTCGACGCCGCGGCGCTAGCGAGGGCGCCCCGGACACCCGGTGTGCGGCCCGGCTCCCGGCCCTAGACTCCCGCGCATGGCACCAACCGGTACCCCAGCCATCCGCCGTGTCCGGGTGGACCCCGCCGGCACCCACTTCGCGTCGGCGTTCGAGCTCCCGACTGCCGGACTGCCCCGGCTGACGCCCGAGCAATGGGCCCGCGCCAGCTTCGAGGACATCCCGGCGGTGCTGCGGGAGCTGATCCGGACGGGCTGGGCCGGCGTGCTCGGTCTGCGGCTGGGACCGCGGTCCTCGGCGCGGCACGTGGTGGGGTGGCGCATGCTGGAGTCCGGCCCGGACCGGCTCGACCTGGAGGCCCGCGCCCCGTCGCTGACCGTCCGCAACGTGCTGACCCTCGACGGCTCACGGCTGCTCTGGGCGACGTACGTGCGCTACGAGCGCCGGGCCGGCCGGGCGCTGTGGTCCCTGGCCGCACCGGTGCACCACCTGGCCGTGCCCCTGCTCCTCGGCCGCGCCGTCCGCCGCGCGGGGTGAGGCGCAGCCGGGGGCCCGCCTGCCACGCGTCACGCATCACGCGTCACTCGTCCTCCCGCTCCTTCTCCGCCAGGTGGATCACGCACACCGTCAGCGCGATCAGCAGCGCCGGGTCCGCGTCGTCCCGGACGACGTCCACGCCGTAGGTGTCCCGGAGGGTCAGCCACCGGCGCGAGACGACGGCCAGCAGCTCACCGTCGTACTCGATGGCGAACTCCCGGTCGAGGATCTTGCCGCTGACGTCCAGTTCGGTGCCGTCGGCCAGCGAGACCCGGTAGTGGTTGCGCAGCAGGGAGAGACGTTTCCGCTTGATCCGGGCCAGCGGCTCGTCGCCCCGCTCGATCACCATCGTGTCGCGCAGGGCGAACATCTTCTGGTGGATGTCGATGAGCACGCGCCCCTGGACGTCCTTCAGCTCCCAGGTGTCCCGCAGCCGCATCGCCTTGCCGTCGACGAGGTACACCTTGTTGCCGTTGTCGTCCTCGATCCAGTAGTCGTCGCCGAAGCCGAGGAGCCGGTCGTACACGAGGAATCTCATGGCGTGATCGCTTCCCCGGCGCCCGCTCCGAAACGCCGTCGGTAGGCCGACGGGCTGAGCCCGGTCTCGCGCCGCAGCAGTGCCCGCAGGTTCGCGGCGGTCCCCAGCCCGCTGCGGGCCGCCACCACGTCCAGCCGCTCCTCACCGCGCTCGATCAGGCGCCGGGCGAGGGTCACGCGCTCGGCCGTCAGCCAGGCGAGCGGCGTCGTCCCCAGCTGCGCCCGGAACCGCCGGTGCAGGGTCGCCGGTGACATCGCCGCGCGCTCCGCGAGGTCCGTCACCGTCAGCGGCTCGTCGAGGCGCTCCTGCGCCCACTCCAGCAGGGGCGCCAGCGACGCGTCGGGGACGTGGGGCACCGGGCGCTCCACGAACTGCCGCTGCCCGCCGTCCCGGTGCGTGGCGAACACCAGCCGCCGGGAGACGGCGTTGGCGATCTCGGCGCCGTGGTCCTTGCGCCAGATGTGCAGCCCGAGGTCGAGTGCCGCCGCGCTGCCCGCGGCGGTGAGCACGTCGCCCTCGTCCACGAACAGCACGTCCGGCTCCAGCAGCACCCGCGGATGCAGCCGGCGGAAGGAGTCGGCCCACAACCAGTGCGTGGCGGCCCGCCGGCCGTCCAGCAGCCCCGCCTCGGCGAGCGCGAAGGTGCCGGTGCACAGGCTCATGACGCGGGCGCCACGCGCGTGCGCGCGCCGGATGGCGTCCAGGACGGCCGGGCCGCGCGGTACGACGTTGTCCGGCCGGCCGGGTACGACGACCGTGTCGGCCCCGTCCGCGGCCTCCAGGCCGGGTACGTCGGTGAGCGTGAAGAACCCGTGGTTCATCCGGATACCGGGGGTCGGCCCGCACACCACCACCTCGTACAGCGGGCTGCCCAGCCCCAGCTCGGGCCGCGGCAGTCCGAAGAGTTCGGTGGCACAGCCGACCTCGAACGGGTTGGTGCCCTCGTCGACGATCACGGCGACGCGATGGGGTCGAGGGAGGTGAGAGGATCCTTGCGGCATGTGCGATTTCTAGCACTCGCCCGGCGTACGCGGCACCCCGCACGATGACGTCATGACACAGGAACCCGTCTCCCTCGCCTCCGCCCTCGCGTCCTTCACCGAGCAGTGGAGCCCCCGCATCGTCACCGCCGTCAACGACTACGACGTCCGTATCGCCAAGGTCGAGGGCGAGCACGTCTGGCACGTGCACGACCACACCGACGAGTTCTTCCTGGTCCTCGACGGCGAACTCCACATCGCCCTGCGCGAACCCGGCGGCGAGCGCACGGTCGTCCTGCCCAGGGGGTCGGTCTTCACCGTCCCGCGGGGCACGGAACACAAGCCCTACGCCCCCGCCCCCACGGCGATCCTGCTCCTCGAACCGACGGGGACCCTGACCGTGGGCGACCGGCACGACGAGGTGCCCGACCACGTGGACGCGACGACGGGGCACGCCTTGACGTGATGTCGGCGGGGCTCAGGAGCCGTAGCCGTTGTTGTACCCGTCCCGCGTGTGGTGGTGGGGCCGGTCCTCGACGACCGGGGTCGTCGGCGGCATCACGACGCGACGGCGCCGGGCGATGCTGCTGAACGTCGCTACACCGATCAGGCCGACGATCATGAAGATGACACCGACCAGGTCGAGGTTGACGCCCTGCATGTCCCAGTCGGTCGCGAACGTGAGGATGGCTCCCACGGCGATGAGGATGATGCACCCGCCGAGGCCCATGAGTGTTGCCTCCTTGTAGATCCGGTCGGTTCCGGGTTTCCGGTCGATCCGGTTCCGTGCGGGTACCCCCGGCCGGAACACACATGCGGGGCAGGGGTGTTCCGGCCGGGGCACGCTCCGGGGCTCAGCCCTCCAGGAACGCCACCAGCGCGTTCGCCAGCAGGTGCGGGTCGTCGGCACCGCACAACTCCCGGGCGCTGTGCATCGAGAGGATGGCCGCGCCGATGTCGACGGTGCTGATGCCGTGCCGGGCCGCGGTGATGGGGCCGATGGTCGTTCCGCACGGCATGGAGTTGTTGGAGACGAACGTCTGGAAGGGGACGTTCGCCTTCTCGCAGGCGGCGGCGAACACGGCGCGGCCCGAACCGTCCGTGGCGTAGCGGTTGTTGACGTTGACCTTGAGGATGGGGCCGCCGTTGACCCGCGGCTGGTGCGTCGGGTCGTGCCGCTCCGCGTAGTTGGGGTGCACGGCGTGGCCGGTGTCGGAGGACAGGCAGACCGTGCCGGCGAAGGCGCGCGCCCGGTCCTCGTAACTGCCGCCCCGCGCGAACACCGAGCGCTCCAGCACGCTGCCGAGGAGCGGGCCGTCGGCGCCGGTGTCCGACTGGGAGCCGGTCTCCTCGTGGTCGAAGGCGGCGAGGACCGGGATGTACGGGAGGTCCGCGCCGGAGGTCGCGACCGCGGCCAGGGCGGCCACGCCGGCGTGCACGGACAGGAGGTTGTCCATGCGGGGGCCGGCCACCAGGTCCCGGTCGCGGCCCAGGTAGGCCGGGGGCTCCACCGAGTGGGTCATCAGGTCCCAGCCGGTGACCTCGCCGCGGGCGAGACCCGCCTCCTCCTCCAGGAAGGCGATCAGGTCGCCGTCGCGGACGGTGTCGCCCAGGCCCCAGACGGGCTGGAGGTGGCGCTGCTTGTCGAGCTTGAGGCCCTCCGCGGACACGTTGCGGTCCATGTGGATGGCGAGTTGCGGGACGCGGAGCAGCGGGCGGTCGATGTTGACCAGGCGGGTCGAGCCGTCGCGCAGCGTGAGCCGGCCGGCCAGGCCCAGGTCACGGTCGAGCCAGGAGTTCATCAGGGGGCCGCCGTAGATCTCCACGGCGACCTGGCGCCAGCCGTGCGCCCCGGTGTCCGGGCGGGGCTTCACGCGCAGGTTGGGGGAGTCGGTGTGCGCGCCGACGATGCGGAACGGGGTGTGCGGGGCCGCGCCCTCGGGGACGTACCAGGCCACGATCGCGCCGCCGCGCAGCACGTACTTGCCGCCCGCGGTGCCCTCCCAGGCGTCCGTCTCCGCGACCTGCCGGAAACCGGCCTTCTCCAGCCGCTCGGCGGCGGTTGCCACGGCGTGGTACGGCGTGGGGCCGGCCGCGAGGAAGGACATGAGGTCGTCGGTGTGGCCGCGGTCGAAGCGGGAGGGTGCGCTCATGGGGTTCACCTTAACGACGTGCGAGGGCCCGCTTCCCGTGGAGCGGGAGCGGACCCTCGTCAGGCTGTGTGGAATTGGTGGAGGGGGGCGGACGGGTCCTAGAAGGCCGCCTCGTCCAGCTCCATCAGGTCCAGCTCGACACCCTGGGCGACCTTGCGGGCCATGGTGACGCCGGGCAGGACGTTGGCCGCGAAGAACTTCGCGGCGGCGATCTTGCCGGTGTAGAACGCCTTGTCCTTGGCGGACGCGGTCGGCAGCTTCTCGGCGGCGATCGCGGCGCCCTTGAGGAGCAGATAGCCGACGATCACGTCACCGGAGGCGAGGAGGAGGCGGGTGGTGTTGAGACCCACCTTGTAGATGTTCTTGACGTCCTGCTCGGTGGCGGCGAGGTCGGTGAGCATCAGGCCGACGATGGCCTCCAGCTCGACGGCGGCCTTGGCCAGGTGCTCGCGGGCGCCGGACAGCTCCTCGCCGCCGGTGCCGAGGGCGAGGAACTTCTTGATGTCCTCGGCGAGCGAGTTCAGCGCGGCGCCCTGGTTGCGGACGATCTTCCGGAAGAAGTAGTCCTGGCCCTGGATCGCCGTGGTGCCCTCGTACAGGGTGTCGATCTTGGCGTCGCGGATGTACTGCTCGATCGGGTACTCCTGGAGGAACCCGGAGCCGCCGAAGGTCTGGAGCGACTGGGCGAGCTGCTCGTAGGCCTTCTCCGAGCCGTAGCCCTTCACGATCGGCAGGAGCAGGTCGTTGAGGGCGTGCTCGGTGGCGGCGTCCTCGCCGTTCGCCTCCTTGACCTGGATCTCGTCCTGGACGGAGGCGGTGTACATCACCAGCGCGCGCATGCCCTCGGCGTACGCCTTCTGCGTCATGAGGGAGCGGCGGACGTCCGGGTGGTGCGTGATGGTGACCTTGGGCGCCGACTTGTCCATGAAGTTGGCCAGGTCGGGTCCCTGGACGCGCTCCTTGGCGTACTCCAGGGCGTTGAGGTAGCCCGTGGAGAGGGTGGAGATCGCCTTCGTGCCGACCATCATGCGGGCGAACTCGATGATGCGGAACATCTGGCGGATGCCGTCGTGCTTGTCGCCGATCAGCCAGCCCTTGGCGGGGTGGCGGTCGCCGAAGGTCATCTCGCAGGTGTTGGAGGCCTTCAGGCCCATCTTGTGCTCGACGTTGGTGGCGTAGACGCCGTTGCGCTCGCCCAGCTCGCCGGTCTCGAAGTCGAACTCGTACTTCGGGACGAGGAAGAGGGACAGGCCCTTGGTGCCGGGGCCGGCGCCCTCCGGGCGGGCGAGGACGTAGTGGAGGATGTTCTCCGACATGTCGTGCTCGCCGGACGTGATGAAGCGCTTGACGCCCTCGATGTGCCAGGAGCCGTCCTCCTGCTGGACCGCCTTGGTACGGCCGGCGCCGACGTCCGAGCCCGCGTCCGGCTCGGTGAGGACCATGGTGGAGCCCCACTGCTTCTCGACGGCGAAGGACGCGATGTGCTTCTGCGCCTCGTTGCCCTCCTCGAAGAGGATGCCCGCGAAGGCGGGGCCGGAGGAGTACATCCACACGGCCGGGTTGGCGCCGAGGATCAGCTCCGCGTAGGCCCAGATCAGGGAGCGCGGCGAGGTGGTGCCGCCGATCTCCTCGGGCAGGCCCAGGCGCCAGTACTCGGAGTCCATGAAGGCCTGGTAGCTCTTCTTGAAGGACGCCGGGACCGGCGCGGTGTTCGTCTCCGGGTCGAAGACCGGCGGGTTGCGGTCGGCGTCGGCGAAGGACTCGGCCAGCTCGTTCTCCGAGAGGCGGGTCAGCTCCTCCAGGACGCTCTTGGCGGTGTCCGTGTCCATCTCCGCGAACGGGCCGGTGCCGTACACCTTGTCGCGGCCGAGCACCTCGAAGAGGTTGAACTCGATGTCCCGGAGATTCGGCTTGTAGTGCCCCATGGCGACGGCTCCGTTGAGAGATCGGCGAGGCACTGAATCCTCGCATCTGTACACATACCGACTGCGCGTACCAAGCAGTAGCTACGATGATGCTACCCGTCGGTAATAAGAAGCAACCCCAAGCCGGTCATCTGTGACCCGTCACTCGCTACTCTTTGCGGCATGTACGGCTACGACCAGACCGCGGGCCAACAGCAGCAGCAGTACGCCCCGCCGCAGCAGCCGATGTCCGGCGGATACGGGCAGCAGCCGCCGCTGTACCCCGAGCCGTCCCCGCCCTCGCTCGCGGACGCGGTGCGCGCCTTCACCACCGGCCAGATGTCCGCCGAGGACTTCCAGCAGATCTTCGCGACCTCGAAGGTCTACTGCCCGCGCGGTGACAACCCCGGCTTCCTCGCGCTGCACAACACCCAGCAGCCGGTGATCCCCATGTTCACCGGGCTCAAGGAGCTGCGCCGGTACGCGGGCAAGGAGTCCAAGTACTTCGTGATCACCGGCGCGGAGGTGATCGACCTCCTGCCGACCGGCTACGGCTTCGTACTGGACATGGAGGGCGAGCATCGGATGGTCTTCGATGCGAAGGCCGTCGAACAGATGGTCGATTTCGCCATGCGTCGGATGTACGGCTGACCGTTGCCGCCACTGCCAGCCCGGAGGGAATGCCCTCCGGGCTTTCTGGGTTTGAGGTGGCAAGAAGTTCAACGCTCAACTAAAGTGGGCGTACCCGAGGAGGTACCGACATGCCTGCAGTGACCGTCGAGAACCCGTTGACGCTGCCCCGCGTATCCGCACCCGCCGACGCCGTCGCACGTCCCGTGCTCACCGTCACGACCGCGCCCGGCGGTTTCGAGGGCGAGGGCTTCCCGGTTCGCCGCGCGTTCGCCGGGATCAACTACCGCCATCTCGACCCGTTCATCATGATGGACCAGATGGGTGAGGTGGAGTACGCGCCCGGCGAGCCCAAGGGCACGCCCTGGCACCCGCACCGCGGCTTCGAGACCGTCACCTACATCATCGACGGGGTCTTCGACCACCAGGACTCCAACGGTGGCGGCGGCACCATCACCAACGGCGACACCCAGTGGATGACGGCGGGCTCCGGCCTGCTGCACATCGAGGCGCCGCCGGAGCAGCTGGTCATGTCGGGCGGGCTCTTCCACGGGCTCCAGCTGTGGGTGAACCTCCCGGCCAGGGACAAGATGATGGCGCCCAGGTACCAGGACATCCGCAGCGGCTCCGTCCAGCTGCTCACCTCCCCGGACGGCGGCGCGCTGATGCGCGTCATCGCCGGTGAGCTGGACGGCCACGAGGGCCCCGGCATCACGCACACGCCGATCACGATGGTCCACGCGACGCTCGCGCCCGGCGCCGAGGTCACCCTGCCCTGGCGGGAGGACTTCAACGGCCTGGCGTACGTGCTGGCCGGGCGCGGGTCGGTGGGCGCCGAGCGGCGGCCGGTCCACCTGGGGCAGACGGCCGTCTTCGGGGCCGGCGGCTCGCTGACCGTCCGCGCGGACGAGAAGCAGGACTCGCACACCCCCGACCTGGAGGTCGTGCTGCTCGGCGGGCAGCCGATCCGGGAACCGATGGCGCACTACGGGCCGTTCGTCATGAACACCCGTGAGGAACTCCAGCAGGCCTTCGACGACTTCCAGAAGGGCCGCCTGGGCACGGTCCCGGCGGTCCACGGGATGTCGGCGGCGGGGCCTGACGCCTGACGCCGGTCGCGGACTGACAGGACGTCACGCTGACGCCGTGTCACCCGGGCGGGCCGTCCGCGCAGGACAGCCCGCCCGGCGCGTGATCGGCTGGGGGCGTGCAGCTGCTTCCCGGTCCGGTCCGTCGGTTCGCCGCCTGGTGCGCCGTCATCCTGCTCGCCAGCGGTGTCGTCTACGTCGCGATCCGGCTCTGCGTCGAGTTCCGCACCGCGGTGACGCCGGCGCTGCTCGCGCTGCTGGGCACCGCCCTGCTCAGGCCGCTGCACCGGTGGCTGGTGAAGGCGCACGTGCAGCGGTCGCTGGCCGCCGGGCTCACCTGTGTCGCGGTCGTCGCCGTGGTCGGCGGGGCCGTGTACATCGTGGTGTCCGCGCTCATCGAGACCGGCGACCAGATCATCGCCTCGCTCCGGGACGCGGCCAAGGACATCGCCGACCACTTCGGGGCGGCCGGGACCTCGCTGGAGGACATGGCGTCCAACGCGCGTGAGCTGCTGGGCAAGTTCGGCGGCACGGCCGCCTCGGGGGTGGTCACCGGGATCAGCGTCGTCGGCGAGATGCTCGCCATGGCGGTGCTCGCCCTGCTGCTCGTCTTCTTCTTCCTGCGCGACTCCGACCGGGCCGTCGGCACGGTGCGGGCCATCGCCCCGCCCGGCGGCGCCGACATGGTCGAGGCGATGTCCCGGCGGGCCTTCGGGGCCGTCGAGGGCTTCATGCGGGGCACCACCCTCATCGCGCTCATCGACGCGGTCTGCATCACCGTCGGGCTGCTCGTCCTGCGCGTCCCCGGTGCCGTCGGGCTCGGCGCGCTGGTCTTCGTCGGCGCCTACATCCCCTACCTCGGCGCGTTCATCTCCGGAGCCGTCGCCGTGCTGGTCGCGCTGGCCGACCGGGGGTTCGTCATCGCGCTGTGGGCCCTCGGGGTGGTCCTGGCCGTGCAGGTGCTGGAGGGACACGTGCTCCAGCCGGTGATCCAGAGCCGGACCGTGCAGATGCACCCGGCGATCGTGCTGCTGGCGCTCACCGCGGGGGCGTCGGTGGCGGGCATCCTGGGAATGCTCCTGGCCGTTCCCCTCACCGCGGCGGCGTTCGGGGTCGTCCACGAGCTCCAGGCGCGTTACGCGGCATCGGGGTCGCCGGCGGGGCCGCGGCCGTCTCCGGGGCCGCCTTCCGGTCCTGCGGACTCGTAGACCTCGTACCAGATGCTCTTGCCCTCGCCGCGCGGGGCGACTCCCCACGCGTCCGCGAGCAGCTCGATCAGCATCAGGCCGCGTCCGGAGGACGCCATCTCCCCCGGTCGGCGCTTGTGCGGCAGGTCGTCGCCGCTGTCGGTGACCTCCACCCGGATCAGCCGCTCGCCCGGCTCGCCGACGACCTCGGCGACCAGCAGGGCGTCGGCGTCGGTGTGCACCAGGACGTTGGTCAGCATCTCGGAGAGCAGGAGCACCGCGGCGTCCCGCTGCTCCTCGTTCGGCCAGTCGTGCAGCAGGTCGCGCAGATGCTGCCGGGCGGTGGCGATCCGCGCGGGCTCGGCCTGCGCGACCGTCAGCATGGTGCGGCGCACCGAGGGCCTGGCCACGGTGCTGTCGCCGCAGCCGCAGCCCTCGCCCTGCCGGCACAGCAGCAACAGGGCGATGTCGTCCTCCCGCCGGTCGGCCAGCGGGCCGGTGGTGTGGTGCGAGGAGGGCCCGTGCACGGCCTGGACCAGTGCGTCGGCCAGCTCCTCCAGGCCCCCGTCGTGCTCCTCCAGGATCACGCGGAGGCGGTGCCAGCCGGTCTGCAGATCGTGGCCGCCGGTCTCCACCAGGCCGTCCGTGCACAGCATCAGGGTGTCCCCGGGTTCCAGGGCGAGCCGTGTGGTCGGGTAGTCGGAGTCCGGGTCGATGCCGAGGGGCAGTCCGCCCGCCGTGGCGAGGATCAGCGCCGTCCCGTCCGCCATGCGCACGACCGGGTCCAGATGCCCGGCGCGGGCGCTCTCCACCGTGCCGGTCGCGGGGTCGACCTCGGCGTAGTAGCAGGTCGCGAAGCGCATGTCCCCGGGGTCGTCGCCGGACTGGGCGAGACCGTGGAAGAAGTGGGAGGCGCGGGAGAGCACCGCGTCGGGACGGTGGCCCTCGGCGGCGTAGGCGCGCAGGGCGATGCGCAGCTGGCCCATCAGCCCGGCCGCGCGTACGTCGTGTCCCTGGACGTCGCCGATGACCAGGGCGAAGCGTCCCCCGGGCAACTCGATCATGTCGTACCAGTCGCCGCCGACCTGGAGGCCGCCGCCGGTGGGGACGTAGCGGGCGGCGACGCTCATGCCGGGGATCTCCGGGCCGAGCACGGGCAGCATGGTGCGCTGCAGCCCGTCGGTCAGCTCCCGCTGGGTCTCGGCGGCGCCGGCCCGGGTCAGGGCCTGCGCCAGCATCCTCGCCACGGTGGTCAGCACCGACCGTTCGTCCGGTGTGAACGCGACCGGGTAGGCGAAGGCCGCCATCCAGGCGCCCATCGGGCGGCCCGCCACGGTCAGCGGCAGGAAGGCCCAGGAACGGCGGCCGAAGCGCTCGGCGAGCGGCCAGGTGAGGGGGTAGCGGGACCGGTACCGCTCGGGGGAGGAGAGATAGACGGCGCGACCGGTGCGGACCGCCTCGGCGGCCGGGTAGTCGGTGTCCAGCGGCATGTTCACGAACGGGTTCATGTCGTTCTGCGGCTGTCCGTGGTGGCCGATGACCGTCAGGCGGTCGCCGGAGACCCCGAAGACCGCGAGCCCGTCCGGGGAGAATCCCGGCATCGACAACCCTGCCGCGACCCGCAGCACCTCCTCGGTGGACCGCGCCTCGGCCAGTGCCCGGCCCGCGTCCAGGAGGAACGCCTCCCGTGAGCGGCGCCAGTCACCGGTGACCGCGCTGCGCCCGGCGGGCGTGCCCGGCGTCGGCTCGGCGACCTCTTGGAGGGTGCCGGTCAGCTCGTAGGCCTTGCGCACGGGGTCGAAGGACGGCTTGGAGCGGCTGCGGACGATCCGGACGATGTGGCCCAGCTCGTCCATGATCCGGATCCGGACCTCGGCGAGGGTGCCCTCGGCGACGGCGAGCTGGACCACCCCGGTGATCTCGTTCCAGTCCACCGGATGCAGCCGGGCCCGCACCTGGGCCTCGGTGAGGCTCGCCCGTTCCGCGGGCAGCCCGAGCAGGCGGGCCGCCTCCGCGTCGACCGTGACCTCTCCCGTGGCGGTGTCCCAGTGCCACAGACCGGTCGCGAGAGCGGCAAGGACGTCCCCTACCTCGGGCAGGGGCTCACCAGTGCGCATTCATCCACTGTAGGAAGAGGTGATTGGAGACTGCCACCGGTCGCCCCCGGGCCCGCGCCGCGTCAATAGGGAGGAGGGCAGCTGTGCCCGGCCGGTACGCTGGGGGTTGTTTCACGCTGGGGTTGTTTCACGTGAAACGCGGAACACCATCCCCGATCCACGAAGGCTGGATGAACGACGATGCATCGGTACAGGTCCCACACCTGCGGCGAGCTCCGCTCCTCTGACGTCGGCACCGACGTCCGACTGAGTGGCTGGCTGCACAATCGGCGCGACCTGGGCGGCATCCTCTTCATCGATCTGCGCGATCACTACGGCATCACGCAGCTCGTCGCCCGTCCGGGCACCGAGGCCTACGAGGCGCTGGACAAACTGACCAAGGAGTCGACCGTTCGTGTCGACGGCAAGGTCGTCTCCCGGGGCGCCGACAACATCAACCCCGACCTGCCCACCGGTGAGGTCGAGGTCGAGGTGGGTGAGGTCGAGCTGCTCGGCGCCGCCCAGCCGCTGCCCTTCACCATCAACACCGAGGACGGGGTCAACGAGGAGCGGCGCCTGGAGTACCGCTTCCTGGACCTGCGCCGCGAGCGCATGCACCGCAACATCATGATGCGCACGGCGGTCATCTCGGCGATCCGTCACAAGATGGTGGCCCTCGGCTTCAACGAGATGGCGACGCCCATCCTCACCGCCACCTCCCCCGAGGGTGCCCGCGACTTCGTCGTGCCCTCCCGTCTGCACGCGGGCCGCTTCTACGCCCTGCCGCAGGCGCCGCAGCAGTTCAAGCAGCTGCTGATGATCTCCGGCTTCGACCGGTACTTCCAGATCGCGCCCTGCTTCCGCGACGAGGACGCCCGCGCCGACCGCTCGCCGGGCGAGTTCTACCAGCTCGACGTCGAGATGAGCTTCGTCGAGCAGGAGGACGTCTTCCAGCCGGTCGAGCGGCTGATGACGGAGCTGTTCACCGAGTTCGGCGGCGGCCGCGAGGTCACCTCCCCCTTCCCGCGGATCCCGTTCCGCGAGGCGATGCTGAAGTACGGCTCCGACAAGCCGGACCTGCGCGCCAAGCTGGAGCTCGTCGACATCACCGACATCTTCGCGGGCTCGGAGTTCAAGGCCTTCGCCGGCAAGCACGTCCGCGCACTGCCGGTGCCGGACGTCTCGGGCCAGCCCCGCAAGTTCTTCGACCAGCTCGGCGACTACGCCGTCTCGCAGGGCGCCAAGGGCCTGGCCTGGGTGCGCGTCGGCGAGGACGGCACGCTGACCGGTCCGATCGCGAAGTTCCTCACCGAGGAGAACGTCGCCGAGCTGACCAAGCGGCTCTCCCTGGCCCCCGGCCACGCGGTGTTCTTCGGCGCGGGCGAGTTCGACGAGGTCTCGAAGATCATGGGCGCGGTGCGGGTCGAGGCCGCCAAGCGCGCCGGGCACTTCGAGGAGAACGTCTTCCGGTTCTGCTGGATCGTCGACTTCCCGATGTACGAGAAGGACGAGGAGACGGGGAAGATCGACTTCTCCCACAACCCGTTCTCGATGCCGCAGGGCGGCATGGACGCCCTGGAGAACCAGGACCCGCTGGACATCCTGGCTTGGCAGTACGACATCGTCTGCAACGGCGTCGAGCTGTCCTCCGGCGCGATCCGGAACCACGAGCCGGACATCATGCTCAAGGCGTTCGCGATCGCCGGCTACGACGCCGAGACCGTCGAGCGCGAGTTCGCCGGCATGCTGCGCGCGCTCCGCTTCGGCGCCCCGCCGCACGGTGGCATCGCCCCCGGCGTCGACCGCATCGTCATGCTGCTCGCCGACGAGCCCAACATCCGCGAGACGATCGCCTTCCCGCTCAACGGCAACGCCCAGGACCTGATGATGGGCGCGCCGACCGAGCTGGACGAGACCCGGCTGAGGGAGCTGCACCTGACGGTGCGCAAGCCGCAGCCGAAGTAGTCCGCCGACGGCACGGCATGGGGCCCGGCACCGGATCGATCTCCGGTGCCGGGCCCTTCGTCGCCGTCACGCCTGGTCCTCGCTCCGGTAGAGCGGCAGGTTCTGGGTCGGGATGGTCCAGTCGGCGATGGTGACGTCCTCGCCGTAGACGAAGTCCTTGCGAGTGGCGTAGCGGGGGCCGTCGGGGGTGGTGTGGATGTCGGTGAGGACGGCGCCCTCGCCCTTACGAGGATCGAAGATCACGTAGACGGGGATGCCCATGAGGGGGTAGTCGCGCATCTTGGTGACCCAGTCGTTCTCCGGGTTGGACTGGGAGACCACTTCGATGGCGGCGATGAGCGCGCGAGGGTCGATCGAGCCCTGGACGCCCAGGTCCGCCCACGCGATCACCATGACGTCGGGATGACGCATGATGCCCTCGGGTTCGTCCTCCACATCAGGTGTGCCGGTATGGGCCAGCAACGCGTCCGGCAGCATCTTTTCCAGACGGCGGCTGATGTGCGCAGCTGTGACCTCGTGCGGCCCTCCGGGCGACATCATGTCGTGGACGATTCCTTCCTTGGTGATCTCGAACTTGCCGGGCAGCGTGTCGTCCATGGCCTGAACGAATTCCCGCATGGCCCGGTACAGGTGGGAAGCCCCCTGCTGCGCGTTGTCGGGTGCGATGGTCATGGCGCTCGCTCCTCGGCGTGTGTGCCCACGGGCTCGGGCAAGGATCGTCGAGTTCATGCTAGGCGTCCTCCGGGTGATCGGTTCGGCAGTCGCGGCAGCGGCCGGGATCCGGGGCCCGGAAGGGGCGGTCGCAGCCGTCGCAGGTCTGAAACGGGTGCCGGGGCTCGGGGGCCTGCGGGACGGGGGGCCGGAGCGGTGGTGGGGGCGGCAGCTGGGCGGTCAGGCGGTGGGCGAGGAAGGCGGCCGGCCGGATCAGGGGCTCGAGCGGCAGGTTCTCGGTCAGGGCGGGGCGTACGGCGGTGGGGCTGACCTCGCGTTCCAGCCAGGCGGCGACGCCCGGGGCGAGGTGTTCGGCGTCGGTGGCCGAGAGGAGGAGTCGGGGGTCGCGGCGGCGCAGGCCGGTGAGGACGTCGACGGCCGCCTGGAGGAGGGCGGGGGCGGTACAGGACGGCTGGGGGACGACGGGGAGGCGCTTGCGTGGCGGTGGGACGCTCCGACGGGGCGTTAAATGGCCGTCCGACGCACGACCCGAGGCAGCTTCGCATCCTTGAGCTGCGGTATGGCACCATCCGGGCGCAGGCCCTCCCGCCAGGGGAGTCGCTGGCCTTCATCGAGCAACTTCTGGGAGACACATGATCCGCAAGGCCCTCGCCGGGGACGCCTCTGAACTGGCGTGGTTCAAGAGCAGTTATAGCGACGGACCCCGACGGCGACTCCTGCGTCGAGGCGGCGACCACCCCCGGCACCGTCCACGTCCGTGACTCCAAGTACCGCGACGCGAGCCCACGCCTCGCGCTGGCGGCGCAGGCGTGGGCGGGCTTCCTGGCGTACGCGTCCGGGAGCTGAAGAGCTGCCGTAGTCCTACCGCGCCACGAACTGGGTCAGGATCGCCTGGACCTCGTAGATGTCGACGCCCTTGGTGAAGGTCTTCTGGATGGGGGCCTGGGAGCCGGAGAGCCAGATCTTCAGCTCGGCGTCGAGGTCGAAGGTACCGGCCGTCTCGACCGCGAAGTGCGTGATGCTGCGGTACGGGATCGAGTGGTACTCCGTCTTCTTGCCGGTGATGCCCTGCTTGTCGACCAGGATCAGCCGCCGGTCGGTGAACAGGATGGTGTCGCGGATCAGCAGGTACGCGGCGTGGATCTGCTCGCCGTGGCCGAGCAGACGCGCGTACTCCTGCTGCGCCTGGGCCGGGTCGATGCTGTGTGCGTTGCCGAACAGTGCCATGGATGATCCCCCCACGTGAGCTGGCTGCTCGTCCGATACTCGCAAAGCGCGGGGCCCGGGAGAAGGTCTGCCCCTCCCGGGCCCCGTGCTGCAGCGAGCGCGTTACGCGGTCGGCTTCTCCTCGAGACGGGGGAAGAGCACCGCGCCCTTGGTGACCGTCGAACCGGCCGGCAGCCGGCCCCAGTCGCCCGCCTCCTGGACCTTCTGGTCCGCGAGGCGGCCGAGGGACGCCTCGGCGCCGAGCGAGTCCCAGAGCTTCTGGGAGGTGTCCGGCATGATCGGGTTGAGGAGGACCGCCACCGCGCGGAGGGACTCCGCGGCCGTGTAGAGGATCGTCGCCAGGCGGGCCTTGCCCTCCGGCGACTCGTCCTTGGCGACCTTCCAGGGCTCCTGCTCGGTGATGTAGCCGTTGACCTGCTTCACGAAGTCGAAGACGGCCAGGATGCCGCCCTGGAAGTCCAGCTCCTCGCCGATCTTCCGGTCGGCCTCCGTGACGGCCTTGGCCAGGCCGTCGTGGATCGCCTTCTCCGCGTCCCCGTCGGCCTCGGAGGCCGGCAGCTCGCCGCCGAAGTACTTGCCGACCATGGCCGCCACGCGGGAGGCGAGGTTGCCGTAGTCGTTGGCCAGCTCGCTGGTGTAGCGGGCGGAGAAGTCCTCCCAGGAGAACGAGCCGTCCTGGCCGAACGCGATCGCGCGCAGGAAGTACCAGCGGTACGCGTCGACACCGAAGTGCGAGGTCAGGTCCTGCGGCTTGATGCCGGTCAGGTTGGACTTGCTCATCTTCTCGCCGCCGACCATCAGCCAGCCGTTCGCGGCGATCTTCCCGGGCAGCGGGAGGCCCTGGGCCATCAGCATCGCCGGCCAGATGATCGCGTGGAAGCGGAGGATGTCCTTGCCGACCAGGTGCACGTCGGCGGGGAACGTCGACTCGAACTTCTCCGGGTTCTCGTTGTAGCCGACCGCCGTGGCGTAGTTCAGCAGGGCGTCGATCCACACGTAGATGACGTGCTTGTCGTCCCAGGGGACCGGCACGCCCCAGTCGAAGGTCGAGCGGGAGATGGAGAGGTCCTGCAGGCCCTGGCGGACGAAGTTCACGACCTCGTTGCGCGCGGACTCGGGCTGGATGAAGCCCGGGTTGGCCTCGTAGTGGGCGAGCAGCTTCTCGCTGTACTCGCTCAGCTTGAAGAAGTAGTTCTCCTCGCTGAGGATCTCCACCGGCTTCTTGTGGATCGGGCACAGCTTCTGGCCCGCGTACTCGCCCTCGCCGTCGAGCAGCTCGCCGGGGAGCTTGTACTCCTCGCAGCCCACGCAGTACGGGCCCTCGTAGCCGCCCTTGTAGATCTCGTCCTTGTCGTACAGGTCCTGCACGAACTCCTGGACGCGGTCGGTGTGCCGCTTCTGCGTGGTGCGGATGAAGTCGTCGTTCGCGATGTCGAGGTGCTCCCACAGGGGCTTCCAGGCCTCGGTGACGAGCTTGTCGGCCCAGGCCTGCGGGGTGACCCCGTTCGCCTCGGCCGTGCGCATGATCTTCTGACCGTGCTCGTCCGTGCCGGTGAGGTACCACACCTTCTCGCCGCGCTGGCGGTGCCAGCGGGTGAGCACGTCGCCTGCGACGGTCGTATAGGCGTGGCCCAGGTGAGGAGCGTCGTTGACGTAGTAGATGGGGGTCGAGACGTAGAACGCCTTCGCCCCCTGCTTCTCGTTTCCAGTGGCCGCCATGGGCGAAATCCTACTGGTCCGGTGGGGATGGGCTCACACGTGTTTCGGGGGGCGGACAGGGGTGACCTCCCCTGTCCGCCGCCCGTCGGGCGGTTCCGGTGCCCTGGTGTCCTACGGGCGCCAGGTGGCCAGTACGCCTTCGTATAGCTCCTTGTCGGTGAGTTCCTTGGGGGTCTCGCCGGCGAGGAAGTGGGACGCGTTGCCCGTCTTGAGCTTGCGGAGGTAGTCGAAGGCCTTGTTCTCCGGGTCACCGAAGGCGACGAAGGAGAAGTGGACGTTCGGGTGCTCGGCCGCCGCCTTGGCGAGGGACTGGGTGGCCGGGGTCTTGGCGTCGGGGGCGCCGTCGGTCTGGAAGACCACCAGGGCGGGGCTGCCGGGGGGCTCTTCCTTGGTGTGGTGGGCGAGGACGGCTTCCACGGCGGCGTGGTAGCTGGTGCGGCCCATGCGGCCGAGCGCTGCGTGCAGCTCGTCGATCTTGTTCTCGTGGTCGGTGAGGGTCAGCTCGCCGGTGCCGTCCACCTCCGTGGAGAAGAACGTGACGTGGACCGTCGCCTCGGGGTCCAGGTGCGCGGCGAGCGCGAGGGTCTGCTCGGCGAGGGCCTGGGCGGAGCCGTCCTTGTAGTACGGGCGCATGGAGGCGGAGCGGTCGAGTACGAGGTGGACGCTGGCGCGGGTGCCGGTGAGGTCGTGCTTCTTCAGGGCGGTGCCGGCGGCCTTGTAGGCGGTGGCGAGGCCGGGGGCGCGGGAGCGGAGGTGGGCGGCGGTTGTTGCCGGTTTTGCGGGCTCGGTGGGTGCGGGTGCGGGTGCGGGTGCCTGCGGCTCGGGGGTCGGCTCGGCCTCGGCTTCGCCTTCGGCCCCTGTGTTCCCACCCGCACCGCCCGTGCTGGTTTCGTCGTCGGGTGCGGGTGGCCCCTGTGGGGTCTGCTCGCCGTCGGCGGCCGCGGGTTCCGGCTCCGGCTCCGGCTCCGCCTTCGCCTCCGGCTCCGGCTCGGGCTCCGCCTTCGCCTCCGGCTCCGGCTCGGGCTCCGCCTTCGCCTCCGGTTCCGGCTCGGGCTCCGCCTTCGCC
Organism: Streptomyces sp. BB1-1-1; assembly: GCF_031597775.1. Classification (NCBI taxonomy): domain Bacteria; kingdom Bacillati; phylum Actinomycetota; class Actinomycetes; order Kitasatosporales; family Streptomycetaceae; genus Streptomyces; species Streptomyces sp. BB1-1-1. The sequence goes on along the minus strand of NZ_CP134203.1, from coordinate 4,227,279 downwards.
TCCGGTTCCGGCTTCGCCTTCGCCTCCGGCTCGGGGGTGGTCGGGGGCTGGTCGGCCGTGAGCTCGTCCGGGGAATCCGTCGGTTTCGGGACCGTGATGTTGGCGAAGGCGGCCTTGACGAGTTCGTGCTCGTCGGAGGAGGTCGTGGTCGAGGTCGAGGTCTCCGTGCGGGGCTCGGGGACCTGGGTCGCCGGCTTCGGGGTGGGGTCGGTGGCCTCCGCCTGGTCCGGGAGCTCGGTCGGCTCCGGGGGCGCGGTGGGCTGGGACGGGAGCTTCGGCTCCGGCGCGGTGGCCGGCGGTGCCGTCTCCTGCGTCGCACCCTCCGCCTGGGCGGCCCGTTCTTTGCGTGACCGGCCGAACACGTTCCGCAGAGAGGTGAGAATGCCCATGTGCGCAACCCTTCGCGTGAGTTGATGCCCGTCAATCCCTGGCCAGGACGGACACGTAAGGTTAGCGGCCCTGGATTGTGATCTTGTGCAGGGTCTGCCATGAAACCCCTGGCGCGTCAAGGTGGGATCGAGCCGCCGCGGCAATTCCCTTCCCGCTTCCGGGGATTCACCCGCCGTTCACCGCGGCGCCCGTCTCCCGCACGTATGTGCACCTACGGTCGCGCTGATACCAAGGGCGTCCAGGGATTCTCAAGGGGAGAACACAGTGCGCAAGCTGCTGCCGTTGATCGGAACACCGTCCGGCTCGCATCCCGGCGGCCGGTCCGCCATGACCTGCCGTTTCCGGTGTGGTGACGCCTGCTTCCACGAGGTGCCCAACACCAGCTCCAACGAGTACGTCGGCGACGTGATCGCCGGTGCGCTCAGCCGCCGTTCCATGATGCGCGCCGCGGCCGTCGTCACCGTCGCCGCGGCGGGTGCCGGGGCCGTGGGTGTGGCCGGGGCGCCGTCGGCGCAGGCCGCGCCGGTGGCCGGGAGGGGACACGGGGGCGGGCACGGGAAACCGTCGAAATCGCGGGGCGCGCGCGGGCTGCGGTTCACGCCCGTCGCGCCCAACACCGACGACGTCGTCACCGTCCCGGAGGGTTACCGGCAGGACGTCGTGATCCGTTGGGGTGAACCCATTCTGCGCGGGGCGCCCGCCTTCGACCCGGAGAAGCAGACCGCCGAGGCGCAGGCGGGGCAGTTCGGGTACAACAACGACTTCCTCGCGCTGCTGCCGCTGCGCGGTGAGCACGGCCGGCAGGTTCTCGTCGCCAACCACGAGTACACCGACGAGATGCTCATGTTCCGCGGCTACGACCCCGACAACCCGACCCGTGAGCAGGTCGAGATCGCCTGGGCCGCGCACGGCCTGTCCGCCGTGGTGGTCGAGGAGGAGCGCCGGAGCGGGAAGCTGACGCCCGTCACGCGGCACCGCCTGAACCGGCGCGTCACCGCGACCACCGAGTTCCGGCTGACCGGCCCGGCCGCCGGGTCCGACCTGGTGAAGACCTCCGCCGACCGGTCCGGCCGGAAGGTGCTCGGCACCCTCAACAACTGCTCCGGCGGCACCACCCCGTGGGGCACGACGCTGCACGGCGAGGAGAACTTCAACCAGTACTTCGCCAACAGCAGCCGGGCGACGGACAAGCGGTACGGGATCGGCACCGGCGCCACCGAGCGCAAGTGGGAGCGGTTCGACAAGCGCTTCGACGTCGCCCAGGAGCCGAACGAGGTGCACCGCTTCGGGTACGTCGTCGAACTGGACCCGTACGACCCGGAGTCCACCCCGCGCAAGCACACGCTGCTCGGCCGCTTCAAGCACGAGGCCGCGACCGTGCGGCTCACCCACGACGGGCGCCCGGTCGTCTACACCGGCGACGACGAGCGGTTCGACTACTTCTACAAGTTCGTCGGCAGCAAGCGGATGCGGCACGGCAACAGCCGCTGGGCGCGCGAGCACAACCTGTCGCTGCTCGACGAGGGCACCCTCTACGTCGCCAAGCTCAGCGGCGACTCCCCGGCGATCGAGATCGACGGCACGGGCAAGCTGCCGCGCGACGGCGAGTTCGACGGCAGTGGCCGCTGGATCCCGCTGGTCACCGCCACCGAGGACGGCGCCGTCTCGCACGTCGACGGCATGAGCGCCGAGGAGGTCTGCGTCTTCACGCGGCTCGCCGGTGACAAGGTCGGCGCGACGAAGATGGACCGGCCCGAGGACATCGAGCCCTCGCCGACGACCGGCAAGGTGTACGTCGCGCTCACCAACAACTCCAACCGCGGCAAGGCCGGTTACGCCGGCCCCGACGAGGCCAACCCGCGCAACAGCAACAAGCACGGGCACGTCCTGGAGCTGACCGAGCGCTGGAACCGGGCCGACGCCACCGCCTTCGCCTGGTCGCTGTTCCTCGTCGCCGGTGACCCGGAGGACCCGGCGACGTACTTCGCGGGCTTCCCGAAGGACCGGGTCAGCCCGATCTCCTGCCCCGACAACGTCGCCTTCGACGACCACGGCAACCTGTGGCTGTCCACCGACGGCAACGCGCTCGGCACCCACGACGGCCTCTTCGGCGTCGCGACCAAGGGCGACCGGCGCGGTGAGCTGAAGCAGTTCCTGACCGTGCCGAACGGCGCGGAGACCTGCGGCCCGCTCATCCAGGACCGGCGCGTGCTGGTCGCCGTGCAGCACCCGGGCGAGATCGACGGCGCCTCCGTGGAGGAGCCGGCCAGCACCTGGCCCGACGGGCCCGGGACGCTCGTGCGTCCGGCGGTCGTCGCCGTGTGGCGCGCGGACGGCCGCGACATCGGCGTCTGAGCGCCCGCCGCGTCGTCCGGGGCCGGTGTCAGCCGGCCCTGTGCAGCGTGAGGTCGACGACCAGCGCGCGGTGGTCGGTGTCGGCCAGGTCCAGGAACCGGGCGCGGTGTGCGGTGAAGTCCTCCGACACCAGGACGTGGTCGATCTGCACGCCGAACGCCGGGGCGGTCCGGGCCGGCCAGGTGGCCGTCCGGTCGGCCCCGGCCAGCCGGGCCGCGTCGCGCAGCCCCGTGTCGAGGATGCGGCGGAAGGCGGCGTGGTCCTGGGAGGCGTTGAAGTCGCCGGCGAGGATGCTGGGGGCCCCGCTGCCCTCGGTTTCGGCGGCGGCGTCGCGCAGTGCGCCCAGCTCCTCGCGCCACAGGCCGACCTGGTCCGGCAGCGGCGGCATCGGGTGGGCGAGCTGGAGCCGTACGGGGTTGCCGCGCACGTCGGCGACGGCGCCCGGCATGCCCATGGTGCCGGGGACGCCGGGGGTGGCCTTCAGCGGGAACGCGCTCAGGATGACGGACCCCTCGGAGCCGCCGCCCTCGACGGCCTGCCGGTGGGGGTAGTCGGCGGCGAGGTCGCGCCGCAGCGCCGCGTCGCACGTGTACTCGCACTCCTGTACGAACACGATGTCGGGCTGCTCGCGCCGCACGGCGGAGACCAGCTCGCCGGTGCCCTGCCCGAACTCGACGTTCGAGGTCAGCACCCGCAGCTCGGCGACGGGCAGCCCGACGGGGTCGCCCGTCCTGCCGTACGGCTCGATGAACCACGCCAGCAGCCCGAGCAGCGCCACCCCCCACACCGCGCCGGTCCACCACCGGGCGAGCAGCGTCAGCAGCAGCCCGGCGCCCGTCGGCACGAGCAGCCAGGGCAGGAAGGCGAGCAGCTGCGGTACGGGTGTGACGCCGTCGCTGTCGGCGAGGCGGCAGCCGACGACCACGCTCACCACGGCGAACAGCAGCCCCGCGCACCAGGCCCCGAACCGCCGTCCGGCGCGGCGGGCGGCCGGCCGCTCCCGCGAGTCCGTCCACTGGCCGGTCGCCGTGTCGGTGTCCGTGTTCAAGTCCCGGCCCTTCGCTCGCGGGTGCGGTGGCTTCCTGTGCGATGCCCGAATCCTCCGTCTAAGACGGACGCCGGGGGCCGAAAGTTGCGCACAGGGTGCCCTAGGGGGTGTCGTTTGGATCCTGCCGGGGTCGCGGGGCCTGGCACGCACATCTGCGGCGTTGTCGTCGGTTGCCAGGGCTCCGCCCTGTCGCCCTCCTCCGCCTTGCAGCTGCACGCACCAGACCCCGCTCGGGCCGGTTGCACGGCACCGTTGCCTGGAGCCGACCTGATCCAAACGACACCCCCTACGCCTCCGCGTGGAACTCCCGGACCACCTCGATGCGCCCCACGATGTGCCGGTTGAACTCCGCCAGCTCCTCCGCCGGAACCCACAGCTCCAGGATGGTCTCGCCGCCGGCCCGGCGTACCGGGTAGCGCTCCAGGAAGTCGGCGTCGACCTCGAACCGCGTGACGTAGCCCGAGCCGGACGCGGGGACGTTCCAGTCGCGGGCGATGCGGGCGGCGTAGTCCTCGTTGAGCACGGGGTAGAAGATCGGCTGCTCGGGCAGGCGGGGCGGCCAGGCGATCCAGTCGGAGGCCTCGACCAGCGCCAGCTCCTCGGGGCCGGTGGGGCGCCACAGGGTCGTCGTCTTGGACATGGTCGGTGACCCTAGCCTCCGGGTCGGAAGCCCGGCCAAGGTATTACCCGCCGCCGGGCGCCCGCGGATCCAGCCGGTGACGGGTTCCCGACCGGGCGGCTCAGAGCCGGGCCCGCGGCCGCCGGGGCGGTGCCGGGTCGACGGCGGTCCCCGCCGGTGCCCGGCGCCGGCGCAGCAGATGTCCGTACCGGCCCGTGAGCCAGGAGGCCAGGGCGACCGTGAGGCCCAGGGCGACCAGGAGCCAGGAGGCCGTGCGCAGGGTGTCGGTGAGGGCGTCGTAGACGGCGCCCGCGGCTGGTCCGTCCACCGCGCCGTCCACCGCGCCGGGGAGTTCGGCGACGGTGAACCGGCGGCCGACCACGACGGCGAGGGCGAGCAGCGCCCCACCGAGGGCGGTGCCGATCCCGGCGGCCGTGACCGCGCGACGGCGGCAGGCGGCGACGGCGATGCCGGTGACCGCGAAGACGACGGCCGCGAGCGGCAGCCACACGGCGGCGACGTCGAGCACGTGGTAGCCCTTCCTGAGCCGGTCCACCTCGTGGGCCGGGAGCACGGTGACCGCGGTGTGCCGGACCGGGATGCGCCGCGCGAACGGCACGTTGTCGTCGGCGAGCCGGTCCTTGACGCGGGCGGTGACGGGGGCCAGGTCGACGGTGACCGCGCGTCCGCGCGACCGTTCGTCCCGCAGGGCGCGCAGTACGGCGTCGTGGACGGTGCGGTTGGCCGCGTCCCAGCCCTCGCGGAAGGCCTCGGTCCGGGTGAAGGACCGTGCAGCGTCCCGCACGAAGAGCCGCACGGTGCCGCTCACGGGGCCGGCCGCGACCTGGTCCACGACCCCGTCGCCCACCGTGTCGCCCACCGCGTCGGCGACCGCGTCCCGTACGTCCGGATCGTCGGCGAGCGGCGACATGGCGGCGACGTACCGTCCGGTGTCGGCCGGCCCGAGCACCGCCCAGCCCGCCAGCGTGCCGCACGGCGCGAGCAGGCAGGCGAGGGCGATCAGGACGGCCGACAGGGCGTTCCGGTGACGTGGGGACACCCTTCCAGGCAAGGCCCCGGCAGCGGCACGGGCGACCGGCGTGACTGCATATGGCCCCCCACGACGAGCCGAACGGGCGCCCCGCCCGGACCGGAGGGCCGCGGACGAGTGGCCGCCCGTCCCGGCGCTCCGGCCTCCCGGACGTGCGGACGTGCGGTGCGTCAGGTGACCCGGTGGCCCTTCGCGTCCTCGTGGGTGTAGTAGCGGTAGAACAACGTGGCGAACACCGCCGCCGCGAGCAGCAGGGACACGACGACGCAGGTGAACATGGCCACGCCGCTCTGCGCGTACAGGAACCCCAGCGCACTGCCCGCGAACGCGGCCCACAGGACCGCGTGGCCTTCGCGCGGCAGCCGCCGGGCCACCGCACGGACCACGGCGAAGAGCACGACGAACGCGAGCACGGTCATGAAGCCGAACAGCAGGTTCCAGCCGGTGATGGGGCCGCCGTGGCGGTTGATGGACGCGGCCCAGTAGCCGTAGACCAGCCCGATCGTGACGGGCACCGCCCACTTCGCCACCTTGTGGGCCCGCTCGCCGAAGACATCGGGCGTCGTCGTACGGCCGCGCGCGCCCGTCCCGGGGGACGTTCCGGTGGATGTTCCGCGTGCCGGTACCGCGTGAGCCATGGCGCACTCCTCTCGACTCGCCCCCGTCTACCAGGGCACACCTGGGCGGGCCGACCGGCAAGTCAGGATGCGGGCCGCGGGGGCACGTGTTTCGCTGAGCCCCGTGTTCAGTCGCGACCGCGAGCCGGTGCGCGGCCGGTGGCGGCTGCTCGGCCGACTCGTCCAGGCCGCCGGCCGGGGCGACGTCGTGTCCCGGCACGAACTGCTCAGTGTCCGCGGGCACAGCGTGGCCTGGCTGTTCCCGTTGCTGCTGCTCGTCGGTATCGCGGCGGCCGACATCTCCACCGGCGCGTTCCACATAATCTCCTGGACGGTGCTCGTGCCCGGTGTCGCCGCGGCGATCTGCGGGGTGCGGGCCACGGCCCTGTACGCGGTGGCCGCCGTCGTCGTGTACGTCCTCGCCGACACCACCTGGCAGCATCGCGAGCAGACCGGGCTGCCCGGCCTGATCCTCGTCACCCTCGGCGGATCGATCGCCGTGCTGGCCGCCGCGCTCCGGGTCGGCGGCGAGCAGCGCATGCTGCACATGCGGGACATCGCCGAGACCACCCGCCGTACCGTGCTGCGCCCGCTCCCGGTGGGCTTCGGCGGCCTCGACCACGCCGCCGTCTACCTCTCCTCGGACACCGAGGCCCGCGTCGGCGGCGACTTCTACGACATCCAGCCCGGCCCGCACGGCACCCGCGTCCTCGTCGGCGACGTGCAGGGCAAGGGCCTGGGCGCGGTGGAGGCGGCGGCCGCGCTGCTCGGCACCTTCCGTGAGGTCGGCTACCACGAGCCGGACCTCGCGACGGTCGCCGAGCGTCTGGAGACCCGCATGCGGCGCCACCGCGCGCACACCGCGGCCCTCGGCCGGTCCGACGGCGACCGCTTCGCCACCGCCGTCCTGATCGGCTTCTCCGAGGACCTGCCCGACGCCGTGGACGCCGTCTTCTTCGGCCACGAACCCCCGCTGGCGGCCGGCCCCGAGGGCGTGCGGCCCCTCGCGGACGCCGGCGGGCTGCCGCTCGGCATGGGCGACCTGACGTCCGGCCCGTCGGTGTCGGTGCGCCGGCTGGCCCTCGCCGCGGACGAGACGCTCCTCGTGGTCACCGACGGGGTGACCGAGGCCCGCGATGCCCAGGGGTGCTTCTACCGGCACGCCGAGAACGTCGTCCGCGCGGTCGCCGCCGATCCGTCGAACGCGGCGCCGCCGAAGCTGGTGGCGCTCGTCCGGGACGGCACGCTGCGGCACTGCCGGGGACGGCTGACCGACGACACCACGGTCTTCGCGGTACGGCGGACCGGCCGGCCGCCGGAGTGGCCCTAGACAGGGCTCAGGTGCCCCGCTTTGCAGCCGCAGCGGTTACGGTGCTGCCGTACGTGATCGACAGGGGGAGGGGACATGCCCGGAACCGTGCTGCTGCTCGCGGCGTCGCCCGTGGGCAGGGGGTGCCTGGTGGACGCCGCCTCCGTGCTTCCCGTGCTCGCGGCCGTGCCGCCCGCCGTGCTCTCCGGCACCGACACCGCGAACGTCGTCGAGCTCGCCGACCCGCTGGAGCCGCAGGCCGTCCTCACCCGGCTGCGCGCCGCCGCGGCGGCCCCCGGACCACTCACCGTCTACGTCGCCGGCCAGCTCCAGCTGGACCGGCGTCAGCGCCTGCCGCACCTGGCGCTGGCCCGTACGACACCGGCGACCGTCCGCTACACCGCCCTGCCCTGGCACTGGATCCGCGAGGAACTGCGGCTGCGGCCGAGCGGCGCGACGACGCTGCTGCTCGACCTGCACGCCGACCAGGAGACCTGGCAGTGGCTGCGGGCCAGCCCGCTGGACTGCGGGCGCAACAACGCCGTTTACGGTCGCATCGCGCCGCCGCCCGCCAGACGGACGGTGGCGGCCCCGTCGTACATGCGGGCCGTCGCGACGATCCTGCGCAGCGGGCACCGGCCGCCACCTGACCAGCTGCACCAGCAGGCGCTGACCCGCGCCGCGGCCGATGCCGCGGGCAGTGGCGCGGCGGCCGGCGCCGACCTGGTGCTGACCGCGCCGGGGCCGGAGGCGGGCGACCCGCACGCCGTCATCGCCGCCGCCGTGCAGTCCGGGCGGCACGCGGACGCCGACGCGCTCGCCGCCCGGCACGAGCGGGCCGCCGCCCACGCCCACGGGCCCGCTTCCGAGGACGCGCTGCACTGGACGGAGGTCCGCGCCGACCTGGCGATGTTCGCGGGGGACCCGGTGCGCAGCTGCCGGGCCTGGCTGACGGTGGCCGAGGCCCGGCTGGGCGCCGGCCAGCCGCCACAGGCGCCGGCGGTGGAGGCGGCCGTCGACCGGGCCCACCACCAGTGGGGGCAGGTCCGTGACGCCGGGCCGGCCCGGGAGCTGGGCGGGGCGCTCGCCGCGTTGCGGGGGCGGGTGCCCGGGCGGCGCGAGGGCGCGCTGGACCATGTGCGGCGGGAGCTGAGCCGGTTGCAGGTCCAGGGCTGACGCCCCCGGATCCCGCGGGCCGGGTGTGCGCGCCCGCGTGCGCGTCACGACAGCGGCGTACGGACCCTCCCCTGTGCGCAACAGGGGTGTCATGATGGTGAGTTATGGCTGAGGGGGACGGAGTGGTGACGCGCGGTATCCGCATCCGGCTGGACGGGACCGCGAGCGAGAGTGACATCGACGCCCTGCACAAATGGCTCGAACGGGAGAAACCGCTCGCCGATCTGGCACGGACCGACCAACTGCGCATCGACGAACGGAGCCGGACCGACGAGGCGGGCGCCCCGATGGGCGTCGGCATGGACATCGTGGTGGCGGTGATCGGGGGCGCCGCGGGCGCGATGTTCCAAGGAGTGGTGGACCAGGTCAGACGATCCGTGGAGGCCTGGCGGGCCAACCGCCGGGAGGTGGAGGACGGCGAGCCGCCCGAGGCGCGCGTCGAACCGGTGCGTCCCGACGACAGGTAGGCGGCCGGTGACCGGTTACGACCCGCGGGGGAAGGCGAACCGGGCGCTGTTGGTCGGAGTGTCCGAGTACGACCACACGGAGCCGCCGGACGGTGTGCCCGGCGACCTTCCGGCGGTCAAGCACAACCTGAACCGGCTGGAGGAGGCGCTTCGGCACGGCGGTGTGTTCGGTGAGCGGGAGATCACGGTGTGCCGCTCTCCCGACCAGGGCACCTTCGACCAGGAGCTGTGGAAGGCCGCCAATGAGGCCGACGGCGTCCTGCTGCTGTACTTCGCCGGGCACGGGGCGATCCCGAACGCGGGCGACGAGCTGTTCCTGCAGATGCGCAAGGCACGCGTGGTCGCGGGCGGGCACGCGGTCTTCCCCGGCGCGGAGCAGTTCAGCGTCGCGCAGGCGATGCTCGCCGCCAGTCCGGCCCGGCGGATCGTGGTCGTCCTCGACTGCTGCTTCGCCGGCAACGCCGCCTGGATCCGCCCGGAGCCCCGCGACAAACGGCGGCTGCTGCTGTTGATGAGCGTGCAGGCCAACCACCGCATCGACGCGGGCGGTCCCGACACCCCGACGCCGTTCACCGCCGAACTCGCGAAGCTGCTTGAGGCGGACGGCGACGTGTCGTTCCGCGCGCTCGTGCACGACCTGCGGTCCCGGATGTCCGCGGCGGGTCACCGGACGGTGCGCGGTGATGTCTGGGAGCCGGAGAGTCGCGCCGAGCCAGGGGTGGACGTACTCCTCGCCGCCCGGCCGAGGGCCGCTCGTCCGCCCGTACCGCCGCCCCCGCCACCGCCGCCCCCGCCGCCCGGGCCGCCCATCGTCCGCCCTCTCCGGGCGGCTCTGGCCGCGCTGCTGGGCGGGGTGGGCGCAGCCGGGCGTGCGCTGGTCCGTCGCATCCCTGACTCCGAGAGGCTCCGGGCGGTACGGGAGGCGGTGAGACGTTGGTACGAGCGGTGGCGGCGGCCGGTCACCTGGGCGGCGGTGCTGCTGGTTCTGGTCGGCGCCGCGGGCATCGGCGTCCTCCAGCTCGCCGGCCGGACCGGCGGCCCCTCCTCCTGCGCCCCGCCCCTGGAGCTGCGCGTGCTCACCGACCCCGACCTGGAGCCGACGGTCCGGGCCGCCGCCGACGCGTATCTGACGTCGGAGGCGAACACCACCGGCGACGGCTGCCGGCGCAGCGGCGTCACCGTCTACAGCGCGGGCGCCGCCGACGCGGTCACCGCCCTGCGCAAGCAGACCGGCGCCTGGCAGGAACCCCGCGAGGCCGACACCAACCCGCAGCGCGACGTCGGTCCGCAGCCCGACGTCTGGATACCCGGCTCACCCGCCGACGCCGCCCGGGTCGCCGCCGGGCAGGACACCGACGCCGTGGCCGAACTCGACCCCGACCAGGAGCCCTTCGCGTACTCCCCGGTCGTGCTCGCCGTCCCGCAGGACATCGCCGCCGACGGACTCGACGACCGCACCGGGCCCCCGCTCACCCGGATGATCGACGACCTGCGCGCCCGGCACGCGGACGCCGCGGTGCGCCGTCCCGACCCGGAGTTCACCGACACCGGGCTGCTGGCCACGATCGCCCTGTACGGCACCCCGGGCGCGGCCGGCGCCCGTGACCCCCGCCGTGCCGAGGACCGGGTCGCCCAGTCCGGGCCGCCCGCCCCGACCGCCGCCGAGCTGCTGTGCGCGCTGCCCGACGACGACGCCGTCGACAACCGCACCGCGGCCCTCGTCCCCGAGTTCCTCCTGAAGAGCGGCGTCGGCTGCGACAGCGCGCGCCGCACCCCGCGCATGGCCCAGTACCCGGGCGACGTACCGGGTCTGGAACCCCTCTTCGTCCGCGTCCGCTGGCAGGGCGCCGACCGCGACGCGGCCGACCGGGACCGCGAGGCGGACGCCTTCCGGGAGTGGCTCACCGGCGAGGGCGGCAGGGCGGCCTTCGCCCGGGACGGCTTCCGCTCGGCCACCGGCGACCGCGCCCTGCTGGACCCCACCGAGGTCGCCGAAGGGGTGCTGAGGGCGCCGTCGCCGCTGACCGAGTCCGCCGGACGGGACGCGATGGAGGCGTCCCTGGAGGGCTACCGGGGCGCGAACGGCCCCGGCCGCGTGCTGTTCCTGCTGGACAGCTCCGGCTCGATGGCCGGTCAGTGGGAGGGGCCCAGCGGTGGGCCCGGCCTGCTGAAACAGTCGTTGGGCGGGCTCGGCGGCCGGGACGAGTACGCCGTGTGGGCGGTGTCGGACACCGGCGGGGACACCCACGAGACCGTGCTGTCCTTCGGCCCGCACAGCCGCAAGGACGCCGAGCGCGCCATCGACCGCGAGGCCGGGGTCCGGGACGCCGAGGCCGATCCGGGCGGGGCGCTGCGGGCCGCGCTCGAAGCCATGGAGGTGCGGGACGCCGACGACGAGCGTCCCGGCCTGATCGTCTTCGTCACCGACGACGAGGACGCGGACCGGCTCGCCGACGACGGATTCGGCAACCTGCTGGCCCTCGCGCGCGAGGGACGTGCCGATCGCGATGGTCTCCCTGAAGGGCGGCGGCTGCGACGAGGGGAAGCCGGACGCCCGGGTCTCCGAGGCGAGCGGGGGCCGCTGCCTGGACGCCGACGACGATCTCGGCGCCGCCCTGCACGACGAGGTCGCCCGCACCGGAACGGGGGAGGCGTGATGCGCGGAGTACCGCTCCAAAGACACCGGAGACAGTCCAGGCGACGGCCGGCGGTGCTGCTGACCCCGCTGTTCCTGCTGTTCCTGCTCGTGCCGACCGCGTGCAGCGGTGGTGGTGGTGGCGACGGGAGCGGGCCCGCGGCCTCCCCCTCCGCCGACGTGCCCGGCGACATCGTGGTCGCCAGCGGCCGGGACGTCACCGGCAAGAACGGCATCCGCCAGCGGCTCATCGACGCCTGGAACACCGAGCAGGAGAAGGCCGGCACCGGCTACCGGGCCCGGCTCGTCGAACTCCCCGGCAACGCCGACGAACAGCGCAGTCAGCTGCTCGGCGCGCTCCAGTCCGGCAGCGCCGCCTACGACGTGGTCAACCTCGACGTCACCTGGGTCCCGGAGTTCGCGGCCGCGGACCTGATCAGCCCGTTGCCCGGGTCGCTGCTCGACGAGGACGTCATCGCGCCGGTCGCGAGCACCGCCCGCTGGGACAGCGAGGTGTACGCCGCTCCCTTCAACAGCGACGTCGGCCTGCTCTACTACCGGCGCGACCACCTGAGCCAGGCGGACGTCGAGCAGACCGACCTGACGGGCGGACTGGACTGGCCGGAGCTGAAGAAGCTGATCAACGCGGTCGGCGACCACAAGCCCGACGGCTACGACAAGGGCTGGACGACCCAGCTCGCCGCGTACGAGGGGCGGACGGTCAACGCGGTGGAGGCGTTCGCGTCGGCGGTGCCGGACCTCACGCTCACCGACGAGGACGGGGACTACGACGCCACCGTCGAGGAGCTGACGGAGGGCATCACGGAGCTGCGCCGCCGTACCGAGGCCTCGTACGTGCTCCCGGACGCCTTCCGCTCCGACGAGGCGGCCTCCCTCGGTGACTTCGCCGCCGGCCGCACCACCTTCCTGCGGCACTGGCCGTACGTGTATCCCGCCCTGCACCAGTCGTTCCCCGACGACGACCGCCTGGGGGTGACCGCGTTGCCGGGGCGGGCCGTGCTCGGCGGCCAGAACCTCGCCGTGACCGCGGCATCCCAGCGGAGGACCAAGGCGACCGACCTGATCCGGTACCTGACCGGCAAGGAGAGCGAACGCTGCCTGCTGGACGCCGGTTTCGCGGCGACGCGCGCCTCCGCCTACACGGACGACGCCGTGACGTGCGCGGTGGGTGCCGCGACGCCCTCCGCGGCGCCCACCGGGGAGAGCGCCGACACCGTGCCCCGCGACGCGGCCGGCCGCCCGGAGTACGCCCGCGACATCCTGCTCCCCGCCCTCCGGGAGGCGGTGCACCGCCCCCGCACCCCGCTGTACGGCGCCTTCACCCAGACCTTCACCACCGAGCTGGGCGCCCTCTTCGCCGACGACCCGCCGGGCGACGCGGAACTGGCACGGCGACTGGACGAGGCCCTCAGACGCGCCCTGCCGGACTGACCGTCCAGCGGCGCCGCACCGCACCGACGTCTCAGCGGCCCACGGTGACCAGTGAGTCCGTGACCGATGAGTCCGTGACCGATGAGTCCGTCACGGATGAGTCCGTGACCGAGGTCGTGTCCCCCGCCGGGGCGGGCGCCGGCGGGTGTGCCGTGCCCGTCGGTCCCGCGTTCGCGGCCAGCAGCAGGCAGGCCACGGCGGCGACGGCCGCGGCGAGGGCTCTGGCGTAACGTTCGGCGGTGCGTGTGCGTTCGGGCACGGTGTCCTCTGCGGGATCGTACGGGATTGTGCCAAGCGCTGTTAAGCGCGCTTAATCCGCGGTTTAACCTAGAGCCGTCGGACTCGAACGGCAAGAGCCGCAGGGGGAGTTGGCAGTGGGGGACCGTGACGACCGGGTGGCCATCGGCCGCCGGGTGCAGCGACTGCGGGCCGAGCGCGGGATGACCCAGCGCCAGCTCGCGGAACCGGCCTACACACCCGCCTACATCTCCACCCTGGAGGCCGGCCGCGTCCGCCCCTCCGACGAGGCGCTGCGGCACCTCGCGGAACGGCTCGGCGTCGGCTACGAGGAGCTGGCCACCGGGCGCCCGGCCCGGCTCGCCACCGATCTGCGGCTCAGGCTCACCGAGGCGCGGCGCACGCTGGCCACCGACGGCGCCGAACAGGCGGCCGGGCAGTACACCGAACTGCTCGCCGAGGCCGAGACCCACGAGCTGCCCGAGGAACGGGCCGCCGCGCTGCTCGGACTCGGGGAGTGCGCCGTGGAGACCGGCGAACTGACCTCCGGGCGCCAGTACTTCGAGCGGGCCGAGCAGTGCCTCGCCGACGCCGGCGCCCCGCTGCCCGCCCGCGTCCCGGCCCTGCGCGGACGCGCCCTCGCCCACTACCTCGCCGGTGAACTGCGCTACGCCGTCTACCTCCTGGAGACCACCCTCGACGAGCTGAACCGCGGCGGCCTGCACGACCCCGACGCGCTCCTCCTGCTCTACGCCAGCGCCATCGGCCCGTACATGGACATGGGCGCCCACGCGCGCGCCGCCCAGGCCGCCGAACTCGCCCTCTCCCTCGCCCCCAGCGCCGGCGACCCCGCGCTGGTGGCCCGCATGCACCGCTCCGTCGCCCGCACCCTGCTCGCCGAGGGCCGCCTCGCCGAGGCCGACGCCTCGCTCGCCAAGGCGGCAGAGCTGTACCGCACGCTGCAACTCCGCACCGAGCTGGCCAACTGCCACTGGATGCGCGGCTACGTCTGCGCCCAGAACGGCGAACTCCCGCGCGCCGAGGAGGAGATGCGGGAGGCCCTCGGCATGCTCTCCGCCACCCGCGCCGCCCTCTACAGCAGCCAGGTCGCCGTCGAGCTGGCCGACGTACTGCACCGGCGCGGCAAGTCCGAGGAGGCCGCGGAACTGCTGCACGGGGTACTGGACGACCTCTCCTCCGAGCGCGGCGCCGTGCACTCCGCGGGCGCGCACCGGCTGCTCGGCATCATCGCCGAGGACGGCCGGGACACCGAGGCGGCCGAGGAGCACTACGTCCGCGCCCTCAGCCTGCTGGAACGGGCGGGCGCCGCCGGAGACCTGGCCGACCTGTGCCGGCTCCTCGGCGACCTGCTGCGCCGCACCGGCCGGGTGGAGGCGGCCCTCGACGCCTACCGCACCGGCCTCGGACACCGCACGGCACCCGGCACGACGACCCTGGGCCCGGCGCCCGCACAGCCGCCGCTGTAGGGAATCCTGGGCTGTGCACAGCGGCGCCGGTCAGCATGGCGGCGGGGGCAGGGACGAGCGGGGTGCGAGGAACGTGGACGACCGACGGACCGTGGCCGACGGTGTGCGGCTCGCCGTGCGCGCGCTGGTGTACGCCGTGCTCGGCGGGGCCGCGCTGCTCACCGTCGCCACCGTGGTCTCGGTGCTGGGCCCGGTCCTGGCGCTCGACCTCTACACGCCCCCGGTGGCGGCCTGGTGGACGGTGTTCACCGCCGTCGTCGTCCAGGGCGTGCCCTTCCTGCTGCTCGGCACGGTCGTCTCGGCGGCGATCGGGGCGTTCGTGCCGGAGCGCGCCTTCAGCCGCCTCCTGCCCCGCAACCAGGTCCTCGCGGTGCCCGTCGCGGGGGCGGCGGGGGTGGTGCTGCCCGGCTGCGAATGCGCGTCGGTGCCGGTGGCCGGGAGCCTGATGCGGCGCGGGGTCGCCCCGGCGGCGGCCCTCGCGTTCCTCCTGTCGGCGCCCGCGATCAACCCGGTGGTGCTGGTGGCCACGTCGATCGCGTTCCCCGGACAGCCCGCCATGGTCGCCGCCCGCCTGCTCGCCTCGCTCACGGCTGCGGTGGTGATGGGCTGGCTGTGGGTCCGGTTCGGGAAGGACGAGTGGTTGCGCCTGCCGAAGAGCCGTACGGCGCCCGGAGCGTCGTCGTACGGCTGGACCGGCTTCGTCTCCGGTCTGCGCCACGACTTCCTGCACGCGGGCGGCTTCCTCGTCGTCGGCGCGGGCGCGGCCGCCGCCTTCAACGTCGCCGTGCCCCGCTCCGTCCTGGACGTCTTCACCGACTCCGCCTGGCTGTCCGTGCTGCTGCTCGCGGTCCTCGCGGTGGTGCTGTGCGTGTGCAGCGAGGCGGACGCGTTCGTCGCCGCCTCGCTGAGCGGGTTCTCGCCGACCGCGCGGCTGGCGTTCATGGTGGTGGGGCCGATGGTCGACCTGAAGCTGATCGCGCTGCAGACCGGGACCTTCGGCCGGGCCTTCGCGGTGCGGTTCGCGTCGGTGACCTGGGTGGTGGCCGTGGCGAGCAGCGTGCTGGTGGGGTGGTGGCTGCTGTGAGGCGGTACGGACCGGCGGTCCTGCTCGCGCTGACCGGCGCGGCGGTACTGCGCATCTCGCTCTTCGGCGACCTCTACCTGCGGTACGTGCAGCCGGGGCTGCGGCCGTACCTGATCGTGTCCGGGGCGGTGCTGGTGCTGCTCGCGGCGGCGACGGCCCTCGCCCGGCGCGGTCATGAGGACGCGGACCAGAAGACGGACGGGGAGACCGACGCCCACGGCCACAGCCACGGCCCCGCCGGTCCCCGCGTCGCCTGGCTGCTCACCCTGCCCGCCCTCGCCCTGCTGCTGTTCCCGCCGCCCGCGCTCGGCTCCTACAGCGCGGGCCGCGAGGCGGCGCAGCGCGCGGCGCGGGGGGTCGGCACCTTCCCGGCGCTGCCGTCCGGGGACCCGGTGGAGCTGACCCTCGCCGAGTTCGGCTCCCGCGCGCTCTACGACAGCGAGCGGTCGCTGACCGGCCGTACCGTCCGCCTCACCGGCTTCGTCACCCACGGCGAGGACGGCACCTGGTACGTCACCCGGCTCCTCGTCTCCTGCTGCGCCGCCGACGCCACCACCGGCAAGGCCGAGATCCGTGGGGCCGGCGCCCCGCCCGTCGACACGTGGGTCACGGTCACCGGCGGCTGGCACCCGGAGGGCGAACTCGGCTCGGACGCGGCCTGGCCGCCGGTCCTCGACGCGACGGACGTACGCCGGGTGGAGCAGCCCGCGAACCCGTACGAGAAGCGCTGAGCCCCCGTCCACGACCTGCGGCGCACCCCGGTTTCCCCCGGTCGGGCACGGGTAGTCGAGCCTGCGGCCGCGTGAGTGAAGGAGGCGGTGCGCGTGCGGCCCAGCGACGAATCCGGGTGGTCCTCGGACGGAGCACGCGCCGCCGAGGTGATCGCCGAACAAGTACGGGGCGCCCCGCCGGACGAGGTGCCCGGACGCCTGTGCCGCACGGCCGTACGGCTGCTGCCGGTGACCGGGGCGAGCGCGTCGCTGCGCGGCGAGGGCGTGCCGGTACGGCTGTGCGCCAGCGGTGACCGGGCGACGTACCTGGCCGAGCTCCAGGCCACGCTGGGTGACGGCCCCTGTGTGAGCGCCGCCGAGTCGGGCGCCCCGGTGCTGGCCTGCGATCTGACGGCCGGTGCCGACGCCGGCCGGTGGCCCGTCTTCGCCCAGCAGGCGACGGCCGTCGGCGTACGGGCGGTCTACGCGCTGCCGCTGGGCGGTGCCGCCGGTTGCCTGGGCACCCTCGACCTCTACCGGGACACCCCCGGCCCGCTGGCCGGCCCGCAACTGAGCCTGGCGCGGCTCGTGGCCGGCGTCATGACGACGGCGCTGATGGCGCTGCCGCGCGGGGAGGAGACCTGGCTGGACCGGCTGGCCGGCGACCACGACGAGGTCTACCGGGCCGTCGGCATGATCATGGCCCAGCTGGGGGTCGGCGCCGACGAGGCCCTGGCCCGCCTGCGCGCCGACGCGTTCGTGTGCGGCCGCACCGCCCACGACGTGGCCCGCGACGTACTCACCCACCGCCGGCGCTTCGACCGCGACCATTAGGCCCTGTCGGCGGTGCCCCAGGCCCCGGCCCGGTCCGTCCTGCGCTAGACCTGTGCCCGCCCCTGCCGCCGGGCCTCCGTCAGCCGCTCCGTCCCGACCTCGACGGCGGTCCGGGTGGCGGCTTCGGCCGGCTCGCCGGGGGCGCCGTTGGTGAGGCTGATCGCGTCGTCGCCCACGCGTACGGCGACGAGGTCCACGGTGAGGACGGCACCCTCGGCGTTCACCGTCACCCGCAGGCCCTGCCGGGCGTCCCCCGCCTCCGGCGGTGCCAGGTCGGTGACCCGGACGTCCAGGGCGGTGCCGCGGGCGGCCCGGGCCGTGAACCGACCGCACGTGTCCGGCAGCGTCCCGAGCCAGGTCAGCACCCTGTCGATGTCGGCCGCGCGGTACGAGGTGATCCGGTAGTGCAGCTGGGCCCCGCCGGCCGCGTCGTCCAGGGCGGCCGTGGCCCTGGGGGCGATGGCGTCGCCGAACAGCTCCTCGGTGTAGAGGACGTCCAGCAGCCGCCCGCAGTCGGGCCGCTCGGCGGTGGCCTTCAGTACCTGGTCCCGCCAGGTCGCGGCGCCGCGTGTCGGTTCCCACGTCTCCCCCAGGTCGGCCTCCGTGATCAGGGCCGCCCGCGCCTGCCCCCGGGTGAGCGCGGGCGGCACGGCGGGCGAGGGGAGCGTGGCCGGGGACTGCGCGGTCGCGGGCGGGGTGCCGACCGGCCCCTCCGCCGCCCGGCCGCCCGCGGAACAGGCGGCTGCCGTCAGCGTCAGTGCCGCCGAGAGCGCGCAGACGAGCAGGGGACGGGCGGCGGGGGCATGCTGCACAGGTGCCTCCTGGCGGGCCGGGGCGACCGGCGCCGTTCGGGATCCGGCCGGTCGCACCCTCCACGGCACCACCGCCCCCGCCCCGCCACCAGCGTGCGGGGCCGTCCGGGTGAGGCGCCCGGCGAAAAACGGCTCGCGGCGGCGTCCGCCCGCGGGTACCGTCCCGTGCCATGAAGCGCGCGCGCCATTTCCTGATGACGACGCCGGGGAGTGTCCCGGCGCGCTGACTGCTGAGCAGGAGTCCGAAGCCCCGGGGCGAGCGCCCCGGGGCTTCTTCGCGTGGCGCTCGCCCTCCGTCCGGAGGAGACCACCGTGCACGACCAGGACCGAAACCCCGCCCAGGCACCCGCACCAGCGCCCGCCCCCGACCGCGACCACCGGCGGCTCGGCCGCGAACTCGGGCTGTTCGACACCGACCCCCTGATGGGCGCGGGCCTGCCGTACTGGCTGCCCGACGGGGCGATCGTCCGCCACACCCTGGAGGAGTACGTCCGCGAGGCGGAGCGCCGGGCCGGCTACCGGCACGTGTACTCGCCCGTCCTCGGCAAACGCGAGCTGTACGAGATCTCCGGGCACTGGGAGCACTATCGCGACGACATGTTCCCGCCGATGGAGCTGGGCGCGGAGGAGGTCGTGCTCCGCCCGAGCCTGTGCCCCCACCACGCCCTGGTCTACCGCTCCCGTTCCCACAGCTACCGGGAACTGCCCCTGCGGATCGCCGAGCTGGGCGCCATGTACCGCTCCGAACCGTCCGGAGTGCTCGGCGGCCTGACCCGCGTGCGGGCCATCCACCTCAACGACGCGCACATCTTCTGCACCCCGGACCAGGCCGCCGCCGAGGCCCGCGCCGCCCTCGGCCTCATCCGCCGCGCCCACGCCGACCTGGGCATCCGGGCCGCCCGCTACCGCCTCTCGCTGCCCGGCCCGGGCGGCAAGTACGTCGCCGACCCGCAGCTGTGGCGGCGTGCCACCGCACTGCTGGAGGAGGCCTTGGAGGGGCTGCCGTACGAGGCGGTGGAGGGGGAGGCCGCCTTCTACGGACCGAAGATCGACGTGCAGGTCGCGGACGCCGCCGGGCGCGAGTCCACCCTCTCCACCGTCCAGATCGACTTCCACCAGCCCGAACGCTTCGGCCTGCGCTACACCGGCCCCGACGGCGCCGCCCACCGCCCGGTCATGGTGCACCGCAGCGTCATCGGCAGCGTGGAGCGGGTGGTCGCGCACCTGATCGAGGCGCACGGCGGGGCGTTCCCGGCGTGGCTGGCGCCGGTGCAGCTGGTGGTGCTGCCGGTCGGCGCGGCGCAGCAGGACCCGGCGTACGACCTGGTGCGGCGCGCCGGTGATCTGGGGCTGCGCGCCGAGGTCGCCGGGCCCGAGCAGGGCACCCTCGGCGCCCGCGTCCGGGCGGCGCGCAAGGTGCCGTACCAGGCGGTGATCGGCGCGCGGGAGGCGGCGGGCGGCGACCTGGCGGACGTACGGCTGCGGGACGGGCGCCGGCCCGGGCGGGTGTCCGGCGCGGAGCTGCTGCGGCGGATCGACGGCCGGGTGCGGGCACGCGGCCCCGAGCTGTGGGAACCGGCGTGAGCCCGCGTAGGGTCACCGGGATCCGCCCCCACCGAGCCCGAGGAGCCCCCGCAGTGACGACCGCCTCCGACGACCGGCAGCCCGTCCCGGTGATCATCGACTGCGACACCGGCATCGACGACGCCTTGGCCCTGCTGCTGGCGGTCCGCCACCCGGGGCTCGACCTGCGCGCCGTCACCTGCGTGGCCGGGAACACCGACGTGGCGGGGGTCGTACGGAACACCCTGACCGTGCTGGAGCAGGCCGGCGCCCCGGACGTCCCCGTCGCCCGGGGTGCCGAGCGCCCGCTGATCGAGGAGGTGCGCACCGCCCGGCACGTGCACGGGCACGACGGCATGGGCGACCTCGGTCTGCCCGCGCCCACCCGCGCCCCCGTCGACGTCGACGCGGTGACCCTGCTGCGCCGGGAGATCCTCGCCTCACCGCGGCCGGTCACCCTGGTCCCCACCGCGCCGGCGACCAACATCGCGCTGCTGCTGCGCACCCACCCGGAGGTCACCGCCAACATCGAACGGATCGTGTTCATGGGCGGCGCGGTGGCCACCGGGAACGCGACGCCGGTCGCCGAGTTCAACGTGTGGCACGACCCGGAGGCCGCCGCGATCCTGCTCACCGCCGGGGTGCCGATCACGATGTACGGGCTGGACGTGTTCCAGCGGGTGATCGTCCCGGGACCGGACGTACGCCGGCTGCGGGCGAGCGCCGAGCCCGGCACCCGGCTCGCCGGTGAGCTGCTCGCCCACCGCGGCCCCGCCACCGACGAGTCGGACCCCGGCGGCGGCCTCGGCGACGCGGGCGCGGTCTGCGCGGTGCTCGACCCGGAGGGCCTGACCACGCACCGGCTGCCCGTCGAGGTGTCCCTGGCACCGGGACCGGCCCGCGGCCAGACCCTGGTCGACCGCCGGGTCCGCCCCGGCGAGTCCGAACTGCACGAGGGAACCCGCGAACAGCCGCTGGTGGACGTCGCTTTGGAGGTGGACGTGGCGCGGTACGTGAAGCTGTACCTGGGGGCGGTCGAGCGCACCGGCGGGTAGCGCACCGGCGCGTCGCGGGCGCGCGGGTTCGCTTTTCGGGTGATGTGGACAGATCTATTCGTGTCGCCCGCACGCATCGCGAAGGAGACCGCGTGACCGTACGCAGCACCACCCGCACGCCCGACCTGTCGTCCAAGGACCCCAACTGGTGGCGGCAGGCCGTCATCTACCAGGTCTACCCCCGCAGCTTCGCCGACGCCGACGGCGACGGGCTCGGTGACCTGCGGGGCATCACCCAGCGCCTGACCCATCTGGCGACCCTGGGCGTCGACGCCCTGTGGCTCAGCCCGTTCTACCCGTCCGAACTCGCCGACGGCGGCTACGACGTCGACGACTACCGCGACGTCGACCCGCGCCTGGGCACCCTGGACGACTTCGACGCGATGGCCGCCGAAGCCCACCGGCTGGGCCTGAAGGTGATCGTCGACCTGGTCCCCAACCACACCTCGCACCGCCACGCGTGGTTCCGGGAGGCCCTGGCGGCGGGCCCGGGTTCCGCGGCCCGCGACCGCTACGTCTTCCGGGACGGCCGCGGCGAGCGCGGGGAACTCCCGCCCACCGACTGGCAGTCCGTCTTCGGCGGCAGCGCCTGGAAGCGGGTGCCCGACGGACAGTGGTACCTCCACCTCTTCACACCCGAGCAGCCGGACCTGAACTGGGAGAACGAGCAGGTCCGCGCCGACTTCCGCACCACGCTGAAGTTCTGGTGCGACCGGGGCGTCGACGGCTTCCGCGTCGACGTGGCGCACGCGCTGGTCAAGGACCTGACCGAGCCGCTGCGCGACCTCGGCTCCCCCGAGCTGAGCAGCGAGGCGGCACTCGCGGAGTTCGCCCCCGGCACCCACCCGTTCTACGACCGCGACGACGTCCACGAGGTCTACCGCGACTGGCGCAAGATCCTCGACGCCTACACCCCGCCCCGCATGGCGGTGGCCGAGGCGTGGGTGCCGGGCGCCCGGCGCGCACTGTACGCCCGCCCGGACGAGCTGGGGCAGGCGTTCAACTTCGAGTATCTCCAGGGCGGCTGGGACGCGGCGGAGCTGCGCGAGATCATCACCGGCTCCCTGGCCGACGCGCACGCCGCCGGTGCCTCGGCGACCTGGGTGCTGTCCAACCACGACGTGGTCCGCCACGCCACCCGCCTGGTCCTGCCGCCGGACACCGACACCGACGCCTGGCTGCTGTCCGGCGGCCACGCACCGGCTGTCGACGCGGCGGCCGGCCTGCGCCGGGCCCGCGCGGCGACGCTGCTGATGCTGGCGCTGCCCGGCTCGGCGTACGTCTACCAGGGCGAGGAACTGGGCCTGCCCGAGGTGGCCGACCTGCCCACCGAGGTGCTCCAGGACCCGATCTGGGAGCAGACCGGGCACGTCCGCAAGGGCCGCGACGGATGCCGGGTGCCGCTGCCGTGGACGACGGGCGGGCCGTCGTACGGCTTCGGCGCGGGCGCCGCGTGGCTGCCGCAGCCGCCGGACTTCGCGTCGTACGCCGTCCAGGCCCAGGACGGCGTGGCGGGCTCGACCCTGGAGCTGTACCGCACGGCCCTGCGCCTGCGCCGCAAGCTGCTCGACGGCGAGTCGCTGACCTGGGCGGACGACGTCCCGGCCGGGGTCCTCCGGTTCGACCGCTCGGACAGGTGGCGCTGCGTCGCCAATCTCTCCGGCACGACGGTCGACCTGCCGGCCGGCGAGGTGCTGCTGAGCAGCGCACCGCTGGACGACGGCCGCCTGGGCCCTGACACGACGGTGTGGCTGGCGCTGTAGCCGGTCCGCGGGGATGAGCGGGGCCGGCGGCGGTCGGACCACGATCGCCAGTTCGTGCGAGGTGGTGTCGAGCCGGCGGCCCCCGGCCTCCGTGCAGGTCTCGCCGGGAACGCCTCCGCCCGTGGCCTCGCCGGCGTCGGCGCCCGGGTCGCTCATGGGGGTCAGTAGCGCACCGCCCGGGCCACCGCCGCGCGCACGTCCCCGGACAGGTCGTGGCTGCTGCGGGCGGTGGCCCGGGCGGTCTTTCCGGCGGGGACGTCGGGGACGGTGACGACGGCCGTGTCGAGCAGGGTGCCGCCGGGGTCCGTGTAGTTCACCTGCACCGCGAAGGACTTCGTCGAGTCGGCGGTGTTGCGGACGGTGACCTCGACGGTGGTGCGTCCGTCGGCGTCGGTCCTCGGGTCGCCCAGCTTCACGTCGCCCTCGACGTCGGCGCCCTCGCGGATGTCCTCCAGCCACCGTCCGGCCTCCGCGGTGGCCGACGCCACGGCGTCCGCGCCCTGGGAGGCCAGCGAGGACGCGGCCGACGCGGCCCGGCTGGCCGCGGCGCTGCCCGCGTCCGACGGCGCGTCACCGTCGCCGCCGCCGTCGGAGCAGCCGGTCAGCACGGCGCCCGCCAGCACCGCCACGCCGACTGCCGTGCGCACCCGGTGACCGGCCATGTCGCCTCCAGGGACCTGTGGTGGGTACACGTCCCGCGAGAACACGCGGGACCTCTCCAGTGAAGGTCCGCGAAGGCCGGCGCGCACACCGGCGTTGGGCCGAACGGGGGCTCCCGCCGGCCGCGGGCTACCCGCTCGGGGGCGGGAGCCCGTCGGGCGGCCGGGTCACACGTGTCCCGATCCACCGCTGCCGAAGGAGCCGCTCGATCCCGGCAGCCAGCGGCGGCGGCTCTGGTCCTCGCCCCGGCGGCTGCCCGAGTGGTGGAGCTGGTACGGCATGAGCCGTGGGCTTCCGTCCGCGGCGAGCGGGATCTCGTCGGGTTCCCGCGCCTCCCGTTCCTCGTGGACGGCGCCGGTCGCGGGGAGCTTGCCGTGTTCGTCGGCGTGCGGGCGTTCGGATTCGCGTTCCATGACCCCCAAGCCCATGCGTACGGCCCAGATCAGCGCGCCGGCGATCACCAGCCCGCCGATGAAGGCGATCGTCAGGTTGAGCGCGTGCGAGGACGCGGCCAGCAGTTCATACGTTGCCGTACTCATGTTCTGATTATGTACCTCCAAATGGGATAAAGCGCCAGGAATGTCCGGAGTGCCCTCCCGAGGGCTTCCAGGAGCGACCGCCGTGATTGAGAGCGGCCGGTGGCTGGTACCCGGCACACCGCGGCGGCGCCGCCCCCGAGCCCGCCGCCCCCCCCCCCCCCGCGCCGCCGGTGGAAGGAGCGCCCCATGACCGCGCCGTTGACGGCCGACGCCCATGACTACGGCCTGGCCGGGGACGGCACCGCCGACGACCGGCCGGCCCTGCAGAAGCTGGTGGACGCGCTGGGCGACGCCACCGCCGCCGACGGACGCCCGCGCACCGTGCGCGTGCCCGCCGGGCGGTACGTGATCCGGGACCGGCCCGTGCTCTGGCGCAGCGGCGTCTCCCTGGTCGGCGCCGGACGCGGGGCCACCTGCTTCGCGCTCGCCAACCCGGGCGCCCCGACGCAGCCGGTCCCGCTGGCCTGGTTCACCACCGCCCAGCACGGCGCCGGGCGGGACAACCACATCGCCGACGTCACCTTCGCGCACTTCGAGATCGACGGCTCCGGGGTGGAGACCGAGGAGTACGAGGTGCTGGCCAAGGGGCTCGGCCTCCAGTACGTGCTGCGCGGGCGCTTCACCGACCTGTACATCCACGACACCGCCGCCACCGGCTTCGGGTGCGACTTCCTCCAGGACACCGTCGTCGAGGGCGTGCTGGCCGAACGGTGCGGGCGGCAGGACCCCGGCGAGGAGATGGGCGGCGCGGGCATCGGGATCGGGGTCGGCGGCTGGGGGCCGGTCGAACGGCTGGCGGTGACCGACTGCACGGCCACCGGGAACGGCACCAACGGCATCTTCCTCGAACTCCAGCAGGACGACTGGGTCCCGCCCCGCGGCTTCCGCGTCACCGCCTGCCACACCGAGGGCAACCGCTACGGCATCTCCGACTGGGGCGCCGACGGCCTGCTGGTCACCGGCTGCACGATGCTCGGCAACCACGTCGCCGGGTTCGACGTGTCGGCGCAGGGCACCACCAGCGTCGGCGGCCGCGGCGGCATCGTCACCGGGTGCGTGATCGACGGCAACGTGGGCGACGGGATCGCGCTCGGCAACACTCCGGGCCCGTACGCCTTCCGCGGCAACCGCGTCAGCGGCAACGGGCGGTACGGCTACTGGCAGCACAACCTGGCGGGCGGCGACCAGGAGCCCGCCACGGACATCGTCCTGGAGTCCAACGACATCCACGACAACGCCCTGGACGGCATCCGCGTCGACGCCCCGCTGCACGAGCCGGCGATCTTCGGCAACCGGATCCGGAACAACGGCCGCCGCGCCGCGCCGGAGACCCGGGGAGGCGGCGCGGGCGTCCACTGCGGGCCGCTGTCCCTGACCGATGAGAACGCCGACTGGCTGCCGGGCGGCCACCGCGGCAAGCTGCTGACGGTCGGCGCCCGGAACGCCGGGGGCGGCGACCGTGTCACCGCCGGGGCCGGTGCCGAAGTCACCGTCGTGGTCACCGACAACACCGCCACCGAACTCACCCTCGCCCCCGAACGACCCGGCGCGCAGACGGCCTGGCCGGGCGGCACCCCCGGGCCCGGCGCCGCCTACCGCCTCCCGGACTCCCCGGCCCCGCGCACCGGCCTCACCGCCGCCGCCGCCGTGACCCACCCGTACGTGCACGGCAACCGCGTCCGGGACGACGGGCACCCGCGCACCCAGACGCACGCCGTGTGGATCGCGCACGAGGCCACCTGGACCGGCGGCCGGGTCTCCGGCAACGACTTCAGCGGCAACGCGTCGGCGGCGACCCGCTTCGACTCGGCGCCGAGCGGCGGTCGCTGGCGGGACAACGACGGCTGACGCGCCGCCTCACGGTGCCCGCAGCGCGTCCACCGCGATCCGGGCCGCCGTGCCGATCACCGCGTCCGCCGCCGGCAGGACGGCCGCGGTGTGGGCGGTACGGGTGAAGACGGCCACGGCGTAGCGGCCGCCGTCGGGGTATTCGACGACGCCGATCTCGTTGCGCAGGGTCGGCAGGCTGCCGGTCTTGCCGGCCACGTGGACGTCGTCGAAGGGGAACCCCGAGGCCAGGCGGTGCGGCCAGACCTGGAGGCCCATGACGCGGCGCGCTGCGGCGCCGTACTCGGGCGGGCAGGCCTCGTCCCGCCACAGGGCGGTGAGCAGGCGGGTCATGTCGCGGGGGGTGCTGCGGTTGGTGCGGGCCGGGTCCAGGGCGCGGAGCCGGGTGATGACGTGCGGGTCGGTCAGCGCCCGGGCACCGGCCGGCCCGGCGTCCTCGCGCATGGTGCCGAGCATCTCCCCGAAGCCGTACACCGCCCGCGTGCGGGTGAGGCCCAGCCGGTCCGTGGTGCGGTTGACGGCGTCCAGACCCACCCGGCGCAGCAGCAGGTCGGCGGCGGTGTTGTCGCTGACGGACATCATCAGGAACGCCGCGTCGCGCAGCGACAGCCGGACCGGGTCCAGCATGGCCGCCAGCCCCGTGGGCCCCGGGGTGCGTCCGGCCGGCGGGCACTCGACCTGCTCGGTGAGGTCCAGCACCCCGGCCGCCGCCAGCTCGTGCAGCGTCACCAGCACACACACCTTGTGGACACTGGCCGTGCACACCGGCTGGTCCGCCCCGGTCTCGACCTGGGCGCCGGAGTCGATGTCGACGGCGTGCAGCCACCCGGTGACCCCGGCGTCGGCGAAGGCGGCCTGGAGGCGTCCGGTAACGATGTCGGTCACAGCCAGAACTCCGATGCCGGGCGAAGGTGCAGTGGCCGGGCGGGGGCCTCCGAGCGGGCGCCGGCCGTGGTGCGCAGGGCGTGGGTGGCCGCGTCCGCGAAGGCGCCGACGGCGGCGTCGCCGCGTCCCTTGGGCCAGGCCACGGAGTGCCGCCAGGCCAGCGGCGCCCCGGCCAGCGGGCGCCAGACCAGGTCCCCGTCGGCGGGCGCGGCGAGCTGGGTGTCGCGGGGGCCCAGGGCGACGGCCCCGGACGACAGCACCAGGCCGCGTACGAAGCTGGCGCCCTGGCCGTGCCGTACGGCGGCGGGCGTGTAGCCGCCCCGCGCGCAGGCGGTGAGCAGGTCGTCGTAGACCGCGGGGGCGCCGGCGCGCGGGAAGAGGACCAGGTCGTAGCCGGTGAGGGAGGCGAGCGGCACCTCGTCGAGCCGTGCCTGGGCGGCCCCGCGCGGCAGCAGCACGCCGAGATCGCGGCGCAGGACCGGGCCCAGCTCCAGGCCGGTGACGTCGCAGGGGTGGTGGATGAGGCCGACGTCCAGCTCGTGCGCCGCGAAGGCGGCGAGCTGCTGGGCCGTGGACAGCTCGTGCAGCTCCAGTTCGAGGCCCGCGTGCCGGCGCCGGAAGTCCGCCAGGAGCGCGGCGACGGTCTCACCGGAGATGTCGGGTGACAGGGCGGCGCGCAGCAGGCCGGTCTCGCCGTCCCGGATACGGCGCGCGGCGGCCCGGAAGGACTCGGAGCGGGCGAGCAGCTCACGGGCCTCGGCGAGCAGCAGCGTGCCCGCCTCGGTGATGGCCACCTGGCGGCTGGTGCGCTCGAAGAGCCGGACGCCCAACTCCTTCTCCAGCCGCTGGATGCGCTGCGACAGGGGCGGCTGGGCCATGCCGAGGCGGGCGGCGGCACGCCCGAAGTGTGACTCTTCTGCAACAGCCACAAAGCACTCCAGGTGCCGCACCAGGTCCACGACCGGTAATCATATCGGGGATTGATCGATCCGACATCCATATCAATCTTGGACAGTGGGCCGGTGGGGTTGCTGTCCTTCGGGGTATGCGTTCCTTCCACGACCTCTCGCTCGGCCCGCGCCGGTGGCCCGCCGCGCTCGCCCTGGCCCTCACCCTCCCCCTGGCCGGTTGCGCCACCGAGTCAGGGAGCCGCGAGTCCGGGCGCCCGGACTCGGCGCCGTCGGCGAGCAGCACGTCCCCGGCCGGCGCCACGCCGTCCGCGGCCACGGAGGTCCGCGGACAGCTGCGGGCCGACGGCCACACCCGCCGGTACCTCCTGCACCGGCCCGCCGCCGACGGCCCGAGGCCCCTCGTCATCGCCTTCCACGGCCGCGGCGCCGACGCCGCCGAGATGCGCGAGAAGAGCCGGCTGGAGAAGGCCGCCGGGGCCCGCGGCATGCTGGTCGCCTACCCCGAGGGACTCGACAACGGCTGGGGCGCGGGCGGGCAGGCGACCGAGCGGCGCCCGGATCCCGACCTCGACGTGCGGTTCACCGAGGCACTGATCAAGCACCTGGTGCGCACCGAGCGGGCCGACCCCGAGCGGGTCTACGTCGCCGGATTCTCCAACGGCGGCTCGATGGCGCTGCGCATGGCCGCCGAGCGTCCCGGCCTGCTGGCGGGAGCGGCCTCGGTCTCCGGGCAACTGCCCGCGGGCGCCGCCGCGGTGGAGCCCACGGGGCCCGTCCCCGTCATGGTCGTCTACGGCGCCGACGACCCCGTACGCCCCCTCGCGGGCTGGCCCTCCCCGCCGCCGGACCCCGAGGAGCCGATCCTCCCGAGCCTGTCGGCCCGGGACAGCGCGGAGGCGTTCGCGGCGGCGGGCGGCGCGGGCGAGCCGGTCACGGAGGAAGAGAAGGGCTACGACCGGACCGTCTGGCGCCTGAAGGAGGCGGCCCCCGATGCCTCCGACGCCCCCGATGCCTCCGACCCGTCCGGCGACGGCCGGGAGGCCACCGTCCAGCTCCTGGTCGTCGAGGACGCCGGCCACACCTGGCCGGGCTCGTCGATCCCCCCGCCCAAGGGGTTCGGCCCCACCAGCAAGGCCCTGAACGCCACCGACACGATCCTCGACTTCTTCGCCACCGGCTGACCGACGACGCGGCCCGACCCGCAGCCCCGACCCACAGACAGGAACTTTGATGCCGGACTCTCCCTACGTCACCCCTCCGCGCCGCCGCGGGCCGCGCAACGGTGTGCGGGCCGTCGCCGCGGTGGGGGTCGTGCTCGCCATCGCCGCGGGCGGCTCGTACGCCGCCGGGTTCGGCCCCTTCGCGCGCGGCGACGACGGTCCCGACTCCGCCGCGATGAAGCAGGCGCGCGCGTTCCTCGCCGACTGGGCCGCCGGGCGCCTGCCGAGCGCGGCCGGCCGCACCACCAGACCCGGCACGGCGCAGGAGGTGCTGCAGAGCTTCACCGCGGGCCTCGACATCGGCAAGCCGCGGCTGACGGCGGCGGGTGAGGCGAAGGAGGCCGAGGACGGCACCCTCGGCGTCCCCTTCACCGCGAAGATGCCGATCACGGGCCTGGGCACCTGGACGTACGAGTCGCGACTGCCGCTGCGCGAACAGGACGACGGCGGCTGGAAGGTGGACTGGCGGCTGTCCCTGGTGCACCCGCGGCTGAGCGACACGGAGAAGTTCCGGCTGGAACGCGAGGAGACGATCCCGCCGAACGTCACCGACCGCGACGGGACCTCCCTCTCGGGCGGCGAGTACCCGTCCCTGACTCCGCTCCTCGGACGGCTCGCCGACAGCACCGGTGGCGGACCGCGCGGCGCGGTCGAGCTGATCGACCGGGCCACCGGCGAGACCGTGCGCACCGAGGCGGCCTTCGGGAAGGAACCCGATCCGGCGACGGACGGCAAGCCCGTCCGCACCACCCTGGACGCCACCTGGCAGTCCGCCGCCGAACAGGCCCTCACCGAGGCCGACGGCAAGAACGCCGCCCTCGTCGCCCTGCGCATCGACAACGGCGAGGTCCTCGCCCTCGCCAACTCCCCCTCCACCGGCTTCAACCGCGCCGCCTCCGGCACCTACGCGCCCGGCTCCACCTGGAAGATCGTCACCAGCAGCGCCCTGCTGCTCAAGGGCGCGGTCGAGCCCGACGACGTCGTGGACTGCCCCAAGTACCTGACCGTCGGGAAGGAGTTCCACAACGTCGAGACGTCCGAGTACCCCGGCGCCACGTTCCGCAAGGACTTCACGGAGTCGTGCAACACCGCGTTCATCAGCCTGCGCGGCAAGCTGGACGAGGGGGAGCTGGGGAAGGTCGCGCGCACCTACTTCGGGGTCGGCCAGGAGTGGCACATCGGCATCCCGACGTACGACGGCTCCGTGCCGGTACCCAAGGACGAGACGGAGAAGGCCGCGTCGATGATCGGGCAGGGCCGGGTCCAGGCCAACCCACTGATCATGGCGTCGGTGACGGCCACCGCGGTCTCCGGCGAGTTCCACCAGCCGTCCGTCACCGCCGGTACCTCCGGAAACACGGACGAGACCCGCACCGAGCCGCTCCCCGACGAGGTCGTCACCCAGCTGCGCGAGCTGATGCGGGCCACCGTCACCGAGGGCACCGCGCACGTCCTGGCCGACCTGCCCGGCGAGATCGGCGCGAAGACCGGTACCGCCGAGGTCTCCGACGACCAGGACAACAACGGCTGGCTCGTCGCCCACCGCGGCAACGTGGCCGTCGCCGTGGTCGTCGAGGAGGGCGTCACCGGCGGCGGCTCGGCGGGACCGATCGTGCACAGCCTGCTGTCCGCCGTACCGGAGGACCCGTCCTGAGCCGTGCGGGACGCGGCCGGCGGTCAGCCGAGGCGTACCGGCAGTTCCGCCAGGCCCCGCAGCAGGGTGCTGGTGCGCCAGGTGAGCGTCGCCGGGTCGGCGGCGAGGGCGAGCGCGGGGTGCCGCGCGAGGAGCAGCCGTACGGCGACGGCGGCCTCGACGCGGGCCAGCGGGGCGCCGAGACAGTGGTGGAGGCCGTGGCCGAAGCCGAGGTGCCCCCGCGCCCGGCGGCCGATGTCGAAGCGGTCGGGGTCGGGGAAGTGCCCGGGGTCGCGGGAGGCGGCGGCGAGGGAGACGAGCACCGAGTCGCCCGCGCCGATCCGGGTGCCCGCCAGCTCCAGCGGTTCGGCCGCGAAGCGGAACGCGGTGGCGTGCACGGGGGAGTTGTACCGCAGCGACTCCTCGACGGCACGCTCGGTCAGTTCCGGCTCGGCGCGCAGGCGGGCGAGCTGGTCGGGGTGGGTGAGCAGGCTGTGCACGGTGGCGGAGATCAGATTGACGGTCGTCTCGTGGCCGGCGACGAGGATGAGGAAGGCCGTGCCGAGCAGTTCCTCGGCCGTGAGGGCGCCGCCGTCCGCGGCTGCCACCAGGTCGCCGAGCAGGGTGTCGTCCGGGGCGCGGCGCTTGTCGCCGGTCAGTTCGGTGAGGTAGCCGGTCAGCGCGCCGGCCGCCGACGCCGCCGCCTCCGGGGAGGTGGGCATGACCAGCTCGTTCGACCAGGTGTGGAAGCCCTCGCGGTCGCTCTCCGGGACGCCCAGCAGGTCGCAGATCACCGTGACCGGCAGCGGCAGCGCGTACCGGGCGACCAGGTCCGCCGTGTCCTGCCGCTCCAGCGCCGCCAGCAGATCGTCCGCGACGCGCTCGACGCGCGGGCGCAGTGCGGCGATCCGTCCCGCCGTGAAGTGGCCGGCCACCAGTCGCCGCAGCCGGGTGTGCTGCGGCGGATCGCTCTGGAGCATGTTGCGGCCGATGGCGTGTCCGCCGTCGGTGTGCCAGGTCGCGGAGTGCCGGATGTCGTTGCGCAGCCGCGGGTCGGTGAGCGCGGCCCGCGCCGCGTCGCGCGTCACGACCAGCCAGCTTTCCCCGCTGCCCGGCACGAACACCCGGTGCACGGCGCCCCGGGCCCGCAGGGCGGCCAGTTCCTCAAGGGTGGGCGCGGTCATGAGGCCTCCCGGCGCAAGGAAACGGTGAACGGTGAAACGGTGAAGCGGTGAACGGTGAAACGGTGGAAGGTCTAAACGGGGAGGGCTCCCCACTTAAGGCCTCGACGATAGCATCGGCATCGCTGGCTCGGGGAGCACTCCCCGGTTCGTACGACCCGGAGGGTGAGGGATGACCGTCGGCGCACGCGACGGAGCGCCCCGGCAGCGACGCGACGCGCGGCGCAACCGGGAGCTTCTGCTGGAGGCGGCCCACGAGGTGTTCACCGAGGAGGGCCTGGAGGCGCCGCTGGACGTGATCGCGCGCCGGGCGGGCGTCGGCAACGCGACGCTCTACCGCCACTTCCCCACCCGCGCCGCGCTCGTGGACGCCGTCTTCCGGGACTCGCTGACGGGCACGATGGACGCCGGGGAACGGGCCAGGAACGCCACGGACGCGTGGGCGGGTCTGACCGCCTATCTCGACGCGGTCTTCGAGACCCTGGCCGCCGACCGCGGCACCAACGACCTCATGACCACGCACCTGCGGGGCGTCGACAGCCTGGAGTCCGTGCACGAGCACAACCGCCGGACCGTGGACTCGCTGCTGGCCCGCTGCCGCGACGAGGGCACCGTCCGGGCCGACGTCACCACCGAGGACGTCCTGTTCGCGCTCGCGGCACTGGGCCGTGCCGTCCCGGCCCTGACCGGCGCGACCGCGCCGGACGCCTGGCGCCGCCCCCTGGCCCTGCTCCTCGGCGGCCTGCGCACCGCGCCGCTCCCGCCGCCCCTGCCGGCCCCCTCGCTCACCGCCGCCGAACTGGGCGAGGTCCTGCGGGAGATGGGCCCGCACCGCACGCGCGGTGGCGGCCGCGTGGCCGACGCGTGAGGTGAGGTGGCTCAGCCCTGGGAAGCGGGCGTCGCGGGCCCGCCGTCCCCGGTGCCCTCGCGGCGGACCGCCTCACCCCGGATGACGCGCGGTGCCTCCCGGTCCTCCGGCGCCGTCCGCTCCTCCTCCTTCATCGCGCGGGCCTCGGCCTTGAGGATGCGGGCCGACTTGCCCGCCGAGCGGGTCAGCTCGGGGAGCTTCTTGGCGGCGAGAACGGCAATGACGACGATGAGAATGATCGCGAGCTCGCTCAGTCCGAACACGGCGCTCCCCTGTGGACGTACGGTGCGGGCCCGCGGCACGGGCCCGCACGGAATCTACGGCAAAGTCGGCGGTGGCCAGGGCCAGGGCCAGGTCCGAGGCCGGGGGCCTCAGAGGTCGAACTCGTGCGGCGGCAGGTCCAGGGCGTAGCACGCCTCGCGGACCACGGCCCGCTCGTCCTTGTCGAAGTCCGGGAGGGACGAATTTCTACACCCTTGTAGAAGTTATCAGGCGTCCCCGTCTTCCTCGAAGGCGTCCTCGAAGCCGGCTCCCGAGCCGTCCTCGGACTCGTCCTCGAAGAAGTCCCCCACCTCGTCGACGACCTCGGCCGCCACCATCCCGCCGGCGACCCCCACCGCGAGCCCGGCCGCGCCCGCCGCGACGGCCGTGCCGGTGCCGGAACCGCCGGACAGGGCCCCGGGCTCGTGCCCGTACACGGCGTGGGAGCCGTAGGACGCCCGGTGCTCGACCAGCTCCCGGACCCAGCCGTCGACGAGGGCGTTCCAGTCCTGCGGCCCGGCCGGCCCCTCGTGGGGGACGGTGAAGCGGCTGAGGGCGTCGTGGCCGTCGGAGAACGGGCCGCCGCGCTTGTCCGCCTCCAGGACCACCTCCAGGGCGCCGGACACGGCCAGGAAGGTCAGCTCGATCTCGTTGACCTGGTCGGCGTACCGCGGGGGCGGGGTGAGCTCGATCTCCTGGTAGAAGGGCAGCTGCTGCCCGGTGCCGCCGATGCGGCCGTACTCCAGGTCGGCGGAGCGGAAGCCGAAGCCGAGCTGCCCGAAGGCCTCCAGCACGGCCTCCTGGGCGGGCAGGGGCGCCACGGTCAGCGGGTCCAGGTCGCCCTTGTCCCGGGCGCCGGCGACCGCCAGCTCGGTGCGCACGCCGAGCACGATGCCCAGGGGCTGCCCGTAGAGCTCGGTGACCGGCGTCTCCCAGGGCAGCGGCACCGTGAACGGCACGCTGCGCCGCTCGCCCGCCGCGAGCCGGAAATCCCCGCCGACGGTGTGCCGGCCGAAGACGACGACGCCCTCGCCCTCCCCGTGGTCGCCCTGCTCGGCCTCGACGCGGGCCACCAGTTCCAGCGCGACGTGCTCCACATCGTGGTCGGCGGTGCCGCCGACGAGACGGACCTGGCCCGGCAGCGCGCCCCCCGGCCGGGCGGCGCCCGCATCGAGGACCGTGTCCACCGTGGGCCCGCCCACGCCGAGGGAACCGAGCAGCCGCTTGAACACCATCGAGGCGTTCACTCCTTCACGTTCGTTCGCACGTTCGTCCGGGGAACAACCGGAACCGTCCGGCCGTTCTCTACAGGCGAGTAGAAGCATAGGGGTCCGAGGACATTGAGGACTCCCCATGCTTTTGCTCGTCCTTTACCATGAGAGGGAAACCTCGGGCGGCCGGCTGGTACCGGCGCCCGCCGACCCCGTTAAGGAGTCCCGTTCCGTAATGGAGCCTCCCAGTACCGGCCGTGCCATGGCCGGCCCGCAGTACTTCCTGTGTGCGCGTGCGCCGTATGTGCGTGAGGGAAGCGGGGTGGCACGGTGACCGAGGTCCTGCTGCTCCTGCTGGCCCTCCTCCTCACCCTGGCCTGCGCCCTCTTCGTGGCGGCCGAGTTCTCCCTCACCACCGTCGAGCGCGGTGACCTGGAGCGTGCCGCCGAGTCCGGTGAGCGCGGCGCCGACGGCGCCCTGAAGGCCGTACGGTCCCTGACCCTCCAGCTCTCCGGCGCGCAGCTCGGCATCACCGTGACCTCGCTGGTCATCGGCATGCTGGCCGAGCCGTCCCTCGCGGTGCTGCTGCGCGGCCCGCTGCGGGCGATCGGCCTGGGCGCTGCCGCGTCCACGGTGGCGACCGTGCTCGGCGTGGTCGTCTCCACCGTCGTCCTGATGGTCGTCGGTGAGCTGGTCCCGAAGAACTGGGCGATCTCCCGCCCGCTGGCCGTCGCGAAGGTCGTCGCGGGTCCGCAGCGCGGCTTCACCACCGCGTTCGGCCCCTTCATCCGGCATCTGAACGACACGGCGAACCGCTTCGTACGCCGCTTCGGCCTGGAGCCGGCCGAGGAGCTGGCGTCCGCCCGCAGCGCCGAGGAACTGGTCGCCCTGGCCCAGCACTCGGCCGCCGAGGGCGCCCTGGAGGCGGACTCGGCCGAGCTGTTCGTGCGCACCCTGCACCTGGGTGAGCTGACCGCGGAGAACGTCATGACCCCGCGCGTGGACGTCAAGGCCCTGGAGGCCCACGCCACCGCCGCCGACGCCGCGAACCTCTCGCACGCCACCGGCCTGTCCCGCTTCCCGGTCTACCGGGACAGCCTGGACGAGGTCATCGGCACCGTGCACATCCGCGATGTCCTGGCCCTGGAGCCGGAGCGGCGCACCGTCACCCCCGTCACCGAGCTGGCCACCGCGCCGCTCCTGGTGCCGGACAGCCTGCCCGCCGACCGCCTCCTGGAGCGCATGCGCCAGACCCGCACCATGGCCGTCGTCATCGACGAGTACGGCGGTACGGCCGGCGTGGCGACCGTCGAGGACATCGTGGAGGAGGTCGTCGGCGAGGTGCGCGACGAGCACGACCCGGTCGAGATACCGGACCTGCTGCCCGCCCCCGCCGAGACGGACGGCCGCACGGCCTGGGAGGCCGACGGCTCGCTCCGCCTGGACCGGCTCGCGCGCATCGGCCTGACCGCACCGGACGGGCCGTACGAGACCCTGGCCGGCCTGGTCGCCACCCACCTGGCACGCATCCCCGCCAAGGGTGACGTCATCGACCTGGACGGCTGGCGGCTCGACGTCCTCGACGTCGACCACCACCGCGCCGACCGCCTGCGGGTCACCGCACCCGCGCCGGCCCCGTCGGCCGACCGGCAGCCGGAGGTGGCCCGATGACCGCCGTACAGCTCCTCATCGGCGCCCTGACGCTGCTGACCAACGCGTTCTTCGTCGGCGCCGAGTTCGCCATGATCTCGGTACGCCGCAGCCAGATCGAGCCGCGCGCGAAGACGGGCGACAAGCGCGCCCGGATGACCCTGTGGGGCCTGGAACACATCTCCGCGATGATGGCCACGGCCCAGCTCGGCATCACCGTCTCCTCCCTCGTCCTCGGCGCGGTCGCGGAACCGGCCATCGCGCACCTGATGGAGCCGGTGTTCGAGGCGGTCCACATGCCGCACGCGCTGGTCCACCCGATCGCCTTCGCGATCGCCCTGGCCCTCGCCACCTAT
This sequence comes from Streptomyces sp. BB1-1-1, assembly GCF_031597775.1. Classification (NCBI taxonomy): domain Bacteria; kingdom Bacillati; phylum Actinomycetota; class Actinomycetes; order Kitasatosporales; family Streptomycetaceae; genus Streptomyces; species Streptomyces sp. BB1-1-1. The sequence goes on along the minus strand of NZ_CP134203.1, from coordinate 4,191,392 downwards.
CTGCACATGCTGATCGGCGAGATGATCCCGAAGAACATCGCGCTGGCCGCCCCGGCGACCACCGCGCTGGTCCTCGGCCCGCCGCTGGTCGCCCTCACCCGGGCGCTGAAGCCGGTCATCTTCGGTATCAACGCCTTCGCCAACACGCTCCTCAAGCTGCTGCGGGTGGAGCCGAAGGACGAGGTCGAGGCCGTCTTCACCGACGACCAGCTGGCCCGGATGGTCGTCGACGCGAGCGAGGCCGGACTCCTCACCCCGGCCGACGGCGAGCGGCTGCGCGACGCGCTGGAACTGGGCACCCGCCCGGTCGGCGAGATCCTGGTCCCGGCCCAGAAGATGCGCACGGTCGACCACACGGTCACCCCGGCCGAGCTGGAGCGCATGGCCGCCGAGGCGGGCTACTCCCGCTTCCCGGTCACCGGCCCCGGCGGCACGGTCCTCGGCTACCTGCACATCAAGGACACCCTGGGCCTCACCGACCGCGACCGCCCCTTCCCGCGCACGGCCCTGCACCGGGTCACCCGGGTCCGCATCGACACCCCGCTCGACGACACCCTCACCGCCCTGCGCACCGAGGACAGCCACCTGGCCGCCGTCACCGGCGAGACGGGCGCGGTCCTGGGCTTCGTGACGATGGAGGACGTCCTGACGGAACTGGTGGGCCCGACGACACCGGTGGCATGACCCCGGGAACCGGGGAACTGCCGCACGGCCACGACCGTCTCCCACAGCGACACCAATACCGCTGTGGGAGGCGCGCATGGCCATGGTCGGCCTGTTCTGGATCACCGAGGACTGCGTGTACGTAGGCGCCGAGCCCACCGGTACGGCGCCCGGCGTACGGCTGACCAAGGACGGGGTCGAGACCCTGGGGTCGGACCAGGACGGCCGCTCCTGGTCCTGGGACCTGGTCGGCGGCATCGACGTGCAGGACGTGGCCGTGCGCTCCACGGCGCGACGGCTGGCCTTGATGGCGTTCGACTCGCTGGTCGTCCTGGTCACCGGCGACGGCGAACACCCGCCGGCCTTCACGGTGCGGGTGGAGACCGGGAACGACGGCCCGATCGAGGCAACCGCCCTGGCCGCCGCCCCCGGAGGCATCCACACCCCCGACGAGCACGCCCTCTCCCGCACCCTTCTCACCCGCCTCACCACCGGCGCCACCCCCGTCGAGACCCTCCTCACCTGGCGCCGCGACGAGCCCGAGGACGCCGCCCCGACCAGGGACGAACAACTGGCACTGCTGCGGCACTGGATGACGACCCCGGCCTGACCGATCGGCATCCGGGTCACGCTGTCGTGGCCGCGCCGACGAGTGGCGTCGACGGGGTGGGCAGTTCGTCCCACGCGTCGTAGGCGAGGCCGATTCGCGGGACAGGACCGAGGTTCTCGGTCAACGCGGTGATCAGGGCGGGCAGTTCGGGCAGTTCGGCCGCGAGGGTCGACGGTCCGGGGATGACCTCGTTCCCCTCGTCCGCGCTACTCCCGGCCGCCCACCGCCCCGGCCATGAGCGGCTCGGCGGCGTCGTCGTCGGTATCGGGCGGCACCACCAGCAGGTCCCAGCGTCCGTGGCCGGGGGCGATCAGGACGACGGTGTCCGGGGCGTGCCCGGCGACGCTCTTCCGCAGCCGTACGACCTGGTTGCAGACGAGCATCCGGCCCGGCGACGCCGACCAGTCCCCGCCGTGCACCGTGACACCGGCGATGTGGCCCCAGGCGCGGGGCAGTGCGGCGAGCAGTTGCGGTAGCTCGGTCAGGAGGTCGTACGAGCGCGGCCACCACGCTCCGTCGAGGCGGCGGGGTGGACGGCCCAGGGGCGCCAGACGCAGCCGGAGGGCCGGGAGCGCGGGGCGTGCGGGGCGGAAGGGTGCTGCGGGCGGCGCGGGCGGCGCGGGCGGTGCGGGGGTGATCACGGTCTTGGTTCCCTTCGGTGGAGGAACGGGGCGGCGTGTACGCGGTGCGGTTCCGGTCCCCCGTGGACCGGCGTCGAGAGGACGGTTTTCGTCCGCGCACGCCCGGCAGCCGTGAGCAGGACGCGAGCGAGAAAGAGGACCGACGGGCGTGTACGGCCACCGTCAGGTGCTGTTGAGAGGCGGGCCGGGTCAGGCCGGGCGGAGGCGGGCCGTTCGTGCGGTCGCAACGATGCGGCGCGCGGCACGGGGGCGAGGGGCGGGGGCGGTCATGATGCGGAACCTGTCCCGGGCGTGGGATCGCCCGGTGTCGTGGTACGCCGGGAACGAGGCCGGTCCGGTCACCGGCATGCGCCATGCCCTCGGTCCTTCGAGAGTACCCCGCGGGCGGCGGGGGCGGGCGGGACGGACGGACCAGGACGGCCCCGGCGCCCCCGACGACGGCCGGCCGCGCGGAGGGCCCGGAGTACCGTGGAGAGACCGGGAGCATGCCGCGCACCGGCCCCGACACCGGTGCCGCTTCCGGCGACCGACGACACCGGGCCGGATCCGCCCGAGCCCGGGGCAGGAATCGCCTCATGACCGTGAACGTGCCGGTGCGGCCCTCGACGACCACAGCACCTGACGGGCGGGAGACCGGTCCGGACCGGCCGGGCCCCCGGCGGCCGAGGCCGGAACGGGGCTCCTCACCCCTCGCCGGAGAACGCGTCCGGCCGCTGACGCGGAGTCAGATCGAGGATCGGTTCGGGGACCTGGGCGACCTGTACGCGCAGACCTCCGGCGGCGGCCCGCGGGCGTGGAACGAGGCCCGTGGCGCCTTTCTGCGGCAGCTGGCGACCGACGTACGGCGACCGGGGTTCTCGCTGCTGATAGCGGAGAGCACCGTCCTGACCGGCTGCGCCTACGGCTACCCCGTACCCGGCGCCGGTGCCGCGGGAGCGCGGGGCCTGGACGCGTATCTGCCGAGGAGCGTGCTGCCCGTCGCCGCCTCCGGACGGCTCTTCCTGGTCTCCGGGATCATCGTCCCGGCCCGCGTGCGCAGGCGGAACCAGGACCGCGCCTGGAACCTCGCCCGGCGTATGCAGAAGCGACTGCTCACCGAGCACGACTCCGCCCTCGGCGTCACGCTGGTGGACCGGACCGACGCCGCGACCGTCCAGGCGTTGCGCGCCTGGGGCTGGCGCTACGCCGAGGGCGACACACTCCAGGCGTCCCTGCTCGGCCCGTACGGCGTCCTCCTGCTCCGGCCCTGAGCCGCCACGTCGCGCGCCCCTCCACTCCCGTCATCGGCGGTCCGATGGTCCGATGGTCCCCGAGCGGGATCAGGGTCGCCCGCCGACGCGCGTCGACTGCCCCGGCGCCGCGGCCGGGACCCCGGCGGATATATGTTCGCCGCGGCAGGTATCCGACGAGCGCGACTAGAGTTCAGGTTGCGGGGGAACCGGATTCCCTGCGGCGGGCCGTGTCCCCAGCGGCTCGCAGGAAGGTATGCATGCCCTCGGAGAGCAGGCTGAACGCCGAAGGTCGGCCGCAGGCCGCCGACCGGCTCGACGACGATCAGTACCCGGCGTACACCATGGGCAGGGCGGCCGAGCTGATCGGTGCCACGCCCGGTTTTCTCCGCGCCCTCGGTGAGGCGGGGCTGATCAGCCCGAAGCGTTCGGAAGGCGGGCACCGCCGCTACTCGCGCCAGCAACTGCGCCGCGCCGCCCGCGCCCGCGAGCTGGTCGACCAGGGAACGCCCATCGAGGCCGCCTGCCGCATCGTCCGCCTGGAGGACGACCTGGAGGCGGCACTGCGCATGAACGAGGAACTCCGCCGCGAGGCGACGAGTCCCGGTGGGAACGGAGAGCGGCGCGGCGAGTGAAAAACTGACACCGGCGAAACAGATATTCGTTGAACGCCGGAAAAATTATCCTGCGGTAAATCTGGGCGCCATTCCGCGTGTTTCATTTCCCGTGTCGCCGATTCATATCGTGCTAGGCTGGACATCAGTTGCAGTTGTGGTTGCCATTTGTGTTACCGGTTTTCCGGGCAGGTGATCATCGCAGCGATGGGAAGGTCCGCACGGTGCGGGCCTCCAGCACTGCCTAGGAGTAAAAGACATGGCTTCCGGTACCGTGAAGTGGTTCAACGCCGAAAAGGGCTTCGGTTTCATCGCGCAGGACGGCGGCGGCGCCGACGTCTTCGCCCACTACTCGAACATCGCCACCCAGGGCTTCCGTGAGCTCCAGGAGGGCCAGCGGGTCAACTTCGACGTCACGCAGGGCCAGAAGGGCCCGCAGGCGGAGAACATCGTTCCCGAGTAATCGCGCGCGAACCGCTGCATGAGGGCCCGCACCGCAAGGTGCGGGCCCTCATGCGTGTGCCCGGCGGTCCGTTCGCTCACCAGCCGGTCGCCAGCAGGTGGTTGAGGAGCAGGGCCAGTACGGCCTGCGCCGCCAGCCACACGCGCGGACGGCCGAGGAACGCGCAGGCCGGGAGCAGCCACAGGGCGAAGGGGAGCCAGATGCGTTCCGTCTCCGCCTTGCTCATGCCGGACAGGTCGGCGACCAGCAGGGCGAGCAGCCCGGCGGCCACCAGGAACGCCAGGCGACCGTCCTCGGCGCTCACGGCGTCATCCCTCCGCCGTTGGACCAGTACACCCGCGGTCCGCCGTAGCCCCGCGACCGTCGCCAGGCCGACGATGAGCACCGTGCAGGCCAGATTCGCCCACACCCAGTAGCCGTAGGGGCGGACGCCGGCCGCGCCCTGGTAGTACCGCTCGACCAGCAGGTGGTACGCCTCCCACCAGTCGAACCCGGCCGCGGTGAACGCCACCGGCACCACCGCCATCCCCGCCAGCAGCGGCACGAACAGCACGGGACGCTCCCGCACCCCGCGCCGCCCGAGCCACAGCACCGCCGCCCCGATCACCGCGAACAGCGTCAGGCCGTACGAGAGATAGCAGGTCAGGCCGAACAGCAGCCCCGACCCCGCCGCCCACCACAGCGAGCGTCCGGTGACCGCGAGGACCAGCAGCGCCACCGCCCACGCGGCGACCGCCGCGAAGTAGCCGTCGGCCGACGTGCCCATCCACACCGCGGCCGGCGCCAGGACCAGGAAGGGCGCCGCCCGCCGGGCGAGCCGCTCGCCGGCCAGCGCCCGCACCGCCACCAGCACCGCCACGCACGCCGTCGCGCCCACCGTGATGCACCAGACCCCGGCCCAGCCCCCGCCGCCCAGCCCGATCCGGTCGAGCAGCACGAAGGTGAGCGTGGCCCCCGGCGGGTGACCGGCGACATGGGCGGGCCAGTTGTCGGGGGAGTGCAGAAGGACGTGCCCGTTGAAATCGCGCAGGGTCGCCGGTACGTCGCGCCAGCGGTCGATGACCGAGAGGTACTCCTGACTGGTGGTGAGCCGGCCGGCGATGCCCCGGCGCCAGCCGTCGATCAGGGCCAGCGACCAGGTCCAGGCCATCGCGGCGCCCCAGGCCGCGGGGAGCAGCGCGCGCCACGGCAGACGGGCGGCGACGGCCGGTCCGTACGCCGCGGTCGCCGCGGCCACCAGGACGGCCGCCGGGGTGCCGGGGCCCAGGTGCGGACCCCAGCGGCCGAGCAGCGGTGGCCAGCCGACGATCAGGGTGTCGTAGGTGTACACGTTGCGGCCGACCAGGACGGCGGCCGCGACGAGCAGCACGGCGGCCGCGACGGCGTAGAGGTCGCGAGGGAGGGAGCGCAGGCGGGTCACGTCGGCACCGTAGGCCGGGAGATCGCCGACGGGATGGTGCACGCGGCGGACGTCAGCGTTTCGTCATGGGTCGGGGACCGTCCGCGGGGCCGGTCCCGGCCTACCGTCGGGGCATGCGCGACCTCGCCTCACGGCTCCCGTCCTCCCCGGGCTTCTGGCGCAGCCCGCTGCGCGGCCCCCGGTTCACGGCGGTGCTCGGCCTCGTCCTCCTCGTCGGCATCACCGTGCTGTTCGTGACGGGCCTGCTCTCGTACGCCGCGTACAACCCCGACCTGGACCCGGTCAACGACAAGACCCCCGGCAAGGGACTCCTCGGCTTCTACCTCTTCGCGTGGCCGACCGACCCGGACTGGCTGTACCGCCTCACCCAGGGCGTCCACGTCACCCTCGGCCTCACCCTGATCCCGGTGCTGCTGGCCAAGCTGTGGTCGGTCGTGCCGAGGCTCTTCACGCTGCCGCCGGCCCGCTCGCTCGCCCACGCGCTGGAGCGGATCTCGCTGCTGCTGCTGGTCGGGGGCGCGCTGTTCACGTTCCTGACGGGTGTGCTCAACATCCAGCTGGACTACGTCTTCCCCGGCTCCTTCTACCCGCTGCACTTCTACGGGGCCTGGGTCTTCTTCGCCGCGTTCGTCGCGCATGCCGCGCTCAAGGTGCCGGTGGCGCTGCGCAACCTCCGGGCGATGCGCGAGGAGCGCGACGACCTGGTCTCCCCGCGACCCGACCCGCCCACCGTCTCGCGGCGCGGGGCGCTGTGGCTGGTGGGCGGCGGCTCGCTGCTGATGTTCGTCACGAACGCCGGCCGCAGCTTCGACGGGCCGCTGCGGGAGACGGCCGTCCTCTCGCCGCACGGCGGGCCCGAGCCGGGGAACGGCCCCAACGGCTTCCAGATCAACAAGACGGCCGCCTACGCGGGCATCGACCCGGCCGAGACGAGCGAGGACGCCTGGCGGCTCGTCGTCACGGGACGCACGGGGACCGTCCGGCTCGGCCGGGCCGAACTGCGGCGCCTGGAGCAGTACAGCGCGGCGCTGCCCATCGCCTGCGTCGAGGGCTGGTCGACGTCCGACCAGTGGTGGCGCGGGGTGCGGCTGCGCGACCTCGCCGCGCTCGTGGGCTTCGAGGACGACCCGCCGGACGTGTTCGTCGAGTCCCTCCAACGCCGGGGCGCCTTCCGCAGCGGGGCGCTGCGCGCCAACCAGGTGGCCGACCCGCGCTCCCTGCTCGCGCTGGATGTCAACGGCGAGGCGCTGAGCCCGGACCACGGATATCCGGCGCGGATCATCGTGCCCGCCGCGCCGGGCGTGCTGAACACCAAGTGGGTGGCCCGACTGACGTTCGGAGACCTGTGATGAACCCTGTGCGTGGGCTGCCGCGCCCCGTGATCGGCAGCCCCTTCCAGATGGTCCTGCTCGCCTGCTCCTTCGCGCTCGCCGGCTACGCGGGTGTGCGGCTGCTCGCCGGCGACTGGCTGGGCGTGGTGCTGTGGTTCGTGGGGGCGGCGCTGCTGCACGACCTGGTGCTGCTGCCCCTGTACGCGGTGGCCGACCGGGCGGTCCTGCGGGGGCTGGGGGCGGCCGGACGCCGTGAGTGGGCGCTGTACGTGCGGGTCCCGGCCGCCTTCTCCGGGCTGCTCCTGCTGGTCTGGTTCCCGTTGATCAGCGGCCGGGTGGACGCGCGTTACCGGTCGGTCGCCGCGCTGTCGGCGGACGGCTTCCTCGCCCGCTGGCTGCTGATCACGGCCGCGCTGTTCGGCGGCTCGGCGCTGTTGCTGGCGGTGCGGTCACTGCGGTCACTGCGGTCGCAACGGTCGCCGTGGTCCCTGTGGTCGCAGCGGTCGCCGCGCAGTGCGACGAAGCGGCGTCCCCCCGACGTCCACTGAGTGGCGGTCCGCAGGCCTGCGGTACCCGCGTGGCGGAGCAGGGCGGGGGTGCCGATCCGCGCCCAGGGGAAGGGGCTGCCGGCGCCGTGGGCGTCGGTGACGTCGACGACCTGCACGTGGGTGCGTTCGTCGACGTCCACCGGGGCCGTCTCGGCGATCAGCAGGCCGGCGGGCGCGAGCAGGGCGGCGACGCGGGCGAGCAGGGCGCGGGGGTCGCCGCCGATGCCGACGTTGCCGTCCATGAGGAGGACGGTGCCCCACCGGCCCTCGCCCGGCAGGGGCTCGAAGACCGAGCGCCGCAGCGACTGGCCCCCGAGCCGCAGGGTGCGGGCGACGGCGGCCTCGCTGACGTCGATGCCGAGGACGGTCCGGCCCCGGGCGGCGAGTTCCGCCACCAGCCGGCCGGGTCCGCAGCCCACGTCGAGTACGGCGCCCTCGCACCGGTCCAGCACCTCCAGGTCGACCGCGTCGGCCCGTGCACACCAGCGCTCGACCTCCAGCGGCAGCAGCCAGCCGTCCACCCGGCGCAGGAACAGCGGACCGCGGCCGGCGCGCAGGGCGGCGGAGTAGGGGTCGGAGGCGGCCCAGGGGCCGGGAGCGGTGCCTCGCGGGGCGGGTACGCCGGGACGGCCGGGGGCGCCGACCGACCGGCCGCTTGCCTGCCCGCCCGTAGCCCTGCTCATCGGCCCGCCCGTCGTCCCGTGACCTCCGTGCACGCGGCCAGCCGCGCGGCGAACCGGCCGTGCGGGGCCAGTGCGGCCACGGCCGACGCGTCGGCGGCGGTGTCGACGTCGCGCAGGCGCGGCAGGTCGCGCACCCGCAGCCCCGCCGCGAGGAGCCGCGCCCGCTGCACGGCCCCCGTCACCGGCGTCGACATGGGCACGCCCCGCAGCAGCGCGGGGTCGGGACGGGCCAGGCCCAGGGCCCAGAAACCGCCGTCCTCGGCCGGGCCGACGTACGCGTCGCAGCCGTTGAAGTCCACGGTGAGCAGCTCCGGCGTCACCTGCGGGGTGTCCATCCCGATCAGCAGGGCGGGCCCGGCGCACCCGGCGAAGGCGTCCGCGAGCCGTTCGTCGAGGCCGCCCGCGCACTGCGGTACGACGTCGATGCCGGGCGGCAGCCAGGGGCCGGGGGCGCCGTCGAGCACCAGCACCCGGCGCCGCGCGGGCGTCGCGGCCACGGCGCGCAGGGTGTCGGCGAGGGCCGCCTCGGCGAGCGCGGCCGCCTGGACCGGCGTGAAGGGCGGGGTGAGCCGCGTCTTGACCCGGCCGGGACGGGGTTCCTTGGCGATGACGAGAAGGGTGGTCACGTTGCCGCTCACCTCGGGCTCTCCGCGCGGGCCGGTCCACGGGCCGGCGCCTCGGCCAGGACGCGGCGCATGTCCCGTACCGCGTGCCAGGTGCCGCGCCAGGTCCCCGTCACCTTCGAGGCGCCGGTGCGGGGCAGGTAGGGGACGTCGTGCTCGGTGATCCGCCAGCCCGCGTCGGCGGCGCGCACCACCATCTGGAGCGGGTAGCCGCTGCGCCGGTCGGTGAGGCCGAGGGCGAGCAGCGGCTCGCGGCGGGCGGCGCGCAGCGGGCCGAGGTCGTGCAGGCCCAGGCCGGTGCGGCGGCGCAGCATCCGGGCGAGCGCGAGGTTGCCGGCGCGGGCGTGCGCGGGCCACGCGCCCCGGCCCTGCGGGCGCCGGCGGCCGAGCACCAGGTCCGCGGTGCCGGCGCGGATCTCGCGCACGAAGGGTGCCAGCAGGGCCGGGTCGAGGGAGGCGTCGCAGTCGCAGAAGCAGACGACGTCGGCGGTGGCGGCGGTCAGCCCGGCGTGGCAGGCGGCGCCGAAACCGCGGCGCGGCTCGGTCACGACCGTGGCGCCGTGCGCGCGGGCGATGTCCGCCGAGCCGTCGGTGGAGCCGTTGTCGACGACGAGCGCGCGCCAGCCGGCCGGAACGCGGGCCAGGACCCAGGGGAGGGCCCCGGCCTCGTTCAGGCACGGCAGCACGAGATCGACGTCCGGAGCGGGCGAGGTGGTCACGGTTTCACCCTACGAACCCGAATCGGGCGAATCGGACTCCCGCTCCTTACGAAACGCGGACGTCGCGGGTCCGGCGACCCCGGGGGACGCCGCCGACCGGGGCACGGTGCGAGGCTGGGCACATGCAGCAGCAGCCGTACGAGTCCACGCCCTGGGACGGGGCACCGGCAGGGTCTTCGGGCGGGCCCCGGGCCGGGTCTTCGGGCGTGCCCCGGGGCGGGGCGCCGGCGGGGTCTTCGGGCGGGCCTTGGGTCGGGGCGTCGGCGGGGTCTTCGGATGTGCCCCGGAGCGCGCTCCCGGACGAGTTCCCGGCCGCGTCCCCGGCCGCGTCTCCGGGCGGGCCCCGGGCCGGGTCACCGGCCGTGTCTTCGGATGCGCCGGGGGAAGCGGTCCCGAGCGGCTCCCCGGGCGCGCTCCCGGACGAGCGCCGGAACGGACCCCCGGGGGCGCCCTCGAGCGGCTCCCCGGGCACGCTCCCGGACGAGCGCCGGAACGGACCCCCGGGGACGCCCCCGAGCGGCTCACCGGACACGCACCCGAATGGATCCCCGGGCACGCCCCGAAACGGTCCCCCGACCGGATCCCCACCCACCACCGCCCGGGTCCTGGTCGTCGATGACGACCCCACCGTCGCGGAGGTCGTCGCCGGCTATCTGGATCGCGCCGGTTATGTGGTCGACCGGGCCGACGACGGGCCGACCGCGCTCGCCCGGGCCGCCGCGCACCGGCCGGACCTGGTGGTGCTGGACCTGATGCTGCCCGGCATGGACGGCCTGGAGGTGTGCCGGCGGATGCGTGGCCAGGGGCCCGTGCCGGTCATCATGCTGACCGCCCGCGGCGACGAGGACGACCGCATCCTGGGCCTGGAGGTCGGCGCCGACGACTACGTGACCAAGCCGTTCAGCCCGCGGGAGCTGGTGCTGCGGGTGGAGTCCGTACTGCGCCGCACCCGGCCCGCGGCGGTGGAGCGGCCCCTGGGCGCGGCCGGCCTGACCGTCGACCCGGTCGCCCGGCGGGCCACCAAGAACGGCGCCGAACTCGCCCTAACCCTGCGCGAGTTCGACCTGCTCGCCTTCCTCCTGCGGCACCCGGGACGGGCGTTCGCCCGGGAGGAGCTGATGCACCGGGTGTGGGGCTGGGACTTCGGCGACCTGTCCACCGTCACCGTCCACGTCCGGCGGCTGCGCGGAAAGGTCGAGGACGACCCGGCCCGGCCGCGGTTGATCCAGACCGTGTGGGGCGTGGGCTACCGCTTCGACCCGGCCGGGCGGGAGGCGGACTGACCGTGTCCGACACCCTTCTCATCGCCCTCTACGCCTTCGCCGGCGCCGCCGCCGCCGGCCTGGTGGGGGCCGGCGTACTGCGGCTGATCCGGCGGCGCTCACTGACCGCGTCGCTCGCGGTGGTGGCGGCGGTCGCCGTCCTCGCGATGCTCGCGGGCACCCTCGCGGTCGCCTGGGCGATGTTCCTGTCCTCGCACGACCTGTCCGTCGTCACGACCGTCGTGGCGATGGCGGCCGTCGTCTCCCTGGCCACCGCGCTGCTGCTGGGCCGCTGGGTCGTCGCCCGCAGCCGTGAACTGACCGTCGCCGCCCGCTCGTTCGGCGACGACGGCGGCTACGCGGCCCCCACGGCCGGTGCGACCGCCGAACTGGACGCGCTCAGCCGTGAGCTGGCGGCCACCAGCGCCCGGCTCACGGAATCCCGGCAACGGGAACGCGCCCTGGAGACCTCCCGGCGCGAACTGGTCGCCTGGATCTCGCACGACCTGCGTACCCCGCTGGCCGGCCTGCGCGCCATGTCCGAGGCCCTGGAGGACGGCGTCGCCGCCGACCCCGACCGCTACCTCCGCCAGATCCGCACCGAGGTGGAACGCCTCAACGACATGGTCGGCGACCTCTTCGAGCTGTCCCGCATCCACGCCGGCACGCTCCCCCTCGCCCCGGCCCGGATCTCCCTCTACGACCTGGTCGGCGACGCCCTCGCGGGCGCGGACCCGCTCGCGCGGGAGCACGGCGTACGGCTGGTCGGCGGCGCCGTGGCGGCCGTACCGGTCGAGGTGGACGGCAAGGAGATGAGCCGGGTCCTGGGCAACCTGCTGGTCAACGCGATCCGCCGCACCCCCGCCGACGGCACGGTCGCGGTCGCCGCCGAGCGCTCGCCCGACGGCGTGGTGGTCTCCGTGACCGACGGCTGCGGCGGCATCCCCGAGGAGGACCTGCCGCGCGTCTTCGACACCGGCTGGCGCGGCACCCACGCCCGTACCCCGCCCGCCGGCGCGGGCCTCGGCCTCGCCATCGTCCGGGGCATCGTGGAGGCCCACCGCGGCCGGGCCACCGTACGCAACATCCCGGGCGGCTGCCGCTTCGAGGTGACCCTGCCGGCACCGGAGGGGTGAACCGGCCGGCGCGGCCCGCACGGCACGTACCGCGGACCACGTACCGCGGACCACTTACTGCGGACCACGTACCGTGCTCACTCCCCGCGCAGCCCCGCCCGCGCGAACTCCCGCATCCCCTCCGCGAAACCGACCCGTGGCCGCCACCCCAGTTCGGCCCGCAGCCGCGAGGAGTCGGCGGTGATGTGACGGACGTCGCCGAGGCGGTACTCGCCGGTGACGACGGGCTCGGGTCCGCCGTACGCGGCGGCCAGCGAGGCCGCCATCCCGCCCACCGTGTGCGGTTCGCCGCTGCCGGTGTTGTACGCCGTGAGCGTCCCGCCCGGTGGCTCGGCCTCCAGCGCGGCGAGGTTCGCCGCGGCCACGTCCCGTACGTGCACGAAGTCCCGGAGCTGGCGGCCGTCCTCGAAGACCCGCGGAGCCTCCCCGCGGGCGAGCGCGGAACGGAAGAACGAGGCGACACCGGCGTACGGGGTGTCGCGCGGCATCCGGGGCCCGTACACGTTGTGGTAGCGCAGGGACACGGCCATCGCGCCGGTCGTCCGGGCCCAGGCGGCGGCCAGGTGCTCCTGGGCCAGCTTGGTGGTGGCGTACACGTTGCGCGGGTCGGCCGGGGTGTCCTCGCCGACCAGCCCGGGGGACAGATCCGTGCCGCACACCGGGCACGCGGGTTCGAACCGGCCCGCGTCCAGGTCGGCGGCGGCGCGCGGCCCCGGCCGTACGACTCCGTGCCGGCGGCACGTGTACCGGCCCTCCCCGTACACGACCATCGACCCGGCGAGCACGAGCCGCCGCACACCCGCGTCCGCCATGGCGGTGAGCAGGACGGCGGTGCCGAGGTCGTTGCGCGAGACGTACTCCGCCGCGTCGGCGAACCCGTTGCCGAGCCCGACCATCGCCGCCTGGTGGCACACGGCGTCGACCCCGTCCAGGGCCCGGGCGACGGCCGCCGGGTCGCGCACGTCCGCGCCGGGGTCCTCGCGGACGTCGAAGCCGACGGGTTCGTGCCCGTGCGCCCGCAGCGCCTCCACGACATGGGACCCGATGAACCCGGCACCGCCGGTGACCAGTACGCGCATACGGCCACGCTAGGACGGCGGAGGCGGCGGGCCGGGTGCCCCGCCCGGCACGTCATGAGTCCGTAAGAAGCGGGCGGGGCGCGACCGACGGCGACTTTGCCATCCCTTTACAACCCGTCCCACCGCTGCCTCGTCTCTCCGTCCGACCCACGTCCACACCCCACGCGACACACCCCACGCGACACCCGCGACGCGACACACGCGCCGACCGACGAGAGAGAGCGACCCGATGCGCCGAACCATCCTCAGCGCCGTGGCCCTGGCGTGCACCGCCGTACTGGCGGCCACCGCACCCGCGTTCGCCGACGACCCGACCCCGGTCTCCTCCACGCCTCCGGCCGCGGGCGCCCCCAGCCCCGGCACCGAGCCGAGCGAGGTGCCGTCGCCCTCCGTCAGCTCACCGGCTCCGGCGGCCGAGCCGTCCCGGGCGCCGGCCGACGGCCAGGTCTCCACCGTGCCCGAGGGCGCGCCCGACACCGGGGTCGCGGTGCCGGCGTCCTCCGGGACCGACCAAGGGCTCATCGGCGCGGGCGCCGGTGGCGTGCTCGTCGCGGGCGGCGCGGTCCTCTTCGTCGTACGCCGCCGGCGGGCGGCGACCGGGGCATGACCCCGCTCTCCGGGCGCGCCCTCGCCACCACCGTGCTGGCCGCGCTCCTCGTGGGCTGCGGCGGCGGCCAGGGGGACGACGCGAGTCGGACCGCACGCCACGCGGCCGCGGCACCGTCGTCGCACGCCTCCGCGAAGTCGGTGCCGCCCCTGGAGCGTTCGGTCCCGGTCGGCCTGCGCATCCCGGCCATCGGCGTCGACACCCCGGTGATGCGGCTGGGGCTGGCCGCGGACGGCACGGTGGAGGTCCCGCCCGTCACGGACGACGACCGAGCCGGCTGGTACCGGCACTCGCCGACCCCGGGTCAGGTCGGGCCGTCGGTCGTCCTCGGCCATGTCACGGTCGGCACCCACGGGGACGGGGTCTTCCGGCACCTCGCGCGGCTGCACCGGGGCGACCGGATCGAGGCGCGCCTGGAGAACGGCACGGCGGCGGAGTTCAGGGTCACCGCCGTACGGACGGTGGCGAAGGCCGACTTCCCGACCGACGACGTCTACGGGGACGTGGACCGCCCGGAGTTGCGGCTCATCACCTGCGGCGGCCCGCGGGTCGGCGAGGAGTACCGGGACAACGTGATCGCCTTCGCCGAGCTCGCCTCGACGAGCCCCGCGCCCGCCTGACGGGATCGACCGACCGACCGCGCGTACCGCATACCCTCACGACCATGGAGAGCGTTGAAACGGTCCCGTGACAGGGCGGCGTCCGAACTGTTCGTCGCCCTGTATCCGCGCCTCGCCGGCTGGTGCCGCCGGCTCGTCGACGACGACGAGACGGCCCACGAGATCGCCTCGGAGGCGTTCACCCGGCTCTGGGCCCGCTGGACGTCCGTGGAGGAGCCCCGCGGCTTCCTCTACGTCACCGCCGCCAACCTCGTCCGCGACCACTGGCGCAAGCTGGAGCGCGAACGCCGGGCGGTGCGCCGGGTCACCGCGGAGGTCGCCGTGCGCCCGCACCCCGAGCAGGCCGACCCCTCGGTGCGCCTGCTCGTGCAGTCCCTGCCGGAGCGACTGCGCGTGCCGATCCTTCTCCACTACTACGCTGACATGCCGATCCGGGAGGTGTCCGTGCTGACCGGGCGCAAGGAAGGAACCGTCAAGGCCGACCTCCACGCGGCCCGCGAACTGCTCCGCGTCCATCTGAGGAGAAGCCTTGACCACACGCCTTGAGGACGGCCAGGACGATCCGGGCTTCGAGCGCGACGACGACGATCCGCTGCTGGTCGTGCTGCGTCCGGGCGGCGACTTTCTGGGCCCGCCCCCCGGGCGTTACGAGGCGGTCCGCCGGGCGGCGTCGCGCCGGCGCCTGTTCCGCGCCGCGGCCGGTGCCGCCGCGACCGCTGCCGCCGCCGCCGTGATCGCGCTGCCGTTGCACTGGGCGGCCCCCGCGTCGCCCCCGCGTCCGACGGCTCCACTGGCCCCGGCCCCCGCCGGCCCGACGCCGCCGACCTCACCGAGCCCGGCCCCGCCCCGCGATCCCTCCCTGGGACCGTCCCCCGAGCCGTCCGAGCCGTCCGCGGGCGCGGCGTCGCGCTCAGCGCCGGACTCGGCGTCGCGCTCCACGCCGGGTTCCGCGCCCTCGGCCGTGCCCAGCACGCCGCCCACCGCCGGCCGGGCGCCGTCGAGCGCACCCGGAGTCGAGCCGTCGGCGGGGCCGAGTACCGCGCCCACGCCCTCGGAGCGGGCCGGCGAGGCCGCTACAACCGGACGATGATCTGTCACGTGGTACCGCTCGCCGAATGGAACGCCGATCCCGGCCGCACGCGGTTCCCGCACGGACTCGGCCCCCTCGACCGCACGGCCGTCCAGCGCGTGCTGGAGGTCCGGTGGGACGACGGGGGCCGGGCTACGGGACTGTCCTGACGTGGGAGGGGGCGGACGACGCCCCCTGCGTCACGCGACCGGCGGAGGCGTGCCGCCGAGCAGCGCCGACGCGGTCTGCACCGGTGTGGCGGCGGGCTCCGGCGCGGGCGCGAGCTCGGGGTCCGGGTGGCAGGTGAAGCCGAGGCGGGCCATGGCCCGGGTGACCTCGCCGCTGGAGAAGTCGCGACGGTCCTGCCGGGTGATGACCTCGCCCACCTGCTTGACGGGGTAGCGGCGGCGGCCGATGGTCACGGACTCACCCGTGATGGTCTCGGGCGTGATGCCCTTCATCGAATCCAGCACCCCACCCTTGGTGAGGTCGAACGGGTACCGGGCGATGACACAGCGCATGATGCCTCCACAAGGGGGAGATGGGGCGGGTGGGTTGGCCGTTCGCGACGGTCCGGGAGGTGTTACGCCGCCGAGCCACCGGCGGACTGTCGCCGCGGCCTGCGGCGCGGGGCTTCGCCGGCGGGCCGGCCCTGGGTGCCGCGGCCCTGGCCGGAGCGGCTCTGCTGGGTGGCGGACGCCTGGCCGGTGCGGCCCTGTGCGGAGCGGCTGCGGCGGCCGCGGGACGAGGAACCCCCGCCGGACCCGGCGCGGCGCGGGCGCTCCACGACCGGTACGGCGATGACGACCGGGACACCGGACGGGGTCTGCGCCCCGGTGATGCGGGACAGCTCCGCCTCGCCCGAACGGACCGGCGTGACCTGCGGGGTGATACCGGCCGAGGCCATCAGCCGGGTCATGTCGCGTCGCTGGCCCGGGGTCACCAGGGTGACGACGCTGCCGGACTCACCGGCGCGGGCCGTACGGCCGCCCCGGTGCAGGTAGTCCTTGTGATCGCTGGGCGGGTCGACGTTGACGACCAGGTCGAGGTTGTCGACGTGGATGCCGCGGGCCGCGACGTTGGTCGCCACCAGGGCCGTCACGTGCCCGTCCTTGAACTGGGCGAGGGTCCGGGTGCGCTGCGGCTGGGACTTGCCGCCGTGCAGGCCCGCGGCCCGGACGCCGTTGTTCAGCAGGTGCTTCACCAGCCGGTCCACGGCGTGCTTGGTGTCCAGGAACATGATCACCCGGCCGTCGCGCGCCGCGATCTCGGTGGTCGCGCGGTGCTTGTCCGTGTCGTGCACGTGCAGCACGTGGTGCTCCATCGTGGTGACGGCGCCGGCCGACGGGTCGACGGAGTGGACCACCGGGTCCGTCAGGTAGCGGCGGACCAGCCGGTCGACGTTGCGGTCCAGGGTGGCCGAGAACAGCATCCGCTGCCCGTCCGGGGCGACCTGGTCGAGCAGGGCGGTGACCTGGGGCATGAAGCCCATGTCGGTCATCTGGTCGGCCTCGTCGAGGACGGTGATGGTGACGTTGCCGAGGTGGCAGTCGCCCCGGTCGATGAGGTCCTTGAGCCGTCCGGGCGTCGCGACGACGACCTCGGCGCCGGACCGCAGCGCGCCGGCCTGCCGGCCGATCGACATGCCGCCGACGACGGTGGCAGACCGCAGGCCCACGGCGCGGGCGTACGGGGTCAGCGCGTCGGTGACCTGCTGGGCCAGCTCACGGGTGGGGACGAGGACGAGGGCGAGCGGACGTCGCGGCTCGGCGCGCCGGCCGGCCGTGCGGGCCAGCAGGGCGAGGCCGAAGGCGAGCGTCTTGCCCGAGCCCGTGCGGCCGCGGCCGAGCACGTCGCGGCCGGCCAGGGAGTTCGGCAGGGTCGCCGCCTGGATCGGGAACGGCACGGTCACGCCCTCGCCGGCGAGCGCGGTCAGCAGTCGCGCCGGCATGTCGAGCTCGTCGAACGACTCGACGGCGGGCAGCGCCGGGGTGACCGTCTTCGGCAGCGCGAACTCGCCCTGGGGGGCGGCCGGTCGGCGGCCGGAGGTCTGGGAGCGGCGCGGGCCGCCACCGCCGGAGCGTCGTCGGTCATTGGTGCGTACGCGGTTCATGGGGAACCTTCCTTGATATGGCACGTATCAAGGGAGACCCGCAGCAAGGGAACGGCGCAGGGAATCGCAAGAACGAGCCGGCCCCGGTCGGTTCCGGCTGATGCAGCCGTGTGGACCGGGAGAATTGATGAAAAGGGAAATCTGAATGCGCGGGGAGATATGCGGACCCCCGCGGGGCGCTCTGCGCCCGGAAACGCGGCGAGCTGGGGCCCGCACCCCAAGGTGCGGGCCCCAGCTGCGAAGTACGCGTGAGCGTCAGGCAGGAACGATGTTCTCGGCCGTCGGGCCCTTCTGGCCCTGCGCGATGTCGAACGACACCTTCTGACCCTCGAGCAGCTCGCGGAAGCCCTGGGCGTTGATGTTCGAGTAGTGGGCGAAGACGTCGGGGCCGCCGCCGTCCTGCTCGATGAAGCCGAAGCCCTTTTCCGCGTTGAACCACTTAACGGTGCCGGAAGCCATGTTTTTCTCCTTCGGTACGGTGCTCGGAGTTCACCCTGTGTGATCTCCGGTCGCCGTGATGATCACCCCGTCGGAAAAAACCTTCAGGCAACCACAACTGCAACTGGCATCGACAGTAGCACGCCGTGATCGCCCGGGCGCTGGCGATAAACTTGCTCCGACTGGCCGACAGAGGAATATTCCCCGGGCGTCCGGCCGATTTCTCCTGTCATGGCGGCAGATATTGCCCCCCGTGGGCCGCAGTCCTGCCGCCCGTCCCCCGGCCCGCACCGCCGTGACCTCCTGCGATGCGGGAGAACGCCGCCGATGACACCGGTAGTCGCGGTGTGGCCGACAAAAGCGGCGAAATCGGCCCAGAGAGACAAAGGCCACGTCCGCCGGGCGGGCGTGAAACGGCTCGATCGGGGGCCCCGCGCCGACGCCGGTCCGAGCGGCTGGAGGAACGGTTCGGCGCCCGTCGGCGTCGTCCCCTTCCAGGGCACGGCGGCCGTGTCCCGGAGAGGGGGCGCGGTGCGTACGGGTGAATTCGCCGAGTGGACACGGCGGTTCGAGGACGAGCGGGAGCGCAGGCAGGCGCAGGGCGACCCGGACTGGAGTCAGGGGGCGACGCTGCCCGCGGCGGTGTGGGCCGGCATCCAGCGCTTCCAGGTCGGCGAGGACGGCGACGGGGCGAACCTCGTCGGCAAGGCGGACCGGGCCGGCGACCCCGACTACGCGCGCGCGGTGCGTCTTTTCGTCGCCGAGGAGCAGAACCACGCCCGGCTCCTGGCCCGGCTGCTGGCCGCGGGCGGCATACCGACGCTGCCAAGTCACTGGAGCGACACCGTCTTCGTGAGGTTGCGGCGCCTGCTGGGCCTGCGCCTCGAACTGCTGGTGCTGATGGTCGCGGAGGTAGTGGCGCTGCGCTACTACCGGGCCCTGCGCGACGGCACCGACGACGCGCTCACCTCGGACGTGGCGGGACGGATCCTGTCCGACGAGCGGCGCCACGTCCCCTTCCACTGCGAGCGGCTGCACGCCTCCCTGGCGGAACTGCCCCGCCCCGCGCGCCACCCGGTGATGGCCCTGTGGCGGCTCCTCCTCCTCGGAGCCGCCCTCGTCGTCTCGGCCGACCACGGCCGGGCCCTGCGCCGGCTCGGTACCGGGCGCCGTCGTTTCGTGGCCGACGTCATGGCCTCGTCCGGCGAGGTGGTCCGCGCGGTGCTCGCCCGGCATGGAAAGAAGGACCCGCTGGAAACAGCGCCGGAACCCGGGAGGTAATCTTTCCGTCTTTATCTGCCGACGGGCTGCTCCTCGTGAACAGGAAAGCGGCAAATCGACTGAAAATTGATAAAGAAGGCATTGCGGGTGTTCTCACGAATAGGTAGCAGAAACGCGTTCTCCGTGTTGCGCCGACCACGGGCGAGACTCTGGGCCGTGGCGGGTGCGGTGGCCCTCGGATTCCTCATCACCCTGGAAATCGCCGCGCGTCGCTACGGCCTGCCCGGCCCGATCACACACCAGGCGCAGGAGTTGATATTCGCCCCCGCGTCGGGGCCCCTCCTGTACGCCGGCATGGCTTTGACGATGGTGGTGCTCACCTGGCGCCAACGGTTCATCGCGACGGGCGTCGCGGTCGGCATCGACGTCGCCATCGCACTGGTGCGGTGGGTGGCCGACGCGGGGGTGACCGAGGGCCACTCCTTCGGCAGCGGCGCGTTGTGGGTGATCCTGGGCTGTGCGGTCCTCGCCGTCACGCGCCGCACCGGCCAGGAACGCGTCCTGCTGCTGAAGGGCGTCGGGCTGGGCCTGCTCCTGGTGGCCGGCCGCAAGACCGGCGACACCTGGCTGCTGATCACGTCGAAGACCCGCCCGGACGTGCTCGACCCGTACGTGGCGGTCGCCGATCACGCGCTGGGCAACCCGTCGTGGCTGGTGGGACGGGCCGTCGAGGCCACCGGCCCGGTCGGCGCCCACGTTCTCGACTGGGTCTACGCCCAGCTCGCGGTGGCCGCGGTCGTCGTCGCGCTGTACCAGCTGCGCCACGTGGCGGCGGAGCGCCGCTTCCCGGGTCATCACCTGGTCCGCACGTTCCTGGTGATCGGCCTCCTCGGTCCGGCCATCTACATGATCTTCCCTGTCGTCGGACCGGTCTTCACCTACGGCACCGGCGCGTTCGGCACCGGCGGCGAGCAGTGGGCGATGGACAACCTGTGGCCGCACACGCCGACCCCGATCAGCCCTCCGCAGCCATGGACGTACGACGAGATCACGCCCCGAAACTGCATGCCCAGCCTGCACACGGCGTGGGCGACGGTGATCTTCATCCATTCCCGCAAGGGCCCCCGTGTCCTGCGATTCGCAGGAACGTTCTGGCTTGTCGCCACCCTCTGCGCGACGCTGGGATTCGGCTACCACTACGGCATTGACCTCGTGGCCGGCGTGGTGTTCGCGGTCACGGTCGAGGCAGCGCTGCGCTCGCTCGACCGCGGCTGGGACCGGCCGGGAATCCAGTTGGTCGTCCATGGCGCACTGGTCTTCACCGTACTCCTGGTGTCGACTCGCTACCTGCCGATGGAAATGGCCCAACGCCCTTGGATCTCCGGGCCACTTCTCATTCTGGCGATGGTCTCGGTCGTCTACGGCTACGCGCGGACCACCAAGCGGTGGGAACCGCAGGCCGCGGCACCGGCCCAGCGACCGGAACCGCAACTCGAACTGGCCTGACGACCGCCGAGCAGCGAGCGCGGACTCAGCGCACCGGGAAGCCGAAGGAGTAGCCCTGCTCCTGGAGCCAGGGGAGGACGCGGCGCAGGGCTTCGACGGTCTGGGAGCGGTCGCCTCCCGCGTCGTGGAAGAGGATCGTCGGCCCGTTGGGCAGCTCCCGCTGCACGGTCTCGACGATGGCGTCCGCGCCCGGCCGCTCGAAGTCCTTGGTGTCCACGTTCCAGCCCAGCGGCCGCATCCCCCGTGAGGCGGCCAGCTCGCGGCTGTAGGGGGTGAAGGCCCCGCCGGGTGCCCGGTAGTACATCGGGCGCACGCCGCCGGACGCCTTGGTGATCATGCGCTCGGCGTCGAGGATCTCCTGCGACTGGTAGGCCTCGGACTTCTTGTCCATGGCGGTGTCGTGCGACACCGTGTGGTCGCACAGCCGGTGCCCGGCCGCGACCACGTCCTTCACGAGGTCGGGGTGGGCCTGCGCCTGCGTCCCCGTCACGCAGAACGTGGCCTTCACTCCGTACTCGCGCAGCAGGTCGAGCACTTGAGGGGTCCACGCGGGGTCGGGGCCGTCGTCGATGGTGATGTTGACGCCGCGCGCCCCCGCGTCCGAAGCGTGCGCGATGGTCTCCGCGACCCGCTCGACGTCACTGCCCGGCGTGGGCGACGCGGTCGCCTTCGGCGACGAGCCACCCACGGCGTCGGCCTGCGCGGTCCACACCGAGGCACCGACGGCGAGCACCGTCACCCCGAGTGCCGCCCCGACCAGCTTGCCGTACCAGCCCCGCCCGCCGCTGTGCCGCGCCATGTCCGCCCCGCTTCCACGCAGTTCCTCGTCGACCCTCGGCCACCTTGGGGCCACCTGGCAGGACGAGGGAGAACGGCCACGGGATGCGTCCGTTACCGATCACGGACAATCCCGGAGGAGTTCGCGGACAACTCGGCGGCAGCGGTCGTCATTTACCGCTCAGGGCGGGCTGCCTGGGCGGCATAGGGGGAACATAGGCGCGCTGTGAAGTCTGGGCGAGCAGACACTCACCGCTTCGATGGGATGGCATGAATCCGAAAAGACGCAACGTCATGTTACTGACCACCGCCCTTCTCGCCGCCTCCGCGGTGACCGGCGTCGCACCGTCCGCCCAGGCCGCCGAGGCCGCCCCCCAGGCGTGCACGTACCGGGCCACCCACCTGCCGGTACCGGCGGGCATCGAGGCCGGAGCCGTGAGGGCGACGGGCGGGGACGGGGTGTACGCGGGGGAGATCCAGTTCCCCGAGGAGGACTCGCTGCAGCATGCCGTCCTCTGGCAGGACGGTCGGCTCACGGACCTGGGGCCCGCGGCCGGTGCCGACTTCGACCTCTACATCAGCGACGTGAACAGCAAGGGCACCGTCGTGGGGCACGGTGCCGAGATCACCGGCGTGACCGACGGCTTCCCGTCCTGGTCGTGGTTCCCGGTCGTCTCCCGCGACGGCAAGCTGGAGCAGCTTCCGGTGCTCCCCGGCACGTACGACGTGCAGACCCGTGTGATCACGGAGAACGGGGACATCTACGGCGAGGGCCGCGGCGACGACCCGAACTACACCGAGGTCTACAAGTGGCCGGCGGACCGGCCCGGCACCGTGGTCAAGCTGCCCGGCTTCCCGCGCGGCAGCAACGTCGAGGGTGTCGACACCGACGGCACGGTGGCGGTCACGGCCGTGGACAACCCCAAGGGCACCTGGCGGCCGTACCTGTGGAAGGACGGTGTCGCGAAGGCGCTGCCGATCCCGGCCGGCGCGGCCCACGCCCAGGTCACCGGAATCTCCGACGGCTATGTCATCGGTGACGCCCTGACCTCCGACTACGCCCGGTCCGCCGTCCTGTGGGACAGGACGGGCAAGGCGACGGCCCTGCCCAACGGCAAGGGCGCCGGCGCCATCAACAGCCAGGGCCTGATCCTCGGCACCAACAAGAGGTCGGTCTCCAGCCTCTGGCAGCTGACCAGCAGCGTGGGCGCCGCTCCGAGCGACGGCATGCTCTACGCGCTCGGCGACGACGGCACGCTGGCGGGCGCGAAGGCCCGCCCGGGCGCCGACTACCCGCGGTTCCCGGCCGTGTGGAACTGCGGCTGACCCACACCGACACCACAAGGGGCGCCTCGCCGGGCCGACGAGGCGCCCCCGCACCGCTCCCGCGGTCGCTTCCTTGCACACGAGGGGCGTCCGCGAAGTCGCCGCCCAGGAATTCCCCCGGGCGTCGGGCGTGCCGGGTACGGGTCTGCTCAGCCGATGGTGTCCAGCAGAGCTTCTTCGACATGGTCGGCGGCGTTGCGGTGGCCGAGGGCGTTGGGGTGCACGAAGGACAGCTTGCAGCTGTGCATTGCCGCGTCGTTGCCGCTGCCGGAGATGGCGATCCCTGTGGCGACGATGGCGGCGGCGATGATGACCGCGCCGCCGATGACGTAGGCGTTGGTGTGGCTCTTCTTGCTGGGCTGCGGCGGCAGAGCCGGCATCGGCGGCGGCGTGAATGGTTGTGCTGATGGCAGTTGGAGCAACAGTTGCCGCAAGCTGACGGCGGCCACTTCCGGATGTAGCCGATGTGGCGCGGGTCGTGGGGTGCGAATGGCTGGCCGATCCTAATGTCCCGATGGCGGCTCTCTCGGCCGAGGCTCCTGCGAGCGTTGCGGTGTCAATTTTGCTGAAGGGTGACCCCTGCTCTAGACAACAAAGAACCCCCTGGTCAATGACCTGGGGGTTTGTGTTGGAGCGGGTGACGAGAATCGAACTCGCGCTCTCAGCTTGGGAAGCTGATGTTCTACCATTAAACTACACCCGCGTAAGACGCCGACCTCGTCGGTGCCTGGACGCTCGCTCACTCTACCTCATCGCTGGCCCCCGGTGTTCGCGCCGTGGGGCCGGTGGGCGTTTCGGCGGGGGTGATGCGGCTGCGGAGGAACGGAGTTGAGGCGTACGGTGGGCGCGTGGGCGAGGGGTCCCGGAGGGGCCGGAGTGCCGCCTGGAGAGTCGTCTCTTTGATCCCGTACTGTGGCTTTTGTCGTCAGGGTAGTAAGCCAGACGCGGCTCTTGGGGAAGGGACTTGAAGGACTTGATGGATCGCACCGTCCTCCGCTGTGCCGATGGGCACGTGTTCACCGCCGCCTCGTTCCCGATGCAGCAGGCCGAGCGACTCGGCCCCGGTCGGCTCGTCCGATGTCCGCGGTGTGCGCGGCTGCGGAGTGCCGTGCCGGTGGGGTCGGAGAAGCGGTAGCCGGCCTCCCCGCCGGGGAGACATCGGTAGGACCCAGTAGGAGTCAGTAGGACCGGGCGCGTGGGGTGGCGGCGATTGTCGCTGCTCCGCGCGCCTTGCGTATCCTCGGTGCGTGCTTCTCTCAGACAAGGACATCCGGGCCGAGATCGATTCCGGGCGGGTCCGCATCGAACCCTTCGACGACTCCATGGTGCAGCCGTCGAGTATCGACGTGCGCCTCGACCGCTACTTCCGGGTGTTCGAGAATCACCGGTACCCGCACATCGACCCCTCCGTCGAGCAGGCGGACCTGACCCGGCTCGTGGAGCCGGAGGGGGACGAGCCGTTCATCCTGCATCCCGGCGAGTTCGTGCTGGCCAGTACGTACGAGGTCGTCTCGCTGCCCGATGATCTCGCCTCGCGGTTGGAGGGGAAGAGCTCGCTCGGGCGGCTCGGTCTGGTCACGCACTCCACCGCCGGGTTCATCGACCCCGGGTTCTCGGGGCACGTGACGCTCGAGCTCAGCAATCTCGCGACCCTGCCCATCAAGCTGTGGCCCGGGATGAAGATCGGGCAGCTGTGCATGTTCCGGCTCACGTCGCCGGCCGAGCACCCCTACGGCAGTGAGCGGTACGGGTCCCGTTACCAGGGGCAGCGGGGGCCGACCGCCTCCCGGTCCTTCATCAACTTCCATCGGACCCAGGTATGAGCCGGGTATGAGCAGCGAGAACGCAGGCGGGACGCGAGTATGAGTGACGTTCGGGAGAATCTGACCTACGAGCAGTTCGGCGTCGCCGTGCGCGAGCTCGCGCAGGCCGTCGCCGACGACGGGTACGAGCCGGACATAGTGCTCTCCATCGCCCGGGGCGGGGTCTTCGTCGCCGGCGGGCTGGCGTACGCGCTCGACTGCAAGAACATCCACCTGGTGAACGTCGAGTTCTACACCGGGGTCGGGACCACGCTCGAGATGCCGGTCATGCTCGCGCCCGTGCCCAACGTCATCGACTTCTCCCGTAAGAAGGTCCTCATCACCGACGACGTCGCCGACACCGGCAAGACGCTCAAGCTGGTGCGGGACTTCTGCCTGGACACCGTCGCCGAGGTTCGCAGCGCCGTGATCTATGAGAAGTCCCACTCGCTCGTCCAGTGCGAGTACGTGTGGAAGCGGACCGACGAGTGGATCAACTTCCCGTGGAGCGTTCAGCCTCCCGTCGTGCGGCGGGCCGGGCAGGTGCTCGACGCCTGATCCGCGGAGACGGATGGAGGCGGACGGATACGGACGGATACGGACGCAAAAAGAAGGGCCCCCGGCGCGATGCCGGGGCCCTTCTCGTGCCGGTCGGGGCGTCGTCAGAACGTGCCCAGCTTCACGATCGACAGCAGCGCGATCAGCTGGATCGCCGACGCGCCGAGCGCCTTCGGCCAGGGCAGGTCGTGGGAGCGGCCGACCATCAGGGTCAGCAGGAGGCCGGCCGCGACCCAGGTGGCCCAGCCGAGGATCTGGACGAAGGGCGCGTCGCCGCCGGCGAACATGGCGACGATCAGACGCGGGGCGTCCGTGATCGACATGATCAGCATGGAGAGGCCGACCGTGGGCTGCCACGCGCCGTCGCCGCCGAGCTGGCGGGCCAGGGTGTGGGTGACCACGCCCAGGACGAACGCGCTCAGCACCATCGCCACGGCCGTGGTCAGGACGATCGGGACCGCGTTCGAGAGGGTGGCGTTGATCGCCTCCTCGCGCGCGCCGTCGAAGCCGAAGACCGCCAGCAGGCCGTAGAGGAAGGTCACGATGAGCGCCGGGGCCCACATCGCGTAGTCCCGCATCTGGAGGAAGGTCTGGTTGGGGGCGACGACGACGCCCCTCAGCAGGGCCTTCCAGTGCAGGCGGGGGCCGACCGGGCCGGGCGGCGGGGCGGAGCCGGCGCGGTAGGTCTCGCCCTGGTTGTAAGGGTCGTCGCCGACCGTGAACGCCTGGGTGTGGCCGGGGTTGTTGGCCGCGTACGGGTCGTGCGGAGCCTGGCCCCCGTGCGGGCCGCCCTGGGGGTAGCCGCCGTCGCCGAAGTACTCCGGCTCACCGTGCCCGCCGCCGTGCGGCTGCGGCCACGGTGAGCCACCGGCGCCGGGGCCGCCACCCCCGTACGGCTGCTGCGGGTACGGCTGCCGAGGCGTCGCGGGACCGCCGTACGACGGTCCCTGGGGCGCCTGCTGTCCGTACGGAGGGTGTTGCGGTCGCGCGTTGGGAGCGCCGTTGTTCCGGCCGCGTCCGATCCTGAATCCAGCCACGCCTTCGAACGTACCTGGTCCCGGAGAGTGGCGTGCGTGGCCCGGCCTTTCGAGGGGCCCTTTGCTGCCGAGCTGTGACATCCCTTACGGGGGTTGAGCGGGGCGTCCCCTAGGGGCGGTCGCCGTCAGCAGAAGTCGGTGAAACCCCACCAGCCCTCGTCGACGCGCCAGGCGTCGTCGAGGCGGCCGTCGCCCCGGCCCAAGTAGGCCATCAGCCAGCCGGGGTTGTCCGACCAGCCGTCGAGCACGAAGCTCTCGTTGGTGACGGCGACCAGGTCGGGAGCCTCGCCACCGTTGAAGTCGCCGACGGCGAAGAGGTGTCCCATGGCGTTCCAGCCGCCGGTGCCGATGAGGGTGCGGCTGCCGAGGGCGCCGGAGCGGGTGCCGGGGTAGAGATACAGCTTGCCGGTGGCGGCTTCGCGGGCGTAGAGGTCGGGGTGACCGTCGCCGTTGGTGTCGCCCATGCCGACGAGTGCGTTCATGGTGTTCCAGCCGCCGGTGCCGATCAGCTTGCGGGAGCCGAGGGTGCCCGTGGAGGTGCCGGGGTAGAGGTACAGCCTGCCGGTGGACTTCTCGGCGGCGATCAGGTCGGAGCGGCCGTCGCCGGTGAGGTCGCCGAAGGCGGTGATCTCACGCATGCCGTTCCAGCCGCCGGTGCCGATCAGCTTGCGGCTGCCGAGGGAGCCGTCGCCGGTGCCGGGGTAGAGCCAGAGCCTGCCGGTGGACGCCTCGCGGGCGATGACGTCCTCGCGGCCGTCACGGCTGAAGTCGCCGTGCCGGGTCAGGGCACTCATCGCGTTCCAGCCGCCGGTGCCGATGAGCCGGCCCGTGGTGTCGCCCGGGGTGAACCACAGCCGTCCCGCCCGGTCGCGGCTGACGACGTCGGCCCGGCCGTCGCCGTTCAGGTCACCGAAGTCCGGGGTGGCGGAGGTGGGCGAGGACATCCAGTTCGGGTAGTCGGGCACGTCGCACTCGTGCCTGTCCTCGACGAACCTGATGGAGCGGATCACGGTGGAGTTGTCCCCGTAGTACGCCCACCCCTCGTCGTCGGCAGGACGTTCCACGGACCAGAGGTAGCTCGACTTCGCGTAGTTCCTGGCGCCGTACAGACAGGCGACCGCGTTCGTGCGGTTGGCGTAGGTGTGGATGTCGTCGGCCCAGCGGCCGAGGTCCGCGACGTTCTTGTTCGTCTTCCACAGCGTGCCGTCGGCGTCCCGGCCCGTCCAGCCGCAGAAGTATCCCTTGGGGCAGTCGTCCATGCTCGCCGCGGCCGGCGCGGCGTTGACGACGGCCAGGCCGGTGCCGGCCATGACGAGGCCGGCGAGCATGGAAACGGCCCGGGTGAAGCGGTTCGGCATGGTGTTGTGTCCCCTCCCCTTTGCTGCGCGGGACCTTAGCCTGCCGCGCTCGGACCTCCCGGTCCCGGCCCCGGAAAGGGCGGCGGCCCCCGACCCGGTCGGGTCGGGGGCCGCCGTACCTCTGGCTGCCGGTTCGGGGCGGTTACTTCACCGGCTCCGGCGTCGGCTCGCTCTCCGTCTCCGGCTCGCCCGCCGGGTCGGCCGGGGTCCTGACGGAGTCCAGCAGGAGCTGGGCGACGTCGACGACCTGGATGGACTCCTTGGCCTTGCCGTCGTTCTTCTTGCCGTTGACCGAGTCGGTCAGCATGACGAGGCAGAACGGGCAGGCGGTGGAGACGATGTCCGGGTTGACGGACAGGGCCTCGTCGACGCGCTCGTTGTTGATGCGCTTGCCGATCCGCTCCTCCATCCACATCCGCGCGCCACCGGCGCCGCAGCAGAAGCCGCGCTCCTTGTGACGGTGCATCTCCTCGTTGCGGATGCCCGGGACGCTGGCGATGATCTCGCGCGGGGGCGTGTAGATCTTGTTGTGGCGGCCCAGGTAGCACGGGTCGTGGTACGTGATGATGCCCTCGACCGGGGTCACCGGGAGCAGCTTGCCCTCGTCCACCAGGTGCTGGAGCAGCTGGGTGTGGTGGATGACCTCGTAGTCGCCGCCGAGCTGCGGGTACTCGTTGCCGAGGGTGTTGAGGCAGTGCGGGCAGGTGGCGACGATCTTCTTGGCCGACTTGGGCTTCGCCGACTCGGGCACCACCTTGCCGTCCTCGTCCATCTCCTCGCCGAAGGCGGCGTTGAGGGACATGACGTTCTCCATGCCCAGCTCCTGGAACAACGGCTCGTTGCCCAGCCGCCGTGCCGAGTCACCGGTGCACTTCTCGTCGCCGCCCATGATCGCGAACTTGACGCCCGCGATGTGGAGCAGCTCGGCGAAGGCCTTCGTGGTCTTCTTGGCGCGGTCCTCCAGGGCGCCGGCGCAGCCGACCCAGTAGAGGTACTCGACCTCGGTGAGGTCCTCGATGTCCTTGCCGACGACCGGGACCTCGAAGTCCAGCTCCTTGAGCCACTCCAGGCGCTGCTTCTTCGCCAGGCCCCAGGGGTTGCCCTTCTTCTCCAGGTTCTTGAGCATCGTGCCCGCCTCGGACGGGAACGCCGACTCGATCATCACCTGGTAGCGGCGCATGTCGACGATGTGGTCGACGTGCTCGATGTCCACCGGGCACTGCTCGACGCAGGCGCCGCAGGTGGTGCAGGACCACAGGACGTCCGGGTCGATGACGCCGTTCTCTTCGAGGGTGCCGACCAGCGGGCGCTCGGCCTCGGCGAGGGCGGCCGCGGGGACACCCGCCAGCTGCTCCTCGGACGCCTTCTCCTCGCCCTCCATCGTCTTGCCGCCGCCGGCCAGCAGGTAGGGGGCCTTGGCGTGCGCGTGGTCGCGCAGGGACATGATCAGGAGCTTGGGGGAGAGCGGCTTGCCCGTGTTCCAGGCGGGGCACTGCGACTGGCAGCGGCCGCACTCGGTGCAGGTGGAGAAGTCGAGCAGGCCCTTCCAGGAGAAGTGCTCGACCTGGGAGACGCCGAAGACGTCGTCGTCGCCGGGGTCGGCGAAGTCGATCGGCTTGCCGCCGGAGGTCATCGGCAGCAGCTCGCCGAGGGCCGTGCCGCCCTTCGCGTCGCGCTTGAACCAGATGTTCGGGAAGGCGAGGAAGCGGTGCCAGGCCACGCCCATGTCGGTCTTCAGGGCGACCGTGATCATCCAGATGAAGGAGGTCGCGATCTTCAGGCCGGCGAAGAGGTAGACCAGGTTCTGGAGCGTGGCGACGTCCAGGTCCTGGAGCGCGGAGACGACCGGGTACGAGATGAAGAACGACGCCTGGTAGCCGTCCACGTGGTGGAGGGCGCCCTCCAGGGCGTGCAGCATGAAGATGCAGACGCCGACGATGAGGATGACGGCCTCGACGAAGTACGCCTGGCCGAAGTTGGAGCCGGCGAAGCGGGACTTGCGGCCCGGCTTGTTCGGCTTGCTCAGCTGGCGGATCGCGATCAGGACCAGGATGCCGAGCACCGTCATCGTGCCGATGAACTCGACGAAGACGTTGTACGGCGCCCAGTCGCCGATGACCGGCAGGATCCAGTCGGCCTCGAACAGCTGGCCGATCGCGTTGACGATCGTCAGCAGCAGGGAGAAGAAGCCCACCGCCACGAACCAGTGCGCCACCCCGACGATGCCCCAGCGGTTCATCCGGGTGTGGCCGAGGAACTCCCGGACCACGGTGAGGGTGCGCTGTGCGGGTTCGTTGGTCCGCGTGCCGGCCGGCACCGGCTGGCCGAGCCGCATGGAGTTGTAGATCTGCAGGACGGCGCGGCCGAACAGTGCGACGCCGACCACGATCAGGACCAGCGACACGATGATCGCGGCGAGTTGCATTTGGGGGCTCCTCGGGCCTGCGAGGTTTCGAGGGGGGCGGTATTACTAAGCGGTAACTTAGGTAGTTCGTCTGAGACTACCCCCATCCTCCGCCGCACTGTAGCCGGACGTGCGGTGATCTGCGTCGCTGAGGCAACCCTGACCGGCGGGGCCGGTCGCGGGGCGCGGCGTCTCGCTGAGTCGGACGCGCCATTCGTCGCAAATCATGATATTCGGCTTGTTCCGGGCATAGGTTGTGCCCGTGCTCTACGGGATCATCGCCGCCACAGCCTCCTTCCTCCTCGCCGCCCTGCTCACCGCGCTGCTGAGGGCGCCCGCGCTGCGCCTCGCCCTCGTCGACCGGCGACGGCAGCGGCCCGTCCCCCTGCTCGGGGGTGTGGCCGTCGTCCTCGTCACCGGGCTGGTCGCGTGGGCCGGGGACTGGACCGGTGTCGTGCCGCTCGGGTCGTTGGTCGGCCGGCTGCTGGTGGCCGGGACCGCCGTCGGCGCGCTCGGCCTGGCCGCCGACGTGTGGCGGCTGCGGCGGCGGTGGCTGCTCGCCGGTACGGCCGTCGCGGCGGCGTGCGTGGTGCCGTACGAGGTGACCGGGCCGGTGGTCGGGGCGCTCGCCGCGGGCTGGATCGCGGTGGTCGCCGTCGCCTTCCGGGGGCTCGACCACGCCGACGGGGTGGCCGGCACGGTGGGGGTGGTCACCGCCTTCGGCGTCGGTGCCTGTGCCGCCGCCGAGTTGATGGACGGGCTGGCGGTGCTGCTGAGCGCGCTGGCCGCCGCGCTGACCGGGTTCCTGCTGCACAACTGGCATCCCGCGCGGATCGCGCTCGGGGCCTGCGGGTCGCTCTTCGCGGGCTTCCTGCTCGCCGGGGCGGCGGTGTTCACCCGGGCGGGGCACGAGCCCGGGGCCGGCGTGGGGGTGCTGTTCGCGCTGACGGCGCTCGCGGGCGTCGACGCCGTACTCGTACTCCTGTCGCGCCGGCTGGCCGGACGGCCCCTGCTGCGCGGCGGGCCCGACCACCTCGCCCACCGGCTGCGGCGGCTCGGGTTCACTCCGCAGGGCGCTGTGGTGGTCCTCGGTGTGGCCTCGTTCTGCGGGGTACTCGTGGGCGCGCTCGTGCACACCGGATGGGCGCGGGAGACGGCCGTGCTGTGGTTGGCGGGCGGGGCGGTGGCCGGAGTACTGGGGCTGCTGCGGGTACGGGTGTACGAGCCCCGAAGGGCGGGGACGGATCCCCGGACCCGTGCGTCACTTCACGGGCCTCGCGCGGAACCGCGGGGGCGACCCCAGGAGTCCCCCGAGGCGACGGACGCCCCGCCTCGTGCGTCCTCCCGGGCGGCGATTTTTCCGGTTCGTCAGGGCAGGCTCGGCGAGGAATCCCAGGTCAGCGCGTCGTTGCGTGTAAGGAACGGATAAGAGTTGAGCCTGCTCGACTCACCTCTGTTGACCCAGCGATCGGCGTCATGCACACTTGAGCCTGTTCCACTCAAGTCAGCTGGAGGTTATTCACCATGGCACGTGCGGTCGGCATCGACCTGGGCACGACTAACTCCGTCGTCAGCGTTCTGGAGGGCGGCGAGCCCACCGTCATCACCAACGCCGAGGGCGCCAGGACCACGCCGTCCGTCGTCGCCTTCGCCAAGAACGGCGAGGTGCTGGTCGGCGAGGTGGCCAAGCGCCAGGCGGTCACGAACGTCGACAGGACCATCCGGTCGGTCAAGCGCCACATGGGCACCGACTGGAGGATCAACCTGGACGGCAAGGACTTCAACCCGCAGCAGATCAGCGCCTTCGTGCTGCAGAAGCTGAAGCGGGACGCCGAGTCCTACCTGGGCGAGAAGGTGACCGACGCGGTCATCACCGTCCCGGCGTACTTCAACGACGCCGAGCGCCAGGCCACCAAGGAGGCCGGTGAGATCGCGGGCCTCAACGTCCTGCGCATCGTCAACGAGCCGACGGCCGCCGCGCTGGCGTACGGCCTCGACAAGGACGAGCAGATCATCCTCGTCTTCGACCTCGGTGGCGGTACGTTCGACGTCTCGCTGCTGGAGATCGGCGACGGCGTCGTCGAGGTGAAGGCCACCAACGGTGACAACCACCTCGGTGGTGACGACTGGGACCAGCGCGTCGTCGACTACCTGGTCAAGCAGTTCCAGTCCGGCCACGGCGTGGACCTGGGCAAGGACAAGATGGCCCTCCAGCGCCTCCGCGAGGCCGCCGAGAAGGCCAAGATCGAGCTGTCCTCGTCCACCGAGACCTCGATCAACCTCCCCTACATCACGGCCTCCGCCGAGGGCCCGCTGCACCTGGACGAGAAGCTCACCCGCGCCCAGTTCCAGCAGCTCACGTCCGACCTGCTGGAGCGCTGCAAGACGCCGTTCCACAACGTCATCAAGGACGCCGGTATCCAGCTGTCGGAGATCGACCACGTCGTTCTCGTCGGTGGCTCCACCCGTATGCCCGCCGTCGCCGAGCTCGTCAAGGAGCTGACCGGCGGCAAGGACGCCAACAAGGGCGTCAACCCGGACGAGGTCGTCGCCATCGGCGCCGCCCTGCAGGCCGGTGTCCTCAAGGGCGAGGTCAAGGACGTCCTGCTCCTCGACGTCACCCCGCTGTCCCTCGGTATCGAGACCAAGGGCGGCATCATGACCAAGCTGATCGAGCGGAACACTACGATCCCGACGAAGCGTTCGGAGATCTTCACCACCGCCGAGGACAACCAGCCCTCCGTGCAGATCCAGGTCTACCAGGGCGAGCGCGAGATCGCGGCGTACAACAAGAAGCTCGGGATGTTCGAGCTGACCGGTCTGCCCCCGGCGCCCCGCGGCGTCCCGCAGATCGAGGTCGCCTTCGACATCGACGCCAACGGCATCATGCACGTCACGGCGAAGGACCTCGGCACCGGCAAGGAGCAGAAGATGACCGTCACCGGCGGCTCCTCGCTGCCGAAGGACGAGGTCGACCGGATGCGCCAGGAGGCCGAGAAGTACGCGGAGGAGGACCACGCCCGCCGCGAGGCCGCCGAGTCCCGCAACCAGGGCGAGCAGCTCGTCTACCAGACGGAGAAGTTCCTCAAGGACAACGAGGACAAGGTCCCGGGCGAGATCAAGACGGAGGTCGAGGAGGCCGTCGCCGAGCTGAAGGAGAAGCTCAAGGGCGAGGACACCGCCGAGATCCGCACCGCCACGGAGAAGGTCGCCGCCGTCTCGCAGAAGCTGGGCTCGGCCATGTACGCCGACGCCCAGGGTGCGCAGGCCGCCGGCGGCGAGGCTCCGGGTGCCGGCGCCGGTGCCGGTGCCGGTGCCGGTGCCGGTGACAAGGCGGCCGACGACGACGTCGTCGACGCCGAGATCGTGGACGACGAGCGCAAGGACGGTGCCGCGTGACGGAGGAGACCCCGGGTTTTGACGAGAAGCCCGACGTCCCCTCCGGCGCCACCCCTGACGACGCCGAGCCGAAGGCCGCCGCTCCCTCTTCGGAGGAGGGCGCGGCCCCGGCCGGGGACGCGAGTGAGAACGCGGGCCTGGTGGCCCAGCTGGACCAGGTGCGCACGGCGCTGAACGAGCGCACGGCGGACCTCCAGCGACTCCAGGCCGAGTACCAGAACTACCGCCGCCGCGTCGAGCGGGACCGCGTCGCGGTCAAGGAGGTCGCCGTCGCGAACCTCCTGTCCGAGCTGCTTCCCGTGGTCGACGACATCGGCCGCGCCCGGGAGCACGGCGAACTCGTCGGCGGCTTCAAGTCCGTCGCGGAGTCGCTGGAGACGGTCATCGCCAAGATGGGCCTCCAGCAGTTCGGCAAGGAGGGCGAGCCCTTCGACCCGACGATCCACGAGGCCCTGATGCACTCGTACGCGCCGGACGTCACCGAGACGACGTGCGTGGCGATTCTGCAGCCCGGGTACCGGATCGGCGAGCGCACCATCCGCCCCGCGCGGGTGGCGGTGGCCGAGCCGCAGCCGGGTGCGCAGACGGCCAAGCCGGCCGAGGAGAACACCGAGGCACCGGCCGACTCCGCGGAGAACGACGGGAACGCCGGGAATACCGGAAACACCGGGAACGCCGGAACCGCCGGGAACAAGGAGAGCGGTGGCCCGGACGAGGGCTGAGCTTGACGTGACGAGAGAGGAGGGACGTCGGGGATGAGCACCAAGGACTTCATCGAGAAGGACTACTACAAGGTCCTCGGCGTCCCCAAGGACGCCACCGAGGCCGAGATCAAGAAGGCGTACCGGAAGCTCGCCCGCGAGTACCACCCGGACGCCAACAAGGGAAACGTCAAGGCGGAGGAGCGCTTCAAGGAGATCTCCGAGGCCAACGACATCCTCGGTGACCCCAAGAAGCGCAAGGAGTACGACGAGGCCCGCAGCCTCTTCGGCAACGGCGGTTTCCGTCCGGGGCCGGGCGCGGGCGGCGGCGGCACCTTCAACTTCGATCTGGGCGACCTCTTCGGAGGCGGCGCCCAGGGCGGGGGCCAGGGCGGGGCCGGCGGCTTCGGCGGCGGGCTCGGCGACGTCTTCGGGGGCCTGTTCAACCGCACCGGCGCCGGCGGCCCCGGCACCGGCACGCGGACCCAACCGCGGCGTGGCCAGGACATCGAGTCCGAGGTCACCCTGAGCTTCACGGAGGCCATCGAGGGCGCGACGGTCCCGTTGCGCATGTCCTCGCAGGCACCCTGCAAGGCCTGTTCGGGCACCGGCGACAAGAACGGCACGCCGCGCGTGTGCCCGACCTGCGTCGGCACCGGGCAGGTCGCCCGGGGCTCGGGCGGCGGCTTCTCGCTCACCGACCCGTGCCCGGACTGCAAGGGCCGCGGCCTGATCGCGGAGGACCCCTGCGACATCTGCAAGGGCTCCGGACGCGCCAAGTCCTCCCGGACGATGCAGGTCCGCATCCCGGCCGGGGTGTCGGACGGGCAGCGCATCCGGCTGCGCGGCAAGGGCACGCCGGGTGAGCGGGGCGGTCCGGCGGGCGACCTGTACGTGGTCGTGCACGTCAAGGAGCACCCCGTCTTCGGCCGCAAGGGCGACAACCTCACCGTCACCGTCCCGGTGACGTACGCCGAGGCGGCCCTCGGCGGCGAGGTCCGGGTCCCGACGCTGGGCGGCCCGCCCGTCACGCTGAAGTTGCCGGCGGGCACACCGGGCGGGCGCACCATGCGCGCCCGGGGCAAGGGAGCGGTCCGCAAGGACGGCACCCGCGGCGACCTTCTGGTCACCGTCGAGGTGAGTGTTCCGAAGGACCTGACGGGGAAGGCTCGTGATGCGCTGGAGGCGTATCGCGAGGCGACCGCGGACGAGGATCCGCGGGCGGAGCTGTTCCAGGCCGCGAAGGGAGCTTGACGGAGATGGACGGTCGTCGACGCAATCCGTATGAACTGACCGAGGACACCCCGGTCTACGTCATCTCGGTGGCGGCCCAGCTCTCCGGCCTGCACCCGCAGACCCTGCGCCAGTACGACCGCCTCGGCCTGGTCTCCCCGGACCGCACGGCCGGCCGCGGCCGGCGCTACTCGGCCCGCGACATCGAACTGCTCCGCACGGTGCAGCAGTTGTCGCAGGACGAGGGCATCAACCTGGCCGGAATCAAGCGCATCATCGAACTGGAGAACCAGGTCGCCGCGCTCCAGGCCCGCCTGGCGGAGCTGCAGGACGCCCTCGACGGCGCGGCCACGGCGATGCGCCAGCGCGAGGCGGCGGTACACGCCTCGTACCGCCGCGACCTGGTCCCGTACCAGGAGGTACAGCAGACCAGCGCCCTGGTCGTGTGGCGGCCCAAGCGGCACGGCCAGTCCTCGGACTGACCGGCAGCACCAGGCAGAACGGCGACGACGGGCCCGGAGGTCCCACCGGATCCACCCGGCCCTCCGGGCCTGTTCGCAACGTTGCTGTCTCATTGGTCTAGTACTTCTTGACGATTTCGTGAAGACAGCGTTGGCTTCCCTCACCTGGGTCACCACAACACCCGTGTGTCGGAAGGTAAGCGCAGTGAACAGCCGTGCCCGTCGTATCGCCATATCCGTGGCCGCGTCCATGATGACTTTCTCGCTGGCCTCCTGTGGTGTGCTGGGCGCGTCCGAGAGCAGTGACGAGGCGAGCCCGACCAAGGGCAACGACATCACCGTGGGGCTGCTCCTGCCGGAGAAGGCGAACACGCGCTACGAGCAGTTCGACTACCCCTACTTCAAGGCGAAGGTCGCCGACCTCACGCGCGACCAGGGCAACGTCAAGTACGCCAACGCCGAGGCGAACGCCTCGAAGCAGGCCGACCAGATGCAGCAGATGATCGACGACCAGGTCGACGTGATCGTCCTGGACGCGGTGGACGCGAAGTCCATCGGCACCGCCGTGCAGAAGGCCAAGGACGCCGGCATCCCCGTCATCGCCTACGACCGGCTGGCCGAGGGTCCGATCGACGCCTACATCTCCTTCGACAACGAACTGGTCGGCGAGGTGCAGGGCCGCTCCCTCATCGAGGCGCTCGGCGACGACGCGGACAGTTCCGACAAGATCGTCATGATGAACGGCTCGCCCACCGACCCGAACGCCAAGCAGTTCAAGGCGGGCGCGACCTCCGAGCTGAACGGCAAGGTGACGATCGCCCAGTCCTTCGACACCAAGGACTGGAAGCCGGAGAACGCCGAGGCGAACATGGCCGAGGCGATCGAGAAGATCGGCAAGAACAACATCGCGGGCGTCTACTCCGCCAACGACGGCATGGCGGGCGGCGTCATCAAGGCCCTGGAGGACGCGGGCGTCACCGACCTGCCGCCGATCACCGGCCAGGACGCGGAACTCTCCGCGGTGCAGCGGATCGTCACCGGCGAGCAGTACATGAGCGTGTACAAGTCCTACCCGCAGGAGGCCGAGAGCGCCGCGGAGATGGCCGTGGCGCGCGTCCAGGGCCGGGACATCCAGTTCGACGCCCTCGCCCGCGACAAGGTCGACAGCCCCACCCACAAGGGCATCCCCGCACAGCTCGTCCCCGTCGTCGCCCTGACGCAGGACAACATCGAGAAGACCGTCATCGCGGACGGCTTCTACAAGGTCTCCGACATCTGCACGGCCAAGTACGCGGCGGACTGCGCGGAGATCGGGCTCAAGTAGTCCGCACCCCCCCGGTAGGCCGGGGGACGTGGACGTGCTCCCCCAACGGGTGGATTACCCGATTGACCGTCCCGGAGCAGTCTTGGAGTCACAGGAACCGCACCGTTCTCTCCCGTGCGGTTCCCTTCCGGCCGCCAACCGTGGTCCGGGAACTCCGTCAGACGAGGGGACGCAGTTCAGTGAACGTCAGAATCGCACGACGGCTGGGGGTCGGGGCCATCGCCGCCCTGGCCCTGAGTACGGCGGCGCCCGCCTTCGCGTACGAGATCGGTCCGCACTCCTACAGCGGTGAGCTCCGCTTCTGGACCGAGGGCAACCGCTCGATCATGAACATCAAGGACACGGGTTCGAGCCATTGGGTGAAGGCGGAGTACTACCGCGTGGCCCACTCGGGTACCAAGCTGACGCTGTGGAACAAGAACGGTCCCAACGGTCCGTCCGACAACGACGGCAACAGGGGCACCGTCGAGAGCGGTAAACACTCCGAGATCTACAAGGCCCGCGGCACGGTCGCACGCAACAACCTGCCCGACTGGCACACCAGTTGGTACTCCGACTGACGGGATTCCGCCCGCGCAGCCTGACCACAGCCTGACCGAGGGGTCGGCCGGCCCCTCGGTCAGGCATGCGTTGTCAGTGCTGCCCCCGCCGTCCACATCGAGTGATCCCCCCGACCAAGGGAGCTCCGCGTGACCTCAATCCCCGCCCCACCCGTCCTGCGGCTGAGCGAGGTGTTCTATGGCGTGTCCGGCCGAAGCCTGCTCGCCGGTGCCGATCTCACCGTCCCGGCGGGCAGTTCCGTCTCCGTGATGGGCCCGTCCGGCAGTGGCAAGTCCACCCTGCTGATGTGCGTCATGGGGCTGATTCGCCCACAGTCGGGGAGCGTCGAAGTCGTGGGGCAGGACGTGACCCGGCTGTCCGCGCGTGCCCTCGCCGCCCACCGGCGGCGGCACGTCGGCATGGTCTTCCAGTTCGGCGAGCTGCTCCCCGAGCTCACCCCGGCGGAGAACGTGATGATCGCGAGCCTGCTGGCCGGCGATGCGGTCGCCGAGGCCCGCTCCCGGGCCGAGTCGCTGCTCACCCGCCTCGGGGTGCCCGAGGCCACGGCCACGCGGGACCTGTCGGGCGGAGAAAGGCAGCGTGTCGCCGTCGCTCGCGCCCTGGTCAACATGCCCGAACTACTGCTGGCGGACGAGCCGACCGGCGCGTTGGACGGCGGGCAACGGGAAGCCGTGGCCGACCTGCTGTTCAGTACCCCGCGGGAACACGGGTGCGCGCTCGTCGTGGTGACGCACGATGCGATGGTGGCGGGCCGCGCCGACGTGCGGCTGCACCTGCACGAGGGACGCCTGGTCCAGGCCCAGGAGGTGCGGTGAACGGCGGCGGCCTGCGATGGCGGCTCCTGCGCATGGGACGAGCCGCCTCCCGGTCGGCCGAAGCAGGCCGCATCCGCTACTTCGCGTTGTTCGCCGCCACCACGGTGGCGGTCCTCGCCGTCTGCGGGTTCCTGCTCGCCGCGTCCTCCTTCGACGGTCGCACCGAGCGCAGTCAGGCCCGTTGGCCGCAGGTCGCAGACACCGGCTCCGCCACGCTGCTGTGGCGCGCGACGCTGGCGAGCGTCGACGACCGTCAGTACGACGTGGTCTACATCGAGCCCCTCACCCCCGACGCACCCCTGCCGCCCGGCCTGGAGCACTGGCCGGAGCCCGGTCAGGCGGTGCTCTCCCCGGCGCTGAAGGCGGTCGGACATCAGGTGGGCGGCGAGTACGGGCGAGCCGTGGGCACCATCGCCCCGCACGGCCTGGAGTCGCCGAGCGAGTATTTCGCGTACGTACGGCCGACGGCCGAGCGGCTGGACCCGGAGGGGATGACCAGGGCCTCCGGATTCGGTGTCTCCTGGACGCCGTCGCTCGGGGAGCACATGTACAACTTCGGGCCGAAGGAGTTCCACTGGGCCTACCTGGCGCTGGTGGGCCTCCCGGCCGGACTGTTCGTCGTGATCGCCGCCCGGGTCGGCGCCGCGGCCCGGGACCGCCGGACCGCGATCCTGACCGCGCTGGGCGCCTCCGGAGGTGCCCGGGCCTGGTTCACGGTGGGCGAGGCGTTCCTGCCCGTGACCCTCGGCGCGTCGACGGCGGTCGTGGCCGTCGCTCCCGTACCCCTCACCGACGTACCGCTGCCGGTAGTCGACTTCGTGCTGTACGTCCCCGACGCCCGCGCCGCGATCCCCGCCCTCGTGGGCGCTGTGCTGGGCGTACCGCTGGCCGTGCTGGCCGCCGTGGTGCTGCTCCAACCGCGGTACCGACCGGGCGCCTCGACCCGACCGGTGGCCGCCAAACGGCGCCGCGAGTGGATGCTGTGGCTGTTTCCCGTGGCCCTCTTCGGCACGGTCCGCGGCACCGACCTGGCCCCGTACGACCTGCGTCTGCCCGTCCTTGCGGCCGGCAGCGTGATCACCATCGCGCTGCTGCCCGGGGTGGCCGGTGCGGTGGTGTCGGCGGCCGGACCCGCGCTGGCCAGGTTCGGTGCCGCGCGTGGCCGGGTGGGCATGCTGGTAGCGGGCCGACGGCTGGCAGTCGGCGCCCGCCCGGTCGCGCGGCTGGTGGCCGCGGTAGTCGTGGCGGTCGGCCTGGCCGCTCAAGGACAGATCGCGATCAGCCTGTTCACGGACATGAGCGACCGGGTCCACGCCGTGGAGGAGCACCTCGGCACCAGCGTATTGCGGGTTTCGACGACACTCTCCACGGCAACCGCCGACGTGGCGGCCTTCGAACGCGACCTGGGGACGGGCGTGCACGCCCTGGCCGTGACGAGGGACGCCCGCTCGGGGCGGACCGACCTCGTCGCGGACTGCTCGGCATGGCAGGACCTGGGCGTCAAGTGTCCGTCGGCGGCTCCAGTCGAACTGCGCACGCGGCACGCCGGTCTGGCCCAGGCGGCGGAGTTGGAGCGGTCGGTCGGGGCACGCCTGTACGCCCGTACGGGCAACGTCACCGAGACCGTGCGTACCGCCGAGGAGCCGGCACTGGCGGTACTGGCGCAGGACGGACGGCAGCTGTCGCCGTCTCGGGTTCACCAAGCCGCCAACGCGCATGTCGCGATGGCGACGAACGTCCAGGTCTTCGCGATGGCCGGCACCTTCGGCGGCAGCGGTGAGGGCATCGCGGCGCAGCGGTGGCTGGAGCTGCTCTCCGTGGCAGGTGTGCTGTTGATCGTGGTCGTGGCCGGGATCGGCTCGGTGGCCCAGTTCGTCCGGACGGGCCGCGAGCTGGGCCCGGTCTCGGTGCTGAGCGGCAACGGCCGCGTGTACTACGCGGTCTCCGTCTGGTCGCTCCTGGCGCCCACCGCCTTCGCCGTGTGTGCGGCCGTCGCGGTGACCTGGTACGTGACCACGCCGTTGATGGCCGGCTCCGCCGACCGGCTGTCCGCGCTGTCGGCGGTGGGAGCGGCCGGCCTGGCGTGCGCCGCGGTGATGGCCTGGTGGGGTGCGCGTACGGCGTCCGCGGCGGGGCTGGTGTGGCGACCGCGCAACGACTGACGCGAGGCGTGTGCCCTGCCGAGGGGTGTGGACATGCGGTCCACACCCCGTTGTCACCACCCCGTTGTCACTTCTCCGCGACGAACGAGCCTTGTCCGAGAACGGTGTAGAGCCGTCCCTCAGCCCGGAGAGCGGCCACGGCCTTCTGCACCGTGCTCGGCGCCACGTCCAGCTCGGCAGCCAGGTCGTTCACGGCAGGGAAGCGCGCACCGGGCGCGTACTGACCGGCCTCGAGGCGTCGCCGTAGCTCATCCGCGACTTGAGGCCATACGGGCACCGAGCGATCAAGGTCCATGGTTCTCAGCGTCCGCGTATCTGCGTGATCCCGCGACCGCGTATACGCGGATACGCGTATCCTCGATTTCGCAAGACCTCCGCAACCGTGCGACCGGCCCGGGGGAATGGCACCAGCTACTGAGGAGCTGACGACATGAGCCACACTAGCCACGTCCGCCTACTGCCCTGGTGTGGGCCCGAGGGCAAGCGCGCAGTCCTGGTCACCGACGGCACGCCCGGCCCGCTCTCTCTACTGGCCGACAGAATCGAGAACCGGCAGATCGAATCGGCTGCCGTCATCGTGGAGCTGGCGCGACCCGTGGTCGGAGCCGCGTCGGACCTCACGGCAGATGAACTCCGCTGGATCATCCGCCGTCTCATCGAGAGCCTGACGGACGTGCTCAACATTGCCGAGAGTCGCGCACAGCGCATCCCGCCGTACGAGGACTGACGCTTCCGTTGGAAGTGATCCGCGCCGCGCCGGTCACCCACGAACGGTGCGGCGCGGGGCGTCACGGCACCTGCGGACCGCCGCACGCGACGGAACCCCGTGACTGATGGCTCGTCGGCTGTGTGGGCACCTGCGCCTGCCAAACGATGCGGGAGGCCTGGACGCGGTTGTCGACACCGAGCTTGGAGTAGGCCCCGCGGATGTGGTCCTTGACCGTGTGGGCGCTGATCCCCAGCGTCTCGGCCATGGCAGGGTTCGATGCTCCGTCCGCCAGTAGGTGCACGATCTCCCGCTCCCGAGAGCTGAGCTTCTCCAGCATCCTGCGCGCGGTGGCCACCGCATCGGCTGTGCGGCCGGGCCGAACGTACTGATCGACCAGGAACTGGGCGGCAACGGGCCCGAGCGCGACCGTGCCTGCGGCTGCTGCCCGTACCGCCCATGGCAGGTGCCGCACGGAGTTGCCGCGCAGCAGGATCCCGCGGGCTCCATGGCGGAGCAGCGCGCAGGTGGCGTGTTCCGACAAGTGGTCGACCAGTACGACGTGTGCCGGAGTGGAGACCTGGAAGCTTGCCGCTTTCGGCGCGGCCGCTCTTGGCAACCGTAGGGCGTCGAGCGCCTCGTCCGGACTGTGGTGGCTGCTGACCAGGACGTCCAGACGTACCGTGGGTGACGCCGCCTTCGATGCCTCGCCGACGATCCGGATCCTGCTGTCTTCTTCCAGGACCCGCCTGACTCCAGCCCGTTCCAGCGGCTCCCGGCCGAGAATGCCTACGCGTATCACGATCCCAGTCCTCCCCCAACTGCCTACCGACTCGCCGTGACGGCGCCCTTGGCGTGTGCCGACACCACGACAGCCGACGGCCCGGTACGACAGGCGGAGTCGGTCAGGCCCCGCCGTCACCCAGCATGCACGCTGCGTACATCTCTCCGACACCTTCAGCTTGTTGCAACGAGGCGAAGAGGGGGGTGTGCGTAAGGGGTGATTCCGGCACATGTCCGCTGCCGGCGAGAGGGGAGCCGTGTTGCGGACCCGGTCCCGGCCGCGCATAGTTGCGCTGCGGAAAGAGCCGGAACCGGGGGTGGGATGGGCGATGGCCGGGCACGGGGCGGATGAGCATCCACACGGTGCCGACCGGCTGTGCGCGGCGGGGGACCGCGTGTACTCCCGGGCCGTACGACGTGGCCGGGTGCCCCGCCGGGACGCCGAGCCGGTCCCCTGCCTCCTGGAACTGGCCCTGCTGCACCCCGACCCCGACGACATGGACTGGCTGGTGCCGACCTCGCCGCAGGAGGTCATGACCCGGCTGCTGCGCGGT
Source organism: Streptomyces sp. BB1-1-1 (assembly GCF_031597775.1). Classification (NCBI taxonomy): domain Bacteria; kingdom Bacillati; phylum Actinomycetota; class Actinomycetes; order Kitasatosporales; family Streptomycetaceae; genus Streptomyces; species Streptomyces sp. BB1-1-1. The sequence goes on along the minus strand of NZ_CP134203.1, from coordinate 4,148,836 downwards.
GTCCACGACGAGGTCAACGCCAGTCAGCGGCGGGTGGGCTCCGCGGTGGAGGCCTTCGAGCGGTACGCGGGTCTCGGCCGCCAGCTCCAGACCCCGGCCGGCACGGAGGGCACGGCGATCCGCGTCCTGGACGGTCTGACCCGCATCCAGGCCGCGATGGACGAGGCGACGCAGGCGTGCACGACGGAGGTGCTCACCGTCCAGCCCGGCGGCATCCGGCGTGAGCACGAGCTGTCGGAGGGGCTGCACCGGGCGCTGGCGCTGCGCGGGCGCGGGGTGCGGATGCGGGACCTGTACACGCACGTGGCCCGGCACGGGCAGGGCCTGCTCAACTACCTGGAGCTGATGGGCGACGCGGTGGAGGCCCGCACCCTCGACGAGGTCATCGACCGCCTCATCCTCTTCGATCGCACGGTCGCCTTCATCCCCGCCAACACCGACCGCACGATGGCCCTGGAGCTGCGCCACCCCGCCCTGATCGCCTACCTGGTCACGGTCTTCGAACGCCTCTGGCGTCTGGCCATCCCCCTGACCGCCCCCCTCCCCGACACCGGCATCGAGGGCATCTCCCACCGCGAGCAGTCCATCGCGGCGCTGCTGGCGGAGGGCCACCAGGACGCGGTGATCGCGGAGCGGCTGGGCATAAGCGTCCGCACGGCGCGGGCCCACATCGCCCGCCTCTCGGAGACGTTGGGGGCGGCGAGCCGTACCCAGCTGGGCGTACGCATCGCCCAGGCGGGCCTGGACGGCGCCCCGCGCCTGCCCGCCACGATCAGCGTGCCCGATCAGGCTCCGGGTCGAGGATCCCCGACTGGCCGATGAGGTAGCCGAGCTGCGCGCGGCTTTCGCTGCCGAGGGTGGCGGCGAGTTTGGCGATGTGGACGCGGGCGGTGCGGACGTTCATGCCGAGGCGGTCGGCTATGTCGGCGTCGGTGTGGCCTTCGATGAGGAGGGCGGCTATGGCTCTTTGGCGGGGGGTGATGCCGCCCAGTGACTGACGTTGGACGGTTTCGGGGTACATGGGGGTAGCGAGGCGCCAGAGGCGGTCGAAGGTGTTGATGAAGTAGGCGATCAGGGCGGGGTGGCGGACTTCGAGGGCGAGTGAGCGGTCGGCGCTGGCGGGGATGAAGGCGACGGTGCGGTCCACGACGATGAGGCGGTCGGTGACCTCGTCGAGGGTCCGCGCCTCCACGTTGCCCGTCAGGTGTTCGTAGCGGGCGCGTGAGTATGCGGCGTGGCGTGCGGTGTGCTGGTAAAGCGCGCGCATGCGAGCACCACGGTCGAGAAAGGCCTGGTCCCGCCTAATGGCCCCTTCGAGGATGTCAGGGCGCCTGGTGACCTTCGAATCGTGGGGCTGAATCGCCAGCAACTCGTGCCTGCCCTCGACCATGGCTTCCTCGATGGCCTGCCCCGTCCGCTCCTTGCTACTGAGGATTCTGAGTGCCGGAGTGGCCTCGCTCGCCGCCGCACGCGTGCCAAGGCGGATGAGAGGCTCGAACACATCCGCCAGACGTTCACCGCGCCGTCGCTCGCGGGCTATGTACTCTTCCGACGTGCGCAGCAGTCGCTGCAGGGCGACGGTCGGTTCGGTCGGCTCCAGCATGTCCAGGTTGTCGATGGCCGGGTGCAGGAGACCGGTGTCGATCAGGCAAGGTGCTGTCGCTGCCGTGGCGCTGGGTACGCCGCCTTCACGCAGTGCGCGGGAGTACAGCTTGAGACCTGTCTCGCACAGTGCCTCGTCCCCATGCCGGTGCGTCTCGTCGGTCATGAGCGGTTTTCTCCTCCCACACCCCGGGGCTCCTGCTCCAGGATCCCCGACTGGGCTATGAGATAGCCGAGTTGGGCTCGGCTTCCGCTTCCCAGAGCCGTGGCGAGTTTCGCGATGTGGGCTCGGCACGTGCGCACGTTCATGCCCAGACGGCGGGCGATGGCTTCGTCCACGTGCCCCTCCACGAGGAGCTTGGCGATGGAGTGCTGAATTTCCGTGATGCCGTCGGGCGCGGTCTCGTAGGGAGCGCCTGTACTCAACGGAACCGCACGGGACCACATGAACTCGAAAACCTTGATCAGGTACCGGACAAGCCCTGGGTGCCGGAGCTCCAGGGCCACCTGGCGATCATCGCGCGTGGGTATGAAGGCGACGGACTCGTCACAGACGATGAGGCGTTCCACCAACTCGTCGATCGTCCGGTACTCGACTTTGCCGTCCGAGAACTGGGACACGTAGCCCAGTGTCTCAGGGCTGTACCGGGCCGTGTGCTGGTAGAGAGTCCTGATACGCACTCCCCGTTCGAGCAGCGGCCTGTCGCGCTCCAGCCCTTGCAGCAGCGTGTGTTCCAGGCGCCGGCTGCTCGGCTGGACTGTGAGCATCTCGGACTGGCACTCGGACGTGGCCAGGTCCAGTGCCGCGTTTATGCGGTCGAGTCCCTCGAGGACTGCGATCGAGTGCGTGTTTGTGGTGGCGTGTGCGCCGAGAGTCAGGAACGGTTCGAAGGCATCGGCCAGTTCGATCGACATTCGTCTGCGTTCGGCGATCTCCCGCTCGATCGAGTTGAGCCGCTGGGCCAAGGCGACTGATGGAGGCACAGGGCGCAGCCAGTTCGCATCGTCCGGATCTGGGTGGAGAAGGGCGAACTCCATCAGACATGGAACCGCTTCTGCGTCTCCTCGGGCAACGCGTCCAATACGCAGGGCGGTTGCGTAGAGGCGACTACCCTCCTCGCACAGTTCGGACATCGCATGGGGATGTGGCCTTTTAGTCCGATTCGTTATCAAATCTACACCCCCCAGGGTCCTGAACATGCAGGAACATGATGCACTGATTGTGTGGCCATGACGTGCCCGAATGAGCCATCGTCTTGTTCGACGGGGGAAGAGGGGACCTTCAAGTGAGGACGAAGCCGATTATGCGCAACAGATTGCTTCGCTCGGTGCTTGCTGTCGCCTTCTCCGCCGTCGTGGCCGTCGGTGCACTGACTGGTCTCTCTGGCGCGAAGGTCGACACTCGGGCGGACAGCACCTGGGGAATGGCTGCTTCCACGGTTGTTACGACCGTGGCCAGTGCGGCACCTGCTCCCCTTGGTGAAGACGACAGCACTTGGGGCTGACTGATGACGACTCCACCCGACGACCGCTCCTTCCGTCGCGAAATGGCCACCGCCTACCGCTCCGGCTGGCACTTCATCGACCTGGTCACCGCGATCCCCCACGCCGGTGACTCCCTGATGGTGACCGTCTTCGGTGAGCCGGTCGTCGTCACGTTGGACGAGGACGGCGATGTGCGGGCGTACCGGTGTCTGCGGCGGCCTCGGGGGGCGCCGCAGCCCGTGCGGTGCGCCATCCGATACGGAATGATCTTTGTGAACCTGGACCAGAGGGACCACCGGCTCGCGCAGCCGGAGGACCCCGAAGTGAGGACCATCTCGGCCACCCCCCGCAGCGCCTGACGCGATTCCCCCGTCGTTACAAATCGCTCAGGTGCTTCCCCCCGGCAGCGGCGTCACCGTGACCTGAACACGGTGACGCCGCTGTCGTTTTCGGCGACATTTCGGGGTATCGACCCTGCTCCCAGGCTGGCCGAAAAGGCTCTCGTGCGGGGGAAGTGGGCACCCTGGTGGCACCCGGCGGGAACCCGCGCCCGTTTCCTCCTTGAGTGGAATAGACTCAACTTTGTGTACGTTGTCTGAGTCAGCACTGGGAGACATGGCCGGACCGCCGACGGCCGACGCGAGGAGGAGAGCCAGAACGTGGACGCCGAGCTGACCAACCGGAGCCGGGACGCGATCAACGCGGCCAGCAACCGGGCCGTGACCGAGGGGAACGCCGACCTCACCCCCGCCCACCTGCTCCTGGCTCTGCTCCAGGGGCAGGACAACGAGAACATCACCGACCTGCTCGCCGCCGTCGAGGCCGACCTCGCGGCCGTGCGCGCCGGCGCCGAGCGCATCGTCGCCGGGCTGCCCAGCGTGACCGGGTCCACGGTCGCACCGCCGCAGCCCAGCCGTGAGATGCTCGCCGTGGTCGCCGACGCCCAGGCCCGCGCCAAGGATCTCGGGGACGAGTACCTCTCCACCGAGCACCTGCTCCTCGGCATCGCCGCGAAGGGCGGCGCGGCCGGTGAGGTACTGGAGGGGCAGGGTGCCAGTGCGAAGAAGCTGCAAGAGGCCTTCCGCAAGGCCAGGGGAGGGCGCCGCGTGACCACCGCCGACCCCGAGGGGCAGTACAAGGCGCTGGAGAAGTTCGGCACCGACCTCACCGCCTCCGCCCGGGAGGGCAGGCTCGATCCGGTCATCGGGCGGGACCAGGAGATCCGGCGGGTGGTGCAAGTGCTCAGCCGGCGCACCAAGAACAACCCCGTCCTCATCGGTGAGCCCGGTGTCGGCAAGACCGCCGTTGTGGAAGGGCTCGCCCAGCGGATCGTCAAGGGGGACGTGCCCGAGTCGCTCAAGGACAAGCGGCTGGTCGCGCTGGACCTCGGCGCGATGGTCGCCGGGGCGAAGTACCGGGGTGAGTTCGAGGAGCGGCTGAAGACCGTTCTCGCCGAGATCAAGGACTCCGACGGGCAGATCATCACCTTCATCGACGAGCTGCACACCGTCGTGGGGGCCGGGGCCGGCGGAGACTCCGCCATGGACGCCGGGAACATGCTCAAGCCCATGCTGGCGCGCGGCGAGCTGCGCATGGTCGGCGCCACGACGTTGGACGAGTACCGGGAGCGGATCGAGAAGGACCCCGCCCTCGAAAGGCGCTTCCAGCAGGTGCTGGTCGCCGAACCGACCGTCGAGGACTCCATCGCGATCCTGCGCGGGCTCAAGGGGCGGTACGAGGCGCACCACAAGGTGCAGATCGCGGACAGCGCGCTGGTGGCCGCCGCGACGCTGTCCGACCGGTACATCACCTCCCGCTTCCTGCCCGACAAGGCCATCGACCTCGTCGACGAGGCCGCCTCGCGGCTGCGCATGGAGATCGACTCGTCCCCCGTCGAGATCGACGAACTCCAGCGCGCCGTCGACCGGCTCAAGATGGAGGAGCTGGCGATCGGCAAGGAGACCGACGCCGCGTCCCTGGAACGGCTGGAGCGGCTGCGGCGCGACCTCGCCGACAAGGAGGAGGAGCTGCGCGGCCTCACCGCCCGCTGGGAGAAGGAGAAGCAGTCCCTCAACCGGGTCGGCGAGCTGAAGGAGAAGCTCGACGAGCTGCGGGGCCAGGCCGAGCGGGCCCAGCGCGACGGTGACTTCGACACGGCCAGCAAGCTGCTGTACGGCGAGATCCCGACCCTTGAGCGGGACCTGGAGGCCGCCTCCGAGGCCGAGGAGGAGGTCGCCAAGGACACCATGGTCAAGGAGGAGGTCGGCGCCGACGACATCGCGGACGTCGTCGCCTCCTGGACCGGCATCCCCGCCGGGCGGCTGCTGGAGGGCGAGACGCAGAAGCTGCTGCGGATGGAGGACGAGCTGGGCAAGCGGCTCATCGGGCAGGGGGAGGCCGTGCGGGCCGTCTCCGACGCCGTACGGCGGAGCAGGGCCGGGATCGCCGACCCCGACCGGCCCACCGGGTCCTTCCTCTTCCTCGGCCCGACCGGCGTCGGCAAGACCGAGCTGGCCAAGGCGCTCGCCGACTTCCTCTTCGACGACGAGCGGGCCATGGTCCGCATCGACATGAGCGAGTACAGCGAGAAGCACAGCGTCGCGCGGCTGGTCGGCGCCCCGCCCGGATACGTCGGGTACGAGGAGGGCGGCCAGCTCACCGAGGCCGTGCGGCGGCGGCCGTACTCCGTCGTGCTGCTCGACGAGGTCGAGAAGGCGCACCCCGAGGTCTTCGACATCCTGCTCCAGGTGCTGGACGACGGGCGCCTCACCGACGGGCAGGGCCGCACCGTCGATTTCCGCAACACCATCCTGGTCCTCACCTCCAACCTGGGCAGCCAGTACCTGGTCGACCCGACGACCGGCGAGGCGGAGAAGAAGCAGCAGGTCCTGGAGGTGGTCCGGGCGTCCTTCAAGCCGGAGTTCCTCAACCGGCTCGACGACCTGGTGGTCTTCTCGGCGCTGAGCAAGGAGGAGCTGAGCCGGATCGCGCGGCTCCAGATCGGCTCCCTCGCCCGGCGGCTCGCCGAGCGCCGCCTCACCCTGGAGGTCACCGACGAGGCCCTGACCTGGCTGGCCGACGAGGGCATGGACCCGGCGTACGGCGCGCGCCCGCTGCGTCGCCTCGTGCAGACCGCGATCGGTGACCGGCTCGCCCGGGAGATCCTCTCCGGCGAGATCAAGGACGGCGACACGGTCCGCGTGGACCGCTTCGGCGACGAGCTGATCGTGGGCCCGGCCGCGAGCGGCAAGACGCTTTAGGGCGGCAAGGCGCTGGAGGCACGGCGCGATGCGTGGCGGCCCGTCACCCCCGGTGGTGGCGGGCCGCCGTGCGTCACACGGTGAGGTCGACGTCGATGTCGACGCCCGCGCGGAACTCCGTCGTGGGCGCGGGCGCGTCCGGGCAGGTGTGCGCCGGCCGGTCCTGGACACCCGTGCCCGGCATGCGGGAGGTCGCGCTGTGTCGAATGCCCTGGAAGCCCTGCATCGTGCACTCCCCGACCCGGCCGCGCGCCGTCCGGCAGGGCGGCCTCGCCGGCGTTCCGGTCGTCCGGTTCGGGCCCGCGTGCCACGCCGCCGCGTTCCGTGTCCGCCCCATGGCCCGCGTCCGTCCGCCCGGCGTCCACCCGACCGGCCGGATCATGTCAGCCCAGGGCTGACAGGCCCCCGGCGGGCTTGCCACGCCCCTCCCCGCATGGGGGAGGATGGCCAGATCCGTACGAAGGGAAATTCACGGTGACCATCGATCCGTCCTCGATTCCGAACTTCGGGGGCAAGCAGCCCGAGCCGCAGTCCCAAGGACCGGCGGGCCCCGTCGTCCCGGATCAGGATCTTGTGAAGCAGCTCCTCGAACAGATGGAGCTGAAGTATGTCGTCGACGACGAGGGTGACCTCGCGGCGCCGTGGGAGCAGTTCCGTACGTACTTCATGTTCCGCGGCGAGGGTGACCAGCAGGTCTTCTCGGTGCGGACGTTCTACGACCGGCCTCACCAGATCGACGAGAAGCCCCAGCTGCTGGAGTCGATCGACGACTGGAACCGGCGCACCCTGTGGCCCAAGGTGTACTCCCACACCCACGACGACGGCACGGTCCGCCTGATCGGCGAGGCGCAGATGCTGATCGGTATGGGCATCAGCCTGGAGCACTTCGTCTCCTCGACGGTCAGCTGGGTCCGCGCCGCCATCGAGTTCGACCGGTGGCTCGTGGAGCAGCTCGGCCTGGAGCAGGAGGTCAACGAGTCGGAGAAGCCGACGGACGAGGACGGCGAATAGTCCGTCCCGTGTGAGGAGAGCCCGGCCCGGCGGTGATGATGCCGGGGCCGGGCTCTCACCGTTCATCCCGCCACACCGTTCACCCCGCCAGCGTCTTCAGCCGCCGCACCGCCTCTTCCAGTACCGAGGTCCGCTTGCAGAACGCGAACCGGACGAAGGGGGCGCCCTCCTCCCGGTGGTCGTAGAAGACCGCGTTGGGTACGGCGACGACGCCCGCGCGCTCGGGCAGGGCGCGGCAGAAGGCGAAGCCGTCCTCCTCGCCGAGGGGGCGGATGTCGGTGGTGACGAAGTACGTCCCGGCGGGGCGGTAGACGCCGAAGCCCGCCTCTGCCAGGCCCGCCGCCAGCAGGTCCCGCTTGGCCTGCATGTCCGCGCGGTAGGCGGTGAAGTATGAGTCGGGCAGCGCGAGGGCCTCGGCGACCGCGTACTGGAAGGGCCCGGAGGCCACGTACGTCAGGTACTGCTTGGCCGAGCGGACCGCCGTGACCAGGGCGGGCGAGGCGGTGATCCAGCCGACCTTCCAGCCCGTGAAGGAGTACGTCTTGCCGGCCGACCCGATGGTCACCGTGCGCTCGCGCATCCCGGGGAAGCTCGCCAGGGGGATGTGCTCGGCCGTGTCGAAGACCAGGTGCTCGTAGACCTCGTCCGTCACCACCAGCAGGTCCCGTTCCACGGCCAGCTCGGCGACGGCCGCCAGCTCGTCGCGGGTCAGGACGGTGCCCGTCGGGTTGTGCGGGGTGTTCAGCAGCAGCAGGCGGGTGCGGTCGGTGACCGCGTCGCGCAGTTCGTCGAGGTCGAGGCGGAAGGTGCCCTCGTGCGGGCGCAGGGTCACGGGTACGCGCGTACCGCCCGCCATCGCGATGCAGGCCGCGTACGAGTCGTAGTACGGCTCCAGCGCCACGACCTCGTCGCCGGGCTCCAGCAGCGCGAGCAGGGAGGCGGCGATGGCCTCCGTGGCGCCGGCCGTGACCAGGACCTCGGTGTCCGGGTCGTAGGACAGGCCGTAGCGGCGCTCCTGGTGGGCGGCGACGGCGGTACGCAGCTCCGGGACGCCGGGGCCCGGCGGGTACTGGTTGCCGCGCCCGTCGCGCAGCGCCCGTACGGCGGCCTCCCTGATCTCCTCGGGACCGTCGGTGTCCGGGAAGCCCTGGCCCAGGTTGATCGCCCCGGTCCGCACGGCCAGGGCGGACATCTCCGCGAAGATCGTCGTCCCGAACTCGGCGAGCCGGCGGTTGAGGAAGGGGCGGGCGCTGGAGCTCATGGAGGTCATGGAGGTCATCCTGTGCCGAAGCTCTGGAGTTCCTCAACTCTGCTTTGGGGCGTGGTGGCGGGGGGCATCTCCCGTTCACGCGACGAACTTCACAGCGTCACAACGAGCTTCGAACAGAGAGCGAGGCGCCCAACGGGGGGCTGCTTCGGGGGAACTCCGGGCGCGAGCCCGGGAAGCGGAAGGAGGTGGCGCCATGGTCACCGGCATCATCCTGATCGTGGTCGGCGCCCTGGTGGTCCGGGGGCTCATGGCGGGCGCGCGGAGCGGCGGCGGAGGCGGCCGCGACCGAGGCCGCGGCCGCCGGAACAGCTGGTGGGCCGACGGCTCGTCGTCCGGCGGGCACAACACAGGCTCCTCCTGCGGCGGAGGCTCGTCCTGCGGAGGCGGGTCGTCGTCCTGCGGGGGAGGAGGGGGCGGCGGCGGATGCGGAGGGGGCGGCGGCTGACACGGGGCAGCCGAGCCTTCGCAGGGGGAACCGCATCCCCGTCACGGGGCCCGCACCTGGGAGCGGGTCCCGCGCCCCATCACGAGTGCCCGCCGGGAAACCCACCCGGCGGGCGCTCCCACGCACCGGCGCGCGCCGCACGGGCGGGGTGTGCGCCCTGGTTGAACAGTTGAGCTGTGGAGCCCCCTGAGGGATGGAAACCCCACGAAGTTGGGTAAAAACGCTGTGGCGGCGCCACAGTTCATGATTCCCTCTCCATCACCAACGCAGCTCCTCGGACGACCTGTTGACCCCCCTCCTGACCGGCCGACTGGGCTGAGCGGGCCGCATCCCCGGCAGTGACCGGGATGGGCAGGCCCCACACCTTCCTCTCCTTGTGTGCTTGCGGAGCCGATCCATGCTCACGACCCTGAAAACCTCCTACACCGACACGCGCGCGGCCGACCTCGCCTGGGCCCTGGGGCGCGAGCCGCTGCCCGCGCTCGCCAGTCTCGATCTCGAACTGACGGGCGCGAAAATGCAGTTGAGACTCCTGGGGGCCTCCCATCAAGTCCTGCTGGAGGAGGAGCGGGGAAGCTGTTCGGAGACGGTGGCGTGCATCCCCGGCAGCAGCACCCCCCTTCCGCTGGGCGTCGCCAAGCGGAAGGGCGACTGGGAGTACGAGTTCGCCGCCCGCGTGGAGGTGCTGACGCCGGGCTCCTTCGCCGGACGTGCCCAGGAGCTGCTGGCCCTGGTCGCCGACCACCCGCACGGGCTGGCCGGCGTCTTCCCCGGCAGCCCGCACGCCTTCACCGCGCTGCTGGCCCATCGGCACGAGGGACAGGTGCACTGGCGGACCTGGCACGCCTATCCGCAGGACGGCCACCTGGTGGCGACCCGGACCCGGGTGGGTGTCCGGGTGCCGACGTCGCAGCTCAGCCCGTCCGGGGTGTGAGCGGGTGCGGGGCGGGGGTCCGGGCGGCCCCGGGCGGGATAAACCTGTGGTGCCCGACAGAACGTCAGTTTCACACGTGTGGGTGACGAAGCGCAGTGCGGGAGTGACGTAACGTCACCCCGTGATCGAACCGCACGCGCCCGCCCCGCCCGGCTCTCCGCCGTCCTGGGGCGGCCCCGGCGGCTCTCCCGACCGCCCCGGCGGCTCTCCCGATTCAGCCGGCGGTACGCCCGGTGCCTCCGGGCCCGGTGGGCCGGCGCGGCTGCCCGTCCGGCCGGCCGTCGGGCGGTTCCTGGTGCTGGCCGGTGTGTTCGTCTGCGCGGCCTGCGGGCTCGTGTACGAACTCGAACTCGTCGCCCTCGCCTCGTACCTGATCGGCGACTCGGTCACCCAGGCGTCCGTCGTCCTGTCCGTCATGGTCTTCGCCATGGGCCTCGGCTCGCTCGCCGCCAAACGGCTGCGCAGGTTCGCGGCGGCCGGCTTCGGCGCGGTCGAGGCCGTCCTCGCCCTCGTCGGCGGCTCCAGCGCGATGGTGCTGTACGCCGTCTTCGCCTGGACCGGCGGCTGGGGCGGCCTGTGGGCCGACGGCCCGCGCTTCCTCCTGGTCGCGTTCTCGCTCGCCATCGGCGTGCTGATCGGCGCCGAGGTACCGCTGCTGATGGAGCTGATCCAGCGCGTCCGCCGCCAGGACGCGGGCGGCGCCGTCGCCGACCTGTTCGCCGCGGACTACGTCGGCGCGCTCGTCGGCGGCCTCGCCTTCCCCTTCGTACTGCTGCCCTTCCTCGGCCAGCTGACCGGCGCGCTGCTCACCGGCACCGTCAACGCGCTCGTCGGCGCGGCCCTGGTCCTCGGCCTGTTCCGGCGGGACATGACCCGCCGGGCCCGTTGGCTGCTGCTGACCGCCAACGCCGTCGTACTCGCCCTGCTCGCCACGGCGACCGTCCTCGCCGACGACTTCGAACGCGCCGCCCGGCACGCCGTGTACGGCCAGGACGTCCGCGTGGCCGTGAAGACCGACGTGCATGAGGTCGTCCTCACCGGCGACGCCGACGGCCGGCCGCTCGACCTGTTCCTGGACGGCCGGCTGCGGGTCGGCGGCAGCGGCGAGCGGCGGTACCACGAGGTCCTGGTGCACCCCGCCATGAGCGGCCCGCACGCGCGCGTGCTGATCCTCGGAGGCGGCGACGGCCTCGCCGCGCGGGAGGTGCTGCGCCACCCGGACGTGCGCCGCGTCGACGTCGTCGAACTCGACCCCGGGCTGGCCCGGCTGGCCCGGCACGATCCCGGACTGTCCGCGCTGAACGAGCACGCCTACGGCGATCCGCGCGTCCACGTCAGCACGGCGGACGCCTTCCACCGGCTGCGCTCGACGCCCACCGCGACGTACGACGTGGTGATCTCGGACCTGCCCGACCCGGGCCTCACGGCCAGTACGAAGCTGTACTCGCAGGAGTTCTACGGCCTGCTCCGGCGGGTGCTCGCCCCCGACGGGCGGCTGGTCGTGCACGCCGGTCCGCTCTCCGCCCGCCCTCGGGCCTTCTGGACGGTGGACGCGACGCTCCACGCGGCCGGTCTGCGGACCGCCCCCTACCGTGTCGCCGCCCGGGACACCGGCCTCGCACCGGACCCCGACCGCACGGCCGCCACCCCGAGCGCCCCCCGCGACTGGGGCTTCCTCCTGGCCGCCCGCACGCCCCCCGCCCTGCGGCTCGAACCGACGGGCCCCCGCCCGAGCACCCTCACGCCCCGGTCCCTGGCCCAGGACGCCCGCGCCGCGTCCCGCGCCCGGATCGACGGCCTGCCGCCGTCGACGCTGGTGCATCCGCGGTACTGAGCCCGCGCCCGAGCCGTGCCCGCGCCTGAACCGTGCCTGCGCCCGCGCCGCCTCCGAGCCACGCCCGCCCCCGAGCCGCGCCCGTGCCCGCGCCCGCGCCCCCGTCCTCCGTACGAACGAGTCAATGCGGCGGCCCGGCCCTCCCCCGGGTACGGGACGGACCGCCACACCCCCCTGCGGATCGTTCGCACCGAGAACCTATGGCCGCCCCGCCCGTCCCGGAATCCCGCAGTGGGTGGATACGGGACCCAACCCAGCGCGGTAGGCGACCGGTTCCTGCGACTTCCGCGGTACGGCGGAAGGATGACGCCGCCGCCGGACGGGCGGACCTACGCTGCCGCAATGCGCCCGCACCCCCTGGCGGCCGACGGCCTGATCGCCGCGGCGCTGACGACCGTGGCCGTCCTGCTCGGCACCGAGGCCGTCGCCCAGGGGTGGCCGGCGCTCGGCCCGCTCGCCTGGACGCTCGTCGCCCTGCTGAACCTCCCGCTCGCCCTGCGCACCCGCGCCCCCGTCACCGTCTGTCTCGCCGTCCACGCCTGCTGGGCGGTCTACGTCACCCTCGGCTACTGGCCCGTGGTCGGCTCCTTCGGCCCGATGCTCGCCGTCTACACCGTGGCCTCCCTGCGCCCCACCCGCACCGCCGCCGCCTGCGCCGCCCTGCTCGCCGGTGTCTGGATCTACGCCGGGGTGGTCAGCGACGCCGAGGCGATGGCGTCGGTCGTGGGGCAGGCCGTGGGCTTCCCGCTGGTGCTGTGGCGGTTCGGGTACGTGGCCCGCCGGACCGGCGAACTCACCCGGCAGCTCCGTGCCGAACAGGCGGACCGCGCCCGGCGCGAGGTGGCCGAGGAACGCGTCCGGATCGCCCGTGAACTGCACGACGTGGTCGCCCACCACATCGCCGTCATCAACGTCCAGGCCGGACTGGCCCGCTTCGTCTTCCACTCCGACGCCCGCACCGCGCGCGGCGCCCTGGACACCATCGAGGGCGCCAGCGGCGAGGCCCTCGCCGAACTCCGCCGCATGCTCGGCCTGTTGCGTGCCGACGGCGTCCAGGGCGCGGTCGGTGCCCCCGCTCCCGGCCTCGACCAGCTGGACGAGATGGTGACGCGGGTGCGCTCCGGTGGCGTGGGCGTGGAACTGCGCGTCACGGGCACCCCGCGCCCGCTGCCGCCCGGCGTTCAGCTGTGCGTCTACCGGGTGGTGCAGGAGGCCCTCACCAACGCGCTCAAGCACGCGCCCGGAGCGAACGCCGCCGTCGAACTCGCCTACCGCGCGGGCGAGGTGACGGTGTCGGTCACCGACGACGGAGACGGGGCCGGCCGTCGGGCGGAGGGACGCCGGGAGGGGGTGGATTCGGACACAATCCCCGAGCGCGGCGGCCATGGCTTGATCGGAATGCGGGAGCGGGCCAAGCTCTACGGCGGGACGATCGTCGTCGGCCCGCGCAGCGAGGGGGGATTCGGCGTGCGCCTGACCCTGCCGACGCCGGTACGGACCGCACGCCGGGGAGACGCTGTCAGGGAATGACCGACGCGAACCACCCGACGGACGCCCCGATCCGGCTGCTCGTCGTCGACGACCAGTTCCTCGTGCGCAGCGGACTGGCCGCGCTGCTGCGCGCCGCCCCGGGCATGGAGGTCGTCGGGGAGGCGGCCGACGGCGCCGAGGCGGTGGCGGTGGCCGCGCGGACCCGGCCGGACGTCGTCCTCATGGACATCCGCATGCCCGGCATGACCGGCATCCAGGCCACCGAGCGGATCCTCGCCGAGGCCGTGGACCCCGCGCCCCGCGTCCTGGTGCTGACCACCTTCGACCTCGACGAGTACGTGTACGGCGCCCTGCGCGCGGGCGCCTCCGGCTTCCTGCTCAAGGACGCCGGCCCCGAACGGCTGCTGGCCGCGGTCACCGCGGTGCACGGCGGCGACGCGCTGTTCGCCCCCGCGGTCACCCGGCGCCTGGTGGAGGCGTTCACGCGGATGTCGGACACGAGCCGACCGGACCCGTCGGACGCGGGCCCGCCGCCCGGACTGACGGCGCTGACCGCCCGCGAGGCCGAGGTGCTGAAACTGGTGGCCCGCGGCCTGAGCAACGCCGACGCGGCCGACCGCCTGTTCATCAGCGAGGCCACGGTGAAGACCCACCTCAACCGCACGATGACCAAGCTGGGCCTGACCAGCAGGGCCCAGGCGGTGGTGGTGGCGTACGAGACGGGACTGGTGACGCCGGGGGGTGCGGGAGGCGTGGGAGGGGGCGGGTGACTTTGTGCCGACGGGGGGTGCGTCGGGCGCCCGCTGGGTAGGGTGGCGTGACATGGAGCATGAGGTGTTCGTTCCGGTTCCGGCCGAGCGGCTCAGGGACGTGCTGGCCGACCCCGTCCGGGTCGCCCGGGCGGTTCCGGGGCTCCAGCAGGACGCCGGTGCCGAGCCCGTCGCGGGACGGCTCAAGGTGCGCATCGGCAGTCACTCCATCACCTACCGGGGCTCCGTGCGCCTGTCCGCGCGCGAGGACGGTGCGTACGCCGTCGAGGGCGACGCCACCGAGTCGCGCGGCACCGGCACGGTCACGCTCGCGCTCACCCTCCGCGTGGCGGACGCCGACGGCGGTTCCACCCTCACGTTCGCCGGGACGGCCACCGCGGACGGGCGTGTCACGGAGCTGCCCGAGGAGTCGGTGACGTCGGCCGCGGCCCGGCTGCTGACGCGGTTCGCGGGGAACCTGGGCGCGGCGGCGGGGCGGGAGCGGGAGCAGGGGCCTGAGCAGCCCGAGGCGCGGCCGGAGCCGCAGCAGCACGCCTCCGTCTTCGACGCCGAGATGCCCCCGCCCTCCCTCGCGAACACGGACGAGGGCGAGGCGGAGGGGCAGGGCGAGGCGGGCGATCCGGAGCGGCACGGCGAGCAGGGCGAGGCGGCTGAGCAGGGCGAGCCGGATGCCCTTGCGGCCCCCGCCACCCCTGAAGCCCCCGCCACCCCTGAAGCCCCCGCCACCCCTGAAGCCCCCGAAGCCCCCGCCACCCCTGGAGTCCCCGCCAGCCCCGAAGCCGCCGAGCCGCCCGCCGCCGAGGCCGCGCACGCGCGCCGCACGATGATCGGCCGCAGTGCCGAGGAGGTGGACCACGCCCCGCCCCGCGGCCGGTACGCTCCCGTCCCCGCACCCCAGGCGAGCGCGGCCGGTGCTCCCCTGCGCTGGGCCGCCCCGGCGGCGGCACTGGTCGTGGCGTCCGCGATCGTGGTGGGCCGCGCGCTGCGCAGGCGCCGCTGAACCGTCGCAGCCGAGCCGTAGCCGGGTCGCGGCCCAACCGTCGTAGCCGGGCCGCCGCCGAGCAGCCGTAACCGAGCCGCCGCTCAGCTGCCGTAGCCGGGCCGCAGCCGAGCAGCCGTAACCGTGCCGCAGCTCAGCCGCCGCAGCCGGGCCGTCGTAGCCGAGCCGCCGCTCAGCCGCCGTAGCCGGGTCGCGGCCGAACCGTCGTAGCCGGGCCGCCGCTCAGCCGCCGTACCCGAGCCGCGGCCGAACCGCCGTAGCCGGGCCGCCGCTCAGCCGCCGTAGCGTGCCGCCGCTCAGCCGCAGCCGGGCTCTGTCGAGTCGGCCGGGTGGGGCGGTCTTGATCGCCCCAGTAGGGTCGTGGCGTGAGTAACGAACCCATCACGCTGACCGCGGGTGACGCGGAGGCGACCGTGCTGCCGGGCAACGGCGGCCGGATCGGCGGGCTGCGCGTCGGCGGCACGGAGCTGCTCCGCCAGGGCGAGCGCTACGGCTGCTTCCCGATGGTCCCCTGGTGCGGCCGGATCCGCGAGGGCCGCTTCCGGGACGGCGCCGTCGTCCACCAGATGCCGCTGAACTCCCCGCCGCACGCCATCCACGGCACCGCCCGCGACGCCGCCTGGCGCACCGCCCGCGTCACCGCCGACGAGGCCGTCCTCACGTACGACCTCACCGAGCCCTGGCCCTACTCCGGCCGCGTCACCCAGGTGATCGCCCTCGCCGAGGACGCGCTGACGCTGACGATGTCCGTGGAGACGTACGACTCGTCCTTCCCGGCGCAGATCGGCTGGCACCCCTGGTTCAACCGAACCCTCGACGGCGCCGACGGGGCCGGCGTCGAGATCGCCTTCGACCCCGCCTGGCAGGAGGAGCGCGGCGACGACCACCTGCCCACCGGCAACCGCGTCGACCCGAAGCCGGGCCCCTGGGACGACTGCTTCGGCATGCCGGACGGCGTCGACGTCACCCTCACCTGGCCGGAGCGCCTGGAGCTGAGGGTGACCAGCCCGGAGCGGTGGGCCGTGGTCTACGACGAGCAGGAGGCCGCCGTCTGCGTGGAGCCGCAGACCGGGCCGCCCGACGGCCTGAACACCCTCCCGCGCCTGGTCACGCCCCTGGAGCCGCTGGAGGCCACGACGACCTGGAGCTGGACCCGGCTCTAAGCTGGTCGGCATGACGGACGTCAACGAAGCAATGCCGCCAGGCACACGCGGCGCGCTGCTGCAGCAGATCAAGGACAAGGCCGTGGTGCACGGCAAGGTGACCCTCTCCTCGGGTCTTGAGGCCGACTACTACGTCGACCTGCGCCGCATCACGCTCGACGGCGAGGCGGCGCCGCTGGTGGGGCAGGTGCTGCTTGACCTGACCGCCGACCTGGACTTCGACGCGGTGGGCGGGCTGACCATGGGCGCCGACCCGGTCGCCGCGGCCATGCTGCACGCCGCCGCCGCGCGGGGCCGGAAGCTGGACGCCTTCGTCGTCCGCAAGGCCGCCAAGGCGCACGGGCTGCAGCGGCGCGTGGAGGGCCCGGACATCAGGGGCCGCCGCGTCCTGGTCGTCGAGGACACCTCCACCACCGGCGGCTCCCCGCTCACCGCCGTCGAGGCCGTGCGCGAGGCCGGTGCCGAGGTCGTGGCCGTCGCGACGATCGTCGACCGGGCGACGGGCGCCGCCGAGAAGATCCAGGACGGCGCCGGGGTGCCGTACCTGTACGCGTACGACAAGGACGAGCTGGGCCTGGACTGAGCCCGGACGGACGTCCGGCGGACGTCCACTCGGAGTATCCCGCTTCGTCTGGAAAGATGGGGCCGACGATGACGTCGCCCCCCCCAGGTCTAGGTCAGGGCCGTAAGCACGTTTCACGCCCCCCGCACATACAAGGAGCGGACAGATGCCCATCGCAACTCCCGAGGTCTACAACGAGATGCTGGACCGGGCGAAGGCAGGAAAGTTCGCCTACCCGGCCATCAACGTGACCTCTTCCCAGACGCTGCACGCGGCTCTGCGTGGTTTCGCCGAGGCGGAGAGCGACGGCATCATCCAGATGTCCACCGGCGGCGCCGAGTTCCTGGGCGGCCAGCACAAGAAGGACATGGTGACCGGCGCCGTCGCCCTCGCCGAGTTCGCGCACATCGTGGCCGAGAAGTACGACGTCACCGTCGCCCTGCACACGGACCACTGCCCGAAGGACAAGCTCGACGCGTACGTGCGTCCGCTGCTGGCGGTGTCCGAGGAGCGCGTCAAGGCCGGCCGCGACCCGCTGTTCCAGTCCCACATGTGGGACGGCTCCGCGGAGACGCTCGGCGACAACCTCTCCATCGCCACGGAGCTGCTGGAGCGCGCCCGCGCCGCCAAGATCATCCTTGAGGTCGAGATCACCCCGACCGGCGGCGAGGAGGACGGCGTCTCCCACGAGATCAACGACTCCCTCTACACCACGGTCGACGACGCGGTCCGCACCGTGGAGGCCCTGGGCCTGGGTGAGAAGGGCCGCTACCTGCTCGCCGCCTCCTTCGGCAACGTGCACGGCGTGTACAAGCCGGGCAACGTCGTGCTCCGCCCCGAGCTGCTCAAGGAGCTGAACGAGGGCGTCGCCGCGAAGTACGGTCAGCCGGCCGGCAGCAAGCCGTTCAACTTCGTCTTCCACGGCGGCTCCGGCTCCTCCGCCGAGGAGATCGCGACCGCGCTGGAGAACGGCGTGGTCAAGATGAACATCGACACGGACACCCAGTACGCCTTCACACGTCCGGTCGCCGACCACATGTTCAGCAACTACGACGGCGTCCTCAAGGTCGACGGCGAGGTCGGCAACAAGAAGACCTACGACCCGCGCACCTGGGGCAAGCTGGCCGAGGCCGGCATGGCCGCGCGCGTGGTCGAGGCCTGCGGCCACCTGCGCTCGGCGGGCCAGAAGATCAAGTAACGGCGCCACGGCACGCGGCGTCCGCGCCGTCCGCGCCGTGTCGTCCGCGACGGGCCCGGCACCGCCAGGATTCTCCTGCGGTGCCGGGCCCGCGCACGTATGCCGGCGGCATGGCGCAGACTTGTGCCCATGGCCATTCACGAGAACCTCCTCGGGGGACCGCCCCCGACCCACCTCCCCGACGACCCCGGGCCGCGCGAGCTGCTGGCGGGCGGCACCTCGCCCGCCGATGTCGCCGCGAAGTACCCGACGTCCTCGCTGGCCTGGGCACAGCTGGCCGACGAGGCGTTCGAGCGGGGCAGCGTCGTGGAGTCGTACGCGTACGCCCGTACCGGCTACCACCGCGGCCTGGACGCCCTGCGCCGCAGCGGCTGGAAGGGGCACGGCCCGGTGCCCTGGGAGCACGAGCCGAACCGCGGCTTCCTGCGCGCCCTGCACGCCCTCGCCCGCGCCGCTCAGGCGATCGGCGAGAAGGAGGAGTACGAGCGCTGCAGCCAGTTCCTGAAGGACTCCTCGCCGGCGGCGGCCGAGGTGCTGGGCTGAACCGGGGACCGGACGTGTCCTGGCCCGCCTGCCGTGCGCAGGCGGGCCTTGCGGTTTGCTGCGACCATTGCGGAGGATGACGTTGGGGACCGGGGCCCCGTGTCGGTAACGGCAGGGCGGACCGCTACCCGTAGTGCAGCAGGAGACAGCGATGTCCCACGAAGCCCCGAATCTCGACTTCGAGGGCAGCACGCCGTACGAGGACTATGTCAAGGCGGACGTGCTCACCCACCTCCAGCACACCCTCTCCGACGATCCCGGAGAGATGGTCTTCCTGGTCACGACCCAGGTCATGGAGCTGTGGTTCACCGTCATCGTCCACGAGTGGGAGACCGCGGCCCGCGCCCTGCGCGAGGACCGGACCCAGGTGGCGACCGACGCGCTCAAGCGCTCGGTGCGGGAACTGGAGGCGCTGAACGCCTCCTGGACGCCGCTCGCGGGCCTCACGCCCGCCCAGTTCAACTCCTACCGGAGCGCCCTCGGTGAGGGTTCCGGTTTCCAGTCGGCGATGTACCGCCGCCTGGAGTTCCTGCTCGGCGACAAGTCCGCGTCCATGCTCGTCCCGCACCGCGGCGCCCCGCGCGTCCACGCGGAGCTGGAGAAGGCGCTGCACGAACCGAGCCTGTACGACGAGGTGGTCCGGCTGCTCGCCCGGCGCGGGTACGACATCCCGGACGCCGTCCTCCAGCGCGACGTCACCCGGAAGTACGAGGCGGCGCCCGAGGTGGAGGCCGCCTGGACGGCCGTCTACGCGGGCGACCAGAACGGCGAGCTGGCCCGCCTCGGCGAGGCGCTCACCGACGTCGCCGAGCTGGTGTGGCGCTGGCGCAACGACCACCTGGTCGCCACCCGCCGCGCGATGGGCTCCAAGACCGGCACCGGCGGCTCCGCCGGGGTGGCCTGGCTGGAGAAGCGGGCCCGGAACAACGTGTTCCCCGAGCTGTGGACGGCGCGGTCGTATGTCTGAGCTTCTCGAAGCCGCGGCCGAGGCCGGGAAACTGGACGCCGCCGACGAGCTGGCGGCGCTGCGCGAGCGGTTCGTCCTGGACGACGTCGTCTACCTGGACGGCAACTCGCTCGGCGCCCTCCCGGCCGGTGTCCCCGCGCGCGTGGAGGACGTCGTACGCCGTCAGTGGGGCGAGCTGCGCATCCGGTCCTGGGAGGAGAGCGGCTGGTGGACCGCGCCCGAACGGATCGGTGACCGGATCGCCCCGCTGGTCGGGGCGGCGTCCGGGCAGATCGTGGTGGGCGACTCCACGAGCGTCAACGTCTTCAAGGCGCTCGTCGCCGCCGTACGGATGGCGGGCGACGGCCGGGACGAGATCCTCGTCGACGCCACCACCTTCCCCACGGACGGGTACATCGCCGAGTCGGCGGCCCGGATGACGGGCCGGGCGCTGCGGCCGGTGACCCCGGCCGAGGTGCCGTCGGCGCTCGGCGACCGTACCGCCGCGGTCCTGCTCAACCACGTCGACTACCGCACGGGCCGGCTGCACGACCTGCCCGCGCTCACGGCGGCGGTGCACGCGGCGGGAGCGTACGTCGTCTGGGACCTGTGCCACAGCGCGGGCGCGCTGCCCGTCGGGCTCGACGAGCACGGCGTCGACCTGGCGGTCGGCTGCACCTACAAGTACCTGAACGGCGGACCCGGTTCGCCCGCGTACCTGTACGTGCGCCGCGACCTCCAGGACCGTTTCGACTCCCCGCTGCCGGGCTGGAACTCGCACGCCGAGCCCTTCGGCATGCGGCCCGCGTACGCCCCGGCGTCCGGCGCGGTGCGCGGCCGGGTCGGCACGCCGGACATCCTCTCCCTGCTCGCCCTGGAGGCGGCGCTGGAGGTGTGGGACGGGGTGTCGGTGGAAGCGGTGCGGGCCAAGTCCCTGGCGCTGACGGACTTCTTCCTGCGCTGTGTCGGGGAGTACGTCCCGGACGGCCTGGTGGAGTCGGTGACCCCGGCGGCGCACGCCGAGCGGGGCAGCCAGGTCGCCCTGCGCTGTGACGACGCGGGGGACGTGATGAAGCGCCTGATCGAGCGCGGGGTGGTGGGGGACTTCCGCGCCCCGGACGTCCTGCGCTTCGGTTTCACCCCGCTGTACGTCGGCTTCGCGGACGTGGAGCGGGCGGCGCGGGTGCTGGCGGAGACGCTGGGGTGACGGACGGGTGAGGACGGGGCGGATCGCCTCGTAGTGGATCGCCTGGTCCTCACCCAGCGTTACATCCCCATGTCCGGGCACGTCACCGGCCTGATACCGTCCCGCCAACGGCCGATTTCATTCCCCCGGTCCGCCAACACCGTTTTGCCGCTGAGAGGTTGAGCATGCCGGACGCCGCCGCAGAACCGGGCACCGCTGCCGCGAGGGACGCCGCGGAGGCGGCGGAGGAGAAATCGGCCTTCTCGCATCCGGCGGTCGACCCCGACAGCACCGCTGTGTACGGCGACCACCCCGACCAGGTGATCGACTTCTACGTCCCGCGCGGGGCGGTGGGTCCGGGCGGTGCCGCTCCCGTCGTGGTGGTCCTGCACGGAGGTTCGTGGCGGGCTCCGTACGACCGGCGCCATGTCAGCCCGTTCGCCGGCTTCCTCGCCCGGCGGGGGCTCGCGGTGGCCAGTGTGGAGTACCGGCGCGGTGCGGACGGCGGGGACGGCGGGGACGGCGGGGACGGTGCTGAGGGCGCCGGTGGCGCGGGTGGCGGGGGCGCGGGGGGTCCCGTCGCGGGGCGCTGGCCCGAGACCTTCGACGACGTGGTCGCCGCGCTGGACGCCCTGCCCGCGCTGGTACGGCAGCACCTCCCGCAGGCCGACGCGCGCCGTGTCGTGCTCACCGGCCACTCCGCCGGCGGCCACCTCGCCCTGTGGGCGGCCGCCCGGCATCTGCTGCCCGACGACGCCCCTTGGCGCATCGACCGCCCGGCGCCCCTGCGCGGTGTGGTCGCCCTCGCGCCGATCGCCGACTTCGAGGTCGCCGACAAGCTCGACGTGTGCGGCGGTGCGACGCGGCAACTCCTCGGCGGGGAGGAACTCTTCGCCGAACGCCGGCCCTACGCGGACCCGGCCCTGCTGCTGCCCACCGGCATCGCCACGACCCTCGTTCAGGGGCGTGCCGACGTGGACGTTCCGCAGGCGGTCGCCGAGGCGTATGCCGACGCGGCGGCGAAGGCCGGGGAGGTGGTGGGCGTGACGCTGCTGGAGGACGTCGGCCACTATCCGCTGATCGACCCGGCGGCGGACGCGTGCGCGGTGGTGGCGGAGGAGATCGCGCAGCTTGCTTGGTGAGACGGGAGCGTTTCGCTGGGCGTGCGT
This sequence comes from Streptomyces sp. BB1-1-1, assembly GCF_031597775.1. Lineage (NCBI taxonomy): Bacteria > Bacillati > Actinomycetota > Actinomycetes > Kitasatosporales > Streptomycetaceae > Streptomyces > Streptomyces sp. BB1-1-1. The sequence goes on along the minus strand of NZ_CP134203.1, from coordinate 4,126,967 downwards.
GCGGGCGTGCGGGCGTGCGGGCGGGTCCCGGTCGTACCCGTAATACCTGAGAGCTACCCCGCAGGTGAGTTCCCTGGCGGGACGCGGGTTACCCGCCGCGATTCATAACTTCCCTTACAGACAAGCCCGATGGTCGGGCGAGCTGGAGGGGAGAGGCCATGGGGCCCGGCACGGCGGTACGTTGGCGGCGGCGCGTGAGCAGATGGCGTCGGACTGTCCTCGCCGCGCTCATCTGTGGCGCCGTGGTCCTTCCCCTCTCCGGTGCCGCGCGCCCCGAGATCCCCGCTCCGGCTCCCGCCGCGCTCGCGGCCCCGACGGCCGGCACGCTGGAGGAGGCGTACGCCGCCAACCGGGCCAACGCCGCCGAGGCGTCCCGGATGGCCGCCGCCCACGGCGACCGGCACCGCGCGGCGGCGAACCGCTCGATGGCCGACCCGTCCCGGCGTCTGCTCGCCTTCGACGGCCGGGGCGCGGGACTGGCCACGGAGGTCTTCGGCGACTTGGCCCACGCCGACCGCGTCGCCGTCCTGGTCCCGGGCTCCGACACGAGCATCGACACGTATGGCCGGTTCCGTGCCGCCGCCCTGGCCCTGCACCGGCGGCTCGCCGCGCAGGCACCCGAGGGCGCTCTCCCCGGGAGGACCCCCACCGCGGTCGTGGCCTGGCTGGGCTACGAGACACCGGGCACCGTCAGCACCACGGTCGCCACCACCGGCCGCGCCGACCGGGCCGCCCCGAAGCTGCGTGCCCTGGTCGACACCCTGCGCGGGGTCACCGGCCCCGACACCCGCCTCGCCCTCCTCTGCCACTCCTACGGCTCGGTGGTCTGCGCCCGCGCCGCCGACGGCCTGGACGTCGCCGACATCGCCCTGGTCGGCAGCCCCGGCACCGGCGCCGGCTCCGCCGCGGGCCTGCACACGAGCGCCAGGGTCTGGGCGGCCCGGGGCGCCGACGACTGGGTGCAGCACGTGCCGCACCTCAGCGCCGACCTCTTCGGCTCCACCGTCGGCTTCGGCACCGACCCGGTCTCCCCGGACTTCGGCGCCCGGGTCTTCGCGGCCGGCGACGGCGGCCACAGCGACTACTTCAAAACCGGCTCCGTCTCCCTGACGAACCTGGCCCGCATCGCCCTGGGCGAGACCACGGAGGTGACCCATGACTGAGGTGACCGGAACGACCCGAACGACCCGAACGACGACCCGACCGAGCCCACCGCACGCCACGCCGAACCGGGGGCGCGACGCCGCCACCCGGCAGCGGCTTCGCCGTACCGCCACCCGGAAAGGGCCGCACCGCACAGCCGCCCGGCAGGGGCTGCGCCGCGCCTCCGCCCGGATCGACGCCGCGACGCCCGCGTCGCGGGACCGGGCCGTCGACGCCCTGCGTGCCATCGCCATCCTCGGCGTGGTCCTCGGCCACTGGCTGGTGACGGCCCTGGTCGCCGACGGCGGCAGCCTGCGCGCGGCCAGTCCGCTCCAGGACATGCCCTGGCTGTCCCCGATCTCCTGGGTCTTCCAGACCCTCGCCGTGTTCTTCCTGGTCGGCGGTCATGTCGCCACCCGGGGCTACGCGTCGGCCAGAGCCCGTGGCACCTCCTACGGCGGCTGGCTGTCCGCCCGGCTGTCCAGACTGTTCCGCCCGGTCGCGGCCGTCCTCTCCCTGTGGACGGTGACGGCGGCGCTGCTGCTCCTGACGGGCGCGGAGTTCGTGACCGTCCACACCCTGGTGAAGCTGGCCCTGTCCCCGATGTGGTTCCTCCTGGTCTTCGCCGCGCTGACGGCGGCGACTCCGCTGCTGACCCGGCTGCATCCGCTGTGGCCGCTGGTCGTCGTCCTCCACGTCGACCTGCTGCGCTTCGGGTTCGGCGCCCCGTCCTGGCTCGGCTGGATCAACCTCGCCGCGGGCTGGCTGGTCCCCTACACCCTCGGGGCCGCCTGGACCCGCGGCGAGCTGGACCGCCGCCGTGCGGGCGGGCTCCTGCTCACCGGCGGTACGGCGGCGACCGCGGCGCTCGTGGCCTGGGCGGGCTATCCGGCGTCGATGGTCGGCGTCCCCGGCGCCGAGGTGTCGAACCTCAACCCGCCGACGCTGGCCGCCGTCACCTTCGGCCTGGCGCAGTGCGGCCTCGCACTGCTGCTGCGCGAGCCGCTGCGCCGCGCGATGCGGCGGCCCGTGACGTGGGCGGCGGTCGCGCTGGTCAACCTCTCCGCGATGACGATCTTCCTGTGGCACCAGACCGCGTTGATGGCGACCACGGCCACCGGCCTCCTGGCCGGCCGCCTGCCCGGCCTGCACACGCTGCCCGACGGCCTGGACTGGGTCGCCGCCCGGCTCGCCTGGCTCCCGGTGTTCGCGTTCGTCCTGGCCGGCTGCTGGGCCGCCTTTCGCTCCTGCGAGCGCGGCGGCCGACGCCGCTCCCGGGTCGTCCGGACGCATCGCCCGCCGAGCCGGACGAGGACGGCGGGTGCACGTCATGTCTAGGGTGGGCCGAGTGATGCGATGGGGGAGACGGCGGATGACCAGGGACGGCCGGGTCGCGCGGGTTCTGCGGGTGCTGCACGACGACCTGTGGACCTGGCGGGCGGACCCGCTGCCGCCGTCGGTGTGGCTGCGCTGGTTCCCGCACGGTGTCGTCTGCCTGGCCGCCCTCGGCGTGCTGCTCGGCGACGCGGCACAGCTCAACGACAACGGCGGGGTGGAACCCGGCTTCGCCTTCCTGATCGCACTCGCCCAGGCCGGCGCGATGGCGCTCGCGCTGTGGCGGCCGGTCGCGGCGTGGTGGCTGTCGATGGCGGCCATGCTGGTGGGGGCCTTCGCCGTGCGGTCGGAGATGGACCCGGGCGGCGCCGCGTTCACCTGGCCCTGGCCGGCCGCCGGGATCATCGCGCACCTGTTCATCCTGCTGCTGCTCGCCCTGCGGGTCCCCACCCGGGTCTCCGCGGAGGCGCTGGCCCTGACCGCGCTCGTCACCTACGTCGTCCAGGGCCTGGTGGGCGCGCTGAACTACCAGCCGACCGGCCAGCTCGCCGTCATCCTGTTCGCGGTCGTCGTGGTGCTCGGCATCGCCCTGCGCGGACGCCGTGAGGCCCGCGCGGAACTGAAACAGCAGACCTCGCTGACCGCCGAGGAGCGAGCCCGGCGCACCCTGCTGGAGGAGCGCGGCCGTATCGCGCGCGAGCTGCACGACGTGGTCGCCCACCACATGTCGGTGATCTCCATCCAGGCCCAGGTCGCCCCCCTCCTCGTCGAGAACCCGCCGGACGAGCTGAAGGAGAACCTCGCGGGCATCCGGCAGAACGCGCTGGAGGCCCTCACCGAGCTGCGCCGGGTGCTGGGCGTGCTGCGCTCCGAGCACCCCGACGCACTGGGGACGCCCGACGGGGGCGACACCGCTCCACATGCCCCGCAACCCACCCTCGACCGGCTCGACGCGCTGGTGGAGAACATCCGGGCCGCCGGGCTGACCGTCACCACCGAGACGAGCGGGACGCGCGTACCCCTGCCGCCCGGTGTGGAGCTGTCGGCGTACCGGATCGTGCAGGAGGCCCTGAGCAACGTCCTGCGGCACGCGCCCGGCGCGACCGCCCGGGTCCACCTCATGCATCTTCCGATCGGACTGCGCGTGGACGTGTCCAACACCCGCCCGGAGCGGGCCCCGGCACCGTCCCAGGGGGCGGGGCACGGGCTGCTCGGCATGCGGGAGCGGGTGGCGATGCTCGACGGCACCCTGACGGCGCGGCCACTGCCGGACGGCGGCTACCAGGTGGCCGCGTTCCTCCCGGCCGACGGCCCCGACGGCCCCGACGGCCCCGACCGCCCCCTCAGCCCCGACGGCCCTTGAGCCCTCCATCCCTGCCTCTGCCTCCACTCACCACTCCACCGAGGACGACACCCCATGACGACCAGCAGCAACGGCCGCGTGATCCGCGTGCTGATCGCCGACGACCAGCAGATGGTCCGGCAGGGCTTCACCGTGCTGCTCAACACCCAGCCCGACATCGAGGTGATCGGGCAGGCGGTGGACGGCCTGGACGCCGTGGCCAAGGTCGCCGAGCTGGCTCCGGACGTCGTCCTGATGGACATCCGCATGCCCGAGCTGGGCGGCATCGAGGCCACCCGCCGCATCACCGGGGCGACCGCGTCGATCAGAGTGCTGGTGCTGACCACCTTCGACCTCGACGAGTACGTGTACGAGGCGCTGCGGGCCGGCGCGTCCGGGTTCCTGCTGAAGGACGCCTCCGCCGACCAGCTCGCCGAGGCGGTCAGGGTGGTGGCGGACGGCGACGCGCTGCTCGCGCCGGGCATCACCCGGCGGCTGATCGCCGAGTTCGCCCGGCTCGACGACCGGCCGCGCGGCCCGCTGAAGGCCCGCGTCGGTGAGCTGACCGAGCGGGAGACCGAGGTGCTGGCCCTGATCGCGCAGGGCCTGTCGAACGCGGAGATCGCCCAGCGACTGGTGGTCGCCGAGCAGACGGTGAAGACCCATGTGGGCCGGATCCTGGTGAAGCTGGGCCTCCGGGACCGGACGCAGGCGGCGGTGTTCGCCTACGAGTCGGGGCTGGTACGGCCGTCGGGGTACTGACCGCGCCCGGCGCCCGCGGCCCCCGTAGTACCTGAGACGGATACCGAAGGACCCCTCTCACTGGTGACGACGGTGCACCCCGGCTGCGCCTACCGTTGCGAACGTGACCGAGACGACCCAGATGCGGGCCACCCCCTCCGGCGGGGGTGACGCGCCGCGCAGCCCCGAGTTCCGGCTGGCCATGGACGCACTGCAGGGCCTGCGCCAGGACCTGTTCCACGACGCCTTCGCGTACCGCCCGCTGCCGCTCATGACGACGGACGGTCCGCTGACCCGACGGCTCCCCGACCGCCTGCGGTCGTACGCGGCCCGCCTGCCGCACGCGGTGGTGGTGGGCGCCGCGCTGATCGCCCTCTTCGGCGGTTCCGTGGCCGGCGGCGCCCTGGGAGGGCCGGCGGCCCTGCTGAGCGGGCTGGCGTGCGCGATCCCGGTGCTGGCCACGCTGGTCCGGCCCGTCGGCGCCTTCTGGATGTCGATGGCGGCGACCCCGGTGGTCGCGGTGCTTCTCGGGGAATTCGGCGAGTGGCCGTGGCTGCCCGGACCGTTCATCTGCCATCTGACGGTGCTGGTGATCGTGGCCATACGCACCCGGCCCCGCACGGCCGCCTGGATGTGGACCCTGACCGGCGCCTACGCCTTGCTCGTGGAGACGCTGTTCGGCGACGGGGAGTACAACACCTCCGCGCCGATGCTGTTCCTCTCCGCCCTCGCCCTGCTGGTGGTCGCCGTCCGGCACGTCCGCCGGGAGGCTCAGCAGGAGGTCACCGCCCAGCAGACGGTCACCGCGCACGAGCGGTCCCGGCGGACCCTGCTGGAGGAGCGCACCACCATCGCCCGCGAGCTGCACGACGTGGTGGCCCACCACATGTCGGTCGTCGCGATCCAGGCGGAGGCCGCCCCCTACCGGGTGGAGAATCCGCCTCCGGAGCTGGAGCGCGCCTTCGCCACCATCCGGGAGAACGCGGTGGCCGCCCTCACCGAGCTGCGCCGCGTCCTGGGCGTCGTCCGCGCCGAGGACTACGAGGCCCCGGACGCCCCGCAGCCCACGCTCGCCGACCTGGACGCCCTGCTCGCCAACGTGCGCGACGCCGGCCTGAGCGTGGAGAAGGCGGTGACCGGAGCGGTGCGCGAGCTGCCGCCCGGTGTGGAGCTGTCGGCGTACCGGATCGTGCAGGAGGCACTGAGCAACACCCTGCGGCACGCACCCGGCGCGACCGCCCGCGTCGAGGTGTCCTACGTCCTGGGCGGCCTGGGCCTGCGGATCGTCAACGGCCCGATCCCGGAACCGACCCTGGTGAAGCCCTCGCCCGGCGCCGGGCACGGCGTCACCGGCATGCGCGAGCGCGTCTCGATGCTGAACGGCGAGATGACGGCCGGCCCCACCGACGACGGTGGCTACGAGGTGGCGGTGTTCCTGCCGGTCACGGCACCGACCGAAGGTGAAGCATGAGCGACCGCACGATCCGGGTACTGATCGCGGACGACCAGATGATGGTGCGCGAGGGCTTCTCCGTCCTGCTGAACGCGATGCCGGACATCGAGGTCGCCGGTGAGGCGGTCAACGGCCGGGAGGCCGTGGCGAAGGTCCGCGAGCTGGCTCCGGACGTCGTCCTGATGGACATCCGCATGCCCGAGCTCAACGGCATCGAGGCGACGCGGGAGATCGTCGCGGCGGACGGCACGTCGAAGGTGCTGGTCCTCACCACCTTCGACCTCGACGAGTACGTGTACCAGGCGCTGCGCGCGGGCGCCTCCGGCTTCCTCCTCAAGGACGCCTCGGCCCGCCAGCTCGCCGACGGGGTCCGGGTGGTGGCCGCGGGCGAGGCCCTGCTCGCACCCTCCATCACCAAGCGTCTGATCACCGAGTTCTCCAAGCTGTCCGACGCCCCGCGCCTGATGTCCTCGGCCCAGGCGGCATACGGGGACCTGACCGAGCGGGAGACGGAGGTGCTGGTCCTGATCGCACAGGGCCTGTCCAATTCGGAGATCGCCGAGCGCCTGGTGGTCGCCGAGTCGACGATCAAGACGCACGTCAGCCGCATCCTGGTGAAGCTGGGCCTCAGAGATCGCACCCAGGCGGCGGTCTTCGCCTACGAGGCCCGCCTGGTGACGCCTGGCTGAGAGAGTCCCCGGGCCTCTGGCCCCCGGTCGGCACCACCCGTTAGCGTCCGTCCATGGCCGCCTTCGACAGGTTCGACAGCTTCGACCCCTGGGACCCGGCGTTCGTCGCCGACCCGTACCCCGCCTTCGCCGAGCTGCGGGCCCGGGGGCGGGTGCTCTACTACGAGCCGACCGACCAGTGGCTGGTCCCGCACCACGCCGACGTCTCGGCGCTGCTGCGCGACCGTCGACTCGGGCGGACCTACCAGCACCGTTTCACGCACGAGGACTTCGGCCGTACCGCGCCCCCGCCGGAGCAGGAGCCCTTCCACACGCTCAACGACCACGGGATGCTGGACCTGGAGCCGCCGGACCACACCCGTATCCGGCGTCTGGTGTCGAAGGCGTTCACGCCGCGCACGGTGGAGCGGCTGAGGCCGTACGTGCACGGGCTGGCGGACGACCTGGTGGCCCGGCTGGTGGCGGCGGGCGGCGGCGACCTGCTGCGGGACGTGGCCGAGCCGCTCCCGGTCGCCGTGATCGCCGAGATGCTGGGCATCCCGGAGTCCGACCGTGCCCCGCTGCGGCCCTGGTCGGCGGAGATCTGCGGGATGTACGAGCTGAACCCGTCCGAGGAGACGGCGGCGAAGGCGGTCCGCGCGTCGGTCGAGTTCTCGGAGTACCTGCGCGGACTGATCGCGGCCCGCCGCAAGGAACCGGGCGACGACCTGATCTCGGGCCTGATCGCGGCCCACGACGAGGACGACGACCGGCTCACCGAGCAGGAGATGATCTCGACCTGCGTCCTGCTCCTGAACGCGGGCCACGAGGCCACGGTGAACGCCACGACCAACGGCTGGCTGGCCCTGTTCCGCAATCCGGACCAGCTGGCGGCCCTGCGCGCCGACCACTCCCTCGTCCCGTCGGCCGTGGAGGAGCTGATGCGGTACGACACCCCGCTCCAGCTCTTCGAGCGCTGGGTGCTGGACGAGATCGAGATCGACGGGACGACCGTCCCGCGCGGCGCGGAGGTGGCGATGCTGTTCGGCTCCGCCAACCACGACCCGGCGGTGTTCGCGGCCCCGGACCGCCTCGACCTCACCCGCGCGGACAACCCGCACATCTCCTTCAGCGCCGGCATCCACTACTGCATCGGCGCCCCACTGGCCCGCATCGAACTCGCGGCGTCCATGACGTCCCTGCTGGAGCGGGCCCCGGCGCTGCGCCTGGCGACCGAGCCGGAACGGAAGCCGAACTTCGTGATGCGCGGGCTGACCGAGCTAGGCGTGGAGGTCTGAGCGAGGCCGGCGCCGTCCCAGCAGCCAGGCGCCCAGCGCCCAGACCACGGCGGGTACGACGGCTCCGGCGAGGAGGACGAAGGGCAGTTCGGTGAAGAGGACGCCGAGGTCCATGCCGTTGTTCTCGAACTTGTTGCCGAGGTGCCGCTGGGTACGGTCCGACATCCCCCAGACGGACACGGCACCCACGGCCCCCACCGCCGAAACCCCACAGCCACCACACGTCACCGCATCCCGACTCATACCCGGGGTGACGCCCCCGCCCCCTCGCGGGGTTCCGGACAGGCCGGCCATCAGGGGGTGTCGTTCGGATCCTGCCGGGGTCGCGGGGTCTGGCACGCCCATCTGCGGCGTTGTCGTCGGTTGCCAGGGCTCCGCCCTGTCGCCCTCCTCCGCCTTGCAGCTGCACGCACCAGACCCCGCTCGGGTCAGTCGCAAGACACCGTTCCCTGGAGCCGGCCTGATCCGAACGACACCCCCTGGCTCACGTCGTCATGTCCCGCCGCCGCAGCCCGGCCAGCCCCGCCCCCACCAGCACCACCGCGATCGAGGTGAGCACCAGCACCGGCGGCCAGCTCATCTCGCCGCCCGGCAGCTTCGGCAGATGCCCGAACGGTGACACGTCCAGCACCCGCTGCGGCACGTCCAGCGCCGGCCCGACCCACCCGAGCAGCAGCACCGCACCGGCGACGCCCCACGCGGCCACCGCACCCCGGGGCAGCACCCCGTGCAGCAGCACCGCCGCCCCGCCGATCACCCACACCGCAGGCAACTGCACCAGACACGCGCCCAGGATCGCCCCGGCGTCCCGGCCGTATCCGAGGGCGAATCCCAGCCCCGCGAGCAGCATGATGAGCGCCGCGCCGCCGAAGGCGATCACCAGGTGCCCCGCGGCCCACCGCAGCCGTCCCACCGCGCCCGCGAGCACCGGCTCCGCCCGTCCGGAGGTCTCCTCGCCGTTCAGCCGCAGCACCGACGCGACGACGTACAGCGCGGCGATCAGCCCGAGCATGCCGACCATCGCCGACACGAACGCGTCGGTCAGCCCGGCCTGCCCGCCCATCCGCTCGATGATCTCGCGGGCCTGCTCGTTGTCCCCGACCAGATCGGCCGCTCCCTCGGTCATCCCGCCGTAGACGACCCCGGCGAGGAAGAAGCCGATGCTCCAGCCGAGCACACTGCCCCGCTGCAACCGCCAGGCCAGCGCACCGGCCGTACGCAGGCGACCGGCGGCCGGTCCCGGCCGGGTCGGCAGGAAGCTCATGCCGAGGTCCCGGCGACCGGCCAGCCCGTAGGCCACCGCGCCCTGCACCGCCGCCGCGCCGGCGATCAGCAGCAGCACCCACCACCGCTCGGCCGCGAAGGCGCGCAGGTTCTCCAGCCAGCCCAGCGGCGACAGCCACGTCAGTACGGACGAGCCGTCGACGGTCGCCGAGTCGCCCGCCGCGCGCAGTACGAAGGCGCCGCCCAGCACCGCCGCCGTCAGTCCCCGGGCCAGCCGCGCGCTCTCGGTCAGCTGGGCGACGATCGCCGCCATCGTGGCGAAGAGCATCCCGACGCCCGCGATCCCGAGCCCGAGCGCCAGCGCCCCGGCCGTCCCTTGCCCGGCCAGCCCGGCGACCACCAGCAGCGCCAGGACGCCGTTGGCGACCGCCGCCGTGAGCAGGGCCGCCGTCAGCGAGGCCCGGCGGCCGACCATCCCGGAGGCGACCACTTCCTGCCGCCCGCTCTCCTCCTCGTCGCGGGTGTGCCGTACGACGATCAGCAGGCTCATCACCGCGGCGAGCGCGGCGGCGTACACACCGACGCGCCAGGCCGTGAGCGCGCCGAGGCTGTCGTCGAAGACCGGGCCGACCATCGCGCGCAGCGAGGAGTTGGTCTCCATCTGCCGTACCAGGTCGGCGCGTTCGGCGGCGGTGCCGTACAGGCCCTTGATGGTGCCGGGCATGGAGAGCACCATGAGCGCGTTCACCGCCACCCAGACCGGGATCATCACCCGGTCGCGGCGCAGGGCGAAGCGCAGCAGCGTGCCCGTACCGGCGAGTTGGCGCGCGCCGCCGGACCGTACCGCGAGAGCCGTGGTGGTGGCCGTGGCGGTCATCGCGACGTCACCGCCCCGGCGGCTTCGCCGGCTTCGCCGGCCTCGGCCTGGTAGTGCCGCATGAACAGCTCCTCCAGCGTCGGCGGCGTCGACGTCAGCGACCGCACGCCCGACTCGCTCAGACAGCGCAGTACGGCGTCCAGCTTGTCGGTGTCGACCTGGAGCCGGACCCGGTGGCCCTGGACGTCGAGGTCGTGCACGCCCGGCAGCCGCGCCAGCCCGCCCGGGGCGCCCGCGAGTTCGGCGCTCACGCTCGTCCGCGTCAGATGGCGCAGGTCGGCGAGCGAGCCGCTCTCGACGGTCCGCCCCTTACGGATGATGCTGACCCGGTCGCACAGCTCCTCGACCTCGCTGAGGATGTGGGAGGAGAGCAGGATCGTCCGGCCGCGCTCGCGCTCCTCGGCCACGCACCGCTGGAAGACCTCCTCCATCAGCGGGTCGAGGCCGGAGGTCGGCTCGTCGAGGATCAGCAGGTCGACGTCCGAGGCGAAGGCGGCCACCAGGGCCACCTTCTGCCGGTTGCCCTTGGAGTAGGTGCGGCCCTTCTTGGTCGGGTCCAGTTCGAACCGCTCGACCAGGTCCGCGTGTCCAGCCCGCCGCGCAGCCGGCCGTAGAGGTCGATGACCTCGCCGCCGGAGAGGTTGCGCCACAGCGTCACGTCGCCGGGGACGTACGCGATCCGGCGGTGCGCCTCCACCGCGTCCGCCCACGGATCGCGGCCGAGGACCTGCGCGGCGCCCGAGTCGGCGCGCAGCAGGCCGAGCAGGACGCGGATGGTGGTGGACTTGCCGGCGCCGTTGGGGCCGAGGAAGCCGTGGACCTCGCCGGTCTCGACCGCCAGATCGAGCCCGTCCAGCGCGTGCGTCCGGCCGAACGACTTGTGGAGGCCGGAGACGCTGATTGCCTTCGTCATGATTTCGAAAGTACGCTTCCTTCAGAAATTTGTGAAGTTAAGGAAGCGTCAGGATGTGAGGGATGATCGAAGGATGAGGGAAGTAGCGGAGTCGACGGAATCGACGGGACGGGGTCGTGACCCCGAGGCGGTGTCGAAGTTCGTGGAGGGCTTCGCCGCCCAGCTCGTCGAGGCCGGGATGCAGCGGATGCCGGCCCGGGTCTTCGCCGCGCTGCTGGCCTCCGACCCGGGGTCGCTGACCTCGGCCGAACTCGGCGAACAGCTCCAGGTCAGCCCAGCCGCCGTCTCCGGGGCCGTGCGCTACCTCTCCCAGCAGCACATGGTCTCGCGCGAGCGGGAACCCGGCTCACGCCGGGAGCGGTACCGGGTGCACAGCAATCAGTGGTACGAGGCGCTCACCAACCGCGAGGCCATCCTCAAGCGCTGGGAGAGCGCGCTGCGCGAGGGCGTCGACAGCCTCGGCGCCGAGACCCCGGCGGGGCGCCGCATGGCCGAGACGCTGGCGTTCTTCGAGTTCGTCGACGGGGAGATCGCCGCCATGATGGAGCGCTGGCGCGTGCACCGGGAGAAGACCTTCGGGCACCGCTGACGCGAGGGCACCGACACGAGGGCGCCGAGGTGAGGGCGCCGACGCGAGGGCGCCGACACGCGAGCTCCGACACGACGGCACCTCGGCCCCGGCCCAGCGGCCCGGCGGCCCGGCGCCGGCACGGTCGCCGTGCGGCGGACCCGGCCGCCCGCACGCCGTTCACCGCGCCGGCAGCGTCAGCCCCCACGCCCCCTCCCGCACCGTCCACGTCCGCGTCCCCACCGGCCCCGACACCACCGCGTCGGCCCGGTACCGGAAGTGCGCCCCGGACACGGTCACCGTCCGTCCGCTCGCCGTCAGCGGCGACGCCTCCGCGCCCACCGACAGCGGCCGCACCTCCACCACGGCCACTCCGCCGGCGCCCGGCATCACCGAGACCCCCTCGACCGGCTGGTCCAGGTCCACCAGCGTCACCCCGTCGACCTCCACCCGCAGCCGCGCCGTACCGGCCGCACCCAGCGCCGCCGTGACCCGGGCCGGCCGCGAGGACGCCAGCGTCCGTACGAGGGACTGACAGGTCCGCAGCCACGGGTGGGCCGGCGCCCCCGGCCCCACGTCCGTGCCCTCGGGGGCGGTGACCGGCGGGATCCCCACGGCCCCCAGGACCACCCCGTCACTGTCGTCGACGAGCAGGTCGAGTCGGCGTTCCGTGCCGTCCAGTACCGCCCGCGCCGCCGCCACCGCGCCCGACGGCAGCCCGAGCGCCCGGGTGAGGCCCAGTACCGGCCCCACCGGCACCACCGACAGCGAGCAGCCGGCCAGCTCCCGCTGCCGGTGCAGCAGGCCCACGGCCCGCAGCAGCGCGCGGTCGTCGCCGACCACGACGGGCCGCCGTGAACCCCTTCGCCGCAGCGCCCGGGCGAATTCCTCCGGACCGTCCGGCAGACACACCTTCGTGCTCGCCGCACCCGCGCTGAGCACGTCTTTCGCGATCCGGACGGACTCTCCGTCCGCCCGCCGGGCGACCGGATCGATGACCACCAGAAGCTGATCGGGCGTCGCGGAAGACCGCGCGGAAGTCGCCACCTCGGCCATGCCTCGCTTCCTCGGGTAGCATCTTTGTGCAAGAGCCCCTTGCGCCTTTGCGCCAGGGGCTTCGTCTATTCCGGGGCATCCGGTCCGACGGTTGGCGGCCAACGACGGTCGCGGTGTACGTGGCGGAAACCCACCGCGTACGCCCTCGACCATGGACATGCCCCGCCCGGAAGGGGTGTACGCGCGTGCCCGCACTTGTGCTGCTCGGTGCTCAGTGGGGTGACGAAGGCAAGGGAAAGGCGACGGACCTGCTCGGTGGTTCCGTCGACTATGTGGTGCGCTACCAGGGCGGCAACAACGCCGGCCACACGGTAGTCGTGGGCGATCAGAAGTACGCCCTCCACCTGCTCCCTTCCGGAATCCTGTCTCCCGGCTGTACGCCGGTCATCGGTAACGGTGTCGTTGTCGACCCGTCGGTCCTGTTCTCCGAGCTGAGCGGGCTGAACGAGCGCGGCGTCGACACGTCCAAGCTCCTGATCAGCGGAAACGCGCACATCATCACGCCGTACAACGTGACCGTCGACAAGGTGACGGAACGCTTCCTCGGCAAGCGCAAGATCGGCACCACCGGTCGCGGCATCGGCCCGACCTACGCCGACAAGATCAACCGTGTGGGCATCCGCGTCCAGGACCTCTACGACGAGTCGATCCTCACGCAGAAGGTCGAGGCGGCGCTCGACGCCAAGAACCAGATGCTCACCAAGCTCTACAACCGCCGTGCGATCGCCACGGGCCAGGTCGTCGAGGAGCTGCTGGGCTACGCGGACAAGCTCGCGCCGTACGTCGCCGACACCGTCCTGGTCCTGAACCAGGCCCTCGACGACGACAAGGTGGTCCTCTTCGAGGGCGGCCAGGGCACGCTGCTGGACATCGACCACGGCACGTACCCCTTCGTCACCTCGTCGAACCCGACCGCGGGCGGCGCCTGCACCGGCGCCGGCGTGGGCCCGACGAAGATCAGCCGGGTCATCGGCATCCTCAAGGCGTACACGACCCGCGTCGGCGCCGGTCCCTTCCCGACCGAGCTGTTCGACGAGGACGGCGAGGCGCTGCGCCGCATCGGTGGCGAGCGGGGCGTGACGACCGGCCGTGACCGCCGCTGCGGCTGGTTCGACGCGGTGATCGCCCGTTACGCCACCCGCGTCAACGGCCTCACGGACTTCTTCCTCACCAAGCTCGACGTCCTCACCGGCTGGGAGCAGATCCCGGTCTGCGTGGCCTACGAGATCGACGGCAAGCGCGTCGAGGAGCTGCCGTACTCGCAGTCCGACTTCCACCACGCGAAGCCGGTGTACGAGATGCTGCCGGGCTGGAGCGAGGACATCAGCAAGGCGAAGACCTTCGCCGAGCTGCCGAAGAACGCGCAGGCGTACGTCAAGGCGCTGGAGGAGATGTCCGGCGCCCCGATCTCCGCGATCGGCGTGGGCCCGGGCCGGGACGAGACGATCGAGATCAACTCGTTCCTGTAGGACCGCTGGAATCGCCGCGAACACCGACGGCCGGGACCCCGCACGGGGCCCCGGCCGTCGGCGTTCGGCCGACGGATACGCTGACCGGTGACAGCAGTGGACGGAACGGACAGCGCGGAGCGGATCGGAACATGCGGAAGCCCACCACCCGGATGTGGATCTGGCTGACCGTCGCCGTCGTGGCCGTCGCCGGTGGCCTCCTCTACGTCGACAGCCACCGCGTCTCCGCCGCCCCGCACGCCGCCGACGCCAAGTGCGACGAGGTGGTCTCCCGCCTTCCGGACGACATACCCGGCGCCTCGCGCGACTGGGCCCTCGGCGACGGCGTCGCCTCCTGGGGCGGACAGAAGGCGGTGTTCCGCTGCGGCGCCGAGGAACTGCCGCCGAACATCAACCTCTGCGTCACGGCCGACGGCGTCGACTGGGTCCTGGACGAGGAGCGGCTCAAGAGCGACGGCGTGAGCGTCCTGCGGACGTACGGCCGCTCACCGGCCGTCGAGCTCACGTACTCCGGTCCGCGCGAGGAAGTGGGCGGCATCCTCGCCGCGCTGGACCCGGCCGTGAAGTGGATCCCGCAGGAGCGGAAGTGCGTCGGCCTGGAGGACGCCGACGTCCTCGGCTAGCCGTTCGGTCCCCTTTGCCGGGCGTCGGCGCGGAGCCTGGTGTCGGATCGGGGGCATGACCGACCGTGAGAGCGGGGGCATGACCGGCCGTGACCACGCCGCTTCCTGTCAGGGCCCGTACGGTGGCGAGACCGACCCCGGGGGCTGCGGCGATCCGGCCCGCTTCGAGGTCGCCCGGCATCTGCGGGCGCCGCTTCGGGTGTGCCCGGTACATCTTGGGCCGTCCCTGCTGCTGGCGGACGGGGTGCTGTGGCCGCCGGGGATCTCCCTGATCCGCTGAGGACGCGGGCCGCCGGAGTGGTTCACTTGGGTGACTCGGCCGGATCGGACCGGTCCCGAGGACGGGGAAGGAAGCCGTACGGTGCCTGGACGATCCGACGCGATGGCGGAGCGCTTCGAGCTGGACCGCCCCCGGCTGCGGGCGGTCGCCTACCGGATCCTCGGCTCCCTCGGCGAGGCCGACGACGCTCTGCAGGACGCGTGGCTGCGCGCCGACCGTGCGGACACCTCCGGGGTGGAGAACCCGTCCGGCTGGCTCACCACGGTCGTGGCCCGGGTCTGCCTGAACATGCTCCGCGCCCGGGACACGCGCCGTGAGGAGTCCCTGGACGACGGGACGGAGCGTGGACCGGCCGCCGTCGCCCCGGTGTCGGGCGGGCCCGCCGCCGACCCGGCCGAGGAGGCGCTGCTCGCCGACGAGGTCGGCGTCGCGCTGCTGATCGTCCTGGACACCCTGGGACCGGCCGAGCGGCTCGCGTTCGTCCTGCACGACATGTTCGACGTGCCCTTCGACGACATCGCCGCGATGCTCGACAAGACGTCCGCGGCCACCCGCCAGCTGGCCAGCCGCGCCCGCCGCCGGATCAGGGGCGTGCCCGCGCCCGATGCCGACCTGCCCCGCAGGCGCCGCGCGGTCGACGCGTATCTGGCGGCCACGCGCGGCGGCGACTTCGACGCGCTGGTCTCCCTGCTCCACCCGGACGTCGTCCTGCGCGCCGACGCGGCGGTCGTTCCGACGCCCGAGCCCATCTCCGTCGCCGGCGTGGAGCAGGTGGCCAGGGGCGCGATGGCCTCGATGGGCCGGGCCAGGTCCGCGGGTGTCGTCCTGGTCGACGGCCGGGTGGGCATGGCGATGGCCGAGCACGGCCGGCTGCGCGTGGTGCTCCGCTTCGCCTTCGCGGACGACGGTCTCATCACCGGCATCGACGTGATCGCGGAACCGAACCAGCTGAACAATCTGGTCATTTCGGGCATAAGCTGAGGCTGTACACGCCGCGTCGACAGAAGAAGGTGAGTGCGATGCGCGTGCTGCTCAAGGCCACGCTGGACACGGAGAAGTCGAACGAACTCGTCCGCAGCGGCAAGATGGCGGACCTGATGCGGGAGACGCTCGACCACATCAAGCCGGAGGCCGCCTACTTCGGCGCCCTCGGCGGTCGGCGGACGGCCCTGCTGGTCCTCGACATGCAGGACAGCTCGGAGATGCCCCGGCTCGGTGAGCCTTTCCTCATGGAGATGAACGCCGAGGTCGAGGTCTGCCCGATCATGAACGGCGAGGACCTCGCGAAGGGCCTCTCCCAGCTGCGCTGACCGGCACCGGGTCAACTGAAGACGATCATCGAACCCTGCGCCAGGCTCCGCGTGGCCGCCGCGTGCAGGCCCAGCCACACATGACGCTCGCGGGCGAAGGGGCTGGAGTCGTACGGCGCGGGCACGGCCGGCTCCTCCAGCTCCGTCGGGGCGAGCGGCGGCTGCGGGGGTGCCGGGGGGTTGGCCGGATCGATGCCCAGGGCCGGGGCGACGGCCTCCAGTTCCCGCAGGAGAGTGTGCGAGGAGCCCAACGGGCCGCCGCCAGCGAGGAGTTCGTCGCTGGAGAGCGGGTGCGGGAAGTCGACGGGGACATAGGCGCCCGCGTGGTCGTAGTGCCAGACCAGGTGCGACTGCTGGGCCGTCGTCTCGAACATCTCCAGCAACTGCTCGTAGTCGCCGCCGAGTTCGTCCACCGGCGTCACCGGCAGCCCGCACACCTGGAGCAGGTACGCCCGGCGCAGGAAGTGCAGCGCGTCGTAGTCGAAACCGGCCACCGGGGCGACCTCGCCGGAGAGTCCCGGCATGTACTGGTACACCGGCACCGGCGGCAGCCCCGCCTCGGCCAGCACCTTGTCGTATTGCGCGAGTTCCTCGGCGAACGGGTTGTCCGGCGTGTGGCACAAGACGTCGACGAGCGGTACCAGCCACAGGTCACAGGCCAAAAGAGGGCTCCTCACACAGCACGGCGATCAAGCACGATGGTCAGGCTCGGTGGTCAGGAAGCGTAGTCGGTGCGCGTTGCGTGCAGTTCCCATACCCATCTGGCGCCGGACCACGACACGCGCGACGTTGGTCATCCCCGGCTGGCCCCGGTCATCGCCGGGCGAGCCGCTCGATGAGGGCGAGGGAGTGGGTGTTGTACGCCTCGACGAGCGACCGCGCCCCCGCGGCGTCGCGGCGGGCGAGGGCGTCGACCAGTTCGGTGTGCCCGGACCACAGCGCGCCGCGCAGGTCACTGAGCCTGCGCAGGTGCTGCACCGTGCACACCCAACTCTGCACGCGCAGCCGGTGCAGGAAGTCGGAGAGGTAGGGGTTGCCGAACAGGACGGCCAGCTCGCGCCAGTACCGCAGGTCGTAGCCGATGAGGATGGTCAGGTCACCGGCCGCGGCGGCGCGCTGTGCCTCCTCGCCGCGCCGGCGGACCCCGGCGAGGGCGGCGGCGATCCGCGGGTCGTGGGGGTCCGGGCCGCCGCGGCTGCCGTCGACGAGGACGAGGAACATCCCGTCGGTGACTAGGCTGCGGGCCTCGATCATGCCCCGGAAGTCGTCGACCGAGTACTCGTGCACGCGGAAGCCGCGATGGTGGTCGGCGTCGAGGAGCCCCTGCGCGGAGAGGTCGACCAGGGCCTCGCGCACCGGCGTCGCGGAGACCCCGTACTGCTCGGCGATCTCCTTGACCGTGAATTCCTGCCCCGGCTGGAGCCGCCCGGCCAGCACCTCGTCGCGGAGCGCGTCGGCGATCTGCTGCCGAAGGGTGCTGCGGGTGACGGGACCGGTGCCGCTGGGGCCGGGCATGGTCGGGCGGTCTCCTTGTCGCGTGCGGGGGAGGGGGCGTACTCGCACACATGTCTACCGTGTACGAGCACGCCACCTTACGCGCTCGGATCCCTTTCCTGCCCGTATGCGGGCAGGGCCCCGCTCGGGGCCTTACTCGGTGTACTCGTCCGCCACGGACAGTGCCGTGTCCAGGGCCGCCAGGCCCTCCTTCAGCTCCGCCTCGGAGACGTTGCACGGCGGCACGACGTGGGTGCGGTTCATGTTCACGAACGGCCACACGCCGTGGGCCTTGGCGGAGGCGGCGAACGCGGACATCGGTGTGGCCGCCTGCCCGGTCGCGTTGTACGGCACCAGCGGCTCCCGGGTCTCCCGGTTCTTCACCAGCTCCAGCGCCCAGAACATGCCGACGCCGCGGACGTCGCCCACGCTCGGGTGGCGCTCGGCCAGCTCCCGCAGCGCGGGCTCCACGACCTCGGCGCCGAGCCGGGCGGCGTGCTCGACGATGCCCTCCTCCTCCATCACGTTGACGGTGGCGACGGCGGCGGCGCAGGCCAGGGGGTGGCCGGAGTAGGTCAGCCCGCCCGGGTAGGGCCGCTCGGCGAAGGTCTCCGCGATCTTCCCGGAGATCGCGACGCCGCCCAGCGGCACGTAGCCCGAGTTCACGCCCTTGGCGAAGGTCAGCAGGTCGGGCACGACGTCGTAGAGGTCCGCCGCGAACCACGTACCGGTCCGCCCGAAGCCGGCCATGACCTCGTCGAGGACGAAGACGATCCCGTACTTGTCGCAGATCTCGCGGACCCCGGCCAGGTAACCGGCCGGCGGCATCATGATCCCCGCCGTGCCCGGGATCGTCTCCAGGATGATCGCGGCGACGGTCCCCGGACCCTCGAAGGCGATCGTCGTCTCCAGGTGCTCCAGCGCCCGCGCGCACTCCTGCTCCTCGGTCTCGGCGTAGAAGCGCGAGCGGTAGAGGAACGGCGCCCAGAAGTGCACGACACCGGCCGAGCCGCTGTCCGAGGCCCAGCGGCGCGGGTCGCCGGTGAGGTTGATCGCCTGCTGGGTGCCGCCGTGGTACGAGCGGTACGCCGACAGCACCTTCGACCGCCCGGTGTGCAGCCGCGCCATGCGCACGGCGTGCTCCACGGCGTCCGCGCCGCCGTTGGTGAAGAAGATCTTGTCCAGGTCGCCGGGCGTCCGCTCGGCGATCAGCCGCGCGGCCTCCGAGCGCGCCTCGACGGCGAACGCGGGCGCGAAGGTCGTCATCTTCGCCGCCTGCTCCTGGATCGCGGCGACGACCTTGGGGTGCTGGTAGCCGATGTTGGTGTAGACGAGCCCGCTGGCGAGGTCGAGGTAGCGCTTGCCTTCGTAGTCCCAGAAGTACGACCCCTCGGCGCCGGCGACGGCGAGCGGGTCGATGAGCTCCTGTGCGGACCAGGAGTGGAAGACGTGCGCGCGGTCTGCGGCCTTCACGGCGGCGCCGGCCTGGGGATTGGGCTGAGGGGTCATGCGGCCGAGGGTAGATGTCCGCGATGCGGAAACGGAATCGGCGTCCTGTCTGTGGTCGGGGGCTTTCCACGACAGGTTGTCGACGCGGCGCACACCCCACTCCATTGACAGCATGTTGTCGTCATGACAGTCTTCTGTCATATGGATCTCGCGCAACCGCTGGAGAAGTCATGAACGGCACCGCGAACGGCACCCGCAAGCCCGTCCATCTCGCCGTGTACGACACCCTGGCCGACTGGGAGACCGGCCACGCGACGGCCCACCTCGCCCGCACCGGGTACCAGGTCCGCACCGTCGGCCCCACCACCGCGCCCGTCACGAGCATCGGCGGCCTGCGCATCCAGCCCGACCTGGCCCTGGCCGACGTACGCCCCGAGGGCAGCTCCCTGCTGATCCTCCCGGGCGCCGACCTCTGGGACACCACGGACGACCTCGCCCCCTTCGCCCGCACCGCCCGTGCCTTCCTGGACGCCGGCGTGCCGGTCGCCGCCATCTGCGGCGCCACCGCCGGACTGGCCCGCGAGGGCCTGCTCGACGACCGCGCGCACACCAGCGCCGTCTCCTTCTACCTGGCGGCGACCGGCTACGCGGGCGGCGAGCGGTATGTGGAGGCCGACGCGGTCACCGACCGCGGCCTGATCACCGCCGGCCCCACCGAGCCGGTCGCCTTCGCCCGCGAGATCCTCGGCCTGCTCGGGGCGTACGAGGGCGAGGTGCTGGACGCCTGGTACCGGCTGTTCCACGACTCCGACCCGGAGGCGTACGCCGTGCTGGAGAAGGCGGGCGCCGCGTGAGCGGCCGGGAGCGGCAGGACCTGCTCAGCGGCGCCGCGCTCGGCGTCTTCCGGCTCAACGGCCAGTTCCTCGCGGTCGCCGAGGAACTGGCCCGCCCCGCCGGACTCACCGCCGCCCGGTGGCAGGTGCTCGGCGCGGTGCTGCGCGAGCCGCTGCCCGTCTCTGGCGTCGCGCGGGCGATGGGCATCACCCGGCAGAGCGTGCAGCGCATCGCCGACCTGCTGGTGGAGCGCGGCCTCGCCGAGTACCGGCCCAACCCGGCCCACCGCCGCGCCAAGCTCCTCGCGCCGACGGACGCGGGCTTCGCCGCCGTCTCCCGCATCGGCCCCGGCCACGCCGCCTACGCCGACCGGCTGGCGGAGGCGTACGGGTCCGAGGCGGAGCTGGCGGAGGCGGTGGCGGCCCTCGAACGACTGTCGAAGGCGCTGGCCGGGCTCGGCGGGCCGTCCACCGCGGACGACCCGGCTGTTACGGAACCGTAGAACCGGACCGGCTCACCGCGCGGCCGCCCCGCACTATCCTCGGTCTGTTGCTCACGTGGGTTCACGTGCGGGGGAAGGCGGCGCGACATGGAGAAGCTCGGGGGCGGGGACCCGATGGGGGTCCCCCCAGGCGTTCAGCACTGGGGGAGGATCGGCGGTTACCGGCTGCTGGGGCGGCTCGGGACGGGCGGTATGGGCCACGTCTACCTGGCCCGCTCGGACCGCGGACGCACGGTCGCCGTCAAGCTGGTGCGCGAGGAACTGGCCGCGCAGGAGGAGTTCCGGGAGCGGTTCCGGCAGGAGGTCGAGTCCGCGCGCCGGGTCGGCGGGTACTGGACGGCGCCCGTACTGGACGCCGACACCGAGGCCGCCGTGCCGTGGGTCGCCACCGGGTACGTCGCCGGCCCCAGCCTCCAACAGGTCGTGGGGCACGACCACGGCGCCCTGCCCGAGCGTTCGGTACGCACGCTGGCGGCCGGTCTCGCCCACGCGCTCCAGGACATCCACGCCGCCGGGATCATCCACCGCGACCTCAAGCCGTCCAACGTCCTCGTCACCATCGACGGCCCCCGCGTCATCGACTTCGGCATCGCGCGCGCCCTGCAGACGATGACCGACGCCGGGCTCACCCGCACCGGCGCGCTGGTCGGCTCGCCCGGTTTCATGGCGCCCGAGCAGGTGCGCGGCGACCGCATCACGCCCGCCTGCGACGTCTTCTGCCTCGGTTCCGTCGTCGCCTACGCCGCCACCGGCGAGCTGCCCTTCGGCACCGCCAACAGCGGCGTGCACGCGCTGATGTTCCGCATCGCGCAGGAGGAACCCGATCTGGACGGCGTGCCCGAGAGCATCGCCGACCTCGTACGCGACTGCCTGAAGAAGGACCCCGCCGCACGCCCCGCCCTCGCCGAGGTCCTGGAGCGCACGGGAGCACAGGACACGGTCGCCGACGGCCGCTCCCGCGACCCCTGGCTGCCCAGCGCGCTGGTGGCGCAGCTGGGCCGGCACGCGGTACGGCTGCTGGACACGGAGAACCCGGAGCACCCGGAGGCGCCGGGAGCGGCCGGGGCCGCCGCGGTGACCGCCCCGGAGCCGGACGCGCCGTCCCCGTCCCCGGACCCGTCCCCCTCCTCGTCGCCGGATCGGGAGCCGGCCGCCGCGACGCCGGACGGTCCGCCGCCACCGCGCGAGCCGGGCAGCGGCGGCGCCCCGCTGGACCACCTCCCCACACTGGTCGCGGGCCAGAGCCCGCCGACGCCCCCGCCCGTCCACGGCCACCCTCAGCAGCCCCAGCCCCAGCCCCAGCCCTCCGCTCACGGTTACGCCCCGGCCTACGGCGCGCCGCCCGGGTACCACCCGTACGGCCCGTACGGCGGCGGTCTCGGCTCGACCCCGCCCTACGGGCCCCCGCCGTACGGCCCGCCGCAGGCACCGCCCCGAAGAGGCCGCTCCACCGCCCTGCTGATCGTGGTCGCCCTGGTCGTCGCGCTGGGCGCCGGAGGCTCGGTCTACGCCCTGATGAGCGGGGACGACGGCAACAACCGGGCCGGCGACGACCCCACGACCGCCGCGACGGCCGGCGCACCCCGGGACCCGGACCCCAGCACGGACGGCTCGGCTCCGACGACCGAGGCAGGCCAGCCGACCACGCCCACGTCGTCGACGCCCCAGAACGGCACGATCCCGACGGCGTACCTGGGCACGTGGGCCACGACCATCGACAACGCCTCCGGCGTCCACACCAGGCGGCTGACCATCCAGCAGGGCGACGTGGGCGACACGGTCCTGTCGCTCGCCGCGGACGGCCCCGCGGGCAACGGCACCTACCACTGCGTCTTCGAGGCCGACCTGAGCAACGCCCCGGACTCCGACGGCCCGCTGAACCTCGGTCCCTCCAAGGTGACGGTGGGCCCCGCCGCCACCTGCACCCCGGGCGAACCCACCCAGGTCACCCTCCTGCCGAACGGCACCCTGGAACGCACCAACACCAGCAACGGCGAAACGCTGACGTACCGACGTCAGTAGCGCGGCTGCCAGTAGCGCGGCGGCGAGACGCCGGAGCGGTCACCGCGGCTCCGGCGGCCGCTGCCGAGGCATGTTCGGCCGAGCCCCGTTCGCCGGTGCCGAGAACCGGCCCGACACTCCCACCGCCCCCGCTTCGGACCGTGCCCCGCCCGCGGACACCGCCTGCAACCCCAGCGGCGCCGAGCCGGTCCGGAAATCCACCATCCAGTCCGCCGTCTCCGTCCGGACCAGCTCCGTCACGTCCTCCGTGAACCGCCGCAGCACCAGCAGACACCGCTCGGCCGCCTCGCTCGCCGTCCCGTCCGCCGGCCCCAGCACCTCCCGCACGCTCTCCGACGCCCAGTCGAACTGGAGCACCTGCAGCCGCCGCTGCACTGCCTGCGCCGTGGCAACGTCCCGCATCCACCCGGACGTGACCCCGAAATACCGGTCCCCGGCCACGCACGCCACCCCGAACAGCAGCGCCAGATACCCCCAGGGAGCGACCCCGCCCACCACCCCGGACATGTCCAGCAGCGGCAGCGCCGCCCCGGCGACCGCCCCCACCGCCGCCCCGCCCCGCAGCATCATGGCGCCCCGTCGCTTCCACACCCGGTCCGTCAGATACCAGGCCGCCGTGTCCAGCGCGCCCCGCTCCACCCACCGGTACAGCTCGTCCAGGCGCTCCGCGGGCAGCGCCCAGTCCCCGAGCGGAAACGCCCGCCCGGTGAGGTCGCCCGGTCGTGGCCCGGCCGCCCCCTCACCGCCCCGCCCGTCGTGCGGCGGCCCCTCGGGCTGCATCTCCGGCTGACCCACCCGGCACTCCCTACTGCTCACCGTCCGTGAAGACCCTGAAGACCCTGAAGACCTGAAGACCTGAAGACCTCATGCGCCGGCACCCTTCCTACCGCCCAATGGGTGGCGGAGCCTGGGGTTCCGCCGCTTTTCCGCCCGGAAGGGGGTGTTGATCAGGTATAGGGCCCCCTCGGCATCACCCGAAAGAGTGCTGGAGCGAGGGCCGCGCGGACCACGTAGGCTCGTGCCGAACGGCAAAAACCCGCGGTGACCCCGCGGCGACAGCGGCGACAGGAGCTGAACGTGATCCCCGGTGGTGGCCAGCCCAACATGCAGCAGCTGCTTCAGCAGGCCCAGAAGATGCAGCAGGATCTCGCCCAGGCCCAGGAGGAACTGGCGAGGACCGAGGTCGACGGGCAGGCGGGCGGAGGCCTGGTGAAGGCCACCGTCACCGGCTCCGGCGAGCTGCGCGGCCTCGTGATCGACCCGAAGGCGGTGGACCCGGAGGACACCGAGACCCTGGCCGATCTGGTCGTGGCCGCGGTCCAGGCGGCCAACGAGAACGCGCAAGCCCTCCAGCAGCAGAAGCTCGGCCCGCTCGCCCAGGGCATGGGCGGCGGCAGCGGTATCCCCGGCCTGCCTTTCTGAGTCCGCGTCCCCCGTTCGGCTTTCTCAGACCGGCCCGAGCCCTCTACCGTACGTAGTGCAGGAACATCAGGAAGGACGGCAGTCCGTTGTACGAAGGCGTGGTCCAGGACCTCATCGACGAACTCGGGCGGCTGCCCGGCGTCGGTCCCAAGAGCGCGCAGCGGATCGCCTTCCACATCCTCCAGGCGGAACCGACCGACGTACGGCGGCTCGCCCAGGCCCTCATGGAAGTGAAGGCCAAAGTCCGCTTCTGCGCGACCTGCGGGAACGTCGCGCAGGAGGAGCAGTGCAACATCTGCCGCGACACCCGGCGCGACCCCTCCGTCATCTGCGTGGTGGAGGAACCGAAGGACGTCGTGGCCATCGAGCGCACCCGCGAGTTCCGCGGGCGCTACCACGTGCTCGGCGGCGCGATCAGCCCGATCGACGGGGTCGGCCCCGACGACCTCCGCATCCGTGAACTGCTCGCCCGCCTCGCGGACGGCACCGTCACGGAACTGATCCTGGCCACGGACCCGAATCTGGAGGGCGAGGCCACGGCCACGTACCTCGCCCGCATGATCAAGCCCATGGGCCTCAAGGTCACCCGCCTGGCCAGCGGCCTCCCGGTGGGCGGCGACCTGGAATACGCGGACGAGGTGACCCTCGGCCGCGCCTTCGAGGGGAGACGACTCCTAGATGTCTGACGCCACGCTGCACGCGACCAACCAGAACCCCGACGACTTCGCCGTCCAGATCGCCGACCAGATCGAGAGCTTCCTGGTCGCCGTCACCGAGGTGGCGAAGGGCGACGAGCCGGACTCCGCCGTCCCCTTCCTCCTTCTGGAGGTCTCCCAGCTCATGCTGGCCGGCGGCCGCCTGGGCGCCCACGAGGACATCGTCCCCGACGAACGCTACGAGCCCGACCCGGGCCCGGAACTCGACGTGGACGAACTCCGCGAGAACCTCGCCCGCATCCTCGACCCGATCGACGTCTACTCCGAGGTCTTCGACCCCTACGAACCGCGCAAGGCCCCGGTCCCGGCCCGCATCTCCGACGACCTCACCGACGTCATCACCGACCTGCGCCACGGCATGGTCCACTACCGCGCGGGCCGTACCACGGAGGCCCTGTGGTGGTGGCAGTTCTCCTACTTCTCCAACTGGGGCTCCACGGCCTCCGCGACCCTGCGCGCCCTCCAGTCGGTCGTCGCCCACGTCCGCCTGAACCAGCCCCTGGAGGAGCTGGACGGCCTCGACACCGACCAGGGCCTCGGCGACGACACCCTGGAGACGGAGGCCGGCCGGGTCATGGTGGAGGAGATCGCGGGCCCGCTGGGTCTGCGCCCGGTCAAGTGACGGCACCGAGCAGCGCCCCCGCGTCGACGTAGGGCGCGGTCGCCGTGGGCGCGCTGTACCAGCGCAGCGGCCAGGTGTTCCCCTCCAGCGCCGGAATGCCGACGTAGGTGACGGTCCGGGTCCCGCCGCTGTGCCGCTGTACGCCGAGCGGCCAGTCGTACGCGGCGACCTCCCCGGGCGCCAGCAGGAAGTACACCCACCGCCCACCGCCCGCCTCGCACACGATCGGCCCCGCGTCGTCGCCCGACGCCTCGACGAGCCAGTCGGCGACCAGCTCCCCCCGGATGCCGTCGATCCGTACGGCGTCGAAGTGCACGCCCGCGAGGTGCAGTTGGTGGCCGGCGAGCGGGACCCAGGAGGGTCGGTGAATTGTTTCCGTCATGGTCACACGCTGGCGTGCGCGACGCTACGCTCGGTAGCGACTGACGTGATACACGCCGGGGTGTATCCATCGGAGGTGCATGCTGTGTCCCAGTCGCCTGTCATGTGGCGCTTCAGTGGCAACCAGATGAAACGCTGGCGCACCAAGGCCAACATCAGTCGTGAGCAGCTTGCGGCTGCTTCGAACTACTCCCCGGACACCATCAAGGCGATGGAACAGGGAGCGCGCATGCCGACGCCCCGAGTCCTCGACGTGGCAGACGAGTTGTGTCGCGCGGAGGGGTTACTGAGTGCGGCGAAGGACTACTTGAGCCGAGAGAAGTTCCCGGCAAGGGCCCAGGAGTTCATGGAGCGGGAGAGGGAGGCGATCAGCCTCTGGTGGTACGAGGACACCCTGGTCCCGGGCTTGTTGCAGACGGAGAAGTACGCGCGCACGCTGATTGAGCACCGCAATCCACCGCTGGACGAGGAGACCATCGAGGAGCGGATCGCGGCTCGCATGGAGCGGCAGGCGATCCTGACGGAGCGCAAGCCGCCGGTCGGCTTGAGTTTCGTCCTGTACGAAGCGGTGCTGCGAAGCCCACTGGTGGACGACGAGCAACTGAACCGTCTCCTGGAGGCCTCGCTGCTTCGGAACGTCGCGTTGCAGGTACTCACGTTCGAGCGAGCCATTCCGGCTGGGCTCCTGGGGTCCACGGTGCTCCTGGAAACACAGGCGTACGAACGGTTCGCCTTCTCTGAAGGGCCCATCGCCAGCGAGCTGTCGGCCAATCCAGGGGTTGTCAACCGTGTGTCGGAGCGGCTTAGCATGATGCGCACCGAGGCTCTCAGCCCTGTTGAGTCGGCCCGCTTCATCAATGGGATGGTGAATCAGCCGTGAGTGACCAGTTGAAGTGGTCCAAGTCCAGCTATAGCGACGACGAAGGCGGCGCCTGCGTCGAAGTCGCCCTCGCCCCCACCATCCACATCCGCGACTCCAAGACGGCCCCCGGCGCCCCCGAACTCCAGGTCTCCGCCCCGGCCTGGTCGGCCTTCATCGCCGCAGTTCAGCCCGGAGCTTGAGCCCCGGGATTCGAGCTCTTCCCCTGGTTTTCTGGTCTGGTTGAAATACCCAACCAACCAAGTCTGTGCGCGAGTTGACGCGCCGTACCTCGTAAGGGTGACGATCCGTGATCGGCTTGCGTCGCTGTGTAAAGCCGCTCTAGGTTCGCGGCATATGACCGGCAAATGAGTCGGCCCCGGCGGTGCGCCAACACCAATCCGGGACCTGGCCGACGCATCGAAGAAAGCCAGAGGTTCGATGGTGGCTTACGCCAACACTAGTCCCGCCTTGCCCTCCCCGTCCCACCCCATGGCCAATCCGGGCTACGGAAAACGCCCCGCAGGTGACGAAGACCCGCACGCAGACCCGGACTTCGCACACCTGAGCCCGCGTGAGGCGGAGATCGCCGTCTTCGTCGACCACCTCGACGACGGTCACGCGATGGGTCACAAGGTGCTCGCGGCGCAGCACCCCCGCTACGGCCAGCAGGCGATGCGTACGTCTCTCAGCCGCCTCGCCGAGGCCGGCCACCTGCGCTGGATCAGGGAACACATCACCGTCGAGGACAACGCCATGAGGTGGGTCACGCGGACCTACTGGTCGCGTACGCGCAGGTCGGAAGCCTGGTGGGAGGAGTTCGCGCGGGAGCGGAAGGGCCGGATCGTGCCCGGTGACCTCCGACCCGGTCTGGCCCGCACCGACGAGCCCGAGCTGCCCGAACCGGAGCCCGACCCGCAGTCGGCGCCCGCCCCGCAGTCCGAGTCCGGAACCTCGTACCGCACCCTCGCCGGAATCCGCGAGGCGGACCCACGTATGTCCCTGTCCGAATCCGACTGCCGGTCCCTCGCCTCGCTGGCGGGGGAGTGGCTGTCGCGCGGGGCGACACCCCAGGACATCACCCGCGCGGTGACCGAAAGCCTTCCCGCGACCGTCAACAACCCGGGCGGCCTCGCCCGCAACCGACTGGAGAACAAGATGCCCCCGAAGAAGGCGAAGATCCGCCAGAAGGCCGCCCCGCGCCGGGCCCGCGTGACCCGCGCGGTGATGTGCTGCATGTCCTGCGACGCGGACGAGCTGACGACGACGATCAAGGGCGGCATGTGCCCCGACTGCCGTGCGGAGTACGAGGCGGCCGTGGCCGCAGAGGAGGCCGGGGAGCTGGACGCCGGGTACGTGCCGGACACGTTCCTGGCCGACCCCGACGCCCACGCCGTGTACTCGTGGGTCGACGTCCCCCGCCGCGCGGCGGAGGTACGCGCGGCGGGCGGCCTGCGGCCGAGGACGGAGCGGGCGCTTTGAGCGTGCAGGATGTGCCGGTGGGGGCACCATGGTGTCGAGGAGGCGACGCCATGACCCCCAGGACCGAGCACCGGCCCCAGATGTCCGTCGAGGAGTTCGAGGAGCTCGAACGCCATGCCCCGGAGATGGTGCGGCTGGAGTTCATCAACGGAAAGGTCGCGGTCAAGCCCATGCCGGACGGCAACCACAGCGAGATCGTTGCCTGGCTGCAGATGCTCTGTATGCAGCATCGCCCTGACCTGTGGCTGTACGCCGAGCGGGGCCTCAAGACGGAGGACTACCGGAAGGGACGGGCGCGCGCTGACGGCGTGCTGGTTCCCAGAGGCGCTTTCAAAGGGCACGGTGAGTGGTCGGCGCCCGACAGCGCCCTGATGGCTGTGGAAGTCACCTCATGGGATTCCGATGCCGCGCAGCGGGACCGCGTGGACAAGCCCGATGGGTACGCGGCTGCTGGGATCCCGGTCTACTTGCTCGTCGACCGCGACGACTGCACGGTCACCGTGTTCACCGAACCGAAGGACGGCCGTTACCGCCAGCAGGTGAACAGCGCCTTTGGCGCCCCCGTGAAGCTCCCCTCCCCCGTCGACATCACCCTCGACACCGAGCCCCTCAAGGAGCTGGCGGACTGAGACCGGCCCGGGGCGCCCCACCCCGGGCCGGTGTCTCGCCGTCGGTCAGGAGACCGCCGTGTGGTCCGGGTACGTGTCGAGGATCGTGTCGGCCTTCCGGGCGCCGAAGGGTGCGCGCCAGTTGCCGGTGCCCGGGTAGTAGTACGTCTCGTCCGCGCCGTAGGCGTACAGGTCGGGACGGCCGTCGCGGTCGGCGTCGCCGATGCCGACGGTGTACCGGTAGGCGTTCCAGCCGCCGCCGATCCGCGTGCGGGGGGCGAAGGTGCCGTCGCCCTTGCCGAGGTAGAGCCACAGGACACCGGCCTTGTCGCGGGCGACCAGGTCGCCGGTCGCGGCGCCGCCGATGTCGCCCGTGGCCGTCAGCTCGTTGTAGACGCCCCAGCCGCCGCCGACCCTGGTGCGCTTGCCGAAGGGGGCGCGCCAGTCGCCGGTGCCCTGGTAGAGCCACAGAACGCCGCTCTTGTCGGTGGCCAGGAGGTCGGCCCTGCCGTCGTTGGTGAGGTCGCTGCCCGCGGCGACCTTGTCGTAGACGCCCCAGCCGCCGCCGATCCGGCTGCGGGTGGCGAAGGTGCCGTCGCCCTTGCTCAGGTAGAGCCACAGGACGCCCGCCTTGTCGCGGGCGACCAGGTCTCCGTGCGCGGCGCCGCCCAGGTTGCCGGCCGCCTCGATCCGGTCGTAGGTGTTCCAGCCGCCGCCGACGAGTTTCCGCTCCGGTGCCCGGGTGACGTTGTTGTTCCACGAGTCGAAGTGGGAATCGGTGCGCCACAGGCGGCCCGACGGGTCGCGGGCCAGGAGGTCCGGGCTGCCGTTGTCCGTGTAGTCGTGCGGGGCTGCCTCGCGGACGACCTCGAAGGCGCCGGACGAGGTCAGGGTCGGGCCGATGCCGTTGCGCGGGCGGGCGGAGATCTCCCAGGTGTAGTCGCCGTTGGGCGCGCTGGCCGTGACCTGGTCCACGTCGCCCCTCCACTCGAAGGTGAAGTCCGTCGGCTCGGGGCCGTAGAAGACTTGCTGCGCGATCTTCCCGGTGCGCTTGTGGCGCAGTGTCACCCACAGTTCCGCGTTGTTCCGCGACAGCGTCCAGCGCAGCTTGATCCGGCCGCGGTCGCGGTCGAGGTCGATCACCGCGGGGACGTCGTGGCCGACGAGGGTGAGTGCGGTCGGTTCGCCGGTGCTCGCGACCATGGTGGCGGCGGGGGTGCCGTCGGCGCCGGGGGAGACGCGGAAGAGCCCCTCGCCGTCGGCGACGGTGCCGCCGCGGACATGCAGGACGCCGTCGGGGGAGGTCGCGGCGGACGTGAGGTGGTCCAGCAGCCTGGTGTCGGCCCCGGTCTTCAGGTCATGGGCGGTCAGGGGGTGCATGGAACTCTTGTTGGTGGCGGTCAGGCCGCCGGGGTCGCCGTAGACCAGGTGGTCGCCCTGGAGGCCCACCTCGATGTCGCGGGCTGTCGCTCCGGCCACCAGGGCGATCCGGCGCGTCTCGCCCGTGGCGCGCGTGCGGACCACGATGACGGGCCCCTCCGAGCGGTACTCGACCCACGCCACGTACTCCGGCGAGACGGCGATGTCGCCGTTGCCGCGCGATTCGTCCCGCAGGCCGGTCTCCGTCACGGCGCCGGTGGCGAGGTCGATCAGGCCCCAGTACTTCTTGTCGCCGCTGGTGTACGTGACCAGGCCGTGCGCCGAGGTGCCGGCCGAGACCCGGCGGAGTGTCGCGTCGGCCGGGAGGCCGGTGACCGGGACCCGCCCGCCGTCCTTGGTGTGCATGAGCAGGCCGGCGCCCGCCGGTGCGCTCCTGTCCGTGATGAACAGGGCCTGGCCCGCCGCGCCGGCGTAGTCGAGCCCGGCGGCCGGCTGGGCGAAGACGTCGAACACCTTGCGTCCGGTGGCCAGGTCCCGCAGTTCCGCCGTGTCGCGGCGGGGCAGTACGGCCACGAGGTCGCCGTAACCGGTGGCCTGCATGGGCAGACTGTCCACCAGATCGGTCACCGCGCCGTCCGAGGCCCGGACCCAGGCCCGGTCGCCCTTGGTGTTGTCCCAGGTCAGGTAGCCCGAAGCGGTCACTGCCACGATCTTGTGGCCGACCGGGAAGGCGACCGCGGCCGCGTCGGCCGACACCGCCTGCTGTGCCGCCCCCCGCACCGGCGGGGCGGCCGCGGCCGGGAGGGCCACGACGGTGGCGCCGATGGTGGCGGCAAGGACGACGGTGGCGGTGGCGGCGAGCCGTCGGCGCGCCGGACGTGCGTGAGACAAGGCGGTGATCCTCCCCAGGGCGCGGCGCACCACGCGTCGCGGCGGAAGATCAGACTCACCGTCGTTCACGGAGGTTGTAGGCGAGGGGTCTTGTGAACGTGTGACTCACGGCACTTTCCCGAGTGACCCGCGCCCTCCTGGGCATGAGCCAGCCTGAGCGAGTACCCGGGTCTCATCATGCGATACCGCAGTGGCGGAATCCGGACGCTCGGTAAAATGAGCCGACCGCAGTACATATACGTACGTGCGGAAAGAGACGGATTGAGCGAGGAGCGCACGTGGGCCTTGTCGTGCAGAAGTACGGAGGCTCCTCCGTAGCCGATGCCGAAGGCATCAAGCGCGTCGCCAAGCGGATCGTGGAAGCGAAGAAGAACGGCAACCAGGTGGTCGCCGTCGTTTCCGCGATGGGCGACACGACGGACGAGCTGATCGATCTCGCCGAGCAGGTATCCCCGATCCCTGCCGGGCGCGAACTCGACATGCTGCTGACCGCCGGAGAGCGTATCTCCATGGCGCTGCTGGCCATGGCGATCAAAAACCTGGGCCACGAGGCCCAGTCGTTCACCGGCAGCCAGGCCGGAGTCATCACCGACTCGGTCCACAACAAGGCGCGCATCATCGACGTGACGCCGGGCCGCATCAAGACCTCGGTGGACGAGGGCAACGTCGCCATCGTGGCCGGCTTCCAGGGCGTCAGCCAGGACAGCAAGGACATCACCACGCTGGGGCGCGGCGGGTCCGACACCACGGCCGTCGCTCTCGCCGCCGCGCTCGACGCGGACGTCTGTGAGATCTACACCGACGTCGACGGCGTGTTCACCGCCGACCCGCGCGTGGTGAAGAAGGCGAAGAAGATCGACTGGATCTCCTTCGAGGACATGCTGGAGCTCGCGGCCTCCGGTTCCAAGGTGCTCCTCCACCGCTGTGTGGAGTACGCCCGCCGGTACAACATCCCGATCCACGTCCGGTCCAGCTTCAGCGGACTCCAGGGCACCTGGGTCAGCAGCGAGCCGATCAAGCAAGGGGAAAAGCAGGTGGAGCAGGCCCTCATCTCCGGTGTCGCGCACGACACCTCGGAGGCCAAGGTCACGGTCGTCGGTGTGCCGGACAAGCCGGGCGAGGCGGCCGCGATCTTCCGCGCGATCGCCGACGCCCAGGTCAACATCGACATGGTCGTGCAGAACGTGTCCGCCGCCTCCACGGGCCTGACGGACATCTCCTTCACCCTGCCGAAGACGGAGGGCCGCAAGGCCATCGACGCGCTGGAGAAGAGCCGGGCCGGCATCGGCTTCGACTCGCTGCGCTACGACGACCAGATCGGCAAGATCTCCCTGGTCGGCGCGGGCATGAAGAGCAACCCGGGCGTCACCGCCGACTTCTTCACCGCGCTGTCCGACGCCGGGGTGAACATCGAGCTGATCTCGACCTCCGAGATCCGTATCTCGGTCGTCACCCGCAAGGACGACGTGAACG
This sequence comes from Streptomyces sp. BB1-1-1, assembly GCF_031597775.1. Lineage (NCBI taxonomy): Bacteria > Bacillati > Actinomycetota > Actinomycetes > Kitasatosporales > Streptomycetaceae > Streptomyces > Streptomyces sp. BB1-1-1. The sequence continues at coordinate 4,094,532 of NZ_CP134203.1, read as the reverse complement.
AGGCCGTCCGCGCCGTGCACACCGCCTTCGGGCTGGACTCCGACAGCGACGAGGCCGTCGTCTACGGGGGCACCGGGCGCTGATGGTCGACATCGCGGGTGCCGGGCGCACCGGGCGGCCGACCCTGGCCGTCGTCGGAGCGACCGGCGCCGTCGGTGCGGTCATGCTCCAGATCCTGTCCCAGCACGCGGACGTCTGGGGCGACATCCGCCTGATCGCCTCGCCGCGCTCGGCCGGCCGCAAGCTGGCCGTACGCGGTGAGGAGGTCGAGGTGGTGGCGCTCACCGAGGAGGCCTTCGACGGGGTCGACGTCGCCATGTTCGACGTACCCGAAGAGGTCTCCGCCCAGTGGGCGCCGGTCGCCGCCGCCAAGGGCGTGGTGGTGGTCGACAACTCCGGCGCGTTCCGGATGGACCCGGACGTGCCGCTCGTCGTGCCCGAGGTCAATCCGCACGCGGTGCGGATGCGGCCGCGCGGGATCGTCGCCAACCCCAACTGCACGACGCTGTCCATGATCGTGGCGCTGGGCGCGCTGCACGCCGAGTTCGGGCTGCGCGAGCTGGTCGTCTCCTCGTACCAGGCGGTGAGCGGGGCCGGGCGGGACGGCGTGGAGACGCTGCGCCGGCAGCTGTCCCTGGTGGCCGGGACCGAGCTGGGGACCAACCCCGGCGACGTGCGGCGGGCCGTCGGCGACGACACCGGGCCGTTCCCGGAGCCGGTCGCGCTGAACGTCGTACCGTGGGCCGGGTCGTTGAGGGACGACGGCTGGTCGTCGGAGGAGATGAAGGTGCGGGACGAGTCCCGCAAGATCCTCGGGCTGCCGCAGCTGCCGGTGGCGGTGACGTGCGTACGGGTTCCCGTGATCACCACGCACTCGCTGACCGTGCACGCCCGTTTCGAGGGCGAGGTCACCGTCGAGGGGGCCCGGGAGATCCTGGCCACCGCGCCCGGCGTCGTCCTCTTCGACAACCCGGCCGCGGGCGAGTTCCCCACCCCCGCCGACGTGGTCGGCACCGACCCGACCTGGGTCGGCCGGGTGCGGCGGGCCCTGGACGACCCGACGGCGCTCGAACTCTTCGTCTGCGGGGACAATCTGCGCAAGGGGGCCGCCCTGAACACCGCGCAGATCGCGGAGCTGGTGGCGGCCGAGTTCGCCTGAACAGGGATCAGAGGGACAAAAGCCCTGGTCGTTGTGGGGTTTGTTCGGAGGATCCATGAACGAGATGTGATCCGGAAATTGGTCCGGACTACTTGTACCCGGCACCTGTGGCATCAGAGGATTTCCTCCCCGCCCTCCGCAACCGTGCGGAGGGCGGGGGGCGTCTTTGCGGTCACCCATTCAGGGCGCGGGGACGCGTGAGTCGGCGTGGGGACGCCGAGGACGGGCGTGGGGACGCTCGTTCACATGGGACATAGGGGAAGAGCGGGACGATGAGGGCCTATGACGCACCGTCAGCCGGGTGGCTGCCCGACAGCCGCGGGAACGTGACGCCCGGCACGTACAACCCTCACGGGGGTGAGCGTGTCCAACTGGCGTGGCAGAGGTACTCGAATTCACCGCAGGAACGCGGGGCGCGGCTCTGCGCCCGCCCAGCCGGTCCGTCCGTCCCCGTGTGGCCGGTCCGGCCGGTGGCATGCCGGTGATCGCGCCCATGCCCGCAGCGCGGCCGGCCCGCATATCGAACCAGCGCGACGGCGCGGACGAGGACGCGGTGGCGGCGGGTACCACCGTCGACCACCTCACCGAGACCTACCGGGCGCACTACCGGTCGCTGCTCGGCCTCGCCGCCCTCCTCCTCGACGACACCGCCTCCTGCGAGGACGTCGTCCAGGAGGCCTTCATCCGTGTGCACTCGGCGCGCAAACGCGTCCGTGACCCGGAGAAGACCCTGGCGTACCTGCGGCAGACCGTCGTCAATCTCTCGCGTTCGGCGCTGCGCCGCCGCATCCTCGGCCTCAAGCTGCTCTCCAAGCCGATGCCGGACATGGCGAGCGCGGAGGAGGGCGCCTACGACCAGCTGGAGCGCGACTCCCTGATCAAGGCGATGAAGGGACTCCAGCGCCGCCAGCGCGAGGTCCTGGTCCTGCGCTACTTCGCGGACATGACCGAGGCGCAGGTCGCCGAAACGCTCGGCATATCCCTCGGCTCGGTCAAGGCGTACGGTTCGCGCGGCATCGCGGCGCTCAGGGTGGCCATGGAGGCACCGGCATGAGCGACGGCAACGACGCGCGGCGCGACGCCCGCGACGAGCACCGCCCCCGGGAGGGGGACGCGCCGACCGAGCCGACCGGACCGGCCGGGCTGATCGGGCAAGAGCAGCCGAAGCACACGCACGCTGGGAACGGAACTGTGAACCACGGCCCCGCCGAACAGGGCCCCGACGCCGAGGGGCCCCGCGCTCAGGGACCCGACGGGCTCGACTCCGACGAGCTGGCCCTGCGCAGAATGCTGCACCACGCCGTCCAGGACGTGGAGCCGAGCGACGGCACCCTGGACCAGCTGCGCCGCGCGGTGCCCGCCCGGCGCGCCCGCAAGCGCCAGGCCGCCGTCGGCGTGGCGGCCGCCGCCCTCTTCCTCGGCACGGCGGTCCCGGCCCTCGTGCACGTCTCGGGTGCCACCGGCCCGGGGGCCGACCCGTCCGTCGCGGGCCACGCCTCGCAGGCCCAGGGCGGTGCCTCCCAGGGCAAGGACCCGGCCGGCGGCCAGAGCGGCATCGCCGGTTCCGCGGGCACGGACGAGGGCAAGGACAAGGCCGGTCCGAAGGAGACGCCCGACAAGGACGAGGAGAGCGGCGCCGCGACGGGCGCGGCCCCGGGCGCCGACCCCTCCGCCAGCACCGCCGCCGACATCCCCGTCTGTACGGCGAAGCAGCTCGGCCCGGCCGTCGCGAGCAGCGCCGCCCCCGACTCCACGGGCGTGGTCTACGGTTCCTTCAGCGTCACCAACGTCTCCTCGGACGGCTGCACCGTCGTCGGCCCCGGCAGCGTGGTCACCACCCCGCGGGGCGCGGCGGACGCCACGAAGATCGGCACGGCACGGCACGCGGCCGGGGACGCCGCGGCCGGACTGCCCGACCCGTCCCTGGAGACCACCTCGCTGACGCTGGCGCCCAGCTCCGCGTACGAGGTGCGGTTCGCCTGGGTGCCCTCGGAGACCTGTCCCACCACCGGCGGCACCACGGGGGGCGGCACCGGCGGCCCCTCGCCCGATCCCTCGCCCACCGAGGAGCCGACCGCCGCGGGCGGCTCCTCGGTGGGCGGCGGCGGCGACGCCGGCGCCACGCCCCAGCTGGTCACCGAGGACGGCCCGGCCGACGGGAGCGTGTCGGTGACGTACACCCCGGAGGGCGGCGCCGGTTCGGCGACGGCCACGGTGTCCGACGCGTGCGCGGGGACGGTGTACTGGACGGGCGTGCTGGCGGGTACGGGGATGTGACCTCGCCGGCGGGTGCCCCCTGGACGCTGCCGACCGTCCGGTGTCAGACGCCGGACGGGGTGGGCTGCGGCTCCGGCTCGTCCTCCGGGGCCAGGCCCAGCTCCGCGTCACGGGCGAGTTCGACCTCGCGGCGCAGCAGCCGGAACCACATGAAGATCACGAAGCCCACGAAGGCGAACCACTCGGCGGTGTAGCCGAGGTTCTGGAACGCCTTGAGGTCCAGCCCGGTGTTCTGCGGAGCGCTCACGGGCACGGCGCGCATCCCGGAGTCGCCCTCGTTGAGCGTGACCCACGCGTCGTACACGTCGTACGGCACGAGGTTCAGCAGGGTCGCCGCGCTGATCGCGCCGGTCTGCCCGTCCGGCCATCCGGTGCGGCCGCTGACGCCGTTGGCGCCGACCGACTCGGCGGCCTGGAGCGCTCCGGTGACGGTGACCTCGCCGGTGGGCGGGGCCGGGGCCTTCGCCGGGTCGGGTTCGCCGGGCAGCCAGCCGCGTACGACGGGCAGTGCCTGGCCGGCGTCGGTGCGCAGCAGGGTGAGGACGTAGTAGCCCTCCCGGCCGTCCAGCTCCCGCTCCGGGACGAGCAGCTGGTCGTCGTACCGGCCGCGCACGGTGGTCTGGTCGCCGACCGTCGCCTTGTCCACGGGCAGCAGCTCCGCCAGCGGGCGGGCCGCCTCCCCGCGGGCCGACTCGTCCTGCGTGGTGGCCGTCTCGTGGTCCTGCACCCGGTCCTCGAACCGGCCGAGCTGCCAGGAACCCATGAAGATGCAGAAGGGGATGGCCAGGACGACGAAGACGTTGATCCCCCACCATCGGGGCGTCAGCAGAAACCGGTACACGCCCTCCACGGTACGGTGCGCGCCCCCGCGGCCCGTCCTCGGGGCTGTGGAAAAACACCGGACGGAGCCGGGCCGGGCGGAGTTGTCCACAGGCTGGGGATCCGATCCGCGCTTTGTCACCGGGACGGGGCAGTATGGGGCCATGACTGAGAGCAACGGGTCCGTGTCACCGGACCAGCGGCGGGGACAGGGCAGCGCGGGGGAAGGCCGGCAGGTCGCGGAGATGCCCGACTGGGAGAAGCGGTTCCGGGCGCCGCGGGTGTCGCTGCCCGACTGGGCCGAGGACGCACCGGACCGCTCCCTGTTCGTGTCGAACGCGACGGGGACGTACGAGCTGTACGCCTGGGACCGGTCGACCGGCGAGCAGCGCCAGGTCACGGACCGGCCCAACGGCACGACGGACGGAGTGCTCTCGCCGGACGGCCACTGGATCTGGTGGTTCGACGACAAGGACGGCGACGAGTTCGGCGTCTGGCGCCGCCAGCCCTTCCCGGGCGGCGAGGACGAACTCGCGGTACCGGGCCTCGACCCCTCCTATCCGGCGGGCCTCGCCCTCGGCCGGGACGGGCGTACGGCGGTGATCGGCCGCTCGACCGACGAGGACGGTACGACGATCCACCTCGCGTACGCGGGCGGGCCCCCGGCGGAGATCTACCGGCATCGCGAGTCCGCGGGCGTCGGCGACCTCTCCCACGACGGCACGCTGATCGCCATCGAGCACACCGAGCACGGCGACGCCATGCACTCGGCGCTGCGCGTCCTGCGCCCCGACGGCTCGACGGTCGCCGAGCTGGACGACACGGAGGGCGGCGAGGAGGAGCTGGGTCTGGAGGTCCTCGGCTTCGCGCCGGTCGACGGCGACACCCGCCTGCTCATCGGCCACCAGCGCCGGGGCCGCTGGGAGCCCCTGGTGTGGGACGTGGCGACGGGCGAGCAGACCGACCTCGCCCTGGAGCTGCCCGGTGACGTCAGCGCCGAGTGGTACCCGGACGGCAGCGCCCTGCTGATCGTGCACGGCTTCGAGGCCCGCAGCGAGCTGTTCCGCTACGACTTCGCCGAGCGCGAGCTGGTCGAGATCGAGACCCCGGCCGGCACGGTCTCCGGGGCGACGGCCCGCCCGGACGGCAGCGTGGAGTACCTGTGGTCGTCGGCCGCCGAGCCGTCGGCGGTGCGCTCCACCACGGGCCGGGTCGTGCTCGACCCGCCCGGCATGAAGTCGCCCGGCTCGGTCCCGGTGGAGGACGTGTGGGTGGACGGGCCCGGCGGCCGCATCCACGCCCTGGTCCAGAAGCCGGCCGGCACGACCGGCCCGCTGCCGACGGTCTTCGACATCCACGGCGGCCCGACCTGGCACGACAGCGACGCCTTCGCCGCCGGCCCCGCCGCCTGGGTCGACCACGGGTACGCGGTGGTCCGCGTCAACTACCGCGGCTCCACCGGGTACGGCCGGGCCTGGACCGACGCCCTCAAGCACCGGGTCGGTCTCATCGAGCTGGAGGACATCGAGGCGGTGCGCGAGTGGGCGGTCACCTCCGGCCTCGCGGACCCCGAGCGGCTGATCCTCACCGGCGGCTCCTGGGGCGGCTACCTCGCCCTCCTCGGCATCGGCACCCGGCCCGAGGCGTGGACGCTGGGCATCGCCGCCGTCCCGGTCGCCGACTACGTCACCGCGTACCACGACGAGATGGAGGGCCTGAAGGCCCTCGACCGCACCCTCCTCGGCGGCACCCCCGAAGAGGTCCCCGACCGCTTCGAGGCGTCCTCGCCACTGACCTACGTCGACCAGGTCAAGGCCCCGGTCTACATCTCCGCCGGCGTCAACGACCCGCGCTGCCCGATCCGCCAGGTCGAGAACTACGTCGAGCGCCTGAAGGCGAGGGGCGCGGCCCACGAGGTGTACCGCTACGACGCGGGACACGGGTCACTGGTCGTGGACGAGCGCATCAAGCAGGTCCGACTGGAACTGGACTTCGCGGAACGGCACTTGCCGCATAGCTAGCCGGGTGGCGGCTTCTTGACCGACCGAGTCGGGTGGCGGGTGGGCATAGGCCGGGGGTCCAGGGGGCGGAGCCCCCTGGGCTGTAGGGGCGGCGCCCCTACGACCCCGTCCGCTGCCGCGCCCGCCGCCCCAGCAGCTCGGCCAACCCCCGCCGCGTCGCCGCCAGCACCACCCGGTCCCCGCTCCGCAGGACATACGTGTCGGGCAGCTCCCACACCAACCTGGACTCCCGAGCCGCCTCCCCGTCGGCACCCGCGTCGGCGGACCGCTCCCCGTCGGGAACCTCCAGGGCCAGCACCCGCCACGCCCCCGCCCGGAACGCCTCGCCGACCGTCTTCCCCTCCAGCTGCGGATGCCCGGCCACCCGCACCGCCGCGAACAGCAGCACCCGCCGCTCGACCGGGATCGCCCCCAGGACCTGACGGCCCATCATCGCCCCGGCGAACGCGGGCGCGGACAGGTGGGTCACACTGCGGCTCCGGGTGAGCGCGCCCGGGTGCGCGGCGCGCAGGGTGCGGTACACGGCGGTCGCGAAGTCGTCGTCGTACAGGCGCAGCACCACTCGCAGGCGGGACCGTACGGAGCGGGCGTAGAGCACGGCCTCCAGGTTGGTCGTGTCCACGCTGGTCAGGGCGAGCAGCGAGTGCGCGCGGTGGATCTTGGCGGCCTCCAGGACGCCCTCCTGGGTGACGTCCCCGAGCACCACCGGCACCCGCAGCCGCCGTGCGGTCGCCATGCCGCGCGCCTCGGGGTCGGCCTCCACGCACACCACGGGGATGTCCATCTCCCGCAGCCGGGTCAGCACCCGGGTGCCGATCTTGCCGAGACCGAGCAGGACGACGTGCCCGCCGAGCCCGCGCGGCGGCTTCCGTACCGTGGAGGCGTTGCGGAAGGTCCCGAGGGCTTCGAGCACGGCGGCCAGCAGCACCGGCAGCAGCAGCAGACCGACGAAACCGGACAGCAGTTGCAGCACCTGCCGTCCAGCGTCGTCGTTGTGCGCGGGCTCGTTGATGGCGAACAGGTCGAGCAGCGTCACGTACGTGGCGTGCAGCGGATGGTCCCCGGTGACCACCATCAGCGCCACGGCGAGCGCGACCACGCAGGCCCCAAGGCCCGCCAGCGACCAGCGCAGCCGCCGCGAGAACAGCTCGCCGAACGGGGGCACACCGGCGCGCCCGGAGGGCAGTGGCGGACCGGCGTAGGACACCTGCTCCAGGGCGACGGTGCCGCGCCCGGTGGCCGCCGCCACCGCCGCCGCGTCGGGCAGCAGTTGCGGCCCCTGGTCTCCGCTCCCCTCCGAACCGTCGGCGCCGGCCGGGTCGTTGCTCGTCGCGGAGAGCAGCGCGAGGGTGCACAGCCCGGGGTCGGCCACCTCGCCGGGGCCCGGCGGCTGCCGTTCCACCGCGCGCAGCAGCAGCCCGTCCGTCTCGACGACCTTGCTGGTGCCGACGAGGGCGGTCGCGGCCAGCGCGGGCGCGGCCGTGTCGGCGTCGGACAGTACGGTCGTGGAGGTGCCGGCGCCGTCGAGGCCCGTGTCCCGTGGGCCGTCGCCGGTCGCCAACGCGGCGGTCTGGTCGAGGAGTTCCTCGATGTGCCGGCCGAGTCGGCGGTTGTAGAGGCGCAGGACCAGGCGCAGCCGGGGGTTGAGCCGACGGGCGGTCAGGGCGGCGCGGATGTTGGTCTCGTCGTCGTCGTACACGAGGGCCAGCGCGGCCGCCCGGTCCACGCCCGCCTCCGCCAGCACGTCCTCGGTCGGCTCGGCGGCCTCCAGTTCGCGGCCGGCGCCGTTCGGTTCGTCGCCCACCGAGTCGCCGTTGGCCGAGCGGTTGACGGCCGCGTTGACCATGCCCAGCAGCGCGGCCGAGGCGGCGCGGGCCCGCCCGACGACCGGCTGACGCACCCGGCGCCCGGAGGGCGGGACGACGAGAGTGACCTGCTCGCGGTAGACACCGCGCAGCTCGGCGGCCAGCCGGTGGGCCAGCCCGTCGTCGCCGCACACCACCATGTGCGCGTACGTGTCACCGCCCGGCGGAACCTGGTTCGGAACGCTCCCCGTTTGAGTCCCCATTTGAGAGAGGACAGTACCGGCCCAGGGTGCGGTTCCAAGAGCGCCCGAAGAGCCGGAGGGCGGCATTAAAGACGCGTAAAGATTGCCGGAACACGGCAGTGACCCGGTTCTCCTTCGCGTGTGAACATTCGTTTCACTGAAGCTCAGCGACGGGCGAGAGGGGGACGGCACGATGGTCTGGTTTCTCGGGCTGGGTATCACGGGGGTCGTGCTGCTCGCCCTGTCGCTGGTCTTCGACGGACTGCTGGAAGGCGCGTTCGGGGGAGCGCCGGCCGGCGTCCTGGAGGGGTGGCTGTCGCTGCCGGTCGTCGCCGGATTCACGGCGATGACCGGCTTCGGTGGCGCCATCGCCCTCGGCACCGGCTTGGCCGGTCCCGCGGGCGCCGCCGGGGTCGGCGCGGTCGCCGGGATGGGGGCCGGCTGGCTGACGTACCGCTTCAGCCGCGCGCTGATGCGCGACCGGACCGACGTCGCACCGAGCACGGCCGACCTCCTGGGCACGTCCGGCAAGGTCGTCACCGCCATTCCCGCGGACGGCTTCGGCGAGGTGCTGCTGCGGCTCGCGGGGCAGCCGCTGAAGTGCGCGGCGCGCAGCGCGGAGCCGGTGGCGCGGGGCGCCGAGGTCTGGGTCGAGGCGGTGCCGACGGGGACGTCGGTCGTGGTGCGCCCGGTCGAGCGCTGAGCCTTCTTCCTTTCCGCTTCTCTTTCTGTTCCTTTCCCGATTCGGGGGCGTTGCCATGAGTCCTGTCGTTTTCGCGGTGCTGGGAGTCGTCGTACTCCTGGTGCTGCTCGCGCTGGTGGTGGTCAGCCGCTACAAGGTGGCCGGGCCGAGCGAGGCGTTCATCGTCACCGGGCGGCGCGGCAAGAGCTCCACCGATCCGGAGACGGGCCGTGTGTTCACCGACAACAGCGGCCAGAAGGTCGTGGTCGGCGGCGGCGTGTTCGTCGTGCCGTTCGTGCAGCAGCGGTTCACGCTCGACCTCTCCTCGCGGCACATCCCGGTCGCCGTGCGCGGCGCGGTGACGCTGCGCGGTGTGAAGGCCAACCTGGAAGGCGTCGCGATCGTCAAGGTCGGCGGCACCGAGGACGCGATCCGCGCCGCCGCGCAGCGGTTCCTGATGCAGCAGAACGGCATCGTCGGCTTCACCCAGGAGGTGCTGTCGGGCGCGCTGCGCGCCATCGTCGGCCGGATGTCCGTGGAGGACGTCATCCGGGACCGGGCCGCGTTCGCCGGGCAGGTCGCCGAGGAGGCGGAGGCGAGCCTGTCCGGGCAGGGCCTGGTGCTGGACGCCTTCCAGATCCAGGACATCACCACGGAGGGTTCCTACCTGGAGGACCTCGGCCGACCGGAGGCGGCCCGCGCCGCGCAGGAGGCCGACATCGCCGAGGCCGTGGCCCGGCGGGCCGCCGAGCAGGCGCGGCTGAAGGCCGAGGAGGAGATCGCGGTCGCGCAGCGGACCCTCTACCTGAAGCAGGCCGAGATCAAGGCCGAGACCGACCAGGCGTCGGCCCGCGCCAACGCCGCGGGGCCCCTCGCGCAGGCCGCCCGCGAGCAGGACATCCTCGCCGAGCAGGAGAAGGTCGCCGAGCGGCAGGCCGCGCTGAAGGACCGCCAGCTCGACACCGAGGTCCGCAAGCCCGCCGACGCCCAGCGGTACGCGGCCGAGCAGGAGTCGGAGGCCCGCCGGGTGGCGCGGGTGAAGCAGGCGGAGGCCGAGCGGTCGGCCGAGATCGCCGCCGCCCAGGCCGAGGCCGAGCGGGCCCGGCTCACCGGTGAGGGCGAGAAGCAGCGGCGTGGCGCGCTGGCCGAGGCGCAGGCCATCGAGGGCCTCAAGCAGGGTGAGGCCGAGCGTTCCCGGCGTGCGGCGATCGCCGAGGCCGTCCGGCTGGAGGGTGAGGCGGAGGCCGCCGCGATCGGCGCCAAGGGCTCGGCCGAGGCCGAGGCGATGCGGCAGAAGGCCGACGCGTTCGGGCAGTACGGCGACGCCGCCGTGCTCCAGATGCTGGTCGAGGTGCTGCCGCAGGTGGTGGCCAAGGCGGCCGAGCCGCTCGCGGCCGTGGACAAGATGACGGTCATCTCGACGGACGGCGCGAGCCGGCTGTCGCGCACCGTCGCCGACAACGTGGCGCAGGGCATGGAACTGCTGGGCTCCACCACGGGCGTCGATCTGCCCGCGCTGCTGAAGAACATCACCGGGCAGGACGCGAAGACGGCGGACCGGCCGGAGCAGCCGGAGGAGCCCGACCCGCAGCGCAACGGCAAGGTGGAGATCACGGGCTGACGCCCGCCCCCACCGTCCGGGGCCGGCCCGCTCAGATCTCCTGGGCGGGCCAGCTCAGCAGCCGGGCCCCGATGACCGCGGTCTGCAGGGTGTAACGGTGCACCGGGTCGGCGGGGTTGGCCCCGGTCAGCTGGTGGATGCGCTCCAGCCGGTAGGTGAGAGCCCGCACACTGAGCGCCAGGCGCCGGGCGGCCTCGGCCGCGGTGCAGCCGGCGTCGAAGTACACCTCCAGGGTCCGCAGCAACGGCTCAACACCGCCGCGAGCCCCGCGCAGCGGACCCAGCACACTCAGCACGAGGTCGGCCATGGCCTGCCGGTCGCGGGTGAGCACCGGGTAGACGAGCAGGTCGGCGGCGCGCAGCACGGGTTCGTCCAGCTCCAGCCGCTCGGCGAGTTCGAGGGTGCTCAGCGCCTCCTCGTAGCTGTGCACCACACCGCCCGCGCCGGTCTGGGGGCGCCCGATGGCCACCCGGCTGCCGTCCGTGGCCGCGTACGCCTGCTTGGCGAAGAAGGCGAGGACGTCGTCCTGGTCGCCGGGCGCGATGCAGATCAACTGCCCGTTCTTGGTGGTGATCAGGATGCGCCGGTCCCCGAAGCGGGAGATGAGCGCCGTCTCCACGAGCCGGGTGACCGGTGCGGTGTCGTCGTACGCCTCGGGCCCCTCGGCCACCGCGACGGCGTGGGCGTGGGAGAGGACCAGGCCGAACCGCTCGGCCCGTTCGGCGAGCCGGCCCAGGTCGCTGCGCCCGTAGAGCAGGTCGTCGATGAACTCCCGCCGCGCGGCCTCCTCCTGTCGCACGGCGAGACGCTGGGCGCGTTCGTATCCCTCGGCGAAGGCGTCGACGGCCTGGGCGACGGCGGCGAGCACGGTGTCCGTGACGCCCAGGCCGGGGACCGTCGAACCGCCGGGCCAGGAGGCGCGCGTGGCGTCCAGGTGCAGTCGTACGAGGCCGCGCAGACTGTGTCCCGCCTCCGCGGCCTGCTCGCCCAGGCGCCGCCGGTCCTCCAACTCGTCGCGGGTCAGCCTGCGCCCCGTGCCGGCCGCCCCGGCCAGGATCTCGGCGTACCCGGTCAGATACGTCTCCGACTGATCCGACCGCTGATCCGTCCGCTGATCCGTCCGCTGGTCCGTCCGGTGATCCGTCCGCCGGCCCGCCTGCTGGTCCGTCACCCCGCGCCTCCCCTGCCGTTCACGCCCGGTGCGCGGTGTCCGGCAACGTGAGGGTAGTCAAGGCTGCCGGAAACCGGCAATGCGGAGGGGCGTGGTCATGGGGTGCCCGGCGGGGCCCGTGCCGCCGGCCCGGCAGACTGCATCTCCGCGGGCTGTCTGATCCGGGCCGCGTCCCAGCAGGACGGACGCCGCACCGTCCTCCAGCTCACCGGGGAGGGCCACGAGATGCTGGCCCGGTTCCGCAGCCACCAGCGGTCCGCCTTCGAGCACATCACCAGGGACTGGCCGGAGGCCGAGCGGCTGGAGTTCGCCCGTCTGCTCATCAAGTACGTCGACGCCATCGCCGACCTGCAGCAGCCCTCCGGGAACGGCTGAGAAGCACGTTGAGCGTCACGGCCGCTGGTAGGGCTGCTGCTGCGGCTGCCCGTGCGCCTGGCCGGGGCCGCCCTGGCCGCTCACGGCCTGCGTCTGGAGCTGCTCCGCCTGCTCCTTCGACACCTGCTGCTCGGCACCGCAGAAGGTGCACTGCGTCAGGTACTTCGTGGAGAACGGGAACAGCGGCACGAAGAACAGCGTGAACTTCGTGACGCGTTTCCTGAGCGTGTGCGCGGAGGGGTTGCCGCACTGGCCGCACACCAGTGTCAGTATCGCCAGCTGGTAGAGGTATCCCTTGGTGCCGAAGATGATCACGGGGCGGTCCTTCCGGGTCGGTGCCCGCGGGCGCGCAGGGCACGCAGATCTTCTCCCAGATTGCGCCCGGGTGGGCCCCGGAAGCCAACCGCGGCCGACGGCGGCCGGCGTCACCCGCCCGCGTCCGCGCCCCCCGCCTCCCAGCGCAGCAGGTCTCCCGGCTGGCACTCCAGTACGTCGCAGAGCGCGGCGAGCGTCGTGAAGCGCACCGCCTTGGCGCGGCCGTTCTTGAGCACGGCCAGGTTGGCGGGGGTGATCCCGACGCGCTCCGCCAGCTCGCCCACGGACATCTTGCGCTTCGCCAGCATCACGTCGATGTCGACGACGATCGCCATCAGATCACCTCTGCCAGCTCGTCCCGCATCCGCGCCGCCTCGATGTCGCGCGCGACGGCCTGGGCGAGCAGCATCCGCAGGACGAGCACGACCAGCGCCACGCCCAGGACCGCGACGACGACCCCGCCCAGGATGAGGACGATGCCGGGCGCGACGGCCTCGCCCGGGGCCAGGACGACCCCGAGCGTGAAGACCAGGAGCGCGGCCGCGACGAAGGCGCCGATCACGACATGGACGTACCGGAAGGCATCGAGGGAGAACACGGTGCCCCGCCGCACCATCGTCACCAGCCGCCAGACGCAGATCAGCACGACCTCGGCTGCCGCGGCACCCAGGACGACGATCAGGAAGACCGGCGTGCGTACGGACGCCAGGGCGGCGTCGGGATCACCCGTACCGGCCACCAGCAACCAGACCAGCACGGCCTGAATGAACACCGAACCTGCGAGCAGCATGACGAGCACGCCCCGCAACGCGAGAACTGTCAGCTGTCCCATCACCCCTCCTTCATTCGACTTCAATCGACCTACGATGGGAATCTATCGAGAAACGATAGGTAGGGCAAGGTCTGGCGCAGAGGGGCGGGTGTCATCCGTCCGGTTCGGGGCACCCCATAGGCACGGAGAGTCAGCGATCGGGAGCGGTCAGTCATGGCGGTGGCGCAGGAACCCGGAATCGCGGAGGCGGCGGAACCCGCCGTCTCGCCGGTCAGTTCCCACAACGAGTGGGACCCGCTGGAGGAGGTCGTCGTCGGCCGGCTGGAAGGCGCGACGATTCCCTCCGACCACCCGGTCGTGACCTGCAACGTCCCACCGTGGGCGGCCCGGTTCCAGGGACTGGCCGCCGGCTTCAGGTATCCGCGCGTCCTGGTCGAGCGGGCGCAGCGGGAGCTCGACGGGTTCGTCGCCCTGCTGCAGTCGCTCGGCGTCACGGTCACGCGGCCGGACGCGGTCGACCACCGCCGGCGTTTCAGCACCCCCGACTGGTCGTCACGCGGCTTCTGCAACACCTGCCCGCGCGACTGCCTGCTCGTGATCGGCGACGAGATCATCGAGACCCCGATGGCCTGGCCGTGCCGCTACTTCGAGACGCACTCCTACCGCCCGATCCTCAAGGACTACTTCCGGCGCGGCGCGCGCTGGACGGCCGCACCGAAGCCCCAGCTCACCGACGAGCTGTTCGAGCCGGACTTCCGCGTCCCCGCGGCGGGCGAGCCGATGCGCCACATCCTCACCGAGTTCGAGCCGGTCTTCGACGCGGCGGACTTCGTGCGCGCGGGACGCGACCTCTTCGTCACCCGTAGCAACGTCACCAACCGCATGGGCATCGAATGGCTGCGCCGCCACCTCGGCCCCGGCTACCGCATCCACGAGATCGAGAGCCGCTGCCGCACGCCCATGCACATCGACACGACGTTCGTCCCCCTCGCGCCCGGCAGGGCACTGGTCAACCCGGAGTACGTCGACGTCGACCGCCTCCCTGACGCGCTGCGCTCCTGGGAGATCCTGACCGCGCCCGAGCCCGACCCGATCGACGACCGCATGCTCAAGATCACCTCGATGTGCGGCAAGTGGCTCAGCATGAACGTCCTCGTCCTCGACGACAAGCGAGTCATCGCGGAACGGCACCACACCGGCATGCTGCGCGCGCTGGAGAGCTGGGGCTTCGAGCCGATCCCGTGCGACCTGCTGCACTACGCGCCGTTCGGCGGCTCGTTCCACTGCGCGACCCTCGACGTACGGCGCCGCGGCACGCTCGAGTCGTACACCGACTGACGGTCGTGAACGGCTGACCCCTACACGTCGTGTGCGGTCGCTTTTGGGTTCCGTACCGGATGGTGCCGACGGCCCGAGGAAAGCGAAGCTGTAGCCGATCCAGCCTTTCCCGGACACAGTCCGGGGCGGGTCGGCCACGTATGCGCGGCTGCGCCACTTCGCCCTGGTGTGATCGTGACGTTCCCACCTCGCAAGGAGAGCAGATGGCCCGCCCCACCGACCGCGTCGCCTGCCCAGGGCCCCGCGCCGGGAGGAGGAGACCATGCCCGGATCCGACGACCAGCTGCTCAGTGAGATCGAGTCCCGCCTGCACCGCGACGACCCACGGTTCTCCCACGCCCTCGACACCGGCCGCCCACGCCGGCCACGTGAGTACCGCCACCTCCGGGCCTGGCTGCTGCTCGCCGCCGCCCTGGCGGTGCTGGGCTCCGGGGTCGTCCTGGCCCAGGGGCTGCTCATCGCCTCCGGCCTGGTCCTCGCGGGCATGGCCGGGGAACTCTTCGACCCGCATCGACGCGGGCGCGCGAACCGTTACCCTCCGCCCCGCTTCTGGACCCGCTGACCGCGGGCCGGCCCCGTACGACTCGGGGCGGGCTCGATGACCCTGCCCGAGCTGTACCTGACCCTGCTGATCGGCGGCACGGTGCTGCTGGCCAGCATCGCCGCCGCCCGCGCCGCCCACCGGGTGGGCCTGCCGAGCCTGTTGCTGTTCCTCGCCGTCGGTGTCGTCGCCGGAGAGGACGGGCTGGGCCTGGAGTTCGACGATGCTCAGCTGGCCCAGGCGCTGGGCACCGCCGCCCTGGCCGTCATCCTCGTCGACGGCGGCCTGACCACCCGGTGGAGCGACGTCAGGCGCTTGCTCGCCCCCGCCGGCGTGCTCGCCACCGCGGGCGTGGCCGTCTCCGTCGCGGTGACCGCGGCCGGCGCGCACTGGCTGCTGGGCATGGAATGGCACCTGGCCCTGCTGCTCGGTGCGATCGTCTCCTCCACCGACGCCGCCGCGGTCTTCGCCGTACTGCGCTCACTGCCGCTGCCGCAGAAGGTGACGGGCCTGGTGGAGGCGGAATCCGGCTTCAACGACGCCCCCACCATCATCCTGGTCCTGATCTTCTCCACCACCACCGCGGGCGACCTGCCCGGCCCCGCCCCGGTCGTGGGCAACCTGCTCTACCAGCTCGTGGTCGGCGGCACCCTCGGCGTGCTGATCGGCCGCCTGGGCGCCGCCGCGCTCCGGCACATCGCGCTCCCCGCGACCGGCCTGTACCCGCTCGCCACGGTCGGGTTCGGCATCGTCGCCTTCGCCGCGGCCGGGGCGGTCAACGCCAGCGGCATCATCGCCGCCTACCTGTCCGGCCTGGTCCTCGGCAACGCCGAGCTGCCCCACCGCGCCGCCACCCGCTCCTTCGCCGAAGGCGCCGGCTGGCTGGCCCAGATCGGCCTGTTCGTCATGCTCGGCCTGCTCGTCGACCCCAGCGAACTGCCCTCCGCGATCCTCCCGGCGCTCACCGTCGGCCTGGTCCTGCTGCTGGCCGCCCGCCCCGTCTCCGTGGTCCTGTGCCTGCTGCCCTTCCGCGTTCCCTGGCGCGAGCAGGCGTTCATCTCCTGGGCGGGCCTGCGCGGCGCGGTCCCCATCGTGCTCGCCACGTTCCCCATCGTCGCCGGGGTCGCCGGTGCCCGCGAGGTACTGAACATCGTCTTCGTCCTCGTCGTCCTCTTCACCCTCGTGCAGGGCCCCACCCTGCCCGCCGTCGCCCGCCTCCTGCGGCTGACCCGCTCCGACGCGCTGCGCGAGATCCAGGTCGAGACCGCCCCGCTCGACGTCCTGGACGCCGACCTGCTCACCGTGGCCATTCCGCGGGGCTCCCGCCTGCACGGCGTCGCCGTCTTCGAACTGCGCCTGCCGCCCCCGACCGTCCTCACCCTGATCGTGCGCGACGGCGTCACCGTCGTCCCCGACCGCGACAGCGTGCTGCGCGCCGGCGACGAACTCCTGCTCATCACCACCCCGCACACCCGGGAGGTCACGGAACGCCGCCTGCGTGCCATCGGTCGGCGCGGCAGACTCGCCCGCTGGCTCGGCGAACACGGCGCCCCGGAACCGGAACCCCGACCGGGCACATCGGCACGGACCACGGCACGAGCAGGTCAGTGGTAGGCGTGGACCACGGCGTGGCCCTTGCCGCGGCCGATCATCCACTTGTTGACCGGCGTGGTGATCACGAACGCCACGGCGAAGCCACCGAGGAGCGCCGCCCAGAACAGCCCGTCGGACAGGTGCGCGTCCATCGCTCCCGGCGTCAGCGCGATGATGCCGTTGTCGACCAGTTCCATCACCGCGATGGAGACGGTGTCGGCGGCCAGCGCGACCTTGATCGCGGCCTTCAGTGAAACCCCGGCGCGCACCACCGCGAAGAGGGTGAAGGAGTAGCCGAAGACGAAGGCCAGGGTGATCGCGAGGACCATCGTCTGCACGTTGCCCCACATCAGGGCGGTGCCGATGACCATGCCGAGGATCTCGCCGATGGCACACCCGGTGAGGCAGTGCAGCGTCGCCTTCATCGCCGTCGCCCAGGTCGTGCCCTTGCTGTGGTCCATGACCTTCATCCCCATTCGGCTCGACGTCCCGCTAGGACCTCGGCGGCCCCACACGTGGAAGAGTATACCCCCCTGGGGTATATCGGAAGGAGGGTTGGAGGTCGGAGGGAGGGATGTCGGCGGGCAGGCCGGAGCGGAGCCGGCGCCGACGGCGCCCGCTCCGCTCCGGGGTGATTCCGGTCAGTCCTTGCCGAGCAGCTGGTTCATCTGCTCGATCTCCGCGCTCTGCGAGGTGATGATCTCTCCGGCCATCTTCTTGGCCGGACCGTGGGCGCCGTCGGACTGCTCGGTCTTCGCCATCTCGACCGCGCCCTCGTGATGCTTGATCATCATCTCCATGAAGGTGGTGTCGAACGCCTTGCCCGAGGCGTCCTCGAGCCGGTTCATCTCCTCGGCCGTCATCATGCCGCCCATGCCGTGCGAGGAATGGTCCATGGCGCCCTCGGCGGGCACCTCCTCGCCCCAGGAGGTCAGCCAGCCGGAGAGCGTCTCGATCTCCGGGCCCTGGGCCTTCTCGATGTCCGAGGCGAGCTTCCTCACCTCGGCCGACCGCGCGCGGTCGGGCGCGAGGTCGGCCATCTCGACGGCCTGGCGGTGGTGGGGGATCATCCCCTTCGCGAAGGCGACGTCGGCGGCGTTGTGCTGTCCCTGCGACGCAGACGCAGACGCAGAGGCAGACGCCGACGAGGAAGCGGGCGCGTTGTGGTCGCCGTGTCCGGCCGAGCCGTCGCCGTCGCCACCACAGGCGGCCAGGACGAGTGCTGCCGCACCGGCGGCGGCGACGGCGGCACTACGGCGGACGAGTGAGCGCTTGCGGGTCATGGTCGTGCAACTCCTTCACGCGCGCCGTTCGCGGCGCGCGGTTCAAGCGGATGTGGGCGTGCGAAAGCGCGGCAGCCGTCGTCGGAGGACCGACTCCGGTCCGGTCTCCGGGGTGCCGTGCGGGGCGCTCTATATCCGCAGGAGTTGCAGCTCGGAAAGGTCGGGGGGCGCCCGGCCGTGCCGGGGCGACCCCAGGGCCGCCGCGGCGGGCGAGGACGCGGTGGGCGCGTCCAGCACGTCGCCGGCCAGTGCCGGCGGCGAGTAGGCGGAACCGGTCCCGGCGGCGGCGCACGTCGCGTCGGCATGGTCGAGGTGACTCGATCCGCCCTCCGGGTGCGCGCATCCTCCGCCCGCGTGCGGAGCGCGGTCCGCCGAAGCCGCCGCCATCTCGTGGCCGGTGCGCGGCTGCGCCGTCGGCGTCACCTCGGGCAGGCCGTGCATGCCCAGCACTCCGGCCAGAACGGCCATCACCAGCAGCACGAAGAGCCGCCCTGCCGGGCGGCTGCTCGATCGGATGCTCCTGGCCACGCGCCCATCGTACGGCGCACCGGAAAACAAACGACCGAACTCATCGCCGGGGCTACTCTGTGCCGGGGGGAGGTCGCAGGGGCAGCGGCCTTCATGACGCGGGGGGACCGCATGCTGGAGCTCCTTGGACTGGGAAAGAACTCGGTAGAGCTTTACCGGGCCGTGCTGGCGCATCCGGGAATTTCGGTCGAGGACCTGGTGGACACGTTGAAGTGGCCGGCCGAGCGGGTGCGCTCCGCGCTCGACGAGTGCGTACGGCTGTCACTGGTCAGGCCCTCCTGGGAGGCGCCGGGCACGCTCAGACCGGTCCCGCCGGGCGTCGGACTCCAGGCGCTGCTCGCCAGACAGGAAGCCGAGTTCCTGGAGCGGCAACGGCAGATGACGGACGCGCGCGTCGAGGTCTCGCGGCTCGTCCACGACTACGCCGCGGTGCAACGGGAGTCGTCCCAGATCGAGACCGAGCGCATCGAGGGAATCGACGAGATCCGGTCCCGGATCGAGGAACTCAGCCACAACTGCCACGACTCGCTCCTGGCGTTCCATCCCGGCGGCGGGCAGTCGGCCGCCAGCCGCGCCGCGGGCCGGCCGCTGAGCGGGACCCTGCAGAGCCGGGGCGTCGTGATGCACACCGTCTACCTCGACAGCATCTACAACGACCCCGAGTCGGTCGACTACGCGCGCTGGCTGCTCCGTTCGGGAAACCACGTGCGCACCACGGCCTCGCTGCCCTCCCGGATGCTCATCTTCGACCGCCGGCAGGCGGTCGTGCCCATCGACCCGGACGATTCCGCGGCCGGCGCCATGGTGTTCCGCAGCGCCGGGATCCTCGCCAACCTCTGCGAACTCTTCGACCAGGTGTGGGACAAGGCCGTACCGCTCAGCGGTGAGAAGCGGCCGCGGCAGGCCGCCGAGGAGAACGAACTCACCGGTCAGGAACAGACCGTACTGCGCCTGCTCGGGGAAGGACTCACCGACGAGGTGGTCGCCCGCCGGCTGGGTGTCTCGGTGCGTACCGGACGCCGGATCACCGCGGAGCTGATGGGCCGGCTCGGCGCCAAGAGCCGCTTCCAGGCCGGGATGCGCGCCGTCGAGTACGGCTGGCTCGGCGGTGACGAGGACCGGGCCGCACACCCGGGCGAGCCCGCCGAGCCCGCCGAGCCCCTGGACGAGAACTCGGCCGACGCCTGTGAACAGGGCGAATCATCCGTATAGAGCTGGCATAGCGCCCCGACTCAACATCGACTCACCGAACGGATGGGCGGAGTCGCACGACTCCGGATCCTCACCGATCTCTCAGGGAGTCGACATGAGCAACGCGACCACCGGTCTGGACGCCGCACGCAAGCAGGAGATCAAGGAGGTCGTCTGCGACATCCTCGAGATCGACGAGGACGAGGTCACCGAGGTCAGCCTCTTCAAGGAGGACCACGACGCGGACTCGCTGCGCGCCATCGAGATCCTCGCCGCCCTCGAGCGCACCCAGCGCGTGACGATCGACCAGGCCGAGCTCAGCCGCATGGTCAACCTCGTCGGCGTGTACACCGTCGTCGAAGAGGCCTCCGCCCGCGGCTGACCGGCAGTGCTCCGGCCCTGCCCCGATCAGCCGGTTGAGTCAGCCAGAGGGTGAGCTTCGATGAACACAGGTATGCGAGGCACGGACGTCACCCCCCGCAGGGTGGTCGTCACCGGACTCGGCGTCGTCACCAGTATCGGCATCGGTATCGACGCGTTCACCACCGGACTCCGCGAAGGACGCGGCGGAGTCAAGCCGATCACGGCGTTCGACACCACCGGGTTCGACTACGCCAACGGGTGCGAGGTCACGGACTTCGACCCGGCGCAGTGGATCCACCGGGTGGACCCCGACGAGCTCGGGCGGGCCAGCCAGTTCTCCGTCGCAGCCACCCGGATGGCCATCGAGGACGCCGGGCTGACCGTGGACGAGGTGCGGGCCCGCCGCTCCCTGGTGTCCGTGGGCACCACGGACGGCGAGTCCCGCGACCTCGACCAGCTCGTCGAGACCGGTCTCGCCACCGGTCCCGAGTCGTACGACCCGGTGGTCGCCCGCCGGGTGCCGGCCGGCCGGCTCTCCTCCGGCATCATCCGGGAGTTCGCCCTGGAGGACGTCGAGGCCGTCACGATCCCGACCGCCTGCGCGGCGGGGAACTACGCGGTCGGCTACGGCTACGACGCACTGCGCAGCGGTGACGTGGACGTCGCCCTGGTGGGCGGGGCGGACGCGCTGTGCCGCAAGACCTTCACCGGTTTCTACCGGCTCGGCACCATCGCCCCCGAGGCCTGCCAGCCCTTCGACAAGGACCGCAAGGGCATCCTCACCGGTGAGGGGGCCGGGATCCTCCTGCTGGAGAGCCTGGACTCCGCGCTCGCCCGGGGCGCCCGGATCTACGCGGAAGTGCTCGGTTACGGGCTCGCCTGCGACGCCCTGCACCCGGTCGCGCCCGACCGGGACAGCATCGCCCGCACGATCGACATCGCCCACCGCAACGCGGGGGTGACGCCCGACCAGATCGACTTCGTCTCCGCGCACGGCACCGGCACCAGGGCCAACGACATCACCGAGGTCGGCGCGATCCGGCAGATCTTCGGCGCCGACGCCATGCCGCGGACGGTCTCCATCAAGTCGATGATCGGCCACAGCATGGGGGCGGCCAGCGCGGTCGCCGCCGCGGCCTGTGCCGTGGCCCTCACACAGGGCTTCATCCCGCCGACCGTCAACCACAACGAGACGGACCCCGAGTGCGGCGTCGACTGCGTACCCAACGAGGCCCGTGAGGCCGAGCTGAACATCGTGCAGAACAACGCGCTCGCCTTCGGCGGGAACAACGCGGTGGTCATCCTCGGCAAGTACCGGAGCGCGGCATGAGCTGGCTCGTGACCGGGACGGGAGCCGTCGCCAGCATCGGCTCCGACACCGACGAGATCTACGAGTCGCTGGTGGCGGGCCGCAGCGGACTCGCCCCACTGCGCGGCTACGACCGCGGCAAGTTCCGCGCCCAGGTCGCCTACGAGATCGACGACCGGCCGGCCCCCGGCGTCGACGAACCCCTGCGGGCCACCCGCTGGCTGGAGCGGGCCGTCGAGGTGGCCGCGCGGGAAGCCGGCCTCGGCGACGACCTGTCGTCGGTGCCGGTCCTGGTCGGGACGACCCTGCGCGAGCTGCGCTCGGTCGAGCTGTCCTGGCGGGACGGTACGCCGGTGGAGGTGGCTGACCTGCACTTCGGCACCATGCTGCGCAGGCGCTTCGGTGCCGCCGACACCCACACCGTCGCCAACGCCTGCTCCGCGTCGCTCTACGCCCTGGCCCTCGCCACCGACCTGCTCGACCTCGGGCAGGCCGACACGGTGGTGGTGGCCGGCGTGGACACCATCTCGGAGAGCACGTACGGGCTGCTCGACCGCTGCTACCCCGAAGCCCCCGACCGGGTGCGGCCGTTCGACCGCGCCCGGCGCGGCATGCTCCAGGGCGAGGGCGCGGTCGCCGTCGTGCTGCGCAGGGAGGCCGACGGGCCCGGCCCGGGAGCCACCGTGCGGGCGCGGGTGCGCGGTGTCGCGGTCAACTGCGACGCCTACCACCCCTCGGCGCCCGAGGCGAAGAACATCGCCGCGGCCGTGCGGGAGGCACACCGCCGGGCCGGGGTCGGCTCCGCCGACATCGACCTGGTGATGCTGCACGGCACGGGCACCCCGCTCAACGACGAGGCGGAGTCCGCGGCCCTCGGCTCGGTCTTCGCCGGCGTCGAACCGTCCCCGTACATGACCGCGATCAAGTCGATGACCGGGCACACCGCCGGGGCGTCCGGGCTGCACAGCCTGGTCGCGGCCGTCGACGTGATGCGGCGCGGGAGCGTGCCGCCGATCGTCGGACTCGACGACCCGGTGGAGTCGGTGGCCGGGTTCCGGCTGGTGCGCGGGCAGGCGGTGCGCCCCGACGAGGAGCTGCGGATCGCCCAGATCGACTCCTTCGGCTTCGGTGGACTCAACGCCGTCGCGATCGTCGAGCGGTATGCCGATGACGAGGCGGCCGCAGGAGACGAGGCCGCCGCTGAGCACGAGGCTTACGCGGGACACGACGCGGACGCGGAGCGCGAGGCGTACGCGGGAGACGAGGCGGACGCGGGACACGACGCGCATGCGGGACACGAAGCGCACGCGGGAGACGAGACGGCCGGCGGCAACGGCGCCGCCGCGGTGCAGGAGGAGGGGCGGTGAGCCGGATGCACGTCGTGGTCACCGGACTCGGTACGGCGGTCCGCGGTCTCGCCACCCCCGAGGAGCTGCTCGGCGACCGGCGGCCCGGTGGCGTGCCGGCCGACCCGGTGGACCGGCTGACCGGCCGGGGCCTGCGCTACAAGGACCGGGCCACCAAGCTCGCCATGGTCGCGGGCGAGGAGGCGCTCGCCGCGGCCGGGCTGATCGGGGCGGACGGCGCGCCGACCGTTCCCGGCGAGTCCGTCGGCACCGTCGTCAGCACCAACTTCGGCAACGTCGACACCGTCTGCGAGACGGTCGCGACCATCGCCCGCGACACCTACCTCGGCACCAGCCCCATGCTGCTGCCCGCGACCTCCAGCAACGTGGTCGCCTCCTGGCTGGCCATCACGCACGGCCTGCGCGGCGCCAACCTGACCCTGTGCAACGGCCGTACCTCCGGTCTCGACGCGGTCAACTGGGCCCGACTGCTCATCGGTTCGGGCCGGGTCGAGCGGGTGCTCGTGGTGGGGGTGGAGCCGGACAACCCGGCGGTCCGCCATCTGGCGCCGGAGCAGGACGAGTTCTTCGACGGGGCGGCCGCCCTGGTGCTCGAGTCGGCCGCCTCCGCGGCCGCGCGCGGGGTGCGGCCCCTGGCCGAACTCGGTCCCTACGCGCGCCGCGCCGAGCACACCATGGCCGTCGCGGACGTACGCGAACGTGAACCGCGCGCCGTCGGCCTGTGGTGCGTGCCCGAACACCCCGAGGGCATCCGGGCCCCCGGCGCCTCCCTCGGGTCGGTGCCGGTCGGCGGCGTACGCGATCTGTCCGAACTGCTCGGTCCCAGCTCGGGGGCGCTCGGTGTGCTCCAGTGCGTGGCCGGCACGGCCTGGCTGGCCGGTGCCGCGCCGGACGGGGCCGGCGACGTGGTGCTCGCCAGCGCGGGCACCGGGGACACCGGCCGGGACGACGCGGCGGCGGCCCTCATCCTCACCCCGGCGGGGAGCGCGTGATGTGGGCCGACGAGGACCGCGAGGGCAGCGTACGGGTACGGCTGCGCCGGGCGCCGCACGACGACGCCCGGCGGCCCGTGCGGGTACTGCTCCTGCACGGCCTCGCCGGATCGACCGCCGTCTGGCGGCGGTTCACGGAGCTGGCCGGGGGCGAGCTGGAGCTGTGGGAGGCCGAACTTCCCTGGGCCGCCCACGGCGACACCCGGTGGAGCCACGACCCGGACCCGGTGCCCTGGGTGGCCAGGGCGCTGGACGCCGTACCGGGGCGGGTCGACCTGCTGATCGCGCACTCCTTCGCCGCCAACGCCGTACTGGAACTCCTGGTCTCCCGTCCCGCCGGACGGCCGGGCGCCTGCGTCCTCGTGTCCCCGTTCCACCGGGGTACGCCCGAGGAGTTCGAGTGGGACACCGCCGTCTACTACCTGCACGGCTTCCAGCGCATCCTCGACGAAGGGCTGCGGGTCGGTTCGGACGGCCGGATCCCCGTCGAGTTGCGCGAGGCGATGGCCCTGCGGGTGCGGGACCGGATCGGCCCGTACGGCTGGATGCGGTTCTTCGACGCCTACCTGCGCAGTCCCTTCCTCGACACCGCGGCCATCGGCCTGCCCACCCTCGTGGTGGCCGGCGAGCACGACTTCGCGGCCCGGCCGGCGGACGCCCGCGCCCTCGCCGGGGCGCTGCCGGACGCACGGCTGCGGATCTTCGAACGGTCCGGGCACTTCCCGATGGCCGAGCAGCCCGAGCTGTTCGTCGGGGCGGTGCACGGCTTCCTTTCCTCCCTGACACCCACCTCTTCCTCTCATCCCTCCCGCCTCCTCACCGAAGTACCGGAGTTGACGTGACCGCGAACAGCACCGCTCTCACCTTCCAGGAGCCGAGCTCCCTGGAGATACGGCCCCGGTACGAGGGGTCCAACATCTGCACCTGGATCGGCTTCAAGCACGTCAACTACCTCGTCGAGGAAGCCGTGCTGAACCATCTGCGGCAGAACGGCCTCCTGCCGGGCACGGTCTACGAGACGTACGGCCTGTGCACCGACATCGTCGACATCGACACCCGCATCCTGCACGCCTTCCACATCGACGACGTGGCACGCGCCGAGGTCAGGCCGCACCGCAGGGCCAAGGACGGCGAACTGCTGCTGTCGGTGGTGCTGCACGTCCAGCGCGAGACCCTCCTCAAGGCCGTGACCTCCACCGTCCGCGTCCAGCTGCGCCTCGACCCGCGAGGCGGGGGCAACGAGCCGGTGCCCGCGTCCCTCGCCCCGTACGCCGTCGAGCGGCTGGCCGCGGCCCCCGCCTGGGACGTGGTCGCGCCCGAGGTGAACCCGGAATCCGCGGACCTGGTCAAGGAGCTGACGGCGGGCACCAACTCCTTCGCCTGGAAGTTCCGGATCCCGTACTGGTACTGCCACTTCACCGAGCGCATCCAGATGTCGGGCTACCTGCGGCTGATGGAGGAGGCCAAGGACCAGCTCGTCGCCGATCGCGGCGTCTCGATCAAGACCCTGCTCGACGAGCAGAACTGGATCCCCGTCGTCCCGCACTCGCGCGTCACCGTCCTCGACGAGGCGCGCATGGAGGAGGACCTGTACGTGGTCCTCACCGTCGAGGAGATCTTCAAGGGCTTCACCTACACCTCCCGGATGGACACCTACGTCGTCCGTGACGGGGCGCTGGTGCACACCGCGACCGGGCGGATCACCCACGGCTACGCGGTGATCGAGAACCGCCGCGACTGGAGCCTGGTCTCCTTCGACGACCGCATGAACGCGGCGCTGGAGGGCAAGTCGGCATGACCGGCGAGGTCGTGGTCACCGGGATCGGTGCCGTCACCTGCCACGGCGGGGGTACGGACGCGCTGTGGCGTGCCATGACGGCGGCGCGGATCCGCCGGCCGGACGAGCCGGCCGACCCGCTCGCCGTGATGGACCTGCCGCGGATCAACCTGGTGCCCGACCCCGACCTGCGGGCGGCGCGCGCCACCCGGTTCGCCGTCGCGGCGGCCCGGGAAGCGCTCGCCGACGCGGGCCTGACCGGGCTGTCCGAGGCGGCGGTCGTCCTCGGCAGCTGCATGGGCGAGCCCGGTCCCAACGAGCGTGAGCGGGGCGGCGACCGATGGACCGCGCCGTTCCGGCTGGCCTCCGCGACCGCCACGCGACTCGGCCTGGCGGGCGTCGCCCACGACATCGGCAACGCCTGCTCGGCCGGCGGCTACGCGCTCGGCATGGCGTACGACATGGTGCGCGCGGGCGAGGCCGACG
Source organism: Streptomyces sp. BB1-1-1 (assembly GCF_031597775.1). Taxonomy (NCBI): domain Bacteria; kingdom Bacillati; phylum Actinomycetota; class Actinomycetes; order Kitasatosporales; family Streptomycetaceae; genus Streptomyces; species Streptomyces sp. BB1-1-1. The sequence continues at coordinate 4,068,505 of NZ_CP134203.1, read as the reverse complement.
TGGTGCTCGCCGGCGGCTCCGACGCCTACTCGCGGGTCGCCCTCGGCTGCTTCAACCGGCTCGGCGCGGTCGACCCGGACCGGTGCCGGCCCTTCGAGACCGACCGGGCCGGCACGGTCTTCGCCGAGGGCGCGGGCATCCTCGTCGTCGAGTCCGCCGCGCACGCCGCGGCCCGCGGCGCCACGGCCCCGCTGACCCTGGCCGGCTCCGGCTGGAGCTGCGACGCGGGCCATGTGACGGCGCCGCACGCGGACGGCGAGCAGATCGTACGGGCCATGCGCGAGGCCGTCGGACCGGCGGGCGGTGCCACGGCCATCGGCTGCGTCATCCCGCACGGCACCGGGACGCGGCTCGGCGACGAGGTGGAGAGCCAGGCGCTGCACCGGGTCTTCGGCGAGCGGACGCCCGACGTGCCGCTCTACAGCCTCAAGGCGCTGCTCGGCCACGCGGGCGGGGCCTCGGCCGCGCTCGGCGCGGTCGCCGCCGCGCTGATCCTGCGCGACGGGCACGTCCCGCGCAACGTGCCGCTGCGCGAGCAGGACCCCGGGTGCGACGTGTGGCTGCCGCAGCGGACCCCGGTCCCGCTGCCGCACGACCGCCGGCGGGTCCTGGTGAACGCCTACGGGTTCGGCGGCAGCAATTCCTCAATGGTCCTGGAAGGAGCGGCGGCATGAGCGGGACCAACGGGACCGGCGGGACCATGTGGGCCGTCACGGGGGTCGGGGGTGTCGCCCCCGAGGCCGGTGCCGGGGACGGCGACTGGTTCGACCACCGGGTGCGGCTCGGGCCGCGCGGCTACAAGTACCTGCCCGCCGCCGCCCAGTACCTCCTCGCCGCGGCCCGCGCCGCGCTCGCCGACGGCGGCCGCACCGACGCGGTGCCCGCGGAGCGCAGGGGCGCCGCGCTCGCGCTCAACGGCGGTTTCGCCGGACTCTTCGACACCATGGACCGCCGGATCGCGCTGGAGGGCGGCGCGGCCGGACTGTCGCCCGCGACGGCGCCCTTCTTCGCGGTGAGCCTGCTCGGCTCCCGCCTCACCTCCGAGCTGAGCCTGAAGGCCTTCGCGCTGACACTGGCGAGCCCGAGGGTCGCGGCCCTGGAGGCGGTGGAGGCCGGCGGCCGGGCCCTCGCGGCCGGCCGCTGCGACACGCTCCTGGTCGGCGCGGCCGAGCACCGGCTGCCCGTGTCCCCGGCCGGTGACGGCTCCCCGGCGGGTGACGGCTCCCCGGCGGGTGACGGCTCCCCGGCGGGTGACGGCTCCCCGGCGGATGACGGTTCTCCGGCGGGTGACGGCGAACAGGGCGCCGTCGCCCTGACCCTGGAGCCGCGGTCCGCCGCCGAGGCGCGCGGCGCCCGCGTCCGGGGCACCGTCGCCGCACGCTCGCTGTTCGTCCCGCCGGGCCGGGAGCTGCCCGCCGGGCTGGTCTCCGGGGTCGTACGCCGGCTGCTGTCGGACCTGGACACCACCGTGGAGGTCCACCACGTCCTGGACGGCTCGCCGTTCGCCGTGACGGTGGCCGCCGCCGTGGACCGCGCGGCCGGCGCGACCGGACGCGTGACCCCCGCCGGGGCGGGCTGTCTGGCCGGGGCCCAGGCGCTGGCCGGGTCGCTCACCGGGCCGCCCGGCACCCGGCTGCTGACCACCGCCACGCGCGAGGGACACGCCGCGCTGGCACTCGTCCGTACCGGACCGGACCCGTACCGGGGTCCCGGGACGTCGCACACTTCCCAGAAGCGGGGGACCCACTGATGCTGAAATCCCTTGAAGGCAGCTGGTGCCTGGTACTCGGAGCCTCCAGCGGAATCGGCCGGGCCATCAGCCTCGGCCTGGCCCGCGAGGGGGTCAACGTCGTCGGGGTGCACTTCGACACCGCGGCCCGGGACGACGAGGTCGCCGCACTCGTCGACGAGATCCGCGGGTACGGCGTCGAGGTGTCGTTCCACAACGCGAACGCCGCCAGCCGTGCCACCCGCGACCGGCTCGTTCCGGAGATCGCCGAACTGACCGGTTCCACCGGCGGCATCGGCATCCTGGTGCACTCCCTCGCCTTCGGCACGCTCGTGCCGTTCCTGCCCCGCGAGGGCTGGGAGCGGCCGATCACCTCCCGGCAGCTGGAGATGACCCTCGACGTCATGGCGCACAGCCTCGTCTACTGGACGCAGGACCTGCACCGGGCCGGACTGCTGCGCAGCGGTTCCAAGATCTACGCGATGACCAGCGCGGGCGTCGTCCAGGCCCTGCCCAGCTACGGAGCGGTCTCCGCGGCCAAGAGCGCCCTGGAGGCCCATGTCCGGCAGCTCGCCTGTGAGCTGGCGCCGCAGGGCATCGCCGTCAACGCCCTGCGGGCGGGCGTCACGCTGACGCCCGCGTTGCAGGCCATCCCCGAGCACGCCGGCTATGTCGCGCGCGCCGCGGTGAACAACCCGCACTCCCGGCTGACCAGGCCCGACGACGTCGCCGAGGCGATCGCGGTGCTCTCGCGCACCGACTCGTCCTGGATCAGCGGCAACACCATCGGCGTCGACGGCGCCGAACTGCACGCCGCCGCCGGGGCCTGGGGCCCCGCCCCCACCGGCACCACCGACACCACCGGCAAGGAACTGAAGGGCGAGGGACGATGACCGCAGACAGTCTTGTCGTGTCCGGGTGGTCCACGGGATCGCCCTACGGGCTCGGCGCCGAGGCGTTCGCCGACGGAGTGCGCGCGGGCCGGGACGCCACGACCGCGTCGGGGCAGGGGCCGTACCGGCGCGCCGGTGAGATACCGGGTTTCGACGTGCGCGCCATCCTCGGCCGCAAGGGCACCCGCTCCATGGACCGGGCCACCGCCATCGCCGTCGCCACCACCGGCATGCTCCTGGAGACCGCCGGCGGCGGCCTCGCCGAGGACCGTCCCGACGACGTCGGCATGGTGCTCGGCACCGGCCACGGCAGCGTGCAGAGCATCATGGACTTCACCCGTGACTCCCTCACCGGGGAGAAGCCCTTCCACGTGGACCCGGCCCGCTTCCCCAACACGGTGATGAACCGGGCGGCCGGGCAGAGCGCCATCTGGCACACACTGCGCGGCCCCAACGCCACCGTGGCCGGCGGCGCGCTGACCGGGCTGCTGGCCCTCAACTACGCGTCGCGGCTGCTGCGGCGCAGACACTGCGAGGCCGTGCTGTGCGGCGCCGTCGAGGAGTACTCGGCCGACCGCGCCTGGCTGGAGTACCGGGGCAGGCAGGACGCCGCCCGGCGCTCGGCCGGACCGCTCGGCGAGGGCTGCGCGCTGTTCCTCCTCGAACCGCGCGGCCGCGCCGAGTCGTACGGGCGCCGCCCGCTGGCAACCCTGCTCGGCAGCCGCTTCCTCGGCTTCCCGGAGCCGGAGGGTGCCCAGCAGGCCGTCGTACGGGCCGTCACCGAGGCGCTCAAGGAGGCCGGAGCGGAGCCCGAGGACGTCTCGCTGATCGTGCCGAGCGACACCGGCGGCGCCCTCGGGGGACGCGAGGAGGCCGCCCTCAACGAGGTGTTCGGCCCGCACCGGCCCCGCCGGCTGCGCCTGCGCCGGCTCATCGGCGACGCCTCCGCCGCGTCCGCCGCCTTCCAGCTGGCCGCCGCGCTCAGCGTCACCGGCCCCGGCGAGGTGGCCCTGGTCACCTCCGTCGACCCGGACGGCCAGGTGGGCTGCACGCTGCTGCGGGTCTGAACCCGTGCTGCCGACCGCCCGCCGCCGCGCCTACCGCACCCGCCGCCTGCTCGTCCGGGCCCTGTACGCCGCACCAGCCGCACCGCCCGCACCAGCCGTCCCAGCCCGCCACATCCTCGAACGGAAGACGACCATGACCGAGACCACCGTCAGCAACCCCGCCACCGGCACCCCGTCCCTCGACAAGGAGGGCCTGCGCGTCCTCGTCGCGGAGATCCTCGACCTGGACGTCGCGGAGGTCACCGACGACGCCCACTTCGTCGACGACCTCGACGTGGACTCGCTGATGGCCCTGGAGATAACCGTGCGCCTGGAGCGCGAGTACGCGGTGAAGATGGCCGAGTCCGAGCTCGTCGCCATCACCTCCCTCCAGGGCACCTACGACCTGCTGGACAGGAAGCTGAAGGAGAAGGGGCAGGCCGCGTGAGCCGCGCGAGCGCGCTCGGCGCGGACGGCCTGGAACTGCTGCGCAACGAGCCGTCCGGCGCCACCACCGCCTTCGTCGCCGAGCCGGACGACCCGGTGCTCATCGGCCACTACCCGGGCTTCCCGGTGCAGCCGGGCGTGTTCCTGGTCGAGGCCGCCGACCGCACCGTCCGGCTGTGGGCGGACGGCGCCGGTCTCGGCGCGGGCCTCGAACTGGTCGCCATGGACCGCTGCCGCTTCCGCCGCCCGGTCTTCCCCGGCGACCGGGTCTCCACCGAGGTGACGGTCGACGCCGGCGAGGAGGGCGGGCTGCTGACCGCCAAGGCGTCCGCGCTCACCGTGTCCGGAGCCGTCGCCGACATCAGACTGCGCTACCGCCGCACCTCCGCGGCGACGACGCCGACACCCGAAGGAGAGGCCCAGTGAACGCGCCCGCACCCGAGGAGGTACGTCACGGGACCGACGGGACCGGCGGATTCCACGGGATCCACCGGATCAAGAACACCATCCCGCACCGCGTGCCCATCCTGCTGGTCGACCGTGTCGGCGAGGTCGTGCCCGGCGTGCGCATGACGACGTACAAGGCGATCTCCGGCAACGAGCCCTGCTACGCGCAGCTCGGGCAGCACGCGGGACCCGCCGACTACGCGTATCCGACCGCGTTCGTCATCGAGTCGTGGGCGCAGTCCGCCGTGCTCCTGTCCACCTGGGAGCAGCCCAACCCGGACGTGCTCGCGGGCAAGGTCGAGCTGGCCGGTGCCATCAACGACGTGGCCTTCGACGGCCAGGCGTACCCGGGGGAGGTCCTCGAACACTCCGTACGCCTGCTCAAGCAGGCCGGGGACACCGCGATCCTCACCGGGGAGACCCATGTCGGCGGCCGGCGGCTGCTGAGCGTAGGCGCCTTCGTCGTCGCCCTGAAGGACGTCACCGAACTGCTGCCCGCGCCCGCGGGCCTGCCCGTGTGAAAGGAGGACGTCAACCATGACTGCTGAGGCCTCGGAAGCGAAGGTCGCCCTGGTCACCGGCGGTTCGCGCGGCATCGGCCGCGCCGTCGTGAACCGGCTCGCGAGCGACGGCTACGACATCGCGTTCTGCTACCGCTCCGACGAGTCCGCCGCCGACCTGGTGGCGAAGGAGGTCGCGGCCCTGGGCCGCAGGGTGTTCGCCCGCAAGGTGGACGTCGCCGACCGTGAGCAGGTCAAGGCGTTCGTCACGAGCGTCGAGGACGAGTTCGGGCCGGTCGCCGCCGCGGTCACCTCGGCCGGGATCACCCGGGACAACCCGCTGGTCCTGATGCCGGACGACGACTGGGACGCGGTGATCCGGACCAACCTGGACGGCACGTACAACGTCTGCCGCTCGGTGATCTACCCGATGATCAAGCGGCGCGGCGGCGCGGTGGTGACCCTGTCGTCCGTCGCCGGCGTCGCGGGCAACGCCGCGCAGACCAACTACGCGGCGTCCAAGGCCGGCATCATCGGCTTCACCCGCTCCCTCGCCAAGGAGGGCGGCAGGTACGCCATCCGCGCCAACACGGTCGCCCCGGGCTTCATCGAGACCGACATGACGTCGGCCCTGACGGAGAAGGTCACCAAGGAGATGGTCGGGCGGATCCCGCTGCGCCGCTTCGGCACGGTCGACGACGTCGCCGCGCTCGTCTCCTTCCTCGTCTCCGACCAGGCCTCCTACGTCACCGGACAGGTGTTCCAGGTGGACGGCGGCATCGCGCTGTGAGCACCGGGAAGCGCAAGCGGGTGGTGCCGCGGTTCTACTTCTCGCTGCGCAGCCCGTACTCCTGGCTCGCCTACCGCGAACTCGTCGACGAGCACCGGGAGCTGGCCGCGCGCATCGAGTGGATCCCGTTCTGCGAGCCGGACGAGCTGAGCCGCAAGATGCTGGACGCGGCGGGCGGGGAGTTCCCCTACGCCCCGATGTCGGCGGCCAAGCACCGCTACATCCTCCAGGACGTACGGCGTCTCGCCGCCGCGCGCGGGCTGAGCTTCCGGTGGCCCGTCGACCGGGACCCGGTGTGGGAGGTGCCGCACCTCGGCTACCTCGCCGCCCGGCGGCACGGCAAGGGCGCGCGGTTCGTCGAGCTCGCCGCGCGGGCCCGCTGGGAGGAGGGCCGGGACATCTGCGACCCGGCCGTCATCGGCTCCTTCGGCCCGGAACTCGGCATGCACAGCGCCGAGTTGGCGGGCGCGTCCGACGACCCCCAGCTCCGTGAGGAGGGCCTTGAGGCGCTGCTCGCGGTGCACCGCGACGGGGTGTTCGGGGTGCCGTTCTTCACCGTCCACTACGACAAGTTCTGGGGCGTCGACCGGCTGCGGGACTTCGTGGCGGCGGCCGCCGCCCGTGAGGCCCTGGAAGCCGGGGACGCCGGCCGCCCCGACGAGAACAACCGGAAGCTCCCGCACGGCCCGTCGTTCGACGACGGCCACGCGGGCGGCTGCGGCTGACACCGGGCGCCGGGACCACCCGGCGTCCCGGGCCCTCGCACGGCCGGCAACCCCCCTTCGCGGGCCCAGAGGCACGCCCCGCAGCCACCAGGCCGCCGTCCGGCACCCCCCTGCCGTACGGCGGCCTCCCGCGTGGACTCCCACGTGAAGCTCCCAGCCGACTCCCAAAGGACGGAACGTCATGACCGCTACCGGTACGCCGGCCGTCGCCAACGCCGCCGACTTCGACGTCATGCGCCGCAACGCGCACTCCGCCGCCGTCGCCTTCACCGTCGCCGAGGCCGCCGCGGACCCCACCGTCGCCGGCCACTACCCGGGCTTTCCGGTGCTGCCCGGCCTCTATCTCGTCGAGGCGGTCGACCGCGCCGTCCAGGAGTGGGCCGGACCGGCCCGAGAGGTCGGTCTGGTCGCCATGGACCGGTGCCGCTTCCGCCACCCCGTCCACCCGGGCGACCGGGTGTTCGCCGCCGCCGAGGTCACCGAGACGGCGGAGGGCTTGCAGGTCAAGGGCACGGTGACCACCAACCGTGGCCGGGTGGCCGATCTGCGGCTGCGGTACCGGATCGCGGCCGGCCCCGCATTTATAGGGCCGGGATAGCCGTGCCGACGAGGGTGGGCCCACCAGTCGGCTTCGAACGCAGGAGGAGTGGCACGTGATCTGCTTCGACGGGTACGTGAGCGGATTCCGGCGCCGGGTCGCGGAGCATCCGGACCGCACCGCCGTCCGCTTCGCCTCCGCGGACACCGCCACGGACGAGCTGGTCAGCTACGCCCGGCTGGACGTCGACGCCCGGTCGGTGGCCCAGTGGCTCGCCTCCCGCACCTCCCCCGGCCAACGGGTGCTGCTCGCCTTCCACCCCGGTACCGGATTCATCCGGGCCTTCCTCGGGTGCCTGTACGCGGGAGTGATCCCGGTACCCGTACCGGCGCAGGGCGGGCACAGCACGCAGGAGGCGCGCATCCACGGTATCGAGGCGGACAGCGGCGCGAGCCTGATCCTCGACGAGGCGACGCTCGAACAGGCCGTGGCGACCGATGTGCTCGGCTGGACGCCGCCCGCCGTACTGCCGCGGCTGCCGGCCTTCCTCCAGTACACCTCCGGCTCGACCAGTGAGCCCAAGGGAGTGGTGGTCTCCCACGCCGCCCTGGTCCACAACATCGAGCTGATGCGCACCAGCCACGGCTGGCACGGCGGGCAGACCTGGTGCAGCTGGCTGCCCGCGTACCACGACATGGGGCTCATCGCGATGATGCTCACGCCCCTCTACCTCGGCGGCACCGCGGTCCTGATGCCGCCCACCGACTTCCTCAAACGGCCCGTCTCCTGGCTGCGGCTGATCGACCGGACCGGCGCCGCCATCAGTTGCGCCCCGAACTTCGCGTACGACCTGTGCGCGCGGCGGCTGACCGACGACCAGGTCGCCGGCCTCGACCTGTCGCGCTGGACGCACGCCTGCAACGGAGCCGAGCCGGTCGACGCCGCGACCCTGGCCCGCTTCGCCGCCCGCTTCGCACCGGCCGGGCTGCGCCCCGAGGCGCTGCTGCCCGGCTACGGGCTGGCCGAGTCGACGCTGTTCGTGACCGGCACCCGGGTGGAGACACCCCCGGTGGTCACCGCGGTGGACGCCGCCGCCCTCGCCGCCGGACGCCTCACCGGGGCCCGCGCGGGCGCGACCGGACAGGAGCTGGTGAGCAGCGGCATCGTGCGCGGCCTGGAGGTGCGGATCGTCGACCCCGCGACGGCCCGGGTCCTCCCGGACGGGGAGATCGGCGAGATCTGGATCCGCGGCGAGAGCCTCGCGCAGGGCTACTGGGCGCGCGAGGAGGAGACCCGGCGCACCTTCGACGCCACCGCCGCCGGGCTGGGCGGCGGTTTCCTGCGCACCGGCGACCTCGGGGCCCTCTTCGGCGGCGAGCTGTACGTCACCGGTCGCATCAAGGAAATGATCATCGTGCACGGACGGAACCTCTACCCGCACGACATCGAGCGGGAGATCGGCGCCCTGGAGGAGGAGTTCGGGAACCTTCCGGCCGCCGCCTTCGCGGTCCCGCAGGGCCCGCACGAGGAGATCGTCGTCACCCAGGAAGTACGGGCGGGCCGCCGCGGCGAGGACGAGCTGCGGCACCTGGCGACCAGTGCGCGGACCCGGCTGGGCCGGCGCCTCGGGGTCAGGGTCGGCGCCGTCGCCCTGGTGCGGGTCGGCGAGGTGCGCCGCACCACCAGCGGCAAGATCCGGCGCACCCTCATGCGGGAGCTCTACCTCAAGGACGCGCTGGCGCACGCCGGGGCGCCCCGGACCCGGAAGGCGGACAGCCGGTGACCACGGCGGCCACGACAGCGACCACGGCCGGGGAGTGGTCCCCCTACGGGCTCACCGAGGAGCTGGAGGGCCGGTTCGGCGACCCCCATGACGCGGCCCTGGCCTTCTCCTTCGCCCGGCTCGGCGCGCTGGACCGGGCGGAGGCGTTCCCGGCCGAGGTGTGCCGGCAGCTCGACGCGCTCGGCCTGCCGAAGTGGTTCGTGCCCGCGCACCTGGGCGGAGAACTGCGCTCCAGCGAGGAGCTGCTGCAGATCATCCGCACGCTGGGCCGCCGCGACTTCACCGTCGCGCTCGCGCACACCAAGACGTATCTCGGCGCGGTCTCGGTCTGGGTGGGCGGCAGCGCTGAGCAGGCGGCCTGGCTGGCCGGGCGGGTCATGGACGGCGCGGTGGTCTCGCTCGCGCTGACGGAGCAGACGCACGGCAGCGACCTGCTGGCCGGCGAACTGACCGCCGAGCGCACCCGGACGGGCGGTTACCGGCTCGACGGCGAGAAGTGGCTGATCAACAACGCCACCCGGGCCGACCTGGTGACCGTCCTCGCCCGCACCGACCCGGCCGGCGGCGCCCGCGGCTTCAGCCTCTTCCTCGTCGACAAGTCCCGCCTCGCTACGGAGAGTTGGCGTCCGGTACCGGCGCTGCCCACCCACGGGGTGCGCGGCGCCGACATCAGCGGGATCGCCTTCACGGGCGCCGAGATCCCCGCGTCGGCGCGGATCGGCGCCGAGGGCGCGGGACTCGAGATCATCCTCAAGGGCTTCCAGATCACCCGCACGCTCTGCTCCGCGATGACGCTCGGCATGGCCGGACAGGCCCTGGGCGTCGCGGTCGCCTTCGCCGAGCGGCACGAGCTGTACGGGCGACGGCTCGCCGATCTCCCGCAGGCCGGCCGCACCCTCGCCGAGGCCTACGCCGACCTGCTCGCCGTGGAGGCCGTCAGCCTGGTCGCCACCCGCGGCATCCACACCCTCACCGGGGAACAGAGCGCCGTGTCGGCCGTCGTGAAGTACCTGGTGCCGACCGTCGGCGACCAGTTGATCGCCGGCCTGCGGCAGGTCCTCGGGGCGCGCGCCATGCTCGTCGCGGACCACGCGGAGGGCACGTTCCAGAAGATCGAACGCGACCACAGGATCGTCGGCATCTTCGACGGCAGCACCGTCGTCAACCTCAACTACCTCATCAACCAGTTCCCGGTCCTCGTCCGCGGCTGGCGCGGCGGGCACACCGACCCGGCCGGCGTCGCCGCCTCCGCCCGGCTCGACGCACCGCCCCCCGCGCTCGACCCGGGCGCCCTGACCCTGTACGCCCGGTCCGGCTGCAGCGTCGTACAGGCGCTGCCGGCCGCCGTCGGCCGGGTCCGGGACCGGGAACCGGACAGCGCCGTCGCCGCCCAGGCCGGGCGACTGCTCGTGCTGGCCGGGGAACTGCACGACGAACTCGCCGCCCACCGGCCCTCCGCCCGCGACGTGCCCGAACGGGCCTTCGCCCTCGCCCGCGACTACACGCTGCTCTACGCGGCCTCGGCCGCCCTGCACCTGTGGCTGGAGAACCCCGCCGGACGCTGGTCCGACAGCGGCTGGCTGGAAGCCGTACTCACCCGGCTGCTGCGGCAGCTGAGCGGTGAACCCGATCTCGACGACGTGGACGGACCGGCCCTGGACCGGCTGCTGCCGACCCTGCGCCGGCAGCACCGCGAAGGGCTGCTGTTCTCGCTGTTGCACTGCGAACTGGCCGAGGCCGCGGGCCGTCCGACCCAGGAGGGGTCATGAGCGAGACGATCACGCACGCACCCGGACCGCACGCCCCCGGACCGCTGCCCGCGACGACCGCGGCGGACCCGGACCACCGGGTGCGCACCGCCGCCCTCGAACGCCTCGTCGGGCCCGCCGGTGACCCCGACAACCCGCTGGGCACCGTCGCCGTGCTCGCCGCGGACGAACAGGGCGAACTGTCCGCCGAGGGCGAGCGGCTGCTCACCGGATACGGCCTCAACGCCGAGTTCGTGCCCCGCGCCCTGGGCGGCCGCTTCACCCAGGCCGACGGGTTCGCGCACCTCATGCGCACCGTCTTCCGGCGCGACTGCTCCCTCGGCATCGGCTACGGCGTCACCAGCTTCATCGCCGGACTGCCCGTCTGGGCGTCGGGCTCCGCCGCGCAGCAGCGGCGGGCCGCCGACATCCTGCTCTCCGGCGGCCGCGTCGTCGCCGCGTACACCGAACTCGCCCACGGCAGCGACTTCTCCCGCGTCGACCTCACCGCCACCCCGGTGCCCGAGGGCCTGCGGCTGCGGGGCGGCAAGCAGCTCGTGAACAACATCTCGCGGGCCGAGGCCGCCGTGGTGTTCGCCCGCACCAGCGACCGACCGGGCAGCCGCAGCCACTCCCACCTCCTGGTCGACCTCGACCGGCTGCCCGCCGACGCGGTGCGCCGCGACACCCGCTACCCGACGTCGGGCGTCCGCGGCTGCCTGCTCGGCGGCATCGAGTTCGACGACTGCCCGGTGCCCGCCGACTCCGTGCTCGGCACACCCGGCGGCGCCATGGAGACCGTGCTGCGCGCCTTCCAGGTGACCCGCAGCGTGCTGCCCGGCATGGTCGTCGGCATCGGCGACACCCAGTTGCGGGCCGCGCTCGGCTTCGGGCTCGGGCGACACTTGTACGGCCGGCCCGTCGCCCGGCTTCCGTACCCGCGCGCCACGCTGGTGGGGGCCTTCGCCGACCTGCTGGTGTGCGACGCCCTGGCCACGGTCGGCGCCCGGTCGCTGCACCTGCTGCCGGGCGAGACCAGCGTGCAGTCCGCCGCCGTGAAGTACCTGGTGCCCAAGCTGCTCCAGGAGTCCTCGTACCGCCTGTCGGTGCTGCTGGGCGCCCGCAGCTACGTGCGCACCGGCCCGTACGCCGTCTTCCAGAAGGCCGCCCGCGACCTGCCCGTGGTGGCGCTCGCCCACGCGGGCAGCGCCGTCTGCCAGGCCACGATCGTGCCGCAGCTGCCGCGGCTCGCGGAGCGCGGCTGGTTCCGGCCCGGGGCCGCGCCCCCCGCGGCGCTGTTCCGCCCCGGCGACCCGCTGCCGCCCCTGGACCTCGCGCGGCTGGAGCTCAACGCGCGCGGCCGGGACACCCTCGGCCGGGCCGTCACCGACACCGAGTACGACGACCCCCGCGTGAACGCCCTGGCCCGGCTGTTCGCCGGCGAACTGCGGGGCATCGCGCGCCGCGCCGCCGAACTGCCGCCCCGGGACCGCACGGTGCTTGCCTCGCGCCGCGGGTTCCTGCTCGCCGACCGGTACGCGCACGTGCTCGCCGCCGCGGCCTGTCTCGGCGTGTGGCGGCACGGCGACGGCCCGCTGCGCGATCCGGCCTGGGTGATCTGCGCCCTGCACCGGCTCGCCGACCGTCTCGGCCTGAAGCCGGGGCCGCTGCCCCGGGACGCGGCCGAGGAGCTCCACACGGAGCTGCTCCACCGTCACGAAGAGCACCTCACCTTCGACCTCATCCGCGCTCCGCTCGCCTGAGCGGGGCGCCGTCCCACGGGAGTTCAGCCATGTCCATCGCGTCCACCGGGCCCTCCGCGCCCGACACCGTCTCCGCCGCCGACATCCGCGGCTGGCTCGTCGAACGGATCGCCTTCTACCTGGAGTGCTCCACCGAGGAGATCGACGAGGACGCGCCGCTGGTCGACATCGGACTCGACTCGGTCTACTCGCTCACCCTGTGCGGCGACGTCGAGGACCGCTTCGGGCTCGCCGTCGAACCGACCATGGCCTGGGACCACCCGACCGTCGGCGCGATCACCGCCCACCTCACGGAAGAGCTGGCCAGGCGGTGACCGCCGCGCTCCCGCTCTCCGCGGGCCAGGAAGCCATGTGGTTCCTGCACCGGCTCGCCCCCGCCAGCGCCGCGTACAACGTGGTCCTCGGCGTGCGCGTGCACAGCCCGCTCGACGTGGAGCGACTGCGCCGCGCGGTGGCCGCCCTCGCCGGCCGCCACGAGCTGCTGAGCTCCGTGTACGAGGAGGAGGACGGGCAGCCGGTACGCCGGCCCGCGCCCGGCCTGCCCGTGCCGTTCGAGGTGCGCGAGGTGCCCGGCGGCACGGACGAGGAGGTGACCGCGCTCGCCCGCGAGGCCGGCGCCCGGCCCTTCGCGCTCTGCGACGCCTGGCCGTTCCGGGTCGTGCTGCTGCGCCGCGGGCCCGCCGACGCGGCGCTCGTGGTCGCCGCCCACCACATCGCGAGCGACGCCACCAGCCAGTGGCTGATGCTGCGCGACCTCCTCGACGCGTACGCCCTCGGCGGCGGGCCGCTGCCCGCCCCCGCCGTCCCGTACAGCCGGTACGTCGACCAGGAACGGGCGCTCGCCGACAGCCCCGCCCGCGCCCGCGCCGAGCGGTACTGGGCCGGGCTCGGCCAGGGCACCACCGCCGCGACCCTGACCCCCGACCGGCCCGCCACCGGACCCGCGGCGCTGCGCGGCACGACCTACGTCCACGCGCTCGCCCCGGATCTCGCCGCCCGGCTGCCCGACGCGGCCGCGCACGCCGGGGTGACCCCCTTCGCGCTGCTGCTCGGCGCCTTCCAGGCCGCCGTGCACCGCTCCACCGGGCTCGACGACTTCCTCATCGGCTGCCCCGCGTCCAGCAGGATCGGCAAGGGCACCGCCGACATGGTCGGCTATCTCGTCAGCTCCCTCGCCCTGCGCGCCCGGTTCGCCGCCGACACCACCATCGGCGACACCGTGAGCGAGGCCCACCTGGGCCTGCTCGCCGGCCTCGGGCGGCTGCGTCACCCCGTCCCCGTACCCAGGTTCGCGATGGCCGTGACACTGCTCGCGACCGACCGGCTGCCGGTGCCCGGACTGGTCGGCGCGGCGGAACCGACGACCTACGGAGGACTGCGGCTGTCGCTCATCGACCTCCCGCACATGGAAGGCCAGTTCGACGTCAACGTCGAACTGCGCAGCAGCGCGGACGGGCTGACGGTCGTCCTGCGCTACGCCGACGAGCTGTTCGACCGGGAGACCGTCGAGCGGTTCGCCGAGGTGTGCACCCGCATGATCGAGGCGGCGGTGGACGAGCCCACGGCGGTCGTCTCGCGCGTCCCGCTGGCCGCCGGCGACCAGCTCGCGGAACTGCTGAGCCTGGGCGACGGCCAGTACGACGACTGGTGAGCGCGGCACCGCCCCCCACCCCTCGGGGCCTCGGGATATAGGCCGTTTATGAGAAGGCGGTGCCAGCGTGAACCCACCACCCCTACCGACGAGGTCACCATCATGAATCAGGCAACCGGGGCCGGCCGACGGCCGTTGGTCGAACGGATCACCCACTGGAGTGTCCGAAACCGGAAACGGGCAGCCTTCGGCTGGCTGGGTCTGGTTGTCCTCATCATCGCGATCGGTGCGGGCCTGGGTTCCACCAGCCTCGACGAGCACGCGCCGGGTGAGACGGGCCGCGCACAGAAGATGCTGGACGACGCGGCCGTGTTCTCACCGCCGCAGGAGAACGTGCTGATCGAGGCGGAGGCGGGCGACCCCGCCTACACCGACAACCCGAAGATGCAGCAGGCGGCCACGGACGTCGCGCAGGCGCTGCGCGGACTCGGCAAGGACGAGACCGGCGCCAACTGGGCCTCCGACGTCGTCACGCCGACCGACGGCGCCGAAGCGGCCGAGAAGCTGGTGTCCGAGGACGGGCGTTCGCTGCTCGTCCGGTTCTCCGTGACCGGCTACTCGATGGAGCCGATGGAGAAGGCCGTCGCCGAACAGGCGAAGGCCCACCCGGGTGTCGACATCACGCAGACCGGCAAGGTCAGCGTCAGCCAGGCGATCGACAAGATCCAGGACGACGACTTCCTCCGCGCCGAGGTGCTGTCCATCCCGCTCACCGTGGCGATCCTGACCGTCGTCTTCGGCTCGCTCATCTCGGCCGGCCTGCCGGTGCTGATCTCGCTGGTCTCCGTCGTGGCGGCCATGGGCTTCCTGACGTTCTTCGGCAAGTGGATCGCGATCGGCGACTCCACCCCGTCGGTGGTGCTCCTGATCGGCATGGCCGTGGGCGTCGACTACTCGCTGTTCTACCTGCGCCGGGCCCGCGAGGAGCGCGCCGCCGGACACGACAACGACACCGCGCTCATCATCGCGGGCCGCACCTCCGGCAAGGCGGTCGTGGTCTCCGGGCTCACCGTCATGGTCGCGCTCGCCGGACTGTTCTTCACCGGCATCGAGACCTTCACCGGCATGACCGTCGGCACCATCGCCGTCGTCGGCATCGGCATGCTCGGCGCGATCACCGCGCTGCCCGCCATGCTGTCCTGGCTCGGCGAGCGCGTCGACCGCTGGCAGGTGCCGTGGCTCGGCGCCCGCCGCACCGTCGTCAAGGACTCCCGCGTGTGGGGCGCGATCGTGCGCAAGGTCGTCAAGGCCCCCGTGATCTGGGCCGTCGTCGGCGCGGCGGCCCTGGCCCTGCTCGCCGTACCCGCGCTCGGCATGAAGCTCTCCGACCCGGACCTCAAGCACCGGCTGCCCACCGACGTACCGGCATTGCAGGCCCTTGAGCGGGTCGAGAAGGCGTTCCCGGTGGACACGCAGCCGGCCGAGGTCGTGGTGCGCGGCACGGACCTGGACGGAGCCGCGGTCAAGTCCGCGATCTCCACGCTCAAGGAGCAGGTCGCCGGCAGTGACGGCAAGCTGATGGAGCCCGTCGAGGCCAGCCTGATCCCCGGCGGCGAACTCATGGTGGTGCGGGTACCGCTGGCCGGCGACGGCAAGAACGCCGAGTCCGTGGCCGCCCTGAAGGAACTGCGCGACAACGCGCTGCCCGCCTCGTTCGGCGAGGTCGACGGCCTGGAGTACGCGGTCGCCGGCGACACCGCCAAGCAGGAGGACTTCAACTCGGCGCTGGAGAACAGCGCCCCGTGGGTCTTCGGCTTCGTGATCGTCCTCGCCTTCGTGCTGCTCGCGGCCGCCTTCCGGTCGCTGGTGATCCCGATCGTGTCGATCGTCCTCAACCTGCTGTCGATCGGCGCGGCCTACGGCGTGCTGACCCTGGTCTTCCAGGACGGGCACCTGTCCTCGCTGCTCGACTTCCGCTCGTACGGCGCGGTGGTCAGCTGGCTGCCGCTGTTCATGTTCGTCACCCTGTTCGGGCTGAGCATGGACTACCACGTGTTCATCCTCAGCCGGGTACGTGAGTACCGGGGCCGGGGCATGTCCACCAAGCAGGCCGTGGTGGAGGGCATCACCAAGAGCGCGGGCGTCGTCACCAGCGCCGCCGCCGTGATGATCGCGGTGTTCTCGGTCTTCGCCACGCTCTCCGCCATCGACTACAAGATGGTGGGCGTCGGACTCGCGACGGCCGTGCTCATCGACGCCACCCTCGTGCGCGGAGTGCTGCTGCCGGCCGCGCTGACGATGTTCGGCGACGCGACCTGGAAGATGCCGCGCGCCCTGCGCTGGCTGCCGGGCGTCAGCCTGGAGGGCAGCGACGACGATCCCGCCCCCGCCCCCGCGCCGGCGGCCGCCCCGGACGCCGCGCCGCTGCCGACGGCTCCCCTCCAGGAGCCGGCCGGACAGACGGCCGCCACGCGCTGACGGCTCCTCCCTCCCCGGAAGAGCCCGCGAGAGCCCGCAGGAGCCGCACGCATCCGGCACGCGAAGGAGCCGGGATACGCCACAACCGGCGTACCCCGGCTCCTTTCGCGTGCCGGCCCGCGCCGTATAGGGGCTGTATAGCGGTCCCGCACAGAATTCGAGGGTCAGGTCAGAGGTTTTCAACAGTGCCTGCCACGAAGGGACAACCGTGCCCGAGAAACCGTACTCAGGAATTCTGTCGACCATCGGGAACACCCCTTTGGTCCACATGGAAAACCTGCTGCCCGGCTTCGGGTCCCAGGTCTACGCCAAGGTCGAGCGCTTCAACCCGGGCGGCAGCATCAAGGACCGGTCGGCGCTGAGAATGCTCGTCGACGCAGTGCGCAGTGGCGAACTGCGGCCGGGCGAGTCCGTCGTCATCGAGTCCAGTTCCGGCAATCTCGCGGTCGGACTCGCACAGATCTGCCGCTACTTGGGGCTGCGCTTCGTCTGCGTGGTCGACGGCAAGACCACCACGCAGAACCTCGCCATCCTCAAAGCCTTCGGCGCCGAGATCGAGGTCGTCACCGAGCGCGACGCGGCCACCGGCGAGTACCTGCCGTCCCGTCTGCGCAGGGTGCGCGAGCTGGTCGCGAGCACCGCGAACGCGTTCTGGCCCAACCAGTACGCCAACCCCCTGAACCCGCGCGCCCACGAGGTCACCATGCGGGAGATAGCCCGGTCCCTGGACGGCCGGGTCGACTACCTCTTCGCCTCGGTCTCCACCTTCGGCACCCTCAAGGGCTGCGCCGACCACATCCGGGACGCGGGTCTCGGCACCACGGTCGTCGCCGTCGACGCCCTGGGCAGCGCGATCTTCGGGCTGGAGTCGACGGTACGGCTCATCCCCGGGCACGGCGCCTCCGTGGTGCCGCCGCTGATGGACCCCCAGGCCGCCGACGAGGTGGTCCACATCTCCGACCTCGAATGCGTCGCCGCCTGCCGCAGGCTCGTCGCCCGCGAGGCGATCCTGGCCGGCGGCTCGTCCGGGGCGACGGTCGCGGCCTTGCGGAAATACGCGGAACACATTCCGGACGGGTCGAATTGCGTGCTCATTTTCCCGGACGGCGGCGACCGCTACCTCGACACCATCTACTCCGACGACTGGGTGCACCGGAATTTCGGCGAGGTCTCCCATCTCTGGAAGGACTGACTTCCCATGATTGTCATCCGGCACGCCGATGTCGAGAGCATCCTCAGCGGCCGCGAGGCGGACAACGTCCGCACCGTCGCCGAGGCCTACCGGCTGCACGCCTCCGGGCAGACCGCGGTCCCGCACTCCGTCTTCCTGCGTTTCCCCGGGCACGACCGGGACCGCATCATCGGCCTGCCGGCCTACCGCGGCGGTGACCGCCCGGTGGCCGGAATGAAGTGGATCTCGTCGTTCCCGGCGAACATCGAGTCGGGGCTGCAGCGCGCCAGTGCCGCGATCCTGCTCAACTCGCTGGCCACGGGCCACCCCGAGGCGCTGGTCGAGGGCTCGGTGATCTCCGCCATGCGCACCGCGGCCAGTGCCGCGCTCGCCGCCGAGCTGCTGACCCGCGACGCCCGCCCGGCCGGTGTCGCGCTGATCGGCTGCGGCGTCATCAACCAGGAGATCCTGCGCCATCTGCGCGCGGTGCTCCCGGAGCTGACCGAGGTCACGCTGTTCGACCGGGCGCGGCCCCGCGCCGAGGAGTTCGCCGGCCGGCTCGCCGCCGACGCGCCCGGCCTGCGGGTCGCGTACGCCGACACCCTCGACGAGGCGCTCGGCGCGCACCCCCTGATCTCCTTCGCGACCACGGCGGGAGTGCCGCACACCGGCCTCGACGCGGTGCGGCCGGGCTCGCTGGTGCTGCACGTCTCGCTGCGCGACCTGCACCCCGAGGCGCTGCTCGGCGCCCACAACATCGTCGACGACGCCGACCACGTGTGCCGCGAGCGCACCTCGCCGCACCTGGCCGAACAGCTCACCGGCGACCGGGACTTCATCGATGCCTCGATCGGCGAGCTGCTCAACGGCGAGCGGGAGTTCGTCCGCGTCCCGGGCCGGACGACGGTCTTCTCGCCGTTCGGGCTCGGGGTGCTCGACCTGGCCCTCGCCGCCGCCGTGTACGACACGGCGGCCGCCAAGGGCCTGGGGGTTCGGGTCGACGGCTTCCTGCCGCCGCCCGCCGCCTGAGTACACCCACGCACCACCCACCACCGGGCGTCCGCCCGACCACCCTCCTAAGGAGCAGACATGGCGACCGAGCCGACCGACGACCGCACCTACCGCGTCGTCCGCAACGACGAGGACCAGTACTCGATCTGGTGGGCCGAGCGCGACCTGCCCGCCGGCTGGAGCGCCGAGGGCACCGAGGGCACCCGCGAGCAGTGCCTCGCCCGGATCGCCGAGGTCTGGACGGACATGCGCCCGCGCAGCCTGCGTGAGCGCATGGAGGCCGACGCGGCCTGACCCGCCCCCGCCCCGCCCCCCACACCCTTCCTCCGCACCTTCTCTCTTTCGCACTTCGGAACAGGAGATCTCGTGAACGCCGAACAGCGGTCGGGTGACGTCCCCGACATCCGTCCCCGGCCGTCGGCGGCCGGAGGCACCCCTCTTCTGCACGAGAGGTTCGCCGCACAGGCCCTGCGCACGCCGCACGCGGTCGCCGTCGTCGACGGCGCGCGCACGGTGACGTACGCGGAGCTGGACCGCGCGGCGAACCGCATGGGGCACTTCCTGCGGGGGCTGGGGGCCGGGCCGGACTCCGTCGTCGGGGTCGGCCTGGAACGCGGCGCGGACCTGGTCGTCGCGCTGCTCGGGGTGTGGAAGTCCGGGGCCGCCTACCTGCCGCTGGACCCGGCGCAGCCGCCGGCCCGGCTGACCGGCCTGGTCCGCGCGGCGGGCGCCCGGGTCGTGCTGGCCGGCCCGGCGCTCGAAGGCGCCGTACGCGAGGCGGGTGCCCGCCGGGCGGGGCCCGAGGAGGTGCCCGCCGAGCTGCCGGACACCGGACCCGCGGGCGGCGCGGACCCGGACGGCGCCGCCTACACCGTCTTCACCTCCGGCTCCACCGGCACCCCGAAGGGCGTCGTCATCACCCACGCGGGCATCGCGAACCGCGTCGGCTGGACCGTGCGCAAGCACGGCCTCGGCCCCGCCGACCGCGTCCTGCAGAAGACGTCCATCGGCTTCGACGCGGCCGGCTGGGAGATCTTCGCCCCGCTGGTCGGCGGCGGCAGCGTGGTCCTCGCACCGCGCGGCGCCGAGCGGGACCCGGCGGCGCTCCTGCGCGCGGTGGCCGACCACCGCGTCACCGTCCTCCAGGTGGTCCCCTCCGTCCTGCGCGTCCTCGTCGAGGAGGGCGACTGGACCGGCTGCGGCTCCCTGCGGCTGCTGTTCTCCGCCGGTGAGGCACTGCACGGCGAACTCGTCGCCCGGCTGCGCGAGAAGGCCGGCCCGGCGCTGGAGGTGTGGAACACCTACGGGCCCACCGAGTGCTCCATCGACATCACCGCCCAGCCCGTCGACCCGGCGCAGACCAGCGGCCCGATACCCATCGGCCGCCCCATCCCCGGAATGCGCGTCCTGGTCCTCGACCCGAACGGCGACCCGGTCCCGATCGGCACCCCGGGCGAGCTGTACGCGGGCGGGACCGGCGTGGCCCGCGGCTACCTCGGCCGCCCCGACCTGACCGCCGAGCGCTTCGTGCCCGACCCCTACGCGAGCGAGCCCGGCTCCCGCCTCTACCGCACCGGCGACCTGGTGCGCTGGCGCTCCGACCGCACCCTCGACTACCTGGGCCGGCTCGACCACCAGGTCAAGGTCAACGGCGTCCGCGTCGAACCGGCCGAGATCGAGGCGGCGCTCGCCGCGCACCCCGGCGTCACCGGCGCGGTCGTCGTGCCGTACGAGGCGGAGGGCGGCAGCAAGCGGCTCGCCGCGCACCTCACCGCGGCCGGTCCCGAGGCCGCCGGCCCGTCGGCCGACGCGCTGCGCGCCTTCCTGCGCGAGCGGCTCCCTGAGAGCCACGTCCCGTCGTTCTTCCACACCCTCGACGCCTTCCCGCTCACGACCAACGGCAAGGTCGACCGGGCCCTGCTGCCCACCCCGGGCGAGATCGCCGCGGCCGGCCGGCCGTCGTTCGTCACCCCGCGCACCGCCGCCGAGCAGCTCGTCGCGGACGCCTGGGCCGACCTGCTCGGCGCGGACCGGGTCGGGGCGCACGACGACTTCTTCGCCCTCGGCGGCACCTCCCTCCAGCTGACCCGCCTCGCCGCGAGGCTGCGCGCCGCGTCCGGCGCGCAGATCTCGCTGCGCGGACTGCTGCGGGCCACCACCGTCGAGGGGCAGGCCGGCCTCATCGAGGTCCCCGCCGCCGACGAGAGCCCGATCGTGCCCGTCCCGCGCGACGGCGAACTGCCGCTGTCGTCCGGCCAGCGCCGCCTGTGGTTCCTGGACCGGATGCACCCGGGCAGCCCCGAGTGGGTGGCCCCGCTCTTCCTGCGGCTGCCCGAGGGCACCGGCGCCGACACCGTGCGGCGCGCCCTGGACGCACTGTCCGCCCGCCACGAGGCGCTGCGCACCCGCTATCCGGACCGGGGCGGCGAGCCGTACCAGGTGATCGGCGAGGCCGGTGCGCGACCGGTCGAGCTGCGTGTCGAGGACACCCCACGCGACGGCCTGGAGCGGCTGTTCCGCGAGCAGTTCGAGCGCGGCTTCGACCTGGCCTCGGGGCCATTGTGGCGGGCGCTGCTCGCCCGCACCGACGACGGCGACGTGCTGCTCCTCACCCTGCACCACATCACCGTCGACGGGTGGTCCACCGTCGTCCTGGAGCGTGAGCTGCGTCAGCTGTGCGCCGCGTTCGAGGCGGACCGCGAGCCGCGGCTGCCCGCGCTCGCCGTGCAGTACGCGGACTACGCGGCCTGGCAGCACGCCCGGCACACCGAGGAGTTCATCGCCGGCGAGCTGGCCCACTGGCGCACCGCGCTGGCCGGCATCGAACCCGTCGACCTGCCCCTGGACCGTCCCCGCCCGGCCGAGCGCGACCCGCGCGGAGCCGTCGTCCCCTTCCGCGTCGAGCCCGAACTGGCCGACCGGTTGACCGAGCTGGGCAAGGCGCACCGTGCCACGCCCTTCATGACGCTGCTCACCGCCTACGCCACCCTGATCGCCCGCTACAGCGGCAGCTGGGACATCCCGGTCGGCACCCCCGTCGCCGGCCGCGGCCGCCCCGAGACCGAGGGCACCGTCGGCTTCTTCCTCAACTCCCTCGTCGTACGGTGCGCGCTGGACGCCGACGTCACCTTCGCCGACGCCCTCGACCGGGTCAGCCAGGCCGCGCGAGCCGCCTTCGCCCACCAGGAACTGCCCTTCGAGCGGCTCGTCGACGAGCTCCAGCCCGAGCGCGACCTCTCCCGCACCCCGCTCTACCAGGTCGCCTTCGACCTGCACAGCGAGGGCGTCACCAGCGTCGCCACCGAGGACGCGGACATGGCGGCCTTCACCGCCGCCTGGCAGGTCGCCAAGACCGACCTCTCCCTGTTCATGCGCAGGACGGGGGACGGCGCCCTGGACGGCGTACTCGAATACGCCACCAGCCTCTTCGAGCGCGCCACCGTCGAGCAGCTCGCCGGACACTTCACCAGCCTGCTCCGGCAGGTCGCCGAGCAGCCCGACCTGCCGCTCGGCAAGGTCGACTTCCTGTCGGCCGACGAGCGCGGCCGCCTCCTCGTCGGATGGAACGACACCGAGGTCAGCGCCGAGTCCGAGAGCGTCCTCGCCCTCGTCGAGGCCTGGGCCACCGCCGACCCGGACGTCACCGCCCTCTCGTACGGCTCGCAAAGCGTCACCTACGGCGAGCTGGACGCCCGCGCCAACCACCTCGCGCACCTGCTGCGGGAGCGGGGCGTCGGCGCCGAGTCGCGGGTCGCGGTGCTCCTGGACCGCGGGCCCGAGCTGGTCACGGCCCTGCTCGCGGTGTGGAAGGCCGGCGGCGCCTATCTGCCTGTCGACCCCTCCTGCCCCGCCGAGCGGCTCACCGCGATGCGCCGGAGCGCGGGCGCGCGCACGGTGATCACGTCGAGCGCGTACACGGCGACCGCCGGGGACGGCGCGGTCCTGGTCGACACCGACGCGGCCCGGATCGCGGCCATGCCGGCCACCCGGCCCGCCCGCACCGACGACCTCGACCGGCTCGCCTACGTGATCTTCACGTCGGGCTCCACCGGGACGCCCAAGGGCGTCGAGGTCACCCATCGCGGCCTCGTCAACCACGTCGCCTGGGCGGCGCGGGAGCTGGCGCCGCGCGACTACGGCGGGGCGCCGCTCTTCTCGTCCGTCGCCTTCGACCTCGTCGTCCCCAACCTGTGGGCGCCGCTGGTCACCGGGCAGCGGCTGTTCCTGCTGCCGCAGGACACCGACCTCTCGGAGCTGGGCAAGCACCTCGCCGAGGCCGAACCGTTCAGCTTCGTGAAGCTCACCCCCGGCCACCTCGACGTGCTCGCCCTCCAACTGACCCCGGCCCAGGCCGGTGCGCTGGCCCCGGTCCTCGTCGTGGCGGGGGAGGCCTTCTCGCGGGCCACTCTGGAGCGGTGGCGGGCCCTGGCCCCCGACACCCGCCTGGTCAACGAGTACGGGCCGACCGAGGCCTCCGTGGGCACCTGCGTCTTCGAGGTGCCCGAGGCGTCCGAAGGGACCGGCACGGAGATCCTGCCGATCGGCCGGCCGCTGCCGAACATGACGATGTACGTCCTGGACGACCGGCTCCAGCCGGTGCCCGCCGGCGTCGCGGGCGAGCTGTACGTCGGCGGTACGGGCGTGGCCCGCGGCTACGCGAACCGCCCCGACCTGACCGCCGAACGCTTCCTGCCCGACCCGTTCGGCACGCCCGGCGCCCGCGTCTACCGGACCGGCGACCGGGTTCGCCGGCGGGCCGACGGCAACGTCGAGTTCCTCGGCAGGTTCGACGACCAGGTCAAGATCCGCGGCTACCGCGTCGAACTCGGCGAGGTCCGGGCCGTCCTGGCCGGCCACCCCGCGGTGCGCGAGGCGTTCCTCACCGTCCACGCGACCGACGACGGGGCGAAGCAGCTCGTCGCCTACTACGTCCCCGAGCCCGGAGACCCGGAGCCCGGCGGCGACCCCGTGGGCGACCCCGCCGGCACCCTCGCCGCGCACTGCGCCCGGCTGCTGCCGGACTACATGGTCCCCGCCGTCTGGACCCCGCTCGACGCGCTGCCCCTCAACGCGAACGGCAAGGTCGACCGGCGCGCCCTGCCCCTGCCCGGCACGGACCCCGGCCCGGCGGACCGGGTGCCGCCGAGCGGTCCCGTCGAGGAACGCATCGCCGAGATCTGGACCGAGCTGCTCGGCACCCGGGCGGGCGCGCACGACAACTTCTTCCACGTGGGCGGCAACTCGATCCTCGCGATCCGGCTGATCTCCCGCATCCAGGAGGAGTTCGAGATCGATTTCGCGGTGCGCACGGTGTTCGAGGGACCCACCGTCGCGCGCCTCGCGGCCACCGTCGAGGAGCGCGTCAAGGCGGAGATCGCCGCGCTCACCGACTCGGAACTCGTGAATGACGAACTGCTGGTGAAGGGGTACGACGCATGACCGGGGACAAGGCTCAGACGGTCCGGGACACCGCGGCACTCCGCGACGAGCTGCTGCGCCGCCGGATGGCGGGCCGGCGCGGCGCCGGCCGGCGCACCGCGGTGCCGCGCGCGGACCGCACGGCCCCCCTGCCGCTGTCGTACGGCCAGCAGCAGATGTGGTTCCTGAACCGGCTGGAGCCGAACAGCACCGAGTACCTGGTGCCGCTCGTGCTGCGACTGCGCGGTCCGCTGGACACCGGGGCGCTCGGCCGCGCCTGGCAGACGCTCCTGGAGCGCCACGAGATCCTGCGCACCCGCTACGCGCTCGCCGGTGACGAACCCGTCCAGGTCATCGACGCCCCGCGCCCCACCGCGCTGGACGTCACCGTGGTCGCGGACGAGGAGAGCCTGCTGCGTGCCGTCGAGGACGACATGGGCCGCTCCTTCGACCTGGCCGGCGAGTGGCCGGTGCGCGCCCGGCTGCTGCGGCGCGCCGCCGACGACCACGTGCTGTCGGTCGTCTTCCACCACATCGCCTGCGACGCCTGGTCCACCGGCGTCCTCGGCCAGGAACTCTCCGCCCTCTACGGCGCGTTCACCAGCGGCGCCGACAACCCGCTGGCGCCCCTGCCGGTGCAGTACGCGGACTACGCGACCTGGCAGCGCGCGGAGCTGAACGGCGGCGCCCTGGCCCGGCAACTCGACTACTGGACCGCTCAGCTGGCGGACCTGGAGGCGCTGGAACTGCCGGCCGACCGACCGCGGCCGGCCGTGCGGGACGCGGCGGGCGACACCGTCGCCTTCACCCTGCCCGCCCCGCTCGCCGACCGCGTCCGCGCGACGGGCCGGAGCCACGAGGCCACCCCCTTCATGGTGGTGCTCGCCGCCTTCCAGGGCCTGATCGGCCGCTACACCGGCCGCACCGACGTCGCCGTCGGCACCGTCGGCTCGGGGCGCACCCTGCCCGAACTCCAGGGCCTGATCGGCTACGGCATCAACAGCCTCGTCCTGCGCGGCCGCTGGAGCGCGGACGCGTCCTTCGGCGAACTGCTCGACGCCACCCGCTCCACCGTGCTCGACGCCTTCGACCACCAGGCGGTGCCCTTCGCCCAGCTCGTGGACCGGCTCCAGCCGGAGCGCGACATGTCCCGTACGCCGCTCTACCAGGTGGCGTTCACCATGCACGGCGAGCGGACGGCCGCCTTCGAGCTGGCCGGGCTCACGGCGGAGCCGTACCTCGGCACCGGCCGTGTCGCGAAGACGGACCTCGACCTCCAGCTGACCGAGGGCGCCGACGGCTCGTTCACCGGCCGCTTCGAGTACGCCACCGCCCTGTTCGACCGCGCGACGGTGGAGCGCATGGCGGACCACCTGCTGCGCCTCCTGGAGACCGTCACCACCGACCCGGCCACGCGCCTGTCCGCGGCCGGCGTCCTCGGCGCCGACGAGCGGGCCCTGCTCGCCGGCGGCCCCGAACGCGTGGAGCCGGTCACCCGCCGCGTCCACGAGGTCTTCGAGGCGCAGGCGGCCCGCACCCCGGACGCCGTGGCCGTCGTCTTCGAGGACCAGGAACTCTCGTACGCCGAGCTGGACACCCGCGCCAACCGCATCGCGCACCTGCTGCGCGCCAAGGGCGTCGGCCCCGAGGACCTCGTCGGCATCTGCCTAAAACGCGGCATCGAACTGATGCCCGCACTCCTGGGCGTGCTCAAGTCGGGCGCCGCCTACCTGCCCCTCGACCCGGCCAACCCCGCCGACCGCCTCGCGTACATCGTCAAGGACGCGAACGCCCCGGTGGTGCTGACCACCGCCGCCCAGGCCGCCGTCCTCGACGGGCGGTACGAGGGCGACGTGGTCGAACTGGACACCGAGGCCGCCCTCCTCGCCGCCCAGCCCGCCACCGCCCCCGGCGTGGCCGGCACTCCCCAGAACCTGATCTACACCATCTACACCTCGGGCTCCACGGGCCGCCCCAAGGGCGTCGCCCTCACCCACGAGAACGTGGTGCGGCTCCTCGCGCGCGGGCAGGAGCACTACGCCTTCGCGGAGACCGACGTGTGGCCGCTGTTCCACAGCTACGCCTTCGACGTCTCCGTCTGGGAGATGTGGGGCGCGCTGCTGCACGGCGGTCGCCTCGTCGTCGTCCCCTTCGCGGTGACCCGCTCGCCCGAGGAGTTCCTCGACCTCCTCGTCGACCAGGGCGTCACCGTCCTCAACCAGACGCCCTCCGCGTTCCGCGCGCTGACCGGCGCCGCCCGCGACGGCGACCCGCGTATCGACCGGCTCGCCCTGCGCGCCGTGGTCTTCGCCGGCGAGAAGCTGGAGGTCTCCGAGCTGGGCCCGTGGGCGGAGCGCATCGGCCTGGACCGCACCGCCCTGGTGAACATGTACGGGATCACCGAGACCACCGTGCACACCACCTACCGGCGGCTGACCGACGCGGACCTCGACCCGCGGTCCGGCAACCCCATCGGCCACCCCCTGGCCGACCTGACCGTCCACCTCCTCGACGCCAACGGCGAGCTGGTGCCGATCGGCGTCCCCGGCGAGATCCACGTCGGCGGTCCGGGCGTCGCCCGTGGCTACCTCAACCGCCCCGAGCTGACCGCCGAGCGCTTCGTCCCCGACCCGTACGGACCGGCCGGCGCCCGCCTCTACAAGAGCGGCGACCTGGCCCGCCGGCTCCTCGACGGCCAGTTGGAGTTCCTCGGCCGCGCCGACGACCAGGTCAAGATCCGCGGCTTCCGCATCGAACTCGGCGAGATCGAGAACGCCCTCGCCGCCCACGAGGTGGTCCGCGACGCGGTCGTCCTGGTCCGCGAGGACACCCCCGGCGACGTCCGGCTCGTCGCCTACGTCACCGCGGACGACGCCGACGCTCCCGCCCCGGCCCAGCTGCGCGCCCTGCTCGCCGCCGCACTGCCCGAGTACATGGTCCCGGCCGCCTTCGTCGTCCTCGACCGGCTGCCGCTGACCACCAACGGCAAGCTCGACAAGCGCGCCCTGCCCGCCCCCGGCCAGGACGCCGTCGGCGCGACGGCGTACGTCGCCCCGCGCACCGTCGTGGAGGAGCGGATCGCCGAGGTCTGGCAGGACGTGCTCGGCCTCGACCGGGTGAGCGTCGAGGACGGCTTCTTCGAGCTAGGCGGACACTCCATCCGGGCGGTCACCCTCGTCGGACGGCTGCGCGCCGCCGGATACGACCTGGCCGTGCGCGACGTCTTCGAGTACCGCACCGTCGCCCGCATCGCCGAACTCGTCACCGGCCGCCCTGCGCCGGCCGCCCGGCCCGCCACCGTCGCCCCGTTCTCCCTGGTGGCGGACGAGGACCGGAACCGGCTCCCGGAGGGCCTCGCGGACGCCTACCCGCTGTCGCAGGTCCAGCTCGGCATGGTCGTCGAGATGCTGACCGACGACGGCAAGCACCCGTACCACAACGTCACCTCGTTCCGAATACGCGACGAACGGCCCTTCTGCGAGGCGGCGTTGCGCGAGGCCGCGGCCGTCGTCGCCGCCCGGCACGACGTCCTGCGCACCTCCGTGGACCTCTCCGCCTACTCCGTACCGCTGCAACTCGTGCACACGCACGCCGAGATGACCGTCGGCGTGCGCGACCTGAGCGCCCTCGACGAGGAGGCGCTCCTCCGCTCCCTGCGGGAGTTCACGGCCGCCGAGCGCGCCGACCTCTTCGACCTGGCCACCGCCCCGCTGCTGCGGCTGCACGCGCACCTCGCGGGCGACGGCAGCTGGTGGCTCACCAACACCGAGTGCCACGCGATCCTGGACGGCTGGAGCCACCACTCCTTCCTGATGGAGGTCCTGGAGGAGTACCGGCGGGTCCGGGACGGCGAGCCCCTCGCCGCCGCGCCGGACGGGCCCACGGCCCGCTTCGCGGACTTCGTCGCAGCCGAACTGTCGACGCTCGCCTCGCCGGACTCGCGCGACTACTGGCAGGACATCGTCACCGACCACGCCCGGCTGACCGTCCCGGCCCTGTGGGCCGGCGACGACCAGGACGCCGGACAGCCCTGCCGCGTCCCGGTCCCCTTCCACGACCTGGAGGACCGGCTGCGGGCACTGGCGACGAAGGCGGGCGCGTCGCTCAAGAGCGTGCTGCACGCGGCGTACCTGAAGACCATGAGCCTGATCACCGAGGAGGAGCGCTTCTTCACCGGCCTGGTCTGCAACGCCAGGCCGGAGGTCCTCGGCGCGGACCGGGTGTACGGCATGCACCTCAACACCCTGCCCTTCGCCCACGACCGCTCGGCCCGCACCTGGCGCGAGCTCGTCGCCCAGGTCTTCGCCCGCGAGATCGAACTCTGGCCGCACCGGGCCTATCCCATGCCCGTCATCCAGCGTGAACTCGCCGACGGCGAGCGCCTGATCGACATGCGCTTCAGCTACCACGACTTCGACCAGGTCGACCGCGACCGCGTCGACTACCTGGCGAGCATCGACGACAGCCCGACCGAGTTCCCGCTCGGCGTCTCCGCCCGCATCGGCCACCTGGTCCTCACCGCCTCGCCCCACGCCCTGAGCCGGGAGGACACCGACCGCCTGGCCGGGATGCTCCGCTCGGTGCTGGAGGCGATGGCGGCGGACCCGGAGGGCTCGGCGCGGGAGGCGCATCTGCCGGCGGAGGAGTACCGGCGGCAGGTGGTGGAGTGGAACGAGACGGGTCACGAGGCCGAGATACGGTCGGTCCTGGAGCTGTTCGAGGCGCAGGCGGCCATGACACCGGAGGCCACCGCAGTCCGCACCGGCGACCTGGGCGTGTCCTACGCGGAGTTGGACGCACGGGCGAACCGGATCGCGCACTTCCTGCGGGAGCGCGGGGTCGGTGACGAGTCGCGGGTGGCGGTGGTCCTGGACCGCGGCCCGGAGCTGATCGCGTCGTTGCTGGGTGTGTGGAAGGCGGGCGCGGCCTACGTGCCGGTGGACCCGTCCTACCCGGCCGAGCGGGTCGCGGCGATCGTCGAGACCTCGGGTGCCCGGGTGGTCCTGGACGCTTCGCGGCCGTCGGTGGAGGGGCTGCCGGTGACGGCGCCGGAGCGGTCCGACGATCTCGACCGGCTGGCGTACGTCATCTTCACGTCGGGTTCGACGGGGACGCCGAAGGGGGTCGAGCTTCCGCACCGCGGCCTGGTCAACCACGTCGCCTGGGCCGCGCGAGAGCTGGCGGCACAGGGCACGGGCGGGGCGCCGTTGTTCTCCTCCGTCGCCTTCGACCTCGTCGTGCCGAACCTGTGGGCGCCGCTCGTCGTGGGACAGGCCGTGCACACGGTGTCGGCGGCCGTCGACATGGCCGACCTCGGCGCGCACCTGGTGGCTCAGGGCCCGTACAGCTTCATCAAGCTCACCCCGGGACACCTGGAGATCCTCGGCCACCAGCTGGACCCCGGGACGGTAGCGTCCCTGGCCGGGACGGTCGTGGTCGCCGGTGAGGCGCTGCCCGGCGAGGTCGCGGGCCGCTGGCTCGCCGCCCTCGGGCCCGGCCGGCTCATCAACGAGTACGGGCCGACCGAGGCCTCCGTCGGCACCTGTATCCACCCGGTGACCCAGGCAAGGCCCTCGGAGGTCGTGCCGATCGGCCGTCCGCTGCCCAACATGACGATGTACGTGCTGGACGCGCTGCTCCAGCCGGTGCCGGTGGGTGTGGCGGGGGAGCTGTACGTCGGCGGTACCGGGGTAGCGCGTGGGTACGCGGGTCGTCCGGATCTGACGGCGGAGCGGTTCCTGCCGGACCCGTATGGCGTCCCGGGTGCCCGTCTGTACCGCACCGGTGACCTGGTGCGGCAGCGCGCGGACGGGAACGTGGAGTTCCTGGGCCGCCTCGACGACCAGGTCAAGATCCGCGGCTACCGCGTCGAACTGGGCGAGGTCCAGGCCGTGCTGGCCGAACACCCCGACGTTCGGGAGGTGTTCGTCACCGTCCACGAGACGGACACCGGTGACCGCGGTCTCGCGGCCTACTACACGACCGGCGACGGGCAGCCCGTCGAGGACCCGGCCGCCTTCTGCGCCCTGCGCCTGCCGGACTACATGATCCCGGCCTCCTTCACCGCCCTGGCCGCCCTGCCCCTCAACGCCAACGGCAAGGTCGACCGCCGCGCCCTGCCCGCCCCCGGCGCGGACGCCGGGCAGGACGGGCAGGACGGTCACGTCGCACCGCGCACCGACGCCGAGGAGCAGATCGCCGCCGTCTGGCGCCGGGTCCTGGAGCGCGAACGGGTGTCGGTGGACGACGACTTCTTCGACGTCGGCGGCCACTCCATCCGTGCCGTCGCCCTGGTCGGCGCGCTGCGCGCCACGGGCTTCGACATCGGCGTGCGCGACGTCTTCGAGTACCGCACCGTCGCCCGGCTCGCCGAACTCCTCACCGGCCGGCCGGCGCCCGAGAAGGCCGCGTCGATCGGTGTGGCACCGTTCGCCCTCCTCCCGGAGGCGGACCGGGACGCGCTGCCCGCCGGGGTCCAGGACGCGTACCCGCTCTCCCTCGTGCAGACCGGCATGGTCGTCGAGATGCTCGCCGAGGAGGGCGGCAACAAGTACCACAACGTCAGCCTCTTCCGGATCCAGGACCCGGACGGCGCCCCCTTCGACGTGGCGGCGCTGCGCGCGGCCGCCCGTACGGTCACCGGCCGCCACGACATCCTCCGCACGTCGATCGAGCTGGCCGCCTACTCGGTGCCCGTGCAGCTCGTGCACGCCCACGCCGAGGTTCCGGTGACCGTGCACGACCTGCGGGATCTCGCGACCGACGAGGAGCGCGCCGAGGCGCTGGCCGGCTTCCGGCGCGACGAGGGCGCCCGGCTCTTCGACCTGACGGCCGCCCCGCTGCTGCGGATCGCCGCGCTCGTCGATGCCGACGACTCCTGGTACCTGGGCCTGACCCAGCCGCATGTCGTCACCGAGGGCTGGAGCCACCACTCCCTCCTGATGGAGATCCTCGACTGCTACCGGCAGCTGAGGGACAACGGCGTCACGGACGCGCACGAGCCGATCGCCGTCCGGTACGCCGACTTCATCGCGGGCGAGCTGGAGTCCCTGGACTCCGCCGACGACCGCGCCTACTGGCAGCACACCCTCGACACGTACGCGCCCTTCGACCTCCCCGCCTCCTGGGCCGAGACGGACGGCCCGCGCCGCCCCTCCAGGGCCCGCGTCGACCTGCGCCGGCTGGAGCGTCCGCTGCGGGCGTTCGCGGCCGCGGCCCGGGTCTCGTACAAGAGCGTCCTGCATGCCGCCCACCTGAAGGTGATGAGCATGCTGACGGACGAGCCGGCGTTCTTCACCGGCATCGTCTCGCACGGCCGTCCCGAGGCCCCGGGCGCCGAGCGGGTGTACGGCATGCACCTCAACACCCTGCCGCACCCCTTCGACCGGAACTCCGCCACCACCTGGCGGGAGCTGGCCCAGCAGGTCTTCGCCCGCGAGGCCGGCACCTGGCCGCACCGCCGCTACCCGCTGCCCGCGATCCAGCGGCTGGCCGGCGGCCACCGGCTGATCAGCGTGGTCTTCAACTACCTGGACTTCCACCAGGTCGACACCGGCCAGGTGGACATGGCGGGCGCGGTGCACGACGCCGCGACCGAGTTCGCCCTGCACGTCTCCGTGCTCGGCGGACACCTCGGGCTCAGCAGCCACACCCACGCCCTCAGCACCCGGAACGTCGAACGGCTCGCCGCCCTGTACCAGGCGGTCCTGGAGGCGATGGCCGCCGACCCGAACGGTGACGCGCGCGCCGACCGGCTGCCGGCGGGCGAGCGCGAGCTGCTCGTCGCGCTGACCGGTCCCGCGACCGCGGCCGAACCCCGGACCGTCCCCGCGCAGTTCGCCGCGCACGTCGCCCGCACCCCGGACGCCGTCGCGCTCGTGCACGAGGACACCACCCTCACGTACGCCGAACTCGACGCCCGCGCCAACCGGCTCGCCCACCACCTGACCGGCCTCGGCGTCGGCCCCGAAACCCTCGTCGGCATCAGCGCCGAACGCGGCCCGGACCTGATCGTCGGCCTGCTCGGCATCATGAAGGCCGGCGGCGCCTACGTGCCGCTCGACCCGGCCTACCCCGCCGACCGGCTCGCGTACATGCTGGCGGACTCCGCGCTGCCCGTCCTGGTCACCCAGGAACACCTCCTCACCAGGCTGCCCGCCCACGACGCGGCCGTCGTCCTCCTCGACGGGGACGCCGACCGGATCGCCGCCCGGCCCGCCACCGCCCCCGACGTCGCACTGGACGTCGACCACGCCGCCTACGTCATCTACACCTCGGGCTCCACGGGCCGCCCCAAGGGCGTCGTCGTCACCCACCGCGGCACCCGCAACCTCGCCGACGCGCAGGCCGGCGCCTTCGGGATCGCTCCCGGCGACCGGGTCCTGCAGTTCGCCTCGATCAGCTTCGACGCGGCCTTCGCCGACCTCGCCCAGACGGTCCTGTCCGGCGCGACGCTGGTCCTCGCCCCCGCCGACCGGCTGATGCCCGGCCCCGGACTGACCGCGCTCACCGCCGAACACGGGGTCACCCACCTCACCCTGCCGCCCACCGCGCTCACCGTGCTCTCCCCGGACGGCGGGCTGCCGGCCGCCGCGACCCTGGTGGTCGCGGGCGAGGCCTGCACCCCCGACCTGGTGGCCGCCTGGTCGCCCGGGCGGCGCATGCTGAACGCGTACGGGCCCACCGAGACGACCGTCTGCGCCTCCGTCAGCGAACCGCTGGCCGGGGCGGTGACCCCGCCGATCGGCCACCCCATGCCCGGCTTCGTGCTGCGGGTGCTCGACGCCGCGATGCGGCCGGTGCCCGCCGGCGTCCCCGGCGAGCTGTACGTCGCCGGAGTGGGCCTCGCCCGCGGTTACCACGGCCGCCCCGACCTGACCGCCGAGCGTTTCGTGCCCGACCCGTACGGGGACGAGCCCGGCGCCCGCCTGTACCGCACCGGCGACTCGGTGCGGCTGCTCGAAGACGGCGGGCTCGAGTTCATCGGCCGCATCGACAACCAGGTCAAGCTGCGCGGCTTCCGCATCGAACTCGGCGAGATCGAGACGGCCCTGGCCCGCCTCGACGCGGTCAGGGACGCCGTCGTCGTCGTGCGCGAGGACGCCCCCGGCGACAAGCAGCTCGCGGCCTACGTCAGCGCGGCGGACGGCCACAGCCCGGCCCCCGCCACCCTGCGCGAGGCCCTCGCGGGCGCCCTGCCCGACTACATGCTGCCCACCGCCTACGTCGTCCTCGACACCCTCCCGCTCACCGCCAACGGCAAGGTCGACAAGCGGGCGCTGCCCGTCCCCGACCGCGCCTCGCTCGCCGCCGACGCGGCCTACGTCGCACCCCGCAGCCGCGCCGAGGAGCGCATCACCGAGGTCTGGCAGGACGTCCTCGGCGTCGACCGGATCGGCGTCCACGACAGCTTCTTCGACCTGGGCGGCGACTCGATCCGCGCGGTCTCGCTGATCGGCGCCCTGCGCGAGGCCGGCTTCGACCTCGGGGTCCGCGAGATCTTCGAGGGCCGCACCGTCGCGGCCGCCGCCGAACTCGCCACCGGCCGCCCCGCCCCCGCCGAGCCCGAGCCGGGGGTCGCCCCCTTCGCCCTCGTCACCGACGCGGACCGCGACCGGCTGCCGGCCGGTCTCGACGACGCCTACCCGCTGTCCCAGGTGCAGGTCGGCATGGCCGTCGAGATGCTCACCGACACGGCGGCCGCCAAGTACCACAACGTCAGCGTCAACCGGATCCGTGACGGGGTGCCCTTCGACGCCGAGGCCCTGGCCGGCGCGGTCCGGTTGGTAACGGCACGCCACGACGTGCTCCGCACCTCCTTCCGGCTCGACGGCTTCTCCGTACCGATGCAGCTGGTGCACACCGAGGCCGCCACCCCGGTCGCCGTCCACGACCTGCGCGGGCAGGACCCCGCCGCGCAGAACGCGGCCGTCGGCGCGTTCGTCGCCGCCGAGAAGGCCGACGTCTTCGACCTGTCGGCCGCCCCGCTGCTGCGGGTCGCCGCGCTCGTCGAGAGCGACCAGGCCTGGCACCTCGCCCTCACCGAGTCGCACGCCATCACCGAGGGCTGGAGCTACCACGCCCTGATGATGGAACTCCTCGACACCTACGAGCAGTTGCGTGCCGGTGCCGCGCCCGGCGAGGTCACCGCGCCCGCCGCGCCCGACGTGCGCTTCGCCGACTTCATCGCCGCCGAACTGGCCTCCCTGGAGTCCGAGGAGGACCGCGCGTACTGGCAGCGGATCACCGACACGTACGAGAGGTTCGGACTCCCCGCCCCGACCTCCGACACCGGCCCGGCGGAGAGCTACCGGGTCCGGGTGCCGCTGCACGACCTGGAGCCGCGGCTGCGCACCTTCGCGTCGACGGCCCAGGTCTCCCTGAAGGCGGTCCTGCACGCCGCCCACCTGAAGGTGATGAGCCAGCTCACCGTCGAGGAGTCCTTCTTCACCGGGCTCGTCACCGACACCCGCCCCGAGGCGGCGGGCGCCGACCGCGTCTACGGCATGTACGTCAACACCGTGCCCTTCGCCGTCGACCGCACCGCCCGCACCTGGCACGAACTGGTGCGCCAGGTCTTCGACCAGGAAGTGGCGCTCTGGCCCCACCGCCAGTACCCGATGCCCGAGATGCAGCGGACACACGGCACGGGAGCCGGCCGCCGGCTCGTCGACGTGGTCTTCAACTACCAGGACTTCCGGATGGTCGACACCGACCTCGTGGACGTCGAGTCGGGAGTGGGCTCCGGCGGCATCGAGTTCGGGCTCGCCGTCACCACCCTGGCCGGCCACCTGAACCTGAAGACCAGCACCGCCAGCCTCTCCCGTACGGACACCGAACGCCTCGCGGGCATGTACCGGGCGGTCCTGGAGTCCATGGCCGCCGACCCGCGGGGCGACGCCCGGGCCGTCTACCTGCCGCCGGGCGAGCGGGAGGTGCTGCTCGCCGACTGGACCACCCGGCCCACGGCGCCCGCGGACCCCCGTACCGTCCACGGCGTCTTCGAGGAGCAGGCGGCCCGCACCCCGGACGCGGTCGCCGTCACCTTCGAGGACACCCGGCTCACCTACGCCGAACTCAACGCACGCGCCAACCGCATCGCCCACCTGCTGCGCGCCCGCGGAATCGGACCGCAGACCCTGGTCGGCGTCTGCCTGGAGCGCTCCGCCGCCCTGGTGCCCGCGCTCCTCGGCGTCCTCAAGGCGGGCGGCGCCTACGTGCCGCTCGACCCGGCCTACCCCGCCGACCGGCTCGCCTACATCGCGGCCGACGCGCAGGCCCCGGTCGTCCTCACCGAGCGGTCCGCGGCCGGCGCCCTGGAGGGCCGCTACGACGGTGAGCTGATCGTCCTCGACGACGACGCGGCGGCGCTCGCGGCGCAACCCGCGGACGACCCGGCCCCGCTCGCCACCGCCGACGACCTGATCTACGTCATCCACACCTCGGGCTCCACCGGACAGCCCAAGGGCGTCTGCCTCAGCCACGCCAACGTGCTGCGGCTGTTCACCGTCACCGAGGAACAGTTCCACTTCGGACCGGCGGACGTGTGGACCCTCTTCCACTCCTACGCCTTCGACTTCTCCGTCTGGGAACTGTGGGGCGCACTGCTGTACGGCGGCCGGCTCGTCGTCGTCCCGCGGGACGTGGCCCGCACGCCCGAGGACTTCCTGGGCCTGCTCGCCGACGAGCGGGTCACCGTGCTCAACCAGACGCCGTCCGCGTTCCGCTCCCTGGTCGGCGCCGCCCGCGACGGCGACCCGCGCATCGGCCGGCTGGCCCTGCGCTCCGTGGTCTTCGGCGGCGAGAAGCTGGAGGTCGGCGAACTCGCTCCGTGGGCCGGGCGGTTGGGCCTCGGCACCCCGCAGCTCATCAACATGTACGGGATCACCGAGACCACCGTCCACGTCACCCACCACCGGCTGACCCCGGCGGACCTGGCGGCGCCGCTCGCCAGCCCGGTCGGCGGCCCCCTCGGCGACCTGCGCACCGTCCTCCTCGACCGCGCCGGCCACCTGGTCCCGCTCGGCGTGCCCGGCGAGATCCACGTCGGCGGTCCGGGCGTCGCCCGCGGCTACCTGAACCGGCCCGGACTCACCGCCGAACGCTTCGTGCCCGACCCGTACGGGAACGAGCCCGGCGCCCGCCTCTACCGGGCCGGCGACCTGGCCCGCAGGCTCCCCGACGGCAGCCTCGACTTCCTCGGCCGGATCGACGACCAGGTGAAGATCCGCGGCTTCCGCATCGAACTCGGCGAGATCTCCGCCGCGCTCGGCACGCACCCGCGGGTGCGCGACGCCGTCGTCGTGGTCCGCGAGGACACTCCCGGCGAGAAGCGCCTGGTCGGCTACTTCGTGCCGGCCGGCGAGGAGGTCCCCGACCCGGCCGAACTGCGCGGCCACCTCGCGCGGACCCTGCCCGACTACATGGTCCCCGCGGCCTACGTGTCCCTCGACGGCATCCCGCTGAACGCCAACGGCAAGCTCAACCGGCGCGCCCTTCCCGCCCCGGCGCAGACCGGGCTCGTCCCGGGCGACACCCACCTAGCTCCGCGTACCGACGCCGAACGGCACATCGCCGCCGTCTGGCAGGACGTGCTCGGCATCGACCGGGTCGGCGTCCACGACAGCTTCTTCGACCTGGGCGGCGACTCCATCCGGGCCGTGCCGCTGGCCGGCGCCCTGCGCGCGGCCGGCTTCGACATCGGCGTGCGCGAGGTCTTCGAGCACCGCACGGTCGCTCGCCTGGCCGAGCTCGCCACCTGGCAGGACACGACTCAGGAGGAGGCAGCGGTGCCGCCGTTCGCACTCATCACGGACGAGGACCGGGCGAAGCTGCCCGCGGGCGCCTATGACGCCTACCCCCTCTCGCAGGTCCAGGCCGGCATGGTCGTCGAACTGCTCGCCGACGACGGGCGCAGCAACTACCACAACGTGACGTCGTTCCGGATCAAGGACGAGACGCCGTTCTCGGCCGCGGCCCTCACCGAGGCCGTCCGGCTCGTGGTCGCCCGCCACGACGTCCTGCGCACGTCGGTGCACGCCACCGGCTACTCCGTACCGATGCAGGTCGTCCACGCGGACGTCCCGGTCACCGTCCCGGCGCACGACGTGACCGGGCTCGGCCGGGCGGACCTGG
Source organism: Streptomyces sp. BB1-1-1 (assembly GCF_031597775.1). Taxonomy (NCBI): domain Bacteria; kingdom Bacillati; phylum Actinomycetota; class Actinomycetes; order Kitasatosporales; family Streptomycetaceae; genus Streptomyces; species Streptomyces sp. BB1-1-1. Next base: position 4,031,293 of record NZ_CP134203.1, on the reverse strand, counting down.
AGAGCACCCTGCGCGGCTACGTCACCGCGCAGCGCGAGGACCTGTTCGACCTGTCCACCGCACCGCTGCTGCGGGCCGCCGCGCACATCGAGGGCGACGGCGCCTGGTGGCTCACCCTCACCGAGTCGCACGTGATCCTGGAGGGCTGGAGCCACGCCTCGCTGGTCATGGAGATCCTGGAGACCTACCGGGCGGTGCGCGACGGCCGCCCCGTGGCCCACGAGGAACTCCCGGTCCGGTACGCCGACTTCATCGCAGGCGAGCTGGCGTCCCTGGCCGACGAGGACGACCGTGCCTACTGGTCCGGCATCGTCACCGAGTACGCCAGGTTCGAGCTTCCGACCGGCTGGGCCGAGGGCAAGGACCAACCGGCGGGCTCCCACCGCGTCAAGGTCACCTTCGGGGACCTGGCCGACGACCTGCGCGCCCTGGCCGCCACCACCGGCGCCTCCTTCAAGAGCGTGCTGCACGCCGCCCACCTGAAGGTGATGAGCCAGCTCACCGGCGACGCCGCCTTCTTCACCGGTCTGGTCTGCCACGGCCGGCCCGAGGTCGCGGGCGCCGAACGGGTCTACGGCATGCACCTCAACTCGCTGCCGTTCGCGCACGACCGGCGCGCCCGCACCTGGCGGGAGCTGGTGGGCCAGGTCTTCCAGCGGGAGCTGGAGGTCTGGGATCACCGCCGCTACCCGATGCCCGCCATCCAGCGCGAGGCGCGCGCGGGCCGGCTGATCGACGTCCTGTTCAACTTCGTCGACTTCCACCAGGTCGACGACGAACTGGTCGACTCCGACGTCCGCATCAGCGAGACGCCCACCGAGTTCGGGCTTTCCGCCCACGCCACCGCCGACAACATCGTCCTGTCCACCTCCACCCAGGTCCTCGGCCGGGCCCACGCCGAACGCCTCGCCGGCATGTACCGGGCGGTCCTGGAGTCGATGGCCGCCGACGCCGACGGCGACGCCCGCGCCATGTGCCTGCCCGCGGGCGAGCGCGAGCGGCTGCTCGGCGAACAGAGCACCGAGTCCGCCGAGCCCGTCACCCGCCGGGTGCACGAGCTGTTCGAGGAGCAGGTGGCGCGGACGCCGGACGCGGGAGCGGTCACGAGCGGGGAGGTGACGCTGTCGTACGCGGAGCTGAACGCGCGGGCGAACCGGATCGCGCGGGTCCTGCGGGCCAAGGGCGTGGGCCCGGAGACGCTCGTGGGCATCTGCCTGGAGCGCGGCCCGGACCTGTTGCCGGCACTGCTCGGCGTGCTGAAGTCCGGCGCGGCGTACGCGCCGCTGGACCCGGCGAACCCGGTGGACCGCCTCGCCTACATCGTTCAGGACACGGCGGCCCCCGTGGTCGTGACGACCTCGGCGCTGGCCGGGATCCTCGACGGCCGCTTCGAGGGCGAGCTGCTGCTGCTCGACGGCGACGCCGAGCTGATCGCCGCGCAGGAGGCGGACGATCCGGGGGGCGCGGGCAGCCCGGACAACCTCGTCTACACGATCTACACGTCCGGTTCGACGGGACGCCCCAAGGGCGTGGCGCTGACCCACGCCAACGTGGTGCGGCTGATGTCGACGGCGCAGGAGCACTACGCGTTCGACGAGACGGACGTGTGGTCGCTGTTCCACAGCTACGCCTTCGACGTGTCGGTGTTCGAGATGTGGGGTGCGCTGCTGCACGGCGGCCGCCTCGTGGTCGTACCGGCGGACACGGCACGCGCTCCGGAGGACTTCCTCGACCTCCTCGTCGAGGAAGAGGTCACCGTCCTCAGCCAGACGCCGTCCGCCTTCCGCGGCCTGGTCGCCGCGGCCGGTGACGGGGACCGCCGGGTCAAGCAGCTCTCGGTACGCGCCGTCGTCTTCGCCGGCGAGAGGCTGGAGGTCGCCGACCTCAAGCCGTGGACCGACCGGCTCGGCCTCGCCCGCACCGCCCTGGTGAACATGTACGGGATCACCGAGACCACCGTGCACACCACCTACCACCGGCTCACCAGGCGCGACCTCGACCCGCAGGCCGGCAACCCGATCGGCCGCCCGCTCAGCGACCTGCGGGTCCACCTCCTCGACGGCAACGGTGACCTGGTGCCGATCGGGGTGGCGGGTGAGATCCATGTCGCGGGCCCGGGTGTGGCGCGCGGTTACCTGAACCGGCCCGACCTGACGGCCGAGCGGTTCGTGCCCGACCCGTTCGGACCGGCGGGTTCGCGGCTGTACCGGAGCGGGGACCTGGCGCGGCGGTTGCCCGACGGGAGCCTGGAGTTCGTCGGACGCGCCGACGACCAGGTGAAGATCCGCGGGTTCCGGATCGAGCCCGGCGAGATCGAGAGCGTGCTCGGTGCGCACCCGGGGCTGCGGGAAGCGGTCGTGGTGGTGCGCGAGGACACGCCGGGTGACAAGCGGCTGGTCGGCTACGTCGTGCCCGTGAAGGCGGGGGAGGTGCCGGGCCTGGGTGAGCTGCGGGCGCACTTGTCGGCGTCGCTGCCGGAGTACATGGTGCCGGCCGCGTTCGTGCCGCTGGCCGCGCTGCCGCTGACCACGAACGGCAAGCTCGACAAGCGGGCCCTGCCCGCCCCGGAGGGCACCGCGCTGGGCAGCGACCGCGCCTACGTCGCTCCGCGCACCCCGACCGAGGAGCGGATCGCCGGCATCTGGCGCGATGCCCTCGGTGTCGAGCGGGTCGGTGTCGAGGACGGCTTCTTCGACCTAGGCGGCGATTCCATCCGAGCCCTCGTGGTGGTCGGCGCACTGCGCGCCGCGGGTCACGACCTCGCGGTACGCGACGTGCTCGCCGCCCGCACGGTGGCCGCGCTCGCCGAACTGGCCACCGGCCGCCCCGCCCCGGCCGCCGACGCCACGGCACCGACGGCGCCGTTCGCCCTGGTGGCCGACGAGGACCGGGACCGGCTCCCGGCCGGGCTCGCCGACGCCTACCCGCTGTCGCAGGTCCAGCTCGGCATGGTCGTCGAGATGCAGAGCGGCGACAGCCGGCACAAGTACCACAACGTGGTCTCCGTCCGGATCCGGGACGAGCAGTCCTTCTCCCCGGAGGCGCTGCGGACGGCGGCGGCGGTGCTCACCGGCCGCCACGAGGTGCTGCGCACGTCCCTCGACCTCACCTCGTACTCCGTGCCCATGCAGCTGGTCCACCCGGACGCCGCACCCGTCGTCACCTTCCGGGACCTGCGGGGCCTGACCGAGTCCGAGCTCGCCGACTCCCTGCGGAAGTTCACCGCCGACGAGCGCGCCGAGCTGTTCGACCTGACGGCGGCCCCGCTGCTGCGGCTCGGCGCACACGTCGAGGGCGACGGCGCCTGGTGGCTGTCGGTGACCCAGTGCCACGTCATCCTGGACGGCTGGAGCCACAGCAACCTCCTGATGGAGGTGCTCGGCGAGTACCGGCGCGCCAGGAACGGCGAGGCGCCCGGCGAGGACCCGACGGCCGTCGTCAGGTTCGCCGACTTCATCGCCGCCGAACGCGACGCGCTCGCCTCTTCCGAGGACCGCGCCTACTGGCAGACGATCATCGAGGGCCACGACCGCTTCGCCCTGCCGGCCGGCTGGGCCGAGCGCGCGGACACGGCGCCGGTCGCCTGCCGCAGCAGGATCCCGTACGCGGACCTGGAGGAGCCGCTGCGCGCCCTGGCCTCGGCCGCCGGTGGGTCGCTCAAGAGCGTGCTGCACGCGGCGCACCTGAAGACCATGAGCCTGCTCACCGACCAGGAGCGCTTCTTCACCGGCCTCGTCTGCAACGCCAGGCCCGAGGTCCTCGGCGCCGACGCCGTCTACGGCATGCACCTCAACACCCTGCCCTTCGCCCACGACCGCTCGGCCCGCACCTGGCGCGAACTGGTGGCGCAGGTCTACGGCAGGGAGACGGAACTCTGGGGGCACCGAGCCTTCCCGATGCCGGTCATCCAGCACGAACTGGCCGCCGACGACCGGATCATCGAGGCGCCCTTCACCTACCAGGACTTCCGCCAGATCGACCACGGCCTGATCGACACCGAGGCCACGGTCGGCGAGGGCGCCCTCGAGTTCGGGCTGCGGGTCTCGGCACTCGGCGGATCGATCAACCTGCACGCCAACAACCACGTCGTGGACCAGCGGCACCTCGACGGTGTCGCGGCCATGTTCCGCTCGGTGCTGGAGGCGATGGCGGCGGACCCGGAGGGTTCGGCGCGCGAGGCACATCTGCCGGCGGAGGAGTACCGGCGGCAGGTGGTGGAGTGGAACGAGACGGGTCACGAGGCCGAGACGCGGTCGGTCCTTGAGCTGTTCGAGGCCCAGGCTCTGCGAACGCCGGAGGCCACCGCGGTCCGCACCGGCGACGTCGCCCTGTCCTACGCGGAGTTGGACGCCCGCGCGAACCAGGTCGCGCACTTCCTGCGGGAGCGCGGGGTCGGTGACGAGTCGCGGGTGGCGGTGGTCCTGGACCGCGGCCCGGAGCTGATCGCGTCGTTGCTGGGCGTGTGGAAGGCGGGCGCGGCGTACGTGCCGGTCGATCCGGCGTCTCCGGCCGAGCGGGTCGCGGCGATCGTCGAGACATCGGGTGCCCGGGTGGTCCTGGACGCCTCGCGGCCGTCGGTGGAGGGGCTGCCGGTGACGGCGCCGGAGCGGTCCGACGATCTCGACCGGCTGGCGTACGTCATCTTCACGTCGGGTTCGACGGGGACGCCGAAGGGGGTCGAGCTGCCGCACCGCGGCCTCGTCAACCACGTCGCCTGGGCCGCGCGGGAGTGGCTGTCCCGGGGGACCGGGGGCACCGCCCTCTTCTCGTCCGTCGCGTTCGACCTGGTCGTGCCGAACATCTGGGCGCCGCTCGTCGCCGGCCAGGCCGTGCACACCTTCTCCCAGGACATCGGCCTGGACAGGCTGGGCGAACACCTGGCCGCCGGCGCCCCGTACAGCTTCCTGAAGCTGACTCCGGGACACCTGGAGATCCTCGCCCACCAGCTGGACAAGGAGACCCTCGCCGGGCTGACCGGGACGGTCGTGGCCGGCGGGGAGGCCTTCCCCGGCGAGGTCGCCAACCGGTGGCTCGACCTGCTCGGCCCCGGCGGAATGATCAACGAGTACGGGCCGACCGAGGCGTCCGTCGGCACCTGCGTCTACCCGGTGACGGAGGAACAGCCCTCGGAGGTCGTACCGATCGGCCGCCCCGTCCCCAACATGACGATGTACGTGCTGGACGGGCTGCTCCAGCCGGTGCCGGTGGGTGTGGCGGGGGAGCTGTACGTCGGCGGGACCGGGGTGGCACGCGGTTACGCGGGACGTCCGGACCTGACGGCGGAGCGGTTCCTGCCGGACCCGTACGGCGTCCCGGGTGCCCGTCTGTACCGCACCGGTGACCTGGTGCGGCAGCGCGCGGACGGGAACGTGGAGTTCCTGGGCCGCCTCGACGACCAGGTCAAGATCCGCGGCTACCGCGTCGAACTGGGCGAGGTCCAGGCCGTGCTGGCCGAACACCCCGACGTTCGGGAGGTGTTCGTCACCGTCCACGAGACGGACACCGGTGACCGCGGGCTCGCCGCCTACTACACGACCGGCGACGGGCAGCCCGTCGAGGACCCGGCCGCCTTCTGCGCCCTGCGCCTGCCGGACTACATGATCCCGGCCTCCTTCACCGCCCTGGCCGCCCTGCCCCTCAACGCCAACGGCAAGGTCGACCGCCGCGCCCTGCCCGCCCCCGGCCACACCGGCGAGAACGACGCACAGCGCCCGTACACGGCCCCCGTCACCGAGATGGAGAAGGTCATGGCGGGCGTCTGGGAGCTGACCCTCGGCCTCGACCGGGTCGGCACCGGTGACAACTTCTTCGAGCTGGGCGGCCACTCGATGCTCATCATCAAGGTGATGGCGGCGGCCCGGAAGCTGAACCTGCCCATCACCCTCCAGATGCTCTACCAGACGCACACCCTGGCCGACCTGGCCGCCGAACTGGACGCCGCGACCGGCCCCGGCACCGCGGTGACGGTCACCGACAACGTCCCGGCGGCGCCCGCCGCCGACCGGCTGCCCGTCATGGAGGAGCACCACATCCCGGGCGTCGCGGTCGCGGTCCTGCGGGACGGTGAGGTCGCGTCGCTGCACGGTTACGGCGTCCTTGAGGCGGGCTCGACCCGGCCCGTCACCCCGACGACCCTCTTCCAGGCCGGCTCGATCAGCAAGCACATCACGGCACTCGCCGTGCTGCGCCTGGTCGACGAGGGCACCCTCGACCTCGACACGGACGTCAACGCCCGGCTCACCGGCGGCTGGCGGATCACCGACCCGGCCGGCACCCCGGTGGCCGTCACCCTGCGCCAGCTGCTCTCGCACTGGTCGGGCCTGGTCTCCGTACCGTACGAGGGCGTCGCCCCCGGCGCCGGACTGCCGCCGCTGTCCGAGCTGCTCGACCAGGTGCACAGCGAGGTGGCGCCCGGCACCAGGTTCCGGGTGTCCAACACCAACTACTGGGTCGTTCAGAGGCTGTTGGAGGACGTCACCGGGCTGCCGTTCGCCGAGCTGATGCGCCGTACGGTCTTCGAGCCGCTGCGCATGGCACACAGCAGCTTCGACCAGGACCACCCGGAGACGTCGGGCAGGCCGGCGGCCGTCGGACACGGGCCGCTCGGCGACCCGCTCGAGGGCGGCTGGCGCGTCGGACCGCACCTCGCCTCCTCCGGTCTCTGGTCCACCGCCGCCGACCTCGCCAAGGTCGCCGTCGAACTGCGCAGGGCCTACCTGGGCGAACCCTTCGCCTTCCTGTCGAAGCCGCTCGCCGAGGAACTGCTCACGCCCGTCGGCGAAGGCACCTTCTACGGCCTGGGCACGGTCGTCGACGGAGAGGCCCCGGCACTGGAGGCCGGGCACGGCGGCGAGCCCCACGGCTACCGCAACATGATGATCGTCCGGATCTCCGACGGCACCGGCTTCGTGGTCCTGACCAACGCCGTGTCGGGCCGCGCCGCCATCAAGGCCGTCTCGGCGGGCCTGCGCGAGCAGTCCGGCATCGGCGGCGGCGAACGCGCCGGGCAGTGGGCCCGGTGACCCCCGCACGTCCGGCTCCCGAAGCCGTCCCCACCCCTCTTCCGAAAGGACGCCCGCCGTGCGGCATCTGATATCCATCGACGACCTCACCGACGAGGACCTGCGCGCCATCGTCGACCGCGGTGCCCGGTTCAGCGCCGAGGGTCCCGCCGGGGCCCGCCCGCTGGAGGGCGACATCGCCGGCATCTACTTCCGCCGGACCTCCACCCGGACCCGCACCGCCTTCTCGGCCGGCGCCCTGCGGCTCGGCGCGCAGATCGTCTCGTACGGCGACGGCGACCTCCAGCTCAACACCGGTGAGACCAGCGAGGACACCGGCCGGGTCATGTCCCGGATGCTCGACGTGCTCGTCGCCCGCACCGCGGACGACCCCGCCGAGATGCGCGCCTGGGCCACCCAGAACCGGATGTCCGTCATCAACGCGATGAGCGCCGACGAGCACCCCACCCAGGCGCTCACCGACCTGACCACGCTCCTCGGCCGGTTCGGCCGGCTGGAGGGGCTGCGCGTCCTGTACGTGGGGGAGGGCAACAACACCGCCTCCGCCCTCGCGCTGGCCCTCACCCGCTTTCCCGGGGTCGAGCTGGAGCTGCGCACCCCGCCCGGCTACGGGCTCGCCGACCGGTTCCTGGCCCGGGCGGCGGAGCAGGCCGAGCGCCATGGCGGCCGGTTCGCCGAGCGCCACGACATGGACGCGCTGCCCGCCGACCAGGACGCCGTCTACACGACGCGCTGGCAGACCACCGGCACCAGCAAGCCGGACCCGAACTGGCGGGAGCTGTTCGCGCCGTTCCAGGTCCGGGAGGCGCTGTGGGAGGACAGCCCCAAGGCCGTCTTCCTGCACGACCTGCCCGCGCACCGGGGCGAGGAGGTCACCGCCGACGTCCTCGACGGCCCGGCGAGCATCGCCTTCCAGCAGGCCGAGAACAAGATGCACAGCGCCATGGCCGTCCTGGAATGGTGCCGCCGCGGGCCCACCGGCTCCGCGGACGGCGCGGGGCGGTCCCGGTGACCGTCGCCCCCCAGGCACCGGCCGAGGCCCGCCCCGAGCTGCCGCCGCTGCGCAGGAACCGGGACTTCGTCCTGCTCTGGTCCGGAGCGGGCATGTCGTTCCTCGGCACCCGGGTCACCGCGGTCGCCTATCCACTGCTCGTGCTCTGGCACACCCGCTCGCCGATCGCCATGTCCCTGGTGACCTTCGCGGCCCTGCTGCCCGCCCTGCTGGTGCAACTGCCGGCCGGGGCGCTCGTGGACCGGTGGGACCGGCGGCGCGTGATGGTGGTGTGCGAGGCGGGCCGGGCGCTGGCGCTCGGCACGGTCGCGGTCGCGGTGCTCACCGGCCGGGTCCAGGTGGCGCACATCGCCGCCGTGGCGTTCGTCGAGTCCTGCCTCACCGTCTTCTACCGGCTGGCCGAACGCGGCGCCGTACGCAATGTGGTGCACGAGGAGCAACTGCCGCAGGCGCTCGCGCAGAACGAGGCGCGCGGCCGGGCGGCGGGCCTGCTCGGCCAGCCCGCCGGCATCCTCTTCTACACGGCGGTGCGCTGGGTGCCGTTCCTGTTCGGCGCGGTCGCCTACCTCGTCTCGCTGGTGACCCTGCTGTTCATCAGGAAGGAGTTCCAGGGCGAGCGGGTCGCCCCGCGCAAGGCGCTGCACCGCGAAGTTGCCGAGGGCATGGCGTGGCTGTGGCGCCGGCGTTTCCTGCGCACGGCGCTCGGCTTCGTCGCCGGCACCAACGCGCTGTTCCAGGTCCTCAGCCTCGCCGTGATCCTGATGATCAAGGAGGAGGGCCGCTCGGAGGCCGTCCTCGCCGTCGTCGTGACGGGCGGCGGCATCGGCGGCATGCTCGGCGCGCTCACCGGCGGCTGGTGGATGCGCCGGTGCAGCCAGCGCGCCATCCTCGTCGGCGGGCTCGCCGCCTGGGCCTGTCTGATGACGGCCATCTCCTTCACCCGGGCCGAACCGCTGCTGCTCGGGCTGCTGTTCGCCGGTACGAGCCTGGTCGGCGCCGTCTTCAACGTCGCCGCCGCCGTCTACCAGGTGCGCACCACCCCGGACGAGTTCCAGGGCCGCGTCGCCGGCACCGCGAACCTCATCTCCTCCGGCACCAACTCGCTCGGCGCGCTCCTCGCCGGCCTCGCCCTCGAACTGTGGGGCGCCGCCGACTCGATCCTGCTGACCGGCGCCGCGATGGCGCTGCTGGCCCTGGGCGCCGTACTCAGCCCCGCCCTGCGCACCGAGGACGCGCCGGCCGACACCGAAGCCCAAGGGCGAAAGGGAGACGAACATGAGCGAACCTGACAGCCCGGCCGCCTGGTTCCGGGTGCACCGGCGGACCGTGGACCCGCGGCTGCGACTGGTGTGCTTCCCGCACGCCGGCGGCACCGCCCAGCTCTACCACGGCTGGCCGTCGAGGCTGCCCGAGGACATCGAGGTGCTCGCCGTCCGCTACCCCGGCCGGCAGGACCGGCTGGCCGAGCCGTGCGTCGAGGACATGGCGGCCCTCGCCGGCCGGATCACCCGGGCGCTCGTCCCGTACCTCGACCGGCCGGTGGCGCTGTTCGGCCACAGCATGGGCTCCGCCGTCGCCTACGAGGTGGCGCTGCGCCTGGAGGCCCGGCACGGCACCACGGCCGCCCGCCTGCTGGTCTCCGGCCGGGCCGCCCCGCACCGGGCCCGGCACAGCGGGCTGCACGGGGAGGACGACGACACGCTGATCGCGGGCGTCCGCAGCCTCGGCAGCCTGGGCTCCGAGGTCTTCGACATCCCCGAGCTGCGGGAGCTGCTGCTGCCCGCGCTGCGCGCCGACTACCGGCTCATCGAGACGTACCGGCCCGGGACCCCGGCCCCCGTACGCGCCCCCGTCCGCGCGTACATCGGCGACCGCGACCCCGGCTCCGGCCACGACCGGGAGTCGGTGGCGGCCTGGGCGGAACTGACCACCGCGGGCGACTTCACGCTGCGGTCCTTTCCCGGCGACCACTTCTATCTCGACCCGTGCGAGGCGGAGCTGACGGCCGACATCGCGCGACAACTGGAGGGAGTAGGACGAAATAGAGAATTTATAGCTTTCCCCTAGATAGTTGGAGAATACTGAAGGGATCGTCCCATGACTGAACAGCAGACCTGGTCGCCGCTCGAGATCGAGACCGAACTCGTCGGTGGCGCGGAGGAACTGGTCGACCGCCTCAAGGCGATGGGTGACGAACTGGGAGAACTCCTCGTGCAGGAGAAGGCCCTGGTCTTCCGTGGCTTCGGGGTGACCCCGGCCGGCCTGGACGACGTCCTCGACCTGCTGCTGCCGAACCGCCTCGCCTACGTGCACGGCAACTCGCCGCGCACCAAGGTCGGCAGCAACGTCTACACCTCGACCGAGTACCCGCAGGAATTCACCATCTCGATGCACAACGAGATGAGCTACGCCCACGCCTGGCCGGCCCGGCTCGCCTTCTACTGCCAGATCCAGCCCGGCAGCGGCGGCGCGACCCCGGTACTGGACTCCGCGGTCTGGCTCAACTCCCTCGACGACGAGGTCAGGCAGGCCTTCGCCGGCGGCGTCCGCTACACCCAGAACCTGCACGACGGCTACGGCCTCGGCAAGAGCTGGCAGGACACCTTCGAGACCGACAGCCGTGAGGAGGTCGAGGCGTTCCTCGACGGCACCGGAGCCGGCTGGGAGTGGAAGGCCGACGGCGGCATCCACGTCGAATCGGTACGCCCGGCCACCGTCCGGCACCCGGTCACCGGCGTCGAGGGCTGGTTCAACCAGGCCGACCAGTGGCACCCGGCCGGCCTCGGCGACGACACCGCCGCGGCCCTCGCCCAGATCCTCCCCGAGGACGAACTCCCGCAGAACGTCACCTTCGCCGACGGCAGCCCGATCCCCGCCGAGTACGTGACCCAGATCCGTGACCGGGGCCTGGCCAACGCCGTCGACGTCGACTGGCGCACCGGTGACCTGCTCCTCATCGACAACGTGTCGCTCGCCCACGGCCGCCGGCCCTTCGCCGGCGCCCGTCGCGTGCTGGTGGCGATGTCGGACTGATGGCGTCATGACTGCCGAGACCGCCGAGTTCGAGCGGCTGCGGACGCAGGACGCCGTCCACGTCTGGCGGGGCCGCGCACCGGACGCGCTGCTCCCCGAGGACACCGCCCTGCTCTCCGCCGCCGAACTCGGGATCGTACGCCGCAGGTCGCCGCAGGCCGCCGTCCGGTACGCGGGTGCGCACGCGGCCCTGCGCCGGGTCCTGGCCCGCTACCTGGGCGAGCCGCCCGAGCGGATCAGGCTCGGGCGGCAGCCCTGCCCCCGCTGCCGGCATCCCGAACACGGGCGTCCGCGCATCGACTGGCCGCCCAGCGGCCTCGACTTCAACCTGTCCCGCTCCGGTGGGCACTGGCTGCTCGCCGTCGTCGCCGGCCACCAGGTCGGCGCCGACGTCGAGGACGGCAGGACCGTCGACGTCCAGGGCTCGTCCGCGATCGTGCTCACGGACGACGAGCTGGCCCACATGCGGGCCCAGCCCACCGAGGAACTGCGCCTGGCGGCCTTCTTCCGCTGCTGGACGCGCAAGGAGGCCGTGGTGAAGGCCTCCGGTGTGGGCATCGTCGCCGATCTGCGCACCATCGAGGTACGCCCCGCCCACGACGGCCCGGTCCGTGTCACCCACGTCGAGCCGAACGGCCCGGACACCTGGACGGTGCAGAACCTGCCGGTGGGCCCCGGACTGTTCGCCGCGCTCGCCCGGGAGGCCGGCAGCACCGGCCCCGTACTGCTGCGGGACTACCGGCGAGAGATCCAGAACCTGCCGTACGACAGCGACCCGCACGACGACGACGCGTACGGCCCCGCGCCCCACGACACCGAGAAGGAAGGAGCCCACGCCGCATGACCGCCGCCGAGTTCTTCGCGCCGCCGGGCACCCCCGGCACCTCTGTCCACACGTTCATCAACGAGAACCACGACAAGCTGCGCCGCGTCCTCGCCGAGCGCGGAGCGATCCTGCTGCGCGGCTTCGAGGTGGGCGGGGTGGACGGATTCGACGGCGTGGTCCGCGAGTTCTCCCGCTCCGCGCCGCTCACCTACGCGGAGCGCTCCTCGCCCCGCTCCACCATCAAGGGGCAGGTCTACACCTCGACCGACTATCCCCAGGGCGAGGAGATCTTCCTGCACAACGAGAACTCCTACCAGGCGGCCTGGCCGCGCACCCTGTACTTCTTCTGCATCGAGCCGGCCCTCACCCAGGGCGCCACCCCGCTCGCCGACATCCGCGAGGTCTACCGGCACATCGACCCCGGCGTCCGCGACGAGTTCGCGCGGCGCGGCTGGCGGGTCGTGCGCAACTTCCACGCCGAGTTCGGCGTGCAGTGGCAGGAGGCCTTCGGCACCACGGACCGGGACGCGGTCGAGGAGTACTGCCGCGGCAAGGGCCTGGACCCGCACTGGCGGCCGGACGGCGGGCTGCGCACCACCGCGGTGCGCCGCGCCGTGCACACCCACCCGGAGAGCGGCGCCCCCGTCTGGTTCAACCACGCGACGTTCTTCCACGTCACCTCGCTGGCCCCGGAGGTCCAGGAAGGACTGCGGGAGATCTTCGCCGAGGAGGACCTGCCCACCAACACGTACTACGGTGACGGCGGCCGCATCCCCGACGAGGTGATGGACCACCTGCGCGCGGCCTACCGCGCGGCGTCCACCCGCTTCGACTGGGAGCGCGACGACGTCCTCATCGTCGACAACATGCTCGCCGCCCACGGCCGCGAGCCCTTCACGGGCCCGCGCAAGATAGCCGTCGCCATGGCAGAACCGTGGGAGGGCTGATCGGAACGGCTCGGCACGAGCCGGCCGGTGCGCCGACCGCGACGGGCCGGGCACTCCCTCTCGGGGAGCGCCCGGCCCGTCGCCGTCGCCGTGCCGCGGGGGCTCAGCCCGCGGCGCTCAGCTTCACGTCGCCGCCGTCCGTGTGCAGCGTGATCTTGCGGGTGGCCCCGGGGTCGGTCTTGATGTCGACCTTCGACGAGCCGCCGTTGCTGGTGGCCTTCACCGCGTACGCATCGGCGGCCGGCACCCGCACCGACACGTCGCCGGCCCGGGTGTCGACGTCCACGGTGTCCGGCGCGGTGGTGAACCGGGCGTCGACCGCGCCGCCGTTGCCGTCCACGGTGAACCGCTTGGAGGTGATCCGGTCCGCGGTGACCTTGCCCCCGCCGGACTTCACCTCGAGAGGGCCGGCCAGCCCGGACACCGTGACGTTCCCGCCCTTGCTGTCCAGGACGGCCGCGAGGGCCTTCGGCACCTCCAGGGTGTAGTCCACGGTGCACTTGGAGGCACCGCCGTCCTCGGCGCAGCCGTCCCCGGGTGTCAGCACCAGCGTGCCGCCCCGCGTGGTGTGCTCCGTGTCCGGCTTGTCACCGCTGTACGTCACCTTCTCGGTGACCCTGACCGTGCTGCCGTCACCGGCGACGACCTTGATGTCGCCGCCCGGCGTCCGCACCTCGAGTGCCGACACCTTCTCGGTCACGTCGTACGAGGTGCTCTTGCTCTTGGATCCCTCCTGACCGACCTCGCAGCCGGTGGCGAGCACGCCGGCGGCGAGCGCGAGGACGGTGACGGACAGGTGACGGGCGCGGAGCTTCATGATGGCCTCTTCTTCTTTCGGTGCTCGGGACGACTTCGGGTCTGCGCAGTTGCGGGGCGGGGACAGGACCTAGGAGACGGGGCGGCGGTTCACGGACCGCCCGCCCTCGCGGTAGGACGCGTGGGAGAAGGAGCCCGGGGTCTGGGCGACCCACACGCCGCCGACGACCTGGGCCCGGACCACGGAACGCGTGGTCCCGGTGCCGGGGAGCGGGCCGCTGAACACCACGGTCGGCGCGGCACCGCCGGCCGGCAGACGACCGGCCACCAGCGAACGCTGCGGGCACGTCTCGACATAGCTCTGGGTGTTCGCGACCGTCGACATGTGGACTCCCAAGTGACTTGGCCCCGCTGCTGCGGCGCTCCGACTGCTGACTCAACGAAACCGTGAGTCGGGGGTCCGGCACATTGCGGCGGAACAGAGTCTTCGGGGTAGGGCCAGGCATACCCCGGAAGTAGAACTGGGCTGCTGGGCGCGGGAGGCACCCGGTTTCTACGGTTGGGACATGGCAATCCTGGAAGCGACATCGGTGTGGGTGGCGGTCCGCCGCCCCGGTTTCCTGTTCTCCTCGTGGCCGTGGCGGGCGACCGCCTACCTGCTGAGCAGTACTCCGGTGGGCCTGATCGGGCTGATCGCGATACTCACCGCGTTCGCGGTGGGCGGCGCGCTCACCGTCGTGCTCGTGGGGGTGCCCGTCCTGCTCGCGGCCCTCTTGTCCGGCGTCCCGATGGGTGTGGTCGAGCGGCGCCGGCTGCGGATGGTCGGCCACCGCGCCCTGCGCGACCCGCACGAGGAGCCGGAGGAGCCTGGGCTCGGCCCCTGGTGCCGGAAGCGGTTCTGCGAGGCGTCCAGCTGGCGCGAGCTGGCCTACACGCTGCTGTTCGTGACGGTGCTGTGGCCGCTGGACCTGCTGGCCGTGGTCTTCGCGCTCGCCGTCCCCGTGGGCCTGATGGCCACCCCGTACATGCTGGCCGCGTACGGCGGTGGCGAGTCCACCATGGCGCTGAAGCAGTGGGCGGTCACCTCCTACCCGCAGGCCTGGGCGCTCGCCGTACTCGGGGTGCTGCTGCTGCCGGTGGCGGCCTACGCGCTGACCGTGGTGGCCGGCGCCCGGGCCGGCTGGGCGCGGATGCTGCTCACCTGACCGGGCACGGGGCCTCATCCGCCAACCTCCCTCCACGCCGCTCACGTTGATCCATTCAACGGGGCGGCGCGGTGGTGTGCCCGGCGTGTCAGCTGGCAGCACCCTGCCCCGGCAGGACGTTGCGAAAGGCCCGGCCGGGCTTCAGCAGCGCGCCCCGGCCAGTGAGCGGGCGAACACCAGGACCACCTCGTGGAAGAGGTACTGCGGCAGCCCCGTCGCGTCCACGCCCACCGTCTCCAGCAGGGACACGTCGGTCAGCCGCTCCAGGAAGTCCTCCGCCTCCTGCTCCGGGATCCCGAGGAGCAGCCCCGCCGTGACCGCGGGGAACGGGCCGCGCCCGAGCGCCGTCAGCTCGGCGAGGAGCTCGTGCTCCCGCGCGCCGAAGCCGCGCATCGAGGACAGCACGGACTGCCGTACGTCGAGGTCCCCGAAGCGCAGCTCCTGCAGGCGCGTGTCCTCTTTCGCGAGCCGGTCCGCGAGCCGCGTCGCCGACCAGTGCGGCCGGGACGCGAGGCGGGCGCCGGCGACCCGCAGGGCGAGCGGCAGCCCGCCGCAGGAGTCCGCGATGGCGGCGGCCGCGTCGGGTTCGACCGCGATCCGCCGGAGGCCGGCGACCGCGGCGAGCAGGGCGAGGGATTCGGCCCGGTCCATCGGCGCGCACGCCGTCGTGTGCGAACCGGACACGGCGCACAGCCGGGCGCGCGCCGTGACCAGCACCGTGGCCGAGGCGCTGCCCGGCAGCAGGGGATCGAGCTGGAGGTCGCCGGCCGCGTTGTCGAGGAGGATCAGCAGCCGCTTGCCCGTCGTGCGGGTGCGGTAGAGCCGCACCAGCTCGTCCAGGTCGGCGGGCGGCCCGTCGGGGGCCGCGGCGGGCTCACCGAGGGCGCGCAGCAGCCGTACCAGAACCTCGGCCGGGTCCTTGGGCGTGCCGTCCGCGTGGCACAGGTTCGCGTACAGCTGCCCGTCGGGGAAGTGCTGGACGCTGGCGTGCGCGGCGTGCACGGCGAGCGCCGTCTTGCCCACCCCGGCCATGCCGGTGATCAGCATGCGCTGCGGCCGGAAGACGGGCTGACGCCCCGCGCGCGGCGGCGCCAACTGCTTCAGCAGGTAAGCGAGTTCCGCCTTGCGGCCGGTGAAGTCGGCGATGTCGGCGGGCAGCATCGCGGGTGGCGCGGCCTGGGGCGCGGGCGGCGGCGCGAACGTCAGCGGCCGCCCGCCCGGATTCTGCGGGGTGTTCGCGTGCGGCGCGGTCGCCGCCGTCGCGGCCGGTGGCCGGGGCAGGTCGAGGGTGCTGTTGAGCACCGCCTGGTGGGCGGCGTTCAGGTCGGCGCCCGGGTCGACGCCCAGTTCTTCGGCGAGCGTCCGGCGGCCCTGCTGGTAGACGTGCAGCGCGTCGGCCTGCCGGCCGCACCGGTACAGCGCGGTCATCAGCTGGGCGCGCAGCCGTTCCCGCAGCGGGAACTCCGCGACCAGGCCGACCAGTTCGGGGATCAGCTGCTGGTGCCGGGAGAGCGCGAGGTCCGCCTCGATGCGGTGTTCCAGCATCGTGGTGCGCGCTTCCTCCAGTTGCGGCAGTTCGGCGTCCGCGAGGAAGGTCGTGACGTTGGCGAGCGCGGGGCCGCGCCACAGGTTCAGTGCCCCGCTCAGCAGTTCGTGCGCGTCCTCGTAGCGCCGCTCGGCGAGTGCGGCCCGGCCGAGCCTGCCCAGCCGCTCGAACTCCGAGGTGTCGAGGCGGGCGTCGTTGATGTGGATGAGGTAGCCGGGCTGGCGGCGGACCAACTCCACCTCCGGGCCGAGGAGTTTGCGCAGCCGGGAGATGTACGTATAGATCTGTGCGCTCATGGTGGCGGGCGGGTCCCAGCCCCACAGCAGCGCGCTCAGCCGGTCGTCGGTGACGATCTTGCCGCGGGCCAGCAGCAGCGCGGCGAGCACGGTGTGCACCTTCGCCCCCGACATGGAGACACGCCGTTCGCCCTGTCTGGCTTCCACCGGACCGAGAAGCTGGAAATCCATGAGTCCCCCACTCACTTGCGTTCACTGCTGTCGAGACGGCCGGCTGGATTGCCGAAGTCTTCTGTTGAACCATTCTTCGAGGGCATGACCTGGTAAGTCGCCGGCGGCGGAGGGCAGGAGGCTGCGGTGGCAAGACGTTGCACGCTCATCGGGGCGTTCACAGTCCCGGACTGAAACCCATGCCGTAGCCGACGAGGACGAAGGCCGGCGCCCACACCGCGCTGCTCACGAAGGACCAGGTCAGATAGGACCGCACGGGCATTCCCGAGACCCCGCACAAGGTCGGTACGAGGGTGCGCAGCCCCGCGGTGAACCGCCCCACGAACACCGCCCGGCCGCCGTGCCGCTGGATGGCGGACAGGGCGCGTGCGGTGATGTGGGGCCGCAGCAGCCGGCGCGGTACGCGGTCCAGGAGCCGGGTGTTCCAGCGCCGTCCGGCCGCGTAGCCGAGGCCGTTGCCGAGCACCGCGCCGAGCAGCGCGGTGACGACGATCCAGCCGAGCGGGACCCGGCCGTGGTGCGCCAGCATGCCGCCCATCACCACGGCGGTCTGCCCCGGCAGCAGCACGCCGATCAGCGGCAGCGCGGCCTCCAGGGCGGGCAGCAGCAGCACCGCCGCCAGGATCCCCCAGATCCCGAACATCAGGGTGTGGTCGGTCAGCCAGGCCAGCATCTCCGGCCTCCTTTCGCTGCCTCCAAGACAACCGCGCGGGCCCGCGCGGAACACGACCACTGGGCTGAGTCCTGGGGTAGGGCAGGCACTACCCCAGGACCTCGGTCTGGAGGGATGGCTCCGGCAGAGAACCGCCTTCTACCGTGAGGCCATGCGCTCACTCAACGTGTGGCAGGCCCTGTCCCGCTCCGGCTACCTGCTCTCCGCCTGGCCCTGGCGGGCCGCCGGTTACCTCCTCAGCAGCACCCCCGTCGGCATCGTGGTGCTGCTGGCGATCGTGCTCGCGGCGGCGATCGGCAGTGCGCTGGCCGTCGTGCTGATCGGCCTGCCGCTGCTCGCGCTGCTCGCCCTGTCCGGGCTGCCGGTGGCGGCCGTGGAGCGGCGGCGGCTGCGGCTCGTCGACCGGCGGCCGGCCCCCACGCCGCACCGGGTGCCGGACGAACCGGGGCTGCTGGCCTGGGGGCGCACCCGGTTCCGGGAACAGGCGACCTGGCGGGAGCTCGGCTACACGCTGGCGTTCGCGACGGTGCTGTGGCCGCTCGACCTGCTGGTGTTCGTCATGGCGCTCGTCGTGCCGGTGGGGCTGGTGGCGACGCCGGTCCTGATGGCGACGGTCGGGGATGGCGAGGAGGCGCCCGTGCTGAAGATGTGGACGGCGACCAGCTGGCCCGAGGCGTTCGCCGTCGCCGTCGCCGGCCTGCTGCTCTTCGCCCTCAGCGGTTATGTGATCGGCGCCGTGGCGGTGGCCCGCGCCGAACTCACCCGTCTCCTCATCGCGCCCGTGGAGACCGACCTGGGGGAGAAGGTCACCGAACTCGTGCGCTCCCGCGTCCGGTTGGTCGACGCGTTCGAGGCGGAGCGCCGGCGGATCGAACGCGACCTGCACGACGGCGCCCAGCAGCGCATCGTCGCCCTGACCATGGCGCTCGGCCTGGCCCGGCTCGACGCCCCGCCCGGCCCGCTGGCCGACCAGCTCGCCAAGGCCCACGACGAGGCCGGCAAGGCGCTGGCCGAGCTGCGGGAGCTGATCCAGGGCATCCATCCGAAGGTTCTCGCCGACTTCGGGGTGGGCGCGGCGGTCGCCGACGCCGCCGACCGGTCGGTGGTACCGGTGGACGTCTCGGTGGAGTTGCCGCGGCGGCTGCCCGAGGCGGTCGAGGCCGCCGCCTACTTCGTGGTCTGCGAGGCGCTGGCGAACGTCGCCAAGCACAGCGGGGCGCGGCGCGCCGAGGTGGTCGGCCGGTACGCGGACGGGTGGCTGGTCTTCGAGGTGGGGGACGACGGGTGCGGTGGCGCGGACGCCCAACGGGGCAGCGGCCTCACCGGACTTGCCGACCGGGTGTCCGTGCTGGATGGCAGACTGACCCTGTCCAGCCCCGCCGGCGGCCCGACCCTACTGCGTGTGGAGATCCCTTGCGAGCCGACAGAGCACTCCGTGTAGTCCTGGCCGAGGACAGTGTGCTGCTCCGGGAGGGACTGATCGGCCTGCTCGGTCGCTTCGGCCACGAGGTGGTCGCGGCGGTCGGTGACGCGGAGGCGCTGATGACGGCCGTCACCGAGCACACCCCCGACATCGTGGTCACCGACGTGCGGATGCCGCCGGGGTTCACGGACGAGGGGCTGCACGCGGCGGTGCGGCTGCGGGAGGCCCGGCCCTCGCTGCCGGTCCTGGTGCTGAGCCAGTACGTCCAGCGCAGTTACGCCTCCGAGCTCCTCGACTCCGGGGACGGCTCCGGCGTCGGCTATCTGCTCAAGGACCGGGTCGGCCAGGTCGAGGAGTTCCAGTCGGCCCTCCTGGAGGTCGCCGGGGGCGGCACGGTCGTCGACCCGGAGGTCGTCCGTCAGCTGCTGCGCCGCCGGCGTGACCCGCTGGAGCGCCTCACGGCCCGCGAGCGCGAGGTCCTGGCCCTGGTGGCGGAGGGCAAGTCCAACACGGCGGTCGCCCGCGAACTCGTCGTCTCCGAGGCGGCGGTGGGCAAGCACATCGGCAACATCCTCGCGAAGCTGGACCTCCCCCAGGCGGACGAGACCCACCGCCGGGTCCTCGCGGTCCTCGCCTTCCTGCGCGGCTGATGGGCTGACCCATATATGGCTGCGCCATAGCCCCCGCGGCCAGGCTGTGCCCGCCCCGCGCATCAGCGCCGGGCCCACCCACAGCCCGCCGGAGGATCCCCGATGCGCAGCCGTTTCGCCACGCCCCTCGCCGCCGCCGCTCTCGCCGTGCCGCTCGCCCTCGGCGCTGCGGCTGCCCCCGCCCAGGCCGCCCCCGCCGACAAACCGAAGGTGCTGAGCGGCTGGACCCAGACCGGCGCGAGCAGCTACAACTCCTGGGTGGCGGCCCGCAACAACCAGGCTTCCTACAGCGCGTACGGCTTCGACTGGTCGACCGACTACTGCACCACGTCGCCCGACAACCCCTTCGGCTTCCCCTTCCAGATGTCATGCGCACGCCACGACTTCGGCTACCGCAACTACAAGGCCGCGGGCTCCTTCGACGCCAACAAGGCCCGCCTCGACGACGCCTTCTACGCGGACCTGAAGCGGGTGTGCACCGCCTACTCGGGCATCAAGCGCGCTTCCTGCGACGCCTCCGCCTGGACCTACTACCAGGCCGTCGACAAGCTCGGCTAGGACTGCCCGCGCGGTACCCCCGCACATGTGAAGGTCCGGAATTCAAGGACGCCGGAGATTTGCCGACCGGAAACCGGTCGGCAATTCCCGTGCGGAGGGAAGTAGCTTGCCAGGCAAGGCGAAAGACCCGCCCCCGAAGATTTCAGGAACGGGCCTTTCTGTGGCCGGGTCAGTCCCAGCTGGGGTCCTGCGGCAGCGCCGACGGGACACTGTCCCAGCTCGGGTCCTTCTGCACACTGTCCCAGCTCGGGTCTTCCTGCACGCTGTCCCAGCTCGGGTCTTCCTGCACGCTGTCCCAGCTGGGGTCCTTCTGCGCACCGTCCCAGCTCGGGTCCTCCTGCGTCACCGCCACGCGTACGGCCGAGTCCCCCGCCACCTGCGCGACCGCCCCCGCGGCCGGCGCGCCGAGCGCCACGACGGCGACGGCGGCTATGGCGACAAGACCTGTGCGCAGAACGCTGACCTTCATGTGATCCCCCTGGACGTTTCCGGATACCGGAAAAGATGCTGAGCGAGCGGGTCGCGCATTCCATCGGAATTCTGAGGCCCGCCCTCCGATGAATGAGATTCTTGTCCCTCGGTCACCCCTGTCACCAGGGCAATCCCATGTCAGGGTGCTGCGCTGGCAGTAGCTTGACAGCGGATCACCGTATTCCGATTCGGCGGCCGGAAGTATTCCGTTTACCGCTGTGTAGAAGAAGTAAAGGTGAAGGGCCTAAAGCTGGTTCTGAAGTGCACCCTTGAACTCTTTCCGAGGAGTACTCAGATGACCCTCGCCGCCGAGCCAGCCACCGGCCCACCGCTGCCCCAGCTCGCCGAAAGGCCGGATCTTGCCACGCGCACCGCCGAGCTGCGCGGCTACCACGAGGAGGCACGGCGCGGCCCGGACAAGCAGGCCACGGCCCGTCAGCACGCACGCGGCAAGCTCACGGCCCACGAACGCATCGCGCTGCTCTTCGACGCGGAGTCGTTCACCGAGGTCGAGCCCCTGCGCAGGCACCGGGCCGTCGGCTTCGGCATGGAGTACAAGCGCCCGTACGCCGACGGGGTCGTCACCGGCTGGGGCACGGTCCACGGCCGCACCGTCTTCGTGTACGCCCATGACTTCCGCGTCTTCGGCGGCGCGCTCGGCGAGGCCCACGCCGAGAAGATCCACAAGGTGATGGACCTCGCGGAGGCGGCCGGCGCCCCGCTGGTGGCCCTGTGCGACGGAGCGGGCGCCCGCATCCAGGAAGGGGTCACCGCACTCGCCGGCTATGGCGGCATCTTCCGCCGCAACGCCCGCTGTTCCGGGGTGATCCCGCAGATCAGCGTGATGCTGGGCCCGTGCGCGGGCGGCGCCGCCTACTCTCCCGCGTTGACGGACTTCGTCTTCATGGTGCGCGGCACCTCGCAGATGTTCATCACCGGCCCCGACGTGGTGCAGGCCGTGACCGGCGAGCGGATCGACCACAACGGCCTCGGCGGCTCGGACGTCCACGCCACCACGACGGGCGTGGCAGCTTTCGTCCACGACGACGAGGAGTCCTGCCTGGAGGAGGTACGGCACCTCCTGTCGCTGCTGCCCTCCAACAACCGCGAACTCCCCCCTCACCAACCGTCCGACGACCCGGCCGGCCGCCGCAACGACGCACTCCTCGACCTCGTCCCGACCGACCCGTCGCGCGCGTACGACATCAGGGACGTCATCGCGGAGATAGTCGACGACGGAGACTACACGGAGGTGCACGCCCGCTGGGCGGGCAACGTGGTGTGCGCCCTGACCCGGCTCGACGGCCACGTCGTGGGCATCGTCGCCAACCAGCCGTCGTCGTTCGCCGGGGTGCTCGACATCGCGGCCAGCGAGAAGGCCGCCCGCTTCGTGCAGACCTGCGACGCCTTCTCCATCCCCCTGATCACCATGCTCGACGTTCCCGGCTTCCTGCCGGGCCGCGAGCAGGAGCACGGCGGCATCATCCGGCACGGCGCGAAGCTCCTGTACGCCTACTGCAACGCGACCGTGCCCCGCATCCAGCTGATCCTGCGCAAGGCGTACGGCGGCGCCTACATCGTCATGGACTCCCGCTCGATCGGCTCCGACCTCTCCTTCGCATGGCCGTCGAACGAGATCGCCGTGATGGGCGCGGAAGGCGCGGCAGGCGTCGTCTTCCGCCGCGAGATCGCCGCGTCACCCAACCCCGAGGCCACTCGCGCCCGGCTGATCGAGGAGTACCGCTCCGAGCTGATGCACCCCTACTACGCGGCGGAACGCGGCCTCGTCGACGACGTCATCGACCCCACGCAGACTCGCGCACTCCTCATCCGCTCATTCGCGATGCTGCGCACGAAACACGCCCCGCTCCCAGAACGAAAGCACGGCAACCCACCCGTATAGGAGCCCCCTTGCCCCCGACCTCGAACCCGACCCCGACCCCGAATCCGAGCCCTGTGTTCACCGTAGAACGCGGCACCCCCGACGCCACCGAACTGGCCGCCCTCACCGCGGTCCTCCTCACCCGCGCCAGACTCCCCCACCCCCCGCCCCTCACACCGGCCCCGCCCCGCCCGACCTGGCCCCACCCGTCCTACCGACTCCCCGGCGCCTGGCGCCGCTGACAACCACGCAGGGGCCCGACCCGCTCTGGTGGATTGCGGATCAGGCCCCTGACCTGCTACCGCCCGTCGCTGATCAGGGCGGCAGCCGGCGCGATCCCGAAGTCGATCAGATCGGGCTTCAGCTCCGGCGGGACCTCAACAGCGACGACAGCCACCCCTGGGAGCACCTCCACCAGGACCGTCGACGCCGTCGTCGAGTCGACGTCCGCGTCGGACGTCGGATCGTCCGCAGCCGGTGAGCCGGCGGGTATTGCCCCGGCCGTTCTCATCAGGCTCGGCGATCTCCATCGAGTCCGAAGGGTCCTGCATGCGATCTCCTCCTCTGCAGGCGCGCGCAACGGCCGGACCTCGTCGGCGTTGACTGCCGAAGTTTACGGCTCAACGCCCTGCGGTTCAGGCCGAATCCGACGGGCTGATTCCGCACTTGCCGGTGCCGGCTGAGCTCTCCAGGACTCCGCCCCGGATGAGTGGATCAGCGCAGTCCGGCGAAGAGATCGTTCTCGGGCAGGGCCGCGCCGGTGGTGTCCTGGACACGTACGAAGGTCTCCATGCCCATCAACTCGCCGAACCTCTCCTTGCCCATCCTGAGGAAGAAGATGTTCTCGCCCTGACTGGCATGCGCGGCCAACGCGTCGAACTTCTGACTGCTGAACGCGGTGGTGTCCACCCACGTGGTGATTTCATCGTCGGGGAGGCCGATCTCGGCCATCGCGGCGGCCTCGGCGGGATCCGGCTCCGGCATGTCCGGATGGAACTCGCGCATGATCTCGCCGAACCGCTGCATCATCGAGCGGGGCATCGTGGTCCAGTACACCTTCGGTGTCAGCGCGGTCATCTCCAGCGCCGCCATCGTGATGCGGTGGGCCTGGATGTGGTCGGGGTGTCCGTAGAAGCCGTTCTCGTCGTAGGTGACGACCACATCAGGTCGGTAGTGCTGCATGAGTTCCGCGAGTCGGGCCGCGCCTTCCTCCACGGGGGTCTGCCAGAAGGATCCAGGGGCGTCGTTGCTCGGCCAGCCCACCATCCCGGAGTCTGCATAGTCCAGCATCTCCAGATCGCTGATCTTCAGGACGTCACAGCTCGCTTCGAGTTCTTGACGACGCATCAAGGCGACCGCCGCCGGGTCGTGCCCCGGCTCGCCCGGCTTGACACCCCCCGGTCCGTCACCGCAACCGCCGTCGGTACACGTCACGAGAACCGTGCGGATGCCTTCCGCCGCGTACCGCGCGAGGACACCTCCGGTTCCGGTGGCCTCGTCGTCGGGGTGGGCGTGTACTGCCATGAGCGTCAAAGGCCGGTCAGTCATCAAGTGATCCTCCTGCAGAATTACGGCTTGGTCCGAGTGAGCGGTGGGCGTACCGCGATCCCGCGGCCCGGATCCTGTCGGGGCAGATGACCTTGCGGTCTCCGAGTTCCCCGCCCATGCAGCGCTGGCCCCTCGGTCGATGCAACAGTGCCGGCTGGACCCACTGTTCCCGGCGCGGCTGCACGTATCAGCGCCGGGCCGGATCCGACTTCCATCCGGCACCAGGCGCTTCCTTCTCTACGGCTGCCGGACGGGTGCGTGGGGCCGAGTGGATCCTCGCGGTCTATCCGTTCGAGCTGGGCGGTCCGTCCGTTGCCTGGCAGCTCAGCGCCTGCGGCCGTGCCGTCTCCGCGATACCCGAGTGGAACGCGTACTTCACCACGGGCGTCTCCTACGAGGCGCTTGCCGATCTCCTCGTGGCGATCGACGCCCGTGAGGCACCCGATGTCGGCTTCGAGGGGCCCGAGACGGTCCTTGACGCGCTGAGTGCCCGGGGTTGAATCCGCGACGTGGGTCATCCCCGCACCACTGCCGCAGACCCCGGGTTCTCCGCCTGCGTCTCTCTGGAAATGCTGCCGCCGCTCATCGAGGACGCCGACCCGCGTCCTGACCTGGTGGGCTGGCAGGCGTGGGCGGACCCCGTCCCGGCGGCCCCGTACCTGTGGTGTGCCAGCTCCAGCGCCAGCGTCCCCCATGACCCTGGTCGCCGCGTTCGCGTCTTCACTCGCGTCCCCGGCCCCGGTGCCTCGCCACACTGTGCCCGAGAACGCTGCGGGCGGCTCACTGTCGTCCGCAGCGACTGACAGCCCCTGCCCCAGAGCATCCGCTGTTGAGCGGCTTGTCGCCGATCTCCCAGAGCGGTAGCAGATGCTCTCCTCGGCGCAAGCCGTGGGGTGACCCTTTTAGGGCGCATGCAGCGCACTCGAAGGCGGAACGCCTCGCTGGGACCCACCCGGGAGCCGGATCCCGAAGTCCACACTCAGTTGGCTCCCAAATGACTCCCTGGGCGGGACCGCAGAACAAATCAGGCCCGGTGCTGATCTCTCAGTACCGGACCTGACCTGGTGTTGCTCTGTCGGGGTGGCGGGATTTGAACCCACGACCTCTTCGTCCCGAACGAAGCGCGCTACCAAGCTGCGCCACACCCCGATTGTCGCTGCTCGTCGCGGCGACGTCGTTTACTTTAGCCCACCGGCGGCCGGAGGCGAAATCCGGTTTACCAGCGGCGGCGGAGCGGGTTCGGGCGGATGTGGTCCAGGGCTACGAGGAGGACGCCCAGGGCGTAGAGGGCGAGGCCGAGGAGGAGGGCGTTGCCCAGGACGCCCTTGTATCCGTGCTGGTCGACGTCGAGGAAGGGGTAGAGGTAGCGGTCCTGGGTGTCGGGGATGAGCAGCTCGCCGCGGGCCAGGGAGAAGGCCAGGTAGGCCAGGGGGTAAAGGATCCACGCGGCGGCCTGGCGCAGGTGCAGGCGGCCGGGGGCGGTGAGCAGGAGCCAGTCCAGGACCGCGGCGACGGGGACGGCCGTGTTCAGGAGGTGGGTCGCGACCGCGTGCCAGCCGGAGCCGGTGCCGTCCGTCACGGCGAACGGACTCGCCGCGTTGGCCAGGAGCAGGTGGTGGACGAGCCCGGCGGCGACGACGTAGAGCAGGGCCGCGCCCGTGAGGGCCCCTGAGAGGGGGCGGCGGGCGGACCAGGCGCGGCGGGCGGAGGCGATCAGGACCAGGGCCAGCAGGATGCTGCTCTGCGTGGTGAAGTGGCTCAGGGGCCTGGTGACCGGCCCAGCCGTGAGCAGCTCGATGGTCACGCCCGTCACCGCCAGCAGCGCGGTGACGAGGCGGAAGACGGCGACCAGCGGGCGGCGCACGGGGGTCACGACGGCCGTGGCCGGGACGGGGGAGGGCAGCAGTCTGGGCGGGCCCGGGACCGCGGGGAGGTCCGGGATGTCCCTGGGTATCGGGGCTGTCATGGCCTCACGCTAGGCAGGCCGGACATACCGGGCTATACGGGTGGGCCATGTGGGCTACCTGCGGGGCCTGCGGACCTCCAGACCTCCGGGCCTGCGGGGTCCGGGAACCTCCGGGCCTCCGGGGCCTCCGGGGCCTCCGGACCTCCCGGGCCTGCGGGGCCTCCGGACCCCGTATCCCCCGGCCCACCCGAATGTGAGCCCCGCAGCCCCGCTACTCCCGCCCCACCAACGTCAGCAGCGTCGCCTCCGGTGGGCAGGCGAAACGTACCGGGGTGTAGCGGTTGGTGCCGCAGCCCGCCGACACGTGGAGGTAGGCCGTACGGCCCTCGGCCGTGTGTGTCGACAGGCCCTTGACGCGCTCCGTGTCCAGGTCGCAGTTGGTGACCAGGGCGCCGTAGAAGGGGATGCACAGCTGGCCGCCGTGCGTGTGGCCGGCGAGGAGGAGGGGGTAGCCGTCCGCCGTGTAGGAGTCGAGGACGCGCAGGTACGGCGCGTGGACCACGCCCATCGAGAAGTCGGCCGTGCCGGAGGGGCCGCCGGCCACCTGCGCGTACCGGTCCCGCTTGATGTGCGGGTCGTCCAGTCCCGTCAGCTCGACGGACACGCCCTCGACCTTGAGCGTGCCGCGCGTGTTCGTGAGGTTCTGCCAGCCGGCGGCGTCGAAGCCGTCGCGGAGGTCCTCCCACGGGTTGTGGACGACGCCCTCGGCGGGCGCGTTGCCGTTCAGGCCGTGGCGGCCCTGGGCCTTCTCGATCAGGTACCGGGCGGGATTGCGCAGTTTGGGGCCGTAGTAGTCGTTGGAGCCGAAGACGTAGGCGCCCGGGAACTCCATCAGGGGGCCCAGGGCGTCCAGGACCTCCGGGACGCCCTCCGGGTCGGACAGGTTGTCGCCGGTATTGATCACGAAGTCGGGGCGCAGGCCGGCCAGCGAGCGCAGCCAGCGCTGCTTCTTGCGCTGGCCGCCGACCATGTGGATGTCGGAGACCTGCAGCACGCGCAGGGGGCGCATCCCGGCGGGCAGGACGGGGACCGTCACCCGTCGCAGGCGGAACGAGCGGGCCTCGAAGCCCGCCGCATAGACCAGTCCGGCGGCGCCAACCGCCGTGATTCCCAGGGGTACTCCGTATCGCGCGCGCATACGTCCATCGTGTCAGAAGCGGTGGCGGGGGCCGACCGCCTGTGGACAAGCCGGCAGGCCACTTAAATCGGCAGGCGCCCTTCCTCCCGCACCTGCGACAATCACTGCCATGACCACGCTCAAGTCGAAGCTGCAGGACGACCTCAACGCCGCGATCAAGGAGCGCGACGAGCTCCGCTCCTCCACGCTCCGGCTGACGCTCGCCGCGATCACCAAGGAGGAGGTCGCGGGGAAGGAGAAGCGGGAGCTCTCCGACGACGAGGTGCAGAAGGTGATCACCCGTGAGGCGAAGAAGCGCCGCGAGGCCGCGGACGCCTTCGCCCAGGGCGGCCGCCCCGAGAGCGCCGAGCGGGAGAAGGCGGAGGGCGAGGTACTCGCCGCCTACCTGCCGAAGCAGATGTCCGACGACGAGCTGAACGCGATCGTCGCGCAGGCCGTCGAGGAGGCGAAGGCGGCCGGTGCCGAGGGGCCGCGGGCCATGGGCGCCGTCATGAAGATCGTGAACCCGAAGGTGGCCGGGCAGGCCGAGGGCGGCCGGGTCGCCGCCGCGGTCAAGAAGCTGCTGGCGGGCTGAGCCTGCCCCACCGCGGGCGACCGTATCGAGACGAAGACCGACGACGAAGACCGACGACGAAGACCGGCGGCCCCCTCCGGTGAGGAGGGGGCCGCCGGTCTTCGTCGCCGCTACGGGACCTCAGTCGCGTCGGCCGCCGACGCCGTTGCCGCCGTTGCCCTGTCCCTGGAAGAGGTTCCCCGGGAAGCCGCCGTCGGTGCCGCCGTTGTCCGTGCCGCCGTCGATCAGGCCGCCGATGACACCGCCGTCGCCGTTGCCGCCGTCGCCGTTGTCCTCGTCACCGTTGCCGCCGTCGTCCCGGTCGCCGTCGTCGCCCCGGCCCTTGTCCTTCTCCTTGCCGTCCGGGATGTCGACGAGGTTGAACTCGGAGACCGGCTCGCCCTCCAGCGCGCCCGACATCATGTCGCCCCAGATCGGGCCGGGGACCGCGCCGCCGAAGACCTTGCCGTGCGGGACACCGCCGATGGTGATGTCGACCATCTTCCGCTCGTGCTTGGGGTCGCCGACCCACACGGCGCCGGCGAGGTCCGGCGTGTAGCCCACGAACCAGGCCGCGTACCGCTCGTCCGTCGTACCGGTCTTACCGGCGCTCGGGCGGCTGTCGAGGCCGGCCTCCCGGCCCGTACCGTCCTCGACGACGCCCTTGAGGAGCGTGTTGACGGTGTCGGCCGTGGTCTCGGACATGGCCCGCGAGCAGGTGGACTTCGGAACCTCGAGCGACTTGCTCTTGTTGCCGACCCGCTGGCTGATCGACTCGATGGCGATCGGCGTGCAGTACATGCCGCGCGAGGCGAAGGTCGCGTACGCGTTCGCCATGGTCAGCGGGGACACCTCGGTGACGCCGAGGGCGATGGACGGCGTCTGCTCCAGCTTGTTGCCGTTGGCGCGCTGGACGCCCATCTTGTCCGCCATCTGCGTCACCGGGCAGATGCCGATGTCGCTGATCAGCTGCACGTAGTAGGTGTTGACCGACTTGGCGGTCGCCTCCTTCATGTCGTACGGGCCGACCTCGGTCTCGTTCTCGTTGGCGAGCTCCGCGGGATTGTCCCGGTCGTTGATCCACCGCTTGCCGTCGCAGGCCGCGACCGGGCTCGGGTACTCCATCTCGTACGGCGAGGAGTACGACTTCGTCGCCGGCATGCCACCCTCGATGGCGGCGGCGGCCACGATCGGCTTGAACGTCGAACCGGGCTGGTAGCCCGCCCCGCCGCCCATGGCGTTGTTGACCGAGAGGTTGAGCGTCGTCTCGCCCTGCTTGACGTCGATGCCGTACGGACGCGACTGGCCCATACCCACGATCTTGCCGGTGCCGGGCTCCACGATGGTGGCCGCGGTCGCCACCTCGTCGCTCGTGTAGACGTGGTCCTTGATCGACTGCTGTACCGACTTCTGGGCCTGCGGGTCGAGCGTCGTGCGGATCGTCAGGCCGCCCTGGTTCCAGATCTTGGCCCGGTCCTCCTTGGTCTTGCCGAAGACCGGGTCGCTCAGGAACACCGCGCGGACGTAGTCGCAGAAGAAGCCCGCGCCCTTGACCGCGGTGATGCAGCCGTTCTTGGGCCGGCTGACCTTCAGCCCGAGCGGGGCCTCCTTCGCCTTGTCGGCCTCCGCCTGGGAGATGTCGCCGACCTGCGCCATGCGCGTCAGGACCACGTTGCGCCGCTTGGTGGCCTCCGCCTCGTCGTTGACCGGGTCGTACCGGCTGGGCGACTGGACGATGCCGGCCAGGAGGGCGGACTCCTGGATGTTGAGGTCCTTGGCGGACTTGGAGAAGTAGCGCTGGGCGGCCGCCTCGACGCCGTAGGCCTGCTGGCCGAAGAACGTGATGTTCAGGTAGTTCTCGAGGATCTTCTTCTTGCCCAGCTCCTCCTCGACCTGGATCGCGAGCTTCAGCTCGCGGATCTTGCGGCCGATGGTCTGCTGGGTGGCCTGGGCGACCTTCGTCGGGTCGTCACCGGCCTCCTCCACGAAGACGTTCTTGACGTACTGCTGCGTGAGCGTGGACGCGCCCTCGGAGACCTCGCCGCTGCGCGCGTTCTTGTTGAGCGCGCGCAGGACGCCCTTCAGATCGACCGCGCCGTGCTCGTAGAAGCGCGAGTCCTCGATCGCGACGATCGCCTTCTGCATGTACGGCGAGATGTCCTTGAGGGCCACCACCGTGCGGTCGCGTGAGTAGACCGTGGCGATGGTCCCGCCCTCGGCGTCGAGGATGGCGGTGCGCTGGCTCAGCGGGGGAGTCTTCAGGTTGGCCGGGAGAGCGTCGAAACTCTCCACCGACCCCTTGGCGGCCAGCCCCAGCGCGCCCACGGCGGGCAACGCGATGCCGGCCAGCACTGCTCCCGCGAGCACACTGACACCGAGGAACTTGGCGGCCTGCTGCGTTGGCGACAGACCACCGCCCGAGCGCTTCTTTGGCATGGAGGCAGCCTAATCCGTAGTTATGAGCGATCCGTCGGAGCGGGTGTTCCTCGGAGCGTTCGAGTACCAGACTGTGACATCCAGAGGCAGCCGGGCCGACAAGGCCTCAACGTAGACCGGGTGCGCGGTCTGGTGCGAGTGGTGGTGGCAGTCACGCAGGCGCCGGACGGATGCCTCACGACCGCCGAGCCTTGACGCCTAGCTGTAGACCGTGCGTCGTCCGGCGCCCGCGCGACCGCCACCACCTTCGTCGGCGCCGGACGGATTCCTAAAGCCAGCCTGGTCCATGAGGCCTCGGCTGAGACCTGGTGCCGTCCGGCGTCGTCAATCCCAATCGCCTTGATCACTCGTTGGCTTTGGTGGTGCGAGCCCATCGCACGGTGACCTCTTGATATGCCCGAGCCGTCTGAGCTCCCGCATAGACCGAGGCCCGTGGGGTGCGCTGGTGCCACGAACGGCTAGTGAGGTGGCGGCCCGACCGCGATGCGGTCGAGGCCTGGGATTAGGTCGCTGCGTGGCCCGCATGCGCTCGTGACCAGCGCAAACACCGAACTCTGGGGAGGGAATCTTGATCTACTGCGGAATCGACTGGGCGGAACGAACCCACGATGTCGCCTTGGTCGACGACACCGGCCAGCTGCTGGCGAAGCGGCACATCACCGACGACGCAGCCGGCTACAGGGTCCTGCTGGAACTGCTCGTCGAGTATGGCGACATCGAGGAGTGTCCGATCCCGGTCGCGATCGAGACCTCCCGCGGCCTGCTCGTCGCGATCCTGCGGACCGGCACGCGCAAGGTGTTCGCGATCAATCCGATGGCCGCCGCCCGCTACCGCGACCGGCACAGCGTTTCCCGCAAGAAGTCCGACCCCGGCGACGCCCTGGTCCTGGCCAACATCCTCCGCACCGACATGCACGCCCACCGGCCCCTGCCCGACGACTCGGACCTCGGCCGCGCGATCACCGTCCTCGCCCGCGCCCAGCAGGACTCGCTGTGGAACCGCCAGCAGCTCGCCAACCAGCTCCGCTCCCTGCTGCGCGAGTACTACCCCGCTGCTCTGGCCGCCTTCGCCAACTGGACCAACGGCCTGTGTCGACCTGGAGGCCCGCGAGCTCCTCAAGACCGCCCCGACCCCGGCCCGGGCCGCGCGGCTGAACCGCACCCAGATCCAGGCCGCGCTCAAGCGCGCGGGTCGCCAGCGCGGCATCGAGGCCGAGGCCGAGCGCCTCCGCGAGGTCTTCCGCGCGGAGTGGGCCCACCAGCCGCCGCTGGTCGAGGACGCGCTCGGCAAGCAGATGCTCGCCCTCCTCATCCAGCTGGACGCCGCCTGCACCGCCGCCGACCAGCTCGCCGAAGCGGTTGAAGAGGCCTTCCCGCAACACCCGGATGCTGAGATCCTGCTGAGCTTCCCCGGACTCGGCATCCAGCTCGCCGCCCGAGTGCTGGCCGAGATCGGCGACGACCGCGCCCGGTTCGCCGACGCCCGCGGACTCAAGGCATACGCCGGCTCCTCACCCATCACCCGCGCCTCCGGCAAGAAGTCCGCCATCACCAGACGCTGGGTGAAGAACGACCGGCTCAACCACGCCGGCTACCTCTGGGCCTTCGCCTCACTCCGGGCATCCACCGGAGCCAACGCCCACTACAGGCGCCGCCGCGAACAAGGCGACTGGCACGCGGCCGCCCAGCGCAACCTCTTCAACCGCATGATCGGACAGCTCTACCACTGCCTGCAGCACCGGCGATGCTTCGATGAGAGCCTGGCCTTTCCGGCGTCACCTGAAGCGACAGAAGCCGCTGCTGCATAGATCAACCGACTGGGTCGCAGCTCACTTAGGGATGACCAGCCCGCGGTCACGCAGCTGAGGCAGACAGATCTTCAGGCAGGCCTCCACCGAGGCCGCATCAGTGCGCACGAGCAGGTCCTCATAAAAGGGGCCGCCGTTCGCGACGAAGGTCCACGGCCGGACGCCATCACGCATGCGCTCCGCATCCGCCTTCAAGAGCACCGTGACACCCTGCTCGGCCAGCGCCTCCATCACGCGCACAACGTCGACCATCGTTCCAACCCACCCGTTCGAATAGGGAGGTCACGCTACACGGGCCAGGGGGGTGCGACTTGACGGCATAGCAACGTGAGGTGTCTACGTTCTCATTCGCCGGACACGCGTATATGCCTTGGCCTAAGCTGCACTCAACTGTCACAGCAGTGAGGCCACGTATCAATACGTCCGGCGACCCCGAATCGTTCCGGATCTGCTCGACTTTTTTCTGAAGGGCCCCGCTGGGGGGCGCGTTGGTGTGTACGGGCGCGTGCCACGGTGTGTGGGATGCGTGTCCGAATCCGCCTCGTGTGTCAATTGGTGTCCGTTGTGGCGCAACAGAGATGACCTGAATGCCGGGATCATCGCGAATGTCGCCAGCTCACTCCCCCGGGTGATCTGCCGCTTACCCATAGTCCGTTCGGGCCATTCAAGATTGGGCCCGAAGGGGGTGTTGCGCTGTGCCCACCTTCCGTAACGTCCTCAACTGGCGGCGGTGAATATGCCGCTGCCGCCGTGGGGGAGCCTCGATTCGGGAGAGGACGGCGCCGGTATGGGCTGGGTAACCGACTGGAGTGCGCAGGCCGCCTGCCGCACTACCGATCCGGACGAACTGTTCGTTCAGGGAGCAGCGCAGAACAGGGCCAAGGCGGTGTGCACCGGATGTCCGGTACGCACCGAGTGCCTGGCCGACGCGCTGGACAACCGCGTCGAGTTCGGCGTGTGGGGAGGCATGACGGAGCGGGAACGCCGCGCACTGCTGCGCCGGCGGCCCACCGTGACCTCCTGGCGCCGACTGCTGGAGACGGCGCGGACGGAGTACGAACGAGGGGTCGGCATCGTGTCCCTCGACGACGAGGAGATCTACGAGAACTACGCGGCCGTGGGCTGAGCCGGCCCGGGGATCGTTCCCCGGACACGGATGTGCCGGGGCGCGGATGTCCCGGTCGGATCAGACACCCGTCTCGGGCAGCTCGGGCCGGTCCGTCGCGAGACGGACGCCGATGTCCCGCAGCCCCGCGAGGTCGTGCACATCGCCGGGCAGCGCGGCCACTTCGGTGACCGCCACCTCGGGGTGACGCGCGGTGAAGCGGTCACGCGTGCGCTGCTCGCGGGCGAGCAGATGCATCCGGTCCGCGTGCAGCCTCAGCAGGCCCGCGGTGAGCTGGTCGACGGAACGCTCCGGTGTGCCGTCCGGCGCGCCGCTCAGTGTGTC
The DNA here is from genome assembly GCF_031597775.1 of Streptomyces sp. BB1-1-1. Lineage (NCBI taxonomy): Bacteria > Bacillati > Actinomycetota > Actinomycetes > Kitasatosporales > Streptomycetaceae > Streptomyces > Streptomyces sp. BB1-1-1. The sequence continues at coordinate 3,997,923 of NZ_CP134203.1, read as the reverse complement.
GTCCAGCGTGCCGTCCGTTGTGTCGGGAGCCTCGGGAGAGGGCTCGGGAGAAGACTCGGAAGAGGGCTCGGAAGAGTCTGAACTGCCGTGCGTGTCGGGAGAGTTACGAACTCCTACTTTCCCGCCGTCCTGATCCACAATGCGGGCATCCTCAAGATTTTCCCCGGCGAGACTTTCCGCGGCGGCGAGCGCCCGCTCGGCCGACAGCCGGTCGGCGCCGCTGCCGTGGACCCGGTTGAGCACCAGACCGGCGAGCGGCATGTCCTCGGCCGCCAGCCGCTCCACGAAGTACGCGGCCTCGCGCAGTGCGTCCCGCTCCGGGGCCGCGACCACCAGGAACGCCGTCCCGGGCGCCTGGAGCAGCTTGTACGTCGCGTCCGCGCGCGTGCGGAAGCCGCCGAACATCGAGTCCATCGCGGCCACGAAGGTCTGCACGTCCTTCAGGAACTGCCCGCCCAGCACCTTCCCCAGGACGCCCGTCATCATCGACATGCCGACGTTCAGGAACTTCATGCCGGCCCGGCCGCCGACCTTCGCCGGGGCCAGCAGGACGCGGATCAGCTTGCCGTCCAGGAAGGACCCGAGACGCTTGGGTGCGTCCAGGAAGTCCAGCGCCGAGCGCGACGGCGGCGTGTCGACGACGATGAGGTCCCACTCGTCCCGCGCCCTCAGCTGACCCAGCTTCTCCATCGCCATGTACTCCTGCGTGCCCGCGAAGCCCGCCGAGAGCGACTGGTAGAAGGGGTTGCCCAGGATCGCCGCCGCCCGCTCGGGATCCGCGTGCGCCTCGACGATCTCGTCGAAGGTGCGCTTCATGTCGAGCATCATGGCGTGCAGCTCACCGCCCGCCGAGTCGTCGACGCCCTTCACCCGGCGCGGGGTGTTGTCGAGCGAGTCGATGCCCATGGACTGGGCGAGTCGCCGGGCCGGGTCGATGGTGAGGACGACCACCTTGCGGCCCCGCTCGGCCGCACGCAGCCCCAGGGCCGCCGCGGTGGTCGTCTTGCCGACCCCGCCCGCGCCGCAGCACACCACGATGCGGGTCTTCGGGTCCTCCAGCAGCGGGTCGACGTCGAGCACACGCGCGGGGGAGAGGCGCCGCGCGCCCTCCTGGTGCCGGGCCGGGTCCGGACTCATGCGATCCCCTGCTTCCGCAGCTCGGTGGCCAGTTCGTACAGGCCCGCCAGGTCCATGCCCTCGGCGAGCAGCGGGAGTTCGTGCAGCGGCAGGTCCAGCTCGCCCAGGACGCCCCGCTGCTCCGCCTCCAGCGCGTACCGCTCGGCGTACTCCTCGGCCTGCGCCAGCAGCGGATCGACCAGCCGCTCGGCGTGCCCGCCCCGCCGCGCCCCGCCGAGCCCGGCCCCCGACAGGGACCGGGCGAGTGCCGTACGCGGGGTGCTCCGTACGAGTTCCAGGTCGGCCGTGTCCAGCACCTCGGGCCGGACCATGTTGACCATGACCCGCCCCACGGGGAGCCGCGCGGACCGTAGCTCGGCGATGCCGTCCGCGGTCTCCTGGACGGGCATCTCCTCCAGCAGCGTCACCAGGTGCACGGCGGTCTCCCGCGACTTCAGCACCCGCATCACGGCCTGCGCCTGATTGTGTATCGGGCCGACCTTCGCGAGACCGGCCACCTCGTCGTTGACGTTGAGGAACCGCGTGATGCGGCCGGTCGGCGGGGCGTCCATGACGACGTAGTCGTACGCGAACCGCCCGCTCTTGTCCTTGCGCCGGACCGCCTCGCACGCCTTGCCGGTCAGCAGGACGTCTCTGACGCCCGGCGCGACGGTGGTCGCGAAGTCGATCGCCCCGAGCTTCTTCAGCGCCCGCCCGGCGCTGCCCAGTTTGTAGAACATCTGGAGGTAGTCCAGGAGCGCCAGTTCGGGGTCGATGGCCAGGGCGTACACCTCCCCGCCCCCGGGAGCGACGGCGATCTTCCGCTCCTCATAAGGCAGCGCTTCGGTTTCGAAGAGCTGCGCGATGCCCTGGCGACCCTCGACCTCGACGAGAAGCGCGCGCTTCCCCTCGGTGGCCAGGGCCAGCGCGAGGGCCGCGGCCACCGTGGTCTTGCCGGTTCCGCCCTTGCCGCTGACGACCTGGAGCCTGCTCACGTATTCGAGCGTAACCAGTCCGCGCGCCGAGTACGCCGGAGGCTGTGGACAAGGTGTGGAGAACGCCTCCCCGGTCGGCCGTCCGAGGGGGCCCGGGGCAACGGCTAGAGTCGGCCACATGACCAAGTGGGAATACGCAACCGTGCCGCTGCTCGTCCACGCCACGAAGCAGATTCTGGACACCTGGGGCGAGGACGGCTGGGAGCTCGTCCAGGTCGTGCCCGGGCCGAACAACCCCGAGCAGCTCGTGGCCTACCTGAAGCGGGAGAAGCAGGCATGAGCGCCGTCGAGGCGAAGCTGGCCGAGCTCGGCCTGACGCTGCCCGAGGTCGTTCCGCCGCTGGCCGCGTACCAGCCGGCCGTGCAGTCCGGCCCGTACGTCTACACCTCGGGCCAGCTGCCCATGGTGGAGGGCAAGCTTCCGGTCACCGGCAAGGTGGGCGCCGAGGTCACGCCGGAGGAGGCCAAGGAGCTGGCGCGCACCTGCGCGCTGAACGCCCTGGCCGCCGTGAAGTCCGTCGCCGGTGACCTCGACCGCATCGCGCGCGTGGTGAAGGTCGTCGGCTTCGTCGCGTCGGCGTCCGACTTCACCGGCCAGCCGGCCGTGATCAACGGCGCCAGCGAACTCCTCGGTGAGGTGCTGGGCGACAAGGGCGTCCACGCCCGCAGCGCGGTCGGCGTGGCGGTACTGCCGCTGGACGCGCCGGTGGAGGTCGAGGTCCAGGTGGAGCTCGTCCAGGCGTAGACAGGCGCGGCGCGAACGCGGCGCAGGCGCGGCGCGGGGTGGGCGTTGCCGGCCCGGCAACAAACCTCGCCCTCGCCGCCTCCGCCCCGGCAGGATCGCATCCGGTGCCGCGGACGGGGCGGGAGCCGGTCGTGGTTGCCGGCCCCGGTCCGTCCGGGCGCCGGACCGACCGTGTGCCCCAGGAGGAGCCGTGCCGCATCAGCCCGCGCCGCATCAGCCGCCCGTGACCGATCGGCAGCCCGTAGCCGATCACCAGCCGGTAGCCGATCGGCAGCCCGTAGCCGATCACCAGCCGGTAGCCGATCGACAGCCCGTAGCCGATCACCAGCCCGTAGCCGATCGCCAGCCCGTGACCCATCACCAACCCGCGACCGATCAGCCGCCCGTGCACCGGCTGGTGCCCTCACCGGCCGGCCGGATCCATCTGGTGGAGCAGGGCAGCGGCCCGCTGGTCCTGCTCGTCCACGGCTTCCCCGAGTCCTGGTACTCCTGGCGCCGCCAGCTCCCCGCGCTGGCCGCCGCGGGCTTCCGCGCCGCCGCGATCGACGTGCGCGGCTACGGACGCTCCTCCAGGCCCGACGCGGTGGCGGCGTACCGGATGCTCGACCTGGTGGCGGACAACGTCGCCGTGGTGGAGGCGCTGGGCGAGCGGTCCGCCGTGATCGTCGGCCACGACTGGGGCGCGACCATCGCCGCGCACTCCGCGCTGCTGCGGCCCGACGTGTTCCGCGCGGTCGGCCTGCTGAGCGTGCCGTACACCCCGCCGGGCGGACCGAAGCCCAGCGAGGTCTTCGCCGGCATGAGCGATCCGGCCGGTCCCTTCGCCGGGCAGGAGTTCTACGTCTCCTACTTCCAGGAGCCGGGCCGGGCCGAGGCGGAGATCGAGCCCGACGTACGCGGCTGGCTGGCCGGCTTCTACGCCGCCCTGTCCGCCGACACCATGCCCGCCCCGGAGGCGCCCGACCCGCACTTCGTCGCCCCCGGCGGCAGGCTGCGCGACCGGTTCCCGTCCGGCGGTCGGCTGCCGTCCTGGCTGTCCGAGGAGGAGCTGGACGTCTACGCCGGGGAGTTCGAGCGCACCGGGCTGACCGGCGCCCTCAACCGCTACCGCAACATGGACTGCGACTGGGCCGACCTCGCCGACCACCGCGGCGCCCCGATCACCCAGCCGTCCCTGTTCCTCGGCGGCGGCCGGGACGCCTCCACCACCTGGCTGTCCGACGCGATCGAGGCGTATCCCACCACCCTGCCCGGCCTGACCGCCTCGCACCTCCTCGACGGCTGCGGCCACTGGCTCCAGCAGGAGCGCCCCCAGGAGACGAACCGGCTGCTCACGGAGTGGCTGACCGCCCTGCCCTCCTGACGCCCGTCCGGCCCCGGGAGCCACTCGAACATCCGCCCGTCACCGGATAGCCTCCGGCCATGGCGAACGGTCAGGCGAATGATCAGGCGAGCGGTCGGGCGAACGGTCAGTGGTACCCGCCGGAGTGGCCGGACCGCATCCGCGCACTGGCGGCCGGCACCCTCACCCCCGTCACCCCGAAGCGCGCGGCCACCGTCATGCTCCTGAAGGACGCCGGTACCGGGCCCGCCGTGCACATGCTGCGGCGCCGGACCTCCATGGCGTTCGCCGGGGGCGCGTACGCCTATCCGGGCGGCGGGGTCGACCCGCGCGACGACGACCGTGACATCGGCTGGGCGGGCCCCACGCGCGCGTGGTGGGCGGACCGGCTCGGCGTCGACGAGGCGGGCGCCCAGGCGATCGTCTGCGCGGCCGTACGGGAGACGTACGAGGAGGCGGGCGTCCTGCTCGCCGGTCCGACCGGCGACTCGGTGGTCGGCGACACGACCGGCGCGGACTGGGAGACGGACCGTGCCGCCCTGGTCGACCGTGAGCTGTCCTTCGCGGAGTTCCTGGACCGCCGGGGCCTCGTCCTGCGCTCCGACCTGCTGGGCGCCTGGGCCCGCTGGATCACCCCCGAGTTCGAGTCCCGGCGCTACGACACCTGGTTCTTCGTGGCCGCGCTCCCCGAGGGGCAGCGCACCCGCAACGCCTCCACGGAGGCCGACCGCACGGTGTGGGTCACCCCGGCCGAGGCGGCGGCCGGATACGACAAGGGCGAGCTGCTGATGATGCCGCCGACCATCGCGACCCTGCGCGGTCTCGCGGCGTGCGGTACGGCGGCCGAGGCGCTGGCGTCGGCTCCGGGCCGCGACATGACGCCCGTGCTGGCCCGGGCGCGGCTCGTCGGCGGCGAGATCGTGCTCTCCTGGCCGGGACACGACGAGTTCACCAAGCACGTCCCGAGCACGGACACGGCCGCGCCTTCCGGTCCGGCGCCGGCGACACCTTCCGACCCGACCGGGGGAGCCCCCGCATGACGGACGCAGCAGCACTGCCCGGACAGCCGCGCGGCGGCGTCCTGTCGGGCCCGGCCACCGCGCGCGCGGTGAACGTCCTGGCGCCCAACGCCTCCGCGATGACCCTGGACGGCACGAACACCTGGATCCTCGCCGAACCCGACTCCGACCTTGCCGTCGTGGTCGACCCGGGCCCCCTGGACGACGTCCACCTGCGGCATGTCGTCGACACGGCCGAGCGGGCGGGCAAGCGCGTCGCGCTGACGCTCCTGACGCACGGTCACCCGGACCACGCGGAGGGCGCCGCGCGCTTCGCCGAGCTGACGCGGACGAACGTACGGGCCCTGGACCCGGCGCTGCGGCTGGGCGGCGAGGGGCTGGCCGCCGGTCAGGTGATCGAGGTCGGCGGGCTGGAACTGAGGGTCGTACCGACCCCCGGGCACACGGCCGACTCCCTGTGCTTCCATCTCCCGGCCGACGGGGCGGTCCTGACGGGCGACACCATCCTGGGCCGCGGTACGACGATGGTGGCCCACCCCGACGGCCGTCTCGGCGACTACCTGGACTCACTGCGCAGGCTCAGGTCGCTCACGGCCGACGACGGGGTGCACACGGTGCTTCCGGGGCACGGCCCCGTCCTGGAGGACGCGCAGGGCGCCGTGGAGTACTACCTCGCCCACCGCGCCCATCGCCTCGCCCAGGTCGAGACGGCCGTGGAGGACGGCTACCGGACGCCGGGCAAGGTCGTCGCCCACGTGTACGCGGACGTCGACCGCTCACTGTGGCCGGCGGCGGAACTGTCGGTGCGGGCGCAGCTGGAGTACCTGAGCGAGCACGGGATCATCTAGCCACGCCCCGGGGAGGAAGGTCAGCGGGAGCGCTTGGCCAGCCGCTCCACGTCCAGCAGGATCACCGCGCGGGCCTCCAGGCGGAGCCAGCCGCGCTGGGCGAAGTCCGCGAGCGCCTTGTTGACCGTCTCGCGGGACGCGCCGACCAGCTGGGCCAGCTCCTCCTGCGTCAGGTCGTGCACGACGTGGATGCCCTCCTCGGACTGCACGCCGAAGCGGCGGGACAGGTCCAGCAGGGCGCGGGCGACACGGCCGGGGACGTCCGAGAAGACGAGGTCGGACATGGCGTCGTTGGTCTTGCGCAGGCGGCGCGCGACGGCGCGCAGCAGTGCGGTGGCCACCTCGGGGCGGACGTTCAGCCAGGGCTGGAGGTCGCCGTGCCCGAGGGCGAGCAGCTTGACCTCGGTCAGCGCGGTGCCGGTCGCCGTGCGCGGGCCCGGGTCGAACAGCGACAGCTCGCCGATCAGCTCGCTGGGGCCGACGACGGCCAGCATGTTCTCGCGTCCGTCGGGGGACGTGCGGTGAAGCTTTACCTTGCCCTCGGTGACCACATAGAGGCGGTCTCCGGGGTCCCCCTCGTGGAACAGTGTGTCGCCGCGGGCGAGGGTCACCTCACTCATGGAGGCGCGGAGCTCCGCGGATTGCTCGTCGTCGAGCGCCGCGAAGAGCGGGTTGCGCCGCAGAACGTCGTCCACGAGTTCTCTCCTTGTCGACCGGCTCAGAGGATCATGTTCCCCCGGTGTACCAGGGGTCCGTGGTGCCCATTTTGCCGGACAGTCCAAACAGTGTGATCTGTCACAAGGATGCCGCACTGGTGTCCTGGGGTACGCGGCAGGGGTCCAATTGGGCGCCGATCTTCGGGGTCCGGGGCGGATGTCGGTGCCGGGCCGTACGCTGGCCGGGTGTCCAAATCGCCGGTGAGAGCACAGGCCGAGGGGGCTGCGCGGGTGGGTGTACGTCGCGATTCCGCTGTGGGCGAACAGGGCCCCGATGGCGGTAGGAAAACGGCGAAAGCGACAAAGAAGGCGGCACCTGCCAAGAGGGTGACTGCGCAGGAGGGTGCCGTGAGGAAGAAGACCGAGAAGAGCGTCAAGAAGCAGGCGCCCGTCAAGAAGCCCGCCGTCGCCCCGAAGAAGGCCACGGCCGCCGTCAAGGGCGTCGCCCCGGCGAAGACCGTCGCCCCGAGCGCGCCGCGCGGGGAGTCGCGCACCGCGCTGGTGCGCCGCGCCCGCCGTATCAACCGCGAACTCGCGGAGGTCTTCCCGTACGCGCACCCGGAGCTGGACTTCGAGAACCCGTTCCAGCTGGTCGTGGCCACGGTGCTGTCCGCCCAGACCACCGACCTGCGCGTCAATCAGACGACGCCCGGCCTCTTCGCCAAGTACCCCACCCCGGAGGACCTGGCCGCCGCCGATCCCGAGGAGGTCGAGGAGATCCTGCGCCCGACCGGCTTCTTCCGGGCCAAGACCAAGTCGGTCATAGGGCTGTCCAAGGCCCTGGCGGAGGACTTCGGCGGCGAGGTCCCCGGGCGCCTCGAAGACCTCGTGAAGCTGCCCGGTGTGGGCCGCAAGACCGCCTTCGTCGTCCTCGGCAACGCGTTCGGGTTTCCCACACCGGTACTACGGTCGGGAGGCAGCAACGGGGCCGTGGTGGGCAACGCCTACGGGGTAGCCGCTTAGGTACCACGGTCACGCAAGCCGCACGCCTCTCTACCTAGGAACGGTGGCCCGTAGGGGTCCATCCAGACCCCTAGGAGTAGGCGTGTTGGACACGTCCCCCGCTGGCATTCCGGCTAGCTTCCTGGCTCGGCCCATCACTGAGGCCGTGGCCGTCAGTTACGTACGACAGTCCTCGGCCAAGACGAACAAGACCGAGGCATCCCCGCTCACTCAGCGCGCAACCAACGAGACCCGTTCCGCTGAACTCAACGCGCGGTTCGTCCGGCACTACGAGGACATTGGCATTTCCGGTTGGGACCCCGACGCGCACCGCGAGGGTTTCGAGGAAATGTTGAAGGCCGCTCGCGCTGGCGCATTCAACGTCCTCATCGTCTACGACGTAAGCCGCTTTTCCCGTCGTGAATTGCGGGACGCTGGCCCGGTCGTGTTCGAGCTTCACCGACTCGGAATCACAATCGTCAGCGTCAGCGAGGGCGTGTTCCCTCCCAACGACACGATGACTCTGATCTACCTCCTTATGCGGCTGGACGCCGTGAACAAGGAATCGGCCGTCAAGTCTCAGAAGGTGCGCGACGTAAAGGCAGCGCAGCGCGCTAAGGGTTCGTGGCTCGGGGGACAGACCCCGTACGGTCTCGACGCCGTTTCGTACATTGACGGCAAGCTGACGCTTATGCGTCTCGTGCACAACAAGGCCGAGACCAGGAATCTCCGCCGAATCGCCGCGCTCATCCTCAAGCACATGAACGAACCGGTGACGCGAAAGCCCGGACAGCGGAACCCCGGCACGCTTTCCGCGCTGTGCGACGACATGAACGCACGGGGAATCCAAACCCGAGGACAGCGCAAGGGGAAGGAACGGAAGAACTCCACTTGGCAGGTGCGCACGCTTAAGTGGATTCTGCTTAACCCAGCTATTGCCGGTATGCGGGCCGAGCCGATTTACAAGGTTCGGGAGAACGGCACCCGAACCAGCACGCTAGAGGGATACCGGATCATCCGGGATGAGGACGGCCGCCCGGAAATGATCTGTGAGCCGATCATTCCACCGGCACAATGGTTCGTCATCCGGGATTGGCTGTTGGGCCGTGGCCAGGGTGAGGGAGTGGCGCGCGGAACGTCGTTGCTTTCCGGACTCCGCAGCGCTCCCCGTACGCCGGTCCTCACGTGCGAATGCGGACGGCCCGGTAAGGCGCAGAACAGCGGGGCAAAGCCGGTCTACCTCTGCACCCGAGGAACGACCGTTGCGACGAATGGCGAACACTCGGGCCTTAACCGGGTGATGCAAAGCCACCTTGACGACTACGTGGCACGGCGCATCTTCGCTGTGATTGGCAGCGTGGAAAGCGGGTCGGCCAGCGCCGAGGAACTGGAGATCGTGGCCGAGGCAACGCGGGTGTTCTCGCGCAGCATTGAGAACCCCGAGACGGCCGCCGAGCGAACCGAGGTGGTGACCGAGCGGGCCGACGCGAACAACGCGCTGAGCGACCTTTACGACGACCTAGACGCCGGTCTCTATGAGGGGAAGATGGGGCGCGACCGGTTCAAGGAAAAGAAGGGTCGGATTGAGGCTCGAATTCGCGCGGCCGACAAGCGACTTGAGGAACTGGCCGACCCGGAAACAACCGAACTCCCGCTATCCGTTTGGCTGGACGGGTCCGAGGACGGCGACCCGTTGGGTAAGGGGTCGTGGTGGGCGACGGCCGAACTCTCCGAACGGCGCAAGTTCGTTGAGTTGTTTGTCCGACGCATCACCATCGTTGCGACGGACAACCCGCACGCTGGCCGAGTGCGCGGAGGGTACGACGTGGCCCCGCGATTGCGGCTCGAATTCGTCCGGGCCGAGGATGACAGCGAGGGGGACGAGACGGCCGCGTAAGGCGCACTGAGAGGGTTTCTAGGGCCCGGTGGGATAACTCCCCGCCGGGCCTTTCTCATGCCCGCAGACGGCCGCACAGCGGCTATGCCGACCGGCCAGCGCCGAGGGGTTTGGGGTGCTCGCCGACAACGGGCCCGAGGAAGCCACAGACGGCCGCGTGAGCGCCGTTCTCCCGCTCGCTGGTCGAGGGTGCCGACCGACCCCGGAAAGGCCGTCAGAGAGGCACACGGAGAATGTGTAACCAAAGCATCACGCAGAGTAACCAAGGGACTCGCCGGCTCGGATCGGCCGGTTTTCAACTCGCCTTTGCTGCACGGCAGTTGGGCCACCTCCTCGGAACGTTACGGGGAGCGCAAGCCACACGATCTCTGGAAGTCGGAACCGCCCCCAGGAGAGAACAGCGAGGAGGAATCGCGGTGCCGATCACAAACACCCTTGACCTTGAAACGCTCAGCGCTCGCATGGACGCATGGGCCGACGAACCCCGGAGCAAGCGGGGCCGTCTCGTCCGAGTCTTCCGAGCGAACCTCGGCAATTCCCCCGACCTACAGGCGGCCCGGCTCGCGCTGCTGATCGGATACGCCGAGAAGACCGCCTAGACGTTCTGTCGCTCCCTCCAGAGAAAGTCCCCGTCCCCTCTCGGCGGGGACTTTTTCTGGCCTACTTACGCGGACTTTCGCGTAACCACCTACAGCGTTTCGCGGAACCGAGCGGACTAACGACGGACTTACGCGGGACGCCCTATCCCATTAGCGGACTTTGGAGGAAACACCTCATGACCGAACCGACTAACGACGGACTTACGCGGAACCGACCGGCTCGAAAGTCGAGTTACGACGCAATACGCGGAGCCATTCAGCGCGCCGAGTCGGCAGCGTGGGCCGCCATCCCGTCAGGCCACCCAACAGCGGAAACGGTTCACACCGCTGTACTGGAAGCACTGGAGATGGTTAACGCCGTGCTGTTCCCCGCAGGTGGCTGCGCTGGCCCCGAGTGCACAAACCCCGTGCCAGACAAGGGAATCGGCCGACCGGCCGTCTACTGCTCCCGCCGCTGCAAGGACCGGGCCGCGTACCGCGCACGTAAGGAACGTGCACAGCGGGAGGGGTGAGCCGGTCTCTTCTTCTTCTTAGTTTTCTTATCCCTGTTACGTAATGAAGTGTGTATGTACCTAGTTCCTCATGGACACAAGGAATCTCTAGCGCCTCGGAGGAACTAGGTACAGCATCAGCACGCTTCGTAACACCCCGAGGAGTGCAACGAATGCTGACCTTTTCCCTATCCTGCGACGTCTGCGGCGGTGCGCTGTCTGGCCGTCAAACTGCCGTCTGTTCCAACGCTTGCCGACAGGCACGTAAGCGCATGCGACAACTGACCGCCGCACAGCGCGAGGAACTGTTGTGGGGGCGTGACTGCGCGTATCCCGGATGCCGTGAGGCTTTCGACCCTCGCACGCCGACACAGCGGTACTGCGATGAGAACTGCGCTGCGGCTCACAAGCTGGATCTTGAGGAAGAACGCTATGCGGCCGTCTGCGAGTTGAACGGTTGCGAGAACAACACTGGTTGGGATGGCGTCGGCCGTCCCCGTCGCTATTGCTGTGACGCTCACAAGGTGAAGGCGTACCGCCTCCGTAAGGCCGCTCAGAGCGCGCCTGCGGGCCGCTGAGAGGGCTGCCGGTCTCTGTGGCCATTGGCCCGGAGATAGGCGCTCAGAGAGGCGCTGACGCGTTTCCGATAGGGGTCAGCCTGCTCGGGTCTCAATCGAATAACAGAATGCCCACCGACAAGCGTTTATCCGGGAATTCCATTGATTCCGCGCAAGCCACACGATCTCTGATCAGTGACGGTCCTAGTGGCCTTCTCGGTTTGCCTCGGTGATCACTGTGGGGCCGGTCGTATTCTCCTGCGGCCGGTTCTCACGTGCACGCCTCCCCGTAACGTTACGGGCTGGTCGCAAACCTCTGCGGCTGTCCCCGCAACACCCCCTGAATCTTCGGTGAGTTGAAGTCTCGCGCGCGTCGATGTCGCGGCGGACCTCCCACCGGTTGGGCCCCCTTGCCCGCTGCTTGGTCTGGACAGAGACCGCAGCGCGTGAGGGGGCCCTTTTTCGTACCCGAAAGGAATCCCCATGACTGCCTGGAGTTGGGCGGAGATTGGCGGCGACGGAGGTTCAACCACCGCCGACCGGCAGTATGCAGACCGCCGTTCCCGTGCGCTGGCCCCGCGTGTTGGCTCCGACCATTCCGACCACTACGCGGAAAAGGCGGCGCAGCGAGCGGCCGAGCGTCGAGAGGCTGAGGAATACCAGCGGGAACTAGAAGAGTCCCGCGAATGGGAAATTGTGGATAAGGCATACCGGCGTTTCCAGCGAGATAACCCACGCCCGCGTGTCCCGGCAAACATGGACGACCCAGAATTTGGTGCACGTCTCGCAGAGGATCTGAATTGGTCTTCCAGTCGAGAGGATCATGCTTTGCGCGCCGAGGGCGAGGAACTAGCCTCCCGCATTCCCCGCCGCTGACAAACCGCACCACCCGAGAGGAACCAGAAATGACGACCGAACCGAAGAACTACACCATTCTCAACCACGACGTTTCCAGTCCGCAGGAACGGGAAATCAAGGCCCTAAAGGCCAAGGTAAGCCGCGCGACACGGCCCGAGGACATTTGGACCGCAGAAGCGCAGATTCAGGCGGCCGACCCTTGGCACTGTGACCTTGCTCCGGTGGAAGCCGTAGAGCGATGGGCAAAGGTGCAGGAGCTAAGCGACGCTTGCGACGACCTAGAGGCCCGCTGGAATGACCTAGAGACCGAGGCCGAGGACGCACGAAAGAACGCGGCTCAGGCTCACGCGGACGCTATGCGAAAGGGCGTCAAGGCACCGGCTACCGCTGCTGCCGTATTCGAGGCTGACGCGGCCCTAGAGGGGTGTTCGCTGGTCCTCCGAGAGACCGTGCGGGACCTTTACCGAGCGCGTGCCTCTTACGAGTCGCTGCTGAAGGATCGCGCGTTCCTCGGTAAGTACCGAAAGGCCGTCATTTCCGAGTTCAACAAGCAGCGCAAGCGGGCCGCCGACGCATTCAAGACTGCGGCCGGTGCTATCGGTGAGACGCGCCGCCGTTATGCCGTACTGCATGAGCTAACGATGGGTGGCCTACTCGATATCCCCGAGGACGCACAGGGTTACCTAGTGCTCAGCGGCAAGGGTTGGTTGCAGGCTGATCTATCCACGGCCATCAGCACGATTACTCGGCAGGTTGGCGAGACCGACCCATTCCTGTCCGGGGAGTTCCTGACGGCCCCGATGGGGGATATCAACGCCACGGCGATTGAGACGGCCGAGCGGGTAAAGGCCGATATCGATAAGACCCGTCAGAACCACTATTCGCGGGACGGCATTGTCAGTTCGCGGATGATCTAGGGGTTTGCGTTGCGGGGTCGGTCCTCGGACTACCGGCCCCGCTCTCGCTGTCCTGGTGCTGCGTTCCTCGCGCTGCGATTCACTGCGAATTCGCTTCGGATATCACGCAAGGTGACAGCGCTTAGCGTCACACAGAGTGGCTAAAGGGGTGGGGGGTGACCCCCTTTAGACCCCTTTCCGGACCGCAAGCGTATAGCAGCTCGCTCCGTGTACGGGTTTTGGAGTCGCCCAAACCCCTCGCCGTTACAACGGGTGATATCGACACCCGATCACCGATCACGCAACGCATTCACCACACCCCAACGACGAAGGGTGCCCGAGGCATGAGAAAGACGAAGACGCTAAGCGTGCGTCACACGGAAGAATCCCGCGCGAACCTCGCTGTCATACAGCAGCTATCCGGGTGTGAGACAGCGAGCGAGGCTGTCATACGCGCGCTGGACCTGTACGCCGAATATCTGCAATACCCTCCCGGCACGGTCCTACATGTGGCCGGTCACACGCGTAAGGGAAGCGCCGATGACTGAGCGAACCTGTAGCCGTCTCGGGTGCTATCGCGTGGCTATGCCTCGGCCCAAGTCCAATAGGGTTCACGCCTGTTGCTCGCTCGGGTGCCAGTACTGGCATAAGGCATTCACTGCCTTTAGCGCCGGGGGAGCCGTCAGCGGCAGAGATGCGGTAGCAGACATTGCGCTGTTCTCCGATGCGCTGCAAGCGGAGTTGTCCACGGACAAGGGTTTCCGCATTGTGATGGAGCTATACAACGCCTATGGGCGGCCTTAATGAATCCGACTCGCGTTGTCCTCGGGCCGCATGGGTGGGAACCCTCGGACGCCCCGGCTGGCCCCGGATTCGTTGCCTACCGATTCCTGCGCAGCCTGCCAATCGTCCGGCCCGCTGATGAGTCCGACGAACCCCGACTACCGGGCCGCGTACGTATCGACGGCCACCCCCGCAACTGCGGCACACGATGACCTCCCCGTAACGTTACGGGGAGCTAGACCCCCGATGGACCGGCCCCGCTGTGGGTTCGGACTGTCGGGGGTTCTTTGCGTTTGCGGGGCACCTTCGAAAGAAAGGCGGGTATCTCAGCCGGCGTGGGGTGCCAGGGTGCCGCTTGCCCAGTGATACCAAGGATTTTCGGCACCTGTGATTCGTAGGCGCTTCGGCTCTCTAGCTCCCGCTCGGGAGTGCTTTCAATCCCTGGTACGCCTCTCGCAGGTCTGACGCTTCCGGGAGCTGTCGCCGCTCGACAGCCTTGACGACTTCCAGTGCACGCCAGTGATTCGACGGGACGATGCGGCCGGACAGTATGGCTCGCTGTGCTGCGTTGCACGCCTCATCTAGTCGGTCACCGCCGAGCAGTGCCAGCGCCAAATCAATGTTCGCGGACGCCACCCGACGCGGCCATTTCTCCACATCGTCAGCGGGGGCGAGTCGCGCGATTACCTGACGCGCGTAGTCCTCGGCTGCGGGATCTCCGACCCAGGCAAGCGTCGTCGCTGTGTAAGCCAGCGCTTTACCGGGGTCGTACTGATAGTGATGCTCAGTGCCCTTACGTGGGACCATCACGGCCGACATGCGCTGAACTCGGTCTATAGCCGCGTAGGTTTCGGGCCCTTCCCCGAGTCGGGCTCTCGCGCGTCCCTCTTGCGCTGTCGCCTGAATCGCAGCCGACGTTCCGGCAGGGGCCAACTCCTGTGCTACCTGGGACAGTTCTAGTGCGCGTGCGTAGTCGCCATCGGTGAGCACTCGCCAAGCGTCAGTCTCGTAACACCACGCCTCAATTTCGCGGTGGTCTGCGTGCTGCGCGAGGGTGGCCGCTGTCTGCAAACGGGCCGTGGCTGCGTGTTCCTGGTTCAGGTCGATATGCAGCGTGGCCCCCAAGAGTTGGAACCATCCGCCGACCACGTAAAGACGGCGCTGTTCCCCAAGGGTCATACGCGCATCCATCAGATGTGAGACATAAGCGGAATGCTTCCTTACTCTTTCGAGCAAGTCTTGCGGCGGTGACACCGGGTATTTCATCGCGAGTTCATCGAATGCGTGTTCTAGACGACTTAGGGTTTCCTTGCCCACGTCGCTAGCGGATACACGCCGCGCCAATTCGAGCGCGTCGAATTCGTCGTCACTATCTGACGGTGCGTCAGAAAGCCAAGCTGTGCGCGACTTCGGCGGGGCGTAGGCGTCCGGGACTAGTAGCGCGTCGAGTTCCGCTGACGTGACCGACAACGCCTTTGCGATCTTCGGTCGCTGCCAGGGTTGCGGGTCAGTCTTTCCGCTTTCCCAGCGCTGGACCGTAGAGCGATCAGCGCCGACCGCTTCCGCGAATTCCTCTTGGTTGTACCCGCACGCTTTCCGGCGCTCCGCCAACCTCCGCCGCCTGCTGGTCATCGTGGCCGGTCTCCTCTCGGGAATGCCCGTCTGCCCTGGTCAGCGTATCCAGTGCGGCCAGGGTGCGGCAGGAGTGCGGCCTTTCTGCTGTGGTGCGCGGCCCGCACTGGCGATTCTCTGAGGCATCACACGCAGCGGACGAGACGGACCGAGCGGAACGGTGACCATGAGGACCACGACGCGGACGACTCAGGAGAACCCCGTAGACCTCCCTGTGAGGCTTGACCCGGACCCCAAGCCCGTTCCGGGGTGCGCCGGTTGCGACGTGATCGCTCACGACCGGGACCGGGCGCAAGCGAACGGCAACGCGTCCGGCGTGAGTGACTGCAACGTGCGCTTGCGGCTGCACTTGGGGGACGCGCACAAGTGAGCGCCCCTGTGAAGCGTCAGAAGCGCCGTACGCGGCCTCTCCCCGAGCCTGAGCTAGTCAGCCTCATAGATGGCCCCGCAAGCCCGTACGCGGGTTCTCCGGCCGGTTGGTGGGATCAGTACGGCGGTGCGCTGGATACGCGTTCCGGCGTGGTCTACCTCCCCGGACCGACACACCCCCCGTCCCCGTTCCACTCTGACGAGTGCCCGAACTGCGTTCCGCTCAAGGGCAACCCGTGAGGCGCGCTCGCCGGTTCGGATGGTCCGTGTTCGTGTTCGTCGTCGCCGCGCTGTCCTCGGCAATTCCGACCCTGGCCGCTACTGGCCGTCTATAGACTCCGTCCCCTGCTGACGCATGAGAGTTGAAGGCTCCCCCGTCTTTCATTCGATTTCCGGCAGGGGGCGGGATTACCGCCGATGCGTAATTGCGTGTCGGTTCGCTGAATCAGGAGGTATCGAAATGCGTGCTTGGTGGCTCACGATGGCCGACGGTGGACAGGACGACAGCGACAGCGGCAACAAGCACGGCGGGGGCGGGTCGGACGAGGGCGGCAACACGAACGACGGCCAGGGCCCGGCGGACGGTAAGTGAGTCCGCGCCGATGAGCGAACGCACAGAGGGGGCGGGTCCACAGGGGCTCGCCTCCGCGCTCATGGAAAAAGGGGCGCTGAAAAGCGATTGGTTGCCCGCGTTCAACGCGGTGCCCCGTCATCTGTTCATTCCGGATGTGATCTGGCCCGGTCGCGCTGGAATGAACCGACAGGATGACCGAGTAATCCGCAGCGAAGAACCGGATGTGTGGTGGTCGGCTGTCTATCGTGATGCGCCGATTACGACGCAATGGGATGACGGAACGTTCACCGGGCCCGGAAAGGGCAAGGTTCCGTCTAGCTCCAATTCCATGCCGACTATGGTTTTCTCGATGCTGGACGCGCTGAACGTCGAGGACGGACAGCGGGTGTTGGAGATCGGGACCGGTACCGGTTGGAATGCCGCGCTGCTGTGTCACCGCGTCGGCTCGGAGAATGTGTTCACGGTTGAGGTGGACGAGACCAGTACGAGGGATGCGCGTAAGCGCCTGAATGACGCCGGATTCGATCCCGTCTCGATCATCGGGGACGGGGCCGAGGGGTACGCCGAGGGTGCGCCGTATGACCGGGTGATTGCCACGTGTTCAATCGGCAGCGTGCCCCGGCAATGGGTCGCGCAGACGAAACCGGGCGGGCTCATCGTCGCGCCGTGGGGACCGACGTACGGCGGGGAAGCTGTGGCCCGTCTCGCTGTGGCCGAGGACGGAACGGCTACGGGGTGGTTCCTCGGGTCCTCGGCATTCATGCGGCTACGTGCTCAGCGCACCGAGCGTAAACACGTCCGTGAATATCTCGGCGGTCATAAGTGGCCAGCGGACGGGCGACTCAGCATGACCAGCATTTCCCCGGAATCGGTGGGGGACTGGCCCGTCATGTTCGCAATCGGTGTGCAGGTTCCCGAGGCTTTCCCGTGGGCCGAGACGTACGACGATGGTTCCTACACGCTGTGGCTGCGGGACACGGCTGTCACGTCATGGGCAACTGTCGATTACGAGCCGGGCCGCGAGGAATTCGAGGTCTACCAATCCGGCCCCCGGAATCTGTGGGATGAGGTGGTCGCCGCCTACCTCTGGTGGGACGAGAACGACCGGCCAGGATTCGAGCGGTTCGGGCTCACCGTGGACAGCGCGGGGGAGCGGGTTTGGCTGGACCGGCCAGACAACCCCGTGCCCATCGTCGGCGGGCCGTAGAACCCCCTCGGCGGCCCCGTTCGTGTGCTTCCCCCGTGGCGCATGAGCGGGGCCCGTAGGCTGGTCAGCATGGCGGAAGAGACCCGTACGGCGCTGGTTCGGCGGGCACGGAAGATCAACCGTGCTCTAGCCGATGTTTACCCCTATGCACACTGCGAACTGGACTACGTGAACGCGTGGCAACTGTTGGTCGCAACGGTGCTCAGCGCGCAGACGACAGACCTACGGGTGAACCAGACCACCCCGGCACTGTTCGCCAAGTACCCCCGGCCCGCCGATCTTGCCGGTGCCGACCCCGCCGACGTTGAGACCTTGATCCGTCCTACGGGGTTCTTCCGGGCCAAGACTCGGAGCATCACGGGGCTTGCCTCCGCCATCGTGGCCGACCATGACGGCATGGTGCCGCGCACCCTCGCTGACATGGTGAAACTCCCTGGTGTCGGCCGTAAGACAGCGTTCGTCGTGATGGGCAACGCGTGCGCATGTGACGCGTGCCGAGCGGGAGTTGCGGACCATGGTGCTAATGTGCAAACCCCCTTCGGCCGCCCCGGCATCACCGTGGACACGCACTTCCAGCGCCTGGTGCGCCGCTGGCAGTGGACCGCCGAGACCGACCCGGACAAGATCGAGGCCGCCGTCGGCGCGCTCTTCCCCAAGAGCGACTGGACGGACCTCTCCCACCACGTGATCTGGCACGGCCGCCGGATCTGCCACGCCCGCAAGCCCGCCTGCGGCGCCTGCCCCGTCGCCCCGCTCTGCCCGGCGTACGGCGAGGGCGAGACGGACCCGGAGAAGGCGAAGAAGTTGCTGAAGTACGAGAAGGGCGGCTTCCCCGGTCAGCGTCTGAACCCCCCGCAGGCCTATCTGGACGCGGGCGGGAAACCGGCGCCGCCGCTGGGGGCGGCCGGGTGACGGAACGATCTCGGTGGCCTCGGGCGTTGGAATCGGCAGAACGGGGGTGGCTATGACGCGGGCGAGCGACACACAGGGGCACATCCGGGGCGGGATCCTCAGCAAGGAGGGCCTGCCGGGCTGGCTGGACCCGGTGGTGCGGGCCGTCGAGACGGTGCGCCCCGACCAGCTGAGCCGCTTTCTGCCGCCGGAGGACGGAGCCGGACGCCAGTCCGCCGTCCTGATCCTCTTCGGTGAGGGCGCGGCCGGTGTCGGCCCCGAGCTGCTGCTCATGGAGCGGGCCGGCTCCCTGCGCTCGCACGCCGGTCAGCCGGCCTTCCCGGGCGGCGCCCTCGACCCGGACGACGGCGATCCGCAGGGCGACGGGCCGTTGCGGGCCGCCCTGCGCGAGGCCGAGGAGGAGACCGGGCTGGACCCGGCCGGCGTGCAGCTCTTCGGCGTCCTGCCCAAGCTCTACATCCCGGTCAGCGGCTTCGTCGTCTCACCGGTCCTGGCCTGGTGGCGCGAGCCCACCCCGGTGGGTGTCGTCGATCCGAACGAGACGGCGCGCGTCTTCACCGTCCCCGTGGCGGATCTCACGGACCCCGCCAACAGGGTCACCACCATTCATCCGAGTGGTCACCGAGGCCCGGCATTCCTGGTCGAATCGGCGCTCGTGTGGGGCTTCACCGCCGGCATCATCGACCGGTTGCTGCACTTCGCGGGCTGGGAGCGGCCCTGGGACAGGGAGAAGCAGGTCCCGCTGGACTGGCGGTCATGACAGGGTGACCGGTGTGAGCGTAGGACGACAAGGCGGGGCTTGAATCAGTGAACGTGCTGGACATCCTGTTGCTGCTAGCCGCCGTCTGGTTCGCGATCGTCGGATACCGCCAGGGCTTCGTCGTCGGCATCCTGTCGGTGACCGGTTTCCTCGGCGGCGGTCTCGTCGCCGTCTATCTGCTGCCGGTGCTCTGGGACGCCCTGACGGACAACGCGGAGGTGAGTACGACCGCCGCCGTCGTCGCGGTCGTCGTCGTCATCGTCTGCGCCTCCGTCGGCCAGGCCCTGACCACCCACCTCGGCAACAAGCTGCGCCGGTACATCACCTGGTCCCCGGCCCGCGCCCTGGACGCCACCGGCGGCGCCCTGGTCAACGTCGTGGCGATGCTCCTGGTCGCCTGGCTGATCGGCTCCGCCCTCGCGGGCACCACGCTGCCGACGCTCGGCAAGGAGGTCCGCAGCTCCACCGTGCTGCAGGGCGTCTCCAGGGCACTGCCCGCACGGGCCGACACCTGGTTCGCGGACTTCTCCTCCGTCCTCGCGCAGAACGGCTTCCCGCAGGTCTTCAGCCCGTTCTCCAACGAGCAGATCCCCGAAGTCCAGCCGCCCGACCCGGCGCTGGCGAACAGCCCGGTCGCCACCCGCGCCAAGCGCTCCATCGTCAAGGTCATGGGCACCGCCGCCGACTGCGGCAAGGTCCTGGAGGGCACCGGTTTCGTCTTCGCCGACCGCCGCGTCATGACCAACGCCCATGTCGTGGGCGGCGTCGACGAGCCCACGGTGCAGATAGGCGGCGAGGGCAGGAAGTACGACGCGACGGTCGTCCTCTACGACTGGCGGCGCGACATCGCCGTACTGGACGTGCCGGAACTGAACGCACCCGCGCTGCGGTTCACCGACGAGGACGCGGCCCGCGACGACGGCGCGATCGTCGCGGGCTTCCCGGAGAACGGGGCGTACGACGTCCGAGCCGCGCGCGTGCGCGGGCGCATCACGGCCAACGGTCCGGACATCTACCACCGCGACACCGTCCGCCGCGACGTCTACTCGCTGTTCGCGACCGTCCGTCAGGGCAACTCCGGCGGACCGCTGCTGACGCCCGAGGGCGAGGTCTACGGCGTGGTCTTCGCCAAGTCCCTGGACGACGCCGAGACCGGCTACGCGCTCACCGTGGACGAGATCCGCGAGGACATCGCCGAGGGCCGCACCGCGAACCAGCAGGTGGACAGCGACAGCTGCGCCCTCTAGGCCCTGTCGTCAAACTCCCGTCTGCCTCGCGACGCCATGCACGCACTCTCGCCGCACGGGGCCCTGACCCAAGTACATCCAGTACGAGGATCAGGGCCCCGCGCGCCGAGAGCACGCACCTGACGCCGCGAGGCCCGCCCTCCGGGCGGACGACGGGGGTTTGACGACAGGACCTAGGAACGGCGACCCGGTGGCGCGAGTCGGGCGGGCACCGGCCCGGTCAGCTCACGCCGCGTGGATGGCGCAGGCGCACGGAGACCCAGCGGGCCCGGCGGCGCAGGATGCGCGGAATGCCCACCCGTAGGTCCGCACCCGCCAGTTGCGGGGGGCCTCCTCGTCGGTGGGTGCTGCTCACGCCGCTCGTGGAGCGGCCGTCGCGTGCTACGTCACTGTAGTCGTGCGTCCAGCCCATACCCGGACGTGTGCCCCCACCCGAAGGTCGATAACCGTTCTCAGGGCCCCCAATTGGCCTATGCGTCGGGCAAGTGGCCGCTCATAGGACAAGCGTTCCGGTTCGGATACCGGGAGCGTTCGTTCGGTCACCGATCGGGTTCGGGATCCTTCAGCCAATTGATCAGTTCGGTGGAGAACGCGACCGGATCCTCTTCGTGCGGGAAGTGCCCGAGACCGTCGAACAGCCGCCAGCGGTAGGGCGCTTCGACGTACTGCCCGGACCCGGCCGCGCTCCGTGTCCGCATCACGGGGTCCAGCGAACCGTGCAGATGCAGGGTCGGCACGCGCACCGGCCGCTTCATACGGCGGTAGAACTGGATGCCGTCCGGACGCGCCAGGGAGCGCACCAGCCAGCGGTACGGCTCGACGGAGCAGTGGGCCGTGGAGGGGATGCACATGGCCCGGCGGTAGGTCTCCACCGCCTCGTCGTCCAAGGGGCGCGGCCCCGACCAGTCGTGGATCAGTCGGCCGACCAGCGCGCCGTCGTCCGCGGTCAGTTGGCGCTCCGGGATCCAGGGGCGCTGGAAGCCCCAGATGTAGGACCCCGCCCGGGTCTGACGGACGTCCCCGAGCATCGCCGAGCGCCAGCGCCGGGGATGCGGCATGGACGAGACCGCGAGCCGCCGTACGAGCTTGGGCCGCATCGCGGCGGCCGTCCAGGCCAGGTAGCCGCCCAGGTCGTGGCCGACCAGCGCGGCGTCCGGCTCGCCGAGCGAGCGGATCACGCCGGTGATGTCGAGGGCGAGGCCGGCGGGGTCGTAGCCGCGTGGCGTGCGGTCGCTGCCGCCGACGCCGCGCAGGTCCATGGCGACGGCGCGGAAACCGGCGTCCGCGAGGGCCACCAGCTGGTGCCGCCAGGTCCACCAGAACTGGGGGAAGCCGTGCAGCAGGAGCACCAGCGGCCCGTCACCCAGCTCGGCGATGTGGAAGCGGGCGCCGTTGGCGGCGACGTCCCGGTGGGTCACCTCGTGCCCGCCCGGGATGTCGTGCCGTACGACCGAGGTGGGTTGTTGCGCCGATGGGGAGTGCCCCGAAGGGGGGTGTCCCGAAGGGGGTTGTCCCGAGGGGGACTGTCCCGAAGGGATGGAGGAGCCCGTCATGAGGACGAGCGTGCCACAGCCTCGATGGCTTCGGGGGACCGGTCCGCGGGCAGTTCCGGCCGCGGGTGCGGCTTGGCGTTCTGCAGGACACCCGCCGACTGCTTCACGGACGCGGCGACCTTCTGCGGGCCGCGGCCCTTCTTGGCCTTCTTCGCGAAGACGATGCCGATCAGCGCGAGGAGAGCGGCGAGGAGGACGTTCGCCGCGAAGGACAGCAGGAAGCAGACCGCCAGGTTCCACTCGCTCCAGGTCCGGATGGCGTAGGCCAGCGCGAAGCTCAGCATCGGCAGCGAGAACAGGAGAACGGCACCGGCCAGCGAGAACGCGCCGCCGCTCGTCGCCCCGCGCTTGACGTCCTGCCTCAGCTGCGCCTTGGCCAACGCGATCTCGTCGTGCACGAGCGCCGACAAGTCGGTGGTCGCCGAGGCGAACAGCTGACCGATGCTGCGTTCGGTGCCGACCGGGCTGCCGTCGGGTGCGCTCATCGCGGTCTCCCTCTTCTGCTGGCTCATCTGCGTACGGTTCCGTGGCTGTCGTGTGCTGCCCGCCTGCTGCGGCCCGACCGCGTACGGTCCGTCTTTTGTACCGTCCCGTCAGATCATGCCGGACGGTCGCCCTCATCGCCTGCCCCGCCGGTCACTTCGGCAAGCCCGTGGCGTTCCTGGGTCTTCTCCCGGGCGAGCCGGCGGTGCTCGGCGGCCTTCTTCTCGTGGATGGCGGCCATGCGCAGGTGGTACGCCGGGTCGTCCTCCTCGTAGACGTCCGGGATACCGCTGAGGTCCTCGTCGCGCTCCTCCGCCTCGATCAGACGCCGGTACTTGGCGTTCCGCACCTTCAGCAGCACCGTGGCCAGGAGCGCCGCCATCAGGGAGCCGACCAGTACGGCGGCCTTGACCTGGCTGGTCATCTCACCGTCGCCCTCGAAGGCCAGCTCGCCGATGAGCAGCGAGACGGTGAACCCGATGCCGGCCAGTGTCGACACCGCGAACACGTCGGCCCATTCCAGGTCGTCGCTGAGCGAGGCCTTGGTGAAGCGTGCCGTCAGCCAGGTGCCGCCGAAGATGCCGAGCGTCTTGCCGACCACGAGCCCGAGCACGACACCGAGGGTCTCCGGCTTGGTGAACACGTCGGCGAGCGCACCACCCGAGAGTGCGACACCCGCACTGAACAGCGCGAACAGCGGCACGGCCAGGCCCGCCGACAGGGGCCGCACGAGGTGCTCGATGTGCTCGCCCGGGGAGTGCCGCTCACCTTCGCGGGTGTGGCAGCGCAGCATCAGGCCCATCGCGACGCCGGCGATGGTGGCGTGGACGCCGCTGTTGTACATCAGCCCCCAGATCACCAGGCCGAGCGGGACGTACACGTACCAGCCGCGTACGCCCTTGCGGAGCAGCAGCCAGAAGACGCCGAGGCCGACGACCGCGCCGCCGAGCGCGGCGAAGTTGAGCGACTCGGTGAAGAACACCGCGATGATCAGGATCGCGAACAGGTCGTCGACGACGGCGAGCGTCAGCAGGAAGGCGCGCAGGGCGCTCGGCAGGGACGTGCCGATGACGGCGAGTACGGCGAGCGCGAATGCGATGTCGGTGGCGGTGGGCACGGCCCAGCCGGCCAGGGAGCCGCCGCCCGCGGAGCTGGTGACCGTGTAGACGACCGCGGGTACGGCCATGCCGCACAGCGCCGCCACCACGGGGAGCGCGGCGGCCTTCGGGTCCTTCAGGTCACCGGCGACCAGCTCGCGCTTGAGCTCGATGCCGGCGACGAAGAAGAAGATCGCCAGCAGTCCGTCGGCGGCCCAGTGCGCGACCGACAGGTCCAGGCCGAGGGACTCGGGACCGAAGTGGAAGTGGCTGACGCTCTCGTAGCTGTCGCTCAGCGCCGGTATGTTCGCCCACACCAGCGCGGCGACCGCGGCGACGAGGAGCAGGACGCCGCCGACCGTCTCGGTGCGCAGCGCTTCCGCGACGTAGTTCCGCTCCGGGAGGGACAGGCGTCCGAAGGCTTTGCGGGGGGTGCGGGGCGCGGTCACGGGGAGAACCTCCGGTCGGTGGGCAGCACGAAACGCTTGCCGACCAGACTTCCCGGCACACCATGAGGATCTTCGAGAGGGGTTTCTTCGAGGATCTTGTTGAGTCTCTTACGCGTTCCTTAGCCTACCTAAACTGCGGCGAGGGTGCCGGGTGATCTCCATGACGGTGCGTAATGGGGCACTTCGCATGAAAAGGGCACCCGGCGCGGTTCTCGCCGGGTGCCCTCGGAGCGGGCGGTTCAGTCCTCGCTGGACGCCGCCGGGAGCTTCGTCTGGATGAGATCCATGACGGTGGAGTCGGTCAGGGTGGTGACATCCCCGAGCTGCCGGTTCTCCGCCACGTCGCGCAGCAGGCGCCGCATGATCTTGCCGGAGCGGGTCTTCGGCAGCTCGGCCACCGGCAGAATCCGCTTGGGCTTGGCGATCGGGCCGAGGGTGGCGCCGACGTGGTTGCGCAGCTCGCCGACCAGGGTCTCGGTCTCCGCCGCCGTGCCGCGCAGGATCACGAAGGCCACGATGGCCTGTCCGGTCGTCTCGTCCGCCGCGCCGACCACGGCCGCCTCGGCGACCGACGGGTGGGAGACGAGGGCCGACTCGACCTCGGTGGTGGAGATGTTGTGCCCGGAGACGAGCATCACGTCGTCCACGCGGCCCAGCAGCCAGATGTCGCCGTCGTCGTCCTTCTTGGCGCCGTCGCCCGCGAAGTACTTGCCCTCGAAGCGCGACCAGTACGTGTCGATGAACCGCTGGTCGTCGCCCCAGATGGTGCGCAGCATCGACGGCCACGGCTCGGTGAGGACCAGGTAACCGCCACCGCCGTTCGGCACCTCGTTGGCCTCGTCGTCGACGACGGTGGCGGAGATACCGGGCAGCGCGCGCTGGGCGGAGCCCGGCTTGGCCTCGGTGACGCCGGGCAGCGGTGTGATCATCATCGCGCCGGTCTCGGTCTGCCACCAGGTGTCGACGACCGGGGTGGCGTCGGCGCCGATGTTCTTGCGGTACCAGATCCACGCCTCGGGGTTGATCGGTTCGCCGACCGAGCCGAGGACGCGCAGGGACGACAGGTCGAACTTCGCGGGGATGTCGTCGCCCCACTTCATGAACGTCCGGATCGCGGTGGGCGCGGTGTAGAGGATGGAGACCTTGTACTTCTGCACGATCTCCCAGAACCGGCCCTGGTGCGGGGTGTCCGGGGTGCCCTCGTACATGACCTGCGTCGCGCCGTTGGCGAGCGGGCCGTAGACGATGTACGAGTGCCCGGTGACCCAGCCGACGTCGGCGGTGCACCAGTAGACGTCGGTCTCCGGCTTGAGGTCGAAGACGGCCCAGTGCGTGTACGCCGTCTGCGTGAGGTAGCCGCCGGAGGTGTGCAGGATGCCCTTGGGCTTACCCGTTGTACCGGACGTGTACAGGATGAACAGCGGGTGCTCCGCCTCGAACGCCTCCGGCGTGTGCTCGGCGGACTGCCGGTCGACGGTCTCGTGCCACCACTTGTCGCGGGAGTCGTCCCAGGCGACCTCCTGGCCGGTGCGGCGGACGACGAGCACGTGCTCGACGATGCCCGCGCGCTCGACGGCCTCGTCGACGGCCGGCTTGAGCGCGGACGGCTTGCCGCGCCGGTAGCCGCCGTCGGCGGTGATGACGACGCGGGCGTCGGCGTCCTGGATGCGGGTGGCGAGGGCGTCCGAGGAGAAGCCGCCGAAGACCACCGAGTGGGCGGCGCCGATCCGGGCGCAGGCCAGCATCGCGATCGCCGTCTCCGGGATCATCGGCATGTAGACGGCGACCCGGTCGCCCTTCTGCACGCCCAGCTCCAGCAGGGCGTTGGCCGCCTTGGAGACCTCGTCCTTGAGCTGGGCGTAGGTGATGGTGCGGCTGTCGCCGGACTCGCCCTCGAAGTGGATGGCGACCCGGTCGCCGTTCCCGGCATCCACGTGCCGGTCCACGCAGTTGTAGGCGACGTTGAGCTTGCCGTCCTTGAACCACTTGGCGAACGGTGGGTTCGACCAGTCCAGGGTCTCGGTCGGCTCCTCGGCCCAGCTCAGCCGACGGGCCTGCTCGGCCCAGAAGCCGAGCCGGTCGGCCTTGGCCTGTTCGTACGCCTCCGCCGTGACGTTGGCGTTCGCGGCCAGGTCGGCGGGGGGCGCGAACCTGCGCTCTTCCTTGAGCAGGTTGGCCAAGGATTCGTTGCTCACGACATCTCCCATTCTCAGGGTTGTCCGTTGTGTCCCAGGCCACAGCTCATCAGACCCGGGGGGCCGGTGACAAGGGTCGACGGGCAATTGGTTTAGACCTGTCTGGCGATCGCCTGTCTTCGTGGCCAGTGGTCATCCGTACCCACGGACGCCGACGGCGCGGGGTTCAGGGTCTGTAACACCCCTCACACTCCCCGCGCCTCGGCCCGCCGTGTAGCTCAGGCGGTCAGGTCGGTCTCCAGCACCAGCTCGAACACCCCGTCCCCGGCGTCCTCGGAGAGCAGGTACGCCTGGGCCTCGCCCACGTGGAAGTACATGCCGTGCAGCTCCAGGTCGCCCGCGCCCAGCGCCCGGGACACCGCGTCGTGGGCGCGCAGGTGCTCCAACTGCTGGACCACGTTGGCCAGGCAGAGCTGCTCGGCCGCGTCGGCGGACCGGCGTCCGGCCAGGCGGGGCCGGGACGTCTCGTCCTCCGGCATGCGTTCCAGGCTCGGCAGCCCGTGCCGCAACCACCGCTTGAGCGGGGTCTGCGCGCCGCCGGGCTCGGCGCTGAGCAGCGCCTGCATGGCCCCGCAACCGGAGTGCCCGCACACCGTGATGGACCGGACCTTCAGGATGTCCACCGCGTACTCGATCGCGGCGGCCACCGAGTCGTCGCCGCTCTCCTCGCCGGGCAGCGGCACGAGATTGCCCACGTTGCGCACGACGAAGAGGTCTCCGGGGCCGCTGGAGGTGATCATCGACGTGACCACCCGCGAGTCGGCGCAGGTCAGGAACAGCTGGGAGGGCTGTTGCCCCTCGCGAGCCAGCCGGGCCAGCTCACCGCGCACCAGCGGGGCGGTGTTGCGCTGGAACGCGCTGATGCCGCGGGCCAGTTCCCGTCCGCTGGGCCCGTTGGGGCTGTTCGGTCTGCTGGGCGCGTCGAGCTTGCCGGTTGTGCCGTTCCCGCCGGTCTTGCCGGTCTTGCCGCTCGTGCCGGGCGCGTCGTGCCGTCCGGCTGATCCGGCTGATCCGTTGGGTCCGTTGGGTCCGTTGAGTCCGTCGGGTCCGGTGGAATCGTTGGGTCCGCTCGGACCGGTCGCCGCGTCGGCGTTCTCGCCGGCGGCTTCCTGCCGGTCCGTGCCGGGCGGGGATGCCGACTGCGTGGGTGCCGGCCGCGGGGGTTCGCACTGGTGATTGCGCCAGGGCGTCCAGGGGCGGCAGCGGCAGCCGTCCAGGTCGGCCGGCTCGGAGATACGGGTGCCGGGCCGGCGGCCGGTGATGTCGACGGAGCCGCCCTGCGCGGTGTGCGTCCGCTGCCAGTCCTGCAGTGTCTCGTACGCCGCGTGGTCCATGAACGAGCCGTCCAGCTCCACGACGGCGTCCGCACCTTGCGGAACGTGGTGCAGGACCCGGCTGAGCCTCGGCACCGCGAGAAACGTCAACTGGCCTCGGACGTGTACGTGATGGACTCCTTCCGTCTCGTCGTGCGTGATCCGGGTGCGGGTCAGGCGGTGCAGGGCGACACCGACGGCGACGGCGATGCCCAGCGCGACGCCCTCCAGGACGCCGAAGAACACCACGCCGCAGGTGGTGACCGCGTAGACCAGCACCTCACGGTGGCGGGTCACCGTGCGGATGTGGTTCAACGACACCATCTTGAGGCCGACGGCCATGACGAGGGAGGCCAGCGCGGCGAGCGGGATGAGCTCCAGGGCCGGGACCATCAGCAGTGTGGCGATCACTACGAGAACGCCGTGCAGCATCGTGGAGTTCCGGCTGACGGCGCCCGCGGCCACGTTCGCGGAACTGCGCACGGCCACACCGGCGATGGGCAGTCCGCCGAGCGACCCGGAGACGATGTTGGCGGCGCCCTGCCCGAGCAGCTCGCGGTCGAGGTCGGAGCGCTTGACGCGGCCGGTCAGCCCGGGCCGGGCGGCGGCCAGCTTGTCCACGGCGACCGCGCCGAGCAGGGACTGCACACTGCACACCAGCGTGGTCGTGAGGACGGCCGCGACGAGTCCGAGCACCGGGCCCTCGGGCAGCGTGGCCAAGGCGTGGCTGCTCCAGGACGGCAGGTCGACCTTGGGCAGGCGGAGCCCGGCGAGGGCCGCGACCACGGTGGCGCCGGCGACGGCGATCAGGGCGGCGGGGAGCTTGCCCAGAAGCCGCCCGGCCCGGCCGGGGACGCGCGGCCAGAGCAGCAGCAGGGACAGCGTCAGCACACTCACCGCGAGGTCGGCCGGTCTGGGGCTCGCCAGCTGGGCGGGCAGGGCCCGCAGGTTGTCGGGCACGGAGCTCTGCGGGGTGCCGCCGAGGACGATGTGCAGCTGGGCGACGGCGATGGTGACGCCGATGCCGGCGAGCATGCCGTGCACGATGGCGGGGCTGACGGCGAGCGCGGAACGCGCCACGCGCAGACAGCCGAGGCCCAGCTGGGCGAGGCCGGCGAGCACGGTGATGGCACAGGTCGTACGCCATCCGTAGCGCACGATGAGGTCGGCGGTGACCACGGTGAGTCCGGCGGCCGGGCCGCTGACCTGGAGCGGGCAACCGCCGAGCCAGCCGGCGACGATCCCGCCCACCGCGGCGGCGACGAGGCCGGCCTGGAGGGGGGCGCCGGTGGCGAGGGCGATGCCCAGGGAGAGGGGCAGGGCGATCAGGAAGACGGCGATCGAGGCCGACAGGTCGGCGCCCGCGACGCGGAAGCGCCGGGGGCCGCCGGGCGGCGGGCTGTGCGGTGGATGGACGTGTTCGGTTCGGGCCGAATCGGCACGGGCGGGGACGCAGGCAGACATGTTTTCCCGTCTCCTCCGGGGCTGCGCGGTCGCGGTCATGGTCGGTCCCCCGCTGGACGGGGGCGGTTCGCGGCCGTGGGTCACGGCGTACAGCGGCGGGATGCCCGAGCGCTCGGTTGTTGCGCTCTGTAAATAGATCGTAATTCAGAGTAAAGAAGAGGCATAGACTTTTCCCGCAAATGGCGTAATGGACCGCTCAAGCAGGTGAATCAGGCTTTTCATCGGCTTGTCGTACTAATTCCTTCTCGCATTCGTGCCACCTTGACGGCGCTGACGGCACGTCCCGGCTCAGCACCCGACATCGCCCTCGTCGGCGTTGGCCCGAGAGAAGGAAGAAGGTGGGCGGAACATGGCCGCCACCCAGAGGATCGCCGCGCGCACCGCGATCGCCGCCGCGGTCTGCGCCGCGTCGCTCGCCGGTTGCGCGATCGGCAGCAGTAACGGTTCCGGTGAAGGGACGAACGGTCCGCAGAAGGAGAAGGGGAAAGCGGCGCCGGCACCCAAGAACGCGGTCCGGCTCATCGGCGACGGTTCCACCGCGTACACCGGAGCCCAGCCGCACCTGCCCCGCCCCGAACGCCTCAAGCCGGGCCAGAAGCCCCCGCAGTTCGTGGTGTTCTCCTGGGACGGCGCGGGCGAGGACAGCCAGCAGCTGTTCTCCCACTTCCGTGAAGTGGCCAAGGAGAACGACGCGACGATGACGTACTTCCTGAGCGGCGTGTACATGCTGCCGAAGGAGAAGCGGGACCTGTACCGGCCGCCGCAGCACTCCCCGGGCCGCTCCGACATCGGCTTCAACGACGAGCAGGGCATCGCCGACACCGTCAAACAGCTGCGACTGGCGTGGCTGGAGGGCAACGAGATCGGTACCCACTTCAACGGCCACTTCTGCGGCGCCGGCGGCGGGGTCGGCGAGTGGTCCGTCGAGGAGTGGAAGGACGAGATCAACCAGGCCAAGCAGTTCGTGAAGACCTGGAAGACCAACACCGGGGCGAAGAACGCCGCACCCCTGCCCTTCGACTACGACAAGGAGCTGATCGGCGCCCGCACCCCCTGCCTGGAGGGCCAGAAGAACTTCATGCGGGCCGCCGCCGAGATGGGCTTCCGCTACGACAGCAGCGGCGTGAACAACCAGGTCTGGCCGAAGAAGAAGCAGGAGCTGTGGGACCTGTCGATGCAGCTCGTGCCGTTCCCCGGGCACACCTTCGAGCAGCTCACCATGGACTACAACTTCATGGTCAACCAATCGGGCACCACCACCCAGGGCGACCCGGCCAAGCACGAGTTCTGGGGCGACCAGATGCGCGACGGCCTGCTCCAGGGCTTCCAGCGGGCCTACGACGGCAACCGCGCACCTCTGATCATCGGCAACCACTTCGAGTCCTGGAACGGCGGCACCTACATGCGTGCCATCGAGGAGGTCATCGAGGGGGTGTGCACCAAGGACGAGGTGCGCTGCGTCTCCTTCCGGCAGCTCGTGGACTGGCTGGACGCCCAGGACCCGAAGGTCCTGAAGAAGCTGCGCACCCTGGATGTCGGTGAGGCCCCGAAGAAGGGCTGGGCGTCCTTCCTCTCGGCCGCCCCCGCACCGGCGCCGAAGGGCGTGCCCGGGGCGCCGGCCGCCAAGCAGTAGCCGAGGCGGCGGGAACGGTCAGGGCGTCGTCACGCCGGGGTGACGACGCCCTCGCCCAGCACGAACCCGGGGTCGACCTGCGCCACCAGGTCGGCCCCGGTGCGCTCGTTGCCCCAGCTGCGGGCGTTCTTCACGTGGAAGTGGACCATCTGGCGCGTGTAGCGCTCCCGGTCCCGCAGCTCGTACGTCGCGTCGACGGCCGTGTGCAGGGCGCTGAGCGCACGGCGGTTGGCGTCCTCCAGGAGCTCGAAAACAGGTGGCCGGCCCTTCTCCATGGCGCGCACCCAGTCCGAGTGCCCGACGGTCACCAGCAGGTCGTCCCCCACCTGTTCACGGAGGAAGTCGAGGTCGTCCGGCCCCTGCACCTTGTTGCCGACGACCTTCAGGGCTACGCCGAAGTCGCGGGCGTACTCCTTGTACTGGCGGTAGACGGAGACCCCCTTCCGGGTCGGCTCGGCGACGAGGAACGTGATGTCGAAGCGGGTGAACATGCCGGAGGCGAACGAGTCCGAGCCGGCGGTCATGTCGACCACGACGTACTCGTCACGGCCGTCGACCAGGTGGTTCAGACACAGCTCCACCGCTCCCGTCTTGGAGTGATAGCAGGCGACACCCAGGTCGGCGTCCGTGAAGGGCCCGGTGACCATCAAACGGACGGTCCCGCCGTCCAGTTCCACCGGCCGGGCGCAGGCGTCGTAGACCGGGTTGTCCTCGCGCACCCGCAGCAGGCGCGAGCCCTCGCCGGGCGGGGTGGTTTTGATCATCTTCTCGGCGGAGGCGATACGCGGGTTGGCGCCGCGCAGGTGCTCCTTGATCAGCGGGAGGTGCTCGCCCATCGCGGGCAGCCCGGCCGCCTCCGCCTCGTCGAGCCCCAGCGCGGCCCCCAGGTGCTGGTTGATGTCGGCGTCGATCGCGACGACGGGTGCCCCGGTGGCGGCGAGATGGCGGACGAACAGGGAGGACAGGGTGGTCTTGCCGCTGCCGCCCTTCCCGACGAAAGCAATTTTCATGTTCACCAAGCGTAGTTGGGTGATAGCCCTAGGTGGTAGGGGAGTCCGGAGCCACGTGAAGAAGACCACTCGTTCGTGGGGTGTGGCGCCGGGATGCGTAGGGTCGTACTCATGAGTACGACAGGCGCGACCGCCGATCCGCTCGCGGCCCTGGGCGCACTGCCCGGTGTGGCCGAGTCCGTGGAGTCCGTACGCAAGGCCGTGGACCGGGTCTACGGCCACCGGATCATGCGGCGCCGCAGCAACGAGATCACCTCCGAGGCGGCCCTGCGCGCCGCCCGGGGCTCGGCGGCGCTGTCCGGGGCGGACTGGGCCCTGGAGGAGGTGCGCAGGCGGACCGACTTCAGTGGCGACGACGAGGCGCGTGCGGTGGGTGCGGCCCTGCGGCTGACCGCCGAGGCGGGGCAGTTGCTGTCCATCTGGCGGCAGTCCCCGCTGCGGGTCCTGGCCCGGCTGCACCTGGTGGCGGCCGCGGACAAGGCCGACCAGGTGGGACGGCCCCGCCAGGAGGGCGAGCCGGTGGACGAGCCGCTCGTGGAGCTGCCGCTGCCCGGCGCCGAGGAGGCGCACGGCCGCCTGGACGGCCTGGCCGCGCTGGTCATGGCGGGCGGGTCCGCGCCTGCTCTGGTGACGGCGGCCGTCGTGCACGGCGAGCTCTTGGCGTTGCGTCCCTTCACGACGCACAACGGTCTGGTCGCGCGCGCGGCCGAGCGCATCGTTCTGATCAACAGCGGTCTGGACCCGAAGTCGGTCTGTCCGGCCGAGGTCGGCCATGCCGAGCTGGGCCGCGCGGCCTATCTGGCGGCGCTCGACGGCTACGTCTCGGGGACCCCGCAGGGCATGGCCGCCTGGATCGCCCACTGCGGCAGGGCGGTCGAACTGGGCGCGCGCGAGTCGACGGCGGTGTGCGAGGCGCTCCAGCGCGGGGCGGCGTAGGAGGACGGCAGGAGAGGCGTACGAGCGTCACACGCGAGGCGTACGAGAGGCGCTGTGGACGGAGAAATGCGGCGGTACGAGTGCTCGTACCGCCGCTGGCATGACCACCGGGTTACCAGGCGTCCTCGATGTGTTGCCCATCAGGCCGGGAACTTTGCCCGTCACCTGGTGCGGCTGGCCCGTAATCGACGGGTCGACGTCGCGTGGGTGCCCGGTGTTCATGCTCGGTCCGTGGGGCCAAATGCGTTCTTAAGGTGATCCTTTCGGATGTCCTCGGTCTCGCGGGCCGTTGATTCCTTTGTACTCCTGCCCCGGAGCAAGCGGAAGTGCCGACCGCACTTCTTTACTTTTGCGCTCATACGCGGGTGAAAGGGCGCATCCGCGGATCGGCGGTTCAGACCGCCGCCGCGGACCGCCGTCGGCTCGCGTACCAGACGAGGCCCGCGGTGGCCGCCGCGGCGCCTATCGCGGCAGCGGCGACGAGCGCCGGACGCGGCGGTACGGAGAAACCCCGGACCCGCTGCTTGAGGCGTACCGGACGGTGGAAATCGAGAATCGGCCACTCGCGCGCGAGTGCCTCGCGGCGCAGGGCACGGTCCGGGTTCACCGCGTGGGGATGTCCGACGGACTCCAGCATCGGCAGGTCGGTCGCCGAGTCGCTGTAGGCGTAGCAGCGGGTCAGGTCGTACCCCTCGGACTTGGCCAGCTCCTGGATCGCCTCCGCCTTGGTGGGGCCGTACGCGTAGTACTCCACCTCTCCCGTGAAGCAGCCGTCGTCGCCCACGACCATGCGGGTCGCCACCACCCGGTCCGCGCCGAGCAGCTCACCGATCGGCTCGACGACCTCGGCACCCGACGTGGAGACGATCACGACGTCGCGGCCGGCGGTGTGGTGCTCCTCGATCAGGGAGGCGGCCTCGTCGTAGATGATCGGGTCGATCAGGTCGTGCAGGGTCTCGGCGACGAGTTCCTTGACCAGTTGGACGTTCCAGCCGCGGCACAGCG
The DNA here is from genome assembly GCF_031597775.1 of Streptomyces sp. BB1-1-1. Lineage (NCBI taxonomy): Bacteria > Bacillati > Actinomycetota > Actinomycetes > Kitasatosporales > Streptomycetaceae > Streptomyces > Streptomyces sp. BB1-1-1. The sequence continues at coordinate 3,964,281 of NZ_CP134203.1, read as the reverse complement.
CGGAGAGGTACTCGCGCATCCGCTCCATCTGGTCGTGGTCGGCTCCGCCCGCCAGGAAGACGAACTGGGCATATGCGGTACGCAAGACTGCCCTGCGGTTGATCAGCCCGCCTTGGTAGAACGACTTGCTGAACGTGAGCGTGCTCGACTTCGCAATGACCGTCTTGTCCAGGTCAAAGAAGGCGGCTGTGCGGGGCATGGAGTGCGGCAAGGAGTGGGGCAAGGAGTGGTTTTCCACGACCCCGAGCATAGGCGCAGCCCATTCGGCGTAAGGTGGGGCGCGTGGGTTTGCCTGAGATGGCTCTCGGGTACACCATGGAAGTCACGGATCGTTCGCGACCGTGCTAACCCGGTCCGACTCCTCCCCCCCCCGAGTCGGCCGTGGAGACGACCCCCGCTCTCCCCCCCGGCGGGGGTCGTCGCATGTCCGGATGCGTTTTCCCCCTCTCTCCGACCCCGTTTCCGGGTGGTGACGGCGCCGATCCGCGACGACATGTCATGTGCATGCCCTGCTACGCAAGGTAGTCGTCAGACTGCTCTGCGGGAGTCGTGCACGGGGTAGAGGGGCGTGCGTCCGGACTCACCGGTTTGAGTGACGCGATATTCACAATCGTTGAGTTGTCCACAGTTTTTGACCAAGATCCACACGATTTTCCGGATCGCTGCACCGTGATTCCCATGCGTCCGGGCCGCGCCGACTTCCACGGCCGGTTCCGTTTGCCGGATGCGTATGGCCGGGTTCGACCGATGTTCAAGCCGACGCGCAAGTCGGTGGCCAAGTCGGGCGTTCACGTAGGCCGTTCATGTGGGGACCGTTTGCCGGTTCTTCACACGGTTGGGAATCGCGGGGCCGCAAGGGCTGCGCGAGGTCACAGAAGTCGGGCGCGACCGCGGGAGTCGCGGCGAAGGGGGACGCAAGCCATGACCGGAACCATCACCCATGATCCGCCGCCCGCCGCCGGAGGGCGGCAGAGCGGACCACTGATCGTCACCGAGGACACCGAACTCCTCGACGACCTGCTGCGCCTGTGCGCGGCGGCCGGCGCCACGCCGGAGGTACACCACTCGGTGCCCTCGGCGCCCTCTGCCTCCGGACCGCGGGGCGGCTGGGAAGCCGCGCCGCTCGTCCTCGTCGGCGACGACGCCGCGCGACGAGTACGCGGGGCCGTGCGGAGACGAGGAGTGGTCCTCGTGGGCCGTGACCAGGACGATCCGGGGGTCTGGCAGCGAGCCGTCGAGATCGGCGCCGACCACGTCCTGATGCTGCCCGACGGGGAGCAGTGGCTGGTCGACCGCATCGCCGACGTCGCCGAGGGCGTCGGCCGGCCCGCACTCACCGTCGGCGTCATCGGCGGCCGAGGCGGAGCCGGAGCGTCCACGCTGGCCTGCGCGCTCGCCGTCAGCGCCGGACGAGAGGGGCTGCGCAGCCTCCTGGTGGACGCCGACCCGCTGGGCGGCGGCCTCGACGTACTGCTCGGCGGGGAGACGGCCGAGGGGCTCAGGTGGCCCGCGTTCGCGGCCTCGCGGGGGCGGGTCGGCGGCGGCGCCCTGGAGGAGTCGCTGCCCGAGCTGCACTCGCTGCGGGTGCTCAGCTGGGACCGGGGCGACTGCGTCACGGTGCCGCCCCAGGCCGTACGGGCGGTGCTCGCGGCGGCCAGGCGCCGGGGCGGCACGGTCGTCGTCGACCTGCCGCGCCGGATCGACGACGGCGTCGCCGAGGTACTCGCCCAGCTCGACGTCGGACTCCTCGTCGTCCCGGCCGAACTGCGGGCCGTCGCGGCGGCCGGCCGGGTGGCCGCCGCGGTCGGCATGGTCCCGCGCGACCTCCGGGTCGCGGTACGCGGGCCGTACGCCTCCGGACTCGACGACCGCGAGGTGGCCCGGCTGCTCGGACTGCCCCTGGTCGGCGAGGTGCCCGTCGAGCCCGGCCTCCTGCGCGCCACCGAGGCCAGGCGCCCCCCGGGCGCGTCCGCACGCGGGCCACTCGCGCGCTTCTGCAGGGAGTTCTGGGAGCGGGCGCTGGTGGAGTCGGGAGGGGACGCATGAGGGCGCTGATGGGTCCGGAGAGGGCGACTGGTGGCGGGCGGGCCGGCGCGGTGAGTGGTGAGAGGCGGGTTGTGGAGGTGGGTGCGGGGGTGTCTGGCGGGATTCCGGGCGCGGGGGCGGCGGGGGCCGCGGGGACGACGGGGGCTGAGGGGTTCATGGGGTCCGCGAGGGTGACGCTCGGGGGGTCCGCGGGGATGACCCTCGGGGGGCCTGCGGGGGTGACCCTCCGGGGGGCCGCGGGATTGACCCGCCGGGGAGCTGATGCGCCGGCCTCTCGGGCGTCGTCGGGGGCGGGTCCCGGTGAGGTACGAGGGCCGGTCGCCGGGCGGTCGCCGGGCGGCGTCTCCGGGATGCCCGAGGGGCGGTCCTCGGGAGAGAGCCTGGAGCGCGGCTGGGCTTCCGGGGTGCCTGCGGGAGAGGGCCGGGGCGGCTGGACTTCCGGGACGCCCTCGGGAGGGGGCCTGGGGGGTAGCAGGACTGCCGGGGCACCCGAGGGGCCGGTTGCGCGGACGGCCCCGGGATGGGCTTACCGGGCGTCCCCTGGAGCGGCTTCCGCCTGGGCCGCGGGGTCGGCCGTTGGGCGGCTGTCGGGGGCGGCTTCCGGGCGTTCGTCGACGGCGACTCCCGGAAGGGTGCCGGGCCCGGCCGCCGGGATGCTCGACGGTGTCCGGCGGTGGCTTGCCGAGAGCGGGGCCGAACCGACGCCCGCGCGGGTGGCGCAGGCCCTGCGGGAGCAGGGGCGGGTGCTCGGGGACGCCGAGATCCTCGGTGCCGCCGATCAGCTGAGGTCGGAACTGGTCGGCAGCGGGCCACTGGAACCGCTGCTCGCCGACCCCTCGGTGACCGACGTACTGGTGTCCGCCCCGGACCGGGTCTGGGTGGACCGGGGCGGCGGCCTCGAACTGACGACGGTCTCCTTCCCGGACGCCGGTGCGGTACGGCGGCTCGCGCAGCGCCTCGCCACGGTCGCCGGGCGCCGGCTGGACGACGCCCGGCCGTGGGTGGACGCCCGGCTGCCCGACGGCACCCGGCTGCACGCGGTACTGCCTCCGGTCGCCGTCGGCTGCACGTGTCTGTCGCTGCGGGTGGTACGGCCGCGCGCGTTCACCCTCGACGAACTCGCGGCGGCCGGCACCGTGCCGCCCGGCGGTGACCGGGTGCTGCGCGCACTGCTGGGAGCACGGCTGTCCTTCCTCGTCAGCGGTGGCACCGGCAGCGGCAAGACGACACTGCTGAGCGCGCTGCTCGGGCTCGTCGGACCGGACGAGCGCATCGTGCTCGCCGAGGACTCGGCGGAGCTGCGGCCGGACCATCCGCACGTCGTCCGCCTGGAGACCAGACCCGCCAACCAGGAGGCCGCGGGCCTCGTGACCCTGGAGGACCTGGTGCGGCAGGCGCTGCGCATGCGACCGGACCGGCTGGTCGTCGGCGAGGTGCGCGGGCCCGAAGTGGTCCATCTGCTCGCGGCGTTGAACACCGGCCACGAGGGCGGCTGCGGAACGGTGCACGCCAACGCCGCCGCCGACGTACCGGCCCGGCTGGAGGCGCTCGGCACGGCCGCGGGCCTCGACCGGGCGGCCCTGCACAGCCAGCTCGCGGCGGCCCTTTCGGTGGTCCTGCACTTGGTACGGGACAGGGCCGGACGACGCCGGATCGCCGAGGTGCACGTACTGGAGCGCGACCCGTCGGGGCTGGTGCGGACGGTTCCGGCGCTGCGGTGGGGAGCGGAGGCCTTCGTGGCCGAGCGCGGGTGGGAGCGGCTGCGGGAGCTGCTCCGGGGTGACGGGCTCGACATGCGAGCCGTTGGACGGGAGGCGTACAGGTGACGGGGACGGTTGAGCTGTCGACGGGCGTGGCCCTGGTGTGTTTGGGGGCGGCGGCGTGGCCGGCCGGGAGCGGGTGGCACGCCGGGGTACGGCGTGCCCGGTTGGTGCTCGCGGACGGCGTGGCGGTCGGCACGGGGCCGCCCGCACTGCGCCGGATGACGGACGGGCTGCGGCGTGTCCGTGGCCGGCTGCGGCCCGAGTGGTGGTCGTTCGCGGCCGGGCTGCTGCTGGCGGTGCTGGGCAGTTCGGTGCTGCCGGTCGTCGTTGGAGCGGCCGGGGTGCCGGTGCTGCGGCGGGTACGGCTGGCCGGCCGGGCGAGGCGGGCCCGGGAGCACCGGCAGGACGGGGTGATCGCGCTGTGCGGGGCGCTCGCCGGGGAGGTGCGCGCGGGGCGGCAGCCGGGCGAGGCGCTGCTGTGTGCCGCCCACGACTCCGGAGGGCTCGGTGAAGCGCAGGCGGCGGTGCTGGCGGCGGCCCGGTTCGGCGGGGACGTCCCGGGGGCGCTCGTGGCGGCGGCGCGGCAGCCGGGTGCCGAAGGGCTGCGGGGGCTCGCGGCGTGCTGGCGGGTCGCCGTGGACCAGGGTGCCGGGCTGGCGGCCGGGCTCGATCGACTGGAGAGCGCACTACGCGCCGAACGGGACCAGCGCGCCGACCTGCGAGCCCAGTTGGCGGGCGCTCGCGCCACGGCGGTGATGCTCGCCGGCCTGCCGGCCCTCGGCCTCCTGCTCGGCTTCGCCCTCGGTGCCGACCCGCTGCACGTGCTGCTGCACACCGGCCCCGGACTGGGTTGTCTGCTGGTCGGCGGGGTTCTGGAGGGCCTGGGCGTGTGGTGGGTGACGCGGATCGTGCGGTCGGCGGAGGTGGTGTCGTGAACGGGGACGTTGTCCACAGGTTGGGGGCAGTGGTGGGGACGGTGCTGGTCGCCGGATGGCTGGCGCGCGCGGTCGGGGCCGCGCGGCGGGAGCGGACGGTACGCAGGCGGCTCACCGCGCTGCTGACCCCGCAACCGGCCCGCACCGTCCCACGACGGGCCGAGGTGCTGGGCGCCGTGCGCGGATGGCTGCCGCTGGTGGGAACGGTGGGTACCGGCTGGGCCCTGGTCGGTGGCGGTGCCGGAGTCGTGGTGGGCCTGCTGGGTGCGGCAGGGCTGTGGCGTTGGCGCTCCCGACGGGCGGCCTCCGGTACGGCCGCGGCGGAGACCGTTGCCGCGGAAGCCGCCCGCCAGATGCCGTTGGCGGCCGATCTGCTGGCCGCGTGCATCGCGGCGGGTGCCGGACCGGTGGCCGCGGCCCAGGCGGTGGGCGACGCCCTCGGCGGACCCGTCGGAGACGCGTTGGGGCGCGGCGCCGCCGAGGTCCGGCTGGGCGGCGAACCGGGTGGTTCCTGGCGGCGCTTGGCCGCGATCCCGGGCGCCGGTCCGCTGGCGCGGCTGCTGGAACGGGCCGACGTGTCCGGCCTGCCCGCGGCCGGCCCGGTCGCCAGGCTCGCCGCCCAGGCCCGTGCCGACTGGGGCCGCGCCACGACCGCCCGGGCCCGCCGGGCGGCCGTCATGGTCACCGCGCCGGTGGGGCTGTGCTTCCTGCCCGCGTTCATCGCGGTGGGCGTACTGCCGGTGGTGATCGGGCTCGCGGGCGAGGCGCTGGGAGACGGAGGAGGCGGCGGCTGACGGAACGGAGAGGGCGGGCGGGCGCCGGGCCCGCGAGTGAGTGACCGACGACGGACGAGCAAGTGACAACGGGAACGGACCTTACGGGGGTTGCGATGTATCAGGCGGTACGGGCACGGCTGAGTGCCCTGGTGCGTGGAGCGGTACGGATGGCGCGGCGGGACGCGGGGATGGTCACCTCGGAGTACGCGATGGGGATCGTCGCGGCGGTGGCGTTCGCCGTGGTCCTCTACAAGGTGGTGACGAGCGGCGCGGTCAGCGCGGAGCTGCAGGGCATCGTGAAGCAGGCACTCGATGCGCGAATGTGAGCGGGCGGCGAGGGCGGGAGCCCGCAGAGGCTTCGTCTGGCGCTCCGACAAGGGGTTCGTGACGGCGGAGACGGCCGTGGTACTGCCGGTGCTGGTGGTGTTCGCGATGGCGCTGGTCTACGGGCTGCTCGTGGTGGCCGCTCAGATCCAGTGCGTGGACGCGGCCCGGACGGGCGCCCGCGCGGCGGCCCGTCAGGACCCGGCCGACGCGGTCGCCGAGGTCACGAAAGAGGCGGCACCGCGCGGGGCGCGGGTCACGGTCAGCCGGGAGGCGGGCCAGGTCCGCGTGACCGTGGTGGCCGAACCCCCGGCGCTGCACGGCCTACCCTTCGAGGTCCGGGAGGAGGCCGTGGCTTCGGTGGAGCGGACGGTGGGGGCGGGGCCATGAGGGGCGGTGTCCTGCTCCGGCTGGGGGCCGGCCGGTGTGCGGGGGCCGGCTCGGGTCCCGGCTCGGGCCCGGGCTCCGGCTCCGGCTCTGGCTCCGGCTCTGGCTCCGGCTTCGGCTCGGGCCCGGGCACCGGCTTCGGCTCGGGCTCCGGCTCCGGCTTCGGCTCGGGCACCGGCTCCGGCTTCGGCTCGGGCACCGGCTCCGGCACCGGCTCGGGCACCGGCACCGGCACCGGCTCGGGCACCGGCACCGGTTCCGGTTCGGGCTCAGGCTGCGGTTCCGGCTCGGGCACTGCCTTCGGGTCGGGCGCCGGCTCTGCCTCGGGCGCCGGTTCCGGCACTGGGTCCGGCTCGGACACGGACTCCGGCTCCGGATGCGGTTCCGGCTTCGGAGGCGGCTCGGACAGAGGGTCCGCAACGGTCTGGAGCGTAGGTGCCGTCGCCGTTCTGTGCCTGGTGTTCGGCATCGTGCTGGCCCTGGGGCAGGCCGTCGTGGCCCGGCATCGCGCGGCCGGCGGTGCCGATCTGGCGGCGCTCGCGGCGGCGGACCACTGGGCACGGGGCGGCACGGCCGCGTGTGCCAGGGCGGATCGGGTCGCGCGGGCCCAGGGGGCGCGGTTGGTGCGGTGCGTCCTCACCGGCCAGGTCTCGGACGTGACGGCGGCGTCGGGCCGAGGGCCGTTCGCGGCGGAGGTCCGGGCGAGAGCGGGGCCGGCGACGGACGTACCGGGGACGGGCGCCCCGGGGATGAGTGTTCCGCTCGATGGGGTCCCGGGGGCGGGGGTCCCGTCGGCTGGGGCCCCGGGCGACCGGTGACCCGCTGGCTGGCCTCCCGGCGACCGGCGTCCCGCCGAGTGGGCTCACGGCAGACGTTCCGCCTACCCGGCCTCCGTACCGGCCGCGTCCGTACCGGCGGCGGGACCCGCCTCCGGATCCACCTGCGGACCCTTCCCTGGACCTGGACCTGGACCTGGACCTGGACCCGGACCCGTCCCCGGACCTTGTCCCGTCCCGGCATCCGGACCCGAATCCCCATCCGGACCCGGACCCGGACCCGCATCCGGACCCGGACCCGGACCCGCATCCATCCCCCCATCTGGACCCGTCCGCGAACCCGCCCCCGCATCCGCCCCCGCCCCCGAGCCTCCGCCCGCCTCCCCCTCCGCAGCTCCCCGCAACAGCACCGTGAGGAGCCGTACGGCCCCCCGCTTGTGCAGTGGTTCGTTGCCGTTGCCGCACTTGGGGGACTGGATGCAGGACGGGCAGCCGGCGTCGCACTCGCAGGAGGCGATGGCCTCCCGGGTGGCGGTGAGCCACTCGCGGGCCGTGTGGAAGGCGCGCTCGGCGAAGCCCGCGCCGCCGGGGTGGCCGTCGTAGACGAAGACCGTCGGGAGGAGCGTGTCGGGGTGCAGGGGGACCGACACGCCGCCGATGTCCCAGCGGTCGCAGGTCGCGAAGAGAGGCAGCATGCCGATCGAGGCGTGCTCGGCGGCGTGCAGGGCTCCGCCGAGGATCTCCGGGTTGATCCGGGCCGCGTCCAGCTGGTCCTCGGTGACCGTCCACCACACCGCGCGGGTGCGCAGTGTCCGAGGCGGGAGGTCGAGCTTCGTCTCGCCCAGGACCTCGCCGGTGATGAGGCGCCGGCGCAGGAAGGAGACCACTTGGTTGGTGACCTCGACGGAGCCGTAGCACAGGCGCCCGTCGCCCCAGGGGACCTCGATGTCGGTCTCCAGGACCGAGATCGCCGTCGTGTCGCGGGCGACCGTCGAGTAGGCGGGTGTGGCCTCCTCGACCAGCGCGACGGAGTCCTCCAGGTCGAGGGAGCGGACGAGATACGTGCGGCCCTGGTGGAGGTGTACGGCGCCCTCGTGGACCGTCGTGTGGGCGGCGCCGGCGTCCACCGTGCCCAGCAGCCGGCCCGTGCCGGCCTCGACGACCTGGACCGGCCGTCCGCCCTCCCCGCGGATGTCGGTCAGGTCGGCGGCCCTCTCCCGGCGCGTCCAGTGCCAGGTCCGCGTCCGGCGGCGCAGCAGTCTGGCCGCCTCCAGCTGGGGAAGCAACTCCTCGCAGGCGGGGCCGAACAGCGTCAGGTCGTCGTCGGTCAGGGGCAGCTCGGCCGCCGCCGCGCACAGGTGGGGGGCGAGGACGTACGGGTTGTCGGGGTCGAGGACCGTGGACTCCACGGGCTGGTCGAACAGGGCCTCGGGGTGGTGGACGAGGAAGGTGTCCAGTGGATCGTCGCGGGCCACCAGCACCGCGAGGGCTCCCTGCCCGGACCGCCCCGCCCGGCCCGCCTGCTGCCACAGCGACGCCCGGGTGCCCGGATAGCCGGCGATCACCACGGCGTCCAGGCCGGAGATGTCGAGGCCGAGTTCGAGGGCGTTCGTCGCCGCGAGGCCGAGGAGCTCACCGGAGTGCAGAGCACGTTCCAGGGCGCGGCGCTCCTCGGGGAGGTAGCCGCCGCGGTACGCCGCCACGCGCCGGGGCAGCGAGCGGTCGACCTCGGCCAGACGTTCCTTGGCGATCACCGAGATCAGCTCGGCGCCACGCCGGGAGCGTACGAAGGTGATCGAGCGCATCCCCTGCACGGTGAGGTCGGTGAGCAGGTCCGCGGCCTCGGCGGTGGCCGTGCGGCGGACCGGCGCGCCCTTCTCGCCCTCCAGCTCGGTCAGCGGCGGCTCCCAGAGGGCGAACACCAGTTCACCGCGCGGTGAGGCGTCGTCGGCTACCTCGACCACCGGTAGCCCGGTGAGCCTGCGGGCCGCCACCGAGGGCTCCGCTGCGGTGGCCGAGGCGAGCAGGAAGACGGGCGACGCGCCGTAGCGCGCACACAGTCGGCGCAATCTGCGCAGCACCTGGGCGACATGGGAGCCGAAGACGCCGCGGTAGGTGTGGCACTCGTCGATGACGACGTACTTCAGCGACTTCAGGAAGGAGGACCAGCGGGGGTGGGACGGCAGGATGCCGCGGTGCAGCATGTCCGGGTTGGTCAGCACGTAGGTGCCGTACTGGCGGATCCACTCGCGTTCCTCGAACGGCGTGTCGCCGTCGTAGACCGCGGTCCGCACGGATGTGCCCAGAGGCTGTGAAAGTTCCTTCACGGACCGGCACTGATCTGCGGCCAGTGCCTTGGTCGGAGCCAGGTAGAGGGCGGTGGCGCCACGCCCGTTGGGGGCCTCGGATCCGTCCAGGAGCGTCGACAGCACCGGCACCAGATACGCCAGGGACTTGCCGGACGCGGTGCCCGTGGCGACGACCACCGAGTCGCCGTCCAGGGCGTGCTCGGCCACGCGTGCCTGGTGGGCCCAGGGGTGTTCGATGCCCGCGGCCCGCACCGCCGCGAGGACCTCCGGACGAATCCGGTCCGGCCAGACGGCATGACGGCCCGCACGCGGGGGCAAGTGCTCCGTATGAGTGATGCGCGTAGCCCGGCTCGGTCCCGCGGCGAGCCGGTCCAGGAGCATGCCCGGTTCCGGCCTGGAGCCGGGCTCCGCCGGGGGTCGATCGGATCGGTGATTCTTGGCCATCGGCACCGAGTCTGTCACCGGCGTGACGGACAATGGGACCAAGGCGTCGTGCACGCCTGCCGGTAAGTGATTGAATGCCATCGCGGCTGGCGAACCGTCCTGGGGGCTTCAAGCCGAGGTGTCCCGAAGGGCGACCCGCTCGATAGCAAGGTGCTGGAGGATCCGTGGACCTGTCCCTGTCGACCCGTACCGTCGGCGATCGTACGGTCGTCGAGGTCGGTGGCGAAATTGACGTATACACCGCGCCCAAGCTGCGAGAGCAGCTGGTCGAGCTCGTGAACGACGGGAGTTTCCACCTCGTCGTCGACATGGAGGGCGTGGACTTCCTCGACTCCACCGGGCTCGGCGTGCTGGTCGGCGGACTGAAGCGGGTGCGTGCCCATGAGGGCTCGCTGCGCCTGGTCTGCAACCAGGAGCGCATTCTCAAGATCTTCCGTATCACCGGCCTCACCAAGGTGTTCCCCATTCACACCTCGGTCGAGGAAGCGGTGGCGGCCACCGACTGACGACCGGTCCCGGGCCCCTGGGTCCGGGACGCGAGAGAACAAGGGGGGTCCGGGCTGTCGGCGGCCCGGACCCTCGAAAGCACGCCCGTAGTTCCGAGGGGGATGCATGGCCACCGTTGAACTCCGCTTCAGCGCGCTGCCCGAGCATGTCCGCACCGCCCGTCTGGTGGCGGCGGCGGTGGCACGCAGGGCCGGAGTGGACGAGGCCGTCCTCGACGAGGTCAGGCTCGCCGTCGGCGAGGCCTGCACCCGGGCTGTGGGTCTGCATCAGCACGTCGGCATCACGGCGCCGGTCAAGGTGTCGCTGATCGAGGAGGAGAAGCAGTTCTCCATCGAGGTCGGCGACGAGGCGCCGCACGCGGTACCCGGGGCCGGAAACCCGGGCACCGCCGCCGACGCGCTGGAGGCCGAGGAGGACGAGATGGGTCTCGCGGTCATCAGCGGACTCGTCGACGACGTGGAGGTCACGGCCGGCGAGGACGGCGGACTGATCCGCATGACCTGGCCGACCGCGCCGGCGGCGCTGCCGCCGCTCTGACACCCACTTCCGTCACCCGAAGTCACCCGCCTCACCCGTTTCACCCGAAGGGCCCTACCTCGTAGGGCCCTTTGTCATGTGCGGAAGCCGAGGTCCACGCATACAGTGGTGCCGAGCGGGCGTTAAGTGAATTCATTCACGATCCGTCGTGCGATCATTCGCGCGATCAATCGCGCGGGAAAAGGATCACGACGTTAATGCCGGAAGGGCATTACTACTTCTGGGCCCCTTGTGGTTGACAGGCCAATTCCTTTTGTCGTGCACTGTTTTGATCAGGTTCCGGTACCTACAATCCCGTCCACATCTTGAGCTCAGCCCAAGCGTCAAGGAGGACGAATGGCGGAGCTTTCCACCCCTCATCAGTTGGGCGATACCTCGACCATCGCAGCCGCCGTGCTGACCGACTCGAACCGCGCCCTGGTCGCGGTCATCGCGGTCGTCGCGCTGGCCGCGCTGGTGCTCGCGGGTGTCCTGGTGCGCCAGGTGCTCGCGGCGGGCGAGGGAACCGACAGCATGAAGAAGATCGCGGCGGCCGTCCAGGAAGGCGCGAACGCCTATCTGGCCAGGCAGCTTCGCACGCTCGGCGTATTCGCCGTCGTCGTGTTCTTTCTGCTCATGCTGCTGCCCGCGGACGACTGGAATCAACGGGCCGGACGTTCGATCTTCTTCCTGATCGGCGCGGCGTTCTCGGCGGCCACCGGCTATATCGGCATGTGGCTCGCCGTACGCAGCAACGTGCGCGTCGCCGCGGCGGCGCGGGAAGCGACACCGGCCCCCGGCGAACCGGAAAAGGATCTCACCCTCGTCTCGCACAAAGCTACGAAGATCGCATTTCGCACGGGCGGCGTGGTCGGCATGTTCACGGTGGGGCTCGGCCTGCTGGGCGCCTGCTGCGTGGTGCTGGTGTACGCGGCCGACGCGCCGAAGGTGCTGGAGGGCTTCGGCCTCGGTGCCGCGCTGATCGCGATGTTCATGCGAGTCGGCGGCGGCATCTTCACCAAGGCCGCCGATGTCGGCGCCGACCTGGTCGGCAAGGTCGAGAAGGGCATTCCGGAGGACGATCCGCGCAATGCCGCGACCATCGCCGACAACGTGGGCGACAACGTCGGCGACTGCGCGGGCATGGCGGCCGACCTCTTCGAGTCGTACGCCGTGACCCTGGTGGCCGCGCTGATCCTCGGCAAGGTGGCCTTCGGCGACGCGGGACTGGCGTTCCCGCTGCTGGTGCCGGCGATCGGCGTGATCACGGCCATGATCGGCATCTTCGCGGTGGCGCCCCGGCGGTCCGACCGCAGCGGCATGAGCGCGATCAACCGGGGCTTCTTCATCTCCGCGGTGATCTCGCTGGTGCTGGTGGCGGTGGCCGTCTTCGTCTACCTGCCCGGGAAGTACTCGGAGCTGGACGGCGTCACCGACGCGGCGATCGCCGGGCGGGACGGCGACCCGCGGATCCTCGCGCTCGTCGCGGTGGCGATCGGCATCGTGCTCGCCGCCCTGATCCAGCAGCTGACCGGCTACTTCACCGAGACCACGCGGCGCCCCGTCAAGGACATCGGCAAGAGCTCGCTCACGGGCCCCGCCACCGTCGTCCTCGCCGGTATTTCGCTCGGTCTCGAATCCGCCGTCTACACCGCCCTGTTGATCGGCCTCGGCGTCTACGGGGCCTTCCTGCTCGGCGGTACGTCGATCATGCTGGCGCTGTTCGCGGTGGCACTGGCCGGCACCGGCCTGCTCACCACGGTCGGTGTGATCGTGGCCATGGACACCTTCGGGCCGGTCTCCGACAACGCGCAGGGCATCGCCGAGATGTCCGGCGACGTCGAGGGCGCCGGTGCCCAGGTGCTCACCGACCTGGACGCGGTCGGCAACACCACCAAGGCCATCACCAAGGGCATCGCCATCGCCACCGCCGTCCTGGCGGCGGCGGCCCTGTTCGGGTCGTACCGCGACGCCATCACCACCGGCGCGGCGGACGTGGGCGAGAAACTCAGCGGCGAGGGAGCGCCGATGAGTCTGATGATGGACATCTCGCAGCCCAACAACCTGGTCGGGCTCATCGCGGGCGCGGCGGTCGTCTTCCTCTTCTCGGGGCTGGCGATCAACGCGGTGTCGCGGTCGGCGGGCGCGGTGGTCTACGAGGTGCGACGGCAGTTCCGGGAGCGTCCCGGAATCATGGACTACACCGAGAAACCGGAGTACGGCAAGGTCGTCGACATCTGCACCAGGGACGCCCTGCGGGAACTCGCCACGCCCGGGCTGCTCGCCGTCATGGCGCCCATCTTCATCGGGTTCACGCTCGGTGTGGGAGCGCTCGGAGCGTTCCTGGCCGGCGCGATCGGCGCGGGCACGCTGATGGCCGTGTTCCTCGCCAACTCCGGTGGTTCCTGGGACAACGCCAAGAAACTCGTCGAGGACGGCCACCACGGCGGCAAGGGCAGCGAGGCCCACGCCGCCACCGTCATCGGCGACACCGTCGGCGACCCGTTCAAGGACACCGCGGGCCCGGCGATCAACCCCCTGCTGAAGGTCATGAACCTGGTGGCGCTGCTCATCGCGCCGGCCGTCATCAAGTTCTCCTACGGCGCCGACAAGAGCATCGGCGTACGGGTCGCGATCGCCGTCCTCGCGTTCGTCGTCATCGCCGTGGCGGTCTACGTGTCCAAGCGACGCGGAATCGCCATGGGTGACGAGGACGACACCGACCCGGAGCCCAAGTCGGCCGATCCGGCGGTGGTTTCGTAGGTCTCAGCCGGGAGCCTTGCCACAGGCGCAGGTCAAGGAGTGGGCGGACGGCGCGTGTTGACGCGTCGTCCGCCCGCGTCGTGCGTGCGTGCGCCCCTCACCGTGAGCCTTCTCTCTCTTGGTGCAAATGGCTGCAATACGGTCTTAATGGATGTTCGTCCTGCGAGTGTCCCCCATCCGGCGTGTATGTTCCGGGGCCGAGAGCCATGGAAGGGACCAATCCGGTGAACAAGAAGCTCGCGGCCGCACTGTCCGGCGGTGCGGTACTGGTACTGGCGCTGACGGGATGCAGCAGCAGCGACGACAACGACAAGCTGGACTCCTGGGCCAAGGAGGTCTGCGACGCCGTGCAGCCGCAGGCCAGGAAGATCGAGGCGGCCAACGCGGCGATCCAGAAGGAGACCTCGGACAACAGCACGCCGGCGGAGGTCCAGAAGACCGACGCGAAGGCGTTCCAGGACATGTCCGACGCCTACAAGGCCATGGGCAGCGCCGTCCAGAAGGCCGGGGCTCCGGACGTCGACGAGGGCGAGAAGAAGCAGAAGGACGCGGTCACCGAGCTGAACGGCCTCTCCTCGTCGTACGCCTCTCTGCGCAAGCAGGTGGAGGACCTCGACACCAAGGACCAGGCGAAGTTCGCCGACGGCCTCAAGGACATCGCCACCGAGCTGAACAAGCTCAGCAAGAGCGGCAACGACGCGCTGAAGACCCTTGAGGAGGGCGACGTCGGCCAGGCGATGGCCAAGCAGGAGAGCTGCAAGTCGGCCTCGGTGACGCCGTCGGCCGCGGCCGGCTGACCTCTGCCGCACGGGGGCGGGGCGGGGGACACGGGGCCACAATGGGGGTGTGAGTAACGCCAGCCTGTCCCCCCTGCCCTCCGCCGACCGCCCCGACGTCACCGCCCGGTTGCGGGACGCCCTGCTCGGGGCCTCCTTCACCGCCGACGGACTGCTGGAGCTGCTCGGCGCCCCCGCCTACGCGGCGCTGTCGCGCAGCGAGACCGTGCCCGCGCTCCGGGCCACCCGCGGCGACACGCCGCTCGAACTGCTCGTACGGCTGTTCCTGCTCCAGCAACCGGTGCCCCACGCGCGCGTGGCCGACGTCCTGCCCGTCGACGCCTGCCTGGAGAGCGGGTGGCTCGTCCGCGCGGGCGACGACGAGGTGGCGGCCACCGTGGACGTACGGCCGTACGGCGGGCCCGGCGGCGAGGACTGGTTCATCGTCTCCGACCTGGGCTGCGCGGTCGGTGGCGCCGGTGGCATCGGCAACCGCGCCGAGGGCGTCGTCCTCGGCGTCGGCGGCGCCTCCATGACGCTGGCCGGCCTCACCGTCCGTACGCCCGTCTCCGCCGCCCTCGACCTCGGCACCGGCTCCGGCATCCAGGCACTGCACGCCGCCCGGCACGCGACGCGCGTGACGGCGACCGACCTCAACCCGCGCGCGCTGCACATCACCGCGCTCACGCTCGCCCTGTCCGGGGCCCCGGCCGCCGAACTGCGCGAGGGCTCGCTCTACGAGCCGATCGAGGACGACGAGACGTACGACCTGATCGTCTCCAACCCGCCGTTCGTGATCTCGCCCGGCGCCCGCCTCACCTACCGTGACGGCGGGATGGGTGGGGACGATCTGTGCCGCTCGCTCGTTCAGCAGACGGGGGAGCGCCTGAACGAGGGCGGGTTCGCGCACTTCCTCGCCAACTGGCAGCACGTGGAGGGGGAGGACTGGACGGACCGGCTGCGCTCCTGGGTGCCGCGCGGCTGCGACGCCTGGATCGTGCAGCGCGAGGTGCAGGACGTCACGCAGTACGCCGAGCTGTGGCTCAGGGACGCGGGCGACCACCGCGCCGACGCGGCCGAGTACCAGGCGCGGTACGACGCGTGGCTGGACGAGTTCGAGACGCGCAAGGTCAGGGCCGTCGGCTTCGGCTGGATCACCCTGCGCCGGACCGGGTCCGCCGAGCCCTCGATCACCACCGAGGAGTGGCCGCACCCGATCGAGCAGCCGCTCGGCGAGACGGTGCGCGCGCACTTCGACCGCGTCGACTACCTGCGCGCCCACGACGACGCCGCCCTGCTCGAGGCGCATTTCACACTGGCCGGCGAGGTCGTCCAGGAGCAGGTCGGGCTGCCCGGCGCCGAGGACCCGGAGCACGTCGTCCTGCGCCAGAACCGCGGCATGCGCCGGGCCACCCGGGTCGACACGGTCGGCGCCGGTTTCGCGGGCGTCTGCGACGGCACCATGAGCGCGGGCCGCATCCTGGACGCCATCGCCCAGCTGGTGGGCGAGGACCCGGTGGCGCTGCGCGACCGCACGCCCGCCCAGATCCGGCTGCTGGTGGAGCAGGGGTTCCTCGAACCGGCGTAGGGACGCGTCGGCGGAGGGTGCCGTACGGGAGAAACGAGCCACGGGCCGGGGCACACCGAGTCCGTCGGCTCCCCGTTCACCTGGGGTTCGCCTGCCCGCCGCCCGTGCGTGACAGCCTCCCGGAGGCTGGACACTCGCGGGTTGGAAAAAGGGGGACGGGGACCATGGAGAGCGGGCCGGCGATCTTCGCGGGAATGGTGTTCGCCCTGTTCGGGGCCGGTCTGCTGGTGTGGACCGCGACGCGGGTCCGGCACGGCCGGCCCGTCGCGCACGGTGTGAGCCCCGTCGCATCGGCGACCGTCGCGAGCGTCGCCGCCGTGGTCGCGCTGGTCCTCGGGGCATGGTGCCTGACGCACGTGTGAGAGGCCGGTTCCGGCCCCCGGCCGCGCCCCCGCCCGAGTAATCGGGGGATCGCGCTCCGGATACACGCATCAGGGCCGGTAAACACTCCGGGCGGCAGGAACAGGGTTCGTCGGGTTACCGTTCGAGTGGCCGTTGCGGGCTTTTCCCGTTTGACACGGGGGCGGGAGGTACCGTCACACTCCGCAGCGTCACGACCGAAGCGCAGCACGACCCGACCCCGGGAGCACTGCCTGGGGACGCCCCAGCGTCGACCGGAGAGAAGAGCGAAGTTGTCCCCGACCAGCGAGACCGCGAACGGCGGCCGCCGACTCGTCATCGTCGAGTCGCCTGCCAAGGCGAAGACGATCAAGGGCTATCTCGGCCCTGGCTACGTCGTCGAGGCGAGCGTCGGGCACATCCGCGACCTTCCCAGCGGCGCCGCGGAGGTGCCCGAGAAGTACACCGGCGAGGTCCGCCGCCTCGGTGTGGACGTCGAACACGACTTCCAGCCGATCTATGTGGTCAACGCCGACAAGAAGGCCCAGGTCAAGAAGCTCAAGGACCTGCTGAAGGACTCCGACGAACTCTTCCTCGCCACCGATGAGGACCGCGAGGGCGAGGCCATCGCCTGGCACCTCCAGGAAGTCCTCAAGCCGAAGATCCCCGTCAAGCGCATGGTGTTCCACGAGATCACCAAGGACGCGATCCGCGCCGCCGTCGCCAACCCGCGCGAGCTCAACCAGAAGCTCGTCGACGCCCAGGAGACCCGCCGCATCCTCGACCGCCTCTACGGCTACGAGGTCTCGCCGGTCCTGTGGAAGAAGGTCATGCCGAAGCTGTCGGCGGGCCGCGTCCAGTCCGTCGCCACCCGCCTCGTCGTCGAGCGGGAACGCGAGCGCATCGCGTTCCGCTCCGCCGAGTACTGGGACCTCACCGGCACCTTCGCGACCGGCCGCGCGGGAGACGCCTCCGACCCGTCGTCGCTGGTCGCCCGCCTCCAGACCGTCGACGGACGGCGCGTCGCCCAGGGCCGCGACTTCGACTCCCTGGGACAGATCAAGAGCGCGAACACCCTCCACCTCGACGAGGCGAACGCCCGCGCGCTCGCCGCCGCGCTGGAGAACACGCGCTTCGCCGTCCGCTCCGTCGAGTCCAAGCCGTACCGCCGCTCGCCGTACGCCCCGTTCCGTACGACGACGCTGCAGCAGGAAGCTTCGAGGAAGCTCGGCTTCGGCGCCAAGTCGACGATGCAGGTCGCGCAGAAGCTGTACGAGAACGGCTACATCACCTACATGCGTACGGACTCGACGACGCTGAGCGACACGGCGGTCACCGCCGCCCGCGCCCAGGTCACGCAGCTGTACGGCGCCGACTACCTGCCCGCCCAGCCGCGGACGTACGCCGGCAAGGTCAAGAACGCGCAGGAGGCGCACGAGGCGATCCGCCCCTCGGGCGACCGTTTCCGCACGCCCGCCGAGACCGGTCTGACCGGCGACCAGTTCAAGCTCTACGAGCTGATCTGGAAGCGGACCGTCGCTTCCCAGATGAAGGACGCGACCGGCAACAGCGTCACCGTGAAGATCGGCGGCGCGGCCTCCGACGGCCGGGACGTCGAGTTCAGCGCCTCCGGCAAGACGATCACCTTCCACGGCTTCCTGAAGGCCTACGTCGAGGGCGCCGACGACCCGAACGCCGAGCTGGACGACCGCGAGCGCCGACTGCCGCAGGTCGCCCAGGGCGACGCGCTGACGGCCGAGGAGATCACGGTCGACGGCCACGCCACCAAGCCCCCGGCCCGCTACACCGAGGCGTCGCTGGTCAAGGAGCTGGAAGAGCGCGAGATCGGCCGCCCGTCGACGTACGCGTCGATCATCGGCACGATCCTGGACCGCGGCTACGTCTTCAAGAAGGGCACGGCCCTCGTCCCGTCCTTCCTCTCCTTCGCCGTGGTCAACCTCCTGGAGAAGCACTTCGGGCGGCTCGTCGACTACGACTTCACCGCCAAGATGGAGGACGACCTCGACGCCATCGCCCGCGGCGAGGCCCAGGCGGTGCCGTGGCTGCGGCGCTTCTACTTCGGCGAGGGCGCGGGAAGCGGCGGCGCGGCCGACGCCGGCAACGGCGACGGGGACCACCTCGGCGGCCTCAAGGAGCTGGTGACCGACCTCGGCGCGATCGACGCGCGCGAGGTGTCGTCCTTCCCCGTCGGCAACGACATCGTGCTGCGCGTCGGGCGCTACGGCCCGTACATCGAGCGCGGCGAGAAGGACTCCGAGAACCACCAGCGCGCCGACGTGCCCGAGGACCTGGCACCGGACGAGCTGTCCGTCGAGCTGGCGGAGGAACTGCTCGCCAAGCCGAGCGGCGACTTCGAGCTGGGCACCGACCCGGCCACCGGCCACGCCATCGTCGCCAAGGACGGCCGCTACGGCCCCTACGTCACCGAGGTGCTCCCCGAGGGCACCCCGAAGACCGGCAAGAACGCCGTGAAGCCGCGTACGGCCTCGCTGTTCAAGTCGATGGCGCTGGACACGGTCACCCTGGACGACGCCCTCAAGCTCATGTCGCTGCCGCGTGTCGTCGGCGCCGACGCCGAGGGCGTGGAGATCACCGCGCAGAACGGCCGCTACGGCCCGTACCTGAAGAAGGGCACGGACTCGCGGTCCCTCACCTCCGAGGAGCAGCTCTTCACGATCACGCTGGAGGAGGCGCTGGCGATCTACGCCCAGCCCAAGCAGCGTGGCCGGGCCGCGGCCAAGCCGCCGCTGAAGGAGCTGGGCACCGACCCGGTCAGCGAGAAGCCGGTCGTGGTCAAGGACGGCCGCTTCGGCGCGTACGTCACCGACGGCGAGACCAACGCGACCCTGCGCTCCGGCGACAGCGTCGAGGAGATCACGCCGGAGCGCGGCTACGAGCTGCTCGCCGAGAAGCGCGCCAAGGGGCCCGCCAAGAAGACGGCGAAGAAGTCCGCCGCGAAGAAGGCCCCGGCCAAGAAGGCGACGGCGAAGAAGACCGCGGCCAAGAAGACGGCGGCGGCCAAGACGACGGCCGCGAAGAAGACCACGGCCAAGACCGCCGCCACGAAGACCGCCGCCAAGAAGACCGCCACCACGAAGACGGCCACCAAGAAGGCGACCGCGTCGAAGACTTCGGAGGACTGACCTCCTCTCCTCGACGCTTCGCGGACTCTCCCGCAGTGTTCCGCGCTCTTCGCGAAACGAACGCCCCGGCATCATTTCGGTGTCGGGGCGTGCGTACGTTCGGCCGGGCACGCCGGACTGTCGGTGCCGACCGATAGGCTGAACGCATGACGCGAGCCGAGCAGCCAACGGCCCCTCACCCCGCCCCGGACGACGCCCTGGTCGCGGACTCCCGCGAGCGCGCCGTCCGCGCCCTGCTGCGCCGCCCGCAGCTGAGGCGGTTGTGGAGCGCACAGCTCGTGGGGGGTGTCGGCGACATCCTCGCCCTCCTGGTGCTGGTCCTCCTCGCCGTCCAGGCCGCCATCGGCGCGGGCTCGTTCGGCGGCGGCTACCGGGGCGTGGCGTTCGCAGTGGCGACCGTTTTCGGCGTACGCATCCTGGCGACGCTGCTCTTCGGTGCCGTACTGCTGGGGCCCCTCACCTCACTCACCTCGCACGACGGTCCGCTCGACCGCCGCTGGACCATGGTCGGCGCCGACGGGCTGCGGGCCGCGCTGCTGATCGTCGCGCCCCTGTGGATCGACTGGACGCCGGACGACGCGCTCGCCGTCCTCCTGGTGACCGTCTTCGTCACCGGCGTCGCCGAGCGCTTCTGGACGGTGTGCCGGGAGAGCGCGGCGCCCGCCCTGCTGCCCGCCCCGCCCCCGGAGGGCGCGACGGTACGACCGCTGCCCGACCACATGGACGCGCTGCGCCGCCTGTCGCTGCGCACGGGCTTCGTGGCGGTTCCGCTGGCCGGTGCCGTGCTGGTCGTCGCGGGGCTGTTCAACAACCTGCTGGGCGCCGGTGTCGACTGGTTCGCCGAGCACCAGGCGGCGCTCGGTTCGTATGTCGCGGCCGGGCTGTTCGCCGCCTCCCTGTCTGTGGTGACCTTCCTGGAGCTGCCCGGCGTCCGCACCCCGCGCGCGCGGTCGCCGCTGGAGGGCATGCGCCGTCCGAAGAGCGAATCGGGCGTCGACAAGGGCCGCACCGGCGCCCTCCCGCTGCTGGTGCTCGCCTGCGCGGCGGTCGCCGCGGTGGTGGCCGCAGCGGTCGCCGTGGCGGTGCTGCACGCCAAGGACCTCGGCGGCGGCCCCGTGCTGTACGGACTGATGGTGGGCGCGCTGACCGGCGGCGTCGTCGTCGGCATCCGCACGGCCCCCGCCCTGCTGCCCTCCCTGTCCCGTCGGCGGCTGCTGGCCCTGGCGATCGCCTTCGCCGGCGTCGCCCTGCTGGCCGCCGGCCTCGTTCCGGACGACACCACCGTGCTGCTGCTCCTCGCGCTGGCCGGCGTCGGCGCGGGCGTCGCGGCCAACACCGGGCACACGCTGCTCGACCAGGAGACCGAGGACCACCGCCGGACGCGCACGACCGAGCACCTGCACGCGGTCGTCCGGGTCTACGTGGCGCTCGGTGCGGTCGTCGCGCCCGTGGTCGCGGCGGCGATCGGACCGCACCGCCTGGAGAACGGCAAGTTCGTCTTCGCGCACGGCGGCGCCGCGTTCGTCCTTATGCTGGTCGGCGCGCTGCTGCTGCCGGTGGCCGCGCTGGTGCTGGCCAAGGTCGACGACCGTTCCGGCGTGCCGCTGCGGCACGACCTGCGGGACGCGCTGCTCGGCGGCGACGACCCGGTGCCTGCGCCCGCGACCAGCGGCTTCTTCATCGCCCTGGAGGGTGGCGACGGCGCGGGGAAGTCCACCCAGGCCGAGGCGCTCGCCGAGTGGATCAGGAGCAAGGGGCACGAGGTCGTGCTCACGCGCGAGCCGGGGGCGACCCCGGTGGGCAAGCGCCTGCGGTCCATCCTGCTGGACGTCTCCAGCGCCGGTCTGTCGCACCGAGCGGAGGCGCTGCTGTACGCCGCCGACCGCGCGGAGCACGTCGACACCGTGGTCCGGCCCGCCCTGGAGCGCGGTGCCGTGGTCATCTCCGACCGGTACATCGACTCCTCGGTGGCCTACCAGGGCGCCGGCCGCGACCTGTCACCGACCGAGATCGCCCGCATCAACCGCTGGGCGACCAACGGGCTCGTTCCGCACCTGACCGTCCTCCTGGACGTCGCGCCGGAGGCCGCGCGTGAGCGGTTCACCGAGGCGCCGGACCGGCTGGAGTCGGAGCCCGCCGAGTTCCACGCGCGGGTGCGCTCCGGTTTCCTGACCCTGGCCGCGGCCGACCCCGGTCGCTACCTCGTCGTGGACGCGGGCCAGGAGCCCGAGGCCGTCACCACCGTCGTACGCCACCGGCTCGACCAGGTGCTGCCGCTGTCCGAGGCCGAGATCAAGGCCCGGGAGGAGGCACGCCGCAAGGCCGAGGAGGAAGCGCGCCGCAAGGCCGAGGAAGAGGCCGCGCGCAAGGCCGAGGAGGAGCGCCTGGAGCGCGAACGCCTCGAACAGCTGGAGCGGCTGCGCGCCGAGGAGGAGGAGCGCAAGCGCCGCGAGCTGGAGGAGGCGCAGCGGCGCGAGGCCGAGCGGCAGGCCGAGGAGGCCCGGCAGCGGGCCGAGGAAGCGCGCCGGAAGGCCGAGGAGGAGCGGGCACGGCTCCTCGCGGAGGAGAAGGCACGGGCCGAGGAGGAGGCGCGGCGCCGGGCCGAGGAGGAGCGGCGGCGCAAGCAGGCCGAGGAGGAGGAGCGGCTGCGGGCCGAGGCCGAGGCCCGGCGCCTGGAGAAGCAGCGCAAGGCCGAGGAGGCCCTGATGCGGGCCGAGGAGGCACGCCGGGCGGCGGAGCAGGCGGCGGCAGCGGCCGCGGCGGGTCCGAGGCCGACGGCGCCGCCCGCGGCGGACGCGCCCCGGCCGAAGCCGGCCGCTCCGGCCCCGTCGGACGCGGTGACCGTGCCGACGCCGGTCGTGACCCCGACGAACGCCTCCGGCGGTCCGGTGGAGGACACGGCGGTACTGCGGCCGGTGCGGGACTCGGCCGATGCTGGGGACGCTGCCGTCTCGCGGGACGACCGGGGTGGCGCCGAGGACGACACCCGGGGTGGGCGCGGCGACGACGGCCGGGCGCCCGGGGCGTCCGAGGCGTCCGCACCCGAGTCCGAGTCCGAGGTGACGACCGAACTGCCCATGCCGCCGGTGCCGCCCGGCCCGGCGGGCGCGGCGGACGAGACGGCGGTGCTGCCGGCGGTGGACCCGCGGGCCGCCGACGAGACGGCGGTGCTGCCGCCCGTGACGCCGGGTGCCGCCGATGAGACGGCGGTGCTGCCCCCCGTACGCGGGGACGACCCCGCCGACCGGGTCCCGCCGGGCTACTTCCGGGAGGAGGGTCCGGCCGCTCGCTCCGACCGGTCCGAGGAATCCCGGGACCGCACGCGCGAGCTGCCCCAGATCGACCCCGACCAGGCACCGCCCCGCAGGCGCCGCTCGGACTGGGCCGAGGAGACACCGCTGGACGACCTGCCGACGCTGGCGGACGAACTGCTCGGCCCGCGTGACGGCGACCGCGACGGAGGCGGCCGGGGTGACGGCGGCCGGGGTGACGGTAGGCGAAGCGGCGGCCGTGACGGCGACGAGGGCGGTCGGGGGAAGGGACGGGGCCGACGCTGACCGGCGGGACCTCGGGCCCCGGGTCTCCGGGTCTCCGGGTCTCCGGGCCTCCGGGCCTCCGGGCCTCCGGGCCTCCGGGCCCCCGGGCCTCCGGGCCCCCGGGTCTTCGGGCCCGCGGGGGCCCGGGCGTCCTACGCCCGCCGCCAGCTCCCGACCGCCCGCCGCCCCTCCGGGAGTCCCCGGCCCCCGTTGTCAGTACCGCCCCGCACAATGGAGGGACGCGGCGCGGAGTGCGGAGCAGCGCGGCGGAGATGACGGAACGTGACGGAAGGGCGGCGTGACCCATGACCGTGTGGGACGACCTCGTCGGGCAGGAGAAGGTGAGCGAACCGCTCGCCGCCGCTGCCCGGGACGCCGACGCCTTCGTCACCGCCGCCGCGGCCGACGGCCCGCTCCCCGAGACGTCGAGCATGACGCACGCCTGGCTGTTCACCGGCCCGCCCGGCGCGGGGGTGGCGCAGACGGCGCGGGCCTTCGCCGCCGCGTTGCAGTGCGTGAGCCCCGACCGCGCACTCGGCGGTGTCCCCGGCTGCGGCTTCTGCGACGGATGCCACACTGCGCTCGTCGGCACCCACGCGGACGTCAGCACGGTGGTCGCCATGGGAGCGGAGATCCGCGTCACGGACATGCGGGACACCGTCCGCAAGTCATTCACCTCGCCCGCGAACGGCCGCTGGCAGATCATCCTCGTCGAGGAGGCCGAGCGGCTGAACGAGAAATCCGCCAACGCCGTCCTGAAGGCCGTGGAGGAACCCGCTCCGCGTACGGTTTGGCTGCTGTGCGCCCCGTCCGTCGAGGACGTCCTGCCCACGATCCGCTCCCGCTGCCGCCACCTGAACCTGCGCACCCCGACGGTCGACGCCGTCGCCGACATGCTCGTACGGCGCGAGGGCGTCGAGCCGGACGTCGCCGCCGCGGCGGCCCGCGCCACCCAGGGCCACATCGACCGCGCCCGCCGCCTGGCCACGGACCCGGCCGCCCGGAGCCGCCGGGCCGCCGTGCTGAAGCTGCCGCTACGGGTCGAGGACATCGGCGGTGCCCTCAAGGCGGCCCAGGAACTGGTCGACGCCGCGGCGGAGGACGCCAAGCAGCTCGCCGAGGAGACGGACACCAAGGAGACCGAGGAGCTGAAGGCCGCCCTGGGCGCGGCACAGGGCGGCCGGCTGCCGCGCGGCACGGCGAGCGTGATGAAGGACCTGGAGGAGAACCAGAAGCGCCGCAGAACGCGTACACAACGCAACAGCCTCGACCTCGCCCTGACCGACCTCACCGCCTTCTACCGCGACGTCCTCGCCCTCCAGCTCGGCTCCCGTGTGGCGATCGCCAACGCCGACGCCGAGGAAGCCCTGGATCGTCTCGCCCGCGGCAGCTCACCGGAGTCCACGCTGCGCCGCATCGAGGCGGTCGCCGCCTGTGGGGAGGCCCTCGACCGCAATGTGCCGCCGCTTCTCGCGGTCGAGGCGATGGCGATGGCACTCAGAGCGGGCTGACCCGGGGACCTCGGTTGACGACGTAACTCGTACGAGGCACGTCGAGCACGCTCAGCATCGATGTCGTCGCGGAGAGTTACGCTCGCTGAATGCACACAAGGCGCACTCACCGCAGGACCCGCATCGGCAGGACCCGTACCGGAGCCACGCTTCTCGCCGCCGCGTTGCTCGCCACCGCCTGCTCGGCCGGGGGCGCGTCGACGTCCGCCGGTTCGGCGGCGGCCGAGGCGGCCGGATCGACGGAGGCGGCGAAGGCGACGCTGGCCGCGCTGCCGCAGGCCACGCCCTCCGCGCTGGCGCCGTACTACGAGCAGAAGCTGAGCTGGCGCGACTGCGGTGTCCCCGGCTTCCAGTGCGCCACCATGAAGGCCCCGCTCGACTACGCGAAGCCGACCGGGGGAGACGTCCGGCTCGCCGTGGCCCGCAAGAAGGCCACCGGCCCGGGCAAGCGGCTCGGCTCGCTGCTGGTGAACCCGGGCGGGCCGGGCGGTTCGGCGATCGGCTACCTCCAGCAGTACGCGGGCATCGGCTACCCCGAGGAGGTCCGCGCCCAGTACGACATGGTGGCGGTCGACCCGCGGGGCGTGGCCCGCAGCGAGCCCATCGAGTGCCTCGACGGCCGCGAGATGGACGCGTACACGCGGACGGACGTCACCCCGGACGACGAGGGGGAGGCGGACGAGCTGGTCGACGCCTACCAGAAGTTCGCCGAGGGCTGCGGAGCGGACGCGCCGAAACTGCTGCGGCACGTGTCGACCGTCGAGGCGGCCCGTGACATGGACGTCCTGCGGGCCGTGCTGGGCGACGAGAAGCTGACCTATGTGGGCGCGTCGTACGGCACCTTCCTCGGGGCGACGTACGCCGGCCTGTTCCCGGACCGGGCGGGCCGCCTGGTGCTGGACGGCGCGATGGACCCGTCGCTGCCCGCACGCAGGCTGAACATGGAGCAGACGGCGGGCTTCGAGACGGCGTTCCAGTCCTTCGCGAAGGACTGCGTACGGCAGCCCGACTGCCCCCTCGGCGACCGGGGCACCACCCCTGACCAGGTCGGCAAGAACCTGAAGGCATTCTTCGACGACCTGGACGCCAAGCCCATCCCCACCGGCGACGCGGACGGCCGCAAGCTCACCGAGTCACTGGCCACCACCGGCGTGATCGCGGCGATGTACGACGAGGGCGCCTGGCAGCAGCTGCGCGAGTCACTGACCTCGGCGATGAAGGAGAACGACGGCGCCGGCCTGCTGGTCCTGTCCGACAGCTACTACGAGCGCGAGGCCGACGGCGGCTACAGCAACCTGATGTTCGCCAACGCCGCCGTGAACTGCCTGGACCTCCCCGCGGCCTTCTCCTCCCCGGACGAGGTGCGAGAAGCGCTCCCCGACTTCGAGAAGGCGTCCCCGGTCTTCGGCGAGGGCCTCGCCTGGTCCTCCCTGAACTGCGCGTACTGGCCGGTGAAGGCCACGGGCGAACCGCACCGCATCGAGGCCGCCGGCGCCACCCCCATCGTCGTGGTCGGCACCACCCGCGACCCGGCCACCCCGTACCGCTGGGCCGAGGCCCTGGCCGACCAGCTCTCCTCCGGCCGCCTCCTCACCTACGAGGGCGACGGCCACACCGCCTACGGCCGCGGCAGCACCTGCATCGACTCCGCGATCAACACCTACCTGCTGCGCGGCACCGCGCCGGAAGACGGCAAACGCTGCTCGTAGCCACCCCGGCAACCGTCCCGTCCGCCCCGGAGCCCCAGCCTCCGGGGCGGGTACGAAGCACCCTCGGAAACTGTGTAGACTTACCGACGTTGCTGATCGCACCATGGTGCCCAGCACACGCCGCCTTAGCTCAGATGGCCAGAGCAACGCACTCGTAATGCGTAGGTCTCGGGTTCGAATCCCGAAGGCGGCTCCATCAAACCCCAGGTCACATAGTCCGTGACCTGGGGTTTTGTGTTGCCCGGGGCATGACGGGTCACACGGTCAGGTTGCCGTGACTTTGCCTGCGTGAGCGATGCGTGAGCGGAGCCGCTCGGGGTCCTACTTCTGGGGCTTGCCGCGCTTGGCCTTCTTGGCGCCCTTGGCCGGGGCGTTCGCCTTGGTCTTCGGCTTGCCGCCCTTGGCCTTGCCGGCGTTCTTGGCCGCAGCCTTCTTGGCCTTCTCCTTCTTCGCGGCCTTGCGCGCCGCCCTCTCGGCCTCGGCCTTGCGCTGAAGGGGGACCAGCTTCGCCGTCGCCTCGGCGGCGCTCCTGCCGACCTGGGGCAGGACGCTCTGGTAGATGTCCCGCGTGATCCGGGTATCACTGTGACCGAGGGTGTCCGACACGATCTTGATGTCGATGTCAGCGGCGAGCATCAGGGTGGCGGCGCCGTGGCGGAGGTCGTGCAGGCGGATCGGCGGAAGTCCGGATGCGGTGACGAGGCGCTCGAAGAGATCGGTCACCTTGCCCGGGTGGAGCCAGGAGCCGTCCTCCTGGGTGAAGACGTGCCCCGTCTCGACCCAGGCGGTGCCCCACTCCTTGCGGTCCGCGTCCTGCCGCTCACGGTGCCGCTTCAGGACGTCGACGGTGTCGTCGTCGAGCGCGACCACGCGATACCCGCTGTCCGTCTTGGGGTCGGACGCCTCGACCTCCCAGCCGTCCTGCACGAGTTGGGACGAGACGGTCAGGGCGTGCGTGTCGAGGTTCGTCTCCGACCACGGCTGCCCGCACGCCTCGCCACGGCGCAGGCCGCGGAAGGCGATCAGGTGCCACATCGCGTACAGCCGGTCTTCGGCGACGAAGTCGAGGAACGCGCCTGTCTGCTGCGGTGTCCAGACCATCACCGGCGACGGCTTCTCGCCCGTCTGCTCCCACTTGGCGACCCGCTCGTCCGTCCACACGAGCGCCTTCGGCTTGCGTACGGGATCGATCTCGACGTGGGCGGCGGGGTTGAAGGTGATGATCTGTTGCCCGATCGCGTCGTTCAGGGCCGCGCGGAGGGTGGCCTTGACGTGCTGGCGCGTGGCGGGGCCGGTGATGCGGCGGAAGGGCGGCATCTCATCGATCGCGGTCTTCATCGCCTTCCGGCGGGCGCGACTCTCCCCGCCCTTCCACGGTATGGTCGCCAGCTCGTCGAGTGCGGCGCGCCGTTGAGCGTTGTCCTCCAGGATCTGGGCGTTCGCGTCGCGGATGTCGGTGAACATCTCGCTGAGGTGGCTCACGCGGAGCCGGTCCAGGCGGCGGTTCCCGATGCGAGGCTTCAGGTGCACGCGGATGTCGGTCTCGTAGCGGTTGAGACCGGACTTGCGTATGCGCTTGCCGGCCAGCCACCGGTCGAGCCACTCGGCCACGGTCAGGCTGCCGATGAGGTCCTGGCCGGAGTTGAGGCGCCGCCTCGTCTCCTCGACTTCGGGCAGAGGCGACCGTTCGCGGCTGACCTCGGCCAGCATCTCGGCGATGAGCTCGGTGCCCTCGGGGTCGTCCGACTCGGCCAGCCCGAGGAGGGCGCGCACGTGGTCGAGGTCGGCCTGGGCGGCCTTCAGGCTGCCGTACCCGCCGCGGGCGAAGGAGCGCCGGCTGCCGTCCTCGCGGGGCGAGAGCTCCTGGCGTACGGAGTAGGTGCAGTGGTTCCTGCTGTTGCGCTTGGGGCAGGACGTGCCGAGTTCCTTGCCGGTCTTCGGATCGCGGCAGGAACAGCGGCGGTAGGTGGAGCCCTTCAAAGATCATTCTCCTCGGTGGTATCGGGATCGCTCCCGGATGAGTCGATCGCGGTGGCCACGTCGGGCCACAGGGATGGGGGCGTGACGCCTTCTTCCTGGATGAAGGCGCGGATTCTGCGCAGGTGGCTGGCAGCGTCGTCGGCCGTCTCGGCGGCACGGGCCTGAGAGCGGAGGGCCTCGGCTTTACGGTCGGCGTTCGGGGCGGTCTCGGCGTGGTAGCGCGCGTAGTCCTCGTCGCGGCGCGCCTTTTGTAGCCGCTCCTCGACAGCGTGGTGGGCGCGGAAGTAGCGGAGCATGTCGTCGTCCGTGCCGAGATCGGTCTCCTCGCCGGTGAACCAGCGCAGCGCGTCCAGCGAAGTGGTGGGGTGCTGGAGCGGGAGTCGCTGCACACCATCGACGTAGCCGACGGGATAGATGAGGCAGATGGGCGGGGTGTTCAGCGCTTCGCCCAAGACGATGACGTCGACCAAGGGCAGGTTGGAGCGGCGTCCGGACTCCATGTTGGCGATGACGTTGCGCGGGATCGGGTGGCCGATCTCCTCGCATTTGTCGGCCAAGTCCTGCGCGCTCCAACCCAGTTCCTTCCGTCGTCTGCGGACTTCGGCGGCCACGGTGGCCATGACCTGATCCACCCACTCCGGAACGTCGTCCTCGTCGTCGACCTTCTTGGATCCAGGATCGCTACGGCGCTGTGTCATTTAGACACAGTAGCTCGCTTAGCGTTAATTCCAAGACCTGGAGACGGACGCGATGGGCGCGTTCGCCGTGGGCTCAGTCATGGATGGAGCACGCATGCGCGAGAACGAAGAGGCCGGCCGAGCGAAGGGGATGAGCCGCGAGGAGCTCCTTGAGCTCCCCGCAGCCGTTGACCTGGAGACAGGCAACCGAGCGCTGGGACTGGGACGGAGCAAGGGGTACGAGCTCGCCAAGCGCGGCCAGTACCCGTGCAAGGTGCTCCGTCTCGGAAACGCCTACCGAGTGGTGACCGCAGACTTGTTGGCCCTGCTGGGGCTGGCAGCGTGAAGCGCCTGACGCGTAGCAGATGGTTCTGCGCTGAGCTGACACAGAAACGCTGGACTGTGGCACGGCGTGGACGTACTGTCCGTGGTCGCTCGCGGTGCCGAGAGACCCGTGAGAAGAGGGGGAGCCTCCGGCGGTGCAACGCCGGAGGCCCCGAGACTCCCCAGCAATCCCGTGAGAACCGACCCGGCGGCAGGGGTGTGCAAACCCGAAACCGCCAGACGAGGAGCCGCCCAGTGCAACCCGAGAACCCCGAGTCCTATTCCGCTCCCGCACGAGCGGCCTGGCCCGCCACAGCCATCCCCGGCCGGCCTGGCGCCCATCTGAGCTCCGAGCAGGCTGACAATGCCACGGCGGACCCGACCGACGGTACGGGGGATGACAGCGCCAACGATGCGGACCCGGCGATCGGCTTGGATGCCATCCCCGACGCGGAGCCGACGGCCGGCTCGAAGCTGCTGGACGAGCTGCGCTCGCAGATAGCCCAATTCGTGATCCCGCCCTCGTCTGAGGCACTGGACGCGATCACCCTGTGGGTGGCAGCGACACATCTCCAGCCCGCGTGGCAGCACGCCCCGCGGCTGGCAGTGGTGGGGCCGGCGAAGCGCTGCGGCAAGTCGCGGTTGCTGGATGTGCTGACCGAGACGGTCCACGAGCCCATGCTCACCATCAACACCACACCGGCGGCCATCTTCCGCTCGATCCACGAGGACGAGCCGCCGACGTTGCTGGTGGACGAGGCCGACACCATCTTCGGCCCCAAGGTCGCGGAGAAGAACGAGGAGACGCGCGGCCTGCTCAACGCCGGCCATCAGCGCGGGCGGTACGTCACCCGGGTCGTCGGCAACGACCACACCCCGCACAAGTTCGCCACCTTCGCGATGGCGGCCATCGCGGGAATCGGGGACCTGCCGGACACGGTCATGGACCGGTCGGTGGTCATCCGCATGCGACGCCGGGCCGAGGGCGAGAAGGTCAAACCCTTCCGCTCCCGCCGGGACATCCCGGCCCTGCACGAGCTGCGAGACCGCATCCACGCGCTGGCCAGGCCGCTGCTGGAGGAAGCCGCGAACCTGGAGCCGGACATGCCGGTCGAAGACCGCGCTGCCGACACCTGGGAGCCCCTGGTGATCGTCGCCGATCTGGCAGGCGGCCGCTGGCCCCGGCTGGCGCGGATCGCCTGTGCGCGGATGGTCGCCGCCGAAGTGGCGGCGGAAGAGGATCACCCCAGTGGTGCGCGCATCCTCGCCGACATCCGCAGGGTGTTCTTCGCGCAGCGTGAGGTGGAGAGCCTGTCCACCGAGGAACTTCTCCACCACCTGAACCGAGACCCCGAAGCCCCGTGGGGGGAGCGAGGGCGCGACGGCCTGACCTCCCGGGAACTCAGCAGGATGCTGCGCGACTTCGACATCCGGCCCGGCAATGTGCGCATGGCCGACCGGACGCAGCGCAAGGGCTACATGCGCAACAAGTTCCTCGACGCTTGGCGGCGGTACTGCCCTACCGTCCACCCTCTCGACGCCGACCCTGCGCGCGGCGAAGGCTGACCCCCACCTCCCTGGTTGCCGTACTTGCCGTCCCTGCCGTGATCTCGCAGGTCAGGCAGCACACCGGCAAGACGCCAGCCAGCGGCAAGACGGCAACGCAAGCGTCCCCCGGCGTGTTGCCCGCCGGAGACGCTGCCGAAAATCCGTCTTGCCACGTCCCAAGCGTCCATGCCGTATCGCCGCAGCTCAGAGCCCTGCTTACTGGGACGGACGGCGCTGCGCAGCCGTCCCCTCAAGGGGACACACCGACCTAAGCAAGGCCCGCCCCGAAGGCGCCGCGTCCTTGTCCCGAGTCGGGACAAGGACGCCGCACACCTGTCCCGACTCGGGACAAGACGCCAGCACTCGCCGAGACGGCACATCAGGAGCGCTGCCGTCCCACGCTGACCTGCACGTGCAACGGCCGAGACGGCAAAGACGCCGCACACCACTACCCCCAGGAGCCTCCCGCTTGACCACTCCGCCCCTCACGCAAGCCCCACAGCCGCACGATGACGTACCCAGCGAAGGACGACCGAAAAGGAAGGCTGACGCCGAGCAGTTCGCGCTCGGCGCGGCCGGCATCGTCATCGTCGCCCTGACCGCCGGAGCGTTCTGGCTCTCCTATGCGCACCTGGCTGACGTCGCCGGCCAGCACGGCCTCGGAGCGTCGCCCATTCGCCGCTGGGCCTGGCCCGCCACCCTGGACGCGTTCATCGTCGCGGGCGAACTGCTCATGCTGCGCGCGGCATTGCGTCGCGTCACTGACCCGTGGGCGATCGCCGTAACCGCCGTCGGTTCGGTCGGCTCCATAGCGCTGAACGTCGCCGGGGTCAGCGGCACGGGCAACGCACGCACCGTCCCGTTCCTCGACTACGTGGTCGCCGCCGTCCCTCCGGCCGCCGCGATGGTCGCCTTTGGCGTCCTGATGCGACAGATCCACCAGCTCGTCGCACCGCCCGACGACTCCCCGAACACCCGTTCCGTACAGACGCGGGAACAAGCGGTCGGCGACTTCGGCCACAGCCACCTGCCAGACGCCGCTCCCGACGGTTCACATGACCCCGGTGGTGAGCGGACGAAACTCGCGGCACAGGTTCCGGAGGGCAAGCCGAGCGGTGGCCGTCCGGCGAAGGCGACCATCGCGGAGCTGGCGGATATCGGCCGGGCCGCCGGCCACCGGCACGGCAAACTCACGCGCGGCCTGCTCCGAGCGGCAGTGAAGGACCGGGACCTGGCGATCGGCAGTGAGCGGCAGACCGAGGTGATGGAACTGCTTCGGCCGGAACTCGAAGCCGCCGGGATCGAGGTCTCCAGGCGCTGACTGCCACCTGCTCGGGTGACCGGAACCCTTCCGGTCACTCGAGCTCCGCAAGCCGCCCCGCAGATTTCCACACCTGTGGACAACACGACGACCACCGCCGGGCAGGCATCCTCGCCCCGCCTGCCAGCCGTACCTGGAGCATTTTCCTTGACGCACGACGAGCACCCGCCTGAAGACACCCATGCTGAGACACCTGTGTCGTCGCATTCCCTGACGCTGCTGGGACGTCTACGGCGGGCGTTCGGACGGACGGCCCCTGGCGGAGCCAGTAGTACCCCGAGTCCGACTCAAGGCCGGTCTTCGGGGGTCTCCGCCCCGGGGGTGACGGAGACGGCCCGACGCCAGGGGGCGCCGGACCCGGAGGTCGGGGCCGAGGGCGGCCCCGACCCGGACACTCTGCGCGCTCTCCAGCAGCAGATTCTCCACGCCGAGCCCGCAGCCGGCCCGGCGGCCGTGAAGCGAGACGTGCAGAGCGTTCAGCCGGCGATCCGTCGCTTCACCGGAACGAAGCGGACCATCCGTGTCGGTCCGATGCGGTTCACCAGCGACGAGCACGTCAGGCTCCAGGAGGCCGCCGATGAGCACGGCTATAAGGGGGAGTCCGGCTTCGCCGCCGACATCGTCCTCGCCTTCATCACCGGCCGGTTCACGGCGAATCTGCCGCTGTCCGAGGACCGCCGCCGCACTCATGTGTTCCGCGCCCAGGTGCTGCGCGAGCTCAACCGCATCGGCGTCAACGTCAACCAGATCGCCCGCGCCCTCAACAGCGACCTGGCTCCGCCCGACATCCGCCACCGTCTCGACGAGCTGGACCGTCTGCTGAAGCTGATCGCCCAGGCCCTGCGTGAACCCGCTGGCACCAGGAAGGACCAGGCCGCGTGATCGCCGCCATCAAACCGGCCGGGTCCAACACTCGTGGCCTACTTGCCTACCTCTACGGCCCCGGCCGCCACGACGAGCACACCGACCCGCACATCGTCGCCAGCTTCGCCATGCTCGGCATGCCTGACCCTGGCCGTGACGAGTACGCCACCCTCACCCAGCTCGCCCGCCACCTTGACGAGCCTGTCCAGCTCCGGAACAGCGAGTTCGGCAAGAAGGTCACCGACCATGTCTGGCACTGCCCCGTCCGCGCGGCCCCTGAAGACCGGTACCTTTCCGACGCCGAGTGGACCGAGATCGCCCAGCGGATCGTCGAAGCCGCCGGCATCGCCCCTGCAGGAGACGACCTCGGCTGCCGTTGGATCGCTGTACGCCACGCCGACGACCACATCCACATCCTCGCCACCACCGTTCGCGAAGACGGCCGCCGCCCCAAGCTCCACGACAGCGGCGTCCGCGTCGGCGACGCCTGCCGCCAGATCGAGAAGGACTATGACCTACGGCAGCTGAAGAAGGGCGACCGCACCGCCGCACGCTGGCCTACCCAAGCCGAGATGCACAAGGCCGAACGGCTCGGCTGGGAGCAAACCAGCCGCGACTGGCTCCAGGACCGCATCCGCGCTGCCATTCCCCACGCCGGCAGCGCCGAAGAACTCCTCACCTACCTCGAAGCAGACGGCATCGCGGTCAAACCCCGCCGCGGACCGTCGGGAGACCTCCTCGGCTACGCCGTCGGCCGACCTGGCGACCTCAACAACGACGGCGAACAGATCTTCCACCCCGGTGGAAAGATCGCCCCCGACCTCACGCTCCCCAAACTCAAGGCCCGCCTCGAAACCACCGCGCCGGAGGAGCACCCCACCGCCCGCCGCGACCAACTTGCTACCCCCTGGCACCAGGCAACCGACGCCCTTGACACCCTCCACGCCGACATGGCCGACGACACCCATGCCCAGGCCCGCATCACCGCGCTTGGCGAGCTCATTGAAGCGACTGCCCAGAAAGCCCCCACTCACCTCCAGGCCGAACTCCGAGCCGCATCACGAGCTTTCGCCCGCGCCCAGCGCTCCCAGATCCGCGCCGAGAACCAGGCCGCCCGCACCCTGCGCACCGCCGCCCGCGACATCGCCCACGGAGCCACCGGTCCCGATGCAAGCGCCCTGGCCACCCTGGCTGCCGCCCTCGTATGGGCGACGGTCCTCGCCGCCCACTGGCACGAAGCGAAAGGCAACGCTCACCAGACTGAAGCCGCCCGCCAGGCCCTCCACCACCTTCAAGCCGCAGCCGATCAGGCACTCACGCCCGTTTTCGACGGCCTCACCACCCGTCAACCGAGCGAGCAGGCCCGCCGGGCTTTCGTCCACGACCTCCGCGCCGCCATCCCCAACCATGCAGACCGCATCCTCACCGACCCCGCCTGGCCCGCCCTTGCCACAGTCCTCGCTGACGCTGAAGCCCGCGGTCACAAACCCCACCAGCTCCTCAAGGAAGCCGCTGCCCAGCGCGAACTCGCCACTGCCCGCCAGCCCGCACGGGTCCTGATCACACGCATCCAGCACACGAGCCGCAACCCGGCGCCGAACCCCCGCGCCGAAGCCGCCCGCCAACGAACCACCATGGGGCTATCCGTAATTGGACCCGCACCGGATGCGGCACAGCCCGCCTCGCCTCTGGTGTCCGTGCGCCCGAACAACCGTCTACGGCTGTGAGGGTGCTGGCTCAGCCATCAAGCCTGGTCCGCGCCTTTCTCCGTTCGTGGGCGTCCAGTCTTCGGGATTCATAAGGCTTGCTGTCAGGTGCTGGCCGGGCGGCCGGGGCTGTCCAGGAACTGCGCATCCCCGACCACCTCGGTCTTCGCGGTTTTCCTCACGCGGCCGTTGCCTTGGTTTTCGTGCTGGCCTGTTGCAGCAGCTCCAGTAGCCAGTCCATCACACCCGCGGAGTCCTGGGTGCGGTCGATCTCGCTGAGGACGATCTTCCAGATCTCTCGAACGCCCGCCGCATCTTCCTTGTAGTAGGCGTCGCGGACGCCTTCGCGGATCGAGTCCTCGGTGAAGGTGGCGTAGATACCGAGGAACTGGCGCGTCATGAGCCCGCTGGTCTGCCGCGGGTCGTAGACGATGTGGTGGCCGTCGTTGTCGAGCCGGTGAGTGAAGTACTCATCCGGGCCGAGTGGGGCCTGTTCGATGTGGAGGTGCTGGCTGCCAAGCCCGTTGGGCAGCCGCCCGAAGTGGTCGCACATGCGGTCGCGGAAGGCGTCGAAGCCAGCACGCGTGGTCAACGTCGTCATACCGTCACCTCCGTCGACTCGCTGAGGAGGTTACGCATCGCCGCTTCGACGGCGGCCCTCGGGGACCCACAGACGATGATGCGGACGATCACCTCGTCGGCGAACCTCTCCACGGCAGGGGAGCACGAGCCGATTTCCCGCATCTTGGCGCGTAACGTCTCCACCTCGGCGATGGCGCGTTCGATGACAGCCGTGGCCTTCATGCCGCCACCTCCGGAAGATTGACGTACGCGGTGCGGACGTTGACGAGCTGGGCGTGAGCCTCGCGCAGGGAGTCGACCCGCTTCTGCAGGCGGCCAATGATCATCTGCAGTGTGTCCGGTTCGAGGTACTCGATGTAGTGTTCATCGATGGCCTCAATGGCCACGAAAGGCAGCCTCTCCGCCGGCCGTGCCGAGAAGGGGTGGGACTGGATCTGCCAGGAGAGGAAGCGGAAGTCCTCCGGGCCTCGCGTGGTGCACAGCGGGCCGTAGAGGGGCAGCTCCCCGGCTGTGCCGGGGATGTTGCAGTAGATGTCGTGCGGGTGTGTCGGCGTGTTGCTGTCCGCCTTGTGGTCGACCGTGCAGCCGGGCATGCAGGTCACGGTCACACTTTCACCCGTGACGGCGCTGGTGAAGGTGAATGTCCGCTGGACAGAGGACTCTCCCACGGCGGGCTCGCTGTCGGACGGGGCTGCGGGGACGGGCTGAAGCCGGGCAGCCTGGCCAGCGTTCCCGAGAGACTGGCTGGCATGGCCCTCGTGGCTGGTGGCCGTTGGCGTGTCTTTCATGCTTTGTCTCCTCCATTGCGGGATTCGGGTTATGGCCTCTCCTCCGGCGTTGAACCCACCGGCCAGGACCGTTGCTTTGGTGATACGCGCCCTGCCGAAACGGCGTCGAGGGAGCTGTCCCGTTCGAGGGGTCCGGGCTCGGACTAGGTTTTTTTCGAGGTAACTGGTCTGTAGAATGCGCTGTTTCAGTCTGGCGGGCTGACTCGCCGCGTACCTCCTCGCCAGCTCTAGACGGCCAGGGCCTGCAGGAGCGACCGGGGTCGCTTACGTCTCATGCGAGACGTCAACCTTCCTGTGTTCGTCGAGTCGTCGAGGATGCTGCGGACGAGGGCGGGGTGATCCACCTATCAGAGCGACTGAGGCATTCCATCATCGGTCTGAGCTGGTCAGATGAGTGGTGAGGATGGCCTGGCTGAGGCTGTTGATGCTGTCCGGACCTCCTCCGCCAAGGACGGCGCGAGGACGGCCAAGACCTCGACTGCCTCGGTGATGTACCGGTGCGGGGTCGCGGTCCCGAAGCCGAACCTGGCCGCGAGCTGAGCCTACGGGTGGCCGTTGCGGAGATGGGCAAGAGTGAGCAGGGCCTGTCGGCCGGCACTCAGACGCCGCAATCGGGCAGCGAGCAGGAAGCCGATACAGACATGCGTCCTGGAACGTTTTGCTTCACTTGTCAGCGAGCAGCCCACGAACTTCTTCGGCACAACCCCATGACAGCGTGACGCCAGCCCCGCCGTGCCCGTAGTTGTGCACGACCACAACGTCGTCCTCCTGCCGGTCAGACTCCACCCGGACCGTGGCCCGCGTGGGCCGGGCACCGATCCGATGCGCCACAACGCGGGCTGCGGCAAGACGGGGTTCGACCTCGGCACAACGTGTCAGGATACTGGCCGTCGCCCCGTCGTCGGGGGCTAGGCCACCCTCTCCGTCGATGGCCGTGCCGCCCAGGACGACGGTGCCGCCGTGGGGGTAGAAGCACAGCAGGTCTGGCGAGAGGCCGGTGTCCTCTGAGAAGAACTCGGTCAGCCCTGGGTTGGTGACGACGACGTGCTGGCCGCGGATGGGCCGAAGGTCAGGGTCCGGGAGTAGATCTTTGGCACCGAGGCCCGTGCAGTTGACGATCACGGTGGCTGGACCGGCGTCCGCGAGCGAGGCCAGGCGGCGCCGCTCGACTGTTCCTCCTGCGGCCTCGAGTCGCCGCAGCAGGTAGTCGAGGTAGGTGGGCATGTCGATCAGCGGCACCGTGAACCGGTAGCCGGCCGAGAACCCGGCTGGCAGTTCAGCCGGCTCGCACGGCCGGAAGCCGGGCAGGGTGGTGGCCCAGTCCGGTGGCGCCTCGGCCGTGCGGGATGCCTCGATGCCGCTGGTGAGCCGGACACCCGTGGCCGGATCCTCGGCCAACCTACGGAAGACCTCCAGCGATCGTTGTCCCCACTGGTCGACCTTGTCCTTCGGTTCGACCAGGTACGGACCCCACATCGCCCCGGCCGCCAGAGAGGTGACGCCCGGCACCTCCTCGGCGATGATATGCACCAAGACGCCGACCTCGGCGAGAACGACGGCGGTGGTGAGCCCTGCTACGCCAGCCCCGACAACGACAACACGCTTCCCTGCGGCCATGGTCCTGACCGTAGCGGCCCCTGTGACGTCGACGCGGCGGGTCAGCGGGGCGCGTCCAGCACATCGGGCGCAGTCGTGCCCACATCCTGCGAGCCGAAGCGCCCGTCGGCACACCACCCCGTGCCGTCGACAAACGATCTCGGTCATCCTCGGGCTCTGCGCAGATTGAGCCGCCGCTCGGTCCGATCCGAATCGCTGGCACCGCAGGCAGGGGGAAGCGTTCGGACCTTCGGCTTGGGGAAGGCCCGAACGCCTTGACCCGCTCCCCAGCCGCCAGCGCTCACACCGCGGGGTACGGCGGGCGCCTGCGACCAGGGCGGGAGCTAACCTCTGCGGTGGAACCTGCTCTGGCCCCGGTGCTTGCCGGGTCTCCGGCCAGCTGTCGGCTTTCCCACCACAGAGTCTTCGCTCGGCGAGGCGGAGCGGCCCGGGCAGTCCTTGCTGAGGAGGGACTGCCAGGCCCTCTCCTGAAGCGCTCGGATGCAGGGTCCGCACGCGTAATCGGCGCCTGGGCGCCCGCGACACGGGCGGGGCCGATCCACAGGACGCGAGTCCACCGCTGGCCGCAGTAGAGCCAGCAGGGCCCGTCGACCCACTCGTTGCCGTCTTCCGTGGCCGCTGGGGCAGGCAGTCCACCGACGGAGCCATTGCACGCCCTCGGGCCCGGAGCGACGCCGCCGGCCCCGAGGGCGGTCGCTCATGCCACCGAGTTCCGCACAGCGTCTGCCAGGGCAGCAGCGCGCACGTCGTCGGAGCCGCTGATGATGTGGTTCATCACGTACCCGAAGGCGATGCCCTGTTCGGGATCGGCGAAGGCGAGTGAGCCGCCGCGGCCGGTATGTCCGAAGGCGTTCGGGCCGCTCATGAGGTTGCCCGCCGTCGGCAGCATGTAACCGGTACTGAATCGGCTCGGGAGCACCATCACCTCGTCTCTCCCGTTGGCCTGCTCTTCGGTTGCCGATGCCAGGGTTTCCGGGGCGAGTAGGCGCACGCCGTCGACCTCACCGATCAGCGCGGCGTACATGCGGGCCAGTGCGCGTGCGGTGCCGATGCCGTTGGAGGACGGGAGTTCTGCGGCCTGCACCTCGGGCGAGTCGAAGTCGATCGCGGCTGGATCGGTCACCGCGAACGCTCGGTTGCTGAAGGAGTTGGGATCGCGCCAGGCGGCGACCTGTTCGCGAAGTTCCTCGGGAACGGCCTCGGCGGGCACGGTGGTGAGGTCGACGGCCGGTCGGCGGTACACCATGTGGCTTACCCGGTCGCGTTCGCTCGCCGGTAGGCCGATGAAGAAGTCCAGCCCGAGGGGGCCCGCGATCTCGTCGGCGAAGAAGGTGCCGGGCGAGCGACCGGAGACGCGGCGGATCACCTCGCCCACCAGCCAGCCCCAGGTGCGACCGTGATAACCGTGCGCGGTGCCCGGGACCCACTGCGGGCGCTGGGCCGCCAGCGCCGCTGCCATAGGGTCCCAGGCCAGCGCCTCGGCCAATGGCAGTGATTGATCGAGGGCGACCAAGCCGGCCTGGTGGGACAGCAGCCAGCGGACAGGGATGTCCGCCTTGCCGTTCGCCGCGAACTCTGGCCAGTACTTCGCCACCGGGACGTCGAGGTCGAGCATGCCGCGCTCGACCAGCATGTGTGCCGCGGTCGCCGTGGCTCCCTTGGTCGCCGAGTAGACCAGCTGCAAGGTGTCCCGCGCCCACGGACGGCCAGTCTCGGGAGCGGCAACGCCGCCCCACAGGTCCACCACCGGCCGGCCGTGCCAGTAGACGCACACGGCCGCGCCGATGTCCCCATGCTGGGTGAAGTTCGCTGCGAACGCCTCGCGGACCGGCTCGAATCCGAGCGCTACCTCACCGTTGATCGTCGTCATACCCTTCATCCTGGCAGCCGGACTGCCCCAGCCGGCAGGGAGAGTGGCTGTGCTCAAAGGCGTTCGGCACCGACGCGTACGACGAGGGTGACCCGTTCGCCCCTCGTGATTGGGCGTACGCCGTGGATGTGGTCGCGGGTGGCGGGAAACGCAACCAGGGTGCCGCAGGGCGGCTTGATCTCCTGGGCGGGGTTCTCGAAAAAGAGCTCGCCGCCGCCGTAGGAGTCCGGGGTGTTGAGCCAGACCACGAGGGTGATGTCGCCGCCGACCACGGGCTGTCCGTTGGTCCTGGCTCGCTCGCGCTCGATGTCAGTGACCTCGTCGTGGTGGGCGACGAAGCCGACGCCGGGGCCGTAGCGGTAGACGACTGCTGGCTGGGTGGGTATGCGCGTCGGGGCGATCTCGAAGTGGCTGCCGAGGTGGGCGGCGCAGTGGGAGATGACCGCCTCGTGCAGGCGCGTCGGGACCTCGACGTACTCGCTTTTGCGCAGCGATTCGTCGATGACGCCCTGGTAGGTGCGCGGGCGGCCAGTGTGGTTCTTCGCGTGGTCCATCAGCGCTCCGCAGAGGCTGAGGGGGATGGCGCTCTCTACGACGAGCGGTAAGCGGCTCTTCCAGGTCATGAGGTGGTCTCCTTCCACCAACGGGTGCCTTCGGGCGAGTCCTCAAGGGTCACGCCCTGCTGGGTGAGCTGGGCGCGGACCGCGTCTGCCTCAGCGAACTTCTTCGCCGCACGGAGCCGGTCGCGCTCCTTCACGAGTTCGTCGACGGCGGCGTCGCTCTGGGCGGCGCCGGGGATGTCGAAAGTGCCGAAGAGGCTGTTTACGTCCTCGATCAGCCGCAGGG
Organism: Streptomyces sp. BB1-1-1; assembly: GCF_031597775.1. Classification (NCBI taxonomy): domain Bacteria; kingdom Bacillati; phylum Actinomycetota; class Actinomycetes; order Kitasatosporales; family Streptomycetaceae; genus Streptomyces; species Streptomyces sp. BB1-1-1. The sequence continues at coordinate 3,923,989 of NZ_CP134203.1, read as the reverse complement.
CGGCCGAGCCGGCCGGCTCCTCCATGCGGTTCTGCTCGCGGATGTACTGGAACAGGACGGCGAGGGCGCCGGGGGTGTCGAAGTCGTCGTCCAGGCGCTCGCGCATCTCCTTCCAGGCGTCCGTCGCACGTGCGGCGTTCGCCGGGCCGTCGGTGTGCGCGCGGTCGATGGTGCGGGCGAAGTTCTCGATCCGGCGGCGTGCCCCTCGGGCCTGCTCCAGCGTGGAGTCGTTCAGCTCCATGGAGGATCGGTAGTGCTGAGAGAGGAAGGCGTGCCGCAGGGTGCGGAAGTCCGTCCGGGCGAGGGCGTCGCGGATGGTGAGGAAGTTGCCGGTGCTCTTCGACATCTTCTCGCCGTCGACCCGTAGCAGACCGGTGTGCATCCAGTAGCGGGCCAGCGGCTCGATCCCGGAGGCGGCTTCCATCTGGGCAACCTCGGCCTCGTGGTGCGGGAAGATCAGGTCGACGGCGCCGCCGTGCAGATCGTACGAGGGTCCGAAGAACGTCTCCGTGATCGCGGTGTCCTCGATGTGCCAGCCAGGTCGGCCCGGACCCAAGTCGGTCTCCCAGAACGGCTCGCCGTCCTTGCGGCCCTTCCATAGAGCGAAGTCACCCGGGTTGCGCTTCTTCGAGTGGTCGTCGATCCGCGACACCGAGTCCTCGGGACGCAGGTCGGTGCGGCCGGAAAGCTTGCCGTACGCGGGAAACGAGGCCAGGTCGAAGTACCAGCCATCATCGAGCTGGTAGGCGTGGCCGCGTTCGATCAGCCTCTTGATCTGGTCCACGATCGCGTCGATGTGGTCATGGGCCCGCGCGTGGGTGTCGACGCGGGTGTTCCCCAGCGCGGCCATGTCTTCCAGGTACTGCTTCTCGAAGAGGGCCGCGATCTCCTCCGGCGGGACACCCTGTTCCGCCGACCGCCGGATGATCTTGTCGTCGACGTCGGTGATGTTCTGGAGGTACGTGACCGTGTACCCGCTCACTTCCAGGTACCGGGCGATGAAGTCGAACTGCGTGTAGGTCTTCGCGTGCCCGACGTGGCTGGGGCCGTACACGGTGGGTCCGCACACGAACATCCGCACCTCGGCCTCCCGCTCAGGGCGGAACTCCTCGGTTTGGCCGGTCAGCGTGTTGTGGACCTTGATCGACATCATGCCTCCTGTTTAAGCGGATCACGCAGCGTACTGACGCCCGGACATAAGCGTCTAACTGGAACCGTCGCACTCTCCGAGGGGGACGAAGCGCGGGGACGGCAGGGTGGCGAAGATCGCCGCCTCCTCCCCGAGGAGGTGGTGGTTGGCCTGCTGGTACGCCTTCCGCACGGCCTCGATCGCCCCAGGGCTGAGGTCCATCCCGACCGCCCAGCAGAACTCGCTCAGGGCCTCGCACCGCCGCTCCAGGTCGACCATCGACAGCGGGTCGCACTGCTGGGCCTCGATCAGCAGGTTCTCCTGCTCGCTGCTGATCAGGCCGAGTGCGGGGAGGGAGTACAGCTTCCACTTCATGTTCGGCAGCAGCTGGCCCGAGCGGGCGTACATCCAGTCCACGACCTCGTCCAGCGCCCCAGAGAGAACGAAGTGGCCCGTCGGCACTCCAACCCGCCGTGCCATCCGCAGCGGGATCTCGCGCACGTCCCAGGTGATCCGGTTGTGCAGCCGGTAGGTCTCGCCCTCCAGGCGTTGCAGCTGCTCGCGCGTCTTGTGGGAGATCAGCGCCCCGAAGGCTTCGTCGCGGTCGAACAGCGGCTCACCCTTGTTCCCGTAGGCGTCGCACTTGTCGCTGTTCCACGCCGTGCGCGGGTCGGCTTCGTACTGGAAGAGGAGCTGGTGGACGTTGACCTCCATGCGTCCCCAGGGGACCGGGAGGTGGAAGCTGAACTCCGGGATCCAGACGGGGAGCCGGTCGCGGACCAGGGCGTACGTGTCCGCCGGCCGTGACCTCCACTCGTCCTCCTTGAGCGGAACGTTGAGGACGATGGCCAGGTCGAAATCCGAATCGGTACTGAACCGCGTGACGTTGCGGGGCGCGACCGCTGAGGAGGACAGGATGTAGAGCGCCTGCACCTCGGGCATCGTCTTGAGCGTGTCGAGCAGACCTCCGGCCGCGGCGCGGGCCTGCATTCTCAGGTTCTCCACGGAAACTCCTTTGGTCAGATGATCGAACGGTCCATCACGGAGCGGAGCGCGGGAACGAGCTTGAGCGCGACCCCGCCGTGTGTGCGCTGGATGTGCGCGAGGGAGGGGCTGCTGTTGCCCTCGATGACCACTGGTCCGCCGGGCGTCAGTGCGATGTCCCAGCCGATGAAGGGCACCTGCGGGAACAGGCGGGCACAACGCTCGGCCAGCTCTCGGACCTCCGTTACGCGCGAGATCCGATGGTCGGCGAACGGCACCGAACTGACCGCGTGGTGGGTGTGGGCGTTCAGGTACCGGTCGTAGCCGTGGCGGTCGAGTCCTCCGTCGTGGTGAACACGGATCTGCATGCCGCCGGCGGCCGAGTTGTCCGTGGAGCTGTCGGCGCCACCGAGCTTCAGCATCACGTACAGGACCTCGGCGGCGCCTTCCCGTAGCAGGGTGATCACGCGGAACGTGTTCAGGGCGTACGGGTTCAGCACGTCCAGATCGGGGTGCTGCGGCATGTGCTGCTCCACCAGCCACGTGCCCCACCGCTGCGCGTAGGTCGGGAGGTCGAAGACGTCCTCGCCAGGCCGCACGATCACGACGCCGGACCCACCGCTGGAGTAGCGGGAGGGCTTCACCACCACGCGCCCGAAGCTGGAAGCGTGATCGAGGACGTCCATCAGCGATACCGCCTGGCCCTGGGACGTCACACCCGCGCGGCGGTCGCCACTCGCGATCAGCGCGGGCTGCGGGATGCCGGCCGAGGCGAGGATCTTCTTGCAGGACGTCTTGTCGTCCAGGTCGATCGTGTCCCGGTTCACGCGGGGAAGGAGCCGATGGAACAAGGCCGTCTCCGGCAAGTACGAGCAGGCGCCTTCAGCGGACACCTCGCGTCGGTACCCCCCGTAGCGGAAGTAGTGGAAGGGCAGGCACTGCCACCGCGCGGAGACCTTCACCAGATCCCCCGCGATACGGGCCATGCTCTTCCGATCTCCGTCGCGCAGCATCGCGGGCAGGTGCTCGCTCCGCAGCTGTCGCACCTGGTAGGGGAGGAACCGCACGCCGGATACGCGAGGAAGAACCCGGATGCGGAACCACTCCTCGGTCACGGCTTGGCGGTGGTTGAAGCCGCGGTTCGCGGTACGTCTCATGGTGCTCCTCCCGTTTCTCAGTGGCCCGGGGTTCCGGCAATGGCCAACGTGATGACGAGCGCACTGACGACGATCACGTAGGCCAAGACAGCGAGGCGCTGCCTCATCGGGCGGGCCCAATGTTGTCGGCGGCGGTCGACCAGGCGACGCCGCTCGCGGGCTGGATGTGGGCGATGCGGATGAGCCGACCGCCGTGACTCTCGTGGACGACTTCTGTCAGCTCTCCTTCACCGCGGCTCGCGATATCGCGGACCAGGCAGTGAAGGAGGGGGTGGGCCTCCCGGCCTTCGGCATCGACCGGATTCACCGTTCGGACTCCTCGCGGTCGGTCGCTCCGCGCCGGAGGAATCTCTCCCACCCGCATTCGGCACGGGCTCGGAGGGCCGGACTCGGACCGGTCGGCGGCTTGGGAACCGTGTGCTGTCGTCCGCTGCCGCCGGGCGTACGGACGGGCAGAGGCTGGCTCATCGTGACCTCCTCGGGGGGTGCAGCCCGCCACCCACGCGAGGGTCGCCGATGACGGGCTGCGGTCCTGGAGCCGTCCGGAGCGCGGCGGGGAAGCCGGCTAACCCGGCTGCTCAGCTCCGAACGGCGTGAGGCCCAGTTAACGGCCGTGGACCACGGGCTCGGAACGTTTCCCGGGGGCTCCTACAACGAGAGAAACCCCCGTTTCTCGCACGGGGAGTAGCCTCCTGACTACCAACCGGAGGGGAGGGGTGGGATGTCTGACGCGACGGCTCTGCACCCGCTGACCTACGTGCGAGAAGCCAAGGGCTGGGGCAAGGCCGAGTTAGCCCGGCGCATGCATGAACGCGGGGCCGAGTTGGGCGTACCGCTGGCCACCAACCGGACGACTGTCTGGAAGTGGGAGCAGGGGCAGGCACCTGACGCGGACGCGCAACGGGTGCTCGCCGACCTGCTGGGCGTCCCCGAGGACCACGTACGTTCGGCGGCCTGGCCCCGATGGTTGCCGGCGTGGGAGTCGACGGCCCTGGCGGCCCCGTGGACTCCGGCCGGCACCGTGAAGGTGTTCGCTGATCTGGTCCGGAGCGGTCACATGGATCGTCGGGGATTCCTGTCCATCACCGGCGTCGCACTGACGGGAGTCGCGGCCAACTGGGCAGCCGACACAGAGGCGTTCGCCTCGGCAATCGACGGCGACCGCGTTACCGACGCGATGGTGACCACCATCGAAGCGCGCGTGGACACCCTCCGCACGCTCGACGACCAGATGGGCGGCGCGCGCCTCCTGGACCAGGCCACCAGCGACCTCGCACTGATCACCAGCCTCCTCGACCACGGGCGCTACTCCGACGCCGTCGAACACCGCCTCTACGCCACGGCAGCCCGAGTGTCCTACCTCGCCGGTTGGATGGCCTACGACAAGGGCCTCCGCTCCCTCGGCCAGCGCTACTACGTCGGCGCCCTCCGCAGCGCCCACAGCGCAAAAGACAACGGCTTCGGCGCCTTCATCCTGGCCGAGATGGGCGTCCACGTCTCCGACTCCGGTGACACGGCCGCGCGTGTGAAGCTCATCGACACCGCCATCGGCAACGCCCCGTCGGCTCTCCCGCCGGCCTCGGCCTCGTATCTCTACCTCCACCAGGCCGAGGCCCTGTCCCGAGACACCCAGCACGAGGCGGCCGGCAAGTCCCTCAACCGGGCCTACGATCTGTGGGGCGCCCACCTCGAAGGCGACCTCCCTGACTGGCTCGGCTGGTACGGCGAAGCCCAGCTCAAGTCAACCGAAGGCAAGATCATGCTGCGTTCCGGCTTCCCCGAGCGGGCGACCAGTGCCCTGGCGGTGGCAGTGAACCAAGCAGTCCCACGCGACCGAGCTGTTCGCTCTGGCCGCCTTGCCACAGCACGACTGGCAGCCCGAGACCTCGACGGTGCTCTCGATGCCGCCAACGTCGGCCTGGAACTGCTGGAGAACCGCGTCCGCTCCGACCGGGCCCTCGTCCGGCTAAGCAAGTTCAGCCACTACCTCGAACCTTATGCCGCAGCGCCGGCCGTGCGAGAGTTCCGCGACCGCCTCCGCTCTCTCCCGCAGTGAGCCCCCCCGAAACCGCCCTTTGAAGCTCAGTAGCGCAGACCCAGACGCTCTCGGGGGCAAGGGGCAACCTCCAAAGAGGGCGACGTGATGGCAATCAGGGGCCGCATGCGGACCTTCTACATGCCCGGATTGGGCGAATAGTAGTACCCGTGATCACGCATATTCGCGTCGCTAAGTTGCTCGCGGTCATGCGCGTCGTATAACTATGTCGCGAGACACAGAGTTCACCATTCGCGAACAGAGGGAGCGATGCGGTGAAGAGCAAAATGATCGCACTGAGCGACATTAAATATGATCACCGCATTCGAAGCTTGGGTGATATTGAAAAGCTGGCTGAATCGATCTCCCGGCATGGGCTCAAGCAAGCCGTCGTGTTGAGCAATGACGGACGGACGCTGGTCAGTGGACTTCGACGTGTTAGGGCATGCCAGGCCATCGGGGTGGAGGATATTCCTGCCCTGATTCCGTCGGACGTGATTGAAGCGGCAGAAGCTATCCAGAGGGAGATCGAAAAGGCGGACCCGGAGACGGATTTCCCTATGACGCTCAGAGAACGCATGGAATTGGCGCACCAGCTCCACAGCATGCCCGCACCGTCTGCTGGAGTCTCGCACAGCGTCTATGCGTCGGACGTTGTTGGCATCTCTAATCGAACCTACTGGAGAATTCGTGCGGTCATGAATCTAGCCAGAGAGGATGACCCCAACCCTCCCTTCAGTGCAGTCCGAGCCAGAAAAATTGTCCCCTTGATGCTTGCCGCAGTAGAGGATCCTCCTGCCGGATGGCCTCCGAGTCGGATCATCGAAGAGTTGCATAAGCTTCGCGCGCAGGGGGATATTCCGGAATCGTTGCATTCTTTTCCGCCTCCTAGGAAGGCGAGCAAGGCGGACCGCTTTCAGGATCAAATCCAGCAGACTCCTACTGAGGTCGCAGCGCCACCGCCTGCTGTGCACTTGCCGAAGGGTCGAGGGCTAGCGCCGGCAACGCCCAGGCGAGCCCCAGAAGTGAGCCGTGTCGTAGCCTCACTTGCCGGTGTTTGTGCGGGAATCTCGTCGATCACGGAAATCACGACGTCATGTGAAGAGGACCTGGCCCACTGGGACAGCGAACTCAAGACCTGCAAGAAAATCATCAATGGCCTCCACGGTCTCGTAAGGAAGGCTAACAATGCCTAGAACTGCCCACACGACAACGATTGAAGACCTCGCGCCTTCTGTTGTAACTACAGACCCGGCGGTGAACACTCGCCCTGCTGATCGGGCGTGGGTGGCGCGCAAACTCCGTGAAGGATTCGACGTGAAACGGCTCGGTGTTCCCACCGTTTCGGCGAGGATGGACGGTTCCTATATTTGGGTCGATGGGCAGAATCGCGGGGCGCTTTGTAAGGCTGCCAATCGTGCCGACATCAAGATTTCCATGAAAGTGTTTCATGGCCTAGCGGTATCCGAAGAGGCAGAGCTCTTTCTCGGCCTGAACGATAACCGACGAGTTCAGCCGATCTACAAGTTCATGGCCGAAGTTACTGCAGGACGCAAGGATGCATTGGCCATTACTGAAATCGCCGCTGCTGCTGGATGGAAGGTGTCTGATGGAAGTTCAAACGGGACCATTCATGCAGTGGCGGCATTGAGTTCCCTGTACCGGGCTGATGCATCAGGATCTGGCTCGCTCCTCCGGGACACCTTGGAGATTGTGACCGCCGCGTGGGGGACCGCTCCGGAAGCCGTTAGCGCTAACGTCCTCCTCGGGCTCGGGTCAACTCTGAGTAACTGCCCCGGAGTCGATCGCCAAGTTCTGACCAAGAAGCTCGCGTCCTACTCGGGTGGACCGTCCAACCTCTTGGGTAAGGGGCGAGGTATGCGAGAAGCGATGGCTTGCACAGTGCCGCAAGGCGTGGACCAGGTAATCCGAAGCATCTACAATTCCGGACGCCGGGGTGGACGCGTGCCCACGTGGGCGGTACCCGCCAGTCGAGAAGGCTCTGCGCAGGAAAGCATCTTGGCGTGACTTCAACCCGTGCGCGCTAGTCCACGACGTCCGCGCCGTCATCCCACAACGCCATGACAGCGTGACGCCAGTGCCTCCGTGCCCGTAGTTGTGCACGACCAAGGTGCCGTCCTCCCGCCGGTCAGCATCCACCTGGACCGTGGCCCGGGTGGGCCGGGCACCGATCCGGTGCTCCAGAACGCCGGCTGTGGCATAAGGGGAATCGTTCGGGCCTTCTTGGAGTGTGCGTGTCGAAGGCCCGGAAGCCAAGGCCCGCCCTAGCCACCGGCGCTCACATCACGGGCGACGGCGGGTACCTGCGACCAGGGCGGGGCTAACCTCTGCGGAGGAACCGGCTGTGGCCCCCGGTGCTTGCCGGTCCTTCGGCCAGCCGTCGGCTGGCCCACCGCAGAGCCTTCGCCCGGCTGGGTGGAGCGGTCCGGGCCGTCTTTGCTGAGGAGCGACTGCCCCGTTCCTGTAGGGCTCGGATGCAGGGGCTGCAGGCGTACATCGGCGCCTGGGCGCCCGCGACACGCGCGGGGCCGATCCACAGGACGCGAGTCCACCGCTGCCCGCAGTAGAGCCAGCAGGACCCGTCAACCCACTCGTTGCCGTCGTCCGTGGCCGCGGGGGCAGGCAGTCCGCCGCGTGCGTACTCGGCGACCCCTGGGATCACCCTGTGCCGTAATGCGAGCTTCCGTGAGCATGGGTTGTCCGCCTTCTTGATTAGTGACTGCGGACCGCCGGGGAAGCGTCCTCCTGCTTCTCGGCGTCGGAGAACAGGAGGGTGGACTCGGAGAGGGTGTCGCGGGCCGGCCTCGCTCTTGTAGATCTCGTTGATGCTGCCGAAGCGAGCTTTGGAGTCAAGGTCCAGCAGCGCGGCGGCCTGTCGGAGCGATGCCTCGTCGGGACCCTCGATCTCCAGGAAGGACCGTGGCAGGCGAGTAGGGCTGTGCCAGCAGGCACGCCTGCATGACAATGGTCGACGGGACCGAAAGTCCCACCGGTTGCCCCATACGTTCTGATGCTCTTGGAGCTCTCGCCGTGACGCTCTCTGTCCCGCCCTCGCCTACCGCGCTCGAAACCGTGTTCAATCGGGTCGTCGAGCGCAAGGCTGTCCGAGCCGAGGCGACACTGCAGGCGGACATTCGCCAGTTCCTGCTGGATGCGGACCTCAACCTCGGCGAGCAGGATCTCCTTACACCCGTGCTGGAAGCGCAGGTGGGCGGCGGCACCGGTCACCGCATCGATATTGAGATGGGCGCGACCGTCATAGAGGTCAAGAAGGACACCAGCCGCCCAAAGATCCGCAAGGATGCGGTCGCGCAGCTGGCGAAGTATGTGCGTGCTCGAACAGAGCAGCGGGAGCGGCGGCACGTCGGCATCCTCACTGACGGCGCTGACTGGCGTGCTTACACGCTGGTCAACAATGAGCTGAACGAGGTCAACCATTTCGATGCGCGGGAGCGCAACATCAAGGCGTTGGACCTGGTCCGGTGGCTCGAAGGTGTCCTGGCAACGTCCGAAGGCGCGGCACCCACGCCAGATGCCATCGCAACCCGGCTCGGAGCGGACAGCGTCGCCCACTCCATCGACAAGGCGGTCCTGGCTGCGCTGTACGAGGAGAATAAGAGTCTGCCGACCGTTCAGCTCAAGCGCGATCTGTGGTCGCGCTTGCTGCGTAGCGCCCTGGGCGCCCAATTCGAGGACAGCGACGATTTGTTCATCGAGCACACGCTCCTGGTGAACACCGCCTCGATCATCGCCCACGCAGTGATGGGCATCGACGTGAAGGACACCCCGCCGGCCTCGCTGGTCAACGGTCAGCTCTTCACACAGGCGCGGATCTCGGGCGTGGTCGAGTCGGACTTCTTCGGCTGGCCGCTCGAGGTTGAGGGCGGCGAGGGATTTGTTCAAGACCTGTCTCGCCGCCTCGCTGGCTTCGACTGGTCAAGGGTCGAGCACGACGTTCTGAAGGTTCTCTACGAGTCGGTGATCGCTGCCGAGACCCGCAAGAAGCAGGGGGAGTACTACACGCCAGACTGGCTGGCGGAGGCGACGGTGACCGAGGCAGTCCCTGATCCGCTGAACCTGCGAATCATGGACCCGTCGTGTGGTTCCGGCACGTTCCTCTTCCACGGCGTGCGCCGCTACCTGGCGGCCGCACGGGATAGTGGAGTGCCACTGCGCGAGGCGTTGGACGGGCTCCATGACCATGTCGCCGGCATCGATCTGCACCCCGTCGCCGTGGCCCTTGCTCGCGTCACCTACCTTCTCGCCATCGGCCGCGAGACGCTTACCTCTGAGGAGCGCGGTCCGATAAGCGTCCCCGTCTACCTTGGCGACAGCCTCCAGTGGGACCAACGCACTGACCTCATTGACCACGGCCACCTCGTTATCAAGACCGGCACGGGCAATCAGCTCTTCACCAACGAACTACGCTTCTCCGAAGCCTTGCTGCAGGACGCCAGTCGTTTCGACGCGATTGTCAACGAACTGGCTGACAAGGCGGCTGACCCGCATCGCGCGCAGGGCAAGTTGCCTTCCCTCGTTGCCCTTTTCAACCGGCACGGAGTCTCCAATACGGACGACCGGGACGAGCTGACAGACAACTTCCGTGTCCTGTGCGACCTGGTTGACGAAGGACGCAATCACATCTGGGCCTACTACGTTCGAAACCTGGCACGCCCCATGTGGCTGTCCCGCGCAGAGAACCGCGTCGACGTTCTCGTCGGCAATCCGCCCTGGCTGTCATACCGGCACATGCCGGGTGACATGCAGACGACCTTCAAAGACATGATGCAGGCCCGTGGCCTGTGGAAGGGTTTCGAGGTCGCCACTCACCAGGACCTCTCGGGCCTGTTCATTGCTCGCGCGGTCCAGCAGTACCTACGCGAGGGCGGTTCCTTCGCCTTCGTCGTCCCCAATCCCGTGCTGGATCGTCCCTACTGGACCGGTTTCCGCAGCGGAGAATGGACTGACCCCGACCACCCCGTCAAGGTCAACTTCACCGGCTCCTGGGACCTGCGCCGGCTACGTCCGCACTTCTTCCCCCGTGCGGCCGCCGTCATCTTCGGCCGCCGCCGGTCGCTTGCCATCGGGCAGCAGGGCAACAGCGCCGTCGCTCTGCCCAGGCAGACTGAAATCTGGACCGGGAAGATCGCCAAGAGCGCCGCTCGTTGGGAACGCGCCAGGGGTTGGATCACCCGGAAGGCAGGTGAGCTTCGCTACCCCAAGGACGGGCTGATCAACTCGCCGTACCGGGACCGGTTTGAGCAGGGGGCTACCGTCGTTCCCAAGGTCCTCTTTTTCGTTCAGGAACAGGCTGCCAGTCCCCTCGGGCTCGGCGGCGGTCGCGTCTCGGTCCGCTCACAGCGCAGTGCGATGGAGAAGAAGCCCTGGAAGGAACTCCCCGACCGGGAAGGAACGGTCGAGAAGCAGTTCGTTCGGCCCATCCTGCTCGGGGAGCATGTCGTTCCTTACAGAATCATGGGTGCCGGCAAGGTCGTCCTGCCCATCGAGGGGACGAATACCATCATGGATGGTGAGCATGACCATCTCGACCGATACCCGGACCTGGCAAATTGGTGGCGCGATGCCGAACGACTCTGGGATGACAACCGCTCCAGCCCCCGGCTGTCTCTGGCCGAACAGCTCAACTTCCGAAAGAAGCTGACTGAGCAGCTTCCCGGCGCGCCTCTACGGGTGGTGTACGGCGCCTCTGGAATGCACATGTCCGCCGCGTTGGTGGAAAATCCGAACGCAGTTATTGAGCACGCCCTGTACTGGGCCACGGTCGCCACCCGGCAGGAGGGCATGTACCTCCTTGCGCTACTCAATACCCCACGCCTTACCGAAGCCGTGCGCCCACTAATGTCCTACGGCAAGGATGAGCGGCACATCGACAAGGCCGTATGGGAACTGCCCATCCCGGACTTCGATCCGGCCGACGCCAAGCACGCACGAATCGCGGAGATCGGTGAGGCGGAGGCCCAGCGGATCGCGGAGCTGAAGTTCGAGGGTGGCAAGAGCTATATCCAGATCCGCCGAGCCCTGCGCGACTTTCTCCTCAGCTCTACCGACGCCGAAGAACTGGATCAACTGGTCACCGAACTAATCGGCTGAGAAGCGGCGTCCCGCTTCCTCTGGCGGCGATGGGAGGGCGCTGCGGGCCTACCACGGGCCTAACTTGCGTGAGCGCTGCGTGAGCGGACCCGCTGGCAGTAGGGCTGACGCAGTGTCACGCGAATCGTGACTGAACCCTCCTGGCCAGCGGAAACGAGCCGCTGCGGCATCATGCGACACTGTCTGGGATGATCTTGCGAGCCCTCGTAATGCGTAGGTCTCGGGTTCGAATCCCGAAGGCGGCTCCATACGAAACCCGCGGGTCAGGTATCTGATCTGCGGGTTCTTTGTTTTGTGCGCCGGCGCTCCGGCGGGAGCGGGGTGCGTCCGTTGAACCGTTCCCCACGGTTCTCCGTACGAGTGGCCAGTGACCAGTGACCAGTGGCCAGTGACCAGTGGCCAGTGGCCTGGTGACGCGGGCCACGCGGCCAGTGCGGCGAACCGCGGGGGCGCGGGCGGGCGTACGCCGGGGATCGCGGTCGTGAACGGCTAGCATCGCGCACACGTTGTCGGCCGGAACGAGGTGAGGGCATGGGCGAGCACACGGGTGGACCGAGGATCGCGGTCGCCGTGGTGACCATGGGGAACCGGCCCGCCGAGGTCGACGCCCTGCTGGAGTCCGTGGCCAAGCAGGATGTTCCGCCCGCGCGGATCGTGATCGTCGGCAACGGCTGCCCGCTGCCCGAGTTCGCCGCGCGGCTGTCGCTGCCCGGCGAGGTCACGCCGATCGAGGTCGACGAGAACCTGGGCTGTCCCGGCGGGCGGAACGTGGCGCTCGCGCGGTTGCGGGAGTTCGGCGACACCGACGTGGTCGTGGAGCTGGACGACGACGGGCTCCTCGTGGACGCCGATGTGCTGCGCCGGGTGGGGGAGCTGTTCGCCGCCGACGACCGGCTCGGCATCGTCGGCTTCCGGATCGCCGACGAGCACGGCGAGACACAGCAGCGGCACGTCCCCCGGGTCGGCGCCTCCGACCCCATGCGGGGCGGGTACGTCACCGGGTTCCTCGGCGGCGGGCACGCGCTGCGGTCGGCGATGCTCGACGAGGTCGGCGACTGGCCCGCGGAGTTCTTCTTCGCGCACGAGGAGACCGACCTGGCCTGGCGCGCGGCCGACGCCGGGTGGCGCATCCTCTACGCGCCCGAGCTGCTGCTCCAGCACCCGAAGACCTCGCCCGCACGGCACGCCGTCTACTTCCGGGTCAACGCCCGCAACCGGGTCTGGCTGGCCCGCCGCCGGCTGCCCCTGCCGCTGATCCCCGTCCACCTCGGCGTGTGGATGCTGCTCACGCTGGCGCGCAACCGGTCGCTCGGCGGGCTGCGGGCCTGGTTCGGCGGGTTCGCGGAAGGCCTGCGCAAACCCGCGGGGGAGCGGCGGCCGATGCGCTGGCGCACGGTGGGGCGGCTCACCCGGCTGGGACGGCCGCCCGTCATCTGAGCAGGACGAGAGCCCCGGTCGTTCACCTCTGACGAACGGGGCCCTCATACGTCCCCGGACCCGGCCGCGGCGGCGACACTCCCCCGAGCAACGCGTTCTACGCGCGCACCCCCGGGCCAGATCCGATGATGTGATCACATCAGACCTTGCCAACGGATCGCTAACATGTGGCCAACGGTTCTCCGTTGACAAGGGGGCGCCGTGACGGAGACGGCCCTGGCGGAAAATCGCCGTGAGGAAGGTGGTAGGGCGGCGTGAAGCGGTACCGCCTGCGGTTCGGACTCCTGGGGCCACCGGTCCTGTACGCCGCCGATGCCGCCGTCCCGCTGGGCGATGCCGCTCCTGTCCCCGCCCCCGTCCCCATACCCGTCGCCAGTCCCAAGGCCCGGGCCCTGCTCGCCGCGCTGCTGCTGGAGGCGGGGCGGTCCGTGTCCGTCGAGTCGCTCGAGGACGCGCTGTGGGGCGGCGCCCCGCCGGCGTCCGCGCGGGCCTCGCTGCACAATCACGTGACCCGGCTGCGGCGGCTGATCGGCGAGCCCGGCCGGCTGCGCACCGTGCCGTCCGGCTACCTCCTGCGGGTCGAGGAGGGAGAGGTGGACGTGCATGTCTTCGAGGCCGCCGCGAGTGAGGCGCGTGCCGCGCACGCCGACGGCGACTGGGCACGGGTCGTGCGCTCGGGCTCGGCCGCCCTGGCGCTCTGGCGGGGCGCGCCGCTCGCCGGGCTGCCGGCCGAGGTGGGCGGGTACGCGTTCGCCCAGCGGCTCCAGGAGACGCGGCTCCTGCTCACCGAGTGGTGCTACGACGCCGAACTGGCCCTCGGCGGCGCGCGGCTGGAGAGCCTCGTGCCGGAGCTGTCGGCGCTCGCCGCCGAGCATCCGCTGCGGGAGGCGTACCACCGCCAGCTGATGCTGGCCCTGCACCGCACCGGGCGGCGGGCGGAGGCGCTGGCCGTCCACCGTGATCTGCGCGCCCGCCTCTCCGAGGATCTCGGCATCGAGCCGGGCCCCGCCGTGCGGGCGGCGCACGTGGAGGTGCTGCGGGGGGCGGCCGCGCCGCCGAGCGCGGCTGCGCAGAGCCCGGCGTCGCGGAGCGCCGTGCCGCAGAACCCACGGGATGCCGCGCCACAGAACCCACGGGATGCCGCGCCACAGAACCCACGGGATGCCGCGTCACAGAACCCACGGGATGCCGCACCACGGAACGCCGCCCCCCGCGACCCCGTACCGCGCGTCGACGTCCCGCCCGTCCGTCCGGTCCCGGAGCAGGCGGCCTCCCCTCCGCGTCCGGCGCAACTGCCCGCCGCGCCACCGCACTTCACCGGTCGCGGCACCGTACGGGGCGATCTGGTCCGCGCCCTCGCCCCTGGCTCGTACCCCCGCGTAGCCGTCGTCAGCGGCATGGCCGGTGTCGGCAAGACCGCCCTCGCGCTCCATGTCTCGCATGGGATGAAGGAACGTTTCCCCGATGGGCAGCTCTACCTCAACCTGCACGGCGCCACCCCCGGAATGTCCCCGCTGACCCAGGAACAGGCGCTCACCGCACTGCTCCGCGACCTCGGCGCGGATCCCCGGCTGGTCCCCGAACGGACCGACGCCGCGGCCGCGTTGCTGCGCTCGCTGCTCGCGCCGACTCGTACGCTCATGCTCCTGGACGACGCCGAGAACGCCGCGCAGGTACGTCCGCTGCTGCCGGCCGGCCCCGGCTGCGCGGTGATCGTCACCAGCCGGTCGCCGCTCACCGCGCTCGACGGCGCCCACCGCTTCCCGCTCGCGCCGCTGTCCGGGGCGGAGAGCGCGGCGCTGTTGCGGGCGGCGTCCGGGCGCGACAGCCGTCACGGACCGGACGCCGACCACCCCCTCGTCGAGCTGACCGGCCGACTTCCCCTGGCCCTGCGTGTCGTCGCCGCCCGGCTGGCCGCCCGGCGCGCCCTCACCCCCGACGCGCTCGCCGGCCAACTGGCCGCCACCGAAGGGCGGCTGAACCACCTGGAGTACGACGACCTGAGTGTGCGGCGTTCCCTCGCCGTCGCCCACGACGCGCTCGCCGCCTCCGACCGCGAGACCGACCGGGACGCGGCCCTCACGCTGCGCCGCATCGGTGCCCTGGATCTGCCCGCGTACGGCGCACCGCTGCTCGCCCGTCTCATGGACGCCGACGAGGGCCGCGCCGAGGCCGCCCTCGACCGCCTCGTCGACGTGGCCCTGCTGGAGGAGACCGCGTACGGCCGCTACGCCCCGCACGACCTGGTGCGCGAGTTCGCCCGGGAGATCGCCCGCGGCGACGACGGTGCGGATGACGTCGCCGGGATCACCCTGCGCTGGTACGCCGCCGTCGCCGAGCGCGTCCTCACCGCGATCGTCGAACCCGGCATCGACCAGGACGACCGCCGCCGCCCCACCGCCGCACAGCCTCCCGAGCACGCGACGGAGGTCGCCTCGGTCCCGCCCTTCGCCCGCTGCGAGGACGCCTTCGCCTGGGGCGATCTGGAGTCGGAGAACGTCGTCGCCCTCGTCGAGCGCCACGGCGGCGGTCACGGCGGTCACGGCGGTGACAGCGGTGACAACGGTGGCGGTGGTGGCGGCTGTGATGGCGGTGGTGGCCGGACCCGTCATCTCGCCGTTCTCCTCCGGCTCCTCTTTCCCTACGCCCAGCGCAGCGGCCGGGTCGCCGAGATGGAGGTGCTGGGCCGGGGTGCCCTCGACCTCGCGCGGCTCCACGGTGACGAGGCCGCCGAGGCCTACGCGCTGGGCGACCTCGCGGGCCTGCACTTCCTGACCGGCCGGCTCAGTGACGCGCTCGCGCTCAACGACCGTTCGCTGGCGGTCTGGCGGCGGCTCGGCACGGTCAGCCGGATCCGCCGCTGCCTCAACAACCGTGGCCTGCTCCTCGAGAACCTCGGCCGACACGACGAGTCGGCCGAGGCGCTGCGGCAGAGCCTCGCGTACTCGCAGCGGCTGAACGACCCGTGGGGCGAGGCGATCACCCACAGCCATCTCGGCAACCTCTACGAGCACACCGACCCACGGGCGGCGATCGAGCAGCACCGGCGTTCGCTCGCCATCGGCGACGAGATCGGCAACGTGATCGTGCAGCACTCGGCGCACTGCAACATCGGCTATGCCCACCTCACGCTCGGCGAACCGGCCGCCGCCGCAGCGCACTTCGAGGAGAGCATGCGCATCCTGGGCGGGCACGGTGACTGGCACGGCGAGTCCCAGACCAGGCTCGGCCTCGTCCGCGCCCTGCGCCTGCTGGGCCGTACCGAACGGGCCGCGGAGGAGTGCGCGGAGCTGCTCCGTCGCGCCGACGCCCGCGCCGACCGCTACACCGGCGGTCTCGCCCGGCACCAGCAGGGGCTGCTGCTGCGGGAGCGGGGGCGCGACCGGGAGGCGTACGAGCAGTGGCGGGCGGCGTTGGCGGCGCTGGACGGGACGGACGCGAAGACGGTGGCGGGAGAGCTGCGGGAGCTACTGGCCGAGGGCCCTCCCGCCGACTGATCACTTGGCGTCCGCATAGCACTCCACCACCGCCGTCGTGAACGGGAAACGCACCGGCGTCCGGCCGAACGTCAGCCGTCCCGCCAGCTCCGCCGCTTCCCGGATCGCCGTGACGACGGCGTCCGCCTCCTCCTCGGGGCAGTGCACGATCACCTCGTCGTGTTGGAAGAACACCAACTCCGCCGACTTGTCCGCACAGGCCTGCCGCAGCGCGGCGAGCAGCAGCAGGGCCCAGTCGGCGGCGCTGCCCTGGACGACGAAGTTACGGGCGAAGCGGCCTCGCGCGCGGGCGTTGGTGGACGCGTAGCCGGGCACCCACTCCTGCGCCTGGCCCGGCGCGTCGGAGGGGTCGTCCTGCGGCAGGCCCGCCTCCTCGGCACCGTCGGCCGCCCCGGCCGCCGGTGGGCAGGTGCGCCCCAGCCAGGTCCGTACGAGCCGCCCCTCCTCGCCCGCGCGCGCCGCGTCGTCGACGTACGCGACCGCCCGGGGGAAGCGGCGTCTGAGCGCGGCGAGGTTCTTCAGGCCGTCGCCGGAGGTCTGGCCGTAGACCGCGCCGAGGACGGCGAGTTTGGCCTGGGCGCGGTCGCCGGAGAAGGCGCGGTCGGACACCGCCTGGTAGAGGTCGGTCTCGCGGCCGGCCACCTCCATCAGGCCGGGGTCACGGGAGATCGCCGCCAGCACGCGCGGCTCCATCTGGTCGGCGTCGGCGACGACCAGCCGCCAGCCCGGGTCGGCGACGACGGCCCGCCGGATGACCTTGGGGATCTGCAGCCCGCCCCCGCCGTTGGTCACCCAGCGTCCGGTGACGGTGCCGCCGGCCAGGAACTCGGGGCGGAACCGTCCGTCGCGCACCCAGTCCTGGAGCCAGGACCAGCCGTGGGCGACCCAGATCCGGTACAGCTTCTTGTACTCGATCAGCGGCTTCACGGCCGGATGGTCGACCGACTCGATCTCCCACCGGCGGGTGGAGCCGACCTTGACGCCGGCCCGCGCGAACGCCTTGACCACGTCCGCGGGCAGGTCGGGCCGCACCCGGTGCCCGAACGCCGCGGACACCTCCTCGGCCAGCTCGGCCAGGCGGCGCGGCTCGCCTCCTCCCGCGTACCGCTCGCCGAGCAGGTCGTGCAGTACTTCCCGGTGTACGTCGGTCCGCCAGGGCAGCCCGGAGCGGTTCATCTCGGCGGCGACCAGCATCCCCGCCGACTCGGCCGCCGTCAGCAGCCGCATCCGGTCCGGGTGGGCGGACCGGTCGTGGCGGCGCTGCTGCTCGGCGTAGACGGCGAGCAGGTCGTCCAAGGGCAGGTGGACGGCCTGGGGCTCGAAGAGCGGGGACTGCGCGCCGGGCTCGGCGGAGCGCTGTGGCGGGTCGGGCGGTACCGGGTCGCCGCGCAGTCTGGCCAGGGCAGCCGCGGCCGAGCGTGGCTCCCCGTACCGGCCCTCGTGGCCGAGCAGGAGGGTTTCGGCGGCCTCCACGTCGTAGCACCGCTTCACCCGCACCCCCGCGGCGAGCAGGCGCGGCGCGGTCTCGGCGGTGGACCGCCACACCCAGCGCGCGACGTCCGGCCTGCTCCGCACGGCCTCGGCGAGGCCGGCCTCCCGCCGCACGGGTCCGGCGGGCAGCCCGTCGGGGCCGAGGGGGGCGACCTCCACGCCGCCGTCCTCGGCCTCGGCGAGTGCCCACCGGTCGGCCATGTCGCGAGTGTCGCAGGAGGGACTGACAACGACCCCTCGGCGGACGGGGCCTCTGCCCTCTCCCTCTCAGCCCTCTCCCTGCCCGGGTGCCGTCTCCTCGGTCTCCTCGGTCTTCTCGGTGACCTCGATGAACTCCGCCAGCACCTCGGTGACGTACCGCTCGGTCGCCTCCTTGTCGAGTCCGAGCCCGCTGAGTACGCCCTCGCCGTGCTCGTGCTCCAGCAGGGCGAGCAGGATGTGCTCGGTGCCGATGTAGTTGTGGCCGAGGCGCAGGGCCTCGCGGAAGGTGAGTTCGAGGACCTTCTTGGCGGCGGGCCCGTAGGGCACCAGCTCGGGAACCTCCGCGGCGCCGGGCGGGAGGGCCGCGGTCGCCGCCGCGCGGACCGCGTCGAGGGTCACGCCCTGCGCGGCGATCGCCTTGGCGGAGAGGCTCTCGCGTTCGGTGAGCAGGCCGAGGACCAGGTGCTCGGGCACGCCCTCGGCGTTGCCGGCGGTCTTGGCCGCGTTGTGGGCGGCCATCACGACGTTGCGCGCGCGGGGCGTGTAGCGGCTGAAGCCCTGGCTCGCGTCCAGGTCGGCCGACTCCTTGGGCACGAAGCGCTTCTGCGCCGCCTGCCGGGTGACGCCCATGCTCCTGCCGATGTCCGTCCACGAAGCGCCCGAACGCCGGGCCTGGTCCACGAAGTGGCCGATGAGGTGGTCGGCCACCTCACCGAGGTGCTCGCCGGCGATGACGGCGTCCTGGAGCTGTTCGAGGGGCTCCGGGTGCACCTTCTTGATCGCGGTGATGAGTTCGTCGAGTCGTACGGATGACGTGATGCTCGGGTTCGTCGTCATGTGTCAACCGTAGGTTGCGCTCTGGGGAGTGTCAACCGTCGGTTGACACTCTTCCCGACCGGGCGACGGGTCGACGGATTGCCGGGCCGTACGGCTACTTCGGCGACGCCACCACCAACCGCACCGCCAGCCCCGTGAACACCGTCCCGGAGACGATGTTCAGCCAGCGGTTCACCCGGGCGCTGCGCCGGAGGAGGCCCGCCAGCCGCCCGGACAGCAGCCCGACGAAGCCGTCCCACAGGAAGCCCATCACCACGAGGGTGCCGCCGAGCAGCAGCAACTGGCCGGGGACGTGCCCGAGCGAGGGGTCGACGAACTGCGGCAGGAACGCCACGTTGAAGAGGATCACCTTGGGATTGAGCAGGTTGGTGATCGCGCCCTGCCAGAAGGCCCGCCGCATTCCCGCGCCCCGGGGCGCCGCGTCGTCCCCGCCCGGCACCGAACGGTCCCGGAAGGCCTTCACCGCCAGGTACAGCAGATAGGCGGCGCCCGCCCAGCGCAGTACGTGGTACAGCGTCGGCAGCGTCGTGAACAGCGCCGACAGCCCGAGCGCCGCGGCGACCGCGTGCACCAGCATGGCGCAGGCCACCCCGAACGCGGCCATCACCCCCGCCGTGGGGCCGCCCCGCCCGCCCATCGCCACGATGAACATCATGTCGGGCCCCGGGGTGATGCACAGCGCGAAGGCGGCGACGAGGAACGCCGCGTAGAGAGTCATGTCCACCATGGGCGCCATGCTCGACTCCGGGCGGCGCGGCCTCGGCCGAATTCCGCGGAGTGAGACGGGCCGGGGGCCGTGGCACCATCGCCGGGTGAGTACGCCCCGCACCGTCGACCGTGCCTTCGAGACCGCCTTGTACGACGCCGCAGACGACGCCCTCGACACCGCCGCCTCGCTGCTCGCCGCCGACCCGGCCGCGGACGCGGAACTCGCCCGGCGCGGGGAGGAGTTCGTGGCCATGGCCTGGCGGCGCGGCTGGCAGCCCGCCGACCTCGTACGGATCGTGCGGCGCGAGCTGGACGACGTCCACGTACGGCTGGTGGCGGCACTGATCCGGGCCCAGGCGCCGCACGACCGCCCGCGCGGCCCCCGTTGGACCGCGCAGCTCGACGCCGTACCGGATCAGGTGCCGCCCCGCACCGACCGCTTCTCGCAGGCCACCGCCGTACTCGAGCTGTACCGCCTGCTGCTGCGCCTGCCGACCCTGGACCCCCTGGAGCCGGGTGTGTCGGGGCCGGCGGGCGTGTCGGGCGCCCCGGGTGAGGCGTCCCGCCGGGAGAACCGGCCGGAGTCCCGCACCCTCGCCCGCATCCGCGCGCTGCTCGCCAAGGCGGAGGCGACCGGGTATCCGGAGGAGGCGGAGGCGCTCAGTGCCAAGGCGCAGGAGCTGATGGCCCGGCACAGCATCGACGAGGCGCTGCTGTCGGCCCACGCGCCCTCGCCCGACGCCCCGGGAGCCTGCCGGATCGGGGTGGAGCCGCCGTACGAGCAGGCCAAGGCGGTGCTGCTGGACGCGGTGGCCGACGCGAACCACTGCCGGGCGGTGTGGAACGAACCCCTCGGCTTCTCCACCGTCGTCGGCTTCGAGGCCGACCTGGAGGCGGTCGAACTCCTCTACACGTCCCTGCTGGTGCAGGCCGAGGCGGCGATGACGAAGGCGGAGGCCGCGCAGCGCGCGGGCGGGCGCAGGCGGACCAAGACCTTCCGCCAGTCGTTCCTCGCCGCCTACGCCCACCGCGCGGGCACCCGGCTCCGGGCGGCGACGGACGCGGCCACCGCCGAGTCCGGCACGACGGCGGACGTGGACCTCCTGCCGGTCCTCGCCTCCCGCGAGGTCGCGGTCACGGACCGTCTGGAGCGCATGTTCCCGGAGACGACGACGACCCGACTGCGCGGCGCCGGCGACGCGGCGGGCTGGACGGAGGGCACCCGCGCGGCGGACGACGCCCGGGTCGACCGCCGACGGCCACTGAGGTAGACGTCCTCGCCCCGGCGGTCAGGAGCCGAGGCCGGCCGTCGGCAGTCCGGGCGGCAGCGACCCGCCCTCCGACTTGGTGTACGTCTCCTCGCCGAGGCCGCCCTGCCACGTCACCTTGAGGGACGTCCCGTCGACCGACTCGACGGTGCCGGTCGCCCGGTCGTCGCTGCCGTCGGTGCACTTCAGGCGGATCGTCCGGGTGCCGGAGTCCTCGCCCGCGGTGCCGCTGCACACGGTCCCGCCGGTGGCGAAGAGGGCGGTCTTGTCGCCGGTGACCATCAGCGCGACGGCCTGGCCGTCGGTGGTGGCCAGCCAGCTGCCCTCCAGTTCACCCGCGGCGGCGGACGGCGATCCGCCGCTGCCGCCACCCGGGTCCGTGCTCGCGGACGCGGAGGCGCTGGGCGCGGCCGAGGACTTGTCGCCCCCGCCCGAGCCGCCGTCGTCGGAGTCGCCGTCGTCGGTGCACGCGGTCAGCGCCAGTGCGCCCACCAGCCCGACGGCCACGGCGGTGGCCCGCACGGACCGACGGGCCGCCCACCCGCGCCGTTCCCGCGCTCCCGCGGCTCTACTCGTCGCGTTCGCCGTACTCGTTGCGCTCGCCGTACTCGCCGTACTCGCCGTACTCGCCGTACTCGCCGTACTCGCCGTACTCGCCGTACTCGCCGTACTCGCCGTACTCGCCGTACTCGCCGTACTCGCCGTACTCGCCGCGTTCGCCGTGCTCTCCGCAGTCACCAGTGTCACCGGAAGCTCCAAGCTGTAGCCGGACGGCCGGGTCGGCCCCAAGACAGCCGCAAGCTACCAGGACGACCAACCAGGACGACCTACCAGGACGACTTGCGAACTCCCGGCAGATATCCGGCGTGTGCCTGCCCACGCAGGTTCACCCGGGACAGCCCGAAGACGCGGAAGTAGCCGCGTGGGCGCCCGTCGACCTGGTCGCGGTTGCGCACGCGCGTGGGGCTCGCGTCGCGGGGCTGCCGGCGCAGTTCCCGCTGTGCGGCGAGCCGTTCGGCCTCCGTGGAGGACGGCCGGCGGACGATCTCCTTCAACTCGGCCCGGCGCGCGGCGTACCGCGCGACGGTCTCCTGCCGCTGCTCGTTCTTCGCGATCTTGCTCTTCTTCGCCATCGGATCCTCAGCCCCTCGGTCCTCTTAGACCTTCACCCCGCGCGCGCGGATGCGCGCCACGGCCGCCTCGACGCCGATCGCGTCGACCGTCTTGATCGCCTTCGTGCTCAGCCGCAGCCGTACGTGCCGGCTCTCGCTCGGCAGCCAGTAGCGCTTGGTCTGGATGTTGGGGTCGAAGCGGCGGGAGGTCCGCCGGTGGGAGTGGGAGATGCGGTTGCCGAAGCCGGGCTGGGTGCCGGTCAGCATGCAGTGGGCGGACACGGTGACGTACCTCTCCTTCGGACCGGACGGTCCTAGCTGTTAATGGAATTCATTTTCAGTAAGATACCAGCATGGCACGCAACGAACTCCGTCCGGTCATCAAACTCCGGTCCACCGCCGGGACCGGCTTCACCTACGTCACCCGCAAGAACCGCCGCAACGACCCGGACCGGCTGACCCTGCGCAAGTACGACCCGGTCGCCGGCCGTCACGTCGACTTCCGAGAGGAGCGCTGACCCCGCCATGCGCAAGGGAATCCACCCCGAGTACCGCCCGGTCGTCTTCCGCGACCGCGCCGCGGACTACGCCTTCCTCACCCGCTCGACCATGACCAGCGAGCGCACGATCGAGTGGGAGGACGGCCAGACCTACCCGGTCGTCGACGTCGAGATCTCGAACGTCAGCCACCCCTTCTACACCGGCACCGCCCGCGTCCTGGACACGGCCGGCCGCGTGGAGCGCTTCGAGCGGCGGTACGGAAAGCGGGACGGGGCATGAGCGGGCCGGACCACCCGGGCCACTCGGACCGCCCGGACCACCGGGGTCGCCCGGACGACCCGGGCCACCCCGGCCACCCCGCCCTGCCGGTGGTGATCGTCGGCGGGCTGCACGCCGACGCCCGCAGGGCGGCCGTGGCCCGGCTGCTGGCCGACGTGCCCGGCAGCGTCGTCCTCCACCACGACCTGGCGACGGCCACCGCGGGCACGGTCGTCCGGACCGTCCGGGACGCCACCGGCATCCTGTCCGCCGGTGAGGCGCCCCTGGTGAACGACTGCGCCTGCTGCGCCCTGCGCGAGGACCTCGTCCCCGAGCTGGAGCGGCTCGCGGACGCCGGAGGCACCCCGCTGGCGGTCGTCGAGCTGTGGGACTCCGTCGAGCCCAAGGCCATGGCGGAGGTGGTGACGGCCGGCGGCTTCACCGTCACCGGCGTGATCACCGCCGTCGACCCGGCGCTGGTGCTGCCGTACCTCGGCAACGGCGACGACCTCGCCGAGGGCGGCCTCGCCGCCGCGGCCACCGACCAGCGCACCGTCGCCGACACCTTCGCGCGCCAACTGGAGTACGCACCCGTCCTCGCCCTCGCCGAGTCCCTCCCCGGCTCCCCGGAGGCCGACGACGAGGACCGCGAGCTGCTGGCCCAACTGCATCCGACGGCCCGCCGGGTCCCCATCGGACACGGCCACGGCCACGGCGACGGCCCGGCGGGCACCCCCGCCGCGCCCTCGGAGCTGGCGCGGGCCGCCCTCGCCGGCTTCGACGTGGAGGCCGCGGCGGCGGCCCAGCACCCGGCCTGCGCCCTGCTGCCCGCCGAGGCCGACGCGCACGGCGTCGCCACCCTCGTCTGGCACCGGCGCCGCCCCTTCCACCCGGAGCGGCTGTACGCGGCGCTGGAGGACCTGACCTGCGCCGCCGCCCGCAGCCGGGGCCGGTTCTGGCTCGCCGGCAAGGCGGACACGCTGCTGCACTGGGACGCCGCGGGCGGCGCCCTGTGCGTGGAGAGCGCGGGGCCGTGGCTCGCGTCGCTGCCCGACGCCGCCTGGGAACTGGTCCCGCCGGTGCGCCGCGCCGCCGCCGCGCTGGACTGGCACCCCGAGCACGGCGACCGCTGCCAGCACCTGGTCTTCACGTCCCCCGGACTCGACCGCGACGGCCTGGAACGGCTCCTGGAGTCCTGCCTGCTGACCGACGCCGAGTACGCCGCGGGGCAGGCCGCCTGGGAGCGGCTGCCGCCCGCCTTCGACACCCTCCTGGAGGTCTGACCCCCATGCCACGCAAGAGCGACCGCAAGCCCGCCGGGAAGCGGCCCAACCCGCTGGACCAGGCCGGAGTGACGTACATCGACTACAAGGACACCGACCTGCTGCGGAAGTTCATCTCCGACCGAGGCAAGATCCGCAGCCGTCGCGTCACCCGCGTGACGTCCCAGCAGCAGCGGCAGCTGGCCAGGGCGATCAAGAACGCGCGCGAGATGGCGCTGCTGCCGTACGGCATGCGCTGACCTGCGCGCTCGTACCTCGTCCCGCCGCATCACACCGGGGCCCGCTCAGAGGAGCGGGCCCCGGTGTTGTCGCATGTTGTTGAGTGTTCATGGAATCCGGGGGCATACGCGGGAACGACTTCTCGGGAGCGGGCGTCAGAGAGGGCAAGGGCTTTCGGTGGGGAGCGGCCCTTGTGGGGCTGTAACCGCGAGAACACCGCGCGTGCACGTGCATTTGCTCATGCATCTGCACGGGGAACAGGGTTATGATCCGGATCAGTTGACCACTGCATCAATGGCCACATCAGCCAGTGCACCACCGGGGAGCGACCTGTGGACCACGACGTGTACAACGGCATGGCCGCCACGCAACTGCACGACGTGGCCTGGCAGAAGAGCCGGCACAGCAACTCGCAGGGGTCCTGCGTGGAGTTCGCGCGGTTGCCCGACGGCGGCGTGGCGGTGCGCAACTCCCGCTTCCCCGACGGTCCCGCGCTCGTCTACACGCGCGCCGAGATCGAGGCCATGCTGCTGGGTGTCAAGGACGGCGAGTTCGACCACCTGATCGCGAGCTGACACGCGTGGACGCGAGCTGACACGCGTAGACGCGAACTGACACACGTAGGGCTGACACGCGTAGAACCGCGGCGCGGGCGGGCGTCGCGGTTCGTCGTCACTCGTAGGTGGGCCGGTCCGTCATGTCGTCGGGCTTGTGGAGCCGGAACAGGGCCCAGACCACCTTGCCGTCGAGCGTCCCGGCGAGCGGGTGCCAGCCCCAGCTGTCGCTGAAGGAGTCGACGAGGAACAGGCCCCGGCCCGACTCCGCCGAGAAGTCGTCCGTCTCGCGGGCCACCGGACTGTCGTGACTGGGGTCGCGCACCGCGCACACCAGGCGCTCGGTCCAGCGCATCAGATGCAGCCGGACGGGGCCGTTCTGCTCCCCGTGCCGAGGGGTGTCGGCCGGCAGCGCGTGGCGCAGGGCGTTGGTGACGAGTTCGGAGACCACCAGGCAGATGTCGTCGAAGCGGTCGCCCGCGTCCCAGCCGTCGAGCGTTCTGCGGGTGAATCTCCGGGCCTCGCGGACCGCTTCGTAACGCGGCGGCAGGGCGCAGGAGGCGGCGTTGGACACGGCCGCGGGGTCGAGTGGCGGAAGGCCCTGCCGTAACGGCTCGAGCATGGTCGATCCATTCGTCCCCATGCGAGGCACTCCCGGGAATTCGCGGTCGTAGCGATGCGGCGCGGTGGTGCGGGACCATGGTTTCGGATGCGTACCGCAGATGCAAGGGCAGATGCACGTGCACGTGACCGAAATGGACCTGCCCGTACCGCTTGTTGGTCAATTTTTCCGTCATCTTCGCCCCCTCTTCATCTCGCGAGGCGGCCACTTCCTGCCCGCTCCGTGCATGATCCCGAGCGTTTCCTTTGGCGCGATTCCGTTTCCGTAACCGGACGAGTACTGCTCGGAGTGTTTTAGTGGCAGACTTCGGCCCCTGAAGACGGTTGGGGAGGCTGGCGAACGTGAGCGCGGGAGAGCCCGGATCGGTGGTGCGGCGCATGCTGCTCGGATCACAACTCAGGCGACTGCGTGAGACGCGGGGGATCACGCGGGAGGCGGCGGGCTACTCGATCCGCGCCTCGGAGTCGAAGATCAGCCGGATGGAGTTGGGCCGGGTGAGCTTCAAGACGAGGGACGTCGAGGACCTGCTGACGCTGTACGGCATCACGGACGAGCAGGAGCGCGCCTCCCTGCTGTCCCTGGCCAAGGAGGCCAATGTCGCCGGCTGGTGGCACAGCTACTCCGACGTACTGCCCAGCTGGTTCCCCACCTATGTGGGCCTGGAAGGCGCCGCCTCGCTGATCCGGGTCTACGAGGTCCAGTTCGTGCACGGCCTGCTGCAGACCGAGGAGTACGCCCGCGCGGTCGTCCGGCGCGGCATGAAGGGCGCCGGCGAGGCGGACGTCGAACGGCGGGTGGCGCTGCGCCTGGAGCGGCAGAAGCACCTCGTCGCCGAGAACGCTCCCGAGTTCCACATCGTCCTGGACGAGGCCGCGCTGCGCCGCCCGTACGGCGACCGCGAGGTGATGCGCGGGCAGCTCCAGCACCTCATCGAGATGTCCGAACACCCCAATGTGCGGCTGCAGATCATGCCGTTCGGCTTCGGCGGGCACTCCGGCGAGAGTGGCGCGTTCACGATCCTCAGCTTCCCCGAGTCCGACCTGTCGGACGTCGTCTACCTGGAGCAGCTGACGAGCGCGCTGTACCTCGACAAGCACGAGGACGTCACCCAGTACGAGACGGCGCTGAAGGAACTCCAGCAGGACAGCCCGGGGCCGGACGAGAGCCGGGACCTTCTGCGGGGGCTCCTCCAACTCTCCTGAAACGTAAGTACGATGACGCTCAATCAGGCGGCTCGCTCGCGGCGGCTGCGGCAGCTAAGGGGATTGAGGGATCACATGTCGTCGTACTTCACCGACCTCGCCCAGCAGTACATCGACGGCGAGTGGCGCCCGGGCACCGGTTCCTGGGACATCATCGACTTCAACCCGTACGACAACGAGAAGCTGGCCTCGGTCACGATAGCCACGGTCGACGAGGTCGACGCCGCGTACCGGGCGGCCGAGCGCGCGCAGAAGCAGTGGGCGGCGACGAACCCGTACGCGCGCCGCGCGGTGTTCGAGAAGGTGCTGCGCCTCGTGGAGGACCGCGAGGCGGAGATCAGCGAGGCGATCATCGCCGAGCTGGGCGGCACCCGCCTGAAGGCCGCCTTCGAGCTGCACCTCGCCAAGGAGTTCCTGCGCGAGGCGGTCCACCTGTCGCTGCGCCCCGAGGGCCGGATCATCCCCTCGCCGGTCGACGGCAAGGAGAACCGCGTCTACCGGGTGCCGGTCGGTGTCGTGGGCGTCATCAGCCCCTTCAACTTCCCCTTCCTCCTCTCCCTGAAGTCGGTCGCCCCGGCCCTCGCCCTCGGCAACGGCGTCGTCCTCAAGCCGCACCAGAACACGCCGATCGTCGGCGGCACCCTGATCGCGAAGCTCTTCGAGGACGCCGGCCTGCCCGGCGGCCTGCTGAACGTGGTCGTCACCGACATCGCGGAGATCGGCGACGCCTTCCTGGAGCACCCGGTCCCCAAGGTGATCTCCTTCACCGGCTCCGACAAGGTCGGCCGCCACGTGGCCACCGTGTGCGCCGCGAACTTCAAGCGCTCGGTCCTCGAACTCGGCGGCAACAGCGCCCTCGTGGTCCTCGACGACGCCGACGTCGACTACGCGGTCGACGCCGCGGTCTTCAGCCGCTTCGTCCACCAGGGCCAGGTCTGCATGGCCGCCAACCGGGTCCTGGTCGACCGCTCGGTGGCCGACGAGTTCACCGAGAAGTTCGTCGCCAAGGTCAAGTCCCTCAAGGCCGGCGACCCGCGCGACCCGTCGACCGTCATCGGCCCGGTGATCAACTCCTCGCAGGCGGACGCCCTCTCGGGCGTCGTCGAGCAGGCGCTGGCCGAGGGCGCCACCGCCCTGGTGCGCGGCACCACCACGGACAACCTCGTCGAGCCGTCCGTCCTGACCGGCCTGCCCGCCGACTCCGCGCTGCTCCAGCAGGAGGTCTTCGGCCCGGTCGCCTTCCTCGTCCCGTTCGACGGCGAGGAGGAGGCCGTACGCCTCGTCAACGACACCCCGTACGGCCTGAGCGGCGCCGTGCACACCGGGAACGTCGAGCGCGGCGTCAACTTCGCCAAGCAGATCGACACCGGCATGTTCCACGTGAACGACGGGACCGTGCACGACGAGCCGATCGTGCCCTTCGGCGGCGAGAAGCACTCCGGCGTCGGCCGCCTCAACGGCGACACCATGCTGGACGCCTTCACCACCCAGAAGTGGATCTCGGTACAGCACGGCCGGAGCGGGTTCCCGTTCTGAGCGTCCCGAGGCCGCCGAGAACCTGAGCGGCCCGGCGTGAGCGCACCGCCTTGACATGGGCCGGACCGCGTGCCCGGTCCGGCCCTCTTGCCGCCTAACCTGGACCCATGTCAGTGATCCGTCTCCTGGTGCTCGGCGCGGTCCGCCAGCACGGGCGGGCCCATGGCTACCAGGTGCGCAACGACCTGGAGTACTGGGGCGCGCACGAGTGGTCCAACGCCAAGCCCGGCTCGATCTACCACGCGCTGAAGCAGATGGCCAAGCAGGGCCTGCTGCACGCGCACGAGATCGCCCCGTCGACCGCCGGCGGGCCACCGCGCACCGAGTACGAGATCACGGAGAAGGGGACCGAGGAGTTCTTCGGTCTCCTGCGCGCGTCCCTGACCGCCTACGACCAGAAGCCGGACGTGCTCTCCGCCGGGCTCGGCCTGATGGTCGACCTCGAACGCGACGAGGTGCTGGCGCTGCTGGAGGAGCGGGTCCGGGCCATCCGGGAGTGGCGCAAGTCCGTCACCGACTACTACACGCCCGAGGAGGGCCCGGAGCAGCTCGGGCACATCGGCGAGATCATGAACCTCTGGGTGCACTCCGCCGACACCGGCGCCGAGTGGACCCGCGCGCTCATCGAGCGCATCCGCGGCGGCGCGTACACGTTCGCCGGGGAGGGCGAGCCCTTCGTCGGCGTCCTCGGCGAGGGCGAGGAGAACCCGTTCGCGGCGGGGGAGCGGCATCCGGGAGATCTCGACTAATCAAGTTTGACTAAGCCGGACGGCGGGCATAAGCTCCCGAGCTGGTAGTCAAGTTTGACTAATCGAGGAGTGGTAGTGACCGACGCGGCGATCACCGTCGAAGGGGCACGCAAGAAATACGGCAGCAAGGACGCGCTGGACGGACTCGACCTCACGGTCACACGCGGCACGGTCCACGGCGTACTGGGCCCGAACGGCGCGGGCAAGACGACGCTGGTCCGGATCCTGTCCACCCTCCTGCGTCCCGACGCGGGCCGGGTCGAGGTGGCCGGGCGCGACATCCTCACCCAGGCGTACGCCGTACGGCTGCGCATCGGACTGCTCGGCCAGCACGCGGCGCTCGACGAGGAACTCGGCGGCCGGCAGAACCTGGAGATGTTCGGCCGCCTGCACCACCTGGGCGCCCGGCGGGCACGCGCGCGTGCCGACGAACTGCTCGCCCGCTTCGACCTCACCGACACCGGGCGCAAACCGGTCGGTGCCTACAGCGGCGGTATGCGGCGCCGCCTGGACCTCGCCGCGTCCCTGATCACCGAACCGGAGGTGCTCTTCCTGGACGAGCCGACCACCGGCCTCGACCCGCGCGGCCGCGCCGAGGTGTGGGACTCGGTCCGCTCCCTGGTCGACGGCGGTACGACGGTCCTGCTCACCACCCAGTACCTGGAGGAGGCCGACCAGCTCGCCGACCGCATCTCGGTCGTCGACGCCGGCCGGGTCGTCGCCGACGGCACCGCGGACGAACTGAAGGCCGCCACCGGCGGCGACCGCGTCGACGTCGTCCTGCGCGACGCCGGACAACTGACCGCCGCGGCGGCCCTGCTGCCCCTCACCGGCGTCCGCGTCGACCCCGACCGCCGGCTGCTCAGCGCGCCGGTCACCGACCGCATGGCGGCGCTCTCCGGCGTCGTACGGGCGCTGGAGGTGGCCGGTCTGGAGGCGGAGGACGTGGCCCTGCGCCGCCCGACCCTGGACGAGGTGTTCCTGCACCTCACCGACCGCACCAAGGAGGCCGTGTGAGTACGAGCACCGTCATGAACACCGTCACCAACCCCGCGACGTACGCCCTGACCGACTCCTGGACCATGACCCGCCGTGAACTGGTCCGCTGGGCGCGGCAGCCGGTCGCGGTGGTCGTCAACCTGGTCTTCCCGGTGATGCTGCTGCTGATGTTCGGCTACCTGGTCGGCGGCGGCCGGGGCGTGAGCGGCGCCTACCTCGACTACCTCGTCCCCGGCATGCTGGCCCTCACCATGGCCTTCGGCCTGGAGGGCACGATGGTCGCCGTCACCCGGGATCTCGAGAAGGGCGTCGTCGACCGCTTCCGTTCCCTGCCGATGGCCAACGGCGCGGTGCTGGTGGGCCGTTCGGCCGCCGACATGATCCAGTCGGCGCTCGGCCTCACGGTGCTGATCGCCGTCGGGTACGCGCTCGGCTGGCGGGCGCAGGGCGGCCCCGGCGCCTTCCTGGGGGCGGTGGGCCTGCTGCTGCTCTTCCGGTTCGCGATGCTGTGGATCGGCATCTTCCTGGCGCTGGTGGCCGGGAAGCCGGAGCTGGTGCAGGCGGTGCAGATCCTGGTCTGGCCGGTCGGCTTCCTCTCCAACGCCTTCGCCACGCCGGAGGCCATGCCGGGCTGGCTCGGCACGGTCGTCCAGTGGAACCCGATGTCCCAGACCGCCACGGCCGTACGCGACCTGTTCGGCGGCCCCGGCGGCGAGCCCGGCCACGTCTGGGCGGCGGTCGCCTGGCCGCTGGCCCTGCTCGCGGTGTTCTTCCCGCTGGCGGTACGGAGGTTCGCGCGCCTCAGCCGATAGCCGCCCCGGGAGTGCCCCCTAGTGGTGGAAACCGGTCGCCGCGCCCTTGTCACCGGTCAGCGGGCGCGGCTGCCGGCGCAGCGAGGGCAGCAGCCGCTCCAGCTCCTCCGCCAGCAGGTCGGCCATGTCGGCCGAGAAGCCGTTGCGGCACACCACGCGCAGCACGGACAGGTCCTGGCGGTGCGGCGGGAAGGTGTACGCGGGCACCAGCCAGCCGCCCTCCCGCAGCCGCCGGGAGACGTCGAACACGTCGTACGCCGTCACGTCGTCGGACGTCGTGAAGGCGAACACCGGCAGCTGGTCGCCGCGCGTGAGCAGCCGGAAGTCGCCGAGCGCCGCCACCCGGTCGGCGAGCCCCCGCGCGATGTCCCGTGAGGCCTGCTGCACCGCCCGGTAGCCCTCGCGGCCCAGCCGCAGGAAGGTGTAGTACTGCGCGACCACCTGCGCGCCGGGCCGGGAGAAGTTCAGCGCGAAGGTCGGCATGTCGCCGCCCAGGTAGTTGACCCGGAAGACCAGCTCCTCCGGCAGCGCCTCCGCGTCCCGCCACAGCGCCCAGCCGACGCCGGGGTAGACGAGGCCGTACTTGTGCCCCGAGGTGTTGATCGAGGCGACCCTCGGCAGCCGGAAGTCCCACACCAGGTCCTCGTCGAGGAAGGGCGCGACCATGGCACCGGAGGCCCCGTCGACGTGCACCGGGATGTCCAGCCCGGCCCGTTCCTGGAGCGCGTCCAGGGCCGCGCACAGGTCGGCGACCGGCTCGTAGGACCCGTCGAAGGTGGACCCGAGGATGCCGACGACGCCGATGGTGTTCTCGTCGCACAGCTCGGCGGCCGCCTGCGGATCGAGATGGAAGCGGTCGCCCTCCATGGGCACCTGCCGGGCCTCCACCTCCCAGAAGTTGCAGAACTTATCCCAGCAGACCTGGACGTTCACGCCCATGACGAGGTTGGGCCGCACGTCCTTCGCCGGATACCGGCCGGCGTTGCGCAGCGCCCACCGCCGCTTCAGCGCCATCCCGGCCAGCATGCACGCCTCGCTCGATCCGGTCGTCGAACAGCCCACCACCGCCGAGGGGTCGGGCGCGTGCCACAGGTCGGCGAGCATCGCCACACAGCGCCGCTCCAGCTCGGCGGTGCGGGGATACTCGTCCTTGTCGATCATGTTCTTGTCCCGGCACTCGCTCATCAGCACCCCGGCCTGCGGCTCCATCCAGGTGGTGACGAAGGTGGCCAGGTTCAGCCGCGCGTTGCCGTCCAGCATCAGCTCGTCGTGGACCAGCCGGTACGCCGTCTCCGGGGGCAGCGGGGAGTCGGGGAGCCGGTGGGTCGGCGGCGCCTCCGTCATGCCGCCGAGGGGGTTCGTCGCCCCGTGGAACGGGTTGACGGCGAGCCGGCGCCGGTCACGGTCGTCGTCGTGGGACGCGTGGGGGCCCTGGTGCAGTGGCATGCAGACGACGGTAGGTCCGTGGACCGGGCCCCGCACTCGGGCTTGCACCTCACGTCACGTGAGGCGGCAGCGTGGAGGGCGTCAGAGGAAGGAGCGGAAGTGAGCTACTCCGTAGGACAGGTCGCCGGCTTCGCCGGAGTGACGGTGCGCACCCTGCACCACTACGACGACATCGGCCTGCTCGTACCCAGCGAGCGCAGCCACGCGGGCCACCGGCGTTACAACGACGCCGACCTCGACCGGCTGCAGCAGATCCTGTTCTACCGGGAGCTGGGCTTCCCGCTCGACGAGGTCGCCGCCCTGCTCGACGACCCGGATGTGGACCCGCGCGCGCACCTGCGCCGCCAGCACGAGTTGCTGACCGCCCGGATCGAGAAGCTGGAGAAGATGGCGGCGGCCGTTGAGCAGGCCATGGAGGCACGCAGCATGGGCATCAACCTCACGCCCGAGGAGAAGTTCGAGGTCTTCGGCGACTTCGACCCCGACGAGTACCAGGAGGAGGTCCAGGAACGCTGGGGCGACACCGACGCCTACCGCCAGTCGCGGCAGAAGACCGCCTCGTACACCAAGGAGGACTGGCAGCGCATCCAGGACGAGGCCGACGAGCTCACCCGGCGCTTCGTCGCCCTGATGGACGCCGGTGAGCCCGCCGATTCCGAGGCGGCCATGGACGTCGCCGAGGACCACCGGCAGGGGATCGCCCGCAATCACTACGACTGCGGGTACGAGATGCACACCTGCCTGGGCGAGATGTACGTGTCGGACGAACGTTTCACGCGAAACATCGACGCCGCGGGGCCGGGCCTCGCCGCCTACATGCGCGACGCGATCCTCGCGAACGCCGTCCGGCACACTCCCTGAGCGCCTTGAGCGGTGGTCGTGGCCCGGGTCTCACTCCCGGGCCACGACCACCGCCGTCCCGTACGCGCACACCTCGGTGCCCACGTCCGCGGCCGCCGTCACGTCGAAGCGGAACGCCAGCACCGCGTTGGCGCCACGCGCGCGTGCCTGCTCGACCAGGCGCTCCATCGCCTCGTTGCGGGTCTCGACCAGCGTCTTCGTGAGCCCGCGCAGCTCACCGCCGACCATCGACTTCAGCCCGGCACCGATCTGGCTCCCCAGGTGCCGGGAGCGCACGGTCAGTCCGAAGACCTCCCCGAGCACCTCCTGCACGCGATGGCCCGGCAGGTCGTTCGTGGTCACGACGAGCACCTCGGGCCCGGGGCCCTGTCCGCCGCCGTATTCTTCAATACCCATGGTTCTCAGGTTTCCCCGGGGAACGTCACAGTGCACCCCCAGGACTCCCGTGGAACCTGGAACGCCACGGCTGCGTTATACGTTTGGGCAGCCAGGTCCCAGCCCGCCTCCCCCCAGCAGCAGGAGCCACAATCCCGTGACCACCCTTGCGCTCGGCCCCGAGTGGCTCAGCCCGGACTACCTGATCGAGACCTTCGCTCTGCCGGGCATCCTGCTCATCGTCTTCGCCGAGTCCGGACTCTTCGCGTTCCTGCCCGGCGACTCGCTGCTGTTCACCGCGGGCCTCTTCGTCGCCCAGGGCGAGTACATCAGCCAGCCGCTGTGGCTGGTGTGCACCCTGATCGTGCTGGCCGCCGTCATCGGCGACCAAGTGGGCTACATGATCGGCAAGTTCCTCGGTCCCAAGCTCTTCAACCGCCCCAACTCCAAGCTCTTCAAACAGGAGAACCTGGACAAGGCCCACGAGTTCATGGAGAAGTACGGGCCCAAGGCGATCGTCCTGGCCCGCTTCGTGCCGATCGTGCGCACCTTCGCCCCCATCGTGGCGGGCGCCGGCCGCATGAAGTACCGCACCTTCCTGACGTACAACATCATCGGTGGCGTGGCCTGGGGCTCCGGCGTCACCCTCGCGGGCTACTGGCTCGGCCAGATCGAGTTCATCCGGACCAACGTCGAGCCGATCCTGGTCCTGATCGTCGTGCTCTCGGTCGTCCCGATCGCCATCGAGTACCTCCGCGAACGCGGCAAGAAGAAGCGCGCCGCCGCCGAGCCGCAGCCGACGCCGGTGCAGCAGCAGTACCAGCAGCCCCAGTACCCGGTCATGGACGACGCCACGACCCAGCTCCGCAGGGTGGACCCGTACCCGCCCCAGCAGCAGTACCAGCAGCCGCAGCAGCAGCCGTACGACCAGCCCTACGGCCAGCAGCAGCCGTACGCCCAGCAGTACCCGCAGAACTACGGTCAGCAGCCGTACGGCGACCAGCAGGGCGGGGGACAGTCCCCCTACAACCAGGGGTACTGAGGTTCCCCGCCCGTAGGTACCCGGCGCTAGAACCCTCGCGTCCGCTTCGCCGCCCGGCGTCCCGCGGCACTCGCGGCGCCGGGCACCTTCAGGAACAGCCGCGAGATCTCCCCACCGAGGTTCACCCCGATGGCGATGGCCATGGCGAGCGCCACGGCCGTCGACAGGGACACGAGCCCCTTGTCGACCTCGCTCTGCGCGATCGCCAGCAGCCCGAAGTACGTCGCCGAACCGGGCAGCAGCGGCCCGATGGCCGCGGTCGTGTACGGCAGCGCCGACGCGAACCGGTACCGGGACATCAGCTGCCCGAACAGGCCCACCAGCCCCGCCGCGGCGGCCGTGGACGCCACCGGCGAGATGTCACCGGCGATGTGCATCGCGCCGTACACGCTCCAGGCGACGCCCCCGTTGAGGGTGACCGCCAGTACGGTGGATCGTTCCTGCTGGAGCAGGATCGCGAAGGCCAGCGACAGCAGCATCGACGCGCCGATCTGGACGAGGGGCTCGTCGCCCGTGCCCAGCTGGGCGTCCGGATTGAGCTCGGCGCCCAGCTGGACGCCGAAGTACAGCACGACCAGCACCCCGGCGACGATGCTCACGAAGAAGTACATGACCTCCAGCAGGCGCGCCGCGGCGGTGATGTAGAAGCCGGTCAGTCCGTCCTGCACCCCCGCGACCAGCGCCCGCCCCGGCAGCAGCGCGAACAGGCCACCGGTGATGACCGCCGACGCCTTCACGTCGACATGGACCAGCGTCAGCGCGATCCCCATCGCGGCCGGCGGCATCGCGGCCACCGCGAACTGGTAGAACTCCGGCAGCCCGCGCCCGGCGCACAGCCAGGCCAGCCGGTCGCCGAGCATCGAGCCCAGCATGGCCGCGACGAACACGGTCAGCCCACCGCCGACGAGCACGGATGCCGCGCCCGCGAGCAGTCCGCTCGCCGTGGTCAGCACCCAGGTGGGGTACGGGTGCCGGTTGCGGCGCATCTCCGCGAGGCGCCGGTAGGCCTCCTCCAGGGAGATGTTCGTGTCCGGGTCGCTGAGGTCGTCCACCAGGTGGAAGACGGCCGCGAGCCGCGTGTAGTCGGTGCCCCGGCGGCGGACCGTCCGGGAGGCCGTCACCGGGTCCTCGACCAGGGACGGCTGGTGGGAGATCGAGAGCAGAGTGAAGGTGACGTTCGGCTCGCAGCGGTCCAGGCCGTAGGACCGGCAGACGGCGAACATCGCCGCCTCCACGTCCTCGGCGCCCTCACCGCCCGCCAGCAGCAGCTCCCCGATACGCAGGGTCAGGTCGAGCACGCGCGGGACGGCCGGGCCGGTGTCGTCGTCGTGCCGCTGCGCCGTCTCGGGCGCGGGCCGCTCGGCCACCGGCATGCGCAGCATCGTGCGCATCCGGTCCTGCCAGGGCACGTCCGTGAGGTTCACCGCCGGGAAGCCGCTCGCCGGAGTGAACGCGGCCGGCGCGGTCCAGGCGTGGTACGTGCTGGGCGTGGTGAACGCCGACCCCTCGTCCTCCGCGGGCGCCGCCGGGAGCGTGTCCAGCCCCTCCGGCAGCGAGAACTCCGAAGTCGTCTCGGACTCCGAGCCGGCGTGCCGCGGGACGGCCAGCCCCTGCGGGATCTCGAACTCGGACGTCGTCGACGACTCGCCGTCGATCGACGCCGCGACTGAGCCGGGCGGCCGGAAGGCACTGCGGGCCTCGTCCGACTGCGGCTTGCGGTCCTCCGCCTCCGTCACCTGCGCAACGCTCCCTGATCCGTACACACCCTCCTGCCTGTAGCCCTCAGTATGCGCAGCCAAACGTGAACGGGCCGCACGCGTCATGCGTGCGGCCCGTTACGGAAGTGACCTGATCAGTGATCAGTGGCCGCCCTGGTCCTTGAAGCGCTTGTAGGACCGCTCGATCTCGGCCTCGGCCTCGGTGCGGCCCACCCAGTCGGCGCCCTCGACGGACTTGCCGGGCTCCAGGTCCTTGTAGACCTCGAAGAAGTGCTGGATCTCCAGGCGGTCGAACTCCGACACGTGGTGGATGTCACGCAGGTGCTCCACGCGCGGGTCGGTCGACGGCACGCACAGCAGCTTGTCGTCGCCGCCGGCCTCGTCCGTCATCCGGAACATGCCGATCGCGCGGCAGCGGATGAGGCAGCCCGGGAAGGTCGGCTCGTCCAGGATGACCAGCGCGTCCAGCGGGTCGCCGTCCTCGCCGAGGGTGTTCTCGACGAAGCCGTAGTCGGTCGGGTAGGCGGTCGAGGTGAAGAGGCGGCGGTCCAGGCGGATACGACCGGTCTCGTGGTCCACCTCGTACTTGTTCCGCGAACCCTTCGGGATCTCGATCGTGACGTCGAACTCCACCGGACGCTCCTCCATGATCAGCACATAGTTCTGGTGATTAAGTGTCCCTCACGCAGGTGTGTGATCGCGAAAGGGGCTGGTGATAGTGCCAGAGCTGAGGCCTTGGCGGGCCGCGAGACCGCACGTGGTGCGCGCCGCGGGCGTCGTACGTCCGCGCCTGGCACGCGCCGCGCGGGCCGCCAAACCGCGGTTCGCGCGGTTCGCGCGGGCCACGGCGCCGCAGCTCGCCCGGGTCACGCGGCCGAAGACCTGGCAGTACACCGCCGGCGCCGCCACCGCCGGGCTGGCTCTCGCCGCCGGTGTGGTGACCGCCGCCGGCCCCTGGGACTCCACGGGTCAGCGTACGGCCGAGCGGGACCGGGCCGTCGCCCTGGAGCGCACGGGTGGCGTAGATCACGGCCGCGGATCCGGTACGACGTCCGGGGCGCCCCGCCCCGCGCCCAGCGCCGACTCCGTCCTGGCGGGCCTCGGCGACGACTCCGGCGGAGTACCGGGCGGGGCCAAGGCGGCGCCGACCGCCAAGGCCCTCGCGGACGTCCTCGGGCCCCTCCTCGACGACCCGGCGCTCGGCACCCACCGGGGGGCGGCCGTCGTCGACCTCACCACCGGCAAGCGCCTGTACGGCCGCGGCGCCGACACGGCGCTCACCCCCGCCTCCACCACCAAGATCGCCACCGCCGTCGCCGCCCTCACCGCCCTCGGCCCCGACCACCGCCTCACCACCCGCACCGCCCTGGAGGCCGACACCGGCGAACTCGTCCTGGTCGGCGGCGGCGACCCCACCCTCACCGCGCGCAAGGACGCCAGAGGCCTCGCGAGCCTGCGCACCCTCGCCGAGAAGACGGCCACCGCCCTGAAGAAGCGGGACGTGCGCAAGGTGACGCTGTCCTACGACACGACGCTCTACGCCGGTACGGAAACGCACCCGATCGGGGTCAACGAGAACCTCGCCCGCGTCACCGCCCTGATGGCCGACGAGGCCCGTACGGACGACTCCACCAGCGGCCCCGCCCCGCGCGTGCCCGACCCGGCCGCCGACGCAGCCCGCACCTTCGCCGGCTTCCTGAAGCGGCACGGCATCACCGCGTCGCCCCCCGGCCCCTCCAAGGCGACCGACCGCGCCGACACCCTCGCCACCGTCTCCTCGCCCCCACTGGCGTCCCTGGTCGAGCGGATGCTGACCAACAGCGACAACGACATCGCCGAGGCCCTGGCCCGCCACACGGCCCTGGCGTCCGGCGAGGCCGCAGACTTCGACGGGGTCTCCGCCGCCGTTCCGGCCCGCCTGAAGCAGCTGGGCCTGCCCGTGCGCGGCGCTCGCTTCCACGACGGCAGCGGCCTGGACCGCACCGACCGGATCACCGCCGAGCTGCTCACCGCCCTGCTGGCCAAGGCCGCCGACCCGGACCGGCCCGAGCTCCGCCCCGTCCTCACCGGCCTCCCCGTCGCCGGCTTCACCGGCACGCTGACCAGCCGCTACACGGACGGCGCGGCCGGCCTGGTCCGCGCCAAGACCGGCACCCTGACGGGCGTCAACACCCTCGCCGGCACCATGGTCACCGAAGAGGGCCGCCTCCTGGGCTTCGCCTTCCTGGCCTCGGACACGACGGACGCGTGGGCGGCCCAGAACACCCTGGACCGCTTGGCGACGACCCTGGCGTCCGGCTCCGCCTAGCTGCGGGCGGTCGCGCGCCGCACCGCCGTGGGCAGTCGTTCCGCAGGGCGGAACGGGTGGGCACGGCCCACAACGCCGGGTGCGCTTCCAACGGACTCCGGCCCTTGCCAACCCCACCGCCCACCCCGGCGCCCCGCACAGCCTGCCCCCAGCGGCAGCGCTCACGTACCGTTGACGCATGACGAGCATCGGCGCATCTTCCGGCATGGTCGACTGGAACCTCGCGGTGGCGACCGCGACCCGGCTCGTACGGCCGGGACCCGAGGTGAGCCGCGACGAGGCCAGGGCCGTCGTCGCGGAACTCCGCCGCCATGCCAAGGTCTCGGAGGAACACGTCCGAGGCTTCACCCGTATGGCCACCGACGAGATCCACGACACCCCCGTCCTCGTCGTCGACCGCCCCGGCTGGGTCCGGGCGAACGTCGCCGGGTTCCGGGAGATCCTCAAGCCCCTGCTGGAGAAGATGCAGGAGCGGCGCGGCGACGGCGCGGGCAACGCGGTCCTCGGTGCCGTCGGCGGCAAGGTCACCGGCGTGGAGCTGGGCATGCTGCTGTCGTTCCTGTCCTCGCGCGTCCTCGGCCAGTACGAGACCTTCGCCCCGGCCACCCGCGAACTCCCCGCCGGTGCGAACGGCGGCGGCCGGCTGCTGCTCGTCGCGCCGAACATCGTGCACGTGGAGCGCGAACTGGACGTCGAGCCCCACGACTTCCGCCTGTGGGTCTGCCTGCACGAGGAGACGCACCGCACGCAGTTCACCGCGGTGCCCTGGCTGCGCGACCACCTGGAGGGCGAAATCCAGTCGTTCCTCGCGGAGACCGACGTCGACCCCATGACCGTGCTGGAGCGGGTCCGCGAGGCCGCCCAGACGCTCGCCGGGGGCCGCCCCGAGGCCGAGGAGGACGACGGCGGCCGGTCGCTGGTGGAGCTGGTGCAGACCCCGGCCCAGCGGGAGGTCCTCGGCCGGCTCACCGCCGTGATGTCCCTGCTGGAGGGGCACGCCGACTTCGTGATGGACGGCGTCGGCCCGGCGGTCGTGCCGAGCGTCGGGGAGATCCGCGAGAAGTTCCAGCAGCGCCGCGCCAAGGGCGCCTCCCGCCTCGACCTGGCGCTGCGCAAGCTGCTCGGCCTGGACGCCAAGCTCCGCCAGTACCGGGACGGCGAACGCTTCGTGCGGGCCGTCGTCGACGAGTGCGGCATGGACGGTTTCAACCGCGTCTGGACCTCGCCCAACACCCTCCCCACCAAGTCGGAGATCGCCAAACCGGCGGACTGGATCGCGCGGGTGCACCGCAAGCCGGAGTCGTGAGCCCCGCGGAGGGGGCGTGAAACGAATCCGGCCGACGGCAGTCGAACGCCCCTCCAATCACCCGTCCGAGGGACCGTAAGCCCTCGACAGGCGTGCGATGCTCGGGGAACGGCCCGTTTCTGTCACCATCTACACACTCTGAGTGACCGAATCTCGGGCTCACCCCCCGACAACTTCATGAAGGGCACCGGACATGGGTCCCCATCCTGCGGTCGCGGCGATACGCCTGGCGGTCCGCCGCGTCCTCCACGACATCCTCACCGAACTGAAAACCACGGCCGGCGTTCCCGCCGCGACGGCCGCCGACCGCGTGCCGGACCGCGAGGCCGGACTCCCGGCGTCGCCGCTCGTGCTCGTGGCCTGCTCCGGCGGCGCCGACTCCATGGCACTCGCCTCCGCCCTCGCCTTCGAGGCCCCCCGCCTCGGCATCCGCGCCGGCGGCGTCACCGTCGACCACGGCCTGCAGAACGGCTCGGACCTGCGCGCCGAAGAGGTCGTCCTGCGCCTGCGCGAACTCGGCCTGGACCCCGTCGAGGCCACCGCCGTGACCGTCGGCCGCGGGGGCGGGCCCGAAGCCGCCGCCCGCGACGCCCGCTACGCCGCCCTGGACGCCGCCGCCGCCCGCCACGGCGCCGCCGCCGTCCTGCTCGGCCACACCCGCGACGACCAGGCCGAGACCGTCCTGCTGGGCCTCGCCCGCGGCTCCGGCATCCGCTCCCTGTCGGGCATGGCCGCGGTCTCGGGGGCCGGCGGCCGTTACCGGCGCCCCTTCCTCCAGGTCGACCGGCAGACCGCCCGCAAGGCCTGCATGGTCCAGTCCCTGCCCGTCTGGGACGACCCGCACAACGCCGACCCGGCGTACACCCGCTCCCGGCTGCGCCACGAGGGCCTGCCCGCCCTGGAGAAGGCGCTCGGCAAGGGCGTCGTCGAGGCCCTCGCCCGTACGGCGCAACTCTCCCGGGACGACGCCGACGCCCTCGACACCTGGGCCCGCCAGGCCGAGGCCGGTGTCCGCGACGCGCGGGGCATGCTGGAGTGCGCCAAGCTCTACGCCCTCCCGCCCGCCGTACGCCGCCGGATCCTGCGCCGCGCCGCCATCGAGGCCGGCGCCCCCGCGGGTGCGCTGTTCGCCCGCCACATCGAGGAAATCGACCGGCTGATCACCGGCTGGCGCGGTCAGGGGGCCATCAACCTCCCCGGCAAAGTCGTCGCCCAGCGGCAGGGTGGCAGACTGGTGATTCGGCAAGGCTGAATCCGGACCCCCCCACCGATCCGCGTACGGATCGCCGGGGCGCTCCGGAGTGGCCGGTGGGACGACCGAAAGTGATGCGGGTGGACGCGAACGACATGGGTGCCGACCTCGAGAAGGTACTCATCACCAAGGAAGAGATCGACGCGAAGCTGGCCGAGCTGGCCGCGAAGATCGACGCGGAGTACGCGGGCAAGGACCTGCTCATCGTCGGTGTCCTCAAGGGCGCCGTGATGGTCATGGCGGACCTCGCCCGGTCGCTGTCCACCCCTGTCACGATGGACTGGATGGCGGTGTCCTCGTACGGCGCGGGCACCCAGTCCTCCGGCGTGGTGCGGATCCTCAAGGACCTCGACACCGACATCAAGGGCAGGCACGTCCTGATCGTCGAGGACATCATCGACTCCGGCCTGACCCTGTCCTGGCTGATCTCCAACCTCGGCTCGCGCGAGCCCGCCTCCCTCAAGGTGTGCACGCTGCTGCGCAAGCCGGACGCCGCGAAGGTCGCCATCGACGTGGAGTGGGTCGGATTCGACATCCCCAACGAGTTCGTCGTCGGCTACGGCCTCGACTACGCAGAGAAGTACCGGAACCTCCCGTTCGTGGGTACGCTCGCGCCCCACGTCTACGGCGGCTGACACGGCCTCGTAGCGGGCTCCACGGCGTTTCGGGGGGTTACCGGGAACCCCGGAGGCCTCCGCGCCGTTGGAGCATGCAGACGGGAAGCCAGCGGTCCCGTGCGGCTGACGGCCGCCGGGCTGGGGTACCGTCAGAAGAACTGTCTTATCAAACTCACTATGGCAGGAGGGACGGGGCGGCACCGCTCCGTGTGGATGGACGTGAAGCGATACTTCCGTGGGCCAATCATGTGGATCGTGCTGGCCGTCCTTGCCGTGGTCGTGTTGATGCAGGTCGTCGGCTCGTCCGGCGGCTACAAGACGGTGGACACTGGCCAGGTCGTCCAGGCGATCAACGACAACAGGGTCGAGTCGGCCAAGCTGACCACCGGCGACGAGCAGAACATCAAGGTTCAGCTCAAGGACGGCGAAAAGGTCGAGGGCAGCTCGAAGATCCAGGCGAGCTACATCGGCGACCAGGGCGTGACCCTCGCCAGCACGCTGCAGAACAAGTACCAGGACAAGCAGATCCCCGACGGCTACACGGTGTCGCCGTCGAAGCAGAACCCGTTCGTCGGGCTTCTGATCACCCTGCTTCCGTTCGTCCTCATCGTGGTCATCTTCCTGTTCCTGATGAACCAGATGCAGGGCGGCGGCTCCCGCGTCATGAACTTCGGCAAGTCCAAGGCGAAGCTCATCACCAAGGACACCCCGAAGACGACGTTCTCGGACGTCGCCGGCTCGGACGAGGCCGTCGAGGAACTCCACGAGATCAAGGAGTTCCTGCAGGAGCCGGCCAAGTTCCAGGCCGTCGGCGCCAAGATCCCCAAGGGCGTGCTGCTGTACGGCCCGCCCGGCACCGGCAAGACCCTGCTCGCGCGTGCCGTCGCGGGCGAGGCGGGCGTGCCGTTCTACTCGATCTCCGGTTCCGACTTCGTCGAGATGTTCGTCGGTGTCGGTGCCTCCCGGGTCCGTGACCTGTTCGAGCAGGCCAAGGCGAACGCGCCCGCCATCGTCTTCGTCGACGAGATCGACGCGGTCGGCCGCCACCGCGGCGCCGGCCTCGGCGGCGGTCACGACGAGCGTGAGCAGACGCTGAACCAGCTGCTCGTCGAGATGGACGGCTTCGACGTCAAGGGCGGCGTGATCCTCATCGCCGCGACGAACCGTCCGGACATCCTCGACCCGGCGCTGCTGCGCCCCGGCCGCTTCGACCGGCAGATCGCCGTCGACCGTCCGGACATGCAGGGCCGTCTGGAGATCCTCAAGGTTCATCAGAAGGGCAAGCCGGTCGCTCCCGACGTCGACCTGTCGGCCGTCGCCCGCCGTACGCCCGGCATGACCGGTGCCGATCTGGCCAACGTGCTGAACGAGGCCGCCCTGCTGACGGCCCGCAGCGACCAGAAGCTGATCGACAACCACATGCTGGACGAGGCGATCGACCGTGTGGTCGCGGGCCCGCAGAAGCGGACCCGGATCATGTCGGACAAGGAGAAGAAGATCACCGCGTACCACGAGGGCGGACAC
This sequence comes from Streptomyces sp. BB1-1-1, assembly GCF_031597775.1. Classification (NCBI taxonomy): domain Bacteria; kingdom Bacillati; phylum Actinomycetota; class Actinomycetes; order Kitasatosporales; family Streptomycetaceae; genus Streptomyces; species Streptomyces sp. BB1-1-1. Next base: position 3,880,817 of record NZ_CP134203.1, on the reverse strand, counting down.
GCCCTGGTCGCGGCGGCCTCACCGAACTCCGATCCGGTCCACAAGATCACGATCCTGTCGAGAGGCCGGGCCCTCGGTTACACGATGGTGCTCCCGGACGAGGACAAGTACTCGACCACGCGCAACGAGATGCTCGACCAGCTCGCCTACATGCTGGGCGGCCGCGCGGCCGAGGAACTGGTCTTCCACGACCCGACGACGGGTGCCGCCAACGACATCGAGAAGGCCACCAGCGTGGCCCGCGCGATGGTCACTCAGTACGGCATGACCGAGCGTCTCGGCGCGATCAAGTTCGGCGGCGACAACAGCGAGCCGTTCCTGGGTCGTGAGATGGGTCACCAGCGCGACTACTCGGAAGAGGTCGCCGCGCTGGTCGACGAAGAGGTCAAGAAGCTCATCGAGACGGCGCACAACGAGGCCTGGGAGATCCTGGTCGAGAACCGCGACGTCCTCGACAACCTCGTCCTCGCCCTGCTGGAGAAGGAGACGCTCGGCAAGGAGGAGATCGCCGAGGTCTTCGCCCAGATCGTCAAGCGCCCGGCCCGGCCCGCCTGGACCGGCTCCTCCCGCCGCACGCCCTCGACCCGTCCGCCGGTGCTCTCCCCGAAGGAGCTCGCCCTGACGAACGGAGCGAACGGCGCGCCGGCGGCGATCTCCACCGCCAAGAGCACCACGCCGGAGCCGGCCCCGGCTCCGGAACGAGCCCCGGAGGAACGCCCGGAGAGCTGACCCAGCCACTCCCGGCGGCCCCACCAGGCCCGGAATGTATGCCGCGCCCCCCAGGTTCTAGCCTTGGGGGGTGCGGCATTTCCGTATGCCGACCGCAGGACAGGACAGGAACGAGGCACCAGATGACCGACCCCGTGACGCTGGACGGCGAGGGCCAGATCGGCGAGTTCGACGAGAAGCGGGCCGAGAACGCCGTACGCGAACTGCTGATCGCGGTCGGCGAGGACCCGGACCGCGAGGGTCTGCGGGAGACGCCGGCGCGCGTGGCGCGGGCGTACAAGGAGATTTTCGCGGGGCTGTGGCAGGAGCCCGGGGACGTGCTGACGACGACGTTCGACCTCGGGCACGACGAGATGGTCCTGGTGAAGGACATCGAGGTGTTCTCGACCTGCGAGCACCACCTGGTGCCGTTCCGCGGCGTGGCGCACGTCGGCTACATCCCGTCCACCAACGGCAAGATCACCGGTCTGTCCAAGCTGGCGCGTCTCGTGGACGTCTATGCCCGCCGCCCGCAGGTGCAGGAACGTCTCACCACGCAGATCGCGGACTCCCTGATGGAGATCCTGGAGCCGCGCGGTGTGATCGTCGTCGTGGAGTGCGAGCACATGTGCATGTCGATGCGCGGCATTCGCAAGCCCGGCGCGAAGACCCTGACGTCGGCGGTGCGCGGCCAGCTGCGCGACGTCGCCACGCGCAACGAGGCGATGAGCCTGATAATGGCGCGCTGACGCCCGTCGGCGCCGAGCCTGGCGGACCGCACGCGGCCGTCGGCGCGGAGGCGGGTCAGGCCGCCGTGGCCGCGCCCGGGTGGTCGTCGTCCTCGTCCTCCGGGAGCTTGCAGACGCGCTCCAGGAAGATCGCGGCCGCTATCACGCCGATGCCCGCCACGACCGAGAAGCCGGCGTAGATGGCCTGGTCGCGGCGGGCCGGGACGTCGAGGTACTCCAGCAGGAAGGCGCCCATGCCGCCGTACATACCGGCGACGAGGGCGGCCACCAGGGCGCTGGCCTGGCCGAAGACGACCGCACGGGCCGCCATCATCGGGTCGACGCCCTTGGCGTCCGGGACACGGTCCCGCTGGGCCTTCAGACGGGCGCGGATCGACAGGGCCGTCGCCAGCAGGATCACGGCGATCAGCGCGAGCACGACGGGGGCGGCCAGGGGGACGCTCGGGAGAGTCCCGATCGAGTTCCACAGACGGGCGCCCGCCCAGGACAGGATCCCGGCCACGACGAACACGCCGGCCAGCACCCTGATGCGCAACTCTTTCACGGTGTCCCGGTGTCCCTTCGGTTCCCCTGCGTGGCCGTCCGACCCTGTCGACCTTAACGACTACTCGGGCAGCCGGAGTTCCAGGTCGGCGCGGGGCGCGATGCCGTCCCTGGTGACGGAGTCCAGGAGGTCGGCGACCGGGCCGTGTCCGGGCAGCTGGGCCCCGGGGTCCACGTCGTGCCAGGGGGCGAGCACGAAGGCGCGTTCGTGGGCGCGCGGGTGGGGCAGGGTGAGGTGCGGGTCGTCGGAGACGACCTCGGCGTAGGCGACGATGTCGACGTCGAGGGTGCGCGGGCCCCAGCGCTCGTCGCGGACGCGGTGGAAGGCCTCCTCCACGGCGTGCGCCCGCTCCAGCAGGGAGGACGGGGGCAGGGTGGTCTTGAGGATCACGACCGCGTTGAAGTACGACGGCTGGCTGTCGGGGTCGACGCCCCACGGCTCCGTCTCGTACACCGGCGAGACTTCTTTGACCCGCACGCCCGGGGTGTCCTCCAGCGCGTCGATGGCGCCCTGGAGGGTCTCCAGGCGGTTGCCGAGGTTGGCGCCGAGGGCGATCACCGCGCGCTTGGGGTTGGACAGCGTGGTGTCGGCGGCGTCGACCTGCTCGATGACGGAGGCGGGCACCGGCTGTACGGTCGGGTCGCTGGGACCCTTGGTGAAGGGGGCGCTCATACACGGCTCCGGATGATGGTGACGGTCACGTCGTTGAAGGGGACGGTGATCGGAGCGTCCGGCTTGTGGACGCAGACCTCGACCTCCTCGACCCCTTCGTGTTTCAGGCAGACCTGGGCGATGCGCTCGGCGAGCGTCTCGACCAGGTTGACGGGCTCGCCCTCGACCACGGCCACGACCTCCTCGGCCACGATGCCGTAGTGCACGGTCTTCGCCAGGTCGTCGTCGGCCGCGGCCGGTCGGGTGTCCAGGCCAAGGACGATGTCCACGAGGAAGGTCTGGCCGTCCTCGCGCTCCTTGGGGAACACACCGTGGTGCCCGCGGGCCTTGAGGCCGCGCAGCGCGACACGATCCACGCGAATCACTCCTGCAGTCGTCGGTCTCGGCCGGTGCGCACCGCGTGCGGGCGGTACGCCGACCTCAGTCGAATCTACCCGCGGGCACCGACAGTGCCGGGCCACGGGGGGTGTGGGGCCGGGTGGAGGCCAGGAGGTTTCACCGTGCGTTTGCCCTGGCGGTCCCGGTGGATCACGGGTTGGTAGCCGCCCATACCCGCCGGTCCGTGATTCCAACCACTTCTTGGTTCTCCCGGGTCAGGAAGGTGTCTCCTCGCCCTCCTCGTCCTCCGTCTCGGCCATCACGGGGGAGGCGTGGTGCGACCAGAGTTTCCAGCCGGAGGGCGTGCGCCGGAACGCGTTGGTGGCGACCACGAGCTGGCCCACGAGCGGACCGAGCTCGTCGCCGCCCTCGGGGGCGGGGCCGCCGCTGAGGATGTTCTCGGTGCAGGTCACCAGGGCGGTGTCGCCGGTCACGGAGACGTGCACGTCGGTGAGGAAGAACTGGATGTAGTCGGTGTTCGCCATGATCAGCGCGTAGGAGCGGAGCACCTCGCCGCGGCCGGTGAGCACCGGCCAGCCGGGGTGCACGCAGGAGACCACGCCGGCGTCGGCCGGGTCGTGGTACGACTCGTCGACGCCCAGGTCGGACGGGGTGAGCCAGAACTCGGACACCTTCTCGAAATCGCCCTGCTCCAGCGCCTCGTAGAAGGCGGTGTTGGCGGCCTCGACCTGCTCCACGTCGATGTGCGGCGCGTTCACCGGGCACCTTCCGGGCCGCTGCCCGCCGTCCGGGCCCCTTCGACGGCGCGCGCGACCCGTACCGCGTCGGCGGTGGCGCGTACCTCGTGCACGCGTACGGCCCACGCGCCGGCGTGCGCCGCGAGCGCGGAGACGGCGGCGGTGGCCGCGTCGCGCTCGCGCGCGGGCGGCGGGGAGGCCCCCGGCCCGGCGAGGACCCGGCCGAGGAACCGCTTGCGGGAGGCGGCGACGAGCAGCGGATGGCCGAGGCCGTGGAGGCGGTCGAGGTGGGCCAGCAGCACCAGGTCGTGCTCGGCGTCCTTGGAGAAGCCGAGCCCCGGGTCGACGACGACGCGGTCGGGCGAGACGCCGCCCTCGACGACCGCCGCCACGCGCGCGTGCAGCTCGTCCACGACCTCGGCGACGACGTCCTCGTAGGCGCCCCTGACGTTCCCGCCCTCCAGGAGGCCGCGCCAGTGCATGACGACGAAGGGCGCGTCGGCATCGGCGACGACCGGGATCATCCGGGGGTCGGCGAGGCCGCCGCTGACGTCGTTGACCAGGGCGGCGCCCGCCGCGAGGGCCTGCTCGGCGACCGAGGCGCGCATCGTGTCGACGGAGATCGTGACGCCCTCGGAGGCCAGGCCGCGCACGACCGGGACCACGCGCCTGAGCTCCTCGTCCTCGTCGACGCGGGTCGCGCCGGGACGGGTGGACTCGCCGCCGACGTCCACCAGGTCGGCGCCCTCGGCGACCAGGTCGAGGCCGTGCTTGATGGCGGCCGTGGTGTCGAAGAAGCGGCCGCCGTCGGAGAAGGAGTCGGGGGTCACGTTGACGACCCCCATGACCGCGCAGCGGTCCCATGCGGTCAGTCCCGCCAGGTGGCGGCGGCCGGTCTGCTTGCTCATGTGTTCAGCGTAGGCCCCGCAGGTGGCGGCCTTCCCGCGCGGCCCGGCCCCGCGGGGCGGGGAGCCGCTTCGCGCACGCGGATCTCTCACGCCGCCCGGGCGTCCTGCTCCATCACCCGGTGGGCGCACGGGCGGCGCGCGGTGGTGCGGCGGCGCAGGAAGCGGGGCAGGGGCGGGGCGAGGGTGACGAAGCCCTCGGCCTGCATGGCGGCGAAGCCGATGCGGGGCAGGTCGGCGGAGGCGCGGTACACCACGAAACGGGGTTCCCACCGGGGGCGGAACTTGGCGTTGAACTTGTACAGGGACTCGATCTGGAACCACCGGGAGAGGAACACCAGCAGTCCGCGCCAGGCCCGCAGCACCGGCCCCGCACCGATCTTCTCGCCTCGGGCGAGCGCCGCGCGGAACATGGCGAAGTTCAGCGAGACCCGCGCGATCCCGAGCTTCGGGGCGGCCTGGAGCGCGGCCACGATCAGCAGCTCGTTCATGCCGGGGTCGGCCGAGCGGTCGCGGCGCATCAGGTCGAGCGACACCCCGTCGGGGCCCCACGGCACGAAGTGCAGGATCGCCTTCAGGTCGCCGTACTCGCCGGGCTCGGCGTCCTGCTTGTGCGCGGTGGCTATCAGGCAGTCCCCGTCGGAGGGGTCGCCGATGCGGCCCAGCGCCATGGAGAAGCCCCGCTCGGTGTCGGTGCCGCGCCAGTCGTCGGCGGCGCGGCGGACGCGGTCCAGTTCGGCGTCGCCGAGGTCAGCCACGCGCCGTACCCGGGTCTCGTAACCGGCGCGCTCGATGCGCTTGACCATCTGGCGCACGTTGCGCATCGCGCGGCCGGCCAGGGAGAAATCCGCGACGTCCACCACCGCCTCGTCGCCCAGTTCGAGGGCGTCGAGCCCGGTCTCGCGGGTCCACACCTCGCCGCCGGTCTCGGAGCAGCCCATGACGGCGGGCGTCCAGGAGTGGGCGCGGGCCTCGTCCATGAACCGTTCGATGGCGCCGGGCCAGGCCTCGACGTCGCCGATCGGGTCGCCGCTGGCCAGCATCACGCCGGAGACGACGCGGTACGTCACCGCCGCCTTGCCGCTGGGGGAGAAGACGACGGCCTTGTCCCGGCGCAGCGCGAAGTGGCCGAGGGAGTCGCGGCCGCCGTGTCTGGCCAGCAGGTCCCGCAGGCGGGCCTCGTCGTCCTCGGTGAGGCGGGCGGCGGGGTGTTCGGGGCGGAAGGCCAGGTAAACGGTGGTGATGGCGGTGAGCAGGCCGAGGGCGCCGAGGGAGAACGCGACCGTCCAGGAGGTGTTGCCCCAGTAGTCGACCGGGCCCTCGACGCCGAACAGGCCGTACAGCACGTGGGTGAGGCGGTCGGCCAGGCTCGGGTCGCCGACCATGCGGTGCGGGTGGGCGTTGACGACGACGAGGCCGAGGGCGAGGGAACCGGCGCCCATGAGCACGAAGTTGGCGAGCGCCCGCCACCGGCTGCGCGGGTCGGGCAGCGCCGCGAACTGGTCCCGGTGCCGCAGCAGGGGCAGGAGCAGCGCGAGGGAGATCAGCACCCCGACGAGGGAGTGCCGGTAGGTGAACTGCGCGACGGCGCCGAGCGGCAGCAGGGCCACGGCCGCCCGCCACGCCCGGCGTTTACGGCGCTTGAGTCCGTGGGCGAGCAGCAGCAACAGCACCCCGGCGCTGAGCGAGAGTGCCGCCGCGAACGGGCCGAACGCGCCGGGCAGTACCTCGGCGAGGGCGTGCATACGGCTGTGCCGGAACCGCGGGAAGACGCCGGCGGCGATGTCCAGCAGGCCCACGAGCGCGCAGGCGCGGCCGACGAGGAGGGGCACGGTCTCCGGGCGAGGGCCGCGCAGCACCCGGCGTACGCTCGTGGGCTTCGTCGGAACCGCACCCGACATTTCCTCATCTGTCCTGACAGACATCGCACCCGTAGTTCTGCGAGAGACCGTGGATCCGGGCCCGTTTCGGGCATCCGGCGACATTGCGCCCTCTAGGACGGTGTCTTGGCGGGAGAGGTTCACTCCCGACTTCGGAAACCCCGGAGGGTGCGCGGGGGTGGTGGTCCGGGCGGACGGCCCGAACGGACGCATGGAAAGCGCAGGCAGGTAGCAACGCATGGGTCTCACAAGCAACAAGGTGCTGGCGCTGGCGGTCCTGTCCGGCGTGCTGCTGTTCGCCGGCACGGTGTGGCTGTGGCCGCGGCTGGCCCGGCGTACCTGGCGGGCGGTCCTCGGGCGGGTGGGGCTGCTGTTCGCCACCCAGCTGGCGGTCTTCGCCGCGGTGGGGCTGGTGGCCAACCAGTCCTTCGGGTTCTACGGCAGCTGGGCCGACCTGTTCGGCCGGGAGAACGGCCGGGGCGTGGTCGTCGACCACTCGGCCGACGAGGCCGGCGGCCCGCTCCGGGTCGTCGGCGACCGGCGGGTCGGCCGGGCGGTCGGGGCGCGGCCGGAGGTCGGCGGGCGGATCCAGGAGATACAGGTCGTCGGCCGTACGACGCGGATCGCGTCGCCCGCGTACGTGTATCTGCCGCCGGAGTACTTCCAGGCACGGCACCGCGCGCGTACGTTCCCCGCGGCCGTCGTCCTGACCGGCTATCCGGGGACGGCGTCGGCGCTGGTGGACAAGCTCCACTACCCGCGTACGGCGTTCGACCTGGCCGAGGCGGGCCGGATGCGGCCGATGATCCTGGTGATGCTGCGGCCCACGGTGGCGCCGCCGCGCGACACGGAGTGCGTGGACGTCCCGGGCGGCCCGCAGACGGAGTCGTTCTTCGCCAAGGACCTGCCCGAGGCCGTGAGCGCCCACTACCGCGTGGACCGCGGGCCGGGCGGCTGGGGCGTCGTCGGCAACTCGACCGGCGGTTACTGCGCCCTGAAGCTCGCCATGCACCATCCCGAGGTGTACGGCGCGGGGGCCGGGCTCTCCGCCTACTACGACGCGCCCAGCGATCCCACCACGGGCGACCTCTTCCAGGGCGACAAGGGACGGAAGAACCGCGCCGACCTGTGGTGGTGTCTCAAGAACTTGCCCGCGCCCGACACTTCACTGCTCGTCACCAGCAGCAGGTCCGGCGAGACGAACTACAAAGACACGCTGAAGTTCATTGAGCGGGTGAAGGACAGGAAGCCGACACGCATCTCGTCGATCATCCTGGAAAGCGGCGGGCACAACTTCAATACGTGGCGGCGCGAGATTCCCGCGACCCTGGAGTGGCTCGACGAGCGGTGACGTGCGAACGCCGGAAATGATCTTGAAGTAATTCGCCCACCGTTGGGCATGTGGATTCCTGATGCCGTGTGAAAGCGTCGGAGATGGCTGTGTTTTTACGGGGCGGGGCGCCAAGATTCGCCTACGCGCGGTAAGTTTCTGGCCATGCCACGTGGACGTCACCGCCATTCCCCGCCCCTGCACAGGCTGCTTCCTCCGTCGGCGATCGCCGGCGTCTCCGTCGTCTGTGCCGTCGGCCCATGGGTGTTCAGCGAAGCGATGATCCTGCGCTCACTGGCCGCGGCCGCCGCGGTGACGGCCGTCGTCGGCGCGGTCGTCATGCGTCACTGGGACGCGCAGGCGGGCAGGCGCGTCGCCGACCTCACGCGCGCGCGTGCGAGCGACGAGTGGCGTTACGAGGAACGGGTCGCCGAACTGGAGTCCGACCTGGAGGAGTCGCGCGAGCTGCGCGTGAAGCTGGAGCACCGGCTGCGGGCGAAGCGCACGGAGCTGGCGGGACTGCGCAACGAGCACGCCGCCCTGCTGCGGCGCTACGCCACGGCGGAGACCGAGCGGGCCACCGCGCTGGAGGGCCGCCGCCTGCTGGAGATAGAGGCCGTGCCGCAGACGCCCGCGCTGCCGGCGGCGCGGTCGGGGCCGGTGGAGGAGACGCCCGCCGAGGACACCGCGGCCACCGAGGAGGCCGCCGAGGCGGTCGAGGAGGCGGTCGAGGATGCCCCCGCCGTGTTCTCTCCCGAGGGTTCCCGGCTGTTCCTGCGGGCGAACGCGGCGCTGGCGCGCTTCGACGAGGGACGGCCGGCCGCCGCCCCGGACGGCGGCGACCGTGACGGCGGCGGCGACTCCGACGGCGGTGGCGACGACGGGGACGGCGGCGGCAGCGGCGGCGGCGAGAGCGCGGAGGCGGCCGAGGCCGCGCGGGAGGACGAGGCACAGGGGCAGCCCGAGGCGGTCGACGGGCACGAGCGCACCGGCACCGCCTCCCCGGCCACTCAGCCCGACCAGCCCGACCAGCCCGACCAGCCCGACCAGCCCGACCAGCCCGACCAGCCCGACCAGTCCGACGAGCGGTCCGCGCAGCCCACCCAGCCCACCCGGCGGACCGCCGGTCACTTCACGGTGCCGACCGCGGTGGCCGTCGCACCGACGACTCCCGCGCGGCGTCAGGCGGTCGAGGGCGGCTTCGACTTCTTCGGCACGAAGAACGCCGAGTCCGAGGACGGGACGTCGTCGTCCGAGGCCCTGGAGGCCGTCCAGAACGAGGACCTCGCCGACGTGGTCGGCCAGGAGGCCCTCGCCCTGCACAAGGCCGAGACGGAGGCCGCCTTCAAGCCGGCCGGCGAGGAGTCCCGCGGTGTGGGCCAGGTGATCGACCTGACGGCCCACGACGAGACCGAGCAGATCGACGTACAGCAGCTGCGCAGCGCCGTGTCCTGACGCCGGCCGGCACCGGTCGGCGCAGCCGACGCGGTCTCAGGCCATCCACCGGTCCGGCAGCGCGTCCCGCCGCCCGGTACGGGAGCGTTCCGCCTGCGCCCGCAGCAGCCGTGCCGCCTCGTCGGCGTCGCGCAGCCGCGCGGTCACGGTCTTGTTGGCGCCCGTGTCCACCCGTACGTCGGCCAGCCGCAGCGCCCGCTGCCACGGCCCCTGCGTGAGCCGGACGCTCTGCACCTTGGCGTGCGGCACCAGCGCCAGGCTGCGGCGCAGCAGTCCGTACCGGGCGGCGAAGACCGCGTCGGTGACGGCGAGTCCGTAGCCGCGCCACCACAGCGGCCGGCAGCGCGCGGCCCGCCGAGGTGCGCGCGACAGCATCGCGTCCGTCGGCACGGTCACCCCGGGCAGCACGCGCGCGACGACCGACTCGGCGATCTCGCGCGGGGCGACCGGCACCAGCACGGAGTTCGACGACCCGGCCACGTCCAGCTCCACCCGCACCCACCCGCGCCGCCGCCACAGCACCGGCTCCACGATCCGCACCGTCTGCACCCGGCCCGGCGGAACCGTCTCGTGGGCGCGGTCCAGCAGCCCGTGGTCGAGGCGGAGCCCGTCCGGGGACTCGGCCACCGTCCAGTCGTACTCCCCGACGAACCGGCCCGCGCTGCTGGCGCCCGCGGCGCCCAGCAGGGGCAGGGCGGTCGCCAGCACCGTCCACAGGTTGTGGGTGGCCAGCCACAGCAGTGTCGGCACGACGACGGCGGCGATCAGCGTGCCCCAGGTCGCGCCGGTCAGCAGCAGCGAGACGGCGAGGACGCCGGGCGGCACGCGCAGCAGTTGCCGGGAGGGCGCCTCGCCGACCTCGTGCGCGGTCTCGGGCGCGAGGCCGGCCGCGCGCGCGAGCAGCTCGGCACGCAGCGCGCGTGCCTCGTCGGCGCCCAGGAAGGCCAGTTCGTCCTTCTTGCCGGTGCCTATGACGTCGAGTTTCAGTTTGGCGACCCCCGCGACGCGGGCGAGCAGCGGCTGGGTGACGTCGACGGCCTGGATCCGTTCGAGCCGGATGTGCGCGGTGCGCCGGAACAGCAGTCCGGTACGGATGCGCAGCTCGGTGTCGGTCACCGCGAAGTGGGTGAACCACCAGGTCATGAAGCCGTACAGGGCGGCGGCCGGGATCAGTACGGCCAGCCCGACCAGCAGTGTGGTCGTGGTCAGCCGCGACAGCTGGCGCTGCGCCTGGTCGGGGTCGTGCACGGCCCACCCGACGATCACGGCGACCGGCGCCCAGGCCCGCCGCAACGGCGTGACGGGGTGCAAGCGCCGCTCGACGAGACCGTCCCCGGGGCCGGGGGCGCCGCTCTCGTCCCCGTTCAGGCGGCCCTCGGCCTTGCTCACCTTCGCGCCGGCGCCCGAGCGGTCCTCGGCCTTGCTCACGTCCGCGCTCAGGCGGCCCTCGGCCTCGCTCACGTCCGCGCCGGCGCCCGAGTGGTCCTCGGCCCCGGCCGCGGCGTCCGCGGCCCCCGGTGGGCCGTTCCGCGCCTCCGGCGGGCCCTGCTCCGCTCCGGGCGTCGTCACAGCCCCGCCGATCGGGCCTCGCCCAGCTCGGTGAGCCGGTCGCGGAGGCGTTCCGCCTCGGCCGGGTCGAGGCCCGGGATGGTCGCGTCGGTCGCCGCGGCGGCCGTGTGGAGCTGCACACTGGCCAGGCCGAAGTGGCGCTCGACCGGGCCCGAGGTCACCTCGACCAGCTGCATCCGCCCGTACGGGACGACGGTCTCCTCCCACCACAGCACGCCCCGGCTGATCAGCAGGTCGTCGGCGCGCTCGGCGTACCGCCAGGAGCGCCAGTTGCGCTCCAGCATCACCCAGCCCCACGCCAGCAGGGCCGCCGGCAGCAGTGCCAGGGCCGCCCAGAAGGGGCCCAGGAACAGCCCGGGCAGCAGACCCGCGGCGAGCGTCAGCAGTCCCAGCCACACCACCAGCAACAGCCGCCGCATGCGTAGCAGCCCCGGCGGCAGGCCGGTCCACACCGGCTGGTCCCGCACCGGCTCCGTCGGCTCCGTCGCCTCCGCCGTGCCCGTGTCGTCAGGGCTCCCCGTCTCCATGGGGCCAGCGTACGTAGGGGACACTGTGCGCATGACTCCTACGACGGAGACCACGGTCGGTATCGGCGGTGCCGCGGAGAGCACCGACATGGTGCTCAACATCGGGCCCCAGCATCCGTCCACGCACGGCGTGCTGCGGCTGCGGCTCGTCCTGGACGGTGAGCGCATCACGAGCGCGGAACCCGTGATCGGCTACATGCACCGCGGCGCGGAGAAGCTGTTCGAGGCCCGTGACTACCGTCAGATCATCGTGCTCGCCAACCGCCACGACTGGCTGTCGGCGTTCTCCAACGAGCTGGGCGTGGTCCTCGCCGTGGAGCGGATGCTCGGCATGGAGGTCCCCACGCGCGCGGTGTGGACGCGGACGCTGCTCGCGGAGCTGAACCGGGTGCTCAACCACCTGATGTTCCTGGGGTCGTACCCGCTGGAGCTGGGCGGCATCACCCCGGTCTTCTACGCCTTCCGGGAGCGGGAGGTCCTCCAGAACGTCATGGAGGAGGTCTCCGGCGGGCGCATGCACTACATGTTCAACCGCGTCGGCGGCCTCAAGGAGGACCTGCCGGCGGGCTGGCACACACGCGCGCGTGCCGCCGTCGCCGCCGTGCGCTCGCGCATGGACGTCTTCGACGACCTGGTGCTCGGCAACGAGATCTTCCGGGGGCGTACGCGCGGGGTGGGCGCGCTGTCGCCCGAGGCCGTGCACGCCTACGGCGTCAGCGGCCCGATCGCCCGCGCCTCCGGCGTCGACTTCGACCTGCGCCGCGACGAGCCGTACCTCGCCTACGGCGAACTCCAGGACGTCCTGAAGGTCGTCACCCGCACCGACGGCGACTGCCTCGCCCGCTTCGAGTGCCTCCTGGAGCAGACCCACAACGCCCTCGACCTCGCCGACGCCTGCCTGGACCGCCTGGCCGAGCTGGCGCCCGGGCCGATCAACCAGCGGCTCCCGAAGGTGCTGAAGGCGCCCGAGGGCCACACGTACGCGTGGACCGAGAACCCGCTCGGCATCAACGGCTACTACCTGGTCAGCAAGGGCGAGAAGACCCCCTACCGGCTGAAGCTGCGCTCGGCCTCGTACAACAACATCCAGGCGCTGGCGGAGCTGTTGCCCGGGACGCTGGTCGCGGACATGGTGGCGATCCTCGGGTCACTCTTCTTCGTGGTCGGGGACATCGACAAGTAGCGCGGCGGCGTCGAGAGACCCCACCGGCTGGAGCAGCCACACGAAGTCGCCCAGCCCGCCGCGCGCGAGCAGTTCCGCGGCCTCCGAGGCGCTCGCGAGGGCGCGTACGTACGCCGCCGGGTCGGTGGAGGCCAACGCGAGCGGGGGGCGTGCGCCCGTGACACCCAGGGCGCGCAGGGCATCGCGCTGGGGGCGCAGAAGAGCAGCCGGCGAGGTGCGCTCCGGAGCGCACCTCGCCGCGTGGGCCGCCGCGCACGCGTCCAGCGCCACATGCGCGGTGATGTCGCACGACCCGTCCGGCACCGGCGGCGTCTCCCGCCCCTCCCGGAAGCCGGTGAGGGTCCCGAACGGCGGGCGGGCGTCCCTGGTGTGCGCGTAGTCGGCGGCCACGGCCAGCCCGCCCAGCCCGCCGTCCAGGGCCGCCACGGCGGACGCCCAGGCGGCGTCCCGGGGGAGCCCGATCTCGGCCCGCAGCCCCTCCCGCGGCCCTTCCGCACCGGCCGGCGGCCACCACCGCGCCAGCCACTCGGCCTCCGCCCCGTCCACCGGCTCCCCGAGCCGTTCGGCCCCGTCGCCCCGCACGAGCACCCGCCGCGGCACGCCCGCCGAGTCCACCTCCGCCACCTCCACCGGGACGTTGTCCAGCCACTCGTTGGCGAACAGCAGCCCCGTCACCCCACCGCCCGGCGGCTCGGCGAGCCACTCGATCCGGTGGTCCAGCCCCTCGGGCCGGCCGGCCACTTCGACGGCGTACGCGCGTGTGCGGGCGGCCACCTCGGCGGGCAGCGCGGCGAGCACTCCGGTGACCAACTCGCCCCGCCCGGCCGCCATGTCCACGAAGTCCAGCGACGAGGGCCGCCCCAGCGCCTCGTCGACCCGGCACAGCAGCCGCGCCACGGCGCCGGCGAACAGCGGCGACGCGTGCACGGACGTTCGGAAGTGCCCGGCAGGCCCCTCGGATCCGCGGTAGAAACCGGCCGGACCGTAGAGAGCGTCCTGCGTCGCTTCCCTCCAGCCTCGCCACTCGCGCCGCGCCTCTGAAGTCCCTCTGGCCCCTGTTGTCCCTCGTGTCACAGGGCCAGGCTAGGGGGTGTCGTTTGGACCAGGCCGGCTCCCGGCAACGGTGCCTTGCGACTGACCAGACCCCGCGACCCCGGCAAGGTCCGAACGACACCCCCTAGGCGCACAGGAGAACGGAGCCTCCACCTTGCGGAGTATGCGCGGGCGATGCGGATCGGCCCTCCGGTTGACCCCTGCACCTATCACCCTTCCCTACGCTGGGTTACGTGCAGCGCCTCTACGATTTCCTCCGCAGACACCCGATCGGGGTCGACTGTTTCTGGGCCCTCGTCCTGCTCGGGATCTCCGTCATGTCCGTGGCTCCGAAGGAGGAGGCCCGGGGGACGGACATGACGGCGCTGATCGTTCCCTTCGTCCTGCTGCTGTGCGTGGTGATCGCGCTGCGCAGGCTGATGCCGGAGAAGATGCTGCTGCTGGCCGCCGCACTGGGCCTGGGGCAACTGGCGCTGGACGTGTCGACCATGCCGGCCGACTTCGCCCTCCTGGTGATCGTCTACACCGTGGCCGCGACCGGCGCCCGCTGGGCCTCCCGGACCGCGCTGGCCATGGGGCTGTGCGCCGCCCCCGTCGCCCAGCTCCGCTGGCCGATGGAGGACGCGGGCATAGGGGGCAACATCGCCATAACGGTCTTCCAGGCGGTGCCCTTCGCCCTCGCCTGGGTGCTCGGCGACTCCATCCGCACCCGCCGCGCCTACTTCGCGCAGCTGGAGGAACGGGCCGCACGCCTGGAGAAGGAGCGCGAGGCACAGGCCAAGGTCGCGGTCGCCGCCGAACGCGCCCGGATCGCGCGCGAGCTGCACGACGTCGTGGCGCACAACGTCTCCGTGATGGTGGTGCAGGCCGACGGCGCCGCCTACGTCCTGGACGCCGCCCCCGACCAGGCGAAGAAAGCGCTGGAGACCATCTCCTCCACCGGCCGCCAGGCCCTCGCGGAGATGCGCCGCCTGCTCGGCGTGCTGCGCACCGGTGAGCACCAGGAGGCCGGCGAGTACGTCCCGCAGCCCGACGTCCAGCAGATCGAGGACCTCGTGGAGGAATGCCGCGGCTCCGGGCTGCCCGTCGACTTCAAGGTCGAGGGCACCCCGCGCCGGCTGCCCAGCGGCCTCGAGCTCACCGCGTACCGCATCGTGCAGGAGGCGCTGACCAACACGCGCAAGCACGGCGGTCCCAACGCGGGCGCGAGCGTGCGCCTGGTCTACTTCGACGACGGGCTCGGGCTGCTCATCGAGGACGACGGCAAGGGCGCCCCGCACGAGCTGTACGAGGAGGGCGGCTTCGACGGCCAGGGCCACGGACTGATCGGCATGCGCGAGCGGGTCGGCATGGTCGGCGGCACCCTGGACGCCGGGCCGCGGCAGGGCGGAGGATTCCGCATCAGTGTGCTGCTGCCCCTGAAACCCGCACACTGACACCCGCGCCCATACGCACGTACCGCGTTTACACCTGTAAGCCTGTAAGCCCGCAAGGAAGAGGCGCCGATGGCGATCCGCGTAATGCTCGTCGACGACCAGGTGCTGCTGCGCACCGGGTTCCGGATGGTGCTGGCGGCCCAGCCGGACATGGAGGTCGTCGCGGAGGCGGGCGACGGCGTCGAGGCACTCCAGGTGCTGCGCTCGACGGCCGTGGACGTCGTCCTGATGGACGTCCGCATGCCCAAGCTCGACGGCGTCGAGACCACCAGCCGGATCTGTGTGGACCCGGCCGCGCCGAAGGTGCTGATCCTGACCACCTTCGACCTCGACGAGTACGCCTTCTCGGCGCTGAAGGCGGGCGCCTCCGGCTTCATGCTCAAGGACGTGCCGCCGGGCGAGCTGCTCGCCGCGATCCGCTCCGTGCACAGCGGCGACGCGGTGGTCGCCCCCTCGACCACGCGCCGGCTCCTGGACCGGTTCGCGCCGATGCTGCCGGCCACCGGCCAGGAGCCCCGGCACAAGGAACTCCAGCGGCTCACCGAGCGGGAGCGCGAGGTGATGGTGCTGGTCGCGCAGGGGCTGTCCAACGGCGAGATCGCGGCCCGGCTCGTGCTGTCGGAGGCGACCGTGAAGACGCACGTGGGCCGCATCCTGACCAAGCTGGGCCTGCGGGACCGGGTGCAGGTGGTGGTCCTCGCCTACGAGACCGGGCTGGTGCGGGCGGGCGGGGGACAGGGCTGACACCCCCGCGGCGGGCGCCCGACCGGCCGCACGGCGGCTACCGGAGTATGCCTTCCAGGAAGTCGCTGCCCAGCCGGGCCACCACCGTCACGTCCAGCTGGTGCAGGACGTACCGTCCGCGGCGGCGGGTGGTGATCAGGCCGGCCTTCTTCAGCACGCCCAGGTGCCGGGATATCTCCGGGGCCGTCATGCCGTGCGCCTGCGCCAGCTCGCTCGTGGTGTACGCGCTGCGGGCCAGATGGCGGCAGATCCGCATCCGGACCGGGTGGGACAGCGCGGTCATCCGCAGCGTGAGCTGCTCGACCGACGGCGGCGATGCCAGCTCGGGGGAGCCGACGGGGTAGTGCAGCACCGGCTGCCAGTCGTGCCGGTGCAGGACCATCAGATGCGGCCAGCCCAGACTCGTCGGGACGAGCAGGAGCCCGCCGTCCGCCGTCGCCGAACGGCCGTCGCCCAGCTTGTCGACCGTGATCCGCGCGGCGCTCTCGTCCAGCGTGACCGCCGGGGACACGGCGGCCAACGCCTCGGCGAGGCCCTTGCGGTGCAGCAGGTCCGTCTTGTGGCGGGCGTCCGCCGCGAGCTGGTGGCGCAGCCGCGACCAGGCCTCCGCGAAGAACGCCTCGTCGCAGTCCTGCGCGAACTGCCGCAGCCAGCCGCGGATCAGCGGCGGATCGGCCAGCAGCCGCTCGCTGAAGCGCAGCTGTTGCGGTCCGCGCGCGGCGGCCAGGTCAAGCGCGCGGCGGCGCACCTCGGCGTCCTTCAGCGCCGAGACCCCACCGGTGCTGTAGGACAGGGCACAGGTGAACTCCAGTGCCGCGTCCACGAACTGCTCGTCGGACAGCTTGTCGAGCAGGTCCAGGTCCTCGGCGAGGGTGGCGCCGGGCAGCGTGCTGCGGCCGGGCACGCCGGCGAACGGCATGAACAGGTCCGAGAAGGTCGTCCGCCACAGGAAGTCCGCCTCGCACATCCGGTCGGCCAGATGCGAGTCGAGCCGGGCGGTCACCCCCGTCGCCCAGGCCTGGAGGCCCGGGTGGTGCCCCGGCTCGGACAGCGCGTGCAGCGCCATGCCCAGCTCGGCCAGGGGTGAGGGCACGACGGCGATCCTCTCCGGCCGCAGCCCCGCGATGTCGATGCGCACGCTCATGCCCTCATGGTGCACCCCGCCACCGACAACGCCGCCGCCGATTGACCGCCGCCGTCAATCGGCGCGACCGCGGAGCCGTGCCGGAGCAGTCTGGAGTCACCGGGGCAGCCGCGGAGCCCGTTCCCTCTTCCACTCACTTCCCCTTCCACGTCCCCCGAGAAGGCGATCCCCATGAGCATCACGCAGCAGTACCTCCTCGACACCTACCGTGCCCGGCAGCTCGGCGAGCCCGCACCGCCCGCGCCCGGCACCCACGACCGGCGGGTCGTGCGCGAGTGGCACGACCGCCGCCGGTTCCGGGCCGTGCTCGCCGGCCGCCCGGCGCACGGCCGCGTGCGGCGCGCCCTGCGCCGGTGGTGGTCCCTGTGGCCGCGCGCTCTCGGCTGACGCGGGCGGCCGCCGGGCGCGCCGCCGTTCAGCCCGTCAGCCGGGCCGCGAACTCGGCGACCGCCGCCTTCACCTCGTCGGCCGTCCAGTCCAGGCCCGCCGCGTCCACCCCGACCTCGGTGACGGCGAGTCCCGGTCCGGGCGTGTCCCAGCCCCGGGAGAAGAGCAGGGTCCCCGTCTCCTCGCCCTGCCGCACCGCGGCCTCGCCGACCACATCGGCGTCGTACGGCAGCCAGACCTGGAACTCGTGGGTGTGCGGCTCCTCGGGGTGCACCCGCACCCACGGCAGCCCCGCCGCCGCGAAGCCCTCCCGCAGCGCGGCGGCCACCACGCGCGCGTGGGCCACGTACTCCGGCAGCCGGGGCAGCTCGCGCTCCAGGCCGGCCAGGGCCGACAGCACCGTGGGGAACTGCTGGAACACCGCGCCGCCGTACCGGTGCCGCCAGGCCTTCGCCTCCTCGATCAGCGTCCGGGGACCGGCCAGGGCGGCGCCGCCGTAGCCCTTGAGGGACTTGTAGAACGAGACGTACACGCTGTCCGCGAGACCCGCGATCTCCTCCAGTGGGCGGCCGAAGTGGACGGTGGACTCCCACAGCCGGGCCCCGTCGAAGTGGACCACCGCGTCGCGCTCCCGCGCGGCCTCGACGACACCGGTGAGCTCCTCCCAGGTGGGCAGTACGAAACCGGCCTCCCGGAGCGGCAGTTCCAGCATCAGCGCCCCGAACGGCTCGTCGAAGTCGCGCACCTCGTCGGCGGTCGGCAGCCGGGGCTCGCTGGTCACCCGCACCGGGCGCAGCCCGCTGACCCGGCTGAAGGCGTCGCGCTCGTGCATCTCGGGATGACTGAGCCCGTGCAGGGCGACGACCGGGTCGCCGGTGCGGCCCGCCCAGCAGCGCAGGGCCACCTGCTGGGCCATGGTGCCGGTCGGGAAGAAGGCGGCGGCCTCGGCGCCGAGCAGGGCGGCGACCTTCTCCTCCAGGGACTCCACGATGCCGTTGCCGTAGATGTCGGACGGCTCGTCGAGGTCGTACAGCTCGGCCGCCCCGTCCAGCAGGGCGAGCCGCTCGCGCAGGGTGGTCGTGAACCCCGGGCCGACGAGTGTGCGCCGGGCGTCGCGATGGGCGGCCACGCGCCGCTCCCGGAGCCGCGCGCCGCGGTCCTCCGCCGATTTCGCCGGCTCGGTCGATTTCGACGACTCCGCCGACTCCGCCGGTTCCGCTTGTCCTGCTGCCGTATCGCTCATGCCGGGGATCATGCCGCGCGGACGTCGGCGCGGGCATCCGGGTTTTCCCACGGGTTCCGTCACGCGTTTCCACGCGCGCGTGAGGGTGTGCCCCGTCGTCGCACGGAAACCCACAGCCTGTGGACAACCGGACGTGCCCCGAACCAATCGCGTTAACATGACGAGAAATCGTCCGGTACCCCGAGCGGACTGGAACGGGAAGGCCGCCGTCGCGTGAACACAACCCCACAGCCAGACCCCAGGGACCGCCCCGCGCGTCTCACCGTAGGCGTCGTCGGCGCCGGACGCGTGGGCCCCGCGCTCGCCGCGTCCCTCCAGCTCGCCGGGCACCGCCCGGTGGCCGTCTCCGGTGTCTCCGACGCCTCCAGGCGGCGTGCCGCCGCGCTGCTGCCCGACGTGCCGCTCATGCGGCCCGCCGAGGTCCTCCAGCGCGCCGAGCTGGTCCTGCTGACGGTCCCCGACGACGCCCTGCCCGGCCTGGTGACCGGTCTCGCCGAGACCGGCGCGGTGCGACCGGGCCAGCTGCTCGTGCACACCTCCGGGCGGTACGGCGCGAGGGTCCTGGACCCCGCGCTGCGGGCCGGCGCCCTGCCGCTGGCCCTGCACCCGGCGATGACCTTCACCGGCACCCCCGTGGACGTCCAGCGCCTGGCCGGCTGTTCCTTCGGCGTCACCGCGCCCGAGGAGCTGCGGCTGGCCGCCGAGGCCCTGGTCATCGAGATGGGCGGCGAGCCGGAGTGGATCGCCGAGGACAAGCGCCCGCTGTACCACGCCGCGCTCGCCCTGGGCGCCAACCACCTGGTCACCCTGGTCGCCCAGTCCATGGAGCTGCTGCGCACGGCCGGCGTCGAGGCCCCCGACCGGATGCTCGGCCCGCTGCTGGGCGCCTCCCTGGACAACGCCCTGCGCTCCGGCGACGCGGCCCTCACCGGCCCCGTCGCGCGTGGGGACGCGGGCACGGTCGCCGCGCACATCGTGGAACTGCGCGCACACGCCCCGCAGGCCGTCGCCGGCTACCTGGCCATGGCCCGCGCGACCGCCGACCGGGCCCTGGACCACGGGCTGCTGAAAGCCGAACTGGCCGAGGACCTGCTGGGGGTACTCGCCGACGGCACGGACGGCGGCAACCGCACGGCCCCGGAGGACCGCACCGACCGCATCGACGGCCCGGACGGCATCGATGACAGTGACCGCATGTACGGCACGGACGGCATCGACGACAGCGACCGCACCGACGACAGCGACGGCACCGACGGCCCCGGGGGAGACGCCCGATGACCACCACCCCGCCCGCCCTGCTGCGCACCGCCGACGAGCTGCACGCGCGCGTGCGGCACGGCCGCCGGGCCGTCGTGATGACCATGGGCGCCCTGCACGAGGGCCACGCCACCCTGGTCCGCACGGCCCGCGACCTCGTCGGCCCGGACGGCGAGGTCGTCGTCACCGTCTTCGTCAACCCGCTGCAGTTCGGCGCCGGCGAGGACCTCGACCGCTACCCGCGCACCCTGGACGCCGACCTGGGGATCGCCGGGCGGGCGGGCGCGGACGCCGTCTTCGCCCCCGCCGTCGACGAGGTCTACCCGGGTGGCGAGCCCCAGGTGCGCGTCACAGCCGGCCCCATGGGCGAACGCCTGGAGGGCGCCTCCCGCCCCGGCCACTTCGACGGCATGCTCACCGTCGTCGCCAAGCTGCTCCACCTCACCCGCCCCGACCTGGCCCTCTACGGCCAGAAGGACGCCCAGCAGCTCGCCCTGATCCGCCGCATGGTCCGCGACCTGAACTTCGGCGTGGAGATCGTCGGCGTCCCCACCGTGCGCGAGGAGGACGGCCTGGCCCTGTCCAGCCGCAACCGCTACCTCTCGACCCGGGAGCGCCGCACCGCCCTCGCGCTCTCCCAGGCCCTGTTCGCCGGCCTCGACCGGCACGCGGCCCAGGAGGCGCTGCGCGCGCGGGCCCGCGAGGTGCCCGCCACGCACGCGCGTGCCGAGGCGCTCAGCGCCCTGGGCGAGTCCCGCGCGGCGGCCGACGCCCATGCCGTCGCCACATCCGCTCCCGGCGGCGCCACGGCCGTCCGGGCCGCCGCCCACCTGGTGCTGGACGACGCGGCCCGCGCCGATCCGCCGCTGGAGCTGGACTACCTCGCCCTGGTCGACCCGTCCGACTTCACCGAGATCGGCGACGACCACACCGGCGAGGCCGTCCTCGCCGTCGCCGCCCGGGTCGGCGCGACCCGGCTGATCGACAACGTCCCCCTCACCTTCGGAACCTTCGGAGCCGCCTCGTGACCAGCACAGGCATACGACTGCACGCACCCGCGCCCGGCTGGGCCATCGCCGCGGACGTGGTGGTCGTCGGCTCCGGCGTCGCCGGCCTCACCGCCGCCCTGCGCTGCGAGGCGGCCGGTCTGCGCACGGTCGTCGTCACCAAGGCCCGCCTCGACGACGGCTCCACCCGCTGGGCCCAGGGCGGCATCGCGGCGGCCCTCGGCGAGGGCGACACCCCCGAGCAGCACCTGGACGACACCCTGGTCGCCGGCGCGGGGCTGTGCGACCAGGAGGCGGTCCGCATCCTGGTCACCGAGGGCCCCGACGCCGTACGGCGGCTCATCGAGACCGGCGCGCACTTCGACGAGTCCGCCGAGGGCGGCCTGGCCCTCACCCGCGAGGGCGGCCACCACCGACGCCGCATCGCCCACGCGGGCGGCGACGCCACGGGAGCGGAGATCTCCCGCGCCCTGGTCGAGGCGGTACGCGCGCGTGGGATGCGCACGATCGAGAACGCCCTCGTCCTGGACCTCCTCACGGACGCGGACGGCCGCACCGCCGGCGTCACCCTGCACGTCATGGGAGAGGGCCAGCACGACGGCGTCGGAGCGGTGCACGCCCCCGCCGTCGTCCTCGCCACCGGCGGCATGGGCCAGGTCTTCTCGGCGACGACGAACCCGTCCGTCTCCACGGGCGACGGCGTCGCGCTCGCCCTCCGCGCGGGCGCCGAGGTGAGCGACCTCGAATTCGTCCAGTTCCATCCCACCGTCCTCTTCCTCGGTCCGGACGCCGAGGGCCAGCAGCCCTTGGTCTCGGAAGCGGTACGGGGCGAGGGCGCCCACCTGGTGGACGCCGACGGCGTGCGCTTCATGCGGGGGCAGCACGAACTGGCGGAACTCGCCCCCCGGGACATCGTCGCCAAGGGCATCACGCGCCGCATGCAGGAGCGGGACGCCGAGCACATGTACCTGGACGCGCGCCACTTCGGCGCGGAGATGTGGGAGCACCGCTTCCCCACGATCCTCGCCGCCTGCCGCGCCCACGGCATCGACCCGGTCACCGAGCCGATCCCGGTCGCCCCGGCCGCCCACTACGCCTCCGGCGGCGTCCGCACCGACGCCCGCGGCCGTACGACGGTCCCCGGCCTGTACGCGTGCGGCGAGGTCGCCTGCACGGGTGTGCACGGCGCCAACCGCCTGGCCTCCAACTCACTCCTGGAGGGCCTGGTCTACGCCGAGCGCATCGCCGCGGACATAGCCGCCGGCCACGCGGACGGCACCCTCCACGCGCGCGTACCCGCCCCCCTCCAGCAGCCCGCCCACCCGGCGCACCCGCTCCTGCCGCCCGAGTCCCGCCTGACCATCCAGCGGATCATGACCGACGGCGCCGGCGTCCTGCGCTCGGCCGACTCCCTCACGCGGGCGGCGGACCAGCTGCTCCACCTCCACACCGAGGCCCGCGAAGCCCTGCACGACAACGGCAAGACGTCCGAGCCGGGCGTGGACACCTGGGAGGCCACCAATCTCCTCTGCGTGGCCCGCGTCCTGGTGGCCGCGGCGGCGCGGCGCGAGGAGACCCGCGGCTGCCACTGGCGCGAGGACCACGCGGACCGCGACGACACGACGTGGCGCCGCCACATCGTCGTACGCCTGAACCCGGACCGATCCCTCGCCGTGCACACCACGGACACGCCAGAATTCCCCCCGACCACCCACGGCCCCCAGCCGGCGCAGCGTCCCCAGGAGCAGTGACAGCAGTGAACACCCCCGACCTTCCCCTCGCATCCTCCGGAGGCTGCGGCGACGGCTGCGCCTGCGGCGCGGACACCGACGAGGACGCCTTCATGGAGTGCGGCCTCGACCCCGCACTCGCGGCCCTGATGCTGGACTCCGGACTCGACCCCGTGGAGGTCGAGGACCTCGCGAACCTCGCCATCCAGGAGGACCTGGCGGGCGGCGTGGACGTGACGACGGTCGCGACCATCCCCGAGGACGCCGTGGCCACCGCCGACTTCACCGCGCGTGAGGCGGGCGTGGTGGCCGGCCTCCGGGTCGCCGAGGCGGTGATGTCGGTCGTCTGCACGGACGAGTTCGAGGTGGAACGCCACGTCGAGGACGGCGACCGCGTCGAAGCCGGCCAGCAGCTCCTCTCCGTCACCACCCGCACCCGCGACATCCTCACCGCCGAGCGCAGCGCGCTGAACCTCCTGTGCCGCCTGTCGGGCATCGCGACGGCCACGCGCGCGTGGGCGGACGTCCTGGAGGGCACGAAGGCGAAGGTCCGGGACACCCGCAAGACGACCCCCGGGCTGCGCTCCCTCGAGAAGTTCGCCGTCCGCTGCGGCGGCGGCGTCAACCACCGCATGTCCCTCTCGGACGCCGCCCTGGTCAAGGACAACCACGTGGTGGCCGCCGGCGGCGTCGCAGCGGCCTTCCGGGCCGTCCGCGAGCGCTTCCCCGACGTCCCCATCGAGGTCGAGGTCGACACCCTGCACCAGCTCCGCGAGGTCGTGGACGCGGGCGCGGACCTGATCCTTCTGGACAACTTCACCCCGGACGAGTGCGAGGAAGCGGTGGCCCTGGTCGCCGGCCGGGCCGCCCTGGAGGCCTCGGGCCGCCTGACCCTGACCAACGCCAAGGCGTACGCGGCCACGGGCGTCGACTACCTCGCCGTGGGCGCCCTCACCCACAGCTCCCCGATCCTGGACATCGGCCTGGACCTGCGAGCGGCGGAGTAGAGCCATGCTGCTGACGATCGACGTAGGCAACACGCACACCGTCCTGGGCCTCTTCGACGGCGAGGACATCGTCGAACACTGGCGCATCTCCACCGACTCGCGTCGCACCGCCGACGAGCTGGCGGTCCTCCTCCAGGGCCTGATGGGCATGCACCCGCTCCTCGGCGACGAGCTGGGCGACGGCATCGACGGCATCGCCATCTGCGCGACGGTCCCCTCGGTCCTGCACGAACTGCGCGAGGTCACCCGCCGCTACTACGGCGACGTTCCCGCGGTCCTCGTCGAGCCGGGCGTCAAGACGGGCGTCCCGATCCTCACCGACCACCCCAAGGAGGTCGGCGCCGACCGCATCATCAACGCGGTCGCGGCCGTCGAGCTCTACGGCGGCCCGGCGATCGTCGTGGACTTCGGCACGGCGACGACGTTCGACGCGGTCAGCGCGCGCGGGGAGTACATCGGCGGGGTCATCGCCCCCGGCATCGAGATCTCGGTCGAGGCGCTCGGCGTCAAGGGCGCCCAGCTCCGCAAGATCGAGGTGGCCCGGCCGCGGAGCGTGATCGGCAAGAACACGGTCGAGGCGATGCAGTCCGGCATCGTGTACGGCTTCGCCGGCCAGGTCGACGGG
Organism: Streptomyces sp. BB1-1-1; assembly: GCF_031597775.1. Taxonomy (NCBI): domain Bacteria; kingdom Bacillati; phylum Actinomycetota; class Actinomycetes; order Kitasatosporales; family Streptomycetaceae; genus Streptomyces; species Streptomyces sp. BB1-1-1. Next base: position 3,856,586 of record NZ_CP134203.1, on the reverse strand, counting down.
GTCGTCAACCGCATGGCCCGCGAACTGGCCGACGACCCCGACGAGGTCACGGTCATCGCGACGGGCGGGCTGGCGCCGATGGTCCTCGGCGAGTCCTCGGTCATCGACGAGCACGAGCCGTGGCTGACGCTGATGGGGCTCCGCCTGGTGTACGAGCGGAACGTGTCCCGCATGTAGCCGCCGGGGTGGGTGCCGGGTGCCCTGCGTTGGTGGGGCACCCGGTGTGGGTGCGGGCCGGGGGTGGGTGTCGCGGCCCGGCGCTACGGGGTGCCTCCCCCACTCTCGGCTTCGCTCGAGCGGGAGGTGCCCCCACCGCCCACCCGTGCCGCCCCAGCGGCACGACTGCCCGCGGCTATGCGGGAAGCCGCGTACGGCGAGAAGGGGACGTGTCGGGGGGTGTCCGCCCGCAGCGGTTGGCGCGTCAACGGACGGCACTTCCGTGGCCGACCGATTCCGCGCCGTTCCGAGGACGGACACCCCCCGGCGCGGCCCCGACCCACCACCCCACCGCACGCGCTACCCGCACCCCCACCGAACCCGCACAGGCCGCCGCAGGCACCCGCATACGAGTGGCCGCCCACGCCACACCGGCCCCCTATGCCGAGTTTGTCTGATTAGCGCGTATCGTCGCCGCATGCCCACGCCCTACGGATCCCGCGGCGGCATGGCGTTCGGTGCTCAGGAGCTGCGTGTGCTCCGGCGCGCCCTCGCCCTCGCCCTGAACCCCAGCCCCGTCTCGGCGGAGGAGGCCCAGGACTGTCTCCGCCTCGCAGAGTCGCTCGACGAGACGATGCGGGAGAGCGCCAGGCTGCGCGCCTTCCTGGTGGCCGACCTCGCCCGGTACCGCGCCGCGCTCCCCGGCACCGTCACCGGCTACCTCGCGCTCCTGGACGAGGCGCTGGGCGCCGGTCACCGCCCGGACGCGGACGACCTCGCCGCCCTCGGAGCCCTGCGCGGCAACCCCGCCGCGGCCGCTCTCCTGGCCCGCTGCGGGCCGAGGGCGGCCACGGCGACCCGCGCGGCCACGGTCGTCCTCCCGGCCGCCCGCACCCGCCTCCACGCTCTCCCCGGCGGCCGGCAGCCCGACAAGAAACCCGCACAGAAGCCCGCCCAGAAACCGGCCCCCCACCCCGCCCCGGCCACCCCGAAGCGCCCCGTCCCCACCCCGGGCGAGGTCTTCCCGCGCCGCAGGCCGGCCCCGCCCGCCCCCGGCTCCCGGCACCACCTCGCGGCCGGGTGACACGGCCTGGCTACCCTGGATCCATGGACTACGTCTCCGCGCTCCTGCCCCCGGCCGTCATGGCCGTGTTCTTCATCGGCGTGATCAGGGTGATCGTGAAGACCCAGGGCGGCGCCAACAAGGCCAAGGAGGACGCGGCCGTCGACGCCGCCCTCGCGCGAGCGGAGGGCGCCCGCCAGACGCCCGCCCACCCCGAGGCCTGACCGAGCCCCGGACACCGCCACCGCACTCGCGTACGACTCCCCGCACCCACCGCGAGGAGTCGTGCGCCCTTTTTGTGCTCATTTGCTCGCAAAATCGCACGTCCGGCACGCCATCGCCCAGATCTCCCACTATCGTTCAGAGCGTGCCTCGCCCATTGGGAGAACTCGAAGACGCGGTCATGACGAGGGTGTGGAAGTGGAACCGCCCCGTGACCGTTCGGGAAGTCCTGGAAGATCTGCAACAGGAACGGTCCATCGCGTACACCACGGTGATGACCGTTTTGGACAATCTCCATCAGAAGGGCTGGGTGCGCCGCGAGGCGGAAGGCCGGGCCTATCGATATGAGGCGGTCTCCACCCGTGCCGCCTACGCCGCCGCGCTGATGAACGACGCATGGTCCCAGAGCGACAACCCCACCGCCGCCCTCATCGCCTTCTTCGGCATGATGAGCGAGGAACAGCGCGAGGCGCTCAGAGACGCCATCCGCATCGTGCAGGGACCGGAAACCCCGGCGCCCAACCCCGGCTCGGTACCGGACGCGGGCGAGCGATAGCGTCCCCACATGTCAAAAGCCATCACCGTCCGGCGGGCCCGCACCAGCGATGTCCCCGACGTACGCCGGCTCCTCGACACGTACGTCCGTGACCGCATCCTGCTCGACAAAGCGATGGTGACGCTTTACGAGAGCATCCAGGAGTTCTGGGTCGCGGAACGGGACGACAACGCCGAGGTGGTCGGCTGCGGCGCCCTGCACGTGATGTGGGAAGACCTCGCGGAAGTGCGCACTCTCGCGGTGAAGCCGGGCCTGAAGGGCTACGGCGTCGGTCACCGGCTGCTGGAGAAGTTGGTGGAGACGGCACGCTGGCTCGGTGTTCGCCGCGTATTCTGCCTGACCTTCGAAGTGGACTTCTTCGGCAAGCACGGCTTCGTGGAGATCGGGGAGACACCCGTCGACACCGATGTCTACGCGGAGCTGCTGCGTTCCTATGACGAGGGCGTAGCGGAGTTCCTGGGTCTCGAACGAGTGAAACCGAACACCTTGGGCAACAGCCGGATGCTTCTGCATCTGTGATCGCCGGGCAACGGCGGGCAACGGCGGCCATCCGTAGCTCTTCGCAGCCCTTCGCCAGGTTTATTCCACCGGCGGACCGTTCGCGGGTTCCCTATGTCCGAAACGCGCACCTTTTCGGCCCGGAGGTGAGCTACCGGTCTCCGTCGAGGGTTTGTGTTTTTCCGGCAAAAGCGGTTTGCTTTCCGACGTACTGCAGTACTGCATATAACAAGGGACGGCGATACGGCGGACGCCGGCGGATCTCCGGCCCTCAAGTTATCGATGAAAGGAAATCCGGTGGCACAGAAGGTTCAGGTCCTTCTTGTCGATGACCTCGACGGTGGCGAGGCAGACGAGACCGTGACGTTCGCGCTGGACGGCAAGACGTACGAGATCGATCTCACCACCGCCAATGCGGACAAGCTCCGTGGGCTGCTCGATCCCTACCTGAAGGGCGGTCGTCGTACCGGGGGCCGTGCTTCGGGCGGACGCGGCAAGGCGCGCGCCTCTTCCGGCGGCAGCCAGGACACCGCGGCGATCCGCGCGTGGGCGAAGGAGAACGGCTACGAGGTCAACGACCGCGGCCGTGTTCCCGCGATGATTCGCGAGGCGTACGAGAAGGCCAACGGCTGATCACCCGACCCGCGCCACGGACTCCGCCCCGAACGCCCTCAGAGCGTCACCCGCTGGAACGGGGAGACCGGGAGGGAAGGGGAGGACGGCGAGGGCAGGGAGAGTCGGACCCGGTGGCACTGAGTCGCCAGCGTCTGGACCAGTCGCGCGAGATCGGGGGCCGTTCCGGCGCCCCCCATGGCCGACAGTGTCGGCAGCGAGGCCTCGACCTCGCACCCCGGCTCCGGGGCGCGCAGCCAGACGGCGGCGCCCTGCAGGCCGTCGCGACCCGGGGGACGCGGCGGCAGGCCGGTCGAGCCCGGTTCGGGGGCCAGGGGCGCCTCCATGAGGCCGCCCGCGCCGACCGCCGTCAGGTCGAGCGGCAGCGAGCCCCACTCCAGCCACTCCAGCAGCCCGGGGATCTCCTCCGCGCCGCCCGCCGCAACGAGCAGCAGCATCCGCTCGCCCCGGACGGCCACCGGAAAGCCGGGCCACCGCGGGGCCGGACCGCCGGGTCGCCGGAGCAGCCCCAGCCGCTCCAGTGCCGCGTGGCCGGCCTCGGCCGGGACGTCCAGTACGTCGAAGCGGACGCCCACGCGGAGCCGTACCGGGGCTCCGGGAGCCGTCGGCCAGCCGAGCACGCTCTCGTACCACCACCGCACCCGCTCCCACGTGCCACCCGCGTCGAGCGGCCGGCGGGGGAACGGCACCGAGGGGGCAGCGGGTGCCGCCGGGGCGGAGGGGTGGGCAGAGGCTGTCGTCCGGGCCGGAGGGACCGGAGGAACCGGGGGCGGGGCGCCGACCATGCCAAGTGCAACAGCCGAAAGAGCGCTCAGGTTACGCTGGGTTGCGGGGTGAATGCGCTGAGTTCCGGTAGAAGGGGCGTGCGGGGGTGCGGGGAGGCGCAAGGTTGTTCGCCCGTAGCGGAGGGAACCGGGGCGCGCGGCATGGAGTGTCAGTCCCAGCGGGTAAGACATCCCTAGTGGGAGGGGGCGACACGCAGATTGGGCCGTCTCACGTTCGCCATCGGCGTACTGGCGAGTGGGGTAAGTGCCTGGCCTGCGGGAACATCGTCTCGCACCATCGGGTTGTGGCAGATGTCGGCGTCAGGGGTCAGGAGGCCATCGACGGTGTCGGCAGTTGGAATGAGCGGTCCCCGCTTGCGGGACTAAGCTGCGGAAGGACAGGGAGGGGAAGTTCCCCTTACTGCCTGACCGCTCTGAGGAGCGATTAACGATGTTCGAGAGGTTCACCGACCGCGCGCGGCGGGTTGTCGTCCTGGCTCAGGAAGAAGCCCGGATGCTCAACCACAACTACATCGGCACCGAGCACATCCTCCTGGGCCTGATCCACGAGGGTGAGGGTGTCGCCGCCAAGGCCCTTGAGAGCCTCGGGATTTCGCTCGAGGCGGTCCGCCAGCAGGTGGAGGAGATCATCGGCCAGGGCCAGCAGGCCCCGTCCGGCCACATTCCCTTCACCCCCCGTGCCAAGAAGGTTCTGGAGCTGTCGCTCCGCGAGGCCCTCCAGCTGGGCCACAACTACATCGGCACGGAGCACATCCTGCTCGGCCTGATCCGTGAGGGCGAGGGCGTCGCCGCCCAGGTCCTGGTCAAGCTGGGCGCAGATCTGAACCGGGTGCGGCAGCAGGTCATCCAGCTGCTCTCCGGTTACCAGGGCAAGGAGACCGCCACCGCCGGCGGTCCTGCGGAGGGCACGCCCTCCACGTCCCTGGTCCTCGACCAGTTCGGCCGGAACCTCACCCAGGCCGCTCGTGAGTCCAAGCTCGACCCGGTCATCGGGCGCGAGAAGGAGATCGAGCGGGTCATGCAGGTGCTGTCCCGCCGTACCAAGAACAACCCGGTGCTGATCGGTGAGCCCGGCGTCGGCAAGACCGCCGTCGTCGAGGGCCTCGCGCAGGCCATCGTCAAGGGCGAGGTGCCCGAGACCCTCAAGGACAAGCACCTCTACACCCTGGACCTCGGCGCGCTGGTCGCCGGCTCCCGCTACCGCGGTGACTTCGAGGAGCGCCTGAAGAAGGTGCTCAAGGAGATCCGCACCCGCGGCGACATCATCCTGTTCATCGACGAGCTGCACACGCTGGTCGGTGCGGGTGCCGCCGAGGGCGCCATCGACGCCGCGAGCATCCTCAAGCCGATGCTGGCCCGTGGTGAGCTGCAGACCATCGGTGCGACCACGCTGGACGAGTACCGCAAGCACCTGGAGAAGGACGCGGCCCTCGAGCGCCGCTTCCAGCCGATCCAGGTCGCGGAGCCGTCGCTGCCGCACACGATCGAGATCCTCAAGGGCCTGCGCGACCGCTACGAGGCCCACCACCGCGTCTCCATCACGGACGAGGCCCTGGTCCAGGCGGCGACGCTCGCCGACCGCTACATCTCGGACCGCTTCCTGCCGGACAAGGCGATCGACCTGATCGACGAGGCCGGCTCCCGGATGCGCATCCGCCGGATGACCGCGCCGCCGGACCTGCGCGAGTTCGACGAGAAGATCGCCGGCGTCCGCCGCGACAAGGAGTCCGCGATCGACTCGCAGGACTTCGAGAAGGCCGCCTCCCTCCGCGACAAGGAGAAGCAGCTCCTGGCCGCCAAGGCCAAGCGGGAGAAGGAGTGGAAGGCCGGCGACATGGACGTCGTCGCCGAGGTCGACGGCGAGCTGATCGCCGAGGTCCTCGCCACGGCGACCGGCATCCCGGTCTTCAAGCTCACGGAGGAGGAGTCGTCCCGCCTGCTGCGCATGGAGGACGAGCTCCACAAGCGGGTCATCGGCCAGGTCGACGCCGTCAAGGCGCTGTCCAAGGCGATCCGCCGTACCCGGGCCGGCCTGAAGGACCCGAAGCGTCCCGGTGGCTCGTTCATCTTCGCCGGTCCGTCCGGTGTCGGTAAGACCGAGCTGTCCAAGGCGCTCGCGGAGTTCCTCTTCGGTGACGAGGACGCGCTGATCTCCCTCGACATGTCGGAGTTCAGCGAGAAGCACACGGTCTCCCGCCTCTTCGGTTCGCCCCCCGGATACGTGGGCTACGAGGAGGGCGGTCAGCTGACGGAGAAGGTGCGCCGCAAGCCGTTCTCGGTCGTCCTCTTCGACGAGGTCGAGAAGGCCCACCCGGACATCTTCAACTCGCTGCTGCAGATCCTGGAGGACGGTCGCCTGACCGACTCCCAGGGCCGGGTCGTGGACTTCAAGAACACGGTCATCATCATGACGACCAACCTCGGCACCCGGGACATCTCCAAGGGCTTCAACCTCGGCTTCGCGGCCTCGGGTGACAAGAAGACCAACTACGAGCGCATGAAGAACAAGGTCCAGGACGAGCTGAAGCAGCACTTCCGGCCCGAGTTCCTCAACCGCGTCGACGACGTGGTCGTCTTCCCGCAGCTGAGCCAGGAGGACATCCTGCGGATCGTCGACCTGATGATCGACAAGGTCGACGAGCGCCTCAAGGACCGGGACATGGGCATCGAGCTCTCCCAGTCCGCCAAGGAGCTGCTGTCCCAGAAGGGCTACGACCCGGTGCTGGGCGCGCGTCCGCTGCGTCGCACGATCCAGCGCGAGGTCGAGGACACGCTGTCGGAGAAGATCCTCTTCGGCGAGCTGCGCCCCGGCCACATCGTGGTCGTGGACACCGAGGGCGAGGGCGACGCCAAGACCTTCACCTTCCGGGGTGAGGAGAAGTCGGCGCTCCCCGACGTCCCGCCGATCGAGCAGGCGGCCGGCGGCGCGGGGCCGAACCTGAGCAAGGAGGCGTAGCCCTCCGGGGGTGAGCCGGGAAAGGGGCTGCTTCGGGACTTCGGTCCCGGGGCGGCCCCTTTCTTCTTGCCGCCTCGGCGGCGTCAGTCCAGGAGGACCTCCGCGTCGGGGAAGAGGGCGGCGAGGCGGTCGGTGTCCAAGGCGGCGCCGTGGGCGGCGCTGAGAGTGACGGTGCGCAGGTCGGGGAGGAGGGGTGGGAGGACGGAGATGTCCTCGTCGCCCTCCAGGTCCATGAGATTGAGGTCGACGACGCCGGGGAGAGGGGGCATCGGTCCGAGGTTGTCCGGGAAGAGGCAACCGTTCAGGTACAGGAGGGCGAGCTGCGGCAGACGCCGGACCTCTGCCCAGTCCTCAGCCGTGAGCGGCGTGGTCGGGGCCAGGTACACGGCCCCCAGGGTCTCCCAGTGGGAGAGGCCCCGAAGCCCGGTACCGGCGATCGCGTCATCACCGAGGTAGAGGTACGCCAGGGGCGCCCCCGTGGGAAGCGAGTCGGTCAGCCGCGTGCCGGGCAGCCGTTGGTCCACGGACAGCTGGCGGAGCGTGGTCAGGTCCGGCAGTCCGGTGAGGTCGGCGGCCTCCATGATCAGGAGATCGGTGAGCGACAACCCCGCCAGCTGCCCCAGGCCCCGGGCCGACGGGCAGTGGATCAGCAGGAGCCGCAGGGAGTCGAAGACCGACAGCTCACCCAGCTCGGTCACCTCGGGGTTGGCGACGATGTGCAGTTGCTCGACAGTCCCCGGGTCCGCCACGCAGCCGAGCATCTCGCTCGACCGGTGTGATCCGCGGAACCCGAGGCAGGCCCACGGTCCCATGACGGCGACCGCCTCCCGCTGGGCCGCGGTCGCGCACGTCAGGAACAGCCCCGTCCGCTCCAGGTGATCCAGGACCTCGACGGCGTACTCGTGCGCGTCGAACCGGTCCCAGGTCCCGACCAACTGCCGTCGCACATCGAGATCCGCGTGGTCCCGGAACCGGCGCAGCACCGCGAGTGCCCCGACCGGCTCCTGCCCCGCCAGCAGCGAGGCCGTCACCGTGACCCCGTGTGCCTCCGCGTCCGTCAGCCCCTCCGGCCCCGGCAGAAGCTCCAGCACCAGCGGCCCCGCCTCCGCCAACGCCTTCGCGTCCTCCTTCGACCCCGGCGGGATCAGCGCCCCCGCCCGCGCCTCCACCTCCGCCCGCACCGCCGGATCCAGGGCGGTCGCGTGCTCCAGGCAGGCCAGCGCCAACAAGGTCAGCCGGGGGGTGTCCGCCGCCAGAAGCCGGCGCAGCAGTACCGCACGCTCCCCGGGCCGGGCGTGGGCCACGGCCATGCGGATGACGTCCTCCCACTGGGTGTCGTCCGCACGGCCCGCGATGACATCGAGGTGGCCCTCCTCGACCGCGTACCGCGCGCCCAGGTAGTCCTGGAAGGTGCGGTGGACGAAGTCCAGGGTCCCTTCCCCGGGCCGCCGGAGCAGCCCGCTGCGCAGCAGCAGGGCGTGCAGGACCGTCGCCGCGTCCCCCTGCCCCGCCGCCGAGGCGACCGACGGCAGCGCGCGCTGCACGATGCCCTCGGCCGTTTCGACCTCCATCTCCGTACGCCCGCTCAGCACCAGCGCGTACGCCAGCCGCTGGAGCAGTTCCAGCTGCGCCTCCTCGCTCAGCTCGACCGCCTCCATGCCCCGCTCCCGGTCCCGGCGGGCGAGCAGCATCGTGAGGGCGGCGTCGTACAGCTCCTTGCGTCCCGTGGGGAGGTAGCCGCGGCGCTCCCGGTGCAGGGCGCAGATCAGGCCGCACATCAGCGGGTTGGTGGCGAGGCGGGCCAGGTCGCGCTTGGTGCGCAGGGCGTCCAGCAGATTCCCCTCGTACTCGGGGGCGTCGGCCGCCGCGTGCCAGCGCTGCACGAAGGTCGCCACGTCGGACTGGCGCATCGGGGTGAGCGCCAGTTCCCGGAAGCCCTCGGCGGTCAGCCAGTCGGGGCGTACGGCGGTGGGGCGGGAGGTGAGCAGCCAGCGGTTGCCGGGGAAGGCGCGGATGAGGGCGAGCAGCCAGTCGCGGGTGCGGTGCCGGTCGGCGGCGGGGATCTCGTCCAGGCCGTCGACGAGGACCAGGCCCCGACCGGCGCTCAGCACACGCTCCGCCCAGCCGTCCGGTGGGGTGAGCGGGCAGCCCACGGCGGTGAGGAAGGCCGCCGGGGCGGGGAGGGTGCCCGCACGGATCAGGGTGCGCAGCGGCAGGACGTACGGGACCCGGTCGCCGTCCCGGGCGGCGGTCACCGCCAGCCACTGCACGAGGGTCGTCTTGCCGGAGCCGGCGTCGCCGCGCAGCAGCACGCGGTCGTGGGTGAGGAGGGCGTCCTCGGCAGGCAGGCGGACGGTGCGTTCCGTTTCCGCGTGCTCCCCCGGGAGGGCGGCACGCTCCCCGTCGCCGGTCGCCTCCAGGCTCAGGTAGGCGACCTCCAGGGGCCATCGGTCCGGGGAGTCGCGCAGGTCGATGCCGTAGATGGTGATGCGGTTGTGCTGCTCGGCGGCGTAGGGCAGATAGCGGCGTTCGAAGGCGGTGTCGCGGGCGTCGGGGCGCGGGGTGCGGGCGATCAGTACGTCGACCTTGGCGATCAGCTCCGCGTGCCACCGGGACTGCTCCACCAGGGTCCGTGCGACGAAGGTGGAGCGCCGGGTGAAGAACTCCAGGATGTGCAGGCAGGCCCACTCCGTCACCGAGTCGAGGAAGTAGCAGGCGTCGGCGGACAGACCTCCGGTGGCCGAGGGCGTCCGGTACCGCAATTGCTTGGCCAGCTCCTGGTGGCCCAGCCGGACGGCCTGGACGTCGTCCATGTCCAGGTCGCCGAGGGCCAGCAGACGTGCCGTCAGGGCGTCGGTGACGGCCTCCGTCTCGTCCGGCGGGAAGGGCGGCTCGCCGGGGGAGTCCAGGGACGCCTCGACCAGCCGCCCGGCGAGCCTGCGCACCTCCGCCTCACCGAGGTGGCGCTGCTCGCCCCGGAAGGAGACCAGGCGGGTCAGCCGGACCGGCCGGTCGACCAGTCCGGCGCCGGGGCCGCCCGTCGCGAAGAGCTTCTTCACCAGCGGGGCGACCAGGCTGGACGCCAACTTCCCGCCGAGTACCGCCGGTTCCATGCGCCACCCCCGTGGTTGATCGACGGGGGGAGCCTATCGAGCGTCAGGACAGCTGGCCGTCGTAGTCCGGGAGTTTGAAGGTCTTCTCGGCGTGGCCGCCCGACAGGTCGGTGGCGCTGTTGCCGATGTTCGCGATGATCGTGTAGCCCTTCGACTCGATCTCGGCGCGCTGTTCGGTCTTGTACTCGGCGACGTCCCGGAACAGGTCGAGGAAGCCGCGGACGTGGAGACCGGAGGACTCGTATCCGGCGTGGTCGAGGTTCCACTCGGTGGGCGCCTCGATGATGCCCGGGCGGGCGGTCACGAAGAACAGGGCGACGCCGTGCTCCTGGGCGTACTGGGCGGCCTCCAGGACCGGCCGGTTGGCGGGCTGCGGGTAGCTGAAGCCGAAGTCGGTCTCCAGGGAGGTGTTGTCGATGTCGAGGACGATCGCCTGCTTCTCGCCGGGGCCGGCGTCGGCGATCCGTTCCTTCAGGTAGGGCAGGGCCCGGTCCATCACGGCCTTGCAGTCCCGCTGCCAGGTGTCGTAGTCGACGTCCGCCGCCGCAGCGGTCCCGGTCGCCGTGGCGCGCGGTGTTTCGGCCGGGGCGGCGACGGCCGGCGTGACCGTCGCGGTGAGCGCCGCAGCGGTGGCCGCGGCCGTGCCCGCCGCCCGCTTCCACGTACGCCGGGACTGGCGGGTCTGTCTGTTCTGTCCGGTCTGTTCGGTCATGGGGGGTTGGGGTCCTCTCATGCCTGCGCGGATGCCTGACGGCAACAAAGTTGTCGCGTGCATGCTTGCCCCAACAAGTGGCTGCACGGCAACGATTGGGTTACTGAGTAGTAGTCACCTGGCCCGAGCCCGGCCTCACGCCGTGATCTGCACCCCGTTCGGCACGTTCCGCACCCGCGGCAGGCGGGGGTTGACCCGCAGCACCCGCAGCCGGGGGAAGCCGGACAGCCAGGAGACGTCCGTGTCGGGCAGCTCCGCGTTGAGCCAGAGGTGGGTCAGCTGATCGGGGGCCAGGCCCGCCAGCAGTTCCTCGGCGCGCATCACGCCGGCCACCTGGATGCGCGGGCGCCCGCCGAGTTCGCGCAGCGCCGCCAGTTCGGTGGTGTCGGCGACGGGGAAGTAGAGGCCGTCCGGGTCCAGGTGGGCGATGATCTCGTGGGCGTACCGCTCGGTGTCGAAGTGCCGCCAGCCCCGCGCGAGTTCGGTGCGGACCGGCAGGGCGGAGCGGGAGCGGAGGCGGACCAGGTAGTCGATGGCGGCGTCGTCCTGGACGCGGGTGGCGGTGATGGCGAGCAGCAGCGCCTGCCGGTCGTCGGGGACCTGCCCCGGGTCGGGCAGCAGCTCCAGGACGATGGGGCCGACCCAGCCCAGCCCGCGGGCGGCCGGCTCGGTGGTGGGGCGCACCAGGTTCTTCGTACGGTCGTGGACGAGCCGCTGGACGGCCGGGTCGAGTTCGGTGACGTGCTCCAGACAGGCCGCGGCCACCAGCCGGCGGTGGTTGATCTGCGGGCGGCGCAGTCCGGGCGCCGCCGCGAGCAGCCGCTCCAGGAACTGGGAGCACTCCTCGGGACGGGCGTGCGCGGCGGCCATGCGGATGACCTCCTCCCACTCGGACTGGTGGGCGTGGTCCACCAGCGTGGGGAACCGTCCGCGCGCCACGATCTCCTTGGCGGCCAGATAGTCCTGGAAGGTGCGGTGGACGAAGTCGACCGACTCGCCCGACCGTTCGCGCAGCAGGCCGGTGCGGTGCAGCAGATGGCGGAAGATCTTCGCGCCGTCCCCCTGCGCACGGGCGGCGGGCATGGCGGGCAGCGCGGCGTCCAGGATGCCGACCGCCCGCTCGCGCGTCAGCTCGGAGGCGTCCTCCTCCAGCATCGCGTGGGCCAGCTTCTGCAGCAGCCGTTCCCGGGTGCTCTGCTGGAGCCGCACGTCGTCGGCGTACAGCACGTCCCGTTCGGGGTCGCGGCGCTGCAGCAGCATCTCCAGGGCGGCGTCGTAGAGCTCCTTGCGGCCGCTGGGGAGGGAGCCGGCGCGGTCCCGGTTCAGGGCGCATATCAGGCCGCACATCAGGGGGTTGGTGGCGAGCTGGCGCAGCTCGCGGTAGATCCGTACGGAGTGCAGCAGCCGCTGCTCGTACTCGTCCAGTGCGCCGAGCTCCCGCGGCCCGGTCGAGCGGCTCTGCTCGTCCAGCCGGGCCGCCGAGTGCCAGTCCCGGATGAACCGGGTCACCTGGTCCCGCGACATCGGCGCGAGGGACAGCTCGACGAAGTCCTCCTCGGCCAGCCCGCCTCCCGAGAGCCAGCCGTCCGACACGGCGGAGGGCCGGGAGGTGACCAGGCAGGCGTTGCCGGAGAAGACGCGCAGCAGCCGGCGGAGCCGGTCGCGCAGCTCGCCGCGCGTCTTCTCCGGGGCTTCGTCGATGCCGTCGACCAGCAGCAGGGCGCGGCCCGCGAGCAGGGTGCGCACCACCCACCCCTCCGGCGCCCGGTCGGCCAGCGGGTGCCGGACCGCGTGCAGGAAGTCGTCCGGTGCCGGAAAGCCCTCGCGGGCGAAGCGGCGTACGGGCAGGACGAAGGGGACCCGGGAGCCCTGGCGGGCGGCGGCCACGGCCAGCCACTGGACCAGCGTGGTCTTGCCGGAGCCCGCGCCGCCGCGCAGCAGGACGCGTTCGTGGTCCTCCAGGGCGCGGTCCGCGAGCAGCACGGTGCGCTGCTCGTCCTCCGCGCCGCCCACGCCGCCGCTGCGCTCCTCCGCCTCCAGGCTCAGGTAGGTCTCCTCCAGCGGCCAACGGTCCGGGGCGTTGGGGAAGTCCACGCCGACGATGGTCAGCCAGCCGTGCCGCCGGGCCACCCACTGGGCGTACTCGGCCTCGAACGCCGCGTCCTCCTCGGACCGTTCGGGCTGCCGGGCCGCCGCCTCCGCGTCGCCCAGGTCGACGAGCTGGGCGATCCGGCCGGCCCGCCCCGCCAGGTTGCGCTGGAGATAGGGGGAGCGGCGCACCAGGTGGTGCAGGACGTGCAGGCACACGGACACCAGCAGCGCGTCGTGGAACCAGGCGGCGTCCGGCGACAGTTCCCGGTCCGCGCCCTGCACCGCGCCCCGCAGCCGCCGCGCGTAGTCCTGCGGGCCGAGCCGTACGGCGTCGGCGTCGGTGATGTCGACCTCGGCGATCGCGAGCAGGGTGCGGGCCAGGACGTCGACGACCGGGGCCAGTTCGGCGGTGGGCGCGGCGTGCCGCTCGGCGGCGAGGTGGACCAGGTCGGCGGCGGTGCGGTGGACGTCGTCCGCGCGGCCCTGCCAGGAGGTGAGCGCGGGAACCGGTTCGGGGGTGGCGGGTGGCCGGCCGGGGACGCGGAAGAGTCTGCTGACGAGGGGTGCGGCCATGCCGGAGGGGAGTCTGACGACGGATTCCATGGATGCGGGTTACCCCTGGTGGTCGTGGGACGGGGACAGGGCCGGGTACCGGAGCCGCACTCCGGCCGGGACCTGCCGGGTCCAGGTCTCGTCCGGGCCCGTGAACAGTGAGACGGTCTCCAGGCGGGGGAAGGCCGACAGCCAGGTCAGTCCCTCGACCGGGTGCGGGGCCTCCAGGGAGAGATGGGTGAGGCACTCGGCGACGACGAGTTCGGTCAGGTCCTCCACCCGGTAGGCGCCCCGGACGAAGATGTGCTCCCATCCGCCCAGCGAGCGCAAGGCGCGCAGGTCGTCGGCCGTGGATACGTCCACCATCTCCTGCCGCGGCAGGTGGGCGAGGATCTCCCGCGCGTACTGGTCCCGGTCGAAGCGGTGCCAGGCCGCGGCCAAGACGGTCTGGACGACCGGCCCCGGATGTTCCCGGAAACCCGTCAGGAAGTGCAGCGCGGCATCGCTGCCCACTTGCACGGCCGCACTGACCACCCACGCGGCAACGACGTGGCTGACCTCCTCCGGCCCTGGCAGCAGCGTCAGCACCAGATCACCCGCGGCCTCGGCCACCTCCCGCGCCTCGTCGTAGCCGTTCGGCGGGATGTGCGCCGCCAGCCGCTCCTCCACCCGCTTGCGCACGCCCGGCTCCACCTCCGCCGCGTAGCGGAGCCCGGCGGCGGCCACGAGGTCGGTGCGCAGCGTGCCCCGGTCCGTCAGTCGGCGCAGCATGTGCTCCGCCTCCCTGGGCCGGGCGTGGGCGAGGGCGAGCAGGATCACGTCCTGCCAGGTGTCGTTGTCCGCCTGGTTGACCAGCAGGTCGAAGTCCATCTCCTGTACCGCCAGCCGGGCGCCCAGGTAGTCCTGGAAGGTGCGGTGGAGGAAGTCGACCCTGCCCTCGGCGGGCTCGCGCAACAGACCCGAGCGCAGCAGCAGGGTGTGATACACCTCCCGCGCACCGGCGCCGTCCAGGCTCAGCGCGGGCAGCGCCCGGTCCACGATGCCGAGCGCCTCGTCCAGGTCCATCTCCGACCGGCCGTTACGGATCAGCCACCAGGCCAGCTTCTGCAGCAGCTGTACCTGGACCGCGTACGGCAGCCGCGTCCCGTCGGGCGCGTGCAGTTCGCGTTCCCGGTCCCGGCGCTCCAGGAGCATGGTCAGGGCCGCCTCGTACAGGGACCTGCGGTCCTGGGGCAGGAAGCCGCGCCGGTCGCGGTGCAGGGCGCAGAGCATGCCGCACATAAGGGGGTTGGTGGCCAGGCCGTTCAGCTCGGAGGTGGTCCGCACGGACCGCAGCAGCGCCTCGCCGACCGACTCGTCGGCGTCGGCCGCGCGGTGCCAGCGCCTTACGAACGTGTCGACCTCCGCCCGCCCCATCGGGGCGAGGCCGAGTTCGTGGAAGCCTTCCGCGGCCAGCCAGTCCGCCGGTACGGCCGAGGGGCGGGAGGTGACCAGCCACAGGTTGCCCGGGAAGGCCCGTACCAGCTCCCGCAGCCAGCGCCGGGCGGCGGCGCGGCGGTCGCCGGTGATCTCGTCGATGCCGTCCACCAGCAGCACCCCGCGCCGGGCCCGCAGCACGCGCTCGGCCCACCCCGGCGGCTGTTCCCCGGCGACGGGCGCGCCCATCGCTCGCAGGAAGTCGCCGGGAAAGGGCAGCTCGGCCCCCGGCCGGACGATCCGGCGCATCGGCAGCACGAAGGGCACCCGCCCGATGAGGTGGGTGAGCCCGTGGTCGTAGGCACGGCTCGCCGCCGTCACTGCGAGCCACTGCACGAGGGTCGTCTTCCCGGAGCCGGCGGCGCCGCGCAGGAACACCTGGTCGTGCCCGGCGAGCACCTGCTCGGCGGCCATGGCCGGGTGCGCCCCCTCCCGGCGGCCGTCCGGCGCGGCCTGCGCCCGGGTCGCCGCGAGGCTCAGGTACGCCGTGTCCAGCGGCCACTCACGGGTGCCGGCGTCCAGCCCGTAGATGGTGAGCGTGCCGTACCGGTCGGCGATGTGGTCCGCGTAACGCTCCTCGAAGCCGGCGTCCTCGGCCGACTGGGACGGCAGGCGTTCCAGGAGTACGTCGACGGCCTGGACCAGCCGGGCCAGTTGCTGGGTCTGGACGGTCTGCTGGCGGGCGACGTAGGTGGAGCGCTGGGTGAGGAAGTTCAGGATGTGCAGCGAGGCGGTGTGCAGCAGCCGCTCGTACAGCAGCAGGCCGCCCTCGCCCAGGCCGTACGGGGACAGCGGCACGTTCGTACGCAGCTCGCGGGCGAAGCGGTCCGGCCCGAGTCCGACGGCCTCGTAGTCCTCGACGGTGATCTCGCCGAGCCGGGCGAGGGTGCGGGCCAGGGCGTCCTTGACGGCCGTCGCCTCGGCGGCGTCGACGGGCCGCTCCCGCGGGCCGGCCGCCGCGAGCGCCCTGCGGACCAGCTCTGCGGCGACCTTGTCGACGTCCCTGGGCGTGACGCTCCGCTTCTCGCTCCGGAAGGACACCAGCGCCGATATCCGCACCGGCCGGTCGACGAGCCCGGCCCCCGGCCCGTCCCGGACGAAGAGTCTGCGGACGAGTGGAGCGACCGCGCTGGACGCGACACGGGCCCCGAGTGCTGTGACGTCGACCATGTTCCGAGCCTAGGTGAACGCCCTTGAGAGGGGGGCGGGTTAGCCGGTACGGGAGTAGCCCCCGTCACATTCACCGGCCCGTCGATCATGGCCGCCGGTGACATGCCGCACAGGCGATCCGGCCTGTACTACGAGGAATAGTGGACGCCGCAAGAACTACGAAAACGGACACATCGGACCAGAGTGGTGGTCGGTTTCCGGGGCTCTGAGCTGGTTTTGTCCAGAATGAGGGCTCTGTCGAGACTCGTGAAGTTTCGTGCTGAAGTACTAAATAGCGTCGTAGGTCACACCTTTGTGCGGTTCGGGCCCGCCGGGTTACCAAGGTGGAGCCCGCCCGACGAGCGCCCTGTGCGTCCCGCCGGAGGGGCTTTCCTCTGCACCCGTCCCCATGAGGTTCGAATGTTCCCGCGTGTCACGTCCTGTTCTTCCCGTACGACCATCCGCACCCGCGCCGCGGTGATGGCCGCAGGCCTCGGAGCCTCGGTCGCACTGGGAGCCGGGGTCGCGGCCGCCACCGGCACCACGGCGGCTTCCAGCACCTCCACCGCCGCGAGCGCCGTCGAGGCCCAGGCCGCGGCGCAGGCCAAGGCGGCGAAGGCCGAGAAGGCCGGCGCGAAGACCGTCGCCGCCAAGAAGACGGCCACCAAGAAGAAGGCCGCCTCCTGGGTGGACCCGGTCAAGAAGTACAAGCTGACCGCGAGCTTCGCCCAGAACGGCGGCATGTGGGCCTCCAAGCACAGCGGCCAGGACTTCGCCGTGCCGATCGGCACCAACGTCGTCGCCGCGCACGGCGGCACCGTCGTCAAGGCCGGTGGCAACGGCGCCGGTGACGGCCCCGCCTACGGCAACGCGATCGTGATCAAGCACGGCAACGGCACGTACTCCCAGTACGCGCACCTGTCCAAGATCAACGTGAAGGCCGGCCAGATCGTGAAGACCGGCCAGTCCATCGCCAAGTCCGGCAACACCGGCAACTCCAGCGGCCCGCACCTGCACTTCGAGATCCGTACGACCCCGAACTACGGCTCGGCCGTCGACCCGGTCTCCTTCCTGCGGTCCAAGGGCGTGACCGTCTGAGGAGCAGGGCTACGCGCCTGACGAGCCCCGGTGCGCCTGGGTGACCAGATCGGTGGCGACCTCGAGAACAGCCGCGCGCTGTTCCTCGGGGTCGCCTTCGAGGTCCTTCAGGACGAACATCCCGGCGTGCAGCGTGAACAGCGCACTGACACAGCGGACCTGGTCGACCAGGTCCGCTTCCGGGTCGATGAGGCTGTCGCGCAGGCCGAGCATGCGGGTCTTGAACATCTCGCCGATGCGCAGGTCCCGCACCGTCGCCTGGTTCTCCTGCATGAAGCGGAACAGCGGTGCCGCGCCCGCCAGCGCCTCGCTGTAGCGGCGGATGATCTCCTGCTTGGTCTCCAGGGTGTGCGGCTGCTCACGCGCCCACGCGATCAGGTCCTCCATGGGCCGTGAGAGGTCCTCGAAGATGCTGACGAGGATCTCTTCCTTGGTCTTGAAGTGGTAGTAGAGCGCGGCCTTGGTGACGTCCAGGCTCTCGGCGATCTCGCGCAGCGAGGTCTTCTCGTACCCCTGCTCGGCGAAGAGTTCGAGTGCCACGTCCTGGATGCGCTGGCGGGTGTTCCCGCGGCGTCGCTGCTGCTTGGTGCCGTCCATCGTGCCGCCCATCCTCCTACGCACTTCCTGCTCCGCGCACTTTCCGAAAAACTTACTTGACGACCGGCTAGTTACGCGTCTACCTTCCCGAGTGTAGTCAACTTGCCGGGCGGCAAGTAAGTAGGCGAGCGGAACAGCGGGCAGCTGGGGGAGTGGGAGCGATGGCGGACACACCAGGAGCAGGCGTGGACGCGCCGGGAGTACAAGCCGGCGAGGCCGGCGGCAAGCAGCCGAGGAGCGTACGGGTCGTCCTGCTCGCGCTCATGATCGCGATGATGCTCGCGATGCTCGACAACATGATCATCGGCACCGCGATGCCGACGATCGTGGGCGAGCTGGGCGGCCTGGAGCACCTCTCCTGGGTCGTCACCGCCTACACCCTCGCGACCGCGGCCTCCACCCCGCTCTGGGGCAAGCTCGGCGACATGTACGGGCGCAAGGGCGTCTTCATGACGTCGATCGTGATCTTCCTGATCGGCTCGGTGCTCAGCGGCATGGCCCAGGACATGGGCCAGCTCATCGGCTTCCGCACCGTCCAGGGCCTCGGCGCCGGCGGTCTGATGGTGGGCGTCATGGCCATCATCGGCGACCTGATACCGCCGCGGGAGCGCGGTAAGTACCAGGGCATGATGGCCGGCGTCATGGCGCTGGCGATGATCGGCGGACCGCTGGTCGGCGGCACCATCACCGACCACTGGGGCTGGCGCTGGTCCTTCTACATCAACATCCCGCTCGGCGCGGTCGCGCTGGTCGCCGTCAGCGCCGTACTGCACCTGCCGAAGAAGCGCAGCCAGGCGCGCATCGACTACCTGGGCGCCGCGCTGCTGACCGTCGGCATCACCGCCATCGTGCTCGTCACCACCTGGGGCGGCACCGAGTACGCCTGGACCTCCGCGCGGATCATGGAACTGATCGGCATCGGCGTCGCCGCGCTGGTCGGGTTCGTGTTCTGGCAGACCCGGGCCGCCGAGCCGATCATGCCGCTGCACATCTTCCGCAGCCGCAACTTCACGCTGATGTCCCTCATCGGCTTCATCGTCGGCTTCGTGATGTTCGGCGCCACCCTCTTCCTGCCGCTGTACCAGCAGGCGGTGCAGGGCGCGTCCGCCACCAACTCCGGGCTGCTGCTCCTGCCGATGCTGGGCGCGATGCTCGTCACGTCGATCGTCTCCGGGCGGGTCACCACCAGCACCGGGCGCTACAAGATCTTCCCGGTGGTGGGCGGCGCCCTGATGACCCTCGGCCTGTACCTGCTCTCGCTCATGGACACCGACACCAGCCGCTTCACCTCCGGGGTGTACATGGCCGTCGTCGGTCTCGGCATGGGCTGCCTGATGCAGATCACCATGCTGGTGGCGCAGAACAGCGTGGAGATGAAGGACATGGGCGTCGCGTCCTCCTCCGCCACCCTCTTCCGAACCCTCGGCTCCTCCTTCGGCGTAGCGATCATGGGCGCCCTGTTCAACCACCGGGTGCAGGACGTCATGGCGGAGAAGGCCCCGGCGGGAGCCAAGGTGACCGAGCAGTCGGCGACGCTGACCGCGGACGCGCTGGAGAAGTTGCCGACGATGACCCGCGAGGCCTACCAGCAGGCGGTGTCCTCCGGCACCCACGGCGCGTTCCTGCTCGGCGCCCTGGTGGCGGTGGTCGCCCTGGTCGCGGCGGTCTTCGTCAAGGAGGTCCCGCTGAAGGGGACGGGCCCGAAGACGGCCGACGCCCCGGCCGACGGCGACGGCGACACCGCCGCGGCGAAGGCACCGGTGACCGAAGCGGTGTGAGTCCCCGCTCCGCCTGCGACAGGGCCTCCGGGTGGTTCGGTCACCCGGAGGCCTTCGTCGTGGGCCGGTCAGTCACGGCCGCACTCGAACCACACCGTCTTGCCCTGCCCGTCGGCATACGGCGTGACACCCCACCGGTCGGCCACCGCCGCGACGATCACGAGCCCGCGCCCACCGTCGCTCAGCGTGTCGGCAACCGCCGGAACGGGCAGTCCCGGGCAGCTGTCGGCGACCTCCACGCGCACTCCGCCGGGGTACAGCAGGAAGCACACCCGGCAACGGCGGCCGGGCACGTGCCGTACGACGTTGGCGACCAGCTCCGTGAGCGCCAGCTCGGCGGCGTCGGCCACGTCCCGCAGGCCCGAGCGGACGAGGTACAGCCGCAGCACGCGGCGCAGATGACGGGCCGAGTGCGCGCCCATGGCGAACTCGGCGTGGTACTGGCTCTCGACGTCCGCCGCCTGCGGACCGGTTGCGTGATTCACACCACAAGGCTGCGACGCGCTGCGTACGCTCGACTACGCACAGGAACGAACGCCGTGAGGTGTTGCCGTCCGCAGTCCCGGAGAGAGGTGCCGCAGTGGCCAACATCCAGTCCCTCGACCCGACCGCTTCCCCCCTCGACTACTACGGCTGGGAACTGCGCCGCCAGCGCGAGGCGCACGGCCTCCGGCAGGGCCAGCTCGGCGAGATCATCTTCTGCACCGGGTCACTGGTCGGCCAGATCGAGACGACGAAGAAGGTCCCGACGCGGGACTTCTCCGAGCGGGTGGACGCCGCGCTGGGCACGGACGGTTTGTTCTCCCGGCTGATCGGGCTGGTGCTGCGCAGCCAACTCCCCACGTGGTTTCAGCCGTACGCGGAGATGGAGGCGAAGGCGGCGTACATCTCGACGTATCAGGCGCAGTTGGTCTACGGGCTGTTGCAGACGGAGGAGTATGCGCGGGCGGTGCTCGCCACCGGCATGCCGGACGACTTGGAAGGCCTGGTGGCCGCCCGGATGGAACGCCAGCGCATTCTGGAGCGTGAACAGCCGCCGCTGGCCTGGGTGGTGCTGGACGAGGCGGTACTGCACCGGCCGATCGGCGGCCCCGAGGTCATGCGGCGGCAACTGGCCCGGCTGTTGGAGTTCGCCGGTCACCGGTGGATGCATGTGCAGGTGCTGCCGAACGAGGCGGGGGCTCACGCGAGTCTGGACGGGGCGTTCACCACCATGCGCTTCGACGACAACCCGGACATCATCTACACGGAGGACCTCATCTCCGGCCACATGACGGCAAATTCCGAGACCATCAGGGAAGCCGCTCTCCGTTACGCTCGCTTGCAGGCTGCCGCCCTCTCCGTGGAGGATTCGGCGGAACTGATCATGCGGGTGATGGAGGAACGCTATGGACACGGCTCCCAGCCAGAGGAACAGCCAGTGGCGTAAGTCCAGTTACAGCGGAAGTACCGGCGGCGAATGCATCGAGTGCACCGTCACCGGCGGCGCCGCCTGGCGCACCTCCTCGTACAGCGGAAACACCGGAGGTGACTGCGTCGAGGTCGCCGACAACTGCCCCACCGGCGCCGTCCCCGTGCGCGACAGCAAGAACCCGTCCGGCCCGGTCGTCACCGTCGGGGCCGGTGCCTGGCAGGCGTTCGTCGGCGGTCTGCGCTAGCGCCGCCGCCGCGTCCGTCACTCCTCCAGGGCGGCCTGCCGGGCGAGGAACTCCTCGAACGCCGCCTTCTGCTTCGGGTCCATGAAGCCCTGGCGGACGTTGCGGGCCTGCTCCTCCAGCCAGTGGGCCTCGGCCGGTTCCAGCAGCTCGGCGACCACCAGGCCGTCACGCGCGACCGCCGTGCGCCCTCCCACGCGGCGGCGGTAGAGCGTGAAGGCGCCGTACTCCGCCGGATGAGCCAGCTCCGGCTCCTCCTTCTCCTCCGGCGCGGCCCGGTCGGCGGCGACCCTCGGCGGGTAGGCGGCGGGAGCCCAGTGCTCCCACAGAGCCAGCGTCGCCGCGGGCACGAGCACCGCGTGTTCCGAAGGCCGGCCTCCCTCCCACACGAACGTGACCGTGATCGGCTCACCGACGGCCTCGGCCAACCCGAGCACCCGCTCCACCTCGTCGTTGACCGGGTAACTCACCTCTGCGTCGATCCGTATCCCCATGGCGCCCAAGCCTACGGACGGCCTCTGACACCGCCCGTGCCTCCACCGGCCGCTGTCAGTGGCCCGTGCCACCATCGGCGTATGGACAAGCTGCGGCAGTTGCGGCTGGCGAAGGACGCCATGGACCGGGACTGGGCCGACCCGGCGCTCGATCTCGACGCCGTGGCCGCGCACGCCGGGTACTCCCGGTATCACTTCCTGCGCGCCTTCAAGGAGGCGTACGGCGAGACACCGGGCCAGTACCTCACCCGCCGCCGTATCGAGCGCGCCGAGGACATGCTGCGCACCGCCAACCTGTCCGTGACCGAGATCTGCCACCTGGTCGGCTTCAGCAGCCTGGGCACCTTCTCCACCCGGTTCAAGGCGTGGACCGGACTGACCCCGAGCGAGTACCGGACGAAGCACGTGGGCCGGGGCACCGCCCTCATACCCGGCTGCTACGTCATGCACTGGGCCGGCGGAGTGCGGCGCAATTCCGGAGAAGCGGACTGAGACCCCCGCTGCCTACCGTGGCAGGGCAAGCGGGAACGGCCGCCGAGGCAGCGCGAACAAACAGGAGCACGCCATGATCAAGGGTCTCGCCATCTCGACCGTCTGGGTCCTCGACCAGGACCGGGCCAGGAAGTTCTATACCGAGAAGCTGGGCCTGGAGGTCCGCACCGACATGACCATGGGCGAGGGCGGCATGCGCTGGCTGACCGTCGGCTCCCCGAACCAGCCCGACGTCGAACTGACGCTGATGGTCCCGTCCGGACCCTCGATGGACCCCGAGTCCGCCGAGATGATCAAGAAGCTGGTCGCCAAGGGCGCACTCGGGGCCGGCGTGCTGACCACCGACGACATCCACGGCGACTACAAGAAGCTCAAGGACCGCGGGGTCGAGTTCCTCCAGGAGCCGCAGGAGCGCCCGTACGGCACGGAGGCCCTCTTCCGCGACGACTCCGGCAACTGGTTCTCCTTCACCCAGCCCCGCGAGGGCGGCCTCGACATGGACCAGGACTTCGCCTGCTGAGTGGCTGAGTGGCTGAGCAGCCGAGCGGGGCTAGGACCGGCCCGGGGAGCCGCTGTGGGCCCGGTCCGGCAGCATCGGGTAGCTCCCGGTGTTCGTCGGCGCGTGCTCCGGCAGCCACAGCACGGCGACCGCGCCCTCGGCCGGTACGTGCTCCGGGGCGCCGGCGGGCCGTACGTTGCGGAAGGTGAGCCGGGCGCCCAGTACCCGCGCCTGACCGGCCGCGATGGTCAGGCCCAGCCCGTGCCCGCGGCCCGCCCGGTCCGTGCTGCCGGTGCGGAAGCGGCTCGGGCCCTCGGCGAGGAGGGCCTCGGGGAAGCCCGGCCCGTGGTCGCGGACCCGGATCACCCGGCCCTCGACGCTGACCTCGACGGGGGGCCGGCCGTGCCGGGCCGCGTTGGCGAGCAGGTTGATCAGCACGCGTTCCAGGCGTCGCGGGTCGGTGGTGACCTCCGATTCGTGGATCACCCGCACCTCCACGTCCGGGTCCTTGGCCGCCACCCGCCGGGACACGAAGTCGCCCAGCATGATGTCCTGCAGCTCGGCCCGCTCCGAGGCCCCGTCGAGCCGGGCCACCTCCAGGACGTCCTCGACCAGCGTCCGCATCGCCTTCGCGCGGTCGAGGACCAGCTCGGTCGGGCGGCCCGGCGGCAGCAGTTCGGCGGCGGTGAGCAGGCCGGTCACCGGGGTGCGCAGCTCGTGCGCGATGTCCGCGGTGACCCGGCGCTCGGCATCCAGCCGCTTCTGCAAGGCGTCCGCCATCGCGTCCACGGCGCTCGCGAGGTCGTCGGTCTCGTCCCGGACGACCCCGCCGATGGCGTCCCGCACGCGGACGTCCGGCTCGCCGTTGGCGACCTGGTGCGCGGCGGCGGCGGCCTTGCGCAGCCGGCGCGACAGCTGGCCGCCGATGAGCACGCCGAGCGCGCTGCCGCCGAGGACGACCGCGATGGACCCGATGACCAGGGCCTGGTCGAGGTCCTTGAGGATGTCCGCGCTGCGGTCGGTGAACCCGGAGTGCAGGGACATCACGTGCCCGTCCTTGAGCGGCACGGCGGCCCAAATGTCCGTCACCCCGTCGGCCCGCTCGGCGACGTACGTCGCCCGCCGCCCGTTCTCGACCTTGCGGCGCAGCTCCGCGGGCAGCTCGGGGTCGTCGATCTTGGCGTTCGGGAAGTTCTGCCGTCCGGACAGCTCGTAGTTGCGCTGGGCGATCAGGACCCGGTCGTCCGCGAGGTCACGCGCGTTGTCCAGCATCGACACCCGGGCCGCGTTGTGCACGACCAGGCTCAGCGCCACCGCCACCAGCGCGCCGACCAGCGCGATGGCAGCGCTGAGCTTCCAGCGCAGCCCGGTACGGATGCTCAGCCTCGTACGGAAGAACCCCCGCATGTCCCTGTATCCCCGAATCCCCGCTCAGGCCTTCAGCTTGTAGCCGAAGCCGCGGACCGTCTCGATACGGTCCTGGCCGATCTTGGTGCGCAGTCGCTGCACATGGACGTCGACGACGCGGGTGTCACCGCCCCAGCCGTAGTCCCACACGCGCTCCAGGAGCTTGTCGCGCGAGAGCACCGTGCCCGGCGCGGAGGAGAACTCCAGCAGCAGCCGCATCTCGGTAGGGGTGAGCGCCACCGGCCGCCCGGCCCGGCGCACCTCCATGCCGTCGGTGTCGACCTCCAGCTCGCCGAAGGCGAGCACGCCCCCGGTGTCGGCGGCGGCACCCGCGTCCCCGCGGTCGCCGCCGCCCGCGTGCCCGAAGCGGCGCAGCACCGCGCGGATCCGGGCGACCAGCACGGCCCCGTCGAACGGCTTGGTGACGTAGTCGTCGGCGCCGGCCTCCAGCCCCAGTACGACGTCGATGGAGTCCGCCCGCGCGGACAGCATGATCACCGGCACGGTGGACTCGTCCCGGATGCGGCGGCACAGGCTCACGCCGTCCAGACCGGGGACCATGACGTCGAGGAGCGCGATGTCGGGGCGGTCGGCCCGGAACGCCTCCAGGCCCGACAGCCCGTCGGGCATCGCGGTGACCGCGAAGCCGTCCCGCTCCAGGGCGAGCTGGGTGGCCTCGCGGATGACGTCGTCGTCCTCGACGAACAGGACGTGGGTCTGGTCTGCCATCCGGGTGCTCTCAGTCCTCGTGTGCGGTCACTCGGTAGACGCGGGGGGCGTGCGCCGCGTTCATTTCTCCGCCGGGGTTCACGTCCCCGCCGGTCTTCATGTCTCCATCGGTCCGGGCGGCCCGATCGGTTCACGCGGGTCGGCCGGTTCTCTCACCGTGCGCGTCAGCTGTCCGGTTCCGGGGCCGGGGTCGGCACGTTCCCGGCGGCGTTGCTGTAGTCGTTGTGGGTGCGGAACTCCTCGTCGAACCGGCCCGAGGCCCAGCGGTACGTGATCACGTTCTCGCCGGACGGACTGGACACCGGGTCGCCCTTCTCGTACACCTGCTTGGTCACCACCAGGTCGCCGCGGTCGATCTCCGCGTAGACCGGCGGCTCCTCGGCCTTGAACACATTCTGGTACGCGCCGTCCTCCTCGCGGTACACGTAACTGCCCACACCGACCGCGTCACCGCACGTCAGCACGTTGACGACGACGTCCTCGGCCGATCCCGACCCTCCGGTCAGCTCCCCGTACGACACGTCGACGGGATACTCGTCGGCGACGCACGGCTTCAGCTCGCGCTTGACCTCGGCGGAGACCTTGGGGTCGGCCTTGACGAGCCGGACCGCGTCCACCCGGTCGGGAGCCTTGGAGGGGGAGGTCGTGGGCGAGGAGGAGGCGGCGCCCGCCACCGCGTCCGCGTGGGCCGGCCCCTCGTCACGGGCGCCGGTGCCGCCCGCGCCGCAGCCGGAGAGGGAAAGGCCGAGGGCGACGAGCACGACCACCGCCGTACTCGCCGCCTGCGTACCCTGCGTACTCCTCCGGGTATCCCCGGGTGATCGACCGACGGTCAGGCCGCGCAACGCTCCCGCTCCTCACGCTCCAGCGCCCGTGCGTCCAGATCGCGGGCGACCAGCTCCTCACGGAGCCGGGCGAGCGCCCGGTGCAGCGTGCTCTTGACCGTTCCCGCCGACATGCCGAGGGCGGCGGCGGTCTCCTCCGTGGACATCTGCTCCCAGTGTCGCAGCACCACGACACTGCGCTGCTTCGGGGCGAGCACCTTCATGACGTCCATCAGCAGGGCGCGGTCCGCGTGCTGCTCGGTGGAGTCGTCCACGCACGACTCCGGGAGCTGCTCGGTCGGCACTTCCTCCAGCTTCCGCGCCCGCCACCACTCGGTACGCGTGTTGATCATCACCCGGCGCAGGTAGGCGTCCGCCAGCCGCTTGTCCTCGATGGTCTCCCAGCGGCGGTACGTGCGCACCAGCGCGGTCTGCAGCAGGTCCTGGGCGTCCACGGGATCCGGGACCAGGCGCCGGGCGCTGCGCAGCAGCGCGTCCTGCCGGGTCCGGACGTACTCCTCGAACTCGAGCACCTCGCCCATGTCAACCGCCTTCCGATCCGTAGCCCTGCTGTGCCTGCGGGGCACGGAAACGAAGTTAGGGAAGCGTTGTCACGGCGCTGTGCGAGGCAGCCTGCGGGGGGCCCTCGGCTGTCCGTCGGTTGTGTAACGGAAGGAGGAACCGGCTGGAACGACAGACCACTTGGGGTGGGTAATGACCGATTCACCCGCTATGTGACTTGTCACGAAAGTCCCCGCCACGGCTGTGCTCACCGCTGCGCTCCGGCCGTACGTCAGCTCAGCGGCAGCCGGTACAGCCCGTCCGCCAGCGGCTCCACCAGACCGTCGGCGACGAGGCCGTCCAGGGCCCGTGCGCGCTGGACCGGTTCGTGCCAGACCTGGTCGAGGGCCGCCTGCGGCACCGGCCCGTGCGCCTCCCGCAGCACCGCGAGCAGCCGGCCGCGCACCTGCCGGTCGGTACCCGCGTACGTCTGGCCGCGCCGTGGCGGCCCGTCGTGCGCGGGCTTGCCGGCCAGCCGCCAGGCGCACCGGTCCGAGATCGGGCAGCGGTGGCACGACTCGTTCTTCGCCGTGCAGACGAGCGCGCCCAGCTCCATGGAGGCGGCGGCCCAGCGGGCGGCGCTCGCCTCGTCCTCCGGCAGCAGCGCCCGCGCCAGCTTCCGCTCGGCGGCGGTGGTGGCGTTCGGCGGGTACTGCGCACCGGTGACCGCCCGGGCGAACACCCGGCGGACGTTGGTGTCCAGTACGGCGTGCCGCTGGCCGTAGGCGAAGGAGGCGACCGCGGCGGCCGTGTACTCGCCGATGCCGGGCAGCGCCAGCAGCTGGGCGTGGTCCGCCGGTACGTCGCCGCCGTGCCGTTCCGTTATGGCCGCGGCGGCGCCGTGCAGGCGCAGGGCGCGACGCGGGTAGCCGAGCCGGCCCCAGGCGCGGACGGCCTCGCCGGGCGCCTCCGCGGCGAGGTCGGCGGGGCGCGGCCAGCGGGCCAGCCACTGCTCGTAGACGGGCAGGACACGGCTCACCGGCGTCTGCTGGAGCATGAACTCACTGACCATCACGCCCCACGCGCCGGCCTCCGGGCGCCGCCACGGCAGATCGCGGGCGTGCTCGTCGAACCAGTCGATGACGGGGGCGTGCAGCGGCACACCGGACGCGGCCCGCTCACCGACCGGGACGGCGGCGGAGGCCGGGGTCGCGGCGGGGTCGGAGGGGCCGTTGTGCGAGGGCTTCGTGGGCGCAGTCATGACCCTCCGATCCTGCCACGGGAGGACCACCGCGCGGGCGCACCGCCACCCGGTATCGGCCACGACCCCTGACGATCGGCAGGGGCGCCGCCCCGCCGCCCGCTTGTAGCGTCGGCCCGTGAACACAACCCGCCCGGCCGACGACGCCGGGGCCGGCGGCGGGCGCGTCGGTGAAGGCGTCGGGCCCGCCCGCCTCGCCGCCCTCGGCAGCGGCGCCCTCCTGTGGGCCGCCCTAGCCCTTCCCGCGGTCACCGCGGACCGGCTCGGGATGAACGAGCCGCGGCCCCTCTGGCAGCAGCTGGCCGGCCTGGGAGTGCTCGCCGTGGCCGTCGCGCTGTCCCGGCGGCAGCCGCTCGCCGCCTTCGCGCTGGCGGCGGGCCTGAGTCTCGCCGCGGCCCCGGCTCTGTTCAGCGTCTCCTACGGCCCCGCCCTCGGCGTCTTCGCCCTGCTGCTCGGCCTGCGCGCGCGGCGGCCGCGCCCCGCGGTGGCCGGCTTCGTCGGTGCCGGTGTCGTCGGCACGGCGCGGATCGCGCTGGTCGGAGTCGACCCGGCGCCCGAGTGGCTGGTCCTGACCGGCACGCTGCTCTTCGGCTGCGTCTTCCCCTGGCTCGGCGGACGCTACTGGCGGCAGAGCCGGGCGCTCGCCGAGGCCGGCTGGCTCAGGGCCGCCCGGCTGGAGGACGAACAGCGGCACGCCGAGGAGCGGGCCAGACTGCGCGAACGGGCCCGGATCGCCCAGGACATGCACGACTCCCTCGGCCACGAACTGAGCCTGCTCGCCCTGCGCGCCGCGGCCCTCCAGGTCGCACCGGGCCTCGCCGCCGACCACCGTGCCGCCGCGGCCGACCTGCGCGTCGCCGCCGCCGACGCCACCGACCACCTGCACCGCATCATCGGCGTACTGCGCGAGGTGTCCGTCGACGACGAACCCGCCCCGCTGGCCCCGGCGGGCGAGAGCGTCGAGGACCTCGTCGCCCGCGCCGCCGAATCGGGACTCCCCGTCCGCTGGGAACCGCGGGACGACACCACCGCCCCGGCCCCGGAGCCCGGCGGCATCACCGAACGCCTGCTGCACCGGGTGGTGCGCGAGGCCCTGACCAACGCGGCCCGGCACGCGCCGGGCGCCCCCGTGGTCGTAGCGGTCACCGGGCAGGCACGCGGCACGACGGTCACCGTCACCAACGGACCGGCCGCCCAGGAGGCGTTCCCTTCGTCGGGCGGTTCGGGCCTGCTCGGGCTGCGCGCCGCCGTCGCCTCGGCCGGCGGCGACTTCGACGCGGGACCGCACGGGGACGGCTTCCGAGTCCGGGCGTACGTCCCCGCCCAGCAGACCCCTGCCCCGGCACCGACCCCGGCACCGACCCCGGCCCCGACCCCCGCCCCGGCCCCCGCCCCTTCGGCGCCCTTCGCCCGCGCCCGCCGCCGCGTCGCCCTCGGCCTGGGCGCCGCCGCCGGTGCGGGCGTCGTCCTGGTCGGCGCCGCCTTCGGCTGGTACGCGTACACCGAGACGCACTCGGTGCTCAGCCCCGCCGCGTACGCGGAACTGCGCCTGGGCACGCCGCACGACGAGGTCGCCCCCGTACTGCCGGACCGCGCGGTCAACGACCCGCCCGTCGAACGCGCCCCCGCGCCCCCGAAGGACGCCGACTGCCGCTACTACCGGTCGAGCGGTGAACTCCTCGTCTCCGTCGACCACTTCCGGCTCTGCTTCGACGAGGAGGGGCGCCTGGCCGCCAAGGACGTCATCCCCCGCGCCGGACCGTCCGGCGAGGGGCGCGAGCCCTACGAGCGACACGAGGAGTCCGCACGGTGATCCGGGTACTGCTGGCCGACGACGAGGCGATGGTGCGGGCCGGCGTGCGCGCCATCCTGGCGAGCGGCGGGGAGAGCGAGGTCGTCGCCGAGGCGGGGGACGGCCGCGAGGCGGTCGAACTGGCCCGTGCCCACCGCCCCGACGTCGCCCTGCTGGACATCCGCATGCCCCGCCTGGACGGACTCGCGGCCGCGCGGGAGATCGTACGGACCGTCCCCGGCACGGCGGTCGCCATGCTGACCACCTTCTCCGAACAGTCTTACGTGGCCCAGGCCCTGGCCGGCGGTGCCACCGGCTTCCTGCTCAAGTCCGGGGACCCCTACGAACTGATGGCGGGCGTACGGGCCGTGGCCGAGGGCGCCGCCTTCCTTTCCCCGAAGGTCGCCCGGTACGTCGTCGAGGACCTCGGCAGGGGCGGTGGCGGCGGCCGGCTCGCCCGCGAGGAACACGCCCGCGCGCGCGTGGCGCGCCTCAGCCCCCGCGAGCGCGAGGTGCTCGGCCTCGTCGGCGCCGGCCTGTCCAACCCGGAGATCGCCGCCCGGCTGCACCTCGTCGAGGGCACGGTGAAGGCGTACGTGAGCGCGGTCCTGGACCGGCTGGAGGTACGCAACCGGGTCCAGGCCGCGATCGTCGCGTACGAGGCGGGACTGGTCGAGACGGACGCCTGAACGCCTACGCGCCTCAGCGCCGCCGGTGCGAGGTGACGTACGCGGTGCCGGTGGCGGTCGCGGTGCCGACGTCGGTGTCGGCGGCCTGGCCCGGCCCGGTCAGCCACCGCACCGCGGGTGCCGACGACGCGCGCATCGCCTCGGCCAGCCGCGTCGCCGGACGCCTGCCCAGGAGTACGGCCGTGGCGGCGACGACGGCGCCGAGCAGCAGCCCGGCGGCGACGTCGTGCGGGTAGTGCACGCCGACGAAAACCCGGGAGAAGGCCATCAGCAGGGCGAGCGGAGCCGTGATCCAGATGACCGCCCGCCGGACCAGGGCCAGGGCGAGGGCGACGGCCGAAGCGCCCGCTATCGTCGCGTGGTTGCTCGGGAAGGACCAGTCACCGGTCGGCGGGCATGCGGCCAGGGACGGCACCGCCTCGGCGACCGCCCGGCACGGACGCTCCTGTGTGAAACCGGACTTGAGCAGCTCACTGCACACATACGCCACAGCCGTGGCCACAGGTGCAAGGACCGCTGTCGCGAACGCGTGCGGGCTGTCGCGGCGCGAGCGCCACCAGGCGACGACGAACAGCGCGCCGAACAACAGGATTCCGGCCTCCGTCCACACCTCCGCCGCGTGCTGGACCCATGTCGGGGTGTCGTGGGCGAAGTCGGTGATGTCGCGGTACAGCTCGTCGTCCTCGAAGGTCATGCTCACGGACGGTAGGCGGCCGGGCGATTCGGTCACACCCTGCGATCGACATGTGCGGCACCTGACGATCGGCAGGGGTCCGGGACGGTCTCCGGAATGATGATCCGTAAAAGTTGCGGGCCTGAACGGCGGGTGGGACAAGGGAACGCGCCGATCTCTCGTACAGTTTGCGCCGTGGGATCTCTGCGCAATCCGGTCGGGCCGCTTCCCTCCTCCATCTACTGGCGACGGAGGGCCGTACTGCTGTCCCTGTTCGCCCTGTTGGCGCTGTTGATCACGTGGATCGTGGTCGCCGGCGGCGGTGGCGGCGGCAATGGCCGCGAGGACGGCGCGAACGGCAAGAATCCGGCGCCCTCGATCACTCCGGGGCCCTCGGGTTCCGGGCCGGCGATCAGTGAGGCGCCGGGTGGGCGTGACGAGTCGGGGAGCGGGGACTCCAGCGGTTCGGGCTCGGGTTCCGGCTCGGGCTCCGGCGGTGACGGGTCCGGTTCCGGCGGCGGTGAGTCCGGTGGCGGCGATGACGGAGCCGGCGGGTCGGGCAGTGCCGGCGGAGGCGGTTCCGCGGGCGGGGCGGCGACCGGTGTCGGCGCGGGTGACGCGCTGCCGGGTGGCTCCGCCTTGCCCAACTGCACCCCGGGCGCGGTGAAGTTGAGCCTGCGCAGTGTCCGCAACAACTACACGCCTGGTCAGACCCCCACCTTCGAACTGACCGCGCGGAACACCTCCGGCAGCGACTGCAAGGTCGATCTCGGCCCGAAGCACGCGGTGTTGACGATCACGCCGGCCGAGGGCGACGACGCCTACTGGTCCTCCGACGACTGCGTCAAGGGCGCGGGGAGTCTGCGGTACCGGGTGGCCGCCGGCAGCGGCATCGCCTACACCGTGAAGTGGGACCGCAAGCCGAGCGCCCCCGAGTGCGGGACGCCCCCGGCGGGGTCGGCCAAGGCGGGGACGTACCTGGTGGAGGCCAAGGCGGCCGGGTTCGAGAAGGTGCGGACGTCGTTCGTGCTGAAGAGCGACTGAGCCCCTGACGAGGCCCGGCGCCGACGCGGCCCCGGCCGCGCCGACTCGTGAGGGACTGCTCGTACGGCACTGCTCGTACGGCAGTCCTCAGACGTACCGCTCCAGGATCGACGACTCCGCCAGCCGCGACAGACCCTCCCGCACGCTGCGCGCCCGCGCCTCGCCGACGCCGTCCACCGTCTGGAGGTCGTCCACGCTGGCGGCGAGCAGCTTCTGCAGGCCGCCGAAGTGCTCCACCAGCCGGTCGATGATCGCGCCGGGCAGCCGCGGAACCTTCGCCAGCAGCCGGAAGCCGCGCGGCGACACCGCCGAGTCCAGGGTCTCCGGAGAGCCGGTGTAGCCCAACGCACGGGCCACCGTGGACAGTTCGAGCAGCTCGGCGTGGCTGAGCTTGTCCAGCTCGGCGAGCGCCTCCTCGACCGTGCGGGAGCGCTTGGCGGTCGGCTCGGGCACGTAGTCCCGCACGACCAGCTCGCGCTCGGGCTCCACGCCGGCGATCAACTCGTCCAGCTGGAGCGCCAGCAGCCGTCCGTCCGTGCCCAGCTCCACCACGTACTCGGCGATCTCGGTCGCGATGCGGCGCACCATCTCCAGCCGCTGCGCGACCGCGGAGACGTCCCGCACCGTCACCAGGTCCTCGATCTCCAGCGCCGACAGCGTGCCCGCGACCTCGTCGAGGCGGAGCTTGTAGCGCTCCAGGGTCGCCAGGGCCTGGTTGGCGCGGGACAGGATCGCCGCGGAGTCCTCCAGCACACGCCGCTGGCCGTCGACGTAGAGCGCGATCAGCCGCATCGACTGCGACACGGAGACGACGGGGAAGCCGACCTGCTTGCTGACCCGGTCCGCCGTACGGTGCCGGGTGCCGGTTTCCTCCGTGGGGATGGTCGGGTCCGGAAGCAGCTGCACGCCGGCCCGCAGGATCTTGGACAGGTCCGAGGACAGCACGATGCCGCCGTCGAGCTTGCACAGCTCGCGCAGCCGGGTCGCGGTGAACTCGACGTCCAGTACGAAACCGCCGGTGCACATCGACTCGACGGTCTTGTCGGAGCCCAGCACCATCAGGCCGCCGGTATTGCCGCGAAGGACCCGTTCCAGGCCGTCCCGAAGGAGCGTGCCGGGCGCCACCGCGCTCAGCGAGGCGCGCATCAGGCCATCGGCACCGGCACTCCCACCGGACTTTCCGGGAGCTGCTGCCCGGTCGTTGGCTGCCACTGCACTCCTCCGGTCGCAGGTTCTTCAGGCGCTCCCCTGTCGCACACTCGGTCGTACGGACGGGCGAGACCAGGGCAAAGTCTACCGGCGGTCCTCGTCCTCCCGTGGGGCCTCTCGCCGACGCGAGCGCGGAAGCACCCGCAGGGCGTCCCCTATGTCCGCGACTTCCAGGACCTTCATACCGTCGGGGACCCTGCCGGGGTCGGTCGGCACCAGGGCGTGCGTGAAGCCCAGGCGGTGCGCCTCGGAGAGCCTGCGCTGCACGCCGGTGACCCGTCTCACCTCACCGGCGAGGCCGACCTCGCCGATCGCGACGAGGTTCTTGGGCAGCGGGGTGTCGCTGGCGGCCGAGGCGAGGGCGAGCGCGACGGCCAGGTCGGCGGCCGGCTCGGAAAGCTTCACACCGCCGACCGTCGCGGAGTAGATGTCCCTTTTGCCCAGGGCGCTGATGCGGCCGCGCTGCTCCAGGACGGCCAGCATCATGGACACGCGGGAGGTCTCCAGACCGGAGGTGGTGCGCCGGGGGGACGGGATCTGGGAGTCGACCGTGAGCGCCTGCACCTCGGCGACCAGCGGGCGGCGGCCCTCCAGGGTGACGGTCAGGCAGGTGCCGGGCACGGGTTCCGCGCGGCGGGTGAGGAAGAGTCCGCTGGGGTCGGTCAGGCCGGTGATGCCCTCGTCGTGCAGCTCGAAGCAGCCGACCTCGTCGGTGGTGCCGTACCGGTTCTTGACGCCGCGGACCAGCCGCAGGCGGGCGTGCCGGTCGCCCTCGAAGTGGAGCACGACGTCCACGAGGTGCTCCAGCAGCCGCGGACCGGCGATGGCCCCGTCCTTCGTGACGTGACCCACCAGCAGGGTGGACATGCCGCGGTCCTTGGAGGCGCGGATCAGCGCGCCCGCCACCTCCCGCACCTGTGCCATGCCGCCGGGGGCGCCGTCGATCTCGGGGGAGGCGACCGTCTGCACGGAGTCCAGGATCAGCAGGGAGGGCTTGACCGCGTCCAGATGCCCCAGCACGGCCGCGAGGTCGGTCTCGGCGGCGAGGTACAGATGGTCGTCGATGGCCTTGATGCGGTCGGCGCGCAGCCGCACCTGGCTCGCCGACTCCTCACCCGTGACATAGAGGGTCTTGTGCTGCTCGCTCGCCGACTTGGCCGCCACGTCCAGCAGCAGGGTGGACTTGCCGACGCCGGGCTCACCCGCGACCAGCACCACGGCGCCGGGCACCAGTCCGCCGCCGAGCACCCGGTCCAGCTCGGGCACGCCGGTCGAGCGGGCGGTCGCCTGACGGCCGTCGACCTGGCCGATGGGCAGCGCGGAGGTGGTGACACGCCCCGGCGTCGTCGTACGGACCGCGGGCGCGCCGTACTCCTCGACCGTGCCCCAGGCCTGGCACTCGGGGCAGCGGCCGAGCCACTTGGCCGTCTGCCAGCCGCACTCGGTGCAGCGGTAGGACGGCCGTTCCTTGGTGGACTTCGCACGGGCAGCCATGCACGAACCGTAACCGCCCCCACTGACAACCCGTGCCGCGACGAAGCGGCCACGCACGCGACGGCCCGCAGCCGGACGGCGGAGCGGGACGACGACCGCCCCCGGCGACGCGGACCGGTGGCCGCGTACGGCGAGAAGGGGACGTGTCGGGGGGTGTCCGCCCGCAGCGGTTGGCGCGTCCGCGCCGTCGCTTCTGTGGCCGACCGATTCCGCGCCGTTCCGAGGACGGACACCCCCCGGCGCGGCCCCGACCCACACACAACGCACCGCGCTACCGGCACCCCACCCCTCCCGCACAGGCCGCCGCAGGCATCGCACCCGCACCCCGAACGGACCACCCGGCACCCCGAACCGGCCACGGAACCACAGCTTCCTGTCCCCTTATGAGGGATCGTTTCACCCGTACGGATTAAAAGGGCCCAATGCGCCAGTTCGCGCCACCCATAGCCCCCTACGGTCGCCGAGTGATGAGGAGCAGTCCGGAGACCACGACCCGCACGACCGGCGCACACCGGGCGCACCGGGAAGCGCGTGACCGCACCGCGGCGCGCACGCTGGCGCAGCGGCCGCCCGCGCGCTACGACGCGTATCTGGACGGCCTGTTCACGTACTGCCTGTCCGTGCTCTGCGACCACGACGCCGCGACCGAAGCCCTGGGCGACGTCCTGGCGCTCGCCGAGCGCCGCGGCCACCGCGGCCCGGGAGCCGCCGGGGACCGCAGGGCGTGGATGTACGCGCTGGCCCGCTGGGCCTGCCTGCGCAAGCTGGCCGAGGCCAAGCAGAAACGTCCGAGCAGCCACGCGGCGGGCCGCCCCCACGCCGCCCGGCAGCGCACCGCCCATCAGCAGCACGCACCCCTGTCGCCGCCCACCGCGCACGACGTACGCGACGTACGCGACGGCATCGATGGACGCGACGGCACCGATGGACGCGACGGCAACGACGAAGCACAGCAGCGCCACCGCCGCGAACTCGCCCTGCTCGCCTGGCCGGAGGCCGCCGGCACCACCCCGGAGCAGCGCGAGGCCCTCGAACTCGCCGTGCGCCACCACCTCGCCGCCCACGAGGTCGCCGCCGTCCTCGGCATGGATCTGGCCGCCGCCCGTGAACTGCTCGCCTCCGCCGCCTGCGAGGTCGAGCGCACCCGCGCCGCGCTCGCGGTCGTCGAGACCGGCGGCTGCCCGGGCGTCGCCCGCCTCACCGGCGACAACCAGTACGTACTGAGCGCCGCCCTGCGCCGCGAGCTGGTCCGGCACGTCGACGACTGCCCGCGCTGCCGCCGTACCGCCGAGCGCGCGATCCCGGGCCGCTGGCCCGGCACCAGCGTCACGCCCGCCGAGCTGCCCGTCCTGGAGGCACCCCGCGCGGCGCTGCACGTCGCCATGGCGCACCTCCCGCGCGCGCGGAGCGCCGCACCCCGCTTCGACCGGCGCGGCTTCCCGATGGACCCCAAGGACCGCGCGGCCCGGCGCGACCGCCTGCGCGCGCGTGCCGTCACCACGACCGTCGTGGCCACCGTCGTCGCCGCCCCCGTGCTCGCCCTGTGGGCGGCCTACCGCGGCACCCCGGTCGTCGAGGGCGAGGACGGCCGCTCGGCCAGCGCCAGCGAGGCGCAGGGGCCCGACGGCCTGGACGGCGAGTCGGCGGGCGGCGGCCACGGCTACGAGAACGCGGGCAACGCGAGCACCACCCCCGGCACCCGTTTCGGCAGGAACGGCAAGGCCGACGTCTCCGTGGCGGTCGTCAGCGTCTCCGGCGCGGGCGAGAAGGGCGCCGGTCACCTGGACGTCACGGCCGGCCACGACGGCGACACCACGCTCGTCACCCTGACCGCGACCGGCGACGCACCGGTGCGCTGGTCCGCGTCCACCGGCGCCTCCTGGCTGTACCTGAGCCGGTCGTCGGGCACCCTCGACCCCGGCGAGACGCTGACGATCAAGGTCTACGTCGACCACCTGCGGGAACCGTCCGGCCACTGGAGCGCACGGGTGGCCGTCTCACCCGCCGGCGCCGTCGTCTCCATCGAGGGCTACGGCACCGCGCCCAGCCCTTCCCACCCGGGCCCGCGCCCCAGTACCCCCGACGACTCCCCGCCCCCGTCAGACCCCGGCCCGGACCCGGACCCGTCCCCGTCGACCTCGGCGCCTCCCGACCCGACCCCCACGGACGACCCGTCGCCCACGTCGCCCGACCCGGACCCGACACCCACCGACGACCCGTCGCCCACCGGCGGCACGGGCGGCTCGTCCCCGCCGCCCGGCGAGGACGGCGACCCGAGCCCGTCCACCTCGTAGAGCGGATTCAGCGGGCCGGGTCCGCCGGATGCGGTGCCACCAGGGGCAACTGCGAGGCCAGCCGCTCCTCGCACAGCTCGACCAGCCGGTCGTAGCCCGCCTTGCCCATCAGCTCGATCAGCTCCGGCCGGTACGAGACGTACACCGGGTCGCCGGCGCCGTGCGCCGAGGTCGCCGAGGTGCACCACCAGTGCAGGTCGTGCCCGCCCGGGCCCCACCCGCGCCGGTCGTACTCACCGATCGACACCTGCAGCACGCGGGTGTCGTCGGGCCGGTCGATCCACTCGTACGTCCGCCGGACCGGAAGCTGCCAGCACACGTCCGGCTTGGTCTCCAGCGGCTCCCGCCCCTCCTTGAGGGCCAGGATGTGCAGCGAGCAGCCCGCGCCCCCGGCGAAACCGGGCCGGTTCTGGAA
Source organism: Streptomyces sp. BB1-1-1 (assembly GCF_031597775.1). NCBI lineage: Bacteria > Bacillati > Actinomycetota > Actinomycetes > Kitasatosporales > Streptomycetaceae > Streptomyces > Streptomyces sp. BB1-1-1. The sequence goes on along the minus strand of NZ_CP134203.1, from coordinate 3,819,679 downwards.
GATGCACGAGCCCTGGAAGGGCCGGGTCTGCCGGGAGCCCTCGTCGTCCTCGGAGATCCAGCCGTCCCGCGTGCCCTCGGCGTGGTGCTGCCAGACGTCCGGCGTGAGCCGTGCCACGTTCTCGGCGACCCGCTTCTCGTCGTCCTCGTCGGAGAAGTGGGCGCCCAGCGAACAGCACCCGTCGTCCGCGCGGCCCGCCTGGATGCCCTGGCAGCCGCTGCCGAAGATGCAGTTCCAGCGGGAGGTCAGCCATGTCAGATCGCACCGGAAGACCTGCTCGTCGTCCGCCGGATCCGGAAACTCCACCCACGCGCGCGCGAAGTCGAGGCCCTTCTCGTCGCCCATTTTGTGCTTCTTGTCCTTCTTGGTCGACTTTTCGTCCTTCGCCTTTTTCGTCTTTGGCACGGCTCCAGGGTAAGTCGCCCGGGCCGGATGACGGCACCGCCGCACTCCCCGCTGGCAGTAGCGTTCCTTACATGAGACTCGGTGTCCTCGACGTGGGTTCGAACACGGTGCATCTGCTGGTGGTGGACGCACACCCGGGCGCGCGCCCGCTGCCCGCCCACTCGCACAAGGCGGAACTGCGCCTCGCCCAGCTCCTCGACGAGGACGGCGCGATCGGCCCCGACGGCGTCGACCGGCTGGTCGCCGTCGTCCGGGAGGCGCTCCAGGCCGCCGAGGACAAGGGCGTCGAGGACCTGCTGCCGTTCGCCACCTCCGCCGTGCGCGAGGCGAGCAACGCCGACGACGTCCTCGCGCGCGTGCGCGAGGAGACAGGCGTCGAGCTGACGGTCCTCAGCGGCGCCGAGGAGGCCCGGCTCACCTTCCTCGCCGTCCGCCGCTGGTTCGGCTGGTCCGCGGGCAAGCTGCTGGTCCTCGACATCGGCGGCGGCTCCCTGGAGATCGCCTACGGCATCGACGAGGAGCCCGACACCGCCGTGTCGCTGCCGCTCGGCGCGGGCCGGCTGACCGCCGCCCGGCTGCCCGGCGACCCGCCCCACCCGGACGACGTCAGGGCGCTGCGCCGCCACGTCCGCACCGAGATCGCCCGCACGGTCGGCGACTTCAGCCGCTTCGGCGCCCCCGACCACGTGGTCGCCACCTCCAAGACCTTCCGGCAGCTGGCCCGCATCGCCGGCGCCGCCCGCTCCGCCGAGGGCCTCTACGTCCAGCGCGAGCTGAAGCGGGCCTCCCTGGAGGCGTGGGTGCCCCGCCTGGCCGCCATGACCACCGCCGAGCGCGCCGAGCTCCCCGGCGTCTCCGAGGGCCGCGCGAACCAGCTCCTGGCCGGTGCCCTGGTCGCCGAGGCCGCGATGGACCTCTTCCACGTGGAAAGCCTGGAGATCTGCCCATGGGCACTCAGAGAGGGAGTCATCCTCCGGCGCCTCGACCACATGGGCCCGGTGTAGCGCGCCGCACTCGCCGTACGTCAATCACCACAACGGCGAAAGGGCACCCCGCACCCACCCGACCCCACCCCGTAACCTGACCCCCGTGGCAAAACCAAGGGACGTAGTCCGCATCCCGGATGCGAAGGTCGCCCTGTCGACGGCTTCCGTCTACCCGGAGTCGACCGCGACGGCCTTCGAGATCGCCGCGCGCCTCGGCTACGACGGAGTCGAGGTCATGGTGTGGACCGATCCGGTCAGCCAGGACATCGACGCGCTACGCAGACTCAGCGACTACCACCGCATGCCGATCCTGGCCGTGCACGCGCCCTGCCTGCTCATCACCCAGCGCGTCTGGTCCACCGACCCCTGGGTCAAGCTCCAGCGCGCCCGCGCCGCCGCCGAGAGACTCGGCGCGAGCGCCGTGGTGGTCCACCCCCCGTTCCGCTGGCAGCGGCAGTACGCCCGGGACTTCGTCAGCGGCATCTGGCGGATGGCGGACGAGACGGACGTGCGGTTCGCCGTCGAGAACATGTACCCCTGGCGCTACCGCGACCGCGAGATGCAGGCGTACGCCCCCGACTGGGACGTGACGAAGGAGGACTACCGTCACTTCACGATCGACCTCAGCCACGCCGCCACCTCCCGCACCGACACCCTCGACATGCTCGACCGCATGAGCGACCGCCTCGGCCACGTCCACCTCGCCGACGGCAAGGGCTCCGCCAAGGACGAACACCTCGTCCCCGGCCGCGGCGACCAGCCCTGCGCCGAGGTGCTGGAGCACCTCGCGCACACCGGCTTCGACGGCCACGTCGTCATCGAGGTCAACACCCGTCGCGCGATGTCCAGCGCCGAACGTGAGGCCGATCTCGCCGAAGCACTGGCCTTCGCCCGCCTGCACCTGGCGTCGGCGGGCGCACCGGGCCCGGCGGGCCCGGCGGCGAAGGCGCACCGGCGGTGAGCGACGCCGGCGGGGGGACCCGCCGCCGCGGCCGTCCACCGCGCACGGAGTCCGCCGGCACCCGCGACCGCATCCTCACCGCGGCCCGCGAGGAGTTCTCCGAGCGCGGCTACGAGAAGACGTCCGTACGCGGCATCGCCAAGACGGCGGGCGTGGACCCGGCACTGGTGCACCACTACTTCGGCACCAAGGAGCAGGTCTTCGAGGCGGCCATCGAGGTCGCCTTCGCACCGGTCCTCGGAGCCCCCGAGGCGATCGGCGACGGCCCCCTCGACGGGGTCGGCGAACGGCTCACCCGCTTCTTCTTCGGCCTCTGGGAGAACCCGGCCACCCGTACTCCGCTGCTGGCCATCGTCCGCTCCGCCCTGAACAACGAGACCGCCGCCGCCGTCTTCCGCCGCCTGATCGCCGCCCAGCTGCTGCGCCGCATCGCGGCCCGGCTGGACCTGCCGGACGCGGAGCTGCGCGCCGAGCTGGCGGCCGCGCAGCTGGTGGGGTGCGCCGTGCTCCGTTACGTGATCAAGGCGGAGCCGCTGGCCTCGGCGGACCCGGAGCGGATCATCGCCCGCCTGGCACCGGTCGTACAGGGCCACCTCACCGGCCCCTGACGCACCCTTCGCACGGGGTCGGCGGCGAGACGAGCATCCCGCATTACGGACACCCTGTCCCGGCCCCTGGATGACCGGCGTACGCTCGACGACAGTCATAACTCTCCGAAGGAGCGAGCGACGATGCCCGAACTGAGGTCCCGCACAGTCACCCACGGCCGCAACATGGCGGGCGCCCGCGCCCTTATGCGTGCCTCCGGTGTACCCGGCGCGGACATCGGGCGGAAGCCGATCATCGCGGTCGCCAACAGCTTCACGGAGTTCGTGCCGGGCCACACCCACCTCGCCCCGGTCGGCCGGATCGTCAGCGAGGCGGTCGTCGCGGCCGGCGGCATCCCGCGCGAGTTCAACACGATCGCCGTCGACGACGGCATCGCGATGGGCCACGGCGGCATGCTCTACTCCCTGCCCTCCCGCGACCTGATCGCGGACAGCGTGGAGTACATGGTCGAGGCCCACTGCGCCGACGCCCTGATCTGCATCTCCAACTGCGACAAGATCACCCCGGGCATGCTCAACGCGGCTCTCCGCCTGAACATCCCCACGGTCTTCGTCTCCGGCGGCCCGATGGAGTCCGGCCGCGCCACCCTGGTCGACGGCACGGTCCGCACCCTGGACCTGGTCGACGCGATGTCGGAGGCGGTCAACGACAAGATCTCCGACGAGGACATCCTCCGCATCGAGGAGAACGCCTGTCCGACCTGCGGCTCCTGCTCCGGCATGTTCACCGCCAACTCGATGAACTGCCTGACCGAGGCCATCGGCCTCTCCCTCCCCGGCAACGGCTCGGTCCTGGCCACCCACACCGCCCGCAAGGCGCTCTACGAGAACGCCGCGCACACGGTCCTGGACCTGACCCGCCGCTACTACGAGCAGGACGACGACTCGGTCCTGCCTCGCAACATCGCCACCGCCGCCGCCTTCGGCAACGCCATGGCGCTGGACATCGCGATGGGCGGCTCCACCAACACGATCCTGCACCTGCTGGCCGCCGCACAGGAGGCCGAGGTCTCCTACGGCCTCGCCGAGATGGACGCCCTCTCGCGCAGCGTCCCCTGCCTGGCCAAGGTCGCGCCCAACGTCGCCAAGGACCGCACGTACTACATGGAGGACGTGCACCGCGCCGGCGGCATCCCCGCCCTCCTCGGCGAACTGCACCGCGCGGGCCTGCTCAACGAGGACGTGCACTCCGTCCACAGCCCGTCCCTGGCCGACTGGCTGAAGACCTGGGACGTCCGAGGCGGCTCCCCGTCCCCGGAGGCCCTGGAACTGTGGCACGCGGCCCCCGGCTGCGTCCGCTCCGCCGAGGCCTTCTCCCAGTCCGAGCGCTGGGACTCCCTCGACGAGGACGCCGAGGGCGGCTGCATCCGCTCCGCCGAGCACGCCTACTCCAAGGACGGCGGCCTCGCGGTCCTGCGCGGCAACCTGGCGGTCGACGGCTGCGTCGTGAAGACGGCGGGCGTCGACGAGTCCATCTGGACCTTCGAGGGCCCGGCGGTCGTCTGCGAGTCGCAGGAGGAGGCCGTCCAGAAGATCCTCACCCAGCAGGTCAAGGAGGGCGACGTCGTCGTCATCCGCTACGAGGGCCCCAAGGGCGGCCCCGGCATGCAGGAGATGCTCTACCCGACCTCGTACCTGAAGGGCCGCGGCCTCGGCAAGGCCTGCGCCCTGGTCACCGACGGCCGCTTCTCCGGCGGCACCTCGGGCCTGTCCATCGGCCACGCCTCGCCCGAGGCGGCCGCCGGCGGCACCATCGCCCTCGTCGAGAACGGCGACCGCGTCCGCATCGACATCCCGAACCGCTCCATCGAGCTGCTGGTCGACGACGCCGAGCTGGCCCGCCGCGAGCAGGCCCTGGGCGGCGTGTACGCCCCGAAGAACCGCGACCGCAAGGTCTCCGCGGCCCTCAAGGCGTACGCCGCGATGGCGACCAGCGCGGACAAGGGCGCGGTGCGCGACGTCAGCAAGCTGGGCTGACCCCCTCGGCGGGATCCGCGGCCTACCAGGCCCCCGGGTCCCGCCCCGGCACCCCGAACACCGTCCCGTCCGGCGCCCCGGCGTACACGTGCCCGCCCGCCAGCAGCGGCGCCGGCAGTGACGCGGGCACCTTGTCGGAGTCGTCGCCGAGCCGGGGCCGGGTCTGTCCGAGGAGCCTGCCCTTGCGGGCGTCGACGCCGAGGAGCCGCCCGTCGGGGGCGGTGACGTACACGTGCCGCCCGTCGGAGACCGGCGCCGAGCCCCGGCTCACGCCCGTCTCCAGCCGCCACGCCTGCTCCCCCGCCGCCATGTCCACGGCGACCAGCGAGCCGCCCGCGCCCATGAGGTACACGGTGTCCCCGCGCACGCCCGCCGACGCCGACGCCTGCTCGACCGGGATCGGCAGCGTCACCCGGCGGGTCGCCCCGGTGGCGGGCGTGTAGCGGACCACGGCCTTGACGTCGCCGTAGGCCGCCCCTTCGGCGACGAGGAACACGGATCCGTCCGCCGCCCCCACGGGCGTCAGCGTCCCCGCCAGCTCCGTGTCCCACCGCACGTCCCCGTCGGCCGGGTCCACCGCGGTGACCCGGGTCCGCTGCCCGTCCGGGGTTCCGCTCGTCGCGTACGCCACCGGTCGCCGCTCACCGGCGAACGAGGTGAAGTACGGCACGGACTGCCCGGGGATCCGGTGCGACCACCGGGGACGCCCCGAGGCGCTGTCCACACCGGTGACCGTCCCGTCGGCGCGGGTGAGCAGGAGCATGTCGCCGACGCACCGCAGACCGTCGTACGCGGGCATCTCCTCCTGCCACACCGGCTCGCCCGTGGCGGGGTCGAGCGCCTCCAACGGGCCCAGCAGGCCGACCTCGGGCTGTACGAGCCCGCCCGACACGACCGGCGGTTCGCTCCGCACGGCCTCCTCCACGGCGTGCCGCCACAGCGTGCTGCCGTCGGCCGGATCGATCGCGAAGACCAGCCCGGGCCGCGCGCACAGCAGCCGCCGCGCCGCGTACGAGCACTGGGGGACGCCACCGCCCTTCGACGCGGGCACCGCCTCCCACCCGCCGAACCCGCCCGGGCCGCTCTGCGCGGCGGGCGCCCGGTGCGCCGGTTCGGCGTCGCCGGACAGCTGGACCGCGACGAGACCTCCGGTCACGGCGAGGCAGAGCGCACCGGCCACGAGCGCCGCCCGCCTGCCGAGCCGCCGCACGGCCGGCTCGGCGGGAGCCTCCGGCGCCGGGGCCCGCTCCGAAGCAGCGGCCGCCGCCGGGGCCGACGAGTCCTCCACCCGCTGTGCCGGTATGAACACCTGCGTGTCGTACGCCGCCGCCACCGACCGCAGCTCCCGCATCAGCTCGTCCGGGGTGGGCCGGTCGGCGGGCTCCTTGGCGAGGCACCGCAGCACCAGCGGCGCCAGCGTCTCCGGTACGCCGGTCAGGTCGGGTTCGTCGTGCACGACCTGGTAGGCGACGACGTACGGACTGTCGGAGTCGAACGGCCCGCGTCCGGTCGCCGCGTGCACCATGAGCGACCCGAGCGCGAACACGTCCGCGGCGGGCCCCACCTCGCGGGGGCGCCGGAACTGCTCGGGCGCCATGAACGGCGGCGTGCCGATCAGCTTCCCCGTCTCCGTCCGCAGTTCACTGTCCTTCGGCCGGGAGATGCCGAAGTCGATGACCTTCGGCCCGTCCTCGGCGAGCAGCACGTTGCTCGGCTTCAGATCCCGGTGCACGACCCCCACCCGATGGATGTCGCGCAGCGCCTCCGCGAGTCCGGCCATCAGCCGGCGCAACTGGGCGGGATCCATCGGACCGTTCCGCTTCACCTGCTCGGAAAGCGTGGGACCAGGGATGTACAGCGTGGCCATCCAGGGCCGCCCGGCATCCGGATCGGCGTCGACGACCGGCGCCGTGAAGGCCCCGCTCACCCGCCGCGCAGCGGCCACCTCCTGCCGGAACCGCCCTCTGAACTCGGGATCCAGGGCGTACCGGGCGTGCACGACCTTCACCGCGACCCGCATCCCGGAAGTGCTGCGGGCCAGGTGCACGACCCCCATGCCACCCGAGCCCAGACAGGACTCGAGTCGGTAGTGACCGGCGTACTCCGGAAGTTCCGCTTCCGCGCCCGCTCCGGCGTTCGGCTGCGGCGCCATGGAACCACCCCCGTGCTGTTCGTTCGCGCGCGCGACGCTCGGAGCCTAGTCGATGGTTCTTTTGGGGCCGAAGAGGCTTGCTAGCCTCCGCGTGCGAGTTGCGAACTGGTGTTTCGCATCTTGATCCATGGGAATCAACGTGACCCCACGAAACCCGTGGGGTACGACGGGGGAGGTTTTTCATGTCTGTCGACCAGCTCACGGACGCCACGGGCGGGGACGAGAAGGCGACCACGGAGGCCGTCACCACGGCAGCCGCTGCCGCCGGCTCCTACCCGGTGGCGCCGGGCTACCGGCTGAACGTCCGCAGCGGTCCCGGCACCGGCTACTCCATCGTGCGGACCCTGCCCGAGGGCTCCCGGGTCCAGATCCGCTGCCAGACGCCGGGGACCCGGGTCTCGGGCCCGTACGGCACCTCGAACATCTGGGACGGCATCGGCAGCGGTCAGTACGTCTCCGACGCGTACGTCCGCACCGGCAGCGACGGTTACGTGGCCCCTCGCTGCTGACCTTGTAACAGGGCTGTCCTGAAGGCGTATTAGGAGGTTGCCGAGAGGAACGGCGTGCCGGGCCGAGTGGCTCTTGATGGTCGGAAACACCGCCTGCTCGCACCGTTGGGTGCGGGCGGACCGGCACGCCAACCGACTCTGAGGTAGACAACGATGCGCGTTCGCAAGCTGACCATCGCCGCCATGGCCCTCGCCGCCGGTCTCTCGCTCACGGCCTGCCAGAACGACGACGACGGCACGGACCGGAGCGCCGCACCGCCGGCCGCCTCCACCGCCTCCTCCTCGACCGGCGGCTCGGACTCGGCCGGCTCGGACCAGCAGGGCGGCACCGACTCCGAAGGGAAGACCCCCAACGGCACCGGTGGCACCGGCGGAACCGGCGGCACCGACGAGGACGGCAAGGCCGCCAAGTGCCGCACCGACGAGCTGGAGATCACGGCGACCGACGCAACGATCGGCGGCGACGACAGGGGCACCGTCGCGGTGGACCTGAAGAACGGCGGCGGCCGGGACTGCTCGCTCGCGGGCTACGCGGGCGTCGACCTGAAGACGAACTCCGGCACCCTGTCCGCCGAGCGCACGGGTGAGTCGGCCCCCTCGGTCGTCCTCGCGGACGGCGACACGGTGACCTTCGGCATCACCTACCCGATCAACGACTCGGGCGGTTCCGGTGTCCGCATCACCGGCCTGGTGGTGACCCCGCCGGACGAGACCAAGTCGGTCACCCTCGACTGGCCGGGCGGCGCCACGCTGCCCGTCACGGACGGCTCCGGCACCCCGGTGCAGGTCGGCCCGCTCGGCAGCGCCGGCCAGGGCGGCTGACGCACCCCACGTCCCACGAGTCTTCGTCCGGTGTGCCGGGCCCGCTCGGGGCCCGCGCCGCACCGGCGCCATAATCGACCCGTGAGCGCAGAGAACGGTAAGAACGGCATCCCGGACGTCCCCGCGGGCCCCCGCCCCGAGCCCCTCCGGTTCTACGGCACGACCTGGGTGCACCACGACAACGGCTACACCGCCCGCCGGGCGGGCCTCGCCGTCGGCTCCCTCGCCGTGGCGGCCGCCGCCTGCTTCGTGCTCCGCATCGCCTACCAGGGCCTCCAGATCGCCGACATCGGCAGCTTCGTCTCGCTGCTGATGATCGTGATGTTCGCGATCTGCAGCACCCTGGCCTTCCGCCACACCTGGTCCGGCTTCACCAGCCGTCCCGACCCCGACCGTCAGGCATCGATGCGCGGCCTGCTCGCCATCGGCTTCGTCGGCTCCCTCCTCGCCTACTTCTTCCGCACCTTCACCGAGGCCCCGGGCGAGAAACTGCACCGCGCGGAGTACGAGAAGGCCCGCGAGGAGTACGAGAAGCGCATCACCCGCCGCTCGGGCAACCCGACGAAGAAGCGCCGCCGGAAGTAGACGAAGCGTCGCCGGAAGCAGCGGAGAGCCCGCAAGCGAGGGCGGGGAGCGAGCGCTCGGAAGGGAGAGCCCGCAAGCGAGGGCGGGGAGCGAGCGCCGCAAGCGAGGGCCCGTAGGCGAGCGCCCGGAGCGAGCGCCCGGAGCCAGAGCCCCGCAGCAGGACGGGAGCCCGGACGCTCCCTTCCACGGCGCTCCCGAAGACCCCCTACGCCCCGCCGCCCCACCCGGCCACCATGGCCGTATGACGACACCGACACCGCCGACACCGCCGGCCCCGGCCCCGGACGCCCCGGCCGCTCCAACCACCCCCGCGCAGGCCGGCCACAGCGCCCGGGCCCACTCCTTCAACGCCGCCGCGGCCCAGTACGCCGCCAACCGCCCCTCCTACCCGCCCGCCCTCTTCGACGCGCTGGAGGAGCTGGCCGGCCGCCCCCTCAAGGGCTCCCGCGTCGTGGACGTCGGCGCCGGTACAGGTCTCGCGACCGCCCGCCTGCACGAGCGCGGTGCCGACGTGATCGCCGTGGAACCCGGCGCCGGCATGGCCACCGAGTTCCGCCGCACCCTCCCCGGCGTGCCGATCGTCCGCGGCAACGGCAACGCCCTCCCCCTGGCCGACCACACCGCCGACCTCCTCACCTACGCCCAGGCCTGGCACTGGACCGACCCCGCCCTGGCCGTCCCGGAGGCGCTGCGCGTGCTGCGTCCGGGCGGCGCGCTGGCGCTGTGGTGGAACACCGAGGCCCTCGACGTGCCCTGGATCGCCGCGGCGGCCCGGCGCATCGACCAGCACTTCGACCTCGACCTCTCCGCCGAGAAGCGGAACCTCGGCCCGGGCGCCGCCGACCCCGCCGGCCGCCTCGGACTCACCCGCCGCGAGATCCGCTGGAGCCGTCGCGTCCCCGTCGACGCCCACCTGGCCAACCTCGCCAGCCACTCGGTCTTCCTGACCGACACCGACGAACGCCGCGCGGCCTTCCTGGCCGACGAGCGCCGGCACCTCCTGGCCGTCTTCCCGGACGGAGTCGTCGAGGAGACGTACGTCGTCGTCCTCCTGCTCGCCAGGAGCCCCGTGACCCCGTGACCCCTTGACGACGGATGGGGCTGGGAGGAGTATTCATCACATGATGAATTACTCTTCCGCCCCGCCCGGAGAAGCCGGCGGCGACCCCGCCCCGCCCGCGGTCCACGCCGAGGACGTCACCGTCGTCCGCGGCCCCCGCACTGTCCTGCGCGGCCTCGGCTTCACCGTCCCGCGCGGCCGGATCACCGGCCTCCTCGGCCCCTCCGGCTGCGGCAAGTCGACGCTGATGCGGGCGATCGTCGGCACCCAGGCCAAGGTCACCGGCACCCTGGACGTCCTCGGCCGCCCCGCCGGCCACCCGGCCCTGCGCACCCGCATCGGCTACGTCACCCAGGCCCCGTCCGTCTTCGACGACCTGACCGCCCGCCAGAACCTGGACTACTTCGCCGAGATCCTCGACCCCGGCCGGACGGCCTCCGACCGTCGCCGCGAGGACGTCACCCGGGTCATCGCCGACGTCGACCTCACCACCCACGCCGACGCCCTGGCCGGCAACCTCTCCGGCGGCCAGCGCAGCCGCGTCTCCCTCGCCGTCGCCCTCCTGGGCGCCCCCGAACTCCTGGTCCTCGACGAACCCACGGTCGGCCTCGACCCCGTACTCCGCCGAGACCTGTGGACCCTCTTCCACTCCATCGCCGCCGACCGCGGCGCCACCCTCCTCGTCTCCTCCCACGTCATGGACGAGGCCGAGCGCTGCCACCGCCTCCTCCTGATGCGCGAGGGCGAGGTCCTCGCCGACGACACCCCCGACGCCCTGCGCACCCGTACCGGCTCAGAGACGGTCGAGGAAGCCTTCCTCCACCTGGTCGACGAGGCGAAGGCGAAGGCGGCGGCCCGCACGAAGGAGACCACTCGATGACCACGCCCACGGCCCCCGCGACGCCCGCACCCGCGCTCACCCCGGCCCCCACTCGCCCCCTGAGCCTCTCCCGCACCACAGCCACCGCGACCAGGGTCCTGCGCCAGCTGAGCCACGACCCCCGCACCATCGCCCTGCTGATGCTGATCCCCTGCGTGATGCTCTTCCTGCTGCGCTACGTCTTCGACGGCAGCCCGCGCACCTTCGACAACATCGGCGCCTCGCTCCTCGGCATCTTCCCGCTGATCACGATGTTCCTGGTCACGTCCATCGCGACGCTGCGCGAGCGCACCTCCGGCACCCTGGAACGCCTCCTCGCCATGCCGCTCGGCAAGGGCGACCTCATCGCCGGCTACGCCCTCGCCTTCGGTGCCCTCGCCATCGTCCAGTCGGCCCTGGCCACCGGCCTCGCGGTCTGGTTCCTGGGCCTGGACGTGACCGGCAGCCCCTGGCTGCTCCTCCTGGTCGCCCTGCTCGACGCCCTCCTGGGCACCGCACTCGGCCTCTTCGTCTCGGCCTTCGCGGCCTCCGAGTTCCAGGCGGTGCAGTTCATGCCGGCGGTGATCTTCCCCCAGCTCCTCCTCTGCGGCCTCTTCACCCCGCGCGACAAGATGCACCCGGCCCTGGAGGCCGTCTCCGACGTACTGCCGATGTCCTACGCGGTCGACGGCATGAACGAGGTCCTCCGCCACGCCGACATGACCACCGCCTTCGTACGGGACGCCCTGATCGTCGCGGGCTGCGCCCTCCTGGTCCTGGCCCTGGGCGCGGCGACCTTGAAACGCCGAACGGCATAACAGCCCGTCCGGCGTTTGAGGACGAGGCCGTCAAGGCCGAAAGCGGGGGTCTGGGGGCGCAGCCCCCAGGGACGGGAACGGGAAGGGGCGGCGGGGGCGAAATCCCTCCACGGACCGACCGCCCACCGGCGTCCCGCGGACTGGACGCGACGCCCCCACCCGCTCCGTGAATGCGAGGATGACGACGACGGACGACGCACCCAAGACAGGGCACCGGAGGGCACCGAACGCCATGACCCAGAAAGTCGCAGTCCTCGGCACCGGCAAGATCGGCGAAGCCCTGCTCAGCGGAATGATCGGAGCCGGCTGGGCACCCGCCGACCTCCTGGTCACCGCCCGCCGCCGGGAACGGGCCGAAGAACTCCGCGCCCGCCACGGAGTCACCCCGGTCACCAACGCCGAGGCCGCCAAGTCCGCCGACACCCTGATCCTCACGGTCAAGCCCCAGGACATGGGCACCCTCCTCGACGAACTCGCCCCGCACGTCCCCGCCGACCGCCTGGTCATCAGCGGCGCCGCGGGCATCCCGACCGCCTTCTTCGAGGAGCGCCTCGCCCCCGGCACCCCGGTGGTCCGCGTCATGACGAACACCCCCGCCCTCGTGGACGAGGCCATGTCCGTCATCTCCGCCGGCACCCACGCCACCGCCGACCACCTCACGCACACCGAGGAGATCTTCGGCGCCGTCGGCAAGACTCTCCGCGTCCCCGAGTCCCAGCAGGACGCCTGCACCGCCCTCTCCGGCTCCGGCCCGGCGTACTTCTTCTACCTGGTCGAGGCCATGACCGACGCCGGCATCCTCCTCGGGCTGCCCCGCGACAAGGCCCACGACCTGATCGTCCAGTCCGCGATCGGCGCCGCGACCATGCTCCGCGACAGCGGCGAACACCCGGTCAAGCTCCGCGAGAACGTCACGTCCCCCGCCGGCACCACCATCAACGCCATCCGCGAACTGGAGAACCACGGCGTCCGCGCCGCCCTCATCGCCGCCCTGGAAGCCGCCCGCGACCGCAGCCGCGAACTCGCCTCCGGCACCAAGGACTGACAGAACGTACGTCTGCGGGGCTCACTTCACCGCCGCCACCACATCCTCCGTCGCCACCACCGTCGCGAACCCGCCCCCGTGTAGCGACACCGCCGACGCCCGCGCCAGCTCCTCCGCGCTCTGCCGCCAGCCGAAGGGCCCCTCCAGACCGAAGGTGTACGTCGCGTCGAACGCGACGACGACCTCGTACCCGAGGTTCCCACCCATCCGTGCCGTCGTCTCGACGCACATGTTCGTCTGGATCCCGGCCAGCACGATCTGCGAGATCCCCGCCTCCCGCAGCCAGGCCCCCAGGTCGGGCGTCCCGAGGAACGCCGAGTTCACGCTCTTCGTGACCAGCAGCTCGGCCCCGCCCCCCTTCCCGCGACGCCCCTCCACGTACTCCTTGAACCCGTTGCCCGCGTACCCCGCCCGCAACGGCGACCCGGACTTGACGGAGTCGTGCCGCACGAAGACGACCGGCCGCCCGGTCGACTGCCACACGTCGATGAGGGCGGCGATGTTGTCGTCCGCCGCCGGATTGTTGCGCGCACCCCAGAAGTCGACCTCCTCGAAGCCCTTCTGCACGTCCACGACCACCAGTGCTGCGTTCTCAGCGATGTCCATGCCCTCGATCGTGCCGCCCGGCAGCACCGGGCCCCAGGGGTACAGAAGCCAGCGATCGATGTTTTACTGCCACTCATGGCAGCCCCCTACCGCGTCGCCCTCGTGGCCTTCCCCGGCATCCGGGCCTTCGACGTCTCCGTCATCACCGAGGTCTGGGGCACCGACCGCACCGACCGCGGCGCCCCCGCCTTCGAACTCCGCCGGGTCGCCGCCGACGGCACCACCGCCGTCCCCATGCGCGGCGGCCTCGCCCTCCACCCCGACCGCACCCTCGACTGGCTGGACGGCGCCGACCTCGTCCTGGTCCCCGGCCTCGACGACCACCTCACCCCGGCCCCCGCCCCGGTCCTCGACGCCCTCCGCCGCGCCCACGCCCGCGGCACCACCGTCGCGGCCCTGTGCGGCGGCGCCTTCACCCTCGCCCAGGCCGGCCTGCTCGACGGCCGCCGAGCCATCACCCACTGGCGACTGACCGACCTCCTGCGCTCCCAGCACCGCCGCGTCACCGTCGTCCCCGACGCCCTCTTCATCGAGGACGACAACATCTGGACCGCCGCCGGCACGGCCGCCGGCATCGACCTCTGCCTCCACCTGGTCCGCCTGGCCCACGGCGCCGAAGCCGCCGCCACCATCGCCCGTTCGATGGTCACGGCCCCCTTCCGCACCGGCACGCAGGCCCAGTTCATCGAGCACCCCACACCCCGGGCCGCCCGGGACGCCGACGCCCTCGCCGCCGTCCGCGAACACGCCCTGCGCCACCTTCACGAGCCGCTGACGATCGCAGACCTGGCAGCCCGCGCCGGCATGTCCCCCCGCTCCTTCGCCCGCCACTTCACCGCGGCCACCGGTACCACCCCCCTGCGCTGGCTCCTGGACCAGCGCATCGCCGCGGCCCAGAAGCTCCTCGAACGCACCGACCTGCCCATGCCCGAGGTCGCCCGCCGGTCCGGCTTCGGCAGCGAGGTCACGATGCGCCAGCACTTCGCATCGCGCCTCGCCACCAGCCCCCGCGCCTACCGGGCCGCGTTCACGGGAGGCAGCAACCCGATCGCCCGGTAAGCGGCATCCACGGTCGGCCGAGCCATCGCCCGGGCCTTCTCCGCACCCTCCCGGAGCACACCCTCCACATACCCGGGGTCCGCGCACAGCTCCTTGTGCCGCTCCTGCACCGGCCGCAGCACCTCGACGACGGCCTCCGCGGTGTCCTTCTTCAACGCGCCGTACGAGTCGTACCCACCCGCCAGCTCCGCCGGCTCCCCGCCCGTGCAGGCGGCGAGAATCTCCAGCAGGTTCGCGAGCCCCGGCCGCTCCTCCCGGTCGTACACGACCTCGCGTCCGCTGTCGGTCACGGCCCGCATGACCTTCTTGCGCACCACGTCCGGCTCATCCAGCAGATAGACGATCCCCGGCCCGACGTCGTCGCTCTTCCCCATCTTCGACGCCGGCTCCTGCAGATTCATCACCCGAGCCGCCACCGCGGGATTCGTCGCCCGCGGCACCACGAACGTGTGTCCGTACCGCTGGTTGAACCGCACCGCGAGATCCCGCGCCAGCTCCACGTGCTGCGTCTGGTCGTTCCCGACCGGCACGTCGTCCGTCCCGTACGCCAGGATGTCGGCCGCCATCAGCACCGGATACGTCAGCAGCGACAGCCGCACACTCCCGCCCCGCTCCCGCTCCCGCGCGGCCTTCTCCTTGTACTGGATCATCCGCCGCATCTCCCCGTCGGTGGCGACGCACTCCAGTACGTACGACAGCCGGGCGTGCTCGTCCACGTGACTCTGCACGAACACGGTGCACAGCTCCGGATCCAACCCCGCCGCCAGCAGCAACGAGGCCGCCTGCCGACTGAGTCTGCGCACCCGCGCCGGATCGTGATCCACGGTCAGCGCGTGCAGATCGACCACGCAGAACAGGGCGTCCGATCGGTGCTGGTCCTCCGCGGCCCACTGCCGCATGGCTCCCAGATAGTTCCCCAGCGTCAGATGCCCGGTCGGCTTGACCCCACTGAAGACCCGTGTCATCTCTCCACCTCCTGGTCAGGGCCGCCGCCACCCGCCGGCCGCCCCTCCTGGAGGGAGATACGAGAACGGCCGCCGAAGCGGCGGCCGTTGAGTGCATACGTGAGTACGGCCGCCGTCAGGCGGCCCACCAGAGCCCGGTGCACGTACGCGTCGTCACGCCTCCCACAGTACGGGTGCGGAGGCCGTCCGGCCCGGCATTTGACACACCCGTCCCGCGCTCGTAGTGTTCTCCGAGTTGTCCGACGTGAGCGCCGACTCCGGTCGGTCCCCGGACAGCGATTCCGCAAGTACCAACCACTCCTCGACGAACAGTCGCGCTGTCGGCGTCGTCGTATTGTCGGTGCGCGTATTTACGGAATGAGGAATCCACGTCCACCAGGACGCGGCCCCCGATTAGCTCGGGAGCCGGGAATCCGCTAGAGTCTCACCTCGTTGAAACGGCCCAACAGCCGGGAAGACAACCCCCTCTGACGGGGAATCAGAGCCCGAAAGGATCTGATAGAGTCGGAACCGCCGGAAAGGGAAACGCGAAAGCGGGAACCTGGAAAGCACCGAGGAAATCGGATCGGAAAGATCTGATAGAGTCGGAAACGCAAGACCGAAGGGAAGCGCCCGGAGGAAAGCCTGAGAGAGTCTCTCGGGTGAGTACAAAGGAAGCGTCCGTTCCTTGAGAACTCAACAGCGTGCCAAAAGTCAACGCCAGATATGTTGATACCCCGACCTGATCGGTTCTTCGATCGGGTTGAGGTTCCTTTGAAGAAAAATACAGCGAGGACGCTGTGAACGGTCGGATTATTCCTCCGACTGTTCCGCTCCCGTGATGTAAAGCATTCACGGAGAGTTTGATCCTGGCTCAGGACGAACGCTGGCGGCGTGCTTAACACATGCAAGTCGAACGATGAACCACTTCGGTGGGGATTAGTGGCGAACGGGTGAGTAACACGTGGGCAATCTGCCCTGCACTCTGGGACAAGCCCTGGAAACGGGGTCTAATACCGGATACTGACCATCTTGGGCATCTTTGATGGTCGAAAGCTCCGGCGGTGCAGGATGAGCCCGCGGCCTATCAGCTAGTTGGTGAGGTAATGGCTCACCAAGGCGACGACGGGTAGCCGGCCTGAGAGGGCGACCGGCCACACTGGGACTGAGACACGGCCCAGACTCCTACGGGAGGCAGCAGTGGGGAATATTGCACAATGGGCGAAAGCCTGATGCAGCGACGCCGCGTGAGGGATGACGGCCTTCGGGTTGTAAACCTCTTTCAGCAGGGAAGAAGCGAAAGTGACGGTACCTGCAGAAGAAGCGCCGGCTAACTACGTGCCAGCAGCCGCGGTAATACGTAGGGCGCAAGCGTTGTCCGGAATTATTGGGCGTAAAGAGCTCGTAGGCGGCTTGTCACGTCGGTTGTGAAAGCCCGGGGCTTAACCCCGGGTCTGCAGTCGATACGGGCAGGCTAGAGTTCGGTAGGGGAGATCGGAATTCCTGGTGTAGCGGTGAAATGCGCAGATATCAGGAGGAACACCGGTGGCGAAGGCGGATCTCTGGGCCGATACTGACGCTGAGGAGCGAAAGCGTGGGGAGCGAACAGGATTAGATACCCTGGTAGTCCACGCCGTAAACGGTGGGCACTAGGTGTGGGCAACATTCCACGTTGTCCGTGCCGCAGCTAACGCATTAAGTGCCCCGCCTGGGGAGTACGGCCGCAAGGCTAAAACTCAAAGGAATTGACGGGGGCCCGCACAAGCGGCGGAGCATGTGGCTTAATTCGACGCAACGCGAAGAACCTTACCAAGGCTTGACATACACCGGAAAGCATCAGAGATGGTGCCCCCCTTGTGGTCGGTGTACAGGTGGTGCATGGCTGTCGTCAGCTCGTGTCGTGAGATGTTGGGTTAAGTCCCGCAACGAGCGCAACCCTTGTCCCGTGTTGCCAGCAAGCCCTTCGGGGTGTTGGGGACTCACGGGAGACCGCCGGGGTCAACTCGGAGGAAGGTGGGGACGACGTCAAGTCATCATGCCCCTTATGTCTTGGGCTGCACACGTGCTACAATGGCCGGTACAATGAGCTGCGATACCGCGAGGTGGAGCGAATCTCAAAAAGCCGGTCTCAGTTCGGATTGGGGTCTGCAACTCGACCCCATGAAGTCGGAGTCGCTAGTAATCGCAGATCAGCATTGCTGCGGTGAATACGTTCCCGGGCCTTGTACACACCGCCCGTCACGTCACGAAAGTCGGTAACACCCGAAGCCGGTGGCCCAACCCCTTGTGGGAGGGAGCTGTCGAAGGTGGGACTGGCGATTGGGACGAAGTCGTAACAAGGTAGCCGTACCGGAAGGTGCGGCTGGATCACCTCCTTTCTAAGGAGCACTTCTCACCGACTTCGGTCGGTCAGAGGCCAGTACATCAGCGAATGTCTGATGCTGGTTGCTCATGGGTGGAACGTTGACTACTCGGCACACTTGACCTGATCTTCTCGGTAGTACTGCTTCGGCGTGGAACTCGAGTAAGGGACGGGAAGGGTGTCGGGCACGCTGTTGGGTATCTGAGGGTACGGCCGTGAGGTCGCCTTCAGTGCCGGCCCCGGTAAAAATCCGCGTGAGTGGGTTGTGACGGGTGGTTGGTCGTTGTTTGAGAACTGCACAGTGGACGCGAGCATCTGTGGCCAAGTTTTTAAGGGCGCACGGTGGATGCCTTGGCACCAGGAACCGATGAAGGACGTGGGAGGCCACGATAGTCCCCGGGGAGCCGTCAACCAGGCTTTGATCCGGGGGTTTCCGAATGGGGAAACCCGGCAGTCGTCATGGGCTGTCACCCGCTGCTGAACACATAGGCAGTGTGGAGGGAACGCGGGGAAGTGAAACATCTCAGTACCCGCAGGAAGAGAAAACAACCGTGATTCCGGGAGTAGTGGCGAGCGAAACCGGATGAGGCCAAACCGTATACGTGTGAGACCCGGCAGGGGTTGCGTGTGCGGGGTTGTGGGATCTCTCTTCTACGGTCTGCCGGCCGTGGGACGAGTCAGAAACCGTTGATGTAGGCGAAGGACATGCGAAAGGTCCGGCGTAGAGGGTAAGACCCCCGTAGTCGAAACATCAGCGGCTCGTTTGAGAGACACCCAAGTAGCACGGGGCCCGAGAAATCCCGTGTGAATCTGGCGGGACCACCCGCTAAGCCTAAATATTCCCTGGTGACCGATAGCGGATAGTACCGTGAGGGAATGGTGAAAAGTACCGCGGGAGCGGAGTGAAATAGTACCTGAAACCGTGTGCCTACAAGCCGTGGGAGCGTCGCGCAAGGACTTGTCCTTGCGTCGTGACTGCGTGCCTTTTGAAGAATGAGCCTGCGAGTTTGCGGTGTGTTGCGAGGTTAACCCGGGTGGGGAAGCCGTAGCGAAAGCGAGTCCGAACAGGGCGATTTTAGTAGCACGCTCAAGACCCGAAGCGGAGTGATCTAGCCATGGGCAGGTTGAAGCGGAGGTAAGACTTCGTGGAGGACCGAACCCACCAGGGTTGAAAACCTGGGGGATGACCTGTGGTTAGGGGTGAAAGGCCAATCAAACTCCGTGATAGCTGGTTCTCCCCGAAATGCATTTAGGTGCAGCGTCGTGTGTTTCTTGCCGGAGGTAGAGCACTGGATAGGCGATGGGCCCTACCGGGTTACTGACCTTAGCCAAACTCCGAATGCCGGTAAGTGAGAGCGCGGCAGTGAGACTGTGGGGGATAAGCTCCATGGTCGAGAGGGAAACAGCCCAGAGCATCGACTAAGGCCCCTAAGCGTACGCTAAGTGGGAAAGGATGTGGAGTCGCACAGACAACCAGGAGGTTGGCTTAGAAGCAGCCACCCTTGAAAGAGTGCGTAATAGCTCACTGGTCTAGTGATTCCGCGCCGACAATGTAGCGGGGCTCAAGCGTACCGCCGAAGTCGTGTCATTGCAGCAATACGGCCAACGCCGGCTGTGATGGGTAGGGGAGCGTCGTGTGCCGGGTGAAGCAGCCGCGGAAGCGAGTTGTGGACGGTTCACGAGTGAGAATGCAGGCATGAGTAGCGATACAAACGTGAGAAACGTTTGCGCCGATTGACTAAGGGTTCCTGGGTCAAGCTGATCTGCCCAGGGTAAGTCGGGACCTAAGGCGAGGCCGACAGGCGTAGTCGATGGATAACCGGTTGATATTCCGGTACCCGCTGTGAAGCGTCAAACATCGAGCATCGTGATGCTAAGGCCGTGAAGCCGTTCCGGACCCTTCGGGGAAAGGAAAGTGGTGGAGCCGCCGGACCAAGCGGTTAGTAGGTGAGTGATGGGGTGACGCAGGAAGGTAGTCCATCCCGGGCGGTGGTTGTCCCGGGGTAAGGGTGTAGGCCGTGCGATAGGTAAATCCGTCGCACTTGTGGCTGAGACCTGATGCCGAGCCGATTGTGGTGAAGTGGATGATCCTATGCTGTCGAGAAAAGCCTCTAGCGAGTTTCATGGCGGCCCGTACCCTAAACCGACTCAGGTGGTCAGGTAGAGAATACCGAGGCGTTCGGGTGAACTATGGTTAAGGAACTCGGCAAAATGCCCCCGTAACTTCGGGAGAAGGGGGGCCATTCCTGGTGATGACATTTACTGTCTGAGCTGGGGGTGGCCGCAGAGACCAGCGAGAAGCGACTGTTTACTAAAAACACAGGTCCGTGCGAAGCCGTAAGGCGATGTATACGGACTGACGCCTGCCCGGTGCTGGAACGTTAAGGGGACCGGTTAGCTCCATTTCGGTGGGGCGAAGCTGAGAACTTAAGCGCCAGTAAACGGCGGTGGTAACTATAACCATCCTAAGGTAGCGAAATTCCTTGTCGGGTAAGTTCCGACCTGCACGAATGGCGTAACGACTTCTCGACTGTCTCAACCATAGGCCCGGTGAAATTGCACTACGAGTAAAGATGCTCGTTTCGCGCAGCAGGACGGAAAGACCCCGGGACCTTTACTACAGTTTGATATTGGTGTTCGGTTCGGCTTGTGTAGGATAGCTGGGAGACTGTGAACTCTGGACGCCAGTTCAGGGGGAGTCGTCGTTGAAATACCAGTCTGGTCGTGCTGGATGTCTAACCTGGGTCCGTGATCCGGATCAGGGACAGTGTCTGATGGGTAGTTTAACTGGGGCGGTTGCCTCCTAAAGAGTAACGGAGGCGCCCAAAGGTTCCCTCAGCCTGGTTGGCAATCAGGTGTTGAGTGTAAGTGCACAAGGGAGCTTGACTGTGAGACCGACGGGTCGAGCAGGGACGAAAGTCGGGACTAGTGATCCGGCGGTGGCTTGTGGAAGCGCCGTCGCTCAACGGATAAAAGGTACCCCGGGGATAACAGGCTGATCTTCCCCAAGAGTCCATATCGACGGGATGGTTTGGCACCTCGATGTCGGCTCGTCGCATCCTGGGGCTGGAGTCGGTCCCAAGGGTTGGGCTGTTCGCCCATTAAAGCGGTACGCGAGCTGGGTTTAGAACGTCGTGAGACAGTTCGGTCCCTATCCGCTGTGCGCGTAGGAGTCTTGAGAAGGGCTGTCCCTAGTACGAGAGGACCGGGACGGACGAACCTCTGGTGTGCCAGTTGTCCTGCCAAGGGCATGGCTGGTTGGCTACGTTCGGGAGGGATAACCGCTGAAAGCATCTAAGCGGGAAGCCTGCTTCGAGATGAGGACTCCCACCCCCTTGAGGGGTTAAGGCTCCCAGTAGACGACTGGGTTGATAGGCCGGATCTGGAAGCACCGCAAGGTGTGGAGGTGACCGGTACTAATAGGCCGAGGGCTTGTCCTCAGTTGCTCGCGTCCACTGTGTTGGTTCTGAAACCACGAACAACCCGCCCCTGTGCCACGGGGGTGTGCTGGTTGTCTGTTTCATAGTGTTTCGGTGGTCATAGCGTAGGGGAAACGCCCGGTTACATTTCGAACCCGGAAGCTAAGCCTTACAGCGCCGATGGTACTGCAGGGGGGACCCTGTGGGAGAGTAGGACGCCGCCGAACAATCATTGCGAGGAAACCCCGCACCGGGAACGGTGCGGGGTTTTCTGCGTTTACGGTCGCGTTTACTGTCTTTGTATGCGCTACGACCTGGTTATCTTCGACAACGACGGCGTGCTCGTCGACAGCGAGCCGATCTCCAATCGGCTGCTGGCCGGCTATCTGACCGAGCTGGGGCACCCCACGTCGTACGACGACTCCCTCCGGGACTACATGGGCGCCGCGATGCACCGGGTTCATGACCTCATCCTGGAGCGGACGGGCCGGCGGCTGCCCGGCGACTTCGACGACGTCTTCCACGGCCGGGTGTTCGCCGCCTTCGAGCGGGACCTGGAGCCGGTGCCCGGGGCGGTCGGTGTGCTCGAGAAGCTCGCGGCGGACGGGGTGGCGTACTGCGTGGCCTCGTCCGGGAGCCATGAGCGGATTCGGGTGGGGCATCGGAAGACCGGGCTGGACCGGTGGTTCGACGACGAGCGGATCTTCAGTTCCCAGGACGTGGGACGGGGGAAGCCGGCGCCGGATCTGTTCCTGCACGCCGCCGAGCGGATGGGGGTCGCGCCGGAGCGGTGTGTCGTGATCGAGGACAGCCCGCTCGGCGTCCGGGCGGCTGTCGCGGCCGGGATGGATGTGTACGGGTTCACCGCGATGACGCCGGCGGCGAAGCTCGCCGGGGCGACCCGGCTCTTCGGCGATATGGGGGAACTGGCCGATCTGCTGGTGCGCTGACAGAACTGAACAGAGCTGAGCCGAATTCATCTTTGGCTGGATCTACCCACGGGTAGGCGGGAGCCCTACGCTCGCCGCCATGACTGATGTGCTGCGGCGCGGCAGGGTCTCGTTGGCGTTCGGCTTCTTCGCCCAGGGTGTCGCTTTCGCTCTGCTCGTCACGCGCATCCCGGCCATCCAGGACCGGTACGGCGTCTCCGACGCGCTGCTGCCCGTCTTCCTGGCCGCCGTGCCGATCCTGGCCGGTGTGGGGAGTGTGGTCACCGGGCGCCTGGTGCGGCGGGTGCGGCCGAGCCGGTTGCTGCGCTGGTCCCAGCCCGTAGTGCTGTTGGCGCTGCTCGGTGTCGGGGCGGGGGACCGGATGGCGGCGCTGGCCGTCGCACTGGCCGTGTTCGGGCTCGCCGTGGGTGCGTTGGACGCCTCGATGAACATGCTCGGGGTGAGCCTGCAGCGGTCGTACGGGCGCAGCATCATGCTGGGGTTCCACGCGGCGTACAGCCTGGGCGGGATTCTGGGGGCCTCGCTGGCCTGGGCGGGGGCGCACTGGGACCTGGCGTTGTGGGTGTCGTATCTGCCGGTCGTGGCGGTGCTGGTGCCGGCCGCCCTGGTGGGGAGCCGGTGGTACGTCGACGGGGCGGGCCGTGATGGGGAGCCCGGTGCGGAGGGGGCGTCGAAGGGGGAGGGCGTCGGCGTCGGGTTCAAGGTGCTGTTGCCGCTGTGTCTGGTGATGACGTTCGCGTACATCGGGGACTCGACCGTCTCCAACTGGAGCGCGAAGTACCTCCAGGACGTGCTGGGGAGTTCGGAGCAGCTGGCCACTGTGCCGTACAACGTGTACATGGTGACTACGCTGGTGGGGCGTGCCGTCGGGGACTTCGGGGTGCGGCGGTTCGGGGCCGTGGCGGTGGTGCGGGGCGGGGCGGTCGTCGCGGCGGGTGGGTTCGCCGTGGTGGCGGGAGCGCCGGGGGCCTGGGTGGGGATGCTCGGGTTCATGTTGCTGGGGCTGGGGTTGTGCGTGCTGGTGCCGCAGACGTTCGCGGCGGCGGGGCGGCTGGCCGCGGAGCGGGACGGCCGGCCCGGGGCGTCCGACGCGGCGGTGGCGCGGCTCAATGTCTTCAACTACGTCGGTTTTCTGGTCGGTTCGCCGTTGGTGGGAGCGCTGGGGGATGCCTGGAGCTATCGCGGGGCCATGCTCGTACCGATGGTGTTGGTGCTGGTGACGGTCGTGTACGCCCGGTCGTTCGAGGCTCAACCGGACCGATACGGTGGCGGGCATGAGCGGCCGCGCACAGCTGATGTGGGACGAGGCAGTAACGGGCTATGACTTCGGCCCGGATCACCCGATGGATCCGGTCCGGCTCGCCCTGACGCGAGGACTGGTCGGGGCCCTGGGGCTCGACCGTGAGGTGGAGGTCGTCGCGGCGCGGCCGGCCGGGGAGTCGACGCTGCGGCTCGTCCACCGGGAGGACTACATCGAGGCGGTGAAGTCGGCCTCCGTGGATCCGGGTTCGGCGGACGGGTCGTACGGGCTCGGGACGATCGACGATCCGGCTTTCGCGGGGATGCACGAGGCGTCCTCGCTGATCGCCGGGCAGTCGGTGGGGGCGGCGGAGGCGGTGTGGCGCGGGGACGCGCTGCACGCGGTGAACTTCGCGGGCGGGCTGCATCATGCGATGCCGGGCGCGGCTTCGGGGTTCTGCGTGTACAACGACGCGGCGGTGGCGATCGCGCGGCTGCTGGAGCTGGGAGCCGAGCGGGTCGCGTACGTGGATGTGGACGTGCATCACGGGGACGGGGTGCAGGCGGCGTTCTGGGAGGACCCGCGGGTTCTGACGGTCTCGCTGCACGAGCATCCGGCGACGCTGTTCCCG
This sequence comes from Streptomyces sp. BB1-1-1, assembly GCF_031597775.1. Lineage (NCBI taxonomy): Bacteria > Bacillati > Actinomycetota > Actinomycetes > Kitasatosporales > Streptomycetaceae > Streptomyces > Streptomyces sp. BB1-1-1. The sequence continues at coordinate 3,795,681 of NZ_CP134203.1, read as the reverse complement.
CAGACCGGGTGGCCGGAGGAGACCGGGGCGGACTGCGCGGAGGGGTCGGCGGTGAATGTGGCGTTGCCGGCGGGGACCGGGGACGCGGGGTGGCTGCGGGCGTTCCACGCGGTGGTGCCGGAGGTGATCGCGGACTTCCGGCCGCAGGTGCTGGTGACTCAGCACGGTGCGGACACGCACTTCGAGGATCCGCTGGCGCATCTGGCGGTGTCGTTGGACGCGCAGCGGGCGGTGCAGGTGGCGTGTCATGAGCTGGCGCACGAGTACGCAGGGGGCCGGTGGGTGGCGCTGGGGGGCGGGGGGTACGCGGTGGTGGATGTGGTGCCGCGGTCGTGGACGCATCTGGTGGGGATCGCGGCGGGGCGGCCGGTGGAGCCGGAGACGGTGATTCCGGAGGGGTGGCGGCAGGAGGTGTTCGCGCGGACGCGGCAGCTTGGGCCGATGCGGATGACTGATGGGCGGTGGCCGGTGGGGTGGGCCTCCTGGGAGGCGGGGTACGACCCTGCGGATCGGTTGGACCAGGCGGTGGTGGCGGCTCGGCGGGCGGTGTTTCCGTTGCGGGGGTTGTTGGCGTAGCGGGCTTGCCTATTCGGTTGCCGGGGCTGGTGCCGGCCGGGGGTGGGGGGCGCGGCCCGGCGTTGCGGGGTGCCGCTGCGCCCACCCGTGCCGCCCCAGCGGCACGACTGCCCGCAGCCGCGCAGCGGGAGTGTTACGCCGGTCGTGGGTAAGTTCCCGCGTTCCTCGGTCCGGAGGTGGGAGGACCCGGCAGCATCGTTTCTGTGCTGACCCGTCGAGCTCTTCGGGCTCATCTTCTGGACGTTCGTCTTGCCGGGGTCGTGGCGACTTCCCGGGAGGTGAGTCTGCGGAGTTACCGGTTGTTCGCCGCGCGGGATCCGCGGGTGCTGATCGGGATCGACCCGGCAGGGGGCTGGGGGCAGCGGGATCTGCTCGGGCTGATGGCGGACAGGTGTGGGGTTTCGGCCGATCCGCACGATACTTCGGGCCAGGACGTGATCGACCCCGATCGGACACTGGCCGCGCTGGATGCTTTCGCCGGCCGGCTCGCCGCGGTCGCTCAGCGTCGCGCACCGGTCCTCCTCGGCACCGGGCACCCTCATCGACTGCTCGGTTTCTACGCCGCCTTGGCCGAGGCGCTGTCGGCGGCGGGATGTGCTGTCCTCACCCCGGCGCAGGGTCGCTGTGTCGACATAACGACCCGGTTCGGTCTACGCACGTACAACCTCGACTACGTCCGGGGAGTCGCGTTGGTGCGGGAACCCGGCGCCGGGCGCGCCGGTGGTGAGCCCGGCGCACACACCCATTCGCCGCTCCCGGTTCGTACCGTGCTGGCCGCCGCGGCCGACGCCGGCGGGCCGCTTCCCGAGCTGGTGATCGGGGACCACGGCTGGGTCTGCGGAGCAGGTCAGCTGGGGTTCGAGGCCATCGGGCCGGCCGATACGGACGATCCCGCGCTCTTCGTCGGTGAGGCGGAGGGGTTCGTGTCCGTCGTCGTTCCACTTGATGACGCCGTGCGGTCCGAGTACTACCGGCCGCTTACCCGCTACGTACTCAATCGGGCGTGTCTGTCACGGTAGGGAAGCGATGGGTGCACCTCTTCCCCATTCGCATCACCCGCCCCTACATTGGGGAGTGAGCACGCAGCGACGAAGAGTCACCGGAAGGGGAAGCCGGTGGCCGTCGAGTGCGGAAGGTTCAGGTGTGTCATGGCTGCAGCTGGCGAGAGGCCTCTGAACGAGGTTCAGTTCCTTACCGTGGCGGAGGTCGCCTCGGTGATGCGCGTGTCCAAGATGACCGTGTACCGGTTGGTGCACAGCGGTCATCTGCCCGCGATCCGGGTGGGACGGTCGTTCCGCGTCCCGGAGCAAGCGGTTCACGAGTACCTCCGCGAGAGCTACGTGGGGGTGGAAACGGCCTGACGACCTCGATTACGACCTCAGCGCTCGGGCGGGTAGGCTAGCCCCTCGTAGGTCGTGTGGGCCCATGGCGCTCACCAACCGAGTGATGAGAAGTGAGCGAGGATAGTCGTGGGCTCTGTTATCAAGAAGCGGCGCAAGCGGATGGCCAAGAAGAAGCACCGCAAGCTGCTCAAGCGCACGCGCGTTCAGCGTCGCAACAAGAAGTAAGCGACGCTGCGCCGTCAGCGTGTCCTGTGGCCCCCCACCGCATCCGGTGGGGGGCCACAGTCGTATCCAGGGGGCCGGGGGCGCCGACGACCGCGAATTCCCGTCACTTGCTGCATCCGGCGGTCATCACAGCGCAACACCGACCGGCTAAGTTGGCCCGCAGACGGGGAACGCGGCAGGCTACGGAGTAGGGCGGAAGGAAGGCGCTGATCTTGGGCAAGGTCGTGCTCGTGACCGGAGTGGCCCGTCAGCTGGGGGGCCGGTTCGTGCGGCGCATCCAGCGTGATCCCGACGTGGACCGGGTCGTCGGCGTGGACGCCGTCGCGCCGGAGCACCATCTGGGCGGCGCGGACTTCGTCCAGGCGGACATCCGGCAGTCGGCCATCGGGCGCATCCTCGCCGAGACGGGGGCCGACACGGTCGTCCACCTGGACGTCACGGGCACGCCGCTGGGCAGCGGCAGCCGTACGTCGGTCAAGGAGACCAACGTCATCGGCACGATGCAGCTGCTCGGTGCCTGCCAGAAGTCGCCGACCGTGCAGCGGCTCGTGGTGAAGTCCAGTACGAACGTCTACGGGTCCGCGCCGCGCGACCCGGCCGTCTGCACCGAGACCACCGCGCCCAAGTCGCTGCCGAGCGGCGGCTTCGCCAAGGACGCGGTCGAGGTCGAGGGGTACGTACGGGGGTTCGCGCGGCGTCGGCCGGACGTGGCGGTGACCGTGCTGCGGTTCGCCAACATCATCGGCCCGAGCGCGGACACACCGCTCGCCTCGTACTTCGGGCTGCCGGTGCTGCCGACGGTGTTCGGCTACGACCCGCGGTTGCAGTTCGTGCACGAGGACGACGTGATCGAGGTGTTGCGGATCTCCTCGCACGAGCCGCGGCGGGGCACGCTGAACAGCGGCACCTTCAACATCGCCGGCGACGGTGTCCTGCTGCTCTCCCAGTGCTCGCGCCGGCTGGGCCGCCCCACGGTGCCGCTGCTGCTGCCCGCGGTCACCTGGGCGGGCTCGCTCGTGCGTACGCTGGGAATGACGGACTTCTCCCCCGAGCAGATCCGGCTGCTCACTCACGGGCGGGCGGTGGACACCACGCAGATGCGGGAAACCCTGGGTTTCCGGCCGAAGTACACGACGGCCGGGGCGTTCGCGGACTTCGCGCGCGGTCGCGGTGCCGGGCTGCTGCCGCCCGAGGCCCTCGCGGGGGCCGTCGACCGGATCGCGGAGCTGTCCTTGCGGGGCAGTGGCCACCTCCCGACGCAGAGCGCCAACTGAGGAGCGCATCAACGATGGCGGACGCCAAGGTCATTCCGTTCGACGACGACCGGTCGCGGGGGAGCGGCCAGAACGCGGCCCAGCGCCCGGCTCGGCGGCGCGGCGCGGGGAGCCGCCGCAAGGGCACGGCGGAGTCGGTGCCGGTACGTGAGGTGCAGCCCCTGCCGGTGCGGGGGGCCGCGCAGGATGATGTGCCGGTGACACATGAGTCGCCCGAGTCGTCCGGGGCGCCCGAGGCGCGGGCACAGGACGCGGACGGTGGTCTGGAGCGGCGTATCGCGGGCGGTCTGGCGTTCCTGCGCCGCCGGCTCACCGGCGACTACGAGGTCGACGACTTCGGCTACGACGCCGAACTCACCGACCAGGTGCTGATGTCCCTGCTGCGGCCGGTGTACGAGAAGTACTTCCGGGTCGAGGTGAAGGGCGTGGAGAACATCCCGTCCGAGGGCGGCGCGCTGATCGTCGCCAACCACTCGGGGACGCTGCCGCTGGACGGGCTGATGATGCAGGTCGCCGTGCACGACCATCATCCGGCCGACCGGCATCTGCGGCTGCTGGCGGCGGACCTGGTGTTCGTGCTGCCGGTGGTCAACGAGCTGGCGCGCAAGCTCGGGCACACGCTGGCCTGTGCGGAGGACGCCGAACGGCTGCTCGGTCAGGGCGAGCTGGTCGGGGTGATGCCGGAGGGCTTCAAGGGCGTCGGCAAGCCGTTCAGCGAGCGCTACAAGCTCCAGCGTTTCGGGCGTGGCGGTTTCGTGTCCACGGCGCTGCGGCAGGGTGTGCCGATCGTTCCGTGCTCGATCGTCGGGGCGGAGGAGATCTACCCGATGATCGGCAACGCCAAGACGGTGGCGCGGCTGCTGGGCTTTCCCTACTTCCCGCTGACGCCGACCTTTCCGTGGCTGGGGCCGCTGGGTGCGGTGCCGTTGCCGACGAAGTGGACGATCCAGTTCGGTGAGCCGATCCCGACGGACGGCTATCCGCCGGAGGCGGCCGAGGATCCGATGCTGATGTTCAACTTGACCGACCAGGTGCGGGAGCAGATTCAGCACACGCTGTACAAGCTGCTGGTGCAGCGGAGGTCGGTGTTCTTCTGACGTGCGTCGGTACGTCGGTGGGGGTGCCCCCTGTGTGACACAGGGGGCACCCCCACCGGCTCAGTCGGCGTCCTCGCCCTCGATGCCCAGGCCCGGCAGGAGGCCCGGCAGGAGGGGCGGGAGGGTGACGTCCGGCTCGGCGGGCGGGGTGTTGTCGCCCGTCGGCGGGGAGGTGGTGCCGGTGTCCTTCGGCGGGTCGAGCAGGCCGCCTGTGCCGCCGCCGAGCAGGCCGTCGTCCTCCTGGCCGGAGTCGGCCGACTCGCTGGGGCTGCCGCTGTCCGTGCGTCCGCGCTCGGACGTACCGTCGTCGCCGTTGCCGGGGGCCGACGAGTGGCCGGAGCCCGGGGTGTCGGTGGTCGTCGACTCGGAGCCGCCCTGTCGGCCGCCGTCTCCGGTGTCGTCGTCCCGGGTGGGCGGCTGCGGCAGCATGGACTGCAGCGGTGCCACGTCGTCCTCTATGGCGTCGAAGACCGACGACACCTGCTCGCTGACGTCCCCGAGCTGCACGGGCAGGCGCTCGCGCAGTGCTCCCCAGGCCTCCCGGTGGGAGTGGGAGAAGGCGGAGAGGGCCTGCATGGGGGCCAGTGAGTCGGGGTCCCGGGCGTAGGCCGCGCTGAGTAGGCGATGGCCCTCGGAGGCGTCGTGGCGCATGCCGGACAGCGCGCGGCGGACCTCGCCGAGGGACTCGTGGTCGAGGGGCCCGCTGCGGTCGCGTTCCATGAGCCGGCGTGCTTCGTTCAGCCGGGTCGACGCCAGGTCCAGGTAGGCCCGGCCGCGCTCGTCGTCCCCTTCGGCGAGGCCGAGGCGGAAGTCCTCTATGCCGCGCTTGAGGCCGTAGAGCGAGTCGCCGGGCAGGGCGTCCGAACTGGCGGCGGCGACTCCGCCGAAGGCGCCGGCGGCCACGCTCACGCTCAGTCCGCCCGCGGTGAGGCCCTTGGCCAGCCGCGAGCGCGGCCGGAACCTCTTCAGCGGGGCCGCCCGGTGGGTGCCGCGCGCCCGGCGTTGCTCCGGGACCGAAGTGTCCGCCGCCCCGCCGCCCGCGGTGCCCTCTTGCAGCATGGCCTCGAACGCTGCCACCAGCTGGGCCCGCTGGACGACCTTGACCTCGGGATCCAGCTGTGGCCGGGGCAGCGTCTCCAGACCGGTGGCGAGGGTCAAGAGACGACCCTGCTCGGTCGGTTCCGCGGTGGCCCCGGCAGCTGCCGGTCCTTCGGACTGCTCGGTCGCCGCCCCGGGATCGGACTGCTCCTCCAGAGCCTGGGCGAAGGCGTTCGCCCGCCGGTGTGCCGATACGTTCGCGATCACTGGCGGCACCTCCTCTCGTCATGACGGTCGACTCCCCAGGGGGTCCTGAGGGTTGCGCCCCCTGATCGGAACCACCCGATCGTGTGATCGGAGTCGGTCGGGGAGCGACCACAGGGAGCCTGCATCCCGCACAACGAGCGGCGCGGCACTTGGGTTACGGACGGTGGATGATCGGACCGCGAACCCAACCGACTTTCACCGAAGGTGATTTGGGAATCGCGGAGGGTCGCGGCGGTGGGTGGGTGCGGGCGGGGTGCGTCGCGGTGCCTCCGGGGCGCCCGGGGCTCAGCGTGCGTCGTCCGGCAGCAGTCGGGCGAGGGTGCGTACGGCCCGGTACTGGAGCGTCTTGATGGCGCCCTCGTTCTTGCCCATGACGCGCGCGGTCTCGGCGACCGAGAGGCCCTGGAGGAAGCGCAGGGTCACGCACTCCTGCTGCTGCGGGTTGAGCCGTCGTACGGCGTCCAGCAGGGCGGCGTTCGAGAGCGATTCGAGGACGGAGTCCTCGGGGGACCGCTCGACCTCGTTGGCGTCGAGCATCTCGCCGGTGGTGACCTCCAGTCGGAAGCGGCTGGACTTGAAGTGGTCGGCGACGAGGTTGCGGGCGATGGTCACCAGCCAGGCGCCGAAGTCGCGGCCCTGCCAGGTGAAGGTGCCGATGCGCCGCAGGGCCCGCAGGAAGGTCTCGCTGGTGAGGTCCTCGGCCGTCGCCTTCCCGCCGACGCGGTAGTAGATGTAGCGGTACACGGTGTCGCTGTACTGGTCGTAGAGCCGCCCGAAGGCGTCGGCCTCGCCGGCCTGGGCGCGTTCGACCAGGTCCATCATGCGGGCGCTGTCGCTGTCCGCGGCGGGGCGGCGGTGGGTGGTTGCGGCGGCGGTCCCGGACGAGGACGACCGCGCGCGTCTGCCGACGGCGGCGCTTCCGTCGGCCAGTGCATAGCACGGGCCCACGGGGGCGGTGGCCGCGGCGAGGGCGGGGACGGCATACGCGGTGGGGACGAAGCCGCGCAACAGGTCTTGGGCTGATTTGACCGTTGCGCGCAGCGTAGCCAGGCCCGAGGCGTCAACCCCGACGTGTGGGTACACGGGACTCCCAGAGGCAGAGCTTCCATCACGTGCAGTACGGAACCATTCACCCGTCGTAGCGAAGGTGGGGCACCGGAATGCGTCTGAGGAGAATAACGCTTCGTGCAGGCACAGCTACGCCCAGTTGCTCAAATCATCGATTACGTCGCTTCTGTGCCCGATTGACGCTCGATCAGATGCTGAAGAGTGATCAGTTAATGACCGGAACGGTTCGGGTTCCTTGTGACTACAGAGCGTGTTGTGGTCGATGTGAGGAAAGCGGACTGGAGTGGGTGTCCCGCGGGTACGTCACACCGATTGGGTCAACGGCGGCGGCGGTGCAGCGCGATGGCCGCCGCGGTCCCGCCGGCCACCGCGCCGACGCCCGCGGCCGCGGGGATGCCGACCTTGGCCGCCTTGCGGCCGGTGCGGTAGTCGCGCAGGCGCCACTCCAGCTCGCGGGCGTGCTTGCGCAGCTTGGAGTCCGGGTTGATCGCGTAGGGGTGGCCGACCAGCGACAGCATCGGGATGTCGTTGTGGGAGTCGCTGTAGGCGGCGCAGCGGGTCAGGTCCAGGCACTCCGCCGTCGCCAGTGCGCGTACCGCCTCGGCCTTCGCGGGGCCGTGCAGCGGTTCGCCGACCAGCTTGCCCGTGTAGACGCCGCCGATCGACTCGGCCACCGTGCCCAGCGCGCCCGTCAGGCCCAGGCGCCGGGCGATCACCTGGGCGATCTCCACCGGGGCGGCCGTGACCAGCCAGACCTTCTGGCCCGCGTCCAGGTGGGCCTGGGCGAGGGCGCGGGTGCCGGGCCAGATCCGCTCGGCCATGTACTCGTCGTAGATCTCCTCGCCGATCGACTTCAGCTCGGAGACGCGGTGGCCCTTGACGATCGACAGGGCGGAGTCGCGGGCGTCCTGCATGTGCTCCGGGTCCTCGAGCCCGGCCAGCCGGAAGTACGCCTGCTGCCAGGCGAACCGGGCGAGGTCGCGGGTCTCGAAGAACTTCCGCTTGTACAGGCCCCGGCCGAAGTGGAAGATCGCGGCGCCCTGCATCACGGTGTTGTCGAGGTCGAAGAAGGCGGCCGCCCTGTCGTCGCCGTGGACCGGGAACTCCACGTCCGCGCCCGTGTCGGGGGCGGAGGTGTCCTGTGCGGACTGGGCGGATTTACGGGCTGCCTCCGCCGAGGCCTCGCCTGCCAACACGCTCCGCGCCGTGGCGGAGCGCCTACGGGGGGTGAGCCATCGAAGAGCGGCCATGCCCGTGAGCATAGCCAGTTTGTTCGGAGGCTTCGGAGCCGAGAGGTTCGGGGGCTGTGAACTCCGGGCGACCGAAGCGTTACAGAGGCCGCCGTGCGCGCGAGAATGGCCGGCATGAGTCCCCTCTTCCGCCGCAAGCCCCCGCAGACCCCGGGGGCCCCGCAGCCCGCGCAGTCTCATGAGCACTCCGAGAACCATCTCGTCACCCTCATCCGCAAACCCGGCTGTCATCTGTGTGATGACGCACAGCTCGTCGTCGAGAAGGTGTGTGCCGACCTCGGTGTCCCCTGGGAGGGGAAGGACATCACCCAGGACCGCCAACTCCACGACGAGTACTGGGAACAGATCCCGGTCGTCCTGGTCGACGGCAGGCAGCACACCTTCTGGCGTGTGAACGAGGAACGGCTGCGCAAGGCACTGACCGACGAGTCCAAGTAGTCCGGATGGTCGCTTAGGATCGATGGTGACTTGGTCTCGGGGGCGTTGATCGTGAGGAGCGTGTGCGGCTTTGCCCCCGATGGGAGAGGAACGCGTGCGCGTATGCGCCGGTTCCCGGTTCGTGCGCCGGGAGCGCGTGAGCCCGGTCACGTTGGCCGGGCAAATCGGACACCATCTTTGTGCACGCGTTCACAAAGACATAGCCTGCATTCGACGGGGCGGTCATGTAGGGACGTATGACCGCCTACAGCCCCGCTCTACCCGCAGGAGCACCGTGGCAACTGGCCGAACACACCGACCGGCGACCCGCAGCCGAGGGATTCCCGAGGCCACCGTCGCCAGGCTTCCGCTGTACCTCCGCGCCCTCACCGCGCTCTCCGAGCGCTCGGTGCCCACGGTCTCCTCCGAGGAGCTGGCGGCCGCGGCCGGAGTGAACTCCGCGAAGCTGCGCAAGGACTTCTCCTACCTCGGCTCCTACGGGACCCGGGGTGTCGGCTACGACGTCGAGTATCTCGTCTACCAGATCTCCCGCGAGCTGGGGCTCACCCAGGACTGGCCGGTAGTGATCGTCGGTATCGGTAACCTCGGCGCCGCGCTCGCCAACTACGGCGGCTTCGCCTCCCGCGGTTTCCGCGTCGCCGCGCTGATCGACGCCGATCCGTCAATGGCCGGAAAGCCCGTCGCCGGTATCCCGGTGCAGCACACCGACGAGCTGGAGAAGATCATCCAGGACGACGGTGTCTCGATCGGCGTGATCGCGACCCCCGCCGGTGCCGCCCAGCAGGTCTGCGACCGGCTCGTGGCCGCCGGTGTCACCTCCATCCTCAACTTCGCGCCGACCGTGCTGAGCGTCCCCGAGGGCGTCGACGTGCGTAAGGTCGACCTCTCCATCGAGCTGCAGATCCTCGCCTTCCACGAGCAGCGCAAGGCGGGCGAGGAGGCCGCTGCCGACGCCGGCGTGGTGCCGCCCGCCGTCGCCCGCAAGCAGCGCCCCTCCACCGACCAGGGACCCGACGGGGACGTGCCCGCCGTGATGCCGGCATGAGCCTCCTCGTCGTCGGACTGAGCCACCGCAGCGCGCCGGTCAGCGTGCTGGAGCGGGCGTCCCTGAGCGCGGACGCGCAGCTCAAGCTGTTGCAGGACACGGTCGCCGCCGAACCGGCCACCGAGGCCGCGGTCCTGGCCACCTGCAACCGCATCGAGCTGTACGCCGACGTGGACAAGTTCCACGCCGGTGTCGCCGAGCTGTCCACGCTGCTCGCCCAGCACAGCGGGGTCGGCCTGGAGGAGCTCACTCCTTATCTTTATGTGCACTACGAGGACCGGGCCGTCCACCATCTCTTTTCGGTGGCCTGCGGGCTCGACTCGATGGTGGTGGGCGAGGGCCAGATCCTCGGCCAGATAAAGGACTCCCTGGCCCGGGCGCAGGACCTGCACACCGCCGGCCGGCTCCTGAACGACCTGTTCCAGCAGGCGCTGCGCGTCGGCAAGCGGGCCCACTCCGAGACCGGCATCGACCGCGCCGGGCAGTCCCTGGTCACCTTCGGCCTGGAGCAGCTGTCCGCGGGAGCCGACGTCCAGCAGTGGGCGCGGGGCAAGAAGGCCCTGGTCATCGGCGCCGGCTCGATGTCCTCGCTGGCCGCCGCCACGCTGGCGCGGGCCGGGGTCGCCGAGATCGTGGTCGCCAACCGCACCTTCGAACGCGCCGAGCGCCTCGCACAGATCCTGACCGAGGGCGACGACACGGACGTGCTGGCCCGCGCGGTACCGATGGACTCGGTGCCGGTCGAGCTGACACGTGCCGACGTGGCCGTCTCCTGCACCGGCGCGACCGGGATCGTCCTCACGGCCGACGCCGTGGCGGCCACGGTGGAGCGCCGTACGGGCGCCCCCGCCGCCGAGTTCGGCGACGCGCCCTCCGGGGCGGACGCCGCCGTCGGCGTCGTACGGGAGGTGGCCGAAACGCCTGTGCCGGGCGCGGGTACGGACGAGAACTGCCCGCTCGACCTGTCCTCCGTGCCGACCGGCTTCTCCGTCATGGGGGAGGCCGCCGTGGCCGGCATGGACGCGGCGACGCTGGAGCAGCACGGGGCCTGGGCCGCGGGCGGCGCGGTCGCGGACCGGACGCGCGAGGCCGGGCGGCCGGGCGCCGAGGCGGACGCCGAGCTGATCACCGCGCTCGCCGCGACGGCCGCGAGTGTGGGGCGCATCCCCGAGCGGCGGCGGCCCGAGCCGGTCGCCGAGGTGCCGCGCCCGCAGCCGGTGCTCTTCCTGCTCGACCTCGCCATGCCGCGCGACATCGACGCCGCCGTGCACCGGCTGGCCGGGGTGCGCCTGGTGGACATCGAGTCGCTCGCCGACGCGTCGGCCGACGCACCGATGGCCGCCGACGTCGACATGGTCCGCCGGATCGTGGCCGACGAGGTCGCCGCGTTCGGGGCGGCCCTGCGGGCCGCACACATCACGCCCACCGTGGTCGCGCTGCGCAGCATGGCCGCCGACGTCGTGGCGGGCGAGATCGCCCGGCTGGAGGGACGGCTGCCGTCCCTCGACGACAAACACCGCGCCGAGATCACCCAGACCGTCAAGCGTGTGGTCGACAAGCTGCTGCACGCGCCGACGGTCCGGGTCAAGCAGCTCGCCGCCGAGCCCGGCGGTGCCGGGTACGCGGACGCGTTGCGCACCCTGTTCGACCTCGACCCCGAGACGGTGGCCTCCGTCTCCCGCGCCGAGAACAGCACTGAGAAGAACCGAGGGCCGGCATGACTGAGAAGGCACTGAGGCTGGGGACCAGGCGAAGTAAGCTCGCCATGGCCCAGTCCGGGCAGGTGGCGGACGCCGTGAGCCAGGTGACCGGTCGGCCCGTTGAGCTGGTCGAGATCACCACGTACGGGGATGTCTCCCGCGAGGCGCTCGCGCAGATCGGCGGCACGGGCGTGTTCGTGGCCGCGCTGCGCGAGGCGCTGCTGCGGGGTGAGGTGGACTTCGCGGTTCACTCGCTCAAGGACCTCCCCACCGCGCAGCACGAGGGCCTGGTGGTGGCCGCCGTTCCGGAGCGCGAGGACCCGCGGGACGTGGTCGTCGCCCGGGACGCGCGCAAGCTCACCGACCTGCCCCGCGGGGCGCGGATAGGTACGGGCGCGCCGCGGCGCATGGCGCAGCTGAACGCGTACGCGCGCACCCACGGGATGGAGATCGAGACGGTCCCGATCCGGGGCAACGTCGACACCCGCATCGGGTACGTCCGCAGCGGCGAGCTCGACGCGGTCGTGCTGGCCGCCGCCGGGCTGAACCGGGTGGGCCGCATCGACGAGGTGACCGACTTCCTGTCGGTCGACACGGTTCTGCCCGCCCCCGGCCAGGGGGCACTGGCGATCGAGTGCACCGCGGACAACGCGGATCTCGTCGCCGCGCTCGGCGAACTCGACGACCCGTTCACGCGGGTCGCCGTAACGGCCGAGCGGTCACTGCTCGCCGCCCTGGAGGCCGGCTGCAGCGCCCCGGTGGGCGCGCTTGCCGACCTCCTGGCCGACGGGCAGATTGTCAAGGAAATGCGCCTGCGCGGCGTCGTCGGCACGACCGACGGCTCGACGCTGGTGCAGCTGTCCACCACCGGTCCCGTGCCTGAAACGCACGAGGCGGCACTGGCACTCGGTCGCGAACTCGCCACCGAGATGCTCGCCCAGGGCGCGGCCGGTCTGATGGGGGAGCGAGCACAGTGAGCCCCACCACCTTTCCCGCCGGTCCGGAACAAGGGCACGTCACCTTCCTGGGTGCCGGACCCGGAGATCCGGGACTGCTGACTCTGCGCGCCGTGGAGGCGCTGTCACACGCGGACGTCCTCGTCGCCGAGCACGAGGTGCTCGACGTCGTACGCACGCACGCGAGGCAGGGCGTGTCGGAAGTGCACACGGACACCGATCCCTCGGATCCGGGCACAAGCGCGCCCCAGCTGAAGGTAGTTGACGGAGCGTCAACGACCTCGGGCGTCCCCGCCGTGCGGGATGCCGCACATCTTGTCATGGAGGCCGCGCGGGGCGGCAGGCGGGTCGTGCGTGCGGTGACCGGGGACCCCGGGCTCGACACGTACGCCGCCGAGGAGATGCTGGCGTGCGCCGCGGCCGGCGTGCCCTTCGAGGTCGTCCCCGGTATCGCGAACGCCGTCGGCGTGCCCGCGTACGCCGGTGTGCCGCTGCGGGACGCCGAGGGCGCCGACGTGCGGTTCGTGGACGCCCGTACGGCGTCGGACCGCTGCTGGACCGAGGTCGGTGCCTCCGACGGGACGGTCGTCGTGTCGACGACGCTCGACTCGGTGGCCGCGGCCGCCGGTGAGCTGGTGTCGGCCGGCCGCAAGCCGGACACCCCGATGACGGTGACGATCGCCGGTACGACGACCCGGCAGCGCACCTGGTCCGCCACCCTCGGCACGGTCGCGCAGACGCTGAAGCAGGCGAAGGTGCTGCCGTCCCCGGACGGTGGCCGGCCGGTGATAGCCGTGGTCGGCGAGCGTTCCGCCTCCGCCCGGCGCGACCAGCTGTCGTGGTTCGAGTCCAAGCCGCTGTTCGGCTGGAAGGTCCTCGTGCCGCGCACGAAGGAGCAGGCGGCGTCGCTCTCCGACCAGCTGCGCTCGTACGGCGCCGTGCCGAGCGAGGTCCCGACCATCGCCGTCGAGCCGCCGCGCACGCCCCAGCAGATGGAGCGGGCGGTCAAGGGCCTGGTGACGGGCCGCTACGAGTGGATCGCGTTCACGTCGGTCAACGCCGTGAAGGCGGTCCGGGAGAAGTTCGAGGAGTACGGTCTTGACGCCCGTGCCTTCGCGGGCATCAAGGTCGCCGCGGTGGGCGAGCAGACGGCGAAGGCCCTCATCGCCTTCGGCGTGAAGCCGGACCTGGTGCCGAGCGGTGAGCAGTCGGCCGCCGGCCTGCTGGAGGACTGGCCGCCGTACGACCCGGTCTTCGACCCGATCGACCGTGTCTTCCTGCCCCGCGCCGACATCGCGACCGAGACGCTGGTCGCCGGGCTGATCGAGCTGGGCTGGGAGGTCGACGACGTCACCGCCTACCGGACGGTGCGCGCCTCGCCGCCGCCGGCCACGACGCGGGAGGCCATCAAGGGCGGTGGCTTCGACGCGGTGCTGTTCACGTCGTCGTCCACGGTGCGGAACCTGGTCGGCATCGCCGGCAAGCCGCACAACGTGACGGTGATCGCGTGCATCGGTCCGGCGACCGCCAAGACGGCCGAGGAGCACGGTCTGCGGGTGGACGTCATGGCTCCCGAGCCGTCCGTCCACAAGCTGGCGGAGGCCCTGGCCGACTTCGGCCTGCGGCGCCGCGCGTCGGCCCTGGAGGCCGGGGATCCGGTGACGCGGCCGAGCGAGCGGCGGCCGGGGGCGCGGAGGCGGCGGTCCTCCACGTGAGGTGAAGTGAGGTGAGGCGGGGCGTTCCTTCGGGGGCGCCCCGCCTCGCTGTCGCTACCACCGGTCCCGGAGCGCGCCTACGGGCGTCCCGTCGGCCGGTGCACCGCGCCCAGGCTCATCGGTGGGGCAGGCGGCAGCGGGGCCGGGCGGCCGGGGGGCGGTGGCCGGAAGGCCTGGAAGAGGTAGGTGAGCAGGCGGCGCGAGGCGGCCAGGGCGGTTTCGCGGGGTTGGCCGGCGAGGCCGGTGACGGCCAGGAGGAGGAGCGCGATGTCCGCGGGATCGAAGTCCTCGCGGAGCTGTCCGGCCTCGCGGGCGCGTCGGACCAGGCGGGCCAGGCCTTCCTCGGCGCAGGCGCGTTCCTTGTCGTAGTCGAGCGCCTCGGGGAAGCGGGCCATGAGCACGGTCTCGAAGCCGCGGTCGGTCACCAGCGTGGTGCACACCTTCTCGAGGAGTGCGTACAGGCCGTGCCCCGGGTCGGGGTCGGCGAGGGCCTCGTCGAGGGCGGACGCGCACAGCGAGAGCTGTTCGGTGAAGGCGGCGGTGACGAGCGCGGAGCGGGTCGGGAAGCGCCGGTAGAGGGTGGCGACGCCGACGCCGGCTCGGCGGGCGACGGCGCTCATGGGGGCGTCGACGCCCTGGGCCGCGAACGTCTCGCGGGCGGCCTCCAGGACGCGTTCGCGGTTGCGCCGGGCGTCGGCGCGCAGGTCCCGATCCGCCGAGGGGCCTCCGGCGGTGTGCTCGGGGGGTTTGTGAGAGGTCTGATCAGGCATGTTTCTCACTTCTGGCGAAGTGGAGGATGTCGTCCACTTACGGGTCCAGGATGAGCGTAACAGCGGGTGCGAGCGGTGCCCGCGCTCCCCGAACGCGATATGGGACAAGACATGAGCGAGATGAAAGCGGTCCTCTTCGACCGTTTCGGCCCCCCGGACGTCCTCTACGTCGGCAGGCGGCCCGTACCCGTCATCAGCCCCGAGCAGGTGCTGGTGCGGGTGCACGCCGCCGGTGTCAACGGCGGCGACCTGCTCGACCGGACCGGGAAGGTGCGCCTGGTGACCGGCCGCGCCTTCCCCAGGGCGAGCGGCATCGACTTCGCGGGAGAGGTGACCGAGGTCGGGTCCTCGGTCACCGGGGTGCGTGCGGGGGACCGGGTGTGGGGGCTGCTGGGACGCAGGACCGGCAGCATGGCCGAGTACGTCGCCGTAAGCGCTCGCCATATCGCGCCCGCGCCGGAGAACCTCACCCCGGAGCAGGCCGTTTCGCTGCTCGCGGGCGGAACCACGGCGGTGACCGCCCTGCGCGACAAGGCTGCCCTCCAGCCCGGTGAGCGGCTCCTGGTGCGCGGCGGCAGCGGGGGCGTGGGCAGCGTCACCGTCCAGATCGGCCGGCTCTTCGGTGCGCACGTCGTCGCTCTCGCGGGCGGGAAGAACCTCGACTTCGTACGCGGCCTGGGCGCCGACGAGGCGCTGGACCACCGGGCGGCTCCGCTCTCCGGGCTCGGCCGCTTCGACGTCATCGTGGACACGGTCGGCACCGAGCAGTCCCGGGTCCGCCGGCTGCTGGCTCCGGGCGGGCGCATGGTGGCCGTCAGCATCGACTTCGACCGGCCCCTGGCCGGCCTCGGCACGGTCCTCGCCTCCACCGTGCACGGCAGGGGACGCATCCGGGCCTTCAGCGGCAACCCCGACACAGCGCTGCTGAGCGAGGTCACCCGCTACGCGGAGCGCGGCGACATCGTCCCCGTCGTGGACACGGCCCACCCCCTCGACCGTGTCGCCGACGCGCACCGGGCCCTGGAGGCCGGTGGGGTCCGCGGCAAGCACGTCGTCCGGGTCGGCGCCGCGGTGCGTTGACAGGCGGCGGGAGGGTGCGTGTAATGAGGGCGGTGCCGCGTGGCGCCGGTCAAAGAGCAGTGGGCCGGCCGGCGATCGGGCGAGCGCCCTCACTCAAGGGGTACGTGATGAGTTCCCGCTCCGCGCCCTGACACGACGTAGCGCGTTCGCACGTCGTCGTCCTTCTCGCTTCGCCCTTTTCCGGCACCGTGCCGCATGCCGCGGCCTGCCGTCATGGAGACACAGAACCGTATGCCCACGTCTTTTCAGCCTTCGCGGTCTTCCCGGCCTTCCCGGTCTTCCCGGCCTTCCGAGTCTTCCGAATCCGTCCAGTCTTTCCAGCAGTCCGTCATTGACGAGTTCCGCGCCAACGGGGGGAAGGTCGGCGGCCCCTTCGAGGGTGAGGACCTGCTCCTGCTGACGACCACCGGCGCCCGGTCGGGAGCCGCGCGGACCACGCCCCTCGGTTACGTCCGGCACGGGGACTCCCTCCTCGTCGTCGGGTCCAACCTCGGTGGCCCGCGGCATCCCGGCTGGTACCACAACCTGCTCGCCCGTCCCATGGTCGAGGTGGAGGTCGGCACCCGGACCTTCGAGGCTCTCGCCGTGCCCGCCGAAGGCGCCCGGCGCGAGGAGTTGTTCGCCCACGTCGTGCGCGCGGCGCCCGGCTACGGCGACTACCAGGCCGGGACCGACCGGCTGCTGCCGGTCGTGGTGCTGCAGGGCGCCGAGCCCGACGACTGGGAGGGGCCCGGCGAGGTCCGCACCCTCGCCGACAAGGTCATGGAGGTCCACACCTGGCTGCGCGGCCAGTTGCGCCAGGTGCGGGCGGAGACCGACGCCCATTTCGCCGCACGGGCCGCGCACCGGGGTGCCGGTGCGGCGCCCGTGCCGGGGCTCGGGTTGCAGATCCGGCAGCGGTGCCTGGCGTTCTGCCAGGCGCTGGAGTTCCATCACGAGAGTGAGGACGGGCACTTGTTCCCGGGCATCGCCCGCCACCACCCCCACCTGACCGGCGTCTTCGACCGGCTCGACGCCGAACACCGCACGGTCGCCCGCATCCAGGGCGCCCTGGCGGACCTGCTGGCCGGCATCGCCATCGCCGACCCGCAGCGCTTCCGTACGGAACTGGCGGCGATGTCCGCGGAGCTGAACGCGCACCTCGACTACGAGGAGGACGTGCTGCTCCCCTTGCTGGCCGACGTGCCGTGGCCGCCGGTCATGCCCTGACCCGGACGTCCGGGCCCCCTCGCGGTGGCTGTCGGCTTCAGGACAGGGTCCGCGTGGGCCGACTTCCCGTCGGCAAAGGCACGGGTGGGGCGGGCGTAGCGTAGGAGGTATGTCGACGTACGGATCCTTTCCCGGCACCCGGCCCCGGCGGCTGCGGACCACTCCCGTCATGCGTCGGATGGTCGCCGAGACCCGGCTGCACCCCGCCGACCTCATCCTCCCCGCCTTCGTACGCGAGGGCGTCAGCGAGCCGGTGCCGATCGCGGCGATGCCCGGGGTCGTGCAGCACACCCGGGACACGCTGAAGAAGGCCGCCGCGGAGGCCGTCGAGGCGGGGGTCTCCGGGATCATGCTCTTCGGGGTGCCGGAGGATGCGAAGAAGGACGCGGCCGGGACGGCGGGGACCGACCCGGACGGGATCCTGCAGGTCGCGCTGCGGGACGTGCGGGCCGAGGTCGGGGACGAGCTGCTCGTCATGTCCGACCTGTGCCTCGACGAGTTCACCGACCACGGGCACTGCGGAGTGCTGGACGCTCAGGGGCGGGTCGACAACGACGCCACCCTTGAGCGGTACGCCGAGATGGCGCAGGTGCAGGCCGACGCGGGTGCCCATGTGGTCGGGCCCAGCGGGATGATGGACGGTCAGGTCGGGGTCGTACGTGACGCCCTCGACCAGATCGGGCGCGAGGACGTCGCGATCCTCGCCTACACCGTCAAGTACGCGTCCGCCTTCTACGGGCCCTTCCGGGAGGCCGTCGGGTCCTCGCTCAAGGGGGACCGGAAGACCTACCAGCAGGACGCCGCCAACGTGCGGGACGCGATGCGGGAGCTGGCCCTCGACCTGGAGGAGGGCGCCGACATGGTGATGGTCAAGCCGGCCGGCCCCTACCTCGACATCCTGGCCAAGGTCGCCGAGGCCGCGGACGTGCCCGTCGCCGCCTACCAGATCTCCGGCGAGTACTCGATGATCGAGGCCGCCGCCGAGAAGGGCTGGATCGACCGCGACCGGGCCATCCTGGAGGCGCTCACCGGCATCAAGCGGGCCGGCGCGCGCAACATCCTGACCTACTGGGCCACCGAGGTCGCTCGCACGCTGCGCTGAGCGGCGACCTCGCCCGGTGCTTCGTGCAGGGGGTGCGTGGCGTGTGGGCACCCCTTCAGTACCCGAGGGCACCGTCCATGCTGGTCTGCCAGTAGGTGACCGTCAGCGCGGTGTCGACGTACACGCCGCCGGACGGCAGGGAGACCGTGGCGATGGAGCCGTCCTCGAACGGGATCGTGAGGGTGTTCGTCTCGTAGCCGTTCTCGCCGCTGCCGTCGCCGGACGACAGCAACACGCCGGCGTAACCGGACTTGCCGGGCTCCACGCCGGTCAGCGACTGCGGCTTGGTCGCCTCCGCCACCGGCGGCACGGACTGGGCCTCACCGAAGCGCGCCGCCGGGTACGGCGGGAGCATGCAGGTCTTCGAGCCGGTGTTGGTGGCGGTCAGCAGGAGGTGGTTGAGGGGGCGGGACACCTTCGTCGCGGTGATCTTCACGTCGGAGGCGGAGCACTTTCCGGGCATGTCCCCGTCGTCCTGGCCGCCGTCGTCCTGGCCGCCGTCGTCCTGGCCGCCGTCGTCCTGGCCGCCGGCGTCCGACGCGCCGGTGTCCGACGAGCCCGTGCTCGTGGCGGCGCCGCCGCCGGTGGAGCCGTTCGCGGCGTCCGTTCCCTTGCCGCTGTCCGACTCGCTTCCGCCGGTGGAGGGCTTGGCCTGGTCGCCGGCCGGGACGGAGGAGGACCCGGCCGGGGCGCCGGTGTCCGATCCGTCGCCCTCGCAGGCCGTCAGGGCGAGTGCGGCCAGCGCGACCGTCGTGGCGGCGAACAGGCGGGTGCGGCGGGTGGTGCGTGCGGACATGAGAGATCCCCTTCGGGTGGAGTGGAGGTGAGCCGCTCGACCGTTCGCCGGGAGCGGCTGCTTGGATGACCACAGCTTGGGTCCGGGTCCGTCCCGGTCGCCAGTGGTGCCGGGACATGCGGGACACTGGGACGCCGGGAGCGGCTCTGACCTGCGGGAACGGTGTTCCGCTGGGACGCCGTACGGGGATACGGGAAGAGGGAGAAACGGGTGGCGGGGGACGACTTCGCGGTACTGCTGCGGGAGCTGAAGGAGCGGTCCGGGCTCAGCTACGGGGCACTGGGCAAGCGGCTGCACATGAGTGCGTCGACCCTCCACCGATACGTCAGCGGGGAGGTCGTGCCCACCGAGTTCGCGCCGGTCGAGCGCCTCGCGCGCGTATGCCGGGCGACCCCCGAGGAACTGCTCGAACTCCACCGCCGCTGGATCCGCGCGGACGCGCTGCGCGGCGTGAAGAAGGGGGAGGCCGAGGAGGGGGAGACCGAGGAGGAGAGGGAGGAGGCCGCCGTCTCCGTCGCGGCGGAGAACGCACCGCCGGCAACGCCCACCCCGCCCGCCCCCGACGCCCCAACCGCCCCGCCCACGCCCGCCGAACCCGCCCCGCCCCGTCGCCGGCTCCCGCGCTCCGCGCTCTACGCCGCGACCGGCGTCGTCGCCGTCGGTGCCGCCGTGGCGCTCGTGGCGAACCTCGTGTCGGGCACCGACGGCGGCGGGCGGCACGGCCCGGCCGGGGCGGCCGCGGGGACCTCCGCGTCGGTGTCCGGGACCGCGACCACCGGTTCGGCGTCCCCGAGCGCGAGCGCCTCCTCGTCGCCGTCCGGGTCCTCGTCCGCGTCCGGATCGGGGTCGCCCTCCGCGTCCGCGTCGCGGCCGGGCGCGGCCACGCCGAGCCGCCGCGCACCCGCCGACGGCCCCGTGCTCACCGTGTCGACCACCCCGTACCACTGGGACGTGCCCTGCGAGCACGCCTTCCTGATCGACCGCAGTCCGCAGAACGTGCCGGAGCCGCCCGCCCAGCAGGACGCGGTCGGCTGGGCCACCCCCCTCGGCGCGGTCTCCGCGAACCGGCAGATGGCCGTCCTCACCGTGCAGGGCACCGGTGCGGAGACGGTGGTCCTGAAGGACCTGCACGTCCGCGTGGTGAGCAGTGAGCCGGCGCTGGACTGGAAGCAGTACGTGATGGGCAACGGCTGCGGCGGCCAGGTGGACACCGGGTCCTTCGACGTCTCCCTCGACCTGGCCAACCCCCTGGTGACGCCGGTCTCCGGACAGCGCGACTTCCCGTACAGCGTCAGCGAGTCCGACCCCGAGGTGTTCAAGGTCAACGCGCACACCAGCGGCCACGACGTCAGCTGGTACCTGGAGCTGGAGTGGTCCAGCGGCGCCCGGCAGGGCACCGTGCGCGTCGACGACCACGGCAAGCCGTTCCGCACCAGCGCATCCCGGGACAGCTCCTACTACGCGTACCCCCTCGGCGGCGACGGCTGGGAGCGGGTCGAGGGCGACTGAGACGGGCCGGGCACGGGCGCCGCATCGCCGCCAAGTCGTGGCTGGGGCTAGGTTGTTGGCCACCACTCCGGTTCTCTTCGTCAGGAGACGCCCATGCCCGGTGACGCCCTCAGCCAGGACCCCGCGGAGCTGAGAAGGAGGATCGACAGCAGCAAGGCGCACCCGGCCCGTGTCTACGACGTCTTCCTCGGCGGCAAGGACCACTACCCCGCGGACCGCGACGCGGCCGCCGCCGGGCTCGCCGCCAACCCGCGCGGCTACCTGGATGTACGGCACAACCGCGACTTCCTGCGCCGCGCGGTCACCACGCTGGCCGAGGAGCACGGCATCCGCCAGTTCCTCGACATCGGCACCGGCCTGCCGACGGCGGAGAACGTGCACCAGATCGCCCAGCGCACCGCACCCGAGTCGAGGGTGGTCTACGTCGACAACGACCCGGTCGTCCTCGCCCACGCCCGTGCCCTGCTCACCAGCGGTCCCGAGGGACGTACGGACTACGTCGACGCCGACCTGAAGAGCCCGGCGCGGATCCTCGAACAGGCCGCGCGGACCCTCGACTTCGACCGGCCGGTCGCCCTCTGCCTCGTCGCCGTCCTGCACTTCGTCGAGGACGAGGAGGCGTACCCGATCGTCCGCGAGCTGATGGACGCGCTGCCCGCCGGCAGCCGGCTCGTCCTCAGCCACCTCACCGAGGACCTCAACCCGGAGAACATCCGCGCGGTCCAGCGGACGTACACCGAGCGGGGCTTCACCTTCGTGCTGCGCTCCCGCAAGGACGTCGAGCGCTTCTTCACGGAGACCGGGCTGGAGCTCGCCGAGCCGGGTGTCGTACCGGTGCACCACTGGCGTCCGGACCACGCGGCGCCGGTGCCCGAGCAGCCCGAGGAGTCCTACCTCGCGGGTCTCGACGACATCGAGAAGGTCCGCTACAAGGACATCAACGACGTCACGGACGCCGACATCAACGTGTACGGGGGCCTTGCCGTCAAGGGCTGACGGCCCGGCGGTCGCACGGGTGTCCGGATCGCGGAAAGTCGCCTGTAAACGGCACGTACTTACTTAGGGTGCGGGCATGACCGTGACTGAGAACGCGCCCGCCCCGTCCGCCGCCCTGCCGCCGCTCGCCGCGCGGACCCGGTCGATCGGCGGTTCGCCCGTACGGGACATCCTCGCCGTCACCGCCCGCCCCGAGGTGATCAACTTCGCGGGCGGGCTGCCGGCCCCGGAGCTGTTCGACGCGGAGGGCGTCGCCGCCGCGTACCGGGACGTCCTCGCCGAGGTGCCGGCGCGGGCGCTGCAGTACTCCACCACCGAGGGCGAGCCCGTCCTGCGGGCCGCGCTCGCCGCCCGCACCTCCGCGCGCGGACTGGACACCGACGCCGACGACATCCTCGTCACCACCGGCTCGCAGCAGGCGCTGTCGCTGCTCGCCACCGCCCTGCTCGAACCCGGCGACACCGTCCTCGTCGAGAGCCCCTGCTACCTGGCCGCGCTCCAGGCCTTCGGCTTCGCGGGCGCACGGGTCGTCGCCGTGCCCGGGGACGAGGACGGGATCGACCCCGAGGCGCTGGCGGAACTGGTGCTGCGCGAGCGCCCCAAGCTGCTCTACACGGTCCCCACCTTCCAGAACCCCACCGGCCGCACCATGCCGGCCGCCCGCCGTGCCGCCGTGGCCGAGGTCGCCGGCCGGTGCGGGCTGTGGATCGTCGAGGACGACCCGTACGGCGAGCTGCGCTTCGAGGGCGAGCGGGTGCCGTGGATCGCCTCCTACGACGGGGCCCGGGACCGGACCGTCCTGCTCGGGTCCTTCTCCAAGGTCATGGCACCCGGCCTGCGCCTCGGCTGGCTGCGGGGGCCCGCCGAACTGCGCCGGGCCTGCGCGGTGGCCAAGCAGGCCGCCGACCTGCACACCCCGACCGTCAACCAGCTCGCCGCCGCCCGGTACCTGGCCGACCGGGACCTGGACGCGCACGTCACGCGCGTCGCCGCCGCCTACGGCGCACGCCGGGACGCCATGCTCGCGGGGCTGGCGGACGCGCTCCCGGCGGGGTCGGCGTGGACCCGCCCCGAGGGAGGCATGTTCCTGTGGGCGCGCCTGCCGGAGCGGTACGACACCACGGCCCTGCTCCCCGGAGTGGTCCGGCACGACGTCGCGTACGTCCCCGGCGCCCCCTTCCACGCCGGTGCACCCGACCGCGCCACGCTGCGGCTGTGCTTCGTCACGCAGACGCCGGACGAGATCGCGGAGGGACTGCGGCGACTGGGCGAGGGACTGCGGGAGGCGTCGCGGGAGTCGTAGGCCCCCGGCCCAGGTCCAAGAGCCGAGGCGGGGACGCCGCACCCGCACATACGGTGAGGCCATGCCTGACAGCCCACGGACGCCACCTGGCCGAAGCCCGCCGGGTGCTGGCGGCGGACTTCGGCATCGACGTGCCCGAGGGCCTGACGCTACTGAGGTGACGGCGGCCGGGGGGCCGAGGGGTCAGAGCCGCTCGGGGGTCCGGATGCCCAGCAGGGCCATGCCCCTGTGCAGCGTCTGGGCCGTGACGTCGGACAGGAACAGGCGGTTCTCCGCCACGTCCCGCGGCGGCGCCGGCTTGATCACCGGGCACTTGTCGTAGAACGACGTGAACAGGGACGCCAGCTGGTAGAGGTACGCCGTCAGCTTGTGCGGGGCGTACTCGCGGGCCGCCTCCGCCACCGTCTCCGCGAAGGCGTCGAGGTGCAGGCCGAGGGCGCGCTCCGCCTCGTGCAGCTCCAGCTCCGGGTGGGCCCCGGGGCGTACGTCGCCGGCCTTGCGCAGGATCGACTGGATCCGGGCGTAGGCGTACTGGAGGTAGACGGACGTGTCGCCGTTCAGCGAGACCATCTGGTCCAGGTCGAACTTGTAGTCCCGGTTCGCCGACGTCGACAGGTCCGCGTACTTCACCGCGCCGATGCCCACCTGGGTGCCCCGCTCGGCGATCTCCTGCTCGGACAGGTCCTGCGCCTTCTCCCGGACGACGGCGGACGCGCGGTCGATCGCCTCGTCGAGGAGGTCGACCAGGCGGACCGTCTCACCCGCACGGGTCTTGAACGGCTTGCCGTCCTTGCCGAGGACCGTGCCGAAGGCCAACTGCTGCGCCGTCACGTCCTCGTTCAGCCAGCCGGCCCGGCGGGCGGTCTCGAAGACCATCTTGAAGTGCAGGGACTGGCGGGCGTCGACCACGTACAGCAGCGTGTCCGCCTTCAGGTTGAAGACGCGGTCGCGGATCGCGGAGAGGTCGGTGGCCGCGTAGCCGTAGCCGCCGTCCGACTTCTGCACGATCAGCGGGACCTGGTTGCCGTCCGGGCCCTTGACGTCCTCGAAGAAGACGCACAGCGCGCCCTCGGAGCGGACGGCGACGCCCGACTCCTCCAGCAGCCGGCAGGTCTCGGCCAGCATGTCGTTGTAGCCGGACTCGCCGACGATGTCGGCGTCGCGGATCTCCATGTCCAGCTTCTCGAAGACGGAGAAGAAGTAGATCTTCGACTCGTCGACGAACTTCTGCCACGCGGCGAGCGTCTTCGGGTCCCCGGCCTGGAGGTCGACCACCCGGCGCCGCGCCCGCGTCTTGAACTCCTCGTCGGAGTCGAAGTGCCTGCGCGCGGCCTTGTAGAGGCGGTCGAGGTTGGACATCGCCTCCTCGCCGCTCACCTCGCCGGCCTCGTGGTCCAGCTCGTGCGGGTGCTCCTCCAGGTACTGGATGAGCATGCCGAACTGGGTGCCCCAGTCGCCGATGTGGTGCCGGCGCACGACGCTCTCGCCGGTGAACTCCAGCAGCTGGGCGACCGAGTCGCCGATCACCGCGGAGCGCAGGTGGCCGACGTGCATCTCCTTCGCCACGTTCGGCTGGGCGTAGTCGATCACCGTGGTGCCGGGGTGCTCGGCGTGCGGGACGCCGAGGCGGCCGGTGTCGTCCGCGTACCGCGCGGCGAGGTTCCCGGTGATCGCCCGGTCGCCGATCGTGATGTTCAGGAAGCCGGGCCCGGAGACCTCGACGTCCTTGATCAGATCGCCGGTGACGATGTGCGAGACGGCCTCGGTCGCCAGCTCCCGCGGATTCGCCTTCGCCTTCTTGGCCAGGGCGAGGATGCCGTTGGCCTGGTAGTCCGCCCGGTCGCTGCGTCGCAGCAGCGGGTCCGCGGATGCCTCCGGCCGGGCGGCGGAGAGGGCGGACGTCAGCTGCTGGTTGACGAGATCGGTGAGCGACGCGACCGAGGCCATAGGAGTGGGTGCCGTTCTCCTCGTGGGTTCAGATAGACCTGGTCAGTATCCCACGGGTGGGGAAGCGGTTTTTGGCCCCGGACCGGCACAGCCCTGCGCCCCTTCGGGGCGCTGGTGAAAAGCGGTTTTCGCGGATGCGGGCCGGGCTGGGAGAATGGAGCGGTCAGCCGTGCGACCGTCCGGCTGCTCAGCAGAACTTTCAGGGAAGAGGACGTGCCGATCGTGGCTCAGAGCACAGAGACCACCGACTGGGTCTCCCGTTTCGCGGACGAGGTCATCGCCGAGTCGGAGCGCCGTGCCCCGGGCAAACCCGTCGTCGTCGCGTCCGGACTCTCCCCGTCCGGTCCCATCCACCTGGGCAACCTGCGCGAGGTCATGACCCCGCACCTGGTCGCCGACGAGGTCCGCCGCCGGGGCCACCAGGTGCGGCACCTCATCTCCTGGGACGACTACGACCGCTACCGCAAGGTGCCGGCCGGCATCTCCGGGGTGGACGAGTCGTGGGCCGAGCACATCGGCAAGCCCCTCACCTCCGTCCCGGCCCCGAAGGGCTCCGCGCACCCGAACTGGGCCGAGCACTTCAAGGCCGCGATGACCGCCTCGCTCGCCGAGATGGGCGTGGAGTTCGACGGGATCAGCCAGACCGCGCAGTACACCTCCGGTGTCTACCGCGAGCAGATCCTGCACGCCATGAAGCACCGGCGGGACATCGACGCGATCCTCGCCCAGTACCGGACCAAGAAGGCTCCCGCGAAGAAGTCGCAGAAGCCCGTCGACGAGGCCGAGCTGGAGGCCGCGGAGGGCTCCGGCGCCGCCGCCGAGGACGACGGCTCGGGCTCGGCCGCCGGATACTTCCCGTACAAGCCGTACTGCGGCAACTGCGAGAAGGACCTCACCACGGTCACCTCCTACGACGACGACTCGACCGAGCTGACCTACGCCTGCACCGAGTGCGGCTTCTCCGAGACGGTGCGGCTCAGCGAGTTCAACCGCGGCAAGCTGGTCTGGAAGGTCGACTGGCCGATGCGCTGGGCCTACGAGGGCGTGATCTTCGAGCCGAGCGGTGTCGACCACTCGTCTCCCGGCTCGTCGTTCCAGGTCGGCGGGCAGATCGTCGGCATCTTCGGCGGCGAGCAGCCGATCGGGCCGATGTACGCCTTCGTCGGCATCAGCGGCATGGCCAAGATGTCCTCGTCCAAGGGCGGCGTGCCCACCCCGGCCGACGCGCTCCAGATCATGGAGCCGCAGCTCCTGCGCTGGCTGTACGCCCGCCGCCGGCCCAACCAGTCCTTCAAGATCGCCTTCGACCAGGAGATCCAGCGGCTCTACGACGAGTGGGACCGCCTCGACGCCAAGGTCGCCGACGGCAGCGCCCTGCCCGCCGACGTCGCCGCCCACTCGCGGGCCGTCCGCACGGCCGCCGGCGAGCTGCCGAGGACGCCCAGGCCGCTGCCGTACCGCACACTCGCCTCCGTCGCCGACATCACCGCCGGACACGAGGACCAGGCGCTGCGCATCCTCAGCGAGCTGGACCCGGCCGACCCGCTGGGCGGGCTCGAGGAGGCCCGGCCGCGGTACGACAAGGCCGAGGCGTGGATCAACACCCACGTCCCCGCCGACCAGCGCACCATCGTGCGCGCCGAGCCGGACGCCGAACTGCTGAAGTCCCTCGACGAACAGGGCCGGGCCTCGCTGCGGCTGCTGCTCGACGGACTCGCCGACCACTGGTCCCTGGACGGGCTCACCCACCTCGTCTACGGCGTGCCCAAGGTCCAGGCCGGCTTCTCCGCCGACGCCACGCCGAAGGAACTGCCGCCGGAGATCAAGACCGCCCAGCGGTCCTTCTTCGCGCTGCTGTACCACCTGCTCGTCGGCCGCGACACCGGCCCGCGCCTGCCCACGCTGCTGCTGGCGGTGGGGCAGGAGCGGGTGCGGGGGCTGCTCGGCGAGTAGACCGCGTCGCACGACGACAGGGGCGCCCGGCGAACGCAGGGCGCCCCTGCCGTGCGGGGCACGACGCGAGTGATTCCCC
Source organism: Streptomyces sp. BB1-1-1 (assembly GCF_031597775.1). Taxonomy (NCBI): domain Bacteria; kingdom Bacillati; phylum Actinomycetota; class Actinomycetes; order Kitasatosporales; family Streptomycetaceae; genus Streptomyces; species Streptomyces sp. BB1-1-1. Next base: position 3,768,945 of record NZ_CP134203.1, on the reverse strand, counting down.
CGCCGGCCCCGCGCCTACGAGGTCAGCGGGTCAGCGCGAAACCGGCGAACAGGACACCGACCACGCACAAGGCCAGGAAGGCCTGGTGGCCGCGCGGGATCTTGATGTGATCCGTGGGCTCGCCCTCGCGCCACCGCTCGAACACCTCCCGGAACAGCGCTCTCTGCGGGAGCAGGCCGAGCGTCAGGCCGATGTGGGCACTTGAGTACATGACGAGCGCCTCGGCCAGGCCGAAGCCCTGGAACCGGCAGACGACGACCAGGACCGCTCCGCCGGTGACCATGGTCACCGGATAGGCGATACGGAATTTCCGGAGGGGTATCCAGCTGCCCAGGAGGCAGCTGGACAGGGCGGTGGACGCCGCGGCCAGCAGCCACAGCCATGCGATGGGTACGGACGTCAGCATGGTGCCCTTCTGCCTGGGGTGGGGGACCGGCCGACGAGGACGGTCCCCCCATCCTCACCCCCGGCCGCGATCAGCGATCGGCCCTCGTCCTGGGATCACCCGAAAAGGGAACCCAGCGTACCGGTGATGGGCGAGATGATGTCGCTGCCGAGCTGTGTGGCCCGCTTGGCGACGGGCGACACCACGCTGTCCAGCGTGGCCCCGATCCACTTCGACTGGCCGAAGGTGAGCAGCCCCAGGCCGGTTCCGACCAGGGAGCCCGCGAACTCGGAGCTGTCGAAGCCGTACTCGATGCCCGTGAACAGCGTGCTCAGCGCGGCCGACCCCAGCGAGACCCAGCCGAGGACCGCCGCCGCGCCGGCGACGAACGGTGCGGCCGGGCCGGTCCACGGCGCGATGAAGGCGGCGCCCGCGGCGAGGAAGCCGGAGCCGATGCTGATCCAGTTGAACGCGTCGGCGTAGAACTTGGCGTCGTTCCACCACTCGTCCTTGTCGCCCTCGCTGCCGCCCGAGTTGGTCTTGTCGTGCGTCGGGCTGTCGGCCGGGTTCCTCCCCTCGTCCTTGGCCCGCTGGGCCGCCTCGGCGGCCCGGCGGGCGGCCTCCGCGGCCTCCGCCCTGCGCTTCTGAGTGACGATGCGGCGGGCGTCGGTGGCCGCGGCCGCCGCCGTCCTCGCGTCCTGGCCCGCGGCGATCGCGGACTGGCGCGCGCTGTTGGCCGAGGCCTGGGCGCTGTAGGCGGAGCGCACGGCGCTGCGCGCCGAGTCGATGGCGCGGTTCGCCGAGTAGTTGGCCGAGCGCCCCGCCTTGCGGGCCGTCGCCGCCGCGGTCTTCGCCCGCTCCGCGGACGCCTGGGCGGCCTGGGCCGACTTGTCCGCGTCATCGGCGTACGCGTCCGCCTTCGCGGCGTACGTGTCGGCCCGCTTCGCCGAGGCGATCGCCTTGTCCGCCCAGTCCCTGGCCTGGTCGGCCGCGTCGCGCGCCTCCGCGGCCGCCTCCGAGGCGCGTTCCGCGTTCTCCTGCGCCTTGTAGGCGATCTTCGCGGCCGCGGCGATCGCACCACTGATCGCGGCGATGTGCGTGGCGGAGTCGTAGTCGAGCTGAGCCGACTTGTGCTTCACGAGGGTGACGAAGTTCCGCCGCATCCACGTCGGGCCCTCCAGGGCGACCTGCGCGTACGCCTTGGTGTAGATGCCCCCGGAGCTGAGCAGTGACGAGGTGGCGACCCCGTCGTCGTCCAGCAGCGCCTCGGGGTAGGTGCGGTCGAAGAAGTCCTGCAGCGCCTGTGGCGTGTTCGTGTCGAGCGCGGCGTTGGCCGCGGCCTTGACGGCCGACCCGGGTTCGCCGGCGAGGATGCCGGTGATGGTGACGCGGCGGTCGTCGGCCACGGCCTGGAGCAGCCCGTCGGTCAGGAAGGCCCGCACGGCGCCGTCGGCCTGGCTCGTCAGCGCCGTGTGGGCGGCGTTTCCGACGTCGGGGGAGCCCACCTCCGCCATGTGCAGGGTCGTCTCCCGGTCGTCCTGCTCCTCGGCGAGGGACCGGTCGGTGTCGATCCAGGCATGGATGTCGGCGTCCGTGCCGGCCAGTGCGAACTGGGCGGCCTCCCGCGACCAGGAGCCCTTCGAGGCGGCCATGCCCATGGCCGCCTTGCGGCCCAGCGTGGCGGCCAGTCCCAGGTCTCCGTCCGCCAGCGCCTTCTCGGCGCTCGCGACCTGGTCCTTGAGGGCCTGCGTGGTCTGCTGGTCCTGCGTGCGCTGGTTGGCCAGTGCCGCCCGTTCCTCCGCCTCCAGCCGGGCGAGCAGCGCGGCCTCCGCCAGGCCGTCCTGTCTGTCCTCCTCCAGGCGCGCCAACTCCGCCTCCTGGGCCGCCTGGTGCACGGCCTCGGCGTCCAGGACGGCCTGGGTCGCGGTCTCGGCGGCCTTGATCGCCTCGCCCGCGTGCGCGGTGGACTTGTTGGCGTAGTCGAGGGCCTGACCCGCGTACTTGACCGCTTCCTCGGCCGCGTCGGCGGCTTTGTCGGCGTGCGCCGCCGCCGAGTTGGCGGCATCGCGTGCCGTGCGGGCGGCTGAGGCCGCCTTGTTGGCCAGGGCCTGCGCGGTGGAGGCGGCGTTGGTGGCGCGGTTCGCGGCGCTGTTCGCGATCGCGGCCTGGCGCTTGGCCTCGGCGGCCTGGGACTGGGCGACACCGGCGGAAGAGGCCGCCCGTGCCGCGGCGTTGGCGGCGGCGGCCGCGTTGCGGGCGGCGGAGGCGGCGGCGGAACCGGCTCCGGCCGCCTGCGAGGCCGCTGTGGCCGCGTAGTCGGCGGCCCTGGCAGCGGTACGGGCACGCGCGGCGCCGTTGCGTGCCGCGATGGCCGCGTTCTTCGCCGCCTCGGCCTTGTTCTTGTCCTTGGAGGCGGCGATGGCCGCGTTGTACGCGTGCGCCGCGGCGCTGCCCGCGTTGGCGGCGGCCTGTGCCGCGGCGGTCGCGGCGAACGAGGCGCGGCGCGAGGCCGCGACCGCGGCCTGCGAGGCGCCGATGGCGTTACGGGCGGCCTTCGCGGCGCCCTTGGCGGCGCTCGCCGCCTTGCGGGCCGCCGAACCGGCCTTCGCCACGTCGTCCTTGGCCGCGTCGGCCTCCGCCGCGGCCTTCTCGGCCGCGTCCTTCGCCTTCTCCGCGGCGGCCTTGGCACGTTCGGACGCCTCGACGGCGAGGTCGGTCTCCACCTGGGCGTGCTTGCCCTCGCGCTCCACGACGGCGACCAGTTCCTCGATCGTCGAGGACTCCTGGTCGCGGGCGCGCGCGATGTGCTGTCCGGTGTCCAGGAACCACTCGACCTCCTGGCGACTGCCGCTGAGCGCCCGGTTGGCGTACTTCTGCACCTCCGGGCCACCGGCCATCATCATGGTGGAGACCTGTACCCGCTGGTCCTCCTCGCGGGCGATGTACCGGCCGGTGGTCAGGAAGTCCGTGAGGGCCTGCTCGGTGCCGGCGTCCAGGGCCGCGGACGCCTCGCGCTTGACCCCCTTGCCACCGGTGGCCGAGACCGTGGACGTGGCCACCTGGAGGTCTTCCAGCAGTGCGGGCTTGAAGCCGCCGCCGAGGAAGGCGGTCACCGCACTGTCCCCACCGTCCAGGGCCGCGGACGCCTCGCGGCGCAACCCCACTCCGGATCTGACGAGATAGGAGGAGACCGCGACGCGGTTGTCCTCCGCCACGACCTTCGGGAGCGTCGTGGTGACGAAGGTCCGGATATCGGCGTCCGTGCCGTACAGCGCGTCCGCGGCGGCGGCCCTGGTCGCCTTGCCGCCGGTGAGCCATGCCCTGACCACCTCGGCCCGCTCGGTGTCCGGCAGTTCGAACGGCTTGGGCGGTTCGTCCGTCGCCGTCGCCGTCGCCGTCGCCGCGCGGGCCGGTGGGGTCAGCACCACCCCGGGGGTGGCGGCGACGGCCGTGACGGCGCCGAGGGTGCCGAGCAGCCGTCGCCGGCTCCAGAACACTGTATCCATGGGAATGTCGTCCTCCAGGTAAGTGCCGTGCGGCACTCGACGGAAAGCAGTCGTGACGCGATCTCCTAGCCATTCATATTTCTTAGTTGTCGTCAATTGCCAGCGTAAAAAAGGGAGTTGCGGGCCACTCGTAACGCCACTTTTCGGCCTCCGGTCGAGGCGATATCCGACTTCTCCGTAAACGCCGCGCAGTCCCCTCGGGCGGAAACGCCCGAACCATATGGGACTCGGGTTGTGGATCTTCACGAACTCCCCATAATTGCCATCACAACCTTCCGGTGAGGTGACGGGAGTCACAGCTCTGTGCCGAACTTACGTCCACTTTCGGACGGTTGGCTATGTGGACAGGAGGTGAAGGGCCGGGATTGCATGGGGAGCGAGCGGCTTTCACGGAGGCATGTGCAAGCCGTCTCTCCTTTGCGCGTTACGGCGAAGTGGAAACCCTTGTCCGGCGGTTTCGTCGCCGAGGGCACTATCTGGCCTGACGTGTCATCGGATTGCCGTCCCTGCTCTTCTGCAATGTTTCGCCGGGGGACGGGACTGACGACTCTAGGAGCGCGATGAAGGCCCGTACCGAATCTTCGGAATTCACGGAGAAAAAGCAGGGGAAGAGATTCCTCGTGCGCACTCTGGCCGCCGCGGCGGCCGCCGGTGCCCTGGCGTGGGTGGCCCTGTCGGGCGCGCTCACCGACCCCGCCCCCTCCCGGACCAGCGCCGCGTCACCGGTCGCCGACGAGGCGCCCGGCTACGCGGTCGAGGACTTCGACTACCCCGGTGCGGACCGGATCCTGGCCGAGCAGGGCATCCTGCTCAAGCGTGGCGACGGGCACATCACGCTGGTGGACTGCGCCAGCGGCACGGGCTTCATCGAGGTCCTGGCACGGCGGAACTCCGGCAAGGTGGTGTGCTTCAAGGTCGTGGGGAACTCCGGCTGGCTGACCCTGGAGATGCCCGCGGTCCACTCCATGAAGGGCAACGACTACGACACCCAGGTCGACATGACCGTGGGTGACGAGGAGAAGTCCTTCGACCTGGAGAAGAACACCTGGACCGGCGTCGGCGAGAGCGTGGACGAGCAGGGCCGCGAGCACCTGCTCGTCGAGATCCGCGCCGTCAAGTAGCCGACAGCATCAGGAACAGAGGACACGACCTTCATGCACTCCATCAGACGCTTTCCCCTCGCCGCGCTCGGCGCTTCCCTGGCGGCCGGGTCGCTCGCGCTGTCGGTGACGCCCGCGGCCGCGGTGACCGGCCCCGCCACCCCGGCGGGCGACACCACCCACGCGTACACCGCGCAACTGGTCGTGGGCGGCCACGATCGTGGCTGCTCCGGCGTCCTGGTCGATGCCGAATGGCTGCTCACCGCGGCCAGTTGCTTCGCCGAGAACCCCGCGGAGAGTCTCGCGGTGCCCGCGGGCAAGCCCGCGCTGAAGACCACCGCGACCATCGGCCGCGCGGAGCTGACGAGCACCACGGGCGCGGTCCGCGAAGTCGTCGAACTCGTGCCCCGCACCGACCGTGACGTGGTCCTGGCCCGGCTGAACCGACCCGTCACCAACGTGGCCCCGGTCGCCCTGGCAACGTCCGCGCCCGTCGCGGGCGAGGACCTGAAACTCGCCGGGTACGGCCGCACCGGGACCGAATGGGCACCGCTCGACCTGCACACCGGCACCTTCTCCGTGGACGCCGCCGACACCGCCACCACCGCGGTGGTCACCGGCGAGGACGGCGCCTCCGCGTGCATGGGGGACACCGGCGGCCCGTTGGTCCGCACCGGCGGCACACACCAGCTGGTCGCCCTGGCCAGCCGCTCGTACCAGGGCGGCTGCTTCGGCATCGACGAGACCGAGACCCGCACCGGCGGAGTCGTCGCCCGCGTCGACGACCTGGCCGCCTGGGTGCGCTCCAAGACCGGCGCCAACCGCATCACCGACTTCAACTGCGACGGCGCCGAGGACATAGCCGTCGCCGACCCGCAGGCCACCGTCGGCGGCGACGCCAAGGCGGGCCTGGTCCGGATCGTGTACGGCGGGGGCAAGGGCACCGCCGAGATCTCCCAGGACCTCGGCTGGGTGGGCGGCGGCTCGGAGGCCAACGACCAGTTCGGCGAGGCCATCGCCACCGTCGACTACGACCAGGACGGCTGCACCGACCTGCTGGTCGGCACCCCCCGCGAGAACCTCGGCGACGCCGTCGACGCCGGAATGGTCGACCTCCTGCACGGCGCCCCCGGCGGCCTGGGCACAGGAGCGACCAAGGACACCAACTTCCAGCAGGCCACCGGCAACGGCTCCATCTCCGCCTCGACCCCCGAGACCGGCGACCTCATGGGCGCGGCCCTCGCCGCCGGCACCTCCGCCGCCGGCGAGCCCTTCCTGGTGATCGGCACGCCCGGTGAGGGCCTCAGCGGTGCCGCCAAGGCGGGCGAGGCGTTCTACGTGAGCCGCGGCACCAACGTCTCCGTCCACCAGGACAAGCTGGGCGTGCCGGGTGCCGTGCAGGCGAACGACGGCTTCGGCGCCTCCGTCGCGGCCGACGCCAACCACATCGCGATCGGTGCCCCGGACGAGAGCATCAACGGCGACAACACCGCCGGCAACCTCGTGGTCTTCTCCCACGAACTGAACTCCGAGAAGCGGCCCACCCCGCTCTTCGGCCTCGACCAGGACCTGGACACGGTCTCCGGCGGCGCCGAGGTCGGAGACCGCTTCGGCGCGGCCCTGGCCCTGGCCCCCTACCGCCCCTCGGGCTCGGCGACCGCCGACGAGTCCATCCTCGCGGTCGGCACGCCGGGCGAGGCCCTGAACGTGGATGGCGTCAGCAAGGCGGAGACCGGCGCCGTCCTCACCTTCCGCGTCACCGCCTCCGGCACCTACACCCAGCTCAACGGCCTCTCCTCGGGCACCGGCGACGACGACGTGTCCGGCACGTCCGAGGCCGGTGACCACTTCGGCACCACCCTGACGGCCGTGAACACCGCACCGCGGGCGGTCAGCACCGAGGCGACCATGAAGGTGGCCGTCGGTGTTCCGGACGAGGCACTCGGCTCGGTGCCGAAGGCCGGCGCCGTGCACGTCTTCTCGCTGCTGGGCTCGCCCGGCGCCAACGACAAGTGGGTGGAGTCCGGCGACGGCGACGGCATCCCCGGGGCCCCCGGAGCCGACCAGCGGCTCGGTTCCAGCATCCACTTCACCGGCACCCACCTGTACGTCGGCATGCCGTACGGCCCGAGCAGCACCGGCGCCCTCTACGCTCTGCCGATGTCCAACGTGACCCTCGGTGAGCCCACCGCCCCGGTCACCGTGTACCGGCCCGGGCAGGGCGGCCTCCCGCCGGCCGGCACCGCCTTCGGCTACGCGGCCCGCTAGTACCCCCGCTGGTACCACGGCACCACGAAGGGGCGTCCGGTGAACCCACCGGGCGCCCCTTCGCCGTGCTCACCGCCGGTCAGGCGATGTGCTCGTCCTCCAGCTCCGCGCTGTGACGATTGGTGAACCGGCTCACCAGCCGCTTGGCCTCCGGATCGGCGAGCGGCGTACCGAACGTCGCCTCCACGTTGTCACCGAACTCGCGGGGCGTCGGATAGCTGCCGTTGATCGACTGCTTGAACACCTGGTAGTAGGCGTCCTCGTCCGGGCCCTGCGGCTCAGGCGTGCCACCGCCCTCCCCCAGCTCGCGGGTGCGGTGGGGGCCGACCGGGATGGGGAAACTGCCGGTGTCCTCCGGGGAGGGCTCCCGCACCGGGGGCTCCTCCTCGAACTGCTGCCGGTACTGCTCGGCCTGCCGCTGTTCCGCTTCCCACTGGGCGTACTGGTCCGGGTCGTAGGCGGGGTCGTAGTCGCCGTGATACTCGACGGACTGCGGGTCCCGGGCGTGCAGCCACGGATTCTGGTTCGGGTCCATCGCGGGGTCCTGGCCCGCGGCCGGGTGCTGACCTGCCGCCGGGTTCTGGCCCGACGTGGAGTTCGGGCCCACCGCGGGGTTCTGGCCCCCCGCGGCCTGCCCCCGCACCGGCTCCGGCGCCGGCTCCCGGCCGCCGACCAGCTCGGGGCGCTGCTCACCGGCGGGCTCCGCCTTCCGCAGGGAGGGCGCGGTCCCGTGGGCCGCCCGTCCGTCCGGGAGCGCGTCGGCCTGCGGCGCCGGCGGCAACAGCGCCGGCTCGATGCCCGCCGCCGCCAGACCCGCCGGGGCCGTCTGCGACAACGGCACCCCGTAGCGGGCCAGGCGCAGCGGCATCAGCGACTCGACGGGGGCCTTGCGGCGCCAGCCGCGCCCGAACCGCGAACGCAGCCGGGCCTGGTAGACCAGACGCTCCTGCTCCAGCTTGATCACCTGTTCGTAGGAGCGCAGCTCCCACAGCTTCATCCGGCGCCACAGCAGGAAGGTCGGCCCCGGCGAGAGCAGCCAGCGCGTGAGGCGGACACCTTCCATGTGCTTGTCGGCGGTGATGTCGGCGATCCGGCCGATCGCGTGCCGGGCGGCCTCGACGGACACCACGAACAGGATCGGGATCACCCCGTGCATGCCCACACCCAGCGGGTCGGGCCACGCCGCCGCGCCGTTGAACGCGATCGTCGCCGCCGTCAGCAGCCAGGCCGTCTGCCGCAGCAGCGGGAAGGGGATGCGGATCCAGGTCAGCAGCAGGTCCAGGGCCAGCAGCACGCAGATGCCCGCGTCGATGCCGATCGGGAAGACGTAGCTGAAGTTCCCGAAGCCCTTCTGCAGGGCCAGTTCCCGCACCGCCGCGTAGGAACCCGCGAAGCCGATCCCGGCGATGATGACGGCACCGAAGACGACCATGCCGATGAGAACGCGATGCGTCCGTGTCAGCTCTAGTGGCGCGGCCACCCGTACTCCCCTCCCAGTGCCTGTTGTTGCGCGGAACAGAGTGGCACATGTGTGCGGGGGACGGGTGGCCGGTGGGTCGATACGACCTGTCAGCCGGTCTTGGACGACGACTTCGACGAGGACTTCGACTTCGACGGCGACTTCGAGTCCGAGTCCGACGCCGACTTGGACGGTGACGACGAGGTGCCCGGCTTGCCGCCGTCGGTGTCGGCGGTGTTGGCCTTCGTCACCGCGGCCACCGCCTCCTTGGCCGCCTTCTGCGCGTCCTTGACCAGGTCGTCGGCGTCCGGTGTCTTGTCGCCGGCCAGGCCCGCGCCGTTGTAGTCGACGGTGACGACGACGTTCTCGACGCGCGCCACGACCGTCTGCTGCTTGAAGGTGCCTTCCTTCTTCTTCAGGTCGTAGCGCACCACCGACGCCTCGTCGCCCGTGCCGCTCACCGGCGCGGTCTTCACGCTCTTCGCACCCTGCGCGGACTGGGCGTCCTGCAACTGCTTCGTGTAGTAGTCGCGCGCCAGCTTGTCGCCCTCGCCGCGGGACGCGTCCGACTCGAAGCGCAGCATCGACACGCTCAGCCAGCGGAACTGAGAGCCCTTCACACCGTTGTCGTCCAGGCTGTCCCAGGAGCAACCGGCGCGCGTCGCCGTGTCGTTGGACGCGCCCTCCTTGCCGGAATCGGCCTTCGGCGCCAAGTCCTCCAGCGTCTTCTTCGACAGCACGGAACACGGCTCCGGAAGCTTCCCGTACGCCGCGGCCTGGACCGTCGGGGAGGGCTTCGCCGACTTGGACGCGGCCGTCTTGTCCGCGGCCTTCTCCTTGCCGTCGTCGGAGCCGGAGTCCGAGGAGCAGCCGGCTGCCACCAGCATCACGGGGACGGCGGCCGCGCCGACCAAGGCGCGGCGGAGTCGCTTCGCTCTCCCCCACTGCCTGGACGGCGTGGGAGGTACCCCCAGGTCTCGTTGGTCACGCTGGGCTCGTCGCTGCATGGTTCCTTCACTCATGGCACTCGTGGTTCCTGCGGTCGGAACGGGTCCGAGGGGCCACCGTACGCGGTGGGAAAACCGCACGGCCCTGCTTCAGTGCATCGCGCGCGGACGCGAGGGAGCCCGAGCCGGGCTCAACCGCTCAGTGAATCCGCCAGCTGGGAAGCCAGTTTCCGCGCCATGTCCTGCATTTCCTCGCTGTCCGGCACGACTCCGAGAGTCGCCGACTGCTCCGCGTACTCGATGGTCACCACGACGTTCGACGTGCGGAACGCCACAGTCACCGTGCGCCGCTTCGCCGTCGAACCGGAGCTGCTCAGCTCGTCGTCCACGAACGCCTCGTCACCCAGATCGTCCAGGAGCCGGGGCTGGAGTTCGGCGGGCGTGGCACCGGCCGACGCGCTCGACGAGGGGGCGGTGGACGACGCGGAGCCGGAGGCCGGGGCGGAGGGCGTGCCGGACGGTGCGGTGGCGGACGGCGACCCGGACTCCGGTGCGGAACCGGACGCGGACTCCGCACCCGACTCCGACTCCGAACCCGACTCCGAGACGGTCGGTTCGGGGAGGTCGGCCGACTCCACCTGCTGGGCGAAGAGCGTCTCGGCCTCGCTGTCGTCGCTCACGGAGGTGTCGTACGACACCACCCGCTCGAAGTCCACGAAGAGGTGGTTGGTGGCGTCCGCCGAATCCACCTTCCAACGGCAGCCGACCTTGCGGTCGGTGTCGTACGCGAGCGTCGCCTCGCCCGCGTACGCCTTCTTCCGCTGCTCCTCGTCCGCGATCTCCTCGAGGCCGGGCAGCAGCGAGCCGAGCGCCTTGTCGCCGACCGCGCCGCACGGCTCCGGGAGGGTGCGGTACTTGCCGGGCTCGGCCGCCTCGGTCGCGACACCGGGCTGCCCCGGGTTCGAGTCGTCCGCCGTGGCGCCGTCGCCCGAGCCGCCGGTGCAGCCGGCCAGCAGCGCCGCCAGGAGGGCGGCGACGCCGGGTACATAGGCCTTCCGCTGCACGGTGCGGCTCCTCTCGCCGGTGTGGCTGTGGTCGGTACTCCAGTGTCCCCGCTGGTTAATCGCTTGCCGCACGGGGGCGTCCCCTGCAGACAATGTGTATCGCACGCGCTGCCGTGAACGCCGGTCGGTTGTCCCTTTGACTGCCCTTGGCGCCGGTTTTGCGCTTTGAGACTTCTGTTTGTTTTCCGGGGGAATGAGGACGATATGTCGTACGTGGAGATGCCGGGCGCGAAGGTACCGATCCGGATGTGGGCCGACCCGGCGACGGTCGAGGAGGGCGCGCTCCAGCAGCTGCGCAACGTCGCGACCCTGCCGTGGATCAAGGGCCTCGCCGTCATGCCGGACGTGCACTACGGCAAGGGCGCGACGGTCGGGTCCGTGATCGCGATGCGGGGTGCCGTGTGCCCGGCCGCGGTGGGGGTCGACATCGGCTGCGGAATGTCGGCGGTGAAGACGTCCCTGACGACGAACGACCTGCCGGGCGACCTGTCGCGGCTGCGCTCGAAGATCGAGCAGGCGATTCCGGTGGGGCGGGGGATGCATGACAGTCCCGTCGAGCCGGGGCGGTTCCACGGGCTGGCGACGGCGGGGTGGGACGACTTCTGGGGGCGGTTCGATGGAGTCGCCGAAGCGGTCAAATTCCGTCACGAGCGGGCCGGGAAGCAGATGGGGACGCTCGGAAGCGGCAACCACTTTGTCGAGGTCTGCACGGATACGACCGGTTCTGTGTGGCTCATGCTCCACTCCGGTTCCCGCAACATCGGCAAGGAACTTGCCGAGCATCACATCGGCATCGCCCAGAAGCTCCCGCACAACCAGGGCCTGATCGACCGCGACCTCGCGGTGTTCGTCGCCGACACCCCGCAGATGGCGGCGTACCGCAACGACCTGTTCTGGGCGCAGGAGTACGCCAAGTACAACCGCACCATCATGATGGCGCTCCTGAAGGACGTGGTCCGCAAGGAGTTCAAGAAGGCCAGGCCGGTCTTCGAGCCGGAGATCAGCGCACACCACAACTACGTCGCCGAGGAGCGGTACGACGGCGTGGACCTGCTGGTGACCCGCAAGGGCGCGATCCGCGCGGGTTCCGGGGACTACGGGATCATCCCCGGTTCCATGGGCACGGGTTCGTACATCGTCAAGGGCCTCGGAAACGCGAAGTCCTTCAACTCCGCCTCCCACGGCGCCGGTCGGCGCATGAGCCGGAACGCGGCCAAGCGGCGCTTCTCGACCAAGGACCTGGAGGAGCAGACGCGGGGCGTGGAGTGCCGCAAGGACTCGGGCGTCGTGGACGAGATCCCGGGTGCCTACAAGCCGATCGAGCAGGTCATCGACCAGCAGCGCGACCTCGTGGAGGTCGTGGCCAAGCTGAAGCAGGTCGTCTGCGTGAAGGGCTGACGCCGGGGACGCCGTCCGGCGTCAGCCCTCCCGGTGGACCTTCGTGTTCGATGCCTGGGCGCGGGGGCGGACGACCAGGAGGTCGATGTTGACGTGGGCGGGGCGGGTGACCGCCCACGTGATGGTGTCGGCGACGTCGTCGGCGGACAGGGGGTCGGTCACGCCCTGGTAGACCTTGGCGGCCTTGTCCTCGTCGCCGCCGAAGCGGGTCAGGGCGAACTCGTCGGTCTTGACCATGCCCGGCGCGATCTCGACGACGCGGACCGGGCGGCCGACGATCTCCAGGCGGAGGGTCTCGGCGAGGACGTGTTCGGCGTGCTTGGCGGCGACGTAGCCCCCGCCGCCCTCGTAGGTGGCGAAGCCCGCGGTCGAGGAGACGACGACGATCGTGCCGTCGCCGCTCGCCTCCAGCTTGGGGAGCAGTGCCTGGGTGAGGTTGAGGGTGCCGAGGACGTTCGTCTCGTACATGCGGCGCCAGTCGTCCGGGTCGCCGGTGGCCACCGGGTCGGCGCCGAGCGCGCCGCCCGCGTTGTTGACGAGGACGCCGACCGCCTTGAACGCGGTCGCGAACTCGTCGACCGCCTCGCGGTCGGTGACGTCCAGGGGGTACGCCGTCGCCTTGTGGCCGGCCGCCTGGATCTCCTCCGCCAGCGCCTCGACGCGGTCCTTGCGGCGGGCGGTGAGGACGACGCGGTAGCCGGCCGAAGCGAGCTGCCGGGCCGTGGCGGCGCCGATGCCGCTGCTCGCACCGGTGACGACGGCGATGCGGGAGGCGGCGGACGGGGCGGCTGCGGGGGCCATGGGCTGCTCCTTGGTCGTATTACCGGTCTCGGTCGGTGTTACCGGTCGCCGCCCAGCGTAGTCAGCCGCCGTTGCGCGGTGCCCACATGATCACGGCCATCCCGGCCAGGCAGACCAGCGCGCCGGTCACGTCCCAGCGGTCGGGGCGGTAGCCGTCGGCGACCATGCCCCACAGGATCGAGCCGGCCACGAAGATCCCGCCGTACGCGGCGAGGATGCGGCCGAAGTGGGCGTCGGGCTGGAAGGTGGCGACGAAGCCGTACGCGCCGAGGGCGAGGACGCCACCGGTGGCCCAGAGCCAGCCGCGCTGTTCGCGTACGCCCTGCCAGACCAGCCAGGCGCCGCCGATCTCGAAGAGGGCGGCGACGACGAAGAGGGCGGCGGAGCGGAGCACGAGCATGACGGTCAGCTTCGCACGCCTCTGTCCGGGGCTCCGGAGCCGGCCGGTTCCGTCTCCGCCGTCTCCGCCGTGTACGCCGTCTCCGCCGTGTACGCCGTCTCCGCCGTGTACGCCGTCTCCGCCGTGTACGCCGTGTACGCCGTGTACGCCGTGTACGCCGTCGGCGGTACCCCCACTGTCGCCCTGAAGTCCCGCACCAGATGGGCCTGGTCGGCATAGCCGAGTTCGGCGGCGAGTGCGGCCCAGTCGATGTCGGTGCGGGTGCCGGCGCGTTCCAGGGCTTCGTGGATGCGGTACCGGAGGACGACCCACTTCGGGCTGACGCCGACATGTGCCGCGAAGAGCCGCTGCAGGGCCCGCACCGACATGCCTTGCGCCCGGGCGAAGTCACCGACGTGGCGCACCGTGCGGTCGGAGCGGATGCGGTCGACGAGGTCCACGGCGTGGTCGGCCTGCGGGTCCGGGGCGCAGGGCAGGCTGAGCAGGAAGGCGTCGAGGGCGGCCACGCGGTCACGGTCGTCGGCGGGGGTGGTGACGGCGTGGGCCGTGGCGTCCGTCACCCGGGGGAACACCTCCCGGGCGGGCAGGGCGCGCCCCGTCCAGCGGGACACCGGCGTCCGGGAGGTGTACGGCCGGAAGCCTCCGGGCCGGAATTTCGCCCCGCAGACCCGGCCCCGTCCGGTCAGCTTCCGCGTGTACAGGCCGAGGGCGACGCCGGTGACCTCGGCGTAGGGCGGGCCGTCGTCCTCGTCCCACTGGAAGGTGAGGTTGACGCAGGGGTGCGGTACGACGTGGGAGGCGTAGGGGGTGCGCAGGTCCCAGTCGATGAGCCAGTACCACTCGACGTACCGGCGCAGCGGCTCGGCGGGCTCGTGCCGGCGGAATCGCACGCGGTGGAGCAGCGTGCCCGGGTCGACGATCCCGCGGGTGTCGTGGCGGGGTGCCTCCATGCCCGGATCGTACGTCGCGTCTTCCGGGGTGTCGCGTTTCTTCAAGAAGGGCGGCCCCGGACGTCCCTACGGTCGGGGCATGGACGCGAACGGTGTGAAGGCGTACGGCGTCGGTGAGCTGCTGGCCATGGCGCGTGAGCGGGCGGTCCCGGTGGTGCGGGGCGTTTCGGAGGCGGCGCTGGCCGCTCCCACGCCCTGCGCCGAGTACGACGTGAAGGCGCTGGTCGATCACCTTTTCCAGGTGGTCGTGCAGTTCCAGCGGCTGGCCCGGAAGGAGGCGGCGGACTTCGGTGAGACTCCGGACCGGGTCGCCGGGAGCCCCGAGTGGCGTGAGCGGCTGCTGGACGAGGCGGACCGGCTGGTGGCGGCCTGGTCGGCGCCCGGTGCCGAGGAGGGGACGACCGGCGCGATGAACATGCCCGCGCGGCTGGTCGGCTCGATGGCGCTGCTCGATCTGACCGTGCACGGGTGGGATCTGGCGCGGGCGACGGGCCGGGAGTACCCGGGTGCCGACGAGGCGGTCGTGGCGGAGCTGGCGGGCGCGGTGGCGGAGCTGGCGCCGACGGCCAGGGAGATGGGGGTGTTCGGGGCGCCGGTCACGGTGGCCGAGGGGGCGTCGGAGTTCGAGCGGCTGCTCGCACGGACGGGGAGGGATCCGTACTGGTGTTGAGGGCCCCGTACCGGTGGTGAGGACCCCGTACTGGTGGCGGGGGACCCGCACCGGCGGTGGGGGATCCGCAGGGGGGAATAGTCCCTGGTCGCTCTCCGTTCTCCGGGTATAGTTGAACCGTCAACAACTCGGAGGTTGAGCGACCATGCAGTTCGGCATCTTCACCGTCGGCGACGTCACGCCGGACCCGACCACGGGCCGTACGCCGACCGAGCGTGAGCGGATCAAGGCCATGGTCGCCATCGCGCTGAAGGCCGAGGAGGTCGGGCTCGACGTCTTCGCGACCGGCGAGCACCACAACCCGCCCTTCGTGCCGTCGTCGCCGACCACCATGCTCGGCTACATCGCCGCACGCACCGAGCGGCTGGTCCTCTCCACCTCCACCACCCTCATCACCACCAACGACCCGGTGAAGATCGCCGAGGACTTCGCGATGCTCCAGCACCTGGCCGACGGCCGGGTGGACCTGATGATGGGGCGCGGCAACACCGGCCCGGTGTATCCGTGGTTCGGCAAGGACATCCGCGAGGGCATCAACCTCGCCGTCGAGAACTACGCCCTGCTGCACCGCCTGTGGCGCGAGGACGTCGTGAACTGGGAGGGGAAGTTCCGTACGCCCCTGCAAGGGTTCACGTCCACGCCCCGGCCGCTGGACGGGGTCGCGCCGTTCGTCTGGCACGGGTCCATCCGGTCGCCGGAGATCGCCGAGCAGGCGGCCTACTACGGCGACGGCTTCTTCCACAACAACATCTTCTGGCCCGCCGACCACACCAAGCGCATGGTCGAGCTCTACCGGGCCCGCTACGCCCACTACGGGCACGGCACCCCCGAGCAGGCGATCGTCGGCCTCGGCGGGCAGGTGTTCATGCGGCGGAACAGCCAGGACGCGGTGCGCGAGTTCCGGCCCTACTTCGACGTCGCGCCGGTCTACGGGCACGGGCCGTCGCTGGAGGACTTCACCGAGCAGACGCCGCTCACCGTCGGCTCGCCGCAGCAGGTGATCGAGAAGACGCTGGCCTTCCGCGAGTACGCCGGTGACTACCAGCGCCAGCTGTTCCTGATGGACCACGCCGGGCTGCCCCTGAAGACCGTGCTGGAGCAGCTCGACCTGCTCGGCGAGGAGGTCGTGCCGGTGCTGCGCGAGGAGTTCGCCAAGGACCGCCCGGCGAACGTGCCGGACGCGCCGACGCACGCGTCCCTGCTGGCCACCCGCAAGAACACGGCCGAGGAAGGAGTACGGGCATGAGTACGGGCATGAGGCTCGTCGTCGTCTCCGCGGGGCTGAGCGTCCCGTCGTCCACCCGGCTGCTGGCCGACCGGCTGGCCGCCGCAACCGTCGGCCGGGCGCCGGCGGAGGTCCAGGTGGTCGAGGTGCGCGACCTCGCCGTGGAGATCGCGCACACCTTCACCAACGGGTTCCCGGGCCGGAACCTGGCCGCCGCCTTCGACGCGGTGGCGGCGGCCGACGGCCTGATCGTCGTCACGCCGGTGTTCTCGGCCTCGTACAGCGGGCTGTTCAAGTCGTTCTTCGACGCGCTGAGCGTGACCGACGAGGACGCCCTCGCCGGGAAGCCCGTGCTGATCGGCGCGACCGGTGGCACGGCCCGGCACTCCCTGGTCCTGGACCACGCCCTGCGTCCCCTCTTCGCCTACCTGAAGGCCGTCGTCGTCCCGACCGGCGTCTACGCCGCCTCGGAGGACTGGGGCGCCGAGGGTCTGGACGGGCGGATCGAGCGGGCGGCGGGGGAGCTGGCGGGGCTGATGGCCGGGTTGTCGGGCGAACTGTCGGGCGGGCTGTCGGCGGCCCCGGAACCG
The DNA here is from genome assembly GCF_031597775.1 of Streptomyces sp. BB1-1-1. Taxonomy (NCBI): domain Bacteria; kingdom Bacillati; phylum Actinomycetota; class Actinomycetes; order Kitasatosporales; family Streptomycetaceae; genus Streptomyces; species Streptomyces sp. BB1-1-1. Next base: position 3,752,182 of record NZ_CP134203.1, on the reverse strand, counting down.
GCCGGGAAGCCGGCGGGCGACGCCTTCGAGGTCGTGCCCTTCGAGGAGCGGCTCGCCGCGCTCCGGCCCGCCGGGTGAGATCTCGGTAAGAAGCCCGGCCGTCCGGTCACCGGGCCCCTGGCCTTGGCAGACTGGACGCGTGCCCCGGACTGTTCTGCTCGCCGAAGACGACCGCGCGATCCGGCACGCCCTGGAGCGCGCCCTCACCCTGGAGGGCTACCGGGTCACCGCGGTCGCCGACGGCACCGAGGCGCTGGCGCGGGCCCACAGCGGCCGGCCGGACGTGCTGGTGCTGGACGTGATGATGCCGGGCATCGACGGCCTCCAGGTCTGCCGGGAGCTGCGCGCCGAGGGCGATGCCACGCCGATCCTGATGCTGACGGCGCTGGTGGAGACCGCCGACCGGATCGCGGGCCTGGACGCGGGCGCCGACGACTACGTGGTGAAGCCCTTCGACGTGGAGGAGGTCTTCGCCCGCCTGCGCGCCCTGCTGCGCCGCACCGACCGTGAGGAGACGGGCACTCCGAACGCCTCCGCCACCACCTCCGCCACCACGGCGTCCGGCTCCTCCGCCGCGGCCGACGCGCCGGAGGAGCCGGACGCCGCCCGCTGCCTGGAGGCGGCCGGGCTGCGCATGGACCCGCGGGCCCGCCGTGCCTGGCGGGGCGGGCGCGAGCTGGAGCTGACCCGTACCGAGTTCGAGCTGCTGGAGCTGCTGGTCCGCAACGTCGGCATCGTGCTCGACCACTCCACGATCTACGACCGTATCTGGGGCTACGACTTCGGTCCCGGCTCCAAGAACCTCGCCGTCTACGTCGGCTACCTGCGCCGCAAGCTCGACCAGCCGGGCGCGCCGCAGCTGATCCAGACCGTGCGCGGCGTGGGTTACGTGCTGCGGGAGGACTGAGTGGGCCCCTCCCCGCTCGGGCGCCGGCCCCGGCTGCTGTCGCTGCGGACGACGTTCGCGGTGTCCTTCGCGACGGTCACCGCCGTGGTCACGGTCCTCGTCGGCGTGCTGTCGTACAACGCCGCGGCCCGGCTGGTCCGGGTGGACCAGGAGTCCGTCTTCGCGCAGGTCGTGCAGGACCTGCGGGCCGAGGTGCGCGAGCGGCGGTTGTCGCCCGGCGACTTCTCCTCCTCCGCGCCCGGCCACGACATCGTGCGCCCGGCCCGTACGGACGTGCAGGTGCTCGGGCCGGACGGCGAGGTGTCCGACCCGGCCGGTCCGCCGCTGCCGGTCACCGACGCCGACCGGCGGACCGCGCACGCCGCCGTGGCCGGGCGGACGGTCCAGCACGAGGACGTCGGGGTCGGGCGCGACGTCTTCCGGGTCGCGACCGTGTCGCTGGGCGGTGGCCGGGGCGCGGTGCAGGTGGCGCAGGAGTTCAGCGACACCGAGGACCTGCTGCGGGCGCTGCAGCGGCGGACGCTGCTGCTGATGGCCGCGGTGGTGACGGCCGCCGGGCTGTTCGGCTGGTGGCTGGCGCGGCGCATGACCCGGCGGCTGGTGCTCCTGACCTCCGCCGCCGAGGACGTGGCCCGCACCCGTCGGCTGGGCGTCCAGGTGCCGGTCACCGGTCCCGACGAGGTGGGCCGCCTCGGCCGCGCCATCGACCTGATGCTGGTCCGCCTCGCCCAGTCGGAGGAGGACCAGCGGCGCCTGGTCCAGGACGCGGGGCACGAGCTGCGTACGCCGCTCACCTCACTGCGGACCAACATCTCGCTGCTGCGCCGGATCGACGAGCTGCCGTCCGGCGCCCGCCAGGAACTGGTCGCGGATCTGGGCCAGGAGGCCCGCGAGTTGACCGACCTGGTCAACGAACTGGTCGAGCTGGCGGCCGGGCAGTCCGCCGGGGAGCCCCCGCAGCGGGTCGACCTGGCGCGGGTCGCGCGCGACGTCGCGAGCCTGGCCCGGCGCCGCACCGGGCGGGAGATCGGCGTGAGCGTCCGCGGGGAGACGGTGACGGAAGGCCGGCCCGCGATGCTGACCCGTGCGCTGTCCAACCTGGTGGAGAACGCCGCGAAGTTCGACCCGGGCGGCACCGGGCCCATCGAGGTCGCCGTCGCCGGGCCCACCCTGGAGGGCCCGGTCCGCGTCGAGGTCCGCGACCGCGGTCCGGGCATCGCCGAAGCCGACCTGACCCGGGTCTTCGACCGCTTCTTCCGCACCGCCGACGCCCGTTCGCGGCCCGGTTCCGGCCTCGGCCTGTCCATCGTGCGGGAGGTGGCGCTGGCGCACGGGGGAGCGCCGTTCGCCTTCCGGCGGGACGGGGGCGGGTCGGTGATCGGGTTCACGGTGAGCGGAGGGGGCGCGGAGGAGGGGGACGACGGGCGGGCGTGAGGGCGGGGCGTACGTGACGACGGGGCGTACATGAGGGTGACGGGCGTACGGGCCGGCGACGGGCGTGCGTGAGACACCGACGTCCGCGACGGCGTCGTCATCAGCGGCGCCAGCGTGCAGGGGCAACTGCTGGAGCGCCGGTACGACGGTGACGCGCGGCGGCTGGACGACGAGCTCGACGCGGCTCTGCGCACGGCCGTGCCGGTCGCCCGGGAGTCTCGGGAGAACAAGACGTACGGCAAGCTCGACCGCTACCCGGTCGGCACGGTGGCGGTGCTCGGCAGCCGGCCGCGGCTGGTCTTCGGGGTCGCCTACAGCCGGCTCGGCAACGACTGCGTGGCGCGGTCCAGCCCGGAGGAACTGTGGCTCAGCCTCAGCCGGGTGTGGGACGCCGTCTACCGGCACGGTCAGCTGGACTGCGTGGCCGTGCCGTTGATCGGTTCGGGGCTGTCCCGGCTGCACGGGCTCGATGAGGACAGTCTGCTGCGCCTGTTCCTGCTCTCCTTCATCACCCGCTCCCGGGAGCGGGCGATCTGCCGCGAGTTGCGGGTCGTACTGCGCCCCGCCGAGCTGGAACGGGTCGATCTGGCGGAGGTCGCGGCGTTCCTCGGGGTGCTGGCGGCGCCGGATCCGCCGGGCTACGGCCGGCGGTGGTAGGCGGACAGGTGCTGGAACGGGTAGGTGTGGCGCCAGTCGGACCCGGTGTCGTTCACCGTGCAGCCCGCCAGCTTCAGCCGCTCCACGATCTTGCCGAGGGCGGTCCCGGAGCCGTCGAAGCGGATGACGTTGCGGCCCGCGATGTCGGCGATCGGCCGCAGGCCGCCCACCTCGGCGATCAGCGTGCCCTCGGGGTACGCCATCAGCACCATGCCCAGCTCGATCAGGACGTTGGGGCGCGGCTGGCACACGGGCCGGGTCTCGTAGTCGGGCTCGTTGTGCCCTTGCAGGTCCGGGTGGAGGGAGACGACGTCGTCCGGGGTGAGCAGGACGAGCGCCGCCTGGGCCTGCGCTGGAGCGCCGGCGACCACGTCACCGAGGATGGCGAGGCGTGGCCGGTCGCTCTGACCAGGTCCTCCCACTCCTTGGGGCGCAGATCGAGCCGGCGCAGCAGCTCGTACATCTCGGGCCGTACCTGGTCGTCGCGGCCGTGGACGACGAAGACGCTCCGCGCCCGGTCGGCGTCACCGGGCACCGCGGCCGGGTCGGACCGCCACCCGCCGGCGTGCGGCAGCCCGGCCGGACCGTCCGGTCCGGACGGTCCGGAGGGCGCGGGGTGCACCGGTGAGTTGTCGCCGAAGGTCTGGGTCGGCGCCGGGCGGTACTCGTGTACTACTCATCTGTCACCTCATTGCCGCCGGTATCCGGCTGAGCGGATACGGCACGCGCCCCGAGTGGGCCGATGTGCCTTGTGCATCGCCCGATCCGACCAGGGGCAGCGCTTCCGAGACCAGATTTCTCGGCTTCCGATGCGCTTCCGATCGGCTTCCGGTATGAGGTGCGTCCCGGAGCCCCGGGTCCTCACCTCTCCTCGGCCGGGGCCTTCCCCATCAGGCCGTCGCCCGGCAGCGGGGGGCCCGGCAGGTTCATGAGCGCGAGTTCGGCCGGGTCGATCACAGCGGTGATCGCGGTGATGCGGCCGTCGGCGACGGTGAAGTCGAGGAGGGAGAGCGGAGTGCCGTCCGCGCTCCAGGAGATGACACCGGGGCGGCCGTTGACGGTCGCCGCATGCGCTCCTGCCGCGTCGCGGGCCATGCGCGCGCGGGCGGCGACTTCGGTGGCTCCGATCGTGACGAACCGACCGTCCGGGGTGTGGACGGTGAACTCCACTTCGGGGTGCAGAACGTGCAGCAGCCGCTCGAACCGTCCGTCGCGGGCGGCGGCCAGGAACGCCTGGACCACCTCGCGTTGCCGCCGTCCGGCGCTCGCCGGCTGCTGGGCGGTCCGCACTTTCCTGCGGGCGCGGCTGGTGAGCATCTTGGTCGCGTCGGCGGACTTGCCGAAAATCGCGCCTATCTCCCTGTGGGGCACGGCGAACACGTCGTGCAGTACGAACGCCAGTCGCTCGTCAGGGCGCAGCGAGTCGAGAACCGTGAGGAGCGCGAGGCCGACGGAGTCACCGAGAACACCGGCAACCCCGACGTGTGGACCGCGATCCAGCACCTCCACAAGGCGATCGCCGCAGGGGGCGTCGACCCGAGGCTGCTCGCGCTGCTCCACCTGCGCGTCAGCCAGGTCAACGGCTGCTCGGCGTGCGTCTACGCCAGCGTCGCCGGAGGGAAGAAGGCCGGTGAGACCGACGAGCGGCTGCACAACGTAGCGGCGTGGCGTGAGGCGCCGTTCTACACGGATGCGGAGCGCGCGGCACTGGCGCTGGCCGAGGGCGCCACCCGGCTCCAGGACGGCGCGGAGGGCGTCACCGACGAGATCTGGGAAGAGGCCAACGCCCATTTCACCGAGGAGGAGATCGGCGCGATCAACCTGGAGATCGCGCTGACCAACTTCTTCAACCGGCTCAACCGCACCGTCAGGGAACCGGCCGGCCAGACCTGGGGCTGAGTCCGCGCGGCTCCTGCCCACGGGCGGGCCGAGGGACGGCGAACGGGCCCGGCTCACCGAGGCGCGAGGTGAGCACGGACCCGTTCGTGGTCGGTCGGACGGTGGTCCTGGGTCAGACGGTGGTCTTCACCGAGTCCTGGTCTTCGTCGCCGTCTCCGGTGCTCCCACCGGCGTTCCTGGCGCGGACGTACTCCAGGAAGGTGTTGAGTTCGCGCTTGACGACGGGGGCGAGCAGGTAGAGGCCGATGATGTTGATGACCGCGAGCGAGAAGAGGACCGCGTCGGCCAGGTCGATCAGGGTCTGCAGCGTCAGCAGGGAGCCCGCGATGGCGAAGACGGTGTAGAGGACCTTGTACGTCACCTCGCTGGTCCGGCTGCGGCCGAAGAGGTACGTCCACGCCTTCAGGCCGTAGTAGCCCCAGGTCAGCACCGTGGAGATCGCGAACAGCAGCACCGCGACGGTCAGGATGTACGGGAACCAGGGCAGGACCGTCTCGAAGGCGTCGGAGGTGATCGTGACGCCGCCGATGTCCTTGCCGAGGCTGTCCGGGTTGGCGATGACGATGGTCAGCGCGGTCATCGTGCAGATGACGACGGTGTCGATGAACGGCTCCAGCAGCGCGACCAGGCCCTCACTGGCGGGGTGCTTGGTCTTGACCGCGGAGTGGGCGATCGGCGCGGAGCCGAGACCGGCCTCGTTGGAGAACGCGGCCCGCTTGAAGCCGATGATCAGCGCACCGAGCACACCACCGGCGACGCCCTCGGGGTTGAAGGCGCCCTCGACGATCGAGGCGACGGCGTCCGGTACGGCGGTGACGTTCACCAGGATCACGACCAGGCAGGCGACGATGTAGATGCCGGCCATGGCGGGCACGAGCCTGCTGGTGACGTTGGCGATGGAGCGGATGCCGCCGAGGAGCACGATGCCGACGAGCGCGGCGATCAGGATGCCGAAGAACAGGGCGCCCGCGGAGGAGCCGAGCGCGCCGTCCTCGCCGCCGGTGACCGAGACCAGCTGCGCGTAGGACTGGTTGACCTGGAAGAGGTTGCCGCCGAAGAGGCCGAAGAACAGGATCATGAAGGAGGCGAGGACCGCGAGGACCTTGCCGAGGGTCTTGCCGTTCTTGCCGAAGCGCTCGGCGAGGCCCTTGGGGAGGTAGTGCATCGGGCCACCGGAGACGGTGCCGTCCGCGTGCACCTCGCGGTACTTCACGCCGAGGGTGACCTCGACGAACTTGGTGGCCATGCCGAGCAGGCCGCACAGGATCATCCAGAACGTGGCGCCCGGACCGCCGATGGAGACGGCGACGGCCACACCCGCGATGTTGCCGAGGCCGACCGTGCCGGATACGGCGGCGGTCAGCGCCTGGAAGTGGTTGACCTCGCCGGCCGACCCCTTCTCGTCGAACTTCCCTCGTACGACGTCCACGGCGAGCTTGAACTTGCGGACCTGGATGAATCCGAACCAGCCGGTGAAGACCAGACCGGCGACGACGAGCCAGGCGACGATGAGGGGCAGGTCGGTCCCGCCGACGGGGACGGCGTAGAAGACCACCTCCCCCAGCCACTTGGCTATGGGCTCGAAGAATCCGCTGACTGCTTCGTCGACGGACTGGGTGACGGAGTCGAGTGACACTTTGCTACCTCGATGACGCGGGGCTGGCGGGCTGGGGGAGTCTCGCCGGTGAGCGGTCTCTGAGTCTCTGAGCGAACGTCGTTGTCCGGTGGGCGAACGTGGCGCGCACCGTCCCGTTCCGGAACGTGATCGTGCCGAACGGGGCCGCCGGTGGGTGCCGACCCTCCGCAGAGCGGCGCTGTACCCAGTCACCTGCGGAGTTGCGTTGTTCTACCACGACTTTGCCGGTGTTTTAGTGATGCAAATCACATCACCATCCGTGACCAGGCGAAATCCCGATACGTGAGACCGGACTGTTATGCCGTCGCGGGATACGTGCAATGGGCACTTATGTCTGGTACGGCCGGTGCGGCGTCCGGCCGGTCGACGCGTGCGTGCCCCGCGTGCTCCCGGGACACCGCTTGCCCGGGGGGCGTGGGCCTGACGCCTTCTTAACGGTGCCCGGCATGCAGCGGTGGCGGAAGATTGCCGGAAGACGGCAATGCGGCAAGGGCGGTCGGTCGGCAGGATATGGGTGAGGGGAGCACATCGGATGGCTCCGGTGCCTGATACCGGCAGGTGACGGTATCGGAGCCCGACGTGCCGTCGCCGTCACGGACGGGATCACGGGGGAGGAAGCATGCGGACGTTCGCCGAGGTCGCCGTGGGCTTCCCCGTCTTCCACTTCACCGTCGTCCTGCTCGTCGTGGCGGCGTTCTGGCTGCTCGTCGCGGTGGGCGCCGTGGGCTCCCGTTGCTTCGACAAGGACGTGGATGCCGCTGCCTGGAGGCTGGGCGAAGTGCCGGTCGCCGTCTCCTTCTCGCTGATGACGGTGTTCGCCTGGTCCGGTGCCCTCGCCGCCGGCCTGCTGCTCGAACCCGTTTCCGGGGGAACCGTGCGCGCGCTGACCGGTTTCGCGGTCCTCGTCGCCGCCCCCGTGGCCGCGTCGCTCGCGACCCGCCTGCTCGTACGCCTCTGGCGCCGGCACGTGCCCGACGAACGCGGGCCGTCCCGGACGGCCACTTCCTGACCTTCGCGTTTCTGACCCTCGCGGACGCGGTGCCCTGCGGGCTCGCCGGGCCGCCACCGTGACTCCGCCGAGCCCGGCGCGGGCTCACCCTTCCCTATTTGCCAAGGACGTAGCTGATGAATGCCATGATCGTGGGCGCGGGCGTGCTCGTCGTCCTATGCCTGCTCGCCGTACTCGTCGTCTCCCGGCTGTTCCGCAAGGTGGAGCAGGGCAAGGCGCTCATCGTCTCCAAGATGCGCAAGGTCGACGTGACCTTCACCGGGCAGGTCGTGCTGCCGGTGCTGCACCGGGCCGAGGTGATGGACATCTCCGTCAAGGCCATCGAGATCACCCGGGCCGGCAAGGAGGGCCTGATCTGCCGGGACAACATCCGGGCGGACATCCGGATCTCGTTCTTCGTCAAGGTCAACAAGACCGTCGAGGACGTCGTCAAGGTCGCCCAGGCGGTCGGCACGGCGCGGGCGAGCGACCGGAACACCCTCCAGGAGCTGTTCCACGCGAAGTTCTCCGAGGCGCTGAAGACCGTCGGCAAGCAGATGGACTTCACCGACCTCTACACCAAGCGCGAGGAGCTGCGGTACCGGATCATCGAGGTCATCGGCGTCGACCTCAGCGGGTACCACCTGGAGGACGCGGCGATCGACTACCTGGAGCAGACGCCGCTCACCCAGCTCGACCCGGCCAACGTCCTCGACGCGCAGGGCATCCGGAAGATCACCGAGCTGACGGCCGTGGAGCACGTGCGCACCAACGAGGCCCAGCGCACCGAGGAGAAGGAGATCACCCGGCAGAACGTCGACGCCCGGGAGGCGATCCTGGAGCTGGAGCGCCGGCAGGTCGACGCCGAGACCAAGCAGAAGCGGGAGATCGAGACCGTACGGGCGCGCGAGGAGGCCGAGACCGCGCGGGTGGTGGAGGAGGAGCGGTTGCGCGCGCAGGGCGCCTTCCTGCGCACCGAGGAGCAGCTCGGCGTCCAGCGTGAGAACCAGGCCCGTGAGGTCGCCGTCGCCGCGAAGAACCGGGAACGGGTCATCGCGATCGAGAGCGAGCGCATCGAGAAGGACCGGCTCCTGGAGGTCATCGCGCGGGACCGGGAGACCGAACTGACCCGGATCGCGGCCTCCAAGGAGGTCGAGGCCGAGAAGCGGGACATCGCCGAGGTCATCCGTGAGCGGGTCGCCGTGGACCGCACGGTCGCCGAGCAGGAGGAGTCCATCAAGAAGCTGCGCGCGGTGGAGGAGGCGGAGCGGCAGCGACAGGCCGTGATCATCGCCGCCGAGGCGGAGGCGCAGGAGAAGCTGGTCAAGGACATCAAGGCGGCGGAGGCCGCGGAGCAGGCCGCCACCCACCGCGCGGCCGAGGAACTCACCCTGGCCGAGGCCCGGCTCAAGAGCGCCGACCTCGACGCGCGGGCCAAGCTGCGGCTCGCCGAGGGCATCCAGGCGGAGAGCGCCGCCCAGGGGCTGGCCGAGGTCCAGGTCCGCGACAAGGAGGCCGAGGTCATCGAGAAGGCCGGCCGCGCGGAGGCCGAGGCCGCCCAGGCGCGGATGCGCGCGGAGGCCGAGGGGACCAGGGCGAAGGCGCTCGCCGAGGCCGAGGGCGTCGGCGAGAAGCTGAAGGCCGAAGCGGCCGGTCTGACGGAGAAGGCGGCGGCGATGGCGGCGCTCGACGAGGCGTCCCGCGCGCACGAGGAGTACCGGCTGCGGCTGGAGGCCGAGAAGGACATCCGGCTCGCCGGCCTGGACGTGCAGCGCCAGGTCGCCGAGGCGCAGGCCACGGTGCTGGCCACCGGCCTGGAGAACGCCGACATCAACATCGTCGGCGGCGAGTCGGTGTTCTTCGACCGCCTGATGTCCTCCATCGCGCTCGGCAAGAGCGTCGACGGCTTCGTCCAGCACTCCGAGACCGCCCAGGCCCTCGCCAAGCCGTACCTGGACGGCACCTCGAACCTCCCGGACGACCTCGGCCGGGTCCTCGGCTCGGTCTCCACGGCGGACGTGCAGAACCTGACCGTCTCCGCCCTGCTGATGAAGCTCATGAAGACGGACGACTCCGGCCAGGTGCGGAAGCTCCTCGACGAGGCGGGTGCACCGGGCCTCGCCGACGCCTCGCCGGCGCCCCTCAACGGCAGCGCCAAGGCCTGACCGTCCGACCACCTCGTCCTCCGGAGCCGCCGAGCAGGGGACGGCGGCTCCGGAGCCCACCCGCGGAAAGGAACCCCATGGCAACCGGGGCGGACACCAGCACACAGGAGACGCCGGGCACCGGCCCGCACACCGCACCGGGCACCGGCCCGCACACCGGCCCGAGCGGGGCCTCCGGCACGCACGGAACGCTGGACACCGGCACCTACGAGGTGCTGCGGGACCGGCTCACCGCGCAGGCCGCCGAACTCGCCCGGCGGGCCGAGGCGCTCAACGCCCGCCGAGTCGAGGAGTTCGGCTCGGTCCGGCTCGAACTCACCGGCACCGAACGGCTGGGCACCGAGCGGGCCTGTGTGCCGCAGGACGTCGTGGCCGTCGGAGACACGCTGCTCCTCGGATACAACACGGCGTTCGCGACCCAGTCCGAGGCGACCGTGGGCGACGTCTTCGCGCTGCACGACCGGGACCTCGACCGGCTGCCCGAGGACGCCGTGCCGGGCCTGCTGGACGACCCCGCCTTCGTCCGTGAGTTCGGCGCGCTGTACCGCTACTACCGCCAGGCCACCCTCATCCGGCTGCGCCGCGTCGAGGGCAGACTCCTCGCCGTCTTCCGGACCGGTGAGAAGGCCGACGACATCCGCGTACTGCGCTGGGCACTCACCGAGGACGGGCGGGCGTCCTTCCTCGACGCACGCGGCGACCGCGACCACGTCCTGCCGCCCTCCCACGACTTCACGTGGACCGAGGCGACCCGCGAGGACCACGTGCTCGGCCGGCACCCGCACGTCTCCGTCCGGGGCGAGGTCTTCGTCGCCACCGTCGGCGGCGCGCTCACCGTCAAGGTGGACAACGACACCGAGACGGCGCAGGGCATCCACGGCGAACCGGTCGACGAGCCGCTCCAGGCCCTCGCCGACGCGGAGATCGCCCACGCGCGCGTGGGTGCCCTGATCCTGCTGCGCGTCCGCCCCTACAAGGAGGAGACCGACCGGTACCTGGTGTTCAACACCCTCACCCGGACAGTGGTCCGTCTCGACGGCATCGGGGAGGCGTGCCGCCGGCTCCCCGAGGACCAGGGGATCATCTTCCCCGGGGGCCACTATCTGGCCACCGGTGATCACCGTACGTACGAACTCGATCCGAACGGCGTGGAGTTCGAGCGCGAGGTGCTCTCACCGAACGGCGAGGACGTGCTGTACACGTTCCGCGCGCCCGCCCGGGGCCGCACCCTGCTGCTGCCGTACAACCGGATCCGCAAGAAGGTCGCGGCCCCGCTGTCGTGCCAGGGGTGGGCACTGTTCGACGACGGCACGCTCACACTGCTGCGGTCCGAGGGCGGCGAGCCGGCCCGGGTGCACCCGGTCCAGCGCTGGTCCTCCCCGTTCGTGTCCGACACGTACGACGCCGCCCGGCCCGCCGGCAGCGGCCCGCTGGCCCGTATCGGCAACGCCGACCTCGTCCGGGGCATCGCCGACTGCCTGGCCGTGACCCGTGCCGCCACGGAGACCACCCCGACCAGCGGGGTGTACGCGGAACTGGCCGCCGCCTGCGCCCGGGCCGCCGACGCCCACCACTGGCTGGGCGATCCCGAGACCGGTGACCTGGCGGACCCGCTGGCACAGCTGCGCGACACGGCGGAGCAGGTGCTCGCCGAGTTCGAGAACGTGCAGGCCCTCACCCGGCAGGCGGCCGACGCGCTCGACGAGGCCGCCGCGCGGCTCGCCGGGGTGGTACGCCGGCTGCGCGGCGAGGCGCCACGCGGGGCCGCCGCGTGGGTGGCCGGGCTGACCGAGCTGCGCCGGGCACGGGGGCACCTGCTGACCCTCAAGGAGACGCGGTACGCGGACACGGCCCGCATCGACGAGCTCGCCACCGGCGCCGAGGCCGACCTGGCCGCCTTCGGGCAGCGGGCCGTCGCCCACCTGGCGCGCGAGGACGCCCTGGCCGACCATCACGCGGACGTCGAGCGGCTCGTCGCGGACGCCGAGGCGATGGGCACCGCAGCCGAGGCCGCGCCCCTCGGGGCCCGCCTCGACGAGCTGGGTGAGCAGCTCGGCGCGGTGACCGAGGTCGTCGCCGGGCTCGACATCGGCGACGCCACGGTCCGCACGTCCATCCTGGAGCGCGTCGCGGAGGCCCTCGGTGGCGTCAACCGAGCCCGGGCGGTTCTCGACACCCGTCGGCGTGCCCTGCGCGACCGGGAGGGCCGTGCCGGGTTCGCCGCCGAGTTCGCGCTGCTCGGGCAGGCGGTCACCGGCGCCCTGGCCGTGGCGGACACCCCTGACGCGTGCGACGAGCAACTCGCCCGCCTGCTGGTCCAGGTGGAGAACCTCGAAACCCGTTTCGCCGACTTCGACGACTTCCTCGGCGAACTCGCGGACAAGCGCGACGAGGTCCACGAGGCGCTCTCCGCCCGCAAGCAGTCCCTCGCCGACGCCCGCGCCCGCCGCGCCGAGCGCCTGGCGGACTCGGCGGACCGTGTCCTGCGGACGGTCGTCCGCCGCGCCGCGACGCTCGCCGACCCGGACGCCGTGACGACCTTCTTCACCTCCGACCCGATGCCCGCGAAGGTGCGCCGCACCGCGACGGAACTGCGGGAACTGGGCGACCCGGTGCGCGCCGAGGAACTCGACGGCCGCCTCGACGCCGCCCGCCAGGAGGCGTCCCGCGCCCTGCGCGACCGCGCCGACCTGTACGCCGACGACGGCCGCACCCTGCGCCTGGGCGGCCACCGCTTCGCCGTCAACACCCAGCCCCTCGACCTCACCCTCGTCCCCGACGGCGACGGCCTGGCCTTCGCCGTGACCGGCACCGACCACCGGTTCCCGGTCACCGACCCGGACTTCTCCGGCACCCGCCCCTACTGGGACCGGCTCCTGCCGTCCGAGTCACCCGAGGTCTACCGTGCCGAACACCTCGCCGCCCGCCTGCTCGACGCACACGGCCCGGCGGCCCTCGCCCAGACCGACGACCTGGCCGCCCTGGTACGGGGCGCGGCGGAGGAGGCGTACGACGAGGGCTACGAGCGCGGCGTCCACGACCACGACGCCACCCTGATCCTGACCGCCCTGCTGCGTCTGCACGAGGCCGCCGGTCCGCTGTGCCACGAGCCCGCCGCCCGCGCCGCCGCCCAGCTGTTCTGGGCGCACGGCACGACGGACCGGGCGCGAGGCGACTGGCAGCGGCGCGCGGTCTCCCTGGCCCGTGCCCGGGACACCTTCGGGCTCGCGCCCGCCATCGCCGACCTGCGGGGAGAACTGACGCAGGCCATCGGCGGGGAGAACGCGGAGGCCGGCGCCGCGTACCTCTTCGAGGAGCTGACCACCGGCCCCGACGGCTTCGTCCTCGGTGCCGCCACCCGCACCCTGCTGGAGAAGTTCCGCCGCACGGTGGGCGGTCCGGCCTACGACGACGACCTCACCGCCCTCGCCGACCCAGCCGCGCGCCGCCAGCTCGTCGAGGCGTGGCTCACCGCGTACACGACGTCCACCGGCGCGGACACCACGCCCGGTGACCTGGCGGAAGCGGTGGCCGCCGAACTCTGCCCGGACCTGCCCCGCTACGCGTGCGACGCCCCGCTGTCGGAGACCGTGCGGGGCCTGCTGGGCACCCACCCGCGTATCACCGGCCAAACCCTCACGGTCCGTGTGGACGAACTCCTCGCCCGCACCCGCGCCTTCCGCGCCCACGACGTGCCCGGCCACCGTGCCTACCAGAGGCGCCGCGGCACCCTGGTGGCCGCCGAGCGGGCCCGGCTGCGCCTGGACGAGTACCGCCCACGCGTGATGTCGGACTTCGTCCGCAACCGGCTCATCGACGAGGTGTACCTCCCGCTGATCGGCGACAGCCTCGCCAAGCAACTCGGCACCACGGACCCCGCACACCGCACCGGCACCGGCGGGCTGCTCCTGCTGGTCTCCCCGCCCGGCTACGGCAAGACGACGCTCATGGAGTACGTCGCCGACCGCCTCGGCCTCATGCTGGTGAAGATCAGCGGCCCGGCGCTCGGGCACGCCGTCACCTCCCTCGACCCGGCCGAGGCCCCCAACGCCACCGCACGCCAGGAGGTCGAGAAGATCAACTTCGCGCTGGGCGCGGGCAGCAACACCCTCCTGCACCTCGACGACATCCAGCACACCTCGCCCGAGCTGCTCCAGAAGTTCATCCCGCTGTGCGACGCCACCCGCCGCGTCGACGGCGTGCGGGACGGCGAGCCCCACACCTACGACCTGCGCGGGAAGCGCTTCGCCGTATGCATGGCCGGCAACCCCTACACCGAGTCCGGCAGCCGCTTCCAGGTTCCCGACATGCTCGCCAACCGCGCCGACGTCTGGAACCTCGGCGACGTCCTCACCGGCAAGCAGCACGCCTTCGCGCTGAGCTTCGTCGAGAACGCCCTCACCGCCAACCCGGTCCTCGCCCCGCTCGCCGGCCGCGACCGCGCCGACCTCGACCTGCTGCTCCGCCTCGCCGAGGGCGACACGTCGGCCCGGACCGACCGGCTCACCCACCCCTACGCTCCGGCGGAACTGGAACGAGTCCTCTCCGTCCTGCGCCACCTGCTCACCGCCCGCGCGACGGTCCTCGCCGTGAACGCCGCCTACATCGCCTCCGCGGCCCGGACGGACGCCGCCCGCACCGAACCGCCCTTCCGGCTCCAGGGCTCGTACCGCAACATGCGCAAGATCGCCCAGCGGATCCAGCCGGTCATGAACAGCGCCGAACTCTCCGCGCTGATCGAGGACCACTACCGGGCCGAGGCCCAGACCCTCACCGCGGGAGCGGAGGAGAACCTGCTGAAGCTGGCGGAACTGCGCGGGACGCTCACCAGCGGACAGTCGGCTCGCTGGGCCGAGGTGCGGGCCGCCTACGTCCGCGGCCGGGCCCTCGGTGGCCCGGAGGACGACCAGCCGACCCGCGCCGTGGCCGCCCTCGGCCTCCTCGCCGACCGGATCGCCGCCGTCGGGACGGCGATCGACCGCGCCGCCGGACCGCCGCACCGTCCGACCGGCGCGCACGCCCGGCACGCGACAGCGGACAGGGAGAGTTGATGGCCTCTTTCCAGTGCCGGCGGCATCGTGAGTCGCCTGGTTGACGCCGAGCGTGCCGTGGCGCAGCGCGGGCGGCCGATCGCCGGGCCGCCCCGCGACGTCACTTGCCCTTGCCGCGCAGCAGGAGCGCCCCGCACAGGCCGCCCAGCACGAACATGATGAGGAGCGCCAGGTACAGGGGCATGGTGACCACGGGCACCACGAGCCGAATCCTGACCTCCCGGGTGTTCTCGGCGATGAGGACGATCGCGAGGGCGGCGAGGACCAGCACGGTGATCCGGGACGGGGTCAGGGCAGAGCCGCGTCCGGCGCTCTTGTGCCCGTCGGCCCGGCCGGACGGCTCCCGGGTGTCTTCTCGGCTCATGGTGCCAGGATCGGCGTGATCGGCCCGTGAGACCCCGGTGGGCACGGCCACTCAGGTGACCGGCTGGACGGTCGGGCCGCCGTCAGCTGCGGTTGGTCTGTCGCACGCCGCACGTGTCGGTGTCCGCCGGACACCAGTGGGTCCGGCCGCCCACGAGGTGGAGTTCGAGGTCGGCGTCGCGCATACCGTTGGCGTCGAGCGCCTCGCGCAGTGCGGCGGGGGCGGGGTTGTGGGGGCAGGCCGAGTACGCCGATGACGACGATGCCGTTGCGTGCCTCGACGGAGGCGATCTGCCACTTGCCGGTGGCGGCCCAGCGTTCGGCGACCGGCTCGGCCTCGGCGGCCAGCCATCGGTCGCGGGCGACGCTGATCGGGTGAGGGCGGTTCTGTTGGCGTCCGTGACTTCGCACAGCAGCCGTCCCCAGCCAGGCTCATATGCCCTGATGTGCCCTCGGCCGGCGGCCGTGGGAGGGCTCTCCCGGCTGCCCGGTTTCGACGAAGAGATCGGGACGTGGCCGGGCGCCCGGGGTCGGTTGCGGACCGGAGCACGCGAACCCTGCCGGCAGTACGACCCCGGCGCCCAGGACGGAGATCAGCCGGCCGGGGACACGGCTCCGCACGTGCGCTCCGCGACGGCGGTCTCCAGGGCCCGGCCCGGTTCCCGCGCCTGCGTACCGCGCCCGGGGCGGGAGAACCCCCCGGTCAGCGGTTGGCTCACGAGGCGTCGTCAAGGACCTGCCGCAGTCGACGCGCGAACTCGTCCGGCTTCCCCGGGTATCCGAACTCTCCGTCGCAGAAGCCGGCGTGATGGCTCGGGAACACGGTCACCCGCTGCCCGAGCAGTTCGGCGGTCGCGACGGAGGTGCGTCCGGTCTGCACGTTCTCGGACTCCTCGCCCACGGCGATCACGGTCCGGGTCGGCGCGGCAGCGATCGCGTCGGCATCCGGCCGATAGCTGCTGACCGCCCATGACCGCTCGGACAGCAGCGGATCGTCACGTGAGCCGTCGTCCTCCGTGGGCATGCCGAACGCGGCGGGATCGGCCTCCGGCTGTTCGAAGTACGCGTCGGTGAACTCTCCCTCCCACGAGGTCATGGCCACGAACGCGGCCATCCCGGCCCCCCACCCCCGCTTCTCGTAGGCCTCCCGGACCCCGGCCCGTGCCCGCACGGCCGCCGGGCCGTCCGGCGTGAGGGTGATGAGCGGCGGCTCGTGCGCGACCAGAGTCGTCACGTCCGCGGGATACTTCGCCACGACCGCGAGCGCGGTGACCGCTCCGCCACTGCTGGCGAACATCTCGACCGGCCCGGCCCCGAGCGCCTGGATGACGGCGTGCACGTCGTCGGCCTGGGTCTGCGGCGTGTGGTCGACCCGCCCGTCCTTACGGGTACTGCGACCGAGCCCGCGCGGGTCGTAGGTGACCACGGTCCGCTCGGGAAAGCGCGCGGCGAGCGCGGCGAAGCCGCCGGCGTCCATGGGCTGCCCGATCATGAGCAGCGGCGGGCGTCCATCTGTGGTCGGCAGCGGTCCGCGAACGTCGTAGACGAGGTCCGCGCCGGCCGTCTCGAGTGTGTGAGTCTCCATACCTGTGCAGACCGGCCCCACCCCGGAAACTCATCGACGTGGCGAGCGCCGCTCAACGATGTGTCTGAGCGCGGAAAGGACGGGGCCCGAAGACCCCGCCCGCACCCGGCCAAGGCGAATCGTGAACGGCACTGAACTGGCCGGGCAGGCTCTCAGCGGGCCACCACCCGCTGCCTCACCCCACGCCGATCCCGGCACGAGGACGACGCCGATGCCGATGCCGAGACACCGGCGCTCAGACCCGCTTGAGGTGGAGGGTCTTGCTCGTTGTCGTAGGTACGGGTGCCGGTGCCGCCGGGGTTGACGGTGACGGTGACGCCTTCCAGGCACCAGGCGTCGTCGTTGTCCTTGCCCTCGAAGCGGAGGTAGACGGGGTAGCGGTCGGCGTCGTCGCCGAAGATGTAGGTGTAGTTGTCGCCGGCTTCGAAGTCGTCGCGGGAGGTTTCCAGATGGAACTCCCGGCCGGCGATCCCCAGATACACGAAGCCGTTGGTCCCGGCCTCCGCATCGCTCGCCGTCCACAACTGGACAGTGATCTTCGTGATGCCGGTCATCATTCCTCCATGCAGGAGACGCGACCTGCCCGACGCTCGACACGGCGGGCCCCTTTGGAAGGCGCGCCAAAGCCGTTCATGCGGGTGCGGGGCGCGGTGACAAGGTCTGCTCGGCGGCACAGCCCGCTGGCCGTGCTCACACTGAGCATTCGTCTGATTACTTTGAGATATCCGGCCGTTCTTGCCTGGCTCGAGGCGCACCGTGGCACAAACACGCAGTGTCAACAACGCGGGCGCGATGCTCCACGGCATGGTGGAGGAGGCCACGGAGGGGCGATGGAGGTCGAAGGGTTCGGCATCAAGGTCACCATCGTCCAGATGGGCGGCTACAACACCGGCTTGTTCACCGCCGGCACCACGAACACCGAACCCCTGGCGCAGTATCAGCCCCTGCGCGCCGAGCTGGGAGCACCTCAGCCGCATCGGTCCGGGCTGATCGGGTTCGCCTGCCGAGTTGCCGCCTCTCGCGTGAGCTGCCATGAGCGTTCGCCCGAGAGCGGCGCCGCGGGATCGGACAGGCCCAGTCGGTGGGCCAGGACCGGCAGGTCCGTGAAGGCGAAGTGCTCGGCCCCGGCAACCCCGGAGCTGCGAAACCCCAGTTCAGACCGGCTCAGGGCCACACAAGGCAATACGGCTGATGCCCCGCCTCATGCAGCCGGTGGCTGAAGTCCTGCCACTCGTGCAGCAACTGGTACACATTGAACGCGTCCCGGGGCCCGCCCCGGTCCGGCACCGTCGACCAGATGAAGGCTGCCGCGCCGACCGCTTCCTCGCCGATGCCGCGCAGGGGGTCGACGACGGTCATCGGGAGTTTCACGACCGCGTAGTCGGGGTGCAGGACGACCAGTTCCAGCGGCGGGACCTTGTGCAGGGGGACGCCCTCGATGCCGGTGAGGACCATCGCGGCCATGGTCTCCGGCTTGATCTTGGTGAACATGCCGTTCATCCCGAGCTCGTCGCCGCCGAGTTCCTCGGGGCGCATCGAGATCGGGACGCGGGCCGCGGTCGCGCCGTCGGGCGCGCCGAAGTACTTGTAGGTCACCCCCACCCGACCACCATTCCTGCTCCCCGCCCCCAGCCGGTCGGCCCGCTCCTCGAACCGGTCGGGTTCGCTCGGCGTGCCGTGAGTCTGACGTGCTTCGGTCGATTCCTCCGCCTCGCGTCGGTGTTTTCCCCGCCGGGCACGTCGAGGACCCAGGTCGTCGGTCCCCTCGCCCAGTCCGCCACCGCGATGCATATCTCCACCCGACTGCTTTTCTAGGACGCGTGGCCCCCGCCGCGCAACCCGATCATCGTGTCAGTGACCTCCCCCACGGCCGCTCGCCGAAACGTGCCGTGAAACATATGTCCGTCATATGTCCCGGGGTGGCCGGCGGCCCCTCTCCGCGCCGCCTGTGTGAGCTGCGCGGACGGGCTCCAGTCTGGCAGACGACGCGGCGGTCGGGGCGGTTGTCTACCCTGAATGAGGTCACCCTGGGCAACCAGAGGTCGGGCGGGGTCCGAGAGGGTCCGTAGCGGAGTCCGATACGTCGGAGAAGGTCGAGAAGGTCGGAGAAGTCGCAGGTCATGAGCGAACTGGCATATCCATACGAAGCACCGGCCTCGCAGGCTCTGTTCGACCGCGCGGCGGCCGTCACGCCCGGCGGCGTGAACTCCCCGGTGCGGGCCTTCCGCGCCGTGGGCGGCACGCCCCGGTTCATGGTGTCCGGCACCGGGCCGTACCTGACCGACGCCGACGGCCGGGAGTACGTCGACCTCGTCTGCTCCTGGGGGCCGATGATCCTCGGGCACGCCCACCCCGAGGTGATCGCCGCCGTGCAGGACGCGGTCGCGCGCGGGACGTCGTTCGGCACGCCCGCCGAGGGAGAGGTCGCCCTCGCGGAGGCGATGGTCGAGCGGGTCGCCCCGCTGGAGCAGGTGCGGCTGGTGTCCAGCGGGACCGAGGCCACCATGTCGGCCATCCGGCTCGCCCGAGGGTTCACGCAGCGCACCAAGGTGATCAAGTTCGCCGGGTGTTACCACGGTCACGTCGACTCGCTGCTCGCCGCCGCCGGTTCCGGCCTCGCCACCTTCGCGCTGCCCGACACCCCCGGTGTCACCGGCGCCCAGGCGAGCGACACGATCGTGCTGCCGTACAACGACATCGACGCCGTGCACGCCGCCTTCGCCGCCCACCCCGGCGAGATCGCCTGCGTGATCACGGAGGCCTCGCCCGGCAACATGGGCGTCGTGCCGCCGCTGCCCGGGTTCAACCAGGGGCTGAAGGACGCGTGTGCGGCCAGTGGCGCGCTGTTCGTCTCCGACGAGGTGATGACCGGGTTCCGGACCAGCCGGGCCGGGTGGTACGGCGTCGAGGGCGTCGTCCCCGACCTGATGACCTTCGGCAAGGTCATGGGGGGCGGGTTCCCCGCCGCCGCGTTCGGCGGACGTGCCGATGTCATGGCGCACCTCGCCCCGGCCGGGCCCGTCTACCAGGCCGGCACCCTCTCCGGGAACCCGGTCGCCACGGCCGCCGGGCTCGCCCAGCTGCGGCTCCTCGACGAGGCGGCGTACGACAGGATCAACGCCACCTCCCTCCAGATCCAGGGCCTCGTCACCGAGGCGCTGAGCAAGGAGGGCGTCGCGCACACGCTGCAGACCGCCTCCAACATGTTCTCCGTCTTCTTCACCGACGGCCCGGTGCGGAACTACGAGGACGCCAAGGCGCAGGAGTCCTTCCGGTTCACCGCCTTCTTCCACTCGCTGCTGGAGAACGGCGTCTACCTGCCGCCGTCCTCCTTCGAGTCCTGGTTCGTGTCCACCGCGCACGACGAGCGGGCCGTCCAGCGCATCGCCGACGCCCTCCCGGCGGCGGCCCGCGCGGCCGCGGAGGCGACCGCGTGAGCGCCGGGGACGACAGGGACGACATCACCGCCGTCCACGTGATGCGGCACGGCGAGGTAGAGAACCCCACCGGCGTCCTCTACGGCCGGCTGCCCGGTTACCACCTCTCCGAGCTGGGCCGGCGCATGGCCGACCGGGTCGCCGAGCACCTCGCCCCGCGCGACGTCACCTACGTCGTGGCCTCCCCCCTGGAGCGGGCGCAGGAGACGGCGACGCCGATCGCCAAGGCGCACGGACTCGACCTCGCCACCGACGCCCGGCTCATCGAGGCCGACAACGTCTTCCAGGGCAAGACCTTCGGCATCGGCGACGGCGCGCTGCGTCGGCCCGCCAACTGGAGGCACGTGGTCAACCCGTTCAAGCCGTCCTGGGGCGAGCCCTACGTCGACCAGGTCGTGCGCATGATGGGCGCGCTGGACGCGGCCCGGGACCGGGCGCGCGGGCACGAGGCCGTGGTCGTCAGCCACCAGCTGCCGATCTGGACCCTGCGGTCGTACGTCGAGCGGCGGCGGCTGTGGCACGACCCGCGCAAGCGGCAGTGCACGCTGGCGTCCCTGACGACGTTCACGTACCGGGGCGACCGGATCGTGTCCGTCGGCTACACCGAGCCCGCCCGTGACCTCGTCCCGGCCCACCTCCTCGCCGGAGCCAAGCCGGTGAAGGGGCAGGGCAAGGCGTACGGGGCCTGACGGCCGGTCCGACCCCCACCCGCGCAACTGCCCGTACGTGACCCTCGTTACGGAATCCGCACAAATATCCGGAACCCGCACGTTCGTCACGTCCTCTGACTGGGTGACCACCAGAGGACGTGACGAACGAGGTTGCGATGCGCACTTCCACCCGCACTCTCACCCGCAGGGGGATGCTCGGACTCGGCGCGGGCGCCGCGGCCGCGGTCGGGCTCGCGGGCTGCGGTACCGGCTCCCACACATCGTCGGACGGCTCCCACGAGGCCGGCGGTTCCGGGAAGCCCTCGCCTTCCGGCAGCAACAAGGCCCCGGCCCGGCCCATCGGTGACGGCTCCACGTCGTACACCGGCAAGCAGCCGCACCAGCCGGACGCGCCCGTACCGCTGGAGCCCGGCCAGACTCCGCCGCAGTTCGTCGTCTTCTCCTGGGACGGGGCGGGGGAGGTCGGCAACGGGCTCTTCCCGCGCTTCCTCGACCTCGCCCAGGAGCACGGCGCGCACATGACCTTCTTCCTCTCGGGCCTGTATCTGCTGCCCGAGTCGAAGAAGCGCCGCTACGAGCCGCCGAACAACCCGCGCGGCGCCTCCGACATCGGCTACCTCACCGACGCCCACATCAAGGACACGCTCACGGGCGTCCGCCGGGCCTGGCTGGACGGGCACGAGATCGGCACCCACTTCAACGGGCACTTCTGCGGCGGCAGCGGCTCGGTCGGGAACTGGACGCCGGCGCAGTGGCGCAGCGAGATCGACCAGGCGAAGTCCTTCGTGAAGGAGTGGCGGACCAACACCGGCTGGACCGACCTGCCGTCCCTGCCCTTCGACTACGACAAGGAACTCGTCGGCGGCCGCACGCCCTGTCTGCTCGGCCAGGACAAGCTGCTGCCCACCGCCCGCGAGCTCGGCTGGCGCTACGACGCCTCCTCGCCCGGCGGCCGTCAGGTGTGGCCGGCGAAGAAGGACGGGATCTGGGACCTGCCGTTGCAGCAGATACCTTTCCCCGGGCACTCCTTCGAGGTGCTGTCCATGGACTACAACATCCTCGCCAACCAGTCGGTCAACTCGACGAAGGCGCCCGCGCACAACTACCCGGGCTGGCGCGAACAGGCCACGAACTCGTACATATCGGGCTTCAAGCGGGCGTACGAGTCGAACCGGGCACCCTTCTTCATCGGCAACCACTTCGAGGAGTGGAACGGCGGCATCTACATGGACGCCGTCGAGAACGCGCTCAAGCACATCGCGCGGGAGAAGGAGAAGGGCGAGGACATCCGGCTCGTCTCCTTCCGCCAGTTCACCGACTGGCTGGACGTGCAGAAGCCGGAAGTGCTGGCCAAGCTCCGTACCGTCGAGGTCGGGCAGCAGCCGGCCGGCGGCTGGAAGGCCTTCCTGAAGGAGGCACCGGCTTCCTCCGGAAACGCCGCCTGAAATGCGGGTTTCCGCCCGTGAGGGGGGTGCGCAAGATCCCCGGAACGGACATGCGAAACTTTTCACATGAGTGCCGCCAGCCGCGCCCCCCTGCGCTCGAACCGCACCGCCGCCCGCGCCCGTCGCCGCGTCGCCCTGACCACCGGCGCCGCCGCGGTCGCGCTGCTCGCCACCGCCTGCGGCTCCGGCGGCACCTCGGGTGGCGGAGGCAACACCGGCTTCGTCACCGGCGCGGACGGCATCTCCACCGTGGACAAGGGTGAGCGGGCCGACGCCCCCGACCTGTCCGGCGAGACGGTCGACGGGGGACACGTGGACGTCGACGACTACAAGGGCAAGGTCGTCGTGCTCAACGTGTGGGGCTCCTGGTGCCCGCCCTGCCGCGCCGAGGCCAAGAACTTCGAGAAGGTCTACCAGGACGTCAAGGACCAGGGCGTCCAGTTCGTCGGCATCAACACCCGCGACGGCTCCACCGGCCCCGCCCGCGCCTTCGAGAAGGAGTTCGGGGTCAGTTACCCGAGCCTGTACGACCCGACCGGCAAGCTGATGCTCCGCTTCGAGAAGGGCACGCTCAACCCGCAGGCCATTCCCTCCACGCTCATCATCGACCGGGAGGGCAAGGTCGCCGCGCGCACCCTCCAGGCGCTGAGCGAGGAGAAGCTCCGCAAGATGCTGGAGCCGTTCCTCACGGACGGGTCCGACGGATCCGGCGAGTCCGCCAAGTCCGCGAAGTCCGGCGAGTCGGGGAAGTGACGTGAGCGCACTGTCCACGCTCGCCGTGGCGGGCACCAACGGCACCGTGCTCAACGGCGCCCTGCTGGTGGCCCTGCCCATCGCGTTGCTCGGCGGCCTCGTCTCCTTCTTCTCGCCCTGCGTCCTGCCGCTCGTCCCCGGCTACCTCTCCTACGTGACCGGGGTCACCGGCACCGATCTGGCCGAGTCCCGGCGCGGCCGGATGGTGGCGGGCGCGTCGCTCTTCGTCCTCGGCTTCACCGCCGTCTTCGTCTCCAGCGGTGCGCTGTTCGGCTACTTCGGCCAGACGCTCCAGGAGAGCCAGGGCGTCCTGACCAAGGTGCTGGGCGTCTTCATGATCCTCATGGGCGTCTTCTTCATGGGCCTGATGCCCTGGCTCACCCAGCGCGAGTTCCGCTTCCACAAGAAGCCCGTGAACGGCCTGATCGGCGCCCCCGTGCTGGGCGCGCTGTTCGGCATCGGCTGGACGCCCTGCATCGGCCCGACCCTCGCGTCCGTCCTGGCGCTCTCCGCCGACCAGGGCACCGCCGGCCGCGGGGCCATACTGACCGTCGCCTACTGCGTCGGCCTGGGCCTGCCCTTCGTGCTCGCCGCGGTCGCCTTCCGCAAGGCGCTCGGCGCCTTCGGCTGGATCAAGCGCCACTATGTCTGGGTGATGCGGGTCGGCGGCATCATGATGATCGCGACCGGCCTGCTGCTCCTCACCGGCGTGTGGGACAGCATCGTGCAGGACATGCAGACCTGGTCCAACGGCTTCACTGTAGGGATCTGACCGATGAGCAAGACCACCACGGGCAAGACCCCGACGGACGCCCCGAAGGGCACCCCGGAGGACATTCCCACGGCGGGCGAGGAGCGGGAACTCGGCGACGCCGGCTCCCAGCTCTCCACCGCCCCCAAGGAGGAGGCGCCGGGCCTCCCCGCCCTCGGGGTCATCGGCTGGGCCCGCTGGTTCTGGCGGCAGCTCACCTCGATGCGGGTGGCGCTGCTGCTGCTCCTGCTGCTGTCGCTGGGCGCGATCCCCGGCTCGCTGATCCCGCAGGAGGGCGTCGACGCCCTGAAGGTCGAGGACTTCCGCGAGAAGCACGACATCCTCGGGCCCCTCTACGACGCGCTCGGCCTCTTCCACGTCTACAGCTCGGTGTGGTTCTCCGCGATCTACATCCTGCTGTTCGTCTCCCTCATCGGCTGCATCGTCCCGCGCACCTGGCAGTTCGTCGGCCAGCTCCGCGGCCGCCCGCCCGGCGCCCCCCGGCGGCTGACCCGGCTCCCGGCGTACACCACCTGGCGCACCGGGGCCGAGCCCGAGCAGGTCCGCGAGGCCGCGCTCACGCTGCTGAAGAAGCGCCGCTTCCGCGCCCACGCCGTCGGTGACGCCGTCGCCGCCGAGAAGGGCTACGCGCGCGAGGTGGGCAACCTGGCCTTCCACATCGCGCTGATCGTGATGCTGATCGCCTTCGCCTGGGGCCAGCTGTTCAAGTACGAGGGCAACAAGCTGATCCTGGAGGGCGACGGCTTCTCCAACACCCTCACCCAGTACGACGACTTCAAGTCCGGCAACCTCTTCGACCCGGACCACGACCTCGCCCCCTTCAGCTTCTCCCTGAAGAACTTCCGCGGCACCTACGAGGCGACCGGCCCCAACCGGGGCACCCCGCGCATCTACGAGGCCAAGGTCGACTACAGCGAAGGCGCCTACGGCGAGGAGAAGACGACCACCATCAAGGTCAACGAGCCGCTGGAGATCGACGGCTCCAAGGTCTACCTCGTCAGCCACGGCTACGCGCCCGTCCTCACCATCAGGGACGCCAAGGGCAACGTCGTCATGGACAAGGAGGCGACCGCCCTGCTGCCGCTGGACTCCAACGTCACCTCCTCCGGTGCCGTCATGGTCAGGGACGGCTACCGCAACGCGGAGGGCGAGAAGGAACAGCTCGGCTTCAACGCCTTCTTCCTGCCCACCTACGGCGGCGAGGGCAGCACGATGCTGTCGACCTTCCCCGCGCTGACCAACCCGATGCTGGCGCTCTCCGCCTACCACGGCGACCTCGGTGTCGACGCGGGCTTCGCGAAGAGCATCTACCAGCTCGACAAGAAGAACCTGAAGGAGTTCAAGGACTCCGACGGCGAGCTGTTCAAGAAGCAGCTCAAGATCGGCGAGACCATGACGCTCCCGAACGGTGCCGGCACGGTCACCTTCGACGGCGTCCAGGAGTGGGCCGGCTTCCAGGTCACCCAGCAGCCCGCCAGCGGCTGGGCGCTCGCCGGCGCGGTCGCCGCCATCTTCGGCCTCGCCGGCTCCCTGTTCATCCAGCGCCGCCGCGTCTGGGTCCGGGCCGTCAGGGGCGCCGACGGCGTGACGGTCGTCGAGATGGCCGGCCTCGGGCGCAGTGAGTCCGCGAAGGTCCCCGAGGAGCTGGGCGACCTCGCCGCGATCCTGTACGAGCAGGCGCCCGACGCACCGGACACCTCCGACGCGCCCGACGCACCGAAGAACGACGACGACACCCCCGATTCCCCCGACACCCACGTCGTACCTGCCGAAGGGCCTGAGAAATGACTCTCGCCACCGCGACCCACCTGGCCGCCGCGGCCAACGAGGACCTCGCGAACCTCAGCAACACGCTGATCTACTCGTCGATGGCGGTCTACACCCTCGCGTTCTTCGCCCACATCGCCGAGTGGCTCTTCGGCAGCCGCAGCAAGGTCGGCCGCACCGCGGCCGCGCTCACCGCGACCGGCGAGGGGAAGGCGAACGCCAAGGGCGCCCCGGCCGTCACCGTGCAGAAGGCCGGCGGCACCGCCGTGCTGGAGCGGCCGCAGGTCGTCGTCCGCGCGGCGGCCGGGACCCGTGACGTGCCCGACGGGCCCGGCGCGCACGGCGGCACCGAGAAGGGCGACCTCTACGGCCGTATCGCCATCTCGCTCACCGTGCTCGCCTTCGCCATCGAGGCGGGCGGCGTGCTCACCCGCGCCCTGTCCGTGAAGCGGGCGCCGTGGGGCAACATGTACGAGTTCAACATCACCTTCACGACGGTCGCCGCCGGCGTGTACCTCGTACTGCTCGCCCTGAAGAAGAACGTCCGCTGGCTGGGCCTGCCGCTGACCACCACCGTCCTGCTCGACCTCGGCCTCGCGGTGACGGTCCTCTACACCGCCAGCGACCAACTGGTCCCGGCCCTGCACTCGTACTGGCTGTACATCCACGTCTCCACGGCGATCTTCTGCGGCGCGGTCTTCTACGTCGGCGCGGTCGGCACGATCCTGTACCTCTTCAAGGACAGCTTCGAGAACAAGCTCGCGAACGGCGGCGAGCCCGGCCGCTTCGCCAGTTCCGTCCTGGACCGGCTGCCCGCCGCCGCCTCCCTCGACAAGTTCGCCTACCGCGTCAACGCCGCCGTCTTCCCGCTGTGGACGTTCACGATCATCGCGGGCGCGATCTGGGCGGGCGACGCCTGGGGCCGCTACTGGGGCTGGGACCCCAAGGAGGTCTGGTCCTTCATCACCTGGGTCGCCTACGCCTGCTACCTGCACGCCCGCGCCACCGCCGGCTGGAAGGGCCGCAAGGCCGCCTACCTGGCACTGGCCGCCTTCGGCTGCTGGCTGTTCAACTACTACGGCGTCAACATCTTCGTCTCCGGCAAGCACTCCTACGCGGACGTGGGCCTGGGCGCCCTCCAGTCCGTCGGTTTCTGACCCGGACGGCTCACCAGGCGCCGCCCCGCCAGGCCGGTTCCGCGTGACACAGGTCACGGGAACCGGCCTTCGCCGTGCGGACAGGCAAGGGGATGTGGACACGAATCTGCGGAAACGCATCCGCGCGGGGGACCACGACGCCTTCGGTGATCTCTTCGACGCGTACGCGCGCTCCGTCTACAACCACGCCTTCCGTCTCACCGGCGACTGGGCGAGCGCCGAGGACGTCGTATCGCTGACGTTCCTGGACGCCTGGCGGTTGCGCGAGCGCCTCGACGAGGAGGGCGGATCCCTGCGGCCCTGGCTGCTCGGCATCGCCACCAATGTCACGCGCAACATCCGCCGCTCCGCCCGTCGGCACGTCGCCGCCGTCGCCCGCCTGCCCCGTGACGAGGCCGTGCGCGACTTCGCCGACGAGGTCGCGGGCCGCGTGGACGCCACCGCGCAGCTGGCCCTCGTCCGCACCGCACTGGAGCGGTTGCGGCGGCCGGAGCGGGAGGTGCTGGCACTGTGCGTGTGGTCGGGGCTCGACTACGGGGCGGCGGCAGAGGCGCTCGGGGTGCCCGTCGGCACCGTGCGGTCCCGGCTCTTCCGTGCCCGGACAAAGCTCGCAAAATATATGGAACCCACCGGCGGGCGCGGACAGATGAAAGGTGACGACCGCACCACCGCGGTCGGGCCCATGAGGGAGGGAAACCGATGAAGCAGCTTCCCGAGAAGGACCTTCCGCCGGGCCGTCACCGACTCCTCAAGGAGCATCTGATGACCGAGATCCGACGGGACGAAGAGACCGCCCGCACACCACGCCGATGGCTGCGCCCCGCGTTCGCCGCCGCGGCCGTCGCGACCGCAGCCGCCGTCACCGTCGTACTCCTGCCGTCCGGCGACGGCGATGCGAGCGCCAAGGCACCCAGCAGGGCCACGGTTGCCCTGCTGGAGAACATCGCGCTGGCGGCCGAGCACCAGGACGGCTATGGCGCCGTCCGCGACGACCAGTTCGTGTACGTGGACAGCAAGGTGTCCTACGCGCAGACCGAAGAGGGAGCGAAGACCAGGATCCCGCCCTTGCACCGGTTGGAGAGCTGGCACTCGGTGGACGGCTCCCGCAAGGGGCTGATGCGGGAGACGGGCCGGGGCGAGTGGACCACGGACGTCGACGCGCGGCCCGGCGAGCCCGGCTACGAGATCACCACCAACTACAAGCACCTGTCCAGCCTGCCCACCGACCCCGACGCGATGTACGAGTGGCTGCGGAAGACCGCCCCCGAGTACAGCGGTCAGGAGACGAACCAGGCCATGTTCGTCCTGGTCGCCGACCTGATCCGGGATGCCATCGTGCCCCCGGAACAGAGTGCCGCCCTCTACCGGGCGGTCGCTCGCATCCCCGGCGTCACGATCGTCGAGAACGCGGTCGACGCCGCCGGACGCAAGGGCGTCGCGATCACCCGTGAGGACCCGGACAACCCCACCCGCGACGAGTGGATCTTCGACAAGGAGACCCACCGGTTCCTCGGTGAGCGCAGTGTGGCCGACGAGGACTACTCGGATGTGGAGGAGGGCACCGTCACCAGCAACACGGCCGTACTGCGCCGGGCGGTGGTGGACGAGCCGGGCGAGCGTCCCTAGGGCCGACCGGCATCCCTAGGGCCTGGGACGGGCGACGTTCGTCACGACGTCCCGCAGCCGCTCCACGTAGAGGCTCAGGTTCTTGTGCGCGACGTCGGTGTCCGGGTAGCGGGCGGCGAACCACAGGCCCTCCGGGAGCCGGGTGATCCACGCGCACACCTGGTCGCCGTACGACACCCGCAGCAGGGCGTACGCCGACAGGTCCGGCCAGCGCCCGGCGCCCGGGACGTCGCGGGCGTCGACGTAGGACACGATCGAGTACAGGTCGGGGGAGGTGGGGTGGAAGTCCGTGCCGAGCAGGCGCAGCACCCGGTCGATCGGCATGCGGGACAGCCGTCGGTTGGCCTGTAGTTCGGCGCGGACGGTGCGCAGGGCGCTCGGGAAGTCCTGGGCCCGCGACGCGGGGACCTCGATCGGCGCGCCGCCCACGTACCAGCCCACCGACTCCGACCACTGGGACCGCGACCTGGTGTGGAACGGCACGACGGTGCGGTAGACGGGCTCCCCGCCGATCTCGTGGACCACCAGCGCGGTGGCGGCCAGGACACCGACCAGACTGCCGCCGTAGGGACGGCAGTACGCCTCGAACGCGGCGGCGTCGGCCGCGTCCACCAGCGGCTCGCGCATCAGCTTCTGCTCGGGCAGCGTCCCGCCGGGCTCCACGCCCAGGTCGACGGGGAAGGACGGCAGCCGTCCGTCGCACCGCCGGATGAACTCCCGCCAGCGGGACACGACGTCGTGGCCGCCGTCGATCCGGTCCGCGTCCGCCCGCTCGGCCTCGCAGAAGTCGACGTAGCTGCCGACCCGCGGCTGCGGCACGGTCCGGCCCTCGACGCCCGCCGTGTACAACTCGTGGATCTCGGCGGGGATGCGGTAGATGGAGTAGGCGTCGACGTTGCTGTGGTCGAAGGCCATGTACACGCTGACGCCGTCGTCGCGGACGACGGCCGTGTAGATGAGGTTGGGCCAGCGCAGCGCGTCCGCGACGCCGTCGAAGCGGTCCCGGAGGTGGCGGGCCAGTTCGGTCGCGTCCGGGAAGTCGCCGACGTCCTCGCGGTGCAGGGACACGGCCTCCGCCGCCAGCGTGAACCGGCGCATCGCGTCCTCGGTCCCGCCGCTCCAGCGGAAGCCGCTGCGCAGCGTCTCGTGCCGCAGGGTCCAGGCGCGCAGCGCCTCCTGGAGCGCGTCCAGGTCGACCGGTCCCGGGATGTCGAAGGCCGCGCCTAGCCAGGTCGGCACGAACAGGCCGTCGTCGCGGACCGACCGGGCCGTCCGGATGTGCGACTCCTGGATGTACGCCGGTGGCCGCGCGTCCTCGGGCAGCGCTGCCGCGACCTCGACGGTCGCCGGACTGAGCGTCCACTCGACGAGGCGCCCGGGCCGGATCTCGCAGCGGTGGATGTCGGTCAGTCGCACGAGGGGTCTCCGTTCGCAGATGTACAGACCCGACCAAGGGAATGCCGAGCCCGCGACCGCGCACATGGTGTGTCGGCACGGTTCAACGGAACGGATGGCCCCTCGAACGGCGGTACGGGGGCCGCGTCGTCAGCCGCCGAGCAGCCCGAGGACGCTGTTCACGGCCTCGACGACGGGCTGGCCGACCGCTCCCACCGTGGCGGCGATGCCCGCCACCGCCATCAGGGCGCGGTGCCGCTGCTGCGGCTGGGTGCCGGGAGCCGTGGTGATGTCCGGCAGGCAGTCGTCGATGGACTGCGCGCTGGCCGGTGGAACCTCGTTGCGCAGCTCGCGCACCAGCTCGACGAGTTGCTGGATCGCCGCCTCCAGGGCGGGGGACGCCTCGGACGCGGCGGGCGCCGCCTGGTTCTTGACGATGCCGGTGTTGCCGAGACCGCCGTGCATCGAGACGCTGTCGCCGAAGTAGTAGATGTCGCCGCTCATTTGTGCCCCACCCCCACGTTTCCGGATCCGCCGTACATGTTGACGTTGTCGCCGAAGTAGTAGTTCCTGGGATTGACCAGGAGTTGCTCGACGCTGACGTGGAACTCCGCCTCGGGGTTCTCGATGGCCCGCACGATGGGCGCGACGAGCCGGTCGAGGTGGTGCGGGTCGGCACTGGTCACCATCGCGAGGGACGGCCCGGACGTCTCCACCGCCAGGACGTACTGGGCCGGTGCCGTCAGTACGGAGAACAGCTCCACGATGCTGAACACCAGCGCCGCGATGGCCCCCAGCCAGACGAAGGTGAGGATGCCGCCGGCCGTCGAGCTGTCCGCGAGCGCCGTCAGCCCGGCGACGATGGTCAGTCCGAAGGCCACCGACAGGATCAGCGCCGTGCGCTTGAGGAACAGCAGCGTGGCTTCCTTGCGCCGGGGCGTCATGGTGAAGGTGTAGACCCGGGTGATGTTCTGCAGGGGGTACGCCGCCGCGCCGACCCACAGCAGGCGCTTGCTGACCCGCAGGTCGATGCCCCGCACGGCCTGCGGTGGCACGGCTGGCGGTGGCGGGATGTCGTACTGACCCGGTGGCTGGGTTCGCTGGCCGGGCGGCTGGAACACCTGCTGCGGGGGCTGTGTGCTCGGACCCGGTGGCGGGGCGCTCTCCATCGTCTTGCTGACCCTCCGTTGACTGATGAGCCGTCAGTGAGCGACCCATTAACCACGCAGGGTGTCACTGGTGCAAGTCGCCGAGATACGCGTGCAGTCGGCCCGCGCCGTCGAGGGTGGCCCGCGTGCGAGCCGTGAGCGCCTGCTCCCGGGCGGCGATCGCCGCCCGCAGGGCCGCACTGCTCCCCTCCCGCCGCAGCCCCTCCAGGACCGGCCTGATCTGGTCGAACAGGTAGTGGCTGCGGCGCAGGGCGCGCACGACCCGCGCGTCGCGCACGTCGGCGGGCCCGTACACGCGGTACTTCGTGCCCCGCTCCCGCCCGGGCGCGAGCAGCCCAGCCGCCTCCCACACCCGCAGCGCGGACGCCCGTACGCCGATCAGCGCGGCCACTTCACCGATGCGCAGGCCGTCACCGGAACGGGACGGTACCCCGGGTTCCTCATCGGCCAGCGCCTCCAGCGCCTCACTCGCGGCCCGCAGCGAGACCCGCTCCTCGTGCAGGGCGGCGTGCGCGGCGTCCACGAGGGCGAGTGCGCCGGGGACGTCTCCCTCGTGCACGGCCCGCATGACCCGCGTCGCGGTCACCGGCCCGTACCCCTTCCGCAGACCTCTGTACGTCAGCAGCGCGAGCCGGTGCGCCTCGCCGAAGACCCGGTAACCGGCCTCGGTCCGCCCGGCCGGGGGGAGCACGCCGGCGTCCTCGTAGTTGCGGATCTGCTGGGTCGAGAGACCGGCGAGGCGGGCGAGGTCGACGGTGCGCAGACGGCGGTCGTTCGTCATCGCGTCGAGGGTATGGGGCCGTGGGCGTGACTGGTGATTCACGCGATGCGGAGAAGGCGCCGGGACGCCGACACTGCGGTGACCGTGCCACCCGACCCGTACCCGGAGGTGCCGATGTCCGCTCCGCTCACGAGACGCAAGGCAGGAAGGACGACCCGAGGACCGTCGTCGTGGAGGCGCCGCCTGCGCGGGGCGCTGGCCGGCGCGTTCCTGCTGTCGGCGGCCGGTCCGGTCGCCGCACCCGCCGCCGCGGCGGCGGACGGTACGACCGTCACCACCCGGTACGGGCAGGTGCGGGGCGAGACGGGCGAGTCCGCGAACGCCTACCTCGGCATCCCCTACGCCGCGCCACCGGTCGGGGACAGGCGGTGGAAGCCGCCCGCCCCGCCCGCGCGCTGGGCGGGCGTCCGCGACGCCACGGCCCCCGGCGACCCCTGCATGCAGGCGGACTCGTCCACCCCCTGGGGCGATCTGGCCGGGCCCGGCACCCCAAGTGAGGACTGCCTCTACCTCAACGTCCACACCCCCGCCGAGCGCTCCCCGCGCGAGAAGCCCGTGATGGTCTGGATCCACGGCGGCGGCTTCACCATCGGCTCCGGGACCTTCTACGACGGCGGTGAACTGGCCGCCCGCGGCGACGTGGTCGTCGTCACCCTCAACTACCGCCTCGGTGCCTTCGGTTACCTCGCCCACCCGGACCTGGCGGGCGAGTCACCGGAAGGCGTCTCCGGCAACTACGGCCTGCTCGACCAGCAGGCGGCACTGCACTGGGTGCGGCAGAACATCGCCGCGTTCGGCGGCGACCCCGGCAACGTGACGATCTTCGGCGAGTCGGCGGGCGGCGGCAGCGTCTGCCAGCACCTCGTGTCCCCTCGCACGCTCGGCCTGTACGACCGTGCCATCGCCCAGTCGGGCTGCGGCTTCCCCTTGCCCACCCAGGAGTCGCAGCAGCGCACCGGCGCCTCCTGGGCCGACTCGCTGGGCTGCGCGGACGTGGCCTGCCTGCGCGCCGAACCGGCCGGTGAACTGCTCACCGCCGCACTGAACCCCGGCGCCCGCTGGGTCCCCAACGTCGACGGCCGCGTACTGCCGCTCCAGATCCCGGACGCGCTGGAGAAGGGACGCTTCCACCGCGTCCCCGTCCTCCAGGGCACCACCGCCGACGAGGGCCGCCTCACCGTGGCGACCACGTACGACTTGGCCGGCCGCCGACTCACCGCCGCCGGATATCCGGTGGCCGTCCGCGCCCTCTACGGCGACCGGTCCGACGCGATCCTCGCCCGCTACCCCCTGTCGGACCACGGATCCCCGGCCGAGGCCCTCGGCGCGATCCTCACCGACTCCCGGTTCGCCTGCCTCCAGTCCCGCACCGCGGAGCTGATGGCCGGCCACACCCGCTCCTACCAGTACGAGTTCGCCGACCGCCAGGCCATGGACTACCTGAACCTGCCGATCAGCTTCCCCCTCGGCGCCCCGCACGGCTCCGAGATCCGGTACGTCTTCGGCGGCGTCGCGGGCACCCCCGCCCAGAACGCCCTCGCGGCGAAGATGATGGGCTACTGGACCAACTTCGCGCACACCGGCATCCCGTACGCGGCCGACGCCCCGCGCTGGAACCAGTACCCGAAGGTGCAGGTGCTCGCCCCGGAGGCCATCACACGGTCGACGACCTTCCCCCAGGACCACGAGTGCGACCTGTGGCTCCAGGGGACCCCGGCCCGCCCATGACCGGCTCCAGCACGGCGTAGTCCGGTGCCGGGTCTCCTGTGTATGCCCGCGCTGCCACTCCTCCACCTCCTCCGGACCCGGACAAGGCCCGGAGGAGGCACCGCAGTCGGTCTCGTCCCCCGACACGCAGCGCGCCTCGTGCGGCGCCGATTCACTCGCCTGGGTGAACATCACCGGTCGGGCTGGCTTTCCGGGCCCCCAACTCCCTTACGCTCGGCGCATCAACCGCTGGCATATGACCGGCAACCACTTGGCCCTCGCAGCCCGCTTCCCCCTGGGCAACTGCGACGGCTGAACAAGCAAGGATCCCCATGGTCAGCCCCTCCCACGAGGCGATGCACCGCATCTTCCAGCACGACCCCGGGCTCTTCAGCCGCGTCTCCCGCTTCCTCGGTGTCGACATCCCCAGACCCATCGGAGCGACGGCCCTGCCCACCGACCTCACCGAGGCAAGCCCCGTCGAACGCCGAGTCGACACACTCCTGCGCTTCGAGACCGCAGAAGAGGGCCCCTTCCTCCTGGCCGTCGAGGCCCAGGGCAAGAAGGACCTGGACAAGCCCGCGAGCTGGGCGTACTACGTCTCGTATCTGTGGACCAAGTACCGCCTGCCTGCCGCGCTGCTGGTCGTCTGCCAGGACTATGCCACGGCCAAATGGGCCCAGCAGGCCGTGAGCAGTGGTCCGCCCCAACTACCCACTCTCACCCTGCGGCCCGTGGTCGCCGGTCCGCACAACATGCCGGTGATCACCGACCTTGAGGAGGCCCGCGCCGACCTGGTGCTCGCCAGCCTGGCGGCCATCACACACGCTGCCGAACCGGCCATCAATGAGATACTGAAGACCCTGTCCACCGCTTTGCGGGACGCGCCGGAAGATGTCGCGGACCCCATCATCGAATTCACCGCACAGGGCCTGGGTAACCGCCCGGCCAGTCGCCTCTGGAGGAACCTGGTGGCCGTGGACCTCTCCTTCTACAAGTCGTACATCTCCGAAGAGATCCGGGACGAGGGCCGTGCTCAAGCCGGCGCCGAGGCTCTCCTGATCGTCCTGGAGCAGCGCGGCCTCGCCGTCTCCGACGACGTGCGCGGACGCGTCACGGCGTGCGGTGACCCCGAGATCCTCCGCCACTGGCTCGCCCGAGCCGTCACCGCGCCCACCGCCGAGGCGGTCTTCGAAGGCGAGTGACCCGGCGGGAGCCGGTGGCTCCCCGCCGCGGTCGGCACCGTCCCGCTCGCCACGACCTGGCTGTGAGCCGCCGCCGCTCCGCCGGAAAGCGGACATGTGCTGACCTACACCGCGCCTAGCGTGCGGTCACGTCAGCCGGCCCCGCCGACCAGGAGCGAACCCGTGAACCTCGTCTCGATCCGCATCATCACGGGCGACGTCGCCCGCCTCGTCGACTTCTACGAGCGCGCCACCGGCGTCCGCGCGAACTGGGCCACCGAGGACTTCGCCGAACTCCGCACCGGCTCCGGCACGCTCGCGATCGGCAGCACCCGGACGGTGCCGCTCTTCGCCCCCGGCTCCGCCCATCCGGCCGACAACCGCAGCGTCATCATCGAGTTCCGCGTCGACGACGTGGACGGCGTGCACCGGAACCTGGTCGGCTTCGTGGACGACGTCGTCAAGGAGCCCACGACGATGCCCTGGGGCAACCGGGCGTTCCTGTTCCGCGACCCGGACGGCAACCTGGTCAACTTCTTCACTCCGGTGGCCGGCGGCTGACTCCCGTCATGCGCGTGATGCGGGTGACGCGGCTTCACCAGACGTATACAGCACCGCACTTGGGGCCGCCGTGCTAAAGATGTAGCTTCCCGTCAGTGGCCGTTCCGGGCCCACGCGGGAGCACGCGGCAGCAGGTGAACGGGGACAGAGTTGAGTGGGGAAGCCGGATCAGGCCTCACGGGCAGTGGTGCCGAGCCGTTGGAGGACGACGACCCACGGCACCCCCATCGACGACGGCGCCTGCTCTGGCGACATCGCCGTCTTCCGCTTCCAGAGCACCGGGGACGGCGCCTTCAGACTCCTCAACGTGGGAACAGCCGACTGCGTCCACGCCAGGAGCGCGAACGCCTGGCTGGTCAGGGCCGCCTGCGGTCAGGCGGGAGGAGAGTGGAAAGAGGGGGCGAACGGCTCGCTCAGGAACCTCACCACGGGTGGCTGCCTCGACCTCAACCGCAGGGCGTCCATGATCGGCCTGACGACCACGACCTGCACCGGCTCCGCCTCCCAGCGCTGGACCAGGATCTGACGGCGGAGCGGATCGGGGGAGGCTCAGGCCTCGTCCCGCTTGTCGCCCTTGCGGTCCTCGTCGTCCTCGGGGCCGCTCCGGCCGGTGTCCCGCGGGCCGTCCTCGCCCCGGTCCTTGTCCGCGTCGCCGGGCTGGTCGCCCAGGGACTTCAAGAACTCCGGATTGTCGTCCGGCGCGACGAACCGCCGCCGCCCGCCGCCCTGCCAGGGCGAGGCGCCGGCCGCCTGCCGCTTCTTGCCGGCGATGAGCCAGGAGATCGAGCCGACCAGCGGGAACAGCAGCACGAGGATCGCCCACAGCGGCTTGGGGATGTGCCGGATGTCGGCGTCCTTCGTACTGATGCAGTCGATGAACGCGTAGACGCTCAGTGCCAGTGGCACGAGGAACATCAGCACCCGGAGCATGGGCCTCTCCAGCGGAAGCGGTGGGCTGGGGACGCGTCACGGCCCCCAGGTACAGGGCCAGGGTAGCCGCTCGGGGATACTGGACCGCATGGCTTACGACGATCTTCGCTCGCTGCTCAGGGCACTGGAGCGCGAGGGCGACCTCAAGCGCATCAAGGCCGAGGTGGACCCGCACCTGGAGGTCGGGGAGATCGTCGACCGGGTGAACAAGGCCGGCGGCCCCGCCCTCCTCTTCGAGAACGTGAAGGGCTCCGACATGCCCCTCGCGATGAACGTCTTCGGCACCGACCGGCGCCTGCTCAAGGCCCTCGGCCTGAAGTCGTACTCCGATATCTCGGACAAGATCGGCGGCCTGCTCCGCCCCGAGCTGCCGCAGGGCTTCGTCGGCGTGCGCGAGGCCTTCGGGAAGCTCGGCGCGATGACGCACGTACCGCCGAAGAAGGTGAAGCCGGGCAGCGCGCCCGTGCAGGAGGTCGTCCTCACCGGCGACGACGTGGACCTCGACCGCCTCCCCGCCCTCTTCACGTGGCCGGACGACGGCGGCTCCTTCTTCAACCTGGGCCTCACCCACACCAAGGACCCGGAGACGGGCATCCGCAACCTGGGCCTCTACCGCCTCCAGCGCCACGACAAGCGCACCATCGGCATGCACTGGCAGATCCACAAGGACAGCCGGAACCACTACCAGGTGGCCGCCCGGCGCGGCGAGCGCCTGCCGGTCGCCATCGCCTTCGGCTGCCCGCCCGCCGTGACGTACGCCTCCACCGCGCCGCTCCCCGGCGACATCGACGAGTACCTCTTCGCCGGGTTCCTCCAGGGCAAGCGGATCGAGATGGTCGACTGCAAGACCGTCCCGCTCCAGGTCCCGGCGCAGGCGGAGGTCGTCATCGAGGGCTGGCTGGAGCCCGGCGAGATGCTCCCCGAGGGACCCTTCGGCGACCACACCGGCTTCTACACCCCGCAGGAGCCGTTCCCCGCCCTGAAGATCGACTGCGTGACGATGCGGAAGCGCCCGCTGCTCCAGTCGATCGTGGTCGGCCGCCCGCCGACGGAGGACGGCCCGCTGGGGAAAGCCACCGAGCGCTTCTTCCTGCCGCTGCTGAAGATCATCGTCCCGGACATCGTGGACTACCACCTCCCCGAGGCCGGCGGCTTCCACAACTGCGCGATCGTCTCGATCGACAAGAAGTACCCCAAGCACGCCCAGAAGGTCATGCACGCCATCTGGGGCGCCCACATGATGTCCCTCACCAAGCTGATCGTGGTCGTCGACTCCGACTGCGACGTCCACGACCTGCACGAAGTCGCCTGGCGCGCGCTCGGCAACACCGACTACGGCCGTGACCTCACCGTCGTCGAAGGCCCGGTCGACCACCTCGACCACGCCTCCTACCAGCAGTTCTGGGGCGGCAAGGCGGGCATCGACGCCACGAAGAAGCTGCCCGAGGAGGGGTACACGCGGGACGGGGGCTGGCCGGACATGGTGCTGTCCGACCCGGAGACGGCGGCGAAGGTCGACCGCCGCTGGAAGGAGTACGGACTGTGACGTCGGCTTCCGCCGCGCTGCCGCAGCAGCCGGGGCGCACCAAGGCGTTCCTGCGCCTGGTGATGATCGAGCACTCGGTCTTCGCGCTGCCCTTCGCCTACATCGCCGCCCTGACCGCGATGTACATGTGGGACGAGAACATCCACTGGGGCCGGCTGCTCCTGGTCACCGTCGCGATGGTCGGCCTGCGCACCTTCGCGATGGCGGTCAACCGGATCATCGACCGGGAGATCGACGCCCGCAACCCGCGCACCGCCCACCGCGAACTGGTCACCGGCGCCATGTCGGTCAAGCACGCCTGGACCGGCGCGCTGATCGCCCTCGTCGTCTTCCTCGGCGCCGCCGCCCTGCTCAACCCACTCTGCCTGGCCCTCGCCCCCATCGCGGTGATCCCGATGGTGGTCTACCCGTACGGCAAGCGGTTCACGAACTTCCCGCAGGCCATCCTGGGCCTCGCCCAGGCGATGGGCCCGATCGGCGGCTGGCTGGCGATCACCGGCGAGTGGTCCTGGGAGGCCGTGATCCTCGGCCTCGCGGTCGGCATCTGGATCGGCGGCTTCGACCTGATCTACGCCTGCCAAGACGTCGAGACCGACCGGCAGGTCGGCGTGAAGTCGGTCCCGGCCCGCTTCGGCGTCCCGGCCGCGATCTGGGGCGCCCGCGCCTGCCACACCGTCACCACGGCCCTTTTCGTCTGGTACGCCGTCGCCACCGACGCCGGTGTCCTCTTCTGGCTGGGCCTGCTGATCGTCGCGGGCGCGTTCGGCTACGAGCACACCATCGTGCGCCCGACCGACCTGACCCGCCTGAACAGGGCGTTCTTCTCGGTCAACGGCTTCATCGGCATCGCCCTGTTCGTGTGCGCGCTGCTGGACCTGCTGGTGCGGGGCCTCACTGTCTGAAAACCCTGAGCCTGCGACTAGGCTCGGCATCATGAAGCCAGGACAGACGCAGCGCGCGCCTTGGATCGTGGGGGTGTCGGGGGCATCCGGTACGCCGTACGCGGCGGCGGTACTGCGGGCGTTGCTCGCCGCGGGCGAGAGCGTCGACCTGGTGGTCAGCCGGGCCTCGCGGCTCACCCTGCTCGACGAGACCGGCATCTCCTTCCGGGACGCCCACTGGCGGACCGACCTGCACACCTGGCTGTCCCGGGGCGCCGACGGCAAGCCCGGCACCTTCGACGTCGACCTGGCCGGCGACCGGGTACGGCACTGGAGTGCGGGCGACCTCGCGGCCGGGCCGTCCTCGGGGTCGTATCCGGCCAAGGGCATGCTGATCGTGCCCGCGTCGACGGCCTCGGTCGCGGGCGTCGCGCTCGGGCTGTCGAAGGACCTGCTGCAGCGGTCGGCGAGCGTGACCCTGAAGGAGGGGCGCAAGCTGGTCGTGGCCGTGCGGGAGACCCCGCTGGACGGCCGGACGCTGCGGCACCTGGTGACACTGGACGACGCGGGCGCGACCGTGGTGCCCGCCTCGCCGGCCTTCTACGCGGGGGCGACGCACATCCAGGACCTGGTGGACTTCGTCGCCGGACGCGTCCTCGACGCGGCGGGTGTCGAGCACGACCTCTACCGCCGCTGGCGCGGCGACCTCGGCGGGGCCCGCCCCACCACCTGAGCACCACCTCCCCCCACACGTTTGTTACCCACATCTTCAGAACTCTTCAGTGGAAGGCTTCGATCGCATGGACGCGGTGGACAGGCAGCTCATCCAGGCTCTCAGGGAGAACGGCCGGGCCTCCTACGCCGAGCTGGGGCGCCTCGTCGGACTGTCGGGACCCAGCGTCACCGACCGCATCAACCGGCTGGAGGCGGCCGGTGTCATCACCGGCTACCGGGCCACCGTGGACGCCGCCTCGCTCGGCCTCGGCGTCACCGCCCTGATCGGCGTCTCGCTCTCCGACGCCGCCGACCACGAGGACGTGGCGCAGCGCCTGCGGGACCTGCGGGAGATCGAGGACTGCTGGTTCATCGCCGGCGACGACTCCTACATGCTCAAGGTGCGCGCGGCCGACGTGGACGGCCTGGAGAGCATCATCCGCCGGCTGTCGGGCACGAAGGGCGTGTCCAGGACCCGCACGACCATCGTGCTCTCCACCAAGTGGGAGAACCGGGTGGGCGAGCTGCCGGAAGAGGTCCAGTAGCAGAGGCGTACGGTTTACGAGTCAGTCTCAGAAAGAGGTATCGCATGGACGCCGGGCTCAAGCGGGAGCTGGAGCAGAAGGTCCGCTCCGGGGAGCGGCTGACCCGCGAGGACGGCATCGCGCTGTACGAGTCGGACGACCTGGCCTGGCTCGGCGGCCTCGCGCACGAGGTGCGGACGCGGAAGAACGGCGACGTCGTCCACTTCAACGTCAACCGCCACCTCAACATGACCAACGTGTGCACCGCCTCCTGCGCGTACTGCTCCTTCCAGCGCAAGCCGGGGGAGAAGGACGCGTACACGATGCGCATCGAGGAGGCGGTGAAGCTCGCCAAGTCGATGGAGGGCGAGAACCTCACCGAGCTGCACATCGTCAACGGCCTGCACCCGAACCTGCCGTGGCGCTACTACCCGCGCTCGCTGCGGGAGCTGAAGGCCGCGCTGCCCGACGTCTCGCTCAAGGCCTTCACGGCCACCGAGATCCACCACTTCGAGACCATCTCCGGGATGTCCGCCTCCGACATCCTCGACGAGCTGATCGACGCCGGTCTGGAGTCCCTGACCGGCGGCGGCGCCGAGATCTTCGACTGGGAGGTGCGGCAGCACATCGTCGACCACCGCACCCACTGGGAGGACTGGTCGCGCATCCACCGCCTGGCGCACGAGAAGGGTCTGAAGACCCCGTGCACCATGCTCTACGGCCACATCGAGGAGCCGCGCCACCGCGTGGACCACGTACTGCGCCTGCGCGAGCTCCAGGACGAGACGGGCGGCTTCCAGGTCTTCATCCCGCTGCGCTACCAGCACGACTTCGTGGACATGCAGGACGGCAAGGTCCGCAACCGGCTCCAGGCCCGCACCCAGATGGCGACCGGCGCGGAGGCCCTGAAGACCTTCGCCGTCTCCCGGCTGCTCTTCGACAACGTCCCGCACGTCAAGGTCTTCTGGGTCATGCACGGCGTCCAGACGGCCCAGCTGGCCCTCCAGCACGGCGCGGACGACATGGACGGCTCGGTCGTCGAGTACAAGATCACGCACGACGCGGACGACTTCGGCACGCCGAACAAGCTGACCCGCGAGGACCTGCTCGACCTGATCCGCGACGCCGGGTTCCGGCCGGTCGAGCGCAATACGCGGTACGAGATCATCCGGGAGTTCGAGGGGCCCGACGCGGGGCGTCGGGAGTCGCCGCAGCCGATGCGGGTGTGAATTTCCGGTTGTGTCTCGGGTGCGGGTGATCTGTGGCTGGTCGCGCAGTTCCCCGCGCCCCTTGAGGCACGCGCGCTGGACGCCCCGAAAGGGGCGCGGGGAACTGCGCGAGCAACCCCCACTCAGCCGCACTCGGCATGGGTCCGCAGGACAACGGCGGGTACCCGACTCCCATGTCCGCCACCCTTGCACCAGAGGACGCCTACACCGCGACCCCGTTCGTGCCGACCCGCGGCGGCCTCCCCGCCCTGCGCAAGGCCGCAGCCGAGTGCAGAGGCTGCCCCCTGCACCGGGACGCCACGCAGACGGTCTTCGGCGCCGGCAAGGCCACCGCCCGCGTGATGTTGATCGGCGAGCAGCCCGGCGACCAGGAGGACCGGCAGGGCAAGCCCTTCGTCGGCCCCGCCGGGGGCCTGCTCGACCGGGCGCTGGCGGACGCCGGCATCGACCCGGCGGACGCCTACGTCACCAACGCCGTCAAGCACTTCAAGTTCACGCGGGCAGAGCCCCGCAAGCGCCGCATCCACAAGGCGCCCACCCTGCGCGAGATGACCGCCTGCGGCCCCTGGCTGGCCGCCGAGCTGGCCCGCGTGGAACCCGAACTGATCGTGGTGCTCGGCGCCACGGCCGGCAAGGCGCTGCTCGGCTCGTCCTTCCGGGTCACGCAGGTGCGCGGCACGGTGCTGGAGGAGGAGATCCACGGGCGCCCGGAGCGGCTGGTGCCGACCGTGCATCCGTCGGCGGTGCTGCGGGCCGAGGACCGGGACGGGGCGTACCGGGGCCTGGTCTCGGATCTGAAGGTGGCCGCACAGGAACTCGCGTAATGGTTACTATTGCTGCGTGTCCCTTACCTTCACCTTCGATCCGCCCGTCACCCCCGACCTCCGCGACGGCGTACTCGACCTGTGGACCGACGTCTCCAACGCGGGCGGCTCCGTGGGCTTCGTGCCGCCGGTGACGCGGGAGGACATCCGCCCCGAGCTGGTCAGACACATGGTGGGCATGGCCGAGGGCCGTACCCGCCTGCTCGTCGGCCACGACGAGACGGGGCGAGTGGCCGCCACCGCGTTCCTCGCCCTCAACACGCACCGGCTGATGACCCACTGGCTGTGGTTCTACACGGTGATGGTCCACCCCCGTCACCAGGGCCGGGGCTACGGCCGGGACCTGATGGCCGCCGCCGCGGACGCGGCCCGCACCGTCCCGGGCGTCGAGGCGATCCGGCTCACCTGCCGGGGCGGCCTCGGCCTGGAGCGGTTCTACGAGTCCTGCGGCTACAAGGAGGTCGGCCGGGTGCCCGGCGCGATCCGCGTGGCGCCGGGCGACGACCGGGACGACGTCTTCATGCTGCTGCCGCTGACCTGAGCGCGTTCCCGTCGCGGACCGACCCCCGTGAAAGATCGGCGACCCGGCATGTTTCACTGGACAGTGCCTCTTTGTGCCAGAAACGGAAGAGTGGATTGAGATGCTCCGCTACACGCTGATGCGCCTCGGGATCTTCGTGGGCTGCCTCGTCGCGGTCTGGGGGCTCGTCTACGTCGGCGTGTTCCCGCGCGGCCTCGGTGACTCCAACGGCATGTGGATCATCCTGCTCTCCCTGCTGATCTCGGCCCCCATCAGCTACGTCGCGCTGCGCAAGGAGCGGGACCGGGCCTCGGTCCAGGTCGTGAGCCGCGTGGACCGCATGAAGGCCAACCTCGACGCCAGTCGCGGCCAGGAGGACACCGCCGACGACTCCGCACGGGCGCAGGGTCAGACCTCGTAACGTCCGTCACGCACCCGCAAGCCCCGGTTTCCGAATTCGCAGGAAACCGGGGCTATCTGCGTTTTACGGGCAGTAGACCTCTCCTGCCTCTCAAAGAGAGGCTTTGGGGGTCTCAAAGCACAGGTGTTAAAGTCGTGTGCATGAAGCACGCAGCCGCGCCCCACACACCGCCGAGCCTCGCGCT
This sequence comes from Streptomyces sp. BB1-1-1, assembly GCF_031597775.1. NCBI lineage: Bacteria > Bacillati > Actinomycetota > Actinomycetes > Kitasatosporales > Streptomycetaceae > Streptomyces > Streptomyces sp. BB1-1-1. The sequence continues at coordinate 3,709,299 of NZ_CP134203.1, read as the reverse complement.
CGTGGCGCGCCTGCACGTGGACCTCTGTCGGTGCGCGTCCGCGAACTGTCGCCCCTGACGTTCCCCCCTCATCCGTCGTTCTCCACGTCAGCCCTGCGCGTCCGTCCCCGCGTCCCGTCCCCCTACGGAGCATGTCCGTGTCTTCAGTCACGAGCGTCAAGAAGTACCTCAAGGTGCCCTTCTGGGCCCAGATACTCGCCGGTCTCGTCCTCGGTGTGCTGCTGGGCTGGCTGGCCCGCAGCCAGGACATATCCTGGCTGGTCACCACCCTGGAGAAGGTCGGTGACACCTTCATCGGCCTGCTGAAGCTGGCCGTCGCACCGCTCGTCTTCTTCGCGATCCTGGTGTCGATCACCAACCTGCGGAAGGTCAACAACGCGGCCCGCCTGGCGTCCCGCACCCTTCTCTGGTTCATGATCACGTCACTGATCGCGGTGGCCATCGGCCTCACCATCGGCCTGCTCACCAACCCCGGCGCCGGCACCGGCCTCACCCCGGCCGACGGCGCGAAGCCCGAGAACACCGGGTCCTGGATCGACTTCCTGACCGGCATCGTGCCGACCGACGTCATCACGCCGTTCACCGAGTTGAACGTCCTCCAGATCGTCTTCATGGCCGCCGTCGCCGGTATCGCCGCCCTCCAGCTCGGCGAGAAGGCCCAGCCGATCCTGAACCTGAGCGAGTCCGTCCTCGCCCTCCTCCAGAAGGCCCTGTGGTGGGTCATCCGCCTCGCCCCGCTCGGCACCGTCGGCCTCATCGGCAACGCCATCGCCACCTACGGCTGGGACCTCATCGGCAAGTACGCCACCTTCACCGCCGACATCTACGTCGGCTGCGCGATCGTGATGTTCGTGGTCTACCCGCTGCTGCTCGCCACCGTCGCCAAGGCCAGCCCCCTGCAGTTCTTCAAGGGCGCCTGGCCCGCGATCCAGCTGGCCTTCGTCTCCCGCTCCTCCGTGGGCACCATGCCGCTGACCCAGAAGGTCACCGAGCGCCTCGGCGTACCGAAGGAGTACGCGTCCTTCGCGGTGCCGTTCGGCGCGACGACCAAGATGGACGGCTGCGCCGCGATCTACCCGGCGATCGCCGCGATCTTCGTCGCGCAGATCTTCGACATCCAGCTGGGCATCGGCGACTACCTGCTGATCGCCTTCGTCTCGGTGGTCGGTTCCGCCGCCACGGCCGGTCTCACCGGTGCCACGGTCATGCTGACCCTGACCCTGTCCACCCTGGGCCTGCCCATGGAGGGCGTCGGCCTGCTCCTCGCGATCGACCCGATCCTGGACATGATGCGCACGGCGACGAACGTGGCCGGGCAGGCGCTGGTCCCGGTGATCGTCTCGGCCCGCGAGGGACTGCTCGACCGCAAGGCCTACGACGCGGCGCACAGCTCGCCGATCGACGAGCCGGAGCGGGAGCGGGAGCAGGAGCAGGAGCAGGAGCAGGAGAAGCAGGCGTCGGAGCCGGTTCCGGCCGTCGTCTGACCGACGTGTTCCAGGTGCCGGCGTCGCGCTGACGTCCTGATCACCGCCGCACGGACCGTACGCTGATTCGCATGGGTGCTGGGAAGACCAAGCGGATGCCGCGTGCGGTCCGTGAGCAGCAGATGCTGGACGCCGCCGTGAGCGTCTTCGGGCGACGCGGGTACATGGCGGCGTCGATGGACGAGATCGCCGAACTGGCGGGTGTCTCCAAGCCGCTGGTGTATCTGTACCTGAACTCGAAGGACGACCTCTTCAGCGCCTGCATCCGCCGCGAGGCCCGCGCCCTCACCGAGGCGGTGCGGGCCGGTGTGCGTCCGGGACTCTCCGCCGACGGGCAACTCTGGTCGGGGCTGCGGGCGTTCTTCACGCACACCGCGCGCAACCCGGACGCCTGGCGGGTGCTGCACCTGCACGCCCGTACCCACGGCGAGCGGTTCGCGGCCGAGGTGGCGGCGATGCGGGAGGAGATCGTCGCGTTCGTGACGCAGCTGATCGCCGCGGCGGCACGGGACGCGCACCGGGACCCGCACCTGCCCGAGGACGAGGTCGCCGGGCTGGCCGAGGCGCTGGTCGGCGCCGCCGAGTCGCTCGCCGACTGGGCCGGCGCCACGGAGGGCGTCACCGCCAAGCAGGCGGCGGCGACCCTGATGAACTTCGCCTGGGCGGGCCTGGGCGACCTGATGGGGGGCCGGCCCTGGTCCCCGCCGGAGGATCCCGAGCCGGAGCCGGCGGCGCATGCGACCCCGGACCAGGCGACCCCGGACCAGGCGACCCCGGACCACGCGGCCCCGGACCACGCGGTCCCGGTTCGGGCGGCCCCGGTTCAGGCCGGGTAGGGCCCGACCTCGCCGGACAGGTGCAGCCGCCCCTCGTCGCCGCGCAGCTCGAACCGCCCGTCCCCGGCCCCGTACGTCACCGTGCCCGGCAGCAGCACCGGCGCCCGGAAGTCCGCCCGCACCACGGCCGCGTCCGGCGTCCCGTGCTCGGCGAGGCACCGGGCCACGGTCCACATGCCGTGCGCGATGGCCCGCGGGAAGCCGAACAGGCGGGCGGTGAGCGGGTGCAGGTGGATCGGGTTGCGGTCCCCGGACGCGGCACCGTAGCGCCGTCCGACGTCACCGGCGAGGCGCCATTCGGCGCGGGCGGGGAGGGCCTCGGGGTGCGCGGCGGACGATTCCCCGGGAGTGTGTCCGGCTGTGCGGTGCCTGGCCAGGTAGGTGCTGCGTGACTCCCACACGAGGTCCGTGCCGGCCCGCAGCTCCGTCACGACCGTGGCCTCGGTCCCGCGCCGGTGCGGCGCCAGGCCCTCGACGTACGCGGTGAGTTCGTACTCGGCGGTCGCGGGCATGGTGGTCCGCCGGGTGATGCCGATCGACGTGTGGACGAGCCCGGGCAGCGGCAGCGGGAAGTCCCGGCCGCTCATCAGCCGCATGGCCATCGGGAAGGCCAGCACGTGCGGGTACGTCACCGGAAGCGCGTCCGCCCCCGTCGGGAACCCGCACACCCTCTCGTAGGCGGCCAGCCGCGCGAGGTCCACGCGCAGGCCGGGCAGCACCAGCCGGGTACGGGGGAAGTCCGCGTCCGGACGGGGCCGCTTGAGGGGCGACAGCAGGGCGCCGCGCAACAGAAGCGGCGGGAGGGCGGGGGCGCCGGTCAGCGTGTTCGTGGTGCGGGCCGCGGTGGTCATCACGCCCCCAGCAGGCTCTGGCCGCAGACCCGCACGACCTGGCCGTTGACCGCGCCCGAGGCCGGGTGCGCGAGCCAGGCGGTGGTCTCGGCGACGTCGGCCGGCAGGCCGCCCTGGGCGAGGGAGTTCATGCGGCGGCCGGCCTCGCGGATGAACAGGGGGACCGCCGCGGTCATCTTCGTCTCGATGAACCCCGGCGCGACCGCGTTCACCGTCACCCCGTGCTCGGCGAGCGCGCGCGGCGCGAGGGAGCGGACCAGGCCGGCGATCCCGGCCTTGCTGGCGCCGTAGTTGGTCTGGCCCGCGTTGCCCGCGAGGCCCGCGATGGAGGCCGTCGCGACGATCCGGCCGCCCCGGTTCAGCGTGCCGGCCGCGAGCAGCGCGTCCGTGGTGCGCAGGACGCTCGCGAGGTTGACGTCGAGGACGGAACTCCAGCGTTCGGCGTCCATGTTGACCAGGCGCCGGTCGCGGGTGATGCCCGCGTTGTGGATCAGGACGTCGAGCCCGCCGGGCAGGGCGGCGGCGATGCGTTCGCCCGCGTCGGCGGCGGTGATGTCGAGCGCGAGGTCGGAGCCGCCGAGGCGCTCGGCGACCTTCCGGGCCTCCTCCTCGGCCCGCGGCACGTCGAGGACGACGACGTGGGCGCCCTGCCCGGCCAGCGTCGCGGCGACCGCCGCGCCGATGCCGCGTGCGGCGCCGGTGACCAGCGCGGTGCGTCCGGCGAGGGGGAGGTCCCAGTCGTCGGGGGCGGTGACCGGTGTGTCGGCCGCTTGGACCTCGATCACCTGGCCGCTGACGTAGGCGGAGGCGGGGGAGAGGAGGAAGCGCAGGGTGGACTCGGCGGCGTCCGTGTCGGCGTCGCCGAGCCGGACGAGGTTGACCGTCCTGCCCCCTCCGATCTCCTTGCCGAGCGAGCGCGTGAAGCCCTCCAGCGCCTGCTGGGCGGCGGCCTGGTGGTGGTCGGCGGGGTCGAGCGGGGCGCCGAGCACGACCACCCGGCCGCTCGCGGCGACGGACCGTACGACGGGGTGCAGCGCGGCGTGCACCTCGGCGAGCGAGTCGACGTCCCGGACTCCGGTGGCGTCGAGGACGACGGCGGCGGGGCGTCCGGCGTCGTCCGGGCCGAGTCCCGTGCGGGTGAGTACGGGGGCGAGGTCGAGGTCCGACTTGCCCGCGGTGAGGTGCAGCAGGCCGCCGGTGAGTGAGCGGCGTTCGAGTGGGGCGGGCTGTGGGAGTCCCAGCCGGCGGGTGAGGAAGCGGCCGGGTGCGGTGCCCGTGAAGCTGAGATAGCGGTCGGCCATGTCCTGTCTCCCCAACGACTCTGTCGTGCCCACGAGTGCCTGCTCTTGCTTGCCCTTGCCTGCTCTTGCTGCCTGTCTTGCTTACTCTGGAGTAAGGTTACCGGAGGTAAGTCTATGTCACGGGTGAGGAGCAGGTCGAGATGAGTCCTCTGCCGGCGCAGTCGACGCGCCGTGTCGCGGTCCTCGCGGGCGCGCGCGTCCCCTTCGCCCGCTCCGACGGGCCGTACGCCACCGCCTCCAACCAGGAGATGCTCACCGCGGCCCTCGACGGCCTGGTCGAGCGCCACGGCCTCCAAGGGCCGGGGGAGGTCGGTGAGTTCGTCGCCGGCGCGGTCCTCAAGCACAGCCGCGACTTCAACCTCGCCCGCGAGACGGTCCTCGGCTCGGCCCTGCACCATTCCACCCCCGCGTACGACATCCAGCAGGCCTGCGGCACCGGCCTCCAGGCCGTGATCGCCGCCGCCAACAAGATCGCCCTCGGTCAGACCGGGTCGGCGATCGCGGGCGGCGCGGACACGGCGAGCGACGCGCCCCTGGGCGTCAACGACCGCCTGCGCCGCATCCTGCTGGAGGCCCGCCGGGCGAAGTCCCTCGGCGGCCGGGCGAAAGCGCTGGCCAAGGTCCGCCCGGGCCATCTGGTCCCCGACATCCCGCGCAACGCCGAACCGCGCACCGGCCTGTCGATGGGCGAGCACACCGCGGTCACCGCCCGGGCCTGGGGCGTCACCCGCGAGGCCCAGGACGAACTGGCCGCCACGAGCCACCGGCGGCTGGCGGCGGCGTACGAACGCGGCTTCTTCCAGGACCTGGTGATCCCCTTCCGGGGCCTGTCCCGCGACCAGAACCTGCGTCCCGGCTCGACGGTGGAGAAACTGGCCGCGCTGAAGCCCGTGTTCGGTCTCTCCGGCCCCGACCCCACGATGACGGCGGGCAACTCGACACCCCTGACGGACGGCGCGGCGACGGTGCTGCTGGCGAGCGAGGAGTGGGCCGAGGCGCGCGGCCTTGAGCCCCTCGCCCACCTCACGGCGTACGAGACGGCGGCCGTGGACTTCGTCGGCGGCGATGTCGCGGGCGGTGAGGACGGGTTGCTGATGGCCCCGGCGTACGCGGTTCCGCGCATGCTGGAGCGCGCCGGGCTCGGGATCGAGGACTTCGACCTGGTCGAGATCCACGAGGCGTTCGCGTCCCAGGTGCTGGCCACGCTGGCGGCCTGGGAGAAGCGGGGCCTGGCCCCGGTGGACCGGGCCCGCCTGAACGTGGCCGGCTCCTCCCTCGCCACCGGTCACCCCTTCGCCGCGACCGGCGCCCGCATCGTGGCGACGCTGGCCGGGCTGCTCGCCGAGCGGGGCGGTCCCGGGCGCGGCCTGATCTCCGTCTGCGCGGCGGGCGGTCAGGGCGTCACGGCCATACTGGAACGAACGTGACTTACTGGCAGGTAACCCCCGAGACTGCACACGTCCGGCGCGGGACCATCCCCGAACCCGCACGAACTCCCCACGAGGGCCCCGTACGATCCCGACACTGACCGCCGGTAACCCATGTCCGCGGAACCCGGCGATGAACGCCTCGGCGCGCGAGGCACGTACGTCATGCAGCAGAGCAGCGACAGCCGAGCCAGTGACAGCAGAAGCAGTCTCGCCGCTGCACGTCCCAGGAGCCGCCCGTGTCCACCCCGCTTCCCTCCTTCGCCGCATCCGCCGCCTACGCCGACTCGCCCGGCCCCACCCTGGTGGCGCCCGAGACGCGGCGGCTGGACGGGGCCGTACGGGAGGCGTACGTACCACCGTTCGCCCCGCCGGCGCGGCGCGGCTCGCTCGCCGACCTGCCCTTCGACAACGCGGCCGCGGCCGGGGACCAGGTGGTCCTCAGCCGCAGATCGCCGGACGGGGACTGGTCCGACGTGACGGCGGCCGGGTTCGCCGAACAGGTGCTGGCGGTGGCCAAGGGCATGATCTCCGAGGGCCTGACGCCGGGCGACCGCATCGCGATCATGGCCCGGACGACGTACGAGTGGACGCTGCTCGACTTCGCCGCGTGGGCGGCCGGCCTGGTCACCGTCCCCGTCTACCCGACCTCCTCCCTCTTCCAGACCCGCTGGATCCTCCAGGACTCCGGCGCCGTCACCCTGGTCACCGAGACCACCGCGCAGGCCGCGGCCCTCGGCCCCGAGCTGGACCGCATCCCCGACCTCAAGCACCTGTGGATCATGGAGAAGGGGCATGTGGAGCGGCTGGCCGAGCTGGGTGAGCGGGTGCCGGACGCGGAGGTGGAGGTCCGCCGGGGCATGCTGAGCCCGAGCACGCTCGCCACCCTCATCTACACCTCGGGCACCACCGGCCGCCCGAAGGGCTGCGCGCTGACCCACGGCAACTTCTTCGCCGAGGTCGACAACGCGATCGAGCTGCTCTACCCCGTCTTCAAGGCCAAGACGGGCGAGGACCCCTCGGTCCTGCTCTTCCTCCCCATGTCCCACGTCTTCGGCCGCATGGTCGCCGTGGCCTGCGTCCGCGCCCGGGTCCGCCTCGGCCACGCGCCGAGCCTGAAGCCGGAGGACCTGCTGCCCGACCTGGCGGCCTTCCGCCCGACCTGCCTCCTCACCATCCCGTACATGCTGGAGAAGGTCTTCAACAGCGCCCGCGCCAAAGCCGAGTCGGGCGGCCGGGCCTCGGCCTTCGACCGCGCCGTCTCGGTGGCCGAGCGCTACGGCGAGGCCATGGAGGCCCGCCAGGCGGGCACGGGCGGCGGCCCGGGCCGCGCCCTGAAGACCGCCCGCTCCTTCTACGACCCCCTCGTCTACCGGAAGATCCGCAACGCCATGGGCGGCCGGGTCCGGTACGCCATCTGCGGCGGCTCACCGCTCGGCCGCCGCCTGGCCGCCTTCTACGCCGGGTCCGGCATCGAGATCTTCGAGGGGTACGGCCTCACCGAGACGACGGCCGCGGCGACGGTGACGCCCCCGCTGAAGCCGCGCCTCGGCACGGTCGGCTGGCCGCTGCCCGGCACCCGCATCCGGATCGCCGCCGACGGCGAGATCCTGGTCGCCGGCGACCAGGTCCTGCACGGCTACTGGGACCCGCAGGCGGGCGGCGTCGTCCAGGCCGCGCCCGACGGCTGGTTCGCCACCGGCGACATCGGGAGCCTGGACGACGAGGGATACCTGACGATCACCGGCCGCAAGAAGGAACTGCTGATCACCGCGGGCGGCAAGAGCGTCGCCCCGGCCCCGCTGGAGAACTGGCTGCGCTCCCACCCCCTGATCTCCCAGTGCATCGTCCTGGGCGACCGCCGCCCCTATGTGAGCGCCCTGTTCACCCTCGACCCCGACGGCGTCACCCACTGGCGCCGCATGAACGGCAAGCACCCGGTGCCGCCGGAGCTGCTGACCGACGACGAGGAGGTCCTGGCCGTGCTCCAGCGCGCGGTCGACGAGGCCAACAAGCTCGTCTCCCGCCCGGAGTCCATCCGCCGCTTCGCCGTCCTGCCGAGGGACTTCACGGAGTGGGAGGGCCATCTGACCCCCTCGATGAAGCTCCGGCGCGAGGTGATCATGCGGGACTTCGCGGGGGCGGTGGAGGGGCTGTACGGCACCCCCTAGGCCGGTGTGCGCTCAGCGGCGGGCGATCAGGCAGGCCTGCGGGACCTTCGAGGACGTGTCCTCCTCCTGCACGCGCACGGTCCGCGACAGCACGGTGAAACCGGCCTTCTCCAGCAGCTCCGCCATCGGCTCCGGTCGCCGCCGCTCGAAGTCCAGGGCGACCGGATGGCCGAAGGGGCGGTCGAAGTGGCGGGGCTCGTCCCCGACCTGGAAGGCGAGGAGCAGATGCCCGCCGGGGGCCAGCACGCGCCGCAGCTCGCCGAAGAGGTCCGGCAGCCGCTCCCACGGCGTGTGGATCGACGAGTACCAGGAGACCGCGCCGGCGAGAGCGCCGTCGGGCAGGTCCAGCTCCAGCATGGAGCCCTGCTCGAACCGCAGGTCCGGGTTCTCGCGGCGCGCGATCGCGACCATCGAGGCGGAGAGGTCGAGGCCGAAGACCCGCAGGCCGAGCGAGGCGAGGTGGGCGGTGACCCGGCCGGGTCCGCAGCCCAGGTCGGCCACCTGCCCCTCCGGTCCCACCAGCTCGGCGAAGGCGCCCATCAGAGCCCGGTCCAGCGGTGTGCCGGCGCCCGTGGCGCGGAAGCGGTCCGCGTAGTCCTCGGCGATGGCGTCGTAGAAGGTCCGGGTGGTGTCCAGGAAGCCCGTGTCGTGGCGGATGCCGTGTCCGGTGCCGGGGCGGGTGTCGTCGGTCATGGCGGGGACCCTAGTGCCCGGCACTGACAGTCGGCCGCCGGAACGACTTGCGGCCGGAACTCACCGAGAATTCAGCGAGAATTCAGAAAGAAAGGCCCAAAAAGGGCAGGAGCCCCGTCGCCGAAACGGCGCGGGGCTCCTTGGGTACTGCTGTCAATCAGACAGGAGTGACATTCTCCGCCTGCGGGCCCTTCGGACCCTGCGTGACGTCGAAGGACACCTGCTGGTTCTCCTCGAGGGAACGGAATCCCTGAGCGTTGATCGCGGAGTAGTGGACGAAGACGTCCGGGCCGCCGCCTTCCTGGGCGATGAAACCAAAGCCCTTTTCGGCGTTGAACCACTTCACGGTTCCGGTAGCCATAAGCCCTCCTTGGGCCCAAAGGGTTGCCCTGCTCCAGAACCAGCAAGTGTGAAGACTGGAATGCTGCACAACTGCATACGTCTGAGAACGACGAGAGCCCGCGGTCACATGCTCCGCAGGCTCTGTACTGCAAGGGAAACCAAACTGCAACTTGCTGTGAGCCTAGCACGCAGGCACCCGAGCGCAACAGAGGCCAAGATCACTTCACCCGAATGTTTGAACGCCTCCGCCGTTCGGCTGACGCCGGGGGCGGCGGCGGGCGGATGCCGGGGGAGGGCTAGCCTCGCGATGTGGACAATTCTCGCACCCGGCCGCGCGTCGGCCACATCCAGTTCCTGAACTGCCTGCCCCTGTACTGGGGGCTCGCGAGAACAGGCACGCTCCTCGACTTCGAGCTCACGAAGGACACCCCGGAGAAGCTCAGCGAGCAGCTGGTGCAGGGCGACCTCGACATCGGTCCCGTCACCCTGGTCGAATTCCTCAAGAACGCCGAAGACCTGGTCGCCTTCCCCGACATCGCCGTCGGCTGCGACGGCCCGGTGATGTCGTGCGTGATCGTCTCGCAGGTCCCGCTGGACCGGCTGGACGGCGCCCGCGTCGCCCTCGGCTCCACCTCGCGCACCTCCGTCCGCCTCGCCCAGCTGCTGCTCGCCGAGCGCTTCGGCGTCCAGCCGGACTACTACTCCTGCCCGCCCGACCTGAGCCTGATGATGCAGGAGGCCGACGCGGCCGTCCTCATCGGCGACGCGGCCCTGCGCGCGAACATGATCGACGGCCCGCGCTACGGCCTCGAAGTGCACGATCTGGGCGCGCTGTGGAAGGAGTGGACGGGCCTGCCGTTCGTCTTCGCGGTCTGGGCGGCCCGGCGCGACTACGCGGAGCGCGAGCCGGTCATCACCCGCAAGGTGCACGAGGCCTTCCTCGCCTCCCGCAACCTCTCCCTGGAGGAGGTCGGCAAGGTCGCCGAGCAGGCGGCCCGCTGGGAGGCCTTCGACGAGGAGACCCTCGCGCGGTACTTCACCACCCTCGACTTCCGCTTCGGCGCGCCGCAGCTGGAGGCGGTCACCGAGTTCGCCCGCCGGGTGGGCCCGACCACCGGCTTCCCGGCGGACGTGAAGGTGGACCTGCTCCAGCCCTGATCGCGCCGGTCCCCCGGCACGGCGGGCCCACTACCCTGCTCCCAGGTACTGGCGTACGGGGGAGGGGTGGGCGCCATGCAGCCGCTCGATGTCGACGAACCCACAGCGGTGGGGCCCTACCGGCTGCTCGGCCGGCTGGGCTCCGGCGGTATGGGCCGGGTCTACCTGGGCCGCAGCGCCGGCGGCCGCACGGTCGCCGTGAAGATCGTGCACCCGCACTTCGCGCTCGACGAGGAGTTCCGGGCCCGGTTCCGGCGCGAGGTGGACGCCGCGCGCAGGGTGGGCGGCGCCTGGACCGCGCCCGTACTGGACGCGGACCCCGAGGCGCGCGTGCCGTGGGTCGCCACGGCGTACGCGGCCGGTCCGTCCCTGACGGCGGCCGTCGCGGACGGCGGCCCACTGCCGGCCCACTCGGTACGGGCGCTCGGCGCGGGCCTCGGCGAGGCGCTGGCGGCGGTGCACGAGCTGGGCCTCGTCCACCGTGACGTGAAGCCGTCCAACGTCCTCCTCACCCTCGACGGCCCCCTCCTGATCGACTTCGGCATCGCCCGCGCGACGGACGGCACGGCGTCCCTGACCTCCACCGGCGTCTCGATCGGCTCGCCCGGTTACATGTCCCCCGAGCAGATCCTCGGCAAGGGCGTCACGGGCGCGGCCGACGTGTTCTCGCTGGGCGCCGTCCTCGCCTTCGCGGCGATGGGTGCGCCGCCCTTCCCGGGGGACTCCTCGGCCGCCCTCCTCTACAAGGTCGTCCACGAGGAGCCGCAGCTCGGCGCCCTCGACGGCGGAACGGGCGGGACGCCGGACGCGGAGCTGCGGGACCTGGTGGCGGCGTGCCTGGCCAAGGACCCGGCCGCCCGGCCGACCCCCGGGGAGGTGGCCCGGCGCCTCGCACCCGAGGGCGCGGCCCGCCTGGTGACCGGCGGCTGGCTGCCGGGAGCGCTGGTGGAGCGGGTCAGCCGGAGCGCCGTACAGCTGCTGAACCTGGAGGCGGCGGAGTCGTCGTCCGGGCCGGCGTCGGGGCCGGTGGGGTTCAGCCGGCCGTCGGTGGGAGCGCCGGGCTCGGTCGGCGGGGCGGGCTCGGTCGGCGGGGCGGACTCGGTCGGCGGGGCGGCGCCCGGCGTCTTCGGGCCCCCGCCGGTGATGCCCGCGCCGACGGCGGCCGGCGCCGACGTACCGTCCCCGCGCGAGGGCGACCGCTCGCCGGGCAAGCTCGCCCTGTCCGTCGCGGCGACCTCCACCCGGGGCGCCGGTGGCCGCGGCCGGCGGCTGAGCTGCACCGTGGCGCTCGCGGTGGCGGGGGCGCTGGCGGCGGTGACGGTCGGCTCGGTGTTCGTCCTGGACCTGCTGCCGGGCGAGGGCGGCGAGAACAGCCCGGGCGGTCAGGCCACCGCCACCCAGACACCCTCCGCCCCCCGCGCCGTCCCCGCCCGCTACATCGGCACCTGGGAGGGCCAGGCCGTCGCCGTCGAGGGCAACCTGCCCCTGGGCACCTTCCGCCTGACCGTCCGCGAGGCCGAGGTGGGCGAGAAGCTGGGCACCGTGCGCCACACCGACCTCTTCGGCGGCACCTGTGACGACGTACTGACCCTGAAGAAGGTGACGGAGAAGCAGGTCGTCGCCGGCGCCGTGGGAGCCGAGGGCAACCGCGACGTCTGCAACCAGGCCCTCCACACCGTCCGCCTCACACCCGTCGGCGACGACCTTCAGTACGAGTCCGACAGCAAGGACTCGGGGCGGCCGAAGGCGCGGTTGTCGAAGGTCAAATAGGCGTCTGACCGGGGCTCTTGCCTTCGTACTTCACCCTCCGCTCGGGTCGGCCCGAACCGCCGCCGCTCACCCCGGCACCACGACCGTACGCAGCTCTCCGTCCCCGAGGTGCAGCATGCCCTTGCCCGGGGCGATCTGGCCGCCGACCATGCCGCGGGAGACGCGCAGGCCGATGAGGTCGCCGCTGGAGGACTCCTGCGGGCAGAGCAGGATGCCGCGGCGGGCCTTCTTGGCGTCGACCTGCCAGCCGGAGAAGCCGCTGCACACGTCCTCCTCGTCACCGGCGATGACGAGGGCGAGACCGCGTTCGGCGCCCCGGGAGACGATCTTCTTCATCTGGCTTTCGGCGTCGCAGTCCTCGAGGATCTCGCCGTCGTCGACGAGGACGGCGATCGGCTCCTCCAGGCTGGCCCGGTCGATGAGTTCCTCGAACTCGTCCTCGTCGATGTCGTCCCCGGTGAAGACCTTCAGCACGCCCTCCACACCGTCCAGTTGACGCAACGGCGACTGGCGGGGCGCGGCGACGACGAGGCGGGTGCCCTGGGCGAGGAAGGAGTTCGCGACGTTCATCAGCACCGTGGAACGGCCCGACTTGGCCGGCCCCGCGATGACGAACGCCGGGACACCGTCCGCGAGGTCGGGGCCGAAGCCGACGATCTCGTCGCCGCCGATGCCGACCATCGCCCACAGCTTGGAGCGGGACGCCTCCGGGTCGCGCAGCTCCCAAGCCTCGGTGAAGGAGATACGGCTGGGCAGGCTGTCGACGCGGAACGGGCGCCGGGCGCGCGGCACATCCGCGTCCCGGGCCGCGGCCGCCTCGCCGATCGCGGTGATCGCCGCCGCCTGCCCCTGACCGGTGGTGTCCTCGGCGAGCAGCGCGAACTGCGTCTCCGTACCGGCCTCGTTGCGGAAGGCGCGGCCCGGCGGGATCTCCTCGGGCACCTTGCGGGTCGGGATGCCGAGCGAGGAGAAGTCGCTGCGGTCGGCGAGACGCAGGCCGTACTTGTCCTCGGTGAGCGTCGCGATCCGGCCGACCAGCAGCGTGCGGTCACCGGTCAGGACCAGGTGGATGCCGATGCTCGCGCCCTCGCGCATCATCGTCTGCAACGCGTCGGTGAGCGAGCCGTGGTCGACCTCGCCGAGGGTGGGCACCCAGCCCTCCCAGCGGTCCAGCAGGACGACGATGTGCGGCAGCCGCTCGTCCTCCTCGACCGCGGCCCGCTGCTCGCCGATGTCGGCGAAGCCCTTGTCGGCCAGGAGGTTCTGGCGGCGGTCCATCTCCCCCTTGAGCCGGTTGACGAGCCGGACCACCCGCTCCGTCTGGTTACGGCTGACGACCGCGCCGCAGTGCGGCAGCCGGGTCAGCGCGTTGAGGGCGCCGTTGCCGCAGTCGATGCCGTACAGATGCACGTCGGCGGTGGAGTGGGTGCGGGCCAGCGAACCCGCGATGGTGCGCAGCACCTGGGACCGGCCGCTGCGCGGGGCGCCGCCGATCATCAGGTGGCCGAAGCTCGCGAAGTCGACGACGACCGGGCGGCGCGCCTGGTCGGAGGGCAGGTCCTCGATGCCGAACGGGGCGGGCGGCAGCTTGCCCGGCGCGGCGCCGGCGAGGGCCGGGACCTCGATCTCGTCCAGCAGCAGCGTCTCGTCCAGCGCCGGCAGCCAGGGGCTGTGCTGGGCGGGGATGCCGAGCGAGCTGTTGGCGTCGCGCACCGCGTCGACGAGCACCTTGAGGTCGGTGATCTCGTCGTCCTCGCGGGATTCGGTCTTCGGCTTGGCCAGCGCCGCCCGGCCCAGGTCCTCCCAGCCCAGCGGCCCGACCCAGGGCGCGAGCGCGGCCGGGTCGGCGGCACCGGGCCGCCGGCCCCCGACCCGCCCGGACTGGAAGGGGACGAGGGAGGCGTGACCCAGCCGCACGTAGGCGCGGCCCGGGGTGCTCTTGGAGATGTGCCCGGCCTCCGGGGAGTCGATGACGTCGCTCGACTCGCCGCCGTCGGTCACGCGCAGCGCGATACGGAGGTTGGTGTTGGCGCGGATCTCGGGCGAGACGACACCGCTCGGCCGCTGCGTGGCGAGCAGCAGGTGAATGCCGAGGGACCGCCCTCGCTGGGCGATGTTCACGAGCCCGGTCACGAAGTCCGGCAGGTCCCGCACCATGGACGCGAACTCGTCGATGACGATGAGCAGCCGAGGCACGGGAGCGTGCGAGGGGTCTCGTTTGACGAGGTCCTGATAGTCCTCGATGTCCTTGGCGTCGGCGGCGGCGAGGATGTGCTCGCGCCGCTTCAGCTCGGCGCCCAGCGACTCCAGGGCGCGCTCGACGAGGTGCGCGTCGAGGTCGGTGACCATGCCGACGGTGTGCGGCAGTTTCACGCAGTCCTTGAACGCGGACCCGCCCTTGTAGTCGACGAGGACGAAGGTCATGTTCTCGGGCGTGTTCGCGACGGCCAGCGCCGCCACGATGGTCTGCAGCAGCTCCGACTTACCCGAACCGGTCGTACCGGCGATGAGCCCGTGCGGCCCGTCCTTGCGCATGTCGATGCCGAAGGGACCGTCGTACGACTCACCGATGACGGCCATCGTCGACTGCCCGCCCATCCGCCAGCGCGCGCTGATCGCGTCGGCCGTCGGCGGCTCCAGCTGGAGCACGTCGAGGAGCCGGCTGGAACCGGGCAGCGCGGAGTCCTCGGTCTCGCCGCTGATGTCCCGCAGCGCGGACAGCGAACGCGTGAGCCGCAGACACCAGGCAGGGGTCACGAAGTCGGGCCGCACGTTCGCGATCCGCTCGGCACCCGCCTCCTCCACCCGCAGCCGCAGCTTCTCGGTCCGCGCCCGCTGCTCGGGCTGGGCGGCGGCCCCGGTGTGCCAGGCCTGGAAGGACGGAAACCCACCGGCGACCGGCTGCGCCTGCTGCTGCTCGCTCTCCTGCCGCCGCCCCGTCTCCTCGACCTTGGGCTCGGCGACGACGAACGCCTGGCACTCACCGGGCAGGAACCGCTCCTCGGCGTCGAGGCAGAGCGCGTACATGGACACGGCCGGCCCTTCACGCAGCAGCCGCACCACCCCCGGCAGGGACCGCAACCGCCGCGACCCGTCCCATACGACGACGATGTCCGGGTCGCTGAAGGTCGCCCCCGGGCCGCCCTTCTGCTGGGCGGCCTTCTTGCGCGCGTCGAGGATCTGCGTCAGCTCGCCGATGCGGGCGCCGACGGTCTCGGCGTCGGTGCCGATGAGGATGTTGACGTCCTGGCCGCCGGAGGGCCGGGAGTGCGGCAGCCAGCGCACCCAGTCCCACTCGGCCTGCGCGGAGTTCTCGCTGAGCACGTAGAACTGCACGTCCATGGGGCTGTGCAGCGCGGCGGTCTGCGCGACGGCCCACCGCCCCAGCGACCGGGCGGAGTCCCCGGGCCCCGCGATGCCGATGACACCGAGGCCGCGCAGGGAGAGGGCGACGGGAGCGTCCTCGATCTTCCAGGTGACCTGCCGGCGGTGATCGTCCTGCTCGGGGTCGTCGAGCACGACCTCGGAGGGCAGCTGCCCCGTACCGACCCTCAGCAGCAGATGGTCCCGGTCCGTCCGCCGCCGCTCCCACAACCGCGTCCGGGGCCCCGTCCCCACCGACAGCACGACCGCCGGATCGGGAATGGCCTGCCGCCGGTCGTTCCGCTCGGTGACGAGCGCGTCCTGCGCGTCCTTCTCGATCCGCTCCTTCTGCTCCTCGTACTCCTTGACCTGCTTGGCGTGGGACTTGCGCCCGTGCTTCTTGTCGTTGAAGTAGTTGGCGAAGAGCAGAATGGGACTGAGTCCCGCCATGATCAGGTAGTACCAGCGCCCGAAGATCGCCACGGCCACGACCGCGCCGACGATCGGCGTGAACGCCATCAGCCAGGGCAGCGGCCGGGGTTCGTACTCGCGGGGCGGCGACGGCAGCCGGAAGTTGGTCTGCCGCTCCGGCGGACGCAGCCGAGGCGGCCGGTTGTAGTCGAGCCCGACACCGTCCTCGGACCACTTCAGCGCCGCGTTGGGCGGCGCGTACCGGGCGAGTTCGAGAAGCGAGTTCCCGACCGCTATCTGAGCCCCGAGCGGCCACTCGCCCCGGCCCCGACCCTTGTCCCGTTCCTTGTCCCGGCGCTTGTCGCCTTTGTCCCGGCCCTTGTCCCGGCCCTTGTCCCCGTCTTTGTCCGGGTCCGTCATGGGCTCGCCGTCGAGGGTGACGCCCTCCTTGTCGGAGTGCACGGCGACCTTGCAGGTGCCGTCGGTGGCCACGGAGAGGGTGAGAGCACGCGCGTCGACTTCCGGATCGTCGATACGGATGTACGACGCCGCCCCGCTGCCGATGTCGTACTTGCCCACGCCGAGCCGGTGCACGAACCCGGCGCCCGGCCCGCCGACCACACGCAACTCGACCAGCCCGCTGGGCTCCCCGGGCAGGCACCCCGACGGATCCTGGAGCGAGACGACCGCGCCTTCGCGAAGCGGCGACCCGATGACCGTGGCCGACGGATCGACGGGATACCCGTCGACGTAGACGAGCGGCGCGTTGCCCGCGCCCCCCTGCCGCTGGTGCCCGATGGGAATGACCTGCGCACCCGCGACGCCGACCTGCTTGGCCAGCTCCTCGGCGATGTCCCCCACGGTGGACTCGGGATCGGCATCGAGCACGACGTCGGCGGTGCCCCCGCCGAACGGGTCGACGACGGTCAGGCTCAGTCGCACGCTTGTCCTCCCCAAACGGCCCCTGCGGCCGCTTCCGCAACACGGCTCACAGTCCAAGCGACGATATCCGTTGGGTGTCGCGGTGCGGCAACAGGGAGGTGACCGAACGTTCCCGAAGGCAATGCAGGGATGTGACACCACAAGCCACCCCCGTAAGCTGCTGCCACAAGAGCGGACGATCACACCGGTCGCTACACGCGCCCGGTTTGACCGGTGCGCCGGTTCGATCCGCAAACAAGGAGCCACGGGGGTTGGCCCTGCGGCGTTGTGAGAGGAAGCGGCTTCATGGCCAAAGACCTTGACATCACATACCAGGACATGCGGGATGCGGCCAAGCATGTCGTGAAGGAGAAGGAAAAGCTCCAGGAAAAGCTCGACGGTCTTCGCAAGTACATCGCCAACCTGGTCGAGTCGGGCTACGTCACGAAGTCCTCCTCGAAGGCCTTCGACGAGAACTTCGACGAGTTCACCAAGGGCGCCAAGACCACCCTCGACGGCCTCGACGGCATGGGCGACTACCTGACTATGGCCGCCGACAAGTTCGAGCAGATCGACGAGGAACTGGCGAAGCAGGCGCGGAAGTGACGCTCGCCTGAAGCGTTGTACGACGGTGTGGCGGGGCGAGCGGTGAGCACGTCCCGCCGCACCGGCGGCTGGCAGGACGAGGTGGGTTGGTGCAATCTGCGGTGCAGCCGATTGTCAGTAAGTCACTCACTCACTCCGGGTTGGGATTGAGCCAGATACTGCGGGCGAATTCATCGAAGATGTCCATGTTGAGACCCAGCCATCCGAGTTCGTCCGTCACTGTGCGCACGGAGGCGTAGATCTGAAGCTCCTCCGACCACCACCCGTAGTTCAACGAGACACCGAGGCCGGCGTCATCGCTGAAGTGGCGGAGAGACTCTCGGCCCGCGCCCTCTCCCTGCATCAGGAGAGCGTAGAAAGGTTGCGGGACTCTACGAAAATCCCCTCCGTACAGGAACACTTGGTGTGCCGGGATCCGGGGGTGCGGGTGAGCTTCGATCAACTGCCGGAAGCGATCAGTCAACACAGTGCAGTTGGGGATGCGCCACCATTTCCGGTGGCGCTGATGCACGATGTCCGCACACGTGGCGGCCCACTCGTCGATTTCCGTCCGCTGCTGCTCCGTCCAATGGAGCGGCATCAGGAACCACTCGGTCGGGTCAGCCTCAGTCTCGGAAAAGGATCACTTGCAGCTCCAGCGGAATGTCATCATCACGGCATCGAAATCTTCAAGACTTGGAAGATGGTGTCGTCGAGGCTGAGATCACTCACGCGGTGTCGGGGGTCTCTCAGACGCTCGGTTCACAGCCGATGTGGATACGGTCGTAAATGCGCCCCAGCGGTGCCGGTCAATGGGGCGCCCCAGGGAGCCGGAGCGTTCGCGCGAAGTCGTCCAGGGGCTCCATGGCCGCGGCGATGATTTCCGGATCGTCGTGGTGTCCGCGGAACACGATGTCGGGGAGGCCGGGCCGGGTGTGCCAGTGGTACGACACCGAGGTCATCATGATGCTGCTGTCCGCGGGGTAGGAGCGGGTGACCCGAATCCCGTCCGAGCCCAGGTGCGGAGAGGGGAACGGAATGCTGCCGGTGCGCTGCTGCCACTCAGGGATTTCCGGGTGCGGCACCGTGAACGCGGTGCTTCCCTCGCAGGAAGCCGCGTCGTGGGCCTCGCAGTGGATTCGGGTGGCGTGCATCACCAGGGGCATGTAAGTGAGCGGAACAGGGTGGTAGATGAACGCCTCGTCGGCCTGGAGCTTGTCCCGGAGCGTGACGATCATCTGCTCGTAGAAGCTCTTGTGGAAGCGGCGGAGCTTCCGGGTGAGTTCGATGTCGTGGATTGCGGCCAGCCCGGTCAGGTGCAGGCCCAGCCATTCCTTGAAGTTCTTCTTGTCGATCTGGAGATGAAGATAGCCCCAGAGGTCTGGATCGGCGTCCGTGTCGATGTGGAGCGGTGCGCCGAGGTCGGTGCTCCACAAGGTGCCTTCGGGCATGAGTGGTCTCTTTCTTCGGGGGCACGGCAGAAGGGAGCCTTCAGGCGTAGCTCCAGCGGAAGGTGCCCATCACGGCATCGAACAACTCCACGAGGGCGTCGTGGAAGGCGGGGTCCGAGCCTGGCGCGACCAGGGCGCTGAAGGAGAAGGTGACGTACTGGTCGGGAACGCTGTCTGGGACCGGAACGAAGTACTCGACCCGGCGGTGAGCGACCTCGACGCCCTGAGCCGCGTCGGCGGGTACGTCTCGCTCCGAGCGCAGGGCCGCGGTGTCGTCGAGCTCTCGCGTCTCGGCACCGGGAGACACGGAGGCGAGCGCGGCCAGAACCGCTTCCGGGCCGCTGTCGGGCCGTACCCGCGGAATCTCGATCGGCTCCGAAGCCACGATCGAGACGGGCAGCGCGATGCCGTGGAGGCGTTCGGTGGGGAGATAGAGGGTCATACCTCCTTTGGCACTGGCCCGGCGGACGACCTTCTTCATCTCCTGGGTCAGCTTCAGCCGGGCCTTCGGAATGTCGTCCTTGGGAAAGCCGACGGGCAACTGTGCGACGGCCTTGCGGACGACACGGTCCATCGCTTCCTTGGTGCCCGTGCGTAGCGGAATCACGTCCCAGCCGGGCGGCGGCACCAGGTTGAAACCGCTCGGGGACCGGCGGTGCTCAGCGGTGCTCATTTCGCCCCCGTGTCACTTCCACGGCATAGGCGACACCTACGAAGAGCGCCCACGCCGGAGCGGCGATCATGCCCGGCCAGAAACCGAAGAACAGTGAGGGTAGGAAGAAGCCGCCGCCCATGGCGAGATCCCGGGTGAGGTAGGGCGGGCGGCCCGCGTGCCGGGGATACTTCGCGAAGACCCAGACGTAGTGCAGGAGGCAACCGATGATCCCGGCCTCAAAGACGTAAAGCACGTCGTTCATGAGCGACTTCGGCACCAGGATCATGATGCCCAATACCGGCAGGAACAGCGGCATTCCGATGATCAGCGTCAGCCGGAGCCGCCGGTTGGGGCCGGTGCCGAGCCCCGTGCGGGCGGCTTCGGCCTCGGCAATGCGTTGCGCCGAGTTCAGGTCCAAGATCATTCCTCACCAGTGAGTGTCGGGGGCGGGCTTCAGAGTGTTGTCCTTCCAGTCCGAGTACGCCGCGTTGTACGGCTTCTCGCCGGTTCCGAACTGCTCCTTGGTCCAGCTTGTCAGGTCGCTCTTTCCCAGCGCCTTGTCCATGACGTCCATCCCCATGCCGGTCCAGGCAATGCCGAGACCGACCTGGTAGGACTTGTAAGCCCTGTCCGCCGCGGCTCCCGCGGCCTCCGGGAAGGCAGCCTTGTTCGCCTGCAGCATCTTCGCCATGCCGGCCATCTCCTTGTCGCCGAGGTGCACCAGTGTCGACAACGGGCTGACCCTCAGCGGACTCTTGGCGACCAGGCCGACGTTCTGGGAGATGGATTTGCGCATCGCGTTACGGGCCGCTCCGAGGGCCTGCCGCCCCGGCCCTGCCGGCATTTTGGTCATCATCCGCCCCGTGTCGTCCAGGATGCCCTTGACGCCCCTGAGCCCTCGGCTCAGGCCGGCGGTCCGGGCGGCCTGAGCGGCGCCCACGGTGGCTTTGGCGCCGCTGGCGAGCTTAGCGGCGGCCCCGAGGCCACCCACGACGAGCAGTCCCCCCACGACGTCGAAGATGACATCCGTCCAGGTGGCGTCGCCGGATGCCACCAGCAGGAGTCTGAGTCCGATCGTGAGCGCCGCGATGCCAAGGACAAGAAAGTTCAAGCCGGGAATGGCGAGTGCCAGGAAGCCTGCCACCGTCGCGACCCAGCCGAGAGCATCGATGAAGGCCTTGATCCCATTCGCATTCTCATGGGCCCAGCCCTTGACGTCGTCCCACCACGAGTCCTCGATCACGTCGTCGATCTCGTCGCGGATCTTCCCGGCATAGTGATTGGCGCGAGTGATCCGGTTGCCGGTCATGGTGTGCAGGGTGATTCGGTACGGCTGGATGGGGTCGTCGGCGGGGCTGGTGCCGCTGGGGGACGTCTGCGGGAGGTCCTTGTCCTCCGACGCGCCCTTCTTGGCCTTGTCGGCCTCGACCTCCTCCTGCTTCTCCTTGGCCTGGCGCAGGAGCTTGTCGGCGTCGCTCTGGAAATCCTCCAGTTCGTTCGACCACTTGGTCAGGTGGCCGTGCACCCGCTCGTATCGTCCGGCCACCTCCCGCATGTGCTTCTCCAGCGTGGAGGACTCGTCGCGCAGGGTCTTTACGTATTTACCCTTGAGGGTCTCGTCGTCGCTGATCGCCTTGAGGTTCTTGGCCTGGTCCCGGAGCTTCTCGGCCACCGAGATCATGTGCTTGACCTCGGCACGGATCTCCTCCGGATCGCCGGGAACGGGATCGGATGCGCACAGGGGCTGCCAGTCCACCGGACGGCGCTTGGATGTCGGTGTCATGGCGTCACTTCTTCTGCTTCTTCTTGTTCGCCTTGGTCAGCTCGTCGTCGAGATCCTCGAACGCCTTCTTGCTGCCGGCCACGAGCTTGCCGACCGACTCGATGGACTCGACGAGCCTGGTGCGGTAGTCGTCCCAGTTGTCGACGAACTTCTCCATGGCCCCGGCCACGGCACCGGAGCCCCAGTGCTCCTTCATGTCGTCCCGGCGGTTCTCGATGTCCTCGAAGGTCTTCTTGAGTTGGCCGAGCTTGCGCTCGCAGTCTGCGAGGAAGTCGTAGTCGACCGTCAGGTCCGGCTCACCCATGCAGTTTTCTTCCCCCGTGTTTGATCATGCGGCCGTGATGGCCACCTTCCGCTTCTCGTCGTCCCGGTCCCGAGCGCAGTCCCGGGCACGCTCCTGGGATCTCAGGAGCCACTCCACGAAGTTCTCAAGGCGGCGAGGAACGTACGGGCGCTCTGCCCGCAGCCTTGCGCACTTCCCCGGGCGGATCCGGCATTCTACTGAGCCGGCACCATGCGGAGCAGCCGGCCTCAAAGCCGAGTCTCGTCTTCGCGGTCTTCGCGAGGCCTGCGGATCCCATCAGCGATTGACCGCCTGGATCTCCTGGACGGTGACCGCCTGGTCGTTGCCGAAGGTCCCGTCGGGCAGATCACCGCCCGCGCCGCCGCTGCCGGTCCAGGTGATGTCCCAGGTGACCGTGGCCTGGAGCTTGAAGGTGCCGTCTCCCGAGGAGCGGAGGTACTTGATGCCGCAGGGCGGGTTCTGGTCGGCCTTGCCCTTGGCGTACGGCTCCCCGATCGAATCGTCGTCGTTGATCGTGCACTCGGCGGAGGCGGGGTAGGTTTCGGCGTCCGGTGTGCCCGGCTCCAGCTTGAGCGAGACGGGGGTGGCGGTGGTGGTGGCCTGGATGTTCACGCCACCCACGTCGAGCGACGCCGTGACCGACACCTCCTTGAACGTGGCCTGGTCCAGCCACGCCCAGGTCG
The DNA here is from genome assembly GCF_031597775.1 of Streptomyces sp. BB1-1-1. Lineage (NCBI taxonomy): Bacteria > Bacillati > Actinomycetota > Actinomycetes > Kitasatosporales > Streptomycetaceae > Streptomyces > Streptomyces sp. BB1-1-1. The sequence continues at coordinate 3,687,110 of NZ_CP134203.1, read as the reverse complement.
GGAGGTTGACCTTGGCGGTTTCGGCGGGGGCGAGCGACACCTCGGTGGTCGGCAAGCGGACGCGGTTGTAGGCGAGTTCGGCGAGTACCTCCGGCGTCACGGCGTTCTCGACCGGCGGAGAGTCCCCGTTCTCGACCCAGAAGGGCTCCTCGTCGCAGAGCTGTGCCTCGGGCTCCATCCAGCGGTCCTCGTCCTGGACGGCGACCCACCAGTTGCCCTCGTCCTTCACGTCCAGGTTGTAGTTCTCGTACTCGCCGTCCTTGTACTTCTCCCGGAACATGCCAACGGAGGTCTTGGCGTAGCTGTGCTGGCCCGGCGTGTTCACCGTCTCGCTGTACATGTCCTCCACGTACTGCGAGAACTCCTTGGCGGAGCGGGGCTCGTACCAACAGGCAGGCGGCGTCCAGTCGCCGACGGGGGTGACGTTGCCGCCGGTGTCCCCGCCGCCCGGGGAAGTGGTGGTGTAGGTGATCCTGGAGACCAGGTCGCCACCGGATCTGGTGCCCTCGGTGTCGATCTCGGACTCGGAGGCGCCAGGCCCCTTCGCCTGCGCGCTTCCGGCGGCCAGTGCCAGCGCCGTGACGAGAGCGCTCGTCACGGCTATGCCTCGGGTCAGGGCGCGCACGTCTTGTCCCCCCTCTTCGACTGCACTTCCGTGGTCTGCCAGACGCCCTTGTCGTTCTTCTTCAACTGCGTGCTGTAAGTGACGTACGGACTCTCGTCGGAGGGCGTCTTGTCCACCTTGCCGGTCTCGCGGTTCTTGTTGTACGCCTTGCTCTCGTCGGCGCAGTACACGACCGCGGCCGTGTCCTTGTCGGCGACCTTGATGTCGGGCTTGAAGTAGCGGGTGACGCCTGTCCAGGTGAGGCCCTCGTCCAGCCAGGCCTGGATCCACTTCTGGGCGCTCACCAGGGCGTCGCCCTGGCGGTAGTACGCGACGGTCGTCGAGTCCGAGTTGCCCCGGAGGATGGCGTCGTCGACCGCGTTCACGGTCTGGGCCACGTCGGAGAGCACCGCGTCCTCGGTGGGGTCGCCCGTCGCCCAGTTCTCGAACTTGTTCTCCACGCCCTTGGGGAACGTGATCTTCGGCCGGTCGGCCGGTCCGGGAGGAGTGCTCTTGTCCGGCGAAGCCGGCTCTGTCGACTTGTCCGTGTCCGCACCAGCGATCTTGTCGTTCTCCTCGGACTTGCCGTCCCCGCCGCAGGCGGTGAGGAGTAGCGCTGCCGTTGCGGCTAGCGCGGTGGCAACGGGCACAGAACGGCGCTTCACAGTGGACTCCCCGTGAGACAAAGGCTTAGTCAAGAGCACAGACGCTAGCGGTGAGGTTGCTGGTTTCGCCAGAGCGAACTGTCCCAACAGCACGGGCATTTCGGTCTTTTGCTGTCATTTTCGCGATGTGCTGTGTCCTGATCGTGTCCCAGCGGGCGAGGGGCCGGAAGCGGCCCCGGGTGCGCTGGGGAGTGCGGCGTCCGGGGCCGTTGGGGGGCCTTCTCTATAGCGGTGCTGTGCACCTCGGGCACGTGCACGGCGGGTTCGTCGGCGGGCAGGGAATCTGTTCGGTGGGTGGTCCGTCGGTTCGGTTGCGGCGGCGGGCGACGGAGTCCAGTAGTTCCAGCACGTCGGTCATGGGCGGGTAGTACTCGGCGCACTCAGGGCACGCGTAGACGTTGAAGCCGGGGCCCGTGGCCGCGTGGACCTCGTGGACCAGGACCGGTTCGTCGGTCGTGCGCCGGCAGCGGGCGCACATCCGCAGGGGAGGCCGTCCGGTCATCGGGTCACCGCCGGGATCCGTACGCCGTGGATGTGCCTCGGGCCGACGTCGATGCCGAGGGTGGCCAGGTGTGCGGCGCGGCGGCGTTCGGCGGGGTCCAGGACGTAGGGGCGTACGAGGCGGGACGCGTTGCCGTCGAGGATCTCGGTGAAGCGGGGCGGGGGTGCCGGGATGAAACGCAGGGGCGGCGCGGTGCCGAGGCGGTGACGGCCCCGAGGGCGGCTGGGCGTACAGATGCTCAGCATCCAGGCGAGGAGGCGGGCGGTAAGTCCAGCATGTTGGCGCTCCTTTGCAGCGTCGGCCATGCCCCGGGACGGCCTTCATCCGTCGCCGGGGTCTGTTTGTGATTGGCACGCTACAGGGTGCGATGACGTGGTGTATAGCGGTTAACCGCACTCCAGCCAGACGTGCAGCTCGGTGCTGTCGTACGTTGTTCGATATGACGCCAGATTCAGGGCAGTCGCCGATTGACCCCACCAAGATCGCCTACGTGTACATGCAGATGGCTGATCACATTGCCGAGCAGATCTCCAAGGGTGAGCTCCGGCCTGGCGCTCGTTTGCCGGGGGAGCGTGATCTGGCCGCCGAGTACGGGGTCGCGCATCTGACCGCCCGGCGCGCTACGCGCGAACTCCGCGAACGCGGCCTCGTCGTCACCCTCCCCGCCAAGGGCACCTTCGTCGCCTACCCGCCGGAAGCCGGTCAGGTGGCGGACGACGACTCTGAGGCGTAGGTCTGCCGGGCACGGATCTCGCGGGCGTTCGCGGCCGCGCCGTGCTCGTTAGGGTGGGCGCGTGGCAGACGGCATATCCGCGGCGGGGGCCGCTGTTCGGCCGGAGCGGGGTGGCGGTACGGGCGTGTGGTGGCGGGCCGATTGGGTTCGGTGGCTGCTGTTCAGCCTGGTGTGCGCCGGCGGTTCGCTCGGGCTCTCCTGGCTGGGGCCCGTGGTGCCGCTTCCGTCTGTGCTGCGGGGCGTTGGGCTCCTGCTCGCCGTCCTGGTGCTTCCGCTGGCTTCGCTGATGGTCCCGTTGCTCGTGTTGCGGAGGGTGCCGCGCAAGAAGAGGAAGCTCGCATGGCAGCTCACCGTTCCCCTGATGGCCGGGATGGCCATGGGATTTTTCGGCACCGACGCCGGTGGTCAGGTCGCTCTGGCGGACCGGGGTGAGTGGACCGACGCCGTGGTCGTACGCATGGATGACAGCGGAACCAACCACTGCGACCTGCGCTCGGTCGACGGGTGGGCGATATCCCCCTCGCTCTCGGAGGGCGACGGCTGCGAGGACTGGGTGTCGAAGGGCGACAAGCTGCGCGTGCGCTACGACCCGGAAGGCATCGCCAGTCCGACCGAGGACCGGGACAGCGACTCGAACGGAGTGTTCCTCGCGACGCTCTTCGGGGCGGCCGTCGTGATGGGCACGTGGGGTGGTGTACGTCAGAGCAGGTGGGACCGGGAGTATGACGAGCGGGCGAGCGGGGCCCGACGGGGGTGAGGACGCCGCGCGACGATCGGCTCGTGTCGACGACCCCCATGCGTGGCTCCAGCGGAAGGCCGTTGTCTCGGCGTTGCTGCTCAGCGGTCCGTCGGCTCGGCGTCCCGCGACGGCTCACCGAATGTGAGGGTGCGCCCTACGTGCGCCAGGCGGGCACTGTAGGAATCGAGCAGGAAGACGGACGGTGTGGAGATGGTGACGTACACGCAGTAGCTGTGGGGTGCGGGCACGATCAACTGCAGAGCGGCCACCGGGAGGGGCGGCACGCTGATCCCGGCCTCGAGGGCGGGCAGGCGGAGTGTGCGAAGCGACGTCGACATCACGCCCGGACCGCACGGCAGCTTGGTGGCGAGCACCATGTCCTGCGGACCCTGCAGTCCTTCACCGAGTGGGAAACTGATCTCCTCCAAGCGGTCTTCGGAGACGTTGGAGAAGAACTTCCGCGCGGTCGCCTGGTAGATGCCCTCCGCAGTGAAGAGGCGCTGAGCCGGGCTGTGTTCACTCGGCCGGACGGTGACCGCGAGCAGGCCCATGGACAGGCGCTCACCGCCGCCCACCTCCTCGGTGCCGATGCACATGGCGGTGAGGAGCACGTTCTCCCTGGCGCTCAACAGCGGCAACTGGCGGCGCAGGCCGTCACTGGCCGCTTCCTGGGCCTCCGCGTCGGCCCCGGGCAGCAGCTCGGCCATGGCCTGCCGCCAGCCCTCGGAGGCCGTGGGCTCCGGAAGCCGGACGAACTCGTCGGGGACGTCGTGGTGGAAGGCGTACTGGAAGGGAGCCGCCGCGTTGCGCTCGATCTCGTCGGCCGGTCCATGGGTCACCGTGTTCATGCGGCCACGCCCATCTGCGAGGGATCGAGGTGCTTGGTGAAGGTGCTGCCCGAGGAACTCAGGGCGGTCGGAGCGTCGAACGTGGCGGAGGAAGGGCCCGGAGCCACTACTTCGTCCTCGTCGGCCGGACCGAAGTAGTCCATGAACGGGCCGACCACGGGAATGTCACCGATCTTGGACTCACCGTCCGTCCACCGGCCTTGGTCCCACGTTCCGCTGTGCATGTTGGAACCGATCGCTAGGGCGGCGCCCGCCCACGTGGCCGCCTTGTCGACGGCGGTGCCGGCCGCGACGAACGACCAGCCCTTGCCGGCCATGCCGAGACCGCGTGCGGAATTGGCGACACCACTGGGCAGCCCGCGAAGCCCGTTGAGGAGATTGCCGAACCGAACGTTGCCCAGGGCCTTCATGAAGCCGGACGACAGCCGTAGCTCCCGGCCGGCGGTGACCAGGGCGCGACCGGACTGGGCGAGCCGGGAGCCGGCCAGGCTGAGACCGCCGGCGAAGACACCGACGGCGTCCCAGGCGATGGTCTCCCAGGTCACGTCGGCACCACCGGCCTTGGCGGCCAGGTGGAAGGCGAGCGCGAGCCCGGCAATGATGAAGGCGGCGACACCCAGGCCGGAGAAGAAGATCGCGAGGACGCCGACCACCATGGCGATGTCCGCAAGGATGTCGCCGATGAGCTTCCAGAAGTTCGGGTCTGTGATGGTGTCCCAGGCATCCGCGAGCAGATCGCCGACCGCGTCCAGCGCTTCGTCGAACCAGCCGGGCTCGGGAGGGGCGTCGTCGGCGGCGCCCTTGACCAGACGCGTGACGTCCGCCGCGGCCTGCTCGTGCTCGGTCTGGAGCGAGTGCGCCCGGCTGCGGACCGCGGACAGCTCGCCGGTGGCGGAGTCCAGGTCGCCCTTCTTCTCCTTGGCTTCCTTCTCGTGCTTCTTTTCGTCCTTCTCCGACATGCCCGAGGTGGACGAAGGCAGGGAGTCCACCGCGCTTCGCGCGGAGTTGACCTTGCGGGCAGCTTCCGCCGCCTCTTCCTCCAATTTCCTTGCCCGCGCCTGGAACCCGTCCAGTTGCCTTTCCCAACTGCTGAGTGCCCGGTGAGCCGTGTCCAGGGATCCCAGAGCCTTCTTCAGGTAGGGAGGCACAGCCGAGTAGGTGTCCTGGAACGCGGTGGCGGACTTGCCTGCCCAAATGCCGTCCGACGTCCCCATCTTGCTCAGCTCCGTCTGAGCCGTGTCGCCGCCACTGGTGACGCGGCCCACCGCCTTCACCAGATCGCGTACGGACTCGAGATCACCCGGCGCTGGGTCGAACCCCAGATTCGGGTACTTATCGGAACTCATCGGACTTCTCCCCGTGATTTCTGTGCAGGCTGCGCCGGTAAGTTACCAGCGGCACCTGTATGCCACGATAGGACGCCCGCTCCCCGCACGAGCCGAAGGAGGAGGCGGCCATGGACGAACGGCATCTCGTCAACGAACTGATGAAGGCGGTCGCGGAAGAGGCGCGTGAGTTCGCGGTCAGACCGCGCTTTCCCGGTCTGAAGAAATTCGCGGCCTTCGCCTACGTGGCCGAGAGGTTCGGCTACCGCTATCTGGGGCACGCCCCGGGGAACGCAGCTCTGAACAACCCTTACTTTCTCTTTCGTCGCATGCCCGATGCCCGCGAGCGAGCCACCGCTCTCATGGGGGCCGACGCGGCCGCTCCTGTCGGGAACGCGCTGCCGGGTATGCGCCCGGGGCTCGGTTTCACTCCGATCCCGGCGGCGCGGCCCGAGGTGGAAGTTCTTTATTCGCAAATGGTCGTTGACGCGAGTGGCCGGTACAACCCCCGCGTGCTGAGTAACATTCTGATTCTGCCGATCGTCATGGCGATTTTCCTCATCTTCCCCGGCTACACGGTCGACAATGTACTTATTGCGGCGGGGATCTGGCTGGCCTTCTTCGCGCTCTATCTGGTCGGCCTCTGCGTGTCGCGGTACCGACGGGCCAAGCACCTCGCACGTCTTGCCGCGGCGGGTGTGGAATGGCCTCCCCAAGTGGATGTATGAGTGGTCACTTCTTATTCTTGGCCCCGGACTTCTTCAGCTCGTCGTAGAGCGTCTGGTCCATTTTGAGGAATTCGTCGGAGGCCTTGTTGGCGAACTTCGAGACGCCCTTGGTCAACTTGGACAGTTGGCCGAAGCCGTAGTCCCAGGAACCGGCGAAGTCGTCGCATGCGGACTGGAGTCCGGAGTGGCCGACCTGACTCGAGTCGGCGCGTGACATCTCCTTCGACGCGTCCTTCATGCGGCCACCGCTGTTCTCAAGGGTGCGGGCCATCTCCTTCACATCGTCGGCGAAGAACTTCAAGAACGACATGGGTGCCTGCTCCTAACCTGGTCAGCGGTTGATCGACTGAATTTCCTGGACGACGACCTCTTGGTCGTTGCCGAAGGTCCCGTCGGGCAGATCACCGCCGGCGCCGCCGCTGCCGGTCCAGGCGACCTCCCAGGTGACCGTGGCCTGGAGCTTGAAGGTGCCGTCTCCCGAGGAGCGCAGGTACTTGATGCCGCAGGGCGGGTTCTGGTCGGCCTTGCCCTTGGCGTACGGCTCCCCGATCGAATCGTCGTCGTTGATCGTGCACTCGCCGGAGGCAGGGTAGGTCTCGGCGTCCGGTGTGCCCGGCTCCAGCTTGAGCGAGACGGGGGTGGCGGTGGTGGTGGCCTGGATGTTCACGCCGCCGACGTCGAGCGACGCCGTGACCGACACCTCGTCGAACTCCGCCTTGTCCAGCCAGGCCCAGGTGGGCAGGTTGACCTTGGTCGCGTCCGCCGGGGCGAGGGTGACCGCGGTGTCGGGGACCTTGATCCTGGCGTAGGCGAGCTGGGCGAGGATCTCCGGAGTGACGGCGTTCTCGACGGTCGGCGCTTCGCCGTTCTCGACCCAGAACGTCTGGGTGTCACAGGCGAAGGCCGCCGGGTCGCCCGCTTCGGCGCGCTTCTCGTCCCGAACCGAGTCCCACCAGATTCCTTTCCCCGCCTCCTTCTTGTTGAAGTCCTCGTAAGGCTCACCGTTGATGTAGTGGTCCTGCGAAAGCCGGTACGCCTCACCCACTCCACTGGCGTGGGGTATGTCCCAGCGCTCGCGGAACTCGTCGGCGAACTCGTCCGGAGTCCACTTGGGCTCGTACCAGCAGGCGGGTGGGCTCCAGTCTTCCGCGGGCGTGAATCCACCAGATGTATCCGTTCCGCCTCCGCGGGTCGAACCGGTGAAGACGATGCGTGATTCGAGTGTCTGGCCCCCGTCCCCGTCGTTGTTGCCCTCGACATCGAACTGGGACCCGCCGGGATCCTTGGCGAACGCGGTGCCGGACGCGGCGAGCACGCACGTGGCTGCCAAAGCCCCCGCCGCCGTCGCTATGAGCCGGGCCTTCCTCACTGCACGCATGTCTCGCTCCCCCGTACAGAAGTACCGTCGGTCGTCTGCCAGACGCCCTGTTCCGTCTTCTCCAGCCGAGTGTTGTACAGCACGTAGGAATCGTCAGTGGCCGGAGCCTTGTCGACCTTTCCGGTCTTGCGGTCCTTGTTGTAGGCCTTTGTCTCGTCGGCGCAGAAGGAGACACCCGCGGACTTCTCGTCGAAGAGTTCGACCTTGGGATTGAAGTACCGGGTGGTTCCGGTGTACGTGATTCCGGCATCCAGCCACTTCTGCACCCACTTCACGGAGGTGGTGAGTGCCTTGCCCTCGTAGTAGAAGGTCAGACCCGGAGTGTCCGTCTTGCCCTGGGTGATGGCATGGTTCATGGCGGTCTGCGCTCGCGCCGCGTCGGACAGGATGGTGTCCTTGGCCGCGTCACCCGTCTCCCACTTCTCGAAGACGTCCTTGACGCCCTTCGGAAGCGTGATCTCCGGGCGGTCGGCGGAGTCCGACGCGGCGCCGCTCGGTGCCGTGGCCGCAGGAGAGCTTTCGGTGTCCGCGCCGGCGATCTTGTCGTTGTCCTGGGACTTGTCGTCCCCGTCTCCACAGGCCGTGAGGAGTAGCGCTGCCGTTGCAGCGAATGCGGTGGCAACGGGCAAAGAACGGCGCTTCACAGTGGGCTCCCCGTGAGACAAAGATTCGGTCAAGAGGTCTGACGGTAGTGCTGGGGTTGTTGGTTTCGCCAGAGCGAACTTCCCCGAAAAGACGGACAATGCCGGGCGTACCACGCGCTATGTGGGAGCGGTCGTGTCCTGTCCGTGTCCTGATCGGTGACGGTTCAAGACACATGCACTAGGCCCGGTCGTCGGTCGCGTGACGCTCGACCCCCTCGACGTGGGCATTTCCGGCAGGGGTGGGTGCGCCAGGGCTTCCGTCAGCAGAACGGAATGGAGCGATGCCTTTCGGGCCGCGGGGACGTCGGCGGTCAAGTGAAGGCTCCCTTGGGCACTTCCACCGTTCGCCACTCCACCCACCGAGCGAGGCGTTCGTCGCGGCCCGCCAGCCACAGCAGGAGATACGGCGCCACCAAGCCCACTGGCACCATGATCCCCGTGGGCAGGAACCAGCCCAGCTGGGCGGTGCCCAGGCAGGCGGCCAGCAAGGATGTCGCCATGCGGGCGAAGGAGGCCGCGACCGCCAGTGTCGCCTGGCGGCTCCCCGGGCTTCGCCGCAGTGCCGCGCTGATCGAGGTGCCCACCGCGGTGCCCGAGAAGAAGCCCCAGAGCAGGCCGCCGGGCAGGAACATGGCGGGTGCGCCCGCGTCCGGGAAGCCGAAGGACAGGCCGCACAGCAGGCCCGCGAAGGCTCCGCCGAAGCCGCAGACAAGGACGGCCGTACCGGCGAGGTGGGCGCGCATCCGCTCGCCGACGGTCAGACCGTCGGCACCGGGCACCATCGGGAAGACGGAGCCCGAGCACACGGCGAACAGGGGTGGGCCCAGCACGAGGAGCAGAGCCGCGCCGAACAGGCCGTCGGTCCTTCCGGGGCTGTCGGAGGCCGGGAAGATGCCTTCCACTTGCCAGGCTGCCGCCGCCAGCAGCACGGTGATCAGCCACTGGGCTGCCAGCAACACCCAACCCGCACCGATCCTCGCCCGTCGCAGCCACGCCACCGGCGCCTGCAGCAGGCCGGCGAGGGGCATCGCTACGAGGAACCAGGCGACGATGAACGCCTCCATGCCACGGCCCGTCGCCCGGACGCGTTCGAAGAAGGCAGGCGAGGAGGGCAGCCCGAACCGTTCCGGTGTCGCGACCAGCGCGATGGTAAGGGCGAGTGCTCCCGCGATCGCCGTCGCGCCCGCCGTGATTCGCAGGGCGTTGACCCGGGAGCGCGCGGCATCGGTCCCCGTGCGTGCGTCAGACGTCCCGCTCACCCCAGCTTCCCGTTCCCCAGCTTTCCGTTCTGCGCCGACACCACCGCCGCCGGCAGCTTCGCGTCGCTCGGCCTGGCGTTGGCGATGGCGCTGCCGTCGACCGAGAAGTACACGGCGAGTACGTCGCCGCTGCGCACGGCCTGGGTGTGCACGGTGTGGGTGACGCCACGGAACGTCAGCGTGGAACGGAACCCGAGGGACTCGTCGCCGGCCGCCGCCACCGGCTTCTCGGCGGTCACCGAGTCGTACACGCTCGTGTTCTCGTCGGACTTGGCCGTGAAGCCGCCACCGCAGGCGTCCACCGCCTTCGACAGACCGGACATCGCGGGCTCGGCGCCGCCGGGCTCGTACGCCGTGAGCGTTACGTACGTGAACGCGCCGATGTTCGCGCCACCGCTGTCGACGACGCGCGTGAGGTCGGCCTGGGGGTCTCCGAGGGGGAGTTGGTTCATGGCCAGGGCCAGCGGGGCGCAGGCGGGCTTGTCCACCGTGACCTCCTTCGCCGACTTGGCGAACACGAACTCGTCGTCGGGCTCCGTGACCTTCCTGTCGCCGGGGGCGTCCGCCTGCGTGATGGCGAGCTGCTTCAGCCGCTCCTCCGGCGTCGCCTGCTGCTCCTGCTGTTCCTGCGTCGCGGTCGCCGCCGGCTTGTCCGCGTCCGAACCGGAGCCGGAGTCCCCGCCGCAGGCGGTGAGCGCGGCGAGGGAGAGCAGGGAGAGGGCGGAGAGGGCTGCCGTGGTGGGTCGGTTCATGGGGTTCCTTGAAATGTGTGGGGGAGAGGGGGCGGCAAGGAACGGTCCGGGTCCGGGCCCGGGTGGTGACTGTCAGAGGCCCGAGCTCCTCCCCCCGGGTGGTGTCCTGGTGCTGCTGCCCCGAGTCACTGATCCGAGCGAAGATCATGGCATGGGGGGTCCGGTCCCCCACGGGCTCTCTCGTGAGTGAATCGTGCAGGCATCATGGCCGCGCCGTGACGAACGGCACCCGAAGGGTGTCTCGGCGTATTGGTTCGTGATTCGCGAGCGCACAGTCGAGTTGCCCGGTCACGAGGCCGTACTCAAGGGGGCTCTTGATGTGTGCAGTTGCAGATGGGTAATGGTGGCGGGGCGGTGCGTCAGAGGGCGGGCACGCCTTGAGGGGCTTATGTGCTGCTGGTACGGTGCGATGGCTTGACACTCGCCTTCAGCGCTCGGTATTCGCCCAGGTCGGACAGGTACGTCAGGGGATGTCCCTGGGCGTCACCAGTCAGGCAGGCGCGGGTGAAGTGTCTGAATTTGCAGGTTATTCCGCGTACTTGAGCAGTACGTGACAGTCGATTTTCTTGGTTGTACGGGGAGCGGTTGCGTGAAGATCCAGGAGCGTACGGGGGCGGGCGCGGGACGTTCCGCGGCTCCGGCTCAGCCGTCGGTCGGCGACCGGCTTCCCAGCCCTCCTCGCGAGCGCAAGCCGGCGCTGGCCGCGCTGGCGGTGCTGCTGATCCTGCTGGGCGCGCTGGGCGCGACGATGCTGGTGCTGCGGGTCGGGGACCGGGTCGAGGTCGTCAAGGTGACGGCGGACATCCAGGCCGGCGAGTCCATCGGCGACAACGCCACATCCGTCATGGTCGCGGCCGACGACAGCATCAACTACGTCGAGTGGACGAAGCTCGAGGCACTCAAGGACCTGAAGGCCAAGTCCACGATCTACAAGGACACGGTCGTGATGGGGCAGATGTTCGCCGCGGGGGAGGCGCTTCCCGCAGGCAAGGCGTCCGTGGGTCTCGCCCTCAAGGAGGGCCAGTACCCGACGGGCATCAAGCCGGGTGACATCGTCGCCGCCTACCGCACCGGCGCGAACAACTCCGGCTCCTCCGGTTCCTCGGACTCCTCCGACAGCGACGCGTCGTCCTCCGCCTCGGGTGGGGCCATCGTCACCGATGCCCGCGTGACCGCCGTCAAGGGCGAAGGCGACTCCACCGTCACCACCGGCAACAAGGCCGTCACCGTTCTCGTCGACGAAGGCGACGCCGCCGCTCTCGCCTCGGCGGCCGCCGCCGGCGAGGTCGCCGTCGTACGCGTCCCCGGCAAGTAGAAGGCGACCCCCGCAGCCATGGCCCTCATCGCCCTCGCCGCCGACAAGGGTTCCCCCGGCGTCACCACCGCGGCCGTCGCCCTCGCGGCGGTCTGGCCGCGCCGCGTCCTGCTCGCCGAGACCGACCCGGCGGGCGGCGACCTGGTGTACCGGTCCGCAGCCGCGCACGGCGGTCCGCTCAACCCCAACACCGGCATGCTGTCGATCGCCGCCACCGCGCGGCGCGGCCTCGTGCCCGACCAGCTCTGGGACCACGTACAGCCACTCAGCGGCGGCCTCGAAGTCCTCGTCGGCCTCGGCAACTCCGAGCAGGCTGCCGGTCTCGCGGGCCTGTGGCCCACCCTCGGCCGGGCCTTCGCCTCCCTCGCCGACTCCCCGAACGCGCCCGCCGACGTCATCGCCGACTGCGGCCGCGTCAGCGGGGACACCCCGGCCGCGGAACTGTTCCCGCACGCCGCGCTCGTACTCCTCATCTCCCGTACCGAGCCGGAGGCCATCGCCCGCGTCCGCGACCGCGCCGCCGCCCTCTCCGCCAAGCTGCACGGCGGCCCGCGCGGCGCCGCGAGCCTCGGCATGCCGATGATCGGCGTCGTGCTCGTCGCCGACACGAACAACGCCGCCAAGCTCTCGGGCCAGGTCAACGACATGCTCGTGCACGCGCAGACCGGCGCCCGCGTGGTCGGCACGATCGCCGACGACCCGGCCGGCGCCGACCAGCTGGCCGGACGCAAGCGCGGGCGGCTGGAGAAGTCGCTACTCATCCGCTCCGCCCGTAAGGTCACCTCGGACCTGTACCAGCAGTTCGGCGCCGCCTGGTCCGTGCCCACCGGACCCGCCGGCACCGGCATGACCGGCCACGCGGGGGCCGGCCGATGACCGCTGTCGACCACTCGTTGGTCAAGCGGTTCCGGCAGGACGCCGGCGACCGCATCTCCGAGCAGCGCCGTCAGGACCAGGTCAGCGGCGTCACGCCGATGTCCACCGAGGACGAGCGGCAGTACGCGCGCGCCGTCATCGCGCAGATCCTGGAGGAGTACGCCCGCGCCGAGATCAACGCCGGGCGTACGCCGCTGGACGCGGAGACGGAGGAGCAGTACGCCGCCGCCGTGCACGCCGCGCTGTTCGGCGTCGGGCGGCTCCAGCCGCTCCTCGACGACCCCGAGGTCGAGAACATCGACATCAACGGCTGCGACCACGTCTTCGTCGGCTACTCCGACGGGCGCGAGGAGCGCGGCGAGCCGGTCGCCGAGACCGATGAGGAGCTCATCGAGCTGATCCAGATCCTCGGCGCCTACTCGGGTCTGTCGTCCCGCCCCTTCGACTCCGCCAACCCGCAGCTGGACCTCAGACTGCCGGACGGTTCGCGTCTGTCGGCGGTCATGGACGTCGCCCGTCGCCCGGCGCTGTCCATCCGCCGCGCGCGCATGGGCAAGGTCTTCATCTCCGACCTGGTCGGCAACGGCACCCTCGCCCCCGAACTCGGCCACTTCCTGGCCTGCGCGGTCCGCGCCCGCAAGAACATCATGATCGCGGGCGCCACGAACGCCGGCAAGACGACGCTGCTGCGCGCCCTCGCCAACGAGATCCCCCCGCACGAGCGGCTCATCACGGTCGAGCGAGCCCTGGAGCTCGGCCTCGACACCTTCCCCGACCTCCACCCCAACGTGGTGGCGTTCGAGGAGCGGCTGCCCAACTCCGAGGGCCAGGGCACGATCAGCATGGCGGAACTGGTCCGCCGTTCCCTCCGTATGAACCCCTCCCGCGTCATCGTCGGTGAGGTGCTCGGCGACGAGATCGTGACCATGCTGAACGCGATGTCACAGGGCAACGACGGCTCGCTGTCCACGATCCACGCCAACAGCTCGCACGAGGTCTTCAACCGTATTTCGACGTACGCCCTCCAGGCCACGGAGCGGCTGCCGATCGAGGCCAGCCAGATGCTGGTGGCCGGCGCCGTCAACTTCGTCGTCTTCATCCAGCGGCGCAACAACTTCCAGAGCGGCGGACGGCTCCAGCGCATGGTCACCTCGGTCCGCGAGGTGAACGGCGTCGACGGCCGCGTGCTGTCCAGCGAGGTCTTCGCGGAGACGCCCGACGGCCGGGTCGTACCGCACGCCCCCATAGCCTGCCTGGAGGAACTCATCGCCTACGGCTACCGGCCCAACGGAACGTGGGGGTGACGGAAATGACGAAGCCCACGACCCTGGCCGCGCTGGACTCGCTCAGCTCCATGGGCGGCCTGTTCTCCACCACGGTCCTGTACGCGCTCGGCTGTGGCGTCGCCGTCGGCGGCGGACTCGCCCTCCTCCTTATCGCCGTACGCGGACTGCCCGCCAAGCCCGAGCACGAGAAGCGCCAGGCCAGCGAGCGGGCCAACGAACTGATCCGCTGGGCGGGCCGGCGCGGCTCCCTGGCGGCCATCGTCGGCCTCGTCGTCCTGCTCCTCACCCGCTGGGCGGTGCTGGGCATCGCGGCCGGCATCCTCGTCTTCTTCTGGGACCGTCTCTTCGGCGGCGCCGCCGAGGAACGCGCCGCCATGAAGCGGGTGGAGGCCCTCGCCTCCTGGACGGAGTCGCTGCGCGACACCATCGCGGGCGCGGTCGGCCTGGAGCAGGCCATCCCGGCCTCGGCCCGCGCCGCCGCCCCGGTCCTGCGCCCGCACCTGGAGGCCCTGGTCGACCGGCTGCGCTCCCGCACGCCGCTGCCCGAGGCGCTCCAGCACCTCGCCGACGAGATCGACGACGCTTCCGCCGACATCATCGTCGCCGCGCTGATCCTCAACGCGCGGCTGCGCGGCCCGGGCCTGCGCCAGGTGCTCGGCGCGCTCGCCAAGTCGGCGCGCGAGGAGGTCGACATGCGCCAGCGCGTGATGGCCCAGCGCGCCTCGACCCGCCGTTCCGTCCAGATCGTCGTGGCGGTGTCGGTCCTCTTCGTCCTCGGCCTGTCCATCTTCAACCGGGACTTCGTCGAGCCGTACGGCTCGCCCGTGGGCCAGCTCGTACTGGCCTGTGTGTGCGGGCTGTTCGCGCTGGGGTTCTGGTGGATGCGTAAGTTGTCGACCATCGAGACGCCCGACCGCTTCCTGGTCCGGGACGGCTCCGACGTGCAGTTCGTGCGCCCCCGCACACCGGGTCAGTCGGGCCGGCCCGGTCAGCCGGGCCAGCCCGCGCAGCGGCTGCCGCAACCGTCCCAGCCGCCGCAGGCGTCTGGGGACGAGGGGGTACGACGATGAACCTGACAATGCCGGTACTGGTCGGCGCCGTCATCGGCCTGGGCGTCTACGCCCTGGTTCGCGCCCTGATGCCGAGCAGACGGAGCCCGGTCCAGCAGGTCGCACGGATCGACGCGATGCGGGCACGGGGGGCGGCGTACGAGTCGACCCGCGTGGCGAAGGACACCAGCCGCCTCGGCTCGCTGCGCGCCCAGGTCGGCGCACGCGTCGCCGAGTTGTACATGCAGCAGGGCTGGGAACTGCGGTCGCTGCGCGCGGACCTGGCGGTGCTGGACCGCAGCTGGGAGAAGTTCCTGGCGACGAAGGCGCTGCTGGCCGTGGGCGGCCTGTTCTTCGGTCCGCTCCTGTTCGCCATCGTCTGGCAGCTGGGCTTCGGCGACAGCCCGATCATCCCGGTCTGGCTGGCCCTGCTCTGCGCGGCGCTCTTCTTCTTCCTCCCCGACCTGGAGGTACGCCGGGACGCCGCAGACAAACGCCGTGACCTGCGGCGCGTGATCGGCGCGTACCTGGACCTGGTGTCCATGAGCCTGGCCGGCGGACGCGGTCTGCCAGAAGCCCTGATGGCGGCGGCGGAGGTGTCGGACGGCTGGGCGACCCACCGCATCCGCAACGCCCTGTCCGACGCGCGCATCACGGGCACCAGCCAGTGGCAGGCGCTGGGGCAGCTGGGCGAGGACCTGGGCGTCGAGGAGCTCAAGGACCTCTCCGCCTCGCTCGCCCTGGTGGCGGACGACGGAGCCAAGGTCCGCGAGTCACTCGCCTCCCGCGCCGAGACCATGCGGCACCGCGAACTCGCCGAGATCGAAGGCAGCGCGGGCGAGAAGTCCCAGTCGATGCTCGTGGCCCAGCTCCTGCTGTGCGCCGGGTTCCTGGTGTTCCTGATCTATCCGGCGGCGATGCGGGTGTTTCAGGTGTGACGCAGCTTTCGACGCAGCTTTCTCAGCTTCGCTTCAGCAGCTCCGAGCCGCTTCGCTCCCAGAACTGACACGAGAGGACAACTCACCATGAACGGACGGAACTTCCGCACCGGCATCCCGGCCGTGGACTTCCTGGTCACCTTCCTGCAGGGCCGCGTGGAGCGTGCCCGCTCCGGCGAGCTGGACCGCGGCGCGTCCGCGGTCGAGTGGGTCATCATCTCGGCGGTCGTCGTCGCGATCGTCGGCGTGGTGGCCGCCATCATCAGCCAGGCGCTGGACAAGGGCGCCACCAAGGTCGGCGAGTGCATCGAGGGCGCCGACGCGAGCGGCACCTGCTGAGCGGACTCGGACTCGGATTCGGACGTACGGGGTACACGGGGATGCCGGCAGACGTGCTCAGACGGGTGCGCCGCAGGGTGGAGGCCGCACGTGAAGCGGCGGCCACCCGCGGCGATTCCGGGATGACCGCTATCGAGTTCGTGTTCCTCACGCCGATCCTGTTCTTCATGATCTTCGCGACGGTGCAGTTCGGGTTGTACTTCTTCGCGGACCACGTCGCCCAGGCCGCCGCCCAGGCGGGCGCGAGAAAGGCCCGCGCGACGGCGCACGACCAGCCCGGCGCGTGGCGGGGCGAGGCGCGGGACGTGGTGGACAGCTACATCCGCCAACTCGGCCCGCAGCTCGTGGTCGCGCCGGACGTGACCATGCTCCAGCCGGAGCAGGACACGGTCGGCGTGGAGATCACGGCCCGTATCCCGACGGTGTTCCCGGGGCTCGACCTGACGGTGCACGCGCAGTCGGTGGGGCCGGTGGAGCGGTTCGTGCAGGAGGGGGAGAACTAGATGGACGACCGCGTCTCCCGCACGGCAATCGCCCGCCCGTGGCGCACCGACGACACGGACCGGGGCCTGTCCACCATCGAGGTGGTGATCCTGGCCCCGGTGATGATCCTCTTCATCCTCGTCCTGGTGGCCTTCGGCCAGTTGGTCGACGGCCGCGGCGCTCTCGACGGCGCGGCCCGGGACGCGGCACGCGCGGGCTCGATCCAGAAGGACCACGGCACGGCGATCGCGGAGGCCAAGAAGGCCGCGGCGGCCAACCTGGAGGGCGTCTGCTCCGGCCCGGTCTCGGTCGTCCAGAAGAGCGAAGGCTTCGAACCGGACACCCTCTTCACGGTCGAGGTCAGCTGCGAGGTACGCGGCCTGGCGATGATCGGCCTCGACATCCCCACCACCCTCTCGGCGAGCTTCAGCTCCCCGCTGGACCCGTACCGGAGGACGGCGTGAGATCCCTCGCACGCGAGTGGCTCGCGGACCGGCACGCCCGGCTGGACGACCGCGGCTCGGGTGCCGGCGCGGTCATCATCTTCGCCCTGGTCTTCCTCGCCCTCTCCGCCTTCGTCATCGACGGGGGCATGTCCATCTCCAAGCGCGAACGCGCCGCGGACATCGCCGAACAGGCCGCCCGCTACGCCGCCCAGGACATCGACCGCGAGGCCCTCTACGACGACGTGGGCGGCCCCGCCCCCATCAACTACGAGAACTGCGACGCGAGGGTCAAGGCCTTCGCCGCGGAGATGGACATGGCCGGCCAGGACATCGCCGCGACGCACTGCGTGACGGCCGACGCCGAGCAGGTGCAGGTCGAGGTCCGGCTCACCTACTCCCCGGTCTTCACGGGGATGTTCTACGGCGGCGACGTGGTCGTCCACGGTCAGGCGGTGGCGGAGAACGAGGTGGGCTGACCCGACGCCCCCGCCTCTGCCCGCTCCCCATCCCCCCCACCAACGGAGGTACCACTCCCATGCGCACACGTACGACGGCAGCCGCAGCCACCCTGACGACAGCGGTGGCGCTGCTGCTGTCCGGCTGCGGCGGCTCCGAGACCGAGGACTCGGCCAAGGACAAGATCGCGGGCGCGGACACGGGGGCTTCGGCGTCCGCGTCGCCGTCACCAACGGCCACCGATGACGGCATCGACCGGCCGGAGGTGACCCTGCCAGAGGGTGACAGTCTGGTCTTCGCGCCGGAAGCCACAGGGGACGCCAAGGTGGATGCCGTGCTGAAGGACAACGCCGAGTACCTCCGTGCCATTGACGAGGCGATCGGCAAGCAGAACCCCAAGTCCGAGTCCGTGGCCTTCTACAGCAAGGACTCGGCCTACATCGGCTCTGTGGAGTGGATCACCGGCTTCGTCAAGGACGGAGTCACTGTGACGGGTACGGTCCGCTACTCCGACCGCAAGGTGACGTTCAGCAAGGACGGCTCGGCCGGACTGACCTACTGCGCCGACGAGTCCAAGGGCTACACCAAGGACATCAAGAGCGGGAAGGTCAATGTCACGGAGGCGACCAAAAACTCGTACGTCCTCTACAACGACCGCTTGAGGAAGAACGCCAAGGGCGTCTGGCAAACGACCAAGAGCACTTCGGAGCGTGGGAGTGAGGTCTGCCAGCCGTGAACCGCGTCGCCAGGTCCGCAACGCTGGGCACTGCCGTCGCTCTGTTGGTCACGATGCAGGCCGCGCCGCTCGCCTGGGCAGACCGCACGACCACGAGCGGCAAGAGCAAGGACGCCGAGGGCGGCCGCAACGGGCGCACCATGTACGTCCAGACCAAGGTGCAGACCACAGTCAACGGGAACAGCAGCACCGCCAAATCGGGCACCCTCTCGTCCGCTGACAGCAACTGGACGCCTCCGGCCTGCTGGTACGAGCCCGCCTTCTCCCCGAAGCAGATCGAGAAGACCGTCAAGTTGTGGCGGAGCATTGATGGTGTGCCGCTCATCGGGGGCGTCGGGGACTTTGTCGGCGACACTCTGGACCACCGGTACAAGGACGGCCACCCGTACAACGACTACAACCTCGACAAGCAGGGCGAGGGCATGTTCTGGGCGGCCGCGGTCAACCCCAATCGCAAGGACGACCCTGAAGCCAGCGCCTGCGACAAACCGCCGTTCTGGGTCGGCGATGCCGAAACACCCGACGAGCCTCTCGCTCTCACCCCCCAGGTTCTCGCCGAGTACGCCTACGACGAACTCCCGGTCCCCGGAACCGAGATCGAGATGAAGCCGACCGGGACGACGAAGGTCAACCTCCCCACCTGGATCTGGCTGGACAAGGCCAAATTCAAGAAGATCTCGGTCACGGCCAGCCTCCCCGGCACGGGTCTCTCCGCGACCACCACCGCCGAGCCCGTCTCCCTGCACATCGACCCGGGCACGAGCGACGCCCAGACATACCCCGCGTCCGGCGACTGCGAGATCAACGCCGACGGCAGCATCGGCGAGCCGTACGCGAAGGGCAAGGCGGACGACACCCCACCCTGCGGCGTCACCTACCTCCGCGCCTCCGGCTCCGACGGCTCGTACCCCTTGCAGGCGACCGTCACCTGGAACATCTCGTGGACCAGCACCACGGGCGAGGGCGGCGACCTCCCGGAGGGCACGTTCGGCGCGACGCAGGACGTGACGGTGCAGGAGATCCAGTCGGTCAACCGCTGAGGTCAAGGCCGTGCCGGAGCCACGGTCACTCGGGCTTCCACTGGGTGGCGGTCATGACGTAGGTACGCAGGTTGTCGTTCTCCGCGCTCTCCTCGTTGACCTTGGTGATCCACAGGTGGCTGAGCGCACCGTCGCTGGATTCGATGCAGAGGGCGGTGCCCGCCTTGAGGACCGAGTCGTCCCTGATGCTGCTGAGCGGGATCGGATTGGGCAGCGTGGCGGCACGGGCCGCGTCGCGGCAGGCCGTCGGAGTGGGGCGGCGTTCGGTGGTGGTGCCGAACGAGCCTCCGTCGTCGGCGAGGCGGATGCCGTTCAGCTTGATCGGGTCCGGACAGTCGGTGTACGTCAGCCAGCCGCCCGACGTCGGGACGTAGGACCCGTTGGTCTTCAGCGAGAGGTCGTTGACGTCCAGCGTGGTGACGTCGGAGGGACTGCAGAGCGTGCCGGAGCCGACGTCCTGGGCGTTCTCGATGTACTGGGGCGCCCTCAGAACCAGGTTCTTGTTCCGCACGCTGACTTGCCACCCCGGCTCCGACCTCGGCATCTCCTCAGTCGCCGACGCACCCGCCCCGGGATCCCGTCCGACCGCGCCGTCGGCCGCCACGGAGGCGGAGGAGGACGGGCCGGAGGGGCCGCCGGACGCCGTACCGTCGTTCCCGGAGCCGTCGTCCGCCAGGAGCTGGTACGCGGCGACCGAGCCCCCGCCGATCGCGAGGACCCCGATGACGGCGACCGCGGCGAGCAGCGGGCCACGCCGGCGCCCGGACGACGTGCCCGGTGCGGGGTGCGGAGGCTGGGACGGCGCGGTGGGCGCCGAGGCCAGGAACGCCCCGGCGGGGGAGTTCGCGGGCCGTGTGGGGGCCGCGGCGGCGAAGGCGTCGCGAGGCGGCAGGCCGGGCTGAGTGGGGACAGGCGGGACTGCATCGGCCGGAGACGGAGACGGGGACGGGCCTGCGGCCGCGTACAAACGCAACGTCTGCTCCTGCTGGGCGATCTGCCGGGCCACAGGCGTCGGCAGCCACCAGCCCTCGTGGCGAGCCAGCCCATCCGTCCCCGCCAGTGTGTGGCACGCCTCGACGACCTGCGCCGGCGTCGGCCGCGCACTCGCCTCCTTGGCCAGGCAGGCGGCGACGAGGCCGCGCAACTCGCCGGGGCAGGCCGTCAGATCCGGCTCGTTGGACACGATCCGGTAGAGCAGCGCGGGCGAGGACCCCTCCCCGAAGGGATGGCGTCCGGTCGCGGCGAAGTAGGCGACGAGCCCGAGCGCGAAGACGTCCAGGGCCGGTGTGACGTCACCGCCCATGGCCTGTTCCGGAGCCATGTACGCGGGTGTGCCGAGTCGTACGTCCGTACCGGTCAGCGCGGTCGTGTCGGCCGCGCGGGCGATCCCGAAGTCGATGACGCGTGGACCGTCCGAGGCCAGCAGCACGTTGGACGGCTTCAGGTCACGGTGGACGACACCAGCCGCGTGGATGGTCTGCAGCGCCTCTGCGATGCCCGCGACCAGTTGCAGCACCGTACGCAGGGGCAGCGGGCCGTGCTGGTACACCGCGGAGGCCAGGGAGGGACCGGGAACGTAACCGATGGCGAGCCATGGCTCGGGCCCGTCGGTCAGACTGTCGAGGACGGGCGCGGTGTAGGGCCCCTGCACACGGCGGGCCGCGGCCACCTCGTGGGTGAAACGCTTGCGGAACTCAGGATCCTGGGCGTAGTCCCGCCGTACGACCTTCAGGGCCACCGGCTGCCCACCACGGGTGTGCGACAGGTACACGACCCCCATGCCGCCCTCACCCAGGCGCGCACGCAGTCGGTAACCGGCTATCTCCCGGACGTCGTCGGGCGACAGCGCTTCCATCGAGAGTCCTTCCGCGAGCGTGTTGGGTTAGTCATGGTACGGAAGGGACTGGAGAGTGCTGGAGGAGGCTGTGAACCGCGACCGGCTGTCGGACTCCGGTCCACCGGCGCCGAACCCGGGCCTGCCGAGGGGCTGCGGTCTACGCCGGGCCGTTCCGGCCGGAGGTAGTCGACGAAGCGACTCCCATCGTGCTCCGCCGACGACCGCCCTTACTTCCCGCCCCGCTTGTCCTCCGTCTTCACGGCCTCGTTGACCTGCTTCGTCAGCTCGTCGTCGAGCTTCTTGAACTCGCGGACGACGGCGTCCGACATGTCGCCGAGCGCGTCGAGCTGCTGGGTGATGTCCTCGCGGCCGTCCTCCCAGTTTGACTCGAAGTCGCCGAGGGCGTCGTTGACGCTGCCGTCGCCGATGTCGTCCTTGTACGACTCGAAGAGCTTCTTGGTGTGGTTCAGCCGCGTCTTGAGCGAGCGCAGGCGGCGCCCGTAGTCCTCCAGCTCGGTCAACGGCAGTGCGAGGTCGCTCTTGCCCATGGCTCGGAGTTCCTCTCTGCGGATCAGGTCAGACGAAACGGAAGGTGCTGGTCACGGCATCGAAGATGTCGTGGAACGCCTCGGCGAGGTCCAACACCGGGCTGGCCCCGGAGACGAGCACGACCTGGGCGTTGGTTCCAGGGACGGGGATGTACGTCTGGGTCAGCACCATACGCAGGGTACGACTGTCGCCCTGAGCGACGGGCACGTCCTCGACGCCGTACGTCCGCGCGGCCGTACCGACTTCGGGGACGTCCACGGTCGTGACCTTGCGCCAGGCGTCGCCCTCGCGTCGAGGGGTGATCGTACGGAGGCTCTCGGCGATGGCCCGTGGGTCGGTGGAGAGGGTGACGCCCTGCTTGTTTCGGGCGCCGATGACGGACACGGTGACAGTGGCGGAGAGCGGGACGCCGTCGAAGTTCTCGGCCATGGAGACCATGTAGAGAGCACCGGAGTCGTGGGCGTCCTTGGCCATGCTTCGGAGCATGGTGGTCAGATCAGGGCGGTAAGGCGCCAGCTCGGGAATCTCGCGGACCCGCTCGTCGACCAGGCCCCGGATGGTCGCCTCCCGCCCCTCTGGGCGGATGTCGAACTCCCACCACGACGCGGGGGCGGAAAGCGAGAACCCGAAAGGCGTCGCCGGTATGGGCGAAGCCCCGTCGGTTGGTATGTCGTCCGGCATTGTTGCTGGCTACCTCATGATCGATCAGTCGAAGTGCAGGCGGATGTGCGCGCCGTCCGGGAGGTCCTTGATCTGCTGGGCGACCGGGCCTCTGACACGCATGGCGGCAGCGCCGTCTCTCACCACGAGATTGTCGAATTCGTAGCCACCCCCGGCCACGAAGAATTGCAGGGGAATCAGGCGTTCGTTCGGCTCCAGCGCGCCGTTCTGCCGTTGCCACTCGAGGGCCAGTCCTGCGGTGGCGTTGACCGCCGGGTCGTCCTGGACCCACGCTGCCCAGTCCTCCAGCGAGGACCCGATGACCGTACTGTGCGCAGTTTCCGGATCGAATCTCAGGATCCTGTCCCCGCCCACGATGGCGTGTTGCGTTCCGAGTACGTCCTGCGCGAAGCAGAAGGACTGGTCGGCCAGGCCGCCGTACGTCGCCTTCCACGTCTCGGAGTCGTTCCAGGTGACCAGGTCGGGGCCGAGGCCCTCCGGACCGGCGTGGAAGACCTGCAGTCCCGCGTTGTAGGCGAAGAATCCGTTCAGCTGCGACAGGACGTCGCCCAGCTCCTTCAGCGGACCGGATTCAGTGCCGAGGTCGACTTCAACGCGTGGTCCCAGGGGCCCGCGGGCGCGGTCCAGGAGTTGTGTGAGAGCGGACGTCACGGCGCTGTCCCTACTGGCTCGATGGGGTGGGTCAGGTAATGGTGCCGGACGCGGTCGGTCACCGCCTCGCGCAGTACGGGCTGGAGCACAGGTCCCTCGGGAAGGATGTCCCACAGCTCGAGGGGGTGCCAGACGTCCAGAGCACGTACGAGTACTTCCTCGGCGTCGGACGAGGAGCCCGTGTACTGGTACCAACCGGCGAGCCACAGCGCGCTCTCGAAGACGGGAGGTTCGCCGAACTCGTGCAGGTTCCGGCCGAGGTCGAACCGGTTGGCGTTGCGTACGGCCTCCCACAGCACGCGCCGCTCCGACGTGCCGAGGTTCCCGTAAGGGCGCCCCAAATGCCCGGTGGCAGGACCGGTCACCTCGGCAGAGGGGCCCCCGCAGGTCTGAGGGCTGGCGAGCAGGCGTTCCAGGGGGCGATCCGCCATCGCCTTGACCAGCCAGGCCAGCCGACGGCCCAGGACGCTCTTCTCGGGCACACCTGTGCGGAGCCGTTGCATGCGCGGCGCGGCCTTCACACCGGCGTACTTCTCGGCAGCGAGAAGGGCCATGTCGAAGGGAATATCCATGCGCGTGAGCGATTGACCGGTCGCTCCCCTGGCGAGGATCACTTCCTCGGCGAGATCGGCGGCCTCGGTGAATCGGTCCTGCCAGAAGAGGATCTCGATGGCACAGGCGGCGAATGAGCCCGCCTGGTCCGTCGTGGTGGTGTGTGAACGTGCGAGATCGATCAGTTCCGCTACGACTTCGCGCCGGTCTTCGCGATATGCCTTGTGCAGCGGTGAGGGTTCGGATTCGGCACTCATATGGTTCCTGGCAGATCTGTCGGGGTTATTTTGATCTTAGCTCCCTCTGGCAGGCCGCGAAGACGATTGCCCATACTGGAGCCGGCGCCTTGATTGTCGCCCGAGGCGATGTACTTCACACTTGCTCCATCGCCACCCTCCTTGAACATCGCCGGCGGGTACTCGTCACGGTCCAGTTTCTCCCCGCCCCGGGCCGGTATTCCTCTCAGCGAATCCTCGCGGTTGGCGTCCGCGCCCGCGCGGTCGATGGTCAGGACATCGGGCTTGGGCTCGCCTTCCGTCATACGGTCGCCCCGCCAGATCTTGCCTTCCTGCGCATCTTTGATGTGTTGGGCCGACTCGGGCCAGCGATTCGCTGTGAGCTTGATCTCCTTGACATAGGAGGTCGTGCCCTGCTGGAAGGCCGCCACCCGGGAGGCGATGTCCATGGGATTGCCGCCGCCCACGGCCAGTGCTCCGCCGGGACTGACCCGCACAGCGGCCAATTCCGGTGCGGCAGACCTGGCCGCGCGCAGGCCGTTGAGAAACTTCCCGCCTTCGTAGGATATTCGGTTTCCAACACTGCGGAGGGAGTTGGCGGTGTTCTTCAGTCCGCCGCCAATTCCTCTCATGGCGCCGCCACCGAGCGCCTTGAGCCCCCCGGTCTTCCACAGTCTCCCCAGTTTGGCCAGGCTGGTGAAACCCTTTGTGGCCGGAATGCAGTCCAGGGCCGCCCACAGAAGATCGCCCCAACCGGCTTCGCCTTTGATGACTTTTCTTATCGTGTCGGCCATCACCACAAGCGCCGCCGCGAAGACCAACCACCCCAGCGGTCCACCGACGATCATCACGATGATCCCGGCGATGGCCACGACCCACTTGCAGATGGTGACGATCTCGTCCCAGTGGTCGGAGACCCAGTCGCCGATCTCCTCCCACCAGTGCCGGTTCGGGATACCGGCGTCGGAGGCCTCCTTGAGCTTGGTCACCGTCCGTCGGGCCGCCTCTTCGCGGAGGCCCTTGGCCTGACCGGCCAGTTTCTTCGCAGCGTCCAGGGCACTCTGCGCGCTCTCGACGTTCCGTTCGGCCGCGGCCTGGCGTGCGTTCGCGTGCTGGGCGTCGCGAGTGGCGCGGCGGACGTCGGCCTCATCCGGTTTCGGGACGTCCTTGCCGCCGTTCTTGGCGGGGTCGTAGGAGTCCACCTTCTCGGTCGCGGTGCGGACCCAGTCGTTGGCTCCCGACAACGCCGTCTGCGCGGTGGTGAGTTCCTCGCGGGCCTTGCGGCCGTCGCGCAGCGCCTTGTCGGCCTTCTCCTGTGCGTCTTGGAGATCGGGCCAGAAGGTGGCCAGCGCGTCTCCGGCCAGGTCGTACGACTTCTTCAGCTTGCGCAGCTTCTTCGGGGCGTCCTCGAACTCCTCGGCGAACACGTCCGCCGTCTTGCCCGCCCAGGAGAGGATCTCCTCCTCCTTGGCGATGCCCTTGAGGTCGCGCAGGACGTCGGACACGTCGTCGGCGAAGTCGTGCAGGGTGCCGGCGAGTTTGCGAATGCGGTCCGGGTCGCCCGGCGTCGGATCCTTCTCCAGGTCCAGTACATGCCAGTCCGTCGGCCTGTGCGACACCGTGTTCTCCCCCGTACACGTGCGATGCCTACCGCTTGGAACGCGCGTACGAACTTATCGCATGTGCTGTCGCATCGTGTGCTGGGTGGGGCGAGATCAGGTGGAGACCGTCTTGAGGCTCTGGACGAGGGCGGTGAAGGATCCGACCGGGACGGTCACCATGCCCTTGGACGGGTCCTTCGAGTCGCGTATCGCGACGCGGGTTCGCAGAGTTGCTATCTCCACGCAGGTGTTGCCGTCACCACCGCCGGAGTACGAGGACTTCCGCCAACTCACGGTCTCAGTCATGACGCGCCTCAAAGTTCCTTCGCCAAGCGGTGGATGAAGTCTCGCGACGCCGCAGGGGCCAGCGACGCTTTCTCCACCTTACGGAACAGTGTTCGAAGCTGCTTCAGTTGCGGTTCCGCGTCGATGAAGGCTGTCCCGGTGGGGAAGTCACGGAGCACGGTGTCCAACTGGGCCACGGGTCCACAGGCGTGCATCATCGAGGCGTCGGCACCGGCGAAACCGTCCTGGGCGGTGGGGATGACGCGTACGGTGGCGTGACCCGCTTCGATCCGTTCCAGGACCTGGCGGAGCTGTGCCTGAGCCACCTGACGGTCGGCCACTCGGACCCGTAGGGCGAACTCGTGGATGATCGTCTCGTACGGTGTCGGGTCGTCACCCTCAATCACCGAGCGCCGTCGCATTCGGTGCTCCACCCGTGGGATCAGTTCGCTTCCGGGCAGCCCCGGCATCATGTACGTGTACACAGCGCGGGCGTAGTCGGCGGTCTGAAGCAGGCCAGGAACATGCGTGATCACGATCTCGCGCAGAGCCGTCGCATGGTGTTCGACTTCGGCGGTGTCCGAGAACACCGGAGGCAGCACGCCTCGGTACTCCTCCCACCATCCACGGGTGCGGTCGGTCGCCATGGCCACGAGGGCCTCGATCAGTCCTTCGTCCGTGCAGGCGTAGTGAGCGGCCAGACGACGTACCCGTTGGGCGCTCACACCCGCGACCCCGGACTCGATCTGGCTCATCTGGACCGAGTCGGCTCCTAGCAGCTCGGCTGCTTCCTTGGACTTCATGCCCATCGCCTCGCGCAGTTTGCGCAGCTCAGCGCCCAATCGCACCCTGCGGGCCGTGAGATGCCTCTTCGGCGGCAACCGACGCCTCCTGGTTCCAACTACTCGGCTCAAGTACCTCGTTCGAGCGTCAGAATACGGCAGCCGCTTGCAACTTCCTAAAACTAGGAAATACCGTCGGTGACGTGACGCACACAGTGCGGCATTGCCTGGCGCCGGAAGTGCACCGTTTCGTCATGCCCTGACGGCGCGGCGATGCCACCGGTCACCGTCCCCTTCGTCGAGTGGAGTTCAGTCATGCCCGAAATCCCGCCGACCGACCCGGCCGCCCCCTGGGAGTACACCCTCTACATCCCGAACGACCTGCGCGCCGTCACCGTCTGCCGCCGCACCCTCCGGCTGATCCTCACCATGCACGGCCTGATCCGCCTCGTGGACACCGCCGAGTTGCTCGCGACCGAGCTGGTCTCCAATGCCGTACGGCACACCAAAGGTCCCGCCGCGCTCCGGGTGCGGTGGGCGGCCGGCGTGCTGCGGATCGGGGCATGGGACGCCGACCCGGAACCGCCCGAGCCGCCGGGGAGGGCGGAGGCGCTCGTCGATGCGGAGGAGGGGCGGGGGCTCGCGCTCGTGCGGGCGTGCGCGGACGTGTGGGGGTGGCAGCCGCTGGCCAGGGGCGGGAACCGGGGCAAGTACGTGTGGTGTGACCTTGTCGCGGCGTAGCGCGTTGATCGCGTCGTACCGGAGCGGAAC
The DNA here is from genome assembly GCF_031597775.1 of Streptomyces sp. BB1-1-1. Taxonomy (NCBI): domain Bacteria; kingdom Bacillati; phylum Actinomycetota; class Actinomycetes; order Kitasatosporales; family Streptomycetaceae; genus Streptomyces; species Streptomyces sp. BB1-1-1. The sequence goes on along the minus strand of NZ_CP134203.1, from coordinate 3,660,024 downwards.
TGATGGTCGGCTCGTCGCACGAGGCGCTGCACTGAGTGCGTAGCAGAACGTGCTGCGGATTCCGTTGCTGGGCTCGCGTGACTATCCGTTCGCGGAGGGAGAGGCTCGTGCCTAGGAAGATTCGCTACTTCTTCGACAACCCGGTGGCTGAGCAGGTGCGCGAGGAGGGCCGGGTGGAGGGCCGGATCGAGGCACGTGCCGCGATGACGCTCCGCATCCTGGAGTGGCGGGACATTCCCGTGTGCTTCGCTCTGCGGGAGCGCGTGCTCGACTGCTACGACCTCGACCAGCTCGAAGTCCTGGCCCGGCGCGCGATGACGGTGGAGCGGGCCGAGGATCTGTTCAGCGGTTGATGGACTGGATCTCCTGGACTTCCATGTCCTGCGTCGTCTCGAAGGTGCCGTCCGGCAGGTCGCCCGCGGCACCGCCGTTGCCCTCCCAGGAGATCTCCCAGGTGACCGATGCCTCCAGCTGGTACGGCTCGCCGTTCGAGGCGCGGAGGTAGCGGATGCCGCACGGCGGGGTCTCGTCGGCCTTGCCCTTCGTGTACGGCGTGCCGATGGAGCCGTCGGCGTTGATCTCGCAGTCGCCGGAGGCGGGGAAGGTCTCCGCGTCGTCCGTGCCGGGTTCCAGGTGGAGGGCGACGGGCTTCGCGGTCGTCTCGGCCCACAGGCCCGTGTTGGGCAGTTCAGCGCGGACCTTGACGTCCTTGAACGTGCCCTTGTCCAGCCAGACCCAGGTGGGGAGGTTGACGGTGGATTTGGTCTGGGGTTTCAGCTCGACCTCGGTCTCGGGAACCTCGACCTTGTCGTAGGCGTACTCGGCGAGGATCTCCGGGGTCGGAGCGTTCGGCACATCGGGGATCTCGCCGGCGTCCTGCCAGAACATGAGTCTGTTGCAGAGGGACGTGTCGTCGAGAGCGGAGAGGCTCGGGGCGACTCCGCGCCAGAAGAACCCCTTCTCTCCGAGGTTGTAGTCCTTGTAGCCCTTCACGGACGACGGGGTGCCGAAGTAGTTGGTGGCGGCCTTGCCGTCCTTGAAGTGGTCGGTCCACAGTTCGGATCCGTACCACCCCTGGCGGAGACTGACGTCACCGCCACCGTCGGTCTCCGCGAAGTCCTTCAGTTGTTCGGGCGTGAATACGGGTTCGTACCAGCAGGGTGGGGGCTCCCAGTTGACGTCGGTCGACGCCAGGTTGCCCCGCCGCCCGCCAGTAGGGCCACTCACCTGCGTGATCTTGATGCTGGTGTGCTGTGCCGAGGCGGTCAGTTCACTGCCCTCGGCTTCGCCTCTCGTGCCGGAGCCGCCGAAGGCGTGGGCAGGAGCTGAACAGCAGACTGCGGTGACCAGTGACGCTGTGAGCAGGGGCAGCCCTTTGTAACGAGCCCTCACTTCGCGCACTCGCCCCGCTCCGAACGGACGGACGCGTTCTGCCACACGCCCTGGCTGCTCTTCCTGAGCGTGACCAGGTAGTACACCTCGGGATCCATGTCCGCGGGATTCCCTTCGACCTTGCCGGTCTTCCGGTGCTTGGTGTACGCCTCACTCTCGTCCGTGCAGTAACCGAGAGACGCCGTCGTGCCGCCGTCGAGCACGGTGACCTTGGGGTCGAAGACCGGGAGCTTGCCGATCACCGTCACGTTCTTGTCCGTGTACGACTTGATCCACTTCTTGCTCTGCGAGCGGCCGGAGTCGGTGTCGTAGAAGGCGACGGCTTCGCTGTCGGGATCGTTGGCGATGATCGCGGCGTACCCGGCCCGGAGCTCTTCCTTGGCGTCGTTGAGTACGGCCTGTTGTCGAGCGTCGCTGCTCGTCCAGTCTTGGAAGGTCAGTTGGAAGCTACTGGGAAGCTTGATCACCGGTCGCTCGACGCCGGGCGGCGTCGCTGAGGATGCCGTAGCCGACGGCGCGGAGCTGCTCGCCCCCGTCCCCGCCCCCTTGATGTCGTCCGACGACGCGTCGTCGCCGCCTCCGCCGCAGACGGTCAGTAGCAGGGCCGCTGTCGCGGTGAAGGTGGCGGCGGTGGTCGTGAGGGCGCTGCGGGCCACGGTTGGTTCCCCCCCGGGGTACGACGTGTGCGACAGGGAACGAAGCTATCAGGGCGAGGTGCAGGGGCCCTGGGCGGTTTCTGGGGATTGTGTGGGGGGCGTGAAGGGGTGACCGACGTGTGGTCGACGTCATGGGACAAAGGACGTAAAGGGGACCGTGGTTGCGACGGCGTCTCGCGGTGGCCCTTCGACGGTGTCGGTGTGAGTCCATAAGATCTCTGTAGGCTCAGCACACCCCTCATACCGGACGCTCCAGCCGCCCTCCACATACGTCCACACACGACACACGACCCGGGAAACCCGCCATGCCTCGACGCCGCACCACCAGCTCGTCAAGCTCGACGGGCTCGACGGGAAGTTCGCCGGCTCCGAGGAACCGGACGCCCCAACCGGTGCGGGTGCGGCGGCGGTCGTTCGGGGACTTCGTCAAGGCCTTCCTCGCCTTCGCCGTGCTGCTCGTGCTCGTCGTCGGGGTGCCCCTCGCGCTGGCCGTGACCGCAGGGTGGCCGTTGCCCGACGGAGCGCCCGGCCTCGACTGGCTGCAGCGTGAGATCACCGTCTACACCTTCCTGCACATCCTGACTGTCGTCGTCTGGTTCGCGTGGGCGCAGTTCACCGCCTGCGTGCTCGTCGAGGTGAAGGCCGCGCTGTCCGGCGTCGGGGTGCCGGGGCGGGTGCCCGGGTCCGGGCCCAGTCAGCTGCTCGCCCGGCAGCTCGTCGCCGCCCTGCTGCTCGTCGGTGCGACCGCGGCGAGCCTCACGCCGGGGCTGTCGCAGCTCGGGCAGAGCCTGGAAGGGAACCAGCAGCCGTCCGTCGCCGCCGCCCAGCAGACGCCGGGACTCTTCGCCCAGCAGCAGGAGCAGGCCGCCAGTACGGCGAACGCCCTCGCCGGGCAGGCCGGGCAGGCCGCGGCCCGTGCCGACAGCGGCTCCGCCGCGCACGGCGACACGAAGTACTACCGGATCCAGCCGCCCGAGGGACGCCACCACGACTCCCTCTGGGAGATCGCCGACCGGCACCTCGGTGACGGGCGCAGGTACAAGGAGATCTTCGAGCTCAACAAGGACCGCGTGCAGCCGGACGGGTCCAAGCTCTCCGAGGCGTCCTTGATCCGGCCCGGGTGGATCATGGAGATGCCCGGTGACGCCCGCGGCGGCGAGCTCGTCGAGCTGCCCGACGAGGCACCGAGCGTCTCCGAGCAGGTGCAGCAGCAAATCAGCGACTACGCGCAGACCGGCGACCAGGCGCAGGGAAGCGGCGGAGCCGGCGCCGGCTCCGGAGGCGGCGCCCAGGGCGCCGGTGACGCCCAGGTCTCCCTGCCCGAGCAGCGGCCCGCGCCCGGCCCCGCGACGCCCGCCACGCCCGCGAACCCGGCCCCCGCGCCCAGCACCGGCCAGGAGCACGCCGCCACCCCCGCGGAGGCCGGGCGCTCCTTCGGGCTCCCCGAGGCCCTCCTCGCCGCGCCTCTCCTCGCCGCCGGTCTCCTCGGCGCCCTCGGCCGCCGGCGCCGGCAGGCACTGTGGCAGTCGGCGCTCGGCAGTGTCGGCGGACGGCGCGGCATGGAGCCGCCGACCCCGACCGGCGACGCCCAGGACGCGCAGGACGCGCTGCTCGTCGGCGCCGACCCCGAAGGCGTACGCCTGCTGGACCGGTCGCTGCGCGGACTGGCCGCCGCGCTCGCCGCCGAGTCGCGGCCGCTGCCCGTCGTGTACGCGGCCTGGATGAGCAGCAACGGCGACCTGCACCTCCAGCTCGCCCAGCCGGCCGGCAAGCCGCCGACGCCCTGGCAGCTCGGGCAGGACCAGACCTTCTGGATGCTGGCCCGCGCCGACGCCGAGGGGTACGAGGACGCCGACACGGCCGCGCCGTACCCGGGTCTCGTCAGCCTCGGCACCATGGACGACTCCCGGCTGCTGCTCAACCTGGAGGCCGTGCCCGGCCTCGTCTCGCTCAGCGGTACGGAGGCCGACCGGGCCGCAGTGTTCGCCTCGGTCGCCGCCGAACTGGCCACCAACGGCTGGTCGGACCGTATGACCATCACGCTCGTCGGGTTCGGCGACGACCTCACGCCCCTCGCGCCCAACCGGATCCGCCACCTCGACGGGTTCGAGGACCTCTTCGAGACCATGTCCGCCGAGACCCGGCAGCGACGCGGCGCCCTGGGTGCCGCCGGGCACGACTCCGTACTCACCGGCCGTACCGGGCCCGCCCAGCACACGCGTTGGGCGCCGCACCTCGTCCTGCTCGCCGCCCAGCCGTCCGACGAGGACGCCCTGCGGCTCGCGGAACTCGCCGCCGACGCCAGCCGCCTCGGTATCGGCTACCTCGTCGGCACCGAGGGCACCGACCTGCCCGGCGCCGCCTGGGAGATGGAGATCACCGGCGAGGGCCGGCTGCTCGCGCCGCTGCTCGGGCTGGAGCTGGAGGCCCAGTTGCTGCCGGCCGCGCAGCAGCGGGCCGTCGTCGAACTGTTCACCGACGCCGACCCCGAACGCGGGCGCGGCGGACCGGCCAACACCCCGCCGTTCCTCGTCGACATCAGCGAGCAGGGGCGGCCCGCGGTGTACGCCCGCCTCGTCGGGTCGTACGAGATCATCGGCCTGGAGGCGCCCGACGGCGACCGCAGCGCCCAGCTCCACGAGGCGCTCGCGCTGCTCCTGCTGCACCGCGAGGGCGTCCATCCGCGCGTGCTGGCCTCCGCGCTGTGGCCTCGCGGCGCGACGGAGGACGTGCGCGACGCGCTGCTGGAGCGGTTGCGGGCCTGGCTGGGCACCGACCCCGACGGCACGCCGAGGCTCGGCACCGACGCCGGCGGACGTCTCACGCTCGCCAAGTCCGTCGTCTCCGACCTCGACGTGCTGCGCTCCCTCTACTACGAGGCCACGCAGGGCCGGGGCGTCGACAGCCGCCAGGTGCGCGGCCGGCTGCTCACCGACGCGCTGGTGCTGGTGCGTGGGCCGCTGCTCGCCGACCGGCCGGAGGGCCGCTACCGCTGGCTCACCCACGAGATCATCGACGCCCAGCTCCCGCTGCTCGTCGCGGACACCGGACTGGCGCTCTCCGAGTTCCACCTGGAGAGGAACCGCGCGGAGAAGGCCATCGAGGCGCTGAACGCGGCGCTGCGCACCGCCCCCGCCGACGAGCGCCTGTGGCACGAACTGCTGCGCGCCACGCACGCCACCGACGACACCGGACGGCTCCACACGCTCGCCGCCGACCTCATCGGCCGCAGCGGTGCGCGCGGCCTGCCGCCGCGCACCGAGGCACTGCTCGACGAGCTGCTGCCGACCTGGCGTGACGGCGTCGCCGCCGCCGGGTGACCATCCATCTCCCGGTGGACACCGATCTCCTGATGAACATCGATCTCCTGATCGTCCTGGCCGCCGCGCTCTGGGGTGCGGCGGCCGGCGCGCTGCTGCCCCGCGCGGCCTACCGGTTCTCCGCCCCCTCGGGGGAGGCGTGGCGCGAACGGTGCCCGGACGGCGCGCATCCCGTCCGGGGCTGGCTCGGGCGGGCGCGGTGCGGGCAGTGCGAGGCCGGGGCCGCCTTCCACGGCCCCGGCACCGCCGTACTCGCCACCGTCACCGCCCTCGTCTGCGCCGCCCTCGCCGCTGCCACCGGGACCCGCCCCGAGTTGGCGGTCTGGCTGCTGCTCGCCCCGGCAGGCGTGCTCCTCGCGGTCGTCGACCTCCGGGTACGGCGGCTGCCCGATCCCCTCACCCTGCCCCTCGCCGGCGCCGCACTCGTCCTCCTCGGCCTCACCGCCCTCGTGCCCGAGCACGCCGGGGAGTGGACCACCGCCCTGCTGGGCGCCCTCGCCCTCGGCGCCGGCTACTTCGTGCTGTTCCTCATCAACCCGGCCGGCATGGGCTTCGGCGACGTGAAACTGGCCCTCACGGCCGGTGCGGTCCTCGGCTGGTACGGCTGGCCGACGGTGATGCTCGGCACCTTCGCCGGGTTCCTGCTCGGCGCGCTCTACGGCGGCGCCCTCGTCGTCGCCCGGCGGGCGGGGCGCAAGACGGCCATCCCGTTCGGTCCGTTCCTGATCGCGGGCGCCTTCCTCGGCGTCCTCGCGGGGGCCTACGCGGCCTGAGCACTGACCCGTGAAAGGCCTGGCGTACGCTGGGCAGGTCCGTCCACAACCCTTACGAACTCTGCGAAAGGGACGCCGGTGACCGAGAAGGCCGACCTTCAGCCCATCCTCGACCGCGCCGCCGCCGGTGGGCGGATCACCCCCGAGGAGGCGCTCGTCCTCTACCGCGACGCCCCGCTGCACGCACTGGGCGCCGCCGCCGACGCCGTACGCAGGCGCAGGTACGCCGGTACCGAGCACATCGCCACGTACATCATCGAGCGCAACATCAACTACACGAACGTGTGCGTCACGGCGTGCAAGTTCTGCGCCTTCTACGCGGCCCCCAAGGACACGAAGAAGGGCTGGTCCCGCGACCTCGACGACATCCTGCGCCGCTGCGCGGAGACCGTCGAGCTGGGCGGCACGCAGATCATGTTCCAGGGCGGCCACCACCCGGACTACGGCGTCGAGTACTACGAGAAGCACTTCGCCGCCATCAAGAAGGAGTTCCCGCAGCTCGTCATCCACAGCCTGGGGGCGAGCGAGGTCGAGCACATGGCGCGGATCTCGAAGGTGTCGGTCGAGGAGGCGATCCAGCGCATCCACACCGCCGGGCTCGACTCCTTCGCCGGGGCCGGTGCCGAGCTGCTGCCCGAGCGGCCGCGCAAGGCCATCGCGCCGCTCAAGGAGTCCGGCGAGCGCTGGCTGGAGATCATGGAGATCGCGCACCGGCTGGGTGTCGAGTCGACCTCCACCATGCTCATGGGCACCGGCGAGACCAACGCCGAGCGCATCGAGCACCTGCGCATGATCCGGGACGTGCAGGACCGCACCGGCGGCTTCCGCGCCTTCATCCCGTACACCTACCAGCCCGAGAACAACCACCTGAAGGGCCGCACGCAGGCCACGCTCTTCGAGTACCTGCGGATGATCGCCATCGCCCGGCTGTTCATGGACAACGTCGCCCACATCCAGGGCTCCTGGCTCACGACGGGCAAGGAGGTCGGCCAGCTCTCCCTGCACTACGGCGCCGACGACCTCGGCTCGATCATGCTGGAGGAGAACGTCGTGTCGTCGGCCGGTGCCAAGCACCGCTCCAACCGGCTGGAGATCATCGACCTGATCCGCAAGGCGGGACGCGTCCCGGCGCAGCGCGCCACGACGTACGAGCACCTCGTCGTGCACGACGACCCGGCGAACGACCCCGTCGACGAGCGGGTCGTGTCCCACATCTCGTCCACGGCCATCGAGGGCGGCACGGCCCACCCGGAACTGAAGCTGCTCGCCTCCAACTGAGGGCTGTCGCTTCCGTGTTGACGATCCACACCTGCGAAGCCTCGCCCGAGACGGCCGTCGTGGTCGACGGCGCGCGTCTCGCCGCCGTCGGCCCGTACGAGGCACTGGCCGCCGACCACCCGCGGGCGCGGGTGCGCCGGTGGCCCGGCATCCTGACGCCCGGACTGCTCAACCCGTACGGCCCGGAACTGCTGGAGCAGGCCTACCACCCCGACCCGCGTGAGGCGGACCGGCTGGGTACCGAGCCGATCTTCGGGGAGCGCGCGCTCGCCCTCCTCGGTGCGCACGCGTCCGCGCGGGGCGCCAGCGCGCGCCGAGGAGTACAACGCATGCTGGCGCACGGAACGGTCGCCGTCGCCGGAGAGCTGCGAAGCCGCGCGGCCCTGGACGCGGTGCGCGGAGCGGGGCTCGCCGTGGCGGCGCGTCCGGCCACCCTGCCCGGGCCCGCGTCCTTCTCGCCGGTCCCGCTGGTGCTGCTTCCCGCACTCGCCGCCGGGAAGCCCGCCCGGTTCGCGGTGTTCGACGTACCCGACCGGGCCGCGCTCGTGCGGGACGGCGCGTCCACGTGCGTGGCCACCGTCGTGGGCGGCCGTCTGGTGTACCGGGGGCGCTGAGCGCGCGGTCCCACGGGGCTCGCCCGTAGGGCTGGCCCGACAGGCCTACGCGCCGAACGCCGTCCCGAACGCCCCGTCCTCCTGCTCCACGCCGCTGCACGTGGTGAGCGCGTCGGCGGCCGACGCGTCCTCGGCGCACCGCTTGTCCCGGAAGGCGGCCCAGACCGAGACCCACGCGATGCCCTTCTCCTCGGCGAACGCGCGCACCTCCGACGCGTCCGCGAGGGTGAAGGTCTCGCCGGCGACGTCGTTGACGCCGAGCATCGAGGTGAGCGCCATGCCCCGCCAGGCGTCCGCGTCCGAGGTGCCGAAGACCTCGCGGAGCTGCGTGTGCGCGGCCTCGGCCTAGGTGAGGGCGTACTCGCCCATGTCGCCGTCGTAGGACTCCCCGTAGTTCATGGTCATGAGGTTGACCGTGGAGACCTGTACTCCGTGGTCGTTGGCGGACGCGAGCAGCGTCAGGGAGTCGGCGTCCAGGCCCGAGGGCATCACCGGGAGGGTGAAGGAGACCTCCAGGCCGTCGCGTTCCTCCTGGAGCAGCGCGATCGCCTCCGAGCGCAGGACGACGGAGTCCGTGTCGGTCAGCGCGCCGCCCTCGATGTCGAAGTCGGCCCGGGTGGAACCGACCGCGTCCAGGGCCTCGCCGTACGCGTGCGCCAGGTCGGCCGCGCTGCCGCAGGCCGCCGCCAGTTCCGTCCCGGAGGCTCCGCCGAAGGAGACGCGGACGTCGGCGCCGGACTCCTTCAGCTTCGCGACGCGTGCGGCGACGGAGGTGTCGTTGATGTCCCGGACACCGTTCCAGCGCGGGACGCAGTCGTCGCCGGAGGAGATGACGAACGCCAGGTTGTACGTCGCCGGGGAGCCGCCGGAGTCGGTCGCGGAGGCCGTGGTGGCGCTGACGTAGGGGGCGTAGGCGGTGACCGGCGCGGACGGCTCGGACGGTGCCGTGGTGTCCCTCTCCTCCGTGGCGCCTGTGTCGCCCGCGCCGTCGTCCGGCCCGGCGCAGCCCGCGGTGGCCAGGGCGAGCAGCAGGGCGTACCCGGCCGCCGCCTTCCGACACGCCCTCATGTGCGGCACGCTCCGTTCCCGCCGTCTCACAGGGGGCGGACAGGCTGCGCGGCTTTTCACCGAGATCTCACAACGAGGTCAGAGTTGGCGGCAGGCAAAGCTCTCTAACGTCCGGGGCATGCAATCCGAGCCTGCCTTCGCCTCCCGCGCCGCGCCGCGCGGTCGCCGTCGCAAACGCGGCAACGGGTCCGCGGAAGGGCCCGTGTTCGTCGACAACTCCGGACGCCGGGCCCGGCTGCTGCGCCGGCTGGGACTCCTCGTCGGCGTGGTCTGCGTCGGCTACGCGGCCGTCCTGGGCCTTGCCTTCATGGGCATCGGCACCTCCGTGTCCCCGTCCTCGCTGCTGCCCTTCGGGGGCGGCCAGGACGCCGGCCCGGGTCCCGGCGGCGGTGCGGGGCCGCAGGGCGGCCTGATGCCGACGGGCACGCCACCCACCGGCGCGGCCACCCCGCCCACGGGCGGACCCAGCGGCGCGCCCACCGCACCCTCCGGCGCCACCGCCTCCGCCACCCCGAGCACCACCGCCTCCGCCCCCGCCAGTGCCGCCACTCCTACGGCGGCTGGTACGCGTTCGCGCACCGGGCCGAGTACGGCACCTACGACTTCGGCGACATCCCGCTCGCCCAGGCCTTCTGGTCGGCCGGCTTCGTGACGCTGCTGATGTACGCCGAGACCCGGTTCGGCACCGATTCCGCCGGGCTGTCCCGGCTGTCCCGGATATCCCTGCTGCGGCGGCTGCGGCGGCTGCGGCGGCTGCGATGGCTGCGGCGGCTGCGGCGGCCGTGGTGGCCGGCCCGGCTGGTCGGCGTCCTCAACGCGCGAGCCGTCACCGTCTACCTCTGGCACGTGATCGCGCTGGTGGCCGCCGTTCCGCTGATCGACCGGTTCTGGGAGGTGCCCGCCTTCGAGGCGTACCTGCCGCTGGACAGCCAGTGGTTCCTGCCGGGGGTGGGCTGGGCCCTGATCGCGGGGTTCGTGCTGCTGTTCGGACGGGTGGAGGACGTCGCCGCGCGGAAGAGGCCGCGCCCGCTGCCGTGAGCCCGTGCTGCAACAATGGGCCCGTGACCCGCGCTTCCCTGAACAAGCAGCCGCACGAAGTCGCCTCGATGTTCGACCACGTCGCGGAACGGTACGACCTGACGAACGCCGTGCTCTCGCTCGGCCAGGACCGGGTGTGGCGCAAGGAGGTCGCCAGAGCCGTCGACGCCCGTCCGGCGCAGAAGGTCCTCGACCTCGCGGCCGGCACCGCGACCTCCTCCCTGCCCTTCGCCCGCACCGGCGCCTACGTCGTCCCCTGCGACTTCTCCCTCGGCATGCTCCAGGTCGGCAAGGAGCGGCACTCCTGGCTGCCGTTCACCGCGGGCGACGCGACCCGGCTGCCGTTCCGGGACGACACCTTCGACGCGGTCACCATCTCCTTCGGGCTGCGCAACGTACAGGACACGGACGCCGCGCTGCGCGAGATGCACCGGGTGACGCGGCCCGGCGGCCGGGTCGTCATCTGCGAGTTCTCGCACCCGACCTGGACGCCTTTCCGGACCGTCTACACCGAGTACCTGATGCGCGCGCTGCCGCCGGTGGCCCGTGCGGTGTCGTCCAACCCCGACGCGTACGTCTACCTCGCCGAGTCCATCCGCGCCTGGCCCGACCAGCCGGCGCTCGCTCAGCGGCTGGGCAAGGCCGGCTGGTCCCGGGTGGCGTACCGGAACCTGACGGGCGGCGTGGTGGCGCTGCACCGGGCGTTCAAGGAGAGCTGAGGACCGCGCGGCGGGGCGGCTCGCCCGGCTCGGCCAGCTCTCGCCGGAGCCCGCCCCGGGGCGGACCCGGCACCCGCGGCTCCCGGATGCCCCCGCCGCCCTCGCCCTCCCCGAAGTCGAACCACACGTACACCTGCGACTCCCGCGGCACGTGCGCGCCCGGCTGCGGGTACTGGCGTACGACGTAGTCGACGACGGCGAGGTGGAGGTCGGGCCGGTCCGGCGCGTGCAGGGACAGGCCCTGCGCCCGGGCCGCCTCCCGCGCGTCGACGGCCATCAGGCCGACCAGGCGCGGTACGCGCACATCGGCTCTCTTGGGTACCAGGCGCACGGACGTCACCCCCCAGCGGTACCCGGCAGAGTAGCTCCGCGGGGCACTGCCGGGAAGCGTCAAGTGGCTTACTGTGACAGTCGGTTACTTTCTGTCACGCGCCTTGCAGGGGGAGTCGGTAGCAGTACCCCTGCTGCTGCGAGACCGGGGTCGTGAAGACCTCGTCGAGCCGCATGCCCAGCCGCTCCGTGACCGCGATGGACCGGGTGTTGCGCGCGTTGACCATCGCGACCACCTCCGCCACACCCGCCGCCCGCACCCGCTCCAGGGTCTGCCGGGCCGCCGCCGTGACGTACCCCTTGCCCCAGTGCGCCCGTCCGAGGCGCCAGCCGATCTCGATGTCGCCCTTGGGGCCCCAGTCCTGCGGCCACGGCTGGGCACCGGTGAAGCCGATGACCCGGCCGTCCTCGTCCACCATGGTCCACAGGCAGAAGCCGTGCTCGGCGTCGTGCCGGCGCTGGCGGGCGGTGAGCTCCTCGTAGACGGACAGCTCCGCGGACCTCCCGCCGTGGAACTCCATGACGTCCGGGTCGTCGAAGATCCGGTGCCAGGCGACGGCGTCCTCGTCGGTGGGGACGCGCAACCGTACAACGGGGGAAGCTCGGTTCACTGGGCAGCCCTTCAGCCGGGTGATCGGTGACGCTGAATAGACTGCCCATGTCCAGTGCCCGTCGGCACGCAGATTTTCGAACCTGGGGAGATCCCGCCGTGACCGAGCCCCTCTCCGACAACACCGCCGATGTGATCGTCGTGGGCGCGGGGCCAGCCGGCTCCACGACCGCGTACCACCTGGCCAAGGCCGGGCTCGACGTCCTCCTGCTGGAGAAGACCGCGTTCCCCCGGGAGAAGGTCTGCGGTGACGGCCTGACCCCGCGCGCGGTCAAGCAGCTCGTCGCCATGGGCATCGACATCTCCGAGGAGGCCGGCTGGCTGCGCAACAAGGGCCTGCGCATCATCGGCGGCGGCTCCCGCCTTCAGCTGGACTGGCCGGACCTGGCCTCCTTCCCGGACTACGGACTCGTCCGCAAGCGCGACGACTTCGACGACCAGCTCGCCCGGCAGGCCCAGAAGGCCGGCGCGCGCCTGTACGAGCGCTGCAACGTCGGCGCCCCGATCGTGGACGACCGCACCGGCCGCATCACCGGCGTGCACGCCAAGCTGGGGGAGGACAAGCGCGAGGTCACCTTCCACGCCCCGCTGGTCGTGGCAGCCGACGGCAACTCCACGCGGCTGTCCCTCGCGATGGGCCTGCACCGCCGCGAGGACCGTCCGATGGGCGTCGCGGTCCGCACGTACTTCACCTCGCCCCGCCACGACGACGACTACCTGGAGTCCTGGCTGGAGCTGTGGGACCGCCGCGGCGCCCAGGACCGCCTCCTGCCGGGCTACGGCTGGATCTTCGGCATGGGCGACGGCACCTCGAACGTCGGCCTGGGCGTGCTGAACACCTCCAGCTCCTTCAAGGAGATCGACTGGCGCGAGATCCTGAAGGCCTGGTGCGCCTCCATGCCGGAGGACTGGGGCTACACCCCGGACAACATGACCGGCCCGATCCGCGGCGCCGCCCTGCCCATGGCCTTCAACCGCCAGCCCCACTACACCAAGGGCCTGCTGCTCGTCGGCGACGCCGGCGGCCTGGTGAACCCCTTCAACGGCGAGGGCATCGCCTACGCCATGGAGTCCGGCCAGATCGCCGCCGACGTCATCGTCCAGGCACACGCCCGGGCCACGCCGTCCCAGCGCGAGATCGCCCTCCAGCGCTACCCGCGCGTCCTCAAGGACACCTACGGCGGCTACTACACGCTGGGCCGCGCCTTCGTGAAGCTCATCGGCAACCCGAAGGTCATGCAGATCGCGACCCAGCGCGGCCTCACCCACCCCATCCTGATGAAGTTCACCCTCAAGATGCTCGCCAACCTGACGGACCCGACGGGCGGCGACGCGATGGACCGCATCATCAACGGACTGAGCAAGGTCGCGCCGAAGGCCTGACGGGCCTCGCGGCTCCGGTCAGCGCCGGGGCCCGGTGAGGCCGCCGGAGTCCCCGTCGAGTTCGAGGGCCCGGGCGTTGGCGGCCCGGCGCGTGAGGACCTCCTCGCGCCGGTCCGCCGACTGCCGCAGTGCCGCCCTGCGGTCGCGCGCGGAGAGCCGGTCCAGGTAGACGTGCCCGTTCACGTGGTCGGTCTCGTGGGCGAGGCAGCGCGCGAAGTAGCCGGTGCCCTCGACGACGAGCGGCTCGCCGTCCTTGTCCAGGCCCCGCACGACGGCCCGGTCGGGGCGCGGTACGGCCATGACGGCGCCCGGCACCGACAGGCATCCCTCACTCTCGTCGAGCAGCCGCCGCGCGGCCGGATCGAGGGGCTCCGGCACCGGATTGACGATGTGCCCGACATGTCGGACACCGTCGTCGTCGGGGCAGTCGTACACGAACAGGCGCAGATCGACGCCCACCTGATTCGCCGCCAGCCCGCAGCCGTCGGAGACGTACATCGTGCGGAACATGTCGTCGATGAGCGCGGCGAGGTCGGGCCCGAACTCGGTGACGTCCCGGCACGGCTTGTGCAGCACCTCTTCGCCGGTCTCGGTGATACGCCGCACCGACCCGCGCCGGGCCTCGGGCGCGAGCGGGGGGTAGGCGGCGGTGGGCCGCCCCTGTACGAACACGCTGGGCATGACGTTCTCTCCTTCGGCTCGTGGACGGGCCGGTGGGGATCCGGCCCGTCCACGAGCATGTCAGGAGCGCCCGCGGGGCCGCAGCCCCCGAGCGGCTGCGGCCCTGCGTGAGTCGTACCCGGGCTCCGCCGGAGCCCGAGCGTGTGTGCGCTGCGAGTGTGCGCCGCGTGGGTGCGTCCTAGAGCACGCGCACCGCGCCGCTCGGCGGGTCGTAGTCCAGCGACGCCTTGACGACGCCGGTGGAGGAGTTCTGCGCGCCGACGAACATGCCGTCGCCGACGTAGACGCCTACGTGGTACGCGCTGCCCGCGCCACCCCAGTACAGGATGTCGCCCGGCTGGAGGTTGCTCAGTCCCACCTGGGTGCCGGCGGTCGACTGGGACTGGGAGACGCGCGGCAGGTCGACGCCGACCGACTTGAAGGCGGCCTGCACCAGACCGGAGCAGTCCCACGAGTTGGGGCCGGTGCCGCCGGAGACGTAGGCGTCGCCGACCTGGGACTGCACGAAGGCGACGACCGCGGCGGCCGAACCGGTGGCCGTGGACGTGGACGTGCTGCTGCCGGCGCTGCTGCCCGAGCTGTCGGAGGACCCGGTGTCCGCCGAGGCGCTCAGGGTGGCGCGCTCGGCGCTGCGCGAGGCTCGCTCGGCGGCCGCCTTGCGTGCGGCCTCCTCAGCCTTCTTCTTCTCCTCCGCGGCCTTCTTCTTGGCGTCGGCGAGGTCGGCCTTGGCTTCCTTGGCGGCCTTCGCGGCGGCCGCGTCACGCTCGGCCTGCAGCTCGTAGCTCGCGGCCGCCTGCTGCGTGACGTCCGCGGACTGGGCGACCTGAGCGGCCAGGTCGGCCGTCAGGGTGGGCAGTTCGAGGGTCTGCGTCACCGGTTCGGCCGCGTTGGCCGAACCCGACGCCCCGGCCACTGCCAGGGTGCTGAGGACGCCACCGGCAACTCCGGCCCGCATCGCGATGGTCGACGCGCTGCGGCGGGGTTTCCGGTGGCTGCGTATGTGAGCGGTGTGGGACATAGGGACAACCGGTATCAGGAGCTCCTCCATACCTTCAAGAAACGTGTGCTGCGCCACAGTTGTTCAATCGGGCCCCGAATCCCGGGCGTGTCGCTCCTTATTGACGCCCTAACGGACATTGCGGGCGGCCCGTGACCGGCCTGTGATCACGCACTTTGATCGTTACGCCCGAATTGCCCCGCGCTTACCACTCGTTGGGACAGTTGGCCAAGCCCGGTTCTCAGACGTCTCTCATGAATGTGGCGCAGGTCACGGAACGGTTGCCCCGTCGGCCGCGTCCGTGGCGCGCGACCGCCCTCGCGGCGCTCGTGAACGCGTGCACGTGTCCACATCGCACCCCGCCCCTCCCTCTGATGTGTGAACGCGTCCTCTACCAAGGGTTCGCGTCCAGCACCAATTTGCATGCAAGAGAAGCATCTTGATATTGAGACGCCCGCCACCCGCAGCCTCTGGCCAGCGGCGACGAGCGAAAATGTCACCTCTGGTGATCACCTGAACGCTTCTTGTGTGAAGATCACCGCTCATCCGACTTCATGATCGTTCGTCAGGTGGTGAAGATCACAAAGCTTGTGCAATACCCCGTGTCGCAGATCACAGAGCGGCAGGCATAAGATGCGAGGCAGTTGGGCTTGTGACCTGCTTCACATGTTCGCGATCTTCGCCGGGACGAGCGGAGCTCGTGGGGCTGTTGGGGCGGCTGTGAGTCCAGTGCAACCGCCAGCAGTCAGTGCCGACTGAGAGGAGCGAGGAGCGGTGAACGCCTATGCGCCCATCCTCGTACTGGGAGCCCTCGGGGCAGGCTTTGCGATCTTCTCCGTGGTCATGGCCACGCTGATCGGTCCGAAGCGGTACAACCGGGCGAAGCTCGAGGCCTACGAATGCGGCATCGAGCCGACCCCCACGCCGGCCGGCGGCGGGCGCTTCCCCATCAAGTACTACCTGACGGCGATGCTCTTCATCATCTTCGATATCGAGATCGTCTTCCTCTATCCCTGGGCCGTCACCTTCGACGCCCTGGGGATTTTCGGGCTCGTGGAGATGCTGCTCTTCGTGCTCACCGTCTTCGTCGCGTACGCGTACGTATGGCGGCGCGGCGGCCTGGAATGGGACTGAGGGGCCTTTGACATGGGACTCGAAGAAAAACTGCCGAGCGGCTTCCTGCTGACCACCGTCGAGCAGGCCGCGGGCTGGGTGCGCAAGTCGTCCGTCTTCCCCGCCACGTTCGGCCTCGCCTGCTGTGCCATCGAGATGATGACCACCGGCGCCGGCCGCTACGACCTGGCGCGCTTCGGCATGGAGGTCTTCCGCGGCTCACCGCGGCAGGCGGACCTGATGATCGTCGCGGGCCGGGTCAGCCAGAAGATGGCGCCGGTGCTGCGGCAGGTCTACGACCAGATGCCGAACCCGAAATGGGTGATCTCCATGGGGGTCTGCGCCTCCTCGGGCGGCATGTTCAACAACTACGCGATCGTCCAGGGCGTCGACCACATCGTCCCGGTCGACATCTATCTCCCCGGCTGCCCGCCGCGGCCCGAGATGCTGATGGACGCCATCCTCAAGCTCCACCAGAAGATCCAGAGCTCCAAGCTCGGAGTGAATGCCGAGGAGGCGGCCCGCGAGGCGGAGGAAGCGGCGCTCAAGGCCCTGCCCACGATCGAGATGAAGGGGCTGCTGCGGTGAGCGACGCGAACAACACGGCAGGTGACGCGAACGGGGTGAACCCCGAGAAGGACCTGTCCGCGGAGAACCTCCCCGGCCAGCGCGGTCAGGGCGGTGAGGAGATCCGCGTCCAGCGCGGAATGTTCGGCGCCGACAACGGCGGCGACACCTCCGGCTACGGCGGACTGGTCCGCTCCATCCGGCTCCCCGGGCCGGCGAGCAGGCCCTACGGCGGTTGGTTCGACGAGGTCGCCGACGAGCTCGAGGGCGCGCTGGAGGAGCAGGGGCTCCTGCCCGACAACGCCATCGAGAAGACGGTCGTCGACCGCGACGAGCTGACCTTCCACGTCGAGCGCGAGCACCTGGTCCGCGTCGCCCGCACCCTGCGAGACGACCCGGCCCTGCGCTTCGAGCTCTGCACCGGCGTCAGCGGCGTCCACTACCCGCACGACAAGGGACGCGAGCTGCACGCCGTCTACCACCTGCGCTCGATCACCCACAACCGGCTGATCCGCCTCGAAGTCAGCGCGCCCGACAGCGACCCGCACATCCCGTCGCTGGTCGTCGTCTATCCGACGAACGACTGGCACGAGCGCGAGACGTACGACTTCTTCGGCATCGTCTTCGACGGTCACCCGGCCCTGACACGGATCATGATGCCGGACGACTGGCAGGGCTTCCCGCAGCGCAAGGACTACCCCCTCGGCGGCATCCCCGTCGAGTACAAGGGCGCCCAGATCCCGGCTCCGGACCAGCGGAGGTCGTACTCGTGAGCACTTCGCACGCATCCCCTCGCGAGACCACCGAGGGCACCGTCTACACGGTCACCGGCGGCGACTGGGACGAGGTCGTCCAGTCCGCGGCCCGCGCCGACGACGAGCGCATCGTCGTCAACATGGGCCCCCAGCACCCGTCCACGCACGGCGTGCTCCGCCTGATCCTGGAGATCGACGGCGAGACGGTCACCGAGGCCCGCTGCGGCATCGGCTACCTGCACACCGGAATCGAGAAGAACCTCGAGTACCGGACCTGGACGCAGGGCACCACGTTCGTGACGCGCATGGACTACCTGACGTCGTTCTTCAACGAGACGGCGTACTGCCTGGGCGTCGAGAAGCTGCTCGGCATCGAGGACGAGATCCCGGACCGGGCCACGATCATCCGGGTCCTGCTGATGGAGCTGAACCGGCTCTCCTCGCACCTGGTGGCCATCGCCACCGGCGGCATGGAACTCGGCGCCACCACGATCATGATCTACGGCTTCCGTGATCGTGAACTCGTTCTCGACATCTACGAGCTGATCACCGGCCTGCGCATGAACCACGCGTTCATCCGCCCGGGCGGCCTCGCCCAGGACCTGCCGCCCGGGGCGGTGGACCACATCCGCGAGTTCGTGAAGAAGATGAAGAAGAACCTCCCGGAGTACGACAAGCTCGCCACCGGGAACCCCATCTTCAAGGCCCGTATGCAGGACGTCGGCTACCTCGACCTGGCCGGCTGCATGGCCCTCGGCGCCACCGGCCCGGTCATCAGGTCCACCGGCCTGCCGCACGACCTGCGCAAGGCCCAGCCGTACTGCGGCTACGAGACGTACGACTTCGACGTCCCGACCGCCGACACCTGCGACGCCTACGGCCGCTTCCTGATCCGGCTGGAGGAGATGCGCCAGTCGCTCCGGATCGTCGAGCAGTGCCTGGACCGGCTCCAGCCCGGCCCGGTCATGGTCGCCGAGAAGAAGATCGCCTGGCCCGCCCAGCTCGCCCTGGGACCGGACGGACTGGGCAACTCCCTCGACCACATCAAGAAGATCATGGGCACCTCCATGGAGGCCCTGATCCACCACTTCAAGCTGGTCACCGAGGGCTTCCGCGTGCCGCCGGGCCAGACCTACGCGGCGGTGGAATCGCCCAAGGGCGAGCTCGGGGTGCACGTCGTCTCCGACGGCGGCACCCGCCCCTTCCGGGTCCACTACCGCGATCCGTCCTTCACCAACCTTCAGGCCATGGCGGCGATGTGCGAGGGCGGCCAGGTCGCCGACGTCATCGTCGCCGTGGCGTCCCTCGACCCCGTGATGGGAGGCGTCGACCGGTGACCACCTCTTCTTCGGAGCGGGGCGTCAGCCTGGGCATGCCGGAACTGCCCGCGCCCGCCTACCCGGACGACGTCCGGGCCCGGCTGGAGACCGACGCGCGCGAGATCATCGCCCGCTACCCGGACTCCCGGTCCGCCCTCCTGCCGCTGCTGCACCTCGTGCAGTCGCAGGAGGGGCACGTCACGCGCACCGGCATGCGGTTCTGCGCGGACATGCTGGACCTCACCACGGCCGAGGTCACCGCGGTCGCCACCTTCTACACCATGTACCGGCGCAGGCCGAGCGGCGACTACCAGGTCGGCGTCTGCACCAACACGCTGTGCGCGGTCATGGGCGGCGACGCGATCTTCGAGTCCCTCCAGGAGCACCTCGGCGTCGGCAACGGTGAGACCACCGAGGACGGCAAGGTCACCCTGGAGCACATCGAGTGCAACGCGGCCTGCGACTTCGCACCGGTCGTGATGGTCAACTGGGAGTTCTTCGACGACCAGACCCCCGCGAGCGCCCGTCGCCTCGTCGACGACCTGCGCGCGGGACGGCCGGTGACGCCCACGCGCGGTGCGCCGATCTGCACCTTCAAGGAGACCGCCCGGATCCTGGCGGGCTTCCCCGACGAGCGGGACGGCGCCGTCGCGGCCGGCGGCAGCGCGGGTCCCGCCTCTCTGGCCGGCCTGAAGCTGGCCAAGGGCGAGGCGTCCGCCGCGCGCGTGGTGCACCCGCGGGACGGCGGGCCGCACGACGGGCCGCAGGACCGGGCCGTGCACGACCCGTCCCCGACGGAACACCTGAGCTCGCACGACGCGCCGCAGGACACATCGGCCTCCGACCCCGCCAACCCGGCAGGGCCTACCGCCGAGGAGGGGGAGTGATGACCGTGGCAGCCGAGATCAAGGGCACCAGCCCGGAGAAGCTGCTCGCACCCGTGCTGTCGGCCTTCTGGGACGAGGACGAGTCCTGGACTCTGGACGTCTACCGGAGGCACGAGGGGTACGAGGGGCTCCGCAAGGCGCTGGCGATGTCGCCGGACGACCTGATCGCGTACGTCAAGGACTCCGGTCTGCGCGGACGCGGCGGCGCGGGGTTCCCGACGGGGATGAAGTGGCAGTTCATTCCCCAGGGGGACGGCAAGCCTCACTATCTAGTTGTCAACGCCGACGAGTCGGAGCCGGGGACCTGCAAGGACATCCCGCTCCTCTTCGCGAACCCGCACAGCCTCATCGAGGGCATCGTCATCGCGTGTTACGCCATCAGGTCTTCGCATGCCTTCATCTACCTGCGTGGTGAAGTCGTCCCAGTGCTGCGGCGGTTGCACGAGGCCGTGCGCGAGGCCTACGCGGCCGGCTTCCTCGGCGAGAACATCCTGGGCAGCGGACTCGACCTCACACTCACCGTGCACGCGGGCGCGGGCGCGTACATCTGCGGTGAGGAGACCGCGCTGCTCGACTCGCTCGAAGGCCGCCGGGGTCAACCGCGGCTCCGTCCCCCCTTCCCTGCTGTGGCAGGGCTCTATGCCTGCCCGACTGTGGTGAATAACGTCGAGTCGATCGCATCGGTTCCCGCGATCCTGAACAAGGGCAAGGACTGGTTCAGGTCGATGGGCAGCGAGAAGTCCCCGGGCTTCACGCTCTACTCCCTCAGCGGCCACGTCGCGGGCCCCGGCCAGTACGAGGCCCCGCTCGGTATCACGCTGCGCCAGCTCCTCGACATGAGCGGCGGCATGCGCCCCGGTCACCGGCTGAAGTTCTGGACACCGGGCGGCTCCTCGACGCCGATGTTCACCGACGAGCACCTCGACGTCCCTCTCGACTACGAAGGAGTGGGCGCCGCGGGTTCCATGCTCGGCACGAAGGCACTCCAGTGCTTCGACGAGACGACCTGCGTCGTGCGGGCCGTCACCCGCTGGACCGAGTTCTACGCGCACGAGTCCTGCGGCAAGTGCACGCCGTGCCGCGAAGGCACGTACTGGCTCGTCCAGTTGCTGCGCGACATCGAGGCCGGCAAGGGCTCGATGAGCGACCTCGACAAGCTGAACGACATCGCCGACAACATCAACGGCAAGTCCTTCTGCGCCCTCGGCGACGGTGCCGCCTCGCCGATCTTCTCCTCGCTCAAGTACTTCCGCGAGGAGTACGAGCAGCACATCACGGGCCGCGGCTGCCCCTTCGACCCGGCCAAGTCGACGGCCTGGGCCGACCGCACGGAGGTGAACGCATGACCGTGACCACGAATGCTCCCTCGGGAGGGGGAGAGGCGGCGGTCCCGCCGGAGGACCTCGTCTCGCTGACGATCGACGGCGCCGAGATCAGCGTGCCCAAGGGCACCCTGGTCATCCGGGCCGCCGAACAGCTCGGCATCGAGATCCCCCGGTTCTGCGACCACCCCCTCCTCGACCCGGCCGGCGCCTGCCGCCAGTGCATCGTCGAGGTCGAGGGCCAGCGCAAGCCCATGGCGTCGTGCACCATCACCTGCACCGACGGCATGGTGGTGAAGACGCACCTCACCTCGCCCGTCGCCGAGAAGGCCCAGCACGGTGTGATGGAGCTGCTGCTCATCAACCACCCGCTGGACTGCCCGGTCTGCGACAAGGGCGGCGAGTGCCCGCTGCAGAACCAGGCCATGTCGCACGGCCAGTCCGACTCCCGCTTCGAGGGCAAGAAGCGGACCTACGAGAAGCCCGTGCCGATCTCCACGCAGGTGCTGCTCGACCGCGAGCGGTGCGTGCTGTGCGCCCGCTGCACCCGGTTCTCCAACCAGGTCGCGGGCGACCCGATGATCGAGCTGATCGAGCGGGGCGCGCTCCAGCAGGTCGGCACCGGCGAGGGCGACCCCTTCGAGTCGTACTTCTCGGGCAACACCATCCAGATCTGCCCGGTCGGCGCGCTCACCTCGGCGGCGTACCGGTTCCGCTCCCGCCCCTTCGACCTGATCTCCTCGCCGTCCGTCTGCGAGCACTGCTCCGGCGGCTGCGCGACCCGCACCGACCACCGGCGCGGCAAGGTCATGCGGCGCCTCGCGGCCGACGAGCCCGAGGTCAACGAGGAGTGGATCTGCGACAAGGGTCGCTTCGGGTTCCGGTACGCGCAGCAGCGGGACCGGCTGACGACGCCCCTGGTGCGCAACGCCGAGGGCGAGCTGGAGCCGGCCTCCTGGCCGGAGGCCCTGCAGATCGCCGCGCAGGGACTGCTCGCCTCGAAGGGCCGGACCGGTGTCCTGACCGGCGGGCGGCTCACGGTGGAGGACGCCTACGCGTACAGCAAGTTCGCGCGCGTGGCGCTGGACACCAACGACATCGACTTCCGCGCGCGCGTGCACAGCACCGAGGAGGCCGACTTCCTGGCCTCCCGGATCGCCGGACGCGGCCGGGACCTCGACGGCACGGGGGTCACGTACACCGCGCTGGAGAAGGCGCCCGCCGTCCTGCTGGTCGGGTTCGAGGCCGAGGAGGAGGCGCCCGGCGTCTTCCTGCGGCTGCGCAAGGCCTGGCGCAAGCACGGGCAGAAGGTCTTCTCACTGGCCACGCACGCCACGCGGGGCCTGGAGAAGGCCGGTGGCACGCTGCTGCCCGCCGCTCCCGGCACCGAGACCGAGTGGCTGGACGCGCTCGCGAGCGGCGTCGGCCTGGAGACCGGTGGTGCCCAGGCCGCCGAGGCGCTGCGCGCCGAAGGTGCCGTGATCGTCGTCGGCGAGCGCCTGGCGTCCGTGGCCGGTGGCCTCACCTCCGCCGTACGGACCGCCTCCGCGACCGGCGCCCGGCTGGTGTGGATCCCGCGCCGGGCCGGGGAGCGCGGCGCGATCGAGGCGGGTGCGCTGCCGTCGCTGCTGCCGGGCGGGCGTCCGGCGACCGACCCGCGCGCGCGTGAGGAGGTCGCCGCCGTCTGGGGGCTGGCCGACCTGCCGCACCGCTACGGCCGTGACACCGGCGAGATCGTCGAGGCCGCGGCCCGGGGCGAGCTCCAGGCCCTGCTGGTGGCGGGCGTCGAGGTCGCCGACCTGCCTGATCCGGCACGCGCGCGTGCGGCACTCGCCGAGGCCGGCTTCGTGGTGTCCCTGGAGCTGCGGCCCAGGGAGGTCACCGAACTCGCCGACGTCGTCCTGCCCGTCGCCGCGGTCGCCGAGAAGGCCGGGACCTTCCTGAACTGGGAGGGCCGGGCGCGCCTCTTCGAGGCGGCGCTCAAGCCCGATCAGATGACCCGCCGACTCGCACCCGCCGACGCCCGCGTACTCCAGATGCTGGCCGACGCCATGGACGTGCACCTGGGCCTGCCGGATCTGCGCACCACGCGCGCGGAGATCGACCGGCTCGGTGCCTGGGACGGGCCGCGGGCCGGCGAACCGCTGGGGACCGCGAGCGCGCTGCCGCGGCCGGCCGCCGGAGAGGCCGTACTGGCCGGGCACCGGCTGCTGCTCGACCAGGGCCTCCTCCAGCAGGGCGACGAGGCGCTCGCCGGCACCCGGCACGCCGCACGCGCGCGCGTGTCGGTCGCCACGGCCGCCGAGGCGGGCGTCAAGGACGGCGACCTCCTGGCCGTGACCGGCCCCGCCGGGGTCGTCGAATTCCCGCTGCAGATCACCGAGATGCCCGACCGGGTGGTCTGGCTCCCGCTGAACTCGGCCGGCACCGGCGTCGCCTCCGACGCCGGGGTGCTGCCCGGAACCCTCGTCCGCATCGGACCGGCGACGCTCGCGGGCGTAGCCCCCAAGGAGGTGGAGGCATGAGCCCGTACCTCGCCGCTGAAGACCTCTCGATGTTCGGCACCGACCCCTGGTGGCTGGTGCTCATCAAGGCGGTGTTCTGCTTCGCCTTCCTGATGGTGACGGTGCTGTTCTCCATCGTGTGGGAGCGCAAGGTCGTCGCCTGGATGCAGCTTCGCATCGGCCCCAACCGGCACGGCCCCTGGGGCATGCTCCAGTCCCTCGCCGACGGCATCAAGCTGATGCTCAAGGAAGACGTCATCGTCAAGCGCGCCGACAAGGTGGTGTACGTCCTCGCGCCGATCGTCGCGGCCATCCCGGCTTTCATGGCGATCGCGGTGATCCCCTTCGGGCCGGCCGGCAACGAGATCTCGATCTTCGGCCAGCGCACCACCATGCAGCTCACCGACCTGCCGATCGCGTTGCTGTACATCCTCGCGGTCGCCTCGATCGGCATCTACGGCATGGTGCTGGCAGGTTGGAGCTCCGGCTCGACCTATCCGCTGCTCGGCGGGCTGCGCTCCTGCGCGCAGATGATCTCTTACGAGATCGCGATGGGCGCCGCCTTCGCCTCGGTGTTCCTCTACTCGGGATCGATGTCGACCTCGGCGATCGTCGAGCAGCAGAACGACCGCTGGTACATCGTGCTGCTGCCGGTCTCCTTCATCATCTACATCGTCACCATGGTCGGCGAGACCAACCGCGCCCCCTTCGACATGCCCGAGTCCGAGGGCGACCTCGTGGGCGGCTTCAACACCGAGTACTCGTCGATCAAGTTCGCGATGTTCATGCTCGCCGAGTACGTGAACATGGTGACGGTCTCGGCGGTCGCCATCACGCTCTTCCTCGGCGGCTGGCGGGCTCCCTGGCCGATCAGCACCTTCTGGGAGGGCGCCAACCACGGCTGGTGGCCGCTGCTCTGGTTCGTGCTCAAGGTCCAGTTGCTCTTGTTCTTCTTCATCTGGCTGCGCGGCACGCTTCCCCGGGTCCGCTACGACCAGCTGATGAAGCTCGGCTGGAAGGTCCTCATCCCGGTCTCGCTGGCCTGGCTGATGCTGGTCGCGACCGTGCGGGCGCTGCGGAACGAGAACTACGACTTCGCCGACATCGCCCTCTACATCGGCGGCGGTGTCCTGGCTCTGCTGCTGCTGTCCTTCGTCGTGGACATGTTCCGCGAGAAGGGCAAGAAGGCCGAGGCCCCTGCCGAGGAACCGGCCGCCTTCGACCCGATGGCCGGCGGATTCCCCGTACCGCCGATGCCCGGACAGGAGTTGCCGCCGGTGCCGCGACGCCGTCCGCGCCGGGAGCGGGAGCTGATTGTCAGTGGTGGACCCGATACTCAGAGTGACGGATCTCTGGGCGGATCTACGGATGGAAAGGAGGCGTCCGATGGCTGAGGAACCCAAGGAGACCGACCCCGGTTTCATGAACCCCGTGGCCGGCTTCGGCGTGACCTTCAAGGCCATGTTCAAGAAGCGGCTGACCGAGCAGTATCCGGAGCAGCAGAAGACCACCGCTCCGCGCTTCCACGGACGGCACCAGCTCAACCGCCATCCGGACGGCCTGGAGAAGTGCGTCGGCTGCGAGCTGTGCGCCTGGGCGTGTCCCGCCGACGCCATCTACGTGGAGGGCGCGGACAACACCGACGAGGAGCGCTACTCGCCGGGCGAGCGGTACGGCCGCGTCTACCAGATCAACTACGCCCGCTGCATCCTGTGCGGCCTGTGCATCGAGGCGTGCCCCACGCGCGCGCTGACGATGACCAACGAGTTCGAGCTGGCCGACTCCAGCCGCGCCAACCTCATCTTCACCAAGGAGCAGCTGCTCGCCGGCCTGGAGGAGGGCATGGTCGACTCGCCCCACGCCATCTATCCGGGCACGGACGAGCAGGACTACTACCGGGGTCTGGTCACCGAGGCCGCGCCCGGCACCGAGCAGCAGGTCGCCCACTCCGAGGGAGAGGTCGTCCAGGAGGCCGACTCGACCTTCGGCGGCACCGAACCGGCGTCGGAGGAGGTGATCCGCCGATGACCGAGCAGCTCGCCGCCGCGGCGACTCTCTCCGCCGGCACCTCCACCGGAGAGGCCGTCCAGTTCTGGATCCTCGGCACGGTCGCGGTGATCGGCGCCCTGTGCACCGTCTTCATGAAGAAGGCCGTGCACAGCGCGCTCTGCCTCGCCGGAACCATGATCGTCCTGGCGGTGTTCTACCTCGCCAACGGCGCCTATTTCCTCGGCGTGGTGCAGATCATCGTCTACACCGGCGCGATCATGATGCTGTTCCTCTTCGTGGTGATGCTCGTCGGTGTCACCGCGGCGGACTCCCTGAAGGAGACCATCAAGGGACAGCGCTGGCTGGCCCTGCTGTCCGGGCTCGGCTTCGGCATCCTGTTGATCGCCGGTATCGGAAACGCGTCCGTCACGGAGTTCAGCGGCCTGGCCCAGGCGAACGCGAACGGCAACGTGGAGGGCATCGCGTCCCTCATCTTCACCAAGTACGTCTTCGCCTTCGAGATCACCGGCGCCCTGCTCATCACGGCCGCCGTCGGCGCCATGGTCCTCACCCACCGCGAGCGCACCGAACGGGCGGCGACCCAGCGTGAACTGGCCGAGCGGCGCGTCCGCGAGGGCAAGCAGCTGCCGCCCCTCCCGGCGCCCGGCGTGTACGCCCGGCACAACGCGGTCGACATCGCGGGCCTGCTGCCCGACGGCACCCCGTCCGAACTCACCGTCAGCAAGACGCTGCGCGAGCGGGGTCAGATCCGCGACGTCTCGATGCAGGCGCTGAGCGACCTGAAGGCGCTGGAGCGGCGGGCCGAGGAGCGCCTCGAGCGCAAGGCGGTCGAGCCGGGCAACTCCGAGCGGTCCGAGGAGGCGTCGAAGTGAACCCCGTCAACTACCTCTACCTCGCGGCCCTGCTGTTCACGATCGGCGCCACCGGCGTGCTGATCAGGCGCAACGCGATCGTGGTCTTCATGTGCATCGAGCTGATGCTCAACGCCTGCAACCTCGCGTTCGTCGCCTTCTCCCGCATGCACGGCAACCTCGACGGCCAGATCATCGCCTTCTTCACGATGGTCGTCGCCGCCGCGGAGGTCGTGGTCGGGCTCGCGATCATCGTGTCCCTGTTCCGTTCCCGCCACTCGGCCTCGGTCGACGACGCCAGCCTGATGAAGCTGTGAGGGGTCGCTGAATCGTGGAGAATCTGATTGCGCTGCTGGTGGCGGCGCCTTTGCTCGGAGCGGCGGTCCTGCTGTGCGGCGGACGCCGACTGGACGCCGTAGGCCATTGGATCGGCACGGTGCTGGCCGCCACGTCCTTCGTGATCGGCGCCGTCCTCTTCGCCGACATGCTCGGCGCCGGCGCCGAGGACCGCACCCTGACGCAGCACCTGTTCAGCTGGATGCCGGTGGAGGGATTCCAGGCCGACGTCGCCTTCCGCCTCGACCAGTTGTCGATGACGTTCGTCCTGCTGATCACCGGCGTCGGCTCGCTCATCCATCTGTACTCGGTCGCGTACATGGAGCACGACGAGCGCCGCCGCCGCTTCTTCGGCTATCTGAACCTGTTCCTCGCGGCGATGCTGCTGCTCGTCCTCGCCGACAACTACCTGCTGCTCTACGTCGGCTGGGAGGGCGTCGGTCTCGCCTCCTACCTGCTGATCGGCTTCTGGCAGCACAAGCCCAGCGCCGCCACCGCCGCGAAGAAGGCCTTCCTGGTCAACCGCGTCGGCGACATGGGCCTGTCCATCGCGATCATGCTGATGTTCCTGTGGTTCGGCACCTTCGCCTTCGGGCCGGTGCTCGGCGGCCACGGGGAGGCCGGACTCGCCGGATCGGCGGACGAGGGCAAGCTGACCGCGATCGCGCTGATGCTGCTCCTCGCCGCCTGCGGCAAGTCCGCCCAGGTACCGCTGCAGTCCTGGCTCGGGGACGCGATGGAGGGCCCGACTCCGGTCTCCGCCCTCATCCACGCCGCGACCATGGTGACGGCGGGCGTGTACCTGATCGTCCGCTCCGGCGCCATCTTCAACGGCGCGCCCGACGCGCAGTTGGTCGTCACCATCGTCGGCGCGGTCACGCTGCTGTTCGGTGCGATCGTCGGTTGCGCCAAGGACGACATCAAGAAGGCGCTGGCCGGCTCGACCATGTCGCAGATCGGCTACATGGTGCTGGCGGCCGGTCTCGGCCCGATCGGCTACGTCTTCGCGATCATGCACCTGGTGACGCACGGCTTCTTCAAGGCCGGGCTGTTCCTCGGCGCCGGCTCGGTCATGCACGGCATGAACGACGAGGTCGACATGCGCCGCTACGGCGGACTGCGGAAGTACATGCCGGTCACGTTCATCACCTTCGGCCTCGGCTATCTCGCCATCATCGGCTTCCCGGGTCTGTCCGGCTTCTTCTCCAAGGACAAGATCATCGAGTCGGCGTTCGCCAAGGGCGGCACCGAGGGCTGGATCCTCGGCGGCGTGGCCCTGCTGGGCGCGGCCATCACGGCGTACTACATGACGCGCGTGATGCTGATGACGTTCTTCGGCGAGGAGCGCTGGCGCAAGGCCCCGACGCCGTCGCCGGCCGAGCCCGACGTGGAGCCGGCCGCCGAGACACGCGGCGAGTACACCCCGCCGCACCCGCACGAGTCGCCGAAGACCATGACGATCCCGATGATCGTGCTGGCCGTCGGCTCGGTGTTCGGCGGCGCGTTCTTCAGCATCGGCGACCGCTTCGTGCACTGGCTGGAGCCCATCACCGGGCATGACCACGGCCACGCGCCGATCAGCGCCCTGACGGTCACGATCTCCACGGTCGCCGTGATGGTGATCGGCGTCGCGGCCGCCTGGGCGCAGTACGGCCGCCGTCCCGTCCCGGCCGTCGCCCCGCGCGGGTCGCTGCTCACCCGGGCCGCCCGGCGCGACCTGCTCCAGGACGACTTCAACCACGTCGTCCTGGTCCGCGGCGGGGAGCACCTCACGCGCTCCCTGGTCTACGTCGACCACACCCTGGTCGACGGGGTCGTCAACGGCACGGCGGCCTCGGTCGGCGGCCTGTCCGGGCGGATGCGCAAGCTGCAGAACGGCTTCGCGCGCTCGTACGCGGTCTCGATGTTCGGCGGTGCGGCGGTCCTCGTCGCCGCGACCCTGCTGATGAGGGCGGTCTGATACCGATGTCCTTTCCCCTGCTGACAGTCACGGCGGCCCTGCCGGCCGTCGGGGCGATCGCGACGGCAGCCGTGCCGGCCACGAAACGCACCGCGGCCAAGTGGCTGGCGCTGCTGGTCTCGCTGGCCACGCTCGCGCTGGCGATCACGATCCTGGTCCGGTTCGACCCCGGCGGCGACCGCTACCAGCTCACCGAGTCCCACTCCTGGATCGCGGAGTTCGGCGTCCGGTACGAGCTGGGCGTGGACGGCATCGCGGTGGCGCTGATCGCGCTGACCGCCCTGCTGATCCCGTTCATCATCCTGGCGGGCTGGCACGACGCCGACCCGCTGGAGACCGGCAGCACCAGGTGGCGGCCTACGCAGGGCTTCTTCGCCCTGATCCTGGCCGTCGAGGCGATGGTGATCATCTCCTTCGAGGCCACCGACGTCTTCCTCTTCTACATCTTCTTCGAAGCCATGCTGATCCCGATGTACTTCCTCATCGGCGGCTTCGGGGACCGGGCCCACGAGCACGGTGAGAAGACGGCGGCGACGCAGCGTTCGTACGCCGCCGTGAAGTTCCTCCTCTACAACCTGGCCGGCGGCCTGATCATGCTGGCCGCGGTGATCGGGCTCTACGTGGTCGCCGGGAACTTCTCCCTCACCGAGATCGCCGAGGCACGGGCGAGCGGCGAGCTGACCATGTCGACCAGCACGGAACGCTGGCTGTTCCTCGGCTTCTTCTTCGCCTTCGCGGTGAAGGCACCGCTGTGGCCGCTGCACACCTGGCTGCCCAACGCCATGCAGGAGTCGACCGCCCCGGTCGCCGTGCTCATCACGGCGGTCGTCGACAAGGTCGGCACCTTCGCGATGCTCCGCTTCTGCCTCCAGCTCTTCCCGGAGGCGAGCAAGTGGGCGACGCCGGTCGTCCTCGTCCTCGCGGTCATCAGCATCATCTACGGGGCGCTGCTCGCGGTCGGCCAGCGCGACATCAAGCGGCTGATCGCCTACGCGTCGATCTCGCACTTCGGCTTCATCATCATGGGCATCTTCGCGATGACCAGTCAGGGCCAGTCCGGCGCGACGCTCTACATGGTCAACCACGGCATCTCGACCGCCGTGCTGATGCTGATCGCCGGATTCCTGATCTCGCGGCGCGGCTCGCGGCTCATCGCCGACTACGGCGGAGTGCAGAAGGTCGCCCCGGTGCTCGCCGGCACCTTCCTGATCGGCGGTCTGGCGACCCTCTCCCTGCCGGGCCTCGCGCCCTTCATCAGTGAGTTCCTGGTCCTGGTCGGCACGTTCACGCGCTACCCGGTGATCGGCATCATCGCCACCTTCGGCATCGTGCTCGCCGCGCTCTACACCCTCGTCCTCTACCAGCGGACGATGACGGGCCCGGTGAAGCCAGAGGTGTCCGCGATGCCCGACCTGCGGGTGCGTGAGCTGGTGGTCGTGGCGCCGCTGGTAGCGCTGCTGATCTTCCTGGGCGTCTTCCCGAAGCCCCTCACGGACATCGTCAACCCCGCGGTGGAGCAGACCATGTCCGACGTACACAAGAAGGACCCCCAGCCTGAGGTGGAGGCGGCCAAGTGAGCGCAACAGCCGTCCACAGCCTGTGGACAACGGCGGCAACGGCGGCCGACCCGATCGGGAAGATCGACGCGCCGAAGATCGAGTACGGGCAGCTGTCGCCCGTCCTCATCGTCCTCGGCGCGGCGATCATCGGAATCCTGATCGAGGCCTTCGTGCCGCGCCGGTTCCGCTACTACGTACAGACGTTCATGTCCGCCGTCGCGCTCGTCGCCGCCTTCGCCGCGGTCGTCGCGCTCGCGGCGGGCGGATACGGCACGACCAAGGCGGGCATCGCGGCGATGGGCGCCATCGCCGTCGACGGACCGGCCCTGTTCCTTCAGGGCACCATCCTGCTGGCGAGCCTGGTCGGCCTCTTCACCTTCGCCGAGCGGCGGCTCGACCCGGACGTGCACGGCAACCGCGTCGACTCCTTCGCCGCCCAGGCGGCGTCCGTACCGGGCAGCGAGAGCGAGAAGAAGGCGGTCAAGGCCGGCTTCACCACCACGGAGGTGTTCCCGCTCCTCCTCTTCGCCGTCGCAGGCATGCTGGTTTTCCCGGCGGCCAACGACCTGCTGACGCTCTTCGTGGCCCTGGAGGTCTTCTCCCTTCCCCTCTACCTGCTGTGCGCGCTGGCCCGCCGCAAGCGGCTGATGTCGCAGGAGGCGGCGGTCAAGTACTTCCTGCTCGGCGCCTTCGCCTCCGCCTTCACCCTGTTCGGCATCGCCCTGCTCTACGGCTACGCGGGCTCGATGTCGTACGGCACGATCGCGCAGGTCGTCGACGGCACCGTGCAGAACGTCACCCCGGCGCTCGCCGACACCATGGGCAACGACGCGCTGCTCCTGGTCGGGTCCGCGCTGATCGTCATGGGCCTGCTGTTCAAGGTGGGCGCGGTGCCGTTCCACATGTGGACGCCGGACGTGTACCAGGGCGCGCCGACGCCGGTGACCGGCTTCATGGCGGCGGCGACCAAGGTGGCGGCCTTCGGCGCCCTGCTCCGCATCCTCTACGTCGTCCTGCCCGGCCTGCGCTGGGACTGGCGGCCGGTGATGTGGGCCGTGGCGATCGTCACCATGCTGGCCGGCGCGATCGTCGCGATCACGCAGACCGACATCAAGCGGCTGCTGGCGTACTCGTCGATCGCGCACGCGGGCTTCATCCTCGCCGGTGTCATCGCGACCACGCCGGACGGCATCTCGTCCGTCCTCTTCTACCTGGCCGCGTACTCGTTCGTCACGATCGGCGCCTTCGCGGTCGTGACCCTGGTGCGCGACGCGGGCGGTGAGGCGACCCACCTGTCGAAGTGGGCCGGGCTCGGACGCAGGTCACCGCTGGTGGCGGCCGTGTTCGCGGTGTTCCTGCTGGCCTTCGCGGGCATCCCGCTCACCTCCGGCTTCTCCGGCAAGTTCGCCGTCTTCAAGGCGGCGGCGGAGGGCGGCGCGGCACCGCTGGTCGTGATCGGTGTGATCTCGTCCGCGATCGCGGCGTTCTTCTACATCCGTGTGATCGTGCTGATGTTCTTCAGCGAGCCGAGGCCGGAGGGCCCGACCGTCGCGGTGCCGTCACCGCTGACGATGACGGCGATCGGCGTCGGAGTGGCGGTCACGGTGGTGCTCGGTGTGGCGCCGCAGTACTTCCTGGACCTGGCGGGACAGGCGGGGGTGTTCGTGCGCTGACGCGGCGCTCGCCGGTACGGAGACGGCGGCGGCCCGGCACCCTCGGGGTGCGGGGCCGCCGCCGCGTCTGTCCAGGGGCTACTCGCCGCCGCGACGGGCCTTGATGGCGGTCAGGTCCAGGTCCATCGGGAAGGGCGCGCTCACCTTCATGCGCTCACGGAAGATGCCGACGCCGACGTAGGTGCCGGTGGTGGGCTCCAGCTCGAAGGCGTGGACGACGGCGAGGCCCTTCTCGTTCTCCACTCGCCAGTAGTGCGCGATGCCCGCCCGGGCGTACTTCAGGGGCTTGGTCTCGCGGTCGCGGGAGACGGAGTCCGGTGAGACGACCTCCACGGTCAGTACGACGGCTGATGCCGGGACCCGGGTCTGGTTGGAACTCGTCAGTGTTTCTTGCCGCAGTATCAGCACGTCCGGCTCCGGCCTGTTCTAGTGAGACCTCGGTTGCCACTCTTGTGAGTTCCCAGTGATAGGAGTGTCGGATGCCACTTCGGGCTATCGGCTCGTGACGATCGGCGACGGGTGAAGCCTGTGGATAACTCCGGAGCTGTCGGCGCGGGCCCCTATCGTTGAGGCAGTGGTCGGGACAGGACGGACCAGACGGGCGAGGCAGGACGTACGGGGGACGGGACGATGGGCGGGACGGGCGTGATCGGCGAGATGGCAGAGGCGACACAGACCAGGGGCGTGGACAGCGAGGCGCTGGCCACGCTGCACCGGGTCTTCGGGTACGAGGCCTTCCGTGGCGAGCAGGAGGCGGTCGTCGACCATGTGGTGGCGGGCGGTGACGCCGTCGTGCTCATGCCGACCGGCGGCGGCAAGTCGCTGTGCTACCAGATTCCGTCCCTGGTCCGGCCCGGCACGGGCATCGTGGTCTCGCCGCTGATCGCGCTGATGCAGGACCAGGTGGACGCGCTGCGGGCGCTCGGCGTGCGGGCCGGGTTCATGAACTCCACGCAGGACTTCGACGAGCGGCGCGTGGTGGAGGCCGAGTTCCTCGCCGGCGAGCTGGACCTGCTGTACCTGGCCCCCGAGCGGCTGCGGCTGGAGGGCACCCTCGACCTGCTCTCCCGGGGCAAGATCTCCCTCTTCGCGATCGACGAGGCGCACTGCGTCTCGCAGTGGGGCCACGACTTCCGGCCCGACTACCTCGCCCTGTCCCTGCTCGGCGAGCGCTGGCCGGACGTGCCCCGGCTCGCGCTCACGGCGACGGCCACGCACGCGACGCACCGCGAGATCACCGAGCGGTTGAACATGCCGGCGGCGCGGCACTTCGTGGCGAGCTTCGACCGGCCCAACATCCAGTACCGGGTCGTGCCGAAGTCCGACCCCAAGAAGCAGCTGCTGCACTTCCTGCGCGAGGAGCACCCCGGCGACGCGGGCATCGTGTACTGCCTCTCGCGCAACTCCGTCGACAAGACCGCCGAGTTCCTGTCGAGCAACGGCATCGAGGCCGTGCCGTACCACGCGGGCCTGGACGCGGGCACCCGAGCCGCGCACCAGTCCCGGTTCCTCCGGGAGGAGGGCCTGGTGGTCGTGGCGACCATCGCCTTCGGCATGGGCATCGACAAGCCGGACGTGCGATTCGTCGCTCACCTGGACCTTCCCAAGTCGGTCGAGGGCTACTACCAGGAGACCGGCCGCGCCGGGCGGGACGGCCTGCCGTCGACGGCCTGGATGGCGTACGGCCTCAACGACGTCGTACAGCAGCGCAAACTGATCCAGTCCGGCGAGGGCGACGAGGCGTTCCGCCGCCGGGCCCAGTCCCACCTGGACGCGATGCTCGCCCTGTGCGAGACCGCCCAGTGCCGCCGCGGCCAGCTCCTCGCCTACTTCGGGCAGGACCCGGACCCGGCCGGCTGCGGCAACTGCGACACCTGCGTCACGCCCCCGGAGACCTGGGACGGCACGGTCCCGGCACAGAAGGTGCTGTCGACGGTGGTGCGGCTGAAGCGGGAGCGCGGGCAGAAGTTCGGCGCGGGGCAGATCATCGACATCCTGCTGGGCAAGCGCACCGCCAAGGTGATCCAGTTCGACCACGACCAGCTCTCCGTGTTCGGCATCGGCGAGGAGCTGACCGAGGGGGAGTGGCGGGGCGTCGCCCGGCAGCTGCTGGCCCAGGGACTCCTCGCGGTCGAGGGCGAGTACGGAACGCTGGTGCTGACCGAGACCAGCGGGTCGGTGCTGCGCCGGGAGCGGGAGGTGCCGCTGCGCAAGGAGCCCAAGAAGCCGGCCACGGCTCGGTCGGCAGGCGGCGGACGGGGGGACCGCAAGCCCAAGGCCGCCGCGGTCGAACTGCCCGAGGAACTGCTCCCCGCCTTCGAGGCCCTGCGCGCCTGGCGCGCGGAGCAGGCCCGCGAGCAGGGCGTTCCGGCGTACGTCATCTTCCACGACGCCACGCTCCGGGAGATCGCCACCGCCTGGCCCACCTCGATCGGGCAGCTCGGAGGCATCAGCGGGGTCGGCGAGAAGAAGCTGGCGACGTACGGGGAGGGCGTCCTCGCGGTGCTGGCGGAGCTGAACGGACCGGCCGCGGCCACGGCGCCCGTACCGGGCCGCCCGTCGGCCGGATCGGGCTCCGGTGCTGATTCTGGTTCCGGCGTGGACGACTGGCCCGAACACGAGCCGGAGCCCGAGCCCGACGACTGGATATAGGCGACGAACGACGAGCGACGGGTGGCGAGCGACGAGCGACGGGCGCGCGACACCGCTCCCTACGCCAGCGCCGTCAGGCCCGGGGCGAAGGTGATCAGCAGCGGGAGGAGGGGGACCAGAGCGGCTGTCGCCGTGGTCAGGGCCCTGTGCCGGGGGAGCAGGCGGGGCGGGGGTTCCAGGAGGCGGTCGACCCGTTCGCCGAGAAGCCGGTGGCTGGAGGAGCAGGACAGGACACCGCGGTGCTGGTTCAGCTCGATCAGGGCCAGTGCCGTGGTCAGGTGGCCGCAGCGGCGGGAGGCGGTGTCGTCGGCGGCGAGTTCGACCAGGCGGTGGGTCTGGTCGCAGAAGTGGGCGAACAGCGGGACCCGCGGGAAGCCGGTGGCCAGGGCGCTGGACAGGTGCAGCAGCCAGTCGTGGCGGGCCCGGGCGTGGCCCCGCTCGTGGGTGAGGACGGCGTCGATCTGATGGTCGGTGAGGCGCTGCAGGGCACCGGTGGTGACGATCAGCTGGGGCGGGTTGCCGGGCATCCACCAGGCGTCCGGGTACTCGTCCTCCAGGACCAGCAGCGGGCCGCGGGCGGCGGGGAGTCCGGCGGGCAGGTCGGGGGCGCGTTCGCGCAGGTGGGCGCGTGACTGGGCGCGCCGTCGGCGGGCCTCGACGAGTTCGCGGGCGAGCATGGCGGTCGTCCAGGCGGCGCCGCCGGCCAGCAGGAGGGTGAGGGCGGCCGCCCACGGCGGGCCGGCGGAGAGGTTGTAGGCCGCGGTCACCGCCGGTGGCGCAGGCGCGAAGAGCTGGGCGCGCACGGTGCCGAAGACGGCGGCGGCGCCGAGGACGAGGGCCGTCAGACAGCACAACAGGACGGTGGCGACCAGGCACTGCCACACCCAGAGCGCGACCACGGGATCCCGCTCGGGCCACGCGGAACGGGTCAGCGCGCGCGGCACCGGTACCGCGGCGGTCACGGCGACGACGAACAGCAGGAGCAGGCAGACGGTCATGCCACGGGCTCCGGATCCTGGTCGGAAGGGCGGCTCTGGCTGTGCTGGGCTGTGCTGGGCTGTGGTGCGGACAGTGGTGCGTCTGGGGTGTGTCCGGGGTGTCTCTGGGGTGCGACTGCGGTCGGGCCGGCGTGACGATGCTCGCCGCGCGGGCGCGGACGTGCCGCACACACCGCCCGACGCCAGTATGACGGTGCCGGGCGGCGTGAGTCAGGCCCCGACGGGCAATGGATCCGAGTGCGCGGAAATCGCGGGAGTCGCGGGAGTCGCGGTGGTTACCGTCCGGTCCGTGGCGGGACCACCTGGCCGGTCACCTCGCCCAGCCCTACCCGGGTGCCGCCCGGCCCCGGTGCCCAGGCCGCCAGGGTCACCACGTCCCCGTCCTCCAGGAACGTCCGCTTGCCGTCCGGGAGTTCAAGGGGATCGCGTCCGTTCCAGGTCAGCTCCAGCAGGGACCCGCGCTCCCGGTCGGCCGGACCGCTCACCGTGCCGGAGCCGTAGAGGTCGCCGGTGCGCAGGGAGGCGCCGTTGACGGTCATGTGGGCCAGTTGCTGGGCGGCCGTCCAGTACATGGAGGAGAACGGCGGCTCGGAGACGACGTGGCCGTTGACGGAGACGGAGATCCGCAGGTCGTAACCTCCGGGTTCGTCGAGTTCCCCGTCCGTGTCGTCGAGGTAGGGCAGCAGTTCGTGCGTGCGCTCCGGCGGGGCCACCCGTGCCTCCTCCAGGGCGTCCAGCGGTGTGATCCAGGCCGACACCGAGGTGGTGAAGGACTTGCCGAGGAACGGGCCGAGGGGGACGTACTCCCAGGCCTGGACGTCCCGCGCGGACCAGTCGTTGAGCAGGCAGAGTCCGAAGACGTGCTCGCGGAAGTCGCCGAGCGCCACCGGGCTGCCCAGCTCGGACGGCACGCCCACCACGAAGCCGACCTCGGCCTCGATGTCGAGGCGGACGGACGGGCCGAAGACGGGAGCGGCGTCGGTGGGGGCCTTGCGCTGCCCGGACGGCCGTACGACGTCCGTGCCGGACACGACCACCGTGCCGGAGCGGCCGTGGTAGCCGATGGGTAGGTGTTTCCAGTTGGGGGTGAGGGAGTCGGCGGCGTCGGGGCGGAAGATCTGGCCGACGTTCCGGGCGTGGTTCTCGGAGGCGTAGAAGTCGACGTAGTCCGCGACCTCGAAGGGCAGGTGCAGCGTCACCGAGGAGAGGGGGTGGAAGAGGGGTTCCAGGGTTGCGCGGTGGGCGGGGACCGTCACCCAGGCCGTCAGCGCGCGCCGTACGTCGGACCAGGCGGTGCGGCCGGCCGCCAGCAGCGGGTTCAGGGTGGGCCGTGCGAGCAGGGAGGCGTACGGCGATCCGAGTGCGTGGGCCGCCGCGCCGGCGTCGAGGACGTGGTCGCCGAGCCGGACGCCCACCGTCCGCTCCTGCGTGCCGGGGATCGAGAACACGCCGTACGGAAGGTTGTGCGGGCCGAAGGGGTCGCCCTCGGGGACATCGAAGGGGGGCATCGGGTGCTGCCTCGCTTTCGTGCTCGCCATGTGCGCCGTGCGCGCCGGGTGCGCCACGTGGTTCGTGGTCGGGCCACACGTTACGGGTGACATACCGGTCTTGGGCAGTGCGTCGGGAGGTGGCGGTGCGTGGCGGGGGAGGCGCGTTCAGGTGTGCTGACGTGCGGGGAGTGGTCCGGGCGCCCGTGCGTGGAGGTGGGGGAGTGACCGGTGGGGAGGCTCCTCCGTCGCCCGCGTACGCCCGCGCGAACGGCCGGGGATGTGGCGCTCCGCTTCCGGTTGTGTGCGGGAAGTTGTCCACAGGCCGGTACGCAATCTTGACGGAGCGGTGCGAACGGGGCGACTCTGGGCGGGTGCCGGAAGGCCTCGGGGAGGGGGCTTTCGATGGCACACCAGGGGGGCGGATGGCCATTGGGGAGGCCGGTCCGGGTTCGGTGCGGGATGGTTCGCAGCCGAGGAAGCGGCTGGAAGAGACCATGCGCAGCCGACTCGGCCGAGAATGCGTGTACGTACCGTCATGCCGTTTCGGGTTGTACGCGGCACTGCGTCACTGGTGCCCGCCGGGCGGCCGGGTGCTGATGTCGCCGGTCAACGACGACGTCATCTTCTTCGTCGTGCTCGCGGCCGGACTGCGGCCGGTGCAGGCGCCGTTGAATCCGTCGGACGCGTCCATCGACATCGATGCCGTGCCCGCGGAGGTGTGGGGTTCGCTGTCCGCCGTAGTGACGACCAACCTGTACGGCAACCCGGACCCGGCGCCCGGACTGCGGGCCCGTTGCGACGCGTTGGGCATCCCGTTGTTCGAGGACGCGGCGCACGCCATCGGCAGCGAGGTGGGCGGGCGGCCGGTCGGCTCTTGGGGGGATGCCTCCGTTTTCAGCCTGTCCAAGCACGTCGGTGCCAAGGCCGGGGGAATCCTCGCGGTCGCCGACCCGGGGCTGCGGGACGCGCTGGCGAAGGCCTGCGACGACCTGCTGCTGCCGCGCCGCACCACGGCCGAACTCGCCTACGCCGTACGGCCGTACGCGGAGGCCGCCGTGCGCGGGCTGCGGCTGCGGCGGACCGCCTGGGCCGCGATGCGGCTGCTGGGGCTGATGGAGCGGGAGGAGATCCGGATGCCGCTGCGTCCGGAGGAGCTGACCCGCGCGGTCGCCTCGGCCTCCGACCTCGACGCCCGGGACTCCCTCGACGCCCACGACCCCTGGGTCCGCGTCGACATGCACGACTACCGGCTGCGCGCCGGCCGGTTCCGGCTCGGGCGCATCGGACGCGGGCTCGACCGGCTGGACGACGTACTCGCCGACTGCCGTGCGGGTACGGAGCTGCTGCTGTCGACGCGTTGGGCGAATCCGGCCGGGTGGGAGGGGGCGAGGAGCCGATCACCGAACGCCGCGCAGCCCTTGTTCCGCGTGCCGTTGCTCGTGGCGGACCGGGACGCGGCGGTGCGGGCGCTGGCCCGGCGCGGCATCGTCGTCGGCTACCTCTACGATCCGCCGCTGGACGACTACGCGGGCGCCGCCTTCACCGACCCGTCACCCTCTCCGGAGGGGGCGCGCTGGTTCGCGCGGCACGCGCTGCCCGTGGATCCGCTGCGCGCCCGTGCGGCCGTCGCCGCGCTGGAGGAGTCCGGAGTACGACCGGCCGAGGCACCCGAAGGGCTGGTTCCGACCGGTGGCTGAGACCCAGGTGCACGAGACCGCGGCGGCACCCGCGGGCGGTGGCCCGACGCCGTCCGGGAGCGGGCACGGAGGCGACTCGCTCTTCAAGAACGCCTATTTCCTGATGCTCAGCACCGGCGTCTCCGCCGTGCTCGGCCTCGGCTTCTGGCTCGTGGCCGCCCGCTACTACTCGGAGGAGGCCGTCGGGCAGGGCTCCGCCGCCATCGCCGCCATGCGGCTGCTCGCCAGCATCACGGCGACCACGATGATCGGCGCCGTGGTCCGCTTCGTACCGCGGGCCGGCCGCGCGACCGGGCCGCTGGTGTGGCGGGCGTACGCGGCCAGTTCGGTGGTCGTCGCCGTGGCCGCCGTCGTCTTCCTGCTCACCCTCGACCTGTGGGGCGCTTCGTACGCCCCGCTGGGCACCGCCGAGGCGGGGGCGCTGTTCGTCGCGGCGTGCGTGGCCTGGGCGCTGCTCACCCTCCAGGACGGCGTGCTGACCGGGCTGCGCAAGGCGGAGTGGGTGCCCGCCGGGAACGCGGTGTTCTCGGTCGGGAAGCTGATCCTGCTGGCCCTCTTCGCCACCACGCTGCCGGTGCTCGGCATCTTCGTGTCCTGGGCCGTGGCCATCGCCTTCTCCACCCTGCCGCTCGGCTGGCTGATCTTCCGCAGACTCATCCCGCGCCAGGCCGCCGCCGACCACGACGTGGAGCCGCCCAAGGTCCGTGAGATGGGCCGGTTCCTGGCCGGGGACTCGCTGGGCGCGGTGTTCAGCCTGGCGATGATCAACCTGCTCCCGGTGATGGTCGCGGTCAACTTCAGCGCCGCGGAGAACGGCTACTTCTACGTGGCGTACACCGTCGGCGGCACGATGGAGTTCATGGCCATCAACATGGCCTCCTCCCTCACCGCGCACGCCTCGCACGACCCGCGCCGCCTCGCCGACGGCGTCCGCGGGGCGCTGCGCCGCATGACGCTGTTGCTGGTGCCGGTGGTGCTCTTCCTGGTCGTCTTCGCGCCGCAGATCCTCGCGCCCTTCGACGAGGACTACGCCGAGCACGGTTCCACGGTGCTGCGGCTGCTGGCCATCGGGGCGCTGCCGAGGATCGTGGTCGAGCTGTACATCGGCGTGCTGCGCGTCCAGGGGCGTACCGGCGTGCTCGCCGCCGTGCAGGGCACCATGTGCGTCCTCGTGCTGGGCAGCGCGGCGATCCTGTTCAGCCCGGCCGGGATCGCGGGCGCCGGCTGGGCGGTGCTCGGCGGCATGACGGTGGTCGCCGTCGGCTGCGTGCCCGGCCTGCGGGCCACCCTGCGCGGCAGCGACGGAGCCGGTCGTTCCGGTGGGCCCCGGGGAACGGACGCCTCCGGTGGCCTCGGACTGCGGGGCGTTCGGAAGCCGGGGCCCGGCAACTCCTACGGCACCCACTGGGCCCGGTTGAACGCCACCGCCGGGTACGGCACGAGCTGGGCGCGGCGGGCGGCGTACGAGCACGGGCAGTCCGACGAGGCGCCACGGGACGACACCGTCGCCCTGTTCATAGGGCGTCCGGGGTACGAACGGGAGGCCCTGGAGGCGGACACCCTTGCGGTGATCGTCCGGCGGCCACGGAACCCGGACGCGGGGAGCGGGCTCCCGTCCGGCCAGGACCCGACGCCGGACTTGACCGACGCGAGCACTGGGTCTGATGCGTCTGCTGCGTCCGACGCGTCCGATGCGACCCATGAGGCAGACGCGGCCCACCTGCCCCACACGCCGCACGTGCCGCACGGCCTGCGGGTGCCCCAGGTGGCCGACGCGACCGACGTGCCCCAGGAGCCCCACACGACCGACGCGGACTCGGGCCCCGGCTCCCGCTCCCGCCCCGAAGGCGACGGCGACGGAGACGGCGACCACCGCCACGGCGACGCTGACGGCGCCTTCGCGGAGGGCGATGACGACGGCGGGATCGGGGCGATCCCCGAGCGGCTTCTGAGGCCTGCCCTGTGGCTGCTGCTCGGCGTCGCCACCAT
Organism: Streptomyces sp. BB1-1-1; assembly: GCF_031597775.1. Classification (NCBI taxonomy): domain Bacteria; kingdom Bacillati; phylum Actinomycetota; class Actinomycetes; order Kitasatosporales; family Streptomycetaceae; genus Streptomyces; species Streptomyces sp. BB1-1-1. The sequence goes on along the minus strand of NZ_CP134203.1, from coordinate 3,619,483 downwards.
CGTCTTCCTGGTGGCGTTGCGCGACTTGCCGTGGCTGGGCGGCGCTTCAGAGGTCGGGGCCGAACTCACCGGGCAGGAGCTGTTGCGGGGGATTCCGCTGCCGGCACTGGTCGCCGGGGCCCTGATCCTCGTGGTGTTCGTGGCGGCCGTGACGTTGTGCGCCTCGCCCGACCCGTGGCTGCCCGGTGGCGCACTTGGCGCCGCCGTCCTGGCCCTGCACGCGGCGCCCGTGGCGCTCGGCCGGGAACCGGAGGCGGTCGGTGGGACGTTATACACCGAGACGGCCGGATTTCTTGCGGAAGCGGCGGGGCTCGACGGGCCAGGCCCACTGCTGCGCTGGACTCCGCTCGTCCTGCATTTGCTGTGTCTCGTACCGCTGTGGCTGCTGCTCGCTAAGGCGGGCGGCCGGCTGCCGTGGCAGGGACGCTGGGGGGTTCTGTATCTCGTCGCGGTGGGGGGTTGGGTCTGGCGTCAGGAGCTCGCGCCGATCGCGCCGCCTCTCCTCCTGCTGCTCGTCCTCGTCGTCCTGCTCCTGTCCCTGCGCCGCCCGTCCTTCATGACGGACGCGACGGACGCGACGGACGCGACGGAAACGACGAGCGCGACGGACGCGACGGGCCTGACGGACGCGACGGCCTTGACGGGCGCGATCGACGCGGTCGGCAAGACAGCTATGACGGAGCCCCCGCACCACACCAGACCGAACGGCATGTCCAGGGACTGATCAAGCACAGAGCCGAATCGCCAGGGGGGAACCGTCGTGCGTCCGCCAGCAACTCCACGGGAGAGATCCGCACCAGAGCCCGCGCCCGGGCAGGAACCCCGGGACGCGTCGAACCGGGACGCGCCGGAAGCAGCCGAGGAGCCCCGCACCTCGCAGGAGCGGCCCCGCGCCTCGCAGGAGTCGGCCACCACGACCTCGGACGAAGCATCCGCCCGGCCGGGCCGGGGGAGTACCGCACGCGCCCACCGCCCCTCTACCCCGGAGCCCTCCGGCTCCGCCGCCGAGCTGCCCGTGACGGATCTGTCCGACCTCGCTCCCGCCGCCTGGCCGACCCGCATGGCCGCCGCCTGGCCTGCCGTGCCCCTCCTCGTCGCCCTGGCCTTGTGGGGCTACGCGATGCGGCACACCGACGTGTCCGCCCTGGACGACTACGGCCTGGTCAGCGCCCTGCACCCCACCTTCTGGGCCGGCCTCGCCGTGCTCACCGCGGGTTTCTGGCTCACGGTCCGCGACCCGCGCCGTCGCAACGGCTGGTCCCTCGCGTACGTCCTGGGCCTGCTGGTGATGGAGCGGGCCACCCAGGCCGTTCTCTACCCGACCCCGCTCTACGCGTGGGCGTGGAAGCACGACGCGGTCATCGACCATCTGCTGACGTCCGGCGGTCTGCAGACCGCGGACCAGCTCGGCGACATGGCCGTCTACGACCAGTGGCCCGGCTTCTTCGCCGCCCAGGCGGCGCTGGTGCGGCTGCTGGGTGTGGACAACGCCGCGATGTACATGGCCTGGTGGCCGTTGGCCTCCAGCGTGCTGCTGCTGCTCCCGCTGCTGCTGATCTACCGGACCTTCACCGAGGACCGGCGGCTGATCTGGACCGCCGTGTGGCTGTTCTGCGTCGCCAACTGGGTGGGCCAGGACTACTTCTCCCCGCAGTCCGTGGCCTTCGTCCTCCACCTGGGCGTCATCGCGGTCGTACTGCGCCGCTACGGCCGCTCCGGCGGACGGGGCGGCCGGCAGGGGCAGGCCGTGTGGACCGTACTGCTCAGCGTGCTGGTCACCGCCATCGTCGTCTCGCACCAGCTGACACCCGGCATGCTCGTCGTCACGCTCGTCGCGCTGGTCTTCACGCGCCGCTACCGCCACTGGGTCCCGGCGGTCACGACGGCCGTGATCTTCCTGGCCTGGTGCCTCACGGCCGCGCTGCCCTTCCTGTCCGCCGCCATGCCGGACATGATCCGCTCCATCGGCGACGTCGGCGCCAACGTCGAGACCGGGTACGGGGCCACCCCCACCGGCACCGGAGCGGTGGCGACCTCCTGGGCGGCCCGGCTGCTTTCGGGTTCCGTGCTCCTGCTCGCGCTGGTGGGTGTACTGCGCCAACGGGTGCTGCGGCACCGGGCGCTGCCGCTGCTGCTGGTCGCCGCCGCGCCGCTGCCGATGTTCGTGGCGAGCAGCTACGGCAGCGAGATGATCTTCCGGGTCCTGATGTTCACGCTGCCCGGCGCGGCCTTCTTCGCCGCCGCCGCGCTGCTGCCCAAGGTCCGCACGCTGGCCGCCGACGCCGCCGCGTGGGAGACGGGCGGACGCTCGCCGGCCACCACGGCCCGACGCCGCCGCCTGCCACTGCCTTCCCTGCCCCCGTTGCGATACGGCGCGTGGGTGCCGCCGCTCGTGCTGCTTGCCGGGACCCTCGCTTTCGTACCGAGCTACTCGGGCAAGGACCGCATCAACTACTTCCCGCCCCGGGAAGTCGCCCTCGTCCAGCAGCTCTTCGACCAGGCGCCCGACGATTCCTTGGTCGTCGCCGCCAACCGGAACTACCCGCTCGCCTACGAGCAGTACTGGAGAGTCGACCACTACTGGTTCCTCGACGACGACCGACGCCACGTCGACGAGATAGTCCGCGACCCGGCCGCCGTCCTGGCCCGCGACATGGCCGCCGTGGAAGCACCGGCACGCGCCTACTTCCTGCTCACCCAGGGGCAGACGGCCAACTCCGAGATGAACGGCCAGTTGGACAAGGCGCAGTTGGCGCGCGTACGGGAGTCCGTGGCGGCGTCACCGAGGTTCGAGCTGATCGCCGAGAACAGTGCCGGCGTGCTCTACGTCCTGAAACCGGCGAGCTGAGAAGGGGAGCGAGTCAGCCATGACACCGCAGGACGCCACGACACCGCAGGACGCCATGACACCGCAGGACCTCGTGATCCGTATGCTGCCCCCGTTCGCCGGCTGGCTGGCGCTCGCCGCGCTCGCCCTGCCCGGCGGCTCACCACTGCGCGGCGCGGCCGTCGCCGCGTTCCTGGCCGTCGGCCCGGGCGCCGCCCTGGTCGGGATCTGCGGCCCCGCGCTGCGGGCCCGCCGTGCCGAAGCCCCCGTCGAGCGCTGGGACCCGAACTTCGAACGCCACTCCGACCTGCTGGAACGGCTGATGCTGGCCGTCCTGCTGAGCGTGAGCGCCGCGATGCTCGTCGCCACGGTACTGATAGCCGCGCACGCCTTCAGCGGGGACCGCGTCCTGCTGACGCTCACCCTGCTGACCACGCTCGCCGCGTTCTGCCCGCGCCTGCGTGCCTCCCCGCCGACGCCCAGCACGGCGCCGGGGACGGCGCCGAGGACACGGAAGGGTTCCACTCTGTGAGGTTCGCCCGTCCCGCTCGCCGCCCGGCCGGAGACTCGACGACGACCGGACAGCACCGCCGGCCCAAGCCCCCCAAGCCCCCCAGAGACCGCAGGGGACCGGGCCGGCGCAGACTGCTGATCACGTCCATCACGGCCACGTGCGCGGTCCTGGTCGCGGTGCTCGCCCTGCGCGACGCCTCCGGCCCCGCCGACCCGGCCGACGACGCGAAGTGCCGCCCGACCGAGCTGCTCGAACCGCCCTGTGGCGCCTGGTTCGGCGCGTTCGTGCCGCACGACAAGTCCGACCTGGCCGAGAAGGTGCACGAGTACGAGAAGAACGTCGGGCGCGGGCTCGACATCGTGTACACGTACCACGACATGTCCGCGGTCACGGAGACCCGTCTGGAAGGCCAGCTCCTCACCGAGCAGGAGCAGCGCGTCGGCGAGGACCGCATGCTGCTGCTCTCCTGGGAGAGCAAGTGGTGGGGCGGCACCAAGCAGCAGCAGCCCACCTGGAAGCAGATAGCCGCCGGCGACCTGGACGACTCCGTGATCGAGGTCCAGGCCCAGCGCATCAAGGAGTACGGGCAGCGCACGGGGAAGAAGGTGTTCCTCTCCTTCGACCTGGAGATGGACACCCGCACCCCGGACAACGGCACACCGGCCGACTACGTGCGGGCCTACCGGCACATCCACGACCGGTTCCGCGAGCTGGGCGTCGACAACGTCGTGTGGACCTGGATCATCACCGGTTACCTGGACCACGCCGACCTGTTCAAGAGCATGTACCCGGGGGACGAGTACGTCGACTGGATCGGCTACAACCAGTACAACTACTACCTCTGCCACAAGACGGATTGGCTCAGCTTCGCCCAGACGCAGCACGCCACCCACGACTGGATCCGCGCCAACCTCTCCGACGACAAGCCCCTGATGCTCTCGGAGTTCGGCAGCGCCTCCGACCCGAAGCGGCCGGACCGGCAGGCGGACTGGTACGCGCAGGTGCCCCGCGTGCTCAAGGAACTGGAGGGCGTCAAGGCCGCCCTCCAGTGGAACTACCGCGACCCGGGACCGAACTGCAATCTGGCCGTGGCCAACGACCGGGCGTGGGCCAGTCTGCGCAAGGTGGTCGCCGACCCCCACCTCAACCAGCCACTCGAGTGACCGAGGTCAGCCGGCGAACTCGGGCCCCCGCACCATGGCACGCCCCCGCCGGTACCACCGCCACGCGACCGTCTTCGGCCCGTCGCGGTAGGGGGCGATCCGGACGCCCCCTCCCGCCAGCCACGCCTCGACGTCGGCGACCGTGTGGCTCCGCCGCACGATGAGCCGGGCGATGCGGTACCGCTCGTCGCGGTCGGAACTGAGCGCGTGCCGCACGGCGGTCGCCGTCTCGTACCCGGCGCGGGCCGACAACGACCGCACCTTCGCGCTGTTGTAGCCGTGCGGGTAGGCGAGGTGGCGGACCGGATGCCCGAGGGCGTCCTCCAGCGTGGCCTTGGACGTGCGCAGTTCGTACGCCAGCCCTTTGGCGGACAGCGTGTCGAGCTGGGCGTGGGTGACGGTGTGGCTGCCGATCTCCATGCCGGAACGTTCCAGCTCCGCCGCCGCGTCCAGGGTCATCATCGGGGCCGGGGGCAGCAGACTGCGACCGCCCGGGGCGATGGCCCCGGTGGTGAGGTAGGCGGTGGCGGGCAGCGCGCGCTCGGCCAGCGCCTCGGCCGTGGGGCCGGGCAGGTCGGCGAAGCCGTCGTCGAAGGTGAGCAGCACCGGCCGGGGCGGCAGGGGCGCCCGCCCGGCGAGGTGGTCGGCGAGCACGCTGATCGTGACCGGCGTCATGCCGCTGTCCACGATCGCGTCCAGATGGGCGGCGAACTCCTTCGGAGTGACGGTGAACTCGGCGATCCACGAGGGCGGATCGTCCATGACGGCGTGGTAGAGGAAGATGGGTATGTGCCCGCCCGGTCCTCCCGGCCCGCCGCTCGGTCCTCCCGGCCCGCCGCTCGGTCCTCCCGGCCCGCCGCCCGGTCGGTCCGGCCCGCCCCGTCCGTCCGGCCCGCCCGCCGCGGGAACGCCTTCCCGCGCCCCGGCCGCCCTCGGAGTCTCCGCCGTCCTCGGGGTCTCCGCCGCTCCCGGAGCCCCGGCCGCCCCCGGAGTCTCGGACGCCTCGCTCATCGCGCCTCCAGTCCGACCGTACGCAGGGCGCGACGGGCCCGCAGATAGCCGACGGGGCCGTACAGCATGCCCCGGCGCTGCAACCGGGACAGGCGCCGCGGCCAGGGATGCGTACGGGAGTCGTGCCCGCCCGGCCCCTCCGCCGCCGCGTCCGCACCCTCACCGGTCGCGCGTACGGCGGTCAGCCCTCGCGCGTGCGCCAGTCCGCCCGGCACCCGGGCGAGGAAGGCCGGCAGCAGCGCGGGCCGGTTCACCAGGATCGCCGTGAGATACGCGGTGAGGCCCGCGCCGTAGCCGTAGGCCTGGGTCTCCAGGTCCCGCCAGGTCTCCCGGTGGTGGTGCCAGACCAGTGCGTGCGGGGTGTAGCGCAGCCGCTGCCCCTGGGCGAGGACGCGGACGAAGCCGTAGAGGTCGTCGCCGCCCCGCGCGCGCGTGCCCGCGCCGGTCGCGGGGTCGAAGCCGCCGACCGCTCGCAACACCTCCGTGCGGAAGGCCATGTTGGCGCCGGAGCCGAACCGGCCCGCGGTGAACGGGAACAGCGGCTCGTCGGCGGGCGGGTGCTCGGGGTCGTACGTCCGCGGGGTGAACCCCTTCGCGAAGCCGCCGTGGCTCTCCAGGAGCACCTGGGCGGGAGTGCGCAGCCGCGCGGGCAGGATCAGCCCCGTGGCGCAGCCCAGACGCGGGTCGGCGGCGAAGGGCGCGGTCAGCTCGGTGAGCCAGCGCGGGTCGGCGACCACGTCGTCGTCGGTGAAGGCGACTACCGCGCCCCGTGCGACCGCGAGACCCCGGTTGTGGGCGATGGCGAGTCCGGGCACCGGTTCGCACACGTACCGCACCCGTTCGCCGTACTTGCGCTCGACCAGCTCCCGGGTCTCCTCGGTCACGGGCGCGTTGTCGACGACGACGATCTCGAAGTCCGGGTGGTCCTGCGCGAGCAGCGAGTCCAGCGCGCGGGCGAGCTGGTCCGCGCGTTCCCGGGTGGCGACCACGACACTGGCGGACGGCGGCCGGGGCAACGGCTCGGGCGGCGCCCCCTGCGGCAGTTTCCGGGCGAGCCCGGACAGCACCTCCGTGGGATCCGCGCCCTCGGGCACCTGTCCGAGCACGGTACCGACGGGCCGGCCCGCCCGTCTGACCAGGACGAACACCGCGCCGGTCGTCACCGGCGGGCTGCCCGGACCGGGTCTCAGCTCCGCCCCCTCGGCGCCCGCGGCCCTCCCCTCTCCCTCGGGGCCGAGATCCAGCTCGGCGACCTGCACCGGCCCGATGCTCAGGAACCCTGCTATCTCCTGCCGTGTCTCTCGCGACGCACGCCGCTCACCGGCCATGCGCCCACCCCCTCGTGGTTGCCCTCCGTCACGACCGGCGCAGCCGGGCCGCGCCCCTCAACGTCCGTACCGCCAGCGACGCCAGCCGGGGCCGGTCGCGCACGAAGCCGTGCGCGCGGCGGGCCGGCTCGCGGCCGAGCCAGTGCAGCGCGGCGCCCGCCCCCACGCGCGTCGCCGCCCCCTCGTACACGGGCAGGTCACCGGTCTTCAGCGCGTCCTTGTACTCCGCCGAACCCCGTCCCATGTCGAGCATGCCGATGCCTTGGCCGGCGGCTGCCTCGGCCATCCGCAGATGCAGGACAAGACCCGGCGAGTACTTGGCGAACTCCGGGTCGTAAGCCGGGAACCAGCACGCCAGGACCGTCGCCGAGCGCAGTCCGAAGTGGGCGGCGACCGGTCGGCCGTCGGCGTAGAGAACGGACAGCGTGCCGGTGCACTCCGGCGCCCGGGTCCTGGCGAGCCGCCCGACGAGCCGCGTGATCCACTCCTGCGCGAACCGGTCCCGGCGTCCCGTCCTGCGGTACTGCGCCGACTTCCACTCCATGAGCGTGCGCAGCGCGGCCGGGTCCCGCTCGTCGAACACGAAACGCACGTCCCCGACCTGACGGCCGAGCCTGCGTTCCTTGGCGAGGGTGGTCTTGAGGAACTTCGGCGACCGGTCGCGCAGCCCGCTCTCGTACGCCTCGTAGCCCTTCTCCACGTCGATGACGTAGGTGGTGTGCTCCTCGGCGGCGTGCGGTACGAACAACCGCTGCTCCGCCTCCAGGTTGTCGAAGGCGAAGCTCGACAGGGAGCAGGCCCGCAGCAGTTCGCGGGTGTCCGGGGTGAGGCCGGGGCGCAGCACCGCGCCCTGGCAGTCCGAGACCCCGAGTCCGATGGCCCGGCCCTGACCCAGCGGTCCGCGCTCGTGCGGCAGGAAACCGGCCGCCTCACCGCCGTCGTACACCACCGCGATCCGTGCCCGCGGCCGCACCCGGCCCACGACGTCGGTGAACTCCGGTTCCATGAACGGATTGCGTGGTGCCGTCGACTTGGCGCGCAGCTCGCGCCAGTGCTCCCGTTCCCCCTCGCCCAGTTCCTCCGGCCTGAGCACACGCACACGTCCGCTGTTCAACCCGACCCCCCGATCAAGTCCCCCCTGGACAAAAGGAAGGTACCCCCGGGTGCCGTCCGGCCGGTAGGTAGCGGACCATGTTGTTGCCAACCGGTGCACAGGCCTTTAACCGGCTTTAGCCGATGATGTGCCAGGTTTCGGACACGAACGTGCGTCCTCGTGCGCACTCGTGCCGTACTCGTGCGGACTCGTGCCGACCTCGCGCCTCCTCGTTCGGAAGCGATCGCGGGTGAGTCGGACAGGTGCGGTGTCCGTATTCTCTGATCATGGACCGCACCGCGTATTCACTCGTCGCCACCGATCTCGACGGCACGCTGCTCCGCGGCGACGACACCGTGTCCGGCCGGTCACTGGCCGCGCTGGCGCGGGTGGCCGGGGCCGGTGCGCGGCATCTGGTGGTGACGGGGCGGCCGGCGCCCCGGGTGCGGCCCCTGCTCGACCGTCTCGGCTGCACGGGGCTCGTGGTGTGCGGCCAGGGCGCCCAGGTGTACGACGCCGGCGCGCACCGGATGCTGTGGTCGGTCACCCTGGACCGGGAGTTGGCCGAGACCGCGCTCGGCAAGATCGAGGCCGAGGTGGGGCAGGTGCACGCGGCGGTCGACCAGGACGGTGTCGACGGCCTGACCCTCATCGAGCCGGGTTACCTGATGCCTCACCCGACGCTGCCCGCGGTGCGGGTCGAGCGGCGCGACGAGCTGTGGAGCGCGCCGATCAGCAAGGTGCTGCTGCGCCATCCCGAGCTGTCCGACGACGAGTTGGCGGCGACGGCGCGCGCGGTGGTCGGTTCCCTCGCCACGGTCACGATGTCGGGTCCGGGGACGGTCGAGCTCCAGCCGTGCGGCATCACCAAGGCCACCGGCCTGGCGCTGGCCGCCGAGCGCCTGGGCGTGAGCCGCCGACGGACGATCGCCTTCGGGGACATGCCCAACGACATCCCCATGTTCGACTGGGCGGCCCACGGTGTCGCGATGGCGGGCGCCCACCCCGAACTCAAGGCGGTGGCCGACGAGGTCACCCTGACGAACGAGGACGACGGCGTGGCCGTCGTCCTCGAACGGATCTTCAGAGCTTCGTGATACGGCGCAGAGCCTGCTATTACGGCGTAGAGCCCGGTGTTAGGGCGCAGAGCCCCGTATTACGGCTCAGTACGCGCCGAAGACGTTGTCCATCGAGCCGTACCGGTCGGCCGCGTAGTTGCAGGCGGCGGTGATGTTGGCGACCGGGTCGTACGGGTCCCAGGAGGTGCCGGGCACGTGGTACGCCTGGAAGGTCGGGTCGATCACCTGGAGCAGGCCCTTGGACGGGGTGCCGTTGATGGCGTTGATGTCCCAGTTGTTGATGGCCAGCGGGTTGCCGGACGACTCCCGCATGATGTTGCGGTGGATGCCCTCGTACGAGCCGGGGATGCCGTGCTGGGCCATGATGTCGAGCGACTCACGGATCCAGCCGTCGAGGTTGTCCGGGTACGTCGTCGCGGCCGTGGTGGCGGTCGCGGCGGCCGTGGTGGCGGCCGGAGTGGCCGCGGAGGCGCTGGTGGCCCCGATGAGCGGCAGGGCGAGCACGGCGGCGCCGGTGCCGGCCACGGCGAGCTTCCGGGCGAGGCGGGCGGTGCGGGCGTGACGGTTATGACCGTTGGCAGACATGCTTGAGTCCCTCTCCTTACGCCTGCGAGGTGAGCTGTCGGGTTCGGGCGGGGAGGTGCCCGGCCGGGCCCTGACGGGCACGGCTTCACCCCTAGCCGCTCCGGTGGTGACCGGTGCGGCGACTTACCTGGGTCCCCCGCTCCTGCCTGCGAGTTTGTTGGCGGATGACTGTGCGTCCGGGCGGTGGCAGGATTCGGCGTCCGCCCGACAGGCCGGGAACGTATGCGAGAGCACATGTCCGAAACAAGTGCAGGAATCACCCAACGCGCCTGTTGACCTTGGTCTGAGGTGTTTGAGGTGCTTGATCCTTTGCGGCTGCCAAGCCTCAACTGGCTTGCGGGGCAAAGGGAGGGCACGGTCGGCGGCAGGGTTGCCTACAGGTGGGGCGAAGTGAGCCAACTCACCCGCCTCAGCAAGGCTGGCAAATCGGGCATTAATGCCAACTCGGAGTCAATCGCCCGTAGGTGGGGAGGGTTTCGGGTTCCGGCCGGCGGTCGGGTGGGTCGGCCGCCGCGCGTCTCTCGTCTCCGACCCCGCCCCGGCCGGTGTTTCCGTGTGCTGTGCGGGCATCCGTTCGGGGCGGGATCGGGGTGACCCGAGCGGGTGACGTATTCGGAGTGCGGGCCGTTGGGAGGGGTGATGTGATCTTCGGTGGCGGGTTCCGGCCCCTGGTGATTGCGATCGATATCTGCTCATATCACCTGATCAAAAACATACTGTGCATGATCCGATACCGACCGGCCTGTAACGGTGGGCGCTAGCGGTGATCGAAAGGTGACCGGATACGCTGACTTGAGTGGTGGCAGCGACCTATCGACAAACCAGGTAATCGCCAGTAGACACCAGCAGACAGGAGACCCCTCGTGACCGTCGTCGGGCCGTTCGGGCTGAGCGTGCGGGACCAGGCTCTGGAAGCCGATGTCCAGGCCGGATTGGTTGCGGTCGAGGAAGGGTTGCTTGAGGCAACCAAAAGCGAGGTTCCGTTCATCACGGAGGCCGCCCAGCATCTGGTGCGGGCCGGCGGCAAGCGTTTCCGGCCACTGCTGGTGATGCTCTCCGCTCAGTTCGGCGACCGGTACGCCCCCGGGATCGTGCCCTCGGCCGTCGTCGTCGAGCTGACCCACCTCGCCACCCTGTACCACGACGACGTGATGGACGAGGCCGCCGTACGGCGCGGCGTGCCCAGCGCCAACACCCGCTGGGACAACTCGGTCGCGGTCCTCACCGGCGACTTCCTCTTCGCCCGCGCCTCACAGATCCTCGCCGACCTCGGTCCCGAGGCGGTCCGCGTGCAGGCCCTGGCGTTCGAACGGCTCGTCACCGGCCAGATCCTGGAGACGGCGGGGCCGCAGGACGGCCGGGACCCGGTCGACCACTACCTGGACGTGCTGGGCGGCAAGACGGGCTCGCTGGTGGCGGTCTCCTGCCGGTTCGGCGCGATGATGTCCGGCGCCGACGAGACGGTCGTGGACGTGCTCACCCAGTACGGCGAGCGGCTCGGCGTCGCCTTCCAGCTCGCGGACGACGTCCTGGACATCGCCTCCGACTCCCACGAGTCGGGGAAGACGCCCGGCACCGACCTGCGTGAGGGCATCCCGACCCTCCCGGTGCTGCGGCTGCGCGAGCGGGCGGCCCGGCTGGGGCTCGCCGAGGACATCGCCCTGTGCGAGCTGCTGGACTCCGACCTGAGCGACGACGCGCGGCACGCGGAGGCGCTGCGGCTGCTGCGCGCCCACCCCGCGCTGGAGCAGGCGCGGCGGGACACCGTGCGGTACGCCAAGGACGCCCGGGCGGCGCTGGCCCCGCTCAAGGAGTGCGAGGCGAAGTCCGCGCTGGTGGAACTGTGCGACGCCGTGGTGCACCGGGCCGGCTGAGCGCCCGGCCGCCTACCCCGCCCCCTACGGGCCGGGGGAGCCGCGACCCCTCCGTGTCATCCCGCAGGAGTAGGCGGAGTTGAGCCCGCGGTCTGACGATTCCGCTTGGCCGATTTGGTCAGATGGACACCACGGAAACACCAATCCTCACCGATTCGGGTGAGAATGGCGGCTCACGGGTGAACGAGCGCGAGATCGTGGGACAGCCGCCGCCGACGACGGAGGTAGGGCACACATGGCACCGATCGATTCCGACGACAACACGACCGCCGGGGAGGGCGAGGAGCTGCGCGCCGGACGGCGCAGGGCCGCGCGGTACGTCGTCCCGGTCGCGGTGATGGGAGTGGCGGCCGCGACGATCGGCCTCGTCCCCGCGCTCGCCGACTCCGGGGACCCCGACCTTCCGAAGGTCACGGCGGAGCAGCTCATAGAGAAGATCGCCAAGTCGGACGTCGAGCAGCTGTCCGGCACGGTCAAGATCAGCACCGACCTGGGCCTACCGGACCTCGGCGGCCTGGAGAGCGGCCTGATGTCCGGTATGTCCGGCGGCCCGGGTTCGGGCGGGGACGAGGGCGGCTCCGCCGCCGACCCCTCGGCCAAGCTCACCGAGCTGGTGTCCGGCACCCACACGCTGCGGGTCGCCGCCGACGGCCCCGACCGGCAGAAGCTGTCGCTGCTGGAGAACGCCGCCGAGTACAGCCTGATCCACGACGGCAAGGACGTCTGGGGCTACGACAGCAAGTCCAACGAGGTCTACCACGCCACCACGTCCGGCAGCGCCGAGCAGCCGGAGAAGGAGGTGCCGGCCACCCCGAAGGACTTCGCCGACCAGGCCCTCAAGGCGGTCGACGACACCACGTCCGTGACCGTCGACGGCACCGCGCAGGTGGCCGGCCGGGACGCGTACCGACTGGTGATCAAGCCCAAGCAGGACGGTTCCACGGTCGGCGCCATCAGCGTCGCGGTGGACGCCGAGACCGGCATGCCGCTGAAGTTCACGCTGACCCCGTCGAGCGGCGGCGCCGCCGTCGTGGACGCGGGCTTCACCAAGGTCAGCTTCGCGAAGCCGGACGCGTCGACGTTCGACTTCACCCCGCCCGAGGGTGCGAAGGTCACCGAGGCCGACGAGGCGGCCGAGGCGCCGGAGCACGGGCGGGAGGCCGAGGGTGGCCTCGCCGAGGAGATGGACGGCCTGAAGGGGACGGACGGCCTCAAGGGGACGGACGGCCCGAAGGTCATCGGCGAGGGCTGGAACTCGATCGCCACCTTCGACACCGGCGGCCAGGGCCTGCCCACGGCCTCCGCGGGCGGCGACCTCGGCGGCTTCCTGGGCTCCTTCGGCGACCAGGTCAAGGGCGACTTCGGCTCCGGCACGGTCTTCAAGACCCGCCTGGTCAACGCCCTGATCACGGACGACGGCAAGGTCTACGCCGGTGCGGTCACCAAGGACGCGCTGGTGAAGGCGGCCGACGCGGCCCAGTAGGCGTCAGGTCAAGGTGGTCAGGCGTCGGGTCGCGTCGGGCGTCAGGCGTCAGGCGTCGGGCGTCAGGCGCCGGGCGCCGGGCCTGGCGTCCGGCGTCGGGCATCAGCACGGAGCAGCTACGACGACGAAGCGAGGGAGCCGATGGCCGAAGCGTCCGCCACGGAAGCGGAGAGTCCGGACCAGGGGGACAGCGCGGATGACGCCGTCATCGCAACCCGGGCGCTCACCAAGCGCTACCGCGGCGGACAGCTCGCCGTCGACGGTCTGGACCTGACCGTCCCGGCGGGCAGCGTCTTCGGCTTCCTCGGCCCGAACGGCTCCGGCAAGACCACCACCATCCGCATGCTGATGGGCCTGATCGAGCCCACCTCGGGCACCGCCCGGGTCCTGGGCCGGCCCATGCCGCGCGCGGCCCGCACCGTACTGCCCCAGGTCGGCGCCCTCATCGAGGGCCCCGCCCTGTACGGCTTCCTCTCCGGACGCGACAACCTCCTGCGCTACGACGCCGCCGACCCGGCCGCCGACCCGCGCACCCGGCGAGAGCGCGTCGGTGCGGCGCTGGACCGGGTGGGCCTCGCGGCCGCCGCCGGCAAGAAGGCGAAGGCGTACTCGCTCGGCATGAAGCAGCGCCTCGGGCTCGCCGCGGCACTGCTCCAGCCGCGCCGCCTGCTCGTCCTGGACGAGCCGACCAACGGGCTCGACCCCCAGGGCATGCGCGAGATCCGCGCGCTCGTGCGGGAACTGGCCTCCGACGGCACCACCGTCTTCCTCTCCTCCCACCTGCTGGACGAGATCGAGCAGGTGTGCACGCACGCCGCCGTGATGGCGCAGGGGCGGCTGATCAGCCAGGGCGCGGTCGCCGACCTCGCGGCCGGGGCGCGCGGCCGGCTGGTGGTGACCACGCCGGACGCGGGGGAGGCGGCCAGGGTGCTGAAGGAGCAGGGGGCCGGGGACGTGGTCGTCGCCGAGGACCGGGTGACGGCGGAGCCACCGGACCGCGACCTCGCCGACCTGAACGCCGCCCTGGTCGCGGCCGGTGTCCGGGTCCGAGGCTTCGGAGTGGAGCGTGCCTCCCTGGAGGACGCGTTCGTGGCGCTCACCGGGGAGGGCTTCGATGTCGCGGGCTGATACGTCGCGGGCCGAGGTGCCGAGCGCGGTGCGCGCCCCGAGTCCGCTGTGGTCCTTCGGGCTGCTCCGCAGCGAACTGCTGATCACCTTCCGGCGCTGGCGCACCCTCGCCCTGCTGGGCGTGCTGGCCGCCGTGCCGGTCCTGGTGGGGATCGCCGTGAAGATCGAGACGAGCGACGGGGCGTCGTTCGGCGGAGGCGGAGGCGGAGGCGGTGGTGGCGGCGGCGCGGGCCCGGCGTTCATCTCGCAGATCAGCAACAACGGCCTGTTCCTGGTCTTCACCGCGCTCGCCGCGACCCTCCCGTTCTTCCTGCCGATGGCCATCGGCGTCGTCGCGGGCGACGCGATCGCGGGCGAGGCGAACGCGGGTACGCTCCGCTACCTCCTGGTCGCCCCGGCCGGCCGCACCCGGCTGCTGCTCACCAAGTACGCCACGGTGATCGCCTTCTGCCTCGCCGCCACCCTGGTGGTCGCGGTCTCGGCGCTCGTGGTCGGGGCGCTGCTGTTCCCGGTCGGTGAACTGACCACCATCTCCGGCACCCGGATCACCTACGCCGAGGGCCTGGGCCGCGCCCTGCTGATCGCCCTGGTCGTGGCCGCCTCGCTCGTCGGTGTCGCGGCCCTCGGCCTGTTCGTCTCGACCCTGACCGGCAGTGGCATCGCGGCGATGGCGACCACGGTGGGGCTGCTGATCACCGTCCAGATCCTCGACCAGATCCCGCAGCTCGACGCGCTCCAGCCGTACTTCTTCTCGCACTACTGGCTGTCCTTCGCCGACCTGATGCGCGAACCGGTCTACTGGGACGACCTGGTGAAGAACCTCGGCCTCCAGGCCCTCTACGCGGCGGTGTTAGGCTCGGCGGCCTGGGCGCGGTTCACGGCGAAGGACATCACCTCGTAGGCACGGGCATCACCTCGTGGGCACGGGCATCACGTCGTGGTGGGCACGGTGTCCGTCTGCTCGTACGGGAAACGGGCGAGCGGCGCCTCCTGCGCGAAGAAGGTCTTGGCGCCCGCCAGCGCCTCGGTGTCCTTCAGGACGTCACCGGGCTTGCTGCCGTTGCCCAGCAGTACTCCGCCGAAACGCATGCCCATGTAGGCCGCCGAGTTGCTCAGGCTGCCGATCAGCGGGTCGGCGACCTCCTGCTCCTGGTGCGCGAGCGCGGTGACGCCCCACAGGGTGCGGCCGGCCAGGGTCGCCTTGAAGTCGAGGCCGGGGGTGCGCAGCCAGCCGGACCAGTAGTCGAGGTAGCGCTTGACCGGGGCGGACAGCGAGTACCAGTACAGCGGTGAGGCGATCACGATGTCCGTGGCGGCGAGAGTGGCGTCGAGCAGCAGGCCCGCGCTCCCCTCGGTGGGGCGGACGTGGTCGCTGTCGTGCCGCAGGTCCTCGAAATCGGGCAGCGGGTGCTCGGCCAGGTCGATCCACCGCTGCTCGACGTCCGTGGGCAGTTGTTCGGCGGCGCGGCGGGCGAGCAGTTCGGTGTTGCCGCCGGGTCGGCTGCTGCCGAGCAGGAAGAGGTAGTGGCGGGTCATGAGAGGTCCCCCTGGATGGTTGCCGTGCGCGGATACCAGCACATGCATTATATGCACACGCAAGCATCGTGTGCGAGCGGCTCAGCGCACCCGCCCGGTGCGGCGGACCAGGGGGCCGGTGCCCCGTGGCGGGCTTCCGTCCGTCTCGCCGAGGCGCCAGGCAGGGACCCACGGAACGCGATGGACGTCCACGGCCGCTTCGAGCAGCTTCACGCGCTGGGCGAGTGGCCGGGGCAGCCGCCCGGGCGCGTCCGCGACGAGGACGACGGAGTCGAGGTCGAGCCCCGCCGGAGCCTGCCCGTGCCGGAAGGCCGCCACGGCACGGTGGACCGCCGCCAGCCCGGCCGCGTGCGTACGGGCGACGAGCAGCACCGACGGCGGGTCGCCCGGGCCGGGCCAGCCGCGCCCGCAGTCCTGGCCGCCGTACACGGCGGCGAGCGTCGAGACGCCGGCGCCGCCGTGCGCGCCGACCCAGGAGAAACGCCGTGGGACGGGCGGCTCCGAGTACGGGGGCGCCGGGACGGGCTGTCCTGGGACGGGTGGTGGCGGGGCGGGTGGCGTCGGGGTGGGCGGCTCCGGCAGGGCCACCGGTCCGCGGATCCAGATCTCCGGTCCCTCTCGCATGCCTGTCCGCCTGCCCGGTCCCCTCCCGTGTCACGCCCCCCGGGTGCCCGCCCGTATCGACCCGCCGATACGGGCGTGACCTCCTGGAACGAGCCTGTGACACCCCGGTGACGTGAGAATCGCGAGCGAGCGGAGAGACTCGACAGTAGGTGTACGACAGGCATGACAGGCTCTGGACGGCAGGGAATCGAAACCGCCGACGGAAGCCGCCGATGAGTGGGGGAACGATGTCTCGACTCGGCCGCGAGAAGCAGCGGGACCACGAGGGCGCCGAGCGCTCGCCCGCCCCTGCGGCGACGCCGATCGACGTCCGCGTGCCGGTGGCCGATTCCGACGCACGCGGCGCTTCGATCGACGGCTCACTGGTCGTCGCGGCCCCCGGCGAGGAGATCCAGAACGCCGTCCTGAACCGCCTCCACCGCCTCGCCCTCGCCGCCGGTCACCCCGTCCACGCCACGATCCACGACGAGCGCATCGGCTTTTCCGTCCCGCTCCGCGTCGACCCGGACGGCTCCAGCCATCTCGCCGCGGAGCCGGTCCCGACGGCTCCCGAGGAACCTGCCGTACGGCGCGACCAGCACACTCACGTCCTGCGGACGGTGGAGCCGGTACGGGACAGCGCCCCGACGTTCCGTCTCCCGAAGGTGCCCGAGTCGCAGCAGGCGCCGGCCGGCGAGTCCGCGCCGACGTTCACGCTGCGCGCCCTGCCGGAACCGGCCGAGGGCACCGCGCCCGGTACGGTGGCGCCGCCGACGGGGGAGTTCGGTCCGCCACCCCGAATGGACGGCACTTCCGCGACCGGCGCCCGCGAAGGCGCGGCACCGCAGCCTGCGCCTGGGGTGGTCACCGGGGCCGTGCCTGGTGCGGTCACCGGGCCTGCGTCTGGTGCGGTCGCCGGGGCTGTGCCTGGGGCGGTCGCCGGGGTTGGGGCTGGGGCGGTCGCCGGGGTTGGGGCTGCGCCCGCGTCCGTCGCCGCCCCCAGGCCGGTCACCGCTCCGAAGCCGCCCCTCGTCCCCGAGCCGGTCGCCGACCTCGACCCCGCCCCCAAGCCCACCCCCACCCCCACCCCCGCCCGCGGTTTCGACGCCGTGGCCGAGGCCGTGCTCGGGGACGCACCGCTCACCGCACCCGGCGACGCCACCACCCCCGCGCTCCTCGCGGAGCCGACGGCCCGCATCAACGAGGCCGTCAAGGAGGGCCGGACGGAGGCGGCGGCGCAACTGGCGGAGCAGACCGTGACCGAGGCCTCGGGCACGCTGGGGCCGGAGCACCCGGAGGTCCTCCGGCTCCGTGAACTCACCGCGTACATCGCCTACTTGTCAGGCGACCCGGACCGCGCCTTCCGCCTCTCCCTCGACCTGTCCCGGATACACCGCCGTGCGGGCGACGCGGAGGCCGCGTACGGCAACGTCCAGAGCGCTGCCACCGCCTGGCGCGCCGTACGGGATCCGGCACGGGGCCTGGAGCTGGGGCACGAGCTGGTCGGCCTGTGGAGCGAACTCGCCGCCGAGGAGGGCCCGGCCGCGGAGGACTCCGAGCAACTGGAGTCCGCCCGCGGCCGCATCGGCCGCCTCACCGAACGTGCCCGCGCCCAGACCGGCTGACCGGGCGCGGGCCCCGAGGAGGCGGTGCGTCGGCCCTACTGCGACAGCTCCCACATCGCGTACGCGATGGCGTCGCTGTTGCGGTTCAGGGCCGTGTCGTTGATGTTGGCGGTCGTGTCGCAGGACGAGTGGTAGCAGCGGTCGAACGGCTGGCCCGCGGTGCCGCCCCACTTGGCCGCCTGCGCGGACGTCTTCCGGTAGTCGGCGCCGCTGAAGAGGCCGCCGACGGGGACGCCCGCGTTCTTGAAGGGCGCGTGGTCGGAGCGGCCGTCGCCCTCGGTCTCGATCTCGGTGGAGACGCCGAGGCCGGCGAAGTAGTCCTTGAAGGTCTTCTCGATGGTGGGATCGTCGTCGTAGACGAAGTAGCCCGGGTTGGGCGAGCCGATCATGTCGAAGTTCAGGTAGCCACTGATCTTCGCGCGGCCCGTGGAGCCGAGGCTGTTGACGTAGTAGCGGGAGCCGACCAGCCCCAGCTCCTCCGCGCCCCACCAGGCGAACCGCAGGTGTTTGGTCGGCTGGTGGCCGGAACGGGCGACGGCGAGCGCGGTCTCCAGGACGGCTGCCGAGCCGGAGCCGTTGTCGTTGATGCCGGGGCCGGAGGAGACGCTGTCCAGATGTGACCCGGCCATGACAACCTGATTGACGTCGCCGCCCGGCCAGTCGGCTATCAGGTTGTAGCCGGTGCGGCCGGAGGCGGTGAAGCGCTGGACGGTGGTGGTGAACCCGGCCGCGTCCAGCTTGGCCTTCACGTAGTTGAGCGAGGCCTGGTAGCCGGGGCGGCCGTGGGCGCGGTTGCCGCCGTTCGCCGTGGCGATCGACTGGAGTTGCGTCAGGTGGGCCTTGACGTTGGCTATCGGTATGTCGGGCGCGGCGGCGGCCGCGGACGTGGGGCGCTCGGTGGCGGGCGCGGCGCCGGCCATCGATCCGCCGGTGATCAGCGTGGCGACCGCGACGGCACCGGCCGTCAGCGCACGCCCGGAACGGGGGAGCTTCATGTGGGGGGCTCCGAATTCCTAGGGAATCCCTGGGGAGGGGACTCCGCAGTGAATGGGGTGCCTGGATGGTGGGTCCGGTACTGACCCACCGTCAAGACCGCTATTCGGCCACGGTGTCGCGTATATCGGAAGCCCCTGGAGAGCGCGCCCCGTTGGGCGTGGAATGTGCGCTCTCAGTGCACGCAGAACTCGTTCCCCTCCGGGTCCGCCATCAGTACCCACTCCCCGCCCGGCTCCTTCACCTGCCGCAGGACGCTCGCGCCCAGCGCCTCCAGCCGGGCGACCTCCGCCTCGCGCCGACCCTCGCCCGGGTGCAGGTCGAGATGGAGCCGGTTCTTGCCGGTCTTGGCCTCCGGTACGCGCTGGAACAGCAGCCGCCGCCCCAGCCCGGTGCCGCTCTCCTCCTGGTAGGGGTCGTCGGGATGCCGTACGGCGGCCAGGTCCCGCCAGGCGCGGTGGCCGTGGGACTCGACGGTCAGCTCGGCCGGTACGGCCCCGAAACCCAGCAGCTTTTCGATGAGCACGCTGTTGTCCTCCACCTCGTAGTGGAGGGCGGCGGCCCAGAAGTCCGCCTGTGCGTGCGGGGCGGCGGCGTCGATGACGATCTTGAAGTGAACGGGGGCCGGTCCGGAGGTCGAAGTCATGTAACCAGTTATATTGGTTACATGAGTGAGCGGGCAATGGAATCGCCGAAACCGCCTCCCGGCGCACCCGGACCACCCGGTTCACCCGGTTCACCCGGTTCCCCCGGCCCTCCAGGGCTGACGCTGCGGTCGCACGAGGGCAAGCCGTACCGCTTCGACCCCGGCGCCCTCTGCCTCGAACTGCTGACGACGGGCGGGCCGGGTGCCTACGCGCGCTGGGAGGTGCTGCACGAGCCCGCCGACCTGGCCGCCTGGGCCGACCGCAGCCGCCTGCCGGGCGGACTGGATCTGGCCGTGGACCGGACCGATGTGGAGCGGGCCCGGACACTGCGCGACGCCCTCTTCCTGCTCACGGCGGACCGCGCGCACGGGCGTCCGCTCCAGCCCGACCACCTGGCCGCCGTCAACGCCGCCGCGGCCGAGCCCCCGCTCGTCGCGCGCATCGAGGCGGACGGCACCCGCGCCTGGGCCCCCGGCGCCACGGGCGCACGTCTGCTGTCGACGGTCGCGCGCGACGCGATCGAGCTGTTCACCGGCCCGTACGCCGACCGCATCCGGGAATGCGGTGCCGACAACTGCCGTCTGCTCTTCGTCGACACGTCACGTCCGGGCCGCCGCCGCTGGTGCGCGATGGAGCACTGCGGCAACCGGGAGAAGGCCCGGGCGCACCGCGCGCGGCGGGTGCCCGACAAGGGCTGACGAAGGACGGCGGCGGGGCGACCGGGCCGTTACGGCTTCCCGGTCGCCGTGTCGAACCGTTCGGACCCGGCGGAACCAGGGGCCGGCACCCCGGAGGCCACGATTCCCGACTCCCGCGCGGCGCTTCCCTTGACCGGCGTCACGCCGTCGCCCGCTCGGTCCAACTGGGCCCTGAGCGTCCGGGCGGTCCGGTGGGCCGTGCGCAGCGCGTCCCAGGTGAGCAGCGCGAGCGCCAGCCACACCAGCCCGAAACCGGCCCAGCGCTCGGGCGGCATGGCCTCGCCGAAGTAGAGGACGCCGAGCACGAACTGGAAGACCGGGGCCAGGTACTGCAGCAGCCCCAGCGTGGACAGCGGCACGCGGATCGCCGCCGCGCCGAAGCAGACCAGGGGGATGGCGGTGACCACGCCGGTCGCGGCGAGCAGGGCGGTGTGCCCCGCGCCCTCGGTGGTGAAGGTGGAGTCGCCCTGCGAGCCCAGCCACAGCAGGTAGCCGAGCGCGGGCAGGAACTGGATCGCGGTCTCGGCGGCCAGCGACTCGACGCCGCCGAGGTTGACCTTCTTCTTCACCAGGCCGTACGTGGCGAAGGAGAAGGCGAGGCAGAGGGAGATCCACGGCGGCTGGCCGTAGCCGATGGTGAGGACGAGCACGGCCGCGAAGCCGGTCCCGACCGCCGCCCACTGCGCGGGCCGCAGCCGCTCCTTCAGCAGCAGCACGCCCATCGCGATGGTGACCAGCGGGTTGATGAAGTACCCGAGCGAGGCCTCGACGACGTGGCCGCTGTTCACGGCCCAGATGTAGACGCCCCAGTTGACGGTGATGACCGCGGCGGCCACGGTGACCAGGGCGAGTCTGCGCGGCTGCCGCAGCAACTCGCCGGCCCAGGCCCAGCGCCGTACGACGAGCAGGGCGACGGCGACGAAGACGAGGGACCATGCCATCCGGTGGGCGAGGATCTCCCCGGCCCCGGCGGGCTTGAGCAACGGCCAGAACAGTGGGACGAGCCCCCACATCCCGTACGCCGCGAAGCCGTTCAGCAGGCCTATTCGCTGCTCACTCCTGGACGACCCGGCCACGGGCACCTCCTTCTCGCACTCGGCATGCCGGACGGATGCATGCCACGACGAAGGTAGCGCCGCACCCGGCCGTCTGTCATGCCCGTATCGCCATACGGTCATGACAGGCGGAGTGGGTGTCGTGAAGGCGGGCGGTGAGGGTCAGCTCTTGAGCGCGGCGGCGACGGCCTCGGCGAGCGGTGTGGTCGGGCGGCCGATCAGGCGGGACAGGTCACCGGTGGAGACGGCCAGCTCGCCCTTCTCGATGGCGGCGTCCACGCCCGCCAGGACGGCGGCCAGCGGCCCCGGCAGCCCGGCGCCGGTGAGGATGCCGGTGTAGGTCTCGGTGGAGACGGGGTTGTAGACGATCTCCTTGCCGGTCTGCCGGCTCAGTTCAGCCGCGTACTCGGCGAAGCTCCAGGCCTCGTCGCCACCCAGCTCGTACGCCGTGTTCTCGTGGCCCTCGCCGGTCAGTACGGCGACGGCGGCGGCCGCGTAGTCGGCGCGGGAGGCGGAGGAGATCCGGCCCTCGCCGGCCGCCTGTACGACGGCACCGTGCTCCAGGACCGGGGCGAGCTGCTCGGTGTAGTTCTCGTGGTACCAGCCGTTGCCCAGCAGTACGTACGGCACGCCCGAGCCGACCAGTACCTTTTCGGTGGCGCGGTGGTCGTCGGCGAGTGCGGCCGTGAGGCTGCTGGGGGCGCTGGTGTAGGCGAGCAGGGCGACGCCGGCCTTCTCGGCCGCGTCGATCACGACCGTGTGCTGCTGGACGCGGCCCTTGTCGAACTCGTTGCCGGAGATCAGCAGGACCCGGTCGCCGGGCGCGAAAAGGCCGTCGAAGGTCTCGGGCGCGTTGTAGTCGGCGACCGCGAGCCGTACGCCGCGGGCGGCGAGATCGGCGGCCCTGTCGCGGTCCCGGACGACCGCGGTGACCTGGTCGGCCGGCACCTTCTCCAGTAGCTGCCGCACGACGTGGCGGCCGAGGTGTCCGGTGGCTCCGGTGACGACGATGCTCATCGTTTCAGTACTCCTTGTGGGGGTGCGATGCCACTACCCTAGGAGTAGCGCTAACTGAAAGATAGTGCCCACTTGTAAGTAAGCTACTTACGCCTGGGTAAGCCCTACGTGAGTCTGAGCCCGAACGGCATGCGAAGAGGCCCGGGCGTTTCCGCCCGGGCCTCTTCGAAGCCGTGAACCGCCGCCGGTCTCAGCCGACGACCGTCCAGGTGTCGCCGCCGGCGAGCAGCGCGGCGAGGTCGCCCTTGCCGTTCTGCTCGACGGCGGTGTCGAGCTGGTCGGTCATGAGGGTGTCGTAGACGGGCCGGTCGACGGAGCGCAGGACGCCGATGGGGGTGTGGTGCAGGGTGTCCGGGTCGGCGAGGCGGGACAGGGCGAAGGCGGTGGTGGGGGAGGTGGCGTGGGCGTCGTGGACGAGGATGTCGGCCTCGTTGTCCGGGGTGACGGCGACGACCTCCAAGTCCCCGGTCTGCGGGTCCCGTACCACTCCCTTGGAGCCGTCGGTGCCGAAGCGGATCGGCTGTCCGTGTTCGAGCCGGATGACCGCTTCCTGGGCCTGCTGCTTGTCCTTGAGGGCGTCGAAGGCGCCGTCGTTGAAGATGTTGCAGTTCTGGTAGATCTCGATCAGGGCGGTGCCGGGGTGTTCGGCGGCCTGGCGCAGGACCTCGGTGAGGTGTTTGCGGTCCGAGTCGACGGTGCGGGCGACGAAGGAGGCTTCGGCGCCGATGGCGAGGGAGACGGGGTTGAAGGGTGCGTCCAGTGATCCCATCGGCGTCGACTTGGTGATCTTGCCGATCTCGGAGGTGGGGGAGTACTGGCCTTTGGTGAGGCCGTAGATCCGGTTGTTGAAGAGGAGGATCTTGAGGTTGACGTTGCGGCGCAGGGCGTGGATGAGGTGGTTGCCGCCGATGGAGAGGGCGTCGCCGTCGCCGGTGACGACCCAGACGGACAGGTCGCGGCGGGAGGCGGCGAGTCCGGTGGCGATGGCGGGGGCGCGGCCGTGGATGGAGTGCATCCCGTAGGTGTTCATGTAGTACGGGAAGCGGGAGGAGCAGCCGATGCCGGAGACGAAGACGATGTTCTCCTTCGCCAGGCCGAGCTGGGGCATGAAGCCCTGCACGGCGGCGAGGACGGCGTAATCACCGCAACCGGGGCACCAACGCACTTCCTGATCGGACTTGAAGTCCTTCATGGACTGCTTGCCCTCGGCCTTGGGGACGAGGGACAGCGCCTCGCTCGTGCTCGTGCCGGTGCCCGTCGGCTTCTCTTCCGTGGACGTCTCAGGCATCGATGGCCTCCTTCAGGACGGTGGCGAGCTGTTCCGCTTTGAACGGCATGCCGTTGACCTGGTTGTACGACTGGGCGTCGACCAGGTACTTCGCCCGGACGAGGGTGGCGAGCTGGCCGAGGTTCATCTCGGGGATCACCACCGTGTCGTAACTCTTCAGCACCGCCCCGAGGTTGCTCGGGAAGGGGTTGAGGTGGCGCAGGTGGGCCTGGGCGACGGCTTCGCCGGCGGCGCGCAGCCGGCGCACGGCGGCGGTGATCGGCCCGTACGTGGATCCCCAGCCCAGGACCAGGGTCTTCGCCCCGTCCGGGTCGTCGACCTCGACATCCGGGACGTCGATGCCGTCGATCTTGGCCTGGCGGGTGCGGACCATGAAGTCGTGGTTGGCCGGGTCGTAGGAGATGTTCCCGGTGCCGTCCTGTTTCTCGATGCCGCCGATGCGGTGTTCCAGGCCGGGGGTGCCCGGGACGGCCCAGGGGCGGGCGAGGGTGTGCGGGTCGCGTTTGTAGGGCCAGAACACTTCGCTGCCGTCGTCCAGGGTGTGGTTCGGGCTGTGGGTGAACTGCACGGCGAGGTCGGGCAGCTCGTCCGGTTCCGGGATCCGCCACGGCTCCGAGCCGTTGGCGAGGTAGCCGTCCGAGAGGAGGAAGACGGGGGTGCGGTAGGCCAGCGCGATCCGGGCCGCCTCCAGAGCGGCGTCGAAGCAGTCGGCCGGGGTGCGGGGGGCGATGACGGGGACGGGTGCCTCGCCGTTGCGCCCGTACATGGCCTGGAGCAGGTCGGCCTGTTCCGTCTTGGTCGGCAGGCCGGTGGACGGCCCGCCGCGCTGGATGTCCACCACCAGCAGCGGCAGCTCCAGCGACACCGCCAGCCCGATCGTCTCGGACTTGAGTGCCACGCCGGGTCCGCTGGTGGTGGTCACGGCCAGCGAGCCGCCGAACGCGGCTCCGAGTGCGGCGCCGATCCCGGCGATCTCGTCCTCGGCCTGGAAGGTGCGCACGCCGAAGTTCTTGTGCCGGCTGAGTTCGTGGAGGATGTCGGAGGCGGGGGTGATGGGGTAGGAGCCGAGGAAGAGGGGCAGGTCGGCCTGGCGGGAGGCGGCGATCAGGCCGTAGGCCAGGGCCAGGTTCCCGGAGATGTTGCGGTAGACGCCGGGCGGGAACGCGGTGGCGGCGGGGGCGACCTCGTAGGAGACGGCGAAGTCCTCGGTGGTCTCACCGAAGTTCCAGCCGGCCCGGTAGGCGGCGATGTTCGCGGCGGCGATATCGGGTTTCTTCGCGAACTTGGCCTTCAGGAACTTCTCGGTGCCCTCGGTGGGCCGGTGATACATCCAGCTCAGCAGCCCGAGCGCGAACATGTTCTTGCTGCGCTCGGCTTCCTTGCGGGTGAGGTCGAATTCCTTGAGGGCTTCCACGGTCAGCGTGGTCAGCGGCACCGGATGCAGGTGGTAGCCGTCGAGCGAGCCGTCTTCCAGCGGTGACGTGTCGTAGCCGACCTTCTGCATGGCCCGTTTGGTGAACTCGTCGGTGTTGACGATGATCTCCGCGCCGCGGGGCAGGTCGTCGATGTTGGCTTTGAGGGCGGCTGGGTTCATGGCGACGAGGACGTTGGGGGCGTCGCCGGGGGTGAGGATGTCGTGGTCGGCGAAGTGCAGCTGGAAGGAGGAGACGCCTGGGAGGGTTCCGGCGGGTGCCCGGATCTCGGCGGGGAAGTTCGGCAGGGTCGAGAGGTCGTTGCCGAACGACGCGGTCTCCGAGGTGAAACGGTCACCGGTGAGCTGCATCCCGTCACCCGAGTCCCCCGCGAACCTGATGATCACCCGGTCCAGCCGGCGGACGTCCTTCGCCCCGACCGGTTTGCGCTGCTCTCCTACGACGGTTCCGTCGGCCTGCTCCGCTGGGCTGCTGACCTGGCTGGTCACTGAACTGGACCTCCCTCGAGGCGGCTGTCCGGGGACCGGTCTCCCACCGACCGTCCCGGGATCAACCCTACGTCCGCAGGTGTTGACTTCCGGTGGACATTCGCATGATGGACACGACCTCGAGATGGCCCGTCGCCCCTGAACTCCACGTTTTCCCGCCCCCCGGCGTTAGTGACATTCGTGAAGACGCACCCTGCCGTTGCGTTGGTTTCTCATTCGTTCGGATGAGTACCCAGGCCACCGGGCCGGCGGCCCGGGAACGGCGGGTGGACCGCTGATCTCAGGAATTGAGATACGTCAGCACGGCGAGCACCCGCCGGTGATCACCGTCGCTCGGGGACAGCCCCAGCTTCATGAAGATGTTGCTGACGTGCTTCTCGACGGCCCCGTCGCTCACGACGAGCTGGCGGGCGATCGCGGAGTTCGTCCGGCCCTCGGCCATGAGCCCCAGAACCTCCCGCTCCCGCGGGGTGAGTCCCGCCAGCACGTCCTGCTTGCGGCTGCGTCCGAGCAACTGCGCGACGACCTCCGGGTCCAGCGCCGTACCGCCCTCCGCCACACGCACCACCGCGTCCACGAACTCCCGTACCTCGGCCACCCGGTCCTTGAGCAGATAACCGACGCCGCGACTGGAACCGGCCAGCAGCTCCGTGGCGTACCGCTCCTCCACGTACTGGGACAGCACCAGTACGCCGAGGCCCGGGTGAGCCTTGCGCAACTGCACCGAGGCGCGCACGCCCTCGTCGGTGTGCGTCGGCGGCATCCGTACGTCCGCCACCACGACGTCCGGCAGCTCGCCCTGCGCGTCCAGCTCGGTGATTGTCTTGATCAGTGCCTCGCCGTCGCCGACACCGGCCACGACCTCGTGCCCACGGTCGGTCAGCAACCGGGTCAGCCCCTCTCGGAGCAGCACTGAATCCTCAGCGATGACCACCCGCACCCTGTCCTCCACGATCCTCGGCCCCCCACAGCCCGCCCACCCCACGGCCCGCGCGGCCCACGCCGCGTCCACGAACCGTCCGTGCGACAGGTCCAGCATTCCAGCATCGGAGGCCGGATGCGTTCGGGCAATGGGAAGAGAGCGGGAAGAGCCGGGACGAGCGGGGGGCACCAGTCCGGGTCCGGCCGCTCGGTGGCCGGTTTTCGATCACGCCTCCAGCCCTCGGGGGAGGAGGGAGGAGGCGGGAGCCGGGAGGGAGGTCAGGGCTGTCGGTCTACGGTGCGACCGTCTCAGGGGCGGCTCCCGCGGCGGCTCCCGCCGCGGCTCCGCGAGGGCTCCCGCGGCGGTTACCCGGCCACCGGCTCGTTCCGCCACGGCAGCTCCGCCGTCACCCGCGTCGGTCCGCCGGCCGGCGAGTCCACCACGAGGATCCCGTCCACCGCGTCGAGCCGCTCCGCGAGTCCCGCCAGTCCCGACCCGGCCGACGCGGCCGCCCCGCCCACGCCGTTGTCCACGACCTGGAGCATCAGCCGGTTCTCCACCCGCCAGACCTCCACGGCGGCCGACGTGGCCCGCGCGTGCTTGCTGATGTTCTGCAGCAGCTCCGACACCGTGAAGTACGCGATCCCCTCGATCGCCGACGCCGGCCGCTCCGCCAGGTCGACCTCCACCCGCACCGGCACGGTGCAGCGCGAGGCGACCGAGGAGAGCGCCGCGTCCAGGCCGCGGTCGGTCAGGACCGCGGGATGGATGCCCCGGGCCAGGTCCCGCAGCTCCTGGAGCGCCGTCTTCACCTCGCCGTGCGCATCGGCCACCATGACCGCCGCCGCCCGCGGGTCCTCCCGCAGCTTCTCCTTGGCCAGGCCCAGATCCATGGCCAGGTTGACCAGGCGGGCCTGCGCCCCGTCGTGCAGGTCGCGCTCGATGCGCCGCAGGTCGGCCGCGGCCGTGTCGACCACGACCCCGCGGTCCGACTCCAGCTCCACCACCCGCGTCGCCAGCCGCGACGGTCCGAGCAGCCCGTGCACCATCAGCCGGTCCACCGTGGTCAGCGCCCGGACGATCCACGGCGTCGCCAGCGTGAACAGCAGCCCGACCAGCGCGGTCACGGTGATCTCGAAAGGGTTGTCCAAGTAGATCCGGTGCGTCTCGTCGCCGTACAGCTGGAGCCCGTCCTGGCCGGCGTACATCGGGAACACCCAGAACCACAGCGGGTACGTCAGCATCGCCCAGCCGACCGCCCAGACGTTCACGGCCACGACGAACGAGAACACCGACCACGGGAACTGCAGCACCGCGTACAGCAGACTCCGCCAGGAGGTGCCGCTCTTGAGCACGGCACCTATCCATCCCATCGCGCCCTGCTTCTTCAGCCGCAGCGGCTCCGGGTCGGACACCCGGAGCCCCAGCAGGGCACGGGCCCGCGCCCGTTCCATCGCGCCGAAGCCGCGGCACCCGGCGAGTGCCGCCGCCAGCACCGGGACACCCAGGAACGTCACCAGCAGGCCCGCTCCCAGCGACGTCATCGTGACGGCGTACGTGAAGAGCAGGATGCCGATCGGCAGGCTGAGCAGCACATAGCCGAACTCGCGCCAGCTGCGTGCCTCGAACGGTGCCCGCAGCCCCGCCGGCAGCCGGTGACGTCGTGCACCGGTGTCCCCGGGGAAGCCGGGCCCGCTTTCCAACCCGTAACCCTGTCCGTATTCCGTGGCCATCGGTGCCGTCCTTCTCCTCGTCGTACGGCTGTGCTGTCGTAACTCCACCCTCGTCGACCGCACATCCACGGGCCATGGAGCTCGTCGGCGTCTCAAGAGGGGGGTTTTCCCCACCCCCCCCAGAGCCCTCTGGGGCCGGGAAGGGGCCCCCACAGCTGCCTCGTCGTCTGTTACCTCGGGCCCGCGGCACGGGAGGTGGAGTTGGCGTCCTCCCGGTCGCGCCACGGCAGCTCGGCCGTCACCGTCGTCGGGCCGCCCTCCGGGGAGTCGACGACGAAGAGACCGTCGACGGCGGTCAGCCGGTCGGCGAGGCCCTTCATCCCCGTACCACCGTCGAGGCGCGCGCCTCCGCGGCCGTCGTCCTCCACCTGTATGAGCAGTCGGTCGGACGACCGCCACACCTCCACGGAGGCGGACCTCGCCGCGCTGTGCTTGCTGACGTTCTGGAGCAGCTCCGAGACGGTGAAGTAGGCGATGCCCTCGATGGCCGCCGCGGGGCGCTCCGTCAGGTCGACGGTCACCTTGACCGGCACGGTGCAGCGGGAGGCGACCGAGGAGAGCGCCGCGTCCAGGCCGCGGTCGGTCAGCACGGCGGGATGGATGCCGCGCGCCAGGTCCCGCAGCTCCTGCAGGGCCAGCTTCACCTCGCCGTGCGCCTCGTCGACCATGGCCGCCGCCGCGTCGGGGTCCTCCAGCAGCTTCTCCTTGGCCAGACCCAGTCCCATGGCCAGGTTGACCAGGCGGGCCTGTGCCCCGTCGTGCAGGTCGCGCTCGATGCGCCGCAGGTCGGCCGCGGCCGTGTCGACCACGACGCCCCGGTCCGACTCCAGCTCGGCGATCCGCCGCTCCAGCTCGTCGGACGGGGACAGCAGGCCGCGCACCATCGCCCGGTCCGCGTTGGCCAGACCCCGCGCGATGAAGGGCAGCACCGGCCACAGTACGAACAACGACGTCAGCGTGATGACGAAGGTGAGGATGCCCCAGGGGAGCCGTATGAAGTCGTACAGGACCGTGCGCCAGCCCACCGGATCCTTCAGCGCCATCCACAACTGTGGGAAGAACCCGCCCTTGCCCCGCAAGGGCAGCGGGCTCGGCTCGTCCACCCGCACCCCGAGCAGTGCACGGGCCCGCGCCCGCTCCAGCTTGCCCAACTGCCGCGCACCCAGCAGGCCGGCCGCCAGCAGCGGGAACCCGATCACCGTGACCGTCAACCCGGCGCCCACGCCCAGCATCGTCACGACGTAGACGAATCCGAGCAGCGCCGCCGGGAGATTCGCCAGCAGGTGGGCGATCTCCTTCCAGGTGTGCCGGTCGTAGGCGAAACGGGCCGGCGGCAGGCGGTCTCCGGTCGCTGCGCCGGTGGTCCCGGCGGGATTCGATGTCGAGAGGCGTTCGGTCATACGAGTCAGCGTGCCGTGCGGCGCGGCGCCGCGCCATGAGGTGGACCGCCGGGATGCACTGAGGAAAACCCCACCTCCGCGTCCCAAGGTGTGACGGGCTGCTTACCGTCTCTTTATCAGGCCCTAGACTCCCGTACGCACAGATGCACAGATCGTCGAACAGCAGCGTTCAGGACAGGGAGCGAGGGACGCACGTGCCGGAACCGACCGTCGGACTCGCCGCGGACTATTTCCAGTCCTACTCGGTCGTCGGGCTGCTCGCCGTCGTGGGCGTGCTCTTCGTCGCCGTCGCATTCGGGGCCGGGCACCTGCTGCGGCCCGTGGTACCGACCCCCGAGAAGCTGCTGACGTACGAGTGCGGGGTGGACCCCGTCGGCGACGGCTGGGCCCACACCCAGGTCCGCTACTACGTGTACGCGTTCCTCTACGTCATCTTCGCGGTCGACTCGATCTTCCTCTTCCCCTGGGCGACGGTCTTCGCCGATCCTGGTTACGGCGCGACGACCCTCGTGGAGATGTTCATCTTCCTCGGATTCCTCGCCGTGGGTCTGTTGTACGCATACAGGAAGGGCGTCCTGTCGTGGACGTGAACCCCGCCGACCCGAACCCCGCCGATCCGAACCCCGCCGGACCCGTGCTGCTCCCGGAGCCCAAGCGGCTCGGCGCGCTCGCCCGTCTCGCGCCGGAGCCGATGAAGGTCGTCCTGAACTGGGGCCGCCGGTACTCCCTGTGGGTCTTCAACTTCGGCCTCGCCTGCTGCGCGATCGAGTTCATCGCCGCGTCGATGGCGCGCCACGACTTCATCCGGCTCGGCGTCATCCCGTTCGCGCCGGGCCCCCGCCAGGCCGACCTGATGGTGGTCTCGGGCACCGTCACCGACAAGATGGCGCCGGCCGTCAAGCGCCTGTACGAGCAGATGCCCGAGCCTAAGTACGTCATCTCCTTCGGTGCCTGCTCCAACTGCGGCGGCCCCTACTGGGACTCCTACTCCGTGACGAAGGGCGTCGACCAGATCATTCCCGTCGACGTCTACGTCCCCGGCTGCCCGCCGCGCCCCGAGGCGCTGCTCCAGGGGATCCTCAAGCTCCAGGAGAAGATCGCGCGGGAGTCGCTGGGGGAGCGGTACGGCACGTCGCCCCGGCCGTCGACGGCCGCGCTGCAGAGCGGCCTGGTGCGGCCACCTGCCGCTGACGCGTCCTCGGCCCCGGGCGCGGGCTCGGCCCCCGGGTCGACCTCTACCTCGGCCCCGGGCGCTGCCTCGGACTCCGCCGCGGACCGGGCCTCGGGTTCGGGGGAGGGCCGATGACCGCGGTCGGCTGGCTGCCCGCCGATGCCGAGGAACTCTTCGGCGCACAGGCCACGGCCGAGGAGTCGTACGACGTCCTGACCGTGGACGTGCCGTCGGCGTCCTGGATCTCCGCCCTGGAGACGGCGCGTGACCGGCTGGGCTGCACGTACTTCGACTGGCTGAGCGCGGTCGACGAACCGGGCACAGGTTTCCGCGTCGCGGCGCACGTCGTGGCCCTCGGCCCCGTACGCCGACTGCTGCTGCGTACGACGGTCCCGCACGAGACCCCGGTCCTGCCCACCGCCGTCGCGGTGTACGCGGGCGCGGCCTGGCACGAGCGCGAGACCCACGAGATGTTCGGCGTCGCCTTCGAGGACCACCCGGCGCTGGACCACCTGCTCCTGCCGGAGGGTTTCGAGGGACACCCGCTGCGCAAGGACTTCGTCCTCGCGGCCCGCGTCGCGAAGGCCTGGCCCGGGGCGAAGGAGCCGGGCGAGTCCGATCACGGCGGCCCCCGGCGCCGCCAGATGCTGCCGCCGGGCGTCCCCGACCCCAACGAGTGGGGCCCGCTGAAGGGCCAGCTGCCGCCAGCTCCGGCCCGCCCGGCACGCGGGGCGGGGCGCGCGGCCGGGGAGCGTCCGGCCCGCGCGGCAGGTGACCGCCCGGCCCGTCGGACCCGCACGGCGGCGGAGGGCTCCGCCGGCCAGACGGCGCCTGGCACCGACGCCCCCGCCACTCCCCGCCGCTCCCGCACGGCGGCGGAGGGCTCCGCCAGCCAGACGCCGCCGGCTGCCGAACCCTCGGCCGCCCCGCCGGCCCGGCGTGCGCGCAGCGCGAGCGAGGGCTCCGCGTCCCAGCGGACGGGCGCTACGACGGACGAGCCCACGGCGGAGACGACGGCCGGTGAGGGCTCGGCGTCGCAGCGAGCAGGAACGGGCGGCACCGGGGGACCCCGGCGGGCCCGGAGTGCGTCCGAGGGCTCGGCGAGCACGCGCTCCGCCTCCGACACCGGGACGCCGGACGAGACGGCCGCCGACCCCGCCACCCCCGTCGGCGACGACACCGCCACGTCCCCGCGCACGGAGGAACCGGCCCCGAAGACAGCCCCCTCCACACCACGCAGCCCGGACGCCCCGTGGCACCACGCCCGCCCTGCCTTCGACGAGGCCGAGCCCGAGTCGCGTGACGGGGCGGAACCCGGGGCGAGCGGGTCCCCGGACGACAGGGCGGAAGAGAAGCCCGTGCAGGAGCCGGGGCAGGCACTGGAGCCGGAGCAGGGGCAGGAGCCGGTACCCGAGCAGGGACAGGAGCCGGAACCCGAGCAGGAAGCCCGCGACGACTCCGGCACCCCCAGGAACCACAACCGCTCGAACCCCCCAGGAGGCCCGCAGTGAACGACGCGCTCGACGTCACCCTGCGCCTCCTCGTCGTCTTCGTCGTCTTCCTCACCTTCCCCCTGATCGTCGGCCAGACCGAGCACAAGGTGATGGCCCACATGCAGGGCCGCCTGGGCCCGATGTACGCAGGTGGCTTCCACGGCTGGGCCCAGCTCGTCGCGGACGGCGTGAAGTTCGCGCAGAAGGAGGACGTGGTCCCCGCCGACGCGGACCGCCGCATCTTCCAGCTCGCTCCCGCCGTGGCCCTCCTGCCGTACCTCCTGGTTCTCCTGGCCATCCCCATCGGCCCGGGCGAGGGCGCGGTCGGCCAGGTCGTCGACGCGGGCATCTTCTTCGTCCTCGCCGTCATGGGCGTGGGCGTCCTTGGCTCGCTCATGGCCGGCTGGGCCTCCGCCAACAAGTACTCCCTCCTCGGCGGCCTGCGGACCGCCGCCCAGCTCCTCGCGTACGAACTTCCGATGCTGCTCACCGCGGCCTCGGTCGCGATGGCGGCCGGCACCGTCTCGCTCGTCGGCATTCTCGACGCCTTCGAGTGGTGGTGGCTGCCCTGGCAGATCGTCGGCGCGATCGTCTTCTTCGTCGCCGGGCTGGCCGAACTGCAACGGCCCCCCTTCGACATGCCGGTCGCCGACTCGGAGATCATCTTCGGCGCCTACACCGAGTACACCGGCCTGCGCTTCGCCCTGTTCCTCCTCGCCGAGTACGCCGGGATCGTCGTCCTGTGCGGCCTGACCACCGTCCTCTTCCTGGGCGGCTGGCACGGCCCCTGGGGCGCCGACGGCCTCGGTTGGGTGTGGACCCTGCTGAAGACGGCCGTCCTCGCCTTCGTCGTGATCTGGCTGCGCGTGACCTACCCGCGCCTGCGCGAGGACCAGCTCCAGAAACTGTCCTGGACGCTCCTCGTCCCCCTGTCCCTCGCCCAGATCGCCCTCACCGGCATCGTCAAGGTGGTGATTCAGTAACCATGTCCCGCCTGTCGATTCCCGGCAGCGGCCTGGCCAAGGGTCTGGCCGTCACCCTGCGCACGATGACGAAGAAGACCGTCACCGAGCAGTACCCGGACGTCCAGCCCGAGCTCCCGCCCCGTACCCGCGGTGTGATCGGCCTGTTCGAGGAGAACTGCACGGTCTGCATGCTGTGCGCCCGCGAGTGCCCGGACTGGTGCATCTACATCGACTCCCACAAGGAGACGATCCCGGCGGCGACCCCCGGCGGACGCGACCGCAGCCGCAACGTCCTCGACCGCTTCGCCATCGACTTCTCCCTGTGCATGTACTGCGGTATCTGCATCGAGGTCTGTCCTTTCGACGCCCTGTTCTGGTCCCCGGAGTTCGAGTACTCCGAGACCGACATCCGTGACCTCACCCACGAACGCGACAAGCTGCGCGAGTGGATGTGGACGGTGCCGGCCCCGCCCGCCCTCGACCCCGGCGCGGAGGAACCGAAGGAACTCGCCGCCGCCCGCAAGACCGCTGACAAGCTGGCCGCCCAACAGCTGGCCGCCCAACAAGAGACGGCCCAACAAGAGACGGCCCAACAGGAGACGACTCGACAGCAGGCGGCCCGGGCGACCGAACCGCACGCCGACGAGCAGGCCCGCGCCGCCGAGCAGCCCACCCGCCCGATGGGCGACTCCAAGCAGCAGACGGACCAGCCCGGGCCGACGTCGGATCGGTCGAAGCCCCGGACCACGGGGGACCAGCCGGATCAGGAGGGCCGGGAATGACCCTCGCAACGACCGTCGGTCACCTTCACCTCGCCGCGGACTCCACGACCGGCGCCGCCGAATCCCACGGCTTCCTCTCCCCGACCGGCGTCGAGATCGCCTTCCTCCTCGTCGGCCTCGTCACCCTCGGCGCGGCCGTCGTCACCGTCACCACCCGGCAGCTCGTCCACGCCGCCCTGTGGCTGGTCGTGGCCCTCGGCGGCCTGGCCGTCGAGTACCTCCTGCTCACCGCCGAGTTCATCGCGTGGGTACAGGTCCTCATCTACGTCGGTGCCGTCGTCGTCCTCATCCTGTTCGGCCTGATGCTCACCAGGGCGCCCATCGGCCGGTCCCCGGACGCGGACTCCGGCAACCGCTGGGCCGCCCTCACCGTGGCCGTGGCCGCCGCCGCGGCCCTGGTGTGGGTCGTCGTCGACGCCTTCCGTACCACCTGGATCGACCTGGACGGCCCGGCCGCCGGCTCCACAGCCGTGACCGGAGCGAGCCTCTTCCAGAACTGGGTCCTCCCCTTCGAGGCCCTCTCCGTCCTCCTCCTCGCCGCCCTGGTCGGCGCCATCGTCCTGTCCCGCAAGGCCAAGGCGGACCGCGCGGCCGGCCCGGACCGCACAGCCGACACCGGCCGTGCAGCCGACACGGGTCGTGCAGCCGACACGGGCCCTGCAGCCGCCACCGGTCGCGCAGCCGAGGCCGGCCGTACGACCGAAACCGACCCGCCCGCAGACCCGAACGGTGCCGACAAGGGTGGTGTCCGCTGATGCACCTCGCCTATCCCGCCGTTCTCTCCGTCCTCCTGTTCTGCACGGGCCTGTACGGCGTCCTCGCCCGCCGCAACGCGATCCTGGTCCTGATGTCGGTCGAGCTGATGCTCAACGCCGTCAACCTCAACCTCGTCGCCTTCGACGTCTGGCTCAGCAAGGCCGCCGAGGAGACCCTGCACTCCGGCCAGGCCCTGACCCTGTTCACGATCGCCATCGCGGCCGCCGAGATCGGCATCGGCCTGGCGATCGTGCTCGCCGTCCACCGCAACCGCGGCACCTCGGACATCGACAAGCTCCGAGACACCGCCGAGGGTCACGAGCCGGACGGCCCCGACACCGATGCCCCCGCGACCGGGACGGCCGCCGAGAAGGCTGAGGCCACCGCGTGACCACGACCACCCTCGCCGTACTCGTCCCCCTCCTCCCCTTCCTCGGGGCAGCCGCCGGCCTCCTGCTCGGCCGTACCGCGCCCGGATTCGTCCGCCCGCTCGCCGTCCTGCCGACGCTGGCGGCCCTCGTCCTCGCCGTAGTGGTCGCGGCCCGCCAGGGCGGCGGCCGGGCCGTCGACGCCGTCACGGAACTGACGCCCACCGGTTCGGTCCCCATCGAGCTCGCCCTGCACATCGACGGCTTCGCCGCCCTCGTCGCCGTACTGGTCGGCACCGTCGCCACCTGTGTGCAGATCTACTCGACGGGCTACCTGCGCGACGACCCGCGCTACCCCTCGTACGCCGCTCTCGTCTCCCTCTTCACCTCCGCCATGTTCCTCGTCGTCTACTCCGGCGACCTGATGGTGCTGCTGGTCGGCTGGGAGATCATGGGCATCTGCTCGTACTTCCTGGTCGGCCACTACTGGGAGACCCCGGAGGCCCGCGCCGCCTCCCTCAAGGCCTTTCTGGTGACCAAGCTCGGTGACGTCCCCTTCCTGATCGGCCTGCTGGCGCTGGCCACCGAGGCCGGCTCCTTCCGCATCACCAAGATCCTCGGCGCGGTCGCGAACGGCTCGCTCGACCACCCGACGCTGATCGCCCTGCTGCTCCTGGCCGGTGTCGCGGGCAAGTCGGCGCAGTTCCCGCTGCACACCTGGCTCCCCGACGCGATGGCGGGCCCGACGCCCGTCTCCGCGCTGATCCACGCCGCGACGATGGTCGCCGCCGGTGTCTACTTCGTCGCCCGGCTCCTTCCGCTCTTCCAGGCCTCGCACGCCGCGATGGTCGTCCTCGCCGTCATGGCCGCGGTCACGATGGTCGGCTCGGCGCTCGCCGCGCTCGCCCAGGACGACATCAAGCGCGTCCTCGCCTACTCGACCATCGGGCAACTCGGCTACATGACCGGTGCTCTCGCCGCCGGCGACCGCGGTGCCGCCGTCTTCCACCTCATCTCGCACGGCGCCTTCAAGGCGCTGCTGTTCCTCGCCGCCGGCGTGATCATCCACGCGGCCGGCACCAACTCGCTGGCCGCCATGTCCCGGATGCGGGGCCTGCGCGACCGCGTACCGGACGCCTACTGGACGATGACCGTGGCCCTGCTGGCCCTCGCCGCGATCCCGCCCTTCAGTGGCTTCTTCTCCAAGGAGTCCGTCCTCGTCGCCGCGGAGCACGTCGTCACCGGCCACACCGAGCACGCGCCCGGTGCCGCGGGCTGGACCGTCCTCGTCGCCGGCCTGCTCACGGCCCTGCTCACCGCCGCGTACGCGACGCGTCTGTGGCTACTGGCCTTCCGCGGGCGGGGCGCCGAGGCCCCCGACCACGGCAGGCAGCCGGTGGTCATGAACGCCGTGCTCTGGGCCCTGGCCATCCCCTCGCTCGCCCTCGGTGGGCTCGCCTTCCGTCTGCTGCCCGACTGGTTCGACGGACAGGACCTCACTCCCACCCTCACCACCTCCGTGCTCGGCACGGGTGTGGCCCTGGTCGGCGGCATCGTCACCTACGCCGCCTGGCGCCACACCACTGCGCTCGCGGACCGCACCCCACTGGGCGCCGTCGCGGCCCACCCGGAGGGCGACGCCGCCCTCGTGGAGGCCGAGGCCATCGCGAGCCACAAGCCCGCCTACGGAGACATCGCCTACGCCCCCGACCCGTCGGACCCCGGACGGCTCCTGCTGGGGCCGCTGCACCGGCACGCGGCCGTCGGCTTCCACCTGGACGCGGTGTACCGGACCCTCTTCGTCCGCCCGGTCCAGGCCGGCGCGAGCCTCGTCCGGTTCCTCGACCGCGAGGTCGTCGACACCTACGTGCGCGGGGCGGGCACCCTGCCCCGCTGGCTCGGGGCCGCCGTACGCCGGGCCCAGACCGGCAATGTGCAGACCTATGTGAGCGCGCT
Organism: Streptomyces sp. BB1-1-1; assembly: GCF_031597775.1. Taxonomy (NCBI): domain Bacteria; kingdom Bacillati; phylum Actinomycetota; class Actinomycetes; order Kitasatosporales; family Streptomycetaceae; genus Streptomyces; species Streptomyces sp. BB1-1-1. The sequence goes on along the minus strand of NZ_CP134203.1, from coordinate 3,582,469 downwards.
GCTCGCCGGCACCGTCGTCCTCACGGTCGCCGCCGTCCTCGTCGCCACGGGAGCGTGAGCAGGCGTGATCGATATCAACGAGTCCGTGATGCAGTTCCTTCTGGCGTTGATCGTCGTCGGCCCGCTCCTGGGCGCCGCCGCCGCTCTCCTGCCGGCCCCGCCCGGACTGAAGGGGAAGTCGCCCGACCAGGCGGTCCTCCGGCACGGCGTCACCGTCACCGGCGCCGTCCTCATCGCCGCGATCGTCCTCGTGCTCGGCTTCGACCACGACCATCCGTCGAAGATGCAGGCCGGCACGGACATCAGCTGGATCCCCGCACTCGACGTGCGCATCCACCTCGGCATCGACGGCATCTCCCTCCCCCTGCTGGTCCTGACCGCGCTGCTGACCTTCCTGTGCGCGCTCTACTCGTACTTCAAGATGCCTTCGGGCCCGAGCCCGAAGGCGTTCGTCGCGCTGCTGCTCGTCCTGGAGTCCGGCACGCTCGCGACCTTCGCCGTCCTCGACCTGGTCCTGTTCTTCCTCGCCTTCGAGATGGTCCTGATCCCGATGTACTTCCTCATCGCCCGCTGGGGCGGCGAGGGACGGGCCGGGGCCGCCTGGAAGTTCATCCTCTACACCCTCCTCGGCTCCGTCGTCATGCTGCTCGGCCTGCTCCTGATCGGAATCACGGCGGGCACATTCGACATGGTGGCACTCGCCACTGACAACGGCCGGTCACTGACCACGTCCGTGCAGGTCATCGCCGTTCTGGCGATCGGCATCGGGCTCGCGGTCAAGACCCCGATGTGGCCGCTGCACAGCTGGCTGCCCGATGCCCACACCGCCGCGCCGACCGTCGGCTCGGTCCTGCTGGCCGGCGTCCTGCTCAAGATGGGTACGTACGGATTCGTCCGGATCCTCCTCCCGGCCGCACCGGACGGATTCCAGACCTTCGCGCCCTACCTCGCCGCCCTCGCGGTCGTCGGCATCATCTACGGCTCCCTGGCCTGCCTGGCCCTCGCCAAGCGGGGCGCGAAGGGCGACCTCAAGCGCCTCATCGCCTACTCCTCCGTCGGCCACATGGGCTTCGTCCTGCTCGGCATCTCGACCATGACCCCGACCGGCGTGAACGGCGCCCTGTTCGCCAACATCGCCCACGGCCTCATCACCGGCCTGCTCTTCTTCGTGGTCGGCGCGCTCAAGGACCGCACCGGCACCACCGACCTCGACACCCTCGCCGAGGAGACCGGGGCCGCCCTGTACGGCAAGGCGCCCCGTCTCGGCGGTCTGCTCGCCTTCGCCGCGGTCGCCTCGCTCGGTCTGCCGGGCCTGGCCGGATTCTGGGGCGAGATGCTCGCCCTGTTCGGCGCCTTCGACCCCCACGACGACCTCAGTCGCCCCGCCTATCTCACCTTCATGGCCGTCGCCGCGTTCGGCACACTGCTGACAGCCGCGTACATGCTGATCGTGGTCCGCCGCGTCTGCATGGGCGCCGTAGCGCAGGAAGCCCCGAGGCTCGCCGACGTACACACGTACGAGTTCGCCGCCTGGACGCCGCTCGTCGCCCTCACCGTCGTCGCCGGACTCTGGCCCAAGGTCCTCCTCGGGCTGACCGACCCGGCCGTGCAGCAGCTCCTCTCAGGAGGCACCCGATGAGCTCCCCGGCCCAGGTCGTGGCGGCGCCACTGGCCCAGAACCTCGTCCAGTCCGTCGACTGGCTCGCCATCGCACCGCCCACCATCGCGGCCGTCGCAGGCCTCGTCGTCCTCGTCACCGACCTCTTCGTCAAGGACGCCCGCAAGTCGCTGCTCGGTTGGATGTCGGTCGCCGGACTCGCCGCCGCCACGCTCACGCTGCTGCCCCTGGTGAACGGCGACCGCTCGACGTTCTGCCTGACCGGCGACGCCGACGTCTGCAGCTACACCGCGGACACCTTCACCCTCGCCATCCAGTTCCTGGTCCTCGGCGGCGCCCTCGTGACCGCCCTGCTCTCGGTCACCGCCGTGAAGGACGCCGACCGCGGACTCCCCGAGGGCGAGTTCTGGTTCCTGCTGCTCTCCTCCGCGGCCGGCGCCGCGCTCCTGCCCGCCTCCCGCGACCTCGCGACCCTCATCGTCGCCCTGGAGGTCGCCTCGCTGCCCGCCTTCGCCCTCGTGGGCCTGCGCCAGGGCGACCGCCGGTCCTCCGAAGCGGCGCTGAAGTTCTTCCTGTCGTCGGTCACCGCGACCGCCGTCAGCCTCATGGGCATCAGCTTCGTCTACGCCTCCACCGGCACCCTCTACCTCACCCAGGTGGCCGAACGCATCCAGCACGTCGACGGGCAGCTCACCACGCTCGTCCAGACCGGCGTCGTCCTCACCCTCGTCGGCTTCGCCTTCAAGGCGGCCGCCGTGCCCTTCCACTTCTGGGTGCCCGACACCTATGTGGGCGCGCCCCTGCCGATCGCGGCCTACCTGTCCGTGATCGGCAAGGCGGTCGGCTTCTCCGGCCTGATCCTCGTCACCGTCATCGCCCTGCCGTCCTACGCCGACGTCTGGGGGCCCGCCCTCGCGGCGCTGGCCGCGCTCACCATGACCGTCGGCAACGTCGGGGCGCTCCGCCAGCAGGCCACGCGCGCGTACAGCGCGGTACGCCTGCTCGCCTGGTCGTCCGTCGGTCAGGCGGGCTATCTCCTCGTCCCGATCGCCGCCGCCGCGTACTCCGACGACCCCGAGCGTTCCATCGGCTCCACCGTCGCCTACGCCCTCATGTACGCAGCGGTGAACCTCGGCGCCTTCGCGGTGGCCGCACTCGTGGGCCGCACGAGGTCCCTGAACCGCGTCGCCGACTACCGCGGCCTGTACGCGTCCCACCCGCTGGCGGCCCTGCTCCTGGCGTTCTTCCTGCTCTGCCTCGCCGGACTCCCGCCCGGCATCATCGGCCTCTTCGCCAAGGTCACCGTCTTCTCCGCGGCCGTCGACGCGGGCCTCGGCTGGCTGGCCGTCGTCATGGCCGTCAATGTCGTCATCGCGCTGTTCTACTACCTCCAATGGACGGCCCTGCTGTTCCGGGCGCCCGAGGGCGCGGCCGTGAAGCACCGCGTCCCCGCCCCCCTCACGGCCGCGATCACCGTCACCGCGGTCCTCGCCGTCGCCCTCTCGGGAGCACCCCAGCTGATCCTGCGTTTCGCGGACACCGGGCTCTTCTGAGACACCGGACTCTTCTGAGCGGCGGTCGCTTCGGGCACGCGCGCATGCGGTACCCGGCCTCCACGCGCGCGTGCCGCCCGCTGCGGCCGTCACCCGTACGGACCAAGCGTGCCGCCGTGGGCGCCAGGGAACTGGTGGCCCTCGCCTGGCGTTGACCAGTACGGAAGGGTCCACTGGACGTGACGCCACGGCACCGGTGGCATCGGAGACCAGGAAGCGACCACAGCGAGCGACACCAGCAAGCAAAGGGTTCCCCTGCTGCACCACTTGGAGGGCGTACCGTGCACCGCCGGCACAACGGGCTCAGGACCGCAGTACTCCTCGGGGGACTGTCGGCGCTCATCATCGTCATCGGCAGCTTCTTCGGCCGAGCGGGGCTCGTCGTCGCCGTCCTCATCGCCCTGGGCACGAACGCGTACGCGTACTGGAACAGCGACAAGCTCGCCCTGCGCGCGATGCGTGCCCGCCCGGTCAGCGAGTTCGAGGCCCCGGCGCTGTACCGCATGGTCCGCGAGCTCTCCACCCAGGCCCGTCAGCCCATGCCCCGGCTGTACATCTCGCCGACGGAGGCACCGAACGCCTTCGCCACCGGCCGTAACCCGCGCAACGCGGCCGTGTGCTGTACCGAGGGCATCATGCGCCTGCTCGACGAGCGGGAACTGCGCGGCGTCATCGGACACGAACTCAGCCACGTCTACAACCGCGACATCCTGATCTCCTCCGTCGCCGGCGCCCTCGCCTCCGTGATCATGTTCCTGGTCAACTTCGCCTGGCTGATCCCCATCGGACGCTCCAACGACGATGACGGACCCGGTCTGCTGGGCATGCTCCTCATCATGATCCTCGGTCCGCTCGCCGCCACCGTCATCCAACTGGCGATCAGCCGCTCCAGGGAGTACGAGGCCGACGCCTCCGGCGCCCAGCTCACCGGTGACCCGATCGCCCTGGCCGGCGCCCTGCGCAAGCTCGAGATGGGCACGAAGCAGCTCCCGCTGCCCCCGGAGCCCCGGATCGAGACCGCCAGCCACATGATGATCGCGAACCCCTTCCGGCCGGGACAGGGGCTCTCGAAGATGTTCTCCACCCACCCGCCGATGGCGGAGCGAATCGCCCGACTCGAAAAGATGGCAGGTCGTCAGCAGTGAAGACCATCCTCAACGTCATTTGGCTCGTGCTCAGCGGCTTCTGGCTGTTCCTCGGCTACCTGGTCGCGGGCGCGCTGCTCTGCATCACGATCATCGGAATCCCGTTCGGCATCGCGGCCTTCCGCATCGGTGTCTACGCTCTGTGGCCCTTCGGGTACACGGCGGTGGAGCGCCGCGACGCGGGGGCACCCTCCTGCGTCGGCAACGTGCTCTGGCTGATCCTCGCCGGCTGGTGGCTTGCCATCGGCCACATCGTCACCGGCATCGCGCTGTGCGTCACGATCATCGGCATTCCGCTCGGCATCGCCAACTTCAAGCTGATCCCGGTCTCGCTGCTCCCGATGGGGCGCGAGATCGTGCGGACGGACCAGCCGTTCACGGCCACCGGCTCCACGCAGCGGTCCGGCTGGTAGGAGCCCTGTTCTCCACAGCCCAAGGGTTCTCCACAGCCCAAGGGTTCTCCACAGCCCAAGGGTTGTCCACAGGACCGCTCGGTTGTCAGCGGCGGCCTGCATCATGAACCCATGACCGAGATCGAGCAGTTGCTGGCACGGGTGGCCGACAAGGCACGCAACACCCGTCCGTGGGGCTGGGCTTCCCTGCCCGAGCCCGTCGACGAGGCGACGCCCGCCCGCGCCGAGGCCGCCCTGGGCTTCTCCCTGCCCCCACTGCTCGCCGAGCTCTACCTGCGGATAGGAGACGGTGGGTTCGGCCCCGAGTACGGCCTGTTGCCCCTGCTCGACAGCCCGCCTTCCGGCGAGCCCGCCGCTGTCTCCCAGTACCTCGCCAACCGCGAGGAAGGACTGAAAGATCCCGACTGGCCCTGGCCCGAGGGAGTCCTGCCGATATCCCACTGGGGCTGCGCGATGTACGCGTGCGTGGACTGCCGCTCCCCGCAGGCCACCGTCCTGCTCTTCGAGCCCAACCCCGGCAGCGCCGACCGGGCCTGGTTCGTCGACGCCCCGAGCCTCACGGACTGGCTGCGCGCCTGGGTCGACGGCACGGGCTGGTACGAGGAGGCCAACGGTGGGCTCGAGCTGGCCACGTGGACCGAAACCGCAGGTGTGATGGGTCGCACCCCTGCTGATCAGCGCAACCACCGGGCGTGATCGGAACGTCCTCCCACCCAGACGGCAAGAAGACGCGCGGAGGAACGAGCCCACAGCGTTGGGACAGCGCGGGCACAGAGAGAAAGGGCAGGTTCACGGCATGACCGTTATCGGCTGGATCATCCTCGGACTGTTGGCCGGAGCCATCGCCAAGTTCCTGCTGCCGGGCCGCGACCCGGGAGGGCTCGTCGGCACCACCCTCATAGGCATCGCGGGGGCGTTCATCGGCGGCTGGATATCGGCCCGCTGGCTGGACCACCCGGTCAGCAAGGACTTCTACGACGGCGCCACGTGGGCGGCGGCGATAGGCGGTTCCCTGGTGCTCCTGGTCGCCTACCGGCTCCTGTTCGGCAACTCGCGCGACTGAACACGGTGGGACCGCGGCCGGCGGACGATCCGGCACATGAACGGCGGACGATGAGGGCGCGCACCGTACGGTGCACACCCTCATCATCCGCGGGGACGTCCAACGCCTCGTCGCCTCGGTCGCGCCGTCGGCTCAGCAGGTCACCGGTAGTTCACGAACTGCAGCGCGAAGTCGAAGTCCTGGCCCTTCAGCAGGGCGATCACGGTCTGCAGGTCGTCCCGGCTCTTGGAGGTGACCCGCAGTTCCTCGCCCTGCACCTGGGCCTTCACGCCCTTGGGGCCCTCGTCGCGGATGAGCTTGGCCACCTTCTTCGCGTTCTCCTGGGAAATACCCTCCTCGATCGACGCGAAGATCTTGTACTCCTTGCCGGAGAGCTGGGGCTCGCCCGCGTCCAGAGCCTTCAGCGAGATGCCGCGCTTGATCAGCTTGGACTGGAAGACGTCGAGGACAGCGTTCACCCGGTCCTCGGAGTTGGCCTCCATGAGGATCTTCTCCCCGGACCAGGAGATCGAGGCGCCCACGCCCTTGAAGTCGTAGCGCTGCGAGATCTCCTTGGCGGCCTGGTTGAGGGCGTTGTCGACCTCCTGCCGCTCGACCTTCGAGACGATGTCGAAACTGGAGTCGGCCATGTCCTGTGGCTCCTTGTATCTGGGTGCGTGTCGGGCCGCGTATCGGGTCCGTACCGGCGTACAACGGCGGCCGGCGAGCCCGCAGGGGGCCTCGGCCGCATCCGGACCAGCCTAGTCACCCGCCGCCCCCCGAGCGGCGATCAATCGGGTGGCGAAGCACCCCTCCACATCAGGTATTGTTTACGTCGTTGCCACGGAGCACCGCCGAAAAGCGGTTCGACGGGCAGCGAACCCCGGCGGTGTGCCCGAGCGGCCAAAGGGAGCAGACTGTAAATCTGCCGGCTCAGCCTTCCCAGGTTCGAATCCTGGCGCCGCCACACGGGAACGAAGACCCCGTGACCTGCCCGAACAGCAGGTCACGGGGTCTTCGTCATGTGTCGGCCCCGAGAGAGGGACTCTCGCTGCGGGTGCTGCCGGGCAGACTGGTGACATGGTCTCGTCCTCCCGTCGCAGAACCTGCCCCGAGTGCCGTCGCGAGATCGCCGTCGTCGCGGGGCGGTACACGCGTCACGATCCGCCCGGGACGCGGGAGAGCGGCGAGCTCGTCTCCTGCCCGGGGTCGCGTCGCACGGCGCAGCTCGGTGCGGCGCAGCCGTCCCTGGACGGGTACGTCGTCCCCGACTTTCCCGGGCAGTTGCCGCTGTTCTGACCACGCGTGCCGGGGCGCGCCTCACGCGCCCCACGCGCCCCGCGCCCTCAGTTCCCGGCCACCGACTTCACCGCCACCGACACGGGCGTGGAACCGCTGATCAGCTCCAGGGTCAGGCCGTTCGTGGCCGGGGTGTCGACCAGTTCCGCCAGTACGGCGGCCACGTCGTCGCGCGGGACCGGGCCCCGGCCGGTGTGTGCCTCCAGGCGTACGAGGCCGGTACCGGCGTCGTCCGTCAGCGCGCCCGGGCGCAGGATCGTCCAGTCCAGCTCGTCCAGCGAGCGCACGTACGCGTCGGCCTCGCCCTTGGCGCGCTGGTAGACGTCGAAGATCTCGTCCCCCTGGTGGCCCGGGTCGGCGCCCATGGAGGACACGACGACGAAGCGCCGTACGCCCGCCCGGACCGCCGCGTCCGCGAAGAGGACCGCCGCCGCCTTGTCCACCGTGTCCTTGCGGGCCGCTCCGCTGCCGGGGCCCGCGCCCGCCGCGAAGACCGCCGCGTCCGCGCCCCGCAGCCGCTCCGCGACCTCGTCGACCGAGGCCGACTCCAGGTCGAGCACGACCGGTTCGGCGCCGGCCGCACGCAGATCGTCGGCCTGCTCGGCCTTGCGGATGATGCCCGCCGCCTCGTCACCACGCGCGGCGAGCAGGCGCTCCAGCCGCAGCGCGATCTGACCATGACCACCAGCGATGACAATGCGCATGTCTTCGACCGTACGCTCCGACGGCCGCCCGCGCCGCACGACTTCGGCCGCATCCACCGGACGTGCGCCGCGCTCCCTCCGTCAGGAGGCCTCCCCACGCCCCGCAGGCCCCCCGCGCCCCTGCCGAGGCAGCCCCAGGTCGGTCGCGGTCGTCGAGTCGCCGTACTCCCGTACGGCGCTGGTCCGTGACACAACGCGCCCCCGGTGCACCACGATCCGGCTGTACGCCAGCGACAACGCCCCCGCCAGCCGGTCCCCGCGTACCGCGAGGAGTTCGGCCGGGAAGCCCGCCTCGACCCGTACCTCGGGAAGGCCCAGGGCCGCCCGCGCCGCCGCGCTCACCGCGTCGTACGCGTCCTCCGGGCGCAGCCCGTGGCACGCGGCCAGCAAGTAGGCGGCCTCCAGGGGGTCACCGCGCCCGACCGGGTTGGACACGTCCCGCAGCGCACCGCTCCCGGCGGCCACCCGCACCCCGGCCGCGCGCAACAGCCGTACCGGAGCGGTGCCGTCGCGGCGGTCGACGGCGCCGCAGGCGCCCTGCGGCAGGCACACCACCGTCACCCCGGCCGCCGCGAGCCGGTCGGCGGCCCGGGCAGCCGCGTCGGCGGGCAGGCGGCCCAGCCCGTCGCAGGGGCCGAGGGTCACTCCGGGGCGCAGCCCACCCGCCATCGCCGCCAGCCGGGCCAGCCGCACCGGGTCGGCGGCGTCCGTGTGCAGGTCGACCGGGCAGCCGTGCTCGGCGGCGACCTCCAGGGCCGCCTCCGCGTACCCGGTCGGATCGGGGTCCAGGTCCGGACACCCGCCCACCACGTCCGCGCCCATCTTGACCGCGTCCCGCAGTATCGCCAGCCCGTCGGCCCCGGCCACCCCGGTCAGCACCCTCGGCATCGCCACCGCGGTCAGCTCGGCCAGCCCGCGCAGCGAACGCCGCGCCCGCAGCACGGCGGTCAGCGCGCCCAGCCCCGCGACGTCGCCCACCCGCACGTGTGCCCGCACCGCGGTCGCCCCGTGTCCCAGCTGGAGCAGGGCGGCCTCGGTGGCCCGGCGCTGGACGTCCTGGGGGTCGTAGGAGACGGGGCCGGGGGCGTCGGCCGTGAGCGCCGTGTCGCCGTGGACGTGGGGCTCGGCGGGGGCCGGGAGGAGCAGGTACCCGGAGAGGTCCACGCGGGTGCCGGGGCCGGGTGTGCGGGCCGCCGTCAGGCTGCCGGCCGTGCCGACCGCCTCGATGCGCCCGCCGTGCAGCCGTACGTCCACGGTCCGGCCGTCGGTGAGCCGCGCCCCGGACAGCAGGAGCGAGCCGCGGTCGGCGGGGCCCGAGGGGGAGGGCGAGTGGGGCGGCTGCGGCTGGCTGTCGGGCATCGCGCTCCTCTGGGCTCGGACTGCGCAGTGGGGGACGCAAGATCACGCAGAGTGAGTCGAGCCTAGGACGGTGATCAGTCCGTGGCGCGGAGGAGCGCAATAGTCGTACCGGTGCGGTCTGCCGTCCCCGCGGCGGTGGGGACGGGCCGGGACAGGGGCGGCGAAACGGATTTGGGCGATCGGCGGGCGACCGTGTAATGTCTTCATCGCTCGCCCCAATAGCTCAGTCGGCAGAGCGTCTCCATGGTAAGGAGAAGGTCTACGGTTCGATTCCGTATTGGGGCTCTGGTGTGAGAGGTTCCCGCCGCGAGGCGGGGCCCGATCGCATCACAGCGGTGTAGCTCAGTCGGTAGAGCAAGCGGCTCATAATCGCTGTGTCACCGGTTCAAGTCCGGTCACCGCTACTCTCAGTAGCCGATTGCGGGGTCGGTCCTTCAATCGGCTACTCTTTCTTGCGTTAATACCATCAATCCGTTCGTCAAGGAGTGCACTCACGTGGCTGCCACCGACGTCCGCCCGAAGATCACGCTGGCCTGCGTGGAGTGCAAGGAGCGGAACTACATCACCAAGAAGAACCGGCGTAACAACCCGGACCGACTGGAGATGAAGAAGCACTGCCCGCGTTGCAACGCGCACACCGCGCACCGCGAAACGCGATAGAAACAGGCTCGTACACGAGGCCGTCCCCGAGGTTTGGGGGCGGCCTCGTGTCGTTTTGTTCAGTGGGGCCCGAGAGGGCGCCCACAGCCGCACAGAGCAGCAGGAGGTTGCGAGCCCATGGCGCTCGACCAGTCGTTCGTGGGGCGGACCTATCCGCCCACCGAGCCCTACGAGGTGGGCCGGGAGAAGATCCGCGAGTTCGCGGAGGCGGTGGGTGACGCCAGTCCGGCGTACACGGACACGGAGGCCGCGAAGGCGCTCGGCCACCCGGATGTGATCGCTCCGCCGACCTTCGTGTTCTCGATCACGTTCAAGGCGGCCGGTCAGGTCATCGAGGACCCGCAGCTCGGCCTGGACTACAGCCGGGTGGTCCACGGTGACCAGAAGTTCGCCTACGTCCGCCCGGTGCGGGCCGGTGACCGGCTCACGGTGACCTCGACCATCGAGGCGATCAAGTCGATGGCGGGCAACGACATCCTGGACATCCGCGGCGAGGTCCACGACGAGGCCGGCGAGCACGTCGTGACCGCCTGGACCAAGCTCGTGGCCCGCGCGGCCGAGGAGGCGTGAGCATCCCATGACGGCGAAGGTCACTTACAGTGACGTCGAGGTCGGCACCGAACTGCCCGCGCGGAGTTTCCCTGTGAACCGCGCCACTCTCGTGCGGTACGCGGGTGCCTCCGGCGACTTCAATCCGATCCACTGGAACGAGAAGTTCGCCAAGGAGGTCGGCCTGCCGGACGTCATCGCGCACGGCATGTTCACGATGGCCGAGGCGATCCGCGTGGTCACCGACTGGACCGGCGACCCGGGCGCGGTCGTGGAGTACGGCGTCCGGTTCACCCGGCCCGTCGTGGTCCCGAACGACGACCACGGTGCCGTGATCGAGGTCAGCGGCAAGGTCGCGGCCAAGCTCGACGACAACACCGTCCGCGTCGACCTCACGGCCACCAGCGCCGGTCAGAAGGTCCTCGGCATGTCCCGGGCGGTCGTACGACTCGCCTGAGACCGGGTGGCCGGTCCTCGTCCCCGGCGGTTGGGCTGCCGGGAGGCGACGGGGGCCGGCCGGGGCCCATCCCCGGTACCCGCCATGCGTGAGCGATGAGTCCGGGTGGCGGATCGGGTCTGTTCTGTATGACCCGAATCATCGCTGACATCTCGATCTCCCTCGACGGTTACGTCACCGGGCCCGACCCCGGCCCGGACAGCGGTCTGGGCACCGGCGGGGAGGCCCTGCACACCTGGGCGTTCTCCGACGACCCCGACGACCGCCGGATCCTGCGCGAGGCGACCGCACGCTCGGGTGCCGTCGTCCTCGGCCGCCGGCTCTTCGACGTGGTCGACGGGCCGTACGGCTGGGACGACACGTCCGGCTACGGCGCCGGCGAGGTCGGCAAGCCCGCGTTCGTCGTCGTGACCAGCTCGCGGCCGGAGTCGGTGCGACTCACCCACCTCGACTGGACGTTCGTCACCACCGGTCTGCCCGACGCCCTCGACGCCGCGCGGGAGCGCGCCGAGGCGGCGTCGTCGGACGGCGGCAAGGACCTCGACGTCGTCCTCATGGGCGGCGGTGCCACGATCGGCTCGGCGCTCGGCGCCGGGCTGGTCGACGGCCTGTCCCTGCACCTCGCGCCCGTGGTGCTGGGCGCCGGGACGCCGCTGTTCACCGGCGGAGCGCCGCGCACGCTGGTGCAGCGCGGCGTGACCCGGACATCGACCGCGACGCACCTGACGTACGACGTCCTGTGACGTGTTCTCTTGACGTTGACGTTGACGTAGTTAGTGATTGAGTACTAACTTACTTCGCATGGTCAGGATGAGTGCAGAGGAGCGGCGCGAGAGTGTCATCCGTGCGGCGACGAGCGAGTTCGCCCGGGGTGGCTACTACGGCACGTCCACGGACGCCATCGCCAAGCGGGTGGGAGTTTCCCAGCCGTATCTCTTCCGGCTCTTCCCGAGCAAGAAGGCGATCTTCCTGGCGGCGGCGGAACGCTGCCTGCAGGACACCCGTCGGGTCTTCGAGGTGTCGTCCGAGGGTCTGTACGGCGAAGAGGCCCTGCAGGCCATGGCCGAGGCCTACACGCGACTGATCGACGAGCAGCCCGAGCGGCTCCAGATGCAGTTGCAGGTGTACGTCACGGTCGCGGCGGCGGAGGCGGCGGGGGATCACGAGTTCGGCGAGATGGTCCGCAAGGGCTGGCTGGATCTCTGGGACGCCGTACGCCTGCCCCTTGGCGGTGACGTCAACGAGACGACGACGTTCATGGCGTACGGGATGCTCATCAATGCCCTGGCCGGCATGGGCTTCCCGCCCGGACACCGGATCTGGGACGGCCTCCACCTCTCGGCGCAGGTCAGGCGGAACGAAGAAGGCGCGTAGGGGCGCACGGGTGCGTGCGGGCGCGCAGGGCGTGCACGCCGCGCTCGGGGTGGGCGCTTTCGTATGCCTCATTAAGTTAGTCAGTAATTACTAACCAAACCAACCGATCACGATCAGTGGACACCCTCTGGGGGAGAGATGTCGCACGAAAGCGCACGTCGTGGGGGAGCAGGCTGGGCCCTCGTCATCACCAGCGTCGCCGGTTTCATGGCGGCACTGGACAATCTCGTCGTCACCACCGCCCTGCCCGCCATCCGCGAGGACCTGGGCGGGGCGCTGCACGACCTGGAATGGACGGTGAGTGCCTACACGCTCACCTTCGCGGTGCTCCTGATGTTCGGCGCGGCCCTCGGTGACCGCTTCGGCCGCCGCAGGCTCTTCGTGGTCGGCCTCACCGTCTTCACCGGTGCCTCCGCCGCCGCGGCCCTGGCGCCCGGCATCGACTCGCTCATCGCCGCCCGCGCGGTCCAGGGCGTCGGCGCGGCGATCATGATGCCGCTGACGCTGACCCTGCTGACGGCCGCCGTGCCCGCCGAACGGCGCGGGATGGCGTACGGCATCTGGGGCGCCGTCAACGGGCTCGCCGTGGCCTCCGGTCCGCTGGTCGGCGGCAGCCTCACCGAGCACATCTCCTGGCAGTGGATCTTCTGGCTGAACGTTCCGCTGGGGCTCGCCCTGCTGCCCCTCGCCCGCCTTCGCCTCGCCGAGTCGTACGGCACCGGCGCCCCGCTCGACCTCCCCGGCACCCTGCTCGCCAGCGGCGGACTCTTCGGCATCGTCTACGGCCTGGTCCGCGGACCCGTGGACGGCTGGGACGGCCCCGTGGTGCTGATCGCTCTGTTCGCCGGCGCCGCGCTGCTGGCGGGCTTCGTCCATCACGGCATCAACCACAGGAACCCCATGCTGCCCATGAGGCTGTTCCGCTCCCGTGCCTTCTCCGGCATCAACGCGGCGAGCCTGCTGATGTTCCTGGGGATGTTCGGTTCGATCTTCCTGCTCAGCCAGTACATGCAGGGCGTCCTCGGCTACTCGCCCACCGAGGCAGGCCTGCGCATGCTGCCCTGGACCGGGATGCCGATGCTGGTCGCTCCGATCGCCGGCATCCTCTCGGACCGGATCGGCGGGCGCCCGGTCGTCGCCGCCGGACTCTTCCTCCAGGCGGCCGGCCTCGGCTACCTCGCCTCCGTGATCACGGCCGACGCCTCCTACGCCGTCCAGCTGCCCGGTCTGATCATCAGCGGAATCGGCATGGCCCTGTTCTTCGCTCCCGCCTCCGCCCTGGTGATGTCCAGCGTCGTACCGAAGGAGCAGGGCATCGCGTCGGGCGCGAACAACGCCCTGCGGGAGGTGGGCGGCGCGCTCGGCATCGCGATCATGGGCTCGATCTTCGCGGCGCAGGGCGGTTACGAGTCCGGGCGGTCCTTCGTCGACGGGCTGCGGCCCGCGGTCGCGGTGGGCGCCGGTGTGGTCGCCCTCGGAGGCTTCGCGGCCCTCGTGATCCCGTCCCGCCGCCGGGACGACCAGGCGTCCACCGACGGGTCCGGGACCGGACCGGCACCGACAGCCGAGCCGGTGCTCGTCCCGGCCGGGGAAACGGCCTCCCGCTGACGCACGCCCAAGCGCGAAGCGACGCACGAGAAACCAAGCACGAGAAACCAAGCACGACAAACAAAGCCCGAGAAACAAGGCACGAGCGAAAGGAGTCCGACATGCCCACCCTCCCCTGGACCGTGCCGAACCGGCCGCCGCAGGCCACCGAGGTACACGTCTTCGCCTCCCGCTTCGAGACCCGCACGCTGTGGGGAGCGCTGAAGTTCCTGGCGCGCACGCCGGGCGTGTGGCGCCAGATCGGGGGCGCGCCCGGAGCGTACGGCGCCTCCCTGAAGGCGGAGCCGTTCAAGCGGACGTTCTGGACGGTGTCCGCCTGGGAGTCGCCGGAGGCCCTCAAGACGTTCGCCCACTCCGGCAACCACGCGCCGACCTCTCGCGGGCTGTCCGCGCAGATGCGGGACTCGAAGTTCGCCTCCTGGGCGGCACCGAGCGACGCGCTCCCGGTGAGCTGGGCGGAGGTGCGGGAGCGGCTTCGCTGAGGGCCGGGTAAGGACGGATATGAGGACAGGAAACGCCCCGGCCGAACGGTCAGGGCGTTTCCCGCTGCTCCGGGCTGTCAGTGCCGTCTCGTAGTCTTGGGCGCGTGCAGGAACTCCACGACGCCCCCCTCGCCCCGCTGACCACCTTCCGGCTGGGAGGACCGGCGACCCGGCTGGTCACGGCCACGACCGACGCCGAGGTGATCGACGCCGTCCGCGAGGCCGACGACACCGGCACGCCCCTGCTGCTCATCGGCGGCGGCTCCAACCTGGTCATCGGCGACAAGGGCTTCGACGGCACCGCCCTGCACATCGCCACGCGCGGCTTCTCCCTCGACGGCACGACGCTGGAGCTGGCGGCCGGCGAGATCTGGACCGACGCCGTCGCCCGCACCGTCGAGGCCGGACTCGCCGGCGTCGAGTGCCTGGCCGGCATCCCCGGCTCGGCGGGCGCGACCCCCATCCAGAACGTCGGCGCGTACGGCCAGGAGGTCTCCTCGACGATCACCGAGGTGATCGCTTACGACCGCAGGTCCGGCGAGACCGTCACCCTCACCAACAGCGACTGCGGCTTCTCCTACCGCCACAGCCGCTTCAAGGCCGAGCCCGAGCGGTACGTCGTCCTGCGCGTCCGCTTCGGGCTGGAGGACGCCGACGGGCTCTCCGCGCCCCTCCGTTACGCCGAGACGGCCCGCGCCCTCGGCGTGGAGCCCGGCGAGCGGGTACCGCTGACCGAAGCCCGCGACACCGTGCTGAAGCTGCGCGCCGGCAAGGGCATGGTCCTGGACCCCGAGGACCACGACACCTGGTCGGCCGGGTCGTTCTTCACCAACCCGATCCTCACGGACGAGGAGTTCGCGGTGTTCCGCGCGCGCGTGGACGAGCGCCTCGGCGCCGGCGCCGAGCCGCCCGCCTTCCCGGCCGGGGAGGGCCGTATCAAGACCTCCGCGGCCTGGCTGATCGACAAGGCCGGTTTCACCAAGGGCTACGGCACCGGGTCCGCCCGCATCTCCACCAAGCACACCCTCGCCCTCACCAACCGCGGCGACGCGACCACGGAGGACCTGCTCGCCCTGGCCCGCGAGGTCGTCACCGGCGTCCGCGAGGCCTTCGGCGTCACACTGGTCAACGAACCGGTGACGGTCGGCGTCAGCCTCTAGCCGCAGCCGCAGCCGCAGCCGCAGCCGCAGCCCGAAGTTCAGGGCGTCAGTACGCCATACCCACGCCCTGCTTCACGGTCCCCGCGTCTCCGGTCATCGCGAGCATCGCATGGGCGACGTCGGCGCGGCCCATGAGACGGCCCTTGGACGGGAAGCCGCCGACCACCGTCCGGTACCGGCCGGACACCGGCTTGTCCTGCAGCCGCGGCGGCCGGGCGACCGTCCAGTCGGTGGCGCTGCGCGCCAGCTCGGCCTCCATGGCGCGCAGATCGGCGTAGATGCCCGCGAGAACGGCGGAGACGACCCCGCGCACGCCCCGGTCCAGCAGCCCGGCGTCCTGCGGCTCGGGCCCGACGGGGGCGGCACTGACGACCAGCAGCCTGCGCACGCCCTCCGCCTCCATCGCGTCGAGTACCGTCCGGGTCAGCCTGGTCGCGACCCCGGCGTCGGCGCGGCGACGTGCGCCGAGCCCGGACAGCACGGCGTCCCGCCCGGCCACCGCGGGCCGCACCGCTGCGGGGTCGCTCAGGTCCGCGCGGAACACCTCCAGGCGCTCGCCGGTGACGGACAGCCGCGCGGGGTCCCGTACGACGGCCGTGACCTGGTGACCGGCGTCGAGTGCCTGCCGGACGACTTCCTGGCCGATGCCCCCGGTGGCACCGAAGACGGTGAGCTTCATGGCGTACTCCGTTCCGCACGGCGGCGTGGCTGCGCTCTGCGCTCTGGTGGTGAGCGCGGTGGGTGAGTACTCACTCACCGCCCTCTCCTCTAGGGTGAGTAAGTACTCACCCACGCGTCAAGCCCCGACGGGAGCAGCCATGCCGTCCGCCAAGCCGGCCCGGGAACGCATCTTGGACGCCGCCCACGATCTGATGCTGACCGTCGGGCTGGCCCGCGCCACCACCAAGGAGATCGCCAAGGGAGCCGACTGCTCCGAGGCCGCGCTGTACAAGCACTTCGCGAGCAAGGAAGAGCTCTTCATCCGCGTCCTGTCCGAACGGCTGCCGCGGCTGACTCCTTTGCTGCACGGCCTCGCCACGGAGCCGGGCCGCGCCTCCCTGGAGGAGAACCTCACGGAGATCGCCCGCCAGGCCGCGCTCTTCTACGAGCAGAGCTTCCCGATCGCCGCCTCGCTGTACGCCCAGACGCAGCTCAAGCGGCGGCACGACGACGCGATGCGGGAGCTCGGCACCGGGCCGCACCTGCCGATCGAGGGCCTCGACGCCTACCTGCGCACCGAGCAGGCCGCAGGGCGGGTCCGCGCCGACGCGGACACCTTCGCCGCCGCGTCGCTCCTGCTGGGCGCCTGCTCGCAGCGGGCGTTCGCGTACGACGCGACGCGCACCGGCACCCGTCCACCGGTGGACGACTTCGCGCGGCGACTGGCCCGGACGCTGCTCGCGGGAATCTGCTGAACTGCTGCCCGACGCGGGGCGGGACACGCGGCCGGGCGGAGGCAGGCCCCGACGGCCCGCAGCTGGGCGGGACGAGCCCGGACGGCCCGCAGTTGGGCGCCGGACGAGCCCCGGCTACCTGCGGCCGGGCGCGGACGAGCCCCGGCTGCCCGGAGCCGGGCGCGGACGAGCCCCGGCTGCCCGGAGCCGGGCGCGGACGAGCCCGGACGGCCCGCAGCCGGGCGTGGACGAGCCCCGACTACCCGGAGCCGGGCGGGAACGAGCCCCGACCCCACCGCCACCGAACGCCAGACGGACGAATCCCTGCTCGTGCCCGGTTACTCGGTCAGCCAGTCGTCCACCCCCGCCAGCAGCCTCCCCTTCACGTCCTCCGGCGCGGCCGAGCCCCGTACCGACTGGCGTGCCAGTTCCGCCAGTTCGGCGTCCGTGAACCCGTGGTGGTCCCGGGCGATCTCGTACTGGGCGGCCAGCCGCGCCCCGAACAGCAGCGGATCGTCCGCGCCCAGCGCCATCGGGACCCCCGCCTGAAACAGGGTCCGCAGCGGTACGTCCTCCGGCTTCTCGTAGACGCCCAGGGCGACATTCGACGCCGGGCACACCTCGCACGTCACCTGCCGGTCCGCCAGCCGCTTCATCAGCCGGGGGTCCTCCGCCGCCCGCACCCCGTGCCCGATCCGGTCGGCCTCCAGGTCGTCCAGGCAGTCCCGCACGGACAGCGGCCCGGTCAGCTCGCCCCCGTGCGGTGCGGACAGCAGCCCCCCGTCCCGCGCGATCGCGAACGCCCGGTCGAAGTCCCGGGCCATGCCCCGCCGCTCGTCGTTGGAGAGCCCGAACCCGACCACGCCCCGGTCCGCGTACCGCACCGCGAGCCGGGCCAGCGTCCGCGCGTCCAGCGGATGCTTCATCCGGTTCGCGGCGACCAGCACCCGCATCCCGATCCCGGTGTCCCGCACGGTCGTCTCCACCGCGTCCAGGATGATCTCCAGCGCCGGGATCAGCCCGCCCAGCCGCGGCGCGTACGACGTCGGGTCCACCTGGATCTCCAGCCACCCCGACCCGTCCCGCAGGTCCTCCTCCGCGGCCTCGCGGACCAGCCGCTGGATGTCCTCCGGCTCCTGGAGGCACGATCGCGCCGCGTCGTACAGCCGCTGGAAGCGGAACCAGCCCCGTTCGTCCGTCGCCCGCAGTTTCGGGGACTCCCCGCGGCCCAGCGCATCGGTCAGCGTCTCGGGCAGACGCACACCGTGCTTGTCGGCCAGTTCCAGCAGGGTCGCGGGCCGCATCGACCCGGTGAAGTGCAGGTGGAGATGGGCCTTCGGCAGTTCAGAGACATCACGTACACGCTCCATTCCGTGATCCTGCCGCACGACACGCCCGGCCCGACAGCACTTTCCCCGTACGTGGTCTTGCTCGCACAAACAAACAGGGCCGCACCTCGACGCCGAGGTGCGGCCCTGCTCAGCGAGCGGCGGTCAGTCCCGCGCCTCCGCCAGCAGCTTCTGGATCCGGCTCACGCCCTCGACGAGGTCCTCGTCCCCGAGCGCGTACGACAGCCGCAGGTACCCGGGCGTGCCGAAGGCCTCGCCGGGCACGACCGCGACCTCGGCCTCCTCCAGGATCAGCGCGGCCAGCTCGACCGTGTCCTGCGGACGCTTGCCGCGGATCTCCTTGCCGAGGAGCGCCTTCACCGACGGGTACGCGTAGAACGCGCCCTTGGGCTCCGGGCACAGCACGCCGTCGATCTCGTTGAGCATCCGCACGATGGTCTGACGGCGCCGGTCGAAGGCCTCCCGCATCTTCGCCACGGCGTCCAGGTCGCCGGAGACCGCGGCGATCGCCGCGGCCTGGGCCACGTTGGACACGTTGGACGTGGCGTGCGACTGGAGGTTCGTCGCGGCCTTGACGACGTCCTTCGGGCCGATGACCCACCCGACCCGCCAGCCGGTCATCGCGTACGTCTTCGCGACACCGTTGACCACGATGCACTTGTCGCGCAGCTCGGGCAGCAGCGCGGGCATGGACACGGAGAAGGCGTCGCCGTAGACGAGGTGCTCGTAGATCTCGTCGGTCAGCACCCACAGACCGTGCTCGACGGCCCACTGGCCGATCGCCTCGGTCTCGGCCTCGCTGTACACGGCGCCCGTCGGGTTCGACGGCGAGACGAAGAGGACGACCTTCGTCTTCTTGGTGCGCGCGGCCTCCAACTGCTCCACGCTCACCCGGTAACCGGTCGTCTCGTCGGCGACGACCTCGACGGGGACACCGCCGGCCAGCCGGATCGACTCCGGGTACGTCGTCCAGTACGGCGCCGGGACGATGACCTCGTCGCCCGGGTCGAGGATCGCGGCGAACGCCTCGTAGATGGCCTGCTTGCCGCCGTTGGTGACCAGGATCTGCGACGGGTCGACCTCGTAGCCGGAGTCGCGCAGCGTCTTCGCGGCGATCGCGGTCTTCAGCTCGGGCAGCCCGCCGGCCGGCGTGTAGCGGTGGTACTTCGGGTTCTGGCAGGCCTCGACGGCGGCCTGGACGATGTAGTCCGGGGTCGGGAAGTCCGGCTCACCGGCGCCGAAGCCGATCACCGGCCGCCCGGCGGCCTTGAGGGCCTTCGCCTTGGCGTCCACGGCGAGGGTGGCGGACTCGGAGATCGCGCCGACTCGGGCGGAGACCCGGCGCTCGGTGGGAGGGGTTGCAGCGCTCATGACCCCATCGTTTCAGACCGGAAACCTCCCCGGCACAGGGGTTTCACGGACTGAGCAGGAGCGGGTCAAGCCCTGAACATCAGTCCGGGCGTGCTTTCTGTTCGACGCCCGGCCCGTGAGCACGTACACTCTCACCTCGTTGGCCTTCAGCGGCCCGCGGTCATCCGGTGCACACCAAGCACCCGGGCGGATGCGGTACGTTGGGGGACACGCAAAGGGTCGTAGCTCAATTGGTAGAGCACTGGTCTCCAAAACCAGCGGTTGGGGGTTCAAGTCCCTCCGGCCCTGCTACACACACCTTCGCCAGGATGTGTGCGCATGTACGTACAGCAATGCACCGCCGTGCGGCTCCAACCGGGCGCGGCACGGCCACGACCCGGAATCAGGTGAGGACGAGTGACGGACGCCGTGGGCTCCATCGACATGCCTGATGCCCAGGACGAGGCGCCGGACTCCAAGAAGAAGTCGCGCAAGGGCGGCAAGCGCGCCAAGAAGGGCCCGCTGAAGCGCCTCGCGCTCTTCTACCGCCAGATCGTCGCGGAGCTGCGCAAGGTTGTCTGGCCGACCCGCAATCAGCTGACGACGTACACCACCGTCGTGATCATCTTCGTGGTCATCATGATCGGCCTGGTGACACTGATTGACTATGGCTTCTCTCACGCCGCCAAGTACGTCTTCGGCTGAGTCGAGAGCGAAGGGCGCCGAGGTACCCGGCGCCCCTTTCGCGTGTTCCACCCCTATGTATCCAGGAAGAAGCAGCCACCGTGTCTGACCCGAACGTGAACGACGCCATCGAGCCGGTCGAGTCCGTCGAGGACGAGCCCGGCATCGTCGAGGGCGCCGACAACGAGGACACCGAGGCCTCCGCCGAGGCCGAGGCTGCCGACGACGCCGTCGTCGCGGACGCGGACGAGACCGCCGAGGCCCAGGACGAGACCGCCGAGGAGGCGGGCGAGGACGCGGAGGCCGAGGACGCCGACGCGGAGACCGCCGAAGCCGCCGAGCCCGAGCCCGAGCCCGAGATCGACCCGATCGAGAAGCTCCGTCAGGAGCTGCGCGTCCTGCCCGGCGAGTGGTACGTGATCCACACGTACGCCGGTTACGAGAACCGCGTGAAGACCAACCTCGAGCAGCGCGCCGTCTCCCTGAACGTCGAGGACTACATCTTCCAGGCCGAGGTGCCGCAGGAAGAGGTCGTCCAGATCAAGAACGGCGACCGCAAGACGATCCGGCAGAACAAGCTGCCCGGCTACGTCCTCGTCCGCATGGACCTGACCAACGAGTCCTGGGGTGTCGTCCGCAACACCCCCGGCGTCACCGGCTTCGTCGGCAACGCCTACGACCCGTACCCGCTGACGCTGGACGAGATCGTCAAGATGCTCGCCCCGGAGGCCGAGGAGAAGGCCGCCCGCGAGGCCGCCGAGGCCGAGGGCAAGCCGGCGCCGCAGCGCAAGGTCGAGGTCCAGGTGCTGGACTTCGAGGTCGGCGACTCGGTCACCGTCACCGACGGTCCGTTCGCGACGCTGCAGGCCACGATCAACGAGATCAACGCCGACTCGAAGAAGGTCAAGGGCCTCGTCGAGATCTTCGGCCGCGAGACCCCGGTCGAGCTGAGCTTCGACCAGATCCAGAAGAACTAGCGCCTTCGGCGTCCAAAGCCACCGAACGGGTCAGACAGGCTCCCGCAGCCGGTCTGACCTGCTCGGTTTTTAGCCGCGCTGATATACCCGTTAGGGTAGTGCGGTTGCCTTTTGGCATCAGGAAAGAGACATAGGAACAGAGGACCCGGAATGCCTCCCAAGAAGAAGAAGGTCACGGGGCTCATCAAGCTCCAGATCCAGGCCGGTGCCGCGAACCCGGCCCCGCCGGTCGGCCCCGCGCTGGGTCAGCACGGCGTCAACATCATGGAGTTCTGCAAGGCCTACAACGCCGCGACCGAGTCGCAGCGTGGCTGGGTCATCCCGGTGGAGATCACGGTCTACGAGGACCGCTCCTTCACCTTCATCACCAAGACGCCGCCGGCCGCCAAGATGATCCTCAAGGCCGCGGGCGTGGAGAAGGGCTCCGGCGAGCCGCACAAGACCAAGGTCGCGAAGATCACGCGCGACCAGGTCCGCGAGATCGCCACCACCAAGATGCCCGACCTCAACGCCAACGACCTGGACCAGGCGGAGAAGATCATCGCCGGTACCGCTCGTTCCATGGGCGTCACGGTCGAGGGCTGACCTCCACCCCCGTAAGCAAGCCACGCGGCGGTAGCCGCAAGGTCAGGACAGTGTGGCGGGGCCTGCTCGGCCCGGACCACGACTCCTAAGAAGCAACAGGAGCAGTAGTGAGCAAGCGCAGCAAGTCTCTCCGCGCTGCGGACGCCAAGATCGACCGGGACAAGCTCTACGCCCCGCTCGAGGCCGTCCGTCTCGCCAAGGAGACCTCCACGACCAAGTTCGACGGCACCGTCGAGGTCGCCTTCCGCCTGGGTGTCGACCCGCGCAAGGCCGACCAGATGGTCCGCGGCACCGTGAACCTCCCGCACGGCACCGGTAAGACCGCCCGGGTCCTGGTCTTCGCGACCGGTGACCGTGCCGAGGCCGCGACCGCCGCCGGCGCCGACATCGTCGGCTCCGACGAACTGATCGACGAGGTGTCGAAGGGCCGTCTGGACTTCGACGCCGTCGTCGCCACCCCGGACCTCATGGGCAAGGTCGGCCGCCTCGGCCGCGTCCTCGGCCCGCGTGGTCTGATGCCGAACCCGAAGACGGGCACCGTGACCCCGGACGTGGCCAAGGCCGTGACCGAGATCAAGGGCGGCAAGATCGAGTTCCGCGTCGACAAGCACTCGAACCTGCACTTCATCATCGGCAAGTCGTCCTTCGACGACACCAAGCTGGTGGAGAACTACGCCGCGGCGCTGGAGGAGATCCTCCGTCTGAAGCCGTCCGCCGCCAAGGGTCGCTACATCAAGAAGGCCGCCATCAGCACCACGATGGGCCCCGGCATTCAGATCGACTCCAACCGCACCCGCAACCTCCTCGTCGAGGAGGACCCGGCGGCGGTCTGAGCCCACGGCTCGCCCAACCGGTTCACGGGCCCCGCACCTTCCGAGGTGCGGGGCCCGTTCCCTTTTCCCGTACGGGTGTCGGAGCGCTGGGTTAGCGTGCGGGCAGCGCGGAATCGCGCGCGGGGGCACACGGGGACAAGGGGTGGGCGCATGACGGGCACGACGGCACGCCGTACGGTCGCCTCGTTCGCGGTGACGGCCGCGCTGGCGTGCGTCACCGCCTGCACCTCGGCCGACGGGCCGACCGACGACGCCACCGACACCACCGACCCGTCGACGCGGTCGCTGCGCTCCGTCGAGCGGGCCACCGGACGGGCGGGTTCGGCGAGGGTCGAGTCCACGACCGTCATGGGCCGCGAGCTGTCCCTGGACGCCGTCGGCGCCCTCGGCTGGCGCGACGGCCTCACCGGCACCCTGACGATCACGTACACCGGCGGCACGACCGCCGAGACCATGCGCCGGCTCGGCACCACCGCCATGGAGGCCCGGTACCTGCCCGACGCCTACTACGCCAGGATGGGCGACGCGTTCGCCGACCGGGTGGGCGGCAGACACTGGATCAAGTACGTCTACGCCGACCTGGAGGACCTCGGCGACGGCGCGGGCGCCGGTTTCGCGGACCAGATGCGCAAGACCACGCCCCACGAGGCGGTGAAGCAGCTGCTCGCCTCCGACGACGTACGCAAGGTCGGGGAGGAGACGACCCGCGGCCGGCGCACCACGCACTGGACCGGCACGGTGGACGGCGCCACCGAGCAGACCGTCGACATCTGGGTCGACGACCGGGACCTGCTGGTCAAGAAGGTCGAGCGAGGCCGGACGGAGACCGGCGAGCTGAGCCAGACCGCGTACTACAGCGACTACGGCGTCGCCGTGTCCGCCGAGCGCCCTCCGGCCGCCGACACCGCGGACTTCAAGGAACTGCTGAAGGCGCAGGAGGGCGGCGGGAAGGGCGGCGGGGAGGGCGGCTGATCCACAGAATTCACAAGACCGTTCGAACCGACTTGGGTACGCTCGCGTCCTGCTGTGTGAAGGCTGCTTCTATCTGTGTTCCGTGGGGGGACTCCATGAAGACTTCCGTGCGCATGCCCGTGGGTGCCGGGCTGGCCGCGCTGCTGCTCGCCGCCGGCGCGGTGGGCTGTTCCAAGGGTGACGGGGCCGAGGAGTCCCCGAAGATGACGCCGGCGGCGGCCGTCGCCAAGGCGGCGAAGAACACGGAGGAGATCGATTCCCTCCGCTACCGCATGACCGGACGGGCCCCGGAGGAGGGCCGGGTCAAGGCCGAGGCCGAGATGCAGATCAAGCCCACGCTCGCGATGAGCATGAAGATGACGGCACTCGACCAGGGCCCCGACGCCAAGGCGGAGATCCGGCTCGTCGACAAGGCCATGTACATCGGCGGCGGCGCCGAGGCGGCCAAGGAGATGGACGGCAAGAGCTGGATCAAGTTCGACCTGTCCGCGCTGGGCGCCGACAAGGAGCTGAACCAGCTCGGCGGCGCCTCCCAGGCCGACAAGAACCCGGCGACCGAGTCCACCTTCCTCACCGGCGCCAAGGACGTGGAGAAGGTCGGCACCGAGACCGTCGACGGCGTGCGGACCACCCACTACAAGGGCACGGTCAGCCTCGCCGACCTGGAGAAGTCCATCGGGGACGAGGACAAGGACACCCGGGAGAAGCGCCAGAAGAGCATCGAGCAGTACGAGAAGATGGGCGTCGACAAGCTCACGATGGACATGTGGATCGACGGCGACGACCGCACCAAGCAGTTCCGCATGCGCGGCGACGCCGACAAGGGCCCGCTGGACATGACCATCACCTTCCTCGGCTTCAACGAGCCCGTGAAGGTCACCGCCCCGCCCGCCAAGGACACGGTCGACCTGGCCGAGATGATGCAGGAGTCCCAGCAGGGCTGAGTCCCAGCAGGCCAAGTCGCCGTACGGGCGGATTTGCTTGACACTGCCCCGTTCACGTACGCTTCCCCAGAAGCCAAAGACCGCTGGTCGTTGCCGTGTGCTCGCGAGAGGGCACGGTGGCCGAAGGATCCGCTGAACTGCGGACGACCCGCGCAGGTGACTGTGGATGAGCTCCCGTCAGTCCACGCCTCGTGCGTGTGATCAACGGTCGAGCCACGCCCCGTGCGCCTGCGCCGGGGCGTTTCGTATTCCCCAGTCCTCCTTCGGGTCCGCGCGGTCCGAATCACCCGGAAGGAGGCCGAGGCTCTATGGCGACGCCCGAAAAGGCTGCCGCGGTTGCCGAGCTGACGGACAAGTTCCGCAGCTCCAACGCCGCTGTGCTGACCGAGTACCGCGGTCTCACCGTGGCGCAGCTCAAGACGCTGCGCCGGTCGCTCGGTGAGAACGCCCAGTACGCCGTGGTGAAGAACACGCTGACCAAGATTGCGGCCAACGAGGCCGGGATCACGCTCGACGACCAGCTCTTCGCTGGTCCGACGGCCGTCGCCTTCGTCACCGGTGACCCGGTGGAGTCGGCGAAGGGTCTGCGCGACTTCGCCAAGGACAACCCGAATCTCGTCATCAAGGGCGGTGTCCTTGACGGCAAGGCGATGTCCGCCGACGAGATCAAGAAGCTTGCGGACCTCGAGTCCCGCGAGGTTCTGCTCTCCAAGCTGGCGGGTGCCTTCAAGGGCAAGCAGTCCCAGACTGCGCAGCTCTTCCAGGCGCTTCCCTCGAAGCTCGTCCGCACCGTGGACGCGCTCCGTGCCAAGCAGGACGAGCAGGGCGGTGCCGAGTAATTCGGCTCGCTTTCCGATCCTCGCCGCATGAACCGCATGAGGTGAGGGTCGACGCGGGCCCGACGTACGCCCGCCTCACCCCGTACATCCGGCACCTGCCGAATTAGTGGAAGGACCGCCATCATGGCGAAGCTCAGCCAGGACGACCTGCTCGCCCAGTTCGAGGAGATGACCCTCATCGAGCTCTCCGAGTTCGTGAAGGCCTTCGAGGAGAAGTTCGACGTCACCGCCGCCGCTGCGGTCGCCGCCGCCCCGGCCGGCCCGGCCGCCCCGGCCGAGCAGGCCGAGGAGAAGGACGAGTTCGACGTCATCCTCACCGGTGCCGGCGACAAGAAGATCCAGGTCATCAAGGTCGTGCGCGAGCTGACCTCCCTGGGTCTGAAGGAGGCCAAGGACCTCGTGGACGGCGCCCCGAAGCCCGTCCTCGAGAAGGTCGCCAAGGACGCCGCCGAGAAGGCCGCCGAGTCCCTCAAGGGCGCCGGCGCCTCGGTCGAGGTCAAGTAAGACCGCGAAGGCTCAACGGATCCGTCAGGATCTGTAACGCCACAGCACCGAAGAGCGATCATCCATCCGGGTGGTCGCTCTTCGGCGTATCCGGGGGTCCGGCGGTGGCTGCCTTGCACGCGCGACGGCGAAGAGTATGGTGATCTTCGTCGTGCCGTCGCCGGGGCCCTGAGAGCCCCCAGGCGGCAGGCGGTTCGGGCAAGGGGGGCCTTGACGAACCGCACGCAGCGCGCGATTCTCAGGACGCGTCGTCACACGGATCCGAATCCGAGGCATGGATCCACGGCGAAGAGGGCAGTATCACGGTGCGTTGAGGGCGAGGCCTTGCCGCAGGTGGTGAGAACAACGAGGAGCGAACACGGTCATCGAGACCCGCACTGGACATCAGTGTGCCATGTGGCTACACTGACCCTTTGCGCTGCCTGTTAGTTGCCCCCTGCCCGTCACCAGGGGTCTGCCCTCGCCCGAGCACCGACGACCAGAGCCTGCCTGACCTGGCTTTACAGCCACATCAGGCGCCCCCTGTCTTCGTGCACGGAAGAGGGGCCGGTACGCGCGTAGTGAGTCCGAGCCCTCGGAAGGACCCCCTCTTGGCCGCCTCGCGCAATGCCTCGACCGCGAATACGAACAACGCTGCCAGCACCGCCCCGCTGCGCATCTCCTTTGCAAAGATCAAGGAGCCCCTCGAGGTTCCGAACCTTCTCGCGCTGCAAACCGAGAGCTTCGACTGGCTGCTCGGCAACGACGCGTGGAAGGCTCGCGTCGAGTCGGCTCTGGAGTCCGGTCAGGACGTCCCCACCAAGTCCGGTCTGGAAGAGATCTTCGAGGAGATCTCGCCGATCGAGGACTTCTCCGGGTCGATGTCGCTGACGTTCCGCGACCACCGCTTCGAGCCCCCCAAGAACAGCATCGACGAGTGCAAGGACCGCGACTTCACGTACGCGGCCCCGCTCTTCGTCACCGCCGAGTTCACCAACAACGAGACCGGCGAGATCAAGTCCCAGACGGTCTTCATGGGCGACTTCCCGCTCATGACCAACAAGGGCACCTTCGTCATCAACGGCACCGAGCGTGTCGTGGTGTCGCAGCTGGTCCGTTCGCCGGGTGTCTACTTCGACTCCTCCATCGACAAGACGTCCGACAAGGACATCTTCTCCGCCAAGATCATCCCGTCCCGGGGTGCCTGGCTGGAGATGGAGATCGACAAGCGCGACATGGTCGGTGTGCGCATCGACCGCAAGCGCAAGCAGTCCGTGACCGTCCTCCTCAAGGCCCTCGGTTGGACCACCGAGCAGATCCTCGAGGAGTTCGGCGAGTACGAGTCCATGCGCGCCACCCTGGAGAAGGACCACACCCAGGGCCAGGACGACGCGCTGCTCGACATCTACCGCAAGCTGCGTCCGGGCGAGCCCCCCACGCGTGAGGCCGCGCAGACGCTTCTGGAGAACCTGTACTTCAACCCGAAGCGCTACGACCTCGC
Source organism: Streptomyces sp. BB1-1-1 (assembly GCF_031597775.1). Classification (NCBI taxonomy): domain Bacteria; kingdom Bacillati; phylum Actinomycetota; class Actinomycetes; order Kitasatosporales; family Streptomycetaceae; genus Streptomyces; species Streptomyces sp. BB1-1-1. The sequence continues at coordinate 3,555,135 of NZ_CP134203.1, read as the reverse complement.
CAAGGTCGGCCGCTACAAGGTCAACAAGAAGCTCGGCGCGGACGAGCCGCTGGACGCCGGGGTGCTCACCACCGACGACGTCATCGCCACCATCAAGTACCTGGTGAAGCTGCACGCCGGTGAGACCGAGACGGTCGGCGAGTCGGGCCGGGAGATCGTCGTCGAGACCGACGACATCGACCACTTCGGCAACCGCCGCATCCGCAACGTCGGCGAGCTGATCCAGAACCAGGTCCGTACGGGTCTCGCCCGTATGGAGCGCGTCGTGCGTGAGCGCATGACCACCCAGGACGTCGAGGCGATCACGCCGCAGACCCTGATCAACATCCGGCCGGTCGTCGCCTCCATCAAGGAGTTCTTCGGCACCAGCCAGCTGTCCCAGTTCATGGACCAGAACAACCCGCTGTCGGGGCTGACGCACAAGCGTCGTCTGAACGCCCTCGGCCCGGGTGGTCTCTCCCGTGAGCGGGCCGGCTTCGAGGTCCGTGACGTTCACCCGTCGCACTACGGCCGCATGTGCCCGATCGAGACGCCCGAAGGCCCGAACATCGGTCTGATCGGCTCGCTCGCCTCGTACGGCCGGATCAACCCGTTCGGTTTCATCGAGACGCCTTACCGCAAGGTCGTCGACGGCCAGGTCACGGACGACGTGGACTACCTGACCGCCGACGAGGAGGACCGCTTCGTCATCGCGCAGGCCAACGCCACGCTCAACGACGACATGCGCTTCTCCGAGGCCCGCGTCCTGGTCCGCCGTCGTGGCGGCGAGGTCGACTACGTCCCCGGTGACGACGTCGACTACATGGACGTCTCGCCGCGCCAGATGGTGTCGGTCGCGACCGCCATGATCCCGTTCCTCGAGCACGACGACGCCAACCGTGCCCTCATGGGCGCGAACATGATGCGTCAGGCGGTGCCGCTCATCAAGAGCGAGTCCCCGCTGGTCGGCACCGGCATGGAGTACCGCTCCGCCGCCGACGCCGGCGACGTGGTCAAGGCCGAGAAGGCGGGTGTGGTCCAGGAGGTCTCCGCGGACTACATCACCACCACCAACGACGACGGCACGTACATCACGTACCGCCTGGCCAAGTTCTCCCGGTCCAACCAGGGAACCTCGGTCAACCAGAAGGTCATCGTCGCCGAGGGCGACCGGATCATCGAGGGCCAGGTCCTGGCCGACGGTCCGGCCACCGAGAACGGCGAGATGGCGCTCGGCAAGAACCTGCTGGTCGCGTTCATGCCGTGGGAGGGTCACAACTACGAGGACGCGATCATCCTGTCGCAGCGCCTCGTGCAGGACGACGTCCTCTCCTCGATCCACATCGAGGAGCACGAGGTCGACGCCCGTGACACCAAGCTCGGCCCCGAGGAGATCACCCGGGACATCCCGAACGTCTCCGAGGAGGTCCTCGCCGACCTCGACGAGCGCGGCATCATCCGCATCGGTGCCGAGGTCGTCGCCGGCGACATCCTCGTCGGCAAGGTCACGCCCAAGGGCGAGACCGAGCTGACGCCGGAGGAGCGCCTGCTCCGCGCGATCTTCGGTGAGAAGGCGCGCGAGGTGCGCGACACCTCCCTGAAGGTGCCGCACGGTGAGATCGGCAAGGTCATCGGCGTCCGCGTCTTCGACCGCGAAGAGGGCGACGAGCTGCCGCCGGGCGTGAACCAGCTGGTCCGCGTCTACGTCGCGCAGAAGCGCAAGATCACCGACGGTGACAAGCTCGCCGGCCGCCACGGCAACAAGGGCGTCATCTCCAAGATCAACCCGATCGAGGACATGCCGTTCCTGGAGGACGGCACCCCGGTCGACATCATCCTCAACCCGCTGGGTGTCCCGTCCCGAATGAACCCGGGACAGGTCCTGGAGATCCACCTCGGCTGGCTCGCCAGCCGCGGCTGGGACGTCTCCGGCCTCGCGGAGGAGTGGGCCGAGCGCCTCCAGGCCATCGGCGCCGACAAGGTCGAGCCCGGCACCAACGTCGCCACCCCCGTCTTCGACGGTGCGCGTGAGGACGAGCTGGCCGGTCTGCTCCAGCACACCATCCCGAACCGCGACGGCGAGCGCATGGTGCTCCCGTCCGGCAAGGCGAGGCTGTTCGACGGCCGCTCCGGCGAGCCGTTCCCGGAGCCGATCTCGGTCGGCTACATGTACATCCTCAAGCTGCACCACCTGGTCGACGACAAGCTGCACGCCCGGTCGACCGGCCCGTACTCGATGATCACCCAGCAGCCGCTGGGTGGTAAGGCCCAGTTCGGTGGCCAGCGCTTCGGTGAGATGGAGGTGTGGGCGCTGGAGGCTTACGGCGCCGCGTACGCCCTCCAGGAGCTGCTGACCATCAAGTCCGACGACGTGACCGGCCGCGTGAAGGTCTACGAGGCCATCGTCAAGGGCGAGAACATCCCTGAGCCCGGCATCCCCGAGTCCTTCAAGGTGCTCATCAAGGAGATGCAGTCCCTGTGCCTCAACGTGGAGGTGCTGTCCTCGGACGGCATGTCCATCGAGATGCGTGACACCGACGAGGACGTCTTCCGCGCTGCGGAGGAGCTCGGCATCGACCTGTCCCGGCGCGAGCCGAGCAGCGTCGAAGAGGTCTGACGGGAGTTTCGGCGGACCTTGAGCGATCAAGGTCCGCCGGCCCCAGGACCCCCGTTTCAGACCCCAAGACTTACAACCCTGAGAGGGATTGACGCATAGTGCTCGACGTCAACTTCTTCGACGAGCTCCGGATCGGTCTGGCCACCGCTGACGACATCCGTCAGTGGAGCCACGGCGAGGTCAAGAAGCCCGAGACGATCAACTACCGCACGCTCAAGCCCGAAAAGGACGGACTCTTCTGCGAGAAGATCTTCGGTCCGACCCGGGACTGGGAGTGCTACTGCGGCAAGTACAAGCGTGTCCGCTTCAAGGGCATCATCTGTGAGCGCTGTGGCGTCGAGGTCACGCGCGCCAAGGTGCGCCGTGAGCGGATGGGCCACATCGAGCTTGCCGCCCCCGTCACCCACATCTGGTACTTCAAGGGCGTTCCGTCGCGGCTGGGCTACCTGCTCGACCTCGCCCCGAAGGACCTGGAGAAGGTCATCTACTTCGCGGCGTACATGATCACGTACGTCGACGAGGAGCGCCGCACCCGCGACCTGCCCTCGCTGGAGGCCCACGTCTCCGTCGAGCGTCAGCAGGTCGAGCAGCGCCGCGACTCCGACCTGGAGGCCCGGGCCAAGAAGCTCGAGACCGACCTGGCCGAGCTGGAGGCCGAGGGTGCCAAGGCCGACGTGCGCCGCAAGGTGCGCGAGGGCGCCGAGCGTGAGATGAAGCAGCTGCGCGACCGTGCGCAGCGCGAGATCGACCGCCTCGACGAGGTGTGGAACCGGTTCAAGAACCTCAAGGTCCAGGACCTGGAGGGCGACGAGCTGCTCTACCGCGAGCTGCGTGACCGCTTCGGCACGTACTTCGACGGCTCCATGGGTGCCGCTGCCCTGCAGAAGCGCCTGGAGTCCTTCGACCTCGACGAGGAGGCCGAGCGCCTCCGCGAGATCATCCGTACCGGCAAGGGCCAGAAGAAGACCCGTGCGCTCAAGCGCCTCAAGGTCGTCTCCGCGTTCCTGCAGACCAGCAACAGCCCCAAGGGCATGGTCCTTGACTGCGTGCCGGTCATCCCGCCGGACCTGCGTCCGATGGTGCAGCTGGACGGTGGCCGCTTCGCGACCTCCGACCTGAACGACCTGTACCGCCGCGTGATCAACCGCAACAACCGCCTGAAGCGGCTTCTCGACCTCGGCGCGCCCGAGATCATCGTGAACAACGAGAAGCGCATGCTCCAGGAGGCCGTGGACGCCCTCTTCGACAACGGTCGTCGTGGTCGCCCGGTCACCGGTCCCGGCAACCGCCCGCTGAAGTCCCTGAGCGACATGCTCAAGGGCAAGCAGGGTCGTTTCCGTCAGAACCTGCTCGGTAAGCGAGTCGACTACTCGGCGCGTTCCGTCATCGTCGTCGGCCCGCAGCTGAAGCTGCACCAGTGCGGTCTGCCCAAGGCCATGGCGCTGGAGCTCTTCAAGCCGTTCGTGATGAAGCGCCTGGTCGACCTGAACCACGCGCAGAACATCAAGAGCGCCAAGCGCATGGTCGAGCGCGGCCGCACGGTCGTGTACGACGTGCTGGAAGAGGTCATCGCGGAGCACCCGGTTCTGCTGAACCGTGCGCCCACGCTGCACCGCCTCGGCATCCAGGCCTTCGAGCCGCAGCTGGTCGAGGGCAAGGCCATCCAGATCCACCCGCTCGTCTGCACCGCGTTCAACGCGGACTTCGACGGTGACCAGATGGCCGTGCACCTGCCGCTCTCCGCGGAGGCGCAGGCCGAGGCCCGCATCCTGATGCTGTCCTCGAACAACATCCTCAAGCCGGCCGACGGCCGTCCGGTGACGATGCCGACCCAGGACATGGTCCTCGGTCTGTTCTTCCTCACCACCGACGGCGAGGGCCGCGACCTCAAGGGCGAGGGCCGTGCCTTCGGTTCCGCCGCCGAGGCGATCATGGCGTTCGACGCGGGCGACCTGTCGCTCCAGTCGAAGGTCGACATCCGCTTCCCGGTGGGCACCATCCCGCCCCGCGGCTGGGAGCCCCCGGCCCGCGAGGAGGGTGAGCCGGAGTGGCAGCAGGGTGACACCTTCACCCTGAAGACCACGCTGGGCCGCGCGCTCTTCAACGAGCTGCTGCCCGAGGACTACCCGTTCGTCGACTACGAGGTCGGCAAGAAGCAGCTCTCCGAGATCGTCAACGACCTCGCCGAGCGCTACCCGAAGGTCATCGTGGCGGCGACGCTCGACAACCTGAAGGCGGCTGGCTTCTTCTGGGCGACCCGTTCCGGCGTCACCGTGGCCATCTCCGACGTCGTCGTTCCCGAGGCGAAGAAGGAGATCGTCAAGGGCTACGAGGCGCAGGACGAGAAGGTCCAGAAGCAGTACGAGCGCGGTCTGATCACCAAGGACGAGCGCACGCAGGAGCTCATCGCGATCTGGACCAAGGCGACCAACGAGGTCGCCGAGGCGATGAACGACAACTTCCCGAAGACCAACCCGATCTTCATGATGGTGAACTCGGGTGCACGAGGCAACATGATGCAGATGCGTCAGATCGCCGGTATGCGTGGTCTGGTGTCGAACGCGAAGAACGAGACGATCCCGCGTCCCATCAAGGCCTCCTTCCGTGAGGGCCTGTCCGTGCTGGAGTACTTCATCTCCACGCACGGTGCCCGTAAGGGTCTGGCGGACACCGCTCTGCGTACCGCCGACTCGGGTTACCTCACGCGTCGTCTGGTCGACGTCTCCCAGGACGTCATCATTCGCGAGGAGGACTGCGGCACCGAGCGCGGTCTCAAGCTGCCGATCGCCACGCGTGACGCGGACGGGACGCTGCGCAAGGCCGAGGACGTCGAGACCAGCGTGTACGCCCGCATGCTCGCCGAGGACGTCGTCATCGACGGCAAGGTGATCGCGCCGGCCAACGTCGACCTCGGTGACGTCCTGATCGACGCCCTGGTCGCCAACGGCGTCGAGGAGGTCAAGACCCGCTCGATCCTGACCTGTGAGTCCCAGGTCGGCACCTGCGCCATGTGCTACGGCCGCTCGCTGGCCACCGGCAAGCTGGTCGACATCGGTGAGGCGGTCGGCATCATCGCCGCCCAGTCCATCGGTGAGCCCGGTACCCAGCTGACGATGCGTACCTTCCACACCGGTGGTGTGGCCGGTGACGACATCACCCAGGGTCTGCCGCGTGTCGTCGAGCTCTTCGAGGCCCGTACCCCGAAGGGTGTCGCCCCGATCTCCGAGGCCTCCGGCCGCGTCCGGATCGAGGAGACCGAGAAGACCAAGAAGCTCGTCGTCACTCCGGACGACGGCAGCGACGAGACGGCGTTCCCGATCTCGAAGCGTGCCCGTCTCCTGGTCGGCGAGGGCGATCACGTCGAGGTGGGCCAGAAGCTCACCGTGGGTGCCACCAACCCGCACGACGTGCTGCGCATCCTGGGTCAGCGTGCCGTCCAGGTCCACCTGGTCGGCGAGGTCCAGAAGGTCTACAACTCGCAGGGCGTGTCGATCCACGACAAGCACATCGAGATCATCATCCGGCAGATGCTGCGCCGTGTGACGATCATCGAGTCCGGCGACGCCGAGCTGCTGCCCGGCGAGCTGGTCGAGCGTACGAAGTTCGAGACCGAGAACCGTCGTGTGGTCCAGGAGGGCGGTCACCCGGCCTCCGGTCGTCCGCAGCTGATGGGTATCACCAAGGCCTCGCTGGCGACGGAGTCCTGGCTGTCGGCCGCCTCCTTCCAGGAGACGACCCGAGTCCTGACGGATGCGGCGATCAACGCCAAGTCCGACAGCCTCATCGGCCTCAAGGAGAACGTCATCATCGGTAAGCTCATCCCGGCCGGTACGGGTCTGTCCCGCTACCGCAACATCCGGGTCGAGCCGACCGAGGAGGCCAAGGCCGCGATGTACTCGGCCGTCGGCTACGACGACATCGACTACTCGCCGTTCGGCACGGGCTCCGGCCAGGCCGTTCCGCTGGAGGACTACGACTACGGTCCGTACAACCAGTAAGCGAGCTGTCGCTTGATCGCATGAAGGCGGTCACCCCCACGGGGTGGCCGCCCTTCGGCGTGTGCGCGGGGCGCGGGGCGGGGCTTACGGCACGCCCAGCTCGAAGATGACGTAGTGCGCGTACCAGCCGGAGGCGAGCGCGGCGGTGGAGAAGAAGACCACCAGGCTCGGGAGCTTCAGGCGGCCGAGGGCCGCGGCGGGGGCGATGAGCAGGGGGAAGGCGGGCAGCAGGTAGCGCATGGTGTTGCCGAACATCTGCTGGGTGCCGAGGACGGTGATGATCGTCGCCAGGGTGTACGCGACGAGCACCAGCGGGGGCTTCTTGCGCAGCATCAGGGCGATGAGGAAGGGCAGCGCCAGGACCAGCTGGAGGGAGAGCAGGTCCGGGGTGGAGAAGGCGAAGGGGTAGTCGCCCTTGCCCACCGCGAGGTTGCGCAGCACGTCCAGGGTGTAGGCGCCGTAGTCGAAGAAGTGCGCCCAGCCCTCGCGCTGGAGCGTGAAGTACGCCGTGGCCTCGCCGGTGCGGTAGCCGACCCAGGCGATGTAGGAGAGCAGGCCCAGGGGAGCGACGACCATCGCGTACACGGGGCCGCGTACGCCGTGCTCGCGTCTGGTCGCGGGGCGGGCGAGCGTCACCAGCGCGGCGAGTCCCACGGCGCCTATGAGTACGGCGGACGTGGGGCGGTTCAGGCCCGCGGTGAAGGCGAGCAGGCCGGCCACCACCCAGCGCTTGGTCATGACGGCGTAGCAGGCCCAGGCGGCGATGGCGACGAACAGGGACTCCGAGTACACCGCCCACTCGACGCCCGCACCCGGGGCCACGGCCCACAGCCCCGCGGCGATGGTGCCCGCGCGGGCACCGGCGACGAGGCGGATCACGGCGAAGATGCCCGCCGCCGCGACGAACGACGAGACGACCGAGACGAGGATGCCGGAGCCGTACAGGCCGAGGCCCGTGGTCTCCGAGACCATGCGGATCAGTGCCGGGTAGAGCGGGAAGAAGGCGACCGAGTTCTGCTGGACCGTGAACAGGCCGTCCGAGTCGAGCCGCACCAGGGCAGGGCTGTAGCCGTGCTCGGCGACCTGGAGGTACCACCAGCCGTCCCAGGTGGCCAGCACGTCCCACCAGTGGGCGCCGCCGCCGAAGCGGGGGTTCTTCTCCTTGTAGTCCCCGGCGTACTTCAACAGGGAGGCGAAGACCGTGAGGCCGACGAGCTTCGTGACGCCGTAGAGGACGAGCGCGGGCAGGTAGGGGCGGGCGCCGTCCGGCAGCGTCGGACGCCAGGTCCGCCAGGAGCGTTCCGGGCGGTCGTCGGGCTGCCCGTCCGGTGCGTCGCGCGACCCGTCGGTCACCGTGTCGTCGGCAGCCGTGTCCATGGCTGTCATCCCCCTCAGTCCACCCTCAACCGTCAATTGCTGCCATAAGATCGCACAAGAGTCGCACATCTGTGCTCGGTGTTCGGGGGAGGGGAGGCGCGGTGCCCGAGGAACGGGACGAGGAACTGCACGAACCGATCGTGCTGTCGGTCGTCATTCCGATGTACAACGAGGAAGAGGTCCTGCCCGCGCTGGTCAGCAGGCTGCGGCCGGTCCTGACGGAGCTGGGCGTCCCCCACGAGGTCGTCGCGGTGGACGACGGCAGCGGCGACCGTACGGCCGAACTGCTCGCCGCCTTCCGGCTGGGCTGGCCGGAACTGCGCGTGGTCGCGCTGCGGCGCAACTCCGGCCACCAGGCCGCCCTCACCGCCGGCCTGGACCGGGCGTCCGGGGCCTACGTGGTGAGCCTGGACGCCGACCTCCAGGACCCGCCGGAGAAGATCCCCGACATGTTGGCGCTGGCCCGCGCGGAGGGGCTCGACATCGTGTACGGCGTCCGCGCCGACCGCAGCAGCGACACCGGGTTCAAGCGCTGGAGCGCGGGCCTCTACTACCGCCTCATGCGGCGCCTGGCGGGCCCGTCGGTCCCCGCGCAGGCGGGCGACTTCCGGCTGCTCAGCCGGGCCGCGGTGGACGCCCTGAAGGCCCTGCCGGACCAGCAGCGGGTCTACCGGCTCCTCGTGCCCTGGCTGGGCTTCCCGAGCGGGCAGGTGACGTACGAGCGCGCTCCGCGCACCGCGGGCCGCACCAAGTATCCGCTGGGCCGGATGATCCGCCTCGCGGTGGACAGCGTCACCGGCTTCTCCGCGGCCCCGCTGCGCATCGCCACCTGGCTGGGCGCCGGCGCCTTCGTGGTCTGCCTGGCGCTGCTCGTCTACACCCTCACCGCCTTCGCGCTGGGCCGCACGGTGCCCGGCTGGACGTCGCTCTTCACGGGCATCGTCTTCATCGGCGCCGTGCAGCTGATCTGCGTCGGCCTGCTCGGCGAGTACGTCGGCCGCATATACACGGCCGTACAGAACCGACCCACGTACTTCGTCCGCGACGACACGGCCCACCCAGGGGCCTCGGACGCCCCGCCCGACGCGACGCCGGGCGGGACGCCCGACCGGCGGCCGGAGCACGCCCCTGGCGCCTCGGGTGGGGCGTCCGGTGCGCGGTCCGAGTCGGTCCGCGCGGGCTCGGGTGGGGCGTCCGGCCGGCGGTCGGAGCCCGTCCCTGGCGCCTCGGGTGGGGCGTCCGGTGCGCGGTCCGAGTCGGCCCAGGCGGCCTCGGGTGGGGCGTCCGGTCGGCGATCAGAGCAGGGGCCCGGCGCTACGGGCGCGACGTCCGGTCGGAGGCCCGAGTCGGTCACCGGCGCTGCGGGTGGGGCCCCCGACCCGCGGTGCGAGCCGGTCCCCGGTGCTTCGGGCGGTGCGGCTGACGCGCAGTCCGAGTCGGTCCCCGGCGCGTCGGACGGCGCCTCCGACTCGCGGTCCGGGCCCGTCCCCGGTGTCACCGAGGAGTCCGCGTCGACCGGTGCCGGGCCGGCCGTCGGCGGTCCGGACGGCGCCGACGTCCTCGCGGCCGAAGCGTCCGCACGCGGCGCCGCCGCCCGCCCGCCGGTTCCTCGGGAGGCCCCGGCCGCCCCGGCGGACGGGGCGCGCGTTCCGGTGCCGCGGGTCTGAGGCACGAGGCGGCGGCGTCCGCGTTCCGGCGCCCGGCCCCGTGCGGGACGGGGGCGCCGCCCCGCCGTGACCGGTCCGCCCGTGGCGGAGCCCGCAGGGCGGAGAGCCCGTGCGGCGAAGGGCCAGCGTGGCGGAGCCCGCATGGCGGAGGGGCCGTGCGGTGAAGGGCCCGCGTGGCGGAGGCCGCGCGGCGAAAGGCCGGCGTGGCGGAGCCCGCCTGGCGGAGGGCCTGCGCAGTGAAGGGGCCGCGGCGAAGGCCCGCGCAGCGGGGGCCCGCGCAGCGGGGGCCCGCGCGGGGTCCTGGTGGCGGCGGAGCCCTCCGCGCCGAATGGGCGAAACCGGGGTGAGTCGGGCGCCGCTGCCGGTCTCGCCCATTTGTTTTGACCGCAGCGAATGCGATAGGTACGCTCAGACCTTGTGCCTGGGGTGTGCCCTGGCCCTCGTGCGTGCCTTCAACCGCAGTGAGGGTCGTGACCGGCCACCGCAATCCGCGCTTTCCTCCGCCTCGCGGCAGGGGTTCGCGGCTTCGACACACCCGACCGCGTGGGTCGGAGACGTTCCAGGTTAGCTTCACCATTCGGCACACAGAAACCGGAGAAGTAGTGCCTACGATCCAGCAGCTGGTCCGGAAGGGCCGGCAGGACAAGGTCGAGAAGAACAAGACGCCCGCACTCGAGGGTTCGCCCCAGCGTCGCGGCGTCTGCACGCGTGTGTTCACGACCACCCCGAAGAAGCCGAACTCGGCCCTGCGTAAGGTCGCGCGTGTGCGTCTGACCAGCGGGATCGAAGTCACCGCTTACATTCCGGGTGAGGGGCACAACCTGCAGGAGCACTCCATCGTGCTCGTGCGCGGCGGCCGTGTGAAGGACCTGCCGGGTGTTCGCTACAAGATCATCCGCGGTTCGCTTGACACCCAGGGTGTCAAGAACCGCAAGCAGGCCCGCAGCCGCTACGGCGCCAAGAAGGAGAAGTAAGAATGCCTCGTAAGGGCCCCGCCCCGAAGCGCCCGGTCATCATCGACCCGGTCTACGGTTCTCCTCTGGTGACCTCCCTGATCAACAAGGTGCTGCTGAACGGCAAGCGCTCCACCGCCGAGCGCATCGTCTACGGCGCCATGGAGGGCCTGCGCGAGAAGACCGGTAACGACCCGGTCATCACGCTGAAGCGCGCTCTCGAGAACATCAAGCCGACCCTCGAGGTCAAGTCCCGCCGTGTCGGTGGTGCGACGTACCAGGTGCCGATCGAGGTCAAGCCCGGTCGGGCCAACACCCTCGCGCTGCGCTGGCTGGTCGGTTACTCCCGCGCCCGTCGCGAGAAGACCATGACCGAGCGTCTGCTCAACGAGCTCCTCGACGCCTCCAACGGCCTCGGTGCCGCTGTGAAGAAGCGCGAGGACACGCACAAGATGGCCGAGTCCAACAAGGCCTTCGCGCACTACCGCTGGTAGTCGCTACCCACATCGAGACCGAGAGAAGACTGAAGCCTTATGGCTACCACTTCACTTGACCTGGCCAAGGTCCGCAACATCGGGATCATGGCCCACATCGACGCGGGCAAGACGACCACCACCGAGCGGATCCTGTTCTACACGGGCGTGTCGTACAAGATCGGTGAGGTCCACGACGGCGCCGCCACGATGGACTGGATGGAGCAGGAGCAGGAGCGTGGCATCACGATCACGTCTGCTGCGACCACCTGCCACTGGCCGCTCGAGGACAACGACTACACGATCAACATCATCGACACCCCCGGGCACGTCGACTTCACCGTTGAGGTGGAGCGCTCCCTGCGTGTGCTCGACGGTGCCGTGACCGTGTTCGACGGTGTCGCCGGTGTCGAGCCGCAGTCCGAGACGGTGTGGCGTCAGGCCGACCGTTACGGCGTGCCGCGTATCTGCTTCGTGAACAAGCTGGACCGTACCGGCGCCGAGTTCCACCGCTGCGTGGAGATGATCTCGGACCGCCTGGGCGCCCAGCCGCTCGTCATGCAGCTCCCGATCGGCGCCGAGGCCGACTTCAAGGGCGTCGTGGACCTGGTCCGCATGAAGGCGCTCGTGTGGTCCGCCGAGGCCGCCAAGGGCGAGATGTACGACACCGTCGACATCCCGGCCACGCACGCCGAGGCCGCCGAGGAGTGGCGCGGCAAGCTGGTCGAGGGCGTCGCGGAGAACGACGAAGAGATCATGGAGCTGTTCCTGGAGGGCCAGGAGCCCACCGAGGAGCAGCTGTACGCCGCGATCCGTCGCATCACCATCGCGTCCGGCAAGTCCGACGACACCACGGTCACCCCGGTGTTCTGCGGTACCGCGTTCAAGAACAAGGGCGTCCAGCCCCTGCTCGACGCGGTCGTGCGCTACCTGCCGACCCCGCTCGACGTCGAGGCCATCGAGGGCCACGACGTCAAGGACCCCGAGGTCGTCGTCAAGCGCAAGCCGTCCGAGGACGAGCCGCTGGCCGCGCTCGCCTTCAAGATCATGAGCGACCCGCACCTCGGCAAGCTCACCTTCGTCCGGGTCTACTCGGGCCGCCTGGTGTCCGGCACCGCGGTGCTGAACCCCGTCAAGGGCAAGAAGGAGCGCATCGGCAAGATCTACCGCATGCACGCCAACAAGCGTGAGGAGATCGAGTCGGTGGGCGCCGGTGACATCGTCGCCGTCATGGGCCTGAAGCAGACCACCACCGGTGAGACGCTGTCCGACGACAAGAACCCGGTGATCCTGGAGTCCATGGACTTCCCGGCGCCGGTCATCGAGGTCGCCATCGAGCCCAAGTCGAAGGGCGACCAGGAGAAGCTCGGCGTCGCGATCCAGCGCCTGGCCGAGGAGGACCCCTCCTTCCAGGTTCACTCCGACGAGGAGACCGGCCAGACCATCATCGGTGGTATGGGCGAGCTGCACCTCGAGGTGCTGGTCGACCGTATGCGCCGTGAGTTCCGGGTCGAGGCCAACGTCGGCAAGCCCCAGGTCGCGTACCGTGAGACGATCCGCAAGGCCGTCGAGCGCGTGGACTACACCCACAAGAAGCAGACCGGTGGTACCGGTCAGTTCGCCAAGGTGCAGATCGCGATCGAGCCGATCGAGGGTGGCGACACCTCGTACGAGTTCGTGAACAAGGTGACCGGTGGCCGTATCCCGAAGGAGTACATCCCTTCGGTGGACGCCGGTGCCCAGGAGGCCATGCAGTTCGGCATCCTGGCCGGCTACGAGATGACGGGCGTCCGCGTCACGCTCATCGACGGCGGCTACCACGAGGTCGACTCCTCCGAGCTGGCGTTCAAGATCGCCGGTTCGCAGGCCTTCAAGGAGGCCGCGCGCAAGGCTTCGCCGGTTCTCATGGAGCCGATGATGTCCGTCGAGGTCACCACGCCCGAGGACTACATGGGTGAGGTCATCGGCGACATCAACTCCCGCCGTGGTCAGATCCAGGCCATGGAGGAGCGGGCCGGTGCCCGTGTCGTGAAGGGCCTCGTGCCCCTCTCGGAGATGTTCGGCTACGTCGGCGACCTCCGCAGCAAGACGTCGGGTCGCGCAAGCTACTCGATGCAGTTCGACTCCTACGCCGAGGTTCCCCGGAACGTCGCCGAGGAGATCATCGCGAAGGCCAAGGGCGAGTAACGGACTACTCCGTTTAACGGACCCCGTTCTCACGCTTTAGGCTTGACCCCGGAGCCTGCATGGGGCATTCCGCCGTGAACCCGGCGGAATGCCCCCGGCACCCGGGCTTTCCAGCAAAGATCACCTGGCGCCGATGAGTAAGGCGTACAGAACCACTCCACAGGAGGACCCCAGTGGCGAAGGCGAAGTTCGAGCGGACTAAGCCGCACGTCAACATCGGCACCATCGGTCACATCGACCACGGTAAGACGACCCTCACGGCCGCCATTACCAAGGTGCTGCACGACGCGTACCCCGAGCTGAACGAGGCCTCGGCCTTCGACCAGATCGACAAGGCTCCCGAGGAGCGCCAGCGCGGTATCACGATCTCGATCGCGCACGTCGAGTACCAGACCGAGACGCGTCACTACGCCCACGTCGACTGCCCCGGTCACGCGGACTACATCAAGAACATGATCACGGGTGCGGCGCAGATGGACGGCGCCATCCTCGTGGTCGCGGCCACCGACGGCCCGATGCCGCAGACCAAGGAGCACGTGCTCCTGGCCCGCCAGGTCGGCGTTCCGTACATCGTCGTCGCCCTGAACAAGGCCGACATGGTGGACGACGAGGAGATCCTGGAGCTCGTCGAGCTCGAGGTGCGCGAGCTCCTCTCCGAGTACGAGTTCCCGGGCGACGACCTGCCGGTCGTCAAGGTCTCCGCCCTGAAGGCCCTTGAGGGCGACAAGGAGTGGGGCAACTCGGTCCTCGAGCTCATGAAGGCCGTGGACGAGTCCATCCCGGAGCCCGAGCGCGACGTCGACAAGCCGTTCCTGATGCCGATCGAGGACGTCTTCACGATCACCGGTCGTGGCACCGTCGTCACCGGCCGCATCGAGCGTGGTGTCCTCAAGGTCAACGAGACCGTCGACATCATCGGCATCAAGACCGAGAAGACCACCACCACGGTCACCGGCATCGAGATGTTCCGCAAGCTGCTCGACGAGGGCCAGGCCGGTGAGAACGTCGGTCTGCTCCTCCGTGGCATCAAGCGCGAGGACGTCGAGCGCGGCCAGGTCATCATCAAGCCCGGTTCGGTCACGCCGCACACCGAGTTCGAGGCCCAGGCCTACATCCTGTCGAAGGACGAGGGTGGTCGTCACACCCCCTTCTTCAACAACTACCGTCCGCAGTTCTACTTCCGTACGACGGACGTGACCGGCGTCGTGACCCTCCCCGAGGGCACCGAGATGGTCATGCCGGGTGACAACACCGAGATGAAGGTGGAGCTCATCCAGCCCGTCGCCATGGAAGAGGGCCTGAAGTTCGCCATCCGTGAGGGTGGCCGGACCGTGGGCGCCGGCCAGGTCACCAAGATCAACAAGTAAGCTCCGCTTGCTTGTCGGTCGACTGACCTGACATGGGCTGATGCCTGAACAGAGGGGCCCGTACGACTTCGGTCGTACGGGCCCCTCTGCCATGCCCGTCTGCCGTGGTCATCGGTACGACGCTGGGCGCCTGCGCGGTACTCGCGGCCCTCGCGAAGGTCGTCCCTGCCGGTCCGGCTCTCCGGCGCCCACCCGGTCGGCGTAAGCGGCGGCCACCGGTTCGTGCGTGATCATGACGACCGTCCGACCCTCGCGGTCGCCCATGCCGCGCAGTAACGCCAGCACCTCGCGGCCGGTCCGCGAGTCCAGCGCGCCGGTCGGCGACGGCGGCAGGCTGGACGCCTGGCACACGTACCCGACGCGCTCACGGCGCAGTGCGGCAGGGGCGAGAACTCGAGTAGGGCCGGACATACCCCCGACAGGCCCCCTGGGCGGATGGCCCCGCCGTACGCGGCAGTTCTGTCACGACTTCCACGCGGTGGTGCACTCCTCCTCCACGCGACGCCACCATTGATCGTCAGATCGTCGTAAGCCCCAGACCCAGCCTCAGACCCAGCCCCGCGTCGCCACCTGGAAGTGAGTCCGTGAGCACCGTTCCGCCTCCCGACCGCCCCGACGACGAGTCGGCCCCCTCCCTGTCCGACGAGCAGCTGGCGTCGTTCCTGCGGGAGGCCGCCGAGGGTGGCGGCACCTCCGCGCCCAAGGAACCCTCCGCGCGGGCGCGGATGGTGGCCCGGCGGTTGCGGGAGGAGGACGAGGCGGCGCAACGTGCGCACCCCGGCGGCGGTCGTGGTGGCCGGAAGGGGAAGGCCCAGGGGCCGCCGCCCGCCACCCCGCCGGGATGGCGTACGGGCCCGGCATCGCACGAGGGGAAGGGCGGCGGCTCGCGCCGGCGTCGCTTGGGCGTGGGCGCCGGCGTGGTGGCGCTGGTGGCGCTCGCGGTCGTCGCCGTACGGCCCTCGCTGGTGCTGGACCGGCTGCCGGGCGGGGACGGCGGCTCCGAGCGGCCGTTGGCGGCCGAGACCGCGCGACCGACCGGCGCCCCGGGCGACCCCGCTCGGTCCGGGCGGGCCACGCGCGAGCACCCCTTCCGCGGCTCGCCGGCCGAGCGGTGGGCCGAGGGCCCCGACGCCATCGAGATACCGGAGGCGAAGGCACTCGCCGGCATGAGCGAGGAGGACGTGGCGTTCGCGCTGCGCCGCACCAAGGAGCTGCTGGTCGCCGCCAACCTCGACCCCGGCGTACTGCGCGGGGAACGGCCGGACAAGGCGCTGGCCGTCCTCGACCCGAAGCAACCGGAGCTGCTGCCCAAGCTGCGCCGGTCGCTGCGCGCACCGGACGAGGAGCACGACCCGCTCAAGCTCTTCACCCGCTTCGACCCGGACGAGACCCGCCTGGCCGGCGACGTGGTCAAGGTCCGCGGCCGCATGACGTTGGCCGCGGGGAAGCCGGGCGTGGTGAAGGTGAACGCGGACTACACCTTCGTCTACCCGCTGGTGCGGGCGGAGGGAGGCGACGGGGAGGTGGCGCGCACGATCGTCCGCCGCGTGCTCACCCTGACGCTGAACGACCCGGCCAGGTGGGACGTGACCGAGGGCAAGCTCCTGCTGGAGAAGTACTTCACGGAGCACGGCAACACCGCCTGTGACGTGCACGACGGCTATCTGCACCCCGGGTTCGCCGACGACGGCCCCAGCGGTGAGCGGCCGACCGGGCCGCTGACGGACCCCTACGACCGCAGTCAGCCCCTCACCGGGTCCGAGTCGGAGGACTGCGGGCGGGTCACCCGCACCTGATCCGAACGCCTCCCGCGTACCCGACGACGTGACCGGGCCCGGGTGCTCTCCCACTGCGCACCCGGGCCCGTCCCGTCGTCCCCGTGGGACGCCCCCCGCGGGTCGTCCCGGGGGCCGCCGTCCCCCGTGGGTCCCTCAGCCGCTCAGATCCGCTGCCACAGCGCCGGAACGTTCGACGGCTCCCAGCCCTGCTGGGCCTGGTGGCCCTGGAGGCAGCGGTAGGTGGCGCCGCCGTACGTCACGGTGTCGCCCGGCTGGTAGACGGTGCCGGCCGCCCAGGTGCCGCCCTCACCCGGCGGGGGCTCCTCGGGGCCGCCGTCGTCGGTCGTCTTCAGGGTGAGGCCGTAGTTCTGGAGCAGCGGGTTGATCGGCTGGTAGAACGTCGTACCGCCGCTGCGGCAGTCGCCCGAGCCGCCCGAGGTGACGCCCTGCGCCTGGCTGCCCGAGATGTACGAGCCACCCGAGTCGCCGGGCTCGGCGCACACCGTGGTGCGGGTGACGCCGCTGATGGTGCCCTCGGGGTAGGTCACGCTGGTGTTGTGCTGCTGGATGGTGCCGCAGTGCCAGCCGGTGGTGGAACCGGAGCGGCACACGGACGCGCCGACCGGCGCCTGGGTGGACCCGGTGACCTGGACGTTCTGGCCTCCGGCGCCGCTGACGTACGGAGTCGCGGTCCACTGGGAGTTGGTCGCCACCCACGCCATGTCACGCCCGGGGAAGATCGACCCCTGGAAGGTGCCCTGGGCCACCCGGTTGGCGCCGCTCGTGCTCGCCCCGGTCCGCCCGCAGTGACCGGCGGTGGCGAAGCCCTGTTGGCTGCCCTTGGTGACGGGGAAGCCGATCGAGCAGCGCCCGCTGTTGTTGATGTAGTACGCCTCACCGCCCCGCAGGTCGTAGAACGGCCGGGGCTGCTCGGCCGACGTCTCGACCCGGGCGAGCCGGGCGTCGACACCGGCGGCGTCGAGGAGCGTGCGCGCCGCGGACGGGCGTACGGCCTGCACGGTGACGGTGTTCGTCCGCACGTCGACGTACCGGACCGGCGCGTCGGTGGTGTTCCGTTCGGCGGCGGCCCGGTCCAGCCGGGACTTGGCCGCGTCGAGGTCGGCGAGGGAGTGGCGTACGACCTTCGCCACGGCGCCCTCGGCCTCGATGGTCGCGGCGTCGCCCGCGTCCGTCGTCGCCACGGTCAGCGTGCCGGACTCGGCGCCCCGCACCCACGCGCCCGCGAAGTCACCGCCGAGCGCGGCACGCAGCCGTCCCGCCGTGGCGCCCGCGTCGGCCTCGTTGACGAGACGGCGTTCGGCCTGCTCCCGGTCGAGGCCGAGGTCGCGCTGCATGGCCCGGAGCAGGGCGGGCGGCGCGGTGTCGGCACGGAGGCTCTCGGCGGCGGTGGGGGCGGGGTCGGAGGGTGCCGTCCCGGCGCTCGCGGAGCCGCTGAGCCCGGCCACGAGCAGGGCGGCCGTCGCGGCGACGGCGGCACCCATGGCTCTGGTGTGTCGGTGTCGGTGGGGCATGGGGGATCTCCTCGGTCTCGGTGGGGAGGTGCCGAAACCGTAGGGAGGGACGACCGGCGGCCATAAGACGTCGGCCGGCCCTCTCCCCGGTGTTATGGAAGGCGTGCGAGGGAAGCGAAGGGGGACGGGTTGGTCAGGGCACGCGGTGCGCCGCCATCCACTCCGTGTAGCTGTCACTGCTCGCCGCCACCCCCGCGTGCGCCATGCGCGCCTGCGCCAGCACGGTCGCGGCGGTGTCCTGCCGCTGCGTCACCGCGTGCCAGCCGAGCAGATGCCGCCAGGCCAGCGGCGTGCCGGTGAGCGGCCGGGTGACGATGCCGGGCGTGGTCGGGAACGTCGCCCGGCACAGCCCGACCGCCCGCCCCACCTGCACCAGATGCACCAGGGACGCGGTGTCGGTCTCGTACATGCGGCGCGGGGTGAATCCGGCGCGGGCGCACGACGCGGAGAAGCAGTCGCCGAAGCAGCCGTCACCGGGTACGCAGGCCCACTCCTCGCCCGCCAGCTCGGTCAGGTCCACCTCCGGCCGGTGGGCGAGCGGATGACCGACGGGCATCATCACGAACACCGGGTCGACGGCGACCTCCCGCCAGACCAGCCCCTCGGCACCGGGCGGGGCGGCGGAGCCGCAGGTCCCGGCGAGCGCGAAGTCCAGCCGACCCTCGGCGAGTTGCTCGGCCAGCTCCCGCTCGGACCAGGAGGTGCAGGTCGTCATCCGGGCCTCGGGCGCCACATCGGCCAGCCGGTCGACCAGAGCACCCAGCAGCGGGCCGTGCGTACCGCCCAGCCGAAGCCGCTCGGCGGTGCGCGGCGCCCGCGCGAACCGGGCCGCCTCCTGCTGCAACTCGGTCACCGCGGGCAGCACGATCCGGCTGCGCTCCAGCACCAGCTCGCCCAGCGCGGTGGCCCGCACGCCGTGCCGACCGCGCACGAACAGCGCGCCGCCCAGGGCCCGTTCGATCCGCTTGAGCTGTGCGCTCAGCGCGGGCTGCGCGAGCCCGAGAGCCGTCGCCGCCCTGGTGAGGCTCCCGGCGTCGGCGATGGCCCGTACCGTCTTGAGATGCCGCAACTCCAGCTCCATGAGGGGAGCTTGCGACGAGGGAGGGGCGGGGGCAAGAGGTTGGTCCGGACCTGTGACGGTGAGGTGCCAGGGAGCCCGGCTCTCGCAGAGGGGCTCACTCCTCTTCGAAGATCTCCTCGGCCTTCGGCGCGGTGACGGCACGGGCGAGCCAGTGGCGCAGGACCTCGGGGTCGTCGCAGTCGGTGACGCGCCTGCGGACGTCGTCGGAGACGGCGAGGCCCCGCTGCTCCAGGACGAGGAGGATGTCCTCGGCCCGGCCCTGGGCGCGGCCCTGGGCGCGGCCCTGCTCGCGGCCTTCGTCGCGGATCTCTTCGGAGATGTAGGACTTGTAGAACGAGAGGTCCACGGCCACCAGTTTCCTTCAGAGGTGTCGGGCCGGGAGGTTCCCGGCCTTGAGTGGCGGATGCGACGAGCCGGATTGCGACGTACTTTCTCGGGCGGGTGCCGGCTCAGAAGCCCAGGTACGTGATCTGGACGACGTAGACGCGTTCGGCTCGCACGACGACCTGGTACGTGAACATCCCGCCGGGAACTGTGATGTCACCGCACTGCGGATCGTCCCCTTCGTGAGCGCCACCGTGCAGGTATTGTGCTTCGGCCGCTCTGACCAACTCGGCAGCCTTGCGCCCCACTTCGGTGAGAGAGGCGGGGGCGGCGGTGCGGGCGGCTTCCTCCGCGCCGAAGACGTACTCCCAGCCTCAGCTCAAGCGCGTACCGCCTTCATCGCCTCGTCCAGGACGGTGCTCAACTCCCGTAGGGCTTCCCGGGCGACGGTCGGGTCCTCATGCTCCAGCCTGTGCTTGGCACGGGCGTGGCGGGCGGCGAGGTCGGGGCGGCGGGCGATCTCGATGTCGCGAGCCCAGGTCAGGACCCAGCCTCGCACGGGGCTGAGCGATTGCCACTCCACTGCCTTGGCGAACGCCTCGTCCTTCGTCCGCTGCATCTCCGGCAGGCGTCCAGGGGCGATGACGGCGAGCGCGGCCCGCAGGGCGTCCGGGGTCTGCTCGGGGCGGGGAACCAGTTGGTGTCCGTGCTCGGCCTGCGTGCTCATGGAGTCTTCCCGGGAGTGCACTGGCCAGGTTAGTCGTCCGGGACGGTCGTGGTATCGGGACGCGAACATCGATGAGTGTTTCTCCAGGTCAGCAGTGGTGTGAGGGGGTGCGGCCAAATGGCGACGCGGTCGAGTCGTCGCCTGTCGTTGCCCGGCAGTCGCGGCAGCGGTCCTCCGTTTCGGGGGCACGGAAGCCGCGGTCGCAGCCCTCGCAGTTCCGGAGCTGGTGCCGGAGTGGTGGGGCAGCCGTCGGGGCGCGGAACGGGGCCGGGGGCGGCAGCCGGTCGGTGAGGCGGTGGGCCAGGAGGGCGGCCGGGCGGCGGAGCGGCTCGTCCGGGAGGTCGGCGGCCGCCTGGAAGAGAGAAGGGGCCTTGCTGGTGGGCTGCGGTACGGCGGGGAGGGCCTTGCGGGTGCGCGTGCGTGTGCCGTGCGGCGGCGATCCGGGTCGGGCCCTCGGGAAAGCGGGCGGTGAGGGACTTGATGTCGACGCCCGCGCCCGTGGGCAGCGACTGGATGTGGCAGGCGAGGCCGATCGCCAGGAGTGACAGCTCCTTGTGCTGGGCCAGGCGCCGACGGCACCGGAACCTCAGAAGGTGGGTTCCGGTGGCGTGCAACGCAGTTCCGCCCACACCGTCTTGCGCGGGAAGCGGCCCTCGGTCACTCCCCAGCAGTCCGCCAACGCCTCGACCAGCAGCAGCCCACGGCCCGATTCCGCGTCGGGTGGGGGTGTCCGGACGTCGGGGAGCCGCTCGGCCCGGGTGTCGGTGACCTCGATGCGGAGGGTCGCGCCGACGACGTAGAGGGTGAGCCGGAAATCGCGGCCGGGGACGCGTCCGTGGGCCGCCGCGTTGGAGGCCAGCTCGGCGATGAGCTGGCGTGCCGGGTCCAGGGGCAGGCCCCAGGCGCGGAGCTGCTCGGTCGCGAGCAGGCGGGCGAGGCGGGCGCCGCGTGGCGTGGGGGAGAGCTGCACGCTGAAGTTGCGGACACGGGTAGGGAGTTCGGCGGATTTCTGGTTCACGTCACTCAGCGTGGTGGTGCTTGCGTACGGTGAGAAGTGACTCAGCGGGTACGTACGGTGACTGTCCGGTTGTTGTCCGGTGGTGTCGGTGCTGTCGGGAGGGACCTGCGGGTAGGGCGCTGGGGCAACGCTGTGCGTACGACGAAGGGGCGCGGGATGACAGTCGAGACGGATCAGCCGGGGTGGGAGGTGGACCCTGACGACGAGTGGGGCGTCGCGGTCATCACCACGGTGGGACGGCAGTTGAAGCTCCGTCGCGAGGCGGTGGGGATGCGGGCCGCCGACTTCGGAGTGGCGGTCGGTTACGGGGAGGACCTCGTATACAAGGTCGAGGGTGGCAAGCGGATTCCCCGGCAGGAGTACCTGGACAGGGCCGACGAGGTGCTGGATGCGGGTGGGCTCATCGCGGCGGCGTGGGAGGACGTGAAGAAGGTCCGATACCCGAAGAAGGTGCGGGAGCTGGGGAAGCTGGAGGCGAAGGCGGTCGAGATCGGCGTGTACGAATGCAACATCATCGCGGGGTTGTTGCAGACGCCGGAGCACGCGCGGGTCTTGATCGGGGCGGCGCAGCCGCCCTACTCACCCGACGATGTCGAACGCATGGTGGCCGCGCGGTTGGCCCGGCAATCGGTGTACGAGCGCGATCCGGCTCCCTCGATGCACTTTGTGCTGGAAGAGGCGCCCCTGCGTCGGCAGGTCGGGGGCACAATGGAGTGGCGACGGCAGCTCGAACGCCTGTTGGAGATCGGGCGGTTGGCCAGTGTCACGCTGCAAGTCATGCCGACCAACGTTGACGCCCATCCAGGGCTTGACGGCAGGATCGAGTTGTTGAAGTTCCCGGACGGTACAGCGGTGGGGCGCGCCGACGGCTTGTTCAACGGACGTCCCGTCTCTGAACCGAGGCAACTCCGCATCCTGGAGCTGCAGTATGGAACCATCCGGGCGCAAGCACTCCCCCCTCGGGAGTCGCTGTCCTTCATCGAGAAACTGCTGGGAGAGACATGATCCGCGAGGCCGAACTGGTCTGGTTCAAGAGCAGCTACAGCGGCGGCACCAACGGCGAGTCCTGCGTCGAGATCGCGACGACCCCCGGCACCATCCACATCCGCGACTCCAAGCACGTACAAGGCGGCCCCCGCCTCGCCCTCACCCCGACCGCGTGGACGAACTTCCTCCCGTACGCCTCGGAGCGCTGACGACCTCCTGCGTCCCGACCACCGCCAGCAGATCCAGCAACCCCGCGCTCTCCGTCCCCACGGCCGGCGTGAACCAGAGCAACCGCTGCCGCCCGTCCTCGCTGAAGAGGTTGAGGCAGTTGACCTCGATGACGCCGAGCGTCGGGTGGACGATCCGTTTGCGGTCGTCCCGCCGGAAGGCCACGTCATGGTCGGCCCACAGCGCGGCGAACTCGGGGGAGACGCTGAGCAGCGTACGGATCATGGACCCGGCCTCCGGGTCCTTGGCGTCCCTCCGCGCCGCCGCGGCCCGCAGGTCGGCGACGAAGGCGCGGGACTGCCTCTCGTGGTCGGCCTCGGGATGCAGGCGCCGGGTGTCGGGCTCGGTGAACCACCGGTGCACGAAGCTGGCCCGGGGCCCCCGTAGCCCGGACTGGTCCCCGACCAGCGCCACGGCCAGCGGATTCTGTACGAGGGTGACGTGCAGGTCGGTGATCACCTGCGCCGGGGTCGAGGTCATCCGCCCGAGCAGGTCGAGCATGCCGGGGTGGACGTGCGAGGCGGCCCCGCCCTGCACGGGTACGGGCCGGTCCGCGAGCCGGTACAGATAGTCCCGTTCGTCGGCGGACAGCCGCAGCGCACGCGCCAGCGCGGCGATCATCTGCTCGGACGGCTGCGATCCGGCCCCGCGCTCCAGCTCGTTGTAGTAGTCCACCGACGCCCCGGCGAGCTGGGCGACCTCCTCGCGCCGCAACCCCGGCACCCGGCGCCGGGGCCCGGCCGGGAGCCCGACGTCGGCCGGGCGGATGCGCTCCCGCCGCGACCGCAGGAACGCTCCCAGCTCGGCGTACTTCACAGCGCTCATGCCCTCCATTCTGCGCCGGGCCGGGCCGGTGACCCATGGGATGACATCCCCTGGCTGCGGGGGCGGGTCGGGCGCACTGTGGAGCCATGACCACGAACACGAACCATCAGGAAACTCCCGCGCCGGAGGCCGTACGCGTCGCCGTCGTCACCGGCGGATCGCGCGGCATCGGCCGGGCGGTCTCCGAGAAGCTCGCCCAGGACGGCCTGGCCGTCGTCGTGAACTACGCCCACGACGAGGCCTCCGCCAAGGAGACGGTGGCGGCGATCACCGAGGCCGGCGGTCGGGCGGTCGCCGTACAGGCGGACGTGGCGGAGGAGACGGAGATCGCCGCGCTGTTCGACCGCGCGGAGGAGGAGTACGGCGGGATCGACGTGGTGGTGAACTCGGCCGGCCGAATGACCCTGTCACCCATCGCCGACCTGGACCTGACCGCCCTGGACGCGATGCACCGCACCAACATCCGCGGCACTTTCGTGGTCGCCCGGGAGGCGGCCCGGCGCCTGCGGGCGGGCGGGAGCTTCGTGGGCTTCTCGACCTCCGTGGTCGGCACGCAGTTCCCGACCTACGGGGCGTACGCGGCGAGCAAGGGCGCGGTGGAGGCGATGACCCTGATCCTGGCGCGTGAGCTGCGCGGACGGGACATCACCGTGAACACGGTCGCGCCCGGGCCCACGGCCACGGACCTGTTCCTGACCGGCAAGACCCCCGAGCAGATCGACCAGCTAGCGAAAACCCCGCCCCTGGAGCGACTCGGCACTCCCGAGGACATCGCCGCCGTGGTCGCCTTCCTCGGCAGCCCTGCCGGCCACTGGGTGAACGGCCAGATCCTGCGGGCCAACGGAGGGATGATCTGACATGCCCTTCGCCCACTTCAAAGTCCCCGAGGGCACCCTCACCCCGGAGGACAAGCAGAAGATCATCGAACGCACCACCGACCTCTACGCGGAGATCTACGGCGACCGGGCCCGCCCCACCACCGTCGTACTCGTGGATGAGGTCGCCGACGGCGGATGGGGCGTCGCGGGGAACGTCCTCACGGCTGCGCTGCTGAACGGCGACGCGTGACGCGTGACGCAGGACGGAGGGACCCCGAGCCGTCCGGGTGACCTTCGTCTCATACGTCACGAAAACCCCCGATATACGGAAGCCCGATCTCACATAGTGGTCGCACGGGGCGCCCGGTGCTGGCCAGGACGTTTACATGCGCGTAACACTGAAGTGTCCCGCGCGCGGCAACGGCGCCGAGCGCCCACCACCGGACCGACCGGACTGCGGCCTGCCCCTCCCGGGGCCCCGCCCCCGTCCCCGTCTCCGGTGTCAGCCGTGCCAGAAAGGGCCCACGTGACGACGCGAAGCGAGACCAGGACCGCGCTCGACCACCTGCTCACCGAGATCGAACACCGCAACCCGGCCCAGCCCGAGTTCCACCAGGCCGCCCACGAGGTCCTGGAAACGCTGGCGCCGGTGCTCGCGGCCCGCCCCGAGTACGCCGAGCCGGGGCTGATCGAGCGGCTGGTCGAGCCGGAGCGGCAGGTCATCTTCCGGGTGCCGTGGCAGGACGACAAGGGACGGGTCCACGTCAACCGCGGCTTCCGCGTCGAGTTCAACAGCGCGCTGGGCCCGTACAAGGGCGGCCTGCGCTTCCACCCGTCCGTCAACCTGGGCGTCATCAAGTTCCTGGGCTTCGAGCAGATCTTCAAGAACGCGCTGACCGGCCTCGGTATCGGCGGCGGCAAGGGCGGCAGCGACTTCGACCCGCACGGGCGGAGCGACGCGGAGGTCATGCGGTTCTGCCAGTCCTTCATGACGGAGCTGTACCGGCACATCGGCGAGCACACGGACGTCCCGGCCGGGGACATCGGCGTCGGCGGCCGGGAGATCGGCTACCTCTTCGGCCAGTACCGCCGGATCACCAACCGCTGGGAGGCCGGCGTACTCACCGGCAAGGGCGCGGGCTGGGGCGGCTCGCTGATCCGCCCGGAGGCGACCGGCTACGGCAACGTCCTCTTCGCGGCGGCGATGCTGCGCGAACGCGGCGAGGACCTGGAGGGCCAGACAGCGGTGGTCTCGGGCTCCGGCAACGTGGCGATCTACACGATCGAGAAGCTCACCGCCCTCGGCGCGAACCCCGTCACCTGCTCGGACTCCTCCGGCTACGTCGTCGACGAGAAGGGCATCGACCTCGACCTGCTCAAGCAGATCAAGGAGGTCGAGCGCGGCCGCGTCGACACGTACGCCGAGCGCCGCGGCTCCTCGGCCCGCTTCGTCCCCGGCGGCAGCGTGTGGGACGTCCCGGCCGACCTCGCCCTCCCGTCGGCCACCCAGAACGAGTTGGACGAGAACGCCGCCGCCACCCTCATCCGCAACGGCGTCAAGGCGGTCTCCGAGGGCGCGAACATGCCGACGACCCCCGAGGCCGTCCACCTCCTCCAGCGCTCCGGCGTCGCCTTCGGCCCCGGCAAGGCCGCCAACGCGGGCGGCGTCGCGGTCAGCGCCTTGGAGATGGCCCAGAACCACGCCCGTACCTCCTGGACGTCGGCACGGGTCGAGGAAGAGCTGACGGACATCATGAACAGCATCCACACCACCTGCCACGAAACCGCCGAGCGCTACGACGCCCCCGGCGACTACGTCACCGGCGCGAACATCGCGGGCTTCGAGCGCGTGGCGGACGCGATGCTGGCGCAGGGGGTCATCTGACGGTTCGGGCGTCTCGGTCTCCTCCCACTCGATCAATGGGACGATGTCGGAAAACCTGATCGAGTGACGAACGGGGAGACCGGGAACGACATGGCCCGTTACACGGAGGCACTGACCGTCGAGCGCGGCGGATTCCGCATCAAGGTGCCGGAAACGTGGTGGGAGTTCGACGTACGCCCGGAGTCGCGGGACGACTCGATCCGCCGCATGGTCGACGACCGCGTCCGCCGGCACCCGGAGTTGGAGCCGTCCCGCTCCGCCTACGTCACCTTCCTCCAGAAGGCGGCGTCGGACGCGTGGAAGTCCGGCGCGATGTACTGCGGTTGCATGGCGGAGAGCTTCGGCGGCGACACGCCGATCACCGGCTCGGTGACGGTGTCGCTGGTGGGCGGCCGCACGTCGTCCGGCGACCCGCTCCCCACCGACCCGGCCGCCATCGCCGGCCAACTCGCCGTCAAGGAGGCGAAGAAGCCCGGCGACTCCTGGCGCAAGGTGACGACGGTCGACATCCCCGGGGTGGGCCCCGCCGCCCGCACCCAGGGCATCGAGGACATCCCGGTCCCCGGCGACGCCCTGAACCGCACCGTCCGCGCGGTCCTGATGCAGACGTACATCCCGGTCCCCGGCCAGGAGGGCAAGGTCGCCCTGGTCGCGGGCAGCAGCCAGGTCCTCGACCTCGCGGACTCCTTCTTCGACATCTTCGACGCGATCACGTCGACGTTCCGGTTCGTGGACTGAGGACGGGCGGGGGTCCTGGCGCCATGACCGCCGAGTTCGTGCTCGACCTCGACGAGGGAATGCTGGAGTACTTCCGGGACATGACGAACGTACTCGTGGAGCGCTGCGGCATCTCCCGACCGGAAGAGGATCTCGCCGTTCTGGACGCTCGAGCGATGACACGGCCACCTGGGAGGCGATCCTCCGACCAACTCGACGCGACAGTGATCCAATCGGTGCCTCAGCGCTCCGACTCGGGACCGGACGCCTTCGCCAGGCGGGACAGCAGTTTGGCGTAGACCGTCGTCGCCGCCGCAACCACCGTCGTGATGCTCGACAGGGCCAGGATGCCGAGCAGTGCCGGCCACTGGCGTAGTTCGCTGTCGCAGAAGTAGCCGTCCCGCTGAAGCGGGGCGATCAGCGGGCCCTCGCAGCGCGGCACACCGTCGTAGGACTCGGGGCCGTACGAGGAGAGCATCAGGAAGGCGAACCACATCCACAGCCCCACCGCCACCAGGATCCACCCGACCGACCACTTGTCCGCACGGCCGGCGTCCCGGAGCGCCTGCGACTCCTGACCTTCGCCGGCCTTCACCCCGCCCGAGTCGGCTGCCGTCATGTTGTCCCCCAGTTGTTCGACAGTCCCCTGCCGAAAGACCCTAACGTGGTGATCGGACAGTCCCCTTGCGGTGTGCTGCGGTCCGCGAATGTTCGAAGTAGGGGAGGCGAAGCCGGTATGGCAGCCGGGTGGGACTGGGGGAGCGGCGACGGCCTGTTGGGTCTGGACAGCCCCGAGGAATGGGACGGCGCGTTCGAGCGCGGTGCGGACCACCTCGGCACGGCAGCGATTGGGTTGGCCTTCAACTGCTCGCTGGACGAGGCGTCGCCTCGGATCGTCCGGGCGATGCGGCTGCCGGATGCCGCTCAGCGCGGGTTCGCGTTCACGGCGGCGGGTCATGTGGCCCGTCTCAACGGGACGTTGACCCCGGAGCTGTTCGCGGCCCTGCGAGCAGAGGGCCCCGGCGGCATCGCCGACTTTCCCGTCAGGGACGCGCTGGAATTCGTACCGTCCGTTCCGGAAGCTGCCGTCATGGTTGAAGCGACGGTGGGTGTACGTGACGGTGCGAGACAGACTGGAGGGCTGGTGGCTGCGGTCCGAGGGCGCGTTGTGGACGGGTGGCGGCGGCTGCGCGGGGTGTCTTCCGGCTATGACGGGCAAGTGAAGATGACTGATCTCAAACTCACGGGCACGTCGGAACCTTGGGTTTTTTGCCTCCCCCAGAGAGAAGGCGCGAGCGCGATTTGTGCGCAGCTATCGGAGTTGGAGACGCAGGGAGGTCGCGTCTACCGTTTCGACTCTCACGATCTGGCGACCGAGCAGGGAGTTCATCGCTCATTCGCAGCAGCCTTACAGTTCCCGAAGTATTACGGAAGAAACTGGGACGCCCTGGTGGACTGTCTGGACGATCTATGCGGCGAGGTCACGGGCGGAACGGGTGTCGCGGGCATCGTCCATGGTACGGATCGACTCCTGGACGCTGAACACTTCCCCCTTTTCGTCTCGGTCCTCTGCCAGGGCGCGGCCCGTGCGAACTCATCGGTCGACGCTGATGGTTGCCTCTCGGACCGGCCCGCCGTCTCCCAGCATTTCGTTTTCGAGTTCTCCGACTTCAATCCTGGAAGGATCGCACTCCGATTGAGCCGACCCGACCTGACCGTCACCACGGGCGATGGCTTTGTCGCGGCGTCCCTCAACCCACAGGAATGGTATTGATTCATCGGACTGGAACCCCTACCCAAACTGCACGGCGCGGGAAAAGGTTGGGGGCACGCGATGTGGCGTGAGGTGATCGACGAATTTCCCTCGGCTGAACCCCGCGAACCTGCGACGCCTCGCGACCTGGAACGGATACAGGCAACACTCCAACTGGCCCTGCCGACCGAACTTCGCTCGCTCCTGCTCGAGAGTGACGGGCTGTTGGACGAGTACGGCACCGAGGTGGTCTGGTCTGCGGAACGGATCATCAGCGACAACGTCACCTTCCGCAGTGACGAGCAGTACCGGTCGTTGTACGACCCTCGAAGCCTTTGTTCGCAGTGCCCTCGTCAGTGACGGAGAGGACTGGTACCGGTGACCCGGATGGTCCCGGGGCGACCGGCGTTCGGAAGGACGCCGTGAGGGGGAATCTCGGGACACGCTCGTTCCACCTCTCTCGTCGTCGCCGTTTCGGCAGCCGGCCACCACGAAAGGACTCCGTCCGTGCACCAACCCATGTACGGAACGAGGTCGACGCTTTCCTCTCCTGGCTCCCGGAGGAGTGATGACGGCTCCGTCGACCGATCGCTGACAATGGCCGGATGTTCCACATAAGTGCCGAGGTTTCCCACCCCGTGATGATCGTGGTCGTCCTCCGCGAGCCCGCGGTGAAGGCCGAAGAAGTCGAGGACGACTGGCTGTGAGAACAGGGGCAACGCTTCGCTCCCACACCTCACCGCCGACGCCCGGTCGGCTCACCTTTCCGTCGAACGAACGAGCACTGTAAGTTCACGTGTGCATACGGTTGTTGGTGAGGCGCGTGCGTCGACGGGGGTAGCGGAATGGTGGGCCACAGGCCGAGTGACTGGCATGTCCTGGGCCTGGACAAGGACCCGACCCCGGGTGATCCGCAGCGGGTGCGCACGCTCGCCAAGACGCTGCACGACTTCGCCGACGACGTGTCCGACGCGCTGCGTCTGGTCAAGGGCATGGCGGGGGAGGGCACCCTCGCGGAGTGGGCGGGCAAGTCCGCGACGGTCTTCAAGGAGGAGTTCTCGGGCGTACCGAAGAACCTCACCAAGCTCGAGAAGTCGTACGGGATGTGCGGCGACGCCCTCGCCGACTTCTGGCCGAAGCTGGAGCGGGCGCAGGCACTGGCGGACAAGGCGTTGCGCAAGGCGCGGGAAGCCCGCGACGACCTCACTTCCGCCCAGTCGAAGCTGTCCTCGGCGGACTCGTGGGTGACGCGGGCGTCGAAGGAGGCCGACAAGTACAAGGACGATCCGACGGGCAGCAAGTCGGACGCGGACAAGCCGGACGAGGGCAAGGTCCGTGCCGCCACGCGGGACGTCCAGCATGCCAAGACGGCGCAGACCAACGCGCAGTCGGCCGTGGACTCCGCGCAGAGCGCGCTGGACGCCGCGAAGAAGATGGCCGCGGACGCGCGCAAGATGCGCGACGACGCCGCTCGCGACGCGAAGAACAAGATCGACGAGGCGTCGGACGCGGGTATCCAGAACCGTTCGTGGTGGGAGGACGTCGGCGACTGGTTCACCGACAACTGGGACACCATCGTCGCGGTCTGCAAGGTCGTCGTCGCCGTCGTCGGCATCGTCGCGATGATCATCGGCGGACCGATCCTCGGTGCGATCGTGCTCGTTGCCGCGCTCGTGGTGCTGGCGGACACACTCTACAAATACAGCAAGGGCCAGGCGTCCCTATGGGACGTGGGGCTGGCCGCGCTGGAGTGCATACCCGGCATGAAGGGCCTGACGACACTCGGCGGGCTAGCCAAGGGGCTCAAGGGCGGCATGGCCGCGATGAAGGGAATAAGGGGCGGCCTGAAGGGGATGGCCAATGGAGTCCGAGGTCTCGCCAAGAGCGGTCGAACCGCTGTCGCGAACGGGGCGAAAGGCGCGTACGACCGGGTCAAGTCATTGATCAAGCGTTGCGGCGATCCGGTCGATCCAGCCACCGGCTACATGTTCATCGACCAGACCGACATCAACCTCCCCGGAACGCTTCCTCTCATTTTCACCCGCCACGTGTCCTCCGGCTACCACAGTGGCTGGTGGTTCGGTCCCAGCTGCGCATCCACGATCGATCAGCGCCTGGAGATCGACGATCACGGGATCGTGTTCGTGACTGAAGACGGCATGCTGCTCACCTATCCGCATCCGGAAGAGACGGACGACGCTGTTCTCCCGGAATCCGGTCCTCGGTGGCCCCTGGTGCGCCTGGAGCATGGCGATTACCGGATCACCGACTTCAGCACCGGTCACAACCGCGACTTCGCGCCTGTCGGGGACGGGTGGGCGGTCTTGAGGTCCATCACCGACCGCAATCACAACACGATCACGTTCGAGTACGACTCCGCGGGCGCACCCGTCGTCATCCGGCACTCCGGCGGATACTGCCTCACGCTCACGGTCGAGGAGCACCGCGTCACTGCGATGCATCTGAGAGCTGCCCCAGAGGACGCGCCGGGTGCCGAGGTCGCGATCAAGCAGTATGGCTACACCGACGGCAATCTGACCGAGGTGATCAACTCATCGGGCAAGCCGACGCGGTTCGCCTACGACGAACGACTGCGCATCACCTCGTGGGAGGACACGAACAACTCCCGCTATCACTACGCGTACGACCACCAGGACCGTTGCGTGGAGCAGGGCGGGGACGCCGGGCACCTGGCCAACACCTTCACCTACGGAGGCATCGACCCAGCTTGGCCCAACTGCCTGATCACCGAGGTCACCGCAGCTGCCGGAGCGGTCTCTCGCTATGCCGTCGACGATGCCTGCCTGGTCGTCGGAGAGGTCGACCCGCTGGGCCACACCAATCGCCATGTCTTCGACAGCCGCAACCAGTTGATCGCGCGCACTGACGCTCTTGGACACACAACGCGCTACGCCTGGGACGAGGACGGCAATCTTGTCGCCATCGCGCATGCTGACGGTGCGTGCACGGCCATGACGTACAACAGGTTCGGCCAGCCCACTGAAATAGTTGAGCCCGGCGGCGCCACCTGGCGGTATACCTATGACGAGCGGGGCAATCACCTCACCACATGCACCCCGGAGTCGGCGGTCACTCGTTTCTCTTACGACGCTGCCGGTCGGCGTACCGCGATTACGGACAGTTGTGGCAGCACCGCGACGGTGGAGTGCGACGGGGCGGGTCTGCCGATCCGCGTGACGGACCCGGCGGGTGGCACGGTCCGCTACGAGAGGGACGCCTTCGGGCGCCCGGTCGAGGTGACCGATCCACTGGGAGCCACCACGCACCTGGCCTGGACCCTGGATGGGAAGATCGCGCGTCGGGCCGCGCCTGACGGCAGTACCGAGTCATGGAAGTATGACGGAGAGGGAAACTGCACCAGCCACACCGACGCCATGGGCGGTGTGACCACATTCGAGTACACGCACTTTGATCTGCTGGCAGCCCGGACCGGACCGGACGGCGCGCGTCACGTCTTCGAGCACGACGCGGAACTCAGGCTCACCAAGGTCGTGAACCCACTTGGCATGGAGTGGCACTACACATACGACCCCAGCGGCCGCTTGGCGGCGGAGAGGGACTTCGACGGCCGTACGCAGCGCTACGTCCACGACGCGGCCGGCCGACTGGTGTCCTGGACACCGCCGTCAGGCCAGGCCGTCCGTTACGAGCGGGATGCCCTGGGGCGTCTGACCGCCAAGAAGACAACGGGCACCGTCACCACGTACGCCTATGACAAGGCAGGAGCCCTTATCGCGGCTTCCGGTCCTGACGCGGTACTCGCCCTGCAACGCGACCGAGAGTGGCGCGTGGTCGCAGAAACCGTCAACGGTCGGACGACGAAGTACACCTACGACGCGATGGGACGCCGTACGGGCCGCACCACACCCTCCGGCTTGGTGAGTAATTGGTCGTACGACGCCGCGGGCAATCGCGTAGGTCTGGGCACTCTCGACCGGTATCTGAGTTTCACCTACGACGCGGCAGGCCGTGAAGTATCCCGCCGCGTCGGTGACGAATCCGTGCTCGAACAGGCCTATGACTCCATGGGCCGCCTGAAACGGCAGGAACTCGTCGTCGGCTCGCACGACTCGCTCGTGCAGGAGCGTACCTACACCTACCGCGCGGACGGGTACCTCATCGCCAGCACTGACCAGCTCAACGGGACCCGCCACTTCGACGTGGATGCCGTGGGCCGAGTGACGGGCGTGCACGCAGCAGGGTGGACTGAGAGTTACGAGTACGATTCGATGAGTAATCAGAGTAGGGCCTCCTGGCCCTCCGGCATGCCGGGGCACGAGGCGGTCGGCTCGCGCAGCTATGCGGGTACTCGTCTGAGCCGTGCCGGGGGCGTGCGCTACGAGCACGACGACACGGGGCGGATCACTTTGCGCCGGAAGACTCGACTGTCACGCAAACCTGACACCTGGCGCTACACCTGGGACGTCGAAGACCGTCTCACCTCCGTTGTCACTCCTGACGGCACGCGCTGGCGGTACCAGTACGACCCGCTGGGGCGGCGTATCGCAAAACAGCGCCTAGCCGGGACCGATGACACCGTGGTCGAGCAGGTGGACTTTGTCTGGGACGGAAGCACTCTGTGTGAGCAGACGAGTCGGCGCTCCGGCAGTGGTGAAGCGATCACGCTCACGTGGGACCACGACGGTCTGCGGCCTCTGACGCAGACCGAGCGCAAGACGACCGTCGATACCGGTACACCCCAGCAGGAGATCGACCGCCGCTTCTACGCCATCGTCACCGATCTCGTCGGTACTCCCACCGAACTCCTTGACGAACGGGGCCAAATCGCCTGGCGTACCCGCTCGACTCTCTGGGGTTGCACGGCTTGGAACCGAGAAGCCGTCGCTTACACCCCGCTCCGCTATCCGGGGCAATACCACGATCCGGAGACGGGCCTCAGCTACAACTACTTCCGTTACTACGATCCGGAAACCGCTCGCTATCTCAGCTCCGACCCGCTGGGCCTAACACCTGCCCCGAACCCTGACACTTATGTTCACAATCCGCACACCTGGGGCGACCCGCTCGGCCTTGCCCCCTGCCAGAACGACGAAATCCTTCCAGAGGGATACACGCCTTCTCCCGCGCTGGAGAAGGATCCGTATCACCCGGACATCGTGCAGAAGCGGCAGGCGGAGAACGCTGAGCTGTATGGCGCGACCCCGGCCGACAGAGCTGCGGAGCTAGGGTACAAAAGGAGAATCTCGGCCCAGAAGGCGCCTTTCTATTCCCACGGGCAAGAGGTCTTCTTCAACGGCAAGAACTACATCACGCCGGACGTGGACGGCCACAATGTCTCCGACGGCTGGAAAATGTTCAACAAGAAGGGGCAGAGGATCGGTACCTATGACGCGGATCTCAACTACGTCAAAAAATGAGAGCTTCTCCATCCGAGTGCTTTCCGTCCCTTCGCCGACCGAAGCCGACCGCGGTGGCGACGCCGTGGGACGTGTCACGGTCGGAGAGTTCGAAGAGCGCTTCCCGATGAGTCTCACCTACTGGGGTGCGCGTCAGTATGAAGACAGTTGGGCGCGATCCTTGAGGGTGCTCGTCGAGGGTGCGGACGACGCCACGTCGTGTCTTGTCTCATCCATTACAGACCCGGTGAACAGCAATTTCGTCTTCTGCTGGCCCCTGTACAGGTCCGGAAGCACCGTCTACGTACAGAACTCGATCATCTTCCTTGATGAGCTGGAAGAAGAATTCTCACCTGACGAGCCCTGGCGCTTCGTGGAAGCGCGCTCCACGGTCGACGAGGACGGGCAGGAGATCTCCGAGTGGCAGACGACGATTGCGGCAGTGAGAGAGGCTCTCCGGACGATGTGCCCATAGCGCGGAGGCCACCGCCGGCGCCGGGCCAACGTAGTTGGTGACGTGGGGTACAGTCATCCGCCCCGATTCGCCAGCCCCCCACCCCGTATGGCAGACTAACGGGGTTGCTCGGTCGAGTGCCGATGCTGCGCGCCTCCCGCCGGGGGGACCGGAAGCGAGTCCCACAGTACTCGTCGTCCCTGATCAGGGGCGGACGTACGGGAATCTTCCGGGAAGTGTCAGCGGGGTGCAGACCAGGCACCCGGTGGGCCTCTCGCCCCCGGTCCGCGGTTCCGGAAGGGCCCGCACTCCCCATGCAGGGAAGTCCCGAAGAGGGACATCCATGTCAGCGAGAGTGCGACACGCCCGACCGCGTGGGTCGGAGGGGGAGTGGAATGACAAGGGATCACCGGGTCCAGAGCGTTTCGAGAGACAGGACTACTGAGTAGCCATGGCGGGACAGAAGATCCGCATCCGGCTCAAGGCCTACGACCACGAGGTCATCGACTCTTCGGCGAAGAAGATCGTCGAGACGGTGACTCGCACTGGTGCGTCGGTCGCGGGCCCGGTGCCGCTGCCCACTGAGAAGAACGTGTACTGCGTCATCAAGTCGCCGCACAAGTACAAGGACTCGCGCGAGCACTTCGAGATGCGCACGCACAAGCGCCTGATCGACATCCTCGACCCGACCCCCAAGACCGTTGACTCTCTGATGCGACTCGACCTCCCGGCCGGTGTCGACATCGAGATCAAGCTCTGAGGGCGGTGATCTGAAGATGACCAAGCAGATCAAGGGCATCCTGGGCGAGAAGCTCGGCATGACGCAGGTGTGGGACGAGAACAACCGTGTTGTTCCGGTCACCGTCGTCAAGGCCGGCCCCAACGTCGTCACCCAGGTCCGTACGAACGACGCCGACGGCTACGAGTCCGTCCAGATCGCGTTCGGCGAGATCGACCCGCGCAAGGTGAACAAGCCCCTCAAGGGCCACTTCGCCAAGGCCGACGTCACCCCCCGCCGCCACCTCGTCGAGATCCGCACGGCCGACGCCGCCGAGTACACGCTCGGTCAGGAAGTCACCGCCGAGGTCTTCGAGTCCGGCGTGAAGGTCGACGTCACCGGCAAGAGCAAGGGCAAGGGCTTCGCCGGTGTCATGAAGCGTCACAACTTCAAGGGCCTCGGCGCCGGACACGGCACCCAGCGCAAGCACCGCTCTCCCGGTTCCATCGGTGGCTGCGCCACCCCGGGCCGCGTGTTCAAGGGCCTCCGCATGGCCGGCCGCATGGGCAACGAGCGGGTCACCACCCAGAACCTGACCGTCCACGCCGTTGACGCGGAGAAGGGTCTGCTGCTCATCAAGGGCGCGGTTCCCGGTCCGAACGGCGGCCTCGTCCTGGTCCGCACTGCGGCCAAGGGGGCCTGAGGTAACCGATGAGCACTGTTGACATCCTTTCGCCTGCCGGCGAGAAGACCGGAAGCGTCGAGCTCCCCGCGGAGATCTTCGGCGTGGAGAAGATCAGCATCCCGCTGATCCACCAGGTCGTCGTCGCGCAGAACGCCGCTGCCCGTCAGGGCACGCACAAGACCAAGCGTCGCGGTGAGGTCCGTGGTGGCGGCAAGAAGCCGTACCGCCAGAAGGGCACCGGCCGCGCCCGCCAGGGTTCGACCCGTGCGCCGCAGTTCGCCGGCGGTGGCGTCGTCCACGGCCCGCAGCCGCGTGACTACTCGCAGCGGACCCCGAAGAAGATGAAGGCCGCGGCCCTGCGCCACGCCCTCACCGACCGGGCCCGCCACGACCGCATCCACGTCGTCACCGGCGTCATCGAGGGCGACAACCCGTCCACGAAGGCCGCCCGGACGCTGTTCGGCAAGATCTCGGAGCGCAAGAACCTGCTCCTGGTCGTCGACCGCGCCGACGAGGCCGCGTGGCTGTCCGCCCGCAACCTGCCCCAGATCCACATCCTGGAGCCGGGCCAGCTGAACACGTACGACGTTCTCGTCTCGGACGACGTGGTCTTCACCCAGGCCGCTTTCGAGTCCTTCGTGTCTGGCCCCAACAAGGCCGCTGACACCGAAGGGAGCGAAGCCTGATGGCTACGCGTCACCCGAGCATCGCCTCGAAGGCGGCCAAGGCCGCCAAGGCAGCGCGCGTCGCCAAGGCGCGTCGCCACGAGGCCGAGGGCAAGAACACCGTCGTCACGCCGGTCAGCAAGTCGTTCACGGACCCCCGTGACGTGCTGCTGAAGCCGGTCGTCTCCGAGAAGAGCTACGCGCTCCTCGACGAGAACAAGTACACGTTCGTCGTCGCGCCGGGCTCCAACAAGACCCAGATCAAGGAGGCCGTCCAGGCGGTCTTCTCGGTCAAGGTCACCGGCGTCAACACGATCAACCGCCAGGGCAAGCGGAAGCGGACCCGCACCGGCTTCGGCAAGCGTGCCGACAGCAAGCGCGCGATCGTGACCCTTGCCGAGGGCGACCGTATCGACATCTTCGGCGGTCCGACCTCCTGACGGAGGTCCGGATCGTCCGGAATCGGACGAGGACTGAGAAATGGGAATCCGCAAGTACAAGCCGACTACGCCGGGCCGTCGTGGCTCCAGCGTCGCCGACTTCGTCGAGGTCACGCGGTCCACGCCGGAGAAGTCGCTGGTCCGCCCGCTGCACAGCAAGGGCGGCCGTAACAACGCCGGTCGTGTGACCGTTCGCCACCAGGGTGGCGGACACAAGCGCGCCTACCGCGTGATCGACTTCCGTCGTCACGACAAGGACGGCGTGCCGGCGAAGGTCGCGCACATCGAGTACGACCCCAACCGCACCGCGCGCATCGCGCTGCTGCACTACGCCGACGGCGAGAAGCGCTACATCCTCGCCCCGCGCAACCTGCAGCAGGGTGACCGCGTCGAGAACGGTCCCGGGGCCGACATCAAGCCGGGCAACAACCTGGCGCTCCGCAACATCCCGGTCGGTACCACGATCCACGCGATCGAGCTCCGTCCCGGTGGCGGTGCCAAGTTCGCCCGCTCCGCCGGTGCCTCCGTGCAGCTGCTCGCGAAGGAGGGCCAGATGGCCCACCTGCGCATGCCGTCCGGAGAGATCCGCCTGGTCGACGTGCGCTGCCGCGCCACCGTCGGCGAGGTCGGCAACGCCGAGCAGAGCAACATCAACTGGGGCAAGGCGGGCCGTAAGCGCTGGCTGGGCGTTCGCCCGACCGTGCGTGGTGTGGTCATGAACCCGGTGGACCACCCGCACGGTGGTGGCGAAGGCCGTACCTCGGGTGGTCGCCACCCGGTGTCCCCGTGGGGCAAGAAGGAAGGCCGTACTCGTTCGCCCAAGAAGGCGTCGAACAAGTACATCGTCCGCCGCCGCAAGACGAACAAGAAGCGCTAAGGACGGGTTGAGATGCCTCGTAGCTTGAAGAAGGGACCCTTCGTCGACGACCACCTGATCAAGAAGGTGGACACGCAGAACGAAGCCGGTTCCAAGAACGTCATCAAGACCTGGTCCCGTCGCTCGATGATCGTCCCGGCGATGCTCGGCCACACGATCGCGGTGCACAACGGCAAGACCCACATCCCGGTGTTTGTCACCGAGTCCATGGTCGGCCACAAGCTCGGCGAGTTCTCGCCGACGCGCACCTTCCGGGGTCACGTCAAGGACGACCGGAAGTCGAAGCGCCGCTAGTCAGCGGGGTGTGAAAGATCATGACAAACACTGAAGGGACAACCATGGAAGCCAGGGCCCAGGCGCGGTACATCCGCGTCACGCCCATGAAGGCCCGCCGCGTGGTGGACCTCATCCGTGGCATGGATGCCACGGAGGCTCAGGCGGTCCTGCGTTTCGCCCCGCAGGCCGCGAGCGTGCCGGTCGGCAAGGTGCTGGACAGCGCCATTGCCAACGCCGCGCACAACTACGACCACACCGACGCCGACAGCCTCGTCATTTCCGAGGCCTACGTCGACGAGGGCCCGACCCTGAAGCGGTTCCGTCCGCGCGCCCAGGGCCGCGCCTACCGGATCCGCAAGCGGACCAGCCACATCACCGTGGTCGTCAGCAGCAAGGAAGGAACCCGGTAATGGGCCAGAAGGTAAACCCGCACGGGTTCCGGCTCGGTGTCACGACCGACTTCAAGTCGCGTTGGTACGCCGACAAGCTGTACAAGGACTACGTCAAGGAAGACGTCGCCATCCGTCGGATGATGACGTCCGGCATGGAGCGCGCCGGCATCTCGAAGGTTGAGATCGAGCGCACCCGTGACCGCGTGCGGGTGGACATCCACACCGCTCGTCCCGGCATCGTCATCGGCCGCCGCGGCGCCGAGGCCGACCGCATCCGCGGTGACCTGGAGAAGCTGACCGGCAAGCAGGTCCAGCTGAACATCCTCGAGGTCAAGAGCCCGGAGACGGACGCTCAGCTGGTGGCCCAGGCCGTCGCCGAGCAGCTCTCCTCCCGCGTCTCCTTCCGTCGTGCCATGCGCAAGAGCATGCAGGGCACGATGAAGGCCGGCGCCAAGGGCATCAAGATCCAGTGCGGTGGCCGCCTCGGTGGCGCCGAGATGTCCCGCTCGGAGTTCTACCGCGAGGGCCGTGTGCCCCTGCACACGCTCCGCGCGAACGTGGACTACGGCTTCTTCGAGGCCAAGACGACCTTCGGCCGCATCGGTGTGAAGGTCTGGATCTACAAGGGCGACGTCAAGAACATCGCCGAGGTCCGCGCCGAGAACGCCGCTGCCCGCGCCGGCAACCGCCCGGCCCGTGGTGGCAACGACCGCCCGGCCCGTGGTGGCCGCGGTGGCGAGCGTGGCGGTCGCGGTCGCAAGCCGCAGCAGCAGTCCGCGCCGGCTGCCGAGGCCCCCAAGGCCGAGGCTCCCGCCGCCGCTGCCGCTCCGGCTGAGAGCACCGGAACGGAGGCCTGACCGAAATGCTGATCCCCCGTAGGGTCAAGCACCGCAAGCAGCACCACCCGAAGCGCCGTGGTCAGGCCAAGGGCGGTACGACGGTTGCGTTCGGCGAGTACGGCATCCAGGCCCTCACGCCGGCGTACGTGACCAACCGCCAGATCGAGGCGGCCCGTATCGCGATGACCCGCCACATCAAGCGTGGCGGCAAGGTCTGGATCAACATCTACCCGGACCGCCCGCTCACGAAGAAGCCGGCCGAGACCCGCATGGGTTCCGGTAAGGGTTCCCCCGAGTGGTGGATCGCGAACGTGCACCCGGGCCGGGTCATGTTCGAGCTGTCCTACCCCAACGAGAAGATCGCCCGTGAGGCGCTGACTCGTGCGGCCCACAAGCTGCCGATGAAGTGCCGGATCGTCAAGCGCGAGGCAGGTGAAGCGTGATGTCGGCCGGTACCAAGGCGTCCGAGCTGCGCGAACTGGGTGACGAGGAGCTTCTGGCGAAGCTCCGCGAAGCCAAGGAAGAGCTGTTCAACCTCCGCTTCCAGGCGGCGACGGGTCAGCTCGAGAACCACGGTCGGCTCAAGGCCGTCCGCAAGGACATCGCGCGGATCTACACCCTGATGCGTGAGCGCGAGCTGGGCATCGAGACGGTGGAGAGCGCCTGATGAGCGAGAGCAACGTGACTGAAGAGACGAAGGCCGGCCGCGGCTTCCGCAAGACCCGTCAGGGTCTTGTCGTCAGCGACAAGATGGACAAGACCGTCGTCGTCGCCGTCGAGGACCGCGTGACCCACGCGCTGTACGGCAAGGTCATCCGCCGTACCAACAAGCTCAAGGCTCACGACGAGCAGAACGCCGCGGGCGTCGGCGACCGTGTCCTCCTCATGGAGACCCGGCCGCTGTCCGCGACGAAGCGCTGGCGCGTCGTCGAGGTCCTCGAGAAGGCCAAGTAATTCCTGCGGCCCTAAAAATATGTAGGGGCCCCGCAGGTCAGTTCCGCCAGGCTCGGCGAGAAGCGTGAAGCACTCACGCTTCTCGCCGGGAACCGGCAGACAATCAGGAGATAGACGTGATCCAGCAGGAGTCGCGGCTTCGTGTCGCCGACAACACGGGTGCGAAGGAAATTCTCACCATCCGTGTGCTCGGTGGCTCGGGCCGCCGCTACGCGGGTATCGGTGACGTCATCGTCGCCACCGTCAAGGACGCGATCCCCGGTGGCAACGTGAAGAAGGGTGACGTCGTCAAGGCGGTCATCGTTCGCACCGTCAAGGAGCGCCGCCGTCCGGACGGCTCGTACATCCGCTTCGACGAGAACGCCGCCGTCATTCTGAAGAACGACGGCGACCCTCGCGGCACCCGTATCTTCGGCCCGGTGGGCCGTGAGCTGCGCGAGAAGAAGTTCATGAAGATCATCTCCCTCGCGCCGGAGGTGCTGTGAGCATGAAGATCAAGAAGGGCGACCTGGTCCAGGTCATCACCGGTAAGGACAAGGGCAAGCAGGGCAAGGTCATCGCGGCCTTCCCCCGTGAGGACCGTGTCCTGGTCGAGGGTGTCAACCGGGTCAAGAAGCACACCAAGGCCGGGCCGACCGCTCGCGGTTCGCAGGCCGGCGGCATCGTGACCACCGAGGCCCCGATCCACGTCTCCAACGTCCAGCTGGTCGTGGAGAAGGACGGCAACAAGGTCGTCACGCGCGTCGGTTACCGCTTCGACGACGAGGGCAACAAGGTTCGCGTTGCCAAGCGGACGGGTGAGGACATCTGATGGCTACCACCACCACTCCGCGTCTGAAGACGAAGTACCGCGAGGAGATCGCGGGCAAGCTGCGTGAGGAGTTCTCCTACGAGAACGTCATGCAGATCCCCGGCCTCGTCAAGATCGTGGTCAACATGGGTGTGGGCGACGCCGCCCGCGACTCCAAGCTGATCGAGGGCGCCATCCGCGACCTCACCACGATCACCGGTCAGAAGCCGGCCGTCACCAAGGCCCGCAAGTCCATCGCGCAGTTCAAGCTGCGTGAGGGCCAGCCGATCGGTGCCCACGTCACGCTCCGTGGCGACCGCATGTGGGAGTTCCTGGACCGCACCCTGTCGCTCGCGCTGCCGCGCATCCGCGACTTCCGTGGTCTGTCCCCCAAGCAGTTCGACGGCCGTGGCAACTACACCTTCGGTCTCACCGAGCAGGTCATGTTCCACGAGATCGACCAGGACAAGATCGACCGCACCCGGGGTATGGACATCACCGTGGTGACCACGGCGACCAACGACGCTGAGGGCCGCGCGCTCCTTCGTCACCTCGGCTTCCCCTTCAAGGAGGCGTGAGCGAGATGGCGAAGAAGGCTCTGATTGCCAAGGCTGCTCGCAAGCCCAAGTTCGGTGTTCGTGGCTACACGCGCTGCCAGCGCTGCGGCCGTCCGCACTCCGTGTACCGCAAGTTCGGCCTGTGCCGCGTGTGCCTTCGTGAGATGGCTCACCGTGGCGAGCTGCCGGGCGTGACCAAGAGCTCCTGGTAATCCGGTAATTCCGGGTTATTCAGGCTCTCGGTAAGCATCTGGGTCGGCAGGGGCCCGCCCTCGCATGCATTAGGCTTGTGGGGTTGGGCGTCTGCCGCCCGTACGACTTACTACGCCGTAGGTCCACCGCGCCGCACCCGTCCCGTCTCGGATCGGGGAGAGGGATGGCGCACCAGGAAACCCCGGCGAGAGAGGCCGAAGGCCAATTCATGACCATGACTGATCCGATCGCAGACATGCTTACGCGTCTGCGGAACGCGAACTCGGCGTACCACGACTCCGTGACGATGCCGGCGTCCAAGATCAAGTCTCACATCGCGGAGATCCTCCAGCAGGAGGGCTTCATCACGGGCTGGAAGACCGAGGACGCCGAGGTTGGCAAGAACCTCGTCCTCGAGTTGAAGTTCGGCCCGAACCGTGAGCGCTCCATCGCGGGCATCAAGCGGATCTCCAAGCCCGGTCTCCGGGTGTACGCGAAGTCCACCAACCTGCCCAAGGTGCTGGGTGGCCTCGGCGTGGCGATCATCTCCACGTCGCACGGGCTCCTCACCGACAAGCAGGCCGGCAAGAAGGGCGTGGGTGGGGAAGTCCTCGCCTACGTCTGGTAGCGGAAGGGAACGGAGGAAACAGCTATGTCGCGCATCGGCAAGCTCCCCATCGCGGTTCCCGCCGGCGTGGACGTCACCATCGACGGCCGTACGGTTTCGGTCAAGGGCCCGAAGGGCTCGCTGACTCACACCGTCGTGGCGCCGATCGACATCGCCAAGGGTGAGGACGGCGTTCTGAACGTCACCCGCCCCAACGACGAGCGTCAGAGCAAGGCCCTGCACGGCCTGTCCCGCACGCTGGTGGCGAACATGATCACCGGCGTGACCCAGGGTTACGTGAAGAAGCTCGAGATCAGCGGTGTCGGTTACCGCGTGCTCGCCAAGGGTTCGAACCTGGAGTTCTCCCTCGGCTACAGCCACCCGATCCTGGTCGAGGCCCCCGAGGGCATCACCTTCAAGGTGGAGAACCCGACCCACTTCTCGGTCGAGGGCATCGACAAGCAGAAGGTCGGCGAGGTTGCGGCCAACATCCGCAAGCTGCGCAAGCCTGACCCGTACAAGGCCAAGGGCGTCAAGTACGAGGGCGAAGTCATCCGCCGCAAGGTCGGAAAGGCGGGTAAGTAAGCCATGGCATACGGACAGAAGATCCTCAAGGGCGACGCATACAAGCGCGCCGCGATCAAGCGCCGTCACATCCGGATTCGCAAGAATCTCTCGGGTACGGCGGAGCGTCCCCGTCTGGTCGTTACCCGTTCGAACCGCCACATCGTGGCCCAGGTGATCGACGACCTCAAGGGTCACACCCTTGCGTCGGCGTCCACCCTGGACACCTCGATCCGTGGCGGCGAGGCCGACAAGTCGGCGCAGGCCAAGCAGGTCGGCGCCCTGGTCGCCGAGCGTGCCAAGGCCGCGGGTGTCGAGGCCGTGGTCTTCGACCGCGGTGGCAACCAGTACGCCGGGCGCATCGCCGCCCTGGCGGACGCCGCCCGCGAAGCCGGTCTGAAGTTCTGACCCGGTTCCGTATCGCTAGCGGAAACAGAGAGAGGTAATTCCAATGGCTGGACCCCAGCGCCGCGGTGGCGGTGCCGGTGGCGGCGAGCGGCGGGACCGGAAGGGCCGTGACGGCGGCGCAGCTGCCGCCGAGAAGACCGCTTACGTTGAGCGCGTCGTCGCGATCAACCGCGTCGCCAAGGTTGTGAAGGGTGGTCGTCGCTTCAGCTTCACCGCGCTGGTCGTGGTGGGCGACGGTGACGGCACCGTGGGTGTCGGTTACGGCAAGGCCAAGGAGGTGCCGGCCGCCATCGCCAAGGGTGTTGAGGAGGCCAAGAAGCACTTCTTCAAGGTCCCCCGTATCCAGGGCACCATCCCGCACCCCATCCAGGGTGAGAAGGCTGCCGGCGTCGTGCTGCTCAAGCCCGCGTCCCCGGGTACCGGTGTTATCGCCGGTGGTCCGGTGCGTGCCGTGCTCGAGTGCGCCGGTATTCACGATGTGCTGTCGAAGTCTCTCGGCTCCGACAACCAGATCAACATCGTGCACGCGACCGTGGAGGCCCTCAAGGGCCTGCAGCGTCCCGAGGAGATCGCGGCCCGCCGTGGTCTGCCGCTCGAGGACGTCGCCCCCGCGGCTCTTCTCCGTGCACGTGCCGGGGCGGGTGCGTAATCATGGCGCAGCTCAAGATTACGCAGGTCAAGTCCTACATCGGCAGCAAGCAGAACCACCGTGACACCCTGCGTTCCCTTGGTCTCAAGGGGATCAACACGCAGGTCGTCAAGGAGGACCGCCCCGAGTTCCGCGGCATGGTGCACACCGTCCGCCACCTCGTGACGGTCGAGGAGGTCGACTGATCATGGGTGAGCAG
This sequence comes from Streptomyces sp. BB1-1-1, assembly GCF_031597775.1. Classification (NCBI taxonomy): domain Bacteria; kingdom Bacillati; phylum Actinomycetota; class Actinomycetes; order Kitasatosporales; family Streptomycetaceae; genus Streptomyces; species Streptomyces sp. BB1-1-1. The sequence goes on along the minus strand of NZ_CP134203.1, from coordinate 3,511,200 downwards.
AACCCGCTCAAGATCCACAACCTCCGTCCCGCCCCGGGCGCCAAGACCGCCAAGACCCGTGTCGGTCGTGGTGAGGCGTCGAAGGGTAAGACGGCCGGTCGTGGTACCAAGGGTACGAAGGCCCGTTACCAGGTTCCGGAGCGCTTCGAGGGTGGCCAGATGCCCCTCCACATGCGTCTTCCGAAGCTGAAGGGCTTCAAGAACCCGTTCAAGACCGAGTTCCAGGTCGTGAACCTCGACAAGCTGGCCGCGCTCTACCCCGAGGGTGGCGAGGTCACCGTCGAGGGTCTGGTGGCCAAGGGTGCCGTTCGCAAGAACAGCCTCGTCAAGGTCCTCGGCCAGGGCGAGATCTCCGTGGCGCTGCAGGTGACGGTCGACGCCGTCTCCGGCTCCGCCAAGGAGAAGATCACCGCCGCCGGCGGTACCGTCACCGAGCTCGTCTGAACCCTTCAGGCGTCTCGATGACTTGAGCGATCCCAACCGGGGATGCCCCACAAAAGGGGTATCCCCGGTTGGTCGTTCCTAGGGAAGTGCTCCCGCCGGTAAGGTGGCCTGCGCTGCCCTCTTTCACGGGTGCGTCACATGGGGCACCCTGGGCGGCAGTTGACCGTTACTTACTTAGTCGTCAGTCGAATCCTCAAGACCGTCACCCTTGACGCAGTAGCGCGGGGGTCGCAGGAGGCACCGTGCTCACCGCGTTCGCCCGGGCGTTCAAGACGCCCGACCTGCGCAAGAAGCTGCTCTTCACGCTCGGCATCATCGTGGTCTACCGGCTTGGTACCCACATCCCCATCCCAGGCGTCGATTACAAGAACGTCCAGGAGTGTGTGGACCAGGCGTCCGGCAACCAGGGCCTCTTCGGTCTGGTGAACATGTTCAGCGGCGGCGCCCTGCTGCAGATCACGGTCTTCGCGCTCGGCATCATGCCGTACATCACGGCGAGCATCATTCTGCAGCTGCTGACCGTGGTCATCCCGCGCCTGGAAGCCCTGAAGAAGGAGGGCCAGGCGGGCACGGCGAAGATCACGCAGTACACCCGCTACCTGACCATCGCGCTCGCCATCCTCCAGGGCACCGGCCTGGTGGCCACCGCCCGCAGCGGCGCCCTGTTCTCCGGCTGCACCGTCGCCGGCCAGATCGTCCCCGACCAGGCGATCTTCACCACCATCGTCATGGTGGTCACCATGACCGCCGGCACGGCCACCGTCATGTGGCTCGGCGAGCTGATCACCGACCGCGGTGTCGGCAACGGCATGTCGATCCTGATGTTCATCTCGATCGCCGCGACGTTCCCGTCCGCGCTGTGGGCCATCAAGACGGAGGGCGAGCTGGCGGACGGCTGGATCGAGTTCGGCATCGTCATGCTGGTCGGCTTCGTCATGGTCGGCCTGGTCGTCTTCGTGGAGCAGGCGCAGCGCCGCATCCCGGTGCAGTACGCGAAGCGCATGATCGGCCGCCGGTCCTACGGTGGTACGTCGACGTACATCCCGCTCAAGGTGAACCAGGCGGGCATCATCCCCGTCATCTTCGCCTCGTCGCTGCTCTACATCCCGGCGTTGATCGTCCAGTTCTCCGGATCGACCGCGGGCTGGGCCACCTGGATCCAGAAGAACCTGGCCGACCCCGAGGCGGCGTCGCACATCGTCCTGTACTTCCTCCTGATCGTGTTCTTCGCCTTCTTCTACGTGGCGATCTCGTTCAACCCCGAGGAAGTCGCGGACAACATGAAGAAGTATGGTGGGTTCATCCCGGGCATCCGGGCTGGCCGACCGACCGCTGAGTATCTGAGCTACGTACTCAACCGGATCACCTGGCCGGGTTCGCTGTATCTGGGCCTGATCTCTCTCGTACCGACAATGGCGTTGGCCGGTTTCGGGGCAAACCAGAACTTCCCGTTCGGCGGGACCAGCATCCTCATCATCGTGGGTGTGGGTCTTGAGACGGTGAAGCAGATCGAGAGCCAGCTCCAGCAGCGCAATTACGAAGGGTTCCTCCGCTGATGCGAATCGTCCTCGTCGGGCCGCCGGGTGCCGGTAAGGGAACGCAGGCCACCCGCCTTGCCGAGACGCTGCACATTCCGCACATCTCCACGGGTGACCTGTTCCGCGCCAACATCAGCCGGCAGACGGAGCTGGGCAAGCTCGCCAAGTCGTACATGGACGCCGGCAACCTCGTACCGGACGAGGTGACCATCGCCATGGCGAAGGACCGCATGGAGCAGCCCGACGCCGAGGGCGGCTTCCTGCTGGACGGCTTCCCGCGCAACGTCTCCCAGGCCGAGGCGCTGGACGAGCTCCTCGAGACCGAGGACATGAAGCTCGACGCGGTGCTGGACCTGGAGGCCCCGGAGGACGAGGTCGTCAAGCGGATCGCCGGTCGGCGGGTCTGCCGCAACGACTCCGCCCATGTCTTCCACGTGGCGTACACGCCGCCGAAGAAGGAGGGCGTCTGCGACGTCTGCGGCGGCGAGCTGTACCAGCGGGACGACGACTCCGAGGAGACGGTCCGCAAGCGGCTCGAGGTCTACCACACGCAGACCGAGCCCATCATCGACTACTACAAGGCGCAGGGCCTGGTCGTCACCATCGCGGCGACCGGACCGGTGGCCGAGGTCACGGGCCGTGCGCTGGAGGCGCTCAAGCGCGACCAGTAGTTCTTCCAGTCAGGCTGCAGCCGCGGTCCCCAGCTCAGGGGCCGCGGCTGTGCTGTGGGGTGGGGCCGGTCCCTGCCCCGTATCGTTGGAAGCGTTTCCCTTACTCTCCGGTCCAGAAAGGCCGCAGTCCCCATGGTGCAGATCAAGAGCCCCGAGCAGATCGCCAAGATGCGTGAGGCGGGGCTGGTCGTCGCCGCCATCCACGCGGCCACGCGCGAGGCGGCCGTGCCCGGCGCCACGACCAAGGACCTGGACCAGGTCGCCCGCAAGGTGCTCACGGAGTACAACGCCAAGCCGAACTTCCTCGGCTACGGCGGCTTCCCGGCGACCATCTGCACGTCCGTGAACGAGGTCGTCGTCCACGGCATCCCGTCCGACGACGTAGTCCTCAAGGACGGCGACGTCATCTCCATCGACTGCGGCGCGATCATCGACGGCTGGCACGGCGACGCCGCGTACACGGCCTTCGTCGGCTCCGGTCACTCCCCGGAGCTGGTCGAGCTGTCCCGGGTGACCGAGGAGTCGATGTGGGCGGGCATCGCGGCCATGAAGCAGGGCAACCGCCTCGTCGACGTCTCCCGGGCCATCGAGACGTACATCCGCCGCCAGCCGAAGCCCGGCGGCGGCAAGTACGGGATCATCGAGGAGTACGGGGGCCACGGCATCGGCACCGAGATGCACATGGACCCGCACCTGCTGAACTACGTCGACCGTCGGCGCGGCAAGGGTCCCAAGCTGGTCCCCGGCTTCTGCCTGGCCATCGAGCCGATGGTGTCCCTCGGCACCCCGCGCACCGAGGTCCTCGAGGACGAGTGGACGGTCATCACGACCGACGGCACCTGGTCCTCCCACTGGGAGCACTCGGTGGCCCTCACGGAACAGGGCCCGCTGGTCCTGACGTCCCCCGACGGCGGCAAGGCGAAGCTGGCGGAGCTGGGCGTCACGGCGGCGCCGGACCCGCTGGCCTGACCGGTGCCCGCGCCCACGACGGCCGGTCGGAGGCCGGCCCAGCCCTTCGAAGCTTGTGAGGCGCCCCTGGCGCCGAGCCCGCGAGAGGGGCGTCGGGGGAGGGGACGGCGGCAGGGCGAAGCTGGCGGAGCTGGGCGTCACGGCGGCGCCGGACCCGCTGGCGTGAGAGCTCTGTGCCGGGGCGGTTTCCGTCGCATAACGATCACCCCGGTGGGGCAGGCTACCTCGTTTCGCCTTTCCGGGTGTGCTGACGTAGACTGACTCGTCGGCTCTCGTGCACCCGCATGCCTGCATGCATTCGTACTGCGCAGGGGAGTCGATCAAGGTAGTCGATTCGAAGGGCGAAGCGTGGCCAAGAAGCAAGGTGCCATCGAGATCGAGGGCACTGTCGTCGAGTCTCTTCCGAACGCCATGTTCAGGGTCGAGCTCCAGAACGGCCACCAGGTCCTGGCACACATCAGCGGCAAGATGCGCATGCACTACATCCGCATCCTCCCTGACGACCGGGTCGTGGTGGAGCTGTCTCCGTACGACCTGACGCGTGGCCGGATCGTCTACCGGTACAAGTAGATCTTGCCCACGTCCCGCGTGTCTCTCACGCGGGGCCGCCGGCAACTGACCCGGAGAACCTCACACCCATGAAGGTCAAGCCGAGCGTCAAGAAGATCTGCGACAAGTGCAGGGTGATCCGCCGTCACGGTCGGGTCATGGTCATCTGCGACAACCCGCGCCACAAGCAGCGCCAGGGCTGACGTACGACCGTTCCCTCCGCGATTCGCAAGACTTCGCGCGACGCGAGCTGAATTGTTCATACGCAGGACCCGGACGCCCAGGCGTCCGACACCCCCGGTTCGGAGGCCGGGGACCCGTGCCGTACCAAATCTTCGACTGTGGCTGTGCCGCAGCGTGAGGAGGCCGGCGGCCGGAGACCGGTTCTGTGGAAGACCTCCGAAGATCAACTGGAGCCATTGAATGGCACGCGTTTCCGGTGTTGACATCCCGCGCGAAAAGCGCGTCGAGATCGCCCTCACCTACGTGTTCGGCATCGGCCGGACTCTCTCGCAGCAGACGCTGGCTGCCACAGAGGTGGACCCGAACACCCGTGTTCGTGACCTCACCGAGGAGCAGCTCGTCGCGATCCGCGAGTACGTCGACAACAACATCAAGACCGAGGGTGACCTCCGTCGCGAGGTCCAGGCCGACATCCGCCGCAAGGTCGAGATCGGCACCTACCAGGGTCTCCGCCACCGTCGCGGTCTGCCCGTCCGCGGTCAGCGCACCAGCACCAACGCGCGTACCCGCAAGGGCCCGCGTCGCGCCATCGCCGGCAAGAAGAAGCCGGGCAAGAAGTAGTCCGCAGCGGACTCGCCGTCCAGCGGTCTTCGCTGTAGGACCGACCACCTCCCGTAGGAGAACGACATGCCCCCCAAGGGACGTCAGGGCGCTGCCAAGAAGGTGCGCCGCAAGGAAAAGAAGAACGTCGCTCACGGCCACGCGCACATCAAGAGCACGTTCAACAACACGATCGTGTCCATCACGGACCCGACCGGCAACGTGATCTCCTGGGCCTCCGCCGGCCATGTCGGCTTCAAGGGCTCCCGGAAGTCCACGCCGTTCGCCGCGCAGATGGCCGCCGAGTCGGCTGCCCGCCGCGCTCAGGAGCACGGCATGCGCAAGGTCGACGTCTTCGTCAAGGGCCCGGGTTCCGGTCGTGAGACCGCCATCCGTTCGCTCCAGGCGACCGGCCTCGAGGTCGGCTCGATCCAGGACGTCACCCCGACGCCGCACAACGGCTGCCGTCCGCCGAAGCGCCGTCGCGTCTGATCCGTCGCGTCTCTCAAGACGCGCCTGATCTCGCTTCACCAGGGTTTCCGGGCGGTACGGCTCTTTCGGGTCGTATCGCCCGTACCCTTGCAGTAATAGTCGGGCGTCAAATAGCGGGCGCCCCTGACTGAAGGATCACCACATGCTGATCGCTCAGCGTCCCTCGTTGACCGAAGAGGTCGTCGACGAGTTCCGCTCCCGGTTCGTCATCGAGCCGCTGGAGCCGGGCTTCGGCTACACCCTCGGCAACTCCCTGCGCCGTACGCTCCTCTCCTCGATCCCGGGTGCGGCGGTCACGTCCATCCGCATCGACGGTGTCCTGCACGAGTTCACCACCGTGCCGGGCGTCAAGGAGGACGTCACCGACCTGATCCTCAACATCAAGCAGCTGGTCGTCTCCTCCGAGCACGACGAGCCCGTTGTGATGTATCTGCGCAAGCAGGGCCCGGGTCTGGTCACCGCCGCCGACATCGCGCCCCCGGCCGGTGTCGAGGTGCACAACCCCGACCTCGTCCTCGCCACGCTCAACGGCAAGGGCAAGCTGGAGATGGAGCTGACCGTCGAGCGCGGTCGCGGCTACGTCTCCGCCGTGCAGAACAAGCAGGTCGGTCAGGAGATCGGGCGCATCCCGGTCGACTCGATCTACTCGCCGGTTCTCAAGGTCACGTACAAGGTCGAGGCCACGCGTGTCGAGCAGCGCACCGACTTCGACAAGCTGATCGTCGACGTCGAGACCAAGCAGGCCATGCGTCCGCGCGACGCCATGGCGTCGGCCGGTAAGACCCTGGTCGAGCTGTTCGGTCTCGCCCGCGAGCTGAACATCGACGCCGAGGGCATCGACATGGGTCCGTCCCCGACGGACGCCGCGCTCGCCGCCGATCTGGCGCTGCCGATCGAGGAGCTGGAGCTCACCGTTCGGTCGTACAACTGCCTCAAGCGTGAGGGCATCCACTCCGTGGGTGAGCTGGTCGCGCGGTCCGAGGCGGACCTGCTCGACATCCGCAACTTCGGTGCGAAGTCGATCGACGAGGTCAAGGCCAAGCTCGCGGGTATGGGGCTGGCGCTGAAGGACTCGCCTCCCGGGTTCGACCCGACCGCCGCGGCGGACGCGTTCGGTGCCGATGACGACGCGGACGCGGGCTTCGTCGAGACCGAGCAGTACTGAGAGCTCGGTTCGACGGTTCGTTTTCGGCTGCCGGCCGGCTGTGGCTGGTCGCGCAGTTCCCCGCGCCCCTTTGGGGCGCGGGGTCTCCGACAGGCGACCGCCTGCTCGGATACTGACTTCGGTACCTGATACGGCCGGGGCAGACACCTAGGAGAAACATCATGCCGAAGCCCACCAAGGGTGCCCGTCTGGGCGGCAGCGCCGCGCACGAGAAGCTGCTCCTCGCGAACCTCGCGAAGAGCCTCTTCGAGCACGGCCGCATCACCACCACCGAGGCGAAGGCGCGCAAGCTGCGTCCGTACGCCGAGCGTCTGGTCACCAAGGCGAAGAAGGGCGACCTTCACAACCGCCGTCAGGTGCTCCAGGTGATCACGGACAAGAGCATCGTGCACACGCTCTTCACCGAGATCGGCCCGCGCTACGAGAACCGTCCCGGTGGCTACACCCGGATCACCAAGATCGGTAACCGCCGTGGCGACAACGCGCCCATGGCCGTCATCGAGCTGGTCGAGGCGCTGACCGTGGCGCAGGAGGCGACCGGCGAGGCCGAGGCCGCGACGAAGCGTGCCGCCAAGGACGCCGAGGCTGCTCCGGCTGCCGAGGAGACCAAGGTCGACACGGCCAAGGCCGACGACGAGGCCGCGGCCGAGGAGTCGAAGGACGCGTAAGCGTTCTGCCGGGGGCTGTGCGATGGCGGCTGCGGCTTCGTCGTGGCTTGTCGCGCAGTTCCCCGCGCCCCTTCCGGGGCGTTGCGGGTCCGTCCCTTTCGAGGGGCGGGCCCGCTTTCGTTTTGCTGAGAGGATCTCTGGGTGAGTGACGAAGTGGAGCCCGGGTTCGTACGGGTGCGGCTGGACCTGTCGTACGACGGGAGCGAGTTCTCCGGCTGGGCCAAGCAGGCCGGCGGGCGGCGGACCGTGCAGGGCGAGATCGAGGACGCGCTGCGGACGGTCACGCGGTCCCGTGAGACGTACGAGCTGACCGTGGCGGGGCGGACCGACGCCGGGGTGCACGCCCGGGGCCAGGTCGCCCACGTCGATCTGCCGCGCGAGGTCTGGGCCGAGCACAGCGCGAAGCTGCTCAAGCGGCTCGCCGGCCGGCTGTCCAGGGACGTACGGGTGTGGGCCCTGCGCGAGGCGCCCGCCGGCTTCAACGCCCGGTTCTCCGCGATCTGGCGGCGCTACGCCTACCGGGTCACCGACAATCCCGGCGGCGTCGACCCGCTGCTGCGCGGCCATGTCCTGTGGCACGACTGGCCCCTCGACGTGGACGCCATGAACGAGGCCGCCCGCGCGCTGCTGGGCGAGCACGACTTCGCCGCCTACTGCAAGAAGCGGGAGGGGGCCACGACCATCCGGACCCTCCAGGAGCTGAGCCTGGTGCGCGGTGCGGACGACGGGATCATCACCGCCACCGTCCGGGCCGACGCCTTCTGCCACAACATGGTGCGCTCCCTCATCGGGGCGCTGCTGTTCGTCGGCGACGGGCACCGGGGGCCCGACTGGCCGGGGAAGGTGCTCGCGGCCGGCGTACGGGACTCCGCCGTGCACGTCGTACGGCCGCACGGGCTGACGCTGGAGGAGGTCGGCTACCCGGCCGACGAGCTGCTGGCGGCCCGGAACAAGGAGGCGCGGAACCGGCGGTCCCTGCCGGCGGCCGGCTGCTGCTGAACGGACGGACGTCCGCGGGCGCCGGTCAGTCGCCCGCCCAGGTGCTGAGCAGTCCGGCCACCGCGTCCGCGGCCTCGTCGGCGTCCCGGCCGTCGCCCCGGGCGTCGGGTGCCAGCTCCAGGTGGACGAAGGTCGCGTGCTGCCGCTGGGCCGCGCGGCCCTGGACGTTAGTCGTGCCCTCCAGCGGACAGCGCGCCGACCAGCCCCGGCAGACCCGCAGCCCCTCCGACTCCATCCGGTCGGCCAGCGCGGAGACCTCGCCGGGGGCGCTCTCCGCGGCGCCCGTGGACAGTACGGCGTCGTAGCGGTCCGTGGTGGACTCGGCGAAACCGTGCAGCTGGATGCCGGGCACCCCGCGTTCCTGCAGCTCCAGGACGATGCCGTGGAAGGCGCTGTCCTCGCGGTGGGCGACGTCGGCGGCGGCTCCGCGCCCGGCCCGGCGGTGGGCGCCGGCCAGGACCAGCGCGCCGCCCGGGGTGTCCTCCAGCAGGCGCACGCCCAGCTCCTCGGTGTCCCGGTCGGAGACGGGATGCGGCACCTGTGCGCTCCAGCGGACGCGGGAGTCGGCGTTCAGGTACAGCCGGCCCCACCGGGCGCTCTCGCCGGAGCCGGTGGCAGCGACCTCGTCGTAGCGGCGGCCGGACTCGGTGTCGGTGAGCCGGGTGACGCCGAGACCGACCGGGGCGAGCAGCCGCTCGGCCTCCCGCGCGTCGCCCTCCAGCAGGCTGCCGACGCCCCGGGCCACCCGGGCGCGCTCCTCCTCGCCGGGCGGCGAATAGGGGCCGTCGGGGTCCAGATCCTTCGTGTACGACAGGACGCGGCTGCGCAGGTCGACCAGCTCGCGTGCGGTCGGGTCCGAGTCCTCCGCGGACGAGTCGGAGGACGCCTGACACCCGGTCAGCACCAGGAAGACACCTATCAGACCGAAAACGCACACAAAGCGTGACTGTCTTGTAATGGTAAAGACAGGGTGAGTTGTGAGGCCCATGTGAACATGTTTCGGTGACATTCCGTAAGTCTCTCCGTATGGGTCGTGCCGTGGCCATCTTGGTGGTTACCGCCACTCTGGCCACCGCGTGCGCCTCCGGGATCGTGGAGCCGCAGGCGAAGCCCGGCGGACGCTCGTTCACCGTGGCCGCCGCGGGTGACGTACTGATCCACCCCGAGTTGGTGGAGCAGGCGGCCGAGGACGCCGAGGAGACCGGCGAGGGCGAGGCCGGACTGGACTTCGGTCCGCTGCTCGCCGGGGTGAAGCCGGTCATCAGCGAGGCGGACCTGGCGATCTGTCACATGGAGACACCCGTCGGGAAGCCCAAGGGCCCCTTCCAGGGATACCCCGAGTTCCTGGTGCCGCCGCAGATCCTGACGGCCCTGAAGGACGTGGGGTACGACACCTGCTCCACGGCCTCCAATCACACCTTCGACCACGGTCTCAAGGCCGTACGGCGGACGCTGGACGCCATGGACGAGGTGGGCCTCGGGCACGCCGGTTCGGCGCGTACGTCCGAGGAAGCAGAGCAGATCAACATCCGGGACGTCAACGGCGTCAAGGTCGCGCATCTCGCGTACTCCTGGGAGTCCTTCCTCAACCCCACCCCCGAGAAGCAGAGCTGGGCCTTCAACCGGAGCAGCACCGAGGAGATCAAGAAGGACGAGAGCCGGGCCCGGAAGGCGGGGGCCGAGGTGGTGATCCTCTCGGTCCACTGGGGCCTGGAGCACTACAACGAGCCGAGCGTGCCGCAGTTGGAGCTGGCCCGACGGCTCACCGAGGAGACCGACATCGACCTGGTGATCGGACACCACGCACACGTGGTCCAGCCGATCCAGAAGGTGAACGGCACCTGGGTCGCCTACGGCCTCGGCAACCAGGTGGCCCGGCACTCCTCCCCGACCGGGCTGACCGAGGAGGGGGCCATCGGCTGGTTCGAGTTCCGGGAGACGACCGAGGGCGGCTGGGATGTCACCGCCCGCCACCGCACCACGCTGGTGGACATCCCGCCCGAGGTGGAGCCCGGTGAGGAACTGCCCGACGGCGCCGTCGAGGACCACCGGCTGGTGGACGTGCAGTACCAGCTCGACCACCCGGACGGCCTGTCCGAGGAGCGGCTCGCCCGCTACCGGCTGGCCGCCGACCGCACGCGCGGATTCCTCTACAACCGGGGCGCTCCCGGCGGCGACGGTCTGAAGCCGCTGACCCTGGAGGAGTGAGCAGCGCCACACCGCCTTCCGCGTCGAGGCCACAACCTTGCCAGCATTTATCAGTCTTTGTAGTGACGGCGTCGCACGACCGCGGCAGCGGTGCGTCCAGCGCGCGCTGGGCATTCCCGTAGCAACCAAGGAAGAAGACCGGTGACATCGAGTCGTGCCGCGAACTCCGGGCGGAAAGGGCGGCGACGCAGCCGCAGGCGGGCGGACATGCCCCTCCTGGGCGGCATCCGTCCTCCGATCGCGGTGCTGTGTCTGCTGATTGTCGCCCTGGCGGCGCTCACGGCGAAGGTGCTCGGTCCCGGCGAGGACACCGTGGTGCCCAAGGCCGTGCTGTCCTCGCAGCAGCACTTCGCGGAGGACGGCGCGATCGCGCTGCGCGCCTCGATCGACGAGCGGGTCACGGACCTGGAGCGCACCGCCGCCGCGCTGAACGCCAAGGAGCCCGAGGAGCCGGAGCGCGTCCTATCCGACCTGGGCCGGACCTACCAGAAGTGGACCGGCACCACCGTGGTCGACCTGGAGAGCGGCAAGGTGCTCGCCGCGCGTGGCGAAAGGATTCCTTTCGCCTGGCTCGACAAGGACGTCCTCACCGGCGAGCACGCCCTCACGCCCCGCATGGTGCGGCTGGAGACCGGTGACGTCCGGCTGATGACGATGGCGCTCCTCGACGCGAAGGACCGACCGCAGCAGCTGCTGATCGCCTCCAACAGCCTGTCGGTGCCCGCCATCAACCTGGGCCCGTTCCGCAGCATGGCGGTCGTCGCCCGGGACGGTGAGGTCCTCGCGACCGAAGGCTTCGAACAGTCCGAGGCCCTCAACTCCGACCAGGAGCGCAAGGAACTCGTCTTCCTCCAGAAGCAGATGTCCCGCCTCTCCGACCAGGCCGCCGAACGCACCGAGGAGCACCCCGTCACAGCCCGGGAGCCCGGCTCCCGGGGCTACCCCGGCGTCAGCGGAACGCTCCTGGGCGACGACTACGCCGGCCGGGTCACCACCGCCGGATACGCCTCCCTCGCCTCCTCCGACCCCGAGGAGAAGGACAGCGTCGCCGCGGGCCTCGGGCTCACCGTGGTGGCGATGCTGCCCGTGGTCCAGCAGCAGGGCGCCGCCGAGACGGGCCGGGAACTGTACGGGCTGGTCGCGGCCGGGGCGCTGGTCGTGCTCGGGCTGCTGGCGGCGGCCGTGCTGTGGGCGGCCGTGCAGCGCCCGCTGCTGCGGCTGTTCCTGGAGTCCCGGCGGCTCGCCCGCGGCGATCTGACCCGGCCCGTCGCGGTGCCCCGCTGGGGCGAGGCCGCCCGGATCGGCACCGCGCTGGAACGCCTGCGGGCACAGCTCAACGGCACCGGTGAAGGCCCCGGCGCCAAGAGCGGCAAGGTCCGCCTCGGCATGCGCGTGCCGCTCGCGGCGACCGCCGTTCTGCTGCTCCTGTGGTGCGTGCCGGTCGGCCTGCTGCTGAACCGCACCGACGGCTCGGTCAGCGTGCCCGCCACCATCGTCAACGACCAGCGCGACCGCACCGACCTGATCGCCGACCGCGTCCGCCGGGCGCTCAACGAGGCCCAGGCCGACCTCGTCTCCACCTCCCGGCTGATCGACGCGGACGACCCCGACGCCGCCGAGACCCTGCTGACGGACGCCCTGGAGGAGCACACCCGCTACCAGGCCCTCTACGTCGTGGACGCCGGCGGCGAGGTCGTCGCCCGCGCCGGGGGAGACCCGCACGACTGGAGCGACGACGAGGACCTGCCGTTGGTCCGTGTCTCCGGCAAGGGGGACAGGAAGCCGGTGATCCAGGCCGCCGCCCCCGTGCCGGAGCACAAGGGCACCACCCTGGTCGGCGAGGTACGGGTGGAGTTCCTCAACTCGCTGCTGAAGCGGCCCGGCCTCGGTGAGGTCCGCGTGGTGAACGCCGACGCGCGGACCGTCGCCGCCAGCGACGGCTTCCTGGCCTTCGAGAAGCTGCCCGGCGACGCCCTGACCGACCTGGTCCGCGCGGGCAACGTACGGGTCGGCGCCGGCCCCGTCGAGAACGGCCTGCTCATCCGGGACGGCGGCGACGTCACCGTGGCCGCCGCGGCCCCCTTCTCCGGCGGCGGCATCGCCTCCGACATCGGCTGGACCGTGGTCAGCAGCCAGGACGCCGACCACTTCGAGATCGCCGCCTACGAGCGCGAGGACCGCAGCGTGCTCGCCGGGATGCTCGGCCTCGCCGCGATCGTCGTCTGCCTGGGCTGGGTCCACCTGGTCGTCGCACGGCCGCTGCGGGCCCTGGCCACCAGTGCCGAGAAGCTCGCCGACGGAGACCTCAAGACCGTGCACTACCCCCGCTACCAGGACGAGGTCGGGGCCGTCGTCCGCAGCCTCGAACTGCTCCGCCAGCAGTTGCAGGCCCGCCGACAGAACCAGGCACGCCGACCCGCCGAGCCCCGGCCCGGCGCCGGAGGAAGGTGATCCCGAGTGCTCTATCTGTACTTCGTCCTGCTGGCCGGCAGCCTGTTCCTGCTCGTCGCGGGCATCGTGGAGCAGCGCCGGCACTACGCGGCCCTGCACTCCATCCCCTCCCGCGTGCTCGTCAACGGCATCCGCGGCAAGTCCTCCATCACCCGGCTGTGCGCGGGCGCGCTGCGCGGCGGTGACCTGGTCACCGTGGCCAAGACGACCGGTACCGCCGCGCGCTTCATCCATCCCGACGCCACCGAGGAGCCGGTCTACCGCAAGTTCGGCATCGCCAACGTCGTCGAGCAGATCGGCATCGTCCGCCGCGCCGCCACCTACCGTCCCGACGCGCTGGTCATCGAGTGCATGGCGGTCATGCCGGCGCTCCAGGAGGTCAACCAGAGCAAGCTGATCCGCTCCACGATCGGTGTGCTGTGCAACGTCCGCGAGGACCACCTCGCCGAGATGGGTCCGACCCTGGACGACGTGGCGCGCTCGCTGTGCCGCTCGATGCCCGAGAACGGCATCTGCGTCACCGCCGAGAAGGAGCGGTTCCACATCCTCCAGGAGGAGGCGGACGCCCGTAACTGCCGGCTGGTCTACGCGGACCCCGAGATGGTCACCGACGACGAGCTGCGCGGCTTCAGCTGGTTCACCTTCAAGGAGAACGTCGCGATCGCCCTGGTCGTCGCCGAGCTGGTCGGCGTGGAGCGGAAGGTGGCCCTCCAGGGCATGTACGACGCCCCGCCGGACCCGGGCGTGCTCTCCGTGGAGCGCTACGTGGCGCCCGAGGGCAAGCGGCTCGCCTTCGCCAACGTCTTCGCGGCCAACGACCCCGAGTCGACGCTGATGAACATCAACCAGCTGCTCGACCTGGGCGCCATCCGCCGCCCGCTCAACGTGGTGATCAACTGCCGTCCGGACCGCGTGGAGCGCAACGGGCAGATGGGCGAGATCATCCCCGACCTGGAGCCGGAGAACGTCTTCGTCATCGGGCACCCGTCCAAGAGCGCCATCGACGCCATCCCCGCCCAGTGGCGCGAGAGGGCGGTCGACCTGGGCGGCGAGCGACGGTCCGCCGACGAGTTCATGCCGGCCCTGCTCGGCCGGATGTCCGACGGCTCCTCCCTGGTCGCCATCGGCAACATCCACGGCCAGGGCGAGGAGCTCCTGGAGTTCCTGGCCGAGCTCCCGGCGGACGACAGCGACGGCGACACCGGCACGGCGGCGCCGAGCCTGGACCCGTTCGCCTCGTACCCGACGGCGTACGAGGAGCGCTACCAGGCCTCGCAGACCCAGGAGATCCCGGTGGTCCGCGTCCCGGCCCAGCCGACGGGACCGTACGGGCAGCAGCACGGTCGGTACGAGCAGCAGGAGCAGTACGAGCAGCAGCAGTACGAGCAGCGACAGCGGTACGAGCAGCCCCAGTACGGACAGCGGTACGAGCAGCAGTACGGGCAGTACGCCCCCGACCGGGAGCCCTGGCCGCCCCACGACGAAGCGCACGACGACCCCTACGGCGGGACCCCCCGCCCACCTGCCCGGAGACCCCGTTGACCACCGCCGCACTCACCCCCGAGATGGCCGCCCTCGGCATCGCCATAGGCCTGTTCTTCTCGCTGCTGTGCTACCTCACCACCAATCTGTCGCCCGGTGGCATGATCACGCCGGGCTGGATCGCGCTGACCCTCATCGAGGACCTCCAGCGCGCGGCCATGATGGTGGGCGTCACCGCGCTGACCTACGCGGGCACCAAGATCATGCAGCGGCTGGTGATCCTGTACGGCAAGCGGCTGTTCGCCGCGGTGGTGCTGCTGGGCGTGCTGCTCCAGGCCACGGTGATGATCGTGCTCTCGATCGAGTTCCCGCTCCTCTACGGCAACCAGACCCTCGGGTTCATCGTGCCCGGTCTCGTCGCCTACCAGATGGTGCGCCAGCCCAAGGGCGCCACCCTGCTGGCCACCGGCACGGTCTCCCTCATGGCCTACATCGTCGTAGCCGCCGGCCTGCTGCTCGGCGTCATGCCCACCGTCTGAGAACGAGCCCGCGAACGAGTCCGCGAACGAGTCCGCGAACGAGGAGGAGCAAACCATGGCGGCGAAAGCCAAGAAGAAGTCGCGTCCGGTCGTCTCGGGCCTGGTGGTGCTGGCGCTCGTCGGCACGTCCGGCTACCTCACCCTGGAGCTGCGCAAGCAGGAGGAGACGGGAGTCACGGAGGTCAGGAACGTCGGCGTCCTGGACGGGTCCCGCGGCTCCGGCAGCGGCGGCACCGCGAAGGACGACGGCGAGGAGAGCTGGTCCCGGCTGGAGAACCCGGCGCGCTCCGTGCTGCGCGACGCGGACGGCCGGATCAGGGCCGTGCTCACCGACGGGGCGCGCACCGCCACCCTGACCGGACCGGCGCGCACCTTCGAGGAGCCCGCCTCGACCTCCTCCAAGGTCTCCACCACGGACTGGGTCCGGCTCATGCCCGAGCCCTGGACGAAGGGCGCCGAGAAGAAGAAGTGGTTCGAGGAGTGGTACGCCGAGTACAAGGACAGCAAGGAGGACGACCTGTTCGCCTTCGCCTTCCAGTACGTGGCCGGCGCGCCGCAGAAGAAGGACGAGCAGGGCATCGCCTACGCCGGTGACGCGAACTTCGGCCCGCTGAACACCACCGGCGCCGAGGACGGCGACCTGCGCCTGGAGCAGTCCGACTTCTACGACTACCTCGGCGTCCAGTACCCGTTCCGCGACGGCTCGACCGGCACGCCGGAGGCCATGCGCGCCAGGTCCCTGGACTGCTCCGGCTTCATCCGCATGGTGCTCGGCTACCGCGCCCGCTACCCGCTGATGTCCTCCGACACCTCCGGCGACGGCCTGCCGCGCACCGCCAACGGCATGGCCCGCTCCAAGGAGGGCGTCGACGTGCTCCCGCTGGCCGGGGTGTCGCCGGACGACCGGCCGTCCGCCATCGACCAGCTCCAGCCCGGCGACCTCGTCTTCTTCAAGCTCGACGCGCGCACCAAGGACCGGCTGGACCACGTGGGCATGGTGCTCGGCTACGACACCGAGGGCCACCTGATCTTCGTCTCCAGCCGCGAGGAGGTCAACGGACCGACCATCGGCGACATGGGCGGCGTCTCCCGCCTGGACGGCAACGGCTACTACGCCAAGACGCTGCGCAGCGCCAAGCGGCTCTGACGGCGGGCTGGGCGGCGGGGGCAGCGGTCGTAGCGGGCGTCAGCCCTCCGCCGCCGCCGAAGCCTGGGCCTCGCCGCGCCTGCGGATCTGCCGGAAGGCGAACTCGGCCAGGTCGTCGCCGGCCCGGAACACCGCCGTGGACTTCTCCGTGACGTTCTCGCCGTTCGTGAAGCCGGCGACGGTGAAGTAGGCGTAGCGGCCGTAGGAGTTGGTGGTGGAGCGGCAGACGGCGCCGGTGCAGAAGGACTTGACGCCGCCGCCGGACAGGGAGCGCACGATGCTCTTCTTGTCGGCCTGCTTCTTGGCCTCGGCGGCCTGCGCCTCGGTGTCGAAGACGGCCACGCCGACCGTCACGGCGGTGTCGCCCTTGGTGTAGGTGACGCGGAGCAGCCGGGTGCAGTCGTTGGCGTCGAGGACCTTGGGCAGGGTGCCCTGGGCGGCGGAGCCGCAGGTGCGGGTGTCGGCCGTCGGGCCCTTCTTGTAGACCGTGTCGCCCATGGTCAGCTGGGTGCCGGGGAAGAGCAGGTCGGGGCTGAGCGGGGCCTTGTCCTTCTTGGCGCTGGAGACGAAGTCCTTCGGGTCCAGCGGCGGCGGGGCGCTGGTCGGGGCGAACGACGGCTCGGTGGCCGTCGCGCTGGGTATGTCCGCCGTCGCGGGGAGCTGCGAGGAGGGGCCGTCGGACGCCTGGCCGGAGCCGTTCGCCGAGACCACGGCCACGGCGACGGCACTGGCTATCGCCACGGTGGCCAGCGCGCCGCCACCGATGAAGAGCAGCCGGCGCCGCTTGGCGCGGGCCTCGGAGGCCTCGGCCAGAGCGGCCCAGTCCGGGGTGTTGTCACCGTCGCCACTGTTCCAGGGCTGCTGCTGCGATTGCGGTTTCCAGGGATCCCACTGCGACTGAGGTCCCCCCTGCCCAAAGCTCATGGGCGGCATCTTAGACGGGCGAAGTGGCGTGCTGGTGCGCCTCCGAAGGCCGCGCAGCACCTAGCGTTCCGTTCATGCGGACGGGCAAAAACGACATCTCCGGGTGGTTGGTGCGGCCGGCGGGCGGGTCCGCGTGGGCGGTCCTGGTCGTGGTGCTGGCGGCGTCCGCGGTGCACGCGGGGCGTGTGACCTCGGACGGCGGGATGGACAACGCGATCGTCGTGCGGGCCGCCCGCACCTGGCTGGCCGGCGGCTCCCCGTACGACGATCCGCACTTCCTCTACTTCCCGAGCGCGGTGCTCGCCGCCGCCCCGCAGGCCCTACTGCCCGCAGACATGCTGCGGGTGCTGGTGCCGTGCGCGGTGACGGCCCTGCTGGCGCTGGGCTGGGCCGGTGCGCTGCGGCTGCACCGCGTGCCGCTCGGCAGCCGGCTGGCGGTGCTCGGGCTGACCGGGCTCGCGGTGGGCTTCGCGCCGTTCGGGCACCTGGTGCGCCTCGGCAACTGGACCGTGACGGCGGCGGTGGCCCTGCCGCTGGCCCTGCTGCTGGCCGACCGGCGGCGGTGGACGGCGGCGGGCGCGGTCATCGGCGCCGCCGTGGCGCTCAAGCCGCTGCTCGCGCCCGTCCTCCTGCTCTTCCTGTTCGCCGGGCGGTGGCGGGCGCTGTCGGCGGCCGTCCTGGTGCCCGCGCTGGCCTGTGGGGCGGCGGCGCTGGCGATGCCCGACCCGGCGGGCTTCTTCACCCGCACCCTGCCCTTCCTGCTCCACGGCGACGACGGCTTCGTACGGCTCTACGAGGCCTCCCCGGCGGCCGTGCTGCCCCGGCTCGGGGTGCCGGGGTCGCTCGCCCAGGGGCTCGCGGTGGTCGCGGCCGGGGCCGGGGTGCTGTGCGCGTACGTCCGCTGGCGCCGTGCCGATCCCGGGCCGCTGCGGCTGTCGGAGACCGGCGCGGGCTTGATGCTCTCGGCGTTCCTCGTCTCCCGGCCTTCCTACGACCACTACCTCCTGGTCGCCCTGCCGCTGCTGCTCGCCGGGCTGCCGTACGCCGGTTCGGTGGCCCGCGGGACCTGGTTCTGGATCGCCCTGGTGCCCCAGGTGCCGGGGCTGACCTGGCCCTGGCTGGAGTCGGAGCGGCGGCGGGCCTTCAAGGACGCGTTCACGCTGTGCGTGCTGGCGGTGACGGTCGCGCGGCGGGCCCGGGGCGGCGCGGCGGCCGCCGGCGATCACGCGCGCGCGAGGACCGAGCCGGAGCCCGCGCCGGCCCCGGCGACTCCGTTTTGACCCGGCTATGGGACCCCGGGTACTCTGCACAGTCGTATGTGTATTGGCTTGCTCATTCTCACGTGAGGGGCCCTTACACCGGTCCACCGGGACCGATGACCAGCGACCTGCACGCGGTATGCGTCACCGCGGTGCGGTCAAGGCTGTCGTGATCGTCTTCGGTGACCATGTCAGGACCACTCACTGAAGAAGCGAAGGCTACGAACCGTGCGTACGTACAGCCCCAAGCCCGGCGATGTGACGCGCCAGTGGCACGTCATCGACGCTCAGGACGTCGTCCTGGGTCGTCTGGCCACCACTGCGGCCTCCATCCTGCGCGGCAAGCACAAGCCGATCTACGCGCCCCACGTCGACACCGGTGACTTCGTCATCATCATCAACGCCGACAAGGTGCACCTCTCCGGCAACAAGCGGACCCAGAAGATGGCGTACCGCCACTCCGGCTACCCGGGCGGTCTGCGCTCGGTGCGCTACGACGAGCTGCTGGACAAGAACCCCGAGAAGGCCGTCGAGAAGGCCATCAAGGGCATGCTCCCCAAGAACTCCCTGGGCCGTCAGATGCTCTCGAAGCTGAAGGTCTACAAGGGTGACCAGCACCCGCACGGCGCGCAGCAGCCGCAGCCGTTCGAGATCACCCAGGTCGCGCAGTAGTTCCGGCCACCCCCTAAGACTGAAGAGAATCTGAGGAGCATCGTGGCCGAGACCACTGCCGAGCAGCCGCTCGAAGAGATCGACATCGACAGCTACACCACCGAGTCCGAGGTGCCCGTCGAGGGCGAGTACACCTCGGAGTCCATGGCTTCCGCCTTCGGCGAGCCCCAGCCGGCCGCTGGCCTGGGCCGTCGCAAGAACGCCATCGCCCGTGTCCGGATCGTCCCGGGCACCGGCAAGTGGAAGGTCAACGGGCGCACGCTCGAGGACTACTTCCCGAACAAGGTGCACCAGCAGGAAGTCAACGAGCCCTTCAAGGTGCTCGAGCTGGACAACCGCTACGACGTCATCGCCCGCATCTCGGGCGGCGGTGTCTCCGGTCAGGCCGGTGCGCTCCGTCTCGGTGTCGCCCGCGCCCTGAACGAGGCCGACGTCGACAACAACCGCGGTCCGCTCAAGAAGGCCGGTTACCTCAAGCGCGACGACCGTGCGGTCGAGCGCAAGAAGGCCGGTCTGAAGAAGGCCCGCAAGGCTCCGCAGTACAGCAAGCGCTAAGTCGCACCGGCTGTACTCCGAACGCCCCGGCGGCACGCCACTGTGCTGCCGGGGCGTTCGTTTATCCCCGCCGTTGGGCGTATAACGGCACAAGACGTTCAAGCGTTGAGAAGCTCAGAGGCTCAAAGGCTTGTGTGATCGGATGGCGTGGGCCGCACCGGCCGGCCGCTTCCGGAATTGACGTTTCCTCAGGAGGACAAGTGGGACGACTCTTCGGCACGGACGGCGTGCGCGGTGTCGCCAACGCGGACCTGACGGCCGAGCTGGCGCTCGGTCTCTCCGTCGCCGCGGCGCACGTACTGGCGGAGGCGGGCACCTTCGCCGGGCACCGGGCGACCGCGGTGGTCGGACGGGACCCGCGCGCCTCCGGGGAGTTCCTGGAGGCCGCCGTGGTCGCGGGCCTGGCCAGCGCCGGTGTGGACGTGCTGCGGGTCGGCGTGCTGCCGACGCCCGCGGTCGCCCACCTCACCGGCGCCCTCGGCGCCGACCTCGGTGTGATGCTCTCCGCGAGCCACAACGCCATGCCCGACAACGGCATCAAGTTCTTCGCCCGCGGCGGCCACAAGCTCGCCGACGAGCTGGAGGACCGCATCGAGTCCGTCTACGCCGAGCACCGCACCGGCGCCCCCTGGGACCGCCCGACCGGCGCCGGCGTCGGCCGGGTCCGCGACTACGACCAGGGGCTCGACCAGTACGTCGCCCACCTCGTCGGCGTCCTCCCGAACCGCCTCGACGGACTGAAGATCGTCCTCGACGAGGCGCACGGCGCGGCCTCCCGGGTCTCGCCGGAGGCGTTCGCGCGGGCCGGCGCCGAGCTGGTCACCATCGGCGCGGTGCCGGACGGCCTCAACATCAACGACGGCTGCGGCTCCACCCACCTCGACCTGCTCAAGGCCGCCGTCGTCGAGCACGGCGCCGACCTGGGCATCGCCCACGACGGCGACGCCGACCGCTGCCTGGCCGTGGACCACACCGGCGCGGAGGTGGACGGCGACCAGATCCTCGCCGTGCTCGCGCTGGCGATGCGGGAGCGGGACGCGCTGCGTTCCGACACCGTGGTCGCGACCGTCATGTCCAACCTGGGCTTCAAGCTCGCCATGGAGCGCGAGGGCATCCGGTTCGCGCAGACCGGGGTGGGCGACCGGTACGTC
Source organism: Streptomyces sp. BB1-1-1 (assembly GCF_031597775.1). NCBI lineage: Bacteria > Bacillati > Actinomycetota > Actinomycetes > Kitasatosporales > Streptomycetaceae > Streptomyces > Streptomyces sp. BB1-1-1. The sequence continues at coordinate 3,490,534 of NZ_CP134203.1, read as the reverse complement.
CTGGAGGAGATGAAGGAGCACGGCTACGCCCTCGGTGGCGAGCAGTCCGGGCACGTCATCATCCTCGACCACGCCACGACGGGTGACGGGACGCTGACCGGCCTGATGCTGGCGGCGCGGGTCGCGCAGACCGGCCGTACGCTGCGGGACCTCGCGTCCGTCATGGAGCGGCTGCCGCAGGTGCTGATCAATGTGCCGGACGTGGACAAGTCCCGGGTGACGACCTCCGCCGAGCTGGCGACCGCCGTGGCGGAGGCCGAGCGGGAGCTGGGGAGCACCGGGCGGGTGCTGTTGCGTCCCTCCGGGACCGAGCCGCTTGTGCGGGTGATGGTGGAGGCGGCGGATATCGAGCAGGCTCGGTCTGTTGCGGGGCGGCTGGCCGATTCGGTGAAGTCGGCGCTGGGGTAGTTTTCGGGGCCGGGTTCGGGGTGGGGGTTCTGTGTCGTTGCGGGCTGCGGGTTTCGTTGTGGCTTGTCGCGCAGTTCCCCGCGCCCCTAGGTCGGTTTCGTCATCCGGCGTCGTTGGGTCGCCCACAGGGCCTTCTGGGCCAGAAGCGTCAGGGTGCCGGCCAGGATGATGGCGACCAGGTTGAGCAGTAGCTGCTCGGTCGAGCGCCAGGCCTGGTGGGCGTCTTCGTAGAAGAGGGCTACGGCCGCGTTCGCGGCGGCCGGGACCGTCGTCACCGAGATGGCGACGCCGACCAGAGCCCCTGACTTGGCGGATGTCAGGGAGAGTGTCCCCGCCGCGCCGGCGAGGACCGCCACCACGAAGGAGAACCAGTCGGGGGCGTACACGAACCCGGTGTTGGGGCGCTCCGCGTCCAACTGGGCTTCGCTGAACAGGTCCACGGCGTCCATGAAGAAGCTGAAGCCCACCGTCACGACCATCGCCGCCGCGAAGCCCACCAGCAGGGCGATCGCCGAGCGCAGTGCCAGTCGTGGGGCCCGCTGCACGATCGCCGTGCAGATGCCGGCCAGCGGGCCGAACTCCGGCCCGACCGCCATCGCGCCCACGATCAGGATCGCGTTGTCGAGCACCACGCCGCAGGCCGCGATCATGGTGGCGAGGGTGATGAAGGCGACGTAGGTGATGGAGAGGGTCGACTCCTCGTGCGTCGCCTCCTCCAGCTGCTCCCACAGGACCGCGTCGGCGGGCTCGCCCGGCGCGTCCCGCTCCGCCTTGTCGGCGTGCTCGGACAGCGACAGGTCGATGTTCTCGGCGGTGATGGCGCCGCAGCTGTCGATGCCCAACGACCGGAGCCGGCTGATGAGTTCGTCGCCGGCCTCGCGGGCCACGTCGCACATGACGACGTCGCCCTCGGGCTCGCGGGCGGCGCCCGGCAGGACGACGAGGTGGGTGGTGCCGACCGTCCGGTCGATCAGGCGGACCACCTCGTCGGTGCGGTCGGCCGGGGTGATCAGGCGCAGATGCAGCATCCGGCATTTCTACCGGCTGGGATGGTCGCCGTCACAGTTTGCGCAGGCTCAGCCGCTGCACCTTGTGGTCGGGGCCCTTGCGCAGGATGAGGGTGGCCCGGCCGCGGGTGGGGGCCACGTTCTCCACCAGGTTGGGCTTGTTGATGGTGCGCCAGGTGGTGCGGGCGTAGTCGAGGGCCTCCTCCTCCGACACCTGGGTGTACTTGCGGAAGTACGAGGACGGGTTCTGGAAGGCGGTCTCGCGCAGCTTGCGGAAGCGGCTGAGGTACCAGTGCTCGATGTCCTCGGTGCGGGCGTCGACGTACACGCTGAAGTCGAAGTAGTCGGCGAGACCGACCCTGGTGCGGCCGTCCTTGCCGGGCAGCGCGGGCTGGAGCACGTTGAGGCCCTCGACGATCAGGATGTCGGGGCGGCGGACGACGAGCTTCTGGTCCGGGACGATGTCGTAGATGAGGTGGGAGTAGACCGGGGCGGTCACCTCGCCCTTGCCCGCCTTGATGTCGGCGACGAAGCGGGTCAGTGCCCGGCGGTCGTAGGACTCGGGGAAGCCCTTCCGGGACATCAGGCCGCGGGCCTCCAGCTCCTTCGTGGGCAGCAGGAAGCCGTCGGTCGTGACCAGCTCGACGCGCGGGTGCTCGGGCCAGCGGGACAGCAGCGCCTGGAGCAGGCGGGCGACGGTGGACTTGCCGACCGCGACCGAGCCGGCGACCCCTATGACGAAGGGGGTGCCGGACTGCGAGCCCTGTTCGCCGAGGAAGGTGTTCAGCGCGCCGCGCAGGCCGTCGGTGGCGCCGACGTAGAGGTTGAGGAGCCGGGACAGCGGGAGGTAGATGTCCCGCACCTCGTCGAGGTCGATGACGTCGCCGAGGCCGCGCAGCTTCTCGACCTCCTCGGCGGTGAGGGGCAGCGGCGTCTTGTCGCGCAGCGCGCTCCACTCGGGGCGGGTGAGGTCGACGTAGGGAGTCGCCTCCGGCCGCTGCCGGTGGGCGCTCCGGGGCATCGAGGAGACCGGAGAGATCACAGTCCATTGTTAACGGAGTTCGAACGGGGCGGCAGGTGGGGTGTGTCACTCCCGCCCGCCGCCGGGCCGGCCCTAATGGCGGAAGATCACGTCGGCGTCACGGTCGGATACCGGGTGGCGCATCACTGATCATCTGTCAGTCGGCTGTGAATACAGTGCTCGCACATACGTGCGGAACCTCCGCTGTCTGGAAGAGAGAGCCCAACGTGAGACTGACCGCCGTCCGCCGTACCGCCCTCGCGGCCTCCGCCGCCGCCCTGGCCCTCCTCGTCACCGCTTGCGGCGGCTCCTCCGACGACGACGGCAAGAAGACCGGCGGCGACAAGGCCGAGGGCGGCGCGACCGCCTCGGCGGCCCCCGCGGCCGCCAAGGCGCTCACCGCCGCCGAGCTGGAGAAGGCCGCGCTGGCGCAGGCGGACGTCGACAACGGCAAGGTCACCAAGACGTCCGCGACGGACGACGTGAGCAAGGACAAGGTGAAGGGCGGCGACAAGGCCTGCGAGCCGCTCGCCTTCGCCGAGACCGGCGTCCCGCTGGGCGAGCCGGCGGCGACCGCCAAGCGGAGCTGGACGGAGGGCCCGAAGAAGCCGTCCGGCGACGAGGCCACCGAGGAGTCCATCAGTGCCGCCTTCGACCTGGACAAGGCCCTGGTGACGCTGGCCACCTACGACGACGGCGGTGCGGAGGCCGTTCTGAAGGACGTGAAGGAGGCCGCCGGCAAGTGCGCCGGAGGCTTCACCTTCACCGCGGTCGGTGAGACGGCCAAGATCGCCAAGGTGGCCGAGGACAAGGCGCCCGGCGGTGCCGACGAGGCCGTCGCGATGACGATGACGATGGTCGGCGACGAGGGTGACGAGTTCCCGGTCAAGGTGGTCGTCACCCGCAAGGGCTCCACCGTCGCCTCCTTCACCGTCCTCAACCTCGCCGCCGCCGGAACCGGCAAGGACTTCCCGTTCCCCGCGGAGATCAGCGACGCCCAGCTCGCCAAGCTCGGCTGAGCCCGGCGTCGGCGATCCGTTGATCCGCTGATCCGCTGAAGTTCCCACCGGGACGTTCGTACCCCGGTGGGAATTTCCGATTTCGGGCACGGGAAGGCCGGTTCGCGACCGGATCTGATCGTAGGCTGCCCGTCATGTGCGGAATCGTGGGATACGTGGGATCTCAGTCGGCGCTCGATGTCGTGATGGCCGGGCTGAAGCGGCTCGAGTACCGGGGGTACGACTCGGCGGGCGTCGCCGTGCTCGCGGACGGCGGCCTCGCCACCGCCAAGCGCGCCGGAAAGCTCGTCAACCTGGACAAGGAACTGTCCGAACGGCCACTGCCGACCGCCGTCACCGGCATCGGCCACACCCGCTGGGCCACACACGGCGGCCCGACCGACGTCAACGCCCACCCGCACCTCGACAACGCGGGCCGGGTGGCCGTGGTCCACAACGGCATCATCGAGAACTTCGCGTCGCTGCGGGCCGAGTTGGCGGAGCGCGGCCACGACCTGGCTTCCGAGACCGACACCGAGGTCGTCGCCCACCTGCTCGCCGAGGAGTTCTCCGGCTGCGCCGACCTCGCCGAGGCGATGCGGCTGGTGTGCCGGCGCCTGGAGGGCGCGTTCACGCTGGTCGCGGTGCACGCGGACGCGCCGGACGTGGTCGTGGGCGCGCGCCGCAACTCGCCGCTCGTGGTGGGTGTGGGGGAGGGCGAGTCCTTCCTCGCCTCGGACGTCGCGGCCTTCATCGCCCACACCCGGGACGCCATCGAACTGGGCCAGGACCAGGTCGTCGAGCTGCGCCGGGACGGTGTGACGGTCACCGGCTTCGACGGCACCCCGGCCGACGTCCGCTCCTACCACGTCGACTGGGACGCCTCGGCCGCCGAGAAGGGCGGCTACGACTACTTCATGCTCAAGGAGATCGCCGAGCAGCCGAAGGCGGTCGCCGACACCCTGCTGGGCCGCATCGACGGCTCCGGCACGCTGAGCCTGGACGAGGTGCGCATCCCTCCGGGGGTGCTGCGCGAGGTCGACAAGGTCGTCGTCGTCGCCTGCGGTACGGCCTTCCATGCCGGGTTGATCGCCAAGTACGCCATCGAGCACTGGACGCGGATCCCCTGCGAGGTGGAGCTGGCCAGTGAGTTCCGCTACCGCGATCCGATCCTCGACCAGCAGACCCTGGTCGTCGCGATCTCCCAGTCCGGCGAGACCATGGACACCCTCATGGCCCTGCGCCACGCCCGCGAGCAGGGCGCCAGGGTGCTGGCCATCTGCAACACCAACGGCTCCACCATCCCCCGCGAATCCGACGCCGTGCTCTACACGCACGCCGGCCCCGAGGTCGCCGTCGCCTCCACCAAGGCCTTCCTCACCCAGCTGGTGGCCTGCTACCTGGTCGCCCTGTACCTCGGGCAGGTGCGCGGCACGAAGTACGGGGACGAGATCCGCGACGTCGTCCGCGACCTCTCACGCATCTCCGGCGCGGTCGAACAGGTCCTGGAGACGATGCAGCCCGTACGGGAACTGGCGCGCTCCCTCGCCCACAAGAACACGGTGCTGTTCCTGGGCCGGCACGTCGGCCACCCGGTCGCCCTCGAAGGCGCCCTCAAGCTCAAGGAGCTGGCGTACATGCACGCCGAGGGCTTCGCGGCGGGCGAGCTGAAGCACGGGCCGATCGCGCTGATCGAGGAGGACCTGCCGGTCGTCGTGGTCGTGCCGTCCCCGCGAGGGCGCTCGGTCCTCCACGACAAGATCGTGTCCAACATCCAGGAGATCCGGGCCCGCGGCGCCCGCACCATCGTCATCGCAGAGGAGGGCGACGAGGCGGTCGTGCCCTACGCCGACCACCTCGTCCGCATCCCGGCGACCCCGACGCTGCTCCAACCGCTGGTGGCGACGGTGCCGTTGCAGGTCTTCGCGTGCGAGCTGGCGACGGCCCGGGGCAACGAGGTGGATCAGCCGCGGAACCTGGCGAAGTCGGTGACGGTGGAGTAGGTCCTCAGCCGTCGGCGGGGCGGAGCGCGGTGACGAGGCGGAAGCGTTCCAGGACGGCGGGCGTGTCGTCGTCCACGGTGAACTCCGGGTCTTCCAGCGCCGAACGCATCTCCTCGAACCGCTCGTGGCCCGCCCGCCACTCCGCCACGCTGGTGTAGCCCTCGCCCTCGTCCACCGCGTGGGCGAGGTCCACCTGGGCCAGCGGGACGACGCGTACGTCGGTCACCTCGACGACGGCGACCGGGCGGTCGCCGGAGTCGACGACCACCCCGCGGGCCCCCACTTCCGGCAACGGGTCGCCGTCGTGCTCGTAGTCGACGACGAGTCCGGTCGTGGAGGTCTTGGACCCGTCGAGGATCGCCGCGACGAGCCGGTCGCGCAGCGGCCCGGGGAAGGCGTACTCGATCCTGGGCAGCGAGTCGAGGTCCGTGGTGACGGGAGCGGGGGAGATGGCGGCGGAGGAGGGGGCGGCGGCGGGGACATGAGCCATGCGGGCACACTAATTCCGAACCCCCCGCACATCCCGCCACGCCCCCGGAATCGCCCCGGCGACATCGTGCGCCCCCGTCGGCGCCCCGTCCGCCGCGAACCGCCCCGCCAGCCCGTGCAGGTACGCCCCCGCACTGCCCGCGTCCCGTGCCGACAGCCCCGCCGCCAGCAGCGACCCCGCCAGCCCCGACAGCACGTCCCCGCTCCCGGCCGTGGCGAGCCAGGACGTCCCCGTCGCGTTGACCCGCACCGGCCCTCCCTCCGCGCCGGCCACCACCGTCGTCGAGCCCTTCAGCAGCACCGTCGCCCCGTACCGCCCCGCCAGTTCCCGCGCCGAGGCCAGGCGGGCCCCCTCGACCTCCTCGCGGCTCACCCCGAGCAGCGCGGCCGCCTCCCCGGCGTGCGGGGTCATCAGCGTCGGCGCCGTACGGCCTCGCACGGCCTCGGCGTCGGCCAGCCGCAGTCCGTCCGCGTCGATCAGCACCGGCACCTCCGCGGCCAGCACCTCCGCCACGGTCCCGGCGTCGTCACCGGCGCCCGGTCCCACGACCCACGCCTGCACCCGCCCCGCCCGCTTCGGCCCCTGGTCGGACACGAGCGTCTCCGGGTAGCGGGCGATCACCGCGTCCCCGGCCGGACCGACGTACCGCACCGCCCCGGCACCGCCCCGCAGCGCCCCGGCGACGGCGAGCACGGCCGCGCCCGGATAGCGGGCCGACCCGGCGGCGATGCCCACGACCCCCCGCCGGTACTTGTCGCTCTCCGCGCCCGGCGCCGGCAGCAGCCGCGCCACGTCCGCGTGCTGCAACGCCTCCAGTTCGGCCGCCTCGGCCGGCAGCGGCAGCCCGATGTCCACCAGCCGCACCGACCCCGCGTACTCCCGCGCCGGATCGACCAGCAGCCCCGCCTTGTGCGCCCCGAACGTCACCGTCAGGTCGGCCCGTACGGCCGCCCCGCGCACCTGCCCGGTGTCCGCGTCCACGCCGCTCGGCAGGTCGACGGCGACGACGGCGGCCCGCGACCGGGCGGCCGCGTCGGCGAGCGGCACCGCCTCCTCCCGCAGCCCGCCCTTGCCGCCGATCCCGACGATGCCGTCGACGACGAGATCGGCCCGCGCGATCAGCTCCCCGGCGGACCCGGGCTCCGCGACCCGTCCGCCCGCCCGGCGCAGCGCCGCCAGCCCTCCGCCGTGCGCGCGCTCCGGAGTGAGCAGCACCGCCGTCACCCCCGCCCCCCGCCCGGCGAGTCGTGCCCCGGCGTACAGGGCGTCGCCGCCGTTGTCCCCGCTCCCGACCAGCAGCACCACCCGGCCGCCGTAGACCCGGCCGGCCACCCGCCGGAGCACCCCCGCGCAGGCGGCGGCGAGCCCGGCCGCGGCCCGTTGCATCAACGCCCCCTCCGGGAGCCGTGCCATCAGCTCCCGTTCGGCCGTCCTGACCATTTCCACGCTGTACGCAGTCCGCATGCCGTCGAGTCTTCCCCGTCAGCCGGGAACGCGCACGACTCCGCCCTCCACGTCGTGAGGGACAGTTGTGCCATGGACGACGACGAGACGGCGCAGGTGATGACCTCACTCGGGGCCCGCCTGCGCGCGATCCGGCAGGCCCGCGGTCTGACGCTGGCCCAGCTCGGCGCCGCCACCGGCATCTCCGTCAGCACGCTGTCCCGGCTGGAGTCGGGACAGCGTGAACCGGGGCTGCGGCACCTGCTGCCGCTGGCCAGGGCGCACCGCCTGCCCCTGGACGAACTGGTCGGCTCCCGGACCGGCGACCCCCGCGTCCACCCGCGCCCCTTCACCCGGCACGGCCAGACCTGGATCCCCCTCACCCGCAACCCCAACGACGGGCTGCACGCGTACAAGCAGATCCTCCCCGCCCCGCCGGTCGCGCGGACCGCATCGGCCCCGCGCCCCGACCAGGGCTCCCACGAGGGCCACGAGTGGATCTACGTCCTCTCCGGACGCCTGCTCCTCGCCCTGGGCGAGCACGACCTCGTCCTGACGGCCGGTGAGACGGCGGAGTTCGACACCCGCGTCCCGCACGGCATCGCCAACGCCGGGGACAGGCCCGTCGAGTGGATCGCCCTGTACGGGGCGCAGGGCGAGCGCATGCACATCCGGGTTCAGCCGACGGGGCCCTGACCAGCTCCGCCGACCGAACGGGCGACGCGGAACCCCACGTCGTCCACCCGGAACGTCGGGTGGCTGCGGCGCCGTACGGAGGCCCGGCAGCTCCAGTGCTCGTCGAACCAGCCGCCGCCGCGCAGCACCCGGTAGGTGCCGTAGACCTCGGCGTCGTAGACGTCCCAGCACCACTCCCAGACGTTGCCGAGCATGTCGTACAGGCCCCAGGCGTTCGGCCGCCTGCCGCCCACCTCGTGGACGCGCTCCCGAGAGTTGCCCCGGTACCAGGCGATGTCGTCCAGGGCGCCGTAGCGCGGCCCCTCCGTCCCGGCGCGGCAGGCGTGTTCCCATTCGGCCTCGGTCGGCAGCCGGTACCCGTCGGCGGAGGTGTCCCAGGCGACGCCGCCGTCGTCGGCGACGCGGTAGGCCGGGCGGAGCCCCTCGTGCCGCGACAGGGAGTTGCAGAAGCCGACCGCGTCCGCCCAGGAGACGTCCGCGACGGGCAGCCGCTCCTCCCGCGCGGCGGGCCGCTGCCCGGTGACCCGCGCGTACTCGGCCCGCGTGACCGGGAACGCCGCCAGCCGACAGGACGCGACCTCCACCGGCCAGCTGCGCCGCGACCGCCGGTCCGACAGGGTCACCCGTCCCGGCGGAACGGAGACCATCCCGATTTCCGCCCGTACGTCGCCGGTTCCCGCATCCATGTCCATGGACAGATGATCGTACGGACCCCCGCCACGCCCCGGGACGAGACGATCCGCGCCCGCCGCCCCGTGCCCGCCGCCGCCCCGTGCCCGCCGTCGTCCCGTGCCCACCGCTGACCCGTGCCCGCCGCCGAGCCGTGCCCGCCGTCGACCCGCGCCCGTCGCCGGCCTGGGGAAGCGCGAGCTACCCCTCCGCGATCACCACCGCCGACGCCACCCCCGCGTCATGGCTCAGCGACACGTGCCACGACGTCACGCCCAGCTCCGCCGCCCGCGCCGCGACCGTCCCCGCCACCCGCAGCCGCGGCCGCCCGCTGTCCTCGACGTACACCTCGGCGTCCGTCCAGTGCAGCCCCGCAGGCGCGCCGAGCGCCTTGGCCAGGGCCTCCTTCGCCGCGAACCGGGCGGCGAGCGAGGCGGTGCCCCGGCGCTCCCCGCTCGGCAGCAGCAACTCGCTCTCCAGGAAGAGCCGTCGTGCCAGGGCCGGCGTACGCTCCAGCGACTGCCCGAACCGTTCGACCTCGGCCACGTCGATCCCGACCCCGATGATGCTCATGCGAGGCACCCTAACGACTGGCGGGCGCACGGGAACGACCGGCGGGCGCACGGGCCCGGGCGCGCTGCGGCGGAAGCGGGGTCCGGGTGCTCTGAGACACTGGGGGCACGATGAGTGAGACAGCTGCTCGGCGGGCCGCGGTGTCGCGGGCCCGTGCCGAGATCGACCTGGCCGCCCTGCGGGCCAACGTCCGCGCACTGCGCGAACGGGCCCCCGGGGCGGCTCTCATGGCCGTGGTCAAGGCCGACGCCTACGGCCACGGCGCGATCCCGTGCGCCCGAGCGGCCGTCGCGGCGGGCGCGACCTGGCTGGGCACCGCCACCCCGCAGGAGGCCCTCGCGCTGCGCGCGGAGGCGGGACTGCCGGACGACGTACGGATCATGTGCTGGCTGTGGACGCCGGGCGGCCCCTGGCGGGAGGCCGTCGAGGCGGATCTCGACGTGTCCGTCAGCGGGATGTGGGCCCTGGACGAGGTCACCGAGGCCGCACGGAGCGCCGGGCTCCCCGCGCGCGTGCAGCTCAAGGCCGACACGGGGCTCGGCCGGGGCGGCTGCCAGCCCGGCGAGGACTGGGCGGAGCTGGTCCGGGAGGCCCGGCGGGCCGAGAGCGAGGGGCTGCTCCGCGTCACCGGTCTCTGGTCCCACTTCGCCTGCGCCGACGAGCCCGGGCACCCCTCCATCGCCGCCCAGCTCACCCGCTTCCGGGAGATGACGGCCTACGCCGAGCAGCAGGGCGTACGCCCCGACGTGCGGCACATCGCCAACTCGCCGGCCACGCTCACCCTCCCCGAGGCCCACTTCGACCTCGTACGGCCGGGCATCGCGATGTACGGCGTCTCGCCCAGCCCCGAGATCGGCACGCCCGCCGACTTCGGACTGCGCCCCGTGATGACGCTGGCCGCCTCGCTCGCCCTGGTCAAGCAGGTCCCCGGCGGCCACGGCGTCAGCTACGGGCACCACTACACGACCCCCGGCGAGACGACGCTCGGCCTCGTCCCGCTCGGCTACGCGGACGGCGTCCCCCGCCACGCCTCCTCCACCGGTCCCGTCCTGGTCGACGGCAAGTGGCGCACGGTGGCGGGGCGGATCGCGATGGACCAGTTCGTCGTCGACCTGGGCGGGGACCGGCCGGAGCCGGGCACCGAGGCGGTGCTGTTCGGGCCCGGCGACCGCGGCGAACCCACGGCCGAGGACTGGGCCCAGGCGGCGGGCACCATCGGCTACGAGATCGTCACCCGGATCGGATCCCGCGTGCCGCGCGTCTATCTGAACGAGTGACGCGCCCGCACACGGCGTGACACGCGTGCAGGTGAATCGGCAACCAGCGGGTATCCGCACAGCGGCCCGGCGAAGAGGAGCGGTGTACGTGAGCGAGAGCAACGCGGAGGCCGTCGTGTCGGCCGTCGCCTCCGCCACGGAAGCGGCCACCGAGGTCGCCGCCGGCGGCTGGCGCCGGGCGACCGGCATCGCCGGCGTCGCCATAGGCGTGGTCGCGGCGGGCGCGGCGGCCGGCGTGGCGATAGAGCGGCTGACGGTCGGGCGCGGGATGCGCCAGAAGGCCCGGCTCGCCCTGGACTCGGCGGGACCGTACGGCGGACTGCGCGGCAACCCCGGCAAGGCGTACGCCGACGACGGCACCGAGCTGTACTACGAGGTCGACGACGTCGAACCGGAGGCGGAGTCCGCGCTCACCCGGCGCAGGCGGCGGCTGTTCGGCCGCAAGGCGCCCGCCCCCGTGACCGTCGTCTTCAGCCACGGCTACTGCCTCAACCAGGACTCCTGGCACTTCCAGCGGGCCGCCCTGCGGGGCGTCGTCCGCACCGTGCACTGGGACCAGCGCAGCCACGGCCGTTCCGCGCGGGGCGCGTCCCAGGTGCGGGACGGCGGGCCGGTCACCATCGACGAGCTGGGCCGCGACCTGAAGGCCGTCATCGACGCGGCCGTGCCCGACGGCCCGATCGTGCTGGTCGGCCACTCCATGGGCGGCATGACCGTGATGGCGCTGGCCGACGCGTTCCCCGAACTGATCCGCGACCGGGTCGTCGGCGTCGCCCTCGTCGGCACGTCCTCCGGCCGGCTCGGCGAGGTCAACTTCGGCCTGCCCGTGGCCGGCGTCAACGCGGTCCGGCGGGTGCTGCCGGGCGTGCTCAAGGCGCTGGGGCAGCGGGCCGACCTGGTGGAGAAGGGGCGGCGGGCGACGGCGGACCTGTTCGCCGGGATCATCAAGCGGTACTCGTTCGCGTCCCGGGACGTCGACCCGGCCGTGGCCCGCTTCGCCGAGCGGATGATCGAGTCGACGCCGATCGACGTGGTCGCCGAGTACTACCCGGCCTTCAACGACCACGACAAGACCGCGGCCCTCGCCCACTTCGCCGGCCTGCCGGTCCTGGTGCTGGCCGGGGTGCGGGACCTGGTCACGCCGAGCGAGCACAGCGAGGCGGTGGCCGACCTGCTGCCGGACGCGGAGCTGGTGCTCGTCCCCGACGCCGGGCATCTGGTGATGCTGGAGCATCCGGAGCTGGTCACCGACCGCCTCGCCGACCTGCTCGCCCGCGCGGGCGCGGTGCCGGCAGCGGCTACCGTTGAGGGCTATGGAAGCACCAGCAGCACCGCAGGGCCCGGCTGAGCCCTCCGAGCCGGCACCCGACGTCGAGATCACCGTCACCTCTCCCGAGCAGATGCGGGAATTGGGCCGCAGGCTTGCCAAAGTGCTGCGGGCCGGGGACCTGCTGATGCTCAGCGGGGAGCTGGGCGCGGGCAAGACGACGCTGACCCGGGGGCTCGGCGAGGGCATGGGCGTCCGCGGCGCCGTCACCTCCCCGACCTTCGTGATCGCGCGCGTGCACCCCTCCCTCGGTGACGGTCCGCCGCTCGTCCACGTCGACGCCTACCGGCTGTCCGGCGGACTGGACGAGATGGAGGACCTCGACCTCGACGTCTCCCTGGCCGACTCGGTGATCGTCGTCGAGTGGGGGGAGGGCAAGGTCGAGGAGCTGACCGACGACCGGTTGCAGCTCCGGATCCACCGGGCCGTGGGCGACACCACCGACGAGGTGCGGCACGTGTCGCTGACGGGCGTCGGCGAGCGCTGGACAGCGGCCGACCTCGGCGTGCTCGCCGTCTGAGCCGACGCCCCTCGACCGGAGGACGTTCCGACAAGACGTCGGGAAGATATTGCGTTCGGGGTCCCGCGCGTGGTCACATGGTATCCAGCTCGTAGTTAGGCATGCCTAACTACGCCCGCCCCCGACCTTCAGGAGGCGTCCATGCCGGAGACCGAGCCGCAGCCGCAGGCCCGACGGCGCCCGCAGTCGCCCGCGCTCGCCGGGGTGTCCATGCACGACCTGCTCGCGTCCTGCGCCGCCGCGGCGGCCGTCTCGACGCCGCCGCGCGCGCCCGAGCCGGAGACGTGCCACCCCGTCCGGGAGCACCGCGAGGCCGCCTGACCCGCACGCCGCGGTACTCCAGTACTTCACTACTTCGGCGCTTCGTCACCGCGTCAGGGAACGACGACGACCCGCTGCCCGATCGTCGCGAACCGCCACATCGCGTCGCCGTCCGCGCGCGTCTCCCGGATGCCGCCGGTGCGCTCACCCGGTTTCGGCTTCGCCGTCGAGCCGTCCACCGCCGCGCTGAACCCGATGACCACGCCCTCGACGCTGGTGAAGCGCACGACGTGCTCGACCGGGATGCCGTCGGACCCGGTGACCCGGTTCGAGCGGGACGTGACCGCGTAGGTGCCCGGCACCGGGTCGACCGTGCTGGGCGTGACCTTGAAGGTGCGCTCGACCTTGTTGCCCGCGCCGACCAGCCACACCCGGTCGTCGTCCACCGAGTACACCACCCGTTCGCCCCTTCCGGAGCCCGCGGGAAGGGCGTTCGGGTGCCGCCGGTCGCGGGGGGCCTTGGAGGCGCCGGGGGCGGGCGTGCTGCTCGCCTGGGTCCGGCCGAGGTCGGCCGGGGCGGTGGCCGACGCCTGGTAGCCGAGGACGCCGATCGTGGCGAGGGCCGCCGCGGTGAGGCCGGTGACGAGACCGGCGCTGCTGCTTGCCACTGGCGACCACCTCGTTCGTCGTACGTCGTGCGTCCGTTCCCGGCGACCGTAGCAGTCCGTGACCGCGCGGACGCGGTGAGCGACACGGGGTGGCGGTGCCGACGCCGGTACAGGTGCCCGGCCCGCCGACCGGGCGTCCGCCACGGGCCCCGCGGCGCCGTAGGCTGTTTGCGTGCTCTTGCTCGCTCTGGATACCGCCACGCCCGCCGTGACCGTCGCGCTGCACGACGGTACGGACGTCATCGCCTCGTCGAGCCAGGTGGACGCACGCCGACACGGTGAGCTGCTGCTGCCCGCCGTCGACCGGGTGCTCGCCGAGGCCGGTCTGCGGCTCGACGCCGTCACGGGCATCGTCGCCGGCATCGGCCCCGGCCCGTACACGGGGCTGCGCGTCGGCCTGATGACCGCGGACACCTTCGGCCTCGCGCTCGGCGTGCCCGTGCACGGCGTGTGCACGCTGGACGGCCTCGCCTACGCCGCCGACCTGGAGGACCCCTTCGTGGTGGCGACCGACGCCCGCCGCAAAGAGGTCTACTGGGCCCGGTACGCCGACTCCCGCACCCGCCTCACCGACCCGGCGGTGGACCGCCCCGCCGACATCGCCGAGCAGGTGGCCGGTCTCCCGGCCGTCGGCGCGGGCGCGCTGCTCTACCCGGACACCTTCCCGAAGGCGCACGAGCCCGAGCACGTGTCCGCCGCCGCCCTCGCGTGCCTGGCCGCCGAGAAGCTCGCGGCGGGCGAGGAGCTGCCCGCGCCGCGGCCGCTGTACCTGCGCCGGCCCGACGCCCAGGTCCCCAAGAACTACAAGGTGGTCACCCCCAAGTGACCGGAGCGACCGAGCCCGTGACCCCGCCCGTCCACGCCGAACTGCGCGAGATGCGCTGGTGGGACATCGACCCCGTGCTCCGGATGGAACGGGAGCTGTTCCCGGAGGACGCCTGGTCGCGGGGGATGTTCTGGTCCGAGCTGGCCCACGCGCGCGGCGCCGGGGCGACCCGGCGGTACCTGGTCGCCGAGAAGGACGGCCGGGTCGTCGGCTACGCGGGCCTCGTCACCTCCGGGGACCAGGCCGACGTGCAGACCATCGCCGTCGCCCGCGACCACTGGGGCACCGGCCTCGGCGCGCGGCTGCTGACCGAACTGCTGCGGGCGGCGACCGCCTTCGAGTGCGCCGAGGTGCTGCTGGAGTGCCGGGTCGACAACACCCGCGCCCAGCGCCTCTACGAGCGCTTCGGCTTCGAGCCCATCGGCTTCAGACGCGGCTACTACCAGCCGGGGAACGTGGACGCCCTGGTGATGCGCCTGACCGACCCTTCCACCTCCGTACCGGGAACCGAACGAGGAACCGACAACCATGCCTGACGAACCTCTGGTCCTGGGGATCGAGACCTCCTGCGACGAGACCGGTGTCGGTGTCGTCCGTGGCACCACCCTGCTGGCCGACGCCGTCGCGTCCAGCGTCGACGAGCACGCCCGCTTCGGCGGCGTCGTGCCGGAGGTGGCGAGCCGCGCCCACCTGGAGGCGATGGTCCCCACCATCGACCGCGCCCTGAAGGAGGCCGGGGTCAGCGCCCGCGACCTCGACGGCATCGCCGTCACCGCGGGTCCCGGCCTCGCCGGCGCCCTGCTGGTCGGCGTCTCGGCGGCGAAGGCCTACGCCTACGCCCTCGGCAAGCCCCTGTACGGCGTCAACCACCTCGCCTCGCACATCTGCGTCGACCAGCTGGAGCACGGCCCGCTGCCCGAGCCGACGATGGCGCTGCTGGTCTCCGGCGGCCACTCCTCCCTCCTGCTCTCCTCGGACATCACCTCCGACGTCCGCCCGATGGGCGCCACCATCGACGACGCGGCCGGCGAGGCCTTCGACAAGATCGCCCGCGTGCTGAACCTGGGCTTCCCCGGCGGCCCGGTCATCGACCGGTACGCGCGCGAGGGCGACCCGAACGCGATCGCCTTCCCACGCGGACTGACCGGCCCGCGCGACCCGGCGTACGACTTCTCCTTCTCCGGGCTGAAGACGGCCGTGGCCCGCTGGATCGAGGCCAAGCGGGCGGCGGGGGAGGAGGTGCCGGTGCGCGACGTGTCGGCCTCCTTCCAGGAGGCGGTCGTGGACGTGCTGACCCGCAAGGCGGTACGCGCCTGCAAGGACCAGGGCGTCGACCACCTGATGATCGGCGGCGGCGTGGCCGCCAACTCCCGGCTGCGGGCCCTGGCCCAGGAGCGCTGCGAGGCGGCCGGCATCCGGCTGCGCGTGCCGCGGCCCAAGCTGTGCACGGACAACGGGGCGATGGTGGCGGCGCTCGGCGCCGAGATGGTCGCCCGTAACCGGGCCGCCTCCGACTGGGACCTCTCGGCCGACTCCTCCCTGCCCGTGACGGACCCGCACGTGCCGGGCCACGGCCACACGCACGCTCACGACCACGTCCACGAGGTCAGCAAGGAGAACTTGTACTCGTGACCGTCGCGCTGATGTGGGAGGCGAGGGCCGTGTCCGGCCGGGGCGAGGAGCTGCTGGCCTGGGCACGGGCACAGCCGCTCGACGGCACCCCCCTGCGCAGGGAGGTGCTGCGTGCCCCGCAGGACCGGGTCCTCGTCATCACCTGGTGGGACGCCGACTACGACGCCGAGCTGCCGGAACTTCCCGAGCCGGACGGGGACCTGGTCATGCGGGCGGTCCACCGGTGGCGCTTCGAGTCGGTGGCCGCCCACTGACCGGGGAGGTCACGAGCCCCACGTTCCCCATCGTGGTCTTCCGCCACAGCAGCCGGCCCGTCCGACGCTCCCAGACGGCGATGACCACCGCCTGCAGACCCCAGTCGACGACCCACGTCAGGGGCAGTACGGCGAACCACGGCTCCCACACCAGCGCCGGTACCAGCGAGGTCAGGGCGAGCACCGGGAAGAGGCCCGGGAGGAACAGGCGCCGGCGCAGGGGTGCGTCCGGCGGCAGCTCCACGTCGTCCGCGAGCGGCGCGGCCCTGCGGAACCGCCGTACCTCCAATGCCAGCTCCCCGACCGCGCACAGCGCCAGGAAGCCGAGCAGTGCCCAGAGGAACCTTCGGGTGTCCCAGCCGGGAAGCGGCGGAATCCCGTGCACGGCGCCCGTCACCACCACGCAGACGGCGGCGGCGGCCAGCGCCGCTCCGGTGGATCTGGTCTCGTGGTACAGCTTCCTGTCCATCGTGCCCCCGTACGTCCGCGCCCGGCGCCCCCGCGCCCCGTCGTGGTGGCCTCGGGCCACCGACGTCAACGGCAAACCGTAGTTCCGGGGCGCCGGGCCCGACTCCCCGGCGGTCTGAACGCCCGGTGAACGCCGAGAGATCGAATGTTTCGGCACTCGAAACGAACGATCCGATGGTCCGTGGCTCACCGAAGACTGCGTCAAGAAGGCCCACAGGGATACGATCGCCGCCATGACATCCCCGCAGCCCGCTGAAACCCGCACGCAAAGGCGGTCCGCGCAGACCGCGACCCTCGCCGAGATCGCGCGTGAGGCCGGTGTGTCGGCGCCGACTGTTTCGAAGGTGCTCAACGGCCGCGCCGACGTCGCCCCAGGGACCCGGGCCCGCGTGGAGGAGCTGTTGCGCACCCACGGCTACCGGCGGCGGCGGGCCGAGGCGAGCCGCTCCCCCCTGATCGACCTGGTCTTCCACGAACTGGAGAGCGCCTGGGCGATGGAGGTCATCCGGGGCGTGGAGAACGTGGCGCGGGACGCTGGGCTCAGCGTCGTCCTCTCCGAGAGCGCGGGGCGCCTCACGCCCGGCCGGACCTGGGCCGACCAGGTCGCCGCCCGCCGTCCGCACGGCGTGATCCTCGTCCTGTCCGGCCTCGACGAGTCCCAGCGGGCCCTGCTCACCAGCCGCTCCATCCCGTTCGTGGTGATGGACCCGGCCGGCGACCCGGGTGCCGACGTGCCGTCCATCGGCGCCACCAACTGGCAGGGCGGACTCGCCGCCACCCGGCACCTGGTCGACCTCGGCCACACCCGGATCGGCGCGATCAGCGGGCCCACCCGGATGATGTGCAGCCGCGCCCGCGTCGACGGCTACCGGGCCGCCCTGGAGACGGCCGGGCTGCCCGTCGACCCGGACCTCATCATGACCGGCGACTTCCACCACGAGGCCGGCTACCGGCAGGGTCTGGAACTGCTGCGCCGCCCCGACCGGCCGACCGCCGTTTTCGCCGGCAACGACCTCCAGGCGCTCGGACTGTACGAGGCCGCGCGCGAGCTGGGGCTGCGCATCCCGCAGGACCTGAGCGTGGTCGGGTTCGACGACCTGCCGGTGGCCCGTTGGGTGGGGCCGCCGCTGACGACCGTACGGCAGCCGCTCATGGAGATGGCCGAGGCGGCGGCCCGGCTGGTCCTGGACCTCGGGCGGGACGACGGGTCCGCGGCGGCGACCCGGGTGGAGCTGGCCACGAGCCTGGAGGTGCGCAGCAGTACGGGGGCGCCTCCGGCCGTCTGACCCGAGCCGCTCACCGTCGACCAAGCCGCTCGCTTTGGTCTGAAGTCGCTCACCGTCTGCTGCGAAACTTTCGGCGGCCCTCCGAAGTCTGAGAATTTCCGCAGAATGACGGCCCGCACGGGTCCGCTCCCAACAATTCGGACTTATGTTCCTCCTGATGGGGCATTCGCGTGGGGACGCGGAACGGTACCGGCACGGGCGGGGGCGGACGCATGACTGCGCGGGGTGGGCGGGGCGGGCGCTCGAAAGGGCTGAAGGCGGCGGGCCTCGCCCTGGCCGGCGCCCTGTTGCTCGGGGTCGCCGCGGCGGGCTGGGCCTACTGGCACCTGAACGGCAACATCAGAAGCGTCGACATCAACGGCGCGCTCGGCGACGACCGCCCCGCGCGGCCGGTCACGGCCCCCTCCGCCTCGCCCTCGGCGTCCCCCGTGCCCACCGGAGCCCTGAACATCCTGGTCCTCGGCTCGGACTCGCGCAGCGGCGAGGAGAACCAGGAACTCGGCGGCGGCGACAGCGAGGGCGCCCGTTCGGACACCGCGATGGTCGTCCACCTCGACGCGGGCCGGACCACCGCCACCGTCGTGAGCATCCCGCGCGACACGCTCGTCACCCGCCCGTCCTGCCCGCTGCCGTCCGGCGGGGAGACCCGGGAGGCGAGCGGCGCGATGTTCAACACCGCCTACGCCCTGGGCGGTCCGGTCTGCGCGGTCAAGACCGTCGAGTCGATGACCGGCGTCCGCATGGACCACTACATCGAGATCGACTTCTCCGGCTTCGCCAAACTGGTCGACGCGCTCGGCGGCGTGACCGTCACCACCGACGTGGACATCGACGACGACAAGAGCCACCTCCACCTGGACGCGGGCACCCACCACCTCGACGGCACCGAGGCCCTCGGCCTGGCCCGCACCCGGTACGGACTCGAGGGCGGCAGCGACCTCGCCCGCATAGAGCTCCAGCAGAAGCTGGTGAAGGCGCTGCTGGAGCAGATCTCCGCCACCGACCTGCCCACCGACCCCGCGCAGCTGTACCAGGTCACCGACGCGGTCACCGGCAGCCTCACCACAGACACCGGCCTGGACTCGCTGGGCGAACTGATGAGCCTCGGCCGCAGCCTCGCGGGCCTGTCGGCGGACGACGTACGCACGGTGACGATGCCCGTCGTACCGGCGCCCTGGGACGCCAACCGGGTGGTGGCCGAGGAGCCGGACGCCGCCGACCTGTGGGAATCGCTGCGGCGCTGAGGAATCTCCGGGAAATCCCGAAGGGTGTGTCGATCCACGGCCCGCCCGTTCGACGCACGGGGTGAGAGGCCGGGAAGGACCCGGCCCGGACCACCCCGAGGAGTCACCATGCCCCGCTACCTGTCGCTGATCCGGATCGAGGAGAGCGACGCCCTCTCCGGCGGCCCCAGCCCCGAGCTGGTGCAGCGGATGGAGAAGCTGATGGAGGAGATGACGAAGGCCGGCGTCCTGCTCGACACCGCCGGGCTCACCCCGACGGCCCAGGGCACCCGCGTCCACTACGAGGGCGGGCAGCTGTCCGTCACCGACGGGCCCTTCACCGAGTCCAAGGAGGTCATCGGCGGCTACTCGCTCCTGCAGGCCAAGGACAAGGCCGAGGCGATCGAGTGGACCAAGCGCTTCCTGAAGGCGCACGAGGAGTACTGGACGGTGACCTGCGAGGTGCGGGAGCTGATGGAGGGCTGACCGGAGTTTCGCCCGGCGGGCCCGAGGGTGTTGCATGGTGGGCTGTGGAACCACAGCCCACCGAGGCCCTCGAAACCGTCTTCCGCCTGGAGTCGCCCCGGGTCATCGCCGGCGTCGCCCGGCTGGTCCGGGACGTCGGCATCGCCGAGGAACTCACGCAGGACGCCCTGGTCGCCGCCCTGGAACAGTGGCCCCGGGACGGCGTGCCCGACAACCCGGGCGCCTGGCTCATGGCCACCGCCCGGCGCCGCGCCGTCGACCTGATCCGGCGCCG
The DNA here is from genome assembly GCF_031597775.1 of Streptomyces sp. BB1-1-1. Classification (NCBI taxonomy): domain Bacteria; kingdom Bacillati; phylum Actinomycetota; class Actinomycetes; order Kitasatosporales; family Streptomycetaceae; genus Streptomyces; species Streptomyces sp. BB1-1-1. Next base: position 3,470,724 of record NZ_CP134203.1, on the reverse strand, counting down.
CGAGAACTACGCCCGCAAGCTCGCGGAGGTCGGCCGCGACCTGCCCACCGCGGCCCCGCCGCCCGAGGAGCCCGCCGACCCGGAGGACATCGACGACGACCTGCTGCGGCTGGTCTTCACCGCCTGTCACCCGGTGCTGTCCGCCGAGGCCCGCATCGCCCTCACCCTCCGCCTGCTGGGTGGCCTCACCACACCCGAGATCGCCCGCGCCTTCCTCGTCCCGGAACCGACGGTCGCACAGCGCATCGTGCGCGCCAAACGCACCCTGGCCACGAAGAACGTCGCCTTCGAGGTGCCCTACGGCCCGGACCGCGCGGCCCGGCTCGGCTCGGTCCTGGAGGTCATCTACCTGATCTTCAACGAGGGGTACGCGGCCACCGCAGGCGACGACTGGCTCCGCCCGGCCCTGTGCGAGGACGCCTTGCGCCTGGCCCGCGTGCTCTCCGCCCTGATGCCGAAGGAGTCGGAGGTCCACGGTCTGGCCGCCCTGCTGGAGCTCCAGGCGTCCCGCACCGCCGCCCGCACCGGCCCCGACGGCGCGCCGGTGCTCCTCAAGGACCAGAACCGCCGCCGCTGGAACCGCATGCTCATCACCCGCGGCATCACCGCCCTCGACCGCGCCCACACCACCGGCTCCGGCGCGCCGGGCCCGTACGTCCTCCAAGCCGCGATCGCCGCCTGCCACGCGACGGCGTACACGTACGAGGAGACCGACTGGCCGCGCATCGCCACTCTCTACGGCCTGCTCGCGGCCCGCGCCCCGTCCCCGGTCGTCGAACTCAACCGCGCGGTCGCCGTGTCGATGGCCGAGGGCCCCGCTCCGGCACTCGTCCTCGTCGACGCCCTCGCCGCCGAACCCGCCCTGCGCGACTACCACCTGCTCCCCAGCGTCCGGGGCGACCTCCTGCTCCGCCTGGGCCGCGAGGCCGAGGCCCGCGCGGAGTTCGAACGCGCCGCGTCCCTGGCCCGCAACGAACGCGAACGCGAGCTGCTGACGCGCCGGGCGCGGGGAACGGAGGGTTAGCGCCTGTCCGCCGGGTGCGGGAAACGGACGGTCAGGGCCTGCCCACCGGATGCCCGATCAGCATCGTCGGCGCCCCCGCGACCCGGGTCATGAACACCGTCGCCGCGTTCGGCCCCTGGGGCTTGACCTTCCGCCGCAGTTCCTCCGGCTCGACCGCCGAGCCGCGCTTCTTCACGGTCAGGTTGCCGACCCGGCGCTCGCGCAGCAGCGCCTTCAGCTTCTTGACGTTGAAGGGCATGCGGTCGGTGATCTCGTACGCCGTGGCGTACGGCGTCGGCAGCAGCTCGTCCGCGGTGACGTACGCGATGGTCGCGTCGAGCAGCCCCCCGCCGACCTGTTCGGCGACCTCGGCGACGAGGTGGGCGCGGATGACGGCGCCGTCCGGCTCGTAGAGGTACCGGCCGGGCGTGCGGACCTCCGGGTCGGGCAGGCCGGTGCCGAGCAGGGTGCGGGGCCCCGGCAGCAGCGTGGCGCGCACCGCTCCGGGCGCCGTGCCGAACCACAGCACGGCCTCCTTGACGTCGCCGCCGTCGGAGATCCACTCCGCCTCGGCGCCGTCCGGCACCGCCTCGTGCGGAATGCCGGGCGCCACCTTCAGCGCGGCGGCGCGGGGAGCCGTACGGGCCGCCCCGACCGCCCAGGACAGCGGCGGCGAGTACGCCTCCGGGTCGAAGATCCGGCCGCGCCCGCCCCGCCGCGCGGGATCGACGAACACGGCGTCGTACCCACCGGTGTCGACTTCCGTGACGTCCGCCTCGCGCACCTCGATCAGCCCGTCCAGCCCCAGCGCCCCGGCGTTGGCGCGGGCGGCGGCGGCCGTCGCCGGGTCCCGGTCCACGGCCAGCACCCGGATCCCGGCCCGGGCCAGCGCGATCGCGTCGCCGCCGATCCCGCAGCACAGGTCGGCGACCGAGGTCACGCCCAGGGCCGACATCCGCTCGGCCCGGTACGCGGCCACGCTCGCCCGCGTCGACTGCTCGACCCCGTTGGGCGTGAAGAACATCCGCCCGGCGTCCTCGGCCCCGACCTTCGCCACCGCCCGCTGCCGCAGCCGCGCCTGCCCGAGCGCGGCCGACACCAGCTCGGCGGGGTGCGTGCGCCGCAGCCGGGTCGCCACCGCCAACTCCCGCGCGGGGTCGGTGTCGCGCACCTCGTCGAGGAGGGCGCGGCCCTCGGGGGTGAGCAGGGCGAGGAGGGCGTCGAGGTCGTTCACCGGAACATTGTGGGCCAGTCGGTGGATGGTGTGCCTCCGGCGCGGTGTCGGGCCGGGTTCGACGGCCGGGGACTGCGAGGATCCCGCACCATGCGAGCAGTCGTACAAAATGACAAAATCCGGGCGCCCAGGGTGTTCCGGGCGTCCTCCCCAGGGCTCCGGATGCGCGGCGGTGTCGCCGCGCTCGCCGTCGCCGCCCTCGCCTCCGGCTGTGCGCAGGACGCCTCCGAGGTGCGGGGCGCCGCCGGCCGGCAGCCCCTCCAGGCACCCCCGGCCCGCGCGCTCGACGCCTACGCGTCCAAGCTGCGCGCCGCACACGCCGCCCGGGTCGCCGCCGCCAAGCGCTGGAAGCTGGAGAAGGTCCCGCTGACGGCCCCGCCGCCCCCCGCGAAGAAGCCGGAGATCAAGGCGCGCAAGGGCTTCGAGGTGACCGGCCAGAAGAACCTCCCGCCGGTCTTCACCTCGATCCCCACCAAGGAGAAGATCGTCTTCCTCACCATCGACGACGGCGCCGAGAAGGACCCGGCGTTCCTGCGGATGATGAGCGAGCTGAAGATCCCGTACACCGCCTTCCTCAGCGACTACCTGGCGAAGGAGGACTACGGCTACTTCAAGAAGATGCAGGACCGAGGCGTCACCCTCAACAACCACACCCTCCACCACCCTTACCTGCCCGGCCTCTCCTACGCCGAGCAGAAGCGCGAGATCTGCGGCATGCAGGACGTGATCGAGAAGCGCTACGGCGAGCGCCCCACCCTCTTCCGCCCGCCCTACGGCAACTACAACCGCGACACCCTGCGCGCCGCCAAGGCCTGCGGCATCGAGTACGCCCCGATCTGGAACGAGGAGGTCTTCGCCGACCACTGGGACTACCGGGAGTGGGACCGGAAGATCCACCCCGGCGACATCGTCCTCACCCACTTCCGGGGCGAGGACGACTGGGGCGGCACCATGCGCGACATGGTCCGCGAGTTCCTCGACAAGGTCACGGCCGAGGGATACGCCGTGGCCCGGCTGGAGGACTACCTGTGAGGCGCGGGCGGTTCCGGCCGGCCGGGGCCGCCCTGGCAGCCGTACTGCTCACCGGCTGCGCCCAGTTCGCCGGCCCCGCGCAGCAGCCGGCGGCCGGTGAGCCCGCTCAGGGCAGCGACCGGGGGCAGAACCTGCCGCCCGTCGTGGACCACGTCCGCACCACGGACCGGGTCGTCTTCCTCACCTTCGACGACAGCGCCGAGCGCGACCCGTCCCTCACCGGGCTGATCCGCGAACGACGGCTCCCCGTCACCCTGTTCCTCACCGACACCGTCGCCGGCCCCGCGTACGGCCACTTCGCCCGGCTCCGCTCGGTCGGCGCGAGCCTGCAGAACCACACCCTGGACCACCGCTCCCTGCGCGGCCTGCCCTACGCCGGCCAGCGCGCCGAGATCTGCGGCCAGCAGACCAAGCTCAGGTCCCGCTTCGGCGTCCGCCCGCACCTCTTCCGCCCGCCCTACGGCACGTACGACACCACGACCCTGCGCGCCGCCGCCGACTGCGGTATCGCGGCGGTCGTCCTGTGGCGGGCGACCCTGGACGCCGACGGCGACCTGACCTACACCCGCGGCGAGCGCCGCCTCCACCCCGGCGACATCGTGTCCGTCGACCCGGACCACCCGACGGGCCTGGGCCTGAGCACCCGCACGGAACGTTTGCTGGAGACGATCGAGGAGCAGGGGCTGAGGGTGGGACGCCTGAGCGACTACCTCTGACAACCTGCGCTGACGTCCTGCGCCGACTTCTTGATGCCGGGGCGGGCGGCCCCCGAGCACCCCCCGCTTCCGCCGAAATATGCCCGACGCGCCGCCGGCATTGGCACTCCGCTTGACCGAGTGCTAATCGCGGTCATAGTCTCGGCCTTGGCACTCCCCACTGGAGAGTGCCAACTACGCGACGGGCAGGTCCGGCACCCGCGACGACGGATCCACCTGGTCGCCACCTCAGACAGTTAACCCCGTGAGATCTCCGAAGGGGGAGGTCGGATCGTGACGACCACCAGCTCCAAGGTTGCCATCAAGCCGCTCGAGGACCGCATTGTGGTCCAGCCGCTCGACGCCGAGCAGACCACGGCTTCGGGCCTGGTCATTCCGGACACCGCCAAGGAGAAGCCCCAGGAGGGCGTCGTCCTGGCCGTTGGTCCGGGCCGCTTCGAGGACGGCAACCGTCTTCCGCTCGACGTCAGCGTCGGCGACGTCGTGCTCTACAGCAAGTACGGCGGCACCGAGGTGAAGTACAACGGCGAGGAGTACCTCGTCCTCTCGGCCCGCGACGTGCTCGCGATCGTCGAGAAGTAATTCACCGAAGCACCTTGCTTTCCAGCTGCGCCCCTGGCTCCCGCGTCCATAAAAAGCCGGGTGTCGGGGGCGCAGTGCCGTATAACCCCAAGATTTCCGGAAGAGGGCTCACGCTCCCATGGCGAAGATCCTGAAGTTCGACGAGGACGCCCGTCGCGCCCTCGAGCGCGGCGTCAACAAGCTCGCCGACACGGTGAAGGTGACGATCGGCCCCAAGGGCCGCAACGTCGTCATCGACAAGAAGTTCGGCGCCCCGACCATCACCAACGACGGTGTCACGATCGCCCGCGAGGTCGAGATCGAGGACCCGTACGAGAACCTCGGCGCCCAGCTGGTGAAGGAGGTGGCGACCAAGACCAACGACATCGCGGGTGACGGCACCACCACCGCCACCGTGCTGGCCCAGGCACTGGTCCGCGAGGGCCTGAAGAACGTCGCCGCCGGCGCCTCCCCGGCGCTGCTGAAGAAGGGCATCGACGCGGCCGTCGCCGCCGTGTCCGAGGACCTCCTCGCCACCGCCCGCCCGATCGACGAGAAGTCCGACATCGCCGCCGTGGCCGCGCTGTCCGCCCAGGACCAGCAGGTCGGCGAGCTGATCGCCGAGGCGATGGACAAGGTCGGCAAGGACGGTGTCATCACCGTCGAGGAGTCCAACACCTTCGGCCTGGAGCTGGACTTCACCGAGGGCATGGCCTTCGACAAGGGGTACCTGTCGCCGTACTTCGTGACGGACCAGGAGCGCATGGAGGCCGTCCTCGAGGACCCGTACATCCTCATCAACCAGGGCAAGATCTCCTCCATCGCGGACATGCTGCCGCTGCTGGAGAAGGTCATCCAGGCCAACGCCTCGAAGCCGCTGCTGATCATCGCCGAGGACCTGGAGGGCGAGGCGCTCTCCACCCTCGTCGTGAACAAGATCCGCGGCACGTTCAACGCGGTGGCCGTCAAGGCCCCCGGCTTCGGCGACCGCCGCAAGGCGATGCTGCAGGACATGGCCGTCCTCACCGGCGCCACGGTCATCTCCGAGGAGGTCGGCCTCAAGCTCGACCAGGTCGGCCTGGAGGTGCTCGGCACCGCCCGTCGCATCACCGTCACCAAGGACGACACCACGATCGTCGACGGTGCCGGCAAGCGTGACGAGGTCCAGGGCCGCATCGCCCAGATCAAGGCCGAGATCGAGAACACGGACTCCGACTGGGACCGCGAGAAGCTCCAGGAGCGCCTCGCGAAGCTGGCCGGCGGCGTGTGCGTGATCAAGGTCGGCGCCGCCACCGAGGTGGAACTGAAGGAGCGCAAGCACCGTCTGGAGGACGCCATCTCCGCGACCCGCGCCGCGGTCGAGGAGGGCATCGTCTCCGGTGGTGGCTCCGCGCTGGTCCACGCCGTCAAGGTCCTCGAGGGCAACCTCGGCAAGACCGGCGACGAGGCCACCGGTGTCGCGGTCGTCCGCAAGGCCGCCGTCGAGCCGCTGCGCTGGATCGCCGAGAACGCCGGCCTGGAGGGCTACGTCATCACCTCCAAGGTCGCCGAGCTCGACAAGGGCCAGGGCTTCAACGCCGCCACCGGCGAGTACGGCGACCTGGTCAAGGCCGGCGTCATCGACCCGGTGAAGGTCACCCGCTCGGCCCTGGAGAACGCCGCCTCCATCGCCTCCCTCCTCCTGACGACCGAGACCCTGGTCGTCGAGAAGAAGGAAGAGGAAGAGCCGGCCGCCGCGGGCCACGGCCACGGCCACGCCCACTGAGCGCTGCGCTGAGCTGAACCCGGCTGACCGAGCCGACGGTGCCCAGTACCCCTGCGGGGGTGCTGGGCACCGTGCGTTCGTCCGGCCTTGAAACCGCCGGCGTACACGTCCTCCTCGATGCCGACTCAGGGGACGTGGTGGCGGGAGCCGGGCGCCACCACCGCCCATACGGTCTTTCCCGGCGCCCTCGGCCGCTCGGCCACGCCCCACTCCTCGGCCGGCGCAGCCACCAGGGCCGGCCCGCGCCCGTCCTCCGCGAGCTGCCGCCCGTTCTCCGCGAGCTGCCGCCCGTCCGGCGCGAGCACCGGCCGACGCTCCCAGCGCACGTCACTCACCTCCACCAGGACGCGCCCCGCGCCATCGTGGGCCGGCCGCAGCTCGGCGTCCCGCCCCGGCACCCGTCCGTGGGTGACGGCGTTGGCTGCCAGTTCGCCCACGATCAGCTCCACGGCGTCATGGACCGGTGTGCGGTACGGCCACCCCCAGCGGTCGAGCTGGTGCGAAGCCGTCACAGCAGCCCGCTCAGCGGCAGTACCCGCTCGGCGAGCTGGCCCCGCAGCCTCCCCCCGGCGGCGTCGGCCTCCGAGAGCCAGTCGGCGGCGACCAGCAGCTCGGCGTGCTCGGTGACGTCCTCGGGTCGCAGGGCGCAGAACGAGGTGACCGCGTCCAGGCCGAGACCGTCGTCCTCGGCGCCTCCGAGACGCCCGTCGGGACGGCTGTGGGCGGCGGTGTACACGGCGAGGAGCCGGGTGGCGGCGCCCGCCTTCCTCTTCCGCAATTTCCGGTCGCCCACCACCCGCTGCGCCCACCCCGAGAGCCGTGCACGGGTGACCTTGCCGAAGGAGAACGGGCGGGGCCCGGTGGGCAGCAGCATGGGCACCGTGACCTGGGTGGGCTCCTCGGGCCGGGACGTCAGCGCGTCGTCGGCCGAGACGTCCTCCGGCAGCCGCAGCCAGCCGGCGTCGACCAGTTGCTGGAGCACCCGCTCGGCGTCTCCCTGCACCCAGCCGCCGAGGTCCTGCCCGGTGACATTCCCAGTACCGGCGCGCGCGGCCCGCAGGGTGAGCATGAGCACCGCGAGCCGCGCCTCGGCCTCGGGCAGCGGGGAGCCGACCCGGACGTGCTCCAGCACGCTGCGGGCGTGGACGCCCTGGCCTCGGGTCAGCAACCGCTCGACCACCGGTCCCTCCCCGTCCACCGGTACGCCGCGCCGGTTGGCGTTCATCTCGCGGGTGGTCCGCGCGGCCGTGGCGGCCCGGTCCGCTTCCTCCCGCAGGGACGCGTCGCCAGTGACGTCGGCCCACAACGCGAAAGCGTGGGCCTTGCGGTCGTGGAGTTCGGCGAGGACGGCGAGATCCGGTTCGGGACGCCGCTGATACGCGCGGAACGCGTCCCCGAGTTCGGTCAGCTCCAGGCGCAGCACCTCGGGCTGGAGGTCGTCCGGCACGATCCGCTGCGCGATCTTCGCCCATCGCCCCGCACCCAGGTGCCCGGCGGGGACACCGCCGGGCCGGGGACGCGGGGTGGGCCGGGCGCGCGGGACGGGAGCAGCCCCGGCACCGACCGCACCGGGGCGATCCGAGGCGGGGGCCGCCGACGGCCACCCACCGCCGGGCGCGTCGGAGAACATCGCTGTCCCCCCGCCGCTCACCACCCCCCGGCCCGGCTTCCCCTTTTCCGTACGCCCGTGGTCGGCGCCGTCGACGAACAGTCCGCCCCGGTCACCCGTGCCCGCGCTCACCGATGCCACCTCTCCCTTGTCGGCCTGTGACCTCCCGCCCGCTGCGGGCGCAACCACTTGACGCTATGTTTCCCGCCGCCTCCGCCGGGGCGGGACCGGAATGGACCACACGTTCGGGTGACGGTCCCGTGCGTGCACCGGAGCTGGGCCGTCCGAGTGACACGAGCCCTAAGATCCGTGCCGTGCCGGTGAATTCAGAGCAGCACCACTTCGCCCACGCAGCCGTGCGCCACTGAGCGACACCTTGAATCGACACGGGGCGGTCCACGGTGTCCGGGAGAAGCCCTTGCGGTCAGCGGCAACACGGGCAGTGGGTCTCGTCTGCCACGGCCCTGAAGAGCAGCGGTTGCACGTGGTCGCCCGCGCGCTCGCGGGTGCCTGCGAGGCGGTGGGAGAGGCGGGGGCCCGTGGGTTGTTGCCGGGCGGGGTGATCGTCCGTGTGCGGTGGCGTTGTGGTGGCGGGCCGGTCAGCTGGTCCGGGTGGCGGTGGCGGAACGTCGCGGAGCAGGTGGCGCAGGAGGCCGCCGGGGCGGTGTACGGGGGTGCCGTCGTCGGGCAGGCCGCGCAGGATGTGCGTGCGGGCGGCGGTGGGCGGGTGCCCGGCGGCCAGCCAGCGGGCGGTGAGGCTCGTCAGCTCGGGGCGCATGGCGCGGGGGATGTGGCGCAGGTCGGGGGAGAGGGCGGGGAAGGTGTCTACGAGCGTGCGCGCTGCGGTGAGGTGGGGATCGGTGGGGGCGTTGTCGTCTGGCTTCGGGGCTTGCGCTTCCGCTCCCGCTTCGGGCGGTGCGGGGGGCTCGGGGGGTTGGTTGGGGGTGTTTCCCTCACGGTCTTGAAGTGGATGACCGTCGGTGGGCGGAGGGGTCGGCTCACCGACGGCCGGTGAACGACGACCCGGTGCGAGCTGCGGCGGGACGACGCGCTCGGTGGTGGTCGTCCCCGCCGGGCCCACGGGCATCTGGGCGAGCAGCTTGAGGGCTTCAGCCTCGTTCAAGGGCACGCTGGAGACGAGCTGTTGGGTGACCCAGAGCCCGCCGGGCCCCTGGAGCCGCCGCTCGTGCACGAAGCCCTCGTCCTTGAGCTGCCGCTTGGCCCGGGTGAAGGAACAGCCACCGATACGGGCGCGTTCAGCCGTACGGGAGAGGGATTCGCGGGTGCCGGGAGGAAGGGAGAGCTGCCAGGTCAGGAGCCGAACGGCGTCGGACGACAGCCGGGGATGCCGGATGAGGTCGTGCGAGAACTGGGTGAAGGCGCGGGGGCGCGATAAAGTGCCGGTAGATCACGGTGGGGTGCTTCCACTAGTGGTTAGGCCCTCGCGGACGGTTGCAGCCGTATAGCGGGGGCCGTAGCGGGCCGGGCTTCCGGTGGACGAGGTGCGTCGGCTGCACGGACGCCTGCTTCAGCCGCTCGATCGTCTGGCCCGTCAGATCCTTCATGGTGCGCAACCCTGCGGCGCGGGCACGTGAGGCCTGGGCCATCTCCGACTCCCGGGCCGCCTTGGCCGCGGTCGTCTCCGCCTGAGCCCGGCGAATGGCGTCATCGAATCCCATGGAATGCGTCAGGCGGCCCATGACGTCGGAGGCGTGCCGAACGCGCGGCGGCCTGCCCTCACGGCGAGCGAGGCCAGGGCGGCGTTGGCGCCACCACCGATCACGGCGCCGATACCGAACGGCGCCACTCGACCGAGGACGATGATCCCCTGCTTGGTCCCGTACTTCGTGATGAAGTGCGGGCCCAGGACCTTGTTGATCTGACGCAGCGTTTCGACGGGGACCTTGGCGACGATCTGACGTCCCCAGTGCTTCCCCGTGGTCCCGGCCACCTTGGTGATGGTCGAGTTACCGCTCCCGCCGAGCATGATCCCCATCACGATCGTGCGGCGGCGTTCGACCTCGGCGAGGGGGATTCCGTGGACCTCGGCGACGGAGAGCGCGAAGAGGGCGCTCAGTTCGAGGGAGGAGAGGGTCTCGCCGGCAGAGAGTGCCAGAGCGACTCCCGTGCCGACGCCCGGCGCGGCCGCAGCACCTCCGACCGCGGCCCCCGACCCGGTCAAGGCGCTGACGTACATCCGCTCCAGACTGCGGATCACCTCTGCGGGCGTCGCGTCCGGGTTCCGCTGACGGGCGCGGGCGATGTTCTTGCGCACCAGCGGGCTCTGGACGTCGATCGCCTTGTCCAGGAGGGCGAGGACTCGCTGCCCACGTGAGGCTTCCTCCGGAACCGATCCGTCAGAGGCGTCTGTTGCCATGTCCTGATCTCCCTAAGATCTTCACATCTCAACTGACATTACCCACACGGGACTTGGACCACCAGGTCTTTCACGACGAAGGCGCGGCCCGCATGACATGCCGAACCGGGTGATCAGGAGAGCGAACCGGCCGTCGCGGGCTTCTCAAGAACAGTCCGCCGAGCACCTCCCACTCCGTCACCCGGTCCACCACCTCGCGCGGGTCCCGGCTTTCGGCGGCGACGGTTCGCGCCGCGGCCGCAGGACGGTGCGGGCAGTCGGCCGGTGCTGTCGTCATCGGTTCTGACCAGCACCGGTTCTCGAGCAGGAAGGGTGCGGCCGGCACCTCCTACCGCGGCCCGTACTTCCGCCCCGTCCGTGAGGTGATTCCGCCCAGCATCCCCCGCGGTACCAGCTTCGCCGCGCCCATCAGGGTCTTGTAGCGGGGGTCGGGGATGGAGAGGGACTTGCCGCGGGCCAGGTCGTCCAGGGCCGCGGCGACGACCTTGTCGGCGTCCAGCCACATCCAGTTCGGGATGTTGTCCGTGCCCATCCCGGCCCGCTGGTGGAACTCCGTGCGCACGAAGCCGGGGCACAGGGCCATCAGGCGTACGCCGCTGCCGGCCAGGTCCTTCGCCACGCCCTGGGTGAACTGCACGACCCACGCCTTGGAGGCGCCGTAGGTGCCGCGCGGCACGAAGGCCGCGACCGAGGCCACGTTGACCACGCCGCCGCGGCCCCGCTCCCGCATCGCCTCCGTCGCCGCCGAGGTCAGCCGGAGCACCGCCTCGCAGTGCACCTTGAGCATCGTCAGCTCGTCGGCCATGGAGACGTCGAGGAAGCGGCCCTTGTTGCCGAAGCCGGCGTTGTTGATCAGCAGGTCGACGGGGCTCCTGCGCTCACCGAGGCGGGCGGCCACCGCGTCGATGCCGGGGTCCGTGGCCAGGTCGGCCGTCAGGACCTCCGCCTCGATTCCGTGCCGGTCGTGCAGTTCGGTCGCCTGTTCGCGCAGCCGCTTGGTGTCGCGGGCCACCAGCACCAGGTTGTGTCCGTCGGCCGCCAGCCGCCGCGCGAACGCGGCGCCGATGCCCGCCGTCGATCCCGTAATCAATGCCGTTGTCATGGCGCAAGGTTATGGGCCCGGACCGCGCAGGTCCGTTTCGCTCAGGCGCCGTACGTCTCCGCGTACTTCCGCGCGGCCGCCAGCGACTCGGGGTGCAGCGCCCCGCCCGCCGCGAGCAGCCGGGGCAGCAGCTCGCGCTCCCTCGTCACCGCCCGGAACTGCAACGCCACCGTCACCTCGTGGGCGGGCCTGTGCACGATCTCGACGGCGTCGCCCGCCCGTATCCCACCGGGTTCGATCACCCGCAGGTACGCGCCCGGCGCGCTCTTCTCCGTGAAGCGCCGCACCCACCGCTTCTCACCCAGATGGCCCTGGAAGGTGCGGCAGGGGATACGGCCGCTGGTGACTTCGAGCACCAGATCGGGGCCGATCCGCCAGCGCTCGCCGATCAGGGCGCCGGAGACGTCCAGGCCCGTCGTCGTGAGGTTCTCGCCGAAGGAGCCGTTCGGCAGCGGTCGGTCCAGCTCGCGTTCCCAGTCGTCCATGTCCTCGCGCGCCATCGCGTACACGGCCTGGTCGGCGCCGCCGTGGTGCCGCGTGTCGCACACCGTGTCGCCGGCCAGTCCGCTCGCCCCGACGCCCTTCGGTCCGGGCGCGGCCACACGTACCGTCCCGTCGGCCGGCTGCTTGTCGATGCCGGTGACGCCCTCGGGATGGTCCGTGTGCGGCACCGCCTTCGCGCGGCCCAGATTGACAGAGAGAAGCTTCATGGCGGAACGGTAGGACAATCCTCATCAAAGCGTCGACGCATTATTCGGCGTTCGGTCAAAGAGTCACTTATCCTCGGAGGCGTGATCGAGGCTCGTCATCTCCGTGTCCTGCGCGCTGTGGCATCGACCGGCTCATTCTCCGCCGCGGGGCGCGAGCTGGGCTGTACCCAGCCCGCCGTCAGCCAGCAGATGAAGGCCCTGGAGGCCTCCGTCGGCACCCCCCTGCTCGTGCGCACCGGGCGCGAGATGCGGCTGACCCAGGCCGGTGAGGCGCTGGTGCGGCACGCCGCCGGGATCATCGCCGGACTGACCGCGGCCGAGGAAGAGGTCGCCGCCATCGCGGGGCTGCGCGCCGGCCGGGTCCGCCTGGTCTCCTTTCCCAGCGGCAGCTCCACCCTCGTGCCGACGGCCCTGGCCGCGCTGCGCGCCGCGCACCCCGGTACCCGGGTCTTCCTGGAGGAGGCCGAGCCGCCGAAATCCGTCGAGCTGCTGCGCGAGGGCGACTGCGACGTGGCGCTCGCCTTCCGCTACGAGGGCGCGGCCGGCGCGGAGGAGTGGGACGACCTCGTCGTACGGCCGCTGCTGACCGACCGCCTCGTGGCGCTGGTGCCCGAACGGCACCGGCTCGCGCGCACGGAACCCGGCGGGTCGGTGGCCATCGGGGAGCTGGCCCGGGACCCGTGGATCGCGGGCTGCCCGCGGTGCCGGGGTCAGTTGGTCGAGGTGTGCGAAGGGGCCGGCTTCACGCCCCGCATCGACTTCGCGACCGACGACTATCCGGCGGTCGCCGGCCTGGTGGGGGCCGGACTGGGGGTGGCCGTGCTGCCCCAGCTCGCCGTGGAGTCCGTACGGCCCCGGGGGGTACGCACGGTGGCGCTGGAGCCGGCGGTGCGGCGGGAGATCGTCGCGCTCACCCTGCCCGACCTGGCCCAGGTGCCGGCGGTGACGGCGACGCTGGACGAGCTGGCCCGGGCGGGGGCGCGTCAGTCGGCGACGCGCTGAGGGTACGGGCGCGCCTGTGCGTCCGGATGCTTCAGAGAAACGTTCCTTCAGTGATGTGCGGGCTTCAGTGATGTGCGGCCGCCTCCCCGCCGGCCGATGCCGTCGCCGCGACCAGGCGGTTGCGGGCGCGTCCCATGAGCTCCTCGCGCTCGTCCTCGGTCAGCCCGCCCCACACGCCGTACGGCTCACGCACCGCCAGCGCGTGCGCCGCGCACTCGGCGCGGACCGGGCACCTCATGCAGACCTCCTTGGCCGAGTTCTCACGAGCACTCCGCGCCGCACCGCGTTCGCCCTCCGGATGGAAGAAGAGCGAGCTGTCCACCCCGCGGCACGCGGCCAGGAGCTGCCAGTCCCACAGGTCCGCGTTCGGTCCGGGAAGGCGGGAGAAATCTGCCATTGCGTGACCCCTTGTAGCCGATATGGGTAGATGCCGGTGACGCAGCGTCCACGACCGTACAACTACGATCTAAGGAGATGAAAATATGACTCATTGCGAATCTAGCCGCAGACACCAGCGAAGTGGAAGAAAAGCGGCTAAATGGGGCACCGGTTGTGATGAAACGGGGCGGGTCCGACGCGCATGTCTGCTGCGTGGCCGCCCCCTCACGTAGAGTGCCGAAGACGACACACAGCCCCGTAACTCTTTCGAGTGACCGTCGTTGAGAGTGCGGAGGCGGTTGAAGGAACAAGTGCTCGGGCGGGCGTCCGGGACGGTCGACCGCACAGGTGACGATTTCGTACCAGCCTGGAGGCTCAACGTGACGCGCATCAGCTGCGGAGGACGGCCATGACTTCCGTCCTCGTCTGCGACGACTCCCCGCTTGCCCGAGAGGCGCTCCGCCGCGCCGTCGCGACCGTGCCCGGCGTCGAGCGCGTGACGACGGCCGCCAACGGCGAGGAAGTCCTCCGCCGCTGGGGTGCCGACCGCTCGGACCTGATTCTGATGGACGTGCGCATGCCCGGCCTCGGCGGCGTCGAGACCGTCCGGCGGCTGTTGTCCGCCGACCCCGGCGCGCGCATCATCATGCTCACCGTCGCCGAGGACCTGGACGGTGTGGCCCTCGCCGTCGCCGCCGGTGCCCGCGGCTATCTGCACAAGGACGCCTCGCGCGCCGAACTGCGCGCCACGGTCACGCAGGCCCTCGCCGACCCGACCTGGCGGCTTGCCCCGCGCCGGCTGCGCTCGGCCGAGATGGGTGCCGCGCCCACGCTCACCGCGCGTGAGATCCAGGTCCTGGAGGGCATGAGCCACGGCCGCTCCAACGCGGAGATCGGCCGCGAGCTGTTCCTCTCCGAGGACACCGTCAAAACCCACGCCCGGCGGCTCTTCAAGAAGCTCGGCGCCTCGGACCGGGCGCACGCGGTGGCGCTCGGGTTCCGGTGGGGCCTGGTCCGCTAGGAGCACCCTCGTGCGATGGAGTCCGAGAGGGCCCGTCAGGGACGTGACGATCCCCGCTTATCGCGAGGTGGGCGGGGGTGACAAGGCGACCCGCCGGGTGCCCGCTGCTCGTTTCGGCGCGGATGACGCATCCTTGAGGTGTGGAGTTCCTCGGGGACGAGTCGGTCGAGCGGAAGGGGAGGGCGCAGGGGATGAGTTCCGGCGCACCTACTCATAACGCTTCGGTGCACAACAACGGGCGCGGAGCCACGGATCGGACGGCCGCAAGGCACCATGGACCGATGCGTGACGACGAGGCGGCCCCTGATCAAGGGACGGTCGGTGGGCTCGTCCATCGTGCCGTCGACGGGGACGAGCAGGCCACGCACGACCTGCTCGCCCATGTCCACCCCTTGGCGCTGCGCTACTGCCGCACGCGTCTGTCCCGCCTGCCCGGCGACGCCCGGCACTTCGTCGAGGACCTCGCCCAGGAGGTCTGCGTCGCGGTGCTGCTCGCGCTGCCCCGCTACAAGGACACCGGACGCCCCTTCGAGGCGTTCGTCTTCGCCATCGCCGCTCACAAGGTCGCCGACCTGCAGCGCGCGGCGATGCGGCACCCCGGCTCGACCGCCGTGCCGTCCGACGAGATGCCCGAGCGGCCGGACGACTCACTGGGCCCGGAGGAGCGCGCGCTGCTCAACAGCGACGCCGCCTGGGCCAAGAAACTGCTGGCCAACCTGCCCGAGAACCAGCGGGAGCTGCTGCTGCTGCGGATCGCGGTGGGGCTCACGGCGGAGGAGACCGGGCAGATGTTGGGAATGTCACCCGGTGCCGTCCGGGTCGCCCAGCACCGGGCGCTGAGTCGGCTGCGGGCCCTGGCGGAGCAGTAGCGCCGGGAGTGAACGGACGGTGACGGGTGTCCGTACGAAACTACGAAGGTCGCGGGCGTCCCTGATCGTGGAATGAGCCACGTCCACTTCCCGTTAGCATGGACATCCGCACCGATCAAGGCCATTTGGGGAAGGTGTCATGACTGCCAACGTCGACGGAGTGCCCGAGAAATTCGCGACGCTCGGGCTGACCTACGACGACGTGCTGCTGCTGCCGGGCTCGTCGGACATGGCACCCGACGAGATCGACACCGCCTCGTACGTCTCCAGGAACGTGCGGGTCAACATCCCGCTGCTGTCCGCCGCCATGGACAAGGTCACCGAGTCGCGCATGGCGATCGCGATGGCCCGCCAGGGCGGCGTCGGCGTACTGCACCGCAACCTGTCCATCGAGGACCAGGCCAACCAGGTCGACCTGGTCAAGCGCTCCGAGTCGGGCATGGTGGCCAACCCCATCACCATCCACCCGGACGCCCTGCTCGCCGAGGCCGACTCGCTGTGCGCCAAGTTCCGCATCAGCGGCGTGCCGGTCACCGACGGCGGCGGCAAGCTGCTCGGCATCGTCACCAACCGCGACATGGCCTTCGAGACCGACCGCTCCCGGCAGGTGCGCGAGGTCATGACCCCGATGCCGCTGGTCACCGGCAAGGTCGGCATCTCCGGCGTGGACGCCATGGAGCTGCTGCGCCGCCACAAGATCGAGAAGCTGCCGCTGGTCGACGACAACGGCGTCCTCAAGGGCCTGATCACGGTCAAGGACTTCGTCAAGGCCGAGAAGTACCCGAACGCCGCCAAGGACGCCAAGGGCCGGCTGCTGGTCGGCGCCGCCGTCGGCGTCGCCGGTGACGCCTTCGAGCGTGCCCAGGCGCTGATCGAGGCGGGCGCCGACTTCATCGTCGTGGACACCGCGCACGGCCACTCCCGCCTGGTCGGCGACATGGTCGCCAAGATCAAGTCGAACGCGGCCGGCGTCGACGTCATCGGCGGCAACATCGCCACCCGCGACGGCGCCAAGGCGCTCATCGACGCCGGTGTGGACGGCATCAAGGTCGGTGTCGGCCCCGGCTCCATCTGCACCACCCGCGTCGTCGCCGGCATCGGCGTCCCCCAGGTCACGGCCATCTACGAGGCGTCGCTCGCCGCCAAGGAGGCCGGCATCCCGGTCATCGGCGACGGTGGCCTCCAGTACTCCGGCGACATCGCCAAGGCCCTGGTCGCGGGCGCCGACACGGTGATGCTGGGCTCGCTCCTCGCGGGCTGCGAGGAGTCGCCGGGTGAGCTGATGTTCATCAACGGCAAGCAGTTCAAGTCGTACCGCGGCATGGGCTCGCTGGGCGCCATGCAGACCCGCGGCGACCGCAGGTCGTTCTCCAAGGACCGCTACTTCCAGGAGGGCGTCGCCTCCGACGAGCAGCTGGTCCCCGAGGGCATCGAGGGCCAGGTGCCCTACCGCGGCCCGCTCTCCTCGGTCGTCCACCAGCTGGTCGGCGGCCTGCGCCAGTCGATGTTCTACGTCGGCGGCCGGACCGTGCCCCAGCTCCAGGACAACGGCCGGTTCGTGCGGATCACCTCCGCCGGGCTCAAGGAGAGCCACCCGCACGACATCCAGATGACGGTCGAGGCACCGAACTACAGCCGCAGCAAGTAAGCAGAGCCTGCCCGAGGGCGGCCCCGGACCACCCGGGGCCGCCCTCAGCGGTGCCCCGTCGAGCCCGTCGGGGATACTGGAAGGCGCTGCAACGCATCAGGGAAAGGCCACAGACGTGACTGAGATCGAGATCGGGCGCGGCAAGCGCGGCCGCCGGGCGTACGCCTTCGACGACATCGCCGTCGTCCCCAGCCGCCGTACGCGGGACCCGAAGGAGGTCTCGATCGCCTGGCAGATCGACGCCTACCGCTTCGAGCTGCCGTTCCTGGCCGCTCCCATGGACTCGGTCGTCTCCCCGGCCACCGCCATCCGCATCGGCGAGCTGGGCGGCCTCGGCGTCCTGAACCTGGAAGGGCTCTGGACGCGGCACGAGGACCCGCAGCCGCTGCTCGACGAGATCGCCGAGCTGGACACCGACAACGCGACCCGCCGCCTCCAGGAGATCTACGCCGCTCCCATCAAGGAGGAGCTGATCGGGCAGCGCATCAAGGAGGTGCGCGACTCGGGCGTGGTCACCGCCGCCGCGCTCTCCCCGCAGCGCACCGCCCAGTTCTCCAAGGCGGTCGTGGACGCGGGCGTCGACATCTTCGTCATCCGCGGCACCACGGTCTCGGCGGAGCACGTCTCCGGTTCGCACGAGCCGCTGAACCTGAAGCAGTTCATCTACGAGCTGGACGTCCCGGTCATCGTCGGCGGCTGCGCCACCTACACCGCCGCCCTGCACCTGATGCGCACCGGCGCGGCGGGCGTCCTCGTCGGCTTCGGCGGCGGCGCCGCGCACACCACGCGCAACGTGCTGGGCATCCAGGTGCCCATGGCGACGGCGGTCGCGGACGTGGCGGCGGCCCGCCGTGACTACATGGACGAGTCCGGCGGCCGGTACGTGCACGTCATCGCCGACGGCGGGGTCGGCTGGTCCGGCGACCTGCCCAAGGCGATCGCCTGCGGCGCGGACTCGGTGATGATGGGCTCGCCGCTGGCGCGCGCGACCGACGCGCCGGGCAAGGGCAACCACTGGGGCATGGAGGCCGTCAACGAGGAGCTGCCCCGCGGCAAGAAGGTCGACCTCGGCACGGTCGGCACCATCGAGGAGATCCTCACCGGCCCGTCCCGCAACCCCGACGGCTCGATGAACTTCTTCGGCGCACTGCGCCGGGCCATGTCGACCACCGGGTACAGCGAGCTGAAGGAGTTCCAGCGCGTCGAGGTGACGGTGGCGGACTCGCAGCACCGGCGGTAGTCACCCGTACGCCACACCGAGGGGCCCGGAGCAGACGCTCCGGGCCCCTCGCGTGTCCGCGCGGCGTGGTCAGAGCCGGTGCGCCGCCCCCGTGGGCGTAGCCCCCCGCGTGTCCAGCAGGAGCTGGGCCTTCACCGACAGGCCCTGGAGGTCGTACGTGCGGTGCTGCTGGAGGAGGATCGTCAGGTCGGCGTCGGCGGCGGCCTCGTAGAGGGAGTCGGCGCGGGGGACGGGGCGGTCGGCGACGTTCCAGGACGGGATGTGCGGGTCGTGGTAGCTGACGGCGGCGCCCATCGACATCAGGCGGGTCGCGATCTCCTCGGCCGGGGTGGCCTGCTGGTCGGCGAGGTCGGCCTTGTAGGTGACGCCGAGGAGGAGGACGCGGGCGGCGCGCGCGGACTTGCCGTGCTCGTTGAGGAGGGCGGCGGCGCGCTGGACGACGTAGCGCGGCATCTGGGAGTTGACCTGCTGGGCCAGCTCCACCATGCGCAGGCTGTGCGGGGCCTGGCCGGTCAGGTCCTGGGGGACGGAGTGGCCGCCGACGCCGGGGCCCGGGCGGAAGGCCTGGAAGCCGAACGGTTTGCTCTCCGCGCAGCGCAGGACGTCCCACAGGTCGACGCCGAGGTCGTCGCAGAGTACGGCCATCTCGTTGACGAGGGCGATGTTGACGTGCCGGAAATTGGTCTCCAGGAGCTGGACCGTCTCGGCCTCGCGGGGGCCGCGCGCGCGGACCACCTTGTCGGTGAGCCGGCCGTAGAAGGTCGCGGCCGACTCGGTGCAGGCGGGGGTGAGGCCGCCGATGACCTTCGGCGTGGTGGCCGGGGTGAAGTCGCGGTTGCCGGGGTCGACGCGGCTGGGGGAGTAGGCGAGGTGGAAGTCGCGGCCGGCGCGCAGCCCGGAGCCCTGCTCCAGGATCGGGCGCAGGAAGTCCTCCGTCGTCCCGGGCCGCACGGGTGACTCCAGGATGACCGTGATGTGCGGGCGCATGTGGGCGGCCAGGGTGCGGGCGGCCGCCTCCACCTGGGTGAGGTCCAGGCCGCCGTCCGCGCCGGGCGGGGTCGGGGCGCAGATGACGGCGGTGCGGACGCGGCCCAGCTCGGCCGGCCCGGCGGGGGTCCGGAAGCCCGTCGCGAGCATCCGGCGCACCTCGGCGGGGGTGAGCGGGTCGGCCTCGGGGCCGGTGCGGTAGCCGAGGGTGGGGATGCCTGCGGCGACGGCGGCCTGGGCCAGGGGCAGGCCGTACGGGCCGAGTCCGATGACGGCGAGATCTGCGGGCATGGCGTGGGCCGTCCTTCCCAGTAGCCGAAGCGGGACAGGTGCGCAAACCCGGTGGACAGGATGGGCGAGCACAACGTCAGACTAGGAGTAAATATGACCGATTTGTGGGATTGGTCGGCCGAGTTTCGGTGGTGTCGACACCGCCCGGGGTGATGGGCCGGGTTTGCCGGGAAGAGTTGTCCACAGGCTGGGGGCGTGCGGCGGCCGATGTCGGGCAGGCCGGTCAGAATCTGGGCATGGTGGGTACCAGGAACCGGGCTTCGCCCCCGACGGGTGCGGCCGACGCGACCGACAGCGGGAGGCAGCAGTGAGGACAGCGACCCTGGGGCCGGCGCAGCGCGCCGAGTCACTCGCGGCCATGGCCGAGCGCGAGCTGGACGTACTGGTGGTGGGCGCGGGCGTGGTCGGCGCGGGCACCGCCCTCGACGCCGTGACGCGCGGCCTGTCCACCGGCCTGGTCGAGGCCAGGGACTGGGCGTCGGGCACCTCCAGCAGGTCCAGCAAGCTGATCCACGGCGGCCTGCGCTATCTGGAGATGCTCGACTTCGCCCTCGTACGGGAGGCGCTGAAGGAGCGCGGGCTGCTGCTGGAGCGGCTCGCGCCGCACCTCGTGAAGCCGGTGCCGTTCCTGTACCCCTTGCAGCACAAGGGGTGGGAGCGGCTGTACGCCGGGTCGGGCGTCGCGCTCTACGACGCCATGTCGATGGCTCGCGGACACGGCCGGGGCCTGCCGATGCACCGGCACCTGAGCCGCGGTCACGCCCTGCGGGTGGCGCCCGCCTTGAAGAAGGACGCGCTGGTCGGCGCGCTCCAGTACTACGACGCCCAGATGGACGACGCCCGGTTCGTGACGACGCTGGTGCGCACGGCGGCGGCGTACGGCGCCCCGGTCGCCAACCGCGCGCGGGTCACCTCCTTCCTGCGCGAGGGCGAGCGCGTGGTCGGCGCGCGCGTGCAGGACGTCGAGGCGGGCGGCGAGTACGAGATCCACGCCAAGCAGGTCGTGAACGCGACCGGCGTGTGGACCGACGACACCCAGGCGATGGTGGGCGAGCGCGGCCAGTTCCACGTGCGCGCCTCCAAGGGCATCCACCTGGTCGTGCCGAAGGACCGCATCCACTCCAGCACCGGCCTGATCCTGCGCACCGAGAAGTCCGTGCTGTTCGTCATCCCCTGGGGCCGGCACTGGATCATCGGTACCACGGACACCGACTGGGACCTGGACAAGGCGCACCCGGCCGCGTCCAGCGCCGACATCGACTACCTGCTGGAGCACGTCAACTCCGTGCTGTCCGTGCCGCTCACCCGCGACGACGTCGAGGGCGTGTACGCCGGTCTGCGTCCGCTGCTGGCCGGTGAGTCGGACGCCACCAGCAAGCTGTCGCGCGAGCACACCGTCGCGCACCCGGTGCCCGGTCTCGTCGTCGTGGCGGGCGGCAAGTACACGACGTACCGGGTGATGGCCAAGGACGCCGTGGACGAGGCGGTGCACGGGCTCGACCTGCGGGTCGCCGACTGCGTCACCGAGGACACGCCGCTGCTCGGCGCCGAGGGCTACCGGGCGCTGTGGAACGCGCGGAAGCGGGTCGCCGCGCGCACCGGCCTGCACGTCGTACGCGTGGAACACCTGCTCAACCGGTACGGCGCCATGGCGGAGGAGGTCCTGGAGCTCATCGCCGCCGACCCCTCCCTCGGCGAACCGCTGCACGCCGCCGACGACTACCTGCGCGCCGAGGTCGTCTACGCCGCCTCACACGAAAGCGCGCGGCACCTGGACGACGTACTGACCCGGCGCACCCGCATCTCCATCGAGACCTTCGACCGGGGCACGCGCAGCGCCCGCGAGGCCGCCGAACTGATGGCGCCGGTGCTGGGCTGGGACAAGGACCAGGTCGAACGCGAGGTCCAGCACTACGAGAAGCGGGTCGAGGCCGAGCGGGAGTCGCAGCGCCAGCCGGACGACCTGACGGCGGACGCGGCCCGGCTGGGGGCGCCGGACATCGCGCCACGGTAGGGCAGGCGGCAGGGGCTGCCGGGTCGGGTGTGACGCAGGGTCACCCCGCCGTGCTCCCTGCCCGCTCGCCCGGTTGGCGCCAGGGGCACCCTGGGCGTCGGGCGCTTGTCGGGTGAGGGACAATGAAGGCTCTGTCAGGGCGGGTTGCATGAGGGGACGCATGTCGGAGGCGGAGCGGGCGGGGACATCCCGTACGGACAAGAGCGCACGTCTCCTCGCCGGGCGGTACCGGCTGGGAGACGTGCTCGGCCGCGGCGGCATGGGGACGGTGTGGCGGGCCGAGGACGAGACCCTCGGACGCACGGTCGCCGTCAAGGAGCTGCGGTTTCCCGGGAACATCGACGAGGAGGAGAAGCGGCGCCTGATCACGCGCACGCTGCGCGAGGCCAAGGCCATCGCGCGGATCCGCAACAACAGCGCCGTGACGGTCTACGACGTGGTCGAGGAGGACGACCGGCCGTGGATCGTGATGGAACTCGTCGAGGGCAAGTCGCTCGCCGAGGCCATCCGTGAGGACGGCCTGCTGGAGCCGAAGCGCGCGGCGGAGGTCGGCCTCGCCGTCCTCGACGTCCTGCGCTCCGCGCACCGCGAGGGCATCCTGCACCGCGACGTGAAGCCGTCCAACGTACTGATCGCCGAGGACGGCCGGGTCGTACTCACCGACTTCGGCATCGCCCAGGTCGAGGGCGACCCGTCCATCACCTCCACCGGCATGCTCGTCGGCGCCCCCTCCTACATCTCCCCGGAGCGGGCCCGCGGCCACAAGCCGGGACCGGCCGCCGACCTGTGGTCGCTGGGCGGACTGCTGTACGCGGCCGTGGAGGGCACCCCGCCCTACGACAAGGGCTCCGCGATCGCGACGCTGACCGCGGTGATGACGGAGAACCTGGAGGAGCCGAAGAACGCCGGCCCGCTGCGGGACGTCATCTTCGGACTGCTCAACAAGGACCCCGCCCAGCGGCTCGACGACGCGGGCGCCCGCGCGATGCTCAACAAGGTCATCCACGCCCCGGACCGGGCCGCCGAGACCGAACCGGCCGACGCCACCAAGGTGGTGCCGCTGCCGGCGCAGTCGGACGAGCGGACGCGCCGGGGCGGTTCGGCGGGCGCCGGGGGCAAGCGGGGCGAGGAGGCCGGGGAGCGGTTGCGCGGGGCGCTGCGTTCCGTGCGCAAGGCCGCCGTGGGGGCCGGTGCGGCCGGTGCCGCGGCCGCCTCCCGTACCAAGCAGGGCGGGTCCGGCCGGTCCGCCTCGGGCGGCGCGGGGGCCTCAGCCGCCCCGGGTACCGCCGCCTCGGGTTACGCCGGGACCGCTGCCGCCGCCGCGTCGCGTGGGCCGGGTGCCACCGCGCCGGCGACGGGATCGGGTGTCGGCGCTGGTGCCGGTGCCGGAGTGGGCTCGGGTCACGGTGGGTCGAACGCGCCTGCGGGCACCCGGAGTTCCGGCTGGCCCGTCGTACCGCCGCCGGACCTGCCGCCGCGACCCGTGCCCCGGGCGCCGCTCACCGACGTGGTGCCGCGCAGGACGCTGGTCATCATCGCGGTGATCGTGGCGCTCGCCGTGCTCGGCACCGTACTGGCCCTCACGCTCGGCGGCGACGACGAGAACGGCGCCAAGGGCGGCAGCGGTGACAAGGCCGTCGCCTCCGCCGGCCCGAGCGGCGACACCAAGCAGGACGAGGAGAGCGGGACCGGTACCGACGGCACCGCCTCGGACCCGGCGACGGGGGACGGGGCCACGGGCGGCGCCCCGGGCACCGGAGCGAGCGAGTCCGAAGACGCCGGGACCGGGTCGGACGATGCCGGGAAGCCGGACGACGACGAGGGCGCGGCCGCCACCCACCAGGGCGAGCAGGGTTACACACTTGGACTGCCCGAGGGCTGGAAGTACCGGTCCACGGGCTCCGCGGGGGACCGGTTCACCGGACCGAACGGGCAGAAGCTGCTCGTCGCCTGGACGTCCACGCCCAAGGGCGACCCGGTCGCCGACTGGAAGAACCAGGAGCGGAGCATGGTCCGCTCCCAGTACAAGAAGATCCGCATAGAGAAGGTGGGCTACCGGGGCTGGAACGCGGCCGACTGGGAGTTCACCTACACGGACGGCGGCACCAAGTACCGGACCGTGGACCGGGGGTTCGTCGTCAACGACCACCAGGGCTACGCGCTCATGTACACCGCCAAGGCCGCCGACTGGGACAGTGACCTGCGCCGGGACACCTGGCAGACCCTGACGAAGACCTTCGAGCCCAAGTCCTGAACCGGCGGCGCCCGGGTTTGAGCGGTCCGATATCTGGCATCCCCTCTTTGCGGGTTGCCTCCGGCACGTATCGTGAGTGCTTGCGGACCGTACGCAGCCGGAACGGCCCGCCGGGCGAACGGAATTGACCGACGGGCTGCCGGGGGTGTCGACGTGGACGACTATGCGGGACGGGTACTCGCCGACCGCTACCGCCTGCCCCTGCCGCCGTCCGACGAGTACGAACTCACCGAGACCCGGGCCTTCGACACCTACAGCGGTCAGGAAGTGCTGGTCCGGCAGGTGCCGTTGCCGGAGGTCGTCGAGGCGGAGGTGCTCGACGCGGACGGCCTGCCCGACGGTTTCACGGCCCGGGACGGCGCCGGGCGGCCCCCCGGCAGGCGCTCGTCGGCCGCGCCCGGCGGACAGCGGCGGCCCGCCGACCCGGTGGTACGCCGTGCCGTCGAGGCGGCGCAGGCCGCGGCCGCCGTCCCCGACCATCCGCGCCTGGACCAGGTCTTCGACGTGTTCGCCGAGGGCGGTTCGCTGTGGGTGGTCAGCGAGCTGGTGGCCGCCAGGCCGCTGGCCGCCCTGCTCGCCGAGCAGTCGCTGACGCCGTACCGGGCGGCCGAGGTGGCCTCCGACATCCTCCTGGCGCTGCGGGTGCTGCACACCTACGGCTGGGTGCACCGCAACATCACCGCGCGCACGGTGCTCGTCTGCGACGACGGGCGCGTGATGCTGACCGGCCTGGCGGTCGGGGCGGCGGAGGAGGCGCTGTGCGGATACGACCCGGTGCCCGCCCCCGAGGGCGAGGAGGGCCCCGGCTCCGCGGTCGCTCCTGACGGGACCTTCGGCCGGGGTGGTGGCACCGCCGCCCTCGGGCCTGGTGGGGTCGAGGGCGGGGCTGGGCGCTCCGGTCCCGGGGGTGCAGGGGTCATGGCCGCTGGTCCCGGGGGTGCCGGGGGCGGGGCCGTCGGTCCCGGTGGTGCCGGCTCAGGGTTCCCCGGTCCTGGTGGTGTCGGGGGCGGGGCCGTCGGTCCCGGCGGTGCCGGCTCAGGCTTCTCCGGCCCTGGTGGTGCCGGGGGTACGGCCGCTGGTCCCGGTGGTGTCGGCTCAGGGTTTCCCGGTCCTGGTGGTGCCGGTGGTACGGCCGCCGGTGCCGGTGGCGTCGGCCCAGGGCTCCCCGGTCCCGGTGGTGCCGGGTTCGGGGTCGTCGGTCCCGGGGGTGTGCAGAGTGGGATGCTCGGATCCGGCGGTGCCGATCCCGAGGCCGCCCGGCGGGCCGCCATCGAGGCACGGACCGCCGGCGGGCTGCCGGTCTCCGGGGCCCAGGGGCCGGGCGGGACCTCCGCCGGGCTCGCCCCCACGCCGCTCGACAGCGGCGGAGACGCCCGTGCCGCGCGCGCCGGAGCGATCGCCGCCTACCGTGCCGGTGCCCGGGCCGCGGCCCGCATCCAGGAGGGGCAGAACGGCCGCGCGGCCCTGCCCGGCGCCCGCCCCGCCCCCGACGACGACACCGGCCGGGCTCCCGGCACCCCGGGCACCGCCCCGCCCGGGCAGATCGCCGACCCCTACGGCGTACGCACGACCTCCTGGCACGGCGCCACGCCCCGCCCCACCGGCGACCCGTCCCCCACCGGCGCCCCGGCCCCCGCCCCCGAGGCCGGTCGGGCCCTGTCCGCCGCCCCGCACCAGGAGGCCACCGCCCCGCCCGCCGGGCACTGGGACGACCTGGTCTCCCGCACCCCCGCGCCGCGCGGTCCCGCCACCGCGCTCGCCGCCGAGCGGGCACGGCAGACGCGGATGGCCGTGGTCGGGCCGGTGACGGAACGCTGGGCGCCGGAACAGGCCGGTCCGGTGCACGAGAACTGGCAGCTGGCCGCGCCCATCGGCCCCGCCACCGACCTGTGGGCGCTCGGCGCCCTGCTCTACCGTGCCGTACAGGGACATGCGCCCTACCCGGAGGAGTCGACCGCCGAGCTGGTGCAGATCGTGTGCGCGGAGCCGCCGGCGTTCGCCGAGGAGTGCGGGCCGCTGCGGCCGGTCGTGGAGTCGCTGCTGCGTCAGGACCCCACCGAGCGCATCGACTTCGAGGAACTGCGCGGCTGGCTGCGTTCACTGGTGCGGTCGGCTCCCGAGCCGGAGGCCGGCCTGCACGTCATCTCGGCCCCGCCCGCCGAGACCAGCCGGCTGCCCATCGTGCGCCGCCGCGGCGAGCTGGTGCGCAGGCGGCGGGCGGGACTGCCCGCGCACCACGGACGGCACAAGCGGGGCAAGCAGGACACGGCCCGCTCCCCACGCAGCCTCGGCCGGACGCTGCTCCTGCTGATACTGCTCGCCCTGGCCGGCGCGATCGCCTACGCCATGTTCCTCATGCCGAAGAGCGATACGAAGGGCGACGGGGCCGCCGACCGGACGGGCGCCGTCGGCGAGGCGAGCCAGGCCCCGCCCGAACGGTCCCCGGACGCCGGCGACGAGCCCCGGCCGGAGCAGACGACACCGAAGGACGACCCCAGTGCCTCGGAGACGGGCACCGGCTCCACCGAGACGCAGACCAATGATCCCGACGTCGCCGACGGGTTCGCCCTCCGCAAGGACCCCGAAGGCTTCCACGTCGCCGTCGCCGAGGGCTGGAACCGCACGCCCCGCAACGGCAGCGGCCAGGTCGTCTACGCGAAGGGCGACTTCGAGCTCGTCGTCGTGCCGGGCCGGGACCGCGCGGCCGAGTTCGGCGACGACCCCATGGTCTACCAGCGCGACAGCGAGCCCGAACTGGAGCCGTACCGCGCCTCCAGCTGGGCCACCTCCAGCGGACTGAAGACCATCGAGGTCGGCGGACGGACCATGGCGGAGGGGCAGTTCACCTGGACCGCCGCCGGCGGCGGTGAGCTGTACGTGCGCAACGTCGCGATCCTGATCGACGGGCGCTACCACGTCGTGCAGGTCCGTGGCCCGGAGGCGGAACGGGACGAGGTGAGCCGGCTGTTCGAACAGGCGTCGGCGACTTATCAGTACACCCGCTGACGGCAGTTCGGCCCGATGGTTGCCTCCTGACACGGAAAGCGACAACCGTCACAGAGCGGTTTCCATGCCACCCCGCCCGTTCCCCGGACGGGAGCCGGTCCCTAGTCTGACCCTGACAAGACCATTGCGGGGCAACGTGAATCAGATGCAGGGCCGGCTCGTCGCGGGCCGATACCGGCTCGGGGACGCCATCGGCAGCGGCGGTATGGGCCGGGTGTGGCGCGCACACGACGAGGTGCTGCACCGGACCGTCGCCATCAAGGAGTTGACCGCCGCGCTCTACGTCTCGGAGAGCGACCAGGCGATACTGCTGGCGCGTACCCGGGGCGAGGCGCGCGCGGCGGCACGGATCAACCACTCGGCCGTCGTCACCGTCCACGACGTACTCGAACACGACGGCCGGCCCTGGATCGTGATGGAGCTGGTCGAGGGCCGCTCGCTGGCCGACGCGGTCAAGGACGAGGAACGGGTCGAGCCGCGGGAGGCGGCCCGGGTCGGCCTGTGGGTGCTGCGCGCCCTGCGTGCCGCGCACACCGCCGGTGTCCTGCACCGCGACGTCAAGCCCGGCAACGTACTGCTCGGCGACGACGGCCGGGTACTGCTCACCGACTTCGGCATCGCGCAGATCGAGGGCGACTCCACCATCACGCGGACCGGGGAGGTCGTCGGCTCCGTCGACTACCTGGCGCCGGAGCGCGTCCGCGGCCACGACCCCGGCCCCGCCTCCGACCTGTGGGCGCTCGGCGCGACGCTGTACACGGCGGTGGAGGGCAGGTCGCCGTTCCGCCGCACCTCACCGCTCTCCACCATGCAGGCGGTCGTCGAGGAGGAGGCCACCGAGCCCCGGTACGCCGGTCCGCTCGCGCCCGTCATCAGCGCCCTGCTGCGCAAGGACCCGGCCTCGCGGCCCGACGTGACCGAGACGGAACAGATGCTCGCGGAGGCCGCGGAGGGACGGCGGCCGAACGCGGCCCAGGCGTATGTGCCGACGCGGTACTCGGGCCCGCGGGGGCAGGGCGACACGGCCCGGCCCGGGACACCGGGGCCGGGGCCGACGGGCGGGACGGCCGCGACGCCGTACCAGCAGATGACCGGTTCGACGGCGGTCGGTCCGACGGCGGTCGGTCCGACGGCGGTCGGTCCCACGGCCGTCGGTCCCACAGCGATGGGTCACGCGGCGGCGGGTCCCGGGCCGATGGGTCCCACGGCGGCGGGGTACGCGCCGACCGGTCCCGCGGGCGTCGCTCCCGACCGGTCCCGGCGTCGCCGCCTGCGCACACTCGCCCTGGTCGTCGCCGTCGCCGCCCTCATCGGCGCGGGCACCGCCGTGGTGCTGCAACAACGGGACGGGAGCGGCTCGACGGCCGGACCGGACCCCACCCGGTCGCCGTCCCCCTCCGCCTCCGCCACGACCGGCAAGGGTCCCGGCGGGTCCGTCCCGGCCGGTTGGGTCCGCCGGGACGACCCGGTGGGTTTCAGCCTCTACCTGCCCGAGAACTGGCAGCGGAAGGTGTACGACGACGACGGCGAGCTGAAGCAGGTCGACTACACCCCCGACGGAGGCGAGCACTTCGTCCGCATCGCCGTCGACACCGCCCCCGACTACAACGACCCGTACGCCCATCAGCTCGACCTGGAGGTCCAGCTCCAGCGGCTGGTCGACTACCGGCGCGTCACCCTGGAGCGGACCACCTACCGCGACCACAAGAGCGCCCGGTGGGAGTACACCTGGACCGCGCTGGCCAAGGACACTTCCTTCCCCGGTCCGCGCCGCGCCGTCGAGGAGACGTACATGTCCCGTGACGGCGTCGAGTACGTCATCTACATGTCGGCGCCCGCCGAGGACTGGGAGACCGCGCGGCAGCAGTTCCGGACGGTGCTGCAGAGCTGGCAGGAGAAGACCGCCTGATCCGTGCCGTGTGATGGCCTGAAGTCGTCGCAACGACGCACGCGTGTCCGTCGGTTGTCGGCCACCCGGGTTACGGCGGCCCGGAGCCGGTCCGTCCGGTGGGGCATGATGGGCGCATGGTGACCGAGGGGGCGGGCGGGCGTGTCATCGCGGGCCGTTACCGACTCCATGAGCGGCTCGGCCGCGGCGGCATGGGCATCGTGTGGCGGGCGACCGACCAACTGCTCGCCCGTGAAGTGGCCGTGAAGGCGCTTCCCCTCGACGAGGCCCTCTCCTCGGCCGAGGCCCGGCGGCGCCGTGAGCGCACCCTGCGCGAGGCCCGCGCGGTCGCCCAGCTGAGGCACCCGCACGTCATCGTCGTGCACGACGTCGTCGAGGACGACGAACGTGCGTACATGGTCATGGAACTGGTCGAGGGCGGCTCGCTCGCCGACCGCGTCCTCGGCCACGGCCCGGTCGACGCCACCGAGGCCGCCCGGATCGGCGTCGCCCTGCTCGACGCCCTGCGCACCGCGCACGCGGCCGGGATCCTGCACCGGGACGTGAAGCCGTCCAACGTGCTGGTGGCCGAGGACGGCCGGGTCGTCCTCACCGACTTCGGCGTGGCCCAGGTCGCGGGCGCCACCACGCTCACCGAGACCGGCTCCTTCGTCGGCTCCCCCGAGTACACCGCCCCCGAGCGGATGTCCGGGGCCGGGACCGGACCGGAGTCCGACCTGTGGTCGCTTGGCGTGCTGCTGTGCGCGGTCCTCAGCGGCTCCTCGCCCTTCCACCGCGACTCGCTGGGCGGCGTCCTGCACGCCGTGGTCACCGACGAGATCCGCCCGCCCGCGCAGGCCGGGCCCATCCTTCCGGTCGTACAGGGCCTGCTGGAACGCGACCCGGAACGGCGGCTGGACGCCGCGGAGGCCGAGCGGATGCTGCGCGCCTTCCTGACCACGGGCCGGACTCCCGCGCCGCCCCGGACCGGTGAGCCCCGCAGTGTGACGCGGGGCGTGCTCATGGCGGTGGTGCT
This sequence comes from Streptomyces sp. BB1-1-1, assembly GCF_031597775.1. Lineage (NCBI taxonomy): Bacteria > Bacillati > Actinomycetota > Actinomycetes > Kitasatosporales > Streptomycetaceae > Streptomyces > Streptomyces sp. BB1-1-1. The sequence continues at coordinate 3,440,981 of NZ_CP134203.1, read as the reverse complement.
CGCGGTACGCCGACGGGTCCGGCGTCCGTGACGCCGTCTTCGCAACGCACCTAAACAGGAGATAAGCGGCAGGGTGCGTCACGGGTCTGTGACCGCGGAGCACGGGTGGTGGATACGGGTACGCCGGGCGCGATATGGATGGACCCATGAGCAGCAACGGGGGACCCAGCAACGGGTCGGACGAGCCGACGAGTTTTGGCCTGCGACCACCGAATCCGCCTGTCGCCGTGCCGCATCCCGGCAACCCGTACGCGGCACCCACCCAGGTCGTGCCGCCCCGGTCGCCGGCGCCGCGGCCCGGCCACGCGGAGCCGCCCGCGCAGGACGCGGGCGCCGGGCGGCTCATCGCCGGCCGCTACCGGCTGATCTCCAGGCTCGGGCACGGCGGCATGGGCACGGTGTGGCGGGCGAAGGACGAGACCGTGGACCGCGAGGTGGCCGTCAAGGAGCCCCGCGTACCCGACCACCTTCCCGAACGCGAACGGGACAACGCCTTCGAACGGATGCGCCGCGAGGCCCGCGCCGCGGCCCGCCTCGACCATCCGGCCGTGGTCGACGTGCACGACGTGGCGGTGGTGGACGACCAGCCGTGGATCGTGATGGAGCTGGTCCGGGGCCGCTCGCTGGGCGACGCCTTGCAGGAGGGCACGCTGGGTGCGCGCGAGGCTGCCCGGATCGGCCTGGAGGTGCTCGGCGCGCTGGAGGCCGCGCACGCGGCCGGCGTCCTGCACCGGGACGTGAAGCCGGACAACGTACTGCTCGGGCGGCACGACCGGGTCGTGCTCACCGACTTCGGCATCGCCCAGATCGAGGGCGAGACCAACCTGACCGACACCGGCGGCTTCGTCGGCTCGCCCGAGTACATCGCCCCGGAACGGGTGCTGGGCCAGCGCCCCGGCCCGGCGAGCGACCTGTGGTCGCTGGGCGTGGTGCTGTACGCGGCGACGGAGGGCGTCTCGCCGTTCCGCCGCAGCAACACCCCCGCCACGCTCCAGTCCGTGCTCAACGCCACGCCCGCGCCGCCCGCCTCCGCGCAGGGGCCGCTGGCCGAGGTCATCACGGGCCTGCTGGACAAGGACCCGGCGCGCCGCCCGGACGCCACCCGGGTCCGCGCCCTGCTGAGCGCCGCCGCGAACCCGCCGGAGCCGTCACCCACCCAGGTCGTGCACGTCGCCGGGGCGGACGGGCCGTCCCGGCCGGTGTCCAAGTGGAGCGTCCGGCTGGGCCGCAACGCGTGGATCACCCTCGGCGCGGCGGTCGTCGCGGCGGCGGTGGCGTCGTACCTGGTGATCGCGGAACCCTTCGCGGGGCCCCTGCCGGAGGGGTGGAAGAAGCACGACCTCGGTGCGCAGCCCGGCATGAGCGTCGGTGTGCCGGCGGAGTTCGTGAAGCTGAAGCACCCCGACAAATGGGACGGCACCACCGAGTCGTTCGCCGACCCGAGCGGCGCGATCACCGTCCACGTGGACCGTGACATCAAGGCCGACGACGAGAACGACGACCTCCCGGACACCGCGGGGGCCAACGCCTGGGCGGACTGGGAGATGCTCAAGGACGGCGAGTACTCGTGGAACTTCGCCGACAAGCCCGCTCCCAGGGGTGAACCGAGCGAGACTGAGTACAAGGGCAAGAAGGCCGCCGAGAACACCATCGCCTACACGACGGCCGACACGCAGAACCCCCGCGAGCGCGAGTACCACATCCTCTACTACCGGGCGGACAACGGCGACATCTACAAGGTCTCCGTCGACTACCCCCGCAAGGGATACTTCGCGGACGAGGGACGGGAGATCGCCCGGACCGTCGTCGCCAACTGGGAGGTTGACCAGCTCTGATGGAATCCCAGGGGCACCTGGTCGGCGAGCGGTACCGGCTGCTGAGGCGCGTCGCTTCCGGCGCCTCGGGAACCGTCTGGCGGGCCTTCGACGAACGCGCGGCACAGGACGTCGCCGTCAAGCAGCCGCGGCTGCCCGGTGACCCGGCGGACGAGACGTACCGCCGGGCCGCCCACCGCCTCTACCGCGAGGCACGTGCCGCCACCCGTGTCGACCACCCCGCGGCCGTCCGCATCCACGACGTGGTCGTGGAGGAGGCCCCACTCGACGGACTGCCCTGGATCGTCATGGAGTGGGTCCCGGGCGAGTCCCTGCACGAGGTGCTCCGGCGCGGTCCGGTGCCGGCGCCCGAAGCGGCCCGCATGGGGCTCGCGGTGCTCGGTGCGCTGCGGGCGGCGCACGCCGTCGGCATCGTGCACCGCGCGGTCAGGCCCGCCAAGGTGCTGCTCGGCCCGCACGGCCGCGTCGTGCTCACCGACTTCGGCACGGCCCGCGCACCGGGCGAGGACTCCCCGCGGGGCGCCGGTCCCGCGGCGGACCTGCGCTCGCTGGGCGCCCTCCTGCACACCGCCGTCGAGCACCGGTCGCCCTCCGGGCCGCTCGATCCGCTGATCGAAAGGCTGAGGGCCGAGGACGCCACCCGGCGACCGGATGCCGAGGAGGTCGCGCGGCACCTGGAGGCGGTGGCCGGCGCCGCCCGGTCCGCTCCGGACCGAAAAGAAGTGATCTGGTCCAGCCCCGCCGGGTAACCTCCTGATCAGCGCATTTGTTGCCAGCGATCACTGGCATTGTGTGAGTACTCGGTGAATCCCGATTACCGACGGGTACACAAAGCCCTCGCGGCGTCATACCCTGCGGCTCATGACGGACGCGCAGGCCCCGGAAATCACCGGCACGAACCCTCTCGCCCCCGCCCCCGCGGGCGCCCGCACCGCGGCCGACGTGGTCACGCCCGAGCTGGTCGCCCAGCTCACCAAGGGCGTGGCCGGCTCCGGCCGCACCGCCAACCACACGCCGTTCACCGGCGAGAAGCTGGCCGACCTGCCCGAGTCGACGCCCGAGGACGTGGCCGGCGCCTTCGAGCGGGCCCGCGCCGCACAGGCCGTGTGGGCGCGCGTTCCGGTACGGCAGCGTGCCGCCGTCCTGCTGCGCTTCCACGACCTGGTCCTCGAGCGCCAGGCCGAGGTGCTCGACCTCATCCAGCTGGAGACCGGCAAGGCCCGCCTGCACGCCCACGAGGAGGTCCAGGCCGTCGCCGTCGCCGCCCGGCACTACGGCCGCAAGGCCCCGGCGTACCTGCGCGCCAAGCGGCACACCGGCGCCGTACCGACCCTGACGAAGGTGACCGAACTGCGCCACCCGCGCGGCGTCGTCGGCCAGATAGCCCCCTGGAACTACCCGCTGGAGCTGTCCGTCGGCGACGCGCTCCCCGCCTTCGTCGCGGGCAACGCGGTCGTGATGAAGCCGGACACCGAGACCTGCCTGACCGCCCTGTGGGCCCGCGACCTGCTCATCGAGGCCGGGCTGCCCGCCGAGGTCTTCCAGGTCGTCCTCGGCGAGGGCCCGGTCGTCGGCCCCGAGGTCGTCAGGCACGCCGACTACGTCTCCTTCACCGGCTCCACCCGCACCGGCCGCGAGGTCGCCCAGGGCGCCGCCGCCCGTCTGGTCGGCGTCTCCCTCGAACTCGGCGGCAAGAACGCCATGCTGGTCCTTCAGGACGCCGACATCGAGAAGGCCGCCGCGGGCGCCGTCCGCGCGTGTTTCTCCTCCGCCGGCCAGCTCTGCATCTCCATCGAGCGGCTCTACGTCCACGAGTCGGTCGCCGACGCCTTCCTGGAGCGCTTCGCCGCCCGCACCAAGGCCATGCGGCTCGGCACCTCCCTCGCCTACGGCGCCGACATGGGCTCGCTGGTGGGGGAGCGGCAACTGGAGACCGTGAAGGCACACGTGGCGGACGCGGTCGAGCACGGCGCGAAGCTCGTCGCCGGCGGCGTCGCCCGCCCGGACATCGGCCCGTACTTCTACGAGCCGACCATCCTCGACGGCGTCGTGGCCCCCATGACCGTGTGCACCGAGGAGACCTTCGGCCCGGTCGTCTCCGTCTACCGCTTCAAGACCGAGGACGAGGCGGTCGAGCAGGCCAACGCCACGCCGTACGGCCTGAACTCCTCGGTCTGGACGAAGGACGCCCGGCGCGGCCACGAGGTCGCCGCCCGGATGCGCACCGGCACCGTCAACATCAACGAGGGGTACGCACCCGCCTACGGCAGCGCGCAGTCCCCGATGGGCGGCATGAAGGACTCCGGCCTCGGCCGCCGGCACGGCTTTGAGGGCATCCTCAAGTACACCGAGGCCCAGACGGTCGCCCACCAGCGCCTGCTGCCGATGGCGCCCTCGCTGGGGCTGGACGACGAGAAGTACGCGGCGTTCATGAGCCGGAGCCTGCGCCTGATGAAGGCGTTCCGCTTCCGCTGAGCAGCCCGCCACCCGTACCCGTTCTCAACGAGGAGAGCACGTGTCGCAGGAGAAGACCGTCCAGACCCGGGACGACGAGAACGGGTACGACTACGACGTCCTCATCGTGGGGTCAGGATTCGGAGGCTCGGTCTCCGCCCTCCGCCTCACCGAGAAGGGCTACCGCGTCGGCGTCCTGGAAGCGGGCCGCCGCTTCACCCGGGAGTCGCTGCCGAAGAACTCCTGGGACCTGAAGAACTACCTCTGGGCCCCCAAGCTCGGCATGTTCGGCCTCCAGCGCATCCACCTGCTCGGCAACGTCATGGTCCTGGCGGGCGCCGGGGTCGGCGGCGGCTCCCTGAACTACGCCAACACCCTCTACGTACCGCCGAAGCCGTTCTTCGAGGACCCCCAGTGGCGCGACATCACCGACTGGCACGATGAACTGACGCCGTACTACGACCAGGCCAAGCGCATGCTCGGGGTCCGGCTGAACCCGACCATGACCCCGTCCGACGTGCACCTGAAGGCCGCCGCCGAGCGGATGGGCGTCGGCGACACCTTCCACATGGCGCCGGTCGGCGTCTTCTTCGGCGACGGCGAGGACGCCGACGGCACGGCCGAGGCCAAGCCGGGCGAGAAGGTGCCCGACCCGTACTTCGGCGGCGCGGGACCCGACCGCAAGGCCTGCAACGAGTGCGGCGAGTGCATGACCGGCTGCCGACACGGCGCGAAGAACACCCTCAACGAGAACTACCTGTACCTCGCCGAGAAGGCGGGTGCCGTCGTGCACCCGATGACGACGGTCGTCTCGGTAACCGACGACTCGCGCGGCGGGTTCGCGATCGCCACCCTGCCCACCGACCGGCAGAAGAAGGGCGCGGGCCGCACGTTCACGGCCCGCCGGGTCGTCATGGCCGCCGGCACCTACGGCACCCAGACCCTGCTGCACCGCATGAAGGCGAACGGACAGCTCCCGCACATATCCGACAAGCTCGGCGAGCTGACCCGCACCAACTCCGAGGCCCTGGTCGGCGCCCAGACCGACGACCGGCGCTACCGCAAGGCCACCGGCGAGTCACGGGCCGACTTCACGCGCGGCGTCGCCATAACGTCCTCGATCCACCCGGACGCCAACACCCACATCGAGCCGGTCCGTTACGGCAAGGGCTCCAACTCGATGGGCGGCCTGTCCATCCTCCAGGTCCCGTACGCCGGGCACACCGCCTCGGGCGCGTCCCGCGTCCTGGGCTTCCTGGGCCACGCGGCCAAGCACCCGATGCTGGTCCTGCGTTCGCTCTCCAACCGCAAGTGGTCGGAGCGGACCATCATCGGCCTGGTGATGCAGTCCCTGGACAACTCCCTGACCACGCACCTGAAACCGACGGGCGTCGGCAAGGGCCTGCTCACCGCCCGCCAGGGCCACGGCTCGCCCAACCCCAAGCAGATCAAGGCGGCGACGGAGGGCGCCTCCGCACTCGCCGCCGAGATCAACGGCTTCGCCGGCTCCAACGTCGGTGAGCTGATGGGCACCCCGCTCACCGCCCACTTCCTCGGCGGCTGCCCGATCGGCGCCTCCCGCGAGACCGGCGTCATCGACCCGTACCACCGCCTCTACGGCCACCCCGGCATCTCGGTCGTCGACGGCGCCGCGGTCTCCGCCAACCTGGGCGTCAACCCGTCCCTGACCATCACGGCGCAGGCCGAGCGGGCGATGTCGTACTGGCCGAACAAGGGCGAGAACGACCCGCGCCCGGCGCAGGGCACGGCCTACGAGCGCCTGGCCGCCGTCGAGCCCAAGTCCCCGGCGGTCCCGGCGGAGGCCTTCGGTTCGCTGCGGCTGCCGTTCCTGGGAATGCCGGCGGTGCCGCCGAAGAAGTAGCGCAAAGGTGAGAGGGACCTGCGCCCCCCTCCGAGCGCAGGTCCCTCTCACCCAGCCTGTGTCACGCCGGTCGGAGCTGTGTCACGCCTCCGCGCCGGCCTTGCGCCGCCGCACCGCGAACACCGCGCCGCCACCGACGACGACGGCGAGCCCGCCGACGAGGCCGATCATCGGCAGCGCGGAACTGGAACCGGTCTCGGCGAGGCTGCCGGTGACCTCGGGCGTGTTGGCGGCCGGCTTCTCGACGGCGACGGGAGCCTTGCCGCCCTCCGTCGGCTTGGTGCCCTCGGTGTCGGTGCCGGCGGCCACGATCTGGAACTTGTAGGCGATGTCACCGAAGCCGGTGCACTCGCCGTCCGCGTCGCCGTAGATGGTCGCGCCGAGCGTGAAGCCGGCGCCGACCGGGGCGTCGGACCGCACGTTGATCCGCATCGGGATGTCGACCTCGTAGTCGGGCGCCAGCTCGTCGGTGTAGCCGATGTAGCCGACCGCGTAGCCGAACTCGTTGAGGTCCTCCCAGATCTTGTCGTCGGGGTTCCAGGCCTGGAGGCTGACCTTCTTGCTCTCGAACAGCTCCTCGCCGTTCCGGTCGGCGGAGGCGCCGGCCAGGTACTCGAGGTTCTGGAGCGTGGAGCCGGAGTTGTTCGCCACGTTCAGCGAGAACTTGTGCCAGCCGCTGCCCGCCGCGATCTTGCCGGGGAGGCCGGTGATGTTGACGTCGACCTTGGTGTCCTCGCACACCGACGGCTCGGGGGCCGGGGTCTCGGACTCCTCGGGCGCCGAGGTGCTCGGCGACGGCGAGGCGGGCGTGGAGGTGCTGGGCGCCGGGGACTCGGGGGCCGAGGTGCTCGGAGAGCCGCTCGGGGAGCTGCTCGGCGAGTCGCTCGGCGGCGGAGCGGTCTCGCTCGTGGACTGGCTCGGGGCCGGGTCCGTCGAGGGTGTGCTCTCCGGTGCGGTCTCGGCGGCGGAACTGGTCGGCGGCTGAGACGTCGGCGTGTCACCGGTCGCGTAGGCGGCCGGCGCCGCGAGCAGCGCCACCGGGGCGATCACTGCCGTGGCGGCCGCTGCTGCCATGGCGCGACGAAGCTTCATGAAGACCTCGAATAGTCCGGCGTATCGCGCACGGCGATACGGGAGAGTCAGGGAGGCCTCCGCGTGTGGGGCGCGGGAGTGGCCCTTGGTTCGGTCCGTACGACTGTTTGATCTGTGAAAGCTGTGAATGGTTGTCCTCGAACTCACAGAACTTTTATGTGGCGTGCGTCACTCCGGACCGCCGAGGGAGGCGCGGACATGGCGAAGGGCCCCGCGGCATGTGCGCCGCGGGGCCCTTCCTCGGCCAGCACCGGCGTCAGGGCAGCGCCGGTGCCTCGGGAAGCGGCGCCGGGGGGTTGCGCCGCTTGCTTCGAATGGCATGCAGTGCGAATGGCCGTGCGGTCGAGTGGGCCGAGGGACTCGGCCGCCGCCCCGTCGGCCGGCCCCGGGCGTCCCCGGAGCCGGCCGTTCTCTTGGGTGACCGGGCTGCTGTCCCCTGCCGTCCGGTCACTTTCCTGGAGCGAGGTCCCACGACGTGCGGCACGATCCGTACGTCTCATCGCTCCAGTGAGCCACGCGTGGTTCTTTCGGGCCCGCCCCTGGCTGACACGGACACCGGGACCAACGAAGCCGCTCGCGTGCAGGTCACGCGCCGTACGGGTGAGAACGCGCCCGAACTCAGATGCGACGCCCGGACCCGACGTCCGTACCCGACGCTCAGACGCGCCCGCGGCACAGTTCCAGCATCGTCATCGCCAGCGCCGTACCCGGCTTGCCCAGCGCGTGCCGGTAGTGGTCGAGGACCTCCATCTCGCGGGAGAGGTTCACGCGCCGGCCGCCGGAGGTGATCCGCGCCTCCTGGATGACCGCGGAGACGGCCATCCGTTCCTGGATCAGCCCGATGATCCGGTCGTCCAGCGCGTCGATGCGCTCCCGGGCGCCCGTGATCACGTCGGCTGCCTCGGTGGTGCGGGCGCCGGTCTTGTCTGCCGCGGTGACGGTCATGTCGGTGTCTCCTCGCCGAAGGGGGCGGTGCCCCCGGCCGACGGGATCCGCAAACGCCAGGCGCCCCGGACCTTGTCGGCCCGGGGCGCCTGGGAAGTCGCTTGTCAGTTGCTCAAGCAGCACGACCATGGCAGCCGGTGGGCCGGTTGCCATAGGTAAACAGGAAGGTCTGGTGCGTGAGCATGAGGCCAGTATGCCCCGGGGACGGACGGTGGCCAAGCCGGTTCGTATGGTGAGACGCGGGGGGAGGGGCGACCGTGCCGCCGCGGGCGGGGCGGGGCCACCCGCCCACCTCGGTAGAATCGGCAGTACAAGACCCCCGCCCGACCGCCGGAAGGCACCCCGTGTCATCAGCGACTCCCGCTGCCGCCGCCCCCGACACCGTCCTGGTCGTCGACTTCGGCGCGCAGTACGCCCAGCTCATCGCCCGTCGTGTCCGCGAGGCGCGGGTCTACAGCGAGATCGTGCCGAGCTCCATGCCGGTCGCGGAGATGCTCGCCAAGAACCCGGCGGCCATCATCCTCTCCGGCGGCCCCTCGTCGGTGTACGAGCCGGGTGCCCCCACCCTCGACCGCACCCTGTTCGAGGCGGGCGTCCCCGTCTTCGGCATGTGCTACGGCTTCCAGCTGATGGCGCAGACCCTCGGCGGCACCGTCGACAACTCCGGCGCCCGTGAGTACGGCCGCACCGACCTGTCGGTCTCCAAGCCGTCCTCCACCCTCTTCGAGGGCACCCCGGCCGAGCAGGCCGTGTGGATGTCCCACGGCGACGCCTGCTCCGCCGCCCCCGAGGGCTTCGCCGTCACCGGCTCCACCTCCGTCGTCCCGGTCGCCGCCTTCGAGAACGACGAGAAGAAGCTCTACGGCGTCCAGTACCACCCCGAGGTGATGCACTCCACGCACGGCCAGCAGGTGCTGGAGCACTTCCTGTACCGGGGCGCGGGCCTGCGCCCGGACTGGACCACGGGCAGCGTCATCGAGGAGCAGGTCGCGGCGATCCGCGAGCAGGTCGGCGACCGGCGCGCCATCTGCGGTCTGTCCGGCGGCGTGGACTCCGCCGTCGCCGCCGCCCTCGTCCAGAAGGCCATCGGCTCCCAGCTGACCTGCGTCTACGTCGACCACGGCCTGATGCGCCAGGGCGAGACCGAGCAGGTCGAGAAGGACTTCGTCGCCGCGACCGGCGTACAGCTGAAGGTCGTGGACGCGCAGGAGCGGTTCCTGAAGGCGCTGGCCGGGGTCTCCGACCCCGAGGAGAAGCGGAAGATCATCGGCCGCGAGTTCATCCGGGTCTTCGAGCAGGCGCAGCTGGAGATCATGCAGGAGGACGGCCCCGAGGTCGCCTTCCTCGTCCAGGGCACCCTCTACCCGGACGTCGTCGAGTCCGGCGGCGGCACCGGCACGGCGAACATCAAGTCCCACCACAACGTGGGCGGACTCCCCGACGACATCGAGTTCGAGCTCGTCGAGCCGCTGCGCCAGCTGTTCAAGGACGAGGTCCGGATGGTCGGCCAGGAGCTGGGCCTGCCGGACGAGATCGTCCAGCGCCAGCCGTTCCCCGGTCCGGGCCTCGGCATCCGGATCGTCGGCGAGGTCACCAAGGAGCGGCTCGACCTGCTCCGCGAGGCCGACGCCATCGCCCGCGAGGAGCTGACCGCGGCCGGCCTCGACCGCGACATCTGGCAGTGCCCGGTGGTGCTGCTCGCGGACGTCCGCTCCGTCGGCGTCCAGGGCGACGGCCGCACCTACGGCCACCCGATCGTGCTGCGGCCCGTCTCCTCCGAGGACGCGATGACGGCCGACTGGTCCCGGCTGCCGTACGACGTGCTCTCCAAGATCTCGACCCGCATCACCAACGAGGTCAAGGACGTCAACCGGGTCGTCCTCGACGTGACGTCGAAGCCGCCGGGCACCATCGAGTGGGAGTGACCCGAGCGAACCGGGCGGCCCCTAGGTGCGCTTGACGGTGCGCAGGGACTTCCCGGGCTGCCAGACCTGGACGACGAGGTACGCGTCGTCCTCCACGTAGGTCCGCACGACCTCCGTCAGCTCGGTTCGGAAGAGGTGGAACGGCTCCGGCGGTTCCACCTCTTTCACGTATCCGGCCCGTACCTCGGGGTCCTCGACCTCGACCGCCCGCCCGCCGATCCGCACGTCCCCGCCGCCCATCCCGGTGCCGTCGCCCGGGTTCGCCTGCAACGCGAAGCGCGGGTCCCGGCGCAGGTCGAGTGCCTTGACCGAACCCGGCATCATGCCGAGCCACAGCTCGCCGCCGAGGAAACGCACCTCCAGGCCGGTGGTGCGGGGCGAGCCGTCCTTGCGCAGGGTGGCGAGGGTGTGGTGCGTGTACGCGCCGAAGCGTGCCTCGACGGTGGCGGCCAGCGCGGGTTCGGCGGTGGTGAAGTCGGCCCAGTTGGCGGTGCTCGCGGCGGTGCTGCTCGTGGCGGCGGTGCTTGGTGTCATACGTCGAGTCTGGACCCGAAACCGGACACCCTCTGTCGGATATCGCGGCCGGTCGTCGTCAGAAGCCCCGGAGCACCGCCGCCTTCGTCATGGCGAACTCCGCGTCCGTGAGGACGCCGCCGCGGTGCAGCTCGCCCAGTTCGCGCAGCCGGCGCAGCAGGACGTCGTGATGGTCGGACGGCGCCGGCGCGGGACTCGGAATCCCGGGCCGGGGCCCGCTCCCGGCGGACTCCGGGGCGGTGCCGTCCGCGTCGCCCGTACGGGCGGACGGATGCGGCAGCCGGGCCGTGACCGCGGTGGCGATCAGTGCGGTGAGCAGGTCGCGGCGGGCGCTGCCCCACAGGTCCAGGGCGTACGGGTCCTTCTCCGGCGGCAGCTTGGAGAACACCGTCTCCCGGGTCACGAACCGCAGGAAACCCTCCTCGGCCCCGGAGTTGGGCAGCCACTCGACCCGCACCAGCTCACCGACGTCGATGATCCGCGGACCGGTGGCGCGTTTGACCCGGTCGGAGGCGTCGGCCCAGTCGATCCGCACCTGGGTGCCGTCGAAGGAGACCGTGCCGTCCGAGGAACGCACCGAGACCGGCACCGGCGGCCCGGGCAGCAGGTAGCCCTCGGTGGGCTCCTTGGGAATCCGGTCGAGGAGCAGCGCGTGCCGGATCTCCTCGGCGACGTACTCGGCGACCCCGCAGCGGTCGATCTCCACCGTCAGCCGGTACGGGTCGGCCGCGTCGGGCAGCCGGCCGCCGGTGGCCTGGAGGAGGGGGTCGGCGCCCTCGCGCAGCCTCAGCCGCAGCCGTCCGCGTCTGCGTTCCGGCTCGAAACCGACGCCCGCGACGGCCTCCAGCGGCACCGAGACCTCTCCGTACGTCTGCCGGAACAGCGGCACCGAGCGGTGCCGGCCCGGCGTGATCCGGACCGTACTGCCGTCGAACGCCCAGGTCCCGTCGCGCTGGATGATCTCGGCCATAAGGGAATTCTCGCAGCCGGGTCAACCCGGCGGTCCGCGTGTCACCCGCGCTGAGCAGAGCGGACCGGGGGCGCCGGGCGCGCGGGGCGTGGTGTACGGCACAATTCGCTGTCGTCCCAAGGGACTTACGGGTCCTCCACGGGCGGCGCGGCAGTGCTGTCGCGGATGCCGGCGCAGGTGTCGGCGCAGATGGTGTCACTGGGTTTTCGCAGGGGTTCGGGAAGGCGGGCGTTCGGGCGTGGCGGTGCAGGAGGCGAGACGCGGGAGCGGCTCGGACAGAGGCGCGTACGAGGCGGCGCACGGCGGTGGCTGCACCTGCGGGGACTGCCCGCACGGCGCACGTGAGGGGCACCGCCGGGCGGTCGCCGCGTTCCTGCTGCGGCGGGACGAGTTCGCGGCCGGACAGGGCCTGCCGGCCGCGGTGGCCCACTCGGCCTCCGCTTCCCGGCAGTGGGTCTCGGAGGAGCTGACCCAGTCCGCGGAAGTCGTCGCCGAACGCGGTCGGGCCGAGGGTGAGGCGTGGCTCGCGGTACTCGGGCGCCGCACGGCGGCCGTCGTGTGGGCCGGGGTCGTACTGCTGCTGCTCGGGCAGTCGCTCACCGCGATCGGTGCCGACTGGACCGCGGCACGCACCGCCGGGCTCGCGGCGGCGCTGGTCGTGGCGGGTGCGCTGACGGCGGCGTCGTGGTTCCACCGCGCGCGGGGCGGGGCGCTGGCCCCGGTCATCGGCGAGGACAACCGCCTGTCCACGTCCCGGGCGGTGGCGGCGGCCTGGGTGCTCTTCGTCGCCTACGCGGTGCTCGTCCTGGCCGGACAACTGGCGGTGGCCTCGGGCCACGGTCGACGGGACGCGCTGATCTCCGGGCTCGAACTCGCCCGCGGCGCCGGTGCGGTGACCGTGCTCGCGGTGGTGTGCGGGATCGCGGTCCTGGTGCGTCGGGTGGTCGGACTGCGGGTGCTGGGGCAGCGGTTGCAGAAGGTGCGGGCGGACCGGCCGCGCGCGGCCGACCTGCTGACGGACGACGCGGGTCGCGGGGCCTTCGCCGACATCCAGTACGTGGTGATCAGCACCGTCGCCCTGGTGTTCGCGGCCGTACGGCTGGCCCGGCGTCCGGAGCAACTGCCCGACCTGCCGTGGGGGCTGGCGGTCGTGGTGCTGGTGTCGGCGGCGACCTACGTGGCCGGGAAGTACGCGGAGGGCGGGCGCCCCGTGATCCTCTCCGTGGTCCGGGCACGGGAGGCCGGTGACCTGGACGCCCCGATCCGCACCGGCGACGACATCGAGATCCGGGGCGCGGGCTTCGTACCGCCGGGCGCGCAGCGCGCGGACCGCCTGTCCCGGATGGTCGTCCGCATCGGCGTGGTCAACGTCCACGTACCTCTGGTCCCGGTGGCCGGCGGCTTCAGCAACCCCACGGACGACCTGCTGACGGTCCCGGTACCGGCGGACGTGGAACCGGGCCGGGTGGACGTCCAGGTCGTCACGAGCACGGGCGTGGAAACCAACCGGTACGCGATCGACGTGACGGACTGACGCCCCGCCGAACCCGCCGCCGACCGTCAGCCTGTCGAAACACAGACCTGTCGAAACCGGGAACTGTCGAAACCGACAGGAAGAATCCGCCGCGGAGGGATTGAGAGAGGCCCCCACGTCGTACGTATGGTCTGGTGGGGGTCTCGGCACGCGCGGGCGAGAGGCGGCTGGCAGTGATGACTCACGGAATGCGGACGGATGCGTACACCTCGCATCCCGGCGGCGGCGGAGACTGGCGGGAGAACGCCACCCGGTACGCCCTCCTGCCCCTACGGATCTTTCTGGGCGTCACCTTCATCTACGCGGGCCTGGACAAACTCACGGACAGCGCCTTCATGAAGGACGCGGGCGCCGGCTCGGTCGGCGACATGATGCGTACCGTCCGCGACTCCTCGGCCATCCCCTCCCTGGTCGACCTGGCTCTGAAGAGCCCCTCCGGCTTCGGCTACGCCATCGCCCTGGGCGAGCTGGCGGTCGGCATCGGCACCCTGCTCGGACTGCTGACCCGACTGGCGGCGCTCGGCGGCGCGCTGATCTCGCTGAGCCTGTGGCTGACCGTCAGCTGGGCCTCCGACCCGTACTACTACGGCAACGACCTCGCCTACCTCATGGCCTGGATTCCCCTCGTCCTCGCGGGCGCCCCGCTGCTGTCATTGGACGCCGCTCTGCGCTCCCGCCGGCGACGGCGGACGGGCGGGTACCGGTAGTCGCCGACGGATATCGGTAGTCGCCGACGGGTACCGGTAGTCCTTCGCGGATACCGGTTGTCGCCCGCGGATACCGATGGCCCTCTGCGGATGTCGGTGGTCCGTCAGCCGGGGAGGTCTGCCCGGGGCTCGTCCCTGCCCGTGCTGAGTGCTCCGCGGCGTCGGTGTACGGCCTGGGCCAGGACCCCGACCGCTCCCGCGGTGCAGAGACCGCCCACGACGAGGGGGACCAGCACGAACCACGGCGTCTCCCAGAGGCCGCCCGCGTCACCGGCGTAGATGACGCCCGCCAGGGTCAGGAAGAAGCCGGCCACCAGTCGTCCGGGCTGGAACCTATGACGCAGCACGGGTCACCTCCGCCTGTCCGACGCCAACCTGGAGGTCGAGGTCGAGCGTGCCGGCGTTCTTGCCGCCCGTGGTGGGGGCCAGGGTGACCTCCTTGTGCTTGCCCGGTGCCACATCCACGTCCTTCTTGTCGTCGCCGGGGAGCTGGATGTCGCCCACGCCCACCTCGACGCTCAGCCGCACCGTCACGTCCTGCGGCACGACGACCTGTATTCGGCCCATGCCCACGTCCGCCCGGGTGGTCACCGTCTGCCCCTCGGCCAGGTCCAGCCCGGACAGGTCGAGGGTGCCGCTGCCGGTACCGATGTCGTACTGCTCGCGTACGCCGGCCGCCGTCGTGGGCTCCCAGGTGGTCCGGACCCAATCGGTGCCGACGTCCTCGGGCACGGCGGTCGCCCCGGCGAGCAGGCCCGCCGTGATGATCGCCAGGAAGATCGAGCCGGCCCCTGTGCGCCCCAGGAAGGCGCTGACCGCGATGCCGACGCCGAAGACGGCGAGGGCGCAGGCCAGGCCGGTCTGCAGACTGGTGCCGAGCGGTTGTTCGTCCCAGGTCAGCCGGGTGCCGAGGAATGCCGCGAGCAGAGCGAGGAGGAACACGGCGCCGCCGATTCCACGGGGACCGCGCGGCTGCGGGGACCGCGCGCGCCGGTCGTTCGCGGCGGGGCGGTCATGGCCCCGGCCGCCGCGGCCGATGTTGACGGCCGCCGCGATGTCGCGGGCCTCGGAGTCCGGTGGGCCCCACAGATAGCCCGTCCCGCCGACGTGGGTGCCGTCCTTGACTATGGGGTCGCGCCACCAGGAGGGCCAAGTGAACATGATCGGGGGCGCCTGGGCCTCCGGTGGAGCGTCGGCGGCGGCCTGGGCGGAGAGCGGATCGGGGTCGGGAGCCTTCCGCTGCCGGGACCAGTACCCGGCGCCCGCGAGGACGAGGGAGAGGACGACGGCGAAGGTCAGCACCCCGCCGTTGTTCAGCATGGTGAGGAAGACCCCGCAGCCGACCAGGGCGAACAGCACGGCCGCCAGCGCCTGGCCGTCGACCCGGCCGGTCAGCAGCTTGCGCACCTCGTTCTCGTCCTCGTCGTCGTAAGGGACGAAGAGCCAGGCGAAGCCGTAGAAGATGAGACCGATGCCGCCGGTCGCGGAGAGCACGGCGAGGGTGATCCGGAAGATCACCGGATCCATGTCGCACTGCCGCCCCAGGCCCGCGCACACCCCGGCGAGCGTCTTGTGCCGACGGTCGCGCCGGAACTTGTGGGGCGGGCCGGGGACATCGGCGCCGGTGGGGGCGCCCGCGTCGGCTGCGGCACCGCCCGCGGCGTCCGCGGCATCCGCGGCGGGCGCGGCGCCCTGCGGCCCGGCGCCCAGCGGGGGGCGCGGGCCGGGACCGGGCCCCGGACCCGTCGCGGCGTGCTCGTGATCTGTCATGAGTCCATGGTGACGGGCGCGGCGCCGTGACGGCAGTCGGTTCGACCCTGGTCGGACCCTGATATCGGCCCTGACACGACGCCGGGGGAATGTTCGAGGATCGCCGGGCCCGAAGATCAGGGGAGTCTCGGGGACCGACCCTGATGCTCCGGCTCCCCCGACCGTGTGACCATCTGTGTCATGCCGGAAGCCGCAGCAGCAGCACCACTCGTCGAACCGCGGCCGCCGCGCAAGCTCTACCGCAGCAGCGACGGACGCTGGCTCGGTGGCGTGGCGCGGGGGCTCGCCGGACACCTCGGGCTGCCCGTCATCTGGGTGCGGTTCGCCTTCGTCGGCCTGTTCATGGCCGACGGCCTGGGCGCGCTGCTGTACGCGGCCTTCTGGTTCTTCGTACCGCTGGGCGTCGGCGGGGTCGACGCCCAGCGGCCGCCGTCCCTCGTCACCTCCGAGAGCTCGCCGGACGGCCGCCGCAGACTCGTCGCCCGCAAGCCCGACAAGGGCCAGATCGTCGCCCTGCTCCTCATGGTCGTCGTGGCCCTGGTCTTCGTGGGCAACGTCGACCTCGGCGGCGGAGCCAAGGCCTACCTCTGGCCGACCGTGCTCGTCGGTGCCGGCGTCGCCCTCGTCTGGCGCCAGGCGGACAACGCCCGCCGGGCCCGCTGGGCCGAGGTCGGACGTCACCGGCGCACCGTCACCCTGCTGCGCTCGGTGGCCGGTGTCCTGCTGGTGACGGCCGGTGTCACCGGCATCTTCGTCCTCCAGGGGTCCGCCGCCCACCTCGGCTCCGTCCTTCAGGCGGCCCTTGCCGTCCTCGTCGGTATAACGCTCCTCGCCGGTCCCTACCTGGTGCGCATGACGCAGGACCTCTCCGAGGAGCGGCTGATGCGCATCCGGGCCCAGGAGCGGGCCGAGGTCGCCGCCCACGTCCACGACTCGGTGCTGCACACCCTGACCCTGATCCAGCGCAACGCGGAGAGCGCGGGCGAGGTGCGCCGCCTCGCCCGCGCCCAGGAGCGCGACCTGCGCGCCTGGCTCTACAAGCCGGAGGGCAACGGCAAGGACGAGGACGACGAGCCCACCACCCTCGCCGAGGCCGTGAAGCGCAATGCGGCGGAGGTCGAGGACAAGCACGGTGTCCCCATCGAGGTCGTGGTGGTCGGCGACTGCCCGCTCGACGAGAGAATCAGCGCACAGATGCAGGCCGGACGCGAGGCGATGGTGAACGCCGCCAAGTACGGTGGCGAGGGCGGCGCCGTACAGGTCTTCGCCGAAGTCGAGGGCAGGACGGTCTTCGTGTCCGTCCGGGACCGGGGCCCCGGCTTCGACCTCGACTCGATACCCGCCGACCGGATGGGCGTCAGAGAATCGATCATCGGCCGCATGGAGCGCAACGGCGGCACGGCGCGGCTGCGCGCGGTGCCGGACGGCGGCACGGAGGTCGAGCTGGAGATGGAGAGGGCGGAGAAGACGTCATGAGCGACCCGACCGAGGCGAACGGAACGGCGGGAGAGGGCGAGGCGGCCCAGCCCGCACAGCCGGCGAACGGCGGCGCGGGGGAGCGTCACGTGCGCGTGGTGCTCGTCGACGACCACCGCATGTTCCGCACCGGCGTCCAGGCCGAGATCGGCCAGACCGCGCAGACCGGCGTCGAGGTCGTCGGCGAGGCCGCCGACGTCGACCAGGCCGTCACGGTCATCACCGCGACCCGGCCGGAGGTGGTCCTCCTCGACGTGCACCTCCCGGGCGGTGGCGGTGTCGAAGTCCTGCGCCGCTGCGCCCCTTTGATGAGCGACGCCGATCAGCCCGTCCGCTTCCTCGCCCTGTCCGTCTCGGACGCGGCGGAGGACGTGATCGGCGTGATCCGCGGCGGCGCCCGGGGCTACGTGACCAAGACGATCACCGGCACGGACCTGGTGAACTCCGTCTTCCGCGTCCAGGAGGGCGATGCCGTCTTCTCCCCGCGCCTGGCCGGCTTCGTCCTCGACGCGTTCGCCTCCACCGACGCCCCGCCGGTCGACGAGGACCTCGACCGCCTCACCCAGCGCGAGCGCGAGGTGCTGCGCCTGATCGCCCGCGGCTACGCGTACAAGGAGATCGCCAAGCAGCTGTACATCTCGGTGAAGACGGTCGAGTCCCACGTCTCGGCGGTCCTCCGAAAGCTCCAGCTGTCCAACCGGCACGAACTGACGCGATGGGCCACGGCACGGCGCCTGGTGTGACCGTGCGCGCACGGCGTCCGGCTCGCCCCCCGGAGCGCCTCGTCACGCGCGCGCGTACCGCCGGTGCTACGCCACCCGCGTAGCCCCCGCGAACGGCATCTGGTCGACGGGGGTGACGCGGACGGGTGCCGACGGGTTCGGGGCGTGGATCATCTGTCCCTTGCCGATGTAGATGCCGACGTGGCTGATGCCCGAGTAGAAGAACACCAGGTCCCCCGGACGCAGTTCGGACCGTGGGACACGGCGGCCCGCGTCGATCTGGGCGTAGGTCGTGCGGGGCAGGGAGACGCCGGCGGCGCGGTAGGCGGCCTGGGTGAGGCCGGAGCAGTCGAAGGCGTCGGGGCCGGTCGCGCCCCACACGTAGGGGCTGCCGAGCTTCTGGTGGGCGTAGGCGACGGCCGCCGCGGCGCGGGAGTCGGGGGCCTGGACGGAAGAGGCGGGCAGGGCGTCCCGGGAGTCCGCCGACGAGCGCGAGGCACGGTCGTCCGTGCCGTGGCCGAGGCGGGCGCGTTCCTCGGCGGTCAGCCGGGACAGCAGGCGGCGGGCCGCGTCCAGCTTGCCGGTGATGGTCGTGCGGTGACGTTTCAGCTCGGCCCGGCGTGACGTCAGCGAGGTCACCTCGATGCGGGCGGCTCCGCGCAACTGCTCGATCTCCCGCAGTTCCTTGCGCGCCCGGCCCACGGCGGCCGTCTGCCGACTGCCGGCCCGCTCGATGAAGGCGGCGCCGTCGAGATACCGGTCGGGGTCGGCGGAGAGCGCGAGTTGCAGGGCCGGGTCGAGGCCGCCGCTGCGGTACTGGGCAGCCGCGACCGAACCGAGTCGCTCCCGGGTGGAGTTGAGCCGGTCCGCCTTGCGGGCCGCCTCGTCCCGCAGTTTCTCCAGGCGCTGCTCGGCGGCGTCCGCCTTCTCCTTCGCGCCGTTGTACTTCTCGGTGGCGACCTCCGCCTCCTGGTAGAGCTTGTCCACCTTGGCCTTGACCTGCGCCGGCGTCGGTTCCGGATCGGCGTGCCCGGTGCCGGCGGCCAGCCCGGTCGCCGTCGCCGCGCCCGCGAGGGTGATCGTGGCCGCCGTTCGGGCCCCTCCGCCGCCCGTCGTGCGCTGTCGCGGCCTGCGGTGCGTTCCCACCTGCGATCCACGTCCTTCCGTACGACTCGACTCCGGTTGCCTGCGGGAGGACGCTAGGCGCGGCGGTAACGGCCGGGTGACGGGATGCGCGGAAGTGGCGGTACCGGATCGGCGGGCGACCGAATGTGACTGAGGGCTCACCCTGCGGCCGTCGTCTTCACGCAGGGTGATGACCGATGTCCCGGATCGGAGACGCACGAGGGGCGTGAGGTGTTATGGGGTGCATATATGCACCACGGGTCGTCGCCTCCGCCGGGCCGGTGTCCGAGGGTGTCCGGACCCCTCATTAGGCTCCGGCCTCATGGACGTACTCATCCACATCTTCGTCGGTCTGCACATCATCGGCATCGCCTCGCTCCTCGGGGGCTTCCTGACCCAGATGAAGGCGATGGGCCAGGGCACGGCGCGTTTCGTCCCCGCGATGCTGCACGGCGCACTGACGATGCTGGTCACCGGCGTCATCCTGATCGGCCTCAACCAGGCCGACGACCAGTCCGTCGACAACGTCAAGATGGGCGTGAAACTCGCCCTGCTGATCGTGATCCTCGGCCTGGTCTACGTGAAGCGCGACGACGAGAAGGTGGAGAAGCCGCTGTTCGGCCTGGTGGGCCTGCTGACCGTGGCGAACATCTTCATCGCGGTGCTGTGGACCTGATCTCCCCGGTGTCCGCACCCGCCGACGACCGCAGCCCCGACCGGGCCTGGAGGACCGCCCCCGCCGCGACCGCCAGCCACGCGGCCACCGCGATCCACAGCAGCGCCTGACCGGGCGCGTCCAGCCACGGGACGTCGAGGACGGCGGCGACGGACAGCGTCGCCGCCGCCGTCATACCGAGGGGGAACACGGTCGACCAGCGGCGCACGTCGTAGCGGATCCGGGGCCACGCGATCTCGGCGGCGAGCAGTACGGCGTACCAGGCGAGGTCGAGGGCGAGCAGGAAGACGGTCACGTCGTGCAGGACGGCGTAGTCGTCGTTGTTCCACAGGTACATGCCCGTCCCGGCCGCCGCGAGGAGCTTGGCGCCGGCGAGGGCCGAGATGGCGAGCGCGCCACCCGCCACCCAGTGGTCTCCGGAGCCCCGGGCCACCTGCCGCAGATCGAAGCGGAACAGGGCGATCAGGTAGAGCACGATCCCGAGCCAGAACGGCACCAGGGACGCGTGCGCCAGCCAGGCCGTCGAGGTGGTGGCGGCCAGTGTGGCGCCCAGCACGGCCACCCCCTCCGTGGCCACGCAGCCCAGGAACACCGCCCCGGGCATCCGGCGCCCCCAGTGCGTGACGACCAGGTACAGCAGTCCCGGCCACAGCAGCGCCGCCAGCGCCAGCAGTGCCGCCGCCACGGGTGACCAGCCGAACAGGGAGATGCGGGTGCCGAGCACGGTCGTCGCGGCGACGGCGGTGAGGGCGCCCGGCGTCCCGGCCCGCGTCACCCACTGGGCCCGCTCGACCAGCAGCAGGTAGACGAAGTTCGCCGCCAGTGTCAGCCAGGCGGCGCAGGCCAGGACCAGGGCGATCCGGGACAGGACCTCGTGGCCCGTCAGGTGCAGGGCGACCGACAGGATGCCGGTCGCCATGACCGCCGCCCCGGCCGCCGGCGGACGCTGCGCCCACCAGGCGCGCAGGGGGTAGGGGGAGGTGGGAGAGGTGCCGGATGACATGCGCCCGATGCTAAGGACCCGCGCGGCTCAGGCCGGGCGCACCACGCTGTGGATCGACGACTCGCCGTCGTAGAAGATCGACTCCTCGCGGACGTACGCGCCCGGCTTCGGGGCGTGGATCATCATGCCGTTGCCGATGTAGAGGCCGACGTGACTGAGGTCGTCGTAGAAGAAGACCAGGTCGCCGGGCTGGGCCTGGGAGACCGGGACGGTCGTGCCGGCGTCGACCTGGTCGTAGGTGGTGCGCGGCAGTGTCACCCCCGCGTCCTTCCAGGCGGCCTGGGTCAGGCCCGAGCAGTCGTAGGAGTCGGGGCCGGTGGCGCCCCAGACGTACGGCTTGCCGATCTGGGCGCGGGCGAAGGCGAGTGCCTTCTCGGCCTTGGTGCCGTAGGAGGAGTCCGGCGTGGAGGACCCGGTTTCCGTACCGGCGCCGCTGGAGCCCGAGGAGCCGGATGAGCCCGAGGAGGCGTCGCTCTCCTGCCGGTCGGCCTCCTCCTGCCGCTTGCGCTCCTCGGCCTGCTGCTTCGCGAGTTCCGCGGCCTTGCGGGCGGCCTCCTGCTGCTTCTTCTTCTCGATCGCCGCGAGCCTGGCCTTCTCCTCGGCGGTCAATTCGGAGAGCAGCTCACGCGCGGTGGCGAGCTTCTTCTGAACGGTGGCCTTGGCCGTCTTGAGGTCGCTCTGCGACTCGGTGAGCGTCTGGAGGCTCTCGGTGGCCTCCCGGCGCTTCTCCATCGTCGCCGACTGCTGTGTGACGTAGTCGTCGACCGCGTCCTTCTGGCGGCCGGTGAGCCGGTCCATCAGGTGGGTCCGGTCGACGTAGTCCTGCGGCGAGTCCGCGAGCAGGAAGGTCGCGGTCTCCGGGACCGTGGAGCCCGTGCGGTACTGGGCGGAGGCGAAGGAACCCAGCTCCTCGCGCGCCTCGTTGAGCTTCTGGGTGCGCTCGGCGACGTCGTCGAGGAGGGTGTCGACGCGCTTGCGCTGCTTGGAGGTCTTCTCCTTGGCCGCGTTGTACTTCTCCGTCGCCGACCCCGCCTGGCGGTACAGGTCGTCGACCTTCTTCTCGACCTCTTCCAGGCTCGGCCTGTCGTCGTCCGACGGCGCGGCGGTGGCCGTCTGGGACAGCAGGGCGACGGAGGTGAGGGCCGCCGTGGCGAGGGCGGGGGTCCGTATGCCTGCGACGCGCGTACCCGTGGGACGCGACTTGCGGTGCGACGCCAAGGAGGCGACTCCTTCCAAAGCTCCGCCTACCGGGTTAGCTGTCGGGTTCGGGCGGTGTGGCGCGGAAGGGTTGCCCTACGGCGGATCCGCCCCCGTGGAGGGCGGTGCGGCCGATTCACCCCAAGGTTCTCGGTCGGGTCCCCGGCTCCGGGCGCCGTGCGGGCACGTCGGACTCGGCGGAGGCCGCGCGGCCCGGCGACGTTCGCCGGAGGGGGTCGTGCGGCCTGTCCGCACCGTAGCCAACTCGTGTGGCGGCTGTGAAGGTTGGTGGGTGATATGCCCGATACATTTT
Source organism: Streptomyces sp. BB1-1-1 (assembly GCF_031597775.1). Lineage (NCBI taxonomy): Bacteria > Bacillati > Actinomycetota > Actinomycetes > Kitasatosporales > Streptomycetaceae > Streptomyces > Streptomyces sp. BB1-1-1. Next base: position 3,418,821 of record NZ_CP134203.1, on the reverse strand, counting down.
CGTGACCTTCGGTGTGCGGCCCCACTTCGGTCACTCTTCGTCGCCCGCTCTGTCGCAGGGCGTGCCCGGTGGCGGGATCCCGGCCATTTTCCGGGGTGGCGGCGGGTTGTCGGTGGGGCGCCCTAGACTCGGAGAGCGATGAGCAGCCTCTTTGACGACAGCTTCCTGGCGAGCCTCCAGACCCCCCGGGGTCACGAGGAGGAACCTCCGCCGCCGCCCGAGGACGATCACGGACCGGAGCCGGTTCCGCACGATCTGTTCGCCGGGAAGTTCGACGCGCCGCCGGAGCGGGACACCCACTACCGGGACGGCGCCCCGCGCCCCGCCCTGGACGCGGCCGCGCTCCTGGCGGGGCTGAACGAGAACCAGCGCGCCGCCGTCGTCCACTCCGGCTCCCCGCTGCTCATCGTGGCCGGCGCGGGCTCGGGCAAGACCCGCGTGCTCACCCACCGCATCGCCCACCTGCTGGCCGAGCGGAGCGTCCACCCCGGCCAGATCCTCGCGATCACCTTCACCAACAAGGCCGCGGGCGAGATGAAGGAGCGCGTGGAGCAGCTCGTCGGCCCGCGCGCGAACGCGATGTGGGTGATGACCTTCCACAGCGCGTGCGTCCGCATCCTGCGCCGCGAGTCGAAGAAGCTCGGGTTCACCTCGTCCTTCTCGATCTACGACGCGGCCGACTCCAAGCGGCTCATGGCGCTGGTCTGCCGCGACCTGGACCTGGACCCCAAGCGCTTCCCGCCCAAGTCCTTCAGCGCCAAGATCAGCAACCTGAAGAACGAGCTGATCGACGAGGAGGACTTCGCCGCCCAGGCGGCCGACGGTTTCGAGAAGACCGTCGCGCAGGCCTACGCCCTCTACCAGTCGCGGCTGCGCGAGGCCAACGCCCTCGACTTCGACGACCTGATCATGACGACGGTCAACCTGCTCCGCGCCTTCCCGGACGTCGCCGAGCACTACCGCCGCCGCTTCCGGCACGTCCTGGTCGACGAGTACCAGGACACCAACCACGCCCAGTACTCCCTGGTCCGCGAGCTCGTCGGCACCACCGAGCACGCCGTCGACGTGCCGCCCGAGGCCGAGGTCCCGCCCGCCGAACTGTGCGTGGTGGGCGACGCCGACCAGTCGATCTACGCCTTCCGCGGCGCCACCATCCGCAACATCCTCCAGTTCGAGGAGGACTACCCGGACGCGACGACGATCCTCCTGGAGCAGAACTACCGCTCCACCCAGACGATCCTCACCGCCGCCAACGCGGTCATCGAGCGCAATGAGTCCCGCCGCCCCAAGAACCTGTGGACCAACCAGGGCGCGGGCTCCCAGATCACCGGGTACGTCGCCGACACCGAGCACGACGAGGCCCAGTTCGTCGCCGACGAGATAGACCGCCTCACCGACGCGGGCGAGGCGAAGGCCGGCGACGTCGCCGTCTTCTACCGCACCAACGCCCAGTCCCGTGTCTTCGAAGAGGTCTTCATCCGCGTCGGCCTGCCCTACAAGGTCGTCGGCGGCGTCCGCTTCTACGAGCGCAAGGAGGTCCGGGACGTCCTGGCCTACCTGCGGGTGCTGGCCAACCCCGAGGACTCGGTGCCGCTGCGCCGCATCCTCAACGTCCCCAAGCGCGGCATCGGCGACCGCGCCGAGGCCATGATCGACGCCCTCTCCCAGCGCGAGAAGATCAGTTTCCCGCAGGCCCTGAAGCGCGTCGACGAGGCGTACGGCATGGCCGCGCGCTCCGCCAACGCCGTCAAGCGGTTCAACACGCTCATGGAGGACCTCCGTACGATCGTCGAGTCCGGCGCCGGACCGGCGACCGTGCTGGAGGCGATCCTCGAACGCACCGGCTACCTCGCCGAGTTGCAGGCCTCCACCGACCCGCAGGACGAGACCCGCATCGAGAACCTCCAGGAACTCGCCGCCGTCGCCCTGGAGTTCGAGCAGGAGCGGGCCGAGAGCGAGGAGGCCGGAACGCTGGCCGACTTCCTGGAGAAGGTCGCGCTGGTCGCCGACTCCGACCAGATCCCGGACGAGGAGGACGGCGACGGCGTCGTCACCCTGATGACCCTGCACACCGCCAAGGGCCTGGAGTTCCCGGTCGTCTTCCTCACCGGCATGGAGGACGGCGTCTTCCCGCACATGCGCGCCCTCGGCCAGGCCAAGGAACTGGAGGAGGAGCGGCGGCTGGCGTACGTCGGCATCACGCGCGCCCGCGAGCGGCTGTACCTGACCCGGTCGACGCTGCGCAGCGCCTGGGGGCAGCCGTCGTACAACCCGCCCTCGCGCTTCCTGGAGGAGATCCCGGCACCCCACCTGGAGTGGAAACGGACCGGGGCGAACGGCCCCGCGCCCTCCGCGCCGGTCTCCGGCGTGGCGGCCTCGCTGTCGTCGTCCCGTTCCCGCTCCTCGGCGTCGGGCGCGTCCGGCTTCGCCACGCGCCGGTCCGCCTCCGCCGAGCAGGCGACGGTCGCGCTGTCGGTCGGTGACCGCGTCACGCACGACCAGTTCGGGCTCGGGACGGTGGTCGGGGTCAAGGGCACCGGGTCGAACGCCGAGGCGACGATCGACTTTGGGGACACCAAGCCGAAGCGGCTGCTGCTGCGGTACGCGCCGGTGGAGAAGCTCTGAGGGTGCGCTGGGGGGCGTGACTCGCGGGCGCGTGCGGGCGGCTTGAGTGCCCGTACGTCGTCCGGGTGCCGGTCCGGATCGAGGCCCGGTCCGGATCGGGACCCGGCCTCGTTCGGGGCCCGGCCCGGTTCGGGTATCGGCCCGGTACGGGGTCCGGCCTGCTGAGACGTTACGGCGTCACGACGGGTTGAGGCCGTGGCTGCGCAGCCACGAGAGCGGGTCGATCGCCGAGCCGCCCGAGGGGCGCACCTCGAAGTGCAGGTGTGGTCCGGTCGAGTTGCCCGAGTTGCCGGAGAACGCGATCGCGTCGCCGGCCTTCACCGTCGTACCGGAGGGGACCTGGTAGCTGGAGAGGTGGCAGTACCACGTCTCCGTGCCGTCCTTCGCGGTCACGATCATCATGTTCCCGTACGCGCTGTTGTACTGCGTGCGGACCGTGCCGTCGGTCGCGGCCATCACGGTCGTGCCGTACGAGACGGGGAAGTCGATGCCGCTGTGCACGGACATCCAGTTGATGCCGGCCTGGCCGTAGTACGCGCTGAGGCCGTGCTGGGCGACCGGGAGCGCGAACTTGGGGCGCAGCCGCTCCTTGCGGGCCGCCTCCTCCGCCGCCCGCCTCTTCTCGGCGGCCTGCTGGGCCTTGAGGTCGATGCGTTCCTGCGTCCGGCTGGCCCGGTCGGCGAAGTCGTCGGCTCCGGCGGCGAGGCTCGTGAGCTGGGTGTCCAGCTTGTTGTTGGCGGTGGACGGCTTCACCGGCGCGGCTTCCGCGCCGCCGCCCGCGTCCGCCGCGGAGGCCGTGGTCTCCGTGCCGTCGTCGCCGGTCAGGCCACCGACGGAGGCGGCGGCGATACCGGCGACGCTCATCACGCAGGCCGACGGTACGGCGATGGTCATCAGTGCCGAGCGCTTGGCTGGCTGGCGGCGGCGAGAACGCGACCCGCCGCGGGAGGCGGTGCGTGCGGCCGGGATCCGGGCGGCCGGGGTGACCTCTTCCTGGCCTTCCAGGAGAACGGTCACGGTGGGAAGTTCGCCGGTGGCGGCCAACCCGTCGTCGTACGGGCCGGGTTCATCGGCGGCAGGTGGGGCGTCCGGCGCGGTGTTCTCCGGCGTTTGCGGCGTTTCCGGTGCATCCGGGGCCTGCGGTGTCTGCGCCGTGGTGCCGTCGGAGTTCCACTGTGTGGCGTCGTAGGCGCCGGTGTCGAACGTGCCGGTCGCGAAGGTGCCGGTCCCATAGGCGCCGGTCTCGTAGGTACCGGTTTCCAGGGCGTCGGTCGTGAAGGCGCCGGCCGCGAACGTGCCGGTCGCGAAGGCGCTGGTTTCGAAGGTGCCGGTTTCGAAGGTCTGCGTGCCCCAGTCCCACTGCTGGGTCCCGTCGGACGGATCGCCCGACTGGTCCGGCTGGGCCCAGGCGCCGGTGTCCCACTGACCGGTGGCCTCGACGCTCGTGGCCTGCGGTGGCGCGGAGGCGGGCTGCTGCACGTCCGCCGTCCATGTGGTCGCGTCGTAGGCGCCGGTGTCGTAGGCGGCGTGGTGCTGGGCCGCGTACGCGTCGTAGTTCGGGGACTGCCCGCCGCCGGTGGACCACTGGGTGGCGTCGTAGGAACCCGTGGTGTCGTAGCCGCCGGTGTCCTGCCCCGGGAGGCTGCCGAAGAGAGGGTCGGTGTCGAAGGTGGCCGTGGCGGTGGCGCCGGTGGAAAAACCAGTGGTGTCGTAGCCGCCGTACGTGGTGAGGTCGCCGTACTGGGCCTCCCCTGTGCCGTACGACGCGTACTGCGCCGGATCGGCGTCGGAAGCCGAGGCCGGGGTGGTCATGGTCCCCGACGGGTGACGGTCGTTCACCAACTTCTCTTTCGCCTCGACAACAGGGGCTGCCAGAGCAGTGCGGCGACTGTACCCGGCGGTATACGGGCACGACAATCTTCGTCAGGTTTCACGCGTGAAGGAAACGGGCAATCGGCCGTGTTTTGGGGGACGGCAGGCACGAGTTTGGCTTTGTGTTCGATGTTTGTTCGATGCTGAACGGGTTGTGTCCGCCGAGTTCCGCGGTCTTCGGGCAGTCTCAGGGGCCTCTCAGGCGACCGTCAGGCCTCCGTCCCGCTTGCCGGACTCCGGGTCCGCCTCCGGCGCGTCGGTGTCGAGCGCCTGGCGAATTCCGGTGGCCACGGCGGGGTGCACGGGCAGCGCGAGGTGGCCGATGCCGCTCACCCGTACGTTCTGCACGGTCAGGTCGGGGTGGTCCAGGCAGGCCGTCTCCAGCGGGTCCATCACGCGGTCCAGGTCGCTCCAGAAGCTGACGAACTGCGTACGGCAGCCGGGCGAGGGGCGGGTCAGCTCCTCGAGTACCGCCGAGCCGGGGCGCATCTGGCGCACGATCGGGTGCGCGTTCGCCAGCGGGACCACCCGGGTGCCGGTGTGCGGCGTGCCGAGCGTCACCAGTGTCCGGACGCGGAGGTCTCCGGCGAGGCGCTGCACGTAGTAGCGCGCGATCAGCCCGCCGAGGCTGTGTCCCACGATGTCGACCCGCTCACTGCCCGTCCGCTCGCAGATCTCTTCCACGTGCCGGCCGAGCAACTCGGCCGCGGTGCGGATGTCGCAGGTCAGCGGGGAGTAGTTCAGCGACTCGATCTGGTGTCTGCCGTGCTGGGCCAGGCTGCGGCGCAGGAGGAGGAAGACCGAGCGGTTGTCGATGAAGCCGTGCAGCAGGACGACCGGGGGGTTGGTGCGGGCCGGGAGGCGGGGAGGGGGAGGAGAGGGCTGCGGGTCCTGGGGCTCCGTCGTCGGGAGGGTGCACATCGGGCGGCGCTCCTGGATGATCCCCGAGGGGTAGAGGAGAAGGTGCCCGGCGAGGATCGCGACCTCCAGGGCGCTTGCCTTCAGGAGGGTCAGGGAAAGCCCGGTCAGCCGGCCCGGGAGGGCCGCCAGCTCCGGTAGCCCCAGTCCTGGTAGTCCCCGTAGCCCCGGCAGTCCCGGTAGTCCTGGCAGGAAACGCTGACAGAGCGGGAGAAGGGGCAGTGCTGCCGTGGTGACCTTCATGGGCCGACCTCCTGTCGGCACGCGCAGGGACGCCTCTGTCCCCCGTGTGCCCTCGTGGAGAGCCGTGACACCAGTGATTGGTGATGTTTGCGAGGTTTGCCCGTATGGGCGTGCCGATATGCCGCGTCAGCGCTCTGTGGGCACTGTGAGCCATGTGGTGTCGGTGATGCGGCGACGAGGCCCGCTGCTGCCCTGTCCTGCCCTCGCTGCGGCTCTCCGTGCGCGTGTTGCCGCCGCGCCCCGGAACTGCTCGCGGCGAACGTGTCCCACCGTGTGATTTCCCCCTCTGTATCCACCGTGAAACTGCCGGTTGCGGGATGCTGGCGATAACGTTCGTTCACTTCCCCGGACGATGTGGTGCGGGGCGTCTGTGCCCGTGCTGCTGTGTACGGCGTCGGCGAAGTGTGCGGTACTTGTCGGTACGGATGGATGTAGTCGCTTCATGGAGGCAGTGATGGGTGTGGCAGCCGGTCCGATCCGCGTGGTGGTGGCCAAGCCGGGGCTCGACGGCCACGATCGCGGGGCCAAGGTGATCGCGCGGGCGCTGCGCGACGCCGGTATGGAGGTCATCTACACCGGGCTCCACCAGACACCCGAGCAGATCGTGGACACCGCGATCCAGGAGGACGCCGACGCGATCGGGCTGTCCATCCTCTCCGGTGCGCACAACACGCTCTTCGCCGCCGTGATCGAGCTGCTCAGGGAGCGGGACGCGGCGGACATCCTGGTCTTCGGCGGCGGGATCATCCCCGAGGCGGACATCGCCCCGCTGAAGGAGAAGGGCGTCGCGGAGATCTTCACGCCCGGCGCGACGACGGCGTCGATCGTGAACTGGGTACGGGCGAACGTGCGGGAGCCCGCGGGGGCGTAGCCGCCTGGTCTCCGGCGGCGCGGGCCACCCGGCCTCCGGTGGCGCGGGCCACTTGGCCTCCGGCGGCGAGGGCCGCGCACGATGGCCGGTGCCGACAGGCGACTGTCCACGGGTGCCGACACGACACGGCCGGTGCCGACACGACACGGCCGGTGCCGACACGACACGGCCGGTGCCGGCAGCACAGGGCCGGCGTCGGCAGTCCAAGGGCGGTGCTGGGTCGCGGGTGGCACGGGTGGCACGGGTGGCACCGCTGGGTGCCGGGCGGAGCGACCCGCCCATGGCATCAACGCCGACGCTCCTCCTGACCCGCCCCCAACTCCTCGGCCATCGCGGCACGCAACCGCAACGTCCTCACGAGCCGCTGGAACGCCTCCGCCCAGTACCCGCCGGCGCCCGGCGACGCGTCCTCCGGTTCGTCCGGTATCGCCAGCAGGCCGTCGAGGCGGCCCGCCTCCGAGGGGTCGAGGCAGCGCTCGGCCAGCCCCATGACGCCACTGAAACTCCATGGGTAGCTTCCGGCGTCACGGGCGATGTTGAGCGCGTCGACCACCGCCCGTCCGAGCGGCGGGGCCCACGGCACCCCGCACATCCCGAGCAGCTGGAACGCTTCGGACAGGCCGTGCGTCGCTATGAACCCGGCGACCCACTCGGCCCGCTCTCCGGCGTCGAGGGTGCCGAGCAGTTTGGCCCGCTCGGCAAGGGACACCGCGCCCGGCCCCCCTGCCTCGGGTGCCGTGGGTGCTCCCAGCAGCGCCCTCGCCCACGCGCCGTTCCGCTGCCGTACCGCTGCCCGGCACCACGCGGCGTGCAGGTCGCTCCGCCAGTCGTCCGTCACCGGCAGGGCGGCGATCTCCTCGGGGGTACGGCCACCGAACCGTGCCGACCAGGTCCCGAGCGGGGCCGCCTCCACCAACTGGCCGAACCACCACGACCGTTCCCCCCGCCCCGAGGGCGGCTTGGCCACGACGCCGTCCCGCTCCATGCCCGCGTCGCACTCGTGGGGCGCCTCGACGGCGATCGCAGGTGGGGACAGCGCGCGGTCGAGGGACACGCACGTCACGGCCCGCGCCGCCATCCGCGCGGCGAGCGCCGAATCGGGCAGCGCCGACAGCAACTCCGCGGCCGTCGCTCGTACGTTGCGGCTGCGGTCGGCCAGGGCCTGCTCCAGGAACGGCTCGTCCGCCTGCTCCAGCCCCGTCCGCAGCGAGTCGAGGAACATCAGCCGGTCCTCGGCCCGCTCGGTGGCCCAGGTCGAGGCCAGCAGTTCACGCGCGGTGGCGGGATCGCGGGCGCGCAGGGACACCAGCAGGGCGACCCGCTCGGCGAACAGGCCCTCCTCCCAGAGCCGACGCACCCGCTCCGTGGCCTCGGGGCCGGGCAGTGCGGTGCCTCCGCCCGGCGTCGCGCGCAGGGCGAACCGCCAGTCCGGATTCAGCCGGGCCAGCCACAGGGCGCGGGGCCCCGCGAACGTCAGCGCCGCCGGACGCAGGTCCGTACGCCCCCGTGCCGCGTCCAGCAGGGCCGGGACCGCCTGCGGCGGTGCCGCGAAACCGCGGGCGTTCGCCGTCGCCAGCCACTGGGGCAGCAGCTCCATCAGGTCGGGCGCGGTGCCTCTGCGGCCGCCGCCCGCCGTCCCGGGGCGATCGGTGAGCAGCATCGTGAGCCGGTGGGCTGCCGCGGCCGGCAACGGTGGGCGGGGATCCTCGGGAGCCGGTTCGGGCCGCCGGGCCGCGCGGGCCGGGCACAGTCCGGCGCGCCGGCGAAGGGTCTCCGCCGCCGCCGCGTCCAGCAGCGCCGCCGGTGCGCGCGGGCCGGGCTCGCAGCCCGGGGGAGTGCGCCGGTCCGTGCCGAGCAGCGCCGAGGTGACGAGTTCCTCCCAGACGCCTGGCACGGGCGCGTCCGCGGGAGCGGGCGTCCTGGTCATGCGGTCCCCTTCGCTCGCATTGCGTTTCCATACGTGGGACGGGTCAGCACAGCGGCACCGCCGGGCCCGGTCCGGCCGGCCATGCCGTCAGCGGAGTGAAGCCCCGGTGGCCGCACTCGCCGAAGACCTTGACGGGCGCGCCGCCCGACAGGGCGACCAGGCGCCACAGGCCCGGACGGTTTCCGGCCGCCGGGGCGAGCGGCAGCGCCGTGTCCCCGTCGGCGTCCGCCAGTTGCCAGTGGTCGCCGTCCGGTACCGGGACGACCTGATCCAGGGTCACCGGCACCGACTCCAGCCACGGGTCGTCGCGGAGGGCCTCGCCGTAACGAACGGCCGCCTGAGACGTCGTCATCCCTTTCGGGCGCAGCTCCGTGGGGCCGGGCGGCGCGAACTGTCTGCCCAGGGCGGCTCGCTGCTGCCCGGCGCCCGGATACGCCGACACCTCCGCATCGAGGGCCAGCCCCACCGGCAGCGCCGGTTCCGGGGCCCGGCCCGCGGCGCCGTAGGAGAGGAGCAGCACGGCGCGTTCCGTCTGCGCGCCGTACAGCCAGATGCGGCGGGTCGTCAGCCGTGTGTCCGCCGTGTCGTACTGGGAGAGGACCAGCCAGCGGTCCCGTATCGCAGGGCCGTCCGCGGACGTCGACAGGCCGACGCGTGCACGGACCGTCGCCGCCAGGCCGTCCGGCAACTGCTCACGGCGCAGCCAGCCCTGGTCGAGAAGGTGGAGAAGGGCGCACTCCTCCAGCAGGCGGACCGGCCACCCGGAGCCGGACGACGGTATGGCGCCCAGCTCCCGCACACGCGAGGCCAGCCCCGAAGCCTGGGCGTCGACCATGCGGGCCGCCGTCTCCTCCCACAGCTCATAGCCCGTCTGCTCCGCGCCGGCCAGGCCGCCGCGCAGCAGGTCCGTCAGACGCTGCTCCAGCTCCGTCGCGCCCGCGGTGATCCGCCCGGCCCGCTGCTCCGCCCGGCGCCGCGCCGCCTCCGGATCGGCGGTCGCGGCCGCGGATCCGGTTGAGCCCGCCGTCCTCTTCTCCTCCGCGCGCTCGCGCCGTCCGGCGATCCACCGCTCCGCCCAGTCGGGCGCCTTCGCCCCCGCCACCACATCGTCGTCGCCCGCCCAGAGCAGCAGCAGTCCGAGCGCGTGCTTGCACGGGAACTTGAGGCTCGGACAACCGCACTTGTACGCGGGCCCGGACAGGCCCGAGATGTCGACGACCGTCTGATACGGCTCGCTGCCGCTGCCCTTGCACAGCCCCCACACCGCCCCCTCGTCGGAACTCCCCACCTCGGACCACGGCCCTGCCGTGCCGAGTCTGCCGCCCGCTCTGCGTGACGCGGCGTCAGGCGCCAGTGCCAGCACCTGGTCCGCGGTCCAGCGCACCCCCTGCTGAGTCATGCCATCGAAGGTAGATCCCGCCACTGACAATCGACCGATCGAGAGCGTCTGCGCAGGTCAGAGCGATTGTCAGTGGCGTGGTGCACCGTGGATGACAGATCGAACCGGCCGAGCTGGAGGGGGAATCAGCCATGCCTGTGTCCGTAGAACCGACGCCCGCGGGACCGACGCCCGTTGAACCGCCGTCCGTGGAACCGACGCCCGTGGAACCGCCGTCCGTCGACCCGGGCCGGAGTGGGTCCGCGCCCGGGGCGGAGGTGTTGCGGCCGCACGCCGAGCACGCCTTCGCGGCCGAACTCGCCGCGCTGGCCGCGCAGGACGACCGCCCGCGCCCGGCCCGCTGGAGGCTGTCGCCGTGGGCCGTCGCCACCTACCTGCTCGGCGGCACCCTGCCCGACGGCACGGTGATCACCCCGAAGTACGTGGGCCCGCGCCGCATCGTCGAGGTCGCCGTCACCACGCTCGCCACCGACCGCGCCCTGCTCCTGCTCGGTGTGCCCGGCACCGCGAAGACCTGGGTGTCGGAACACCTCGCGGCGGCCGTCAGCGGCGACTCGACCCTGCTGGTGCAGGGCACGGCCGGCACACCCGAGGAGGCGATCCGCTACGGCTGGAACTACGCGCAGCTCCTCGCCAATGGGCCCAGCCGCGGCGCGCTCGTGCCCAGCCCGGTCATGCGGGCCATGGCGGACGGCATGACCGCCCGGGTGGAGGAACTGACCCGTATCCCGGCCGACGTGCAGGACACGCTCATCACGATCCTGTCGGAGAAGATCTTGCCGATACCGGAGCTGGGCCAGGAGGTGCAGGCGGTCCGCGGCTTCAACCTGATCGCCACCGCCAACGACCGCGACCGCGGGGTCAACGAGCTGTCCAGCGCCCTGCGCCGCCGCTTCAACACCGTGGTGCTGCCGCTGCCGGAGACCGCCGAGGCCGAGGTCGAGATCGTCTCCCGCCGCGTCGACGAGATCGGCCGCTCCCTCGACCTGCCGTCGGCGCCCGACGGCATCGACGAGATCCGCCGTGTCGTCACCGTCTTCCGCGAGCTGCGCGACGGACTGACGAGTGACGGGCGTACGAAGGTGAAGTCGCCCAGCGGCACGCTGTCGACGGCCGAAGCCATCTCCGTCGTCACAGGCGGCCTCGCGCTGGCCGCCCACTTCGGCGACGGGGTGCTGCGGTCCGGCGACGTCGCCGCGGGCATCCTCGGCGCCGTCGTCCGCGACCCGGCCGCCGACCGCGTCATCTGGCAGGAGTACCTGGAGACGGTCGTCCGCGAGCGCGACGGCTGGAAGGACTTCTACCGGGCGTGCCGGGAGGTGAGCGCGTGAACGGCATGCGGAGGCGGACGCCGCTCCGGACGGGTGCCCCCGTGGCCGGCGCGACGGGGGACGACGGGGACTCGAGCTGGACCCGTAGGCGAGGAGGACGGTGTGACGGGCACTGACAGGGCCGGGAGCGGTGGGTCCGGCACGCCGGATGGGTGCGGTGGGGCCGGTGGGACCGGTGATGGGCCGCTGCTGCTGGGCGTACGCCACCACGGCCCGGGGTCGGCACGCGCGGTCCGCGCCGCGCTGGAGGCGGCCCGGCCGGGGATCGTGCTGATCGAGGGGCCGCCGGAGGCCGACGCCCTGATCCCGCTGGCCGCCGACCAGGACATGCGGCCGCCGGTCGCACTCCTCGCCCACGCCGTGGATGAGCCCGGCCGCTCGGCCTTCTGGCCGCTGGCCGAGTTCTCCCCGGAGTGGGTGGCCGTCCGCTGGGCCCTGGAACACGGTGTCCCGGCCCGCTTCATCGACCTCCCGGCCACGCACACGCTGGCGTGGCAGGCAGCGGAGGGCGCCGGGGACGAGGAGAAAGAGGACGAGGGGAGGGAGAAGGACGAACCCGGGGCCGACTTCCCCGGCGTCCGGGCAGATCCGCTCGCGGCCCTGGCCGAGGCCGCCGGCCACGACGACCCCGAACGCTGGTGGGAGGACGTCGTCGAGCACCGGGGCACGGGAGACGGGGACTCGCTCGCCCCGTTCACGGCGCTGGAGGAGGCCATGGGGGCGCTGCGGGAGACGGAGGAGGGCGGCGGGCACGACCGGGACCTCGTGCGGGAGGCGTACATGCGGCTGCAGGTACGGGCGGCGCGGCGCGAGTTCGCCCAGGGCGTCGCCGTGGTCTGCGGGGCCTGGCACGTGCCCGCGCTCCGCCGCAAGGTCACCGTCGCCGCCGACCGGGCGCTGCTGAAGGGGCTGCCCAGGACCAAGGTGGACATGACCTGGGTGCCCTGGACACACCGCCGGCTGTCCCGGGCCAGTGGGTACGGTGCGGGTATCGAGTCGCCGGGCTGGTACGGACACCTGTTCGGCGCGGCGGACCGGCCCGTCGAACGGTGGCTGACCAAGGTGGCCGGGCTGCTGCGCGAGGAGGACCGGATCGTCTCCTCGGCACACGTCATCGAGGCGGTGCGGCTGGCCGAGACCCTCGCGGTGGTGCGCGGCCGTCCGCTGCCCGGGCTGAGCGAGACGACGGACGCCGTGCGCGCGGTGATGTGCGAGGGCTCGGACGTGCCGCTGGCGCTGGTGCACGACCGGTTGGTCGTGGGGGACGTGCTGGGGGAGGTGCCCGCCGGGGCGCCCGCGGTGCCGTTGCAGCGGGACCTCGCCCGGACCCAGCGGCGGCTGCGGCTCAAACCGGAGGCGCCGGAGCGGGAGCTGGAGCTCGACCTGCGCAAGGAGACCGACGCGGGGCGCAGCAGACTGCTGCACCGGCTGCGGCTGCTCGGCGTCGGCTGGGGCGAGCCGGCGGCCTCGCGGGGCAGCACGGGTACGTTCCGGGAGACGTGGCGGCTGCGGTGGGAGCCGGAGTTGTCGGTGCGGGTCGCCGAGGCCGGGGTGTGGGGCACGACCGTGCTCGCCGCCGCGACCGCCAGAGCCGAGGCGGACGCCGTCACCGCGCGGGGCCTCGCCGAGGTCACCGCGCTCGCCGAACGCTGCCTGCTGGCCGAACTGCCGGACGCGCTCCCCCAGGTGATGCGGATACTCGCCGACCGCGCGGCGCTCGACACGGACGTCGGTCACCTCGCCCAGGCCCTGCCGGCCCTGGTCCGCTCCCTGCGGTACGGCGATGTGCGCGGCACCGACACCGGCGCACTGGCGGAGGTCGCCGCGGGCCTCGCCGAGCGGGTCTTCGTCGGCCTGCCCCCGGCCTGTGCCGCGCTGGACGCCGACGCGGCCGAGGAGATGCGCCAGCACGTGGACGCCGTGCACGGCGCGGTGGGCCTTCTCGGCGACGCCCCCGCCCCGGGCCACGGCGATCTCCGGTCCCGTTGGCAGGCCGTGCTGCGCACCCTCTCCGCGCGCGACACCGTGCCCGGCGTCGTCCGGGGCCGTGCCGTACGGCTCCTGCTGGACGACGGCGAACTGGCGCCGGACGAGGCGGCGCGGCTCATGGGCCTGGTGCTGTCCCCCGGGACGCCACCGGCGGACGCGGCGGCCTGGATCGAGGGTTTCGTGGGAGGCGGCTCGGGCGGCGGCATGCTGCTCCTCCACGACGAGCGGCTGCTGGCGCTGGTCGACGCCTGGCTGACCGGCGTACCGGCGGAGGCGTTCACGGACGTGCTGCCGCTGCTGCGGCGCACCTTCTCGGCCTACGAGCCGGGAGTGCGCCGCAGCCTCGGCGAGCTGGTCCGGCGCGGACCGGAGGGGCGGGGGAGTGTGACGACGGCCGGTTCCGGCATACCCGGCTTCGCGCCCGACCTGGACACCGGACGCGCCGACGCCGTGCTGCCGGTGGTCCGGCTGCTGCTGGGCCTGGACGCGTCGGGTGCGGTGAGTGCGGTGGGCGCGGCAGGCGCATCGGCCACGGCGGTCACGGCGGTCACGGCGGTCACGGCGGGCGTGGTGGGCTCGGCGGTCATGGCGGGCGTGGTGGGCTCGGCGGCCACGGCGGCCACGGTGGGCGCGGCGGCCACGGCAGGCGCGGCGGCCACGGCGGGCGCATCGGCCACGGCGGGCGCGGTGAGTGCGATGGGCTCGGCGAGTGCGGCGACCGCGGTGGGCTCGGCGGTCTCGGTGGGCACGGTGGGCGTGGTGGGCGTGGCAGGCACGGCGAGCGTGGCAGGCGCGGTGGGCACGGCGAGCGCGGCAGGCGCGGGAAACGGCGCTGCCGGGACCGGCGCCGGTGGCCGGCGGTCGGGTGCCGGCGGCAACGACCTCGTGGGGGTGGACGCATGACGACGACCGAGCCGGAGGACGCCGACACGGCACAGGAACGGCTGCGCCGGTGGCGGCTCGTGCTGGGCGGTGACCCGGCCGACGGCACCGGCCACACCCTCGCCGGACAGGACGCCGCGATGGACGGGGCGCTCACCGCGCTCTACGGGAAGGGGGACAAACCACGGGCGGGGCGGGACCGTTCGGCGGGGCTCGGGGCCTCCGCGCCGGCCGTGGCGCGCTGGCTGGGGGACATCCGGACCTACTTCCCCTCCTCCGTCGTGCAGGTCATGCAGCGGGACGCGATCGACCGGCTCGGTCTCGCCGCGCTTCTGCTGGAGCCGGAGATGCTCGAGGCCGTGGAGGCCGACGTGCACCTCGTGGGCACCCTGCTCTCCCTCAACAAGGCCATGCCGGAGACGACGAGGGAAACGGCGCGGGCGGTCGTGCGCAAGGTCGTCGAGGACCTGGAGAAGCGGCTCGCCACCCGCACCCGAGCCACCCTCACCGGCGCCCTCGACCGCAGCGCCCGCATCAGCCGGCCGCGCCACCACGACATCGACTGGAACCGCACGATCGCGGCCAACCTCAAGCACTACCTGCCCGAGTACCGGACGATCGTGCCGGAGCGGCTCATCGGCTACGGGCGGGCGTCCCGGTCCGTGAGGAAGGAGGTCGTCCTCTGCGTCGACCAGTCGGGGTCGATGGCGGCGTCCGTCGTGTACGCGTCCGTGTTCGGCGCGGTGCTGGCGTCCATGCGGTCGATCGACACCCGGCTCGTCGTCTTCGACACGGCGGTCGTCGACCTCACCGACCAGCTCGACGACCCGGTCGACGTGCTCTTCGGCACGCAACTCGGCGGTGGTACGGACATCAACCGCGCGCTGGCGTACTGCCAGTCGCAGATCACCCGGCCCACGGAGACGGTGGTCGTGCTGATCAGCGACCTGTACGAGGGAGGCATACGGGACGAGATGCTCAAGCGGGTCGCGGCGATGAAGGCGGCGGGGGTGCAGTTCGTGACGCTGCTGGCGCTGTCCGACGAGGGAGCGCCCGCGTACGACCGGGAGCACGCGGGTGCGCTCGCCGCACTGGACGCGCCGGCCTTCGCCTGCACGCCCGATCTCTTCCCGGAGGTGATGGCGGCGGCGATCGAGAAGCGTCCCCTGCCGATACCGGATACCGGGTGACGATTTGTCGATGCGGGGCGGCCCGATTCCTGCCGATAAACCGGATATGACTGCCCATCGGTAGGAGCGGGCTTGCGCAACCTCCGGAGTCCCGTGCGAGGATCGCGCGTCGTGTCGATGCGATGTTCGACGCACGATCCGTTCCGCCGCACGGGAGGAATCTCCCCCTCTTGATCTGGTCAGCAGTCCTGCCCGATGCCGCTCTGCGCGTGATGCGCACGGTGGCCGGGCGGCGTGCGCTGCACGTGGCGCTGCTGGTGGGCGGGTTGTTCGTGCTCGGGATCCTCTGCGGAGAGCGGGCGCAGGCGGCCGAGGGGGCGCCGTCCGTGCGGGACGCGATCGGACAGGTCGTCGCCGTGCCCACGGAGCGCGCGCGGGAAGCACGGGAATCAACCGTCCCGCAGCATTCCCGGACCGGCCAGGATTCCCAGGCCGGCCAGAGCACAAAGACCGACCAGAGCACAAAAACCGACCAGGACTTCGGGGCCGCCCAGCGCTCCGGCGCCGTGCCTTCGGAGCTTCGTCCGGTGGCCGAGGGCGTCGTCCGGTCCGTGGAGGCCCGGGTCGTGCGGCCGGTCGGTGACGCGGTGGAGACGGTGACCGACGGGCTCGGGGCGGTCGCGCAGACGGAGGTGCCGCCGTTGGCGGCGCTGCCGCCGCTTCCTTCCCCGCCCTCGCTGTCCTCGCCCTCTCGGCCTTCGCTGCCGTCGGCGCCCTCGCTGCCGTTGCTGCCGGACCCGTCCAGCATGGCCGAGGTTCCCGGTCGGTTGATGCCGGTCGGCATGGACCCGCGGCCCGGACCCTCGATCACCTTGCCGGACGCCTCCGACGGTGCCGGAGTCGCCGCACACGTCGCGTACGGCCCGCAGCCCGTCGGCGCCGGGTCGTCCGCCGGGGCGCACGTCGACACCCACCGCGCCGTGCCCGCGCCCACCGAGTACGCCCCCGTCCACCGGGCGCCCACCGGCGATCCCGACGGCACGCTGGGCGCCGGAGCCGGTGCCGACCACGGCACGCCGCGCCACGGTGACGCGCACGCGGTCACCCCGCATCACCGGATCCCGTTCCGACTCGTGCCCGGCGCCTTCGCGCGTGCCGACGCCGCCGAGACCCGGGACCGGTACCGGGACATTCCCGTCTCTCCCGCCTAGAGCAGGGCCTTCCCCCGCCGCAGACCCGCCGCGCGGGGGCGGAGAGGTCTGCCCACCGCCCGGACGCTTCTCACTCTTCCGGGCGGGTGCCGCCGGCGCCGCATCACCCGGCCCGGCATTCGGAAATGTCCCCCAAGCTCTTCGAAGGACCCTGACGTACCCATGAACAAGAACATCCGCCGTTCCATAGTCATCGCCGCCGGCGTCACCGGTGCCTGGGCGCTGGGCTCCTCCGTGGCGAGTGCCGACGAGTTGCCGGCCGTCTCCGTGTCCGTACCGGACGCCGTGGCGGACACGGCCGCCGACGCCGCCGAGAACGCCCCGGAAGCCGCGACCGACAACCTGACCGACGCCGTGACGGACACCACCGCCAAGGCCGACGCCACCACCACCGGCGCCGCCGCCACCGATGTCACCTCCGACATCACGTCGGACGTCCCCTCGGACGTCACCCCCGACCGCGACCACCTCACCCCCGTCACCGACGACGTCGACTACCTCTTCGGCCCCCTCTCCGCCTTCGCGCCGGAGCTGGACGGGACCCAGGCCCAGACCGCCGCCCAAGAGACGGTCGACGCCGTCGCGCCGCCGGTCGCAGACCAGGCCGTGACCGGTGCCGTGCCGATCGTCGAGGGCGTCGTCGAGGACGCGCGGCCGTACGCCACCGGGCTGGTCGGCCAGGCCACCGGCGACACCGCGGACGCCGTACTGCCGCCGGTCGCGAACACCGCCGTGGACGGTGCGGTGCCCGTCGCCGGGCAGGCCGTCCGGGACGCAGGCGGACTTGCGGACGGTGTCGTGGGCGACGTGCGGCCCTTCGCGGGCGGCGTCGTCGGAGCCGTACCGCCGCTGGCGCAGGGCGTGACCGGGCAGGTGGGGCCGTTCGCCGAGGGCGTCACCGGTGCCGTGCGGCCGGTCGTCGACGCCGTCGCCGAGACGGTCCGGCCGGTCGTCGAGGGCGTCGGCGGCAGCGCCACGACGCTGACGTACGGCGTCACCGGCGAGGTGGCCCCTTTCGCGCACGGCGTCACCGGGCAGGCCGCGCCCTTCGCGCAGGACCTGACCGGAACCGTCCGGCACACCCCGCTGGCCGACAACGCCGTCACCGGTGTGGAGGACGTCACCCGGTCGGTGACCCCCGCCTACGCGGCGGACCTCCGGGACAGCGCCTACGGCGCGCTCGGCAACCCGTACGGCGTCTGACATCCGCCCACTTGGACATCAGGTGAACCACGGGCTTCGCGGAGCGCACGGCCCCGGACGGTCCGGCCGAAAGCCGTCGGCCTCCGTCCGGCCGTAGCCCCGCGGATCGGGGCGGCCCGGTCCCCATTGGGGTGGGGACCGGCCGCCCCGCACCCCGGACCGCAGTGCTGCGGACCCCCGGGGCGTTCCACGGGCCTCACCGGGTTCACCCCAGCCCGGTGAGGCCCCTCCGCCGGTTCGCGGAGCCTCTGTCCCGCGCCCTGTCGAGTCCTCACATCCGGCACCCCGTGCCAGTGAGCACGGCATCATGTGACAGGCATCACCGCTCAGGTGTGACCCACGATTTAGAGACCCTCCGCAAGCGGCGATAACCTGCGAGACGGACATGCCGCGCGCTCGGACACCGTGTGCGCCCCCCTTGTGACTCACAGCGGACGTCACGTTGCCCTTCGCGGCACGCCCACGCATCCAACGAACCGCGAGATCACTGATAGGGACGGAAGCGCGTGGACCTGTTCGAGTACCAGGCGAGGGACCTCTTCGCCAAGCACGATGTACCGGTGCTGGCCGGTGAAGTCATCGACACGCCTGAGGCGGCGCGCGAGATCACCGAGCGTCTGGGCGGCAAGTCCGTCGTCAAGGCGCAGGTGAAGGTCGGTGGTCGCGGCAAGGCCGGTGGCGTGAAGCTGGCCGCCTCCGCGGACGAGGCCGTCGCCCGGGCGACGGACATCCTCGGGATGGACATCAAGGGCCACACGGTCCACAAGGTGATGATCGCCGAGACCGCCCCGGAGATCGTCGAGGAGTACTACGTCTCCTTCCTCCTCGACCGTGCCAACCGCACCTTCCTCTCCATCGCCTCCGTCGAGGGCGGCGTGGAGATCGAGGAGGTGGCGGCCACCCGTCCGGAGGCCGTCGCCAAGACCCCGATCGACGCGATCGACGGCGTGACGCCCGAGAAGGCGCGCGAGATCGTGGAGGCCGCGAAGTTCCCGGCCGAGGTCGCCGACAAGGTCGCCGACATCCTGGTCAAGCTGTGGGACACCTTCATCAAGGAGGACGCCCTCCTGGTCGAGGTCAACCCGCTGGCCAAGGTCGTCTCCGGCGACGTCATCGCCCTCGACGGCAAGGTGTCGCTGGACGACAACGCCGAGTTCCGCCACCCGGACTTCGAGGAGCTCCACGACAAGGCCGCCGCCAACCCGCTCGAGGCGGCTGCCAAGGAGAAGAACCTCAACTACGTCAAGCTCGACGGCGAGGTCGGCATCATCGGCAACGGCGCGGGTCTCGTCATGAGCACCCTGGACGTCGTCGCCTACGCCGGTGAGAAGCACGGCAACGTCAAGCCCGCCAACTTCCTGGACATCGGCGGCGGCGCCTCCGCCCAGGTCATGGCGAACGGCCTGGAGATCATCCTCGGTGACCCGGACGTCCGTTCCGTGTTCGTCAACGTCTTCGGCGGCATCACCGCCTGCGACGAGGTCGCCAACGGCATCGTCCAGGCGCTGAAGCTCCTGGAGGACCGCGGCGAGAAGGTCGAGAAGCCGCTCGTCGTCCGTCTCGACGGCAACAACGCCGAGCTGGGCCGCAAGATCCTCACCGACGCCAACCACCCGCTGGTCCAGCGCGTCGACACCATGGACGGCGCGGCCGACAAGGCCGCCGAGCTGGCCCACGCCGCCAAGTAAGCACTCAGGACGAGGACAGAACACACCATGGCTATCTGGCTCAACAAGGACAGCAAGGTCATCGTCCAGGGCATGACCGGTGCCACCGGCATGAAGCACACCAAGCTCATGCTGGGTGACGGCACCGAGGTCGTGGGCGGCGTGAACCCGCGCAAGGCGGGCACCTCCGTGGACTTCGACGGCAACGAGGTACCGGTCTTCGGCACCGTCAAGGAGGCCATCGAGAAGACCGGCGCCAACGTCTCCGTCATCTTCGTGCCGGAGAAGTTCACCAAGGACGCCGTCGTCGAGGCCATCGACGCCGAGATCCCGCTGGCCGTCGTCATCACCGAGGGCATCGCCGTGCACGACTCGGCCGCCTTCTGGTCGTACGCCGGCAAGAAGGGCAACAAGACCCGGATCATCGGCCCGAACTGCCCCGGCATCATCACGCCGGGCCAGTCCAACGTCGGCATCATCCCGGGCGACATCACCAAGCCGGGCCGCATCGGTCTGGTCTCGAAGTCCGGCACGCTGACGTACCAGATGATGTACGAGCTGCGTGACATCGGCTTCTCGACCGCCGTCGGCATCGGTGGCGACCCGATCATCGGCACCACGCACATCGACGCGCTCGCCGCGTTCGAGGCCGACCCCGAGACCGACCTGATCGTCATGATCGGCGAGATCGGTGGCGACGCCGAGGAGCGTGCGGCGGAGTACATCTCGAAGAACGTGACCAAGCCGGTCGTCGGCTACGTCGCGGGCTTCACCGCGCCCGAGGGCAAGACCATGGGCCACGCCGGCGCCATCGTCTCCGGTTCGTCCGGCACCGCCCAGGCGAAGAAGGAGGCCCTGGAGGCCGCCGGCGTCAAGGTCGGCAAGACGCCGACCGAGACGGCGAAGCTCGCCCGGGCCATCCTGGCCGGCTGACGAGGCCCCACCGGCTTCCCGGCCGATTCCGTACGCCGAGTGGCCCGCCCCTGATCACGGGGGCGGGCCACTCGGCGTACGGCACGTCACTCCAGCCGGGGCGTCAGCCGCTCCGGTCCGTCCTGCAACTGGTCCCGCAGCTTCTGCCGCAGCTCCAGCTCCTCGTCCGACAGCGCCCCCGGCGCCACCTTGGGCGGCACCCCACGCACCGTCTCCCCCGGGGACACGGGCGGCTCGTAGTGCGTGGGCGCGGTGCGCAGGGTCAGGGCCGTGGTGCCGATGAGGGCGACGGTGAAGGCGATCGCCGCCCGGGTCAGGAACCGCGCCCGGCGCTCGCTGCCCATCCGCACCGTCGGCGGCCTGGCCGCCCGCAGCCGCTCGGTCGACGCCAGCTCTGCCAGCCGCCGGTGCAGCACCTCCGGATCGGCCAGCTCGGGCAGCCGGTGGGCGATGGCCTCGCGGGCGTGCAGCAGCCGGTTCGCCGTCGCCGGGGTGCTCGCCTCCGTCTCCGCGGCCGTCTCGGGCAGGCCCAGACCCACACCGTCGTACAGCAGGAGCGTGCGGCGGTGCGGCGGGGGGAGCCTGAGCAGGGTGTTCAGCAGGGTGCGGTCGCCGGGGTCGGCGGGCGGCGGCTCCGGATGCCGGTGGCGCAGGCGGAACCGCTGCCAGGGCGAGAGCGCGTACTCGTACGCCGCCGCCCGCACCCAGCCCACCGGGTCGCGGTCGCGGGCCACCTCGGGCCAGTGCTCCCAGGCGACCTGGAAGGCCCGCTCCACCGACTCGCGCGCCAGCTCACGGCGGCCGGTCAGCAGGAAGGTCTGCCGTACGAGGGCGGGGGCGCCGAACTCGTACAGCGCGTCGAATGCCTGAGCGGGCGTCAAGGCGGCCGGATCGGGCGTCGGATCCGGCGTCGGCTCGGGCGTCGGCTCGGGCCGTGGTTCCGGTCCTGACTCCTGTTCAGCAGCCGGATCGGGACCCGGTTTCAGGCCCGGGCCCGGGTTCGGATCCGACCGCCGCTCGTCCAGTGGCTTCGCCGGGAGTACGAGGCTGTCGGCGGCCTCATCGGAGGCGTCCGCCGATCCGGTGCCGACGGCCACGACGACGGGTACCGGGGCCGGTTCCGGGGCCGGTTCCGGTGACGCGGTGGGCTCCGGCTTCGACCGCCGCGCCGTCGCCTCCTCGGCCAGGGTGTTCAGCAGTTTCGCGTACGCCTCCCGTTTCCGGCCGCGCGGGGTCGTGCGGCCGCTCTCCCACGCACGGACCGTCTCGCGGGTGACACCCACCCGCGCCGCGAGCTGAGCCTGCGTCAGAGCGGCGGTCTCACGCAGGCGTCGGCGTGCCTTGGGCGGAGGCAGCGGGGTTGCAGGGCGCCGCGTCACAGGGCGCCCCTTCGTACGAAAAAGTACATAAACATATATTGAGCGACACAGCGGAGCTTCGCCTGTTACGCCGGTAAAGCGCGTGTCGTTGGGAGCATGGCGGCGTGATCCAGACGACCGCTCGCCGAGCCCCGTTGTCCCTGCTGCGCACCCGCTGGCGCGACCGGTCGCCCGGGCTGGCCGCCGGCCTCCTGGGCGGTGTGGTCGCGGCCGGACTGGGGCTGGCTTCGTGTGCCGCGCTCGTGACGCTGCTGTGGATCAGCTCGCCGTACCCCGACAGCGGGCCCGGCGGCGCACTGCACGTCGCCGCCGCCCTGTGGGTGCTGGCGCACGGGGCCGAACTGGTCCGCGCCGACACGCTCTCCGGCGCCCCCGCGCCCGTCGGCGTCACCCCGTTGCTGCTCCTGCTGCTCCCGGTGTGGCTGCTGCACCGGGCGGCCCGGGACGCCACGGACCCGGGGGACGGCGTGGGTGTGGCCGTGGGCGCGGGCGCGAAGGCGGGGGTCGGTGTGCGTCTGGGCGGGGGCGGGATTCTCCCGGACGCCGGACCACCGCCCGTCTCCGCGCGCAACGCCTGGGCGGGGGTCGTCCTCGGCTACCTCGCCGTCGCCACGCCCGTCGTGCTGTACGCGGCGGGCGGTGCGCTGCGGCCCTCCTGGTGGTGGGCGGTGATGTGCCTGCCGCTGGTCACCATGGGCGCGGCGGGCGCGGGCGTGTGGACGGCGTTCGGCCGTCCGGGCGGGCCGGTGGGACGGGCGCTGCGCGTACTGCCCCGGAACCTGCGGGAGCTGATCGTGGAACCGGACGCGCGCCTGGGCGCCGCGACGCGCGCCGCGGGCGCCGGTGCGGCGGTGCTCGTCGGCGGCGGGGCGCTGCTGCTCGCGGTGTCGCTGGTGTGGCACGGAGCCGCCGCGCGGGAGGCGTTCCTGCAGCTGACCGAGGGGTGGTCGGGGCGGTTCGCCGTGCTGCTGCTCTGTCTGACACTGGTGCCGAACGCGGCGGTGTGGGCGGCGGCGTACGCCCTCGGTCCCGGATTCGCGCTCGGTACCGGCCATGTCGTGGACCCCTTCGCTTCCACCCCGGCACCACTGCTGCCGCCGTTCCCGCTGCTGGCGGCGGTGCCGGAAGCGGGTCCGGGCACGCCGCTGCACTGGACGGCCGGGGCGGTGCCGCTGGTGGCGGGGGCGGTGGTGGGGTGGTTCACGGCGCGGGCGGCGACGGGCGCGGACCCGGGCGCTCATGAGGCCGCCGGGGTGTGGTCGTGGCGGCGGACCGTCGCCGCCGCCGTACTGGCCGCCGTGCTCTGCGCGGTCCTCGTCGCCCTGCTGGCCGCGCTGGCGGGTGGGCCGCTCGGGGACGGTGCCCTCGCCCGGTTCGGGCCGGTGTGGTGGCAGGCCGGGGGCGCGACGCTGGCGTGGGTCGGGGTGGTGGCGCTGCCGGTGGCGGTGCTGGTGAGGGCGTGGCGGGGGCGGGGCGCTGCCGCTTCGGCGGAGGTGGCGGAGGGTGGGGAGGTAGCCGATGCCGGTGGTGGGGGTCTGTGGGGGTGGGTTTCGTTGCCCTCGGTGGGGCGGTGGTGGGGGCGGGGGGACGGTGGCGGTGGTGGAGTCGGTGGCGGTGGCGATGCGCCGTACGATCTGCTGCCGGTCGACTCCCCTGGGGAGGGGCCGTCGCGGGTGCCTTGAGTGGTGCCGGCGCGGCGTCGCCGCCGTGGCTTTTCGCCCCCGCCGCCCCTGCCCTTCCCGACCCTGGGGGCTGCGCCCCCAGACCCCCGCTTCGGCCTGGACGGCCTCGTCCTCAAACGCCGGACGGGCTGAAAGGCCCCCAGCGCCGGACGGGCTGAAAGGCCTCCAGCGCCGGACGGACTGGAAGGCCTCCAGCGTCGGACGGGCTGAAAGGCCTCCAGCGCCGGCGGGGCCGAAATCGCCGCGCCCGGCGTCAGCCCTCCGTGCCCAGCAGGTCCCGGAGCTGTTCCGGGAGGTGGGTCTCGCAGTTCTGCTTCGCCACGTTGGTCAGGGCGTCGTTCCGGCAGGTGTAGTAGTCGCTGTAGACCAGCTGTGCGCCGAAGGACGCGGCGACCAGGACGATGGCCAGGGAGGACGTGACCAGGCCGCTGATCGCGGCGGTCCGCTGCGGGCGGCCGGTCTGGTCGGCGGGCGGGGCCGGGGTGTCCGGGTCCGAGGCGGCGCGGGGCTTGGCGCGCAGTGCGCTGATGCCCCAGTACAGGGACAGGGCGCCGAGCAGCAGAGCCACGTACGGCCAGGTGAAGAGCGCGAAGAAGAGGGCCCACATGCCACACAGCAGGGCATAGCGGGCGCGCCGCTGGGCGGGGTCCGTCGGGTCCCAGCGCGGACCCGTGCCACCGCCCGACCCCTCGGGGCCGGAACCGGAACCGCCGGGCCGATCACCGAAGCCGCCGGGGGAGCGGCCGGGCTGCCGGTCGCTCCACTGGCGGCCCCACGGAGAACGTCCGCCGTCACCCCGGGAATCGCCGCCGTCGCCCGACGGGTGCCGCGGCTGCCAGGGGCGGTCCGGCGTGCCCTCCGGCGGCGGTGCGAACGGATTGTCCTTCTCGGTGGCGCCGTCCTGCTCGCCGCCGTCCGCCCGGTCCGAGGGAGTGTCGGGCGGTGAAGAGGGGCGCTCCCGCAGCAACACGGTGCTGCGCTCCCCTGGCTGCGCCGACTGCTGGGAGAGCGTGAGCAGTCGCAGGCTGCGGTCCGGCATCAAGTGAGCGTCTTCCCCTTGGCGACAGTGAACGGGCGATCTGGTGAAACGGGCGATCTGGTGGAACGGGCGTACCGGTCGGCACGACTGGTGAACGCGTAACGCGAAGGTGGCGTTCCCGGGCCGGCTCCACGCAGACGCTACCTCCCGGCCCCGCCCCCGTCCCGAGGGGGCCGTCCGGTGTGCCGGTATCGTTGCTGACGGTCGGCCGCTTCGTAGACTTCCCCGTATCCCGGGGCGCGAAGCATTCGTATGACCGCACAAACCGATGAACGTGCTCAACCGTCGGCCGTACGAAACCGACCGCACAGACCAGCTCCCCCGAGAAAGGCCCCCACCGTGGCCGCCAAGCCCGTGGCCCAGCGAGCCAAGCGCCTCGTCGTGCTGGTCTCCGGATCCGGCACCAATCTTCAGGCCCTCCTCGACGAGATCGCCGCCACCGGCGTCGAGGCCTACGGAGCCGAGATCGTCGCCGTCGGCGCCGACCGCGAGGGCATCGAGGGGCTGGCCCGCGCCGAGCGCGCCGGACTGCCGACGTTCGTACGGAAGGTCAAGGACTACGGGACCCGCGACGCGTGGGACACGGCGCTCGCCGAGGCCGTCGCCGACCACGAGCCGGACCTCGTCGTCTCGGCCGGGTTCATGAAGATCGTGGGCAAGGAGTTCCTGGCCCGCTTCGGGGGGCGGTTCGTCAACACCCACCCCGCCCTCCTCCCCAGTTTCCCGGGGGCCCACGGCGTGCGGGACGCGCTCGCGTACGGCGCCAGGGTCACCGGCTGCACCGTCCACTTCGTCGACGACGGCGTCGACACCGGGCCGATCATCGCGCAGGGCGTGGTGGAGATCCGGGACGAGGACGACGAGAGCGCTCTGCACGAGCGCATCAAGGAAGTCGAGCGAAGGCTGCTCGTCGATGTCGTGGGGCGGCTCGCCCGCAACGGCTATCGCATTGAGGGACGAAAGGTAGTTATCCAGTGACCGCCACCGCCGAGAGCAACAAGCGGGCCATCCGTCGCGCGCTCGTCAGCGTCTACGACAAGACCGGGCTGGAGGAGCTGGCCCGCGGGCTGCACGAGGCCGGCGTCGAGCTCGTCTCCACCGGTTCCACCGCCGGGCGGATCTCCGCGGCCGGCGTGCCCGTCACCAAGGTCGAGGAGCTGACCGGCTTCCCCGAGTGCCTGGACGGCCGCGTCAAGACCCTGCACCCCAAGGTGCACGCCGGCATCCTCGCCGACCTGCGCCTGGACAGCCACCGGCAGCAGCTCGGCGAGCTGGGCGTGGAGCCGTTCGACCTGGTCGTGGTCAACCTCTACCCGTTCCGCGAGACCGTCGCCTCGGGCGCCACCCCCGACGAGTGCGTCGAGCAGATCGACATCGGCGGCCCCTCGATGGTCCGCGCCGCCGCCAAGAACCACCCCTCGGTCGCGGTCGTCACCAGCCCCGCCCGCTACGCCGACGTGCTCTCCGCGGTGAAGGACGGCGGCTTCGACCTCGCCGCCCGCAAGCGCCTGGCCGCCGAGGCCTTCCAGCACACCGCCGCGTACGACGTGGCCGTCGCCTCCTGGTTCGCCTCGGAGTACGCCCCGGTCGACGACTCGCGGTTCCCCGACTTCCTGGGCGCCACGTACGACCGCGCGCACACCCTGCGCTACGGCGAGAACCCGCACCAGCCCGCCGCCCTCTACACCTCCCCCGAGGGTGGCGGCCTCGCCGAGGCCGAGCAACTGCACGGCAAGGAGATGTCGTACAACAACTACACGGACACGGACGCCGCCCGCCGTGCCGCGTACGACCACGCCGAGCCCTGCGTCGCGATCATCAAGCACGCCAACCCGTGCGGCATCGCGGTCGGCGCGGACGTCGCCGAGGCGCACCGCAAGGCGCACGCCTGCGACCCGCTGTCCGCGTTCGGCGGCGTGATCGCGGTCAACCGCCCGGTCTCCAAGGAGATGGCCGAGCAGGTCGCCGAGATCTTCACCGAGGTCATCGTCGCGCCCGACTACGAGGACGGCGCCCTCGAGGCCCTCGCCAAGAAGAAGAACATCCGCGTGCTGCGCGCCCCCGAGGCCCCGGCGGCCCCCGTCGAGGTCAAGCCCATCGACGGCGGCGCCCTCCTCCAGGTCACCGACCGCCTCCAGGCCGACGGCGACGACCCCGCCACCTGGACCCTGGCCACCGGCGAGGCCCTCTCCCCGTCCGACCTGGCCGACCTCGCCTTCGCCTGGAAGGCGTGCCGGGCCGTCAAGTCCAACGCGATCCTCCTCGCCAAGGACGGCGCCTCCGTCGGCGTGGGCATGGGCCAGGTCAACCGCGTCGACTCCGCGAAGCTGGCGGTGGAGCGGGCCGGCGCCGAGCGCGCGCAGGGCGCGTACGCCGCCTCCGACGCCTTCTTCCCCTTCCCGGACGGCCTGGAGATCCTCACCGCGGCCGGCGTGAAGGCCGTGGTCCAGCCCGGCGGTTCGGTCCGCGACGAGCTGGTCGTCGAGGCGGCGAAGAAGGCCGGCGTGACGATGTACTTCACGGGGACGCGGCACTTCTTCCACTGACGCGGCACGCGAGGGCGTCCCAGTGTGCCGGCACCGGCACCGGGACGCCCTCCGTCATGCTTCCCCCGTCACGCGGTCGAAGCCGTCCCCGCTCCCGCCCGCCGCAACGCGCCGTCCCGTGCCGCACGGAACTCCTCCAGCAGGGAGGTGCGTGCGGGCGGCAGCGCCTTCTCCACCTGCTTCTGGGCCCGGGAGATCTTTTCGGCGAGACCGGCCTCCACCTGGCACGCGGCGTCCCGCACGGCGATCCTCAGCTCCTCCCGGCCCGTGGCTCGCAGGGCAGCCGGGTCGGAGCCGGCGGAGTCGAGCCGCTTCTTCAACGCCTTGAGCGGGTCCTCGCGGCTCTCGTACCGGAAGCCCTCGTCCCGCATGCAGGCGGCCCACTTCCGTTCCGCCGACCGCACAAGGGGGTGGTCGTGCGTGTCCGTCACGACCGAGTTGTGAAGGCTCTGCAACGAGTACTGGGTCCGGTCCCACGAAACGCCGTACAGTGCCCGGCGCGCCACGGAGACGCAGGAATCGGTGGCCACCGACACGGTCGGTCCGTCAGGCAGTTCGATCTCCTCGCGTGGCCCGTTCGCCGCACCCTTGAGCGCACCCTCCCACGCGCGGCGGTCATGCTCGGCCAGCGCCGACACCCGTTGGGCGTTCGGGTCGGCCGGGGGCTTCTTCAGCCGCTCCACGGTCAGGCCGTAGCCGTCCTGGGCCGCGCGACCCCGCGTCAGGAGGCCGTAAGGGCTTTGGGCGGCCCTCCGCTGGACATCACCGACGGGTATCGCGTCGTAGCCGAAGCCGCGGCTCGCCATG
This sequence comes from Streptomyces sp. BB1-1-1, assembly GCF_031597775.1. Classification (NCBI taxonomy): domain Bacteria; kingdom Bacillati; phylum Actinomycetota; class Actinomycetes; order Kitasatosporales; family Streptomycetaceae; genus Streptomyces; species Streptomyces sp. BB1-1-1. The sequence goes on along the minus strand of NZ_CP134203.1, from coordinate 3,391,167 downwards.
CACTTCCGCACTTCCTGCTCCTCGGCGCGGTGCAGTGCGGCGGATTCGGCCGCAGTGAAGTGGAGCGCGCCGCCCAGCGGGCGGGGATCGGGCCGCTTCTCCGCCTCGGCCTCGCCGCCGGGGGACGCGGAGCACCCGGCGGCGAGGAGGGCTGCGGCGGTCAGCCACAGCAACCGGCGCATGTCAGCACCAGTTGTTGGACGCGAGGTCGTCGGCGAAGATGCCGCTGCGGTACGCGTCGAGGTTGCCGATGACGTACCCGCGCAGCAGGACGAAAGAGCTGCCCGAGTAGTTCGTACCGTTGTAGATGCGCACGTTGCACGAGTTGCCGTTGTTGTAGACCGACTCCGCGTTGTTGAACTTGTTGTACTGGAGCAGGTTCGTGTTGTCCCCGAACACCTCACCCGGGTCGCCCGAGCCGTTGTCCCCGAGGTAGGCGCACAGGGCTCCGGAGCTGCAGTCGGTCCAGGCCGCGCTCGCGGGTGTGGCGGTGGCGGCGATGCCCAGCCCCGCGAGTGCCGCCGCACCGAGCACGGCCGCGATCTTCTTCCTGATCATGCGATGTCCTCCCCTTGTTTCTGACTGGTTGCGCAGGCATCACTCTGGTCGTGGAGGCCGGTCCGCGGAACCTCGAACCTTGCAGGGTCGGCCTCTGCGGCGGTCGCCGAGCCGAGGCTCAGGTCAGGATGTGGCCGCAGCTGTCCACCCACCGGTGGGACGAGATCCGGTTGTCCACGGGGTCGCGGTCTTTGTTGTTGAACGTGTTGTCGCTGAGATCATCCGCGTACAGCTCGCCGGGCTTCAGACAGGCCTGACCGCCGCCGTAGTTGGTCAGCCGGTAGAACGCCACGATGTCGTAGCTGCCGACGTAGCCGCTGTTCATGACCGACGAGGCCCGGTTCTCGTCGGAGCCCTGGAAGGGGCCGCTGCTGTTGCCCCAGTCCGAGTCGTGGGACTGAGTGCCGCCGAGGTAGATGCCGGAGCAGTCGTTCAGCTGCCAGGCCCGGACCATTCCGTCCCGGCCGGGCCACTTGGCGTCGCAGTTCGGTCCCGCGTGGGCCGTGGTCGCGGTGGCGGAGACGCCGAGCACCGCCAGTCCCAGAGCGGCGAATGCCGCTGCCGTCCTACGCATGTGCGTCCTCCTTGTTGGTTCTCGCACGCACCGGCCGTCAGGGTTGACGGCCGGCGATCTTCTCGGCCCGGGCGAGCGCGTCCCGCTGGATCCGCCGTACGGTGTCCAGCGCGTCGCCGTAGTCGCCGCGCAGCCGGTCCATGTGATGGGCTTCGCGTTCCTCGGCGACCGTGCGCAGTGAGGTCTCGCGGGCGCAGGTGGCATCCGCTGCGGCGACCTCCCGCTCGGCCCCGAACGCTTCGGCCTCCGACAGCCGTTGGGACTGCCGCCGTACCGCCTCCCGGGCCTCGCCGGGGTCCGGATGGCCGTGCCCGGCACGTCGCATGCACTGGGACCACCGCTCCACCGCCGCGGTGAACCGCGAGTCCTTCAGCACGGCCTCCACGGCGTGGGCCTGGAGACCGGAGGCGGTCTTGTCGGCGGCGAACCAGGTCGCCAGGTCGCCGTACAGACGCTTCTCCGACTCGGCGACGCAGCCGCCCACCCGCTTGCGGTACGTCCCGCCCTCCGGCACCTCCGCCGAGAGTTCCCGCGCCGCGGAGCCGCCGCTGAGGGCGGTGTCGTAGCTCGCGCGGCGTTCCTCGGAGAGTGATTCGCGGTAGACGATGTTCGGGTTGCCCAGGCGCGCCCTGTCGGCCTTCGCCCGGATGCGGCTGCCGTATCCGTGCTCACGGGCCCAGGCGACATCGTCCTGCACGTACCCCACCGGGTGGTGTTCCTCGACGGTCAGCGGCCGGTACGCGTGGTAGGTGAAACCCTGTTCCGTCATGCAGCGCGCGATCAACCGCTGTTGGGCGTCCGACAGCCGCAGTTCCTCGGTGTAGGTCAGCTCCCGGGGCTCGGCCCGTTGTGCCGCCGTCGTGGCCGCTCTCGTGTCGGTGTCCCGCGTGCACCCGGTCACGAAGGCCGCGGCAACGGCGGTGACCGCGCAGACGACGCTGTAGACACGCCTCATCCCGTGCTGCCTCCCCCTGGTCCCGTGCGGCGCCGTCCGTCTCGGGCCGGCGCTTCACACGATGGCGGCCGCAGCCCGCCGGAGGTACCTGGAAGGTTCGAGGGAGGACCTGCAACAGTTCAGGTTGCCGCGGCGGCGGACCGCGGCTACGGCGAGTACGACCTCCGCGGGTCAGCAGCGTGCGATCCATTTGTGGGACAGCGGGGCGTACGTACCCGCCAGGTTCCCCTGGTTGCGCTGGGAGGTGCAGCCCGTGCGGTTCCGGGAGTTCTTCCGGGTGACGTCCTCGCCGACCGGGGTGAAGTCGCGGCCCCGGAAGTACGCCACGGCGCCGAGTCCTGTCGAGTCGTCACTGCTGTTGTTGAAGATGGACCGCACCGGCCGGTCCCGGGTCCACAGGCAGGTGTCCGCCCCCGACAGCCAGTCCCCGTCGTCCCTGTCCCAACTGCACATCTCGCCGGCGCCGTTGGGTTCGCTGAAGAAGCAGACGGAGGCGACCGGGCAGCGGTGGTACCCGTACGTCGGCTCGTCGTCCTCCCGGGCCGCGTACATCGTCGAAGCCGTGACCGCCGCCAGCGCCACCGCGACCAGGGTGCTCACCCGGGCGGTGCGCCGCAGACGGTACGGCCGCAGCCTCGGCAGGCGGGCGGCGGGGGACGTTCCCGCGACCCGCTCCACTCGGCGCAGGAGCGAGGCCGTGCCGGCGGTGCGGCCGGTGCGCTCCTCGTGCGTACGGGCGAGGCAGTCGGAGATGATCTCGCGCCAGGCGTCCGGGAGGCCGGGGGACAGGCGCAGTTCCTCGCGGCCGCGGGCGTAGCGCGTCGCCGCGTCGGAGCGGGCCTCCGAGGTGCCGCCGGGCAGCGGGAACTCGCCGGTCAGGACCACGTGGGCGAGGACGCCGAAGGCCCAGACGTCGGCGGAGGGGCGGATCCGCGTTCCGCGCTCGTCGACCTCGGGCCACAGGAGTTCGGGCGGGGTGTAGTCCGGGGTGGCGAAGGCGGGGGCGTAGGCGTGGGTGCCTTCCATCTCCGCGGCCAGGTTGAAGTCGGCGAGCCGGGCCGAACCGTCCGCCATCAGCAGAACATTGGCCGGTTTCAGGTCCCCGTGCACCCAGCCCGCGTGGTGCAGCTGGTGCAGGCCCTCGCAGATCTGGGCCAGCAGGGCGGGTCCGGCCTCCGGGGACGGCGTCCGGGCCAGTACGGCGTCCAGGGAGCCCTCGGCCCGCTCCAGCACCAGGACGGTGGCGCCGTCCAGCTCGGGATGGTCCGGGTCGTCGACCGCCAGGGTGTCGTACATCCGGATCAGCCGGGGGGAGCGGAGCCGCCGCAGTAACTGCACCTCTCGTTCGGCGAGGTCGCGCAGGTGGTGCAGCTGGCGCGGGGTACGGGTGCCGGTGGCCAGGAACTTGAGCGCCGCCCGGCGCGGCAGCTCGCCATCGTCGGCGGCGCGGGTCGCGTCGTAGACCGTGGCGAACGCGCCGGACGCGAGCGGCTCGCGCACCTCCCACGGCCCGATCCGGTATCCCTTCGGCACCGGGACCGCGTACGGCCGCCCGGTCACCGTGCCGCTCCGCTCGGAGCCGGGGCGAGTACGACCAGGTCGTCCTCGCGGACCAGGTCGAAGCGGAGGGCGAGCGACGCCAGGGACTCCTTCTTGCCGTGCGTGCGTCTGCCCGGCTCGGCCGTGTCCGGGCCGGGTCTCAGCCGCAGCTTGACGGCGAGGTAGTCGATGTTCCAGTAGACGGCGGAGCGGCTGACCTTGGGCCAGCTCGGGCGCAGCCGTTCCACTATCTCCTCGACAGCGGGCAGCGGGGCGCGGGGCTCCCCGCGCAGGCGCCGCTCGCACAGGGCGGCCAGGACCGCGAAGTACCGTTTGGTGCGGTCCAGGGCGAACGCCGGGACGGTGCCGGCCCCCTCGAGACCCCGGCGCTCGACGCTGCGGAAGGCGTGCCGCGGCGCCCAGACGTCGAAGGTGAGCAGGTCACCCGCGGCGGGCAGGGTCACACGCGCCAGCTCGAACGGTACGGGCGCCTCCACGCGGCCCGGAGCGACCTTGATGTGCTCGCCGGCGCCCTCCGGGTTCTCCACCACATAGGTCTGGTCCTCGCTGAGGTTGCTCAGCAGCCAGAACGTCCGGTGCGCCGCGATCTCCCCGGCGACCCGGGGCACTCCCGCGTGTGCGATGGCGAGTCCCCCGCCGCTCGGCTCGGTCCTGCCGAACTCGATGCTCTCGCCCGCGCTGATCCTCAGTTGGTCGGCCACACTGCCGCACGACGGCGGCACGACGATGACGCTGTACATGGAGTCGTCCCCCTCCCCCGATTGCTCGGGGTCAACATTCCCCAGTCCAACAACTGGCAGCGTACGGGAGGCGAGTGAGGGCAACCTAAGCATTCGGACGCGTCGGTGGGTCGGTGGATCGGCGGGCTCCGGACGCAGAAGACGCGGAAGAGGCGGAAGACGCGGAAGCGGCCCCCGGGCCCCCTCCGTGGAGGGGACCCGGGGGCCTTTCGGTCCGGCACGCTCCCGCGCGCGGATCAGCGGATCAGCGGATCAGCAGGGGCGCAGCGACCAGATCGGGTCCCAGGTGGCCGTGCCCGCCTGGTAGGCCGTCGAGGTCCAGCGGACGCTGCCGTCCTTGTTGAAGAACTTGGCGACCGTGCCGCGCGTCTGGTTGTTGGTGAACGGGCCGTCACCGGTCCAGTTGGTGACGTTCCACGTCTGGCACTTGTAGAAGTCGAACTTGGTGCCCTTGACGACCATGCACAGGTGGCCGTAGTCGCAGGCCAGGTCCTGGGCGCCCTTGGTCCTGGGCGCCTCGGTGACGGTCAGCCCCTCGTACTGGACCGCGTCGGCGGACACACGCAGCGGCGTCGGCTTGTCGGCCAGCACCTCGTCGGCGGCCTGCTGGAGCGCGGTCACCCGGGTGCCGGCCGGGTCGGCGGCGGCCGTGGCCGCGACCGTGGAGCCGGCGACCAGGGCCGATGCCGCGACGAGCAGCGCGGCGGGCTTGATGATGTTCACTGTTGTTCCCCCATGAACGTCGGTGTCGTACCGCCGGAGCGGTGTGCTCACACCGTGCCCGGGGCGGTCGCCGCGCGGTACCTCGTAACTCTCAGGGTCACTTCCTCCCCGGCGGCGTGTACTCCTTGAGGTGGTGAGCGACGCGGGCGGCGTAGTCGCGGTACTTCGGGGGAACCCCGCCCGCGTCGTTCACCTTGTCGTACGACGTCCGGTAGGCCACGGCGATCAGCACCCGGCGGTCGCCCGGGAGGCCGGCGTCGAGGCGCGGGGTGATCCAGCACAGGTAGCGGCCCATCGCCGGGATGGACTCGGCCGGCGGGAAGGGGGGTTCGGGGACCTCCTCGCCGGGGGTTCCGTCCTCGTTCATCCACCAGCGCAGGACGCTCGGGGTCCAGCGGGCGATTCCGTACTCGTTCTTCGCGGGGTCCGCGAGGGCCGGGTCGAAGTCGCTCTCCACCTTCAGCATGGCGGCGATCAGGGGCGGGCTGACCTCCTCGCGGTCGCAGTCGTGCGCCGTCTCGACGATCAGCAGGCGGTAGGCGGCCGGCACGTCCCGGTCGGTGCGCAGTTCACCGGCACCGTAGGAGGCGGCGGAGACGGTCGCGGTGCCGCCGGGACCCCGGCCGCCGGGTGCGGAGCCGGGGCCGTCGTCGCCGGCGCGGGTGCTGATGCCGTAGCCGAGCGCGGCGACGGCCACGGTGGCGGCCGCCGCGGCGAGGGCCGTGCGCCGGGGGCCCGCGCGGCGCGGCAGGACGGACCGGCCGCCCGTACCTCCCGCGGCCGCCGCCACCCGCCGCAACAGGGCGTCCGTGCCGATGCGTTCGGCGTGCGTACGGGTCAGGCACGCGCGCACGATCTCCCGCCACGCCTCGGGCAGCGCGGGCGACAGACGCAGCTCCTCGGTGCCGCGCGCGTAGGCGGCCCCGGCGTCGCGGCGGGCCGCCGGGGTGCCGCCGGGCAGCGGGAAGGAGCCGGTGAGGACGAGGTGGGCGAGGACGCCGAAGGCCCAGACGTCGGCGGAGGGGCGGATCCGCCGGCCGCGTTCGCCGATCTCGGACCAGAGCAGTTCGGGCGGGGTGTAGTCGGGGGTGGAGAAGGCGGGGGTGTAGGCGTGGGTGCCTTCCAGTTCGGCGGCCATGTTGAAGTCGGCGAGCCGGGCCGAACCGTCCCTCATCAGCAGCACGTTGGCCGGTTTCAGGTCTCCGTGCACCCACCCGGCGTGATGCAGCTGGGCCAGGCCCTCGCACACCTGGGCGACCAGCGCGGGCCCGGCGGCCGGGCGCGGCGACGCGGACAGCAGGGCGGACAGGGACCCCTCCGCCTTCTCCAGTACGAGCACGGTGGCGCCGTCGAGCGCGGGGCGGGCCGGGTCGTCGACGACGAGGGTCTCGTACATCCGCACCAGCCGGGGCCGCCGCAGCCGGCGGTGCAACTCGACCTCGCGCTCGACGAGTTCGCGCAGGTGGGACAGCTGGCGCGGGGTGCCCGTACCGGTCGGCAGGAACTTCAGGGCGGCCGTGCGCGGAAGGCCGCCGGCGTCGCCCCCACCGGCCCTGCGGGCCTCGTACACGCTGCCGAAGGCGCCCGTCGCGATCGGCGCCCGCACCTCCCAGACGCCGACCCGGTAACCCTTCGGCACCGGGACGGCGTACGGCTCGGTCACCGGGGCACCCGGCGCGGCGGTGCCGCGAGGACCACGAGGTCGTCCTCCCGTACGAGGTCGAAGCGGAGCGCCATGGACACCAGGGACTCCTTCTTGCCGTTGAGCCGCGCGCCCGCCTCCGCCGTCTCCGGGCCCGGCTTCAGCCGCAGCTTCACCGCCAGGTAGTCGATGTTCCACTGGACGGACGTGCGCGACGCGGCCGGCCAGCCCGGCCGCAGCCGCTCGACGACCTGCTCGACGGTCGGCAGCGGCGCGTGCGGCGCCCCGCGCAGCCGCGGTTCGCACAGGGCGGCCAGGACCGCGAAGTACCGTTTGGTGCGGTCGACGGAGAAGGCCGGGGCGGTCGGCTCGCCGTCGGTGCCGTCCTCGGCGCGCAGATAGTCGTGGCGCGGTGCCCACACCTCGACCGGCAGCAGGTCGCCCGCGGCGGGCAGCACGATCCGCGAGAACTCGAACGGCACCGGGGCGTCCAGCCGGCCCGGCGCCACCTTGATGTGCTCGCCGGCGCCCTCCGGGTTCTCCACCACGTAGGTCTGGTGGGCGGACAGGTTGCTCAGGGCCCAGAAGGTGCCGTGGGCGGTGATCTCACCGGCTCTGCGGGACACTCCGTCGTGCCCGATGAGCAGTCCGCCCTCGGGCACGGACCGCCCGAAGACGAGCCGTTCGCCGGGTGCGAGCCGGAACTGGGTGCGGGTGTGTTCGTCCTCCGTGGTCGGCGGAGGTACCACGATGATGCTGTACAAGGTGCGTCTCCCCGTGCCTGACGGCTACCCACGTCAGACTATTGCGACGCACCGGGGCCGTGTCTCCCCTCGTACGGGTGAGACACGGCCCCATGGCTTGATTGGCGCGAAGTGTGCCGTGGCGGGCGCCGGTTCAGTACTGCGGGCGGTTGAACCAGTAACTGCCGTTCTTGTTGGCGCAGAAGACGATGATCAGGATGCCGAGGACCAGGCTGATCAGGGCGAAGATGTTGGCGCCCAGCAGGTTGATCACGCTGACCAGCGTCACGATCGAGCCGTAGACGATCGCGGAGACCCGCGGACCGCCCCGGCCGGTGGCGAACTTGACACCTGTGAATATCGCCCAGAACGCGAACGCCAGGAAGATCACGCCGACGCCGATCATGAGGCCCGCGCCGATGCTCGTGACGGTGTCCGCGTCCTGCGCCGAGATGGTGGGGTCGGAGTTGACCTCGTCCTCGATGTAGTCGGCGAACCAGGAGCTGGCCGCGATCATCAGCACGCCGCCGATGACCTGGCAGGCGCCCAGCACGAACAGCATCACGCGCGCGGCCTTCACCGTGCCGGGCATGACCGCGGGGGCGGGGGCGTAGCCGCCGCCGTAGGGCTGGACCGGCGGGGCGGCGGGGTAGCCGTAGCCGGGCTGGCCCTGGGGCTGCTGCTGGGGGTAGCCGTAGTTCGGCTGCTGGCCGTGCTGCTGGCCCTGCTGGCCCTGCGGCGGACCGTAGGGGTTGTTCGGGTCGCCGAAACTCATGCGGGACTTCCTCCGTAGCTGTCACGTGCGGGGACGACGCGTGGCTCGATGCGGAGGAGGTACTTCGTGGCGGTTCGTCCCCCCGGTACGGCCCCGCGGCACTGTGCTTGTGCCCAATCGTTCTTGACCTATCTCTTACTTGTCCAGCCCGGCCGCAAGGTGTTGTGCAAGTGCAACAGCGTCGATCGCGATCAGCCGGGGTGGGACGCGCCCCGGGGCGCCCGGCCGGCGCTCCGGTCGAGGCCCCGGTCGGCGCCCGGTGAGCGCTTCGCCGGTGCCCGGATGTCGGCCGGATTGGAACCGGGGGCCGGTCATCCGCGAGGATGGGGGCATGACCGCCCAGATTCTCGATGGCAAGGCCACCGCAGCCGCGATCAAGTCCGAACTGACCGCCCGCGTGGCGGCGCTGAAGGAGAGGGGCGTCACACCCGGCCTCGGCACCGTCCTGGTCGGCGACGACCCCGGCAGCCAGAAGTACGTCGCCGGCAAGCACCGCGACTGCGCCCAGGTCGGCATCGCCTCCATCCAGCGCGAACTGCCCGCCACGGCGACGCAGGAGGAGATCGAGGCGGTCGTCCGCGAGCTGAACGAGGACCCCACCTGCACCGGCTACATCGTCCAGCTGCCCCTGCCGAAGGGCATCGACGAGAACCGCATCCTGGAGCTGATGGACCCGGACAAGGACGCGGACGGCCTGCACCCGATGAACCTCGGGCGTCTCGTCCTGAACGAGCCGGCCCCCCTGCCCTGCACCCCGAACGGCATCCTCACCCTCCTGCGCCGCCACGGCGTGGAGATCAAGGGCGCCGAGGTCGTGGTCGTCGGCCGCGGCGTCACGATCGGCCGCCCGATGCCGCTGCTGCTCACCCGGCGCAGCGAGAACGCCACCGTGACCCAGTGCCACACCGGCACCCGGGACCTGTCCGCCCACCTCAAGCGCGCGGACATCGTCGTCGCCGCGGCCGGCTCCCCGCACCTGGTCCGCCCCGAGGACGTCAAGCCGGGCGCGGCCGTCCTCGACGTGGGCGTCTCGCGCAACGCCGAGGGCAAGATCATGGGCGACGTCCACCCCGGCGTGGCCGAGGTCGCCGCCTGGATCTCCCCGAACCCCGGCGGCGTCGGCCCCATGACCCGGGCCCAGCTGCTCGTCAACGTGGTGGAGGCGGCGGAGCGCAGTGCCGGCTGACGACACCGACGCCGAGCGCCCGGAGCACGCGGACGACTCGGAGCACCGGAAGCACGTCGAGCACCGGGAGCACGCGGGGCACCGGGAGCACGCGGGGCACCGGAAGCACGCGGAGCACCCGGAGGACATCACCGTCCGGGACCCCGTCAGCGCGCCCGACGCCGAGGGCAGGCCGCGGCGGATCACCCGCCGGTTCCCGCTCTTCACCCGCGACACCGCGCGCCCCGAGGGCGGCGGCCGCGCCGCGGCCGGCGACGCCCCGGCGCCCGCCCGGCAGTGGCCGATCCTCCTCGTGGTCGGACTGGTGGGCCTCGGCCTGCTGCTGACCGCGCTGGACGTGTTCCGCTACGGGACCCTGCTGATCGGCACCGCCCTACTGGTCGGCGCGGCGCTGCGCTGGGTGCTGCCCGACGTCGGCATGCTCGCCGTGCGCTCCCGCTTCACGGACATCACCACCTACGGCATCCTCGGCCTCTCCATCGTCCTGCTGGCGATGATGGCCCAGCCGAAACCGTGGCTGGAGATCCCGTTCCTGAAGGACACCCTGCACTTCACGGTGAGTTAGCGAACGGCCCGTCCTCACCCCCGTGGAAGGACGGGCCGCCCGCCGGGACCAACCCTCCTGCACGGCGAACGCCCTGTTCAACGCCTGTCGGGGCGCTGTGGCACGGAAGTGACCGTTCCGCTACTCCGCTACGCGAGCCGCGAAAAACGGGGTTCGGTTCCGGGCAGGGGAACGCCGGTGGGACACTGGACCACGGGTCGGTGAGCGTGCGACGGTGCATGTTCGCGACCCCTGTGCTCCTGTGCGCCCCCACCCCGGGAACTGAGATCCTGACCGGGCGCATCCCTGTGGGTAGCCAGAACGGGGACTCCACGCGGGACGCCGCGCGCGAGGACCAAACGGGGAACGAACAGCACGTCACCGGGGGGAAGAGGGGGAAGCAATGCCTCGTTGGAAGGCCTTGCCGGATGAACTCGATCCGCAGATCAGAGAGTTCACGAGTCAGTTGCGCCGACTCGTGGACCGCAGTGAGCTGAGCATCGCGTCGGTGGCCGACGCCACGGGCTACAGCAAGACGTCCTGGGAGCGCTATCTGAACGGCCGGCTGCTGGCGCCGAAGGGCGCCATCGTGGCCCTCGCCGAGGTGACGCGGACCAATCCCGTCCACCTGACCACCATGTGGGAGCTGGCCGAGCGGGCCTGGAGCCGCTCGGAGATGCGCCATGACATGACCATGGAGGCCATCCGGATCTCCCAGGCGCGCGCCGCGCTCGGCGAGCTGGGCACGCCCGCGGCCAAGTCGGGCAACGGCGGCCGGAACGGCAAGGGGAGCCGGACCGGCCGACACGGCGGCGGCGCCACGGCCACGCCCGGGATCGCCGGACCGGCCGGTGTGGCACCCACGCTGCCGCCGACGGTTCCCGCGCAGCCGACGGCCGCCGACAGCCCCGACTCGGCCGTCGGTACGGTCCGGGGCGGCGGTGCGCCGGGCGCGCCCTCCGTCCCGTCGTCCGGCGGCGCGACCGACGGCAACTCGTGGGGCATCGCCGGGTACCGGGGACCGGCGCCGACCGGTGACCGTACGGCGTGGTCCGGGACCCGGGCCGACTCGGGGGAAGCCGCGCGGGGTCCGGCGGCGCCGGCCGCCGCCGCACCGAACGGCCACGGCCCCTCGGCCTCCCCGACGCCCTCCGGCTCGTACGGCGAGCCCCCGCACGGCGGCTCCCGTTCGCGGACCCGGCCCTCCGGGGGCGGCAGCAAGCGGATGACGACGTTCGTCGCGGGCGTCGTCGGCGTGCTCGTCGTGATCGCGGGCGCCTTCTTCCTTCTGAACGACGGTGGTGAGAAGAAGAACGAGGGCGCGAAACCGTCCCCGTCGCCCACCGTCAGCTCCGACCCCGAGCTGCCGCCCGGCGTGAAGTGCAGCGGCGACGCCTGCACCGGCAAGGACCCGGAGATCATGGGCTGCGGCGGCGACCTGGTGACCACCGCCGCGACCGCCACCGTCGGCACGGCCGCCGTCGAGGTCCGCTACAGCAAGATCTGCGGCGCGGCGTGGGCCCGGGTCACCCAGGCCGCCCAGGGCGACGAGGTGCAGGTGAGCGCGGACGGCGCGAGCCCGCAGACGGGCTCGATCACCGGGGCCGCCGACACCGTCGCGTACACCCCGATGGTGGCGGTCAAGTCCGCGGCCGACGCCAAGGCGTGCGTGACGCTGGCGGCGGGCCAGAAGGGCTGCACGGAGTAGCCGCGGGGAGAAAAATCCTCCGCGGCAGGCATGGCCCGCGGAGTCAGGGGCACGCGAGAAGTACCCCCACGGGAGTCCGGCAACGGTATCCCCGAACGGCGGTCGCCTTCGTCCCCCCTCTCCCGGACAGGCGGCCGCCTTTTCATGCCCTCGGTTCCGCACGCCGTTCGCGCGCGCGGGTGATCCGGCGGTGATCCTGTGGGACGGGCCACACCGACCCGGACGTCCCGGGCACGGGAGGCGCGATAGCCTGACGGCTGGATCGATCTCTTGATACCAAGAGATCGATCAAACGCCCGGGGCAGGGACGCCCCACCGCCAGCTGTCATACGGAGAACGCCATGACCCGCACTCCCGTGAACGTCACCGTCACCGGCGCGGCCGGCCAGATCGGTTACGCCCTGCTCTTCCGCATCGCCTCCGGCCAGCTGCTCGGCGCGGACGTGCCGGTCAAGCTGCGCCTCCTGGAGATCACCCCGGCGCTCAACGCCGCCGCGGGCACCGCGATGGAGCTGGACGACTGCGCGTTCCCGCTCCTCCAGGGCATCGAGATCACCGACGACCCGAACGTCGCCTTCGACGGCGCCAACGTCGCCCTCCTCGTCGGCGCCCGCCCTCGCACCAAGGGCATGGAGCGCGGTGACCTCCTGGAGGCCAACGGCGGCATCTTCAAGCCGCAGGGCAAGGCCATCAACGACCACGCCGCGGACGACATCAAGGTCCTCGTTGTCGGCAACCCGGCCAACACCAACGCCCTGATCGCCCAGGCCGCCGCCCCGGACGTACCGGCCGAGCGCTTCACCGCCATGACCCGCCTGGACCACAACCGCGCGCTGACCCAGCTCGCGAAGAAGACGGGCTCGTCGGTCACCGACATCAAGCGCCTGACCATCTGGGGCAACCACTCCGCCACGCAGTACCCGGACATCTTCAACGCCACCATCGCCGGCAAGAACGCCGCCGAGGTCGTGGGCGACGAGAAGTGGCTGGCCGAGGACTTCATCCCGACCGTCGCCAAGCGCGGCGCCGCCATCATCGAGGCCCGCGGCGCCTCGTCGGCCGCGTCCGCCGCCAACGCCGCCATCGACCACGTCCACACCTGGGTCAACGGCACCGCCGAGGGCGACTGGGCCTCCATGGGCATCCCGTCGGACGGCTCCTACGGCGTCCCGGAGGGCATCATCTCCTCCTTCCCGGTCACCACCAAGGACGGCAAGTACGAGATCGTCCAGGGCCTGGACATCAACGAGTTCTCCCGCGCCCGCATCGACGCCTCCGTCAAGGAGCTGTCGGAGGAGCGCGAGGCGGTCCGCGCTCTCGGCCTCATCTGAGCCCACCCCGCCCGCACGGGCCCCGTTCCGGTTCCGGGACGGGGCCCGCGCCCGTTGTCAGGCTCGCGGCAGCCGCTTCTCGAACCAGTGCCCGGCGTAGACATGGTCGGAGTACGCCGGGATCTCGGTGTAGCCGGACGCCTCGTACATCGCCCGCGCCTCGGTGAGCACGGCGTGCGTGTCGAGCCGTACGACGGTCAGGCCGCGCGCGGCGGCCTCGCCCTCCAGCCCGTCGAGCAGGCGCCGGGCCAGCCCGAGCCGCCGGGCGCCGGGGTGCACCCACACGTGCTTGATCTCGCCGACCCCGGGTGCCGTCCGCCGCAGCGCCCCGCAGCCGACCGGCCGCCCCTCCTCGTACGCGACGAGGAACGCCCCGGCGTCCCCCGACACCTCCTCGGGCCCCACGAGGTCGGAGGGGTCGAAGCCCTCGGGGAAGCGCGCGTCCAGGTCGGCGGCGTAGGCGGCCAGGCAGGCGCGGGCGTCCGGGACGCGGGCGTCGACCGGTGTCACGGTGACGGCGGCCAGCCGCAGCAGGCGCTGGGCGGTGGCCATGGCGTCGGTCAGCCGTCGGCGCTGGTCCGGGGCGAGCCCCTGGAGCAGCCCGGAGACGAGCACGTCGGCCCGGCGGTTCTGCTCCGCGACCTCGGCCCGTCCGGCGGGGGTCGGCTCGACCGTACGCAGCCGGCTGTCGCCGGGGTGCACGCCCAGCCGGACCATGCCCTGCGCCTCCAGGGCCCTCACCATCCGGCTCAGGTACCCGGCGTCCAGGCCGAGGCGGACGCGCAGGTCCCGCAGGGACACCCCGGAGCCGCTCTCGGCGATCTCGAAGAGCAGCCGGGCCTCGCCGAGCGGGCGGTCCTGGCCGAGATAGCGGTCGTCGAGGACGCCGATGCGACGCGTGAAATAACGGTTGAAGTGCCGCAACGCCGTGACGTCCTCCGTCACCGCGCCCCCGGTCACCGCGCTCTCTGCCGCGCCCTCTGTCACTGGCTCCATACCTTTGACCCTAGTCAAAGGAAACCGACGCGTCCATGTGCGCGCTTCATGCCCATCCGTCCCTTTCCTTAGTGATGCGCCGCACTTTCGGTCACCGGTTCGGCATGCATGCGGGGCCGGTGGGCAGGGGCTCACGGTCCCCGGGAGTGACACGAGTGTGACACAGGGGGGTTGAACAGGAACGGAAGGCAATACCGATCATGGCGAACAGCACGGAAACTCCGGCGGAGCGGGCGCACCGGACCATTCACGCGGGAGGCGAGTGGCTGGCGGCGTCCTCCGGCGCCACCCGCGAGATCCTCGACCCCGCGGACGCCCGGCCGTTCGCCGTCATCGCGGAGGGCGACGAGAAGGACACCGACCTCGCGGTGGCCGCCGCCCGGCACGCCTTCGACACGGGCGAGTGGCCGCACACCCCGGTCGCCGAACGCGCCGCCCTGCTGCGCCGCGTCGCCGACCTCCTCGTACGCGACCGCGAGCCGCTCGGCCTGCTGGAGAGCCGCGACGCGGGCAAGACCGTCGAGGAGGGCCGGGTCGACATCGACTGCGTCGCCGACGCCTTCCGCTACTTCGCCGACCTGGTCGCCGGTGAGGCCCCCGGCCGGGTCGTCGACGCGGGCTCGCCCGACATCCACAGCGTCGTCGTGCACGAGCCGGTCGGCGTCTGCGCGATGATCACGCCCTGGAACTACCCGCTCCTCCAGGCCAGCTGGAAGATCGCCCCCGCGCTCGCCGCGGGCAACACCTTCGTGATCAAGCCCAGCGAGATCACCCCGATGACCACCGTCGCCCTGATCGACCTGCTGACCGAGGCCGGCCTCCCCACCGGCGTCGCCAACATCGTCACCGGTCCCGGCCACAGCGTCGGCGCCCGCCTCGCCGAGCACCCCGACGTCGACCTGGTCTCCTTCACCGGCGGCCTGATCAGCGGCACCAAGGTCGCCCAGGCCGCCGCCGTCACCGTCAAGAAGGTCGCCCTCGAACTCGGCGGCAAGAACCCCAACGTCGTCTTCGCCGACGCCTGCGAGACCGAGGAGGGCTTCGACACCGCCGTCGACCAGGCCCTCAACGCCGCCTTCATCCACAGCGGCCAGGTCTGCTCCGCCGGCGGCCGGCTCATCATCGAGGAGTCGGTCCGCGAACGCTTCGTCGCCGAACTCGCCCGCCGCGCCGCGAAGATCCGCCTCGGCCGCGGCACCGAGGACGGCGTCGAGTGCGGCCCGCTCGTCTCCGAGCAGCAGCGCGCCAAGACCGAGGACTACGTCGCCTCCGCGCTGGCCGAGGGTGCCGAGCTGCGCTGCGGCGGCAAGCGCCCCGAGCCGTCCCCCCAGCGGCCGGATACCGGCTACTTCTACGAGCCGACCGTCCTCGACCACTGCCACCGGGAGATGAAGGTCGTACGGGAGGAGGTCTTCGGACCGGTGCTCACCGTCGAGACCTTCCGCACCGAGGACGAGGCCGTAGCCCTCGCCAACGACACCGAGTACGGTCTGGCCGGTGCCGTCTGGACCGCCGACGCGGGACGGGCCCGCCGGGTCGCGGGCCGGCTCCGGCACGGCACCGTCTGGATCAACGACTTCCACCCCTACCTCCCGCAGGCCGAGTGGGGCGGCTTCGGCAAGAGCGGCGTCGGCCGCGAACTGGGCCCCGCGGGCCTCGCCGAGTACCGCGAGAGCAAGCACGTCTACCAGAACCTCGCCCCGAAGCCCGTCCGCTGGTTCGCCGGCTGACGCCGCTTCGCTCCGCCCACGCCCCACTCCACCCCGCCCGCACCTCACCCGGGCCGCCCGGCTCCCCGTCCGCTCACCCTCTGGAGTACCCCCATGCCCGAGACCTCCCACGTCTACGACTACGTCGTCATAGGCGGCGGCACCGCGGGATCGGTGATCGCCTCCCGCCTCACCGAGAACCCGGACGTCACCGTCGCCGTCATCGAGGGCGGCCCCAGCGACGTCGGCCGCGACGACGTGCTGACCCTGCGCCGCTGGATGGGCCTGCTCGGCGGCGAGCTGGACTACGACTACCCGACCACCGAGCAGCCACGCGGCAATTCGCACATCCGGCACAGTCGCGCCCGGGTGCTCGGCGGCTGCTCCTCGCACAACACGCTCATCGCCTTCAAGCCGCTGCCCTCCGACTGGGACGAGTGGGAGGCGGCCGGCGCCAAGGGCTGGGGCGCGGTGCCGATGGAGGCGTACTACGCGCGGCTGAAGAACAACATCGTCCCGGTCGACGAGAAGGACCGGAACGCCATCGCCCGCGACTTCGTCGACTCCGCGCAGAAGGCCCTGGAGGTCCCCCGCGTCGAGGGCTTCAACAAGAAGCCGTTCACCGAGGGAGTCGGCTTCTTCGACCTCGCCTACCACCCCGAGAACAACAAGCGTTCCTCGGCTTCGGTGGCGTACCTGCACCCGGTGATGGACGAACGCCCCAACCTCACCGTCATGCTGGAGACCTGGGCGTACAAGCTCCAGCTCGACGGCGCCCGCGCCGAGGGCGTCCACGTCCGCACCAAGGACGGCGAGGAGATCCTCGTCCAGGCACGCAACGAGGTGGTGCTCTGCGCCGGCGCCGTCGACTCGCCGCGCCTGCTGCTGCACTCGGGCATCGGCCCGAAGGACCAGCTGGAGGCCCTCGGCATACCCGTGGCGCTCGACCTGCCCGGCGTCGGCGAGAACCTGCTCGACCACCCCGAGTCGGTGATCGTGTGGGAGACCAACGGCCCCATCCCGGACAACTCCGCGATGGACTCCGACGCCGGTCTGTTCGTGCGCCGCGACCCCGAACACGCGGGCCCCGACCTGATGTTCCACTTCTACCAGATCCCGTTCACGGACAACCCGGAGCGCCTCGGCTACGAGCGCCCGGAGTTCGGCGTCTCCATGACCCCGAACATCCCCAAGCCGAAGTCCCGCGGCCGTCTCTACCTGACCAGCGCCGACCCGTCCGTGAAGCCCGCCCTGGACTTCCGCTACTTCACCGACGAGGACGACTACGACGGCCGCACCCTCGTCGACGGCATCAGGATCGCCCGTGAGGTCGCCAAGGCCGAGCCGCTGGCCGGCTGGCTCAAGCGCGAGGTCTGCCCCGGCCCGGACGTCACCGGCGACGAGGAGCTGAGCGAGTACGCCCGCAAGGTCGCCCACACCGTCTACCACCCGGCGGGCACCTGCCGCATGGGCGCCGCCACCGACGAGCAGGCCGTCGTCGACCCCGAGCTGCGCGTCCGCGGCCTGGAGGGCATCCGCATCGCCGACGCCTCCGTCTTCCCGACCATGCCCGCCGTGAACCCGATGATCGGCGTCCTCATGGTCGGCGAGCGCGCCGTCGAGCTGATCGGTGGTGACGCCCGATGAGTACCACCACCAGCGCCAGTACGCCGCCGGGTACGCCCGAGGCCACCGATTCCGCCGCCCCGGTCTTCTCCGTGGACGGCCTGTGGAAGGTCTTCGGCCCCAAGGCCGACCGGATCCCCGCCGACCCCGAACTGAGTGCCCTGAGCCCGGCCGAGCTGCGCTCGCGCACCGGCTGCACGGCCGCCGTGGCGGACGTCTCCTTCGACGTGCGCAAGGGCGAGGTCTTCGTCGTCATGGGCCTGTCCGGCTCCGGCAAGTCCACCCTCGTACGCTGCCTGACCCGGCTGATCGAGCCGACGGCCGGCTCCATCGCCATCGACGGCGAGGACGTCCGCGCGATGGACAAGTCCCGGCTGCGCGAGCTGCGCCGCCACCGCGCCGCGATGGTCTTCCAGCACTTCGGCCTGCTCCCGCACCGCACGGTCCTCGACAACGTGGCCTACGGCCTGGAGGTCCAGGGCATGGGCCGCGCCGAGCGCCGCGAGCGCGCCGCCGCCATCGTCGCCAAGGTCGGCCTGGAGGGCCTGGAGCACCGCCGCCCCGGCCAGCTCTCCGGCGGCCAGCGCCAGCGCGTCGGCCTGGCCCGCGCCCTCGCCGTCGACCCCGAGGTGCTGCTCTTCGACGAGCCGTTCAGCGCGCTCGACCCGCTGATCCGGCGGGACATGCAGGAGGAGGTCGTCCGGCTGCACCGCGAGGAGGGCCGCACGATGGTCTTCATCACCCACGACCTCCAGGAAGCCCTCAAGCTGGGCGACCGCATCGCCCTGATGCGCGACGGCCGCGTCGTGCAGCTCGGCACCCCCGAGGAGATCGTCGGCTCGCCCGCCGACGACTACGTCCGCGAGTTCGTCCGCGACGTCCCGCGCGAGCAGGTCCTCACCGTCCGTACGGCCATGCGCCCCGCCTCCTCGGCCGACGAGGCCGGCACCGGCCCCGCGCTCCGCCCCGACGCCACGGTGTCGGAGGCCATCGAGGCCGTCGCCCGCGCCGGCTCCCCGGCCCGCGTCATGGACGACGGCCGCTGCCTGGGGGTGGTCGACGCGGACGCACTGCTGTCGGTGGTAGCGGGCACAACGGCCACGACTGACGCAGCCGCAGCCGACGCAACCCCCGCCGCAGCCGCGGGCACCGCCGCCGCAGCCGCGGGCACCGCCGCCGCAGCCGCGGACAATCCCGCCGCAGCTGCGGGCAGTCGTGCCGCTGGGGCGGCACGGGTGGGCGCAGCGGCACCGGCCACGCGCCGCAAGACGACCACCCCGCCCCCCGCCACCAGCGAGGAGCAGGTCTGATGGCAACGCTCACGGCAACAGCCCGAAAGCCCGCCCCGCCAGGCATCCTCACCCACCCCGCCACCCGCAAGCTCCTCACCCTCGCGACAGCCGCCGCGATCCTCGTCCCCCTCGCCATAACCCAGTGGGGCGGCGCCACCTGGCCCACCGCCCTCACCGTCGACGTCTCCGAACCCCTCGGCAAGGCCAGCGACTGGATCATCGACAACCGCGACAGCCACCCGCTGTTCCTCTACTTCTTCGGCCACGTCAGCAACGTCGTCGTCATCGCCGTACGCGCCGTGTACCTCGCCCTCCTCGCCGTCGGCTGGGCCGGGGTCACCGCGATCGGCGCCCTGATCGCCTGGCGCGTGGCCGGCGTGAAGCTGGCGATCGGCACGGCCGCCGCGTTCCTGGCCTGCGGCCTGCTCGGCATGTGGGTGCCGACCATGCAGACCCTCGCGCTCATGGTCGTCGCCGTGCTCGCGTCGGTCGTCGTAGGCGCCCTGCTGGGCCTGGCCGCCGGCCTGTCCGACCGGATGGACCGCGTCCTGCGTCCGGTGCTCGACACCATGCAGGTGCTGCCCGCCTTCGCCTACCTCCTCCCCGTCGTCCTGGTCTTCGGCATCGGCGTCCCCGCCGCCGTCCTGGCCACCGTCGTCTACGCCGCCCCGCCCATGGCCCGGCTCACCGCCCTCGGCCTGCGCGGCGCCGACAAGGAGGTCCTGGAGGCCGTCGAGTCCCTCGGCACCACCGCCCGCCAGCGGCTGCTGACCGCCCGCATCCCGCTGGCCCGCAAGGAACTCCTCCTCGGCGTCAACCAGACGATCATGATGGCGCTGTCCATGGCCGTCATCGCCTCCGTCATCGGCGCCGGCGGCCTCGGCGACCGCGTCTACCAGGCGCTCGCCTCGGTCGACGTGGGCGCGGCCCTCGCGGCCGGCATCCCGATCGTGCTGCTCGCCGTCGTCCTGGACCGGGTGACCGGCGCGGCGGGGGAGCGGCTCGGCGAATCCGGAAAGTCTCCGCTGACCTGGCTGTACGCCCTGGCCGCCGCCGCGGCCGTCGCGGTCGCCGGACGGCTCGCCGGGTTCCTCGACTGGCCCGAGGCGTGGGAGGTGGACATCGCCGAGCCCGTCAACCGGGCCGTCGACTGGATGACCGCCCACCTCTACTCCGGCGTCCCCGTCATCGGCGGCACCGCCGACTGGGCCGCCCACTTCACCAGCTGGGTCCTCAACCCGCTCCGGGACGGCCTCCAGTGGCTGCCCTGGTGGTCCGTACTGCTGATCGTCGCCGCCCTCGCCTGGCTGATCGGCACCTGGCGCACCGCGCTCACCGCCGTCCTCGCCATGGCCGCGATCGGCGTGCTCGGCGTGTGGAACCCGTCCCTGGACACGCTCTCGCAGGTCCTCGCCGCCGTCGCCGTGACCCTGGTCATCGGCTTCGCCACGGGCATCGCCGCCGCCCGCAGCGACCGCTTCGAGCGCGCGCTCCGGCCCGTCCTGGACGTCTTCCAGACGATGCCGCAGTTCGTGTACCTGATCCCGGTCGTCGCCCTCTTCGGCGTGGGCCGCGCGCCCGCCGTGGCCGCCGCGGTCGTCTACGCCCTCCCGGCCGTCGTCCGCATCACCGCCCAGGGGCTGCGCCAGGTCGACCCGGCCGCGCTGGAGTCGGCCCGCTCGCTCGGTGCCACCAGCGGGCAGCAACTGCGCCAGGTCCAGCTCCCGCTGGCCCGCCGGTCCCTGCTGCTCGCCGTCAACCAGGGCGTCGTCCTCGTCCTCGCCGTCGTCATCATCGGCGGCCTGGTCGGCGGTGGCGCGCTCGGCTACCAGGTCGTCTTCGGCCTGGCCCAGGGCGACCTGGCGACCGGCCTGGTGGCCGGCGCGGCGATCGTCTGCCTCGGTCTGATGCTCGACCGGGTCACCCAGCCGACCGAGCGCCGTACGAAGAAGGGAGCCTGACATGCGGATGCGTACCACCACCGCCATCGCCTCGGTCGCCGCGCTGACGCTGCTGACCGGCTGCGGCGCCGCCGACATGACCAAGCAGGCGTCCCCGTACGCCAACGCCCAGGGCGCCAAGACGGTGACCCTCTCCGTGCAGTCCTGGGTCGGCGCCCAGGCCAACGTGGCCGTCGCCCAGTACCTGCTGGAGCACGAGCTGGGCTACCGCGTCGACACCGTCCAGGTCGACGAGGTCCCCGCCTGGGACGCGCTCAGCCAGGGCCGGGTCGACGCCATCCTGGAGGACTGGGGCCACCCCGAGCAGGAGCAGCGCTACGTCGAGGACAAGAAGACCATCGCCCCCGGCGGCGACCTCGGCGTCACCGGGCACATCGGCTGGTTCGTCCCGACGTACTTCGCGAAGAAGCACCCGGACGTGACCAACTGGAAGAACCTCGACAAGTACGCCGAGCTGATGCGCACCGCGGAGAGCGGCGACAAGGGCCAGCTGATGGACGGTTCCCCGTCCTACGTCACCAACGACAAGGCCCTGGTCGAGAATCTCGACCTGGACTACAAGGTCGTCTTCGCCGGCTCCGAGGCCGCCCAGATCACCCAGATCAAGCAGTTCGCCAAGGAGAAGAAGCCCTTCCTGACCTACTGGTACACCCCCCAGTGGCTCTTCGAGAAGGTCCCGATGACCGAGGTGAAGCTGCCGCCCTACAAGGAGGGCTGCGACGCCGACCCGGCGAAGGTCGACTGCGCCTACCCGGTCACCCCGCTGCAGAAGTACCTCAACGCCGACTTCGCGGAGGACGGCGGCAAGGCGGCGGAGTTCCTGAAGAACTTCAAGTGGACGACCGAGGACCAGAACCAGGTCTCCCTGATGATCGCCGAGCAGAAGATGCGGCCCGAGGAGGCGGCGAAGAAGTGGGTGGACAGCCACGAGTCCGTCTGGAAGAAGTGGCTGCCCTGACCCTCACCTCAGCAGTTCCGCCGCGATCTCCCGCACCGCGCCCTCCGCGCGCCGCTGGAGTCCCGGCCCGAACGTGATCCGGGTGGCCCCGAGTCCGCCGAGTTCGGCGGGCGAGGGGCCTCCCCGGGCACCGCGCCGACGTTGACCGGCCCCTGGATCCCGGCCCGCAGCAGCGGCAGTACGCCGGTCGGGGCGAAGATCGGGTACACGCAGTCGGCGCCCGCGCCGACGTACAGCGCGGCCCGCTCGATCGCCGCGCCCGGATCGTCGACACCGCGGACGAACGTGTCGATGCGGGCGTTGACGAACAGCCGGTCCCCGGCCGCCGCCCGCACCTCGGCGAGCCACTCCGCGTGCTCCCGCGGGTCCTTGAGCACCCCGTTCGCGGAGTCCTCCAGGTTGCAGCCCACGGCGCCCGCCTCCAGCAGCCGCTCCACCAGCTCCTTCGGCGCCAGCCCGTACCCGCCCTCGACGTCCGCGGAGACGGGCACGTCCACGGCCCGCGCGATCCGCGCCACCGCCGCGAACATCTCGTCGGCCGGGGTCGCCCCGTCCTCGTACCCGAGGGAGGCCGCGACCCCCGCGCTGGGCGTGGCGAGCGCCGGGAACCCGGCCTCCGCGAACACCCGGGCGCTCGCCGCGTCCCAGGGTCCGGGCAGGACGAGGGGGTCGCCGGGGACCCGGCCGTGGTGCAGGGCGCGGAAGCGGTCGGTCTTGGTCACCACTGTGTGCTCCCCGGGGGAATCCGCCGGCCGACCATCAGCCGGTTCCAGCTGTTGATGGCGGTGATCAGCGCGAGCAGGTGGGCCAGCCCGTCGGCGTCGAGGTGCCGGGCGGCCTCCTCGTACACCTCGTCCGGCACGAACCCCTCCGTCAGGACCGTGACCGCCTCGGTGAGCCCCAGCGCGGCCCGCTCCCGAGCGTCGAAGACCCCCTCGGCCTCCTCCCACGCGGCGAGCAGATCGAGCTGCCGTTCACCGACACCCTCCTTGCGCGCGATGCCCAGATGCATGTCCAGGCAGAACGCGCAGTGGTTGAGCTGCGAGGCGCGGATCTGCACCAGCTCCGCGAGGGCCGGATCGCCCAGGCCCCGCTTGGCGGCGGCGCTCAGGGCCTGGAGCGCGGACCGGACGCCGTCGTCCAGGTGGGTCGTACGGGCCGTCATCCGTGCTGCCCCGGCGTGTAGTGACCCGGCGTCATCCGGCACGTCACGCCGAAGCGGTTCCAGGCGTTGATCACCGTGATCGCGGCGATCAGCTGCGCCAGCTCCGGCTCCTCGAAGTGCGCGGCGGCCTTCTCGTAGACCGCGTCGGGCACGAAGCCGTCGGTCAGGACCGTCACCGCCTCGGTCAGCTCGATCGCCGCCAGCTCCTTCTCCGTGTAGAAGTGCCGCGACTCCTCCCACGCGCTGAGCTGGATGATCCGTTCCACGCTCTCGCCGGCCGCGAGTGCGTCCTTGGTGTGCATGTCGATGCAGAGGGCGCAGTGGTTGATCTGGGAGGCGCGGATCTTCACCAGCTCGTACAGCGTCGGGTCCAGCCCCCGCTTGGCGGCCGTGTCGAGCCGGATCATCGCCTTGTAGACCTCGGGAGCGTGCTTGGCCCACTCCAGGCGGGGCGCCTCCTCGGGGGCGAAGCCGGGGGCGGCGGTGGTGTTCGCGTTCGTCGTCATGGTCTTGAGCCTAGAAGCGAGGCAGCCCAGGAGTATGGTCCATTTCCATGGGGAAACCGTGGGCCACTTTCGGCGTCGACCTGCACCTGGACCGCTCCGGCCCCGGCCTGCGCCGCGGTCTCACCGACGCCCTGCGCGAAGCCGTCCGCGGCGGCCGGCTGGCGCCCGGCACCCGGCTGCCCTCCTCGCGCTCGCTCGCCGCCGACCTGGGCGTGGCCCGCAACACGGTGGCCGAGGTCTACGCCGACCTGGTCGCCGAGGGCTGGCTCGCCGCCCGCCAGGGCTCCGGAACCCGGGTCGCCGACCGGACGCCCGCCACCCCCGACCAGCGACGGGCACCGCACCGGCGGGCACCGGGCCGGCCCGCCTACGACCTCGTCCCCGGCACGCCCGAACTCGCGTCGTTCCCCCGCGCCCAGTGGCTGAAGGCGGCCCGCCGCGCCCTGACCGCCGCCCCCGACCAAGCGCTCGGCTACGGCGACCCGCGCGGCCGGATCGAACTGCGCACCGCCCTCGCCGACTACCTCTCCCGCGCCCGCGGCGTGCGCGCCGACCCCGACCGGATCGTCGTCTGCGCCGGCTTCCTCGGCGGCCTCGGTGTCCTCGCCGACCTGCTGCGCCGCAGGGGAGCGCGCTCCGTGGCGGTCGAGTCCTACGGCCTGCCCCACCACCGACGGCTGCTCCGGCGCGCGGGCTGCGACACGCCCCCGCTGCCCTTCGACGACCGCGGCACCCGCCCCCTCGACGACCCGGCCGCCGCCCGGGCCGTCCTGCTGACCCCCTCCCACCAGTTCCCGCTGGGCCTGCCGCTGCACCCCGAGCGCCGCACGGCACTGATCGACTGGGCCCGCCGCACCGGCGGGCTGGTCCTGGAGGACGACTACGACGGCGAGTTCCGCTACGACCGACAGCCCGTCGGCGCCCTCCAGGGACTGGATCCCGACCGCGTCGTCTATCTGGGCACCGCCAGCAAGTCCCTCGCCCCCGGCCTGCGGCTGGGCTGGCTGGTGCTGCCGCCGTCGCTGGTCGAGGAGGCCGTGGACGGCATGGCGGGCCGCACCCCGGGCGTCCTGGACCAGCTGACCCTCGCGGAGTTCCTCGGCTCCGGCGACTACGACCGGCATGTCCGGGCCGCCCGCCTGCGCTACCGGCGCCGCCGTGACGCGCTGGTCGCCGCCCTCGCCGAGCGCGCCCCCGACGTGCGCGTCACCGGCATCGCCGCCGGACTGCACGCCGTACTCCAACTGCCGCCCGGCACCGAGCAGCAGACCGTCAGGGCCGCCGCCTGGAACGGCCTCGCCGTCCACGGCCTGTCCATGTTCCGCCACCCGGAAGCGGCCGTCGCCCCGCTGGACGCCCTCGTCGTCGGCTACGGCACCCCGCCCGACCACGCCTGGGCGGGGGCCCTGGACGCGCTGTGCCGGGCGCTGCCGTAAAGTCCACCCGCGGCGAGGGCCGTACACTCGACCGGCCCAACTGTCGTACATGCGCACGGACAACGGGGAGACAGGAAGAAATGGCAGAGACCCGGCGACGGCTGCGGTCGAGCACCGTGGTGCTCGGCGGCATGGGAGTGCTCGCGGCGGCCCTGAGCGCCTGCGGATCGGACCCCGACCGCCGCTGCGTGGACCGCGACAGCTACGACTACATCAACGGCTACAAGGTCGTCGCCGACAAGAACTGCAAGTCGGGCTCGTCCGGCGGTTCGTACGGCAAGGGCGGCAAGAAGAAGCCCGGCTCGTCGAAGGTGTCCGACGCCGACTGGTACTACGACGCCGACGTCAGCAACGGCTGGGCCGACTACGGCACCTTCAGCCGCGACGAGGCCGTCGACCGCGGCGGCTTCGGCTGCTCCGGCTCCGGCAGCGGCGGCGGCTGAGGCCGACCGTGGAACGCCGCACCACCGAGCCCCGCCCCGGCTGGCAGCAGACAGTGGAGGAGCAGGGGTGCATCTACCCCCTCACCCGCTACCCCGACGGCTCCCTGCGCCCCTACTGGGACGAGAGCGGCTACTACGTCTTCTCCCTCCCGGAGGTCGAGGCGCTGGAGGAGGTCGTCGAGGAACTCCACCGCATGTGCCTGGCGGCGGCCGAGCACATCGTCACCGCCGGCCGCTTCGCCGACCTCGGCATCAACGACCCGCGGGTGGTCGGGGCGGTCACCGAGGCCTGGCACCGCCGTGCCGAACTCCCCTCCGTCTACGCCCGCTTCGACCTGCGCTACGACGGCACCGGGCCCGCCAAACTCCTGGAGTACAACGCGGACACCCCGACCTCCCTCGTCGAGGCCGCGTCCCCGCAGTGGTTCTGGATGGAGGAGAGCTTCCCCGGCGCCGACCAGTGGAACAGCCTCCACGAGCGCCTCATCGAGGCCTGGAAGAAGCAGGCCGCCCTCCTCCCGCCCGGCAGCCCGCTGTACTTCGCGAACTCCGAGGCCGACGAGCTGGGCGAGGACCTGATGACGGTCGCCTACCTCAAGGAGACCGCCGAGCAGGCCGGCCTGGAGACCGAGTGGATCTCCATGGAGGAGATCGGCTGGGACCGCCTGTCCGGCCGCTTCGTCGACAGCAGGCTCCGCTTCATCCGCAGCATCTTCAAGCTCTACCCCTGGGAGTGGCTCACCACCGACCGCTTCGCCGACCACGTCCTGGACACCCTCGACAACGGCGGCGGCACCGGCACCACCCTGTGGATCGAGCCCGCCTGGAAGATGCTGCTCAGCAACAAGGCGCTGCTGGCGATCCTCTGGGAGCTGTACCCCGGCCACCCCAACCTCCTTCCCGCCTACCTCGACGGCCCTCGCGAGCTGGCCGACACCACCGGCTACGTCGCCAAGCCCCTCCTGGGCCGCGAGGGCGCCGGCGTCACGATCCACCGCCCCGGCACGGAAGCGCCGCCCCCGCGCACCGACCTCTGCTGCTACCAGGAGCTGGCCCCCCTGCCGGACTTCGACGGCAACCGGGTCGTCCTCGGCGCGTGGGTGGTGGAGAACGAGTCGGCGGGCCTGGGCATCAGGGAGTCGTCGGGCCTGGTGACGGACGAGTACGCCCGCTTCCTGCCCCACGTCATCCTCTGAGGACCGTCGCTCGCATGGTGGACGCCGGGACCCGGCCCTCCGTGCCGCCCGGTAGTCTGCGTGTGGGCCGTGACTGGCGCGCTGGGATGGACAACCATCGGGGAGCGGTCCGAAAAGGACGAGTGCCGTGCGCCTGGGCCGACCCGAACGCCGACCGCACCGTCCGGAGGTCCCCATGCCCGCAGATCTCACCCCCGAGTCCACCGCCTACCGCGCCGCGCTCGACGTGATCCGCTCCGTCGAGCCCCGTGTCGCCGACGCGATCGGCCAGGAGGTCGCCGACCAGCGCGAGATGCTCAAGCTGATCGCCTCGGAGAACTACGCCTCCCCGGCCACGCTCCTGACCATGGGCAACTGGTTCAGCGACAAGTACGCCGAGGGCACCATCGGCCGCCGCTTCTACGCCGGCTGCCGCAACGTCGACACCGTCGAGTCCCTCGCCGCCGAGCACGCGCGCGAGCTGTTCGGCGCCCGCCACGCCTACGTCCAGCCGCACTCCGGCATCGACGCCAACCTGGTCGCCTTCTGGGCCGTCCTCGGTGCCCGCGTCGAGGTGCCCTTCCTGGAGAAGACCGGCGTCCGCCAGGTCAACGACCTGACCGACGCCGACTGGGCCGAGCTGCGCCGCGCCTTCGGCAACCAGCGGATGCTCGGCATGTCCCTGGACGCCGGCGGCCACCTCACCCACGGCTTCCGCCCGAACATCTCCGGCAAGATGTTCGACCAGCGCTCCTACGGCACCGACCCGGCGACCGGCCTGATCGACTACGAGGCCCTGCGCGCCTCCGCCCGCGAGTTCAAGCCGCTGATCATCGTCGCGGGCTACTCGGCCTACCCCCGCCTGGTGAACTTCCGGATCATGCGCGAGATCGCCGACGAGGTCGGCGCGACCCTCATGGTCGACATGGCGCACTTCGCGGGCCTCGTCGCGGGCAAGGTGCTCACCGGCGACTTCGACCCGGTCCCGCACGCCCAGATCGTCACCACCACCACCCACAAGTCCCTGCGCGGCCCGCGCGGCGGCATGGTCCTGTGCGACGACTCCCTCAAGGACCAGGTCGACCGCGGCTGCCCGATGGTCCTCGGCGGCCCGCTCCCGCACGTCATGGCCGCCAAGGCCGTCGCCCTCGCCGAGGCCCGGCAGCCCGCGTTCCAGGACTACGCCCAGCGCATCGTCGACAACGCCCGCGCGCTCGCCGAGGGCCTGATGAGGCGCGGCGCCACCCTGGTGACCGGCGGCACGGACAATCACCTGAACCTGATCGACGTGGCGTCCTCCTACGGCCTCACCGGCCGCCAGGCCGAGGCCGCCCTCCTCGACTCCGGCATCGTCACCAACCGCAACGCCATCCCGGCCGACCCGAACGGCGCCTGGTACACCTCCGGCATCCGCATCGGCACCCCGGCGCTCACCACGCGCGGCCTGGGCACGGCGGAGATGGACGAGGTGGCCGGCCTGATCGACCGCGTCCTGACCACCACCGAGCCGGGCACCACCAAGTCGGGCACCCCCTCCAAGGCCGCCCACGTCCTGGACGAGAAGGTGGCCCAGGAGATCGCCCAGCGCGCCACGGACCTGGTGACGGGCTTCCCCCTGTACCCGGAAATCGACCTGGGCTGACGGCTACCGACCGGGGGAACGAGCCGCCGGTGGGACCTGAGAGAATGGTGCGCATGGCGAATGACCGACCTCGTGTGCTCTCCGGAATCCAGCCCACCGCAGGCTCGTTCCACCTCGGCAACTACCTCGGCGCCGTCCGCCAGTGGGTGGCCCTCCAGGAGTCCCACGACGCGTTCTACATGGTCGTCGACCTGCACGCGATCACGGTCCCGCAGGACCCGAAGGAGCTGCGCGCCAACACCCGGCTCGCCGCCGCCCAGCTGCTGGCCGCCGGACTCGACCCGGACCGCTGCACGCTCTTCGTCCAGAGCCACGTCCCCGAGCACGCCCAGCTCGCCTGGATCATGAACTGCCTCACCGGCTTCGGCGAGGCGAGCCGCATGACCCAGTTCAAGGACAAGTCCGCGAAGCAGGGCGCCGACCGCGCCTCCGTCGGCCTGTTCACGTACCCGGTCCTCCAGGTCGCGGACATCCTGCTCTACCAGGCGAACGAGGTGCCGGTCGGCGAGGACCAGCGCCAGCACATCGAGCTGACCCGCGACCTGGCCGAGCGTTTCAACGGCCGCTTCGGCGAGGCCTTCACCGTCCCCTCCGCGTACATCCTCAAGGAGACGGCGAAGATCTACGACCTTCAGGACCCGACCGCCAAGATGAGCAAGTCGGCGGCCACCCCCAAGGGCCTGATCAACCTGCTCGACGAGCCGAAGGCCACGGCGAAGAAGGTGAAGAGCGCCGTCACGGACACCGACACCGTGATCCGCTTCGACCGCGAGCACAAGCCCGGCGTCAGCAACCTGCTCACGATCTACTCCACCCTCACCGGTGCGGCGATCCCGGAACTCGAGCAGAAGTACGAGGGCAAGGGCTACGGCGCGCTGAAGACGGACCTCGCCGAGGTCGTGGTGGAGTTCGTCACGCCCTTCCGGGAGCGCACCCAGCAGTACCTGGACGACCCGGAGACCCTCGACGCGATCCTGGCCAAGGGCGCGGAGAAGGCACGGGCCGTCGCCGCGGAGACCCTCGCCCGGGCGTACGACATGCTGGGCCTGCTCCCCGCCAAGCACTGACCGGGGCACCGCCCCGACCACCGCATCAGCACCGCACGCGCCCCGGCACGCCGCCGTAGCGCTGCACATCACTCCGGTTGCGCCTGCCCCGGGCACGGTCGTGGCCGTACAGTCGATAGCCGGGTGTCCGACACAGCGACATACGACGAGTGACACGTAACGACAGGAGACGACGTGGGGACCGTAACGATCGGCGTGTCGATCGCGGTCCCGGAGCCTCACGGCAGCAAGCTCCAGCAGCTGCGCGCGGGCTTCGGCGACGCCGCTGCTCACGGCATCCCCACGCACGTCACCCTGCTGCCGCCGACCGAGGTCGACGGCGCCGCGCTGCCCGCGATCGAGGCGCACCTGGCGGAGGTGGCGGCGCGCGGCCGGCCCTTCCCGATGCGGCTGTCCGGCACCGGGACCTTCCGCCCGCTGTCGCCCGTGGTCTTCGTCCAGGTGGTCGAGGGCGCCGCGGCCTGCTCCTGGCTGCAGAAGCGGGTCCGCGACACCTCCGGGCCGGTGCCGCGCGAACTGCAGTTCCCGTACCACCCGCACGTCACCGTGGCGCACGGCATCGAGGAAGCGGCGATGGACCGCGCCTACGAGGAGCTGTCCGACTACGAGGCCCAGTGGCCCTGCACCGGCTTCGCGCTCTACGAGCAGGGCGCCGACGGGGTGTGGCGCAAGCTGCGCGAGTTCCCCTTCGGCAGCACCACGGTGCCCCCGCAGGCCGGACGCGTGGAGAGCGGCTCCCTGCCCGCCCGGTAGGCCCGCTCCGCGGCTCTACACCGGCAGCCGCCGGAACACTCCCCGCGGCAGATGCCGCAGCGCCGACATCACCACCCGCAGGGCGCCCGGCACCCACACCGTCTCCGAGCGCCGCCGCAGCCCCAGCTCGATGGCCGTGGCGACCGCCTCGGGCGTCGTGGCGAGCGGCGCCTCCTCCATCCCCGCGGTCATCCGCGACCGCACGAACCCGGGGCGTACGACCATGACGTGCACGCCCGTGCCGTGCAGCGCGTCGCCGAGGCCCTGCGCGAAGGCGTCCAGGCCGGCCTTGCTGGAGCCGTAGATGAAGTTGGCGCGGCGGGCCCGCTCGCCGGCCACCGAGGAGAGCACCACCAGGGAGCCGTGGCCCTGCGCCTGGAGCGCGCGGGCGCTCACCAGCCCGGCCGAGACCGCGCCGGTGTAGTTGGTCTGCGCGACCCTGACGGCGTTCAGCGGCTCGCGCTCGTCGTGCGCCTGGTCGCCCAGGACGCCGAAGACGAGCAGCACCAGGTCGATGTCGCCCTCGGCGAAGACCTTGCCGAGCGCCGCCTCGTGGGACTCGGGGTCGAGCGCGTCGAAGGCGACGGTGCGCACCTCGGCGCCGAGGCCGCGCAGCTGCTCGGCCGCCGCGTCCAGGGCGGGGGAGGGGCGGCCGGCCAGCCAGACGGTACGGGTGCGGCGGGCGACCAGACGGCGCGCGGTGGCGAGCGCGATCTCGGACGTACCGCCGAGGACGAGAAGGGACTGGGGGAGGCCGAAGGCGTCCTTCACGACAGCTCCTAGAGGGTGAGTCGGCGGGAGAGATCGGAGGTGAAGACCCCGCGCGGGTCCAGCTCCGCGCGCAGCGCGCGGAAGTCGTCCAGGCGCGGGTACATCGCGGCGAGCAGCTCCGGCCGCAGCCGGGAGTCCTTGGCGAGGTAGACCCGGCCGCCGGCCTTCGCGACCTCCTCGTCGAGGCCGTCGAGGAAGGTGCCGAGCCCCGGGAGACCCGCCGGGATGTCCAGGGCGAGGGTCCAGCCGGGCACCGGGAAGGAGAGCCAGCCCGGGTCGGCCTCCCCGAAGCGCTTGAGGACGGCCAGGAACGACGGGCAGCGCTGGGCGGAGATGCGTCCCACGACCCGGCGCAGGGCGTCCTCCTGGCCGTGGCCGACGACGAACTGGTACTGCACGAAGCCGGCGCGGCCGTAGATCCGGTTCCAGTGCGGGACGCCGTCCAGGGGGTGGAAGAAGGCGGAGATCCGCTGGAGTTCGCCCCTGCGCAGGCGGGGGGCCCTGCGGTACCACAGCTCGTTGAAGAGCCCGACCGTGGTCCGGCTGAGCAGGCCCTCCGGGACCAGGTCGGGGGCGGCCGGGAGACGGGAGGTGCGGAAGGCCAGCGGCTCGCGCCGGGCCCGGTCGGGCAGCGCGTCCAGGGGCGCGTGGTCGCCCCGGGTGAGCACCGCACGGCCGGTCGCCGCGCCGCGGGCCAGCAGGTCGATCCAGGCGACCGAGTACCGGTAGCGGTGGTCGGTGGCCGTCAGGCGGGCCATGAGGTCGTCGAGGTCCACGGCGCGCTCGGTGTCGACCGACATCAGTGACGTCTCGACCGGCTGGAGCCGCACGGTCGCGGTGAGGATCACCCCGGTCAGGCCCATGCCGCCGGCGGTCGCGTCGAACAGGGGCGTGCCCCGGTCCACGGTCCGGACCCGGCCGTCGGCGGTGAGCAGCTCGAAGGAGAGCACGTGCCGCGCGAAGGAGCCGGACACGTGGTGGTTCTTGCCGTGGATGTCCGCGCCGATCGCCCCGCCGACCGTCACATAGCGGGTGCCGGGGGTCACCGGAACGAACCAGCCGAGCGGCAGCAGCACCTCCATCAGCCGGTGCAGGGAGACCCCCGCGTCGCAGAGCACGGTGCCGCCGTCGACGTCGATGGCGTGGACACGGTCCAGGGCCGTCATGTCGAGCACGTCGCCGCCGGCGTTCTGCGCCGCGTCGCCGTACGCCCGCCCCAGACCCCGCGGGATGCCGCCGCGGACGCCGCAGTCGCGGACGGCGTCGGCGGCCTCCTGGAACGTGCGCGGGCGGATCACGCGGGCGACGGTGGGCGCCGTGCGGCCCCAGCCGGTGACGGGAACGGTGTCGGCAGACATGCCGGTGACCGTATCGCCCTCATGTGCACGATTAGTCCCAGAACATCTCAGTGGTCCCCGAAACGGGTGATTAATGGTATGTCGCTCGATATTGCCGGACTTCCCGCGCAGTCGGCGTGAACAGTGAGTCCACATGGACGACCTCGACGACATGGACCACCGGATCGTCACGGCGCTCAGAGCCCGCGGCACGGACCCGCGCGTGGCCGGCGCCGCGCGTGCCCTGTCCTGGGCCGGGGAGCACGGAGCGCTGTGGCTCGCGGCGGGCCTCGCCGGAGCCGCCGTGGACGGCACCCGGCGCTCGGCCTGGCTGCGCGGCACCGCGCTCACGGCGGGCGCCCACCTCGCCAGCATGGGCGTGAAGCGGATCGTGCGCCGTCCCCGTCCCGCGCACGTCGTACCCCTGGTGCGCACCGCCGGCCGGCACTCCTTCCCCAGCTCCCACGCCACCTCGGCGGCGGCGGCCGCCGTGGCCTTCGGCGCGCTCGGCGTCCACGCCGCCTGGCCGCTCGCCGCCGCGGTGTGCGTCTCCCGGCTGGTCGTCGGCGTCCACTACCCCTCCGACATCGCGGCGGGCGCCGCCCTGGGCGCGCTCACGGCCCGGCTCGGCACCGACTGGATGCGCGGAGGCACCCGTGACTGACACGGCCGTCCTGCGGCAACGCGCCCCCGAACAGCAGCAGGAACCCGCGCCGCCCCGCCGGGCGGGCATCCCGGCGGGACTGCTGCGGACCGCGCGCCCCCGCCAGTGGATCAAGAACGTGCTGGTCGTCGCGGCTCCGGCCGCCGCCGGCCAACTGCTCTCCTGGCACACCCTGTCCCGGCTCGCCCTGGTCTTCGTCCTGTTCACCGCCTGCGCCGCCGCCGTCTACCTCGTCAACGACGCCCGCGACGCCGAGGCCGACCGCGCCCACCCGGTCAAGCGGCACCGCCCGGTCGCCGCCGGACAGGTCCCGGTGCCCGTCGCCTACGCCGTCGGGGGCGTCCTGGGCGTCCTCGCGCCCGTCGTCGCGGCCTGGCTCTGCCCGCCGGCCGTCGCGGCCCTGCTGACCGCCTACCTCGCCATGCAACTGGCGTACTGCATCAGCCTCAAGCACGTCCTGGTCGTCGACCTCGCCGTCGTCACCACCGGCTTCCTGATGCGGGCGATGGTCGGCGGACTCGCGCTCGGCATCCCCCTGTCCCGCTGGTTCCTCATCACGACCGGCTTCGGCGCGCTGTTCATGGTCTCCGCCAAGCGCTACTCCGAAGCCGTCCAGATGGCCGAGAAGGCGGGTGCCACGCGCGCGTTGCTCACCGAGTACACCACCGGCTACCTCCGCTTCGTCTGGCAGCTCGCGGCCGGCGTCGCCGTCCTCGGCTACTGCCTGTGGGCGATGGAGGAGGGCGGCGTCCCGCACACCAGCGTGCTGCCCTGGCGCCAGCTGTCCATGGTCGCCTTCATCCTCGCCGTCCTGCGTTACGCCGTCTTCGCCGACCGCGGCACCGCCGGCGAACCCGAGGACGTCGTCCTGCGCGACCGGGCGCTCGCGCTGATCGGCGTGGTGTGGGTGGCGATGTACGGCCTGGCCGTGGCCAATTGGTAGCCGGCCGGCGCGAGCTGCTGGGCTTCGCCTCCACCGGTCTCCTCGCCTACGCCGTCGACCTCGGCCTCTTCACCTGGCTGCGCGGCCCGGCCGGTCTCGACCCGCTCACCGCGAAGGCCCTGTCCTTCGTCGCCGGCTGCTCCGTGGCGTACGCGGGCAACGCCTTCGGTACCTACCGGCACATCCGCCCGCAGGGCCTGCGCCCGTACGCCGTGTTCTTCGCGGTGAACGCCGCCGGTGCCGCCGTACAGCTGCTGTGCCTGGCCGTCAGCCACTACGCCCTGGGCCTCACCTCGCAGCGGGCCGACACGATCTCCGGCGCGGGAATCGGCATGGTCCTGGCCACCATCCTGCGTTTCTGGGGCACAAGAACACTGGTCTTCCGTACCGGGGCAGGAACCGGTGGCACGACGGGATCATGGACCCGGGCGAGTGGGGGCAGAGTCGGATCATGGACTGGCTGAAGAAGCTCCCCGTGGTCGGGCCGTGGCTGGCACGGCTGATGACCACGCACGCGTGGCGCTCGTACGAGCGGCTGGACCGGGTGAAGTGGACGCGGCTGGCCGCCGCCATGACCTTCACCAGCTTCGTCGCGCTCTTCCCGCTGCTCAGCCTGGCCGCCGCCATCGCCGCCGCGACGCTCAGCAAGGACCAGCAGGACCAGCTCCAGGACAAGATCGCCGAGCAGATCCCCGGCATCTCCGACCAGCTGAACATCCAGAGTCTGATCGACAACGCCGGCACCGTCGGCCTCATCGCCGGCGCCCTGCTGCTGTTCACCGGCATCGGCTGGGTCGACGCCACCCGGGGCTGCCTGCGCGCCGTCTGGGAGCTGCCCGACGAGGAGGAGAACCCCTTCCTGCACCGGGCCAAGGACGCTGGCGTCCTCGTCGGTCTCGGCGGCGCGCTCCTGGTCACCGTCGGCATCTCCACCGTCGCCTCGGCGCTGGTCGGCTGGATCATCCGCCAGCTGGGCATCGCCGAGGGCGGCTTCGGCGGGGTGCTGCTCTACGTCGCCGCGTTCGCCGTCGCCGTACTCGCCGACTTCCTCCTGCTGCTGTACGTGCTGACCCTGCTCCCCGGCGTCCAGCCCGCGCGCCGCCGCCTGGTGGTGGCGGCGCTGATCGGCGCGATCGGCTTCGAGCTGCTGAAGCTGCTGCTCAGCGGCTACATGCAGGGCGTCGCCGCGAAGAGCATGTACGGCGCCTTCGGCGTCCCCGTCGCCCTGCTGCTGTGGATCAACTTCACCTCGAAGCTGGTGCTGTTCAGCGCCTCCTGGACGGCGACGGGCAGCAAGGCGCAGGAAGTGGAGCAGACGGAGAAGACGGACGAGGCGGAGGTCACGGGCGCGTCCGGCGACGGACCAGGTCCGGCAGCGGCCACTTCCGGTTGATCAGGAACGCGCCGCCCGCGAGCAGGACCAGCAGTCCGGCGGTGATACCGGCCGCGACACCGATGCCGCCGGCGCCGTTCGCTGCCGGGGCGCCCGCCACCGGCTGTGTGCCCGCCGCGCCCTTCCCGGTGCCGCCGGCCTCCCCGGAGGCGCTCGAACCCGGCTGCGGGCTCTCCTGGACGGCGCTCTTCGGCGGCACCAGCTCGCCCACCGGCTCCACCTTGCCGGCCGCCTTGAAGCCCCAGTCGAACAGGCGGGAGGTCTCCTTGTAGACCTCGTTGTGCTCGTCCTTCGCCGGGTTCATGACCGTGACGAGCAGCACCTTGCCGCCCTGTTCGGCGACGCCCGTGAAGGTGTATCCGGCGTTGGTGGTGTAGCCGTTCTTCACGCCCGCGATGCCCGGGTAGACGCCGACGTCCGAGTCGCCGGCGAGCAGCCGATTGGTGTTCTGGATCTCGAAGGGCTTGCGGGACGTCTTGCCCTTCTTGTCCTTCTTCGTCTCGCCCGGGAACTTCGCGCTGACCGTCGAGGCGTACTCGCGGAAGTCCTTCTTCTGCAGTCCCGAGCGGGCGAACAGCGTCAGGTCGTACGCCGAGGAGACCTGCTTCGGCGCGTCGTAGCCGTCGGGGCTGACGACGGTCGTGTCGAGGGCCTGGAGTTCCTCGGCGTGCTCGTTCATGTCCTCGACGGTCTTGTCGACACCGCCGTTCATCGCCGACAGCACGTGCACGGCGTCGTTGCCGGAGCGCAGGAAGACACCGAGCCACAGGTCGTGGACGGTGTACGTCTCGTCCTCCTTGATGCCGACCATGCTGGAGCCGGCGCCGATGCCCGCGAGGTCGGAGGGGACGACCTTGTGCTTGGTCGTCTTCGGCCACTTCGGCAGCAGTGTGTCGGCGAACAGCATCTTCAGCGTGCTCGCCGGCGCCAGCCGCCAGTGCGCGTTGTGCGCGGCCAGCACGTCGCCGGACTCGGCGTCGGCCACGATCCACGAGCGTGCGGTGAGGTCCTTCGGCAGCACGGGTGCCCCGCCCGCCAGATCCACCTGCGTCCCGGGCTTCCCGAGCCGCGCGCCGCCCACGGTCGACATCGACGCGGGCGGAGTGGCCGACGGGCTCGCCGAGGAACTCGCCGACGGGCTCGGGGCGGCGAGCGCGGCGGGCGTGAGGAGGGCGAGAGCGGTCAGGGCGGCGGAGGTGACCGTCAGGGATCGCCTGACGGCCTTCTTGGGTGCGGGCACGAGCGAGAACGTACCTCCCGGGAGCGACGGCTTCACACCCCCCTCCCGACCCCGCGCACGGATCCGGACACCGTGCGGCGATACTGAAACCATGAAGCTCAGCCGCCCCGTCTCCTGGTTCCTGCTCGCTTTCGGGGTGTGGAGCTGGATCATCTGGATCACTTTCGTCAAAAACCTGGTCAAGGACGGCAGCGGGCTCGCTTTCGAGGACGGCGACCCCACGGCGTACTTCTGGGTGCACCTGCTGCTCGCCGTCGTGTCCTTCGTATTGGGGACGGTCGTCGGGGTCATCGGGTTGCGTGGACTGCGCGCACTGCGCCGAACGTCATAACTGAGGGGATACGACGGCATGGTGGTCGTCTTCGCGCTCGTCGCGCTGGCAGTGGTGAGCGTCCTCGTGACGTCGAACTGGTACGTGTGGCGGCGCCTGTTCCGTGACACGACCCGGGGCCCCGGTCCCGTGCGCCGTATCGGCGCCGTGGTGATCGCCGGGGGCTGGGCGCTGGCCGTCGGCGCGCTGGTCTCCGAGCGCGCGGGCGCCCCCTTCTGGCTCCAGCAGGTGCTGGCCTGGCCGGGCTTCCTGTGGCTGGCGCTGTCGGTCTACCTGCTGCTGGCGGTGCTGGCCGGCGAGGTCGTACGGCCGCTGCTGCTGCGGTTCCTGGAGCGGCGGGCGGCCGCGCGGCAGGCGGCAGCGGAGCCCGAACCGGAGCCGCTGCGATCCCCGGCCGCGGACACGAAGCGCATACCGGCCGGAACGGCACCGCCCAAGACGGCGGAAACGGCCGAGGCACCCGAGGCACCCAACGCACCCGAGCCCCCCAAGGCACCCGAGACCCCCGAGAAGCCGCCGTCCGGCGCCACGGCGGGCGGTCCGCCCGAGCGCCCTCTCGCCCTCCCCTCCCGCCGTCTCTTCGTCTCCCGCGTCCTCGGCGGTGCCGCCGCCGCGGCGGCCGTAGGGACGGTCGGCTACGGCACGTACGGCGTGCTGAACGGCCCGAGCGTGAAGCGGGTCACCGTGCCGCTCGCCAAGCTCCCCCGCGCGGCGCACGGTTTCCGCATCGCCGTGGTCAGCGACGTCCACCTCGGCCCGGTGCTCGGCCGGGGCTTCGCGCAGAAGGTCGTCGACACGATCAACTCCACGCAGCCCGACCTCATCGCCGTCGTCGGCGACCTGGTGGACGGCAGCGTGAAGGACCTCGGCCCGGCGGCCGCCCCGCTGGCCGGTCTCAAGGCCCGGCACGGCGCGTACTTCGTCACCGGCAACCACGAGTACTTCTCCGGCGCCGAGCAGTGGGTCGACGAGGTACGGCGGCTCGGCCTGCTCCCGCTGGAGAACGCCCGCACCGAGCTGCCCCACTTCGACCTCGCCGGCGTCAACGACGTGGCGGGCGAGGACGAGGGTCAGGGCCCCGACTACGCCAAGGCCCTCGGCGACCGGGACCGCGCCCGCGCGTGCGTGCTCCTCGCCCACCAGCCGGTGCAGATCCACGACGCCGTCGACCACGGCGTCGACCTCCAGCTCTCCGGCCACACCCACGGCGGCCAGCTCTGGCCAGGCAACCTCCTCGCAGGCCTCGCCAACCCCACCGTCGCGGGCCTGGAACGCTACGGCGACACCCAGCTCTACGTCAGCCGCGGCGCGGGCGCCTGGGGCCCGCCCACGCGCGTGGGGGCGGAGTCGGACGTCACGGTGATCGAACTGGCCTCACTGCGGGCCTAGGCCCTATCTGGGGGCGTCCTCGGGGGCGTCCCCAGAGTCGTCCCCAGAGGTGTCCCTGGAGGGCGCCGCCTTCTTCGCCGGGTCCGGGAGCGCCTTGGTCATCCCGGGCAGGAAGTCCCTGAACAGCTCGTGCACCTCGCGCACCAGCGGGCGCAGCACCCGGAAGCGGGCCAGGACGACACCCCGCGCGGTGAGCCGGGCGCCGCGTTCGGCGAGGCGGTAGCTCCGCTCGCGGCCCTCCGTGCGGTCGAAGATCCAGTACAGGACGAGGCCCATCTGGGAG
Organism: Streptomyces sp. BB1-1-1; assembly: GCF_031597775.1. Taxonomy (NCBI): domain Bacteria; kingdom Bacillati; phylum Actinomycetota; class Actinomycetes; order Kitasatosporales; family Streptomycetaceae; genus Streptomyces; species Streptomyces sp. BB1-1-1. The sequence continues at coordinate 3,353,048 of NZ_CP134203.1, read as the reverse complement.
AGCCACATCAACTCGGGCAGGATGTCCCGCAGCTCCGCGGGCACCTTGGTCTTCGTGCCGGCCAGCACCGAGCGGTGGACGCTGATGGCCTCCACGCGCGCGTGCTCCGACTCCGGGGAGAAGGGGCTGAGGGGGCTGTCCGGGTCGGCCGCGTTCTTGAAGAACTGCACCGCGAACTCGTGGTACGGGGTCGCGATGTCCAGCCAGACCTTCAGCACCCCCGCCAGCCGTGCCTCCAGGTCGGTCTCCCGGGCCAGCACCTCCCGGACCGCCGCCTGGTGCTCGGCGGCGATCCGGTCGTAGAAGCCCTGGATCAGGTGCTCCTTGCCGGCGAAGTAGTAGTACGCGTTGCCGACGGAGACCCCGGCCTCCTGGGCGATGGCCCGCATGGTCGTCCGGTCGTAACCGCGTTCCTGGAAGAGCCGCATGGCCGTCTCCAGGATCAGCGCGCGGGTCTGCTCGGACTTGCTGAGGGGGGCTCCGTCGTCGGGGCCGTCGTTCTTCGCAGGCACAGGACGAGAGCCTAACGAGTGGCGCAGGTGGCGTCGTCGCAGCCGGGTACGACATAGATCCACCCGCGGCCCGGTTCGTAGGCCCACCCGTCGGCCCGGCGGTACCCGTTGCCGCCCCACTGCCGCTGCCCGCCCCGCCACTTGGCGGCGGCCAGGACGGCTCCCCGGGCCAGCCACGCCCCGGTGGGCGTGCTGAGCCGGTGGGCGAGCGCGCGGTGCTCGCGCAGCGCCCACAGGACGACGATCCAGGCGGCGGCGCCCCGGAAGACCTGCCCGGCGTCCCCGACGACGGTGACCTCGTCAAGGGTGACGGAGTGGTCGAGGCCGGGAAACCGCCGGCGCGCCTCGTCCGACCCGGCCGTGACCAACTCCAGCGGCACCAGCCGCGGCTGCCGCAGCAGCCAGTCCCGTACGTGGGTGCACAGGGAGCACTCGGCGTCGTAGAGGACGGTGAGCCGGCGCACGGGGGCGCCGGCCGTCGTGGGAGCGGACGCCATCGGCCTAGGCCCCGGCCGTCGGTGCCACCCAGCCCTGCGGCGGGACCGGCGGAACCTGCTCGCGCTCCATCATCCCGCGCCGCCGGATCCTGTTGAGCACGTACACGTTGCCCAGGTGCATCACGCCGAGCACCAGCAGCACCACGCCCAGCTTGGTCGACAGGGCCTCGAAGATCTCGCGGGTGTCGGCGATGGTCTCGTCGCCACTCAGATAGAGGGCGACGAAGCCGAGGTTGACGAGGTAGAAGCCGACCACCAGGAGGTGGTTGACGGCGTCCGCGAGCTTCTCGTTGCCGTGCAGCACGTCGGCGAGGAAGACCCTGCCGTTGCGGCTGAGCGTGCGGGCCACCCAGATGGTCAGGCCGATGCTGACCAGCAGGTAGATGACGTAGGCGATGACGGTGCGGTCCATGCCCCACCCCTTCTTGAACGCGTTCAAAACGCTGACGGGGATGACTCTAGACCTGCTTTTGAACGTGTTCAACTCGCGGGGGAGTGGTCCGCGTCACCCGGCTACGGCCGGCGGCCCAGCTCCGGACGCTTGGAGTAGTCCGTGAGCCCGATGACGTTGCCCCACGGGTCGGCGAACTCGACGGTCCAGCCGGTGGCGACGGAGAAGGGTTCGTCCAGCGGTGCCACTCCCGCGTCGCGCAGCGCCCGGGCCGCCGTGCGGGCGTCCGCCACCTCCAGCCACACCCGCGCGGACGGCCACAGCGGAGGCCGCTGCCCGAACCCCTCCTCCGCCCGCAGGAGGATGCCCGGCGTCTCGCCCCCGGCCTTCAGCAGTGCGATGCCGGCCTCGTCGAGCCGGAAGGCGACCGGGAAGCCGGCCCGCTCGTAGAAGTCGACGGCCGCACCGAGGTCCCCGACGGGCAGCAGCACGTTGTCGAACCCGAGCAGTTCGTACGACTCATGATCTGACATGACGTCAGATTAGGTGCGTGCCGCGTGGAGTGGACGGAACCGGCGGGCGGGGCGGTGGCGGGGTCACTCGCCCGGGCGGACGGCCGTTCCCGGGGCCCGACTTCTCTTTGGCCGCCGAGTCCTACAGTATGACCGGCAGTTTCCCGTACCTTCCAGGAGTGACACCACCGTGAGCGAGCAGCCGCAGCAGCCGTCCCAGCCGCCCGGTTACGGCTACCCGAACCAGGGTCCCGGCGCGGCCGGCCAGGCCGGCCCCTACGGCTACCCGCAGGGTGGCTACCAGCAGCCCGGCTACCAGCAGGCGCCCGGTGGCTATCAGGCGCCCGGGTACCAGCAGGCGCCCGGGTACTACGCCGGCGACCCCGGCGCGCCCTATGGCTACGACCCCTATGGGCGCCCGTACTCCGACAAGTCGAAGATCGTCGCCGGTGTGCTCCAGCTCTTCCTCGGCGGGTTCGGCATCGGTCGCTTCTACACCGGTTCCGTCGGCATCGGCCTGGCCCAGTTGTTCACCTGCGGCGGGCTCGGCTTCTGGGCGCTGATCGACGGCATCATGTACCTCGTCAGCAACGACCGCACGGACGACCAGGGGCGGATCCTGCGTGGCTGACGCGGCGCGTTCGGTGCCGTCCAACGGGCGGCGCCCGCCTTGGCATCCCGCGGCGGCACCCCTCGCGGTGCTCGTCGCGGGCGCCGCGGGCGCCGGCTACCTGTGGTTCACCGACCCGCACGAGCCCGGCCACCTCCTGCCCCAGTGCCCGTTCCGGTACGTCACCGGTCTGCTGTGCCCGGCCTGCGGTGGCACGCGCATGGCGTACGACCTGATGCACGGTCACTTCACCGCCGCCTGGCTGGACAACCGCGCCTTGCTGCTCGCCGCGCCGTTCGCCTTGGCGCTGTGGGGTCGCTGGACGGCGGAGGGGTTGCGCGGCCGCTTCTACAAGCCCCGGATCGCGCCCTGGGCCCAGGCCCTGATCCTGCTGACGGCGGTGGCCTGGACGGTGGTCCGCAACCTCGTCTGAGGCGCCTTGGTGCCGGAGTCGTGATCGAATGATCACGGAATGGGAACGTTCGATCGAATCCACTCCCACATGCCCCACCCGTCTCTCTATGCTCCCTACGCACAGGGGGGACGGCCACGCCGTTGCGTCGTGGGCCGCCGTGCACGGTCAGTGTGCGATCAGCGGCGTTCCTTCCTGGGCCCCCGGGCAATCCGTCCCGGCCCGTTTCACATCTCCCCAGGAGCACCACCGTGACCGTCCCCCCGAACCCCGCCGCTCCCTACGGCTTCGACCCGCAGGGCCGCCCGTACTCCGACAAGTCGAAGATCGTCGCCGGCATCCTCCAGCTCTTCCTGGGCACCCTGGGCATCGGCCGCTTCTACGTCGGTTCCGTCGGCGTCGGCGTCGCCCAGCTGCTCACCTGCGGTGGCCTGGGCTTCTGGGCGCTGATCGACGGCATCATCTTCCTGGTCAGCAACGACCGCACCGACAAGGAGGGCCGGGTGCTGCGCGGCTGACGCCGCCTCACGGCCTCGCGGTAACGACCGAGGGCCCCGATCGCGTCGATGCGATCGGGGCCCTCGGTCGTGCGCGTCGGCGCGCGGGTCAGAAGCGGCGCGTGATCAGCGCCCGCTTCACCTCCGCGATCGCCTTGGTGACCTCGATACCGCGCGGGCAGGCGTCCGTGCAGTTGAAGGTCGTGCGGCAGCGCCAGACGCCGTCGCGGTCGTTGAGGATCTCCAGCCGCTGCTCGCCGGCCTCGTCACGCGAGTCGAAGATGAAGCGGTGCGCGTTGACGATGGCCGCCGGGCCGAAGTACTGCCCGTCGTTCCAGAACACCGGGCACGAGGACGTGCAGGCGGCGCACAGGATGCACTTCGTCGTGTCGTCGAAGCGCTCGCGGTCCTCGGCCGTCTGGAGGCGCTCACGCGTCGGCTCGTTGGTGTCCTTCGTGATCAGGAAGGGCATCACGTCCCGGTACGCCTGGAAGAACGGCTCCATGTCGACGACCAGGTCCTTGAGGACCGTCAGGCCCTTGATGGCCTCGACCGTGATCGGCTTCTCGGGGTTGATGTCCTTGATCAGCGTCTTGCAGGCAAGGCGGTTCTTGCCGTTGATCCGCATGGCGTCGGAACCGCAGATGCCGTGCGCGCAGGAGCGGCGGAAGGTGAGGCTTCCGTCGAGGTCCCACTTGATCTTGTGCAGCGCGTCGAGGACACGCTCCTTCGGGTCGATCTCCAGCTGGAAGTCTTCCCAGGTCGCCTCGGCCGAGACCTCCGGGTTGAACCGCCGGACGCGGAAGGTGACCGTGATGTACGGGGAGTCGGCGAAGCCGGGCTCGGGAGCCTTGTCGCTCTTCTCCATGACAGGGGTAGCCATCAGTACTTACGCTCCATCGGCTGGTAGCGGGTCTGGACGACCGGCTTGTAGTCGAGCCGGATGGACTCGGCGCCGTCGTCGCCCACCTCGCGGTACGCCATGGTGTGGCGCATGAAGTTGACGTCGTCGCGGTTGGGGAAGTCCTCGCGGTAGTGACCGCCGCGCGACTCCTTGCGGGCGAGCGCGGACACCGCCATGACCTCGGCCAGGTCGAGCAGGTTGCCCAGCTCGACGGCCTCCAGCAGGTCGGTGTTGAAGCGCCGGCCCTTGTCCTGGATCGACACGTTCTTGTAGCGGGCGCGCAGCTCGGCGAGCTTCTCGACGGCCGTCTTGATCGTCTGCTCGGTGCGGAACACCATGACGTTGGCGTCCATGGTCTCCTGCAGCTCGCGGCGGAGCGTCGCCACCCGCTCGGTGCCGGTGGAGGAGCGCAGCCGCTCGATCTGCTCGACGACCAGGGACTCCGGGTTCTCCGGCAGCTCGACGAAGTTCGCCTTCTGCGCGTACTCCGCCGCCGCGATGCCGGCCCGCTTGCCGAAGACGTTGATGTCCAGCAGCGAGTTGGTGCCCAGGCGGTTGGCGCCGTGCACGGACACGCAGGCGACCTCGCCGGCCGCGTACAGGCCCGGGACGACGGTGGTGTTGTCCAGCAGGACCTCACCCTCGACGTTGGTCGGGATGCCGCCCATCGCGTAGTGGGCGGTGGGCTGGATCGGGATCGGGTCCGTGTAGGGCTCGATGCCGAGGTAGGTCCGCGCGAACTCCGTGATGTCGGGCAGCTTGGCGTCCAGCTGCTCCGGCGGGAGGTGGGTGAGGTCCAGGTAGACGTGGTCGCCCTCGGGACCGCAGCCGCGGCCCTCGCGGATCTCCGTGTAGATGGAGCGGGAGACGACGTCGCGGGAGGCGAGGTCCTTCATGACCGGCGCGTACTTCTCCATGAAGCGCTCGCCGTCCTTGTTGCGGAGGATGCCGCCCTCACCGCGGGCGCCCTCCGTCAGCAGGATGCCCATGCGCCAGATGCCGGTCGGGTGGAACTGGAAGAACTCCATGTCCTCCAGCGGCAGCCCGCGCCGGTACACGGCCGCCTGGCCGTCACCGGTCAGCGTGTGCGCGTTGGACGTCACCTTGAAGAACTTGCCGGTGCCGCCGGACGCGTAGATCACGGACTTCGCCTGGAAGACGTGGATCTCGCCGGTGGCCAGCTCGTAGGCGACCACACCGGCCGACTTCTTGACGCCGTCGACCTCGGTGATCAGCTGGTCCAGGACGTAGAACTCGTTGAAGAACTCCACGCCCTCCTTGACGCAGTTCTGGTACAGCGTCTGGAGGATCATGTGACCGGTGCGGTCGGCCGCGTAGCAGGACCGGCGGACCGGCGCCTCGCCGTGGTTGCGGCTGTGACCGCCGAAGCGGCGCTGGTCGATGGTGCCGTTCGGCGTCCGGTTGAACGGCAGGCCCATCTTCTCCAGGTCGAGGACCGAGTCGATGGCCTCCTTCGCCAGGATCTCGGCGGCGTCCTGGTCGACCAGGTAGTCACCGCCCTTGACCGTGTCGAAGGTGTGCCACTCCCAGTTGTCCTCCTCCACGTTGGCCAGCGCGGCGGCCATGCCGCCCTGCGCCGCGCCGGTGTGGGAGCGGGTGGGGTAGAGCTTCGTCAGGACGGCGGTGCGGCTGCGCTTCGTCGACTCGATGGCCGCGCGCATGCCGGCGCCACCGGCGCCGACGATGACGGTGTCGTACTTGTGTACCTTCATGATTTTCGCAGCCCCGTGCCTAGCGGATGTTCGGGTCGAAGGTGAAGATCACCAGCGTGCCCAGCAGGATGGTGAACACCGTGGCGGTGTAGAGCAGGCCCTTGAGCCACAGGCGGGTGTTCGGGCGCTCCGCGTAGTCGTTGATGACCGTGCGCAGGCCGTTCGCGCCGTGCAGCATCGCCAGCCACAGCATCAGCAGGTCCCAGACCTGCCAGAACGGCGAGGCCCAGCGGCCGGCCACGAAGGCGAAGCCGATCTTGGAGACGCCGCCGTCCAGCACCAGCTGGATGAGCAGGTGGCCGATGACCAGGACGACCAGCACGACGCCGGACAGGCGCATGAAGAGCCAGGCGGCCATCTCGAAGTTGCCGCGCGTGGACTTCGGGGACTTCTTGGTCCGCTTGCGGGGCGGCTCGATCAGCGGCGCCGGGTTGTCCACGGTGTAGGCGGAGGCGCCCGCGCCCTCGACGGGGCCGATGCCGGAGGCGGTGGTTTCAGTGGTGGACATCTGCGTCAGCTCCCGAACACTTCACGAGCGGCGTGGCCGAGGACGGGGTAGATCGCCCCGATCATCAGCACGACCCACAGGCCGACGACGGTCCAGAGCATCTGCTTCTGGTAGCGGGCGCCCTTGATCCAGAAGTCGACCGCGATGACGCGCAGGCCGTTGAGCGCGTGGAACAGGATGGCGGCGACGAGGCCGTACTCCAGCAGCGCGACGATCGGGGACTTGTACGTGGCCACGACGGTGTCGTAGGCCTCGGGGGACACACGGACGAGAGCGGTGTCCAGCACGTGGACGAACAGGAAGAAGAAGATGAGGACGCCGGTGACTCGGTGAGCCACCCAGGACCACATTCCTTCCCGGCCGCGGTACAGCGTTCCAGCCGGCACGGAAGTTTCCTCCGGGAGCGGGGATTGGGGCCGCGCCGGCTTTCCTTGTCGGTCGGGCCCGGCCGGGTACGGTCCACCGGCCCCCAGCATCGTAGCGACGGTTGCCTGCGGCGCTTACGGGGGGCCTGCCTGTGTGATCAAAGTTGCACTCAAAGGAGCAGTGGGGTGGGTGCGGGGCGGCTACTGGGGTGGGGGTTTGTCTTGTATGCCGGGTGCGGGTCGTCAGTGGTTGCTCGCGCAGTTCCCCGCGCCCCTTATGGCACCCGTCAGCCGTGCCCTTGCAAGGCGCCGGAGTTCCTCTGCCGCCACCAGGCGCTCCTCGTCCGGATCGTTTGTCAATCGTGACCGGATGCCTGCCAGTACGTGGTCCAGGGCCTCGTCCGCGGCCATGCCGTCCAGGCAGATGACGAACGCGTGTCCGAAACGGCGCTCGTAGGCCGCGGTCGCCGCGCTCAGTGCCGTGTGGGCCGCTGCGTATGTGTCCTCGGGGAGGGGTGGCAGCACCTCTGTCGCCAGGGCCTCCGTCAGGTCGTCCGGGGAGAGGTCGTATGCCGCCTCGTCCGCGGCGGCCAGCAGGGACGGCAGGTCCGGGTAGGGGCGGTGGGAGGCGAGGCGGTGGGCCCAGTGGTGGCTGTTCAGGCAGGTCAGGAGCGTGCGGGTGACCTCGTCCGCGGACGCGGCGTTGAAGCGCGCCAGAGCGGAGGCCGTTACCGGTGTGACACGGGTGGTTTGCACCGGTACCGGTATGGCCACTCGGGCGGGGAGGTCTGGGAGACGGTGCGCAGGCAGCGTGGGTCCTCGTGGGCGTCACGTGTGTGTCGGCAGGGGATTGTGCGAAAGGTGTGGCGTCACGTTATCGAGTGACGGCATCGCGTGTCCGTCCAGTGCCCGAATTTCACCCGAACGGGAGAGTTTCAGAACATGTGGTGGACGCATGGCGGAGCTCACGGCCGTAGGTTGGCGCTGTGAGCCAGCACGGACGCCGGACGCCGGCGAACCAGGTGAGGCAGCGGGCCGTGATCGCCGGTGCGGTGGTCGCCGCGCTCGGCGTGGGAGCCGGCCTGTGGGCCACCGACGGTGAGGGTGACGGCGGGCCCGCGGGCTCGGCCGCGCGGTCCTCCCCGGAGGCGGCCGCGCCCAGCCCCAGCCGCTCCTACGCGCTGTCGAAGGAGCCGCGCACCATACCCGCCGTACGCGAACACACCGCGGCCCGCGGCCCCGGCTGGCAGCCGGAGAAGGCGCACCGCGTCGTCGTCGCCGACGCCGGACTCGCCGACGAGGGGCGCCTGATAGCCGGCGAGCTGGGGCTGACGTACGCGGGGGAGAAGGACGACGAGCGCGCCGGGGACGTCCTCCTCGACGTCAAGGAGGACAAGGGCGCGGGCTCCGAGTCGTACACCATGACCGTGCGCGACGGCCGCGTCACCGTCACCGGGCCGGCCGAGGCCGGCGTCTACTACGGCACCCGCACCCTGAAGCAGGCGGTGGACGGCGGCGGCACCGCGCCGGAGGGCGTCGTGAAGGACGAGCCGGCCAAACCGCGGCGCGGCTTCAGCCTCGACATCGCGCGCAAGCACTACGACGCCGACTGGATCAAGGACCGGATACGCGAGCTGGGCGACCTGAAGTTCAACGAGCTGGGCCTGCACTTCTCCGACGACCAGGCCTTCCGCATCGAGTCCGACTCGCACCCCGAGATCGTCTCCGACGACCACCTGACCAAGGCCGAGGTCAAGGAGATCATCGACCTCGCCGCGTCCCGGCACATCACCGTCGTCCCCGAGATCGACTCGCCCGGACACCTGGGCGCCGTGCTCGCCGCCCACCCCGACCTCCAGCTGCGCAACGCCCAGGGCACGCCCACGCGCGGCGCGATCGACATCTCCAAGCCGGAGGCCGCCGAGATCGTCGACGACCTGCTGAACGAGTACGCCGACCTCTTCCCCGGGTCGCGGTTCCACCTGGGCGCCGACGAGTACCAGGCGCTCGTGGTCTCCAATCCCGAGGCGTCCTACCCGGACCTGGCCGCCGCCGCCCGCGAGGCCTACGGCTCCGGCGCCACCGTCGCCGACCTCACCACCGGCTGGCTCAACGACCGCGCCAAGACGGTCATGGCGCACGACCGCACGCCGCGCGCCTGGAACGACGGCTTCTTCAAGGACACGTCCGTCGAGCCCCTGAAGGACATCAAGGTCGCCTACTGGACCGGCAAGGAGATCGGCGCCCGCCAGCCGACCGAGTACCTCAGTGAGGGCCGCGACGTCCTCAACTACAACGACGAGTTCCTCTACTACGTGCTCGGCGAGCCGCAGACCTTCGTCTACCCGACCGGCGAGCGCATCTACGAGCAGTGGACCCCGCGCGTCCTGCGCGGCACCACGGCGGTCGACGCGAAGTACGACGACCAGATACTCGGCGGCAGCTTCGCGGTCTGGGGCGACATCCCCAGCGCCCAGACGCAGGCGCAGGTCGCCGAGGGCATCCGGCTCCCGCTGGCGGCGACGGTCCAGAAGCTGTGGGACCCGGACAAGCCCGAGCTGTCCTGGGCCGACTTCAGGTCGCTGGCGAACCGGCTCGACTGATCCCGCACGCCCCCCCCGGGCCCCGCGCGGATTGTCCGATACGGCTGCGAACTCCCGTACGGCTGTGGTGGTCTTTGGGCGAGCCGAACCGACACGCCGGGGGGACCGGGACATGGGCTACTGGGGGTATTTCGTCGTGGGCCGCGCCGACCGGCCGCTCGCGGAGCTGGACGCGCTGCCGGGCGCCGCGGACATGACCCTGCGCCTGTCCGCGCCGGACGGCTGGCAGGTGTGGGAGTTCCCGGGCGGCGACGGGGACGTCGGGAACATGAACGACCTGGCCGGGCAGACCGGCGCGCCCGCGCTGTTCGGGTACGTCATGGACAGCGACTGCGTGGTCGTGGAGGCGGCGGCGCCCGAGAGCGGGGCGTGGACGACGTGCCTGGCGCGGTCCGCGATGGCCGGGTACCTCGGCGCGGAGAAGGAGGGGCTCACCCTGGAGGACTACTTCCTGGAGCCCCGCGACGCCGCCGAGCGTGCCGTGGCCTGGGCCGCGGAGGCCGGGCGCACCGCGAGCGCCGGGGAGTTGGCGGAGGTGCTGTCGGCCGACCCCGGCGCCGGTCGCGGGTCCGGACCCGGCGCCGATCCTGATGCCGGCTCCGGTCCCGACGCCGACGCCGACGCCGTCGCCGAGGCCGGACCGGTGGCCGAAAACCTCTTCTTCCGGTTCCTCGACCGGCTCGGTGTGGTGCCGCTGTGACACTCCCGGGCCGTCGCACGCAGTAAGGGGAAGTGCGGGCTCCGTGGTGGTGAGCGGGCCGAGGCGGTAGGAACAGGGAGGCACCGGATGAGCCTGGTGGAACTGATCGCGCGGGCCGACGCACGCGGACTCGCCGGGAGCGGACTGGCTTGTTTGGACCGCTGCGTCCCCCTGCTGGACGGCGACGACGAGGTCCTCAGACCTCTGTGGGCGACCCTCGCCGACGGCGCCGGCGACGGGTCCGGCTGGGCGCGGGGGCTGGCGCAGGTGCGCGACAAGCTCGCCGGTCCCGACGCCGAGGGCGAGGACGAGGCCGTGCTCCTGGCCCGCCGGATGCTGGCCGCGGCCCCGGACGAGTGCTCCGGCGCCGCGATACGGGTGTGGGCCGACGCCTGCTCGGTCGCCTCGCTCCGCGTCCACCGGCTCCTCGACCCCGCGACGGACGCCGCCACCGAGGCAGCCGACGTCCGCGGGGAGGACCGCACTCAGGACCGCACAGAGGGGCTGTCGCCCCTCGTCGTCGCCGAACTGCGCCGCCAGGTCACCGTCCTCGAAGTGCTCGCCGGCCACGGCCCGGCCGGGCTGCGCCGGGCCCTGGAGGTGTCCACGGAGGGGCGCCGGGTGCTGCGCGCGGTGGTGTCCCGCCGGGCACGCGGACGGAGCTGACCACAGGGCGTGCCGCCGGGCCCACCTGTGACCGTCGTGCGGGGAACGCGCGGCGGCGGTGCGGCGGACGTGGTGGAGGTGGGGTGGTCCTGCGCCGGTTGCGGAACGGCCGGGGTACGCGTGTGACGAAACTCCGTCCGGCGGCGCTCTAGCGGTTGTGACGACTGTGACCAGCGGATTGACGACCCAGCAGGAAAACCGGCCGTCGGCCGCCGCGAAACCGGTGCGGTGGGCGGCGGACGCGGTGGCCACGATGCGCGAGGGCGCCCGGCTGCGCCTGGACTATTCGGCGCAGAGTCTGTGGCGCGTCGATCGCGTGATCGACGGCATCCGGCGCGAGGGAGCACCGTACGCCGCGGTGGAGAACGCGCTGCGCGGACTCGGCGCCTACGCCGGGGAGGTGATCGTGCGTCAGTCCGGTGGCGAATGGTGGGCGACCGGCGGCGACCACTGGGTCCGCACGCCCGACGGCCGGCTGTGGGACCCGATCGACGAGGCCCGCCGCTGCTTCGCCGGCGACGGATCGCTCCGGCTGCTGTGCCGGGACGCGGCGACGGCCGGGTGACGGGCCGGCCGGGAACCGTACAGAAACGATTCTCCGGCCGCGGCCTGTGACACCCGGGGCGCCCGGTCCGCTGGATCAGCGGGGGAGCCGGGCCGTGGGTGCCGGCCTCCCGTCGCCGAGCGAAGGGGTGAGGTGGTCCGGGTGGAGCAGCGGGGCGGGGTGGGCGGCGGCATACCGCGGGCCCGCGAGATGCGGGCCTGCGCGACGGCGTTCGTCGGCCGGGTCGCGGTCGGCGGCCGGCTGCCGCTGGACTACTCCCCGGCCAGCCTGCGCATCGTCGACTTCCTGGTCGACGGGCTGCGCAAGGGAGGCACCGACCACGACCGGGCGCGCGGCACGCTGCTCGGCCTGGGTGCCTACGTCGGTGAGGTGCTCGTGCGCCGGGCGGGCGCGGTGTGGCTGGACTTCGACCCGGACCAGCGGGCGTACTTCGGGCAGCCGGTCGGCGTACGGATGCCGGACGGGCGCGTCTGGAACCCGCTGGGCAGGGTGCACAACCGCCTGGCGGGCGGCGGCCCCGAGGAGTCGCTGCACACCTTCTACCTGACGCTGCACGGGCGGGCCCGGCGCGTGCGGCCCGCCGTGCGGTGAGGGGCGTCCGGTCCGCCGTGCGGTGAGGGGCCTCCGGGGCGAGCCCTGTGACACTTCCGTGCGCGCCGACGCTGATGACCGTGGGGGCGGGCTCAGCCGAGCGCGCGGAGAACTCGGTACGGACGAGGACGGTTCTTGGGCCAGCGAGGGGAAGCCCGCCGCGTACAGGCGTACGACGGGGAACTGGGCGCGGCCGTCGCGCGGGCCCAGGAAGGTGACGAGGCCGCCTTCGCGGTCGCCTACCGGCTGGTGCAGCCCGGTCTGCTGGGCTACCTGCGCGGACTCGTCGGGGACGACGCCGAGGACGTCGCGGCGGACGCGTGGCTGGAGATAGCCCGCGACCTGCGACGCTTCAAGGGCGACGGGGCCGGCTTCCGGGGCTGGACGGCCACGATCGCCCGGCACCGGGCACTGGACCACCTGCGCCGCCAGAAGGTACGGCCCAGACCGACGGCGCTGGAACAGGACGTACTGGACCTGCCCGGCCCGCACTCCACGCACGACCAGGCCCTGGAGACGCTGTCCACCGAGGCGGCCCTGGCCCTGGTCTCGGGACTGCCGCGCGACCAGGCCGAGGCCGTGCTGCTGCGGGTCGTCGTCGGCCTCGACGGACCGTCCGCCGCGCGTGTCCTCGGCAAGCGGCCGGGCGCGGTGCGCACGGCGACGTACCGGGGGCTGAAGCGGCTGGCGCGGGAGCTGGGCGTCGACGGTGTGACGGAAGACGCGCCCAGGACGCTGGGGGATTCGACATGACGGGCACCGACGGCGGCGGCCCGGCGGACCGAGCGGGAACGGAGGCGGACATGGGCGCACGGCACGGCGAAGGCGCCGACGACGGCGACCGCACCGGCCCCCGGGCCGCCCGCCGCGACACCCCCGGGACGGAGGGGCTGCTCGCCGCAGCGTTGCGGGGGGAGCCCGTCGACGCGGAGGGCGAGCGGCGGGCCGTGGCCGCGTTCCGGGCCGCCCTGGACGCGGAGCCGGGCCGGGCCGCGCGCACCCGCCGGCGGGACGACTGGCGCCCCCTCGAGCGGCGGCGCGCGGGGCGCACGCTGAAGACCGCGCTCTCGGTGCTGCTGGCGAGCCTCACCCTGGGCGGCGTCGCCTACGCGGCGATCGGCGGGGGCGGTTCCGCCACGGACACCGCCCGGCCGGAACGCACTCGCCCGTCCCTCGCCAAGGACGGCACCACGGTCCGCCCGGTCCCCGCCCCGAGCCCCGGCACCACGTCCCCCGGCGCCTCGGCACGGCCGGACCGTCCGGACGCCGCCCGGGACACCGAGGCCCACTGCCGCGCCTACGAGCGACTCGAAGGCAGCGGCAAGGCGCTGGACGCCACGGCCTGGCGGCGGCTGGTCGCGGCGGCGGGCGGCGAGAAGCACGTCGCCGCCCACTGCGCCGAGCAGCACCCCCGACAGGCCCGGCCGAGCGCCGCGACCGACGGGAACAACGCGACCGACGGGAACAAGCCGAGCGGAGCCGCCGACCCGGCCCGGCCGGAACCGGCGAACGGCAACCCGAACGGCGGCGGCAGCGGCAGCGACAACGGCAGCGGAGAGGGCGGGAGCGCGGACCGGGCGGAGCCCGCGGACCGGGCTCCCGGCAAGGCCAAGTAGCCTCGCACCAGGGGAGATCGCGGCGGCCAAGGCAACGGCCGGGGCCGCCACCCCCCACAGGAGAGGCCCCGGCCGTCGCGCGGCACGGGCCGCGCGGCGGCCCGTACTCCCTACAGCGCCGGGACTGCGTTTTCTGTCACACCTCACCGCGTCACGGCTTAGTTGCAGCTTGTACGGCAATGGGATGGGGACATGGACGAGCGGCGGTTTCAAGACGTAACGTGCCATTCGCGCCGACCAGCGGGGGCCTCGCTCCCGCGACGGCGTCGCGGTAGGCCACCGCGACCATCAGTTGAGACACCACGACGGTGAGGACCACGTCCGCGAGAGCGGCGCCGGTTTTGGCGCAGAAAGGCTTCTCGGTGCTGGGGGACGACGCGGAGCTGACCGCCGCGGTGCGTGCTGCACAGGGCGGGGACGAGACCGCGTTCCGGACCGTGTACCGCGCCGTGCATCCGCGGCTGCTGGGATACGTGCGGACACTGGTCGGTGATCCGGACGCCGAGGACGTGGCGTCCGAGGCCTGGCTGCAGATCGCCCGTGACCTGGAGCGGTTCGACGGCGACGCCGACCGGTTCCGCGGCTGGGCCGCCCGCATCGCCCGCAACCGTGCCCTGGACCACATCCGCATGCGCGGTCGCCGCCCCGCGATCGGCGGCGACGAGACGGAGCTGACCGGCAAGCCCGCCGAGTCGGACACCGCGGGCGAGGCCATGGAGGCCCTGGCCACCGACAGCACCCTCTCCCTCATCGCCCGCCTGCCCCAGGACCAGGCCGAGGCCGTCGTCCTGCGGGTGGTGGTGGGCCTGGACGCCAAGAGCGCCGCCGAGACGCTGGGCAAACGGCCCGGCGCCGTCCGCACGGCGGCGCACCGCGGTCTGAAGCGCCTGGCCGAACTGCTCGGCGGCGATCCGGAATCGGGCGGCGGGCTCGACGCCCTGCCGCCCCAGCGAGAACCGCGCGGCCGTGCGGTGACGTCCGCGAGTGTGACGCATACGCGTGCGCGGACGCAGAAGGACATGTGATGGCCGACGAGCAGGACAGGTGGCTGGACCGCGAAACGGCGGAGATCTTGCTGCGCGGAGAGTCACTGGAGGCTGTCGACCCCGCCGCCCGCGACCGTGCCGAACGACTCGCCGGGGCCCTGGGCGCCCTCTCCGTCCCACCCGTGCCGACCAGCGGGGAACTCCCCGGCGAGGCGGCCGCGCTGGCCGCCTTCCGCAAGGTGCGCGCCGAGCGGGCCGACGCGCCGCAGGGGACGTCGGCCGCCCTCGGGCACGGCACCGCGGCGCCGCCCTCCGACGCCGGACTGGTCCGTATCGGCCCGCGCGGCGACGGCGCCCGGCGCCCCCGCCGGCACCGTCCACTGCGCCTCGGGCTGGCCGCCGCGCTGACCGTCGGCATGATCGGCGGGGCGGCGGTGGCCGCGGGAACCGGAGCCTTGCCGACGCCGTTCGACGGCAGCCGGCCGGACCCCGCCGCCACCGTCTCGGCCGCCGCGTCCCCCGACCGGCCGCTCGCCTCGCCCTCGCCGCTGGACGGCGTGCGGGGCGGGCCGGTGCCGGGCAGCCCCACGCCCGGCGCGCCGGACCGGGGCAGCGCGCGGGACGGGGCGGACGGCGATACGGACCAGGACCCCGGCACCGACCAGGACGCCGACGCCGACGCCGACGGCCGGGCAACCGGCGGCGGGCGGCCTGACCTCGCCGCGTCCTGCCGAGACGTACGCGCCGGCAAGGGACTCGACGGCGCCCGTCGGCGCGCGCTGAAGGAGGCGGCCGGTGGTTCGTCCCGGGTCGTGAAGTACTGCAGGAACCTCCTCGCCGGGACCGACAGCGGCGCCCAGGACCGCGGCGGTGGCCGGGAAGGCGGCCGGGACTCCGACGAGTCCGGAGAGAGGAACCGGGACCGGGAGACCGGGAGGGACTCCGGCGACAAGGACGACAGGAGCGGCAAGGGCGGCGAGGGCGGCGAAGAGGGCAAGGGCGGCGGTGCAGGCGGAAAGAAGGGCGGCGGTGACGGCGGCGGCAAGGACGATGACGACGACGGCCACCACATAGCCCCGCCCGCCGGGCAGCACCACGACCCGCACGCCCCCTCGGCCTACGCGCCCCTGCCGCGGCAGGGGCCGACGTACCCGCCGCACACGTCGTCCACCGTCGCCGATCTCCCCCTTGACCTGCACTTTTCCAGGGGCGCAGGAATTTCCTCACCCCGGGTGTGACACTTTCGGCCGCCGTGGCGCAGTAATGAGTGAGCCGACTGGTCATCGGCTTTCGCACCGAGCCGGGGTTCCCCCCGTACCTACGGCTCGTGCACCTCGGCGCGGGCGGGACACGTTCCCCCGGTCCCGCCCGCGCCCCATTCACCGCCCCCGGCGGGGTCCCACCGCCTCACCGGTACACGACGACCTTGTCGCCGTTCCTCACCTGCGCGTACAGATCCGCGATCGCCGCCTCGTCCCGTACGTTGACGCAGCCGTGCGAGGCACCCGCGTAACCGCGTACGGCGAAGTCGTCCGAGTAGTGCACGGCCTGGCCGCCGCTGAAGAACATCGCGTAGGGCATGGCCGAGTCGTAGAGCGTCGAGACGTGGTGGCGGGACTTCCAGTAGACCTGGAACACGCCCTCCCGGGTCGGCGTGTACTGCGAGCCGAAGCGCACCGGCATCGTCGACACGGTCCGTCCGTCGATCATCCAGCGCAGTGTCCGGCTCGACTTGCTGACGCACAGCACCCGGCCGTTCAGACAGCGCGGGTCGGGCGCGGCGGCCGGCTGCCCGCCCATCAGGTACAGCTCCCACTTGCCCGGCTCCCGCGTCATCCCCAGCAGCCGCTGCCAGGTGACGGTGTCGGTCCGACCCGTCCTGGGCAGCCCGCGCTTGCCCTGGAAGCCGCTCACCGCGCGCTCGGTCGGGTCGTCGTACGTCCCGGTCGGCCCGTCGACGAGCCACTCGACCTGGCGCAGCCGGGCCTGCAGCTCACGGACGTCCCGGCCGGTGTCGCCCGGCAGCCACAGCGCCGGAGGTTCGGCACGGGCGGTCGGCGAACTCGACGCGGGGTCGCCGCCCGACGTGCCCTTCGGCATCCGGGGCTTCTTGGGTTCCTCCGGCTTCGCCGGCTGCTTCGGCTCCTTCGGCGGGGTGCCGGTCACGTCTATGTGCACCGGCGCGCGTCCGGCGCCGTCGGCGCTCGTGCCCTGCACGGTGCAGCCGCCCGCCGCCAGCGCGGCCCCCAGGGCGACGGCGACCGCCCTTCCCACGCTTCCCATACCCGTCATACGCATCACGGCCCCCCGCCGTCTCACCGTCCCGCACGGACGTCCCCTGAGATGTTCCCCGCGGATGACGCGGCGTGAACGGCACGGCATCGTTGTGACCGGGACCGCACCAAGGTTGTGAGCAAGGTCCCAGCGTGCGCCCCTGCACCGGGTGGCGCGCACGCCGATACAGTCCGTCGGAGGGTCGGTCTGTACTGGCGAGTATCTGACGGGTAGTTCGAGCAGTTCGAACATGTGCTCAGCGGGAGGCAACACACCATGGCGCGCGAGTCTGAGTCCGGACTGCCCATCGAACCGGTCTACGGGCCCGACACCCAGGCGGACTGGGACCCGGCCGAGAAGCTCGGCGAGCCCGGGAAGTACCCCTTCACCCGGGGCGTGTACCCGTCGATGTACACCGGCCGGCCGTGGACGATGCGCCAGTACGCCGGTTTCGGCACGGCGACGGAGTCCAACGCCCGCTACAAGCAGCTGATCGCCAACGGCACGATGGGTCTCTCGGTCGCCTTCGACCTGCCCACCCAGATGGGCCACGACTCCGACGCGCCGATCGCGAGCGGTGAGGTCGGCAAGGTCGGCGTGGCGATCGACTCGATCGACGACATGCGGGTGCTGTTCGGCGGGATCCCGCTGGACAAGGTCTCGACGTCGATGACCATCAACGCCCCCGCCTCCCTGCTGCTCCTGCTCTACCAACTCGTCGCCGAGGAGCAGGGCGTCGGCGCCGACCAGCTCACCGGCACGATCCAGAACGACGTGCTGAAGGAGTACATCGCGCGCGGGACGTACATCTTCCCGCCCAAGCCGTCGCTGCGGCTGATCGCGGACATCTTCAAGTACTGCAAGGCCGAGATCCCGAAGTGGAACACCATCTCGATCTCCGGCTACCACATGGCCGAGGCCGGTGCCTCGCCCGCGCAGGAGATCGCGTTCACCCTCGCGGACGGCATCGAGTACGTGCGTACGGCGGTCGCGGCCGGCATGGACGTCGACGACTTCGCGCCCCGCCTCTCCTTCTTCTTCGTGGCCCGTACGACGATCCTGGAGGAGGTCGCCAAGTTCCGCGCGGCCCGCCGGATCTGGGCGCGGGTGATGCGCGAGGAGTTCGGCGCCAAGAACGCCAAGTCCCTGATGCTCCGCTTCCACACGCAGACCGCAGGCGTGCAGCTGACCGCCCAGCAGCCCGAGGTCAACCTCGTCCGCGTCGCCGTACAGGGCCTGGGCGCCGTCCTCGGCGGCACCCAGTCCCTGCACACCAACTCCTTCGACGAGGCCATCGCGCTGCCGACCGACAAGTCCGCGCGCCTGGCCCTGCGCACCCAGCAGGTGCTCGCCTACGAGACGGACGTGACGGCGACCGTCGACCCCTTCGCCGGCTCCTACGTCGTCGAGAAGATGACCGACGACGTCGAGGCGGCGGCCCTGGAACTGATGCGGAAGGTCGAGGACCTCGGCGGCGCGGTCAACGCGATCGAGCACGGCTTCCAGAAGAGCGAGATCGAGCGCAGCGCCTACCGCATCGCCCAGGAGACCGACTCCGGCGAGCGGGTCGTGGTCGGCGTCAACCGTTTCCAGCTCGACGAGGAGGAGCCGTACGAGCCTCTCCGCGTCGACCCGGCCATCGAGGCCCAGCAGGCCGAACGCCTCGCGAGACTCCGCGCGGAGCGCGACCAGCAGGCGGTGGACACCGCGCTCGCCGCCCTGAAGAAGGCCGCCGAGGGCGAGGACAACGTCCTCTACCCGATGAAGGACGCCCTGCGCGCACGGGCGACGGTGGGCGAGGTGTGCAACGCGCTGCGGGAGATCTGGGGAACGTACGTACCCTCGGACGCCTTCTGACGTCTTCTGACGCCTGCTGACTGGGCGCTGGCGATCGCGGGGATCGGGGTGGTCTACCGCCGCGACTGAGCCGCGCCGGACGCCTTCGCCCGCTGTGTCGCCCGGTACCTGCGCACCGCGCGGGTGACGACCGGCGGCAGCAGGTCCAGGGCGAGACGGCGGGTGCGGTCACGCGGAGTCGGTGGCCGTGTCGTACGCGCCGCGGCGCCCGCCGGACGCGGCTGCCGGGGCTGCCCCGGCATCGGTCCGGCATCCGGGCGCGGTGCCGTCGCGGGCGCCGGGTGCCGCGAGGACGGCAGTGAGGGCGGCTGCATCCGCTTGCCCTTGGCGCGGGCCCGGACCAGCCGGTGACCGGCCGCCTGCTCCACGGTCACGGCGACGTCGTCGCGCCCGCGCAGGGCGGCGAGCAGCTCCTCCTGGACCGGCTCGGGGTCGCCCCAGGTGCCGTACAGCTTCTGGCTGCTCAGGCAGACGGGCCGCAGCCCGCGGTTGAGCACGGCCTCCCAGGCGGCGACGGCCACGCCCGGGGTGTGCTCGCTGCGGAAGTCGTCGAGGACGACGATGCCGTCCGGCAGCAGCAGGTCCCGGGCCGCGCCGATGTCGCCCTGGACGTGCTCGTACAGGTGCGAGGCGTCGATGTGGGCGAAGCGGCAGGTGCCGGGCGCGACCTCGTCGGTGATCGTGGAGCTGACGGCCTGGACGATCTTCGGCAGGGTGTCGTGGAAGGAGAGGTAGTTCCGCTCGAAGGCCTGCCGGGTGAGCGTGGAGTACGACTTCGCCGCCTCCGCCCGGTTGGCCGCGTCCGGCGGCTCGGTCTCGAACAGGTCGCAGACGGTGAGCGTCTCGCCGTCCCGCAGATGGTGCCCCAGCAGGATCGCGCTCTTGCCCAGGTAGGCGCCCAGTTCGAGCAGGTCGCCGCCGGTGCCCCGCCGCTCCTGCCGCTCCAGGAACCAGGAGAACAGCACCTGGTCGAGCGGCCAGAACCAGCCGGGGACGTCGTTCAGCTCACCGGGGTACTTGTGCGTCTCTTGCGCAGTGGCCATGAGGGGAGGATGCCTCCTCGACGCGCGAAAAGGAGCCAGCGCGCGCAGTACGGTGGCCGGAAAATCGCACGAATCGCTCAACGTACCCGGGCCGGCACCGTCCGCAGCCACGGAGGCGGCGGCTCTTCGACGCAGCGGTGCGGCAGCCGTGCCTCGCGCGCTCAGGTTGCCCGCAGGTACGCCGAGTGGGCCGCCTTGCCCAGGTACGTGAGGCGGGTGCCGTCCTTCAGGTGGTCGTCCAGGGCCTCCTTGACGCCGGGCCAGCTGGGGTCGCCGTAGTCGTCCAGGACGACGATCCCCCTGGGCGCGGCGATCTCCTCGGCCCACTGGAGGTCCAGCCGCACGCCCTTGGCCGAGTGGTCTCCGTCGACGACGATCACGCCGTAGCCGCGGTCGGAGACGGCCGCCCTGGTCTCGGGATCCTCGGAGAAGCCGCGCTGGATACGGGCCGCCGCGCCCGCCGGGCCGGCGAGGGCGAGGTTGGTGCGCACGGCGTGCTCGTCGACCGGGGTGCCCGTCGGGTCGGGGCGCGGGTTGGTGCCCGGCTGGAGCTGCACGCCGGCGAAGGGGTCGACGATGGTCAGGCTCGGGCTGCGGCCGTCGCGCTCCATCATCCGGATCAGCCCGGTGGAGAACATGCCGTACAGCGTGCCTATCTCCAGGATCTCGTCGTTCGGGGGATCGAGGAGCGGGATCGTGCCGAGCTTGCCGCAGATGTTCATGGTGCCGCCCGCGACCCGGCCCACGCCCAGCGACTCCAGCGCCACGAGCAGCCGGTAGGCGGTGGCGACGTTGCGCACCGCCGCGTCACGGTCGCCGGACAGCTCCGCGACCTCGGCGTGCAGGCGCTTCAGCGGGCCGTCGGCCACCACGCGGGAGAGGCCGCGACCGGTGGAGCCGAGGAGCAGTTCGTGGGTGAGCCGGTGGGCGGTGGCCTCCCGGACGGCCGGATCGACCGCCGAGCGGACCTGCCGCTCGACCTGCCGCTCGACCCGCCGGTCGATGCGCTGGTCGATGAGGTCGGCGACGGGACGCAGCAGACGCCGGGAGACCGGACTGCGGAGCAGGGAGCGGCTGTTCATGGGTCAACGACCTCAATCCGTCACGGAGGTGAACGTGCGGGTACGTGGAACGCCTGTGGGGTGGGTGGGGCCAGACTAGGGAGGTCCCTGACCGGAAGCGGAGTTGTCGAACGGGCCGGGAGAGGAACTTCTGCCGAACGCCGCATGGCGGAACGATGACCGCCCTCTTTGTTCACCGGAAGGTCACGCACACGTGGCCGAAGTTCATTCGGGACGGGTTCCAGCCGCTCGTGGCGCTCTCATAGCCTGCATCGATCCCCGAGCCCTGCCGGACACCGGCGGGCCCGCGCGTCCAACCCGGGAGTGACCACCCATCGCCGCCGAGCCCATGACCGCCGCCGCGCCCGTGCGCGACCCCGTCCCCGCCGACGCGGGGACACCGGCCCCGCGCCCCCGGGGCGAGCACCGCTACGACATCGACCTCGTCCGGGTCCTGGCCTCGATCGGGGTCATCGTCTGCCACGCGGCGGGCGAACTCATGAAGGCCGTGGACCGCGACCCCTCCGGGGGCGGACCCGTGTACTGGGTCGCGCTCGCCGGGGACGCGCTGAGCCGGTGCGCCGTGCCGCTGTTCTTCGCGATCGCCGGCTGGGTCGTGCTGAGCGGGGCGCCGCCCCGGGACGACGGGCAGATCCGCAAGCGGCTGACCCGCATCGTCGTGCCGATGGCCGTCTGGACCGCCGCCTACCTGGTGTGGGACTGGGCACGGGACGCCAACACCGACCCCACGCGCGAGCTCGCCTGGGACGCCGTGTTCGGCTCCGTACGGCCCGCCTTCCACCTCTGGTACCTGTACGCCTACGTCCCGGTGATCCTGCTGCTGTCCGTGGCCGTCCTGGTCCGTGCGGGCAAGCGGCCCTGGGGCGCGGGCGCCGCCCTTCTCGGCCTGGCGCTGGCCCCGACCCTCCTGGGCGACCTCGGGCGGCTTCTCGACGTCCGCGTACCCCCCTTCGCCTGGCAGTTCGGCGTTTACCAGATCGTGTACGCGGTCGCCGGCGCCGTACTGCTGTCGCTGCCGGGCTCCGCGGTCGCGGGCCGGGGGCGGCGCCTGCTCTGGCTGGCCGGCGGGCTGTGCGCGTGGGGGGCGGTGGCCGTCTACGAGCACCGGGTGCATTTCCCGAGTCCCTACGCGTCGGTCGTGGTGGCGCTGCTGGCGGGGGCCCTGCTGATGGCCCTCGACCGGATCAGGGTGCCCGAGAGGTTCCGCCCGCTGCTGGGCAGGCTCGCCGGGGCCTCCTTCGGCGCCTACCTGGTCCACCTGCTGTTCCTGGAGGCCGTCGCCCCGCACGTGGTGTCGGCGGACGCGGGCTGGCCGGCCGCCGTGGGCGGGCTCGTGGGGCTGACGGTCGCCACGGTCGTGCTGTCCTTCGCCGCCGCCCTGCTGTGGACGCGGCTGCGGCTGGGCCGCTGGCTGGGCTGAGCCGGGCGGCACGTGAGACACCGGAGCCCCCTTCGGCCACTCGGCGGAAGGGGGCTCCGGCACGGTCCGGGGCGCCGGGTCACTTCTTCCCGGCGCCGCGCCGTACCGCCCTGCGCACCACGCGCCGGGCCCGCCGCACCTGGAGCTTCGCGCGCAGTTGCGGACGGCTGCCGGGCAGGCCCAGCTCGGTCAGCCGCAGCTCGGGGAAGTAGTAGCCGGGGCCGGTGGCCAGGTTGGCGCGCAGCCAGGTCTCCGTCGGTTCGCGCAGATCCGCGTAGGTCTTGGGCTGCATGCAGAAACCGATCGCCCGGACCAGCGGGGACAGCGTCTCGGGGACCGTGTCGACGAGCGCGGGCGTCCGACCGCGCTCCAGGTCGGGCACCAGGTGGTCGACGACGGCGAGGGGCACGCGGTTGCTGTTCGGGTACGGCTTGAGCCGCTCCATCACCAGCGCCGTCCCCACCCGGGCGATGGGCACGTCGTAGTAGGCGGAGGCGGTCACCATCGCCGTGGAGAAGCAGCCGACGACGAGTTCGGGCGCGCAGTGGTGGTACAGCGTCTCGGCCAGCAGGGGCGCGTCCAGCACGGTGAGCCGCACGCCCGCGTCCGCCGCCGCCTTGCTCAGCGCGGCCGTGTAGCCGGCGGGCGCGGTCGGGTGGGGCTTGAAGACGACGGACCGGTGCCCGGCGCGCGCGGCCCCGGTGAGCATGCGGACGTGGAGGTCCTCTTCCTCCTCCGCGCTCAGGATGTTGATCGCCGCGAGATACTGGCCGAGCAGTACGGCCGTCGGCCGCTCCCGCAGCACGGGCGCCAGTCGCGGGTCGTCCGCCGCGTCGTGGGAGATCTCGTCGAGCACCGCGCGGAACGCCCCGTCCGGGACGACCTCGGGCGGGACGTCGTACTCCGACAGCAGCATCGGCTTCAGACCCGGTATCAGGTCGAGGTGGAGCAGCCGCCGAATGCGGCGCGCGATGGTCAGCGGCAGCTTCTCGCGGGTCGGGCCGTAGCTCATCAGGCCGTCGGCGTACACGTGGACGGTGCTCTCGGAGAAGATCGCCGCCAGCGCGCGGGCCGGGTTGACCTGGATCGACTCGACGGCGAGCTCGATCATGTCGCGCTCGCCGATGCCCCAGGCGAGACGGAACGCCTTCTGCCACAGCGGCACGTCGTTCCCGCGCGGACCCCAGGAGCTGGGGTGGTGCGGGCGGATCGCCTCGTTCCAGCCGACCACGGAGTCGAACCGGCCGGATATTCGCTCGTAGCCGTGCATCTCGTCGAGGCGCAGCGCGGTCTCGGGTATGGCGGCGTTGTTGGAGACCAGCAGGATGCGCCGGGCGCCGTCGCGCGGCCCGAACAGGCCCGCGTCGAGCGCCGCGGCGAGGGTGGCCGCTCCGTACAGGGTGGAGACCTGGAAGATCTGGGTCTTGTGGGGCATGGTCAGGCAGCCTTCCGCCCGTCACGCAGGCGGCTGAGCAACCTGCTCCGAGTGCTGTCGATGGTCCGGAGGGTCTCGTCCAGCACGTGCTGGGGCATCCGGTGCAGGGCGTCCCGCGCTTCGCGTCGCAGCCGCTGGGCCGCCGAGGCCTCGTACTCGTTCACCTTGCCGATGTGGAAGGCGATCATGGCGCAGTACGTCCGTACGGCCTTGGGGAGGAAGCGCTCGGCCTCCGGGTCCTTCAGCAGGTCCGCCAGGAGCATGTCGTAGGCCGGGATGAAGTCCAGCTGCCGGGAGTCCTTGATCTGGGTGAGCGAGGTGGCGACGCCCCGCCGGTAGAACACCCCGTGCAGACCGACGGACGCGTACGACTCGGCCTTCAGGTGGAGGCGCCAGATCCACAGCCGGTCCTCGGCCGTGCGCAGTTCGGTCGCGAAGCGCATCCCGCCGTCGTCGAAGAGGTGCCGGCGGTAGATCCCCGCCCAGACGAAGGGGTAGTCGACCATCGTCTCCATGTGGGGCGGCGCTATGCCGTCGCGCGGGTCCATCACGGTGTTGCGCACGGGGGCCGGGGGCCGCCGGACCACCCGCTCGGTGCCGGTGGCCTGGACGTGGTCGGTGCGGGCGAAGTCGCAGCCCAACTCCTCCACCCAGGAGACCAGTTCGGCGAGATACCCCGGACCGTACCAGTCGTCGCCGTCGAGGAACGTGACGAAGTCGCCGCGGGCCGCGTCGATCCCGCTGTTGCGCGCCTGGGCGATGCCCATGTTCTTCTCGTGCCGGATCACCCTGGCGTCGGAACGTCCCTGCGCCCAGCGGTCCACCGCCCATGAGGTGGAATCCGTGGAGCAGTCGTCGACGAGCAGGAACTCGAAGTCGGGGTCCGCGTTGTTGGCGAGACTTCTCAGAGTGCTCTCGGCGAAGACTTCCACATTGTGCATGGGGACGACGACGGACAGTTTCGGCACACGGGCCTCTCACGCTCGAAGGTCGGGGATTGGAACAGGCTAGCTACGCTCCCGGATTCGGCGGTGTCGCAGAAGGCGCGGAGAAGCGAACTCCATTCGCAGGGGAGGTGAACTCTTGGTGTCTCGGCCCGTCTCGGCCCGTCTCGGCCCTTCTCTGGCCTTCTCCAGCCTTCTCAGGCCGATCCGAAGGTATTTCGCAGTTCCTCGATGTTCGACCGAGTGGTCTTCCACAGGAATTCCTGCGCGGTGTGCACGTCCGCCACCGCGGCCGCGTGGTCGTCGAGGATCGCCGAGGCCCGCTCCGCGAGCCGGGGGCCCAGCTCCCGGTCGTGCACGGACAGCCCCCACTCCCGGCGCCCGATGTCGGACAGGAAGTAGGCGAGCTTCGGGTGGGAGACCAGGCTGAGGATCGGGGTCCCGCAGCCGAAGGGGATCATCCCGGCGTGCCCGCGCATCCCGATCACCAGCCGCGAACGGCGGTACAGGTCCCGGATCCCGTCGTTCGACAGGTCGTAGAGCTGCTCGACGGGCAGCGCGAGGCCGTGCTCCCGGCGCAGGTCGTGCACGAACTTCTCGTCGGCCGGCATGTGGGCCGCGTACCGCACGTCCGCCCGCTCCCGCAGACCGCGCAGCGCGGTGGCCAGCTGGGCGAGGAAGTGGCCGTAGTCGTGCCCGAACCGCAGGCCCGCGCGGTCGTACGCGCAGTTGACCAGGACGGTGTCGGACCGCTCCGGCGGAGCGAGCAGGCCGGGGTCCAGGTGCCGGGCCACCGTGGTCGGGCAGGGCTGGTAGCGCACCCGGTCGCGCAGCCCGGCTGGGAGCAGCTCGCGGACCCGGTCGATCGAGCCGTGGTTGCGCAGCCCGAAGAACGCCGACCGTTCGACCAGGACCCGCAGGCTCTCGGCGAACCGGCCCCGGCGGTAGAGCTGCCCGTCGAACACGTTGTAGCCGACCGCGAACACCGCCAGCGGCGCGGTGACGCGGGCCAGGAGGTCGTCCGGGACGTTCCACTGCCAGTGGCTGTTGCCGTTGGGGGAGGTGTCCGGGAGGAAGAGCCCGCCGCCGCCCACGATCACCCCGCGCCGCGCGTTCAGCTGCTCCAGCGCGGCCTCGTCGACCAGCCGGTGCACGGGCTGCGGGTACCAGCGGCGCGGGCCGGTGTCCGGGCCGAAGCACATGCGCACGGCCTCGGGCAGGACCTTGTCCCCGGCGTTCTCGTTGCCCTCGGCGAACAGGGCCACGTGCGCCAGCTGGTCCGCGGCGGCGTCGCCCGGCTGCCGCGGCTCCGGGACCTCCGGGCGGGTGCGCGCGTACCAGCTGTGGCAGCCGGCGTCGGTGGGGTCGGCGTCCAGGCCCTCGCGGGCGTAGGCGTGCGCGTCCTCCTCCCGCCCGCACAGCCAGGACAGGCGGGCGAGCTGCGCGAAGGCGCGCGGGGCGACGTCGGGGGACGCCGCCGCGAGCAGCAGATGCCCCTCGGCCTCGTCGTAGCGCGAGAGCGCCATCAAGGACAGGCCGAGCGTCTCGTGGCAGCGCGGCGCGTCCAGCCGGTCCGCGACGACCGGGGCGAGGACCTCGACGGCCTCGTCGTGGCGTCCCTGCCCGCGGTACACGTCGGCGACCGTGCGGGCGAGGTCCAGCGAGGGGCGGGCCGCCAGCAGGGGCGGCGCGCAGTACGCCAGCAGGTCGGGGTGCTTGCGTCCGGGCAGGGCGCAGTAGGCGGCCCGGAACTCCTCGTCGCTCATCTCGAAGCGGCGGCGCGCCTCGACGGCCGGGCCGTACCCGGGCGCGTCGAGCGGACCGGTGAAGCGCAGGACGGTGACGTGCGCGGGCACCGGCAGGTCGTCGTGGAGGCGGCGGGCGAGGAAGTCGTACCGCGCGTCGAGCGGGGCCAGCACGCCGTCGAGCACCGGGCCGAGGTCCTCGGTGACGCCGGAGAGCCGGGCCGCCAGGGCGTCGTCCACGTCGGCGCGCTGGATGACGAGGAGACCGTCCGGCAGCACCACGCGCCGCTCCCCGGCCTCCCCGGCGCACACCAACTGGGCCACGGCGCCCACCCCGTGGCGCATCCGCAGCAGCTCACCGATGTCGCCCAGGACGACCATGGCGGGGTCCAGGGCGACGACGGTGTCGTAGTCCGCCAGCCGGAAGACGTCCCCACGGCCCTCGGCCCGGCGTGTGACGACGCGCGGGTGCAGTCGGCGCAGCGCGTCGAACGAGGCGTCGGCCAGACCGGGGTGCAGGACCACGAAGTCCTCGCACACGCCCGGGTTGGTCAGCGCCAGGCTGCGTATCAGGGCGGGGAGGCCGGGCAGGGCGTCCTCGTCGGTGTGGACGGCGAAGGCGATCCGGCGTCTGCCGGTGACGGTGCTCCGGTCGTCCGCGGAGGAGGCGGAGGAGTGGGTCATCGCAGGGCGATCCTCATCTTGCTGTCGTCGACGTGCGTCGCGCGGTCCATGACCCACTCGGCCTCCCTGGGCCGCAGCCGGCCGGGCAGGGTGAAGCCGATGAGGTCCAGGCGGGGGCTCGCGTCCAGGAAGTCCAGGAGCCTGAGAACGGTGAAGGCCGTGGTCGTCGCCGTCCCCCAGCCGCCTTCGCCCAGCAGCGCCGGGTCGCCCAGGGGCCGGCGCAGGGAGGCGTCCCCGACGTGGTCCTGCGCGCCGGGGACGAGCCGTTCCCGGGTGGCGCGGCGCCAGGCGGCGGCCGGGTCGCCGAACACCAGCCGGACACCGGCCGGCCGCGTCCAGGCGGGCCCCTCCCACGGAGCGTCGCCCCGCAGCGAGACGGCGTGCAGATCGGTGCGCTCGCCGGTGCCCTCGGCCCGGACGCGGAACGCGTCGCAGCGCACCACCAGGTCGTAGCGGTCGATCTCGGCGCCCAGCGTGCTCCCGGCGACGTCACCGGCGTTCGCGACCAGGCACACCGTCCGCCCCGCGACCAGGCTCCGCAGGCCGCCGACGCCGATCGGGGTGCTGCCGCCGAGCAACGGGTCCGGCATCCCGGCCCGTTCGACGAGCCGGCGGTACGTGCCGTACAGCTCCAGGAGGCGCCGTACGCCGGGGTCGCCCAGGCCGTGCTCGGCGACCGCCGCCCGTACGTACGCGGCGAACCGCGGTGACACGGCCGCGGTGGTCGCATGCGGCTGCCCGAGCAGGTCGCGCAGTGCGGAGCCGGCCTCGGGGAAGAGCGCGACGGCCGCGTCGAGGCAGGCCCGCCGGCGCCGCAGGGTGTCCATCCTGCGGGCGACCTCGGGCGCCGCTTCGCCGTTCGGCAGCAGCGCGACGTACCGCTCGTAGCACTCCAGCGCCTCGTCGCCGCGGCCGAGACCGTCCAGGGCCAGGCCGCGCAGCCGCCACGCCCCCTTGGACCGCTCCCGGATCCGGGCCGACGTCTCGGCGACGCCCAGCGCCAGGCCGAGCCCGCTGTCCCCGCCGGCCTCCAGGGCGCGCTCGCCGACCTGGAGCAGGGTGTCGAAGTGGTCGGCCGCGGGGCTGTCGAGGGAGGTCGCCAGGGCGCCGATGGCCTGGGTGAGCCTGGCCTGCGGGGGAGTGGACCCGGCGCCCTGCACCGCGAGGTGCTCACCGCACAGGCGCATGCCCCGGGCGTACAGCGCCGGCCTGGCGGCCTCTTTCTGCCGTGCCTTGAACAATCCCGCCAGGGGCTTCGTCATGCGTTCCACCGTTCTCCGATCGGAGGCCGAATGTGCCCCAGCGCGACGGGTCGCGGGTGGCTTCGCGGCGGACGGTGGGTGAACACTTTCCCCCCGGCGCGCGGCCGGTGCCCACCGCCCGGCCTCACCGCCGCATCGTGCGCCGGATGGCCCGCGCCCGGCGTACCACCTTCCGCGCCGTGGAGTTGTGCGGCAGGAACCCCAGCCGCGCCGGAATGCCGCCCGGCAGCCCCAGGGAGGTGAGCCGGCGCTTCTTGAAATACCGCCAGGTGCGCGCGTCCAGGTGCTCGCGCAGGTACTTCTCGGCCTCCGGCCGCAGCTCCGGCAGTACCTTCGGCTGCATCGCGAACCCCACGGTCCGCACCAGCGCGGCGAGCGCGCCGGTGTCCATGCCCTGCCGCCCCTCGGCGACGGCGTCGGCGTCGGCCAGGTCCGGGAGGAGCGCGTCCACGATGGTGGCCGGGACGCGGTTGCTGTTCTCGTACGGTGTCAGCCGGTCCAGCAACGTCTCGGTGCCGACGCGGGCGACCGGCAGGCCGTACAGCGCGGACGCGGTGAGCAGGGCCGTGGAGAAGCAGCCGACGACCAGCGCCGGACGCGTCCGCTGGAACAGCACCTCGGCGAGGACCGGTGTCTCCACCACGGTGAGGTCGACGCCGAGCCGCTCGGCCTCCTGCTCCAGGACGCGGGTGTAACGGGCCGGAGCCGTGGGGTGCGCCTTGAACACCACGCACGTGTGCCCGAGGCCGGCGGCGCCGGTCAGCATCCGCACGTGCAGGTCCTCCTCCTCCTCGGCGGAGAGGATGCCCAGCGCCGACAGGTACTGGCCGAGCAGCACCGCGGGCCGCTCCACGTCCGGCAGACCGGCGCCGGTGTCCGCCAGTTCGGCCAGCACCTTGGTGAACGCCGGGGTCGGCACGATCTCCGGCTCGACGCCGAACTCCGTGAGCAGCAGCGGCGCGAGCCCCGGTACCAGGTCGAGGTGGAGCAGCCGCTCCACGCGCGTGCCGACCAGCGGGGCGAGCTTCGTGCGGGTGGGCCCGTAGCTCATCAGGCCGTCCGCGTAGACGGTCAGGGGCGCGTCGGTGAAGATCTGCGCCACGCCGAGCGCGGGATGCACCTGGATCGACTCCACGGCCAGCGCCACGTCGTCGTCGCCCAGCCCCCAGGCCAGCCGCAGGTGCCGCTCCCACATCGGCACGTCCTCCAGCCGCGGCGACCAGCCGCCGGGGTGGAAGGGATAGATCGCCTCGTTCCACGACACCACGTCGTCGAACCGGCCCCGCAACCGCTCGAAGCCGGGCATCCCGTCCACGGACGGCGCCGTCTCGGGCGTCGCCGCGTTGTTGGAGACCAGCAGGATCCGCCGGTCGGCCGCGTCGAAGCAGCCGCTGTCCAGGGCCGCGGCGAGCGTGGCCGTGCCGTACAGCGTCGACGCCAGGAAGATCTGTGTGGTCACGCCGCCGCCCCCGCTTCCAGCTGACCCGCGGCCGCGCGCCGGCGCAGCCGCCGCAGCCGCGTCGCCCGCTCGGCGTCCATCGAGCCGAGCACCTCGTCCAGCGCGTCCTGCGGCATCCGCCGCAGCGCCGCCGCGCTCCTCGCCTTCAGTATCCGGGCCACGGCGGGCTCGAACCTTTCGACGGAACCGAGATGGTGGGAGATGATCGCGCAGTACGTGCGCACCGCCTTCGGCACCAGCCGCGCGGCGTCCGCGTCCCCGGCCGCGCCCGCGAGGACCTCGTCGAAGGCGCGGATGAAGTCGAGCTGGCGGACGTCACCGATCTGGGTGAGCGAGGACGCCACCCCGCGCCGGTAGAAGACACCGAGCAGCCCGGTCACCGCGAAGGACTCCGCCTCCCGGTGCAGCTTCCAGATCCACGGCCGGTCCTCGGCCGTGCGCAGTCCGTCGGTGAAGTGCAGCAGGCCGCGCTCGGCCAGCCGGCGGTGGTAGACGCCCGCCCACGCGTAGGCGTAGTCGACCGAGGTGGTCCGGTGGGCGGGCAGGATCGCGTCGCGCGGACGCAGCGCCACGTTGCGGCGGCCGTGCGGCACCCGGTGCAGCGTGCGGTTCCGTCCCGTGCACTGCACGTGGTCGGTGCGCACGAAGTCGACGCCCAGCCGCTCGATGGCGTCCACCAGCCGGGCGCAGTGGCCGGGCGCCAGCCAGTCGTCGCCGTCCAGGAAGGTGACGTACTCGCCGCGCGCCCGGTCGATTCCGGTGTTGCGGGCGGTCGCCAGGCCACCGTTGCGCTCGTGTATGACCAGCACCGCCCCCGGCAGCTCGCGCTCGGCGCGCGCGAGGAGGTCCACGGTCCCGTCGGTCGAGCAGTCGTCGACGAGGATGAACTCGAAGTCGTCGCGCGCGTTGGCGCGGAGACTCCGCAGGGTGTCTGGTGTGTATTGCCGCACGTTGTAGAACGGCACGATGACGGAGAGCTTGGGCACGTGCACGACGTTATGCGGCGGCCCGGCATTCGGCTTTACCTGCGCCTTGATACGGGGTGAACGCGGCGTGGCGAAGCAGTGAAGCGAACATTTTTACGGACGCCGGGCGGCCCGAATCCCCATTCGGCGATGTGCTGTTCACCGTTTGTTGGATTCCGGTTGGACCGTTCCTAGAAATGGCTTCCTAGCGTCTACGACGTGCCAGCAAGTGCAACGAAGGCCCTGCGAGTCGCCGTCCTGGCGGATTCCGACACCCGGTGGAAATGGGGCGCGCTCACCGCGACCCGCATCTCCCCCGGGTCCCCCGAGAACACGGACATCCACCTCGACGGCTACCTCCTGCGCGGCCGAGCCACCCCCACCGCCCGCCAGCTGCGGGAAGTCGGCGTCACCGCGGACTCGCTCCGCGAGGTGACCGCCGTCGAGTTCCTGCGCGCCATGGGCGACGCGACGGGCGAGGAGTCCTACGACGTCCTCGTCCTCGCCCTGGTCGGCGGCGGCGTCCAGGCGATGCTGCACGGTCTGGGGCGGGTCTGGGAGGACCGCGCCGACCGGCCCGTGCTCGTCACCGGCTACGTCGGCGTCGTCTACGAGAAGCTCGCCGACGGCCTGCTGCTGCGCCATGGCGCCGACCTCGTCCTCGCCAACTCCCGCCAGGACGCGGACCGTTTCCGTGACGTGTACGAGGGGGTCGGCGCCGACGCCTCCGCGGTGACCGAGGTCGCCCTGCCCTTCCTGGGCGGAGCCGCCTACACCGGCGAGCCGGACGGCGACAACGGCGATGACCGGCCCTACACGGTCGTCTTCGCCGCCCAGCCCTCCGTGCCGGACAACCGCAGGGACCGCACGTACCTCCTCGAACGGCTGATCCGGCACGCCCGCCGGCACCCCGAGCGCGAGGTGCTGCTCAAGCTGCGCTCCAAGCCGGGCGAGCACACCACGCACATCGAGGAGCTGCCCTACCAGAAGCTGGTGCAGCGGGCCGACCCGCCGCCCAACTTCCGCCTGGTCTACGGCCACATGGGCGAGGTCCTCGACCGCACCGACCTGCTGGTCACCATCAGCTCCACGGCGGCCCTGGAGTCCCTGCACCGCCGCATCCCCACGGTCGTCCTCACCGACCTGGGCGTGCGTGAGGCGCTCGGCAACCACCACTTCGTCGGCTCCGGCTGCCTCGCCTCCTGGGACCAGCTCGACGAGTCACACCGCCCGGTACCCGACCCCGAGTGGGTCGCCCGGCAGGGCGTGGCGGCGGACGGCGGTTACGAGACCGCCTTCGACGAGGCCCGGAAGCGCATCACGGAGCTGCTCGGCCGGCCCGGCGGCCTGCCCCCGCTCGCCCCGTACTACACACCGGTCACCGCCCCCGGCTACCTGCCCGGCATCCTCGCCCGCCACCACCTCGGCCCCGACGGCACACCGCTGCCCGGCGCGCCGGCCGCGGACAAGGCACCCGGCCCGGTCCGGCAGGTGGTGCGCCGGGCGGCACGCGGCGCCTACCGGCACGGCGTCCAGCGGGTGGCTCCGGTCATCCGGCGGATGGGGGAGCTGTGAGCGCACCGGCACCCGAGACCCGCGCACCCGCGACCCGCGCACCGGCACCCGAGACCCGCGCACCGGCACCCGCGACCCGCGCACCGATACCCGAGACCCCCGCGTCCCCTGCGCAAGGAGCAGAACCCATGTCCAACCCGCAAGCGGGCCAGGGCGCTTCGGTGCGCCGGGTGCTCGCGGTGATCCCCGCGCGCGGCGGTTCCAAGGGAGTGCCCGCGAAGAACCTCGCCCCCGTCGGCGGCGTCCCCCTGGTGGCCCGCGCGGTGCGCGAGTGCCGGGCAACCCGGCTGGTGACGGACGTCGTGGTCTCCACCGACGACCAGACCATCGCCACCGCGGCCCGCGAGGCCGGCGCCGAGGTCGTCCTGCGGCCCGCCGCCATCGCCGGGGACACGGCCACCTCCGAGGCCGCCGTACTGCACGCGATGGACGCCCACGAGGCCCTGCACGGCGCGGCCGTCGACGTGGTGCTGCTCGTGCAGTGCACCAGCCCCTTCATCGTCCGCGAGGACATCGACGGGGTGGCCGGCGCGGTCGCCGAGGGCGGCGCCGACACCGCCGTGACGGTGGCACCGTTCCACGGCTTCGTGTGGCGGGACGGCGCCGAGGAGGGCGAGGCGGAAGAGGGCGGCTACGGCGTCAACCACGACAAGTCCTACCGCCCCCGCCGCCAGGACCGGCCCCAGGACCTCCTGGAGACCGGCGCCGCCTACGCCATGGCCGCGCCCGGCTTCCGCAAGCACCAGCACCGCTTCTTCGGCCGCACCGAACTGGTCCGCACCGACCCGGCCCGCGTCCTGGAGATCGACGACCCGCACGACCTGGCGCGGGCCCGCGCCCTGGCGCCCTTCTTCGACGCCGCCCGGCCCGGCGCGCTTCCGACCGCGCACGACATCGACGCGGTCGTCCTCGACTTCGACGGCACCCAGACCGACGACCGGGTGCTGATCGACTCCGACGGACGGGAGTTCGTCTCCGTGCACCGTGGCGACGGACTCGGCATCGCCGCCCTGCGCCGCAGCGGCCTGACGATGCTGATCCTGTCCACGGAAGTGAACCCGGTCGTCGCCGCCCGCGCCCGGAAGCTCAAGCTCCCGGTGCTGCACGGCATCGACCGCAAGGACCTCGCACTCAAGCAGTGGTGCGAGGAGCAGGGCATCGCGCCCGAACGCGTGCTCTACGTCGGCAACGACGTCAACGACCTCCCGTGCTTCGCCCTCGTCGGCTGGCCCGTGGCGGTCGCGAGCGCCCACGACGCCGTACGCGGCGCGGCCCGCGCGGTCACCACCGTCCCCGGCGGTGACGGCGCCATCCGGGAGATCGCGAGCTGGATCCTCGGCCCCTCACTCGACGTACCCGACTCCCCCGACGTACCCGACTCCCTCGAATCCCCCACGATCACCCAGTCCAAGTAAGGAACCCCTGCCATGAGCACCAACTCCCGCATCCGCGCCTTCGGTTCCCGCGAGGCCGGCCCCGGCCGCCCCGTCTACATCACCGGCGAGATCGGCATCAACCACAACGGTGAGCTGGAGAACGCGTTCAAGCTGATCGACGCCGCCGCCGAGGCCGGCTGCGACGCGGTCAAGTTCCAGAAGCGCACCCCCGAGATCTGCACCCCGCGCGACCAGTGGGACATCGAGCGCGACACCCCCTGGGGCCGGATGACGTACATCGACTACCGCCACCGCGTGGAGTTCGGCGAGGACGAGTACCGCCAGATCGACGACTACTGCAAGACCAAGAACATCGACTGGTTCGCCTCCCCGTGGGACACCGAGGCCGTCGCCTTCCTGGAGAAGTTCGACGTCCCCGCCCACAAGGTCGCCTCCGCCTCGCTGACCGACGACGAGCTGCTGCGCGCCCTGCGCGCGACGGGCCGCACGGTCATCCTCTCCACCGGCATGTCGACCCCGAAGCAGATCCGCCACGCGGTCGAGGTCCTCGGCTCGGACAACATCCTCATGTGCCACGCCACGTCGACGTACCCGGCGCAGGCCGAGGAGCTGAACCTCCGCGTCATCAACACCCTCCAGCAGGAGTTCCCGAACGTCCCGATCGGCTACTCCGGCCACGAGACCGGCCTGCAGACCACCCTGGCCGCCGTCGCCCTCGGCGCCACCTTCGTCGAGCGCCACATCACCCTCGACCGCGCCATGTGGGGCTCCGACCAGGCCGCCTCCGTCGAGCCGCAGGGCCTGACCCGCCTGGTCCGCGACATCCGCACCATCGAGGCCTCCCTCGGCGACGGCGTCAAGAAGGTCTACGACTCGGAGCTCGGCCCGATGAAGAAGCTGCGCCGCGTCCCCGGTGTCGTCGCCGAGGCGGAGATCGCCGCCGCCGCGGGCGAGCCCGTCACCGTCTGACACCCCCACCACGCCCTCACCACGGGACGGTCGTACGCCGATGAGCCCCCGCGCCGGGAATGCCGGCCCCCACACTCTCGCCTTCGTCGAGAGCCCGGTACAACTGCTGAACGTGCTGGAGTGGGCGCACACGTGCGCACCCGGCGCGGAGCTCACCCTCGTGGTCCTCTCACCCGTGGACCCGATGACCCGCGGCCAGCTGCGCCGCATGGCGGAACTGGCCCGCAAGGAGGGCCACGAGATCCGTTGGGAGGAGGCGCGCGGCGGCGCCACGGCCCCCTTCCGCACGGTGGGCGGACTGACGACCGCCCTGCGCCACGCGGACCGGGTCGTCATGGGCGACCCCTTCTCCCGCTACGTACAACTGCTTCTCACCATCACCCGCGCCCACGACCTGGTCGTCGTCGACGACGGCACGGCCACGATGGAGTTCGTCACCCAGCTGGCCCACGGGGAACGCCTGGTGCGCTGGCACCGCAAGGGCAGCCGCCCCGGCCCCCGCGACCTGCTCTTCGCCCCCGTCTCCAGGTCCGCCCGGCACCGTCTGACGCCGACCCCGGACCGCCAGGTCTCGGTCTTCTCCTCCATGCCCATCGAGGACACCCCGGACGGCGTGACCGTCACCGCGAACGACTTCGCCTGGACCCGCTCCCGCTTCGGCCCGCCCCGCATCACCAAGGGCGCCGACATGGTCGGTACGTCCCTGGTGGAGACCGGCGTCGTGGACGCCGACCGCTACGTGGGGGCCGTGCGGGGCCTGGCGAGGACCCACGGCGCGGCCCGTTACTTCGCCCACCGCCGGGAGAGCGCGGAAAAGCTCCACCGGCTGGCCGTCGAGACGGGCCTGGAGATCGTCCGCCCCGACCTGCCCCTGGAGCTGATCGCCCGGCGCGGCCCGATCGGCCGCACCGTCCTCAGCTTTCCGTCCACCGTCGTCCACACCCTCCCGCTGGCCCTGGCCGGCACCGAGGTCCGCGTCGCCGTCTGCGACATCGACCCCGCCTGGCTCACCCAGCACGCCTCACCCCGCGCCCGGGGCTTCCTGAGCGGCGTGACGGGCTCGGCACGGGACGTGCACCGGCTGTCGGCGGTCGCGGGCGCCGGGTAAGTGTCCCGGGCACGTCCGGGGGAGTCCTGGGCACGTCCGGATGGACGCCCCCGGCGTGGCTCGGCCGTACCGTGGTATCCGTGAGGGGAGCAAGGAAAACGGAGTCGGGTGCCGAGGCCAAAGACGGGTGAGTGTACCCACCCCCGTTGAGAGCCATGCGCCGTGCGGCCAACTTTTCTTCCCCTAACGGGCTGAACTTTTGTTGATCGTGGGACAGTTGACCGCCCCGGCGTCCTACCCTTCAAAGGGTGAAGCAACTGATGTCCCGAGAGACCGAGGCCGATCCGTCAGGGGAAGCGCTGCTCCCCGGTACCTTGCCGGAGGCGCTCCGCGCAGAGCTCGTAGCCTTCCGCCGCGACCTGCACATGCACCCCGAGCTGGGCAACCAGGAGTTCCGCACCACCGCCGCGATCAAGGAACGGCTGGAGCGGGCCGGCCTCAAGCCGCGGGTGCTTCCCGTCGGGACCGGGCTCGTCTGCGACATCGGCACCAACACCGACTCGGGACAGTGGGCCGGCGGGCCGCGCATGCTCGCCCTGCGGGCCGACATCGACGCGCTGCCCATCCCGGACACCAAGGGCGACTGCCCGTACCGCTCCCGCGTGCCGGACCGCGCCCACGCCTGCGGCCACGACGTGCACACCACCGTCGTCCTCGGCACCGGGCTCGTGCTCGCCGCCCTCCACGAGCAGGGCCTGCTGCCCCGCCCCGTGCGGCTGGTCTTCCAGCCGGCGGAGGAGGTGCTGCCCGGCGGCGCCGCCGACGCCATCGAGGGCGGCGCGCTCGACGGAGTGCGCCGCATCCTGGCCGTGCACTGCGACCCCCGGGTGGACGCCGGACGGATCGGCCTGCGGGTCGGCCCCATCACCTCCGCCTGCGACCGGCTGGAGATCGCCCTGAACGGCCCCGGCGGCCACACCGCCCGCCCGCACCTGACCACCGACCTGGTCACCGCCGCCGCCCGCGTGGTCACCGACGTGCCCTCGCTCGTCGCCCGGCGCGTGGACAGCCGCAGCGGGCTCGCCATGACCTGGGGGCGGATCGAGTCCGGGCACGCCCCGAACGTCATCCCGCAGCACGCCGAACTCGCCGGGACCGTGCGCTGCCTCGACCTCGACGCCTGGCGGCAGGCGCCCGACCTCGTGGTCGGCGCCATCGACGAGATCGCCAACCTGTACCGGGCCAAGTCCGAGATCACCTACGTCCGCGGGGTGCCCCCGGTCGTCAACGAGGTCACCAGCACCGAACTGCTCCAGGCCGCCATGGTCGCCCGGCGCGGCACGGACTCCGTGGAGACCACCGAGCAGAGCCTCGGCGGCGAGGACTTCTCGTGGTACCTGGAGCACGTGCCCGGCGCCATGGCCCGCCTCGGCGTCCGCCCGCCCGGCGAGCGCACGGTCCGTGACCTGCACCAGGGCGATTTCGACGTGGACGAGCACGCCATCACCGTCGGCGTGGAGATGTTCACCGCGGCGGCGCTGATCGAGGCCGTCTAGCGCGGGCGGCGGGCCCGGCCCCCGCCGCGGTTGCGGCCGCGGCGGGTCGGGGGCAGCCTGGTGCACAAGCGCACGAGGGTGCGCGGCATGCCCCGAACAGCCCGCGGCACGAATGGGTAACGGCCCCGCGGAACCCCGTTCCCAGGAGTTTCTACGCGCGTTACTGTGCGCCGAACCGAGCGCCCGCTGCGGGGCTTTGGAGAATGGGGAACTTCAGATGCGTCGGATATCGAGACTGACCCGTGCCGCGGTGGGGGTCGCGTCGCTCGCACTCGCCGCCACGGCCTGCGGCGGCACCAGCGGCGAGAGCGACAGCGGCGACGAGGGCAAGGACGACAAGGGCCTCGCCATCGCCTACGACATCGGCGGCAAGGGCGACCAGTCCTTCAACGACGCCGCGTACGCGGGGCTGGAGCGGGCCCAGAAGGAGTTCGGCTACAAGACGGCCGACATCGAGCCCACCGAGGGCGAGACCGACGCCGACAAGGAGCAGCGCCTCGCCTCGCTCGCGAAGCAGGGGTACAACCCGGTCATCGGCGTCGGCTTCGCCTACGGCCCGGCGATGAAGGCCATCGCCTCGAAGTACCCGGACACCACCTTCGGCATCGTGGACTCCGTGGTCGAGGGCAAGAACGTCGCCTCCCTCGTGTTCGCCGAGAACGAGGCCTCCTACCTCGCGGGCGTCGCGGCGGCCAAGGCCACCAAGACCAACACGGTCGGCTTCGTCGGCGGCGTGGACGTACCGCTGATCCACAAGTTCGAGGCCGGCTACAAGCAGGGCGTCACGGACACGAACCCCAAGGTCAAGGTCATCTCGCAGTACCTGACGCAGACGGCCGAGGAGGGTGGCTTCTCCAGCCCGGACAAGGGCCGCGCCGCCGCCGAGGGCCAGATCGAGAAGAAGGCCGACGTCGTCTACCAGGCGGCCGGTCTCTCCGGCCAGGGCGTGATCGAGGCCGCCGCCAAGGCGAAGGTCTGGGCGATCGGCGTCGACTCCGACCAGTACAAGCAGGAAGCGCTCGCGGCGTACAAGGACCACATCCTGACCTCCGCCCTCAAGGACATCGACGGCGCGGTGTTCGCCCTGGCCAAGTCGGTCGAGGACGGCAAGCCGCTGACCGGCACCCAGACCTTCGACCTCGAGTCCGACGGTGTGGGCCTGTCCGACGCCAACCCGAAGTACGCCGAGGTCCCGGGTCTGACGGACGCGGTGGCCAAGGCCAAGGCGGGCATCATCGACGGCTCCATCAAGGTCAAGACGGAGTAGCCCCACCGGCACCGCACAGAACCGGATGAAGCGGGCGGGCGCCCGGAGGTGCCCGCCCGCTTCGGCGTGTCCGCGACCGGCCGCCCCGGCGTCACCCTCCGCCACGCCCCGTTCGCGTCCGGCAAGCTCGGGCACCCGCACGCCGCGCCGAGGGGGTGTCGTTTGGATCATGCCGGGGTCGCGGGGGCTGGCACGCGCATCTGCGGCGTTGTCGTCGGTTGCCAGGGCTCCGCCCTGTCGCCCTCCTCCGCCTTGCAGCTGCACGCACCAGCCCCCGCTCGGGTCGGCCACGAGGCAGCGTGCCTCGGAGCCGGCCTGATCCAAACGACACCCCCAGCTCACGGGCGGATAACAAGAAGGACAGAAGGGGTTTTCAGGCAGGTCTACGCGCGTTAATCTGCGGCGAAGCCAGCGCCGTACTCGAACCGTCCCCGGCGCTTGTACGACAGGAGCACCAGACATGCGCCGGATTTCCCGGATCACGGTCGCAGGCGCAGCGACCGCCTCCCTGGCCCTCGCCCTCTCCGCCTGCGGTGGTACCTCGACCTCCTCCGGGTCGTCGGAGTCCAAGGGGGACAAGGGCCTCGCCATCGCGTACGACGTCGGCGGCAAGGGCGACCAGTCCTTCAACGACGCCGCGTACGCGGGTCTGGAGCAGGCGAAGAAGGAGTTCGGCTACGAGACGGCCGACATCGAGCCCACCGACGGCGAGACCAACGCCGACAAGGAGCAGCGCCTGGTCTCCCTGGCCAAGCAGGGCTACAACCCGGTCGTCGGCGTCGGCTACGCGTACGCCGCCGCGCTGAAGAGCGCCGCCGAGAAGTACCCGGACACCACCTTCGGCATCGTGGACGACGCCACGATCGAGGCGAAGAACGTGGCCGACCTGGTCTTCAACGAGGAGCAGGCCTCCTACCTCGCCGGTGTCGCCGCCGCCAAGAGCACCAAGACCAACACGGTCGGCTTCGTGGGCGGCGTGGACATCCCGCTGATCCACAAGTTCCAGGCCGGCTACGAGCAGGGCGTCAAGGACACCGACCCGAAGATCAAGGTGATCTCGCAGTACCTGACGCAGACCGCGGAGGAGGGCGGCTTCTCCAGCCCCGACAAGGGCAAGACCGCCGCCGAGGGCCAGATCGAGAAGAAGGCCGACGTCGTCTACGCGGCGGCCGGTCTCTCCGGTCAGGGCGTCATCGAGGCCGCCGCCGCCAACAAGGTGTGGGCGATCGGCGTCGACTCCGACCAGTACAAGCAGGAAGCCCTCGCGAAGTACAAGGACCACATCCTGACTTCGGCCACGAAGGACGTCGCCAAGGCGGTGTACAACCTCGCGAAGTCGGTCGAGGACGGCAAGCCCGAGACCGGTATCGTCAGGGGCGATCTGAAGTCCGGCGAGGTCGGCCTTTCGGACTCCAACCCGAAGTTCGCGGACGACGCCGAGCTCCAGGCAGCCATCAAGACGGCCAAGGAGAAGATCATCAGCGGCGAGATCAAGGTCAAGAGCAGCTGACCCGAGCAACACCTCGAACAGCGTGTAACCGCGGTGGTCGCACCGCTCGACGGGGTACGAGGAGGACGCCTCCCAGTCCTCCTCGTACCCCGTCGTGTCGATGTGCCGCCGCCGCTTTTAGATGCCGTAGGGGCGCTACGCGCGTAGACGGCCCCCGTCCCCAGGAGAGTGCGCCATCAACGCGTCCAGCAGCCCTCCGGCCGGAGCGGCGGTCAACGAATCGGTGACCGCCGTCGAACTCGCCGGGATCACCAAGCGATTCCCGGGTGTCGTGGCCAACCACGACATCCACCTGACCGTCCACAAGGGCACCGTCCACGCCCTCGTCGGCGAGAACGGCGCCGGCAAGTCGACGCTGATGAAGATCCTCTACGGCATGCAGAAGCCGGACGAGGGCACCATCGCGATCGACGGCGAGCAGGTGGCCTTCTCCTCGCCCGCCGACGCCATCGCCCGCGGCATCGGCATGGTCCACCAGCACTTCATGCTCGCCGACAACCTCACGGTCCTCGAGAACGTGGTGCTCGGCAGCGAGAAGCTGTACGGCATCGGCGCCAAGGCCCGCCGGAAGATCAAGGAGATCTCCGAGCGGTACGGACTCGGCGTGCGCCCCGACGTCCTGGTCGAGGAGCTCGGCGTCGCCGCCCGCCAGCGCGTGGAGATCCTCAAGGTCCTCTACCGCGGCGCCCGCACGCTGATCCTGGACGAGCCGACCGCCGTCCTGGTCCCGCAGGAGGTCGACGCGCTCTTCGACAACCTGCGCGAACTCAAGGCCGAGGGCCTCTCGGTCATCTTCATCTCGCACAAGCTGGGCGAGGTGCTCTCCGTCGCCGACGAGATCACCGTCATCCGCCGCGGTACGACGGTCGGTACCGCCGTGCCCGCCGAGACGACCCCGCGTCAGCTCGCCGAGCTGATGGTCGGCAGCGAGCTGCCCACCCCGGAGACCGCCGAGTCCACGGTCACCGACCGCCCGGTCCTCACCGTCGACACGCTGCGCCTCGCGGCCCCCGGCGGCAAGGCCCTGCTGGACGACATCTCCTTCACCATCCACGCCGGCGAGGTGCTGGGCATCGCCGGTGTCGAGGGCAACGGCCAGACCGAGCTGGTCGACGCGCTCATCGGCCTGCGGCACGCCGACTCCGGCACCATCCGCTTCCTCGACGAGGACATCACCGCGCTGCCCACCCGCAAGCGCCGCGAGCAGGGCGTCGGCTACATCCCCGAGGACCGCCACCGCCACGGCCTGCTCCTGGAATCCTCCCTCTGGGAGAACCGCATCCTCGGCCACGTCACCGAGAAGCCCAACAGCAAGGGCGTCTGGCTGAACCCGAAGGGCTCCCAGGAGGACACCCGGCGCATCGTCGAGACGTACGACGTCCGCACCCCCGGCATCGACGTCACCGCCGCGTCCCTGTCCGGCGGCAACCAGCAGAAGCTGATCGTCGGCCGGGAGATGAGCCACAAGCCGCGCTTCCTGATCGCCGCCCACCCCACCCGGGGTGTGGACGTCGGCGCGCAGGCCGCCATCTGGGACCACATCCGCGAGGCGCGCCGCGAGGGCCTCGCCGTCCTGCTGATCTCCGCCGACCTGGACGAGCTGATCGGCCTGTCCGACACCCTCCGGGTGATCTACGACGGCAGGCTGGTCGCGGACGCCGACCCGGCCACCATCACCCCCGAGGAGCTGGGCTCGGCGATGACCGGCGCCGCCTCCGGACACCTCGAACACGAAGAGACCCCGGCCGACGGCGGCCAGGGTGCGGAAGACGAGGCCCGCTGATGAAGAAGTTCGACAAGGAGCGCGTGCTCCTCGCGGTGGCCGGTCCGGTCATCGCGCTCGCCGTGGCCTTCGTGCTGAGCGCGATCGTCCTGATCGCCTCGGGCAAGAACCCGGTCGAACCGTTCGCCCTGATGTTCGAGCAGGCCGGATTCTCCGACATCCAGGTCCTGATCATCAACCAGGCGTCGATGTACTACATCGCGGCCCTGGCGGTGGCCATCGGCTTCCGGATGAACCTGTTCAACATCGGCGTCGACGGCCAGTACCAGCTGGCCGCCATGATGGCCGCGATCGTCGGCGC
The DNA here is from genome assembly GCF_031597775.1 of Streptomyces sp. BB1-1-1. Taxonomy (NCBI): domain Bacteria; kingdom Bacillati; phylum Actinomycetota; class Actinomycetes; order Kitasatosporales; family Streptomycetaceae; genus Streptomyces; species Streptomyces sp. BB1-1-1. The sequence continues at coordinate 3,310,804 of NZ_CP134203.1, read as the reverse complement.
CCACGCCAACCTCCCGGCCGCCCTCCAGATCCCGCTGCTCCTCCTGACCGCCGTGCTCACCGGCGCCTTCTGGTCCGGCATCGCCGGTGTCCTCAAGGTGACCCGCGGCGTCAGCGAGGTCGTCGCGACGATCATGCTGAACGCCATCGCCACCTCCGTCATCGGCTACCTGTGGCTGCCGGACGTCTTCGGCGTCAAGATCGGCAACAACAACACCACCGGCGAGATGCACGAGTCCGGCTGGGTCCCCGGCATCGACATGGGCGCGGCCGGCGAGATCTACGGCCTGGTCGTCCTCGCCGTCCTCCTCGGCATCGGCTACTGGATCGTCCTCAACCGCACCCGCTTCGGCTTCGACCTGCGCGCCTCCGGCGCCTCCGAGTCCGCCGCCGCGGCCAGCGGCGTCAACCCCAAGCGCATGGTGCTCACCGCGATGCTCATCTCCGGCGGCCTCGCCGGACTCGCGGGCCTGCCCATCCTGCTCGGCGACACCCACACCTTCAGCCTCAACTTCCCCACCGGCATCGGCTTCCTCGGCATCGGTATCGCCCTGCTCGGCCGCAACAGCCCGGTCGGCATCGCCTTCGCCGCCCTGCTGTGGGCCTGGCTCGACAAGGCCTCGCCCGAGCTGGACTTCCACGGCTACGACAAGGAGATCGCGGTCATCATGCAGGGCCTGATCGTCCTCTCCGTCGTCGTCTCCTACGAGGCCGTCCGCGAGTGGGGCCTGCGCCGCCAGCAGCGCCGCGTCGGCGCGGAGCTGGCCGCCGGTCACGTCCTCGGCGCCACCGACAACACCAAGAAGGAGGTGGCTGGCCGATGACCACCGCAACCGACCTCAACCAGCCCGCGCTGGAGCACGGGGCGCCGGCCGGCCGCCGTGTCTCGCTGCCCGTCCTGCTGCTGATCATCGCCGGTGCCCTGGCACTGACCTCCATCGTCCGCCTCATCACCGGCGCCAACGGCATCACCAACGTCAGCCAGATGTCCACCGCGCTCCAGCTCGCCGTGCCGATCGGCCTCGCCGGTCTCGGCGGCCTGTGGGCCGAGCGCGCGGGCGTCGTCAACATCGGCCTGGAGGGCATGCTGATCCTCGGCACCTGGTTCGGTGCCTGGGCCGGCTTCCAGTGGGGCCCGTGGACCGGCGTCCTCATGGGCATCGTCGGCGGCGCCCTCGGCGGCCTGCTGCACGCCATCGTGACGATCACCTTCAACGTCAACCACATCGTCTCCGGCGTGGCCATCAACATCCTCGCCCTCGGCGCCACCCGCTACCTCGCCCCGCTCGCCTTCGAGGGCCACCAGGGCGGCTCCGCCAAGCAGTCCCCGCCGGTCGAGTCGCTGGGCCACTTCACGGTGCCGGGACTCTCCGACGCCCTGGAGAGCCTCAACGACCAGCACTGGTTCTTCGTCTCGGACATCGCCGGCCTGCTCGGCGGCCTGGTCACCGACGTCTCCTGGCTCACCCTGATCGCGGTCGCCCTGGTCCCCGCCAGCTGGTACATCCTGTGGCGCACCCCGTTCGGCCTCCGCCTGCGCTCCTGTGGCGAGAACCCGATCGCGGCCGAGTCCCTCGGCGTCAACGTCTACAAGTACAAGTACCTGGCCGTGATCATCTCCGGCGGCCTGGCCGGTCTCGGCGGCGTCTTCCTCTCCATCGTGGCCAACCCCTTCTACCTGGAGGGCCAGACCAGCGGCCGCGGCTACATCGGCCTCGCGGCGATGATCTTCGGCAACTGGATGCCGGGCGGCCTCGCCATCGGCGCCGGCCTCTTCGGCTACACCGACAGCCTCAACCTGCGCGGCGGCTCCGCCAACGTGCACGCCCTGCTGCTGCTCGGCGCGCTGCTGCTGGTCGCCGGTGCCATTTGGCTGGCGATCCGCAAGAAGTACGTCAAGGCCGCGATCACCGTGGTCGTCGGCGCCCTGGTCTTCGCCTGGTACGCCACCACCGACGACGTCCCCAACCAGGTCGTCTCCGCGACGCCGTACGTGGTCACGCTCGTCGTCCTCGCGCTGTCCGCGCAACGCCTGCGCATGCCGAGGGCCAACGGCATGCCGTACCGGAAGGGACAGGGCAAGTGACCGACGTCGACTGGGGCGCGCTGCGCACGGCGGCCCGCGAGGCGATGGCCCGGGCCTACGCCCCGTACTCCGGCTACGCCGTCGGCGCGGCCGCCCTGGTCGACGACGGCCGCACCGTCACCGGCTGCAACGTGGAGAACGCCAGCTACGGCATCGGCCTGTGCGCCGAGTGCGGGCTCGTCTCCCAGCTCCAGCTCACCGGCGGCGGCCGGCTGACGCACTTCGTCTGCGTCGACGGCCACGGCGAGATCCTCGTGCCGTGCGGCCGCTGCCGGCAGCTGCTGTACGAGTTCGGCGGCCCGGAACTGCTGCTGGAGACCCCGGCGGGAATCGTCCCCCTCTCGGAGATGCTCCCGCAGGCCTTCGGCCCCGACCACCTCACCACGTAAGGAAGCGAGCCTTCATGGCCATGGACGTCATCTCCGTCATCCGCACCAAGCGGGACCGCGGCGAACTCAGTGCCGAGCAGATCGACTGGGTCATCGACGCCTACACGCGCGGCGAGGTGGCCGACGAGCAGATGTCGTCGCTCGCGATGGCGATCCTGCTCAACGGCATGAACCGCGGCGAGATCGCCCGCTGGACCGCCGCGATGATCGCCTCCGGCGAGCGCATGGACTTCTCGTCCCTGTCCCGCCCGACCGCCGACAAGCACTCCACGGGCGGCGTCGGCGACAAGATCACGCTGCCACTGGCGCCTCTGGTGGCGGCCTGCGGCGCGGCCGTCCCCCAGCTCTCCGGCCGGGGCCTCGGCCACACCGGCGGCACCCTGGACAAGCTGGAGTCCATCCCCGGCTGGCGCGCCCTCCTCTCCAACGAGGAGATGCTGAACGTCCTGGAGGGCACCGGCGCGGTGATCTGCGCGGCGGGCGACGGCCTCGCCCCCGCCGACAAGAAGCTGTACGCCCTCCGGGACGTCACCGGCACGGTCGAGGCGATCCCGCTCATCGCCTCCTCCATCATGTCCAAGAAGATCGCCGAGGGCACCGGCTCCCTGGTCCTGGACGTGAAGGTGGGCTCGGGTGCCTTCATGAAGACCATCGAGGACGCCCGCGAGCTGGCCTCGACGATGGTCGGCCTCGGCACCGACCACGGCGTGAGGACGGTCGCGCTCCTCACGGACATGGCGACGCCCCTCGGCCGCACCGCGGGCAACGCCCTGGAGGTCCGCGAGTCGGTCGAGGTCCTGGCCGGCGGCGGCCCGTCCGACGTGGTCGAGCTGACCCTCGCCCTGGCCCGCGAGATGCTCGACGCGGCGGGCCTGCCCGACGCCGACCCGGCGAAGGCCCTCGCCGACGGCTCCGCGATGGACGTCTGGCGCCGCATGATCGCGGCCCAGGGCGGCGACCCGGACGCGGCCCTGCCCACGTCGAAGGAGCAGCACGTGATCAAGGCGGGCGCCTCCGGCGTCCTGACCCGCCTCGACGCCTACGCCATCGGCGTCGCCGCCTGGCGCCTGGGCGCGGGCCGCGCCCGCAAGGAGGACCCGGTACAGGCCGCGGCGGGCGTCGAACTCCACGCCAGGCCCGGCGACACGGTCACCGAGGGCCAGCCCCTCCTGACCCTCCACACCGACACCCCGGACCGCTTCGAGTACGCCCTCGCGGCGGTCGAGGACTCGTACGACGTCGCCCCGACCGGCACGGCCTTCACGGCGTCGCCGGTGGTGCTGGAACGTATCGCCTGACCTGCGGTTTCCCCATTCGGGTGAACGGGACCGGTAGACCTGTGCCGGTCCCGTTCGGCATGCTGGGATCGGTGACCCACCGATAGGAGAACCGCCATGAGCGCACTCACCGTCAGCCATGATCCCGAGCAGAGCTGGGACGAGCTCGTCCGGTTCTGGGAGGAGATGGAGTGGCCCGAGGGCAGCAAGGTGGAGATCATCGAGGGGATCATCACCGTGTCACCCACTCCGGCGTATCGCCACAATGTGATCGCGGATCGCATTCAGCGCCGTCTCTACTCAGCGATTCCCGAGGACTGGGCGATTTTCCAGACTTTGGCCATCGCTGTGCCTTCCCGGCTGGGGATGCTCATCCCGGACCTTCTGGTGACACCGATCGATGACGAGTGGGGCGGAGAGGACAGGCACATCCCCGCCGCCGTCGCAGAACTCGTCGTCGAGGTCACTTCCCGGTCCAACGCCCGTCACGACCGCATCACCAAGCCCGCCGCCTATGCCACTGCGGGCATCCCGCTCTATCTCCTGGTGGACCGCTGGGCTCCCAGCGGCCCCACGGCGACGCTCTACGGTGAACCGAAGGCTGACGTATACCGAGTTCTGAGCACTGCCAAGTTCGGCGAACCTCTCAAACTTCCCGCACCCTTCGACCTGACCCTCGACACGGGCGAGTTCCCCGCCTCCTGACTCACCCCAGAACCGCCGCCACCCCCACCAGCACCGGCACCGAAACCACCGTCGACACAAGGATCGCGTCCCGCGCCAGCCGCTCGCCCACCCCGTAGGTCGACGCGTACGTGTAGAGGTTCTGCGCCGCCGGCAGCGCCGACGTCACCACCACGTCGAGCAGGTGCGCGCCCCGCAGCCCGAACACGCCGTACGCCAGTGCCCAGGCCACCGCCGGCTGCCCCACCGTCTTCAACGCCACCGCGAGCAGCACCGGCCGCCGTTCCACGCCCCGCAGCGGCATCGTCGAGCCGCACAGGCCGATGCCGAAGGCCAGCAGGACCGCCGGGACCGACATGTTGCCGATCAGGGTCACCGGGTCCATGACCGCGTCCGGCACCCGTACGCCACTCGCGGCGACCGCGACCCCGGCCAGCGAGCCCAGCGCTATCGGATTGCGCAGCGGCGTCAGCAGCACCCGCCACAGGGGGCCCTTGCCGCCCCCTCCCGACAGGTCCAGGAGCGTCACCGCCACCGGCGTCACCAGCACCAGCTGGAACAGCAGCACCGGCGCCACCAGCGACGCGTCGCCCAGGACGTACACGGCGATCGGGATGCCGAGGTTGCCGGAGTTGACATAGCCCGAGCAGAGCGCGCCGATCGTCGTCCGGCCCACGCCCCAGCCCCGTACGACCCCCACCGCGACGAAGACCCCCGCCACCGCCACCGTGGACAGCGCCGTGACCAGCAGCCGGCTGGAGAAGACCACCGACAGGTCGGCCGTCGCCAGCGTGGTGAACAGCAGGGCGGGGGAGGCCACGTGGAAGGCGAGCTTGGTCAGGACCTCGCGGCCCTGTGGGCCGAGGTGGCCGCGCAGGCCCAGCACATAGCCGACGGCGATGACGACCGCGATGACCGCGAAGCCGGTCAGCACCCCCTGCACGGCACCTCCCCGCCAAGCACGCCGAGCGGACGGACCCGGAACGGCAGGGCGCGGGGAGGGGATGTGTGGAGCATGCAGCAAACCCTCCGGGTGAGGGTGCGCGCACGTCAATGTGATCTCTGATGGCGGGCACCGATGAGTTCCCGGCCCGCGCCGGGTCTACCGCACGTGGACGCCGTGACACCCGCCGTACTCGTGCTGCCGGGGCCTGTCTCCCGAGAGGAGACGCCCCGGCTATGCGACGAGGTGCGCGCGCTGCTGGAAACCACCCGGGCCGGGGTGGTCGTCTGCGACGTCGGCGGGCTGGGACCGCCGGGGCTCGCCGCCGTCGACCTGCTGGCCCGCCTGGAGCTCACCGCCCGGCGGGCCGGGGGCCGGATCCGGCTGCGCGACCCCGACCCCGCCCTGCACGGACTACTGGACCTCGTCGGTCTCCGCTTCGAGACGGAGCGGCAGGTCGAACAGCGGGAACCACCGCTTGGTGTCCAGGAAGCAGTGGAACCCGGTGATGCGGCCGTCTGAGATCTCCAGTACCTGGACCGCCCACGGCGCGAAGCCGCCCGCCTCCTCGTCCGGCTTGTAGTGCGCGAAGGCCGGCAGCCCGTTGGCCTCGACCGGCACCAGCCGCGAGTTCGCGCACGCGGCGCCGAGGGTCGTCATGAAGCCGGTGATGTCCGCCGAACCCGACAGCCACAGGTCGAACGGCGGCATCGTCATAACGGCGTCCTCGTGCAGCAGCGCCGTCAGCGCCGTCATGTCGTAGCCCTCGAAGGCCGCGACGTAGCGGTCCAGGAGCTTCTGCTGCTCCTCGTCCAGGGGGTCGGAGACCGCCGCGCCGTCCCCCTGGTCCGCCCGCTCGGCGAGGGTCGCGCGGGCGCGCTGCAAAGCGCTGTTGACGGACGCGACCGTCGTGCCGAGCAGCTCGGCGACCTCGCTCGCCTTCCAGGCCAGCACCTCGCGCAGGATCAGCACCGCCCGCTGCTTGGGCGGCAGCTGCTGCAGGGCGGCCATGAAGGCGAGCCGCACGGACTCCTTGGCGACCGCGGCCTCGGCCGGGTCGGCGGTCGAGGGCAGTACGCGGGCGTCCGGCATCGGCTCAAGCCAGGTGTGGTCCGGGCGGGGGGACAGGGCGGCCTGGGCGAGCGGCGTGGAGTCCGTCAGGTCCATCGGGCGGGCCCGCTTGTTGCCCGCGGTCAGCATGTCCAGGCAGACGTTGGTCGCGATGCGGTAGAGCCAGGAACGGAGGCTGGAGCGCCCCTCGAACTTGTCGTAGCTCCGCCAGGCGCGGACCAGGGTGTCCTGGACCGCGTCCTCGGCCTCGAAGGAGGAGCCGAGCATCCGGTAGCAGTACCCCGTCAGCTCGACCCGGTGCTTGTCCAGCGCGGAGTCCAGCTCCGTCGTCACGGTGCCGTTGGTCATCGTCCACCCACCCCTGTGGCGTCCTTCGTGCGCGTCTTCGCGCCTCGCACTTCGGAAGCTACCGCAGGGGACTGACAATGGCCTGTGCAGTCAAGAAAGGCGCAGGTCAGCGAGTGAGGCCGAAGACCCGCACCGGCGTGTTCGCGGCCTGCCGGCGCGCCGCCAGGGAGCCGAGCACCGTGATCGCCACGACACCGGCCACCGCCAGCAGCCCGACGCCGACCGTGCCGGCCCAGCCGCCGGAGTGGAAGGCCACCGCGCCGACCGTGCTGCCCGCGCTGGAGCCCACGTAGTAGGCGGACTGGTACAGCGCCGAGGCCTGGGCGCGGCCGTGCGTGGCCGTCTTGCCGACCGCCGAGGACGCCACCGCGTGCCCGGCGAAGAAGCCCGCCGTGATCAGCACCAGGCCCAGTAGGACCAGCGGCAGGGAGGGGGCGAGGGACAGCAGCAGGCCCGCCGCCGTCGTACCGCCGCCCAGGTACAGCGCCCCGCGGCGGCCGAGGCGGCCCACCAGGCGGCCGGCCGTCGACGCCGAGACCGTGCCCACCAGGTAGACCAGGAAGATCGAGCCGATCAGGCCCTGCGGAAGCGAGAACGGGGCCTCCGCCAGGCGGTAGCCGATCACCGTGTAGACGCCGCCGAAGACCGTCATGAACAGCGCGCCGATCGCGTACAGGCGGCGCAGCAGCGGGTCGGCGAGGTGGTCGCGGACCGTGCGGGCCAGGACGCGCGGGCGCAGCGAGCCCGGCGTGAAGTGCTTCGGCGCCGGCAGCAGCAGCCGGAAGGCGACCGCGCACGCCACCGCCAGGACCCCGACCACGCCGACGGCGATCCGCCAGCCCCACTCCTGGGCCACCCAGCCGGTGATGACCCGGCCGCTCATCCCGCCCACGCTGTTGCCCGCGACGAACAGGCCGATCGCGGTGACCAGCGCGCGCGGGGTGACCTCCTCCGCCAGGTACGCCGTCGCCGAGGCCGGCAGTCCGGCCAGTGCCGCGCCCTGCACCGCGCGCAGCGCGACGAGCGCCGGCAGTGACGGGGCGAAGGGGACCAGCAGTCCGACGGTCACCGCGACCGCCAGCGACGCCGTCATGACCGTACGCCGTCCGAAGCGCTCCGACAGTGCGCTCATCGGCAGCACGAACACCGCGAGACCGCCGGTCGCGGCGGCCACCGTCCAGCTCGCGTCGCTCGCGGTGACGCCCATGTCGCCGGAGACGAGCGGCAGCAGGGCCTGGGTGGAGTAGAGGAGCGCGAAGGTCGCGACGCCCGCCAGGAACAGGGCGAGGCTCATCCGGCGGTAGCCGGGCCCGCCGGGGGCCATGCGCGAGTCGCGGGCGTCGGGGGCGTCGGAGGAGGAGACGGATGCAGCGGCGCCCACGGTGGTGGACGCCCCGGTATCGGCGGGAGTCATGCTGCGACGGTACGGAGAGCGTCACTCATCCGTCCAATGCATGGAATGGCCATAATCGTTCCCATGGTGCATCAGCAAAGCTCACAGGCCCGCCTGTCACCTTCCGGTGACACAGAAGACATCGTCGCGCTGCTCGCGCCCCGCCTCGCGCACTTCGCCGGCGTCGCCCGCACCGAGCACGTCACCCGGGCCGCCCAGGAGATGAACGTCCCCCAGTCGACCCTCTCCCGCGCCCTGGTCCGCCTCGAAGCGGACCTCGGCGTCGACCTGTTCGTGCGCCGCGGCCGCACCCTCGCGCTGACCGTCGCCGGACGCACCTTCCTCGGCTCCGTCGAACGCGCCCTCGCCGAGGTCGAGCGCGCCGCCGACGAGGTCCGCGCGGACGCCGACCCGGCCACCGGCAAGGTCGCCTTCGGCTTCCTGCACACCATGGGCGCCGAGACCGTCCCGGGCCTGCTGCACGCCTTCCGCGCCGACCACCCCCGCGTCCGCTTCAGCCTCGTCCAGAACTACGGCGAGGCCATGCTGGAGCGCCTGCGCGCGGGCGAGCTGGACCTCTGCCTGACCTCCCCGGTCCCGGACGCCCCCGGCCTCGTCGCCCGCCGCCTCGACGAGCAGAAGCTGCGCCTGGTGGTCCCGGCCGACCACTCCCTGGCCGGCCGCAGGCGCATCCGCCTCGCCGAGGCCGCCGACGAGGCCTTCGTGACCCTGGAGCCCGGCTACGGCCTGCGCCGCATCACCGACGACCTGTGCAAGGAGGCCGGTTTCCGGCCCAGGGTGGCCTTCGAGGGGGAGGAGGCGGAGACGCTGCGCGGCCTGGTCGCGGCGGGCCTCGGGGTCGCCCTGCTGCCGCCGCCCGCCGTGCCCCGCCCCGGCGTGGTCGAACTGACGGTGACGGCCCCGCGCGCGGCCCGCGAGATCGGCGTGGCCTGGCTGGCGGGGCGTACGGACACGCCCCCGGTGGCCGCGTTCAAGAAGTTCCTGCTGTCGAGGCGGGGCCACCTGCTTCCGTCCTGACCCGGCCCGCCCGCTTCCGTCCTGACCCGGCCCGCCCGGCCCCGGACTCCCCCCGCCGGCACGGAGCCCGACCGCCGCCTGCGCCTACCGCCGCAGCGACTTCCCGAACCCCACCGCCAACGGCATCCGCAGCCCCAGCGGCGGGGGAGCGGCCAGCGCGTCCTCCACCGGCCGCGAGAACGAGTGCCCGAACAGCACGCCCATCACGAAGTCCTCGGTGAGCGCGACGACTTCGTCCCGGTAGTGCCGCAAGCCGTGGCCGTCGGAGTGCACTTCGAACCGGCACACCGCACGGTTCGCCTTCTTCGCCCGGGAGGCCAGCCGGAACGACAGCTCGGGGTCGCTGCGCTCGTCGTTCGTGCCGTGCACGATCAGGACCCGGCGCCCGGCGAGCTGCTTCACCGGTTCGGGTGGGGCGGCCACGTCCTCGTCGGGCAGCCAAGGGGCGATCGCCAGCGCCGAGTTGACGGCCTCGTGTCCGGCGGCGCGCAGCGCGGCCCGCCCGCCCATGTCGATGCCGACCAGGCAGACGGGTACGTCGCCGTAGAGCCGTACGGCCTCGTCGGCGGCCCAGTCGGCGTCCCGGGCGAGATGGGCCTCGGCGCCGTTCCACCCCCGGTAGCGGTAGTGCACGACGTGTGCGGCCAGGCCCTCGTCCCGTCCCGCGCGCGCGAGCCGACGCCCCAACGCGCGTACGGACGCGGCCGCCAGCAACGGAGACGGCTTGCGGCTGGACACCTCGTCGCCGCCGGGGAGCAGCAGCACCACTCCGCTCACCGCCGTCCCCTCCGGACCGAGCGTTCGCCCCAGCCGGGCCTGGCGGACCGGCGTCGCTTGCTGTGCCATGGCAGAACATTCTCAGAAGACCGGGTGTACGCCACCCGTCATCGCAGTCACCGTTACATATCGACGAGTACGTACACCGCGGCCCCGTATCCGGTCCGCGTTCCGTGTCCGTGCGTTCACCCCACGTTCTACGCGCGTAGGAGTTAGAGTGCGGAAATGACGAGCCAGAGCACCGCGAAGACCACCGCGAAGACTCCGACGCCGGACCGGATCCGCCGGGCGCCGAAGGTTCTGCTGCACGACCATCTCGACGGCGGGCTGCGCCCCGGCACGGTCGTCGAACTCGCCCGCGCGACCGGCTACTCGGCACTCCCCGAGACCGACCCCGACCGGCTCGGCGCCTGGTTCCACCAGGCCGCCGACTCCGGGTCGCTGGAGCGGTACCTGGAGACCTTCTCGCACACCGTCGGCGTCATGCAGACCCGCGACGCCCTGGTCCGGGTCGCCGCCGAGTGCGCCGAGGACCTCGCCGAGGACGGCGTCGTCTACGCCGAGGTGCGGTACGCCCCCGAGCAGCACCTGGAGGGCGGGCTCAGCCTCGAAGAGGTCGTCGAGGCCGTCAACGAGGGCTTCCGGGAGGGCGAGCGGCGCGCGCGGGCGGGCGGCCACCGCATCCGCGTCGGCGCCCTGCTCACCGCCATGCGGCACGCCGCCCGCGCCCTGGAGATCGCCGAGCTGGCCAACCGCTACCGCGACCTCGGCGTCGTCGGCTTCGACATCGCGGGCGCCGAGGCCGGGTACCCGCCCACCCGGCACCTGGACGCCTTCGAGTACCTCAAGCGGGAGAACAACCACTTCACGATCCACGCCGGCGAGGCCTTCGGGCTGCCGTCCATCTGGCAGGCCCTGCAGTGGTGCGGCGCCGACCGGCTCGGGCACAGTGTGCGCATCATCGACGACATCCAGGTCCACGAGGACGGCACGGTCAAGCTCGGGCGGCTCGCCTCGTACGTCCGGGACAAGCGCATCCCGCTGGAGCTGTGCCCCAGCTCCAACCTCCAGACCGGCGCGGCGGACTCGTACGCCGAGCACCCGATCGGGCTGCTGCGCCGACTGCACTTCCGTGCCACCGTCAACACGGACAACCGGCTGATGTCGCACACCGGCATGAGCCGGGAATTCGAGCACCTTGTCGACGCGTTCGGTTACACGCTCGACGACATGCAGTGGTTCTCCGTCAATGCGATGAAATCAGCGTTCATTCCTTTCGATGAACGACTGGCCATGATCAATGACGTGATCAAGCCCGGATATGCGGAGCTGAAATCCGAATGGCTGTTCCAGTAGACGGCTTCCACCAGCGGTTCTTCGCAGGCCGAGGGCTGAGCGGGAGTCGACGGTAATACGGAAATGCGGACGGGCTTTCACAATCCGTCCGCATTTCGATGTTTGCCGGAAGAGGGGTCGCGTGTTTACGTTCAAGGACCGCTCACATCCCCGTCATCCCATTTCGAGGACGCATTTCATGAAGCAGTCTGCTGCCAAGACCCTCGGTGTCGCCGCCCTCGGTGCCGCCTTCGCCGCCGCCGGCGCGGGCGCGGCCACCGCGGCCCCGGAGCTGCCGGACACCGCCCAGACGGTGGACTCGGTCGCCCGCACGCTCCCCGCGGAGACCGTCTCCCAGGTGGTGCCCGGCGCGGGCAACATTCTGGAGCAGGGCCGCCACGTCTCCGGCGTGGGTCTGACCGCTGCCCAGCCGGTGGTCGAGCAGGTAGTCGAACAGCAGCTCTCCGAGGGCCCGACCAAGCCGGTCGCCGGTCTGCTCGGCGGACTGCCCGCCAAGGGCCTGCCCACCCAGGGCCTGCCGGTCAACGGCCTCCCGATCGGCGGCTGAGCCCCGCCCCTCCGCCTCCCCGCCTCTCCCCACGCGCCGACGGGGCGCACCCGGTGTCCCGGGTGCGCCCCATCGGTGTACCAGAGGGGAGGTACGTTCGGCGGCCGCCGTCACGGCCCGTACGGGCCCGTCACCAGGCCGTACGGGCGGCCTTCTCCTCGGACGGCAGCAGGAGCCACAGGGCGAGGTAGAGCAGGAACTGCGGGCCGGGCAGCAGGCAGGAGACCACGAAGATCACCCGCATCGTGGTGGTGGAGGTGCCGAAGCGCCGGGCCAGCGCGGCGCACACTCCGCCGATCATGCGGCCGTTGGTGGGGCGGGCGAGGCGGGACATCGCGGCTCCTTCGTGAGCGTGTGGTGGGGGCTGCCGTTCGGCTTCCCCTTCATCTGCCTTCCACGCTACGGAGACGAACGGAACAAAGCGTCGCTCTACGGGGCGATACCGACCCTGGGAATCGTCGGGGTCCGACCCTGAGTGGGCTCATCCCGGGGGACGTCCTCCCGGTACCCCTGCTCGGACCTGCGACGGAGCCGGGCCCGGCCCGCGGGGACGAGGGCGAGGTGTGCCAGGGCCACGCCCGCCGTGTTCAGGAGCAGCGAGTCGACGTCGACGACCTGACCGGGCACCCCGGTCTGGAGCAGTTCGATGCCCAGCGACAGCAGGGCCGCCGCCGCCATGGTGCGCAACAGGGAGGCCAGTGGCGAGACGGTCAGCCGGCCGCCCGCCATCGGCAGCAGCACGCCCAGCGGCGCCAGCAGGGCGAGCGACCCGCCGATGGCCCGGGCCGCCGCGGGCCAGCCGAGCGCCAGGTCGGCGCGGACCCCGTCGAGCGGCCGCAGGTTGGGCGGCAGCACCCAGGGGACGTCCAGTGGCCGCAGCGTGTACCAGGCGACGAACGCGAGATGTGCGACCAGGAGGACACCTCCTGTCACACGGATGCGGAGCGCGGCGCTGCCGCCGAGGAACCCATGACGCTGCACGCATCCCTAGACGCGGCCGCCGCCGCACTCGGTTCCGGCCCCTCCTCCGCAAGGGTGAGGCTTGCGCCACACGGCCCACGGCGCTGCCTGCGCGCCCGCCCCGCCCCTGCCGGTCGCCGGGGCCGTCAGCCGTCCGTGACCTCGCCCGCCGGCGGTTCGTTGCTGCCCGGCCGGGCGCGGACCTCGTCCGTGCAGACGTGGCGGCGTGCGGACCGGTCGCCGGGCCCGGCCAGGACGACGGAGCCGTCGCCCTCGCCCGCGGCCGAGTCGGAGAGGGTGCAGACGACCTGGGCGAGGGCGTACGACGTGAGGTCGTCGGGGGCGACGTCGAGCCGCAGCGTGTCCTCCGGGTCGCCGGGGCGCGGGCCGGTCACGGTGACGCCGCGGCGTACGTCCGTGGTGTACCCGGCCTCCTTCTCCGCGGCCGACGGCGGCGCCGCCAGCTCGTTCAGCAGCCCCTGTGCCACCAGTACCCGCCGCCCGGAGTCCACGCCGTCCGGCACCCGCACCGTCCGGTCCACGGCCACCAGTGACGACCCGCACAGCAGGAAGACCTGCACCGGCACACCGGGCGCGGCCTGCGTCGACACGTCCGGCTCGGCGAGCGAGCAGCGCACCCGCGAGGGAGCGGGACCGTAGTCCGTGGGCACCTCCGTGGCCCGGATGCCGCACCCGGCGAGCAGCGCGGCCAGCACGGCCAGCCCGGGCAGTGCCGACAGGCGGCGTACGGTCATCAGACCTGTCCCTTCGCGTCCTTGCCCGTGCTCCCGTCACCCGAGGTTCCCCCGGCGTCTTCGGCGTCCTCGGCGTCCTCGTCCGCCGGCGGGTCCTGCGGCAGCCGCAGCGTGAACACCGCACCGCCCTCGGGGGAGTTCTCGGCGGTGATCCCACCGCCGTGGATGTGCGCGTTCTCCAGGGCGATGGACAGGCCGAGCCCACTGCCCTCGGAGCGCGGCCGGGAGGCGCTCGCCTTGTAGAAGCGGTCGAAGACGTGCGGCAGGACGTCCTCGGGGATGCCGGGCCCGTGGTCCCGCACCCGGATGACCACCTCGTCGTCCGCCCGCGCCACCGACACCCGCACCGGCGACCCGCCGTGCTTGAGCGCGTTGCCGATCAGGTTGGCCAGGATCACGTCCAGGCGGCGCGGGTCGAGACGGGCGTGGATGCCGCGCTCGGCGTCCAGGTCGACGGCGTCCAGCCAGGCGCGGGCGTCGATGCAGGCGGTGATCTGGTCGGCGACGTCGACGTCGTCCAGGACCAGCCGGGCGGTGCCCGCGTCGAAGCGGGTGACCTCCATCAGGTTCTCCACCAGGTCGTTCAGCCGCCGCGTCTCGCTGACCACCAGCCGCACGGCGGGCTCGATCATCGGGTCGAAGCCGCCGCCCTCGAACTCCAGCTCCTCCTCCAGCACCTCCGTGACGGCGGTGATCGCCGTCAACGGCGTGCGCAGCTCATGGCTCATGTCCGCCACGAACCGCCGCGAGGCCTGCTCCCGGCCCGCCATGTCCGCGACCCGCTTCTCCAGCGCCTCGGCGGCGCTGTTGAACGTCCGGGACAGATCCGCCAGTTCGTCGGTGCCGGACACCCGCAGCCGGGTGTCCAGCCTGCCCTCGCCGAGGCGCCGCGCCGCGACCCCGAGCCGGTGCACCGGCTTCAGCACGGTCGTCGCCAGCGCCTGCGCGAGCAGCGCGGAGCCGAGCAGGGCGAGCGCGGTGGCGATCCCCAGCGACCAGGCGAGCGAGTTCAGGTCCTTGGCCTCCGGTTCCAGCGACTTGAGCATGTAGCCGGTGGCCCCGCCGCCGATCACCTTCGTCCCGGCCACCAGGTAGGGGGTGTCGTCGTCGGTGATCCGCTGCCAGTACAGGTGGTACGCGTGCTTGTTGGCCGGGGTGACCTTCTGCTCCTTGTTCACCGCCGTGCGCAGCGACTCGGGCACGTCGGAGAGCGCGAAGCCGCCCAGGCCGCCGGAACCGCCGTACACGGTCTCGCCGGCGGCGTTCTCGGCGACCAGCAGCACGCTGAACCGCTGGCTGCTGTTGGCCATCTGTCCCGCGGTGTGCTGCAACTCGTCCTGGGTGGGGCGCTCGGGCAGCGCGCCCGCCCGGTTCTGCATCTCCCGCTCGAAGTCGCGCAGCACCGCGTCCTGGGCGCGGGTGAGTACCGCCTCCCGGTTCAGCCAGTAGGCGATGCCGGACGCGGACACGGCGGCGGTGAGCGCGACGAGACCGAAGACGAGGACCAGCCGCAGGCGCAGGCTGGTGAAGCGCAGCCAGGACCAGACTCCCTTGCGAGCCGCGACCCAGCCGCGTGAACCCCCCTGGTGTTCCTGTGTCACTGAGGCGGATCCAGCCGGTAGCCGACACCCCGCACGGTACGGATCAGGGTCGGGGACGACGGCACGTCCTCGACCTTGGCGCGCAGCCGCTGCACGCAGGCGTCCACCAGCCGGGAGTCACCGAGGTAGTCGTGCTCCCACACCAGCCGCAGCAACTGCTGCCGGGACAGCGCCTGCCCCGGCCGCCGGCTCAGTTCGAGCAGCAGCCGCAGCTCGGTCGGCGTGAGCTGGAGATCCTCGCCGTTCTTCGTCACGGTCATCGCCGACCGGTCGATGACCAGGCCGCCGAAGCTCGCCGAGTCGGTCGACTCCCGCTCCCCGCGCCGCAGCACGGCCCGGATACGGGCATCCAGCACCCGGCCCTGGACGGGTTTGACGACATAGTCGTCGGCGCCCGACTCGAGACCGACGACCACGTCGATGTCGTCGTTGCGCGCGGTCAGCAGGATGATCGGCAGCTGGTCGGTGCGCCGGATGCGACGGCACACCTCGAAACCGTCGATGCCGGGCAGCATCACGTCCAGCACGATCAGGTCCGGCCGCTGCTCGCGCAACAGCTTCAGACCGTCCTCACCGCTGGCAGCGGTGGCCACCCGGTGGCCCTGGCGGGTCAGGGAGAGCTCCAGGGCCGTACGGATGGCGTCGTCGTCCTCGATCAGCAACAGGGAAGGCACGGGCTCATTCTGGCCCATGGAGGGGGTGCGGTTCGACCTGTGGGTCCGGATGGGGCCCCGCCACGCCGCCGGACCCTGTGAAGGAACGGTGGTGCGACCGTGACGGACCCCTGTGACAGCTCTGTGACAGTCGGCGGACACGGCCATGAAGTCGCCGCGGCAAGCTTTTCGTCACAGGCAACACCGGAAGTCCACGACGGGGGGCGCGAGATGAACACGCTGAAGGGCACCAGCACCAGCGCAGTGGTCACGCGTCTGCACGACGTGCACACACACCGGGGTTCCGAGAAGTCCGGTGCCGATGGGGGTCCCTCCCGCGCGAGCGGATTCGAGCGTGGGGGAGGGCGGGGGTGCGCTCGCGGCACCGGGCGTCAGCACACCGCTTACATGGCGGTGGTCGACGCCCACCAGGGGGAGACGCACGGGGGAACCGCGTACGGGGAGGCAGAGGGGGAGCGTCGCTCGCTGTCGGAGGCGGAGTTCACCGCCTACGTCCGGGAGCGCCGCGCCTCCCTGTACGCCACCGCCTACCACCTCACCGGCGACCGCTTCGAGGCCGAGGACCTGCTGCAGAGCGCGCTGTTCTCGACGTACCGGGCGTGGGAGCGGATCAGTGACAAGGCGGCGGTCGGCGGATACCTCCGCCGCACCATGACCAACCTGCACATCAGCGCCTGGCGGCGCCGCAAGCTCAACGAGTACCCGACCGAGGAACTGCCGGAGACGGCCGGCGACACGGACGCGATGCGCGGCACCGAACTGCGCACGGTCCTGTGGCAGGCGCTGGCCCGGCTGCCCGAACTCCAGCGCACCATGCTGGTCCTGCGCTACTACGAGGGCCGCACGGACCCGGAGATCGCGGACATCCTCGACATCAGTGTCGGCACGGTGAAGTCCAGCATCTGGCGGTCGCTCCGCCGGCTGCGCGAGGACGAGGTCCTCAGCTTCGGCCGTGACCGGGAGGACGCCTTCGGCGAGTTGGTCGCCTGAAGGACGGCGGGCCGGGGGGCCCGCGAAAAAAAGTAGGAGCCGGGGTGTATCAGGGGGAGGGTGCCGGGCTCTTACTCACGGGGAAGCACCACGGGGGAACAACGGGGGGACACGGGGGAAGCACGGGGGACACGGGGGAAGCACAAGGAGAGCGGGACTGGAGGGCCGGGGGGTCCGTCCAGTCCCGCTTCTCTGTGTGCGGGCGCGCGTCACACGGCCGTACGCGCCGTGGCGCACCGGCCCGCCGCGGCGGCGGCCAGGCGGCCCATCGCCTCGTCCCGGTCGCAGGCGTGGGCGCCCAGGGCCGTCTGGCGGGCGATGACCGACCGCTCCTGCCGCATCAGCCGCCAGCCGCGGCGCACGAGGAACGGCACGGACTTGCGGCCCTCCCGCAGGTCCCGCAGGAAGCGGCGGCGGAAGGTCGTCAGCGGGCCCCGGCTCAGGCACAGCGCGTCGGCGAGCACACCCAACTCCCGGCAGCGAGCCACGATCTCGGCGGCGAAGATGCCCTCCGCGAGGAACAGCGGGGTGCGCCCGATGTCGATCGTCTCCTCGCCGGTCCGGGCGCTGAGCGCGAGGTCGTAGAGGGGCACACGCGTACGGCCGGTGCGGCACAGTTCCGTGATGGCGGCGACGGCCGTGTCCGCGTCCCACGATCCGGGGTGGTCCCAGTCGATGTCGGAGCTCTGGGGCACCAGCGGCAGCGTCGGGTCGGTGCCCTCCTTGTAGAAGTCGTCGAGCCGCAGCACCGGAAGACCGGAGCGGGCGGCGAGGAGGGACTTGCCGGAGCCGGAAGGGCCGCAGAGCAGCACGACTCGCGTCGGTATGGGCGGATGGGAGCTCACGGGACACCAGTCTGAGGCATCGAACGGCCGCCGTACGACCCGGCGGAAGGACTTTGCCGCACGCGTCACAGCTGGGTCACCGTACGCGGTGACCTGATCACGGTCCGTACTGTTAGCACGGTAGTCCGTAGCAACCCACACCAAGAGGTGGCAGCAGCGATGGCCCGACACGCGTCCCCCCGCACCCCGCACGCACAGCGCGTCCTGGTCGCCCTCGCGACCACCGGAGCCGCCCTGGCGGCAGGAGCGGGGACGGCCTCCGCGGACGGCGGCGAGACGATCGCCGGCCTGGCGCACACTCGGCCCACCTCGATGGGCAACATCGACCCGCAGGCCGGCCTGCAGGCCGTGACCGGCATGGTCGGCTACGTCACCGGCCCGGTCGCCGACCTCAAGCCCAACCCGCTGGCCGGCACCGGCGTCGACCCGCTGGACAACGGCGTCGGCACGAAGGTCGCCGACTTCCAGCCGCTGGCGTCCACCGCCCTGACCGGGCCGGTGGCCCAGGCGCAGTCCCTGGGTGCCGTGCCGGTGGTGGGGCAGGTGACCGGGCTGGTGCGCTGACGGTCCGGCGACCGCATGCCGAGAGCCGCGCCTTCCCCGGACGGAGGGAAGGCGCGGCTCGTCCCGTGGGTGCGGCGCGGGTGTGCCCGGACCCGGTGGCGGCTCAGTACGACGAGCCGGAAGCGCCCAGCGCGCCCGTCGGGTGCCAGACCGTCTTCGTCTCCAGGAACGCCGTCATGCGGTCGATGCCCGGCGCCGCCGACCAGTCGGCGTCGTCCACAGGCTGTGGACGCAGGACGCGCTTGAGGTTGTCGGCCGCCGCGATCTCCAGCTCCTTCGCCAGCGCCGCGTCGGCGCCCGTGAGGTCGATCGCGTTGACGTCCTGGTGGGAGGCGAGGGGGGTGGCGATCTCGGCCGTACGGCCGGTGAGGATGTTCACCACGCCGCCGGGGAGGTCGGAGGTGGCCAGGACCTCGCCCAGGGAGAGGGCGGGGAGGGGCGACCTCTCCGACGCCACCACGACCGCCGTGTTACCGGTCGCGATGACCGGGGCGACGACCGAGACCAGGCCGAGGAGCGACGACTCCTGCGGGGCCAGGACGGCGACGACGCCGGTCGGCTCCGGGGAGGACAGGTTGAAGAAGGGGCCCGCGACCGGGTTGCCGCCGCCGACCACCTGGGCGATCTTGTCGGTCCAGCCCGCGTACCAGACCCAGCGGTCGATCGCGGCGTCGACCTGCGCCGCCGCCTTCGACTTCGACAGGCCCTCGGCGTCGGCGACCTCCGCGACGTACTGGTCGCGGCGGCCCTCCAGCATCTCGGCGATCCGGTAGAGGATCTGGCCGCGGTTGTACGCCGTCGCGCCGGACCAGCCGCCGAACGCCTTGCGCGCGGCGACCACCGCGTCACGGGCGTCCTTGCGGGAGGAGAGCGGGGCGTTCGCCAGCCACTTGCCCTTTGCGTCGGTCACCTCGTACACCCGGCCGCTCTCGGAACGCGGGAACTTCCCGCCGACGTACAGCTTGTAGGTCTTCAGCACATTGAGTCGCTCAGACATCGAGGTACGCCTCCAGGCCGTGGCGGCCGCCCTCGCGGCCGAAGCCCGACTCCTTGTAGCCGCCGAACGGCGACGTCGGGTCGAACTTGTTGAACGTGTTGGACCAGATCACACCCGCGCGGAGCTTGTTCGCGACCGCCAGGATGCGCGAGCCCTTCTCCGTCCAGATGCCGGCGGAGAGGCCGTACGGCGTGTTGTTGGCCTTGGCGACCGCCTCGTCCGGCGTACGGAAGGTCAGCACCGAGAGCACCGGGCCGAAGATCTCGTCGCGGGCCACCGTGTGCGCCTGGGTGACGTTCGTGAAGAGCGTCGGGGCGAACCAGTAACCGGACGACGGCAGTTCGCAGGCCGGGGACCAGCGCTCGGCGCCCTCCGCCTCGCCCTGGTCGGCCAGCGCGGTGATCCGGG
The DNA here is from genome assembly GCF_031597775.1 of Streptomyces sp. BB1-1-1. NCBI lineage: Bacteria > Bacillati > Actinomycetota > Actinomycetes > Kitasatosporales > Streptomycetaceae > Streptomyces > Streptomyces sp. BB1-1-1. The sequence goes on along the minus strand of NZ_CP134203.1, from coordinate 3,291,102 downwards.
CCAGCTGCTCGGCGGAGTTGATCGCGCCGATGTCGGTGTTCTTGTCCAGCGGGTCGCCCAGGCGGAGGGTGGAGAGCCTGCGCTTGAGGGAGTCCAGCAGCTCGTCGTGGATCGACTCCTGGACCAGCAGGCGGGAGCCCGCGCAGCAGACCTGGCCCTGGTTGAAGAAGATGCCGCTGACGATGCCCTCGACGGCCTGGTCGATCGGCGCGTCGTCGAAGACGATGTTGGCGCCCTTGCCGCCCAGTTCGAGCGTCAGCTTCTTGCGGGTGCCCGCGACCGTGCGCGCGATCTGCTTGCCGACGGCCGTGGAGCCGGTGAAGGCGACCTTGTTCACGTCGGGGTGGGCGGTCAGCACGGCTCCGGCGCGGCCGTCACCGGTGATGATGTTGACGACGCCCCTGGGCAGGCCCGCCTGACGGCAGATGTCCGCGAAGAACAGGGCGGACAGGGGGGTCGTCTCGGCGGGCTTGAGGACGACCGTGTTGCCGGTCGCGAGCGCCGGGGCGATCTTCCACGCCAGCATCAGGAGGGGGAAGTTCCAGGGGATGACCTGGCCCGCGACGCCCAGCGGCCTCGGGTTCGCGCCGTAGCCGGCGTGGTCGAGCTTGTCGGCCCAGCCCGCGTAGTAGAAGAAGTGCGCGGCGACCAGGGGGAGGTCCGCGTCGCGGGTCTCCCTGATCGGCTTGCCGTTGTCGAGGGTCTCGAGGACGGCCAGCTCGCGGCTGCGTTCCTGGATGATGCGGGCGATGCGGAAGAGGTACTTCGCGCGCTCGGAGCCCGGGAGTGCCGACCACTTCTCGAAGGCCTTGCGGGCGGCCGCGACGGCGCGATTGACGTCCGCCTCGCCCGCCTCGGCGACCTCGGAGAGGACCTCCTCGGTGGACGGGGAGACCGTCTTGAAGACCTTGCCGTCGGCGGCCTCGGTGAACTCGCCGTCGATGAACAGGCCGTAGGAGGGAGCGATGTCGACGACCGCGCGGGACTCCGGCGCCGGTGCGTACTCGAAAACAGGTGCCATGGTGATCAGTCCACCGTCACGTAGTCGGGGCCGCTGTAACGGCCCGTGGCCAGCTTCTGACGCTGCATCAGCAGGTCGTTCAGGAGCGAGGAGGCGCCGAAGCGGAACCAGTGGTTGTCCAGCCAGTCCCCGCCCGCGGTCTCGTTGACCAGGACGAGGAACTTGATCGCGTCCTTGGTGGTACGGATGCCGCCGGCCGGCTTCACGCCGACCTGGACGCCGGTCTGCGCGCGGAAGTCGCGGACCGCCTCCAGCATGAGGAGGGTGTTGGCGGGCGTGGCGTTCACCGCGACCTTGCCGGTGGACGTCTTGATGAAGTCGGCGCCCGCCAGCATGCCGAGCCAGCTCGCGCGGCGGATGTTGTCGTACGTCGACAGCTCGCCGGTCTCGAAGATGACCTTCAGGCGGGCGGACGTGCCGCAGGCTTCCCGTACGGCGACGATCTCGTCGTACACCTTCATGTAGTTCCCCGCGAGGAACGCGCCGCGGTCGATGACCATGTCGACCTCGTCGGCGCCCGCCGTCACGGCCTCGCGCACGTCGGCCAGCTTCACGGCGAGCGAGGCGCGGCCGGCCGGGAACGCGGTGGCGACGGAGGCGACCTTCACGCCGGAGCCGGCGACGGCCGCCTTGGCGGCGGGCACCATGTCGGGGTAGACGCAGACGGCCGCCGTGGCGGGGGCCGTGCGGTCCGTCGGGTCGGGGCGGACCGCCTTCGCGCCGAGCGCCCGGACCTTCCCCGGGGTGTCCGCGCCTTCCAGCGTCGTCAGGTCGACCATCGAGATGGCGAGGTCGATGGCGTACGCCTTCGCGGTGGTCTTGATGGAACGGGTGCCGAGCGAGGCGGCGCGCGCCTCCAGGCCGACCGTGTCGACGCCGGGCAGCCCGTGGAGGAAGCGGCGCAGCGTGCTGTCGGACGCGGTGACGTCGGCGAGTCCGTGTGCGGGAGCAGCGGATGCAGTGGTGGGCATGGTCACCAGGCGAGCATATCTACGCGCGTAGCGGCTGTACAGTCCCGTGCGCTCATTCTGCGGACCGGCACCGCCTATGAGCGTCCTCGGGGCCGTCGGGCACAATCGGCACCATGACGACCCCGGAGCCCCAGTCACCCTCGCCGCAGCCGTCGGTACCCGTGTCCAAGGACCGGATCTACCGGTCGCCCGCGGGCCTCGCCGGCGGCGTTCTGCTGCTCGCGCTCGCCCTGTGGCTCGGCATCGACGCCCTGGTCGCGGGCGAGGGCCGCACTCCCTGGATGGCGCTCGCCGCGCTGCTGTTCCTGGTGCCGCTCATCGCCGCGTACACCGTGCGGCCCGCCGTCTTCGCGAACGACGACCGGCTGCGGGTGCGCAATCCCTTCCGTGTGGTCGTGCTGCCCTGGGGACAGGTCGCCTCGTTCCGGTCCGGTTACTCCAACGAGGTCTTCACGGAGTCCGGCGACAAGTACCAGCTGTGGTCCATCCCCGTCTCGCTGCGCGGCCGCAAGAAGGCCGCCCGGCAGGAGGCGCGGCGGGCCTCCGGGGGCGGCCGGGGGCGCGGTGGCGTGCTCGGGGGCCTCGGCGGGGGCGGTGCGCGGGCCGGTGCCGGTGGGGCCGGGGCCGCCGCGGCGGACGGGCCGGTGCGGGCGGAGACCGACAAGGTCATGAACGAGCTGCGCGAGATGCGGGAGGCGCGGGGGTCCGCCGACACGTCGCAGGGCGAGGTGACGGTGCGCTGGGCGTACGAGGTCGTCGCGCCGGTGGTGGCGGGGGCGGTGCTGCTCGCGGTGCTGCTGGGGATGGGCTGAGGGGCTGAGGGACTGAGGGGCTGAGGGACTGACGGTTCGGTCCGTGTGGCGGGTCGGGCGCCGGGTGTGTCAGGGCGCGGCCGGCCAGATCAGGAGCATGTACGCCCCGCAGTACGTGGAGCCCAGTACCGCCGCCGTCAGCACCAGTGCGCGGTGGCGCCGGGAGGCGCGGGACAGGTGCAGGGCCAGCGGCAGGAGCAGGGGGAAGGCCGGGAGCAGGAAACGGGCCCGGGAGAAGTACACGCCGCCACTGCCCAGGACGATCGCCAGCATGACGCCCGTGAAGACCAGCAGAGCGACGGGCTGGCGGTCCCACACCGACAGGCCGAAGAGGACCACCGACGCGATCAGCGTGAGCGTCACCATCACCAGGAACAGCTGTGGGGTCGGGTCGCGCCACAGCAGCCACCGGATCTGGTGCAGCGTCCGCAGGCCGCCGTCCAGCTCGTTGTACCAGAGCCGCTGTACGGCGAAGTAGCCGTCCCAGCGGCCCAGGCGCAGACCCACCCAGCCGAGGTACGCGCACCAGCCGAGCGGCGCGAGGAGCGCGGCCGCCAGGACGCGGGGGACGACGGCGCGGTGGCGGACGAGGTGCAGTAGCGCCGTCAGGGTGACCGCCGCCGCCACCGCGATGCCGGTCGGGCGGGTCAGGCCGGCGAGCGTGGCGAAGGCCGCCGCACACAGCCAGCGACCCGTGAGCACCGCGTACAGCGACCATGCCGCGCACGCCGTGAACAGCGACTCCGTGTAGCCCATCCACTGCACCGCGCCGACCGGGAACGCCGCCCACAGCGTGGTGAGGAGCACGCCGGCGCGGCGGCCGTGCAGGTGGTCGCCCACCGCGAAGATGCCCCACGCCGCGATGAGCGAGGCGACGACCGCGAGGCCGAGGCCCGTGGACGCGCGCGTGCCGGGGGTGAGTACCGCCACCGCCTTCACCAGGACCGGGTAGAGCGGGAAGAACGCCAGGTTGTTGGAGTTGTGGGCGGTGCCCAGTTCGTCGTCGTAGCCGTGGTCGGCGATCGCGAGGTACCAGTCGGAGTCCCACTGCGCGGCGAGGTTCACCCAGAGGTCCTGGTGCCGGCGGGGGGCCCAGATCACGAGCACGAGCAGGCCCGTGAGGCGTACGGCGAGGTAGGCGCCGAGGGCGGGGGCGGCGTGGCGTGCGGCGCGGTGTGCGGCGCGCAGGACGCGCTGGGCGTGGGCGCGGGCGTTGCTCCGCGGGGGTGGAGTGGCGGTCGCGGGGGGCCGCGGGCGCCGGGTGCCGGGGATGTGTCCGCTCGGGGTGGTCTTGGGGGCGGTCGAGGACACGGCGGCGGCTCCCTGGTGGCTCGGCGGTGCGCGTACCGGCGGCGTGTGCGTGTACCGGCGGTGCGTTTTCCGGTCCACCGTTGCCCGGGGGGCGGCTCAGGGAGGGGACGGCGGGTCAACGGGCGGGGGGAAATCACCCGATGGGGTGCCCCCGGGTGGGGGCACCCCATCGGGTTCGGTTGTTCGGTTGTCCGGGCTCGGGGTCAGATGCCCGCTGCCGTCGACAGGTCCCGCTTGAGTGCCGTCAGCAGGTCCGTGGCCTTCGCGCGGGCCTCGGGGAGGGCGGCGTGCGCCGTGACCGGGACGACCACCTCCAGGTAGCACTTCAGCTTGGGCTCCGTACCGCTCGGGCGGACGATCACCCGGGCGCCGTCGAGGGTGTAGCGCAGACCGTCCGTGGGCGGCAGCGTCTCCGTGCCCCGGGTGAGGTCCTCGGCCTTCGTGACGGCGAGGCCCGCGAGGTGGGTCGGAGGCTGTTCGCGCAGGCGGTGCATCGCGGCGGCGATGAGGGAGAGGTCCTCGACGCGGACCGAGAGCTGGTCGGTGGCGTGCAGGCCGTGCTCCACGGCGAGGTCGTCGAGGAGGTCGAGGAGGGTGCGGCCCGTCTCCTTGAGGGTGGAGGCGAGTTCCGTGATCAGGAGGGCCGCGGTGATGCCGTCCTTGTCGCGTACGCCCTCGGGGTCCACGCAGTAGCCGAGGGCCTCCTCGTAGCCGTAGCGCAGGCCCTCGACGCGGGCGATCCACTTGAAGCCGGTGAGGGTCTCCTCGTACGGGAGGTTCGCCTTCTCGGCGATGCGGCCGAGGAGGGAGGAGGAGACGATCGACTCCGCGAACGTGCCGTGCGCTCCGCGGGTGACCAGGTGGGCGGCGAGGAGGGCGCCGACCTCGTCACCGCGGAGCATGCGCCAGTCGGTGCCGTCGTGAACCGCCACGGCGCAGCGGTCGGCGTCCGGGTCGTTGGCGATGATCAGGTCGGGGTCGGTCTCGCGGGCCTTGGCGAAGGCGAGGTCCATCGCGCCGGGCTCTTCCGGGTTGGGGAAGGCGACGGTGGGGAAGTCCGGGTCGGGCTCGGCCTGCTCGGCGACGAGGGCGGGCTCCGGGAAGCCGGCGCGGGCGAAGGCGGCGAGGAGGGTGTCCTTGCCGACGCCGTGCATCGCGGTGTAGACGGTGCGGGCGGTGCGGGGGGAGCCCGCGGAGAGGACGGCGTCCGTGCGGGCGAGGTAGGCGTCGAGGACGGAGTCGTCGAGGGTCTGCCAGCCGGCCTCCGGGCGGGGGACGTCGGCCAGGGAGCGTACGGCGTCGATCTCCGCGGCGATCTCGGCGTCGGCGGGGGGCACGATCTGGGAGCCGTCGCCGAGGTAGACCTTGTAGCCGTTGTCGCGGGGCGGGTTGTGGCTGGCGGTGACCTCCACGCCGGCGACGGCGCCGAGGTGCCGTATGGCGAAGGCGAGGACGGGGGTGGGGAGGGGGCGGGGGAGGACGGCCGCGCGCAGGCCGGCGCCGGTCATGACGGCGGCGGTGTCGCGGGCGAAGTCCTCGGACTTGTGGCGGGCGTCGTAGCCGATGACGACGAGGCCGTTGTCGTTGCCCTGCTTCTTGAGGTACGCGGCGAGGCCGGCGGCGGCGCGGATGACGACTGCGCGGTTCATGCGCATGGGACCGGCGCCGAGTTCGCCGCGCAGGCCGGCGGTGCCGAACTGGAGGGTGCCGGAGAAGCGTGCGGTGAGTTCGGCGTGGTCCTCGGCGTCGATGAGCTTGGCGAGCTCGGCGCGGGTGTCCGCGTCGGGGTCCTCTGCCAGCCATGCCGTGGCCCGTGCGAGGAGGTCGTCGTCGTGCACGTCGGTCAGCCTCTCGTGTGTGGTGGTGGGGGGTGCCTGCGGGTGCCTGCGGCGGCCTGTGCGGGTTCGGTGGGGGTGCGGGTAGCGCGTGCGGTGGGGTGGTGGGTCGGGGCCGCGCCGGGGGTGTCCGTCCTCGGAACGGCGCGGAATCGGTTGGCCACGGAAGTGCCGTCCGTTGACGCGCCAACCGCTGCGGGCGGACACCCCCCGACACGTCCCCTTCTCGCCGTACGCGGCTACCGGTTTCCCCCGCCTCGCGTAGCTGCGTGCACGTCGTACGCCGCCGCTGCGGGCAGTCGTGCCGCTGGGGCGGCGCGGGTGGGCGCGGCGGTACCCCGTAGCGCCGGGCCGCGTCACCCACCCCGCGCCCGCACCCGCGCCGGGTGCCGAGCGAGCGCCGCGTCACGGGCCGGTTTTACAGCCGCCCGAGCACCTGCGTCAGCAGCGAACCCATCCGCGTGGCGGAGTCGCGGCCCGCCTGGAGGACCTCCTCGTGGTTGAGGGGCTCGCCCGTCATGCCCGCCGCGAGGTTGGTCACCAGGGAGATGCCCAGGACCTCCGCGCCGGCCTCGCGGGCGGCGATCGCCTCCAGGACCGTCGACATGCCCACCAGGTCGGCCCCGATGACGCGGGCCATGCGGATCTCGGCCGGCGTCTCGTAGTGCGGGCCGGGGAACTGGGCGTAGACGCCCTCCTCCAGCGTGGGGTCGACCTCCTTGCACAGGGCGCGCAGGCGGGGGGAGTAGAGGTCGGTGAGGTCGACGAAGTTGGCGCCGACGATGGGGGAGGTGGCGGTGAGGTTGATGTGGTCGCTGATCAGGACGGGCTGGCCGGGGCGCATGCCCTCGCGCAGGCCGCCGCAGCCGTTGGTCAGGATGATCGTCTTGGCGCCGGCGGCGACGGCCGTGCGGACGCCGTGGGAGACGGCGGCCACGCCGTGGCCCTCGTAGTAGTGGGTGCGGCCCAGGAAGACCAGCGCTCGCTTGTCGCCGATGGAGTACGAGCGGATCTTGCCGCCGTGTCCCTCCACTGCGGGCTTGGGGAAGCCCGGCAGGTCGGTGACCTGGAGATCGGTCTCGGGGGCGCCCAGGGCGTCCACGGCCGGTGCCCAGCCGGAGCCCATCACGAGGGCGACGTCGTGGGTCTCGGCGCCGGTGAGTTCGCGCAGGCGGGCCGCGGCGGCGTCGGCGGCGGCGTAGGGGTCGCCCTGGATGTCGTCCGGAAGAAGAGATGCGTTCACGCCGAAGAGGGTAGCCGGTTTACGCCTACGCGCGTAGATGACAGAGCTCACGGGATTGCGATTGTTGTTTTGTTGCTTTTGACGAGGGCTGCGACTCAGCAGGGGCGCTTGCGCAGTTCCATGACGTAGTCGTGCGGCGCGCCGGCCGATTCCGCGGCGTCCGCCACCTCGCCCAGGTAGCGGGCGGAGGGCAGACCGCCCTCGTAGGCGTTCAGGACGTACGTCCAGGCGTTCTCCTCGCCCTCCAGGGTGTGGACGCGGACGCGGGTGCGGCGGTATATGTCCAGGCCCACGCCCTCCCAGCGGTCGAGTGAGTCCTCGTCCATCGGGGCGATGTCGTAGAGGGCCACGAAGACCTGGGAGATCGGGTCCTCGACGAGGGTCGCGAGTGCGCCCTCCCAGCCCATGTGCTCGCCCCCGAAGGTCAGCCGCCACCCGTTCAGCCAGCCGGTGGCGCGCAGCGGCGAGTGCGGTGCGCGGCGGGTCATCAACCGCGCGTCGAGGTTGCCGGCGTAAGCGGCGTAGAGCGACATGGGGGAGAGGGTACGGCAGGGCTCCCGGGAGTCGCTCTTGTAACAGACGTGCCCCCGGGCGGCCCCACATTGAAGGGTGCGGGACAATGGAGTACGTGACTCGGATCGTGATCATTGGCGGCGGACCCGGCGGATACGAAGCGGCGCTGGTGGCCGCGCAACTCGGCGCGGAGGTGACCGTCGTCGACTGCGACGGTCTGGGCGGGGCATCGGTGCTGACCGACTGCGTGCCGTCCAAGACCCTCATCGCCACGGCCGAGGTGATGACCACCTTCGATTCGTCGTACGAGGAACTGGGGATCATCGTCGCCGACGACACCCCGCCCATGGAGCAGGCCGCCCGGGTGGTCGGCGTGGATCTGGGCAAGGTCAACCGGCGTGTGAAGCGGCTGGCCCTCGCCCAGTCGCACGACATCACCGCCTCCGTGACGCGCGCCGGTGCGCGGGTCATGCGCGGGCGCGGGCGGCTGGAGGGCATGCAGGCGCTGGACGGGTCGCGGAAGGTCGTGGTGCGCGCCGCCGACGGGAGCGAGGAGACGCTCACCGCGGACGCGGTGCTCATCGCGACCGGTGGGCATCCGCGGGAGCTGCCGGACGCGCGGCCCGACGGGGAGCGCATCCTGAACTGGACCCAGGTGTACGACTTGGATGAGCTGCCCGAGGAGCTCATCGTGGTCGGGTCGGGTGTGACTGGTGCCGAGTTCGCCGGTGCCTACCAGGCCCTCGGGTCGCGGGTCACGCTCGTGTCGTCGCGGGACCGGGTGCTGCCGGGCGAGGATCCGGACGCCGCCGCCGTGCTGGAGGACGTCTTCCGGCGCCGCGGCATGAACGTCATGTCGCGGTCCCGGGCCCAGTCCGCCAAGCGTGTCGGGGACCGCGTGGAGGTGACGCTCGCCGACGGGCGCGTCATCACCGGCTCGCACTGTCTGGTGGCCGTGGGCGCCATTCCCAACACCGACGGGATGGGGCTGGAGGAGGCCGGGGTCAAGCTCAAGGACTCCGGGCACATCCGGACCGACCGCGTCTCGCGGACCTCCGCTCCCGGTGTGTACGCCGCCGGTGACGTGACCGGCATCTTCGCGCTCGCCTCGGTCGCCGCCATGCAGGGGCGCATCGCCATGTACCACTTCCTCGGCGACGCGGTCACCCCGCTGAACCTGAAGACCGTCTCGTCCAACGTCTTCACCGACCCCGAGATCGCCACCGTCGGGTACTCGCAGGCCGACGTCGACGCCGGCAAGATCGACGCCCGCGTGGTCAAGCTGCCGCTGCTGCGGAACCCGCGCGCCAAGATGCAGGGCATCCGGGACGGGTTCGTCAAGATCTTCTGCCGGCCGGGTACCGAGATCGTCGTGGGTGGTGTGGTCGTGGCGCCGCGCGCCTCCGAGCTCATCCATCCCATCTCGATCGCGGTCGACAACAACCTGACGGTCGAACAGATCGCGAACGCCTTCACCGTGTATCCCTCCCTTTCGGGGTCGATCGCGGAGGTGGCGCGGCAGCTGCACACGCGGAAGGCCGGCGGAGAGGGCTAGGGCCTGTCCGGCGGATCAGGTCGCAGGAAAGCGACGGCGCCTCATCAGCGCAGGTGAGCGGGGGCTGGTGCGGCCAGCTGCAAGGCGGAGGAGGGCGGCAACGCGGAGCGTTGACAACCGACGACAACGCCGCAGATGGGCGTGCCGGCCCCCGCGTCTGCGGCATGATCCGCTGGACAGGCCCTAGGGGCTGAGACCGCGGCTTGATTCGACTCCCCGCTGGTCACAGGGAGTTGCGGAGCTTGCGGGCGGCATAGGCGGCCCGGGTAGGCCCGTATACCACTTCCGGCTCTGGCGTGCGAACAACTTCTGTTATTCGGCGCATACTGCTGAAAGCAGACGGTCGTTGGGGTTACTGTCAGTTTCGTGTTCGCTGCAGAACGTCGCCAATTGATCCTCGAAATGGTGCGAGCGAACGGGGCCGTGTCGCTCCGTGAGCTCGCCCGCGTCGTCCAGACCTCCGAAGTGACCGTACGGCGGGACGTGCGCGCACTGGAGGCAGAAGGACTCCTCGACCGCCGGCACGGCGGTGCGGTATTGCCGGGCGGGTTCACGCGAGAGTCCGGCTTCCCGCAGAAGTCCCATCTCGCGACCGCCGAGAAGACGGCCATCGCCGACCTCGCCGCGGGCTTCGTCGAAGAAGGCGAGGCCATCGTGGTCGGGGCGGGTACCACAACGCAGGAGCTGGCGCGCCGGCTCGCGCGGGTGCCCGGGCTGACCGTCGTCACCAACTCGCTGCTGGTGGCCCAGGCCCTCGCCCATGCCAACCGGGTCGAGGTCGTGATGACCGGTGGCACCCTCCGGGGGTCCAACTACGCCCTCGTCGGGTCGGGTGCCGAGCAGTCCCTGCAAGGCTTGCGGGTCTCCAAGGCCTTCCTGTCCGGAAGCGGGCTGACGGCCGAGCGGGGCCTGTCCACGTCCAACATGCTGTCGGCGTCCGTCGACCGCGCGCTGGTGCAGGCGGCCGCCGAGGTCGTGGTCCTCGCCGACCACTCCAAGCTGGGCACGGACACCATGTTCCAGACCGTGCCCACGGACGTCATCACCCGCCTGGTCACGGACGAGCCGCCCGCCCACGACGACCGGGCCGCCACCGAGCTCCAGGCCCTGGCCGACCAGGGCGTGCAGATCGCCGTGACCGGCGCGTCGGGGGGTGCGACGACGACCGGCCCAGGGGGACCGGGGGCCTCCGGAAATGATGCCGTCCCGGCGCGTCAGCAGCGCCGGGACGTGCCGCTTCCGGGGCCGCGCCGTCAGGTCCCGGGCGCGGCGGCTGGCCTGCGCTCGGCCACGGCCCTGGGTGAGCAGAACGCCGGGGCGGAACGGGCGCGCGTCGCGGATCTGCGCCGACGCTGAGCCACCGCACGGTCCGTCGCGTCCCCGGCACCAAAAGCGGGGCGCCCGGCGGACCGTTGTGGTCCACCGGGCGCCCCGGACGTCGCGTGCGCTCGCTCAGTCCTTGATCTCGCAGATGGGGGCGCCGGAGGTGACGGAGGCGCCGACCTCGGCGCCCAGGCCCTTGATGGTGCCGGACTTGTGGGCGTTGAGGGGCTGTTCCATCTTCATGGCCTCCAGGACGACGATCAGGTCGCCTTCCTGGACTTCCTGGCCTTCCTCGACGGCGATCTTGACGATGGTGCCCTGCATCGGGGAGGCGAGGGTGTCGCCGGATGCGGCGGGGCCGGACTTCTTCGCCGCGCGGCGCTTGGGCTTGGCGCCGGCCGCGAGACCGGTGCGGGCCAGGCTCATGCCCAGGCTGGAGGGGAGGGAGACCTCCAGGCGCTTGCCGCCGACCTCGACGACGACGGTCTCCCGGCCGATCTCGTCGTCCGCCTCCGTGTCCGCGGGGGCGGTGAAGGGCTTGATGTCGTTGACGAACTCCGTCTCGATCCACCGGGTGTGGACCGTGAAGGGGTCGGTCGAGCCGGTCAGTTCCGGGGCGAAGGCCGGGTCCTGGACGACCGTGCGGTGGAAGGGGATGGCGGTGGCCATGCCCTCGACGGTGAATTCTTCCAGGGCGCGGGAGGCGCGCTGGAGGGCTTCGGCGCGGGTGCGGCCGGTGACGATGAGCTTGGCCAGCAGCGAGTCCCAGGCCGGGCCGATGACCGATCCGGACTCGACGCCGGCGTCCAGGCGGACGCCGGGGCCGGTGGGCGGGTCGAAGAGGGTGACGGTGCCGGGGGCGGGGAGGAAGCCCCGGCCGGGGTCCTCGCCGTTGATGCGGAACTCGAAGGAGTGGCCGCGCAGCTCCGGGTCGTCGTAGCCGAGTTCCTCGCCGTCGGCGATGCGGAACATCTCGCGGACCAGGTCGATGCCCGCGACTTCCTCGGTGACCGGGTGCTCGACCTGGAGGCGGGTGTTGACCTCCAGGAAGGAGATCGTGCCGTCGGTGCCGACCAGGAACTCCACCGTGCCGGCGCCGACGTAGCCGGCCTCCTTCAGGATGGCCTTGGAGGACGCGTACAGCTCGGCCAGCTGCTCCTGGGACAGGAACGGGGCGGGGGCCTCCTCCACCAGTTTCTGGTGGCGGCGCTGGAGGGAGCAGTCACGGGTGGAGACGACGACCACGTTGCCGTGGGTGTCGGCCAGGCACTGGGTCTCCACGTGGCGGGGCTTGTCGAGGTAGCGCTCGACGAAGCACTCGCCGCGGCCGAACGCGGCCACCGCCTCACGGACCGCCGAGTCGTAGAGCTCGGGGACCTCTTCCAGGGTCCGGGCGACCTTGAGGCCGCGGCCGCCGCCGCCGAAGGCGGCCTTGATCGCGATGGGCAGGCCGTGTTCCTTGGCGAAGGACACGACCTCCTCCGCGCCCGAGACCGGGTCCGGGGTGCCCGCGACCAGCGGGGCGCCGGCGCGCTGGGCGATGTGGCGGGCGGCGACCTTGTCGCCCAGGTCGCGGATGGCGTGCGGGGGCGGGCCGATCCAGATCAGACCCGCGTCCAGGACCGCCTGGGCGAACTCCGCGTTCTCGGAAAGGAATCCGTAGCCGGGGTGGATGGCGTCCGCGCCCGACTCGCGCGCGGCCTTGAGGACCTTGGCGATGTCCAGATAGCTGGTGCCGGGGGTGTCACCACCCAGGGCGAACGCCTCATCAGCGGCGCGGACATGCAGAGCGTCCCGGTCCGGGTCCGCGTAGACGGCCACGCTCGCGATCCCGGCGTCCCGGCAGGCCCGGGCCACACGGACAGCGATTTCGCCACGATTGGCGATGAGCACCTTGCGCACGATTGAGGCTCCCTCCTTGAAACAAGCCGAGTTTAGGGACTGCCGACACGGCACTTCGACCCGTCCCCAATGGTGAGCTTGCCCACACGGAGTGTGACTTGAGGCTCGCTCGACCCGCGAAATCCCTTGTCGTACCGCGATACGCAGGACTCCTCGGGGAAACCCTAGCCTCCCGATGTGGGCAAGGTCTCTGTAAGAGGGTGCTGCGGGCCACTCCGTTTCTTTGTGGAGTCCCTACGAATGGCCCAATGATTCTTTGCTCGCCGCAGACCCCTTGTCGCGAGGTTTACCCGTGAGTAGCGTTCTGGATGTCTCGAACGTACTTGGGGTAACAGCTGTCCTGTGCGGGCAGCGGTCGAAAGTGGGTGGGGACCGGTGACGGTGCGCAGGCCGGTGGCGTGGATCGTGGCGGTCGTGCTCTTCGCGGAGGCGGTCGGCGTCGCGGCGCTGAACTGGTTCCTCGGGATCGTCGTCGACCGGCAGGACATGTCCCTGGCCGGTCTCGACCCGGACATGATGTCCGTGTCCTCGAAGATCGGCGGTGTCGTCTTCGGGCTCTACTTCGCGCTGTGCGGGCTGGTGGCCCTGCTCGTGGCGTTGCGCGACCGGGCGCCCGTCGGCCTCGGCCGGGTCCTGCTGATCAGCGCGGCCGTGGTGCACGGGGTGCTGGGTGCCTTCACCTGGGGACTGGTCGGCTGGCACGTCTTCCTCTTCATGATCCTCGCCCTCGCCCTCATCGTGCTGCTGCTGATGACCTACGACGCCCGCGAGGAACCCGCGGCCGGGCAGCGGCCCGAGGAGGGCATGGGTGGCGAGGGCTCCCCGGTCAGTCCTCCGCCGGCGCCCACAACTCCGTGATGCCGACCCCGAGGTCGGCGAGCAGCCGGCGTACGAGGGGCAGGCTGATGCCGATCACGTTCCCGTGGTCGCCCTCGATGCCGTCGATGAACGGGGCCGAGCGGCCGTCCAGGGTGAACGCCCCGGCGACGTACAGGGGCTCGCCGGAGGCCACGTAGGCCGCGACCTCCTCGTCGGTCGGCTCGCCGAAGCGGACGACGGTGGAGGCGGTGGCCGAGACGTGGCGGCCGGAGGCGGTGTCCCAGACGCAGTGGCCGGTCTGCAACGTGCCCGCCCGGCCGCGCATCGCCTTCCAGCGGGCCGTGGCCTCCTCGGCGTCCGCCGGCTTGCCGAGCGCCTGGCCGTCCAGGTCGAGCACCGAGTCGCAGCCGATCACCAGGGCGCCGTGCACCTCGGGCTTCGCGGCCACGACGGACGCCTTGGCCTCGGCGAGGGCGAGGGCCAGCTCGGCGGGGGTGGGCGCGGTGACGGCGTCTTCGTCGACGCCGCTCACGAGCACCTCGGGGGCGAGCCCGGCCTGGCGGAGCAGGCCGAGCCGGGCCGGGGACTGGGAGGCGAGGACGAGCCGCCTGCGGGGCTGAGCAGTCATGGGATCAGGTTAGTCACCCGGGCGGGGGCGGATCACCTCAAGCCGATCACGATCATCGCGAGAACCATGGCCAGCGCCAGGAAAACGCTGAGCCGCCGCAGCATGTCCTGCATGTCGCGCAGTTCCTTGGGCGGCTCGTTCTCGGGGTCGGACCAGAGCATGCCACTAAGCGTGGGGCTTCAGCGGTGGGGGCGCCTGAGTAGAGGTACTCAAATAGGCGCCCCCCGTTGTCCCTCCGTGCGCGGTTCCCCGCGCCCCTGGGTTGGCTGCGCTCAGGCCGGCCAGTAAGTGCGGCCCCAGGACGCCGGGCCCGGGTGAGGGAGCCGGTGGGACGCGATGCGGGACGGGTCGGACCACGCGTCGTGCGGGGGCTCGGCGCCGGACGGCTCGGCGGCTGCCGTCGCGGCGCGGGCGCGGACCACCGCCAGGGCGGCGGCCAGCTCCTCGGGGGTGGGGTTGCCCCGTACCACCTTGATCGTCACAGCGGCTCCTTAGAGGGGGATGTTGCCGTGCTTCTTCGGGGGGAGGGATTCCCGCTTCGTACGCAGCTGACGCAGGCCGCGGACGATGTGGCGGCGGGTGTCGGACGGCATGATCACCGCGTCGACGTAGCCGCGTTCGGCCGCCGTGTAGGGGTTGAGGAGGGCGTCCTCGTACTCCTGGATCAGGCGGGCGCGGGTGGCCTCGGCGTCGTCACCGGCCTCGGTGATGGTGCGGCGGTGCAGGATGTTGACCGCGCCCTGGGCGCCCATGACGGCGATCTGGGCGGTGGGCCAGGCGAGGTTCAGGTCGGCGCCCAGGTGCTTGGAGCCCATGACGTCGTAGGCGCCGCCGAAGGCCTTGCGGGTGATGACCGTGATCAGGGGGACGGTGGCCTCGGCGTAGGCGAAGATCAGCTTGGCGCCGCGGCGGATGATGCCGTCGTGCTCCTGGTCGACGCCCGGGAGGAAACCGGGGACGTCCACGAAGGTGATGACCGGGACGTTGAAGGCGTCGCAGGTGCGCACGAAGCGGGCGGCCTTCTCGGACGCGGTGATGTCCAGGCAGCCGGCGAACTGCATCGGCTGGTTGGCGACGATGCCGACCGGGCGGCCCTCGACGCGGCCGAAGCCGGTGAGGATGTTCGGCGCGTACAGCGGCTGCGTCTCGAAGAACTCGGCGTCGTCGAGGACGTGCTCGATGACGTTGTGCATGTCGTACGGCTGGTTCGCCGAGTCCGGGACGATCACGTCCAGCTCGGCGTCCTCGTCCGTGACCGTGAGGTCGGCCTCCTCCGGGAAGGCGGGCGGGTCGGAGAGGTTGTTGGACGGCAGGTACGACAGCAGCTGCTTGACGTACTCGATGGCGTCCTTCTCGTCGCCGGCCATGTGGTGGGCCACGCCGGAGGTGGAGTTGTGGGTGCGGGCGCCGCCCAGCTCCTCGAAGCCGACGTCCTCGCCGGTGACGGTCTTGATGACGTCGGGGCCGGTGATGAACATGTGGCTGGTCTGGTCGACCATGACCGTGAAGTCGGTGATCGCGGGGGAGTAGACCGCGCCGCCCGCGCACGGGCCGACGACCAGGCTGATCTGCGGGATGACGCCGGAGGCGTGGGTGTTGCGGCGGAAGATCTCGCCGTAGGCGCCGAGGGAGGCCACGCCCTCCTGGATGCGGGCGCCGCCGGAGTCGTTGATGCCGATGACCGGGCAGCCGGTCTTCAGCGCGAAGTCCATGACCTTGACGATCTTCTGGCCGTAGACCTCGCCCAACGCGCCGCCGAAGACGGTGAAGTCCTGCGAGAAGACCGCGACGGGGCGGCCGTCGACGGTGCCGTAGCCGGTCACGACGCCGTCGCCGTAGGGGCGGTTGGCGTCGAGGCCGAAGTTGGTGGAGCGGTGCCGGGCGAACTCGTCCAGCTCGACGAAGGACCCCTCGTCGAGGAGGAGGTCGATGCGCTCACGGGCCGTCAGCTTGCCCTTGGCGTGCTGCTTCTCGACGGCGCGTTCCGAACCGGCGTGCGTCGCTTCCTCGATACGGCGCCTGAGATCCGCGAGCTTGCCCGCGGTCGTGTGGATGTCGGGCTGCTGCTCTTCCGGCTCGGACATCGGGATGCGGCTCCCTGCCTGCTCAAAAGGGGGGACGGTTACTCATCCGTAGAGTAGTAGGGGGCCTTCCGATCGGCAGTGCGGTGTTTCCCACACCTAGTGTGGGTTGCATGACGCCCCGAGATGCCTCTGACTCCCCGAACAACCGGTGGTCCGACCTGGACCGGCCGCCCCTCAACACCACGGCCCTGCGCCGGGGGCTGGTGCGGGAGGGAGGGCTGTGGCGGCAGGTGGACGTGGTGCAGCGCACCGGCTCCACCAACTCCGACCTCGTGGCCCGTGCCGCCGAGGGGGACCTGGACGAAGGGGCCGTCCTCGTCGCCGAGGAGCAGACCGCCGCGCGTGGCCGCCTTGACCGGCAGTGGACGGCACCGGCCCGCTCCGGGCTCTTCTTCTCCGTACTGCTGCGGCCCGCCGAGGTGCCGGTGACCCGCTGGGGCTGGCTGCCGCTGCTCACCGGCGTCGCGGTGGCGACGGGGCTCTCCCGGGCGGCGGGTGTCGATACGGCCCTGAAGTGGCCCAACGACCTGCTGGTGACGGTCGGCGACGAGGAGCGCAAGGCGGGCGGCATCCTCGCCGAGCGGGCCGGGGACGACGGGGTCGTCATCGGTGTGGGCATCAACGTCACCCTCCGGGCCGACGAACTCCCGGTGCCGCGGGCCGGGTCCCTGGCGCTGGCCGGGGCCGTGAACACCGACCGGGATCCGCTGCTGCGGGGAATACTGCGTTCGCTCGAGGACTGGTACGGGCGCTGGCGGGCGGCCGAGGGCGACCCGGCGGCCAGCGGGCTCCAGGAGACGTACGCGGCGGGGTGCGCGACGCTCGGCCGGGTGGTGCGGGCGGAGCTTCCGGGGGAGCGGTCCATCGTGGGGGAGGCGGTGGCCGTGGACGGGGACGGGAGGCTCGTGCTGGCCACCGAGGCGGGAGTGCAGGAGCCGGTGGGGGCGGGGGACATCGTGCACTTGCGGTTGGCTTGAACGCGCCCACCCGTGCGGCGGGCCGCGGCCGCACGCTCGCCGGGAGTGAGCTGGGGCACACCTGACGTAAAGTTGGGGCCGGTCGAACCTGACCGCAGCAGATCGGAAGGGCAGCAGGCGTGACCGTCGACGACACGGGCTCCGGCGCGGACGGGGGCGGCCGGGTGGACCCCGAGCCCGACCCGGAGTCCGCCGACTCCGGCGAGGACCCGCTCGCGCTGCGCCTCGAAGGGCTCATTCTGGGCGCCGAGCGCCGCTACACCCCCTTCCAGGCCGCCCGCAGCGCGGGCGTCTCCATGGAGCTGGCCTCCCGTTTCTGGCGGGCCATGGGCTTCGCCGACATCGGCCAGGCCAAGGCGCTCACCGAGGCGGACGTCCTCGCCCTGCGGCGCCTGGCCGGTCTGGTGGAGGCGGGGCTGCTCAGCGAGGCCATGGCCGTGCAGGTGGCGCGGTCCACGGGGCAGACCACCGCCCGGTTGGCCGAGTGGCAGATCGACTCCTTCCTGGAGGGTCTGACCGAGCCTCCGGAGCCCGGGATGACCCGCACCGAGGTGACGTATCCCATCGTCGAGCTGCTCCTGCCCGAGCTGCAGGAGTTCCTCGTCTACGTCTGGCGGCGCCAGCTCGCCGCCTCGGCCGGCCGGGTCGTCCAGGCCGGTGACGACGAGGAGATGGTGGACCGGCGTCTCGCGGTCGGCTTCGCGGACCTGGTCGGCTTCACCCGGCTGACCCGCCGGATGGAGGAGGAGGAGCTCGGCGAGCTGGTCGAGGCCTTCGAGACCACCTGCGCCGACCTGGTGGCCGCACGCGGCGGGCGGCTGATCAAGACCCTCGGCGACGAGGTGCTCTACGCCGCGGACGACGCCGGTACGGCCGCCGAGATCGCGCTGCGTCTCATCGAGACGATGGCGAACGACGAGACCATGCCGGAACTGCGCGTCGGCATCGCCTTCGGCACGGTGACCACCCGGATGGGCGATGTCTTCGGCACGACGGTCAACCTGGCCTCCCGGCTCACCTCGATAGCTCCCCGGGACGCCGTCCTCGTCGATGCCGCCCTCGCGGAGGAGCTGATCCGTACGCGCGACGCCCCGGCCTCGGAGGCGGCGGCCGCCGAGGAGGCCGCCGCGGCGGAGAAGGAGGGCGTGGAGCCGCCGGCGTACCGCTTCGCGCTCCAGCCGATGTGGCAGCGGCCGGTGCGCGGTCTCGGCGTGGTGGAGCCGTGGCTGCTCACGCGGCGGGGCGGCGGCGGGGAGTCGTAGGGCCTGCTGCGCGGCAGGGGGACGGCGGGACGGCGGGAGTCGCCGGGCCTGCCCGGTGTCCGTCAGCCGTCGCCGTCGAGCAGGTCCACGCACAGGCCGACGACCGGCACGCACAGACCCGGAGGGCCCGGCTCCGGCGTCGGCGCGGGCGGCGTGCCGCGGTCCGGGGGCGGGGTCGGCGCGGGGCGCGGTGCGGGGGTGTCCGGCCGCGGTGGCCGCGAAGATTCCGGAGGCCGTGGCGGCCGCGGGGCGTGAGCGGGCGGCGGAGCCTTGTCGTCCGTGTCCGGGGGGTCCGGGACGGCCGTCGCGGAGGGGAGCGCGGCCGAGGGGCCGCTCGCGAACGGCCCCGGCCCCGGTATGAGACCCGGTCCCGGGGTGCCGCTCAGACCGCCCATGGCCGAAGTCGCCGACGGGCTCACCCCGGGCGGACCGGCGGTGCTCGCGGCGGCGGGTGTCGTCGCCGGGTCCGGCGCGGTGCCCTGAACCCCGCCCGTGTCCACGCGCGGCCCGGCCTCGGCGCCGTACCCGTCCACGTCGCCGCCGCCGGGCCCGGGCAGCAGGCGTACGAGGCTCAGGGCGCCCGCCGCCAGTGCGAGGCCGCCGGCGGTGAGTACCGCCTTGCGGGGGCGGGGCCTGCGGTGCCGGCCACGATTTCCCCACGGGTGCTGCGGTTTCGCCGGTGTGCCGGTCGTGCCGCTCGTCGTCATGATCCCTCCCCGGTGCGCACGCGCCCCCCCTGCGCCGTGGCGGAGCGACGCTACGGGCTGCCGTGGGCCAGGACACGCCGGTCGGCCGGATGTCACCCGAACGGGTAAGCGGGGCGGGGTGGCGAGCGGGCGCGTCCGGCCTTTCGCCGCGGGGGTCCGCCTGCGATGATCGGGTGGTCGACTTGTTAACACGCGTTAACCGGAGGGTGTCATGAGCGAGGAGCGGTTCGGAGAGTTCGTCCTGGTGCGGCGGCACGGGGACGGACATGTCGCGGAGCTCGCGCTCGACCGGCCGAAGGCCATGAACGCCGTCTCGACCGCGATGGCCCGGTCCGTCGGCGCGGCGTGCGCGGCGCTGGGCGAGGACCGGAGCGTACGGGTGGTGGTGCTGACCTCGACCCACGAGCGCGCGTTCTGCGTCGGGGCCGACCTGAAGGAGCGCAACTCCTTCTCCGACGCCGACCTGCTGCGGCAGCGGCCGGTGACGCGGGGCGCCTACACCGCGGTGCTGGAGCTGCCGGTGCCGACGATCGCGGCCGTGCACGGGTTCGCGCTGGGCGGCGGGTTCGAGCTGGCGCTGTCGTGCGACGTGATCGTGGCCGACCCCACGGCGGTGGTGGGGCTGCCCGAGGTGTCGGTCGGGGTGATTCCGGGCGGCGGCGGTACGCAGCTGCTGCCGCGGCGGGTGGGGGCGGCGCGCGCCGCCGAGCTGGTGTTCACGGCGCGGCGGGTGGCGGCCGAGGAGGCGCGCGAGCTGGGGCTCGTGGACCAGCTGGTGGACGAGGGCCGGGACCGGGAGGAGGCGCTGGACCTCGCCTCCCGGATGGCCGCGAACTCGCCCGTGGGGCTGCGGGCGGCCAAGCGGGCGCTGCGGCTCGGGCACGGTCTTGACCTGCGGGCCGGGCTGGAGGTCGAGGACGCGGCGTGGCGGGCGGTGGCGTTCTCGGGGGACCGGGCCGAGGGGGTGGCGGCGTTCAACGAGAAGCGGGCGCCGCGGTGGCCGGGGGAGTAGGCCCGCTGGTGGCCGGGGGAGTAGCCCCGCTGGTCCGTCTCCCCGGCCGTCCGGTGTCCGCATCGCAGGTGGGCGCCCCGTTCGCCCCGCTTGAGTCCCGTTTCGACCCGAATCTCCCTAGCCTGGAGTGATGGGTGACGACAGGCGGCTCGCGGCCGTGGTGGCACTGGCGCAGGGCATGGCCGCCGCGCACAGCTCGCGCGAGGCGTGGCGGGCGGCGGCCCTCGGTGCCTGCCTGGCGCTCGGCGGCAGCTTCGCCGCGCTGTCGGTGTGGGAGCGCGAGCTGGGCCGGCTCCGGGTCCTCGTGAACGTCGGCCGGCGGGCCGAGGGCGAGGAGGAGTTCCCGGAGGACGAGTCCTACCCGGTGCACCAGTTCGCCGAGATCACCGAGTTCCTGCACGAGCGCTGGGCCGGCGGCGGTGAGCCCGACGCCTGGGTCGAGACGGCCGAGGGGCCCGCCGCCGGGCGTCCCGGCTACGTCCACCAGCGCGTCGCCGCGCTGCGGCGCCGGGGGCGCGGCTGCTGCGTGGTCGCGCCGATCGTGCTGCACGGCCGCGCCTGGGGCGAGCTGTACGTGGCCCGTCCGGTGGGGGAGCGGGTCTTCGAGCGGCCCGACGCCGACTTCGCCACCGTGCTGGCCTCGGTCGTCGCCGCCGGTATCGCCCAGACCGAGCGGCTTGAGGAGGTCCGGCGCCTCGCGTACACCGACGCGCTCACCGGGCTGGCCAACCGCCGCGCCGTCGACACGGCGCTGGACGAGGCCGTCGAGCGGCACCGCAGGGAGGACGTCGTCGTCAGTCTCGTCGTATGCGATCTGAACGGCCTCAAGCGGGTGAACGACACGCACGGGCACGCCGTCGGCGACCGGCTGCTGGAGCGTTTCGGGTCGGTGCTGTCGCTGTGCGGGGCGATGCTGCCGGGGGCGCTCGCGGCGCGGCTCGGCGGGGACGAGTTCTGTCTGCTCGCGGTCGGGCCGTCCGCCGACGAGGTGGTCAAGGCGGCCGAGGAGCTGTGCCGCCGCGCGGCCGAGCTGGAGCTGGGGGACGGCGTGGCCTGCGGGGTCGCGTCCACGGAGGACCCCGTCGGGCCGGTGCGCTCCGCCCGCAGGCTCTTCCGGCTCGCCGACGCCGCCCAGTACCGGGCCAAGGCCGAACGGTCCGCCGGGCCGGTCGTCGCCGGTCGCGAGGGGCCCGACGACCCCGTCGTGCGGCTCGCGGACGAGCCGTCGCGGGAGGAGGGCGGGGAGCGCCGGCGGTTCCGCGGGCGGCACTCGCCGTGACGCCGGCCCGGTAAGGGGCGCAAGCGGCGCGCATCCGTGACGTACCCCCTCGTGACATCATCGAATTCACTGCGTACGCTCCTGAATATGGATATGCACACTGTGGTGGTGGGGACGTCCGGGGTCACCGTGTCCGACGTCCTCGCCGTGGCGCGGGCCGGCGCCCGGGTCGAACTCTCCGACGAGGCGGTCGCCGCCCTGGCCGCGGCCCGCGGCATCGTGGACGCGCTGGCCGCCAAGCCCGACCCCGTGTACGGCGTGAGCACCGGTTTCGGCGCCCTGGCGACCCGGCACATCAGCCCCGACCTGCGGGCCCAGCTGCAGCGCAACATCGTCCGCTCGCACGCCGCCGGGATGGGCCCGCGCGTCGAGCGCGAGGTGGTCCGCGCGCTGATGTTCCTGCGGCTGAAGACCGTCTGCTCCGGGCACACCGGCGTCCGCCCCGAGGTCGCGCAGACCATGGCCGACGTGCTCAACGCCGGGATCACCCCGGTCGTCCACGAGTACGGCTCCCTCGGCTGCTCCGGCGACCTCGCGCCGCTCTCGCACTGCGCGCTCACCCTCATGGGCGAGGGCGACGCCGAGGGCCCCGACGGCACCGTGCGGCCGGCCGGCGAGCTGCTCGCCGAGCACGGGATCGCCCCCGTCGAGCTGCGCGAGAAGGAGGGCCTCGCCCTCCTCAACGGCACCGACGGCATGCTCGGCATGCTGGTCATGGCCCTCGCCGACCTCGACACCCTCTACAAGTCCGCCGACATCACCGCCGCGCTGACGATGGAGGCCCTGCTCGGCACCGACCGCGTGCTCGCCCCCGAGCTGCACGCCATCCGCCCGCACCCCGGGCAGGCCGCCAGCGCCGCCAACATGGCCGCCGTCCTCAAGGGCTCGGGCCTCACCGGTCACCACCAGGACGACGCCCCTCGCGTCCAGGACGCCTACTCGGTGCGCTGCGCCCCGCAGGTCGCCGGTGCCGGACGCGACACGATGGCCCACGCTGCTCTCGTCGCCGAGCGCGAGCTGGCCGCGGCCGTGGACAACCCGGTCGTCCTGCCCGACGGCCGCGTGGAGTCCAACGGCAACTTCCACGGCGCCCCGGTCGCCTACGTCCTCGACTTCCTCGCCGTCGCCGTCGCCGACCTCGGTTCCATCGCCGAGCGGCGCACCGACCGGCTCCTGGACAAGAACCGCAGCCACGGTCTGCCGCCGTTCCTCGCCGACGACGCCGGTGTCGACTCCGGTCTGATGATCGCCCAGTACACGCAGGCCGCCCTGGTCAGCGAGCTGAAGCGGCTCGCCGTACCGGCCTCGGCGGACTCGATCCCGTCCTCCGCGATGCAGGAGGACCACGTCTCCATGGGCTGGTCGGCGGCGCGCAAGCTGCGCACGGCCGTCGACAACCTCACCCGCGTGATCGCCGTCGAGCTGTACGCCGCCGCGCGCGCGATCCAGCTCCGCGAGGGACTCACCCCCGCCCCGGCCTCGCAGGCCGTCATCGACGCCGTACGGGCGGCCGGTGTCGAGGGTCCGGGACCGGACCGGTTCCTGGCGCCCGATCTCGCCGCGGCGGACGCCTTCGTGCGTGCCGGGCACCTGGTCACGGCCGCGGAGTCGGTCACCGGGCCGCTGCGCTAGCCGAGCCCGGCTAAGTCGGAGGGGCCCCGTCGGGAGGACGGGGCCCCGCTGCGCTGTCTTCGAAGGGCCTGCCGCCCTCGAACGGTCAAAAAAGCCAAAAGAACGTCAAGCGCTGTCAAAAATCAAGGCGTTCCCGGCGCACCGAATACCCGACGAACCCGGCGCCGAGACCGAGGCAGAGGGCGCCGCCGACGACGTACGGCGTGCTGTCGAAGCTGCCGGTGTCGGCCAGGCGGGCCGTGCCCTCACCGGTGGCCGCCGTGCCCGTGGAAGCGACTCTGGCCTGCTCGGTGACCTGCGGAGACGGGCTCGCGGAAGCGGACTTGAGCACCGGCGTGTCGGGAGTCGCGTTGGCGGACGGGACGAACCACATGGCGCACAGCAGGCCGCCTGCGGCGGCGGCGGTCAGCAACGGTCGGCGAGCGGATGACACGGAATATCGATCCCCTTGTGGCGCTGGCGAATTGGCCGTGTGGGCAGATGTTAGTGAAAGTCGCGGGTCACAGGAAAGTCACGGGAGCGGTCGGCCTTACGCTCCGGGCATGAGCACTCCAGAGACATCACGTTTTGTACGGATTCGCGTCGAGCTCGTTCTCGAGGTCGACGACGACGAGGCCGTCACCGGGGCCGCGCTGCAGGCGCTCGCCGAGGACGCCGACCTGCCCGACGCGGAAAGGGCGCACGCCGAGCGTGCTGTGACGGAGGACACCGCGGAGGCCCTGGCTCACCTCGTGGACCCGTTCGACCTGGTCAGCGCGGTGCCCGGCGTCGAGCTCCAACAGGCCTCCTGGAGCAGCGAGCAGATCGACTACGACCCCGATTCGCCCGAGTGGGACCTGGACGAGGAAGATGGCGACGAGAACGACCCGGAAGACGATGAAATGACGGTCGGCTGACGCAGTGTGGGGAAAAACGTGACCCCGGGCGGCAACCGTCGTCCGGGGTTTCGTCGTCTCAAGGGGCGCACCGGCCGGCCCCCGCGCCGCCCCCGCCTCCGCGGCAAACGTGGTATGCCCCACACCCGTGAGCGATGTGGAACGGGACGAACCGGTCGTAGCGTTGAAGTTCTTGACGGGGAATCTCGGGGTTTCCGGACTCGGCAACGATGGAGAAGCGTGTGATGACGGACGGTAAGCGGCGCAAGGGCCTGGCGGCCGCGTCCGCACTGCTCGGCGGTGTGCTGGTGCTCTCGGCATGTTCCAGTAGCGACGCCGACACCTCCGGGAGCGGGGACGGCAGGACCTCGCAGGCCGAGGCCGACGAGGCGGCGGCCAAGAAGTCGTCCGAGGCCCAGATCAAGATCACGCCCAAGGACAACTCGGACAACGCCTCCATCAACAACTCCGCCGGCGTCACCGTGAGCAAGGGCACGCTCACCGAGGTGAAGATGACCGCCACCGACGGCACCGAGGTCAGCGGCGAGATATCCGCCGACAAGACCAGCTGGAAGCCCAGCGGTCAGCTGGAGCGGGCCACCACCTACAAGCTGACGGCGACCGCGAAGGACTCCGAGGGCCGCGCCGCCCACGAGAACGCGTCGTTCACCACGGTCTCCCAGAAGAACAGCTTCATCGGCACCTTCACCCCGGACGACGGCAAGACCGTCGGCGTCGGCATGCCGGTGTCGATCAACTTCGACAAGGAGATCACCGACAAGGCCGCCGTCCAGAAGGGCATCACGGTCAACACCAGCAGCGGCCAGGAGGTCGCCTGCCACTGGTTCAGCACCCAGCGCATGGACTGCCGCCCGGAGAACTACTGGCAGGAGGGGTCGACCGTCACCCTCAAGCTGGCGCTCGACGGGGTCGAGGGCGCCGAGGGCGTCTACGGCGTCCAGCAGAAGTCGGTCACCTTCAAGATCGGCCGCAACCAGGTCTCGTACGTCGACGCGAAGACCAAGCAGATGAAGATCACGCAGGACGGCAAGACCGTCAAGACGATCCCGATCTCCGCCGGCTCCCCCGAGAACAAGACCTACGAAGGCCAGATGGTCATCTCCGAGAAGTTCAAGGAGACCCGGATGGACGGCTCGACGGTCGGCTTCACCGACGACGACGGCAAGGGTGAGTACGACATCAAGGACGTGCCCCACGCCATGCGCCTGAGCACCTCCGGCACCTTCATCCACGGCAACTACTGGAGCAAGGGCATCTTCGGCAGCGCCAACACCAGCCACGGCTGCGTCGGCCTCGCCGACACCCAGGGCGCCGACGACCCGAACACGCCGGGCGCGTGGTTCTACAACAACTCGATCATCGGTGACGTGGTCGTCGTCCAGAACACCGGCGACAAGACCATCGCCCCGGACAACGGCCTCAACGGCTGGAACATGGACTGGGCCCAGTGGAAGGCGGGTTCGGCGGTCTGACGCCGAACGCACCGCGGCCCACCGCGACTTCGCTTCATCCGGCGCCCGTCGCCCCTCACCGGGGCGGCGGGCGTCCGGCATTCAACCCCGCTGGTACGTAACGGAGTTCGCGCGGACGCGTAACACCGGACGGCGATCACGTAACAGTTGGCAGGCGGTTTCCCGACCGTCCCCGCGACCGCCCTTCGCGCTCTTGAGCGGCTGATCCCCCCTCGCCATACTCCAAGTCCCGGGGGGAGCACACGCGTGCTGGACCACCCCCGGCCGGGTGAACGGGGAATTCTCCCGGTACTTCCGCAAGGGGGAACTTTGCGCAGACAAGTGAAAAAGGCCGGCGCGGCCACGGTCGCCACGGCCGCGGCCGTGGCGCTCGCGGCGGGCATGACCAGCCCGGCAGCGGCGGACGGGGCACGGACGGCGGACGGGGACCGTACAGCGGCCTCGGCGCGGGCCGAGACCGCCCGGACCGATGCCGCGCGGACCGCCTCCGGCACGGCCAGGCACCGCGTCACGCTGATCACCGGCGACCGGGTCGCCGTCGACGCCAAGGGCCGCGTCGTCGGCCTGGAGCGGGCCGAGGGCCGCGAGCACATACCCGTCCAGATCCGCAGGGCCGGCGGGCACACCCTCGTCGTCCCGGCCGACGCCGCCCGCCTGGTCGCCACCGGCAGACTGGACCAGCGCCTCTTCGACATCACCGAGCTGAACAAGGCCACCACCCGCAAGGCCCAGAAGAACGGCCTGAAGGTCATCGTCGGCTACCGGGGCAGCGCGCGGGCCACCAAGGCCGACGTCCGCGACGCGGGCACCCTCCGCCGCGCCCTCACCGCCCTGAACGCCGACGCCGTACAGACCCCGCACGAGAACGCGCCCGAGCTGTGGGACGCGGTGACCGACGGCGAGAAGACCGCCTCCGGCATCGCGCGCGTCTGGCTCGACGGCGTCCGCACGGCCAGCCTCGACAAGTCCGTCCCGCAGATCGGCGCCCCCAAGGCATGGGCCGCCGGCTACGACGGCAAGGGCGTCAAGATCGCCGTACTGGACACCGGCGTCGACACCACCCACCCCGACCTGAAGAACCAGGTCGTCGCGTCCAAGAACTTCTCCGTCTCACCCGACGCCACCGACAAGTACGGCCACGGCACCCACGTCGCCTCCATCGCCGCCGGCACCGGCGCGAAGGCGGGCGCCACGTACAAGGGCGTGGCCCCCGGCGCCAAGCTGCTCAACGGCAAGGTCCTCAGCGACGAGGGCTTCGGCGACGACTCCGGCATCCTCGCCGGCATGGAGTGGGCGGCCGCGCAGGGCGCCGACGTCATCAACCTCAGCCTGGGTGGCGGCGACACCCCGGAGATCGACCCGCTGGAAGCCGAGGTCAACAGGCTCTCCGCGGAGAAGGGCATCCTCTTCGCCATCGCCGCCGGCAACGACGGCGAGTTCGGCGACCGTACCGTCGGCTCCCCGGGCAGCGCCGCCGCCGCCCTGACCGTCGGCGCGGTCGACGACGGGGACAAGCTCGCCTCCTTCTCCAGCACCGGCCCCGGCCTCGACGGCGCCGTCAAGCCCGACGTGACCGCACCCGGCGTCGACATCACCGCCGCCTCCGCCAAGGGCAGCCTCATCGCCCGGGAGGAGGGCGAGAAGCCCGCCGGATACGTCACCATCTCCGGTACGTCGATGGCGACCCCGCACGTCGCGGGCGCCGCGGCCCTCCTCAAGCAGCAGCACCCCGACTGGACGTACGCCGAGCTGAAGGGCGCGCTGACGGGATCGGCGAAGGGCGGCAAGTACACGCCCTTCCAGCAGGGTTCGGGACGCATCCAGGTCGACAAGGCGGTCAAGCAGACCGTGATCGCCGACCCGGTGTCGACCACCTTCGGCACCCAGCAGTGGCCGCACACCGACGACAAGCCGGTCACCAAGCAGCTGACCTACCGCAACCTCGGCACCAAGGCCGTCACGCTGAAGCTGACATCGACCGCCACCGACCCCAAGGGCAAGGCGGCCCCCGCCGGCTTCTTCAAGCTGGGCGCCGGCTCGGTCACCGTCCCGGCGGGCGGCAAGGCCTCCGTGGCCCTCACCGCCGACACCAGGCTCGGCGGCACGGTGGACGGCGCCTACTCGGCGTACGTCACGGCGACCGGCGGCGGGCAGACCGTCCGCACGGCCGCCGCCGTGGAGCGCGAGGTGGAGTCGTACGACGTCACGCTGAAGGCCCTCGGCCGCGACGGCAAACCCACCGCGAACTACGAGACCGACCTGACGGGCGTCTCCGGCCTCGCCACGGACACCTGGTTCACCCCGTACGAGGCCGACGGCACCGTCACCGTGCGCGTGCCCAAGGGCGCCTACATCCTCAACTCCTCGATCCGCGTGAGCGACGACCCGGAGAAGTGGAAGGGCGCCGACTGGATCGCGCAGCCGAAGCTGAACGTCACGAAGAAGACCACCGTCACCCTCGACGCGCGCACCGCGAAGCCGGTGGACATCACCGTGCCGGACAAGGCCGCGAAGTCCGAGTTCGCCTCCGCGGACTTCACGGTGGAGGCGGGCGGCAACAGCTACAGCTACGGCTGGTGGCTGGACTCCTACGCGGGCCTGCGCACCAAG
This sequence comes from Streptomyces sp. BB1-1-1, assembly GCF_031597775.1. Lineage (NCBI taxonomy): Bacteria > Bacillati > Actinomycetota > Actinomycetes > Kitasatosporales > Streptomycetaceae > Streptomyces > Streptomyces sp. BB1-1-1. The sequence goes on along the minus strand of NZ_CP134203.1, from coordinate 3,263,238 downwards.
CACCTCGGCCCGCGGATCACCGACGGCTCGGTCAGCCAGCAGTGGGACGGCCACTGGACCAAGGGCGCCAAGGAGCAGTACGACACCGTCGCGGGCGGCCCGGTCGAGCAGCTCGCCACCGGCTACACCCGGCACTACAAGGCGGGCGAACTGGCCACCCTCAAGGCCGGCCTCGGCGCCTCCGCGAGCGGCAAGAAGGGCGCGGTCTCCGCGATCGGCTGGCTGCCCGGCGGTACCGGCGGCTCCTCGATCGGCATCGAGCAGCCCCTGCCCGGCACCCGCACCCTGCACCTGTCCACGGGGAACGGCGTGAAATGGGAGCTCGGCTTCGAGCAGTACGGAGGCCTCGACGCCGACGGCTTCCCGGTCGTCGAGGCCGGTTACACGTTCGGCTCCCCGCAGCGCTACAACGCGGGCAAGAGCTACTCGGCGACCTTCAACACCGCCGTCTTCGGCCCGAGCCTCACCGCGGACTTCGGTCTGTACCGCGACGGCAACGCCATCACCGGCCTGCTCCCGCTGTTCGCCGACGGCAAGGGCCACGCAGGCTCCTCGGCCTTCACCTCGGTCGCCACCACGCTCTACCGCAACGGCACCAAGGTCGGCGCCCACAAGGACCCGCTGTTCGGCGAGGGCGAGTTCAAGGTGCCCTCCGGTGACGCCCGGTACCGGCTGACGACGTCGGTCAAGCGTTCCGCCAAGGTCGCCGCGGCCTCCAGCCGCATCGACGCGAGCTGGACCTTCCGCTCCAAGAAGACGGCCGACCGCACCGAACTACCCGCCTCCACCGCCCGCTTCGCCGCGGCCACCGGCCTGGACAGCAAGGTCACGGCGGGCAAGCAGGTCACCGTCCCGGTCACCGTCGAGGGCGCGGCCGCCGGCCGCAACCTCAAGTCCCTCACGGTGCACGTGTCGTACGACCACGGCAAGACGTGGAAGAAGGTCACCGTGAAGAAGGGCAAGGTCAGCGTCAAGAACCCGGCGAAGGGGAAGTCCCTCTCCTTCCGCGCCAAGATCGTCGACAAGAAGAAGAACGAGTCGGTGATCACGATCTACGACGCGTACCACGGCAAGTAGGCCGCGCCACGCGAACGACCTGGCCGGAGCCCGGCGGCTCCGGCCAGGTCACGTCCGCAGCGAAGCCGCCGCGTCCGTGCCCCAGCTCGCCAGCAGCCGCAGCGCCTCCGCCGACGGTGAGCCCGGCTCGGCGTGGTACGTGATGAACGCCTGCTCGTCGTCGTCGACCAGGCGGAACGTCTCGAAGGACAGGGTCATCTCACCCACCAGCGGATGCCGCATCCGCTTGACGCCGTAGGACTTCTCCTTGACGTCGTGCGTGGCCCACAGGCGCCGGAACTCCTCGCTCTTCACGGACAGCTCGCCGACCAGGGCGGACAGCCGCGGGTCGTCCGGGTGCCGGCCCGCGTCCATGCGCAGGAAGCTGACCATGTCGTGCGCCTTCTGGTCCCAGTCCACGAACAGATCCCGGTAGTCCGGGTTCAGGAAGACCAGCCGCGCCCAGTTCCGCTCCTGGGCGGGCAGCTTGCCCCAGTCGCCGAAGAGGGCCGCCGCCATCCGGTTCCAGGCGAGGATCTCCGACCGCCGGCCGGTCACGTACGCCGGGACCGTGTCGATCGACTCCAGCAGCTGGAGCAGCGCCACCCGTACCGGCTGCTGCGCCCGTGACGCCGCCGCCCGCCTGCGCTGCTGCTGCGGTTTCGCCAGGTGCGTCAGGTGCGCCTGCTCGGCGTCGGACAGCCTGAGCGCGCGGGCGATCGCGTCGAGGACCTCCGCCGACACGTTCCGTCCGTTGCCCTGCTCCAGGCGCGTGTAGTACGCCACGGACACCCCGGACAGCTGCGCCAGCTCCTCCCGCCGCAGCCCCGGTACCCGGCGGTGCCGCCCGTACGACGGCAGCCCGACGTCCTCCGGCTTCAGCCGGGCACGCCGGGTGCGCAGGAACTCGCTCAGTTCGGCACGCCGGTCCAGCTGTCCATCCATGCCCTCCAGTATTGCCGGTCGTATTCCCGGTCGTACGCCCGTGAGCCTGTCCCCGTCAGTGGTACGCACGCTGGTCGTAGGCAAAGCCGTGGTCTGGGTGGATGCCCGCCGGGGCGGCAGGCTGGAGGCATCCCGAAGAAGATCAGTCACGAGGAACCCGGAGAACCCGGCATGACCACTGTCGCCGCGTACGCCGCACCCGCCGCCAAGGCTCCGCTGGAGCGGACCACCATCGAGCGGCGCGAGGTGCGCGAGCACGACGTCCTGATCGACATCAAGTTCGCCGGCATCTGCCACTCCGACATCCACCAGGTCCGCGAGGGCTGGGGCGAGGCCATCTTCCCGATGGTCCCCGGCCACGAGATCGCGGGCATCGTCTCCGAGGTGGGCCCCGGCGTCACCAAGTTCGCCGTCGGCGACCGGGTGGGCGTCGGCTGCATGGTCGACTCCTGCCGAGAGTGCGAGAACTGCCGGGCCGGCCTGGAGCAGTACTGCACCGGCGGCAACGTGATGACCTACAACGGCGTCGGCAAGGACGGCGAGCCGACCTACGGCGGCTACTCCGAGAAGGTCGTCGTCGACGAGAACTTCGTCCTCGGCATCCCCGAGGGCATCGCGCTGGACGAGGCGGCGCCGCTGCTGTGCGCCGGCATCACCACGTACTCCCCGCTCCGGCGCTGGAACGCCGGCCCCGGCAAGAAGGTCGCCGTCGTCGGCATGGGCGGCCTCGGCCACATGGCCGTCAAGCTCGCGCACGCCCTGGGCGCCGAGGTGACGGTGCTCTCGCAGTCCCTGCGCAAGAAGGACGACGGCCTGAAGCTGGGCGCCGACCACTACTACGCCACGAGCGACCCGGCCACCTTCGAGGAGCTGGCCGGCACCTTCGACCTGATCGTCTCGACGGTCTCCGCCCCGCTCGACCTCGGCGCCTACCTGGGGCTGCTGAAGACGGAGGGCGCCCTGGCCAACGTCGGGGCCCCCGAGGAGCCGGTCTCCCTCAACCTGTTCGCACTGCTCGGCGGCGGCAAGACCCTCGCCGGGTCCATGATCGGCGGCATCCGGGAGACCCAGGAGATGCTGGACTTCTGCGCCGAGCACGGCATCGGCGCCGAGATCGAGCTGATCGCCGCGTCCGAGGTCAACGAGGCGTACGAGCGGGTCCTGGCGAGCGACGTGCGGTACCGCTTCGTGATCGACACGGCGACGATCTGACGGGCCGGAAACGTCCTCGGAGATTTCCTCGGGGATTTCCTCGCGAACTTCCTCGGGAGTTTCCTCGGGGTTTTTCCCCGGTCCCTGTCACACAGCCGCGCCGCCCCGGGTCATACCGCCGTAGACACACACGGCGGACGCCCGGACGGGCAGGAGCCAGACAGTGAACCAGACAGCTGTCGACCTGTCCGTCCGGGCGCCAGGACCCTCGGGAGCAGCCATGACGTACCCCTCGTCCCCCACCACCCCCCTCCTGGTCACCGGCGGCACGGGCACCCTCGGCGGCCACGTCGTCCCGCTGCTGCGGGCGGCGGGCCACGAGATACAAATCCTCACCCGGCGCCCCCGCCCGGCCGAGGACGGCGTCACCTACGTCACCGGCGACCTCCTCACCGGCGAGGGCGTCGAGGCCGCCGTCGACGGCGTGCACACCGTCCTGCACCTGGCGGGCGGCCCGAAGGGCGACGACGAGGCGACCCGCACGCTGGTGCGCGCCGCCTCGCACGCGGGCGTACGGCACCTCGTGTACATCTCGGTCGTGGGCGCGGACAGCGTGCCGCTGGCGTGGCTGCGCACCAAGCTCGACTCGGAGCGGGCGATCGCCGACTCGGGCATCGGGTGGACGGTGCTGCGGGCGGCCCAGTTCCACGAGCTGACCCTGACGATGATCGAGAAGATGACCAAGCTGCCGGTCCTGCCCGTCCCGGGCGGCCTGCGCCTCCAGCCGGTCGACTCCCGCGAGGTCGCCGCCCGCCTGGCCGAACTGACCCTCGCGGCACCCGCCGGCCGGGTCCCCGACATGACCGGCCCCGAGGTCCACGACCTGGCCGCCCTGGCCCGCCCGTACCTCGCCCTGCACGCCCGGCGCCGCCGCCCGACGCTGCCCGTACGCATCCCCGGCAAGGCGGGCCGCGCCTACCGCGCGGGGGCGAACCTCACGCTGGAGGGAGCGCGGGTGGGCCGGCGGACGTGGGCGGAGTTCCTGACGGAGCGGGCGGGACGCGGGACGGTGACGGCTGACGCGCGCCGCTCGTGAGCCCGACGCCGGCCGGCGTGCTCGTCAGCGGCGCCGCAGCGACGCGTCCAGCAGCGCGGGCGGGGTGTCGAACTTCTCCTGCGCCGCCAGGTCGGTCCCGGGGGCCACGATCGCGTCGACGGCGTCGAGGACATCGGCGGACAGCACGGTGTCGGCGGCGGCGAGCTGCGCGTGCAGGTGGTCCAGGGTGCGGGGGCCGATGAGCGCGCTGGTCACGGCGGGGTGCGCGGTCACGAATCCGAGCGCGAGCTGGACCATGGTCAGGCCGGCCTCGTCGGCGACCGTGGCCAGCCGCTCGACGGCGTCGAGCCGGGCCCGGTTGGCCGGCAGCGAGGTGTCGAAACGCTCCGGCATGAACGCCGACCGGTGGGTGGCGATCTCCCGGCCCGCCCGCACCGCCCCCGACAGCCATCCCGACGCCAGCGGGCTCCACACCAGCACGCCGAGCCCGTACTCCTCGGCCACGGGCAGCACGTGGCTCTCGATCCCGCGCTGCAGGACGGAGTAGCTGGGCTGCTCGGTGACGTACCGGCTCAGGCGGTGCTCGCGGGCGGCCCACTGGGCCTGGACGATGCGGTAGGCGGGGAAGGTCGAGGAGCCGAAGTAGCGGATCTTCCCCGCGCGCTGGAGGTCGGTCAGGGCCGACAGTGTCTCCTCGTCGCTGGTGGCCGGGTCCCACCGGTGGATCTGGTAGAGGTCGACGTGGTCGACGCCGAGGCGGCGCAGGCTGTTGTCCAGCTCGGTGACCAGCCAGCGGCGCGAGGCGCCCCGGTGGTTGCGCTCCTCGCCCATGGGCATGCTCGCCTTCGTGGCCAGCACGATGTCGTCGCGGCGGCCGGCGATGGCCTTGCCGACCATCTCCTCCGACTCGCCCTGGCCGTACATGTCGGCGGTGTCGATGACGTTGACCCCGCCCTCCAGGGCGGCGTCGACGATGGCGGTGGCCTCGTCCTGGGTGGTGCGCCCGATGCTGCCGAAGTTCATGGCGCCGAGCGCGAGAGAGCTGACCTGGACGCCGGTGCGGCCCAAGGTGCGGTATCGCATGATCGTGTTCCTCCGTCGAGGGAAGGGGACGCGGTGCGCGCGGGCGCACGGCGTGGCACGACGGCTCCGGCCTCTGGCATCATGGCAACCGGAACGCCGTCCCGTTTGACGATACGGAACGGTGTCCCGTTTAGCAACGCCGGTTTTTGGAGGGAACGACGCGATGGCGGACGCCGACGAGGCCGCAGGTCACACCAGCCGCCCCAAACGGGCGGACGCCCGGCGCAACCAGGAGACCCTTCTGGACGCGGCCGCCGCGGTCTTCGTGAGGTCCGGGGTGGAGGCAGCGGTCCGCGACATCGCGGCCGAGGCCGGCGTCGGAACGGCCACGATCTACCGCCACTTCCCGACGCGGGCTGACCTCATCATCGGCGTCTACCGGCACCAGGTGGAGGCCTGCGCCGAGGCCGGCCCGGCCCTGCTGGCGAGCGGCCCGACCCCGTACGACGCACTCGGGCGGTGGATCGACCTCTTCGTCGACTTCCTGGTCACCAAGCACGGACTCGCCGCCGTACTGCAGTCCGACAACGCCGGCTTCGAGGCGCTGCACGCGTACTTCCTCGACCGCCTCGTGCCCGTGTGCACCCGCCTCCTCGACGCCGCGACCGCCTCCGGCGAGATCAGGTCCGACCTGTCCGCCCTGGAACTCATGCGCGGCGTCGGCAACCTCTGCATCGGCGCGGAGAACGACCCGCACTACGACGCGCGCCGACTGGTGGGGGTGCTGGTGGCGGGGTTGCGCCGACCGGACTGACCGGCGCGGCCGGGCGCCGGCGCCGTCACAGGCCGCCCGGATGGTCCGAGAGCCAGTCGCCGTGCCGTTGCCGCAACCGGTCCCGTTCGGCGGGCGTGGCGAGGATGACGTCCGCGCCGCCAGCGCCGCCGGTCGGCGTAGAGGCGTGTGTGGGTGGGGAACTCGGGGTCGGGGTCGTCCTCCCGCCGTGGGGTCGGAAAGCCTTCTGGCCCGGTGGGCGTACTGGACCGGGGGGTCGCTCCCTCACGGTCGCAGGTGGGTGAGCAGTTCGGGCGCGGCAGGATAGGGCTCCTCGCGGGGCAGCAGACGGCTCGCCGGGTCGAGGGCGCCGTCGCGCACGAGCGCGTGGATCTCGTGGGCGAGCGGGGTCACGTCGCGGATGCCGACCGTCCATTCGTCGGCGTACCGCCGTGCGGCCTCGCCGGAGAGGCCGAGTTGCAGGGAGCGGTACGGCAGCGGTTGCAGGCGCAGGTCCCGCTCGGGATCCCACTGGATGCGGGTCGGCGCGCGCTTCAACTGCCGCTGCCAGGTGGCGCGGTCGGGGTGCACCCCGGGAACGTAGCTCGAAAGGCACGCGCCGCGCAGCGCCGACTCGAAGCCGTCACGAGTGATCTCGACGGCCAGCACGGTCTCCTGATCCACTTTCGTGGCCCAGCCGCAGCGGTACATCATCCACAGGAACGACGGCTTGATCCACGTCATCCGGTCGCGCTTCCACGCCGCGGGGAAGCGGCCCTCGCGGACGGCGGGAAGGCCGATCTCCGGGGAGTACGCCTGGTAGACGGTGATGGTGGATGCCGTGTAGGCCGCCCGGATCTCGCGTCGCCGTTCTTCCATGACGTACAGCGTGGAGCCGCGGACCCCCGGTGGCCACCGGTTTTCGTCCGCGGGGCGGTCGGGCGGGCATGGAATCGCCGGGGACCCTCGCGCGTTGAGAAGGTGTGGCCGGGGATGCCGGCGGTGTGCGAGCCGAGTAGCCCGAGTGACCGAACCGACAGATTGTGGAGGGCCGCAATGGCTGCGCAGACGCAGAGGGCCGTGCTTGCGGGTGGGTGCTTCTGGGGGATGGAGGAGCTGATCCGCCGGCTGCCGGGGGTGACGGCGACCCGGGTGGGATACACCGGGGGAGACGTGCCGAACGCGACGTATCGCAACCACGGCACGCACGCGGAGGCCATTGAGATCCTCTTCGACCCCGAGAAGACCGACTTCCGCGCGCTGCTGGAGTTCTTCTTCCAGATCCACGACCCGAGCACCAAGAACCGCCAGGGCAACGACATCGGCCTCAGCTACCGCTCGGCGATCTACTACGTGGAGGACGAGCAGAAGCGGATCGCCGAGGACACGATCGCGGACGTGGACGCCTCCGGGCTGTGGCCGGGCAAGGTCGTCACCGAGGTGGAGCCGGTCGGCCCCTTCTGGGAGGCCGAGCCCGAGCATCAGGACTACCTGCAGCGTTACCCGGAGGGCTACACCTGCCACTTCCCGCGCCCGGGATGGCGGCTGCCCGCACGCGCCGAGGGCTGATCCGTACCCGTGCCGGGAGGCGGCCCGGTCGGCGTTCACCGCCGGGCCGCCCGTCGCGGAACCGTCAGTGGGGGAGTGTCGCCGGGCTGCCGCCGTTCGCCTCGTAGCCCGCGACCGCCAGCGCCCGGTAGACCGCGAACTCCGCCGCCGGGTCGGGGGAGAGGGTCCAGGGCAGGGCACCGACGTGGCCGTCGATGAGTATCAGCTGGTTCATCGCCTCGGCCCAGCGCTCGCCGCGGACCAGGAAGAAGACCAGCAGATGGCGGACGTGCGCCTGCATCGGGTCGCCCTGGCGGGCCGAGTGGACCGCGTGCAGGGCGCCGTGGACCGCCTTGGTGACGACCTCGCTCTGGTAGAAGCCCCTGACCAGGTTGACCTCGGGGAGATGCTCGAAGACCGCGAAGAGCGGCATCGCCGCGAGGAGCGAGCCCTTCGGGGCGCGGGCCGCCGCCGCCTCCGCGAAGGAGTACGCCAGGTCGCGGGAGCCGTGCCACTTCTCGCACCAGTAGTGCAGGGCGGCCAGGTGCGCGCCCATGTGGTCCGGGGCGCGGTCGAGGATCTTCAGCCAGAGCTGCTCGAAGTCCTCGCGCGGGTAGGCGAGCCCGCGGGCGACCGAGAGCTCGACGATGTACGGGATCGGGTCACCGGGGGCGAGCAGCGCCGCCTCACCGCAGGCCGCCTTCGCCTCCTCCATGATGATCCGGAAGTCGTCCGTGCCCGGCGTCGCCGTCCGCCACGCCTGCTGCACCAGGAACTCGGCGTGCACCGCCGCGCCGCCCGCGTCCTTGGGGGCCTCGGCCCGCCACACCCGCAGCCACTGCCCGCCCGGCGTCTCGCCGACGCCACCGGGCCGCTGCCGCAGCTCCAGCGACGCGGCGCCCGCGAAGGCCTGCACCCGCTGCCAGCGCCGCTCACCCTCCGCCTCCGTACCGGCGAGGAGCTGCTGCGCGCCCCGGTAGTCCTGCGTGCGCTGCACCAGGTCCAGGACGTCCAGCAGGTCCTGGTCGGGGCCGGGCATGCGGATGTCCAGCTCCTCCTCGCGCGCGAAGCCGTAGTTCGCGGGGTCCGCCGCGTCCGGGTGGCCGGCGGGTACCAGACCGACCGCGCTCCGTCGGCGCCGCAGAACGGGGAGCAGCACCACAGCCAGCATGGCCAGTGCCATCAGGACCCAGAGAATCTCCATGTCTCAAGCGAACCAGACCGCGCCGACAATTGGCCAACCTGTCCCCCCGCCCTGTGGAAAACGCGCGGAGTCGTCCGCGCCGCTACCCTCGGTGCCCATGAGCGACAGGCACATCAGTCAGCACTTCGAGACGCTCGCGATTCACGCGGGCAACACCGCCGATCCCCAGACGGGCGCCGTCGTCCCGCCGATCTATCAGGTGTCGACCTACAAGCAGGACGGCGTCGGCGGGCTGCGCGGCGGATACGAGTACAGCCGCAGCGCGAACCCGACCCGTACGGCCCTGGAGGACAACCTCGCCGCCCTGGAGGGCGGCCGTCGCGGCCTCGCGTTCGCGTCCGGACTGGCGGCCGAGGACTGCCTGTTGCGTACGCTGCTGCGTCCCGGCGACCACGTGGTGATCCCCAACGACGCGTACGGCGGTACCTTCCGGCTCTTCGCCAAGGTCGCCACCCGGTGGGGCGTGGAATGGTCCGTGGCCGACTCGAGCGACCCCGCCGCCGTGCGGGCCGCGCTGACGCCGAAGACCAAGGCCGTCTGGGTGGAGACGCCCTCCAACCCGCTGCTCGGCATCACCGACATCGCCGCCGTGGCCCAGGTCGCCCGGGACGCCGGGGCCCGGCTCGTCGTCGACAACACCTTCGCCACGCCGTACCTCCAGCAGCCGCTGGCGCTCGGTGCGGACGTCGTCGTGCACTCCCTGACCAAGTACATGGGCGGCCACTCCGACGTCGTCGGCGGCGCGCTGATCGTGGGCGACCGGGAGCTGGGGGAGGAGCTGGCGTTCCACCAGAACGCCATGGGCGCCATCGCCGGGCCCTTCGACTCCTGGCTGGTGCTGCGCGGCACCAAGACGCTCGCGGTGCGCATGGACCGGCACAGCGAGAACGCCACCAAGGTCGCCGAGATGCTCTCCCGGCACGCGCGCGTGACAAGCGTTCTGTACCCGGGGCTGCCGGAGCACCCCGGGCACGAGGTCGCCGCCAAGCAGATGAAGGCGTTCGGCGGCATGGTGTCGTTCCGCGTCGAGGGCGGCGAGGAGGCGGCGGTCGAGGTCTGCAACCGCGCGAAGGTGTTCACGCTGGGTGAGTCCCTGGGCGGTGTGGAGTCGCTGATCGAGCACCCCGGCCGGATGACGCACGCGTCCGCCGCCGGTTCGGCCCTGGAGGTGCCCGCCGACCTCGTGCGTCTCTCGGTCGGTATCGAGAACGTCGACGACCTGCTCGCGGACCTCCAGCAGGCCCTCGGCTAGTCCGACAGCCCGACAGCCCGACAGCCCGACGAGCGGGGTGGGCTCACCAGCCCTCCCAGCCCGTCATGGGTGGGGTCGTCTCCGACGGCGGCTCCACCCAGGGCTGGACGGTCAGCGCCCACACCGTGAACGCCACGGCGGCGGCGCACAGCACCAGCCACATCAGGCGGCGGGCGGCGGTCCTGCGCCGCAGCATGCGGCCGCCGCGGCGCACCGCGTCCGCGTACAGCTCGGGCGGCACCCGGGGCGGCGACTGCTCCATGATCCGCCGTGCGGCGGCCTCTCGCTGGGGGCGGTTCACCGGCGCCTCCCGGTCCCCCACGCGCGCGTGCCCGTGCTGCACGCGGGTGCGCCCGTGCTGCACGCGCGCGTGCCCGTCGTCCCGGCGGCCGTCGTATCGAGTGCCGCGCCCTTCATGGCGTCGCCGCCTTCGCTTCCGCCGCCACCGGGCGGGCCGGTTGCGCGGGCGGGTGCAGCAGGGTGGCCGTCGCACGGTCGCAGATCGTCCGTACGCGTTCCGCGGGCAGGCCCAGCAGGGCGGCCGCCTGTTCCTCGGCGACGCCCTCGTAGAGCCTGAGCACCAGGATCAGGCGTTCCTGCGGGGTGAGCCCGCGCAGGGGGCCGGCGGCGTGCCTGCGGGCCCGGCCGATTCCGCCGCCGTACCGGTGCCAGGCCTCGCGGGCGAAACGGGTGGCCAGGTACTGGCGGGCCCGGTCGTACGGGTCCTCCCCGTGCAGTCGGTCCCAGCACGCGTACGTGTGGGCGAGGGACAGGGCCAGCAGGCGCCGCGCGCGCGGGTTGTCGCCCGGTGGCTCGGCCGTGAGCAGGGTGGCGGCATGCAGCAGCCGCCCTGCCGCGCCCGCGACGAACGCCTCGAACTCCCGGGCCCGGCGGGCACTGTGGAATGCCTGCCGTTCTCGCACCGCGCCTCCCGCCCAGAGGGCGACGACCCCTGAGTCTCGTACGACGACCCCTGGGTCTCATATCAGGCCAGGGGTGGCCCGCCGGTCAAGAGTTCGGTGCGAACCGCCGCGGAAAGGCGGTGGAGGGTGGCTCAGGAGGCCGACGACGACTCCGGGCCCGCCACGCCCGACGGGGCCATACGGGCGGACAGGGCGCCGTTGAAGCGCGCGAGGAGCGCGCAGAACGCCTCGCGCTCCTCCGGTGCCCAGTCGTGGGTCAGTTCGGCCATGAGCTGACGCCGGGAGGACCGGACCTCTTCCAGCCGCGACACGCCGCGCGGGGACAGCTGGAGCACGACCGCGCGCCCGTCCTCGGGGTGCGAGGTCCGCTTGACGAGTCCGGTGTCGACGAGCGGTGCCACCTGCCGGGTGACCGTCGAGGAGTCGATTCCCATGCTCGCGGCGAGCGCCTTGACGCCCATCGGGCCCTCTTTGTCGAGGCGGTTGAGCAGCAGGTATGCGGCGCGGTCCATGGAGTTGCGCACCTGCCCGACCCCGCCGAGCCGGGTCTGTTCGGCACGACGGGCGAAGAGTGCCACCTCGTGCTGGAGCGTCTCGAGAAGACCGGTGTCACCGGCGGTCGTCATGTCCATCGACATTTCAGGTGTTGTGGGCATGGCCGGGGGCTCACTTCGTGGAGGGCTGCTAATTGGGGGACAGGGTACGCGGCCGGGCGGCGAGGCGTACCGGCGCTGCGCAAAGCGGGTCTCGGAGGTTGGTCACAACGGTCCCGGGCGCCCGTGAACTGCGATGCTGGAGGCATGAGCTACAGCACGGCCTCCCTTGTCGGACCCGTCACCCTCGACGACGTGCGCGGTGCCCAGAAGATGCTCTCGGGTGTGGCGCGGGTGACGGCGATGGAGGGCAGCAGGCACCTGTCCCAGCTGGTCGGCGCGCCGGTGCACCTCAAGTGCGAGAACCTCCAGCGGACGGGCTCGTTCAAGCTGCGCGGCGCCTACGTCCGCATCGCCGGGCTGCTGCCCGAGCAGCGGGCCGCCGGTGTGGTCGCGGCGAGCGCGGGCAACCACGCGCAGGGGGTGGCGCTGGCGTCGTCACTGCTCGGGGTGCGCTCGACGGTGTTCATGCCGAAGGGCGCCCCGCTGCCGAAGATCAGCGCGACCCGGGACTACGGCGCCGAGGTGCGGCTGCAAGGTCAGGTGGTCGACGAGACGCTGGCCGCCGCGCAGGAGTACGCGGAGCGGACCGGCGCGGTGTTCATTCACCCCTTCGACCACCCGGACGTCATCGCGGGCCAGGGCACGGTCGGGCTGGAGATCCTGGAGCAGTGCCCCGAGGTGCGGACCGTCGTGGTCGGTATCGGCGGGGGCGGGCTGGCGGCCGGGATCGCGGTCGCGGTGAAGGCGCTGCGGCCGGACGTGCGGATCGTGGGCGTCCAGGCGGAGGGCGCGGCGGCGTATCCGCCGTCACTTGCGGCGGGGCGCCCGGTGGCCGTCGAGCATCCGGCGACGATGGCCGACGGCATCAAGGTGGGGCGGCCCGGTGACGTGCCGTTCGGGATCGTCGGCGAGCTGGTGGACGAGGTCCGTACGGTCTCCGAGGACGAGCTGTCCACCGCGCTGCTGCTGTGCCTGGAGCGGGCCAAGCTGGTCGTGGAGCCGGCCGGGGCGTCTCCGGTGGCGGCGTTGCTGAGTGAGCCCGGTGCCTTCGAGGGACCGGTGGTGGCGGTGCTGTCCGGCGGCAACGTGGACCCGGTGCTGATGCAGGGCGTGCTGCGGCACGGCATGGCCGCGCAGGGCCGCTACCTGGCGGTCCGGCTGCGTCTGACGGACCGTCCCGGCGCCCTCGCCACGCTTCTCGGGGTGTTGTCAGTGGTCGACGCTAACGTCCTCGATGTGAGCCACGTCCGGACCGATCCGCGGCTCGGGCTCACGGAGGCGGAGGTCGAGCTGCACCTGGAGACGAAGGGCCCGGAGCACTGCGCCGAGGTCGGCCGGGCGCTGCGGGAGGCGGGCTATCCCGTCATCGGCTGACCCGTCATCGACTTGGGTCACTCGTTCGAGCAATTCCATTGTGAGACGCGATACATCGCGTTATGGTGTGTCGTAATTCGCTCGCTGCGCCGAGCGAAACGTACAAACCTAGGCTTTCCGACGAATCCCCGACGACGTGGAGACTCATATGCCAGGCGCCATCTATGCCGAAGGCCTGGTGAAAACCTTCGGCGACGTAAGGGCTCTGGACGGCGTCGACCTCGACGTTCCCGAAGGCACGGTCCTGGGCCTGCTCGGGCCGAACGGCGCGGGCAAGACGACCGCCGTCCGCTGCCTCACGACCCTGCTGCGTCCCGACAGCGGCAAGGCGGTCGTCGCGGGCATCGACGTGCTCAAACAGCCCAACGAGGTACGGCGGTCGATCGGCCTCTCCGGCCAGTTCGCGGCCGTCGACGAATACCTGACCGGCCGGGAGAACCTCCAGATGGTCGGTCAGCTCTACCAGATGAGAGCCAAGGCCGCGAAGGCCCGGGCCGGCGAGCTGCTCGAACAGTTCCACCTCGCGGACGCCGCCGACCGCCCGACGAAGACCTACTCGGGAGGCATGCGCCGCCGGCTCGACCTGGCGGCCGCCCTGGTCGTCTCCCCGCCCGTCATGTTCATGGACGAGCCGACGACCGGCCTCGACCCGCGCAACCGCCAGGAGCTGTGGGAGGTCATCAAACAGCTGGTCGCCGGCGGGACGACCCTGCTGCTGACCACCCAGTACCTGGAGGAGGCCGACCACCTCGCGCACGACATCGCGGTCGTCGACCACGGCCGCGTCATCGCCCGCGGCACCTCCGACCAGCTCAAGGCCCGCACCGGCGGAGAGCGCGTCGAGGTCGTGGTCCACGAGCGCGAGCACATGGCGACGGCCGCCGAGGTGCTCGGAGGGTTCGGCAAGGGCTCGACCACCGTCGAGGAGCACACCCGCAAGCTCACCGTCCCCGTCACCGGCGGCGCCAAGCTGCTCGCCGAGGTCATCCGGGAACTCGACACCCGCGGTATCGAGATCGACGACATCGGCCTGCGCCGCCCCACCCTCGACGACGTCTTCCTCTCCCTCACCGGCCATGTGGCCGAGGTGAAGGAGAACGGCCTCGCGGCCGACGCCGGCCGCGAGGACGAGGACGCCGGCCACAAGGGCGCATTCCACAAAGACGAGCAGGAGGCCGCCAAGTGAGCGCCGCCACCGACGCCGCTCGAGCCGCGGCGCCCACGAACCCCCTCGGCCAGTCCGTCCGGGACTCCCTGGTCATCGCCCGCAGGAACCTGATCCGGATGACCAGGATCCCCGAGATGTTGCTGTTCGGGGTCATCCAGCCGGTCATGTTCGTCGTCCTGTTCACCTACGTCTTCGGTGGCTCCATCAGCATCGGCGGCTCCACCGACCCGCAGCTGTACAAAGAGTTCCTGATGGCCGGGATCTTCGCGCAGACCGTCACCTTCGCCACGGCCGGCGCGGGCGCGGGCATCGCGGACGACATGCACAAGGGGCTGATCGACCGCTTCAGGTCGCTGCCGATGGCACGGGGGGCCGTCCTCACCGGACGTACGCTCGCCGACCTCGTGCAGACCACCCTCACGATCCTCGTGCTCGCGGGAGTCGCCCTGATCGTCGGCTGGCGCGCCCACGAGAACATCGGCAAGGTTCTCTGCGGCTTCCTGCTCCTGCTCCTGCTCGGCTACGCCTTCTCCTGGATCGGAGCCCTGATCGGCCTGTCCGTGCGGACCCCGGAGGCGGCGACCTCGGGCGGGCTGATCTGGCTGTTCCCCCTGACGTTCATCTCGAACGCCTTCGTGCCGGTCACCGGTATGCCGACGTTCCTCCAGCACGTTGCCGAGTGGAACCCCTTCAGCGCGACGGTGGCGGGTGCCCGTGAACTCTTCGGGAACACGATGCCGGGCGTCCCGAAGACGGTCACAGGTGCGTGGCCGATGGAGCACCCGATCTGGGCGTCGCTGATCTGGTCCGTGCTAATCATCGCTGTCTTTCGCACGCTGGCCGTGCGGAAGTACCGGTCGGCGGCAGGATGAGTGCAAATTTGGACCGGCGCCCGGCGTGAAACAGAGGAACAACACGAGGCCCAGAGCTGGCTTGGCATGCTCTGGGCCTCGTGTTGTGGGCGACGTCAGCAGAACAGCTTGTACGGCGTGCTGCCCGTCCACCTGGTCTTCCCGTCGTAGACCACAGCGGCATACGTGGTCATGTTGCCGCACGCTGGCTTCGGAGCGGACACTCTGTGGGTGCCAGCGTTGAGCGACTTGCAGCCGGACGCGACCGTTCGGGTGCCGTCGACCATGATCGTGGTTCCCTTCAGGTCGGGCAGCCACCGCCGGATCGTCTCCGCGACCTCGTCCGCGTTCAGGCCCTCGGGGACGTTGGCCGTGAAGCTCACGGCGTTGTCGGCGTACTCGTTCTGGTAAAGCGCCTGGAAGGCGAGGAGCTGGTCAAGGCTCAGAGTGTCCTGCGACCTCACGATCTTGGGGTCCACGCCCAACGCTTCGATCTTGGCGACGAGCTTGTCCTTCGTTGGGATCGTCACGACGAGAGTGTTGCCGTTCCGGTCGTAGATGCACTTTTCCACGTGGTAGCCCTGGGCCATAAAGCCCTCGGCCTGGGCGACCCCTTCGAGTCAGGGCATCGAGAAGCGGATGCGCCGGTTGAAGGTGCGGGCGTGGATGGCGTGGCCGCCCTGGGTGACGCCCGGCATCGTGCCGGTCGGCGCCATCGTCCTACTCGCGGGTCTGCTCGCGGACCGTGTCAGCGCCACGGTGCAGGCCTGCCGGGAGCTGTTCGGCAACCCGGGCGTCGTGCCGTGCGACGCCTGGCCGATGCGGCATCCCGTCTGGGCCTCGGTGATCTGGTCCGTTCTGATCATCGCGGTCTTCCGGACCCTGGCGGTGCGCAAGTACCGCTCGGCCGCCACATGACGACGAGCCCCCGGCGTCACCGGGACGCCGGGGGCTCGTCAACGACAGACGGCCGGGTGTACTACCGGCCGGGGGAGGGAGCCTGGTCAGCCGTTGTAGGGCTCGGCCTTGAGGATCTTCACGGACGCCGGCTTGCCGTTGGGCAGCTCGTACTGCGCGTCCTCGCCGACCTTGTGGCCCATGACGCCCGAGCCCAGCGGGGACTGCGGCGAGTAGGTCTCGATGTCCGAGCTCGCGTACTCGCGCGAGGCGAGCAGGAAGGTCAGCGTGTCGTCCTCGTCACCGTCGAAGGCGATCGTGACGACCATGCCGGGCGCCACCGCGCCGTCCGCGGCCGGAGCCTCACCGACCTTGGCGCTCTCCAGCAGCTGGGTCAGCTGGCGCACGCGGAGCTCCTGCTTGCCCTGCTCCTCCTTGGCCGCGTGGTACCCGCCGTTCTCGCGCAGGTCCCCCTCCTCACGGGCCGCGGCGATCTTGGCAGAGATCTCGGTGCGCGCAGGACCAGTAAGGTATTCAAGCTCCTCCTTGAGCTTGTTGTACGCCTCCTGGGTCAGCCAGGTGACGTTCTCGCTGGTCTGGGTCACGGGTGCTCCTCGTTGGTACTGGGAATACAAATCAACGCCCTACCCAGAAGGATGTTCCTTCACGGAAGGGCGAAACCACGAGCCTAACAATTCAGTGGCCAAAGGGGGAGGACATAAGCCACCAGATTCATGTCACCGCAGGTCAGCGCCCATGTATTCGCGCCGACCGGGCTCTGCGGGATCAGTCCGCGTGGCAGCCGAGCAGCTCGGCCGTCGTACCGGCGGCCTTGGTCCGCAGGGTGACGACCTTGTCGATGCGCGTGGAGTCCCCGTCGAAGCGGAAGTCGGCCCGGCCCACCTCGTCGCCGTCCTCCGCCTGGGAGCGCACCGTGCAGTAGCCGGCGACACCGGCGTCCTTGCGGACCTCCAGGTGAACCTGCACCGAGTCCTCGGCGAGCTCGAACCCGATCAACTCGCCGCTGATCTTGTTCTGTCCGACGTAGTGGTAGCCGAACCAGCCGATCACGGCGAGCAGGACGGCACCGAGCACGGCACCGACGATCTTGAGCGTGCGGTCGGCCCGTTCGTCCGAGGAGCGGCCGTACCGGCTCTCGGGCGTCTGCGTGCTCGCCGTACTCATGATCGTCCTCTCGGCAGGAGCGGGACGGGCGTGTCCCGAAAGGGGCCCCCGGCACCCGGTCTTCCCGGGCTCCGGAATTATTCGGCTCCCGATTCGGTCACTATAGAAGCCGCCGATTGCGCCGACGCACACGGGCGCCGACTGACCGAGGATTGAGTCTTGACTGACCAGCTGCGATTGATGGCCGTGCACGCCCACCCCGACGACGAGTCGAGCAAGGGCGCGGCCACCATGGCGAAGTACGTGTCCGAGGGGGTGGACGTGCTGGTGGTGACCTGCACGGGCGGGGAGCGCGGCTCCATCCTCAACCCCAAGCTCCAGGGCGACGCGTACATCGAGGAGAACATCCACGAGGTGCGCAAGAAGGAGATGGACGAGGCCCGGGAGATCCTGGGCGTGGGGCAGGAGTGGCTCGGCTTCGTCGACTCCGGCCTGCCCGAGGGCGACCCGCTGCCGCCGCTGCCGGAGGGCTGCTTCGCCCTGGAGGACGTCGACAAGGCGGCCGGTGAGCTGGTGCGGAAGATCCGCTCCTTCCGTCCCCAGGTGATCACCACCTACGACGAGAACGGCGGCTATCCGCACCCCGACCACATCATGACCCACAAGATCACCATGGTGGCCTTCGAGGGCGCGGCCGACACCGAGAAGTACCCGGAGAGCGAGTACGGGACGGCGTACCAGCCGCAGAAGGTGTACTACAACCAGGGCTTCAACCGCCCGCGCACCGAGGCGCTGCACAGCGCGCTGCTGGAGCGCGGCCTGGAGTCGCCCTACGGGGACTGGCTCAAGCGCTGGTCGGAGTTCGAGCGCAAGGAGCGCACGCTCACCACGCACGTGCCCTGCGCCGACTTCTTCGAGATCCGGGACAAGGCGCTGATCGCGCACGCCACGCAGATCGACCCCGACGGGGGCTGGTTCCGGGTGCCGATGGACATCCAGAAGGAGGTCTGGCCCACCGAGGAGTACGAGCTCGCGAAGTCCCTCGTGGATACCTCCCTCCCCGAGGACGACCTCTTCGCGGGCATCCGGGACAATGCCTGACATGAGTGCAAGCGCAAGCATGGCAATGACGCACCTCGTCACTCTCGCCGAACTCGACGAGGACAAGGTCACGCCCGGTGTCCTCGGGTTCATCGTCTTCGCGGTGATGGCCCTGGCGGTGTGGGGGCTGATGCGGTCCATGAGCCGGCACATGGGGAAGGTGGACTTCAAGGAGGCGCCGGACGCTGACGCGGAGGCGGAGGCCTCCGGCCGGGTGGGGCCGCGGAAGGGCTGACCCGGCCTCCCGGTGCCCGGCGCGGGTCTGAACGCCGGGTGGGTGACGCGGCCCGGCGTTGCGGGGTGCCGCTGCGCCCACCCGTGCCGCCCCAGCGGCACGACTGCCCGCAGCGGGGCGCGCGACTGCCCGCAGTGGGGCGGCGCGGCTGCCCGCAGTGGGGCGGCGCGGCTGCCCGCAGTGGGGCGGCGCGGCTGCCCGCGCCTAGGCGGTTGTCACCGCCACCCCCATCACCTCCCGGGCCTGGCGGTTCGGGACCATGCCCAGGTGCCAGGCCTGCCAGCCGGATTCCAGTTGGACGCCGCGTTCCAGGAGGAGCTGGTACGCCTCGATGTAGTCGTCCAGCTTGGCGTCCCGGGCCGGGTGGTGGGCGCGGGACAGCTGGGCGAGTTCCTCCTGCGCCACCGCCGTGCCGACCTCCACGCCGCCCGGAGCGGCGTACGGCAGGAGGGTGCAGCGCAGGAAGCGGGCCCAGTCGTCGCCCCGCCGGTCGCCGTACGCCGCGAAGAGTGCCGCCGCCTCGTCGCAGAGCGCCAGCGCCTGCGGCGTACGGGCGTTGCCCGCGTCCACCACCGCCAGCTCCAGGCAGGTCCACGCCTCGCCGTGGCCGACGCCGATGCGCTGGAAGTCCGCGCGGGCGTCGACCAGGAGCTGCCGGGCGAAGCCGGAGTTGCGGAGCGAGCCGGTCTGGGCGGCGCGCTGGTCGCGGGTGACCCGCGCCGAGTGGTGCCGGGCGCAGGCCAGGCCGTACACGTCGCGCATCCGGGAGAACATCGTGCGGGAGCGTTCCAGCGCACGCACCGACTGGTCCAGGGCGCCCGTGTCCTCCAGCGCATGGCCCAGGTAGTAGATGCTCCACGCCTTGCCGCGCGCGTCCTCGTTCTCGCGGTGCCGGGTCGCCGCCTGCCGCAGCTCCTCCACCGCCGCGGACACGTCACCGTCCATCAGCCGGGCCCGCGCCAGCTGGGTCAGTGCCCACGCCTCGCCGCGGGCGTCCTGGGTGCGGCCGTACAGCGCCAGGGCCGTGCGCAGGTCCGTCTCCGCGCGCGGTACGTCGCCCATGCGCAGGTGCAGCTGGCCGAGCTGGAAGTGGGCCCACGCCTGGCCGTGCACCGACTCGCCCGCGCGGTGCAGCACCAGTGACTCCGTGAGCAGGTCCAGGGCCTCCGCCAGCCGGGCCCGGTCGCGCTGCACCGCCGCCAGCGCGTGCAGTGTCCAGGCCCGGTCCGTGTCCAGCTCGGGCGAGGCCTGGAGGTCCAGCGCCTCCCGCAGTTTCGCCGCCGCCTCGGTCAGGTTGCCCTGGTGGTGCAGCGTGATGCCCAGCGAGCACAGCGCGCGGGCCGCCCCCGCGTCGTGGTGGGCCTCCATGTACAGGTCGACCACGGAGGTGAGCGTCGTCCGCGCCTTGTCCAGCTCGCCGAGCTGCCGGGCCGCGATACCGGTACGCCACTGCACCGAACGCACCAGCAGCCCCTGGTCCACGGACTGCGCCAGCTCGCTGATCTCACCCAGCCGGTAGAGGTCGCCGCGCAGCAGGCAGTAGTCGCACAGCGCGCCCAGCAGGTTCAGCACCGCGCCCTGGTCGACGCCCTCCGCGTGTCTGAGCGTCGCCGTGATGAAGCTCGACTCGTCGTCCAGCCAGCGCAGTGCCTCGTCCAGGGACGTGAAGCCGTAGCTGCCGAACTGGTTCGAGCGGGTCGACATGTTGCCGTCGACCAGGCGCAGTACCGAGTCGGCCAGCTCGGCGTAGTTGGCGATCAGCCGTTCCTGCGCCGCCGTCCGCTCGGCCGGCTCCTCCTCGTCGGCGAGCCGGGCCCGGGCGAAGGCGCGCACCACGTCGTGCAGCCGGTAGCGGCTGCCCCGGACGTGGTCGAGCAGACCCGCGCGCGACAGCGCCGCCAGCTGCCGCGTCGCCTCCGTCTCGTCCGTGGCCAGCAGCGCGGCGGCGGCAGCGGCCCCCAGCGAGGTGCGGCCGGCCAGCGCCAGCCGGCGCAGCAGCCGCCGGGCCGGCTCCGGCTGGTCGGTGTAGCGCAGCCACAGCGCCCGTTCGACCGGCTCCACCGGCCCGTAGGCGCCCAGGTCGGTCGCCAGGGCGCGGGCGGAGCGCGGTCCCAGCGACGACCCCGCCACCCGCAGCGCCAGCGGCAGGCCGCCGCACAGCTGCCGGATCCCGTCGGTGGACTCGGCGTCGTAGGGCCCCGACGCGTCCTGGGCGGCCGCCCCCAGCAGTTCCTCCGCGCCCGCCGCGTCCAGTGCCTCGACCGGGAGGTCGTACACCCGGGCGGGCAGGTCGGGCGGCAGCCGGAGTGCCTCCCGTGCGGTGACCAGCACCAGGCTGTCCGACCGCTCCGGCACCAGCGTGCGTACCTGCTCGGCGTCCGAGGCGTCGTCCAGGACCACGGTGACCGGGACGCCCGTCAGGTGCTGGTGGTACAGCTCGCTGAGCCGCTTGACCTGCTGGTCCGCCGAGGACCGCTCGCGGAACAGCAGTTGCTCGCGGGGCGCGCCGAGCCGGTTCAGCAGATGCAGCAGGGCGTCCCGCGTGCTCAGCGGCGACTCGTCGCCCGACGCGGGACCGTCCCCGCGCAGATCGACCACGCACGCCCCGCGGAAGTAGTCCCGCAGCTCATGGGCGGCACGCACCGCGAGCGTCGTACGGCCGCTGCCGGGCACCCCGTGCAGCACGACCACCGTCGGCTTCGTCTCCGTGCTCGCGCGGGCCGCCTGCACCCACTGCCGCAGCCGCGCCATCTCCTGTCGCCGGCCCGCGAAGGTGCCCTCCGGCTCCGGGAGGTGGGCGAACGACTGTTCCAGCGCGCTGCGTCCCCGGGCCGCGGCGCTCTTGTCGGCGCCCCGCAGCTTCGGCCCGGTCTTCTTCGGCCCGGTGGACGCGGCGAGCATCCGCTGCTGGTCCAGGAACGGCCGGATGCCGCGTACCTCCAGCGCCGTCAGCCACTGCAACCGCAGCTGCTCGGGCCCGCCGGGCTGGCTGACGGCCCCGGCGCGGTGGTGGACGGCCGGTACGTGCGAGCCGACGACCTTCACCACGGTCGCCGCGGCGCCGACGACCCCGACGGTGACTCCCGCGCCCACCGCCGTGCCCGTGCCGGTGCCGAGCGCCATGTCGGCCACCACCGCGGCGACCGCCGCCACGGCGGCCACCAGCAGGGGAGTGCCGGCGCCCTCGCGGGCGTAGCGCTGCCGGAAGGTGAGCTGGCCGGCCGCCGCCTCGTCGAGGGCGCGGGTGTAGGCCTCGTACTCCTCGGCGGCCGTGCCCGCCATCGCGTCCAGCGACCCGCGCGCCCGGGACAGCAGCACGTTCCCGTCCGTGCGCCCGCCCGAGCGCCGTACCTCCTCCTCCACGGCCCGCCTCAGTAGCCGCTCGGCCTCCGACCGATGACTGTCCCGCATGTCGCGCCCCCTCCGGCGGCATCGGTGTCACCCGGGCGTCCCCAGACCTCGCTGGGTCTCTCCCGGCCCATCCCCGGGTCCTTCCCCAGTTGTGCCTCGGTCAAGTGTCCTGCGATGGGGAGACCCTGGGGAGGGGTCGGCCTCCAGGGTCTCCCCCACAGGCCCGGGACAGTCGACGAATTCCCCTCTTGACCCCGGTGACCGCGGCCACTAATTTGCGAAGGAAGTACACCCATGACTACCGAGAGGAGGCGACCGCCGGATGTACACCAACTCCGATCTGGGTCGCCTCGCCCGCCGCACGGTGTGGGTCTCGGGCCGGGTCGCGCACGGCTGCTGAGCACGCCGTCCTGCTGTGCCCGTAAGCGGCACATCTCGCGTTTCCCCTTCACCACTTCACGGCATGCCCCTGTCGCGTGCCGATGTGCGCTCGCTTCTCCTGTGCGGCGCGTCCGAACACAGAAAGCTGCCTGAAATTGGCGAACACGATGAATCGACCCGTCCCGAGTCGAAATGAAGGTCTGTCATGGTAGCGGCACGGATCACGGTCAACGGTGAAGAGACGCCGATCGCACCGGCCGCACCGCACACCACGGTGCTGGACTTCCTGCGCGACCGCGGCCTCACCGGCACCAAGGAGGGTTGTGCCGAGGGTGAATGCGGCGCCTGCTCGATCCTCGTGGCCCGCCCCGGGGTGAACAAGCCCACCGACTGGGTGCCGGTCAACGCCTGCCTGGTTCCGGTCGCGGCGCTCGACGGTCAGGAGGTCGTCACCTCCGAAGGTCTCGCCACCGCCGGCGGGCCGGGCACGCCGCCCACCCTGCACCCGGTGCAGGAGGAGATGGCGGTCCGCGGCGGCTCCCAGTGCGGCTACTGCACGCCGGGTTTCGTCTGCAGCATGGCCGCCGAGTACTACCGGCCCGACCGCTGCGCGCACGCGGCCGTCGGCGCTGACGACTCCGTCGACACCGACGTCGAGCACGGCCCGAACGGCTTCGATCTGCACGCCCTCAGCGGAAACCTGTGCCGCTGCACCGGTTACCGCCCGATCCGCGACGCGGCCTTCGCCGTCGGCACGCCCACCGACGAGGACCCGCTGGCGCGGCGTCGTGAGCAGTCCCCGCCCGCGCCGGTCGCCACCGAATACCACCAGGACGACCGCGAGTTCCTGCGGAAGAGCACCCTGGCCGAGACGCTGCGGTTGCTGCGCGAGCGGCCGGACGCGGTGGTGGTCGCCGGAAGCACCGACTGGGGCGTCGAGGTCAACATCCGCTCCCGCCGCGCGGATTGCGTCGTCGCCATCGACCGGCTGCCCGAACTGCGGGAACTGCGGACCGAGTCCGACCACATCGAGATCGGGGCGGCACTGACGCTCACCGAGATCGAGCGCCGCCTCGACGGTACGGTCCCGCTGCTGGGGGAGTTGTTCCCGCAGTTCGCGTCCCGGCTCATCCGCAACGGCGCGACCCTGGGCGGAAACCTGGGGACCGGCTCGCCCATCGGCGACAGTCCGCCGGTGCTGCTCGCGCTGGAGGCGTCGGTGGTGCTGGCCGGGGCCGACGGTGAGCGTGAGGTTCCGCTCGCGGACTACTTCACCGGCTACCGGCAGAGCGTGCGCCGCCCCGGCGAGCTGATCCGCGCGGTGCGTGTCCCGCTGCCGCTGTCGCCGGTCGCGGCCTTCCACAAGATCGCCAAGCGGCGCTTCGACGACATCTCCAGCGTGGCGGTCGCCTTCGCGCTCGACATCGAGTCGGGGGTCGTCCGCAAGGCGCGCATCGGTCTGGGCGGCGTGGCCGCCACTCCGGTCCGCGCGCTCGCCACCGAGGCGGCCCTGGAGGGCAGGCCGTGGGCGGCGGAGACCGTCGAGGCCGCGGCCGAGGTGCTGCGGGCCGAGGGCACGCCGATGAGCGATCACCGCGCCAGCGCCGACTACCGCTCCGCGATGCTCGGCCAGAGCCTGCTGAAGCTGTACGCACAGACCACCGAGGCGGTGCCGTCATGAGCCAGTTGTCCGAGCGTCCCGAAAAGCCCGTCGTCGGCGTCCCGATGCCGCACGAGAGCGCCGTCCAGCACGTCACCGGCACCGCGCTGTACACCGACGACCTGGTCCAGCGCACCAAGGACGTGCTGCACGCGTACCCCGTCCAGGTCATGAAGGCCCGCGGCCGGGTCACGGCACTGCGTACCGGGCCCGCGCTCGCCGTGCCGGGCGTGGTGCGTGTGCTGACCGGGGCCGACGTGCCCGGCGTCAACGACGCCGGCATGAAGCACGACGAACCGCTCTTCCCCGACGAGGTCATGTTCCACGGCCACGCGGTCGCCTGGGTGCTCGGCGAGACCCTGGAGGCGGCCCGGCTCGGTGCGGCGGCCGTGGAGGTGGAGCTGGAGGAGCTGCCTTCCCTGATCACGCTGCAGGACGCCATCGCGGCGGGCAGCTACCACGGCGCCCGGCCCGTCATGACCCACGGCGACACCGACGCCGGCTTCGCCGACTCCGCGCACGTGCTCACCGGCGAGTTCCAGTTCTCCGGTCAGGAGCACTTCTACCTGGAGACGCACGCGGCGCTCGCGCAGATCGACGAGAACGGGCAGGTGTTCATCCAGAGCAGCACCCAGCACCCGTCGGAGACCCAGGAGATCGTCTCCCACGTGCTCGGTGTGCCCTCCCACGAGGTGACCGTGCAGTGCCTGCGGATGGGCGGCGGGTTCGGCGGCAAGGAGATGCAGCCGCACGGCTTCGCGGCCGTCGCCGCGCTCGGCGCCAAGCTGACCGGGCGGCCGGTCCGGTTCCGGCTCAACCGGACCCAGGACCTGACCATGTCCGGCAAGCGGCACGGGTTCCACGCCACCTGGAAGATCGGCTTCGACGCCGAGGGCCGTATCCAGGCCCTGGACGCCACGCTGACCGCGGACGGCGGCTGGAGCCTGGACCTGTCCGAGCCGGTGCTGGCCCGGGCGCTGTGCCACATCGACAACACCTACTGGATTCCCAACGCGCGCGTCGCCGGTCGCATCGCCAAGACCAACACGGTCTCCAACACCGCCTTCCGCGGCTTCGGCGGACCGCAGGGCATGCTGGTGATCGAGGACATCCTGGGCCGCTGCGCGCCGCGGCTCGGCCTGGACCCCAGGGAGCTGCGGGAACGCAACTTCTACCGGCCGGGCCAGGGCCAGACGACACCGTACGGGCAGCCCGTCACGCAGCCCGAGCGGATCTCCGCCGTCTGGCAGCAGGTCCTGGACAGCGGCGGCGTCGCCGACCGCGAGCGCGAGATCGCCGCCTTCAACGCCGCGCACCCGCACACCAAGCGGGCCCTGGCGATCACCGGCGTCAAGTTCGGCATCTCGTTCAACCTCACCGCCTTCAACCAGGGCGGCGCGCTGGTGCTGATCTACAAGGACGGCTCCGTCCTGATCAACCACGGCGGCACCGAGATGGGCCAGGGCCTGCACACCAAGATGATGCAGGTGGCCGCGACCACGCTGGGCATCCCGCTGCACAAGGTGCGCCTCGCCCCGACGCGGACCGACAAGGTGCCCAACACCTCCGCCACCGCGGCCAGTTCCGGCGCGGACCTCAACGGTGGGGCGATCAAGAACGCCTGTGAGCAGCTGCGCGAGCGGCTGCTGCAGGTGGCGGCGAGCCGGCTGGGGTCGAACGCCTCGGACGTGCGCATCGTCGAGGGCGTCGCGCGCACCCTGGGCAGCGACGAGGAGCTGGCCTGGGACGACCTCGTGCGCACCGCGTACTTCCAGCGGGTGCAGCTGTCGGCGGCCGGCTACTACCGGACCGAGGGGCTGCACTGGGACGCGAAGAGTTTCCAGGGCTCGCCGTTCAAGTACTTCGCCATCGGCGCGGCCGCCGCCGAGGTCGAGGTGGACGGCTTCACCGGCGCGTACCGCCTGCGGCGGGTGGACATCGTGCACGACGTCGGCGACAGCCTCTCCCCGCTGATCGACATCGGTCAGGTCGAGGGCGGTTTCGTGCAGGGCGCGGGCTGGCTGACGCTCGAGGACCTGCGCTGGGACACCGGTGACGGTCCCCACCGCGGCCGGCTGCAGACCCAGGCGGCGAGCACGTACAAGCTGCCGAGCTTCTCGGAGATGCCCGAGGAGTTCAACGTCACGCTGCTGGAGAACGCCACCGAGGAGGGCGCGGTGTACGGGTCCAAGGCGGTGGGCGAGCCTCCGCTGATGCTGGCGTTCTCGGTGCGGGAGGCGTTGCGGCAGGCCGCCGCCGCCTTCGGGCCGAGTGGGGTCGGTGTCGAGTTGGCCTCGCCGGCGACGCCGGAGGCGGTGTACTGGGCGATCGAGTCGGCCCGCCGGGGCGCCGGCTCGCACAACGGCCGGGCCCGCGACGGGTCCGCCGCCGACGGCCACGCCGGAAACGGGCACGCCGACAGCGGAGTCCGGACCGACGCAGAAGTGCTGAGCGGTGCCTGACATGACATGGGTCGCCGCGGTCGCGCGGTTGCGGGCACGCCGGGAGGCCGGCGTGCTGGTGACCGTCGCGACCGTGCGCGGCCACGCCCCGCGCGACGCCGGTGCGAAACTCGTCGTGGGGCGGACCGGGACGTGGGGCTCCATCGGCGGCGGCAACGTCGAGGCCGTCGCGATCGACCGGGCCCGGGAGATGATCGCCGCGTCCAGGCCGGGACCGGAGCTGATCGACTTCGCCCTGAACGACAAGGTGACCAACCAGCACGGCGTGCAGTGCTGCGGCGGCACGGTCTCGGTACTGCTGGAACCGCTGCCGGTGGTACGGGCTGTGGCCGTCTTCGGCGTCGGGCACGTCGGGCTCGAGCTGGCGCGCGTCCTGGCCCGCCAGGACCTCGACCTCCACCTGGTCGACAACCGCTCCGACATGCTCACCGAGGAGCGGCTCGATGTGCTGGCGGACGCGGTGGCGCAGGTGCACGTGCATCACACGCCGCTGCTGCCCGAGGAGGTGCTGGACCGGTTGCCGCACGGCACCCACATCCTGATCATGACCCATGACCACGCCGAGGACGCCGCGCTGTGCGACGCCGCCCTGCGCACCACTCACCTCGGTTCCATCGGGCTGATCGGATCGGCGGCCAAGTGGGTGCGGTTCCGTAAGCGTCTGGCCACCGAGGGCGGTCATGACGAGGCCACCATCGACCGGATCAAGACCCCGATCGGGCTGGCCGACATCACCGGCAAGGAACCCGCGACGATCGCCGTGAGCGTCGCGGCGGATCTGCTGCGCACCTTCGAGACCGAGGGCGTCGACCCCGGACCGACACCTTCCGCACGCCGGTCCGACTGACGAAAGCACGACCACTGAGCCGCCGGCTCCCGCGAGGGAGCCTCTTCGTGGTGCCGGCTGCCCCGTCCGCGCGTCCCGTCACCGTGGCGTATCGGCGGGGCGGCGGCGCGTGCGCGAGGATGGAGGTATGCCGAACCGACTTGCGCAGGCGACGTCCCCGTACCTCCTCCAGCACGCGGAGAACCCGGTCGACTGGTGGCCATGGGAGGACGCCGCCTTCGAAGAGGCCCGGCGCCGCGACGTACCCGTCCTGCTGAGCGTCGGCTACTCCGCGTGCCACTGGTGCCACGTGATGGCGCACGAGTCCTTCGAGGACGGCCCCACGGCCGACTTCCTCAACTCCCACTTCGTGAGCGTCAAGGTCGACCGCGAGGAGCGTCCCGACGTCGACGCCGTCTACATGGAGGCCGTGCAGGCGGCGACCGGGCAGGGCGGCTGGCCCATGACCGTGTTCCTCACCCCGGACGCCGAGCCCTTCTACTTCGGCACCTATTACCCGCCCGAGCCCCGGCACGGCATGCCGTCCTTCCGCCAGGTGCTCCAGGGCGTCGGGCAGGCCTGGGCGGAACGGCGGGACGAGGTCACCGAGGTCGCGGGGAAGATCGTGCGGGACCTCGCCGGGCGGGAGATCTCCTACGGCGACGCGCGGCCGCCCGGGGAGGCGGAGCTCGGACAGGCGCTGCTCGGGCTGACCCGGGAGTACGATCCGCAGCGCGGCGGATTCGGCGGGGCGCCGAAGTTCCCGCCGTCCATGGTGGTCGAGTTCCTGCTGCGCCACCACGCCCGCACCGGCGCCGACGGCGCCCTGGAGATGGCGCGCGACACCTGCGAGCGGATGGCGCGCGGCGGGATCTACGACCAGCTGGGCGGCGGCTTCGCCCGTTACTCCGTCGACCGCGAGTGGGTGGTGCCCCACTTCGAGAAGATGCTCTACGACAACGCCCTGCTGTGCCGCGTCTACGCCCATCTCTGGCGGGCCACGGGCAGCGAGCTGGCCCGCCGCGTCGCCCTGGAGACCGCCGACTTCATGGTGCGTGAACTGCGCACCGCGGAGGGCGGCTTCGCCTCCGCGCTGGACGCGGACAGCGACGACGGCACGGGCCGGCACGTCGAGGGCGCGTACTACGTGTGGACGCCCGCGCAGCTCACCGAGGTCCTCGGGGCCGACGACGCCGCACTCGCCGCGCAGTATTTCGGCGTGACCGAGGAGGGCACCTTCGAGCACGGGTCCTCGGTGCTGCAACTGCCGCAGCAGGAGGGCGTGTTCGACGCCGAGCGGATCGCCTCGGTCAGGGAGCGGCTGCTGGCCGCGCGGGGCGGGCGTCCCGCCCCGGCCCGGGACGACAAGGTGGTCGCCGCCTGGAACGGCCTCGCGATCGCCGCGCTCGCCGAGACGGGCGCCTACTTCGAGCGCCCCGACCTGGTGGAGGCCGCCGGCGCCGCCGCCGACCTGCTCGTGCGGCTGCACCTCGACGAGCAGGCCCGGCTCTTCCGCACCAGCAAGGACGGCCGGGCGGGCGCCAACGCGGGGGTGCTGGAGGACTACGCCGACGTGGCGGAGGGCTTCCTCTCGCTCGCGTCGGTCACCGGGGAGGGCGTCTGGCTGGACTTCGCCGGGCTGCTGCTCGATCACGTCCTCACCCGCTTCACCGACGAGTCCGGCTCCCTCTACGACACCGCGGCCGACGCCGAGCAACTGATCCGCCGCCCCCAGGACCCCACCGACAACGCCACCCCGTCCGGCTGGACCGCGGCCGCGGGCGCCCTGCTGTCCTACGCCGCGCACACCGGCTCGGAGCCGCACCGCACCGCCGCCGAGCACGCCCTCGGCGTGGTGAAGGCGCTCGGCCCGCGGGTCCCGCGCTTCGTCGGCTGGGGGCTGGCCGCCGCCGAGGCGCTGCTCGACGGCCCGCGCGAAGTCGCCGTCGTCGGGCCGGGGCAGGACGACAGCGCCGCGAAGGGCCTGCACCGCACGGCGCTGCTGGGGACGGCGCCCGGAGCGGTCGTCGCCTTCGGCGCCGCGGGGAGCGACGAGTTCCCCCTGCTCGCCGACCGGCCCCTGGTGGACGGGGCACCGGCCGCGTACGTCTGCCGGAACTTCACCTGTGACGCGCCGACGACCGACCCGGAGCGGCTGCGTGCCGCGCTGCGCGGGGCCTTGAACAGCTAAAACGACATAAACGGAAGCATCCGGAACGCGCCCGGCGGGCGAATTGTTCAGACCCGGTCCTCATTGTGAGGAAACACGCTCTTCACCCAAACACCTTATGGGTTTCACAGGTTGCCCCTAATCTCTTCACCGTGACGCGGCGGAGCGGGCGCCCGATTCGGGTTGCTCCGCCGCGCAGGGGGAGTTCAAAGATCTGGGGGGATCTTTCTTGCTTACGTCCGTCTTCATCGCTGCCGTTTCACTGGCACTTTTCTGGATGGCGGCGTTCACGCTGTGGTGGCAGATGCACGCCTGGCGTACGCCGGAGGTACTCGCCTCCACCCGGTTCAGCCGGCCCGACGGCGACGAGCACGTGTCGTTCTCGCTGCTCCTGCCCGCGCGGCACGAGCAGGCCGTGCTCGACCACACCATCCAGCGGCTGCTGACCTCGTCCCACACCGACTTCGAGATCATCGTGATCGTCGGACACGACGATCCGGAGACCACCGCCGTCGCCGAGAAGGCCGCCGACCGCGATCCGCGCGTCCGGGTCGTCGTCGACACCCACGAGAAGAAGAACAAGCCGAAGGCCATGAACACGGCGCTGCCGCACTGCCGCGGCGACGTCGTCGGGGTCTTCGACGCCGAGGACCAGGTCCATCCCGAACTGCTCGCCCACGTCGACCACGCCTTCCGCACCACCGGCGCCGACGTCGTGCAGGGCGGGGTCCAGCTGATCAACTTCCACTCCAGCTGGTACAGCCTGCGCAACTGCCTGGAGTACTTCTTCTGGTTCCGCTCCCGGCTGCACCTGCACGCGCAGAAGGGGTTCATCCCGCTCGGCGGCAACACCGTCTTCGTCCGCACCGAAGTGCTCCGGGCGGCCGACGGCTGGGACCCGAACTGCCTGGCCGAGGACTGCGACCTCGGCGTCCGGCTCTCCAGCATCGGCAAGAAGGTCGTCGTCGCCTACGACTCCGACATGGTGACCCGGGAGGAGACCCCGGGCTCGCTGGTCTCCCTGCTCAAGCAGCGCACCCGCTGGAACCAGGGCTTCCTCCAGGTGTACCGGAAGAAGGACTGGAAGCAACTGCCCACCTTCACCCAGCGGTTGCTGGCCCGCTACACCCTGATGACGCCCTTCCTGCAAGCCTTCACCGGCGTCATCATCCCGCTCAACGCGGCCATCGCGCTCTTCCTGGACGTGCCCGTCGGCATCGCCTTCGTCACCTTCCTGCCGGCCGTCACCGCCCTGGTCACCTTCGTCTTCGAGGTCGTCGGGCTGCACGACTTCGGCAAGCAGTACGGCCTGCGGGTCCGCTTCACGCACTACCTGAAGCTGATCGTCGGCGGCCCCTTCTACCAGGTACTCCTCGCCGGGGCCGCCGTCCGCGCCGTATGGCGCGAGCAGCGCGGCCGCAACGACTGGGAGCTGACCAGCCACGTGGGCGCGCACCTCGCGCCCGTGGAACGAGAGGACGTTCCCGCGTGACCTCCACCCTCCCCGCGGCGACCGGCACCAAGGTCCCCGCGCAGCGCCGGCCTGCCCACGACACCGGCCCGGCCCCCGAACCGAAGGCGCCGCCGGGCCGCCTGCGCTCCTCGCGCCCCGACCTGCTGCTGTGCGGCGGGCTCCTCGTGGCGATCATGCTCGTGCAGGGCTGGAACATCTCCGACTACCCGACCCTCAGCGACGACGAGGGCACCTACCTCGCCCAGGCCTGGGCCGTCCAGCAGGGCGAGGGCCTGGCCCACTACACCTACTGGTACGACCACCCGCCGCTCGGCTGGATCCAGATAGCCGTGCTGACCTGGATCCCCGCGCTGCTCAGCCCCGAGTCGATGACGGTCGGCGCCATGCGCGGCGTGATGCTGATCGTCAGCGCCGTCTCCGCCGTCCTCGTCTACGTCATCGCCCGCCGCCTCTCCCTGCCCCGCTGGGCGGCCGGGCTCGCCATGGCCCTCTTCGGCCTCTCCCCGCTGTCCGTGGTCCTCCAGCGGGAGATCTTCCTCGACAACCTCGCGGTGATGTGGACGCTGCTGGCCTTCGCGCTGGCCGCCTCCCCGAGCCGCCACCTGTGGCACCACTTCGGCGCGGGCATCGCCGCCGCCACGGCCGTGCTCACCAAGGAGACGATGCTCGTCGTCCTACCCGCCCTGCTGGTCACCATGTGGCGGCACAGCCACCGGGACACCCGCAAGTTCGCGCTGACCGGCGCCGTCACGGCCTGCGCCCTCATCGGCTTCTCGTATCCGCTGTTCGCCCTGCTCAAGGGCGAGCTGCTGCCGGGCAGCGGGCACGTCTCCCTGTGGGAGGGCATCGAGTACCAGCTGACCCGCCCCGGCTCCGGTTTCATCCTCGACGAGGGCTCCGGCTCGTGGGGCGTCCTCCAGTCCTGGCTCTACTACGACCGCGTCCTGCCGCTCGGCGGCCTCGCCGGGGCGCTGCTCCTGCTGGCCACCTGGCGCTGGTCGGTCACCGCGCGGGCGCTCGCCGGACCGGCCCTGACGGTCGCGATCCTCGCCGGCCTCGCCCTGCGCCCCACCGGCTACCTGCCCGCGATGTACGTCATCCAGGCCCTGCCCTTCCTCGCCCTGGTCCTGGCAGGCGGCGCGGCGAGCGTCGTCCACGCGGTACTGCGCAGATGGCGCACCGAGGCCGAGAAACGAGGGCTCACCATCGGCCGGTACGCGCTCGCCGGCGTCCTGGTGCTGGCCGCCGGCGCCTACGTCGTACCCCGCTGGTACGACGGCGACCGCACCGCGGTCACCGCCGACGCCAACGCCCCCTACGAGGCCGCCGCCGACTGGCTGGCGACCGAGGTGCCGAACCCGGAGGACACCCGCGTCCTCGTGGACGACGCCCTGTGGCTGGACCTCGTGCACGCCGGATACGAACCCGGCCTCGGCGTCATCTGGTTCTACAAGGCGGACCTCGACCCGGCGGTGACCAGGACGATGCCGGGCGGCTGGCGCGACATCGACTACGTGGTCGCCTCCCCGACGGTGCGGCGCGACGCGGTCGACCTGCCCAACGTCAAGGCCGCCATGAACCATTCGGCCCCGGTCGCCGTCTTCGGCACCGGCGCGGACCGCATCGAGATCCGCCGCATCCAGCCCTCCGGAGCCGCCCGATGAGCCACGAGTCCACCGTCCCCGACGAGCTGGGACGTCCGGCCGTAGGCGCCTCGGAGGTGCCCGAGCCGGGCGCCGTCACCATCGTCGTACCGACCTTCAACGAGGCGGGGAACGTACGGCGGCTGCTGCGCCTGATCACCGAGTCCGTCCCCGCCCGGCTGCCCTGCGAGGTCGTCTTCGTGGACGACTCCACCGACGACACCCCGGACGTGATCCGCGAGGCGGCGCTCGACTGCCCCTTCCCGGTCACCGTCCTGCACCGGGACGAACCGGCCGGCGGGCTCGGCGGCGCGGTCGTCGAGGGCATGAAGGCGGCCGGGTCGGACTGGATCGTCGTCATGGACGGCGACTGCCAGCACCCGCCCTCCCTGGTGCCGGAGCTGGTCGCCACCGGCGAGCGGGCGGGCGCCGGACTCGTCGTCGCGTCCCGCTACATCAAGGGCGGCAGCCGCGCCGGGCTGGCGGGCAGCTACCGGATCGCCGTCTCGCGCGCGGCGACCTGGCTGACCAAGGCGCTCTTCCCGCGCCGGCTGCACGGCGTCAGCGACCCGATGAGCGGCTTCTTCGCCATCCGCCGCAGCGAGGTCACCGCCGAGGTACTCAAGCCCCTCGGCTACAAGATCCTCCTCGAACTGGCCGTCCGCAGCCGCCCCCAGGCGGTCACCGAGGTGCCGTTCGTCTTCGAGGAGCGGTTCGCCGGGGAGTCCAAGTCCACGGCGCAGGAGGGGCTGCGTTTCCTGCGCCACCTGGCCGGACTGCGCACCACCTCGCCGCTGGCCCGCATGGTCGCCTTCGGGCTGATCGGCCTGAGCGGCTTCGTGCCGAACCTGGCCGCGCTGTGGGCGCTGACCGAGGCGGGCGTGCACTACCTGCCCGCGGAGATCGTCGCCAACCAGTTCGGCGTGGCCTGGAACTTCCTGCTCCTGGAGCGGCTGCTCTTCCGTGACCGGCGCCGGCACCGGCACTGGGCCGACCGGACCCTGCGGTTCGGGCTGATCGCCAACGCCGACCTGGTGCTGCGCATACCGCTGATCGCCCTGCTCGTCGGGGAGTTCGGGCTGACCGTGCTGCCGGCCACCGCCCTGGCCCTCGTCATCACCTTCGTCCTGCGCTTCGCCGGGACGGAGGCGCTCGTGTACCTCCCGCGCCGACGCCGTACGGCCCGCACAGCAAGGAGTGAGGCATGAGAACCAGACCCCGAAGGAGAACCTCCGCCCTTCTGGCGGTGTCCGCCCTCACCGGCGGGCTCCTCCTCACCGCGCCCCAGCCCGCCTCCGCCGCCAACCTCATCAAGAACCCCGGCTTCGAGACCGCAGGCACCGGCGACATGCCGTACTGCTGGTCGAAGTCCGGCTGGGGCGACAACGACTTCACCTTCGAGACGGTCGCCGACGCCCACTCCGGCAGCAAGGCCATGAAGGTCGAGCTGACCCGCCGGGCCGAGGGCGACCGCAAGGCCCTGATCACCGAGTCCACCGAGTGCGCGCCGGTGGTGACGGAGGGCAAGCAGTACGACCTGTCCCTCTGGTACAAGTCGACGACTCCGGACACCTCCCTCACGCTCTTCCGGCACGACCCCGCCGCCGGCTGGCAGTACTGGACCGACCTCAAGACCCTGGACCTGGCCGCCGACTGGACCGAGGCGAGTGTCCGCACGCCCGAGGTCCCGGCCGGCACCGACCGCATCAGCTGGGGCGTCTCCGTCTACGGCACCGGCTCGGCGACCACCGACGACTACACGATGGAGCAGGTCGCCGACCCGGTCCCGGACCCGGAGTGCACGGGCACCGCCGAGGAGTGCGCGAACGGCCGCTGGGACGTGCTGCCCACGCAGAACCCGGTCCGCTCCATGCACTCCGTCGTCCTGCCGGGCGGCAAGGTGCTGCTGATCGCGGGTTCCGGCAACGACCCGGAGATGTTCGAGGCGGGCACCTTCACGTCGGCGGTCTACGACCCGGGGACCGGCGACTACGAGACGATCCCGACGCCCAAGGACATGTTCTGCGCCGGGCACGTGCAGCTCAAGGACGGCCGCGTCCTCGTCATGAGCGGCAACAAGGGCTATCCGTCCGCGGACGGCACGGTCGGCTACCAGGGCTACAAGGACTCGTACATCTTCGACCCGGAGACCGAGACCTACGTCAAGACCAACGACATGAACGACGGCCACTGGTACCCGTCGGCGACCATCCTCGGCAACGGCGACGTCATCTCCTTCGGCGGCCTGCGCGAGGACTCCACCGGGTCGGTGACGGCCGACCTGTGGTCCGACGAGCAGCAGAAGTGGCTGCCGACCTGGCAGGTCAACCAGACCTGGTCGTACTGGGGCCTGTACCCGTCGATGATCCTGATGCAGGACGGGCGGCTCTTCTACTCGGGCAGCCACGTCTTCGGCAACAACATCCCGGGCACCGGTTCGGCGATCTACGACTACGACGCCAACAGCATCACCCAGGTGCCGGGCCTCCAGGACAAGGACGTGCGCGACCAGTCCGCCAGCGTGCTGCTGCCCCCGGCGCAGGACCAGAAGGTGCTGACCATCGGCGGCGGCAACATCGACTCCAACCCGGACGCCAACCGCCTGACCGACATCATCGACCTCAAGGAGCCCAACCCGACGTACGTGGCCGGGCCCCCGCTTCCGCAGGGCACCGTCGACCTCGGCAACGGCCCGGTCCCGCAGACCGGCGACCAGGGCAAGATGTACGTCTCCACCGTCCTGCTGCCCGACGGCACGGTGCTGGAGACCGGCGGCGCCCTGCACAACCGGGCCAACCCGGTCTTCGAGACGTCGATCTTCGACCCGGAGACGGAGACCTTCGACCCGGTGGCCGTGGACCCGGAGGCGCGCGGCTACCACTCCTCGGCGTTCCTGCTGCCCGACGGGCGCGTGATGACGACCGGCGACAACCCGGGCAACGGCTCCTGGAACCGCGACGTGTCGATCTACACCCCGCCCTACCTGCTCAGGGGCGAGCGTCCGGCGATCACCTCGGTCATCGACACCGAGTGGAACTACGGCGACACCCAGCGGATCACCGTGGACCGGCCCATCGCCAAGGCGGAGCTGATCCGCCCGGCCGCCGTGACGCACTCCTCGGACCCGAACCAGCGGTTCGTGGACCTGCCGCTGTCGGTGGACGGCGACAACGTCGACCTGAACGTGACGAGCAACCCGAATCTGGCCCCGCCCGGCTGGTACATGCTCTTCGCGGTCGACGCGAACGGCGTGCCGTCGGTGGCGAAGTGGGTGCACCTCGACGGCCCGCAGGCGCTCAGCACCAAGGACGCCGCCGCGCACGTCCACTCCTTCGCCGACGCCCCGTCCGGCAAGGTCGCGGGACCCGGCGAGAAGCGTGAGTCGCACCCGGTCGGGCCCACCGTCTCCGGCTGCGACCGGCACTACGGCTCCGCCAACGTCTGCGTGCCGACCGCCTTCCCGGAAGAGGTCGAGGCGACGACGGCCGACCGCTGCGCCTGGCTCGAGGAGCACGACTACGGACGCCTGAAGGTCAACGGCAAGGACGACCCGCTGAAGCTGGACCGCGACCGCGACGGCGTCGCCTGCGGGAAGGGGGACGTGCGCGGGAAGAAGCGCTAACGCTCCCGCCGCGACTCGGTGAGGGCGCGCTCCACGATGGCCTCCAGCTGCTCGTGGTGCGCGCCCTTCCAGTACGCGCGCCCGCACGCGAGGCACTGCGCGAACACGTCGTACGACCGCTCGGTCCCGCCCTTGAGCTGGTCCGCCACCTCGTCCTTGGTGGCCTCCTTCAGCAGTCCGTTGCAGGCGGTGCACCTGGTCCACGGGCGCAGCTCGGGCCGGAACCGGTCCAGGGCCTCCCGGAGCTGGTCTTCGGGCCGGGTGCTGTAGACGTAGGCGCCGGCCCACAGTTCGCGGCGGCGCAGCAGGCCGCGGTCGCGGCTGAGCATGACCCGTTTCTCGGCCGCCGACAGTGCCGCGAGCGCCGGGTCGCCGAGGTCCGTCGACTCGTACGCCGTGTCCACGCCGAGCAGCCGCAGCCGGCGGGCGAGGGTGCCGAGGTGCACGTCGAGCAGGAAGCGCAGGGGAGCGCCCGGGACCCGCTGGGGGCGTTCCACGGGCCGTACGCTCACGGACTCGCCGCCGGTGGGGACGTGTCCGGGCGGCACCTCGCGGCCGTCCACGAGGAGCGTGCCGACCTCGGTCAGCGGAACGCCGAGGGACTCGACGACATGGCCGAGGGTGGAGACGCCGTCGGTGGCCGCGCGGGCGGCGCCGGTGGGGCGGGCGCGCGGCACGAACAGGTGCAGTTCGGGGGCGAACTCGACGTGGATCTCGGGACCGTTCACCCGGTCAGGATGCCATGGGGCAGGGGCGTGGCCTCAGCCTTTTCCGGGAGCCGGCAGACCGTGCTCCAGGACGTCCAGGGCGCGTTCGACCAGGTCGGCCAGGTTCTCCTCGTGGTCGTGCTCGGCCCAGTACCGCGAGACCTCCAGCAGGCCGCCGACCAGGGACATGGAGAGGACCCGCACCTCCAGGCCCTCGGGGGCGAGGCCGGTGCGGTCGGCGATGGCGCGGCCGAGCAGGCGGCCGGTGACCGACATGCTCTCCAGCATCCGCGAGCGCACCGCGGGCACCTCCGCCAGCAGCCGTGCCCTCAGCCGGGTCAGCTCGGCTTCCTCGCCGGCGCCGTGTTCGACGGCCTTGCGCATGACGTGCCGCAGGGAGGCCGGCCACGGCTCGTCGGCGGGCCGGGCGGCCAGCTCCGCCGCCATGACCGGGTCGTACTCGTCCGTGAGGACGATGTCCTCCTTGGCCGGGAAGTAGCGGAAGAGAGTCGACGGCGACACTTCGGCGCGGTCGGCGATCTGCTCCGTCGTCGTCGCGTCGTACCCCTGCTCCCGGATCAGCGCGTAGGCCGCGGCGCGGATGGCCTCGCGGGTCCTGGCCTTCTTCCGCTCCCGCAGACCGGGCGACCGGGGGCCGTCGGCGGGGGAGCGGGGGGAGCGGGGGCGTGCGGCCGTCATGGGGTCATTGTCGGCCACGGGGCGGCGCGGAGCCGCCGGGTGATGCACGGGACGTTACGCGGAGCGCCTAGTACGCGACCAGCGAGATCCCCACGTAGTGCGCGATGAAGGCCGCCAGCGTGAAGGAGTGGAAGACCTCGTGGAAGCCGAACCAGCGCGGTGACGGGTTGGGCCGCTTGAGGCCGTAGATCACGCCGCCCGCGCTGTAGAGCAGCCCGCCCGTGATCACCAGGACGAGGACGGCGATGCCGCCGGCCCGCATGAACTCGGGGAGGTAGAACACGGCCGCCCAGCCCATGGCGAGGTAGCAGGGGGTGTAGAGCCAGCGCGGGGCGCCGACCCAGAAGACGCGGAAGAGGATGCCCGCCGCCGCGGCGGCCCAGATGCCCCACAGCAGCCACTGGCCCTTGGCCTCCGGCAGCAGGAGCATCGTGAGCGGGGTGTAGGTGCCCGCGATGATCAGGAAGATGTTGGCGTGGTCGAGACGGCGCAGTACGCCGTCCATCCGCGGGCTCCAGTCGCCCCGGTGGTAGAGCGCGCTGACGCCGAACAGCAGGCAGGCCGTCAGGACGTAGATCCCGCAGGCGATGCGTGCTTCGGTCGACTCGGCGAGGGCGGTGAGGACCAGGCCCGCGACGAGGACGGCCGGAAACATGCCGAGATGCAGCCAGCCGCGCAGCTTCGGCTTGACCGGATGCGGCAGGGAGAGCGCTACGGGACCGCGGCCGTCGGCGGGCGTGTCCCTGGGCGCGTCGGAGGCGGACGCAGTCATGGGGGCATCGTACCTACGGGACCGTAAGTTACGCATCAGTACGGACGGTCGTGGGTGGTGAGTGGTCATCGTCTCATGGGGTACCCGGCGACGCACCCCCGTAAAGCCCCGATGTGGGCACGTGGCGATCCTCACGCCGCTCAGGTGTGACGCCCTCTGGACAGATGGGCGCTCACGTCGGATGATCAAATGAGTGCGGTCGACACCGGATGAGCGCCCAAGAGGTCAACGTCACGCATCCGGGTCGCAGCCCCCACGGGGCCTCCAAACAAAAAACCCCTCATTTAGGAGCAATCGTGGCGCGCGACATCGCTGCTCCCCCCGTCCCCACCAACCACCAGGAGCTGATCTCGTGGGTGAACGAGATCGCCGAACTGACCCAGCCGGACGAAGTGGTCTGGTGTGACGGATCCGAGGCCGAGTACGAGCGCCTGTGCGGGGAGCTCGTCGAGAAGGGCACCTTCCGCAGGCTCGACCCGATCAAGCGCCCCAACTCGTACTACGCGGCCTCCGACCCCTCCGACGTCGCGCGCGTCGAGGACCGGACCTTCATCTGCTCCGCCAAGGAGGAGGACGCCGGCCCGACCAACCACTGGAAGGACCCCGCCGAGATGCGGGCCATCTTTACCGGAGAAGGAAACAGCTTCACCGGTGAGAAGGGCGAGGGCGGCCTGTTCCGCGGCTCCATGCGCGGCCGGACCATGTACGTCGTGCCCTTCTGCATGGGCCCGCTCGGCTCCCCGCTCTCCGCGCTGGGCGTCGAGATCACCGACTCCGCGTACGTCGCCGTCTCCATGCGCACCATGACCCGTATGGGACAGCCGGTCCTGGACGAGCTGGGCGACGACGGCTTCTTCGTCAAGGCCGTGCACACCCTCGGCGCCCCGCTGGAGCAGGGCCAGGAGGACGTCCCGTGGCCGTGCAACAGCACCAAGTACATCTCGCACTTCCCCGAGGACCGCGAGATCTGGTCCTACGGCTCCGGCTACGGCGGCAACGCCCTGCTCGGCAAGAAGTGCTACGCCCTGCGCATCGCCTCCGTCATGGCCCGCGACGAGGGCTGGCTCGCCGAGCACATGCTCGTGCTGAAGCTGACCCCGCCCACCGGCGAGCCCAAGTACGTCGCCGCCGCCTTCCCATCGGCCTGCGGCAAGACCAACCTCGCCATGCTGGAGCCCACGATCTCCGGCTGGACCGTGGAGACCATCGGCGACGACATCGCCTGGATGCGCTTCGGCGAGGACGGCCGCCTGTACGCCATCAACCCCGAGGCCGGCTTCTTCGGCGTCGCGCCCGGCACCGGTGAGCACACCAACGCCAACGCGATGAAGACCCTGTGGGGCAACTCCGTCTTCACCAACGTCGCCCTCACCGACGACAACGACGTGTGGTGGGAGGGCATGACCGAGGAGACGCCCGCCCACCTGACGGACTGGAAGGGCAACGACTGGACCCCCGAGTCCGGCACGCCCGCCGCGCACCCCAACGCCCGCTTCACCACCCCCGCCGCGCAGTGCCCGATCATCGCGCCGGAGTGGGAGGACCCCAAGGGCGTGCCGATCTCGGCGATCCTCTTCGGTGGCCGCCGGGCGACCGCCGTCCCCCTCGTCACCGAGTCCTTCGACTGGAACCACGGCGTCTTCCTCGGCGCCAACGTGGCCTCCGAGAAGACCGCCGCCGCCGAGGGCAAGGTCGGCGAGCTGCGCCGCGACCCCTTCGCCATGCTGCCGTTCTGCGGCTACAACATGGGCGACTACATGGGTCACTGGGTCGACGTGGCCAAGGACAAGGACCAGTCCAAGCTGCCCAAGATCTACTACGTCAACTGGTTCCGCAAGGACGACGAGGGCAAGTTCGTCTGGCCGGGCTTCGGCGAGAACGGCCGCGTCCTGAAGTGGATCGTGGAGCGCCTGGAGGGCAAGGCGGACGGCGTCGAGACCGCGATCGGCGTGCTGCCGACCAAGGAGTCCCTCGACACCGACGGCCTCGACCTCGCCGACGCCGACCTGGAGTTCCTGCTCAGCGTCGACAAGGAGGTGTGGCGCGAGGAGGCGGCGCTCGTCCCCGAGCACCTCAACACCTTCGGCGACCACACGCCCACCGAGCTGTGGGACCAGTACCGCAACCTGGTGCAGCGCCTGGGCTGACCGTCCCCACCCAGCTCCGCGTCCGGTCCGACTAGCCCTGACCCGCGAAGTCGTCACGAAGGCCGGCCGCGAGGGGGTCTCCCCGCGCTCCAGTAGCTCAGCAGTACCCCGGAGCACGGGGAGGTCCCACTCGGGCCGGGTCACCGCACAAAGGCGTGCGGCTGACCCGGCCCTTCAGCATGTCGAAACACCGGTGAGATCCGCGCCCCGAAAGGGGCGCGGGGAACTGCGCGACCAGCCACGACGGACGGAAAGCCGCCAACCGCCAGCCGGCCCCACGGCGCACATGCGAACCGCCGCTCCAGCCCACGCAGTGAATGGCACCCGGCCCGCACGTCGCTGCGGGTGCGCGCGGGCCGGGGCCGTCGGGGGAGCCCGGAGGGCTCAGTGGGACGCGAACTCGCGCGGTTCGAGGGCCGCTGCGTGCGCGTCCATGCGCTCGGCGGTCAGGATCGCGACCGCCGTGTCGGCGCGGGAGGCCGCCACCACCAGGGCGCGGCCCGCGAGGGTGTGCGCCCGCCGGTGCAGGGCCGCCAGGTGTGGCTCGGGGCGGGCGGCGGCCACCGGCACGCGGACCGGGGTCTGCCCTCCCCGCAGCCGGGCCACCTGCTCGGCGAGCCGGTCGGCCGCGGTGTCCAGACCGGTGCAGGGGGCCAGCGCGCGCAGCTCGTCCGTGACGGCGAGCAGGGCGGCGAGGTGACCCGCGAGCTGGATGTCCAGCTCTTCCTCGCGGGACCGGTGGGGGAAGTCCGAGGTGCTGCCGGCCATCGTGCTGTGGACCGACTTGGTGCGGATCGGTTCGTACATGGGATGGCCTCCTGAGTGCTTCAGGAAACCATCCTACATTGGATTCAATCTAAAGTTGATAGTGATCCGCGATACGGCTCAGGGCTGGCCGTACCCGTCAAGGAAGGTGCCGATCCGCCCCACCGCATCGCGCAGGTCGCTCGCCGTCGGCAGGGTCACCACCCGGAAGTGGTCGGGCTCGGGCCAGTTGAAGCCGGTGCCCTGGACGACCATGATCTTCTCCTGGCGCAGCAGGTCCAGGACCATCCGCCGGTCGTCCTTGATCTTGAAGACCTTGGGGTCGAGCCGCGGGAAGAGATACAGCGCGCCCTTCGGCTTCACGCAGGTCACGCCCGGAATGCTGGTCAGCGCCTCGTGCGCGGCGTCCCGCTGCTCCCGCAGCCGCCCGCCCGGCAGCACCAGCTCGTTGATGGTCTGCCGCCCGCTGAGCGCCGCGACCACGCCGTGCTGGCCCGGCATGTTGGCGCACAGCCGCATGTTCGCCAGGACCGTCAGACCCTCGATGTAGGACTCGGCGTGCGCGCGCGGGCCGGAGATCGACATCCAGCCGACACGGTAGCCGGCCACCCGGTACGCCTTCGACATGCCGTTGAAGGTGAGGGTGAGCAGGTCCGGGGCGATCGCGGCGGTCGGGGTGTGCGTGACCTCGTCGTACAGGATCTTGTCGTAGATCTCGTCGGAGCAGACCAGCAGGTTGTGCCGGCGCGCGATGTCGGTCAGCCCGCGCAGCATCGCCTCGTCGTACACCGCGCCCGTCGGGTTGTTCGGGTTGATGATGACCAGCGCCTTGGTGCGGTCGGTGATCTTCCGCTCGACGTCCGCGAGGTCCGGCATCCAGTCGGACTGCTCGTCGCACCGGTAGTGCACCGCCGTACCGCCGGAGAGCGAGACGGCGGCCGTCCACAGGGGGTAGTCCGGCGCCGGGACGAGGACCTCGTCGCCGTCGTCCAGCAGTCCCTGCATCGCCATCACGATCAGCTCGGAGACGCCGTTGCCGATGAAGACGTGCTCGACGTCCGTCTCGATGCCGAGGGTCTGGTTGTGCATGACGACCGCCCG
Source organism: Streptomyces sp. BB1-1-1 (assembly GCF_031597775.1). Taxonomy (NCBI): domain Bacteria; kingdom Bacillati; phylum Actinomycetota; class Actinomycetes; order Kitasatosporales; family Streptomycetaceae; genus Streptomyces; species Streptomyces sp. BB1-1-1. The sequence goes on along the minus strand of NZ_CP134203.1, from coordinate 3,221,119 downwards.
GCGCGCGGCCAGCAGTCCCTTGGCGTCGCCGTAGCCGTGGGCCGTCGAGACGTTGCGGAGGATGTCCTCCAGGATCTCCGGCGGGCACTCGAAACCGAAGGCGGCCGGGTTGCCGGTGTTCAGCTTCAGGATGCGGTGCCCGGCCGCTTCCAGCCGCATCGCCTCCTCGAGCACCGGGCCCCGGATCTCGTAACAGACGTTGGCGAGCTTGGTCGACTGGATCACCTGCATGTCCGTGAGCTTACGACCCGGTTGCGCCTCATGGGTCGTGTTGTCCGCCACGTGGGACGTGCGGTTTGGGTGGATTTCCTCCAGCCGTGCGGTCCGCTAGCGGGGAGTCCGCCGCACGGACCGCCCCGCCAGTACGTCCGTCCGCCGCCCGTCCTCCATCACGAACCGCCCGTCGACCAGCACGTACGGGATGCCCGCCGGCAGCACGCGCGGGGTCTCGTACGTGCTGCCCGCCGCGACCGTCGCCGGGTCGAAGAGCACCAGGTCGGCCCGGTACCCCTCGCGGACCAGGCCCCGGTCCGGCAGCCGCAGCCGGGCCGCCGGGCGCGAGGTGAGGTGGGCGACGCACTCCTCCAGCGACAGCACGCCCAGCTCGCGCACGTAGTGGCCCAGGTAGTGCGGGAAGGTGCCGTAGGCGCGCGGGTGCGGCTTGGCGCCCTGGAGGATGCCGTCCGAACCGCCGGTGTGGACCCGGTGCCGCATGATCGCGCGGACGTTCTCCTCGTGGCCGACGTGCTGGAGGATGGTCGGGGCCAGCCGGTCGGTCAGGAGGAGGCGGCGGGCGGTCGTCCACGGGGTCTCGCCGCGCAGCCGCGCCGACTCCAGGACCGTACGGCCGACGTACTCGCCGAGCGCCGGGTCGCCCGTGCCGGAGATCTCGATCGTGTCCCACTCCATGGGCACGCCGTGGCAGCCGTCGGAGCCGATCTCCTCGATGTGGTGGCGGATGCGTTCGGCGGTGTCGTCGTCCGACAGCCGCTTCATGATCTGCTCCGGGCCGCCCTCGCTCGCCCAGCTCGGCAGCATGGCCACGAGGGTGGTGCAGCCGGGGGTGTAGGGGTACGTGTCGAGGGTGATGTCGGCCCCGGTGGCCAGCGCGTCGTCGAGCAGCGTCAGCAGCTCGGGCGCCTTGCCCTTGTTCACGCCGAAGTTCATGGTGGCGTGGGCCAGGTGGAGGGGGCACTCCGCCTCCCGCGTCAGCTCCACCATCTCCTCGTACGCCTGGAGGGCCCCGGCGCCGTACGAGCGGTGGTGCGGGCAGTAGTAGCCGCCGTACGACGCCACCACCCGGCACAGCTCGGTCAGCTCGGCGTCCTTGGCGTACATGCCGGGCGTGTATGTCAGCCCGGACGACATGCCGACCGCGCCCTGCTCCATGCCCTCGGCGACCAGGCGGCGCATGTGCTCCAGCTCGGCCTCGGTCGCCTCCCGGTCGTCCCAGCCGACCGCCAGCGCGCGCACCGTGCCCTGCGGGATCAGGTAGGCGGCGTTGACCGCGATGCCCTGGTCGAGCCGGTCCAGGTACTCGCCGACCGACCGCCAGTCGAAGTCGATGTCGTCACCGGGGCCGTTCCACCCGGCGATGGCGCGGCGCACCTCGCCGAGGGTGCGGTCGTCGACCGGCGCGTACGACAGCCCGTCCTGGCCGATGACCTCCAGGGTGACGCCCTGGGCGGCCTTGGCGCTGTGGTCGGGGTCCCGCAGCAGCGCCAGGTCGCTGTGGGCGTGCATGTCGATGAAGCCGGGGGCCAGGACCAGGCCCTCGGCGTCCAGCTCACGGCGCGCCTTCGGGCGCTGGCAGCCGGCGGCCGCCGCCTCCTTGACGATCGAGACGATCCGGCCGCCGTCGACCACGACGTCCGCGCGGTACGAGTCCGTGCCGGAGCCGTCGACGACGTCCGCGTCCCTGATGACCAGCTCTTCCATGTCCTGTTCCCTTTCCCAGGCGTCTCAGAAGAACGTGCGGATGTAGTCGACGACCGTCCCGTCCGCCTGCGCGACCGGGATGAGCTGCCACTTGTCGAAGGACGTGCACGGGTGGGACAGGCCCGTGCCGAGCCAGTCGCCCACCTCCAGGTCCGCTTCCGCGGTCGTGCGCAGCCAGGCGTGCTGGTCGGACAGGCCGGTCACCTCTACGCCGGTGGCGGGACGCTCGGCGCCGTCGCGGCGGACGACCTGGGCGAAGGGCAGGTGGAGGTCGTACGCCGCGTCCCGCTTGCCCGCGTTGGTGAACGCCTGCTCGGGGGAGGGACGGGAGACGACCTGGCTCCACAGGCGGAAGGCGGGCTCCAGGGCGCCCTCCTCGGGGACCCGGTTGAAGGGGGTCAGCTCGCGGTAGTGGCCGTCGTCGTGGGAGACGTAGGCGCCCGAGCGCAGCAGCTTCAGCACCGGCAGGGACAGGTCGGGGACCTCGGCGAACACGTCGGCGACCGCGTCGAACCAGGCGCTGCCGCCCGCGCTCACCACGATGTCCGCCAAGCCGTCGAACCGTCCGGCCTTGTCGAAGTCGACGGCGAGTGCGACCAGCCGCCGCAGCCAGGCGTGCACCTTCTCGGGGTCGGCGCCGGGCACCTCGCCCTCGTACCCGGCGACACCGGCCAGCCGCAGCGTCCGCGCGCCGGCCACCGCGTCGGCGACCGCCGCGCACTCGGCCTCCGTGCGGACGCCGGTCCGGGCACCCTCACCGGCGGCCAGTTCCACCACGACGTCCACCGGGCGGGAGGCGCCCGCGTCCGACAGTGCCGCGTCCATCAGTCCGACGCCGCGCACCGAGTCGACGTAGCAGACGAAGCGGAAGTCCGGGTCGGCGTCCAGCTCGGAGGAGATCCAGCGCAGGGCGGCGGCGTCGACCAGCTCGTTGGCCAGGAAGACGCGCTGGATGCCGAAGGCCCGCGCCACCCGTACCTGGTGCGGCACGGCGAGGGTGATGCCCCAGGCGCCGTGCTCGATCTGGCGGTGGAAGAGCTGCGGGGCCATGGAGGTCTTGCCGTGCGGTGCGAAGGCGAGGCCGTGCCGGGTGGCGTACGTCTCCATGAGCCGCAGGTTGTGCTCCAGGCGTTCGGCGGACAGGGCCAGCACGGGGGTGGTGAAACCGCCGGTGAAGAGGTTGCGGCCCTGACGGGTCAGCTCGGTGACGGTCAGGCCGTCGGCGTCTGGCGGGAGGCCCTTGAAGCGGTGGTCGACGCGCTCCTCGGCCAGACGGGCGAGGGCTTCGGTGCCGGTGTCGAGGGCCATGGAGCCTCCCTGATCTGATGCGTTGCAAGCAGTGCAACGATCGTTGCGTATATCGCTTACTGCTGTCTAACATCTCGGCCAACGCGGGGTCAACGGATCCGCCGAGGCCCGCGAGAGAGACGAGGAGCCCCCACCATCGTGACCGCCACCGGACCCACCAGCACCGCCCCCGGCGTCGTGGACGTCGTCGCGCTCGGCGAGTCCATGGTCACCTTCCTTCCCTCCGTGCCCGGGCGGCTCGCCGACGTACCCTCCTTCGACCGGGCCATCGGCGGCGCCGAGTCCAACGTGGCCTGCGTGCTGGCCGCCGCCGGGCACTCCGTCCGCTGGGTCGGCCGGGTCGGCGCCGACGGCTTCGGCGACCACCTCGTCGAGGCGATCGGCGCCTACGGCGTGGACGTCTCCGCGGTGCGCCGCGACCCCGACCGCCCCACCGGCGTGTACTTCCGCACCGCCGGGGACCGGGCCACCGACGCGCACGAGGTGGCGTACTACCGGGCGGGCTCCGCGGCCTCCGCGATGTCGGCCCGGAACATGGACCTCGACGCCATCCGCTCCGGGCGCGTCCTGCACCTCTCCGGCATCACGCCCGCGCTCTCCGCCGACTGCCTCGCCCTGATGCGCGAACTCACCGCCCGCCGCCCCGGCCGGCCCCTCGTCTCCTTCGACGTCAACCACCGCCCCGGGCTGTGGCGCGGGCACGACGACGGCTCGCGGGTGCTGCTGGAGCTGGCGCGCGGCGCCGACATCGTCTTCGTCGGCGAGGACGAGGCCTGGGGACTGGGCGGCGCCGAGGCCGTGCGCGCCGCGCTGGCCGAGCCCGAGCTGCTCGTCGTCAAGCAGGGCGCGACCGGCGCCACCGCCTTCCACCGGACCACCGGCGCCGACGGCACCAAGGCCCACCACGTCACCTCCGTCCCCGCCCTCACCGTCGACGTCGTGGCCGCCGTCGGCGCGGGCGACGCCTTCGCCGCCGGGTTCCTCTCCGCCACCCTGCGGGACCTGCCCGTCCGCGAGCGCCTGCGGCACGGCCACCTGATGGCCGCCGCCGCCCTCACCGTCCCCGGCGACCTCGCCGCACCCCCGGCCCGCGACCACGCCGACCGTCTGGCCGCCCTCGACGACGACGCGTGGGGGACACTTCGACTCGGCCCCGGCTGGACACAGGCCGGCGAGAGGGCCGAGGAGGAGGTACGAACCCCATGAGCCAGACCGTCGACCGCGCGCTGAGCATCCTGCCGCTGCTCGCCGAGGGCCCCGCCGACCTGGGCCGGGTCGCCGACCGCCTCGGCGTCCACAAGTCCACCGCCCTGCGCCTCCTGCGGACGCTGCACGAGCACGGCTTCGTCTACCGCCAGTCCGACCAGCGCTACCGCCTCGGCGCCCGGCTGATCGCGCTGGCCCAGGAGGCGATGGAGAACCTCGACGTCCGCGAGATCGCCCACCCCCACCTCGTACGCCTCAACGAGAGTTGCGGACACACCGTCCACCTCGCCGTCTACGAGGAGAACGAGGTCCTCTACATCGACAAGGTGGAGAGCCGCTACCCGGTCCGCATGTACTCCCGGATCGGCAAGCCCGTCGCCATCACCGTCGCGGCGGTGGCCAAGCTGCTGCTCGCCGACCTTCCCGAGAACGAGCGCCGAGCCGTCGTCGAGAAGCTCGACTACCCCCTGTACACGGCCCGTTCGACACCGAACGCCGACGGCTTCCTCAAGGAGCTGGCCAAGGTGCGCGAACAGGGCTGGGCCACCGACCTCGGTGGCCACGAGGAGTCCATCAACTGCGTCGCCGCGCCCATCCGGGGCGCCGACGGCCGGGTGACGGCCGCGATGTCGGTCTCCGCGCCGAACGTCGTCGTCACCGCCGACGAACTCCTCACCCTGCTCCCGCTGGTCCGCCGCACGGCGGACGCCATCAGCGGCGAGTACTCCGGCAGGACCCCAGTCAAGGAAGTCACCGCATGACCGACAAGATCGCCCTCATCCCCGCGACCCACACCGTCCCCCCGGCGAAGTTCAGCCACGGCGTCAAGAGGGGCAACATCCTCCAGGTCGCCGGCCAGGTCGGCTTCCTCCCGCACGAGGAGGGCAAGGCCCCCACCCCGGCCGGCCCGACCCTGCGCGAGCAGACCCTCCAGACCCTCGCCAACGTCAAGGCGATCCTCGAAGAGGGCGGCGCCTCCTGGGACGACGTGATGATGATCCGCGTCTACCTCACGGACGTGGACCACTTCGCCGAGATGAACGAGATCTACAACGCCTACTTCGAGGAGCAGGGCCTCACCCAGCCGCCCGCCGCGCGCACGACCGTCTACGTCGGTCTGCCCGCCGGACTCCTCATCGAGATCGACGCGCTGGCCGTCCTCGGCTGACCCTCGCCTCCGTCTCTCCTTCCGTCTGACTGTCGCACGGCATGGCGCCCCTCACCCCCGGGGCGCCGTGCCGCGCCCCGCCCTGCTCGAAAGCTGTATGTGTTTACCGCGAGGACCCCCGTATGTCCCCTGTGTCCCTCCAGCTCGCCGCCTCCGCCCCGGCGGAGACACCGCCCCACACCGGTGGCCTGCTCCACCTGATCGACGGCACGGCGGGCCTGCTGACCGTCGCCACGATCGGCATCGTGCTGCTGCTCTTCCTGATCATCAAGGTGCGGCTGCAGCCGTTCGTCGCGCTGCTCGCCGTCTCCATAGCCGTCGGCCTGCTCGCCGGCCTGTCGGTCACCGAACTCTTCGGCACCGTCCAGAAGTCCGACGCCGTCTCCACCATCGAGTCCGGCATGGGCGGCATCCTCGGCCATGTCGCCATCATCATCGGCCTGGGCACCATGCTCGGCGCGATCCTCGAAGTCAGCGGCGGCGCCCAGGTGCTGGCCTCCCGGCTGCTGGGCCTCTTCGGCGAGAAGCGCGCCCCGCTCGCCATGGGCCTGACCGGCCTGATCTTCGGTGTCCCGGTCTTCTTCGACGTCGGCATCTTCGTGCTGGCGCCCATCGTCTACGCCGCCGCCAAGCGCTCCGGCAAGTCGGTCCTGCTCTACTGCCTGCCGCTGCTCGCCGGCCTGTCGATGACCCACGCCTTCCTGCCGCCGCACCCCGGCCCGGTGGCCGCGGCCGGACTGCTGCACGTGGACCTCGGCTGGGTGATCCTCATGGGCATCGTCTGCGGCATCCCGGCCGTGCTCGCCGCCTGGGTGTTCTCCGCCTGGATCGGCCGCCGCATCTTCGTGCCCGTGCCGCAGGACATGGTCGAGGCGGCCGAGGAGGCCAAGCAGGCCGTCATCGACGAGCAGAGCAAGGCCGGCGTCGCGCCGCACGAGAGCCCCGTCGCGCTCGGCACGGTCCTCGGCATCATCGGCACCCCGCTGGTCCTCATCCTCGCCGCGACCTTCTCCTCCATCGCCCTGGACGAGTCCACCCTCCGCTCGGTGATCGAGTTCTTCGGCAACCCGTTCGTGGCCCTGACCATCGCCCTGTTCCTCGCCTACTACCTGCTCGGCATCCGGCGCGGCTGGTCCCGCAAGTCCCTGGAGACCGTCTCGACGGCCTCGCTGAAGCCGGTCGGCAACATCCTGCTGGTGGTCGGCGCGGGCGGTGTCTTCGGTGCCGTCCTCAAGGCCAGCGGCGTCGCCCAGGCGCTCTCCGACACCTTCAACGACGTCGGCCTGCCGGTGATCGTCCTCTCCTACCTGATCTCCCTGGTGCTGCGGGTCGCCCAGGGCTCGGCGACGGTGGCCATCGTGACGACGGCGGGCATCGTGGCACCGCTGCTCGCCGAGGGCGACCACTCCCAGGCGTTCGTCGCCCTGGTCATCATGGCCATCTCGGCGGGCTCCATCTTCGCCTCGCACGTCAACGACGGCGGCTTCTGGATGGTCGCCAAGTACTTCGGCATCAGCGAACGGGACACGCTGAAGACGTGGACCGTGCTGGAGAGCGTGCTGTCGGTCGCCGGGTTCGTGGTGGCGGCGGTGCTGAGCCTGTTCGTGTAGGCGTCTCGTGTAGGCGTCTGATAACGAAGTTGGGGCTGGCTGTGTCCGACACAGGATCGTCGACCATACTGCCCGCTGTGGAGCAGCGCAGAGGATCGACCAGCCAGCCCCTGGAAGGCGCCGGATTCGACCCGGCATTCGTCCCCGGGCTCACCGCACCCGTGACCGGTGAGCCGGAGGGCGTGAGATCGGAGAAGGAGGCGGAGGAGGAGCCCGAGGACGTCCGCGTCACGGACGGGACCGCGGCTCCCGAACCCGCCGAACAGGCCGCGGAGCCGGAGGAGGAAGAAGAGGCCCCGGACCCCGGTGGCCCCGTCTTCGAGGCCGCCGACCGCCGCGCCAGGATCGTCGCCGACCACAAGGGCGTACGTCTCTCCCTCGACGACCAGAGCTGCGAGTTCCGCTGGAACGAGGTCGGGGCCGTCGAGACGGAGACGGGCCGCTTCGGCAAGCGGTTCACCGTCACGGTGCACACGCCGGACCGCCGCTGGTACCCGATCGAGATCGAGGCGTCGTCGCGAAGCCGCTTCCCGGAGTGGGAGTCGGCCCTGGACGAGGTCCTGGACGCGTACTTCGAGGACGGCGAGACGCGGGACGAAGCGGAGCCCGAGGCCGAGGCGGACGCGAAGTCCGAGGTGGAGTCCGAGGCCGAGGCGGACGCGGAGCCCGAGGCGAAGTCCGGGACGAAGCCCGAGGCGAAGTCCGTGGCGAAGGCCGACGCGAAGCGCGAGGCGGACGGCGACGAGTAGGCGCATCGCGTGAAGATCCGCGTGAAGATCCCCGCACGCCCTCTTGTCCCACCGGCCGCCATGAGCTTTGTTGGCCCGCATGGCGGACACCACGGGCAACACCAGCGACGCCGGGGCAGCACCCGACCCCGACTCGGCACCTCGTAAATCCAGTTGGCGCTACATCGGCCCCGGCATCGTCGTCGCGGCGACCGGGGTCGGCGCCGGCGACCTCGTGGCCACCCTGATCGCGGGCAGCAACTTCGGCTACACCCTGCTGTGGGCGGCGGTCCTCGGCTGCCTGGTCAAGATCTCCCTCGCCGAGGCGGCGGGCCGCTGGCACCTGTCCACCGGCCGCACCCTCTTCGACGGCTGGGCGAGCCTCGGCCGCTGGACCACGTACTTCTTCGCGGTCTACGTCGTGATCTGGGGCTTCTCCTACGGCGCGGCGGCGATGTCGTCCAGCGCCCTGCCGCTGCAGGCCCTGTTCCCCGGCGTGATGGACCTCGAATGGTGGGGCGTGGCCTGCGGCGTGGTCGGCCTGGTCTTCGTCTGGTTCAACAAGTACGCCGTCTTCGAGAAGGTCATGACGGTCATGGTGGGCGTCATGTTCGTGGTGACGGTCTACCTGGCGATCCGGGTCACGCCCAACCTGGGGAACGCCTTCGCCGGCCTCCTCCCGGTCATCCCGGACGGCGAGGACTCCGTCCTCAACACCCTCGGCCTGATCGGCGGCGTCGGCGGCACGATCACGCTCGCCGCGTACGGCTACTGGGTCAACGCCAAGGGCTGGGCCAACACCGGCTGGATGAAGGTCATGCGGCTGGACAACCGGGTCGCGTACATCACGACCGGTGTCTTCGTCGTCGCCATGCTGTTCGTCGGCGCGGAGATGCTGCACGCCGCGAACATCGCGCTCTCCGGCGGTGGCAAGGGCCTGGTGCAGCTCGGCGACATCCTGGCGGACGAGTACGGCACGGCGACGGCCAAGTTCTTCCTGATCGGCTTCTTCGCCACGTCCTTCACCTCGCTCATCGGCGTGTGGCACGGCGTGAGCCTGATGTTCGCGGACTTCGTGGCCCGGCAGCGCGACAAGACGGCGGGCAAGGGCAAGGAGATCGCCTCCGGCGAGCACGAACGCTCCTGGCCCTTCCGCGCCTACCTGCTGTGGCTCACCTTCCCGCCCATCGTCCTGCTCTTCCAGGGCGAGCCCTTCCGCCTGGTCATCATCTACGGCGTCCTGGGCGCGGCCTTCATGCCCTTCCTCGCCCTGACCCTGATCTGGCTCCTCAACTCCTCCCGCACACCGCGCGAGTGGCGCAACGGCTGGCTGAGCAACACGATGCTCGCGGTCGCGGGCCTGCTGTTCCTGGTGCTGTGCCTGAAGGAGATCTGGGACCAGCCCTGGGCGGAGTTCTTCTGATCCCACCGGCCCACCGGCCGGGTCCTACCGGAGTTTGTCCCACTCCGGGCTGAGCGCCATCTCCCGCAGCTGATCCATGGTCAGCGCGGGATTGCCGCGGGACGGCTCGGCATGGGCGGCACCGTTGTTGAAGGCGCTGATCACAACGCGGAAGCCGTCCTTGCCGGGCCGCAGGGTGTCGGCCGTCCACATCAGGACCCCGGCGACCCGGTCGTCCCCGTTCCCCTGGTGCGTGGCGACGAGGGTGCCGTCGGGAAGGGGCTCGCCGTTGCGGCGCAGATGGTCGGCGATGTCGTGCATGCCGTACTGGACGTTGACCTGGACGAGACTCTCGCCCCGCCCGTCGTCGACGACGACGTAGGTGTACTCGGTCTCCTGGCCGCCCTTCCTCACCACGTCCAGCCCCTTGGGCAGCAACCCGGCCAGCGTCTCGGTGATGTCCTTGCCGGAGACGGCCGGCGGCACGGTGTCGGACGGGGCGGACTTGGTGGGCTTGGTGGGCTTGGTGGACTTCGGCGTCTCGGGAATCGCGTCCACCACCTTGCGCCACACCTCCGCCGTGGCGACCTCCTTCAACTCCTCGGTCGACAGCGGAGGCTCCGGGCGGGAGACGGGCGCGCCCTTCTGCGCGGGGGCGTTCCACTCGCCGACGCTGACATGCTGTCCCTCGGTCGTGACCAGGTCGGCGGACCAGTACTTGGTGTCGACGCGCTTGTCGGGATACTCGTAGCCCTTGAGGAGCCTGAGCAGCGAGCCGTCGGCCAGCCGGGTGGAGGAGCAGTCGTCGTACGGGGTGAACGTCTCGTCGGGGCATCCCGTCAGCTCGCGGACCTGCGGGCTGCCGGGATCGACCCGGGCGAAGCCCACGTTCATCGCGGCGGCTCCCTCCCCGTCGTCGTACACGAGGTACGCGTACGGCCCGTCACCCGATCCACGGGCGTTCTCCTGGCTGAACTCCCCCTCCGGAAGCAGCTTCTTGAGTTCACCGACGATGGTGTCGCCGGAGACGGGAGGCGGAGCGGGCTTCGTGGCGGAGGCGGACGGCCGGGAGGTGGCCCCGGAGGCCGCGGCGGAGACATCGGGGCCGTTGGACTTCCCCTGCGGCAGGAGCACTGCTCCGCCCACCCCGACCAGCGCGACACCGGCCACCGCCCCGCCGACCACCCCGGCCCGGCGCCGCGTCAGCGCCCGCCGTCCTCGGCTCCGACCCCCGGCGACGAGAGCCGTACGGTCGGTGTCGAAGTCGCCGCCGGCGTCGTGCAGGGCGGCGGAGAGCCGCTCCTCGAACGGGGTCTGGTACTGGTCTCCGGGCATGGCGAACCACCCTTTCCGCAAGGTGAGTGAAGTGAAAGCCGAAGTGGGGGAGGGGACGTATGACTGTGCTGGGACGGCCGTCAGGGTCTGGCGTACTCCGCGAGGTCCTCACCGAGCAGCTCACGCAGCCGTCCCAGTGCCCGGGAGCACCGCGTTCGCACGGCCGCCGAGCTGACGTTCATGACGTCGGCGGTCTCCTCGACGGACCGGTCCTCCCAGTACCGCAGGACGACGACGGCCCGGTCCTTGGCGGGCAACCGCGCGAGCGCGTCCAGCAGCGTCAGCCGCAGCGAGGCGTCCCCGTCCCCGGAGCCGGGCAGGTCCGGGAACACGTCCGTCGCCCGCTCCCGGCTGCTGCGCCGCCGCTGATGGGCGAGGAAGGCCCTGGTGAGCACGGTCTGCGCGTACCCGGCGGGATTTCCCACCCGGGACACGCGCCCCCACCGCACGTACAGCCGCCCGAAGGTCTCCTGCACGAGATCCTCGGCCAGATGCGTGTCCCCGGCGGTGAGCAGACACGCGGACCGGTACAGATGCCCGGCCCGCGCCACCGCGAACTCGGCGTACTCGTCCGCCCGCGCTTGCCTCATGTCCGTGTCCCCCGTGCCCACCGCTGCCGCGTACTGCCTTCACCTCATTGATGCGGTGGGCCCCGGAAAATGTTTCACACGAGTCTCAGAGCAGGTGGTCGGCCTTCCCCGCCTTGATGTCGAGGATCATGCGCCGCAGCGCGTCCCGGCTGTCGGTGAGGGGGGCGTCCTCCTCGCCGGCTATCGCGATGTAGGCGTTGCCGGTGGTGTCGGTGCCGAGGCGGAAGCAGGAGTTTCCCTCGCCGCAGAAGGGTTCTTCCCACGTGATGTCGCTCATCGAGCTTCTCCTCAAAGGTCGTTGGCGATCTCGCGGATGAAGTCGCGCGACGCCGCCGACGACAGGGTGATGCGCTCCATCCAGTCCAGGTGGGCACGGTACTTCGCCAGTTGGGCGTCGGCGTGGAGGAAGTCCGGCCCGTGCGAGCTGTCGATCTGCACCGTGTCCAGTTGGGGCACCGGACCTTCCGCGTACAGCACGGTCTGTCCGGCCCCCGGGAAGGCACCGGCGGCGAAGGGGATGACCAGGACGGTCACGTTCTCCTGCTCGGACTTCTCCAGGACGTGATGCAACTGAGCCTTGGCGACCCTGCGACCACCGAACTGCATGCGAAGAGCCGCCTCGTGCACGATGGCGACGAGCGGCGTCGCGTCGGCTCCCTCCAGCACTTGCTGGCGCTCCACCCGATGGGCCAGGCGCAAAGCGACCTCATGCTCGGGCAACTGCGGGATGACGACACGGAAGACGGCCATGGCGTGGTCCGAGGTCTGCAGCAGCCCTGGGATGTGCATGGAGTAGGCGGCGCGCATGCGGGCGGAGTACGCCTCCAACTCCGCGATGTCCAGCATCCCATGAGGAAGAGACCCCCGATACCTCTCCCACCATCCCCGCCGCCCGGCTGCTGCCATGCCGACCAGGGCCTCGACGTACGCCGAGTCCTGGCAGTCGCAGTTGCAGGCGAGGGTGCGGACCCGCTCCGGACTGATCGCCCGCACGCCCGACTCGACGTGCGAGATCGTGCCACGGTCGACCCCCAGCAGTCCCGCGGCGAACTCGGCGGACATCCCCGCCGACGTACGCATGCGACGGACCTCGATCCCCAGCCGCTTCTGACGTGCTGTGGCTGACGTCCTCGCTCCCATACCGCTCCCTCCACCTGCCGTCGTGAGCAGTCTGCCGCCCCGCATACGACCACTCACGATCGAGCGCACTTTTCACTTTGTGGTGCCAAATTAGGCACCGACGTCGATACATTCAGTAGCGCACACGCTACACACGGCGGTCGGAAGTGCATCGCGCAAGCCTGGCCGCGCGACGGAGCCACCGACCGCACCCCTCATGAAGGAGTCACCGTGCCCCCGTCCCGTTGTCCCCTCGCCCCTGTCTACCCGGCAGACCCCACACCCCCGATCCCCGAAACCCTGGCCTACAGCTTCACGCTCCCCGCCGCCCTGTCCAGCCCTTCCCTCGCGCGGGCGACGGCGCGACAAGTGCTCACGGCGCACGGCCTCACGGACATGCTCGACCCGGCACTGCAAGCGGTCAGCGAACTGACGGCTGTCGCCTGCCAGTTCACGGAGTCGGTGGACTACTACCTCGCCCTGCGCTTCCGCTTCTCCACCCTCCGGGTCATCGCCTATGACAGCCACCCCCGCCACACGAGCCCCCACCTGGCCACCGCCTGCGACACCCGCCGCCGCGCCGCCCTCCGCCTCCTGGCCTGCGTCTGCCGCGCCTGCGACGGCACGTGGGGCTTCGGTGAGGCGAGGGAGCCCGGCGGCGGCACGCGTATGTGGGCGACACTGCCGAGGGCGAGCGCGGCGGCGTACGGCGCACCCTGACGGCGTACGTCACAGTCGGTCTTTACTCGCCCTTGGCGCCACCCATACCTCCCGCATAACCGACCTCACTACGGTCATGAGGTTGGCATGTGCACAGGGTTAATCACGGGGGAGGGGCCGCATGGCGGACCTGGCGAAAGAGGCTGCGTCGCTGCACAAGGCGGCAAAGGGACTGCGGGCGGTGGGCCAGCACACGGCGAAGCCGTTGCAAGAGTACGAGTCGGCCTCGCACGACTTGTCGGCCCTGGGAGCCCTGGGCTCCCTTCTCGGTGCGAAGGACGACATCGAGGAGGGCATGACCACGCTCGCGAAGCTGGCCAGGCAGCTGGACGACGAGTGGGAGACCGAAGCGAAGTTCATGGGCGACGTCTCTGACGCATTCGACCTGCTGGACGTGCTGCTGACGTCCGCGGCCCGCGCCGAGAAGGGCTGAGCGGGAGTGGTCGACCTCAACCCCCTGCACTACATCAACAAGTTCAACCACATGTTCGGTGACACGGTCGCCGACGGACTGGAGTTCCTGGGCATCACCGATCCGGCGGTGGACCCGGACGGTATCCGGGAGATCGCCAAGAAGTGGCGTGCCCTGGCCACGGGCCTGGACGAGGCAGCTGAGGCGGCGCGCAAGGCACTGGCGGACGTGGAGTGGGAGGGCAAGTCCGCCAAGGCCCTTCACAAACGGGCCAAGTCGGCCCGTCAGCAAGCCACCGAGATGGCTGACTCTCTCAGGGAGGGTGCGAAGGCGCTGGACGACTTCGCGGACAAGGCGCACGAACTGCTCTCGGAGATCGGCGTCATCCTGGTGGAGATCGCCGAGTTGGAGCTGGCGGGGCTCGCCCTGTCCGTGCTGACCGGCGGCACGTCGGCCGTCGTCTCCACGCTGATGGCCGGCTCGCGCGCGGCGAAGGTGGTCGCGCTGGTCACCCGGATCGAGCAGGAGGGCACCGTCCTGGCGTCCGCGATCCGGGGGGTGATGGAGGTCATCCGGACGGTGGAGCGGGCGCTGAAGGCGCTGAAGGAAATCCGCGGCATCGCGGCGGCCGGGAAGATGGCGAAGGAGGGCATGAAGTTCTCCGCCTTCGACACCCTGCTGCGTGATCCGGAGGCGTTCAAGAACCCCGACAAACTCGCCGCCATCCTCACCGAGGGGGCACTCCTGGGAGTGGGCTTCGGTGCGCTGGGCAAGGCCCTGGGCAAAGGCCTGAAGGCACTCAAGCCGGCCGACCTGGCCAAGCTCAGCAAGGGCCTCAAGCTGGACTGCGCCTCGTTCGAGCGGTTGAGGCTCAACCCGGGCTTCAACAAGCTGCCGGCGTCGATCCGCAACGAGATCAAGAAGTTCGTGCGGGATCCGATCGATGTGGCCACCGGCGATATGGCACTGACCCGCACGGACGTCACACTGCCGGGCGTACTCCCGCTGGTCCTGGAGCGGACGCACCTCTCCTCCTACCGCTGGGGCGGATGGTTCGGCCCCTCCTGGGCCTCGACACTCGACCAGCGCGTGCAGTTGGACGACGAAGGCATCGTCTACGCGACCCCTGACGGCGCCCGCGTCTGCTTTCCGTTCCCCGCCCCGCAGACCGGCGAAGCGGTGAGGCCGAGAACCCCGGGCTCTCGGCTGTCCCTGTGCTGGGACGACGAAATTGACGGAGCCGTACGCATCACGGATCCCGACACCGGCCGTGCGTACGTCTTCCACAGTCCGGTCGCTGCGGTGGGAGACGAGGCGGTCGACCTTCCCGTGCAACATGTCACGGACCGCAATGGAAACCGCATCACCGTCTGTTACGACGAGGGGGACATCCCCGGGTCGATCATCCACTCGGGTGGGTACCGCATAGTCCTGGATCACCACCCCACGCTCTCGCGTATCACCGGCCTGCGCCTCCTTGACCCATCGTTTCCGGATGACCGGGGCATCACCCTGCTCACCCTCGGTTACGATGCACAGGGCCACCTGGCCGAGGAAATCGACTCCTCCGGGTTGCCCATGCGCTACACATACGACGGCGACGGGCGCGTCACTTCCTGGACCGACCGCAACAGCACCACGTACCGGTACACGTACGACGCCCGAGGGCGAGTCGTGACGACGGGTGGCAGCGGCGATTGCCTCGCGTCGGCCCTCGAATACGACAGCGGCGCCGGTACCACGCGCGTGACCGACTCCCTCGGCCAGGTCCGGGTCTACGAGCACAACGAAGCTCTGCGTCTGGTGCGGGAAACGGATCCGTTGGGCAACGTCACGACCCAGGACTGGGACGAGGAGCTGCGGCTGGTCGCCGTCACCGATCCGCTGGGAGCCACCAGACGGTACGTCTACGACGAGCAGGGCAACGTCACAAGAGTAGTGCGGCCGGACGAGACGGAACTGTGCTCCGAGTACGACGCCCTCGGCTTGCCCACGGTCATCAGGGGCCCTGACGGGACCGCCTGGTCGCAGGAGTACAACGATCGAGGTGACCGCGTATCCGTCACCGACCCGTTGGGCACCACCACCCGTTTTGCCTACAACAGCGCAGGTCACCTGGTCTCTGTCACCGATGCACTGGGCCGGTGCACACGGGTCCGGTGCAACGGCGCCGGTCTGCCTGTCGAAATCATCGATGCTCTCGAGGGCCGCACCCGGTACGTCCGAGACCTGTTCGGACGCCCGAGCACAGTTGTTGACGCCGCCGGGAACGAGACCCGGCAGGAGTGGACCACAGAGGGCAGGCTGACTCGCCGTGTCATGGCTGACGGAACCGACGAGGTCTGGACGTACGACGCCGAAGGCAACTGCACCAGTCACACGAGCCCCACCGGAGCGCGGACCCGATTCGAGTACGGCCCGTTCGACGTGTTGACAGCCCGTGTCGGGCCGGACGGCGCTCGTCAGAACTTCGGTTACGACACCGAGTTGCGCCTGGTGGAGGTCACGAATGCTCAAGGGCGGTGCTGGGAATACTTCTACGACCCGGCAGGCCGACTCGTGTCCGAGAGCGACTTCGACGGGCTTACGATCTCCTATTCCCACGATGATGCCGGTCGGCTCGTGGCCAGTACCAACGAATCCGGGCGGGCGATCAGTTTCCGCCGGAACGTCCTCGGTCTCGTCACCGCCAAGACGTCCCCTGAAGGGGAAACCTGCTTCACATACACCCCGACCGGTCGCATCGCCACCGCGGACACGGCCGACTCGTCGCTGGTTCTCACTCACGACCCCTTGGGGCGCTTGCTCTCCGAGACGGTCAACGGCCGTACTTCCACGTACGAGTACGACCTGCTGGGACGACGGACGAAACGCGTCACCCCGACGGGAGCCGTGAGCGTCTGGAATCACGATGCGGCCGGGCGGCACACCGAACTGATCACCGGTGGTGGCGTGATCACGTTCGCCCACGACGCGGCGGGCCGGGAGGTGAGCCGTTCGGTCGGCACGGTCACACTGGCCCGCTCCTACGATGAACTGGGGCGCCTCACGGGCCAGTCCGTGACGGACGCCGCTGGTCAGGTCACCATGAGCAGGGGGTACACCTACCGGGCCGACGGCTACCTGGCGGGTATCGACGATCAGATGACCGGCACACGGCACTTCGCCCTTGATGCCGTTGGCCGGGTCACGGGCGTCCGCGCCGAGGGCTGGTCGGAAAGCTACGCGTACGACGAAGCGGGCAATCAGACCGACGCCGCGTGGCCGGCGGCCCACCCGGGCCACGAGGCCACCGGCCCCCGCAGCTACGCCGGTACGCGGATCGTCCGGGCCGGGAACGTACGGTACGAGCACGACACGGCGGGGAGGATCACGCTTCGCCGAAAGACCCGACTGTCCGGCAGGCGGGACACTTGGCACTACACCTGGAACAGCGAGGACCGCCTTGTCTCGGTCACCACACCGGACGGTACCGAGTGGCGCTATCTCCACGATCCGCTTGGGCGCCGTATCGCGAAACTGCGACTGGAGCCGGACGGCGTCAGCGTCGCCGAGCGGACGGACTTCACCTGGGACGGCGCCGTCCTCTGCGAAGAGACCACTACGTCGGCGCGGCTGCCCCGACCGGTCACGCTCACGTGGGATCACCAGGGGCTGCATCCGATCGCCCAGACCGAGCGCGTGGGGGTCGGCGCGGCGTCCCAAGAAGAGATCGACTCCCGCTTCTTCGCCATCGTCACGGACCTCGTCGGTACGCCGACGGAACTCCTTGACCCCGCGGGCGGCGTTGCCTGGCGGACGCGAACGACCGTATGGGGCACCACGGCCTGGGCGGCCGACAGCACGTCGTACACCCCGCTCAGGTTCCCGGGTCAGTATTTCGACTCGGAGACGGGTCTCCACCACAACTATCACCGTCTCTACGACCCTGAGACCGGGCGCTACCTCACACCCGACCCCCTCGGCCTCGCGCCCGCACCGAACCCGTCGACGTACGTGCACAATCCGCACACCTGGGCCGACCCGCTCGGCCTGGCCCCGCGATGCGAGGAGACGATCCCTGGATTCCGAAAGCAGACCGACCACCCTCTGAGCAAGCGGATACACATAGGCGAGGACGGCAAGGTCACCATCACCGGGAAGGGGGCCCTTTACGTCAATCTGAGCGGAGACATTGGGCATACCGTGCGTTTCCGCGGCGAAGGTGGGCAGATTGTCGAGTTCCAGATATCGGCCGAGTTCCGAGAGAAGATCAGGCGAACCGCAGTGCCCCAGGAGGAGCCCGGCCTCGGCTTCAGCAGGGCCGAGTGGAAGCAAATGAAAAAGATATGCCCGGAAATCTCGGACCCCACCATGGGTGATGACCTGTACGGCATTCCCAGCGGGATGCTCAATGAGTTCAGGGAAGAAGTGGCAAAGTATCCAGGCAGGGTAGTCCAGGAAGGATAGGGCGCGTTCGGCATGTTGCATGAAATCGAGGACGTCGAGCAGGAGCGGCTCCGGTTGTCGCGCAGACCGTCGATACAGGATGTGCCGCCTGTGCTGTGCGCCTTCGACGTCCGGACCAGCGGCGAGGTCTCCGAGCTGGGGGAAAGGGCGCGGTCCGTGCTCGGTCCCGCACTGCGGCTGGCGGAATCACAACCGTACGAGGGCGAAGACCTCCCGGTGGACGCGATCCCCGACTGGTTCTCCGCTGCCGGACGGGGAAGTGGGGTGGCGCCTCCGGAATTCGCGGTGCGGGGTGCGGAGCGCTATGCGGCCGCGGTCGGACGAGGGGCGTGGGATCTCCAGGAGTGGCTTTACCAGTTCGATCCTGATTCCGAGTTCCGCGGCTGGGCGTGGTGGGACCTGACCCGGGCGGACGAGCAGCAGGCGCGCTTGTGGGTGGACACGTGGGGGGAGTCCTTCTTCGCCTGCGACGAACTTCGGTGGCTCTTGTACGTCTCAGGCGCTGTAGAGGTGAAGGGACCGATCCTGACACGGTCCGAGGACTGGGTCGCCGCGGTCGCGTCCTGACGAGTGACGGCCACCGGAGCACACGTGGCCGGTGATTGAGGGAGGCCCCTGGCGCCGTGGGTGCCAGGGGCCGGAGTGGGAACAACCATGGCTACGGCAGCGCGTGCACGTGCGCCCCCACCGCGTTCGACCACCCGTTGCCCGCCGTCGCGTCCCAGTTCGTGGACCAGGTCATCGCGCCCCGCAGGTCGGGGTACGTCCTCGACGGCTTGAAGGAGCCGCAGTTGACGGCCTTCGTCAGGCAGTCGAGGGCGTTGTTCACCACGGACGGGGAGACGTAGCCGCCGCCCGCCGCACGGGTGGAGGCCGGCAGACCGAGGCCGACCTGGGACGGGTCGAGGCCGTTCTCCAGCTGGATGCAGGCCAGGGCGGTGAGGAAGTCGACCGTGCCCTGCGCGTACACCTTGCCGTCGCAGCCCAGCATCGTGCCGCTGTTGTAGTACTGCATGTTGACGACGGTGAGGATGTCCTTCACGTTCAGCGCCGTGCGGAAGTACGAGCCCGACGTCGACTGCATGTCGATCGTCTGCGGCGCCATCGTCAGGATCATGTCCGGGCCCGCCTTCGCCGACAGGGCGCGCAGGGCCTGCGTCATGTAGGTCGGGTTGAGACCGTTCTCCAGGTCGATGTCGACGCCGTCGAAGCCGTACTCCTGCATCACGGACCAGACCGAGTTGGCGAAGTTCGTCGCGGAGGCGGAGTCGTTCACCGAGACGGTGCCCTTCTCGCCGCCAACCGAAATGATGACCTTCTTCCCGGCGGCCTGCTTCGCCCGGACGTCCGCCTTGAACTGGTCGACCGTGTAGCCGCCGAGCCCGGCCGAGTCGAGGTTGAAGGTGACCGCGCCCGGCGTCGCCGTCGCGTCCGCGAAGGAGACCGCGATGATGTCGTACTGGGCGGAGACGTCCGAGATCTTCTGGACCGTCGCCCCGTTGTCGAAGTTCTGCCAGTAGCCGGTCACCGCGTGCTTGGGCAGGTCGCCGCCCCCGCCGCCGCCCTGCTCCGTCGTCCGGGCCGTCACCGCGGCCGACCTCGCCGACTCACCGGCCGCGTTCGTCGCCGTGACCTGCATGGAGTACGACGTGGAGGCCGCGAGGCCGGTGATCGTCGCCGACGTGCCGGTGACCGCCGTCACCTTCGTACCGTCGCGGTAGATGTTGTAGCCGGTGGCGCCCGACACCGCGTTCCAGGTGAGCGACGCCGAGGAGGACGTCGTACCGGAGACGCTCAGACCCGCCGGGGCCGACGGAACCGTGGGCTCCGGCTCACCGTCGCCGCCGCCTCCGTCGGGGCCGAAGACGGACAGGTCGTCGGCGTAGTAGGCCGACTGCCCGTACCAGCCGTGCGTGAACACGGTCACCGAGGTCGTCGAGGAGCCCGTCGTGAACTTCGTCGACAGCTGCTTCCAGGAGGCCGAGTCCGGGGTCCAGGTCGACACGTCCGTCGTACCCGTGCCCGTCACGCCCAGGTAGGCGTACCCGCCCTGGACCCACGCGCTCAGCGTGTACGTCGAGCCGGGCTTCACCTTCACCGTCTGGGAACACCGGGCGTTGTCCTGCCCGCTCGGTGACGCCTTGAGCGCGGCCGAGCCGCCGTGCGCCGGGGAGGAGACGCTCGTACCGCTGTTCGCCGAGCAGGACCAGTTGCTCAGACCGGCCTCGAAGCCGGCGTTCTTCGCGTTGTTGACGTCCGCGGCGGACGCCTGGCCGACGGCCGTGACCGAGAGGGCGAGCGCGGCGGTGACGGCTCCCGCCCAGAACTTCGTCCGTCTGCCGAACCGTCTGTGCACGGGCTCCATTGAGGCCTCCGGTGGGGGAGTGGGGGCATTGAGGTAAAGGTGGTCCAGACCAATTGAGAGTGTCAAGGGGTAGGTACGGACCAAGTTCACGACCGCTCGCCGGACTTGGCGCCGTCCGGGACGCACTCCCCTGCTCGCTCGGTCACCGCCCGGTCACCGCCCGGTCACCCACCGAAAAATGCTCAACCTGCCCCGATTTGCCGCACCTTGTGCAACACAAGTTGTTCCACAGCTACAGAAACGCTGTTCTCCGGTCACAGACGCGTGGATACAGTGCTCGGGTAGTCACGCAGTGAAGTCATCCGGGTGTGCCGCAGTGACACCGGCAGACCGACGGGCATGGGGAGACGGGGAGCCGCGCGTGCCAACTGCCATTGCCGTGACCGGTGCCGACATGGCACTGCCGCCGCAGGACGAACGGACGCTGCCCGCGGTCGTGCTCCAGGACGTCGACCAACGTCCGCTGGAGCACGCGCTGGCCGAGCTGCAGTCGCTGGTCGACCAGCACGGGCACGTGATCGTGGTCTGCTCGCAAGCCCTCCCGGAGAGCGTCGAACGACGGCTGCACACCGTCCGCGCCCTCCTGGAGACCGACCGCATCGCCCTGTTCCGGCCGCCCCTGCCCCCGCTCGGACTCGCCGTACTGGCCCGACAGTTGCGGCAACTGGCCTCCTGCGACCTCAGCCCCGGCGTCCTCGCCTCGGCCGGCCGTCTCCTCACCCACTACATCCACGCCGGCGCGCTCCTCGGCTCCGTCGCCCGGCTCGACCACGTCCCCGTCGGCCTGAAGTCGCACGCCAGGTCCTGGATGCCGGGCAGCCAGTTCGGCGTCGTGGCGCATCCCGTGCCGCAACTGGTGCGGATCGGCCCCGAGGCCGCCCTCGACGGACCCGAGTTCGGCACCTGGCTGCTGGTCGCCAAGGGCCAGCTGCCGTCCGACTGGGTCGCCGGCACACTCGCCCCCTCCTGGCGCGTGCAGGGACTGCGCGAGATGCCGCTGCCGGCCGAGTCCCCCGGCTGGTGGGGCACCGGAAAGGTGACCGAGTTCTGCGCCTACCTGCCCGACCTCTCGGTCCTCTACCAGTTGGTCACGTCGGTGCGGCAGAGCACCTGCCACTGGTGCGGCATCGACGTCATCGGCGACCGGTGCGTGTTCTGCTCCGCGACACCACCGGTGTACGACACGACGCCGGCGTTGCCCGGCGCCCGCCGGGACGCCGCTCTCGGCCACCGCCGTGAGAGACGAGCCCTCACCGGGTAGGCCGCACCGCGCCGCTCCCCTCGCTCAGCCCGCCCGCCATCCGATCCGGTTCGACCGATTCCCCCAATGAGGTTGCACGGCACATGAACTCCCGTCAGCGCCGCGGCATCATCCTGCTGATCCTGTCGGTCCTCTGCGCCCTCGGTGCCTTCGCCGGCGTGCTCTCCGTCGTCAACGACGTGAAGTCCAAGGTCGGACCCGAGGTCACCGCGTACCGGCTGAAGACCGACGTGCAGCCCTACACGCCCCTCGGCGCGGGGCAGTTCGAGGAGATCGAGATGCCCGAGCGCTGGCTGTCGGAGAACGCCGTCACCGACCTCGGCCAGGTCCGCGGCAAGATCGCCGTGACGACGCTGAAGAAGGGCTCGTTGCTGCAGAGCGACATGATCGTCGACCAGCCCGCCCTGCGACCGGGGCAGCAGGAGGTCGCCATCATGATCGACGCGGCGACCGGCGTCGCCGGCAAGATCACACCCGGCTCCAGCGTCAACGTGTACGCCACCTTCGAGGGGGAGCGCGAGGGCGACCCCGCGCAATCCAAGATCATCGTCACCAACGCCAGGGTCATCGACGTGGGCGACCTCACCTCGCTGCAGCCCGACGAGAACAGCCGGGACCGGGAGCCCACCGACGCCGTCCCCATCACCTTCGCACTGTCCACCATCGACGCCCAGCGCATCACCTACGCCGAGTCGTTCGCCCAGCGGGTCCGGCTCGCGCTGGTGGCGCCCGGCGGCGACACCACGGTCCCCGACAAGGACCGGACGTACGAACTCGCGAAGGACAAGTGAGAGCCCGTATGCCCACGAGGATCCTCCCGGCAGTCGGCGACCCGGACGCCGTACGGTCCATCACGACCCTGCTCAGCCAGCTCCCGGACGCCGAACCGGTCGCCCCGGTGACCGACTCCACCCAGCTCGTCGACACCCTGGCCCGCCTCGCCGCCGAGTCGGTCGACGAACTGCCCGAGGTCGTGATCGTCCACGAGCGCATCGGTCCGGTCCCGGCCCTGGAGCTGATCCGCGAGGTCGCCCTCCGCTTCCCCGCCGTCGGCGTCATCCTCGTCACCTCCGACCCCGGCCCCGGCCTCTTCCAGGCCGCCATGGACTACGGCGCCCGCGGCCTGGTCGCCCTCCCGCTCGGCTACGAGGAACTGGCCAGCCGCGTCCAGGCGGTGGCCCAGTGGTCGGTGGGCGTACGCCGGCACCTCGGCAGCGCCGTCGACGTGTTCACCGGAGCCGGCGGCACCGTCGTCACCGTGAGCGGCGCGAAGGGCGGCGTGGGCGCGACCATGACCGCCATCCAACTGGCCCTGGCCGCTCAGGCGTCGGGCCGCCCCACGGCCCTCGTCGACATGGATCTCCAGGCCGGCGACGTCGCCTCCTACCTGGACGTCCAGTTCCGCCGCTCCGTCGTCGACCTCGCCACCATCACGGACATCTCCCCGCGGGTCCTGGCCGACGCCGTCTTCCGCCACGACACCGGCCTCGCCCTGCTGCTCGCCCCCGGCGAGGGCGAGCGCGGCGAGGAGGTCACCGACCGCGCCACCCGCCAGATCGTCAGCGCCCTGCGCGCCCGCTACGAGGTCGTCGTCCTCGACTGCGGCGCCCAGCTCGGCGGGGCCGGCGCCGCGGCCGTGGAGATGGCCGACTCGGCGCTGCTGGTCACCACCCCCGACGTGGTGGCCGTGCGGGGCGCCAAGCGGGCGGTGCGGATGTGGGACCGGCTGCAGATCCGCAAGGCGGAGGAGACCACCGTGGTCGTCAACCGGCACACCCGGGCCACGGAGATCCAGCCCCCACTGATCCAGAAGATCACCGGCACGGCGGTCGCGGCCACCACCGTCCCCGCCAACTTCAAGGAGCTCCAGGGCGCCGTGGACGCCGGCCGCGTCCACGAACTGGACAGCAAGGGCACGGTGAAGCAGGCCCTGTGGGCCCTCGCGGGCGAACTGGGGCTGGTCAGGGCCGCCGAGGCAGACCACCGCAAGGGCGGCGGCCGGTTCCGCGGCGGCGACCGGGGGTCGGTGAGCTTCCGGCGGCGGAAGGACGGTGCGGGATGAACGGCTTACGGCGCCGGCCCCGGGACGCCCGGCCCGCGGGAGGGGACGCGGGCCAGGTCACCATCGAGTTCCTCGGCATGACCCCGGTGATCATCGCGACGCTGGTGGTGCTGTGGCAGCTCGTACTCGTGGGATACACGTACACGCTCGCGGGTAATGCTGCGGACGAGGCGGTACGGGCGGCGACGGCGGCGGACCGGGGGGCGCGGCAGGGGGCCTGCCAGGAGGCGGGCCGGGACAAGCTGCCCGGCGCGTGGGAGGGGGGCGCCGAGGTGAGCTGCGACACCGCGGGCGGCTATGTCACAGCCGACGTGCGCATCGAGGTGCCCATCCTCTTCCCGGGCACGGTCAGCTTCCCGTTCACCGTGCACGGCCACGCGGGGGCCGTCGAGGAGGAGACCGACTGAGATGCCGTACTCCTCGAACTCCGTGAACTCCGTGAAGTCCGTGAAGTCCGCGAACTCCGCGAACTCGTCGTGCTCCACGAACGACCGCGAGCGGGACCGTGGCCAGATCGCCCGCGAGCGGGACCGTGGTCAGGTGGCCGTCGGGCGGGACCGTGGCCAGGTGGCCATCGAGTACCTGGGATTCCTCCCGATCCTGATCATCGTCGCCATGGCCGCCGTACAGCTGGGCCTGATCGCGTACACCGCCCAGCAGGCCGGTACGGCGGCCCGCGCCGGCGCCCGCAGCGCCTCGCTCCAGGAGAGTGCGGGGGAGGCGTGCGCGGCGGCGGTCAGCAGCTGGCTCGCGGACGGCACCGACTGTCCACCGTCCTACGGCGGCGACGAGGTGACGGTCACCGCGACCGTCGATATCCCCTCGATCGTCCCCGGCTGGGACTTCGACCCCGCCACCCGGACGGCCACCATGCCGCTGGACCACTGACCGAGGAGCCGAGGACGCATGAGCCTGCGCGCACGCATCCACTCCCCCGAGGAGCACGGCAGCCGGGGCGAGGACGCACACCTGGTCGCCTCCTACCGGGCCAAGCTGCTGGAGGAGATCGACCTCGCCGAGATGAGCTCGCTGGCGATGGCCGAACGCCGGGCCCGCCTGGAGAGGGTCCTCGGGCACATCATCAGCCGCGAGGGCCCGGTCCTGTCGACGGTCGAGCGCTCCCAGCTGATCCGCCGGGTAGTGGACGAGGCCCTCGGCCTGGGCATCCTGGAACCCCTGCTCGAAGACGCGTCCATCACGGAGATCATGGTCAACGGCCCGGACGCCATCTTCGTCGAACGCGGCGGCCGAGTCGAACAACTCCCCCTGCGCTTCGCCTCCAACGACCAGCTGATGCAGACCATCGAGCGCATCGTCTCCACGGTCAACCGCCGCGTCGACGAGTCGAACCCGATGGTCGACGCCCGCCTCCCCTCCGGCGAACGCGTCAACGTCATCATCCCCCCGCTCTCCCTCACCGGCGCTACCCTCACCATCCGCCGCTTCCCGCGCTCCTTCACCCTCCACGAGCTGATCGGCCTCGGCTCGCTCGACGAGCACATGCTGTACCTGCTCGCCGGCCTGGTGCAGGCCCGCTTCAACATCATCGTCTCGGGGGCGACCGGCACCGGAAAGACCACCCTCCTCAACGCCCTCTCCGGCCTGATCCCGGAGACCGAACGCATCATCACCATCGAGGACTCGGCGGAACTCCAGCTCCAGCAGGCGCACGTCATCCGCCTGGAGTCCCGCCCGCCGAACGTCGAGGGCCAGGGCCGCGTCACCATCCGCGACCTCGTCCGCAACTCCCTCCGCATGCGCCCCGACCGCATCGTCGTCGGCGAGGTCCGCGGCGGCGAGTCCCTCGACATGCTCCAGGCCATGTCGACCGGCCACGACGGCTCCCTCGCCACGGTCCACGCCAACAGCGCGGAGGACGCCCTGATGCGCCTCCAGACCCTGGCCTCCATGTCGGACGTGGAGATCCCGTTCGTCGCCCTGCACGACCAGATCAACAGCTCCGTCGACGTCATCGTCCAGCTCACCCGCTTCGCCGACGGCGCCCGCCGCATCACCGAGATCGCCCTGCTGGCCAGCCACGGCGGCGAACCGTACCGCCTGGCCACGGTCGCCCGCTTCAACGCCCAGCCCATGACCGCGGACGGCCGCATCTACGGCGCCTTCGAGTACTACCCCCTCCCACGCCGCACCGCCGAGCGCCTCTACATGGCGAGCCAGCCGGTCCCGCAGGCCTTCGGCGTGGCCCACACCGCGGAACAACTCGCGACCCGGGAGGCCAGATGACCGGACTGGTGGAAGCCAGGAAGCAGCCGCCTGCGGCAAAAGCCATGAAGGCCAGACCCCAGCCGCCCCGGTAGAAACCAGCAAGCCAGACACCAACCACCCAGCCAGAAACCACGCAAGCCAGAAACCACGCAAGCCAGACACCAGCCGCCCCGCCAGAAACCACGCAAGCCAGACACCAGCCGCCCAGCCAGAAACCATGGAACCCAGGTAGGAACCGCCCGATGGAACTGGAAACGCTCGTCACGCTCACCACCGGCATCACGGTGCTGACCTGCGCCCTGGCGGTCATGGGCCTGCACTCCTACGCCGCCGGCAAGGCCCAGCGCGCGGCCCTGGTCGACCGCCTCTCCGCCACCGGCCGGCCCCCTTCCGCCGGACGCCCGCGCCGCTTCCGCACCCTGGACCGCCGCCTGCGCCGCACGAAACTCGGCCGCAAACTCGAACTGCGCCTGGCGGCGACCGGCCTGGACGTCACGCCGGGCGAGTTCTTCGTCTACATGCTCGCCACGGTCGCGGGCCTCTGGCTGATCGGCCAGGCCGCACTGGCCCCCTTCTTCGGCCCCCTCGCCGGCCTGCTGGGCATCGGCGTGGCGATCCAGTTCCTCAACTGGCAACGCCAGAAACGCATCGAGAAGTTCATCAACCAGCTCCCCGAACTCGCCCGCATCCTCGCCAACGCCACCCAGGCGGGCCTCGCCCTGCGCACCGCCATCGGCATGGCGGCGGAGGAACTGGACGCCCCGGCCGGCGAGGAGCTGGGCAAGGTGGCCGACCAACTGGCCATCGGCGCCTCGATGGACGACGCTCTCGGCGAACTCGCCGACCGCCTCCCCTCCCGCGAACTGGTCGTCCTGGTCACCACCCTGGTCCTCTCCAACCGGGCGGGCGGCCAGGTGGTCAGCGCGCTGCGCAACCTGACGGACACGCTGGAGGAGCGCAAGGAGACCCGACGCGAGGTCCGCACCCAGCTGTCCCAGGTCAGCATGACGTCGTACGCCGTCCCCGTGCTGGGCGTCGGCTCGTTGTTCCTGATGAACGGGGTGAAGGACGGCGCCCTGGAGCGCATGACGGGCTCCCCGGCCGGCCAGACCGCGGTGATCATCGCGTTCGCGCTCTACGCGGTCGGCTTCGTCCTCATCCGCCGCCTGTCCCGTATCGACGTCTGAGGGGGAGTTGACCGACATGGGACTGGGACTACTCCTCGCCCTGCTCATGGGCCTGAGCGTCTGGGGCGTCTTCGCCGGCATCCGCATTTACCGGGCCGACGCCAAACTGCCCCACGACCTCGCCCTCGCCCTGGAAGTCGGCTCGACCCGCACCGGCGCGGTGGACTCCCTCATCGACCGCATGGGCATGCGCTACGCCCCCGCCGTACTGCGCCTGATGGGCCCCGCCCTGGTGGCCAAGTACCGCCGCAGGATCGACCTGGCCGGCAACCCCGGCGGCCTGACCATCGACCGCTACGCCGCCCGCCGCGCGGTCTACGGCTTCCTGGGCGCGGTCGGCTTCCTGGTCTTCCTCCTGCGCGGCCAGTTCGTGGTCGCGCTGCTGTTGCTGGCCTTCGGCGCGTTCTGGACGGAGGTCGGCATCTGGTCGGCGATCCGCATCCGCAAGGACGAGATCGAGCGCACGCTCCCCGACTTCCTGGACGTCCTGGCGGTGGTGGTCAGCGCCGGCCTGGGCTTCCGCCAGGCCCTGGACCGGGTGGCGATCCGCTACGAGGGCCCGTGGGCCGACGAACTCCGCATCACCCTGCGCCAGATGGACCTGGGCATGAGCCGCCGCGAGGCCTTCGCGGAGCTGCGCCGGCGCAACGACTCGGAACAGGTGGCGATGTTCGTGACGGCACTCCAACAGGGCGAGGAACTGGGCGCACCCATCGTCGACACCCTGGTCGCCCTGGCCAAGGACATGCGCCGCACGGACGCCCAGAACGCCCGCCGCAAGGCCGCCCGCGCGGTCCCGAAGGCCACGATGATGATCACCACCTTCATGGTCCCGGCCACGATGATCCTCCTCGGCGCCGGCCTGATCCTCGGATCGGGCACGGACTTCGGCACGATCACGGGCGAGTAGGGGGGGGAGGCAGGAGGACATCATGCCGATCAAGCGGCCGCAGCCGCGAAAGGAGGGCGGCGTAAACGACAAGAGTGCGACTGCACACGAAACGACAACATCAACAAGTGTTGCGCCGCAGCCCAATCGGGCGAGTTTCGAGCAACGCCTTTCGCACATGCAATCACCTGTGGGAGAGTCATTGACTGGTGCTCCCGACAGGACGAGGTCCCAACTGAGCGCGAAGGAGGTGGAGATCGTGGACGACGCGACATCCGGCACGACCAACCAGAAGACCGCCGCCACCCACCCCCGCGACCCCCGCCGAGCGGCTGCGCCCAGGGTGACCTCGCTGGACCGACTCACAGCACGTGACGGGGCCCACGACGGTCCCCCGGGGACCTCGGACTCGAGGGCCCTCCCGCCGCACGTTCCGCACGACGAACGCGGCATCGTCCACCCTGGAGGGGAACACCATGACCAACTGGCTTCACACCACCACCGCCTACCTGCACTCCCGCGCCACCGCCCGCAACGACAAGGGCCAGACGGCTGTGGAGTACCTGGGCATCATCGCGGTGGTGGTGGCGATCGTGCTGGCGATCACGGGGACGGATATCGGGCAGACGATTTTCGATGCGATCACATCGAAGATCGCCGAAGTAACCGGTGGCTGAGCCGGCTTCGTAAGCACAGCGACGCAGGGCAGGCTTTCCCCATCTACATCACGGTGGTTGGGGGCCTGCTCTTTCTTGCACTCGCCTACTTCGCAGTCGGCCAGGCCGCAGCGACGCGCAGTGAGGCGCAGACGGCGGCAGATGCTGCGGCGCTCGCTGCGGCTTTGGAAACGCGGGATCAGCTTGCCGATCAGTGGTTCACGAGCATCCTGGAGCCCGACTCATGGCAGGCCATTTTCGACGGCAAGGCGCCGGTTTCCAGCGCGTGCTGGCGTGCTCATGAGCTCGCGGCACGCAATGATGCGAGCGTGACTTGCCATCCGGACGGGCTGCTGGCCTACACCGTTGTTGCGGAGACCAACGAGACGGTCGGGGACAGCATCGTTCCCGGCACGGAGGATCAGAAGGCAACTGAATCTGCCACTGCCGTCATCGAGGCTCGCTGTTCATTCGAACTGCCCGCTGAGGACGCCGGTGAAGATGACCTGCCGAGTCTCTCGTGCAAGGGCGAGGAATGGGAACTGAGCCCGGACGACCTCGTGGATCTACCGAAGCCCGAGGATCTGTTCGACGTCCACCTGGCCTCCTCACAAGCGAATGACGAGTGACGAAGGAATCCAAGACATGAGCATTCGGTTCACCAAGACGGTCCGTAGGGGGACGCTCGCACTAGCTGTCCTGGCGAGCCTGACCCTCGGCGCTGTCGGCTGCGGTGGTGGTGGCGACGAGAAGCCCAAGGCTTCGGCGTCGGCCTCGAAGGAGGACGGGACCGGACCGAGTGCTCAGGATGGGGATACAGAGGAGCCATTGGCCGAGCTGCGGGGAAGCAACGGACTGCTCCTGCAGATCATCTCTGCTGAGCGGGACTCGGGTGGCTTCGTGACCGTGAACGGCGAGCTGAAGAACGACGGTGACAAGAGTGTCGCGATTCCATCTGCGTTGAGCGGGAACGAGACAGAGATCATCAGAAACGGCAGGTCGCTCGGCGGTGCGACACTTGTCGACTCCAAAAGCAAGAAGCGGTACTACGTGCTGCGTGACACGGATGGTCGTCCGTTGACGACCACGGGTTTCTCCACGATAAAGGCTGGCGACCGTGTGGCTGTGTTCATGCAGTTCCCGGCCCCACCAACGGACACCACCGAGGTCACGTTCCAACTACCGACCTTCGCCAGCGCGACCATCTCCATCTCCGGGTGAGGCCACCATGACCCCGACCCTGCGCCTCACCCGTGCCCTGACCACGGCCACCCTCTTGCTCGCCTCGACCCTGTACGGCACGACCACCGCCCACGCCGAAGACGACCCCGACGACCCCCCGGGAACTGAGCCCTCCGCCTCGGCTCCCGTAGAGGTGGACCCCAACGACCCGGACCTCAAACTCCCGGACGGCGCCACGCTCGCGCAGGCGAAGGTGCTGGACATCAAGTCGGTCGTGGAGGAGCAGAGCGGCGACGAACGCCGCGAGGACACCAACACGAGCGTGACCCTCGCGCTCCAGGCAGAGGTGCTGTTCGGAAAGGACAGCGCGAAACTCGGCGGCGAGGCGAAGTCCCGGATCACAGGCATCGCCGAGGAGATCAAGACCCAGAACGCCACCCGAGTCCGCGTCTTCGGCTTCACCGACAACCTCGGCTCCTCCGCCCACGGCGACGTACTCTCCAAACAGCGCGCCAACGCCGTACACGACATCCTGTCCCAGACCCTGAACGACCCCGGCATCACGTACGAGGTCCGCGGCTACGGCGAGCAGTACCCCATCTCCGACAACTCGACGGAGGCCGGCCGCAAGAAGAACCGCAGGGTCGAGGTCACGTTCCCGCGCACGGAAGGCTGACCGCCTCGGAGTGACACTTCGCCCGAGAGGGACGGATGCCCGGCTCCTCTCAGCGTGAGGCGCTGAACGCCGGCGCTCTCCAGGATCCGCTCGTGCCGACCGGGCGTCGTGACCGAGTCGGGTGGGAAGGCTGGTCGGCGAGAGCCGGAGCGAGGGGCGCCGAAGGGCGGAGAGGGGGAGCGCACCATGGCAGCGAAACCGCGGCTCAGGAAGCGATCACCGGGCACGAGGACTCGAGCGGGCACGAGTCTCGTACTCGCGGCGCTGCTCGCGCTGATGACGACAACCGGCTGCGACAGCGCTACCGAGCCGACCGGGACAACCACAAGCGGTGACCAAGCAGCGAAACCCAGCGCGACGCCCCGCCCTTCACCCCCACCCGATTCCTCCGACGACCCCACCGGCACCACCCACCCCCCGGTGTCGGCGGCGGACGGACGAGACATCGGCGCCTGCGCGGACGGTGATTGCCAGATCCTGGTGTCCGAGCCGGTCACCGTACGTTTCGAAGGCCCGTCCGGCGCGGCGGCGACGCTCAAGGTGACCAAGGTCGGCCCGAACGAGGTCGCCTACACGGTGAAGTCGGGCCATGGCCAGTCCAAGGGCAGCGCCCATGGCCCGGGACAAGGCTGCATCACAGTTCTCCGCAGCAACGGCAGCGGCAACTCCTGCGGTGGACTGGGCGACGGCGCCAGGCCGAGCGCCCAGCCCGGAGCCGTGGTGATCCAGGCAGCGACAGGAGAGGTCGGTACGACGATCCTCGACATCGTTTCCGACTGACGCGCCAGGAAGCCGAACGACCACCTGCTCACCTGCCCCTAACCTTCCACGACCGCGACCTGCACTCCTGCCTTCACTCCCCACTCGGCCATCGCCCCGGCCTCCGCCTCCAGCACATGGCGGGAACGCAACCGGGGCAGCCCGATCCTGCCCGCCCGCATGGTGCGCACGGCGATGACGACGAACCGCCGGTCGAGGTAGGCGACGTCGATGGGCATCCGCATCCGCAAGGTGTGCACGCAGTTGGCAGGGGACAGGAGAATCGCCCCCTCTACGGAGTCCCGCCCCAACAACCCCTTGGTGCGAGCACGGTATGAGCCGGCGATCTCCAACGGAACACGGACGCTCCCGCCGTCGGCCTCCCCTCCGACGACCAACACGCCCGAGCCGTCCCGCCACC
Organism: Streptomyces sp. BB1-1-1; assembly: GCF_031597775.1. Taxonomy (NCBI): domain Bacteria; kingdom Bacillati; phylum Actinomycetota; class Actinomycetes; order Kitasatosporales; family Streptomycetaceae; genus Streptomyces; species Streptomyces sp. BB1-1-1. The sequence continues at coordinate 3,189,450 of NZ_CP134203.1, read as the reverse complement.
GCCACCGCCGTCCCATCCTTGATCCCCTCCCGCAGCCGCATTCCGTCCCACGGAACGTATCTGCCCTGGGGCAGTCCCGGCGTGGGCCAACGAACCCGAACACGGTCGGGTCCCTTTGCTACTTCCTGTGCGAAACGAGCTGAGACGAAGCAGCGGGCGGGACGTCCCAGAGGCGCGGCACTCTCACGTTACGCAACAGTTATGACCCAAGAAGACACACGTAAGGCCGATTTGACCTCACGGGACGCCATCGGGAAGCAGGTTTCACCCTGGTGCCACTCGACCCCGGTGGATAGCGTTGCTTCGCTCGAGAGAAGCCTCGTCCCACCCAGGAGTCGACCGTGAATCGCCGCCCCACCCTGCTCGCAGCGCTCACGCTGACCGCCGCTGCGGCCCTGACGCTGTCCGCATGCGGAAGCGACGACAGCCCCTCCAGCGACGAGGACAAGATCGCGGGGGCGGACACGGGCGGCGAGCCGTCGGCGTCCCCCAGCTCACCCGCCCCCTCAACGGCAGGAGACGGGCGGCCGGAGATCAATCTCCCCTCCGATCTGAAACTGGTCTTCGAGGAGACCGAGACCGGAGACCCGGTGAAGGACGCCGTACTCGCCGACAACGCGGAGCGAATGCGAGCCGTCGACGCCGCGATCGCTGGAACGGACCCCAAGGGCGAAGCCCTCGGCTTCTACAACACGGGCAAGGCATTGGAAGCTGCCGTGTCATGGGTCGCGCAGTTCGAGAAGGCCAACGCCACTCTGACCGGTGAGGCTCGGTACTTCGAGCGGAGGGTGACGCTCAAGGGCAAGACGTCGGCCGTCCTCACGTTCTGTGCGGATGAGAGCAAGGGCTTCAGCAAGGACAAGAAGACCGGCGAGATCGCCAAGACGCCTGTCACCAAGAACAGCTACGTCCTGTACAACACCAGGCTGGACAAGAACGCCGACGGCGTCTGGCAGACATCTCAGATCATCTCCACGAGGGGGGCTGCCCAGTGCCAGCCGTAGCGAGGATGTCGGTATGCGCGGCCGTACTGGCGGGCGCCACCGTGCTGTTTTCAAGCCCGACGGCCTGGGCCGACTTCGTGCCCGGCGGTGAGGGGACCGCCTCTGAGACACAGGTGGACGGCGGGCAGGAAGACCGAACTGTTTCGGCGACCGCCGGCGCTGTCGTCTTCGACCGTTCCAACAACGGGTCGGGCCAGTCGGCGGGCCCCGTGGCATCGGCGACGAACTGGACCCCGCCTGCTTGCTACTACGCCCCGAAGTACACACCGGAGCAACTGCAGAAGGCCCTGGAACCCGTCTGGCAGGCCGAATCGACCGGGTACCAGTGGGATGCCGAGCAACGCGACAAGTATGTGAACGGGCACCCGTACAAGGACTTCAACAAGGAAAAGTCCGGTGACGGCTACTGGTGGGACTCCTACGTCACAGACGGAAGGGAGGGCGACCCTGGTGCGCTCGATTGCACGAAGCCACCCTTCTGGGTGGACACCGATGACGATCCGCCGGCGGACATCCCGCAGGCGATCACGCCGGAGGTCCTCGCCCAACTCGCCTATGCCGAGATTCGCGTGCCCAGCACGGAAGTGGATCTCGCACCGGAGAACGCCACGAAGGTGAACCTTCCGACCTGGGCATGGCTCGACGGTGCGAAGTTCAAGCCTGTGTCGGTGACGGCTTCGGTGCCCTTGCTGGGCGTCCAGGCGACCACCACGGCCGAACCGGTGTCCGTGGAGATCGACCCGGGTACGGCGGACGCCGAGACCTACCCTGCCTCCGGCGTGTGCGAGATCGAGAACGGCGCTATCGGTGAGCCCTACGCCCAGGGAAAGGCTGATGAGACACCGCCCTGCGGAGTCAAGTACCTGCGGTCCTCCGGTGACGGGTCGTACCAGCTGAAGGCGACGGTCACCTGGAAGATCCACTGGACCGGTACCGGCGTCGACGGTGAGCAGAACTTGCCCGACGGCGCCTTCGGTGGGGAGCAGGACGTCGTCGTCCAGGAGATCCAGGCCGTCAACCGCTGATGCAGATACACCCAGCTCCACCGCGCACGCCATGGAAGTCGGTGAATACTCGACCGCTGTCCGTCCTTGTGCGCGAGGGCAGTTCCAGGGACTGGGTGGCATCGACGGGCCGGGGCCGACACTGCCGTGATCCGCAACCCTGCCTCCTGGGCCTCTACCACGGGGTCCGGCTCTGACCGGTCAGCCGTAGGGGTTGGAGGAGAACTCGGGACGGTCGCAGGGGAAATCGGGAGGGAAGAATGGAACGACCGTCGCGCGTGTGAGCACGTCGAGGATCATCGCCGTCGAACTGCGAGGCGAGACGACGGCACGCAAACTGCCCGCTTGGATGATCGCGGTCGGCCACTCCTCCGGATTTCCACGACTGATCCAAACCAGTAGGTCGGCGTTGTCCGTGACCCCCCATTGGACGAGATCGTCGGCATCGAAGCTGAGTTCTCCCAAGTCTTCATGAGCTGCGCTGAGTTGCTTGCCCCGCCACATATCCCGGAGGTCGCGGGTGCGCTCGGCGATGTCGAGCTGGTCGCTCGAGGCCCCCTCCGCGAAAATCCACAGAAATTCGTCGAAACACCCCGTTCCATAAATTTCTACTAGTGCCTTATGGCTGGTCGGGACAGTGATGCGTCCGGTAGCCCGGGCGAGTGCCGGGTTAGCTGGAGGGGGGCACAACGTCGTGAGGAGAGACAGGGCGCTCCCATCCGCGTTTTCCATGATCAGTTTTCCTCTCACATGTTCGGCAGTCTGCTGCTGAAGGACCAGCCGAAGTCGTCGACGGCCTCAATGAGTACATGGCTGGGGACATCACCCCCGTTCGCGTACCTTCCGACCTGGGCGTGGCTCGACGGTGCGAAGTTCAAGCCTGTGTCGGTGACGGCTTCGGTGCCCTTGCTGGGCGTCCAGGCGACCACCATGGCCGAACCGGTGTCCGTGGAGATCGCCCCGGGTACGGCGGAGCCGGGATCTACTGAAGGCGACGGACACCTGGAAGATCCACTGGGCCGGTGCCGGCGTCGACGGTGAGCAGGACGTCATCGTCCAGGAGATTCAGGCCGTCAACCCTGACCGGTGACGCCAGCCCTCAGTGCGGTATGTGATCCTCCGGAGGGGGTCAGTAGTCACTTGCACGCCACGAAAACCGGATGTCGTCGTTCCTCTCATCGGTGCAGGTGGACCGGAGAGGGGACGGACACATGGCGGAGCGGCTTGCCGTTGACGGCGACGAACTCGGGCGGTTCATGAAGTCGCTGAGGGAGTCGTCGACCTCGCTCAGAGGCGTCCGAAAGGCACTGTCGGACGCCACGATCACCGGCCTCGGCACGGACGACCTCGACTCGGCGTGCGAGGCCTTCCAGGAGGACTGGAAGTACGGCTCCGAGGAGATCGGCAAGCAGACCGAGGATCTGGCCGACATCATCGGCAAGAGCAAGGACAGTTACCTCGAAGTCGACAAGGCGCTCGAGGAAGCGGTGCGGAAGGCGCGCGAGGACAAGAGCGGCGGCAAGAAGTGACCGTCACCGCCGGAAACGACCAGTACGGTGCCGCGCTCGACCCGCAGTCCCGTGCCGACCTCGGCAAGCCGCAGGGGCTCAAGTCCGCCCCGCGAATCCCGAACCCCTGTTATCCGCACCTCGGCTTCAACCCCGTACCGGGCGACACGGAGACGGTACGGGGCCTGCGGAAGAAGCTCAGCGGTTGCGCCAAGGTCCTTCAGGAGACCCACGACCTCGTCACCAAGCTCCTGGACGGCAGCTACTGGAAGGGCGACGCCGCGGTCGCCTTCCGGGAGCAGCTCGATGGCGGTCCGCTGCCGCTGAACCTCAAGAACGCGGCGCACTCCGTCCGCAAGGCGGCCAGGCAACTGGACCGCTGGGAGGGCGAACTCGACGACTTCCAGCGGCGGGCCAAGAAGCTCGAAGAGGACGCGAAGGAAGCCCAGGCCGCGGTCGACCGCGCACAGGGCCGCGCGAACAAGGCCGGCGACGATCCCGACCTCAAGAAGGACGGCGCCGATCACGACGCCGCGCAGAAGGCGTTGACGCGCGCGAACGCGGATCTGGACGACGCCCAGGCCGAGCTGAAGAAGATCATCGGCAAGGCGAAGAGACTCGCCGAAGAACACGAGGAAAAGGCCGGCTACCGGGCGGGCAAGATCCGCGACGCCACGAAGAAGCTGGTGCCGCATGAGCCGGGTTGGTTCGACGAGGTACTGGACTGGCTGGGCGACAACCTGCCGGACATCCTCAGCTTCACGGCGGGGCTCATCGGGGTGGTGGCGCTTCTCCTCGCGGGGCCGCTGGGGTGGAGTCTCGCGGCAACTGCCGCTTTGATGCTTACGGCTTCTGGGATCAGCGGGACCGCCCTTGCCTTGCGACTCACCGACCCGGAAGTGCGAGCGTCCTTGTTGGACGGCATCACCAAGGGAGAACTCGATGCTGACTTCTGGAGCAATGCCGTCTCCCTGGGAGCGGATGCCGCGGGTGCGCTGCCGGGCGTAGCGGCAGTTTCTAAGGGCTCGTTCGAGGCGACGCGAGCTCTTCGGAGAAGTAGCCAAGTGCTTGATTTCTGGCAGAAAGCGGGCACCTATGGTTCGAAGGTTATCGATGAGGCAGGGGCGATCAGCAATCTCGAGAATTCTATGATTGCTCGAGCCGTGCGCGGTTTCAGTGATCCCGGTCGAGCGGCTAAGGCAATTGCCGGAACTTCGGGCCTGACCGGTGTCGGCACAGGCGGGTTCGGGCTGTACAACAAAGCCGTAGACGCAGAGGACGACGGCATCAAGGACGGCACCGTCGCCGGCATCGACGGCTCACGCCTCATCCTCGACAGCGGTGGCCTTGTTGACATCGCACGATACGTCTTCTGTCGTTAGCCAGGAAGGGAAGGACTCTTGAACCCCGTTGACTGTGCGACTGCTTGGGAGCACCCACCTACACGTCGGGCCTGGGTCAGTCATATGGCGATGAACGTTGTCGGCTTCATCGGCTGGGCCGGTGGCTGGGTCGCATTGCTTGGGGTATCGCTCTACCTGGAAGGCTGGGCCGTTTGGGTGTTCCTTCCGTACTTCCTTTACGGTCCATACCGCGCTTTGACGCAATTGCGATACTTCCCCGCAGCGCTGTGGATGCTGCGCATCTTGCGCACCTATCCATGGCAAGTCCTGCATGGTGTTCCGTACGGGCTTAGTGATCGGCCAGAGGTCATCAGTAGGCATTATGGCTGGTTCGAGTTGCCCATTCCGGGCCGTCCGGGTCAACTATTGCCAGTGGTTTTCACTCAGCATCTTCGCTTGGAGTGGTGGTCTCGGCGTATGGCGCCTCGTGCCGAGCCGCGTCTGAAGGCGCAAATCGAAGAGATCTGGTTCGCGGGCGACGTGCGATTCGTGGGTGTAATTGCTGTGCCCACGCGGAAGGGGCTTGCGCCTCGACGTCTGCACGTCATCGAACAGCGGATGGACGCCCAGAACGGTCGGCGGTTCATTGACTGGGGTGCTGGTCCTGATGACATCGAGCGCGGCCAACAAGCGGGTGTCTGTCCCGCGCCCTTTTAGTCGCATGGAGATTCTGTGAGCAGCCTTGAGATCGTCATCCACGACTCCGTGAACGACGCGCAGGCAGACCTGTGGTTCGCCGAACCAGCCGGCTTCATGGCTCTGCCACTGGACTGCCTGCTCGCCGAGCCCGGTTCGCCGGACGCCGAAAGGATGCGCGCGGCCGTCGCTCCGCTACTCGACGCTGCGCCCGGCGAAATGGTTCGTCAGCAGCTAGTTGCGCAGCTTGCGTCGGGGCAGCAAATGCTCGCAACCCTCTGCGACTTCGGCACCGTCCACTGCTCGATCGGCCTGCACCGCGATGACGTCGGAGGCCAGGCGAGTAGCGGCGCGCAGCCTCTGCTCTCCCTCTTCGCGATCTCCTGGCGTGACACGAACGTCGCTCCACGCGCCGTCACGGCGGCCCGTGCGGTCACGGCGGGTGAGGGGTATACGGACATCGTCTTCCAGGAACTCCCTTGTGGGCCGGCGGTTCTCAGTGAGACCACGCATCGAGCTGCCGCCGACAGCGGGCTGCCTCAGCAACCCCTCCTCCAGATTCACGCCCACATCCCGCACCCGGACTGCAAGCGCCTGGCCGTACTCACGTTGAGTACCACGGCCACGGCGCGTCGGGAGGAGTACCGGGCGATCCTGCGGCAGGTCGTCGAGACGGTCAGGTTCGAGAAGCCCCTGGGGGCCGACTCGTAATGTTGTTGTCCGGCGGACCCGGCCGAAGGTAGGAAGGCCCCATGACTGGACTTGGCGCCGTATTCCGCCCCCAGCTCGCCCCCGAGCGGCTGCGTGCCGTGGCGCGCGTCGCCGATGAGGCCGGGCTCGAGGAGCTGTGGCTGTGGGAGGACTGCTTTCGCGAGGGTGGGATCTCCGCTGCCGCCGCCGCGCTCGCCTGGACCGAGAGGGTTCGGGTCGGGGTCGGGCTGCTGCCCGTGCCGTTGCGGAACGTGGCCGTCACCGCCATGGAGGCCGCCACGCTGCACCGGATGTTCCCCGGCCGCGCGATCCTCGGCGTCGGGCACGGGGTGCAGGACTGGATGGGGCAGGTCGGGGCGCGGGTCGAGTCGCCCGTCACGCTGCTGCGGGAGCACCTCCTGGCACTGCGGGCGCTGTTGGGTGGGGAGCGGGTGACGACCGAAGGGCGTTACGTACGGCTCGATGACGTCGCGCTCGACTGGCCGCCGGGGGAGGGGGTCGAAGTGCTCGCCGGCGCCACCGGGCCCCGTTCGCTGCGGCTCGCGGGGGAGGCCGCCGACGGGACCGTTCTCACCGCGGCCACGCCGCCCGACGGGGTGCGTCGGGCTCGGCGGCTCATTGACGAAGGGCGCGCGGCGGCCGGGCGGACGGAGGCGCACAAGGTCGTCGTGTATCTCCTGGCCGCCACCGGGCCCGGCGCCGGCGAGCGGTTGCGGGCCGAGCTGGTCGCCGAAGGTGTCGGATCGGTGCCGGATCTCGGCGTCGCCGGGGACGCGGGAGCCGTCGCCAGGGCCGTGGAGAGGCTGGCCGAGGCGGGGGCCGACACCGTGATCCTCCAGCCGACCGCTGACGAGCCCGATCCGGAGGGATTCGTGCGGTTCGCCGCCGAGGAGGTCCGGTCCTTGGTCGCCTAGCCAGGTCCGGTCCCTGGTCGCCTAGCCAGGTCCACCGCCGCCGTTTCATGGCCCACGCCGCCCCGCCCGTCCTACGTTGATCGGACTCATCTCCTCATGGCTCAGCCCAACACCCCTACCTTCGACGAGCTCGTGGCCGAAGGAGCCTCCGTGCCCACCGAAGGGTGGGACTTCTCCTGGTTCGAGGGGCGGGCCACCGAGACGCGGCCGTCCTGGGGGTACGCGCGGTCCATGGCGGGTCGGCTGGCCGAGGCCGACGCCGTACTGGAGGTGCAGACCGGGGGAGGGGAGGTTCTGGACCGCGCCCTCGAAACCGCTGCCCCGCGCCGTCCCCGTCTCGTCGTCGCCACCGAGGGCTGGCCCCCCAACGTCGCCAAGGCCACCGCGCTGCTCCGCCCTCGCGGCGTCCCCGTGGTCGCCTCGCCCGACGACGCGCCCCTGCCCTTCGCGGACGGAGCCTTCGACCTGGTCGTGAGCAGGCACCCCGTCGAGCCGCACTGGGGTGAGGTCGCCCGTGTGCTCGCGCCCGGCGGTACGTACTTCGCCCAGCACGTCGGGCCCGGCAGCGTCTTCGAGCTCATCGAGTACTTCCTCGGGCCCCAGCCGGAGGAGAGCCGGAACCACCGTCACCCCGAACGAGAGCGTGCCGACGCCGAGGCCGCCGGTCTGGAGGTCGTCGACCTGCGGGCGGAGCGGCTGCGGATGGAGTTCCACGACATCGGTGCCGTCGTTCACTTCCTGCGCAAGGTGGTGTGGATGGTCCCCGGCTTCACCGTCGAGGGGTACCGGGACCGACTGCGCGATCTGCACGAGCGCATCGAGGCCGACGGCCCCTTCGTCGCCCACAGCACGCGTCACCTCTTCGAGGCGCGCAAGCCGCGCCCCTAGGTCACGCCGCGCCCCCAGGTCGCAAGCCGCACCCGTACGCCGAGTCGCTCACGCGTGCGCGCCCACCGTCACCTCGCCCACCACCAACTCGGCCTCGGCTTCCAGTACCTCCCCGACCCGTGCCGCCTGCGCCGCCAGCTCCCGCTGCTGCCGGGACGTCAGGCGGCCCAGCGGTTCGACCGTGACCGTCGTACGACGCCCCCGGCGCCGCTGGTGCCAGACGCCCGCCGCGACGCCGTCCACGAGCAGCACCGGGAAGTTGCCCGCCTGCCCGCCCGCCAGCGCACGCCGGTACGCGGCCCCGGGGAAGAGCAGCTCCCGCGGCTGTGCGGCGATGAGATACGCGTCGAAGTACGGCAGCAGCCGCACCCCACGCAGGAGATCTTCCTGCTCGGATCCGCCGGGGAAGACGGTGTCGCCCGCCACCACCCACGCCGGCGTTCCCTCGAAGTCGACCTGCTCGATCTCGCCCGCGGCGGCCAACTGGTCGTACAGGGCCCTGGCCCAGCCGGGCGGCGCCGCCAGCCACCGGGCGAGGTGCTGCGGTGTGGCCGGGCCGTACGCGTGCAGGTAGCGGCGTACGAGGAGCCGCAGCGCCTCCTCGGACCGCATCGGAGCGAAGTGGGGCGGGCGGGTGTACGTCACCTTGCGGCCGCGGTTCGGGCCGAAGGAGAGGGCGCCGGACTGGCCCGCCCGGTGCAGCGCCTGCCGCCAGCGCGGCCACATGGTCTGGAACGCCGGCATCACGAGGTCACCGGCCCAGGGACCGGTGCGGGCGACGACCTCCTCGCCGAGTTCGTCGATGGTCAGGAAGGTGCCGTCGAGGGCGTCGCCGATCGCCGACACGACCTGGTCCGCCTGCTCACGCGTGAGGCGTACGCCGGACGGGAAGGAACCCGGCCCGTCGGCGATCGCGGGCAGTGCGGCGCACCACATCGGCAGGTCGCGGGCCGGGAGCAGGTGCACCGTCCCGCGCGGACCGTGCGTCTTCACGAGCGAGGGCGGCGGCGGTGCGGAGGGCGACCCGGTCGGCCACAGGGACGTCCGTACGTCCGCCCGGGTGACGCCGTCGGTCCGCAGGCCGACCGACTGTTCGGCCGCCGACAGTACTTGGGCGTGGACGCCGAGCATCGCGTCGGCCACGTCGGCGACCGGTGTGCCCGTTCGGGCGGACATGGCCAGGAACTGCCGGTCCAGCCGGCGTGCGCTCGCCGCGCCCCAAGTGATCCCCGCTGTCTTCGTCATGAGGCGACGTTAGGAGGGGAGTAGGACAGGTCGCGGCCTGGTTGGTGCACGGAGGGGAAGGGTATTCCGGGGCGTATGCGGCGTACCTTCGCAAATATCGGCACGCCTGGTGACAGGGTGCGGAATCACCCTCCGATCCTCACAGGGTTCCCACATCGTTATTCAGCGTTGTCCACCTTGCGTCGAATCAGGCATTCCCGATCACGTAAGTTCGGAGTAGGTAATTCGCGTGAGCAAAGCTGCGCGTGTGGCACCGCGCAGTGGAGGGGGCTGCGCGGTGCCCGGTCAAGCGGGCGTTCGCCGGTGGGTTCACCCGGTGGAGGGAAGTGGGGGTGGTCCGCCGCCTGGTTCGCGGGGGCCGTCTGGGCCGCTCCGGATCGCCCATTCCGTCCCTTCGGCCCCTTCCGGCGCCCTGTTCACCTATGAATCCGCTGTGTTTTGGCCATGATTCAGGGCGGAATGAGCGCTTCCGGGGTCATCCGGGCGTCGCCGGGCAACTTCGGAGAGTAGTTGTGGCACGCCGATGCACGCAGCATCACTTACAAAGGGTTATGGTGGAAACCCCCCCTCGGGCCGGTCCGTCTCCCCCCCACGGACCGGCCCGTTTTTTCTGCCCTCCCGGCCGCACGCCTCTTCTCCTCGCCGGCCGACTTCCCTTCCCTCCCCCTCCGGGGCCCCGTGCCTCGCGCCGCGATCTCCCGGCGGGACGCCCGTAATGAGGAGTTCACCGGTGCGCCGTCCTGTGTCGTGGCATGGCGGCGCTTGTTCGAGGGCATAAGCCAAGCAGGTCGACGCCCGAACCACGGGTGTCGTATCTCAGCGGACGGCACGGAGCCGTCCGCCCGGGAGGCCCTTTGCACCAGCCCCACCGTGCGGTCACGGCACGGAAGGCGCGGCGGAGGGCCGGTTCGCGGCCCGCGCCGGTGCATGGCGGTCTTACGGACCTGCCTGACAGGCAGGCCCCAGACCGGTCGGCTCGTTCCCGCCCTTCCGGCCCAGCGTCCACTCCGTCGCTCCCCGACCTCTTCCGAGGGGGTACGTCCTTCCGTGGTGACCAGCACAAAGCGCCACAAGCCTGATCGGCGCACCTACGTTCTCGACACCAGCGTCCTGCTGGCCGACCCGAACGCTCTGAACCGCTTCGACGAGCACGAGGTCGTGCTCCCGATCGTCGTGGTGACGGAGTTGGAGGCCAAGCGGCACCATCCCGAGCTCGGCTACTTCGCCCGGCAGGCCCTGCGCCTGCTCGACGAGTTCCGGGTGCGGCACGGTCGCCTCGACGCCCCCATTCCGATCGGGGATCTCGGCGGCACCGTGCGTGTCGAGCTCAACCACTCGGACCCCAGCGTGCTGCCCACCGGCTATCGCCTGGGGGACAACGACTCCCGCATCCTCGCGGTGGCCCGCAATCTGCAGGCGGAGGGATTCGACGTCACCGTCGTGTCCAAGGACCTCCCACTGCGGATCAAGGCGTCCTCCGTCGGCCTGCTCGCCGAGGAGTACCGCGCCGAGCTGGCCATCACGGACGCCTCCGGCTGGACCGGCATGTCCGAACTCACCCTGCCGGGTGAGCAGGTGGACGTGCTCTTCGAGGAGGGCCGGGTCTACGTCCCCGAGGCCGCCGAGCTGCCGGTGCACACGGGCCTGACCATCCAGTCGGAGCGCGGCAAGGCCCTCGGCCGGGTCACGCCCGACGGCAACGTCCGCGTGGTGCGCGGCGACCGGGAGGCGTTCGGCATCAAGGGCCGCAGCGCCGAGCAGCGGATCGCGCTCGACCTGCTCCTCGACCCGGACGTCGGCATCGTGTCGATGGGCGGCCGGGCCGGCACCGGCAAGTCGGCGCTGGCGCTGTGCGCGGGCCTGGAGGCCGTGCTGGAGCGCAGGCAGCACCAGAAGGTGATGGTCTTCCGTCCGCTGTACGCGGTGGGCGGGCAGGAGCTCGGCTATCTGCCCGGCTCCGAGGCCGAGAAGATGAGCCCCTGGGCGCAGGCGGTCTTCGACACCCTGTCGGCCGTCACCAGCCGGGAGGTCATCGAGGAGGTGACCGCGCGCGGGATGCTGGAGGTGCTGCCGCTCACCCACATCCGGGGGCGCTCGCTGCACGACGCGTTCGTCATCGTGGACGAGGCGCAGTCCCTGGAGCGGAACGTCCTGCTGACCGTGCTGTCCCGCATCGGGGCCAATTCACGGGTCGTACTGACCCATGACGTGGCGCAGCGGGACAATCTGCGGGTCGGGCGGTACGACGGAGTCGTCGCCGTCATCGAGAAGCTGAAGGGTCATCCGCTCTTCGCGCACGTCACCCTGACGCGCTCCGAGAGGTCCCAGATCGCGGCACTTGTGACCGAAATGCTGGAGGACGGGCACATCTGACACTTCCGCGAACTCCGACCCGTGAGGGGCCGGTTACCCGAGAGTCGGCGCCGTCCGGAAAGGCCAAGAGCCTAGCCGGGCGGCGTCTTCGCGTGTGGGGCTTTCCGGGAATCCCCTGGGCCAAACGGGATGTGAGCTTTCACACGCAACACAGAATTGCCTCACCCCGCCGGGTTACGGCAGAGTCTCACTCCTGTCAGGCCCCGCATACGACACATCTGTACCCCCAGCGGTACGGCACCACAGACGCACCAGTCCAACTCCATAGCAGCGTCGTATGCCGCCCGAGCACCACGCGGCGCTCCCCTCGGGGGAGTTGTCCACCGGGCCCGTGCCTCCCGTGACCCGTTAGTTGGGGAGGCCAGCGCCAGGGGCACGATTGCGTCCGCGAGGGTCACCGAAGCGGGCGATGCTGGAAGGAAACCGTGTGAGCCGGATCTCGGTCCGGGGATTCGCAGTGGCCTCGGCCACGGCGGTCACCGCAGTCGGAAGCGTCGTCGGCGTTGCCTCGGGCAGCACCGCGCAGAACAACGACGCGGAGGCGACAGCAGCAGGCACGACGCTGCTCGCGGACATCCCCATGGGCGAGCAGGCGCAGGTGCAGACCGCGTCCCTGACGCAGCAGGCCGACGTACAGGCCATCGCCGCGGACGCGAGCGCCAAGAAGGACGCCGAGGAGGCGGCCCGCAAGGCAGCGGCGGAGACCGCCGTGGCCAAGCAGGAGCAGGCCAAGAAGGAAGCCAAGGCGGCCGAGGAGGCCAAGAAGCGCGAGGCGGAGCAGGAAGCGGCCAGCCGCGACGCCAAGCGCGAGTCCACCAGCTTCGCCGTCCAGAGCTCCTACAGCACCAGCCAGATCCAGGCGATGGCCCGTCAGATGGTGCCCAGCGGCCAGTGGCAGTGCTTCAGCAACATCGTGGACCACGAGTCCAGCTGGAACTACAAGGCGGTCAACCCCTCCTCGGGCGCCTACGGGCTCTTCCAGGCGCTGCCGGCGGGCAAGTACTCCTCCGCGGGCTCCGACTGGCGGACCAACCCGGCCACCCAGATCAAGTGGGGCCTCAACTACATGGACAGCCGCTACGGCAGCCCGTGTGACGCATGGTCCTTCTGGCAGGCCAACCACTGGTACTGAGCCCGCCCGGCGCGGCCGGAACACCGCTCAACCTCGCGCAGCCCCTCACCGTCCTACGGTGAGGGGCTTTCGCGTTCCCGCCATGTACGGTCGGACCGAAACGACTCCAGGGGGGAGTGGTGGGGAAAGACGGGGGAAGAGGACGGATCATGTCTCGAGTGCCAGGGTGGCTCGGTCGGCTCGGCGCCGGACTGACGCGGATGAGCAGGCGGTTGGACCAGCGACGCGAAGCGGCCGAGCGTGCCGACTCCGACGACGACGCACCGGCGACCGCCGCCGACCACGCGGCGCCGCCGTCACCGGAGGACACGCCTGGGGAGCACACCTCCGCGCAACACCCGCTCGCGGTCCAGACCCGCCCCGACCCGGCACAGGCCGTGCCCTGGGGGGTGCGCGTCGCCGCGGAGGCGGGGTGGCGGCTGCTGGTCCTCGCGGGCACCGTATGGGTACTGATGCGGGTCATCAGCGCCGTACAGCTGGTGGTGCTGGCGTTCGTGGCCGCGCTGCTGATCACGGCGCTGCTCCAGCCGACCGTGGCGTGGCTGCGCCGGCACGGGGTGCCGCGGGGGCCGGCCACCGCCCTGACCGCCATCCTCGGGTTCGTGGTGATGGGGCTGATCGGCTGGTTCGTCACCTGGCAGGTCATGGAGAACATCGACAACCTCTCCGACCAGGTCCAGGACGGCATCGACGAGCTGCGCAACTGGCTGCTGAACAGCCCGTTCCACGTCACCGACAAGCAGATCAACGAGATCGCCAAGAACCTGCGCGAGGCGGTCGGCGCCAACACCGACCAGATAACGTCCGCCGGTCTGGAGGGCGTCACGGTCGTCGTCGAGGCGCTCACGGGCATCCTGCTGGCCGCCTTCTCGACGCTCTTCCTGCTCTACGACGGCAAGCGCATCTGGCAGTGGACGCTGAAGCTGGTGCCCGCGGCGGCCCGGCCGGGCGTGGCCGGCGCCGGCCCGCGCGCGTGGCGGACGCTGACGGCGTATGTGCGCGGCACGGTGATCGTGGCGCTGATCGACGCCATCTTCATCGGCCTCGGCATCTACTTCCTGGACGTGCCGATGGCCGTCCCGCTGGCCGTGTTCATCTTCCTGTTCGCCTTCATCCCGCTCGTCGGCGCGGTGGTGTCGGGCGCGCTCGCGGTCGTGGTGGCGCTGGTGACGCAGGGCATGTTCGCGGCGGTCATGACGCTCGTCGTGGTGCTGGTGGTGCAACAGATCGAGGGTCACATCCTGCAGCCGTTCATCCTGGGCCGCGCGGTGCGGGTCCATCCGCTGGCGGTGGTGCTGGCGGTGGCCACGGGCGGCATGGTGGCCGGCATCGGCGGCGCGGTGGTCGCCGTACCGCTGGTGGCGGTGACGAACACCGTCGTGGGCTACCTGCGGGCGTACTCACGTGAGGCCGCCGCCCGGCAGTCCCCGAAGCCGCGCGGCGCGACGTCGTCGGACGCCTCCCCGGCGGTGGAGCCCCCGCCGAAGCCCGCGGCGGCCGAGCCGCCGCCGTCGGACACCTCTCCGGCGTAGCGACACGCGGCGGGCCCCGCTCACCGAGTCGGTGAGCGGGGCCCGTGTCGTTTCCGCGTCGCGGGACTACTGGTCGGCGAGAACCGCCTCGGCGTCCAGCGTGACACCGACGGCCTCGACCACGGCGGCGATCTTGAACGCCTCCTGGATCGTCTCGCGGTCCACACCGGCCTTGCGGAGCACCTGCTCGTGCGAGTCCAGGCACATGCCGCAGCCGTTGATGGCGGACACCGCGAAGGACCACAGCTCGAAGTCGACCTTGTCGACGCCCGGGTTGCCGATGACGTTCATCCGCAGACCGGCGCGCAGGGTGCCGTACTCGTGGTCCGACAGCAGGTGCCGGGTGCGGTAGAAGACGTTGTTCATCGCCATGACGGCGGCGGCCGACTTGGCGGCCGAGTACGCCTCGGGCGTGAGGTTGGCCTTCGCCTCCGGCTCCAGCTCACGCAGCACGATGGGGGAGCGCGAGGCGATGGCGGTCGCCAGCACGGTGCCCCACAGCTGCTGCGCCGGGAGGTCGGAGTTGCCGATGACCGAGCCCAGGTTGAGCTTCAGGTCCTTGGCGTAGTCCGGTACGGCGGACTTCAGGGAATCGAGGGACATGTCAGCTCACTCTCCCGACAGCAGCGCGACGGGGTCGAGGGTCTCGTCGCCCTTGCTCCAGTTGCACGGGCAGAGCTCGTCGGTCTGCAGGGCGTCGAGGACCCGCAGGACCTCCTTGGGGTTACGGCCGACCGAGCCGGCGGTCACCATGGTGAACTGGATCTCGTTGTTCTGGTCCACGATGAACACGGCGCGCTTGGCGAAGCCGTCCTCGCCCTCGATGCCGAGGTCGCGCATCAGCTCGTGGCGGGAGTCCGCCATCATCGGGAACGGCAGGTCGGTCAGGTCCGGGTGGTCCTTGCGCCAGGCGTGGTGGACGAACTCGGAGTCGCCGGAGAAGCCGAGGACCTGGGCGTCACGGTCGGCGAACTCGTCGTTCAGCTTGCCGAAGGCGGCGATCTCGGTCGGGCACACGAAGGTGAAGTCCTTGGGCCACGCGAAGACGACCTTCCACTGACCCTCGTAGGTCTTGTGGTTGATCTGCTGGAACTCCTTGCCCTTCTCCAGCGAGACGCAGGCGGTCAGATCGAACTCGGGGAACTTGTCACCGACAGTGAGCACGCGCTCTCCAAAAATGCAGCGAAGAAACACCCGGTTTGCGAGTGTTTCCCATGGGTTGGACGTTATTGATGTTGGCACAGGGTGCATTGATTAGTGAAATAGCTACACTCGGTCGAGTTGATCGGAGGTGGCTATTAGTGTCCGGTAAGAAGAGGCAGCCCAGCCTCGCCCAGCTGCGGGCTTTCGAAGCGGTCGCCGAGCATCTGCACTTCCGCGATGCCGCCGCCGCGATCGGCATGAGCCAGCCCGCGCTCTCCGGCGCCGTTTCCGCCCTGGAGGAGACACTGGGTGTCACCCTCCTGGAGCGTACGACGCGCAAGGTGCTGCTCTCGCCCGCCGGGGAACGGCTCGCGGTACGGACGAAGGCGGTACTGGCGGAGGTCGGCGCGCTGCTGGAGGAGGCGGAGGCGGTGCGGGCGCCGTTCACCGGGGTGCTGCGGCTCGGGGTCATCCCGACGGTGGCGCCGTATCTGCTGCCGACGGTGCTGCGACTGGTCCACGACCGCTATCCGGACCTGGACCTCCAGGTCCACGAGGAGCAGACGGCGAGCCTGCTGGACGGTCTCACGTCCGGCCGCCTCGACCTGCTCCTGCTCGCGGTACCGCTCGGCGTCCCCGGAGTGACGGAGCTCCCGCTCTTCGACGAGGACTTCGTGCTCGTCACCCCGCTCGACCACCGGCTCGGCGGCCGGGAGGGCATCGAGCGGGCGGTGCTGCGCGAGCTGAAGCTGCTGCTGCTCGACGAGGGGCACTGCCTGCGCGACCAGGCACTCGACATCTGCCGTGAGGCGGGCCGCGCGGGCGTCCCGGCGACGACGACGGCCGCCGGTCTGTCGACGCTGGTGCAGCTGGTGGCGGGTGGCCTGGGCGTGACGCTGCTGCCGCGTACGGCGGTCCGGGTGGAGACGTCCCGCTCCAGCCAGCTCCTCACCGCCTCCTTCGCCGACCCGGCCCCCACCCGCCGCATCGCCCTCGCCATGCGCACGGGCGCGGCGCGCTCGGCGGAGTACGAGGAACTGGCGGCGGCCCTCCGGGAGGCGATGGAGGACCTGCCGGTACGGACGGTGCACGGCTGAGGGCACGCCGCCACCGGCGTGCCCTCGGTCCCGCGTGCCCTCGGTCCCGCGTGCCCTCGGTCCCGCGTGCCCTCGGTCCCGCGTGCCCTCGGTCCCGCGTGCCCTCGGCCCGGACGCGCCGGGAACCTACTCCGTGCGCAGTCCCTCCGGCCGCATCAGCCTCAGCAGCGGTGGCAGGCTGAACAGGGTCACCGCCAGGACGACCGCGGCGCCGATGCCGGTCATGGTCAGGACGCCGGCCCAGTCGACGCCGACCGGGGTGTTCGTCATCTTCAGCAGTACCGTGCCCAGGGTCAGGCCCACCACCGTGGCCAGCAACAGGCCGAGCGCGATGGGAATCGCCGTCTGCCACAGCACCGACAGGCTGAGCGTGCGCCGCCGGGTGCCGAAGGCGACCAGGGCCGACAGCAGCTTCTTCCGCTCGCGCAACTGCTCCAGCTGCGAGACCAGCAGACTGACCCCGATCAGCGCCAGTACGCACGCCGCCCCGACGAACAGACCGGTGCGGATGGCGTCGAACCGGTCGGTCCGCCTCGTTTCCGCCCAGGTCACGGTGTCCGCCAGCGGATCGATGCCCGCCGCGGCGGTCCGTACCCGGTCGTGCACGTCCGCCACCGACTCGTCCAGCCTGAGATAGGCGTGGCCGGTCAAGGCCGGCGCGAGCGCGTCCGGCATCGCCTTCGGCGTGAACAGGAAGCCGCCCCGGTCCGTCCCGGCCAGCAGCCCCTTACGCGGCTTCGCCGCCTTCACACCCTGCGGCACCGTCCAGGGGATCTCCTTGCTCCTCGGGCCGCCCTCGTACGACGGGTCCATGTAGAGCTTCCGGCCCGGCGCGGCCAGCTTCGCCATGTCCTCCTCGCCGTCCCACTCGGCACCGTGGACGGCGAACACGTCCCCGTCGGCGCAGGAGTCGATGCGGGCCATCTCCCGCAGCGACGCGCAGTCGCCCACGGTCACCATCGAACCGTGCTCCGGGTCCAGGCGGCGGTCGCCGGCGTAGCCCTCGGAGTAGGCGTAGACGGCCTTCACGCCCTCGGTGTCGCGGAGCCTGTCGGCCGCCGGGGCCGCCAGCAGCGCGCTCGGCGTGGTGACCTCCATCTGTGCCTGCGAGAGGTCCTGCCCGGTGGACCTGGTGTAGTCGTCGTCCACGCCGACGAACAGCATCTGCAGCGCGATCGCCCCCGCGACGGCCACCGCGATGCCGTTGACCATCCGGGCCGCCGTACCGCTGCTCATCTGCAGCCTGCGCACGGCGAGCTGCCAGGCCACGCCGCCCGAGCCGAGCCGGGCGACGACGGTCTCCACGATCCACGGCAGCAGCGCGGTCACGCCCACCAGGAGCAGGACGACGCCCCCGGTCACCAGGTACTGGTTGAAGTCGCCGTTGTCCCGCCCGTTGCCGATCATCGGGTAGAGCATGGCGAGACCGGCCAGCGGCAGCAGCAGCCGCCACCACAGGCGGCGCCGCGCCGGCCGGCCCGCGCGGACCACGCCGAGCGGTTCGATGACCACCCCGCGCAGCGCGAACAGCGTCACCAGCACCGCCGCCGCCGGCACCGCGACGCCGACCAGCAGGGCCAGCAGCGGCGACGGGTTGAGGTAGCTCGGGAACACACTGATGCGGAACACCTCGGCGGTGCCCGCGAGCCGGCGTCCGATCATGAAGAACACGGCGCCGAAGACCAGCCCCAGCACGGCGCCCGCCATCGCCTCGCCCGCGGCGATCCGCCGGGTCATACCGCCGTCCGAGCCCACCAGCCGCAGCGCGGCGAGCCGCCGGTCCCGCCGCTCGCCGCCGAACCGCACGGCCGCGGCGATGAAGACCGCGACCGGCGTCAGCAGCACCGCGAAGACCACGAGGATCAGCAGGAGCAGCACCGGGTCGGACCGCTCGGACGACGGATTCGGATTCCCGAACCGGTCGATACGGGCGATCGAGCCCCCGTCGATGTGCGGCGCGAGGCCGTCGGCGCCCCGGTAGAAGGCGAGTTCGGCCGAGCCGATCAGCCCGCTCTCCCCGATCGTGCCGACGATCCGGTCCGGCAGCCGCTCGCGCAGCAGCGCGCCGGAGTCCGACTCCAGCAGCTTCTTCAGCGCGGGGGAGACCACCATCTCCCCGACCGCGGGGAACTTCTCCACCCCCGGCGGCAGCGGCGCCCGCGGCCCCTCGGGGTCCAGGGCCCGGCCCCGGACGCTGTCGTCGCGGAACTCCGAGCCGACCTCGGCGACCACGAGGGTGTCGTCGGCCTTCGGCATCTGCTCGGAGGAGAAGGTGATGTCGGTACGGGCCGCCTCCCGGTCGTGCCGGACGGCGAGCGCGTTCGGGATCGCCGTCGTCAGCAGGAGCAGCGCCACGCCGAGTCCGACACCGACGGCCGTCAGCACGGCCCGGGTCCAGCCCTCGCGCCCGCCGGTGAAGGCGAAGCGGGCGCCCATGGCCAGGTCCCGGGCCCACTGCCGCACGCTCATACGACCCGCTCCATGTCCCGGGACTTGCCGTCCCGTACGACGATCTCGCGGTCGGAGTAGGCGGCCACCCGTGCCTCGTGGGTGACGAGGACGACGGCGGCGTTGGTGGAGCGGGCGGCGTCCGTGAGGAGTTCCATCACACGCTCGCCGTTGAGGGAGTCCAGCGCGCCGGTCGGTTCGTCGGCGAAGAGCACACGCGGGTCGGTCACCAGCGACCGCGCCACCGCGACCCGCTGGCCCTGGCCGCCGGAGACCTCGCCGGGCCGCTTCTTGCGCAGGTCGTCGACCTCCAGGCGCTCCATCCAGGTCAGCGCGGCCCGCTCGGCCTCCTTGCGGGAGGTGCCGTTCAGCCGCAGCGGAAGGGCGACGTTCTCGACGCAGGTCAGCTCCGGCACGAGCTGCCCGAACTGGAACACGAACCCGAAGTCCGAGCGGCGCAGCGCACTGCGCTGGGCGTCGTTCATGGCGGACAGCTCACGCCCGTTGTACGTGATCGTCCCCGAGTCGGGCGGCACGATGCCGGCCAGGCAGTGCAGCAGCGTCGACTTGCCGGACCCGGAGGGGCCCATCACGGCGACGACCTCGCCGGGGTGGATGGAGAACTCCGCGCCGTCGAGGGCGAGGGTCGGGCCGTAGGTCTTGCGCAGCTGCTCGGCCGAGAGCAGCGAACCTGCGGGAGGAGTCATCGGGCCACCGCCTCACGGAGCTTGTCGAGGCGCGCCGCGGTCAGCTCCAGCCACCGCAGGTCGGCCTCCAGATGGAACAGGGCGTGGTCGCAGATGAGCTGGTCGGCGAGATCGCCCTTGCGCTTGCGGTCGGTGAGGATCCGCATGCTGCGCAGATGCTCCGAGCGCTGCGTGTCGAGGATGTCGGCGGCGTCGCGGTGGGTGAGCAGCGCGAGGACGACCTTGGTGTAGAGCGTCGACTGGAGGTACGGCTCGGGCTTCTCCGGCGTGGCGAGCCACTGCTGTACGTCGGTGATCCCCGCGTCGGTGATCGCGTACCGCTTGCGCTCGGGACCGCCGCCCGCCTCGATGCCGTCGACGACGACGAGGCCGTTCTTCAGCAGGCGGGACATCGTCGAGTAGACCTGGCCGTAGTGCAGCGGCCGGTCGTGACCGAACTTCTCGTCGAAGGCGCGCTTCAGGTCGTAACCGTGGCGCGGCCCGGACTCCAGGAGCCCCAGGAGGGTGTGACCGATGGACATGCCGAGCACTCTACACACGGTGTATACGCGTCATGTATACGCCCGGTGCAGAGATCGTGGCGGGGCGTACGGGGCCGCAGGTCGGGGGCGATTGTCACGGTTCCGTGACGACGGAGGCCGCGCCTCCGCATGACGCGGTGGCGCGGCCTGTCCGGCTTCGTCACGACGGTGGCGTGGGCCCGGGTCCCGGTCCCGGACCCCTGGGCGGACGTCCTCGGCGGGGCAGCGGTCCCGCGTCCCCGGGCAGCCGGCCCGCCTCGGCCAGTGCCCTGCGGAGCAGGAACTCGATCTGGGCGTTGGCCGAGCGCAGCTCGTCGCCCGCCCAGCGGGCCAGCGCCTCGTACACCTGCGGGTCCAGCCGCAGCAGCACCTGCTTGCGCTGCTGCTGCGGCCGACGCTTCGGGGCCGGGCCCTCGGGCGCGGAGCCCTCGGTCGGGGAGCCCTCGGACGGGGTCGTCACTGGTAGAGCGTCCCCGTGTTCAGGACCGGCTGGGCGGCGCGGTCCCCGCAGAGCACGACCATCAGGTTGGACACCATCGCCGCCTTGCGCTCGTCGTCCATCTCCACGATGCCCTGCTCGCTGATCCGGGCGAGCGCCGCCTCGACCATGCCGACCGCGCCGTCCACGATCTGCCGCCGGGCCGCGACCACCGCGCCGGCCTGCTGCCGCTGGAGCATCGCCGAGGCGATCTCCGGGGCGTACGCGAGGTGCGTGAAGCGGGACTCGATGATCTGCACACCGGCCGCCTCCACGCGCGCGTGCAGCTCGACGGCGAGCTTCTCGGTGATCTCCTCGGCGTTGCCGCGCAGCGAGAGGCCGTCCTCGTCGTGGGCGTCGTAGGGGTACTCGATGGCGATGTGCCGCACGGCGGCCTCGGTCTGGGTGGAGACGAACTCGATGTAGTCGTCCACCTCGAAGGTGGCCTGCGCGGTGTCCTCCACCCGCCACACCACGACGGCGGCCAGCTCGATGGGGTTGCCGTAGGCGTCGTTCACCTTCAGGACGGCCGTCTCGTGGTTGCGCACCCGCGTCGAGATCTTGGTGCGCGAGGTGAAGGGGTTCACCCAGCGCAGCCCGTCCTGCCGGATCGTGCCCCGGTAGCGCCCGAAGAGCTGGACCACCCGGGCCTCGCCCGGCGCCACCATGTTCAGCCCGCACATCGCGAGGAACGCGGCCAGGGCGACCACGATGCCCGCGACGATCAGCGCGGCCTTCGCTCCGGCCGACGCGGTCGCCGTCGCGGTGGCGATCAGGCCGGCGCCGACGAGCAGCCCGACCAGCCCCAGCAGCAGCGCGAGGCCGCCACCGATGCTGTGCGCCTGCATCTCGCGCACCCGTGGCGCCGGCATCTCGGGTACGTCGGCGGTGGCCTGCGAAGTGTCGTGCGTGTCGTGTGCGGACATGGGTGGTCCCCCGTTCCGGCCGGGCGCGCTCGCGCTCGCTCGGCGTCTATCGTCGGTCTAGCTAAGTGATATCACTTTACCCGCGAATGACAACCTTGAACCCCCCTCGTACGTCGGTTCCATAGGAGCGGGTGCTGATTCTCACGTCCGTACAAGGCCGGATCGGCAGCCGTTTGTCATATCTCCCGGTGTTAGCTTTCTGAGTTGACCTGAGCGACGAACCTGTGTGACTCGTGAGCGAGACGTGGTCACAGATGAACGAAGCGGAGCGGATCGGACCCATGGGACGAGCGGAAGAGAGAAAAGCGCGACAGCGCGGTGGCCGCCGCGCGGCGCCGAAACGCCGCCGTTCCGCGGGAGCGGGCGGGAGCGGCAAGAGCGGCATACGCAGGCTGTTCACCTGGAAGAAGATCCTCGGGACCTTCTTCGGCCTCTGCCTGCTCGGCATGGGCGCCTTCATCGTCCTGTACATGGTGATCGACATCCCCGAGGGGAACCCCGAGGCGGAGCTGCAGAGCAACGTCTACAAGTACAGCGACGGCAGCATCATGGCCCGTGACGGCGAGCGCAACCGCGAGATCGTCGACCTGGCCAAGGTGCCCAAGGAGGTCCAGCGCACCTTCGTCGCCGCCGAGAACAAGACCTTCTACAAGGACGCTGGCGTCGACCTCAAGGGCACCGCGCGCGGTGTGCTCAACACGCTCTCCGGCAAGGGCGCGCAGGGCGGTTCGACGATCACCCAGCAGTACGTGAAGAACTACTACCTGTCCCAGGAACAGACGGTCTCGCGCAAGCTGAAGGAACTGGTCATCTCCCTGAAGCTGGACCGGGAGAAGTCCAAGGACTACATCCTCGCCGGCTACATCAACACCAGTTACTACGGCCGCGGCGCCTACGGCGTCCAGGCCGCCGCCCAGGCCTACTACCGCGTCGACGCCGAGGACCTGACGGTCGAGCAGGGCGCGTACCTCGCCGCGCTGCTCCAGGCGCCCAACCAGTACGACTGGGCGATCGCCAGCGACACCGGCAAGAAGCTGGTCCAGCAGCGCTGGAACTACGTCCTCGACAACATGGTCGAGCAGAAGTGGCTGGACCAGTCAGATCGCCAGAACATGAAGTTCCCGGAGCCCGAGGCGCCCAAGCCGGTGCAGGGGATGGAGGGCCAGACCGGGTATCTGGTGGACGCGGCCGAGTTCACGCTGAAGCAGCGGCTCGTGGCCCAGGGCGTCGCCGAGGACATGGAGCAGGCCAAGGCCCTGGTGGACCTCGGCGGCTACACCATCACGCTCAACATCGACAAGAAGAAGCAGGCGGAGCTGGAGAAGGCGGTCAAGGCCAAGCTCACCAGCAAGCTGGACCCCGAGAAGCGCGCGGTCGACGCCGACGTCCAGGCCGGCGCCGTCTCCGTCGACCCGAAGACCGGCGCGGTCCTGGCGATGTACGGCGGCGTGGACTACCTGAAGCACTTCACGAACAACGCCACCCGCGACGACTACCAGCCCGCCTCCACCTTCAAGCCGGTGATCCTGGCCGCGGCCGTGGAACAGGACGCCGAGACCCAGGACGGCGTGCCGATCACGGCCAACACGATCTACGACGGCACGAGCGAGCGCCCCGTGCTGGACGGCGACCGCGAGGTCGGCTTCGCACCCCCCAACGAGGACGACAAGAGCTATGGCGACGTCACCGTCCAGGAGGCGATGAACAAGTCCGTCAACTCCGTCTTCGCGCAGATGGGCATCGACGTCGGCATGTCCGAGGTCATCAAGACCGCGGGCGAACTCGGCATGGACACCGAGGGCGTGGATGCCGTGCCCGCCCAGACCCTCGGCAGTATGGGCGCGAGCCCGCTGGAGATGGCCGGCGTCTACGCCACCCTCGACAACCACGGCAAGAAGGTCACCCCGGCCGTCGTGAAGTCGATCGAGCACAAGGACCGGAAGATCGAGCTCCCCGACCCGATCGGCGAGCAGGTCATCGGCCGCGAGGCCGCCGACACGGTGACCTCCGTACTGACCGGCGTGGTCGACGACGGTACGGCCAGGCAGTCCGTGCGGGAGAACCCGCTCCGCGACGGCCAGCAGGTCGCCGGTAAGACGGGTACGTCCGACAACAACAAGTCGGCCTGGTTCACCGGCTTCACGCCCGACCTGGTCACCTCGGTCGGCCTGTTCGGCGAGGACGACAAGGCACCGCACCCGCAGGTCCCGATGTACAAGGCGGGCGGAGTGCCCCGCGTCAACGGCGGTGGCTTCCCCGCGGAGATCTGGGCGGCGTACACCTTCGGTGTCATGGACGAGGTCACCGAGTTCGACCTGGAGACCAAGCAGGGCGCCGCGGTGAAGCCGAGCAAGTCGCCTTCGGCCCCCGAGTCGCCGACCCAGTCGCCGTCCGACGAGCCGACGACCCAGGAGCCGACGACCGACGAGCCGACGACCCAGGAGCCGACGACCGACGAGCCGACGACCGACGAGCCGACGACCGAGGAGCCGTCGCAGTCCCCGTCGAACAGCCCGTCGACCGAACCGCCGACCGGCGGTGAGTCCACCGAGCCGGAGAACCCGCTCTTCCCGGACGGGGACCGGCAGGAGCGGTAACCGACGGCAGGAACGCGCGAAAGGGCGCCCGGTGACCTTTACCGGGCGCCCTTTCGCGGGTACGTGCCTCAGCCCCGGTTCAGCTCGAACCAGACCACCTTCCCGGTGCTCAACCGCGTCGCTCCCCAGCGTCGGGCCAGCCGGTTCACCAGGTACAGCCCGCGACCGCCCTCGTCGGTCGCCCGTGCCTGCCGCAGCCGCGGCAGCTGCGGCACGTCGTCGCCGACCTCGCAGCGCAGCACGTCCGTGCGCAGCAGCCGCAGTGTGACCGGCTTGGTGGCGTACCGCACGGCGTTGGTCACGACCTCGCTGACCAGCAGCTCCACCGAGTCCGTGAGGTCCTCCATGCCCCAGCGTGCGAGGGCGCGCCGGGCCAGGCGCCGGGCCCGGCCGGGGGCCGCGTCCTCGGGCTCCAGGAACCAGTACGCCACGTCGCTGGGCGCGATGCCGTCGAAGCGGGCGGCGAGCAGCGCGATGTCGTCGTCCCGGTCTCCCGGGCCGAGCATGTCCAGCACCTCGTCGCACAGGGCTTCCAGGGGCGGCGGATGGTCAGGACCGGTGAGCTGCGCGGTCGCCGCGAGGCGCTCCCGCAGCTGCTCTATGCCGGTCCACACGTCGCGCAGCCGGGACTCGACCAGTCCGTCCGTGTAGAGGAGCAGGGTCGCGCCTGCGGGGGCGTCCAGCTCGACGGCCTCGAAGTCCACGCCGCCGACCCCGATGGGGGCGCCCGCGGGCACCCGCAGCACCTCGGCATGGCCGCCCAGGTGCAGCAGCACGGGCGGCGGGTGTCCGGCGTTGGCGACGGTGATGCGGTGCGATACCGGGTCGTACACGGCGTACAGGCAGGTCGCCATGCGGTCGGTGCCCAGGCGCTGGGCCTGCTCGTCGAGGTGGTGGAGGACCTCCTGCGGGGGCAGGTCGAGCCCGGCCAGGGTCTGCGCGGTGGTCCGCAGCTGGCCCATGATGGCCGCCGACGTCATGGAGTGGCCCATGACGTCCCCGACGACCAGCGCGACCCGGCTGCCGGGCAGCGGGATGGCGTCGTACCAGTCGCCGCCGACCCGCGCCGTCTCGGCGGCCGGGAGGTAGCGGGAGGCCAGCCGGACGCCGGTGCAGCGCGGCAGGTTCTCCGGGAGCATCGTGCGCTGCAACTCGTCGGCGATGTACGCCTCACGCCCGTACAGCACCGCCTTGTCGATGCCGAGGGCGCTGTGCGTGGCGAGCTGGGCGGCGACCAGCAGGTCGTCGGCCTCGAAGGCGACGCGCTCCGGGCCGCGCAGGAACAGGGCGGCCCCGATCACCCGGCGTCGGCCGCGCAGCGGCGCGAGGATCGCCCGCCGGCCGTCGGGTACGGCGAAGTCCCGGCCGTCGCCGAGCAGTTCGGGCAGGGCGGCGCGGGCGGCGGGCGTGTCCGTGAAGACCGGTCGCACCCCGCGCAGCACCTCGGCGAGCGCGCTGCCCGGCCGCACCTCGCACAGTTCGGAGCCGACCGTGTCCAGCTCGGAGGGCTCGGGCTGGGCAGCGGGCGTGAAGCCGCTCTCGGTGTCCCGCTCGGCCGGTATCCGGTCGGTGCGGCGCAACCGCAGCACTAGGGGGCCCGTGGGCCGCTCGTCGCCGACCGGCAGCGGCTCGCGCAGGTAGACGAGGATCGCGTCCGCGAACGTCGGCACGGTGGCCCGGCACAGCCCCATCACGATCTCGTCGAGGTCCATGCCCCGGGCGATCCGCCGGGTCGCGGCTCCCACGAACCGCAGCCGGTCACCGTCCCGCCGCATGGGCGTGGGCTGTCCCGGCGCGGTGGGCTGCCCGGTACGGCGGTCCGGTTCCAGCGGCGCGCCACGGCGCTCCGCCCCCGCCGGTGTCCCGGAACCGGGTACGGCTCCGGGGACGGTTCCCGCTCCGGTCTGCGCGCCGCCGGGCTGGGCCGGGACGCCGTCGGACGTGGGCCGCGGGCGGTGCGTGTCGGGCTCGGCGGCCTGCTCGGCGCCGGGCTGGGAGTGCTCGAAGGCGCCGGAGGAGTCCGCGCCCGCGGTGGGCGGCGTCTCTCCGGTGCGCCCCTGTGCCGGTAACGCGGCCCCGGGGGCGCGTGGCGGCACGGGGGTACGCAGGAGCGCCCCGCGGGGATCCGCGGGGTCGCCGCCCGTCGGGGGGCGGTCGAAGGAGGTCGGGTGCTCCGTCACGCGTGTCGAATCCATCCGTCCGGGACTGCGCGCGGCGCGTGCAGTTCGTCCCGCAGAAATCCCGATACCCGGAATACATGCCCCGGGAACGGGATCGCCGCGTGGTCAGAAGCCGTTCCTGTGTCACCGGCGGACCGTCTGCGGCCCGTATCCGTGTCGCCCTCGTACCTCTCGCTCACGTCCTGCCGCCCCTCGGTGACGATCGGTCAAGCACAGCGCACACTCCGCCGGTTGGTGCCGCGCTCCCTTGCGGAGGACGATCCTACGTTTCCTGCCCGGGGGCGTATCAAGGGTCTCATGAGGACACGTGCGTGGGCGTGCGGTCCCAGTCCCCGGGCAGCGACGGTACCGGCCAGGACGGATCCGGGCGCCAGTGTTCCCAGCCGTCCGCGAACGGGGAGCCCCAGGCGCGGATCTCCGCCACCGCGGCACGCCCCGCCTTCCGCACCCGCTCGGCGAGCCGGGCGTCCATCAGCCGGTCCCGCTGGGCCTGGGCGAACTCGTCCTCGTCCCGCCAGTGCCAGGTGCGGTCCGGGTGGACGGAGATGTCCAGGAAGTGGTCCTCGGAGTCCACCCCGCCCTCCCAACGGGTCAGCGGCTCCTCCAGGTTCACGTACCAGTTCTTGAACCGCCAGCCCGGATCCCAGAACAGCCACACCGACCAGGGCTGGCCGGGCCGGGCCAGCTTCAGCACTCCCGTGCCGAACCATCGGTCGCGCTGCACGGTGCGCGGTTTGGTGTAGCGCGAGACCAGCGGCTCCAGGTGCACGGGCGTGCCGTCGGCGAGTACCGGCTTCACGCAGTCGGTGCCGGGGGCCAGCCACACGGCGAGCAGGTCGGCGTCGTCCCGTACGACGGTGACGGGGCGCACGATGTGGAGGTGCGGGCCGCCGTTCTCCCGGTACCGCCACAGGATCCGACTGCCGGGCGCCCAGTACCCCGCCGGGGCCGCCGGACCGCCCGCCTCGGCCCCCGCTTCCGTCGCCGCGCTCACCGCTTCACCGTCTGCCATGGACAGATATTAGGTGCCCTTGCCACCTGACGCGCCGGTGATCGCGGACGAGCGCCCACGTACCCGAGCGTTCGCGGGCGCTCACGAGGGTCGCCCGGTCATGGGTGGGTCATCCGCAGCACGTCCAGCGCCTCGTCCAGCTGCTCGTTCGTGAGGTCGCCGCGCTCGACGTAGCCGCCCTCCAGCACGACCTGACGGATCGTCTTCCGCTCGGCCAGCGCCTTCTTGGCGACCTTGGCGGCCTCCTCGTACCCGATGTACTTGTTGAGCGGCGTGACGACGGAGGGGGACGACTCGGCGTACTCGCGGGCCCGGTCCCGGTGCGCGACGACGCCGTCGACGGTGCGGTCCGCGAGCAGCCGCGAGACGTTGGCGAGCAGCCGGATCGACTCCAGTACGTTCTTGGCGATGACCGGCAGCATGACGTTCAGCTCGAAGTTGCCGGCCGCTCCGGCGGCGGCGACCGTCGCGTCGTTGCCGGTGACCTGGGCGGCGACCATGAGGACCGCCTCCGGGATCACCGGGTTGACCTTGCCGGGCATGATGGACGACCCCGGCTGGAGGTCGGGCAGGGAAATCTCCGCCAGCCCCGTCCGCGGCCCGGACGCCATCCACCGCAGGTCGTTGGCGATCTTCGTCAGGCCGACGGCGATGGTCCGCAGCTGCCCGCTCGTCTCGACGATGCCGTCCCGGGCGCCCTGCGCCTCGAAGTGGTCGCGCGCCTCGGTCAGCGGCAGCCCCGTCGCGCGGGCCACCTCCTCGATCACGGCGGCGGAGAAGCCGGGCGGGGTGTTGATGCCGGTGCCGACCGCGGTGCCGCCCAGCGGCAGCTCGGCGAGGCGGGGGAGGGACGCCTGAAGCCGCTCGATGCCGTACCGCACCTGGGCGGCGTATCCGCCGAACTCCTGGCCCAGGGTGACCGGCGTGGCGTCCATGAGGTGCGTACGCCCGGACTTCACCACGTCGGCGAACTCTCCGGCCTTGCGCTCCAGGGCCCCGGCCAGGTGGTCGAGGGCCGGGATCAGGTCACGGGTGACGGCGGCGGTGGCGGCGATGTGGATGGAGGACGGGAAGACGTCGTTGGACGACTGGGAGGCGTTGACGTGGTCGTTGGGGTGCACGTCCCGGCCGAGCCGCTCGGTGGCGAGGGTGGCGACGACCTCGTTGGTGTTCATGTTGGACGAGGTCCCCGACCCCGTCTGGAACACGTCCACGGGGAAGTGCTCGTCCCACTTGCCCTCGGCGACCTCCCCGGCCGCCGCCTGGATCGCGCCGGCGACGTCCTTGTCCAGGACCCCCAGCTCGGCGTTGACCTTGGCGGCCGCGCCCTTGATCCGGGCGAGTGCCTCGATGTGGGCGCGCTCGATGCGCTGCCCGGACACGGGAAAGTTCTCCACGGCCCGCTGCGTCTGGGCACGCCACTTGGCGTGGGCGGGAACCCGCACCTCACCCATGGAGTCGTGCTCGGTGCGGTACTCGGTCCTGTCCTGCTCGTCGGCCATCGACGATCACCTCCACGTGTTCACAGCGTCCTGGACGCGACCACTGTTCCCCGTGGAGGTGAACCGTCACCGGCCGGGCTCAGGCGAGCCCGGGCCCCCGCACCGGAATGCTCGTGAACGTCGGCGCCGGCGCCGGGTCCTGGAAGAAGTCGTTGCCCTTGTCGTCCACCACGATGAACGCCGGGAAATCCTCGACCTCGATCTTCCAGACCGCCTCCATGCCGAGCTCCTCGTACTCGACGACCTCGACCTTCTTGATGCAGTCCTGGGCGAGGCGCGCCGCCGGACCGCCGATGGAGCCGAGGTAGAAGCCGCCGTGCGCGTCGCACGCGTCGGTGACCTGCTTGCTGCGGTTGCCCTTGGCCAGCATCACCTTGGAGCCGCCCGCCGCCTGGAACTGCTCGACGTAGGAGTCCATGCGCCCGGCCGTCGTCGGACCGAAGGACCCGGAGGCGTACCCCTCGGGAGTCTTCGCCGGACCGGCGTAGTACACCGGGTGGTCCTTGAGGTACTGCGGCATCTCCTCGCCCGCGTCCAGCCGCTCCTTGATCTTGGCGTGCGCGATGTCGCGGGCCACGACCAGCGGGCCGGTCAGGGAGAGCCGGGTCTTGACGGGGTGCTTCGTCAGCTCGGCGAGGATGTCGTCCATCGGCTGGTTGAGGTCGACCTTCACGACGTCACCGGCCTCGTCGAGGTGCTCGTCCGTCGTCTCCGGCAGGAACCGCGCGGGGTCGGTCTCCAGCTGCTCCAGGAAGACGCCCTCGGCGGTGATCTTCGCGACCGCCTGGCGGTCCGCCGAGCAGGACACGGCGATGGCGACCGGGCAGGACGCCCCGTGCCGGGGCAGCCGCACCACGCGCACGTCGTGGCAGAAGTACTTGCCGCCGAACTGCGCGCCGATGCCGATCTTCTGGGTCAGCTCGAAGACCTTCTCCTCCAGGTCCTGGTCCCGGAAACCGTGCCCGAGCTCCGAACCCTCGGCGGGGATCTCGTCCAGGTAGTGCGCGGAGGCGTACTTCGCGGTCTTCAGCGCGTACTCGGCCGACGTGCCGCCGACCACGATCGCCAGGTGGTACGGCGGGCAGGCGGCCGTGCCCAGCGAGCGGATCTTCTCCTCCAGGAACTTCATCATGGAGGCCTCGTTCAGGACGGCCTTCGTCTCCTGGTAGAGGAACGACTTGTTGGCGGAGCCGCCGCCCTTCGCCATGAAGAGGAACTTGTAGGCGCCGCCGTCGGTCGCGTACAGCTCGATCTGGGCCGGGAGGTTGGAGCCGGTGTTCTTCTCCTCCCACATGGTGAGCGGAGCCATCTGCGAGTAGCGCAGGTTCAGGTTCTTGTACGCGTCGTAGACGCCCCGGCTCAGGGCCTCCTCGTCGCCGCCCGCCGTCAGGACGTTCTGGCCGCGCTTGCCCATGACGATCGCCGTGCCGGTGTCCTGGCACATGGGCAGCACGCCCGCCGCCGCGATGTTCGCGTTCTTCAGCAGGTCCAGCGCCACGAACTTGTCGTTGCCCGACGCCTCGGGGTCGTCGATGATCCGGCGCAGCTGCGCCAGGTGGGCCGGGCGCAGGTAGTGCTGGATGTCGTGGATGGCCTCCTCGGCCAGCTTGCGCAGCGCCTCGGGCTCCACCTTGAGGAAGGTCCGCCCGTCGGCCTCGAAGGTGGAGACACCCTCGGAGGTCACCAGCCGGTACGGAGTGGTGTCCTCTCCCTGGGGGAGCAGATCGGTGTACGCGAACTCAGGCATCTCGCCCATTCCTCACTCGGCATCACGCGCGGCTGGATTCCTCAGCAACGACGGCTCGCCTCCATTGGCAGCGTCCACCAGCGTAAAACCTGCCGCCGGCGACGAGCTTGTGAGGTAAGGCTCAGTAGGGCGCGCACAGAGTTGAGACAAGGTTGTCCACAGGGGTAGTCGCGATCTATCGCGTTTCGGTACGCTGCTGCCGTGGACCTTCAGAAGCACGCCCAACCGCAGGACGCGGCACCCCGCGGCACCGCGGCGCCCGTCTCCGAGATGCGCGCCTCGGACGCCGAC
The DNA here is from genome assembly GCF_031597775.1 of Streptomyces sp. BB1-1-1. Taxonomy (NCBI): domain Bacteria; kingdom Bacillati; phylum Actinomycetota; class Actinomycetes; order Kitasatosporales; family Streptomycetaceae; genus Streptomyces; species Streptomyces sp. BB1-1-1. The sequence goes on along the minus strand of NZ_CP134203.1, from coordinate 3,158,451 downwards.
CGTGACCGCGTCACCGACATGCTGCGCGAGGCCCTCGCCGAGGGACGGCTCACCGCCGAGGAGCACGCCGAGCGCGTCGAGGGCGTGCTGGCCGCCAGGACGGTCGGTGAGCTGGACGTCTTCGTACAGGACCTGCCCGCCGCGCACACCGGGCGGGGCCCGGGCGCCGCCCCGGTCCCCAACCGCCCCACCGCCGGCCCCATCCCCGCCGAGGCCGACGAGAACCTGGTGGCGGTGTTCAGCAGCGCGGTCCGCAAGGGCCGCTGGCGGGCGAGCCGCCGCATCCACGCGTACGCGGTGTTCGGCAGCGTCGAGATAGACCTCAGCGAGGCGGTCTTCGAGCACCAGCAGGTCGTGATCAAGGCGTTCTCGGTCTTCGGCAGCGTCGAGGTGCGGGTCCCGGAGAACGTGTCGCTGCGCGGCGCGGGCGGCGGCGTGCTCGGCAGCTTCGAGGTCCACACACTCGACTCGGCCGAGGCGGAGGCCCCCGTCATCTACGTGGACGGCTGGGCGGTGCTGGGCAGCGTCGAGGCGCGCCCCAAGCGCGGCAGGGTCGTCGCGGACATCCTCGACCGGGTGCACCGCAAGGTCGACAAGGGTTTGCGCAAGCACTCGTAGCGCGGCACCGGCGGCGGTTGGAAACCCAGTGCATAGGCGCGCGTACAACGGGTAAGCCTTGACGCATCGTCTCTCGCTCGCGAAGCCGTCGTCAGGAGTAGACCGTGCTGCAACCGCCGCATTCGTCCCTGCAGGTAGCCGCCGTTCCGGCCCAGCGGGTGCCCGTGCGGGACAGGGACCAAGACGCTCCCTGGCACACCGAGGCGGTGTGCCGGCGCGACGAGGCCGGACTGTTCTTCGCACCCTCCAAGGAACCCACCGCCGCCCGCCTCTCCCGCGAGGAGGCGGCCAAGCGCGTCTGCGCGCGCTGTCCGGTCATGGTCGAGTGCCGCGAGCACGCCCTCCTGCAGCCCGAGCCCTACGGCGTCTGGGGCGGCCTCACCGCCGCCGAACGCCGCGTGGTCCTCGCGAGGCGCCGCCGCCGCGAGGTGGAACTGAAGAACGCCGCCCGCACGACGGGCCGCATAGCGGCGGCCGGCTGAACACGAACGCGACAAGGGCGCCCCCTCCGCACAGGGGGCGCCCGTGTCATGCCGTGGGGGCTGAGTGCCCCGAAGGGGCGCGGGGCTGTGTCCGATCTGCGGCTCCGCCGCGCGGACGCGACCAGCGGTGCCTTTTCATGCCGCGGGCCTGGCCGACCCAGGGGCGCGGGGCTGTGTCCGATCTGCGGCTCCGCCGCGCGGGCGCGACCAGCGGTGCCTTTTCATGCCGCGGGCCTAGCCGACCCAGGGGCGCGGGGCTGTGTCCGATCTGCGGCTTCGCCGCGCGGGCGCGACCAGCGGTGCCTTTTCATGCCGCGGACCTGGCCGACCCAGGGGCGCGGGGAACTGCGCGACCAGCCACAGCGCGCCCGCACTCGCCACGAGACAGGAACCCCCCACCTCAGAGCGCGCCCCGCACGCCCGACGGAGTCACTTCGCCCGGTCGAAGTCCACCGCGCTGTACGCCCGCAGCTTGCTCAGCCGGTGCTCGGAGTCGATCCGCCGCACCGTGCCCGACTTGGACCGCATGACGATCGAGTCGGTCGTGGCGGTCTCGGACCGGTACCGCACCCCGCGCAGCAGCTCACCGTCGGTGATGCCGGTCGCGACGAAGAAGACGTTGTCCCCGGAGACCAGGTCGTCGGTGGTCAGCACACGGTCCAGGTCGTGCCCGGCGTCGATCGCGCGCTGCCGCTCCTCGTCGTCCTTGGGCCACAGCTTGCCCTGGATGGTGCCACCCAGGCACTTCACGGCGCAGGCCGAGATGATGCCCTCCGGCGTGCCGCCGACGCCGAGCAGCAGGTCGATGCCGGTGCCCTCGCGCAGCGCCAGGATCGAGCCGGCCACGTCGCCGTCGGAGATCAGCTTGATGCGGGCGCCGGTGTCCCGGACCTCCTTGATGAGGCTCTGGTGCCGGGGCCGGTCGAGGATGACGACGGTGACGTCCTCGGGGGTGCGCCGCTTGGCCTTGGCGATCCGGCGGATGTTCACGGACACCGGCGCGTTGATGTCGACGAAGTCGGCGGCCTCCGGTCCGGTGACCAGCTTGTCCATGTAGAAGACCGCGGACGGGTCGAACATGGAGCCCCGCTCGGCGGCGGCCAGCACCGCGATGGCGTTGGTCATGCCGTTGGCGGTCAGCGTGGTGCCGTCGATCGGGTCGACGGCGATGTCGACCTCGGCCCCGGTCCCGTCGCCGACCCGCTCCCCGTTGAAGAGCATCGGGGCCTCGTCCTTCTCGCCCTCGCCGATGACGACGACGCCGTTCATCGAGACGGTGTGGACGAGGGTCCGCATGGCGCGCACCGCGGCGCCGTCGGCGCCGTTCTTGTCGCCGCGCCCGACCCACCGGCCGGCGGCCATCGCCGCGGCTTCGGTGACCCGCACGAGTTCCATGGCGAGGTTGCGGTCGGGGGCCTCTGAGGGGACGTCCAGTTCGGACGGCAGATGATGCTCGGTCATCGGAGCGCACCTTTCTGATACGACGACGGCCGGATGAGGGTGTGAGCCGCACTCTATCGTCAGTCCGACAAAATGAGCAGGGGACCCCACGTATGAGCGGATCAGGCACCTGCGACGATAGGGGGCGTGGCAGGTATGCAAGGCAAGCAGAAGTCGGCCCGGGACATGATCCTCTCCCTCGGGCTCATCGTGCTCGCGGCGGGCGTGATCTGGATCTTCATTCCGCACGACGACGGCGAGCCCCCCGTCAAGCGGGTGGACTACCGGGTCGAGCTGCTGACCGCGCAGCGCGCGGCGTCGTATCCGGTGGCGGCGCCGGAGGGCCTCTCCGAGGACTGGAAGCCGACCTCCGTCCGCTTCCGGGGTGACGAGTTCGAGGCCTGGCACCTGGGCTTCCGCGCCCCGGACGGCGAGTACGTGGCGGTCGAGCAGTCCACGCAGAAGCCGTCCACGTTCATCGACGACGCCAGCCAGGGAGCACGGGAGACCGAGGCGACTCAGGAGATCGGCGGCCGGACGTGGACCCGGTACACGGGCGGCCGGTACGACGCGCTGGTGCTGCACGACGCGGACGGGATGAAGGGCGCGACGACGGTCGTGGCGGGCACGGGCTCGTTCGACCAGCTGGGCAGGATGGCGGCGGCGCTGAAGCTGACGTGAGCGTCCGCCGCACGCGGACGACGTGACGAAGCCCCCGGCGAGGTGCCGGGGGCTTCGTCACGTCATCGGACATCGGGGCCGCGCGGCTCAGACCGTGGTGACGACCTGGTCGTACGCCAGGCGCGGGGAGCGCGGGAACCAGGCGTCCGGGCCCGGGCGGCCGATGTTGACGACCATCAGCGGGGTGTGGTCGTCGTCCAGGAACTCCTTGCGGACGCCCTCGAAGTCGAGGCCGGTCATCGGGCCGGCGGCGAGCCCCGCGGCGCGGACGCCGACGATGAAGTACGCGGCCTGCAGGGCGGCGTTCAGCGTGGCGGCACCCTCGCGGACCGGGCGCTCACTGAAGAAGGCGTCCTTGGCCTGCGGGAAGTGCGGGAAGAGCTCGGGCAGCTCCTCGTGGAACTCGTTGTCCGCCGACAGGATCGCGACCAGCGGGGCGGCGGCCGTCTTGGGCCGGTTGCCCTCGGCCATGTGCCGGACGAGACGCTCACGGGCCTCGGGGGAGCGGACCAGCGTGATGCGCAGCGGCGACTGGTTGAAGGCGGTCGGGCCGTACTTGACCAGGTCGTAGATCGCCTGCACCTGCTCGTCGGTCACCGGCTCGTCGGTGAAGGTGTTCGCGGTGCGGGCCTCGCGGAACAGCAGGTCCTGGGCGGCGGGGTCAAGAACGAGAGACATACGTGATCTTCCTCGGGGTGTGCGTCGGCGCTCCGCGCGATCGGTGGGGAGCCGTTGACGCGTACGACGCTACGCGAAAGAAGTTCAACTTTCAACCAAAACGGGAACGCGGTGATCCGCTTCACACGGCCGCAGGGGTGAGCCGCAGGGGTGAAGAGGGCCGGTGCGCCGCGGCGCCAGGCGTGTCGGACAGGCGGGGTGCGTGGGAAGTACGCCTATATGACGACGTGAAATTCATGTCACATGGTGATGTAGCCGGACTCACCGTCGCGGTCGTAGGACTCGGCTACGTAGGACTGCCCACCGCACTCGCGCTCTCGGACGCGGGCGCGACGGTCATCGGCATCGACAACGACCCGGCCCGGCTGGGGGCGATCGCCCGGGGAGCCGTGGACCTGCTCCCGCTGCACCACGCCCAGCTCGCCGTCGCCTCGGCAGGCGACGGCTTCCGGCTCGCCTCCGACGCCACGGCCGTGGGAACCGCGGACGCCGTGGTCGTCTGCGTGCCCACCCCCGTCGACGCCCGGCGCGAACCCGATCTCACCGCACTGTCCGCCGCCTGCGCCTCGGTGGTGGAACACGCCGTGCCCGGGCAGCTGATCGTGCTCACCTCCACCAGCTACGTGGGCACCACCCGGGACCTGCTCGTCGAACCGCTGCGCGCCCGCGGACTCGCCGCCGATGAGGACGTGTACGTGGCCTTCGCCCCCGAACGCATCGACCCCGGCAACGAACAGCACACCCCCGAACGCACCCCGCGCCTGGTCGGCGGCGCGGGCCCGCGCAGCACCCGGGCCGCTGCCGCCCTGCTGGCGCCGACGGCCTCCGGCATCCGGACCGTCGCCGACCCTGAGACCGCCGAGATGGCGAAGCTCTGGGAGAACACCTACCGCGCCGTCAACATCGCCCTGGCCAACGAACTGGCCGACGCCTGCCACGTCCTGGGCCTCGCCCCCGTCCCGGTCATCGAGGCGGCGGCGACCAAACCGTACGGATTCATGCCGTTCTACCCGGGGCCCGGGGTGGGCGGTCACTGCATTCCCTGCGACCCCCACTACCTGCTGTGGCAGCTGGGCAAGGTCCGCCAGCAGGCCCCGGTGACGGCGACCGCGCTGGCCGCCAACACCGGCCGCCCCGGGCGGATCACCGAACGGGCCCTGGAACTGCTCGCGAGGTCCGCCGTCCCCGCGCCGGGCGCCCGGGTGCTGCTGATCGGCGTCGCCTACAAGGAGGGCGTGGCGGACGTACGGGAGAGCCCCGCGCTGGAGATCATCGACCGGCTCACCGCGGCCGGCGCGGACGTCGCGTACTGCGACCCCCTGGTGCCGTCGGTCCGCGTCGGCGCGGGCACGCTGCACCATGTGCCGGACCCCCACACCAGCCCCTGGGACCTGGTCGTCCTGCACACCGTCCACCCCGTGCACGACCTGGAGTGGCTCCGCGCCGCCGGCTCCCCGCCCCTCCTGGACACCCGCCAGCGCGGAGCCCTGGCGGCTACCCGGGCCGCGGTCACGGCCGAGGCCGAGGTCACCGCATGACCGTCCTCCGCCCGGGCCGCGCACCGGCCGCCTCCCCGCTCCGTACCGGCGTCCGCCACCTGCTGGGCACCCGGCTGGACGCCCTGGAACCCGGCGTCCGCCGCGACGTCGTGCGGCTGCTGACCCTCGTGGCGCTGCTGCCCCTGCTGCTGCTCCTGGCCCGCCGTGCGGTCCGCCTGCCCCACGGCTTCGACCTGCTGACCCTCTACGGCCTGACCGTCCTGGCCGGCACGATCTGCCTCCTCCACCTCGCCTACAGCCGCTACGACGACCCGGCCGTACGCCCCCTGCGCCGACGCCCGCGCCACGCCCAGGCGTTCCCGGCCCTCCCGGCACAGCCCCGGGTGAGCTTCCTGCTGGCCGTGCGCAACGAACGCGCGCACATCGAGGCCTGTGTGCGTTCCATGGCCGCCGTCGACTACCCGGACCTCCAGCTCGTCGTGGTCGACGACGCCTCCGACGACGGCACGGCGGACGTACTGCGCCGTCTCGCCGGGGAACTGCCGCTCACCCTCATCCGGCTGGAGGAGAACCTCGGCAAGAAGGGGGCGCTCGTGCGCGCCTGTGCCGTCGCCGACGGGGACGTCCTGCTGTTCACCGACTCCGACTGCGTCGTCGCACCGGACGCCGTACGGCACTGCGTCAACGCCATGGCCCGGCACCCGGAACTGGGCGCGGTCAGCGGCCACTGTCGGGCGCTCAACACCGACGCCGGACTGCTGGCCCGGGTCCAGGACGTCTGGTACGAGGGCCAGTTCCGCATCACCAAGGCAGCCGAGGCCGCCTTCGGCTCGGTGTCCTGCGTCTCCGGACCGCTCGCCGCGTTCCGCCGCGAGGCGATCTACAACTACCTGCCCGCCTGGGCCGAGGACCGTTTCCTCGGCGCCCCCTTCCGCTTCGCCACCGACCGTCAGCTCACCGGCTACGTCCTCGGCCAGGCCTGGCACGGCCGCGCGCTCAAGGACCGGCACGCCGACTCCCCGTTCGTCCGCGAGCACGACTACCCCGAGCTGCGCTGGGAGGTCGGCTACAGCCGCGCCGCCCGCGTGTGGACCCGGGTGCCGTCCCGGCCCGCCTCCTTCCTGCGGCAGCAGATCCGCTGGAAGAAGAGCTTCATCCGGAACCTGTTCTTCACCGGCCGCTTCATGTGGCGCCGGGGTCCGGCCGCCGCCGCGCTCTTCTACGGGCACGCCCTGTGGGTGATCGCGGCGCCGGTGCTGGTCGTACGGCACCTGGTGTGGGCGCCGCTGCACCTGGCCGGCCTGCTGACCCTGCTGTACCTGTGCGGGGTCGTCCTCAAGGGATGCGTCTGGGGCATCGCCTACCGGCTCGACCACCCCGGCGACCGGGCCTGGCGCTGCCGCCCCCTGATGAGCCTGCTGTCCTGCTGCGTACTGGCCTGGCTGCTGCCGTACGCCCTGCTCACCCTGCGCCGCAACGTCTGGTCGAGGAGTGCCGCATGAGAAGCCTTCTGCACGGGGTGGGCCGTGCTCTCGCAGTCGGCGTCACGTTCGCCGTCATCGTGCTGGTCTACCTGTTCGTCGTCTCCCGAGGACGGCCGCTGTGAAGCGCGACGACGCCCGTGGAGACCGGCAAGGGCGACGACCGCTGCTGCGCGCCGCCCTCGGGCTGCTCGCACTGGCCGTGGTCGCGCTGCCCTTCACCGCCGCCTGGCAGTACGACGCCTTCCGCCGGGCGGTGGCCCACCAGGCGGCGCCCCCGCCCGCGCCCGGCGCCGCCGGCGTCGACGCCGGGGCGGCCCCCGCCGGGAGCGCGCCGGTCGTCCTCGCCTACCACGACATCGGCCCCGACGACCGCAGCCGGTACACCGTCTCCCCGGCGCACTTCGACGCCCAGCTGCGCGCCCTGCGCGAGGCGGGTTACCGCACGCTCTCCACCCGGGAGTTCACCGACTTCCTGCGCACCGGCCGCACACCCGCGCCGCGCACCGTCTACCTCACCTTCGACGACGGCACACACGGGCTGTGGGTGCACGCCGACCGGATCCTGGCCAGGTACGGGATGACGGCCGCGGCCTACCTGATCACCGGGCAGGTGGGCACCCACCGGCCGTACTACCTCTCCTGGGCCGAGGTCGAACGGATGGCACGGTCCGGGCGCTGGGACTTCCAGGCCCACACCCACCTCAGTCACGAACGTGTCCCGGTGGACTCCGCCGGGCACGAGCGATCGGCGTTCACGAACCGGTTGTGGCTGACCGACGAGGGGCGCGTCGAGACCCGGGACGAGTACCGGCGCCGTATCGCGGCAGACCTGGACCAGTCGGTCCGCGACCTCACGGAGCACGGTCTGCCCCGGCCGGAGCTGTTCGCCTACCCCTTCTCGGAGCGGATGGGCGAGTCCAACCTCGGCCGGCGCGGGGCCGACGCCCTGCGGACACTGCTGCGGGACCGTTTCACGGCGACCCTCACCAACAGCGCGGACCGGCCGCTGCCCCCGGGCCGGCGAGCGGCCGCCGCCGGGCAGGTGCAGCGACTCGGGGTGACCCGGGACACCACACCGGCCGGCCTGCTGCGGGAACTCGCCCGCTGGGCCCCGGTGGCGCCGTCCGGCGTCGAGCGGCCGCTGTCCCACCCGGGACACTGGCGTGTGACCGGCGACGGGGAGCCGGTCGGCCTGGGGGCGCTCACCGGCGAGGGCAGCCGCCCGCGCGGCACGGACTACGTCTCGGCCGCATACCGCCCCGTCGCCACCGCCGACTGGACCACCTACCGCGTCGAGGCCACGGCCCGCGGACTGCGGGGTACCACCAATGGCGTCGGCATCACCGTACGGTCCGACAGCGAGCATCCGGTGGCGCTCTCGGTCGGCCGCAACACCGCGAGCCTCACCGCACCCGACTCGGGCGGCACGGACGAGCGGCCGTCCTGCCGGCTCGACCCCTCCGGCACGCACAGGATCACCGTCGCGGTGACGCCCGAGCGGGTGCGGGTGACCATCGACGGCCGACCCTGCATGACGGTCCGTGCCGACTGGCGGCGAGCGGCGGAGGGGGCCGGAGGCTTTGCGCTCAGCGTGCGCAACAGCGGGCCGGACGGGCCGTGGCCCCGCTTCGCCTCACTCAGGATCGAGTGACGCGAATCACGCGTGCCGGGCGACCACTTCGCCTGCCGCCAGCGGTCGAAAGAGGGGACCGCACCGCCGCCACACACCGATGGAGCGCACTGACATGACGACCGACAGCACCGTAAAGGGCCCCGCCTCCTACTTCCCGTCGATCGAGAAGAAGTACGGCCGCCCGGTCGCGGAGTGGAAGGAACTGATCCGCTCCTCGCCGCTCACCAAGCACATGGAGCTCGTCGCCTGGCTCAAGTCCGAGCACTCACTGGGCCACGGACACGCCAACGCGCTCGTCGCGCACACCCTCGCCGAGGACAGCGGGAAGTAGCCCGCCCGTCTCCGCGCGGGCGCGGCTAGCCGTCCTCGTCCTCCGCCCCGGCCTCCTCGGCCAGCGCCGCGTCGAGGCGGGCCCGGGCGCCGTCCAGCCAGCGGCGGCAGACCTTCGCCAGCTCCTCGCCCCGCTCCCACAGGGCGAGGGACTCCTCCAGCGTCGTGCCGCCGGCCTCCAGCCGCCGTACGACCTCGATCAGCTCGTCCCTCGCCTGCTCGTACCCGAGCGCCTCGGACACGGCCGTCGGCTGCTCCACCTCGCTGGTCATCCACCCACCCTATGCCTCGACTCGTACGGAGAAATCGCCCTCGGCGACGCGTGCGCGCAGCGTTTCGCCCGGCTCCACCTCGCCCGGGTCACGGACGGCGTGGCCGTCGGCCCGCTGCAGCACGGCGTACCCGCGCTTCAGGGTCGCGGCGGGGGAGAGGGCCACCACGCGCGCGTGCGTGTGCGTCAGCTCGGAGTCGGCCCGGTCGAGGTGGTGCCGCAGCGTGCGGCGGCCCCTCTCCAGCAGGGCCGTGACCTGCTCGGCCCGCTCGTCGATCATCCGGTGCGGATCCTGTATCGACGGCCGGGCCAGCGCGTGGGCCAGCCCCCGCTCCTCGCGGTCGACGTACGCCGCCACACAGCGGCGCGCACGGTCCCGGAGCTGGCGCACCCGCTCGTACTCCTCGCCGACGTCCGGTACGACCTTCTTCGCGGCGTCGGTCGGCGTGGAGGCGCGCAGGTCGGCGACATGGTCGAGGAGCGGATTGTCCGGCTCGTGGCCGATCGCCGAGACGACCGGCGTACGGCAGGCGGCGACCGCCCGGATCAGCTGCTCGTCGGAGAACGGCAGCAGATCCTCCACGCTGCCGCCACCCCGCGCGACGACGATCACGTCCACGTCGTCCATCGCGTCCAGCTCCTTCACCGCCTGCACCACCTGCGGCACGGCGTGCACGCCCTGCACGGGGACGTTGCGCACCTCGAAGCGGACGGCGGGCCAGCGGCGCCGGGCGTTCTCCAGGACGTCCCGCTCGGCCGCCGACGCCCGCCCGCACACCAGGCCGATCAGCTGCGGCAGGAACGGCAGCGTCTTCTTCCGCTCCGGCGCGAACAGCCCCTCGCGCGCGAGTGCCTTCTTCAGCTGCTCCAGGCGCGCGAGCAGCTCCCCGACACCCACCGGCTTGATCTCGGCGGCCCGCAGCGACAGCTGCCCGCGCGGCGCGTACCACTCCGGCTTGGCGTGCACGACGACGCGCGCGCCCTCGCCCACCACGTCCGCCACCGCGTCGAACACCTGCCGGTAGCAGGTCACGCTCACGGAGATGTCGTGCGACGGGTCGCGCAGCGTCAGGAACACGACACCGGCACCCGGCCGCCGCGACAACTGCGTGATCTGCCCCTCGACCCACACCGCGCCGAGCCGGTCGATCCAGCCCCCGATCAGCCGGGACACCTCACCCACGGGCAGCGGGCTTTCGGGAGTCGAGTTAACAGCCATGCGCCCGAGCGTAACGGCCGGGTGTGACAACCCACCCCGGCACGCAGCGCCCTTCGCCGGGCCCGGCGAACCCGCCTCACGCCCCCACCGAGCGCCTCCCGCGCGCCTGCACCGCCAGTACCACCAACCCCACCGCCAGCCAGATCGCCCCGACCACCTGCGCGGTCCACGACGCCTCCACGATCACCGCGATGGTGATCGCCGCCCCCAGCGCCGGAATCAGCGCGTGGCGCCACCAGCTCACCGTGTCACCGAGGCGCCGGACGACGAACCAGCCCACCACGCTCACGTGAAGCAGCGTGAACGCGGTCAGCGCGCCGACGTCGACCACCGACACCAGATGGTCGAGACCGTCGTCCCGACGGGCCGCCCACACCGCCGCCACCATGGTGATCACGGCGGAGACCAGCAGCGCCACGCGCGGCACCCCGGAGTCCGTCCGCGACAGCACCTTCGGCAGCCGCCGGTCGCGGCCCATCGCGAACAGCAGCCGCCCGGCCGCCGCCTGTCCGGCCAGCGCCGCGAACGCCGCGCCGATCGCCTTGCTCACCGCCACCAGGTCGTGCAGCCACGTTCCGACCGACGCGTCCACGGCGTCGTAGAACGCCGACCCCTGCCGTTCCGGCTCCGCCGCGAGCTGGGCGGAGGACACCGGCTCCAGCAGCGCCACCAGATACGTCTGCGCCACGAACAGCACGCCCGCCAGCGCCAGGCAGAACAGCAGCGCACGCGCGACCTTCGCCGAGCCGCCGGTGACCTCCTCCGCGAAGGTCGCGATCGCGTCGAAACCCAGGTACGACAGCACCGCGACCGACACCGCGCCGACCACCGCCGACAGCGCGAACGCCCCCTGCGTGCCGTCCCCGGACAGCGGCGACAGCCAGCCGCGCTCGGCCCCGTCGCGCGCGAGGACGACGCTCGCCGCCACCACGAACACGAGCAGCACCACAATCTCCATGGCGAGCACCAGGAAGCCCACCCGGGCCGCCGCGCGCACCCCCCACAGGTTCAGCAGCGTCGTGACGACCACCGCGATCGCCGTCCACACCCACCGCGACACCTCCGGAACCAGCGCCTCCATCGCGATGCCGGAGAAGAGATACGCCACCGCCGGGATGAGGACGTAGTCCAGCATCGCCATCCAGCCGGCGACGAACCCGGCCCCGTTGCCGAGCCCCGCGCGCGCGTACGCGAAAACCGACCCCGCCTGGGGGACCACCCGCACCATCTGCGCGTAGCTGAACGCGGTGAACGCCATCGCGATCGTGGCGACGACGTACACCAGAGCCACCGCGCCGTGCGACTTGGCGTCCAGCGTGCCGAACACGCCGACCGGCGCCATCGGCGCGATGAACAGGAGCCCGTAGACGACCAGGTCCCTGAAGCCCAGGCTGCGCTTCAGCTGGTGTTCCTCACCGGCCCCCTGGGCCGCCGTACCGGTCTCGGACATCGTGCCTCCGCCAGCGCATCGGACTGTGCCTCGGAACGTTCCCGTCAGCGTCCACTTCAACGTCCACTTCAACGTCCCCGTCAGTCTCCCGGGCGACGTCGTACCCACGCGATCTTTGACCCGCCGAACGCGGCCTTACGATGGGTGCCATGACTGCTTCGCCTGGCCGCCGTGTCCTGCTCGCCGCCCCCCGTGGCTACTGCGCGGGTGTGGACCGCGCCGTGATCGCCGTCGAGAAAGCCCTGGAGCAGTACGGAGCTCCCGTCTACGTCCGGCACGAGATCGTCCACAACAAGTACGTCGTCCAGACCCTGGAGAAGAAGGGCGCCATCTTCGTCGAGCAGACGGAGGAGGTCCCCGAGGGGAACATCGTCATGTTCTCCGCGCACGGCGTGGCCCCCGTCGTCCATGAGGAGGCCGAACGCGGCAAGCTCGCCACCATCGACGCCACCTGCCCGCTCGTCACCAAGGTGCACAAGGAAGCCGTCCGCTTCGCGAGCGACGACTACGACATCCTCCTGATCGGCCATGAGGGCCACGAGGAGGTCATCGGCACCTCCGGCGAGGCCCCCGACCACATCCAGCTCGTCGACGGTCCCGAGGACGTCGCGAAGGTCGAGGTCCGCGACCCGTCCAAGGTCGTCTGGCTCTCCCAGACCACCCTCTCCGTCGACGAGACCATGGAGACCGTCGACGCGCTCAAGGACAAGTTCCCGCAGCTCATCTCCCCGCCGAGCGACGACATCTGCTACGCCACGCAGAACCGCCAGCTCGCCGTGAAGCAGATGGGCGCCGAGGCCGAGCTGGTGATCGTGGTCGGCTCGCGCAACTCCTCCAACTCCAAGCGCCTCGTCGAGGTCGCCAAGCAGGCCGGCTCCCGCGAGGCGTACCTGGTGGACTTCGCCGACGAGATCGACGAGTCCTGGCTGGAGGGCGTCACCACGGTCGGCGTCACCTCCGGCGCCTCCGTCCCGGACGTGCTGGTCGAGCAGGTCCTGGAGTGGCTGTCGCAGCGCGGCTTCGAGGACGTGGAGATCGTCAAGGCCGCCGAGGAGTCGATCATCTTCTCGCTGCCCAAGGAGCTCCGCCGCGACCTGCGCGAGGAGGCGGCTTCCCTGGTGGCGGAGCGGGGCGGCTCCGGTACGGCCGGGGCGTGACCGTCAGTCGTCCGTCGTAACGTGGTGCCATGCAGATCTTCGGCGTGGACATCGGCGGATCCGGGATCAAGGGCGCCCCTGTGGACCTCGACAGGGGCGACCTGGCCCAGGAGCGCTGCAAGGTACTGACCCCGCACCCGGCGACCCCCGACGGCGTGGCCGACGGGGTGAAGCAGGTCGTCGAGCACTTCGGCTGGACCGGGCCGGTCGGACTCACCTTCCCGGGCGTGGTCACGGGCGGCGCGATGGTCCGCACGGCGGCCAACGTCGACAAGAGCTGGGTCGACACGGACGCGCGCGCCCTGTTCAGTGAGCGGCTCGGCGGGCTCGACGTGACGGTCGTCAACGACGCGGACGCGGCGGGCGTCGCCGAGATGCACTTCGGCGCCGGCCGCGACCGGAAGGGCACGGTCGTCCTGCTCACCTTCGGCACCGGCATCGGCAGCGCCGTCTTCACCGACGGCGTCCTCGTCCCGAACAGCGAGCTGGGCCACCTGGAGCTGGACGGACACGACGCGGAGAAACGCGCCTCCAGCAAGGTCAAGGAGGACCACGACCTGTCCTGGGAGCACTGGGCCCACCGGGTGCAGCGCTATCTCGCCCACGTCGAGATGCTGTTCTCACCCGAGCTGTTCGTCATCGGCGGCGGGGTCAGCCGCAAGGCGCACAAGTTCCTGCACTACATCGAGGGCGTCCAGGCCGAGATCGTCCCCGCGCAGCTCCAGAACAACGCCGGGATCGTGGGGGCGGCGATGCGGGCGGCGGAGGGAAACGGCCGGCCGGTCGTGGGGTGAAGCTGTGGGTCGTGGGCTGAGCTTCGGTCGCGCGGGTGAAGCTGTCGGTCGCGGGCTGGGCCTGCCGGTCTCGGGCTGAGCCCCGGTCGTGGGCTGAAGCTGTCGGCTTCGGGCTGAGCCTGCCGGTCTCGGGCTGAAGCTGCCGGTCTCGGCTGAGTTCCGGCCACGGACTGAAGCTGCCGGTCTCGGCTGAGTTCCGGCCACGGACTGAGCCTGCCGGTCTCGGCTGAACCTGCCGTCACGCGGCCGTACGCTCCCGGACGGCGGCCCGACGGCGGCGCCGCAGCAGCCGGACCCTCCGGACGATCACGGTCGACCCCGCGACCAGCGTCCCGCCGTACAGCCAGCCCGCCTCCGTGGCCAGGGCGGTGACGAGCCCCATCAGCCGCCCTCCCACCCCCTTGCCGCTCTCGGCGACGGTCACCAGGCCCACGGCGAAGGCGATCGGCACGACGACGGGGGCGGTCAGCAGATCGCCCCTGCGCACCCAGAGCGCGGTGAGCAGGCACACCGGCAGGAACAGCACGCCGTACACCGTCAGGGACGCGCCGAACAGCAACTGGTCGAGGAAGCCGAGCACCAGCATCACCGCCGCGCAGAACAGGCCGCTGCCCAGCCCGGTCAGCCGCGGGTTGGGCATCCCGCGCAGGGCACGCGGCGCCCGCACCACCGGCGGCCCGGACCGCTCCGCCGGCGCACCGGAGCGCACCGGCGGCCGTCCCGTGGCCGGCCTGCGCGGAGCGCCGCCCGCACCCGGTCCGACCGGGCGCGCGACGGCCCGCCCGACCGCGGCGCCGCCCGCTCCCCGCCCCTGCGGGGGCAGCGGCGCCCGGCCCCGTCGCGGTCCGTACTGCGCAGGTCGCGTCCTGTGTTGCTCCACTGGACCAACTTAGGTCGGTTTATGTGCCGAATAGCCCGACAGACACGCCGTCGGTCCGAGCTTGGCCGAGCGTTCGACACCGCGCGGGTCCGGTACCGGCCACCCCGTAGACTGGTGGATCGGCCCTGCCTGGCCCGCCCAACCCCCTCCACCCCTCCGCATCCTCACGTACGGGAAGTCGCAACGTGTCGCTCACGATCGGAATCGTCGGTCTGCCCAATGTCGGCAAGTCGACCCTGTTCAACGCCCTGACCAAGAACGACGTGCTGGCGGCCAACTACCCGTTCGCCACGATCGAGCCCAACGTCGGCGTCGTGGGCGTCCCCGACCCCCGCCTGACGAAGCTGGCCGAGATCTTCTCCTCGGACAAGGTCCTCCCGGCGACGGTCGACTTCGTCGACATCGCGGGCATCGTGCGCGGCGCGAGCGAGGGCGAGGGCCTGGGCAACAAGTTCCTCGCCAACATCCGCGAGTCCGACGCGATCTGCCAGGTCATCCGCGCCTTCAAGGACGAGAACGTCGTCCACGTCGACGGCAAGGTCTCGCCCAAGGACGACATCGAGACGATCAACACCGAGCTGATCCTCGCCGACCTCCAGACCATCGAGAAGGTCCTCCCGCGCCTCCAGAAGGAGTCCCGGATCAAGAAGGACGTGGCGCCCAAGGTCAAGGCGGTCGAGGAGGCCAAGGAGATCCTGGAGAAGGGCGACACGCTCTTCGCGCACGGCATCCTCCAGGGCAGCGAGCGCGCCGAGCTCCTCCACGACCTGCACCTCCTCACCACCAAGCCCTTCCTCTACGTCTTCAACGTCGACGAGGACGAGCTGACGGACGAGGACTTCAAGAACGAGCAGCGCGCCCTGGTCGCCCCCGCCGAGGCGATCTTCCTCAACGCCAAGCTGGAGGCGGACCTCGCCGAGCTGGACGAGGACGAGGCCCTGGAGCTCCTCCAGTCCGTCGGCCAGGAGGAGCCCGGCCTCGCCACCCTCGCCCACGTCGGCTTCCGCACCCTCGGCCTGCAGACCTACCTGACCGCCGGCCCCAAGGAATCCCGCGCCTGGACCATCAACAAGGGCGCCACCGCCCCCGAGGCCGCCGGTGTCATCCACACCGACTTCCAGAAGGGCTTCATCAAGGCCGAGGTCATCTCCTACGACGACCTGGTGACCACCGGCTCGGTCGCCGAGGCCCGCGCCAAGGGCAAGGCGCGCATGGAGGGCAAGGACTATGTGATGCAGGACGGGGACGTCGTGGAGTTCCGCTTCAATGTGTGACGGGTGACATAACACCACGTCGCTGATCTGGCAAACGTGCAGGTCAGATGGGGTCCGACTCTTCGGAGTCGGGCCCTTTGTTTTTTCCCGTGCTGGGATGGTGCTGGGATAGCTGATCCCTCGTCACCTGTCGTCATCCCTGGTCATTCGTACCGTGCTGGGATCGTGTTGGGATGGGATGGGGGTGCCCGTGCTGGGATCTGTGTGAGCGGGGCGCTGACCGAGCTGTGAAGGTAGTGCGGACGTGGCGCTTTTCCTACTCGTTTGACACAATCGGGGGCATGGCTGAGGCGACGTACAGCATCGGGGAAGGGCCGGCGACGCGGGTGAGCTTGTCGCTGCCGGAGGGGACCGCGGAGGCGATCCGGGCTCGGGTGGGCAAGCGGGAGTTCTCCGCGTTCATCGCCGAGGCGGTCGAGCGTGAGCTGCGCGGGCAGGTCCTGGACGAGTACCTGGCGGACTACGAGAGCCGCAAGGGGCCGGTCGCCGAGCCGGCTCGTCAGCGGGCGCGGCAGGTCTTCGACGAGGTGTTCGCCGAGGAGGCCGAGTGGCCCGCCGCCGGCTGAGTCACGAGGGGACCCTGGTCCTCGACAGCGAGGGGCTCTCGAAGCTGCTCGCTGACGACGAGCAGGTGGTGGCTCTGATCGCTGAGGCGCGCTCGCGTGGCATGGAGGTCGTGATCAGTGCGCTCACCATCATCGAGGCCGTCCACGCCCGTACGAACAAGTCACGCCTGAACTGGGTGCTTTCCGGGCTGCGGGTCGTCCCGGTCGGTGACGAGGAGGCGAGGGCTGCCTCGAAGTTGCTGATGAATGCCGGGTTGCACGGGCACAAGTACGCGATCGATGCGGCCGTCGCCGAGGCCGCGCTGCGACAGCACCGCCCCGTGGTCATGCTGACTTCCGATATTGACGACATGGCTAAGCTGTGCGGCGAGCGGGTCCGGCTCGTGGCGGTGTGACTTCCCTTGGTCCGGCTCAGTAGGAGCGGGGTCCGTAGGGGCTCCAGTGACCGAGGAAGGGCTTGAGGTCGTCGCCGCTGGGTTTCGGCGGCGTGGGCAGTTTCGGCGCTGAGGCCGATTCGGTGAGGTTTTGGAGGTGCGCATCCGCGAACGCGAGCCACGCCTCGACCTCGGTGCGCTCCTGCCCGGGCGGAAGTGATGTGGCATGGACGCCTACTGCTGCGACGTATTCAGTCAGGCGGCTGGCCTGGTACCAGGTGTCTGCCTGTTCTCCGAGGCGTTTGACGCGGTAGGCGTGGGCGTAGGCGGCGTGGGCTTCCTGCATGGCGGCTTCCCAGCGCTTTTGCTGTACCTCTCTGGCTTGCTGGTCTGCAAGGCGTTTGCGTTCTGCAGCCTCGCCGCGGAGTCCGACCTCCTGCACGATCTCGGCGAGTTGTTCTTCCAGAGGCCGCTCGGGGAGATCTGCCCATTCGCTTGCACGGTGCGGGCTGCCGCCGCGGAGTATGAAGCGTAGGCGGCTGGAGGGGGTGTAGTCGAAGCGGGGGATACGCATCCATGAGTACTTCTTGGCGTCGGCGAGTTCCTTGTCTGTGGGGACGTGTTCGCTGCGGTCCTGTTCTTGGAGGACGAGGAATCCGACACTTTCGCCTTGGGCAGAGATGGAGAAGTGCGGTGGTGCCTTGCGGCGCCGATGGGGCGGGGGCGCGCCTTGTGTGGTTCCGAGCGATGCCTTGTGGCCTTGGGCTGTGGTGGCGGCGATGAGGGTTTGGATGATGCGCAGGGCTCGGCCCTGGAGGGGTTTGGTCAGGCCCATGGGCTGCGGCTGCTTTTGGAGGGCGGCCACGACGGCATGGGGTTTGGTGAGTCTGGCCGGCACAGGGAGCGGGGTGAGTTCCGCGAGGCGCCAGGCAGGGATGTCGAACAGCTTGATCTCGTAGCCGCGGTGGGTGCGGTATCCGTGGAGTTCCTGCGTGTGGGGGATCTTGCCGGACTTGCGGGCGGCGTTGACCCGTGACGCCCAATTCACCGCGTGCGGGCCGGATTCGATGGGCTTGATGAGACAGCCGTCGTTCGCAACCGCCAGTTCATCGAGTAGCTGGTCCGCGTAGTTCGCAAGGGCCTTCGGCACGGCTCGGGGGCGCGGCGGTGCCGGTTCTCGGGCGGGGCGCTCCGGCGGTCGGGTGCTCTGCTCCACGGGGCAGATGCCGCGTTCGATGAGATGCTGCCGCCCCTTCTCGGTGAGGTGGGCGCTCCAATGCCCGCGGCGTTTGGTGACTTTGATGAGCCCTCGGTTCTGCAGGGCTTGTCCGCTGGTCTTGTACGTGCTGTCCGGCCAGACTCCGTCGGGACACCCCTGGCCCACCCAGCCGAGCACGGCCTGCTGCCGCTTGTTGAGGGCCTGTTCCATGTAGCCTCCCGCCGTTCCCTGGGTGCCCTGACCCCGGAGACGATGCCCGCTGCCCTTGCGGGAATTCTGGGTTGTTGAAAGGACTCCTCGTTCGGATGAGAGATATAGAGGGCGTGTTTACGGCGAGAGTCCCGGGCGGCTACGCAGCCTCGTCGCGCATGGCGGACTGGGCCGACTCGCTTTCGACGCCGATGACTTCGACGGTCACGCCGCGAGCGGCGAGGGCCTTCGCGGTCTGGGCCAGGGTGATGGCGGAGAACGGGAAGAGGGAGTCCGGCGTGAGCTTGGCTCCGTCCTTCAGAAGGATCGCGAAGACGACGAGGCGCGGGGTGAAGTCCTCGGGGATGCTGCGGGCCGGATCGCTGTTCACGTGTACGGACCGGGCGAACTCCGCGCGCACGGCCGCGTTCTCGAAGAGGAGCTCAACGGAGACGCGAGCCTGGCTGAACAGGTGACTCAGCGGGCTCGAGGAGTGCGCGGGCTTCACGAGGACAAGAGTGTCGTCCTCGGTGAACAGGTCGCAGATCTCGACGGAGTTGCTTGCCCGAAAGGGGTTGTGGACATTCTTCTTGTCCAGGCAGACCCAGCCGCGACGGGCCTGGGCGGCCAGCTTGTTGTAGTCGCCTTCGTCTGCGGGACGCATCACGCGCATACCCTTCCTGTTGAGCTTCTCGACGAGCGGCCAGCGGGGGAGATCGACTGAGGGCGCGTCGGGGAACAAGGGAGCCACGGTCTCGTTGACGTTGCGCAGGTAGCCCGCCCCGAGCTCGTACCACTCACCGTCGAGCAGACAGAACGTGCGGGAGCTGAGGGAGAAGGTGGCCTCGATCCACTTCATGGCGGTTTCCTTGGACAGGGCTTCCAGGGAGGCGGTGCGCGGGGCGAGCGCGGTACGTGCGGAGAGCGTGTCACGAAACAGTTCGACGGTGCCCTGCCGGAGCGCCGTGACGCGGGCGCCTGCCTTGATCACACGGGCCCGCTCCAGGACGTAGTCGAGACTGAACTCGTCCCGGAGGTGGGGCGGGCAGGACCCGATCCTGATGGTGCAGGCGGTGGACCGGGGCAGGTCGGTGCTCTGGGAGAAGGGGACGGCGGTGATGATCCGGCCGTCTGCGGGACGGCCGAGCGTGGCGTCCAGTTCCGCGTCGAGCGCGTCGATGAGGGAAGGGTCCTTGACCGCGGTGATGTGCTCGACGAAGGCCAGGTCGGGGTGGGGAACGACGTGCTCGCAGATCGCGGCGATGGCGCGGATGTCCTTGATCAGTGTGGCGGGGGTGGTGCCGAGTTTGATTCGGAGACCGATGCCGCCCTCCGCGGTCATGGCCCCGTTCCTGGTGCCACTCCCTGCGGTGAGGTCGACTTCGTCGAGGTAGCCGCCGAGGTGGCGGATGATCCGCCCGTGGTCCCGGAGTCCGAGTGCCGGTACGGAGGCGCCGGCATGGATCAGGGAACTGTCGATGCGCGCCTGGCCGAGGACGCTGGCGGTGAAGTCCCGCACCTGACGCGGGTTGATGGCGCGGATACCGAAGGACAGACCGAAGTGCGCGTCCTTGAGCTGGGCGGGGAGAAGCCGGTAGCCCTGGTCGAAGCCGATCGCGTACACCACGTCGTCGACGGCGAGTACGAGCAGTGCGCCGGTGCGCTGCTCGCTCTGCAGCAGGTCCGATTCGGCGGCGAGCCGGAGGACATCCTTGCCCCAGGCGGCTTCCTCCTTCGCTACGGCGAAGGACACCGCGAGGGCGGGAACTCCCATGTGATCGCTGACGTCGCGCACGACCGCGTCCAGGGTGTCGAGGGCGCCGACGTCGAGGGCTTCGAGCATCGACTCAGGGGTCGCATTGACGTGGGTCAGGCGGTACAGGGTGCGCTTCGACGCGGTGCTGGACACAGAGGTCTCCTGGGGCGAGGTTGCGGTGCGGTTCGGTAACACGAGCGGCCTTACGGGACGGGTGGTGTCGAGGCGGACAGGGGTGAGTGCCCGGCAAGGGAGCAGAGGTGCGGCGATGAGGACGCCGGTGCGGTCGGTCTCGTACGGGGTTGGCGTCCCGGCGGGTGGTGCCGGGGTGATGGTGACGAAGGTGCCAGAAGATTGGAGGCAAGATGTTTCGAGAACCTGATAACCCTGGTTATCAACCGCTGGCGAAGCTGAGAGCTCGACCGGCTGTAGCGTGTGAGGTGCCCTGGGAGAAACGTTCTCGACCGAGAGCACGAGGCAGTCGTCACGAAGGGAGCGGACCGCATGGCTGGCACACGTGAAGCAACCGCTCCCATCCTGCCCGAGGAGATCTCCTGGCGGATCAGGTACGCCGAAATCGGGACCTTGGCCCA
This sequence comes from Streptomyces sp. BB1-1-1, assembly GCF_031597775.1. Lineage (NCBI taxonomy): Bacteria > Bacillati > Actinomycetota > Actinomycetes > Kitasatosporales > Streptomycetaceae > Streptomyces > Streptomyces sp. BB1-1-1. The sequence goes on along the minus strand of NZ_CP134203.1, from coordinate 3,137,864 downwards.
GGTCCAACGTCCCGTCGTCACCACCTGGGCCCGTCGGCACGCGGATTTCCCCGAGCCCGTCGCTTACGAGGGGGCCAGCCCGCTCTTCGACGGCCGTGAAGTCGCCGAATGGCTTCTGTCCACCGGCCGCGGCAACGCTGACGCCGACCAGATCCGGGCGGAGCTTGTGCTGCACACCCTGTCTGCCTGGCGGCGCGCGATCCCCGCTCGCACGCTGGTCGACACGGTGACCGCGCTGCTCTGCCTGCGTCAGCTCCTCGACGAACCGCTCTCCGACCTGCCCTGGCACGCGATCCTGGAGCGTGCCGCCGAGACCGACTTCGACGACACCTTCCTTCGAAGGGAGCTGAGCGAACTGCCGAACGCCGAACGGCAGGGTCCTCTGCTCGCCGTGCTCGCCGACCAGCTCACCGAGGCCGCCTACACCCCGGCCGAAGCGCTTGAACGGGTCATGGACGCACGCCGCCGCCTGGGCTGCGACGACCTCGCCGCTGAGGAACCGATTCCGCTGGTGAGCCGGACGATGGCCCGCCTGACCGGCCTCGCGCGACTGAACGAGCGCGAGGAAGGAGCAACGGCCGCCGTCCTGCATCCCCGGAGCGGCGATCTGCTGGTCGCCCTGCGCGAATCCGTGTCCGACGCCGAGGACTCACCCTTCTTCCTCTCCGCGGACCCGATGCCGGACCTGGCCCGGCTCGCCCGCCGCCGCCTCATGGCACAGGGCGTCCAGGAATTCGAGATGGACCTTGCCGACGGCGAGGAACTGGCCACGGAAGACTGGGGAAACCCGCACGTCATCGCCTGCTGCCTCCCTTACGAGGCAGCCGAGACCCGCAGCCCGCTCGCTGTCCTGCAGAGCCTGCAGGACCTCACCGACCTCCTCGCAGAGGACCGCACGGCCGTTGTCCTGGGCCCTGCCGACGCGCTCGTCAGGCCCCTGGCCGCACGCGGGGAGGCGGACCGCCTGCGCCGGGATTTCCTGGAACAGCACCTTCTCAAGGCCGCGATCAGCCTCCCCGAAGGCGTACTTCCTTTTCGCCCGGCCCACCGCACCGCGATCTGGATCCTGCACCGCACTCCAGAAGGCAAGCGCACCGGCCAGGCCCTCCTCGCCGACCTCTCCTCACGCACCCTCACCCCACAGACCCTGGACGCGCTGGCCGAGGACATCGACATCTTCCGCGACGCCGGCTGGCGAGCGGACAGCCGCCACGAACCGCGCAATGCCGCCGTCGTCCCGGCCACCGCGCTGACCGGCGCACCCGGTGCCGCGTTCACCCCGCAGCACCGCCCGCACGCCGACCGCTACACCCGCACCGTCGTCGAACGCCCGGCCCGCATCTCCGAGACCGAACTCCGCCTTCAGCAGCTGATCGACGCCACCCGTAGCGCACTCGACCACGCGCCCACGATCCGCGCCAACGCCGTCCTGCGCCCCGACGACCAGCCGGCCCGCCGTACCACCGTGGCCCGCCTGCTCAAGGACCGCCGCCTCCGCCGACTGCCCGGCCACCGCATCGCCGCCGAACACCTCCTCACCGGCGGCGCGGGCCACTACACCGTCCTCACCCCGGCCGAGATCACCGGCAGCGCGCCGATCGACAGCCACCGGATCGACCGCGCCGTACTCCTCAACACCTACGAGCACGCCTACTTCACCGAACCCGGCGACATCGTCGTCACCGCCACCCCGAGCTTCGGCGCGTACGTCGACGACGAGGGCCTGTCGGTGGTGGCCTTCCCCGCCCGCCTCCTGCGCGCACGGTCCGACGCCGAGCATCCCGTACGGCCTCGCGTCCTGGCGGCGCTCCTGCGCTCGGCGGCCACCGAACACCGGCGGGTGAGCGGCGCGGTCCGCTCTGCCCGCCGCATGGAGGACCTCCTCATCCCCGACCTACCCGGCGACGAGGCCGAGCGTTACGACGCGCTCCTGGCCGATATCGCCCGCCGCACGGCCCTGCTGCGACAGCACGCGGCGGCCCTCGACGACCTGACCGCTTTGACCGCCGCCGGCCTCGTCGACGGCACGCTGACCCTCACCGAACCCCCTCTCGCCTGATCTCTCGTCCGAACTCTTGAAGGAGACCCGAGCGCCCATGCCGCCCCGGAAGAAGAAGCCCGCCGACCAGGCGGAGCTGTTCACCGCCTCCACGCCCAAGGAGATCCAGGCCATCCTCTGGAAGGCCGCCGACAAGCTGCGCGGCTCCATGGACGCCAACCAGTACAAGGAGTTCGTCCTCGGCCTGATCTTCCTCAAGTACGTCTCCGACGCCTTCGAAGAGCGCCGCGAACAGCTCGCCAAGGAACTCGCGGAGGAAGGCATCGCCGAGGACCGCCTGGAGGAGTTCCTGGAGGACCAGGACGAGTACACCGGGCACCACGTCTTCTGGGTCCCCGAGAGTGCCCGCTGGTCCTCGATCTCCGCCAACGCCAAGAGCGGCAACGTCGGCGAGGTCCTCGACCAGGCGATGGACGCCATCATGAAGGCCAACCCGTCGCTGACCGGTGTCCTCCCCAAGATCTTCAACAAGGACAACGTCGACAAGAAGCGCCTGGCCGAACTCGTCGACCTCATCACCGACGCCCGCTTCGGCGGCAGCGACGACAAGACCGCCCAGGACGTCCTCGGCGAGGTCTACGAGTACTTCCTCGGCAACTTCGCCCGTGCGGAAGGCAAGCGGGGCGGCGAGTTCTACACCCCTAGCAGCGTCGTCCGGCTGTTGGTCGAGGTCCTGGAGCCGTATGAGGGCCGCGTGTACGACCCGGCCTGCGGCTCGGGCGGCATGTTCGTCCAGGCCGCCAAGTTCATCGAGGCCCACCGCGGCCGCGGCCACAAGTCCGACATCTCGGTCTACGGCCAGGAACTCAACGAACGCACCTGGCGCCTGGCCAAGATGAACCTCGCCATCCACGGCATCGACGGCAACCTCGCCGCCCGCTGGGGCGACACCTTCGCTGACGACAAGCACCCGGACCTCAAGGCCGACTACGTCATGGCCAACCCGCCCTTCAACATCAAGGACTGGGCGCGGAACGAGTCGGATGCGCGGTGGAAGTACGGCGTCCCGCCGAGGGCTAACGCCAACTACGCCTGGCTCCAGCACATGATCAGCAAGCTGGGGGAGCGGGGGGCAGCTGGAGTCGTCCTCGCCAACGGCTCGATGAGCAGCCAGCAGAGCGGGGAGGGGGAGATCCGGCAGGCGCTGGTGGACGGGGACATGGTGGCGTGCATGGTCGCGCTGCCGGCCCAGCTGTTCCGGACGACGGCGATTCCGGCTTGTCTCTGGTTCCTGGCGAAGGACAAGTCGCCGGGGGGCGTGAAGGGACAGAAGGTCGCGGCTGCGGACCGCCGGGGCGAGATTCTGTTCATTGACGCCCGGGACATGGGCGAGATGGTCGACCGCACTGAGCGGGTGCTGACCGAGGACGATCTCGCGAAGATCGCGGGGACGTACCACGCGTGGCGCGGGACGGCGAGCGCGAAGGACGCGGGGGAGACGTACGCGGATGTGCCGGGGTTCTGTGCGAGCGCGGACCTGAAGACGGTTCAGGAGCACGGGTACGTGCTGACGCCGGGGCGGTATGTCGGGGCGGCCGAGGCGGAGGAAGAGGACGCCGAGGCGGTCGCAGACAAGATCGCGCGGCTGACGGGGGAGCTGTACGAGCTGTTCGACAAGTCGGACGAGCTGGCGAAGACGGTGCGTGAGCAGCTGGGAGGGGTGCAGTGAGCAACTGGAAGCGCTCCAAGCTGGGCGACTTGCTCAAGGTCCATCACGGATTTGCTTTCGCTGGTGAAGGGATGACCGATGCTCTGACGGGTCGCCCCATCGTAGTGAGTATTGGTAACTTCAACTACTCGGGAGGGTTTCGCTTCTCTTCGACTCGAGTTCGGGAGTTCATCGGTGACTACCCGCCAGAATTCAATCTGATGGCAGGCGACCTCTTGGTTGTTATGACATGCCAGACGGCCGGTGGGGAAATTCTGGGAGTGCCGGGGCTGGTTCCAGACGACGGTCGCGTTTACCTCCATAATCAGCGAATTGGGCGAATTGCGTGCGACCCGTCACGCATGGATAAGAGGTTCGCGTATTACGCGTTCCTCTCCCGGGAGGTCAACCGACAGCTCTTTAGCACGGCGTCAGGAACGAAGATCCTGCATACTTCGCCGGGGCGCATCGAGCAGGTCGAAATCGACATCCCGCCGTTGAGTGAACAGAAGCGTATCGGTGAGCTGCTCGGGGCGCTGGACGACAAGATCGCCGTCAATGAGCGCATCGTGAATGCGGCGATGGAGCTGGGTGCGGCGAAGGCGGCGCAGGTTTCGGCGTCGGCGATGGAGTCGGCGGTGCTGGGTGACATCCTTGAGTTGAAGTACGGGAAATCCCTGCCCGCTGCCCGGAGGGTCGCCGGAGAAATTCCCGTGTTCGGGAGCGGCGGAATCAGTGGAACGCACATTGAGGCCCTGCTTGAGGGGCCCGGGATTATTGTCGGCCGCAAGGGGACGATTGGGTCGGTTTATTGGTCGGAGGGTGGATTCTTCCCAATTGACACGACATTCTATGTAGTGTGTCGCGGCGATGGGGTGTCCATGGAATACGTGTACTTTCTCCTCAAGGGATTGGGCCTGGAGGAGATGAACTCGGACTCAGCTGTTCCTGGACTGAACCGAGATAGGGCCCTGTCGGTCCGGATCAAGGTCCCGGACGCGCCCTCCATTCAGCGGTTCACAGTGGAAGCACGAGAGCTTTTCGCGATGTTGCGGGTGCGCGAGCAGGAGAACCAAACCCTCGCAACCCTCCGCGACACTCTCCTCCCCCAACTCATGTCCGGCCGACTCCGTGTCAAGGACGCCGAGAAGATTGTCGAGGATCACGTATGACCACGCACGGGAACGACGACGGCATTGGCGACACCCCCACCCCCGACAACTTCCGCCCCCTCGAAATCGACTGGGAGTTCCTCGCCCTCGAAGAGCTCCTGGAGCTCGACTGGCCGAAGGCCGAGGGCAATGAGCTCGCGCCCGGTTCCGGTCACCGCCGTTCGTGGGACGACCTGATCCTGTACTCCGATCTCCGCGAGGCCATCGAGCGGCTCAACCCCGCCCTCCCCCCGGAGGCCGTCCGCGAGGCCCTCGCGACCGCCGCGACCCCGACCTCCCAGGACACGTACGAGGAGAACCGGACCGCGCACGGCTACCTGACCGACGGCGTCCACTCCGTCACGTACACCGACGCACTCGGCGCCGAGCACACGCCGACCGTCCGGATCGTCGACCTGGAGCACGCGGACGCGAACACGTACCGCGCCGTCCGCCAGGTGATCGTGATCAACGGTGAGCGCAACCGCCGATTCGACCTCGTCCTGTACGTCAACGGTCTCCCGCTCGCCGTCGTCGAGCTCAAGCGGGCCGGCGACCCGAACGCCACCCTCGCCGCCGCGCACACCCAGATCCGGCACTACATCGAGGAGTTCCCGACCGCCTTCCGCTACAACGCGGTCGTACTGCTCTCCGACGGGATCACCGCGAAGTACGGCACCCCCTTCACCCCGTACGAGCACTTCGCCCCGTGGAACACCGACGAGTTCGGCGCCCGCGTGGACACAGTGGACGCCGCCGCTGTCCACGCCGACGCCGATGCCGACGTCCCGACCGGCCAGGACCTCGCCCTGCACGGCCTGTTCACCCAGCCCCGCTTCCTTGCCCTCGTCCGGTCCTTCATCAACTTCGTGCCTGCCAAGCGCATGAAGCGGATCGCGAAGCCCCACCAGTACTTCGCGGTCACCCGCGCCGCCGACGCCGTACGCCGCGCCGCCGCGACCGACGGCAAGGCCGGCGTGGTCTGGCACACCCAGGGCTCGGGCAAGTCCGAGGAGATGGTGCTGACCACCAACCTCGTCATGCGCGACCCCGCCCTGCACAACCCCACCGTGGTGGTCGTCACCGACCGCACCGATCTCGACGACCAGCTCTTCGACACGTTCAAGGAGAGCGAGGTCCTCCCCGAGCAGCCTCACCAGTTCCTCAACCGCGCCGCACTCCGCGAAGAGCTTGCCGCCAAGCGCACCGGCGGCATCCTCTTCACCACCCTGCAGAAGTTCGGCCGCACCAAGCAGGAGAAGGAATCCGGGACCGACCACCCGCTCCTCTCCGAGCGGCGCAACATCGTCGTCGTGGTCGACGAGGCCCACCGCAGCCACTACGACCACCTCGACGGCTACGCCCGCCACCTGCGCGACGCCCTCCCGCACGCCACGCTGCTCGCCTTCACCGGCACGCCGATCTCCGAGGCCGACCGCAACACCCGTGAGGTCTTCGGCGACTACATCGACACCTACGACCTCAAACGGGCCGCCGACGACGGCGCGACCGTGAAGGTCTACCACGAGAGCCGCGTGGTCCAGCTTGTCCTCGACCGCGACGTCGACCCCACCGCCATCGACACCGAGGCCGACCGCATCACCGACGGCCTGGACGACACCGAGCGCACCCGCGTCGAGCAGGCCGTCGCCACCATGAACGCCATGTACGGCGCCCCCGCCCGGATACGCGACCTGACCCAGGACCTGGTCGAACACTGGGAAGCCCGCCGTGCGGCCATGCTGCCCTTCGTCGCGGACGCCGATGACGCACCCGGCGGCGCCCCCGGCAAGGCGATGCTCGTCTGCGCCACCCGCGAGATCTGTGTCCGCGTCTACGACGCTCTGAAGGAACTGCGTCCCGACTGGCACACGGACGACCCCACCACCGGCGCCATGAAGATCGTCTACTCCTCGGACTCCCGCAAGGACTCCGAGGAACTGCGCGCCCACGCCCTGCGCGACTCTCAGCGCAAGGCCGTCATCAACCGCGCCAAGGACCCCGAGGACGAACTCCAGCTCCTCATCGTCAACAACATGCTCCTGACCGGCTTCGACGCGCCGTCCATCCACACCATGTACCTGGACCGGCCGCTGCGCGGCGCCGGCCTGATGCAGGCCCTCGCCCGCGTCAACCGCCGCTTCCGCAAGAAGGAGGAGGGCCTCCTCGTCGGCTACGCCCCCCTCACCGAGAACCTCCAGAAGGCCATCGCCGAGTACTCCGCCGACGACCAGGCCGACCGGACCCTCGGCCAGGACATCGACCGCGCCCTGGACGAACTCCGCAACGAGTACGACATCCTCGATCAGATGCTCCTCGGCTGGAACTGGCGCGAACGCCTCTCCCGCCCCGACCCCAAGGCTTTCATCAAGGCCGCATACACCACGGCCGAGTACCTCCGCAGCCCCGCCACCCCGGGCAACAACCCCGACCAGCTCGACGACCCGAACCAGACCCTCAGCCGCCGCTTCCGCGAACACGGCTACCGCCTGGAGCGCTTCTTCGCCCTCGCCGGCTCCTCCGCCGACATCTCCTCCCGGTTCACCGACCAGCCGTACTGGAAGCGCGACATCCAGTTCCTCGTCGAGGTCCGTACGTACATGGCGAAGCTCGACGCCATGGACCGCGAGGCCCAGGGCCTGCCCGTCGCCCGTGACGTCGCTCTCTACCTCTCCCAGCTCACCTCTGCCGTCGTGGAGACCGGCGGTGTCACCGACCTCTTCTCCGAGGCCGGACTGGACAAGGCCGAGCTCACGCACCTCAACGACGCCCTTGTCGGCCGCCTGCAGAACAGCGAAACCCCACACCTGGCCGCCGAAGCCCTGCGCCGCCTCGTCGAGCAGAAGATGCGCGAGCAGACCCGGCACAACATCGTCCGCCAGACCGCGTTCTCGGAGCGCCTCCAGGACCTGATGACCCGCTACATGCGCCAGCAGCTCACCAGCGCCGAGATCATCGCCCAGCTGGTGGAACTGGCCAAGACGGTTGCGGAAGACGCCCGGCGAGGTGAGAAGTTCACCCCGCCGCTGGGGAACGACGAACTCGCCTTCTACGACGCGGTCGCCGACCTCGGCAGCGCCCGCGACCTCATGGGCGACGAGATCCTCTCGGGTATCGCCCGGGATCTCGTGGTCCAGGTCCGCAAGAACCTCAAGAAGGATTGGATCGCCCGCGAACCGGTCCGGGCCAGGCTTCGCGCCACCATCAGGCGCCTCCTGGCCCGTCACGGTTACCCGCCGGAGCAGTCCAAGGAAGCGATCGACCTGGTGATCCGCCAGATGGAACACTTCGCCGACAAGTGGTCCCAGGACGGCTCGGCCGCCGACGCATAGCCCTCGCCTATATCGCTCCTGGCCCCGGCAGGCGCCTGCTTGCCGGGGCCGTTCTCTGCCCGACCGGATGTCCTTCGCGGGGGCCGGCAGGGGCTGCGCCCAACCGCTTTACGGCAAAAGCAAATTCCCGTGCTGCGAGACGTGAGGCGCGTCAGGCCACTACTTTCAAGTCCGCGGAACGAACCGCAGAACTGCTAACTGCTGGTGGAACCGAGGGAGTTGTGGCATGTCGCAGCGAGCGCTGCTGTTGGTGGTGGTCGTCCTGGCGTCCGTGGTGGTGGGGCTCGTGGCCGGCATCCTCGAGTTCGTGGGCGCGGGAGAGGTCGTCACGGCCATCCAGAACGGTGGCGCCGCCTGCGGAGCCACCGTTCTCATCGGGCTGGCGGTCGTCTCCTGGCTGAGGTCGTTGTGACCCAGGAGGAATGGGCGAACGAAGAGGGGCGGCTGAAGTACCGGCGAGTGCTGCGGGCCGTCGAGAAGCTGCGCAGCGTCGCCGATGCCGCGACAACGTACCGGCTTGCCTTTCAAGTGGTCTACCTTCACTGCTTGTTCCAACACGGAACGGCGGTGGAGGTGGACCGGCTGTGGGGGCCGGGCTCGGAGTCAGCGGGGGCCAGGCTCGGTGCAATGTGGCCGCATACGCCCGTTGCTCGCGCTCACGGCCTTCCCGCGTATCGCGACGAAGGTGCGAGCCGTCCCTTCGAGCTCATCGACCCGGCCCTCCATGAGCTGATCGCGGAAGTGCGGCAGCTGGATCCGGACGTGAAGCTCCTTGACACGCTCCTCGACATGCACTCGGCACGCTACGCGCGTGGCGATGACTACTTCACATCGAACGACCTGGCGTATCTCTTCGCGGGGCTGGCCGTTCCCCGAGGAGGCGAGGTTGTTCGGGACCCGGTGTGCGGCAGCGGGCGACTGCTGCGCGCAGCCGCACACCGGGCTCGGGCACAGGGAAGTGAAGTGCGCTTGTCCGGTGCGGATATCAACCGGACGGCGCGCTATGCCGCAGCCGTCAACCTTGCCCTGCACGGATTCCACGCCGACCTCGGCAAGGAAGGAGCTGACACCCTCAGGGCGGGCACTTCATCGATACCGGCCGACGTGATCGTCGCTAACCCTCCAGTGAACCAGCGGGACTGGGGGCACGGTGAACTGAAGGACGACTGGCGGTGGACTCTGGGGGTGCCACGTCCGGGTAACGCGAACTTCGCCTGGGTCCAGCACATCCTTGCCGATCTCACGCCACAAGGACGGGCCGTCGTTCTGCTGTCTTCCGGCGCGGCGCACAGCAGCAACAGCACCGACGGACTGATCCGCCGTGGGCTGCTGGAGAACGGTCTGGTCGTGGGTGTTGTGGCCTTGCCGACATGGCTCTTTCCGCACACCAGTGCGAGCACGGCGCTGTGGCTGCTGGCCAAAGGGGAGCGGCCGCACTCCGATCAGGTCTTGTTCGCGGATGCAGGGAAACTGCCAGCAGCGAAGGAGGGGGCGCGGCGCCACTTCGTAAAGGATTCGGTCGAACGCCTGCTGAAGATCTTCGGTGAATGGCAGGGACTTCGACGCCGTGAAGGCGAGGGGGACCCTGAATCCGTCCCATGGTGCCGTGCGGCGAGCCACGAGGAAATCGCTGAGGCGGGCTTCGATCTGACTCCCGCACGCTACGTGCGGCACCGGGAGGCCGTGCAGGAGAATTCAAGAGACGTAGAACGCAGTCGGAAAGCCGAGCTGTATGAGTGCTTGGACCGTAGCGCCATAGCCAGACGCCGAGTCCGCGATGCGTTGGAGGGCAGACATGACTACAGAGCCGGATGACCTCACCGCCCCGTGGTCCATCGTCGAGTTGCGGGATTTCCCTGGGATCGAGTACGCCGCTTACGGCATTACGCAACCGCAGAAGGCACCCGATGGAATCCCGATGATCGGCGCAAAGGAGATCATCGAAGGGGAGGTGCACGTCCAGGAGTTCACGTTCGTGCCTCCGGAGGTAGCCGAACGCCACCCGCGCAGCACCCTGAGAGCAGGGGACCTTCTTGTCGTGCTCGTAGGGCGAGTGGGGGAGACGGCGGTAGCGACGGAAGAACATGGGGGATGGAATGCCGCCAGGTCGCTCGCAGTTGTCCACTGGACACCGGAGGGCCGCGTGCAGCAGTGGGACCTGTGGCTTCGATGGTGGCTGAAAACATCGCAGAGTCGCAGCTATCTCACGGTGTCCTCTTCGAACTCCGAGCACATGACCTTGCCTTTGCAAGCGCTCAACCGACTTCCGGTGCCGAAGCCTCCGGACCGGGTGCGGGAGAGGCTGCTTGCGCTGATCTCCCTTGCCGAGCGCAAGAATGTGTTGAACAACCGGATCGCGACGTGTGCGACGGAACTGGCGGACGCGTACTTCATAGAGACGCTGAGGGCATGCGGACAAGGTCCCACTGCCGAGCGCGCGATGGGCGAGGTTGCTCAGATCACGGCGGGTGTGGCGCAGCTCCCGCCGGACCGTGAGCAGCCGACCATGCCGTGGGTGTCTCCCCGGCAAGTACTGAACTGCAGGGAAGTGCATCTGGGTGCAGTGACGTCACGGACCGTGGCGCGAGGGGAGACTGTGTGTCCGGCCGGCAGCCTGTTGATCGCGCCCCGTCCCGGTGAGGTGCGGACCGTGCTCACCACGACTCCGCTAGTTCCGGGGCGGCGGACGCTTGCACTTCACACGGAGTCCGAGGCCGACCGAATGTGGTTGCTGCACACATTGCGTTACCAGCGGCGGGAGTTGATGTCCGTAACGCAAGGCGAGCAGGCTCGTGCGATGAGGCGCAAGGACTTCTCGCGTTACAAGATCCCCTGGCCGGCAGATGTGGTCAGGCAGGGTTTCGCCACGCGTGCCGCTGCCCTGCACGACCTCGCCTACGCCTCCGCCAGGGAGCGACACGTGATGGAGGAGCTGGTGGTGCACGAGCTGGAGAAGGGGGGCCTGGCGCGTCTCACTTCTGCCGGCTGAATGCCGAGCTGATCCACGTTGCTCCTCTCTGGAGCGCGGAACTCAACGCCGTGAATGAACGGCGCAGCACCGCGCGCACCGCTTCTCCGCTGGCGGCCCGAGAGTGCCCTGACCAGCCATGTTTGGGGCCTCCGGCAGGACTCGAACCTGCGGCCAAGTGCTTGGAAGGCGCCTGCTCCACCCGCTGAGCTATGCAGGCTGACCTGCGACAGCGCGGAAGCTTCTGACTATGCCCTACCAAACCGGGGGTATGCGGGATCTGTGGACGCTCGCGTCGGCCCCGAGGTCTGGACGTGCATTCTGGGCGGCGGCCAGGCGTCGGAGCTGGCCGCTGGCGTCCGGGGAGACTGCGAGTGAGCGCGAGCGCTGTGCTGCTCTGCGAGGTTGGTGCGGTGGCACCAGCCTTATGCGGCGCTCGTAGAAGTTCCGCAGACTTCAGGCATGTGCGGGCGTTGCCGGGTAGCGTTGGCGATCTTCGGTCTTCTTGTACTTTGTTGCGCATCCCGTGCTGGGATGGTGCTGGGATGCGCCTGTATTTCCGCAGGTCACAGCCTTGTGGTGGAGTTCCGCTTCAACGTCTAATACGTTCGGCGAAAGGCCGTCTGACCTGCGGCGGAGCGGGTTGGGCGGCCTTTGCGGTCCGCGCAGAGTCCGCAGCGTACTGACTTCGGTCAGCGCGCGGGGGAGCGGCTACGCCGCTTCGTCGACCCCCGGCTGGGCACCGGCGGACTGGTCCGCGTACGCCTTGTCGACGGCGGCCCGGGTCCGCTCCTCGGAGTCCGGCCACAGGTGGGTGTAGATGTTCAGCGTCATGGCCGCGTTGGTGTGGCCGAGGCGCTCGGAGACCGTCTTCACGGACTCGCCGTGCTTGATCAGCAGCTGGCGTAGTGGTGCCGGAGGGCGTGGGGTCCGGTGCCCTTCGGTATGCCGGCCTTCGCGCAGGCGGGCCGCCAGGACCCGTCCATGAAGTGCGTGTAGACCACGGGTCCGCCTTGCGGCGCCGTGAAGATCCAGCCCTCGGGCCCATCAGCGGGGAAGTCCCGCAGGTGGGCTTTCATCGCATCCACCGCCATGCGGGGGAGCGGGACCGTGCGGTGCGAGCGAGCGGTCTTGGGCGGGCAGACGTACACGCCGTTCTTGGCGGTCTGCTGGATCTGCTGCTCGACCGAGACGGTCGCGTGCAGTAGGTCCACGTGCCGGAGCTGGAGACCGAAGAGCTCGCCGGGGCGGAGCCCGGTGGCCGCGCCGAGCAGCACGAGGCCCCTGTAGCGCGCGGGTATCTCCTCGGACAGCGTCCGCACCTGCTCGACGGCCTGTGGCACGATCTTCTTCCGTGGCACCGAGGGCAGCTTCGCCTCGGCGCACGGGTTGTGGGGGATCATGCGGTCACGGACGGCTGCCCGGAAGACGGCGTTGACCGTGTTGAAGACCGTCCGTGAGGTACTGGCGGCCAGCCCGTGCGTGGTGGTCAGGCTGGTGACCCAGCTCTGTACGTCGCCGGGCTTGATCGCGCCGAGTGCCCGCTTCTCCCAGGCCGGGTAGACGTAGCAGCGCAGGTGCTGGGCCACCGCCTTGGCCGTGGAAGGCCGGTGCGGCTGGATGGCCCGCCATTCCTCCGCGTACTGCTTGAAGGGCTTCTTCGCCGACCGCGGGTCGACGTACTGACCGGTGACCAGGCTGGCCGTGACCTCGTCGATCCACCGCTGGGCGTCGATCTTGCGGTCGAAGTGGCGGGCGTGCTCCTTGCCGTCGAGGTCGCGGTAGCGAGCACGCCATTTGCCGTTGGGGCGCTTCTGGATGTTGGCCAAGTGGCCTCTCCTTCGTGTCGGTTGTCAGTAGTGGCCGCCGTCCTCGATGTCACCACTGAGGGTGCGAGCGTCGCGCTCGTCGCCCATGAGGCGGAGGCACTGCTCGTGGATGGCCCGCGAGCTGTCGGGGTGGGACTTGATGTGATCGGTGATGGCGACCACGGCGCGGTGCAGGCGGTCGCGCGCGTCGCGGGCCTCGTAGAACGCCTCGACCGCCTCTTGGACGAGGCGTCGGCTGTCGATGTCGAGCCCCTCCAGCGGCGGGGACATCAGCTCTTCAAGGGGGAGCTCGAAGACGCGGGAGAAGGCGAGGGCCTCGTCGAGGTTGATGCGCCGGCGAGGGGTGCCGTTCTCGATGCGCCAGACCGCCGTCTGGTTCATCTTGATGCCGGCTCTGGTCACCCGATCTGCCAGCTCGGTCGTGCTCCACCCTCTGACCTCGCGCTCCAGGGCCACACGCGCGGCCACGTTTCCCTCGCTGTAGAGCAGCGGCACCTCGCCACCCTCGGGCCTGTCGCCTGCCATCGAACCTCCATCGCCGTTGCTATCCCAATTGAAACATGAGCTTCCCGATTTGGGTAACCACCGATCCTGGGGTACAACTTTATGCAGATCGAATCGTTGTCTAGCCGAATGGGAATGCATGCGATACCTGACCACCTCCGAGGTCGCCGAGCGCTACCGCACAGCCGAGAGCACCGTCCGCTACTGGCGCCACATTCAGAAGGGGCCGCGCGGCATCAAGGTCGGCAAGCGGGTGCTGTACCCCGAGGCCGAGCTGCTGCGCTACGAGCGCACCCTGATCGACGGCCAGGACGAATGGGGCCTGGCCTCGTGAGCCACCGACAGGCCCAGACACAGCAACGGCCCCCGGCGCGCCAACGCCGAGGGCCGGAGATTCCCCTGCACGTCGCCCATCCCTGAACGAACGAACCGGTGAAGGTCGGGACCTTGCCCGTCCCGTCCCTCACCTGAGAGGAACGTCGATGGAGGACTCTACGTCCCCCGCCACCTCGAACACATCCCACAAGGCCGTCTGGCCCACCCCCGCGGTCCCCGGCCAGGGCATCCCCTGGCGCAACGGGGACCGAACGGAGTCACGGTCCCCGGCTGCAACCCCCAGCGGCGCTGCTGCGACAGGTGTTCCGGTCGGGGACCGAAATTACCCCAACGCGGAACATGCGCAGGTCAGCGCCCCGGGGACCGGTCCCGCCGAACCGGAAGCCGGGGACCGGACAGAGACTTCCGGTCCGCCGGTCCCCGAACCCGGTCCCCGAATCCCGGACGAGCGCGACGCGCCCCGAGCCGATGGTGAGGACCACCGTCCCCACGTATCTGCGGGGACCGTGGTCCCCGACGGCGGTTCGGGGACCGGGGACCCCGCCCGTGCGAGCGACGAGACGGTGGACGAAGGAGCCGTGCTGCTGGATGACCTCCGTGCGGCGATCGGCCGGTACGTCGTACTGCCGAGCGAGGAGGCCCTGACGGCGGTCACCCTGTGGGTGGCGGCCTCCCACATTCAGCCCGCCCTCCAGCACGCGCCGCGCCTGGCGGTGGTGGGGCCGACCAAGGGATGCGGCAAGTCCCGTGTCCTGGACGTGCTCCACGAGACCGTGTACAAGCCGATGATGACGGTGAACACCTCGCCAGCGGTGGTCTTCCGGATCATCGGCGAGGACCCGCCGACGCTGCTAGTGGACGAGGCCGACACCATCTTCGGCCCCAAGGCCGGCGACAAGGAGGACCTACGCGGCCTGCTGAACGCCGGACACCAGCGCAACCGCCCCGCCTGGCGGATATCCGGCCCTGAGCACAAGCCGACCGCGTTCCCGACCTTCGCCATGGCCGCGCTGGCAGGCATCGGCGACCTGCCGGACACGATCATGGACCGCGCCGTCGTGCTCCGCATGCAGAAGCGCAAGCCCGGCGAGAAGGTTGCTCCCTTCCGCTCCCGGCACTCCGTCCCGGAACTGAACGCGCTGCGCGACCGGCTGGCCGCATGGCTTACCCCACTGCGCGGGACAGCGCACCGGCTGGTCCCCACGATGCCGGTCGAAGACCGGGCCGCCGACACCTGGGAGCCCCTGGTCATCGTCGCCGACCTGGCCGGCGGCCACTGGCCCGCCCAGGCCCGTGCCGCCTGCCTGGCGATGACCAGGAACGAGGTGGTCCAGGACGAGCAGACGACGCTGAAGACCCGGTTGCTCCGGGACATCCACCGAGTCTTCGAGTAACAGGGTGACCAGGAAGCTCTGCGCAGCCAAGACCTGCTCGCCGCCCTCGTCCAGGACGCCGAGGCGCCATGGGCCGAGTACGGCACCAAGGGCCTGAACGCCTACCACCTGGCCAACCTGCTGCGCGACTTCGGCATCAGCCCGGCCAACCACCGTTTCGACAACGGCAGGCAGGCCAAGGCGTACGCCCGCAACCAGTTCCTCGACGCCTGGGCCCGCTACTGCCCCGCCCCCGCCCCAACGGCATCCGCAACCGGCGAGGCTGCGCTCGCACGTCGACCCCAGGGCAAGCCACTGACCCCTCCGTCGGGGACGCTGCCCATCGGTCCTCCCGGCGGGCCTGCTGGCCCCAGGCCCACGCGCTGACACCAGCTCCGTATCAATCCGTCGCATCCGTCCCCGCGCAGGTCAGCGCGGGGACGGAGTTCCTCGCCGATACGGATCACTCCGTACCTGCGGCCGTCTCCGTACCTGTCCTGACCAGCAATGGGACGGATGCAACGGACGTGACGAAGCCCCACCCCACACGATCACCGGAGCACCACCATGTCCGAAACGAGCACCGACAAGGCTCCCACCCGGCGCCGCAAGGGATTCTTCGGCCTGACCCTCCGATCAGCAGCAAGCTGGAGCGAACGAGCCTCTAACGAGGTTTCGTCCGCGCTTGCCCCTGCCCCAGGGGTGGCGGAGGAGGAGGCCGAGCGCCAGGGGGCGCCCGAGCCGGAGAAGGGTGCGGCCGAGACCAGCTCTCAGCCGGCAGCCGACTCCGTCGCCCCTCGCACTCGGCCGCCGGTCGATGTCCCACCGCTCGTCGAGCAGCCCTCCTGGCGGGATCTCGACGCTCCCGTCCTGCCCGCGCTGATGAACCGCAAGCGCACGGTGGAGAAGCGCGACCAGGAGAAGACCATCCGCTTCACGCGGACCGCTGTGAGCGTGATCAGCGCCGCAGCTCACCAGCGCGGTCAGAAGTTCGCCGGATTCGTCGGGGACGCCGCCCTCGCCGTCGCCCTCGGGAAGGCGGGGCTGGTCGGCAGCCCGGAGGACGACCCGGTCCGCCCGCTGATCGAGGCCGTCGAGGCGCACACGGTCGCGCTGAACCGCATCGGCGGCAACCTCAACCAGATCACCGCGGCCATCCACCGAGGAACGGTGCCCGAGCGTGCCGAGGCGGTACTGGACCGTGTCGAGCAAGCGGCCGAGAGCAGCTACTTGCTGATCGACCAGCTCCTGGCGGAAGGCGCCACGCATGGTTCCTGACGTCTCTACCGGCTCCGACACCCGCGGACTGATCGTCTACCTCTTCGGCCCCGGCCGTCGCGACGAGCACACCGACGCTCACATCGTCGCCGCCTGGGACATGGCCGGTGCCCCCGACCCGGGCCGCGACCCCGAGGCCAGCTACACCCTGCTGGCCAAGCGCCTCGACCACCATGTCGACCTGCGCACCCGCGAGCTGGGCGGCAAGAAACCACCTCAGCACGTCTGGCACTGCCCGGTCCGCACCGCGCCCGGCGACCGCTACCTCACCGACGCCGAGTGGGCCGAGGTCGCCCGCCGCATCGTTCACGCCACCGGCATCGCCCCCGAAGGCGATGAGAAGGCATGCCGGTGGATCGCGGTGCGCCACGCCGAGGACCACATCCACATCATGGCCACCACCGTCCGCGCCGACGGGCGCCGCCCGCGCACCCACCGCGACGGACAGCGGGCCCAATCCGAGTGCCGCAAGATCGAAGCCGAGTTCGGCCTACGCCGCCTGAAGTCCGGCGACCTCACCGCCCCACCCACACCGACCGGCGCCGAACGCGCCAAGGCAGAACGTCAGGGCCAGTCGGTCACGGCACGGCAGTGGCTGCGCGAGCAGGCGTACGCGGTCGCCGCCGCCGTACACAACGAAGCCGACTACTTCACCGTGCTGCAGTCCCTCGGCATCAACCTCAAGACACGCCTCGGCCCGGAGACCGGCGACGTGATCGGCTACAGCCTCGCCGCACCCGGCGACACCAACGCGGCCGGCGAGCCCGTCTGGTACGGCGGCTCGAAACTCGCCCCCGACCTCTCCATCAACCGCCTACGCGAACGCCTCCCCGACCAGAGGGTGGCCGACCGCCCCCGGTACGTGGCGGACCCCACCGCCTCATGGCGGCACACCACCGCCGCCATCCACGCGGCACGCACCGTCCTCGACTCTGGTGACGATGCCGCCGCCCAGGGCCACCTGGCCGCCTTCGGCGACGCCCTGTACAACATCGCGAGCGCCACGACCGGCCCCCACCGGGCGGAACTACGAGCGGCGGCGACGGCGTTCAACCGCGCCCGCCGCTCCGCCACCCGCGCCGACCACCAGGCCGCCACCGCCCTGCGCAAGGCCGCCAAGGAACTCGCCTACGCCTCGGGCGAACCGGGCGGGCTCGCCATCGCCCTTCTCTTCGCCACCGTGCACCTGGCCCAGGCCGCCGCCAAGTGGCACGAGCAGCGTGGCCACGAGCAGAAGGCCGCAGCGGCCGAGGAAGCCCTCCGCCACCTCCAGGCGGGCTACCAACAGGCCGCCCCACCCGTCTTGGCGGACCTTGCCCGCCGCGCACCACGAACCGCGACCGCCAGCCGCTACGAGCAGGACGTTCGCGCGGCCCTCCCCGACCACGCCGCTCGGATCCTCGCCGACCCCACTTGGACCGCCCTGACCACAACCCTCGCCCACGCCGAAACCGCCGGCCACAACCCCCGACGCCTCCTGGCCGAGCTGGGCACCCAACGAGAACTCGACAGCGCCGAGCACCCTGCAGAGGTCCTCACCTGGCGCATCACCGCTCAACCGAACCAGCGGACGCAAGCCGCTCGCAGCCGGAGCACCATCAGCGGAACGTCGTCCATGTCCGCCACGCCACACTCTCCGGCCACACCAGTGGCCACGAGGCCCGAAGAGCGCAGTCGGCACCGCTGACCCCCGTCAGATGCCCTCGCCACACCTCGCGGCGGGGACATCTGATCCTCTGCCCCAGACTCGCGCCAGCTCCTTCGACCTAGCTCGAAGGATCAGGCGCAGCAGGCTGGCTGCATGGTGAGCAGCTGCCCCAGGTCCCTCCCAACCAGAATCCCGGCGAAGAGAACAATTAGACGGTGGGCAAGGGCGCCCTCCGCGCCCGAGGGGGTGACCCCGCGGAGAGTCTCACCGCAGAAGCGGAGGACTTCAGGACTAGGCCGTCTCCCGCTAGCTACTGCACCCCAATTCCACAGCATCACTGTGCAGTTCGAGGCTATAATGACCGCCCTATCCGACTGCACGACGACAACCACCAAAGTCGGCACGCAACGGATCGACAGACGGGAACTGACCGATGGCATTCCTGGAGAAGGCGCTGCCTCGGCGGTTTGCGGCACCGAAGGGCAGGGGAGTCGCTCGTGACCACCGTTGGCGAACAGATTAAGAGTGCAGATGATGCAATCTGCCGGAATATCGCTTCACTCACCGACCAGCGAGCGCTACTCTCCCAGAATATCCTGGCCCAACTCCGCAATCTGGTGGAGGGAGTTTCGGTACGCCTTCATACTGGCCGGTCTGACATCGAGTTCAACTATGCGGCTATAGAGCCCGGACTCGCCTTCGTCAGGGGCAAGGGAAAACTCAACTTCCTCGGCAAGTTCCACAAGCTAATCCAGATGAGTGCCTCTCACTACACCCTGAGTGGGGATTCATCCGAGCGATTGATGCTCAAGTATTACGAGTACCTCCATCGCATCCGCAGCCTACTTAAGGACAGCTGCGGGATTGAGGCGTTGGCGAATCTCGAAGCATTCCCCGTCGACCTCGACCCATCGCTGCGGGAGTACCATCAGAAGATCGCCGCGAGGATCGAGATGGTCCGTCCGACACCGGAACCGCAGGACTCTGCGGCGCGAAGCCGATACTACATCCACAAGACTCGCCCCTTCTTCGTAGGAGATCGCATCTACTACGAGGTCACCTTCTATCGAGCTGTCAATAAGGTGAGCAAGTTCGACCGCATAATCGCCTTCACTGACATCGACATGACCGACGAGTATGCAGCCATGCTTACGCTCCAGAGCGACTCGATCGAAGTACTCGGCCAGAAGATGCCAATCACGATCGTCCGCAAGTGGGAAGTCTCCATACGTCCGTGCGAGTTCAACAACTTCGCTCGCCTCCTAGATGTCGCCACCAACGTTCGGTCCAGCTCTCCGGAGTACCGCTATCTGATGCGTGGGCTGACATCAGCTTCGGGCAACCTACTCGACTTGATCGACATGGCCGACGATGAATATGCGAGGGTGAAGGAGACGGGTACGGCCGGCGTCACCGAACCGCGGATCTTCCCCGTGCTCGATGAAGCGCGACGCATCGTGAGGTCAGCAGCTCCAGGCCACAACATCATCCGTTATCTATTGCTACGGATGCACAACCAGGTTCTAAAGTCGCAGTATTACTGGCAAGGCTGTGGCCGCCTCTCCGGGATGAAACTGCAATATGGCTGCATCCCGTTCGACACTATGCCGCTCTGCACCTCGCTACCCGGGCACAATCCCCGGTATTGGGATCTCATCGAGAGCCTCGGCGCGACCGGACGAAGCCACGAACTGCTCGCTCGACGCGTGAAAAACAATGTGGAGCGTAACGGGATCCTCTACACGCCCGAGGCCGATCTCGCGGAGCTCGGGGGCGTCAAGGAGTTGATCGGCGCATATAACAACAAGCTCTACTACAAGCACAAGGAGCGCCGACTCGTACGGGACAAGGGGCACGTCTTTATTTGCGGGTACGAGCACGACACCGTCGCCATCGTCGAGAAGCTACAGGAGCGCGCTTCGTCCGGAATCGACGGCTACAGCCAGGCCGTCGAACGCTGGCTCGATGAGGTACCTCGCGGCATCGACGATGAGGGCAAGAAGGATGCACTCAAGCTACTCTTCAGCCAGTCACGTGTCGCGTTGATCTACGGCGCAGCCGGTACGGGCAAGTCGACGATGGTGGACCACATCGCGAACTATTTCAACGACAAGGAGAAACTCTTTCTCGCACACACCAACCCGGCGATCGACAACCTCAAGCGCAAGGTGACTGCGCAGAACTCGACGTTCCGGACAATTAGTAGCCAGATCCACCGAAGCGCCACGGATCCGGAGTATGACCTTCTGGTTATCGATGAGTGTAGCACGGTCAGCAACACTGACCTACTCAAGGTACTAGAAGAGACGTCCTTCAAGTTGCTCGTGCTCGTTGGCGACGTCTACCAGATCGAGTCAATCCAGTTCGGAAACTGGTTCAACATCATCCGTTCCTTCCTCCCGAACACCTCGATATTCGAACTGAAGAAGCCATTCAGAACCAATAACGAATCACTCCTAAACTTCTGGGAGAAGGTCCGGAACGCTGACGATGTTATCGCCGAGGTCATGGCTCGAAACGGATACTCGACCGTGCTCGACAAAACACTGTTCGAAGCTCAAAGCGACGACGAGATCATCCTGTGCCTGAACTACGACGGCCTCTATGGCATCAATAACATCAACCGTTTCCTCCAGAGCAGCAACCCCAGTGCAGCGACCACTTGGCGCGTCTCCACGTACAAAGTCGGCGATCCGATTCTCTTCAACGAGACCGAGCGCTTCCGGCCACTGATCTACAACAATCTGAAGGGGCGAATCGTCGATATCGAGCGCTTCCCTGGCCGGATCCAGTTCGACGTGGAACTCGATCGAACGGTCAGCGAGTTCGACGTTGACGGTGATGAACTCGAATGGATGGGGGACGCGACTGTGAGATTCTCCGTCTACGAGTACGACACCAGCGACGAGGACGATGACTCGCTGAATACCAGCGTGCCCTTCCAGGTAGCCTATGCAGTTTCAATCCATAAGGCACAGGGTCTCGAGTACGACTCCGTCAAGATCGTCGTCACCGATGCCAACGAAGATGACATCACACACAGCATCTTCTATACAGCCGTCACTCGGGCACGTGAGCGTCTGCGGATCTTCTGGACGCCCGAGACGCAGCAGGCCGTTCTCAAGGGGCTCCACCGGAGCTCCAACCCGAAGGACGTCGCTCTACTGTCCAGCCGTCGTGGCCTTACTCCTGTCACTGGAACTCGACGATCCACCTGACCACTCGACGCGACGGATGAGCGGCTGTCTCCGATCCTCAAGTCCGGCAAGCAGTGGCGCTCGACTACCCGCACCCAGGTAGTCGAGCCCCACAGCACATGCTGGTGTCCTCGTTGTCCATGGCAGCGAGGGCAGCGGTCGTCAGGCGGCACGGCCTGCGGGTAGCTGCGAGGCCCACGTCGTGACCTCGGTCAGGTGCTCGGGTTGCAGCCCGAGGAGTGGGTCGGGCTGAACGAGGAGGGTCGCCGTTCCCTTGGCGGTGCGCTCCGCCGCCCAGGCGTGGTCGAGGCCGGTGAAGTCGTCGTCGATCCAGACGGCGGGGGCGTCTGCCAGCCATGCGTCGACGTGGTCACGCTTCCACAGGTAGCCGTTGGGGTGGCTGATGGTGACCTGGGGGCGCGGCAGGTCGATGTACGACCAGGTCGGGAGGCCCAGGAGGGGCCCGATGAGGGTGGTGGCGTCCTGGCGCCAGCTGGTGCACCAGACGGGGGTGACCAGGCCGGTGCGGATGACGTCCATGAGCAGGCGGCCGTGGTCGGGGTTGAGCCAGACGGTGACCGGGTTGTTGGCGCTCCGGCCGGCGGGAACGACGTCGTGGCGGGCGTGGGTGGCCGGGGTCGAGCCGTCCGCGTGGGGGAAGGGTATGAGGACGCCGTCGATGTCGAAGAGCAGGTAGGGCGGGCGCATCGGTTCCTCCGGGGAAGCCGGGCGGGTGGCTGTCAGAGCTTGCGGGCGCGGATCAGCAGGGTGGTGGGGCAGTGGCCCATGCGGGGGTCGTGGAACTCCTGGGCTGAGGTGAGCCAGAAGCCCGCCTGGCTGAGGTGCTTCTCCCACCGGTCCGTGGAGAAATCCCAGCGGGCGATGGGGAGCCGGGTGCGGTCGGGAAGGGTGACGAAGTCGCGGCGAGGTCGGTCGTCGCCCGAGGGGCTGCGGTCGCCGCGCTGCGGGTGGGGGACGGAGAAGGCGAGCACCCGGCCGGGCGTGAGGCGCTGGGCGATGGCTGGCAGCAGGAGCTCGGGTACGACGAGGCCGACGGCGCCGAAGACGGAGTAGATCGCGTCGAACTGCTCGTCGGAGGCGTGCAGGTAGTGCAGTGCGTGGCCGGCGACGAAGGTGAGGTTGTTCAGCCGTCCGTAGTGGGAGCGGGCGCGGCGGACCTGGAGGCCGGCCAGGTCGACGCCCGTGACGTGGGCGCCGTGGCGGGTGGCGAGGTGGGCGGCGTTGTGGCCGGGGCCGCAGCCGAGTTCCAGGAGTCGCTTGCCGCGCAGGTCGGGGCCGAGGGCGTCGGCTCCGGGACCTTGGCCGGGTCTCGTGGTCCATTCCATCCGGGCGGGTACGGATAGGGGTTCGGCGAGGCCGGCGGCGGTGCGCTGGAGCGCGTGGACGTGCCAGGGGGATGCCTGGGCGAGCACGTCAGATCTCCAGGAGGTGGAGGACGTCGGTGAGGTGGCGGCGGACGGCCTTGAGGTAGGCGGGGTCGGTGGCCGGGTCGTTGATCCAGCGGATGGACTGCTCCATGAACCACTCGACGGCCCACATGCGGTGCCAGCCCAGGGCCCAGTTCTCGGCGGTGAGCCCGCCGCGCGGGGCGAGGGCGTCGGGGGTGCCGCCGGCGGTGACGTACTGCTCCAGGAAGACGCGCAGGCGCGCGGGGTGCGGCGGATCGATGGTGCCGTGCCAGCTGGCGAAGTCGAACAGGCCGGGGCCGGTGAAGGCGCGGGCGAAGTCGAGCAGCCGCCAGCCGCGCTCGCCGATGTGGAGGCTGGTGGGGTGGAACTCGGAGTGCACCCAGCCGAACGGTTCCAGCGTCGCTCCGGCCGAGCGGGCCTCGGCGGCCTGGGCGATCCGGTCGAGCGCGTCCTCGACGTCGTCGGCGTCCTGCCACCGGTCGGCCTTGCGCAGCCGTTCGAGGTGTTCCAGCGCCCGGGCCGGCAGCGTCCGCAGCCGCTGCTGGTCGAGGACGGGCAAGGGCGGAGCCGTACGGGTTCCGTGCAGGACTACGGCCGCGGCGACGCCGTCGAGGTCGTCGGCCTCGCGGACGGACGGTCCGAGGTCCTCCATGAGCATGCCGAGCCAGCCGTCCAGGACCGCGGAGGCGTGGACCTGGGGGACGGGCACGCCGAGGGTGTGGGCCAGCCGTAGGGCCTGGTCTTCGCTCTCGAAGGGCTTCTTGGCGTACTTGAAGATGGCCGTGGTGCCGTCGGGGAAGGTCACGCGTTCGACGCCGGACATGGACCACACGCGCACCTCCTCCCGTACGGCGGTGGTCTGGCCGGTCGCGGTGAGCAGGTTGTCGAGGAGTTCGGCGCTGGGGTTCGCGGTCACGTGGGGCTCCGGGGAGATGGTGGCATCCGGGGCGGGCGAGAGATGCCGGCCCGCCCCCGAGCCTGATCGGGTGATGGGTTACGCAGCGGGGCTCACGCGGTGGGCATAGACCTGCTCGATCCAGCCCGCCTTGAACGCGGCGAGGTCGTCACGGAAGTTCGCCATCGAGGCACCGTAGGGCGCGACCACGCCGCCGGACTGGTCCGGCACGGACTGGCAGCCGTGCACGAGCCGGCCGCCGAGGGCGGCGTGGGCCTTGATGGACTCGATCCGGCGGTGCTCGTTGAACCAGCCGCCGTGGTAGACCTCGTCGAGCATCCCGCCCATCTCGTCGTCCAGGTCGAAGACGACGGAGGTGGCGGCGGGGAAGAACCAGCACGGGCCGACGTTGGAGATGTGACCGTCCAGCTCGACCTTGTTGAGCGCCATGAGCGTGGCCGCCTCGCGGAGCATCCGCAGGTGCTCGGCGGTGATCTGCGGCAGGCCGAGGCCGGCCAGGTGCTCGTCGCGGAAGAGGTAGGCGTACACCTCGTACGCGGTAGCCAGGATCCGGGCGGCGTCGGAGGTGGACTCGCTGTGCTGCTTGATGAAGTCGAGCGCGAGCTGCTCGACCGCGCTCTCGGTCGTCTCGTCCACCTCCAGGAGCTGGGACTTGACCAGCTCCCAGTCGGCGACGAGCCAGGTGTTCGACTCGAAGCGGAAGAAGTACTCGGCCGGGTCGATGGCGATGCGCCGGCCGTCGACCTTGATACCGGGCAGGCGGCTCCAGCGCGGGTCGAACGCCTCGGGCAGTTCGACCGTGATGGCCGTGGTGTCGATGGTGGTCACCGTGTCTCCGTCTCTGATTGGCCGGGTTCGGGCACAGGAATGCCCGGGCCCGGTGTGGGCGTACGGAACTTCGGGGTGCCGCCCGGACCAAGGGGGAGCCTGGATCACGGTCGCGCCGTTCCGGGCGGCTGCTGATAAGTGAACCGGTGGTTACGCTCAGTGGGTACGTTGAAAGGCAGTTGAAGCGGTATACGCGGTTTACAGCTCCGGAGTGGAGGCGATCGTGGCGGCGCAGAGAGAACCCAACTCCCGTCTGCGCGACGTCATCGACGCGGCCGGCTGCACCTACGAGGCCCTCGCCAGGGACGTGCGGCGTATTGCTGCCGAGAACGGCGAGATCCTCCAGACCAACAAGTCGGCCATCTCGCACTGGGTGAACGGCACCCGTGCCCCGTCGGGCCGGGTAGGCCAGTACCTCGCCGAAGCTCTGTCCCGCCGAGCGGGGCGCACGGTCACCCAGGCCGAGATCGGCCTCCAGGTTGGTGATGACGAAGAACCGGCGGAGTCCGACCCCGTCCTCGCGGTCACCGACCTGGGCCGCGCCGACGTTGAGCGCCGCCGCTTCCTCGCCATCGCGGCCTTCACCACCGCTGGCGTTGCCATGCCGCTCGGATACGACCACGAAGTCACCGCCCGCATGCTCCGCGCCCGCACCGGCAAATCCCTGGTAGGCGCGGAGGACGTGGACGTCGTACGGCAGATCACCGCGGCCTTCAGCGCCGCCGACGAGCGCCTCGGTGGCGGGCACGGCCTGACCACCGTCACCGCGTACCTCGCCGACACAGCCGCCCCCATGCTGCGCGGACGTTTCCCCAGTGAAGCCATACGCCGGGCCGCCTTCGGTGCCGTCGCCGAACTCGCCTACCTCGCTGGCTGGAAGCACCACGACCTCGGCCAGGAAGGCGCCGCCCAGCGCTACTACCAGGTCGGCTACAAGCTCGCCTGCGAAGCCGACCCCCACGGCCACGCCGCCTGGATGATGCGCGCTCTCGCCCACCAGGCCCTGAGCCTCAAGCAGCCACACCACTGCGTCGACCTTGTCGAAGGCGCCCTGAAGCGCGGCCTCGGCCACGTAGACGGCCAGACCGAGGCCCTTCTCCATATCACCCACGCCCGCGCCTACGCAGCCACCGACGAGAACCCTTTGGCCGCGCGCGCCCTGCTCGCTGCCGAGAACGCCCTCCTACGAGACGACGGCCCCCAACCCAGCTACTCCCGCGTAAGCGGCCCCGCCGCCGGCACCGTGGCCAGCCACACCGCCCGCACCCTGGCCGACCTCGCCGACCACATCGGCACCGAACAGCAACATCGGGACGCCCTCACCCGCTGGGACCCTGAGAAGTACAAGCGCGTCCACTCCCTGACCCACGCCGATCTCGGCGACAGCCTGGCCGCCCAGGCCCGCGCCGACGAGGCCGTCGCCGCCTGGACCCGGGCCCTGGTCCTCATGGAGGGCATGACCTCCAACCGCACCCGCAAGGCGATCATGTCGATCCGCTCCACCCTTGCGGTCTACCAGAGGCGCAAGGTACCCGGCGCTGCCGATCTCGCCCGCCGTGCCCGCGAGGCCCTCGCCTAACATGCCCAACAACCCGCCCGACGAAGGGAACACCGTGGCCCAGCAGACCGACGACCGCTCCCAAGCCCTCAAGCCGGCGCTGGAATCGATGACCCTGCTGGTCGCGGCCGTCATCGTCCACGACAAGGCGACCAACCGCGTCGTCCTCCTCCAGCGCAGCGAGAACGCCAAGTTTGCCCAGGGCCTGTGGGACCTCCCAGTCGGCAAGAGCGAACCGGGTGAGCCCATCACCGAGACCGCCGTCCGCGAGCTCTACGAGGAGACCGGCCTCACGGTGAAGCCCGAGTCCCTCAAGGTCGCCCACATCATCCACGGAGCCTGGGGCGTCGAAGCCCCCAACGGCTTCCTCACGGTCGTCTTCGCCGCCCACGAATGGACCGGCGAACCCGAAAACCGCGAACCCCGCAAGCACGCCCAGGTCCGCTGGGTCGATGCCAACGCCATCCCCGAAGCCTTCGTCGACACCACCGCCAGCGCCCTCCACCATTACCTGAATGGCGGCTCGGAGGTCTCGCTGGACGGCTGGTCGGCAGCGTGAGCATCACGCTGCTCCACCTCATACCCAAGGACCCGCACTTTTCGCCTGCGCCCGCTGCGAGCGAGGCTGCGCAGGCCCGGCTACGACTACTGGTTCCTGAGGCGTTGGGCGGTTACGACGTCTGGGACATCCCCGGCACAACCTTCATTGATCCCGGGGAGAACTGGTGTGGTGTCCGGTGCCCCGTATGCGGCTCCGACATCGAAGACTGGTGGGGCGACGCGATGGACACGGCAGCCCTTCCGGACGACTATTTCGACGCGCTTGCCGTGACGATGCCCTGTTGCTCTGCCCAGACGGACTTGAACGCCCTCGACTACGTCGAGGCTGCGGGTTTCGCCAGGTACAGCCTCGTCACCACAGACCCAGAATGCGAGCTGCCACTACCACCAGCCAGCATCCAGGCGCTGGAGGACCTCCTGGGCACGGACCTGCGACAGGTCATCGCCCGGTACTGACGTCAAGCGCTGGCTTCGCTATGCAGGGCTACTCGGAAACAGAAGCTCGTACGGCAGGTGATCGTCGTCCGGTACGCGCGGCACGTAGTCCGGGGCCGTGCGTGCAGCCACAGCCAGCAGGCGAGCGGCAGCCTCCTCCTCGGAGATGGAAGCAAGCCCGAGGGCGTGCAGAAGGCGGTCGCGCTCGGCGTCGAAGTCCGGGTGGTCGGCCCGAAGGTCCGAGCCAAGCTCGCTGATCGCGAAGCTCTTTGCCAGGTCGCGCCAGAAGGGCAGTACGGCGATGAGTGTGATGGCCTCGACGAGGTCGGCGCCGATCAATGTGGCCTGGCCCTCCGAGTCAGCGTACAGGACGGGTCTCTCCTCGGCCCCAGCCTCACCGCACAGGTAGTACGTGCCGCCAGCGCCGCAACCGGCTATCGGGTGTAGGGGGATCCTGGTAGGAAGGGCAAGTTCCTCGATGGGATCCCGGAGCTCGACGTCGAAATCGCCAGGCCAGGCGAGCGCGGTGGCAAGGGAAGGCTCCTGCTCGATCCGGCGGAGTAGATCGTCTGATGCGGTCATGGGACGGAACGTAACAGCGCCCTCGGACGTCGGGTGCGGCTGGCCTGCTGATCGACGCTCAGCGGTGCTGTCAGTAGGGCGTGGCACAGTTCGGCCATGAGCTACGACCTGGCGGTGTGGGAAGGCAGCAAGCCCGCTGACGATGTGATCGCGGGCGAGGTCCTCACCCAGCTGTACGACCGCTACATCGACACGGAGGAAGAGTTTCCACCGTCACCGCGTATCGCGGAGTACGTTGCTGGGCTCTTGGCGCGATGGGTGGACCTCACGGAGGACGAGGAGGACACCTCCCCCTGGTCGACGGGGCCGTTGATCGGCGAGGCGTCCGGGCCGTTCATCTACTTCCCGATGCGCTACAGCATGGCCGAGGAGGCTTCGGCCTACGCCGCCGATCTCGCGGCATCGATGGGGCTCGTTTGCTACGACCCGCAGGCTCGGATGCTGCGACCGTGACCGCCTTCGGACCGAGGGCGGGTGCAGTCCGGCACGGCCTTCCTGCGCGCAGGTAGCGTGACCGGCATGTCCGAGGAGTTGCCCGGTTTTCCCTACCACCCCGACCCCTTGGCGACCGGGGCGGTCGTTGCATCCAACACGACGTGCCTCTCCTGCGGGAGGGCGCGGGGGTTCATCTACACGGGCCCGGTGTACGCGGTCGAGGAACTTTCCAACCTGCTGTGCCCATGGTGCATCGCGGATGGCAGCGCGGCTGCGAAGTACGACGCGCACTTCATCGGTGACCCGGTCGGGGATGATGTCCCGCTTGAGGTCGTGATGTTCGTTGATGCGTGTACGCCGGGCTTTTCCTCCTGGCAGGACCCGCGGTGGTTCTTTCACTGCGGTGACGGCACGGCGTTCATGGGGGCGGTGGGGGCGGCCGAGCTGGCTGCGTTCCCGGATGCTCGGGAGGAACTGCGCAGCGAGGCCGGCGCGTGGGGGTGGTCTGCCGAGGCAGTGGAGAGCTATCTGGCTGCTCTGGACAAGGACAGTCAGCCCACGGGCTACCTCTTCATGTGCCGCATTTGCGGCCGGAACATGGCGTACGCGGACTTCACGTAGCCGCAGTCAGACGGCTGCGGCTACGTCCGGGTCCAGCCGTTGGCGAAGGCACAGTGGAGGTCCGTCCAGCGGAGCAGCTCGGCAGGGGTGGAGTCGGGTGGTTGCGGAGGTGGACCAGGGCGTTGACCCACTGGTCCCAGAGGCCGTCGGGCTGGGTGAAGCAGGCCGCGTCCGAGATCGTCGAGGACCTCCAGGCTGCCCTGTCGGAGTTGGCCGCGATTGCCGAGACGCTGGAGCAGGCCGAGATCGATTCCCCCCGTTTGACGCAGCCGAGGAGAATGGGTAGCCAGAGATGCGGTCGTGCTCGCCAGGATGGCGGACGAAGTACAGAAGATTCGCCAACTGTGTCCCACCATCGGGTCGTTGTCAGTCCTCCGGTTTAGCCTTCGGCCATGCGACCGCCTCTTGAAAACGTTCTACGCGACGCGCTCGTACAGAACCTGCAGTTGATCGAGCCAGGGCTCCGGCCGGTTCAGTTCGAGGAGTACCCGCTGCCCAATGCCCATGGCACGAGGGGCAGCATCGACATCCAGGCCCGCGATCGCCATCAGATGTGGGTGGTCATCGAGCTGAAGCGGTCCCGGTCCAGCGCACGGCAAGCCCTGCACGAGGTCAACAAGTACACCGAGCTTCTCTGCCGGGAGAAGAACCTCGCGCCTGACCGCATCCGTGCAATGATCGTTGCCATACCGGATGACTGGGAAGAGCTCCTGATCGCGGTCAGTCACGCCGCACGCGACTGGAGTCATGATCTTCGCGGGTACCGACTGCTCCTGGACAGCAACGGCACCCCCATCGGGACCGAGCGGGTGGAGCTTTTGCCCCGGGCGTTCGAGCCGCGCGTCACCCCCATCCACAACCTGTTCTTCTTCACCACGGAGGAACAGCGTGCGCAGGGTTGGAAGATCATCAGCAAGGTCGCGGACGAGCTGGGGGCGCTCGACCTGCTGGCGGCGGATCTGGACCGGGTAGGGGAGAAGCACTACATCCCTGCGCCTTTCGGCCTTTACCTGGGAGTAGGCCGGGTGAACGAGGAACTCGTCTCGGCGGACCTCCTGGGTGGTTATGACGGGCCGGAGCCATTCGCTGCCGAGCACCAGGCTGAGTACCTGGTCCTTTCCGAGATCTGCAACCGCCTTGCCCGCAGCAAGCTGCGTGGAATAAACATGGAATCTGCCCGGCCAGGGCTATTGAAGAATCTCGCCGGGAACCCCAACTGGGCTATCCAAGGCTTCCGAGGCACTGGCGCCTACGACGACACGGCCGCCTTTGAACAGCAGGACCTCTTCCGCTTCCTTACCGGGGACGAACGAGGAGACAGCCAGGTCCTCTACACGGGCACCGTCAGCCCACAGGTAGCCAGCCGTTGGATGGCGTTCAGGCAGGAGACTCGGCAGAGCCTGGCCGGCAACCATGAGTGGGAGTCACTCGTGGACGGCTGGCTCGACGAAGTAGGCCCGAAGGTCGGTGAGGGAGACGTCGGATTGCACGTCTACAACCCCTGCGACCTCCTGCAAGCAATCATCCATGGGTGGCCGGACCGCATGGAGAATCTCCTGCCCATGGTGATGGGCGAAGCCGTACCCCGCCAAGGGCTGCGGCACTCGGTACGTGGCGCCCTGTGCTGGAACGGCCGAGGCATGTCCTTCCCCGATGCCGTGCGGCTCGTGTACCGAGACCCGCTGTTCCTTATGAGCAACATGTACGCAGGGACAGTGTGGGAACGTGATCGAGAGCTATTGGACCTCCTGGGGCTGCACTATGTGCTCCTGGAGAAGGTCGGACCCGTTTGGGCCGAGGCGACCATGGCCGACGAGCACCGCATCTGGGTACATCAAGATCAGGGTGCTCGCGTCTACTCCTCGGACACGGACCCTCGCGTGTACGCACAGGCGTACGCAAGCATTGCGGCTGATGGCGAGATCGTCTCGATCGGGCAGTACCTCAACAGGCATTCCCGCGAGGTGGAGCTGGTGGCCAAGGAGTACCGCGCCTTCGTTCATATCGTCTAGCTCTTACAGGATCCAGCTGTGGCTGGCCCCAGAGCACCGCAATGGGCGGGTCAGCGCGGCAGGCCAAAAAGGCTGGACTGATTCCATTGCTCCGGTCCCTGGTGCGACTGACCTGACCGCCGGCGAAGCCGCTGTCATCGCCGGGTGCTTCCAGGACGCCTTCGTTCCCGCCCAGCACCTCGTCTGGTTCGGGAGTGGCCTCGCTGTGGCGAACGTCGAACAGGAACCATGGCCGCTGCCCAGTCGAGGGCGGCGACGAAGGCATCGCGGCGGAGTTGCGCAGGCACGTCGACTCTTTCGAGACCCCGTAGGCCAGTCCGCAGACAGTCCGCAGGACACTCGTAAGAGACTGTCGGACCCCGACGCTCGCCAACGGAGAAACGCCTGGTCAGGACGCTTTACAGGGCTCCGCCGCAGGTCAGGATCAGCCCTCAGGCATTCCGCTTCAACGTCTGATCGCGTAATTCAGAGGCGGCCTGACCTGCGAGGACGCAGGTCAGGCCTTGCTGCTGTCCCCAACAGCCCGCAGGACCGGGAGCAGCTACGTGCCGTAGACCGTGGAGCGGTGTCCGACGTGTACGGCTCAGACCACCAGCTCCCCGTTGTCGATCGTGTAGAGGACTCGGTAGTCGCCGACCCGTAGGCGGCGGCGCTCAGGCTGGGACACGGGAGCGGTGGTGCTGAAGCCGAAGGGGTCGCTCTCCAGCTCTGTCAGTCCGGCCAGGATGCGAAGCGCCATGTCGCGCGGGATCTTGCGCAGCTCGGCCTGGGCCTCGGGCCGGAACACCGTGCGATAGTCACTCACCGCGTGCCAGCGTCTCCCTCATCACGTCCTCGATCGGGACGCCGGCAGCCGGGCTCGCCATGCGCTCGTCGATGATGCGGTTGATCTCGCGCTCTTCCCACTCCCGCGAACTTCGGCCGGTGCTCGGGGGCAGCGGTGGGAGTATGCGGGGACGCAGCGAGAGGGGGCCGGGGCGGGATGGGGCGCAGCGAGCGGGATGCGGTTGCCGCGGGAGGGCGGTTGTACGAGGCGGCGCAGGCGGTGGCCGGTGATCACGGGCGGGCTGTCGAGGCGGTTCGGGCGGCGCTGAAGCCGATCTGCGACACGGCGGCTGAGCAGGCGCTGGACGCCATCCCAGTGGCTCGGTTGAAGGAGGTCACCGAAGGGCGGCTGAGGCTCGGGGAAGTCGAGCGGGGCGGGCTCGCCTCGGTCCGGCAGGTGCTCGATGCCGGGTCCTACCGGTTGCGACAGATTCCTGGCGTGGGGCAGCGGACCGCCGATCAGGTGATCGCGGCGGCGCGTCAGGTATCCGATGCCGTCCGGGAGACCATCGCCGTCCACATCGACGTGGATCGGCCGGAGCCGCGAACCACCTCACTCGTCATGGCCCTGCAGGTGCTGGTGGAAGCGGGCCCCGACGCGCGGCGAGCCGTCGATGCGGCAGCGGCCCTCTCGGAGCGGCTCGGTCCGCTGCTGGCCGAGGCCAGGCCGGCCGCCGGGCGGCTGCGGATGCTGCTGGTGGGGCAGGCCAAACGAACTCGGGCGCTGGAGGCTGCGGCAGAGGTTCGCAGGCTGACCGAGGAAGCCGCGCAGGGCGGTGTGCCGGGGCTGCTCGCACAGGCCTCGGTGGATCTGCTGCGCGGTACCTCGACCGAGGCCGCGGCCTGGGTCGACTTCGAGCTGCGTTCCGCCGAGTACTACAGCCTGCTCGCGGAGATCTCCGGCCGCAGACCCGACGCTGCCGCCGCTGAAGGGTTCCTGCCCGACGAAGTTGCCGAGCGGGTCCGCGATCAGATGCTGGACGACACTCATCGGAGGGTGTCGCTCCGCGGCTACCAAGCCTTCGGGGCGCGCTTCGCCTTGGCACAACGCAAGGTGCTGCTCGGCGACGAAATGGGGCTCGGCAAGACCATCCAGGCCATCGCTGCTCTGGCTCATCTCGCCGCCGAGGGGCAGAGCCACTTCATGGTCGTCTGCCCGGCCGGCGTCCTGATCAACTGGACGCGTGAGATCGAGGCCCGCAGCAAGCTGCGCGTGATGCCTCTTCACGGCCCCGACAGGCGGGAAGCATTCGCCGACTGGAAGGACAGGGGCGGCGTAGGGGTGACTACCTTCGACGCCCTGCGTGGTTTCCCGGCCCCCGGAGGCGGCGAGCTGGGGATGCTGGTCGTGGACGAGGCGCACTACGTGAAGAATCCGAAGACGCGTCGCTCCCAGGCCGTGACTGAATGGTCCGGGCGCTGCGAGCGCGTTCTCTTCATGACCGGCACGCCCATGGAGAACCGAGTCGCCGAGTTTCGCAGCCTTGTGTGGATTCTGCAGCCGCACCTGGCGGAGGCTGTCGGCGATCGAGAGGGTGTGGCCGGTTCCAAGGCCTTCCGGAAGTCCGTCGCCCCGGTCTATCTGCGCCGCAACCAGCAGGACGTGCTGACGGAACTGCCCGCGCTCCAGCAGACGGACGAGTGGGAGGAACTGAGCGCGTCGGACGAAGACGCCTACCGCGAGGCCGTGCACGCCGGCAATTTCATGGCGATGCGCAGAGCGGCGTACGCGCGCCCCGAGAAGTCGGCCAAGCTGAACCGGCTGCGCGAGATCGTGGCGGAAGCCGCCGAGAACGGCTTGAAGGTGGTGGTGTTCTCCAACTTCAGGGATGTCCTTGGAGCGGTGAAGGACACGCTGGATGCCACGCGGAGCGAAGGTGGCGGTCAGGTCTTCGGTCCGATATCGGGAAGCGTGCCGCCCGCGCGGAGGCAGCGGCTGGTGGACGAGTTCGCCGCCGTGCCGGGTCATGCGGTGCTGGTGGCGCAGATCGAGGCGGCGGGGGTCGGGCTCAACATGCAGGCTGCGTCCGTCGTGATCATCTGTGAGCCTCAGATCAAACCGACCATCGAGCACCAGGCGGTGGCGCGGGCCCATCGCATGGGACAGGTGCGTTCGGTCCAGGTGCACCGGCTGCTCGCCACCCGTGGGGTGGACGAACGGATGGTGGAGATGCTGAAGAACAAGACCCGCCTGTTCGACGCGTACGCGCGTCGCAGCGCGGTCGCCGAGTCGACGCCGGACGCGGTCGACGTTTCGGACACGGCGATGGCCCGCCAGATCGTCGAGGAGGAGCAGGCGCGGCTGGGAGCGGTCCGCGAAGAGCCCGTGGGGCACCCGTAGTGGGCCGCCGGGAAGGCCCCTGACTCTTCTACCGTGCCGGCAGGGTGCCGTCGACCACGTCGCGCAGTTGCGAGCGGGCGGTGATGCCCAGCTTGGGGAAGACTCGGTAGAGGTGGGAGCCGACCGTACGCGGGGAGAGGAACAGTTTCTCCCCGATCTCACGGTTGGTCAGGCCGCGGGCCGCGAGCCGGGTGATCTGCTGTTGTTGGGGGCTGAGTTCGGTGATCGCGCTGGGGGCGACGCTGTTCGCCTCGATGCCGGCGGCTCGCAGTTCTGCCTTCGTGCGTTCGATCCACGGTCGGGCGCCGAGCCGCTGGAACGTGTCGAGCGCTCCGATCAGCAGCGGGCGGGCCTCCGCGATACGACGCTGTCGGCGCAGCCACTCTCCGTAGTCCAGCCGGGTCTGTGCCCGCTCGAAGGGCCACTGCTCGCCCGCTTCGTCCGCCAGCGCCGCCTGGAAATGGCGTTCGGCGTGCTCCGGTTCGGCGAGCAGGGCGCGGCCTCGCTCGGCCAGGAGGGAGACCCGTGCCGACATGCCGGTGCCCAGGCGCCGCACCGACCGCCCCAGCAGTTCCGCGGCGTGTTCGCGCTGCCCTCGGCGGACGGCCGCGGCGGAGAGTTCGGCCAGGACGGTGTAGGAGACGTGGTAGTGGACCGGGTCGCCGTCCTCGGTGAAGGCGGAGCGGAACTGTGCGTACGCGGTGTCGTAGTCACCGTCGGCCACCGCCGCCAGCCCCAGGGCGCGGCGGGCGCAGACCGCGACGGAGCGGCTTTCCAGCGGATCGACGAGGGCCAGGGCCTGCTCGGCCTTCCCGCGTGCGTCGGCCGACTCACCGAGCAACGCCACTGCTGTCGCCTCGAGCGCTCGTGCGCACGCCTCGGCGTGGTCCAGTCCGGCCTGCGAGGCCACCACCGCGATCTCGGCGGCCACCGAGCGGGCCTCGGCCCAGCGGCCCTGTTCCAGATAGGCCCAGCCGACCGCGCAGCCCAGACCGGCCGGAACCGGGCCAAGGGCCTGCCAACGTCCGAACGCCTCGTCGAAGGTGCCGGCGGCGAGGGAGGTCTGGTCGAGGAGCCACGCCACGATGGCGAGCGCGGTCAGGGATCCGGCGTCGTCCTTGGCCTCGGTGATCAGCTGCGGCAGCGCCGGGGCGAGGGACACTCCGGCGCCGGTGGGGTCGGAGACGGCCAGTACCCAGGCACGCAGGGCACCGCCTGCGGCGGAGTCCGGCATGTGGGAGAGCAGGGCCTCGATCCGCTGCCGCTGGGACTCCTCGCCCGAGTAGTAGCGGACCACCGCTGCCCCGGCGAGCGCGTCCAGCAGACGGGGCGACCGGGCGTCCGCCGCCTCGTCGGCGATGCGCGCCAGCAGGGTAAAGGCGGCCGTGTGGTGCGGACCCATGGTCATGAGTTGCCCCGTCGCCAGCGCGGCCCGGGTGATCAGCGCCGGGTCGTCACTGCGCTTTCGGACCTCGCCGGCCAGGTGTTCCACCCAGCCGAGCTGACCGGTGAAGACGGCCATGTCCGCGGCGTCGGCCAGCAGTCGAGCCTGGTCCGCGCGGCGCGGGCTGAGTTGCGCGGCGCGTTCCAGAGCGGCGGCGGCGGCCGCGTGGCCGCCTCGGCGCCTGGCCCGGCCTGCTGTCTCCAGGAGGGCCGCCGACACCTGCTCGTCGGGCCGCACGGTCGCGGCGGCGAGGTGCCAGGCGCGGCGGTCGGGCTCCTCGCCCAGCAGTTGGGCGAGAGCGAGATGTGCGCGCCTGCGTTCCTCGAAGGACGCGGCGTGGTAGACCGCCGAGCGGACGAGCGGGTGCCGGAAGGAGATCCCGGCGCTGTCCTGTCGTACGAGACCGGCCCGTTCGGCGGGCACCCACGTCGTGTCGTCCGCCTCGGGCAGGCCCCGCGCGGCCACCGGCGCGTCCGCCGCGTCGGTGGCCGCGAGCAGCAGCAGGGCGCTGCGGGTGGCTTCCGGCAGGTGCCTCACGTGCCGCGCGAAGATCCCTTCCAGCCGGTCGGTGACGGGCAGCGGACCCTCCACTCCGCCGCCCTCCGGCTGTCTGCTCGCGGCGGCGCGGGCGAGCTCGACCAGGGCCAGCGGATTGCCCGCCGCCTCCCGCAGGATCCGCACCCGGGTGCGGCCGGTGGGCCGCGTCGGCTGCTCGTCGAGCAACCGGTTCGCCGCATCGCCGCTCAAGGGACCGATCTCCAGGCGCTCGTACCCCTTGTCGAACCCGGGCAGCACGTCCGCGGCACGCACGCCCATCAGCAGCGTCACGGGCTCGCTGTCCATGCGCCGGGCCACGAACGAGAGAACGTCCAGCGACGCGCGGTCGATCCACTGGGCGTCGTCGACCACCACGAGCAGCGGTGCCGGTTCCGCCAGATCCGACACCAGGGTCAGCACCGCCAGGCCGACGAGCATGGCATCGGGGGGCTCGGCGTGTTCGGCGTGTTCGGCCAGTCCCAGGGCGATCCGGAGCGAGGAACGCTGCCGTGCGGGCAGGCCGTCCAAGTCGCCGAGGGCCGGGCGGAGCAGCTGGTGCAGACCGGCGTATGCGAGATGCGCCTCGGACTCGCTGCCGACCGCGCGCAGCACCCGGTGGCTGGCCCTGCGCGTCCGCTTCATGGCGAGGTCGAGCAGGACGCTCTTGCCGGCACCGGGGTCGCCCTCGATGAGCAGCACTTCGCTGTGGGGCCGGTCAGCGGCCAGTCGCTGCACGATTTCCGCGGTCTCGGTCTCCCGGCCCACCACGGTCGGGCCGGGATCTCCCGCCGGGCGGCTTCGGCCCGCTCGAGCGCTTCCACCTTTTTCCACGGATGCTCCAGAGACTGACGTGAGGCTGCTGCACGAGGAAGGGGAGAAGCGCCCCGTTCCACTGGAGTGCAAGGAGGAATGGGCAGCGACAATTCCGCACGGCTGGCGAGGTGCCGCGAGTACGCGGCGTATGCGCCACGGCCGACCGCCGCATCCAGGTGCAGTCACATGACGCATACCGCGGTCCGTCACCTGCGACGCACCCTTGCCGAGCAGGGGCGTTCACGGAACGGACCCGCATCCGCCCCCGCCCCTGCCCCCGCCCGCGGCCCGAGGGACGCGGAACCGATCGACCTGGAGCGAACCATGGACACCATCACCCTGGGCGAGGTCACCGTGACCCGAGTCCGGGAGTACTACGGCCCCGTCGACCTGACGCCCGAGGCGTTCGTCCCGGAGAGCCCGGCGGAGGCGTGGGACAGGCACCGTTCCTTGCTGGTTCCGGACTTCCTGAACGCGGAGACCCGGATCGTCAACTCGGCGATCCAGACCTGGGTCCTGCGCAGCGAGGGCAGGACCATCCTGGTCGACACCGGCGTCGGCAACCACAAGGACCGGCCGTACGCGCCGGTGTGGAACCGTCTGGAAACCGACTTCCTGGGCAACCTCGTCCGCGCCGGGGTCCGCCCCGAGGACGTCGACATCGTGATCAACACGCACCTGCACGTCGACCACGTCGGTTGGAACACCTACCTCGACGGCCGGACCTGGGTACCGACGTTCCCCAACGCCACCTACCTCATGGCCAAGGCGGACTTCGACTACTGGAACCCCGCCAACGAGTTCAAGACGCTGCTCGGCCGCGGCAACCAGAACGTCTTCGAGGACAGCGTCGCCCCCGTGCACGAGGCCGGCCTCACTCACCTGTGGGAGGACAGCCACCGAATCGACGGCAACCTGCGCCTCGATCTCGCCCCCGGCCACACCCCCGGCTCGTCCGTGCTGAGGCTGGAGTCCGGCTCCGACCGGGCCCTGTTCGTCGGCGACCTGATGCACAGCCCGATCCAGATCGTCGAGCCCGATGCCAACAGCTGCTTCTGCGAGGACCCCGCCGAGGCCCGCGCCACCCGCCACAAGCTCCTGGGCTCGGCGGTCGACAGCAACGCCCTCGTCTTCCCCGCGCACCTCGGCGGCCACGGCGCCGCCGAGGTCGTCCGCGAGGGGAGCAAGTTCGCCATCAAGGGCTGGGCGGCCTTCGCCAAGTACACCGAGCCGGCCTGACGGCACGCGGAAGGACACGAGCGAAGGACACGAGAGAAGGACACGAGAGATGAACCGCCACCCCGACACCGTCGTGGTCACCGCGCAGGGCGCCGTGCGCGGCCTGCGCCAAGGCAGCACCAACACCCTCACCTTCCTGAACATCCCCTACGCCGCTCCGCCCCGCGGCGCCGCCCGGTTCGCCCCGCCGCGGCCGCACGAGCCGTGGGACGGCGTACGGGACGCCACCGTGCCGGGACCCAACGCCCCGCAGTCCGAACGCACGCTCGGCGACGTCGACATGACCCCCTACTTCGGCACCGGGTGGAGCCGCGGCGAGGACTACCTCACCGTCAACGTCTTCGCGCCGGCCGCCGGCGGTGACGGACTGCCGGTCATGGTCTTCGTCCACGGCGGCGGTTTCGTCGCCGGATCGACGCGGTCCACCCTGTACGACGGCTCCGCGTTCGCCCGTGACGGTGTCGTCCTCGTCACCCTCAACTACCGGCTCGGCATCGCCGGGTTCCTCGACATCCCCGGGGCGCCCGCCAACCGCGGCCTGCTCGACGTCGTCGCCGCGCTGCGCTGGGTGCGGGAGAACATCTCCGCCTTCGGCGGCGACCCGCACAACGTCACCCTCTTCGGCCAGTCGGCCGGGGCGACCACCGTCGGGGGCGTCCTCGCCACCCCCGAGGCCGCCGGCCTGTTCCGCCGGGCGATCGTGCAGAGCGGCAGCGGCCTGGGCGCGTTCACGCCCGAGCAGGCCGCCCGCGTCACCGAGGCCGCGGCCGGGGCCCTGGGCATCGAGCCCCACGTCGACGCCTTCGCCGGCATCCCCGACGAGCAGCTCGTCGAGACGGCCTCCGAGCTCGCGGGCATCGACCTGCGGACCGAGACCCACGGCGACCCGCTGATCGGCCTCAGCCCCTTCAGCCTGGTCCTCGACGCCCAGCCCGCCGCATCCGTCGCCGCCGGCCTCGCCGCCGACGTCGACCTGCTCGTCGGCACCAACACCGAGGAGGGCAACCTCTACCTGGTCCCGTTCGGCAAGTACGCCACCTCGACCGCCGCCGACGTCGACGAGGCCGCCGCACGCTCGCACCCCGATCCGGCGCGGCTCGTCGAAACCTACCGCGAGTCCCGCCCCGAGGCGTCCTTCGCCGAACTGCGCTCCGCCATCATGGCCGACGCCCTGTTCGGCGCGGGCAGCCGCGCCCTGGCCGGCGCCCACGCCGCCCACCCGCGGTCCGCCACCCACGCCTACGAGTTCGCCTGGCGCTCCCACGCCCTGGACGGGGAACTCGGCGCCACCCACGCGGTCGAACTGCCCTTCGTCTTCGACGTCGCGGACCGGCCCGAACTCAACGGCCCGGGCGCCCTGCTCGGCCCCGACCAGGCCCCCGCGGACCTCGCCACCCGCGTCCACGAGACCTGGATCCGGTTCGCCCGGACCGGCGACCCCGGCTGGGCCCCGTACGACACCGACCGCCGGGCCACCATGCGCATCGACGGCGAGTGGAACCGGGTCGACGACCCCCGCGGCCGGGAACGCCGGGCCTGGAGCTGACCCTTCTCCACGATCGGCTTTCCCAGGGGTGTCGCCGACGGGAGGTCGGAGCTGGGCGGCGACCGCGCCCGGATCGAGGACGTCCGAGCCGACGGACGCGGCGGCAGGGGTGTGCGGCCGGCTCAGCCGGCCGGCGCCTCCCGCCAGGCCGGCAGCTCGACCCGTAGGAAGAGGCCGCCGGTGGCCCTCGCCCGGGCCGTCACGGTGCCGTGGTGGCCGCGCACGATGGTCCGGACGATCGCGAGGCCCAGGCCGTGGCCGCTGCGGTCGCTGGCCACGCGGGGGCGGGCCCGGTAGAAGGGCTCGAAGAGGCGGTCCACCACCTCGGGGTCGACGGTCGGGCCCGTGTTGGTGACCTCCAGGACGATCGCGTCGGCCACGCGGTCGACCCGCACACCGACCGTCCCACCGGGCACGTTGTGCGTACGGGCGTTGTCGAGGAGGTTCACGACGAGCTGCCGCAACAGCGTCTCGCTGCCCTTGACGTCGCACGGTTCGAGGGTGTCGATCGTGACGGTGATCAGCACGTCGCCGGCGGCGGCCCGCTGCTCGGCGACGGCCTGTTCCGTCAGCTCGGCCATGTCCACCGGTTCGGTGTGGTGGGTCTCCTGCTCCGCCGCCGCGAGCCGCAGCAGCTCCCGCACGACCCGGATGTTGCGCTCGTTGGTCTCGCGCAGCATCGGCACCAGCTCGGCGAACTCCTCCTTCGACGTGTCACCGTCGGCCATCTGAAGAATCGCCCGGGTCGTCGCGAGCGGTGTGAGCAGCTCGTGCGAGGCGTTCGCGGCGAACCGCTGATGCGCCGCGAACGACTCCTCCAGGCGCCCCAACGTCGTGTCGAAGGTGTCGGCGAGCTGCTTCAACTCGTCATGCGGGCCTTGGGCGTCGATCCGGTACGTCAGGTCGCCCTCGCCGGCCTTGGCCGCCGCCCGACTGATGGTGTGCAGCGGTGCGAGCAGCCGTCGCGACAGGAGCCAGCCCGCGACCAGGCCGACGCCGAGTACCACGATCACGCCGCCGATGGAAACCGCGAGGACCGTCGCCCACACGTCCTCCTTGTCGCGGATCAGGCCGGACACGTCGATCGTGTCGCCCCGATCGAGGGGCGGCGCGTCCCGGAGGTCCGGCTCGTACCGCGGTGCGACGGAGGGCGGGCTCGCCTCGGTCTGCGGCACGACGATCGGCGTCGTGAAGTCGTACGTCGGCAGATAGCGGATCCCGACGTAGATGATCGCCACCATCAGCGCCGAGCAGGCCGTGAGCGCGGCGCCGAAGCCGAAGAAGAGCCGGGCGTGGATGCTCAGCGTGCGCGGCCGGCGCTCGCCGCCCCGGCGGCGCCTCACTTCGCGCCCAGGTAGTAGCCCGCGCTGATCGCGGTGTGCACGAGCCGCGGTTCGCCGAGCTTCTTGCGCAACGTGTGCACCACGAGCCGGACCGCGTTGGTGAGGGGGTCGGCGTGCGCGTCCCAGGCCTTGTCGAGCAGATACTCCGCGCTCAGGATGCCGCCGTCGGCGCGCATCAGCAGTTCCAGGACGGACATTTCCTTCGGCGTGAGTTTGATTTCCGCGCCGCGGCGCATCACCCGGCGTCTGTGCGTGTCGAAGGTCAGGTCGGCGAACGTCAGGACCGGGGAATGCGCCATGGGGCTGCGCCGGTACAGGGCGCGCAATCTGGCGACCAGTTCGGGAAAGTCGAAGGGCTTCGCGAGATAGTCGTCCGCGCCGAGGCCCAGCCCCTCCACCTTGTCGCCGAGCCGGCCCGCCGCCGTGAGCATCAGCACACGGCAGGCCAGGCCCATCCCGACGATGCGGCGGCACACCTCGTCGCCGTGCACACCCGGCAGGTCCCGGTCCAGGACCACGGCGTCGTAGTCGTACACCGTGACCCGCTCCAGGGCCGTCGCCCCGTCGTGGACGACGTCGACGGCGATGGCCTCGCGACGCAGCCCGAGTTCCAGGACGCGCGCCATGTACTGCTCGTCCTCGACCACCAAGACCCGCATCCGCGTCGGCCCTTTCACCATCGCTGAGAATTCCCTGAGAACGCGCGAGGCGGCCGAAGGTATTTCGGCCGTTCGCCGGCGTTTCCATCACGTCTACCAGATGCCGTATTTGATTCATGTATGAGGGTGCGTGCGAGCAGCGTTTTCGCAAACGTCGCTCAAAGCTCCGGCTTCATAGCGTGCCGTCCATGAACCTCTTCAAACGTGCCTGGTGGCGGCTGACCGGCGCTCCGGGCAAGACCCTCATGCTGGGCGGCCTCTTCTTCGTCATCTGCACCCTGGTGCTGTCCGGTTTCCTGATCCAGTCGGCGGCGGCGCGCGCGGCCGACAACGCCAAGAAGAGCGTCGGCGCGGTGGCCACGATGCAGCTCGACGTGAACGGGCTCATGGCATCCGGCAAGAACGACGGCCGTGAGCCGTCCGGCCAACAGGGCGGAACCATTGGGTCCGCCGGAGACCTCAAGCGCGACCTTGTCGACAGGATATGCGCGTCCTCCGTCGTCGCCGACTGCAATTACACGGCCGACGGCGCGGCTTTCCCGACCAAGTCGACCGAACTCCACCAGCCCGTTCCGCCGCCGGCCGGCCAGGACACCACCGGCACCGACCTGTTCAAGGTCGATGGTGTCCGCAAGCTCGACGAGGTGAGCGCCTTCCGCAACGGCGACTCCAAGGTGATCGCCG
The DNA here is from genome assembly GCF_031597775.1 of Streptomyces sp. BB1-1-1. Classification (NCBI taxonomy): domain Bacteria; kingdom Bacillati; phylum Actinomycetota; class Actinomycetes; order Kitasatosporales; family Streptomycetaceae; genus Streptomyces; species Streptomyces sp. BB1-1-1. Next base: position 3,095,732 of record NZ_CP134203.1, on the reverse strand, counting down.
GCAAGGGCATCGGCCCCGACACCAAGAAGGACGAGATCGTCGTCGAGGAGCGGGTTGCCAAGGCCAACGGCTTGAAGGTCGGCGACACGGTCAAACTCAAGAAGGGCGACCTGAGCAACGGCATGCCGACCGAGGAGCACGACTTCACGGTCATCGGCATCTACAAGAACAGCACGGCCGACACGGGCCAGTACGTGCCCGCGATGATGGACCCGGCCAACCAGGTCTACACGAACATCGAGGGCGCCAGCCTGCTCGGCGGCAGGACGACCGACGGCGGCGGCACCCTCGAGTCGGCCACCTTCACGCTGGCCGACCCCGACGACCTGGACCGGCTCAAGGAAGACGCCGAGAAGGCGGGCGCCGATCTCCAGATCTTCCCGATCTCGGTCAACGACAAGCAGTACAAGGCGCTCGTCGGCCCCATCACCAAGACCGCGAGCTTCGCGACGGTCACCGTGTGGCTCGTCGCCGTCGCCGGCACGATCATCCTCGCCCTCGTCGTCGCCTCGAACCTGCGCGAGCGCCGCGGCGAGCTGGGCATCCTGCTCTCTCTCGGCGAGAGGAAGGCCAGGCTGCTCGGCCAGCACCTCGTCGAGGTCGTCGCCTGCGCCGTCGTCGCGATCGCGCTCGCCGGCCTGGGCAGCCAGTTCGTCTCCGAGGCGATCGGCAACAAGCTGCTCGCCGGCGAGGTCGACTCGGCCAACGAGGAAGCCGAGAACGAGAGCCTCCAACCCGACTACAGCGACCCCAGCGGCATGGGCAAGCAGGGCGACGGCCAGCCCGGCATCGACCCCATCGACTCGCTCGACGTGCGCCTCGGCCCGGCCGACATCGCCAAGGTCGGCGCCACCGGACTCGGCATCGCCGCCCTGGCCACCCTCGTCCCCGGCGCCCGCGTACTGCGCCTCAACCCGCGCGACATCCTCACGAAGGGCGACTGACGTGACCACCACTCCCACCACCCGTACGAACGCTCCCGGCGGCACGACCGCGCCGATCCTCGAGCTCACCGACGTGAGCCGCACGTTCAGCACCGGCAGCCGTCGTCGCGTCGTCCTCAAGTCCGTCTCGTACGCCTTCGAGGCCGGCCGCATGTACGCCGTCGTCGGCCCGTCCGGCTCCGGCAAGACGACGCTGCTGTCCCTGGCCAGCGGACTCGACGCGCCCACCTCCGGCAGCGTCCGCTTCAAGGGCCGCGACGTGGCCGAGCTGGGCCTGGGCACGTACCGCAACCGGCACGTGGCCACCGTGTTCCAGTCGCTGAACCTGCTCACCTACATGAACGCCGTCCAGAACGTGACCTCCGCCATGGAGATCACCGGGGTCAAGGGCGGCCGCAGGAAGCAGCGCGCCGGCGAACTGCTCGACCTCCTCGGCATCGAGCCCGGTGACCGCACCCGCCGCACCCTCCAGCTCTCCGGCGGACAGCAGCAGCGCGTGGCCATCGCCCGAGCGCTCGCCTGCGAGGTCGACGTCCTCTTCGCCGACGAGCCGACCGGTGCCCTCGACCACGAGACCGCCGCCGGCATCATCGAGGTCTTCCGGAAGCTGGCCCACGACGACGGCAAGTGCGTGATCGTCGTGACGCACTCCAGGGAGGTCGCCGCCGCCTGCGACGAGACGCTGATCCTGAAGCGGGGCAAGCTGACGCCGCAGGGCTGACACCGGAGACGGCAGGCGAGGCGGGGGGTCGGTGAGCGCCGTATTCCCTCATTGTCCCGGTTCACCGTGCTTTTCGCTGGTGTGGGCGAAGCGGGTCCGGGTGTTATTGAATGAGGTGTGCGGTCAGGAATCTCGGGGTCCCGTCGCACGGCTTCTGGTACGGCCCCGGCGCTGCCGGGGTTGGTGAGCGAGCTGAGAGAGCCGCATGGACTCCACACCCTCCCCCTCGTCCTCGTCCTCGTCGCCGTTCGACCTGGTCAGCAGTGCCTTGGGGAAGTACATCCCGCGCGGCGGAGCGGCAGCGGCCGCCGGTCCGGCCGACTCGCGGGGCGACCGCACCGCCCGCCCACCCGTACCCGCCGACCCGGCGGCCCGCCGTCAGGAGCAGATCCTCGGCGTGGTCAACCTGGACCGGGATCTCCGGATCACCCGCAGCAATCTGGACGCCCCCGTCTTCGCGGGGCTGGACGCCGCGACCGGGAGCCCGGTCGTCGATCTGCTGCCGCCCGGGGACGTACCGACGGTCACGCGCCGGTTGCGACAGGTTCTCGAGACCGGTGACGCGCACGTCGCCCGGGTCCAGCGCCTGCGGCGCAGCGACGGGTCGGAGCTGGTGGTCTCGATGAGCATCCTGCCCGCCGCGCCACCCCATGAGGGCCTGACCGTCTCCCTGATCGCCATGGCCAGGAGGCTGCACCTGTACGCCGCCGAGACCGCGATCGGCACCTCGCTGGACATCGGGGAGACCGCGCAGTCGCTGGCGGAGTCCCTGCTGGCCTGGGGAGACGTGGCCGCCATCGACCTCGACTTCGCCGTGTGGACGGGCGAGGGGGTCACCGATCAGGCGCCGGGGCGCATCCGGCTGCGGCGGGCGGCCCTGGTGCCGGACCGCGCGTGGCCCGAGGGATATCTGACTCCGGGCGACGATCTTCCCCGCGACGCGAGTCGCCTGCTGTCCCAAGCGATACGGCGTGACGACGCCGCCCAGGCCATCGTCATACCCGACCGGGAGGCGATCGAGCGGGTACTCGGCAGTCCGCGGCTGGTGCGTGCCCTGGTGCCCAGCGAGCGGTCGGCGGGTGTGGCGTGCATACCGCTGGTCCTGGAGGGCACGCCGCCCGTAGTACTGGGTGTGGCGGAGGTCTGGCGGCGGGCGGACCGTCCCTTTTACGACAGCGAGCTGTTCGACCTGCAGGAACTGGTGGCCAGGACCTCCCATCACGTCGACCTGGCCCGTCAGCACCAGCGTGAGCACACGCAGGTGCTGGCGTTGCAGCGCCGTCTGCTGCCGCGCACCGGCGGCGACACCATCGAGACCGCCAGCGTCTACCAGCCCGCCACCCCCGACAGCGCGGGCGTCGGCGGTGACTGGGTGAACAGCTTTCCGCTGCCGGACGGCCGTACCGCGCTGGTGGTCGGTGACGTCGTCGGGCACGGTCTGGGAGCCGCGGCGACCATGGGCCAGCTGAGCATGGAGGCCCGCGCGCTGCTGTCCGCGGGGCTGGCGCCCGACGAGGTGCTGGAGCACCTGGACGAGACGGTGTCGCTGTTGGACGACGCGGAGTCCGGGCTGGCGGCCGGCTACAGCGCCCTCGGGTCGACCTGCTGCATCGCCGTCTACGATCCGGTCAGCCACCACGTGGCGCTGGCCAGCGCCGGCCACCTCCCCCCGGTACTGGTGCCCCCGGACGGGCGCTCCGGCCCGCTCGCGGTCCACCCCCACCCCGGCCTGGGCGCCGAGTTCGCGCTGCGGGAACCGTTCGACGTGCACACGTTCGCCGTACCCCCGGGTTCCCTGCTCGCCCTCTACACCGACGGCCTGGTGGAGGATCCCGCCCTATCGATCGACGAGGGCATCGGCAGGCTGGCGGACGCCGTGGCCGCGGTGCACCCCTGGGACGGCCTGCAGGCGGCTGCCCGGCACGTGGTCTCCGGGCTGGCGCCCGTGCGCCGGCGTGATGACGTGACCCTGCTGCTCGCGCGCATGATCGGCTACCGCAAGGGGGACACCGCGACCTGGCGGCTGCCCGCCCGCGACGACGCGGCCGCCCGGGCCCGCACGCTGGTCTCCGCGTTGCTGCGGCAATGGCGCAGCAGGGACGACACCCGGGACAGCGTGCTGCTCCTGGTCAGCGAGCTGGTCACCAACGCGGTCCGCTTCGCCGGCGGACCCATCACGGTGCGGCTGATCAGGGCCGGTCACGACCTGCTGTGCGAGGTGGGGGACACCGGCAACGGCAGGCCGAGACTGGGCCCGTGCGGGCTCTTCGACGACGGTGGTCGCGGCCTGCACGTGGTGCACCGACTCACCACCGGGTGGGGGGTGCGCTGGACGGACAACGGCAAGGTGGTCTGGGCGAAGGTCGCGAGGTGACGCGACCGTGGGGCCGGCGTGCTACAGCCACTCGCCTTCCAGGGCGGTGGCCGTGAGGCCCGGGGCCGCCGCGTAGAGCACGGCACGGTCGCCCGGCTTCTGCCCGGCGTCGTGCGCCCTGCGCATGATGTCGAACACGGCGGCACCTCCGCGGTTGCCGCTGGTATAGCTGTCCCGGCTGTAGTCCAGCAGCCCCGACGGCCACGTGTCGGGCATCGTCTGCTCCATGTACTCCAGCACCCGCGTCCCGCCGGGGTGCGCGAGCAGAACGTCGGGGTGCCAGGAGTCGGGGTCGTCCTGGTAGCGCAGGCGCAGCCACTCCCACATCGCGGTCACCGTCTCCTGTACGGCGCGCGGCCCGCGCCGGTCCATCACGAAGTGGGTGCCGTCCGACCGGGTGTCCAGGCGGTGCAGGTCCTGGGTGCCCGGCAGGGTGTGGTGCCAGGCGGTGTCCAGCCGCAGCACCGACTCGGGCCTCGGGCGGCCCGTGACCACCGTGGCGACCGCGGTGTCCGCGAACAGCAGCCGGACGATCAGGGACTCCAGAGTGTCGTCCGCGGGCTGGTACGTCGTGCTGAGCGCCTCCGCGATCACGACCAGGACCACCCGGTCGGGGTCCGCGGCCACGAGGTCGGCCGCCAACGCCAGGGAGCGGGTCCCGGCCACGCAGGCCCACTGCGTGGCCGGCAGCAGCATCACGTCGTTGCGGAGCGGAAGCCTGTTGGCCAGTGCGACGTCCAGACCCGGCAGCGCCGGGGTGGTGGAGTGACTGGTTATCAGACAGTCGACGTCCGAGGCGTCCAGTCCGGCGATCTGCAGGGCCCCGCGCGCCGCGCGCTCCCCGTAGGCCTGCACGGCCTCCCAGGCCGGCGCGGTGCGCTCCTGGACGGTCTGCGGTGCGGGTATCGACTCCAGGGCGGCGACCGCGCGGTCCACGTCCTGCTCGGTGAACCCGTCGCGGGCCAGCGCCTCTCGGGCCGCCCCGATGCCGCCGGCCACCAGGCCGTTCCCGTCGCCGGGTGCGACGGCGGTCTCCAGCGGCAGCATCCACCCGCGGGTCTCGATGCCCGTACTGGCCGCGATGCCGTCGATCCGGGGCGCCCACGCCGCGTGCGGGTGCCGGCTGCGTACTTCCGCCACGATCTGATCGGTCTCTACGGTGTGCTCGCCGTGTATCACGGCGGGAGGGCACAGGTAAGCGGCCACGGTTCGCGCCTTTCTGCGGGGAACAGGGGAGGACGTCAGGAGTGCCTGGGGACGGGGTACTTGGCACTTCGCACCCGGGAAGATCCGGGAACGTCCGGGAAAACGCCGCTGCGCTCTGCTTCGGGCGTCGGCATCCGTTCCGAGCATGGACGCTAAAGGGACATTTCCGCTGTGATGCAGGCAACTTGGACGGCCTTTGGGTGCGTGACACGGCACACACTCACGGCGAGAAGGTCCCGGCGCGCTTCGGCCGACCCGCTCTGACGCGCCGTCAACCGGAGGTCCGGGCGGGGTCAGCGCCCTGTCGTGCCGTCGATCAGCTCGCGGAGGATGTCCGCGTGACCGGCGTGGCGGCCGGTCTCCTCGATCAGGTGGGTGAGGGCCCAGCGGACACTGGGCGCGGGACGGCCCGGCCGCGGCCGGGGGACCGGCTCGCCGAGATCCGTGCACTCGTCGAGAACGGCGTTCGCACGCTCGACGGTCTCCCGGTAGCGGGCGACGACGTCGGCGACGCGGTCCTCCGGTGCGGCGTGGAAGGTCGCCTGCCAGTCGCTGACCTGCTCGCCCAGGAAGATCGCACGCTCGACGAGGGTCAGGTGGTTGAGCAGGCCGAGCAGGTTCGTGCCCGAGGGGACCTGGGCCGTGCGGACCCGCGGCTCGGGGGCACCGTCGACCTTGGCGGCCATCGAGGTCCGCAGGTAGTCGAGGAATCCGCGCAGGACCTGGGCCTCGCTGCTTCCGGTGCGGGGCGGAGGGGTGTCCCTGCGGCGGGCTGAGGTGGGCATGGTGGCCTCCTTCGTCGGGCATCGGGCGTCGGGCGTCGGGCGTCGGGCGTCGGGCGTCGGGCGTCGGGCGTTGGGGGCGGGGAGCGGGGAGCGGGGATCGGGTCTGTCGGATCGGGTCTGGGGGGGGGCGGGGGCTGGCGGATCGGGTCTCGGGTCGGCCGGTCAGGCGGTGCGGCGGACGAGCAGGACGTGGTCGACGACCTCGGCGGTGCGCCCGCCCGGGCCGGTCGCGATCCGGCGGGGCGCGTCGGCCCGCTCGACCGTCCAGGTCGCCGGGTCCAGGCCGATGCCCGCCGCGACCTCCCGCGGGGACGGGTACCGGACGTCGGCATCCTGGTTCCACGACCACGGCGCGGTGGAGCCGTGGTCGACGACCAGCAGCCGCCCGCCCGGGCGCAGCGCGTGCGCGGCCGTGCGCAGGACCGCCGCCCGGTCCAGGTCGAAGGGGGTGTGGAGGTAGTGGGCGGAGACCAGATCGAACCGGCCCTCGGGGAAGGACGCGCGCAGGTCGTGCTGCTCGGCGGTGACCAGGCCGCCGAGGCCGAGTGAGCGGGCGTGGCCGGCGAGTCGCTCGGCCGCCACGGCCGAGATGTCGACGGCGGTGACCCGCCATCCCCGGCGGGCGAGCCACAGTGAGTCGCCGCCGTCGCCGCATCCGAGGTCGAGCGCGTCGCCGGGGGGCAGGACGGTGACCGTCTCGACGAGACGGCCGTTCGGCCGCGGGTCGGTGGCCGACGGCCGGCCGGCGTAGACGCCGTCCCAGAACGTGACCGCATCGGTGCCGCTCATCGAAGCTCCTTCGTGTGTCGGGATTTCCTGTTGGGACCGCATGCCGGGATTCCCTGCCGGAATCCGTGCCGGCATTGCCTGTCGGAACGCCGCCAGTCTCACCGGACGCCGCGCGAACCGGCACGGAAACTTGCCGTTGTGGCAAGGTGGCCCGATGGACGGCGGAACGGAAGACGTACTCGGCGCGGTGGGCCCGCGGCTGCGTGCGCTGCGGCGCGACCGCGGCATCACCCTCGCCGACCTCTCGGCGGTCACCGGGGTGTCGGAGAGCACGCTGTCCCGGCTGGAGAGCGGGCAGCGCCGGGCGACCCTGGAGCTGCTGCTGCCGCTCGCCCGGATCTACGACGTTCCGCTGGACGACCTCGTCGGTGCCCCGCGCACGGGCGACCCCCGCATTCACCTGAAGCCGATCCGGCGGTTCGGGATGGTCTTCGTGCCGCTGTCCCGGCGGCCGGGCGGGACCCAGGCCTTCAAAATGATCATCCCGAGCCGCCCCGGCCCTCTCGAACCGACCCCGCAGACGCACGAGGGCTTCGAATGGCTCTACGTGCTGGGCGGCCGGCTGCGGCTGGTGGTCGGCGAGCGCGACCTGACGCTGGCGCCCGGTGAGGCCGCCGAGTTCGACACGTCCCTGCCGCACTGGCTGGGCAGTGCCGACGGCGGCGCGGTCGAGCTGCTCGTCCTGTTCGGCCTGCAAGGGGTGCGCGCGCACGTACGTACCGGCTGAACGACGGTTCAGGAAGCGAATCGGGAGGCAAGTCGCTCAAACGGCACGGGGGTCCGCACATCCGTGCAGCACTCTTGTGTAATTCCTCTGGAAGCCTCAATCTTTCGGCTGACGCACCAAAGTCGCCCCCGGATTGACATGACCATGACCCGATGGTCGTCACTGAGGGCGGCCTGCTCGGCGTGCACGAACCCCACCACGCACCACCGACTGAGGAGGACCCCTCACATGGCAGTGCTGCGTCACCACCCCCACCGCACCACCCGGCGAAGACTGGCCGCCGTCAGCGCCGCGGCCACCGCGGCCCTCGCCGCGAGCCTCGTCTCCGCGCTCCCCGCCACCGCGGCGGAGGGCCACATCCAGTACGAGGACGCGGCGAACGCGGTCGCCGGCAGCTACATAGTGACCTTGAAGGCGGACGAGGCGAGATCCGGCTCCGCCGAGGGCCGCGCTCTGGCGAAGAAGTACGGCGCCGACATCGAGCGCACGTACACCAAGGCCCTCAACGGCTACGCGGTCGAGGCGTCCGAGACCGAGGCGAAACGTCTCGCCGCCGACCCGGCCGTCGCCTCCGTCGTCCAGAACCGGACCTTCCACGCCACCGGCACCCAGCCCAACCCGCCGTCCTGGGGCCTGGACCGCATCGACCAGCGGAACCGCCCGCTGGACAGCTCGTACACCTATCCGGACAGCGCCGGACAGGGCGTGACGGCGTACGTCATCGACACCGGCGTCCGCATCACCCACAACGACTTCGGCGGCCGCGCCTCCTACGGCTACGACGCCATCGACAACGACAACACCGCCCAGGACGGCCACGGCCACGGCACCCACGTCGCCGGAACCGTCGGCGGCGGCGCCTACGGCGTCGCCAAGCAGGCGAAGATCGTCGGCGTCCGCGTGCTCGACAACTCCGGCTCCGGCACCACCGCGCAGGTCGTCGCCGGCATCGACTGGGTCGCCCGCAACGCGGTCAAGCCGGCCGTCGCCAACATGTCCCTCGGCGGCGGCGCCGACAGCGCACTGGACACGGCCGTGCGCAACGCCATCGCCTCCGGCATCACCTTCGCCGTCGCGGCCGGCAACGAGTCCACCAACGCCTCCACCAAGTCCCCGGCCCGGGTGACGGAGGCGATCACGGTCGGCGCCACCACGTCGAGCGACGCCCGCGCGAGCTACTCCAACTACGGCTCGGTCCTGGACCTGTTCGCGCCCGGCTCGTCCATCACCTCGGCCTGGAACAGCGGCGACTCGGCCACCAACACCATCTCCGGTACGTCCATGGCGAGCCCGCACGTCGCCGGGGCGGCCGCGCTGTACCTGGCCGACAACCCCACGGCCACCCCCTCCCAGGTCGCCTCCGCGCTGACGTCCACCGCCACCAGCGGCGTCGTCTCGAACCCGGGCAGCGGCTCGCCCAACCGCCTGCTGTACGTCGGCGACGGCGACACCACGCCCCCGCCGACCGGCGACCGCTTCGAGAACACCGGCGACTACACCATCCGGGACAACGCCACCGTCGAGTCCCCGGTGACCGTCACCGGCGTCTCGGGCAACGCGCCCTCGTCCCTGGCCGTCGACGTGAACATCGTCCACAGCTACATCGGTGACCTCCAGGTCCAGCTGGTCGCCCCGGACGGCACGGCGTACACGCTGAAGTCGTACGGCACCGGCGGCAGCGCGAACGACATCAACACCACGTACACCGTGAACGCCTCCTCGGAGACCGCCAACGGCACGTGGAAGCTGCGGGTCAGCGACAACGCGTCCTGGGACACCGGGCGTATCGACGCCTGGGCCCTGCAGTTCTGACACGCCCCTCAGTCTGACGACACCTCAGTGAAGAACCTCGCCCTCGCGGTGCGGCTCCGGGTCGACGACCCAGCCCGCCACGAGGGCGAGCCACGTGTGCCGGTGACCCCACGTCGCCCGTGAGCACCCACCTCGGAGAAGACCGTGCCGCCGCGCGCGCTTACCATGCGCTCAGTGATCGGCCGGCCGTCCGTCGGGACCGGTCGCCCCCAGTCCCGCGGCGTCTTCGCGTCTCCGCCCGAAACAGGAGCACGGTACACGTGTCCATACCGCCGCCGCCCGGCCCTCAAGGGCCCTACAACCAGGGGCAGTACCCGCCCGGGCCGCACTCGCCGGGTCAGTATCCGCCGGGGGCCTACCCGCCGCAGCAGCCGTATCCCGGCGGCTGGGGTCAGCCCTACGGGGCGTACCCGCGGCAGCCTCCCGTCAACGGTGTGGCGATCGCCGCGTTCGTGCTCGGCGTCCTGTGCTTCGTGCCGGCGGTCGGGCTCGTGCTGGGGCTGATCGCGCTGGCCCAGATCAGGCGGCGGGGCGAGCGGGGCAAGGGGTTCGCCGTGGCGGGTTCCGTGCTGTCGTCCGTGGGGCTGGCACTGTGGGTGGTGTCGCTCTCCACGGGCGCCGCCGGGGAGTTCTGGGAGGGCTTCCGGGACGCCGCGCGCGGCGAGGGCACCGCCTACTCGCTCGAGAAGGGCCAGTGCTTCACCACCCCCAGCGGATCCCTGCAGGGGGTGACGTACGACGTCGACGAGGTGCCCTGCGAGGAGGAGCACGACGGCGAGGTGTTCGCCGCCTTCGAGCTGCCGGGCGGCACCTTCCCGGGCGACGGGGAGATCACCCGGGCCGCCGACGAGCGGTGCTACGCCCTCCAGGACACGTACGCCATGGACCGGTGGGCCCTGCCGGCCGACGTCGACGTGTACTACCTGACCCCGACCTCGCAGAGCTGGCGCACGGGCGACCGCGAGATCACCTGCCTGTTCGGGAACACGGACGAGCGGGGCACACTGACCGGCTCGCTGCGCAGGGACGGCACCGGGCTCGACCCGGGCCAGCACACCTACCTGGTGGCGGAGGGCTTCCTCAACCGGGCCATGGACGAGATGCCGGTGGCGGAGACCGTCGAGGAGGACCTCGCCGGGTACCAGGTGTGGGCGGGGCGGATGTCGCAGGCGCTCGTCCGGGAGACCGGGATGCTGCGCGGACACAGCTGGCCCGACGACGCCGAGCGGCCGGTCGCCGACCTGGTCGAGGACCTGGAGACGGCGCGGGAGGAGTGGGATCTGGCGGCCGAGGCGGCCGACGTCGACACGTACTACCTGCACCTCGACGAGGCCTTCGCGCTCATCGAGGCCGACTCGACGGTCACCGCCCGCAAGGCTCTGGGGCTGGATACCACGCCGCCGGTGTACGAGGAGAGCGGTGGCGGCGGGGGAGAGAGCCCCGGCAAGGAGGTGTGACGGCGGCTATAGCGGGGAGAAAGTGCCTGCGTAAAGCCCTCCGACGATACAAGTCATCACATCGAGTGATTCTTTGGCCTTTGCTTGCCTGGCACAACCTACGGTTGCCACGCTGTTGCTGTCTGTACAACCTGATGGGAGCGGCCAGTGACATTCGGTGAGCAGCCGGCGTATCTGCGTGTCGCGGGTGATCTCCGCAAGAAGATCGCCGACGGCCTGCTGCCGCCCCACACCCGCCTCCCGTCCCAGGCGCGGATCCGCGAGGAGTACGGCGTCTCGGACACCGTCGCCCTCGAGGCGCGCAAGGTGCTGATGGCCGAGGGGCTGGTCGAGGGCCGCTCCGGTTCCGGGACGTATGTGCGCGAGCGGCCGGTGCCCCGGCGCATCGCCCGCTCCGGGTACCGGCCGGCCGGCGGCGCCACGCCCTTCCGGCAGGAGCAGGCCGACGCCGGGGCGCGCGGCACCTGGGAGTCGCGCAGCGAGCAGGCCGAGGCGAGCGGCGCCGTCGCCGAACGGCTCGGGATCAAGCCCGGGGACCGGGTGATGTGCACCCGGTACGTCTTCCGGGAGGGCGGCGAGGCCATGATGCTCTCCACCTCCTGGGAGCCGCTGGACCTCATCGGCCGGACGCCGGTGATGCTGCCCGAGGAGGGCCCGCTCGGCGGCATGGGTGTCGTGGAGCGGATGGCCGCCATCGACGTGGTCGTCGACAACGTCACCGAGGAGGTCGGCGCCCGCCCCGGCCTCGCCGAGGAACTGCTCGCCCTCGGGGGTGTGCCGGGGCACGTGGTCCTGGTCATCCAGCGCACGTTCTACGCCTCGGGCCGGGCGGTGGAGACGGCCGACGTGGTCGTTCCGGCCGACCGCTACCGGGTGGCGTACCACCTGCCCGTCAAGTAGCGGCGGCGCCGGGGGAGTTCACGCGCCCGCCGGTGGTGTGAGATGGCGCACGCCTCTCGTGCGCCTCCCGCGCCCCTTTTCTTCGCTCGCACTGGTGTCCGTGCTTCATGGCGCCGTCCGCGCGTTGCCGGAATCCGGTCGTTCTCGCAGGTCGTCCGCGAGGTTCCCGGTATGCCTCCGACCGGAGGCGTCGGCGCGCGCGGGCGGCGCGTTTCGTGTCGTGCGCCCCCTGCGTTCTGACTGGTTGCGTACCTCTTTGTGTAAAGCCGTATTCGCTGCGTGAAGGTTAGGCGTAGGCTCGGGCATATGCGGAGTGCGGTTTCCTTGGCGGGCGGGGCGCGGCGCGGGCCGTGGGCGGGAAGTGGAGGGGCGCGATGAACGACGGCACGGTCACTCTTCCCTGGCTGGTCTTCCGGCAGGACGACAACGGCAACCGCTACCGCGTGGGCAGGTACGCGACCCGGGCCGAGGCCCAGAAGATCGCGGACACCCTCGACGGTCGCGGCCACCAGCAGCTCTACTGGGTCGAGAAGCTCGGCCCGAACGGAACGGGCGCGGCCGGCTGACCGCGTCGGCAGGGCAGGCCGTAGGCTCCGGCGCATGACGGAACGGATCGTGGTGGGCGCCGCCCTCGTCGACGGCGGACGACTGCTCGCCGCGCGCCGCAGCGCACCGGCGGAGCTGGCCGGACGGTGGGAGCTGCCCGGCGGCAAGGTCGAGGCGGGCGAGACGCCCGAGGCGGCGCTCGTGCGCGAACTGCGCGAGGAACTGGGCGTGACGGCCGAGCCCGGTGAGCGGGTCCCGGGACAGTGGCCCCTGCGAACGCCCTTCGTGCTGCACGTGTGGACCGCGCGGCTGCTCCCCGGATCCGCCTCCCCCGAACCCCTCGAGGACCACGACGCGCTGCGCTGGCTCGCCCCCGCCGAGATCTGGGACGTGCCCTGGCTCGACCAGGACGTGCCGGCCGTCGAGCGGGCGCTCGCCCATCTCGGTATGGCGGCGACGGACGCGCGGGGCGTGTGAGCGCACCGGCCTGAGCGCCCCGTGCGCCGTCGGTGCCACAGTGCGCCCTCCCGAGCGGTACCGGGGCCCGAATATCGGGTATGTGCCCATTAACCCCACGAATCCGGACATGGGTGGGGGGTTGCCGGCCGGGGAAGTGATCGGCGTGATCGACAGCGAAGGCGGCTGTGCCGAATGGGTCTTTCCCGCGGCACCGGACGCCGTGCGGACCGCCCGCTCCCTCGTCCGCCGCACCCTGCACGGCTGGGACCTCGACAGCGTCGGTGACATCGCCGCCCTGCTGGTCAGCGAGCTGGTCACCAACGCCCTGCGACACGCCACCGGCCCCATCGGCCTCCGCCTGCTACGCCACCCCGCCGGACCGGACGGCGTCCTGCTGGTGGAGGTCTCCGACCCGCTTCCGGACCCGCCCCGCGAGCGCGTCGCCCGCCCCGGGGACGAGGACGGCCGGGGCCTGCAACTGGTCGCCTCCTCCGCACACCGCTGGGGAACCCGGCCCGGAGAGGTGGGCAAGACGGTGTGGTTCGAACTCACGGTGCCGGAATGACCGGGTGTCACACCGTTTCACGGCGCCCGGAACCGTGCCGAAACGCCCCCGCGCCGGGCCCGGACCCACGGGCCAACTGGTTCAGGCCAGTGGCAGTTGTGGAACTACGTGATTCGATGCCGTGTCCGCTGGTTAGAAGACTGGAAGTGTTGTCACGGTCCGGACCGAAAACCATCGGGACCGTGCTGTGATCGTGAACACCGTGTTGTGCGGCGCCGTAGTGCTGGATACTGCGGGCAGCCGCCCCCGGTGACCGGTGCCGGACGCGGTGAGCTGGAGGGGACGGTTCGCGTGAGCGAGATACCAGCGAGGGCCACGGGGTCCGAGGGCCCGTCGGACGGCGCGCCGTTCGGTGACGCGGTGTGGCAGAGCAGCCCGCCCGGCTCCATCTACGACTACATCAAGGTCGCGTCCTTCTCCATCGGCGCCGACGGACTCGTCGACCAGTGGAGCCTGCGCGCGGAGCAACTGCTCGGCATTCCGGCCGAGCACGCCGTGGGCACCGACCCCATCGCGGCCTTCATCGATCCCGACCTGCGGGAACGCGGCCAGCGCAAGATGGCCGAGATCCTCGACGGACGGGAGTGGACCGGTGTGGTCCCCTTCCGGGTGCCGGACGCCGCGGCCGGCGGCGCACAGCGCGGACGCGGGCAGCGCGGGCTCGCCGAGGTGTACGTCATGCCGACGCGCACGGAGGACGGGGAGAAGGCCGCCGTCTGCATCGTCGTCGACGTCCGCGTCCTGCGCAGCATCGAGACCGACCTCGCCGCCTCGCAGGCCATATTCGGCCAGTCTCCGTTCGGCTTCCTGCTGATCGACCCCGACCTCCGGGTACGCCGCGCCAACCAGCGGTTCGCCTCCGTCTTCGGCGGCACGCCCGACGACCACCGCGGCAAGGGCGTCCACGACTACCTGCCGCGCGCCGAGGGCGACCGGGTCTCCGCCACCCTGCGCCGGGTGCTGGAGACCGGCGACTCCATCACCGACATGCACGTCACGGGCTTCGTGCCGGGCACCGAGGAACGCCGCCACTGGTCCGTCAACCTCTACCGCGTGCACAGCGGTTCCGGCCGACCCATCGGCGTGGCCTGGCTGGGAACCGACATCACCGCCCGCCGCGAGGCCGCCCGCGAGGCCGCCGCCGCCCGCCGCAACCTCGCCCTGCTCAACGAGGCGGGCGCCCGCATCGGCAACTCCCTCGACCTGGAGACCACCGCCCGCGAACTCCTCGACGTCGTCGTCCCCGGCTTCTGCGACCTGGCCACCGTCGACCTCTACCAGGGGCTGCTGGTCGGCGACGAGACCCCGCCCGGCCTCGCCGACGGCAGCGCGGAGCTGCGCCGCGTCGCCTTCTCCAGCGCCGTCTCCGACGCGCCGTTCCACGGCACCGGCGAGCAGGTCGAGCTCGGCGCCGTCCACCACTACGGGTTCAACTCGCCCTGCGCCGACGCCCTGCGCACCGCCCGCCCGCGCATCGTGCCGGCCGAGGACGGCGGCCTCGTGCAGTCCACGCTCGCCGTGCCGATGGTCGCCCACGACACGGTCGTGGGACTCGCGCGGTTCGCCCGGACGAAGGGCAGCGAGCCGTTCGGGGACCGCGACCGCGACCTCGCCGTGGAACTGGCCGCGCGGGCCGCCGTCTGCATCGACAACGCCCGCCTCTACCGGCGCGAACACGAACGCGCGCTGATACTGCAACGCTCCCTGCTCCCGCCCGGCGACCCCGAGGCGTCCGGCCTCGACATCGCCTGCCGCTACCTGCCCGGCAACGCGGCCACCGGCCGGCCCAGCGAGGTCGGCGGCGACTGGTTCGACGTGATCGAACTCCCCGGTCACCGCACCGCGTTGGTGGTCGGCGACGTCATGGGGCGCGGTCTGCGCGCCGCCGTCGCGATGGGCGAACTCCGCACGGCGGTACGGACGCTGGCGCAGCTCGACATCGAACCGGCCGAGGTGCTCTCCCAGCTGGACGAGATCGCGCGGGGACTCGGCGCCCCGGGCGGCGTCCAGCAGGCGACCCGGGCCGCCCGCCGGCCCCGCGAGGCCGACCTCTCCGAGGTCTACCTGGCGACCTGCGTCTACGCCGTATACGACTCGGTGACCAGGCGCTGCACCTTCGCCAACGCGGGCCACCTGCCGCCCGTCCTGGTCGAGCCCGGCGAGTCCGCGCTGATGCTGGACGTGCCGCCGGGCCTGCCGCTCGGCGTCGGCGGCGAGCCCTTCGAGGAGGTGGAGGTCGAACTGCCCGAAGGCTCTCTGCTCGCGCTCTACACGGATGGACTGGTCGAAAGCCGCGATCACCCCCTCGACGAGGGGCTCCAGGCCTTCGTAGGGGCACTCACGGACCCGGCGCGCCCCCTGGAGGACGTCTGCGACCAGGTCCTCAACACCCTCGACAGCCACCACGGCGAGGACGACATCGCCCTGCTGATGGCCCGCGTCCAGGGCCTGCCCAGCGAGTCCGTCGGCGACTGGACCCTGCCGCGCGAGCCGCGCAGCGTGGGCCGGGCCCGCGAGCTGGCCCGTGCCAAGCTGCTCGACTGGGACATGGAGTCGCTGGTCGACACGACGGAGCTGCTCGTCAGCGAGCTGGTCACCAACGCCCTCCGATACGGCGAGGGCGAGATCAGACTCCGCCTCCTCCTCGACCGCACCCTGGTCTGCGAGGTCTGGGACTCCGGCCTGGTCCAGCCCCGCCGGCGCCGCGCCCGCGACACCGACGAGGGCGGCCGGGGCCTGCAACTGGTCGGCCTGCTCAGCGCGGCCTGGGGCTCACGCCGTACGCCGCGCGGCAAGACGGTGTGGTTCGAACTGCCCCTCCCGGGCGCCGACACCCAGCTCACGGACCCGGCGGAGGCCCTGCTGAGCCTGTTCTGACCCGGCCCGGTGTCGTACGGTTCCGGGCGCGCCGGGTGCGGCGCACGCGGCCGTATCCGGCCAGCAGCAGTGCCGCCCCGGCCGTGACCAGGGGCGGCACCAGGTCGGCGGAGATCATCGCGCCCCGCTCCCGACCGCAACCGGAACACCGGTTCGAGTCGTCCACGCTGGCAACACGTTCGGAGCGTATGCGCGTGTACCGGCCACCGCGACCGGGGACGGGCCACAGGGAGGGGACACCGTGGAGAACACGGAGCCGAGACAGAACGAACCGGCAGCCGCCGACGGTGAGGGCGCTCCACCGGGGTCACCCGCACCCGACAGCGAAAGCCGCACGGGTGGTGCGGGTGGGAACAGGGACGCCGAAGGCGAAGCCGAGGCCACCGGACGAACACGCCGCCGCACTCGCGTCCGCCGGACGGCCCTCGCCGTCCTCCTGGTCCTGATCCTCCCCCTCCTCACCGCCGCCGCGGCCCTCCGCGTCAACTACATGGGCGACCCCGCCGACGGCACCCACACCAGGAACCGCGACGCGATGTGGCTCGGCCACGCCTGGGTCGACGGCCGCAAGGACGACGCCGACCTCGCCGCCTTCGCCCGCCGCATCGAGAACACCGGCATCCGCGACCTGTACGTCCACACCGGCCCGCTGGAACACGACGGCACCCTGCCCGAGTCCCGCTACCCCAAGGCCCGCTGGCTGATCGACGCCGTGCACCGCGAGCTGCCCGGCGTCCGCGTCCAGGCCTTCCTCGGCGACGTCCTGGTCACCGAGGGCCCCGACGGCATGCACCTGGACCGCGCCGACACCCGCGCCGCCGTCGTCGACTCCGCCCGCCAGGTCCTGGACGCGGGCTACGACGGCGTCCACCTCGACCTGGAGCCCCTGCGCTCCGGCGACCGGAACTACCTCTCCCTCCTGGACGACCTGCGCGCCGTCACCCGTGCCCAGGACGCGCGGCTCTCGGTGGCCGCCCACCAGATCGACCCGCTCCCGGCCCTCCACTCCGTCTTCGGCGTCTTCACCGAGAACCCCAAGTGGTGGTCGCAGGAGTTCTTCGGCCAGGTCGCCCGCCGCGTCGACCAGATCGCCGTGATGACGTACGACACCGCGCAGCCGCTGGAGGGCACCTACGGCGGCTACGTGGCCCAGCAGACCTCCCTCGCCCTGGAGGTCACCCCGCCGACCACCCACCTGCTGATCGGCCTGCCCTTCTACTACGAGAGCAACTTCGACCACTGGGGCCACGCCGAGACAGTCGAAGCCGCCGTCCGGGGCGCCCGCCTCGGCCTGTCCCGGACGGACGCCGACCGGGAGCTCTTCGGCGTCGCCCCGTACATCGACTTCGCGGCGACGGAGACGAACTGGGACGAGTACCGGGAGGGCTGGGTGAACCCGTGACCCCGATCCCCTAGCGCCTCTTGATCTTCGACCCCAGCCACACCAACGGGTCGTACTTGCGGTCCACCGCCCGTTCCTTGAGCGGGATAAGCGCGTTATCGGTGATCTTGATGCCCTCGGGGCAGACCTCCGTGCAGCACTTGGTGATGTTGCAGTAGCCGAGGCCGTGCTCGTCCTGAGCCGTGCGCCCACGGTCCAGGCCGGTGTCGCCGGCCGAGTCCAGCGGGTGCATGTCCAGTTCGGCGACGCGCATGAGGAAACGCGGGCCCGCGAAGGCCGGCTTGTTCTCCTCGTGGTCACGGACGACATGGCAGGTGTCCTGGCACAGAAAGCACTCGATGCACTTGCGGAACTCCTGCGACCGGTCCACGTCCTCCTGCATCATCCGGTACTCGCCCGGCCCGAGGTCGGCGGGCGGGACGAAGGACGGGATCTCGCGGGCCTTGGTGTAGTTGAAGCCGACGTCCGTCACCAGGTCGCGGACGACTGGGAAGGCGCGCAGCGGCGTGACGGTGATCGTCTCCTCGGGGGTGAAGACGGACATACGGGTCATGCACAGCAGCCGCGGCCGCCCGTTGATCTCCGCCGAGCACGAACCGCACTTGCCCGCCTTGCAGTTCCAGCGCACGGCGAGGTCGGGGGCCTGGGTGGCCTGGAGGCGGTGGATGATGTCGAGGACCACCTCGCCCTCGTTCACCTCGACGCGGAAGTCCTCCAGACCGCCGCCCTCGACGTCGCCCCGCCACACCTTGAAGCGGGCCTCGTAGCCGCTCATTCGGAAAGCTCCTCTTCGGCGAGGTACTTGGCCAGCTCGTCCTTCTCGAAGAGGGCGAGCAGGTCGGGTCGGACGGGCTCGGTGGTCCGCCGCTCCAGCGTGATCTGGCCGCGCTCGGGGTCCGTCGCCGCCAAGCCGCCGCTCGGGTCGGCCAAGGAGCACAGCAGGTTGGCCGGGCGCCACCGGCGGTCCATCGACGGATGGTCCTCGCGGGTGTGCCCGCCCCGCGACTCGGTGCGTTCCAGCGCGGCCCGCGCCACGCACTCGCTGACCAGCAGCATATTGCGCAGGTCCAGGGCGAGGTGCCAGCCCGGATTGAACTGCCGGTGCCCCTCCACGCCGGCCCGCCGGGCGCGTACCCGCAGCTCCGCGAGCTTCTCCAGGGCCTGCTTCATCTCCGGCTCGCGGCGGATGATGCCGACAAGGTCGTTCATCGTCTGCTGGAGCTCCTGGTGGAGGGTGTACGGGTTCTCCGGCGGGCCGTCGGACGGCTCGGGTGCCTCCGCCTCGGCGGAGAACGGCCGCAGCGCCTCCGCGGCGGCGGCGTCGACCTGGGCGTCGTCCACCCGGGGCCGCGCTCCGGACGCCCGCCCGGCCGCGTACTCGGCGGCGTGCCAGCCCGCCCGGCGCCCGAACACCAGCAGGTCGGAGAGCGAGTTGCCGCCGAGCCGGTTGGAGCCGTGCATGCCGCCGGCCACCTCCCCGGCCGCGAACAGCCCCGGCACCCCGCGCGCGGCGGCGGTGTCGGAGTCGACGGCGATGCCGCCCATCACGTAGTGGCAGGTGGGTCCGACCTCCATCGGCTCCGCCGTGATGTCGACGTCGGCCAGCTCCTTGAACTGGTGGTACATCGAGGGCAGCCGCCGCTTGATCACCTCGGCGGGCATCCGGGTCGAGACGTCGAGGAAGACGCCGCCGTGCGGGGAGCCCCGGCCCTCCTTCACCTCGGAGTTGATCGCGCGCGCGACCTCGTCCCGGGGAAGCAGCTCCGGGGGCCGCCGATTGTGGTCCGGGTCGTCGTACCAGCGGTCGCCCTCCTCCTCCGTCACCGCGTACTTGTCCTTGAAGACGTCGGGGACGTAGTCGAACATGAACCGCTTGCCCTCGGAGTTCCTGAGCACCCCGCCGTCGCCGCGCACCGACTCCGTGACGAGGATGCCCTTCACCGACGGCGGCCAGACCATGCCCGTCGGGTGGAACTGCACGAACTCCATGTTCAGCAGCGGCGCCCCGGCCAGCAGCGCCAGCGCGTGGCCGTCGCCCGTGTACTCCCACGAGTTCGACGTCACCTTGAAGGACTTGCCGATGCCGCCCGTGGCGATCACCACCGAGGGCGCCTCCAGGACGAAGAACCGTCCGGTCTCGCGCTCGTAGCCGAAGACGCCCGAGACCTGGCCGCCCTCCTTGAGCACGCGCGTGACCGTGCACTCCTGGAAGACCTTCAGCCGGGACTCGTAGTCGCCGGTCTCCCGGAAGTCCTCCTGCTGGAGCGAGACGATCTTCTGCTGGAGGGTGCGGATCAGCTCCAGGCCGGTACGGTCGCCGACGTGCGCGAGGCGCGGGTACTCGTGGCCGCCGAAGTTGCGCTGCGAGATCCGGCCGTCCTTCGTACGGTCGAACAGCGCGCCCCAGGTCTCCAGCTCCCACACTCGCTGCGGCGCCTCCTGGGCGTGCAGTTCGGCCATCCGCCACTGGTTGAGGAACTTGCCGCCGCGCATGGTGTCGCGGAAGTGGACCTGCCAGTTGTCGCCGGAGTTCGCGTTGCCCATGGCGGCGGCGATGCCGCCCTCGGCCATCACGGTGTGCGCCTTGCCGAACAGCGACTTGCAGATCACGGCCGTACGGGCGCCCCGCTCGCGGGCCTCGATGGCGGCGCGCAGCCCGGCGCCGCCCGCGCCCACCACGACGACGTCCCATTCCTGCCGGTCGACCACGGACATCAGAACAACCTCGGATCGTCGAAGGCACCGGACGCGACGAGATACACGTAGAAGTCGGCGAGCGCGACGCTCACCAGTGAAGCCCAGGCCAGCTGCATGTGGCGGGCGTTGAGCTTCCCGACCCACTGCCACATCCGGTAGCGCACGGGATGCCGGGAGAAGTGCTTGAGCTTGCCGCCGACGATGTGCCGGCAGGAGTGGCAGGAGAGGGTGTACGCCCAGATCAGCACGATGTTGGCCAGGAACACCAGGGTGCCCAGGCCCATGTGGCCCCACTCGTAGTGCTCGTCGCGGAAGGCGAGCACGGTGTCGTAGGTGAGGATGAGCGCGACCAGGAGCGCGGCGTAGAAGAAGTACCGGTGGATGTTCTGCAGGATGAGCGGGAAGCGGGTCTCGCCGGTGTATTTCTTGTGCGGCTCGGCCACCGCGCAGGCCGGCGGGGACGCCCAGAAGCCCCGGTAGTAGGCCTTGCGGTAGTAGTAGCAGGTGAGGCGGAAGCCGAGCGGGAAGATCAGGATGATGATCGCGGGGGAGATGCCCCACCAGCTGCCGAACAGCTCCCAGTTGGGGCCGCCGCGCATCGGCTCGCAGTTCTCCGCCAGACAGGGGGAGTAGAACGGCGAGACGTACGGGGCCGCGTAGTAGTCCGCGTTGGCGAAGGCCCGCCAGGTCGAGTAGACGACGAAGGCGAGCAGGCCCGCGGCGGTGGCGGCGGGTGCCAGCCACCAGCGGTCGGTGCGCAGGTGCGGGGCGCGGATGGCGGCGCGCGTCGGGGTGTGGACGCCGCCGCCTCGGGGATGGGGTTCGGTGGCTGGAGGTTCCGTGCCAGTGGCCACTGGGCGACTCCGGTCGGTCGGGTCGGGTTCAGGGGGCGCGGCGGTCGCGGGCGCCGAGGCCCTCGTCGTCCGAGTCCGTCCACAGCGAGCCGTCGTACGGCGTGTCGGGGATCGGGACGAGGTCCGGACGCTTGGGCGCGTCCGGTGCGGCTGCCGCCGCCCGCAGCAGCGCGAAGCTCTCGCGCAGATGGTCGGCGTCGGTGCGGACGCGGCGTATCTCGAGGCCGCCGCCGCCCAGCTGCTGTTCCAGCCGGGCCACCGACCGGGACAGGTCGTCGAGACTGCGTTGGAGCGATGACAGGTCGTCGTGCACGGACATGACGTGACCTCACTTCCGTAGGACGCGGCCCGGGGCCGGCCCTGGGTGGCGACGTTCATGCGCCTGCGAGTGTCGCGCGTCACACCTGCCGCTGGGAAGGGACGTGCAGCGATTGGCCGGGGCGTGTCGGTGCATCACGGGTGGTGTTGCGCCGCACGGGTGAGGTTACGCACCGTCGTCGCCGTGTCTCCCAGCGTCGCCGAACCGTTTCCTCTTCAGTGGCGGCATCCCGCCCGGGATACAAATGATCAACTCCAATACTGCATATCACGCATAACGCATACAACACGCGCGTTCAACGCATATGCCGCCACAAGCGATCACCAGGCCCGCGGCCTACCGGAGGTAGCAGAGATGTCCCACGTCGGCGTCGGACCGCGCGCGGTGACGCGCTCGGTCGCCTTCCTCACCGCGGGCGTGCTCGCGGTCCCCGCGCTGGCCGGCTGCAGCTCCGAGGACCCGTCGGGCAAGCCGCTCGCCGACCAGGACATCGCCTCGGCGAGCCGCGCCCGGATCTCCGACGGCGGCACCCTGCGCTGGGCCGTGGACTCCGTACCGGACACGCTGAACACCTTCCAGTCGGATGCCGACGCCACCGCGACCCGCGTCGCGCAGGCCGTGCTGCCCTCGATGTACCGGATGGACGAGACCGGCCGCCCGGTGCGCAATCCCGACTACCTGGAATCGGCCGAGGTCGTCGAGACCGAGCCCAAGCAGGTCGTCGTCTACAAGCTCAACCAGCAGGCCGTGTGGAGCGACGGCCGGGAGGTCGGCGCCGCCGACTTCGCCGCCCAGTGGCGCGCCCTGTCCGGCAAGGACAGCGCCTACTGGACCGCGCGCAACGCGGGCTACGACCGCATCGAGAAGATCCAGCGCGGCGCCGGCGACCTGGAGGTCAAGGTCACCTTCAGCCGGCCCTACGCGGACTGGAAGTCGCTGTTCACGCCGCTGTACCCGAAGGACGTCATGGGCACCCCGGACGCCTTCAACGACGGCGCGCGGCGCAAGCTCAAGGTCACCGCCGGTCCCTTCGCCGTCAAGGAGGTCGACACCAAGGACGACGAGGTGGTCCTCACCGGCAACCCGCGCTGGTGGGGGGAGCCGGCCAAGCTGGACAAGATCGTGCTGCGCGCCGTACCCCGCGAGAAGCGGGTCTCCGAGCTGGTCGCGGGCAAGCTCGACCTGGCCGAGATCGACCCGGACACCGCCGAGCAGGTCGGCCTGGCCGCCGCCCCCCGGGACGCCGCCACCGGCACCCCGCTCATGGGCCCGGACGGCACCCCGGCCGCGGGTTCGGGCGGCTCGCCGCACCCCGGCCCGCAGGGCAGGTCCGCCGCTCAGGCGCTGCGCTCCTGGGCGGTCGCCAACGGCTCCGACGAGGAGGCCGCCGAGGAGGAGATCCTGGCCCGCGAGGAGCGGCGCGAGGCCCGGGCGAAGCTCGAACGCCGGCGGAAGGCCCTGAGCGGCTTCGAGGTCCGCAAGTCGCTGGAGCCCGCCTACACCCAGCTCGCCCTGAACGGCGCCGACGGCCCCCTCGCCGACGAACGCGTCCGGCGGGCGGTGGCCCGCGCCCTGGACCGCGAGAAGCTCGCCAAGGCGGTGCTGGGCCCGCTGGGCCTGCCCACCGAGCCCGTGGGCAGCCACCTGGCGCTGTCCGGCCAGGCCGCCTACGCCGACGGCAGCGGCGCCCTCGGCGACCAGAACGCCAAGGAGGCCCGGGCCCTGCTCGCGGACGCCGGGTGGGTGCCCGGCGGGCCCGTGAAGGAGTCCGAGGACGGCGAGAAGGCGGCCGGCGCCAAGGGCGAGAAGGACGAGGACGGCAAGGACGAGAAGTCCGAGGGCGGCGACGACGGGACGTACATCGTCGGCGAGGACGACAAGAACACGGACGACAAGAACACGGACGACCAGGACACGGACGACAAGGAGAAGGGAGAGAAGGGGAAGAAGGAGGAGGGGGCGGACAGCAGCGGCAAGAACACCGCGCAGGGCGGCGCCCCCGGCGCCTACGCCCCCAAGGGCACCGCCGCCCCGGCCGGCTCCGCGACGGGCCCGCTCGCCAAGGACGGCAAGGCGCTCACCCTCCGCTTCGTCCTCCCCTCCGGCCCCGGCTCCGAGGCCCTGCGCACCGTGGCCGACCGGATCTCGGACATGCTGGAGGAGATCGGCATCGGCACCGACATCACCAAGGTCCCGGACGAGAGCTACTTCAAGGACCACGTCGCCTCCGGCGAGTACGACCTGGCGCTCTACTCCTGGCCCGCGTCCGCCTTCCCCGCCACCGACGCCCGCCCCATCTACGCCAAGCCCGTCCCGGCCGCCGACGGCTCCCTGAACGTCGCGCAGAACTACACCCGGGTCGGCACCGACCAGGTCGACCAGCTCTTCGACCAGGCCATGGCGACGCTGGACCAGAAGGAGGCCCGGGACCTGCTCCGCAAGGCCGACTCGCGGATCTGGGCGGCGGCCGGCTCCATCCCCCTCTACCAGCGCCCCCAGCTGGTGGCGGCCCGGAAGAACCTTGCCAACGTGGGCGCCTTCGGCTTCGAGACCCCCGTCTACGAGGACATGGGCTTCCTCAAGAAGGGCGCCCACGGCTCCCGGCCGTCGGCCACTCCCTCGTCCTGACCGGGCGGGCCTAGGGGGTGTACAGCACCCGGGAAGCCCCAGTCCCCGGGGCCCCGTACCATTGGGTGAGGCCGTGGCATGTATCGCCCGGCAGGCCCGCGTGACACGGACGTACGCGAGGGCCGTCCTCACACCCTCCGGGAGTACGCCTCATATGGCCACGCGCCACGACATCCGCAACGTCGCCATCGTCGCCCACGTCGACCACGGCAAGACCACCATCGTCGACGGAATGCTGAAGCAGGCCGGCGCCTTCGCCGCGCACCAGCTCGAAGGCGTCGACGACCGCATGATGGACTCGAACGACCTGGAGCGTGAGAAGGGCATCACGATCCTCGCCAAGAACACGGCGGTGAAGTACCACCCGAAGGATGGCGGCGACGTCATCACCATCAACATCATCGACACCCCCGGCCACGCCGACTTCGGTGGCGAGGTCGAGCGCGGTCTGTCGATGGTCGACGGCGTCGTCCTGCTCGTGGACGCCTCCGAGGGTCCGCTGCCGCAGACCCGCTTCGTGCTGCGCAAGGCGCTCAGCCAGCGGCTGCCGATCATCCTCTGCATCAACAAGACGGACCGCCCGGACGCCCGGATCGACGAGGTCGTCAACGAGACGTACGACCTCTTCCTCGACCTGGACGCCGACGAGGAGCAGATCGAGTTCCCGATCGTCTACGCGTGCGGCCGGGACGGCGTCGCCTCCCTCACCAAGCCCGACGACGGCACGGTCCCGTCCGACTCCACCAGCCTGGAGCCGTTCTTCTCGACGATCCTGGACTACATCCCGGCGCCGACCTACGACGAGGCCGCCCCGCTCCAGGCGCACGTGACCAACCTGGACGCGGACAACTTCCTCGGCCGTATCGCCCTGCTGCGCGTCCACCAGGGCGAGCTGAAGAAGGGCCAGACGGTCGCCTGGATGAAGCGCGACGGATCCGTGCAGAACGTGCGGATCTCCGAGCTGATGATGACCGAGGCGCTCACCCGCAAGCCCGCCGAGAAGGCCGCGCCCGGTGACATCTGCGCCGTCGCCGGTATCCCGGACATCATGATCGGCGAGACCCTGGCCGACCAGGAGAACCCGGTCCCGCTGCCGCTGATCACGGTGGACGAGCCCGCGATCTCCATGACCATCGGCACCAACACCTCGCCGCTGGTCGGCCGCGGCGCCACCGGCAAGGGCGCGGACAACAAGGCGGCCGTCAAGGACCGCAAGGTCACCGCCCGTCAGGTCAAGGACCGCCTGGACCGCGAGCTGATCGGCAACGTCTCGCTCCGTGTCCTGGACACCGAGCGTCCGGACGCCTGGGAGGTGCAGGGCCGCGGTGAGCTGGCGCTGGCCATCCTGGTCGAGCAGATGCGCCGTGAGGGCTTCGAGCTGACCATCGGCAAGCCCCAGGTCGTCACCAAGGACGTCGAGGGCAAGACGTACGAGCCCGTCGAGCGCATGACGATCGACGTGCCCGAGGAGCACATGGGCGCGGTCACGCAGCTCATGGGCGTGCGCAAGGGCCGGATGGACAACATGTCCAACCACGGCTCCGGCTGGGTCCGCATGGAGTTCGTGGTCCCCTCCCGCGGTCTGATCGGCTTCCGCACGGAGTTCCTGACCCAGACCCGCGGCACCGGCATCGCGCACTCCATCCACGAGGGCCACGAGCCCTGGTTCGGCAACCTCACGACCCGTAACAACGGCTCGCTGGTCGCCGACCGCTCCGGTGCCGTCACCGCGTTCGCGATGACGAACCTCCAGGAGCGCGGCGTGCTCTTCACGGAGCCCGGCACCGAGGTGTACGAGGGCATGATCGTCGGCGAGAACTCCCGCGCCGACGACATGGACGTGAACATCACCAAGGAGAAGAAGCTCACCAACATGCGGTCGTCCTCGGCCGACTCGTTCGAGGCGATCGTCCCGCCGCGCAAGCTCTCGCTGGAGCAGTCGCTGGAGTTCTGCCGCGACGACGAGTGCGTCGAGGTGACCCCGGAGGCCGTTCGCATCCGCAAGGTGAACCTGGACGCCCGCGAGCGCGCCCGCGCCGCGAGCCGCGCCAAGCACAACTGATCCACCCGCCGCCGGCGCGCGGTCGGCACGCGGCGGAGCCCGGGTGCCCCCATCATGGGGGCACCCGGGCTTTTTTCAACCGGTTTTCCGTGGCCCCAGCACCCTTCTGGCACCCTTCCGGCGGCCCTCGGTGTCCGAAACACGGAGATCGACGCCCGATAGCCAGGTAACACGTCCGTTTCGCGGCCTTCTCGTCCCGAACAGTTTGTCCAGATTTTGGAAGATCTCCCTGTCAGCTGTGACTGAATTGAGATTTAAAGACGGTGGTCGGTCCTTCTGGTCATGGCAGATAGTTAGCCGCGTAGCGCTCGGGTCAATGGGTCTCGCGCTGTGGGGACAGCGCCGACTCACGAGCACCAGGGGGTGTCTGACCTTCCGTCAGGGGTGTCGGAAGGCAGATATGCGCCCCCTCCTGTCGGTGAACACGTGGAGTCATGAGGAGGAGCCCCATGCGCGGTGTCACGAACACCAAGTGGGTCACACGGTCCGTCGCCCCCAACTTCGCCCCGTCGGACGGCGATCGACTCTGAGGAGCGGGTCGGCCGCTGACGTCCGGGCATCCGGCTACGCGCGTCCGGCTGCGGGTTTCCCGCATTCCACGGGACCACTCGACGCTTCTTCATGATCCGTTCCGCGATCGCGCACACCCTGCGCCGGTCGTCGGTTCGGCACACCCACACCTGTGAAATGGGCGAACTGTGACAAGTCCAATCGACATCGAGGGCAGCGGAACGTCGGCCGCCGCCGACGACGCGCCGGAACGCGTCAAGGCCGTGGAGACGAAGAGCCACGAAGGCCGGTCTCCCGGGCAGCTGATGTGGCTGCGCTTCAAACGTGACCGGACCGGCGTCGTCTCCGCGTGCGTGGTGATCCTCTACTTCCTCGTATCGGCGCTGGCACCGCTCATCGCCAAGCTGTACGGGAAGGATCCGTACACCCTGTACGCCCAGGAGCCGGAGTACCCCTTCCTGCTGGACGACTTCGCCATGCCGACCGGTTCCTTCGGGGGCATGTCCGGGGACTTCTGGTTCGGTGTCGAGCCCAAGCTCGGGCGCGACGTGTTCACCATGCTGCTGTACGGCATGCGCACCTCGCTGTACATGGCCGTGGTCGTCACGCTGCTCTGTGTCCTCACCGGCGTGATCATCGGGATGATCAGCGGCTTCTTCGGTGGCCGGGTCGACTACTGGCTGGGCCGGATCACCGACTTCTTCCTGGCCTTCCCGCAGCAGCTGTTCTTCATCGCCTTCATGCCCGTCGTGACCGCGATGTTCGTCTCCCCCCAGGACGAGACCCCCACCTATCTGCGGGCCGTGGCCATCACCCTGGTGATGTGGTTCCTCGGCTGGATGGGACTGGCCCGTTTGGTGCGCAGCTCCGTGCTGACGCTCCGCGAGCGTGAGTTCGTGGAGGCGGCCAAGGTGTCCGGCGCCTCTCCGTGGCGGATCGTGCGCAAGGAGATCCTGCCCAACATCGTCACACCGATCCTGGTGCAGGCCACGTACATCCTTCCGAGCACGATCCTGTCCATCGCCTTTCTCTCGTACATCGGTGTCGGCTTCGTCGAACCGACACCCGACTGGGGCCGCATGTTCGCCATCGGTGCCGACGTGTACGAGCAGGACCCGATGTTCATGTTCTTCCCGGGCGTGGCACTGGTCGTTTTCGTTCTCTCCTTCAACCTTCTCGGCGACTCCGTCCGGGACGCGTTCGACCCCAAGACCGGACGGTAATCGTCCATTGGTGGGTGGGGGAGCTGCCGCCCCCGTGCCGGGCTTCCGGACCGTCAGGCAGCACTCGTGGACAACTATCGACAGGCAGGTGGATCGGCATCATGAAGCCCATCAGAAACCGCACCACGCGTACCACTCGCGCCATAGCCGTGGCCATCGTGGCCGGCGCGCTGGTGCTGACCGGCTGCTCCGACAGCGACGGCGGCAGCAAGGGCAAGAGCGACGCCAAGGGCCAGGAGGACGCCGCCAAGCAGCAGGATCCGGTCGCCTACGGTGACGCCGCGGCGTCCAACGGCCCGGCCGAAGAGGTCCCCGGCGCCAAGCCCGGCGGCTTCATCAACGTCTACATGCAGTCGGACCTGACCCACATGGACCCGGGCCAGATCTACGTCAGCGACGCCGGTCAGTTCGCCAACCTGGTGCACCGCGGTCTGACGAACTTCCAGGAGGACGAGGAGGGCAACCTCACCGTCGTCGGTGACATCGCCACCGACTCGGGTCAGTCCTCGGACGGCGGCAAGACCTGGACGTTCAAGCTCAAGGACGGTATCAAGGACGACCAGGGCAACCCCATCACCTCGAAGGACGTCCGCCACACCATCGAGCGCCTGTACTCGAAGGTGATCTTCGACGGTCCGACCTTCGTCCAGTCCTGGCTCTCCGGCAACGACTACCGCAAGGCACTGCCGGACGGGCCGTACAAGGGCAAGCACCTGCCGGACTCGGTGCTGGAGACACCGGACGACAAGACGGTCGTCTTCCACTTCTCCCAGCCGCGCCAGGACCTTCCGCAGGCCCTCGCCATGGCCGGGTACGCCATCGTGCCCGAGAAGCGGGACACGAAGGAGAAGTACGACGACGCCCCGGCGGCCCTCGGCCCCTACAAGATCGCCGAGTACAAGCCCGGCAAGTCGATGAAGCTGGTCAAGAACGACCAGTGGGACCCGAAGACGGACTCGGTGCGCCACCAGTACGTCGACGGTTACAACTTCACCAGCACCATCGACCAGGCCAGCCAGACCAAGCGTCTGATGGCCGACCAGGGCGAGGCCAAGAACGCGATCCAGTTCACGGACTCGGTCGACCCGGCCCAGATGTCGGCCGTCATCGGCGACGCCTCGGCGAAGAAGCGGACCATCCAGGGCTACCAGCCCTACGTCTGGCAGCTGACCTTCAACCTCGACCGCATGAAGGACAAGAAGGTCCGGGACGCGATCACCTACGCGATCCCGAACCAGTCCATGGTCCAGGCGGACGGCGGTCGCTACGGCGGTGAGGTCGCCGGCGGTCTGCTCGCCCCGACCCTGCCGAACTTCGACCCGAAGTACGACCCGTTCGGCAAGCTCAAGAAGCCGAACGGCGACCCGGAGATGGCCAAGAAGCTGCTGAAGGAGGCGGGAGTCGCGGAGGGCACGAAGCTCACCTACGCCTACTCCAACACCCCGCGCGGCCAGGCCCAGATGGTCATCATCAAGGACGCGCTCAACAAGATCGGCTTCGACGTCCAGGCCAAGGAGATCGACCGGGCCAGCTTCTACGAGCAGGTCGGCAAGCTGAAGAACCCGTACGACCTCTACATGACCGGCTGGGGCCAGGACTGGCCGTCCGCGTCCACGGTCATCACACCGGTCTACGACGGTGAACTCGTCGCCGACGGTGGGTCCAACTACTCGCACATCGACGACCCGCAGGTCAACGAGATGATCAAGAAGGCCCTGACGCAGGAGCCGGAGCAGGCCGCCAAGACCTGGGAGCAGGCCCACCACCGCATCGTGGAGGAGATCAACCCGGCCGCCCCGGTCTACTACTCGAAGCAGATCCAGCTCTACGGATCGAACATCGGTGGCGCCAGGTACAGCAACGAGTCGAGCTACATCGACATCAACGACCTGTTCCTGAAGCAGCCGTAGCCCTCCAGCCCGGCTGACCGCGGGGGTGCGCGCCAGGCGGAGCGCACCCCCGCGGACGGCAATCCCTCCCTGCCGCCGCGTCCGAAGAGAGCATCCACCTGCCATGCTTCAGTTCCTCGTTCGCAGGTTGATCGGCGCCGTCGTGATCATGTTCCTGATCGGCGCGTTCACCTTCTTCCTGTTCTATACGATCCCCCAGGACTTCGCCGAGCTGTCCTGCGGCAAGAACTGCTCACCCGAGAACATCGCGGTGATCCGCGAGAACCTCGGTCTCGACAAGCCCATCACCGCCCAGTTCTGGGAGTTCATGACGGGCATCGTCGCCGGGCGGGACTTCGCCCAGGGACACTGCTCCGCGCCGTGTCTGGGCATGTCGTTCGACTCCGGTGAGTTCGTCTGGGACTCGATCATGGACCGGTTCCCGCTGACGCTCTCGCTGACCGTGGGCGGTCTGGTCATCTTCCTGATCCTGGGCCTCGGCTCGGGTCTGCTCGCCGCCTGGAAGCGCGGAACGGCCGCCGACAAGCTCGTCAGCGGTGCCTCGATCGTCCTCAGCTCGTTCCAGATCTACTTCCTCGGTCCGATCGTGCTCGGCATCCTCGTCTACCAGTCCGGGATCATGGACAACCCGAGCTACAAGCCGTTCACCGAGAACCCGGTCACCTGGGCGATCGGTCTGCTCATCCCCTGGCTGGTGATGGCCACCATCTTCACCGCCCAGTACACCCGTATGTCCCGCTCGACCATGATCGAGCAGCTCCAGGAGGAGCACGTCCGCACCGCACGGGCCAAGGGCATGAAGCAGCGGTACGTCTTCTTCCGCTACGCCTGGCGTGGTTCGCTCATCCCGATCGTCACCATCCTCGGCATGGACCTCAGCGCGTTGCTGTCCGGCGCGGTGGTCACGGAGTTCACGTTCGACCTGGCCGGCATCGGTCGCCTCGCGGTCGACTCGTCGCTGACCAAGGACCTGCCGGTGACGATGGGCGTCATGCTGTTCGGAGCCTTCTTCATCCTGCTCCTGAACATCCTCGTGGACCTCGCCTACGCCTACATCGATCCGCGCGTGCGGCTCAGCTAGGAGAAACACCGTGAGCACTCTGACCAAGACCGAAGGCGAGACGGCCCCGACCGGGCCGGAGTCCTTCCTCTCGGTAAGCGACCTCCGGGTGCGGTTCTCCACCGAGGACGGCATCGTCAAGGCGGTCGACGGCCTGTCCTTCGACGTCGCGCGCGGCCGGACTCTCGGCATCGTGGGAGAGTCGGGTTCCGGCAAGTCCGTCACCAACCTCACCGTCCTCGGCCTGCACAACCCCAAGAACACCACCGTGGAGGGCGAGATCGTCCTCGACGGGAAGGAACTCGTCACCGCGACCGAGAAGGAGATGGAGAAGCTCCGCGGCAACAAGGTCGCCATGATCTTCCAGGACCCGCTGACCGCGCTCTCGCCGTACTACACGGTGGGCCGGCAGATCGCCGAGCCCTTCATGAAACACACCGGCGCGTCCAAGAAGGAGGCGCGGGCGCGGGCGATCGAGATGCTGACCAAGGTCGGCATCCCGCAGCCCAAGTCCCGGGTGGACGACTACCCGCACCAGTTCTCCGGCGGTATGCGCCAGCGCGCGATGATCGCCATGGCGCTGGTCTGCGACCCCGACCTGCTGATCGCCGACGAGCCGACCACCGCCCTGGACGTGACCGTCCAGGCCCAGATCCTCGATCTGCTCAAGGACCTCCAGCAGGAGTTCGGTTCGGCCATCGTCTTCATCACCCACGACCTCGGAGTCATCTCCGAGATGGCCGACGACCTGCTGGTGATGTACGCGGGGCGGGCCGTGGAGCGCGGCAGCACCGCCGAGGTGCTGCGCAGGCCACGGCATCCGTACACGTGGGGGCTGCTCAGCTCGATGCCGCGGCTCGGCGGCAGCATCGACCAGGCGCTCACCCCGATCCCCGGCACGCCGCCCAGCCTGCTGAACCCGCCGTCCGGATGCCCCTTCCACCCGCGGTGCGCGTTCACGGGCGAGGTGCCGGGTGACCGGTGCAGCACCGAGCGTCCGCCGCTCGGTGAGGGACGGGCCGCCGCCTGCCACCTGACGGCGGAGCAGAAGCAGACCTTCTTCATCGACAAGATCCAGCCCCGGCTGCGCTAGGGAGACCGAGACATGAGCGACAAACTCACCCTTCCCGCACAGCAGGGCTCCTCCACGGCGTCGGCCGAGACGCTGCTGAAGGTCGAGGGTCTGACCAAGCACTTCCCGATCTACGGCGGGTTCCCGATCAAACGAAGGGTCGGCGCCGTCCAGGCCGTGGACGACGTCGATCTGACCGTCGGTGCCGGTGAGAGCGTCGGCCTGGTGGGCGAGTCCGGTTGCGGCAAGTCCACCACGGGCCGGCTCATCACCCGGCTCCTGGAACCGACGGCCGGGAAGATCGAGTACGCGGGTCAGGACATCAGCCACGCCTCACGGAGGCAACTGGCGTCCGTCCGCTCCGAGATCCAGATGATCTTCCAGGACCCTTACTCCTCGTTGAACCCCCGGCAGACCGTCGGCACGATCATCAAGTCGCCGATGGAGGTCAACGGAATCAACCCCGCGGGCGGCCGGGACAAGAAGGTTCGCGAGCTGCTCGAACTCGTGGGCCTCAACCCGGAGCACTTCAACCGCTTCCCGCACGAGTTCTCCGGCGGCCAGCGTCAGCGCATCGGAGTGGCCCGCGCCCTCGCCCTCAGCCCGAAGCTCATCGTCGCGGACGAGCCGGTCTCCGCGCTGGACGTGTCGATCCAGGCGCAGGTCGTGAATCTCCTGCAGAAGGTGCAGCAGGAGCTGGGCATCGCCTTCCTGTTCATCGCCCACGACTTGGCGGTGGTCAGGCACTTCTCGAAGCGTGTCGCCGTCATGTACCTCGGCAGGGTGGTCGAGGTCGGTGACCGGGACTCCATCTACAGCAGGCCGCGGCACCCCTACACCCATGCTCTGCTGTCGGCGGTTCCCGAGGTGTCGATGGTCGACGAGCCGGAGGAGCGTGAGCGGATCCGCCTCGCCGGCGACGTTCCCTCGCCGATCATGCCGCCCTCGGGCTGCCGCTTCCGCACCCGCTGCTGGAAGGCGCAGGACAAGTGCGCGAGCGAGGTGCCTCCACTGGTCCGGATCGACGGCAACCGCGACGGTCACCTGACGGCCTGCCACTTCCCGGAGGAGCCGACGATCGCGGCCCGCGAGGCGGACATCGTCCTCGACCCGGCACTGGCCGCGCTGGAGGAGCCGGACAAGGGCTGACCCGGCCCCGCCGGAGCAGACCGAGGGCCCGCGCCTGGGGAGGCGCGGGCCCTCGGTTTCCCTGGAGCGGACGTTCCGGGCTCGGGTCAATGGGCCGTAGAAGTCCGTTCCGCAGGCGGTGCCGACAGAAAAGGGGTGTTGTCAGGCAGCCGCCTGGGGGCTCTTGGTGAGACGGGGCGAGGGTACGTCATCCGTCTCGGGGTAGTGGCACGCGGTCAGGTGTCCGGCCTTGTTGCCCTCCACCTGCACGAGCGGCGGCGCCTCGGACGCGCACTTCTCCGTCGCCTTCCAGCACCGGGTGCGGAAGCGGCAGCCCGAGGGCGGGTTGATCGGCGAGGGCACGTCGCCGACGAGCCGGATGCGCTCGCGGGGCGTGTCCTCCACCGTGGCCTCGGGCACGGCGGACAGCAGGGCGCGCGTGTAGGGGTGACGCGGGTTGTCGTACAGGTCGTCGCGGTCGGCGATCTCCATGATCTGACCGAGGTACATGACCGCGACGCGCTGCGAGAAGTGCCGTACGACGGCCAGGTCGTGCGCGATGAAGACGAACGCGATGCCCAGCTCCTTCTGCACCTTCTGCAGCAGGTTCACCACCTGGGCTTGGATGGACACGTCGAGCGCGGAGACCGGCTCGTCGGCCACGATCAGCTTCGGCTCCAGGGCCAGGGCGCGGGCGACCCCGATGCGCTGGCGCTGGCCGCCGGAGAACTCGTGCGGGAAGCGGTTGAAGTGCTCGGGGTTGAGGCCCACGATCTCCAGCAGCTCGCGGACGCGCTTCTCCCGGCCGCCCGGCGGGTTGATGTCGTTGATCTCCATCGGGCCGACGATGATCTTGCCGACCGTCTGACGCGGGTTCAGGGACGCGTACGGGTCCTGGAAGATCATCTGGATCTCGGACCGGATCGGCGCGAGCGCCTTGCGCTTGGCGTGCGTGATGTCCTGGCCCCGGTACACGACCTTGCCGCCCGTGGGCTCCAGCAGGCGGGTGATCAGCCGGCCGGTCGTCGACTTGCCGCACCCGGACTCGCCGACCAGGCCCAGGCTCTCGCCCTCGCGCACCTGGAAGTCCAGGCCGTCCACCGCCCGCACGGCGCCGACCGTACGCGAGATGGGGAAGCCGCCCTTGATCGGGAAGTGCTTGGTCAGGCCGCTGACGTCCAGGAGCGTTTCCGCGTTGCTCATGATGGTGAAGTCCTGTCTCTTTTACGTCAGTTGAGCCGGGAACCGGCGAAGTCGGCGAACAGCTCCGAGCGCTGCTCCGGGGGCAGGTGGCAGGCGGAGCCCCGGCCCTTGACCACCTCGAGCGCGGGCTGCTCCGAGGAGCACAGCCCGCCTTCGACCTTCTCGACGAAGGCGCACCGCGGGTGGAACCGGCAGCCGGTGGGCGGGTTGAGCAGCGAGGGCGGCGAGCCCGGGATCGGCTCCAGCGGCACGTCGACCGGTCCGTCCAGGCTGGGCATGGAACTCATCAGGCCCAGCGTGTACGGGTGCTGCGGGTCGCGCAGCACCTCCTCCTTGGTGCCGCGCTCCACGCACCGGCCGCCGTACATCACCAGGACGTCGTCCGCGATGTCCGCGATGACACCGAGGTCGTGGGTGATGAAGACGATGGCCGTGCCGAACTCCTGCTGGAGGTCCTTGAGCAGGTCCATGATCTGCGCCTGGACCGTCACGTCGAGGGCCGTGGTCGGCTCGTCCGCGATGAGCAGCTCGGGGTCGCAGACCAGCGCCATGGCGATCATCGCGCGCTGGCGCATACCGCCGGAGAACTGGTGCGGATAGTCGTCCACCCGGACGTCCGGCTGCGGGATGCCCACCCGGCGCAGCATCTCGATCGCCCGGTCCCGGGCCTCCTTCTTGGAAGCGCCGGTGTGCTTGCGGTACGTCTCGCTGATCTGCTTGCCGATGGTGTGGTACGGCGACAGCGAGGCCAGCGCGTCCTGGAAGATCATCGCCATCTTGTTGCCGCGCAGCCGCTCCAGCTCGCGCTCGGTGGCGGTGAGCAGGTCCTTGTCGTCGAGGATGATCTCGCCGTCGATCGCGGTGCGGTCCCGGTCGTGCAGGCCCAAGATCGTCAGGTTGGTGACCGACTTGCCCGAGCCCGACTCGCCCACGATGCCGAGCGTCTTGCCCTTGGCGAGGTCGAAGGAGAGCCCGTCGACGGCCTTGACGATGCCGTCCTCGGTGGAGAAGTGGACCTTCAGGTCCCTGACGGAGAGGAAGGGCTGCTGTTCGGTGCTCGTCACGGGGACGCTCCAGGAGGTGATGCGGGGTAGGGGGCTACGGGCGGAGGTCAGGCGAGCCGGATCCGCGGGTCGATGAGGGCGTAGACCGCGTCGACGACGATGTTGAAGAGCACGATCGCGCCGGCCGCCAGCACGGTGACGCCGAGCTGCATGGGCAGGTCACTCTGGTTCACGGCCTGCACCGCGAGTCGGCCGACACCCTGGAGGGAGAACACCGACTCGGTGATGATGGCGCCGCCGATCAGGGTGCCGAGGTCGATACCGAACAGGGTGACGATCGGGCCCATCGCGCCGCGCCAGGCGAACCGGAAGAAGACGTTGCGCTGGGACAAGCCCTTTGCGCGGGCGGTGCGGACGTAGTCCTCGCTGAGCTGCTCCACCATCTGGGAACGCGTCATACGGGTGTAGTTGGCGGTGAAGATGATCGACAGCACGAGCCAGGGAAGCAACAGACCGGACACCCAGGCGGCCGGGTTCTCCGTGAGCGGGGTGTACGAGGGCTGGCTGAGGATGCCGAGCTGCGATACCAGGAAGAACATGGCGACGTAGCCGACGAAGTAGATCTGGAGCGAGGAGCCGAGCAGCGACACCGAGCTGGCGAACTTGTCCAGGAACTTGCCCTGCTTGAGCGCGGCGAGCATGCCCGCGCCGACACCGATGATCAGGAAGAAGACCGCCGAGCCGAAGGCGAGCGAGAGGGTCAGCGGCAGCCGGTCCATGATCGTGCCGAAGACGGGCTCGTTGTTGGCGAACGAGTAGCCGAGGCAGGGCGCGTCGCAGTAGCCGTACCCGCCGTAGTCACGTCCGGCGAAGACACCCACGAGCCAGTGCCAGAACTGCATGACGATCGACTCGTCGATGCCCAGGTTCTGCCGGATCTGCTCCAGGTTCGCTTCGGTGCAGTTCTTGCCGCAGGACATCATCGCGGGGTCACGCGGGATCGCGTAGAAGAGCCAGAAGGTGACAGCGCTGATGATCAGCAGGATGACCATCGCGCCGATGACTCGGCGGACTAGGAAGCGGAGCATGGGGCGTGACTTTCCGGACGGGGCGCCGTCGCCGGGGGCATGGAGGGGGGTGGGCCCCAGGGGGCGGTCGCGCGGATGGTGACCGCCCCCCGGGGATCGTGCGCGCTTACTTCTTGGCGTAGAGCTTGCAGAGCGCGATGCAGTTGTTGCCGCCGTCGTAGACGACGTTGCCGACCTTGGATCCGTACATCCAGTTGCGGATCTTGTGGTAGTCCGGGACGACCGGCGCCAGCTCCATGATCTGGCGGTCGATGGCGCCCCAGGCCTTGTTGGCCTCGTCCGGGTCGGTGATCTTCGCGGCGGCGTCGATCGCCTTGTTCACGCCGGTGTCGTTCAGCTGGGCGTAGTTGTTGCGGCCGTTGGCGATGTTGTCACCGTGCCAGCAGGGGTAGAAGACCGAGTAGCCGTTCGGCCAGTCCGGGCTCCAGCCGGCGCCGAACAGGTCGTACTCGTTGTCGATCTTGCCGATCTGGGTGTAGAACGTCGACTTGTCGACCTGCTTGTTGACGACCTCGAAGCCGGCCGCCTCCAGGGCGTTCTTCACCGCGACGGCGACCTTCACCTGCGTGTCCGACTGCTGGTAGGCGATGACGAGCTTCTGGCCGAGCTTGCCGGCCTCCTTCAGCATCGCCTTGGCCTTGGCCGGGTCGCCGCCGGGCTTCTTCGTCGTGCCGTACAGGTCGAACTTCTGGTACCCGGGGGTGACCGGGCTGAGGATGGTGGTGGCGATCTCGGTGCTGTAGGCGCCACCGCTGATCGTCTGGAGCTGCTGGTGCGGCCACGCCCAGTTGATCGCCTGTCGGACCTTGACGTCCGTGATGCGGGTGGTGTTGATCGGCCAGTAGTAGGTGACCGTGTCGACCCGGGTGAGGACCCGCTTCTTGTACTCGGCGTTGGTGAGTACCTGCGCGATGCGCTCGGGGGCGATCTCGTTGAAGATCGACATCGTGTACTGGTCGTTGCCCTTGTCCGCGATGTAGCGGTCGGTGGAGGCGACCAGCTCGAAGCCGAACCTGAAGTGGAAGGTGTCGGGGTAGGCGTTGCGGATCGGGTCCGTCTTCGCGTCCCAGTGCTCGTTGCGCACGAAGGTCATCGACTTGCCGACGCTACGGCTCTCGATCTTGTACGGACCGCAGGAGACCGGCTTCTTGTCGTACTTCTCCTTGGTGTCCAGCTTCTTCGGCACCAGGGAGTAACCGCGCATGGCCACCGTGAAGTTGAAGTCGCTGCGCGGCTCGTTCAGGCGGAAGGTGATGGTCTTGCCGTCGACCTCGATGGAGTCGAGGTGCTTGCCCTCGTAAGGGCCCTTGTACTTGTCGCCGCCCTCGAGCCAGCCCTGTACGAAGATCGGCCCCTCGGTGATGAACGAGGCGAAGGTGCGCTCGAAGGTGTGCCGGACGTCCTCGGCGGTGACGTCCGAGCCGTCCTCCCACTTCAGGCCGTCCTTGAGGGTGAAGGACCAGGTCTTGCCGCCGTCCTTCATGGTGCCGGCGTCGGTGGCGGCGTCGCCGACCAGGGTGGTGACGCCCTTGTCGTCGATCTTGTAGCCGGTCAGACCGCGCATGATCGGCACGGTGATGGCGGCCTCGGTCGAGACGTAGATCTGCGCCGGGTCCATGTGGTCCATGTCGAACTGGTCCAGCGAGTAGATCGTCCCGCCCTTGACCGCGCCCTTGACCTCGGGGGCCGGGCCCACCGAGTCGGCCTTGGAGCCGACCGCGATCTCGATGGTCTCGCTGCCACTGACCTTGGGACCGTCGTGCTTGGCGGAAGAGCCGCCGTCCCCGCCGCCGCAGGCGGTCAGCACCGAGGACGAGGCCGCGACCACACCGGTGGCGATGAGGAAGTTTCTACGGGAGAAAGACATGAGGCACCTGCCAGAGAGGGACAAACGGGACGGGACGGCCGGCCGGACGGCGTTGGACGAGCCGGGATGGAACGGGAGGGTCAGCGCTTGGACTTCGGGTCGAGGGCGTCGCGCACCGAGTCACCGAGGAGGTTGAAGGCGAGCACGAAGATCACCATCGACACGCCCGGGAAGAGCATGAAGGTGAGGTCCTCGGTGTAGAACTGGGCGCCGCGCTGGATCATGACGCCCCAGTCCGGGGTCGGGTCGATGATGCCGACGCCGAGGAAGGCCAGACCGGCCTCGGCCGTGACGAACGCCGGGAGCATCAGCGTGGACTGGATGATGATCGGCGTCCAAAGGTTGGGCAGCAGTTCCTTGAAGACGATCCGGAACGGCGACGCACCCGTGACCTTGGCCGCCTCGACGAACTCCCGCTCGCGCAGGCCGAGCACCTGACCGCGCAGCAGTCGGGCGAGCGAGGCCCAGCCGAAGGCCGAGAGCACCAGGATGAGCGAGATGGCGCGCAGCGAGGTCGGGATGTTCTCGTCGCTCGCGACGAACAGGCCGTAGACGACCGGCATGAAGGCGATGAAGAAGAGCGTCGACGGGAACGAGAGCAGGATGTCGATGACCCGGCTGACCAAGTAGTCGGTCCTGCCGCCGAGGTAGCCCGCCGTGATGCCCACGACGACGCCGACGACCGCGGTGAGCAGGGTGGCGGCCACCGCGATGCCCAGCGACGTGCGAATGCCGTACAGCAGGAAGGTGAACACGTCCCGGCCGAGCTGGGGCTCGATGCCGAACCAGAACTCGCCGCTCATGCCGCCGTTGGGGCCGGCCGGGTAGGCGAAGGCGTTCAGCAGTTCCGGGCGTTCACTGGCGTACGTGGTGTACGGGTCCTTGCCGTACAGCTTGGCTATGAGCGGCGCGGCGAGCGCGATCGCGAAGAAGAAGATCACGATGCACGCGGATATGACGCCCGTTTTGTCACGCTTGAAGCGGGTCCAGGCCAGGCGCCCGGGTGAACGGCTCTCGCTGCCCTTATTGGTGGTGGGCGTGGGCGACTTGACGACGCTCTCGTCGGTCACCTCGAGCGGGGCAGCCGCTGATGGAGTTGGGGGGGTCATGGTGCTCCTGGCCCAAGGGAGGGGCTGATGACTCCGCAGGGCGTCCCCCTACGGGCTACGCCGGACTTTTTCAACGCAATTCGTTCAAGGTCAATAAAATCTCGCTCGGCTTGGCTTTCTCTTTACCTTCTTTGCCTCCAGTTGGGCGAACCATAGCTACGCGTGTAGCGTGCCGTGATCGATCTGTGCCCTACACCGGGCCAACTGGACTAATCAGGCAAGGCGTTCGTTATGCGGACGCGGAGTCGTCGAAATGTGTACACCGAGGGTTCGTAATCCAACGGTTCCGCATCGGATGGTGAAGATCCGTTGCGCCGAGATTCGGGATCCTTCGCCGCGGCATACATGGGCTCGCCCCGACATCGCCTCGACGCCCCGTCAGGTATCGCCGGTCGACTGTTGGGTTCCTCCAAAAGGAGGTATGCGTGTGCGATGTGCACCTTTTGCCCTGATGCTGGCCGGTAATGGATCAGCGGACGAGTCAGCGAACGAGTCGAACGAGTCGGACGAGTCAGGGCACGAGGAGGCACTCCATGCGCGGAGCCAGGCGCACCAAATGGGCCGCATGCGCGGCGGCGGTGGCCCTCGCGGCGACCGCCTGCGGAGGCGGGGGCGGCAGCGGCGGAGACACGAGCGCGGTCCTCAGCTCCTCCTGGGGCGACCCGCAGAACCCGCTGGAGCCGGCCAACACCAATGAGGTACAGGGCGGCAAGGTCCTCGACATGATCTTCCGGGGGCTGAAGAAGTACGACCCCGAGACCGGCGAGGCGCAGAACATGCTCGCCGAGAAGATCGAGACCTCCGACTCGCAGAACTTCACGATCACCGTCAAGGACGGCTGGACCTTCAGCAACGGCGAGAAGGTCACCGCCCAGTCCTTCGTGGACGCCTGGAACTACGGCGCCAGCCTGAAGAACAACCAGCGCAACGCCTACTTCTTCGCGTACATCGAGGGCTACGACAAGACGCACCCGGAGAGCGGCGAGCAGAGCGCCGACACACTCTCCGGGCTGAAGGTGACCGGCCCCCGCACCTTCACCGTCAAGCTCAGCCAGAAGTTCTCGACCTTCCCCGACACCCTCGGCTACCCGGCCTTCGCGCCCCTGCCCCGCGCCTTCTTCGACGACCACGACGCCTGGCTGAAGAAGCCGGTCGGCAACGGCCCGTACATGGTGGACAACTACGCCCGCGGCTCCCAGATGTCCCTGCGCAAGTGGGAGGAGTACCCGGGTCCCGACAAGGCGCAGAACGGTGGCGTCGACCTCAAGGTCTACACCGACAACAACACGGCCTACACCGACCTGATGGCCGGCAACCTCGACCTCGTCGACGACGTCCCCGCCGCCCAGCTCAAGAACGTGCAGAACGACCTCGGCGACCGGTACATCAACACCCCGGCCGGCATCATCCAGACGCTCGCGTTCCCCTTCTACGACAACGACTGGAGCAAGCCCGGCTCCGAGAAGGTCCGCAAGGGCCTGTCCATGGCGATCGACCGCAAGCAGATCACGGACA
This sequence comes from Streptomyces sp. BB1-1-1, assembly GCF_031597775.1. Taxonomy (NCBI): domain Bacteria; kingdom Bacillati; phylum Actinomycetota; class Actinomycetes; order Kitasatosporales; family Streptomycetaceae; genus Streptomyces; species Streptomyces sp. BB1-1-1. Next base: position 3,054,919 of record NZ_CP134203.1, on the reverse strand, counting down.
CGATCTTCCAGCAGACCCGCACCCCGGCCACCGACTGGACCTCACCCGTCCTCGGCGAGGACGGCGGCTACAAGGCCGGCCTGTGCGGCGAGGCCTGCGAGTACAAGCCCGACGAGGCCAAGAAGCTGATCAGCGAGGGCGGCGGACTGCCCGGCGGCCAGGTCAAGATCACGTACAACGCCGACACAGGTTCCCACGGTCAGTGGGTCGACGCGGTCTGCAACTCCATCAACAACGCCCTGGACAACGACCGCGCCTGCGCGGGCAACCCGGTCGGCACCTTCGCCGACTTCCGCAACCAGATCACCGACCGGAAGATGAGCGGCCCCTTCCGCGCCGGCTGGCAGATGGACTACCCCCTCATCCAGAACTTCCTCCAGCCGCTCTACTACACCAACGCCTCCTCCAACGACGGCAAGTGGTCCAACGAGAAGTTCGACGACCTCGTCGACCGGGCCAACGCCGAGACCGACACCGCGAAGGCCATCGGCCTCTTCCAGCAGGCCGAGGAGGTCCTGCGGGACGAGATGGGCGCCATCCCGCTCTGGTACCAGAACGGCAGCGCGGGCTACTCGGACCGGCTGTCCAACGTGAAGCTCAACCCGTTCAGCGTCCCGGTCTACAACGAGATCAAGGTCGGCTGAGGGGGCGCCATGGGACGCTACGTCGTCCGGCGGCTGCTCCAGATGATCCCGGTCTTCATCGGGGCCACGCTGCTGATCTTCCTGATGGTCAACGTGATGGGCGACCCCATCGCGGGCCTGTGCGGCGACCGGGAGTGCGACCCGGCGACGGCCGCGCAGCTGCGGCACGAATTCGGTCTCGACCAGCCCGTGTGGCAGCAGTACCTGACCTACATGGGCAACGTCTTCACCGGCGATTTCGGCACCGCCTTCAACGGTCAGCCGGTCACCGAGCTGATGGGCACGGCGTTCCCGGTCACCATCCGGCTCACCCTCATCGCCATCCTCTTCGAGATCGTCGTCGGCATCGTCCTCGGCGTCGTCACCGGCCTGCGCCGCGGCCGCCCCATCGACACCGGCGTCCTGCTGCTCACCCTCGTCGTCATCTCCGTCCCCACCTTCGTCACCGGCCTCCTCCTCCAGCTCCTGCTCGGCGTCAAGTGGGGCTGGATCGACCCGGCCGTCTCCTCCGAGGCCCCCTTCGGCGAGCTGATCGTCCCCGGCCTGGTCCTCGCCTCGGTCTCCCTGGCGTACGTCACCCGGCTGACCCGCACCTCCATCGCGGAGAACCGGCGCTCCGACTACGTCCGCACCGCCATCGCCAAGGGCCTGCCCCGCCACCGGGTCATCACCCGGCACCTGCTGCGCAACTCCCTGATCCCCGTCGTCACCTTCATCGGCACCGACATCGGCGCCCTGATGGGCGGCGCCATCGTCACCGAGCGGATCTTCAACATCCACGGCGTCGGCTACCAGCTCTACCAGGGCATCCTCCGGCAGAACACGCAGACCGTCGTCGGCTTCGTCACCGTCCTGGTCCTCGTCTTCCTCGTCGCCAACCTCGTCGTCGACCTCCTGTACGCCGTACTCGACCCGAGGATCCGCTATGCCTGAGCAGCAGCCGTACGAGCCGGAGCGCGCGATCGCCGGCACCGGCATGGGCGGGCAGATGGACCTCGGCGCGAGCGAGGCGGTGACCCTGGAGAAGACCCCGGGCCCGGACGGCCCGGAGGGCACCGGCCCCCAGGACAAGCCCCGCAGCCTCTGGTCCGACGCCTGGCACGACCTGCGCCGCAACCCGGTCTTCATCATCTCGGCCCTGGTGATCCTCTTCCTGATCGTCATCTCCGTCTGGCCGTCCCTGATCGCCTCCGGCAGCCCCCTCAAGTGCGACCTGGCCAAGGCCCAGGAGGGCTCCCAGTCCGGCCACCCCTTCGGCTTCAACGGCCAGGGCTGCGACGTCTACACCCGCACCGTCTACGGCGCCCGTACGTCGGTGGCGGTCGGCGTCCTCGCCACGCTCGGGGTCGCGGTCCTCGGCAGCGTGCTGGGCGGGCTCGCCGGGTTCTTCGGCGGGGCGGGGGACGCGGTCCTGTCCCGCATCACCGACGTCTTCTTCGCGATCCCGGTCGTCCTCGGCGGCCTGGTCCTGCTCTCCGTCATCACCAGCAACACCGTCTGGCCGGTCATCGGCTTCATCGTGCTGCTCGGCTGGCCGCAGATCTCCCGCATCGCCCGCGGCTCCGTCATCACCGCCAAGCAGAACGACTACGTCCAGGCCGCCCGCGCGCTGGGCGCCTCCAACTCCCGGCTCCTGCTCCGCCACATCGCGCCCAACGCGATCGCGCCGGTCATCGTCGTGGCGACCATCGCGCTGGGCACCTACATCTCCCTGGAGGCGACCCTGTCCTTCCTCGGCGTCGGCCTCAAGCCGCCCAGCGTCTCCTGGGGCATCGACATCTCCGCCGCCGCCCCCTACGTCCGCAACGCCCCGCACGCCCTGCTGTGGCCCTCCGGAGCCCTCGCCGTCACCGTCCTCGCGTTCATCATGCTCGGCGACGCGGTGCGCGACGCCCTCGACCCGAAGCTGAGGTGAGCCGCCGCATGCTGCTGGAAGTGCGCGACCTGCACGTGGAGTTCCACACCCGGGACGGCGTCGCCAAGGCCGTCAACGGCGTCAGCTACGGCGTCGACGCGGGCGAGACCCTGGCCGTCCTCGGCGAGTCCGGCTCCGGCAAGTCCGTCACCGCCCAGACGGTCATGGGCATCCTCGACATGCCCCCGGGCCGGATCACCGCCGGCGAGGTCCTCTTCGAGGGCCGGGACCTGCTGAAGCTGAAGGAGGAGGAACGCCGGAAGGTCCGCGGCGCCGAGATGGCGATGATCTTCCAGGACGCGCTGTCGTCGTTGAACCCCGTCCTCACCGTCGGCGCCCAGCTCGCCGAGATGTTCACCGTGCACCGCGGCATGTCGCGCAAGGACGCCCATGCCAAGGCCGTCGAGCTGATGGACCGCGTCCGCATCCCGGCCGCCAAGGAGCGGGTGCGGCAGTACCCGCACCAGTTCTCCGGCGGCATGCGCCAGCGCATCATGATCGCGATGGCGATGGCCCTGGAGCCGAAGCTGATCATCGCCGACGAGCCGACCACCGCCCTCGACGTCACCGTCCAGGCCCAGGTCATGGACCTGCTCGCGGAACTCCAGCGCGAGCTGCACATGGGCCTGATCCTCATCACCCACGACCTGGGCGTGGTCGCCGACGTGGCCGACAAGATCGCCGTCATGTACGCGGGCCGGATCGTGGAGACGGCGCCCGTCCACGACATCTACAAGGCGCCCGCCCACCCCTACACCCGCGGCCTGCTCGAGTCGATCCCGCGCCTGGACCAGAAGGGCCAGGAGCTCTACGCCATCAAGGGCCTGCCGCCCAACCTCACCCGCATCCCGCCCGGCTGCGCCTTCCACCCCCGCTGCCCGATGGCCCAGGACGTCTGCCGCACCGACGTACCGCCGCTGTACGACGTGACGGAGTCCGAAGCGGAACGCGGGAGCGCCTGCCACTTCTGGAGGGAGTGCCTGCATGGCTGAGACGACCGAGCCGATCCTCGAAGTCCGCGGTCTCGTCAAGCACTACCCGCTCACCACTGGCATCCTCTTCAAGAAGCAGGTCGGCGCGGTCAAGGCGGTCGACGGCGTCGACTTCCACCTCGACCGCGGCGAGACCCTGGGCATCGTCGGCGAGTCCGGCTGCGGCAAGTCCACGGTCGCCAAGATGCTGGTCAACCTGGAGAAGCCGACGGCCGGTGAGATCCGCTACAAGGGCGAGGACATCACCAAGCTGTCGGGCAAGGCCCTCAAGTCCGTACGCCGCAACATCCAGATGGTCTTCCAGGACCCCTACACCTCCCTCAACCCCCGCATGACCGTGGGCGACATCATCGGGGAGGCGTACGACATCCACCCGGAGGTGGCGCCGAAGGGCGACCGGCGGGGGAGGGTGCAGCACCTGCTGGACGTCGTCGGCCTCAACCCCGAGTACATCAACCGCTACCCCCACCAGTTCTCCGGCGGCCAGCGCCAGCGCATCGGCATCGCGCGGGGGCTGGCGCTGCGCCCGGAGATCATCGTCGCGGACGAGCCGGTCTCGGCCCTCGACGTGTCCGTCCAGGCGCAGGTGATCAACCTGATGGGCCGGCTCCAGGACGAGTTCGACCTGTCCTACATCTTCATCGCCCACGACCTGTCCATCGTCCGGCACATCTCGGACCGGGTCGGCGTGATGTACCTCGGCCGGATCGTGGAGACCGGCCGCGACGCCGAGATCTACGACCATCCCACGCACCCCTACACCCAGGCGCTGCTGTCCGCCGTGCCGGTGCCCGACCCGGAGGCCCGGGAGCACCGCGAGCGCATCATCCTGGCCGGCGACGTGCCGTCCCCGACCAACATCCCGTCCGGCTGCCGCTTCCGCACCCGCTGCTGGAAGGCGCGGGAGCGCTGCGCCCTGGAGGTACCGGCGCTCGCCGTCCCCGCCGAGTTCCGGCACACCACCGGTCCCGCGGCCCACGACTCGGCGTGCCACTTCGCGGAGGAGAAGCAGGTAGTCCCCCCAGAGGCGGACGACGACGGCACCGGGAGGCACGGCAGCGGGCCGGGGTGACATGGCGCTCCCCGGCCCGCTTACGGCACCCGCACGGCCGTACGCTGATCAGCGTCGCGCGTCCGTATATCGGTGCCGCTTCGGTGAAGTTGCCTGCGTGTTAAAGCGGTTGGTGCCTTCGTGTGACGCTACGCCAGTGACCGCTTGAGGAAGTCGACCTGGAGCAACAGCAGGTTCTCGGCGACCGACTCCTGCGGGGTCATGTGCGTGACGCCGGACAGCGGGAGCACCTCGTGCGGGCGGCCCGCGGCCAGCAGGGCCGAGGACAGCCGCAGGGAGTGGGCGACCGCCACGTTGTCGTCCGCGAGCCCGTGGATGATCATCATGGGGCGTCGCGGCTCGGCGGCGTCGACCAGGCCCGCGTCGTCGATCACCGAGTTGCGGCGGTAGACCTCCGGTTGCTCGCCCGGGTGGCCGATGTAGCGCTCCTCGTAGTGGGTGTCGTACAGCCGCAGGTCGGTGACCGGGGCGCCCACGACGGCGGCGTGGAAGACGTCCGGCCGGCGCAGGGCCGCCAGGGCGGCCAGATAGCCCCCGAAGGACCAGCCACGGATGGCGACGCGGTTCAGGTCGAGCGGGAAGTCGGCGGCGAGGGCCTGGAGCGCGTCCACCTGGTCCTGGAGCACGACCGCGGCCACGTCGTCCTTGATGGCCTTCTCCCAGGCGGGGGAGCGCCCGGGAGTGCCCCGCCCGTCGGCGACGACGACCGCGAAGCCCTGGTCGGCGAACCACTGCGACGTGAGGTGGGCGTTGTGCGCGGCCACCACGCGCTGACCGTGCGGGCCACCGTACGGGTCCAGGAGTACGGGGAGGGGGGTGTCACCGTGGTAGTCCCTTGGCATAAGCACGGCGCACGGGACACGGCGTGCGCCCCCTTCGGTGAGCGTCACGCGCGGGGACAAACCGGGGTCTTCGGCGTAAGAGGCGACGGTCGCCAGCGGCTTCCCGTCCCGCAGAACCCGCACCCGGGTCCCCGGCCGGTCGAGCGTCGCGGAGACGAGAACGGTCACGCCTCCGGCGCGCACCGCCGAGTGCACGCCGGGCTCCTGCGAGACGCGCTCCACGCCGAGTTCGTTCACCCGGTACACGTGCACTTCGCCGGTCTCCGGCTCGGCCGCCTCCTCGCCGGCCGACGCGGAAACCAGCACGTCGTCGCCGGAGACGTCCAGCACCGCCCGCAGATGCAACTGGGCACCCGTGAGCGGTCGTTCACCGACCGCCAGTACGCGCGCGCCGCCCTCGTCGGCGATCCGCACGAGCTGCCCGGAGGGGCTCCAGCAGGGCACGCCGGGGAAGAGTTCCAGCCAAACTGGATCTTCGTCGGCGTGCACCATCCGGGTCGCCCCGGACTCGGTGTCCACGGCCAGGAACAACTGGCTGCGCTGGTCGCGCGCCTGTACGAGGAGGAGTGGTGCACCCGCCGCTGACCAGTGCACTCGCGCCAGATACGGATACCGCGCCCGGTCCCAGAGGACCTCCGTGCGCCCCCCGTCCAGCCCGATCACGAACAGCCGTACGTCCGCGTTGGCGGTGCCCGCCGCCGGGTACCGCACCTGGTGCGGATCACGCTCGGGATGGGCCGGGTCGGAGATCCACCACCGGCTGACCGGCGTGTCGTCCACGCGTGCCACGAGCAGCCGGTCCGACCCGGGACCCCACCAGAAGCCCCGGCTGCGCCCCATCTCCTCGGCGGCGACGAACTCGGCGAGCCCGTGGGTGACGCCCTCCGTGTCCGCCTCGGCCAGCGCCCTGTCCCCGTCCCCCTCGGCACCCACGACCCGCAGGGCGCCCCGGGCGACGTAGGCGATGTGCCGGCCGTCGGGGGAGGGGCGCGGGTCGATGACCGGTTGGGGGGTGGGCAGTTCACGCGCCGTCCCGGCCCGCAGTTCGGCCGCGAAGAGCCGCCCCGACAAGGCGAAAGAGGCCAGCTCGACGGCCGCGTCGGTGGCGTAGCCGACGATGCCGGCACCGCCCTCGCGGCTGCGCTCACGCCGCGCCCGCTCCTCGGGCGACAGATGCTCCTCGGCGCCGCCCAGGAGGGCGCGCGGATCGGCGGCGACGCGCTCGCCGCCCTCCTCGGTATCGAGGATCCACAGCGAATTGGCCCGGTCCGTGCCGGTGCCGGAGCGCAGGAAGGCGACCCGGGACCCGTCGGGTGCCACGGTGAACGAACGCGGCGCGCCGAGCGTGAACCGCTGGGTGCGGGCGTGCCGTTTGGGGAAGGAGTCGGACTCGGTCGTCATGCCTTGACCATATTGGCCATGCGCCCCCTTGTGCGGCCGTGCGCCGAGAGATGCGCGCGCACGGATAGTTATGATCACTAGCGCATAGTGGGTATCAACCAGGTGCCCGCTGCGTGGATTTATCTGCCCCAAGGTGGGACCGCGTCCGACCGCGTCCGACCCTCCCCATGTCCCTGGGCTTATTGGAGGTGAGCCGCCGTGGCACTCTCGATTTCGGCGGTTGTGCTGCTGGCGATCATCGTCTTCCTGCTGGTCAAGAAGTCAGGGTTGAAGGCGGGGCACGCGGTCGTGTGCATGCTCCTCGGCTTCTACCTGGCCTCGTCGACCGTCGCGCCCACGATCAGTGAGCTGACGACGAACCTCGCGGGGATGATCGGAAGCATCAACTTCTGACGCAGGGGCCTGTCGGCCGGGGGTGGGATGGCGGACAGGTCGACCCTGGACCAAGCGCATCGCCCTGGCCATCGCTCATGTGCTCGACGGCGAAGGGTGGCGTTCACAGACGCGTGAACGGCGCTTGGGCGTCCGGGCGGCCGCTCCAGGTCAAGTACCCGAAGCCGACGCCTCCGGGCTGCCCGGCCCGCCCGAGGGTGCCGAGCCGGGCGGCGGGCCGCCGGTCGGGGCACCGCTCGGCGGTTGGCCCCCTGCGGGGTCGCCGCTGTCACCGCCGGGCGCGTTGCCCCCGGTGGGCTCGGTGCCGGTGTCGATGGGAACGGTCAGCTTCGCCGTGTAGCCGGCCTTCACCGATCCGCTCATCGTCGCCAACTGGTGGACGCCGCCGTCGTCGCCGAAGACGTTGTCGGTCTTGAGGGTGAGCTTGGCCAGGTTGTCGACGGAGGACTCGTAACCGTCGGTGGCGAAGACGGTTTCGCAGTCGGTCCTGGGAATGGCCAGTTGGGAGGTCGACAGCCGCTTGTCGTAGTCGGTGACGGAGTCGAGGCCGGGGTAGACCTCGAAGTGGATGTGGGGCCAACGGCCCGGGTAGCAGGCGGGGAAGATGCTGTCGAACCTCACCCGGCCGTCGTCGTCGGCGACCTGGACGCCGCGCAGGTAGTTCTCGTTCTCGATTCCGCTGGAGTACAGGGAGTAGTTGCCGTCCCGGTCGCACTGCCAGGCGTAGACGGCCGCTCCGGCGAGCGGTCGGCCGTCCTCGGCGATGTCCAGCAGGGTGAATTCGAAGGTGAGGGGGATGCCCGGGGCGGTGGTCGTGGAGTCGCCGAAGCTCGAGCGGATGTCCTGCCGGACGATCCCGTCCTGGTCCAGGACCTGGACCCCGTTGGTGCCATCCGCGGGGTAGGGCCCGTTGGTCTCGTCGGGAATCTCGGTCAGGCCGGACGACGACGCGGAGGCCGTAGCCTTGGTCGAGGTACTGGTGTTCGAGCCCGAGCCGCACGCGGCGAGGGCCGCCATGCCGCCGACCCCTCCGAGGAAGGACAGGGCCCGCCTGCGGGAGACGAGTGTGCCGACGTCGAACTTCAGCCCCTGGTCGACGACCTCCTCCTCGGGATGAGGAAGCAGGCGCCCCTGGTAGGCGGGGCCGTCGGGGGTCTGGCTGGCTTTCGGCTTGCGCATGGGCGCCTTCCGTCGGGAGGTGACAGGACCGTTGGGGTCGCACCGGGCTCCCGGGACGGGACGCCGGTGCCGACCTGTCGGTCAGCTTGCCAACGAAGTCCATGCGTCGGCTCGGCGCGGGTTGTGCGCGGGCTGTGAAAGGCTGCCGTCCCGCCTGCTCCGACGTGCCGGTCCACGGACGGTCTCCCGCGTTACGGGGACGGGGCGGCGACCTCATAGGGTGGAGTCCATGACGGAACTCCCCGCCCGGCGTCTGCTGCTGGTGCACGCGCACCCGGACGACGAGTCGATCAACAACGGCGTCACCATGGCCAGGTATGCCGCCGAAGGCGCCCACGTGACGCTGGTGACCTGCACCCTCGGCGAGCGGGGCGAGGTCATCCCGCCCGAGCTGGGGCACCTGACCGGAGCCGCCCTGGGCGGGCACCGCAGGGGCGAGCTGGCGGCGGCGATGCGCGCGCTCGGCGTCGAGGACTTCCGGCTGCTCGGCGGGCCTGGACGGTTCGCCGACTCCGGGATGATGGGTCTGCCCGACAACGACGACCCCGGCTGCCTGTGGCAGGCGGACGTCGACCGGGCCGCCGAACTCCTCGTCGAGGTGATCCGCGAGGTGCGTCCCCAGGTCCTCGTCACCTACGACCCCGACGGCGGCTACGGCCACCCCGACCACATCCAGGCCCACCGCATCGCCATGCGCGCCGCCGAGCTGGCGGCCGAGGCGGGGTGCCCGGTCGACAAGGTCTACTGGAACCGCGTCCCCCGTACCGTCGCCGAGGACGCCTTCGCCCGCCTCCGCGACGACCTGCCCGGTCTGCCCTTCGAGAAGGCGGCCGGCGTCGAGGACGTACCGGGCGTCGTCGACGACGAGCGGATCACCACCGAAATCCGGGGCGACGGCGGCGCGAACGCCGCCAAGACCGCGGCCATGCGCGCGCACGTCACGCAGATCACCGTCGCCGAGCCGTACTTCGCCCTCTCCAACGAACTGGCCCAGCCGGTCTTCACCACCGAGTACTACGAACTGGTGCGCGGCGAGCGGTCCGGGGACGGTGACGGCCGCGAGAGCGACCTCTTCGCCGGGATCGCCGGGACCGACGGGATCACCGGGACCGCGGGGACCGAGGTGGCGTCATGAGCGGGCGTGCCGAGCCGACGACCTCCGCCCTGGCCCAGCCGCTGCGCGCGCCCTCGCTCGGGCGGGCGGCCCTCTATCTGGGGCTCTTCGTGCTCGGCGCCCTGGTCGGGGTTTCGGGCGCGCTGGTGCAGCCGGGGTGGTTCCCGGGCGGGCTGCTGCTCGCGCTGGCCGCCGAGGCGGGGCTCTGCGTCGGAGCGGGCCGGGCCGTGGGCCGCCGGGGCGGGGCCGTCGCGCCCGCCGCGGGGTGGGCGCTCGCCGTGGTCCTGCTCACGACCAGCCGTCCCGAGGGCGACTTCCTCTTCGCGGCCGGCAGCGGCTCCTACCTCTTCCTGCTCGGCGGGATCGCCGTCGCTGTGATGTGTGCCACCCTCGCACCGGTGCGGCAACCGGACGGCGGCGCCGTCCGACTTGGCAAGTGACGTACTACTTCGCCGCGGCGCGGGCGTGCGAGTCCGGTGTGGGTTTCCCCGGCGGTCACGGGATACGCGCGAGAGGTGGCCAGTATGGTGGTGCGCGCCGCCGAGCCGCCCGCTTTCTGGTGTGCCGGGCGGCGGAGCCAACCGGGAGAACCTGCCTTGAGTCGTGAAACTGACAGTTCGTCCTCCGGGCCCCACGGGCGCGGCGGAGCCGCATACCCGTCGGGTACCCCGCCCTACGGGACACCCACGGCTTCCGACGCCGGTGCGGACGCGGGCCGTTCGGCCTCGCGGCCGGAGGAGCGCAAGACCGAGACGACGCTGACGACCCGAATCCGGATCAACATCCCGGGATCGCGGCCCATCCCGCCGGTCGTCGTGCGCAAGCCCGTCACGGACGCCGAGGGCGCCGCCGGTGACACGGAGACGACGGCCGAGCGGCCCGCGCCCACGTCGGCACCGAGCGCCGCAGAGCCCTCGGGCGCCGTCGAGGCCCCCGCCGAGCCGGGGCAGCCCGCCCGGCCGACCGAGGACAAGCCGGCCAGCGACTGGTTCGCGCCGCGCAAGTCCGGCCCGGCCAAGGGCGCTCAGGGTGGCGGCTCCACCAACGGTGCCGGTCTGCCCGGCGGTTCCGGCGCGGCGGCCGGTACGCCGGGCGCGCCCTCCGCGGGTGCCGCGGGACCGGGTGCCGGTGCTTCCGGTGCCGGTGCGCGACCGGGCGGCGGGAGTGGCCGCCCCGGTGGCGTCGTCGGCTCCATGAACGTGCCGGGCGGCTCCCGGCCAGGCGCCACGGGCGGCGCCGGTCTCTCCGGGGCGACGGGCGGACCCGTGGCGCCCGGCCACGGTGGCGGCACCGGCTCCTTCGACGTGACCGAGGCGCTGGCGGCCGGACCGCTGGGCAACGGCAACGGCACCCGCCCGGGCTCCGACGGCGGCGGCGCCGAACCACGCCGCGACGACCTGCCGTACTTCCCGGAGAACGGGCAGGGCAACCAGGGCCCCGGCCCCCGCAGCGGGCAGAGCGGCCCGAACGGGCAGTCCCCGTACGGCGACACCCGGGGTCCCGCGGGCGCGACGAGCGGCCCGGTCACCGGCGACAGCCGGCTGACGCCGCCCCCGGTCGGCGACCTCGGCGACCTGGGCCGGCCCAGGACACCCGGCGGCCCGGGCGCGCCCAGCGGACAGCGCGGGCCCGCACCGAACGGCCTGGGCGGTCCGGGTGGTCCCGGGGGCCCCGGCGGTCCGGGCGGTCCGGGTAGTCCAGGCGGTCCAGGCGGTCCCGGTAGTCCGGGCGGTCTCGGTGGTTCGGGTGGTTCCGGTAGTCCTGGCGGTCCGGGTGGTCCGGGTGGTCCCGGTAGTCCGGGCGGTCTCGGTGGTCCAGGCGGTCCCGGTGGTCCCGGTGGTCTTGGCGGTCCCGGTGGCCCCGCCGCCCCGGGCAGGCTGCAGAGCCCCGGCACCGGCCCCGGCACCGGCGCCGACGCCGCCCGTCTCGGCCCCGGCGGTGGGCTCAGCGACGACACCGCGATCCTCACCCCGCAGAAGCCGGCCCCCGAGCCGGGCACTCCCGGTTACGGCAACCCGGACAACGTCTCCGGGAACACCGTCACCAGCGGCATCCCCGTCGTGCCGACCGACCGGAACGCGCCGTTCCAGGGCGCGTCCGCCGACGGACCGCTGCCGCACACCCCCCCGAAGCTGCCCGAGCCGGTCTCCGCGCCCCCGGCGAGCTCCGCCAAGCCGGCCAAGAAGAAGGGCCGCAGGAAGCTCCCGCTGCTCGTCGGCGGCCTGGTCTTCGTCGCCGGTGTCACCTACGGCGCCGGCCTGCTCATGAACCGTTCCGACGTGCCGAAGGGCACCACCGTGCTCGGCGTCGACATCGGCGGCGGCACGCGCGACGACGCCGTCGAGAAGCTGGACGACGTCCTCTCCGCCCGCGCGAGCAAGCCGCTCAAGCTCACGGTCGGCGGCGAGACGGTCTCCCTGAAGCCGGACCAGGCGGGGCTCCAGCTCGACACGCAGGCCACGGCCAGCGCGGCGGCGAAGAGCGACTACAACCCGATGTCCGTGTTCGGCTCCCTCCTCGGCCGGCAGCGTGTCGTCGACCCGGTCATGCCCGTCGACGAGGAGAAGCTGCACGCGGCCCTGGAGGACGCCGCCGGCGGGGCCGGATCGGTGACCGAGGGCACCGTCAGGTTCGAGTCCGGCAAGGCCGTCCCCGTGTACGGCAAGGCCGGCAAGGGCATCGACGTCGCCAAGTCGACCGAGGCCGTGCAGGAGGCGTACCGCGCCCAGGTGGAGACGGGCACCGCCACCCCGGTGAACGTGCCGACGACCACCCAGCAGCCCACGGTCTCCAAGGCCGAGGTCGACCGGATCATGAAGGAGTTCGCCGAGCCGGCGATGTCGGCGAAGGTGACCGTGCGGACCGACGCCGCGCACTCCATCCTGATGAGCCCGGAGAAGTCGCTGTGGAAGTTCCTCCGGGTCACGGCCGTCAACGGCAAACTCGTCGACAAGCCCGACCTCAACGCCCTGAAGGAACTGTACGGCGGGACGTTCGACGGCGTGCTCATCACCCGCGCCAACGGTGAGAAGACGCCCGTCACCCCCGAGGACGTCTACGGCGCCCTGCGCCAGGCCCTGAAGAGCAAGACCGACCGCGTGGCGGTCATCGAGACCGACCCCAGCTGACGACGCCACTCCACGAGGGGGCGCCCGGCACTCGCCGGGCGCCCCCTCGGGCCTGTATTGAGTTCCCCGTCTGCGCCCCGACGCCCGGCACGCACGCTCGCTGCACGGACCGCCGCTGCGCCCGCCCTTCGGGCGGACGACGGGGAACTCAATACAGGCCCTCGCGTCCTCAGTTGAGCATGGCGCGAGCCGCCCGCGCCTCCCCCCGGACCTGCTCCGCGACCGCCTCGTCCACCGCCCCCACGACCTCCGCGTACGCCTCCAACTCCCCGGCCCCCGCCGAGAACTCCCCCCGCTGCACCAGCAACCGAGCCCGCTCGTACCGCAGCCGCGCCGCATGCGCGGGCAGCAGCAACGCCAGCTCGATCGCCCACAGCCCGACATCCGACCGCTCCGGCCGGGCCGCCGCCCACGCCCGGATGTTGTTCAGGATGCGCGACACCACCTCCAACGGCGCCGCCGGCTCCAGCATCGACGGGCGCAGGGCGGCCCCCGTCACCCCCGCCACCAGCACCTCCGCGTCGTTCCCGCTGAGCACCCGGCCCCCGTCGAACGGATCGGCGAGCACCCGCCCCTCCTCCGGTCCGAACTCCGCCCCGAACCCGACCACGAAGTGTCCCGGCAGCGCGACCCCGTACACCGGCGCCCCCGCCCGCCGGGCCACCTCCAGCCACACCACCGACAGCATGATCGGCAGCCCGCGCCGGCGCCGCAGCACCTCGTGCAGCAACGACGACTCGAGCCGCTGGTAGTCCGCGGCGACCCCGTGGAAGCCGTACCGCTCGCCGAGCAGGTCCCGCAGCGCCGCCGCCCAGGCCGACGGCGAACCCGGCCGGAACGGCAGCTGTCCGGCCAGCTCGTCGAGCTCCATCTGCGCGGCGTCCAGACCCGCCTCGTCCAGCGCCCCGTCCGCCTCCGCGCCCACCAGCAGGCACAGCGTGGCCAGGTCGGGCCGCTCGGAGCGTGCCTCTTCGGCGAACCGCCGTCGCAGCTCGGCGGAGCGTTCCGGCGACGGGGGATGCGGAGAACGTGGGTGACGCATAGCTTGCTCGTGCCCTTCCACGGCGATCGGTTACCGGTCCGTCCCGGCGCTCGCGGGCTCCCGGTAGTGGTGGTACGCGTGATGCGCCGCGAAGCCCATCCCGGCGTACAGCGCCCGCGCCCCCGCGTTGTCCGTCTCGACCTGGAGCCACGCCGCCGACGCGCCCTCGTCGAGCGCCCGCCGGGCCAGCGCGGCCATCACGGCGGTCGCCAGCCCCCGGCGCCGCTGCGCGGGGTCGACCTCGACGGCCGCGAAGGAGACCCACCGGCCGTCCACGACACACCGCCCGATCGCCGCCGGGGCGGCCGGGTCCGCACCGGGCACCGTCGCGAACCACACCGACGGTCCGTCGGCCAGTACCCGCAGGGCCACCTCGCTCACGCCCTTGCGCTGGTACCGCGCCAGCCACGCCTCGTCCGCCTCCCGGGACAGGACCACGCCGGTCCCCTCCGACAGGTCGGCGACCTGCGCCAGCCCGCCGGTCCACACCTCGGCCGTCACCTCCCGCACCCAGCCCCGCCGCTCCAGCTCCGCGCACAGCGGCTCCTGCGTGCCCTCGGCCCCGGTGGCGGTCTGGACGTACGCGGGCAGGCCCCGTTCGGCGTACCAGCGCCGTACGGCGGTCAGCGCCTCGTCGAGCGGCATTCCAGGGTCGCCGAGCGGGAGCACGGAGTTGGCCCGCCGCGTGAACCCGGCGGCCGCCCGCAGCTCCCACTCACCGAGCCGCTCGCTCTCCACCGGCCGCCAGGCCCGCGCGGCGACCCGCGCCAGCTCCTCGTACGAGGCGGCGGGACCGCGCCGCCGCGCCGGCGCCGACGGCACGACCTTGCCCGCGACCAGCGCGGACTCCGGGACACGGACCGACTCGCCACTCTTGCGTGTGATCCGCAGCACACCGTCGTCCCATGATGTGAGAACCCCCACCGTGTCGGTGAACTTCTCACCCGCGACACCCGGTTCGCTCAAGCGCCGCACGGAGACTCGTTTGCCCACGTCAGCAACGGTGATACGGACCTCAAGGCGCCCTGCGGCAGAGATTTCCACGGGTCGGTTCACCCCTCCTGTTCGGATCATGCCCAAGAACGGAGATACTAGGGGCGGGCATCGACGACGCCGCGCTCCCGCGCGCCAGGCGGCGGAGCCTGAGGAGGCCCGCCAGCGCCCAATCGAGGAGGAACGACAGCGTGACCTACGTCATCGCGCAGCCTTGTGTCGACGTGAAGGACAAGGCGTGCATCGAGGAGTGCCCGGTCGACTGCATCTACGAGGGCCAGCGGTCCTTGTACATCCACCCGGACGAATGCGTCGACTGTGGTGCCTGTGAGCCGGTCTGCCCGGTCGAGGCGATCTTCTACGAGGACGACACTCCGGAGGAGTGGAAGGACTACTACAAGGCGAACGTCGAGTTCTTCGACGAGCTCGGCTCGCCCGGCGGCGCCAGCAAGCTGGGACTGATCGAGCGCGACCACCCCTTCGTCGCCGCGCTGCCGCCGCAGAACCAGTAGGAGCGGCCCGCACCGCGCCGCCTCGGTCCCGTACGGCTGATCGCCCCCGATCGGTGCCGTACGGGACCGAGGCGTTTCGCCCCGGAACCGCACAGGCAGCACCGGCCGCACCGAAGAAAGTGAGCCAGTAACCGTGTCCGCAGTCTCCGACCGCCTTCCGGCCTTCCCCTGGGACAGGCTGGAGCCGTACAAGAAGACGGCCGCCGCGCATCCGGACGGCATCGTCGACCTCTCCGTCGGCACCCCGGTCGACCCGGTCCCCGAGCTGATCCAGAAAGCCCTGATCGACGCGGCGGACTCCCCGGGCTACCCGACCGTCTGGGGCACCCCGGCACTGCGCGACGCGATCACCGGCTGGGTCGAGCGCCGCCTCGGCGCCCGCGACGTCACCCACCGCCACGTCCTGCCCATCGTCGGTTCCAAGGAACTCGTCGCCTGGCTCCCCACCCAGCTGGGCCTCGGCCCCGGCGACCGGGTGGCGTTCCCGCGCCTGGCCTACCCGACGTACGAGGTCGGCGCGCGCCTGGCCCGCGCGGAGTACGAGGCGTACGACGATCCGACGGAGCTGGACCCGACGGGCCTGAAGCTCCTCTGGCTCAACTCCCCGTCCAACCCCACCGGCAGGGTCCTGTCGAAGGCCGACCTGACCCGCGTCGTGGCCTGGGCCCGTGAGCACGGCATCCTGGTCGTCTCCGACGAGTGCTACCTGGAGCTGGGCTGGGAGGCCGACCCGGTCTCCGTCCTGCACCCGGACGTCAACGGCGGCTCGTACGACGGCCTGGTGGCCGTCCACTCGCTCTCCAAGCGCTCCAACCTCGCCGGCTACCGCGCGGCCTTCCTGGCGGGCGACCCGGCCGTCCTGGGGCCCCTCCTGGAGATCCGCAAGCACGGCGGCATGATGACGTCCGCGCCGACCCAGGCGGCCGTGGTGGCGGCCCTCGGCGACGACGAGCACGTCCGCGTCCAGCGCGAGCGCTACGCGGCCCGCCGCACGGCCCTGCGCGCGGCGCTCCTCGGCCACGGCTTCCGCATCGAGCACAGCGAGGCCAGCCTCTACCTCTGGGCCACCCGCGACGAGTCCTGCTGGGACACGGTGGCCCACCTGGCCGAGCGCGGCATCCTGGTGGCTCCCGGCGACTTCTACGGCCCGGCCGGCGCGAACTTCGTCCGGGTGGCCCTCACGGCCACGGACGAGCGCGTCCGCGCGGCGGTGGAGCGCCTGACGGCCTGACGGACTGGCTCGACGCAGGCATGCAGAACGCCGGGGCCCAGGGAGCGAACCCTGGGCCCCGGCGCCGTACGAGCGGGGTGCGGCCGCCGTCAGCCGAGCGGCAGCCCCTGCACCGGCAGCGAACCGGTGGCCGGCAGCCCGCCCTTGCCCAGCGCGTCCGTCGGCAGCCCGCCCTCGGTGGCGGTCCCCGCGGTGTCACCGACGATCTCGCCGGCGGAGCCCGCGGCGTCCCCGGCGGCCTTCTGCGCCACCGGGGTGGTCTTCTTGACGACCGAGCCACCGGTCTTGCCCGCCGCCGGCACGGTCTTCTTGACGGCCTTGCTGCCGGTGTCACCCGCGGTCTCGGTGACGTTCTGGGCCGCGGCGTCCACGGTGTTGCCGACGTTCGCCCCGTCCAGGGCGGTCAGTCCCCCGAGGTTCGGGGCGGCCGGCAGTTCGGGAGCCGCGCTGGCGGAGCCGGCCGCACCGACCCCGGCAGCCGCTCCCGCAGCGACGAGCAGCGCGGCACGGGCGATCCGGCGGGTCAGGGGGAGGGACATGATGCTCCTTCGACGGAAGTCAATGATGAGGAATCCGACCGTGCCCGGCGAGTGATCGACCGGGCTCGGACGCAGTGACTACCGCTCGAAGGCCACGAAGGTTGCGGCGACACAAAGTAAAGAGTTGGTAATGTGTCGCATTATCAGGTGCACAGAAAAACGGGCAAAAGGGCGCCGGTCGGAAAGTCTGCCGAATCCTTACAGCCCTTGATTTTCCTGGGCTCCGGCGGATTCGCGGGTGATGACCGGAAAACCCGCGCACCGCGTCGACCCGACGCCGGTGCGGGTAACTCCCAGGAGTGACGACCCGTACGGGCGAGCGCTACCGCGCGGAGGTGATGCGGACGGCGCCCGCGGCCCGCTCGGCGCCGCCGGTGCTGCCCGAACCCGTCGGACGCCACTTGCTGTCGGTGCTTCCCGCGGTCCACTCCCGGCCCGCGTAGGAGACCCGTTCGATGCGCAGCGAGGTGGCGTTGGCCACCGCCCAGTGCGCCAGCTGCCAGCCGCGCTGACCGAGGCGCTCCTCCGCGTCCGTGCCGGTCACGGGCAGCGTCACGGTCCGGCCGTCGGAGCCGCCCGCGCCGCCCTTGGTGCCCGTGCTCGGTGCGGGCGAGGCCGTGGGCGTCGCGGAGGTGTCGTCCACGGCTGCTCCGGCCGACTGGAGCACGTCCTGCCCGAAGTCCCGTACGAGCGCCGCGCGGACCGCGTCCGGACCCTGGGCCCGGGCCGCGCCGGGGCGTCCCTCGCAGGTCAGCGTCGCCGCGGACCGTCCGGTCAGCGCGGCGGCGAGCAGCCTGGCGTCCGTCTCGTGCTTGGCGTAGGCCTCCGGGAAGCCGCTGCGCTGCACGCGCTGGGCGGCGACGGTCAGCGGGAGGCGGGTGTAGCCGGGCACCTCGACCAGCTCGTCGTAGAACTTGGCCGCCGAGTAGGCCGGGTCCATGATCTCCTTCGGGGTGCCCCAGCCCTGGGAGGGGCGCTGCTGGAACAGACCGAGCGAGTCGCGGTCGCCGTAGTCGATGTTGCGCAGCGTCGACTCCTGCAGCGCGGTCGCCAGCGCGATCGTCACCGCCCGCTCCGGCAGGTCGCGCGCGGTGCCCACGGCGGTGATCGTCGCCGCGTTCACCGCCTGCTCCGGCGTGAACTCGTAGGTCGTCCGGCCGTCCTCGGCCGAGACGACCTCGCAGCCCGGGGCGCCCCCGGTGACGTACTGCACCGTGAGGTACCCGGCGACCGCGAGCAGGACCACGGAGGCCGCGCCGGAACGGAGAAGGCGGCCATGGCGTTTGCGGGATGGCGACGGCTGAAGCACGCGTACAAGGTACTGGAGGGTAGGGAGTGGTGTCCGCCGGGTACGGACAGTGCCCGAAAGGGCAGGGGCGTTAGGGTCGGGGCCATGGCCGATATCCCGCTTGACCTCACGCTGGACGCCGCGGAGCTCACCGCGCGGCTCGTCGACTTCCCCTCCGAGAGCGGCACCGAGGAGCCGCTCGCGGACGCGATCGAGAGCGCCCTGCGCGCCCTGCCGCACCTGTCGGTCGAGCGGTACGGCAACAACGTGATGGCCCGCACGGACCTGGGCCGGGCGGAGCGCGTGATCCTGGCCGGCCACATCGACACCGTCCCGATCGCGGACAACGTACCGTCCCGGCTCGACGAGGACGGCGTCCTGTGGGGCTGCGGCACCTGCGACATGAAGGCGGGCGTCGCGGTCCAGCTGCGCATCGCCGCCACCGTCCCGGCCCCCAACCGCGACCTGACCTTCGTCTTCTACGACAACGAGGAGGTCGCCGCCGACCTGAACGGCCTGGGGCACGTCGCCGAGGCCCACCCCGAGTGGCTGGCGGGCGACTTCGCGGTGCTCCTCGAACCGTCGGACGGCCAGGTGGAGGGCGGTTGCCAGGGCACGCTGCGGGTGCTGCTGAGGACGACGGGGGAGCGGGCGCACTCCGCGCGCTCCTGGATGGGGTCCAACGCCATCCACGCCGCCGCCCCGATCCTCGCGCGCCTGGCGGCCTACGAGCCGCGCTACCCGGTCATCGACGGCCTGGAGTACCGCGAGGGCCTGAACGCGGTCGGCGTCACGGGCGGGGTCGCGGGCAACGTCATCCCCGACGAGTGCGTGGTCACGGTCAACTTCCGCTACGCCCCGGACCGCAGCCCCGAGGAGGCCCTCGCCCACGTGCGGGAGGTCTTCGCGGACTGCGGGGTGGCGGAGTTCGTGGTCGACGACCACAGCGGCGCGGCCCTGCCGGGGCTGTCCCACCCGGCCGCGGCGGCCTTCATCGAGGCGGTGGGCGGCACCCCGCAGCCCAAGTACGGCTGGACGGACGTGTCGCGCTTCTCGGCGCTGGGCGTCCCCGCGGTCAACTACGGCCCGGGCAACCCGCACTTGGCGCACAAGCGCGACGAGCGGGTCGAGACGGCGAAGATCCTCGCGGGCGAGGAGCGCCTGCGGTCCTGGCTGACGGCGTGATCCACACCGGGTTTACGCCGCTGTGTGACGGACATGCTCAGGTCCCTCGTACGTAACCCGCGTAGATCTACGCTGAGGTGGAAGAACCTGCAACTGGAGGGAGCGCGCATGGCTACCGGCAACCCCGAGGGCAAGAAGCGGCCACCGGAGGAGCAGCGCCTGGGCCCTGTCCTCCGGCGGCGGGGTCAGGTCCAGAAGAGCACCACGGACCAGCGCCTGCTGGACGAGCGTGCCCCGACCGACTGGGTCCACACCGACCCCTGGCGCGTCCTGCGCATCCAGTCGGAGTTCATCGAGGGCTTCGGCACCCTCGCCGAACTGCCGCCCGCGATCAGCGTCTTCGGCTCCGCCCGTACGGCGGCGGACTCACCGGAGTACGAGGCGGGCGTGCGGCTCGGGCGCGGCCTGGTCGAGGCCGGCTTCGCGGTCATCACCGGCGGTGGGCCCGGTGCCATGGAGGCGGCCAACAAGGGCGCCCTGGAGGCGAAGGGCACGTCGGTCGGCCTCGGCATCGAGCTGCCCTTCGAGCAGGGGCTCAACCCGTACGTCGACATCGGCCTGAACTTCCGGTACTTCTTCGTCCGCAAGATGATGTTCGTGAAGTACGCGCAGGGCTTCGTGGTCCTGCCCGGCGGCCTCGGCACCCTCGACGAACTCTTCGAGGCCCTCACCCTGGTGCAGACCCAGAAGGTGACCCGCTTCCCCATCGTCCTGTTCGGCTCCGAGTACTGGGGCGGCCTGGTCGACTGGCTCCGCGGCACCCTGGTCGCCCAGGGCAAGGCCGCGGAGAAGGACCTCCTGCTCTTCCACGTCACGGACGACGTGGACGAGGCGGTCGCCCTGGTCTCCAAGGAGGCGGGGCGGTAGGCACGGGCCGGGAGCGCCGGGGGGGCGGCCCCCCCGGTACCCGAGCCGGTGCCTAGGGCCTGTCGTTTGGATCTTGCCGGCGTCGCGGGGCGTGGCACGCGCATCTGCGGCGTTGTCGTCGGTTGCCAGGGCTCCGCCCTGCCGCCCTCCTCCGCCTTGCAGCTGCACGCACCACGCCCCGCTCGGGTGGGCTGAAAGGCGCAGCCTCTCTCAGCCGACCTGATCCAAACGACAGGCCCTAGGCCAGTCCCCGCCTGGCGACGGCGGGCTCCCGGTGTCCCGCGATGGTCGCGACCATGTCCAGCACCTGACGCGTCTCCGCCACCTCGTGCACCCGGTACACCCGCGCCCCCAGCCACGCCGACACCGCCGTCGTCGCCAGCGTCCCCAGCACCCGCTCCTTCACGGGCCGGTCCAGCGTCTCCCCGACGAAGTCCTTGTTGGACAGGGACACCAGCACCGGCCACCCCGTGTCCACCATCTCCTCGAGCCGCCGCGTCGCCTCCAGGCTGTGCCGCGTGTTCTTCCCGAAGTCGTGGCCGGGATCGATCAGCACCGACTCCCGCGGCACCCCCAGCGCCACCGCCCGCTCGGCCAGCCCCAGCGTCACCTTCAGGATGTCGGCCATGACGTCGTCGTACGTCACCCGGTGCGGCCGGGTCCGCGGCTGGGCGCCGCCGGCGTGTGTGCACACCAGCCCCACCCCGTACCGCGCGGCGACCTCCGCGAGCTTCGGGTCGACGCCGCCCCACGCGTCGTTCAGCACGTCGGCCCCCACCTCGCACACGGCCTCGCCGACCTCGTGCCGCCAGGTGTCCACACTGATCACGACGTCCGGGAACCGCCGCCGCACCTCCGCGACGAACCCCACCGTCCGCCGCGCCTCCTCCTCGGCCGACACCTCGTCCCCGGGCCCGGCCTTCACTCCGCCGATGTCGATGATCGCGGCGCCCTCGGCCACCGCCTGCTCCACACGCGCGAGGGCGGGCTCGTCGCGGAAGGTCGCCCCCTGGTCGTAGAAGGAGTCCGGGGTCCGGTTCACGATCGCCATGATCACCGGCTCGTGCGCCGCGAATTCACGCCTGCCCAGCCTGAGCATCCCCTGTGACATCTCCTCGTCCATACCGTTCTCACGTTCCGCCGATCGACCTCGGGGCGCCCTTCGACCGCCTGCGGCCCCGACTGTCAGACTCGCATGGCACGATCGGACCCGACACAACCGACTCCGGCTCGGAACCCGGTTCCGACTCCGATCCAAGCAGCCACGCGATCCGTCGAATCCTCGAACCCACGCGATCGCCGCGCTCGACCCGACCATGGGGGCCTCAGCGATGGTCATGTTCCTCTTCCTCGTCGTCGCGCTGGCCGTCGTGGTCGCCGCGGTGACGCTCGCCGTGGTGAGCGGCGGCGACAGCGGGCCGTTGCCCGACGCCGCCCCCGAGCGACTGCGGGACTCCCTGCCCCCGGACCGCCCGGTGGGCCGCGCGGACGTGGAACGCCTCCGCTTCCCGCTCGCCGCCCGCGGCTACCGCATGGCGGACGTCGACGACGCCCTCGGCCGTCTCGGCGCCGAGCTGGCCGAACGCGACGCGCGCATCGCCGACCTGGAGTCCGCGCTGGCCGGCGCCCGGGCCGCCGTCGCCCACCAGCACGTCTCCATGGAGAAGCCGGCCCAAGGGGAGCAGCAGTGAGCGCCGGGGAGGCCGTCGCCGGGCCGGACGGCGCGCCGCGCTGTCCCTGGGCCCTGTCCACCGCGGACTACGTGACGTACCACGACGAGGAATGGGGCCGCCCGGTCCACGGCGACGACGCCCTGTACGAGCGCCTCAGCCTGGAGGCCTTCCAGTCCGGCCTGTCCTGGATCACCATCCTGCGCCGCCGCCCCGGCTTCCGCGCCGCCTTCGCCGGCTTCGAGATCGCCGAGGTGGCGGCCTTCACCGACGAGGACCGCGAACGCCTGCTCGCCGACGCGGGCATCATCCGCAACCGAGCCAAGATCGACGCGACCCTCGCCAACGCCCGCGTGCTGGCCGAGTGGGGCCCCGGTGAGCTGGACGAGCTGATCTGGTCGCACGCCCCGGACCCGGACGGGCGCCCGGTGCCGAAGACCCTCGCCGACGTCCCGGCCGTCACACCGGAGTCCACGGCGCTGTCCAAGGCCCTGAAGAAGCGGGGGCTGCGCTTCGTCGGCCCGACGACGGCCTACGCGCTGATGCAGGCGTGCGGACTGGTCGACGACCACCTGGAATCATGCGTGGCGCGGGAGAGCCGACGAGCACCGGATCACTTGCCCAGATAGCGCGGCTTCTCCTTGTTGACGAACGCCCGCACCGCGATCGCGTGGTCCTCCGAGGAACCCGCCCGGGACTGCAGCTCGTCCTCCTTGTCCAGCGTCTCGGAGAGCGAGTGCGTCAGCCCGTACGCGACCGCCTCCTTCAGCGCCGCGTACGCCACCGTCGGCCCCTGTGCCAGTGCCCGCGCCGTCTGCTCGGCCTCGGCGCGCAGGTCGGCGGCGGGTACGACCCGGTTGGCGATGCCCAGCTCGTACGCCTCCCGGGCGCCGATGCTGCGCGGGAAGAGCAGCAGGTCAGCGGCGCGCCCGGGGCCGACGACGCGCGGCAGCGTCCAGGAGACGCCCGAGTCGGCGGTGAGCGCGACCCCGGCGAAGGACGTGTTGAAGGCCGCCGTGTCCGCGACGATCCGGTAGTCCGCCGCGAGCGCGAAGCCGAAGCCCGCCCCGGCCGCCACGCCGTTCACGGCGGCGACCACCGGCTTCCTGGCCTCGGCGAGCGCCCGCACGATCGGGTTGTAGTGCTCGCTGACCGTGCTCATGGTCTGGCCCGAGCCCGCTTCCCGGTCGGAGGCCAGCAGTCCGATGTGCTCCTTGAGGTCCTGGCCCACGCAGAACGCCCGCTCCCCGGCCGCGGTGAGCAGGACCGCCCGTACGGCGTCGTCCCCCGCCGCGGAGCGCACCGCCTCCCTGAGCGCGACCTTGGTCTCGATGTTCAGCGCGTTCATCGCCTCTGGGCGGTTCAGCGTGATCGTCGCGAGCCCGTCGCTCACCTCGTAGAGCACGGTGTCGGCCATGGGTTCCCCTCCGCGTCGTCGTCGTACATGCGTGTCCGGGACACAGCATGACGGAGATCACCGGCAACGGATCGCTCGGGAGATGTGACCTGCGTCAAAGAATTCCGGTCCGTATCCATTCGGCGGAAGTGGTCGGGGGCGCGCAGTATCGCAGTCACATCGCCGAATTGAGTGGTTTTGCTCGCGCGCGTTGCCCAAGCGATGCCGACCGATGTTGGTCATCGGGTCCTGGGATGCGGGATAATGGCTGGGAAGCAATGTGTTCGATGCCGGTGTCGCGCGTCCATGCCGGACTGCGCGTGCCCTCACGGGCCGTCGGCGGTGACGGTGAGCTGGTATCAGGAAGGGGAACGAGCATGGCGGCCATGAAGCCGCGGACGGGCGATGGCCCGCTCGAGGTGACCAAGGAGGGGCGGGGCATCGTCATGCGCGTTCCGCTCGAAGGCGGCGGTCGACTCGTCGTCGAGCTGACCCCCGACGAGGCCGACGCGCTCGGCGACGCCCTCAAGAAGGTCGTCGGCTGACGCGCGAGCGACCATATCCGTTCAGTCGCCCCGGTACCGGACATGGTGCCGGGGTGATTGTTTTTCTTTTTTCACGTGAGATCACGGGTTTTTCCCGCGGGCCCCTCGGGCCGGTCGTTCACCGTTTGACGGCACACAGCAGCCCGTCGCCCACCGGCAGCAGCGACGGCACCAGTTCCTGGCTCTCGCGCACCGCGCGCAGTACTTCCCGCAGTCGCAGCACCTCGGTGGGCTGCGGTCCGGAGTCGATCGTCCGGCCGGCGCCGAAGACGCCCTCGAAGGCGACGAGACCTCCGGGGCGCAGCAGGCGCAACGATTCAGCGAGATAGTCCAGGTACTCCAGGCGGTCGCCGTCGCAGAAGACCAGGTCGTAACCGGCGTCCGCGAGCCGGGGCAGGACGTCCAGGGCGCGGCCCGGAATGAAGCGGGCCCGGTTGCTGGCGAAGCCGGCGGCCCGGAAGGCCTGGCGGGCGAACTGCTGGTGCTCCGGCTCCGGGTCGACCGTGGTCAGTACCCCGTCCGGCCGCATGCCGTGCAGCAGATGGATCCCGGAGACGCCGCAGCCGGTGCCGATCTCCGCGACGGCCTTGGCGTCCACGGCGGCGGCGAGCAACCCCAGCGCGGAGCCCGTGCCAGGAGTCACCGAACGCAGGCCCGCGTCCCGGGCCCGGTCGCGTGCCCAGAGCAGCGCGTCGTCCTCGGCGACATAGGCGTCGGCGAACGCCCAGCTCGTCTGCCGGTTGCCGGTAATGACCCTCTCCTGTCCCCGTCGTTGCCTCGGCGTGACTGTATCCGTTGGCGTCGGGAACCCGCAGATGGGACCGGTCGTTTAAAGGGGAGAGTAAAGAGACGACCGAGCGGCCGGGGCTGCGACGGGGGTGGCGGATGGACCAGGGCGCCCAGCAAGTGCTGACGCAGCCGTACGAGCCGTGCCGGCCCAGATCAAATTCTCGTAAAACCGCTTATCCGGAGCTAACGGGCGAGGTGGCTATGGTAGGGGCTCCACTGGACACCACCAGAGCCGACAGGGGAGGTGCGGCCGCACCCGCGGATCGGGGAGGAGTGCTGCGGCGCTTCCTCGGATCGGCAGGCAGGCCGAAATCCGTGAACGACACCGCTGCTGACCACAGCCACGCGAACGGTCCCACCACGGGACACGCCCAGACCGCGACCTTCTCCAGCGACGCGGACGGGCAGGCGTGGACTCCGCCCACCTGGGAGGAGATCGTCAGCACCCACAGCGGCCGGGTCTACCGCCTCGCCTACCGCCTCACCGGCAACCAGCACGACGCCGAGGACCTCACCCAGGAGGTCTTCGTCCGCGTCTTCAGGTCGCTGTCGACCTACACGCCGGGCACCTTCGAGGGCTGGCTCCACCGCATCACCACCAATCTCTTCCTGGACATGGTCCGGCGCAAGCAGCGCATCCGCTTCGACGCGCTCGGCGACGACGCGGCCGAGCGGCTGCCCAGCAAGGAGCCCAACCCGCAGCAGGTCTTCCACGACGCCCACTTCGACGCGGACGTCCAGCAGGCGCTGGACACCCTCGCGCCCGAGTTCCGCGCCGCCGTGGTCCTGTGCGACATCGAGGGGCTGTCGTACGAGGAGATCGCCGCGACCCTCGGCGTCAAGCTCGGTACGGTCCGCTCCCGGATCCACCGCGGCCGCTCCCAGCTGCGCAAGGCACTCGCGCACCGGTCTCCCAAGGCGCGTGCCGAGCGTCGCTCGTTCGCGGCCCGTGTTCCCGCATTGGGAGGAGGGGGCACGAGCGCGTGAGTGGATCACGGCCGGACTCCGAGGGGCACCTCGCAGAGCAGCATCTGGGAGACCGACTCTCCGCCCTGGTGGACGGGGAGCTCGGTCATGACACGCGTGAGCGTGTACTGGCGCACGTGGCCACCTGCCCGAAGTGCAAGGCGGAGGTGGACGCGCAGCGCCGCCTGAAGAACGTCTTCGCGGAAGCGGCACCGCCGGCCCCGTCCGAGAGCTTCCTGGCCCGTCTCCAGGGGCTTCCCGGGGGCGGTGACACGGACGGCGGCGGCTCGCCGCTGGGCGGCGGAGGATTCGCCGGTGGCCTCGACGGGGTCTTCGGCACGAAGCGCGGCGAGCGGTTCGAGTTCGACTACGTCCCCGCCCGGCCGCACTCCACCGTGCTGTCGCCCTCCTCGCCGGCCAGGGGCTTCCGGATCCACGACGTGAGCCGGCACGAGTCCGAGCGGTCGTCCTCGCGCGGCCTGCGGTTCGCCTGCGCCGCCGCCGGCGCGGTGTCGCTGGCCGCGATCGCGCTGGGCGGTGTCACCGCCGGCATGCCGGACACCACCACGGAGGCCCGCGGCTCCGGCAGCGGCAGCAATGTGACGCCGATGCGCACCCAGGGCGCGGGAGCGGTCACGGGCTCCGAGAACCAGCGCCGCCGCGGCCCGCTGCTCGGGCAGGTCCAGGGGCAGCGGGTGCTCGGCGACACCCCGGTCGCCCCCACCACGATGTCCGCGCCGCTGCTGCCCGGGCTGCCCGCCCCCGCGGGCGCCGATCCGCGGCAGCAGGCCGCGCGTGAGCTGACGACGCCGGTGACGGCCGGTGCCGCCGCCATGTCCCCGCTGATACGTCCGCTCGAAGCCGTTCCGCCACTGGCCCTGTCCTCCTGGTCGACGGTCCCCGAGGTCAGGCCGCCAGGCCTGTTCGCCGCACCCGTCCCCGACCCGGTCCCGTCCCCCTACCCGGCGGCGTCCCCCGCCGCCTCCCACCGTCCGGCTCCCTGACCGGACTCTGCGCGCCGGCCCGCGAACCTGATTGAATCTCGGGTGGCACCAGAGCCCTTGGAGCCGACGATCTGCGGCCAGCTGCGGGGGAGAAAATGAACGAGGGGAAGCCCACGAAGGCGAAGTGGTGGAGTCGTCCCCGCTCGTCCGAGGACGCGACCGACGGCGACTTCGAACTGGAACGCCCTCGCCCGGCCCACACCACCGGCAACGGTGGTGACGTGGCCGGCGGGTCCGGCGGGTCCGGCGGGACCGACGGGGCCGACGGGGGTGACTTCGAACTGGAACGCCCGGCGCCGATCCGCGTGGCCGACGAGGGGGACTACGAACTCGACCGGCCGGTGACCGAGACGGACGTACACACGGACGCCGAGCCGTACGGGGGCGCGGGCGCCGGTGCGGGTCCGCACGCGGGTGCGGGCGTTGATTCCGGCGGTGTCGACGGTGTCGACGGCGACGGCGACGGCGACGGCGGCGACGGCGACGGCCTGACCGTCGCGCCCGTCGGCGAGCGTCCCAAGCCCCTGCACGACCCCGACCCGTACAGCACCCCGCCGTACGGCGAGCCGGGCCCCTGGGCCCCCGCTCCGCCGGTGCAGCACCCGGCGGCCGCGACGCCGGCGCACGGCACGGTGGCGGCGGGGCTTCCCGCGCCCGGCGTGACCGCGGTGCCGCCGCAGGCTCCGCCTCCGGGGGCGATGCCCGACCCGGCCTTGGCGGACGCGCCGCCTCCTGCCCCGCCGGTGACACCGGCGCAGGGCCCGACGGCAGCGGCGGTGCCTCACCCCGCTCACCCCGCGGTGGGGTCGCCGGAGGCGCCGGCGCCCATCGGGCCGGGCGGTGACGGCCCGGGAGGCACCGACCCCTGGGGGCGTTACGACCCCTGGGCAGCCTCGGCCGCCGCCGCGCCCCTTCAGCACAACGGCGCGGGCGCGCCGACGCGGGAGCAGCGGCGTAAGCGGGCCGGAAAGGTGATCGTCGGCGGCGCGCTGCTGATCGCCCTGGTCTCCGGCGGCATCGGCGGCGCCCTGGGCACGTACCTGGAGCGGAACGGCGGCGTGGGGACGGTGGAGCTGCCGCAGGCCGGCAAGGAAGCGGCCGAGCGGGCGCCGGGCAGTGTCGCCGGGATCGCCGCCCGTGCCCTGCCCAGCGTGGTGACCCTGCACGTGAGCGGCAGCGACGCCGCGGGCACCGGCACCGGCTTCGTACTCGACGACCGCGGCCACATCCTGACCAACAACCACGTGGTGGAGCCTGCGGGATCCGGCGGCGGGATAACCGTCACCTTCAACAGCGGCGACACCGCCGAGGCCACGGTCGTCGGCCGCGACAGCGGATACGACCTCGCCGTGGTGAAGGTGAAGGGCGTCAGCGGCCTCAGTCCCCTGCCCCTCGGCAACTCCGACAACGTGCGGGTCGGCGACCCCGTCGTCGCCATCGGCGCCCCCTTCGACCTGGCCGGCACGGTCACCTCCGGCATCATCAGCGCCAAGGAGCGGCCCATCACGGCGGGCGGCGAGGAGGGCGACGGCAGCGATGTCTCGTACGTCGACGCCCTGCAGACCGACGCGCCCATCAACCCCGGCAACTCCGGCGGCCCCCTCCTGGACGCCCGGGGCAGGGCCATCGGCATCAACTCCGCCATCCGGTCCGCCGACGGCGGCGGCGCCGATTCGGACGGCGGCCAGGCCGGCTCCATAGGGCTCGGCTTCGCCATCCCCATCAACCAGGGCAAGCGCGTCGCCGAGGAACTGATCAACACCGGCAAGGCCACCCACCCGGTCATCGGCATCACCCTCGACATGAACTACTCGGGCGACGGCGCCCGCGTCGGCGCCAAGGGCAGCGACGGCGGACCCGCGGTCACCACGGGCGGCCCCGGGGCGAAGGCCGGCATCGAGCCGGGGGACGTGATCACCGCCGTCGACGGCAGGCGCGTGCACTCCGGCGAGGAACTCATCGTCGCGACCCGCGCCCACCGCCCCGGCGACCGCCTGGAACTGACGCTGGAGCGCGACGGCAAGGAGACGAACGTCTCACTGGTGCTCGGCTCCTCCGGGGACTGAGTGGCCGCGCAGGTCCCCACAAGGGGCCAGGAAGGCAAACAATTCGGAAAGCGTCCGCATACACGCACTCGGGGCTCACGGGACGGTACCGGTCGGACGGGGTCGCCGGGTACCGTGGTGGCGGCCCGGACATCCCAAGGAGCTTCAGGTGTTCAATGACATAGGCGCACTAGAGCTGGTGACGCTCGTCGTCCTCGCCGTGCTCGTCTTCGGTCCGGAGAAGCTCCCCAAGGTCATCCAGGACGTGACCCGCACCATCCGGAAGATCCGGGAGTTCTCGGACAGCGCCAAGCAGGACATCCGGCAGGAGCTGGGCCCCGAGTTCAAGGACTTCGAGTTCGAGGACCTCAACCCCAAGACGTTCATCCGCAAGCAGCTGGACAACGACGAGCTGGGGCTGAAGGAGATCCGCAACGGCTTCGACCTGAAGAAGGAGATGGCCGAGGTCACCGACGCGGTCCACGGCCGTGAGTCGGAGTCGTCGTCCGGTTCCTCGTCCGGTTCCTCGGCGTCCGGATCCACCGGCGGTCGCGTCGACATGTCCAAGAAGCCCGAGACTCCCGCCATCGACGACCGCCCGCCCTTCGACGCGGACGCCACCTGAGTCCGTCCAGCGGACCGCGGTACGTCGCGGGAGCCGACTCCCTCGCCGTACGTGACGCGTCTCACACTCCGGACGGGCCACACAGGGCCTGAAGGCGACGCCCGAGCGACCCACGCGCCGGGCGATTTCCCGGTTGCCGCCAGTGGTGTGGCTATGCTGCCCGAGTTGTTGTGCGGACCGGACGAGTGCGCCCGAAGGGGGGCGGGCCGTTCCGGTCCGACGAGAGCGAGGAGGCGTCCGGGCACATGGAGACGACGAGTCAGGCGGTCGCGCAGACGCCGGGCACGGAGGATGGACAAGAGGTCCCCTCCGCCCGGCGGACGATCGACGGCTACCTGCGTGCGCCCTTCCCGTGGTACGGCCTCGACGAGGCCTTCACGGGGCGGCGCTGGCTGATGCAGGTCGGTACGGCGGCCGACGGGGCGGTGGAGCACGGCTCGATCGGGCACGGCGACGAACCCTCGGTGCGCAACGAGCACGTGGCGGGCGACGAGCAGGACGCCAAGGAGAAGTTCGCGGTCGTCGTGACCGTCGCGGCCAACCCCGACCGGCGCAGCGCCGACGGCACGGGGCTGCTGGAGGCCACCTCGGTGTCGTCGGCGGCGTGGCTCGCCGGGGTGGGGCTGCTGTCCTTCACCTGGCCGGGCCAGATGGACCACTCGCTGCGCGACGACTGGCTGGAGCAGCAGACGGAGACCGCGTGGGTCCTCGCCGACGATCTCGGCGGAGAGGACTGGTCGACGCTGTCCCTCCCCGTGGACGGCGTGCCGACGCCGTTCCACTACCGGGAGTCCGAGTTCGGCTGGGTGCTCGCCGGTTCCACCGAGCAGGGCGTCCACCTGGGCGCCTACGGCAGGGGCATGAGCGCGTACGGGCTGGCCTTCTCCGTGGTCAAGGACATCGCCGCGTACGCCTAGGGCCTGTCGTTTGGATCTTGCCGGCGTCGCGGGGCGTGGCACGCGCATCTGCGGCGTTGTCGTCGGTTGCCAGGGCTCCGCCCTGCCGCCCTCCTCCGCCTTGCAGCTGCACGCACCACGCCCCGCTCGGGTGGGCTGAAAGGCGCAGTCTCTCTCAGCCGACCTGATCCAAACGACAGGCCCTAGCCGTCGTACGCGCGGGCGCCCGGGCGTACGAGAAGGGGCGCCGTCCCGGCGGACAGCGCCCCAGTCCCGTACCCACAGTCCCGTACGGAGCGTCAGAACTTGTTCTTCGGCGTGATGCCCAGCGACAGCCCCGACAGGCCGCGCTGGCGCCCGCCCAGCTTCCCGGCGATCGAGCGCAGGGCCGCGCCCGCCGGGGAGTCCGGGTCGGTCAGCACGACGGGCTTGCCGTCGTCGCCGCCCTCGCGCAGGCGGACGTCGATCGGGATGGAGCCGAGGACCGGCACCGACGCGCCCGTGGTGCGGGTCAGGCCGTCGGCGACCGACTGGCCGCCGCCGGTGCCGAAGACGTCGACCATCTCGCCGCAGTGCGGGCAGGGCAGCCCGGACATGTTCTCGACCACGCCGACGATCTTCTGGTGGGTCTGGACGGCGATCGCGCCCGCCCGCTCCGCCACCTCGGCGGCCGCCTGCTGAGGGGTCGTCACGACCAGGATCTCGGCGTTCGGCACGAGCTGCGCGACGGAGATCGCGATGTCGCCGGTGCCGGGCGGCAGGTCGAGCAGCAGGACGTCCAGGTCGCCCCAGTACACGTCCGCCAGGAACTGCTGGAGCGCGCGGTGCAGCATCGGGCCGCGCCAGACGACCGGCGCGTTGCCCGGGGTGAACATGCCGATCGAGATGACCTTCACCCCGTTGGCCGAAGGCGGCATGATCATGTTCTCGACCTGGGTGGGCCGCCCGTCGGCGCCGAGCATGCGCGGCACGGAGTGGCCGTAGATGTCGGCGTCCACGACACCGACCTTCAGGCCGTCCGCCGCCATCGACGCCGCCAGGTTCACCGTCACCGAGGACTTGCCGACGCCGCCCTTGCCGGAGGCGACCGCGTACACCCGGGTCAGGCTGCCCGGCTTGGCGAAGGGCACCTCGCGCTCGGTCTGGCCGCCGCGCAGGGCGTTCGCCAGCTCCTTGCGCTGCTCGTCGCTCATCACGTCCAGCTCGACGTCGACACGCGTGACACCCTCGACCCGCGACACCGCGTCCGTCACGCGCTGCGTGATGGTGTCCCGCATGGGGCAGCCGGAGACCGTCAGGTACACGGCGACCGCGACCGCTCCGTCCGCGCCGATCTCCACCGACTTGACCATCCCCAGCTCGGTGATGGGCCGGTTGATCTCGGGGTCGTTCACCGTCGCCAGTGCTTCACGCACCGCGTCATCCGTAGCCATAGGGTCGATGGTACGGCGCCGCCCACCGGGCACGGAAAGCCCCGTCACCGGTCGTGTACGTCACGCCTCGCGGACCGATCTGCCGGGAATACCCCGCGCTCGGGGTGATGGCCGTCGTGCCGCTCCTCCAGGTCCTTGATCACGTCCTGCAGCTCGGAGCGGATCCAGTCCCGCGTCGCGACCTCGCCCAGGCCGATGCGCAGGGCGGCGATCTCGCGGGTCAGGTACTCGGTGTCGGCGATCGACCGCTCGTTCTGCTTGCGGTCCTGCTCCAGGTTGACCCGGTCCCGGTCGTCCTGCCGGTTCTGCGCGAGGAGGATCAGCGGGGCCGCGTAGGAGGCCTGGAGGGACAGCATCAGCGTCAGGAAGATGAACGGGTACTGGTCGAAGCGCAGGCTGTTCGGCGCGGACACGTTCCACACCACCCACAGGATGATGACGACGGTCATCCAGACGATGAACCGCCCGGTGCCCAGGAACCGCGCGACGCGCTCCGACAGCCGGCCGAAGGACTCCGGGTCCCACTCGGGCAGCAGCCTGCGGCGCGGCGGGCGGGGCTGGTCCAGGCGGGCCCGGGTACGGGAGGCCGCGGTGGCTCCCGACGCGGCACGCTCACGGGGCGGGGTCTCGCGCTCAGGCACCATCGGCGCTCACCTCCCCCGTCGTCTCCTCCAGGTGGTACTCGGTCTCCCGCCAGTCGTCGGGCAGCATGTGGTCCAGTACGTCGTCCACGGTGACCGCGCCCAGCAGCGACCCGGAATCGTCGACGACGGGCGCCGCGACCATGTCGTACGCGGCGAAGAACCCGGCGACCACGGGCAGCGCGGCGTCCGGGTCCAGGGGTTGCAGGTCGTCGTCGATGATCGAGCCGACCAGCGTGTACGGGGGGTCGCGCAGCAGGCGCTGGAAGTGGACCGTGCCCAGGTACTTGCCGGTCGGGGTCTCCTCGGGCGGCCGGCAGACGTAGACCTGGGCCGCGTGCGCCGGGGACAGGTCGGGGTTGCGGATGTGGGCCAGGGCGTCCGCGACGGTCGCGTCGGGCCGCAGCACGATCGGCTCGGTCGTCATCAGACCGCCCGCCGTGTGCTCCTCGTACGCCATCAGGCGCCGCATGTCGGCCGCGTCGTCGGGCTGCATCAGGCTCAGCAGCCGCTCCTTGTCCTCCTCGGGCAGCTCACCGAGCAGGTCGGCCGCGTCGTCGGGGTCCATCGCCTCCAGCACGTCCGCGGCGCGCTCCTCCTTGAGCTTGCCGAGGATCTCGATCTGGTCGTCCTCCGGCAGCTCCTCCAGTACGTCGGCCAGCCGGTCGTCGTCCAGGGCGGCGGCGACCTCCGCGCGGCGCTTGGCGGACAGGTGGTGCAGGACGTTGGCGAGGTCGGCGGGGCGCAGCTGCTCGAAGGTGGCGAGGAGGTTCTCGGCGCCCTGCCCCTGCTCCTCCACGGAGAAGCCGGTGACGCCGGACCACTCGACGGTCAGCGTCTCGCCCTTGTTCCGCCTGAAGGCGCCGCTCTTCCTGCCCTTGCGGACGAAGACCTTGTCGATCTCCCAGTCCCGGCGGGCGGGCAGCTGCTGCACCGACAGGTCCAGCACGGTGACCTCCTCACCCGTCTCGGTGAGGGTGACCCGCCGGTCGAGCAGCTCGCCGAAGACGAGGCGCTCGGTGGGCCGCTGCTCGAAGCGCCGGACGTTGACCACGCCGGTGGTGATGACCTGGCCGGACTCGATGCCGGTGACCCGGGTCATGGGCAGGAAGATGCGGCGGCGGGTGGTGAGTTCGACGACCAGGCCGAGCACCCGCGGTGGTTTGCGGGCGACGCGGAGCATGACGACCAGATCGCGCACGCGTCCCACCTGGTCGCCGGCCGGGTCGAAGACGGCGATGCCGGAGAGATGGGAGACGAAGATCCGGGGGGCGCCCGCTGCCATGGCCGCGGCTCCTTTTCTCAAGCTTCGTAGGCGTGCGTCGGAGTGTGTGAGATCGGAGTGTGTGAGAGCTGATTCGTACGGTGTTCCTTTTCCGAATTGCCCGCTCGGACGGGCTTCAGGCTAGCCCGTCCCGAACGGCTCCGCTCTGGTGGCCGGTCCGGACGGACTGGCTCCGTTCGCCGTCCACGGCCCCGGTACGCTGCGGTACGCCGCCAGGGCCTGTCCGGACCCGGTCGGCTCCTTGCCAGCCCTTGCCCGCCCATGCCAGAAAGGCAGCCCCATCTGTGTCTGCGACTCCCCGGCGCCGAATCCGCAGGGCCGCTCTGTTGGGCGCGGTGTGCGCCCTGGCGGTGACGGGAGCGGGGCTGACGGGATGCAGTAGTGAGGACCCGGACGCGGGCACCAACGGCGTCGGGAAACTCTCCGCCGAAAAGATCCAGGCCAAGGCCCGCACGGCCGCCGAGTCCGCCCAAGCGGTACGCCTGCACGGGACCGTGGCCGCCGGCGGGAACACGTACACCCTGGACATGCGGCTGAAGCCCGACGGGGGGACCGGGTCGGTCGCCGCCGAGGGGACGACGTTCGGGCTGCTGCGCGTCGGCGAGCAGCTCTTCCTCAAGGCCGACGCCGAATTCTGGAGCCACGACGGCGGGGACGCCGCGGCCGCCGAGAAGCTGGCCGACAAGTACGTGAAGGTGCCGCAGAGCGACCCCGTGTACAAGAAGTTCAGCGGCTTCACCGACAAGGACGTCCTCATCGGTGGCCTGCTGACCCTGCACGGCACGGTGGAGACGGACGGCCGCCACGAGCAGGCGGGCGTGCGCACCATCCGGATCACCGGCGACCAGGGCGCCGGCGGTTCGCTGGACGTCTCCCTGGAGGGCACGCCGTACCCGCTGCGCCTGGTGCGGGCGGGCAGCGCGGGCACCCTCAGCCTCTCGGACTGGAACAAGGACTTCGCGCTCGAGGAGCCGGCCGAGGACGACACGCTGGACTACGGCAAGCAGCTGCCGACCTCCTGAGACAGGCCCTGGAACGCCGCCGGCGTCCCGGTACGCGCTAACGCTTCTTCCGGCGCTTCAGCAGCAGGCGCGGCAGCCCCGCCGGGGCCGGCTCGCGCGTCGTCGCCGGGCTCGGCAGCGGTGCCTCGGCCAGCGAACCGTCGGGCAGCGGCGCCGTCGCCCCCGTGGGCTCCAGGCGCAGCACCCGGCACTCACGGGCCCAGCGGTCGGTCATCGCCTCGCCGTCCGGGGCGTTCAGGCGCTTGCCCTTGAGGTCGGCGACCGCCGCCTGCCAGGCCTCGGAGCCGGCCGGCAGCTCCACGACCCGTGCCGTCCAGGAGACCAGCCGGCCGCCCTTGTCCTTGCTGCGCACGGTCACCTCGGCCGAGGCCCCGTCGGCCAGCCCCGGCAGCGGCTGCTCGCCGGGTCCGTCGCCGATGACGCAGGCCGCGCCCTCGTGCCAGACGTGCCACAGGGCACGCGCGGGCACGCCGGGCCCGCCGACCCAGATGAGGCCGGACTTCTTCGTGGCCTCCTCGACGAGGGCCTGGTCGAGCAGCTCGCTTGTCATGCGGTCAGCCTATCCAGCCCTCTGCGGCCCCGGTCAGAGCCAGCCGTTGCGCTTGAGCGTGCGGTGGATGCCCAGACAGAGGCCGACCGTGATCGACAGCACCAGCGGGTAGCCGAACTTCCAGTGCGTCTCCGGCATGTAGTCGAAGTTCATGCCGTACACCCCGCACACCATGGTCGGTACGGCGATGATCGCCGCCCACGAGGTGATCTTGCGCATGTCCTCGTTCTGCGCGACGGACGCCTGGGCGAGGTTGGCCTGGAGGATGGAGTTCAGCAGCTCGTCGAAGCCGATGACCTGCTCCTGCACCCGCGCCACGTGGTCGGCGACGTCCCGGAAGTACTTCTGGATCTCCGGGTCGATCAGCCGCATCGGCCGCTCACTGAGCAGCTGCATGGGGCGCAGCAGCGGCGACACCGCCCGCTTGAACTCCAGCACCTCGCGCTTGAGTTGGTAGATCCGCCCGGCGTCCGTGCCGCGCGGCGTGCCCTTGCGGCCCGGCGAGAACACCTCCGTCTCGACCTCGTCGATGTCGTCCTGCACCGCGTCGGCGACCGCGATGTAGCCGTCGACGACGTGGTCGGCGATGGCGTGCAGCACCGCCGAGGGGCCCTTGAGCAGCAGCTCGGGGTCCTCCTGCAGCCGGTGCCGCAGCGCGCGCAGCGAGCCCTGCCCGCCGTGCCGGACGGTGATGAAGAAGTCCCGCCCGGTGAAGCACATGACCTCGCCGGTCTCGACGACCTCGCTGTTGGCGGTGAGCTCGTCGTGGTCGACGTAGTGGACGGTCTTGAAGACCGTGAACAGGGAGTCGTCGTAGCGCTCCAGCTTGGGCCGCTGATGGGCCTGGACGGCGTCCTCCACGGCCAGCGGGTGCAGTCCGAACTCCCGGGCGATACCGGCGAACTCGTCCTCGGTGGGCTCGTGCAGGCCGATCCACACGAACCCGCCGTCGCGGCGCACCTGGCGCATCGCCCGGTGCGGGCTCAGCGGCGTGTCCGTCTCGACGCGCGCGCCGTCGCGGTAGACGGCGCAGTCGACGACGGCGGACGTGGTCGCCGGGTCGCGGGTGGTGTCGTAGGCGCCGCTGTCCTTGCGCAGAGAGACGCGGGACGGGCGGACCGCGGCGCGCAGGTCACGGATCATCGACATGGCAGGCTCCTTCGCGACGGGCAGCGAACGAGGCCGGTGGCGGGTGGAACCACCCGGAATGAGGACGTCCTGGCTACGTGCGTTCGGCACGTCCACAAAGCGGGGAGCACCGCACCGTCGCGGTGGCCGACTTCGCTGCTGATTCAGCTGCTGGTTCAGCTGCTGATCCGGATCGATGGACCGGATCAGGCAAAACGAGACGAAGTGCTCTTCCCTGTGCGGGCACGCGGGCAGAAAGCGGCGGCGGAGGAAACCGGAGCGGCTGTGTCAGCGGCCGGAAGAGCGGGTGGTACTGCACGGTCGACTTCGGTCCATGCCAGCCCCACCTCCTCCGGCCGGTCCCTCGTGAGGGACGATCCATCCCCTCGTTTGGAGGGGTTCCCCGTAGGGGAGTCTTCATAGCGTCGGGAGCTTGATCGCGACGCGCTGCGTGCTGCCCCGACGGCTGGGCCAGAGTACCAGTCACCCGGCGTGTCAAGGCGCCGCTTCGCCGCCTCACCGCGAGTTCTATGCTCGCCGCATGGCTGATGTTCTTCCTCTGGTCGAGGCCCGGTTGCGCAGCTCGCTGGGCGAGCCGGACGCGCGCGCGGCGGTCACCTTCCTCGGCACCGACCGTATCGAGGTGCTGCGCTTTCCCGGCGGTGGCCAGGAGGGCGACATCGTCCGCTACGCCACGCTCGGTATGTCCTCGCAGCCCATGGCGGACCCCACGGCCGTGCTCGCCGACCCGGTCAAGGGCCCCCGCGCCGAGCTGGTCCTCTCCGTCCGCGCCGGTCTCGCCGACACCGACAAGGTGCTCCGGCCGCTCGCCGTGCTGGCCGCGTCCCCGCAGGTCGAGGGTGTGATCGTGGCGCCCGGTGCCTCCCTGGACGTCGGGGAGACGCTGTGGCCCGGGGCGCCGTTCACGTCCGTCCTGGTCGCCGAGCCGGGCGGCCTGGTCGAGGAC
Source organism: Streptomyces sp. BB1-1-1 (assembly GCF_031597775.1). Lineage (NCBI taxonomy): Bacteria > Bacillati > Actinomycetota > Actinomycetes > Kitasatosporales > Streptomycetaceae > Streptomyces > Streptomyces sp. BB1-1-1. The sequence goes on along the minus strand of NZ_CP134203.1, from coordinate 3,017,620 downwards.
CTGGAGCTGGACGCCCCGCTGGATCCCGTACGGTTCCTGCCGCTGCTGCCGATGACCGCGAACGAGGCCGCCTGGAAGCGCGTGCACGGCGCTCCGGCCCTCCAGGAACGCTGGCTGACGCACGGAACGGACCTGCGCGATCCGTCCCGCAGGTCCGTCCCGCTGGAGTGACAGAACTCACCAGTTTCCGTCCGTCAGTTGGTCTGTCGGCCGGCCCTCAGCCGGCGAAGACCGTGACCCCGTCCTCGGTCGCGTGCCTCGGCTCCAGTTCCTCCGCGTCGTGGGTGAGCGCGCGGTGCCGTACGAGGACCACGGCCGCGCCCAGCACGGCGGTGACCGCCGCCACGACGAAGGGGATGTGGATGTCGGTCCACTCCTCGATCCTCGGCGCGAAGAAGGGGGCGGCCGCCGCCGCGAACCAGCGCACGAAGTTGTAGCCCGCGCTCGCCACCGGACGCGGCGCGTCCGACACCCCGAGGGCCAGCTCGGTGTAGACGGTGTTGTTCACGCCGATGAAGGCGCCGGACAGGATCGTGCAGACGATCGCGGTGGTGTGGTTCCCGTAGCCGAGGACCAGCACGTCGGCCGCGAGCAGCACCAGCGAGCCGCCGAGCACCTTCAGTGAGCCGAACCGCTTCTGCATGCGCGGCGCCACGAGGACCGAGAAGACGGCGAGCAGCACGCCCCACGCGAAGAACACGGCGCCGGACTTGTACGGCGTCATGTTCAGCACGAACGGCGTGAAGGCCAGCACCGTGAAGAACGTGTAGTTGTAGAAGAACGCCGACACGGCGGCGGAGGCGAGTCCGCCGTGTCCCAGCGCCTTGAGCGGGTCGAGCAGCGACGTCTTGCGGGCCGGCTTCGGCTGTTCCTTCAGGAACACCGTGATGCACAGGAAGCCGATCGCCATCAGGAACGCCGTGCCGAAGAAGGGGTAGCGCCAGCTGGCGTCGCCGAGCAGCGCGCCCAGCAAGGGGCCGCAGGCCATGCCGAGGCCGAGGGCGGACTCGTAGAGCAGGATCGCCGCGGCGCTGCCGCCGGCCGCCGCGCCGACGATGACCGCGAGTGCCGTCGAGACGAACAGCGCGTTCCCGAGGCCCCAGCCGGCCCGGTAGCCGACGAGCTGCCCGACCGTGTCGGAGGTGCCCGCCAGGCCCGCGAAGACCACGACGAAGGCCAGGCCCAGCAGCAGGGTCTTGCGCCCGCCGATGCGGCTAGAGACGAAGCCCGTGACCAGCATCGCGAGGGCGGTGATGAGGAAGTACGAGGTGAACAGGAGGGAGACCTGGCCGGCGCTCGCGTCCAGGCCCTTGGCGATGGACGGCAGGATCGGGTCGACGAGCCCGATGCCCATGAAGGCCACGACGGACGCACCGGCGGTCGCCCACACGGCCTTGGGCTGCCGCAGGATGCCGCCCGCACCCGCGTCGAAGGGGTCCATGCTTGCTCCAATGAGATGGTTGGTGTATGCATATAGTAAGTTAGCGTAGCTAATTAATGCAATTTACATCTAGTTCCCGCTGGTCAGCCGTTCCGCCCGGATGGGTGATCGTCCTTGACGTGGGGGAGCGAGGGTAGGACCGTGGGGCTCTATGAGGGGCGAACCCAGTTGCCCGAAGTGTGGTGGCCGGGTCAGGGCTCCCGGTCTCTTCGCCGATTCCTGGCAGTGCGACCTGCACGGCACCGTGCACCCGCTGCAGCCCGTGCTTCCGCCCAGCGTCGAGGCGCTCGGCGTCGTGGTGCACCGTACGCAGGTACCGGTGTGGATGCCGTGGCCGCTGCCGGTCGGCTGGCTGTTCACCGGCGTGGCCTGTGCGGGCGACGACCGCAGCGGCGGCCGGGCGACCGCCGTGGCCTGCTCCGGACCCGGCCCCCTCGGCGGCATCGGTGAGCTGATCCTGGTCGCCGAGGAACTCGGCGTGGGTCTCGGCGCGCGGTACGCGGGCATCGACGCCCCGGACCCGGGCCCGTACATGAACGTCGAGAAGCCGCCCCAGGCGAAAGTTCTGGCCGTCGGCCGTCCGACCCCCCTCTGGCATGTCTCCGGCGCCCCCGCCGACCGCGCCGTCTTCGCCGGGGAGGCCCTGGGGATGTGGCTGTGGGCCGTCGTGTGGCCCGAGCGCTCGGGGCTGCTCATGTACGAGGAGCTGGTGCTGACCGATCTGAGGGACGCGGGCGCCGAGGTGGACCTGGTGCCGTGCGGGGCGCTGTCGCCGCGGTTGATCCAGCCGTAGGTGCCGGGTGTCGAACGCTGGGCGCCGGTGGTGGGCGTAGGGGGCGCAGGGCCGCTGCGGGTGTGACAGCGGCGGGTGGAGTTCCGGTTATCCTTGAGCGTCCCCTTCCGTCCCGTCACCGCTTGGAGTCAGCGTCGTGCGCATCGATCTGCACACCCACTCCACCGCGTCCGACGGCACGGACACCCCGGCCCAGCTGGTGCGCAAGGCCGCCGCGACCGGGCTGGACGTCATCGCGCTGACCGACCACGACACCACCCGCGGCCACGCCGAGGCCGTCGCCGCGCTCCCCGAGGGGCTCACGCTCGTCACCGGCGCCGAACTCTCCTGCCGAGTCGGTGGCGTCAGCATGCACATGCTGGCCTACCTCTTCGACCCCGAGGAGCCCGCCCTGCTCGCCGAGCGCGAGCTGGTCCGGGACGACCGGGTGCCGCGGGCCAAAGCCATGGTCGCCAAGCTGAACGCGCTGGGCGTGCCCGTCACCTGGGAGCAGGTCGCGCGCATCGCCGGCGACGGTTCGGTCGGGCGGCCGCACGTGGCCACCGCCCTGGTCGAACTCGGCGTCGTGCCGACCGTGGGCGACGCCTTCACCCAGGACTGGCTGGCCGACGGCGGCCGGGCCTTCGTGGAGAAGCACGAGACCGACCCCTTCGAGGCCCTCCGGCTGATCAAGGGCGCGGGCGGGGTCGCCGTGTTCGCGCACCCGGCCGCCGCCAAGCGGGGCCGTACGGTGCCGGAGACCACGATCGCGGAGCTGGCCGCGGCCGGCCTGGACGGTATCGAGGTCGACCACATGGACCACGACGCGGACACGAGGACGCGGCTGCGCGGGACGGCGAGGGAACTGGGACTCCTGGTGACCGGCTCCAGCGACTACCACGGCAGCCGGAAGACCTGCGTGCTCGGCGAGTACACGACGGACCCCGAGGTCTACGGGGAGATCACGCGGCGGGCCTTCGGGGCGTTCCCCGTGCCCGGGGCCGGCGGGGTCTGAGCGGGGCCCGAACCCCCTCCCGCACGCCCACCCTTCCCTCTCCCGCAAGGCCAGTAGCTCACCCATGTTCGACGTCGCCGTCTTCGGCTCCCTCTTCCTGACCCTCTTTGTCATCATGGATCCCCCCGGGATCACCCCGATCTTCCTCGCGCTGACCTCCGGCCGGCCCGCCAAGGTGCAGAGGCGGATGGCCTTCCAGGCCGTCTGCGTCGCCGGTGGCGTGATCACCGTGTTCGGTCTGCTGGGGCACCAGATCCTGGACTACCTGCACGTGTCCGTGCCCGCCCTGATGATCGCGGGCGGGCTGCTCCTCCTGCTGATCGCGCTCGACCTGCTCACCGGCAAGACCGACGAGCCGAAGCAGACCAAGGACGTCAACGTCGCGCTCGTACCGCTGGGCATGCCGCTGCTCGCCGGCCCCGGGGCGATCGTCTCGGTCATCCTGGCCGTGCAGAAGGCCGACAGCGCGACCGCGCAGGCGTCGGTGTGGGCGGCGATCCTCGCGATCCACGTGGTGCTGTGGCTGGTGATGCGGTACTCGCTGCTGATCATCCGGGTCATCAAGGACGGCGGCGTGGTCCTGGTGACCCGCCTCGCCGGCATGATGCTCTCCGCGATCGCGGTGCAGCAGATCATCAACGGCGTCACGCAGGTGATCCAAGGCGCGTGACGTGCGGCGGCCCGGACGGGCGGGGTCCGGGGCAGAGCATGCACAGGGCCCCCGCACGGAGTTCCGTGCGGGGGCCCTGGATGTGTGTGCGGGTCCGCGCTACAAGGCCGAGGTGTCGGCGGGGCGGATCCACAGGCGCTGCCCTATGGCGGCGGCCTGCTGAACGATGCGATTCACGGAGGCGGCGTCCACGACGGTCGTGTCCACGGGGGTTCCGTCGACGTCGTCGAGTCGCATGACTTCAAAGCGCATGGCCTCTCCCTTGATCTGGTCATCCTCCTGAGGAGAACTACTGGTGTGGCTCCTGGGTCGTCGGTGCCCGGGCTTACGTAGTTAGTCAACGGGCTGCGTGGTGCAAACATTCCCTACGCTAAGGAAATTTTTCGAACGGCTAATTACTGACTGGTAAGTCGCTTGTCTCGGGCGCGTCAGATGTCCGGTACAAGACTGACCGGGACCGGTTGTGTTCGCAGCGTGACCGCCGGGACAATGGAGGCGATGAACGACGACCTCGCGTCCCTGAACGCCCGCATCGATCGCACCAACGAGCTGCTGCTGCGCATGCTCGCCGAGGTGGCCAAGACACCCTCGACCCACGCGATCTTCGTCGACGCCGGGTACCTCTACGCGGCGGCGGGACGCCTGGTGGCCGGGACCGAGGACCGCCGGGCCTTCGACCTGGACGCCGAGGGACTGATCGAGGCGCTCATCGACAAGGCGCGCATCATCTTCGCGGACAGCCGCCTGCTGCGGGTCTACTGGTACGACGGCGCCCGGCGCCGCATCCACACCGCCGAGCAGCAGTCCATCGCCGAGCTGCCCGACGTGAAGGTCCGCCTGGGCAACCTCAACGCCAACAACCAGCAGAAGGGCGTCGACTCCCTCATCCGCTCCGACCTGGAGTCCCTCGCCCGGCACCGCGCCATCAGCGACGCGGCCCTGCTCGGCGGCGACGAGGACCTGGTCTCGGCGGTCGAGGCCGCCCAGGGGTACGGCGCCCGCGTCCACCTGTGGGGCATCGAGGCGCCCGAGGGCCGCAACCAGGCCGACCCGCTGCTCTGGGAGGTCGACAGCCAGCGCACCTTCGACCTGGACTTCTTCAAGCCGTACGTCTCCCGGCGCACGGCCCACGCCTTCGAGGCGACGGGCGCGGCCCGGCCGGCCCGTGAGGACGTCCGCTTCGTGGGCGCGCAGGTCGCCGCGAAGTGGCTGGCGGCACGCGGCCGCGAGTCGCTGGTGGAACTGCTCCCCGGCCACCCCTACCTTCCCGGCTCGGTGGACCAGGACCTGCTGGTGGAGGCCGAGGGCCTGCTCCAGTACTCGCTCCGCGGCCAGGCCGACCTGCGCAGGGCGCTGCGGGACGGCTTCTGGGAGCACTTGCGGGCGCAGTACTGAGCGGGCAGTGCTGAGCGCGCGTACTGAGCGCCGCGGTACTAGCGTTCCGGCCGTCGCTGGATGGGGACGCCGTCCCAGAAGTCGGCGAGGGCGCGTGCGGTCGGCTCGGGCCGGTCGGTGTTGGGGGAGTGCTCGGCACCGGCGATCACGGTCCTGCGCGCGTCCAGCCGTACGGCCATCTCGTCCAGGAGGGGCACGGGCCAGGTGTCGTCGTAGGCGCCCGACAGCACGTGGAACGGCAGCGGCACGGCGGCGAGCTCGCCGACGCGGTCCGGTTCCGTGCACAGCTGCCGCCCCGTGGCGAGGAGCTGAGCGGGCCTGGTGCCCAGCCAGCGCGCGCGCAGCCGTTCCGGTTCGTCCGGGCCGTGCGCGGGTGCCGGGGCGCCGACCTCCTCGGGCGGCCCCATCGCCTGGATCACCTTCCAGACCTCGGCCATCGTCATGGTGTCGAGCGCGTCCCGAAGGAGCTTCACGCGCTGCTGCTGGGAGTCGGAGATCCGCGCCGGGCCCGAGGACATCAGCGTGAGGGAGACGAAGGGGGCGTGGTCGAGCAGCACGGCGGCCCGTGCGATCTGACCGCCGAGGGAGTGCCCGAGGAGATGCACACGCGTCCCGAGAGCGGCGACCTGCGCGAGTACGTCCCGGGCCAGCTCGGCCTGCGCGTAGCCGGCTTCGTCGTGCTCGGGCCCGTCGGTCTCGTACTGGCCCCGCCCGTCCACGGCGACCGTACGGTATCCGCGCGCCCCGAGCGGCTCGTGCAACAGCGTGAAGTCCTCCTTGCTCCCCGTGAACCCGGGCAGCATCAGCACCGTCCCCTTCGCCTCGACTCCGCCGGCCACGGGCGAGTCGATGACGGCGAACTCACCACGTGCGGTACGCAGCCGGTACGCGCGGGCGTCGGAGGGCGGGGTGAAGGCGGCGTTACTGCTCACGGGCAGAGGCTATCGGGCAGTGGGGGTGGGGGAGAGGGCGGCTGGGCTGCCGGGGGTCGTCGCGGTGGCGTGCGGCACTGGGCCGGCGGATGGGCGGATGGGCGGGTGGCCGCAGGTGGGAATGCCGTCGGCCCGGCCCCGCGTGGTGGCGGGACCGGGCCGGCGGTCGGGTGTGCGGCGTTGATCAGCTTTCGCTGGACTCCGCGGGTTGCGTGGCGGCCGCGGCCGCCTTGCGGGTGCGGCGAGCCTTCGGCTTCGCCTCGGCCGTGTCGGTGGCCCCGGCGGGCGCCTCGACGGCAGCCGCCTTACGGGTCCGACGACGCGGCGCCGCCTCCGGCTCCTGCGAGGCCTGAGCCGGGATCTCGGCGGCGGCCTCGGTGGCCGCGACGGGGTCGGCGGCCTTGCGGGTGCGGCGGCGCGGCTTGGTCTCCGTGCCTTCGGCGGTGTCGACGGCGACCTCGGCCTTGGCGGCGGCCGTCTTCCGGGTGCGCCGGGGCTTGGCCTCGGCGGTCTCCGGGGCCTGCGCGGCCTCGGTGACCTCCGCGGCCTCCGCGGTCTTGCGGGTGCGGCGGCGCGGCTTGGTCTCCGTGGCCTCGGCGGTGTCGACGGCGACCTCGGCCTTGGCGGCGGCCGTCTTCCGGGTGCGCCGGGGCTTGGCCTCGGCCGCTTCCGGCTCCTGTGCCGTCTGGGCCGGGATGTCGGCGGCGGCCTCGGTGACCTCCGCGGTCTTGCGGGTGCGGCGGCGCGGCTTGGTCTCCGTGCCTTCGGCGGTGTCGACGGCGGCTTCCGCCTTGGCGGCGGCCGTCTTCCGGGTACGGCGCGGCTTGGCCTCGGCGGTCTCCGGGGCCTGCGCGGCCTCGGTGACCTCCGTGGGCTCGGCGACCGCGGCCTTGCGGGTGCGGCGGGGCTTGGCGGCCGCGGTGTCCACAGTGTCCGCAGCGTCCGCGGTGTCCGTCGCGGTCGATGCCGCGGCGGCCGTCTTGCGGGTGCGGCGCGGCTTCGTCTCCGTCGGTGCGGACGCGGGCTCGGTCGCTCCCTCGGCCGTGTCGACCGCCGTCTCGGCGGCCGTGGCCGCCTTACGGGTGCGGCGGCGTGGCTTCTCCACGGGAGCCTCGGCCACCAGGGCCTCGATCACCGGGGTCACCGGGGCGTCGGCGACCGTCGGCTCGACCACCGGGGTGGTCTCCAGCGGAGCGGCCGGCGCCTCGGCCGACTTGCGGGTGCGGCGGCGACGCGACTTCGCCGGAGCCTCCGGCGTTTCCGCGACCTCCGCGACCTCCGCGACCTCGGGGGTCACGAGCGCGGTGCCCTCCGTGATCTGCGCCGCAGGGGCGTCGGTCGTCGCGGACGTCACCGGTCGGCGCGACTCTCCACTGCGCGTACGGCGCCGACGGCGCAGCGTGCGGGGCGCGGCGTCCGTGTCCACGTCGGCGGCGCTGTCCGCACCGCCGGTCACGGCCTCGGGTGCGGTGGTCGCGGGGGCGTCCGCGTCCACCGGAGCGCCGCCGCGCATCCGGCGCCGGCGACGCGGCGTCGTACGGGACGAACGCTCACGGTCGGCGGAACGGGACTCGTCCCGGCCGCCGCCCCGGCCACCTCGGCCACCCCGGTCGCCCCGGTCGCCACGAGCGCGGCCGCCCGTCTCGCCCAGGTCCTCCAGCTCCTCCGCTTCGAGCCCGGCGCGCTTGCGCTCAGAGCGCGGCAGGACACCCTTGGTGCCCTTGGGGATGCCGAGGTCGGTGTACAGGTGCGGAGAGGTGGAGTACGTCTCCGGCGGGTCGCTGAAGCCCAGGTCCAGCGCCTTGTTGATCAGCTGCCAGCGCGGGATGTCGTCCCAGTCGACCAGCGTGATCGCCGTACCCTTCGCGCCCGCGCGGCCGGTGCGGCCGATGCGGTGCAGGTACGTCTTCTCCTCTTCCGGCGACTGGTAGTTGATGACGTGCGTCACGCCCTCGACGTCGATGCCGCGAGCGGCGACGTCGGTGCAGACGAGCACGTCCACCTTGCCGTTGCGGAAGGCGCGCAGGGCCTGCTCGCGGGCGCCCTGGCCGAGGTCGCCGTGGACCGCGCCGGAGGCGAAGCCGCGCTGCTTGAGCTGGTCGGCCAGGTCGGCCGCCGTGCGCTTGGTGCGGCAGAAGACCATGGCCAGTCCCCGGCCGTCGGCCTGCAGTATGCGCGCCACCATCTCGGGCTTGTCCATGTTGTGCGCGCGGTAGATGAACTGCTTCGTGTTGGCGACCGTCGCGCCCGCGTCGTCCGGCGAAGTGGCGGAGATGTGCGTGGGCTGCGACATGTAGCGGCGGGCCAGCGAGATGACCGCGCCCGGCATGGTGGCCGAGAACAGCATGGTCTGGCGCCGGGCCGGCAGCATGTTGATGATCTTCTCGACGTCGGGCAGGAAGCCCAGGTCGAGCATCTCGTCGGCCTCGTCGAGGACCAGGCTCTTGATGTGCTTCAGGCTCAGCTTCTTCTGGCCCGCCAGGTCCAGCAGGCGGCCCGGGGTGCCGACGATCACGTCGACGCCCTTCTTCAGGGCCTCGACCTGGGGCTCGTAGGCCCGGCCGCCGTAGATCGCGAGGACGCGCACGTTGCGCACCTTGCCGGCGGTCAGGAGGTCGTTGGTGACCTGCTGGCACAGCTCGCGCGTCGGAACGACGACGAGGGCCTGCGGGGCGTCGGTCAGCGCCTCGGGCGCCGCGCGGCCCGCCTCGACGTCGGCGGGGACGGTCACGCGCTCGAGGAGCGGGAGGCCGAAGCCCAGCGTCTTGCCGGTGCCGGTCTTGGCCTGGCCGATGACGTCCTTGCCCGAAAGGGCCACGGGGAGCGTCATCTCCTGGATGGGGAAGGGAGTGATGATGCCGACGGCCTCAAGGGCTTCGGCGGTCTCGGGGAGGATCCCGAGGGATCGAAACGTCGTAGTCAGGGTGCTGCCTCTTCTGTGTACGTGGTGCGAGGCGAGCGCGCGGGTCTTGCCGGACCGTGTCGGGGACGTCGGCTGCCTTACGGAATGAGCCGTAGGACACGGGACCTCTGTCGACGCTCCAGCGCTCGTACCACTGAGGGTCCCCCTCCGGATTCCGTACGCAGTGTGGCGTACAGCAGGGAGGGCTGTCGGGTCGGAGCCGATCGGGCCACCGACCGGGCATCCTCATGCGTGCGGCCCGACGACGATGTCACGTACCCGTACGTCACATACTCGGCAGGCGCATTACCACCATACCCCGGATTCGCGCACACGCGATGGCCGATTTGGTCACGTAGTCGTCGTCACACTGAATGACCAGGGCCGACCAGGGGCCTTCCCGCAGGCCACGGGCGGGCTATTGTGCGCTGCATGACGAGCTCTGACAAGCCTGGCAACGCCGCTGACGCCCCCGCCGAAACCTCCGGAGCCACCAGCGCCACCGGAGTCGCCGCCCAGGACTGGGCGACGGCGGCCGCCGACCCGCAGTACCGTGCCGCGGTCGTGGACCTGCTCGGCGCACTGGCGTACGGCGAGCTGGCGGCGTTCGAGCGGCTCGCGGAGGACGCCAAGCTGGCGCCCACGCTCGCGGACAAGGCGGAGCTGGCGAAGATGGCGTCGGCGGAGTTCCACCACTTCGAGCGGCTGCGGGACCGGCTCGCCGAGATCGGCGAGGAGCCGACGGAGGCGATGGAGCCGTTCGTGGCCGCGTACGACGGCTTCCACAAGCAGACGGACCCGTCCGACTGGCTGGAGGGGCTCGTCAAGGCCTACGTCGGTGACTCCATCGCCAGTGACTTCTACCGCGAGGTCGCGGCTCGCCTCGACTCCGACACCCGCGAGCTGGTGCTGGCGGTGCTCGACGACACCGGGCACGCGGGGTTCGCCGTGGAGAAGGTGCGCGCGGCGATCGACGCGGACCCGCGGGTGGGCGGACGGCTCGCGCTGTGGGCGCGGCGGCTGATGGGAGAGGCCCTCTCGCAGTCCCAGCGGGTGGTGGCCGACCGGGACGCGCTGTCGACGATGCTGGTCGGCGGTGTCGCGGACGGCTTCGACCTCGCCGAGGTCGGCAGGATGTTCTCCCGGATCACCGAGGCGCACACCAAGCGGATGGCGGCGCTGGGTCTGGCCGCCTGACCGCCCGATCGCCTGACCGCCTGGCCGTCCCGCCGCCTGGCCGTCCGGCCGCCTGACCGCTGTCAGCGCGGGCGCGGTCCGGTACGGCGACGGCCTGTCAGGCGGTCGCCGATCGGCGGCGGAGTCTGCCCGCGGGGCGCAGCAGCAGCGACAGCGAGGCCGCGGAGAGGGTCGCCGAGCCCAGGAGAACCAGCAGGAGCCCGCCGGCGCCGAGCGCGGTGTGCGTGACGAAGGCCCCGAAGAGGGCCCCGGCGATCCCCGTCGGCAGGACCAGGACGCGGGCCGGCAGGCGGTGTGGCAGACGGTGGGCGGCGGCCCAAGCCAGGGCGAGGCCGAGGATCGCGGCGCTGAGCGCTTCCAAGAGCATGTCGGGGTCCCTCCCACGCAGCCGGCCCGCCCGAAACGGTCACAGCCGTCTTACCCCTGACCTGCGGAATACAACCCTCCTCCTGTGGGTGAACTGTGCTCCGTCCGTGAACGAGACGACGGGAGGGGCCCGGCGGTGAGTCACCGCCGGGCCCCTCCCGTTCTGCGTGCGTCGTTCCGCGTCCGCCGACTACAGCGCGCCGAAGCCCACCTTGCGAGGGGCCTGCTCGCCGATCTCGACGTAGGCCAGACGGTCGGCCGGCACCAGGACCTTGCGGCCGTGTTCGTCGACGAGGCTCAGCAGCGCCGACTTGCCGGCGAGTGCCTCGGCCACCACACGCTCGACCTCCTCGGCACTCTGACCGCTCTCCAGAACGATCTCGCGGGGCGCGTGCTGCACGCCGATCTTGACCTCCACGGCTATGTCCCTCCGACGGTCAGTGAAGTGCGCGATCTTCCGCGCCGTACCCAGGACACATTAGCCCGGTGAGGGGACGTACACGCTGCGCCGGAGAACGCCAGGAGCGAACAGCCGACGGGAACAGAGCCGCCGTACGCCTGCCGCGCCGTGAGGGTCGGTGCTGCTCAGTGCATCAGTGCTGCTCAGTGCTGCTCGCTGCCGTGCAGCGGGAAGCCGGCGATGCCCCGCCAGGCCAGCGAGGTCAGCAACTGGACCGCCTGGTCGCGCGGCACGCTGCGGTCGCTGTGCAGCCAGGAGCGGGCCACCACCTGGGCGAGGCCGCCCAGACCGGAGGCCAGCAGCATCGACTCGGCGCGTGAGAGGCCGGTGTCCTCCGCGATGACGTCGCAGATCGCCTCGGCGCACTCGTTCGTGACCTTGTCGACGCGCTCGCGCACGGCGGGCTCGTTGGTCAGGTCCGACTCGAAGACCAGGCGGAAGGCGCCGCCGTCGTCCTCGACGTACGCGAAGTAGGCGTCCATCGTCGCCCGGACGCGCTGCTTGTTGTCGGTGGTCGACGCGAGCGCGCTCCGTACGGACTGGATCAGGGACTCGCAGTGCTGGTCCAGCAGGGCGAGGTAGAGGTCGAGCTTGCCCGGGAAGTGCTGGTAGAGCACCGGCTTGCTGACGCCGGCGCGTTCGGCGATGTCGTCCATCGCGGCCGCGTGGTAGCCCTGGGCCACGAACACTTCCTGTGCGGCGCCCAGCAGCTGGTTGCGTCGGGCTCGGCGGGGAAGGCGTGTGCCCCGCGGGCGTACCGCCTCTGTCTGCTCGATGGCTGTCACGCCGCCTCCCATAGTCGTCCTCGTGCGGTGTGCGCCGCGTCGCCATCGTACTTTTCGGTAACCGTGGTGTGTGCGGTGCGAGCGCAGAATTTCACGGACCGGACGGTGGCGATAGCCGCACAACAGGTTTCAAAAGCGTTCAGGCCGGGCAGAAATCGGCCTCCTTCCTGCTCGGCGGGCTTCTCCGCCGCTTCCGGCGCCGCGTCTTCGGTCGCCCGCGGCCGCGTCTCAGCGGTAGTCGTCCTCGTCGTGGGAGACGACCCGGGCCTGTTCGGCCAGGTCGGCCTCGTTGGCGCGGTCCGGATCGACGCCGGTCAACGGGTCGTCGCGCTCCGGCGCGATGTCCGCCTGCTGCTCGGCGGCGTCGGCGTCCGGTGCCTCGACGTCGAATTCCTTCGCTTCCTCTGGCTCGTCGTCGAAGGTCTCGGGGTCGGTCGGGTCGACGGTCATGCTGGGCTCCCTTCCTACGAACGTCCCTGAAGATGCAGGGGCCACACGCGGGTGCCCACTCCACGAGCCTAGGAGACACCCGATCCGGACGCCATGCGTCGCCAACGTCCGGGCCCGTTCCGTGCGCTGCCGGCATCAGTACCCGTCCGCCGCGCCGGCGCACCCGCGCTTGTGATGGCGAACACATGAACTACTGCGTGATCGTCTCGTAACATTGCCGCATGCCTTCGATCGAGCCGCCGTCCGTGCCGCCCGCCAACGTGCTGCCGAAGGTCGCAGCCGTCAAGGTCGCGGCCGGCGAGCGGCTCAGGTCGGTCCACCTGCCCGGTATCACCTTGACGGTGCGCTCGAGACCGCCGGCCCGCGAAGGGCTGCCGCCCGCGCTCTTCGTCCACGGCCTCAGCGGTTCCTCGCAGAACTGGTCGGCGCTGATGCCGCTGCTGGACGGCGTCGTCGACGGTGAGGCCATCGACCTGCCGGGCTTCGGCGACTCCCCGCCACCGGACGACGGCGACTACTCGATCACGGGCCACGCGCGCGCGGTCGTCCGCCACCTCGATGCCGCCGGGCGCGGCCCCGTGCATCTCTTCGGCAACTCGCTCGGCGGCGCCGTCGTCACCCGCGTCGCCGCGGTGCGGCCCGACCTGGTGCGGACGCTGACCCTCGTGTCGCCCGCGCTGCCGGAGATACGCGTGCAGCGCAGCGCCGTGCCGACGGGGCTGCTGGCGTTGCCGGGGGTGGTTTCGCTGTTCACCCGGCTCACCCGCGAGTGGACCGCGGAGCAGCGGGTCCGCGGCGTGATGGCGCTCTGCTACGGAGACCCGGGGCGCGTGTCGCCGGAAGGCTTCCGCAACGCGGTGGAGGAGATGGAACGGCGACTGCAACTGCCGTACTTCTGGGACGCGATGGCGCGTTCCGCCCGCGGGATCGTGAACGCGTACACGGTGGGCGGCCAGCAGGGGCTGTGGCGACAGGCCGAACGGGTTCTCGCACCGACGCTGCTGGTCTACGGTGGACGGGACCAACTCGTCGGCCACCGCATGGCACAGCGGGCCGCCCGCGCCTTCCGTGACTCCCGGCTGCTGACCCTGCCGGACGCGGGGCACGTGGCGATGATGGAATATCCGGAGACCGTGGCCACGGCGTTCCGCGAACTCCTCGCGGACACCGGGGAATCGGCGGTCGGCGAGAGGATCGACGCGGCCGTCGACGACGAGCCCGCCAACCAGACCACAGGAGGCTGAGGCGCGAAGTGGGACGCCACAGCCGCCGCGGACCCGCCCCCAGGGCCGACGCCGAGGGCACCGCCGCAGCACGCGAGGGCCGGCCCGGCCTACTGGGCCGCCGCCGGGCGCAGGGGCCTCCGGCGGAGGAGCAGACACCGCCGGCGAACGGAACATCCGCCCAGGGGCACGCGGGTCCGGGCCAACGGCTTCCGGACGGGACGCCGGCTCATGGGTTCCCTGCGGTCTCGGATGGGACGCCTGCGCGGGGGTTTCCTTCGGTTTCGGGCGGGACGCCGGCTCATGGGTTCCCTGCGGTCTCGGATGGGGCCTCTGCGCGTGGGTTTCGTTCGGTTTCGGACGGGACGCCCGCGCGTGGGTTTCCGTCGGTTTCCGGTGGGACGCCTGGGCGTGGATTTTCGGTGGGTTCGGACGGTACGCCGGCGCGGGGGTTCCCCAGGGTGGGGGACGGCACGCCGGCGCACGGGTTTCCGCGGGTGGCGGATGGTGCGCCCGCTCGTGGTGTCCCGGGAGTCCCGGACGGCACCCCGGCGCACGGTGTGCCGCGGGTCCGTGGCGGCCACCCCGAGCAGCGTGAACCCGGCGGTGGCTGGGGCGACGTGAGCGGGCGGGCCGGTGCCGGACCGGGCACACCGGCGGGACCGCCCCCCGGTGCGTCCTCGCACCCCTCGCACCCTGCGCACCCCTCGCGTCCCGGGTACCCCGGGCCGCCCGGCCCGTCCGCGAGGCAGCCCGGCCCGCCCTTCCCGCGGCAGCGGCAGGCCGCTCCCGGAGGACCGCGGCAGGATTACCTGGACGCCTTCGGTGGGGACGACGACGTCTTCGTGCCTCGCGCCCGGCGCCCTGACCCCGCCCCCGCGCAGCCCGCCGACCCGTACGCCTCCGTCACCGACTGGAGCGCCGAGGGCGGGGACGGCGACGTCACGGGCGCCGCCGCCGACGCGCCACCGACGGGTGAACCCGCGCCGGTCAAGGGCGGTAAGGGCAGGGCCTTCACCGGCATCGCCGCGGCAGCCGTCACCACCGTGCTGGCGGTCGTCGTGGCCGGCCAGGTCGCCGACGGGGCGGACAGCGACGAGGCGCGCTCGCAGTCCGCCACCGACCAGGCCCGCGACGTCCACGACTCCGCGTCGCGGGCGGACGGACGGCCGACGCCCTCCGCCCCCGAGTCCGCGGCACCGCTGACGTACGAGCACAAGATGGAGAAGCGGTACCCGCTCGGCGCCGAGCTCGACGGTTCGGGGAAGTTCGACGCGATCCCCGGCATCGACAAGGGGCCGGGGACGGGGCAGAAGTACACCTACCGCGTGGACGTGGAACAGGGGCTCGGCCTCGACGGGGAACTCTTCGCCGAGGCCGTGCACAAGACGCTCAACGACGACCGGAGCTGGGCCCACAACGGCGCCCGCTCCTTCGAGCGCATCCACTCCGGGCAGCCCGACTTCGTGATCACGCTGGCCAGCCCCGGCACCACCGCCGACTGGTGCGCCAAGTCGGGCCTGGACACCACCGAGGACAACGTGTCCTGCGACTCGGCCGCCACCGAGCGCGTGATGATCAACGCCTACCGGTGGGCGCAGGGCGCGGCGCCGTACGGCGACGACATCCACGGGTACCGGCAGATGCTGATCAACCACGAGATCGGCCACCGCATCGGCTTCAACCACGTCACCTGCGACAAGGACGGCGAACTCGCCCCGGTCATGCAGCAGCAGACCAAGTTCGTCGACCACGACGGAATCGACTGCCGTCCCAACCCCTGGGCCTACCCGAACAGCTGATCGCGAGCCATGGCCGCCGCATCACTCGTGGTGACTGTTTGATCTCTTAGCGCGACCGAACGCGCCCCGCATGGGAAAGTCACGCCCGTTCACCCCTTTTGGTGGCGCGATGGACAACCGTCCATCGCGCCACCGCCTTGTCCGCATACGTTCGTCCCGCTGCGAGCCGCCGGGCCAACGACGGCTCCCCAGACGGGAGATCGGGGGTGCGCGCGTGCGCATCGGACTGCTTACGGAGGGTGGCTATCCGTATGTGAGCGGTGAGGCGGGGCTCTGGTGCGATCGGCTCGTGCGCGGGCTCGAGCAGCACGAGTTCGACGTCTACGCGCTCAGCCGCAGCGAGCGCCAGGAGGTCGAGGGGTGGGTTCCGCTGCCGCCGCAGGTCAGCCGGGTCCGCACCGCGTCGCTGTGGGACTTCGAGGACGACGGAGTGGTCCACGGGCGGCGCGCGCGTCGGCGCTTCGCGGAGCATTACGGCGAACTCGCCGCGGTCCTGTGCACGACCGCCCCCGGCAACTCCTCCGCGTACTCGGAGAGGGCGTCGGGAGGGGCATCGGAGAGCGAGTCGGCCCTTGAGGCGGACCGTTTCGCCAACGCGCTGTACGGCCTCGCCGAACTCGCCCGCGACGAAGGCGGACTGCCCGCCGCCCTCCGCTCGGAGACCGCCGTACGCGCCCTGGAACGCGCCTGTCGCGCGCCCGGCGCCCACCGCTCCGCACGTGAGGCGCGCGTCCCCGATCTGCTCGCCGTCGCCGCGCGCCTCGAACACGCCCTGCGCCCCCTGTCGCTCGACTGGTACGAGGACGACGACCTCGGCGCGGTGGACCTGTGCCACGCGGCCTCCGGCGGCACGGCGGCGCTTCCGGGGCTGCTCGCCCGGCACTTCTGCGACGTGCCCCTGCTGGTGACCGAATACGGGGTGCGGCTGCGGACGCACTACCTCACCGAACCCGACGCCCCGCCCGCGATACGGTCCCTGCTGGCCGCCTTCCACGGTCGGCTGGCCGCCGAGACCTACCGGCGTGCGGCCGTGATCACGCCCGGCAACACGCACGCCCGCCGCTGGCAGGAGCGCTGCGGGGCCGACCGCGCCAAGCTCCGCACCGTCCACCCGGGTATGGACGCGACTCCCTTCGCCGAGACGGGGGAGTCGCCGGGGTACGCCGACCCGCACACCCTCGTCTGGGTGGGCCGCGTCGAGCCCGCCAAGGACCTGGTGTCGCTGCTGCACGCCTTCGCGGAGATCCGCAAGGCGGAGCCCCGGGCGCGGCTCCGGATCGTCGGCAACCCCACCGGCCCCGAGGGCGCGGCCTACCACGCCCACTGCAAGGGCCTGGCCGCGCAGCTCTTCCCCGACGAGGCCGACGGCCCGCACGCCGTCGGACGCAACCCGGTGTCCTTCGAGGAGACCGGTGGGCCGGAACTGCCGTCCCGCGCCGACGCGTACGGCGCGGGCGCCCTGGTGGTCCTCTCCAGCGTGGTCGAGGGGTTCCCGTCCGGGCTGGTCGAGGCCATGTTCTGTGGACGCGCGACGGTTTCCACGGACGTCGGCGCGGTCGTCGAGGCGATCGGCGGCACCGGACTCGTCGTGCCGCCGCGCAATCCACGGGCGCTCGCCGAGGCGTGCGTCGCCCTTTTGCGCGACCCCGAGCGCCGTGAGCGACTGGGCGCCGCCGCGCGCGCCCGCGCACTGGAACTGTTCACCGTCGAGCAGAACGTCGCGGCATTTCACGGCATTTACCTGGAGATCCTCTCCAGTACCCCGGTCCGCCGCGTCGTCCTCGACGACACCGGCGAACCTCTGCCGTTCGCCGTCCCCGCCGAGGCCCACGTCCCCGGCCGCTGGACCGACCCCACGGCCCGTGTCGTGGCCCGGGGCGGGCCCGGCTGGGCTACGGACGCCCCCGTCCGGGCCACCTCCCCGGCCTCCGCGACCGAGGGGGCCCGATGAGCGGCCTCGGCGAACTCGACCGCCCCGGCACCCCCGGCAGCCCGGGCGCCTGGGACTCCCGCTCGCGGGAGTCCCTGACCGATCCGGTCGCCCGAAGCGGAGGGGCTGCCGGGGAGCATGCGATCGCCGGGGGCAGTCCGGTCGCCCGGGGCGGAGAGGTTGCCGAGGGCGCCGAGGGTGGCGCGGTCGCCGGTGGCAGCCCGGTCGCCCGCGGCGGAGCGTCCGACGGTGGTGCTGCGGGCGCCCACGGCGGAGCCTCCGACGGTGGTGCTGCGGGCGCCCGCGGCGGACCGCCCGGCGGTGGCACTGCGGGCGCCCGAGGCGGAGCGGTCGGTGGCGGCGGAGCGGTAGCCGTCGGCAAGGAGGCGCCGTCCGCTGCGCGCCGTGCCGCCGCGGATCCGGTGAAGGCCCTGATGCACCGTCACCGCGACCTGTGCGAGCGTGCCGTGGACCCGCTGGAGATCGCGGCGGGCCTGGAGGCGCACGGCGTCACCGACCGGACCGCCGCACGCTTCCGCCACCGGGACGTCTTCTCCCTCGCGGAGGAGATGTACGCCCGCGTCCCGCGCGACGGCGACGCGTCCCCGCGCCCCACGAATCCGCCGGCTCCCCGGGCACGCACCGGCTGGATCGTCCTCGCGCTGCTGCCCGGCGCGCTGTGCGCCGCCACCGTGGCCGGCCTGCGTCTCACCGAAGGCCGACCGCGCCTGATCGCGGCCGTCGTCGGCGCCCTCGTGGTCACTCTCGCCCTGCGCGCGGCACTGGGCCGAGGGCCGCTGAGGGCGGCGACGCGTACCACCAGCACCTGGACCTGCTGGCTCGTCGGCTACGCCCTCCTCGGCGACGGACTGCTCCGCGCCGCTCTCGCCGGCGGCCCGGACGGCCTGCCCGACGGCACCGCCGCGGGCCCGTGGCCCGTCACCGTCGCCCCCGTCCTGGCTCTCGCGCTGGCCTGCGCGCCCGCGGCCGCGAGTGCCCACCTCTTCGCCGTGGGCGCCCGTCGCAAACTGGCAGCCAGCCGCGGCCTGGCCGACTTCTCCGCCTCCGTACGCCCCCTGCTGCTCGGCACGGTCGCCCTGTTCATGTGCGCCCTGACGGCCCTGGTCGCGCTGACCGGCGCGGTCCTCGCGGAGCCCGCCGCCCACCCCCAGGCACTCACTTTGGGCACCCTGCTCCTGCTCGCCCGCCTGCTCACCGTGCACGGCTGCACACACGCCCCCACGCGCGTCCTCACCGCCGCGGCCACCGCCGAGGCGGCGGCCCTGGCCACGCTCTTCGCCGGTCGCCTCCCCGGCTGCGGTTTCCTCGCCGCCCCCGTGGAGGCCCTGGTCGCCGCCTGCGGCCCGGCCGGCGTTCCGACGGCGGCCTGCGGCATCGGCGCGCTGACCCTCCTGGTGCACGCGACCCGCCGCCTGACCAGGGCCTCGGCCCACGCACCGATGGACCAGCCGCGGTGACCGCGCGCCCCCGGACAACCCCCCACACGTCCGCATCACCCTCCGAAGGAGCCCCCAGATGACCACCTCCCGACCCGACGCCTCGGCACCGGGAGCAGCCCGATGAGAGTCCTGCTGATCGGAGCCAACGGCTACATCGGCCGCTTCGTCGCCGACCGTCTGCTCGCCGACCCGGCCGTCCAGCTCACCGCCCTCGGCCGCGGCGACGACGCCGACGTCCGCTTCGACCTCGCCACCGGCAGCCCCGGCGCCCTCACCCGCTTCCTCGACGCGGTCCATCCCGGCGTCGTCGTCAACTGCGCCGGCGCCACCCGGGGCGGCGCCCGCGAACTCACCCGGCACAACACCGTCGCCGTCGCCACCGTCTGCGAGGCCCTGCGCCGCAGCGGCTGCGGCGCCCGCCTGGTGCAGGTCGGCTGCAGTGCGGAGTACGGCCCCAGCCAGCCCGGCTCCTCCACCGCGGAGGACGCCGTGCCCCGCCCCGGCGGCCCCTACGGCGTCAGCAAGCTCGCCGCGACCGAACTGGTCCTCGGCTCCGGCCTGGACGCCGTCGTCCTGCGTGTCTTCTCGCCCGCCGGTCCCGGCACCCCCGCCGGCTCCCCGCTGGGCCGCCTCGCCGAGGCCATGCGCCGCGCGATGCAGTCAGGCGACGGTGAACTCCGCCTCGGCGGCCTCGGCGCCCAGCGTGACTTCATCGACGTCCGCGACGTCGCCCGCGCCGTCCACGCCGCCTCGCTGTCCGCCGCCCAGGGCGTCATCAACATCGGTTCCGGCCGCGCCGTCCGCCTGCGCGACGCCGCCGCCACCCTCGCCCGCGTGGCCGGATACGGCGGTGCCCTGCACGAACTCGACGGACCGCCCGGCGCACTGCGGCCCACCATCGGCCACCCCCGCACCGAAACCATGGGCCACCGCGTCGACTCCCTGGGCCACCACCGCACCGACGCTCTCGGCCATCACCGCCCGGAGCCCCTCGGGATCCGCGGCGACCGCACCGACGCCGAGCACGCGGCCCCGGTCGCCTACCCCTACCCGGACGGCTGCGGCAGTTGGCAGCAGGCCGATGTGCGCACCGCACGCGACCGGCTCGGCTGGCGGCCCCGGATCGCCCTGGAAGAGTCCCTCGCGGACATCTGGATGGAGGCGGCATGCCGTATCTGACCAGCGCCAAAGCGGGCACCGCGAGCACCGACGTCCGCACCGGCCTCGGCGTCCCGGGTCTGGCCCACCCCCTCGTCGCGCCCGGCGAGTGGTCCGGCCTCACCTACCCGGGCACCCCCCTGCACTGGGTCGTCCTCAACGTCGCCGACGGCCCCGGCGCGCACCCCGACCCACGCTGCCTGGACGCCGTCGGACGCCTGCGCAACGCGGGCGTCCGCGTACTCGGCCACCTCGACGCCGCGTACGGGGCCCGGAGCTTCGGCGCGCTGATCTCCGACGCGCACCGACACCTCGACTGGTACCAGGTCGACGGCTTCCTCCTCGACCGCTGCCCGTCCGAACGGGCCGCGCTCCCCGAGGTCCGCCGCACCGTCACCACCCTCCGTGTGATCCGTGACGATGCCCACATCGTCCTCGGTCACGGCACCCACCCCTACCCCGGCTATGCCGAGAACGCTGACCAACTCGTCACCTTCTCGGGCGCCTGGAGCGACTACCGCTGGTCCCAGGCGGCCGAGTGGAGCGCCGACTATCCGCCCGAGCGCTTCTGCCACTTCGTGCACGGCGTCCCCCGCGGGCATCTGGAGGAGGCGCTGCGCATCGCCCGCTGGCAGGGTGCCGCGACGATCTACTTCACCGACCGCACGGACCGGGGCGGCCGGATCGACCCCTGGGAGACGATGCCCGGCTACTGGGACGAAATCGTCTCGCGAGTCGGGACGGGTGTCTCGGAATGAAAAAGGCCGTGGCAGTGTTACTGGGAGAACAACCGTAATTACTGACCGACCAACGGAGTCCCCGTGTCGCTGCCACCCCTGGTCGAGCCGGCCCCCGAGCTCACCGTAGACGAGGTCCGCAGGTACTCCCGCCACCTGATCATCCCCGACGTGGGGATGGACGGGCAGAAGCGGCTGAAGAACGCCAAGGTGCTCGCCGTGGGCGCGGGCGGCCTCGGCTCGCCGACCCTGATGTATCTGGCGGCGGCCGGTGTCGGCACGCTCGGCATCGTGGAGTTCGACGAGGTCGACGAGTCGAACCTGCAGCGTCAGGTCATCCACAGCCAGGCCGACATCGGCCGGTCCAAGGCCGAGTCCGCCCGCGACACCATCAAGGGCATCAACCCGTACGTGGACGTGGTCCTTCACCAGGAGCGGCTCGAGGCCGACAACGTGATGGACATCTTCAGCCAGTACGACCTGATCGTCGACGGTACGGACAACTTCGCGACCCGCTACCTGGTCAACGACGCCTGCGTGCTGCTGAACAAGCCCTACGTCTGGGGCTCGATCTACCGCTTCGACGGCCAGGCCTCCGTCTTCTGGTCCGAGCACGGCCCCTGCTACCGCTGCCTCTACCCGGAGCCCCCGCCCCCCGGCATGGTCCCCTCCTGCGCCGAGGGCGGCGTCCTGGGCGTGCTGTGCGCGTCCATCGGCTCCATCCAGACCAACGAGGCGATCAAGCTCCTCGCGGGCATCGGCGAGCCACTGGTCGGCCGCCTGATGATCTACGACGCCCTGGAGATGCAGTACCGCCAGGTCAAGGTCCGCAAGGACCCCGACTGCGCGGTCTGCGGTGAGAACCCGACCGTCACCGAGCTCATCGACTACGAGGCCTTCTGCGGCGTCGTGTCCGAGGAGGCCCAGGCGGCGGCCGCCGACTCCACGATCACTCCCAAGCAGCTCAAGGAGTGGATCGACGACGGCGAGAACATCGAGCTCATCGACGTCCGTGAGCCGAACGAGTTCGAGATCGTCTCCATCCCGGGCGCCCGGCTGATCCCGAAGAACGAGTTCCTCATGGGCTCGGCCCTGGAGAGCCTCCCGCAGGACAAGAAGATTGTCTTGAACTGCAAGACGGGTGTCCGTAGTGCGGAAGTTCTGGCGGTCCTCAAGTCCGCCGGCTTCTCGGACGCCGTACACGTGGGTGGCGGCGTGATCGGCTGGGTCAACCAGATCGAGCCGGCCAAGCCCGTCTACTGACCGGGCCCCGACCCCGTTCTCCGGACGGCGGGGGTTTCGCGCACCGTGGGTGCCCGAAGCCCCCGCCGCCGTCATGAGCAGACCTTGCCGTCCTTCGGTACCGTCCCCTTCAGCAGATAGCCGTCCACCACGGAGTCGACACAGTCGCTCCCACTCCCGTAGGCCCCGTGGCCCTCGCCCTTCCACGTGAGCACCACACCGACGTCCTCGCCCAGCTCGTCCGCCATCCTGCGGGCGCCCTCGTAGGGCGTCGCCGGGTCGCCGGTGTTGCCGACCACCAGGATCGGAGCCGCGCCGGGCGCGCTCACCTCCGGGGTCTCGTGCTGACCGGCCACCGGCCAGTCGTGGCACCACCCGGCCGTGTCCCAGCCGAGGAACGCCCCGAACACGGGCGAGACCTTCTCGAACCTCGGCAGCAGCTTCTTGGTCTCCTCGACGGTCGGCCGCTGCTTGTCGTCCAGGCACGATATGACTCGTTGGGAGTGGGTCGTCGTGCCGTAGCGCCCCGAGGGGTCCCGCTCGTTGTAGCCGTCGGCGAGCGCCAGCAGCTCGGAGCCGTCGCCCTCCTCGGCCGCCGCGAGCGCGCTGGTCAGGGCCGGCCAGCCGTCCTTGCTGTAGAGCGGCAGCACGATTCCGGTGAGGGCGAGTGTCTGCGTGAGCTTCCGCCCCTGCGACGACGTCGGCAGCGGTTCCGCGTCGAGACGTTCCAGCAGGTCGGCGATCTCCCGCGAACCTTGCTTCGGGTCCTGCCCGGTGGACTTCAGATAGTCGTCCAGCGCGCGCTGGAAGCCCCTGGCCTGGTTCTCGGCGTGGCCCATCGTGTCGGCACTCGGGTCCACGACCGCGTCGAGGATCACGCGCCCCACGCGCGCCGGGAACAGGTGGGCGTAGACGCCGCCGAGTTCGGTGCCGTACGAGATGCCGAAGTAGTGCATCTTCTCGTCGCCCAGCACGTGCCGCATCAGGTCCATGTCGCGGGCGGTGTCCGTGGTCGAGACGTGTGCCATCAGCTTGCCGGCGGCCTTCTGGCAGCCCGCGCCGAAGCCGGCGGCGTCCTTCAGGTACGCCTGTTCCTCGGCAGCGGTGTCCGGCGTGGAGTCCACCGACTCGGCGTCCTCGATCGCCTCGTCGGTGCGGCAGCGAATCCCCTCGCTGGCGGCCACCCCGCGCGGGTCCCAGCTCACCAGGTCGTACCGCTCGTGCAGGGAGGAGACGGAGTCGGCGTAGGACGGCATCATGGAGATGCCGGAGCCGCCGGGGCCGCCGAAGTTGAACAGCAGGGAGCCGATCCGCTCGTCGCCGGTGGCCTTGGCCCGGATCAGCGCGAGGTCGATCGTCTCGCCGTCCGGCTCGGCCCAGTCCAGCGGCGCCTCAAGCGTGGCGCACTGCCAGTCGCCGCCCGGCGCGGGGGAGTCGGCGGTGCCTTTGCAGCGGCCCCAGTCGAGCGTCTGGGAGGCCAGCGAATCGGGCACCCCGGACGGTGCGGCCGCGGACGGCCGTGCGCTGCTCGTCCCCTCTGTCCCCCCGTCATCCTGGTCGTCGCCGGACGAGCCGCCGCTGCAGCCCGCCGTCAGCAGTGCGGCGGCGGCCGTCAGAGCCGTCCACCGTACGAGACGCGCCATGTGCTCTCCCCCCTCGCAAGCCGTCCGCGCCGTGCAGCGGATGGCGGTCATGCCATGGTAGGCGGAGCACGCAGAGCCCGCTGGACCCTGTGGATAACGCTCTGACCTGCCACTTTGCTCATGCTTCCGCGTTCTTGCTTCTGCGTTTCTTGGGGATGTTGTCGGTGATCAGGAGCAGACGGTCCCGGCCGCCGGCACCTTCCCGTCCAGCAGATAGCCGTGCACCGCGTCCTGTACGCACTTGTTCTTGCTGTCGTAGGCACCGTGCCCCTGGCCCTTGTAGGTCAGTTCCACGCCCACGCCCTTCCCCAACTCGTCCACCATCCTCCCCGCGCCCTCGTAGGGCGTCGCCGGATCACCGGTGTTGCCGATCACCAGGATCGGCGGCGCTCCGGGCGCGCTCACGTCGGGGTGGTCGACGGCACCGGGCACCGGCCAGTCGGTGCAGCTGAGCATGGACCAGGCGAGATAGTCGCCGAACAGCGCGGAGGCCTTCCGGAACTCCGGAAGCTGGCGTTCCACATACGCGGGGTCGTACCTCGGCTTGTCGTCGGCGCAGTTGATGGCGACGTTGGCCGCGGTGATGTTGCTGTACTCGCCGTTCTCGTTTCGCCCGTTCAACGCGTCCGACAGCACCATGAGGACCCTGCCGTCACCGTCGTACGCCTGCTCCAGGCCGTCGGTCAGATACTCCCAGAAGTCCTTCGAGTACAGCGCCTGCGCGATCCCTCCGGTCGCGGCGGTCTGGGTGAGTTCACGAGGGAAGATGCCGGGGATCGGTTTGCGGTCGAGGTCCTTCAGCAGCCGGGCGATACGGTCCTTGACGTCCTGCGCGCTGGTGCCGACGGGGCAGTCCTCGACCTTCGACACGCAGTCCTCGGCGAAGTTGTCGAGTGCGAGCTGGAAGCCCTTCGCCTGCGCGAGCGAGCCCTGTTCCGGGGTCTGCGTCGGGTCGACGACCGCGTCGAAGACGGCGCGGCCCACCTTCTTGGGGAACAGGTGGGCGTAGACGCCGCCGAGTTCGGTGCCGTAGGAGATGCCGAAGTAGTGCAGCTTGTCGTCGCCGAGGACCTGGCGCATCAGGTCCATGTCGCGGGCCGCGTCGGTGGTGCGCACATGCGGCAGGATCTTCTTCGAGTTCGTCTCGCAGGCCGCGTTGAAGTCCTCGGTGTTGTCCAGCAGCTCGGTGCGCTCGGCCGCGTCGTCGGGGGTGGCGTCCTGCTGGAAGTAGGCGTCGAGCTGCTTGTCGTCCAGGCACTCCACCGGGGCGCTGCGGCCGACACCGCGCGGGTCGAAGCTGACCAGGTCGTAGCGGGTGCGCAGGGTGGCGTAGTCCTGGCCGAAGGCGGGCAGCGTGGTGACGCCCGATCCACCCGGGCCGCCGAAGTTGAAGACGAGTGAGCCGATCCGGCGGTCCGCCTCACCGCTGGCCTCCGCCCGGATCAGCGCGAGGTCGATCGTGTCGCCCTCGGGGTCGTCCCAGTCGAGTGGCGCCTTCATGGTGGCGCACTGCCACTCGGCGCCGTCCGGCAGCGGAGAGGGAGCGGCGCCACCGCCCTCGGCCTCGGAGGGGGCCGGGCAGTCCTTCCAGCCGAGCTTCTGGGCCGTCAGGTCCTCGTCGCTCCCGAAGTCGCTTCCGGAGTCGTCACTGCAGCCCGCCAGCAGAGCGGACATGGCTACGGCGGTGGCGGCGGTCAGGGCGGCGGCGCGCAGCCGGAAGCAGTTCGGCATGCGTCCATCGTGCGGGCGCGCGGGACCGTGCGCTCGGGGCAGGAGCCGTACGAGGTACGGGGCGGGCAGCCGGGACGTACGCGGGTGAGCCGATGGGTACGGATCACCTCGGCGTGCGAGGCCGTTCCGCGGCGTACGAGGCCGTTACAGCGCCTCTTTCCGGGTCAGGTGGTTGAAGACCAGCCAGCCCGGCAGCACCGGCAGCCACAGCGTGAGCAGCCGGTACAGCAGCACCGCGGGGGCGGCGACTTCCTTGGGCAGGCCGACGGCGATCAGACCGACCGTCAGCGTCGCCTCCACCGCGCCCACACCGCCCGGGGTGGGCGCCGCGGACCCCAGCGCGTTGCCCGCCAGGAAGACGACCGCGACGCTCGCCAGGCTGATCGACGTCGTCTCGTCGCCGAAGGCCCGGATCGAGGCGTCCAGGCACATCACGAAGCAGGCGGTGAGCAGCAGCATGCCGCCGATGCCGGTGACCAGCTTCTGCGGCCGCTGCAGGACATCCAGCATGCGCGGTACGACACCGGCGAAAAGCGACCGCACGCGCGTGACGACGAATTTGCGCAGGAACGGCACCGACGTCACCACGAGCACGAGCACCGCCACCGTCAGCAGACCCGCGATGACAGTCCTGGACGGCGACAGCGACGGCGTCTTCTCGGTGCCGGTCAGATAGCCGAAGGCCAGCAGCATCAGGATGTGACAGCCGAGCCCGAACAGCTGCGACGCGCCGACACTCGCCACCGCGAGCCCGGGCCGTACTCCGGCGCGCTGCAGGAAGCGGGTGTTCAGGGCGACGCCGCCGACCGCCGCGGGGGCGACGATCTTCACGAACGACCCGGCGACCTGCGCGGCCACGGTCCGCAGGAACGGGACTTTCTCGGGTACGAAGCCCAGCAGGGCCATCGCCGCCGCGATATAGCTCGCCGCCGAGAACAGCACCGCCGCGGCCACCCAGCCCCACTGGGCGTTCGAGATCAGCGGTCCGAACTCGATGTGGGTGAGCTGCGTCAGCAGGAAGTAGGCGCCGATCGCACCTGCCATGAAGCTGATCAGCGTGCGCGGTCGCACCCGCTCCAGGCGGGCCGGCTCGACGGGAGCCTGCGGTCGGATCCGCAGCACCGCGTGCCGGATCTGCGTGAGCAGGTCCTCCTCGCGCGCCTCTTCCAACGCCTCGTCGACGGCTCGCTTCTCCGCCCGCTGCTCGGCGCGCACGACCTTCTTGTCGGGCTTGTCGGGCTTGTCGGGCTTGTCGGGCTTGTCGGGCTTGTCGGGCTGCTCGGTCGCGGCGCTCGTGTCGTCGTCGGTGGCCGCCTCCGAGCGGGCGAGCTTGGCCTGCCGGGAAGACTCCAGGACCGCGTCCCGCTCGCGCTGGGCGCGTTCCCGGGCCAGTTTGCGCAGGGTCGCGCGCGTGGAGCGGCTGAGCGCGATGGGCTGGAGCATCGGCAGACAGTCCGCCACGGCGTCGGGGCCGAGTACGGCCACCGCCGAGGCGACCGCGCGTTCGGCACCCACCCGCAGGCCGAGCGTCACCAGGAGCTGGGAGATGTCCATGCGCAGCAGCAGGTCACCGGCGGCGATCTCGCCGATGCGCAGGTCGGTGAGGATCACCGTGCCGGAACGATCCACCAGGATCGCGTCGCCCACCAGCCGGCGGTGCGCGATGCGCCGGGACTGCAGGGCCCGCACCTGCTCCCAGGTGCCGTGCAGCAGGTCGTCGGTGATCTCCTCGTCCGACAGCGAGTCGAGAGTGCGCCCGCCGGTGTGCTCGTAGACGAGCATCACGGCGTCGGGCCCCAGCTCGGACGTCGCGATCAGCTTGGGGGCGTTGGCGCCGGCCCCGATCGCCGCGTAGGCGAGCAGTGCCTCCTGCTCCAGGGCCTGCCGCAGCGACGGGAGGCTGCTGCGGGTGGCGAAGCCGCGCAGCGTCAGATTGCGCCAAGCGCGGTAGAAGAAGCCCTGCGCCTGCTGCTCCCGGTCCACCACCGTGACGTCCAGCGGCCGACCGTCCTCCAGTGTGACGAAGTAGCGACGGCCGCGGTCACCGGTCTCCGCGGTGTCCGCGGGAACTTCCTCGCGGGCGGCGGTCACCGGGCGGAAGCCGACGTGACGCAGGCCCGCCATCAGCGTCCGCCCGGTGGGGCGCACGTTGGGGGAGCCGACCGCGTACAGCGTTCCGTAGGCCACGGTCCAGCCGATGAGGACCGTCAGAATGATCGAGAACGGTGTCGTGTAGCCGGTGACGAGCATCGAGAACGCGTCGAGGAGCAGCACGATCCACAGCACCGCGCGCCAGCGGGGTCTGCGGGACATGCCGACTGCCGTCATGTACGCGATGACCGGCGCCAGGTAGCCGTGCACGGGATCGGTGAGAGCGTGGACGTCGCCCGGCGAGGGCTGGGTGAGCGCCTCCTGGATGGACCCGGGGGCGGCCTTGGCGACCCACAGGTCGGTGGCGAGGGTCACCCCGTGCGCGAGGACCGCCGCCAGCACGCCGTCGGCGATCCGCAGCCCGTCCCGTTTGATCAGCCGCTCGATCGCGAACGCGACCGGCACCAGGAGGATCGCGATACTGGAGGCCAGGCCGGCGATCTTGATCAGCAGGTCCGGCGCCTGCCCGGTGCCCTTGTTGATGTCCTGTTCGAGGCCCGAGGTGGTGCCGTGCGCGAAGGCGGCGACGGCGAGCAGTACGACGACGGCGAGCACGCCCACCAGGAGCCGCATCAGGTCGGACGGACGGTGCACGCGCGCGGGGAGCAGCGGTTCGTCGCCCTCCACCTCGTCGATGTGCGCGACGTCGTCGGGGTCGGCGGCCGTCGCGGTCCTGCCCTCGGCCGCCCGCCGGCCGGTCTTCTCGCCACTTCCGTCCGCGGTGCCCGGGCGCGATGAAGAGCCAGAGGTGCCCTCGGCGTCCTCGGGGTGCACACCCTGCTGCTTCATCGCCTCTTCTTGCTCTCGTATCACTGGTCACCGCCCGCACGATGGTGGCATGCCGCGTCGGCCTCGGCAGGCATCAGGGTGCCCGTGCGGGCCGCACAGTCTGCCCGAAGCGCCGCTTCCGGGCGAGGGACGCACACCGTCGGGAGCGCGTCGCGTTGTCGGTGGGGTGGGGCAGGATGGGGCGGATGAGCGAGCAGAGCCTTCCGGAGGAGTCCCGCCCGGAGTACGCGGACGCGCTGCCCGAGTACGCCGAGCGAGTCCTCGAAGTGACCGAACTGATTCCTTCGGGCCGTGTCATGACGTACGGGGACATCGCCGAGTACCTGGAGGAGGGGGGACCCCGCCAGGTCGGACGGGTGATGTCCCTCTACGGGGGAGGCGTTCCGTGGTGGCGTGTCGTCCGCGCGGACGGGGCCCTGCTCGCGGGGCAGGAACTGGAGGCGCTCGACCGCTACCGGGAGGAGGGCACGCCCCTGAAGGAGGCGAGCAGAGCCGCGGAGGGCCACCTGCCGCGCCTCGACCTGAAGCGGGCGCGGTGGGACGGCGGCGAACGCGCACAGGGTCACACCTGACAGCTTCCGCCATCGGAGCGGCCGACGTGTGACCTGTGATCCGTATGAGGGAAAAGGTGCGTTTCGAGCACGACCGTGGCATGACGTACGTTCGTGGGGCGGGGGACACGGGCGCCACGAGTGACCCAGGAGATCCGAGAGGTCCGAGGGAAGAAGAGGAAGCCCTGCTTCCGCCTCATCCGTCGGCGTAGCGTCGGCCGCACGCGTCCCCCTCATCCCGCGGCCACCGCCGTGCCCGCAGCGCGGACGGCCCACCAGCACACCCACCAGGACCGGCGAACCACGTGAGCTCCTCCTCCTCCACCAGACACCCGTCGCACCCCCAGGTGCGACGGGGAGGCCGTGGCGCTTACCGACTGGTGCGTACCCCGCCGGCGCGAATGGACCCCCCTCGTCTGGACGCCGCACAACGCGCTGTGGTTGACCACGGGAGCGGCCCGCTGCTCGTGCTCGCGGGCCCGGGCACCGGCAAGACCACCACGCTCGTCGAGTCCGTTGCGGACCGGATCGCCCGGGGCGGCGACCCCGAGCGGATCCTGGTGCTGACCTTCAGCCGCAAGGCGGCCGTCGAGCTGCGCGACCGGATGGCACTGCGCATGGGCGCCGCGCGTGCCCCCCGGGCGACGACCTTTCACTCCTTCGGCTACGCCTTGGTCCGTGCCCACCAGGACAGCGATCTGTTCGTGGAGCCGCTGCGGCTGCTGTCCGGCCCGGAACAGGACGTGGCGGTGCGCGAGCTGCTCGCCGGCCAGGTCGACCTGGAGCGGCTCGGCCTGACCCACGTGCGCTGGCCCGACGAACTGCGCGCCTGCCTGACCACCCGCGGCTTCGCCGACGAGGTCCGCGCGGTCCTCGCCCGCACCCGCGAACTGGGCCTCGGCCCGGACGCCCTCGGTGCCTTCGCCCGGCGCATCGGCCGCCCCGACTGGCGGGCCGCCGCCGTCTTCCTCGCCGAGTACCTCGACGTGCTCGACCTGCAGGGCGTGCTCGACTACGCGGAACTCGTCCACCGCGCGGTGCTGCTCGCCCGCCGCCCCGAGGTCGCCGCGCAACTGGCCGCGCGGTACGACGCGGTCTACGTCGACGAGTACCAGGACACCGACCCCGCCCAGGTGCGGCTGCTGCAGGCTCTCGCCGGCGGCGGGCGCACCCTCGTCGCCTTCGGCGACCCCGACCAGTCGATCTACACCTTCCGCGGCGCGGACGTGAACGGCATCCTCGACTTCCCGACCGCCTTCCCGCGCGCGGACGGCCGCCCGGCGCCGGTCGAGGTGCTGCGGACCTCGCGACGGTCCGGGGCCACGCTGCTGGCCGCCACCCGGCTGCTGACCCAGCGCATGCCGATGACCCGCCTCCCCGCCGACAAGGTGCGCGCCCACCGCGAACTCGCCCCGGAGCGGGACGGGGGGCGCGTCGAGGTGTACACGTACCCGACGTCCGGCACCGAGCTGGACAACATCGCCGACATCCTGCGCCGGGCCCACCTGGA
The DNA here is from genome assembly GCF_031597775.1 of Streptomyces sp. BB1-1-1. NCBI lineage: Bacteria > Bacillati > Actinomycetota > Actinomycetes > Kitasatosporales > Streptomycetaceae > Streptomyces > Streptomyces sp. BB1-1-1. The sequence goes on along the minus strand of NZ_CP134203.1, from coordinate 2,987,308 downwards.
GGACGGCGTTCCCTGGGGCGACATGGCCGTCCTGGTGCGCGCCGGCTCACGCACCATCCCCACGGTCCGCCGCGCCCTCACCGCGGCCGGTGTGCCCCTGGACATCGACGGCAACGACCTTCCGCTGCGCCACGAGCCGGCCGTGGCGCCGTTGCTGACGGCCTTGCGGGCGGTGGCGGAGGCGGAGACGGGGGAGCGGCCCCGGACGGACCTCGGGGGCGCTGCGGAGACGGGGAGCGGGACGGCCGACGAGGTGGTGAACGCCCCGAGCGGGCCAGGTCCCGATGACGCGGGGGCGGCTGGGCCCGACGCCGAGATGGCGGCGCAGGTCGTATCCGAGGCAGCCCTGGAGACGGCGGCGAAGACCGCGACGGCGTCTGACGCTGCACCCGGTCCTGACGCCCAAGCCCAAGCCCAAGCCCAGGCCCAGGCCCAGGCCCAGGCCCAGGCCCAGGCCCAGGCCCAAGCCCAGGCCCACGCCGGGTCTGGAGCCGGAGCCCCAGCCGAGTCCGAATCCGGTGCCGGATCTGAAGCCGGATCCGACACCGAGACGGGCGCCGACGCCGACACCGAGACGGGTGCCGACGCCGACGCGGAGCTGGACGCCGACGTGGAGTCGGACGCGGAAGCGGAGTCGGTCGCCGAAGCCGACGCGGAGCTGGACGCCGAAGCGGAGCCGGACGCCGAAGCGGAGCCGGACGCGGAGCTGCCCGCCCCAGCCGAGCCGGACGCCGACGCCGACACGGCGCCGATGTCCCCGCCCGGTGAACGCGCCCACCGCGCGGAGGATCCGTGCTGGCTCCCCACGGAGACCGCCCTCACCCTGCTCGCCTCCCCCCTCGCCGCCATGGACGCCGCCGACCTGCGCCGCCTCGGCCGCGCCCTGCGCGAGGAGGAGCGCGCCGCGGGCAACCCGCTGCCGCCGCCCTCGGACGAGCTGCTGGCACGGGCGCTGGCCGAGCCGGAGCGGCTGGCGGTGCACGACCCCGCGTACGCGCGTGGCGCCCAGCGACTCGGCGCGCTGCTCCGCAAGGCACGCGAACGCCTGGCGGGCGGCGGCAGCGCCGAGGAGGCGCTGTGGGACCTGTGGGACGGCACGCCGTGGCCCACCCGCCTGGAACGCTCGGCCCGGCGCGGTGGCGCCGCCGGACGCAACGCCGACCGCGATCTCGACGCCGTGTGCGCCCTCTTCGCGACGGCGGCCCGCGCGGAGGAGCGCACCGGCGGCCGGGGCGCCCTGAACTTCCTGGAGGAGATCGACGCCGAGGACATCGCCGCCGACACCCTCACGCGGCGTGCCGTACGCCCCGACGCCGTCCGCCTGATGACCGCGCACCGCTCGAAGGGGCTGGAGTGGCGCCTGGTCGTCGTCGCGGGCGTCCAGGAGGGCCTGTGGCCGGACCTGCGCCGCCGCGGCTCCCTGCTGGAGGCCGACCGGATCGGCCGCGACGGACTCGCCGAACCGCTCACGCCCGGCGCGCTGCTCGCCGAGGAACGCCGCTTGTTCTACGTGGCCGCCACACGCGCGCGTGAACGGCTCGTGGTGACCGCCGTGAAGGCCCCGGCCGACGACGGCGACCGGCCCTCCCGGTTCCTGACGGAACTCGGCGTCGAGCCCGCCGACGTCACGGGCCGCCCGCGCCGGCCCCTCGCCGTCGGGGCGCTCGTCGCCGAGCTGCGTGCCACCACCGTCGATCCCCGCGTCTCCGAACCTCTGCGGGAGGCCGCCGCCCGCCGGCTGGCCCGCCTCGCCGCCCTCGCCGACGAGGACGGCCGCCCCCTGGTACCGTCCGCGCACCCGTATCGCTGGTGGGGCATGTGGGACTCGACCGAGAGCAAGGTGCCGCTGCGCGACCGGGACCAGCCCGTCACGCTCTCCGGCAGTGCCCTCGACCAGTTGGCCAACACCTGCGCCCTCCAGTGGTTCCTCGGCCGCGAGGTGAAGGCCGACGCGCCCGCGACCACGGCCCAGGGCTTCGGCAACGTGGTGCACGTCCTCGCCGACGAGGTGGCCTCCGGTCACACCCCGGCCGACCTCGCCGTGCTCATGGAACGCCTGGACTCCGTGTGGAACGCGCTCGCCTTCGACGCGCCCTGGAAGTCGGCGCAGGAGAAGGCCAACGCGCGCGTCGCGCTCGAACGCTTCCTCAAGTGGCATGTCATGGATCGAGCCGGGCGCACACCGGTGGCGAGCGAGCACGACTTCGACGTGACCCTGGAGGCGGGCGACTACGAGGTGCGCATCCGCGGCCAGATGGACCGCGTCGAGACCGACGGTGACGGCCGCGCCTACGTCGTCGACTTCAAGACCGGCAAACACGCGCCCACGTCGGCCGAGGTGGCCCACCATCCCCAGCTCGCCGTCTACCAGCTCGCCGTCCGAGAAGGCGCCGTCGACGAGGCCTTCGAGGGCGCCCGCCCCCAACCTGGCGGCGCCGAGCTCGTCCAGCTGCGCCAGGGCGCGCCCAAGCGCGACGGTGGGGAGACCCTCCCCAAGGTGCAGGCTCAGGACTCCCTGGAGGGGCCGGCGGGCGAGTGGGTCGGGGACCTGCTCGCCACCGCCGCGGGCAAGGTCCTCGACGAACGGTTCGCCCCGACCACGGGCCAGCACTGCACCCACTGCGCCTTCCGCGCGTCGTGCAGCGCACGGCCCGAGGGACGGCACGTCGTGGAGTGAGCGGTCCAAGGGAGCGGTCCAAGGGAGCGGGCGGCCCGGTGTGATGAGACGCACCACAGGCGTTGACCTGCGGTTCTCTCCACCCCGAGGGTGATCCCGCGCCCGCTGTCAGTGCTCGCCGCTAGCCTCTCTGACGTGCCCGCCCATCTCACCGATCCCGAGCAGCTCAAGGAGCTCCTCGGCATCCCCTTCACCCCGGAGCAGACGGCCTGCATCGTCGCGCCGCCCGCCCCGCAGGTGATCGTGGCCGGAGCCGGGTCCGGCAAGACGACGGTGATGGCCGCGCGCGTGGTGTGGCTGGTCGGCACCGGCCAGGTCGCCCCGGAACAGGTCCTCGGTCTCACCTTCACCAACAAGGCGGCCGGCGAACTCGCCGAACGCGTCCGCAAGGCGCTGATCAGGGCCGGCGTCACCGACCCGGACGTGATCGACCCGGACAACCCACCGGGCGAACCGGTGATCTCGACGTACCACGCCTTCGCGGGCCGCCTCCTGACCGATCACGGCCTGCGCCTCGGTCTGGAGCCGACCTCCCGTCTGCTCGCCGACGCCACCCGCTACCAACTCGCCGCGCGGGTCCTGCGCGAGGCCCCCGGCCCCTATCCGGCGCTCACCCGCTCCTTCGCCGACCTGGTCAGCGACCTCCTCGCCCTGGACGCCGAACTCTCCGAACACCTCGTACGCCCGGAGGCACTGCGCACCTGGGACGCCGGCCTCCTGGACTCCCTGGAGACCGTCAGGCTCAGCAACGCCGATCTGCGCAAGGTCCCCGAGGCCGCCGCCGCGCGCCGAGAACTGGCCGACCTGGTGATCCGCTACCGGGCCGCCAAGCGGGAACGGGACCTGCTCGACTTCGGCGACCAGATCGCCCTGTCCGCACAGCTCGCCGGGCTTCCGGAGGTGGGCCGCGTCCTGCGCGACGAGTTCCGGGTCGTGCTGCTCGACGAGTACCAGGACACGTCGGTGGCCCAGCGCATCCTCCTGGCGGGCCTGTTCGGGGGCGGCACCGGCCACCCCGTGACCGCCGTCGGCGACCCCTGCCAGGCGATCTACGGCTGGCGCGGCGCCTCCGTCGCCAACCTCGACGACTTCCCGGAGCACTTCGCGCACGCCGACGGGCGCCCCGCCACCCGCCAGGCACTCAGCGAGAACCGCCGCAGCGGCGGCCGACTCCTCGACCTCGCCAACGGCCTCGCCGAGCCCCTGCGCGCCATGCACGCGGGCGTGGAGGCTCTGCGCCCCGCCCCGGGCGCCGAACGCGACGGCATGGTCCGCTGCGCCCTGCTGCGCACCCACGCCGAGGAGATCGACTGGATCGCCGACTCCGTCGCCCACCTCGTGCGCACCGGCAAGGCGCCCGGCGAGATCGCCGTCCTGTGCCGTACGGCGACCGACTTCGCCGAGATCCAGGGCGCCCTGGTGGCCCGCGACATCCCCGTCGAGGTCGTGGGCCTCTCCGGGCTGCTGCACCTGCCCGAGGTGGCCGACCTGGTCGCCGTCTGCGAAGTCCTCCAGGACCCCGGCGCCAACGCCTCCCTGGTCCGCCTGCTCACCGGCCCGCGCTGGCGCATCGGCCCGCGCGACCTCGCCCTCCTGGGCCGCCGCGCCCGGCTGCTGGTGAGCCACGCGCGCGTGGAGGGCGACGACGACCCCGACCGGCGGCTCGCCGAGGCCGTCGAGGGCGTCGACCCGTCCGAGGTGATATCGCTCGCGGACGCCCTCGACACCTTCCTGGAAACCCCGTTGGACGGCTCCGGGGACGACGACGGGCTGCCCTTCTCGCCGGACGCGCGCGTGCGGTTCGCGCGGCTGGCCACCGAACTGCGCGACCTGCGCCGAGCCCTGTCCGACCCGCTCATGGACGTACTGCATCGCGTCCTCGCCGTCACGGGGCTGGAGGTCGAGCTGTCGGCGTCCCCGCACGCCCTGGCCGCCCGCCGCCGCGAGACCCTGTCGAACTTCCTGGACGTCGCCGCGTCCTTCGCCGCGAGCGACGGCGAGGCAACCCTGCTCGCCTTCCTCGGCTTCCTGCGCACCGCCGCCCAGTACGAGAAGGGCCTCGACAACGCCCTGCCCGGCGGCGAGAACACCGTCAAGGTGCTCACCGCGCACAAGTCCAAGGGCCTGGAGTGGGACGTCGTCGCGGTACCCGGCCTGGTCACCGGAACCTTCCCCAGCGGCCAGGGCCGCGAGAAGTGGACCGCCCAGGGCAAGGTGCTCCCGCACGACCTGCGCGGGGACGCCGACACCCTGCCCGAGGTCGAGTCCTGGGACTCCCGGGGCCTGAAGGCCTTCCACGAGTCCATGAAGGAACACCAGCACACCGAGGAACTCCGCCTCGGCTACGTCACCTTCACCCGCCCCCGCTCCCTGCTGCTGGGCTCCGGCCACTGGTGGGGCCCGAGCCAGAAGAAGCCCCGCGGCCCGTCCGACTTCCTCACGGCCCTGTACGAGCACTGCGCCGCCGGGTACGGCGAGATCGAGGCCTGGGCGGACGAACCCGCCGAGGACGAGGAGAATCCGGCTCTGCACCGGGCGACCGCCGAACAGGCCTGGCCCCTGCCACTGGACGACGCGGCGCTCGCCCGCCGTCGGGCCGCCGCCGAGACGGTCCTCGCCCACCTGGCATCCCACGAGGAGGGCCGTCCCGCGGCCGCGCACGACCCGGACACCTACGACGACCCGGACTGGCCACCGCCGCCCGAGGACGACGAGGTACTTCAGGAGGAGGAGGTCCTCGGCGACCCCGGCCGGCCGGCCGACCCCGCCGACTGGGACTCCTGGACCACTGACCGGCCCGCTATCCCGCCGTCCCCCACCGCGACTGCGCCAGACAGCAGCCCCACCATCCCCCACCAGGCGCCTCCTCCGGGACAGCCCGGCGCAACCGAACTGCCCTGCCCCCACTCCGAGGCACCGCGAACCGGACAGACCGCCCCCGCCCGCCTCACGCCGGAGGAGGTCCGCACCGTCGCCTCCTGGGACCGCGACCTCGACGCCCTCACCGGCGAGCTCCTGCGCGCCCGCGAGAGCGTCACCGAGGTACGTCTTCCGGCGTCGCTGACCGCCTCCCAGCTGCTCAGCCTGGCCGCCGACCCGGACGGCTTCGCGCAGGAACTCGCTCGCCCCATGCCCCGGCCGCCCCAGCCCGCCGCCCGCCGCGGCACCCGTTTCCACGCCTGGGTCGAGGCCCGCTTCGAACCGCTGACACTCCCCCTGCTGGAACCGGAGGAGCTGCCCGGCGGCGACGCGGAGATCGCCGACGAACGCGACCTGGAGTTCCTCAAGGACGCCTTCGAACGCACCGAGTACGCCCGGCGCACCCCCCACCGCGTCGAGGCGCCGTTCCAGCTCTCACTCGCCGGCCGAGTCGTACGCGGCCGCATCGACGCCGTCTACAAGGAGGGCGACGGCGAGACCGCGACGTACGAGATCGTCGACTGGAAGACGAACCGTGCCGGCACCGCGGACCCGCTCCAGCTCGCGCTCTACCGCCTGGCCTGGGCCGAGCAGCAGCACGTACCGCTGGAGTCGGTGACGGCCGCCTTCCTGTACGTACGCACCGGCGAGGTCGTACGGCCCCACGGGCTGCCGGACCGCGCCGCGCTGGAGAACCTGCTGCTGACCGACCCGGTCGGTGACGAACCGCACGATCAGGGTGTCGGTGCGGGCCGATAGGCTCGTGAGCATGAGCGAGACCCCGGACAGCGCTGTCCGTACGTACATCGAGCACCACCGCGCCGCCTTCCTCGACGACCTCGGCGAGTGGCTGCGCATACCGTCCGTGTCGGCCCAGCCCGACCACGCGACCGATGTGCGCCGCAGCGCCGACTGGCTCGCCGCCAAGCTGAAGGAGACCGGCTTCCCGACCACCGAGGTCTGGCCGACGCCGGGCGCCCCGGCCGTCTTCGCCGAGTGGCCCTCCGGCGACCCGGAGGCACCGACGATCCTCGTCTACGGCCACCACGACGTGCAGCCCGCCGCCCGCGAGGACGGCTGGAACAGCGAGCCCTTCGAGCCCGTCGTCCGCGGAAACCGCCTCTACGCGCGCGGGGCGGCCGACGACAAGGGGCAGGTGTTCTTCCACACACTCGGCGTCCGCGCCCACCTCGCCGCCACCGGCCGCACCGCCCCCGCGGTGAACCTCAAGCTGCTGATCGAGGGCGAGGAGGAGTCCGGTTCCCCGCACTTCCGCGCCCTGGTGGAGGAGCGCGCCGAGCGGCTCGTCGCCGACGCGGTGATCGTCTCGGACACCGGCATGTGGTCCGAGGACACCCCCACCGTCTGCACCGGCATGCGCGGTCTCGCCGAGTGCGAGATCCGGCTGCACGGACCCGACCAGGACATCCACTCCGGGTCCTTCGGCGGCGCGGTCCCCAACCCGGCCACCGCCGCCGCCCGGCTCGTCGCCGCCCTGCACGACGAGCACGCGCGCGTGGCGATCCCGGGCTTCTACGACGGCGTGATCGAGCTCACCGACCAGGAACGCGCCCTCTTCGCCGAACTGCCCTTCGACGAGTCGCAGTGGCTGCGCACGGCCAAGTCGTACGCCGCCCACGGCGAGGCCGGGCACACCACTCTGGAGCGCATCTGGGCCCGCCCCACCGCCGAGGTCAACGGCATCGGCGGCGGCTACCAGGGCCCGGGCAGCAAGACGATCATCCCGTCGTCCGCCATGGTGAAACTCTCCTTCCGGCTGGTCGCGGGCCAGGACCCCGACCACGTGGAGAAGGCCGTCCGCGCCTGGGCCGCCGAGCAGGTGCCCGCCGGGATCCGCAGCGAGGTCACCTTCAGCGGGGCCACCCGCCCGTGCCTGACGCCGCTGGACCACCCGGCGCTGCAGTCGGTGGTCCGCGCCATGGGCCGGGCCTTCGAGAAACCGGTCCGTTTCACCCGAGAGGGCGGCTCCGGACCGGCCGCCGACCTCCAGGAGGTCCTCGGCGCACCCGTTCTCTTCCTGGGCATCTCCGTCCCGTCCGACGGCTGGCACGCCCCCGACGAGAAGGTCGAGCTGGACCTGCTCCTCAAGGGCGTCGAAACCTCCGCCCACCTGTGGAGCGACCTGGCAGAGTACTGGCGCCACGCGCCCTGAGCGCCCCGCACGGTCCGGGTCCGGACCGGCATCACGCGCGCGGCACACTGTAAAGGCCGCCCGCACCGCCGAGCCCTCCCGGACCCGGTCGCCACCCGCCCTACCACCCGCTGATCCGTCTGCCGAACCGAACCGCTCACCGGGGGAGTTGGAAGCACCCGTGACCACCTGGACCGACCACACCGCCGACCGCCCCATCTCGCTCACCGCCCCGAGCGGCGTCGACCGCGCCGCCCACCACCGCCTCGACGAGGCCTGGCTCGCGGCGGCGTGGAGCCACCCCTCGACGCGCTGCTTCGTGGTCTCCGGCGGTCAGGTCCTCATCGACGAGACGCCCGACGGGCGTACCGAAGTCGTCATGACCCCCTCCTTCGAGGCCCCGCTCACCGAGGCGCACCGCTACTTCCTGGGCACCGACGAGAACGGTGTCAGCTACTTCGCCCTCCAGAAGGACTCCCTGCCCGGCCGCATGGACCAGTCCGCGCGCGCGGCGGGCCTGCGCGAGGCCGGTCTGCTCCTGTCCCCCCGCGACGCGGGCCTGATGGCCCACGCGGTCGCCCTGGAGAACTGGCAGCGACTGCACCGGTTCTGCTCCCGCTGCGGCGAGCGCACCGTCATCGCCGCCGCCGGTCACATCCGCCGCTGCCCCGCCTGTGGTGCCGAGCACTACCCGCGCACCGACCCCGCGGTGATCATGGCGGTCACGGACGGGGAGGACCGCATCCTGCTCGGCCGCCAGGTCCACTGGCCCGAGGGCCGTTTCTCCACGCTCGCCGGCTTCGTGGAGCCCGGCGAGTCCATCGAGCAGTCGGTCCGCCGCGAGGTCTACGAGGAGGCAGGCATCGTCGTCGGTCCCGTCGAGTACGTCGCCAGCCAGCCCTGGCCCTTCCCGTCCAGCCTGATGCTGGGCTTCATGGCCCGCGCCACCTCCACCGAGATCAACGTCGACGGCGACGAGATCCACGAGGCCCGCTGGTTCTCCCGCGACGAGCTGGGCGCCGCCTTCGAGTCGGGCGAGGTGCTCCCGCCCTACGGCATCTCGATCGCGGCCCGCCTCATCGAGCTCTGGTACGGCAAGCCGCTGCCGACGCGCGGCGCTTTCTGAGGCAGGACGACGTATGACGACGTGCAGAGGGGTGGCCCTCCCCGCTCGGGGAGGGCCACCCCTCTGCACGTCTTGAACGTCTTGCCGTACTGCCGCTTACGCGCCGACCTTCTGCTTCACCTGGGCCAGCGACGGGTTCGTCAGCGTCGAGCCGTCCGGGAAGAGCACGGTCGGCACCGTCTGGTTTCCGCCATTCGCCTTCTCCACGAACGCGGCGGACTCCGGGTCCTGCTCGATGTTGATCTCGGTGTACGCGATGCCCTCGCGGTCCATCTGGCTCTTCAGCCGACGGCAGTAGCCGCACCACGTGGTGCTATACATCGTCACAGTGCCCGGCATGTCTATCGCGCTCCTTCGGCGGCTCGGGGATGAGGTCGCACGGAGGGAACGTCTGCGGAGGCGCCACCATTCCCGATGCCGTTCCGACGCGTGTCACCTGTCGCATTGATACGACTATCGGTGCGTGCCTGTGGACAACCGACTCACCCGTCTCCCGCGACCTGGCAGCATGGCGGTGTGACAGCAGCAACGCACTCCACCCTCTTCCCGCAGGTACCGGACTCGGCCGACGCGGTGCTCGAAGGGCTCGACCCCGAGCAGCGCGAGGTGGCGACCGCCCTGCGCGGTCCGGTGTGCGTGCTGGCGGGCGCCGGTACCGGCAAGACTCGGGCGATCACCCACCGCATCGCCTACGGCGTACGCGCCGGGATCCTCCAGCCCTCCAGCGTGCTCGCGGTCACCTTCACCAACCGTGCCGCCGGGGAGATGCGCGGCCGACTGCGCCAGCTCGGTGCCGTGGGCGTCCAGGCCCGCACGTTCCACTCGGCGGCGCTGCGCCAGCTCCAGTACTTCTGGCCGAAAGCGATCGGCGGCTCCCTGCCCAGGCTCGTCGACCGCAAGATCCAGCTCGTCGCCGACGCGGCCGCCGCCTGCCGCATCCGCCTCGACCGGGGCGAGCTGCGCGATGCCACCGCCGAGATCGAGTGGTCCAAGGTCACCCAGACCGTCCCCGCCGACTACGCCCTCGCGGCGGCCAAGGCAGGCCGTGAGGCGCCCCGCGACCCGGCCGAGATCGCCCAGCTCTACTCCGCCTACGAGGACCTCAAGCGCGGGCGTGGCGTCATCGACTTCGAGGACGTGCTGCTGCTGACGGTGGCCGTCCTCCAGGACCGTCACGACGTCGCCGAACAGGTCCGCGCCCAGTACCAGCACTTCGTGGTCGACGAGTACCAGGACGTGAGCCCCCTCCAGCAGCGCCTGCTGGAGCTGTGGCTCGGCGACCGCGACGACCTGTGCGTGGTGGGCGACGCCAGCCAGACGATCTATTCGTTCACGGGAGCAACCCCCGACCATCTGCTCGACTTCCGCGGCCGCCACCCCGGCGCCACCGTCGTCAAGCTGGTCCGCGACTACCGGTCCACCCCCCAGGTGGTCCACCTCGCCAACGGACTGCTCGCCCAGGCCCGGGGCCGCGCCGCCGACCACCGTCTGGAGCTGGTCTCCCAGCGTCCCGCGGGCACCGAGCCCGTCTACACCGCGTACACCGACGAACCGGCGGAGGCCGAGGGCGCCGCCCGGCGCATCCGCGAGCTCATCGACTCGGGCGTTCCGGCCGCCGAGATCGCGGTCCTGTTCCGCACGAACTCCCAGTCGGAGACCTACGAGCAGGCCCTCGCCGACGCAGGGGTCCCCTACCAGCTGCGCGGCGCGGAGCGTTTCTTCGACCGCCCCGAAGTGCGCAAGGCCGGCAGCTCCCTGCGGGCCGCGGCGCGCTTCGGCGGCAACGACTCCCTCCTCGACGCCGCCGTCGACCTGCCCTCCCAGGTGCGTGCGGTGCTGTCCGGAGAGGGATGGACACCACAGCCCCCGGCCGGGTCGGGCGCCGTCCGCGAACGCTGGGAGTCACTGGCCGCCCTCGTCAACCTCGCCCAGGACTTCGCCGCCGCGAGAGCGGGCGCCACGCTGAGCGACCTGGTGACCGAACTCGACGAGCGGGCGGGCGCCCAGCACGCCCCGACGGTGCAGGGCGTCACCCTCGCCTCCCTGCACTCCGCCAAGGGCCTGGAGTGGGACGTCGTCTTCCTGGTGGGCGTCGCCGAGGGCATGATGCCGATCACCTACGCAAAGACCGACGAGCAGATCGAGGAGGAACGCCGCCTCCTCTACGTCGGCGTCACCCGTGCGCGCGAACGCCTGCACCTGTCCTGGGCACTCGCCCGCTCACCCGGCGGACGGCCCAGCCGCCGGCCCAGCCGCTTCCTGAAGGGCCTGCGCCCCGGCTCGGGGACGGCAGGCGGGCGTACGGCCGCGGGCGGACCCGGAGGCGTGGAGCGTGGCTCCGGGCGCGGCGGCGCCGCGCCCGCCGTCCCGAGACGGACCCAGCGGACCCCGGCCCGCTGCCGCGTCTGCGGTCGCACGCTCACCGACGCGGGCGAGATGAAGCTGATGCGTTGCGAGGGCTGCCCGTCCGACATGGACGAGGGTGTCTACGAGCGGCTGCGCGAGTGGCGTGCGATCCAGGCGGGGCGCAGCGGGCAGCCCGCGTTCTGCGTCTTCACCGACAAGACGCTGATGGCGATCGCCGAGTCCGTCCCGGACGACGAGCGCGAGCTGGCACGCATCCCGGGAGTCGGAGCACGCAAGCTCAACCGCTACGGCGCCGACGTCCTGGCCATCTGCGCAGGCCAGGACGGAGTGGGGCTTGACGAGGACGGCTGATACAAACTCGTCGAAAAAATAGTTTGCGCATGCCCCAGGAATCCCCATAGGTTCTTGGTCACGGGGACAGCGGCCTTCCCGGAGGCCCTGAATCCGTGTTGTACTTGCATATCCGCGGACTGGTTCTCCCAGTCCCCCGAGACGCCGAGAGGAGGCGAGTCCAGTGATCAGCATCAACACCAGCTCCATCGTCAGCTCCACCGCCAAACTGACCGATCGCTCGGCCGTCTCCCTGTGCATGCTCGGCGTTTCCAACCCGGGCACCGGTCTGTCCGGCATTCGTGCCGTGCGTCCGGCCTCCCCCTCCGTTGCCCCCGCGGGCCTTCCCGTCCGTGAGCGCAATGAGCGACCGACCAAGGCACTGGAAGCAGCAGTAGAGGCGCAGGCGCAGGCCTATGCCTTTACCGCGACCGGTGCCGCATTCCGGAAGCAGACGACGCAGCACCACCAGATGTGGGCCTTCCGTGGGCCAGAACCCTGGAGTGATCCAGCCTGATCGGCGATCAGGCCGGCGCCTTCAGGGCCGCGGAACCCCACCCGGGATCCGCGGCCCTTCTGTTTGTCCTCGAACGGGGACGGCAGCACGAAGGAGCCTCGGGACAAGAAAAGAACCCGGTACCAAGCCGCCACCCGGCCGACCGGCCGGAACGACCAGACGAGGAAGACCACCCGTGCAACTCGAAGCGCACGCCCCGTCCGTACCGCCTTCCGACACGATCCCCAAGCCCGTCCCCACGGAGGACTCCACCTTGACCCCGCTCACCGCGCTCACCGCGCTCGACGACGCCATCGAGAACCTCGGCGTGCCCGTCCCCTGCCGCTCCTACGACCCGGAGGTCTTCTTCGCCGAGTCGCCGGCGGACGTCGAGTACGCCAAGTCCCTGTGCCGCACCTGCCCGCTGATCGAGGCCTGCCTCGCCGGTGCCAAGGAGCGGCGTGAGCCCTGGGGCGTCTGGGGTGGCGAGCTGTTCGTGCAGGGAGTCGTCGTTGCCCGGAAGCGGCCCCGTGGCCGCCCGCGCAAGAACCCGGTCTCGGCATGAACACCGCAGGAACGATCGACCGCCCCCTCACGTACGACCCCAAGAAGCAGGCCCCGATGAAGCCGTCCACCCACGACATCGCAGGCTCCGCGCCTGAAGACTTCAGCATCAGCGACGCGAAGGACTCGCGTCAGAACAGGACCCGTGAAATGCAACTCATCCCAGAAGCCCTGGCTCGTGCGCATATGCACGACCGCCTGCATGAGGCAGAGCAGGAACGCCGGGCCCTGCGCCTGGTGACCGCTCGCCGGATGCAGCGCCGGGCCGAGCGCGCCTCGCGGCGTGCCCGGCGGGCGCTCGCCATGGCTGTCATGCAGTAGCCGAGCACACCCGAAGCGGTAGCCTCCCGGCCCGGGAGGCGAAGCTCTCCCCGTGGGGGCCGGTCCGTCCGAACGGACCGGCCCCCACGGCGCGTTCAGCCCCGGCGGCTCATGCCTTCGCCGCCGTCTCCTCCGCCTCGTATTCGTCCTCCGCTTCGTACTCGCCGTCCCCCTGCTCGCTTTCCTCCAGGGGGACGAACCCCACCAGCCACTCCTCCAGCTCGTCGCGCAGCCGCACCGTCGCTCCCAGCTGGCACAGCACGCCGATGGTGCTCAAGGTCACGCGGTGAATCAGCAGGTAGGCCGGCGGCAGGTTGAGCTGCTTGGCCAGCTGGTAGGCGGGGGAGCGGGGGTCGCCGATGCGGGCCGCCTGGCTCCGCATCCAGCCACGGGTGAAGGTGAATTCGTCGACCCGGGCCGGTTCGATGATCGGCAGAAGGTAGTCGAGGACGGCGTCGGGGTCGAGCTCTATCGACTCCTTGACGAAACCCTCCGCGCAGAGCATCTCGTAGACGGCGTCCGCCTCGCCGTCCAGCGTCATCCGCAGGGCCGCCCCGATGGGCTCGGGCAGGCCGCCCGGGAGGCGGTCGACCGTGCCGAAGTCCAGGACGCCCAGGCGCCAGTCGTCCTCGCCCTCCGGCCCACCGGGCAGCAGACGGAAGTTGCCGGGGTGCGGGTCGGCGTGCAGAAGGCCGGTGCGCGCCGGGCCGGAGAAGAGGAAGTGGGCCAGGAGCTGGCCGGCCCGGTCGCGCTGCCGCGGTGTGCCGTCCGAGATGATCTCCGACAGCGGGATGCCGTCGATCCACTCGGTGACCAGCACCTGGTCGCACTGGTGGACGACGTCCGGCACCACGATGTCCGGGTCGTCCGCGAACTCCTCGGCGTGAGTCCGCTGGGCCTGGGCCTCCAGGTCGTAGTCCAGTTCCTCGGAGACCCGGTCCTTCAGCTCCGTGATCAGCGGCTTGATGTCCATGCCGGGGACCAGCGGGCCGAGCAGGCGGGCGAAGCGGCTGAGCTGGTTCAGGTCGGACAGCAGGGCCTCGCCGGCGCCCGGGTACTGCACCTTGACCGCCACCTCGCGGCCGTCGTGCCACACCGCCCGGTGCACCTGGCCGATCGAGGCGGCCGCGGCGGGCTTGTCCTCGAACTCCAGGAACAGGTCGTGCCAGTCCTCGCCGAGCCGCTCCGCGAGCACGGAGTGCACCGTACGCGTCGGCATCGGCGGTGCGGCCTCCTGCAACTTGGTCAGTGCCGCCCGATAGGGCCCGGCGACCTCCTCGGGCAGCGCCGACTCGAAGACGGACAGGGCCTGTCCGAACTTCATCGCCCCGCCCTTGAGCTCGCCCAGCACCTTGAACAACTGCTCCGCGGTGCGCTGCTGCAGCTGCTGGCCGACGATCTCCGCGGACTCGCCCACGATTCGCTTGCCGAGCCCCCAGGTCGCCCGCCCGGCGAAGCCGAGCGGGAGCGCGGCGAGCTTGGCGGTCCGGGTGACCGCCTTGCGCGGAAGATCAGACATGCGCCCTCCAAGTCCCAGCCGGCCGCGGCGGTTCTGCCTCATGGCGTGCTTCCGCCGACGGCCCTTGCCCAGCCATTGTCGCGCGCCGCTCCCCATCCCCGGGTGTGTGTTCCTGCTTACCTTTTCCTGCGGCTCCGCACGGACACGCGGGATGCGCCTGGACCGGCCGCGGGTGCCACCGCAGAGCGGGTAGCGAGACCTCCCAGCGCGCACCGGCACTCGAGGGCGTCCGGCCGTCCAGGAAGGCGAGCGCGTGGGCCGCCGCGAGCCCGGCGACGGTCGTGGCGAGGGCGAGGTCGCAGGCCCGTACCTGGCGCTGCCGGCCCGAGCGCCACTGCGCCACCAGGCGGGGCCAGGCCGGGTCCCGGTCGGTGCGGTCCGCGTGCAGACAGCCCGCACACCCCGTCTCGCCGGGCAGGACGAGGGGGCCGACGACGCCGGTCCCCTCCACGACGCCGGCGTACAGGTGGGGCGTACCGGAGGCCATGAGGGATTCCGCGGCGGCAGGGTCGGGTGTGTGCACCGCGACGTCGTCGCGCGGCGCGACGATCACCAGGGAGAAGCCCGGGGCGCTCCCGTCGGGCGGTGTCGTGGGACCGCGGCGCGGCGGCCGGCCGGGGGCGGCCCGGCGGACCACGCGGCGGGCCGTCTCGTCGCGGCGGTCGCCGACGGACTCGGCGGGCAGCCCGCCCGGGGCGACGTCCCACGGCTCGACGCGTCCGCCGTCGAGCACGTCGATCTCACCGACGCCCGCGCCCGACAACAGACCGGCGAGCACCGCGCCCACCCGCCCCGCGCCTCTCACCCGCACCCGCAGCGCGCGCCGGGCGGCCAGGTGTCTCATGGCATCCCCCGGTTCGGAGGTGGTCAGGGAGAGTGAGGCGAGGTCGGGGCGGAGCCGGTCGAGGACCTCCTTCCTCCCCCGCAGGGCGTCGGCGTCCGGCCCGCCGCCCCGCGAGTCGTCGAGGAGCCCGGCCCGGGCAAGCCCCTCCACCACCCGGTCGACGTGTCCGTCCGGCAGGTCCATGCGTCGACCCTCCTCGCGCAGGAGCGTCGGCCCGCGGGTGCCGTTGAGCAGCTCAAGGAAGCTTCCCGTCGCCGTGTCCACCGGGCCGAGCGTCAGCGCGTGCGCCGGCGTCATCCCGAACTGCACGGTGTTCAGATCGCGCCAGCCGCGCCTGAGCGCGGGCTTCACCATCGGATGCATGCCAGATCCCCCGTAGGTCTTCGACGGTCTTCCCCGTGTGTCCGGCGGTGGTCGGTCGCGTACCGGTTCCGCGGTCGGTCGCGAATCCGCCGGCGAGTGCCAGCATGCCCGGACGGGCGGCGGGGCGTCGAAAGTTGTCCACAGGCGATGGGTATTCGTCGTACAAATCAGTCGTCCACCTCGAGGAGGGTGGCGGATCGGCACCGAACCATCGCGGAGCCGGGACTTCCCCGTGTGCAGCGGGTAACGTCGTGGCGTGTCCGCCGACCCACTGCACCGCGCCGGGGCGCCCCAGCGCACACCGACGAATCCGCCGCCGAACGGATCGGGGGCGAGCGCGATCGAGGTCCGCAGGAGCACCCGGCGACGCCGGACGGTCTCCGCGTACCGCGAGGGCGACCGCACCGTCGTGCTGATCCCCGCCCGGATGTCCGAAGCGGAGGAGCAACGCTGGGTGAGCGTCATGCTGGACAAGCTGGCCGCCCAGGAGAGCAAGCGGGTCCTCGGCGACGCGGAGCTGGCCGAGCGCGCGGAGCGCCTGTCGGGTCAGTACTTCGACGGCCGGGCCCGGCCCACCTCGGTCCGCTGGGTCACCAACCAGAACACGCGCTGGGGCTCGTGCACCCCGTCCGAGGGAAGCATCCGGCTGTCGCACCGTCTCCAGGGCATGCCCGAGTACGTCGTCGACTACGTCCTTCTCCACGAACTGGCGCACCTGCTCGTTCCCGGGCACGGGCCACGGTTCTGGCGGCTGCTGGAGGCGTATCCGAGGACCGAGCGCGCCCGCGGCTACCTCGAGGGCGTGGTCGCCGCCGACCGGCTGCCCCATGTACCCGGCGCTCGCAGCGAATAGTGTGCGCCCTTGAGAGTGCCCCGGCGGGGCGTTCGACACGGCCGCGCACGGGTTCTGTACCGGCTCGGTACCGACTTCATCCCGTGTCCGGGATTGCCGTTAGCCTGGCGCGACGCACTCGCATTCGGATGGGGGACGGTCGTAACGCATGGCCAGGGAATTCCAACGCGGCCACAAGGCCAGGATCAGTGACCTCACCGCGGGCACGGATCTGTACGTAGGCGTGCAGATCTCCGGCCCCGGACTGAGCTTCGACATCAGCTGCTTCGGTCTCGACGCCGACGAGCGGTTGTCGGACGACCGGTACTTCGTATTCTTCAATCAACCGAAGACCCCCGAGGAGTCCATCCAGCTCCTGGGTGCGCAGGCGGGTGACACGGAGTCCTTCCGGGTCACCCTCGACAGGATCCCGCCGCAGGTACAGAAGCTGTCCTTCACGGCGACGATCGACGGCGCCGGACAGATGTCGCAGGTCGGTCCCGGATACATCCGGATCGTCGCGGGCGGCGAGGAGGTGGCCCGGTATCCGTTCAGCGGCTCGGAGTTCTCCACCGAGCGCGCCGTGATGCTGGGCGACTTCTATCTGAAGGACGTGTGGCGTTTCGCCGCCGTCGGCCAGGGCTTCGACGGCGGGCTGGACGCGCTGCTGAGGAACTTCGGCGGCGAGGTCGCCGAGGAGGAGGCGCCCGAGCCGCAGCAGGCGCAGCAGCCGCAGACCGGCGCCGCCCCGGGCTTCGCCCCGCCCGCCCAGGCCTCGGCGCCGCCGGCGTTCGGCGCGCCCACCGCCCCGGCGCCCGCCCCGGCCCCGGCTCCTGCCCCCGCGCAGCCCGCTCCGCAGGGCTTCGCCCCTCCGCCCGGCGCCACGCCGCCCGCCCCGGCGCCCGGGCCCGACGTGCACGCCGCGCAGACCATCGTCGCGCCCATGAACACGCCGCCCGGCGGCTCCCCGGTGCCGCCCCCGGCCCCGTCACCCGCGCCGTACGGCCAGCCGGGCCAGCCCGGGCAGCAGCCGCCGTACGGTCAGGTCCCCGGCCAGAGCGCCCCGCCGCCTCCCGGCTACGGCCAGCCGCAGGCCCCCCAGGCCCCGGCTCCGCCGCCCGGTTACGGCCAGCCGACCCCGCCTCCGGGCTACGGCCAGCCGACCCCGCCGCAGGGTTACGGACAACCCGCTCCGCCCCCCGGCTACGGCCAGCAGGCCCCGCAGGGCATGCCCCAGGGCACGCCGCAGGGCGCCGGGGTGATGGCCGCGCTCCAGCAGTTCAAGGAGACGGCGACCGGACAGCGCTGGACCCAGCAGAACAAGAAGCTGGTCCGCGTCGACCTCGGCGCGGAAGGCCACCCCGTGCTGGCCCGGCAGGGCAGCATGGTGCTCTACCAGGGCAAGGTCGACTTCAGCTACAAGGGCGCCGGGTTCGCCGGCCGGGTCGTGGGCAACGCCACCGGCCAGGAGATGCAGCTCATGCGCTGCACCGGCAAGGGACAGGTGTTCCTCGCCGACAACTCCGCGATGCTGCACCCCATCGAACTCCAGGGCGACGCCATCTGCGTCTCCGCGGAGAACGTCCTCGCCTTCGACGAGAGCCTCCAGTACGAGGTCCGCCGCATCGAGGGACACGGCATCCCCGGTGGCGCGCTGTTCACGATGCAGTTCCAGGGCACCGGCACGATCGTCGTCAAGACGCACGGCGTGCCCGTGGTGCTGCCGGTCACGCCCACCACGTTCGCCGACTGCAACGCCGTCGTCGCCTGGTCGGCAGCCGCCCAGGTGGTCGTCTCCAGCCAGGTGCGGATGCGCCGGAACTCCTACGCGGGCGACACGGGCGAGAGCGTCAACCTGCAGTTCCGGGCGGCGCCCGGCAACTTCGTCATCGTCCAGCCGTACGAGATCTGAGGGAGAGCCCGACATGAACCAGCCGCTCGCGGGCTACGCCCCCGCACCGGTCACCGCACGCATGGAGAACCACGGCAACCACATGCTGAAGGTCGCCATGCAGACCGGGAACGACCTCCTCGCGCGCGTGGGCTCGATGGTCGCCTACGAGGGCTTCGTCCAGTACGAGCCCAATCCGCCTGCCGTCCGCCAGATCGCGAAGGACTGGATGACCGGCGAGGGCGCGCCCCTGATGAAGTGCTCCGGCGACGGACTGCTCTACCTCGCCGACTACGGTGCGAACGTCGTCGTCATCAACCTCAACGGCGACGGGATCTCCGTCAACGCCACCAACCTGCTCGCCTTCGACGCCCATCTCACATGGGGTGTGGAGCGGGTCAAGGGCCTGGCGAAGTTCGCCGGACAGGGGCTGTGGAACACCAAGATCTCCGGTCAGGGCTGGGTCGCGCTCACCTCCCGGGGCAAGCCGATCGTGGTCGACTGCGGCGGTGGCGAGGACGAGACGTACGTCGACCCGGACGCGCTCGTCGCCTGGTCCCCGAACCTCAAGGTGAAGGGCAAGCGCAGCTTCAAGGCGCAGTCGCTGATCGGCCGCGGCAGCGGCGAGGCCTACCAGATGGCCTTCTCCGGTCAGGGCATCGTCGTCGTCCAGCCCAGCGAGGACAGCACCGACCGCCTCCGGGCCCGGGGCTGAGGGGGAGCCAGAACATCATGCAGAGCCCGCTTTTCGCCTACAACGACCAGCAGACCCAGGAAGCCTGGAGCCTGCAGAACAAGCACATGCTGCGCGTCGCCCTGGAGGGCCACGACGACGTGCTCGCCCGCAAGGGCACGATGGTCGCCTACCAGGGACTCGTCGAGTTCGACGCCGAGTACCAGAGCAACAACCAGTCACGCGCGCGTGCGCACACCGGTGAGGGCCTGGACCTGATGCGCTGCCACGGGCAGGGCACGGTCTTCTTCGCCAACCTCGCCCAGTGCATCCACGTGATGGAGGTCGACCAGGAGGGCCTCACCGTCGACAGCAGCTACGTGCTGGCGATGGACTCGTCCCTGCACCACGAGGTCATCGCGGTCGACAGCCTGTACGGCATCTCCGGCTCGGGGAAGTACCAGCTCAACATCACCGGCCGGGGCAAGGTCGCCCTGATGACCTCGGGCGCCCCGCTGCTGATGCAGGTGACACCCGACAAGTACGTCAACTGCGACGCCGACGCGATCGTCGCCTGGTCCACCGGTCTGCGCGTGCAGATGCAGGCCCAGACGCACTCCTCCGGAGTGTGGCGGCGCCGCGGCAGCACCGGTGAGGGCTGGGAGCTCAGCTTCATGGGCAGCGGCTTCGCGCTCGTCCAGCCCAGCGAGCTGCTGCCCCCGCAGAACGCCCAGCTCGGGCAGGGGATCGCCGCGCAGTACGGCATGGGCCAGCAGGGCGCCCGCGGTCAGAACCAGGGCAACGTCTGGAGCTGAGCGCGCGGCGCCGTGTCGCACGGCTTGTAAGGGGTGATCGCAAGGGCGGTCACCCCTTACCCGGTTCAGAGCCGGGCGCGAGCCGCCTCCAGCAGGCGTACGACCGACTCGTCGGCCACGTCCGCGACCTCGGCGTACGGGAACCAGCGCAGGTCGAGGGACTCGTCACTGATCGCCTCCACGGCCCCCTCCGGAGCCACCGCCGCGTACTGGACGTCCAGGTGCCAGGCGCAGGGCGTGTGGTGGCGGTCCAGCCGCACCGGGCCGCAGGGGACCAGGGTCAGACCGGCGATGCCGGACTCCTCGGTCCCCTCGCGCAGCGCGGCCCGCGCCAGCGTCTCGTCGACCGGCTCGCAGTGGCCGCCCATCTGCAGCCACATGCGCAGCTTCTTGTGGAGGGTCAGCAGGACCCGCCCGCGCGACGGGTCGATCACCAGGGCGCTCGCCGTGATGTGTCCGTCCCCGCAGGCCTTCCACATGCCGTCCGGATGCTCCGCGAGGTGGTCCAGGTAGACCTGGCGCAGCTCGTCCTGGCCCTCGTACGCCTTCAGGACCAGGACCGCGTCGTCGTGGAGGCTCACTCGGTGCCGTCGCCCTTGCCGTCGGCGTCGTCCCGGCCCTTCTCGTCCTTCTCGTCCTGCTTCTTCAGGTCGGGCTTGCCGGCCGCCTCGCCGAGCATCTTGTCCAGCTCGGAGAAGTCGAGCTGCTCACGGTGGACGAAGCCGTCCGGGTCGTCCAGGTCGGTCGCGGTCGGCAGCATGTCCGGGTGGGCCCACAGGCCGTCCCGGCCGTCGACACCGCGCGCGTCCGTCAGGGACGCCCACAGACGGGAGGCGTCGCGCAGGCGGCGCGGGCGCAGCTCCAGGCCGATCAGCGTGGCGAAGGTCTGCTCCGCCGGTCCGCCCGAGGCGCGACGGCGGCGCAGCGTCTCGCGCAGCGCGTCGGCGGAGGACAGGCGCGGCTTCGCGGCGGCGTGCACCACCGCGTCCACCCAACCCTCGACGAGCGCCAGAGCCGTCTCCAGGCGGGCCAGGGCCGCCTTCTGCTCCGGGGTGTCCTCCGGCTGGAACATGCCCTGCTGGAGAGCCTCCTGCAGCTGCTCGGGGTTCTGCGGGTCGAACTGGCCGACCACGTCCTCCAGCTTGGCCGTGTCGACCTTGATCCCGCGCGCGTAGCCGTCGACCGCGCCGAACAGGTGCGAGCGCAGCCACGGCACGTGCGCGAAGAGGCGCTGGTGGGCGGCCTCGCGCAGGGCGAGGTACAGCCGCACCTCCTCCTGCGACACGCCGAGGTCCTTGCCGAACGCCTCGATGTTCACCGGGAGCAGCGCGGCCTTGCCGGCCGGGCCGAGCGGCAGGCCCACGTCGGTCGAGCCGACGACCTCGCCGGCGAGCACGCCGACGGCCTGTCCGATCTGCGTGCCGAACATGGCGCCGCCCATGGACCGCATCATGCCGATCAGCGGGCCGGCCATGGCCTGCATCTCCTCGGGCAGCACGTCGCCCATGGCGGTGCCGACGCGCTCGGCGACCGGGTCGACCAGCTCACGCCAGGCGGGCAGGGTCGCCTCGACCCACTCCGCGCGGCTCCAGGCCACGGCGGTGCCCGCGCCGGAGGGCAGGGCGGTCGCGTCGTCCAGCCACAGGTCGGCCAGGCGGACGGCCTCCTGGACGGCATTGCGCTCGGCGGGGCCGACGCTGGCGTCCTTCGTGCCGTCCGGCGTGCCCTGGGAGACCGTCTGGCGGGCGATCTGCTTGGCCATGTCCCAGTTCACCGGGCCGCCCTCGTAGGAGAGCATCTGGCCCAGCTGCTGGAACGCGGCGCCCAGGTCGTTGGGGTTCATGGAACCGAACATGGCAGCGAACGGGTTGTCCGCACCGGGGCCGCCGAAGCCTCCGGCTCCGGGCGTCCCGAATCCGAACGGGTTGGCCGGTCCCTGACCACCGCCGCCCTGCTGGTCCTTCTTCTTGCCTTCGTCGCCGTCGTCCGGCTCCTCCGGCGGAAGGCCGAATCCGAATGGGGTGTCACTCACGGGGTTCCTCGGCTGGTAGGGCCGCCG
The DNA here is from genome assembly GCF_031597775.1 of Streptomyces sp. BB1-1-1. Classification (NCBI taxonomy): domain Bacteria; kingdom Bacillati; phylum Actinomycetota; class Actinomycetes; order Kitasatosporales; family Streptomycetaceae; genus Streptomyces; species Streptomyces sp. BB1-1-1. The sequence continues at coordinate 2,965,360 of NZ_CP134203.1, read as the reverse complement.
GTTCTTTCCGGCGGCACGGCTGCCCGACTTCACCACCCAGCGTAGACACCCGGGGCGGTTCGGGCCTCGGTGCTTCGCCGACTGACGGCCTGCGGCAGGATGGATGCCACCTGGTACGTACGCGTCGCTCGCGCCCGTACTGAAGACAACCGCTGGAGACGCCCGGTGAGTTCCCCAGATCCGCAGGTTCGCGCAGCGCGAAACCAGTCAACCAGTTCCGCCCGCTCCGGCGCGCGCGGACCCGTCGTCGCGGTCACCGGTGCCGCGTCCGGCGTAGGGGCGCTGCTCACCGAGCGGCTCGCCGCGTCCGACGAGGTCAGACAGGTCGTGGCCATCGACGAACGGCGCGGTGAGTGCGCGGCGGCACAGTGGCAGATCCTGGACGTACGGGACCCGGCCATCGCCGAGAAACTGCGTGGTGCGGACGTCGTGGTGCACCTGGCGCTCGACCTCGATCTGGAGACCGACGCGGCCGCCCGGACGGCTTACAACGTCCGGGGGACGCAGACCGTCCTGACCGCCGCCGCGGCGGCCGGCGTGCACCGCGTCGTGCTCTGTACCTCCGCGATGGTCTACGGCGCCCTCCCGGAGAACGAGCTGCCGCTGTCCGAGGACGCCGAGCTGCGCGCCACGGCCGAGGCCACGGGGGTCGGGGACCTGCTGGAGATCGAACGGCTCGCCCGGCGCGCGCCCCGCGCGCACCCTGGACTCAATGTGACCGTCGTCCGGCCCGCGGTGCTGATCGGAGGCATGGACACCGCGCTGACCAGGTACTTCGAGTCGCCCAGGCTGCTGGTCGTGGCCGGGTCGCGGCCGGCCTGGCAGTTCTGCCACGTCGACGACCTGTGCAGCGCCCTGGAGTACGCCGTGCTGGAGAAGGCCGAGGGGGAACTGGCCGTCGGCTGCGACGGATGGCTGGAGCAGGAGGAGGTCGAGGAGCTCAGCGGGATCCGGCGGATGGAGCTGCCGTCGGCGGTCGCGCTCGGCGCGGCGGCCCGGCTGCACCGGATCGGGCTGACGCCGTCCCCGGCCGGGGACCTGGCGTACACGATGTACCCCTGGGTGGTGAGCGGCAGCCGGCTGCACGACGCCGGATGGCGGCCGAAGTACACCAACGAGGAGGTGCTCGCGGAGCTGCTGGAGGAGGTCTCCGGGCGGCACACGGTCGCCGGGCGGCGCCTCGGACGCAAGGACGCGACGGCGGCGGGAGCCGCGGGCGCGACGGTGGCGCTGCTGGGCGCGGCCGCGGTGGTGCGCCGGGCCCGGAAGGCGCGGCGCAGGATCTGACGCGGGCGCCGTGGCGTCACCCGGACTCCTGCCCCGTACCGACCGGCCACGGATCCCTGTAGGAGGCTCCAAAGCGGTACGCGCGCGTGCCGGGTGATAGCGCTATTCCGCGCCGTCCGTGCCGTGGGGCACGATGGGCGTATGGCAACCACGAACGACCACCCCGGTGAGCTGGCCGCGCCGGACCCCGTCAAGCTGATCGGCATCCGGGAGACGCCCCTCTCCGTGGACGAGGTCTTCCGGGCCGTCGGGGACGACGCGGCCGGCGGGACCGCGCTGTTCGTGGGGACGGTGCGCGACCACGACGGCGGGACCGACGTCGACCGGCTCGGGTACTCCTGCCACCCCAGCGCCGAGGCCGAGATGCGGCGGATCGCCGAGAAGGTCGTCGCGGAGTACCCCGTACGGGCGCTCGCGGCGGTCCACCGTGTGGGTGACCTGGAGGTCGGGGATCTCGCCGTGGTCGTCGCCGTGTCCTGCCCGCACCGGGGCGAGGCCTTCGACGCCTGCCGGAAGCTGATCGACGACCTGAAGCACGAAGTGCCCATCTGGAAGCACCAGACCTTCTCCGACGGGACCGAGGAATGGGTGGGCGCCTGCTGAAGGCGTCACGAACACCCTTGCGTCACCACGCGTAGCTCCGGTTGCGTAACCGACCCCCCGGCGTGAGCGTTGTCACTGCGGATGGTTAATCTGCTGATCAGTCAGTCGCGGACGCGCATGGGTTGGGAGGTCGGCATGGCAGCGCTTGCCTGGTTGCTGATTCCGCTTGTGGCGGCTGTCGGCGCGGGTCTGTGGGGCAGTTGGGCCAATCGGACTCGCAAGGCGCGGAGCGACGGGCCCGAGCTGGACGGGTACGCCCGCTTCCGCGAGGCCATGGAGAGGCCCCGCACCGGGGCCTGACCGGACGGCGCAGCCCTGACGGTGTTCTGACAGCTCTGTCCCGTACTGTCGTGCCATGCCACGCCGCACCGCGACGATGCTCGCCTCCACCCTGATGCTGATCGCGCTCCTGTGCGCGGGTGTGTTCATCCCCGTGCCGTACTCGGAGATGTCCCCGGGGCCGACGGTGAACACCCTTGGGGATCACGACGGCGAGCCGGTGCTGCAGATCGACGGGCACAAGATCTATGAGGCGAGCGGCCACCTGAACATGACCACCGTCCGGGTCACCAGCGCCGAGTACAAGATGAACCTCGTGGAGGCGGTCTACGGCTGGCTGGCGCACGACAACCGCGTGGTGCCGCACGAGACCCTCTACCCGGACGGCAAGACCGAGGAAGAGGCCACGCAGGAGAACGCCGAGGAGTTCAGCCAGTCCCAGGAGAGCGCCAAGGTCGCGGCCCTGAAGGCACTCGACATCCCGGTGAAGTCCTGGGTGGTCGTCTCCACGGTCGTCAAGGACTCCCCGGCCGAGGGCCGGCTGCACGCCGGAGACGTGATCAAAGCGGTGGACGGTAAGACCGTCAGGAAGCCCGCCGACGTCGCCGAGCTGGTGACCGAGCGCGAACCCGGAGAGGACGTCGACTTCACGATCGTGCCCGCCAAGGAGCAGGCCGCCGCGGAGAAGGAGGGCCGGACGCCGACCGAGACGCAGCAGGTCAAGATCACCACCGCGACCTCCGACGACGCCGGCGAGAAGCGCGCCATCGTCGGGATCTCCGCGGGGACCGATCACACGTTCCCGTTCTCCATCGACATCAAGCTGGCCGACGTCGGCGGCCCGAGCGCCGGCCTGATGTTCGCCCTCGGTATCTACGACAAGCTCACTCCGGGCGACCTGACCGGCGGCAAGTTCGTCGCCGGCACCGGGACGATCGACGACAACGGCAAGGTCGGCCCGATCGGCGGCATCGGAATGAAGACCATCGGCGCACGCGACAAGGGCGCCCGGTACTTCCTGACGCCTGCCGACAACTGCGCGGCCGCCGCCGAGGACATCCCCGACGGGCTCACCCTCGTGAAGGTGGACACCATCGACGACGCCCTCGGCGCGCTGAAGGACATCCGCTCCGGGAAGACCGCCGACCTGCCGAAGTGCCCGACCGGATGACGGACCGAGCAGCCGCGTAGAGCCCCTCGGGGCTACTCCTCGAAGGTCGCCGTCAGGGCCTGGGCCAGCCCCGGCACCAGGTCGGAGCCCGTGAGGACCTCCGTGGCGGCGTCCTTCTCCCGCAGGCGCAGGGCCGAGTCGCGGGCACCGTCGCGCAGGACCGCGACCGTCATGCGGACCTCCTGGCGGTCGGGGTGCTCCGCCACCCACTGCGCCAGCTTCGTCTCGTTCAGACCCTCGGGGACCTGGGCCTCGGCGGACGGCGGCAGCATCAGGCGTTCCACCGCGAGCGCGCAGCCGACGACCGCGTCGGGCCAGGCGATGGTGCCCAGGAACTCGTCGAGCGGCTGGTCCGTTGGAATCTCATCCTGCTCGATCGGGGTCAGGCCGGAGCTCTCCGGCTCGTCCCGCAGACCGAGCCGGTCCGCGAGCGAGGGCTGATCGGTCCTCAGCCGTGCGGTGTCGACAAGTGCAAAGAGGCGTGCGGGCTGGTCCCAGCCGAGGCCGGAGACGTACTCGTCGATCTCGAGTACGGCCCGGGTAAGGGGGCTCGCTGCCATGGGGGTGTTGGACATAGTCACAATCCTGCCTCGTTACTGGCCCGAATCGGGAACCGAGTAAACGATGAGTAAGTTGCATAGGTGTGGGCCCACGATCACGGGGGCGCACGGGGGGCCCACGAACCCGAGGGCCTGACGGATCAACAGCGAACTTCGAGGTGCGCACCTTGGCTTTCCAGATGCCGGACCGCGGCGGAGGCCCCCCGACGGGGCCGCGGATCAGAGTGGGCCGCCCGTCCCGGCGTGTCCGAACCCTGCTGATGACACTTGGTGTCCTTGCCGTGCTCGCCATGGCCTTCACCATGTTCGCGGGATTCTGGACGGACTGGCTCTGGTATCGGTCGGTCCACTACTCGTCGGTGTTCACGACGACCCTGTGGACCAAAATCGGACTTTTCTTCGTCTTCGGTCTGCTGATGGCACTCGCCGTCGGGTTCAACATCTGGCTGGCCCACCGGCTGCGGCCGCCGCTGAGCGCCATGTCGATGGAGCAGCAGAACCTCGACCGGTACCGGATGGGCATCGCCCCGTACAAGAAGTGGCTGCTGCTCGGCATCACGGCCCTGGTCGGCCTGATCGCCGGCGCCTCGGCCTCCGGTCAGTGGCGGACCTGGCTGATGTGGGTCAACGGCGTGCCCTTCGGGCAGAAGGACCCCCAGTTCAAGCTGGACGTCTCCTTCTACGCCTTCGACCTGCCCTGGTACCGGTTCCTGCTCGGCTTCGGCTTCGCCGCCGTGATCATCTCAGTGATCGCCGCCGCGCTCACCCACTACCTGTACGGCGGGCTCCGCGTCACCAGCCCGGGCGCGCGCGCCACGGCCGCGGCCACCGGGCACCTGTCGGTGCTCATCGGCGTCTTCGTCGCCCTCAAGGCGGTCGCCTACTGGCTGGACCGGTACGGGCTGGCGGTGAAGTCCAGCGACTTCAAGGCGACCGACAGCTGGACCGGTCTGAGGTACGTCGACGCCAACGCCTACCTGCCGGCCAAGACGATCCTGTTCTGCATCGCCGTCATCTGCGCGCTGCTGTTCTTCGCCACCATCTGGCGGCGCACCTGGCAGCTGCCCGTGATCGGCCTCGGCCTGATGGTGCTCTCCGCGATCCTCATCGGCGGTCTGTACCCGGCGCTGGTCCAGAAGTTCCAGGTCCAGCCGAACGAGCAGGCCAAGGAGGCGCCGTACGTCGAGAAGAACCTCAAGGCGACGCGCGACGCCTACGGCATCGAGGGCACCCAGGTCACCGAGTACCCGGGCGTGAGCCAGACCAAGGACCAGACCAAGCTCCGTGACGACGTGGACGCCGCCGCGTCCATCCGGATCATGGACCCGAACGTCATCTCGCCGACGTTCCAGCAACTCCAGCAGATGAGGAACTACTACGCGTTCCCGAACAACCTGGACGTCGACCGCTACGCCAAGGACGGCAAGGACCAGGACACGGTCATCGGTCTGCGCGAGCTGAACCTGGCCGGCATCCCGAAGAAGAACTGGATCAACAACCACTTCCGCTACACCCACGGCTACGGAGTGGTCGCGGCCAAGGGCACCGAGGTCGACTCCGAGGGCCGTCCGGTCTTCACCGAGTCCGACCTGCCCTCCAAGGGCGACCTCGGGACGTACGAGCAGCGGATCTACTACGGCGAGAAGACCAGCACGTACTCGATCGTCGGCGGTCCCCAGAAGGAGATCGACTACTCCGACGACAACGGCGAGAAGACGTTCAGCTACAAGGGCGACGGCGGGGTGGACCTGTCCAGCCCGATCAACCGGGCGGCGTACGCGGCAGCGTTCAGCGAGCCGCAGATCCTCTACTCCGGTGCGATCGGCGAGGGCTCGCGGATCCTGTACAACCGCACGCCCAAGGAGCGCGTCGAGGCGGTCGCCCCGTGGCTGACCATCGACGGCGACGCCTACCCGGCGGTGGTGGACGGCCGTATCCAGTGGATCGTCGACGCGTACACGACGACGAACGGCTATCCGTACGCCTCGCGTACGACGCTCGGCGACACGACCGCGGACTCGCTGACCGCGGCCAACGACCAGCGCGCGGTGGTGGCCCAGCAGAACCAGGTCAACTACATCCGCAACTCCGTGAAGGCGACCGTCGACGCGTACAGCGGTGACGTCAAGCTCTACCAGTGGGACACCAAGGACCCGGTCCTCAAGACCTGGATGAAGGCGTTCCCGAACACGGTGCAGGACAAGAGCGAGATCTCCGACAAGCTGATGGCGCATCTGCGCTACCCGCAGGACCTGTTCAAGGTCCAGCGCGAGCTGCTCACGCGCTACCACGTGAAGGACGCCAACACCTTCCTCAGCGGCAGCGAGGTGTGGCAGGTGCCGGACGACCCGACCAACAAGTCGGGCGACGCGGTACCGCCGTACTACCTGAGCATGAAGATGCCCGATCAGAAGCAACAGGCGTTCTCGCTCACGACGACGTTCACGCCCAACGGGCGTGACAACCTCAGCGCGTTCATGGCGGTCGACGCCGAGGCCGGGACAGAGGGCTACGGCAAGATCAGAATCCTGAAACTGCCGACCAGTACGACCGTCAACGGACCGAAACAGGTCCAGAGCCAGTTGAACTCCGAGCAGGACATCGCCGAGACCATCAGGCTGCTGAGAGGCGGCGACTCCGAGGTCGAGTACGGCAACCTGCTGACGGTGCCGCTCGACGGCGGCCTGTTGTACGTCGAGCCGGTCTATGTGCGCGGTGGGGACCTCAAGTACCCGCTGCTGCGCAAGGTCCTGGTGAGCTACGGGGGCAACACCGCCTTCGAGAACACGCTCGACGAGGCCCTCGCCAAGGTCTTCGGTGAGGCGGAGGGAGGCTCGACCCAGCCACCACCGGACGAGGGCGAGGACACCACCGAGCCACCGCCGACCTCCAGCAACCCGACGGTCCGGGAAGCGCTCAGTGACGCGCAGAAGGCCTTCGACGCCGGCCAGAAGGCGCTGGAACAGAAGGACCTCGCCGCGTACGCGGAGGCGCAGAAGGATCTGGAGGAGGCTCTGCAACGCGCCGAGGACGCGCAGGCCCAGGCCGACGAGAGCGGCGGCAAGAACAGGGACGACAAGAACGGGGACAAGGGCGAGGACGGCAAGGCCAGTCCGAGTCCGGACCCCACCGGCGATTCCGGCTCGGGCCAGGGCAGCGGCTGACCCCGTTGCTTCGAGCTGAGCGTTAGAGCTGGTCAAAGCCCATCCCGCGCCGTGCTAGGGTTGTGAACACAACGGCGCGGGGTGGAGCAGCTCGGTAGCTCGCTGGGCTCATAACCCAGAGGTCGCAGGTTCAAATCCTGTCCCCGCTACTGAAGTCGTGAGCTACGTGCGAACGACCATGAAGGCCCGGATTCCGAAAGGGATCCGGGCCTTTGTGATGTGCGAACGCATGTGCCGGTGAGGGCTACGGCCGCGCCGCCAAGGGGAGTTGGGGAGATCTGTGTTTGACTTGTCTCCCTGTGGGCATGTCGACAAAACGCTGAAGTGACCTCACTGGCTGCGGTATACCGGATGTACCCAGGTTGCAGGTGGTGCGACGATGGACGTTATGGGGGACATGGCAAATCTGTTCGGGACAGGGCGTTTTGCGCAGCCGTCCGGTCAGGAGGAAGCCGCGGACGAGGCCCAGGAGGCCGCCGACGAGGCTGCCGAGGAAGTGCGCCTGCGGCTCGCCGTCGAAGCCGGCGAGGCGGAGGCGATGAGCGTCCTCGGCGCGATGCTGCTGCGCCGCGGCGACTTCGACGGAGCCGAGTCCCATCTGCGTGCCGCCACCGCGGCCGGTGACCGGGCCGCCGCCAACAACCTGGGCGTCCTGCTGCACCAGCGCGGATACGCCGACGAGGCCGCCGGATGGTGGCGGATCGCCGCCGTCGCCGGGTCCGCCGCGGCCGCCCACGCGCTGGGGCGGCACTTCCGCGAGCGCGGGGACGAGCCCGCCGCCGAGTACTGGCTGTGCCAGTCCGCCGAGCAGGGCCATGTGCTGGGCGCCTACGCGCTCGCCGACCTGCTGGAGCACCGCGGCGACGACGCCGGCGCCGAGCGGTGGATGCGGGCCGCGGCCGACCGCGGGCACCGGGAGGCCGCGTACCGGCTGGCCCGGACGCTGGACCGGCGCGCCGGTCAGGGCCGGGCCGGTGACGACGGGGCAGCGGCCCCCGCGGCCGAGGAGACCGAGCAGTGGTACCGCCAGGCCGCCGCGCGCGGCCACCGGCGGGCCGCACTGCACCTCGGGACGATCCTGGAGAAGCGGGGCGAGCTCAAGGAGGCCGGCCGCTGGTACCTGACGTCCGCCAAGGACGGCGAGGCCCGCGCCGCCTGCGCGCTCGGCTTCCTGCTGCGGGACGCCGGGGACAGCGAGAGCGCCGCCGTGTGGTGGCTGCGGGCCGCGCAGGACGGTGACGGCAACGCCGCCAACGCGCTGGGCGCGCTGCACGCCGAGCGCGGCGAGACCCAGACCGCCGAGCGCTGGTACCGGGCGGCCATGGACGCCGGGGACGACAACGGGGCGTACAACCTCGGGCTCCTCTGCGCCGAGCAGGGGCGCACCACGCAGGCCGAGCAGTGGTACCGCCGGGCCGCGTACGCCGGACACCGGGAGGCCTCCAACGCGCTGGCCATCCTGCTGCTGCGCGGCGGGGACGAGACCGGCGCCGAGCCGTGGTTCTCCAAGGCCGCCGAGGCGGGCAGCGTCGACGCCGCCTTCAACCTCGGGATCCTGCACGCCGGACGGAGCGAGGACCGGGCGGCGCTGCGCTGGTACGAGCGGGCCGCCGCCGCCGGGCACACCGAGGCGGCGTTGCAGGTCGGGATGGCGCGCCTGCGCGACGGCGACGAGCGCGAGGCCGAGCGGTTCCTGCGGTGCGCGGCGGGGGGCGGCAGCGCGGAGGCCGCGTACCGGCTGGCGGCGCTGCTCGACGCCCGCCGGCCGCCCGCGCCCGCACACGAGCTGGGGGAGACGGCACAGGAGAAGTCCGAGTGCGAGGAGTGGTACGAGCGGGCGGCCTCCCAGGGGCACCGGCGGGCCCAGGTGCGGGTCGGGATGCTGGCCGCGGCCCGCGGTGACGTGGTGGAGGCGGCGCGTTGGTACCGGGAGGCGGCCGAGGCCGGGTCGCGCAACGGCGCGTTCAATCTCGGGCTGCTGCTGGCCCGGGAGGGGAGCGAGCCGGAGGCCGTCGTGTGGTGGCGCCGGGCGGCGGACGCCGGGCACGGACGGGCGGCGCTGCGGCTGGCGCTGGTCTGCGCGCGGCGCGGGGAGCTGGCCGAGGGGCAGCGGTGGGCGGACCGGGCGGTGTCTCTGGGGCCGCGGGAGGTGGCTGAGCGGGCGGCTCGGTTGCGGGACGCGTTGCGGCAGGAGTTGTCGGCGTGACGCGTGCCGCTGCGCTGGGCCGGGGGTGCCTTCGAAGGCGCCGGTGTTGTCGCTGGCCGGGGGCGGCGGGGTGGGTCGCGTGGTCCGGCGCTGCCCGGGTGCCGCTGCGCCCAACCGTGCCGCCCCTGGGGGTACCTCCCAGGCCGTTCAGGCACTGGGGGAGGCACGACTGCCCGCAGCTACGGCGGCTGTGACTGCCCGCAGTTCCGGGGCGATTTGCTTCTCGTCGTGGGGTTGACGTAATGTTCCATTCATCGACGCGGGGTGGAGCAGCTCGGTAGCTCGCTGGGCTCATAACCCAGAGGTCGCAGGTTCAAATCCTGTCCCCGCTACTGAAGGCCGAGGGCCGGAATCCGAAAGGGTTCCGGCCCTCGGTGCGTTGGCACCCACGCGTTGGCACTCACGCGAAAGAGCCCCGGCGCCTGACGGTGCCGGGGCTCTCGTGCGAGGGGAGGGGGCTTACGCCGCCGCGCAGTTCGGGCAGGTGCCGCGGTACGTCACCTCGACGTCCGAGACGGTGAAGCCGAAGCGCTCCGAGTCGGGGAGGTCGGCCAGCGGGTTGCCGATCGGGTGGACGTCGCGGATCGCGCCGCACTGGGCGCAGACCAGGTGGTGGTGCGGCTGGTGCGCGTTCGGGTCGTAGCGCTTGGCGCGCTTGTCCGTCGCGACTTCCAGCACCTCACCGAGCGACACGAGCTCGCCCAGGGTGTTGTAGACGGTCGCCCGGGAGATCTCCGGGAGCTTGCCCACAGCCCTGGCGTGCACCTCGTCGGCCGTCAGGTGGACGTGTTCGCCGTCGAGGACCTCGGCCACGACGCGCCGCTGCGCGGTCATGCGCCAGCCGCGTCCACGCAGCCGTTCCAGTAGGTCACTCATACAGACCAGCCTAACAGCAAGGGGGACCAGGTCCCGAACGTGTGTGACTTTGGAGTCTTACTTGACTTAGACATTGTCCATTGTAGGATCGGGAGTGGCATTAGCCAAGGGACAGGTTTTGCAGGATTGGCGCAGGAGGCGTACGTGACACAGGGACCGCTCACTACGGAGGCCGGGGCTCCGGTAGCCGACAACCAGAACAGTGAGACCGCGGGCATCGGCGGCCCCGTGCTCGTCCAGGACCAGCTCCTGCTGGAGAAGCTGGCCCACTTCAACCGTGAGCGCATCCCGGAGCGTGTCGTGCACGCCCGTGGCGCCGGCGCCTACGGCACCTTCACGGTGACCGCCGATGTCACCAAGTACACCCGGGCGAAGTTCCTGTCCGAGGTCGGCAAGGAGACGGAGACCTTCCTCCGCTTCTCCACCGTGGCCGGCAACCTGGGCGCGGCGGACGCCGTCCGTGACCCGCGCGGCTTCGCGCTGAAGTTCTACACCGAAGAGGGCAACTACGACCTCGTCGGCAACAACACCCCGGTGTTCTTCATCAGGGACGCCATCAAGTTCCCGGACTTCATCCACACCCAGAAGCGGGACCCCTACACGGGCTCGACGGAGATGGACAACGTCTGGGACTTCTGGAGCCTGTCGCCGGAGTCGACGCACCAGGTGACCTGGCTGTTCGGTGACCGGGGCATTCCGGCGTCGTACCGCCACATGGACGGCTTCGGCTCGCACACCTTCCAGTGGAACAACGAGGCCGGCGAGGCCTTCTGGGTCAAGTACCACTTCAAGACCGACCAGGGCATCAAGTGCCTCACGCAGGCCGAGGCCGACAAGCTCGCCGGTGCGGACCCCGACTCCCACCAGCGCGACCTGCGTCAGGCCATCGAGCGCGGCGACTTCCCGTCCTGGACCGTCGGCGTGCAGATCATGCCCGTCGCCGAGGCCGCGAAGTACCGCTTCAACCCGTTCGACCTGACCAAGGTGTGGCCGCACGCGGACTACCCGGTCATCGAGTTCGGCAAGCTGGAGCTCAACCGCAACCCGGAGAACGTCTTCGCCGAGGTCGAGCAGTCGATCTTCTCCCCGGCGCACTTCGTGCCCGGCATCGGCCCGTCCCCGGACAAGATGCTCCAGGGCCGCCTGTTCGGCTACGGCGACGCCCACCGCTACCGCGTCGGCATCAACGCCGACCACCTGCCGGTGAACCGTCCGCACGCCACCGAGGCGCGCACCAACTCCCGTGACGGCTACCTGTACGACGGCCGCCACAAGGGTGCGAAGAACTACGAGCCGAACAGCTTCGGCGGCCCGTTCCAGACGGACAAGCCCCTGTGGCAGCCGGTCGCCGTCTCCGGTGTCACCGGCGAGACCGCGACTCCGTCGCACGCCGAGGACAACGACTTCGTCCAGGCGGGCAACCTCTACCGGCTGATGACGGACGAGGAGAAGGAGCGGCTGATCGACAACATGGCCGGCGCCCTCTCCGACGTCTCGCGCGACGACATCATCGAGCGCGCGATCAACAACTTCCGTCAGGCCGACGGCGACTTCGGCAAGCGGCTGGAGGCCGCGGTCCAGGCCCTGCGCGGCTGACGTCCAGCACTGGACCGCTTGTCGTGGCGGCGGGCCGGATCCCCGGGTACGGGGGTCCGGCCCGTTCGTCGTGTCAGCCGGAGTGTCGTCGGCGAGCCGTCGTCAGGCGATCACCGCCGGTGCCTCGGGGCGCGAGCGTTCCGGGGCCCAGCAGCGGATGATGTCGCGGACCGAGACGATGCCCGCGGGCTCGCCGCGGTCGAGGACGATGAGGTGGCGGAAGCCGCCGTGCGCCATCGCCCGGGCCGCCTCCTCCACGGTCCAGGAGGGCGCGGCGAACACGACGTCGGTGGTGGTGTGGGCGTGGGCGCGTTCGATGTCCGGGTCCTGGCCCATGCCGACGGAGACGAGGACGTCGCGTTCGGTGAGGATGCCGATGCCGCCGGCGTCGGGGTCGTACACCACGGCCGCGCCGACGCGGCGCGCGGACATCAGTGCGGCGGCCTGGCGGAGGGTGTGGGCGGGGCCGATGGTGAGGACTACCGTGCTCATGGCTTCGCGGACGAGCATGGGTGGAGCCACCTCCTGCCGGTGATCCATGAGTTAGTTCATGGATTCACAAGTTCACAAGTGGGGGGACTCTCAGAGTGGCAGGCAAAGCACGGGTCAACAAGAGGGCGGGCGGGGGCGCGTAGGGGGGGGCGTCAGGAAGGCGCTCAGTAGCGCTGGTTGAGATACCCGAGAAGCTCGTCGTGCAGCCGCCCGTTCGACGCCGCCGCGTTGCCGCTGTTCGGGCCGTGGCGGCCGTCGAGGCCGGTGAAGGTGCCGCCTGCCTCCGTGACGATGATCGCGGGGGCGGCCATGTCCCAGAGGGAGAGCTCGGGTTCGGCGCAGATGTCGACCGAGCCCTCGGCGACCATCATGTACGGCCAGAAGTCGCCGTACGCGCGCGTGCGCCACACCTCGCGGGTCAGGTCGAGGAAACCGTCGAGCCGGCCCTGCTCCTCCCAGCCGCTGAGCGAGGAGTACGCGAAGGAGGCGTCGGAGAGGGCGGAGACCTGGGAGACCTGGAGCCGGGAGGCCGAGGTCAGGCTGCGGCCGGTGAAGGCGCCGTGGTCCTTCACCGCCCACCAGCGGCGGCCGAGGGCCGGGGCGGAGGCGAGGCCGACGACGGGCTGGTAGCCGCCCTCGCCCGCCTCCATGAGGGAGATGAGGGTGGCCCAGACGGGGACGCCGCGCACGTAGTTCTTGGTGCCGTCGATCGGGTCGATGATCCAGCGGCGGGGACCGGTGCCCTCGACGCCGTACTCCTCGCCGAGGACCGCGTCGCGGGGGCGGGCGCGGGCGAGGTGGCCGCGGATGAGTTCCTCGGCGGCCTTGTCCGCCTCGCTCACCGGGGTCATGTCCGGCTTGGTCTCGACCTTCAGGTCAAGGGCCTTGAAGCGTTCCATCGTCGCGGCGTCGGCGGCGTCCGCGAGGACGTGGGCGAGGCGGAGGTCGTCGAGGTAGTCGGGCATGCGGTCACGGTATCTGTCGGGGGCGGGGCGGGGCTACCAGGGGTTTGGCGGGGCGGAGTGGGATCCGGGGCTGGGCGGTGGTGACGGGCGGGTGTGCGGCCCGGTGTTGGCGGGGTGCGGGTGTGCTCGGTGCGGGGCGGAGGTGGGTGTGTGGTGCGGCGTGGCGGGGTGCGGGTATGGTCGGTGCGGGGCGGAGGTGGGTGCGCGGCCCGGTGTTGACGGGGTGCGGGTCTGCCGGGGCTGGGTGGAGGTGGGTGCGCGGCCCGGTGTTGGTGGGGTGCGGTCTGTCGGGCCCGGGCGGAGGCCGGTGCGCTGCCCGGCGTCGCGGGGTGCCGCTGCGCCCACCCGTGCCGCCCCAGCGGCACGACTGCCCGCAGCTACGCCGGGACTGCGCCGGGAAGTGACTGCCCGCAGCTGCGCCGGGACTGCGCCGGGAAGTGACTGCCCGCAGCTACGCCGGGACTGCGCCGGGAAGCGGCTGCCCGCAGCCGCGGCGGGGGAAGCGGATGCCCGTGCGAGGGCTCTTGACAGTGCTCCCATACCCGTCAAATCTGGGCACCAAGTCGCTCGGCCCGAGGGAGGCGATGGTGCCTGCAGCCCGGGAGTCCCTGCTCGATGCCGCCTACACGGCGCTGGCACGTCGGCCGTGGTCCGCTGTGCGGATGGTGGACGTGGCGGCGGCGGCCGGGGTGTCCCGGCAGACCCTGTACAACGAGTTCGGGAGCAAGGAGGGCCTCGCCAGGGCGCTCGTCCGCAGGGAGGCGGACGGGTATCTGGCCGGCGTGGAGCGCGCGCTCGCCGGTGGTCCCGGCGGTGCCGTCGACCTTCGTGAACGGCTCACCGCCACCGCGGAGTGGACCACGTCCGCCGCCCGCGAGAACGCGCTGGTACGGGCCATGCTCACCGGCTGCTGGAGCGAGCGGCTGCCCGCCCCGACCCTGACGGCGGTGCCGTCGGCCTCCGCGGTGCCGGCCCAGCGCCGGGCCGACGGTCCGCTGCCCTCGCCCGGGGACTTCGTCGCCCTCGTACGCGACCGTGCCGTGGCGGCCCTGAACGGCGCCGGCCCGCTCCCGCCGTCGAACACCACCGAGCTGGCCCGCTCCTGCGAACTGGCCGTGCGTCTCGCCCTGTCCTGCGTCGCGGCGCCGCCCGCCGAGGGCGGGGTGGCGGAACTCGTACGCACCGCCCTGCCGCGCCAGTTGACGGCCTAGCGGCGATGCGTCAGTGCGCCGAGCCCGACAACTGGAGCCCGATCACGCCGATGATGACGAAGCTGATCGAGACGATCTTCAGGGTCGACACCAGATCGCCGAGAAAGACCATGCCGTAGATGGCGGTGCCCGCCGCACCGATGCCGGTCCACACCGCGTACGCCGGACCGACGTCGAGCTTCTTCAGGGCGAGGGTCAACAGGCCGAAACTGCCCAGCGCGAAGACGCAGAAGGCAATGGTGGGCCAGAGGCGGGTGAAGCCGTGCGACAGCTTCAGGCAGACCGCGAAGCCGGTTTCGAGCACCCCGGCCACTATGACCAGCAGCCACGCCATGTCTTGTCCTCCCGTAGTCCCGTACCGTGACCGCTGCGTCGCCTGGTCTTCTTCATATGGTCGCTACGTCCGGCTTTGCTCAGGCTTGGATCCGGCTTGGTGCGATTATGCACTTACCGGTGGCAGGGCACGGCAAACAACGCGAAGGTCAGTCGCCTTCCTTCCGTTCCCGCGTCGACAGCAGTCGGCGCAGCGAGTACAGCCGCGCCGGATCCGCGTGTCCCTCGGCGACCCACGTGTCCAGCGCGCAGTCGGGCTCGTCGTGACCGCACGCGCGCGGGCAGCCCTCCGTGCCGGGCACCAGGTCGGGGAAGGCGTTGATCACCCGTGACGGGTCGATGTGCGCCAGGCCGAACGACCGTACGCCCGGGGTGTCGACGACCCAGCCGCCCGCCTCGGAGGACAGCGGCAGGGCGAGCGCTGAGGTCGTCGTGTGCCGGCCGCGGCCCGTCACCGCGTTGACGTGGCCCGTCACGCGGCGGCGGTCCTGGGGCACCAGCGTGTTGACGAGTGTCGTCTTGCCGACGCCGGAGTGCCCGACGAAGGCCGTGATCTTGCCGTCCAGATGCTCCCGTACGAGGTCGGCCGCGGCGCCGTTCTCCAGGCCCTCGCGGCTGGTGACGACGTAGGGGATGTCCAACGCCCCGTACAGCTCCAGGAGTTCGTCCGGCGGCGCGAGGTCCGACTTGGTCATGACCAGCAGCGGGGTGAGGCCGCCGTCGAACGCCGCGACCAGGCAGCGGTCGATCAGGCGGGGACGCGGCTCGGGGTCGGCGAGGGCGGTGACGATGGCGAGCTGGTCGGCGTTGGCGACGACCACCCGCTCGTAGGGGTCGTCGTCGTCCGCCGTGCGGCGCAGGACGGAGGTGCGCTCCTCGATGCGGACGATGCGGGCGAGGGTGTCCTTCTTGCCGGACATGTCACCGACCAGCGCCACCCGGTCACCGACGATCGCGGCCTTGCGGCCCAGTTCGCGGGCCTTCATCGCCATCACGACCCGGTCCTCGACGAGGCAGGTCAGCCGGCCGCGGTCCACGGTGAGGACCAGGCCCTCGGCGGCGTCCTCGTGTTTGGGCCGGGTGTGGGTGCGCGGCCGGTTGCCCTTGCGGTTGGGGCGGGAGCGGATGTCGTCCTCGTCGGTGTGCTTGCCGTAGCGGCGCATGGCGAACCGTCCCTACGCCCCGAGCATCCCGGTCCACAGGTCGGGGAATTCGGGCAGGGTCTTCGCGGTCGTCGCCACGTTCTCGATCTGCACCCCCTCCACCGCGAGGCCGAGGATCGCGCCGGCGGTTGCCATGCGGTGGTCCTCGTAGGTGTGGAAGACCCCGCCGTGCAGCCGGCGCGGGCGGATGTGCAGGCCGTCGGCGGTCTCGGTGACGTCGCCGCCGAGTTCGTTGATCTCCTTGGTGAGCGCGGCCAGGCGGTCCGTCTCGTGCAGGCGCAGGTGCGCCACCCCGCGCAGCGTCGACGGGGAGTCCGCGAGGGCGGCGACGGCGGCGATGCCCGGGGTCAGTTCGCCGACCTCGCCGAGGTCGACGTCGATGCCGTGCACGGCACCCGATCCGGTGAAGACCAGCCCGTAGTCGGTCAGTTCGCAGGAACCGCCCATCTCGGTGAAGATCTCGCGGAGCCGGTCGCCGGGCTGGGTGGTGCGGGACGGCCAGTCGGGGACCACGACCTTGCCTCCGGTCACCAGCGCCGCCGCCAGGAACGGCTGGGCGTTGGACAGGTCCGGCTCGATCGTCAGGTCGCGGCCGAGCAGCGCGCCCGGCGTGACCCGCCAGACGTTCGGCTCGCCGCCGGACTCCGGGGTGTCGACCTGGGCGCCGACCGAGCGCAGCATGTCGACGGTCATGCGGATGTGCGGCATGGACGGCAGCGCGGAACCGGTGTGGCGGACCTCGACACCCTGGTTGAAGCGCGGGCCGGACAGGAGCAGGGCGCTGACGAACTGCGAGGACGACGACGCGTCGATCTCGACCGGGCCGCCCTCCAGGGCTCCGCCGCCGTGCACGGTCATCGGCAGCGCGCCGCGCGCGTCGTCGTCGATGCGGGCACCCAGCACGCGCAGCGCGTCGATCACGCCGTGCAGCGGGCGCTCGTACGAACGCGGGTCGCCGTCGAAGCGGATGGCGCCGTCGGCGAGCGTGGCGACCGGCGGAAGGAAGCGCATGACCGTGCCGGCGTTGCCGACGTCGACCGTGGCCGGGCCGCGCAGGCCGGCCGGGATGACCCGCCAGAACTCGCCGGTGCCGTCCGGACCGACACCCTCCTCGATCTCGACGCCCATCGCGCGCAGCGCACCGGCCATCAGCAGGGTGTCGCGGGAGCGCAGCGGGCGGCGCAGCCAGCCGGGCTCGGAGGCGAGCGCGGCCAGCACCAGGGCGCGGTTGGTGACCGACTTGGACCCGGGCACGTGGACGGTCGCGTCGACGGCCCCGCTCGCGTGCGGGGCGGGCCAGAGGGCGGTGTGCGTGGGGTTCACGGTCATGGGCCCCACTTTAATGGCTGAGGACGATCGGAGATCTTGATCAAAAGCGGCGAAACCTGACCGAAAGCGTGACAGTGCAATTCGACTGCGCAATTGCCCTGCATATATGCGAGGGCGTGGGGCCGGTATGCGGGAGCGTCGGGCCGGACGTGCCCCGGCTCACAGCTCCAGCAGCCAGCGCACCCCGCCGATCAGCGAGCACAGCGACACCGCGTGGAACAGGAAGAACCACACCCCCGCCGGTGCGTGGGTCAGGCGGGCCAGCTGGTCCGCGTCCGAGTCCCCGGCGCCGCCCCGTGCCCGCTTGGCCTGCAGCTCGAACGCCGGCCGCACCCCGCCGAGCAGCAGGAACCACACCACCGCGTACGCGAACGCCGCCTGCACCTGCGGCCCGGCCAGCCAGGACACCAGGACGAACGTGGCGCCGGTGACCACCACCGTCAGCACCCCGTACGCGTTGCGGACCATCACCAGCAGGGCGACCAGCAGCGCCGTCGCCAGCCACAGCAGCAGGGTGATGCGCCCCGCGGCCAGCAGCGCGGCGCCGCCGAGACCGAGCAGCGGGGGAGCGGTGTAGCCGGAGACCGCGGTCAGGATCATCCCGAGCCCGTGCGGCTTGCCGCGGCTCACGGTCAGGCCGCTGGTGTCCGAGTGCAGCGTGATGCCGGTCAGCGTGCGCCCGGTGAGCAGGGCCACGAGCCCGTGGCCGCCCTCGTGGGCGATGGTGATGGCGTTGCGCGCTATCCGCCACAGCCCGTGCGGCACGACGACGGCGAGCGCGGCGGCCAGGGTCGCGATGACCACCCACAGGTCGGGATCGGGCTGGGTGCCGGAGACCTCGTCCCAGAGGGAGGTGAGCGAGGCCGTAGCGAGGTGGTCCATGTTCGGTGAGGGCTCCTCGTATCAGCGCGGGGTCTGGCAGTGTGGCACGTATGTGCGGACGGTATCTGAGACGCTGGCGTAACAGGGATCGTTCCTGACGGCAAACATGCAGGTCACAGTGTTAGAGCCCCGGAGCGATCCGGGGCTCCTGCTTTACCCGTGCTGACTGCGTGCTGACCTGTAGACACCTGTGATCACCCCAGGGAACCCGTTCCGTGCTGGGCTGGTGCTGATCTCCTTGCACACGAGGCGCTGGTCCGTGAGTGCGAGGCTCGTACCAATCCCGGTGTGCCTGTGTGGGCCGTATGTGGCTGCTTCAGATGCAGCGTGACCAAGGCCACACCGTGAGGCACCGGTGATCGTTGAGTGCCTGGTTCACATGGTGCCTTTCAGAACCCGGTCCGTGACTGGCTCGGGGTCTCCGCCGTGAGCCTGGCGCTGCACTCCCGGTGCCGTGGAGTGCGCCCAGGCTGGTCGCTGGCGGCCCTCAACCGCGATGACGCTCACACCGTGCATGAGCACCGGCGGCATCGGCCTGGCTCGTTGGCAAGACGGTGTCTCACGTGGCGATCTTGGCGAGCTTCTTGCAGCAGGTCATGACTGCCGCGAGCCCGAGGAGGGCGAGGAAGTGGCTGCCCTTGCGTTCGTAGCGGATGGTCAGGCGGCGGTATCCGAAGAGCCATGAGATCGCTCTCTGGACCTTCCATCGGTGCCTTCCGAGGCGTTCGGGGGACTCCACGCCCGGCCGGGCGATCCGTGGAGTGATGTGGCGTTCGCGCAGCCACGCCAGGTTGCCGGCAGAGTGGTACGCCTTGTCGGCCCGGACCTTGTTGGGACGTCGTCGGCGAGGGCTGCGGCGTGAGCGGACGGCCGGGATCCCGAGGGTGAGTGGGCGAAGCGCTTGGACGTCGTTGACGTTCGCGGCGGGCACCCCGACGACCACGGGCAGTCCCTGCGCGTCGGTCAGAACGTGCAGTTTCGACTCCGGCGGCGGCGCCCACGAGTTCGTCGCCTGGCTCGCCGAGCGCGGCCGGTGGCTTTCGTACTCGGTCGGCATGACCATCACCGAGCAAATCCACCAGGCCGCCCTCAAGGTTCCCGCCACGCCCTGGGCGGCAGCGATCGAGCGCGGCGGGGAGATCCGGGACGGCGCCTGGGTCGCCGAACTGTCCGGCGACTGTCTGAAGGGCTGGCCGAGGGGAATGCGGCTGATCGTCCGCAAGGAACGGCCCCATCCCGGTGCCCAGTTGAGGATCGACGCCGACGGACTGCGGATGACCCGTTTCGCCACCAACACCACCGTCATGCCGATCGCGGCACTGGAGCTGCGACACCGCCAGCGGGCGCGGGCCGAGGACCGCATCCGGGCCGCGCGGGCCACCGGCCTGCGCAACCTGCCCCTGCACAACACCGCGCAGAACCAGATCTGGCGGGAGATCGTCCAGCTCGCCCTGGACCTGCTGGCCTGGATGCCGATGCTCGCTCTGACCGGCGAGATCCGCAGGTGGGAGCTCCGCCGTCTCCGGCTCCGTCTCTTCTCCGCAGCCGCCCAGCTCGTCACCACCGCTCGCCGCCGGCACCTGAGATTCGCCCGTTACTGGCCCTGGACCGACGTGATCACCGACGCCCTGGCGCGGCTCGAAGCCCGCCCGAACCCCGGCTGACCAGCACGTTCCTGTCCCTGCAAGCAGCACCACCCCGACCGGAGCCGTGGAACCCGGCGCCCACCCGACGTGGCAGCCGGGCCATCAGCCTGACCACCACCGGCCCGAACGGCCAAAACGCCTGCCGAAGAAACCGACAGACCGTCACGAAAGATCGAGGCTAGCGGGCGCGATCAGGGGTGCAGTCGAGCGGAGCGGTGAACCATCCCGGACTCGGGACGGCGTCATGCGTGACGCTGACCAGTGTTGCTGATCTCCTCGCCCAGGTCGTCGACTACTTCGGCGACCGTATCCAACCAGCGTAGATCGGCTGCAAGGTGGTCGAAGGCATAATCCAGCGACAGGGCTGCGGCCGGAGAGGATTCTACGGCCTCCCTTCTTGCAAGCAGCTCCTCAACCCGTGACTTGTACATGTCGCGCTGACGGCTCAGCATCCCCGCGGCTACCGTTCGGTCGCCATCCAGCAGAGCGACGACCAGTTTGGCGAAGATCTCGTTGGTAATGAATGGTGCTGGTGGTATGGATTCGGCCAACCAGAGGCGTAGCTTCTTGACTCCGTCGTGCGTTACGCAATATCGGGTCCGTTCGGGTGCCCCGTCAGCTTGAGTGTCGAGAACCTCGATGTGACCATCGCGTGCCAAACGCTGAAGCGTTGTGTAGACCTGTCCGTAGGCAAGTGGCCGCGCCTCTGGGAAGCGGGCGTCGTGCTGCCTCTTGAGTTCGTAGCCGTGCTGCGGTCCAGTGGCCAAGATTCCCAGCAGCACATATGGGATGCTCACGGACGCCAGTATGCATCATGTGGCTGGTTGCCACGCGGGGCAGGAATCTGGTGACGGCTGCTCCAACAGCGTTGAGTGACCGCCCCTCTCTGGCGGCCGATTTTGAGCCACACGAGTCCTGAGGATGCCGTAACTATCCACGCGCCGTAGCGCCCAGCGGGGCCCTCATTTGCTGCGCTGAGCGCTGGAGCGTCATCAGTACCTACTCGGGGGCTGGGCGTTGGTAGAGGGTTATGTTTATGCCCTGAGCTTTGTCTCGGTAGGCCGGTGAGAGGCCCGCGTGGGCGAGGGCTTGCTCTTGGGCGGCCGAGGCGCGGGCGGCGAACTTGCCGGAGCCGGGGGAAAGATGGACGCAGGCTATACGCCAAACGCGGGTTGCCCTGAACAGGCGACGCTCCAGAAGCGCCGGGTTGGCTGGCAGGCTGTTCACCGTGCCGCGCTCGGCGGCCGTCTGGGCGGTGCCCAGGTCTGGGAGGCGGGCGAAGGTCTCCGGATAGGCGGAGGCGATCAGGTCGCATCGGCCGCCGCTGAAGAGGACGCCGTCCCCGGGGGCGGCTCGGTCCTGGAGAGTGGCGATGAGGCTCTTGGTGTCCCATGGGCGGCTGTCCTGCTGACGTATGGCTTGGTGGGACAGGGCGAAGGGGATGGCCAGCATGAGTGCGAGCAGCAGCTGCGCCGGTCGTGGGAGGACGCTCAAGGCCGCCGCGAGCAGCAGTGCTAGGGCTGGCAGACAGTACAGCAGGTAGCGGTAAGCGAAGAGGGGGTGATGGATGGATATGGCCATGAGAAGCAGCGGGGGCACAGCCAGCCAGGGCAGACCGACGGTGAGGGTCAGGGGCGGGGCCGCGTGCCGGCGTGCCACGAGGAGGGCCATGGCGACGAGGGCAGTCGGGGGGAGCAAGAACGTCAGGACACCGGGGAGGAGGCCCTGGCCGGGAGAGAGCAGCCAACTGAGGAAGTTGTACGGGGTTGAGACGGTGATCGGTGATATTTCACCCACGGCGGAGCGCTGGGAGAAGCCGAGAACCAGTATTGGGACGACGGCAGCGAAGCCTGCGGCCTGGGCGAGGAGCAGGCGTAAGACCACTCGCCGGATGGGGCGTTGTAGCACAACGGTCAATGCGTGGGCGCCCACCAGTAGTAGACTCAGCACGTTTAACCAGCCCAGCAGAGCTATCAGTACGGCATACCCTGCCGGCCACCACCGACTACCGGCCATGGTCTTCACCAGGGCGCACGTAGCCAACACTGCCACCGCCATGACGAAGGCGAACGAGCGGGCCTCTTGTGCGTACCGCGACGCAGTCGGCAGGACGGCGATGAATAGCCCGGCGTACAAGCCGAGGCGTGAACCCCCTAGTAGCCGCCCCAGCCACGAGAGGCCGGCTGCCGCGACTGCCAGTGCGAGAGCGGAGGGCAATCGCATGGTGAATTCGCTGACTCCGGCTACCCGTCCGGTCAGGTGCATCAGGACGTAGTGCAGGCCGTGCACCGCGTCCACCTGCCCCAGCATCTGCTCCAGTTGAGGCCAGGGGCGGCGAGCCACGTCCATCGTGACGATCTCATCGGTCCATGGGGAGGGGCCCGTGATCCCCCACAGGCTGAGGACGAGCCCGACGATCGGAGGCGCCCACGAGGCCACCTGCCTCCAGTGGGCAGGGCCGGCAGATGTAGCAAGGACCACCGGCGTGGTGGGACGGGGCGAGCTGACGGTCACCGATGCCGGCTTCGATGGCGGCACTCTGGCGCGGCAGAGCGACGCAAGGAGGGCGACTTGCCCGGAGGAGAGCACTCAGGTAAGCGGTGAACGGCGTAGGACGTGGCGTCGAGCATCAGGATCTACCCCCCATATTCACAAGACTATGTGAAACAGCCAAACGATGGGAGGCGCAGCAAGGGGGGAGCTTCTGCGCAAAGTCCGCAAGCTTGGTGGTGGGCGAGCCCTGCGAGAACTGAGACCGCACCGTGCGTAGACAGACTGCTGCACGGATAGGTGACACCTGACCTGGCTTGCTGAGGGGCGGCCTAGAAGGATGTTGCAGTGCCCAAGCCGTATCCGGCTGAGTTCCGCGAGGACGTCGTGGGGTCGCGCGCACCGCGAGCCCGGCGTCACGCTGGAACAGATCGCCTCCGACCTCGGCGTCCGCCCGATCACGCTGTCGAAGTGGCTGCGCCGTGCCGAAACCGACGAGGGCGCCAGGTCCGCACCGGCGTCGGGTGAGTCGGCCGAACTGCGCGAGGCCCGGGAACGGATCCGGCTGCTGGAGCATGAGAACGAGGTACTCAGAAGGGCTGTGGCCTATCTGTCGCAGGCGAACCTGCCGTCAAAATGATGTACCCGCTCGTCCGCGAGCTGGCCGCCGCCGCTGCTCCTCACCGGGTGCCGGTGGCGGTGACGTGCCGGGTGCTCGGGCTGGACCGCCAGCCCTACTACCGGTGGCTGGCCCGGTCGGTCATCGCCACCGAGCTCGCCGAGGCGTGCCGTGCCGACGCCCTGTTCGACGCTCACTGCGACGACCTCGAGCTCGGTCACCGCTTCCTCCTCGACGAGACCCATGCCGCTGGTGAGCCGATGGCCGAGCGGACCGCCTGGCGGATCTGCCCGGACAACGGCTGGTGGAGCGCGTTCGGCAAGCGCAGAGGCCGGGCAAGAACGTCAAGGCCGACCCTCCGGTCCACGGTGACCGGGTGCGGCGGGACTTCACCGCCGACGGGGCCGAACCGGCTGTGGCTGACGGACATCACCGAGTACGCCACCGGCGAGGGCAGGTTGTATCTGTGCGCGGTTAAGGACGTGTACTCCGGACGCATTGTCGGCTATTCCATCGATGCCCGGGTGCAGTCCGGCCTCGCGGTGAGAGCCCTGGAATCAGCCGTCGCCCGCCGCGGTCAGGTCGCCGGATGCACTGTTCATTCCGATCGCCGGTCGCAGCTTCGCTCACGGTAGTTCGTCACAGTCCGTGCACGTCACGGCGTGGTCGGCTCCATGGGCCGGGTCGGGGCCGTCGGCGACAACGCGGCCATGGAGAGCTTCTTCGCGCTGCTGCAGAAGAACGTCCTCAACCGCCGCACCTGGGCCACCGCCAGGAACTGCGAATCGCGATCGTCACCTGGATCGAGCGCACCTACCACCGCCGCCGGTGCCAGAAACGCCTGGCCCGATTGACCCCGTTGAGTACGAGACCATCATGACCCCACCCGCAGCCCTGGCTGCATAAACCCCACTGTCACCCGGTCCTGCAGCAGCCCCGGAAGATTTAGGCCACAATATCGAGCTGGTGACTCATTTTCGCGCAACTAGTGAGCAATGAGCGGGCGGACTGCGTGGCACGAGGTGAATTTAGTGGCGCGAGGATCGCCGGCAATAGATCGCTGAACTAGGAAAACAAGATCAGGTGGCAGTTGTGGTGTGCGTTCTTCCACCGCGACATCGAACCCATATCCGTTGCGAAGATGCGGGATGCGAGGCACGGCCGAAAGATGTGGCCGAATTCTAGCGTGATCTAACTAACAGGTGAACTTGAGATTACTAGGTGTGTTCAACGTGTGTGCGATTTCACCCGATGTGCACATTCGGCGTGAGGCATATGACGGACGGTGGTTGAAGTGGACAGCGAGCTTCCGGCGTCGGGAGTGAAGGGGGTTGAAGCCGGGTCGGTGCGATGGCAGCGTGGCGATGCGGTCACGGCGGGTGATGGATCGCTGCGGTGGCCGCAGTTCTGATCACGCACAACAACGGGAGAAGCTGTGTCAATCAGTAAGAATGTCGGCAAGATCTTGGTGGGCGGCGTTGCCGTGGTCGCCCTCTCCGGGGTCGGTTCGGCCTATGCCGGCGGCGCCGGAGAAAACCTGTACTCGACCACCACTGGTGCGTCAACATGGAGCGACGAGCCCAATTCGTCCGTGGCGGTCAAGGACAAGGCCGTGGACGGGGACGCCGTGTACAGCCTGTACGACCGTCGGTACAACACAGGCAAGCGTTTGGACAACGGCAGTGGTGAGGGAACCACCGTGTACTCGAGCGGCGACTTCACCAACTACATATCCAAGGTGACCGCTTGCGTCAACCTCAACAACACGCCGGACCGGTGCGGCCCGGACGACCGTCCTGGCGACGGGCGCTGAGGCATTCATGATGCGGTGGGGCGCTCCGGGGCGCCCCACCGCTACCGCATGTCGGGGGGACAGAGCACAGTGAGGGTGGGGCAAGTGGGCAGGGCACATGGTGAGGCGGCGGAACCGCAGCCGGTACTGGAGATAGCGGGCCTCGGCTATGCGATAGGTGGGAGGACGCTGTTCGACGGCCTCTCGCTCTCCCTGGGGGCGGGTGAGTCGGTCGCTGTGACGGGGCCGAGCGGCTCTGGGAAGAGCACGCTCCTGTCATGTGTGCTCGGCCTGATCAAGCCTGACAGTGGATCGGTGGCTGTGACCGGTGCGGCCGTCACTGGGCTTCGGCAGGCAAAGCTGGCCCGTTTGCGCGCCCAGTCCATAGGCATGGTCTTCCAGTTCGGTGAGCTTCTCCCGGAACTGAGTCCCCTGGACAATGTGTACCTGGCGGCACTACTGGCCCGTGGCGGCCGCGGCTTGGAGGTGCGGGAGCGGGCACAGCAGCTCCTCGATGACCTGGGAGTTCCGCGGGCTGCGACGAGCCAGGAGCTCTCCGGTGGAGAGCGGCAGCGTACGGCGGTGGCCCGCGCGCTCATAAACGAGCCAGCGTTGCTTCTGGCGGACGAGCCGACAGGGGCGCTGGACTCCGAGGCTCAGGACAGGACTGCCGAATTGCTGTTCGGCCTACCGCGGCAGTATGCGTGCGGCTTGTTGGTGGTCACCCACGATCCGGGCATTGCTGCCCGTGCGGACCGCACGCTGCACCTTTCGGCCGGTGTCCTGGCGTCGGCCGTTGCAGGTGGGGCGCAGTGATGGTCGGCGCAAGTGCTGGCAACCTTCCGCAGCGGCTCCTGACGGTCGGGCGGGCTGCCGGTCGACGGGCGGAGGCGGGAGGCGTCCGTTTCGTTGCTCTCCTTCTTGCCACTGTGGTCCTGTCCGTCACGTTGGCCGGTCTGGCAGCGGTCCATGCCGTGTATGTGGGCAAGGAGGAGCGCCGGGTCGCGAGAACTCCGGTGGTTCAGGTGCGCGCTGGCGGCCAAGGGTCCACCACCTGGTTGGTGGGCTCCGACTCGCTTGTGAACGAGCGGCGTTTCAGTGTCGTGTTCCTGGCTCCGCACGAGGGCGATGCGCCTCTGCCGCCGGGCGTGGAGCGATGGCCGGCACCCGGGCAGGCCGTGCTGTCGCCGGCCTTGAGGGAGGCGGGGGCGGCCGAGGGCATCGATCGCCGCTACGGCGAACTGGCTGGCACCATCAAGATGTCCGGCCTCGATGAGCCGACGGAATGGCTCGCCTATGTCCGCCCGCGTGACGGCCTCAGCGACAAAAGGCCGAGCGATGTCATTGTTGGGTTCGGGTCGGCGGTCGACGGGCTGTTCGCGCCTGGTCTGGAGCCCGGTTCGGGGCGCGTGGATGACAAATCCGAGTGGATGTTCTTGGCTGCCGTGGCCGGCATGCTCGGACTGCCGGGGCTGGCCCTGCTGCTGATCGCCGTGCGTACAGGGGCTCACGCTCGCGATCGCCGAACCGCTCTGGTTGCCGCGCTCGGCGGACGGCGGGCGGATCGCGCCTTGGTGGCCGTCGGTGAGGCCGGATATCCGGTGCTGCTCGGTGCGTTGCTCGGCGGGGCGGCTGTGGCGTGGGCCATGCTCGACGACCTTCGCATTCCTTTCACCGGATATGTTCTGTCTTCCGAGTATCTGCGTCAGTACGGCTGGTGGGTCGTTTTCGTACCCGTTGCGGTCCTTGTGGCGGTCCTCGCGGCTGTTGTCGTTGCCGAGCTGGCCCCGCGTCGGGGCGCGATGGGGACTCGGCCTTACAGTCAGGTCGCCTCGGCCTGGCTGCCGCGCCTTGCCGCGCTGTTCCCTGTCATGTTTCTGGTGGCTGTGCGGGGTCCTGACTTCGTCGGATCCGACTCCGGGCCGCGTGCTCTGGTCAGCTGGGCAGGCATTGCGGGTACGATCCTGACGCTGCCGGCGGCCATGGCGGTCGCCACCGCGGCTGCTGGGCGGGTCATCGCCCGCTGGGGGCAGTCACGCGGTTTGGCTGGAACCCTTGTGGCAGGGCGCCGTGCGAACACCTATCCGGGCAGCACCGCTCGGTTGATCACCGGCATTACGGTGGCATTGATCGTTCTCCTGCAAGCGGTCGCCTGGCAGGGGCTGTTCGGCTCACAAAGCGCGGACGCGCAGCACACTCTCGATCGAATAGGAAGGAGCGCCCTGTCCGTCGGTGTCCGGGGCAAGGTGTCGGACGGGGCCATGACCACGTTCCTGAACCGCCTGCCGGACAACACCGAAGCCCTCCTCCTTGCGGGGTCGGGCGGCGGCAGTGGTGGCACTGGCCCTATGAGGCTCTACGGCGACTGCCCGGCCCTGGTCGCCCTGCACCTCGAGTGCCCTGCACTCGCAGCCCGCATCAACGGGGCGCCGCAAGACCCCAGACTGCAAGAACTGATCAGATGGACCCCGCACGACACCTTGGTGACGGAGATTCGCCGTACCGACCTTCGTGAACTCGCTCACCGCGCAGCCGAATCCGCTGAGAATTCCTCTCTCGTGCTCGTACGTCGTGACGGGGCGGCCGTCCCCGTCGCCGCTGTCAAGCAGCTGGCCCACGAGGTGCTCCCGCGCGGAGCGCGGGCCAGTGCCCCGGGCGAGGACGAACTGACCGCTGGCATCCCCAACCGGGACCAGGGACGTTGGAGTACATTGCTGGGTCTGATCGGCGTCGCTGTGCTCACGGTCACCGCCGGCCTCAGTGCCATGGCGGAGTTCCTTCGTCACGGCCGGGCACTCGCACCACTGTCCGTACTCACCGGTGGACTCCGCGTCTTCCGCACGAGTGCCGGCTGGTCCGTCTTTATGCCGCTCCTCTTGGCGGCGCTCGCTGGGAATGCTGTCGCGG
The DNA here is from genome assembly GCF_031597775.1 of Streptomyces sp. BB1-1-1. Lineage (NCBI taxonomy): Bacteria > Bacillati > Actinomycetota > Actinomycetes > Kitasatosporales > Streptomycetaceae > Streptomyces > Streptomyces sp. BB1-1-1. The sequence continues at coordinate 2,937,789 of NZ_CP134203.1, read as the reverse complement.
CCGGCCTCGCGGATCCGGTTTCCACAAGCGACGACGCCTTCCTCACCCACGAGTTGACCATGTCGGCTGCTTCTACCGTCCTGGCTGTCGGGGCTCTCATGTGGTTGTGGGCAAGCACAGTCGCGGTGCGACAGGCCCGCCGTTGGCGCCCGCGCGGTGACTGACGAGCAATGCTCAAGACCTAATAGCAGTGCACGGTGGCGGGTGACCCCTACTCAAGACCTGGAGCCGGACTCCTCTCCACAGGCAGAGGGCCCCGTTACCGTGCATCTGCCGGAGTACGTCGCACATCTCCACGATGACGTCATGATCGTGACCCGAGCCGTCCGTACGGCCACCCCTCCCTCACCACGCGAGCCGCCGAGCTCCTTCCAGAGACCGGGGACCGTGCGGGGAGCTGGGGCTGCGAACTGCTCATCGGATGTCGGGCCATCGAGCCCTCCTATTAGGTCGCGGCGCGCCCTGCGCAGGCTCACATACCAGGCGAGCGAAGAAGTAGGGAGCTTGAAGTTGACGATCACGTGCGGGATCGACTGGGCGGAAGACCACCACGACGTGGCGCTGGTCGACGAGACGGGGAAGCTGGTCGCCAAGCAGCGCATCAAGGACGACGCGGGCGGTTTCCGCCAGCTGCTTGCCCTGCTCGCAGAAGCCGGTGACTGTGCTGAGGCCCCGATACCGGTCGCGGTGGAGACCGCCCGCGGCCTGCTGTTCGCCTGCCTGCGTACCACCGGCCGCAAGGTGTACTCGATCAACCCGATGGCGGTGGCTCGCTATCGCGAGCGGCACCGCAGCGCCCGCGCGAAGTCCGACCACGCCGACGCGATGACACTGGCCAACATCCTGCGGACCGACGCCGACGTGCACCGGCCGCTGCCCGCCGACTCCGAACTGGTCCGGGCGATCGCCGTCCTCGCCCGCGCCCAGCAGGACACGGTTTGGAACCGCGTCCAGCTCAACAACCAGCTGCGTTCGCACCTCAAGCAGTACTACCCGGCCGCCCTCGCGGCCTTCGCCGTCCGCGGCGTGGGCCTGGACTCCCGCGAAGCACGCGCGGTCCTCGCCGCGGCACCCGACCCGCACGCCGCCGCCCGCCTGACCCGTGCCCAGCTGCGGGCTGCCCTGCGCAGATCCGGACGGCAGCGGAACATCGAGGTCTGGGTGGAACGGCTGCGCACCATTTTCACCGGCGACTACCTGCACCAGCCGCCGCTCGTCGAGCAGGCGATGGGGCGGCAAACCCTCGCGCTGGTCGCCCAGTTGGATACCGACTGCCGGGCAGCCGACGACCTTGCCGAGGCCGCGGCCGAGGCGTTCGCCACGCATCCGGACGCCGAAATCCTGGGCAGCTTTCCCGGGATCGGCCCGCTCACCGGCGCACGCGTCCTGGCCGAGATCGGTGACGATCGCACCCGCTTCGCCGATGCCCGTGCCCTGAAGGCGTATGCCGGCTCGGCGCCGGTCACCATCGCCAGCGGCAAGAGCCACCTTGTGCGCCACCGGCGGGTGAAGAACCAGCGCCTGGCCGCCGCAGGCTACGTATGGATCTTCGGCGCATTGCCATCCCCACAGGTCAAGGCCGAATACGACCGACGCCGGGACCTCGGAGACCGGCACACCGCCGCGATGCGCAACGTCTTCAACCGCTTCCTGGGATGCCTCCATCACTGCCTGCAGACCGGTCAGAGGTTCGATCCCGGCAAGGCGTTTCCCGCCGCGTCCACAGCGCCGGTGACGCTCGCAGCTTGACTTCTTACCAAGCTCGGATGTCTGTGGATCAGCCCCGGAAGGGCATGCGGAGGCCGTACCTTCCCGAATGACCCTGTGATGGTCACCGAGTAGGCCCGCGTTCGCAGCGCGGGTCGGGAAGGCACGCTCGTGCTTGGACGGCCTGGGCGTGCGCTTGGCTGCCGACAGGGAAGCCCCACGTGGGCGCGGTCGGGTCAAGCTCGGCCTCGACCGAACTCGCCCGGGAAGCTACCAGCCGAATTCCATCTGAATCGGGATGCCGTCCACGATTTCGGTCTGGGCGTGTGGAGCCACTCCGATCGATACGCCGAGCTGAGTTGCAATGGGCGTATACAGGTCGGTGGAGACCTCCGGTGTGCGCAGGGAGATCAGAGGGGCGTAGCTGACGGGCAGGCCCATGCGGTCGTTGCGCCTGTTCGCCTTCCACCAGCCTCCGACGGGGTAGACGGCGAGCGTGCCGCAGTCGGCGAGTTCGGCTGCCGATCCGCGCCAGATGTCAGCGTGCAGGGAGCCGAGGTTGCGGGCCCGGGGGCCGACCAGCCACCTGCTGTTGGACTCGAATGCCTTGGGGTTGCCAAGGCCGTCGCTTTCGTGTTCGGCCTGTTCGGCCAGTCGCCTCTGGAAGGAGTCGCCGGATTCGGCGGAGCCCTTGATGGCGAAGCGCAGGCCGTGGGATGCGTAGCTGTAGCGGTCGAGCATGCCGCGTCGGCCGGGATTGGGCTCGATCATGTAGGCGAGCGTCACGCGTAGGTCGACGGTGGTCTCGGCCAGGTCGCGCAGTTGTTCCAGGGGCCAGGGCAGCTCGTGCAGCTTGAGTTCGGCCAGACGAGCCTGCCCGCCCTTGACCTTGTATGGCACCAGAGTGTTCTGGATGATCATGGTGACGGCGTTCGAGGCGCTGCTGCGGATACGCTCGGCGGTGGGCATGCCCCACCCGTACCGGCGGATCACCTGGCGCATCACGTCGCTCTTGGCGAGTTTGGGGGCGCCGGTCTTCTTGAACAGGCCCTGTTCGACCATGGCCGGGGTCCACTGGGCTTCGTGCACGAGAAGGGCGTGAACAGTCTCCGGCCGCAGCCCGGGGTAGGTACTCATCGCCGTGGCGGCGAGCGCAGCCGCCTGGGCCGTGGCAGCGCTCGTGGCGTTCGTCCAGGTCAGCTGACGCGCCGGGTTGTGGTGGGTGGTCGCCACGCTCACTAGATCGTGTGGGTCCAGGATGCTGTCGTCAGGGGCGACGAGCATGTTGCCGCCCTCCAGAACGATGTCGGGCTTGGTGATGGAGCCGTTGGTCAGCGCCACCGATGTCCGGCTGAAGGGGGACAGGGCACCGGGAGCCGCCAGAGGACGGAATCCGCTGAACAGGGCGGAATCGGGGACGGCGTCCATATGCGTGCACGCCCCGACGGTGAGTACGTTGTGTGCCTGGGCGGGTTCCTCGATGCGCGACAGGTCGGAGAGGAGCAGCGGATCGAGCGTGCCGTCGTCGCGACGCATCTGGTGGGGGACAGCACCGCGGATGTTGCCAGCACTGACGATGATCAGGCGTGAGGCTTCAGGATCGGGCGCTCCGACCAGTTCGATCCGGTCGTCCCGGACGGCGACGTCCGTGCCTGCCGCCAGGGCGTCCAGCGTGGCCGACCACAGGGTCGCTGTGCCGTCTACGCCGTTCTCTCCTTCCCCGGACTCCCGGGTGACAGCCATCGAGAAGACCCGTCCCGAGGGTGCGGGGCCTCCGTTGCCGATCTCAGCGGTCGCGACCGCGTTCGCAGTGGTCTCCGCACAGGTCCGCGGGGACACGTCGGGTGTGTGAACATCGTTGAGGATCTTCACGGACTCAAGGCCGTGACCGAGTACGACGGGACCTTGTGATTCAAGGGCTGCGGCGAAGTCCCCGAATAGGGCGAGCCCAGCCATCTGCGTGCCGTGCCCGATCCGGTCGGCCGGCGTGCTGCCGGGGAGCACACTGTAGGCGCGCTCGTGCAGCGCGGGCTTCAGCAGGGCATGCTCCTGGGCTATCCCTGTGTCCAGGATGCATACCGCCGGGGCTTCCGGTGCGGCCGGCTCGATGCGCGTGGCGAGATCCTTGACCAGGTCCACGCGGAATTCGCGGTCGACGGTGTAGAGGCCCTCGGCGAAGGTAGGACTGCGGATCTCAGCAGGGCAGGCGTTCGTGGCCAACAGGAACGCCAGCTCGCTAGCGGTCGTCGCGACGTGAGCCACCAGGCGTTCCCCGACATGGATTGCCCGTTCACTGACTTGCCAGCGACGATCTTCGGCCAGGGAACGCAAGGTGGCAACCGCCGTCGGCGAGATCAGCGGATCGAACCACAACTCCCACCACCGCTCCTCGTCCAGTGGCGGCAGAACCTGCCGCTCCTGCCAGAGGTGCTCCAGCAGAGCCCGTTGGACCTGTTGCATATTGGCCACCAACGGGGCCTGTTTTGGGTTACCGCCGGGGGTGTTGTCCGTGAAATCGGCGATCCGCTGGGTGAACGAGGTGACTTTGTCGAAGGGGATCCAGACCAGTGCGTCCTGCTGAGTGTTCTCGGTCTGCGGGTGGCTGCTCATGAGTGTCAGGCCAGATGCGTCCAGGCGCTCCAGGCTCAGAGGATGGTCGCGAGCCGCCTCGATGCGCACCGCGAAACCGTCAGGCTGACGGTCTTCGGGAACCTGTTGCATGAGCTGGGTTGCCTCACGGCGGGCCGTCTCCAGCCCGTCCACCAAAGCGTCGGCATGCCTCTGCCGGTCCGTGTGCTGAACCAGGTCCGGACCGCTCCCGCCGGCAGCCTCGGAGCGCGGCGTGAGGGTGGCGGCCTCCCAGGGTACGATCAGGTGCGGACTGAGCTGTGCGGAAGAGTTGGGCTCAGGCATGGTGGGTGGCGTGCCGCTCGCTCAGGGCTTCCAGCAGCAGTTGCTCGTTTACCACGTCCCGGTCAGCCAGGATGGCTCGTTTGGCCGCTGCTTCCGCCGCTTTGACCAGCTCGGCGTGACTCAGGCCCGATGCACGTTCTGTCACGAGCCCCCACCGTAGTGTGCTTGTGTCCATTCCGGCTAGACGTCGCTGCAGCACCTGTACAGCTTCCTCCCCGGTGGGAAAGCCGTAGGTGGCGATCATGTCGAAGCGGCGGAACAGAGCCTGGTCCAGAAGCTGGTGGTGGTTGGTGCCAGCGACCACGAGACTCTCAGAGGGCGCCTCATCGAGGAACAGCAGGAATGAGTTGAGGATCCTGCGGGCTTCGCCGACGTCGTTGCCTGCTGCCCGTTCGGCTCCCAGAGCGTCGAATTCATCGAACAGGTAGACCGCACGGGTCTGGGCCACGGCGTCGAAGACCAGACGCAGCTTGGCGGCGGTCTCGCCCATGAACCGGCTGATCAGACCGTCCAGACGAATGGTGAACAGGGGCAGTTTCAGCTCTCCCGCCAGCGCCGCTGCCGTCATGCTTTTGCCCGTCCCGGGAGGCCCGGACAGCAGAATGCGGTGCACCGGGGTAAAGCCGAAACGCTCGAGCCGTGCACGCTGCCGCTGTTCGTGCAGCACACGATCCAGCGAGGCACGCAGTCCGGCGTCCAGAGTCATGTCGTCGAGCTGGGTGTCCGGATAGCCTGCCGTTAGGAGACTGGTCAGCTCACCGCGGGGCTGCACCACCGGAGTAGCGGCACGCTGCTGGGTGACCGGCTTCCCCTGCCTCTGCTGGGCGGCCTCGACCAGCTCGCGCAGCTCTACGGCGAACTTTCCCTGCCCCTGGCGGGCGGACTTCGCCGCAACTTGTAGAGCGACGCTGTAGAAGAGGTCGTCGTTGGCTTCGGAGTGCGCCCGCACAAGAGCTTTCAGGTGATCGGCGTTCGCCGCCATACGCCTGTCACCCTCCGATGTGGACTGCCTGTAAGAAGAGGTATACCCAAATCAGCGGGTCCCTGCGCCTGCATCGTACGGCCCTGGGCTCCGGGCTGCTGCCCGGATCGTCCACTGGCCGTGATGTCCGAATGAGCGGATCGCGGCGCCGGAACTCGCGCAGCCTGCTGGCCTGGGATCTATCTGTAATCCAGGCCGCGGCAGGTTTGTCTGCCGGTGATGCCCGAATCATGTATGCCGAGCAAGGGCCGAGTGCAGGCAACCTAGGTGCTCGGCGCCCCTCTCAGGCCCCGCCTCCATTCAGTTTCTCAGCCTGCTTCCGGATCGAGGATCTGCCTGCGAGAAGCGAGCGCTCGCTCCGAAGATCCCGTTCGGCCGGCGGCGCTGTGCCACCCGCCGCCCCTCGGATGGGGCGGGAAGCGGATGGTCTCTCCACGGCTGGGTGAAGGGCGCGCCGAAGGGGCACAGGCGGGACATTCCGTTGGCGACGGACCTGGCCGAGGCCGTGGGCGAGCACGTGGTCCGCTGTGGCACCGGTTCGGGCGGTGCTCTCCTTTAGACGATCACTGGAACCCTGGTCACCACCTCGGACTACTCGTCTGTGTTCCGTAAGGTTATGAAGACCCTGGGTTACGACTGGTCACGGTCACTACCTGCGACTTGGTTCGCCTCGCCCGTGCTCGGTAGCGGTCTGTCACTCTTGCACATGTCCCGGTGGCCGGGGCACAGGAGCATCAAGGGGCAGACACGTGCGGGCACCTTACGCCGGACGCCACTGGCCGGGCGGTCAAGGGGATGGATGTGACGCTGGCCAGCACTGTGCTGACTTGGTGCTGACTGAACAGATATTTCCGCAGGTCAAAGGGGTTCTCCATATGTGCGGACGGTATGCGGCGAGTCGTCGACCCGAGGATCTCGCGGGAATCTTCGAGATCGAGAAGTGGGAGCCGGAGGAGACTCTGGAGCCCGACTACAACGTGGCCCCCACGAAGGAGGTCTACGCCGTCCTGGACCGCCCCCTGAAAGACGTCGAGGACCCGAAGCCGGTTCGCCAGCTGCGCAAGCTCAAGTGGGGCCTCGTCCCCTCCTGGTCCAAGACGCCCGAGGGCGGCGCCCGGATGATCAACGCGCGCGCGGAGACCGTCCACGAGAAGCCGTCCTTCCGTCGTGCGTTCACCACCCGGCGCTGCATCCTGCCCGCCGACGGCTACTACGAGTGGGTCACCGGCAAGCAGGAGCGCGACCTGGAGGTCGAGGGGCGCAAGAAGCGGCCCCGCAAGCAGCCCTACTTCGTGACCCCTGCCGACGGGTCCGTGTTCGCCATGGCGGGGCTGTACGAGTTCTGGCGGGACAAGACGCTGCCGGACGACCACCCGCGGTCCTGGTGGGTGACCTGCTCGGTGATCACCACCGAGGCGGAGACCGCACAGCTCGCCGTCGCCCCGGCCGACGGCCCTCACGCCCTGGCCGACATCCACCCGCGGATGCCGCTGATGCTGACCCCGGACCGCTGGGACGACTGGCTCGACCCGGCGCGCACCGACCCCGACGAACTGACCTCGCTGCTGGCACCGCCGCCCGCCGGACTGATGCGGGCGTTCCCCGTCTCCACGGCCGTGAGCAGCGTCCGAAACAACGGACCGGAGCTGCTCAAGGAGCTCGATGCTCCGGAAGAGGGCACACTCTTCTGATGTGACCAGCGACACCACCGAGAGCATCGACACCGCAGCGGGCCCCGCCCGCGTCACCTGGCACCCGGCGAAGAAGCCCCGCCTCGTCCTCGCCGTCGGCCACGGCGCCGGCGGCGGCATCGAGGCGCGCGACCTGCGGGCGCTGGCGGCCGCACTGCCCGCGCACGGTGTGAGCGTCGCCCTCGTCGAGCAGCCGTGGCGGGTGGCCGGCAAGAAGCTGGCGCCCGCGCCGAAGACGCTGGACGTCGGCTGGCGGGGCATCTGGCCCGCACTCGCCGCGCCGGGGCTGCCGGTGATCTCGGGCGGCCGGAGCGCCGGTGCCCGGGTCGCCTGCCGCACCGCCGCCGAACTGGGCGCCCATGCCGTCCTCGCCCTCGCCTTCCCGCTGCACCCACCCGGCAAGCCGGAGAAGTCCCGCGCCGACGAGTTGCTCGGGACCGGCGTGCCCACCCTCGTCGTACAGGGCGGCAACGACCCGTTCGGCAGGCCCCACGAGTTCCCCGAAGGGGCGTACGACCTGATCGAGGTCCCGCACGGCGACCACGGCTTCGCCGTGCCCAAGCGGGCGGAGACCACGCGGGAACAGGCTCTGGAACTGATCACCGAGGGTGTCGCGAAGTGGGTCGGCTCACTCGGGTGAACGCCCGGGAATGACCGGCGTGCGCCCACTGTTGTGGCGGACATACGTTGCTGAGAATCAGCACCGACGCCGTAGGAGAGGAAGTCCGCCGCATGGGTTCAGCCTTCTGCCCGAGTCGCAGCAGCCGCGCCGACCTGGACTGGACCGTGCTGCACGCCGCCAAGACCGCCCCCATTCGGGCGGCGGGCGGACCGGATCGGCAAGCGTCCCCGACCGCAGGTCGTCTATCCTCCGATTCGAGTGAGACCGGTCTCGGTTTCACGACAACACTGGAGGAGGTGGGTCCGGTCACTGGGACCGACGCAGGGACCGAACACGGCCAGGCGGAGCAGCCCGAGGGCCGGGGCACGGGCGCGGAGTCGACCGCGGAGCGCAGCGCGCGCTTCGAGCGGGACGCGCTCGAGTTCCTCGACCAGATGTACTCGGCCGCGCTGCGCATGACGCGTAATCCGGCCGATGCCGAGGACCTGGTGCAGGAGACCTACGCCAAGGCGTACGCGTCCTTCCACCAGTTCCGCGAGGGCACCAACCTCAAGGCGTGGCTGTACCGCATCCTCACCAACACCTTCATCAACTCGTACCGCAAGAAGCAGCGCGAACCCCAGCGCAGTGCGGCCGAGGAGATCGAGGACTGGCAGCTGGCGCGCGCCGAGTCGCACATGTCGACGGGTCTGCGCTCCGCCGAGTCGCAGGCGCTCGACCACCTGCCCGACTCGGACGTGAAGCAGGCGCTCCAGGCGATCCCCGAGGAGTTCCGCATCGCCGTGTATCTGGCGGATGTAGAGGGCTTTGCCTACAAGGAGATCGCCGACATCATGGGGACACCCATCGGTACGGTGATGTCCCGGCTGCACCGTGGACGCCGTCAGCTGCGCGGCATGCTGGAGGACTACGCCCGCGACCGCGGCCTGGTCCCGGCCGGCGCCGGAGAGTCGAACGAAGCGAAAGGCTCGGGGTCATGAGCTGCGGAGAGCCGCACGAGACGGATTGCAGCGAAATCCTCGATCATCTCTACGAGTTCCTCGACAAAGAGATGCCGGACTCGGACTGCGTGAAGTTCGAGCACCACTTCGAGGAGTGCTCGCCCTGCCTGGAGAAGTACGGGCTCGAGCAGGCCGTCAAGAAGCTGGTCAAGCGGTGTTGCGGACAGGACGACGTGCCGGGTGACCTGCGTTCCAAGGTCATGGGCCGGATCGACCTGATCCGCTCCGGGCAGTCCGTGCCCGAGCACGACGTCACGGCCGCGCCGCCGGCCGCGCAGGAGTCCTGAGCCGACCCCGACCGGGCCGGCCCGTGACGCATCACGTCACCCGTACGTGCTAATCCGCGGGTTATCTGCCCGCGTTCCCCCTGCCGCAGTCCTAGGCTCCGGAGCCTGACAGGCATGGCCGGGGGAGGGGCACATGGACGCGGTACCGGCGCGGGCACACGCGTACGTCGCCGGTGTCGTCCTCGCCGCCCTGGTCTGCCTGCGCCCCCTGCCGCAGGTGCATACGCCCTGGTGGGCCGTACTGCTCCTCGCCGGGCTGTACGCGGGCTCCGAACTGGTCGCACGGTCCCGTTTCGTCGGGACCTGCTATCCCGTACTGCTCGCCGGGGCCTTCCTGCTGCCGCCGCCCGCCGCCGCGCTCGTGGCGCTGCCCGGGGCCCTGCTGTCCCCGGTGGCGCAGCGGCCCTTCGCCCTGCGGCGCGTCTGGCGGGCCGCGCAGCTGACGCTCGCCGTGTGGGCCGCCGCGCGGGTCCACTGGGGGTGCGGCGGGCGGGACGCGGTCGTCGCGCCCGACTTCCCGTACGCGCTCGTGCCGGCCGGGGCCGCGGTACTGGCGTTCTGCCTGGTACTGACCCTGCTGGACGGCGGCATCCGGGTGCTCGCCGACCGCGTGCCGGCCCGGCGGGCCTGGCGGGGGCTGTTCTCCGGATCACTCGCGCCGATCGCCGTGCACGGGCTCGCCGGTCTGATGATGGCCGTCCTGTGGCGCAGCCCGTACGGCCCCGTCGCCGCGCTGCTCGTGCTGTTGCCGATGTGCGTGGCGTGGTGGGCGTTCGCCCAGTACCACCGGGAGCGGGCCGCGCACCAGGCGACCATCCGCGCGCTCGTCCAGGCCGTCGACATCAAGGACGGCTACACGCGCGGGCACAGCGAGCGGGTCGGCCAGGCCTCGATGATGATCGCCCGCGAGCTGGGCATGGACGACGAGCGCGTCGAGACCCTCCGCTTCGCCGGCATCCTGCACGACGTCGGCAAACTCGGGGTGCCCACCCGGCTGCTGCGCAAGGACGGGCCGCTGACGCCCGAGGAGCGCCGGGTGATCGAGCTGCATCCCGAGTACGGGCACGAGATGGTGCGCGGCATCCGCTTCCTGGGGGAGGCGCGGGCCGCCGTCCTCCACCACCACGAACGGCTGGACGGCAGCGGCTACCCCTACGGCCTGGTCGGCGACCGGATCCCGGAGTCGGCCCGGGTGGTGGCCGTCGCCGACGCCTTCGACGCGATGACGTCCACGCGGTCCTACAGCAGGGCCCGTCCCGTCGCGGCGGCGGTGGAGGAGCTCCAGCGGTGCGCCGGGGCGCAGTTCGACCCACGGATGGTCAGAGCGCTGGTCCGGTCCCTGGGACGCCACGGCTGGCGTCCGGCGGTGACGGCGGACGGTACGCCGGTCGCTCCCGCCGGCGTGATCCCGGGCCGGGGCGAGGGCGCGTGGGACAGCGTCGGAAGGGGGGCGTCATGACGTCGTACCAGCCCCGGCCCTGGTCCCCGTTCCAGGCCGGGCCGCGGGCCGCGTCCCGGTCCCCGGTGGTCCTTCTCCTGGTCCCCGTCGGCGCGGGGCTCCTCGCGCTCGTGTGTCTCGCCGCCGTGTTGTGGTCGGGGCCGGCCGAGCGGCCCGTCGCGCTCGCCTTCGGCGTCCTCGTCGCCCTCGGCGAGGTCATCCGGCGGGCCGGGACCGAGGCCCGGGAGGCCGCGCCGCTCGGGGCCGCCGGGGCGCTGGCGTACGCGCTGCTCGGGGACGTCGCCGGGCAGCCCACGCACCATGGCGTCGCCCAGACCGTCACCGTCGTGCTCGCCGCCTCGCTGCTCGGCAGCGTGCCGTACATCGCGCGCGGCGGCGGCCCCGTGCTGGACCATCTCGCGCGGCGCGTGCTCACCGTCGCCTTCGCCGCCGTGTGCTTCCAGCCGCTGTCCAACCAGGGCGCCTTCCGCGACTGGAGCGGCCCCGCCTACGCGCTGCTGCTGATCGCGCTGCTCGCCCTGACCGCGCTGTGCGACGCCGTGCTCGCCGCGGCACCCGCGCACGCCCGCACCGGGTGGCCCTTCGGTCCGCTGCTGCGCGAGGAGCTGCGCGGCATGGTCGGGATCACGTCCGCGGTGTGCGCGACCGGGGCGGTGATGGCGCTCGCGGTGGCCGTCGCGGGACTGTGGGCGCTCCCCGTCTTCTGCGTGCCGCTGCTGCTCACCCAGCTCTCCTACCGGCGGTACGCGGCCGTCCGGGCCACCTACCGGCAGACCATCGCCTCCCTGGCCCGCGCCACCGAGATCGCCGGGTACACCCCGGCCGGGCACGCCCGCCGCGTCGCCGAACTCAGCGGTGCCGTCGGGCGGGACCTGGGGCTGTCCGGGGCCGAGCTGACCGTGCTGGAGTACGCGGCCCTCATGCACGACATCGGCCAGCTGAGCCTGGTCGACCCGGTCCCGGCCGGGGCCACCGCCGGCCTGCCCGCCGCCGAGCAGCGGCGGATCGCCCTGCTCGGCGGGGCCGTCGTCCGCCAGACCGGGGTCGACGCGGCCGTCGCGGTGGTGGTGGAGCGGCAGGCCGACCCCTGCCGGGAGCAGCCGGTCGCCGCGCGGATCGTACGGGCCGTGAACGCCTACGAGGAGAAGGCGAGGGACGCCGGGCCGGGCGGCGGCCTCACGGCACTGGAGGAGCTGCGCCTGGCCACCGCGGGCGACTACGCTCCGGACGTCGTGGAAGCGCTGGCCCGGGTGCTCGCACGCGGCAGTCTTACCTCGCCCGCGGCTGGGTAACCCATGGGTAATGAGCGCCCTTCCAGCCGTACGTGGTTGGATGCGAAGGAGAAGGTGTCCGGGGGCGCGGGAAGGCACAGCCAGCCCACAGAACGGAACTGGCAGGCGGGAATCGTGAGGATCTTCGGCAAGGGACGGCACCGGCCCTCCGCCTCCTGGCGGCAGGCCACCGACCGCGCGTTCACGCTGATCGGCGACGGTCGCTACGAGGACGCGGGCGCTCTGCTGACGCGCGCCGCCGACCTGGAACCCTGGCTGTCGGAGTCGTGGTTCAACCTCGCCCTGCTGCACAAGTTCCGGCACGACTGGGAGCAGGCCAGGGCGGCAGGGCTGAGGGCGGTCGCGCTGCTCGACCGGGACATCGGCGCACCCGACTGGTGGAACGTCGGCATCGCCGCGACCGCCCTCCAGGACTGGCCGCTGGCCCGCAGGGCGTGGCAGGCCTACGGACTGCGCACCCCGGGGGACGCGACGGACGCCGGTGAGCCGCTCGGCATGGACCTCGGCAGCGCGGCCGTACGACTGTCCCCGGAGGGCGAGGCCGAGGTCGTGTGGGGGCGGCGGCTGGACCCCGCCCGCATCGAGGTGCTGTCCATCCCGCTGCCGTCCTCCGGCCGCCGCTGGGGCGAGGTCGTCCTGCACGACGGGGTGCCGCACGGGGAGCGGACCACCACCGCCGGGCACGCCTATCCCGTCTTCGACGAGATCGAGCTGTGGGCGCCGTCGCCCGTTCCCACCTGGGTGGTCCTCCTGGAGGCCGCCACCGAGTCCGACCGGGACGCCCTGGAGCAGCTCGCCGCGGACGCCGGTTTCGCCGCCGAGGACTGGTCGTCGTCGGTCCGGCTGCTGTGCCGGATGTGCTCGGAGTCACGGATGCCGTCCGACGAGGGCGAGGGCGAGCACCTCGACCCGCACGACCACAGCGAACCGGGACATCCGGGGCCGCTCGGCCACCGCACCGACGGGCAGCTGTGGGTGCCGGAGCGGGAGTGCGGGGTGGCTGCGCCGGCTGCCTTGGTGAGGGGGTTGTTGGACGGGTGGGTCGCGGACAGTCCGGATTCTCGTGACTGGCGGGATCTGGAAGAGGTCTGCTGAGGTCGTTCTTCGTCGTCCGTCCGCCGTGGCTGGTCGGGCCCACGCGGCGGAGCCGCATATCGACACGGTCCCGCGCCCCGTCGGGGCGCGCCCCCCGTACCCTGTATCAGGCATCAACCCCTGTTTCATCCCGGAAGGCATACGTCGGTCATGGCCCAGCAGGACACCGATCAGCAGCACGCGGGCGTGCTCCCCGTGGACGACGAGGGGTTCGTCGTCGACACCGAGGACTGCGAGGAGCGCGAGACTGCCTGGCGCGAGCGCGGCACCTCGCGTCCGATCACGGTGGTCGGCAACCCGGTGCTGCACAAGGAGTGCGCGGACGTCACCGACTTCGGTGAGGATTTCCAGCAGCTGGTCGCGGACATGTTCGCCAGCCAGCGCACCGCCGAGGGTGTGGGCCTGGCCGCCAACCAGATCGGTGTCGGCAAGAAGGTCTTCGTCTACGACTGCCCCGACGACGAGGGCGTCCGGCACGTCGGCGTGGTCTGCAACCCGGTCCTCGTCGAACTGCCCGCCGACCGGCGCAGCCTGGACGACAGCAACGAGGGCTGCCTGTCCGTGCCGACCGCCTACGCGTCGCTCGCCCGCCCCGACTACGCCGAGGTGACCGGGCAGGACGAGAAGGGCAACGCGATCAAGGTGCGCGGCACCGGATACTTCGCACGGTGTCTGCAGCACGAGACGGACCACCTGTACGGGTACCTCTACATCGACCGGCTCTCCAAGCGCGAACGCAAGGACGCGCTGCGGCAGATGGCCGAGAACGAGCCGCGCTACCCCGTGGTCGCGAACGACTGACACCACGTCACCTGCCACCCATCCTCCGTGCGCACGGCGCCCGTTCGGGTCTCATCCGAGCGGGCGCCGTTCGTCTGCCGGAACCTGCCACACACCAGGAGAATTCCGGCACCGTGGGGTAGTGAATGGAGCAAATCCGTTCCCAGATCGGTCAGTTGTGGTGCTGAATAGGAAGTGCGGGGATACGCAACGGCGCACGCCTCGCTCAGCGAGAGGGGTGCGCCACCGGCGGCTGAGAGGGGTTTGTTCGTGCATGCTTTCTCACACGGCACCACAGCGACACCGACCGCGATCGCAGTACCGCCATCGCTGCGCCTTCCGGTGATCGAGGCGGCATTTCCCCGGCAACTGCACCCGTATTGGCCGAAGCTCCAGGAGAAGACCCGTACCTGGCTGCTCGAAAAACGGCTCATGCCGGCGGACAAGGTCGAGGAATATGCCGACGGCCTGTGCTACACCGACCTCATGGCGGGCTACTACCTGGGCGCCCCCGACGAGGTCATGCAGGCGATAGCGGACTACAGCGCGTGGTTCTTCGTCTGGGACGACCGGCACGACCGGGACATCGTCCACGGCCGTCCGACCGCCTGGCGGCGACTGCGGAACCAGCTGCACGCGGCACTCGACTCACCCCGGGACCATCTGCACCACGAGGACACGCTGGTCGCCGGGTTCGCCGACAGTGTGCGGCGGCTCTACGCCTTCCTGCCGCCGCCGGCGACGTGGAACGCCCGGTTCGCCCGGCACTTCCACGCGGTGATCGACGCCTACGACCGGGAATTCCACAACCGCACCCATGGCATCGTGCCCGGCGTCGAGGAGTACCTCGAACTGCGCCGGCTCACCTTCGCGCACTGGATCTGGACCGACCTGCTGGAGCCGAGCGCGGGGTGCGAACTGCCGGACGCCGTTCGGAAACACCCGGCATATCGCCGGGCGGCACTGCTCAGCCAGGAATTCGCCGCCTGGTACAACGACCTGTGCTCACTGCCCAAGGAAATAGCGGGCGACGAGGTCCACAATCTCGGGATCAGTCTCATCACACATCATGGACTGACCCTGGAAGAAGCCATCGGAGAAGTAAGGCGACGCGTCGAGGAATGCATCACCGATTTTCTCGCCGTGGAACAGGACGCGTTACGGTTCGCCGACGAACTCGACAACGGCACCGTACGCGGAAAGGAACTGAGCGGCGCCGTACGGGCCAACGTCGGCAATATGCGGAACTGGTTCAGTTCCGTCTACTGGTTCCACCACGAGTCCGGCCGGTACATGGTCGACAGCTGGGACGACCGGTCCACGCCCCCGTACGTCAACAACGAAGCGGCAGGTGAGAAATGACCGTCGAGTCCGTCAACCCCGAAACCCGGACCGAAACCACACCGGAGCTGCGCGAGCCGCCCGTCGCGGGTGGCGGTGTCCCGCTCCTCGGCCACGGCTGGAGGCTGGCCCGCGACCCGCTGGCCTTCATGTCCCAGCTGCGCGACCACGGTGACATCGTTCGCATCAAGCTCGGCCCGAAGACCGTCTACGCGGTCACCGCCCCGGAGCTCACCGGCGCCCTGGCCCTGAGCCCCGACTACCACATAGCCGGTCCGCTGTGGGAGTCGCTGGAGGGCCTGCTCGGCAAGGAGGGCGTGGCGACCGCCAACGGTCCGCTCCACCGCCGCCAGCGGCGCACCATCCAGCCGGCGTTCAAGCTCGACGCGATCCCCGCCTACGGGCCGATCATGGAGGAGGAGGCGCACGCGCTCACCGAGCGCTGGCAGCCGGGGCGGACCGTCGACGCCACCTCCGAGTCCTTCCGCGTCGCCGTGCGCGTCGCGGCCCGCTGCCTGCTGCGCGGGCAGTACATGGACGAGCGGGCCGAGCGGCTGTGCGTCGCGCTCGCCACCGTCTTCCGGGGCATGTACCGGCGCATGGTGGTCCCGCTCGGACCGCTCTACCGGCTGCCGCTCCCGGCCAACCGCGAATTCAACAACGCGCTGGCCGATCTGCACCTCCTGGTCGACGAGATCATCGCCGAGCGCCGCGCATCCGGTCAAAAGCCGGACGATTTGCTGACGGCATTGCTGGAGGCGAAGGACGACAATGGCGACCCCATCGGGGAACAGGAGATCCACGACCAGGTCGTCGCGATACTCACCCCCGGCAGTGAAACCATCGCCTCCACGATCATGTGGTTGCTGCAGGCACTTGCCGAACACCCGGAACATGCCGACCGCATACGCGACGAAGTCGTAGCGGTCACCGGCGGACGCCCCGTGGCATTCGAGGATGTCCGAGGGCTCACGCACACCGGCAATGTCATCGTGGAGGCCATGCGTTTGCGTCCCGCCGTGTGGATTTTGACGCGGCGCGCGGTGGTCGAGACCGAACTCGGTGGCTATCGCATTCCGGCCGGGTCGGACATCATCTACAGTCCGTACGCAATCCAACGCGATGCGAAGTCGTACGCGGACAACCTGGAGTTCGACCCGGACCGGTGGATTCCGGACCGTGCGGCGGATGTGCCGAAATACGCCATGAAGCCGTTCAGCGCGGGTAAGCGCAAGTGCCCCAGCGACCACTTCTCCATGGCGCAGCTGACGCTGATCACGGCCGCGCTCGCCACGAAGTACCGCTTCGAGCAGGTGGCGGGCTCGAACGACGCGGTCCGGGTCGGCATCACCCTGCGGCCGCACGACCTGCTGGTCAGGCCCGTCGCACGGTGAGCGGCGCGGTGGCGCGGCGGCTCAGGCGACGGCCTCCGGGCCCCGGAAGGCGCGCCGGTAGGCGTGCGGGGTGGTGCCCAGGGCCCGGACGAACTGGTGCCGCAGCGCCGCCGACGTACCGAAGCCGGTGCGCCACGCGATCGCGTCCATCGTCTCGTCCGTCGCCTCCAGCAGCCGCTGGGCCAGCAGCACACGCTGGCGCAGGATCCAGCGGTAGGGAGTCGTACCCGTCTCCTGCTGGAAGCGGCGGGCGAAGGTGCGCGGGGACATGTGCGCCCGGGCCGCGAGCTGCTCGACGGTGACCTCCTCGTCGAGGTGCTGTTCCATCCAGGCCAGCACCTCGCCGACGGTGTCGCAGGAGGAGCGCGGCAGCGGCCGTTCGATGTACTGCGCCTGACCGCCGTCCCGGTGCGGCGGTACGACCATGCGCCGGGCGATCCGGTTGGCGACCTCCGGCCCCTGTTCCTTGCGGACGATGTGCAGACAGGCGTCGATGCCTGCGGCGGTGCCGGCGCTCGTGATCACGGGGTCCTCGTCCACGTAGAGCACGTCGGGCGCGACGGCGACCCGCGGGTACTGCCGGGCGAGCTCGGCCGCGTGGTGCCAGTGCACCGCGCACCGCCGCCCGTCCAGCAGCCCGGCGGCGCCCAGCACGAACACCCCGGAACACACGCTCAGCACCCGCGCGCCCCGGTCCACCGCCCGCCGCAGGGCGTCCAGCAGCTCCGGCGGATACTCCCGGCGGGCATAGTCGCTCCCCGCCGGCACGGCGATCAGGTCGGCCTCCTCCAGCCGGTCCAGCCCGTACGGCGTGGAGACGGTGAGCCCGCCGACATGGGTGCTCAGCTCCGGGCCCTCCGCGGAGACCACCGCGAAGTCGTACCCCGGCAGACCCTCGTCGCTCCGGTCGATGCCGAAGACCTCGCAGACGACACCGAGTTCGAAGGGATGCGCGCCGTCCAGCAGGACGGCGGCCACGTTCTGCAGCATGCCCCCAGTGTGCCTCGGAAGTGGCAGGAAATCGAGGTCCTACGGCAGTCCTGCCACTCCCGGTAAGGAGTATCCGGCGCGACAGTGGTGTCATGACCGGAAACCAGATAGAAGCCCTGATCGGAATGCTCGTGACCTTCGGACTCCTGGTCCTCATGGTCCTCCCCTCGGTGATCGGCATCGTGCGCGACAAGCGCATCGACCGTCAGCTCAGGGAGGCCCGGGAGGACCAGGGAGCGGGGAAGGAGACTCAGAAGTCCTCGGACAGGTCGACGGTGCCCTCCACCGCCACCTGGTACGCCGAGGGACGCCGCTCGAAGAAGTTGGTCAGCTCCTGAACGCCCTGCAGCTCCATGAAGGAGAAGGGGTTCTCGGAGCCGTACACCGGGGCGAAGCCGAGACGCGTCAGCCGCTGATCGGCCACACACTCCAGGTACTGCCGCATCGAGTCGGTGTTCATGCCCGGGAGGCCGTCACCGCACAGGTCGCGCGCGAACTGCAGCTCGGCCTCGACGGCCTCCCGCAGCATGTCGGTGACCTCCTGCTGGAGCGCGTCGTCGAACAGCTCCGGCTCCTCCTTGCGCACGGTGTCGACGACGTCGAAGGCGAAGGACATGTGCATCGTCTCGTCCCGGAACACCCAGTTGGTGCCGGTGGCCAGTCCGTGCAGCAGGCCCCGGCCGCGGAACCAGTAGACGTAGGCGAAGGCGCCGTAGAAGAACAGGCCCTCGATGCACGCGGCGAAGCAGATGAGGTTGAGCAGGAAACGGCGGCGGTCGGCCTTGGTCTCCAGGCGGTCGATCGACTCGACCGAGTCCATCCACTTGAAGCAGAACCCGGCCTTCTCGCGGATCGAGGGGATGTTCTCGACGGCGGCGAAGGCCGCGTTGCGGTCCTCGGGGTCGGGCAGGTAGGTGTCCAGCAGTGTCAGATAGAACTGGACGTGGACGGCCTCCTCGAACAGCTGCCGGCTCAGGTACAGCCGGGCCTCGGGGGAGTTGATGTGCTTGTAGAGGGTGAGCACCAGGTTGTTCGCGACGATCGAGTCACCGGTGGCGAAGAAGGCCACCAGCCGGCCGATCAGGTGCTGTTCCTCGGGGCTGAGCTTCTCCAGGTCGGCGACGTCCGAGTGGAGGTCGACCTCCTCGACGTGCCAGGTGTTCTTGATGGCGTCCCGGTAGCGCTCGTAGAAGTCCGGGTAGCGCATGGGGCGCAGCGTCAGCTCGAAGCCCGGGTCGAGCAGGTTCTTCGTGGTGGGGTTCGCGGGGGTCTCGGTGGTCATTACTGGCAGGCCTCGCAGGACTCGGGGTTTTCCAGGGAGCAGGCGACCGCTTCGGGGTCCGGGCCGGCCTGCACGGGGACGGTGGCTCGGGCGGCGGCGCGGGCGATGCGGGTCGCCGGGCGGGAGCGCAGGTAGTACGTGGTCTTCAGGCCCTGCTTCCAGGCGTACGCGTACATCGAGGAGAGCTTCCCGATGGTCGGCGTCTCCAGGAACAGGTTCAGCGACTGGGCCTGGTCGAGGTACGGGGTGCGGGCGGCGGCCATGTCGATCAGGCCGCGCTGCGGGATCTCCCAGGCGGTGCGGTACAGCGCGCGGACGTCCTCGGGGATCCAGGAGAAGCCCTGCACCGAGCCGTTGGCCTCGCGCAGCGCCTCGCGGGTGCGGGCGTCCCAGACGCCGAGCCGCTTGAGGTCGTCCACCAGGTACGAGTTGACCTGGAGGAACTCACCGGAGAGCGTCTCGCGCTTGAACAGGTTGGACACCTGCGGCTCGATGCACTCGTAGACACCCGCGATGGAGGCGATGGTGGCGGTCGGCGCGATGGCGAGGAGCAGGGAGTTGCGCAGGCCGGTCGTGGCCATGCGCTCGCGCAGCGCCGCCCAGCGCTCCGGCCAGGTGGGCTCGACGCCGTAGTGGTCGGGGTGCAGCACACCCCGGGCCGTCCGGGTCTTCTCCCAGGCCGGCAGCGGGCCGTCGCGCTCGGCGAGATCGGCGGAGGTCTCGTACGCGGCGAGCATGATCCGCTCGGCGACGCGGGTGGAGAGCGCCTTCGCCTCGGGCGAGTCGAAGGGCAGGCGCAGCTGGAAGAAGACGTCCTGGAGGCCCATCGCGCCCAGGCCCACCGGGCGCCAGCGGGCGTTGGAGCGGCCCGCCTGCCCGGTCGGGTAGAAGTTGATGTCGACGACCCGGTCCAGGAAGGTGACGGCGGTGCGGACGGTGGCGTCCAGACGCTCCCAGTCGATGTCGCCCTTGGCCACGTCGACCAACGCGCCGAGGTTGACCGAGCCCAGGTTGCAGACCGCCGTCTCCCCGTCGTCCGTGACCTCCAGGATCTCCGTGCAGAGGTTGGAGGAGTGGACGACGTGCCCGGGCTCGGCGGTCTGGTTGGCGGTGCGGTTGGCGGTGTCCTTGAAGGTCATCCAGCCGTTGCCGGTCTGCGCGAGGGTGCGCATCATGCGGCCGTACAGCTCACGGGCGGGGAGGGTCTTGCGGGCGAGCCCCGCCGCCTCGGCCCCGCGGTACGCCGCGTCGAACTCCTCGCCCCACAGGTCGACCAGCTCGGGCACGTCGGCGGGCGAGAACAGCGACCACTGTCCGTCGGCGTCCACCCGGCGCATGAACTCGTCCGGCACCCAGTGGGCGAGGTTCAGGTTGTGCGTGCGGCGGGCGTCCTCACCGGTGTTGTCCCGCAGCTCCAGGAACTCCTCGACGTCCGCGTGCCAGGTCTCGAGGTAGACCGCCGCCGCGCCCTTGCGCCGGCCGCCCTGGTTCACGGCGGCGACCGAGGCGTCCAGCGTCTTCAGGAAGGGGACGATGCCGTTGGAGTGCCCGTTGGTGCCGCGGATCAGCGAACCCCGGGCGCGGACGCGGGAGTAGGCGATGCCGATGCCGCCGGCGTGCTTGGAGAGGTTGGCGACCTGGTGGAAACGGTCGTAGATGGAGTCCAGCTCGTCCTTGGGGGAGTCCAGGAGGTAGCAGGACGACATCTGGGCGTGCCGGGTGCCGGAGTTGAACAGGGTGGGGGAGGAGGGCAGGTAGTCGAGGCGGCTCATCAGCCCGTACAGCGCGGCCACCTCGTCGACCGCACGCGTGGTGTCGCCCTCGGCGAGTCCGGCGGCCACCCGCAGCATGAAGTGCTGGGGCGTCTCGACGACCTTGCGGGTGATCGGGTGCCGGAGCAGGTAGCGGCTGTACACGGTGCGCAGGCCGAAGTAGCCGAAGCGGTCGTCGGCGACCGGGTCGATCAGCGCGTCCAGGCGGTCCGCGTGCAGCCGTACGAACTCGGCGGTGCGGTCGGCGATCAGGCCCTCGCGGTGACCGGTGGTGACCGACCCGGTGAACGAGGTGACGCCCTGGGAAGCGGCCTCGGCGCGGATGCCGATGGTCAGCAGCCGGGCGGCCAGCCTGGAGTAGACCGGGTCCTCCGAGATGAGCCCGGCCGCCGCCTCCGTGGCGAGCTCCCGCAGCTCGGACTCGTCCGCACGGGCGGACCGGCCGCGCAGTGCGGCGGCGGCGACCCGGCCCGGGTCGGCGCCGGGGAGGTCGGCGGTCAGCTCGGTCAGGATCCGCAGCAACGCGGCACCGGGCCCGTCGGGCTCCTCGGTCACCGGGGTCGCTGAAGTCGTCGCCGGGGTCGCTGAAACCGGGTCGGCTGGCGCGATGGTCACGTGGGGGCACTCCCTCGCTCGGCACGGGGCCTGGGGGAGGGCATGGGCAGCTCACGAGCGCACGCGGCGTCGCGTCCACCGGCCCACTCCACGAGGCCCGGACGTCAGGCACCCGGACCGGGACGGTACGGGCGCACTGTCGGCAGGTCCTCGGACTGGACATGCGTGTGCACACGTGCGGAGACGCGCGGATACACACAAGTACACCGTTGCGGGACAGTTCCGGATTCGCACCGGATTCCCCTGCGGCGACAGCGAGCACGAGCATACATCTTGTGCCGGGTTCGGCGAGCACCCCCAGATGTTGTGTCGCGGAGGAGCCGTCGAGAGGTGGCGCTGGTGTCAGAGCGTCAGTTCATAGGTGAGGAGCGTGATGTCGTCGAGCTCCGGCAGCGGGTTCCAGTCGCGGTCGGGCGTGCGGGTGAAGCCCATCCGTTCGTAGAGGCGGTGGGCGGTGCGCATGGTGCGCTGGGTGGACAGCACCACGCGCGCGCAGCCCTCGACGGCCCGGGACCGGTCGACGCAGGACCGTACGAGGGCCTCGCCCACCCCGCGTCCGCGTGCCTCGCGGGCGACGGCGAGCATCCGTATCTCGGCCTCGCCGGGCCGGGCGATGTCGGCCATGGGGCCGCCGGACGGCACGAAGGTCACGCCGCCGAGCACCCGGCCGTCCGCCGCGGCGACCAGCACCTCGGCGGCCGCCGCACGCTTGGCGACGTTCCTCAGCTCGCCGAGGTACGCGTCGCTCTCCCCGAAGTCGAGGAGGCCGTCGCGCAGATAGGCCTGCGCGGTGATCTCACCGAGGGTGCCGTACTCGTCCGTCGCCGCCTGCCGGATCACGAAGTCCATGGCGCCGAGTGTGCCGTACGGGTACGACAACGGGCCGCCGGATTTCTCCGACGGCCCGCCGCGTAGCAGGGATGGCGATCAGTGCGAGGTGCCCGCCGTGGCCGGCGGCAGCTCCACCTCGACGCCGGGGTCGCCCGCGTCCGCCGTGTAGTCGCCGGGCTTCGTCTCGTCGACGCCGTCGGGGGCCTTCAGCGCCCGCATGACGAAGGTCAGGACCACGGTGACCAGGACGTTCAGCACGAAGGCGGTGAGGCCGATGTAGCCGATCTCGCCGATGCCCGGGATCTCCTCGGACGAGCCGCCGAAGTGCTTCTGCGTCGGCGAGGCGACACCGTAGGCGGCGACCGTGCCGTAGACCATGCCGACCGCCCAGCCGCCGAGCAGCGCCCAGCGGTGGAACCAGCGGGTGAACAGGCCGCCGACCAGGGCCGGGAAGGTCTGCAGGATCCAGATGCCGCCGAGCAGCTGGAAGTTGATCGCGACCGTCTTGTCCATGCCCAGGACGAAGACCAGCGCGCCCACCTTCACCAGCAGGGACGTCAGCTTGGAGACCTTCGTCTCCTGGGCCGGGGTGGCGTCCGGCTTGATGAAGTCCTTGTAGATGTTGCGGGTGAAGAGGTTCGCGGCCGCGATCGACATGATCGCCGCCGGGACCAGGGCCCCGATGCCGATCGCCGCGAAGGCCACGCCGGCGAACCAGTCCGGGAACATGTTCTCGAACAACTGCGGGATCGCCAGCTGCCCGTTCTCCACCTTCACCCCCGCCGCGATCGCCATGAAGCCTAGCAGCGCGAGCAGGCCGAGCATCAGCGAGTACAGCGGCAGGATCGTGGTGTTGCGCCGGATCACCTCACGGCTGCGCGAGGACAGCGTCGCGGTGATCGAGTGCGGGTACATGAAGAGCGCGAGCGCCGAGCCGAGCGCCAGGGTGGCGTACGTCCACTGGCCGCCGTGGTCCGGCACCAGCCCGCCCTTGCCCGACTCGTCGAACTTGTCGCCCGCCGCGGCGAAGATGTCGTCGAACCCGCCGAGCTTGATCGGGATGTAGATGATCGCCACCGCGATCACGATGTAGATCAGCGTGTCCTTGACGAACGCGATCAGCGCGGGCGCGCGCAGCCCCGACGAGTAGGTGTACGCCGCCAGCACACCGAAGGCGATCAGCAGCGGCAGGTCCTTGATGAACCAGTTGGTGTCCTCACCGCCGCCGACGCCCATCACGTCGAGGACGGCCTGGATGCCGACCAGCTGGAGCGCGATGTACGGCATCGTCGCCAGGATGCCGGTGACGGCGACCGCCAGCGACAGCCCCTTCGAGCCGAAGCGGCCGCGCACGAAGTCCGAGGTCGTCACGTACCCGTGCTTGTGGGAGACCGACCACAGCCGCGGCAGGAAGGTGAAGATCAGCGGGTAGACCAGGATCGTGTAAGGCACCGCGAAGAAGCCGGCCGCGCCCGCCGCGTAGATCGCCGCCGGTACGGCCACGAAGGTGTACGCGGTGTACAGGTCGCCGCCCAGCAGGAACCAGGTGACCCAGGTGCCGAACGAGCGGCCGCCGAGGCCCCACTCGTCGAGGCTCTGGTCGTTCGCGGCCCGGCGCCAGCGGGCGGCCAGGAAGCCCATCGCGGTGACGAGGACGAAGAAGAAGATGAAGACGGCGAGTGCGACGCCGTTCACGCCGTCGTTCACTTGGCCCCGCCTTCCCGGCGGGCGCGCTGGTCACGCTGCCACAGCTTGTAGGCGATCACCGTGAGCACCGTGGAGACGATCACCCACGCCATCTGGTACCAGTAGAAGAACGGGATGCCGATGAAGGCCGGGTCCGTCTTCGCGTACGAGCCGACCCACAGCATGGCGACGAACGGTGCGACAAGGCAGAGGCCGATGACGACGCGCACCGGCGTCACCGTCGGCCCTCTGCTCACTTCTGGGGCTTGTGACATGCGGTGGCTCCGTCCCCTCGCTGATCACCTCGTGCAGTGCGCACGAAATGTAGGTGACGGTGTCGATACAGCGGAAGACCTCGTCCGTATATCGGTCCTGAACTGCAACTTCGCGGTCACGCGTGCGGGGGTTTGCCTGAAACGCCCCGCGGCCGGCGTCAGTCCTGGGGCCGCTTCAGCCGGGCCACGAACTTGTAGCGGTCGCCCCGGTACACCGAGCGCACCCACTCCACCGGCTGGCCCGTGCGGTCCTGCGAGTGCCGGGAGAGCATCAGCATGGGCAGGCCGACGTCGGTGCCGAGCAGGCCGGCCTCGCGCGGGGTGGCCAGGGAGGTCTCGATGGTCTCCTCGGCCTCGGCGAGATGGACGTCGTACACCTCGGCGAGCGCGGTGTAGAGGGACGTGTACTTCACCAGGGAGCGGCGCAGCGCCGGGAAGCGCTTGGCGCTGAGGTGGGTGGTCTCGATGGCCATCGGTTCGCCGTTGGCCATGCGCAGCCGCTCGATGCGCAGCACCCGCCCGCCGGCCGTGATGTCCAGCAGCCCGGCGAGCCGGTCGTCGGCGGTGATGTAGCCGATGTCCAGCAGTTGTGAGGTGGGTTCGAGGCCCTGCGCCCGCATGTCCTCGGTGTACGAGGTGAGTTGCAGCGCCTGCGACACCTTGGGCTTGGCGACGAAGGTGCCCTTGCCCTGGATGCGCTCCAGGCGGCCCTCGACGACCAGTTCCTGAAGGGCCTGGCGGACGGTGGTGCGCGAGGTGTCGAACTCCGCGGCCAGCGTGCGCTCCGGCGGGACCGGCGTACCCGGCGCCTGTGTCCGGGTCATGTCGAGCAGATGCTTCTTCAGACGGTAGTACTTGGGCACGCGCGCGGTACGGACGGTCGCCCCACCCTCGTTCTCCGCACTGCTGACGTCGGTGCTCATGCTCTGCCTTCCCGGCTCCGGGTGCCGAAGCGACCGCTATCCCTGTCGGCCACGGCTCACATCGTGGCACGGCTCCGTGCCGGGTTGGCCCCGCACGCTCCGTGATCCCTTCTGTATACCTCCGGGGCCCTCGTTGGTCTAGTCCACAGCGCCGACCGGCGTCGCTGGTACGCGCGTTCGGAACGGTACCGGCACGTCATTCGGCGGGCGGTGGTACACCCGGTGCCGGTCCGTCCGATCTGTCGCTTGCGCAATGAAAGGTCCCTGCATATCTCGGTCGCATCACGGACGCGAGGAGCCCGGTTGAACACCCTTGACAGCCCTATTGGTCTGGGCCAAGCTCCCCGTACTGGTCTACACCATTGGTCCAGGTCCCGGCCCCATGGGCGGTCCGCGTCGACGAGCAACCGCGGGGAGGCAGGGGGGTTGTGTGGCATCCCTGAGGAGGGTTGGCGTGAAGCGCAAGCTGATAGCCGCGATCGGTATCGCGGGCATGATGGTCTCGGTCGCGGCGTGCGGGGGCGACAGCGGCGACGACGGCAAGAAGGCCGGGGCGGACGGTTACGCCGGCGAGACGCTCACCGTGTGGGTGATGGACGGTTCCTCGCCCGACGACTGGCAGGCGGACCTCGCCAAGGAGTTCGAGGCGAAGACCAAGGCCAAGGTCAAGTTCGAGATCCAGACGTGGAACGGTATTCAGCAGAAGCTGACCACCGCGCTCTCCGAGGAGAACCCCCCCGACGTCTTCGAGGTCGGCAACACCCAGACCCCGGCGTACGCCAAGACCGGCGGCCTCGCGGACCTCACCGACCTCAAGGCCGAGATCGGCACGGACTGGACCGAGTCCATCAACGAGTCCTCCGTCTTCGAGGGCAAGCAGTACGCGGCGCCGTGGTTCGTGGTCAACCGCGTGGTCGTCTACAACAAGAAGGTGTGGGCGGACGCGGGCATCAAGGAAACGCCCAAGACCCGCGACGAGTTCTACGACGCCCTCAAGACGATCGG
Source organism: Streptomyces sp. BB1-1-1 (assembly GCF_031597775.1). NCBI lineage: Bacteria > Bacillati > Actinomycetota > Actinomycetes > Kitasatosporales > Streptomycetaceae > Streptomyces > Streptomyces sp. BB1-1-1. The sequence goes on along the minus strand of NZ_CP134203.1, from coordinate 2,911,846 downwards.
TGAGAAGACCGACGCCGAGCCGATCTACCTGCCGGGCCAGAACTGGTACCACTTCGTCGGTCTGGCGATCGGCGAGGGCGCCGAGCTGGTCAAGAAGGACGGCGACAAGTACGTCTCCAACCTCGACGACCCGAAGATCGCCGCCGCGACGGAGACCTACAAGAAGTTCCAGTCCCTCTCCAAGGCACCCCAGGACAAGGACGAGGCCACCCCGCAGCAGGGTGACGTCTTCGCCAAGGGCAATGTCGGCTCCTTCATCGGCATGGGCTGGGAAGCCGCCACCGCGATCAAGGCCAACCCGAAGATCGAGAAGGACATCGGCTACTTCACCATCCCGGGTGAGACCGCCGACAAGCCCGAGGGCGTCTTCCTCGGCGGCTCCAACCTCGCCGTCGCCGCGGGCAGCAAGAAGCAGGAACTCGCCAAGGAGTTCCTGAAGATCGCGCTGTCCGACAAGTTCGAGGGCCAGCTGGCCAAGGCCAACGGCGTCACTCCGAACAAGGAGTCGCTGGTCGGCAACCTGGAGGGCAACCCCGCCGCCGAGGCCGGTTCGCCGGCCGTCGCCTCCGGTGGCACCACGCCGCTGATCCCGGAGTGGGCCGCGGTCGAGAACGCGCCCAACCCGATCAAGACCTACCTGACCGCCGTGCTGAAGGGGAAGTCCCCGGCCGAGGCGGCCAAGCAGGTCGAGGAAGAGTTCAACAAGCGCCTGTCGCAGCAGCAGTAGCACCGGGTGAGCCGGGGCGGGGTGGCCGGACGACGGCTCCCGCCCCGGCGACCGTACGCGAGTCGACGTACGCAGGCCCTCTCGTAGGCCGAGAAGAGAGATCGCGAGCATGACCGTGCAGACCGAACGGCCGCCCTCCGGCCCGGCGGACGTCCGCAAGGCGGACGACGAGGGCAGCGGCGGGCCGAAGCAGAGAGCCGCGTCGCGCGTCGGCGCGCTCGCCCCGTACCTGTTGCTGCTGCCCGCCTGCGCGGCCACCGTGCTGCTGCTCGGCTGGCCGCTGCTGAAGGACCTCCTGCTGTCCTTCCAGAACCTCAACATGACGCAGCTGATCCAGCACGTCACCGAGTGGAACGGCGTCGACAACTACAAGGAGACCCTCACCAGCGAGCACTTCTGGCGGGTCACCCTCCGCTCGATCCTGTTCGCGGCGGTCAACGTCGCCCTGATCATGATCCTGGGCACCCTGGTCGGCCTGCTGCTCGCCCGTCTCGGCAAGCGGATGAGGTTCACCCTGCTGCTCGGTCTGGTGCTGGCCTGGGCCATGCCGATCGTGGCCGCCACCACCGTCTACAAGTGGCTGTTCGCCCAGCGCTTCGGCGTCGTCAACTGGGTCCTGGACAAGCTCGGCTGGCACTCCATGGCCGACTACAGCTGGACCAGCAGCCAGATGTCGACCTTCTTCGTCGTCACCCTGCTGATCGTCTGGCAGTCCATACCGTTCGTCGCGATCAACCTCTACGCCGCGACCACCACCATCCCGAAGGAGCTCTACGAGGCCGCCTCCCTCGACGGAGCCGGCGCCTGGCGGAGCTTCACCGCGGTCACCATGCCGTTCCTGCGGCCGTTCCTCTACGCGACGACCTTCCTGGAGATCATCTGGGTCTTCAAGGCGTTCGTGCAGGTCTACACCTTCAACCAGGGCGGACCCGACCGGCTCACCGAGATCCTGCCCGTCTACGCCTACGTCGAGGGTGTCGGCAACCAGCACTACGGCATGGGCGCGGCCATTGCCGTGCTGACCATCCTGATCATGCTCGGTCTGACCGCCTACTACCTCAGGATCGTGCTCAAGCAAGGGGAGGACGAGCTGTGAAGCGCTCGCTCTTCGGCCGCCTGTGGCCCAACGCCACGGCCGTCGTCCTGTTCATCGGCTTCGTCTTCCCCGTGTACTGGATGTTCTCCACGGCCTTCAAGCCGACCGGCGACATCATCACGGAGGACCCGGTCTGGTTCCCGACCGACTTCACCTTCGATCATTTCAAGACGGCGACCGAGGCCGACCACTTCTGGTCCTTCGTCACCAACTCGCTGACCGTCACCGTCCTCGCCGTCGTCTTCTCGCTGATCATCGCGCTGGCCGGCTCCTTCGCCCTGGCCCGGATGCGGTTCAAGGGGCGGCGCGGCTTCGTCATCGGCTTCATGCTGGCCCAGATGGCGCCCTGGGAAGTCATGATCATCGCGATATACATGATCGTGCGCGACGCGTCGATGCTGAACAGCCTCGTGCCGCTCACGCTCTTCTACATGATGATGATCCTGCCCTTCACCATCCTGACGCTGCGCGGCTTCGTCGCCGCCGTGCCGAAGGAGCTGGAGGAGTCGGCGATGGTCGACGGCTGCACCCGCAGCCAGGCGTTCCGCCGGGTCATCCTGCCGCTGCTCGCGCCGGGTCTGATGTCGACCTCGCTGTTCGGCTTCATCACCGCCTGGAACGAGTTCGCCCTGGTCCTGGTCCTGAACAAGGACGCCGAGGCCCAGACGCTGCCGGTGTGGCTGACCAGTTTCCAGACCGTCTTCGGCGACGACTGGGGCGCGACCATGGCCGCCTCCTCCCTCTTCGCCGTCCCGATCCTGATCCTCTTCGTCTACCTCCAGCGCAAGGCCGTCAGCGGCCTGACCGCCGGCGCCGTGAAGGGATAACGCGACCGATGACCACCATCGCCAGGGCCACCGACACCCTCACGCGCGACGCGCTGACCGTCCTCCAGCCCGGATTCACCGGCACCACCGCCCCCGACTGGCTGCTGCGCCGGCTCGGCGAGGGACTGGCCTCCGTCGGTCTGTTCGGGCGCAACATCGCCTCGGCCGAGCAGGTGGCCGCGCTGACCGCACAGCTGCGCGCCGAGCGCGAGGACGTGCTGGTCGCGATCGACGAGGAGAGCGGCGACGTCACCCGGCTCGAGGTGCGCACCGGTTCCTCCTTCCCCGGCAACCTCGCCCTCGGCGCGGTGGACGACGTCGGGCTCACCCGGGAGGTGGCCGCGGAACTGGGCCGCCGGCTCGCCGCCTGCGGCGTCAACCTCAACTGGGCCCCGTCCGCCGACGTCAACTCCAACCCCGACAACCCGGTCATCGGCGTGCGCTCCTTCGGCGCCGGCACCGACCTGGTCGCCCGGCACACCGCCGCCTACGTCACCGGCATGCAGTCGGCGGGCGTGGCCGCCTGCACCAAGCACTTCCCGGGCCACGGCGACACGGGCGTCGACTCGCACCACGCCATGCCGCTCATCGACGTGGACGCCGCGGTGCTGGCGGAACGCGACCTGGTCCCGTTCCGCGCGGCCATCGCCGCCGGCAGCCGCGCGGTGATGAGCGCCCACATCCTGGTCCCGGCCCTGGACCCGGAGTACCCGGCAACGTTGTCCCGCCGCATCCTGACCGACCTGCTCCGCGGCGAACTGGGCTACGACGGCCTGATCGTCACCGACGGCATGGAGATGCGGGCCATCGCGGGCACGTACGGCATCGAACGCGGCAGCGTCCTGGCCATCGCGGCCGGCGCCGACGCGATCTGCGTGGGCGGCGGGCTGTCCGACGAGGGCACCGTGCGGCGGCTGTGCGACGCCCTGGTCGAGGCGGTCCGCGCGGGCGAGCTGCCCGAGGACCGCCTGGCCGACGCGGCGGAACGCGTCCGCGCCCTGGCCCACTGGACCGCGGCGCACCAGGCCGACGCCGGGGCGGGGGAGTCCGAGGCCGGCGACGTGGGCCTGCGCGCGGCCCGCCGCGCCCTGCGCGTCACCGTGGCCGACGACTTCGCCCCCCTCACCGAACCGCCGTACGTCGCCGCCCTCACCCCCGTCGCGAACATCGCGGTCGGCGACGAGACCCCGTGGGGCATCGCCGCCGAGCTCTTCCGCCTGCTTCCCGGCACCGAGACCGGCAGCTTCACCGGACCCGACGCCGGGCACGAGGTACTGGCCGCGGCCGGTCCGCGCCGCGTCGTGGCCGTGGTCCGCGACGAGCACCGGCACCCATGGATGGCGGCGGCCCTGGACACCCTGCTGGCGGCGCGTCCCGACACGATCGTGGTCGAGATGGGTGTCCCCCGCGCCGAGCCCCGGGGCGCCCTCCACCTGGCCACCCACGGCGCGGCCCGAGTCTGCGGCCGGGCGGCGGCGGAGGCGATCGCGGGCGTGTAGCGGGACGCCGCTTCGCCGGGCTCCGGACGGTACGACGAAGGCGCCGGTCCTCCTGGTGGGGGACCGGCGCCTCTGGTTCGAGGTGTCGCACGTGACGGGTATGCCGGGCGGGCCCGTCCGGCGGTGCGCGGGGGGCCGCCGTAAGAACACCGTGCTCCGCTCGCCGGTACGGAGAAGGCGCCGAACCCCGTGGAGGGGATCGGCGCCTTTCGCCTGCGGCGGCTGTCCGTGTCCGGCCGGTCAGGGCCGGGGCGGGCTCGGATCCGGGCTCAGATTCCCTGCCAGTCGGGCTTGTGGGCGTAGGTGTGCCGGAAGTAGTCGGCGAGCTTCAGCTTGGAGGCGGCGGCCTCGTCGACGACCACCGTGGCGTGCGGGTGCAGTTGGAGTGCGGAGGCCGGGCACACGGCGGCGACCGGGCCCTCGACACTCGCGGCGACCGCGTCCGCCTTGCCCTCGCCGGTGGCGAGGAGCACCACGTGCCGGGCCTCCAGGATGGTGCCGATCCCCTGCGTGATCACGTGGTGCGGCACCTGCTCGATGTCACCGTCGAAGAAGCGCGCGTTGTCGACGCGGGTCTGCTCGGTGAGCGTCTTGATCCGGGTCCGCGAGGCGAGCGAGGAGCACGGCTCGTTGAAACCGATGTGCCCGTCGGTGCCGATGCCCAGCAGCTGGAGGTCGACCCCGCCGGTCCCGCCCAGCGCCTTGTCGTACGCCTCGCACGCCCCCTGCACGTCCGCGGCCGTGCCGTCGGGGCCCATGAACGCGTCCATGCCGATCCCCAGCGGTTCGAGCACCTCGCGTCGCAGGACCGAGCGGTACGACTCCGGGTGCTCGGCGGGGAGTCCCACGTACTCGTCGAGCTGGGCGATCCGCGCCCGCGCGGTGTCCACGACGCCCGAGCGCACCTTGGCCGCCAGTGCCTCGTACACGGGCAGCGGCGTCGAGCCGGTGGCCACCCCGAGCAGGGCGTCGGGCTTGCGTCGGAGCAGCTGTGCCATGGCTTCGGCTATCAGCTCGCCGCCTGCCTTGGCGTCCGGAACGATGACAACTTCCACGCTTGCCTGCCGTTTCGAAGAGAGGACTCACCCGGGGTCCGGGACTGGCTGTGTGGGGCCCTATGTGGTTTAGACCAATCTAACAGAGCTGGGCCCGGCGAGCGCGTCGAAACGGTCAGGTGGGTGGCGGTGTCAGGTCAGCGAACCTCCCGTCGCGTCCACCCAGCTTCCCGTGACCCACCGGCCCCCGTGCGAGGCGAGGAAGGCGACCACGTCGGCCACCTCGGCCGGCGCCCCCACCCCGCCGAGCGCGGAGAGCGCCGCCGCCCGGTCCCAGCCGTCCGGGCTCCCGTGCAGCAGCCCGGCCGTGTTGTCGGTTTCGATGATGCCGGGTGCCACCGAGTTCACCGTGATGCCGCGGGTGCCCAGCACCTTGGAGAGGTCACGCGAGAACACGTCCAGCGCGCCCTTCGTCATCGAGTACGCCATGTTGTCCGGCATCACCGCGGTGCGGGACAGCCCCGAGGAGATGTTGATGACCCGGCCGCCGTCGCGCAGCCGGCCCATACCGTGCTTGAGGATGAAGAACGGTGCCTTCACGTTGACGGTGAAGACCGCGTCGTACTCCGCCTCCCCTATCTCCCCGATGGGGCGCGTGCTGCCGATTCCGGCGTTGTTCACCAGGACGTCCACGCCGTCGGCGTGCCGGTCGAACTCCTCCCACAGGGCCTCGGCGGCCCCGGGGGCGCTCAAGTCGGCCCCGATCGCGAACGCCGAGCCGCCCGCCGCCTCGATCGCGGCGACCGTCTCCTTCGCCGCCGCCTCGTTCCTGCCGTAGTGCACCGCGATCCGTGCGCCGTCCCGGCCCAGTCGCTCCGCGATTCCCCGCCCGATGCCCCTGCTCGCCCCCGTGACGAGAGCCGTCCTGCCCGCAAGCACGCCCATGTCGGCGCCCCCTTCGCATTTCTCTATCGGTCGCTACAGAAAAGACCGTACAGCACCCCGGCGACATTTCTCTAGTGCCCGCTATAAAATGCACTCCATGGTGAGCAGCGAGAAGAGCGGACAAGCGGAGGCGCCGACTCCGAAGGCCGCGGCCAGGGGACGGCGGGGCCGCCCCCGCTCCTTCGACCGGGCGACGGCCCTGGAGAAGGCGCTGATGGCCTTCTGGGAGCACGGCTACGAGGCCACGTCGGTCTCGGATCTCACGCGGGTCATGGATATCGGCGCCCCGAGCCTGTATGCCGCCTTCGGCGACAAGCGCTCGCTCTTCGAGGAGGTCGTCCAGGAGTACGGCGTACGGTACGGCTCGTTCGGCGGCCGCGCCCTCGCCGAGGAGCCGACCGCCCGCGCGGGGGTGGAACGGATGCTGCGCGAGGCCGCCGTCGAGTACACGGCTCCCGGCCGGCCGCACGGCTGCCTCGTCATCCACGCGGCCGCCAACTGTTCGACCGCCGAGGTCGAGGAGTCCCTGCGGGAGCGGCGCAACGGCAACATCGCCGCGATCGAGGACCGGATCGGCGCCGACGTGGTCGCGGGCGTGCTGCCGCCGGACACCGACGCGGCCGCCCTCGCCCGGCACACCGGCGCCATGATCCAGGGCATGTCGCAGCAGGCGCGCGACGGCGCGAGCCGGGTGGAGCTGGAGGCGCTCGCGGAAATTGCCCTGGCCGTCTGGCCCCGTGTGTGAGCCAACGGGGTTAGGCTTTGGCCGGGCGTTCGGATGTCCGAGTAGTCGACGGAACGCGACAACTGCAAACACCGTCCGCCGCATGGACACGATGAGTGGTCTAGTCCACAATGGCGACTGAGACACTTGCCGTGACACTCACGCAAGGTGATCGTCAGGCTTCCGCCTTCCCCGCACAGGAGGGCGGACCGAGGAACCGGTGCTCTCTGCCCTGACTGCTCCGGGTCCTCATCCTTCGGCCGACCGGGACCGCACACCCCACGGCCGTTGTTGCTCCGGGCTGCGGTGCCGGGAGGGTTGAGGGTCCCTCTCAGGCGCCGCGGCCCGCGGGTGTTTCGAGGGCCGGTCCGGGGCTGGACCGGAAGCGGGGACGGTGGGATCCGGCTGCTTTCGATCGCTGTCCGAACCGCCAGGTACGCTCAGCCACGTGCCCTCCATGAACGAACTCGTACGCCAGCACACAGCGCTCGACGACTCCGACCTCGAGTGGCTCCACCTGCTGGTCTCGGAGTGGCAGCTCCTCTCCGACCTCTCCTTCGCCGACCTGGTCCTGTGGGTTCCCACCCGCGACGGCGCCCGCTACGTCTCCGTCGCCCAGATGCGGCCCAACACCGGACCCACCTCGTACCAGGACGACATGGTCGGCCACCTGGTCCCGCGCGGCCGGCGTCCCATGCTGGACGTCGCCCTGGACGAGGGCCGGATCGTGCGCGAGGGCGACCCGGAGTGGCGTGAGGAGGTCCCGGTCCGCGTCGAGTCCATCCCCGTACGCCGTCAGGGGCGCGTCCTGGGCGTCATCGCCCGCAACACCAACCTGCTCACCGTGCGCACTCCGAGCCGCCTGGAACTCACTTATCTGCAGAGCGCCTCGGACCTCGCGCAGATGATCGCGGCCGGCGCCTTCCCGTTCGAGAACCAGCAGGTCGACATGGACGCCTCGCCCCGCGTCGGCGACGGCCTGATCCGGCTCGACGCGGACGGCATCGTCCAGTACGCGTCCCCGAACGCGCTGTCGGCCTACCACCACATGGGCCTCGCCGCCGACCTGGTCGGCCATCACCTAGGGCGGACCACCGCCGAACTCGCCCCGTCCCGCGGCCCGGTCGACGAGGCACTCGCCAAGGTGGCCAGCGGCTGGGCGCCGCGCGAGTTCGAGATCGAGGCGCACGACGGGGTGATCCAGTTCCGCGCCATCCCGCTCAAGCCGAAGGGCACGCGCATCGGTTCCCTGGTGCTCCTGCGCGACGTCACGGAACTGCGCCGTCGGGAGCGCGAGTTGATCACCAAGGACGCCACGATCCGGGAGATCCACCACCGGGTGAAGAACAACCTCCAGACGGTGGCGGCCCTGCTGCGCCTCCAGGCCCGGCGCATCGAGTCCGACCGGGGACGCGAGGCGCTGGAGGAGGCCGTGCGCCGGGTCGGCTCGATCGCGATCGTGCACGAGACGCTTTCCCAGAACCTGGACGAGCGCGTGGAGTTCGACGAGATCGCCGACCGAGTGCTGGCGATGGTGGCGGAGATCTCGCCGGGCAAGGTCACCGGCCGGCGCACCGGTCGCTTCGGCATTCTGGACGCCGAGGTCGCGACCCCCTTGTCGATGGTGCTGACCGAGGTGCTGCAGAACGCCCTGGAGCACGGTTTCCGCGACGGCGACACCGGCACGGTCGAGGTCTCCGCGGTCCGCGGCGGTACGACGAAGGAGGCCCGGCTCCTGGTCACCGTCCAGGACGACGGCGTCGGTCTGCCCGAGGGCTTCGACCCGCACCGCTCCGGCAACCTCGGCCTGCAGATCGTCCGCACCCTGGTGGAGGGCGAGTTGGGCGGGGCCTTCGACATGGTGCCGGCCCCGGACCGCGGCACCCGGGTGATCCTGGACATCCCGGTGCCCACGGACAAGTAGCGAGCGGGGCCGGGCAGCAAGAGCGGAGCGGGGCCGGGCAGCAAAAAGCCCCGGACCCGTGAGGGTCCGAGGCCAGTGCTCGTGCGATCCATCGTCCGATGCGCATCGGGGGTACTGCGCGCTGCGGCTCGGGAGCGGGGGTTGCGTACTCGCTGTACGCGCCGCCAAGCTCAGGCTGTCAGCAGGGGTGGATGGTCAGGCGGAGGCCTGACGAGCCCGGTTGCGGGCGGCACGGCGCTTCATTGCGCGGCGCTCGTCCTCGCTGAGACCACCCCAGACGCCGGAGTCCTGGCCGGACTCGAGCGCCCACTGCAGGCACTGCTCCATGACAGGGCAGCGACGGCAGACGGCCTTGGCTTCCTCGATCTGCAGCAGCGCGGGACCGGTGTTGCCGATGGGGAAGAAGAGCTCGGGGTCTTCCTCGCGGCAAACGGCGCGGTGACGCCAGTCCATGGCTGCTACCTCTCCTTGGTATTACATGCTGGGATGCTTGTGAATGTGAACGCTTTCACGAATCCCTCAACAAGGGAAGGGCCTACCGTCAGGTTGCCCTGGCGTGGTCCTGTGGTTTGAAGAGGGGTTCTGGTGATCTGTGAAGGCCGGTGTTGCGGGCCGTTCCGATCGCCAAGAAGAGACTCGCAAACCTCGGCGGCGGATACAACCCCTTCCGGAAAGTTTTTTTTGATTCTTCGGTGTCGACTAGGTCACAGCCGTACTTCTATGGGGTGGACCCTGGCCTAAACGTTCGAGTGAAAGGACTTTCGCCCCTTCTGCTCACACAATCACACGCAGTGCACGGCGAACGCCTGTGAACGTCACGCTGGTCCGCAGTCCCAGGTGGTCACCGTCCATCTGGAGGGGGAGTGGGACCTTCGAATGCAAGGTGAACTCGGTCATGTCGTGCAGGGAGACGGCGTGCCGGCCCCGGGGTCCGCGCTCGGGGGACGAAGTGAGCAACTGGGTGCCATACCGGGCAACCGCGGCCGTCGACAGGCGGTGGAGGCCGAAGACGTCGAGCCCGGTATCGAACGAGGCTTTAGGTGACGCGTAGATCGGGCGATTGCCGAGAAACGTCCACGGGCACGTGTTCGAGACTATGGACAGCACCAGATCGGTCACCGGATCCTCACCCGCCCGCTCCAGCGTGATCGTCCCGTTGCGGCGGTGCGGCTCGCCGATGAGCGCGCGCATCACCTGGCGGACGTAGAGGGCGTGCGTCGACTTCTTCCCGCGCTCACGGTGCTGCTCGACCCGGCCGACCACGCCGGCGTCGAAGCCCAGGCCGGCGTTGAAGGTGAACCAGCGGGCCGGGACCGCCTCGTCCTCCGTGCCCGCCGTACCCGAGGCCAGGCCCAGCCCGACGGTCCGCTCGCTGCCCTCGCGCAGTGCGTCCAGCAGGGCGCCGGTGGCCTCCACCGCGTGGTTGGGCAGGCCGAGGGCGCGGGCGAAGACGTTGGTGGAACCGCCCGGGACCACCGCGAGACGGGGCAGCTTCTCCGGGCAGGGGCCGTCGTGCAGCAGACCGTTGACGACCTCGTTGACCGTGCCGTCGCCGCCGAGGGCCACCACCAGGTCGATGTCGTCGCTCTGTGCCGCCTGCCGGCCGAGGTCGCGCGCGTGGCCGCGGTACTCGGTGGTGACCGCCTCCAGCTTCATCTCGCTCGCGAGCGCGTGGATCAGCACGTCGCGCGTACGCGCACTTGTGGTGGTTGCCGCCGGATTGACCACGAGAAGTGCACGCATGGTTTGCAGGGTACCTACTCAGTGGTACCCGGCCCAGACCGAGGTGGAGATCGCCGAGGGCGCACGGAGCACACGGTCCGCCGGACGCGCCCATGGGATCCAGTGCGCCGAGGGCTACCCTTCAGGGGTGAGCAGTGAGCAGACCCCCACCCCCGAAGCCGCCGCAGAGGCGGGCCCCCGTCCCGGCCGGCTGACCGCCGCGGCCGCGCTGGCCGCACTGGAGGGGCTGGCGCTCGTCGTCGGCGGCGCCTGGATGCTCGTGGGAGGTCTCGCCGGCCACCCCGACGACCGGACCTCGGCCATCACCGGCGGCGTCACCCTGATCGTCCTCGCCCTGCTGCCGCTCCTCGCCGCCCGCGGACTGATCGGCCGGCGGGGCTGGAGCCGGGGGCCCGCCGTCATCACGCAGATCATGGCGCTGCCGGTGGCCTACAACCTGCTGCAGGCCGACAGCGTGGCCATCCCGGCGGGCATCGTGCTCGGCGTCGTGGCCGTCACGGCCCTGGTGCTGCTCGTGAACCCCACGACCACCCAGGCCCTCGGCATCCGGGGACCCGGCAGCGCCGAGAAGTAGCCGAGGAGCAGCGGCCGTCCGGAGGTCTCCGCCGACGGCCACCCACCGGTGCCCGGCCGCTACTCCTCGACCAGCAGCTTCTCCCGCAGCTGCGCCAGTGTGCGGGCCAGCAGCCGCGACACGTGCATCTGCGAGATCCCGACCTCCTGCGCGATCTGCGACTGGGTCATGTTGCCGAAGAAGCGCAGCAGCAGGATCCGTTTCTCCCGCGGCGGCAGGTCCTCCAGCAGTGGCTTGAGAGACTCCCGGTACTCGACGCCCTCCAGGGCCTCGTCCTCGGCGCCCAGGGTGTCCGCGACCGCCGGGGACTCGTCGTCGGTGTCCGGGACGTCCAGGGACAGCGTGGAGTACGCGTTGGCCGACTCCAGACCCTCCAGGACCTCCTCCTCCGAGATCGCCAGCTTCTCGGCGAGCTCGTGGACCGTGGGGGAGCGCCCGTGCAACTGCGAGAGTTCCGCCGTGGCCGTCGTCAGGGCCAGCCGAAGCTCCTGCAGGCGCCGCGGGACGCGCACCGCCCAGCCCTTGTCCCGGAAGTGCCGCTTGATCTCGCCGACGACCGTGGGGGTCGCGTAGGTGGAGAACTCCACCCCGCGGTCCGGGTCGAAGCGGTCGACCGACTTGATCAGTCCGATGGTGGCGACCTGGGTGAGGTCGTCCAGGGGCTCGCCGCGGTTGCGGAAGCGGCGCGCGAGGTGCTCGACGAGCGGCAGGTGCATGCGGACCAGCCGGTTGCGCAGTTCCGCGTACGCCGGACTGTCCTTCTCCAGCGTGCGCAGCTCGGCGAACAGGAGACGTGCCCCGCTGCGGTCCTGCGGGTCGTGCCGCGTGCCCTGCGTGCCCCGTGCACCCGGAGCGCCGTCCTCGGAGTGTCGCTCGTGCTCGCTCATCGTCCCGCCCGTTGCCCTTTCCCGAGCCCTCGCCTCCGCTCGGACGGGCCGGACGGGGGTGTCCCCGGTCCGCTGTCCGTCGTCCGGGACGACGGCCTCGGGGGAGGCCTCGTCCTCCGGATGCGGCCGGGCCTGCTCGGGGATGCCGTCGATGCCGTCCGCCGTGCGCCGGGCCTCGTTCTCAGAACGTGCGCCCTCGGCCGGCAGCTCCCGTGTGCCGCGCTCTTCGTCCCGCACCGGCCCGTCCCCGTTCCTCACGTCGGCCCGGGTCCCGCGCCGCGCTGTTTGTAGAGGCTGATCGAAACGGTTTTGTCCTCGTCCACGGCGGAGGAGACCTTGCCCGCGAGGGCGGACAGCACGGTCCAGGCGAAGGTGTCCCGCGAGGGGGCGTGGCCGTCCGTGGTCGGCGCCGAGACGGTGACCTCGAGCGAGTCGTCGACGAGGCGGAAGACACAACTGAGCACCGAGCCGGGCACGGCCTGCTGAAGCAGGATCGCGCAAGCCTCGTCGACTGCGATGCGCAGGTCCTCGATCTCGTCGAGGGTGAAGTCCAAACGGGCTGCGAGGCCGGCCGTCGCCGTACGCAGCACCGACAGGTAGGCACCCGCGGCCGGCAGCCGGACTTCGACGAAGTCCTGGGTCGCGGGCTCGCCTGCGATCTGGGACACCCTCACCTCCAAGGTGGTACAAGCGTTACAGGGTCGAGGGCCGCCCCTCGGGGTAACGCGCTACGTGGTTCAGCGGTGACGTTATCGCGCTCCAGAGTTTCCTGTCCCCGAGACCCCAACCCCTTGCTGTCACTCATAGTAAACACACGAACACGCACAGTGGCTAGGGGTTCGGCGGGCCCAAATCGGAAGAGCGCGCGCCGGGTTGACGTACCCAGGCGTCAGAGGGTCGAACCGTCCCTGGGACAGGTCACACGAGTACGTGATCGACGAAGCACCAGCGCCAGCTCTCACCCGGCTCGAAGGTCCGCATCACCGGGTGGCCGGTCGCCTCGTGATGGGCCGTCGCGTGCCGCCTCGGCGAGGAGTCGCAGCAGCCCACGTGGCCGCAGACGAGGCACAGCCTCAACTGCACCGGGTCCGTGCCCTCGGCCAGACACTCCGGGCAGGTCTCGCCGCGTGGCTCCGGTTCCGGGTGCGGCAGCGCGTCGGCGTGCGTGCACTGTTTCATGATTGCCAGGTTACGACGGGTGTGCGGATGACCGCGCGGGAAAAGAGGGCGGGCGAGGACCATGGACGTGATGCCGCTGCTGTTGCTGGTGGCGGGCAGCGCAGCGATCGCCGCGGCCGGGCGGCGCGTGCCGGTGCCGGCACCGCTGCTGCTGGTCGCGGTGGGTCTGGCGGTGAGCTACGTCCCCGGAGTGCCCGACTACACCCTCGACCCGCACATCGTCCTGCCTCTGCTGCTGCCCCCGCTGCTCCACACGGCGGCCACCGACAGCTCCTACCTCGACCTGCGGGCACAGCTGCGGCCCGTGGCGCTGCTGTCCGTGGGCTACGTCCTCTTCGCCACCTTCGTCGTCGGCTGCGCCGCGTACCTGATCGTGCCCGGCCTGCCGCTGACCGCGGCCCTGGTGCTCGGGGCGGTGGTGGCGCCGCCGGACGCCGTCGCGGCCACGGCGGTGGCGCGCCGCGTGGGGCTGCCCTCCCGGATCACCACGATCCTTCAGGGCGAGTCCCTGGTGAACGACGCCACCGCGATCACCGCCTTCAGGGTGGCGCTCGCGGCGGCGGTCGGCGAGGGTGCCACGTGGGCCGGCGGGATCACGGAGTTCCTGATCGCGGCCATCGGTGGCGTCGGCGTCGGGCTGGTGCTGATGGTGCCGCTCCACTGGCTGCGCACGCACGTGAAGGAGGCGCTCCTCAAGAACACGCTCTCCCTGCTGATCCCGTTCGTGGCCTACGCCGTCGCCGAGCAGGTGCACGCGTCCGGGGTGCTCGCGGTGGTGGTCGTCGCGCTCTATCTCGGCCACCGCGCGTGGGAGGTCGATTTCGCCACCCGTCTCCAGGAGGAGGCGGTGTGGAAGATGGTCGCCTTCGTCCTGGAGTCGGCCGTGTTCGCCCTGATCGGACTCCAGCTGCCCGTCGTCCTCAAGGGCCTCGGGGAGTACGAGGGTGCCGACGCCGCCTGGTACGCGGTCGCCGTCTTCCTGGTGGTCGCCGTGGCCAGGTTCGCGTGGGTGTATCCGGCGACCTTCCTGCCACGGCTGTCGGCACGCGTACGCGCGCGTGAGGGCGACCTCTCCTGGAAGGGGCCGTTCGTGATCGGCTGGGCCGGAATGCGGGGTGTGGTCTCGCTCGCGATCGCCTTCTCCATCCCGCTCACCGTGCACGGCGGCGAGCCCTTCCCCGAGCGCAACCTCATCCTGTTCCTCACCTTCACCACGGTCATCGGCACGCTGGTCGTCCAGGGCGTCACCCTGCCGCCGCTGATCCGCCTGCTGAAGTTCCCCGCGCGCGACGTACAGGCCGAGACGCTCGCGGAGGCCAACGCCCAGGCGCAGGCGTCCCGGGCCGCTGAGCAGCGCCTGGACGACCTTCTCGCCGACGAGCGCAACGCCCTGCCGGCCCCGCTCGCCGACCGCCTCCGCACGGTCCTGGAACGGCGCCGCAACGCCGTCTGGGAACGGCTCGGACAGGTCAACCCCGTCACCGGGGAGACCGTCGACGACACCTACCGGCGGCTGTCCAGGGAGATGATCGGCGCGGAGCGCGAGGTCTTCGTCCGGCTCCGGGACGGCCGCTACATCGACGACGAGATGCTCCGGACGCTGCTGCGCAGGCTGGACCTGGAAGAGGCGGCGGCATACCGGGAGACGGCGTGAGGGCGTCACACGCGCGCGTGCGGCGCCGGGCGCGGGCACGGGGGCACGGGGGGCGTCCGGCGTGTTCGGGTGAGGCCGTAGCGGGCGTGCGGCGCCCGTGTCGTCCGGCGGGGTCAGGTCAGGGAAAGGGGCGGCCGGTGATGACCGCCGTCAGGGTCGTGCCCCGCGGGAAGGCGCCCTCCTCGGTGAGAACGAGCAGGGCGTGGAGCATCTTGGCGACGTAGACGCGTTCCACGGGGAGGCCGTGGCGGTGTTCGAAGTCCTCGGCGAAGGAGTCGAGCTCGGGAGTGGTGCGGGCGTAGCCGCCGCAGTGGAAGCGGTCGTCGAGGCTCCAGGCGCCGCGGAGCCCGCCGAAGGCACGCGTCTGGAGCCGCCGTATGTCGTCGGCCAGGAAGCCGCCCTTGAGGACGGGTATCCCGAGCGACCGGCGGCCCGACGGGAGGCCGGCGGCCAGCCCGGCGAGCGTGCCGCCGGTGCCGCAGGCGAGCGCGACCACGTCGGCGTGCTCGCCCAGTTCCTCGCCGAGGGCCCGGCAGCCGCGCACGGCCTCCGCGTTGCTGCCGCCCTCGGGGACGACGACCGCGTCCTCGGCGTCCACGGCGCTCAGCAGGGCCGCCAGGGTCTCCGGCTCGGTCTTGCGGCGGTACGTCGAGCGGTCGACGAAGTGCAGCCGCATGCCGTCGGCCGCGCACCGGGCCAGCGAGGCGTTGAGCGGCCGGCCGGCCAGTTCCTGACCGCGCACCACGCCCACCGTGGACAGGCCGAGCAGCCGGCCGGCGGCGGCCGTGGCGCGCAGGTGGTTGGAGTAGGCGCCGCCGAACGTGACGACGGTACGACCGTCGGCCATGGCGAGATTCGGTGCGAGTTTGCGCCATTTGTTGCCGACCAGCTCGGGGTGGACGAGATCGTCCCGCTTCAGCAGCAAGCGGACACCGCGACGGTCGAACCGCTCGTCGGCGGCCTCCTGCAGGGGAGAGGGCAGGCGGGGGCCCAGGGCGGCGAGGTCGCGGGTGTCGGTGCCGGTCACCCCGCCATTGTCCCGCCGCCGCGCGCGGCGGACACGTCACTTCAGCCGGTCCCGGATCCGCCCACGCATCGACGCCATGGTGAAACCGCGCGGGTCCACCTTCCCCGGCTGCCATTCGAGGTGGCCGATGACGGATCGTTCGTTCCACCCGTGGTGCCGGCAGACCGCGGCGGCGGCCCGCTCGATCGCCTCCAGCTGTGCCGCCGGCCAGGGATCGGCGCCGTCGCCCAGATTCTCGCACTCGAAGCCGTAGAAGTGGCGGTTACCGTCCGTGTTCGACTCGTTGTCCCGGGGCAGTCCCTTCTCGGCGATCACCGCGCGCAGGACGTCGTCGTCGCCGAGCCCGGCGTGGTTGGCCCGGCCGTACCCGACCAGGTGGACCTTGCCGTCCTTGGTGATGACCCCGTGGCACAGCGGTCCCGGCAGGCCCTCGTAACCCTTGCGGCAGATCTCCACGGTCCGCGCGCTGCCCTTGGTGACCGTGTGGTGGATCATCACGCCGTGCACCGGCCCCCAGGGACCCTTGTGGTTGCGGTTGTGGTCCCGCCAGTCGCCGACCTGGACGACGGTGAGGCCCTCCGCCTTCAGTGCCTTGAGGAAACTGCTCGCGGACATGGGTGAGGCCACGGCCGGCTCCTTCACGCTGCGCGACGACCGCCCGACGCGACCGCCTCGTACGGTGCTTGTACCGAAACGGAGCGCTCCCTGGTACTTGTTCGGTCCGTGTGCGATCCGATCCGGACAATCTCGTCCCGGACAGCAGCGCTGAACAGGGCGGGACAAGACGCCGAGAAACCGAAGAAGCACCCATGCCTGCCCCGGCCGGAGGTGATCCATTCCCGCTCTTTCGGGTAATAGCACCGGCACGCTCCGTGAGGAAGGCTGGTCCACGCACATCGATGCCGGGCGTAGCCGTCCGGCATGACCGGGAGGGCAATTCCTTATGTCGGTAGGCGAAGAGGTCCGCACCGAGCAGGCCAGGCCGCAGCAGAGCCTCGGCACGGCGGCCGCGCGGAACCTGGCCACCACGACCAAGTCCGTTCCTCAGATGCAGGAGATCAGCTCCCGCTGGCTGCTGCGCACGCTCCCATGGGTGGACATCCAGGGCGGCACGTACCGGGTGAACCGGCGCATGACCTTCGCCGTCGGCGACGGCCGGGTGACGTTCGTGAAGACCGGCGACCGGGTCGAGGTCATCCCCGCCGAACTGGGCGAGCTGCCGGCCCTGCGGTCGTACGAGGACGAGGAGGTGCTCGCGGAACTCGCGCAACGCTGTGAGCAGCGCGAATTCGGCCCCGGCGAGGTCATCGCCTCGTTCGGCGGCCAGGCCGACGAGGTCTACCTGCTGGCCCACGGCAAGGTGGAGAAGGTCGGCACCGGCCCCTACGGCGACGACGCGGTGCTCGGCGTCCTGGCCGACGGGTCCTACTTCGGCGACCAGGCGCTGCTCGACGGGGACGCCATCTGGGAGTACACCGCCCGCACGGTCACCGCCTGCACGGTGCTGGTGCTGCCCCGTCAGGAGGTGGAGCAGGTCGCGGAGCGCGCCGAATCCCTGCGCACGCACCTGGAGGAGCGGCGCTCGATCCCCCAGCAGCGCACCAACAAGCAGGGCGAGAAGGCCATCGACCTCTCCGCCGGCCACAGCGGCGAGCCGGACATCCCGCACACCTTCGTCGACTACGAGGCCCGGCCCCGTGAGTACGAACTGAGCGTCGCCCAGACCGTGCTGCGCATCCACTCGCGCGTGGCCGACCTCTACAACCAGCCGATGAACCAGACCGAGCAGCAGCTCCGGCTGACCGTCGAGGCGCTGAAGGAGCGTCAGGAGCACGAGCTCGTCAACAACCGCGAGTTCGGCCTCCTGCACAACTGCGAGTACGACCAGCGGATCCAGCCGCACGACGGCGTGCCCGGTCCGGACGACCTGGACGAGCTGCTCAGCCGCCGGCGCGGCACCAAGCTGCTCCTCGCCCACCCGCGTGCGATCGCCGCGATCGGACGCGAGCTCAACAGGCGCGGACTCGTCCCCGAGACCATCGACATCGCGGGCAACCGCATCCCGACCTGGCGCGGTGTGCCGATCTACCCGTGCAACAAGATCCCGGTCACCGAGGCCCGTACGTCCTCGATCATCGCGATGCGTACCGGCGAGCAGGACCAGGGCGTCATCGGTCTGCGCGCCACCGGCATCCCGGACGAGATCGAGCCGAGTCTGTCGGCGCGCTTCATGGGCATCAACGAGCAGGCCATCATCAAGTACCTGGTCACGGCCTACTACTCGGCCGCCGTCCTCGTACCGGACGCGCTCGGCGTGCTGGAGAACGTCGAGATCGGCCGCTGGCAGTGACGCCAGTCTCCCGAACGCCGTGTTCCCGCCCTCCCGGGCGGGTACACCCCGGGGGTACGGAGGCGGGCGTATGGGGGAGGTGAGTCCATGACGGAGGCTCGGCACGGCGCCGCCGATACGCGTCGCCCCACCGGAACGCTGGAAAGGCACGGGCCCATCGGCACACAGCGGGAGAAGGAGCCGGGGACGTCGCCCGACGGGCAGGGGCCGGCGGGGGCCGACGGACACGAGGCGGCCGTGCTCCTGCGTGAGTCCCGGGCGTCGGTCGACCCCGAACTGCGGTCCGCCATCGCGTCCCTGCCCGCCTCGATGCGCCGGATCGCGCTCTACCACTTCGGCTGGCAGCACGCGGACGGCACGCCCGCGGCGGGCAACGCGGGCAAGGCGATCCGCCCCGCGCTCGTCCTCACCTCGGCCGCCGCGCTCGGCGGGCCCGGGGCCCGGACGGCGGCGGCGCGGGCCGCGGCGGCGGTGGAACTGGTTCACAACTTCACGTTGCTGCACGACGACGTGATGGACCGTGACGCCACCCGGCGCCACCGGCCGACCGCGTGGACCGTGTTCGGCGACGCCGACGCGATCCTCGCGGGGGACGCCCTCCAGGCACTCGCCCTGCGGCTGCTCGCCGCCGACCCGCACCCGGCGTCCGCGGCGGCGGCCGCCCGGCTCGCCGACTGCGTCGTCGAACTGTGCGAGGGGCAGCACGCGGACACGGCGATGGAGCGGCGCGCCCCGGGCGAGGTCACTCTCGACGAGACGCTCGCCATGGCCGAGGCCAAGACGGGCGCCCTGCTGGGATGCGCCTGCGCACTCGGCGCGCTGTACGCGGGGGCCGCCGCCGAGGACGTCGAGGCACTGGACGCCTTCGGCCGCGAGGCGGGCCTCGCCTTCCAGCTCATCGACGACGTCATCGGCATATGGGGCGACCCGCGCCGTACCGGCAAGCCGGCCGGCGCGGACCTGGCCGCCCGCAAGAAGTCGCTGCCCGTGGTCGCGGCCCTGACCTCCGGCACCCCGGCCGCCGCCGAGCTCGCCGAGTTGTACGCGGCGCCGTACGACGAGGGCAAGGAGGACCTGGAGCGCGCCGCACTGGCCGTGGAGCGGGCGGGCGGCCGGGACTGGGCACAGGCCCAGGCGGCCGACCGGATGGCGAGGGCCATGCAGGAACTGGCCCGCGCCGTGCCCGACCCGGAGGCGGCGGGCGGCCTCCTCGCGCTGGCCGAGTTCGTGACCCGGCGCAGCACCTGACGGTTACCCGGGCCGCATCGGCGGCCGCGCGGCTACCGGCGACCGGCGATCACCGCTCAGTGACCGGTGGCCGCGAAGCAAGACCCCGGAGCCCGTGCCGGGCCGTACGGACCTGACCGACGTACGGCCGCACCGCCGAGGGCTCCGGTCCGGCGGGCCCCGCACTTCCCCACGGTGTGCGGGGCCCGCCCCCTTTTCCTTTCCGGCGCACGACCGGGAGCACCGCCCATCGGCCGAGGAACCCAGCGGCTAGGCTCAACCGCCGTACGCACGGACGGTGTTGAGTCGAAAGGGTGGGCGGGACATGGGTGTGGTGATCCGGACGGCGGGGGAGGGCGACCGGGAGCTGGTCGTGCGGCTGCTGGACGAGGCCTTCCAGGACGATCCGGTGAGCAGCTGGGTGTTTCCCGATGCGGAGTACCGCCGCCGGACCCACCACCGGCTCATGGCGGCCTTCACCGACGCCGTGCTCGCCGACGGGCGTATCGATCTCACCGAGGACGGCGCGGCCTGCGCGCTGTGGCTGCCCGTGCCGGCGGACGGGCAGACCGGCGACGAGTCCGGCGAGGATCACCGCGAGGGTGCCGACGACGGCCCCGCCCAGGTGCGGGAGGCCGTCGACCCGGAGAACGAGCGCGTGGAACTGATAGCCCGGCTGACGGACGATATCCACCCCTCCGGCCGGGCCCACGAGTATCTGTGGATGATCGGCGTCACCCCCGGACGGCAGGGCGAGGGCCTGGGCACCGCGCTCGTCGAGTCGGTCCTCGACCGCTGCGACCGCGAGGGGCTGCCCGCCTACCTGGAGGCCAGCAGCGCCCGCGGCCGGCGGCTGTACGAACGTCTCGGCTTCGAGTTCACCGGCCGCGCCCTCGACCTGCCGGACGGCCCGCGGATGTGGCCGATGTGGCGCGAGCCGCGGCCGCCGGCTACCGCCTGACCGCCGCCCGCTGCTCCGAGAATCGAAAACTCACGCGGGATCGAAAACTCACTTGAACCACTACGCATGGAGTACTATAACTGGAGTGGTTGAAACGAAGGAGACCGGTTTGCGCAAGCTCACGTACTTCATCGCCTGCTCGATCGACGGCTTCATCGGCGGCCCGGACGGCGACGCGTCCTTCATGGTGCCGTTCGTCGACGAGGAGTTCCTCGAGTTCCTGAAGTCGGAGTATCCGGAGACGCTGCCGACCCCCGGCCGCCGGCACCTCGGGATCGACGACCTGCCGAACAAGCGGTTCGACACGATCGTCCAGGGCAGGAGCAGCTACGACCTGGCCCTGAAGGAGGGCATCACCAGCCCGTACGCCCATCTGCGTGAGTACGTCGCCTCGCGCACGCTCACGGAGTCGCCCGACCCGAACGTCGAGATCATCCCGGCGGACCTGGTCGGCACGGTCCGCGAACTGAAGGCGGAGGACAGCGCCTTCGGCATCTACCTGTGCGGCGGATCGGTCGTCGCCGGCGAGCTGATCGACGAGATCGACGAGCTGGTCATCAAGACCTACCCGGTGGTGCTGGGCACGGGCATGCCGATGTTCGGCTCCGGGTTCCAGGTCTCGGAGTTCGTCCAGGAGTCGGTGCGGGCCTTCGGCAACGGCGCCGTGGTCCGGACGTACAGCAGGAAGCGCTGAGCCGTCACCCGCTCTACGCTGGGAGCATGCGGTGGTCCGGCCCGCCGGCCACGGGAATGCCGAAGGGGCCCGGCCGCGATGGCGGCCGGGCCCCTCGGGGCTGTTCCGTGGGCCTGCGATGGTGCACCGATCGCCGGCTCCCGAGTGCTGACCGGGCGTCAGGCCTTCTTGGTCTCCCAGAAGATCTTGTCGATCTGGGCGATGTAGTCCAGGGCCTTCTGGCCGGTCGCCGGGTCGGTCGAGCCCTTGGCGGCCGAGAGGGCCTTCAGGGTGTCGTTGACCAGCTGGTGCAGCTCCGGGTACTTCTCGAAGTGCGGGGGCTTGAAGTAGTCGCTCCACAGCACGGACACGTGGTGCTTCGCGAGCTCGGCGCGCTGCTCCTTGATGACCGTGGCGCGGGCCTGGAAGTGCGGGTCGTCGTTGCCGGCCATCTTTTCCTGGACGGCCTTCACCGACTCCGCCTCGATGCGGGCCTGGGCCGGGTCGTACACGCCGCAGGGCAGGTCGCAGTGGGCGCTGACCGTGACCTTGGGGGCAAACAGGCGGGAAAGCATGGAGCGTTCCTTCCTCGTGATCGTCTTCTCAGGGGGGACATTACTCCCTGGGAGGCCCGTTTTCGCGAGTGCCCCCGTGGGCTTAGGACAAAAGTCCGGGGTGAGACTGAGACTGGTGGAGGAAAGACCGGGGAGGTGCCGGGTCATGCCGGAGCAGCTGTCGCAGGAGACCGAACGCGCGAGAGGGACGTTGCCCTTCGGACCGGCCGAGGTGACCGGGCCGTCGATGGTGCCCACGCTGCACCACGGGGACGTACTCCTGGTGCACTGGGGAGCCAGGGTCAGGCCCGGTGACGTGGTCGTCCTGCGGCACCCCTTCCAGCAGGACCTGCTCGTGGTCAAGCGGGCCGTCGAGCGGCGCGGGGCCGGCTGGTGGGTGCTCGGGGACAACGCGTTCGCCGGCGGGGACAGCACCGACTACGGGGCCGTCCCCCAGGAGCTCGTGCTCGGCAGGGCGCGGCTGCGGTACCGGCCGCTGAGGCCGGGTCAGCGCTCGCCGTTCGCCGTGGTCCGCTGGGCGCTGTCGGCGCTCAGGCCGGTGCTGACCGACCGGTCCGCCGCCAGGCGCTTGCGGGCGCGGTAGGCCGCCACGTTGGCGCGGGTGGCGCAGCGGTCCGAGCAGTAGCGCCGGGAGCGGTTGGTGGAGGTGTCCAGGTAGGCGTTGCGGCAGGGGGCCGCCTCGCACAGGCCCAGGCGGTCCACGCCGTACTCGGTGAGGTGGAAGGCCAGCCCCATCGCCGCGATGGCGGCGAAACCGGCGGTCGCGTTGGACGGGTGGTCCGCCAGGTGCATGTGCCACAGCGGGCTGCCGTCGTCGTCGCGGTGGTCGTGCCCGGAGATCTGCGGGCTCACCGGGAACTCCAGCAGGAGCGAGTTCAGGAGGTCCACGGCGAGGGTCTCGTCGCCGCCGTCGGCCGCCTCGAAGACCGCGCGCAACCGTCCCCGGACCGAACGGAACCGGGTCACGTCGGCGTCCGTGGCGCGCCGGCCCGCCGACTGGTTGGCGCCGAAGAGCTCGCGGACGGCCTCCACCGAGGTCAGTGAGTCCTGTCCCCGGGCCGGTTCCTCGGTGTTGACGAGGCGTACGGCGTAATCCGAGTAATAGGCCAGTTCCACTTGTAGTCCTTACGAAGGGGCTCTATGGTCGTGCCTGCGATCAGGTAACAGCTGATCGTGGTTCCAGGGTATTACGTACGCATGCGATGGAGGGGCTCGATGACGGACGCGGAGACCACCACTACCACCACGCCCGCCGCCGACTGGCACGCCTGGCAGGTCAGCTGGGACCGGCAGCAGGAGTGGTACATGCCGGACCGCGAGGAACGCTTCCGGACCATGCTGGACATGGTCGAGGCCCTGGTCGGCCGCGCACCGCGCGTGCTCGACCTGGCCTGCGGCACCGGGACCATCACGGCCCGGCTGCTCGAACGGTTCCCGGAGGCCACCAGCACCGGCGTGGACCTCGACCCGGCGCTCCTCGCCATCGCCGAGGGCACCTTCGCGGGCGACGAACGGGTCTCCCTGGTCACCGCCGACCTCAAGGACCCCGACTGGACGGCGCGGCTGCCGTACGACTCCTACGACGCCGTCCTGACCGCCACGGCCCTGCACTGGTTCCACGCCGAACCCCTCGCGGCCCTCTACGGTCGGGTCGCGGATCTGGTCCGCGACGGCGGTGTCTTCATGAACGCGGACCACATGATCGACGAGACGACGCCGCGGATCAACGCGGCCGAGCGCGCCCAGCGGCACGCGCAGATGGAGAGGGCCAAGCGCGACGGCGCGCTCGACTGGGCCGAATGGTGGCAGCTCGCCGCCAAGGACCCGGTCCTCGCCGGACCCACGGCCCGCCGCTTCGAGATCTACGGGGAGCACGCCGACGGCGACATGCCCTCGGCGGCGTGGCACGCGCGCGTGCTGCGCGAGAAGGGCTTCGGCGAGGTGCGGCCGGTGTGGTGCTCGCCGTCGGACACCTTGCTGCTGGCGCTGAAGTAGCGGCCAACGCGGGGAGGGGCGGTACGGGTCACCCGCACCGCCCCTCCCCGCGACCACCCCTGTCAGAGGCTCTTCGATCAGAGAACCTTGGACAGGAACGCCTTCGTCCGCTCGTGCTGCGGGTCGGTCAGGACGTCGCGCGGATTGCCCGACTCGACCACCACGCCGTCGTCCATGAAGACCAGGCTGTCGCCGACCTCGCGGGCGAAGCCCATCTCGTGGGTGACGACGACCATCGTCATACCGGACTCGGCGAGGTCGCGCATGACGTCGAGGACATCGCCGACCAGCTCCGGGTCGAGAGCCGAGGTCGGCTCGTCGAACAGCATCAGCTTCGGGTCCATGGCGAGGGCCCGCGCGATGGCGACGCGCTGCTGCTGGCCGCCGGAGAGCTGCGAGGGGTAGTTGCCGGCCTTGTCGCCCAGGCCCACGCGCTCCAGGAGCTGGCGCGCGCGGTCCCTGGCCTGGGCCTTGCTCACGCCCTTGACCTGGACCGGCGCCTCCATGACGTTCTCCAGCGCCGTCATGTGCGGGAACAGGTTGAAGCGCTGGAAGACCATGCCGATGTCCCGGCGCTTGACCGCGACCTCGCTGTCCTTCAGCTCGTAGAGCTTGTCGCCCTTCTGGCGGTAGCCGACCAGTTGGCCGTCGACGTACAGCCGCCCGGCGTTGATCTTCTCCAGGTGGTTGATGCAGCGCAGGAAGGTCGACTTGCCCGAGCCCGAGGGGCCGATGAGGCAGAACACCTCACCCTGCTTCACCTCCAGGTCGATGCCCTTGAGGACCTCGACCGCGCCGAAGGACTTGTGGACGCCTTCGGCCTTGACCATGGCGGTCATGCCGCACCTCCCGTCGTGCTGGAGCGGTTCGACAGGGACAGCAGGTTCGCCCTGATCTTCTGCATCGGGGTCGCCGGCAGGCTGCGGCTGGAGCCGCGGGCGTAGTAGCGCTCCAGGTAGTACTGGCCGACGCTGAAGACCGAGGTCAGCAGCAGGTACCAGGCCGCCGCCAGGAACAGCATCTCGGCCGGGGCGCCGGAGGTCTGGCCGATGTCCTGGGCGACCCTGAACAACTCGGCGTACTGGACGACCGACACCAGTGAGGTCGTCTTCAGCATGTTGATGACCTCGTTGCCCGTCGGCGGCACGATCACGCGCATCGCCTGCGGCACCACGATCCGGCGCAGCGTCTTGGTGTGGCTCATGCCGAGCGCGTGCGCCGCCTCCGTCTGGCCCTCGTCGACCGCGAGCAGACCGGCGCGGCAGATCTCCGCCATGTACGCGGCCTCGTTCAGACCGAGACCGAGCAGCGCCGTCAGGAACGGCGTCATGAAGTCCGACCACTCGTCGCGGTAGAACGGGCCGAGGTTGATGTACTCGAAGACCAGGCCGAGGTTGAACCAGACGACCAGCTGCACCAGGACGGGCGTGCCGCGGAAGAACCAGATGTAGAACCACGCGATGGACGAGGTCACCGGGTTCTTCGACAGCCGCATCACGGCGAGCATGATGCCGCCGAAGACGCCGATCAGCATCGCCAGGACGGTGATCAGGAGCGTCTTGCCCATGCCCGTCAGGATGCGGTCGT
This sequence comes from Streptomyces sp. BB1-1-1, assembly GCF_031597775.1. Classification (NCBI taxonomy): domain Bacteria; kingdom Bacillati; phylum Actinomycetota; class Actinomycetes; order Kitasatosporales; family Streptomycetaceae; genus Streptomyces; species Streptomyces sp. BB1-1-1. Next base: position 2,886,677 of record NZ_CP134203.1, on the reverse strand, counting down.
CGAAGAAGTAGTCCGGGATCGCAGCCCAGTTGATCTTGCCCTGGGAGAACGCGTAGACGACGGCGGCCAGCAGCGCGATCGCGACGACCGCGGATACGTACCGCCCGTAGTGCCGGACCGGGATGGCCTTGATGGCCTCCGGTCCGGCCGGCGGGGTGTCGGCCGGGCCGCCCGCCGTCTTGTCGATGTCAACAGTCACGGATGTTGCCTTTCAGTGCCCGCCGCGCGGTCACTTGCCGCCGTTGATGGTGGCCTCCGTGACGGCACCTTCCGCCACGCCCCACTTGTCGAGGACCTTCTTGTACTCACCGTTGGCGATCACCGCGTCCAGCGCCGCCTTCAGGGCGTCCCGCAGCTGCGTGTTGTCCTTGGCGACCGCGATGCCGTACGGCGCGGCCTCGACCTGCTCGCCGACGATCTGGAAGTCCTTGCCGCCGCCCGAGGTCTTCACCGCGTACGCGGCGACCGGGAAGTCGGAGGAACCGGCGTCGGCGCCGCCCGCGCGCAGGCGGGTCTGGGCCTGCTGGTCGTTGTCGAAGGCCTCCATGGAGATCTTCTTGCCGGCCGGGCACTTCTCGTTCTCGGCCTTGGCGAGGTCCTCGGAGACCGTGCCGCGCTGCAGCACGAGCTTCTTGCCGCACAGGTCGGACCAGGTCTTGATGCCCTGGTCGTCGCCCTTCTTGGTGTAGATCGAGACACCGGCGGTGAAGTAGTCCACGAAGTCGACGCCCTGGCCGACCTTCTTGCCGGTGTCCGAGTCGATGCCCTCCTGGCGGTCCTTGGTGTCGGTCATCGCGGACATGGCGATGTCGTACCGCTTGGAGCGCAGACCGGTGATCAGGGTGTCGAAGGTGCCGTTCTCGAACTCGAACTTCACGCCGAGCTGCTTGCCCATGGCGTCCGCGAGGTCCGGGTCGATGCCGACCGTCTCGCCGGACTTGTCCTTGAACTCGACCGGGGCGTAGGCGATGTCGGAGCCGACCTTGATGACGCCCTTGTCGCGGACGGACTGGGGCAGCTTGTCGGCCAGCGGGGCGCCCGCCGCGGACTGGTTGTCGCTGCCGCCGGAGTCGCTGTTCTCGGTCTGGTCGCCGCATCCGGTGAGCAGCAGGGCGCCTGCGACCGCGATCGCACCGACCGCTGCTAGCCGGGAGTGCGCGGCGGTCGTACGACGGGTGGAGCTTGCGGTCATGGTGGTTCCTCCGGCGGATGAAAGGAGATGCCGATGGGGACGGTGGAGTTCCGGTAAGACGGGACGCCGACCGGGGGACCGGCAGGCGCGGTGGGTCGACGAGAGCACACGCCTTCGAGTGTCGCGACCTCGTGTGATTACGGCATCTTGCCATTCGGACTCGGCCATTCAGGGGGGACGTCATGTCAAAATCGGATAACGGGTGACCCCCCGAACCGCACCAGGTCGGTACATCACGACCGAACCTTTACGGGAATCCGCCCTTCCGGCCGAAAGATCTTCGGCATTCCTCGGTATACGGGCACGGTTCGGTGGCGTGCGCGGCTGTTGAAAGCCCGTTCTCCGGGCCTGTCAAGGGCTGAGGGGAAGTTGTCCGGATCCCCGGGTATGAGCCATGTCACCGGCATGCGGCGTCCGAGGTCCGACATGTGAGCTTGCCCTTATCGGACTCGTCGCGGTGGGTGTCCGTCGGGTAAGAAGGTTCTTTACACCCCTCATCAGGGGCTCAGGGCGCGTGTGCGGCGCGCCCGTCGCGCAGGGCCCACGTGGTCCCAACGGCCATCCTCCTGCGCGGTGCCCGCCCATTCCTCACCAGGAGTGGACAAACCCTCAAACCATGAACTCTTAAGGGGTAAGACAAAGTGGCAGCGGAGATCGTCAATCCTCGCAGCGACAGCGACGCCAGTACGGAGCAGGAGGCGGGCGCCGAGCCCCTCGACTCCTTCGACCCCGCGTTCGCGCTGCACCGCGGCGGCAAGATGGCCGTGCAGGCCACCGTGCCGGTCCGCGACAAGGACGACCTGTCCCTGGCGTACACGCCCGGCGTCGCGAAAGTGTGCAGCGCGATCGCCGAGCAGCCCGACCTCGTCCACGACTACACCTGGAAGTCGTCGGTCGTGGCGGTCGTGACGGACGGTACGGCCGTTCTGGGCCTCGGGGACATCGGGCCCGAAGCCTCCCTTCCGGTGATGGAGGGGAAGGCGATCCTGTTCAAGCAGTTCGGCGGTGTGGACGCGGTCCCGATCGCGCTCGACTGCACGGACGCCGACGAGATCGTCGAGACGGTGGTGCGGCTCGCGCCCTCCTTCGGCGGCGTGAACCTGGAGGACATCTCGGCGCCGAGGTGCTTCGAGATCGAGCGCAAGCTCCAGGAGCGCCTCGACATCCCGGTCTTCCACGACGACCAGCACGGCACGGCGGTCGTGACGCTGGCGGCACTGCGGAACGCGGCGCGGCTGAGCGGGCGGACGCTGGGCGAGCTGCGTGCCGTGATCTCGGGCGCGGGCGCGGCCGGTGTCGCCATCGCCAAGATGCTGGTCGAGGCCGGCATCGGGGACGTCGCGGTCGCCGACCGCAAGGGTGTCGTCTCCGCCGACCGGGACGACCTGACCCCGGTCAAGCGGGAAGTGGCCTCCTTCACCAACAAGGCGGGGCTGTCCGGCTCCCTGGAGGCCGCCCTGTCCGGCGCCGACGTCTTCATCGGCGTCTCCGGCGGTACGGTGCCGGAGCCGGCGGTCGCCTCGATGGCGAAGGGCGCCTTCGTCTTCGCGATGGCCAACCCGAACCCCGAGGTGCACCCGGAGGTCGCCCACAAGTACGCGGCGGTCGTCGCGACGGGGCGCTCGGACTTCCCGAACCAGATCAACAACGTGCTGGCGTTCCCGGGCATCTTCGCGGGCGCGCTGCAGGTGCGGGCGTCCCGGATCACCGAGGGCATGAAGCTCGCGGCGGCGGAGGCGCTGGCCTCCGTGGTGGGGGACGACCTCGCCGCGGACTACGTCATCCCGTCGCCCTTCGACGAGCGGGTCGCGCCGGCGGTTACGGCTGCGGTGGCGGCGGCGGCTCGGGCGGAAGGGGTCGCGCGCCGGTGACGGTGGGAGCGTCGCGCCGGTGACGGTGGGAATGTCGCGCCGGTGACGGTGTGATGCGGTGTGTGGTGTGCGGCCTCGTCCTTGGTGGGCGGGGCCGTTCGCTTTTCGGGTGGGCGGCGTTGGTGTCGGGCGGGGGTGGGTGCGCGGCCCGGCGTTGCGGGGTGCCGCTGCGCCCACCCGTGCCGCCCCAGCGGCACGACTGCCCGCAGCTACGCGGCACGACTGCCCGCAGCTGGGGCGGCATGATTGCTCGCAGCGGGGCGGGGCGGTGGCAAGAGGGTGTGTGTCACAGGGCGTCGTGGTTCCGGTTGGCGGGTCGGGAACCTATCGTCAAGGTCATGTTCGCTGTCTATGCCGCCCGAATCGACCGCGACCAGCCGCTGACCGGCCTGGAGTTGGGAGAGCGTCCCGCTCCCGAGGCCCGGCCCGGCTGGAGTGTCGTCGATGTCAGGGCCGCCTCCCTCAACCACCACGACCTGTGGTCCCTGCGCGGCGTCGGCCTCCCGGAGGACCGGCTGCCGATGATCCTCGGCTGTGACGCCGCCGGTGTCGACGAGGACGGCAACGAGGTCGTCCTGCACTCCGTGATCGGTCAGACCGGTCATGGCGTCGGCCCGAAGGAGCCCCGCTCGATCCTCACGGAGCGCTACCAGGGGACGTTCGCCGAGCAGGTCGCCGTGCCGACCTGGAACATCCTGCCCAAGCCGAAGGAGCTCTCCTTCGAGGAGGCGGCCTGCCTGCCGACCGCCTGGCTGACGGCGTACCGGATGCTGTTCACCAACGCCGGGGTGCGTCCCGGTGACTCGGTGCTCGTCCAGGGCGCCGGCGGCGGGGTCGCCACGGCAGCGATCGTGCTCGGCAAGGCGGCGGGACTGCGGGTCTTCGCCACCAGCCGGGACGAGGCCAAGCGGAAGCGCGCCCTGGAGCTGGGCGCCGTGGAGGCCGTCGAGCCGGGCGCGCGGCTGCCGCAGCGGGTCGACGCCGTCATCGAGACCGTGGGCGCCGCGACCTGGTCCCACTCGGTGAAGTCGCTGCGTCCGGGGGGCACGCTCGTCATCTCCGGCGCCACCAGTGGCGACCGGCCCTCCCACGCCGAGCTGACCCGGGTCTTCTTCCTGGAGCTCAAGATCGTCGGCTCCACGATGGGCACCAAGGACGAGTTGGAGGACCTGCTCTCCTTCTGTGCCGCGACCGGTGTGCGTCCCGTCATCGACGAGGTGCTTCCGATGGACCGGGCCCGCGAGGGCTTCGAGCGGATGGCCTCCGGAGGGCAGTTCGGCAAGATCGTGCTCAGCGGCTCCTGACGCGTTCTCCGCGCCTCCGACACCCCGGATCGCGTCAACCACTGTTGACACGATCCGGGGTGTCAACCTATGTTGACACCATGAGTGAAGCAACCGATCTCGCCGCGCGTGCCGGTGATCGCGACCCCCGGGTCGGGCTGCGGGCCGTCGCCGCATTGCGGATGCTGCTGGAGCAGCTGGAGGCGGTGCAGGTGCGCAGCGCGCGCAATCAGGGGTGGTCGTGGCAGGAGATCGCCACGGAACTCGGAGTCAGCAGGCAGGCCGTGCACAAGAAGTACGGGAGGCATTGATGTTCGAGCGATTCACGAAGGATGCCCGGGCCGTGGTGCAGGGGGCGGTCGAGCACGCCGGAGGGGCGCGGGCGCGGACCGTCGACGCCGAGCACTTGCTGCTCGCCCTGCTGGACCGTGAGGGCAGCCGCGCCTCCTTCGCGCTGTCGGCGCTCGGGGCCGGCGAACGCAAGGACGCGGTACGGCAGGCCCTGGCGGAGGCACGGCGCCGGGCCGGGCTGACGCGGGCGGAGACCGATGCCCTCGCCGGTCTGGGGATCGACGTCTCCGAGATCGTCGCCCGGGTGGAGGAGGCCCATGGCGTCGGCGCGATGTCCGGCGAACGGACGGGCAGGCGTTGGTGGTCCGGGCAGCACCGCAGCTTCAGCAAGGGCGCCAAGGAGGTGCTGGAGCAGGCTCTGCGGGCCGCCGTCGCCCGGCGCGACCGGAGTATCGGGGACGAGCACATCCTGCTCGCCCTGACCGTCCGCCCCGGTGTGCCCGCCGAGGTGCTCGCCGACCACGGCGTGACCCACGAGTCGCTGACCAGGGTGCTGGGCGGCGGCACCGGTGAGGCCTGCGCCTGACGTGTGCGGCCTCCCCCCCCGGGCCAGGGCGTTTCGGCGGTGGGCCGGGGGTCTCGCGCCCGAGGGCTCAGGCCTTCGGCGTCCGCAGTATCGCCCCGATGTGCGCCGCCGCGGTCGACAGGTGGAGGCGGGCGTCGCGGAGCTGGTCGGCGGTGACGCCGTGGTCCCGGGCCGCGTCGCGGATGTCGTCCCGGAAGCGGTCGAGCAGCCGGTCGAGGTCACGAGCCGGATCGCCGGTGGCCTCCGCGGTGTCCTCGTGGGCCCAGGCCGGAGCGTAACCGGCCGGAAAGTCCTCGGGGGTGGCGGAGTACTCGGGCCGATGGGTGGGCTTGTCGGCGTCGGTGCGGCCGAAGCCCCAGTCCTTGCCGAACTCCTTTCCGAAGTCCTTCCCGAAGTCGCCGACCTCCTTGGCCAGTTCGCTCAGGCCCTCGCGCAGCCCCGTCGGCCAGTCGCCCCGCGCGAAGTGGTCCTGCACCTGTTCCTGGACCCGCTGGGCGATGCGCTGCACCTCCTCCTGTGCCTGCACCCGGGCCCGCTCCTGGGCCTCCTTGGCCTGGCGCCGGGCCCGCTGGGCCTCGTCCCGGGCGCGGCGGCTCTCGTCCTTCGCGCGGCGGGCCTGCTCCTTCCACTCCTGCTTGACGCGCCGCATCTCCTCCTTGGCGGCGCGCCAGGCCTCCTTGTCGTCGGTGTCCGCGGTGCCGGCGGCGGAGTCGCTCCCCTCGTCGTGCGCTCCCGGGCCGGCGCCCCGATGGGCCGCGCCGGCCGCGGCCCGCATCTCCCGGCGCAGATCGCCCGCGGCACCGCGCACGTCGGCCCGGATCTCGGCGGCGAGCTCGGCCACCGACTCCCGGATCTCCAGCTCCAGGTCGGCCAGTTCACCACTGCGGTCGGACAGCTCGGCGCGGCCGGCGTCCGTGATGGCGTACACCTTGCGGCCGCCTTCGGTGGTGTGGGTGACCAGGCCCTCGGCCTCCAGCTTGGCCAGGCGCGGGTACACCGTGCCCGCCGACGGCGCGTACAGCCCCTGGAAGCGCTCTTCGAGGAGCCGGATCACCTCGTAGCCGTGGCGCGGGGCCTCGTCCAGGAGCTTGAGGAGGTAGAGGCGGAGGCGGCCGTGGGCGAAGACGGGGGACATGTCAGAGCACCTTCTTGTCGGTCGTGCCGTCGGCCGGGGCGCCGGCGGCGCCGTGGTCCCGGCCGGAAGCGGAATTGTCCCCCGAGTCGTCCTGTACGCCGTCCGCCGGGCCGGTGCCCCGCGGCTCCCGCTCCCACGGTGTGTCCTCCGCCGCCGGACGGCGCAGCAGGGCGATCGAGCCGGAGACCGTCGTGGCCTTCAGGCGGCCGTTGCCCGCGCCGAGCCGGCCGGTGATCCGCTTGGCGCCCCACTGTCCGCCCACCCGGAGGTCCTCGAAGGCGCTGGAGACGGTGCCGCTGGCCGTGTTCGCCTCCACCTCCGCGTCGGCCGGCTGGGGCAGCCGGATGGCGATCTCGCCCGAGACGCTGGTCAGACTGATGTCGGTGGGCCCGCCGGCGGTGTCCAGGTCGACGATCATCGAACCGCTCACCGAGTCGGCCCGGACGGAGGAGCCCGCCTCGACCACCGTCAGGTCGCCGGAGACGGAATTGAAGCGCAGGTCTCCGGTGAGGGCCTGCGCCTCCACGCTCCCGGAGACGGTGTCGGCGCGGACCGGGCCCGCGAGGCCCACCAGTGTGGTGTCGCCGGAGACGCCCTTCACCTCGGCGCGCCCGTCGAGCCCGGAGACCACGGCCGCGGCGCTGACCACGCCCACCTCCACACGGGTGCCGGTCGGCACGGCCAGGGAGACCACCGCGCTGCGGCGCCAGCCCTTGCGGTCGAGCCACTTGAGGAAGCCCTTCCAGGGCAGGTCCTCGTAGGCCACCGTGAGAACGCCGTCCTGGTGGGTCACGACCAGGGGCGGTCCCTCGATCTCGGAGACCTCCAGGCGGGCGGAACCCTCGTCCGTGCCCACGACGTTCACTGTTCCATTGACGATGCGTACGTGGAGCTCGCTCACGGACTCGTCGAAGGTGAGTTTCCTGGGCTCCGCGACGGACCACTCGGACATGGTGAGACCTCCTCGACCGAACGCGCCATATCGCGTCCTCCGTGATTCACGATATATCGCGGGCACGGAAAGTCAAGACACCCGTTCTGGTGATCTACGATCGGCCGAAGGTGCTGAATTGCCCTAGCTTGAGAGCATGTCGACGGAAGAGTCCGTGTCAGATCCCGCTGCCGGTGCCCTGCTGCTGTGCCGCGCGGAGCCGGACTCCGTCGCCGCCGTCGCCCCGCTCCTGGGCGAACGCATGCCGCTGGTCCGGGCCGGCGAGGAGTGGAGCGTGCTCGTCCCGCGGGGCACGCCCTGGCGGCACGGCGACGAACCGGTCGACCGCGTGCTCACCGGCTGGGCCGCGGCCCTCGCCGTCGGCGCCCCGTGGCCCGTACTCGCCCTGTGGTGGGACGCCGACCGGGCGGGCTACACCCTCGCGTCCGGATTCCGCCGCCCCGTCGGCTACGTATGGCTCGGGGACGGCACCCCGGCCGGCGAGGACGAGGCCATGCGGACCTTCGCCGCCCGTCTCGGCCTGGACCCCGTCCTGGACGTCCAGTCGCTGGACCGGCTGACGAGGCCGGACCCCGAGGCCGACGCCCGTACCAGGCTGCGCGGACTGCTCGCGGTCCTCACGCGCGCGGGAGTCGCGCTCCCCGCCGGACTCGACCCCGGCCGACCCGCCGACCACCTTGGCGAGGCCGCCCGCGCCCTGCCCGACGCCCGGCGGACCGAGGCGCCCGCACGCCACCCCACCGCCGACGAGAGCCGCCTCGCCCCCTGGATGCCCTGGGTGGGCGGCCCCGGCGCCCGTGCCCTGGCCGTGGCCCAGGTGGCGGCCGGCCTGTCGCTCACCGCCTGGGGCCTGCGACGCCGCGCCGGCGGCTGGAGCGCGGCGGGGGCGCTGCTGGTCGCGCACGGCGCGCTCGGGCTGGCGTACGGGACGGCACGGCGTCCGTGACGGCCTCGGGGCGGCGGCGGCGCGCGCCCCCGGTGGAACTACTCGTCCTCGTCGTCCTCGTCGTCCAGCCGCGCCAGCCACGTCGCCAGCCGCTCCACCGGAACCTCGAAGTCCGGGTTCAGGTCGACGAAGGTCCGCAGCTGCTCGGCGAGCCACTCGAAGGTGACCTCCTCCTCGCCGCGCCGCTTCTCCAGCTCCTCGATGCCACGGTCGGTGAAGTACATGCCGTCAAGGATAAGTGCAGGCAAAGGGCCGGGCCGCACCCCCGAAGAGGGGATGCGGCCCGGCCCGGACGCGCTGCGCGGCGGTGTGCGCCGCCGCCGAAGAGCTACGCCTCGAACACCTCACGCACCAGCTGCTCCTGCTCGGCCTGGTGCCGCTTGGCGGAGCCGACGGCCGGGGACGAGCCGTGCGGACGCGAGATGCGACGCAGGCGCTCGCCGTGCGGGACGTCGGCGCCGACCGCCAGGTCCAGGTGGTCGATCAGGTTGAGCGCGATGAACGGCCAGGCACCCTGGTTCGCCGGCTCCTCCTGGGTCCACAGGTACTTCTCGGCGTTCGGGTACTTGGCGATCTCCGCCTGGAGCTCGGCACCCGGCAGCGGGTACAGGCGCTCGATGCGGATGATGGCCGTGTCGGTGATGCCGCGCTTCTTCCGCTCGGCGTCGAGGTCGTAGTAGACCTTGCCGGCGCAGAAGACGACCTTCTTGACCGCGGCCGCGTCGACCGAGTCGTCGCCGATGACCGGGCGGAACTGGCCCGTCGTGAACTCCTCCGCCTTCGACGCCGCGGCCTTGAGGCGCAGCATCGACTTCGGGGTGAAGACGACCAGCGGCTTGTGGTGCGGGTTGTGCACCTGCCACCGCAGGAGGTGGAAGTAGTTCGACGGCAGGGTCGGCATCGCGACCGTCATGTTGTTCTGCGCGCAGAGCTGGAGGAAGCGCTCCGGGCGGGCCGAGGAGTGGTCCGGGCCCTGGCCCTCGTAGCCGTGCGGGAGCAGGAGCGTCACGCCGCTCGTCTGGTTCCACTTCTGCTCGGCCGACGAGATGAACTCGTCCACCACCGTCTGCGCGCCGTTGACGAAGTCGCCGAACTGCGCCTCCCACATCACCAGCGCGTCGGGGCGGGCGAGCGAGTAGCCGTACTCGAAGCCCATCACCGCGTACTCGGAGAGCAGGGAGTTGTAGACGTTGTACCGGGCCTGGTCCTCGGACAGGTACAGCAGTGGCGTGAACTCGTCGCCGGTCTCGCGGTTGATGAGCACCGCGTGCCGCTGGCCGAAGGTGCCGCGCTGCGAGTCCTGGCCGGACAGCCGGACCGGGACGCCCTCAAGGAGCAGCGAGCCGACGGCGAGGGTCTCGCCCATGCCCCAGTCGATCGTGCCGTCCTCGACCATGGCCGCCCGGCGCTGGAGCTGCGGCAGCAGCCGCGGGTGCACGGTGACGTGGTCGGGGATGTTGACCTGGGACTCGGCGATCCGCTTGACGGTCTCGGCGGTGACCGCGGTGTTCACGGAGACCGGGAACTCGGCCTGCGGGTCCGAGGGCTCCGCGGCGGACGGCTGGGAAGCGGCCTCGCGGACCTCGGTGAAGACCTTCTCCAGCTGGCCCTGGTAGTCCTGGAGCGCCTGCTCGGCCTCTTCCAGGGTGATGTCGCCGCGACCGATGAGGGACTCGGTGTACAGCTTGCGCACCGAGCGCTTCTTGTCGATCAGGTCGTACATCAGCGGCTGGGTGAAGGCCGGGTTGTCGGTCTCGTTGTGACCGCGGCGGCGGTAGCAGATGAGGTCGATCACCACGTCCTTGTTGAACGCCTGGCGGAACTCGAAGGCGAGCCGCGCCACGCGGACGCAGGCCTCCGGGTCGTCGCCGTTCACGTGGAAGATCGGGGCCTCGATCATGCGGGCCACGTCGGTGGCGTACATCGAGGAGCGCGAGGACTCCGGGGCGGCGGTGAAGCCGACCTGGTTGTTGATGACGACGTGGACCGTGCCGCCGGTGCGGTAGCCGCGCAGCTGCGACATGTTCAGGGTCTCGGCCACCACGCCCTGGCCCGCGAAGGCCGCGTCGCCGTGGATCGCCACCGGCAGGACGGTGAAGTCCGTGCCGCCCTTGTTGATGATGTCCTGCTTGGCGCGGGCGACGCCCTCGACGATCGGGTCGACGGCCTCCAGGTGGGACGGGTTCGCGACCAGGCTGACCTTGATCTGCTCGCCGTCCAGGCCGGTGAAGGTGCCCTCGGCGCCCAGGTGGTACTTCACGTCACCGGAGCCGTGCATCGACTTCGGGTCGAGGTTGCCCTCGAACTCGCGGAAGATCTGCGCGTACGACTTGCCGACGACGTTGGCCAGCACGTTCAGCCGGCCGCGGTGGGCCATGCCGACGACGACCTCGTCCAGGCGGGACTCGGCCGCCGAGTCGATGACCGCGTCGAGCAGCGGGATGACGGACTCGCCGCCCTCCAGGGAGAAGCGCTTCTGGCCGACGTACTTGGTCTGCAGGAACGTCTCGAACGCCTCGGCGGCGTTCAGGCGGCGCAGGATGCGGAGCTGCTCCTCGCGCTCCGGCTTGGTGTGCGAGCGCTCGATGCGGTCCTGGATCCACTTGCGCTGCTTCGGGTCCTGGATGTGCATGAACTCGACGCCGGTGGTGCGGCAGTACGAGTCGCGCAGCACGCCGAGGATGTCGCGCAGCTTCATCAGGGACTTGCCCGCGAAGCCGCCGACCGCGAACTCGCGCTCCAGGTCCCACAGGGTGAGCCCGTGCTCGGTGATGTCCAGGTCGGGGTGCTTGCGCTGCTGGTACTCCAGCGGGTCGGTGTCGGCCATGACGTGGCCGCGGACCCGGTAGGAGTGGATCAGCTCGAAGACGCGGGCGGCCTTGGTGACGTCGTCGTCGTGGCTGGCGTCGATGTCCTTGAGCCAGCGGACCGGCTCGTAGGGGATGCGCAGTGCCTCGAAGATCTCGTCGTAGAAGCCGTTCTCGCCGAGGAGCAGGTTGGCGACCTGGCGCAGGAACTCGCCGGAGGCGGCGCCCTGGATGACCCGGTGGTCGTAGGTCGACGTGAGCGTCATGACCTTCGAGATGCCGAGCTTGTTCAGGGTGTCCTGGCTGGTGCCCTGGAACTCCGCCGGGTAGTCCATGGAGCCGACGCCCATGATGACGGCCTGGCCGGGCATCAGGCGCGGCACCGAGTGGACGGTGCCGAGGCCGCCGGGGTTGGTCAGGGAGACCGTGACGCCGGAGAAGTCGTCCATCGTCAGCTTGCCGTCGCGGGCGCGGCGGACGATGTCCTCGTAGGCCTGCCAGAACTCGAAGAAGTTCAGCGTCTCGGCCTTCTTGATCGCCGCGACGACGAGCTGGCGGTCGCCGTTGGGCTTGACCAGGTCGATGGCGAGGCCGAGGTTGACGTGCGCCGGCTTGATGAGCGTCGGCTTGCCGTCCTTCTCGCCGAACGCGTAGTTCATCGACGGCATGGCCTTGATGGCCTGCACCATCGCGTAGCCGATCAGGTGCGTGAAGGAGATCTTCCCGCCCCGGGCGCGCTTGAGGTGGTTGTTGATGACGATGCGGTTGTCGAACAGCAGCTTCACCGGGACCGCGCGCACGGACGTGGCCGTGGGCAGCTCCAGCGAGGCGTTCATGTTCTTCGCGACCGCGGCGGCGGGGCCGCGCAGCGTCACCATCTCGGGGCCCGCGGGACCCTCGGCGGCGGTGGCGTCCTTGGCGGGCGCGGCGGCCTTCGCCTGCGGCTTGGCGGCGGGCTTGGCCGGAGCCGGGGCCGGCTTCGCGGCCGGAGCCGCCGGGGCGGCAGCGGCGGGCTGCGCGGCCGGCTTGGCGGGCGCGGCGGCCTGCTGGGGAGCCGCCGGGGCCTGGGCCGGGGCGGGAGCCTGTGGCTGCTGCGCCTGCGGCGCGGGGGCGGCCTGGGGCGCGCTGCCGGAGTCGGTGCTCGCGGCACCGGAGGCGGACTGGGCCGCGGCCGCTCCTGGCTTGTAGTCGGCGAAGAAGTCCCACCAGGCTCGGTCAACGGAATTCGGGTCCTGGAGGTACTGCTGATAGATCTCGTCGACGAGCCACTCGTTGGCACCGAACGCGGCGGCGGGGTTCTTTCCCGCGTTGCCGGCTTGGTCGGTGTCGGTCGAGATGCTCGAGTTACTGGGGGACTGTGGCGACACGGCGAGAACCGCCCTCTTCCGCTTCACAAGATGGTGGACAGCGGGAATCAAGGCTACGCCTCCCGGACCCGGAAGGTCAGACCGGGCCCGTTCATCGTCGCGTAAGTCACATCGCAGACCGCGTTTCGGCGCTGGAAATGGCGGGAAACAAGCGAGGTTCTGCTGCGCGTGAGAAGGGGAGACCGGGACCCGGCGCGGAGAAAACGCGGGTCTGTGCCTGATCACACGTGTCCGTCAGCGCGGACGCCAGTGGATCTTGAGGCTCCGCTTCGAACCCTACGTCAACTCGACGCCGACGGCAGGCCCGGAAGGGTGATGAGAATCCGGCAGCCCCGATCGGATTCGGCCACACCGATCCGGCCGCCGTGCAGATCCACCGCCCAGCGGGCGATCGCCAGGCCGAGCCCGGTACCGCCGTCGCTGCCCGGACCGTGCGGCCGGGACACCGAACCCCGGTTGAACCGCTCGAACACCCGGCGCCACTCCGAGCGCGGAATGCCGGGGCCCTCGTCGAGGACCTCCAGCTCCAGCGACTCCGGCAGCTCCCCGCGCCGCGCCCGGACCGTCACCCGGCCGTGCGGCGGGCTGTGCTTGACCGCGTTGTCGATGAGGTTGGCGACGACCTGGTGGATGCGCTCGGGGTCGGCGTGCGCGGTCAGCTCCGGGGGGAAGACGTCGAGGGCCAGGTGCACGTCGGTGCGGGTGTGGCTGCCGGAGCCGGACGCGAGGCCCGCGCGTGCCGAAGCGACCATGTTGGCCTCCTTCAGCACGCCGGACAGGTACGGCCACACCTCGAAGCGCCGCTTGCGCAGCGGTATGACGCCGTTGTCCAGGCGGGAGAGGTCCAGCAGCGTCTCCACCAGCCGGCCGAGCCGCTCCGTCTGCCCGAGCGCCGTCCGCATGGTCTCCGGGTCGGCCTCGGTGACCCCGTCGACGATGTTCTCCAGCACCGCGCGCAGGCCGGCGATGGGGGTGCGCAGCTCGTGCGAGACGTTCGCCACCAGCTCCTTGCGCTGGAGGTCCTGGGCCTCCAGGTCGTCGGCCATGCGGTTGATGGTGACGGCCAGGTCGCCCAGCTCGTCGCGGCGGTTCTCGCGCACCCGGCGCGTGTAGTCGCCATGCGAGATGGACCGGGCCACGGCGTTCATCTCGTCCAGCGGGGCGGTCAGCCCGTGCGCGACGAACTGCGTGATCAGCAGCGTGGCGATCATCGAGAAGACCGTGATGAAGCGCAGCTCCGTCTTGGTGTGCACCGCTATCACCGAGAGACCGGTGGTGATCAGCACCGACGTGACGACCAGCGCGCCCAGTTTGGTCTTGATCGAGAAGGGGCGTACGCCGCCCCAGGGTTCCCCGGTGCTCCGGGGGCCGGGGCTCCTCCGTGCGGCCTCCCGCCCTCGGCTCATGGCGTCGGGGTCTCCAGCGCGTAGCCCACGCCGTGCACCGTGCGGATGCGCTCGGCCCCGATCTTGCGGCGCAGCGCCTTGATGTGGCTGTCCACGGTCCGGGTGCCGGAGGCGTCCGCCCAGTCCCACACCTCGGCCAGCAGCTGCTCACGGGAGAGCACCGCGCGCGGGGTGTTCGCCAGGCAGACCAGCAGGTCGAACTCGGTGGGGGTCAGGTGCACGTCCTCGCTGCGCACCCGCACCCGGCGCTGCGCGTGGTCGATCTCCAGTTCGCCGAGGCGGAGGATGCCGCTGCGCGGCGTGGAGGCGGCCACCACGGCCCGTTCCACCCGGCGCAGCAGTACGTGCACGCGGGCGGCCAGCTCGCGCATCGAGAACGGCTTGGTCATGTAGTCGTCGGCGCCCACGCCGAGCCCGACCAGCATGTCCGTCTCGTCGTCGCGGGCCGTGAGCATCAGCACCGGCACCGGCCGCTGTGCCTGCACGCGCCGGCAGACCTCCAGACCGTCGAAGCCGGGCAGCATGATGTCGAGGATCAGCAGGTCGGGCTGCCACGCCTCGGCGGTGTCGACCGCGGACGGACCGTCGCCCGCCGTTTGCACCAGGAACCCCTCGGCGCGCAGGCGGGTCGCGATGGCGTCCACGATGGTCTGGTCGTCCTCGACCACCAGCACCCGTCGCTGCGCGCCCGGAGTAGCCGTCGCCGTGCCGTTGTGGGAGGTCTGTGTCTGCTCCATCGCCCGCCCCTGAAGTGTGCTTTCCGGAATCCGTGGGGTGATCCCATGGCTGCGCTTGACGCTTGAATGATCCGCGTCAGAGCAGCAGCGTACGGGGAGTCACCGCGCCTTTGCTATCCAGGCCCGACGCCGAGGTGGACGACGTCCGGAACGCCCCGGGCAACGGGGATCTCTTCGGTACGCACCTGCTGGAACCCGGCATTACGCAAGGTTTCTTCGAATTCCGGAGAGGGCTGCGCAGACCATACGGCAAGCACCCCGCCGGGCCTCAACAGCCGTGCGCAGCAAGCCAGTCCGGCCGGCGCGTACAGTCCGTCGTTGCCCTCGGTGACGGTCCAGCCGGGGCCGTTGTCGATGTCGAGGCAGAGCGCGTCGTACGTGTCGGATGTCTCATTGACGTATTCCAGGAGATCCGCTTCCACGATCTTCGTGCGCGGATCGGCCAGCGCTCCCGCGGACAGCGCGGCCAGCGGTCCGCCCCGGTGCCAGTCGATGATGGCGCGCTCGCGCTCGACGACCGCGATCCGGCCCCAGCGGGGGTCGGCGGCCGCGTGCGCGAGCGAGAAACCGACGCCGAGTCCCCCGATGAGGAGGTGGGGCGCGCTCCGCCCGCCGGACGCGGTGAGCGCGTCGGCCGCCGCGTCGACCAGCCGCCGCTCCGAACGCCCGTCGGAGGTGTCCATCAGGAAGCAGCCGTTCGCGATGATCTGCAGCAGCGCCCCGTGCCGGCGCAGGACGACCTCGCCGTGCGGGCCCTCGCGACGGTCCAGCACTTCGGGGATGTCGTAGGAGTCGTGGGAAGTGGTGGGCATCGGCCCATCCTGGCAGGGAATGCCGGAGCGCCCGGCCGTGCTCCCGCATACGTGGCAGCGGCACCCCGGGCCCTTGATCGCTCAGAGCGAACACGTGTGGGGGAACAATCGGGGACTCCCTTTCATTGAGTCGATGTAACTCAACTTGACTGCCGAAGGGGAGATCATGGCTGCTGAGTCCGAAGCCTTCACACCGCTCACCCTGCCCGTGCTGCCGCTCGACGACGAAGTGGTCCTGCCCGGAATGGTCGTCCCCCTGGACCTGAGCGACGCCGAGGTACGCGCCGCGGTGGAGGCCGCCCAGGCCGCCGCCAGGTCCGAGCCCGGCAAGCCCCGGGTCCTCCTCGTCCCGCGCGTCGACGGCACCTACGCCAGGACCGGCGTCCTCGGCACGGTCGAGCAGGTCGGCAGGCTGGCCGACGGCGACCCGGGCGCCCTGCTCCGAGGCGTCGGCCGCGTGAAGATCGGCGCCGGCACCACCGGCCCCGGCGCCGCGCTGTGGGTCGAGGGCACGCGCGTCGACGACACCGTGCCCGAGCCGCTGCCCGGCCAGGTCGCCGAGCTGGTGAAGGAGTACAAGGCGCTGGCCACCGCCTGGCTGCGC
Source organism: Streptomyces sp. BB1-1-1 (assembly GCF_031597775.1). Lineage (NCBI taxonomy): Bacteria > Bacillati > Actinomycetota > Actinomycetes > Kitasatosporales > Streptomycetaceae > Streptomyces > Streptomyces sp. BB1-1-1. Next base: position 2,870,688 of record NZ_CP134203.1, on the reverse strand, counting down.
AAGCGCGGCGCCTGGCAGGTCGTGGACCGTGTCCAGGCCATCGACGACGTCTCCGCGCTCGCCGACAACTCCGGCTACTCGCCCTTCCTCACCACCGAGCAGAAGGTCGAGCTGCTGGAGACCGCCGACGCGGTGGCCCGCCTCAAGCTCGCCACTCAGCAGCTGCGCGACCACCTCGCCGAGCAGGACGTCGCCGAGACCATCGCCAAGGACGTCCAGGAGGGCGTCGACAAGCAGCAGCGGGAGTTCCTGCTGCGCCGCCAGCTCGAAGCCGTGCGCAAGGAGCTGCGCGAGATCAATGGTGAGCGCGAGGGCGAGGAGTCCGACGACTACCGCGCCCGCGTCGAGGCCGCCGACCTGCCCGAGAAGGTGCGCGAGGCCGCACTCAAGGAGGTCGACAAGCTGGAGCGGTCCTCCGACCAGTCGCCCGAGGGCTCCTGGATCCGCACCTGGCTCGACACCGTCCTCGAACTGCCGTGGAACGTCCGCACCGAGGACGCCTACGACATCCAGGGCGCCCGGGCCGTCCTCGACGACGAACACGCGGGCCTGGACGACGTCAAGGAGCGGATCACCGAGTACCTGGCGGTGCGCAAGCGGCGCGGCGACCGGGGCCTCGGCGTCGTCGGAGGCCGGCGCGGCGGTGCCGTACTGGCCCTGGTGGGCCCGCCCGGCGTCGGCAAGACCAGCCTCGGCGAGTCCGTCGCCCACGCGATGGGCCGCGAGTTCGTCCGCGTCGCCCTCGGCGGCGTCCGCGACGAGGCCGAGATCCGCGGCCACCGGCGTACGTACGTCGGCGCGCTGCCCGGCCGGATCGTGCGGGCGATCAAGGAGGCCGGGTCGATGAACCCGGTCGTCCTCCTCGACGAGATCGACAAGGTGGGCTCCGACTTCCGGGGCGACCCGGCCGCGGCGCTGCTCGAAGTCCTCGACCCGGCGCAGAACCACACCTTCCGGGACCACTACCTGGAGGTCGAGCTGGACCTGTCCGACGTGGTCTTCCTCGCCACGGCCAACGTCCTGGAGGCCATCCCGGAGGCCCTGCTCGACCGCATGGAGCTGGTCCGCCTGGACGGCTACACCGAGGACGAGAAGATCGTCATCGCCCGCGACCACCTGCTCCCGCGCCAGCTGGAGCGGGCCGGCCTGGACCCGGACGAGGTCACGGTCGACGAGGGCGCGCTGCGCAAGCTGGCCGGCGAGTACACCCGCGAGGCGGGCGTGCGCACCCTGGAGCGGTCCATCGCCCGGCTGCTGCGCAAGGTGGCGGCCCAGCACGAGCTGGGCGAACGGAAGCTGCCCTTCACCGTCACCGACGGCGACCTGCGCGCCCTGATCGGCCGGCCGCACCACGTGCCCGAGTCCGCCCAGGACCCGGCCGAGCGGCGCACCTCGGTGCCCGGCGTGGCCACGGGCCTCGCGGTGACCGGCGCCGGCGGCGACGTCCTGTACGTCGAGGCGTCGCTGGCCGACCCGGAGACGGGCGCGTCGGGACTGACCCTGACCGGTCAGCTGGGCGACGTGATGAAGGAGTCGGCGCAGATCGCGCTGAGCTTCCTGCGCAGTCGCGGCGCCGAGCTGGAGCTGCCGGTGGCCGACCTGAAGGACCGGGGCGTGCACATCCACTTCCCGGCGGGCGCGGTCCCCAAGGACGGCCCGAGCGCCGGCATCACGATGACCACGGCGCTGGCCTCGCTGCTCTCCGGGCGGCTGGTCCGTACGGACGTGGCGATGACCGGCGAGGTCTCGCTGACCGGCCGGGTGCTGCCGATCGGCGGGGTCAAGCAGAAGCTGCTCGCGGCGCACCGGGCGGGCGTCACCACGGTGATCATCCCCAAGCGCAACGAACCCGACCTGGACGACGTCCCGGCGGAGGTACTGGACAAGCTCGACGTCCACGCCGTCACCGACGTCCGACAGGTCCTGGAACTGGCGCTCGCACCGGCGACGAACGGTGCGCGGTCGGAGGTTCCGGTCGCGGCGATGGGGGCACCTCCCAGGCTTTAGGCACTGGGGGAGGACGTGACCGGATGAGGCGGAGGCCCGGTCCCTGAGAGGGGGCCGGGCCTTCGCCGTACGCCGTGTGTCAGCCGTTCGCGAGCGCCCGTACGCGGTCCAGGGCCCCGTTGAACTTGTTGTGGTCCCCGACCGTCGGCCCGGACGAGGTGTACTGCCACATCGTGTAGTAGCCCCAGCCGGCCGGCAGCGTGCCCACGGTCGAGGCGTACCGGGCGATCCACAGCGGGTTGTTCGCCGCGAAGCCGCCGTAGTTGCCGGTGCACTGGGTCCACCAGCTGGTGGCCGTGTAGATCACGGCGTCGCGGCCGGTGCGCGCCTTGTAGGTGTTCAGGAAGTCGCGGATCCAGGTGACCATCTGGCTCTGCGACTTGCCGTAGCAGGTGGCCCCGTACGGGTTCCACTCGATGTCCAGCGCGCCCGGCAGCGTCTTGCCGTCGCGGGACCAGCCGCCGCCGTGGTCGACGAAGTAGTTGGCCTGCGCGGCGCCGCTCGTCGTGTCCGGGGTGGCGAAGTGGTAGGCGCCGCGGATCATGCCGACGTTGTACGAGCCGTTGTACTGCTGGGCGAAGTAGGGGTTGGTGTAGTACGTCCCCTCGGTGGCCTTGACGTAGGCCCACTTGACCCCGCTGTTCCACAGGGTCGACCAGGCGACGTTGCCCTGGTGGCTGGAGACGTCGACGCCCTCCGTCTGGGTGGCGTCGCCCGGGACGGGGGTGCCGTGGCGCCCGTCGTGCTCCAGGACGCCCATGCCCATGTGGGCGGAACCGCGCGGCGGGATGTCGGCGGCCGACGACGCGTGGGCGGGGAGGGTGGCTACCAGGGAGAACGCGGCGAGCAGGATCCCGGTGACGGCGAAGCGCCGCCCGCGGGCCGATCCGGATCTGTGCACGAGCATGACGTGCCTCCGATGGCTCGGTGGTGCTCGGTGGGGGATGCGCGAGTGGGGAGAACCCATGGATGGCGTGGGCATGCCATTCAGGGTTCGAGGAAGACGCTACGCACGTAGAACGGGGGGTGGGAAGAGGGGCCGGAAGCTGCCGTTGGTCTAAGCCTGCGAAATACTTGCCGAGCTGCGGTGATGCCGGCCCGTGGCGGAAACTTTCAGGACCGGGAAAATCGAGGCAGGGGCTGACGTGCGCGAAGACGGGAACGGCGACGGTCGCGGAGGCGAATTCGACGCGTCCGGCAGTGGTGTGAACCAACCGGAGTTCCTGGCGCTGGAGCGGGAGTTGACGGTCCTGCTCCGGCGGGCGCGGGCGAACCAGGGCGAGATGGCCCGCGAGGTCCACCCCGACCTGGAGTCGTCCGCGTACGGCCTTCTCGTCCGGCTCGGCGAGTGCGGCGGGCAGCGGGCCACGGAGCTGGCCGCCTACATCGGCGTCGGCAAGGCGACGATGTCCCGTCAGCTGCGCGCGCTGGAGGAACTCGGCCTCGTCGCCCGGCAACCCGACCCCGCCGACGGCCGCGCCTGGCTGATCACCCTGACCCCGGAGGGCCAGTCGCGCGTCAGCCGGGTGCGCGAGGCGCGCCGCGCACGGTACGCCGGACGGCTCGCCGACTGGGACCCGCGCGAGGTCACGGAACTGGCCCGGCTGCTGCGGCAGCTGAACCGGGGGATGGAGAAGTAGGTCCGCGGCCCCCGGCGTTCACAGCTCCGCGTACACCACCGTCGCGTCGTCGTGCGCCTTGCCGCGCCCCAGGAACGCCCGGGCTCCCGCAGCGTCCACCCGTTCCAGCTCCCGCACCCGGTCCACCAACGCCTGGGCGCCCTGCTTCCGTACCAGCGCGAGGCAGTCCGTCCAGTCGCCCTCCCCGAACCTCTCCACCCACCGTGCCGCCCCGTCCGTCAGCGCCGCCAGCGTCCGCACCTCGCCGCGCGGCAGCACGCCCGTCACCGCCCGCGCCGCCACCGCCGGGTCGGCCGCGGCCGTGAAGAAGCCGCCCTCCTTGTTGCGGAGGTTGGCGTCGACCAGCGCGTCCGTGGCGAGGGCCGAGCGGGGCAGCCGGGCCAGCCGGTCGTCCAGGACCGCGGTGACCGTGCCGTCGGGGGCCTCCACCAGCAGGGCCGAGTCCGAGAGGACCAGGTACTCGACGGCGGCGGGGGACCAGCGGGCCAGGACCACGGTTGCCTGCGGAGTCCGCGGGTGAGAAAGGTCACAGGTTTCCGCGTGTGCCGCCGAGGTACGAGCGATGGCGCGGGACAGGGCTTCGGCGAGGGGGATTTCCGGGAGTGAAACGGTCAGTTCGGTCAGAGCACCACCGAGGTGCGCGGTGAACCAGGGCACGGAATGCAGACACCCCGTCGTACTCCGGGGCGGTGTCACGCCGTCCAGCACGACGAGCGAACCACCCTGTCCCGAGGCCGGTAGTCCGACACTCGCGAAGTCCTCGTTGGGGTGGTCGGCGAGGCCGGGTTCCGAGACCAGTTCCGTGCGCATCCAGCCAGTCTGCACGACCTCTTCACGGCATCCGCAAAAGGCTGGCAACTTCCCCGGGATCGACGCAGGGGCGCAGGTCAGGCGCCTGATTTGGGGTGGAATTCGGCACTCCGGCAACGCGTGGCGGCACATAGTGCCACCGCCCGTCGCAGACGTCCAACCGGCGCGCCGCGCAAGCGCGTCGTACGAGCCGGGAGAACTTGCTCCCCAACTCCCGTCCGGGGTTCACTCCTTCGGGTGGCGGGTCGGATGATGCACGCCCACCGCCCACCGGCACTGGGAGGGTCGGGATCCGGTGGGGTGCCTGCCCTGCTCACGCGGTCTCCCCGTCCGATGCGCAGTCGGCGGCCGAGGAGCAGCCCGGAGCGTGGCGGAGGGTGCACGCGCCGACCGGCCAGTTGACGGAGCGCCACCCGGGCCCACGGGTACACGAGTCAGGAATGCGAGCACCGGTGCAGAAGACGCGGCCTCGTCGCACAGGCAAGCAGACGGCCCCCGTGGGGAGCGCGGAGCGCACCCCCGGCACCTCCACCCCGGCGCCGCCGGAGGCCCCCGTCGGCAAGGGCCGTCCGACCCACGTACGCAACCGCCTCATCGCCGCCGTGGCGGTGGTGGCCGCCGCCGTCGCCGGGGCCGGAGCCCCGTCGGTCGTGTCCGCCTCCGGGCAACTGCACGACTCCCAGGAACTGGTGACGCTCGCCGAGCAGACCCAGGGCGCGCTGACCCTCGCCCACTCCCTCGCCGACGAGCGGGACGAGGTCACCCCGTACATCGCCGCCGGCCGCCCCGAGTCCAAGGCGCCCTCCGAGCAGCGCAGCGCCCGTGTCGACCGGCAGGTGGAGGAACTGCGCGCCGACACCGACACGCCGGCCTCCCTGCGCGAGGACCTCGACGCCGTGGCGGCGCTGCGCCGAGCGGCGCTCACCGGCAAGAGCACCGCTCTCCAGGCGCACGACGCGTACTCGGAGGCGATCGCAGAACTCCACGCCCTCGCCGAGGAGCTGGCCGAGCAAATGCCGCCCCGCGCGGGCGCCGGCGCGTACGCCCTGGCCGAGCTGGACACCGCCGTCCAGCAGGCCGCCGCCACCCGCGGTCTGCTGCTCGCGGCGCTGAACGTGCCGAGCAGCACCGAGACCGTCATCGACCCGATCACGGGCCTGCCGACCGAGACGACCACGTCCTCGGACGCCGACGCGAAGCAGCGCGACGAACTCGCCGCCGCCGCGCAGCAGGCCCGGGTGCGCTCGGACGCCGCCCTCGCCGACTTCCGCGAGGGCGCGCCCAAGGAGGCACGGGGCAGCTTCGACGCCACGGTCGCCGGCCCGGAGGTCAACTCCGCCGACAAGTACCTCGCCGGTCTCACGGACGAGCCGACGCTCTCCGACGACGACCTCGGTACCAGCACCAAGAGGCTGGACGCCGCGCTCTCCGCCCGCGTCGACGCCATGCGGGGCGCCGAGTCCGCCCTCTACGAGAAGCGCACCACGGCCCTGGAGAAGCTGCGCGACGACGACGTCACCGCGCTGGAGATCCGGATCGCCGCCCTCGGCGCCCTGATCCTGCTGGCCGTCGGCATCGCCACCGCCATGGCCCGCACCCTCACCCGCCCGCTCTCGGTGCTGCGCCGCGGCTCGGCCCGGCTCGCCGGCGCGGAGGACCCGACGGCCGAAGAGCCCGTCGCCTTCACCGGCCGCAACGACGAGTTCGCCCAGGTCGTCCGCTCCGTCAACGCCCTGCACACGCACGCCGCCACGCTCGCCGAGCGCGTCAACACGCTGGAGGCCGACCGCAAGCACCTCGTCGGCCAGCGGCAGAAGATGGCCGACGCCCGCGAGGGACTGCGCGCCGAACTCGCCGAGTCCGCCGCCCAGCTGGAGGTGGTGCGCAAGAGCATCGGCTCCACCTTCGTGAACCTCGCGCTGCGCACCCTCGGCCTGGTCGAGCGGCAACTCGCGGTCATCGAGAGCCTGGAGGAGCGCGAGCAGGACCCGGACCGGCTCTCCACCCTGTTCAAGCTCGACCACTTCGCCACGGTCATGCGCCGGCACAGCGAGAACCTCCTCGTCCTCGCCGGCACCGAGCACGTCCAGCACAGCGCCGGACCGGTGCCGCTGGTCGACGTGGTCCGGGCCGCGGTCAGTGAGATCGAGCGGTACGAGCGCGTCCGCATCGCCGCGCTGCCGCCGCACGCGCACGTGGCCGGATTCGCCGCCGACGACCTCTCCCACCTGCTCGCGGAACTGATGGAGAACGCCACCTCCTTCTCGCCGCCGGACCTGCCCGTCGAGGTCTCCGGCTGGCTGCTGGAGAACGGTGAGGTGATGCTCTCCGTCCAGGACGAGGGCATCGGCATGGCCACCGAGCGGCTCCAGCGGCTCAACGCCCGCCTCACCGACTTCGACCCGGAGGCGCCCTACGACCAGGAGGGCGAGGACGGTCTCGGGCTCGGCCTGTACGTCGTGGCCCGGCTCGCCCACCGGCACGGGGCGCGCGTGCGGCTGCGGGAGCAGAAGCAGGGCGGTGTCGCGGCCGTCGTGGTCCTCCCGAACGCCCTGCTCGCGGCGGCCCCGCCGGCCGCGCTCGCCCCGAGCGTGCCCATGCCGGACGGCACGGGGTCCTTCTCCCTGCCGGGCGCCGACGCGGAGGCCAACTCCAACGTCCTGCACGGCCGCGCGGAGAAGGGCACGCGAGAGGGCGTGGACCCGCTGGTCGCCTCCGCGGAACAGGCCGTCCGACGCGCGGAGGCCGACGAGGCGGAGGGCGAGGAGCAGACCCCGGAGGCGGAACCGGCCCCGGCGCCCGCACCGGCCTCCGCATCCGCACCGGCCAACGCACCGGCGCCGGAGTCGGAGACGGAGACGGAGAGGGAGACCGAGCAGACCCGGGAAGACGGCCCGGAGTCCGCCGAGGAGGCGGAGGCCACCGACTCGCCCCGCCCCGGCCGCGACCTCCCCGACGACGCCACGATGGCCCTCCTGCTGCCGACACAGGCACAGGCACAGGCACCGGCCTCGGCACCCGAGGTGTTCACACCGGAGCCGGCCCCCCAGGAGCCCACCGCGCCCGAGCTTCCCGGACAGCGCTCGGGCGACCCGTACGCCATCGGCCCCGACGCCCACGACCGCACCCCGGACGAGAGCACCGCGCGGGCCGAGGACGCCGGGAACATCGGGACCACCGAGGCCGGCGAGACCATCGGGACCACCGAGACCACGGAGACCACCGGGCCGGCCGAGACCACCGAGCCCGTCACCGAGAAGGGCCTGCCCAAGCGGACCCCGAAGCTCAGCACACCCGCGGCGGCCCCACAGCCGCGCACCGCGGGTTCCGTCGACGCGGACGCGCTCCGCCGCCGCCTGGGAGGATTCCGCCGGGGGGCGGAGGCCGGTCGCCGCGACGTCGAGGCGGAGATCGCCGACCGGACCGGTCGGAACGAGGCGCCGGCCGCCGCAGCAGGGACCACCGAAGAAGCCACGGGGGGCACTGTCGAGGAGGCAAGCAGTTGACCGCGCCCAGTACCTTCGGACTCAGCAGTGAAGCACGCAATCTGCACTGGCTGCTGACCAACCTGGTCGAGGAGGTGCCCGGCATCCTCTCGGTCGCGGTGGTCTCCTCCGACGGCCTGCTGCTCCTCTCCTCCGACCAGGACCGCAACGACGCGGCCCGCGAGGCCCAGGCCGTGCGCCGCACCGGCCCGCGCGGCTCCGCCGCCGACCTCGCCACCGTCGTCTCCGGCGTCGGCAGCCTCACCGTCGGCGCCGCCCGGCTCATGGACTTCGGCAACGTGAAGCACACGATGGTCGCCATGGACGAGGGCAGCCTGTTCGTGATGTCGATCAGCGACGGCTCGCTGCTCGGCGTGCACGGCTCCGCGGACGCCGACATGAGCGTCATCGCCTACCACATGGCGCTCTTCGTCGGCCGCGCCGGCCATGTCCTGACCCCCGAACTCCGCAGCGAGCTGCGGAAATCCCTGGAGTCCGAGTCGACCTCTACGGGGAGTACCCGATGAGCAGCAGCCCCAGGAAAGCCCCGAAGAACCTCCCCGTACGCGGCGCCGACCGCAAGCCGGCCCGCGTGCGCCCCTACTCGCTCACCGGCGGCCGCACCCGCTTCGGCCACGTCCTGCTCGTGGAGACGTTCGTCGGCGCCACGGCCGGCACCGCCGCGCTGGAAGCCGCCGAGGAGCGCAAGGAACTGACGAACGGTTCCCTCACCTCCCGCGTGATGCCGGAGATGCGGGCCATCGTCGAACTGTGCCGCCGTATGCGTACGGTGGCCGAGATCGCCGCGCTGCTGAAGATGCCGCTCGGCGTGGTCCGCGTGCTCCTCAGCGACCTGGCGGACCAGGGAAAGATCCGTGTGTACGGCACCGGGACCGGCCACGGCACGGGCCGCCCGGACCGCGCTCTGCTCGAAAGGGTGCTCAGTGGACTCCGTCGTCTCTGACGCCGCCGCCTACGGCGTCTCCCCACTCGTCGACCCCGACGAGCCCATGCTGCCCTGGCAGACGGACCGCACCCGCGCGCCGATCGCCACGAAGATCGTGGTGGCGGGCGGTTTCGGTGTCGGCAAGACCACGCTGGTCACCGCCGTCTCGGAGATCACGCCCCTGCAGACCGAGGCGCTGATGACCGAGGCGAGCGAGGAGACCGACGACCTCACCGCCACCCCGGGCAAGCTCACCACCACCGTGGCCATGGACTTCGGCCGCATCACGCTCGACGACGACCTGGTGCTCTACCTGTTCGGCACGCCGGGCCAGCAGCGGTTCTGGTTCATGTGGGACGACCTGGTGCGCGGCGCGATCGGCGCCGTCGTGCTGGCCGACACCCGCCGCCTGAAGGACTGCTTCCCGGCGCTGGACTACTTCGAGAGCTGCGGACTGCCCTACGTCGTCGCCGTGAACCACTTCGACGGCAGCGAGCTGTTCGAGGCGGAGGACGTGCGGGAGGCGTTGACGATCCCCGCGCACATACCTGTAATGATCATGGATGCGCGCCGCCGGATCTCGGCCATCGAGACCCTCTTGTCCCTCGTGGGCCACGCGCTCGACGAAACCCCCGAGTAGTAGTCCCTTTAGGAGCGTCCCCCGCATGCGGAAGATACTCGTCGTCGGAGCCGGCCAGTCCGGTCTCCAGCTCGCCCTCGGCCTCCAGTCGCACGGCTACGAGGTCACCCTGATGTCCAACCGGACCGCGGACGAGATCCGCACCGGCCGGGTGATGTCGACGCAGTGCATGTTCCACACGGCACTCCAGCACGAGCGCGACCTCCAGCTGAACTTCTGGGAGTCCCAGGCCCCGAAGATCGAGGGAGTCGGCGTCTCGGTGGCGGCCCCCGGCTCCTTCGACCCGGGCCCCTCGCAGCGCGCGATCGACTGGCTGGGGCGCCTCGACGGCATCGCGCAGTCGGTCGACCAGCGGGTGAAGATGGCCGGCTGGATGGAGACCTTCGCCCAGCGCGGCGGCCAGCTGGTCATCCACGGCGCGGCCGTCGGCGACTTGGACTACTTCTCCCGCGCCTACGACCTCGTCCTCGTCTCGGCGGGCAAGGGCGAGCTGGTGCAGATGTTCGGCCGCGATCCGGAGAGGTCCCCGTACAGCGAGCCGCAGCGCGCCCTCGCCGTCGCCTACGTCCACGGGATGGGCCCGCGCCCGGAGCACCCGGAGACGGAGGCCGTCCGCTGCAACCTGGTCCCGGGCGTCGGCGAGCTGTTCGTCATGCCGACCTTCACCACCTCGGGCCGCGCCGACATCCTGTTCTGGGAGGGCATACCCGGCGGCCCACTGGACGCCTTCAAGGACGTGAAGGACCCCTCGGAGCACCTCTCCCTGACCCTGGAACTCATGGAGAAATTCCTCCCCTGGGAGTACGCGCGGGCCACCAAGGTCGAACTGACCGACGCCGGCGGCACGCTCGCCGGCCGCTACGCCCCCACCGTCCGCAACCCGATCGGCCGCCTGCCCAGCGGCGGCCTGGTCCTCGGCGTGGCCGACGTGGTCGTCGCCAACGACCCGATCACCGGCCAGGGCTCCAACTCCGCCTCCAAGTGCGCCGCCTCCTACCTCGCCTCCATCCTGGAGCAGGGGGAGAAGGAGTTCGACGAGGCCTGGATGCGGCAGACCTTCGACCGCTACTGGGAGACCGCCCAGCACGTCACCAAGTGGACGAACGCCATGCTCGCCCCGCCGCCGGAGCACATCCTCAACCTGATCGGCGCCGCCGGGCAGCTCCAGCCCGTCGCCGACCGCTTCGCCAACGGCTTCAACGACCCGGCCGACTTCGAGAACTTCTTCTACGACCCGGCGAAGACCGAGGGCTACCTGATGGAGGTCTCGGGCGCGTCGGGCGCGTAGGCGGCGGCGTACCCCTCGTCGGACCCGTCCGCCGCCCCCTCGGGGAGCCTCGGTGGCGTGTACCGCCGCAGCGGCTCCCCACCGGGGTCGGGCCGTACGGCGCCCAGGACCGGGTTGGCCGCGATCGGCGACACCTTGACCTCGGCACCGGGGCGCGGTGCCTGGACGACCATTCCGTCGCCGAGGTACATCGCCACATGGGTGGCCTCGGGGAAGTACACGACCAGGTCACCGGGGCGCAGCTCGCCCAGCGGGACGTGGTCCAGCCGCGCCCACTGCTCCTGGCTGGTCCTCGGGATCGGTGTTCCGGCCCGGTCCCAGGCCACGGAGGTCAGGCCCGAGCAGTCGTACGACGCGGGGCCCTCCGCGCCCCACTCGTACGGCTTCCCGAGCTGCTCCACCGCGAAGCGCACCGCGCGGTCGCCCTCGGCGGAGGGCTTGGCGTCGTCGCCGAGCGCGCCGGACGCCAGGAACCGCTCCTGCTGCTCGGCGATCCCGCTCTTCTCGAACTCCGCCAGCGCGGCCAGCTCCTCGGGGGTGAGCGAGGCGAGGAGTTCCTCGACGGCGTGCAGCCGCTCGCGCACGTCGTCCCGCTCCTCCTCCTGCCGCTTCGCGAGGGCGGCTTGCTCGTCCAGGGCCGCGCGCGCCCGCCCCGCCAGTTCGTCGGCCTTCTTCTCGACGCCGGTCAGGCGGCCCACCGTGTCGGCCCGCTCCCGGGCCAGCTGCCCGATCACGTGCCCCTGGTCGAGGGCGTGCCGCGGGTCGCGCGCCAGCAGCAGCCGCAGATAGGGGGAGAGGTCGCCGCTGTCGCGGTACTGCTGCCGGGCCAGCCGACCGGCCGCGCCGCGGCTGTCGTTCAGGGAAAGCCGGGTCCGGGCCAGCTCGGCGTCCAGCCGCTTCACCTCGGCACGCTGCTCCTTCAGCCGCTCCTCGGTGCCGTTGAAGGTCTCGGTGGCCTTCTCCGCCTCCTGGTACAGCCGCTGAAGGTCCGTCAGCAGCTCGGCCACGGACCGGTCACCGCCGGTGCCGGGTTCGGGTTCGGCCGCGGCGGGTGCGGGCGCGAGGACGATCCCGGCCGCCACCGCCGCCGTACACACCAGACGCAGAAGCCTTCCTGACACGCCATCACCTCCGTCGCGGGGCGGCGGGTCCGCTCCGCACGGTGAGCATGTGACGTGTTCCCGGGGTCCGCGCGCCGAGTGTGCGCGGTTCGGCGCAACGGGGTCACCCGTGGGCGTCGTCCGGCTTGCCACCCGGCGTGGCGTCTGGATCGGCGGCGTCCGGCCTGACGTCCGGCCTGGCGTCCGATTCGGCGTCCGGTTTGGACCAGGGCCACTTCCGGCCCGCGCCCTTCTCCCCCTCGGGGGCATACGCGTACTTCCAGCGGGCGAAGCGCAGCCCGCCCCGGGCGTCCCTGGGCACCCTGCGGTACACGAGCACGGTGGGCGGGCCGCCGTCCGGGTCCGGCACGGGGATGCGGTACGTCTTCGGCGGGTGCCCGGTCATGCCGACCAGCACGGGTAGCACCCGCCCGTCCATCGGGCCGCCCTCGAAGGGGGTCTCTTCGCTCTTCACGGCACCAGTGTCAGTGATCCGCGCACCGGTGTCAGATGTCCGCCGCCAGCGCCTCGACCAGCGCCGCGGTCTGCGGGTCGCGGCGGGCGGTGACGGTCAGCACGGCGAGGAACTGCTCCACGAGCCAGTCCCGCAGCTCGTCGACGGGCGGCTGCTTGCCCTCGTCCAGCCAGATCAGCGAGGCCGCCTCCACCGCGGTGATCCACATCCGGACGGTCATCCGCAGCCGCGGGCCGGGCTCGGCGACGTCCAGGTGGCTCATGATGTGGTCGGCGGCGGCCCGGCGCACGCCGTCCACGATGGAGGAGGTCCGGGAGGTCTCCGCCACGCTGCCGCCGCGCAGCAGGGCGCTGAAGCCGGTGTCGTGCTGGTCGACGAAGGTGAGATAGCGGTCCAGGGCGCGGGAGAGCCGGGCCAGCAGCGGGCCCTCGCGGGGCTCGTCGAAGCAGAGCCGCAGCTCGTCGGCGGCGGACCTGAGCGCGGCCTCGTACAGCTGCTGCTTGCCGCCGGGGAAGTACCGGTACACCAGCGGCCGCGAGACCCCGGCCTGCTCCGCCACGTCGTCCAGGGAGACCTCCTCCGGCGGCCGGTGCGCGAAGAGGGCGAGCGCCGCGTCGAGCAACTGGACGCGGCGCTCCTCGACGCTGAGCCGGCGGTAGGCGGGGGTGGAGGCCTGCGGGGTCATGAACCGCAGCGTAACCCGCACACCCCCGCGACCTCCCACGCGAGCGGACCGGACCAGTCCGACTACGCCAGCAGCCCCGACGACCTCCACAGCTTCCGTCCGACCCCGCGCAGCACCCCGATGTCGTCCAGGAAGTCGGTGAGGCGCTTCGCGCCGGTCTGCATGATCTCCTTTCGGTGCCCGCTGGCCTTGACCTGCGCCAGGGCCTCGCGCTTGTCCAGGCCGACGTTCGTGTAGACCTCGGGGTTGATGAAGGCGATGGAGAAGACGCGGGCGAACTCGCCGGAGGTGATCCGGGTGAACTCCTGCGACCACTTCGGCGCCGTCACCATCTGGCGGCGCAGCTCCTCACGGGCGTACCGCACGTGGCGGGCCTCCTCCACGACGTGGATGCGCGTGACGCCCCGGATCAGCGGCTGGACCCGCTCGTCGGGGAAGGTCAGCCGCTGCATCCAGTCCAGCACCTCCTCGCCGAGCAGTGTGGCGGTGAACGAGCCGGGCGTGGTGGAGATCGTCTTGAACAGGCGCCCCAGGTGCTGGTGGACCGGGCTCACCGGGTACCACGGCGTCTCGCCGCGGGATATCAGCCGGGCGAACATCTTCGAGTGCCGGCACTCGTCCTCGATCTCGGTCAGCGCGTAGCGCACGTGCGCGCTCGTCGCCGCCTTGTCGTAGATGTGCCGCACCAGCAGCTGCATGAGGATCAGCTCGAACCAGATGCCGAGGGAGGCGAGCGCGGCGGCCTCGTGCTGGGAGAGCACGATGCGCTGCTCCTCGCTCATCCGCTTCCACATCGGGGTGTCGTACAGCGACACCAGCTCCGGCGGCCAGAACCACTTGCCGTCCTCGAAGGGCGCGTCCCAGTCCAGCTCCTTGTCCGGGTCGAAGGAGTGCTTGGCGGAAGAGTCGAGCAGCCGTTCGGCCACCTGCTCCCGGTCCTTGAGCAGCCCGAGCGCGTCGCGCAGGCCCTCGAGCGCGTCGGCTTCCGTCAGGGTCGTCATGGCTGTCCCACCTCGTCGTACGGTTCGAGTTACCCGCGGTTACTCTCATTCGCTTCGTCTTATGAGACTGCGTGTCAGTAAGCTCGTCAATCCCCTGCGCACGACTTGTTGACCGCGAGTAAAGAAGTGAGAGGCGCTCAGGTTCCTAGGCCGAGCAGCCCAGCCCCTCCGGCACGTCGCCCGCCACCGGCGTCGACGCCCCCGCCGGGAACGACGTCCGCAGCGTGAACGCGTACGGCGTGGGCCCGTGCGTCCGCAGGTGCAGCAGCCGCGACTCCGCCTCCGCGACCGTCGGCCGGTGTCCCGCCGGGACCCACCACAGGGTGGTGACCGCCTCCGCGAGGCGCTCGAACCACTCCCTGCGCCGCGCCAGCATCTCCCGGTGCCGCCCCTGGTACATGAACGCCGTCAGGGCGTCCGCGTCCCGCCACACCGTCAGGTTGACGATGAGCCAGTCGTCGCCGAAGAAGGGCACGTCCGTCGCGTTGCCCGAGTCGTCCTGGAGTCGCCACACGAACCCCTCGGCGGCGTCCGCCGCGGCGTTCACCGGGTCGAGCGCGTCCACGAAGTCCTTCAATCGCGGTGAGTCCAGCGGGGCCTTGAGGCGGGCGATGTTGACCTGGGCGAGTTCGTGCGCGGCGTCAGTCATGTACCGAACGTTAGGTCGGGCCGTCTGCGCCTCGGTACCCCCGTCTCAGGACTTGAGCACCGCCTCCATCACCGCCCGCGCGATCGGCGCCGCCATGCCGCCCCCGCTGATGTCCTCGCGGTCCGCCGCCGAACCCTCCACCACCACCGCGACCGCGACCTTCGGCTCCAGGTCGCCGTCGCCCTGCGCCCAGGAGACGAACCAGGCGTACGGCGTGCCCGAGTTGCCGACGCCGTGCTGGGCGGTGCCGGTCTTGCCGCCGACGGTGGCGCCGCGGATCGCGGCGTTCGCGCCGGTGCCCTTCTCCACCACGCCGGTCATCAGCTCCTTGAGCCGCGCCGCCGTCGAGGGGCGCATCGCCTCCCGGGTGGGCCGCGAACCGGCGGTCGCCACCAGGCTGCCGCCCGCCCGCATCGTCCGTTCCACCAGGTACGGCGAGCGCACCTGGCCGCCGTTGGCCACCGCCGCCGCCACCATCGCCATCTGCAGCGGAGTCGCCCGCGTGTTGTACTGCCC
The DNA here is from genome assembly GCF_031597775.1 of Streptomyces sp. BB1-1-1. NCBI lineage: Bacteria > Bacillati > Actinomycetota > Actinomycetes > Kitasatosporales > Streptomycetaceae > Streptomyces > Streptomyces sp. BB1-1-1. The sequence goes on along the minus strand of NZ_CP134203.1, from coordinate 2,855,446 downwards.
GATCGATGACAGCCCCAGCTGCGCCCGGTCCACCGAGGCGTCGAAGGTGCTGCGCGAGACGGCGAAGGGGATCCGCAGTCCCGCGTCGTTGAAGCCGAAGGCCTCCGCCGTGGCCGCCATGTCCCGCACGCCCACGTCCACGCCGAGCTTGGCGAACACCGTGTTGCAGGACCACTCGAACGCCTCCCGCAGCGAGGCGTCCCGGCAGCCGTCGGCCGCGTTCGTCAGCCGGGTCCGGGTGCCGGGGAGGGCGTACGGGTCGGGCGAGCGGGTCGGCGCGTCGAGGTCCCGGATCACGCCCGCGTCCAGGGCCGCCGCCGTGGTGACCACCTTGAAGGTGGAACCCGGCGGGTAGGTCCGGCGCACGGCCCGGTTCAGCATCGGCTTGTCCGGGTCGCCGTTCAGCCGGTCCCAGGTCCGGGTGGCGGCCGTGCTGTTCCCGGAGAGCAGCTGGGGGTCGTACGACGGGGTGGAGACCAGCGCCAGGATCCGGCCGGTCGACGGTTCGACGGCCGCCACCGCCCCTTTGCGCCGGCCGAGCCCCTCGAACGCCGCCCGCTGCGCGTCCCCGTCGATCGTCGTCACCACGTCCCCGCCAGGGTTCTGGGCCCCCGTGACGTCGTTCCAGAGGGGAAGCGGCGCGAGCATCGGGTCCGCGCCGGAGAGCAGTCCGTCCTCGGCGTGCTCCAGCAGGGTCGTCCCGTACGCCTGCGAGGCGAAGCCGGTGATCGGCGCGTACAACGGACCCGCCTGGTACGTCCGTTCGAAACGCAGATGCTCGCCGGTGTCCCGGGAGCCGGTGACCGGCTCGCCGCCGACCAGGATGTCGCCGCGCGGCTGCTGGTAGCGGGCGATGTCCGGGCGGCGGTTGGCCGGGTTGTCGTCGTACTCCGGGGCCTGGACGATCTGCACCCGGGCGGCGTTCACCAGCAGGGCGACCAGCAGCAGGGCGCAGAAGGCGGCGGCGTGCCGGATGTGCCGGGTCACCGGAGCCGCTCCGCTCTCACGGCGCCACCCGCCCGTCGGCCGGACCGGCCTGTCCGGCCTGGCTGCGGGCCGCGTGGCTGACCCGGATCAGCAGCGCGACGATGGCCCAGTTGGTGACGACCGAGGAGCCGCCCTGGGCCAGGAACGGCATCGCCATGCCGGTCAGCGGAATCAGCCCGGTCACCCCGCCCGCGATGACGAACACCTGGAGCGCCACGATCGAGGAGAGGCCGACCGCGAGCAGCCGGCCGAAGGGGTCGCGCGCGCCGAGCCCCGCCCGGTAGCCGCGCTCCACCAGCAACGCGTACAGCAGGAAGATCGCGGTCAGGCCGAGGAAGCCCAGCTCCTCGCCCGCGGTCGCCAGGATGAAGTCGGACTTGACGGCGAATCCGATCAGGATCGAGTGGCCGAGCCCGAGGCCCGTGCCGGTCACCCCGCCCGCCGCGAAGGCGAACAGCGACTGGGCCAGCTGGTTGGGCCCCTGGCCCGCCTCGATCGACGCGAAGGGATGCAGCCAGTCCTCCACCCTGCTGTGCACGTGCGGCTCCAGCCAGCCCACGGCGACCGCGCCCAGCGAGGCCAGCAGCAGGCCGACGGCGATCCAGCCGGTGCGGCCGGTGGCGACGTAGAGCAGGACCACGAACAGGCCGAAGAACAGCAGCGAGGTGCCGAGGTCGCGCTCCAGGACCAGGACGCCGACGCTGACCAGCCACACCGCCACGATCGGGCCGAGGACGCGGCCGGTGGGGAGCTGGAGGCGCCACACGCGGCGGCCCGCGTACGCCAGCGCGCTGCGGTTGGCGGCCAGGTAGGCGGCGAAGAACACGGCGAGGAGCACCTTGGCGAACTCGCCGGGCTGGATGGAGAAGCCCTCGATCCGGATCCAGATGCGGGCGCCGTTCACGGCCGGGAAGAAGATCGGCACGGTGAGCAGGACCAGTGCGGCGGCGACGCAGACGTAGGCGTAGCGCTGGAGCACGCGGTGGTCGCGCAGGAGCAGGACGACCACGATGAACAGTCCGACGCCCAGCGTCGACCACACCAGCTGGGTGGGGGCCGCCCGGTCGCCCGGCGTCTCCAGGTCGAGCCGGTAGATCAGGACCAGGCCGAGGCCGTTGAGCAGCACCCCGATGGGCAGCAGGAGCGGGTCGGCCCAGGGGGCGCGCAGCCGTACCGCCAGATGGGCGAGGAGCGCGAGCACGCCGAGCCCGGCGCCGTAACCGGCGGCGCCGGGCGGGAGGGTGCCGTGCTGGGCGAGACCGACGTTGCAGTAGCCGAACACCGACAGCAGGACGGCCATGAGGATCAGCGTGAGTTCGATGCCACGGCGCCGGGGGAGACGGGTGACGGGAGCGGGCGCGTCCGCCTGTGCCACGGTGATTCCGGTTCCGGTTCCGGCCTTGGTCATGTCCGGAACTTACCTAAATGATGTGGTGTGTGAGTCGTCCGCATCAGCACCAGCGCGGCGCGGGGCCGATGTTGTCGATGTAGCGGGCCGGGCCCCAGGCCCAGGTGCCGTCCGTGAGGAGGTACCAGAGGGGGTTGCCCTTCACCTTGTCGCCGGGGGTCTTGCAGTAGATGTGGACGGTCTCGCCCCGGCGGGCGTACCGGATGACCTCTCCGCCGCGCGTCGGTGAGGTGCGCAGGGCGAGCCGGTCGGCGGTGACGACACCCCGGTAGCTGCCCTGCTCCTGGCGGCCGCCGTTCCCGCCGCCGTTGCCCCCGGACGGGCCGACGGCGGCGCTGCCGGAATCCGAGCCCCCGCCGTCCCATTCGTCGTTCGCGACGGCGGGCGTGACGGCGACGGCCGTGGCGAGCGCGCCGGCGGCGACGGCGGTGGCGAGGCCGCGCAGGAGTGGGGAGCGCCTGGAGTGTGCGGACAGCAGGGACATGGGAGTACCTCCCGGGAGCGAACGGGTCTTCAGGTGACTAACCGCCACATTAGGAGCGCCCGGTTCGGACCGCCCGCCGCACTGAGCCATCGGGGAACCGCCCGTTCGCCCGGGGACCGTCAGGGCTGCTGGGGCAGGGTCAGGGTCGCCAGCGCCCCGCCGTCCGGCGGGTTCGTGAACTCCAGCCGCGCGCCGAGCACCTCCGCCTGCCCCAGGGCGATCGTCAGCCCGAGGCCGTGCCCCTTCGTCCCGCCCTCGGTGCGGAACCGCTGCGGTCCGTGGGCCAGGAGGTACTCCGGATAGCCGTCCCCGTGGTCCCGTACGGTGATCACCGGCCCGTCGACGGTCAGCACCACCGGCGCCCGACCGTGCCGGTGCGCGTTCGCGACCAGGTTGCCGAGCACCCGCTCCAGGCGCCGCCGGTCGGTCTCCACCCGCGTGTCCCGTACGAGGTCGACCCGCGTGTCGGTGCCGGAGCCCCGGACGACCCGCCCGGCCAGCGCGCCCAGCGCCTCCGGGTCCACCTCCAGCCGCTCCCGTCCGCTCTCCAGCCGGGAGATCTCCAGCAGGTCCTCGGTGAGCGTGCGCAGGGCGGCCACCCGGTCCCGCACCAGCTCGGTCGGGCGGCCCGGCGGCAGCAGCTCCGCCGCCGCGTGCAGGCCGGTGAGCGGGGTGCGCAGCTCGTGCGCCACGTCCGCGGTGAACCGCTGCTCGGCGAGCAGCTTGCCCTGCAGCGACGACGCCATGGAGTCCAGCGCGGCGGCGACCGAGGCCACCTCGTCCTGCGGGCGCGTCGGATCCTGCGCACGGGGATCGCCGACCCGCGCGTCCAGGTCGCCCGCGCTGATCCGCCGTGCCACCCGCGCCGTCGTGTGCAGCCGGCGCGTCACCCGCGTCACCGCGAACGCGCCCACCAGCAGCGTCGCCCCGATCGCCAGCGCCGACGACCATACGATCGCGCCGTCCAGGCCGTCGATGGTGCGCTCGCCCTGGGTGTGGTCGACCCGCACCGCGAGCGCCCGGCCGCCGTCGGCGGGGCCCGCCGCCCACATCGTGGGGCGCCCGTCGTGCTCGGCGACCATGGTGCCGCGCCGGCCCGAGGCGGCCAGCTCCCGCAGCCGCTCCGGCAGCCCCGGCGGATCGACGCCGGCGCCCCGCCGCAGCGGGTCCCCGGCCTCGTACGCCGCCGTCGCCTCCCCCAGCCGGGACAGGGCGACGTCGCGGGCCTGGCCCACGGTCTGGTTGGTGACCGAGACGTGCACCAGGACGCCGAGCAGGGCGGCGAGGGCGCAGCACATCACGGTGATGAAGACGGCGGCCTTCACCGCGAGCGGGCCGGTCCACCGGGGGAGGGCGAGCCTCACCGGGCGCTCGCCGACGGGGACGGGGACGGTGCGGCGGACGGACGCTTCGTGTGCTTTCCGCCGTCGTCCGTGCGCAGCATCTCGTCGCTCGTGAGGAGCATGGCCCGCTGGTCGGGGTCCCACGTCCACTGGAGCCGGTACTCGTAGCCCGCGACCTCCGAGGGCGACCGGACGATCACTGTCCGCCCGGCCAGCTCGACCGCGCTCACCGCGTCGTCGTAGGACATGACCCGCACGAGCCGGTTCTTCTCGACCGTGTAGACGCGCACGGCGGTCAGTTTCTCGGGCAGCAGCCGGAAGCCCAGGGTCATCTCGGGTCGTCCGTCGCCGGTCAGGTCGCGGTAGTACGGCCTGAGCACCGGGCACCGGCCGCGCTCACCGCCCGAGCCGTCCGAGCCGTCCGAGCCGCAGTCCGCCATCCGGCGGGCCGTCTCGCGGTACGGCGCCTTGTCGCCCTCGTAGTCGTCCGGGTGCGCGGTGATCTCGGCCCGTACGGCGGCCACCGGGTCGGCCTCGCGGATGTCGCCGCCGGGCACGGCGACGCCCTTGACGACCTCGTTGTCCACCTCGCCGATGTCGTAGGCCGGACTCGACGCCGGCGTCAGGTCGGGCCAGAGCCGGGCCGGGCTCTGCGCGGCAGGCGTCGCGCCCGCGCTCCGCAGCCCGCCCGAGTCACCGCAGGCGGTCAGCGCCCCGGCCGCCGCGGTCGCCAGGAGCAGCGCGAGGGCGGCGGGGACGCGGGCGGGGTGCCCGCGGCGGCTCGGGAGCACTGCACTCCTGGGTTTCGGTCATCAGGTGATCGGCATCGGTGATCCGGTACACCTTATTCGGACGGAAGTCCATTTTGTGCGCGTGGAGGCGAGCCGGGCTACTCGGCGAGCTCCTCCAGCAGCCGCGCGGTGACCAGGCCGGCCCGCAGGTACTCCACGAACAGGTCGTTGTGCAGCGCCCACGGCGAGCGCCGGGACCGGATCAGCCGGACCGCCTCCTCGGCGGTGCCGCCCCGGCGCATGAGCGTGTGGGCGACGACGAGACCGGAGCGGTTGTACCCGTGGTAGCAGCGGACCAGGACCTTGCGGCCCTCGTCCAGCGCCTCACCCGCGGCCTCCGCCAGCCGGATCACCCCCGCGAGCTGCGTCCCGTCGAGGGGGCCGTCGGGGATCGGCCACACATGGTGCTCGACACCCTCGTCCGGCCCGTGCCCGGGCAGCCGCAGCAGGGTCTGCACCAGATCGAACTCGTCCCGGACGACGGCGGACTCCCGCCTGCCGACCGGTCCCTGGAACTCGTGCCCGCCCATCCACAGGCCCGGCACGATCTCGTCCCACGGCCTGCCCGGAGCCGGAACGTCCGATCCCTTCCCACGGGTACGCAACGGTGCCTCCCCATCCCGCCCGAGGGCCTGCCCAACTCCTCCCAAAGGTAGCCGGGTTCTTGCCCCCGCAGCACCCCGCCTGTTCCCATGGTCGTGGGGTGATGGTGCATGAACGGACTGCGCGTCATACCGACCTGGCGGCACGGTCAGGAACGGCTGTACGTCTGCCTCCCGGACGGCGGCAACGTCGCCTGGTACGACCGTGAGGCGGCCCGGGTGAACCTGCTGAGCGACGACCGCGAGGACGAGGTCCTCGAAGCGCTGGCTCCCTTCCTCACCGGCCCGGTCACGGTCGGCCCGCCCCCGGTCCCGACCCCCGCCGAGCTGGCCCGGCTCTCCCTCCACCCGGACGACGACCTCGCCCCCAACCGGCCCGGCGAGGCGCTCCTGGTCGCCCTGGAACGCGACCCCGGCCCGGCGCACCGGCTGCGGCCCGACCCGCGGCGCCGGGCGCTGGCGGCCGAGCAGTCGGCGGGGGCGGCCCTCGACCGCCTCGACGGCGCCGGCTGGCACACCCTGCACTCCGTCCAGCTGCCCGGCGGTGACCGCGTCCACCACCTGGTGATCGGCCCCGGCGGTCTCTTCGCCCTCCACGTGCTGCCCGCCCGCAGGCAGCGGGTGCACATCACCGACCCCCTGGTGGCGCTGGGCCGCCGCGAACCGCTTCCCCTGCTGCGCCGGGTCCGCGCCGACGCCGACCGGGCCTCCTACGCCCTGACGGCCGAGGTGCACCCCGTCCTCGTCCTCGTCGACCCGGCGAACGTGACCGTCACGGCGCCGCCCCGCTCGGTCCGCGTGCTCACGGACGCGGAACTGCCGGACCTGGCCCGCCTGGGCGGGATGCTGAAACCGGCGGACGTGGAAGCCCTGCACGCCATGGCCCGGGACCGCGCCACCTGGACCCGCGTCTGAGGGCCGTCGCGCGTCAGGGCAGGGCCGCCGCCCGTCGCCGCTCGAACAGCGGCGCCAGCAGGTCGCCGTAGTCCCGCACCCGCGGACCGACGTCCTCCGCCCGGAAGACGAACTGCTCCGCCTGCCGGCACCCGGCCACCTCGTCCCAGGTCACCGGCGTGGAGACCGCCGGTACGGACCGGGCCCGCATCGTGTACGGAGCGGCCGTGGTCTTGCGGGCCGCGTTCTGGCTCCAGTCGACGAACACCTTCCCCGGCCGCAGACTGCGCGTCATCCGGTGCACCACCAGCCGCGGCAGGGCCCGCTCCGCCTCCATCGCCAGCGTCTTCGCGTACTCCGACACCCGCTCCGACGACGACCCCCGCACCCCCGCCAGCAGATGCAGCCCTTTCGCCCCGGACGTCTTGGCGTACGCCTCGATCCCGTCCGCCGCCAGCCGCTCCCGCAACCACAGCGCGACCTCGCAGCAGTGCACGACGGTCGCGGGCGGTCCGGGGTCGAGGTCGAACACCAGCCGGTCGGCCTCGTCGGGATCGTCCGCGGTCCACTGGTGCGTGTGGAACTCGGTCACCAGGTTCGCAGCCCACATCAGGGACGCCAGGTCCTGCACCAGCACCATCCGCGCCGGCCCCTCCGACCGGGGCACCTCGGCCGTGGTGACCCAGTCGGGCGTACCCGGCGGCACGTTCTTGGTGAAGAACACCTGCCCGTCCGGACCGTCCGGGTACCGCAGGAAGGACACCGGCCGGTCCCGCAGGTGCGGCAGCAGCACCTCGGCGGTCGTCGCGTAGTAGTGCAGCAGCTCGCCCTTGGTGAGGCCGGTCGCGGGATACAGCACCTTGTCCAGGTTGCTGAGGGCGACCCGTCGCCCCTCCACCTCTGTGATAGGCGCCATACCATGAGAATCTCACGAAACACGTACAAACCGCCCGACGGTCACGCTGCGGGTCGGCCGAGCGGAAAGGGTGCTGCACGTGCGATCCATCTGGAACGGCGCCATCTCCTTCGGCCTGGTCAGCATCCCCGTCAAGCTGGTGAACGCGACCGAGAGCCACGCGGTCTCCTTCCGCCAGATCCACACGGAGGACGGCGGCCGCATCCGCTACCGCAAGGTCTGCGAGCTGGAGGACCGCGAGGTCGCCCAGGACGAGATCGGCAAGGCCTACGAGGACGCCGACGGCTCGATGATCCCGATCACCGACGAGGACCTGTCCCACCTGCCGATCCCGACCGCACGGACGATCGAGATCGTGGCCTTCGTGCCCGAGGAGCGCATCGACCCGCTCCAGATGGGCTCCGCGTACTACCTCGCGGCGAGCGGCGCGCCCGCCGCCAAGCCGTACACGCTGCTGCGCGAGGCGCTGGGGCGCAGCAACCGCGTCGCCATCGCCAAGTTCGCCCTGCGGGGCCGTGAGCGCCTCGGCATGCTCCGGGTCGTCGGCGACGCCATCGCGATGCACGGCCTGTTGTGGCCGGACGAGGTGCGCGCCCCCGAGGGCGTCGCCCCGGACGCCGGTGTCACCGTCCGCGATCAGGAGCTGGACCTCGCGGACGCCCTGATGGACACGCTCGGCGAGATCGACCTGGACGACCTGCACGACGAGTACCGCGAGGCGCTGGAGCAGGTCATCGCCGCGAAGGCCGCCGGCGAGACGCCCCCGGAGACCCGCGAGGAGGCCGCGCCCGGGAAGGTGCTGGACCTGATGGCCGCGCTGGAGAGCAGCGTGCGGGCGGCGCGGGAGTCACGGGGTGGGGAAGGCGCCGGGCCGGCCGAGGAGGCCGAGGTCAGGACCCTGCCGCAGCGCACGCCGTCCCGGCGGACCCCCAAGGAGACCGGCGGCAGGAAGTCGACCTCGACGGCGGCGAGGAAGACGGCGGCGAAGAAGACGGAAGCGAAGAAGTCGGCGGCGACGGAGTCGGAGGGGAAGAGGACGGAGGGGAAGAGGACGGAGGAGGAGAAGATGGAGGGGAAGAGGGCGGAGGCGAAGAAGTCGACGGCCTCCGCCGCCGGGAAGTCGACGGCGAAGTCCGCGGGGCCCGGGAAGAAGACCGCGGCCAAGAGCGCCGCCAAGAAGACGACCGGCAAGAGCGCGCCCGCCAGGAGCACCGCAAAAAGCACCGCCAAGAGCACCGCCAAGAAGACGTCACCGCGCAAGCGCAGCGCCTGACGCCGCCCGGTACGAGCGGAGCACGGCGACGCTCAGTTGACGGCCCAGGAGGAGGACGCCCGGGGAACGGCGGACGGGTCGGGCTCGTAGACCGCGGGGGACGCGTCGCCCGAGGCCGTCGGTGCGAGCGAGGCGGCGGTGGGCAGGACGGGGCTCTCCTCCAGGTGCTGCCCGATCGTGTCGGCCGGTCCGCCGCCCGGGGTGCCGGGGCCGGTGGACAGCTGCGACCACGCGGTCAGGGCGAGGGCGACCGCGGCGGCCGTGCCGATCACCCGGCCGACCCGCCGGAGCCGGGCACGGCCGTCCAGCGCACGCCAGGCCGGGCCGGTCCATGGGTCCTCCGGGTGCCACAGCTCACCGACCACGCCGGACGGACGGCCCGCGGACGCGTCGTTCGTGCCCGTGTCCGTGCCGTCCGGGGGCCGGGGGCGCCAACCGGGTGTCCGGTCGCGTGCGGCGGGTTCCCTGATGAGGGCGGAGGCGCGGATGGCGCGCTCGTCGTCCTCCAGGAACTGCCGCCAGACGTACTCCGGCACGGACGGCGTACCGCCGGGCTGGTCCGGCTGACCCGGCTGACCCGGCTGGTCGGGCTGATCCGGCGTCGCGCCGCTGCCCGGCCCGGAAGCGGTCATGATCCCGCTCTTCCTCTCTTCTTCGGCCCGTACGGCGGCCGGGCGGGCGTGGGAGCGGGAGGGGAGCCCGCCGACGGTCGGTGTGCCGTCCTGTGCCGCAGCACCGTTTCGGTGTCACTCCTGGGCGCCGTACGGCAGGCGGCCGCAGACCGGCCCCCCGTCGGATCATTGCACAGTGCAAAAAGAGATCGCCAGGGGCTCCGGCCACCCTCTTCCGCCCGCCGCCGAGCCCGGGGCCCGGTGGTCATGGCCGGCGGTCTCCGTCGGCCGCGACCAGCCGCACGAACGGGATGGCCCGTCCGGCCTCACGGAACGACGCCTCGCCGCCGTCCACCGCCAATCCCATGAACGCGCAAAGACGCCGGGCGGTTCCCGGGTGCCGCCGGGCGTACTCCGCCATGATCCCGGCGCCCTCCTCGGCGGGCAGGAAGCGGGCGGTGACGGCGTGGTGGCGGTTGCCGAACTGGATGACCGTCTTGGGCTGCTGACGGAGGTTTTGGTACCAGTCCGCCTTCGGGCCGAAGCCGGAGGCGACCGTCCAACTCCGTCCGTGCGGCCCACCGGAGTCGTAGGCGACCACTTCGAGGACGACCCGGCGGTCACGGCCGCTGATCCGGCCGGTGTGGTGCAGCAGAAGCAGCCGCTTGCCGAACAGGGGGCCGAGCCCTGCGCGGAAGAGGAGGATCGGCAGCCGCGCCGCGGTGCGCCGCAGGCCGACGGGCGGCCGGGGCCGACGGGGTGTCGTGTCCGTGCGTGCCATTCCCGCCCTCCTGACTCGGGACTCCACCTCCACCTTTGCACAGGGAAAAGGTGGACGGGCAGTACCCGCTGCTCCTTTTGCGCCGGTCCGGTCGCCGCGCGGCCCCTCCGGTCCCTCCGTTCCGCCTGCTGATCAGGTGAGTGAGCAGGGACTTCGGCGCGGTAGAAAGGACACATGCCGGAGCGTGAGATGCCCGTCGGGGGCCTGGATGATGTCGACGCGGTCACCAAGGCCGTGCTGGCCGCATCGCGACTGCTGGTGGCCGTCTCCGCGCGGTCGCTCGCCGAGGTGGAGGAAAGGGTGACGCTGCCCCAGTTCCGGATGCTGATGGTGCTCTCCACGAGAGGCGCGACCAAGCTCGTCGCGCTCGCCGAGCACCTCCAGGTCGCCCCGTCGACGGCGATGCGCATGGTCGACCGGCTGATCTCGGCCGGGCTCGCCGACCGGCAGACCAACCCCGACAACCGGCGCGAGACCCTGCTCCGGCTCACCGACGAGGGCCGGCGCACCGTCGCGAACGTCAGCGCCCGGCGCCGTGCCGAGGTCGCCGCGATCGTCGAACGGCTCGCGCCGGGCCAGCGGGCGGCGCTGGTCGAGGCGCTCACCGCCTTCAGCGAGGCGGGCGGCGAGCCCCTCGACCCGGCACCGGACGACCCTCAGCCGCATCCGCTCGGCTGGGCCGCGGACGTCACCGCGGCCCGGGACGCCTGACGGCTCCGGCGGTCACGGGGCCGCCGGTGCGGGGGTGGGCGTCGGGGAGGCCGTGTTCACGTTCAGGTCGGGCCGCGGCTTGAGCACCAGCACCCGCTCGCCCGGCTGCGGCGGGGGCGGGGTGACCTTCTCCCTCGGCAGCTTCGCCGGGCCGGTCTGCTGGAAGGTGACCTGGTCGTACTCGACCAGCCCGGTCTTCTCCAGCACCGTGATGTGGTCCAGGACGGTGTCGTTGGCCAGGTCGGCCAGCTGGCGCACCAGCGTGTTCTTCGTGGTGGCCCGGATCTTGGCGATCGCCGGGAAGATCTGACCGTGGGTCACCCGCATGATGTTGACCGCCGACGAGTCGAACTCCGTGCCGCTCTTGGACTTCACCGTCGCCACGAAGTCCTCCTGCTGCGGGGAGGCCCGGTTGGGCAGCGTGATGCCCAGCTCGGGGGAGATCTCGCGGCACATCGCGTCCAGACCGGCGTGGCCGACGACCAGGTGCTCGCCGGCCGTCTTCATCGCCTTCGACGTACCGCGCTCCATCACGATCTCGCCCAGCGGGTACTCCCACAGCCCGGCGGCCCGCACCTTGACCACGAAGTCACGGTCGGCCTCGGTGAGCGGCCCGAACTTGGTGCTGGCGACGACCCGGTCCTGGTTTCCGTCGGCCTTGTCCAGACCGAGCATGGCCGGGAAGGCCAGCGCGGTGAGGGTCAGGGTCATCGCACCGAACAGGACGACGACTCCGATCCTGCTGCGGGACAGGCGCATGATGCCTCCAGGGGCGACGCGAGCGACTCGCACTCGACTGACTCGACGTCTCGACTCGTACTCGTTCGCCAGGAGGTACGGAAACGGCGGGCGGATCTATCACCGCTCCGGCACAAATCTTGCGGCCCCGCCGGCCGCGTCCGTTCGGCCGTCTTTGGCCACGCGTCAGCCGATGTCGGCCCCGTACACGCGCTCCACCGTCATCGTGAGCAGCACCCGGCGGTCGGACACCATCGTCATCCGGTACTCGTCCCAGTCCGGGTGCTCCCCGGCGGCGGCCCGGTAGTACTCCACCAGCGCCTCCACCTCCGGTCCTTGCGGGTCGAGGCCCGGCCCGGTGAGGGTCGCGACGCCCTCGGCGGTGGCCCAGGACCTGCCGTCCGGGGCGGTCACCTCCAGAGTGGCCCGCGGGTCCCGGCGCAGGTTCGCCGTCTTGGCCAGTCCCTCGCGGGTGGAGACGCGGATGACGCCGGCCTCCGGGTCGTAGGCGGGCATGACGGGGGAGAGCTGCGGGCGGCCGTCCGACTTGATCGTCGCGAGCACGCCGAGCCGGCTCTCCGCCAGCAGGGCGTGGGGGTCGAAACGCGGAGTGGTGGTCATGGGCCGATCATCACCCCTCGCCCCACACGCTGTCCCGCGAACCGTCCGCCGAACGCCCCCGCCGGGCGCACGACCGAGCGCTCAAGAGACCTCGACCGGGTGCTCAGGAGACCGAGGGCCCGCCCAGGTACTCGCCCTCGCGGTCGTAGGGCCAGGCGTTGGCGACGCACCCCTTGAGGCCCTTGATCTGCTGCATCATCGCCGGGGCGGGCAGCCCGGGACCGGGGCAGGTCTCGTGACCGTGGCCGATGCGGTGGCCGACCTCGTGGTTGACGATGAGTGCCCGGTAGTCGCCGATCGGGCCGTCGAACTCGGGGGAGCCCAGGACCCAGCGCTTGAGGTTCACCACGACGTCCGTGCCGACCGCGCAGTTCACCTCGCCCCGGGTGCGCAGGCCGTAGGCGCCACAGATCTCGTCGACGGTGCCCGGCGTGGCGATCTTCACCACGAAGTCGTACGAGCCCGAGCTGACCAGCCGGAAGGAGTTGGTCCCGTCCGTGGTCCAGCCGCGACGGTCGGCGAGCACGTCGGATATCTCGGCCGCGGCGGCACTCGGCCGGATGTCGATGCCCTCCTCGACCAGGACCTTGTACCGGCGTACGCGGCTGCCGGTGCCCACGGTCGTGCCGTCGGCCTCGGCGGTGACGAAGGTGCCGGGGCCGGTGGCGGGAATGGCGATGGTGGAGGGAGAGGGCGAGGGCGAGGGGGAGGCCGTCGCCGACGGCGACGCGGAGGGGCTCGGCGGCCCGGACGGTGCCCCGCCGGTGGCGTCCGGGGCGGCGGTGCGCTCGGCGGCGTCCAGGGCGTCGGCGACATCGGCCACCTGGTCGTCCGTCACGGGGGGCCGGCTCTCCCGCCAGTACGCGACGGCGGCGCTCGCCGCGAGCAGTACGGCCCCGAAGGTCAGGCCGGCCACGACGACGCGGGCGGGGCCGCGGCGTTTCCGTCTCCGGGCGCGGGACCTGCGCCCGGCACCGTTCGACTCGGCCCTTCGGCTGGACCGGCGGGCTGTGGATCGGCCCACGGCGTGCGTCCTCTCTGCTGGTCGGCGGGGGCGCACAGTGGATTCCTGTGTGCTTTTGTGCCCCCAAGATCAAAGCGGAAGGACGTGCGAAATCATCACAGGACCCCAAGTGGGCCTTCTCACACGCGTGTTCGGTTCCGGCGGTACAACCCTTCGGTGCCCTGGAAGGTCCGCGAGCCGCGGTCGTCCCGTCGTGCGGGCACACGTGCGTCGGGGTCGCCCGACGGAACGTGGGCGACCCCGACGCGGTGGGGGAGACGAGGGGCCGTCAGCCGACGGTGGTCCGCTCCCAGCGGTAGAAGCAGCGCGCCATCGCGTCCTTCGGACCGCGCCAGGTCGCCGGGTCGTATGCCGAGACGTACGGTTCGAGCCGCTCGCTGACCTGGCGGAACTCCGGGTGCCCGGTCAGGCTGCCGATGGTGGGGGCCGGGTCCTCGTCGCTCTCGATGAGGTGCAGGTACACGCCGTCACCGAACTCGAAGAGACTGCGCCGGTTGACGCCCACCAGGTGCGGCAGCTCGCCGCTGTCGGACTCGGCGAACACCTTCGCGATGTCCGGCGCCGCGCCCGGTGCCATCCGGGCGACGATCAGGGTGTGGTGCATGGGGAGATGCCCTCCGTCGGTGTCGTTCGGCTCGCCGGTGTCGTTCGGTTCGCCGATGCCGCTCGGTTCGCGGTGTCAGTCGGCGAGCACCGAGGCGGTCCGCCGCTCGCCCGCTGCCTGCTCGATCCGGTCCCGGATCAGGGCCATCTGCGTACGCGAGTTGCGATTGATGTTGTCCGTCATCCAGGCGTCGTCCACGGGCGCGTCCGGCTTCATCGCGAAGTCCTGGATCCAGCGCATCCGCGTGCCGTCGGCGGTCTCGGCGTACTCCCAGACGATGTTCATGTACTGGAACGGGCCGGTCTCCACCCGGTGGGCGCGCACGGTGCGGGTCGTCGGGTCGGCGACGCGCTCGGAGACCCAGCTCCACACCTTGCCGTCCGCGTCCGGGTGCATGGTGAGCCGGAACGTGACGCGGTCGCCGTCGCGGTCGAGCACGTCCACGGAGGCGTACTCGCTGAACAGCCGGGGCCAGTTGTCGATGTCGTTGGTCATGTCCCAGACCAGCTCCATCGGCGCGGCGATGGTGATCTCGTTGTCGGTGTGGCCTGCCACGTCACACTCCCGTCTTCAGGGCGCCGTTGATCAGCGCGAGGAAATCCGCGGGCGTCTTGCAGCGCTCGGCCTGCTCCGGCAGGCCCAGCCCGTACCGCTTCTCCAGCTCGGCCACGATGCCCAGCAGGCCGAGGGAGTCCAGGCCGAAGGTGTCGAAGCCGTCGTCGGCCTGCTGCCGGAGGGTGACCGGGTCGACGTGCACGCCGGCGGTGCGCTTCATCAGCGCGGCCAGCTCCTCGACGGTCACCTGGTAGTCCAGTTGGTCGGTCATGGGTGTCCTCCTTGACTCGGGTCGGCGCTCGCCCGGAAGCGGCGCTCGGTCGGGGTCGGCGTTGGTCGGGTCGGTCATCGGTCCGTGGACGGCGCGGCGTCGCCCTGCCGCAGGACGAGCGCCGAGTTGGAGCCCATGAGGCCGCGGCCGAGGATCAGGGCCGTGCGCGGCTCGGCGGGGCGGGCCCGGCCGGCCACCAGGTCCAGGTCGTGGCACACGTCGACCACGTGCGGGGTGGGCGGGATCAGCCCGTGCTCCATGGCCAGCACCGCCGTCGCCACGTCCAGCACCGGCGCCGCGCAGTACGCCCGTCCGGTGCCGGTCTTGGGCGCGGTGACCGGCACGCGCCGCGCGTGCGGGCCGAGCGCGTCGGCGAGGGCCAGCGCCTCGGCCCGGTCGGCCTCCGGGACGCCGAGGGCGTCCGCGAACACCACGTCGACCTCCTCGGGCCGGCAGCCGGCCTCGGCCAGCGCGCCCTCGATCGCGTGGGCCAGCCCCTGCCGGGACTCCGCCCAGCGGGACGGGCCGGTGAAGGTCGCCGCGTGTCCGGCCACCGTCGCCCGCACCTCCGCGCCGCGGTCCCGGGCCGCCTCCGCCTCCTCCACCACGAGTACGGCACCGCCCTCGGCCGGCGCGAACCCGCAGGCCGCGCCGGTGAACGGGCGGTAGGCGCGGTCGGCTTCGGTGGCGCGGCTCAGCTCCGGATAGCCCAGCTGGCAGACGATCGAGTACGGGGCGAGCGGCGCCTCCGTCGCGCCGCAGACCACCGTGTCGGTGCCGTTCCGTACGGACAGCGCGGCGTGCGCCAAGGCGTCCAGGCCGCCCGCCTCGTCCGCGGCCACGACGCCGCAGGGGCCCTTGAAGTCGTTGCGGATGGAGATCTGGCCGGTGCTGGCCGCGTAGAACCAGGCGATCGACTGGTACGGGCCGACATACCTGGACCCCTGGCCCCACAGGTTCTGCAGCTCCCGCTGCCCGAACTCGCCGCCGCCCGACCCCGCGGCGGTGACCACGCCGACCGAGAACGGCGACTCGACGTCGGCGCGGCCGAAACGCGCGTCGTCCAGGGCAAGTTGGGTGGCGGCCAGGGCGAAGTGCGTGAAGCGGTCGGTCTGGACGAGGTAACGCCCCTCGACCGTCTCGGCCGCGTCGAAGCCGCGCACCTCGCCCGCGACCCGCAGCGGCATGTCCTCGCAGCCCTCCCGGGTGACGGGGCCGAGACTGCTGGTGCCGTCCGCGACCGCCTTCCAGAACGCCTCGACCCCGATCCCGTGCGGGGAGACCACGCCCAGTCCGGTGACGACGGCACGCCTGCTTCCGTCGTGTTGATGGCGCCTGGCCCGTTGTGGTCCGCTCATCGCAGCCCTCCTTCGGAACCGCTCAGTACGACGGCGGACTGGAAGCCGCCGAAGCCGCTGCCCACCGACAGCACGTGCCGCAGCGTCCGCTCCCGTGCCTCGCGCGGCACGTAGTCCAGGTCGCACTCGGGGTCGGGGGTCGTGTAGTTGGCCGTGGGCGGCACCACCTGGTGGGCCATCGCCAGCACGCACGCGGCCAGCTCTATCGAGCCGATCGCACCGAGCGAGTGGCCGACCATGGACTTGATCGAGCTCATCGGTGTCGCGTAGGCGTGCTCGCCCAGCGAGCGTTTGACGGCCGCGGTCTCGTGCCGGTCGTTCTGCTGGGTGCCGGAGCCGTGGGCGTTGACGTAGTCGATGGCGGACCCGTCCAGCTCCGCCATGTCCAGCGCGGTGTCGATGGCCCGCGCCATCTCCAGGCCCTCCTTGGTGAGCCCGGTCATGTGGTAGGCGTTGCCGAAGGTGGCGTAGCCGGAGATCTCGCAGTACACGTCCGCGCCACGGGCCCGGGCGTGTTCCAGGTCCTCCAGGACCAGCACCGCGGCGCCCTCGCCCATGACGAAGCCGTTGCGTTCGGCGTCGAAGGGGCGGGAGGCGTGCGCGGGGTCGTCGTTGTTGGGCGAGGTCGCCTTGATCGCGTCGAAGCAGGCCATGGTGATCGGCGATATCGGCGAGTCCGCCGCGCCCGCCAGACACACGTCGACGCGTCCCTCGGCCACGGCGTGGTAGGCGTACCCCACCGCGTCCAGTCCGGACGTGCACCCGGTGGACACCGTCTGCACCGGCCCGTGCACGCCGAACTCCTCGGCCACGGCCGACGACAGCGTCGCCGGGGTGAAGGCGCGCTCCAGGTGTGGCTGGGCCCGCCGGTCGTCCACGTCCCACCGCGAGCCGCGCTCGCTGACGAGGACGTAGTCGTGCTCCAGCCGGGTGGTGCCGCCGACCGCCGTGCCGAGCGTGGCGCCGGCCCGCCAGGGGTCCTCCCGCGCCATGTCGAGGTTCGCGTCCCGCACCGCCTCGGCGGCGGCGACGAGCGCGAACTGCACGTACCGGTCGCACCGCTGGACCGTGGCGAGGTCCAGCCCGTGCCCGGACGGTTCGAAGTCGCACTCGGCGGCGATCTGCGAACGCAGCCCGGCCGGGTCGAACAGGGAGATGCGGCGCGTCGCCGTACGGCCGTCGGACAGCAGGCCCCAGAACTGGGGCACGCCGATCCCGCCCGGGGCGACGACGCCTATGCCCGTGACGGCCACCCGACGCCGGGTCATGACACCGCCTCGGCCGCGGTGGCGGGACGCTCGTGCCCGGCGCATCCCGCGTGGTCGTGGTCCCGCTCGTGCGGGAGGGCGTTGCCCGCCGCGTCCTCGGTGTCGACGTGGCCGAGCTCCGGCCGCGGCGCCAGCGGACCCAGGTGGAAGACGAGGCGCGCCTCGACGTCACCGACGTTGCGGAAGCGGTGGCGCATGTCCTGCGGGATCAGCAGCCCCTGCCCGGTGGCGAGGGAGTGCGGCACCCCGTCCAGGTCCACCTCCAGCCCGCCCTCGGTGACGTACACGAACTCCTCGGAGTACGGGTGGTAGTGCTCGGCGATGCGGTCGCCGGGCTGCACGATGGCCACGCCCATGAAGCCACTGGTCGACCCGGCGGTGGTGGGCGTGAGAAGGGCGCGGAGGTCTCCGCCGCGGCGGCGGTTCGGCGCGATGTCGCCGAGGGAGACGATGCGTACCTGCTGGTCTGTCATGTCGTTCACTCCGGGCTCACTGGAGGTGGTGGGGGAGGTCGGGGCGGTCGGGGAGTGCCGCGCGGTCCGGCGGGCGCGCCGTCGGGCCCGGCCGGCCGCGTGGTGGGCCGCGTGGTTTCGGGTGCGTGGTTCGGACGCGTGCTCGGCCGCTCGGTCCGACCGAGTGGTCTCGGTTCGGGTGCTGGGTGCTGGGTGCTGGGTGGTCGGGCCGTGCGGTCGAGCCGAGTCATCGGGTCGGGAGGTTCGGCCGAGTGGTTCGACCGTGTGGTCAGGTGGCGGGCGAACGCCGGTCGGTCAGCGGCGTCATATGGGCCCGTGCGAGCAGCTGCGACAGCGTGCGGGTCTCCGTCAGGGGCCCGTCGATGCCGAGGGCGGCCGTGTCCAGCAGCCGCTCGGCCACGGCGACCCCGGCGCCTCCGGTGGCCCCGGGCCCGTCGGCGGGCCCGTGCAGACCCAGGACGAACGCGAGCGCGTCGTCCGGGTCACCGTCCATGTCGACGAGCCGTACGACCAGGTCGTCACGGTGGAACACGGTGGCGCCGAGGACCGGGTTGTCCGGTGCTTGCGCCGCGGCCGCGTCCTGGCGGGCCAGCAGCCGGGCCAGTTCCGGACCGGCGCCCGGGCGGACCGGGTAGAGCAGCGCGACGCGTTGCGGGCGACGCGCGTCCGCCTCGTCGGTGGACGCCACGTGGTGGACGGCCGGCATGGCGGCCCGGGTGAAGAACCGCCGGGCGTCCCGGGGGTCGCGGAGGTCCCGCTTCTGCTCCAGATACGGGTTGAGGGCCTCCTCGACGGCCCGCACCGCGGGCTGCCGGGCGACGTGGCGCAGGGCGGTCTGCAGGTCGCCCTGCACCTCCACGGCTCGTACGACCCGGTTGCCGTGCAGGAAGACCGAGGTGCGGAGCAGCCGGCCGGAGTCGTCGACGCGGGCGTCCGGCGGCGCGTAGCCGGCCAGCAGCCGGGCGACCTCCTCCTCACTGCCGGACCGCACGGTGAAGGTCAGGGCGTGCCGCACGACGTTGCTCCCGATCCGGGGAGCGGCCCGCAGCGGCTCACCGGCTGCGGCGGACGGGGGCTCTTCACCGGCGGTCTCCCGCAGGACGCTGTAGCGCAGGGAGTGGGTGTCGCGGACGTAGTCCTGCAGCGGCTCGACGGTCTCCAGGTGCTCTTCGCTGTTGACCCAGGCCAGGAAGGGTTCCGCGCTCTCCCACTCACTGGTGAGGAGCCACTGGGTGGGATTGTCCACCGACTGGCACAGCTGGTCGCTCACATGTCCCGGAACGGCGGCGACCCGGTCGCGGATGCCGTCGTAGGCGTCCAGGAACTCCTGCTGCATTCCGTCGTGGATGTCCAGCATCAGGACGACCCGCACGCGGGATCCGTCGAACGCGGATACCGACACGCCGACCGCGTCCGCGGCCACGACGGCCGATACCACCGTGGCGTCTGTGGCGTCTGTGGTCAGGGCATCTGCCGACACGGTATCCGTCGCTACGACGGGAGAGACCGTCATCCGGCCCACCTCTTCTCCGGGAACTTCCTCGTGGACTGGGGCGATCGTCGCGGCGTGCGCCATTGCTCCGGCGTGGTGCGGCGGTCGCAGTAAGCACGATCGTGAGCCGTGCCCGCGGGGACCGCGAACCAGGAGGGTTAAGCGGGTGAAGCCTGAGCCGCCGCGGGCCGCAGGGGGCATGCATGAAGACTCCCGGCGCACACCTGCCGCGGGGCGAGTCACGCGACGACGGTCCGACGTACGGAGCGCGCACGTCCGTCACCACCGAGGACGACGTACGTCACGACGAAGGACCACGTCCGTCACAACGGAGGACGACGTCCGTCACGACACCGGACGAACGTCCGTCACAACGGAGGACGAACAATGAACGAAAGAGCCGATCGGTCCGGCGGAGCCGCCCCCGGGGGCGGGGTCCACCGCGTCCCGGTCCTCATCGTCGGCGGATCCCTGGTGGGCCTGTCGACCTCGGTCTTCCTGGGGCGGCTGGGCATCCGGCACACCCTGGTGGAGCGCCACGCCGGCACCTCCATCCACCCCCGCGGACGTGGCAACAACGTCCGCACGATGGAGATCTTCCGCGTGTCCGGCACCGAGCCGGACATCAGGAAGGCCGCCGCCACCCTGGCCGAGAACCACGGCATCTTCCAGACGCCCACCCTGGTCGGCGACGCGGGGGAGTGGCTGTTCAAGGAGATGGACGCGGGCGGCGGACTGGCCCGCTTCAGCCCCAGCTCCTGGTGCCTGTGCTCCCAGAACGACCTGGAGCCGGAACTCCTCACCCA
This sequence comes from Streptomyces sp. BB1-1-1, assembly GCF_031597775.1. Lineage (NCBI taxonomy): Bacteria > Bacillati > Actinomycetota > Actinomycetes > Kitasatosporales > Streptomycetaceae > Streptomyces > Streptomyces sp. BB1-1-1. The sequence goes on along the minus strand of NZ_CP134203.1, from coordinate 2,835,435 downwards.
CGCCACGAACCTCGGCGGCGACCTGCGCTTCGGCACGGAACTGCTGTCGTTCGAGTCCGACGCCGAGGGGGTCACCGCGATCGTGAAGAGCCGGGAGACCGGCGAGCACACCACCATCCGCGCGGACTACCTGGTCGCGGCCGACGGCCCCCGCAGCCCCGTCCGCGAGCAGCTCGGCATCGGCCAGAGCGGCCCGGGCGACCTCTTCCACAACGTCAGCATCACCTTCCGCTCCCGCCGCCTCGCCGACGTCGTCGGCGACCGCCGCTTCATCGTCTGCTACCTGACCAGCGAGGACGCGGACGGCGCCCTCCTTCCGGTCGACAACCGCGAGAACTGGGTCTTCCACGCCCCCTGGCACCCCGAACAGGGCGAAACCGTCGAGGACTTCACCGACGAGCGCTGCGCCGCCCACATCCGCCGCGCGATCGGCGACCCCGACCTCGACGTCGAGATCACCGGCAAGGCCCCCTGGCACGCCGCCCAGCGCGTCGCCCGCAGCTACCGCTCCGGCCGCGTCCTCCTGGCCGGCGACTCGGCCCACGAGATGTCCCCCACCGGCGCCTTCGGCTCCAACACCGGCATCCAGGACGCCCACAACCTCGCCTGGAAACTCGCCGCGGTCCTGGAGGGCTGGGCCGGCGACGGCCTCCTGGACACCTACGACGCGGAACGCCGCCCGGTCGCGGAGGCCACCAGCGCCCGAGCCGCGGGCCGCTCGGTGGAACACAGCCACCCGGGCTTCGCACCACCGCCGGGGATGGGGGGTGCGGGGCCGGCCGGCGGTCCCGGCGGCGGCGCTGCGGGCGGTCCTCCTGCGGGTGGTCCTGGCGGTGGCCCTGCGGGTGGTCCTCCTGCGGGTGGTCCTGGCGGTGGCCCTGCGGGTGGTCCTCCTGCGGGTCCTGGCGGTGGCCCTGCGGGTGGTCCCCCTGCGGGTGGCCCCGGGGGCGGCGATGCGGGCCGTCCCACGGGCGGGCCAGGTGGCGGTGCCATGGGTGGGCCAGGCGGTGGCCCCATGGGCGGGCCAGGCGGTGGCCCCGGCGGAGGCCCGCAGGGCGGCATCCTCAACGTCGCCCTCGGCTACCGCTACCCCCAGGGCGCGGTGGTCGGCGCCGACCCGGGAACGCCGGTCGTCCCGGAGGGCCTTGACCTCACCGGCGCCCCCGGCAGCAGGGCCCCCCACCTCTGGCTCCGCCGCAGCGACGACAGCGGCGCCCGCATCTCCACCCTGGACCTCTACGAGGACTCCCTGGTCCTGCTCAGCGACGCGGCGCAGCCCACCGGTTGGCACGAGGCGGCGACGCACCTGGCGGCCGACATGCGGATCCCGCTGAAGTCGTACCGCGTGGGCGGAACACCGGAGGCCGACCTGACCCCGGACGACGACGCCACCGACTGGGCCAAGGCCCACGGCGTGACCCGCGGCGGCGCGGTCCTCGTCCGCCCCGACGGCTTCGTGGCGTGGCGCTCCCCGGGCCCGGCCCCGGACCCGGAGTCGATGCTGCGCCAAGTCGTGAGGACGGTCCTGGCCCGAACGTGACATGACAGCCCCGCCCGCCCCACCCCCAAACGTGGACCACTCCCCGGTTACCTGCTAGCGTCCCGCTGGAAGATTAACCGGGGAGCAGTCCCCGCTACGTGTTGTTCGGGAGGGGCGGGCATGGCGGGCACGGCGGACACGGCGTTGGTGCTGGGCGGAGGAGGCCTGACCGCCTACGCGTGGCAGATCGGCGTACTGGCAGGCCTGGCCGACGCCGGGGTGGGCCTCGCGGGCGCCGACGTCCTCGCCGGCACGTCGGCAGGCTCACTGCTGGCGCTGGACCTGGCGGGCGGAGCGGTCCCGGCCGACCTGTACGCGGAACAGGTCGAGCGCAAACGGGCCATGCTGGCCGTGGACTTCACCTTCGCGATGACGGTCAAGTACCTGTGGGCCGCACTGGGTTCACGCGACCCGAGGACGGTGGTCGAACGCATCGGCCGACTGGCCCTCACCGTGCGCGACGTCCAGGAGACCGACGTCTTCGAAGCCATCGCCCCTCAACTCCCGACCTGTACATGGCCGCAGAAACCCGTACGCCTCTTCGCCGTCGACGCCCTCACCGGCGAACCGACGGCCTTCACGGCAGACAGCGACGTCGACCTGCTGCACGCGATGTCGGCCAGCTGCGCACTGCCGCCCCTCTTCCCTCCGATCACCATCGGCACGGGCCGCTGGATGGACGGCGGCGTACGCTCCACGACCAACGCCGACCTGGTCGACGACTGCGCGCGGGTCGTCGTACTGGCCCCCATCCCCAAGGCGGCGGGAGCGAGCCCGAGCGCGGTGACGCAGGTGCGGACCCTCGTCTCGAACGGCACCCGAGCCACCCTCCTGACCCCCGACCGCCCGGCCCGCCGCGCCTTCGGCCGCAACCCCCTGGACGCCACCCGCACCCCGGCCGCGGCCCGGGAGGGACGACGACAGGGCAGGACTCAGGCGGACCACATCAGGGCCATCTGGCACGACTGAAACACCCCGCCCAAGCCGACACCCACCGACACATACGCGAAGACCCCGGCCTCAGCGTTTCCGCTGGTGACGGGGTCTTGGGCACACTTGCACGGTGTGCCCCCGGCAGGATTCGAACCTGCGCACACGGCTCCGGAGGCCGTTGCTCTATCCCCTGAGCTACGGGGGCGTGTCAGTCGCGTTCGGTGTTGCTCGCGGCGACGGGTAGAACACTACCAGCTCCCCCGGAGTGGTCATGAACGGGTTTTCGCGGGTCGTGCCGCCTGCCGGGGCGTCAGTCGAGGGGGCGTTGTCCCCCGCACGGGGTGGAAGTGGGGAAAACCCGGACGCGGTGGCCGGTCCGGACCTACTCTCGAGTTGTGCCTAGGGCGTCTGGCCGGGTTCTTGTTGTGGACGACAACAAGGTCATCCGGCAGCTGATCAGGGTCAATCTCGAGCTGGAGGGCTTCGAGGTCGTGACCGCGGCCGATGGTGTCGAGTGTCTTGATGTCGTCCATCAGGTGCGGCCCGACGCCGTCACGCTGGACGTGGTCATGCCCCGGCTGGACGGGCTCAGGACCGCCGCCCGGCTGCGTGCCGATCCGCGTACGCGGGACCTTCCGCTCGCCATCGTCAGTGCCTGTACGCAGTACGAGGTCGAGGCCGGGTTCGATGCCGGGGTCGACGCCTTCCTCTCCAAACCCTTCGAACCCGCCGAGCTCGTCGGTCTCGTACGGCAGTTGGTCGAGCGGAGGGGCCGTGGAGTCGGTGCGGGGAGCGAGGGGGCGGGGTCCTCCTCGGTTTCTCGTCGCGGCGTCCTCGGCTTCGCCGGGGAGAGTGAATCGCCTGCCCAGGCCTAGTCGCCCCGGGGTATCGGTGCCGGACGCGCCATCAGCGGTGGTCCGCTTCGTGTGCCCGCTTCCGCGCCGTTCCCGTCCACATCCCGGGACTGCCACAAACCGGTTCGCCTACCCACCCCCCTCCTCCCATACGCTTGACCCGTGACCCCCGTAGAGCTCTCCCGTACCGTGCTGCACGCGGTGCGTCGCGCTGTCGACGCGGGTGAGCTGAACGTGACCGTTCCGGCGCGGGCCGTGGTCGCTCCGCCGGGGCCCGGAGGGTGCGGGGACTACGCCACCAGCATCGCCCTCCAGCTCGCCCGGCCGGCCGGGCAGTCGTCCCGCCGGGTCGCCGAGGTGCTGCGCCCGTACCTCGTGGCCGCCGACGGCATCACGGACGTCGTCCTCACCGGGCCGGGGTTCCTCAACATCAGCCTCCACGGCACCGCGCCCGCCGACCTGGTCGCGGAGATCCTGCGGCACGGGCCCCGGTACGGGCACGGATACGGGCACGGGCACGGGCGTGCCGACGGTACCGGCCCGGAAAGCGGCCGCATCGTGCAGCTGCACTGCCCCCACGATCTCCGTGCCGTCGTCGTCGCCGAGGCCGCCGCCCGCATCCTGCGCTCCCAGGGCGCCCTCGTCCGCACCAGCTGCACCGCCCCGCCCGAGCCCGAGTGGACCGCCACCCTCGGCGTGCGCGTCGACGCGGCCGGTCCGGCGCCCGCGGCTCCGCCGGTCAACGTCCGGCCCGTCCCGGCCCCCGCCGACCCGCTCCGCCTCGGACGTGACGCCGGTCGCTGGGCCCTGCTCCACCCCGCCGCCCACGACCGGCCCCGGATCGGCGACGAGCACCTCGTCCAGCGTGAGAGCAATCCGCTCTTCCGCGTGCGGTACGCCCACGCCCGCACCCGCGCCCTCTCCCGCAACGCCGCCGACCTCGGCCTGGCCGCCGAACCCGGTCCCGTGTCCGGCACGGCGCAGGACGGCACGGCGCAGGACGGCACAGCGCACGACGGCACGGCGCAGGAGCTCCTCGTCTCCCTCGCCGACCACCCGCGCGTCCTCGCCGCCGCGGCGGAGCACCGCGCCCCCGACCGGCTCGCCCGGCACCTCGTCACCGTCGCCGACGCCGCGCTGCCCTTCCTGCCCACGGTGCTGCCGCGTGGCGGGGAGAAACCCTCGGCCGCCCACCGTGCCCGGCTGGCCCTCGCCGAAGCCGTCGGGGCGGTGCTGGCCGGCGGCCTGTCCCTCCTCGGTATCGACGCACCCGACCACCTCTGAGAGAGCACAGAAGACGCCATGAGCCGTTCCGCACACCCCGCCGGGCCCCGTCACGCCGACGTCCTCCCCGAGGGGCACTACTCCGCACCGCCCGCCGACCTGAACGCCCTCGACCCCAAGGTCTGGGCCCAGACCGTCGAGCGGGACGCCGACGGAGTCGTCACCGTCGGCGGGATGGCCGTCACACGGCTCGCCGAGGAGTACGGCACCCCCGCGTACGTACTCGACGAGGCCGACTTCCGGGCCCGGGCGCGGGCCTGGCGTACCGCCTTCGGAACCGATGCCGACGTCTTCTACGCGGGCAAGGCCTTCCTGTCGCGCGCGGTCGTGCGGTGGCTGGACGAGGAGGGGCTGAACCTCGACGTGTGCTCGGGGGGCGAGCTGGCCACCGCGCTCTCCGCCGGGATGCCCGCCGACCGCATCGCCTTCCACGGCAACAACAAGTCGCCGGAGGAGATCGAGCGGGCCGTGCGCGCCGGGGTCGGTCGGATCGTGCTCGACTCCTTCCAGGAGATCGTGCGGGTCGCCCACATCGCCCAGTCCCTCGGGGTGCGGCAGCGGGTGCAGATCCGGATCACCGTGGGCGTCGAGGCGCACACGCACGAGTTCATCGCCACCGCCCACGAGGACCAGAAGTTCGGGATCCCGCTGGCCGGCGGGCAGGCGGCGGAAGCCGTGCGGCGGGCGCTCCAGCTGGACGGGCTCGAGGTGATCGGGATCCACTCGCACATCGGGTCGCAGATCTTCGACATGTCCGGCTTCGAGGTCGCCGCCCACCGGGTGGTCGGGCTGCTCAAGGACATCCGCGACGAGCACGGGGTCGAGCTGCCCGAGATCGACCTCGGCGGCGGACTCGGGATCGCGTACACGAGCGACGACGACCCCCGTGAGCCCCACGAGATCGCCAAGGCGCTGACCGAGATCGTGACGCGGGAGTGCGAGGGCGCGCGGCTGCGTACGCCTCGTATTTCCGTCGAGCCCGGGCGCGCCATCGTCGGGCCCACCGCCTTCACGCTCTACGAGGTCGGCACCGTCAAGCCCCTCGACGGGCTGCGCACGTACGTCTCCGTCGACGGCGGCATGTCCGACAACATCCGCACCGCGCTGTACGACGCCGAGTACAGCGTCGCCCTCGTCTCCCGCGCCTCCGACGCCGAGTCCATGCTCGTGCGGGTCGTCGGCAAGCACTGCGAGAGCGGGGACATCGTGGTCAAGGACGCCTTCCTGCCGGGCGACCTGGCGCCCGGTGACCTCATCGCCGTACCGGCGACCGGGGCGTACTGCCGTTCCATGGCCAGCAACTACAACCACGTGCTGCGTCCGCCCGTCGTCGCCGTACGGGACGGCGAGGCGCGGGTCATCGTGCGGCGGGAGACCGAGGAGGATCTGCTGCGTCTCGACGTCGGATGAGGACGCGGCCGGGGCCGGGTGGCGGTCCGCCGCGGGGACGCAAGATCTTTCGTCTTCCGCCCCTGTGAAAATGAAATAAACGTCTCACGATCCGGACGAAAGGCAGAAAATCCCGTCCGGTGCGTGAGACTGGTCCAACCGTAGACGGTATGAGGAAACGAGGTCGGATGATGCGTACGCGTCCGCTGAAGGTGGCGCTGCTGGGCTGTGGAGTGGTCGGCTCAGAGGTGGCGCGCATCATGACGACGCACGCCGACGACCTCGCCGCCCGGATCGGGGCCCCGGTGGAGCTCGCGGGCGTGGCCGTACGGCGGCCCGACCGGGTGCGGGAGGGCATCGACCCCGACCTCGTCACCACCGACGCCACCGCCCTGGTCAAACGCGGGGACATCGACGTCGTGGTCGAGGTCATCGGCGGGATCGAGCCCGCCCGGACCCTCATCACCACCGCCTTCGAGCACGGTGCCTCCGTCGTCTCCGCCAACAAGGCCCTCCTCGCCCAGGACGGCGCCGCGCTGCACGCCGCGGCGGACGTCAATGGCAAGGACCTGTACTACGAGGCCGCCGTCGCCGGCGCCATCCCGCTGATCCGGCCGCTGCGCGAGTCCCTCGCCGGCGACAAGGTCAACCGGGTGCTCGGCATCGTCAACGGGACGACCAACTTCATCCTCGACGCCATGGACACGACCGGCGCCGGGTACCAGGAGGCGCTCGACGAGGCCACCGCCCTCGGGTACGCGGAGGCCGACCCGACCGCCGACGTCGAGGGCTTCGACGCCGCCGCCAAGGCCGCCATCCTCGCCGGGATCGCCTTCCACACGCGCGTGCGCCTCGACGACGTCTACCGCGAGGGCATGACCGAGGTCACCGCCGCCGACTTCGCCTCCGCCAAGGAGATGGGCTGCACCATCAAGCTCCTCGCCATCTGCGAGCGGGCCGCGGACGGGGCGTCGGTCACCGCGCGCGTGCACCCCGCGATGATCCCGCTCAGCCACCCGCTGGCGAACGTGCGCGGCGCCTACAACGCCGTCTTCGTCGAATCCGACGCCGCCGGGCAGCTCATGTTCTACGGGCCCGGCGCCGGCGGCTCGCCGACCGCGTCCGCCGTGCTCGGCGACCTCGTCGCCGTCTGCCGCAACCGGATCGGCGGCGCGACCGGACCCGGCGAGTCCGCGTACGCCGCGCTGCCCGTCTCCCCGATGGGCGACGTCGTCACGCGGTACCACATCAGCCTCGACGTGGCCGACAAACCGGGCGTGCTCGCCCAGGTCGCGACCGTGTTCGCGGAGCACGGTGTCTCCATCGACACCGTGCGGCAGTCCGGCAAGGACGGCGAGGCCTCCCTCGTCGTCGTCACCCACCGTGCGTCCGACGCCGCCCTCGGCGGTACGGTCGAGGCGCTGCGCAAGCTCGACACCGTGCGGGGTGTCGCCAGCATCATGCGGGTTGAAGGAGAGTAACCAGCAATGACCCACCAGTGGCGCGGAATCATCGAGGAGTACCGGGACAGGCTGCCCGTCTCCGACAGCACGCCCGTCGTGACGCTCCGCGAGGGCGGCACGCCGCTCGTGCCCGCGCAGGTGCTCTCCGAGCGCACGGGCTGCGAGGTCCACCTCAAGGTGGAGGGTGCCAACCCGACCGGGTCCTTCAAGGACCGCGGCATGACCATGGCCATCAGCAAGGCCAAGGAGGAGGGCGCGCAGGCCGTCATCTGCGCGTCCACCGGCAACACGTCCGCCTCCGCCGCCGCGTACGGCGTGCGGGCCGGGATGGTCTCCGCCGTCCTCGTGCCGCAGGGCAAGATCGCGCTCGGCAAGATGGGCCAGGCCCTCGTGCACGGCGCGAAGATCCTCCAGGTCGACGGCAACTTCGACGACTGCCTCACGCTCGCCCGCGCGCTGAGCGACAACTACCCCGTGGCGCTGGTCAATTCGGTCAACCCGGTGCGTATCGAGGGGCAGAAGACGGCCGCCTTCGAGATCGTGGACATGCTCGGCGACGCCCCCGACATCCACGTCCTGCCGGTGGGCAACGCGGGCAACATCACCGCGTACTGGAAGGGGTACCGGGAGTACGCCGCCGACGGGGTCAGCACGAAGGCGCCGCGCATGTGGGGGTTCCAGGCATCCGGCAGCGCCCCAATCGTGCGCGGTGAGGTCGTCAAGGACCCGTCGACCATCGCCACCGCCATCCGCATCGGCAACCCCGCCTCGTGGGACTTCGCGCTCGCCGCGCGGGACGAGTCCGGCGGTGCCATCGACGAGGTGACGGACCGTGAGATCCTGCGCGCCTACCGGCTGTTGGCCTCCCAGGAGGGCGTCTTCGTGGAGCCCGCGTCCGCCGCGTCGGTGGCCGGTCTGCTGAAGGCCGCCGAGCAGGGCAAGGTCGACCCGGGGCAGCGGATCGTGTGCACCGTCACCGGCAACGGGCTCAAGGACCCGGACTGGGCCGTCGCCGGCGCCCCGCAGCCGGTCACCGTCCCGGTCGACGCGGCGACGGCGGCCGAGCGGCTCGGACTGATCTGAGTCCGCGCCGCTCTTACCGGCGTACGAGGGCGTAAGCGACGTCCAGCCGGAAAAGTCACTTAGGGGGGTGCACAGGGGGCTTACGACACGCATCGTGCGCCTCCTGTGCGCCCTATGTCGCCACTGAACCTTCCTTCGATAGGCTGTACCCGAACCCGCCTGCCGCATATGCCGCTCAGCCGCGCCGGCAGCGGCGGCCACCGAGGGTTCCGTACGTCATCGAATGTCAGTCATCGAATGCCATTCGACAACCCACGCAGCTCAAGGAGAGTCATCAAGCGATGGCCGGTCCAGCGTTCCGCGCCGCCGCCGTCCGGGTGCGCGTCCCCGCCACCAGCGCCAACCTCGGTCCGGGCTTCGACGCCCTCGGGCTCGCGCTGGGTTTGTACGACGACGTGGTCGTCCGGGTGGCCGACTCAGGGCTGCACATCGACATCGCGGGTGAGGGCAGCGAGACGCTGCCGCGCGACGAGAAGCACCTCCTCGTCCGCTCCCTGCGCACCGCCTTCGACCTCCTGGGCGGACAGCCCCGCGGCCTGGAGATCGTCTGCGCCAACCGCATCCCGCACGGCCGCGGCCTCGGCTCCTCCTCCGCCGCCATCTGCGCCGGCATCGTGGCCGCGCGCGCGGTGACCATAGGCGGCGAGGCCCGCCTCGACGACGCCGCGCTGCTCGACCTCGCCACCGAGATCGAGGGCCACCCCGACAACGTGGCGGCCTGTCTGCTGGGTGGTTTCACCCTGTCCTGGATGGATTCCGGCGCCGCCCGGGCGATCAGGATGGAGCCCGCCGATTCCATCGTTCCGGTGGTTTTCGTGCCCGGAAAGCCGGTACTGACGGAGACCGCGCGCGGTCTGCTCCCGCGCAGCGTCCCGCACGTCGACGCCGCCACCAACGCCGGCCGCGCCGCGCTGCTCGTCGAGGCGCTCACCAGGCGCCCCGAGCTGCTGCTGCCGGCCACCGAGGACCGCCTGCACCAGGAGTACCGCGCCCCGGCCATGCCGGAGAGCGCGGCACTGGTGGAGCGGCTGCGCGGCGACGGCATCCCCGCGGTGATCTCGGGTGCCGGGCCCACGGTGATGGCACTGGCCGACGCCGACACGGCCGACAAGGTCGAGGCGCTGGCCGGGACGGACTGGGCGGCCAACCGGCTCAGCCTGGACCAGCAGGGCGCGAGCGTCCTGCCCCTGGCAACCTCCAGTGACATTTAGACGCGCACGGTTGCCGGATTTCGAGAGGGGGAATGTTTGTTGGATCCGGTAGTGTTAACCTCAAGTCTGCACCCGACCCCACCATGGCGAGGTGCCTCGTGTCCCCGTCCGGGACAGACATTCTTCCGGGAGCCCCCCAAGCCGCATTGTGTAGTGGATGTCGTACGTGATCAGTACGGCCGACACGGACACTGAGCGGCCCGCCGGGCACGTTTCGGAGCCGGTGCGACCACGCCGCATGACACAGACACTGGGTGCCACGGCTAGGGGAAGCGCCATCACCAGATATCTCTTCCGCCGTTCAGGCGGACCACCGCCCCGGCTCGGTTCGCACAGCAAGGACCGATGCCGGACAGCACAACCGGTCGCCGAGCCAGACAGGCCGACGTCCGCTCCAGGGAAGGACCCTTCGTGAGCGACACCACCGATCTGATGGGCGCACGTGTCGAGGAGACCGCTGCCGCGCCCTCCACGGACGCCTCCGCGCCTGCCACCGGTGCCGGCTCCCGGCGGCGCCGCGGTACCGGCCTCGAGGGCATGGTGCTGGCCGAGCTGCAGCAGGTCGCATCCGGCCTCGGCATCAGGGGCACCGCGCGGATGCGCAAGAGCCAGCTGATCGAGGTCATCAAGGAAGCGCAGGCCGCGGGCGGAGCCCCCGCCAAGGCCGCGCCCGCCGCGGACGCCGCCGGCGAGACCAAGCCGAAGCGCCGCAGCACCTCCCGGTCCCGTACGGGCGACGAGGCCCCCGCCGAGAAGGCGGAGAAGGCCGGCAAGGCCGAGAAGAAGGCGGACAAGACGGCCGCCGACAAGGCCGCCGCCCAGCAGCAGATCGACATCCCCGGCCAGCCGTCCCCCAAGGTCTCGCCCTCGGCCGACCAGGCCGGTGCCCCCGCCGACGACGCCCCCTCCGAGCGCCGTCGTCGCCGGGCCACCGCCGACGCGGGCAGCCCGTCCGCCGCCACCGAGACGGTGGCCGTCGAGACGAAGAGCGAGCCGAAGGCCGACTCCTCCGCCCAGCAGCAGTCGCAGGGCCACCAGCAGGGCCAGGGCGACGCCCGCTCCGACGGTGAGGGCGGCGAGGGCCGCCGCCGCGACCGCCGGGACCGCGGCGACCGCGACCGTGACCGTGGTGACCGCGACCGCGGTGACCGCGGACGTGACCGTGGTGACCGCGACCGCCGCAACAAGGGCGACGACCAGCAGAACCAGGGCGGCGGTCAGCGCCGTCAGCAGGGCGGCCAGGACCGTCAGCAGCAGCAGGACGACGACGATTTCGAGGGCGGCCGTCGTGGCCGTCGCGGCCGCTACCGGGACCGCCGTGGCCGCCGTGGGCGCGACGACATCCAGCAGGAGCCGCAGATCAACGAGGACGACGTCCTCATCCCGGTCGCCGGCATCCTCGACATCCTCGACAACTACGCGTTCATCCGGACCTCCGGCTACCTGCCCGGCCCGAACGACGTGTACGTCTCCCTCGCCCAGGTCCGCAAGAACGGCTTGCGCAAGGGTGACCACATCACCGGTGCCGTGCGCCAGCCCAAGGAGGGCGAGCGCCGCGAGAAGTTCAACGCGCTGGTGCGCCTGGACTCCCAGAACGGCATGGCGCCCGAATCCGGGCGCGGGCGGCCGGAGTTCAACAAGCTGACGCCGCTGTACCCGCAGGACCGCCTCCGCCTGGAGACGGACCCCGGCGTCCTCACCACCCGCATCATCGACCTCGTCGCGCCCATCGGTAAGGGGCAGCGCGGTCTGATCGTGGCCCCGCCGAAGACCGGCAAGACCATGATCATGCAGGCGATCGCCAACGCGATCACGCACAACAACCCCGAGTGCCACCTGATGGTCGTCCTGGTCGACGAGCGTCCGGAAGAGGTCACCGACATGCAGCGGTCGGTGAAGGGCGAGGTCATCTCCTCGACCTTCGACCGTCCGGCCGAGGACCACACCACGGTCGCCGAGCTCGCCATCGAGCGCGCCAAGCGCCTGGTGGAGCTGGGCCACGACGTGGTCGTCCTGCTCGACTCGATCACGCGTCTGGGCCGTGCGTACAACCTCGCCGCCCCGGCCTCCGGCCGCATCCTGTCCGGTGGTGTCGACTCGACCGCCCTGTACCCGCCGAAGCGCTTCTTCGGTGCGGCCCGCAACATCGAGGACGGCGGCTCGCTGACCATCCTCGCCACCGCCCTGGTGGACACCGGGTCCCGCATGGACGAGGTCATCTTCGAGGAGTTCAAGGGCACCGGCAACGCCGAGCTCAAGCTCGACCGGAAGCTCGCCGACAAGCGCATCTTCCCGGCGGTGGACGTCGACGCGTCCGGCACCCGCAAGGAAGAGATCCTGCTCGGCAGCGACGAGCTCGCCATCACCTGGAAGCTGCGCCGGGTGCTGCACGCGCTCGACCAGCAGCAGGCGATCGAGCTGCTCCTCGACAAGATGAAGCAGACCAAGTCGAACGCGGAGTTCCTGCTGCAGATCCAGAAGACGACTCCGACGCCCGGCAACGGCGACTGAGTCGCAGCCGCCCCACTCAGGCGCGGTCCGAAGTCCCGCCCCGTCACACAGGTGACGGGGCGGGACTTCTGCCTTGTAGGATCAGCGCACTGCAGTGGGGGGGAACGTATTTTCGGATACGCCCACGGGCGATTCGTGCTGCCTTCACGGGCCTGCGCCTGCCGGGCTCTTCTCTCCTGCGAGCATTCACATCGACAGGAGACCTGAGTGACATCTACTCCTCGAAGAGCCCGCCTGGCTCTTCCCGCGGCCACCGCCGCACTCGCCCTGTCGGGCGCGGTCCTCGCGGCCGCCCCCGCCCAGGCGTCGGGCACGACCCCGGTCCCGCCCCAGCCGGCGGTCACCGAGCAGCCGGCCGCCTCCCGGGCCGAGCTGCTGCAGCGCGTCAAGGGCTCGGGGGCCGCGCTCAAGGGCGACACCGCCGCCGCTCCCGGGCAGCCGAAGCCCACGCCGAGCGCCGAGGCCCCGTCCACCGCCGTCGACCCGAAGATCATCGGCGGCAAGGACGCGACCATCTCCGAGGCGCCGTGGATGGTGCAGCTGCACTACTACGACGACAAGGGCACCGCGGACCCCGCCGACGACGATGGTTACTTCTGCGGCGGCACCCTGGTGGCCCCGGCGAAGGTCCTGACCGCCGCGCACTGCGTGTACGGCCTGGACTGGTCGGAGAACGGAGCCGTCCTCGCCGGCACGGCCGAGCTGCCCGAGGGCGACGACCTGCACGGCGGCCGGGTCGCCGGCGTGTGGCGCCAGTGGGTCAACCCCACCTACCGGCCGAGCACCATCGCGGGCGGTGACCTCGCGGTGCTGACGCTGACCGAGGCGCTGCCGTACAAGACGCTCCGGCCGACGTCGAGCAGCGACACCGCCTCCTACGCCAACGGCACCCCGGCGACCGTGTACGGCTGGGGGCGCACCAGCTCCACCAGCGACGACATCTCGCCGACGCTGAAGAAGGCGACGGTGCCGATGCGGTCGGACGCCGCCTGCACCTCGTACTGGGGCTCCGACTTCGTGGCCGGCCAGATGGCCTGCGCCGGCGACCCGGCCTCCGGTCAGGACGCCGGCACGGTCTCCCCGTGCAACGGCGACTCCGGCGGCCCGCTCGTGGTCAACGGCCGGATCGCCGGCGTCGTGTCCTGGGGCGTCACGGACTGCGTCGCGTCGGGCGCCTACGGCGTCTACGCCAAGACCCGCACCTACGCCGGCGAGGTCAACGCCCGCGTCGACGACACCGACCTCGACTTCGACGGTCTGGCGGACCTCTTCGTCCGCACGCCCGGCGGCAAGGCCTACGAGTACTACTCCCTCGGCAACCGGTGGCCCTACCTGGGCGGCCGCGTCGAGCTGGGCGACTGGAGCGGGCTGAGCCTGGTCCGCCAGGCCGACCTGGACCGCGACTTCCGTCAGGACTACCTGTACCGCACCCCGGACGGCGTGCTGTACACTTTCGCGTTCAACGGCTCCGACCGCTACGAGTCGATCCGCGTCGGCGGCGGCTGGAACGCGATGAAGGACATCCGCGTCCCGGGCGACCTGTCCGGTGACGCCCTGCCCGACCTGGTCGCCAAGGACAAGTACGGCGTCCTGTGGCTCTACCCCGGCAAGGGCGACGGAGTGTTCGGCACCCGCGTCCGGATCGGTGGCGGCTGGGCCAAGTACACGATCACCGGCAAGGGCGACTACAACCGCGACGGCAAGGCCGACCTGCTGGCGCGGGACGGCTCCGGCGTCCTGTGGCTGTACCCGGGCACCGGCAAGGCCTCCCCGGCGCTCGGCAGCCGGAGCAGGGTCGGCGGCGGCTGGTCCGTGTACAACGCCTTCGCCACCGCCGGTGACGTCACCGGCGACGGCAGGCCCGACCTGCTGGCCCGGGACACCTCCGGGGTGCTGTGGCTGTACAAGGGCACCGGCGGTACGGGTTCGGCGACGTTCAAGGACCGAAGCAGGGTCGGCGGTGGCTGGGGGGCGTTCAACCTCTTCGGCTGATCCCGCCGGGACCGGCCTATTCCGTGCCAGGGGCCGCCTCCGTCCAGGGGGCGGCCCCCGCGCGTTGCGATCTTCACCACACGAGCCGGTGCCGCCACCGTCCGTGGGTACCCGCAGGAGCGCCCGCGGATTCCCAGGTCAGCCCCGCGAGTGTGGCCACACCGAGTACGGTCCGTAACCATTTCCCCACCCGGCCGCCACAGACCGTTGTGCAACCCTGTCCCGAGTTCCGCCGTCTCAGCTACGGAGGGACGATGGTGAGGTACCGGTGGAAACCGCCGGAGCCGACCGACCCGACCCTGAGCGCAGGGGGTAACCGACCGGACGAACACCCGAGGAGCACATGTCCGCCGAGAGCACGCCGGATCCCGCGATACCCGGCCCCGGGGAGTCCCGCACCGCCGACTCCCGCCGCCGGGGCAAGGGGCGCCGCCGCAGGCCCCGCGCCAAGCGGCGCAAGGCACTCCTCGTCGCGGCCTGGAGCGCCGCGGGCATCGTCGTCCTGGGCGGCACCGGAGCCGGGGTCCTGTTCTTCAAGCTCAACGGCAACCTCACGAGCCTCGACATCGACCAGGCCCTCGGCACCGACCGCCCGGAGAAGGCCGACAACGGCTCCCAGAACATCCTCGTCCTGGGCTCGGACACCCGCTCCGGCGGCAACAAGAAGCTCGGCGGCGGCGCCGACGACGGCACCGCCCGCTCCGACACGGCGATGGTCGTGCACGTCTACAAGGGCCACAAGAAGGCCAGCGTGGTCTCCATCCCGCGCGACACCCTCATCGACCGCCCCGAGTGCACCGACACCGACGGCGGCGAGCACCCCGCCGCCGACGACGTCATGTTCAACTCCGCCTACTCCACCGGTGGCGCCGCCTGCGCCGTGAAGACCGTGGAGTCGATCAGCGGGCTGCGCATGGACCACTACCTGGAGGTCGACTTCAGCGGCTTCCAGAAGCTCATCGACGACCTCGGCGGCGTAGACATCACCACCACCGAGGCGATCAAGGACCCCGACAGCCACCTCGACCTGCCGGCCGGCACCCACACGCTCGACGGCGAGCAGGCCCTCGGCCTGGTCCGCACCCGGCACGGCGTCGGCGACGGCTCCGACCTCGGCCGCATCCAGCTCCAGCAGGCCTTCGTCAAGGCCCTGGTCGACCAGGTCAAGGACATCGGCCTGCTCGGCAACCCCAAGAAGCTGTACGACGTCGCCGACACCGCCACCAAGACCGTCACCACCGACTCCGACCTGGGCTCGGTGAACGACCTGATGTCCTTCGCGAGCGGCCTCAAGGGCATCGGCCCGGCCAGCATGAACATGGTCACCATGCCGGTCGTCTACGACCCGGCGGACCCGAACCGGGTCCTGCTGGAGGAGACCAAGGCGGACCAGGTCTGGAAGGCCCTGAAGAACGACGAGCCGATCCCGGAGAGCGCCACCGAGGGAACGGCGACCGGCGGGGCCAAGGGTGTCGTGAACGCCGCGGAATAGATGACGGCGGCCCCCGGTTTTGGGAGTAGACCCCAGTCCTGGCAGACTGGTACGTCGGCCCCGGTTCACGCTCCCGCATCCCGCGGCGGCGACCCGGCGCCCTCCCGGAACAGTAGGAGACACCTTGAAGCGCGACATCCACCCCGAGTACGTCGAGACGCAGGTCAGCTGCACCTGTGGCGCGTCGTTCACCACCCGCAGCACCATCGAGTCCGGCACCATCCGGGCCGAGGTCTGCTCCGAGTGCCACCCGTTCTACACGGGCAAGCAGAAGATCCTCGACACCGGTGGCCGCGTGGCCCGCTTCGAGGCCCGCTTCGGCAAGGCTTCCGCCGGCTCCAAGAAGTAGCGAGCCCCCAATCGCCGGTCCACGGCCGCGCCCCCAGCCGGGGGAGCGCCGGGACCGGCGTTTTTGGTCGCCCGCCTTCCCCTTCCCAAGCAGTAGCAGGAGCCCAAGATGTTCGAGGCCGTCGAGGAACTCGTCGCCGAGCACGCCGACCTGGAGAAGAAGCTCGCCGACCCGTCGGTCCACTCCGACCAGGCCAACGCGCGCAAGCTGAACAAGCGTTACGCCGAGCTCACCCCGATCGTCGCCACGTTCCGCTCCTGGAAGCAGACGGGCGACGACATGGAGACCGCGCGCGAGCTGGCCGCCGACGACCCGGACTTCGCCGCCGAGGTCAAGGAACTGGACAAGCAGCGCGACGAGCTCACCGAGAAGCTCCGCCTCCTGCTCGTCCCGCGCGACCCCAGCGACGACAAGGACGTCATCCTGGAGGTCAAGGCGGGCGCGGGCGGCGACGAGTCGGCGCTCTTCGCCGGGGACCTGCTGCGCATGTACCTGCGCTACGCCGAGCGGGTCGGCTGGAAGACCGAGATCATCGACTCCACCGAGTCCGAGCTGGGCGGCTACAAGGACGTCCAGGTCGCCGTGAAGACCAAGGGCGGCCAGGGCGCCACCGAGCCGGGACAGGGCGTCTGGGCGCGGCTGAAGTACGAGGGCGGGGTGCACCGCGTGCAGCGGGTGCCCGCCACCGAGTCCCAGGGCCGTATCCACACCTCCGCGGCCGGCGTGCTCGTCACGCCCGAGGCCGAGGAGATCGACGTCGAGATCAACCCCAACGACCTGCGCATCGACGTCTACCGGTCCTCCGGACCCGGTGGCCAGTCCGTCAACACCACCGACTCCGCCGTGCGCATCACGCACATTCCGACCGGAGTCGTCGCCTCCTGCCAGAACGAGAAGAGCCAGCTGCAGAACAAGGAGCAGGCGATGCGTATCCTGCGCTCCAGGCTGCTCGCGGCGGCGCAGGAGGAGGCGGAGAAGGAGGCCGCGGACGCCCGGCGCAGCCAGGTCCGCACCGTCGACCGCTCCGAGAAGATCCGTACGTACAACTTCCCGGAGAACCGCATCTCGGACCACCGCGTCGGCTTCAAGGCGTACAACCTGGACCAGGTCCTGGACGGCGACCTCGACCCGGTGATCCAGGCCTGCGTCGACGCCGACTCGGCGGCCAAGCTCGCCGCCGCGTAAACGCCCCCGCACCACCCGCACCGGACAACAGCTCAGCCCCGGAGGACCAGCGTGAACCTGCTGCTCATGGAGGTGGCCCAGGCCACCCAGCGGCTGGCCGACGCCGGCGTGCCCTCGCCGCGCACCGACGCGGAGGAACTCGCCGCGTATCTGCACGGCGTCAAGCGGGGCGAGCTGCACACCGTGCCGGACGCGGACTTCGACGCCCGGTACTGGGAGGTCGTCGCCCGCCGTGAGGCGCGCGAGCCGCTCCAGCACATCACCGGCCGCGCCTACTTCCGCTACCTGGAGCTCCAGGTCGGCCCCGGCGTCTTCGTGCCCCGCCCCGAGACCGAGTCGGTCGTCGGCTGGGCCATAGACGCCGTGCGCGCCATGGACGTCGTCGAGCCCTGCATCGTCGACCTGTGCACCGGCTCGGGCGCCATCGCGCTCGCGCTCGCCCAGGAGGTGCCGCGCTCGCGCGTCTACGCCGTGGAGCTGTCCGAGGACGCCCTCAAGTGGACGCGGAAGAACATGGAGGGGTCCAGGGTCGAGCTGCGCCAGGGCGACGCCCTGACGGCGTTCCCGGACCTCGACGGCCAGGTCGACCTGGTCGTCTCCAACCCGCCGTACATCCCGCTCACCGAGTGGGAG
Organism: Streptomyces sp. BB1-1-1; assembly: GCF_031597775.1. NCBI lineage: Bacteria > Bacillati > Actinomycetota > Actinomycetes > Kitasatosporales > Streptomycetaceae > Streptomyces > Streptomyces sp. BB1-1-1. Next base: position 2,817,516 of record NZ_CP134203.1, on the reverse strand, counting down.
TACGTCGCTCCCGAGGCCCGCGACCACGATCCCCAGCTGGCCCTGTTCTCCGGCGAGGACGGCCTCGACCTGATCCGCGGCCTGGAACGCACCGCGCACCGCCTGCTGCGCCCCGGCGGGGTCGTCGTCGTCGAGCACGCCGACACCCAGGGCGGCCAGGTGCCGTGGATCTTCACCGAGGAGCGGGGCTGGGCCGACGCGGCCGACCACCCCGACCTCAACAACCGCCCCCGCTTCGCGACGGCCCGCAAGGCGCTGCCGTGAGCACCACCCTGACTTCAACCCCGCAGTACGTGTACGAGGAGGCCCGCTAATGGCACGGCGATACGACACCAACGACGCGACCGACCGTGTGACCGGTCTGCGCGAGGCCGCGTCCGCCGTCCGCCGTGGCGAGCTCGTGGTGCTGCCGACGGACACGGTGTACGGCATCGGCGCCGACGCGTTCTCCTCGGAGGCCGTCGCCGACCTGCTGGACGCCAAGGGCCGGGGCCGCAACATGCCCACGCCCGTCCTCATCGGCTCCCCGAACACCCTGCACGGCCTGGTCACCGACTTCTCCGAGCTGGCCTGGGAGCTGGTCGACGCCTTCTGGCCGGGCGCGCTGACGCTGGTCGCCAAGCACCAGCCGTCCCTCCAGTGGGACCTCGGCGACACCCGCGGCACGGTCGCCGTCCGCATGCCCCTGCACCCCGTCGCCATCGAGCTGCTCACCGAGTTCGGCCCCATGGCCGTCTCCTCCGCCAACCTCACCGGCCACCCGGCGCCGGAGGACTGCGACGCCGCCCAGCAGATGCTCGGCGACTCCGTCTCCGTCTACCTCGACGGCGGCCCCACCCCCGGCAACGTCCCGTCGTCCATCGTCGACGTGACCCGCGAGGTGCCCGTGCTGCTGCGCGCGGGCGCGCTGTCGGCCGAGGATCTGCGCAAGGTGGTACCCGACCTCGAGGTGGCGAATTGACGGCCCCTGGGACGGGGCGTGGCATAGGCAACGGGGAACGCGCCGCGGAGATCACGACGACGTTCGTCGGCCTCCCGCGCGACAGCTTCCGCATCCTCCACGTCAGCACCGGCAACGTCTGCCGCTCGCCCATCACCGAGCGGCTGACCCGGCATTTCGTGACGGAGCGGCTCGGCGTGCTGGGCGGCGGCCTCATCGTGGAGAGCGCGGGCACCTGGGGCCACGAGGGCGCGCCCATGGAGACCAACGCGGAGACGGTCCTCGCGGACTTCGGCGCGGACGCGGCCGGCTTCACCGGGCGTGAGCTGCTGGACGAGCACGTGATCCGCGCGGACCTGGTGCTGACGGCGACGCGGGACCACCGCGCCCAGGTCATCTCCATGGGGCACTCGGCGGGGCTGCGCACCTTCACCCTCAAGGAGTTCACCCGCCTGGTGAACGCCATCGACCCGGCCACACTGCCCTCCCTGGACGAGGGCGTGGTCGCGCGTGCGCGTGCCCTGGTGCGTGCCGCGGCGGCTCTACGCGGGTGGCTGCTGGCGCCGACGGCGGAGGCGGACGAGGTGTACGACCCGTACGGGGCGCCGCTGCCCTTCTTCCGGTCGGTCGGGGACGAGATACACCAGGCGCTGGATCCCGTGGTGACGGCGCTCACGGGGGTACCCACGAGGACGTGAGGGGCGCGACGGCCGAGCGCACCGCCGGTACCGGGCCTACATTGGTCGTACGTCACCGTCGACGCACGCCCGGAGCGCATCATGTCGGTCACCCACGACATCCTTGAGGCCGATGACAGCACGCTCGGGGTCCTGCTGCGCCAGGACCCCCAGCTGGCCGAGATCCTGCTCGCCGAAAGCCGCCGGCAGTCGACGACCCTCCAGCTGATCGCCGCCGAGAACTTCACGTCTCCCGCCGTGCTGGCCGCCCTCGGTTCCCCGCTGGCCAACAAGTACGCCGAGGGCTACCCGGGCGCCCGGCACCACGGCGGCTGCGAGATCGTCGACGTCGCCGAGCGGCTCGCCGTCGAGCGCGCCCAGGACCTCTTCGGCGCCGAGCACGCCAACGTGCAGTCGCACTCCGGCTCCTCCGCCGTGCTGGCCGCCTACGCCGCGCTGCTGCGCCCCGGCGACACCGTGCTCGCCCTCGGCCTGCCCTACGGCGGCCACCTCACGCACGGCTCACCGGCGAACTTCTCCGGCCGCTGGTTCGACTTCGTCGGCTACGGCGTGGACGCGGAGACCGGCCTGATCGACTACGACCAGGTGCGCACCCTGGCCCGCACCCACCGCCCCAAGGCGATCGTGTGCGGCTCGATCGCCTACCCCCGCCACCCCGACTACGCGACCTTCCGCGACATCGCCGACGAGGTGGGCGCCTACCTCGTCGCGGACGCCGCCCACCCGATCGGTCTGGTCGCCGGGGGAGCGGCGCCCAGCCCGGTGCCGTACGCCGACGTCGTCTGCGCCACCACGCACAAGGTGCTGCGCGGGCCGCGCGGCGGCATGATCCTGTGCGGGAGCGAACTGGCCGAGCGGGTCGACCGGGCCGTGTTCCCGTTCACCCAGGGCGGCGCGCAGATGCACACCATCGCCGCCAAGGCGGTCGCGTTCGGCGAGGCGGCAACCCCGGCCTTCGCCGCGTACGCCCATCAGGTGATCGCCAACGCCCGCACCCTCGCGGCCCACCTGGCCGCCGAGGGACTGGTCGTCACCACCGGCGGCACCGACACCCACCTGATCACCGCCGACCCCGCCCCGCTGGGCGTCGACGGCAGGACCGCGCGGGGCCGGCTCGCGGCGGCCGGAATCGTCCTGGACTGCTGCGCGCTGCCGCACGACGACGCCCGCGGCCTGCGCCTGGGCACGGCGGCCCTCACCACGCAGGGCATGGGGGAGCGGGAGATGCGGGCGGTGGCCACCCTGCTCGCGGAGGTGCTCCGGGGCGGCACGGACGCCGCCGCGGCGCGGGACGACGTACGGGATCTGGTCACGGAGTTTCCGCCGTATCCGGACTGAGGCAGGGTAGGCGCACACGCGTGCACAGCCACACGTGCAACCATCGTCGCTACCCGGAAGTCCCCAACCATATGCGCGCATCGCTAGGGTGGTGGGCCGGGAATGGCCAGCGAGATCTGTGGGGAAGCCCGTGCGTGAATACCTGCTGACGCTCTGCGTCACGGCCGCGGTGACGTATCTGCTGACAGGGCCGGTACGTAAGTTCGCGATCGTGGCGGGGGCGATGCCGGAGATCCGGGCACGTGACGTGCACCGGGAGCCCACTCCGCGCCTCGGCGGGATCGCGATGTTCTTCGGACTCTGCGCGGGCCTGCTGGTCGCCGACCACCTCACCAATCTCAGTGAGGTCTTCGAGAAGTCCAACGAGCCGCGGGCCCTGCTCTCCGGAGCCGCCCTGATCTGGCTGATCGGCGTCCTGGACGACAAGTTCGAGATCGACGCCCTGATCAAGCTGGGCGGGCAGATGATCGCCGCCGGCGTGATGGTGGTGCAGGGGCTGACGATCCTGTGGATCCCCGTCCCGGGCTTCGGCAACGTCGCGCTGACCCAGGGGCAGGGCACCCTGCTGACGGTGGCGCTGGTCGTCATCACCATCAACGCGGTCAACTTCGTGGACGGCCTCGACGGTCTCGCGGCCGGCATGGTGTGCATCGCGGCGGCGGCGTTCTTCATGTACGCCTACCGGATCTGGTACTCGTACGGCATCGAGGCGGCGGCGCCCGCCTCGCTGTTCGCGGCCATCCTCATGGGCATGTGCCTGGGCTTCCTGCCGCACAACATGCACCCCGCCCGGATCTTCATGGGCGACTCGGGATCGATGCTGATCGGCCTGGTGCTGGCGGCGGGCGCGATCTCGGTGACCGGGCAGGTGGATCCGGACGCGATGCGGCTGTTCTCCGGGTCCGAGCGCAACACCGTGCACCAGATGGTGCCCGTCTACATCCCGCTGCTGATGCCGCTGACCATCATCGCCATCCCGGCCGCCGACCTGATCCTGGCGATCGTCCGGCGCACCTGGCGTGGCCAGTCGCCGTTCGCCGCGGACCGGGGGCACCTGCACCACCGGCTGCTGGAGATCGGCCACTCGCACAGCCGCGCGGTGCTGATCATGTACTTCTTCTCGGCGCTGATCGCCTTCGGCGCGCTCGCTTACTCCGTGAACGCCGCTTCCATGTGGATCGTGCTGAGCGTGGTCTTCCTCAGCGCGATCGGCCTGGTCCTGCTCCTGCTGCCGCGCTTCACCCCCCGCGCCCCGCGCTGGGCCGAGCGCTTCGTGCCGCCGCGCTACCGCCGCCGCGGGGCCCCGGCGGCCGACGAGTCCGAGCCCGCCGTGGTCGAGGACGAGACGGACGAGACGGACGAACGCGTGCCGGTCGCCGCGGGTGTCTCGGGCGTCAACGGGGCCACCGCCGTCGGCCCCCGTTCGCGCGCAAGGTAAGAATCTGACTAGAGCATTGCCAACTCGTGGGGGAACGAAGTACCCCATTACCAGACAAGTGGGCCCAGTAATTGCTCAGGCGCGCACTGTCACTCTCATGTGTGACAGTAAGCACACCCATAGGTAAAGACCTCATCAAATAGTTTGTGATACGGTTCACGAGAACCCCCGGGTAGAGCCTTAAGGACCGTAGTGCGACGGTCTCTTGGGCGTGAGGACTCCGTTCGGCCCGGGATTACGCTCGTCCATGACGACACCTGCCCCCTGTGTGTGAAAGCGGAGTTGCCGCCATGCCGTCCAATGACGTCCGGATCCTGCTTCAGGCTGCCGTGCCCACGGCTGCCGTCGGCGCTGTAGCCGCCGTCGTCAGCGCCGTGGTCGCCGGCGGCAAGGGGGCGATCGGTGCCGTGGTGGGGACGCTCGTGGTGATCCTCTTCATGGGGCTCGGTCTCTACATCCTGCAGCGCACCGCCAAATCGCTCCCGCACCTCTTCCAGGCGATGGGCCTGATGCTCTACGCGGCACAGATTCTTCTGCTGTTCATTTTCGTCGCCGCGTTCAAGAACACGACGCTGTTCAACTCCCGGGCCTTCGCGCTCACCCTGGTCGCAGGCACCCTCGCCTGGATCGCCGCCCAGACGCGCGCCCACATGAAGTCCAAGATTCTCTACGTCGAACCCGAATCGTCGGGCGAAAAGCCCGAAAAGACGGGCCACTCGTCGTGAGGGGTAGGGCCGGGATAAAGAGGCATGTGAAGTCCTGCTATCGTCCGGTGCCAACTGCGGCATCGCGGGCGCGGGCATCCCAGCTGACGCCTGCTCAATCGCGAGGCGAGATGCCCCACAGCCGCCCCCACACCCGTAACACCAGTCCCGTGCCGAACTGCGGCCCCGCGCCGCGCCGACACAACGAGGTTGCCGTACCCATGCGCCACGATGAAGGAGCCCGCGGTGAGTGCTGACCCGACACAGGTGCTCGCCTTCGACACCAACTGTCACATCTTTGACGGCTGCGGCTTCGCCGAGGTCTCCCCGGGCCTGCACTCGTTCCTGTTCCAGCCCCTTCTGGGCGATGGGGACAGCAACCTGTACTTCAACAAGACGATGCTGCTGGCGCTGCTCGGCTCGATCATCATCGTCGGCTTCTTCTGGGCCGCCTTCCGCAAGCCGAAGGTGGTCCCGGGCAAGCTCCAGATGACGGCCGAGGCGGGGTACGACTTCATCCGGCGCGGTGTCGTCTACGAGACCATCGGCAAGAAGGAGGGCGAGAAGTACGTCCCTCTCGTGGTCTCGCTGTTCTTCTTCGTATGGATGATGAACCTCTGGTCGATCATTCCGGTCGCCCAGTTCCCGGTTACCTCGATCATCGCCTACCCGATGGTCCTGGCCCTGATCGTCTACGTTCTGTGGGTCTCGCTCACCTTCAAGCGGCACGGCTTCGTCGGCTTCTGGAAGAACGTCACCGGCTACGACAAGTCGCTCGGCGCGGTGCTTCCGCTGGCCATGCTGATCGAGCTCTTCTCGAACCTGCTGATCCGGCCGTTCACCCACGCCGTACGACTGTTCGCGAACATGTTCGCCGGGCACACACTGCTGCTCCTGTTCACGATCGCCAGCTGGTACCTGCTGAACGGCGTCGGTATCGCCTACGCGGGCGTCTCGTTCGTGATGGTCATCGTGATGACCGCGTTCGAGCTGTTCATCCAGGCCCTGCAGGCGTACGTGTTCGTCCTGCTCACGTGCACCTACATCCAGGGCGCGCTGGCCGAGCACCACTGAGCCGGCCCTCAACCCGCCCTCAACCAAGTCGTCCGGTGGCCAACCCCCACCGGTCCGTAAAGGAAAAGGAAGAACTGGCATGTCCCAGACCCTTGCTGCCGTCGAAGGTTCCCTCGGTTCCATCGGTTACGGTCTCGCCGCGATCGGCCCCGGCGTCGGCGTCGGCATCATCTTCGGTAACGGCACCCAGGCCCTGGCCCGTCAGCCCGAGGCTGCCGGCCTGATCCGTGCCAACCAGATCCTCGGCTTCGCCTTCTGTGAGGCGCTCGCCCTCATCGGTCTGGTCATGCCGTTCGTCTACGGCTACTGATCGCTGACACAGACCAGCCGACTAGACGAAAGGCACCCCCATGAGCCAGCTGCTCACGATCGCGGCATCAGAGGGTGAGAACCCTCTCATTCCGCCGATCCCCGAGCTTGTCATCGGCCTGATCGCCTTCGTCATCGTCTTCGGCTTCCTCGCCAAGAAGCTGCTCCCGAACATCAACAAGGTTCTGGAAGAGCGTCGCGAGGCCATCGAGGGCGGTATCGAGAAGGCCGAGGCCGCGCAGACCGAGGCCCAGAGCGTCCTTGAGCAGTACAAGGCCCAGCTCGCCGAGGCCCGGCACGAGGCCGCGCGCCTGCGTCAGGAGGCGCAGGAGCAGGGCGCCACGCTCATCGCCGAGATGCGCGCGGAAGGCCAGCGGCAGCGTGAGGAGATCATCGCCTCCGGTCACGCCCAGATCCAGGCCGACCGCAAGGCCGCCGCGTCCGCGCTGCGCCAGGACGTCGGACAGCTGGCCACTCAGCTGGCCGGCAAGCTCGTCGGCGAGTCCCTCGAGGACCACGCCCGGCAGAGCCGCGTCATCGACCGCTTCCTGGACGAGCTGGACGACAAGGCGACGAAGGCCGAGGCAACCCGATGAACGGAGCGAGCCGCGAGGCCCTTGCCGCCGCACGTGAGCGTCTCGACGCGCTGACGGACTCCACGTCCGTGGACGCCGGCTCGCTCGCCGACGAGCTGGCCGCCGTCACCGCGCTGCTCCACCGCGAGGTGTCGCTGCGTCGGGTCCTCACCGACCCGGCGCAGGCCGGCCAGGCCAAGGCCGAGCTCGCCCAGCGCCTCCTCGGCACCCAGGTCAGCGGTCCCGCCGCCGACCTGGTGGCCGGCATGGTGCGCTCCCGCTGGTCGCAGTCGCGCGACCTGGTGGACGCGCTGGAGGAGCTGGCGAACACCGCCGACCTCACCGCCGCGCAGAAGGCGGGCCGGCTCGACAACGTCGAGGACGAGCTGTTCCGGTTCGGCCGGATCGTCGCCTCGAACACCGAGCTGCGCGCCGCGCTGACCAACCGTTCGGCCACCACCTCGGCCAAGGGCGAGCTGCTGCGCAGCCTGCTCGGCGGCCGGGCGGACGTGACCACCGAGCGTCTGGTGACGCGCCTTGTCACCGTGCCGCGGGGACGTAGCCTGGAGTCGGGACTCGAATCCCTGTCCAGGCTCGCCGCCGACCGGCGGGACCGGATGGTCGCCGTCGTCACCTCGGCGGTGCCGCTGAGCGACACGCAGAAGCAGCGCCTCGGCGCGGCCCTCGCGAAGGTCTACGGCCGCCCGATGCACCTCAACCTCGACGTGGACCCCGAGGTCCTCGGCGGGATCCGGGTGCAGGTCGGTGACGAGGTCATCAACGGCTCCATCGCGGACCGCCTGGAGGACGCCGGCCGCCGGATGGCGAGCTGACGGCCCCGAGACAACAGCACAACAAGCAGTACGTACTTACGACGGCCCTGGTTGGGCCGTGCAGAGGATTCACCTCTTTTTGGGGGGAGTCCCCGACTCGTGGAATACCCCCCAAGTGAAACTTCGGGCCCAACAAGGAGAGCAGGGAACTCAGATGGCGGAGCTCACGATCCGGCCGGAGGAGATCCGGGACGCGCTGGAGAACTTCGTCCAGTCGTACAAGCCGGACGCGGCCTCGCGCGAGGAAGTCGGTACGGTCACCCTTGCCGGCGACGGCATCGCGAAGGTCGAGGGTCTTCCCTCGGCCATGGCCAACGAACTGCTGAAGTTCGAGGACGGCACCCTCGGCCTCGCCCTCAACCTCGAGGAGCGCGAGATCGGTTGCGTCGTCCTCGGTGAGTTCAGCGGAATCGAGGAGGGCCAGCCGGTCACCCGCACCGGCGAGGTCCTGTCGGTCGCCGTGGGCGAGGGCTACCTCGGCCGTGTCGTCGACCCCCTCGGCAACCCGATCGACGGCCTCGGCGAGATCGAGACGGAGGGCCGCCGCGCCCTCGAACTGCAGGCCCCCACGGTCATGCAGCGCAAGTCGGTGCACGAGCCGATGGAGACGGGCTACAAGGCCGTCGACGCCATGACCCCGATCGGCCGTGGTCAGCGTCAGCTGGTCATCGGCGACCGCCAGACCGGCAAGACCGCGCTGGCCGTCGACACGATCATCAACCAGCGTGACAACTGGCGCACCGGCGACCCGAGCAAGCAGGTCCGCTGCATCTACGTCGCCATCGGCCAGAAGGGCTCGACGATCGCGTCGGTCCGCGGCGCGCTGGAGGAGAACGGCGCGCTGGAGTACACGACCATCGTGGCCGCCCCGGCGTCCGACCCGGCCGGCTTCAAGTACCTGGCGCCGTACACCGGCTCGGCCATCGGCCAGCAGTGGATGTACGAGGGCAAGCACGTCCTGATCATCTTCGACGACCTGTCGAAGCAGGCCGACGCCTACCGCGCCGTGTCGCTGCTGCTGCGCCGCCCGCCGGGCCGCGAGGCCTACCCCGGTGACGTCTTCTACCTGCACTCCCGTCTGCTGGAGCGCTGCGCGAAGCTCTCCGACGCCGAGGGCGCCGGTTCGATGACGGGTCTGCCGATCGTCGAGACCAAGGCCAACGACGTGTCGGCGTTCATCCCGACCAACGTCATCTCCATCACCGACGGCCAGTGCTTCCTGGAGTCCGACCTGTTCAACGCCGGTCAGCGTCCGGCCCTGAACGTCGGTATCTCGGTCTCCCGCGTCGGTGGCTCCGCCCAGCACAAGGCCCTGCGGCAGGTCTCCGGCCGACTGCGCGTGGACCTCGCCCAGTTCCGTGAGATGGAGGCGTTCGCCGCCTTCGGTTCCGACCTGGACGCCGCGTCGAAGGCGCAGCTGGAGCGCGGTCAGCGCATGGTCGAGCTGCTGAAGCAGGACCAGTACCAGCCGATGTCCACCGAGGACCAGGTCGTCTCCGTCTGGGCCGGCACCACCGGCAAGATGGACGAGGTGCCGGTCGCCGACATCCGCCGCTTCGAGAAGGAGCTCCTCGAGTACCTGCACCGCCAGGAGCAGGGCCTCATGACCTCCATCCGCGAGGGCGCCAAGATGTCCGACGACACCTTGCAGGCCATCGCCGAGGCGATCGCGGCATTCAAGAAGCAGTTCGAGACCTCGGACGGCAGGCTGCTCGGCGAGGACGCCCCGTCCGCCGCCAAGTGACGTAAGGAAGGGACCTGACTCATGGGAGCCCAGCTCCGGGTCTACAAGCGTCGCATCCGATCCGTCACCGCGACCAAGAAGATCACCAAGGCGATGGAGATGATCGCCGCCTCGCGCGTCGTCAAGGCGCAGCGCAAGGTGGCGGCCTCCACGCCGTACGCGCAGGAACTGACCCGCGCGGTCACGGCGGTCGGTACCGGTTCGAACACCAAGCACCCGCTGACCACGGAGGCGGAGAACCCGACCCGTGCCGCGGTCCTGCTCCTCACGAGCGACCGCGGTCTGGCCGGCGCCTTCAACTCCAACGCCATCAAGGCGGCGGAGCAGCTGACCGAGCGCCTCGAGCGTGAGGGCAGGCAGGTCGACACGTACATCGTCGGCCGGCGCGGTCTCGCCCACTACAACTTCCGCGAGCGCAAGGTCGCGGAGTCGTTCGCGGGCTTCACCGACGAGCCCTCGTACGCGGACGCCAAGAAGGTCGCGGCGCCGCTGATCGAGGCCATCGAGAAGGAGACGGCGGAGGGCGGCGTGGACGAGCTCCACATCGTCTACACCGAGTTCGTCTCGATGATGACGCAGACGGCGGTCGATTCCCGGCTGCTGCCGCTGAGTCTCGACGAGGTGGCTCAGGAGTCGGCGACGAAGGACGAGATCCTTCCGCTGTACGACTTCGAGCCGTCGGCGGAGGACGTCCTCGACGCCCTGCTGCCGCGCTACGTCGAGAGCCGCGTCTACAACGCGCTGCTGCAGTCGGCCGCCTCCAAGCACGCCGCCACGCGGCGCGCGATGAAGTCGGCCACCGACAACGCGGGCGAGCTGATCAACACGCTCTCCCGTCTTGCCAACGCGGCCCGCCAGGCCGAAATCACCCAGGAAATCAGCGAGATCGTCGGTGGCGCCAGTGCCCTGGCCGACGCGAACGCGGGGAGTGACAACTAATGACCACCACTGTTGAGACCGCGACGGCCACGGGCCGCGTCGCCCGGGTCATCGGCCCGGTCGTCGACGTGGAGTTCCCCGTCGACGCGATGCCGGAGATCTACAACGCCCTCCACGTCGAGGTCGCCGACCCGGCGCAGGCGGGCGAGCTGAAGAAGCTGACCCTGGAGGTCGCCCAGCACCTGGGTGACGGCCTGGTCCGCACCATCTCGATGCAGCCGACCGACGGTCTGGTCCGCCAGGCCGCGGTGACCGACACGGGTTCGGCCATCTCCGTCCCCGTCGGCGACTTCACCAAGGGCAAGGTGTTCAACACCCTCGGTGAGGTGCTGAACGTCGACGAGACCTACACCGGTGAGCGCTGGCCGATCCACCGCAAGGCGCCGAACTTCGACGAGCTCGAGTCGAAGACCGAGATGTTCGAGACCGGCGTCAAGGTCATCGACCTGCTGACCCCGTACGTCAAGGGCGGCAAGATCGGTCTGTTCGGCGGTGCCGGCGTCGGCAAGACGGTGCTCATCCAGGAGATGATCTACCGCGTCGCCAACAACCACGACGGTGTCTCCGTGTTCGCCGGTGTCGGTGAGCGCACCCGTGAGGGCAACGACCTCATCGACGAGATGAGCGAGTCCGGCGTCATCGACAAGACCGCGCTGGTCTTCGGTCAGATGGACGAGCCGCCGGGCACCCGTCTGCGCGTCGCGCTGGCCGGCCTGACCATGGCCGAGTACTTCCGTGACGTCCAGAAGCAGGACGTGCTGTTCTTCATCGACAACATCTTCCGCTTCACCCAGGCGGGCTCCGAGGTGTCGACCCTGCTCGGCCGCATGCCCTCCGCGGTGGGCTACCAGCCGAACCTGGCCGACGAGATGGGTCTCCTCCAGGAGCGCATCACCTCGACCCGTGGTCACTCGATCACCTCGATGCAGGCGATCTACGTCCCCGCGGACGACCTGACCGACCCGGCCCCGGCCACCACCTTCGCCCACCTCGACGCGACGACGGTGCTCTCCCGTCCGATCTCCGAGAAGGGCATCTACCCGGCCGTGGACCCGCTGGACTCGACGTCCCGCATCCTCGACCCGCGGTACATCGCGGCGGACCACTACCAGGCCGCGATGCGCGTGAAGAGCATCCTGCAGAAGTACAAGGACCTGCAGGACATCATCGCGATCCTCGGTATCGACGAGCTCGGCGAGGAGGACAAGCTCGTCGTCCACCGTGCCCGTCGCGTGGAGCGCTTCCTGTCCCAGAACACCCACGTCGCCAAGCAGTTCACCGGCGTCGACGGGTCGGACGTCCCGCTGGACGAGTCGATCGCGGCCTTCAACTCGATCTGCGACGGCGAGTACGACCACTTCCCGGAGCAGGCGTTCTTCATGTGCGGTGGCATCGAGGACCTGAAGAAGAACGCGAAGGAGCTCGGCGTCTCCTGAGCCTCGTGCCCATCGTGAGCCCCAGGGCTCACACCGGAGGGGGCGGGCGCGTCCCGCCCCCTCCGTCACGCCTATTAGACTTGTAACCAACACCCGGCCCTCCGGCCGGGTGGTGACCCGAGGAGCCACCTTGGCTGCTGATCTGCACGTCGCGCTGGTCGCGGCCGACCGAGAGGTCTGGTCCGGCGAGGCCACCCTGGTCGTCGCGCGCACCACGTCCGGCGACATCGGCGTCATGCCCGGTCACCAGCCGCTGCTCGGTGTGCTGGAGTCGGGCCCGGTGACCATTCGTACGAGTGACGGTGGGACGGTCGTCGCCGCGGTGCACGGCGGTTTCATCTCGTTCGCGGACAACAAGCTGTCGCTGCTGGCCGAGATCGCCGAGCTGTCGGACGAGATCGACGTCCAGCGCGCGGAGCGGGAGCTCGAGCGCGCGAAGGCGGAGGGCGACGCCCACGCCGAGCGTCGCGCGGACGTCCGACTGCGCGCGGCGGCGGGACGCTGATCCACAGCACTGTGCGATAGCGTCGTGCCATGACGTCACTCAGCCGCGGCTGGGACCGGAGCCATCCGGACCCGGCCGCGGCTGAGGCAGATCCGGGTGTTTTTTCCGTTCCGTTACCTAGGAGACGAGGAGGTCGGTGTCGATGGCCCTCGCTCTGACTGTGTGCGGAATTGTCGTCGCCCTGGTGGTGATCGCGCTCTTCGTCTTCGGTCTGCGCCGCCGGCTGATCCAGCGTTCGGGCGGCACCTTCGACTGCTCCCTGCGCTGGGACGCCCCCAAGGAGGGCGACGGAGCCGGCAAGGGCTGGTCCTACGGAGTGGCCCGCTACAACGGCGACCGGGTCGAGTGGTACCGCGTCTTCTCGTACTCCCCCCGCCCGCGCCGCGTCCTGGAGCGCTCCGCGATCGAGGTGGCCGGCCGCCGCGTCCCGGACGGCGAGGAGGAGCTGGCGCTGCTCTCGGACGCCGTCGTGCTCGCCTGTCTCCATCGGGGCACGCGACTGGAACTGGCGATGAGCGAGGACGCGCTGACCGGATTCCTCGCGTGGCTGGAAGCAGCCCCGCCCGGTCAGCGCGTCAATGTCGCTTAGGCCATAGGCCCGTAGGGATTACTTCAGCCCGCTGTCGATGGCGCTCACCAGCTCGCCGTTCGCGGTGTCGCCGCTGAACTCCCAGAAGAAGGCGCCGCCCAGCTTCTGCTGCTCGGCCCAGTCCATCTTGGACTTGACGGTGGCCGGGGTGTCGTAGGACCACCAGTTGCTGCCGCAGTGCGCGTACGCGGTGCCGGCGACGGTGCCGGTGGCCGGGCAGCTGTTCTTGAGGACCTTGTAGTCCTCGATGCCCGCCTCGTACGTGCCGGTCGCCGGGCCGGTCGCCGTGCCGCCGGGCGCGGACTGGGTGACGCCGGTCCAGCCGCGGCCGTAGAAGCCGATGCCGAGGAGCAGCTTGGCGGCCGGGACGCCGGCCGCCTTGAACTTCGCGATCGCCTCGGCGGAGTTGAAGCCCTGCTGCGGGATGCCGTCGTACGAGGTCAGCGGCGAGTGCGGAGCGGTCGGGCCGTTCTTCGCCCAGGCGCCGAAGAAGTCGTACGTCATCACGTTGTACCAGTCGATGTACTGCGCGGCGGCGCCGTAGTCGGCGGCCTCGATCTTGCCGCCGTCGGAGGCGTCGGCGGTGACGGCCGCGGTGACCAGGTCGTCGCCGAACTCGGCGCGCATGGCCTTCATCATGGTGCTGAAGGCGTTCGGTGCGCTGGTCGTGTCACAGCTGAGGCCGCAGGCGTTCGGGTACTCCCAGTCCAGGTCGATGCCGTCGAAGACGTCGGCCCAGCGCGGGTCCTCGACCAGGTCGTGGCAGGACTTCGCGAAGGCGGCGGGGTTCTTCACCGCGTCGGGGAAGCCGCCGGACCAGGTCCAGCCGCCGAAGGAGAACAGCACCTTGATGTGCGGGTACTGGGCCTTCAGCTTGCGCAGCTGGTTGAAGTTGCCGCGCAGCGGCTGGTCCCAGGTGTCGGCGACGCCGTCGACGGACTGGTCGGCGGTGTACGCCTTGTCGTAGTCGGCGTAGGCGTCACCGATGGTGCACTTGCCGCCCTGGACGTTGCCGAAGGCGTAGTTGATGTGCGTGATCTTCTCGGCGGAGCCGGAGGTGACCAGGTTCTTCACGTGGTAGTTGCGCCCGTAGACGCCCCAGTTGGTGAAGTAGCCGAGCTTGACCTCTTCGCCCGGCTGCGGGTCGGGACCGCCGCCGCCACCGGTGGTGGTGACCTTCACCGCGCCGCTGACCGGGCCGGTCTGGTCGGCGGTGTCGCGGGCCTGGACGGTGTAGGAGTAGTCGGTGCCGGCGGTCAGGCCGGTGTTGGTGTAGGTGGTGCCGGTGACCGTGGCGACCTTGGCGCCGTCGCGCAGGACGTCGTAGTTCTTGATGCCCTTGTCGTCGGTCGCCGCGGACCAGGACAGTTTCACCGAGGTGTCGGTGATCCCGGAGGCGGTGGGTGTCCCGGGCGCCGAGGGTGCCTCGTCGCCGGGGACGGAGGTGCCGTCGCAGCTGCCGCCGTTGAGCTTGCAGTTGGACGGGGAGCCGGGGCCGCTGCCGTTGAAGCCGAAGGAGACCGACGCCCCGGGGGCGAGGGTGCCGTTCCAGCCGACGTTCTTGGCGGTCCAGTGGTCACCGGAGTTGGTGACCGTGGCGTCCCAGGCGGAGGTGACCTTGGTGCCGGAGGGGAAGTCCCACTCGACGTTCCAGGAGTTGATGGTGGTGGTTCCGGTGTTCTTCACCGTCCACTTGCCGCCGAAGCCGGTGCCCCAGTCCGAGGTCTTGGCGAAGGTGGCCGTCGCACTCGTCGCGGCCTGGGCGGGACTCGCGAGGCCGACCAGGCCGGCCAGCGGGAGCGACAGTGTCGCGACCAGTGCCGCGACTCTGTGTCTGAAGCGCATGCTGCGCCTCCTTATGTGGGGTTGTGTCGTGGGCATGACTGAGCCTCATGCCCGCAGTGCCGCGAGAATAGAAAGGTCTGGACCATAGGTCAATAGGTCTGGACCAGTGCTACAGCCTGTAGTTGAGTGGGGAACTAGATCCCCAACTCCTGCGCGAGCACCGCCGCTTGCACCCGGCTGCGCAGCGCCAGCTTCCCCAGCAGGCGGCTGACGTGCGTCTTCACCGTGGCTTCCGCCATGTCCAGCCGCTCGGCGATCGCCGCGTTGGACAGCCCCTCACCGAGACAGGACAGCACCTCCCGCTCGCGCCGGGTGAGGTCCTCCAGCACCGACGGATCGGCGGTCGGCTCCCGGACCGGCTTCGCGGCGAACTCGGCGATCAGCCGCCGGGTGACGGCGGGGGCGACGATCCCCTCACCGCCCGCCACCGTGCGCACGGCCGCGAGGAGGTCCTTCGCCTCCGTGTTCTTCAGCAGGAACCCGGCGGCCCCCGCCCGCAGCGCCCCGAAGACGTACTCGTCCAGGTCGAAGGTGGTCAGTACGAGCACGTCGGCCAGCTGCTCGGCGACCACCCGCCGGGTCGCCGACACCCCGTCCAGCCGAGGCATCTGAACGTCCATCAGCACCACGTCCGGCCGCAGCTCCCGGGCCAGCGCCACCGCCTGCTCGCCGTCCGCCGCCTCCCCGGCCACCTCGATGTCCGGGGCGCTGCCCAGGATCAGCACCAGTCCGGCGCGGACGGCGGACTGGTCCTCGGCGACGAGGACGCGGATCATGCGAGGTCTCCTTCGGTCAGGGGCAGGGTGGCGCGTACGGTCCAGATCTTGCCGCCCGTCGAGCCGGGGTCCGCCACCGGCCCGGCCTCGAACGTGCCGTGCAGCAGCGCCACCCGCTCCCGCATGCCGACCAGACCGGCACCGGAGCCGGGGGCACGCGGGGCCTCCCGGTCGCCGTAGGGGCTGGTCACCAGGACGCGCAGCACGTCGTCGTGCCGGGTCAGCTCGACCCGTACCGTCCCCTCCGAGGCGTGCTTGAGCGCGTTGGTGAGCGACTCCTGCACGATCCGGTACGCGGCCAGCTCGACCGGCGCGGGCAGCCCCTCGCCCGGTGCCGCCTCCAGGGTGACGTCGAGGCCGTTGGCGCGGGCGCCGTCGGCCAGCGCGCCGAGCCCGTCGAGGGTGGGGGCGGCGGCCGGTTCGGTGTCCTCGCCGGTGTCCCGCAGGATGCCGATCAGGCGTCGCATCTCGGCCAGTCCCTCGACGCTGTTCTCGCGGATGACGCCGAGCGCCTGCCGGGTGGTGGCCGGGTCGTCCAGGGAGAGCGCGGCCGTGGAGTGGATGGCGATCGCGGAGAGGTGGTTGGCGACCATGTCGTGCAGCTCGCGGGCCATCCGGGAACGTTCCGCGGTCACCGCCTGGACCCGGTCCATCTCGGCCAGCAGCGCGGTCTGCTCGGCGCGCAGCAGGGCGGCGTCGGCGGCCTCGCGGTGATTGCGCACGATCAGGCCCGTGGAGGCGGGCGCGAACGACACGACTCCGACGGCGACACCGATCAGCAGCGCCTCGGGCACCCGCCACAGCGCGAACGGCACGATGGTCCCGGCCACGGTGAGCAGCCCGGTGATCCACGGGATGCGGCGGGCCGCGGCGGGCGGGCCGTACAGCACGGCGGCGTACATCAGGTCGGTGTACATGATGACCGTGACCAGGCTGCCCTGCGTGAGCGTGTCCCCGACCAGCGCGGCCGTGCCGATCAGCAGACCGGTGCGCGGCGCGGAGCGGCGCAGCAGCTCGCAGCCCGCGATGACGGCGAGCGGGACCAGCAGCGGCCAGCGGCCGTCGAACAGCACGATCGGTTCGTCGGCGGGCCGCACGCCCAGGCCGATGCCCCACAGGAGCAGCCCGCCGAGCAGACCGGCCGACGCGGCGTACACGTCGAAGCGGCGCGGGCGGGGGAGTCGTACGGCCATGCCACCATCCAACACGCCCCGCGCCCCGCCCGCCTGATCCCGGGGAACGGTCCGGCACTGCATCTTTCGATGTACCGGAGGTTCGTCACCGGCGACGACGAACGAGGCGGGTTCCGACGGGAGCCTGGAAGGGTGAACGAAGGGAGCACGTCATGGTCGTCGCGTTGATCGTCGCCTGCGAGGTCGGCTTCTGGGTGCTGCTGGCGCTCGGACTCGCCGCCCGCTACCTGTTGAAATGGCGCCGCACCAGCGTCTTCCTGCTGCTGTGCGAGCCCGTCCTGGAACTGGTGCTGTTCGCCGCGACGGCCATCGACCTCAAGAACGGCGCCGAGCCGGGCTGGGAACACGGCCTGGCGGCGCTGTACATCGGCTACACGGTCGCGTACGGCCACTACACGATCCGCTGGCTCGACGGCCACGCCGCCCACCGCCTGGGCGGCGGCCCGCCCCCGGTGAAGCCCCCGCGCTACGGCAGGGCGCGGGCCGCCCACGAGGGCCGGCTGTGGGTGCGCACCCTGCTGGGCGCCGCCGTGGCCTGCGCGCTGCTCCAGGGCGCGGTCTGGTACGTCGGTGTCGGAGACGTGTCGTCGCTGCGGGCCTTCCAGTGGGTGGCGATCCGGGTCGCCGCCATTCACGGGCTGGTGGCGCTCGGGTACCTGATCTGGCCGAAGAAGGACCCGGCGGGAACGCCGGCGCCGAGCGGGAAGCGCCCCGAAAGGGCGCGGGGCTGAGTCGACATGCGGCTCCGCCGCGTGGGCGCGACCAGCCACGACGGAGTCGCAGACGAACGACGGCACCAGCCCCCGGCACACCCAGCGGAGCGTCTAGCGCTCCCCGCCCGGCACCCACAGCACGTCCCCGACCTCCTTGTTGGCCACCCGGGCGAGGATGAAGAGCAGGTCCGAGAGGCGGTTCAGGTAGGTCGCGGTGAGCGGGTTCATCGACTCGCCGTGGACCTCCAGCGCCGCCCACGTCGAGCGCTCGGCCCGCCGGACCACCGTGCACGCCTGGTGCAGCAGGGCGGCGCCGGGCGTGCCGCCGGGCAGGATGAAGGAGCGGAGCTTCTCCACCTCGGCGAGGAAGCGGTCGCAGTCCGCCTCCAGCTTGTCGACGTAGAACTGCTCGACCCGCAGCGGCGGGAACTCCGGGTTCTCCACCACCGGCGTGGACAGGTCCGCGCCCACGTCGAACAGGTCGTTCTGGACGCGGACGAGGACCTTGACGACCTCCTCGTGCAGGCCGCCGAGGGCGATCGCCGTGCCGATCACCGCGTTCGCCTCGTTGGCGTCGGCGTACGCGGAGATGCGGAGGTCGGTCTTGGGGACCCGGCTCATGTCACCGAGGGCGGTGGTGCCCTGGTCGCCGGTCCGGGTGTAGATGCGCGTCAGGTTGACCATGGGGCCAGCGTAGTTAGGCTCCGGCGGTACGGAACACGCGTGTGCCCACCGTCACGGCCGGCGCGGTGAGGGCGAGGGCGACCAGGACGCCGTAGAGCATGTGCGGCGTCGCGTAGCCGCCGACGTACGCGTCCCGTACCGCGTCGACCAGATAGCGGAACGGCATCAGGTGCGAGAGCACGTCCAGCCACGCCGGCCCAGCGTCATCGGCAGCATCAGGCCGGATGTTGAGCGAGAAGGTGCTCAACTACGCCGTACGAGGCGCGGGCTGACACCCGAATGGCACCCCCCGGTGTGATGTCCGTCATCTGAGACGTGACGCGCGTTACTAACCGGTCACACAGCCCCTCACGCCCGCTAATCTCCGGCCGAGAGAAGAGAAACAGCGCGTATCAGGGGAGTCGCACAGTGGCACGGAAGCTCGCCGTCATCGGAGCCGGTCTCATGGGGTCCGGAATCGCCCAGGTCTCCGCCCAGGCGGGCTGGGACGTCGTCCTGCGCGACGTCACCGACGAGGCGCTCCGGCGCGGCACCGACGGCATCGAGGCGTCGTACGACAAGTTCGTCGCCAAGGGGAAGCTCGCCGCCGACGACGCCGAGGCCGCCCTCGCGCGCATCACCGCCACCACCGACCTGGAGGCCGCCGCCGACGCGGACGTCGTCGTCGAGGCCGTCTTCGAGAAGCTGGAAGTCAAGCACGAGATCTTCCGCGCCCTCGACAAGCTGGTGAAGGACGAGGCGATCCTCGCGTCCAACACCTCCGCCATCCCGATCACCAAGATCGCGGCCGTGACGGAGCGCCCCGAACGGGTCGTCGGCGCCCACTTCTTCTCCCCGGTCCCGATGATGCAGCTGTGCGAGCTGGTGCGCGGCTACAAGACCAGCGACGAAACGCTCGCCACCGCGCGGGAGTTCGCCGAGTCCACCGGCAAGACCTGCATCGTCGTCAACCGCGACGTCGCCGGCTTCGTGACCACCCGCCTCATCTCCGCCCTCGTCGTCGAGGCCGCGAAGCTGTACGAGTCGGGCGTGGCCACCGCCGAGGACATCGACCTCGCCTGCAAGCTGGGCTTCGGCCACGCCATGGGACCGCTGGCCACCGCCGACCTGACGGGCGTCGACATCCTGCTGCACGCCACCGGCAACATCTACACCGAGTCCCAGGACGAGAAGTTCGCCCCGCCGGAGCTGATGCGCCGGATGGTGGACGCCGGTGACATCGGCCGCAAGAGCGGGCAGGGCTTCTACAAGCACTGAGGTCGCATCGGCCCCGGGAAACGTCACACGCCGGGGTGAATTCGGTATCGGTTCGCTTACAGGCGGCAACCTCCGATCGTTTCGGCCAGTCAGAGGTTGCAACACCTGATATCGCCGAGAGATCACGCAGAAGAATCGACGAGACGAAACAAAGACGCACGCCGGGGAGCGCATATGCACATCAGGGGCGACCACGTCGAGCTGGTCGTCGGGGGCCGCCTCGACGTCCGCAGCGCGGCGGACGCCCGTACGGTCCTGCACTCGGCCGTCGACGACGGAGTCGGCGACCTGGTGCTGGACCTGTCCGAACTGGACTCCTGGGACGCCACCGGACTCGGCGTGATCATGGGGGCCCACCGGCGGGCCGGCCGCTGCGGCCGGCGGCTGGTGCTGCGCGACGTACCGCCGCAGATGCAGCGCCTGCTGGTGGCCACCCGGCTGCACCGGATCCTGGCCATCGAGGGCGGCATCGGCGTGGAGACCCTGCCCAGGGTGTGACGCCACGGGCCGGTGCGGTCCGGTGGACCGGGGTGACCCGGACACCGCTCGGCGAAACGCCCGACGCACGCAATCCTCACGAGACTGTGACGTCTCGGACGGGTCGGTACCCCGGACTGTCGGAGATACTGAGCGAAGGTTTAGGGTCTGGCTGCCCGCCATCTTGCGAACCCATCTGGCGGGCCCGGACCAGAAGCGACAGCGCGGTGTGCGGCAAGGCCGGGAGAGGGTGGTCCCGACCGGGGCCCTGCACACGACGCTTTTGGGGGGCTTGAACCTATGGACCCGAACAACCGGGGACCCGAGGAGCACGGCCAAGACGGCGACCACCAGGCGCCGCGCCCACGCCCGCCCAGGGACCCCCTCACCACCGACTTCGGACAGCACGCGCCCGCGCTGGCCCGCACAGTGCAGCTGGTGTCCGGCGACTTCCTGCTCACCGTCAACCCCGTCGACGGCAGCGAGATCGAGGTCTGCCCGCCCGCGGAGCGGCCCGCCCGGCCCGAGAAGCTCACCGCGGCCGAACGCGCCGAGGCGGAGCGCGCCGGGAGGCCGCCCGTCCCGCCGGGACCGGTCCGGACCGTGCTCGGCCTGCTGGCCCGCGAGGACGAACGCGAACGCCTGGTGCGGCTGCTCGCCCGCGGCCGTTCCGTCCGCCTCACCGGCCCCGCCGGTTCCGGCCGCACCAGCCTCCTCGACGTCGTCGCCGAGGACTGCGCGGGCCTGGCACCCGACGGCGTGGTCCGGCTCAGCGGCTTCCGCCGCACGGCCGACGACCTCCTGTACGACCTCTTCCACGCCGTCCACCGCGCGCCGCTGCACCGCCCGGACCGGGAGGAACTGCTCGGCCATCTGCGGGAGGTCGGCGCGGTCGTCGTCCTGGACGACGTCGAGTTCGGCGGCACCGCCCTCGACGAGCTGCTGGACGCCACCCCCGAGTGCGCCTTCCTCATCGGCGCCACCCCGGACGTGCCCGCGCCCTCCGCCGACTCGGCCGTCGAGGAGGTCTTCCTCACCGGCCTGGACCGCTCGGACGGCGTGGAGCTGCTGGAGCGCGCCGCCGGCCGGACCCTCACCGAGGAGGAGGCCAACTGGGCCGGCGACCTCTGGTTCGAGTCCGAGGGCCTGCCGCTGCGCTTCGTCCAGGCCGGTGCCCTGCTGCGCCGGCGCGACCGGCAGCGGGCCGGTGCCGACGCCGTCGACGAGTTCGGCGTCTTCGTCGACGCCCGTCCGGCCGACGACACGCCCTACGACGCCGCCGAGGCCGCCGAGGTGCCCCTGCCGTCCCTCGGTGAGGCCGCCGCGCCCGCGCCGCTGCTCGCCTCCCGGCTCAGCGCCTCGGCCCGCGCCACCCTGGAGTTCGCCGTCGCGCTCGGCGGCGAGGTGCCGCACCAGGCGCATCTGCCCGCCCTGGTCGGCGACACCCACGCGGACGCCGCCCTCGGCGAGCTGACCGACTGCGGACTGGTCTCGCCGGTCGGCTCCCGCTACCGGCTCGCCGCCGGGGTGCTCACCCAGCTGGAGAGCGCCGGATACGCCGACGACGTACGGGAGAGGGCGCTGGCCGCCACCCAGCACTACGCCTGGTGGGCCGGCCACCCCTCGGTCACCCCGGAGCGGGTCTGCGCCGAGGCCGACGCCGTGCTGGCCGCCCTGTCCGTGCTGGTGCCGGCGACGACCCCGCCGGCGGACGACGAGGAGAGCCCCGCCGTCCAGCTGGCCCGCACCGCGGCACCGGCGTTCGCCGCCGGGCTGCACTGGAGCGCCTGGCAACGGGCGCTGCGTTCCGGCACCGAGGCCTCCCGGCTCGCCGGTGACGTCGCGGAACAGGCCTACTTCCACCACGAACTCGGTGTCCTCGCGCTGTGCGAGGGCCACCTCGACCGGGCCCGCGCCGAGCTGGAGGCCTCCATCGGGCTGCGCGGCGCGCTCTCCGACAAGCGCGGCGCCGTGGCGGGCCGCCGTGCCCTCGCACTGGTCGCCGACCGGAGCGGGGACACCCCCGGCCTCGGCACCGGCGCCGGCGCGTTCGGTGGAGCGGGGGCCGCTGCCGGGTTCGGCGTCGTCGGCCTCGGCCCGACCGCGGGGGAGGAGGTGCCCGACGCCCGGAACGAGGAGTCGGCGTCGCCGCCCGCGGGCGTACCCGCGCCCTTCCCGCCCCTCCAGCCGCCCCCGCAGGCGCCGACCCTGGTCACCAGCCGGGAGGCGTCCACCGGGCCGTCCCGCAAGGCGGGCGTCGGCATCAAGGGCTTCGCGCGGCGCAACCTCGTCGCCGCCGGAGCGGGCGCCCTGCTCGTCGCCGTGCTCGGCACGGTGGTGACCCTCGGAGCCACGTCGGAGAACGACGCCGGCGATCCCTCGGACCAGGTCGGTGTCAATCCGTCGGCCAGCCAGGGTGTCGACGACGGCAGCCTGGGCGCGGACCGGCCGTCCGACGACGGCGCGAACCCGGGAGACACCGGCCGGCCCACCGACCCCGGCCCGGACGGCACCGTCGGCACGTCGGACGACCCGACGCCGAGCGAGTCGGCGAGCCCGTCGGACGGCCCGAGCAGCCCGGGCGGCTCCGACGAGCCCGGCGACAGCGAGAGCCCGGACGACCCCGGCTCGCCGGACGAGTCGAGCAAGCCGCCGACCTCGCCCTCGACGAAGCCGACCACGCCGAAGCCCACGGACACCGAGCCGACCGATCCCGGTACGCCGACCGAGACCGAGGAGCCCACCACCCCCGCGCCCACCGACACGGAGACGCCCCCGCCGTCGACCCCGGAGACCTCCGACACGGCCAGCGGCCCCGGCGCGCCCTCCACCACCGCCGGCTCCCCCGCGGGCACCGCGACCGCCTCGCAGAGCAGCACCGCGACCAGCGGCACGGGCACCGGCACGGGGACGCCGAGCGGCTCGGGCCCGGCGACGGGTCAGATCATCTGACGTTCCCCGGAACACGCACGGAACAGCACGGAGGGCCGGGTCCGCCGACACGGACCCGGCCCTCTCGCACGTCGTAGGCGACGCCCGCTCAGAACAGCCGCAGCTTGTCGTCCTCGATGCCCCGCATGGCGTTGTAGTCCAGCACCTGGCAGCCGATACCGCGGTCCGTGGCGAGCACGCGGGCCTGCGGCTTGATCTCCTGGGCGGCGAAGACGCCGCGCACCGGGGCGAGATGGGGATCGCGGTTCAACAGCTCCAGGTAGCGCGTGAGTTGCTCCACGCCGTCGATCTCGCCGCGCCGCTTGATCTCGACCGCGACGGTCCGGCCCTCGGCGTCCCGGCACAGGATGTCGACGGGGCCGATGGCGGTCATGTACTCGCGGCGGATGAGCGTGTAGCCCTCGCCCAGCGTCTCGATACGGTCGGCGAGCAGCTCCTGGAGGTGCGCTTCCACGCCGTCCTTGATCAGGCCCGGGTCGACGCCCAGCTCGTGCGAGGAGTCGTGGAGGATCTCCTCCATCGTGATGATGAGCTTCTCGCCCGCCTTGTTGACGACGGTCCAGACGCCCTCCTCCTCGCCCGTGCCCTCCTTCAGGGCGCAGGGCGGCGACATCCAGTTGAGGGGCTTGTAGGCCCGGTCGTCGGCGTGGATCGAGACGCTGCCGTCAGCCTTGACCAGGATCAGCCGGGGAGCCGAGGGCAGGTGGGCGGTGAGCCGCCCGGCGTAGTCGACGGAGCAGCGGGCAATGACGAGACGCATGGTCGGCAACGCTACTCGACGTGCCCGGCCCGACGCGATTCGCCCGTGCCCCGGCGGCCCCGGGCGCTGTCCCACTTCTCCCATTGGCCCCGTCTTGCGCACTGGCCGATTGTGCGCCTACCGGATGGTGCCCATATGGGCATTCTCCTGGTGCGGTCACGATCGGTTGCTTACGGTATTGAACGGGAGGTCGCGAGGTGTGTACGCAGCGTGTTCGAAATCGCGCTCCCTTTAACTGTCCGGCAACCCCTGCCAGTCGGGGGTGCGAGAGGAGAACCCATGTCGCTCGACGTCTCACCGGCCCTACTCGAACAGGCCGAGCGAGGCGAGGTCGACGAAGCAGCCTTCGTCGACTGCGTCCGGACTTCCCTGCCTTACGCATGGGAGATGGTCAGCTCCCTGGTGGCACAGCTGAAGGTCGACGGCGGAGCGTTCGCCGACAACCAGACGCCCCCGCCGGACGAGCAGGCGCGCGGCCAGCTGCTGCGTGCGCTGGCGAGTGACGCCATCCGCGGTGCACTGCAGCGGCACTTCGGGGTGCGGCTGGCCTTCCAGAACTGCCACCGGGTGGCGGTGTTCCCGTTGGACTCCTCTGTCGACGAGAAGCTGACCCGCTTCACCTCGGTACGCAGCCAGGTGCTGAACCAGTCGCCCGAGTTCCGCGACTGCTGACGCCAGGGGGTGTCGATTGGATCAGGCCGGCTCCGGGCAACGGCGACTTGTGGTCGGCCCGAGCGGGGTCTGGTGCGTGCAGCTGCAAGGCGGAGGAGCGAGTCGACGCGGAGCGTCGGCGAGTGACGACAAGGCCGCAGATGTGCGTGCCAGGCGCCGCGACCCCGGCACGATCCAAACGGCACTCCCTAGGTCGTCCGCTTGCCGTTCCGTACGCGGGAGGTGCAGTTCTGTACCGGAGCGGCAAGCTCCCCGCCCACGTCCTCAGCGGAGCTGGGAGAGGACCTCGGCCCCGAGCCGCCGTACGTTCTCCTCGGTCGCCGCGAGGTCTCCGGACCCCTCGACGAGCAGGGCGAAGCGGTTGATGCCGGTCCGCTCGCCGGTCGCCGCGAGCCGGTCCGCGCACAGCCGGGGCGGGCCCACCGGGTGCAGTCCGCAGAGCAGTTCGGTGTACGCGTGCGGGTCGCGCATCTGCCGGGCGCGGCCGTCCACCGTGACATGGGCCCCCAGGCCCTGACGCAGCCAGCCGGGCATCGCCTTGAGCAGGGTCTCCGCCGCGTCGACGCGCCGGTCCGCGATCTGGCAGACGCCGGCCGAGACGTGGGCCGCGCCGTGGATCTCCGCCGCCGGCCGCCCGGCCGCGCGTGCGTGCTGCCGCCACAGGGCGACCATCTCGGCCTTCTCCTCGTCGCCGACGTGCATCCCGAGCAGCATCGGCAGCCCCCGCTCGGCCGCCATGCGCACGCTCGACGGGGACGTGCAGGCGACGACGACCTCGGGGCCCGCGCCTTCCGTCAGGGACTCCGAGGGGCGCGGGACGACGGGCACCTCGCGGAACCGGAAGCGTTCGCCCGAGGCGCCGACGGCCGGTTCGCGCAGCCAGCGGACCAGCAGATCGAGTGACTCCGGGAAGTCCTTCTCGTACGCCTCCAGGCCCGCGCCGAACACCTCCAGGTCCACCCACGGGCCGCCCCGGCCCACGCCCAGCGAGAACCGGCCGCCGCTCGTGACGTGGAGCAGCGCGGCCTGCTCGCCGAGGGCCACGGGGTGGACGGTGGGCAGCACGCTGACCGCGGTGCCGACCCGGATGCGACGGGTGCGGCCCAGCAGCAGCGCGGCCAGCGTCACGGCCGAAGGACACGTGCCGTACGGCACGAAGTGGTGCTCGGCCAGCCAGACCGTGTCGAGCCCCGCCTCCTCGGCGACCTCGGCCGAGCGGACCGCGCGGTGCAGCGCCTCACCCTGGCCCTGGCCCGGGAACTGGGCGCCCAACACGAAACTTCCTACGCGCATTGCTTTTCCTGCTTCCTCGGCTCCGACCCGGAGCTCCCCCACAGGGCATAACCGTCTGACACGTGCCGAGGACACGGCCGGGCGGAGAGATTTGCGGATTGTCTGCAGAATCGGCCGTTGTGCAGGGCCTTCGACGGTCCTCGACGGCCCCCGTGGCAGCTCCGCACGGGGGAGTCGCGGTGGTCGGCGGCGTACGCGTACCCCTGTCCGTGCCGCGTAGGCTGGTCGCCGCCCGTATTCCCTGTATAGCTCCGTGAGGTGTCCTGTGTCCCCGCGTCGCAACCGACCCAAGGGAGCCGGTTCGTCCGGCCGGAGCGCCGAGGACGACGGCTCCGGCCGCTACGGCGGCTGGCAGTCGTCGGAGAGCTGGCAGGGCGAGGAGTGGAGCGTACGGCACGTGGCGGGCGCGAGCGCGCAGGGGAAGGCGTACCGCTGCCCGGGCTGCGACCAGCTGATCCCGGACGGTGTCCCGCACGTGGTGGCCTGGCCGGCGCACTCGGGCGTCGACGACCGCCGGCACTGGCACAAGTCCTGCTGGAACGCGAAGGACCGCCGCACCACGCGGGTGCAGCGGTCCCGTAACGCGCCGAAGTTCTGAACCCTCCTACACGTCCCGCTTCTCCAGCAGCGCGAACGCGCCGGCGAACGCGGCGGCCGTCACGCCGAGCATGATCCACAGCGGGTCCCAGCCGGACGGGCCGGAGTCGCTGAGCGAGTTGGCGTAGAAGATGCTCATCTGGTTGGGGATCGAGTACTCGAACAGGGCCTGCTGCACGTCCTTCAGCGACTCCGAGAACATGAACAGCGCGATCACCAGCGGGGCGAGCAGCGTCCCGATCATGATCGTGATGGCGCCCGCGGAGTGCCGGATGATCGAACCGATGGCGAGCGAGAGCAACCCGAGCAGCGCGACGTAGAACGAGACACCGACCGTGGCCTTCAGCCACTCGGCTCCGGTGGGCTCGTCGGCCCCGTTGCCCTCCAGGAGCGCCATGTGCATGAGGGCGACGAGCGCGGCGGACACCAGTGTCACGACGAACGCCACCAGGAAGAAGACGATCCCCTTGGCCGCGAGGACCCGGCCGCGGCTCGGGCAGGCGGTCATCGTGGTCCGCACCATGCCGGTGCCGTACTCCGACGCGGTGGTCATCACGCCGAGCGTGATGACGCAGATGCTGCCGAGGAGCAGTCCGAAGAAGCCCATCTCCAGCGAGTTCGAGCCGGAGAGGTCGGTCGAGGAACTCGCCACCACCAGGCCGGTCAGCAGGCCGATGCCGACGACCAGCAGGACGAACACGCCCAGCGTCCACATCGTCGAGCGCACCGACTTGATCTTCGTCCACTCGGAGGCGAGCGCATGCCCGAGGTGGGTGCGCACCACCGGGATCGGCGACGTGTACGTGGGGTACGGCGACCCGGGCGCCGCCTGCCACTCGGGTGCGGCCTGCTGCATCGGGGGCTGGGGCGTGCTCATCGGGCGTCCTCGGGCTTGGTCGGGTCGGTGACGGGCGCGGGGGCGGAAGCGGGAGAGGGGGCGACGCCGGGCGGTGCGGGGACCGGAGGCGCCTGCGGGGCCTGCGGGGCCTGCTGTGCCGCGTACGGGTTGACGGGCTGCCCGCCCGGTACCGCACCGGGCGCGGCCGGGGCGCCGTACGGTCCCGCCGGGGCCTGACCCGGCGCGCCCTGGGGCGCGGGGAAGGGCTGACCGCCCTGCTGGGGCGGCGGCGGGGCGTACCAGCCGGGCTGGCCCTGTCCGGGCACCGGCATCGGCGGCTGCGCGCCGGGCGGCAGCGGCTGCTGGAGCCCGGCCTTCTGGTCGGCGGTCGACCGGTAGTCGACGGCGCCCTGCGTCATCCGCATGTACGCCTCCTCCAGCGAGGCCTGGTGCGGCGACAGTTCCCACAGCCGTACGTCGCTGCCGTGCGCGATGTCGCTGATCCGGGGGAGCGCCAGCCCGGTCACCCGCAGCGCACCGTCCTGCTCGGACATCACGTGCCCGCCCGCCTCGGTCAGCGCGGACGTCAGCTTCTCGCGCAGCTGCGGATCGCTGTCCGGTGTCCGCACGCGCGCGAAGTCGGCGGAGTTGGCCGAGATGAAGTCCTTCACGCTCATGTCGGAGAGCAGCTGGCCGCGCCCGATGACGATCAGGTGGTCGGCGGTCAGCGCCATCTCGCTCATCAGGTGCGAGGAGACGAAGACGGTACGGCCCTCCGCCGCGAGCGCCTTCATCAGGTTGCGCACCCAGTGGATGCCCTCGGGGTCGAGGCCGTTGACCGGCTCGTCGAACAGCAGCACCTGGGGGTCGCCGAGCAGCGCGGCGGCGATGCCGAGCCGCTGGCCCATGCCGAGCGAGAAGCCCTTGGAACGCCGCCGGGCCACGTCCTGGAGGCCGACCACGCCGAGCACCTCGTCCACGCGCCGGGCCGGGATGCCCGACAGCTGGGCCAGGCTCAGCAGGTGGTTGCGGGCGGAGCGGCCGCCGTGCACCGCCTTGGCGTCGAGGAGCGCGCCGACCTGGCGGGCGGCGTTGGGCAGCTTGCGGTAGGGGTGGCCGCCGATGGTCACGTGTCCGGCGGTGGGGTTGTCCAGGCCGAGGATCATGCGCATCGTCGTCGACTTGCCCGAGCCGTTGGGCCCGAGGAAGCCGGTGACGGCGCCGGGCCGCACTTGGAAGGAGAGGTTGTGCACTGCGGTCTTGTCGCCGTAGCGCTTGGTCAGGCCGACAGCCTCGATCATGCTCCGCACCCATCGGAAGGTTCAGGACAGCAGGGCACACGCCCCCGTAAGGGTTAGGAGGATATCGAGGCGCTGACGGTTCCGTTCAAGCCCGGGCAAAATCCGGGCTCGGACGGAACACTTCCAGCGTCTGCCCGATCCTCGTCAGGCGTCCCGCCTCTTCAGCACAACGTACCCGCCGACGAGGGCCGCGATCACCCACAGTGCCATGATCCCGAGGCCGCCCCACGGGCCGTAGGGGACGTCGTCGTCGATCGGCGCCACCACCTGCATGATCTTGCTGCCCGCCTGGTCGGGCAGGAATCGGCCGACCTTCTCCGTCGCCGGGACGTTGCCCAGGATGTTGGAGATCAGGAAGAAGAAGGGCATCAGGATGCCCAGCGACAGCATCGGCGAGCGCAGCATCGCGGCGACGCCCATCGAGAACATCGCGATGAGCGTCATGTACAGGCCGCCGCCGATGACCGCGCGCAGCACGCCCGGATCGCCGATCGACGCCTTCAGGTCGCCGAGCATCGCCTGGCCGAGGAAGAAGGTGGCGAAGCTGGTGATCATGCTCACGATGAGGGCGAGAGCGGTGGCCACCGCGATCTTGCTGAACAGGAAGGTGCCGCGCCGCGGCACGGCGGCCAGCGAGGTGCGGATCATGCCGGAGCTGTACTCGTTCGCCACCACCAGCACCCCGAACACGATCATCGCCAGCTGGCCGAGGCTCGTTCCGGCGAAGCTGATGAAGGTCGGGTCGAAGGTGAGCTGGTCCCGCTCGCTCATGTTGCCGAACTCGCTCTTCGACAGCGCCGAGATCAGCATGCCGAGGGCGATGGTGACGACCACGGCGAGGCCCAGCGTCCACACGGTGGACGCGACCGACCGGATCTTGGTCCACTCGGACCGTACGACCTGTGTCGCCGCCATGCTCATCCCTTCCTCCAGTCGCTGCCCCACTGCTGCCGCCCCTGTTGCGGCCCTTGTTGCTGCTGGTGCGGTGGAACCGGACCCGGCGGCTGCCCGTCGTGCGCGTGATACTCCACGGACTCCGCGGTCAGCTGCATGAACGCCTCCTCCAGCGAGGCCCGCTGAGGGCTCAGCTCGTGCAGCACGATCTGGTGCCGTGCCGCCAGCTCCCCGATCGCCTCCGACTTGTCGCCGTCCACCTCCAGGACCTCGGCCCCGGTCTCCACGACCGTGATGCCGTCCCCGTGCAGTACGTCGAGCAGCCGCTCGCGCTGCGGGGTGCGGATCCGGACGTAGCTGCGCGAGTTCTCCGCGATGAACTCGGCCATCGAGGTGTCCGCCAGCAGCCTGCCTTGGCCGATGACCACGAGATGGTCCGCCGTCAGCGCCATCTCGCTCATCAGGTGGGAGGAGACGAAGACCGTACGGCCCTGGGAGGCCAGGGTCTTCATCAGATTGCGGATCCAGTGGATGCCCTCGGGGTCGAGGCCGTTGACCGGCTCGTCGAACATCAGGATCCGGGGGTCGCCGAGCAGCGCGCCGGCGATGCCGAGCCGCTGGCCCATGCCGAGGGAGAAACCCTTCGTCTTCTTCCGGGCGACCGCCGAGAGCCCGACCGTGTCCAGCACCTCGCGCACCCGGTTCGCCGGGATGCCGTTGCTCTGCGCGAGGCACAGCAGATGGTTGTAGGCGCTGCGCCCCCCGTGCCAGGCCTTGGCCTCCAGCAGCGCGCCGATGTACGTCAGCGGGTCCTTGAGCTGGTCGTAGTGCTTGCCGTCGATCCGGACGTCCCCGGCGGTGGGACGGTCCAGGCCCAGCACCATCCGCATGGTGGTCGACTTGCCCGCGCCGTTGGGACCCAGGAAGCCCGTGATGATGCCGGGTCTGACGGTGAAGGAGAGATTGTTGACCGCCACCTTCTCGCCGTACCGCTTGGTCAGCCCCTCGAGCTCGATCATGGCGCCCACGCTAAAACGTGACGAAGCCCTCTGCCACCCCAGTGACAGAAGGCTTCGTACTTGTTACGCCCTTGTTGGCCGGCGTACGCCCCGGGTCAGCGGGACTGCTGGGCCGGCACCCCGCGGGAGACGGGCTCGTCCTCGGCCGGCGTACCGGCGGCGGCCACCGCGGCGCCCGTGAGGGTCGCCAGCATCTCGCGCACGTTGGTCAGCTGCGCGTTGATGGAGTCGCGGCGGTTGGTGAGGGCCGCCAGCTCGCGCTCCGATTCCGAACGGATCCGGTCCGCCTTGGCGTTGGCGTCGGCCACGATGTCCTCGGCCTGGCGCTGCGCCGTCTCGACGGTCTGGCGGGCGCGGCGCTCGGCGTCCGTGCGCAGCTTCTCCGCCTCCAGGCGAAGCTGCTCCGCGCGGTGCTCGATCTCCGCGAGGCGCTTCTCGGCCTTGGCCTGACGGGAGGCCAGGTCGCGCTCGGACTGCTCGCGGCGCTTGGCGAGGTTCGTCTCGAAGTCGGCGGCGGCCTGCGCGGCCTTGGCGCGGGTCTCCTCGAAGAGGGCGTCCGCCTCCTCGCGCTTGGACTGCGCGTCCTTCTGCGCCTCGGAACGCAGCTGCGAGGCGTCGCTCTTGGCCTTCTCGACGATCCGGACGCCCTCGTCCTCGGACTTGGCCTTGCGCTCGGCGGCGTACGACTCCGCGTCGTTGCGCACCTGCTGGGCCGCCGACTCGGCCAGCTCGCGGTGCTGCTCGGCCGCGCGCCGGGCCTCCTCGCGCAGATCCTTCGCCTCTTCCTCGGCGAGGCGCAGGATCTTCTCGACCCGGGCGCCGAGACCGGCGTACGACGGCTCGGCGTCGTTCACCTGGGCCTGGGCGTTCTGGGTTTCGAGGTGGAGCTCCTCGATGCGCTTTTCCAGAGCGGTGATGCGGGCGAGAGCGCTGTCACGGTCGGAGACGAGCTTGGAGATACGTTCGTCCACCTGAGCGCGGTCGTACCCACGCCGCACAAGCTCGAAGCCGTAGGGGGAAGTGTCGCTCATGGGGTTCCTGTCGAAAGAGACCGGTGAGGTGATAGAGGGAATCCTAGGCGCCAATGCGGTGTGTCATCGAGCGGATGCACGTTTGATACGGAGAATGACACCTCTTTTGGGTGGCAGGCCCACGGATGGCTTGCCAAAGTTCAGGTCAAGGGTCTGGTCAGGACTCCGGCCAAAGATCTCCAGCAGATCATCGAATCCGCCCCGGGCGCTAGCCGTCTGACGACTTGCCACCCGAACGTGGGGCGCCCACCGTGGCACCGGCCTTGACCCCGTTGTCCTTGCCGCCGCCCGTCGGCGCCTCGAAGGACTCCAGCGCCTCCAGCACGTCCTGCACCCGGGAGATCTCCGCGTTGATGTCCTCGCGGCGCCGCACCAGGATCTCCAGCTCGCGCTTGCCCTCCTCGACCGTCTGCCGGGCCTCGCGGACCGCCTCGGCCTTGAGCTCCTCGGCCTCCCGGACCAGCGACACCTTCTTCTGCTCGGCCTCCTTGAGGAGCCCTTCCGCCTTCTTGACGGCGGCGATGCGCACCTTGCCGGCCTCGGAGTTGGCCTCCGACACCAGCTCCTTGGCCTTCGCCTCCGCCTTGGCGAGCTGCTCCTCGGCGGCCTTGATGAGCGCGTCGCAGCGGTCGCCGGCCGACTTCATCGTCTCGGCGGCCTCGCGGCGGGCCCGCTCGTGCAACTCCTCGATCTCGGAGGTGAGCCGCTCGCGCAGCTCCTCCGCGCGCTCCCTTATGGCGGTGGCGTCCCGGCGGGCGCCGACCAGCAACTCGTCCGCGTCCGTACGGGCCTTCTCCACCCGGGTGTTGCCCTCGACCGTCGCCTGCGCGACGATCCGGTCGGCCTCCGTGCGGGCCGCGCCGACCATCGTGTCGGCCTGCGACTCGGCCTCCGCGGTGGCCTTCTGGGCCTGCTGCTGGGCCTCGGTGAGCAGCTTGTCGGCCTCGGCCGTGGTCTCCGTGATGAGCGTGTCGACCTGCTCGGCCGCCTCCGAGCGCCGCTTGTTGGCGTCCTTGCGGGCCTCGTCGAGGGTGCGCTCGGCCTCCTCGCGGGCGGCCGCGGTGACCCGCTCGGCCTCCGCCGCCGTCTCGGCCTGGAGACGCTCCGCCTCGGTGCGGACGCGCTCGGCGTGCTGCTGCGCGGAGCCGACCGTCTCGGCGGCCTCGGCCCGCAGCCGCTCGGCCTCGCCGGTGGCGTCCGAGACCAGCTGCTCGGCCCGGGCACTGGCCTCGGCCCGGACCCGGTCCGCCTCGGCGACCGTCTCGGTCCGCAGCCGCTCCGCCTCGTCGGCCGCCTCCGTCCGGACCCGCGCGGCCTCGTTCGCCGCCTCGGTGCGGACGCGCTCCGCCTCCGCGACCGTCTCCGTCCGGATCCGGTCGGTCTCGGCCGCGGTCTCCGTGGTGAGCCGCTCCGCCTCGGAGCGCGCCTCGGTGATCAGGGTGTCCGCCTGCGTCGCCGCGTCGGACCGGATGCGGTTGGCGTCCTCGCGGGCGTCCGCCCGGGTACGGGACGCGGACTGCTCGGCCTCGGCGATGGCGTCGGAGGCCTCCGTGCGCACCCGCTGGGCGTGCTCGGAGACGTCCGTACGGATCCGCTCGGCCTCCGTGATGGCCTCGGACACCGTCCGCTCGGCCAGCGCCTTGGCGGCCTCCGTCTCCTCCTGCGCCTCGCGCCGCAGCCGCCCGGAGTCCTCGCTCGCCCGCTCCCGCTCCGCGTAGGCGTCGGCGCGGACCCGGTCCGCCTCCTCCTCGGCCTCGCGCCGGGTGCGCTCCGCCGCGTGCTCGGCGGCGCTGCGCAGTCCGGTGATCTCCTCCTGGGCCTGCTCGTGCAGCCCGGCGACCGAGTCCCGTACCTGCTGCGCGTGCTGGTCGGCGGCCGACACCATCTCGGTCGCGCGCCGGTCGGCCTCCTCGACCAGCCGGGTCGCCTCGGCCTGCGCCTCCTCCACGCGGTTGCGCGCCGAGGCCAGCAGCTCCTCGCTCTGCTCGCGGGCCCGCTCGCGCTCCTGGTCCGCCTCCTGCCGGGCGTCGCCGAGCAGTTCCTCGGCCTCGCGGCGGCGCCGGGCGGCCTCCTCCTGCGCGGCGGCCAGCGCCTCGGACGCCTCGGCCGCGATGCGCTCGGCGGCGGTCTGCGCCTCCGCCCGCACCCGGTCGGCGCTCTCCTGCGCCTCCGACTTCAGCCGCTCCGCCTCGTTGGCGGCCTCCGACCGCAGGCGTACGGCGACGTTCTCGCCCTCCGCGCGGGAGGCGGAGGCGTCCGCGGCGGCCTCGGTGCGCAGCCGCTCGGCCTCCGTCTCGGCCTGCTGCTGGAGCGTACGGATCCGCTCCGCCGCGTCCGTGCGCAGCCGCTCGCTCTCCTCGGCCGCCTCGCGGCGGATCCGCTCGCCCTCCTCACGGGCCTCGGTCAGCGCCTGCTCGGCGGCGGCGCGGCGCTCCTCCGCCTCGGTGTGCAGCCGCGTCAGCTCCTCGGCGGCCTCCGCCTGCCGGGCCTCGACGGCGCGCTCGGTCTCCTCGCGCAGCTCGCGGGCGGCCCGCTCGGCGTCCGCCTGGAGCTCCTCGGCGCGCTCGGCGGCCTCGGTGCGGTGCCGCTCGGCCTCGGCGCGGGTGCGCTCCAGGGTCTCCTCGGCCTGCCGGCGCAGGGTCGTCGCCCGCTCGATGGCCTCGGCGCGGACCTTCTCGCCGTCGGTCGTGGCGCTCTGCCGCAGCTCGTCGGCGTCCGCCTTGGCCTTGGCGAGCAGCTCCTCGGCGGTCTTCGCCGCCTCCTCGATCTGCGCCACGGCCTCCTTGCGGGCCTCGGCGCGGATCCTCTCGCCCTCGGCGACGGCGTCGGCGCGCAGCTGCTCGGCCTCGCCGCGCAGCCGGCGCGCCTCCTCCTGCAGCTCGACGGTCTTGGCGCGGTACTCCTTGGTGTCGTCCTTCGCCGCGCCCTTGAGCTCGGCGGCGATGTCGTGCGCCTCGGCGCGCAGCCGGTCCGCCTCGGCCTCGGCCTCGGTGCGGATCCGCTCGGCCTCCTCGGTGGCGGCCTTCGTGGTCCGCTTGGCGTCCTCCGAGGCCTTGTTCAGCACGTCCTCGGCGGTCTTGGCCGCCTTCGACAGCTGGGTGGCCGACTCCTCGGCGGTGAGCGTACGGGCCTTCTCGGCCGCCTCGGCGACGATCTTCTCGGCCTCGGCGCGGGCGTCCGCGACCAGCTGCTCGGCCTCGCTCTTGGTGGACTCGGCGTCCTTGGTGGCCTCGCCGACCAGCCGGGCGACCTGCTCCTTGGCGGTGCGGGTGCGCTGCTCGTTGGTCTGCTCGGCGCTCGCGAGGGCCTTGGCCGCGGACTCCTTGGCCTCGGCGACCACCTTCTCGGCCTCGGCCTGCGCCTTGCGCAGCGCCTCCTCGGCCTCGGACATCCGCTGCTCGGCGGCCCGGCTCAGCTCCTGGACCTGGCGGCGGGTCGACTCCGACTCGGTGGCGGTGGAGCTGCGCAGCTGCTCGGCGTGGTCGGTGGCCTCCTGCGCCTGCGTGGAGGCGGCGTTCAGCAGCCGCTCGGCGTCGGTGCGGGCGCGGCGCAGGATCTGCTCGGCCTCGCCGCGGGCGCTCTCGGCGTCGTCCCGCAGCCGCTGCCGGGCCTCGGACGTCAGCCGCTCCGCCTCCGCCCGGGCCGCGGCCAGGGACTGCTCGGCCTCGGCACGGGACTCGTCGAGCAGCCGGCGGGCCTGCTGCTCGGTGCGGGCGCGCAGCTGCTCGGCCCAGGCCACGTTCTCGTTGACGTGCGACTCGACGGTCTGCCGGCGCTCGGCCAGTTCCTGGTCCAGCTGCTGGCGGCGGGTCACCGCCTCCTGGTGCAGCTCGGCCTGGAGCCGGGCGGCCTGCTCGGCGTGCTCCTGGAGGATGCGCTGCGTCTGCGCGCGGGCCTGGCTCAGCTCCCGCTCGGCGTCCGCGCGCAGCTGGTCGGCCTGCGTCTGCGCGTTGCGCAGCAACTGCTCGGCCTGGTACCCGATGTCGCCGCCGTCGAAGGCGGGCCGGGACATGATGGTGCGCCGCGCCTCGTGCAACTTGGCGCGCAGCACCTCGACCTGGTAGCCGAGGTCCTCGGCGTGCTGGATCGCCTTTTCCCGCTCGGTCTTCAGCCGCTTCATCTCGGCCTCGAACCGAGAGAGGTGGTCGACGTCAGCCGCCGGCTCTCGCTCCTGGCTCTCGTAGCCCCGCACTGCGCGGTCCCATCCGTCCCCTGGTCGCAAATCTTCCCGAACGAGCTCCGTCCGTCCAACGGACGGGGCCCCCGGGGAATGGTGTCAGATCAACGGCGGAGCATGCGCTTCTGCCCCGGCGTCCGCCCCCCGAAACACGACCCCGGCGGTCCCGCCACCACAGACGACAGGACCGGGTCACCCTGGACTGAGCGGCGACCGCACCCAACCCTACCGGCCCATATGTACGAGAGTCAGTGCTCAGGTGACTCAACGGCCGCCGAAGTGACCAGTTCTGTCAGTACGCCATGGCAGTCCTTGGGGTGCAGGAAGGTGATCCGCGACCCCATGGAACCCCGCCGGGGCTCGTCGTACAGAACGCGTACGCCCTTGTCCCGGATGTCCGCGGCGTCGGCGTCCACGTCCGCCGTACCGAAGGCGATGTGGTGGACGCCCTCGCCGTTCTTGGCGAGCCACTTCCCGACCGCGGAGTCCTCCCGGGTCGGCTCGAGGAGCTGGAGGTACGAGGCCCCGCCGTCCGACGTATCGTTGATCTTGAGCATGGCCTCGCGCACGCCCTGCTCCTCGTTGACCTCGGTGTGGAACACCTCGAAGCCATAGGTGGCACGGTAGAACTCGACGGTCGTGTCGAGGTCGCGGCAGGCGATTCCGATGTGGTCGATTCGCGTCAGCATGGATTCAGTGCAGCGCTCCGGAGGTGGTTACGCAACGTGCGCGCGATCACACCGACCGCCGGGTGACGGGCGGCATACCGCTCAGTACATTCGAGTAAACCCTCGTTCACTCCTCGGCCTGTGCGGGCCGGAAAAGGGGATCGCAGCTCATGTCTTCCGGAATCTCTGAAACCGCTGGAACGAACGGCACGACCTCCGTCATCGTCGCGGGTGCCCGCACCCCGATGGGGCGGCTCCTCGGCTCGCTGAAGTCCTTCTCCGGCGCCGACCTCGGCGGCTTCGCCATCAAGGCCGCGCTCGACCGCGCGGGGATCGGCGGCGACCAGGTCCAGTACGTGATCATGGGCCAGGTGCTCCAGGCCGGCGCCGGGCAGATCCCGGCCCGCCAGGCCGCCGTCAAGGCCGGCATCCCCATGAACGTCCCGGCGCTCACGGTCAACAAGGTCTGCCTCTCCGGTCTCGACGCCATCGCGCTCGCCGACCAGCTCATTCGCGCCGGTGAATTCGACGTGGTCGTGGCCGGCGGCCAGGAGTCCATGACCAACGCCCCGCACCTGCTGCCGAAGTCCCGCGAGGGCTACAAGTACGGCGCGGTCCAGATGATCGACGCCATGGCGTACGACGGTCTGACCGACTCCTTCGAGGGCGTCGCCATGGGCGAGTCCACCGAGAAGCACAACACCCGCCTCGGCATCGAGCGCGGCGTCCAGGACGAGATCGCCGCCCTGTCCCACCAGCGCGCCGCCGCCGCCCAGAAGAACGGCGTCTACGAGGCCGAGATCACGCCGGTCGAAATCCCGCAGCGCAAGGGCGACCCGGTGCTGTTCAGCAAGGACGAGGGCATCCGCGGCGACACCACCGCCGAGTCGCTGGGCAAGCTGCGCCCGGCGTTCTCCAAGGACGGCACGATCACCGCGGGCTCGGCCTCGCAGATCTCCGACGGCGCCGCGGCCGTGGTCGTCATGAGCAAGGCCAAGGCGCAGGAGCTGGGCCTGGAGTGGATCGCGGAGATCGGCGCCCACGGCAACGTCGCCGGGCCGGACAACTCTTTGCAGTCGCAGCCGTCCAACGCCATCCGGCACGCCCTGAAGAAGGAGGGCCTGGAG
Organism: Streptomyces sp. BB1-1-1; assembly: GCF_031597775.1. Classification (NCBI taxonomy): domain Bacteria; kingdom Bacillati; phylum Actinomycetota; class Actinomycetes; order Kitasatosporales; family Streptomycetaceae; genus Streptomyces; species Streptomyces sp. BB1-1-1. The sequence goes on along the minus strand of NZ_CP134203.1, from coordinate 2,780,120 downwards.
GTCGGGGACCTCGACCTGATCGAGATCAACGAGGCTTTCGCGGCCGTCGCCGTGCAGTCAATGAAGGACCTCGGCGTCTCCACCGAAAAGGTGAACGTCAACGGCGGTGCCATTGCCCTGGGCCACCCCATCGGCATGTCCGGCGCCCGGCTCGTGCTGCACCTGGCGCTGGAACTGAAGCGGCGCGGCGGCGGGGTCGGCGCGGCGGCGCTGTGCGGCGGCGGCGGCCAGGGTGACGCGCTGATCGTGCGGGTACCCAAGGCCTGAGCGCGCGGTACGCCTTCTCGCCTTCTCGCCTTCAACACCGAACGAAGCTGAACGGAGCTGTGATGCAGGACGTCTCCTCGCTGGTCGCCCAGGCCAGGGAAGGCCGGCCGCGGGCCGTGGCCCGGCTGATCTCCCTGGTGGAGGGGGCGTCCCCGCAGCTCAGGGAGGTCATGGCGGCCCTCGCGCCGCTGACCGGCGGGGCGTACGTGGTCGGCCTGACCGGCTCGCCGGGCGTCGGCAAGTCCACCTCCACCTCGGCGCTGGTGACGGCGTACCGCAAACAGGGCAAGCGGGTCGGCGTGCTCGCCGTCGACCCGTCCTCCCCCTTCTCCGGCGGCGCCCTGCTCGGCGACCGCGTCCGGATGTCGGAGCACGCGTCCGACCCGGGCGTCTACATCCGCTCGATGGCGACCCGCGGCCACCTCGGCGGCCTCGCCTGGGCCGCGCCGCAGGCGATCCGCGTCCTCGACGCGGCGGGCTGCGACGTGATCCTCGTCGAGACGGTCGGCGTGGGCCAGTCGGAGGTCGAGATCGCCTCCCAGGCCGACACCTCCGTCGTCCTCCTCGCCCCGGGCATGGGCGACGGCATCCAGGCGGCCAAGGCCGGAATCCTGGAGATCGGCGACGTCTACGTCGTCAACAAGGCCGACCGCGACGGCGCGGACGCGACCGCCCGCGAGCTGAACCACATGCTGGGCCTCGGCGAGTCCCGCGGCCCCGGCGACTGGCGCCCGCCCATCGTCAAGACGGTCGCCGCGCGCGGCGAGGGCGTCGACGAGGTCGTCGAGGCCCTGGAGAAGCACCGCGCGTGGATGGAGGAACGGGACGTCCTGGCCGAACGCCGCCGCACCCGCGCCGCCCGCGAGGTCGAGACGATCGCCGTCACCACCCTGCGCGAACGCATCGGCGACCTCCACGGCGACCGCCGCCTGGGCGCGCTGGCGGAACGCATCGTGGCGGGCGAGCTGGACCCGTACCGCGCGGCCGACGAACTGGTGGCCGGGCTGACGAGCGGCTGACGCCGAAGCAGAGAAAGCCGAAGCAGAGAAACCCGGTGCGGCCGCAGTGCCGCGCCGGTATGTTGACCCGCGTGTTCCTCCTCTTGGCCTAGGGCCCGCCCCGCACGCGACCGCCGCACCCGGCCGTCGCGTGCTTCGGCGTCCCCTCGTTGCCTTCCTCTGAGGAACCTTCCGTGTCCACGCATGCTCCGCGGCCCTCGTATGCCGCCGTCCTCCGTGTCCCCCATGCGCGCCGTACCTTCGCCGCCGCTCTTGTCGGCCGGCTGTCGTACGGCACGATCTCCCTCGCCCTGATGCTCTCCCTGACCCGGTCCACCGGGTCGTACGCCGTGGCCGGCACGGTACTGGCGATCTTCGGCGCCACGGGCGTCTTCCTCTCCCCCTACCGCGCGGCCCTCGTCGACCGGCACGGCCCGCGCCGCGCCCTGCTCCCCATGGCGCTGCTCTACGCCGCCCTGCTCTGCGCGCTGGCGGCGGTCTGCCGGGAGCCGGGCACGCCCGCGGCCGTCCTCGCGGCGACCGCCGCGTTCGCGGGCGCCTGCACGCCCCCGCTCGGGCCCACGATGCGCGCGGTGTGGGCCGAACTGCTGCCCGAACGGGCCATGCTGCAGCGCGCCTACAGCCTGGACGGCGTCGCCGAGGAGCTGCTCTTCGTCTCCGGCCCGCTCCTGGTCGGCGTGGTGATCGGCATCGCCCCGCCGACCGTCGGCATCGTGCTCAGCGCGGTGCTGGTGGCGGTGGGCACCCTCGCCTTCGTCACGTCACCGGCGGCGGGCGTGCTGCGTCCGGCGGAGCGTGCGAAGGACGACTCCGCGCCCTCCGGCCGAGGGGGAGCGGGGCAGGGGCGTGCCCTGCTGCAGCCCGTCGCCGTCGCCGCGGGCGTCGGCATCTCGGTGAGCGCCGTCGACCTCCTCGTCGTCGCCTTCGCGGGTCAGCGCGGCCTCGGCGGCGCCACCGTCGCCTGGGTGCTCGCGGCGCTGTCGGCGGGCAGTGCGGTCGGCGGGCTCCTGAACGGCGCCATCGCCTGGAGTTCGTCCGCCCGCGCCCGGCTCCCGTTCCTCGCGGCCGGCCTCGGTGTCTGCCTGGTCGCCGCGGGCCTCGCGTCCGGCGTCGGCACGCTCGTCGTGGCCGTGGTCTGCGCGGGCCTGTTCGTGGCACCGGCGCTGACGACGGCTTACCTGATCGCCGACGAGAGCGCGGCGCCCGGCTTCCGGATCCGGGCGGGAGCCTGGTGCAACACGGCCGTGAACGCCGGTAGTGCCGCCGGCGCCGCGGCGGTGGGCCTGCTGGTGGAACGGCTGCCGCTGCCGGTCTGCTTCGCGGTGTCCGGCGCGGTCGCCGCGGCGGCGGCGCTGGTGCCGGGGCGCCGCCGCGGCCGGTCCGTCGAGCGGTCGGGACTGCTCAGTCGTCGTCCGAGTCGTCGGAGTCCGAGTCGTGCGAGCGGTCGGCCGTGACCTTGCCGGTCTTCAGGTCCACCCGCCAGTCCTGCTCGGCCTTGCCGGAGGACCGCGTCTCGACCTCCCAGGCCGCCTTGCCGTCGCCGTAGTGGCCGTCGTCGTCCAGCTCCACGGAGGTCACGGTGCCGTGGCCGGCCGCCGCCTTCGCGGCCTCGGCGGCGTCCACGGACGAGCCCTTCAGGGCGGCCCGCACCTCGTCGGTGTCGTCCTCGTCGTCCGTCTCCGAGCCGATGACCTTGCCGTCGGCGGGGTCGATGCGCACGCTGTGCCAGGTGCCGTCACCGGCGAGGACGTCGACCTCCCAGGCCGCGCGCTCACCGTCGTCGTCGCCGTCCTCGTCGTCCAGTTCGGCGGAGACGGCGGTGCCCGGCGCCTTCTTCAGGGCGGAGGCGATGGCGTCGGCCGCCGTCACCTTCGCGGAGGCGGCGCGCTCACCGTCGTCGTCACGGTCGCGGGAGTCGTCGGCGTCATCGCCGTCGTCGTCCCGCGCGCCGGCGTCGTCGTTCGCGTCGTCGTCCGCGGCCCGGACGTCCGCCTGGCGCGTCGTACCCGGGTCGTCGTCCCCCGAGGTCGCCAGAGCCGTCGCCGTACCGCCTCCGATCAGTGCGGCGGCGGTGACGACGGCGATCACGATGTTGCGCTTCATGCGGTTCCTCCCGAGACATGTAAGTCGTACAAATTCGTTCGGGTCGATGTGATTTCGACGCCTTCACTGTCGCGGACCGACGCTGAGGCCAACCTGAAGCCGCCTGAAGGGATCTTCAGCTTGGTTTTGCGACTCTTTACGCATGCGCCTGTTGATCGTGGAGGACGAGAAGCGTCTCGCCGTGTCGCTCGCCAAGGGCCTCACCGCCGAGGGCTATGCCGTGGACGTCGTCCACGACGGCCTGGAGGGCCTGCACCGGGCCGGCGAGGGCACGTACGACCTGGTCATCCTCGACATCATGCTGCCCGGCCTCAACGGCTACCGGGTCTGCGCCGCCCTGCGCGCCGCCGGGCACGACGTGCCGATCCTCATGCTCACCGCCAAGGACGGCGAGTACGACGAGGCGGAGGGTCTGGACACGGGCGCGGACGACTACCTCACCAAGCCCTTCTCGTACGTCGTCCTCGTCGCCCGGGTGAAGGCCCTGCTGCGGCGCCGGGCGCAGGGCGCGGGCGCCTCGCCCATGCACGTCCACGGCGACCTGAAGGTCGACACCGCCGCCCGCCGGGTCTTCCTGGGCGAACGCGAAGTCACCCTCACCGCGAAGGAATTCGCCGTCCTGGAGCAGCTCGTGGTGCGGGCCGGACAGGTCGTGTCCAAGGCGGAGATCCTGGAGCACGTCTGGGACTTCGCCTACGAGGGCGACCCCAACATCGTCGAGGTGTACGTCAGCGCCCTGCGGCGCAAGCTGCGCGCAGGTCTCATCCGCACCGTGCGCGGCGCCGGCTACCGGCTGGAGGTCGAGCGATGAGCCGGCTCCTCGGGTCGGTCCGGGCCCGGGCCACGCTCGGCGCCACCCTCGTGGTCGCCGTCGCCCTCGTCGCGGCCGGCACCGCCGTCCTGCTGTCCCTGCGCTCCAACCTGCTCGGCGAGGCCGGCACCCAGGCGGAGCGCTCCGCGCGGGAGGTCGCCACCGAGCTGGCCGTCGGGACGCCGTACGCCGAACTGTCGCTGGACGTGGACGACCGCCCGGTGCAGGTCGTCGACGAGGACGGCGGGCTGGTCGCCGCCAGCGAGGACCTGGAGCGGATCAGCGGCACCGGCGTCGACGCGGTGCAGCCGCAGCCCAGCCCCACCGGAGACGGTGACGGCGACGACGACGGCGACTCGGACGACGATGACGACTCCGGCGAGTCGCTGGAGCCCGGCGAGATCGGTGAGCGGACCACCGTCAGCGACGGTTCCGCGACGATCGACGGCGACACGGAGGACTACCGCTTCGCCGCCGTACCCGTGCAGAACCGGGCCGGGGACGACCTGACCGTCTACGCCGGCGCCCCGCTCTCCGCCGAACACGGTGCCGTGAACACCGCGCTGACCGTCATGCTGATCGGCTTCCCGCTGCTGCTCGCGGTCGTCGGGTGGGTGACCTGGCTGGTCACCGGGCGCGCGCTGCGCCCCGTGGCGGGCATCCGCCGGGAGATGGCCGCGATCACCGCCAGCGAGGACCTCGCGCGCCGCGTCCCGGTGCCGGACACGCACGACGAGGTGGCCCGGCTCGCCTCGACGACCAACCGGACGCTGGCCGCCCTGGAGTCCTCGGTGGAGCGGCAGCGGCGCTTCGTCGCCGACGCCTCGCACGAGCTGCGCAGCCCGATCGCCTCGCTGCGCACCCAGCTGGAGGTGGCCGCCGCCCACCCGGAGCTGCTCGACCTCGACGGCGCCGTGGAGGACACCGTACGGCTGCAGCGGCTCGCCGCCGACCTGTTGCTGCTGGCCAGGCTGGACGCGGGGGAGCGGCCCGCCGACGCGCGCGTCGACCTCGCGGCGCTCGCGCGGGAGGAGGCCGGGGGCCGGAGCGGGGTGAGCGTGCGGGCCGAGGACGATGACGCGGGCGAGGTGACGGTGGCCGGGTCGCGGGGGCAGCTGGGGCGGGTGCTGGCCAACCTGCTCGACAACGCGCAGCGGCACGCCCGCTCGGCGGTGGAGGTGTCCGTCCGGCGGGACGGCGACGCGGCCGTGGTCGCGGTGGCCGACGACGGGGAAGGCGTGCCGGCGGCCGACCGGGAGCGGATCTTCGAGAGGTTCGTACGGCTCGACGCCGCCCGCAGCCGCGACGACGGCGGGGCGGGGCTGGGGCTGGCCATCGCCCGTGACGTCGCCGTGCGGCACGGCGGCACGCTCACCGTCCACGAAGCACCGGCAGGCGGCGCCCTGTTCGAGCTCCGCCTGCCGGGTGCCTAGGCCTGCGTGATCAGGTGCGTCCGCGCTGCCCCCGCAGGTGCTCCGCGATCGGCTTGAGCGCCTTGTCGAGCTCGGTCAGGGCCTCGGGGGCCAGCAGGTCGATGAAGTGCCTGCGAACGGACGCCACGTGGTGCGGCGCGACCTTCCGCATCGTCTCCAGGCCGTGCTCGGTGAGGACGGCGTAGAGCCCGCGGCGGTCGGACTCGCAGTTCTCCCGCCGGACCAGGTCCGCGTTCTCCATGCGGGTGATCTGGTGGGAGAGGCGGCTCTTGGACTGCATCGTGGCGGTGGCCAGGTCGCTCATCCGCATCCTGTCGCCCTCCGACTCGGAGAGGTTCACCAGGATTTCGTAGTCGTTCATTGTCAGGCCGAACGGCTGCAGGTCCTTCTCGAGCTGGTGCGTCAACAGCCTGTTGACCTCCAGGTGGGTGCGCCAAGCACACTGCTCCGTATCGGTCAGCCAGCGGGTGGCCGTCTCGGTCTCCATGAATGAAGTCTACCTAAAAGGTTGAAAGGCGAACTAGTGAGGGGTTTTCCGTGACGGTGACGGTGCGCACGCGTTCGATGTCACACTCCGCAGATTACCGCTCACAGCCCGAAGCGGCGCTGGAGGTCCCCCAGCTGTCCGGGAAGCCCCGGTACCCCGGACCGGCCTGCGGCCGCTCCGGACGCGCCGCCGCCGGGCACCCCCGCCTGCTGTGGAGTGGCCCCCGTGGCCTGCTCCGCCATCAGCGCCTCGCTCGACTGCAGCAGCACCGTCCCCGCCCCCGCGAACTCGAACTGGTGCTCCTCCCCGGAGGCCCCGCCGAGCCCCGTCATCGCACGTAGACCGCCCATCAGGCCGGTCATGTACCCGTGGTCGTAGTGATGGCACGGTGACGGGCAGTCGGCCCAGCCGACCAGGGCCTGGGGGTCGACCCGGATCGGGGGTTCCATGAACACCACCGGACCGTTTGACGCGGCCACGAACTTTCCGGTTCCGATGAGTGTCAGAAAACCCGGCACGATCGACTGCTTGAGGGCGAGACTTGGCTGAAAAGCAAGCAAGTTGCCCGAGCGAATGGTCAGGTTGCCGTCTTCAAGGTCATACGAATTCACATCGAAGGCCCGGTCGGCGAGGAGCATCTTGCCCGAGCCCTCCGCCACGACCCAGTCGCTCGCGTGCAGAGGCGAATGGAAGGACGTGCGCATCAGACGGTCCAGCCGGCCGTGCCCGATCCCGTTGAACTCGATCGTGCCGTAGTAGGCGATCATCTTTCCCTTCTGCAGGAACCACTGGCTTCCCTTGAGCTCCACGCAGAAGGTGTACGCGTTGACGTTGTCGTCGGCCGGCAGCGTCGCCGGGTCGTGGTGGACCGTGCTCACAGCTTCTCCTCGGACGCCTGGACGAACACCGTGCCGCTGCCGCTCAGCTCCAGCTGGAACGCCTCGCCGGAGCCGCGCCCCACCATGTCCCGCCAGCCCATCGCCGTGGACAGCTTGTTGCGTACGTCGCCGTGGTGGGCGACGTAGGCCTGCGGGTCGACGCGCACCGGGCGCTGCGGGGTGATGGGGATCTCGAAGACGCCCCCGTGGGCCATCACCGCCACCGAGCCGTGGCCCTTCAGCGTCGTCGTGAACAGTCCCTGACCGCTGACCTGCCCGCGCACCATGCCCATGACCCCGCCCTGCGAGCCCAGGAACACGGTGCCCTGCTCCAGGGTGCCCTCGAAGGCGAGGAGGCGGTCCGCCTCGACGTACAGGGTGTCGCCGGCGAGGCCGATCACCTGCACGTGGTGGCCGCCGTGCCCGAAGAGCACGGTGCCGCTGCCCTCGACGGTCATCAGCGGCGTGTCCTCGTTCGCCACCCGGCGGCCGATCATCGACATGACGCCGCCCTGGCCGCCCCGCACGTTGGGGGTGAAGGACACCTCGCCCTGGTAGGCGAGCATCGCGCCGCGCTGACTGAACAGCCGCTGCCCGGGCGCGACGGTCGCCTGCACCATCTTGGAATTGATCTCCTGGAAGGCCATGGTCAGACATCCCCCGCGATCGTGTTCCGCTCGCTCGGCTGCACGTACACCAGGCCGTCGCCCTCGAAGCGGATCTGGAAGGCCTCGCCGCCGCCCTCGCCGAACAGCGTGCGGAAGGTCACACCCGACTGGAAGGACTGCCGCAGGTTCCCCTGGTGCGCGACATACGCCCCCGGGTCGACCGTCAGCGGGTACTGGGCGCTGACCCGCAGCACCACCGCCGGCCCGTCCGACATGATCGCCACCTGTCCATGGCCCTCCACGGTCGTGGTGAACAGCCCGTTGCCCTGGGAGGCGCCGCGCGTTCCCGTGAAGCTGGTGCCCGTCCGCAGCCCCGCGTCGGCCGCGAGGAAGTTGCTGGACTCGACGTACAGCGTGTCGCCCTGGAGACCCACGAGGTTGATCTCCGAGGCCCGGTCCGCGAACCAGCAGGTCCCGTGCCCCTTCACCTCCATCACCGTCATCTGCTCGCCGGTGATCCGCCGGGTCACCATGCCCCGGATCCCCTCACCGCCGCCGCTCAGCTTCTTGAAGGCCATCTCACCGTCGTACGCGACCATCGAGCCGTTCTTCGCCTTCACGGCGTCCCCGGTCATGTCGACGGCGAGTACCTTGCTGTCTTGAAGTCGGAACATCGCCACAAATGCGAAGGTAGCCCGCCGGACGGGCCCGCCAACAGGTTCCCGCCCCCCTCGCCCGGGCGCGTCGGCGGTTTGCCACAATGGACGCGCGCTTGTGCGCACGTTCACAAAGCCCCAGCTCGTCGTGATGCGCGGCGACTCTCCCACCGAAGGTGACCCGTGGACCTCAAGACCGCCTCCGCCCTCCGCCGCCTCCGCCTGGTCTCCGGCCCCGAGGCGATCTCGTTCCTCCTGCTGCTGGTCTGCTCCGTCCTGAAGCGGACCACGGACTTCAACGCGGTGCCCGTGATGGGCATGGTCCACGGCGTTCTCTTCGTCCTGTACGTGATCTTCTGGGCGGACGCCTGGAACCGCGCCAAGTGGTCCTTCGGCACCGCCGCCTTCTACTTCGTCATGTCGGTCCTGCCGACCGGCGGCTTCTTCGCCGAGCGCCGGCTCAAGCGTGAGGCCGAGAGCGCGGTCATCGCCTCCCGCGCCCGCCAGGAAGGGATCGTGGGCGCGTGATCGTCGCCTTCTCCGTGTCGCCGCTCGGCGTCGGCGAGGACGTGGGGGAGTACGTCGCCGACGCCGTCCGGGTGGTCCGCGAATCGGGGCTGCCGAACCGCACCGACGCGATGTTCACGTCCGTCGAGGGCGAGTGGGACGAGGTCATGGACGTCGTCCGGCGGGCCGTCGCCGCCGTCGAGGCGCGGGCGCCGCGCGTCTCCCTGGTCCTCAAGGCGGACATCCGCCCCGGTGTGACGGACGGCCTCACGTCGAAGGTCGACACCGTCGAGCGGCATCTCGCCGGGTAGCCGTGCGCGGCGGGCGATGGTATCGAAAGGCGAGACGGGGCTGACCGGCATGTGACCGGCCGGTATGGTCTGTTGCCGTGCCGAAGCCCCTCAGTCTCTCCTTCGATCCCATCGCCCGTGCCGACGAACTCTGGAAGCAGCGCTGGGGCGGCGTGCCCTCCATGTCCGCCATCACCTCGATCATGCGGGCGCACCAGATCCTGCTGGCCGAGGTGGACGCGGTGGTCAAGCCGTACGGACTGACCTTCGCGCGCTACGAGGCGCTGGTGCTGCTCACCTTCTCCAAGTCGGGCGAACTGCCGATGTCCAAGATCGGTGAGCGCCTCATGGTGCACCCCACCTCCGTGACGAACACCGTCGACCGGCTGGTGAGGTCGGGCCTGGTGGACAAGCGCCCCAACCCGAACGACGGCCGCGGCACGCTCGCCACCATCACCGACAAGGGCCGTGAGGTGGTCGAGGCGGCCACCCGCGACCTCATGGCCATGGACTTCGGCCTGGGCGCGTACGACGCCGAGGAGTGCGGCGAGATCTTCGCGATGCTCAGGCCGCTGCGGGTCGCCGCGGGGGACTTCGAGGAGGCCTGAGCGAGTCGCCGGGCCCGCCCGAAGATCGCGCGAATCGGACGGTTACGCTCGTACGCATGAAAAAGAGCGTGCTGACCCGCTACCGGGTCATGGCGTACGTCACCGGTGTGCTGCTGATCCTGCTCTGCCTCGGCATGATCGCCAAGTACGTGCTGGACATGGACGGTGCCGCCGACTTCACCCGCATCGTCAGCATCGCGCACGGCTGGCTGTACGTCGTCTACCTCGTCTTCGCCTTCGACCTGGGCGCCAAGGCGAAGTGGAAGGTCAGCAAGCAGCTGTGGGTGCTGCTGGCCGGGACCATCCCGACCGCCGCGTTCTTCGTGGAGCGCAAGGTCAGCCAGGAGCTGGAGGCCAGGGTCGCCGCGGCCGAGGCACCCGCGGTCGCCAAGGCCTAGGCAAGCGCTGCCAGGCGCTGCCAGGTCCTGACCGGCCCTGTCAAGCCCTCTCACCGCCGTACGGGCACCCGTACGGCGGTACCCCATCGACATTTACTTGGACGTCCTAGTAAATTCGAGGGTATGGACGCTCACGCCATAGAGGAGGGCCGCCTTCGCTGGCAGGCCCGGTACGACGCGGCGCGCAAGCGCGACGCGGACTTCACCACGCTCTCCGGCGATCCCGTGGAGCCGGTGTACGGGCCCCGGCCCGGGGACGAGTACGAGGGCTTCGAGCGGATCGGCTGGCCGGGGGAGTACCCCTTCACCCGCGGCCTGCATCCGACCGGATACCGAGGCCGGACGTGGACCATCCGGCAGTTCGCCGGGTTCGGCAACGCCGAGCAGACCAACGAGCGCTACAAGATGATCCTCCGCAACGGCGGAGGCGGGCTCTCGGTCGCCTTCGACATGCCGACGCTGATGGGCCGCGACTCCGACGACCCCCGCTCCCTGGGCGAGGTCGGGCACTGCGGGGTGGCCATCGACTCGGCCGCCGACATGGAGGTGCTGTTCGACGACATCCCGCTCGGGGACGTGACGACCTCCATGACGATCAGCGGGCCCGCCGTGCCCGTGTTCTGCATGTACCTGGTCGCCGCGGAACGGCAGGGCGTGGACGCGTCCGTGCTCAACGGCACGCTCCAGACCGACATCTTCAAGGAGTACATCGCCCAGAAGGAGTGGCTCTTCCAGCCCGAGCCGCACCTGCGCCTGATCGGCGACCTGATGGAGTACTGCGCGGCCGGCATCCCCGACTACAAGCCGCTCTCCGTCTCCGGCTACCACATCCGCGAGGCCGGCTCGACGGCCGCGCAGGAACTGGCGTACACGCTGGCGGACGGCTTCGGGTACGTGGAGCTGGGTCTGTCCCGCGGGCTGGACGTCGACGTCTTCGCCCCCGGCCTCTCCTTCTTCTTCGACGCGCACCTCGACTTCTTCGAGGAGATCGCCAAGTTCCGGGCGGCCCGTCGCATCTGGGCCCGCTGGATGCGGGACGTGTACGGCGCGCGGTCCGACAAGGCGCAGTGGCTGCGCTTCCACACGCAGACCGCCGGCGTCTCGCTCACCGCCCAGCAGCCCTACAACAACGTGGTCCGTACGGCGGTGGAGGCGCTCGCGGCGGTCCTCGGCGGCACCAACTCCCTGCACACCAACGCCCTGGACGAGACCCTCGCCCTGCCCAGCGAGCAGGCCGCCGAGATCGCCCTGCGCACCCAGCAGGTGCTGATGGAGGAGACGGGCGTCGCCAACGTCGCCGACCCGCTGGGCGGTTCCTGGTTCGTCGAGCAGCTCACGGACCGGATCGAGGCGGACGCGGAGAAGATCTTCGAGCAGATCAAGGAGCGGGGGCTCAGGGCCCACCCCGACGGACAGCACCCCATCGGGCCGATCACCTCCGGCATCCTGCGCGGCATCGAGGACGGCTGGTTCACCGGCGAGATCGCCGAGTCCGCCTTCCGCTACCAGCAGTCCCTGGAGAAGGACGACAAGAGGGTCGTCGGCGTCAACGTCCACACCGGTTCCGTCACCGGTGACCTGGAGATCCTGCGGGTCAGTCACGAGGTCGAGCGGGAGCAGGTGCGGGTGCTCGGCGAGCGCAAGGCCGCCCGTGACGACGCGGCCGTGCGCGGTGCGCTGGACGGCATGCTGGCCGCGGCGCGCTCCGGCGGGAACATGATCGAGCCGATGCTGGACGCGGTGCGCGCGGAGGCGACGCTGGGGGAGATCTGTGGCGTGCTGCGGGACGAGTGGGGGGTGTACACGGAGCCGGCGGGGTTCTAGGCGCACGGCGCCGGTGCGGGCGTCACCAGGTGGCTGAGCCCCCTGGACCCCCGGCCTGTGTCCACCCACCACCCGACTCGGTCGGTTGAGAGGCCAGCCCCCACAGCAGCACCTGCGTCAGGCCCCGCACCCACTCCCCGTCCGCCGGTTCCGCGCTGACCAGGGTGCGGTGGACCACGGCGCCCGCCACCACGTCGAAGATGAGGTCCGCGGTGCGGGCGGCCTCGGCCGGGTCGGTCTCGGCGGGCAGTTCGCCGCGGGCCTGGGCGCGGGCCCTGCCCTCCAGGACCAGACGCTTCTGGCGTTCGACGATCGACGTGCGGATGCGCTCGCGCAGCGCGTCGTCCCGCGTGGACTCGGCGACCACCGCCATCAGGCCGCTCTTGGCCTCCGGGCGGGCCAGGATCGCCGCGAACTGGAGCACCACGCCCTCGATGTCGGCGGCCAGGGAACCGCGGTCGGGGAGCCGCAGCTCGTCGAACAGCTCGGCGACCGCGTCGACCACCAGCTCGTTCTTGCCCGCCCAGCGGCGGTAGAGCGTCGTCTTGGCAACCCCGGCCCGCGTCGCCACGTCTCCCAGGGTGAGCTTCGACCAGCCCAGGTCGACCAGGGCCGCCCGCGTCGCGGCCAGGATCGCGGTGTCCGCCGCGGCGCTGCGAGGGCGCCCGGTACGGCCGGCGGGGGTACTGCTCTGCATTCCCCGACCTTAACCGGCGGGTAACCCGCGAGTGACCGTGAGGGAGATCACGGGAAGGGGGTGTTCCCGCGGCCCCTCGTAGCATTACGCTACGGGTCGTAGCGAAAGCACGGGCCCCGCACGCTCGTGCCCCAGCGACGACCATGGGCGCGGGTGGGGACCCGGCGCCGGCGGAACACTTCAGGGCGGGCTTTCGACCCGCTTTTCACGCACGCGCGGAGTACGGGGGAGGATAGACCCATGCAGCCACGGAACATGTCCATGAGCGGGGTCGTCGACCTCGCCGCGGTGAAGCAGGCCCAGGAGGCCAAGGCGAAGGCGGAGCAGGCGCGCGCCGAGGCGGCCCGGCACGGTGGGACGGGAGCCGTCTCCCCGGCCGATCTCGTCATCGACGTCGACGAGGCCGGCTTCGAGAGTGAAGTCCTGCAGCGGTCCACCGAGGTCCCGGTCGTCATCGACTTCTGGGCCGAGTGGTGCGAGCCCTGCAAGCAGTTGAGCCCGGTGCTCGAACGCCTCGCCGTCGAGTACAGCGGCCGTTTCGTCCTCGCCAAGATCGACGTCGACGCCAACCAGATGCTGATGCAGCAGTTCGGTGTCCAGGGCATCCCGGCCGTGTTCGCGGTCGTGGCCGGACAGGCGCTGCCGCTCTTCCAGGGCGCCGCCGGTGAGACGCAGATCCGCCAGACCCTGGACCAGTTGGTGCAGGTCGCCGAGGAGCGCTTCGGCCTGACCGGTCTCGCCGTCGACCCCGAGGCGGAGCCGGGCGCGCAGCCCGCCGCCGCCCCCGAGCGTCCGGCCGGCCCGCACGACGCGGCCCTGGAGGCCGCCGTGCAGGCGCTGGACGCCGGCGACCTGGCCGGAGCCGTCCAGGCGTACAAGAACGTGCTCGGCGAGGACCCGGGCAACACGGAGGCCAAACTGGGCCTGGCCCAGGCCGAGTTGCTCCAGCGCGTGCAGAGCGCCGACCCGCAGCGGGTCCGTCAGGACGCGGCCGACAAGCCGGGTGACGCCCAGGCCCAGATCGCCGCCGCCGACCTGGATCTGGTGGGCGGTCACGTGGAGGACGCCTTCGGGCGCCTCATCGACACGGTGCGCGTCACGGCCGGGGACGATCGGGACGCCGTACGGCTGCGGCTGCTGGAGCTGTTCGAGGTGGTCGGCGCCGACGATCCGCGGGTTGCCGTGGCGCGCAGGGCGCTGGCCCGCGCCTTGTACTAGAGGCGCTCCGGGCCCCTTTCGCCGACCGGTCACGGACCGTTCGTCCGGGTGGTGCCCGAGTGAAAGAGCTGTCGACGGGACGCCAGTGCGGCCGCGCTTTGCCAAATCTTGGCAATCGCGGCCGCTGTTACTGCCAGTAAGTCAGCGGCGTCGATCTGTCGGATTCTGTCCAGCGATCAATTGTTTTGTTCCGCCTCCATGACGCACCGAGCGTCGCCGTTCGGAGCCGGTGTGTCGTCCCGCGGTTATCCGGCCGTTACTAGTGAGTAACGAACCCCCTTGTGTCGGCGGCGAGAATGCACCACGATCGGCGACGCTCGGTCCATTCCCGCACCCCGAAAGCCAGTCGGGTCGCGGGGGTTCCTGGGTCCCCACCGAGCAGAGCCGGCGGCAGTGGAGTCGGCTCTTGGGCAGGGGGGTCTTCGTCCACCCGGCGAAGCCTGTCCAGCAGGGTTGTGCGTGATGCGTGTCAGGCGCGACCAGTGGTTGTCGCTCGGGGGTGATCGCCGGTGATTCGGGCGCGTCATACGCGCCGTCGAGTCCGGGCGCTCTTCTTCCCGAGGACGTAGCACTTCTCCCATCCCTGCCAGGCCGAGCCGCCGATCCCGGGGCAGGCCGAGGCCAGGAGATGTACGTCCGAGAAGGAGGAAATATGGAGTCCCAGGTGCGTGGCGGGACCAGATGGAAGCGGTTCGCTGTGGTGATGGTGCCCAGCGTGGCCGCCACGGCTGCGATAGGCGTCGCGTTGGGGCAGGGTGCCCTGGCCGCGTCGTTCAGCGTCTCCGGTCAGTCGTTCAAGGTGACGGCGGACCGGCTCGACGGTACGGGCTTCTCCCAGTACGGGGCCATTGACTCGGGCTACACGCTCGACGGCAAGAAGACGGCTCACCCCGTCGCCGTCTCGGCGTTCAAGTCCGCGTCGATCAAGAACATGTGCCAGTCCGTGGTCACCCCGGACATCCCGCTGATCGGCTCGGTCAGCCTCATGTTGAAGGCCGGCGGTGGCGCCAAGCCGGTCGAGGCCCAGAACCTGTACATCGACGTCGAGGAACTCGAGGCCGATGCCACCTTCCGCGGCATCGACATCGGCGTGGCCGCCAAGGACGCCAGCAAGGGTCCCGGCATCAAGAAGGGCGACACCGCGAACCCGTTCGGATTCGCGCAGCAGGCCGACTCGGCCACGCTGACCAACGTGAAGCAGACGGCGTGGGCCACCACTGCCGGAACCTTCAAGCTCAGCGGACTGAAGATGTCGCTGTCCAAGGGTGTCAAGGAGTGCTACTAAGCACTCGCTGACGGGCGGGGGAGCCGGTGGCGCCCCCGCCCGTCCACTCTCCGGTCACGCCTTCACGCGCGGCCCACATCTCCACCACAGCAAAAGCCGTACCAGGGAGCTGTTTTCCATGAGCGCCGAGACTCCTGTCGCAGCCGGCCAGTTCACCCGCCGGAGGCTGCAGTTCCGTGCCTGGCGAGGCGCGCGGCCGTTCTGGGCCGGCCTGTTCGTCGCGCTCGGCGGACTCCCCATCGCCTACTTCCCGTACGCGAATCTCCAGATCGGGCACCTGACGCTGGCGATGGCCACCACCGCGGGTGCCGGGTCCCTGATCATCGGCGTGCTGCTGGTCGTCCTGGGCGTCAGCCTGTGGTTCCAGAAGCACGTCCGGGTCTTCGCGGGCGTGGCGGCGATCCTGCTGGCGCTGGTGTCCATCCCCGTGTCCAATCTCGGCGGCTTCTTCGTCGGCTTCCTGCTCTCGCTGATCGGCGGAGCGATGGCCGTGTCGTGGGTGCCGGGCGAGCCGCCGCGGGCCGAGCCGCCGCTGGAGGGCAAGGGAAGGGGCGACGCGCCGGAGGGCGTGGTGCCCGGCACCGACGTGCCCGGCACCACCGTGCCCGGAACTCCGGTGCCCGACGCCACGATTCCGCAGCCGCGGGGCGGGGTGGAAGAGCCGAACGATCTGTCAGGAACGAGCCCGGCCAACGGGGCGAACGGGAGGCACAGTGCCGGCTGACGAGGTGACCCGCGGGACTGACGTGGAGTCGTCCCGTGCGAGAACCGGGCCGCGCCACGCGGCACCCAAGAAGCCGTTGTTCACCAGGTTCCACATGCCGGCCGGGAAGGCGATAGCCCTGGCGGCGATGCCCACGGCCGTCCTCATGGGCATGGGGTTCACGCCGACGCTGGCCCTCGCCGACGGCAACGACTCCGCGAAGCCGACCTCGAACAGCCTGACGGCCGACGAGTACAAGGACTGCGTGGCGGCCCTGGAGGACGCCGAGAAGGGCACGTCCGAGTCGCCCACGCCGTCGCCCTCGGCGACCGACGGGGCCGACGACGACAAGGGCGGCGAGACGGAGCCCGGCCCCTCGGAATCCGGCAAGGACACGGACACCGGTGAGTCCTCTTCGTCGGATTCAGGTTCCGACGACAAGGGCGCAACGCACGACACGGGTGACAAGGGCGACGCGGGCGACGAGACCGACCCCGCCCCGAGCCCCTCCGGGTCGCAGGAGTCGCAGAGCAAGGAGCCGCAGGGCGAGGAGGCGGCCGGCGCGGACGCCGTAGAGCCGTCCCCGTCCGAGTCCGGCGGCGGTCTGCTGGAGGGCATCGGCGACGCCATCGGGGGCATCCTCACCGGCGGCGAGAAGGACGAGGAGAGCCCGAGCCCCACGCCGACCCCGTCGGCCTCGGCGTCGGACGGCGCCGGCGACGACGCGTCCGACCCCGCGAAGGACACCACGGGCAAGGACGCGGGCAAGGACACCGACAAGGCCGCCGACAAGGTCACCGACACGGCGAGGGATGCCGTCGAGGACACGACCGACGCGGCGTCCGGGGCTGCCGAGGACACCGAGGAGTCGGTGGACGAGGCGGCCGAGGAGGCGAAGGAGGCGGCCGGTGAGGCCACCGCCTCGCCCAGCCCCACCTCCAGCGCCTCCGAGAGCGCCGGCACGGACGTGGACGACTGCCCGGTCGCCACGGACGAGGAGGGCGGCGTCGACAACGCGGTGCCGCTGCCCGACGACCCCTGGCAGCTCAACGCCAGCTCGCTGCTGCTGAAGGGCGCCTCCTACAAGGGCGTCGTCGAGGTGAAGACGGCCAACGGCACCATCAAGAAGGTGCTGAAGTACGTCATATCCAACGGCACCGACATCGGCGACCTGCACCAGACGGTGAAGGACGAGCAGGCCGGCAAGACGTACCACGTGCAGGCGGCCGAGGGCTCCACGTCCACGATCCGCGACGGCGACACGGTGATGTACACCGAGAGCATCTCGGGCAACCTGCTCGGGCTGATCCCGATCACCTTCGACCCGGAGCACCCGCCGCCGCTGGACATCCCGCTCATCTACTTCACGAAGGTGACGGTCGTCCAGGCCGGTCAGTTCGGCGGCACGCTCCACATCCCGGGGCTGCACCAGTACACGACCTGACCGAGCGCGCGCCCACGAACCCGTTCGGGAGCCGCGACAAGCGCCGAGGGCGCCCCCTGTGCGCAGGGGGCGCCCTCAGCGCCGTACAGAAGCCGGCGGAAGCCGTGTGCGGGACCGTCAGGCGCGGCGGGTCTCGCCCAGGTGGTGCACGCGGACCATGTTGGTGGTGCCGGGCACGCCGGGGGGCGAACCGGCGGTGATCACGACGATGTCGCCGTCGTTGAACCGGCCGAGGCGCATCGTCTCCTGGTCCACCAGGTCGACCATCTCGTCGGTGCTGTTCACGAACGGCACCACGTGCGGCTCCACGCCCCAGCTGAGCGCCAGCTGGTTGCGGGTGGACTCGTCGGTGGTGAAGGCGAGGATCGGCTGGGCCGCGCGGTAGCGGGACAGCCGGCGCGCGGTGTCACCGGACTGGGTGAAGGCCACCAGGCCCTTGCCGCCCAGGAAGTCGGCGATCTCGGCGGCCGCACGGGCCACCGAACCACCCTGCGTGCGCGGCTTCTTGCCCGGCACCAGCGGCTGCAGGCCCTTGGAGAGCAGCTCCTGCTCGGCGGCGGTGACGATCTTCGACATCGTCTTGACCGTCTCGATCGGGTACGCGCCCACCGACGACTCCGCCGACAGCATGACCGCGTCCGCGCCGTCCAGGATCGCGTTGGCGACGTCGGAGGCCTCGGCGCGGGTCGGACGGGAGTTGGTGATCATCGACTCCATCATCTGGGTCGCCACGATCACCGGCTTGGCGTTGCGCCGGCACAGCTCGATCAGCCGCTTCTGCACCATGGGGACCTTCTCGAGCGGGTACTCGACGGCCAGGTCGCCGCGGGCGACCATGACGGCGTCGAAGGCCGCGACGACGCCCTCCATGTTCTCCACCGCCTGCGGCTTCTCCACCTTGGCGATGACGGGGACCCGGCGGCCCTCCTCGTCCATCACGCGGTGCACGTCGGCGACGTCCTTGGCGTCCCGGACGAAGGAGAGGGCGACCAGGTCGCAGCCCATCCGCAGCGCGAACCGGAGGTCCTCGATGTCCTTCTCGCTCAGCGCGGGCACGTTCACGGCCGCGCCGGGCAGGTTGATGCCCTTGTGGTCGGAGATGACGCCGCCCTCGATGACGATCGTCTTCACCCGGGGGCCCTCGACCTCGGTGACCTTCAGCTCGACGTTGCCGTCGTTGATGAGCACCTGGTCGCCCTTGGTGACGTCACCGGGCAGGCCCTTGTACGTCGTGCCGCAGATCGTCCGGTCGCCCGGCACGTCCTCGGTGGTGATGGTGAACTCGTCACCGCGCACCAGCTCGACGGGACCCTCCGCGAAGGTCTCCAGGCGGATCTTCGGACCCTGGAGGTCGGCGAGGACACCGATGGCCCTGCCGGTCTCCTTGGCGGCGGCCCGGACACGGTCGTAACGCCCCTGGTGCTCCGCATGGGTGCCGTGGCTGAAGTTGAAGCGGGCCACGTTCATGCCGGCCTCGATCAGCGATACGAGCTGCTCGTGGGAGTCGACCGCGGGGCCGAGAGTACAGACGATTTTCGAACGGCGCATGGGGCGATCCTATCGGTTTGTTTCGCTGCGGAATATTCCGTCTGGCGGAAGATACAAATGGGCGCCTCGGTGCTCACAAGAGAATTATTCAACCGTCCTCGGGTGCCCTCACCTTTCCTTTTCGACCAGAGCGTAGGTCTGTGTCGCGATCTCCATTTCCTCGTCGGTCGGCACCACCGCCACCGCCACCCGCGCGTCCGCGGGCGACACCAGCCGCGCCCCGTCCCCGCGTACGGCGTTCAGTTCGCCGTCGACCGCCAGGCCGAGCCCCTCCAGGCCCGCCACCGCGGCCTCCCGCACCGGCGCCGCGTTCTCCCCGACCCCGGCCGTGAAGGCCACGGCGTCCACCCGTCCGAGAACGGCGTAATAGGCGCCGATGTACTTCTTCAGCCGGTGAATGTAGATGTCGAAGGCCAGCCTCGCCCGCTCGTCGCCGGCGTCCACACGGCGGCGGATCTCCCGCATGTCGTTGTCACCGCAGAGACCGATCAGACCGCTCCTCTTGTTGAGAAGAGTGTCGATCTCGTCGGCGGACATTCCACCAACACGCATCAAATGGAAGATGACGGCCGGATCCATGTCACCCGAGCGCGTACCCATCACGAGCCCCTCCAAGGGCGTCAGCCCCATGGAGGTGTCCACGCAGCGACCGCCCCGCACCGCCGAGGCGGACGCCCCGTTGCCCAGGTGCAGCACGATGACGTTCACGTCCTCGGGCGCCCGGCCCAGCAGCTTCGCGGTCTCCCGGGAGACGTAGGCGTGCGAGGTGCCGTGGAAGCCGTAGCGCCGGATGCGGTGCGCGTCGGCGGTCTCGACGTCGATCGCGTAGCGGGCCGCGGACTCCGGCATGGTCGTGTGGAACGCGGTGTCGAAGACGGCGACCTGCGGCAGGTCCGGGCGCAGCGCCCGCGCGGTGCGGATGCCGGCGAGGCCCGCCGGGTTGTGCAGCGGGGCGACCGGGATCAGCCGCTCGATCTCGGCGAGCACCGCGTCGTCCACGACGGTCGGCTCGGTGAACCGCTTCCCGCCGTGCACCACCCGGTGCCCTATCGCGGCCAGCTCGGGCGAGTCCAGGCCGAGGCCGTCCTTGGCCAGCTCCGCAGCCACGGCCTTCAGCGCCGCGTCGTGGTCGGGAACGGACCCGCTCCACTCCCGGCTCTCACCACCCACCGGGGTGTGCTTGAGCCGTGCGGTCTCCTCACCGATCCGTTCGACGAGGCCCACCGCCAGCCGGTCGCCGCCGCGCATGTCGAGCAGCTGGTACTTCACCGACGACGAGCCGGAGTTGAGGACGAGGACGCGGGACGGGGTGGGGCTCACAGGTCGGACGCCTTCTCACTGGGGGACTGCTGGGCCTGGATCGCCGTGATGGCGACGGTGTTGACGATGTCCTGGACGAGCGCGCCCCGGGACAGGTCGTTGACCGGCTTGCGCAGACCCTGGAGCACCGGGCCCACCGCGATGGCGCCGGCCGAGCGCTGCACGGCCTTGTACGTGTTGTTGCCGGTGTTCAGGTCCGGGAAGATCAGCACGCTGGCCTGTCCGGCGACCTCCGAGCCGGGCAGTTTCGTCGCGGCCACCGACGGCTCGACGGCGGCGTCGTACTGGATCGGCCCCTCGATCCTGAGATCCGGGCGGCGCGCGCGGACCAGCTCCGTCGCCTCGCGCACCTTGTCGACGTCCGCGCCGGAACCGGACGTGCCCGTCGAGTACGACAGCATCGCGATCCGCGGATCCACCCCGAACCGCGCCGCCGTGGACGCCGACTGGGTCGCGATGTCGGCGAGCTGCTCGGCGTTCGGGTCGGGGTTGACCGCGCAGTCGCCGTAGACCAGGACCTTGTCGGCCAGGCACATGAAGAAGACCGACGAGACGATCGCGGCGTCCGGCTTGGTCTTGATGATCTCGAACGCCGGACGGATCGTGGCCGCCGTCGAGTGCACCGACCCCGACACCATGCCGTCGGCGAGGCCCTCCTGCACCATCAGCGTGCCGAAGTAGTTCACGTCGGAGACCACGTCGTAGGCCAGCTCCACGGTGACGCCCTTGTGGGCGCGCAGGGCGGCGTACTTCTCGGCGAAGGTGTCGCGCAGCTCGGACACCGCGGGGTCGATCAGCTGCGCGTTCTCCAGGTCGATGCCCAGGTCGGCGGCCTTCTTGCGGATCTGCTCGACCGGGCCGAGCAGCGTCAGCTCGCACACGCCCCGGCGCAGCAGCACCTCGGCCGCGTGCAGCACCCGCTCCTCGGTGCCCTCGGGGAGGACGACCCGGCGCAGGTCGGAACGGGCCTGCTCCAGCAGCGTGTGCTCGAACATCATCGGCGTGACGCGGTCGCTGCTCGGCGCGGAGACCCGCTTGCTGAGGTCGGCGGTGTCGACGTACCGCTCGAAGAGGCCGAGGGCGGTCTCCGCCTTGCGCGGGGTGGCCGCGTTGAGCTTGCCCTCCAGGGAGAACAGCTGCTCGGCGGTGGGGAAGCTGTTGCCGGTCACCGAGAGCACCGGCGTACCGGGGGCCAGGCGGGCGGCGAGGGTGAGGATGCCGTCGCCGGGCACCTCGTTCAGGGTCAGCAGGACGCCGGCTATCGGCGGGGTGCCGGCGCTGTGCGCGGCGAGCGTGCCGATCACCAGGTCGGCGCGGTCGCCGGGGGTGATGACCAGGCAGCCCGGGGTCAGGGCGCTCAGCAGGTTGGGCAGCATGGCCCCGCCGAAGACGAAGTCCAGCGCGTCGCGGGCGAGCCCGGAGTCGTCGCCGAGGATCACCTCGGCGCCGAGGGCGTGCGCGATCTGCGAGACGGTCGGCGCCGACAGGGCGGGCTCGTCGGGTACGACCCAGCACGGCACCGGCAGCCGGTTCGCGAGCCGCTCGGCGATCCGGTCCCGGTCCTCGCGGGCGACCCGGTTGGTCACCATGGCCAGGACGTCGCAGCCCAGCCCGTCGTAGGCGCGGAAGGCGTTGACGGTCTCGGCCAGTACGGACTCCGCGGTCTGCTTGCGGCCGCCGACGACCGGCAGCACCGAGGCGCCGAACTCGTTGGCGAGCCGGGCGTTCAGCGACAGCTCGTCCGGGAACTGGGTGTCGGCGAAGTCGGTGCCGAGGACGAGGACCACGTCGTAGTCCCGGGCCACCAGGTGGAACCGGTCGACCAGCGCGGACACCAGTTCGTCCGTGCCCTGCTCGGCCTGGAGCGCGGACGCCTCCTGGTAGTCCATGCCGTACACGGTCGCGGGGTCCTGCGCGAGCCGGTAGCGGGCGCGCAGCAGCTCGAAGAGCCGGTCGGGCCCGTCGTGGACCAGGGGACGGAAGACGCCGACCCGGTCGACCTGCCGGGTCAGGAGCTCCATGACCCCCAGTTCGACGACCTGGCGGCCGTCGCCGCGGTCGATACCGGTCACGTACACGCTGCGCGTCACGCGTGCTCTCCGTTTCGTCTGATGGTTTCGTCCGGCGGCGGCTGTCCCGTGCACACAAAATCGCCCACCGGGGTGAGCAGAACCCTCTTGACAATACCTCCGGCGGTGGCTAAGGCGCCCGTCAGTGTCCGCCGGTGCCCGGCAGCGCTCGTCAGTGCCCGCCGGGGGTCCGGCCGTGAAACAATTGGATCGGCTCACCGGTGTCAACAGCGAGCAGGAGACACAGCACGATGCGTATCGGAGTTCTCACCGCAGGCGGCGACTGCCCCGGCCTGAACGCAGTGATCCGGTCGGTCGTGCACCGAGCGGTCGACAACTACGGCGACGAGGTCATCGGCTTCGAGGATGGCTACGCGGGCCTGCTGGACAGCCGTTACCGCGCCCTCGACCTGAACGCGGTCAGCGGCATCCTGGCGCGCGGCGGCACCATCCTCGGCTCCTCCCGGCTGGAGCGCGACCGGCTCCGCGAGGCCTGCGAGAACGCCGGCGACATGATCCAGAGCTTCGGCATCGACGCGCTCATCCCGATCGGCGGCGAGGGCACGCTGACGGCCGCCCGGATGCTGTCGGACGCCGGCCTGCCGGTGGTCGGCGTGCCGAAGACCATCGACAACGACATCTCCTCCACCGACCGCACCTTCGGCTTCGACACGGCGGTCGGCGTGGCCACCGAGGCGATGGACCGCCTCAAGACCACCGCCGAGTCCCACCAGCGCGTGATGGTCGTCGAGGTCATGGGCCGGCACGCGGGCTGGATCGCCCTGGAGTCCGGCATGGCGGCCGGCGCCCACGGCATCTGCCTGCCCGAGCGCCCCTTCGACCCCGCCGACCTGGTCAAGATGGTCGAGGAGCGGTTCTCCCGCGGCAAGAAGTTCGCCGTCGTCTGCGTCGCCGAGGGCGCCCACCCCGCCGAGGGCTCCATGGACTACGGCAAGGGCGCGATCGACAAGTTCGGCCACGAGCGCTTCCAGGGCATCGGCACGGCACTCGCCTACGAGCTGGAACGCAGGCTCGGCAAGGAGGCCAAGCCGGTCATCCTCGGCCACGTCCAGCGCGGCGGCGTGCCGACCGCGTACGACAGGGTGCTCGCCACCCGCTTCGGCTGGCACGCGGTGGAGGCCGCGCACCGGGGCGACTTCGGCCGGATGACGGCGCTGCGCGGCACGGACGTCGTCATGGTGCCGCTGGCGGAGGCCGTGACCGAGCTGAAGACGGTGCCGAAGGACCGGATGGACGAGGCGGAGTCGGTCTTCTAGCCGCCGGACGCCACCGCCCCACCGGACGCCACCGCTCACGGGTGCTTCTCGACCGCCGCCCAGAAGTGCTCCACGATCCGGTCGAGGAAGTCGCGGCCCGCCTCGTGGGAGTCGCCACTGCCGCCGCCCCAGCTGAGGGTGGCGGCCATGTGCCCCTGGTAGTCCTGGTGCAGCACCTGGAGGACGTTCTCCAGGACCCGCCGGTCCAGCGGTGCCACCTTGGCGACCGGGCGCACATAGCCCTGCCAGCGGGTCTTGACGGCGCTCGTCAGCAGGTCGGCGAGCTTCTCCTCGCGTCCCGTGACGGTCACGAAGTCGGGCAGGTCGAGGCCGAGCACGTCGGCGAGGGCGGCCGACTGGCGGTCGGTGCCGCGCCAGCCGTCCGTCTCCTCCATCCGCAGGTACGCCGAGAGCGGGATCCCGACGGCACGGGCCACGTCCTCCGGCGCCAGGGAACGGGCGATGCGGTGCTCGCGCAGGGTCTGCGGCCGGCCGATCAGATCACCGGGCGAGCACCACAGCACCCCCGCGAGCGCGGTCAGCTCGGGGTCCCGGGGGGAGGCGACGCCCCGCTCCCAGGCGATGACGAGATCCGGGGTGACGTACGGCAGCCCGTACGAGACCCGCATGCCGTGGGCGACGTGCTCGGGGCCCATGTTCAGGGCGGCACGGAGCCGGCGGGCGGCGAGGGCGTTGAACGGGGGACCCGACTGGTTCGGGTGAGGTGAGGGTCGGCGCACGGGCCACACCGTAGGGGTCCGGTGCGGCGCTGACTACGGGCTGTTCAGCCAGCGATACGGATTGTACGAACCTACGGGGGTATGACAGGCGTATTGCGGACGCAAGCGGACGCGTCCCGCTCACCCCACCACCGTCCCGCTCACCCCTTCACCGCCCCGCCCAGCGCGAACCCCCCGCCCAGCCGTCGGGAGATCAGCACGTACAGCAGGATCACCGGCGTCGAGTAGACGATCGAGAACGCCGCCAGCTGCCCGTACGCCACCATGCCCCGGTTGCCGAAGAAGTCGTTGATGCTCACCGAGGCGGGCATCTGGTCCGGGGAGAGCAGCAGCATGAAGGGGACGAAGAAGTTCCCCCACATCATCACGAACGAGAACACCGTCACCACCGCCACTCCCGGCCCCATCAGCGGCAGCACGATCCGCAGCAGTGACTGGAACGACGACGCCCCGTCCGTCCAGGCCGCCTCCTCCAGCTCCTTCGGCACGCCGTCCATGAAGTTCTTCATCAGCCAGATGGCGAAGGGCAGCTGGGAGGCGGCGAAGAAGAAGATCGTCCCCTGCATGGTGTCGATCATGTTCACCCGTACGAAGAGGGCGTAGACCGGCACCATGATCGCGGTGATCGGCAGGCTGGTCGCGAACAGGATGGTCAGCAGGAACGGCCGGTTCAGCCGGGACCGGAAACGGGAGAGCGGATAGGCCGCGAGCGCCGCGCACACCACCGTCAGCAGGGTCGCGCCGCCGCACAGGATCAGGCTGTTGAGCAGCGGTGTGAAGGTGATCTCCGGGGTGAGGATCGCGTCGAAGTTCTCCAGCGTCAGCCCGTCGGGGACCTTCACCCTGAGGCTCGCGCGCGGGTCCAGGGCGGACAGCACCACCCAGGCCAGCGGCAGCACGAACGCGGCGGCGGCCACCAGCAGCCCGGCGTCGGCGGCCAGCCGGCGCCGGTTGCGCCGGGAGGCGGGGGCACGGCGGGACGCGGGGGCACGGCGGGACGCGAAGGTGGATGCCATGTCAGACCTCCGTCCGCAGCAGGCGCAGGTACACGACCGAGAACAGCGAGCCGATCAGCAACAGCAGCAGTGCCACCGCCGTGCCGTAGCCGATCAGGCTGTTCTGGAAGGCCTGCTCGTACATGAACAGCGGCAGCGTCTGGCTCTTGCCGCTCGGGCCGCCCCGCGTCATCACCCAGATCAGGCCGAAGACCGACAGGGTCTGCAGGGTGTTCAGCATCAGGTTGGTGCCGATGGAGCGCCGGATCATCGGCAGCGTGATGTGCCACATCCGGCGCCAGCCGCTCGCCCCGTCCACCTCGGCGGCCTCGGTGACCTCTTTCGGGATCTCGTTCAGGGCGGCCGAGTACACCAGCATCGAGAACGCCGTGCCCCGCCACACGTTGGCGAAGGACACCGCCAGGATCGGCAGCGTGAACAGCCAGTTCTGGGACGGCAGATGGAGCCAGTCGAGGATGGCGTTGAGGGTGCCCTCGCGGCGGAAGAAGGCGTAGAGCAGGAAGCCCGCCACCACCTCCGGCAGCACCCACGCCGTGACAACGATGCCGCCGGTGAGCGTACGGACCGGCTTCGAGGCCCGCTGCATCAGCGAGGCCAGCGCGAGCCCCAGGGTGTTCTGCCCGATCAGCGACGACAGCACCGTGAACACCAGGGTCAGCCACACGGCGTTGAGGAACGCCTCGTCCTGGAACGCCCGCCGGAAGTTCTCGAAGCCGACGAAGGACTCCTCGGCCTGCCCGGTGAGCTGGAGGTCGGTGAAGGCGATGACCACGCAGTACGCGATCGGGCCGGCGAGGAAGAGCAGCAGCAGGACGACGGCGGGGGAGACGGGCAGGGCGCGGAAGAGGGCGCGGCGAGTGGTGGCGGACCTCGCGCGACGGGCCGGGTCCGGGACGGGCGGGCCCGGCGGCGCCTTACGGACCTCCGGCCCCGGACCGGGGCCCGTGTGCTGCGGCGTGGCCGCGGTCACTTGCGGACCACCTGGTTGTCGGTGGCCTCCTTGAGCGCCTCGTCGTAGCCGCGCGCCGCCTCCTCCACCGACATGTCACCGGTCGTCACGCCCTCCATCGCCTCCTGGATGGCGACGGAGACCTTCGGGTACGCCGGGTAGGCGGGCCGGTAGTGCGTGCTCTCGACGAGGTCGGTGAAGAACTTGATGCCGGGCTGGGCGTCGACGTACGCGGGATCGTTCGCGACGTCCTCGCGGACGGCGATGCCGGAGTTGGCGACGTACCACTTCTGGGCGTTGGCCTTGGTCTGCATCGTCTTGATGAACTCGAAGGCCAGGTCGGGGTTGGCCGCCTTGGCCGGGATCGCCCACGTCCAGCCGCCGGACATGCTCACCTTGCCGGGAGCCTGGCCGTTCTGCGTCGGCATGGCCGCCAGCCCCAGCTCCTTCGACCACTCGGGCCACTCGTGCCCGCTGCCCTCCAGCCAGTCCTGCGGCAGCCAGGAGCCGTCGAGAGCGATCCCGAGCTTGCCCTGCGGCAGCAGCTCACCGCGGACCTTGGTGCCGAAGTTGGGGTCGAGCGCGTCGGAGACCTCCGGGCCGAGCTTCTCCTTGTACACCGTCTCGACGAAGGCCAGGGAGTCCTCGAACCCCTGCCCCGCCGCGATCCACTTCTTGCTGCCCTTGTCGTACAGCGGGTCGGTGGTGCCGTCGTTCGTGCCGTACAGCAGCATCTCGAAGCCCTGCATGGTGGCCGCCTCACCGGCCGGCTTGCCCGTGTACACGTTGAGGGGGACGACGCCCGGCACGTTCTCCTTGATGGCGCGGGCCGCGGCCAGCACCTCGTCCCAGGTCTTCGGCTGCCAGTCGGCGGGCAGGCCGGCCTTGGCGAAGACGTCCTTGCTGAACCACAGGCCCCGGGTGTCCGTCCCGTCCGGTACGCCGTACGTCTTGCCGTCCTCGCCCTTCGCCGCCGCCTTCGCGGTGTCGATGAACTGGTCCCAGTCCTTCCACTTCGCCAGGTACTCGTCGAGGGGCTTCAAGTACCCGCTGGTGATGTCGGAGTTGATGAGGAAGGTGTCCTCGTAGACCAGGTCCGGCGCGGTCTTGGGGGAGCGGAGCATCTGCTGGAGCTTGGTGTAGTACTCCGCGTCCGGGGCCTTGACGGGGACGAGTTCGACCTTCTTGCCCGGGTTGGCCTTCTCGAACTGCTTCTTGATGTCGGCGAGGTAGGTGTCCATCACCTTGATGGAGTTGTCCGTCGACTGCTTGAAGGAGACCTTCACCGTGTCCGGGTCACTGCCGGAGCCGCTTCCGCAGGCGGCGAGGGTGGTGGAGGCGAGCGCGGTGAGGGTGAACAGAGCGGTGAACCGGACGGTGGGACGCACGGGCACGACCTCCTACGGGCACGACGCTGTGGCCGGGACGGCTGCTCGGCGAACGTAAGAGGACTGGTCCAGCCAGGTCAATGCGTGTGCGGTGGACAACCTGTGTTCATCGGCCCCGCTCGGTCTCGCGCACCCACCGGTACACCAACTCCGGCCGCCCCACCTGCCCGTACAGCGGGCTCCGTCCCGCCCTCCCCGCGTCCACCAGATGTTCCAGGTAACGCCGGGCCGTGATCCGCGAGATGCCCACGGCCTCGGCCACCCCGGCCGCCGTGAGCCCTTCCTCGGTGCCGCGCAGCGCGCCCGTCACCCGCTCCAGCGTCGGCCCGCTCAGCCCCTTCGGCAGGGCGGCCGGGCCCGGAGCCCGCAGTGTGGCCAGTGCCCGGTCCACCTCGTCCTGACCGCTCGCCTCCCCGGCGGCGCCCCGGAACTCGGCGTACCGCACCAGGCGGTCCCGCAGGGTGGCGAAGGTGAACGGCTTCAGCACGTACTGGACGACGCCCAGCGAGACGCCCTCCCGCACGACCGTCAGGTCCCGCGCCGACGTCACCGCTATCACGTCGGTGTGATGCCCCGCCGCCCGCAGCGAACGGGCCAGCTGCAGCCCGTGCACGTCCGGGAGATGCAGGTCGAGCAGGAGCAGATCCACCGGCGTACGGTCCAGCACGCGCCGGGCCTCCGCTCCCGTGTGCGCCTTGCCGACGGCCGTGAACCCCGGCACCCGGCCGACGTACATCACGTGCGCGTCGGCGGCGACGGGGTCGTCCTCGACGACCAGGACACGGATCGGCTGCGGGGCGGTGCTCATACGGCGCCCCCGAACTCGTGTCTGCCCGCCAGGGCGTCCGGGGCCGGCGCGTGGCCCCCGGGGTCGTCCAGCGGCAGCCGGGCCTCGAAACGGGCGCCGCCGCCCTCGGCCTCCGTCACGGTCAGGGTGCCGCCGTGCCGCTGCACCGCCTGACTGACCAGCGCCAGCCCCAGGCCACGGCCGCCCTCACCGGCCGGCTTCGTCGAGAAACCCCGCTGGAAGACCAGGTCGGCATGGGCGGGATCGACCCCGGCACCCGTGTCCGACACCCGCAGCACCAGCTCGGAGCCGCCCGCCGCCGGGTCCGCGCCGGAGACGTCCTCGCCCCCGGCCGTCCGCGGTCCGCCCCTCGCCTCGGTGTACGCCGCCACCGTCACCCGCGAGGGCACCTCGCCCTGGGCCGCGTCCACCGCGTTGTCGACCAGGTTCCCCAGGATCGTCACCAGGTCCCGGGCGGGCAGGGACGGCGGCAGCAGCCCGTCGTCCAGTCGGCTGTCCCGTGACACCACCAGCTCCACTCCCCGCTCGTTGGCCTGCGCCGTCTTGCCCAGCAGCAGCGCGGCCAGTACGGGCTCGCCGACCGCCGCCACCACCTGGTCGGTGAGCGCCTGCGCCAGCTCCAGTTCGGCCGTCGCGAAGTCCACGGCCTCCTCGGTGCGGCCCAGCTCGATCAGCGAGACGACCGTGTGCAGCCGGTTGGCCGCCTCGTGCGCCTGCGAGCGCAACGCCTGCGTGAAGCCGCGCTCGGAGTCCAGCTCGCCCGTCAGCGACTGCAGCTCGGTCACGTCGCGCAGGGTCACCACCGTGCCCCGGCGCTCGCCGCCGGAGACCGGCGAGGTGTTCACCACCAGCACCCGCTCCGCCGCCAGATGCACCTCGTCCACCCGCGGCTCCGAGGCCAGCAGCGCCCCCGTCAGCTGCGCCGGCAGCCCCAGGTCGGCGACCGAGGCGCCCACCACGTCACCGGTCACACCGAGCAGCTCCCGTCCGCCGTCGTTGATCAGCGCGACACGGTACTGCCCGTCCAGCATCAGCAGACCCTCCCGCACCGCGTGCAGCGCCGCCTGATGGTAGTCGTGCATCCGGCTCAGCTCGTCCGCGTTCATACCGTGGGTGTGCCGGCGCAGCCGCGCGTTGATCACGTACGTGCCGACCGCGCCGAGCAGCAGCGCCCCGGCCGCCACCCCGAGCAGGGCCGTCAGCTGCTCCTGCGCCCGCTTGCTGATCTCCTCGACCTTGATCCCGGCGCTGACCAGGCCGACCACCCGCCCGGCGTTCTCCACGGGCGTCACCGCCCGCACCGACGGCCCCAACGTGCCCGTGTAGGTCTCGGTGAACGTCTCGCCCCGCTGCGCGCGCTCGATGTGACCGCGGAAGAGATGGCCGATTTGCTTCGGGTCCGGGTGGGTCCAGCGGATGCCCTCCGGATTCATGATCGTCACGAAGTCCACGTCGGTGTCCCGCAT
The DNA here is from genome assembly GCF_031597775.1 of Streptomyces sp. BB1-1-1. Lineage (NCBI taxonomy): Bacteria > Bacillati > Actinomycetota > Actinomycetes > Kitasatosporales > Streptomycetaceae > Streptomyces > Streptomyces sp. BB1-1-1. Next base: position 2,750,303 of record NZ_CP134203.1, on the reverse strand, counting down.
GACCCGCACCGCGTACGGCTGGAGCTGCGCCGTCGGGTCGGGCGTGCGGATCGCCTCCAGCACGGACGGCGAGTCGGCGATGGCCAGCGACACCGACCTGGCCTGGCGCCCGGCCGCCTCCTCCGCCTGCCGCCGGTCGCTGACGTAGGTGAACAGCGCGTACCCGGCGACCACGACCGCTATCAGCACGGCCTGCATGGCGAACAGCTGACCGGCCAGGCTACGGGGTCCAGGGACGCGGAGGTGCATGCCGTCAGTCTCCCTCCTGGCCTGATTGTGAACGAAATGAACGCAAGGGTGACCGCGCTCACAGCGCGGGAGATAGTCACCGCATCCCCGAAACAAACTCCCGGACGTGAGCCGCACGCCGGTGATGCCGACGACGTCGTCAAGGAGGGCCGCCGTGACCAGCAAAGCCGCTACGGCAGCTACCGCACCCAAAGCCAAGCGGGATCGCACGCACTATCTCTACATCGCGGTGATCATCGCGGTCGCCCTCGGTATCGCCGTCGGTCTGATCTTCCCGGACGCCGCGACCGAGCTGAAGCCACTGGGCACCGGCTTCGTGAACCTGATCAAGATGATGATCTCGCCGATCATCTTCTGCACGATCGTGCTGGGCATCGGCTCGGTGCGCAAGGCCGCCAAGGTCGGCGCGGTGGGCGGTATCGCCCTGGTCTACTTCCTGGTGATGTCGCTGGTGGCGCTCGCCATCGGCCTGGTCGTCGGCAACATCCTGGACCCGGGCACGGGCCTCGCGGTCACCGACGCCGTCAAGGAGACCGGTCAGGCGCAGGTCGACGCGGAGGCCAAGGGCACCGTCGAGTTCCTGATGGGCATCATCCCGACCACGATCGTCTCCGCGTTCACCGCGGGCGAGGTCCTGCAGACCCTGCTGATCGCCCTGCTCTGCGGTTTCGCCCTGCAGGCCATGGGTTCCGCCGGGCAGCCCGTCCTGCGCGGCATCGAGCACATCCAGCGGCTGGTCTTCCGGGTCCTGGCGATGATCATGTGGGCCGCCCCGGTCGGTGCCTTCGGCGCCATCGCCGCGGTCACCGGCTCGGCCGGCGTCGACGCGCTCAAGAGCCTGGCCGTACTGATGCTCGGCTTCTACGTCACCTGCTTCCTCTTCGTCTTCCTGGTGCTGGGCGCGCTGCTGCGCTTCGTCGCCGGCGTCAACGTCTTCTCGCTCTTCAAGTACCTGGGCCGCGAGTTCCTGCTGATCCTGTCCACCTCCTCGTCGGAGTCGGCGCTGCCGCGCCTCATCGCGAAGATGGAGCACCTGGGCGTCAGCAAGCCGGTGGTCGGCATCACGGTCCCGACCGGCTACTCGTTCAACCTCGACGGCACCATGATCTACATGACCATGGCCTCGCTGTTCATCGCCGACGCCATGGGTACGCCGATGTCGATCGGTGAGCAGATCCCGCTGCTGCTCTTCCTGCTGGTCGCCTCGAAGGGCGCGGCCGGTGTCTCCGGTGCCGGTCTCGCCACGCTGGCCGGCGGTCTCTCCTCGCACAAGCCCGCCCTGGTGGACGGCATCGGCCTCATCGTCGGCATCGACCGCTTCATGAGCGAGGCCCGCGCCCTCACCAACTTCGCGGGCAACGCCATCGCCACGGTCCTGATCGGAACCTGGACCAAGGAGATCGACAGGGGCCGGGTGGACGAGGTGCTCGCCGGACACGCCCCGTTCGACGAGAAGACCCTCCTGGACGACCACCACGGCGCCGACGACGTCCACGACGCGGACGGCACGCCCGAGGTGCCCGAGCAGGGCGGCGAGAAGGAGCTGGCCCGGGCCTGAGACAGGCCGGCGCGACGCCCACACACGCCGGGCGGCTGAGGTGCTCCCCCCGTCGCTCAGCCGCCCGGTCCCCCCGAGAAGCCCCGCGCCTTGTGGCGCGGGGCTTCTTGCCTTGACGTCCGCGTCAAGGCTTACGTTCGTCTCCATGCGAATCGGCGAGCTGGCCGCACGGGCCGGGACCACGACGCGGACGCTGCGGTACTACGAGTCGCGGGGCCTGTTGTCCGCGCGTCGTGCCGTCAACGGCTACCGGACGTACGACGAGGAAGACCTGAAGCTGCTGCGGCAGATCAGGACGCTCCAGGACTTCGGGTTCGACCTGGAGGAGACCCGCCCCTTCGTGGAGTGTCTGCGCGCCGGGCACCCCGAGGGCGACTCGTGCCCGGCCTCCCTCGTGGTCTACCGGCGCAAGCTGGCGGAGCTGGACGAGCTGATCGAGCAGCTCACGTCGGTGCGGGCGCAGGTCGGTGCGCAACTGGCGCGAGCCGAGGCGGCGGTTCCGGGGGGCCCGGAGCCCAAGTGCGAACTGGGAGGACACGCATGACGAGCAACGGGGTGCCCGAGGTGACGGACGCCGGGTTCGCCGGGGAGGTGCTGGGCAGTGAGCTGCCGGTGCTGGTGGAGTTCACCGCGGACTGGTGCCCGCCGTGCCGGCAGATGGCTCCGGTGCTCAGCGCCCTGGCCGCGGAAGAGGGCGACCGGCTGCGGGTGGTGCAGCTGAACGTCGACCGGAATCCGGCGACCACGAACGCGTACAAGGTGCTGTCGATGCCGACGTTCATGGTGTTCCGCGACGGTGAGCCGGTGAAGTCGATGGTGGGCTCCCGGCCCAAGCGGCGGCTGCTGGAGGAGCTGTCCGACGTGATCTGACCCGCGCCCGATACGAAGAAATCCCCCGAGCAATTGCGCTCGGGGGATTTCTTTGCGTATATTCGTTGATTCGTGACTTCAGAACAATGAGGCCACGAAGAAGTTCAGTGAGCACAGTATATCCGGGCGGGAGTGGAATTGTCAAACACCGAATTTCCGGACGATGAATTGCGGCACGAGCAGGAATTCATCGACGGACTGTACGCACGCGTGGACGCGCTGCGCGGCGACACCGAGGTCTCGGTGACCCAGGCGCTCGCGCAGGGCAACACCCCCCAGCAGGCCCGGCTGGAGCGGGACATCCTGGTCGCCGAGCGCTCCGGGCTGCTCGCCGCGCTCAACGCGGTGGACGGTTCCCTCTGCTTCGGCCGCATCGACCTCACCTCCGGGGCCGGCCACCACATCGGCCGCATCGGCCTGCGCGCCGACGACGCCGAACGCACCCCGGTCCTGATCGACTGGCGGGCCGATGTCGCCCGCCCCTTCTACCTGGCCACCGGCCACACCCCGATGGGCCTGCGCCGCCGCCGGCACATCGCGAGCGAGGGCCGCACGGTCACCGCCCTGCACGACGAGATCCTCGACCTCGGCGACGAGACCCGGACCGGACACGAGGACCCGTCCGGCGACGCCGTGCTGCTCGCCGCGCTGAACTCCGCGCGCACCGGCCGCATGGGCGACATCGTGCAGACCATCCAGGCCGACCAGGACCGCATCATCCGCGCCCCGCACCGCGGCGTCCTGGTCGTCGAGGGCGGCCCCGGCACCGGCAAGACCGCCGTCGCCCTGCACCGCGCCGCCTACCTCCTCTACGAGCACCGCGAGCTGCTCGCCAAGCGCGCCGTCCTCATCGTCGGCCCGAACCCCGCCTTCCTCGGCTACATCGGCGAGGTGCTGCCCTCGCTCGGCGAGACCGGCGTGCTCCTCTCCACGGTCGGCGAGCTGTTCCCCGGCGTGAAGGCCACCGGGACGGACACGCCCGAGGCGGCGGCGGTGAAGGGCCGTGCCGACATGGCCGACGTCCTCGCCGAGGTGGTCCGCGACCGGCAGGCGCTGCCCGACCCGGTCATCGCGATCGAGCACGACCGCGAGATCCTCATGCTCGACGACGACCTGGTGAACGTCGCCCGCGAGCGCACCCGCGCCGCGAAGCTCCCGCACAACGCGGCCCGCGAGCACTTCGAGGGCCACATCCTCAACACCCTTACCGACATGGTCGCCGAACGCATCGGCACCGACCCCTACGACGGCACCAACCTCCTCGACCCCAGCGACATCACCCAGATCCGCGACGAACTCGCCGAGAACCCCGAGGTCTGGTCCGCCATCGACCAGCTCTGGCCCCGGGTGACGCCGCAGCGCCTCGTCGCCGACTTCCTAGCCGCCCCCGAGGCATTCCTCCCCGCCGGGGACGCCGCCGCCGTCCGCCGCCCGGTCACCCGGCGCTGGACCGTCGCCGACGTGCCCCTCCTCGACGAGGCGGCCGAGCTGCTCGGCGAGGACGACCGCATCGCCCGCACCCGCGCCGAACGCGAGCGGCAGCAGCAGATCGCCTACGCGCAGGGCGTGCTGGACGTGTCGTACGCGTCCCGGACCTACGAGTTCGAGGACAAGGACGAGGAGGACGCGGAGGTGCTGTCGGCGCACGACATCATCGACGCCGAGCGGTTCGCCGAGCGCCAGGAGGAGGACGACCACCGCAGCGCCGCCGAGCGCGCCGCGGCCGACCGCACCTGGGCGTTCGGGCACATCATCGTGGACGAGGCGCAGGAGCTGTCCCCGATGGCGTGGCGGCTGCTGATGCGCCGCTGCCCGACCCGCTCGATGACCCTGGTCGGCGACCCGGCGCAGACCGCGGAGGCGGCCGGCGTCGGCTCCTGGTCGAAGATCCTCGCCCCCTACGTCGAGGACCGCTGGGAGCACACCCGCCTGGGCGTCAACTACCGCACCCCGGCCGAGATCATGGACGTGGCGGCGGCCGTCGTCCGCGCCGACGACCCCGCCTTCGCACCGCCGAGTTCGGTGCGCTCCACGGGCGTACGGCCCTGGATCCGCGCCACCGGCGACCTCCCGGCCGCCGTCGCCGAGGCCGCCCGGGAGCTGACCCCCGAGGAGGGCCGCCTCGCCGTCATCGCCCCGCGCGAGCTGCACCAGGCGCTCGCCGCCCGGCTGGACGGCGTGACGGCGGGCGCCGAGCCGGACCTCACCCGGAGCGTCGTCCTGCTCGACCCGCGCCAGTCCAAGGGCCTGGAGTTCGACTCCGTCCTGGTCGTCGAGCCCGGCCGCTACGGCACGAGCGACCTGTACGTGGCCCTCACCCGGGCCACCCAGCGGCTCGGCGTACTGCACACCGGGCCGCTGCCGAAGGGGCTGGTGGACGCGTAGCCGTGCCGCCCCCTACGCCGGGCGCAGCCACACCGTCGACAGGGGCGGCAGGGTCAGCCGGACGCTCGCCGGCCGGCCGTGCCACCCCTGCGGCTCCGGCTTGACCGGGTCGGGGTTGCCCACGTCGCCGCCGCCGTACCGCGCGGCGTCGGTGTTGAGCACCTCGTGCCAGGCGGGGACGTCGTCGGGGACGCCGAGGCGGTAGTCGGGGCGGACGACCGGGGCGAAGTTCGACACCGCGAGCAGCGGGGTGCCGTCGGCGTCCAGCCGCAGGAACGCGAGGACGTTGTCCTCGGCGGCGTCCCCGACCACCCAGGCGAAACCCGAGGGGTGGGTGTCGCGCTGCCACAGCGCGGGCGTGACCCGGTAGACGGTGTTCAGGTCCCGCACCAGGTCGCGCATGCCCCGGTGGTCCGCCGCCGCCCCGTACTCCGGGTCGAGCAGCCACCAGTCGGGACCGTGCGCCTCGGACCACTCGGCGCCCTGCGCGAACTCCTGCCCCATGAAGAGCAGCTGCTTGCCGGGGTGGGCCCACATGAAGCCCAGGTACGCCCGCTCGTTCGCGCGCTGCTGCCACCAGTCGCCGGGCATCTTCGACACCAGCGACTTCTTGCCGTGCACCACCTCGTCGTGGGATATCGGCAGCACGTAGTTCTCGCTGTACGCGTACACCATCGAGAAGGTCATCTCGCCGTGGTGGTACTTGCGGTGCACCGGCTCGTGGCTCATGTACTCGAGCGAGTCGTGCATCCAGCCCATGTTCCACTTCAGCCCGAACCCGAGCCCGCCGAACCCGCTCGGCCCCTTGTGGTGCGTGGCCCGTGTGACCCCGTCCCAGGCCGTCGACTCCTCCGCGACGGTGACGACCCCCGGCACCCGCCGGTACACCGTCGCGTTCATCTCCTGGAGGAACGCCACCGCGTCCAGGTTCTCCCGGCCGCCGTGCTCGTTCGGCGTCCACTGGCCCGGTTCGCGCGAGTAGTCCAGGTAGAGCATCGAGGCGACCGCGTCGACGCGCAGCCCGTCGATGTGGAACTCCTCGCACCAGTACACGGCGTTGGCGACGAGGAAGTTGCGCACCTCCCGGCGCCCGAAGTCGAACTCCAGCGTCCCCCAGTCCGGATGCGCGGCCCGCAGCGGGTCGGAGTGCTCGTACAGGGGACGCCCGTCGAACTCGGCCAGCGCCCAGTCGTCGCGCGGGAAGTGCGCCGGCACCCAGTCCATCAGGACGCCGATGCCGGCCTGGTGCAGCCGGTCCACCAGGTACTTGAAGTCGTCGGGGTCGCCGAGGCGGGCCGTGGGCGCGTAGAAGCCGGTGACCTGGTAGCCCCAGGAGCCCCCGAAGGGGTGCTCGGCGACCGGCATCAGCTCGACGTGCGTGAAGCCCAGGTCCGCGACGTACGCGGGGAGCTGCTCGGCCAGCTCGCGGTACGTCAACCCCGGCCGCCAGGAGGCCAGGTGGACCTCGTACACCGACAGCGGCGCCTCGTGCGCGGGCGCTGCCGCGCGCCGGGCCAGCCACTCCTCGTCGCCCCACGTGTAGTCCGAGGCGTGTACGACGGAGGAGGTGGCGGGCGGGACCTCCGTGCGGCGGGCCAGCGGGTCCGCGCGGAACGTGCGGGAGCCGTCGGGCCGGGTGATCTCGAACTTGTACAGCTCGCCCGCGCCGACGCCGGGCAGGAACAGCTCCCACACGCCGGTGCCGCCCAGCGACCGCATCGGGTGGCCGGTGCCGTCCCAGAAGTTGAAGCCGCCGGCCACCCTGACCCCGCGCGCGTTCGGCGCCCACACCGTGAAGCGGGTGCCCGCGACGCCCTCGTGGGTCACCGGATGCGCGCCGAGCGCCTGCCAGAGCTGCTCGTGCCGTCCCTCGCCGATCAGGTGCAGGTCCAGGTCGCCCAGCGTGGGCAGGAAGCGGTACGGGTCGTCCACCTCCTGGGCCGTCCCCTCGTACGTCACCAGGAGCCGGTGGACGGGGACCTCCTGGATCGGCACCAGTCCGGAGAAGAACCCGTCCCCGTCGTCGTGCAGCTCGACCCGCAGCTCACCGGACAGGACGGTCACCGCCAGGGCGTACGGCCTGAAGGCCCGGAAGGCGACCCCGCCGGGCACGGAGTGGGCGCCGAGCACGGAGTGCGGGTCGTGGTGCGTACCGGCGAGCAGCCGCTCCCGGTCGACGGCGTCCAGGGAGGGGGAGACGGCGACCTCGACCGGCACGGCGGCCTTCACGGCCTTCTTGGCGGCCGGTTTCCTGGCGGGCGTCTTCTTCGCGACCGCCTTCTTCGCGACCGTTTCCTTCCCGACCGTCTTCTTGGCCACGGTCTTCTTCGCGGCCGCCGCCGTCTTCGCGGCCGTCGTCTCGGTGGCGACCGGCGCCTTGGCGGCGGCCTTCTTCGCGGTCGCCTTCTTCGCGGTCGCCTTCTTCGCGGTCGTCTTCTTGGCCACCGCCTTCTGAGGCGGCGCCGCCTTCTTCGCGGCGCTCTTCTCCTCGGCCGTCTTCTTCGGGTCGGGACCGCTGGACGAGGGGCGGGGGGTCACGGGTGGAGCCTCCTGGACGTGGGATCGGGAGGGGGTGTCATGCCGGTTCGGGCGTGGACAGGCGGCGCACCGCGGACAGGGGCACCGCCAGCCAGTCGGGACGGTGCCGGGCCTCGTACAGGACCTCGTACACCGCCTTGTCCGTCTCGTGGGCGCGCAGCATCACCGGGTCGGTGCGTGGGTCGCTGCCGGCGACCTCCGCGTACCCGGTGCAGTACGCGGCCCGGCAGGAATCGGCCCAGCCCGGCACCGAGACGTCGGCCGAGTGCGCGGCGTAGTCGAAGGAGCGCAGCATCCCGGCGATGTCCCGCACCGGCGGCTGTGGCATCCGCCGCTCGGCCAGGGGCTTGGCGGGCTCCCCCTCGAAGTCGATCAGCGACCACCGGCCGGAGGGCGAGCGCAGGCACTGGCCGAGGTGCAGGTCGCCGTGGACGCGCTGGGCGGTCCAGGTGCGGCCCTCGGCGGCCAGGTCGCCCAGCGCCGTGAACGCCGTGCGCAGCGCGGGCGCGTACGGCCGCAGCAGGGGCACCGCGTGGGCGGCCTCCTCCAGCCGCTCGATCATGCCGTCGGCGAGCTGCCGCATCTGGCCGTGGCCGAGGGTGACGGTCGGCAGCGCACGGGCCAGCGCGGTGTGCACCTCGGCGGTGGCCCGGCCGAGCGCCCGGGCCTCGGCGGCGAAGTCCTCCCCCTTGGCCAGCTCGCGCAGGGCCAGCTCCCAGCCGTCGGTCGCGCCCTGCACATACGGCTGGAGCACGCCCAGCACCCAGGACCGGCCGGCCAGGTCGGCCACCATCCACCCGGCCGGAGCCGGCACCCGGGGGCAGCCCTCGCGGGCCAGCGCCAGCGGCAGCTCCAGGTCGGGGTTGATGCCCGGCACGATCCGCCGCAGCAACTTGAGAATGAACGTATCTCCATACACGACCGACGAGTTCGACTGCTCGGCGGTCATCAGCCGCGGCACCAGGCCCGTGCGTATGTCCTGGTCCGGTTCCCGCTCGAAGCGAAGCCCGCCGATGCGGGCCCCGGTGCGCAGCGCCTCCAGGAGCACCTCGGCGGGCCGGGTGTCGTACAGGGCGTCGTAGGCGGTGCGGCCGGCCAGCGGGCCCTCGGTCACATGTCCGATGAGCGCGGGCGCCAGCCGGGGCGGCAGCGCCTCGCGCGCGCCTATGAGCAGCTGGTAGCAGTCGCCGGGCTCCTCGGCGGCGCCCGGTGCCGGAGCGAGCTGGTGGTGGGCGCGGACCAGCACGTGGTACAGGCCGAGACGGGCGTCGGAGGGGAGTAGCTCGGTGGCCGCGACCAGCGAGAATCCGGTGACCGGACGGCCCTTGCCCGCGAACCAGCGTTGCCGCGGCAGCCAGTCCCGCAGCAGCGGATCAAGTGACGCTAGGAGGCCTGGCGGGCTCGTGACGGTGCGTATGACGGCTTCCGACATGGCGTCGCGTCCTTTCCCCGGGTCGTCGGGGTGTTACTGATGCGTGCCCCGGGCGGGGAGGCAGAAACCGCCCGCCCGGGGATCGGGCCGGTCCGGCCCTAGAGAGCGTCGCCGCGCAGCCGGAACCAGTAGAAGCCGTGCCCCCCGAGAGTCAGCAGGTACGGCAGTTCGCCGACCGCCGGGAAGCGGACTCCGCCGAACAGCTCGACCGGATGGCGCCCACCGAAGGCGCTCAGGTCGAGTTCGGTGGGCTGCGCGAAGCGGGAGAAGTTGTGGACGCACAGCACCAGGTCGTCCTCGTACTCCCGGAGGAAGGCCAGTACCGCCGGATTGGAGGAGGGCAGTTCGGTGTAGGTGCCGAGGCCGAAGGCGGGGTTCTGCTTGCGGATCTCGATCATCCGGCGGGTCCAGTGCAGCAGCGACGAGGGCGAGGCCATGGACGCCTCGACGTTCGTCACCTGGTAGCCGTAGACCGGGTCCATGATCGTCGGCAGGAACAGCCGCCCCGGATCGGACGACGAGAAGCCGGCGTTGCGGTCCGGGGTCCACTGCATCGGCGTGCGGACCGCGTCGCGGTCGCCGAGCCAGATGTTGTCGCCCATGCCGATCTCGTCGCCGTAGTACAGGATCGGCGAGCCGGGCAGGGAGAGCAGCAGGGCCGTGAACAGCTCGATCTGGTTGCGGTCGTTGTCGAGGAGCGGGGCGAGCCGGCGGCGGATGCCGATGTTGGCGCGCATGCGCGGGTCCTTGGCGTACTCCGCGTACATGTAGTCGCGTTCCTCGTCGGTGACCATTTCGAGGGTCAGCTCGTCGTGGTTGCGCAGGAAGATGCCCCACTGGCAGCCGGACGGGATGGCCGGGGTCTTGGCGAGGATCTCGGAGACGGGGTAGCGGGACTCGCGGCGTACGGCCATGAAGATCCGGGGCATGACCGGGAAGTGGAACGCCATGTGGCACTCGTCGCCGCCGGCGGCGTAGTCGCCGAAGTAGTCGACGACGTCCTCCGGCCACTGGTTGGCCTCCGCCAGCACCACCGTGTCCGGGTACTGCGCGTCGATCTCCTTCCGCACCCGCTTCAGGAAGTCGTGCGTGGCCGGGAGGTTCTCGCAGTTGGTGCCCTCCTCCTGGTAGAGGTACGGCACCGCGTCCAGCCGGAACCCGTCGATGCCCAGGTCCAGCCAGAACTTCAGGGCGGAGATCATCTCCTCCTGCACGGCCGGGTTCTCGTAGTTCAGGTCCGGCTGGTGGGAGAAGAAGCGGTGCCAGTAGTACTGCTTGCGGACCGGGTCGTAGGTCCAGTTCGACGCCTCGGTGTCGACGAAGATGATCCGCGCGTCCTGGAACTGCTTGTCGTCGTCCGCCCAGACGTAGTAGTCGCCGTACGGGCCGTCGGGGTCCCGGCGGGACTCCTGGAACCACGGGTGCTGGTCGCTGGTGTGGTTCATGACGAAGTCGATGATCACGCGCATGCCGCGCTGGTGGGCGGCGTCCGCGAACTCGACGAAGTCGGCCAGGTCGCCGAACTCGGGCAGCACGGCGGTGTAGTCGGAGACGTCGTAACCGCCGTCGCGCAGCGGTGATTTGAAGAAGGGCGGGAGCCACAGGCAGTCCACGCCCAGCCATTGCAGGTAGTCCAGCTTGGCGGTGAGGCCCTTGAGGTCGCCTACGCCGTCGCCGTTGCTGTCCTGGAAGGAGCGGACGAGTACCTCGTAGAAGACGGCTCGTTTGAACCAGTCCGGGTCACGGTCCTTGGCCGGGGTGTCCTCGAAGGTGTCCGGCACGGGCTCGTTGAAGATCATGTGGTGGGTGACCCTCCGATCTGCGGGTGGGACGGTCGCAGAACCGTGCAGACGTGCGCGGGCGTGACGCCCGGCTCCAGGCGCACATAGTTGGCCCTGCCCCAGTGGTAGGTCTCGCCGGTCAGCTCGTCGCGCACCGGCACCGACTCGTGCCAGTCCAGGCCGAGTTGCGGCATGTCCAACGAGACCGTCGCCTCCTGGGTGTGGTGGGGGTCGAGGTTCACGACCACCAGAACCGTGTTCGACCCCTGCCGCTTCGAGTAGGCGATCACCTCCTCCTTGTCCGTGGGATGGAAGTGCAGATCGCGCAGTTGGCGGAGGGCCGGGTTCTCCCGCCGGATGGTGTTGAGCCGGCTGATGAGGGGGGCGATGGTGGTGCCCTCGCGGGCGGCGGTGGCCCAGTCGCGTGGTTTGAGCTGGTACTTCTCGCTGTCGAGGTATTCCTCGCTGCCTTCGCGCAGGGGGGTGTTCTCGCAGAGTTCGTAGCCGCTGTAGATGCCCCAGGTGGGGGAGAGGGTGGCGGCGAGGACGGCGCGGACCTCGAAGGCGGGGCGGCCGCCGTGCTGGAGGTAGGCGTGCAGGATGTCGGGGGTGTTGGCGAAGAAGTTGGGCCGCATGTAGGAGGCGGCGTCCCCCGAGAGTTCGGTGAGGTACTCGGTCAGTTCCTGCTTGGTGTTGCGCCAGGTGAAGTAGGTGTAGGACTGCTGGAAGCCGATCTGGGCCAGGGTGTGCATCATCGCGGGGCGGGTGAAGGCCTCCGCCAGGAAGATCACGTCGGGGTCGGCGCGGTTGATCTCGCCGATCACGCGTTCCCAGAAGACGACGGGTTTCGTGTGGGGGTTGTCGACGCGGAAGATCCGCACCCCGTGGTCCATCCAGAAGCGGAGCACGCGGACCGTCTCGGTGACGAGTCCGTCGAGGTCGGCGTCGAAGGCGACGGGGTAGATGTCCTGGTACTTCTTGGGCGGGTTCTCGGCGTGGGCGATGGTGCCGTCGGGGCGGTGGTGGAACCAGTCGGGGTGTTTGTGGACCCAGGGGTGGTCGGGGGAGCACTGGAGGGCGAAGTCGAGGGCGACCTCCAGGTCCAGGCGGGCGGCTTCGGTGACGAAGTGGTCGAAGTCGTCGATCGTGCCCAGCTGGGGGTGGACGGTGTCGTGGCCGCCTTCGGGGGAGCCGATGGCCCAGGGGACGCCGACGTCGTCGGGGGTGGCGGAGAGGGTGTTGTTGCGGCCTTTGCGGTGGGTGGTGCCGATGGGGTGGACGGGGGGGAGGTAGACGACGTCGAAGCCCATCGCGGCGATGGCGGGCAGCCGGCGGGCGGCGGTGCGGAAGGTGCCGTGGGGCTGCTCGGGGGTGCCCTCGGAGCGGGGGAAGAACTCGTACCAGGCGCCGTACAGGGCGCGTTCGCGCTCCACGAGCAGGGGCAGCGGGTCGGAGGTGGTGACCAGCTCGCGCAGCGGATGCCGGGCCAGTACCGCGTCCACCTCCGGCGTCAACGCCGCCGCCAAACGGGACGCGGCCGCCCGGGTCTCGTCCCGCAGCGCGTCCACGGCGGTGAGCAGTTCCCGTCGGTCCTCGCTCCGGGGCACGTCGGCGGCGGCGCGCTCGTACAGCCGGGCGCCCTCCTCCAGGACCAGGTCGGTGTCCATCCCCGCCGGAATCTTGATCCGCGCGTGGTGCCGCCACGTGGTCACCGGATCGCCCCACGCCTCCACGGTGTACGACCAGAGTCCCGGCTCGCCGGCGGTGACGGTGGCCCCCCAGCGGTCGGTGCCCGGGGCCAGCTCCCGCATCGGCGTCCACGGGCCCGGCCGGCCCCGCGGATCTCTGAGGACGACGTTGGCGGCGACCGCGTCGTGCCCCTCGCGGAACACGGTGGCCGATATCTCGAAGGACTCGCCGGTGACGGCCTTGGCGGGCCTGCGCCCCTGCCGGACCATCGGGCGGACGTCCAGGACGGGGATGCGTCCGACGACGGTGGTGCCGTCCGCGGGGGGTGCCCCGGGTGGCGCCTGCGATGGTGCCGCGGGGGGTGCTGACGAGTGGTGCGTGGCGGGCATGACCGCTCCTGTCCGCGTCAACGAGGGTGGGCGGATGACTCTGGGGAGGTGGGTCCTGCGGGGGTGCATGTGGGGTGTACCGCAGGAGCCTTCCCACACTCTTCGGGTGGGCAATCCGGCACTTTGTTACTTACTCATGCGTATGTCGACACTCGCGACGACCTGACCGGACACCTTCCCCGCCCGGAGATCGACACGCCGGTGGTTATTAGCCCGTCCGGCGATCGAGGAGGACGCCGTTCAGGCCGAATCGGAGGTCTGAGGGCGAAGGCCCCAGCGAGGGACACATCGCGCCGGTAACGTCGTCGGGGTGAAGGCGATTCGTCGACTTACCGTCCGTCCCGTTCTCCCCGACCCCCTCCGGCCGCTCAGTGATCTGGCCCGGAATCTGCGCTGGTCCTGGCATCCGGAGACCCGCGACCTCTTCCAGTCCGTCGACCCCGGGTGCTGGGCCGCCTCCGGCCGCGACCCGGTACGGCTGCTCGGCACCGTCCCGCCCGCGCGCCTCGCGGAGCTGGCGGAGGACCGGCGTTTCCTGCGCCGGCTGACCGCGGTGGCCGACGACCTCGACCACTACATGACCGGCGACCGCTGGTACCAGGCCCAGTCCGGCCGACTCCCCACCGCCGTCGCCTACTTCTCACCCGAGTTCGGCATCACCGCCGCCCTGCCCCAGTACTCCGGCGGCCTCGGCATCCTCGCCGGCGACCACCTGAAGGCGGCCAGTGACCTGGGCGTGCCGCTCATCGGCGTCGGCCTGCTCTACCGGCACGGCTACTTCCGCCAGTCCCTCTCCCGGGACGGCTGGCAGCAGGAGCACTACCCCGTCCTCGACCCCCACGAGCTGCCCCTAGCCCTCCTCAAGGAGACCGACGGCACCCCCGCCCACGTCGCCCTCGCGCTGCCCGGCGGCCGGGAGCTGCGCGCCCGTGTCTGGCTGGCCCAGGTCGGCCGGGTGCCGCTGCTGCTGCTCGACTCGGACGTCGAGGAGAACGACCTCGGCGAACGCGGCGTCACCGACCGGCTCTACGGCGGCGGCAGCGAGCACCGGCTCCTCCAGGAGATGCTGCTCGGCATAGGAGGTGTCCGGGCGGTACGGACGTACTGCCGGCTCACCGGCCACGCCGCGCCGGAGGTGTTCCACACCAACGAGGGCCACGCGGGCTTCCTCGGCCTGGAGCGCATCTCCGAACTGTGCGAGAAGGGGCTGGAGTTCGGGGCCGCACTGGAGGCGGTCCGGGCCGGCACCGTCTTCACCACCCACACCCCCGTCCCGGCCGGCATCGACCGCTTCGACCGCGAGCTGGTCGCCCGCCACTTCGGCCCCGACTCCGAACTCCCGCGCATCGACGTCGAGCGCGTCCTGCGGCTCGGCATGGAGACCTATCCCGGCGGCGAGCCCAACCTCTTCAACATGGCCGTGATGGGCCTGCGCCTGGCTCAGCGCGCCAACGGCGTCTCCCTGCTGCACGGCGGGGTCAGCCGGGGGATGTTCGCCGGACTCTGGCCCGGCTTCGACGCCGAGGAGGTGCCGATCACCTCCGTCACCAACGGCGTGCACGCCCCGACCTGGGTCGCGCCGGAGGTCTTCCGGCTCGGGGCCCGGCAGATCGGCGTCCAGCGGGCCGAGGACGCGCTGACCGTCGGCGGCTCGGACCGCTGGGACTCGGTCGCCGACATCCCCGACCAGGACATCTGGGAACTGCGCCGCACCCTGCGCGAGCAGCTCGTCGAGGAGGTGCGGGAGCGGCTGCGCGCCTCCTGGCGGCAGCGCGGCGCCGGCACCGCCGAGCTGGGCTGGATCGACGACGTCCTCGACCCGGACGTGCTCACCATCGGGTTCGCGCGGCGCGTCCCGTCGTACAAGCGGCTGACGCTGATGCTGCGCGACCGCGACCGCCTGATGGACCTCCTGCTGCACTCCGAGCGGCCGATCCAGATCGTCGTCGCCGGCAAGGCGCACCCGGCGGACGAGGGCGGCAAGCGGCTGGTGCAGGAGCTGGTGCGGTTCACCGACGACCCGCGGGTGCGGCACCGCCTCGTGTTCCTGCCCGACTACGGCATGGCGATGGCGCAGAAGCTCTACCCGGGCTGCGACATCTGGCTGAACAACCCCCTCCGCCCCCTGGAGGCGTGCGGCACGTCCGGCATGAAGGCGGCGCTCAACGGCTGCCTCAACCTGTCGGTGCTGGACGGCTGGTGGGACGAGTGGTACCAGCCCGACTTCGGCTGGGCGATCCCCACCGCCGACGGTGCGGGCACCGACCCGGACCGGCGCGACGCCATAGAGGCCGCCGCCCTCTACGACCTGCTGGAGCAGCGGATCACCCCCCGCTTCTACGAGCGCGGCGCGAGCGGGCTGCCCGACCGGTGGATCGAGATGGTCCGCAGGACCCTGAGCCTGCTCGGGCCGAAGGTGCTGGCCGGCCGCATGGTCCGCGAGTACGTCGAGCGGCTCTACGCCCCCGCGGCCGAGGCGCACCGCGCGATGGACCCGGACTCCGCCCGTGCGCTGGCCGAGTGGAAGGCCCGGGTGCGGGCGGCCTGGCCCGGGGTGAGCGTCGACCACGTGGAGACGTCCGCCGCGAGCGCCACGGCGGAGCTGGGCTCGACGCTCGGGCTGCGGGTCCGGGTCAACCTCGGCGACCTCGCCCCGGACGACGTGGAGGTGCAGGCGGTCTCCGGCCGGGTCGACTCCGAGGACCGGATCACCGACGCGGCGACCGTGCCGCTGAAACCGGTGGGCGGCCCCGACCTGGAGGGCCGCTGGCTGTACGAGGGCCCGCTCGCCCTGGACCGCACCGGGCCCTTCGGCTACACGGTCCGCATCCTGCCCGCGCACCGGCTGCTGGCGTCCGGCGCGGAGGCGGGACTGGTCGCGGTGCCGTCGGACGAGCTGGCGGAGGCGGCGGGGCTGCTGATGAGGTGACCGGCGCGTGGGGTGACCGGCGCCGTCAGTCCTCCTCGTCGCCGCCGCTCAGCCGTCGCAGGACGGTGCCGCAGCGGCGGGCGTAGGCGTGCTGGAAGGCGCGGGTGGCCGGTCCGCCGGCCCTGGCGTACCACTTGGCGGGGCGGCTGAAGGCGGTCACGGTCAGCCAGACCGTGCCGTCGCCCGTCCGGTCCACGAGGAAGGCCTCCTCGCCGGACTCGGGGTGGCCGGGCAGGGTGCCGTAGGCCCAGCCGGCCCGGCGGGGCTCGTCCAGGGTCCAGACCACCCGGCAGGGCGCCTTGATCATCCCGGCGAGGGTGACGGTGACGTCGACGCCGGGTGCGGCACGCTCCGCGCTCGCGTCGATGCCGACGCCCATCTCCCGGTGCATCTCCCAGGTGAGCACGGCCTCGACCGCGCGCTGGAACACCGGTTCGCCCTCCCCGAGGCGCGTGCGTACGTGCATGGGGCGGAAGCCGGGCGGGCAGTGGCCCTGCTCGCGGGTGGCGCCGACGTCGTCGTACGTGAAGGACATGGGCACCAAGAGTAGGGCGACACCCTGGAACCTGGCGTTCCGGGTGTCGTCGGCAGGCCATGGGGAGGGCGCCGTCCCAGGGATTCGAACCACCGGGACGGCGCCCTGACCGTGGAGCCCCGCGCGGGGTCTACGGGAAGGTGAGCTTGAAGGAGTTGATGTACCCGGTGTCCCGGGAGGCCACGTCCTGGACGCGGAGCTTCCAGGTGCCGTTGGCGGTCTCCGAGGAGGCGTTCACCGTGTACGTCTGGTTGACGTCGTTCGCCGAGTCGGAGGAACTGGAGTTCTTCAGGCGGTACGCGGTCCCGTCCGGGGCCAGCAGGTCGACCACCAGGTCACCGCGCCAGGTGTGCTTGATGTCCACCGCGGCCTGGAGGTTGGCCGGCGCGTTGCCGGCCCGCCCCGTCACGGCGACCGACGAGGTGACCGCCGCGCCGTTGTCCGGGATGGCCACGTCGGCGGCGTTCTCGAAGGAGGTGCCGCCGCCACCGCCGCCGCCCGAGCGGGCGCCGACGTTGATGCCGGCCCACGCGTCCTGCACCGCCTTGTACTCGGTGCTGTCGGTGCCGTACAGCTCACCGGTGGCCGCGAGGGTGCCGGTGCGGGCGCCCGCGTAGTTGGTGGTCGACGTGAACTTCGTGGTCAGCGCGCGGAACCAGATCTTCGCCGCCTTCTCGCGGCCGATGCCGGTGACCGGGAGGCCGTCCGAGGTGGGCGAGTCGTAGGTGACACCGTTGATGGTCTTGGTGCCGCTGCCCTCGCTCAGCAGGTAGAAGAAGTGGTTGGCCGGGCCGGACGAGTAGTGGACGTCGATGTTGCCGATCCCCGAGTACCACGAGTCCTTGGACGCGCCGTCCTTGCTGGGCTTGTCCATGTAGCGCAGCGGGGTGCCGTCGCCGTTGATGTCGATCTCCTCGCCGATGAGGTAGTCACCGACGTCGGAGGAGTTGTTCGCGTAGAACTCGACGGACGCGCCGAAGATGTCGGAGGTGGCCTCGTTCAGGCCGCCGGACTCGCCGCTGTAGTTGAGCCCCGCGGTGTTGGAGGTGAGGCCGTGCGTCATCTCGTGCGCGGCCACGTCGATGGACGTCAGCGGGTTGGCGTTGCCGGAGCCGTCGCCGTACGTCATGCAGAAGCAGCCGTCCGACCAGAAGGCGTTGACGTAGTTGTTGCCGTAGTGGACCCGGGAGTAGGCGCCCACGCCGTCGCCGCGGATACCGGAGCGGCCCTGGACGTTCTTGTAGTAGTCCCAGGTCAGCGCGGCCCCGTAGTGGGCGTCGGCGGCGGCCGTCTCCGCGTTCGACGGGCTGCCGTTGCCCCACACGTCGTCGGGGCCGGAGAAGAGCGTGCCGGTGCCGGAGGTGCCCCGGTTGAGGTTGTACGTCTTGTGGTTGCCGCGCGCGGTGTCGGTCAGCGTGTACGACGACCCGGACTGCGCGGTGCCCAGCGTCACCGTGCCGCTGTACATGGTGTTGCCGGTGCCGTTGTGGATCGCCTGGTACTCGTAGAGCTTGGCGCCGGTGGCCGCGTCGGTGACCACGTGCAGCTCGTTCGGTGTGCCGTCCTCCTGGAGGCCGCCCACGACCGTCTCGTACGCCAGGACCGGGGTGCCGTTCGCCGCCCAGATCACCTTGCGCGGGGCGCGGTCGGCCTCGGCCTGCTCGGCGCCGGCGGCCTTCGCGGCGGACACGGCCTGCTGCTCGGCCTTGCCGGCGGCTATCTTCGGCGTCACGGTGGCCGGCTTGATCGCCTTCGGCGTGGCCTTCACGACCCGCTCGGTCTTCCCGGCGTCGGTGGTGACGACCAGGTCGCCGCCGAGGACGGGCAGTCCGTCGTAGGTGCGCTCGTAGCGCGTGTGCTCGGTGCCGTCGCGGTCCTTGACCACATCGCGGACGACCAGCTTCTCCTTGGCGCCCAGGCCGAGTTCGTCGGCGGTGCGCGCCTTGGCGGCGTCGGCGTCACGGATGAGTTCGGCGCGCTGGGCCGGGGAGAGCTTGACGGACTCGGCGCCCGGAACGGGGGCCTGCCGGGGTGCCGCGGTGGCGGCGCCGGACTGGACCGCCGTGGCGATCAGCGCGGCGACACCGGCCAGGGCGACGGCGGCGGCGCGGCGGTGGGTGGTGCGGGACGCGGTGTGGGAGGTGCGTCTGTGGGGAGTGCTGCTGCTCAACACTGACTCCTTCTGCGTGGCCGCGGGTCGCGCGGCCAGGGGAGACCGGCCGGCGGGTGGGCCGGCCGGGCGGTACTGGTTCGGTACGCAGAAACCACGTGCTAGGAGCTGACCGCCGCGCAGCGCTGGTGGGGAAGCTGTGGGGGCGCTGTGGAGCGGCCGTGGGAAGAGTGGCAGGAGAACGCGCCTTCTGTCAGGAGCGCGTCAGGAAGTTGGCCGGAAATGGTTCGTTGTCCGGGCGTTCATGTTCGATATACGGAGGGGATACTTGGGTGCGGTACTGACTGCCCGATCAGTCAGTACTGGGCTCGGGGCCGCAGCGCTCGACGAACGCCTCGACCCCGTCCAGGATCCGCTGCAACCCGAATGCGAAGTGGTCGAAGTCGGGGCTGAAGGAATCCTCGGAGAGCGAGGCGACCATGGGGAAGCGGCCGCCGGCCGTGACCTCCTTCAGGAACGGCGCCTGGGCCGCCCAGAACTCGGCATCCGTCAAACCGGTCCGACGCTCCGCCTCCTGCGCGTACAACTGGATGCGGGCGGCCCCGGTGACGTAGGAATCGATCATGGTGACCACCGAAACCAGTTCGGGGTCGCGCAGGCCCATGGGGTGGATACCGGAGATCACCCTTTCCATGCTGTCGACGGTGCCCGGACCGAGCACCGGACGGGACCGGTTGACCCGGAGCAACCAGGGGTGGAGCCGGTAGAGGGCGAGGCTCTCGCGGGCGAGGCGCTCCAGAGTCGTGCGCCAGTCCGTACCGAGGGTGTCCGTGTCCTCGCCCATCCGCAGGCAGCGGTCCAGCATCAGGTCGAGCAACTCGCCCTTGCCCGGCACGTACCGGTAGAGCGACATCGTGCCGATGCCCAACTCCGTGGCGATCCTGCGCATCGATACGGCCTCCAGGCCGTCCGCGTCCGCGATCCGGATGGCCACTGCCACGATCTGGTCCAGCGTCAGCCCCGGTCTGGGCCCGCGACCGGGCCGCCGACCCGAGTCCCACAGCAACTCGAGAGTGCGGACGACGTCTCCGCTGCCGCTGGTCTCCGTGTTGTTCCCCGTTCGGCTCATGGGCATCAGGTTAATTACCGGAACGGAAACCGGCGATGGTGTGTTTCCGGATATCGCTGCCTTCTTGACTCGGCTACGAGCGGGACTTGAGGAGCCTACGAAGATCACCGGAAACACTGCTTTCCCCGTGTTCTGGAAGGTGGTCTTGGTGAAAGGCATCGTTCTGGCCGGTGGCGCCGGAACCAGGCTTTATCCGATTACCCGTGCAGTATCCAAGCAGTTACTGCCCGTCGGTGGAAAGCCGATGATCTACTATCCGCTGTCGATTCTCATGCTCGCGGACATCAGGGACGTCCTCGTCATCGCGACCCCTCATGACCTGCCGCGTTTCCGTACCCTCCTCGGCGACGGGTCCCGGCTCGGGATGAACATCGGCTACGCGGAGCAGGCCGAGCCGGCCGGTATCGCCGAGGCTCTGCTCATCGGTGCCGATCACGTCGGCACGGACTCGGTCGCGCTGATCCTGGGGGACAACATCTTCCACGGTCCTCGTTTCTCCGACGTGCTGGCCCAGGAGTCCCGGGAAGTGCGGGGCTGTGTCCTGTTCGGCTACCCGGTGCACGACCCGCAGCGGTACGGGGTCGGCGAGGTGGACGCCGACGGCAAACTCATCTCCATCGAGGAGAAGCCCGCGCGGCCGCGGTCCAACCGCGCCATCACGGGCCTCTATTTCTACGACGACCGAGCGGTCAACATCGCCAAGAACATCGCGCCGTCGGCCCGGGGTGAACTGGAGATCACCGATGTGAACCGGTTCTACGTCGAGCAGGGCGAGGCCAAGCTCGTCGACTTGGGCCGCGGTTTCGCCTGGCTCGACACGGGCACACCGGAATCCCTTCTCCAGGCCAGCCAGTACGTGGGGACGCTGGAGGAACGCCAGGGGTGCCGTATCGCGTGTATCGAGGAGGTCGCGCTGCGGATGGGGTTCATCGACGCCGAGGCGTGCCACCGGCTGGGCGAGGAGATCAGCGGGTCCGGGTACGGGCAGTACGTCATGTCCATCGCCGAGGAGATGCGGGTCTGAGGGCCGGGGCCGAGGGGGGAGGAATCAGCCGGTGACGACCCTGGCGACCTTCCGGACATCCTCGACCAGCCGTGCCTGGAGCAGCGATTCGTTCTCGCCGACCGGACCGTCCCGGCCGGCGAGGACGGCGGCGGTGAACGCGGCCAGCGCATTGCGCACCTGGTGGTCCGCGGGCATCGCCAGCTCGGTCAGCCGGTCCTGCTGCTGGAGCCGGACCACCGGCTTCAGCTGCTCCGGCGGGGTGTACGCCCGCTCGACCGAGAGCCGCCCCTCGCCGCCCCACAGCGCATAGCGTGACCGGTACGAGTGCCGGAAGCCGAACTCGAGCTGTGCCGCGACCCCGTCGGAGGCGCACAGCAGGGCCGTACCCGCCACGTCCACCCCGGTCGCGTCGTCCACCCGGAGGGTGGCCGCCAGCACCTCCGGCTCGCCGGACAGGTACATCTGCACGGTCCGCAGCGGGTAGACACCGACGTCCAGCAGTGCGCCGCCGCCGAGCGAGGGGACGTACCGGAACCCCGTGGGATCCAGCGGCGGTACGCCGAACGAGCCGGACAGGACCTCCAACTCGCCGATGGCACCGGCGTCGACGAGTGACCGGACCTCGGCGTGCTGGGAGTGGTGCAGGAACATGAAGTTCTCGGCGAGGGTCCGGCGGTGCCGCCGAGCGAGCTCCATCAGCTCGGCGGCCTCCGCCCGGGTCGTGCACAGCGGCTTCTCGCACAGCACGTGCTTGCCCGCCAGCAGCGCCTCGGCCACCTGGTCGAAGTGAAGTGCGGGCGGGAGGGGGACGTACACCGCGTCGATGTCGTCCCGCTCCAGCAGCGCCCGGTAGCCCTTGACACCGGCGCAACCGAACCGGGCCGCGACCCGCTCCGCCTTGGCGGCGTCCCGGCTGGCCACGGCGACGAGCTCGGCCGAGTCGGCCGCCGCGATGGCCGGGAGCATCCGACGCAGCGCGATGTCCGCGCAGCCGAGCACACCCATGCGAACCGTCCCGCCCGCGGCGCCGTCCCGCCCGGTGGGGGCAGAACTCACAGCGTGGCCAGGACGTCGTGGAGTGCACCGATGACCTTGTCCTGCACCGCCGGGTCCAGCGAGGGGTACATGGGCAGCGAGAAGATCTCGTCGGCCACCGTCTCGGTGACCGGCAGGGACCCCTTCGCGTAGCCGAGGTGGGAGAAGCCGGTCATGGTGTGGACCGGCCACGGGTAGCTGATGTTCAGCGAGATGTCGTAGCCCTTGAGGGCCTCGATGATGGCGTCGCGCCGAGGATGGCGCACCACGTAGACGTAGTAGACGTGGTCGTTGCCCGGCGCGACCGACGGCAGCACCAGATCGGTGTCGGCGAGTCCCTCGGCGTAGCGGCGCGCCACCGCACGCCGGCCCTCGACGTACGTGTCGAGCCTGCGCAGCTTGCGGCGCAGGATCTCCGCGTGCAGCTCGTCCAGGCGGCTGTTGTGCCCGGGCGTGCGCACGACGTAGTAGCGCTCCTCCATGCCGTAGTACCGCAGCCGCCGAAGACTGGCGTCCACTGTCGGGTCCGAGGTGAGGACCGCGCCACCGTCGCCGTACGTCCCGAGCACCTTGGTGGGGTAGAAGGAGAAGGCGGCCGCGGCCCCCCAGGTACCGGCGAGCTGTCCGTCGCGTCGGGCGCCGTGGGCCTGCGCGCAGTCCTCGAAGACCAGCAGACCGTGCTCGTCCGCCACCGCCCGCAACGCCGTCATGTCGACGCACTGGCCGTAGAGATGTACCGGGAGCAGGCACTTGGTGCGCGGAGTGACGGCGGCGGCCACCTGCTCGATGTCCATCAGATACGTGTCGGGGTGGATGTCGACGAAGACGGGCGTCGCTCCCACCGAGTCGATGGCCACCACGGTCGGTGCCGCGGTGTTGGAGACGGTGATCACCTCGTCACCGGGCCCCACGCCGATCGCCTGAAGCCCCAGCTTGATCGCGTTGGTGCCGTTGTCGACTCCCACCGTGTGCCCGACCCCGTGGTAGGCGGCGAACTCCTCCTCGAAGCCGCGTCCGCTGGCGCCGAGTACCAGCTGCCCGGACCGCAGCACGGTTTCGATCGCGTCGTGGATGTCCTCCCGCTCGTTCTCGTACTCGCGCAGGTAGTCCCATACGTAAGTGGTCATGGGTGAGTCAGTGTCTCCGCTCGTCTCGGACATGGGCCTGGCCGCCGCTCACTGCCGTACGCCTACGAACAGACCGCGGCCGGTCGGATCGCCGGGGAGGTACTCGACGGTGCACCCCGCGTCGGTGAACGCCGTGAGGTACTCGTCCTTGGTGAAGAGGGTGAGCACGTCGACTTCGGTGAACTCCCGGATGCCGTCGCGGTCGCCGACCAGGAAACGCACTTCCATCCGTGTCGCGCGGCCCTGGAGGGTCGAGTGCGAGATCCGGGCCACCGTACGGCCGTTCTCCCGACCGAGGTCGCCGGCGACATAGCCCTCGATATGGTTCTCGGGGAACCACCACGGTTCGATGACGAGCACACCCCCCGGGCGCAGATGGCGAGCCATCGACCGCACCGCGTCCCGCATGTCGGACACCGTGCCCAGATAACCGATGGCGCAGAACATGCACGCGACCGCGTCGAAGGTGCGGCCGAGGTCGAAGGCGCGCATGTCGCCGGGGTGCACGGTCACCTCCGGCAGTCGCTGATGCGCCAGCTCCCGCATGGGCTCCGCGATCTCCAAGCCCTCGGTGTGCTTGAACCGCGTTCCGAACGTCTCCAGGTGCGCGCCGGTGCCACACGCCACGTCGAGCAGGGACTCCGCCTCCGGACACCGTGTCCGCACCAGTTCGGTGACGTAGGCGGCCTCCGCCGGCCAGTCCTTGCCCCGGCTGCGGTAGAAGATCTCGTAGACCTCCGCCAACTCCTGTCCGTACATCCGCTCTCCTGTCGAGGTCGGTCGTGGGGCCCTCGGTCACTCGTCGACCATGGCGACCGCCCTGGTCCAGCCCGCACCCGCGCCCGCGATCTTCACGGGGAAGCACACGACGGTGAACCCGTACGGCGCGGGCAGGGCGTCGAGGTTCGCCAGGCGCTCCACCTGGCAGTACTCCCGGTCCCGGCCGGCGAAGTGGGCCGGCCACAGCACCGAACGATCACCCGTGCGCCGGTACCGCTCGATGATGTCGGTGAACGGCGCGTCCAGGCTGAACGCATCCGTCCCGATCACCCGCACCCCCAGGTCCAGAAGCAGGTGCACGGCCGCACCGTCCAGCCCGGCGAACTCGGTGAAGTACTCCCGTGTGCCCGCCCGCGCCGAGGCACCGGTGCGCAACAGGACGATGTCCAGCGGCATCGGCGTACGGCCGATCCGCTCGAACTCCTTCTCCAGCCGCTCCGCGCCGACGACACCGGTCGGCGCGTCGGTGAGGTCGACCACGAAGCCCGGGTTGCAGAACCACTCCAGCGGCATCCGGTCGATGTGTTTCGGGGTGCCGTCGCCGTACCCGGCCCGGGAGCCGTAGTGCGAGGGAGCGTCGACGTGCGTACCGGTGTGTGTGGTCAGGGTGATCCGGTCGAGCGACAGGAACTCCCCGTCGGGCAGCTCGTCAGGGTCGAACTCGATCCCGAAGTGCTTGCGCATCTCCGAGCTCATGTGCTCCGCCCCCTGGCGGGGCGTCAGTACCTCGTGGACCACGGGGTCCGGTTCGTAGGCCGTGGCATCCACTGCCGATGACAGGTCGATCAACCGCACACGGGCCTCCACTCCGGTACTCACCGCTGCGCCGACGAGCCAGATCCTGCTCCGTACGAACGGAGAAGCGCTCAAACCTCGCTCGGCTCCCGTGCGTCGCGGTCGAGCCGATGTCGAACGGTGTCGGGAATCGTGCGCAGGTACCCCCTGTTCGGACCCGAACGGGACCAGCCTGAGGAGGACGCGGTGGCAGTGACCACGGGCAAGTCGTCGTCGGTCGAGGCCGTCTATGCCGAAGTGCAGCAGTTCTACGCCCACCACATGCATCTGCTGGACGCCGGGGACGGCGAGGGATGGGCGCTGACCTTCACCGAGGACGGCTCGTTCGCGCCGCCCTCGCTGCCGGAACCCGTCGTGGGCCGGCACGCGCTGGCCACGGGGGTCAACAAGGCCGCCGCGGCACTGGCCGAGGCCGGTGAGGTGCACCGGCACCTGCTCAGCATGGTGTCGGTCGAGCCGCGCCAGGACGGCGAGCTGAGCGTCCGCTCGTACGCACAGATCATCGCCACGCCCCGGGGCGGCAGTCCTCGGCTCCATCTGATGTGCGTGTGCGACGACGTGCTGGTGCGGGTGGACGGCGAACTGAAGGTGCGTGAACGCCGGGTCACGCGTGACGACCGACACCCGTGACCCGGAGCGGGGAAGAGACAGGCCGATCGAGGGCAACGAGGAGGGGGTCGTGTGGTGGTCCCGGGTGACATGAGCCGGACCGGTACGGTCGCCGTGCTGGGCGCGACCGGCGGCATCGGACGACAGGTGAGCGCTGTGTTCTCGCGCGAGGGCCGCGAGGTCCTCGGCGTCGCCCGGTCTTCTGCGCCGCACGCCGCCGGCCATCCCTTCGTCCCGCTGGACGTGGCATCGGCGGATCCGGCGGAGATCACCGAACTCCTCGCCTCGCGCAAGGTGGAGGTCGTGGTGAACGCCACCGGCGGCTGGGCGGTGACCGAGGAGGCCATGCACCACGCCCATGTGCGGCTGGTGGACAGAGTGCTCGCCGCGGTCGCGGCGCTGCCCGCACGCCCGCGCGTGGTCCACGTCGGCAGCATCCACGAGTACGGTTTCGTGCCGCCCGGCACCAGCATCGACGAGTCGTGGGCGCCGGATCCTCGTACGCCGTACGCCCGTACCAAACTGGCCGGCTCGCAGGCCGTACTGGAGGCGGCCCGCGCCGGGGACGTCGACGCGGTCGTGCTGCGCGCCGTCAATGTCTGCGGGCCCCACCCGTCGGAAGCGAGCTTCCTGGGCGCTGTGCTGCACCGGTTGCGCGGGGTGACGCCGGGGGAGCGGCTGGAACTGACGATCGCGGACGCCGCGCGCGACTACGTCGACGTACGCGACGTCGCCACGGCGGTCCTGCGGGCCGCGGACGGGGTGGCCCCCGGCACGGTGTTCAACATCGGACGCGGTGAGGCACCGACGATGCGGGAGCTGGTGATGACGCTGGTCGAGGCGGCCGGATTCCCGCCCGAGACGATCAAGGAGGCCGGCGGCCCGGTGGAGAGCAAGGGCGGCGGCTGGACGAAGGCCGACATCCGTCACGCGGAACGGGTGCTGGGCTGGCGTCCGGCCATCGCTCTGCGCGACTCCCTGCGCGACATGTGGGAGGCGGCGGGCTGAGTCCCCGTCGCCCGGTGGCGCGCGATTCCTTCCCTGCAAGCAGAGAGGTGTGTGTGATGAGCGAGCTCACCCTGCCGGTGCTGGTCGAGATATTCCGCCAGTGCGCCGGCGAGGCGGAGGGGGTCGATCTGCAGAGCGAGGACGTCGGTGAGGTCGAACTGAACGCCCTGGGGTACGACTCACTCGCCCTGCTGGAGGCGATCAGCCAGGTCGAGCGGAAGTACTCGATCGGCATGCCGGACGCGGAAAGCCGGATCCGGACGCTGAACGAATTCCTCGACCAGGCCAACGAGCAACTGACCCGACGGCCCTGAACCCGCCGGGTCAGTCGGCGGGCCGGACGCCGACGAAGAGGCCGCGGCCGGCGGGCTCGACGGGGACGTAGTCGACGTCGAAACCGGCGGCCGCGAACCCCGCCTCGTACTGCTCCTGGGAGAACAGGCCGATCAGGTGCGTCTCGTGGAAGTGCCGTACCCCCGAGGCGCCGTCTGCGACCAGGTAGTGCACGTTCATCCGGGACGCCGCTCCCTCCCGTACGGAATGGGAGACCCGCGACACGGTCCGCTCCCCGACCGTCACCGTGCTACCGGCGACATGACCTTGCCGGTACGTCTCGGGGAACCACCACGGGTCGACAGCCAGCACCCCGCCGGGCGTCAGGTGCCGTGCGAACCGGCGCAGCGCGCCGGTCAGGGCGGACTCCGTCAGCAGGTAGCCGATCGAGCCGAACATGCAGGTGATGACGTCGTACGTGCGGTCGAGGTCGAAGTCCCGCATGTCGCCCACATGGACGGGCACGTGCGGAAGCGCCACCTGTGCGAACCGGGCCATCGGCTCGGACAGCTCCAGTCCGGCCACCTCGTCGAACAGCTCGTCGAAGCAGCGCAGATGCGCTCCGGTGCCGCAGGCGACGTCGAGCAGGGTGGCGGCACCCGGCCTGCGCTTGCGCACCTGTCGCTCCACCTCCGCCGCCTCCCGGAGATAGTCCTTGCCGCGGCCGCGATGGATCAGCTCGTAGATCTCGGCGAGTTCGGCTCCGTACACGACGACCTCCTTCGTTGCGGGCTCGACAGGGGCAGGGGACCGGAAGCACCGATCGTCGGGCGGCCTGCTAGAAGAATGCCGGAGACCGGCTGGACGTGTGGGGCTCCGGGGCCCGTCGTGGCGACCGAGTGCGCTGTCGAGCGGGGTTCGAATCCGGTTTGCCACGGTCGGGACACCAGGTACCCGCGGCACAGGTTGGAGTCCCACCGTGAGCGCAGACGTGAGTACAGGCCGGACCTCCGGCGAGACGAGCCCGGGCGCGGCGCGCGACGGTCACGACGGCGCGGTCAACGGCAGCCGCGGTGGTGAGCACACCGGGTCGCCGTCCGGCGAGGTCGCCGCACTACTGGACGAACTGCGCCGCTACCTGGAACTGGCGCCCCAGCTCAGCCTCCCGCCACGCGCGTTCACCTCACCCGAGCTGTACGAGCTGGAACGCACCCGGGTGTTCGGGCGCTCCTGGGTGCTCGTCGCCCACCGTGACGACCTCGCCGAGCCGAACAGCTACGTCTCGCTCGACATCGCGGGCGAGCAGGTGGTGGTCACCCGTGACGCCGACGGTGTGCTGCACGGCATGTCACCGATCTGCCGGCACCGGATGATGCCGCTCGTCGAATCCGGCGCCGCCGGCAGCGCCGAATCCTTCACCTGCCCGTACCACCTGTGGCGGTACGGACTCGACGGTCGGCTCATCGGCGCGACCCATATGCGCAAGAACCCCGACTTCGACCCCCGAAGCTGTCGGCTGCCGGCCTTCGCGGTGGAGGAGTGGCACGGGTTCGTGTACGTGAATCTCGACGCGGCCGCCGCCCCCCTCGCTCCCCGACTGAGCCGTATCTCCGACGACCTGGCCAACTACCGGCTCGACGACATGGCGCAGCTCGGGTCCTGGAGCGAGGAGTGGGCCTGCAACTGGAAGGTCGCGGTCGAGAACGCTCACGAGAACTACCACGTGCTGGGATTCCACCCGGAGACCCTCGGGCCGTCGACGCCCGGCGGGTCCGACACGGACGTGCGGGTCGACTCTCCCTGGGCGCTGCGTCTGCTCATCCGGTTCTCCAAGCCGCAGGACGCCTACGTCCTGCCGCTGACCGCCGAGGAGAAGGCCCATCTGTACGGCTTCTTCGTCTTCCCCGCGGCGAGCCTGGCCGCGGCCGGCGAGATGGTCATCTGGCTCAGCCTCATCCCGCAGACGATCGACCGGACACTCGTCCGCGGCGGGATCCTCGTGCCGCGTGCCGCGCTGGATGGTGCCGACCTCGACGAGATGCGCCGGCAGGCCGAGTCGTACGCGGGCATGATCAACAGTGAGGACCGGCACGGCCTGGAGGCCGTGCAGCGGGCGGTGGGGTCACGCTTCGCCGGCCGCGGCCACCTGAGCCCCAAGGAACCCGGCGTCGTCGCTTTCTACCAGAGCCTGGCCAGGGCCCTGCTGCGCGACGACGACGACTGGCCCGGGGATCTGTGAGCCCGTCGGCCGCAGCCGCACGCCAGAACGATCGTCACACCATCACTCGAGGGAGAGGGCTTCCACCATGCTCAGTTGTCGGATCTGCGGCGGTCGGCTGCACGAGTTCATGGACTTCGGTCAGCAGCCGCTCTCCAGTGGACTCCTGGAGCCCGAGTACCTCGGCGACGAGTTCTTCTTCCGGCTGGCGGTCGGCGTCTGCGAGGACTGCACCATGGTGCAGCTCACCGAGGAAGTGCCGCGCCACCTGATGTTCAACGGCCACTATCCGTATCTGTCGTCCGGGTCCTCCGTCATGCGCCGGCACTTCGAGAGGACCGCACAGCACTTCCTGGAGACCGAGCTCAACGGGAAGGACGCCTTCCTCGTCGAGCTGGGCTGCAACGACGGCGTCATGCTCCGTACCGCGGCCGAGGCCGGGGTGCGGCACCTGGGCGTCGAACCGTCGCAGAGCGTGGCCGACCTGGCACGCCGTCAGGGCGTACGGGTCATCACCGAGTTCTTCCAGGAGTCGACGGCGGACGAGATCCGCAAGGCCGAGGGGCACGCGCAGGTCGTCTTCGCGGCCAACACGATCTGCCACATTCCCTACCTGGACTCGATCTTCCGGGGAGTGGACGCGTTGCTCGCGCCGGACGGAGTGTTCGTCTTCGAGGACCCCTACCTCGCCGACATCGTCGACCTCGCCGCCTTCGACCAGATCTACGACGAGCACTACTACTTCTTCTCCGTCTCCTCCGTGAGCGCCATGGCCAAGCGGTTCGGCTTCGAACTGGTCGACGCGGAACGGCTGCCCGTTCACGGCGGCGAGGTCCGCTACACCATCGCCCGAGCGGGACGGCGCACCCCCTCGCCCGCAGTCGAGGCGTTGCTGCGCCGTGAAAGGGAGCGCGGGTTGTCGGACCTGCGGAGCCTCAGGGGGTTCGTCGGCCGGGTGGAGCGGGCCCGCGACGAACTGGTCGCTCTGCTCCGCAAACTGCGGGCCGACGGCCGTACGGTCGTCGGATACGGGGCCACGGCCAAGAGCGCCACCGTGGCCAACTACTGCGGCATCGGGCCCGACCTCGTCTCGTTCATCTCCGACACCACCCCCAACAAGCAGGGGCGGCTGACGCCGGGCTCGCACATACCGGTGCGGCCGCGGGAGGAGTTCGAGAACCCCTATCCCGACTACGCCGTGCTCTTCGCCTGGAACCACGCCGACGAGATCATCGCCAAGGAACAGCAGTTCCGGGCCTCGGGTGGCAAATGGATCCTCTACGTCCCGGACATCCGGGTGGTGTGAGGACACCGCTCTCCCGCTCCGACCACGCCGGCCGAGGAAGGTGCCCGATGAGGGTTCTGTTCACCACACACACCGCGAAGTCCCACCTGTTCGCGCAGGTCCCGCTGGCGTGGGCGCTTCGGGCAGCCGGCCACGAGGTCCAGATGGCCGGCCAGCCCGACCTCGCCGACGACATCAAGGGCACCGGGCTGACCGCCGTGTCGGCCGGTGCCGCGCTCGACCTGATGGCACAGATGGAGTCGTACGAGACGCACGACGGGCCGGGCGGACCCGGTGACGCCGGTGTGGACCAAGGGGCCGGTGAACCCGCGGCGCAGGACTCCGGAGCCTGGGACGAGACCGGCGACGACCACCGCGCCCTGGCCGAGCGTTTCGAGTACTGGACGGACATGACCGAGATCCGCCCGGAGAAACTGTCGTACGCCCACATGCACGGCGTCTTCACGGCGATGACCACCCATGTCTTCCAGCAGTACTCCGCGCCGGCCATGGTCGACGACCTGGTGCGCCACGCCCGTTGGTGGCAGCCCGACCTGGTGGTCTGGGACCCGCTCACCTTCGCCGGCCCCGTCGCGGCGCGGGCCAGCGGTGCGGCCCACGTCCGGCTCCTGTTCGGCCTGGACCTGATCGGCCGGATGCGGGAGTCCTACCTCGACGCGGTGCGCCGGCTGCCCCCGGGACAGCGGGAGGATCCGATGGAGGAGTGGCTGGGCTGGACCATGCGGCGGTACGGCGGCGAGTTCGGCGAGGACCTCGTCGTCGGGCAACGCACCATCGACCCGCTGCCGCCGTCCTTGCGCTTCCCCGTCGGGGTGGACCGCGTACCGATGCGGATCGTGACCCACAACGGCAGCTCCGTCCTCCCCGGCTGGCTCCGCGAACCACCGAAGCGCAAGCGGGTCTGCCTGACCCTCGGGGTCTCGCACCGTGAGCTGCTCGGCGCTGACCGGGTGCCGCTGGGCGAGGTGCTCGCGGCCGTGGCCGGAGAGGACGTCGAGGTCGTGGCCACCCTGAACAAGGCCCAGCTCGCGTCCGTCACCGAGGTGCCCGACAACGTCCGTGTGGTGGACTTCGTCCCGCTGGAGACCTTGCTGCCCAGCTGCTCGGCGGTGATCCACCACGGCGGTGCGGGCACCTTCAACACCGCGCTGAGTTGCGGAGTCCCCCAGCTGATCCTCCCCGACGGGGTGTGGGACACCGACCACAAGGCACGCCTCCTCCAGGAGCGCGGTGCCGGGCTGCGGGTCGCGGAACCGGAGCGGGCCGATGCCGGGATGCTGCGCGGCATGCTCAGGCGGCTGCTCGGTGACCGCTCCTTCGCCGACGCCGCCACCGCACTGCGCCGGGAGGCGAAGGACATGCCCGCGCCCAGCGCCGTCGTGCCGGTCCTCGAAGAACTGGCGGCGGCCGATCGGCGCGGCGCCGGGCCGGAGCCCCTTCAGACCTGACCACCCGGACGGACCGGGTGACCGACAACGATACGGGGAGTGGCAGTGAAGGATTTCTCGCGCCGTGGATTTCTCGCGGGCGGCGCCGCGGCCGGCGGTGCCATGGCACTTACCGGTGCCGGTACGGCCGGGGCGGCGGAAACCGGGGCCGCCGGCTGTCTTCCGGCGCCCCCGGCCACCGACCTGGGGCCGGACGACCCGCGCTACGCCGAGCTGAACGCCAGAGGCTACAACGGTCGCTTCTCCGGCCGTCCGGAGTCCATCCGCCTCGTCCACCGCGCCGACCACGTGGTCGCCGCGGTGAACGACGCTCTGCGGACGGGCAGACGGATCGTCGCCCGCAGCGGCGGACACTGCTTCGAGAACTTCGTCGACGACCCGGCGGTACAGGTCGTCGTCGACGTGTCCGAGTTGAAGTCCATCGGCTACGACCCGGCGCACCGCGCCTTCGCCATCGAGTCGGGCGCGACGCTCGGTGACGTGTACCGCACCCTCTACCTGGGCTGGGGCGTCACTGTACCGGCCGGCGCGTGTCCCGGCGTCGGCGTCGGCGGACACTTCGCGGGCGGCGGATACGGCGGGCTGTCCCGTCACCACGGCTTGGTCGCGGACCACCTCCACGGCGTCGAGGTGGTCGTCGCCGACCGGCGCGGGCGGGCCCGCACGGTGCTGGCCACCCGCGACCCCGCCGACCCCCACCACGACCTGTGGTGGGCCCACACCGGCGGTGGCGGCGGGAACTTCGGCATCGTCACCCGCTACCTCATGCGCTCACCCGGCGCGCGCGGCGGTGATCCCACCAGCCTGCTGCCCCGCCCCCCGGCGACGATACGCTCCGTCACCATCGGCTGGTCATGGGCGGACATGACCGAGTCCGCGTTCGTCAGGATCCTGCGCAACCACGGCGTCTGGCACGAGAAGGAGTCCGGCACCGACTCCCGCTACGCACCGCTCAGCAGCTGGCTCATCCTCAACCACCGGGCGACCGGACGGTTCACCCTCGTGGCCAACGTGGACGGATCCCTGCCGCACGGCAAGAAGCTGCTCGACGAGTACGTCGCGGCTGTCACGGCGGACACCGGGGTGCGTCACGACACCGAGGAGTCGACCGCACTGTGGATGAAGTCCACGCTGACCGTGGACCCGTACGCCGGGGGCCGATACCCCTTCAAGTCCAAGGCCGGGCTCCTGCGCACCGCCTGGACGGAAGCGCAGATACGGACTCTCCATCGCTACCTGACCCAGGGCGGGGACGACCACCAGGCGTCGGCCGTGTACCTCTCCACTCTCGGCGGACGGATCAACACGGTCCCGGCGTCGGCGACCGCGATCCCGCACCGCGACTGCCTGTTCAGCGCGACGTACGAGACCTCGTGGTGGCCCGGCGTCTCCGGCGACGCGCAACTGGCCTGGGTGCGCGACCTGTACCGGGACGTCTACGCGGACACGGGCGGCGTCCCGGTACCCGACGCGGCCAATGGCGGGGCCTACATCAACTATCCCGACGCCGACCTGACCGACCCCCGGTGGAACAAGTCCGGAGTGCCGTGGCACACCCTCTACTACCGGGACAACTACCCGAGGCTCCAGCGGGTCAAGGCGCGGTGGGACCCCGCGAACGTGTTCAGCCACGCCATGTCCGTCCGGCCGCCGGGCCGCTGACACCAGGCGCGGGCGGCCCGCCGGCCTCGCTCCCTCACACCAGGGAGCTCCCTCACACCAGGGACTCCAGCCGCCTGACCAGCGCGGCGGGAGACGGCATCGCCGCCGCCTCGTCGCGTACCTCGGCCGCGGCCCGGCGCAGTTCCTCGTTCTCCAGCAGACCCCGGAACTCCGCCGTGCCGACGGTCTCGGCCGTCGCCCCGATCGCGATGCCCCGCTCGACGACGGCGCGCTCGTTGTCCTTCTGGTCAGGGCTGAGCGGCATCACGCACTGCGGGACACCGAGGGCCATCGCCACCGCCGAGGTGCCCGACCCACCGTGGTGGATCAGCCCGCGGCAGGTCGTCAGGAGCGGTGCGAGGGAGAGCCAGTCCACCGTCCGCACATTGGGGGGCAGTTCACCCAGCAGCGCGGGGTCACCGCCGCCGAGCGTGACGACGAACTCCGCGTCCGTGTCCGCCGCCGCGGCGACGAGCGGCGCCAGCACGGCCAGGCCGCCCCAGAGACCGGCGATCGAGCCCAGGGTGACGGCGATTCTCGGCCGCCGCGGCGGCTCCAGCAGCCAGCCGGGCAACTCGCCGTTGCCGTTGAAGGGCACATAGCGCATCGGTACGTCGTCGGCCCCACGCACCTGTTCCGGAAGCAGCTCCAGCAGGCTCCGCGGCATCGAGTTGAGTCGGAAACCGGGCATCGGCTCCGGCGGGACCTCGTGCCGCAGGTAGTGCTCCTTCATGTGGTCGCGCAGCAGCCCGTCGATACGCGGCGCGCTGTCGGCCGGGCCCGTGACCACGGACACGGCGGGCACCGCGAGCGCTCCCGCCGCCAGCGGGCCGGCACCCTGCAGAGGTGAGTGGACGATCAGATCCGCGGACCAGGTGCGGGCGACCTCCACCACCCGGTCGACGGTGACGCCCGAGACCTTCGCGAAGAGCGCGGCGACGAACTCGTCCCCGCCGTCGACGCTGAAGTCGATCTCCTCGGGCCGGAACACCGTCGCGTAGTCGAGTCCGGGGGTCACATCGATGACGTTGACGCCCGCGGCGGCCACCGAGTCGACGTCACCGCCCTGGGCGTAGAGCACGTCGTGGCCCGCCGCGGTCAGCGCGTGCGCCAGGGGCACGGTGGGGAAGATGTGCCCCAGCCCCGGGGAGCTGACGAACAGAACGCGCATGGGAACTCCTCGCGTCACAAGAGAGATGGGGTGGGTGAGGCCACCTTCCACCCGCGTCCTTGAAGGTGCGCGGAGCCTTGTTGTACCGGCTTCCCGACCGGGCCTCGCCCAGGTGTCCGAGCACTTTCGAGCGTCCCTCGACACCTGGCTGCGAAGGTCGGTGCCCCCAGCGAGCCGAAGGACTGCCTTGTCAGATGGAGATCATCGGGAACGGGTTCCTCGCACGCCATCTCGCACCGCTCTCGACCGAGCACTCCGGAACGACGGTGCTGGCAGCGGGCGTGCCCACCCACCCGCTGCCCGACACCGAACACCAGCGTGAGACCAGGCTCGTCGACGACACGATCCAGCACTGCCTGAGGCGCGACCGCATGCTCGTGTTCTTCTCCACCGTCAGCATGTACGGCGGACCCGGCGGCCCGGGCGACGAGAGCGGCCCACCGGTCGCCTCCACCCGCTACGGCCAGCACAAGCTGGACCTCGAACGGATGATCAAAGCCTCCGGGGCGCGTCACCTCATCCTGCGGCTCGGCTATGTGCTGGGCCCGGACGAACCCGGCTTCCGCCTTCTCGCCGCTCTCCTCACCCAGGTGCTGGCCGGCCGTGTGCGTGTCCAGCGCGGGGCGCGCCGGGACATGCTCCACGTGTCCGACTTCGTCACCGTCGTGGACGCCCTCCTGCGTACCGGGGTGTGCGACGAGACCGTGAACGTCGCCTCCGGGGACTGCGTGGAGGTCACCACCATTGTGCGGCACCTCGAACACAGGCTCGGTGTCTCGGCCCAGTGGCAGGTCACCGACAACAGCATCGAGCACTGCCCCTCGGTGCGGAAACTGCGTCGGCTGATTCCCGAGGTCGACCGGCTGGGCTTCGGACCGGGTTATCACCGGACCGCCATCGACCGGTATCTGGCGGCGGCGCGCACCGTGGACGCCGTCCGGACGGAAGGGACAGGAAATCCATGACGGAACAGGCCGACAGCACGGGCCGGGCATCGGCGGGAACCCTCGCCGGACCGCTCACGCCCGAGGGCCACGCACTGCTGGAGATACTGGGCAGACACCTGCCGGGCATGGCGTCCGCCGCCACCGGACACGACCGCGACGGCACCTTCCCGCTCGCCGCGTTTCAGCGCCTGGCCGCCGACGGCGTACTCGGCGCGACCGTGCCGCGTGAGTTCGGCGGACTGGGCGTGCGCAGCCTCCACGACGTGTGCCTCGCCGTGAAACGAATCGCCGAGGCCGACGCGTCCGTCGCGCTGTCGCTGCACATGCAGTTCAGCCGCGGGATCACCATGTCGTACGAGCGCGAGCACGGCAGCGACACGGGGCGCGCCCTGGCCGAGCGGCTGCTGCGGCTGATGGGCACGGAGAAGGCACTGATCAGTGGCGCACTGAAGGACGCCGGAGTCACGACCGAACTGGTCCCCGCGGCCGACGGCGGCTGGCGGCTGGTGGGGCGGAAGATCCTGGTCAGCATGGCCCCGTTCGCCACGCACTTCGTCGTCGCGGCACAGACCCGTCCCACCTCCGGCCGCCCGCTGCTCGCCTCCGCCTTCCTGCCCGCCGACGCCCTCGGTCTGAAGGCTCCGGACAACTGGAACGGCATGGGGATGCGGGCCTCCGCCAGCACCGAGGTCCTCTTCCAGGACTGTCCCGTCCCAGCGGCCGACGTCTTCCTGCGGGGCCCGGTCGGCGTCCGCAACGACGCCGCGATGGCGGGCCAGACCGTCAGCTCCATCGGACTGCTCGGCGTGTACGCCGGCATCGCACAGGCGGCGCGCGACTTCACCGTCGCGGGCATCGCCCGGCGCGGCGGGCAGCCGGCGGCAGCGGTCCGTACCCTCGTGGCCGAACTCGACGTGAAGCTGTACACCCTTCGCACGGCGCTCGCGGCGGCACTGACCAGCACCGACCACTACGCTCACCGGACAACGGACGATCCCGGCGAACGCGGCCGGCTGATGATGGCTCCCTTCCAGTACGCGAAGCTCATCGTCAACCGCACCGCGGCGAGCATCGTCGAGGACTGCATGACCCTGGTGGGCGGGGCATCGTTCACTGCCCACCACCCACTGTCCCGTCACTACCGCGACGTACGCGCGGGCTGGTTCATGCAGCCCTTCACCTACGCCGACGCCGTCGACCACCTGAGCGCGTACGCGCTCGGTACGGACGGGGAAGGCGGCGCGTCGTGAGCGGCACGGACGGCGGCACGGCCGGAAGCGGATCCGGCGGGGCCGAACGGCCCGTCGACGCCCTGGTCCGGATGTCGAACCTGGTGACTCCGATGGCGCTGCGGGTCGCGGCGACGCTGCGGCTGGTCGACCACCTGCGCGCGGGCGTCACGAGCCCGGAGGCGCTCGCCGGAGCCACCGGAGCGGACGCCGACGCGTTGGCGCGGCTGATGCGGCACCTGGCGGCAGCCGGCGTCCTGGAGGAGTCCGGGCCCGGCCGCTACCTCCCGACCCGCATCGGGGACCTGCTCGCCGACGACGACCCGTCACGCCAGCGTTCCTGGCTCGACCTGGACCAGGCCGTCGGACGAGCGGACCTGACGTTCCTCGATCTGCGCGAGGCGGTGCGCACCGGGTCGCCGCAGTACGAGGCCCGCTACGGCGCACCGTTCTGGAGCGACCTGTCGGCGGACGACGAACTCGGCGCCTCGTTCGACACCTTGATGACGACCCGGGAGGACGCGGCCTTCGCCGCTCCCGTCGCCGCGTACGACTGGAGCCGGGCGCGGCACGTGCTCGACGTCGGCGGCGCGCCGGGCGGTCTGCTCAGCGCCATCCTGCGGGCGGCGCCCGAGACACGTGGCACCCTGCTGGACCTGCCCGGGGCGGCGGCCCGGGCGCGCGAGCGCATCGTGGCGGCCGGAATGGACGGCCGTATCGACATCGTCAGTGGCGACTTCTTCGACGAGCTGCCGGTGTCCGCCGATGTCGTGGTGCTGTCGTTCGTCCTCCTCAACTGGTCGGACACAGACGCGCTGCGAATCCTGGGGCGCTGCCGTGCGGCCTTGCGACCCGGCGGCCGGATCGTCCTGCTGGAGAGGGCGGAGGCACCGCCCGGCGGGACGCGGACGTCCGACCTGTACTTCAGCGTGTTGGACATGCGCATGCTGGTGTTCCTCGGCGGCCGGGTCCGCACCGACCGCGAGTGGGCTGACCTGGCCGACGCGGCGGGTCTCGACATCGTCTCCAAGACCGGGCCCCTGGTATCGCCCAACGTGCCGCTGGACTCCTGCCTCTGGGAGCTGGCGCCGCGCTGAGCCCGTCCGCGCAACACGACCGACGACCAACGGAACCGAGGGTTCCTGGACTGAGAGGAATGCGCCAGTGGCACAACGTGTCGTCACGTCCAAGGACGTGGAGCTGTGGAGCGAGGACTTCGGAGACCGCGCGGACCCCGCACTGCTTCTGGTGGCGGGCGGGAACCTGACGGCGATGAGCTGGCCGACCGAGTTCGTCGAACGGCTCGCCGCCGGCGGCCTGCACGTGATCCGCTACGACCACTGGGGGGTGGGGCGCTCCACCGGCTGGGACGTGGCGGAGCGCCCGTACGGATACCTCCAGCTGGCCGCCGACGCCGTCGCGGTGCTCGACGGATGGGAGATCGAACAGGCCCACTTCGTGGGGATGTCGATGGGTGCCGTCCTGTGCCAGCTGATCGCGCTGGACCACCCGCAGCGGATGCTGAGCATGTCGATGATGCTGAGCGGAGCGCTCGACGTCGACTTCCCCGGCAACATCCGCCGCGCCTTCGCGAAAGAGCCCTCGGCCGACGGGCTTCCGCTGCCGCAGGAACGGTTCCTGGAGGCGCTTGCCGTCATGAACGAGGACGTGGACGGCGTGGAAGCGGAACTGGACCGGCGGGTGCGCCGGTGGAAGCTGTTCTCGGGGGACGAGACCCCCTTCGGCGAGGCGGACTTCCGGCGGTGGGAACGGCAGGCCATCGATCACTCGGGCTCCCTCCGTGAGCCGCAGGCGCACTACGCGGTGCGGCCACCGCCCCGCGAGCGCGCCTCCGAGCTGCGCGACGTCCACGTCCGCACCCAGGTGATCCAGGCGACGCAGGACCCGATCGCCCCGCCGCCGCACGGTCGCCACCTCGCCGACCTGATCCCGGGCTCGGACCTGGTGGAGATCGAGGGAATGGGGCACGCGCTGCCGACCTCTGTGCACCGGCCGCTCGCCGAGGCCGTGCTCGGGCACGTGCTCGGGCACGGGCACGGGCACGGGTGACGGTGCGCCGGAGCGGGTGAACCGGCCGGCGCCGGTTCACCCGCTCCGGCGGCCTGCGTGCGCCCCGCCGTCGGACGCGCCGCCTCAGTCGGCCATCTCGAACCGGGGCTCCCCGCTCCGGGTGCGCTTGATCTCGAAGAAGCCCGGAACCGTGGCCATGAGGAGAAAGCCGTCCCACAGCCGGCCTGCCGTCTCCCCGGTGGGAGCGGGGGAGACCACCGGCCCGAAGAAACCGACCCGCTCGCCGCCGGGCGCGGCGAGCGAGATCACCGGGGTGCCGATGTCGCCGCCGGCCAAGGCGACGGCCTGAGCGTGCGAGGAGCGGATCGCCTCGTCGTAGACGGTGGACTCGGCGACGTCCGCGAGCTCCTCGGGGAGTCCGGCGTCCGCCAGGGCCGCCGTGAGGTTCCCCCAGTCGCCCTGAAGGTGGAAGCGAGTGCCCATCGCCGTGAAGAGCTCACCGAGCGCTCGCCGGCCGAACCGCTCCTCCACTGCGGCACACACGCGCACCGGCGCCCACATGTAGTCCTCCCACTCGCCCTCAGGGTTGTCGTCCCGGTGCTCGTTGAGCACCGAAAGACTCATCACCCGCCAGTGGACGGTCACCGGTCGCACCTTGGTGACCTCCACCAGCCACCGTGAGGCGATCCACGTGTACGGGCAGACGGGGTCGAACCAGAAGTCGACGCTCCGCTGTTCGGTCATCGGATCGGCTCCTCGCACAGTCTCGGTCCAGTGGCGTCTCGGTCTAGGGGCGCCAACCGCCCGGCTCGGGCCACGGCTCACCGAGCTGGCGGTAGGTGCTCTGATACTCCGGCCAGTCCCGGTGGTCCCTGATCTTGCCGTCGACGATCCGCAGCAGATGGATCTGTTCCCCGGCGAAGCGGCGGCCGGTCGGTGCGAAGCCCACCATCGGGCCGACCTGACGGCCGTAGAGGACCAGGTACGCCCGTGCCCAGTCCCCCCGCTCCTCGACCTTGACCTCCTCGAGGTACGCGTCCTCGGAGAAGGTCATCCGCACCCAGGCTACCGCCATCGCGAACGCCTCGGGCCCCTCACCGATCCCGTGCTCGATAGTGGCCGGATTCAGATACTCCGGGTGGATGAACTCGTGGGCGTCGTCGGTCGTGCCCGTGTTGTACGCCTTGATCATCCGCCGTACGGCTTCGACGTTCTGACTCATCGCGTGCCTCCGGATCTCGGTGTGCTCGTCACCGACGAGCATCCCAACACCACGATCGGCAGCGGGTCGACCCTCGCTCGACCCGCCGGTCCACGGCTGCTCGACCCCCCGCCGGGCCATGGACGCCCCCGAGTCCAGGGGCTGTTGAGCGGGCTGCGAGAGGCGACGCCCACGTTGGACGACGCCACAGCGTCAAAGCCCGACGTCGCACGTGAGAAGAGGCGATGAGATGCAACCGAATGACCTTGATCCCACCGGGAGCGGGGTGGTCACCTTCATCAACAGGTTCACCGTGCACGCCTCGCCCGAGGAGTTCGAGAAGGCCTTCGCGGAGACCGGACGATACCTGGCCGGCCGGGACGGCTTCCTGCGGTACGTCCTGCACCAGCACGCCGAGGACCCGGATCGTTGGGTCAACATCGCGCACTGGCGCGACGCGCACGCCTTCCGGGCAGCGGTGGGCGACCCCTCCTTCCGGCAACACGCCTCGGCGGTACGGCGACTGAGCGCCAGTGAGCCCGGCTTGTACGTCCCCCGGCAGCACGTGTCGGGGGAGTGGGCGGCGACGGAGGACCGCTGATGGCCACCCGCACGGGGCGCCGTGTCGCCATCACCGGCATCGGTGTCGTCGCTCCCGACGCAGTGGGGCGCAAGCCCTTCTGGGACGCGTTGACCGCCGGACGCACCGCCACCCGGAGGATCAGCTTCTTCGACCCCACGTCCTACCGCTCGCAGGTCGCCGCCGAGGTCGACTTCGACCCGCTGCGGGAGGGACTGACCCCGCAGCAGGCCCGGCGGATGGACCGTGCCGCGCAGTTCGCCGTGGTGAGCGCCCGGGAGAGCGTCGCCGACAGTGGGCTGGAACTGGCCGAACTGGACCCCGCGCGTTCCGGTGTCGCCATCGGCAGCGCCGTGGGCTGCACCATGAGCCTGGAGGACGAGTACTCCGTCGTCAGCGACGGCGGGCGCCACTGGCACGTGGACGACTCCTACGCCGGGCGGCACCTCTTCGACTACTTCGTTCCGAGCTCGATCGCCGCCGAGGTCGCCCGCGACGTCGGTGCCGAGGGCCCCGTGTCGCTGATCTCGACCGGCTGCACCTCCGGACTCGACTCGGTCGGGCACGCGGTGGAGTTGATCCGGGAGGGCTCGGCGGATGTGATGGTGGCCGGCGCCACCGACGCCCCGATCTCGCCGATCACCGTGGCCTGCTTCGACGCGATCAAGGCGACCACGCCGCGCAACGACGAACCCGGGCGCGCCTCGCGGCCCTTCGACCGCACCAGGAACGGGTTCGTCCTGGGCGAGGGCGCCGCCGTCTTCGTCCTGGAGGAGCTGGAGCACGCCAGGCGGCGGGACGCTCATGTGTACGCCGAGATCAGTGGGTTCGCCTCCCGCTCCAACGCCTTCCACATGACCGGGCTGCGCCCGGACGGCCGGGAGATGGCCGAGGCCATCCGCGTCGCCATGCGGCGGGCCGCTGTCGCCCCGCAGGACCTCGACTACGTCAACGCGCACGGCTCGGGCACCGTGCAGAACGACCGCCACGAGACGGCGGCCTTCAAGAAGGCCCTCGGCGAGGACGCCCACCGGGTGCCCGTCAGCGGCATCAAGTCGATGATCGGTCACTCCCTGGGCGCGATCGGCTCGCTGGAGATCGCGGCCTGCGCGCTCACCATCGAGCACAACGTCATCCCGCCCACCGCCAACCTGCACGAGCCCGACCCCGAGTGTGACCTGGACTACGTGCCGCTGACGGCACGCGAGCAGCGCGTGGACGCGGTGCTCACCGTGGGCAGCGGCTTCGGAGGTTTCCAGAGCGCGATGGTGCTGCGCGGCCCGGAAGGGGCGGCGTCATGACGTCCGCGGCCGTGATCACCGGTATGGGCGTGCTCGCGCCGACAGGTCTGGGCACGGCCTCGCACTGGAGCAGTACCCTCGCCGGGCAGGCCGCGATCGGCCCCGTCGGCTGCTTCGACCCGGAGCGCTACCCCAGCCGGCTGGCCGGTGAGATCCCGGGTTTCGACGCTCAGGAACACGGCATCCCCAGCCGGCTGATTCCGCAGACCGACCACATGACCCGGCTGGCGCTGGTGGCCGCCGAATGGGCGATCGAGGACGCCGGGGTGGATCCCCGCGCACTGCCGGAGTACGACATCGGCGTCGTCACCGCCAGCTCGGCCGGCGGCTTCGCGTTCGGCCACCGTGAACTGCACAACCTCTGGAGCAAGGGCCCGGAGCACGTCAGCGCCTACCAGTCCTTCGCCTGGTTCTACGCGGTCAACACCGGGCAGATCTCCATCCGCCACGGACTGCGCGGTCCGGGCGGTGTGGTCGTGACCGAGCAGGCAGGCGGGCTGGACGCCCTGGCGAAGGCCCGGCGACAGCTGCGCGACGACGCTCGGATGGTGATCGCGGGCGGCGTCGACGGCTCGTTGTCGCCCTGGGGCTGGGTCGCGCAGCTCGCGAGCGGCCGGATCAGCACCGTGGACGACCCCGAGCGGGCGTACCTGCCCTTCGACACGGACGCCTCCGGATACGTACCGGGAGAGGGCGGTGCGCTGTTCGTCCTGGAGTCACCCGAGTCGGCACGCGCCCGTGGTGTCGGGTCCTGGTACGGGGAGATCGCCGGATACGCGTCCGCATTCGATCCGCCGCCCGGGTCGGGCCGGCCGTCCAACCTGCGGCGCGCCGCCGAGCTCGCCCTCGCCGACGCCGGACTGTGCCCCGGGGACATCGACGTGGTGTTCGCCGACGCCGCGGGCGTCCCCGAACTCGACCGCGCCGAGGCGGACGCCATCCGTGCGGTGTTCGGCGCGCACGGCGTACCCGTGTCGGCGCCCAAGAGCATGACCGGACGGCTCGGTGCCGGGGGCGCGGCCCTGGACGTGGCGACGGCCGTGCTGGCCATCCGCCATGGCGTGATCCCGCCCACGGCGAACGTGCGGCAACCGGTTCCCGAGTACGGGATCGATCTCGTCCGCACCCCCCGCGTCGCCCCGTTGGCCGCCGCGCTCGTGCTGGCCAGGGGCCAGGGCGGCTTCAACGCGGCCGCGGTCGTGACCCGACAACGATAAGGAGAGACATGCCCACCCAAGACGACCGGTGCGCCGTGGTCACCGGTGCCACCAGTGGCATCGGGCTCGCCGTCACGACGCTGCTGTGCGAGCTCGGACGGCGGGTGTTCATCTGTGCCCGCGACGCCGAGAACGTCGAACTCACCGTCGAGCGGCTCCGCGACAAGGGGTACGAAGTCGCGGGACAAGCGGGTGACGTGCGCTCCACCGAACAGGTCGGCGCCTTCGTCCGCGCCGCCGTGGACCGGTACGGCCCCGTGGACGTCCTGGTGAACAACGCGGGCCGCAGCGGCGGAGGCCCCACCGCGCAGATCACCGACGAGCTCTGGCTCGACGTCGTCGACACCAACCTCAACAGCGTCCTCAGGGTCACCCGCGAGGTGCTCACCACGGGCCGGATGCTCGAGCAGGGCACGGGCAGGATCATCAACATCGCCTCGACCGGCGGCAAGCAGGGCGTGGTGCTGGGTGCCCCCTACTCCGCGTCCAAGCACGGCGTCATCGGCTTCACCAAGGCACTGGGCCTGGAACTGGCCAAGACCGGGGTCACGGTGAACGCGGTCTGCCCCGGCTATGTGGAAACGCCGATGGCCCAGCGGGTGCGCAAGGGATACGCCGCGGTCTGGGACACCACCGAAGAGGCGGTCCTTGAGCGGTTCGAGGCGAAGATCCCGCTCGGCAGGTACACCACCCCGGAGGAGGTCGCCGGCCTGGTCGGCTACCTCGTCACCGACCAGGCCGCCCCCGTCACGGCGCAGGCGATCAACGTCTGCGGCGGACTGGGCAACTACTGAGGGCCCCGCGCGAGGACCAGGAGACCGCAACATGACGAACGTTCACCGAGCCGAGCACCGGATCACCGTGCAGGCGCCCGCGCCCACCGTCTTCGCCCTGATCGCGGACGTCGACGCGTGGCCACGGATCTTTCCCCCGACCGTGCACGTGGAAGTCCTGGAGCGGACTGCCGACGAGGAGCGCATCCGGATCTGGGCGACCGCCAACGACTCCGTCAAGACCTGGACCTCGCGCCGCGTCCTGGACCCCGCGGGGCTGCGGGTCTCCTTCCACCAGGAGGTGTCCCAGCCGCCCGTCGCCGCGATGGGCGGCGAATGGATCGTCGAACCGCAGCCGGGCTCCCGGACCCTGGTCCGGCTCACCCACGACTTCCGGGCCGTCGACGACGATCCGGAGGGCGTGGACTGGATCACCCGGGCCATCGACCGCAACACCGACGCGGAACTGGGCGCTCTGAAGAGGGCCGCGGAACAGGCTGCCGGGGCCGGTGGCGGCGCACTGTCGTTGCGGTTCGACGATGTGGTGGAAGTGGCCGGCGACCCGGCCGAGGTCTACGACTTCCTCTACGACGCGGGGCAGTGGGAGAAGCGGCTGCCGCACGTGAACCGGGTCGGGCTCGAGGAGAGCACCCCCAACCTGCAACTGCTGGAGATGGACACGCTCACCCCGAACGGCGCGGTCCACACGACGAAGTCGGTACGGGTCTGCTTCCCGACGGGGAGCATCGTCTACAAGCAGCTGCGTACGCCACCGCTGATGACCGTCCACAACGGCCGCTGGCGGATCGAGAAGAGTCCGTCGGGGTGCACCGTGACCTCGACGCACGCCGTCGTACTGAACCCCGACGCGGTCGTCCCGGT
The DNA here is from genome assembly GCF_031597775.1 of Streptomyces sp. BB1-1-1. Taxonomy (NCBI): domain Bacteria; kingdom Bacillati; phylum Actinomycetota; class Actinomycetes; order Kitasatosporales; family Streptomycetaceae; genus Streptomyces; species Streptomyces sp. BB1-1-1. Next base: position 2,706,110 of record NZ_CP134203.1, on the reverse strand, counting down.
CCTCGGCGAGGGCGCCACGGTCCAGGACGCGCGCGACTTCGTCCGCGACGCGCTCGGCCGCAACAGCACCGCGACGATGCTGCTCGCCAAGGAGTACGCGGAGCGAGCGGTCCGGGAACGCTGATGCGCGTCCTGTTCACCACCTTCGGCGCCCGCAACCACGTGCACGCCCAGGTCGCGCTCGCCTGGGCGCTGAGGGCCGCCGGGCACGACGTCCGCGTGGCCAGCCACCCCGACCTCGCGGACGTGGTGGCCCGCACCGGCCTCACCGCGGTCCCGGTCGGCCGGGAGCTCAACGAGGACCAGGTGATGGAGGAACTGCGGGACCGCGAGGACGCCTCGCGCGAGACGTACGACGACGACACCCCGGACGCCCAGCTGCTGCTCGCGATGGACGAACTGCGCCCGGAGAAGCTGACGTACGACCACATGCACGGCGTGTTCACCGCGATGACCTCGGCGGTCTTCCAGAACTACTCGTCGGCCGAGATGATCGAGGATCTGGTGGAATTCGCCCGCGGCTGGCGGCCCGACCTGGTGGTCTGGGACCCGCTGACGTTCGCCGGGGCCGTCGCCGCCCGGGTCACCGGCGCGGCACACGCCCGGCTGATGTTCGGTCTGGACCTGGTCGGCCGTATGCGCGAGAGCTATCTGGCGGAGGTGGACAACCGGCCGCCCGCGCTGCGCGAGGACCCCATGAGGGAGTGGCTCGGCTGGGTGATGGAGCGCTACGACGGCACCTTCTCCGAGGAACTGGTGACCGGTCAGTGGACCATCGACCCGGTGCCGTCGTCCCTGCGGCTCCCGGCCGGCCTGCCGTACGTCCCCGTCCGCTGCGTCGCCTACAACGGCCGGGGCAGCGTCCCTCCGTGGCTGCGGGAGGTACCGAAGCGTCCCCGGGTGTGCCTGACGCTCGGTGTGTCGCACCGCGAAGTGATGGGCGGGGACCAGGCGTCCATCGGTGAGTTGATCGACGCGGTGGCCGGACTGGACGTCGAGGTGGTCGCCACCCTCAACGCCCGCCAGCTCCGGGAGGTCAGCGGCCTTCCCGCCAATGTCCGCGCCGTCGACTTCGTTCCGATGGACGAGCTGCTGCCGAGCTGCTCGGCCATCATCAGCCATGGCGGTTCCGGCACGGTCCACGCCGCCTTTCTGCACGGAGTCCCGCAGATCCTGGTGCCCGGCGCCATGTGGGACAACGGCATCCGCGCCGACCTGGTGGAACGCTCCGGTGCCGGCCTGCGCCTGGACGCGGAGACGCTCACCGCCGACGCCCTGCGCGACGCACTCACCAGGCTGCTGACCGAGCCGTCGTTCGCGGCCGGAGCCGACCGGCTGCGTCGGGAGACGCTCGCCACCCCGGCTCCCCGGGACATCGTCCCGGTTCTGGAGTCGCTCACCGCGGAACACCGGCGCCACACCGCCCCGGGACACGACGACCCTGCGAGGTTCGATGCCTGACACAGCCTCCCTCCCTCCTTCCCCGCGATCGGTCGTGGTGACCGGAGGCGGTTCCGGTATAGGCCGGGCCACCGCACGCGCCTTCGCCGACCAGGGCGCGGCCGTCCTGGTCGTGGGCCGCACGGCCACCGACCTGGCCGACACCGCGGAGGGTTACGACGCCGTTCGGACGCTCGCCGTCGACCTCACCGAGGCCGACGCGCCACAGAAGGTCGTGGACACCGCCCTGCGCGAGCTCGGTGGGATCGACGTCCTGGTGAACAATGCGGCGGTGCTGGGCCACCGCGCCCTCGCCGACGTCGATCCGCAGCAGGTGGCCGCCCAACTCGGCACGAACCTCGCGGTGCCCGTACTGCTCGTGCGCAGCGCACTCGACGCCCTCGCCGCCGATGGCGGCGGCACCGTGGTGAACGTCAGCTCGTCCGGCGCGCGCGGATCGCGCGCGTGGGCGGGCAACAGCGTGTACGGCGCCGCCAAGGCCGCGCTCGACTTCCTGACCCGAACGTGGGCGCTCGAACTCGCACCGCGCGGCATCCGGGTCGTCGGCGTGGCCCCCGGGCTGGTCGACTCCGGGTTCGCGCGGCGGGCGGGGATGTCGCCCGAGAGTTACGACGGCATGCTCCACCACGTCGGCGGACTGACCCCCCAGGGACGTGTCGGCACCCCCGAGGAGATCGCCTGGTGGATCACGATGCTGACCCGGCCGGACGCCCACTACCTGACCGGCGCCGTACTGCCGGTCGACGGCGGCCTCTCCCTGACCTGACCTGGCACGACCGACATCGGAACCCGACCGCAAAAGGCCCCGGAGAAGCGGAGTTGAGTTCATGGCGAGCATGACCGAGAGCGAGTTGGGCCGTGTGCTGCTCACGCACCGCGGCGTTCAGTGGATCATCGGCACGAAGGACGATCCGTACGCGCTGCTGCTGCGGGCCGCCGACGACGATCCGCACCGGCTCGGCGAACTGATCAGGGAACGGGGCTCTCTGTACTGGAGCAGCGCCGAGGCGTGGGTGACGGGCCGTCACGAGGTCGCGGCGGCGGCGCTCGACGACCCCCGGCTGAGCTTCCGTCACCCCGACGCGGACGTACCCGCCTCGGACGGCGAGGGGGAGCAGCGGGAGCCGATGCCCTGGGAGGTGCCCGCACTGCGCGAGATCCTGCCCTTCGACGCGATGTTCCTGACCGCCGGCCGGGCGGACTGCGAGCGCGTGCGCGAACTGCTCGAACCACTGCTCGGCGTGAAGGCCCTGGAACGGTGGCGGCCGGCGGCCGAAGGGGCGCTGCGCCGTGCCCTGACCGCCGCGGGTGACGAGTTCGACCTGCGGACCGACGTCGCGGACGTCTTCGCCGCCGACCTGGTGCGGGAGATCCTCGGCGTACCGGAGGAGGACGGCGACCGCTTCGCCACGCTGTGCCGGGGTGGGGCGGGCGCGCTGGACGCCATGGTGTGTTCGCCGCATCTGCGGACGGCACACGACCTGATCACCGCGGTCGAGGGCATGCGGTCCCTGCTCACCGACCTGATCGGGCAACGGCGTGCGAAGCCGGGGGACGATCTCGTGAGCGCCCTGCTCACGGCGACGCACGAGGACGAGGTGCGGTCGGTGTGCACGCTGCTGGCCCTCGTCGGGTCCGAGCTCTCAGCGACCCTGTTCTGCGACGCGGTGGTGGCCCTGCTCGACCACCCCGGGACGTGGCGGGCCCTGTGCGAGAACCCCGGCCTCGCGCCGGCGGTGGTCGACGAGACGCTGCGGTACGCCCCTCCCGTCCGGCTCGTACCTCTGTACGCGCGCGAGGAGCTCGAACTGGCCGGGACCGTGGTCCCGGCCGGCAGCCAGGTCGTGGTGGCCCTGGAGGCGGCCGGCCGGGACCCGGCCGTCCACGCCGAGCCGGCGGTCTTCGATCCGGCGACGGAACGCGGGGGACGGCACCTGGCGTTCTCCGCGGGCCTGCCCACGTCGCTTCTCGCCCCGCTGGTGCGGCTCCAGGCCGAGTCCGGGCTCCGCCTCCTGACGGCCGAGGCGCCCGGTGCACGGCGCACCGGTCCCGTACTGAGGCGTTTGCGGTCGGGGGTCACCGGAGCCGTCCTGGAGCTGCCGCTGGCTCGCTGACCCACTCTCCTTCACCGTGCGTCACTAATCCATCGGCCGTCTGACTTGTACAGCATGTAGTAGAGCTACTATCTTTGATCTAACAGGTCTGATCGAAAGGTAGACGGCCCATGGCAGGGACAAGTGATCTGCACGAGTTGAGTCAGGCCGCGGGATCATCGGAGAAATCGCCGGGCGAACGAGTGATCGACATCCGTGAGCTGCGGATGCGGTACGGGTCCAAGGACGTGCTGAACGGGGTCGACTTCAACGTCTGCCGTGGCGAGGTCGTCGCGCTGCTCGGGCCGAACGGCGCCGGAAAGACCACGACCATCGAGATCATGGAAGGGTTCCGCACCCGGTCGGCGGGTGAGGTCAGTGTGCTCGGCGTCGACCCCGCCAAGGGTGACGAACAGTGGCGCGCCAGGCTGGGCATCGTGCTCCAGTCATGGCGCGACCACGGGAAGTGGCAGGTCCGGGAGCTGCTGGCCCAGCTGGGCGACTTCTACCGGCCCTACTCCACCGCCGAGCGGCCTCGCCCGCGCGACGTGGACGAACTGCTCGCCATGGTGAGCCTGGAGGAGCAGGCGGACCAGAAGATCGCCAACCTGTCCGGCGGACAGCGTCGTCGCCTCGATGTCGCGATCGGCATCGTCGGACGGCCGGAAGTGCTGTTCCTGGACGAGCCCACCGTCGGGTTCGACCCCAAGGCCCGTCGTGACTTCCACGACGTGGTGCACCGGCTCTCCGACCTGGAGGACACCACGATCCTGCTCACGACACACGACCTGGACGAAGCCGAGAAGCTGTCCGACCGGATCCTGATCCTGGCCGGTGGGCAGATCGTCGCCGACGGCAGCGCGGACCTGCTCGCCCGGCAGGCGGCCGGCAAGGCCGAAGTGCGCTGGGCCGTGAACGGCGAGCACTTCGTCCACGCGACCCCCGACGCCAGTACGTTCGCCTACGAGCTGTTCCAACAACACGGGAACCTGGTGCGTGACCTGGAGGTCCGCCGGGCGAGCCTGGAGGACACGTACATGACCATGGTCCGGCAGTTCGAGGCCGGCCGGTCCGAAGAGGCGATCGCCGCGTTCCGGGAGGCAGGCCAGTGAATCCCACCGTGTACGCCGCGCGGCTCGGTCTGCGCCGCGGCTGGACAGAGTTCCGGCAGTCCCTGACCACGCCCGGCGACATCATCTACTACCTGTTCCTCGGGGGAGTCTTCCTCGGCGTGCTGTTCTTCATGCGGGACTCGACCGTGGACGGCACCGACCTCTCGCTGGCGACGCTCTCCATGCCGAGCATGATCGGCGGACTGCTGGCCTTCCAGGCACTGGGCGGCGCCGCGTTCGCGCTGGCGGCCGAGAGGGAGGACGGCACGCTGCTGCGGGCCAGGACGGTACCGCAGGGCCTCATCGGCTACATCGCGGGCCGCGTGCTGGGGACCGCGCTGAGCACCGTGCTCACGCTGACGATCATTCTGGTGCCCAGCGTGTTCCTCTTCGCCGACCTCGTGACCGACGACATCGGCAAGTGGCTGAACCTGCTCTGGGTGCTGGGCCTCGGTCTGCTCGCCACCCTGCCGATCGGCCTGATCATCGGGGCCATGGTGAAGAATCCGCGCGGTGCCAACACCTGGGGTATCTTCCCGACGATGGGTCTGATGGCGATCTCGGGTATTTTTTATCCGATCACCTCGCTGGCGGGCTGGCTTCAGGGCGTGTCGCAGATCTTCCCCGTGTACTGGGTCGGACTCGGCACCCGTGCCGCGCTGCTGCCGGAGGCGGCGGTCGCCGTCGAGCTCGGCGATTCCTGGCGCAGGCCCATGACCGCGGTCGTGCTGCTCGTCTGGGCCGTCGCCGCGTTGCTGATCGCGCCGAGGGTCTTGAGCCGTACGGCGCGCGGCGAGACGGGATCGAAGGTCGAAGCACGCCAACAGGAGGCATTGAAGCGCGTTGGGTGACAGGGCATCCGGCAGGAAGAGCGGTCCGGTGCGGCGCGGCACGCCGGAGCCGGAGACCGGGGCGTCGGAACCCCGGTCCGCCGCCGGCACCGACAAGCCCGCCGCGGGCTGGCGGGCCGCCGGTGAGCAGGGGCGTGCCCGGGGCGGCGGGGGAGAGACGGTGCACAACCGCATCGCCCTGCTGCGGGTGGAGCGCGCCATCACCCGCAGGCAGCTCGCCGACGCCCTCGGTGTGCACTATCAGACGGTCGGCTACCTGGAGCGCGGCGAGTACAGCCCCAGCCTGTTCCTCGCCCTGCGGATCGCGGAGTACTTCGAGGTCCCGGTCGAGGTGATCTTCTCGACCGCTCCCTTCCCCCGGATCGGGGGCACCGCACCCCCGTCCTCGTGAACGTGTCGCGGCCGTGGGAGCGTCGACACTCCCACGGCCGCGCACGCCTGGCGGGGCGTCCCGTACTCAGTACGGGTGCGCCCGGTGCTCGGCCGTGAGCCTCTCCAGCACGGGGACGACGTCGGCGGGAGCCGGGGTGCCGACGACCTCCCGGCGCAGTCGTTCCGCGCGAGCGCGGAACGACGGTTCCTCCAGCACCCGCACCAGCGCGGCACGCAGCCCCTGAGGCGTCAGTTCCCGCGGGTCGATGCAGAGCCCGGCGCCCGCGTCCCGCACCCGGTGCGCCTTGGGGACGTTGCACCACATCTTCGCCGGCACCATCACCTGCGGGACACCGTGCGCCAGCGCGGTCTGGAGCGTCCCCGACCCCCCGTGGTGGACGATTGCCGCGCTGCCGGACAGCAGCGCGTCCAGCGGGGCGAAGTCGACGACCCGCACGTTGTCCGGCACGCGTCGGCCCGGTTCCAGCTGATCCGCGGTGAAGGTGGCGACCACCTCCACGTCGAGCTCCGCCACGGCGGCCAGTAGGTCACCCACGGATGTCCGGTCCGCCCCGACCACCTCGCGGAACGACCTGCCCAGGGTCAGACAGACCCGGGGCCGCCGCGGGGGCTCCCGCAGCCAATCGGGGATCTTCGCCTCTCCGTTGTACGGCACGTAACGCACCGGCACGGACGGCAGGCCCACGGGCAGCCGCAGCGATGGCGGCACGGGGTCTATGGTCCACTGGCCCACGACCAGGTCCTCGGTGAACGCCTGGCCGTGCCGCCGCAGGATCCGGCTCATCCACTCCTCGAGCGGGTCCTCCCGCAGTGCGGGCGGCAGTCCGGCCAGTCCGCTCAGGTAGTGCCGGCGCATCAGCCCCACCAGGTCCAGACCGAACATCAACCGGGCGTGGGCCGCCCCGCTGACCCGTGCCGCGAGAGCGCCGGGGTAGTACATGGTGTCCCACACCACCAGATCCGGCCGCCAGGCACGGGCGAAGTCGATCAGCTCCTCCGTGGTGTCGTCCGGCAGAGTGTTCTGGTAGACGAACGACGTCCACGCGGTGAGCACTCCGTGGACGTAGGAATAGGTCAGTTTCTCCGGCCGGGTCTCGCTGATGTCGAGAACGTCCAGCCAGGCTTCGTCACGGATCTCGTCGGGCTCGTCTGTGTACTCCGGGTTCATCGTGGCCGGAACGTCGAGGACGTCGCCGACCGCGACCGCGGTCAGGCCGGCGTTGTTGATGTCCTCGACGACGTCCGGCCGGGTGGCGACACGGACCTCGTGTCCCGCGGCCCGCATCGCCCACGCCAGCGGTACCTGGGTGTGGACGTGGGTGCTCGCCGGGAACGGCGTGAACAGCACTCGCATGGGACCCCACGCTGCCCCTGTTCCGTCGCGCCGCGCTCGAGGAATTCCGCAGCCTCGCACGAGCCCTCGTCGGAAGGCCTCCAGCGGACTTCGAAGCACACCGGCGAGTCTCGGCCTTCGGGTACCGGCCGGACGGGCGCCGGACCGAAGCGGGAGGGCAGCGATGGCGGAAGCCGGCACAGAGATTGATGTCCTGGTCGTGGGCGCGGGCCTGGGCGGACTCTCGACGACGATGTTCCTCGCCCGACTCGGTGTGCGGGTGCTCATGGCCGAGAAGCATCCGACGACGTCGATCCACCCCAGGGCGATCGGCCAGAATCCGCGCACCATGGAACTGCTGCGGCTCGGCGGGATCGCCGAGCAGGTGCAGGAGGTCACCGACCATCGCGGCGCCAAGGGCCACTTCACGACCCGGGTCGCCGAAACCGTGGGCGGCGAAGTCCTCGGCTCCTTCGAGGAGGGCTTCGAGCACCTGGTCGCCAGCACCGCGCCCTGCTCCCCGATGTCGTGGGCGCTGGCCTGGCAGGACCAGCTGGAGCCGCTGATGCGGGCCCGAGCGCTCAAGGACGGAGCACAGGTCAGGTTCGGCACCGCGTTGGTCTCCTACGAACAGGACGAGCTCGGCGTCACCGCGGTGCTGCGCGACCGGGAGAGCGGCGCGGAGAGCACTGTGCGGGCGCGCTACCTCGTCGCCGCCGACGGCGACCGCAGCCCCATCCGGGAAGGGCTCGGCATCGCCCGCCACGGCCACGGCTCGCTGTCCCACGTCGTGGGCATGATCTTCGAGGCCGATCTGAAGACGGTCCTTCCGCCGGACGCGTCCGGCCTCTACTACCTCCGCAACCCTCACTTCAGCGGCATCTTCATCGGTAGCGACCGTCCCGAACGGCACACCTTCCTGGTCGAATACGATCCCGAACGGGGCGAATCCGCCGACGACTTCACCCATGACCGCTGCGTCGAGCTGATCCGCGTCGGTTTGGACGCGCCCGACCTGGAACCCGAGGTGCTGGACATCCAGCGATGGGAGATGGCGGCCCGTATCGCCGAACGGTGGCGCGTCGGCCGGGTGTTCCTGGTCGGTGACTCCGCCAAGGTCGTGCCGCCCACCGGCGGACTCGGCGGCAACACCGCCATCGGCGACGGCTTCGACCTGGCCTGGAAGCTCTCCGCCGTACTGACCGGCCAGGCCGGGCCGGGTCTGCTGGACAGCTATGAGCCGGAACGCAGGCTCGTGGCACAGCTCGTGATGGACGAGTCCATGCATCTGTACGCCTCCCGGCTGGCCCCCCATCTGAAGGACCGGATGGCCGGGCCCGTCGGCTACGCGGAGGTGGTCCTCGGCTTCCGCTACCGCTCGGGCGCCGTCGTCATCGACGACGACGACACCTCCCGTGTCGAGCCCCCGGCCCGGCCCACCGGACGGCCGGGGTTCCGGATGCCGCACGTCTGGGTGCGGCGGGCGGGTGAACGCATGTCCACCGTGGACCTCTTCGGCTCCGGCTGGCTGCTGATCACCGGCGAGGACGGCGCGGACTGGACCGAGTGGAGCCTGAGCGCGAGCAAGGAGCTCGGCACTCCCATCGAGGTGCACGGTCTGGCCACCGATCTCAGCGACGTCGACGGCGACTTGGCCGAACGGTTCGGCATCGGCACGGCCGGAGCCAGCCTGATCCGGCCGGACGGGATCGTCGCCTGGCGCACCGCCACCCGACCGGACGACCCCGCCGCAAGCCTGCGCGACGCCCTGGCCCGGGTGCTGTCCCGCTGAACCGCCCGCCCGACGCGCAGAAGCCCGTACCACCGCGACGAAGGAGTGAATCCGCCATGGCGGCTCGCAACGCCCCGACCACGGTTGACGTCCTCACCGACGAGGCCCACCGGTACTACCGGGAGAACGGCTTCGTCCGGATTCCGCAGGTACTCTCCACCTCCGAGACGGAACGCTTCAGGGCGGCCTCCGAGGAACTGATGGCCCAGCACGGGCCTGAGATCTGGGGGGCCGGCGAGGACGAGGTGCAGGTGCACTTCGTCGCCCAGGCCTGGCTCAAGCACGAGGCGCTCCGCGACCTCGCGCTGCATCCGGTGGTCACCGGGATCGCCAAGCGCCTCGCCGGAGCCCCGCTGCGCGTCTACAGCACCGACGTCCTCCTCAAGCCGGGCCAGAAGGACCTGAACACGCTGCCCACGCTCGTGCACGACGACGAGACCGGCCTGCCGCTCGACGGCCTCGACCGGACTCTCACCGCGTGGGTCGCGCTGGTCGACGTACCCGTCGAGCGGGGCTGCCTCAGCTACGTGCCCGGCTCCCATCTGCGCGACGCGGCCCACCGGCAGACCCACATGACCAGCTTCGCGGAACACCGGCCCATCGAGGACATCTGGCCGGACTACGGCTGGCAGCCCCGGATCACCGTCCCGCTGAAGGCCGGCGATGTCGCCTTCCACCACTGCCGCACCGTCCACATGGCCGGCCCGAACCGGACCGACAGCCCCCGGATGGGGCACGGCATCGTCTACATGGACGCCGAAGCCACCTACCGGCCCGGGACCGAGGACGCCCACATCTCCCACATGGCGCCCGGTGACCGCCTCGACAACGAGAAGTTCCCCCTTGTCTAGAGCAGGCCGCGAAGAGGTGAGCGACATTCGAGGGACACGGAACCCCATGGAGATCAGCGAACTGGGCAGGCGGCTGCAGCGGGCGCACGGCGAGGTGTGGCTGCGCCAGATGAAGGGCGATCCGTACGCCGACGTGCTTCGCGGCCACGCGGAGGACCTGCACCCGGCCTACGAGCGGATCCGCGCGCTCGGCCCGCTGTGGCGCAGCGCCGGGGGTACGTGGGTGACGGCGGACCACGACCTCGCCGCGACGCTCCTGGGCGAGGCATGGCCGCACGGCCCGGTGTCCGGTGAGGCCGGCCAGGTACCGGTGGACGACGTGGGACTGGGCGGCGACGCCGCGTACTACGAGCGGCTGCGCGCATCGGCGGCGACCGCCTTCCCCCGATCCACGGTCAATGCGGTGTGCGAGCGGGCGGTCGGCGGCCTGGCCGGGAACTTCGACCTCGTCACCGGCCTCGCGGAGCGAGTTCCGGTGGACCTGCTCGCCGAGACCTTCGGGCCGCCCGCGCCGCACCACCGGGACCTGGCTGAAGCCTGCGCCGACGCCGGAGTCGTCCTCGACGGCTTGCTGTGCCCGCAGCGACTGGACGGCAGCCGACGTGCCCTGACCGCCGTCGGCCGACTGCGGACGCTCCTCGTGGCGCCGAACGGCGACGCGGCCCCCGACACGCGGGACGCGGCGGTGCTGCTGGCCACCGCGGGAGTACGCACCGCGACGCGGCTCGTCGCGAGCGCCGTGCTGGCGGTGGTGGACCACTCCGAACAGTGGTCACGAGTGGCCGACGACCCCGAGCACGCGGCCCTGGTCGTGACCGAGACCCTGAGGTACGACTCCCCGGTGCAGCTTCATCCGGCCCTCGCCCGTGCCGACGTCGAGTTCGCCGGGCAGCTCGTCTCGGCGGGTGAGCAGGTGGTGGTGCTGGTCGGAGCCGCGAACCGCGACCCCGGGCGCTTTCCCGACCCCGGCCGGTTCATCGCCGGCCGTCCGGCCGACGTCCTCGTCCCTGCCCGGTACCACCGGGTGACGCTGCCGTTCGCCCGCGCCCTGGCGGAATCCGTCGTCCGCGCGCTGGTGGCCGCCGGGCGGCGGCCGCGCCGGGCGGGACAACCGCTGCGCAGCCGCCGTTCGCCGGTGACCAGGCACCTGCTCAGCTGTCCGCTGGCCATCGGCTGACCGGTACCGACAGAAAGGAGTCCGGCGATGCGAGTCCTGTTCACCTCGATCGAGGGCAATCACTTCCACCAGATGGTCCCGTTGGCCTGGGCCCTGCGCACCGCGGGCCACGAGGTGCAGGCGGCGTGCAACGAACAGCTCGTCGACACCGTCACCCACACGGGCCTGACCGCCGTGCCGATCGAGTCCCCGACCCTGTGGGAACAGCTCGACGACTTCCAGAAGGAGGCCATCTCCCTCTTCAACGAGATCGGCACCAGCAAGCAGGACCCCTCCAAGGCGACCTGGGAGGACCATCTCGCCTACGAGAACATGGTGGTGCCCGCCCTCTACCAGCCGCTCAACAACGACGCGCAGATCGACCAACTGGTGGAGGTGGCCCGCGGCTGGCAGCCGGACCTGGTGATCTGGGAGAGCTTCTCGATCGCCGGGGCGGTGGTCGCCGCCGCGGTCGGCGCGGCTCACGCGCGCCTGGTGTCCGGCCCCGAACTGGCTCTTCAGATGGTCACCCGCGGACACTTCGTACGCCACCGCGACCAGCAACCCGAGCCGCTGCGGGAGGACCCGACGGCCGAGTGGATCGACTGGACGCTCGAACGGCTCGGCAGCGACCGGCGGTTCGACGAGACGATGCTGACGGGCCAGTGGGTCATCGACACCCGGCCCGGTAGCCTGCGCCAGGAGCTCGACCTGCCCACGGTGGCGATGCGCTACGTTCCGTACAACGGGCGCTGCGCGGTGCCGAGGTGGCTCTACGCCCCGGCCGAGCGCCGACGGGTGTGCGTCACCCTCGGCACCTCCATCACCAGCGAGGCCTCCGAGCGGTTCCGGCTGGGCGACACCCTCGCCGCCCTCTTCCAGAGCCTGGCCGGACTGGACGTCGAGATCATCGCCGCCCTCGACCCGGCGCAGCGCGATGCCCTGCCGGAACTGCCGGACAACATCCGCACCACCGACTTCGTCCCGCTCAACGAACTGGCCCCCTCGTGCTCGGTGATCGTGCACCACGCCGGCTACCAGACGAAGGCGACGGCGGACCTGCACGGCGTGCCCCAGGTCGTCATCGTCGGCTACGAGTGGGTGAGCGAGGACATGGGGGAGGAGTACGAGAAGTCGGGCACCACCTTGGCCGTCTCCGCCCGTGACCTGAGCGCCGAGGTGTTGCGGGAGAAGATCCTCCGACTGCTCGACGAGCCCTCGTACGCCGAGCGGGCCAGGGACCTGCGCAAGGAGATCCGTGCCATGCCGACGCCCAACGAGGTCGTGCCGGTCCTGGAGAAGCTGACCGGGGAGCACCGGAACGGCACGTGACCGGGCCCGGCGGCGGGGCACGGTGAACCAGTGTTCTTCGTGCTCTCCTCGAGACCGGTGCGGCAGCGTCGTCGGCATGTCGAATCCGTGGGATCTCCCAGACGAACTGCCCACCGACCTCCCTGTGGCACGTTGCGAACTGTCCGACGGCCGAGTGGTGTCCGCGGTGCAGGAAGCGGAAGCACACACTCTCTGGGAGGAGATCAGCAGCGCCGCCCCCTACCGCAGGGCCGCGGAGGGGCTTGGCGCCGACGAGGCCATCATCGACGTCGGCGCGCACGTCGGGCTGGCGTCCCTGCTCTTCGCCCAACTCGCGCCCGACAACCGCCTGCTCGCCTTCGAGCCGGCCCACAAGGCCTACACCTGCCTCGTCGAGAACCTCGCCCGCCACCTCCCGGGAGCGACCGCGTACCGGCAGGCGCTCGGATCCGCGCCGGGCAAGTCCGAACTGATCTACCGCCCCTACGTGGCCTCGGCTTCGACCCTGTTCGACGACGCCGAGGACGACACCCGCAACCTCGAAGCGCACCTCGACAACATCCACGCGGACGCACAGACGCGAGAGGTTGTGCGGCGGACGTTCAACGTGACCCAGCGGATTCCGGTCGAGGTGACCACGCTGGCCGCCGTCATGGCGGAGCGCGGCGTGGACCGTGTGGGCCTGCTCAAGATCGATGTGGAACGGGGTGAACTCGACGTCCTCGACGGCATCGATCCCGGCTGCTGGCCCCGCATCCGGCGGGTCCTGCTCGAGGTCCACGACATCGACGACCGGCTCGGGCGGATCGTCTCGAGACTGGCCGGCCTCGGCTTCAGGGCCACCGTCTCCCAGTGGGGCGTCTACGTCGGGGGCAGTGTCCACCTGGTGCTCGCGGAACGGGACTGACACGTCGAGGAGGACGGACCGATGAACGACGGCGCCCGGCGGCCGTCCGGCACCGAGGCCCCGGAGCGGCATGCCCTCGCCCCCGATCTCGCGCGGGGCCTCATGCTGCTGATCGTCGCCCTGGTGCACGCCCACATGTTCGTGGATGGGAGCGCCGCGGTGATCCGGGGGTACCCGCCGGTCGCCGGCTCGCCGCTCGACGCGTGGACGGCGGGGCTGCTCACCGTCCTCGCCGACAGCCGCAGCTTCCCCATGTTCGCCCTGCTGTTCGGCTACGGCACGGGCCGGATCCTCGCCCGCGAGCGGGCACGGGGACGGGACGAGCCCGGAGCCCGTGCCGTGCTGCGGCGGCGTGCCCGATGGCTGCTGCTGTTCGGGTTCGTCCACGCACTGCTGCTGTTCGCCGGGGACGTACTGGGCGCGTACGGGCTGCTCGGGCTGGTCGCGGTCGGCCTGACCGGCGTCCGTGACCGCACCCTGTACACGGTGGCGGGCACCGGCGTCGTCATGGGAGCGGCGCTGTACGGCGGCACCCTGGCAGCGAACGCCTCCGGCGACCCGGCCGGTACCGCGGCGGCGATGTTCCTGGCCGCCGACCCCGCCACCGACGCCGCGTACCGAGTCGGCACCTGGATGTTCACCACACCGCTGTTCGCCGTCGTATCGCTCGGCCCGTTCCTGATCGGTGCGCGCGTCGCCCGGCAGCGCGTCCTGGAGGAGCCGGGCCGCCACAGGGCCATGCTGAGGCGGGTGGCGCTGTGGGGCACGGCCCTCAGCGTCGTCGGCGGTCTCCCCCTGGCGATGATCACCTCCGGGACGTGGACCACCGCGCCCTCGGACGTGACCTTGGGGCTCAGCGTGCTGCACGTCCTGACGGGGTACGCGGGCGGCTGCGGACTCGCCGCGGCGGTCGCTCTGCTCGCACTGCGCCTGGAGGGCCGGCGAAGCGGGACCGTGAGCGCGGTCGCCGCGTGCGGCCGGCGGTCGTTGAGCTGCTACGTGGGGCAGTCGGTCGTCTGGCTGGTGCTGTTCGCCCCGTACACCTTCGGGTTCGGTGACCGCGTCGGTGTCTTCGCCTCGGCACTTGTCGCCCTCGGCACCTGGTGCGTTGGCGTACTGGCCGCGGAACTGCTGCGCCGGAGGAACAGACCCGGGCCCGCCGAAGCGCTGCTGCGCAAGGCGACCCGTCGGGCCGGGAAACCGCCCGGCGTGCGCGGGGAGGAGCGGAGCAGCGCCGCGGACGCCTCCAGGCCGCCGCGGCGCTGACCCGCTCGTTTCGGCACGGCGCCGCGGCTCACCCGAGCCGCTGCGCCGGTCGCGGCGACGCCGGTGCCGGAGTGGCCGCACGGCGGACGAGCGGCTGCCACCAGGCACGGTTGTCGCGGTACCACTGGATGGTCTCGGCGAATCCCCGCTCGAACGGGATGTCCGGCTCGAAGCCGAGTTCCTCCCTGATCCGCTCGGCGTTCAAGGCGTACCGGCGGTCGTGACCCTTGCGGTCGGCGACCTGGTCCACCCGGTCCCAGCCGGCGCCGAATTCGGCCAGCACCATCCGGGTCAGGTCCCGGTTGGCCAGCTCCCTCCCGCCGGCGATGTTGTACGTGGCGCCCGCCCTGCCGGACTCCAGCACCAGCTGCACCGCCCGGCAGTGGTCGTCGACGTGCAGCCACTCCCGTACGTGCAGCCCGTCGCCGTACAACGGGACCTTCCTGCCCTCCAGCAGGTTGGTGACGAAGAGCGGAATGACCTTCTCGGGGAACTGGTGAGGCCCGTAGTTGTTGGCGCAGCGAGTGATCGACGTCCACAGCCCATGGGTGCGGTGGAAGGACCGGACGAGCAGGTCGCTCGCCGCCTTGGAGGCCGCGTAGGGGGAGTTGGGCTCCAGCGGGGACCGCTCCGAGAACGCCCCCTCGTCCGTCGACCCGTAGACCTCGTCCGTCGAAATGTGCACGAACCGGTTGACCCCCGTGCGGACGCAGCAGTCCAGCAGGGTGTGGGTGCCCGTGACATTGGTGGTGACGAAGGGAGCGGAGCCGGCGATGGAGCGGTCGACATGGGACTCCGCCGCGAAGTGGACCACGGCGTCATGTCCCGGCAGCAGGTCCGTCAGCAGCCCGCGATCGCAGATGTCGCCCCGCACGAACGTCAGCCTCGGATGGGTACGCGGCAGATTGGTGAGCGTGCCCGCGTAGGTGAGTTTGTCGAGGACGGTCACCCGCGCGTCCTCGTAACCGCGGTAGCGGCCGGCGAGCAGGCTCCGCACATAGTGGGAACCGATGAAACCGGCGCCACCGGTGATCAGCAACCTCATGAAGGACGCCCCTTCGGACACCTCGAAGGGGAGGTCAACGGGCCACGCTCGCCGTGACGTAGCGCACCGGCGTCTCGATCGACAGGGGCCCGCCGTCCTCACGCATGTCGTCCAGCGCCTTGGTGAGCCGGACCCGCAGCCGCTCCCGGTCGTCGTCGGGCAGGTGATCCCACAGCAGGCGCATGCCCTGGGTGTGGGACCACGTCACCCAGGCCTCACCGGAAGGCGCCACGAGGTCGACCGGTTCGTCGGTGACCTCCACATCCCGGAACCCCGCGGACTCCAGGGCCTGGCGCAGGTCGGCCTCCTTCGCCAGCCAACTGTTGAACCGGCGCTGGAGTTCCTCCGGCCGCCATTGCGGAGGCAGATTCTCCAGCAGCGACCGCGGGATGAGCTCGGTGAAGACCGGCGGGAGGAACGGAAACGCGTCGTCGTCGAAGACCGGACTGGTGAAGGCGATGCGCCCGCCGTCGGAGAGCAGGTCGGCGTAGCGCGGCAGGGCGGCCCGCGCGTCCGGGAAGAAGATGAGGCTGTAGCTGCCGGTGACGACGTCGAAGGAGCCGGCCGGCAGGTCCGGGAACTCCCCGTCCATCACCCGGAGCTCGACGTTGCGGACCCCGTCGGACTCCGCCTCCCTGCGCGCCTCCTCGATCATGGCCGGTGCGATGTCGATGCCGAGTACGTGGCCCCGGTCGCCGACGAGCGACGCGGCGTGGAACAGACACGCCCCCCGGCCGCAGCCCACGTCCAGCACACGGTCCCCGGGTTTCGGGTCCGCTCGTTCGACAAGGCGTCGCCCCATGGGGGTGAAGAAGGTGACTCCCAAACGGTCGTAGGCCCCCGCGGCCCGGTTGAACGCCGCTGTGACATGGGCCTTGTACGTTGTTTCGTCCACGTGCGCTCCCAAGGAATCCGCCGGACTGCGAAAGGATGACGAGAGGCCATCGTCCGACTGTGTCCTTCGAAAGCACTCGAAAGCAGATGGAGCGCGACTGGATGGTTTACTCGTCAACCGAGACCAACCGAGACCAACCAACCGAGACCAACCGAGCACTTTTCCGGTCGTGTTTACACGTCTTGGGCAGTGGAATAGTGTGATCCGATGACTTCCGCAGAGGCCATGAGTCAGCGGCCGGAGGCCGACAGCCATGATGTGATCAGGGTCCGGGGCGCGAGAGAGAACAACCTCGCAGATGTTTCCCTCGATATCCCCAAACGGCGCCTCACCGTCTTCACCGGCGTTTCCGGTTCCGGGAAGTCGTCGCTGGTTTTCGGCACGATCGCCGCGGAGTCCCGCCGCCTGATCAACGAGACCTACACGGCGTTCATTCAGTCGTTCATGCCGAATTTCGGCCGGCCCGACGTCGACGCCCTGCGCAATCTGAGCGCGGCGATCGTCCTCGACCAGGAACGGATGGGCGCCAACTCCCGCTCCACCGTCGGCACCGCCACCGACGCGCACACCATGCTGCGGATCCTGTTCAGCCGATCAGGGACCCCCCACATCGGTACGTCGGGAGCGTTCAGCTTCAACGGACCCGAGGGAATGTGTCCCGAATGCCAGGGGATCGGCCGGGTCTCCACGCTGGATGCCGGTGAGCTGGTGGACGTCGAACGCTCCCTCAACGAGGGCGCGATCACCGTGCCGAACTTCAACGTCGGTTCCTGGTACTGGAAGTCGATCGCCCACTCCGGCTTCTTCGACCCCGACGTCAAGGTGAAGGACTACAGCCCCACCGAGCGGGACGACCTGCTGCACAGGACCGCCACCAAGGTCAAGCTCCTGCACAGCGGCACCGGCACCACGTACGAGGGCCTCATGGTCAAGGTGCGCCGCCTCTACCTGGCCAAGGACCGCGACGCCTTGCAGCCTCACATCCGCGCCTTCGTGGACCGGGCGGTGACCTTCGCCCGCTGCGAGGCGTGCGGCGGAGGCAGGCTGAACGCCGCCGCGCTGTCCTGCCGGATCAACGGACTCAACATAGCCGAGTGCTGCGCCCTGCAGATCAGCGAACTGGCCCAGTTCGTCCGGGGCATCGACGCCCCCTCGGTGGCCCCCCTGCTGACAAGCCTCAGCGAACTGCTCGACTCCCTGGTGGAGATCGGTCTCGGCTATCTGAGCCTGGACCGGGAGTCGGGCACTCTGTCCGGTGGGGAGGCCCAGCGGGTGAGGATGGTGCGGCACCTGGGGTCGAGCCTCACCGACGTCACCTACGTCTTCGACGAGCCCACCGTCGGACTGCACCCGCACGACATCCAGCGCATGAACTCCGTCCTGCTCCGGCTGCGCGACAAGGGGAACACCGTCCTCGTCGTGGAACACAAACCGGAGACGATCCGGATCGCCGACCACGTGGTCGACCTGGGCCCGGGCGCGGGACCGTCCGGCGGCGAGGTCTGCTTCACCGGTGACGTCACGGAGCTCCGTCGCTCCGGCACGCTCACCGGGAGGTACCTGGACCACCGGGTACGGACCAAGGAGCACGTGCGGCAGCCTACGGGGCACCTTCCCGTCACAGGCGCCACGCTGCACAACCTCAAGGACGTCAGCGTCGAGATCCCCCTCGGTGTGCTGACCGTCGTCACCGGCGTCGCCGGATCGGGCAAGAGCTCACTGATCCATGGCTCGCTGTCCGGCCGGGACGGTGTGATCGTGGTCGACCAGTCCGCGATCCGCGGGTCCCGGCGCAGCAACGCGGCCACGTACACCGGCATGCTCGACCCGATCCGTGCCGCCTTCGCCCAGGCCAACGGCGTCAAGCCGGCCCTGTTCAGCCCGAACTCCGAGGGAGCCTGCCGGAACTGCCGGGGCATCGGGCTGGTCTACACGGACCTCGCCATGATGGCGGGGGTCGCCACGCTCTGCGAGGAGTGCGAGGGCAAGCGGTTCATCGCCAAGGTGCTGACCTACACGTTACGGGGCAAGAACATCAGCGAGGTGCTCGGCCTGACGGTGAACGAGGCCCGGGACTTCTTCACCACTGGCCGGGCCCGGGCCATCATCGACCGGCTCGCGGACGTCGGTCTCGGATACATGGGCCTCGGCCAGCCCCTCACCACACTGTCCGGCGGCGAACGCCAGCGCCTGAAACTGGCCATCCACATGGCTGAGAAGGCCGCCGTCTATGTCCTGGACGAGCCGACGAGCGGACTGCACCTCGCCGACGTGGACCAACTGCTGAACCTGCTCGACCGGCTGGTGGGCGCCGGCAACACGGTGATCGCCATCGAGCACCACCAGGCCGTGATGGCTCGCGCCGACTGGATCATCGACCTCGGACCGGGCGCGGGCCATGACGGCGGCCGGGTCGTGTTCACCGGCACCCCGGCCGAACTCGTCTCCCGCGGCGACACTCTCACCGCCCGGCATCTGCGCGAGTACGTGGGCATGCCGGACGCCAGTACGGCGCCCGGGCCGTCCAGCCGTCGTTGAGGCGCGTGCGAGACGCCGGGACCATCATGGTCATGGAACGCAGACCAGAAAACACGGCTTTGAATCGGAGTCTGTTATGGCTTCCACCATGCAGTCGCGGAAACTCTCCGTCGAGGGCGCCATCGAATTCACCCCACGGGTGTTCGACGACGAGCGTGGCATTTTCCTGTCGCCCTACCAGGAGTCGGCGTTCTCGGGCGTCACCGGACATGCGCTGTTCCGTGTCGCCCAGACCAATCACAGCCGGTCACAGCGGGGTGTGGTGCGCGGACTGCATTACACCTTGACGCCACCCGGTTGCGGCAAGTATGTGTACTGTGCGCGCGGAAAGACGCTCGACATCGCGGTGGATATCCGGGTCGGGTCGCCGACCTTCGGCCGCTCGGATTCCGTACTCCTGGACACCGAGACATTTCGCGCCGTGTATTTCCCGGTCGGCGTGGCCCATGGATTCGTCGCGCTCGAGGACGACACCGTCGTCTCCTATCTGCTGTCCGGGGAGTACGTGCCGGAGCACGAGCTGGCGCTGTCGATTCTCGATCCGGAACTGGCCCTGCCCATCCCCGGTGACATCGAGCCGATCCTGTCCGAGCGCGACCTCGCGGCGCCCACCCTGGAGAAGGCGGCGTCGGACGGCCTGCTGCCCGACTACGCGGAGTGCCTGGCGATCGACCGAGCCCTGCGGTCCGCCTGACCCCCGGCGGTTCGCCCGACCCCCCGGCGGTCACGACGAGTGGTGGCGGCCCACCGGAGGACCGGTGGACCGCCACCACTCGTCTGAAGCCGGCCGCCCCACGGGCTCATCCGGGCCGCGGGGCCAGCAGGCTGTGCAGACAGGTGACCAGGCTGCGGGCCTGGACGTTGAGGTAGTGGCTGTGTCGGAGCAGGCTGCTGAGCTGGTGCAGCGTCACCCAGCGGTACTCCGGTTCCTCCGGGAGGCCGGACTCGCCGTCGGCCTCGACGACGAGGTAGCGGTTGAGGGCGTGGTGGAAACGACCGCCCTCTTCGGACAACAGGCTGGTGAACCTGATCCGTTCCGGCCGGGCTGACAGCACATGGTCCAGGAAGCGGGGCCGGGCCGGTCCGGGCAGCACCTCGTAGCTCTCCGGGACGCACTGGACGGTGGGGGAGAGCTCGACTCCGTCCACGTAGCCGGGCTCGACGCCGGCTCGCATCAGGACGTGGAGCGCGCCGTCGATCTCCTTCACCAGGACGGCGATCAGACCGGTCCCGTGCGGCTCGATCATGGGCTGGGACCACCCGGCGACCTCGCGCGTGCCGGCCGAGACCTCCACCCCGATCACCGAGAAGAAGCGTCCGCTGGTGTGGGAGATCCGCTCCGGCGAACTGTCCCACCCACTCAGATCTCCCAGTGGCACTGGGCGGGTGGTGAGGGCGCCCTGGGCGCGGTGCTCGGTGATCCAGCTCAGGAGCTCGGTCATGCTGTGCGCAGTGCCCGAATTCCCGGCGCACGAGCGGACGAGTGCGTCCCGGAAGCCGTCGCCGGTGTTCAGGGCACCTTCGAGAGTGCCGCCGGCCAGGGGGAGGCAGGACAGCGCCGTGCGGGTGTCCATGTTGACGATGTCCTCGACCGCCAGCAGACGGTGGATCTGACCGAGCGTCATCCAGCGGAAGCCCTCCTCGACGACGATCTCGTCGGTGACTTCGAGGACGGTGTTCCGGTTGCGCTTGCGGAAGAACCAGGCGCCTTGTTCCGACTGGAGCACATCGGCTATGACCTTGTGCCGGGCCCTCTCCTGGAAGTATTTCAAATAGGGGACCGCACGCCCTTTGTGCAGCCGCAGGTAGTTGCTGCGCGTGGCCTGCACAGTGGGGGAGAGCTGCAGATGGTTCCTGTTCCCCGGTTCGACCTTGGCCTGCATGAGGAAGTGCAGCACCCCGCCGAACTCCTTGGCCAGCAGACCGAGAACACCGACCTCGGGTTGATGGATGATCGGCTGCTGCCAGTGGGGCACCGGACCGGAGGGAAAGCGGACGTCCAGTCCGTCGACGGAGAAGAAGCCGCCGCTGCGATGCCGCAGCGCTCCCGTGCGCGGGTCCCGTCCCCAGTCCCGCAGGCTGTCGAGCTCCACACGGCCGACGCGGAGACCGGATCGCTCGCGGGCGGCGGCGAACCACGAGGCGAACGAGTCCGGCTGATGGACCCTGCTTTCCTCGGTGAGGGCAGACCTCAGGAGCCGGTCCGTAAGTCGCCGGGAAACGGGTGGGGACGGTGGTGACGGGGCAAATCGATTCACCAGAGTTCCTTTGCGCCGGAAGGACAAAGCCGTGCTGGGTACTCAGCGGTCTTCCGCGTCAGCGGTGTCGAGAAGGGCGGACGCGCCGGTGACCTCGTGCGTTCCGGTGGAGGCGGGCCGTCGACCGCGCGCACGGCCCCAGTACAGTGCGGGCAGGCAGCAACGACCTCGAATTTCCCTGAATCCCTCTTTCCCCGAATTCCTCAGCGGTGGCGCGGTCACCATTCCGCTCCGCGGCGGACCAGGTCGCCGTGGCACACGCGCTGGAGCGGCCATGAGGCGCGCTAGGCGGAATGCATGCGTCCAGATGGAGTCTGGAGACGGGTTCGACCATTCCTCGAGGACGAGCTCGGATGGTACGTGCATGACGACCCCCATGCGATGGTGTCCCGTCGGGCGCAGTCGCCGTCATACGACAGCGGAGCGTGAAGCGATGGGACGCCACAGTTGGTCCGCCCGGGGTGACCGCCCGGAGAGTGCACTTTCCGCCACGTCGAACCGCTCACCCTCACCAGCCGGCTCAGCGGCGGCGTCGGGCGCCGCCCGGCCGAGACGCGCGCCCGCGAAGTCACATCCGCCCGCACGCCGTCCGACACCGCCTGTGTCCGTGCCCGGCTACGAGCTCCGGTCGCGCTGAACATCACCGGAAGATTTCCGTGAGCGGTTGATTCAAAATCGTAGCTCTACGCCTTGCACGATTATCCAGGGACGGCGACTGTCTCCAACGCGAGACCTCCTGACCAGGGGCCGCGGAACATGGCGTGAAATGTACATCGGACGAGGATGAGTGAACCTTGTCCTGTCGAAGTGGAAGGGTTAATCTAGTCTAAAGGGAGAGGCAAACTCTTGCAAAGGCGC
Source organism: Streptomyces sp. BB1-1-1 (assembly GCF_031597775.1). Lineage (NCBI taxonomy): Bacteria > Bacillati > Actinomycetota > Actinomycetes > Kitasatosporales > Streptomycetaceae > Streptomyces > Streptomyces sp. BB1-1-1. The sequence goes on along the minus strand of NZ_CP134203.1, from coordinate 2,683,990 downwards.
TACGTCATTGACGGGGGACATGAAATGGACTTCCGTATGCTTGGGCCATTAGAAATACTCGATGGTCAGCACAATGTTGTACCCACCGCACCCAAGCCGCGTCAGGTAATTGCCCTTCTGCTGATGCGGAGAAACACCCTGGTGCAGACGTCGGAACTCATTGATGAGCTGTGGGAGAGCGCCCCTCCCACGAGTGCGATGACGACGCTCCAGACGTACATCTACAAGCTCCGCAAAATCCTGACGGCGCGTAATTCGGAGGAAATCCTCTTCACCCGGCCCGGGGGATACACGCTGGCCATCCCCGACGTCTGTACCGACCTCCACCGATTCGAAGTGGAAGCCGAAGAAGGCAAATTGTTGCTGCGGAACGGGGACCCGGCGGGAGCGGCCGAGGTGCTCCAGAGGTCCCTGGCGCTCTGGCGGGGCTCCGCGCTGGTCGATGTCGTGCCCGGTGGCCTGCTGTCCTCCTACGTGACGCGGCTGGAAGAGCTCCGGGAACGCACCCTCGACCTGCGGATCGAGGCCGATCTCCAACTGGGGCGCCACCAGGAACTGATCAGCGAGCTGAAGTCGCTCGTGCTCAGCCGCCCCCTGCACGAGAACGTGCACGCCTCGCTCATGATCGCGCTCCACCGCTCCGGCCGGCGACACGAGGCGCTGGAGGTCTACCAGGTGCTGCGGCGAAGCATGATCGACAACCTCGGTCTCGAGCCGGGGCAGGAGCTCCGGACGCTCCACCAGGCCCTGCTGTCGGAGGCCACCGTCGGGGCACCGTACGAGCAACGCCGACGGCCCGTCCTGATCGAGCCCCGCCGGAGCGCCGCCGCACGTTCCGTGACCGAGGAGACGGCCGCGACCGCGGGGACCGCCGCGGCCCCGGTGCCCCGCCCCGCCGCCCCGCACGCTCCAGTCCCCGCACAACTCCCCGCCGACCTCACCGATTTCACCGGCCGCGAGTCGTTCGTCCAGCAGGCCCTCACCGTCATGGCCCGGAACGAGCAGAGCGCCCACCCCCGCACCGCGACCGCCGTCGCGGTCATCAGCGGTATGCCCGGAGTGGGGAAGACCGCGCTCGCGGTCCACATGTCCCACACCGTCCGACCGCTCTTCGAGGACGGACAGCTCTACGCGGATCTGTGCGCTTCCATGGGTACGGGCCGGGACCCCGCGGAAGTGCTCCATGGATTCCTGCGCGTTCTGGGGATCGCGGAATCCGAGATCCCCACCGACCTGGAGGAACGATCGAAGCTGTTCCGATCCACCACGGTCGGCCGGCGGCTGCTGATACTGCTGGACGACGCGTCGTCGCTGGCCGACGTGCGCCCGTTGCTCCCCGGCGATCCGCACTGCGCCGTCGTCATCACCAGCCGCAGGCGCTTGCACGGTCTGGGCGGTGCCTGGAACATCAACCTCGACTCCATGGACACCACGGAGGGCAGCGAATTGCTCTCCCGCATCATAGGAACCGCCCGGGTCGAGCGGGAGAGTCGCGCCGCCCGTCAACTGGTCGCGACCGTCGGTGGTCTCCCCCTGGCAGTGCGATGCCTGGGGGGCCGCCTCAGCGGCAGCCCGGGACTCACCCTGTCGAGCCTGGTCCAGCAACTGGCCTGTTCCGAGAAGCTGCTGGACGAGCTGCGCCTGGGAGAACTCGACGTACGGTCCCGGTACGACTTCAGCTATGAGGGGCTCGGCCGTGTGGAGCGGAGCGTCTTCCGGCTGCTGAGCATCCTCCCTCGGGAGCAGTTCACCGCGGAGTCCGTCGTCGAACTCCTCGGCAGCGACAGCCGTACCGTGGAGCGCCTGCTCCAGAGCTTCGTCGACAGTCACCTGATCGACATAGTGCGGTGGGAGAATGACTCGGCCCACTACGCGTTCCCCGGACTGACCCGGGTGTATGCCCGTGAGCGGCTGCTGGACACCCTCTCGCGTGACGAACTGTGGCACGAGAGGGGAGGAGCGCCGGTGGGGGAACCGGTGGGTGTCACGCCTCCGGGAAGGTGAGAGCCACGCCGCGAGCTTCGTGGTTCCGCAAGCCCCGTCCTCACGCCAGACTGTCCCGCCAGGCCCGGTGCAGATCCGCGAACCGGCCCGTGCCGGCGATCAGTTCGGCCGGCGCGCCGTCCTCCACGATCCCGCCGTGCTCCATCACCAGCACCCGGTCGGCGATCTCCACGGTCGACAGCCGGTGCGCGATCACGACCGCCGTACGGCCCTTCAGGACCGTCGCCATCGCCCGCTGCACCGCCCGCTCACCGGGGATGTCCAGCGAGCTGGTCGCCTCGTCCAGGATCAGCACCGCCGGATCGGCGAGCAAGGCCCGCGCGAACGCCACGAGTTGCCGTTGCCCGGCGGAGATACGGCCGCCCCGCTTGCGGACGTCGGTGTCGTAGCCGTCGGGCAGCGCGGCGATGAAGTCGTGGGCGCCGATCGCCTTCGCGGCTCCCTCGATCTCCTCCCGGGTGGCCTCCGGACGGCCGATGGCGATGTTCTCGGCGACCGTGCCGGAGAACAGGAACGCCTCCTGCGTCACCATCACCACCCCGCGCCGAAGTTCGGGCACGGCGAGGTCGCGCAGATCCGTGCCGTCCAGCAGGACCCGGCCGTCGGAGGGGTCGTAGAACCGGGCGAGCAGCTTGGCCAGCGTCGACTTGCCCGCGCCGGTCGAGCCCACGACGGCGACCGTCTGCCCGGCCGGGATCGTCAGGTCGAAGCGGGGCAGCACCTCGCCGCCGGTGCGGTAGCCGAAGCGGACCCCGTCGAAGACGACCTCGCGGCCGGGGTGCTCCGACGCCGGCGGCGGCAGCTCCTTCGGCGCGGCCGGCTCCGGCACGGACGGCGTCTGGGCCAGCAGTCCGGCGATCTTCTCCAGCGAGGCCGCCGCCGACTGGTAGGAGTTCAGGAACATGCCGAGCCGGTCGATCGGGTCGTACAGCCGGCGCAGGTACAGCACCGCCGCCGCCAGCACGCCGAGGGCCAGCGTGCCGTCCGCGACGCGGTAGGCGCCCCACAGCACGATCCCCGCGACGGCCGTGTTGGCGACCAGCCGGGACCCGACGACGTAGCGGGCCATCTCCAGGAGCGCGTCGCCGTTGGTCCGCTCGTGGCGCCGGTTCAGTACGGCGAAGTCGGCGTCGTTGGCGTCCTCGCGGCGGAAGGCGCGCACCGGCCGGATGCCGTTCAGCGTCTCCACGAACTTCACGATCACCGCCGCGATCGCCGTGGACCGCCGCCGGTACACCCGTCCCGCGCGCCGCTGGTACAGCCGCACCAGCCCGTACAGCGGCACGAACGACGCCACCGCGACCGCGCCGAGGCCGAGGTCCAGCCAGAGCAGCAGCGCCGCGATGTAGACGAAGGACAGGACGACCGTCACCAGCTCCTGCAGACCCTCGTCGAGCAGTTCGCGCAGCGACTCCACGTCCGTGGTCGAGCGGGAGATCAGCCGACCCGAGGTGTAGCGCTCGTGGAAGTCGACGCTCAGCTCCTGCGCGTGCCGGAAGATCCGGCCCCGCAGGTCCAGCAGCACGTCCTGGCTGACGCGGGCCGCCGCGGCGACGAACGCGTACTGGAGCGCGCCCGCGGCCAGCGAGCAGAGCAGATAGCCGGCGCCCACCGCGATCAGCGGACCGTGGTCGTCGTCCCGGAGCGCCGGCACTGCACGGTCGATGGCGTACGCCACCAGCAGCGGGCCCGCCTGCACCGCCGCCTGCTGGAGGAGCAGAAGAAAGGTGGTGAGGGCGACGCGGGCCTTCATGGGCGCCAGCAGGGAACGCAGCAGGACGGCGGTCGCGCCCGGCGGACTGGGCAGGACGTCCCGGTCGAACAGGTCGTCGGCCGCGAAGGCCGGGTTCTCGGGCGCCGGCTCGCCCTCGGGCTGTTCCCTATCCGGCGCGGTGGCCGTGGGCGCGGTCATCGGCCGTCCCCTTCCCGGGGTCCCTCGGGACCCTCGTGCGCGTCGAGACCGGACATCAGATGGGCGTACTCGGCGCTGGTGCGCAGCAGCTCCTGGTGGGTGCCGACGGCGGAGATACGGCCGCCGGAGAGCAGCGCCACGCGGTCGGCGAGCAGCACCGTGGACGGGCGATGCGCCACGATCAGGGCGGTGGTGTCCGCGAGGACCTGCCGCAGGGCGGCCTCCACGGCGGCCTCCGTGTGCACGTCCAGCGCGGACAGCGGGTCGTCCAGGACGAGGAACCTCGGTGTGCCGACCACCGCCCGGGCGAGCGCGAGGCGCTGCCGCTGGCCGCCGGAGAGGCTGAGGCCCTGCTCGCCGACCTGGGTGCCGGTGCCCTGGGGCAGGGCGTGGGCGAAGTCGGCCTGCGCGACGGCGAGCGCCCGCCGCAACTCCTCCTCGCCGGCGGCGCCACCGGCCCCCATCAGCACGTTCTCGCCGACGGTCGCCGAGAACAGCGTGGGCTCCTCGAAGGCCACGGCGACCATGGAGCGCAGCTCCTCGCGGGACAGGGCGGCGATGTCCTCGCCGTCCAGCGTGATCCGTCCGGCGGTCACCTCGTGCAGGCGGGGGACGAGCGCGGTCAGCGTGGTCTTGCCACTGCCGGTGGCCCCGACCAGGGCCATGGACTCGCCGGGACGGATGTGCAGGTCTACGTCGTCGAGGAGGGGTGGGGAGTCGGGGGGCGCGTCGGGGTAACGGAACCGGACATTCTCGAACCGGAGACCGCCGCCCCCCGCTGCGGGCAGTCGTGCCTCCCCCAGCGCCTGAACGGCCTGGGAGGTACCCCCAGGGGCGGCACGGGTGGGCGCAGCGGCACCCCGCACCGCCGGGCCGCGCGACCGACCCCCCGACACGGACGCCGGCTCACCCGGCCGCCCCGGCTCCTCCACCTCCGCGTCCATCACCTCGAAGTACCGGTCCGTAGCCGTCGCCGCCTCCTGACTCATCGCCAGCAGGAAGCCGATCGACTCGACGGGCCACCGCAGGGCCAGCGCCGTGGACAGGAACGCCACCAGCGTCCCCGCCGACAGCGACCCGTCCGCCACCTGCACGGTGCCCACCACCAGCGCGGCCCCGATCGCCACCTCCGGCAGCGCCACGATGACCGCCCAGATGGCCGCCAGCAGCCGCGCCTTGCGCAGCTCGGTCCCTCGCAGCGTGTGCGACAGCTCGTGGAAGGCCCGTGCCTGGCTGCGGTGCCGGCCGAACCCCTTGATGATCCGGATGCCGAGCACGCTCTCCTCGACGACGGTCGTCAGGTCCCCGACCTGGTCCTGCGCGCGCCGCGCCACCGCGGAGTACTTCTTCTCGAAGACCGCGCAGGTGATCATCACGGGGATGGCGGGCCCGAGGATCACCAGCCCGAGCGTCCAGTCCTGCACCAGCATGATGCCCACGCCGACGAGGATCGTCACGCCGTTGACCAGCAGGAACGTCAGCGGGAAGGCGAGGAACATGCGCAGCAGCATCAGGTCCGTCGTCCCGCGCGACAGCAACTGTCCCGAGGCCCACCGGTCGTGGAAGGCCACCGGCAGCCGTTGCAGATGCCGGTACAGGTCCGCCCGCATCCCCGCCTCGACGCCCGCCAGCGGCCGGGCCACCAGCCACCGCCGCAGCCCGAACAGCAGCGCCTCCACCAGCCCGAGGAGGAGCAGGTACAGCGCCCCGAGCCACACGCCCGCCGGATCGCGGTCGGCGACCGGTCCGTCCACCATCCACTTCAGGACGAGCGGGATCACCAGCCCCACGCAGGAGGCGACGATCGCCACGCCCGCAGCGGTCGCCAACCGCGCCCGCACGGGCCGGACGTAGGGCCACAGCCGCAACAGGGCGCGCACGGTGGACCGTTCCTCGGTGGGAGCCTTGGCCAAGGCGGGTGTAGTGGGCATCAGCAGCGAGCCTACGGTTCACCACTGACACTGCCCACCGGATTTTCGAGCTCACGGGGGGTCGTACGGGGGCATCATGCGGCATCCCCGGCTGAACCGGCCCGCCGCCGTAGTCCGGGGCTCACCCCACCTTCAGCAGCAGCACCGCCCGCGCCGGCACCGTGATCTCCGCCCCCGCCGGATGCGTCCCGCCCGGTGCGTCCGCCTGTTGCTCCCGGCTGGTGTCGACGACCACCTCGTACCGCTCCGCCCACGGCGGCCCCGGAAGCGCGAAGGAGACCGGCCGGTCGCCCGCGTGCAGGACGGCCAGGAAGCTGTCGTCGACGATCGGGGCGCCGCGCTCGTCGCGGCCCGGTATGTCCCGCCCGGAGAGGTACATGCCGAGGGTGGCGGCGGGCGCGTACCAGTCCCGTTCCGTCATCTCCGTACCCCGGGCGGTGAACCAGGCCAGGTCGCGCAGGCCGTCCGCGGAGTGCGCGCGTCCGGAGAAGAACGCCCGGCGGCGCAGTACCGGGTGCCGGTGGCGCAGCGCGATCAGCCGGGAGGTCAGCTCGAACAGGGGCCGCCACTGAGGGTCGTCCAGCAGGCTCCAGTCGACCCAGCTGATCTCGTTGTCCTGGCAGTAGGCGTTGTTGCTGCCGCGCTGGGTGCGGCCCAGCTCGTCGCCCGCGACCAGCATCGGCACGCCGGTCGACAGCAGCAGCGTGGTCAGCAGGTTGCGGAGCTGGCGGCGCCGGAGCGCCCGTATGTCCTCGTTGTCCGTCTCTCCCTCCGCGCCGCAGTTCCAGGACCGGTTGTCGTCGGTGCCGTCGCGGTTGCCCTCGCCGTTGGCCTCGTTGTGCTTGCGCTCGTACGACACCATGTCCCGGAGCGTGAAGCCGTCGTGCGCGGTGACGAAGTTGACCGACGCGTACGGCCGCCGCCCGCCCCACGCGTACAGGTCGCTGGAGCCCGACAGGCGGTAGCCCATCTCCCGCACGTCCGGCAGCGCGTGCCGCCAGAAGTCCCGCACGGCGTTGCGGTAGCGGTCGTTCCACTCCGTCCACAGGGGCGGGAACGCGCCCACCTGGTAGCCGCCCGAGCCCACGTCCCACGGCTCGGCGATCAGCTTCACCCGCCGCAGCACCGGGTCCTGCGCGATCACCGCGAGGAACGGGGAGAGCATGTCGACGTCGTGCATCGAGCGGGCCAGCGCCGCCGCCAGGTCGAAGCGGAAGCCGTCCACGCCCATCTCCGTCACCCAGTAGCGCAGCGAGTCGGTGATCAGGCGCAGGACGTGCGGCTGGACGACGTGCAGGGTGTTGCCGCAGCCGGTGTAGTCGGCGTACCGGCGGGCGTCCGGCTGGAGGCGGTAGTAGCCGCGGTTGTCGATGCCCTTGAGGGACAGCATCGGGCCCAGCTCGCCCGCCTCCGCCGTGTGGTTGTAGACCACGTCGAGGATCACCTCGATGCCCGCCTCGTGCAGCGCGCGCACCATCCGCTTGAACTCGCCGACCTGCTGACCGGTGGTGCCGGAGGCCGCGTAGGCCGCGTGGGGGGCGAAGTAGCCGATCGAGTTGTAGCCCCAGTAGTTCTTCAGGCCGCGGTCGAGGAGATGGCTCTCGTGCGCGAACTGGTGCACCGGCAGCAGCTCCACCGCCGTCACGCCCAGCCGCGTCAGGTGCTCGATCGCCGCGGGATGCGCCAGCCCCGCGTACGTGCCGCGCAGCTCCTCGGGGATGCCGGGGTGCAGCTTGGTGAAGCCGCGCACGTGCAGCTCGTAGATGACCGAGTCCGCCCACGGCGTCTTCGGCCGCCGGTCGTACGTCCACTCGTCGTCGGGGCCGCCGTCGTGGACGACGACGCCCTTCGGGACGTACGGCGCCGAGTCGCGGTCGTCGCGCACGGTGTCCGCCACATGCTGCTGGGGCCAGTCGCGGACGTGCCCGTACACCTCGGCGGGCAGCACGCTGTAATCATTCCCTTTGGCACCGTCCACCGCGCGCGCGTACGGGTCGAGCAGCAGCTTCGCCGGATTCCAGCGGGCGCCGGTCCACGGGTCCCAGCGGCCGTGCACCCGGAAGCCGTAACGCTGCCCGGGGCCCACGCCCGGCACGAAGCCGTGCCAGATCTCGTGCGTCAGCTCGGTCAGCCGCACCCGGCTCTCCCTGCCACCGGGACCCGGCCCGTCGAACAGGCACAGTTCCACCGCCTCCGCCCCGCCCGCCCACAGCGCGAAGTTCGTCCCCGCCACCTGGTCCGGCCCGGTCCGGAACCGGGCGCCCAGCGGCACCGGTGTGCCCGGCCAGGCCGGCACGGCGGGCGGCGACGCGGCACGCCGCGCGCCGTTCACCGCGACGGCGGGGTGCCCGTCCTCGGCGGCCTGCTTCCCGGCCACCGCCTCCTGCTCGGCTGCGCTGGACACCTGTCAGCCTCCTGCGGCTCGTGGAACGACGTGCCAGAGACGGGAAGACGGGAGAAGGGCGCGCGGTGTCCCGACCGCTGCTCCCCGTCGCGTCGTCCTTCCCCACTGTTCTGCCCACCGCATGGCTCGCACTCACGTTTCCCCAGCGCGGACCGGTCGTTACGGGTGGATGTGAGGCACGTACATGGGCGCGCACGGCGCGCGGCGACCGCTCTGGCCGCCGTACTGACATGGGCAGGACTGCTGGCCGGGGCCGCCGGATGCACCTCGGACGGTGGTGGCATCGGCGGCGGCATCGGCGGGGTGTTCGGGAAACCCCCCGCAGCCGAGGACGTCATCCGCATCACCCCGGACGACGGCAGCAAGGCCGTCCGGCCGGAGGAGAAGAAGCTGTCGGTGCGGGTGCCCGGCGGGCGGCTGGAGTCGGTGAAGGTCGTCAAGTCGCAGGACGCGCAGGAGACCCCGGTACCCGGCCGGATCTCCGACGACGGCCTGCGCTGGGAACCCGACGACGACCGGCTGGCGCTCGCCGCGAAGTACACGGTCGACGCCGTCGCCCTGGACGGCCAGGGGCGCCGCTCGGCCCGGCACACCACCTTCACCACCTACGTCCCCGAGGAGCGCTTCATCGGGTACGTCGCTCCCGAGAACCGCTCGGTCGTCGGCACCGGCATGATCGTTTCGCTGGAGTTCAACCGGGAGATCACCGACCGCGCCGCCGTCGAACGCGCCGTCTCGGTGACCGCGAAGCCCGCCACCGAGATCCGCCCCCACTGGTTCGGCAAGGACCGTCTCGACTTCCGCCCCGAGAACTACTGGAAGCCCGGCACCAAGGTCACCGTCGACCTGCACCTGCGGGACGTCGAAGGCGCGCCGGGGGTGTACGGGCTCCAGCACAAGACGTTCTCCTTCACCGTCGGCCGCAGCCAGGTCTCCCTCGTCGACGCGGCCAAGCGGACCATGCAGGTGCGCCGGGACGGCACGCTGCTGACCACCGTGCCGATCACGGCGGGGGCGCCGAAGACCCCCACCTACAACGGCAAGATGGTGATCACCGAGATGCTCGACGTCACCCGCATGAACAGCCGCACGGTCGGTTTCGGCGGCGAGTACGACATCCCCGACGTCCCGCACGCCATCCGTCTGACCAGCTCCGGCACCTTCCTGCACGGCAATTACTGGGCACCGGAGGACACCTTCGGCCGGGCCAACGTCAGTCACGGCTGCGTGGGTCTGCGCGACGTCAAGGGCGGCGGTTCCGACACCCCGGCGGGCTGGTTCTTCGACCGCAGCCTGATCGGCGACGTCGTCGAGGTGGTCCACAGCAAGGACAAGAAGGTCGCCCCCGACAACGGGCTCGGTGGCTGGAACATGAACTGGGAGAAGTGGAAAGCGGGCAGTGCGGTGAAGTGACGCCGGCGTGATTCCGGCACCCGGCCGCCAACTCGGTACGGAACAGTGACAATTCCGCTGTCCCCTACGCCCCTGGCCTGCGGTTACGATGCGCCGGTGCGCGCGGGCGCACCGGGGCGCGGGCCCGACCAGGTCCGGCGAGGGGAGACAAGTTGAACGTGCGTCCGATATCGGGGGCGTCGCCGGTGGGCAGCCGGGGGCGGGGCGGCAAGGGACGCGGCAGGACGCTGCCGGCGCTGGCACTGGGCGTGCTGCTGACGCTGACCGCGTGCGGCGGGGGAGGGTCCGGCTCGGGAGCCGGCACCGGGGACGACGGCGGCAAGAACGCCAAGGACTCCACCGCGGCGCAGAGCAAGCAGTCCGAGGCCGTCGTCAGCATCGCCCCGAAGAACGGGGCCGAGGCCGTCGACACCAGCGGCGACCTCAAGGTCGTCGCCACGAAGGGCAAGCTCACGGAGGTCCTGGTCAAGGACGCCGAGGGTGCGAAGGTCGACGGGAAGATATCCGGGGACGGCGCCACCTGGACGCCGTCCACCCACCTGGCCGCCGCCACCACGTACACCGTGCACGCGGTCGCCAAGGACTCCGAGGGCCGCACGGCCGCCGAGGACTCCCGCTTCACCACCCTGACGCCGAAGAACACCTTCATCGGCACCTTCACGCCGGAGGACGGCTCGAAGGTCGGCGTCGGCATGCCGTTCTCGATCCGCTTCACCCGGGGCATCACCAACCCCGAGGACGTCGAGAAGGCCATCCGCGTCAAGACCGAGCCGGCCGTCGAGGTCGCGGGCCACTGGTTCGGCAACGACCGCCTCGACTTCCGCCCGGAGAAGTACTGGAAGGCCGGCACCAAGGTCACCGTCGACCTCAACCTCGACGGCGTCGAGGGCCGCGACGGGGTCTACGGCGAGCAGGCCAAGACCGTCTCCTTCACCGTCGGCCGCAGCCAGGTCTCCGTCGTCGACGCCAAGAAGCTCACGATGAAGGTCGTGCGGGACGGCAAGACCGTCAAGACCATCCCCATCACCACCGGCGCTCCCGGCTACGAGACCTGGAACGGCCAGATGGTCATCACCGAGCGGCTCCCGGTGACCCGGATGAACGGCGAGACGGTCGGCTACGGCGGCGAGTACGACATCAAGGACGTCCCGCACGCCATGCGCCTGTCCACCTCCGGGACCTTCATCCACGGCAACTACTGGGGCGGCGACGCCTTCGGCAACCGCAACTCCAGCCACGGCTGCATAGGCCTGCGCGACGTGCGCGGCGGCTGGGACGAGAAGGCGCCGGCCGCCTGGTTCTTCGAGAACTCGCTCATCGGCGACGTGGTCGTGGTGAAGAACTCCAACGACGCGACCATCGCCCCGGACAACGGCCTCAACGGCTGGAACATGTCCTGGGAGAAGTGGAAGGCGTAAGCCGGCGGTGCACCCGCGTCCCGAAGTGGCGCGGGTGCACCCACAACCCCCACGGCGGTGAACGCCCGCTAACCTGCGGAGCATGACCGTACATCTGGAAGTCGCCGAAGGCATTGGCACGCTGCGCCTGGACCGTCCGCCCATGAACGCGCTGGACATCGCCACCCAGGACCGGCTCAAGGAACTCGCCGAGGAGGCCACCCGCCGCGACGACGTGCGCGCCGTGGTGATCTACGGCGGCGAGAAGGTGTTCGCGGCGGGCGCGGACATCAAGGAGATGCAGGTGATGGACCACGCGGCGATGATCGCGCGGGCCCGCGCCTTGCAGGACTCCTTCACGGCGGTGGCCCGTATCCCCAAGCCGGTGGTCGCGGCGGTCACCGGATACGCCCTCGGCGGCGGCTGCGAGCTCGCGCTCTGCGCCGACTTCCGCATCGCCGGGGAGAACGCCAAGCTCGGCCAGCCCGAGATCCTGCTCGGCCTGATCCCCGGCGCGGGCGGCACCCAGCGGCTGTCGCGGCTGGTCGGCCCCTCCAAGGCCAAGGACCTCATCTTCACCGGCCGCCAGGTGAAGGCCGACGAGGCGCTCGCGATCGGCCTCGTGGACCGCGTGGTGCCGGCCGCCGAGGTGTACGAGCAGGCGCACGCCTGGGCGGCGCGGCTCGCGAAGGGTCCCGCCATCGCGCTGCGCGCGGCGAAGGAGGCGATCGACACGGGTCTGGAGACGGACATCGAGACCGGTCTCGCCGTCGAACGGAACTGGTTCGCGGGTTTGTTCGCCACCGAGGACCGCGAACGCGGGATGCGCAGCTTCGTGGAGGAGGGTCCCGGGAAGGCGAAGTTCCTCTGAAGGCGGTCGGGAGCGCGCGCAGTTGACGCGGTGTCTGATTCCGGGTCCCTCGATGGGGCGGTTTATGGCAGCCTTAACGCACCATTAAGCGCATCTTGTCGAGGGAGTCCGCCGCTTGTCTCCGGCCGAGTCGTCCGCGCAGGTCAGTGGGGCTGTTTCCGGCTCCGAACTGCCCGCGGCATATGCCGATCGACCGCCGTCGAGCCAGGGCTCGGCAGGGGCGTATTCCCCGGGAACGGCCACGGAGCCCCCCGGGGACGGTCATGATGGGGGCATGGCGGGGCTGGAGGGTACGGAACAGCCGCGGGGAGCCGGACGGGCGACCGCGGCGCGCTGGTCGCCGGCGGTCGAGGACGAACACGCGCTCAAGGCGCTGGAGTTGTTCGGAAATCCGACGGAGGGCGAAGTTCCGTTACCGTCCCGCCCCGAGTCCGCCGCCACCGCCCGTCGGCTGGCCCAGGTCGTTGCCCTGCGTCAGTGGATGCTCGGCCCCAAGGTCACGGAGGACACCGTCCTGCTCGTCTCCGAGCTGGTGGGCAACGCCGTACGCCACACCGGGGCCCGCATCTTCGGCCTCCACATGCGCCGCCGCCCCGGCTGGATCCGCGTCGAGGTCCGCGACCCCTCCCGGGGGCTGCCGTGTCTGATGCCGGTGCAGGAGACGGACATCAGCGGGCGCGGCCTCTTCCTCGTCGACAAGCTGTCCGACCGGTGGGGCGTCGATCTGCTGCCGCGCGGCAAGACCACCTGGTTCGAAATGCGGGTCGTGGACCGCTGAGGCCCCATCTGCCGCTGGAAGCAACCCCGTTCGGCGGACACGCCACCTACGGGTGAAGATCCGCGCTCCGGCGCCGCGAAGCCGGGATCGTACCGGCATGATCACCACACGCCTGCGGCGACGGGCCGCCGCCGCCGTCCTGTCCCTCTCCGCCGTCCTCGCCACCTCGGCCGCCACCGTCCCCGGAGCGGCGGCCCCGGCGACGGCTCCCGCCAAGGCCGCCCCCGCCTGCCCCCAGTTCGACGACAAGCTCAAGGCCGCCGCCGATTCCGGCGTCGACGTCGCCCGCATCACGCCCGAGCCGGTCTGGCGCACCACGTGCGGCACCCTCTACCGCAGCGACAGCCGGGGCCCGCAGGTCGTCTTCGAGGAGGGCTTCCACGCCAAGGACGTCCAGAACGGCCAGTACGACGTCGAGAAGTACGTCCTGGTCAACCAGCCCTCGCCGTACGTCTCGACGACCTACGACCACGACCTCTACAAGACCTGGTACAAGTCCGGGTACAACTACTACATCGACGCCCCCGGCGGCATCGACGTCAACAAGACCATCGGCGACACCCACAAGTGGGCCGACCAGGTCGAGGTCGCCTTCCCCGGCGGCATCCAGCGGCAGTACGTCATCGGCGTCTGCCCGGTCGACCGGCAGACCAAGACCGAGATCATGAGCGAGTGCGAGAGCAACCCGTACTACAAGCCCTGGCACTGACGGCCCCGGTCCGGGGCAGGCCCTGACTCAGGGCCGGAGGAACAGCGCCTCCGACCCCACCGGCCGGTAGCCCGCCGCCTGGAACGCCCGCAGACTGCGGGCGTTCCCCGCCGAGATCTGCGCCCACACCACCTCACCCCCGGCCAGCTGCCGCGCCGCCGTCACCAGGCGCCGCCCCACCCCCCGGTGCCGTACCCCCTCCGCCACCTCCACCGCGGCCTCCAGCCGCCCGGCGACCCCGCGGCCCAGCACGAGCACCCCGCCGTCCGCCGCCCACACCCGCACGTCGTCGCGTCGCCGGCGGGCCGAGACCACCCGGGGATGCCCGGGATCGGCGACCTCCGTCAGCGCGATTCCGGGGCGGCCCGGAAGCGGAGCACCGGTCAGCAGCACGTCGATCGTGTCGGTCGTCCGTCCCGTGCGCTCCATGAACGCGGTCAGGAACCGCGCGTTCATCGTGGCGGCGAGCGGGTCGCAGCCGAGTCCGTCCAGCGTCTCGCGCACCCACCGCGGGTCCTCGTCCGTGAAGACGACCGAGTGCGCCGTGAACGCGATCACCCCGGCGTCCCGGCCGCCGTGCTGCGGCACCACCGTGGTCCCGCCGTCCGCCGCCGGGAAGACGCCCAGCGCCGCCGCGTCCAGAATGTCCCGCAGGCTCTCCGCCACACCGCGCTCCTTGAGTCTCCACCCACTGGAAGGCCCACACTCCCAGACATGATCGAAGACGGCACCGGTATCATGACCATCGGCGAACTGGCGCGCACCACCGGACTGTCGGTGCGCACCATCCGCTACTGGTCCGACGAGGGCGCCCTGCCCCCGGTGACCCGCTCCGCGGGCGGCTACCGGCTCTACGACGCCGCCTCCGCCGCCCGCCTGGAGCTGATCCGCACCCTGCGCGAACTCGGCCTCGGCCTGGACGCCGTACGCCGCGTCCTGTCCGGCGAGACGACGGTCGCGCAGGTCGCGGCAGCGCACGTGAGCGCCCTGGACGCGCAGATCGGCTCACTGCGGGTGACCCGTGCGGTGCTGTCGACCGTGGCACGACGCGGCTCGACCGCCGAGGAGATGACCCTGATGAACAAACTGGCGCGACTGTCCGCCGCCGAACGGCGACGCATCATCGAGGACTTCATGGCGGAGGTCTTCGAGGGCGTCGACACCGCGGACCCCGACATCCGCACCCGCCTGCGCTTCGCCGCGGCCGACCTGCCCGACGACCCCACCCCCGAGCAGGTGGACGCCTGGGTGGAGCTGGCCGAGCTGATCCAGGACCCGGAGTTCCGGGCGACGATGCGCAGGATGATCGAGTTCAACGCGGCCGACCGGGGGCCGGACGTCCCCGCCGGCTCCTCCCTGTGGTTCGTGAGCCGCCTGGTGCGGCTCACGGGCGACGCGCTGAGGGAGGGCGTCCCGCCGGACTCGCCACAGGCCGCCGACATCCTGCGCGCGCTGATCGGCGACGCCGACCCGGCCGTCGTGCGGGATCGCCTCACGTCGGTGACGAACGTCCGCCTCGTCCGCTATCGGGAGCTCTCCGCGATCGTGAACGGCGTGGAGCCTCCGTCCGCCTACGAGGAGGAGTTCGGGTGGGTGGTCGCCGCACTGGGTGCCCGGACGGGCAGCTAATCTGACCTGCGTCAGAAGGTCGGAATGACCCATGCACGAGATGAGGGGCGGATCGGTGGCGGACATCGAGGAAGCACGCAAGCAGTTCGAGCGGATCGACACGGACGGGGACGGGTTCATCACCGCCGCCGAGTTCAAGACCGCGCTGGCCCAGGGCGGCGACTGGAACGTCACCGAGTCGGTGGCCGAGGCGATCATCGCCGGCCGTGACCTCGACGGGGACAAGCTGCTGTCGTTCGACGAGTTCTGGACGCACCTCAACAAGTGACGACGCCGTGAGGGGCGCCCGTCCGGTCACCCCCGGAGGGCGCCTCTGCGTGGAATAGCCCGCCACGGCCGGAGGTTGGAGCTGATCACCGGCGCGAGCCGCCGGCTGCGCACGACACGACCTCCGAAGGGCCAGGCGAGTCAGCATCATGAAGATCGGCATCATCGGCGCGGGCAACATCGGCGGCAACCTCACCCGACGGCTGACCGCCCTCGGCCACGACGTCTCGGTCGCGAACTCCCGCGGCCCGCACACGCTCACCGCACTGGCCGAGGAGACCGGCGCCACCCCGGTGCCGGTCGAGGAGGCGGCGCGTGACGCCGAGGTCGTGGTCGTCACCATCCCGCTGAAGGCGATCCCGGACCTGCCGTCCGGCGTCCTCGACGGCGCCGCCGACGGCGTGGCGGTCATCGACACGAACAACTACTACCCGCGGCAGCGCGACGGGCGGATCGCGGCCATCGAGGACGAGGGCCTCACCGAGAGCCGCTGGACCGAACGCCACCTCGGCCACCCGGTGATCAAGGCCTTCAACGGCACCTACGCCCAGGACATCCTGGAGCGCCCGCGCCCGGCCGGCGCCCCGGACCGCCTGGCCCTCCCGGTCGCCGGCGACGACGAGGCGGCCAAGGCCAAGGTCAGGTCCCTGATCGACGACCTCGGCTTCGACACCGTGGACGCCGGTGGCATCGGCGAGTCCTGGCGCCAGCAGCCCGACACCCCGGTGTACGGCCTGCGCTCGGGCGTCGAGAACGTCACCAAGGCACTGGCGGAGGCCGATCCGGAGCGGCCCGCGGGCTTCAGGGGCTAGGCTCTGTCCGCCGGACAGACCCTAGGCGCCGTCGGCCCATTTCTTCAGCGCCGCCTTGCTCGCGAAGTCCGCCACGTTGGTGTCGACCGGGTCGTCGGTGTACTGGTGGAAGCGCCACGTGGCCTGGATGCGGGGCTTGCCGGCCGTCACGTAGTCGGCGATCCAGAGACCGTCGCCCGCGTACGAGGTGGTGTCCACGTTCAGCCAGTAGTTTCTGTTCGCGTAGAGGATCACCCGGTTGTCCGGCCGCAGCGCCTTCACCTTCCGGATGAAGCTGTCCTTCTCCGCGTTGCTCGCATGGGTGCCCTCGCCCGTCGTCTCCCAGTCGACGGCGAGGATGTCACCGGCCCGGTCGGGGGCCTTGGAGACGAAGTACTCGGCCTGGGCGGTGAGGTTGCCCGGCCACAGGAAGTGGTAGAAGCCGACGACGAGTCCGGCGTCGCGGGCCCGTTTCGTCTGGGCGGCGAGCTTGGGGTTGACGTACGAACGGCCCTCGGTCGCCTTCACGAAGACGAAGGAGAGGCCGTCCGTGCCGTAGGTGGAGGACTGGTAAGCGCTGACGTCGATGCCGCGCAGCATGACCACTCCCTCGGATACCGGTGGGGCTGAAAGTGCCCCATGGACCTAGGTAGTTGTCATGCCCGGGAATCGGCCGCCGTACGCCGGTCGGATCAGGGGGCGGAGGAGGAGACCGCGGGGCGGGTGCCGTCGTCGGCGGAGACGGTCTGGTCCTCGCCCTCGGCCTCTCCCTCGTCCAGGGAGACGTCCTTGGTCTCCTTGCCGAGGAGGAGAGCGGTCAGCGTCAGCACCGCCATCGCGGAGAGGTAGACGCCGACCAGCCACGGCGAGCCGTCACCGGTCTCCCACAGCGCCACCGCGATGAACGGGGCGACGGCCGCTCCGAGGATCGAACTTACGTTGTACGAGATACCGGAACCGGTGTAGCGCACGCTCGTCGGGAACAGCTCCGGCAGCAGCGCGCCCATCGGGCCGAATGTCATGCCCATCAGCGTGAAGCCGAGGACCAGCCACAGCACCACACCGAGCGTGCCCAGGCCGATCAGCGGCACCCACACCAGGCCGAAGACCACGATCGCGGCGGTGACCCAGATCAGGGTGGCGCGGCGGCCGTACTTGTCGGCGAGCGGGCCGGAGACCAGGGTGAACACGGCGAAGAAGAGCACGCCGAAGATCATCATCAGCACGAACGTGGTGTAGCTGTACCCCAGACCCGGCACCGCGGCGTCCTTCGCGGTGCGCCCGTAGCTCAGCGAGAACGTGGTCATCAGGTAGAAGAGCACGTACGTCGCCAGCATGATGAAGGTGCCCAGGATCAGCTGCTTCCAGTGGCCCTGGACCACGGTGGCCAGCGGCAGCTTCCGCACCTTCCCGGCCTGCTGGGTTTTGGCGAACACCGTCGACTCCACGAGCCGCGAGCGTACCCACAGTCCGATCGCGACCATCACCGCGGAGAACAGGAACGGGATGCGCCAGCCCCAGCTCGTGAAGGCCTCGGAGGGCTGCGTGGGATCGGCGCCGGCCGCGGACGGCAGCAGCGCCCCGATGATCAGGAACAGGCCGTTGCCGATGATGAAGCCGAGCGGGGCGCCCAGCTGCGGGAAGGTCCCGTACAGGGCGCGCTTGCCGCGGGGCGCGTTCTCGGTCGCGACCAGCGCGGCCCCGCTCCACTCGCCGCCGAGCGCGAAGCCCTGCGCGAGCCGCATCAGCACGAGCAGCGCGGTGGCCACCCAGCCGGCCTGTGCGTACGTCGGGAGTACGCCGATCAGGAACGTGGCGATGCCCATGGTGAGCAGCGAGACCACCAGCGTCTTCTTGCGGCCGAGCCGGTCACCGAGGTGCCCGAAGAACACGGCCCCGATCGGACGGGCCACCATCGCGGCGCCGAAGACCGCGAAGGACGACAGCAGTGCCGTGGTCGGGTCGCTGTTCGGGAAGAAGAGCGAGGGGAAGACCAGGACGGCCGCGGTCGCGTAGATGTAGAAGTCGTAGAACTCGATCGTCGTGCCGATGAGGCTGGCGATGAGGACGCGGGACCGCGGATTGACGGGTGCCGGGGCTGATCCGGTGGCTGGTGCGGGCATCTCTCGGTCTTTCACGTGCGAAAAGTGCTGGCACCGTCACGATCTCAGGCGTCTCAGTTTTCAGTCGCCACATGTCACGATGTGAGATGTGACGAGGGGAGCCGCGCCTCAGCACTCGATGATGTTGACCGCCAGCCCGCCCCGCGCCGTCTCCTTGTAGGGATCCCGCAGCCAGGCGTCCATCGCGGCGAGCCCTCCTGCCCCGCACCGGGCATGAAGTGGGCGTAGTGGTCGAGCGTGACCTTCGGTGTCGAGTGCCCGAGCCATTTGGACAGGCTGACGACCGACTCGCCGGCCTCCAGCTGCACGCTCGCGTAAGTGTGGCGGAGGACGTGGAACATGTCCTCGCGTCGGGCGGCATAGCGCGGGACCCGGCGGATTCGGTCGCCGTCGTGCCGCACCTTCTCGCCCACGGGCTTGATCAGCCCGGCGGCGGCGAGCGCACGCTTCCAGCTGCGGTCGTTCCAGGTGCGGTAGTAGATGCGGTTGCCGTGCGACGAGGTGAGGATCAGGTCGACCGTGATCGGCTTCCGCTGGCGCTCCTCGAGCGCGGTGGTCGGGGCCTCCGGGTTCCGCCAGGGCAGCGTGCAGGAAGTCGACGGGAACCGGCGGAAGTGAGCTCGGGTCCGGAGCGCGAGATTGGCCGGCAGTCGGACCTCGCGGGTCTTGCGCCCCTTGGGGAGCCAGAAGTAGGGGCGCCCCTCGATGTCCCACCTGAGCTGGCGGCGGACGTGGACGACTCCAGCCGCGTGACCACGCCTTGGCCTTGCTGTCGATCGCTCGTGGGGCATGACGCTGTTCTTCACCTTCATCGGGTTGCGCAGCAGACGCTGGTCGTCGACGGCACTGCCGAGGATCGAGGACAGGTGTTCCCCAGATCACCTCGGCCGTCGACTCCTCGACCCTCGTGAGGGATGATGTGATGCCAGATGCGGCTGCGCATCGGGTCCGCCGTCGAGGGCTCGTCGGAGCGGCCCGCCCACCGGTGCTCGACGATGTAGTCGGCGAGAAGGATCTCCTTTGCGAGGGTCGACGAACTCGCCACGGATGGAGTCCGTCTTGGCGCCGGCGAGCCACTGCTGCGCGTCCTCGCTCATGTGGAACGACCGGTCCTGGATGCCGGGAACCCCCTTGACCCGGTAGCGCTTCCCGGCGCCGTAGATCGCGGTCCGCTCCCGCTTCCCGGTCAGCTTGTCGGGGGCGCTTCTTCAGCCATCGCACCTGCGAGGAAGTCGCCATGGCGGGCATCGAAGCACGTACTGAAGCCCCGGAAGAAGACCGGTGAGCAAGCGGGCCAGCTCCACCACGAAAGGATCAGCAGGTCAGTTCGTTGACCCAAAGTAGGGACGAGCGCGCACGACGGAGCTCGACAGAAGTTAGACCGGAACCGCTCATGGGCGAAGCCAACCCGCCTACCGGCGTCGGACAGCTGGGTAGGGTCGCGGTACCTGAGCTGGAGAGGTAGCCGCATGGACCACGAGATCGTGATCGCGCAGACGACCAGTGACGACGAGGAGCAGGCGAAGACCCTCGCCAGAAGTGCTGTCGAGAGCAAGCTGGCGGCGGGAGTTCACATCGATGCACCCATCACCGCCTTCTACTGGTGGCAGGGGAAGGTCGAAGCGGCTCAGGAGTGGCGGATCTCCTACATGACGTCGTCGGATCGCCTCCCCGCGTTGGAGGCATGGCTGCACGAGAGGCACCCGTACGACGTCCCCCAGTGGGTCACGCTGCCCGTGACGGGAGGCTCGGAGGCGTACCTGTCCTGGGTCGTCGACGAGACGCGCCCGCAGTAGAGGCAACCACCTCAGCGCCTCGCTCTCACCGAGCCTGGGCGCTTGGGCGCTTCACAGCGTCGCGAACGTCAGCAGGTGGCTGGCCAGATCGTGCTCCGTGTCGGGAAGCCCGGCAGCGATGGCCTGCGCCCTCGTTAGAAGACCGAGCAAGTCCGGCTCGAAGCGACCTTGGCCCGAGCTGAGCGGGTTTTCACCGAGATTGACCACTCCGCCGCAGTCGTGGGTGCCGTACGAGGTCACTCGTCGGCCGCCCGGGCGTACTGGCGGCACTCTCCCGTGAAGACGGCCGCCAGCTCGGCTTCGATCACCGACGCCGCCAGCTCGGCTGCGGACACTCCGTTCACGCCGGCGGGATCGCGGTAGACCTGCATGGCGAGCCCCTCCGTCACGGCGGCGAGGCGGACGGCTGCGGGCCAAGGGTCCAGGTCCGCCTCGACCTCGCCGCATTCCTTGCCGTTGTGCACCGCCCGTGCGATGTCCTCGCGCAGTCGCCGGGCGGTTTCGATGTCGACCTTGGCGAGAGCGGGAGCGTCCAGTGCGCGGCCGGCGAACGCTCTGGTGACCCGGAACTCCGTGCGGCGCGTGTCATCCAGGGGGAGGAACTCGGTCATGGCCTCGGTCAGCACGTACGAGACGGGCCGCCGGTGCTCGATCCCGGCCCGGATCCGCTCGTCGGCCCGGCGCCGGATGGCCGCGCTGACCTCGTTGAAGGCGTGCAGCAGCATCTCGTCCTTGGTTCGGAAATAGTGCTGCACCAGTCCCACTGACATTCCTGCGGTGGAGGCGGTACGGGCGACGGTGACGGCGTCGAGCCCGTTTCCCGCGATGAGTTCGCAGACCGCGACGGCGATCTGACGTCGGCGTTCTTCATGGTCGGCGGTCCGCGGCACTTGATAACCGTACCAGCGTATGACTATAACCATATAGCCATACGGTTATTGGTCCCGTCTGTGAGAGAGGGCCCTCGTGGCCCGGTGAGGAACCCTCATGCGCATCCGCTTACGGCACGCCGCCGCGCGTACAGCGGTCGTGTCGCTCTGCCTCCTGCTGTGCACGCCGATCGCCCCGGCGGCCGGTGCGTCGGCCGTGTCGTCCGACCGGTACGCCGCGATCGACGCCTACATTCAGGACCGCATGAATACCACCCGAACGCCAGGCCTCTCCTATGCCGTGGTCGGACCCGACGGTCCAGTCCACCGGCGGTCCTGGGGAGTCGACGGACACGGCGAGCGTGTGACGGCCAACACCCCGTTCCTGTGGGGCTCCGTTGCCAAGCCGGTCACCGCGACCAGCGTGATGATCCTCGTCCAGGAGGGGCGGCTCCGCCTGGAGGACCGCGTGGTCGAGCACCTTCCGGACTTCGGGTTCGGCGGTGCCGCACATGCGTCGAAGGTCACGGTCCGCCACCTGCTCAACCAGACCGCCGGAATACCCGAGGCGGCCGCGCTCAAGGTCACCGACTGCCTGGCCGCCGACTGCCCCCGCCCTGTGGAGCGCATCGGCGACTTGGACGGCGTACGGCCCCTCGGCCCGCCCGGCGCCGAGTACGCCTACTCCAGCGCCAATTACCTCATCCTTTCCGCCCTGGTCGAGTCCGTCACCGGGCGCTCCTTCTCCGAGCACCTCCGGCAGAGCGTGCTCGCGCCGGCGCGCATGGACGGTGCCATCGCCGACCAGGAGTCGGCGCGTGACCGGAACCTTCCACCGGGACACCAGCTCCTGTGGGGCGTGCCGGCCGCGATCGCCGAGGGCGTGGACGACCATGGTGCGGGCTATGGCTATCTGGGCGGAGACCTGCACGACCTTGCCGCCTTCGCCTCGCTCCAGCTCCGGTACGGCAGGACGGACAAGGGCGACACCGTCCTCACCCCCGAATTCGTGCGGCTGATGCGCGAGGAGGGCCGGCTGCAACCGGGCGGTACCGGGGCCGGCTACGGGCTGGGCTGGCGGGTCGGCGGTCTGGCCGCGCCGCTGGACGAAGCTCTCTGGCACACGGGTGGGACGCCAGGCTACTCGGCGATGCTGTTCCTGCTGCCGGAGCGGAACATCGCCCTCGTGCTGCAGCAGAACCTGTACGGCCTCCTCCAGGACAAGGCGGTCATGCAGATCGGCTTCGGCGCCGCCCGGATCCTCGCGGACGGCCGGACGCCCACGGGCGGTGACTCGGCGTCGACGTACTACTGGAGCGTCTGGGGCGCCACCGCCTTGGCCGCGCTTCTGGTCCTGTCGGCAGGACGCTCCGTACTGCTCCTGCGCCGCCCGGCCGTACCCGGACTCCCACTGCGTTGCACTGCTGTGGCCGCGCTCTGGTGCGTGGTGGGCGCCCTCCCTTGGGTCGTCCTGGTCCAGGTCGGAGACCGGATGGGCCTGGGACAGCTGAGGAACTGGGTGCCCGATGGCTTCATCGCCGTATGCGTGGCGGCGGCCGCCGGTGCCGCCACCGTCGTCCTCCGCCTCGTCCTGGCGATCCGTGCCGCACGTGTCGACTCCTAGGTTCTGTCGTCAAATGTCATGCATCAGCCCGAGAGCGGGAGGCGAAGGCTGCTGCGTCGCCGAAAGCCGGTTCAAGCGACCCGCAGACTGTCGGTGACTCCTTCTACGCTGGAGCACGGTCACCTCGACCTGGTGATCCAGGCTGCGAAAGAGCGCGAGGAGTGGTTCTGCGCCGAGCGCGCAGCGCAGGAGCTTTGCCGGTCGGGCGAATTCGTGCAGGCCATGGGGGTGATGAAGCCGTTCGCCGCGATCGGGTGGCGACCGGCCCTATGGGCGAAAGCGAACGTTCTGCTGCGAGCGGGCCGGACGGACGAGGCCCTGGACCTGGTCCGTCCGGACGAGGAGCGCCTGACCTCGCAGTACGTGTGCCGGGACTTCGCTGAGCTGCTCGTCAGAGCGGGGCGTGTTGACGAGGCCATTGAACTGCTCGTGCCGCACCTCGGGGGTGGTGGATCCAGTCGGTGCTGGTGGAAATCACCGAAGGGCAAGGCCGCGACGAGCGGGTGCTGAAGTTGATCGCCCCACACGCCGAGACCGCGCGGCAGGCCCTTGAAAAGAACCGCTGGGCTTCCACCGACGAGCAGGTCCTGGTACTCCAGGCCCGGATGCTGGAACGTATGGACCGCGTCGACGAGGCAATCCGCGTCCTCGGCGCGGACATAGTCGGAAAACGCTATGGCACCCAGAACACCCTGACCGCCTACGCCGAACTGCTGTCACGCCACGGCCGGCTCGACGACCTGCGCGAGCTGGCCACCGGAGAGCACGCACACACTGTCCTGGACATCTTCGCCAGTGCCCTCCACGACTGCGGCCGGGCTGAGGAGGCCGAGACGGTGATGCGTGAGGCCATTGGCACTGACGACTGGGCCGAGTACCGAGCCTGGCTCTCCGCGGTCTTGCTGCAGGACGGCCGGCTGGACGACGCGATCACCATGGCCGAACCCGGCTTCAGCTGGTACGACTGCTCCAATCTCCTAGCCCCGCTCGTCCACCGGCTTTTCGACCGTCCCGAGGAGCTGCTTTACCTCCTGGACCACCCCCTCACCGTTCCCCACCACGACCACGAGGAGTTCCAGCACGCGTGGCGGGCCTTCGCCCTCGCCAGTCTCGGTCGCGCCGAGGAAGCGATCGCCGTGGTCGAAGCCCACCCGGACCCGTTGAACGACCCCCGCCTCGTCAGAGCCGACATGCTCAGTACCGCCGGCCACCTCGCACAAGCCGCGGTGGAACTGCGGGACCTGGACACCGCCGAAGCACGTGAAGATCTGTTCGAGGTCCTGGTCAAGCAAGGGCAAGCGGCCGAGGCGGTCACCGCCCACCCCACCGTCGCCGAACAGCGTGCCGCCAGGGCGAAGCCCGCATCCGTCCCCCTCCGGGAGGACGGGTACTCTGCGGAACCCCCTTTCTAGACGACGCCCTCAATGATCTTGCCTGGTGGATCATGGTGGCGTGAAACATCGCCACGAGTTGTCGGACGCTGAGTGGGAGTTCGTCCGGCCGTTGTTGCCTGAGTTGTTGCGGGGGCGGAAGCGGCTGGACGACCGCAGAATCCTGAACGGGATCGTGTGGAAGTTCCGTACTGGGACGGCCTGGCGGGACGTGCCCGAGCGATACGGTCCATGGGCCACACTCCATACGCGTTTCCGCAGGTGGGCGATTGACGGAACGTTCGACCGGATACTCCGGGCCGCCCAGGCGAAAGCCGACGGGGCCGGCGACGTCGATT
Organism: Streptomyces sp. BB1-1-1; assembly: GCF_031597775.1. Taxonomy (NCBI): domain Bacteria; kingdom Bacillati; phylum Actinomycetota; class Actinomycetes; order Kitasatosporales; family Streptomycetaceae; genus Streptomyces; species Streptomyces sp. BB1-1-1. Next base: position 2,659,743 of record NZ_CP134203.1, on the reverse strand, counting down.
GGCTCGTCGCGGTCGACTCGACCGTCGTGCGTGCCCACCAGCACGCGGCCGGGGCCCGAGAAGGGGGCTCCGCAACCCGGCTCTCGGACGGCCCAGAGGCGGGCTGACCAGCAAGATCCACCTCGCCTGCGACGGCCGGGTCCGTCCCCTCGCCTTCGTGGTCACCGGCGGCAACACCAACGACTGCACCCGCTTCACCGCCGTGATGGAGCAGATCCGGGTGCCCCGGATCGGATCCGGGCGGCCCCGCGCCCGGCCAGATCACGTCTTGGGTGACAAGGGTTACAACTCGAAGGCGATCCGCTCCTGGCTGCGGCGTCGCGGCGTTCCGTTACACGATTCCGGAGCGGGCTGACCAGGCCGCAACCGGGCCCGGCGCGGCAGCCACGGAGGCCGCCCGCCGACCTTCGGCCGCGAGACATACAAACACCGCAACGTCGTGGAACGCTGGGCCTGACATTTGACGACAGAACCTAGCCGGCACAATCCGGTCGCGAACGGTCGACGGCTCTCAGCCCATAGCCCCGTGCCTTCCTCGGCCACGAAGCCCGTACCGCTGTCGTGCGGGGGAAGACCCGGACAGCCGCATCAGGGGGGATTGGGGGCTGGCCCGGGGGCCGTCCCCGATGTGCGTGACCATGGTCGGCGAAGAGCCTTGGGACATGTCCCGAACAAAGCGCGTGCTCATCATCTCCGGCTCGGCCCTGACCGTCCTGTCCCTCCTCGTGGGCGGAGCGTTCCTCTGGCTGTGGACGGGTGCCGACGTGAATACCGTCGGCAAGGAGTCGTTCGACAACGAACTCGCGATACCACCGCTCGCCGAGTCGCGCGTCGACAAGGACGGGACACGCGTTTTCGACCTGCGCATGCAGCCGGGGCAGAGGGAGTTCGAGGACGGACGGAAGACCAGCACCTGGGGCTTCAACGGCGACTACCTGGGCCCGACCCTGCGTGCCGAGCGCGGCGAGAAGGTGCGCGTACGGGTCCACAACGGTCTCGACGAACCGTCCACCGTGCACTGGCACGGCATGCACCTGCCCGCGAAGATGGACGGCGGCCCGCACCAGATGGTGGCCGCGGGCGCCACCTGGTCCCCGCACTGGGCGGTCGACCAGCCGGCGGCCACCCTCTGGTACCACCCCCATCCCCACGGGGCGACGGAGAAGCACGTCCAGCGCGGCCTGGCAGGCATGTTCATACTCGACGACGTCGCATCCGATCGGCTGGCGTTGCCCAAGCGTTACGGGGTGGACGACCTGCCCCTGATCGTGCAGGACGCCACCTTCGACGGCGCCGACTTCGACCACGGTCACGGCATGATGCAGAACGCCGGCTTCCTCGGTGAGCGGACCATGGTCAACGGCACGCTCAGCCCGTACCGGGAGGTCGCCGACGAGCGGGTGCGCCTGCGCCTGCTGAACGCCTCGACGGCCCGCACGTACACGTTCGGATTCTCCGACGACCGCGCCTTCGACCTCGTCGGTACGGACGGCGGCCTTCTGGAGCGGCCTGCCGCACTGGAACGTGTCCAGCTGTCCCCCGGAGAGCGCGCGGAGATCGTCGTGACCATGCGCCCCGGCGAGCGGACGGTCCTGCGCAGCTACCCCCAGGACAACTACGGGGACGCTTGGCAGGAGCGGTTCAACGGCGGCGACGACTCCTTCGACGTACTGCAACTGCGCGCCGCCGACCACCTGCGCCCCGCGCCCGAAACGCCCGCCGAGCTGGGCACGCTGGAGGTGCCGGACGGCACCGAGGCGGTGAAGGCCCGCCACTTCGACCTCAAGCGTTCCGGGATCAACGGCCGGGCCATGGCCATGGACCGGGTGGACGAGGTCGTCACCCGCGGCACGACCGAGACCTGGACCGTGCGCAACACCAACGGTATGCCGCACAACTTCCACGTCCACGACGTGCAGTTCCGCGTGCTGAAAGTGAACGGCGAGGCACCGCCGGCCGCGCTGCGCGGCCCCAAGGACACGGTCTTCGTGCCGAACGGCACGACGATGAAACTGGCAATGCGATTCGACGGCCCGGCCGATCCGGACACGCCGTACATGTACCACTGCCACCTGCTCTCCCACGAGGACCAGGGAATGATGGGCCAGTTCGTGGTCGTCGAAAAGGGTCAACAGGCAGGCCGCCCCAGTGAGCACCATCACTGACCGGCCTCCGCCGTATCCTCGCCGAGTTCGCCCTACCTGACGCTGTGGAGAACAGCGCCCCGGCCGGGGAGGCGGCGCTGGAACGGCGCACCGGGCCACAAGCCCCTCTCTCGTCAAGGCCGTGACAAGAGGCGATACTCGACGAGTGGGCTCGATCTACCGCAGTACGACGGGCAGGGAACTCATCCGGCACTGGTGCCTTGATCAGCTCGACGCATGGCCGGTGCCACACGAATGCAGGACGGTGGTCGCCAAGGGGGCACGGACCCACGTGGTCCTCGCCGGGACCGGTACCACGACCGTCCTGTTCGTGCCGGGGAGCAACTTCAACGCCGCCGCCTCCCTGCCGCTGGCCACGACCCTGACCGCCGCCGGTTACCGGGTCCTGCTGGTGGACGTCCCGGGCCAGCCCGGCCTCAGTTCCGGCGAGCGAGGTCCGTCCGGCGGTCGTCTGTCCTGGTACGGAGCATGGTTGAGCGAGGTGATCGAGGAGATGTCGTCCGAACCGGTAACGGTGATGGGCCACTCCCTCGGCGCCGCCGTTGCCCTGTCCTGTGACTCACCCCGGATCGACCGGCTCCTCCTGGTTTGCCCCGGCGGACTGACCAGGCTGAGGCTGACTCCCGCTGTACTGGCTGCCTCGGCCGCCTGGATCCTGCGCCCCACACCGACGCACAGCGCCCGGCTTCTGCGCGCCATGCTCGCGCCCGGCCATCCGCCCCGTGAAGCACTGGTGGACTGGATGACACTGGTCGCCCGGAACTGCCGCTTCAGCGGGGCGCCCGGTATCGCCGTCCAGCCCACGCGCTCGATCCCCCGCATCGTCGTCGCGGGGCGGCACGATGTCTTCCTGCCCCCGCGACGGCTCGGTCCGGCAGTGCGCGACAGACTCGGCGTTGACTTGGGCGTGGTCCCGGAAGCCGGACACCTCCTTGTCGAAGAACGCGCCGACTACCTGACCACCCTGCTGGAGTGACCCATGCCGTACGGCAGGGGAGGGTCTGTGGTCCGGTTCAGTAAGCACCCGGTAATAGCCCATACGCGGCGCTTCGCCTGAGTACGTCAGTGAAGTCACACCGACGCGCCACAGGGCCGTGGCCCGTCCGCGGCCGGCCTGTCGGGCACGGCTGCTGCCCTTGGAACTCCGTCCGCTCTTCTTCCCCGCGGCGGGACTTCGCCGACTGCCTCGTGCGTGTCGGATGTCGTAAGGCTCCAACACGTCAGCGACGGGCCTTGGCCCGGTCCAGGGCGGCGACGCCCAGCGCTGCGAGGACAATCTGAATGAGCCACTCGACCCAGTCAACGCCCTTGGTGTCGGCGACACCGAATGCCGCGGCGAGGGCCGAACCGATCAGGGCTGCCACGATGCCGACCAGGATCGTCCACAGGATGCCGATGCGTTGTCGTCCCGGAATGACGAGCCGACCCAGGACACCGATGACGATGCCGATCACGATGGCGCTGATGATGCCGGATATCTCCATGTCCGCCCCTTCGTTGTCGCTGTCTGGCCTTCACGGGTGCCCGTTCGAAGCGCGGGCAGTCGGTGGCAGCCCCCGGCGTCCGGGGAGGTGGGGGTGCCTGGAGCCCTGATACCAGCCAGCCCGGCCGGAAGATGTCCTTGCTCAATGATCGAGCCCGCCAGAAACTTCTACAGCAATGTAGTTGGCGCCGTGCGGGTCGGTGAAGCGTCCGTTCCAGAGCTGCGCCCCTCGTGGAAGAGAGCAGACCTGGTGTTCGGCTTGAGCGAACTGGCCCTGGTGCTTCTCGTCGTGATCGTGGTCCTTGGTGCCAAGAAGGGGCCGGAACTGATGCGCTCGGTCGGCAAGGCGGCGCGGATCTTGAAGAGCGAGAAGAAGGCGTTGAAGGACGACGATCGCTGATTGGAAGCGGCTGGGTCGGTCGGCGTCGCCGGGTGCTGCCTGCGGTGGGGTCGAGGGAACGCAATCTGTTCTGCCGTGCGCGTGCCGCTCTCAGAGGTCGTCAAGTCCCGTTCCAGGTCATGTGGTGTCACCCGTTCGTGGACGAGGGAACGATTCCGGTCGGCCATCATGTCGTGTCCCCGGTCCGGCTCTTGAGGAGCAGGACCGAGGAGGTTGTGTCAGACGTTGACGCCGAAGTCCGCGGCGATACCTGAGAGGCCCGAGGCGTACCCCTGGCCGACCGCCCGGAACTTCCACTCCACGCCGTGCCGGTAGAGCTCGCCGAAGACCATGGCGGTCTCGGTGGAGGCGTCCTCGGAGAGGTCGTAGCGGGCGATTTCCTGGTTGTTGGCCTGGTTGACGACGCGGATGAACGCGTTGCGGACCTGGCCGAAGCTCTGGCCGCGGTTCTCGGCGTCGTGGATGGAGACCGGAAAGACGATCTTGTCGACCTCGGCGGGAACGGTGGCAAGGTTCACCTTGACCGCCTCGTCGTCGCCCTCGCCCTCACCGGTGAGGTTGTCACCGGTGTGTTCGACCGAGCCGTCCGGGCTGGTGAGGTTGTTGTAGAACACGAAGTGTCCGTCCGAGGGCACCTTGCCGGAGGCGTTGAGGAGTAGGGCGGACGCGTCGAGGTCGTAGTCGGTGCCGGTCGTGGTGCGCACGTCCCAGCCCAGACCGACCACAACCGCGGTCAGACCCGGTGCCTCCTTGCTGAGTGAGACGTTGCCGCCCTTGGCCAGGGAAATTCCCATTGCGTACTCCTTGTCGGCAGGTGTGATCGCGGTCCGCGGCGCGGACGGGACCACGGGTATCGAAAAACGTGGGAAAAGTGTCGGCGGTGCTTCCGGTCAGTCCCGGGAGTCACCGAACAGCAGGCGGTAGCCGATCAACAGCACGAGGGCGCCGGCGATGGCGGACCCCCATGTCGCGGCGTCGAACAACTCCCTTTGCACCGGGCGATCGAGGAACTCCGCAGACAGCCAGCCACCCAGGAAGGCGCCGGCGACACCGATCACCGTCGTCCCGATACAACCGCCCGGGTCTCGTCCGGGAAGAATCAACTTGGCGATCGCTCCGGCGAGGAGTCCCAGAACCAGCCAGGCGATGACACTCATCTCTTCCGTGCTCCCTTCCACTGCTCGGCCCGTGAGGGGGCGTGTCCGGACAGCCTAGCTTCTACAGCTATGTAGAGGCTGTGGTGGTGGGCGGGAAAGCTCGCCTGTGGGCGTGGAGGGGTCCGGGCGTCTATACGATGTCGGCCCGGGAAACGGGTGGCGGGCGGATGGGAGACAGGGCGTGGCGGATGACCGGCGTCCCCGGCGGCGGGGGCAGGGTGAGCTGGAGGCGCTGGTGCTGTCGGCGCTGCGCGAGACGGGCGGGCCGGCGACGGCCGGGCGGGTGCAGGAGCACCTGGGTGAGGACCTTGCCTATACGACTGTGATCACGATCTTGAGTCGGTTGCTGGACAAGGGCATGGTCACGCGTGAGCGGGCGGGCCGCTCCTTCGCCTGGAAGCCCGCTGCGGATCAGGCGGGCCTGGCCGCGCGGAAGATGCGCAAGGTTCTGGACGCCGAGAAGGACAGGGAGGCAGTGCTGACCAGCTTCCTCACTACCCTCGATCCGGCCGACGAGCGGCTCCTGCGGGGACTGCTGGCTGAACCCCGGAGAGACGGGGAAGACTGACGACTCATGGGGGTGTTCGTCTTCCTGCCGCTCGTTCTGCCGTTGGCGGCCTGGCCGATCGCTCGCCTGGCGGAACAGCATCTGCACCCGCGGATCGCGACCAGGCTGCTCACGGCCGTGGCCGCGGTGATGGCCCTGTGCAGCACGGTGTGCCTGGCCCTGGTGATGGTGGTCGGCACCGCGCAGTTGCCGGGTAATCCGCTGCCCGACGGCTGGTCCGATCCGGAAGTTCGTGCGGCGGTTCCCTATGACGAAGTGGCCGGCAAGGCGGCGATCCCGGCCTTGTGCGCGGTACTGCTGGCCTGCGGGCGGACACTGTGGCGGCATGGTCAGGTGCGTCGCCGCGCTCATCGCGCGCTGGCCGGGCTGCCGGACACTTCGGTGGCCGTCCTGCCGGACGACGTGCCCTGTGCGTATACGCCGGGCCCGGTACCGCGCAGGGTGGCCGCTCTGCTCGGTCCCGCTCCGGTGACGCGCAGCTGGTCGTCGGTGTCCACCTCGGTGGGCTGGGCGGCGTGGGCCGCGGCGGCGGGAACCGTCGTGTCGGCGATGTCATCGGCGAATTCAGCCGTGACGATGTTCCTCATCCTGCACGCTGCCACCCCTCTCTGATCGACGAGAGCGGAGCCGTCAGGCGTGGTCCATCAGCACGGCGAGGTCGGCGAAGAGGCCGATGATGGCGATCGGCACGGACAACACGCAAGGCCCACGAAGACGCCTGGCTCGATCCAGGTTTGTGGGGACCGACCTCGCTCCCGGAAGCATCCGGTCAGGTACGGCGAGAGCCGCAGCAGAACCCGCCCGTTGAGGCAGGCGTACTCCGCGCGGCCGGGCGAACTCGACACGGGAGCGTGCAGATTCCGGGCCCGCGTGCGGGCGGCTTCCGGGTCAGGGAAGACCTCGACCACCCCGCCAAGGTGCACACTTCCAGGGTCCTTTCGGGCTACGTGCCGCCGTCTACCCGACAGTCCTCGAAAGCGACTTCGCCGCGGTAGCCGTCGGGTCTGCCCAGGAGCCCGTCGGGGTCGTCGTCGAAACCGCACTGGGCCGGTCCTCGTGGTACCCGGCGGTGAACGGCACGGGGGGCGGCTCCTGCGGGAGGGCCGAGAGCACGATGCTGACCAGCATCCCGGCGCTGGCCAGGACCGCGGCGGTACGGACATGGCGCAGGGAACCTCGCTGAGGGGGCCGGTCGGCGTTCAACGTCTCCACTCCAGCTCTCACCGCGGTCGGTGTGCCGGGCCGACGGTCGCTCGGACGACCCGGCGCACGGGCCGGTTGTCTGTCAGAGGTCGAACTCGTGCGGGGGCAGGTCCAGGGCGTAGCACGCCTCGCGGACGACAGCCTGTTCGTCCTTGTCGAAGTCCCCGTCCGCGCCGCCGATCACGATGCCGATCTGCACCACGGCCCGTGCCTCGGCGGGCTTCTTCTTCGCCTTGGCGATCTCCTGGAGGACGCCGACCTTGCCGAAGGCGAAGTCGGCGGTCAGCTTGTCCAGGTTGGCCTCGAAGCGGCGGCGCAGGTCGTCGGCGGGGAAGTTCTGCAGCACCTCGTTGGTCCCGATCAGCTGGGCCACGCGCTGCCGCTCGGACGGGTCGACGCTGCCGTCGGCGGCGGCGACCAGCGCGCACATCGCCATGCTCGCGTCGCGGAAGGCGCCGCTCTTGAGGTCGTTCTTCTTCGCCGTGAGCTGCGTCTGCATCTGCGACGCGGACTCCTTGAAGCGGTCCCACAGGGCCATGAGAACTCCGTACGGGTCAAAGGTGTGCCCCGGACCCAAGTGGGCCCGGAACAGCCGCAAAACTTCTACAGCAACGTAGAAGTTACCAGGAGGGACGGGCGGCGCTCGTGCCTCCGGTCCCTCCCTGCGCGGGCTCTACCGATCAGCCCTCGTCTTCCTCGTCGCCCTCGAAGAAGTCCCCCACCTCGTCGACGACCTCCGCGGCGACCATGCCGCCGACGACACCGACCGCGAGCCCGGCCGCGCCCGCCGCGACGGCCGTGCCCATGCCGGGTCCGGAACGGTGATGGCCCTCGTGGTGACGGTCGTCGTGCGCATGGTGCCCGCCGTGTCCGTGGTCGGCGTACGGGGCGCCGTGCCCGTAGGCGGCCTGGTGGCCGTAGGTCGTTCGGTGCTCGATGAGCTGGCGGATCCAGCCGTCCACCGAGGCGTTCCAGTCGCGTTCCTCGTGGTGGCCGACGGTGAAACGCGTGAGCGCGTCGTGTCCGGGGGAGAGGAGGCCGCCGCGCTTGTCGGCCTCCAGTACCACTTCCAGTCCGCCCGGGCCCGCCAGGAAGGTCAGCTCGATCTCGTTGACCTGGTGGGCGTACCGCGGGGGCGGGGTGAGTTCGATCTCCTGGTAGAAGGGCAGCTGTTGACCGGTGCCGCCGATGCGGCCGTACTCCAGGTCGGCGGAGCGGAAGCCGAAGCCGAGCTGTCCGAGGGCCTCCAGGATGGCCTCCTGGACGGGCAGGGGCGCGACGGTGAGCTGGTCGAGGTCGCCCTTGTCCTTGGCGCCGGCGACCGCCAGCTCGGTGCGCACGCCGAGCACGATGCCCAGGGGCTGCCCGTACAGCTCGGTGACGGGTGTCTCCCAGGGCAGGGTGATGCTGAAGGGCACGCGGTGCGGCTCCTCGGCGGCGAGCCGGAAGCCGCCGCCGACGGTGAACCGGTCGAAGACGACGACGCCCTCGCTCTCCCCGTCCTCGTGCTCCGCCTCGACGCGGGCCACCAGTTCGAGTGCGATGTGCTCGATGTCGAAGTCGGCCTGGCCGCCCTTGAGCTGTACTTGGCCGGTGAGCGTGCCGCCGGGCAGGACGGGAGCCGGGTCGAGGACCGTGTCGACCGTGGGGCCTCCCACGCCGAGCGAGCCGAGAAGTCGTTTGAACACCATCGTGGCGTCCACTCCTTATGCGTACGTGTGTTCCATGAAGAGGTGCCGTCCGGCCGGCAAAAAGGAAGAACGGCACCACGCTTGCCCGCCGGTGGGTTACTTTGCCGCTTCGAGAGCGGCGAGTGCCTGTGCCCAGCGGACGTACTTCAGTTCGGCCAGATCCGCGACGGTCTTGACTCCGAACGCCTCCTGAAGCAGCTCGCCGTCGCGGTCGGAGACCCCTTTCAGGGCCCCAACCGGGGCGGCGAGTATCTCCGGCAGACTCTTGTCCGCCCACGCCTTGTCCAGCACCTTGTCCAGATCGATCGAAGCCATGTGTGTCGCCTCCAGCGGTGCACGGCCCAGGCCTCGCCCGGGTCTGTTTCTACAAACGAGTAGAAGCATAGAGTTGCCTCGGCAGGCCGGGAGCGCGCTCCGGGCGGCCTCGCCGGGAAAGGCTGAAATACGCTCCTGAGCTGGCCAGAGGCCACGCGCGACATCGGCTCGCCGTCGGTGGCTCGCTGGTGCGGACCGGGCAGTGCGCCTACGCCTGCCCGGCGCGGACAGTGGCCGGGAACCTGTTTTCGGTCACAATCGTTTTTCCGTCTGCACGCCTAGATGAGGAGTCATCGCTTGTCCGCCAGATCGTCGACGGACCCTTCGGGGCACAGTCCCCGACCATCCCGCCCGGTATCTCCTGAGCACGGCAAGCGGCGGGGTGGTGTCGGATGAGTGCCGTGGAAGCCTGGCTGGGCGTGCTGGCCGTGTTCGTGCTGACCGCGGGCACCGGCTACTTCGTCGCCCAGGAGTTCGCGTACGTCTCCGCCGACCGGCTCGCCCTCGCGCGTGAGGCCGAGAACGGGGACCGGAAGGCCGCCCGTGCCCTGAAGGTGCTGGGGCGGTTGTCGTTCATGCTCTCTGGCGCGCAGCTCGGCATCACCGTGACGGGTCTGGTCGTCGGTTTCATCGCCGAGCCGTCCGTTTCCGCGCTGTTGAGGCCGGTCCTGTCCGGACTCGGCATCCCCGACGGCGCGGTCACCGGCATCTCCGTCGTGCTCGCCTTCGTCCTGGCCACGGTCGTGCAGATGGTGCTGGGAGAGTTGGCGCCGAAGAACCTCGCCATCGCCGTCCCGGAAAGGCTGGCGAAGTCACTGGCGGCATCCACGCTGGCGTACCTCAAGGTCGTCGGCCCGCTGGTCCGGATCTTCGACGGCGCCGCGAACAAGCTGCTGCGCAAGGTCGGCATCGAGCCGGTCGAGGAACTGCACCACGGCGCCACCCTGGAGGAGCTGGGCCACCTGATCGGCGAGTCCCACGAGCAGGGACAGTTGCCGCGCGGCACCGCCGAGCTGATCGACCACGCCCTCGAGTTCTCCGAGCGAACGCTGCACGAGGTGATGGTGCCGCGGGTCGACGCGGTCTTCGTCCGCAAGGACGCCACCGCGGCCGAGGCCATCGACCTCATCGGCAAGCACGGCCACTCCAACTACCCGGTGCTCGGCGACCATCCGGACGACGTCGCGGGCGTGCTGGGCGTGCGGGAGCTGATGGGGCTGCCCGCCGGCCGGCTCACCTCGGTCACGGCGGGCGCGGTGGCCCGGGGGCCGCTGCTGCTGCCGGACACCCTGCCGCTGCCGGATGCCGTGGAGCGGATGCGGGAGCGGGACGACGAGTTCGCCGTCGTCCTCGACGAGCACGGTGGTGTGGCGGGCGTCGTCACCTACGAGGACGTCGCCGAGGAACTCGTCGGCGACATCGCCGACGAGTCGGACACGGTCACCGAGGTCGCGGTCGCGGACGGCGACGGCTGGCTGGTGGACGCCGGGCGCCGTCTGGACGAGGTGGCCGATATCACCGGCATCGAGCTGCCGGGGGACGAGGACTACGACACCGTGGCCGGCCTGGTCGTCGACCGGCTCGGCCGTTTCCCGGCCATCGGCGACCACCTCACCGTCGTACTGCCCGGTGGCGGCGGCGTGGCGATCGACGTACGCACCCTCGACCGGCACGTACCGGAGCGCGTCCGGATCGAGCGAACGGCCGTGAAGACGGAGGGGCAGGCATGAGTTTCCCGATGGCGCTCTTCGTCACCGTCCTGCTGCTCGTCGGCAGCGGGTTCTTCGTCGCCGCCGAGTTCGCGCTGGTCGCCGCCAAACGGCACCGCATGGAGAAGGCCGTCGCCGACGGGCAGCGCGGCGCCAAAGCGGCACTGGCCGGCATGCGCGAGCTCTCGCTGATGCTGGCCGGCGCCCAGCTCGGCATCACCGTGTGCACCCTGGGCCTGGGCTCGGTGTCCAAGCCCGCCATCTCCCACGAGCTGGACCCCCTGCTGCACAAGCTCGGCCTGCCCACCGCGCTCAGCTATGGCGTGGCCTTCGCCGTGGCGATGATCGTGGTCGTGTTCCTGCACATGGTGCTCGGCGAGATGGCACCCAAGTCCTGGGCCATCGCCCACCCCGAGCGCTCCGCGATGCTCCTCTCCCCGCCCTTCCGGGGGATCGTGAAGGCCGTACGCCCGCTCATCTGGGTCCTCAACAGAATCAGCAACGCCCTGGTCCGGCTGTGCCGCGTCACCCCGCGCGACGAACTGGCCTCCGTCCACAACCGCGAGCAGCTCACCCACCTGGTGGAGGAGTCGGAACGGCTCGGCCTGATCAGCGAAACCGACTCAGACCTGCTGACCCGCTCACTGACCGAACCGGAGACCCCGGTACGCGACCTGCGGATCCCGGCCGCAGACATCACCGCGGTCGACGCCGACGCCGACGCGCAACAGATCCTGACCCTGGCCGCCGACACCGACCGCACCCGACTACTGGTCCGCGCGGACACAGACGTGCTCGGCTCAGTGCACGCCCGAGACGTCCTCGTCGCACGCGCCCAGGGCCGGCCCACCACCGCCCGTGCCCTGGCACGCCCCGTGCCCGAACTCGCCGAGGACACCACGGTGGCCGAAGCGATCGAACTGCTGCGCCGACGCCGAGCCACCCTCGCGGTGGTCCGCGACGACACCGGCGCTCTCACCGGCATGGTGAGCCTGGACGACCTGCTGGCCCGCTACCTCCAGCCCCAGACGGCATAACCACCCGCCTGCCACCGAGCGCCCCGGTCAACCCGGGGCGCTCACGCATGCCCCGGGGGCAGGGCTGCTCGCCGCACATCCGGTCCCGCTCATGCGCCTGGCCCGCGTGCTGCGGACCACCCCTCGGCCGTGCCGTGCTCAGCCTGTTTCCTCCCGTTCGCCGACACCGCATGCGTCCAGTGCGCGTCGTGTAGAGGGAGTGCTCCGTGGTACGAGACAGTCGGCTACTCCCCGCTACCTCGCGTCGACGAAAGGCTCCCATGCTCACATCGCTGACCGACGTGTGGCCTTTGAGCTGGAGCATTGGAATCTTTGTCCTGGCCACGGCCGTCACCGTGGTGTGCAGTATCCGACTCGCAGGGGTGGGCGACACCCTCGCCGACCGCACCGGCTGGGGAGAAGCCCTGTTCGGTGCGGTGTTGTTCGGCCTCGTGACGTCTCTCTCGGGCATCGTGATGACCGCGGTCAGTGCCGCCGCGGACCAACCTGATCTCGCGTACAGCAACGCTGTGGGCGGTATCGCGGCGCAGACCCTCGCACTCGTCGTCGCCGACGCCTTCCTGCGGAGGGTCAACCTGGAACACGCCGCCGCGTCGCTGCCCAACATGCTGTTCGGCTGCCTGCTCATGGGCTTGCTGGGTATCGCTCTGATGGCGACGTTCAGCCCATCCGTCACCTTTCTGGGCCTGCATCCGGCGTCCGTGCTGATGGTGGCCTTTTACATCGGTGGGCTTCGGCTCATCCGCTCCCATGGCGAACCAATGTGGCGCGCGGTGCCCACAAGGGAGACGCTTCCCGACATCGCGAGCGAAGGCACCGACGGACTCGCCGGCCACCAGACATCACGGCTGTGGACCGAGTTCGCGGCCGTGGCGGTCCTCGTCATGATCGGAGGTTGGGCGGTGGCCCGCGCGGCGGAGGGCATCGTGGAGCATACGGGTCTGAGCGCCGGCCTCGTGGGTGCCGTGTTCATGGGCCTTGTCAACGCACTCCCGGAGACGGTCACGTCCATTGCGGCCGTCCGACGCGGAGCCGTCACGCTGGCCATCGCGGCCATCGTCGGCGGGAACTGCCTGGACGCGCTCAATCTCGTCGTCGGCGACATCGCCTATCAAGGCGGGTCCCTGTTCCACGCCGCGAACCCGGATGAACTGTTCCTCACGAGCGGTGCGTTGGTCATGACGGCGGTCCTGCTCGGTGGTCTGCTCGTCCGCCAGAAGCGCGGCTGGCTCAAGATCGGCTTTGACGGCATCTTGCTCATCGCCATCTACGCGAGCACTGTCGCCGTGCTCGCCTTCTGAAAGCCGACCCGCACCAGAGCTACGCGTCGCCCCATGAAGCCACCGGCCAAGGCACCCTCCTGCGAACGCGCGACTCCACCGGTCATCTTTCCTCGCCAATGCCCGGTACGACGCCGACAGGGCAGTGAGCATGGTGAAGGACCGCCTGGCTGACGGACCCCAGAAGCAACCCCGCGAAGCCGCCGTGGCCCCGTGCCCCCAGGACCAGCAGCTGCGCGCCCTCGCTCTCCGTGATCAGCGACTGGCGGACAGGGCCCCGCACCAAGCGGCGGCTCACCTTCACTCCCGTCTGGGACACGCTCAGGCTCGCCAGAGCCTCGGTGAACATCTGTTCCGCCTCTGCTCGGAGCCGGGCTGCGTGATCCTCCTCCGCCTGCAGCCCAAGCATCACCTCAGTACGGTCTCCCCGCGTCCCCCACACGTGCACAGCCACCAGACCGGTGTCCCGTAGCGCGGCCTCGGTGCAGGCGAACGCCAAAGCTGCCCTGCTCTCCGGCGAGCCGTCGACTCCCGCCAGTACCGGGCCCGCCGGGTCGGGTCTGCCCCGCACCACCATGACCGGGCAGTGCGCATGACCCGCCAAATGCACCGCCACCGAGCCCACCAGCACTCCGGCAAAGCGCCCACGTCCCCTGTTGCCGACCACCAGCAGGGCTGCGCCGCGCGACTGTCCCTCCAAGACCGCCAGCGCCTCGCCGACGATCACCGCGTGGGTGACCTCCACATCCGGCGCCTTCGCTCTGGCCCGCTGCACTGCTTCCAACACCACGTGCTCGACCTGTTCACGCAACGCGCTCTGTGCCGGACCCAGCGGGGACGGACCGACCGGCGGGTGCAGGGCGGGCCAGGTGAACCCGTGCACCACACGCAGCCCCGCAGACCGCAGTCGCGCCTCCCGCACCGCGACATCCACCGCGGCAAGACTCGGTGGCGAGCCGTCCACCCCGACAACCACGAGCCCGCTCATCGGCACGCTCCTGTTCCTGTGGGAAGAATGGGAGCCTTCACGCCGGCACCCACTCGGAGTCGTAGGCGATCCCTCGCTGCCTCGGCACCCTCCCCCAGCTTCTCTCCGGACCCGGTCTTTCGCCATAGACCAGACTGCTCGCCGCAGGGCTGATGGGTATCGCCTCGATGCGTCAGGGGCGCATGGTCATTGGGGCCCGCGTTGAGCATCTGATCTCAGGAGCTCACGGGGCCGCTTCGCGAGCGGAAACGTGAGCGGTGCGTGAGTGGACGGCCAAGCAGCGGATGATGCGCATCGGATCGCGGGTCACGACGTAGGGCTCTGACCAGCTAGGCCCGGACAGTGCGGCATCGTCCGGGCCTACCCGGCAGACGTCTGTCTCAGGGGGGGTGGTCAGGGCCCATCCGCCTAGCACTCGATGATGTTGACCGCGAGCCCGCCCCGCGCCGTCTCCTTGTACTTCACCGACATGTCCGCGCCGGTGTCCTTCATGGTCTTGATGACCTTGTCGAGGGACACCTTGTGGGACCCGTCGCCCCGCATCGCCATCCGCGCCGCCGTGACCGCCTTGACCGCGGCCATGCCGTTGCGCTCGATGCACGGGATCTGGACGAGGCCGCCGACCGGGTCGCAGGTCAGGCCGAGATTGTGCTCCATGCCGATCTCGGCGGCGTTCTCCACCTGCTCGGGGGAGCCGCCCAGCACCTCGGCGAGCGCGCCGGCCGCCATGGAGCAGGCCGAGCCGACCTCGCCCTGGCAGCCGACCTCGGCGCCGGAGATGGAGGCGTTCTCCTTGAAGAGCATGCCGATCGCGCCCGCGGCCAGGAGGAAGCGGACCACGCCCTCCTCGTCGGCGCCGGGCACGAAGTTCATGTAGTAGTGCAGGACCGCCGGGATGATGCCCGCCGCGCCGTTCGTCGGGGCGGTGACGACCCGGCCGCCGGCCGCGTTCTCCTCGTTCACGGCCATGGCGTAGAGGGTGATCCACTCCATGGACAGCGCCTGCGGGTCGCCCTCCGAGCGCAGCTTGCGCGCGGTGTTGGCGGCGCGGCGGCGGACCTTCAGGCCGCCCGGCAGGATGCCCTCGCGGGACATGCCGCGGTCGACGCACGCCTGCATCACGCGCCAGATCTCCAGCAGGCCCTCGCGGATCTCGTCCTCGTCGCGCCAGGACCGCTCGTTCTCCAGCATCAGGGCCGAGATGGACAGGCCCGTCTCCCGGGACAGGCGCAGCAGCTCGTCGCCGGTGCGGAAGGGGTACTTCAGCACCGTGTCGTCGAGCACGATGCGGTCAGCGCCCACCGCGTCCTCGTCGACGACGAAGCCGCCGCCGACCGAGTAGTAGGTCTTGGAGAGCACTTCCGTGCCGGCCGCGTCGTACGCCCGCAGGGTCATGCCGTTGGCGTGGTAGGGGAGGGCCTTGCGGCGGTGCAGGACCATGTCGTCGTCGTAGGAGAAGGCGATCTCGTGCTCGCCCAGGAGGCTGATGCGGCCGGACGACTTGATCGTCTCGACGCGGTCGTCGGCCGTCTCCACGTCCACCGTGCGCGGCGAGTCGCCCTCCAGGCCGAGCAGCACCGCCTTGGGCGTGCCGTGGCCGTGGCCGGTGGCGCCGAGCGAGCCGTACAGCTCGGCCCGGACCGAGGCGACGGAGCCCAGCAGCTCCTCGTTGCGCAGGCGGCGGGCGAACATGCGGGCCGCGCGCATCGGGCCGACCGTGTGCGAGCTCGACGGGCCGATGCCGATCGAGAACAGGTCGAAGACCGAGATGGCCACGGGGGACTCCTCAGAACGGGGGTGGTGCAGAGGGTGGTGCTTCGGGGTGGGGCGCCGGGTCCGCTTGTGGCGGGCCCGGCGCCCCGGACACGCGCGGTGTCTACTTGTTGTTCAGACCCGGGTACAGCGGGTGCTTGTCGGCCAGGGTCTTCACCCGGGCCTTGAGGGCTTCCGCGTCGTAGGACGGCTTCAGCGCCTCGGCGATCACGTCCGCGACCTCGGCGAAGTCCTCGGCCGTGAAGCCGCGGGTCGCCAGGGCCGGCGTACCGATGCGCAGACCGGAGGTCACCATCGGCGGACGCGGGTCGTTCGGGACGGCGTTGCGGTTGACCGTGATGCCGACCTCGTGGAGGCGGTCCTCGGCCTGCTGCCCGTCCAGCTCGGAGTCGCGCAGGTCCACCAGGACCAGGTGGACGTCCGTGCCGCCGGTCAGGACGGAGACGCCCGCCGCCTTCGCGTCGTCCCGCACCAGGCGCTCGGCCAGGATGCGGGCACCCTCCAGCGTACGGCCCTGGCGCTCCTTGAAGTCCTCGCTCGCGGCGACCTTGAAGGCGACGGCCTTGGCGGCCACCACATGCTCCAGCGGTCCACCCTGCTGACCGGGGAAGACGGCGGAATTGATCTTCTTGGCGAGTTCGGTCGTGGAGAGGATCACACCACCGCGGGGGCCGCCCAGCGTCTTGTGCGTCGTGGTGGTCACCACGTGGGCGTGCGGGACCGGGTTCGGGTGCAGGCCCGCCGCGACCAGACCGGCGAAGTGCGCCATGTCGACCATCAGGTACGCGCCGACCTCGTCCGCGACCTTGCGGAACGCGGCGAAGTCCAGCTGCCTCGGGTACGCCGACCAGCCGGCCACGATCAGCTTCGGCCGGGTCTCCTTGGCGAGGCGCTCCACCTCGGCCATGTCGACCTGGCCGTCTTCGCCCACGTGGTAGGGGACGACGTTGTAGAGCTTGCCGGAGAAGTTGATCTTCATGCCGTGGGTCAGGTGCCCGCCGTGGGCGAGGTTCAGACCCATGATCGTGTCGCCGGGCTTGAGCAGCGCGAACATCGCGGCCGCGTTGGCCTGGGCGCCCGAGTGCGGCTGCACGTTGGCGTGCTCGGCGCCGAAGAGCGCCTTGACCCGGTCGATGGCGATCTGCTCGACCACGTCGACGTGCTCGCAGCCGCCGTAGTAGCGGCGGCCGGGGTAGCCCTCGGCGTACTTGTTGGTGAGGACCGAGCCCTGGGCCTCCATGACCGCGACGGGCGCGAAGTTCTCGGAGGCGATCATTTCCAGGGTGGACTGCTGGCGGTCCAGCTCGGCGTCGACGGCGGCGGCGACGTCGGGGTCGAGCTCGTGCAGGGGTGTGTTCAGAAGCGACATGCGGTCGTGACTCCTCAGCCGGCGGTGAAGGCGGTGTACTCGTCGGCGGAGAGCAGGTCGGCCGGCTCGTCCGTGACGCGCACCTTGAACAGCCAGCCGCCCTCGAAGGGCGCGGAGTTCACCAGCGACGGGTCGTTGACGACGTCCTCGTTGACCTCGGTGATCTCGCCGGAGACGGGGGAGTACAGGTCGGAGACCGACTTGGTGGACTCCAGTTCGCCGCAGGTCTCGCCCGCGGTCACCGAGTCGCCGACCTCGGGGAGCTGGACGAAGACCACGTCACCGAGCGCGTTGGCCGCGTGCTCCGTGATGCCGACCGTCGAGGCGCCGTCCTCGGCGCCCGACAGCCACTCGTGCTCCTTGCTGTAGCGCAGCTGCTGGGGGTTGCTCATGGCCTGAATTCTCCTGTACGCGAGGGAGTGCTGGTGAAGGGGGCTGCTGATGAGGGGACTGCTGACACCGCTGGTGAGCAGCGAGGGCGCGCGCGGGACGACAGGGCCCCGCCGCCCGGTGTCAGTGTGCAGTGTCTACTTCTGGCGCTTGTAGAACGGCAGCGCCACGACCTCGTACGGTTCGTGGCTGCCCCGGATGTCCACGCCGACACCCGCGGTGCCCGGCGCCGCGTGCGCTGGGTCGACGTACGCCATGGCGATCGGCTTGCCCAGCGTCGGGGACGGCGCGCCGGAGGTGACCTCGCCGACGACCTCGCCGCCGGCGACGACCCGGTACCCGGCGCGCGGGACCCGGCGGCCCTCGGCGACCAGGCCGACCAGGACGCGGGGCGGGTTCTGCTCAGCCCGGGAAGCGGCCTCGGTCAGCGCGGCGCGCCCGACGAAGTCGCCCTCCTTCTCGAACTTCACCACCCGGCCGAGCCCGGCGTCGAAGGGCGTCAGCGCGGTCGTCAGCTCGTGCCCGTACAGCGGCATGCCCGCCTCCAGGCGGAGCGTGTCCCGGCAGGAGAGGCCGCACGGGGCCAGCCCGGCGCCCTCGCCCGCCTTGGTCAGCGCCTGCCACAGCTCCACGGCGTGCTCCGGCTTCACGAACAGCTCGAAGCCGTCCTCGCCGGTGTAGCCGGTGCGCGCGATGAGCGCCGGGACGCCCGCGACCGTGCCGGGCAGCCCGGCGTAGTACTTCAGGCCGTCCAGGTCGGCGTCGGTGAGCGAGGCGAGGATGCCCGGGGACTCCGGGCCCTGTACGGCGAGCAGCGCGTAGGCGTCGCGGTCGTCGCGCACCTCGGCGTCGAAGCCGGCGGCCCGCTCGGTCAGCGCGTCCAGCACGACCTGGGCGTTGGAGGCGTTGGCGACCACCATGTACTCGGTCTCGCCCAGCCGGTAGACGATCAGGTCGTCCAGGATGCCGCCGTCCTCGCGGCAGATCATGGTGTAGCGGGCGCGGCCCGGCTTCACGCTGCCGATGTTGCCGACCAGCGCGAAGTTCAGCAGCTCGGCGGCGTGCGCACCGGTGACCGTGATCTCACCCATGTGCGAGAGGTCGAAGAGCCCGGCCCGGGTGCGCACCGCGACGTGCTCGTCGCGCTCGGAGCCGTAGCGCAGGGGCATGTCCCAGCCGGCGAAGTCGGTCATCGTCGCGCCCAGCGCGCGATGCGTGGCATCGAGCGCGGTACGGCGGAGTTCTGTACTGCTCATCGGTCGGTCGTCTCCCAGGACAGGACGTGGCGAGGTCGATCCTCCCCATCTGTCATCGAAACCTGAGAGGTTCGCCACGACCACCGGAGTACGGCGACCAGGACTTGCACCTTGGGTGGGGCAGCCCGTCGAGGGGCGGCCCGCTTTTCAGATGTGCCTCGCCCACGCGGTAACGGTGCCTGAGAGATTCAAGGGAGGGACTTGCTCCTTCGGCGCCCCGGCGCGGCCGGGGACTCTCCCGCGCGGATTCAAACGGCCGGTATGCAGTTGGCGCCGCCATCATTGCACGCCCGGCCGATCCATGGCAGACCGTGATCTGTAACCGGCCTGTGGCAGTAAGCGCACGAAAACGCGAGACCTGCGCATTACCTTCTCTTTACACTCGACGGGGATGGTGACTCGTGAACCGCCCCAGGGGAGGACGATCACGGTGAACAGGACCACGGCGTACGCCACGACCTCGGGTCTCGCGCTGCCCAAGCAGCCCGTCGCCCCGGCACCGGAGGCGTGCGCCGAACTGCCCGCACCCGTCGTCCGCGACCTGCGGGACCGGGACGGCCGCAGCCCGCACGCCCTGCTCTTCGGACCCCGGGACCTGGTGGTGATCACCGGCCTGCCCGGCAGCGGCAAGTCCACGCTGATGGCGCGCACCGTACGCGGACCGCGCATCGACTCCCAGGACACCCGCGACCGCTGGGACCGCCGAATGCCGCGCTTCCTGCCGTACGGGCTCTACCGCCCCTTCGTCCGCCTCGCCCACTACGCCGGACTGCGCAGGGCGCTGCGCTCCGGCGAGGGCGTCGTCGTGCACGACTGCGGCACCCAGGCCTGGGTGCGCGGCTGGCTGGCCCGCGAGGCCCGCCGCCGTGACGGCACCCTGCACCTGCTGCTGCTCGACGTCGACGCCGGAGAGGCCCTGGCCGGCCAGCGCGAGCGCGGCCGGGGCGTGTCGCGGTACGCGTTCCTGCGCCACCGCACGGCCAACACCCGCCTGCTGCGCGCGGTGACCGAGGGCACCCTGCCCGCCGGCTGCACCTCGGCGATCCTCCTGGACCGGGCGGCGGCGGACACGCTGCGCCGCATCGCCTTCACGGGGTGACGCACCGTAGGGCGGCGGGGCCGAACGGGTTAGCCTTTTCAGCCACAGCAGCGGTACCAGGCAGGCGGTAGGTAGGCAGATGGACTTCCCGGCACAGGCGCACCCCCACCCGCACGGCGGGTGGCCCGGCAACGAGCTGGAGGAGGTGCTGTCCGCCTCCCTCGGCGTGCCGGGCGCCGGCGGCCGGATCGTGGAGGTGCTCGGCCGCAGCTTCGTGTGGATACCCCTGCCGAACGGCGGCGGCCCGAACAGCGGCCCCCTCGATCTGCCCTCGCTGGAGATCGAGGGCCAGGCCTACGTGCCGGTGTTCAGCTCGGAGGAGCAGCTCCGCCAGGTCGCCGGCGCGCAGATGGCGTACACCATCGCCCCCGCCGCGGAGTTCGCCCGCGGCCTGCCCCCGCAGGTCGGCATCGCCGTGAACCCGGACGGCGTGGTCGGCATCCCGCTGCCGCCGCCGGCCGTTGCCGAGCTGTGCCGGGCCGGCCGCACCCCGCTGGACGGGCCCGCGTCCGGCGGCCGGGTCCGCCTCTTCGAGCCGGACTGGCAGGACGACCCGGTGGACTTCCTGGCCGCGGCCTCCGCCGAATTCGCCGCCGTCGGCGTCGTGCGCACCGCCCGCCGCTGCCTGGCCGCCGTCGAGACGGCCGACCCCGTCATGTTCGTCGGCGTCGAACTCACCCACTGGGAGGACGACGCCCGCGCCCTCCCCCTGGACGCCCTGGGCCGCGCCCTGACCAAGGCCCCCCTGAAGACCCAGGTCAACCTGGTCCTCCTGGAGGCAGCCCAGGACCCGGTCTGCGACTGGATGAGGACAAACGTCCGCCCGTTCTACGACCGGGGCTTGTGAACGCCGGTGAGGCCAACGCCGGTAAGGGGCGCGGGGAACTGCGCGACAAGCCACAACGGCGCCGCAGACGCAATACAACCGCACCCCCCGAGCTCATAGGCGCCCCCCACCCGGCGGAGCCTTAAGCTGGTTTCACAACCGGGGAACTTCTCGAAGGGGCGATACACGTGAGCGCCAGCGGCACCACGACCGGACAGGTCGAGCACATGCTGCGCCAGGTGACGCCCGGGCGCTACGACGCCTACGAGGCCCTGCTGCGCGCCCTCGCCACCCCCACCTCCGGCCAGGTCTGGATGCTGCTCTGGCACGGCCAGGCCGGCTCCCCGGACGCCCAGTACGGAAACATGGAGGTCGAGGGCTACGGCTACGCGCCCTGCGTCACCTCCGCCCAGGAGCTGTCGGCCAGCGGCTGGAACCGGTCGTACGAGGTGGTCGACGGCCTGGAGGTGGCCCGCGCCCTCTACCCGGACCACTACGGCCTCTGGCTCAACCCGCACGCCCCCGGCGGCGGCGTCGGCATCCCCTGGCTGGATCTGCGCCGCATCGCCTCCGGCCTGGACCGGCAGCCCGCCGGGCCTCTGCGCCTGTCCGAACCGGCCATCGAGGTCCCGCAGTTCTACGCCCTGCTCGCGCAGAACGCCCACCGTACCCCGGCGGTCCGCGCGCTTCGCCGCGCCTGGGTGCAGCCGGCACTGGGCGCGCCCTATCTCGCCATCGGCCTCGACGTGTACGACACCTCGCCGCCGGCCGTCGACGCGGTGCGCGGGATGATGCAGCAGTCCGTCGGCGCGGTGCCGGACGGACTGCCGGTGTCGACGGTGGCGATGACCGACACGCACGACCCGGTCGCCATGTGGCTGCGCGCCCACGCCCGCCCCTTCTACGACCGCGAGGCCCACGTGGCCGCCCCCGCCCAGGCACCCGCGGGCGGGTACGGATACCCTCCGGCCGGGGGCCGGTACTGACCGTCGCAGGGCCCGCCCCGCCACCGGTGGGCGGACATCTTCGCGCGTAGACGAGGGCGTAAGACACCACCCTGTCCTTGATGTCCCAACTCGTCCGCGTCCGACCCCCGTTACCCAGTGTCCGGATAACGGAACACCTCAAACAGCATCACGGTTGCGCATCCATTCCCCGTCAAGTCTGGCTACAGATCGCCAAAGCGTTGAAGACTCCCGCAACAAGGGGTGGCTGTTCGCCCCTGCGTACGACGGACTGATCACGCCGCTACAGCGGCAAGTGCGGGCCGGCTACCGCCGGTTGAGAGGGGTCCCTGCCAGATGACGGCACCATTGCACGAGCCGACCGCGGAAGCGGCCCCGAGTGCGGCCGAGGAAGCGGCGGTTGCCGGCGCCGACGCCAAGGCGGTACAGGGGCGTTCCCTGGGCCGGATCGCCTGGGAGCGACTGAAACGGGACAAGCTGGCCCTGACGGGCGGCATCGTGGTGCTCGTTCTCATCGTGATCGCGGTGCTCGCGCCGGCGATCACCTCCCTCTACGGGCAAGATCCCAACTCGTTCAACGAGGATGCGATCGATCCGCTGTTCGGCACCCCCACGGGGTCGCTGGGCGGCATCAGCGGCGAGCACTGGCTCGGTGTCGAACCGGTCAACGGCCGCGACGTCTTCGCCCGTATCGTCCACGGCGCCCGGATCTCACTGCTCGTGGGCTTCCTGTCCGCGCTCGTCGCCGTGGTCATCGGCACCATTCTGGGTGTCCTGGCCGGCTTCTTCGGCGGCTGGGTCGACGCCCTCATCAGCCGGGTCATGGACGGCCTGCTGGCCTTCCCGCAGCTGCTGTTCATCATCGCGCTGGTCTCCGTCATGCCCGACAACATGCTGGGACTGAGCGGCACGGGCGTCCGTCTGCTCATGATGATCCTGGTCATCGGCTTCTTCGGCTGGCCCTACATCGGTCGCGTGGTCCGCGGCCAGACACTCTCGATGCGTGAACGGGAGTACGTCGAGGCGGCCCGGTCCCTGGGAGCCGGACGGTTCTACATCCTGTTCAAGGAACTGCTGCCCAACCTGGTGGCGCCGATCATCGTCTACACCACGATGATGATCCCCACCAACATCCTGACCGAGGCGGCACTCAGCTTCCTGGGCGTGGGCGTCAAGCCGCCCACCTCGTCCTGGGGACAGATGCTTTCGAGCGCGATCGACTACTACAAGTCGGATCCCATGTACATGGTGATCCCGGGTGTGGCGATCTTCATCACCGTTCTTGCCTTCAACCTCTTCGGGGACGGCGTACGCGACGCGCTGGACCCGAAGGGCTCCC
The DNA here is from genome assembly GCF_031597775.1 of Streptomyces sp. BB1-1-1. NCBI lineage: Bacteria > Bacillati > Actinomycetota > Actinomycetes > Kitasatosporales > Streptomycetaceae > Streptomyces > Streptomyces sp. BB1-1-1. The sequence goes on along the minus strand of NZ_CP134203.1, from coordinate 2,636,730 downwards.
GCTGACCTGCCGTACCGGCAAGCGACCCGTGGCACCTGCACGGGGTCTCTCATCTAATCCGGAGGATCCGAGATCGTGACTACCCAACGCACCTCAGGGCGGCGCAAGCAGGCTTTGGCCGCTGCCGCAGTGGTCGCCGCGCTGCTGACCACCGCGGCGTGCGGCGGCGGCGGCGACGACAGCGGCAACGGCGGGTCGAAGAACGGCGCGCCCGGCTTCGACGCGGCCAACAACAAGGTCGCCCAGGCCGCCCAGGCCAAGAAGGGCGGGACGCTGAAGTTCGCCAGCACGCAGGACGCCGACTCGTGGGACACCACGCGTGGCTACTACGGCTTCATGTGGAACTTCTCCCGCTACTACAGCCGCCAGCTCGTCACGAACAAGACGGAGCCGGGCGCCGCCGGCGCGCAGGTCACCCCCGACCTCGCCACCGGGCTCGCCAAGGTCTCGGACGACGGCAAGACCTACACGTACACCCTGCGTGACGGCGTCACCTGGGAGGACGGCAAGCCGATCACGTCCAAGGACGTCAAGTACGGCATCGAGCGCGTCTGGGCGCAGGACGTGCTGTCCGGCGGCCCGACGTACCTCAAGGAGGTGCTCGACCCGAAGGACGAGTACCAGGGTCCGTACAAGGACAAGTCCAAGGACAAGCTGGGCCTGAAGGCGATCGAGACGCCGGACGACAAGACCATCGTCTTCAAGCTGCCGCAGGCCAACTCCGACTTCGAGGAGATGCTCGCGCTGACCTCGGCGTCCCCGGTCCGCCAGGACAAGGACACCAAGGCCAAGTACACGCTGCGCCCGTTCTCCTCGGGCCCGTACAAGTTCGAGTCCTACAACCCGGGCAAGGACCTCACCCTGGTCCGCAACACCGAGTGGAACCAGGCCTCGGACCCGGTCCGCAAGGCGTACCCGGACAAGATCACGATCAAGTTCTTCTCCAACGCCAACGACCTGGACGCCCGCCTGATCGCCGGCGACTACGACCTGGACCTGGCCCAGACCGGTCTGTCCCCGCAGGGCCGCACCACCGCCCTGAAGGAGCACAAGGGCAACCTGGACAACCCGGTCTCGGGTTACATCCGGTACGCCTCGTTCCCGCAGAACGTGAAGCCGTTCGACAACATCCACTGCCGCAAGGCCGTGCTGTACGGGGCCGACCACGTCTCCCTGCAGACCGCGCGCGGCGGCCCGGTCGCCGGTGGCGAGATCGGCACGAACATGCTGCCGCCGTCCGTCCCGGGCTCCGAGGGCCAGAAGTACGACCCGTACGGCATGGCCGGTGAGAACAAGAAGGGCAACGTCGAGAAGGCCAAGGAAGAGCTGAAGGCCTGCGGCAAGCCCAACGGGTTCAAGACCACCATCGCCGTCCGCAACAACAAGCCGGTCGAGGTGGCCACCGCCGAGTCCCTCCAGGCGTCGCTGAAGAAGGTCGGCATCGACGTCGACATCGACCAGTACGACGGCGCGCAGTACGCCAGCACCATCGGCAGCCCCTCGAACGTGGAGAAGAAGGGCTACGGCATCATCATCATGGGCTGGGGCCCGGACTTCCCGTCCGTCCAGGGCTACGGTCTGCCGCTGTGGCACAGCGACTACATCCTCGAGAGCGCGAACAACAACTTCGCGATGATCGACGACAAGAAGATCGACGGCCTCTTCGCGGACTACCTGACCCAGCTGGACGACGCGGGCAAGGCGAAGATCGCGACGGAGATCAACCACAAGGTGATGGAGGGCGCGTACTACCTGCCCTTCGTCTTCGAGAAGTTCATCAACTGGCGCTCCGGCCGACTGGCGAACGTGTACACCACCGACGGCTACAGCGGTATGTACGACTTCGTCAACCTCGGTCTGAAGTCCTCGAAGTAACCGGTACACCCGCCGTACGGCACGAAAGGCAGGTGAAGGCCGGCGCGGCGTGACCGTGGGCCGCCGGAAGACCTCCGGCGGCCCGCGATCCGCAGCGGGCCGCAACCCGTGCTCGCTTATCTCATCAGGCGGCTGTTCGCCGCCGCAGTGATGCTGGTGGTCATCATTCTGGTGGTCTTCGGCATCTTCTTCCTCGTCCCCAAGTGGGCCGGTGTCGACGTCGCCCTGAGCTTCGTGGGCAAGCAGGCGGACCCCGCCGCCGTCGAGGGTGTGCGACAGAAGCTGGGTCTGGCCGACCCGGTCTTCGTCCAGGCCTGGGAGTTCTTCAAGGGCATCTTCGCGGGCCGCACCTACGCGGCCGGCGGCGACGTCACCAACTGCTCCGCGCCGTGCTTCGGCTACTCCTTCCGCACCGAGCAGTCCGTCTGGCCGGTGCTGACCGAGCGTTTCCCGGTGACCCTGGCTCTCGCGCTCGGTGCGGCCGTCCTGTGGCTGATCTTCGGTCTCGCCGCCGGTGTGCTCTCCGCGCTCAAGCGGGGCACCCTGTGGGACCGCGGCGCGATGGTCGTCGCGCTGGCGGGCGTCTCCCTCCCCATCTACTTCACCGGTCTGCTCAGCCTGGCGGTCTTCTCCTACGGACTGGGCTGGATCAACGGTGAGTTCGTGCCCCTGGAGGACAGCCTCACCGGCTGGCTCGGCGGCATGATCCTGCCCTGGGTCACCCTGGCCTTCCTGTACGCCGCGATGTACGCCCGGATCACCCGGGCCACCATGATGGAGATCCTCGGCGAGGACTACATCCGCACCGCGCGCGCCAAGGGCCTCAAGGAGCAGGTCGTCATCCGCAAGCACGCCATGCGGTCGACCCTGACCCCGCTGCTCACCATGCTCGGCATGGACCTCGGCGCCCTCATGGGCGGCGCGATCCTGACCGAGACCACGTTCAGCCTCCCCGGCCTCGGTCAGAAGGTGCTGGACGCGATCCAGAACCAGGACCTGCCCTTTATCCTGGGCGTCGTCCTGATCACTTCTCTCGCGGTGCTGATCGCCAACCTCGTGGTGGACATCCTGTACGCCGTGATCGACCCCCGAGTGAGGCTCGCATGACCGACCTCAGCAAGAGCGGAGCCGCCGTGGGCGAGCCCACCGGTACTTCGCCCACACCGAAGGCCTTCCTGGAAGTACGCGACCTGAAGGTGCACTTCCCGACCGACGACGGCCTGGTCAAGTCCGTCGACGGGCTCAGCTTCCAGCTGGAGAAGGGCAAGACCCTCGGCATCGTCGGCGAGTCAGGCTCCGGCAAGTCGGTGACCTCGCTCGGCATCATGGGCCTGCACACCGCCGGCCAGTACGGCAGGCGCAAGGCGCAGATCTCGGGCGAGATCTGGCTGGACGGCACCGAGCTGCTGTCCGCCGACCCCGACGAGGTGCGCAAGCTGCGCGGCCGGCAGATGTCGATGATCTTCCAGGACCCGCTGTCCGCGCTGCACCCGTACTACACGATCGGCCAGCAGATCGTGGAGGCGTACCGCGTCCACCACGACGTGGACAAGAAGACCGCCAAGCGCCGCGCCGTGGAGATGCTCGACCGCGTCGGCATCCCGCAGCCGGACAAGCGGGTGGACAGCTACCCGCACGAGTTCTCCGGCGGTATGCGCCAGCGCGCGATGATCGCGATGTCGCTGGTCAACAACCCCGAGCTGCTCATCGCGGACGAGCCGACGACCGCCCTGGACGTGACCGTCCAGGCGCAGATCCTCGACCTCATCCGCGATCTGCAGACGGAGTTCGGCTCCGCGGTCATCATCATCACCCACGACCTGGGCGTCGTCGCCGAACTGGCCGACGACCTCCTGGTGATGTACGGCGGCCGGTGCGTCGAGCGGGGCCCGGCGGAGAAGGTGTTCTACGAGCCCCGGCACCCCTACACCTGGGGCCTGCTCGGCTCGATGCCGCGGCTCGACCGCGACCAGCAGGAACGCCTCATCCCGGTCAAGGGCTCCCCGCCCTCTCTGATCAACCTGCCGTCCGGCTGCGCCTTCAACCCGCGCTGCCCGTACGCCGACGTGCCCAAGGACGACGTCACCCGCACGGTCCGCCCCGAGCTGGCCGAGGTCGGCAGCAAGCACTGGGCCGCCTGCCACATGTCGCAGGAGCAGCGGGAGCGTATCTGGACCGAAGAGATTGCGCCGAAGCTGTGAGCGAGAACGCCAAGGACGAAGCAGTGGCCATCCCTGCGCAGAGCGACGGCACACGGAGCGAGGCCGCCGGCACCGCCACCCTCACCAAGGACGCCGCCCCCGGCGAGACCCTGCTGAAGGTGACCGGGCTGCAGAAGCACTTCCCGATCAAGAAGGGCCTGCTGCAGCGCCAGGTCGGCGCGGTGCGTGCCGTCGACGGCATCGACTTCGAGGTGAAGTCCGGCGAGACCCTCGGTGTCGTGGGCGAGTCGGGCTGCGGCAAGTCGACCATGGGCCGGCTGATCACCCGCCTCCTCGAACCGACCGCGGGCAAGGTCGAGTTCGAGGGCAAGGACATCACCCACCTCGGGGTCGGCGGAATGCGTCCGCTGCGCCGCGACGTGCAGATGATCTTCCAGGACCCGTACTCGTCGCTGAACCCGCGCCACACCATCGGCACGATCATCAGCGCCCCCTTCAAGCTCCAGGGCGTCGAGCCCGAGGGCGGCGTGAAGAAGGAGGTGCAGCGGCTGCTGTCGGTGGTCGGTCTCAACCCCGAGCACTACAACCGCTACCCGCACGAGTTCTCCGGCGGTCAGCGCCAGCGCATCGGCATCGCCCGCGCGCTCGCGCTGAACCCGAAGCTGGTCGTGGCCGACGAACCGGTCTCCGCGCTCGACGTGTCGATCCAGGCCCAGGTCGTCAACCTGCTCGACGACCTCCAGACCGAGCTGGGCCTGACGTACGTGATCATCGCGCACGACCTGTCCGTCGTCCGGCACGTCTCGGACCGGATCGCGGTGATGTACCTCGGCAAGATCATGGAGCTGGCCGACCGTGACCTGCTCTACAAGACGCCGATGCACCCGTACACCAAGGCGCTGATGTCGGCGGTCCCGATCCCGGACCCGGCCCGCAAGTCGACCAAGAGCGAGCGCATCCTGCTCAAGGGCGACGTGCCCTCGCCGATCTCCCCGCCGAGCGGGTGCCGCTTCCACACCCGGTGCTGGAAGGCGACGGAGATCTGCAAGACGACCGAGCCGCCGCTGAAGGAGCTGCGCCCCGGTCAGCAGGTGGCCTGCCACCACCCGGAGAACTTCGAGGACCAGGCCCCGCAGGACGTCGTCCTGCTCTCCGACGCCAAGGAGGCGGCGGAGCTGGTGTCCGAGAAGGCGCTGGCGGAGTCGGCGCAGACCTCGGCGGCGGTGGCCGCGGAGGTCGAGGCCGACACCGATCGTGCCGAAGACGCCCCGACCGGCGACGAGACCGGCGCCAAGGGCGCCGAGAGCACCGAGAGCACCGAGAGCACCGAGAGCACCGAGAGTGCCGAGAGCACCGACGAGGAGCCTCCCGCCAAGGAGAAGTGACCTCGCCCCGCCGGTGAGCCCCCGCCTTCGTTCGTGAGGCGGGGGCTCACCGGCAGGTGAGAATGTCGGGGTGTACGAGCAACTCTTCACCCCCACCGTCCAGCACACGCTCGACCTGGTCGGCATCTTCGTCTTCGCCATCTCCGGCGCGCTGCTGGCCGTACGCAAGAACTTCGACGTGTTCGGCATCGCCGTCCTCGCCGAGGTCACCGCGCTGGGCGGCGGGCTGTTCCGGGACCTGGTCATCGGCGCCGTACCGCCCGCGGCCTTCACGGACCTGGGGTACTTCATCACCCCGCTCTTCGCCACCCTGCTGGTCTTCTTCCTCCACCCCCATGTGGAGCGCCTCCAGACCGGCGTGAACATCTTCGACGCGGCCGGGCTCGGCCTGTTCTGCGTCGCCGGCACGACCAAGGCGTACGACTACGGGCTCGGCCTGACCGCCTCCGCCTGCCTGGGCCTGACCACCGCGGTGGGCGGCGGCGTACTGCGGGACGTGCTGGCCAACGAGGTGCCCTCGCTGCTGCGCTGGGACCGCGACCTGTACGCCGTCCCCGCGATCGTCGGCGCCACCATGGTCGCCCTGTGCATCCGCTACGACGCCCTGAGCTCGTTCACCACGGGGCTCGCGGTGGTCACGGCCTTCGTCCTGCGCCTGCTCGCCCTGCGGTTCCACTGGCGAGCGCCGCGCGCCTGGAACCGGCGATCGACGGTGACGGAGGGGGAGTGAGGTCCCGGCTCCGACCCGTTCAGCGCCGGTCCGGGACGTCCTTGACGAACACCACCCCGTCGATCGCGGGCAGGTGGGCCGGGTCGAGCGAGGCGTAGCCGAACCACGGGGACACGCGGGGCGCGGGCCGGGCGCCGCCGAGGGCGGTGGCCAGCCGGGACGCGTCGACGACGCAGCGGTCCTCCCGGAGCGCGTACAGGAGCCCTTCGACCGTGTCCGGTGGCGGGGTGCCCACCCCCTGGTGCCGGATCGTGCCGAGGGCCGTGGCCACGAAGGCGTACTCCTCACCGAGCCGGGCGCTCACCAGAGCGCCGGCGCCCCACCACTCCACCGGTCCCTGCCACATCCGCATCGTGCTCTTCTCCCGCTGGAGATGGGCGTTCTGGGCGTGGGCGAGTGCCGGACCCCGAGCGGCGAGTGCGAGGAGGTTGCGGGCCATCATCCGGTCCCGCACGCCCAGCAGCCGGTTCATGCGGGCCGGCGAGGTGTCGGCCATCCAGTGGTGATAGCTCAGCAGGCCGGTCGCGGTGCGTCCGTACAGGCACGCCCGCTCCCAGTCGTCCCGGGAGGTCGCCGCGAGCAGGTGCGGCGCGTGCTCGTCGAGCAGCGACACCAGGTCCTCGGCGAGCGTCCGCAGCTCCCGGGCCTCGACCGACTGTCCCACGGACTGGGCCGGGTCCGTCATCGCGGCGGGCTCGGTCCACCGTTCGTCGGAGCCGAGCAGGCGGTCGAGCGTTTCCGCGGTGCAGGGGAGCAGACCGGTGTCGACCCGGGCCGAGAGGTAGTCGTGGAGCGCGGTGAGTGCCTGCCGGGGGCTCGCGGCGTGGGTGATCTCCAGCGGGCCGTCGAAACCGGCGAAGCGGAGCCGCTCGGACGCGGGCCGGCCGTCGTTGTGGGCGCGCATCCAGCGCACGAGTTCGCGGTTGGCCGCGGACGCGCCGAGCCCGAGGTCCGGGTGGCTGAATCCGTGCTCCATGACCTCGTCGAGGGTGCCCCTGCCCGAGGTGACGTAGTCGTCCACGACCAGGCCCATCAGGCAGTCGCTCTCGACCGCGATCGTGCGGTAGCCCTCCTGCTCGACGAGCTGCCGGAAGAGGTCGTTGCGCACTTCGAGCAGGGCGTCCTCGCCATGGGCGGGCTCGCCCAGGGCGAGCAGCCGGGGCCGGGCGGGGAACAGCCTCATGACGGCGGCGGCCTCGACGGGGTGGGCGGTGTCCTTGATGCCAGCATTAGCCATGCCTTCAACCGTATCGTTGAACTTTCGCTTGAAGCTTTGCGGCGATATTGTCCGGATCATGGCTCCAAAGCTTCAAAGCGGTGGCAGGCTCAGGCCGATCGACCTGGCCCGCGGGCACGGTCTGTCCACGCAGGCCGTCAGGAACTACGAGGAGGCCGGCATCCTCCCGGACGCCGGTCGCACGGCTCACGGATACCGCACCTACACCCCGCTGCACGCGCGGGCGCTGGGCGCGTTCCTCGCCCTGGTGTCCGGCCACGGCCACCGGGCTGCGGCGTCCATCATGCGGGCCGTGAACCGGGGGGCCCTGGACGAGGCGTACCGGCTCATCGACGAGAGCCACGCCCAACTGCTCGACAACCGGCGCACACTCCGGGCCGTGGAGGGCGCGTTGCGCGACCTGGCGCCCACCGCGGTGCCCGCCCCGGGGGCGGCAGCGTCCGGTTCCGGCGGCACGTTCGTCGGGCCGCTGGCTGCGGAACTCGGCATCCGGCCCGCGACGCTGCGCAAGTGGGAGCGCGCCGGGCTGGTCCGCCCACGCCGCGACCCGCTGACCGGGTACCGCGTCTACGACGAGGCCGACGTACGGGACGCCCGGCTGGCCCACCAACTCAGGCGGGGCGGCTACCTGCTGGAGCAGATCGCCCCCGTGATCGCGCAGGTGCGGTCCGCGGGCGGGCTGGAGCCGCTGGAGGCCACCCTGCGCGACTGGCACGACCGGGTGTCCGCCCGTGGTCGGGCGATGCTGGCGGGGGCCGCCGAGCTGGAGGCGTACCTCCGGGAGCGCGGGTGAAGCCCTGACCGGAAGGTCACAAGCTACCGCTTAGTAGCCTGTCTGTTGTACCGTGCAGCCATGCCAGAAGCAGCCTCCGCAGCGGCCACGCGGGCCACCATCGGTGACAGCGAGTTCGACCGGGACACCACCGTCACCCGGCGTGCCCCGGGTGTCTACGACATCGACCTCTCCGCCGGCTGGACGATCATCAACGCCGTCAACGGCGGCTACCTGCTGGCGGTGCTGGGCCGCGCCCTCGGGGACGCCCTCCCGCACCCCGACCCCTTCACCGTCTCGGCGCACTACCTCACCGCCTCCCGGCCGGGCCCGGCGGTCGTGCGCACGGAGGCCGTCCGCACGGGGCGCACCCTCTCCACCGGCCAGGCCTCCCTCTTCCAGTACGACGACGAGGGCAACGAGGTCGAGCGCATCCGCGTCCTCGCCTCCTACGGCGACCTCGACACGCTGCCCGACGACGTCCGGACCTCGGCGACGCCGCCCGCGATCCCGCCGATGGACCAGTGCTTCGGCCCGCAGGACGGCCCCGCCCCCGTGGAGGGCAGCTCGGCCATCGCCGACCGGCTGATGCTCAAGCTGGACCCCGCGACGCTGGGCTGGGCGCTCGGGCAGCCCTCCGGCCGGGGTGAGATGCGGGCCTGGTTCGGGCTCGCCGACGGCCGCGACGCCGACCCCCTGTCGATGCTCCTCGCGGTGGACGCGCTGCCCCCGACCGCCTTCGAGCTGGGACTCAAGGGCTGGGTGCCGACGGTCGAGCTGACCGTGCACGTGCGGTGCCGCCCGGCGCCGGGCCCCCTGCGCGTCTCCATCGCCACCCGCAACCTCGCCGGCGGCTTCCTGGAGGAGGACGCCGAGGTCTGGGACAGCGCCGACCGACTGGTGGCCCAGTCCCGCCAGCTCGCCCGGGCCCGGCTCGGCTGACCCACGGCCCCCGGTGCAGGCTGGTGCCGTGAAGTCCGACCGCCTGCTGTCGATCCTGCTGCTCCTGCAGACCCGCGGCCGCGTGCCCGCACGCGAACTCGCCGAGCGTCTCGAGGCGTCCGTCCGCACCGTCTACCGGGACGTCGAGGCGCTGTCGGCCTCCGGCGTCCCCGTGTACGCCGAACGCGGGCGGCACGGCGGCATCGAGCTGCTCGCCGGCTTCCGTACCGACGTCACCGGCCTGACCGCCGACGAGTCACGCGCCCTCTTCGTCCTGGCCGCGCGGGGCGCGCACGCCGCCCTCGGCCTGGACGCCGCCCTCGGCTCGGCGCTGCGCAAGGTGATGGCCGCACTCCCGGAACCGCACCGGCCGGCCGCCGAGACCGCCTCCCGCCGCATCCTCGTCGACGCCACCCGCTGGAAGGGCGCGCCGGGGTCGGCCGTCGACCTGGACGCGCTGCGGGACGCGGTCTGCGCCGACCGCCGCCTGCGCCTGCGCTACCGGCACAGCGGCGAGCGGGAGACCCGGACGTACACCGTCGACCCGTACGGCCTCGTGGCCAAGGCCGGTGTCTGGTACCTCGTCGCCGACCGGCGCGGCAGGCCCCGCCTCTTCCGCGCCGACCGGACGCGCGCGGCGACCGTCCTGGACGACCCCGTACGGCGCCGGCCGGGCGTCGAACTCGCCGACGCCTGGGAGGTACTGCGCCGCGAGGTCGAGGAGCGCCCCGACGGGCTGGAGGTCGCCGTCCGGGTCCGCCCCGACCGCCTCGACATGTTCCTGCGCCTCAACGCCGCGTACCTGACCGCCCCGCCCGCGGACGTCCGCGCGGACGAGGCGGACGAGGCGGACGTGTGGCCGACCGTGCGGCTGACGTACGGCGCCCTGGTCGAGGTCCGGCGACTGCTCGCGTTCTCCGACCGGGTGCAGGTGGTCGCTCCTCCCGAGGCCCGCGAGGAGCTGGCCCGGGCCGCGGCGGCCGTCGCGGAACTGTACCGACCGTCCGCCGACGACTGACGCCCTGTCAGTCCAGCCAGTGCCTGCGGCCGATGCTGATCAGCCGCATCTGCCGGGTCGCGGTGTCGGCGGCTCGCCTGCGCGCCTCCTCCTGAGCCTCCTGGGCCTCCTGATCGCCCTGGGCCTCCAGCGCCTCCAGGAAGAGGGAGCCCGTGACGAGCATCTGGTCGACGTACAGGCCCGCGAGCATCAGCAGGTCGGCGTCGCTCCAACCGGCCGACACCGGGTCCTTGGCCAGCTCGGCCTTCACCTCCCGGGCGAACCGGGCCAGTTGCTCCCGTATGGCGTCCCGCACCGGCTGGACCCCGCCGTGCCGTTCACGGGCGATGAACCGGACGTGAGCGGGATGGGCGGCCACATGGCCGGCGATCAACTCGACCGCGCGGGCGATGCGTTCGTCGCTGTCCTCGACCGGCGACACCGTGGTCCGGATCATCGGATGCAGGCTGCCCAGCGCTTCCTCGACCAGCGCCACGCCGAGGTCGGCGACGGAGGGGAAGTGCCGGTAGAAGGCGGTGGGGGCGACGCCCACGGCGCGGGTGACCTCGCGCAGGCCCAGGCTGCTCAGGCTCTGCTCCTCCAGTAGTCCGAGGGCCGCGTCCAGGAGCGCCTGCCGGGTCTTCTGCTTCTGGGCCTGCCGAACCCCGGGAGTGTGACTCATACCATGCAGTTAACAACTGTTCTCTGGAATTGAAAAGCCGTGCGGCGCGCTAGACTGGAAAGTCAGTGAACAAGTGTAACTACAGTCGTTCACCCAAGGTTGGGGGATCCGCACCATGCTGTTTCTCGTCGCCGCACTCCTGCTCCTCGGTGTGATGCTGGGCACCGTCGCCCACGCACCGCTCACCTTCTCCGTCGCCGTCGGCCTGGTCATCGCCGTCTGGCTCGGCATCTTCGCGCTCCGCGAGCGACACGGCCGCCGACGGAGCACCTCCGCCCACTGACGCACGGCACTGATGCATGTCACTGACGCACGGCAGGGAGAACACCATGCAGCTCACCGCACCGGCCACCACCCGCCGGACCGGCATCCGGGACACCGACGGCATGGCCGTCGCCTCCTTCGTCCTCGGCCTGCTCGGTCTGCTCGTCCTCAACGTCTTCCTCGGCCCGATGGCCATCGCCCTGGCAAGCGTCGCCCTGTGGCGCGGCACCGCCCGCCGCGGCCGGGCCCTCCTCGGCCTCGGACTGGGCGTCGCCGACCTGTTGGTCCTGGTGGCGTTCATGGCCGCGGACGACACGATGTCGTGGAGCCTTTGAGTCGCGCCGCGGACCCTGTGACCCACCGCAGCGTGGACGGCTGGCGAAGAGGCCAACCTTGATCTGAGGCCGGGCGGCACCGCCCCGTAGAATCGGCCGCACCATGGCTTACCTCGACCACGCCGCGACCACCCCGATGCTTCCCGAGGCAGTCGAGGCACTCACCGCGCACCTGAGCGTCACCGGCAACGCCTCCTCCCTCCACGCGTCCGGCCGCCGCGCACGGCGCACCGTCGAGGAGGCCCGCGAGACGCTCGCCGAAGCCCTCGGGGCCCGCCCCAGCGAGGTGGTCCTCACCGCCGGCGGCACCGAGGCCGACAACCTCGCCGTCAAGGGCCTGTACTGGGCCCGCCGCGACGCCGACCCGGCCCGCACCCGGGTCCTGGCCAGCCCCGTCGAGCACCACGCGGTCCTCGACGCCGTCCACTGGCTCGGCGAGCACGAGGGCGCCACGGTCGAGTACCTGCCGGTCGACGCCCACGGCCGCGTCCATCCGGAGGCGCTGCGCGAGGCCATCGCCCGCGACCCCGCCGACGTGGCCCTCGCCACCGTGATGTGGGCCAACAACGAGATCGGCACGATCATGCCGGTCCGTGAACTCGCCGACGTGGCCGCCGAGTTCGACGTGCCGCTGCACGCCGACGCGGTCCAGGCGATCGGTCAGCTCCCGGTCGACTTCGCCGCCTCCGGGCTCGCCGCGATGACGGTTTCCGGCCACAAGATCGGCGGCCCCTACGGCATCGGCGCGCTGCTCCTGGGCCGCGAGTACAGCCCCGTACCGGTCCTGCACGGCGGCGGCCAGGAACGCCACGTCCGCTCCGGCACCCTCGACGTCCCCGCCGTCGCCTCCTTCGCGGTCGCCGGCCGCCTCGCCGCCGAGCAGCGCGAGTGGTTCGCCCGCGAGATCGGCACCCTGCGCGACGACCTGGTCGACGCGGTCCGTACGGCGGTGCCGGACGCGATCCTCGGCGGCGACCCGGCACCGGAGGGCCGGCTCCCGGCCAACGCCCACTTCACCTTCCCCGGCTGCGAGGGCGACTCCCTGCTCCTCCTGCTCGACGCCCAGGGCATCGAGTGCTCCACCGGCTCCGCCTGCACCGCGGGCGTCGCCCAGCCCAGCCACGTCCTGCTGGCCACCGGCACCGACCCCGAGCTGGCCCGCGGCACGCTGCGCTTCTCCCTCGGTCACACCTCCACGGAGGCGGACGTCGAGGCGCTCGCCAAGGCCATCGGCCCCGCGGTGGAACGGGCCCGGGCGGCGGGGCTGACGTAGGGGTCAGGCGCTCTTGGAGGCGCTGGGGGAGGGGGTACTCGTGGCCGCCCGCCGCACCAGCTTCAGGTACCGGTCCCAGTCCCAGTGCGGCCCCGGATCGGTGTGGTCGGTGCCCGGCACCTCCACGTGGCCGATGATGTGCTCGCGGTCCAGGGGTATCTCGTACCGCGCGCAGATCCCCGCCGTCAGACGCGCGGAGGCGGCGTACATCTCGTCGGTGAAGTCCTGCGGACGGTCGACGAAGCCCTCGTGCTCGATGCCGACACTGCGCTCGTTGTAGTCGCGGTTGCCCGCGTGGTAGGCCACGTCCAGCTCGCGGATCATCTGGGTGACGCGTCCGTCCTGCCCGACGATGTAGTGCGTGGCCGCCTTGTGCCCCGGATCCTGGAACGCCCTGACCGCGCTCGCGAAGCTGCCCTGCGTGACATGGACGATCACCATGTCGACGCCGAAGTCGTCGGGCCGGTCGGCACGCCGCCAGTTCTCGTCCGACGCCGCCACCCACCGCGCGCCGCCGTAGTCGACCGCGCCCGCCTCGCGGGGCCGCTCGACTCCCGGTACGCGCCACCACAGGCGGGCCAGCTCGTCGCGGGCCAGCGCCGCCGTGCCCACAGCCGCCGCCGTGCCGCCGACGATCAGCGCGCGACGGCCGATGCGCCGGTCCGCGTCCTTGGACCCGCCGGTGGACCCGCCGGCGGGTCCCTTGCCGGAGCCACCGGTGGATGCGCTTCTGGATTCGTGCTTCGCCCCCATGCGATCTTCAACGCATACTCGCGCGCTCCGGTTCCCGCCTCCCCGTACCCTGGAAGGGTTATGACTGAGACCCCGCAGCGCACCCGCCCCCTCCGCGTCCTCGCCGCCATGTCGGGCGGAGTCGACTCCGCCGTCGCCGCCGCCCGCGCGGCCGAGGCGGGGCACGACGTGACCGGCGTCCACCTCGCTCTCTCCGCGAACCCGCAGTCCTTCCGCACGGGCGCGCGGGGCTGTTGCACCATCGAGGACTCCCGGGACGCCCGCCGTGCCGCGGACGTCATCGGCATCCCCTTCTACGTGTGGGACCTCGCCGACCGCTTCCGGGAGGACGTGGTCGAGGACTTCGTCGCCGAGTACGAGGCCGGCCGCACCCCGAACCCCTGCCTGCGCTGCAACGAGAAGATCAAGTTCGCCGCGCTGCTCGACAAGGCGCTCGCCCTCGGCTTCGACGCCGTCTGCACCGGCCACTACGCCCAGGTGATCCGGCGGGCCGACGGCACACGTGAGCTGCACCGCGCCTCCGACATGGCCAAGGACCAGAGCTACGTCCTCGGCGTGCTCGACGACCGGCAGCTCGCGCACGCGATGTTCCCGCTCGGCGACACCCTCACCACCAAGGACGAGATCCGCGCGGAGGCCGAGCGCCGGAATCTGGCGGTCGCCAAGAAGCCCGACTCGCACGACATCTGCTTCATCGCCGACGGCGACACCCAGGGCTTCCTCGCCGACCGGCTGGGCCGCTCCGAGGGCGACATCGTCGACGAGGCGGGCAACCGCCTCGGCACCCACGAGGGCGCGTACGGCTACACCATCGGCCAGCGCAAGGGCCTCCGCATCGGCACCCCGGCCCCCGACGGCAAGCCCCGCTACGTCCTGGACATCTCCCCGGTGACCAACACGGTGACGGTCGGCCCCGCGGACGCCCTCGACGTCAACGGACTGCGGGCGATCAAGCCCCGCTGGTGCGGCGCCGCCCCGACCGGCCCCGGCACCTACACGGCCCAGCTCCGCGCCCACGGCGGCGAGACCGAGGTACGGGCCGAAGTGGTCGACGGCGCCCTGGAGGTGTCGTTCCGGGAGCCGGTGCGCGGCGTCGCCCCCGGCCAGGCGATCGTGCTGTACGACGGCACCCGCGTGGTGGGCTCGGCGACCATCGCGTCCACCACGCGCGCGACGGCCGGTGTGGCCTGAGCCGCGTAACGACGCCCCGCTCCGCTCACGCCGCGAAGAACTCCGTCAGCACCGGCGCCAGCACACCCGGCTCCACCATGTGGGTCTGGCCCGCCACGGTGCCGTACGTGCCGCCGGGGGCCGCCTCCGCGATCGCGCGGGCGGCCTCGTGCCACCACGCGTCGCTCGCGCCGCCCGCCAGGGCCAGCAGGGGAGCGGTGACCGAGGCGAGCCCGGACCGGGGCACCCGGCTGTCGCCCATCACCGCGTCGTCGTACGCCAGACTCGGCGCGACCGACTCCAGGCCCGCCCACATCGGGGACTGGCGGGCGCCCTGGATCATCTCCTCCCCCAGGCCGGTGAACCGCAGGAACAGCTCCACCGCGTCCCCGCGCCGCCCCTGCCCCAGCGCCTCGGCCAGCCGCTCGGTGTACTCCGCGGCGGCCCGCGCGGCGGCGTCGTCCATGGCGTACGGCACCTCGTACACGGCCACCCGGCGTACCGGCAGCCCGCTCGCCGCCGCCCGGAGCACCAGCGCGCCGCCCGACGACATGCCGTACAGCGACACCTCGCCGCCCACCGCCTCGATCAGCGCGGCAAGGTCCTCGACCTCGCGTTCCACCGCGTAGGGCTCCGTGTCACCGCTCGCGCCGCGGCCCCGGCGGTCGTACACGGTGACGTCGAGACGCGCCGACAGCTCCGCGGCCAGCGGCGCGACCGTGGCGCCCGTCGACATGGCGCCGCTGACGAGGACGACCGAGGGCCCCTGCCCGCTGCGTTCGTAGGCGATGCGCGTGCCGTCGCGCGAAAGAGTCTTCTTCTCCATGCCTGTGCAGACTGCCCTACGGCACGCGATTCACCGCTCAGGACACGATGCTCAGGACACGAAGCGGTCAGGACACCAAGCGGTCAGGAAACCTCGACTTCGTAGAAGCAGAGGTGGTCCTTGATCTCCGCCACCTCCGGCTTCGGGTCCGGGTACGCCCAGACGACGTCCGCCGCGTCCGGCAGCGACCAGTAGGACGCGTCGCCCTTGAAGGGGCAGTGCGTGTGCGTGCCGGACGGCGTCAGCAGGCCGAGCCTGACGTCCTCGGACGGGATGTAGTAGCGCTCCGGACAGCCCGTCTCCCGCAGGACGAGCGCCCGGTCGCTCTCCGCCAGGAGCTGCTCGCCGTGCACCACGCGCACGTGCCGGTCGCTGCGCTCGACGGTGATGCGGTGTCCCTTGGTCACGATCGTCCTCCTCGGTAGCCGGCTCTTCTGACGCTTCTCCTGATGACAGCGCGACCGGAAGCCGGGTTCTTCCCCGTGGCGCGCCGAACGTACCGTTGCCCCATGAACATCTGCGTCTTCCTCTCCGCCGCCGACCTCGACGAGCGCTACACGCGCCCCGCGAAGGAGTTCGCCGAGCTGCTCGGAAAGGGCGGTCACACCCTCGTGTGGGGCGGCTCCGACGTCGGGCTGATGAAGGTGGTCGCCGACGGCGTGCAGGAGTCCGGCGGGCGGCTGCTCGGGGTCTCGGTCGACTTCCTGGCGGCCAAGGCGCGCGAGGGCGCCGACGAGATGGTGATCGCGGGGGACCTCGCCGAGCGCAAGCGGCTCCTGCTGGAGAAGGCCGACGCCGTGGTGATCATGGTGGGCGGCACCGGCACGCTGGACGAGGCGACGGAGATCCTGGAGCTGAAGAAGCACGGGCACACCGACAAGCCCGTCGTCCTGCTCAACACGGCGGGCTTCTACGACGGACTCAAGGAGCAGTTCCGCCGCATGGAGGACGAGGGCTTCCTGCCCCGCCCCCTCACCGAGCTGGTGTTCTTCGCCGAGGAGCCGGTCGGGGCGCTCGCCTACCTGGAGGAGAGCCAGGGCATCGAGTGACCCGCCGGTGATGCGAGCATGGCGGGCATGGCTACACATGTGATCACCGGAGCGGGCTCCGGCATCGGCGCGGCCGTGACCCGCCGCCTGCACGAACGCGGCGACGAGGTCGTGCTGCACGCGCGTGACGCGGGCCGGGCGAAGGAACTGGCGGCCGCGTTCCCCGGTGCGAAGACGCTGGTCGGCGACCTGGCGGACCCGGACAAGCTCTCCTGGGCCTTCTCGCACCAGACCCTGCCCGGTCGCGTTGACTCGCTGCTGCACATCGCCGGGGTGGTCGACCTCGGTCCGGTCGGCGACCTCACCCCCAAGGCCTGGCGCAACCAGCTCAACGTCAACCTGGTCGCGCCCGCCGAGCTGACCCGCCTCTTCCTGCCCCAGCTCCGCGTCGCCCAGGGCCACGTGCTCTTCGTCAACTCCGGCTCCGGTCTCAACGCCCACGCCGACTGGTCCGCGTACGCCGCCTCCAAGCACGGCCTGAAGGCCCTGGCCGACGCCCTGCGCCAGGAGGAGCACGCGAACGGCGTCCGCGTCACCTCGGTCTACCCCGGCCGCACCGCCAGCCCCATGCAGGCCAAGGTCCACCGGCAGGAGGGCAAGGAGTACGACCCCGCCAAGTGGATCGACCCCGAGTCGGTCGCCACGACGATCCTGATGGCCCTGGACCTGCCCAGGGACGCGGAGGTCAACGACCTGACGGTCCGCCCGGGACGCTGAGTCCCCCCTGAAACGCCGGGCCGGGTTCACCCAGCCCGTCCGGCGTTTGAGGACGAGGCCGTCAAGGCCGAAAGCGGGGGTCCGGGGGCGCAGCCCCCGGGGACGGGACGGGAAGGGGCGGCGTGGGCGAAACCAGCCCGCCCCGACCGACAACCGACCGGCAACCACCCCACCCCACCGTCGGAGACCTGCGTACGCTTCCCCCGTGAACGACAACCCCCGCCTCGGCCCCGCCACGGGCATCGGCTCCCTGCCGGGAACCGACGCCCGCGAGGCCGCGAAAACAAGCACCGGCACCTTCGAGGACTTCCCCTTCCTCCCCGAACTGCCCGCCCGCGGCCCCGGCGCCGACATGATCGGCCGCACCGCCGGGATGCTCGTCGAGCTGTACGCGCGCGTGGAGCCCAGTGGCTGGCGGCTCGGCGACCGGCCGGGACGGGACACCAAGCGGGCCCGGGCCTGGCTGGGGGAGGACCTCGACGCCCTGGAGGAGTTCACCCAGGGCCACGAGGGACCGCTGAAGGTCCAGGCCGTCGGCCCCTGGACGCTCGCCGCCGCCCTGGAACTGCGCAACGGCGAGGCGGTCCTCTCCGACGCCGGCGCGTCCCGCGACCTCGCGGCCTCGCTCGCCGAGGGCCTGCGCCTGCACCTCGCCGAGGTCCGGCGCCGCGTGCCCGGCGCCCGGATCGCGCTCCAGCTCGACGAGCCGTCCCTCACCGCCGTACTGCGCGGCCAGGTACGGAGCGCCAGCGGCTACCGCACCCACCGGGCCGTCGACCGCCAGGTCGTCGAGGCCGCCCTCCGTGACGTCGCCGGGGTGCAGGGCGGCGACCCCGTCGTGGTCCACTCCTGCGCACCGGACGTGCCGTTCGCCCTGCTGCGCCGGGCGGGCGTCGCGGGTGTCTCCTTCGACTTCTCGCTCCTCACCGAGCGTGACGACGACGCGATCGGCGAAGCGGTCGAGGGCGGCACCCGGCTGTTCGCCGGTGTCGTCCCGGGCACGGACACCGCATTGTCAGACCCTGCCGGTAGCGTCATGGGTGTCAGAACGCTGTGGCGCAGGCTGGGGCTGCGTCCGGGGCTTCTCGCGGAGGCGGTCACCGTCACGCCGACGTGCGGACTCGCGGGCGCGTCCCCCGACTACGCCCGCCGGGCGCTCGCCCACTGCGTTCGGGCGGCGAGATCCCTCGCGGACAACCCAGAGTAACGGGAGGACCACACGGTGGCCGGCGACAAGCAAGCGGAGACGACGAGCGTGCCCGCCGAGGCGCGCGAGAAGCACGTGCAGCTCGCTGAGCAGATCGAGGAGCACCGCTTCCGGTACTACGTGAAGGACGCCCCCGTCGTCAGCGACGCGGACTTCGACCGGCTGCTGCGTTCCCTGGAGGAGCTGGAGGAGGAGTATCCGGAGCTGCGCACCCCGGACTCCCCGACCCAGAAGGTCGCCGGCTCCTACGAGACCGAGTTCACGGCCGTGGAACACCGGTCACGCATGCTCTCCCTCGACAACACCTTCAACGACGAAGAGCTGGCCGCCTGGACCGAGCGGATCGCCAAGGAGCTGGGCGAGCAGGAGTACCACTTCCTGTGCGAGCTGAAGGTCGACGGACTCGCCGTCAACCTCACCTACGAGCGCGGCCGTCTCGTCCGCGCGGCCACCCGCGGCGACGGCCGCACCGGCGAGGACATCACACCCAACGTCCGCACCATCGCCGACATCCCGGAGCGTCTCAAGGGGGACGAGGTCCCCGACCTCGTGGAGATCCGCGGCGAGGTCTACTTCCCGATGGAGAAGTTCCAGGAGCTCAACACCCGGTTGAACGCGGCCGGTGACAAGCCCTTCGCCAACCCGCGCAACGCGGCGGCCGGTTCGCTGCGCCAGAAGGCCCCGCGCGTCACCGCCACCCGCCCGCTGCACATGGTGGTCCACGGCATCGGCGTCCTGGAGGGCTTCAAGGGCATGACCCGCCTCTCCCAGGCCTACGACCTCCTGAAGACCTGGGGCCTGCCCACCTCCCCGCACAACAGGGTGGTCGACGGGCTCGACGGCGTACGGGACTTCATCGCGTACTACGGCGAGAACCGGCACTCCGTGGCGCACGAGATCGACGGTGTCGTCGTCAAGCTCGACGAGATCCGCCTCCAGGGACGGCTCGGCTCCACGGCCCGGGCGCCGCGCTGGGCCATCGCGTACAAGTACGCGCCGGAGGAGGTCAACACCAAGCTCGTCGACATCAAGGTGGGCGTCGGCCGCACCGGCCGCGTCACTCCGTACGCGCAGGTCGAGCCGGTCACCGTGGCGGGCAGCGAGGTCGAGTTCGCCACCCTGCACAACCAGGAGGTCGTCAAGGCCAAGGGTGTGCTCATCGGCGACACCGTGGTGCTGCGCAAGGCCGGTGACGTGATCCCGGAGATCCTCGGCCCGGTCGCCGACCTGCGGGACGGCAGCGAGCGCGAGTTCGTCATGCCGGCCGAGTGCCCCGAGTGCGGGACGCCGCTGAAGGCGATGAAGGAGGGGGACATCGACCGGCGGTGTCCCAACGCCCGCACCTGCCCCGCCCAGTTGCGCGAGCGGGTCTCCTACCTCGCCGGCCGGGAGTGCCTGGACATCGAGCACTTCGGCGGTGTCGTGGCGGCCGCGCTGACCGGGCCGCTGGAGCCGCCCCGGCCGCCGCTGGTGGACGAGGGCGACCTCTTCGACCTCACCGTCGAGAAGCTGCTGCCCATCAAGGCGTACGTCCTCGACCCGGACAGCGGACTGCCCAAGCGCGACCCCAAGACCGGCGAGGAGAAGATCGTCACGGTCTTCGCCAACAAGGAGGGCGAGCCGAAGAAGAACACCCTCGCGCTGCTCAAGCACATCGAGGAGGCCAAGACCCGCCCGCTCGCCCGCTTCCTCAACGGGCTCTCCATCCGGTACGTGGGACCCGTCGCCGCTCAGGCCCTCGCCCGGGAGTTCCGCTCCCTCGACCGCATCGAGCAGGCCACCGAGGAGGAGTTGGCGCTCGCGGACGGGGTGGGCGACACCATCGCCGCCGCGGTCAAGGAGTGGTTCGCCGAGGAGTGGCACCGCGAGATCGTCCGCAAGTGGAAGGCGGCCGGAGTCCCGCTGGAGGACCGGTCGACGGGGGAGGACGAGGGGCCGCGCCCGCTCGAGGGGCTCACCGTCGTCGTCACCGGCACCCTGGAGAACTCCACCCGGGACGGGGCCAAGGACGCCCTCCAGAGCAGGGGCGCGAAAGTGACCGGATCGGTCTCCAAGAAGACGTCCTTCGTCGTGGTCGGTGACAACCCCGGGACGAAGTACGACAAGGCGATGCAACTGAAGGTGCCGGTTCTGAACGAGGACGGATTCACCGTCCTGCTCGAACAAGGACCCGAAGCGGCGGCCGACGTCGCACTTTCGGCTGAGGAATAGCGGTTGAAGGCCACCCGATCGGCGCATACCAGATGCATACGGGTGGCCGGGTCGCATTCGGGCAACCGTCGACGACCGGTGCCCCTGGAAGCCTTCCGCGGCCTACTGTTGAGGTGTGCGCCTGCCGTGCCCAGCTGCGGTCGGGGCATCCCCCTGCCTCCGAGGGGCAGGGGGAAGGGTTCTCCAACGCGGAGCCGTTGATGGATGTCGGGCGTCGGGCCGCGTGGCGTGGGCACCGCCGGCTGTGAGAGGGACGGGAATGGAACCGACCGAGAGCGCCGCCGCGGGCTCACGGCTGCGCCTGCGTCGCATGGTGGGCGCGTGGCACGTGAGCCGGTGGCTCGGGCAGCGCGGTGCCGGCGCACCGCATCCCTCGGCGGCCGCCCGCGGCTCCGGGCCGCCGGCCAACCGCCACGCCTCCGTCCTGCCCGACAACGACACGGACGGCGAACGGCACCTGCACTGGCCGGCGTTGCCCTCGGCGGTCGTCGCGGCCGCCGCCTTCGTGCTGGGCGCCGGTTTCTACCGGGCGTTCACCGACGGCCACGCCCTCTTCCCGTCCGGCACCGCCGGCTGGTCCCTGGCCGTGCTGACCGGCATCGTCGTCGGGCACCTGGTCATGCTCGGCCGCTCCCGCTGGTGGGGCGGCACCGGCTCCGGCGCCGCCCTCACCCTCGCCGTCCTGCTGCTGTACGGCTGGGTTCCGGCCGGCATGGTCAGCCTCACCGTCGTCGTCCTGGTCGGCATAGCCCGCCGGGGCCGCTGGCGGCAGGGCGTCCTGCACGGCGCGGTGGACATCCTCGGCATCGCCGCGGGCGCCGTGCTGCTGGGTGTCTGCGGCTCCGTACCCTCCGTCGAGGACCCCTGGGACCCCAACACCTGGGGGGTGTACGCGGCGCCCAAGGTGGTGCTCGTCGCGGTCGCCTACCTCGCCGTCACCCGCGCCCTGTTGTGGTATCTGCAGACACCGCGCGTCGGTCTGCCCACCGTCGCCCGCACCGCCCTGGTCAGACAGGGCCTGGTCGCCGTCGCCCTGCTCGGCATCGCCCCGCTGGTCTGCGTGGTCGCGGTCGCCAAGCCGCTGTTGCTGCCGCTGTTCTCCATCCCGCTGATCGCCCTCGACTCCACCCTGTGGATCGCCCGCGCCCGGGCCGAGGAGCAGCTGCGCGACCCGCTCACCGGCCTGCCCAACCGGCAGTGGCTCCTCGAGCGGACCTGGGCCGCCCTGGACGACGCCGAGCGCATCGGCGCCCGCGCCGCCCTGATGCTGATCGACCTCGACCGTTTCCGGTCGGTCAACGACACACTCGGTCACCTCGCCGGCGACCGGCTGCTGCTGCAGACCGCCGACCGGCTGCGGCAGGCCCTGCCGCGCGGGGCGGAGGCCGCGCGGCTCGGTGGCGACGAGTTCGCCGTCTTACTGCCCGTCGCCGACTCCACCACGTCGGCGACCCGGATCGCCCGTGGTCTGGTCGCCGCGCTCAGCTCTCCGATGGACCTCGACGGGCTCACCCTCGTCCTGGAGGCCAGCGCCGGGGTCGCCGTCTTCCCCGACCACGCGCTGGACGCCGAAGGGCTGCTGCGCCGCGCGGACGTGGCGATGTACCAGGCGAAGCGGGACCGTACGGGCGTCGAGGTCTACGAGTCCAAGCGGGACTCCAACACCCCGGACCGCCTCGGGCTCCTGGGCGACCTGCGCCGGGCCCTGGACGCCCACGAGGTCGAGCTGCACTACCAGCCCAAGGTCCGCTTCGACGGACAGGTCGCGGGCCTTGAGGCCCTGGTCCGCTGGGTGCACCCCGAGCGCGGCAAGGTGCCGCCGGACGAGTTCATAGCGATCGCCGAGTCCTCCGGGCTGATGCCGCACCTCACCGAGTACGTGCTGGAGACGGCGCTCGGACAGGTCGCCCGCTGGCGCTCCCAGGGCCTGTTCGTGCCGGTCGCGGTCAACGTCTCCCCGCGCGACGTCCACACCCCCGGCTTCGCGGGCGCGGTGGCCGCCCGGCTGGCCCGGCACGGTGTCCCCGCGGGAGCGCTCCAGCTGGAGATCACGGAACACGTCCTCCTGGAGGATCCGCAGCGCGCCGCCGACACCCTCAACGCGCTGACCGGTCACGGCGTGAAGATGTCCCTGGACGACTTCGGCACCGGCTACTCCTCCCTCGTACACCTGCGCAGGCTGCCCGTCAGCGAGTTGAAGATCGACCGCTCGTTCGTGGCCCGGCTGGCCATCGACACCGAGGACGCCGAGATCGTGCGCTGCACCGTCGACCTCGCCCACTCCCTCGGCCTGCTCGTCGTCGCCGAGGGCGTGGAGGACGACGAGACCTGGGAGCGGCTGCGCGACCTCGGCTGCGACGCCGTACAGGGCTGGCTGGTCGCGGCCGCGATGCCGCCCGAGGAGACCACCGCCTGGCTGCTCGCCCGGGGATCCAGGGGCTGGGTGCGGGCCGCCGCCGCACTGCCCGCGGCGGCGACCGACGAGTGACCCGACCGCCGGGCGGCGCCCCCCCGGTCGTTCCGCTCAGCGCGCGGTGCCCCGCGGCGCGAAGCGCCCGATCAACAGGGCGAGCCGCCGGTCATGGGCCTGCTCCGGTAGCCGGCCGCTGCGCATCAGGGTCACCAGCCCGTGCAGGCCCGCCCAGTACGTCTCCGTGAGCAGCGCCGGGTCCTCGCCCTCGGCGGCGAGGGGCTCGACGGCGTTCAGCAGTTCACCGAACGCCTCCTGGAGGGCGGGTGGAGCCTCGGGCGTGGCGAACGGCAGATCCACCCGGTGCGTGAACATCACGTCGTAGAGCGCGGGCCGCCGCCGCCCGAAATCGGTGTACGCCCTCCCGACCGCCGCCAGCCTCTCGCGTACGCCCTCGGCCGCCGCGGCCGACGCCCGCAGTTCCACCGTGAGTTCCTCACAGCCCCGCACCGCGACCGCCGCCATGATCGCGTCCTTGCCCTTGAAGTGGCTGTACAGGACCGGCTGGCTGTACTCGATCTCGGCGGCCAGCCGACGGGTGGTGACCGCGTCCCAGCCCTCCGCCTCGGCCAGGTCCCGCGCGGCCGTCACGATCAGCCGCTCGCGTTCCGCTCGTTCGCGCTCGCGGCGCGTCTGGATCGTCATGGCCGCGATTCTAGCAACGCTAGCCATCCTGTCGGCGCTCTGCTAGCGTCGCCAGTGTTCCTAGCGCTGCTAGCGAGGAGAGATCGTGACCGTCACCGCGTACACCCTGGCCGTCGTGCTCAACCTGTTCTGCGTGTTCCTCGGTTACCGCTTCCTGTTCCGGCCCGGACCCGCCGCCACCGGCTACGGCGTCCCGGCCGACCCCGCCGGTGACGCCGGCGCCTATCTGACGATCAAGGGCCTACGGGACGGGACGTTCGGTCTGGTGGGCCTGGCTCTGCTGGCCTTCGCCGGCGCCCGCGCCGAGGCGTGGTTCATGCTCTGCGTGGCCGTCGTGCCACTCGGCGACATGCTCATAGTGCTGCGCCACGGGGGTGCGAAGGCCGTGGCCTTCGGTATCCACTTCGCCACCGCCGTCGTCATCCTGATCAGTGCCGGTCTGCTCTTCCTGGTCTGACCACGACCCTGTCGTCGTCCTCCCGCGTCGTCACTCCCGCGCGGGAGGACCCGGAACCGGGCGGTGCCGCGAGTCGGCCCCTGGGGAAACCGTTTAACGGCCACGGGGCCCGGCCCCATAGGATTGGCCCGAACCGACTTGCCAAAGCCGATTTGCCCACACCACACACACTCACCCCAGAGGAACGCTGCATGCCTGGCATCACGCGCGAGGAGGTCGCCCACCTCGCCCGGCTGGCGCGTCTGGAGCTGAAGCCCGAAGAGCTCGAGCACTTCGCGGGACAGCTGGACGACATCATCGGCGCGGTCGCCCGCGTCAGCGAGGTCGCCGACCAAGACGTACCGCCGACCTCGCACCCGCTCCCGCTGACGAACGTCATGCGGCCGGACGAGGTCCGTCCGTCGCTCACGCCCGAGCAGGCGCTCTCCGGCGCCCCGGCCCAGGAGCAGCAGCGTTTCAAGGTGCCGCAGATCCTGGGGGAGGAGTAACCGCCATGAGCGACATCATCAAGCTCACCGCGGCCGAGATCGCCGCGAAGATCGCCTCCGGCGAGCTGACGGCCGTCGAGGTCACCGAGGCCCACCTGGCCCGCATCGAGGCCGTCGACGAGAAGGTGCACGCCTTCCTGCACGTCGACCGCGAGGGCGCCCTCGCCCAGGCCCGCGCCGTCGACGAGAAGCGCGAGCGCGGCGAGAAGCTCGGCCCGCTGGCCGGCGTCCCGCTCGCGCTCAAGGACATCTTCACCACCGAGGGCATCCCCACGACCGTCGGCTCGAAGATCCTCGAGGGCTGGATCCCGCCGTACGACGCGACCGTCACCAAGCGTCTGAAGGCCGCCGACGTCGTCATCCTCGGCAAGACCAACATGGACGAGTTCGCCATGGGGTCCTCGACGGAGAACAGCGCGTACGGCCCGACCGGCAACCCCTGGGACCTCACCAAGATCCCCGGCGGTTCCGGCGGCGGCTCCTCCGCCGCCCTCGCGGCCTTCCAGGCCCCGCTCGCCATCGGCACCGACACCGGCGGGTCCATCCGCCAGCCCGCGTCCGTCACCGGCACGGTCGGCGTCAAGCCGACGTACGGCGGCGTCTCCCGCTACGGCATGGTGGCCTTCTCCTCCTCCCTCGACCAGGGCGGCCCCTGCGCCCGCACGGTCCTGGACGCGGCCCTGCTGCACGAGGTGATCGCCGGGCACGACCCGATGGACTCCACCTCCATCGACGCCCCGGTCCCCGCGGTCGTCGAGGCCGCCCGCAACGGCAGCGTCGCCGGCATGCGCGTCGGCGTCGTCAAGCAGTTCCGCGGCGAGGGCTACCAGGCCGGCGTCATCCAGCGCTTCGACGAGTCCGTCGAGCTGCTGAAGGAACTGGGTGCGGAGATCGTCGAGCTGGACTGCCCGTCCTTCGACCTCGCGCTGTCGGCGTACTACCTGATCGCGCCCTCCGAGTGCTCCTCCAACCTCGCCCGCTTCGACGGCCTGCGCTACGGCCTGCGTACCGGCGACGACGGCACGCACTCCGCCGAGGAGGTCACCTCCCTGACCCGCGAGGCCGGCTTCGGCCCCGAGGTCAAGCGCCGCATCATGCTCGGCACGTACGCCCTCAGCTCCGGCTACTACGACGCGTACTACGGCAGCGCCCAGAAGGTCCGCACCCTCATCACGCGGGACTTCGAGAAGGCCTTCGAGCAGGTCGACGTGA
The DNA here is from genome assembly GCF_031597775.1 of Streptomyces sp. BB1-1-1. Lineage (NCBI taxonomy): Bacteria > Bacillati > Actinomycetota > Actinomycetes > Kitasatosporales > Streptomycetaceae > Streptomyces > Streptomyces sp. BB1-1-1. The sequence goes on along the minus strand of NZ_CP134203.1, from coordinate 2,610,871 downwards.
TCGTCTCCCCGACGACCCCGACCACCGCCTTCGCGATCGGCGAGCGCGCCGACGACCCGATGGCGATGTACCTGGCCGACCTGTGCACCATCCCCACCAACCTGGCGGGCAACGCGGCCATGTCGCTGCCCTGCGGCCTCGCACCCGAGGACAACCTGCCGGTGGGTCTGCAGATCATCGCCCCCGCCATGAAGGACGACCGGCTGTACAAGGTCGGCGCCGCGGTCGAGGCCGCCTTCGTGGAAAAGTGGGGCCACCCGCTGATCGAGGAGGCACCGTCGCTGTGAGCGCACTGACCAAGGCCAAGGGCTTCAAGAGCTCCAAGTCCGGCCTGTACGTCTCGATGGCCACGTCGGCGTTCGGCGCCGTCGGGGTGTACAAGCAGATCAAGAAGGCCCGGGGCGAGAGCGACACGCTGCGGCTGCTCGACGCCGTCGTGACCGGCGCGGCGGTCGTGACCAACCTCGCCATCCTGTACCGCGAGCTGAAGCGTCTCGGCGACGACGACGTCCTGCTGGGCTGAGAGGGAAGTTTCACCGTGACCACCACGACCGACCTGGTGTCGTACGAGGACGCGCTGGCGTCGTACGACCCCGTCATGGGCCTCGAGGTCCATGTCGAACTCGGCACCCACACCAAGATGTTCTGCGGCTGTTCGACCGCACTGGGCGCCGACCCCAACACCCAGACCTGCCCCGTCTGCCTCGGCATGCCCGGTGCGCTCCCGGTCGTCAACGCGACCGGCGTCGAGTCGGCGATCAGGATCGGTCTCGCGCTGAACTGCGAGATCGCCGAGTGGTGCCGCTTCGCCCGGAAGAACTACTTCTATCCGGACATGCCGAAGAACTTCCAGACCTCCCAGTACGACGAGCCGATCGCCTTCAACGGCTACCTCGACGTGCAGCTGGAGGACGGCGAGACCTTCCGCGTGGAGATCGAGCGCGCCCACATGGAGGAGGACACCGGCAAGTCGATGCACGTCGGTGGCGCGACGGGCCGTATCCACGGCGCCTCGCACTCCCTCCTCGACTACAACCGCGCCGGCATCCCGCTCATCGAGATCGTCACCAAGCCGATCGAGGGCGCGGGCGAGCGGGCCCCGGAGGTCGCGCGGGCCTACGTCCGCGAGCTGCGCGAGCTGATCCGTGCCCTCGGCGTGTCCGAGGCCCGCATGGAGATGGGCCAGATGCGCTGCGACGTGAACCTGTCGCTGCGCCCGCACGGCCGGGAGAAGTTCGGCACCCGCAGCGAGACCAAGAACGTCAACTCGCTGCGCTCCGTGGAGCGTGCCGCCCGCTTCGAGATCCAGCGGCACGCCGCCGTGCTGAACGACGGCGGCACGATCATCCAGGAGACCCGCCACTTCCACGAGGACACGGGGTCCACGACCTCGGGCCGCGTGAAGGAGGAGGCCGAGGACTACCGGTACTTCCCGGAGCCCGACCTGGTGCCGGTCGCCCCCTCGCGCGAGTGGGTCGAGGAGATCCGCGCCACCCTGCCCGAGCTGCCGCTGGTGCGCCGCAACCGGCTCCGCGAGGAGTGGGGCATCTCCGGCAACGACATGCAGTCGATCCTGAACGCCGGCGCGCTGGACCCGATCGTCGCCACGATCGACGCCGGTGCCGACGCGGCCTCCGCCCGGAAGTGGTGGATGGGCGAGCTGGCCCGCAGCGCCAACGAGTCGGGCAAGTCGCTCGACGAGCTGGCGATCACGCCGGAGCAGGTCGCGCGGGTCGCCGAGCTGGTCACGAAGGGCGACCTGAACGACAAGCTGGCCCGCCAGGTCATCCTGGGCGTCCTCGCCGGCGAGGGCACGCCGGACGAGGTCGTCGACAAGCGCGGCCTGAAGGTCGTCTCCGACGAGGGCGCGCTGACCGCCGCCGTCGACGAGGCCATCGCCGGCAACCAGGGCGTCGTGGACAAGATCCGCGGCGGCAAGGTGGCCGCGGTCGGCGCCCTGGTCGGCGCGGTCATGAAGGCGACCCGCGGCCAGGCGGACGCGGCCCGCGTCAAGGAGCTGATCCTGGAGAAGCTGGGCGTCAGCGAGGGCTGAGCCGGTCCGGCATCGCGTGTTCTGAGGGGTTGCACCCGGTCGGGTGCAACCCCTCGGGCGTTCGGCTACGAATCACTCGTAGGGAACAACGCGTTCATCCGATCGTCCTGCGAATGACCTTCGCCTCTGTGAATAAGCCCACTAAATCCGCAAACGATCAATTCTGGCTGAAAGAGTGGCTTCGCATTACTCATGCGTTCTTTGCGGGCCGTTCATTCCATGAATGACTGTTCCCTATCAAAGGTCCACAATCAGACACTCTGGGAGCACGTTCGTGGCAGCCCTTGCACGCTGGTGTGTCCAACGCCGCCTCGTCGCCGTCCTGCTCTGGCTCCTCGCCTTCGGCGGGGTCGCCACGGCCGCCGCGGTCACCGGCTCCGCGTACTCCAACGACTACGGAGTCCCCGGCACCGACTCCGACCGTGCCTCCCAGCTGCTCGCCTCCGGCTTCCCCGGCCTCGGCGGCGACGGCGACACGATCGTCTGGCACACGACGACCGACACCGTCCGCGCCACCGACGTCGAACAGACCATGACCCGCACCCTGGACCGCATCGCGGACCTGCCCGGGGTGGCCTCGGTGACCAACCCCTACGACGACCCCGACTCGCCCCTGATCAGCGAGAACGCCCGCACCGCGTACGCCTCGGTCACCTTCGAGGACGCCTCCCAGGACATCGACGCGGCCGAGGCGCGGGCCGTGGTCGACGCCGCCGAGGCGGCCGAGACCGACGGGCTCCGGGTCGAGATGGGCGGCGGCGCCGTCGCGCTCACCGAGGCGCCGGACGGTCATCTCGCCGAGGCCCTCGGCGTGGCCGTGGCCGCGGTCGTCCTCTTCCTCGCCTTCGGCTCCCTCGCCGCCGCCGTGCTGCCCATCGCCACCGCGCTGGTCTCCGTCGGCACCGCCTACGCCGGCATCACCCTGCTCGGCCACGCCATGACCGTCGCCGACTTCGCGCCCATGCTGGGCACCCTCATCGGGCTCGGCGTCGGCATCGACTACGCGCTGTTCATCGTCACCAGACACCGGCGCGGCCTGAAACGCGGACTGACCGTCGCCGAGGCCGCCGAGAACGCCGTCGCGACCACGGGACGCGCGGTCGTCTTCGCGGGTGCCACCGTTTGCATCGCCCTGCTGGGCATGCTGATCCTCCGGCTGAGCTTCCTCAACGGCGTGGCCATCGCCGCCTCGCTGACCGTCGTCCTCACCGTCGCGGCGTCCGTGACCCTGCTGCCCGCGCTGCTGTCGTACATCGGCCCGCGCGCCCTGAGCCGGCGCGAGCGGCGCCGGCTGGCGGAGCACGGCCCCGAACCCGAGCTGCCCACCGGGTTCGCCGCCCGCTGGTCGGCGTTCGTGGAGCGCCACCCCAAGCTGCTGGGCGCCGTCGCCCTGGTCGTCATCACCGTCCTCGCGCTGCCCACCCTCGGACTGCGCCTGGGCACCTCCGACCAGGGCAACGACCCCAAGGGCAGCACCACCCGCCAGGCCTACGACCTCCTCGCCGAGGGCTTCGGACCCGGCGTCAACGGCCCCCTCACCCTGGTCACCGAGGTGGGCGGGGCCGAGGACCGGCTCGCCCTGGACAACCTCGACGCCTCCCTGCGCACCACCGATGGCGTCTCCTCGGTGACACCGGTGACGTACAACTCCGGAGGCGACAGCGCGTACCTCGTCGTCGTACCCGAGTCGGCCCCGCAGTCCCGGACCACCAGCGACCTCGTCGAGCGGCTGCGCTCCGAGGTGCTGCCGCGTGCCGAGGCCGGCACCGCGCTCGACGTGCACGTCGGCGGCGTCACGGCCGGCTACGACGACTTCGCCGACGTCATCGTCGGCAAGCTGCCCCTCTTCGTCGGCGTCGTGATCAGCCTGGGCTGCCTGCTGCTCCTGCTGGCCTTCCGCTCCGTCGGCATCCCCCTCAAGGCGGCCGCGATGAACGTCGCCGCCGTGGCCGCCTCCTTCGGTGTCGTCGTGGCGATCTTCCAATGGGGCTGGGGGAGCGAACTGCTCGGTCTGGGCAGCGCCGGCCCGATCGAACCCTTCCTGCCCGTGATCATGGTGTCGGTCCTCTTCGGGCTCTCCATGGACTACCAGGTCTTCCTGGTCAGCCGGATGTACGAGGAGTGGCTGGAGACCGGCGACAACCGCCGTGCCGTGCGCGTCGGCCTCGCCGAGACCAGCCGGGTGATCAACTCCGCCGCGGTCATCATGATCTCGGTCTTCCTCGCCTTCGTCCTCAGCGGCGACCGCGTGATCGCCATGTTCGGCATCGCCCTCGCCGCCGCCGTCGCCCTGGACGCCTTCGTCCTGCGCACCCTCCTGGTGCCCGCCCTGATGCACATGCTCGGCAGCGCCAACTGGTGGCTGCCGCGCCGGCTGGACAAGCTCCTGCCGCGCATCAGCATCGAGCCGCCCGAGTGCCGCGTCGCCCATGAGAGGCTGGCCGCGGCGACGGACGCCGAGGTGGCGGACGTCCTGGCGGAGGAGGAGCGGCAGCGGGATGTACGCGATATCACTGGGTGACGACGGAGCCGAACTGCGCCCCCTGGAGACCTGGCACGCCGAGGAGTTCCTCGCCCACCTGGACCGGGGCAGGGAGTTCATCACACAGCACATCCCGTTCGGGACCAAGGCCACCGACGCCGACTCCGCGCGGGAGCTGATCCAGTCCTACGCCGACCGGCGCGCCGCCGACAGCGGCTTCCTGCACGGGTTGTGGCTGGACGGCAAGCTCGTCGGCGGCCTGCTCTTCCGGGTCTTCGACGCGGCCACCGGCGTCTGCGAGATCGGCTGCTGGCTGGAGCCCGCCGGCACGGGGCGCGGCCTCGTCGCACGCGGCGCCCGGGTCCTGATCGACTGGGCCTTCGACGAGCGCGGCATGCACCGCGTGGAGTGGCGCGCGTCGTCCGCGAACACCCCGAGTGTCAACGCCGCCCGGCGACTCGGCATGATGCGTGAGGGCGTGCTGCGCGAATGCTTCCCCTACCGGGGTGTCCGTCAGGACACGGAGGTGTGGGCGGTACTCGCGCCCGAGTGGCGTGCGGCACGTGAGGCACGCGCGCGTGCCGCTCAAAAGGATCATTAAGGGACCTCTCAGACAGCGTCCGTACGGTGCGAGGCATGGGAACGAAGACAGTGGACGAGACCGGCGTGAAGACCGACGAGGACAAGACGGACGAGGCGGCCAAGGCTCCTGAGAAGGCAGGGACCGAGACCGCCGACGCCGAGACCCCGGCCGGCGACGACGCCGGGACGGACGACGCCGCGGCCGAGGACGCGGCGGCCGACGACGTCGCCAAGGACGACGTGACCGGTGCCGCCGGGAACGAGGGCCCCACGGGCGTCGGCCAGGGCGCGGGCGCCGTCGTCTCCGCCGGGCTCGGCATCGTGTCGCTGACCGGCAGCTGGGTCGGCACCGTGGCCTCCGCCCGCGAGTCGCTGATCGGCCAGCTGGAGACGTCCTCGTCCTCCGACGTCGGCATGCTGATCGAGAAGGGCTACGGCAACGCCTGGCACGCCACCGCGCTGTGGGGCGGACTCTTCGCCCTGGTCGCGCTGATCGTCGGCGTCGTGGTGCTGGCCCGTCCCGCGTTCGGCGCGCCCGGCCGCCCGCAGGCCCCGTGGATCAAGTCGGTCGCCTGGGCGGGCGTCGCCCTCGGCGTGATCGGCCTGCTCCTCGCCGTCCTGAAGTACACGGACATCCTGCTCGGGCTGCCTTCCACCGGCTGACCAAGCCCTCTGAGGGGTCTTAGGGAATCAAGCGCGCCCCCGGCGCACGCCCTAAGACCCCTCACGCATGTCTAAGGCCCCGCCCGGTGCCGAAGATGCGGAACTTACCCGATGTGGCGCACCCCCCTGGGAGACGAAGGTTGAGGCATCGCAAGCAAGCAAGCAAGCGAAGCCGAAACCGAGGCCGAGACCGGCTCTCACCGAGGGACACGAGGGACACACCATGTTCGAGTACCAGATCCAGCAGACCCGTTCCGCCGAACTGATCCGCCGCGCCGACCAGGCCCGGCTGGCCCGCGAGGCCGTCCGCGCCCGTCGCGCCGCCCGCCGGGACGCGGCCAGGAACACCGCCGAGACCGAGAGCCATAGCTTCCGCTTCCGGCGGCACCGGTTCACCCGGGCCGCGTGAGCGGCATGAGCGGGGGGACCGGGGAGGGCGGCCGCACGGCCGCCCTCCCCGCCGTCGTCGCCACCGCCGTCCACCTCCCGAGAACCGATGCCCCACTGTCGGACCCGCGTGCGATGCTCGCTTCCGTGGAGACCAGGTCCGTCAGTCCCGTGTTCGTCGGCCGTGCCGGCGAACTGGACACGTTGAAGGACGCGCTCGTGCGCGCCGACGCCGCCGAGCCGCAGGCACTGCTGCTCGGCGGCGAGGCTGGGGTCGGCAAGACCCGCCTCGTCGAGGAGTTCGCCACCGCCGCGCGCGGACAGGACGCCGTCGTCGCGCTGGGCGGCTGCGTCGAGATAGGCGCCGACGGCCTGCCCTTCGCGCCCTTCTCCACCGCGCTGCGCGCCCTGCGCCGCCAACTGCCCGGAGAACTGGCCTCCGCTGCCGCCGGGCAGGAGGAGGAACTGGCCCGGCTGCTGCCCGAACTGGGCGAGAGCGCCCCGGGCGGTGGCGGTCGGCACGACGAGGAGAGCATGGCCCGCCTCTTCGAACTCACCGCCCGCCTGCTGGAACGCGTCGCCGTCCGGCACACCGTCGTCCTCGTCCTGGAGGACCTGCACTGGGCCGACGCCTCCACCCGCCACCTGATCGCCTACCTCGTCCGCACCCTGCGCACCGGCCGCCTCGTCGTCCTGGCCACCTACCGCTCCGACGACATCCACCGCCGCCACCCGCTGCGCCCCCTGCTCGCCGAACTCGACCGGCTGCGCACCGTCCGCCGCCTCGAACTCGGCCGCTTCACCCGGGACGAGGTGGGCCGCCAGATCGCCGGCATCCTCGCCCACGAACCCGACCCGCTCCAGGTCGACGAGATCTTCGAACGCTCCGACGGCAACGCCTTCTTCGTCGAGGAACTCGCCGTCGCCGCCCACGAGGGCTGCCGCACCGGCCTCACCGACTCCCTGCGCGACCTGCTCCTGGTCCGCGTCGAAGCCCTGCCCGAGAGCGCGCAGCGGGTCGCCCGGATCGTCGCCGAGGGCGGCTCGACCGTCGAGTACCGGCTGCTCGCCGCCGTCGCCCGGCTCGCCGAGGACGACCTCATCGAGGCACTGCGAGCCGCCGTGAACGCCAACATCCTGCTCCCCGCGCCCGACGGCGACGGCTACCGCTTCCGCCACTCCCTGGTCCGCGAGGCGGTCGGCGACGACCTGCTCCCCGGCGAGCGCTCCCGCCTCAACCGCCGCTACGCCGAAGCCCTCGACGCCGATCCGACGCTGGTGCCCGCCGCCGAGCGGGTGATGCGCCTGGCCAGCTACTGGTACCACGCCCACGACGCGGCCAAGGCCCTGCCCGCCGTCCTGGACGCCTCCGTGGAGGCCCGGCGCCGCCACGCCTACTCCGAGCAGCTCCGGCTCCTCGAGCGCGCGATGGAGCTGTGGGACTCGGTGCCCGACGACGTACGCGCCGCCCTGCGCCCCGTCGACTACACCGAGGTCTACCCGCCCTGCGGCTGCGACCCGGCCACCAAGCCCCTGCGCTACCTGGACCTGATGGCCGAGGCCGCCGTCGCCGGGCGGCTGTGCGGGGAGCGCGAGCGCGCCATGAAGATCACCAAGCGGGCGCTGCGCCTGCTGGAGGAGGAGCAGGAAGCGGGGGCCGGGACGAGTACGAGCGGCCGGGACCCGCAGCGCGCCGCCTGGTTCTGGACACAGCGCTCGCTGCTGGTCCAGGCACAGGGCCGCGGCGACGGCTGGCGCGAGCTGGGCATCGCCCAGGAACTGGTCCGCGGCCTGCCGCCCTCCGAGGTGCACGCCGAGGTGCTCGCCATGGCCGCCAACTGGTCGATGCTCCACAATCCCGGCCCCGAGGCGGTCACCGCCGCCGAGCGGGCCGTCGAGTACGCGCGCATGGTGGGCGCCGACGACATCGAGCTGAACGCCCGGCTCACCCTGGGCGGCCTGATGGTCGACGCGGGGCACATCGACGCAGGGCTGGCGGAGCTGTACCAGGTCAGAGACCTGGTGGTGGCGCAGGGACGGTCCGCCGTGGTGGCCCGCAGCCACATCAACCTGCCCTCAGTCCTGGAGAGCGTCGGCCGCTCCGAGGAGGCGATCGGCATCCTGCGCGAGGGCGTCCAACTCACCCGGCGGATGGGCCTGCTGGAGTCCGAGGCCTGGGTATGGGCCAACCTCTCCGAGTCGTTCATCTCCCTGGGCCGCTGGGACGAGGCGCTCGAAGCCGCGGCGCTGTCCGGGGCCCCGGGCCGCAGTGCCGCACCCCGCGCGGGCGCCGCCCTCAAGCGGGCCGTCGTCGCGCTCGCCCGCGGCGAGACGGCCGAGGCCGCCGGACAGCTCGCCGAGGCGCGCTCCGCCTACGGCGTACTCGACCCCATGCCGCAGTACCGGCTGCCGCTGGCCGCCTGCGCCCTGGGTCTCGCCGCCGCCGAGGGCCGCCTCCCGGACGCCCGTGCCGAACTGGCCCGGGTCCTGGACGAGGGCTTCCCGCCCGGCACCCAGCGCTACGCCTGGCCCCTGCTGCTGCTCGCGGCCGAGGCCGAGGCCGACGCCCGCGGCCTGCCGGCCGCCGAGGAGGGCCGCACCGAGGTCCTCGAACGCCTCACCGAGGCCGCCAGGTCGCTCACCACCGGCGCCCCCGTCTGGCTCGCCCACGAGAAGTGGGTCCGCGCCGAACTGCACCGCGCCGAGGGCCGCGACACCCCGGGGACCTGGTCGGAGGCGGTCACCGCCTTCGAACGCCTGGAGCGGCCCTACGAACTCGCCCGCGTCCGGCACCGGCTGGCCGGCGCCCTCCTGGAGACCGGCGGCGAGGACGAGCGCGCCCGCGCGACGGAACTGCTCCGCCTGGCCCGCACGGTCGCCGACCACCTCGGTGCCCGGCCGCTGGCCGACGCGGTCGGCCGGCTCGCCCAGCGCGCCCGCCTCACGCTCGGCCGCGCCACCGGACCGGCCACCGGACCGGCCACCGAACCGGCCGCCCCCGCCGACCGTGCCGAGGCCCTCGGCCTCACCAGCCGGGAACGCGACGTCCTGCGCCTGGTCTCCGACGGCCGCACCAACCGGCAGATAGCCGAGGAGCTCTTCATCTCCCCGAAGACGGCCAGCGTCCACGTCTCCAACATCCTGGCCAAGCTCGGCGTCTCCGGCCGGGGCGAGGCGGCGGCGGTGGCCCACCGGCTGGCGCTGTTCCCGGCCGGACGGCTCACGTCACGTTCCGCGAAGTGAGGCATACGCTGTAAGGGACGCCGACCGACGGAGGCTCCGTGTTCAACGCATTCGAGGAACTCTTCTCCCCCGGACGCAAGCACACCAGCGACGAGCAGAACCGTCTGGAACTGACCCGCGAGGACGTCGGCGACGGCGACCCCGGCCACGGCCCGATAGACCTCACCTCGGGCAAGGTCGTCGTCCACCTCCCGCGCCCCACGGAGGCGGAGGAGGAGTGACGGCGCGGGCTACGTCACCCGCAGCTCCAGGATCCGGTCGTCGCTCTCCTTCGCGTCGCCCCGGCCGTCCGTGTTGCTGGTCATGAGCCACAGCTTGTCGCCGCCCGCCGGGACGACCGTGCGCAGCCGCCCGTACTCGCCCTCCAGGAACGCCTGCGGATCGGCCGCGGCCTCCGTGCCCTTCAGCGGGACGCGCCACAGCCGCTCGCCGCGCAGACCCGCCATCCACACGGAGCCCTCGGCGTGGGCGATGCCGCTGGGGGAGGCCTCGTCGGTGCTCCACTGGGCGAGCGGGTCGTGAAACTCCGAGCCGTCGGACTCGCCCTCCGCCTCCGGCCAGCCGTAATTGTCGCCCGGCTTGATCGCGTTCAGCTCGTCCCAGGTGTCCTGACCGAACTCCGCGGCGAACAGCCGCTGCTCGTCGTCCCAGGCCAGCCCCTGCACGTTCCGGTGGCCGTACGAGTACACCGTGGAGTCGGGGAAGGGGTTGCCGGGCGCCGGGTCGCCGTCCGGCGTCATCCGCAGGATCTTCCCGCCGAGGGACTCCTTGTCCTGGGACAGGCCCGTGTCACCGCTCTCGCCGGTGCCCGCGTAGAGCATCTTGTCGGGGCCGAAGGCGATCCGCCCGCCGTTGTGGACGATGCCCTTGGGGATGCCCCGGAAGACCGTGTCCGGCGCGCCCAGCTGCTCACCGGCCGGCCTCTTCTCGTCGTACCGCATGCGGACGATGCGGTTGTCGGAGGCCGAGGTGAAGTACGCGTAGACCATCCGGTCCGAGGCGTAGTCGGGGGAGAGGGCGATGCCGAGCAGGCCGCCCTCGCCGGCCGGAGACACCCCGGGCACCTCGCCCAGTTCCGTCTTCTTGCCCGTCTTCTCGTCGACCCGCGTGACCGTGGCCTCGTCGCGGGAGGAGACCAGCAGGTCACCGCCCGGCAGCGGAGCCAGGCCCCAGGGGCTCTGCAGCCCGGTGGTGACGGTACGGACGACCTCCACGGAGCCCTTCGCGGGCGGTGTCTCCTCGGCGGCCGAGCCCGAGGGCGGCGACTGCGCCGCCGTACTGCTCGGGGAGGTGCTCGCGTCCGCGCCCGACGGGTCCCCGTCGTCGGAGGAGCAGCCCGCCGTCAGCAGCAGGGCGGCGGTGGCCAACACGGCCGTCACGGCTCGACGTTGCACGATCATGGTCCCTTCGACGCGGCGGGTTCTCCTTGTCATACACCGCACGCGCCCTCCAAGTTCCCGATCGCCGAATCCCGAACCCGGCAATCGCGCGCGCGTCACTCCCACGACCCCTGCGCCGCCGGCAGCTCGCGCACCTCGGCCAGATCCCGCTCGGTCAGCCGCAGCCGTGCCGCCCCCGCGTTCTCGGTCACCCAGCGTTCCTGCTTGGTCCCCGGTACCGGCACCACGTGCTTGCCCTGCGCCAGCACCCAGGCCAGCGCCACCTGCGCCGGTGTGACCCCGTCGCCGTGCCGGGCCGCGATCCGGCGCAGGCCGGCCACGATCGGCTGGTTGGCCGCCATCATCTCGGCGGTGAAGCGGGGGTGCCGGGCGCGCAGGTCCTCCGGCTCGAAACCCTGCCCGGGGGTCAGCGTCCCGGTCAGGAAGCCGTTGCCGAGCGGCATCGCGGCGAGGAAACCGACACCGCGCGTCACGCACCACGGCAGCAGTGTCCGCAGCGCCTCCGGCGACCACACCGACAGCTCCGCCTCCACCGCGGTCACCGGGAAGACCTGCTGCACCCGCTCCAGTTGCCGGATCGTGGCGTCGTGCAGCCGGGCACCCGGGCGCCGGGCCGACCGCGCGCCGACCGCGCAGAGCCCGAGGGCCCGTACCTTCCCGGCCCGGACCAGCTCCGCCATCGCGCCCCAGGTCTCCTCGACGGGTATCTCGGGATCGGCACGATGCAGCTGGTAGAGGTCGATGACGTCCGTCTGCAACCGGCGCAGCGAGGCGTCGCAGGCGCGTTTCACATAGCCGGGGCGGCCGTTGGCCACGATGTGCTGATCACCCACCAGCAGGCCGACCTTGGTGGACACGAAGGCGTCGGACCGCCGCTCCTTCAGCACCCGTCCCAGCAGCAGCTCGTTGGTGAACGGGCCGTACATGTCCGCCGTGTCCAGCAGGGAGACACCCAGGTCGAGGGCCCGGTGCACCGCCCTGACCGACTCTTCCCCCCGCTGCCGCGACGCGCTGTACGCCCAGTTCATCGGCATGCAACCCAGTCCGACGGCCCCCACCGCGAGCGCCGTCGCGCCGATCGTCCTGCGCTCCACCGGTCGTGACCCTCCCTCGTCAGGCCACCCAACCTAACCTCTGCCCTTCCGCGCCCCTGACATAGCCTCCTGACCATGACTCCTGACGTGTGGCTGCCCATCCCGCCGGACGAGATCGAGGGCCTCCCCGACGGCCCCGCCTACCGCTACTGGAACGGCGAGGAGGACTTCCCCGCCGACCCGGCCGACTGCGCGTTCTACGTCGTCCCCTACATGAAGCCCAGCGGGATCGGCATACGCCCGCTGCCGGACATGCGCTCCGTCCAGGTCGTCCAGACGCTCTCCGCCGGCATCGACCACGTGGAGCCCGGGCTGAGGCACCTGCCCGCGGGCGTACGGCTGTGCAACGCGCGCGGCGTGCACGAGGCCAGCACCGCGGAACTCACCCTGGCCCTGATCCTGGCGTCGCTGCGCGGCGTCCCCGACTTCGTCCGGGCGCAGGACCGGGGCGAGTGGCTCGGCGGATTCCGGCCGGCGCTCGCCGACCGGAAGGTGCTGATCGTCGGGTACGGCTCGATCGGCGCCGCGATCGAGGACCGGCTCGTGCCCTTCGAGGTCGCGCCGGTGGTGCGCGTCGCGCGCTCCGCCCGCACCACGGCGCGCGGTCCGGTGCATCCGCTCACCGAACTCCCCGCCCTGCTCCCGGAGGCGGATGTCGTCGTCGTCTCCACGCCGCTCACCGAGGCCACCCGCGGCCTGGTCAACGCGGACTTCCTGGCCCGGATGAAGGACGGCGCCCTGCTCGTCAACGTCGCGCGCGGCCCCGTCGTCGACACGAAGGCGTTGCTCGCCGAACTGGAGAGCGGGCGCCTCACCGCGGCCCTCGACGTGACCGACCCCGAACCGCTGCCGCCGGGCCACCCCCTGTGGCATGCTCCCGGCATAGTCATCAGCCCGCACGCCGGCGGGCCGACCTCCGCGTTCCTGCCACGCGCCAAGCGGCTGATGGTGGACCAGTTGAGCCGTTTCGTGAACCAGGAGCCGTTGCGCAACGTGATCCTGACGACGGGCGCGTAATCCGTTTCAGGTACCCTCCGCAACTCCTCGGATGCGGTGGGTACGCGCATATCCGCTGGTCGTCACGGAGCGTAGAAGACCTATGTCCCTGAGTGACGAGACTGGTGTATCGTCCGACAGGGGATGCGCCGCGCACGGTTCGGCGCCGGGGATGGACATCTCAGACTGTGAGGGGGGCGACGGGCGATGCACGGCCTATGGACGAACAACCCGACGCGGCGAAGCCGCCGCCGGCGACCCTGGCGCACGACCACGACCGCGCGCAGACGGGGCCGGCATGGCAGGCCCGGCGGCCACCCCGGCCGGTGCGGCCCTCACCACCGCCGGCCGAGCGGCCGCAAGAGGCAGGCCCAGCCGCCGCACCGGGGCCCGCGGGACACGGGGGCGGCGCGGACCGGGAGGCCCCGGTGAGTCCGCCGCCCCCCGTGCCGACTCTGGACGGAGCGCTGCGGACGCAGCCCTCGCCCCGGCCGCTGCTGCCCCGGCCGTCGGCCGCCGCCGGCGGACCGACCTTCGTCCGTCAGCTCGTGCTGGCCCTGGTCTGCGCGGCATACGCCGTCGGTTCCGCGCTCGGCTGGGGTTCGGACCACGTCGCCAAGATCATGGGCGACTTCGGGCTGAGCGCCGCCGCGGGCGCCGCCGCCGTCTCCTGCCTCCTCTACGCCCGTGGGCCCCGGGTCCGGTTCCGGCCGGCCTGGCTGCTGTTCGCCCTCTCCTCGGCGATGGCGTCCCTGGGCAACCTGGTCTGGGGGTGGTACGAGGTCGTCCTGCGGCAGCCGGTGCCCAGCCCCAGCTACGCGGACCTGTTCTTCCTGTGCTTCGCGCCGCCCGCCATCGTGGGGCTGCTGGTGCTGGCCAAGCGGCCGGTGACGAAGGCCGGCTGGATCTGCCTGGGCCTGGACGCCTGGCTGATCGGCGGTTCGCTGCTGACCCTGGCGTGGAGCCTGGCCCTCGCCCAGGCGGCGAAGGCCGAGGGCGGTTCCAGCGTGGCCCACTCCGCGCTCTCGGTGGCCTACCCGCTGCTCGACATCGCTCTCGTCAGCATGGTGCTCGCCCTGCACTTCCGGCGGTCGCCCGTCTGCCGGTCCGCGGTCAACACCGCCATCGGCGCGCTCGCCCTGACGGTGGTCTGCGACGCCCTGTTCACCTCGCCGCTGCTGCACAACAACTACCGCTCCGGCCAGTTGCTCGACGCGGGCTGGTTCGCCGGCTCACTGCTGCTCGCGTACGCCCCCTGGGCCGCGTCCCGGCACGGGCGGCCGTCGGCCGAGGAAGGACCCGGCGGACACACACGCGTGGTGCGCGAACACCTGCCCGGGCAGCGCGGCACCGGTCACCGGCCCGCGCCGGCGCCCGCGCCCGGGAGCGAGCGCGGCCGCTTTCCGGCCTCCCGGCCCATCGCCGGGTCGCTGGCCGCGCTCACGCCGTACCTCGCCGCCGCGGTCTGCACCCTGGGCATCCTCTACAACGTGCTCAACGGCCGCAGCGTCGACCGCGTGGTGCTGCTGACCGGCGGCACCGTGGTGCTCGCGCTGGTCGTGCGGCAGGGCATCATGCTGCTCGACAACATCACCCTCACCCAGGAACTGGCCCAGAAGGAGAACCACTTCCGCTCCCTGGTCCAGGGCTCCAGCGACGTCATCATGATCGCCGCGCCCAACGGCATCCTCCGCTACGTCTCCCCGGCCGCCGCCGGGGTCTACGGAAGCCCCGCCGAGGAACTCGTGGGCAGTGAACTGGCCGGTCTCATCCACCCGGAGGACCTCGGCTGCGTGGTGCACGAGGTACGCCGGTTCCTCGCCGCGAGCCCGGTCGAGGAGCCCACCACGCGCATCGAGTGCCGCTTCCGCTCCGGGGACGGCGGCTGGCTCAACGTCGAGTCCACCGTCAACCGCCACCACGGGGGCCTGATCTTCAACAGCCGGGACGTGACCGAGAGAGTCCGCCTCCAGGCGCAGCTCCAGCACAACGCCGAACACGACCCGCTGACCGACCTGCCCAACCGCGCCCTGTTCACCCGGCGCGTCCAGCAGGCCCTGTCCGGCCGCCGTGCCTCCGACCGCGGCGCCGCCCTGCGCGGTACGGCGGTGCTCTTCATCGACCTCGACGGCTTCAAGGCCGTCAACGACACCATCGGGCACCAGGCCGGCGACGAGTTGCTCGTGCAGGCCGCTCGCAGACTCCACGAGGCCGTCCGCAAGGGGGACACCGCCTCCCGGCTGGGCGGCGACGAGTTCGCGGCCCTGATCGTCGGGGACGGCGCCCGGGACCGGGCCGCCCGCGAGGGTCACATCCTGGAACTCGCCGACCGTCTCAGGATGACGCTCTCGCAGCCCTACCTCATCGACGGCAACGATGTCCGTGTCAACGCCTCCATCGGGGTCGCCTTCGCCGAACCGGGCCTCGGCGCGGGCGAGCTGCTGCGCAACGCCGACCTCGCGATGTACCGCGCCAAGGCGGGCGGCAAGGGACGTGTCGAGCTGTACCGACCTCAGATGCAGCAGGACGTCGTACGCAAGGCCGAGCTGGCCACGCGCCTGCGGGCCGCGCTGCACGACGGCGAGTTCGCGCTGCTGCACCAGCCGGTGGTCTCCCTGACGGACGGCCGGATCACGTCGGTCTGCGCCCAGCCGCGCTGGCGCTCCTCCCAGGGGGTGCTGTTCACCCCCGCCGAGTTCCTGCGCGTGACCGAGGACGGCGACAAGACCGCCGAACTGGACCGCTGGGTGCTCCAGGAGGCCGTCGAGCAGGCCGCCGAACGCGCGGCGGCCGGGCTGTCGTCGGCCGTCGCCATACGCATCGGCGCCCGTCGGCTGCTGGACCGCTCCATGCCGCTGGGATCGGTGGAGGCCCTGCTGACCCGGCACGGACTGCCCCCCGGCTCACTTGTGATCGAACTGTCGGACATCGACCCACGGGTTGGCCTGGACGAGCTGGACCGCCGGCTGAACGCCCTGCGCAGGGTCGGCGTCCGCATCGCCCTGGACGGCTTCGGCAACGGCTACGCGGCGATCACCGCCCTCCGGCGCCTCCCCGTGGATGTCCTCAAGCTCGACCGCGGCCTGATCGAGGGCGTCGTGGAGTCGGCGCGGCTGCACAAGATCACCAGTGGTCTGCTGCGCATCGCCACCGACCTCGGGCTGAAGTCCGTGGCCGACGGGGTGGACCTGCCCGAGCAGATCGTCGCCCTGCGCGCGATGGGCTGTACGCACGGGCAGGGCATGGCGTTCTCCGGGCCGCTGGACGAGTACCGGCTGCGCAGGGCGCTCAAAACCGGCCACTATCCGGTGCCGCACGGACCGGCCGAACCGGCCTTCGCGGGCGGCGTCACCTCCGGGCTCCCGACTGTCTTGCGTGGTGGCACGTCTTTGCGCTCACATAATGAGACTCCCGTCCCACCCACTTGACAGTGGGGGCGTGCCGGGAGGAAGGTCAGTGCCATGCGCACCCGAATTCTCGTACTTGGAAAGCGCGTCGGCTGAGCAGGTGACGTCCGGACCAACCCCGGACTCCCCGCGACCCACACCCGGCGCGCTCCCCTCGCTTGCCTTATGGCACGAGGGGTTTTTTGTTGCACCAGCACCGCTGAGCAACAGCCACACACCGCCCGAAACCTCGCAAAAAACCCTCAGCATCGAGAAGAGAATGCCGATGACCGAGCAGGCCACCGGGGCCCATCACCCGCAGCCGCGGCCCCGATCCGGAGGACAGTCCGCCCCCGAGCACGTCACGGGTGCGCAGGCCCTCATCCGCTCTCTCGAGGAGGTCGGCGCCGACACGGTATTCGGCATCCCCGGCGGGTGCATCCTTCCGGCGTACGACCCGCTGATGGACTCGGCCAAGGTGCGTCACGTCCTGGTCCGCCACGAGCAGGGCGCCGGCCACGCGGCCGAAGGCTACGCGCAGGCCACCGGGAAGGTGGGCGTCTGCATGGCGACCTCGGGACCCGGCGCCACCAACCTGGTCACGCCGCTCGCCGACGCGCACATGGACTCAGTGCCGATGGTCGCGATCACCGGCCAGGTCGCCTCCAAGGCGATCGGCACGGACGCCTTCCAGGAGGCCGACATCGTCGGCATCAGCATGCCGATCACCAAGCACAACTTCCTCGTCACCAAGGCCGAGGACATCCCCCGGGTGATCGCGCAGGCGTTCCACATCGCCTCCACCGGCCGCCCGGGCCCGGTCCTGGTCGACATCGCCAAGGACGCCCTCCAGAAGAAGACCACCTTCTCCTGGCCGCCGGTCATGGACCTGCCCGGCTACCGCCCGGTCACCAAGCCGCACGCCAAGCAGATCCGCGAGGCCGCCAAGCTCATCACCGCCGCGAAGCGCCCCGTGCTCTACGTCGGCGGCGGCGTCCTCAAGGCGCGGGCCACCGCCGAGCTGAAGGTCCTCGCCGAACTCACCGGAGCGCCCGTCACCACCACCCTGATGGCGCTCGGCGCGTTCCCCGACAGCCACCCGCTGCACGTGGGAATGCCGGGCATGCACGGTGCGGTCACCGCCGTCACCGCGCTGCAGAAGGCCGACCTGATCGTCGCCCTCGGAGCCCGCTTCGACGACCGCGTCACCGGCAAACTGGACAGCTTCGCCCCGTACGCCAAGATCGTCCACGCCGACATCGACCCGGCCGAGATCGGCAAGAACCGCGCCGCCGACGTGCCGATCGTCGGCGACGCCCGCGAGGTCATCGCCGACCTCGTGCAGGCCGTCCAGAAGGAGCACAGCGAGGGCAACACCGGCGACTACAGCGCCTGGTGGAAGGACCTGAGCCGCTGGCGCGACACCTACCCCCTCGGCTACGACCAGCCCGAGGACGGTTCGCTCTCCCCGCAGCAGGTCATCGAGCGCATCGGGCAGCTCGCGCCCGAGGGCACGATCTTCGCGGCCGGCGTCGGCCAGCACCAGATGTGGGCCGCGCACTTCGTCCAGTACGAGCGGCCCGCCAGCTGGCTGAACTCCGGCGGCGCCGGAACCATGGGGTACGCCGTCCCGGCCGCCATGGGCGCCAAGGCCGGCGCGCCCGAGCAGACCGTCTGGGCGATCGACGGCGACGGCTGCTTCCAGATGACCAACCAGGAACTCGCCACCTGCGCCCTGAACAACATCCCGATCAAGGTCGCCGTCATCAACAACGGCGCCCTCGGGATGGTCCGCCAGTGGCAGACCCTGTTCTACAACCAGCGCTACTCCAACACGGTGCTGCACTCCGGCCCCGAGGACGTCAACCCGGACGCCCGCGGCACCCGGGTCCCCGACTTCGTGAAGCTGTCGGAGGCCATGGGCTGCTACGCCATCCGCTGCGAGGACCCCGCCGACCTCGACAAGGTCATCGAAGAGGCGAACTCGATCAACGACCGCCCCGTCGTCGTCGACTTCATCGTCCACGAGGACGCGATGGTCTGGCCGATGGTCGCCGCCGGCACCTCCAACGACGAGATCATGGCCGCCCGGGACGTCCGACCCGACTTCGGCGACAACGAAGACGACTGAGCGAGAGAGACCCAGAGAACATGTCCAAGCACACGCTCTCCGTCCTGGTGGAGAACACGCCCGGCATCCTCGCCCGGATCGCCGCCCTGTTCTCCCGCCGCGGCTTCAACATCGACTCGCTCGCCGTCGGCGTCACCGAGCACCCCGACATCTCCCGCATCACCATCGTGGTGAGCGTCGAGGAGTTCCCGCTGGAGCAGGTCACCAAGCAGCTCAACAAGCTGGTCAACGTGCTCAAGATCGTCGAGCTGGAGCCCACCCAGGCGGTCCAGCGCGAACTCGTCCTGGTGAAGGTGCGCGCCGACAACGAGACGCGCTCCCAGATCGTCGAGATCGTCCAGCTGTTCCGCGCCAAGACCGTCGACGTCTCCCCGGAGGCCGTCACCATCGAGGCCACCGGCAGCAGCGACAAGCTGTCCGCCATGCTCAAGATGCTGGAACCGTACGGCATCAAGGAACTCGTCCAGTCCGGCACGATCGCCATCGGCCGCGGCGCCCGTTCGATCACGGACCGCTCGCTTCGCGCACTCGACCGGTCCGCATAACGACGGAAACGGGCGGTCGTGCACACCACCGGCCGCCCGCATTCCGAGACCCCGAAACTTCCCTTCCCCTCACCGGCATACGGTGGGACGCAACACCTGCACACAAGGAGAGAACCCAGTGGCCGAGCTGTTCTACGACGCCGACGCCGACCTGTCCATCATCCAGGGCCGCAAGGTCGCGGTCATCGGGTACGGCAGCCAGGGCCACGCCCACGCGCTGTCGCTCCGTGACTCGGGTGTCGACGTGCGCGTCGGTCTGCACGAGGGCTCCAAGTCCAAGGCCAAGGCCGAGGAGCAGGGCCTGCGCGTGGTGAGCCCGTCCGAGGCCGCCGCCGAGGCCGACGTCATCATGATCCTCGTCCCGGACCCGATCCAGGCCCAGGTCTACGAGGAGCACATCAAGGACAACCTGAAGGACGGCGACGCCCTGTTCTTCGGGCACGGCCTGAACATCCGCTACGGCTTCATCAAGCCGCCGGCCGGCGTGGACGTCTGCATGGTCGCCCCGAAGGGCCCGGGCCACCTGGTGCGCCGTCAGTACGAGGAGGGCCGCGGCGTTCCCTGCATCGCGGCCGTCGAGCAGGACGCCACGGGCAGCGGCTTCGAGCTGGCCCTGTCGTACGCGAAGGGCATCGGCGGCACCCGCGCCGGCGTCATCAAGACGACCTTCACCGAGGAGACCGAGACCGACCTCTTCGGCGAGCAGGCCGTCCTCTGCGGTGGCACGGCCGCGCTGGTCAAGGCGGGCTTCGAGACCCTGACCGAAGCCGGTTACCAGCCGGAGATCGCCTACTTCGAGTGCCTGCACGAGCTGAAGCTGATCGTGGACCTCATGTACGAGGGCGGCCTGGAGAAGATGCGCTGGTCGATCTCCGAGACCGCCGAGTGGGGCGACTACGTCACCGGCCCGCGGATCATCACCGACGCCACCAAGGCCGAGATGAAGAAGGTCCTCGCCGAGATCCAGGACGGCACGTTCGCCAAGAACTGGATGGACGAGTACCACGGCGGTCTGAAGAAGTACAACGAGTACAAGCAGCAGGACTCCGAGCACCTGCTGGAGACCACCGGCAAGGAGCTGC
The DNA here is from genome assembly GCF_031597775.1 of Streptomyces sp. BB1-1-1. NCBI lineage: Bacteria > Bacillati > Actinomycetota > Actinomycetes > Kitasatosporales > Streptomycetaceae > Streptomyces > Streptomyces sp. BB1-1-1. The sequence goes on along the minus strand of NZ_CP134203.1, from coordinate 2,590,827 downwards.
GCAAGCTCATGAGCTGGGTCGACGAGGAGGCGTAAGCCGAACGCTCCGCGACGGTGCCGCCAGTTCCGGGTGCCGTCGCGGGGCTCCGCCCCGGACCCCGCTCCTCAAACGCCGGAGGGGCTGGATTCTCGTTGGCCACCCTGTACAGCCACTTCCGGGTGATCCTTCCGCAGAGGCGCAGGACGCCCGCCGCCGCGCCACTAGACTGCTGCACAACATACGCGTCAGGCCCACAGCGTCGTGCGTCTTCCACGCGGCCACCAACCCTCCACCGCCTGCGGCCGTCGGGACGGCCGTCCGCATTGGACTTGTGAGGACTCACGTGAGCTCGAAACCTGTCGTACTCATCGCTGAAGAGCTGTCGCCCGCGACCGTGGACGCGCTTGGCCCCGACTTCGAGATCCGCCAGTGCAACGGCGCGGACCGGGCCGAACTGCTCCCCGCCATCGCCGACGTGGACGCGATCCTGGTCCGCTCCGCGACCAAGGTCGACGCCGAGGCCATCGCCGCCGCGAAGAAGCTCAAGGTCGTCGCCCGCGCCGGTGTCGGCCTGGACAACGTGGACGTCTCCGCCGCCACCAAGGCAGGCGTGATGGTGGTCAACGCCCCGACCTCCAACATCGTGACCGCCGCCGAGCTGGCCTGCGGCCTGATCGTCGCCACCGCCCGCAACATCCCGCAGGCCAACGCCGCGCTCAAGAACGGCGAGTGGAAGCGCAGCAAGTACACCGGCGTCGAGCTGGCCGAGAAGACCCTCGGTGTGGTGGGCCTCGGCCGCATCGGTGCCCTCGTCGCCCAGCGCATGTCGGCCTTCGGCATGAAGGTCGTCGCCTACGACCCCTACGTGCAGCCCGCGCGGGCCGCGCAGATGGGCGTCAAGGTGCTGTCGCTGGACGAGCTGCTCGAGGTCTCCGACTTCATCACCGTCCACCTGCCCAAGACCCCCGAGACCCTCGGCCTGATCGGCGACGAGGCGCTGCGCAAGGTCAAGCCGAGCGTCCGCATCGTCAACGCCGCGCGCGGCGGCATCGTCGACGAGGAGGCGCTGTACTCGGCGCTGAAGGAGGGCCGCGTCGCGGGCGCCGGTCTGGACGTGTACGCCAAGGAGCCGTGCACCGACTCGCCGCTGTTCGAGTTCGACCAGGTGGTCTGCACCCCGCACCTCGGCGCCTCCACCGACGAGGCCCAGGAGAAGGCCGGCATCGCCGTCGCCAAGTCCGTCCGCCTCGCCCTCGCCGGTGAGCTGGTCCCCGACGCGGTGAACGTCCAGGGCGGTGTCATCGCCGAGGACGTCAAGCCGGGTCTGCCGCTCGCCGAGCGCCTCGGCCGCATCTTCACCGCGCTGGCCGGCGAGGTCGCCGTCCGCCTCGACGTCGAGGTCTACGGCGAGATCACCCAGCACGACGTGAAGGTGCTGGAGCTCTCCGCGCTCAAGGGCGTCTTCGAGGACGTCGTCGACGAGACGGTGTCCTACGTCAACGCCCCGCTGTTCGCGCAGGAGCGCGGCGTCGAGGTCCGGCTGACCACCAGCTCGGAGTCCCCGGAGCACCGCAACGTCGTCACCGTGCGCGGCACCCTCTCGGACGGCGAGGAGGTGTCGGTCTCCGGCACGCTGGCCGGCCCGAAGCACCTCCAGAAGATCGTCGCCGTCGGCGAGTACGACGTCGACCTCGCCCTCGCCGACCACATGGTCGTCCTGCGCTACGAGGACCGTCCGGGCGTCGTCGGCACCGTCGGCCGCGTCATCGGCGAGGCCGGCATCAACATCGCCGGCATGCAGGTCGCCCGCGCGACGGTCGGTGGCGAGGCGCTGGCCGTGCTGACCGTCGACGACACGGTGCCCTCCGGGGTGCTGGCCGAGGTCGCGGCGGAGATCGGGGCCACGTCGGCCCGGTCGGTGAACCTCGTCTGACGTGCCGTGCCCGGGGGCTGTCACCCCCGGCCCCCCGTTCGCCCTGAACGGGCTCGTCCTCAAACGCCGGACGGGCTGACCCGATCAGCCTGTTCGGCGTTCTCCGTGGGCGTCTCCGGGCGCACCCTGATGTGCCGCAGCCCCATCGCCGCCAGTCCCGCCGCCCCGACGAGCAGCAGCGCCCCCGCGATCGAGGCGCCCCGCATGCCGTCGGTGAACGCCTCGCGTGCCGCCGTCGCCAGGGCGTCCCCCGCGCGCCCGGGGAGTTCGGCGGCGACGGCCAGCGCGCCGCCCAGCGTCTCCTGGGCCGGAGCGGGCGCGTCCGACGGCATGCCGCGGTGGTAGAGGGCGGTACCGATGGAGCCGAGTGCGGCCATGCCCAGGGCGCCGCCGAACTCGGTGCCGGTCTCCAGCAGGGAGGACGCCGCCCCCGCCTTCTCGACCGGCGCCGAGCTGAGGGCCAGGTCGGTGAGCTGGGACATCACGATGACGATGCCGACGGCGAGGACGCCGGACCCGGCCAGCACCAGCCACAGCGAGTCCGTGCCGGCCAGGGCCAGCAGTCCGTAGCCGCCCGCCGCGATGACGAACCCGGCCGTCACGACGTGCCCGCGCTCGACCCCCCGCTGGACCAGCTGGGCGGCGACCGGTGCCGCGGCGCCGATGAGCACCGACGGCAGCAGGCTCCACAGCGCCGCCTCCAGCGAGCTCTTGCCCAGGACCGACTGGAGGTACTGGGTGGTGAAGTACGCCGAGCCCATCATCCCGAAGGCCGACAGGGTGTTGAGCGCGAGGGCCGGGGTGAAGCCGTGCCCGCGGAAGACGGCCGGTGAGATCATCGGCGAGGCCGACGTGCGCTGGCGCTGCACGAACAGCGCCGCGAACAGCAGGCCGACGGTGATCGACACGACGTACCGGACGTTCCAGCCCTCTGCGGCCAGTTCCTTCAGTCCGTAGATCACCGGCAGGACCGCCGCCATCGAGAGCGGCACGCTCAGCAGGTCGAAGCGGCCGGGGGAGGGGTTCTTCGACTCGGGGAGCAGTACCGGTCCGAGGACCAGCAGCAGGGCCATCGCGGGCAGGTTGACCAGGAAGACCGAGCCCCACCAGAAGTGCTCGACGAGAACGCCGCTCATCACCGAGCCGAGCGCGATCCCGGCCGTCATCACCCCGGACCACAGCCCGATCGCCTTCGCCCGCTGGGCGGGGTCGGTGAACATCGTGCGGACCAGCGCCATCGTGGTCGGCATCAGCGTCGCCCCACCGATGCCGAGGACCGCGCGGGCCGCGATCAGGGTCTCGGCACTGTGCGCGTAGGCCGCCAGCAGTGAGGCGGCGCCGAAGGCGGCCGCACCGATGAGGAGCAGCCTGCGGCGGCCGATGCGGTCGCCCAGCGAGCCCATCGTCATCAGCAGGCCGGCGAGGACGAAGCCGTAGATGTCGAAGATCCACAGCTGCTGCGTGCCGCTCGGGTCCAGGTCCGCGCTGATCTGCGGGATCGCGAAGTAGAGGACGGAGACGTCCATCGAGACCAGGAGGAGCGGGAGCATCAGCACGGTCAGCGCGGTCCACTCGCGGCGGCCGGCGCGTGGCGGGTTCGGTGTCATGCCGAGGACTGTACGTACGTCTTATACGTCTGTCTAGAACGGCTGTATATGACGACTGTGTAAGACGGCCGTATGGACGTGCGGGTAAGGTGGCGCCATGGGACACCGTGAGGATCTGCTGGAGGGCGCCAAGCGCTGCCTGCTCGCCAAGGGGTTCGTGCGCACGACGGCACGCGACATCGTCAAGGAGTCGGGGACCAACCTGGCGTCCATCGGCTACCACTACGGGTCGAAGGACGCGCTCCTCGCTCAGGCCTACGTGGCGATGGTCGAGAACATGTCCGAGGCCTTCGACGGCGAGATCGAAGGCGAGCCCGGCTCGTTGGAGCGGTTCACCTCGGTGTGGACGAACATCATCGGCACCATGCGCCGGCCCGGCTCGATGTGGCGCCTCAGCATGGAGGTCGTGGCCATGGGCGATCAGCTGCCCGAGGTGCGCGACCATCTGGCGCGGGCCCAGCGGGACGGCTCGCGCGGATTCGTCGCCCTGTTCACGGGCGCGCGCGAGGAGGACGTGCCGGAGGAGGTCGTCGACACGCTCGGGACCTTCTACACGACGCTGATGATGGGCGTCATGGCCCAGTGGACCTTCGACCCGAAGTCCGCTCCCGAGGCGGACCAGCTCACGGACGGCCTGCGTCAGGTGGTGGAGGCCGCTACAGGCGGTACGCCTTGAGGGCCATGTGGAGCAGCAGCCGGTCCTCGCCGTCGTCCAGGTCCAGGCCGGTGAGCTGTTCGACGCGGGAGAGTCGGTAGTACAGCGTCTGGCGGTGGATGCCCAGCTCGGCGGCGACGCGGCCGGCCTGGCCCGCGCAGTCGAGGTAGACCTCCGCGGTGCGGGCCAGTTCCCGGTGGGCGGGGGAGAGCAGGACCCGTACGGCGGGGTCGTGTGCGGCCTGCGGGGGCAGTGCGGTCAGCAGGCGGAACGGCCCGATGGACGTCCACTCGGCGACCGGCCCGAACCGGGTCTCGGCGCGTGCCGCCCGGGCCGCCGCCGACGCCTCCCACCAGGCCGCCCCCAGCTCCGCCAACCCGGTGCGCGGGGCGGAGAGCCCGGCCGCCGGGGTGCCCGCGGCCCCGCTCGCGCCCCGCGCCCGCTCGAGCAGCCGGCCCGCCGCCGAGGTCGCCGGGGTGAGCACATCCACCGAGCGCAGTCGGACCAGCAGTGCCAGTGACTGCCCGGCCGTCCCCCACGGCACCGTGCACAGCGCCGTCGCCCCCGGCACCGTACGGACCGAGGGGGCGTCGTCGGGACCGGCCGACGGCCAGGGGGCGACGCAGACCACCGCGTGCGGGGTGTCCGCGCGGGAGCCGAGGGCCGTGCGCAGTTCCGCCACGGCCATGTCCCGCTGCCAGTCGCGCTCGGCGGTCAGCACGGCCCGCAGCTCCCGGCTCAGGTCGGCGCCGTGCTGCGCCTCGTCCGCGAGCAGCGCGCCGATCCGGGCGGTGACCTCCATGGCCGCCGCCAGCTGCCGATCGGTCGGGCCGGGGTCGGTGTCCAGCAGCCACACGTAGCCGAGGACGACACCCCGGTGGCGTACCGGCAGGCACGTGCGGCCCCGGTACACCCCCGCGTCCGGGGTCGGCGGGATGCGGACCGGGCCGGTCGCGCGGGTGATGCCGAAGCCCTCGAACCAGGCCCGGACGGCGGCGGTGGAGCGCCGGGTCAGGATCGAGCGGGTGCGCACCGGGTCGAGGGCGGACGGATCGAGGTCGCCCTCGCTGTCGTAGGCGCCGAAGGCGATCAGCTCGAAGTCGCGGTTCTCCAGGGTCGCGGGCGCGCCCAGCAACTCGGAGATCTCGTCGACCAGCTCCTGATAGTCATCCTTGGAATCCGACATCACCCGGGCATTCTGCCGCATTTGCGCGCGCCCTTCATACATCTGTCTGAGATCTGCGGCACGGATGCGTGACAGCTGTCGATGGCCGACGATCGGGTGGATCCTTAGATTTCACGGTGGTTCTCCGTGCCGTCCCCCGTTCGTCGGGCAACGGCCTCGTGTTGGTTGGTAAGTGGAGGTGCCCCGTGCTGGGTCCCGTGATTCTCGCCGCGTCGCGCAGCGACCGGATGCGCCGGCTGGTCTCGGCCGCGCCCGTGACCAAGCCGGTCGTCGACCGGTTCATCCCCGGCGAGACGGTCGACGAGGTGCTGCCGATCATCCAGGACCTCACCGACCAGGGCCTGGAGCTGACGATGGACGTCGTCGGCGAGGACATCACCAACCCCGCGCAGGCCGAGGCCGCCCGCGACGCCTACCTGGAGCTGGTCGACCGGCTCAAGCCGCTCGACCTCGGCGCCCGCGCCGAGATGTCGGTGAAGCTGTCGATGTTCGGCCAGGCGCTGGACGGCGGCCACGAGCTGGCCCTGAAGAACGTCCGCCCGGTCGTCGAGGCCGCCGCCGAGATCGGCACCACCGTCACGCTCGACGCCGAGGACCACACCACCCTCGACTCGATGTTCGCCATCCACGACGAGCTGCGGAAAGACGTCCCGCAGACCGGCTGCGTCATCCAGGCCTACCTCTTCCGCACCGAGGCCGACGCGCGCCGGCTCGCCGACAACGGCAGTCGCGTACGGTTGGTGAAGGGCGCCTACAAGGAGCCCGCCGAGGTCGCGTACCAGCAGCGCCACGAAATCGACAAGGCGTACGTGCGCATCCTGCGGACGCTGATGGAGGGCGAGGGCTACCCGATGATCGGGTCCCACGACCCGCGTCTGATCTCCATCGCACAGGAGCTGGCCCGCACCGCCGGGCGCAAGCTCGACGAGTACGAGTTCCAGATGCTGTACGGCATCCGCGGCGACGAGCACCTGCGGCTCGCCGCCGAGGGCCACCGCATGCGCGTGTACACCGCCTACGGCACCGACTGGTACGGCTACTTCATGCGCCGTCTGGCGGAGAAGCCGGCCAACCTCCGGTTCTTCGCCCGCTCGATGGTCAGCAAGGGCTGAGCCCACCCGCTCGCAAGACCGCTCAGTTAAAGGAGTTACGGAACCCATGGACGCTGTGACCCAGGTCCCCACCCCCGTCAACGAGCCGGTGCACGGCTACGCCCCCGGCTCGCCCGAGCGTGCCCGTCTGGAGGTCAAGCTCAAGGAGCTGGCCGACAATCCGATCGACCTGCCCTGCACCATCGGCGGCGAGAAGCGGATGGGCGGCGGCGAGCGCTTCGACGTCGTGCAGCCGCACAACCACAAGTCCCGCCTGGGCACGTACGCGAACGCCACCCAGCAGGACGCCCAGGACGCGATCGACGCGGCCCTGGCCGCCGCCCCGGCCTGGCGCGCGATGTCCTTCGACGACCGCGCGGCGATCATCCTGCGCGCCGCCGAGCTGCTGTCCGGCCCGTGGCGCGAGACCATCGCCGCCTCCACCATGCTCGGCCAGTCCAAGACGGCCCAGCAGGCCGAGATCGACAGCCCCTGCGAGCTGATCGACTTCTGGCGCTTCAACGTCCACTACGCCCGCAACATCCTGGCCGAGCAGCCCCCGGCCAACTCCCAGGGCGTGTGGAACCGCATGGACCACCGCCCGCTGGAGGGCTTCGTCTACGCGATCACGCCGTTCAACTTCAGCGCGATCGCGGCCAACCTGCCCACCGCTCCGGCCCTGATGGGCAACGTGGTGGTCTGGAAGCCGTCCCCGACGCAGACCCACGCCGCCGTGCTGCTGATGCAGCTGCTGGAGGAGGCCGGGCTGCCCAAGGGCGTCATCAACCTCGTCACCGGCGACGGCATCGCGGTCTCCGAGGTCGCCCTTGAGCACCGCGACCTCGCGGGCATCCACTTCACCGGCTCGACCAAGACCTTCCAGCACCTGTGGAAGACGGTCGGCAACAACATCGAGAAGTACCGCACCTATCCGCGTCTGGTCGGTGAGACCGGCGGCAAGGACTTCCTGGTCGCCCACCCGAGCGCCGACCGCGCCGTGCTGAAGACCGCCCTGACCCGCGGTGCCTTCGAGTACCAGGGCCAGAAGTGCAGCGCCACCTCCCGCGCGTACATCCCGGCGTCCATCTGGAACGACGGCTTCAAGGAGGAGTTCGCCACCGAGGTCGACTACCTCACCATGGGTGACGTCACCGACCTGTCGAACTTCATGGGCGCCGTCATCGACGAGCGGTCCTTCGCCAAGAACAAGGCCGCGATCGACCGCGCCAAGGCGGACGACACCTGCACGATCGTCGCGGGCGGCTCCTACGACGACTCGGTCGGCTACTTCGTCCGCCCGACGGTCGTCGAGTGCTCCGACCCGGAGAACGAGGTGTTCCGCACCGAGTACTTCGGCCCGTTCCTCGCCGTGCACGTGTACGACGACAGTAAGGCCGACGCGTACGACGAGATGCTGACCCAGATGGAGTCGGTGTCCGACTACGCCCTCACCGGCTCGGTCATCTCGGGCGACCGCGCGGCGGCGGCGTACACGATGGAGAAGCTGCGCTACGCGGCCGGCAACTTCTACATCAACGACAAGTCGACCGGCGCCGTGGTCGGCCAGCAGCCCTTCGGCGGCGGCCGTGCCTCCGGCACCAACGACAAGGCCGGCGCCCCGCAGAACCTGATGCGCTGGACGCTGACCCGCGCCATCAAGGAGACGCTGGTCGCGCCGACCGACTACACGTACCCGCACATGGGCTGACGCCCCGTGGAGCAACGCCCGACGGGCCAGGTCACCCGACCTGGCCCGTCGGGCGTTTTCGCAGGTCGGGGCAGTGTGACCGAGTGCACCGTCTCAGATAGTAGGAAGTCCGAGTAATTGTGGAGACAGACGCTCCGTGCTCCCTTAACTTTGTAGGAGCCGAACGTCCCGCTCGATCGAGCGAATGGCGGTCGTGAGCCGGGCCCCGTGCAGGCAACCCCTGCGGCACCGTGCTTCCCGCCCCTTCCGGCGTCTCCCCTTCCACTCGCTTTCCGCGCTGCCCGCGTGCCGAAGGAGTCGATTCCCATGGCCGAGACGACCGTCCGCCGCCGAGTCCGCCACCTCTCCCGCACCAGTGACTCCGACCGCAAGAACGCCGCGGCCGCCCTCCAGCGCGCCCTCGACCGCCGGGACAACGGCGGCGCCACCGGCCACTGAGCCGGAGGTGACAGGCCGGCGTCCGCATGCCGGACGCCGCATGTCATCCCGTGGGACGAGGGGTAGGGTGCCGTCATGTCTCGCAGCCTCAATCTCGCAGTGATTCCCGGTGACGGCATCGGCCAGGAGGTCGTGGCCGAAGGTCTCAAGGTCCTCTCCGCCGTCCTTCCGCAGGATGTGAAGCTGGAGACCAAGGAGTTCGACTTCGGCGCCCGGCGCTACCACGCCACCGGTGAGACCCTCACCGACGCCGACCTCGACGCCCTCAAGGCGCACGACGCCATCCTGCTCGGCGCGATCGGCGACCCGTCGGTGCCGTCCGGCGTCCTGGAGCGCGGCTTCCTGCTCAAGCTCCGCTTCGCCTTCGACCACCACGTCAACCTGCGGCCGTCCAAGCTGCTGCCGGGTGTCGCCACCCCGCTCGCCGGCCAGCCGGAGATCGACTTCGTCGTCGTCCGCGAGGGCACCGAGGGCCCGTACACCGGCAACGGCGGCACCATCCGCAAGGGCACCGAGCACGAGGTCGCCACCGAGGTCTCCGTCAACACGGCCTACGGTGTCGAGCGCGTCGTCCGCGACGCCTTCGCCCGCGCGCAGGCCCGCCCGCGCAAGAAGCTCGCGCTGATCCACAAGAACAACGTGCTGACCTTCGCCGGTCACCTGTGGACGAACGTCTTCAACAAGGTGGCCGAGGAGTTCCCCGAGGTCACCACCGAGTACATGCACGTCGACGCGGCGACGATCTACCTCGTCACCCAGCCCGAGCGCTTCGACGTGATCGTCACCGACAACCTCTTCGGCGACATCATCACCGACCTCGCCGCGGCCGTCTCCGGCGGCATCGGCGTCGCCGCGAGCGGGAACATCAACCCCTCCGGCGACTTCCCCTCGATGTTCGAGCCGGTCCACGGCTCCGCGCCCGACATCGCCGGCCAGGGCAAGGCCGACCCCACCGCCACGGTGCTGTCCGTCGCCCTGCTGCTGCGCCACCTCGGCTACGAGGCCGAGGCGGCCCGGATCGAGGACGCCGTCTCCACCGACCTCGGCGGGCGCGGCGACCTGCCCGCCCGGAGCACCTCCGAGATCGGCGACGCACTCGCCGTACGAGTAGCCGGCTGACACCCGCCGCGCCACTCGATCGAATCCGTTTCGAAGCCGCCGGGTCCCAAAACAAGGCACCCGGCGGCTTTCTCCTGCGTCCGCCAGGTGCGACCATCGAACCCTGGGCCGCATTCACCCCGTTTCAGCCGTCGCCACCCGCGCGCGATAATCGAACGCGAAGCCGCGACATGAGGGAATGCTCGGACGTCCTAGCACCGGCCACCGGCCGTACGGGCGTGACCGCGGCCCGTCACGACAACCGGTGAAGGACATCAACCCATGACGACGCCCACGATCGAGCTCAAGCCCTCCGCCAACCCGCTCTCCGACACGGAGCGCCAGGCGATCCTGGCCAACCCCGGGTTCGGCCGCCACTTCACCGATCACATGGTGACGGTCAAGTGGACCGAGGGCCGGGGCTGGCACGACGGCCAGCTCGTTCCGTACGCCCCGCTCTCCCTCGACCCGGCCACCATGGTCCTGCACTACGCGCAGGAGATCTTCGAGGGGCTGAAGGCCTACCGCCGCCCCGACGGATCCGTCGCCACCTTCCGCCCGGAGAAGAACGCGCAGCGCTTCCAGGCCTCCTCGCGCCGGCTCGGGATGCCGGAGCTGCCGGTGGAGACGTTCATCGAGGCGTGCGACGCGCTGGTCCGGCAGGACCAGGACTGGGTCCCGGCGCACGGCGGCGAGGAGTCCCTCTACCTGCGCCCGTTCATGATCGCGACCGAGGTCGGCCTGGGCGTGAAGCCGGCCAACGAGTACCTCTTCATCGTCATCGCCTCCCCGGCCGGCGCCTACTTCCCCGGCGGCGTCAAGCCGGTCTCCATCTGGGTCTCCGAGGACCGGGTCCGCGCCGTCCCCGGTGGCATGGGCGACGCCAAGACCGGCGGCAACTACGCGGCCTCCCTGCTCGCGCAGGCCGAGGCGGCGGCCAAGGGCTGCGACCAGGTCTGCTACCTCGACGCGGTCGAGCACCAGTGGGTCGAGGAACTCGGCGGCATGAACCTGTACTTCGTCTACGGGGACAAGATCGTCACCCCGACCCTCACCGGCTCCATCCTGGAGGGCGTCACCCGCGACTCCCTCCTCACCGTCGCCCGCGACCTCGGCTACGAGGCCGAGGAGGGCCGCGTCTCGGTCGAGCAGTGGCAGCGCGACTCGGAGAACGGCACCCTCACCGAGGTCTTCGCCTGCGGTACCGCGGCCGTGATCACCCCGGTCGGCACGGTGAAGCGGGCCGGCGCCCAGTGGCAGCAGAGCGGGGGCGAGCCCGGCGAGGTGACGCAGCGGCTGCGGGGCGCGCTGCTGGACATCCAGCGCGGTACCGCCGAGGACAAGCACGGGTGGATGCACCGGCTGGTGTGACGCACCCGGCGTCGGTGCGGGACGCGCCGGGGGCTCCGCCCCCGGACCCCCGGCCTATGCCCGCCCACCACCCGACTCGGTCGGGCAGGAAGCGGGCTCGACCAGCGCCTCCCCGGGTGCCGTCGCCGCGACGGCACCCGGAGTCGACAGCACGTACACCACCCCGCCCACCAGCCCCGACAGCAGGAAGCTGCAGTCCACCCCGCCGGTGAACGCCAGCAGCGGGCCCTCGTACGACGGCAGGGACACCGCCAGCAGGCCGACGGCCGCGCCCACCGCCCAGGCCGCCGTGGCCGGGACGTTCCAGCCGGCCCGGTACCAGTACGCGCCGCCGCGGGCCCGGCGGTTGAAGACCTGGAGCGCGTCGGCGTCGTACACCCCGCCGCAGCGGACGAAGCCGATCATCGTGATGACCGCCCACGGCGTGCCGATCGCCGTCAGCAGCAGCACGAACGACGTCATCGCCGACTGCGCGTCCCAGGCGTAGTGCCCGACGAAGACACAGGCCGTGGCGACGACGGCGACGGCGCAGGTGGCCCGTGCCCGGGAGGCGCGCGGCAGGATGGCGTCCAGGTCCAGGCCCATGGAGTAGAGCATCAGCCCCGCGTTGCCGACCGACCCCGCCGAGGCGGCGAGCAGCAGCGGGACCAGGTACCAGGTGGGGGCGGCGTCGACCAGCGGCCCGGCGTAGTCCAGGGCGGCGCGGGCGGCGTACGACGTGAAGGTGCCGAAGAGCTGCGGCACCAGCAGGCCCAGCATCAGCCCCAGCCAGGTCGCGTGCAGCACCCGGCGGGAGGAGAAGCGGGCCGGGGAGATGTACCGGGTGTAGTCGCCGAGCAGCGTGATGAAGGCGACCGGCCCGGACAGCCCGGCGGCCACGGCCGCGAGCAGCCACGTCGGCCAGAACCCGCCCAGCAGATACCCGCCCGCCGCCGGCAGCGCGGCGGTCGTGAAGTCGGGGGCGTAGGCGATCACGCCCAGGACCAGCAGGGCGGTCATGCCGAAGGCCAGCACCCGGGACATGGCGAGCAGCACCCGGTAGCCGTAGACCGCGCCCGCGACCGTCGCCGCGGCGAGCAGTCCGTAGACCACGGCGTACGCGACCCCGCCCTGCGGCAGACCGAAGAGCCGCCCGAGCACGCCCATCATCACGTCGCCGCCGATCCACACGGTCAGCGCGGTGTAGCCGAGGGCGAGGAGCAGACCGACCACCGAGCCGACCAGCCGTCCGCGCACGCCGAACTGGGCGCCGGACGACGTGGACAGGTTGGTGCCGGTGCGCAGGGAGACCAGGGCCAGCGGAGCCGTGAAGACGGTACCGGCGACCGTACCCGCCACCACCGAGCTGACCGACGCCCACCAGTCGAGGCCGAAGGACGGCGGCAGCCAGCCGAAGACGATCACTCCCAGGCAGAGGTTGGACCCCAGCAGGATCGAGACCAGGTCCCGGGGCCCGCTGGTGCGTTCCTCTTCGGGGATGGTGTCGACTCCGCGCTGTTCTATCGGCATGGCTGGTCTCCTTCGACGGCCGCCTGATGAGGTTTAGAGCGACGTTCAATGTGACGTCTGCCCTGTAGGTCCGTCAATCCTTCCGTCACATGAATCGCAGGTTTAGAGTGGTGCTCTAATGTCATGTCGGCAAGGAGGTACCGCGTCGTGAGACTGACTCCCACGGAACGTGACCGGCTGCTGCTCTTCGGGGCGGCCGAGCTGGCCCGCGCCCGCCGCGCGCGGGGGCTCAGGCTGAACGTGCCGGAGGCGACCGCGCTGATCGCGGACACCGTGTGCGAGGCCGCCCGCGACGGTGCCCGCCTCGCGGAGGCGATCGAGCGCGCCCGGTCCGTACTCGGCCCGGACGACGTGCTGCCCGGTGTCGCGGACGTGGTCACCGAGGTGCATGTGGAGGCCGTCTTCGACGACGGCTCCCGGCTCGCGGTGGTCTCCGGCCCCATCGGGGGCGGGGCACTCGGACCGGCGGGCCCGGGAGCCCTCCTGCCGGGCCCCGGCCACGCCGAACCCGAGGCCGCGGTGCGCGTCCCGGTCACCAACACCGCGACCGTGCCGGTCTCCGTGACCTCGCACTTCCACTTCTTCGAGGCCAACCCGCGCCTGGACTTCGACCGCGAGCGGGCCTACGGAATGCGCCTCGCCGTCCCCGCCGGGTCCTCGGTCCGCTTCGGACCCGGGGAGAGCGCCGAGGTCGGCCTCGTGCCCATCGGCGGCCGGCGGATCGCGATCGGCTTCGCCGGCCTGGTCGACGGTCCGCTGGACGCGCCGGGGGCGAAGGAGGAGGCACTGCGGCGGGCCGCGGCCTGCGGATACCTGGGGATCACCACATCGGAAGGAGGCGAGCGATGAGCCGCTCGAAGGGACGCGAGATCAGCGAGTCGATCCACATCGACCCCCACGCCTACGCCGCCACCCACGGCCCCCGCGCCGGCGACCGCGTCCGCCTCGGCGACTCGGGGCTGGTGATCCGCGTCGAGTCCGACGCCCAGCGCTACGGCGACGAGTTCCTCGCCGGCTTCGGCAAGACCGCCCGCGACGGACTGCACCTCAAGGCCGCCGCCGTCCGCGAGACCTGCGACGTCGTCATCAGCAACGTCGTCGTGATCGACGCCGCGCAGGGGATCAGGAAGGTCTCCATCGGCATCCGCGAGGGCCGGATATGCGGGATCGGCCGGGCCGGGAACCCCGACACCCTCGACGGGGTCGACGTCGTGGTCGGCACGGGCACGTCCATCGTCTCCGGCGAGGGCCTCATCGCCACCGCCGGCGCCGTCGACACCCACGTCCACCTGCTCTCCCCGCGCATCATGGAGGCGTCGCTCGCGTCCGGCGTGACGACGATCATCGGGCAGGAGTTCGGCCCGGTGTGGGGCGTCGGCGTCAACTCGCCCTGGGCGCTGAAGCACGCGTTCGGCGCGTTCGACGCCTGGCCGGTCAACATCGGGTTCCTCGGCCGGGGGTCGTCCTCCCACGAGGCGCCGCTCGTCGAGGCGCTGGCCGAGGGCGGCGCGTCCGGCTTCAAGGTGCACGAGGACATGGGCGCCCACACCCGCGCCCTCGACACCGCCCTGCGCGTCGCCGAGGAGCACGACGTCCAGGTCGCCCTGCACAGCGACGGCCTGAACGAGTGCCTCTCCGTGGAGGACACCCTCCGCGTCCTGGAGGGCCGCACCATCCACGCCTTCCACATCGAGGGGTGCGGTGGCGGACACGTCCCCAACGTGCTGAAGATGGCCGGTGTCCCCAACGTCATCGGCTCCTCCACCAACCCCACCCTGCCCTTCGGCCGGGACGCGGTCGCCGAGCACTACGGCATGATCGTCTCCGTCCACGACCTGAAGACCGACCTGCCGGGCGACGCCGCCATGGCCCGCGACCGCATCCGCGCCGGGACCATGGGCGCCGAGGACGTGCTGCACGACCTGGGCGCGATCGGCATCACCTCCTCCGACGCGCAGGGCATGGGCCGGGCCGGCGAGACCGTGCGCCGCACCTTCGCCATGGCCGGGAAGATGAAGGCCGAGTTCGGCGCCCCCGACGACGACCACGACAACGAGCGCGTCCTGCGCTACATGGCGAAGCTGACCATCAACCCCGCCATCGCCCACGGCCTCTCCCACGAGGTCGGCTCCATCGAGGTCGGCAAGCTCGCGGACATCGTCCTGTGGCGCCCGGAGTACTTCGGTGCCAAGCCGCAGCTCGTCCTCAAGTCGGGCTTCCCGGCGTACGGCGTGGTCGGCGACCCCAACGCCGCCACCGACACCTGCGAACCCCTGGTGCTGGGCCCGCAGTTCGGCGCGCACGGCGCCACGCCCGCCGACATCTCGGTGGCCTTCGTCGCGCAGGCCGCCCTCGACCAGGGCGGCGACACGATGCCGACCCGCCGCCGCCGGGTCGCGGTGCGCGGCACGCGCGGCATCGGCCCGGCCGACCTGCGCCTGAACTCCCGTACCGGCGCGGTCGACGTCGACCAGCGCACCGGCCTGGTCACCCTGGACGGCGACCCGCTGCGCTCCGAACCGGCCGAGTCCGTCTCCCTCAACCGCCTCTACTTCCTGTGAAGGTACCCACCATGACCGCTGCCGCCGACGGCTTCCGCATGCCCCCCGAATGGGCCCCGCACGAGCGCACCTGGATGGCGTGGCCGGGCCCCAACCACACCTTCGAGAGCGCCGAGGACCTGGCCGCCGCGCGGATCGCCTGGGCGTCGGTCGCCCGTGCCGTCCGCCGCTTCGAGCCGGTCACGGTGGTGTGCGGTCCGGGGCAGTCGGCCGAGGCGCGCGCTCTGCTGGGCGACGGCGTCGACACGGTCGAGCGCGACCTGGACGACGCCTGGATGCGCGACATCGGCCCCACCTTCCTCACCGACGGCACCGAACTGGCCGCCGTCGACTGGACCTTCAACGGCTGGGGCGCCCAGGAGTGGGCCCGCTGGGAGCACGACGCGAAGATCGGCGGGTACGTCGCCGACCTCGCCGGCGCCCGCACGTACACCTCTTCGCTGGTCAACGAGGGCGGCGGCATCCACGTCGACGGCGAGGGCACCGTCCTGCTCACCGAGACCGTGCAACTCGGGCCCGAGCGCAACCCCGGCTGGACGAAGGAGCGGGTCGAGGCGGAGATCCACGCCCACCTCGGCACCCGCAAGGCGATCTGGCTGCCGCGCGGCCTCACCGGCGACTACCCCCCGCACGGCTTCGGCACCCTCGGCCACGTCGACATCGTCGCCGCGTTCGCCGCCCCCGGAGTCGTCGTCGCCCACCACCAGCCCGACCCGGCCCACCCCGACCACGAGGTGACCAAGGAGGCCATCGGCATCCTGCGTTCGGCCACCGACGCCCGGGGGCGCCGCCTGGAGGTCGTCGAGGTACCCGCCCCGACCGTCCTGGAGACCGACGGCCACTGGGCGGACTACTCCTACATCAACCACTACCTCTGCAACGGCGGCGTCGTGCTCTGCGGCTTCGACGACCCGCGCGACGAGATCGCGGCCGGCATCTTCCGCCGGCTCCACCCGCAGCGCACGGTGACCCTGGTGGACGCGCGCACGATCTTCGCGGGCGGTGGCGGCATCCACTGCATCACGCAGCAGCAGCCGAAGACGGGCTGACGGCGGGGCGACGGCGGTGATCGGGTAGAACGTACGGGTGGATGTACTGCTCTGCACGGCCTGCGGACACCGACTGACCGAGCCGCTGCGCCTTCTGCCCGAGGTGCCACCGCACCCGGAGTACGACGGACTCAAGAACCCGGACGGCTCGCGGCACGCCCCGCCGACCCTGCCGCCCGGCAGGTACGCGGTGGACCCCGAGCCGAGCGGCGCGCCGTACGTGCCGCACCCGGACCCGGAGTGGGAAGGGGCGACCCTGCCCGGCGTCTCGGTGGGGGAGTCGGACGGCCCCCGCACCATGGTCTCGCGGGGGCCGCGCGGCACCCTGGTGGTGAACCCGGAGGACGCCCGCGAGCGGCTGTCCGGCCATACGGACGTCCAGGAGTCGGGGTGCTGCGGAGCGCTCGGCATGGAAGGGCCCAACCAGGTGTGCGGGGGGTGCGGAGCAGCGGTGGCCACCTGGCACAGCGAGTGTTACGGGCCGTGGGAGATCCGCTTCCTCCCGGACGCGGTCCGGGTGGCCTCCGCATGAGCACCCCGGGCGCCCGCCGCCGCAACACCGCCCCGCCGCGCGAGGACGTCCTCGCCGCCGCCATGGAGATGATCGCCGAGCGCGGCCTGGAGAAACTCACCATGGCGGCACTCGGCCGCGAGGTCGGCATGAGCAGCGGCCACCTCCTCTACTACTTCCACTCCAAGGACGAACTGCTGCTGCGCACCCTGGAGTGGAGCGAGGGCCGACTGGGAGTCGAACGCGGCCGCCTGCTCACCCGGCCGGGCCCGGCCCGCGACCGCCTCGACGCCTACGTCGACCTGTACGTCCCCGACGGGCACCGCGACCCGCACTGGACGCTGTGGCTGGAGGTCTGGAACCGCTCGCAGAACGCCGCCGACGAGGCCCGCGACCGCCAGGCCGCCATCGAGGGCGCCTGGCACCGCGACCTGGTGGCCCTGCTCGCCGAGGGCGTCTCGCGCGGCGAGTTCCGCCCCGTCGACCCCGACCGCTTCGCCTCACGACTGCGCGCCCTCCTCGACGGCTTCGCCATCCACGTGGCGATCGGTCTGCGCGGGACGGACCGGGCCCAGGTACTAGCCCACGTGCGGGAGTTCCTCGCCGAAGGGCTCCTCGCGCGGCCTTGATCCGCACGCCCACCGTTCGCATTCTGAGACGGACGGTGGACAGGGTGACGGAATGTGCCAGACTGCCCCCGTGCTCTCGTTCGCCATGATTATTGGCAGCAGGCGCGCCGGTCCGCAGTGACCACCGCGTACGACCAGGTACGGGTGGACACCGTCGTCCTCGACCCGCGCGCAGACCTCTCGCACCCGCGAGAGGTTTTTCGTTTTCCTGGCCCACCCCCAGCCGGGAAGAGAGCGTGCGGGATCATAGACGGACGGTGGAACCGGTCATTCCGGTAGACCGAGATCCCATACAGGAGTCTTCAGATCATGACCGCAACCAGCGAACTCGACGATTCGTTCCACGTCTTCGACACCACCCTGCGCGACGGCGCGCAGCGCGAGGGCATCAACCTCACGGTCGCGGACAAGCTGGCCATCGCACGGCACCTGGACGACTTCGGTGTGGGCTTCATCGAGGGCGGCTGGCCCGGCGCGAACCCGCGGGACACCGAGTTCTTCGCCCGCGCCCAGCAGGAGATCGACTTCAAGCACGCCCGGCTGGTCGCCTTCGGCTCCACCCGCCGCCCGGGCGCCACCGCGGCCGAGGACCACCAGGTCAAGGCGCTCCTGGAGTCCGGCGCCCAGGTGATCACCCTGGTCGCCAAGTCCCACGACCGGCACGTCGAACTCGCCCTGCGCACCACGCTCGACGAGAACCTGGCGATGGTGCGGGACACCGTCTCCCACCTTGTCGCACAGGGCCGCCGGGTCTTCGTCGACTGCGAGCACTTCTTCGACGGCTACCGCGCCATCCCCGAGTACGCCAAGGCCGTCGTCCGCGCCGCCTCGGAAGCGGGCGCCGACGTGGTCATCCTGTGCGACACCAACGGCGGCATGCTCCCGGCGCAGATCCAGGCCGTGGTCGGCACCGTGCTGGCCGACACCGGCGCCCGGCTCGGCATCCACGCCCAGGACGACACCGGCTGCGCCGTCGCCAACACCCTCGCCGCGGTCGACGCGGGCGCGACCCACGTCCAGTGCACGGCCAACGGCTACGGCGAGCGCGTCGGCAACGCCAACCTGTTCCCGGTCGTGGCCGCCCTGGAGCTGAAGTACGGCAAGCAGGTGCTGCCCGAGGGCCGGCTGCGCGAGATGACGCGGATCTCCCACGCCATCGCCGAGGTCGTCAACCTCACCCCCTCCACCCACCAGCCCTACGTCGGCGTCTCGGCCTTCGCGCACAAGGCCGGCCTGCACGCCTCCGCGATCAAGGTCGATCCCGACCTGTACCAGCACATCGACCCCGAGCTGGTCGGCAACACCATGCGGATGCTGGTCTCCGACATGGCCGGCCGCGCCTCCATCGAGCTCAAGGGCAAGGAACTCGGCATCGACCTCGGCGGCGACCGCGAACTGGTCGGCCGGGTCGTCGAGCGGGTCAAGGAACGCGAGCTGTCGGGCTACACCTACGAGGCCGCCGACGCGAGCTTCGAACTCCTGCTGCGCGCCGAGGTCGAGGGCAGCCCCCTCAAGTACTTCGACGTCGAGTCCTGGCGCTCGATCGCCGAGGACCGCCCCGACGGCACCCACGCCAACGAGGCCACGGTCAAGCTCTGGGCCAAGGGCGAGCGCATCGTCGCCACGGCCGAGGGCAACGGCCCGGTCAACGCCCTGGACCGGGCCCTGCGGGTCGCCCTGGAGAAGATCTACCCGGAGCTGGCCAAGCTCGACCTGGTCGACTACAAGGTCCGCATCCTGGAGGGCGTGCACGGCACCCAGTCCACGACCAGGGTCCTCATCTCCACGAGCGACGGGACGGGGGAGTGGTCCACGGTGGGCGTCGCGGAGAACGTCATCGCCGCCTCCTGGCAGGCCCTGGAGGACGCGTACACCTACGGGCTGCTGCGGGCGGGGGTCGCGCCCGCGGGATGAGTGCCGGTTTTCCCGGCCCGTACTGATGTCTTATTGAGGTCGATTCGGGTACTTTCGAACGTATGAAGGACGTACGTGTTCGAGTCCTCATACGCCTCCTGGTCGCGCCGGTCATCGCCGCGCTGGCGGTGCTGATGGCCGGTGCGCCCGGCGCGCAGGCGGCCACCGACGTCTCCGAGATCGGCGCGGCCCTGCGCGAGAGTCCCGTGTACGTGGACCCGGCCGCCTCCGACCTGCTGTCGTCGTCGGACGCTGAGGCGCTCGCCGACAAGATCGAGGACGCGAACGAACCCGTCTTCGTGGCGGTCCTCCCCGCCGGTTACCCGACCGAGAACCTCTTCCAGAACCTCCGCACCGAGACCGGCATCACCGGTCTGTACGGCGTCCGGCTCGGCGACGAGTTCGACGCGCGCGCCGACAGCAGGGTGCTGAGCCGCCAGGGCGTGGACAACCTGGTCACGGCCGCGCAGGGCGCGGGCGACGCCAAGGCCCAGCTGAACGACTTCGTGGACGACGCGCTGCGCAGCGTGCGCGGCTCCGCCCCCTCGTCCTGGGACTCCGGCGGCGCCTCGGTGCCGACCGGCGCGCTGATCACCGCCGGCGCGGTCGTGGCCGTCGGCGGCGCGAGCGTCTACGCCCTCTCCCGGCGCAACCGGCACCGCCGCGAGGAGGAGCAGCGGGCGGCACTGGAACGGCTGCGGGTGGTGGTCGACGAGGACATCACGGCGTTCGGCGAGGAACTGGACCGCCTGGACTTCCACCCGGCGGAACCGCGCGCCGACGACGCGATGCGCACGGACTACGAACGCGCCCTCGACGCCTACGAGCAGGCCAAGACGTTCATGGCGGACGCCCGTAAACCGGAGGACGTCCGCGCCGTCACCCAGGCGCTGGAGGACGGCCGCTTCTCGCTCGCGCAGCTGTCGGCCCGGCGCGAGGGCAGGTCGCTGCCCGAACGCCGCCCGCCCTGCTTCTTCGACCCGCGCCACGGCCCGTCCGTCGCCGACGTCACCTGGACCCCGCAGGGCGGCACCACCCGCCAGGTCCCGGTCTGCGCCGCCGACCGGACCCGCCTGTCCGACGGTCGGGACCCGATGATCCGCGAGGTGGACACCGAGTACGGCCGCCGCCCCTACTGGGACGCGGGCCCGGCCTACGGCCCCTGGGCGGGCGGCTACTTCGGCGGCGGCATCCTGCCCGGCCTGCTGGTCGGCACCATGCTGGGCAGCATGATGGCGGGCCCCGCCTACGGAGCCGGTTACGGTTCCGGCTACGGCGACTTCGGCGGCTACGAGGGCGGCGACGTCTCCGGCGCGGACTTCGACTCCGGCGACTTCGGGGGCGGGTTCGGCGGCGGCGACTTCGGCGGGGGCGGCGGTTTCGGCGGCGGCGGCGACTTCGGCGGAGGCTTCTGAGGGGGCCGCCCCACGGTGCCCGCGACGGACGGGGGCGGTCCCGACGGTGCCCCGCCGACGGACGGTGCCCCGCCGACGGACGGGGCACCGTCGTCGGTCAGACCGGCGTCGACGGGGACGACGTGGAGGACGGGGACGACCGGTCCGACCGGGACGCCCGCGCAGCCGACGCCGCGACCGCGACGGTGAGAACAAGCGCGGAGGCGACCAGCCCCGCGCTGACCCACACCGGCGACCGGTACCCGAACCCCGCGCCGATCGCCGCACCCCCGGCCCACGGGCCCAACGCCGCCCCCACGTTGAACGCGGCCGTCGCGAAGCCCCCGGCCAGCGTGGGCGCACCCGGTGCCGCGTACAGCACCTGTGAGATGAGCGTGGAGCCGACCCCGAAGGACAGGGCGCCCAGCAGGAACACGAGCCCGAGGGCCGGGACCGGGTCACCGGCGCCGAGCGCGAGCACGCACCACCCGGTGCAGAGCGCGGCACTGCCCGCCGTCACCACCAGCACCGGACGACGGTCGGCGAACCGCCCGCCCGCGCTCACCCCGGCGAACGCCCCCGCCCCGAACAGCGCCAGCACGCCGGGCACCCACGCGTCGTCGAGCCCGCCGACCTCGGTGGCCAGCGGCGCGAGATACGTGAACGTACAGAAGGTCGCCCCGTTCACCAGGGCTCCCAGCACCAGCGTGACCAGGAGGTGCGGGCTGCGCAGTGCCCGTACCTCGCCCCGCAGCGGGGGAGGAGCGACATCGGCGGCCCCGGCAGGAACCGACCGGGCGACCGCCACCACGGCGGGCACCGACAGCAGCGCCACCGCCCAGAACGCCGACCGCCAGCCCCACAGCTGCCCGAGCAGCGCCCCGGCGGGCACCCCGACCACGCAGGCCAGCGTGACCCCGGCGAGCAGCGTGGACGTGGCCCGGCCCTTGGCCTCCGGCCCGACCATGCCCGTGGCGGCCACCAGGGCGACGGCCAGGAACCCGGCGTTGGCCAGCGCCCCGACCACCCGCGTGGCCAGCAGCACTCCGAAACTGTCGGTGACGGCACCGACGACATGGACGGCGAGGAAGACGATCAGGAAGCCCAGCAGGGCGCCCCGTCGTGACCAGCGCCGGCCGAGCGCCGCCATCAGCGGCGCCCCGACGACCATGCCCACCGCGAAGGCGGAGGTCAGCGCCCCCGCCGCCGGCACGGTGACCTGTAGGTCCCTGGCGATGTCCGGCACCAGCCCGGACAGCATGAACTCGGACGTTCCCTGGGCGAACACGGCAAGGCCCAGCAGAAGAAGAGCGAACGGCATGAGGAAACTCCGCACCCGGAAGTCGACGTCGAACACGACACGGCGGACGGTCTTCCGGCGGGCGGCGGTGGAGACAGCGGCGACTACGGGTACGCGCGCGGCGCGTCCCTCAGCCCGGCATCACGAACGGCCACCGGAGGACCGGTGGCCGGAGTCTGGACGCTTCGGGGCTGTTCACGTCGGGCAGATTAGCGCCTCTCGGCGCCGGACACGACCGAATATTCGGCGCTGGACCGGGTGGGCCGGGTGACCCGGGCGGACCGGGTCCGCGACCCGCCGTCGCCCCCTTCCCCGCCCCCGCGCCGGACGACGACGACCGCCGCGAGGCCGACGGCCAGGCCGAGCGCGGTCTGTACGCCGAAGGGTTCACCGAACATCAGGGCGCCCCACACGGCCGTGACCGGGGCCATGAGGAACATGAGCGTGTTGACCTCGGTGATCCCGGACCGTCGCAGGATCAGCCAGTACAGCCCGTAGCCGCCGAAGGTGGGCAGCACCACGAGCCAGGCGGTCGCCACCCAGAACGAGGAGTCGGCGGGCGGGGCGGCGGCCCCGAAGCCGACCGCCATGCCGGAGAAGAGGACGGCGCTGGTCACGCAGTGGATCGTCAGCGCCACCCGGGGCTGGACCGGCGCGCGCGAGCGGCCCTCCAGGAAGGTGGCCGCCACCAGCGACAGCATGCCGAGGAAGGGCACGAAGTACGCCCACCAGGCCACGTCCGCACCCGCCGCCGCGGCGTCGGCGACCGTGACCGTGGCGACGCCGGCCAGCCCCAGCCACAGCCCGAGCCACTGCCGGCGCGAGACGTACTGCCGCAGCAGGGGGCCGGCGAGCGCACCGGCGACGAGCGGCTGGACGCCGTCGATCAGGGCGGTGGTGCCGCTGGAGACGCCGAGTTGGATGGCGTAGTAGACGCTGAGCAGATACCCGCTCTGCGACAGCGCGCCGATGGCGACCTGCCGGCCGGCGTCCCGGAGCTTCAGGCCCCGCCACGCCGCGCGGGAGAAGGCCGCGACGGCGACCAGGACCACGGCGAGCGGCAGGAAGCGCCACATCAGGAGCGTGGTCGCGTCCGCCGTTCCGGCGCCGAGCTTGGCGCCGATGAAGCCGGAGCTCCAGCACAGTACGAAGGCGACCGAGAGCAGGGATTTCACGTCGACCACATCCGGAATCCAGTAGACAGATCGGTTTACTTGCTTCCGGGTGCCCACTATACAGATCGGTATACTCGTGAACATGGAGCCTGTGGAGAAGCAGGAAAAACTGGAGAAACCGCACCGCGTCCGCATGACGCCCGGTGCGCGACGCGTTCTGGAGGCCGCCGAGCGGCTGTTCTACGAGCACGGCATCCATGCCGTGGGCGTGGACCTCATCGCCGCCGAGGCCGGGGTGACCAAGAAGACGCTGTACGACCGGTTCGGCTCGAAGGAGCAGATCGTCGTGGAATACCTGGCCGGGCGCGACGAGCGCTGGCGGGAGCTGCTGGCCGGCCGTCTGGAGGCGGCCTCGGGGCAGCCGCCGGCCGCCCGGGTGCTGGCCGTCTTCGAGGCCTCGCGCGCGTGGGCGGCGGAGTACGGGGCCAAGGGGTGCAGCATGATCAACGCCCACGCGGAGATCAGCGACCCGGCCCACCCGGCGTACCCGGTCATCACCGGGCAGAAGCGGTGGATGCTCGACCTGTTCACCCGCCTCGCCCGGGAGACCGGCGCGGTCGGCGAGGTCGGAGCGACCGGCGCGGCCGGAGCGGACCGGCTGGCGCGCACGCTGATGCTGCTGCACGAGGGCGCGCTGGTCACGCACGGTCTGGGCGTCTTCCCCGACCCCTTCGGCCAGGCCCTCGACCAGGCGCGGGACCTGCTGGGAATCGGCGCGGCGGCCGGGCGCGACACGCCGCTACGGTGAGCGCGGACCGTTCGATCGCGCGGTGCAACACGGTCTACCGGACGATCGGTCGGCCCGGCCGGCGTATCCGGGTCCGGGCCGTCGTCGACGTGGACTTCGCCGCCCCGGAGGGGGTGCGGGGCGTCACGCCTGCTTGATCGCCGAGATGTCGAAGTTCAGCTTGATCTTGTCGGAGACCAGGAAGCCGCCGGTCTCCAGAGCCGCGTTCCAGGTGAGGCCCCACTCCGAGCGCTTGATCTCCGCCTTGCCCTCGAAACCGACGCGCTCGTTGCCGAACGGGTCCTTGGCGGCGCCGTTGAACTCCAGGTCGATGGTGAGCGGCTTGGTGGTGCCGAGAATCGTGAGGTCGCCCGTGACGCGGTAGTCGTCGCCGCCCAGGGCCTCCACGCCGGTGGAGCGGAAGGTCATCTTCGGGAACTCGTCCGTCTTGAAGAAGTCCGAGCTCTTGAGGTGGCCGTCGCGGTCGGCGGACCCGGTGTCCACGCTGTCCATCGTGATGTCGAGGGACGCGGTGGAGCGGGTCGGGTCGGCGCCGTCCAGGTGCAGGGCGCCGCTGAAGTCGAGGAACTTGCCCTTGACGTTGGTGACCATGGCGTGGCGTGCCGTGAAGCCGATCGTGGTGTGCGCGGGGTCGATCGTGTACTCGCCGGTCAGGGTGGTGAGGTCGGGGGTGGTGGTCATGGCGTCCTCCGGAAAGGGTCGAGTCGTGATGTTGAATGTTCAACCAGTTCAACGGTCACGACTGTAGACCTATTCCGTTCAGCCTTCAACGGTTACGCGCGGGGTGGCCGCGATGCCTGCGGTGCCGTCCGCGTGTGGACGTACAGCTGCCGCCGGTCGCCGACGTCGACGGGCTTGGGCAGCGGCAGTTCGTAGCGCACGGGCATGCTGTGGTCCGCGAACTGCCGGCGCGGGTTGTAGACCTGGTTGAACTTCCACAGCATGCGGGCGAAGTTCGTCTGCCCGCGCAGCAGGTTCCGGCCGAGGATCCGGGCCGCGCCGAACGCCGTCCGCAGACCCAGGTGCTTGCGGTTGATCACGGCCTGGGTGCGCACCAGTTCCTCGTAGAACCGGTCCAGCGGCAGCGTGGTCGGCACCACGGCGTGCTGGATGTCGAAGAGGCGGTAGTCGCGGGTGGTGAGGCGGCGGGACTCGGTGTGCCAGATCTCCGTCCCCGGGTACGGCGTCATCACCGTGAAGTGCACGATCTCCGGCACCGACAGCGCGAACTCCCGCACCACCCGGAAGCGCTCCTCGTCCCAGGCCGGGTCCACGATGAGGTTGATGGCGACCTGGATGCCCAGGCGCCGGGCCGTCTCCAGCGCCCGGAAGTTCTCGTCCGGGCTGATCCGCTTGCGGAACAGGTCCAGGCCCTCGGCGTCGATGGCCTCCATGCCCAGGAACATGTAGCGCAGGCCGAGCCTCGCCCACCGCTCGAAGACCTCGGGGTGGCGCAGCAGCACGTCGCTGCGGGTCTCCAGGTAGTACTGCTTGCGGATGCCGCGCCGTTCCACCTCGTCGGCGATCGCGTTGCCGTGCTCGGGCCGGATGAAGGCCACGTCGTCCACGATGAAGACGTTGGGCTCGCGGACCCTCGCCAGGTCCTCGGCCGCGGCCTCGGGGGAGGCCTTGCGGTAGCTGCGGCCGTAGAACGTCCAGGCGGAGCAGAACGAGCAGTCCCAGGGACAGCCGCGGGTGAACTCGATGGAGGCGCACGGGTCCAGCTCGCCGATGAAGTAGCGGCGCCGGTTGCGCATCAGGTCGCGGGCCGGCAGCGGGGAGTCGATGCCGTGCATCATCAGCGGCGCGGGCCCCCTCCCGGCCGCGGTGATGATTCCGGGGACGCCCTCCACCCCGCCGTCGCGCACCGCCTCCAGCAGCGGCGCGATCACCGGTTCGCCCTCGCCCCGGACCACCGCGTCCACCGCCCCGGCCGCCTGCTCCAGCACGTCCTCGGCGACGAAGGAGACGCTGTGCCCGCCGAAGAAGACGAAGCAGCCGGGGACCTCCCGCTTCACCTTCGCCGCCAGGTCGATCGCCTCGGGGATGTTCGCCAGGTAGTTCAGCGAGACGCCGAGGGCCTCCGGCCGGAACGACCGCACCTCGTCCCGCAGGGTCGCCAGGTCCAGCACCTGGAGGTCCACGACCCGGACCTCGTGCCCCGCCTCGCGGGCCGCGCCCGCCACGCGTTCGAGCCCCAGGGGCTCCAGGCGCAGGAAGATCTCGGAGTACAGCAGGGCGCTGGGATGGACGAGCAGCAGGCGCATGGTCACCTCGTCGCGGATCGGAACGCACCGGCACGGAGGCGAACCGGAACGGTGGTCAGGCCTCCTCTTGGTAACCCGGCGGACCCCGTCCCGCAGCACGCGTACCGCCGCCTGGCGGACCCCGGATCGGGGAAGGGTCATGAGCATGACCTCCACGTGGCCGCACGTCCGCCGAACCGGCGCCGAACCCACCCGCCGCACCGTCCTGCTCGCTACCGCCCTGGCCGCCACGCTCACCCCGGCCCTCGGCACCCGCGCCCTCGGTGCCCCGTCCCCGGGCGCCCCCGCCGCGGCCACCGCCGACCCCTACGACACCCTCCGCCGACGCTGGCTCGGCATCGCCCTCGGCGACGGCTACGACCCGGCCGCCGAACCGTACGCCTCCCGCCTGGCCGAAACCGGCGAACGCGCCCGCGCCCACCGCGCCGCCATGGCCCCCACCCCCACCTCCCTGTGGCCCGGCCACCCCTTCGACCCGCCCGCCGGCATCACCTTCGCCTACGGCCGTCTGTGGACCATGACCGAGGCGTACGTCCAGCAGGGCACCGGCTCCACCGGCGACGAGGCCCTCCTGGCAGACATCCTGCGCGGCCTCGACCACCTCTCGGCCACCGTCTACAACCCGGGCACCACCCGCTACGGCAACTGGTGGGAATGGCAGATCGGCAGCCCCCGCCTCCTGATGGACATCACCGCCGCCCTCCACGACCACCTCGGCACCGACCGCACCGCCGCCGCCTGCGCCGCCGTCGACCACTTCATTCCCGACGCGATGCTCGGTGACTACTCCGGCACCTCCACCGGCGCCAACCGCGTCGACCTGTGCCGCTCCGTCGCCCTGCGCGGCATCCTGGGCCGGGCCCCCGGCAAGATCGCCCTCGCCCGCGACGCGCTCTCGCCGGTCTTCCCGTACGTCACCGAGGGCGACGGCCTCTACGCCGACGGCTCGTTCGTCCAGCACACCTGGGTCGCCTACTCGGGGACGTACGGCCAGGTCATGCTGGACGGGCTGGGCCGGCTGTTCACCCTGCTCGCCGGCTCGGAGTGGGAGGTGACGGACCCCGGTCGGCAGATCATCCTCGACAGCGTCGAACACGCCTACGCGCCTCTCGTCCACGACGGACTGGTCATGGACCTCGTCAACGGCCGTGCCATCAGCCGGGGCTACCTCAAGAGCGACGACCTGCACGTCATGCGCAGCGACCACTTCCACGGACAGCAGATCGTCGCCGCCATGGCGGTCCTCGCGGGCGGCGCGAGCGACACCGAGCGCGAACGGTGGTACGCGCGGATCAAGGGCTGGATCGAACGCGACACCGTCACCCCCGTCCTGACGGCGCCGCAGTTCGGGGTCGCCGACCTGGCCCGGCTGCACGAGATCGCCGACGCCCCCGTCGAGGCCGCGCCCGAGCCCACCGGGCACCGACTCTTCGCGGCCATGGACCGCGCCGTCCACCGCCGCCCCGCCTTCACCGCGGGCCTCGCCATGGCCAGCGACCGCATCGCCCACTACGAGTGCGGCAACGGCGAGAACCCGCGCGGCTGGCACACCGGCGCGGGCATGCTCACCTGGTGGGGGAACGGGACCAGATCCGGCCGGTCCGATCAGTACACGGACTGGTTCTGGCCGACCGTCGACTGGTACCGGCTGCCCGGCACCACCGTCTCCACCAAGCGCCTGCCCGACAAGGCCGGCGGCGAATGGGGCGCGCCCAAGCCCGACGCCCGCTGGGTCGGCGGCACGACCGACGGCGAGTACGCGGCCGTCGGCCAGCACCTCAAAGGGCTCGGCTCGACCCTCGAAGCCCGCAAGTCCTGGTTCTTCCTCGACGACGAGGTGGTCTGCCTGGGCGCCGGCATCACCTGCGCGGACGGCGTCCCGGTCGAGACGGTCGTCGACAACCGCAACCTCGGGGAGGGCGGCCGCCAGGCCCTCGTCCGGGGTCGCGGCTGGGCTCATCTGGCGGACCACGGCGGCTGGATCGTGCCCGGGGGCGGGCTGCGGACCCTGCGCGAGGACCGCACCGGCGCCTGGTCCGACATCAACACCACCAGCACGACCGAGCGCCGGACCCGCCGCTGGCAGACCCTCTGGCTGGATCACGGCACGGACCCGGCCGACGCGGACTACGTCTACGTCCTCATGCCGGGCGCCTCCCGCCGGGACGTCGCACGCCGCGCCGCCGACCGCCGCCGGCTCGCGGTCCTGGCCAACGACGACCGCTGCCAGGCGGTCGCCGTTCCCCCGCTCGGCCTCACGGCCGCGAACTTCTGGCAGCCCGGCACGGCCGGCCCGCTCACCGCGACGGCGGGGGCGAGCGTGCTGGTCCGGCGCAGGGGGCGTACCGCTACCCTCTGCGTGAGCGAACCACCGCGCACGGGAGAGCCCCTGGAGATCATCTGGGACCACCCGGTGCGAGCGACCGTACGGGCCGACGAGACGGTCGAAATCGTCGCGACGGGCCGCCGACTGCACCTCCGCGTCACTCCAGGGGTGGTATGTACCACCCATGAATGTGAGGTGACTCTCAGCTGACGGCTTTGTGCGACTCCTACAAGGATCAGGCCCCCTGAGCAGTCGAAACGGCTGCATGCCGTGAGGGTTCTGTTCAGTGCTACCAGTAAAACGCGTCGGAGACTGTACGGAGTCGACGGCTGGCAATCCTTGGTCGGCTTCGTAGAGTCGCTACATGACCGTTTTGGATGAGGCGCCGGGTGAGCCGACGGACGCGCGCGGGCGAGTGGCCGAACTGCACGAGATCCGTGCGCAGGCACTGGCCGGGCCGAGCGAGAAGGCGACGGCGGCGCAGCACGCCAAGGGCAAGCTGACGGCACGGGAGCGCATCGAGCTGCTCCTGGACCCGGGGTCCTTCCGCGAGGTCGAGCAACTGCGCCGGCACCGGGCGACCGGTTTCGGCCTGGAGGCCAAGAAGCCGTACACCGACGGTGTCATCACCGGCTGGGGCACGGTGGAGGGCCGCACGGTCTTCGTCTACGCACACGACTTCCGGATCTTCGGCGGCGCGCTGGGCGAGGCCCACGCCACGAAGATCCACAAGATCATGGACATGGCCATCGCGGCCGGTGCCCCGCTGGTCTCCCTGAACGACGGCGCCGGCGCCCGCATCCAGGAGGGCGTCAGCGCCCTCGCCGGGTACGGCGGCATCTTCCAGCGCAACACCAAGGCGTCCGGGGTCATCCCGCAGATCAGCGTGATGCTCGGCCCGTGCGCGGGCGGCGCCGCCTACAGCCCCGCCCTCACGGACTTCGTCTTCATGGTCCGCGACACCTCGCAGATGTTCATCACCGGACCGGACGTCGTCAAGGCCGTCACCGGCGAGGAGATCACCCAGAACGGCCTCGGCGGCGCCGACGTGCACGCCGAGACGTCCGGCGTCTGCCACTTCGCCTACGACGACGAGGAGACGTGCCTCGCCGAGGTGCGCTACCTCCTCTCGCTGCTCCCGCAGAACAACCGCGAGAACCCGCCCCGCACCGAGACCGGCGACCCGGCGGACCGTCGCGGCGACACCCTCCTCGACCTGGTCCCGGCGGACGGCAACCGCCCGTACGACATGACCAAGGTCATCGAGGAGCTCGTCGACGACGGCGAGTACCTGGAGGTCCACGAGCGCTGGGCGCGCAACATCATCTGCGCCCTGGCCCGTCTGGACGGCCAGGTCGTCGGCATCGTCGCCAACCAGCCGCAGGCCCTGGCCGGCGTCCTGGACATCGAGGCCAGCGAGAAGGCCGCGCGCTTCGTGCAGATGTGCGACGCCTTCAACATCCCGATCATCACCCTCCTGGACGTACCCGGCTTCCTGCCGGGCGTCGACCAGGAACACGGCGGAATCATCCGCCACGGCGCCAAGCTCCTCTACGCCTACTGCAACGCGACCGTCCCGCGCATCTCGCTCATCCTGCGCAAGGCGTACGGAGGTGCTTACATCGTCATGGACAGCCAGTCCATCGGCGCCGACCTCACCTACGCCTGGCCGACCAACGAGATCGCCGTGATGGGTGCCGAGGGCGCGGCCAACGTCATCTTCCGCCGTCAGATCGCCGACGCCGAGGACCCCGAGGCCATGCGGGCCCGCATGGTCAAGGAGTACAAGGCCGAGCTGATGCACCCCTACTACGCGGCCGAGCGCGGCCTGGTCGACGACGTCATCGACCCGGCGGAGACCCGCGAAGTCCTCATCCGCTCCCTCGCGATGCTCCAGACCAAGCACGCCGACCTGCCCTCCCGCAAGCACGGCAACCCGCCGCAGTGACCCGAGGAGCCACGTCCATGTCCACTCCCGACATCCGCGTCGAGAAGGGCCACGCCGAGCCCGAGGAAGTCGCCGCCATCACGGCCCTCCTCATGGCCCGCGCCGCCGCCCACCCCATCGAGATCGCCCCGACCCACGGCGGCGGCCCCGTCCGCGCGGGCTGGCGCCGCCTGGAACGCGAGCCGGGCTTCCGCGCGCCCCACAGCTGGCGCTGACCTGAGCCCACGAAGAGGCCCCCTCCACCAGGAGGGGGCCTCTTCTTCGCACTACACGCCGGGCGGGGCAACGTCCGTAGGGGCGCGGGGAACTGCGCGACCAGCCACGGGTCACCCGCACCCGGCAACGAAACCGCCCCCGGCAGCCCAGTGGCCGCAGGGGGCGTCGCGCAACCCGGCGCTAGCGGGGTGCCGCCTGCGCCCACCCGTGCCGCCCAAGCGGCACGACTGCCCGCAGGCTGCGCGGCTAGCGCAACCGCGCCATCAGCGCGTGCTCGACCAGCGTGATCAGGGCACTCTTCGCATCGGCCCGATGCCGCGCGTCCGTCGTGATGATCGGCGTGTCCGGCCCGATCTGCAGAGCCTCCCGGACCTCGTCCGGGTTGTACGGCTGCTGGCCGTCGAAGCCGTTCAGCGCGATCACGAACGGCAGGCCGCTGTTCTCGAAGTAGTCGACGGCGGGGAAGCAGTCGGCGAGCCGCCTCGTGTCGACCAGAACGATCGCGCCGATGGCGCCGCGCACCAGGTCGTCCCACATGAACCAGAAGCGGTCCTGGCCGGGCGTACCGAAGAGGTACAGGATCAGGTCCTGGTCGAGCGTGATGCGTCCGAAGTCCATGGCGACCGTCGTGGTCGTCTTGTCCCCCGTGTGGGTGAGATCGTCGATGCCCGCGGACGCGGACGTCATCACGGCCTCGGTGCGCAGCGGGTTGATCTCCGAGACGGCGCCGACGAACGTGGTCTTGCCCACGCCGAAGCCGCCCGCCACCACGATCTTCGCGGACGTGGTGGAGCGGGAAGGCCCTCCGCTAGAGCTTGCGAAGTCCACTGAGCACCCTTTCGAGCAGTGTCACGTCTGGCTGGCCGCCGGCGTTCTCGTCGCCGCCGGGCTGATGGATGGCGACCAGGCCCGCCTCCGCCAAGTCGGCGACGAGGATCCTGGCCACACCGAGAGGGATCGTCAGGAGGGCCGAGACCTCGGCCACCGACTTGATCTCCCGGCAGAGGT
Organism: Streptomyces sp. BB1-1-1; assembly: GCF_031597775.1. NCBI lineage: Bacteria > Bacillati > Actinomycetota > Actinomycetes > Kitasatosporales > Streptomycetaceae > Streptomyces > Streptomyces sp. BB1-1-1. Next base: position 2,559,206 of record NZ_CP134203.1, on the reverse strand, counting down.
TGCAGATCCGCTGATGCTCGGGCAGCTGGCCCTGCATCTGGTGCGGCTGCGCGGTGGTGTGCACCAGCGCCTCGATGGCGAGCTGGTACCGCGGCCTGGTGCGGCCGCCCGTCATGGCGTACGGGCGCACCAGGGGGTTGTTCGACGCCCCGGCGGGCGCCGGCTCAGGGGTGCGGCGCTGCGGCTGCACGGGCTGGATGCGCGGAGCGTGCGGCTGGTCGTACGGCGAAGGGCCGGGGCCCTGCGGCGCGTACGGCTGCCGGTGGCTCGGCACGGAGGGGTAGCCGTATCCGTTTGCCGAGCCGTCGTTCTGACCCTGGCCAGGGCCGTACGACCAGTTGCCCGAAGACGGACCGCCTGGGGGTGTTGCCACTTTTTCCTCCTCCGACTGTGCCTGGCATCCATCACTGTGGAGCCGCGTCCCGAAACTTTACGGCCACGGGACGCCAAAACGCACCGTCTGTCCTTTAGTTGAGAAGGCTCCCTTGGAGCTCAGCCCGCAGATCCGGCGTCAGGACCGTGCCGGCACGGTCCACCAGAAGGGCCATCTCGTACCCAATGAGACCGATGTCCGCCTCCGGGTGTGCGAGAACCGCGAGGGACGAGCCGTCGGAAATGGACATGATGAAGAGGAATCCCCGCTCCATCTCCACAACCGTCTGGTTCACGCTGCCGCCCTCGAAGATGCGCGAGGCACCGGCGGTCAGCGAGGTCAGGCCGGAGGCGACGGCCGCGAGCTGATCGGCACGGTCGCGCGGGAACCCTTCGGACATCGCCAGAAGGAGTCCGTCGGCGGAGACCACCACCGTGTGGGACACCCCCGGGGTGTTGTCCACGAAGTTGGTGATCAACCAGTTCAGGTTCTGCGCCGCCTGGCTCATCGGGCTCACACTAACGCTCCTGGTTGTAGGTGCTGTCAGGACCACGGTGTTCATTCCTTGTGTCCTGGCCGTTCGTTTCACTGCCTGCGCTGCGGCCTCGTTCGACGCCGCGCCGCAGGTTGCTCAGCCTGCCCCGGACGTCCTCCGGGGCGCGGGAGACCTGTGGGCCTCCCTGTGGAGTGGTCTCGGCGGCGCCCTCGACCAGGTTGGCCTTGGGTACCCGTCGCGGCAGGCCCGAGGAGGTGACCCCGCCCGCCTTGGGCTTGCGCAGCGCCGAGGCCTGCTGCCAGCGGTCGTCGTTGGCCGACCGCCAGTTGTCCGTGCCACCCGCCTCCGGGGCGGCGGCCGGCGCCTCCTGGCCCACACGTCCCGCATCGCCCGCGCCGCTCGCGGTGGATCCGCGGCGGGGAAGACCGGCGTCGGTCATCCGGTGGGCGGCGGAGGGGGCCGCGCCCGGACGGTCGAAGCCTACGCGGTCCGCCTCGTTCACGTCAGCGGCCTGCACGGATTCCGCCTCCGGAGCACCCGCGGGGTACTGGTCCGGATAACCGTTCTGGTGCTGGTACCCGTTCTGGTAACCGTCCTGCTGGGGCCAGTCGTCCTGGTGGCGCCGCTGCTCGAAGGGCGAGTACGCCTCCTGGGCGTCGGTGCCCGCCGGCTGGTGCCCGCCTCGGCCCTGTTCCGGGTAGGAGGGGTCCTGGTAGCCGCCGCCCGCCGGGTACGCCTCGCCCTGCGGCATGCCGCCGCCCGGCGCGAAGTACTGCTCGTCGTACGACGTCTGCTGCTGATCGGCGTACGACGACCGCTGGTCGTACCCGCCGGTCTGCCCGGTCTGCTGCTCCTGGTAGCCGCTCTGACCCTGGTCGTACACCGGCTGCTGTCCGGTGAACTGGTCCTGGTACCCGGGCGTCGCGGCCTCCTCGCGGCCGCCGTGGTCCGCCGGACCGGGCAGCTCGGGATTCGACTGGGACTCCAGGGCCGCGCGGCGCTCCTCGCGCATCAGCGAGCGGCCGACCGGGTCGAGCTCGCGTATGTCGTCGGGGACCTCGGAGTACCGGCTGTCGTCGAAGCCCAGCTCGGCGGCGGTCCGCATGGGCTGACCGACCTGACCGAAGCTCTCGCCGCCCTGGAAGTTCTGCTCCGGGATGATCTGCGAGACGGTGAACTCGTCGCGCTGCTGCTCGCCACCGCCACCGTGCGTGATGGCGTCCGGGAGCATGACCAGCGAGGTGGTGCCCGCCTGCTCGCCGGAGGGGCGCAGCTGGACGCGGATGCCGTGCCGGTCCGACAGCCGGCCGACCACGAACAGGCCCATGCGCTGCGAGATCGCGGCGTCCACGGTCGGCGGGTTGGCCAGCTTGTGGTTGATGTCCGCGAAGTCCTCGGCGGTCAGGCCGATGCCCTTGTCGTGGATCTCGACCATCACGCGGCCGTCGGGCAGCCGGGTCGCGGTGACGCGGACCTTGGTCTGCGGGGAGGAGAACGTCGTCGCGTTCTCCAGCAGCTCGGCCAGCAGGTGCACGAGGTCGGTCACGGCACGGCCGTGGATCTCGGCCTCCGGGACGCCGGACAGCTCGACGCGTTCGTACTGCTCCACCTCGGAGGAGGCGGCGCGCAGCACGTCGACCAGCGGGACCGGCTGGTCCCAGCGGCGGCCGGGCTCCTCGCCGGCGAGGACCAGGAGGTTCTCGCCGTTGCGGCGCATACGGGTGGCGAGGTGGTCCAGCCGGAAGAGGTTCTCCAGCTGGTCGGGGTCGGCCTCGTTGTTCTCCAGGTCGGTGATCAGGCTCAGCTGGCCCTCGATCAGCGACTGGTTGCGGCGCGACAGGTTGGTGAAGATCGCGTTGATGTTGCCCCGCAGCAGGGCCTGCTCGGCGGCGAGCCGGACGGCCTCGCGGTGCACCTGGTCGAAGGCGCGGGCGACTTCGCCGATCTCGTCGGTCGAGGTGATCGGGATCGGCTGGACCCGGGTGTCGACCCGGCCGGGGTCGGTACGGGAGAGCTGGTCGACCAGCATCGGCAGGCGCTGCTCGGCGATGCCGAAGGCGGCGTTGCGCAGCTGGCGCATGGAGCGGCTCATCTGGCGGGCCACCATGCCGGCCAGGATGAACGCGGCGAGCAGCGCGATGACGACCGCGGCACCCGTGATGTAGGCGTCCCGCTCGGCGTCGTCGGCGATCGTGGACGCCTCGGACACCGCCTTGTCGGCGAGGTCCGACTCGATCTTCTGGTACGCGTCGAACTTGAGGGTGTTGACCGCCCACCAGTTTTCCGGCGTGATGCCCTGCTCGGCCAGGTCGGCCCGGGCACTGGGGTCCGTCGAGTCCAGCCGGGCCAGCTCCGAGATCATCGTCGTCGGGTTGGCCGGCGGCGGCACGTAGTCCGGGTCCTTGGCCTTGGCCTCCTTGGCCATGGCCGCACCGTCCGTCTTGAGCTGCGCCTCGGCGTCCTCGAGCTTCTGCGCGTCCGCCTCGGTACCGCCGCCGATGTACTCCTCGATGGCGATGCGCTCGAGGTACGCGTACGAGGAGAGCGCGACGCGCTGGCTGGCGAGGTGGCTGGGGTCCGGACCCGGCTTGACCAGCATGTGCATGCCGATGGAGCGCTCCAGGGAGAGCGCCGCCTTGGTCAGCGAGATCGCGTAGACGGTACGGCCGTAGGAGGTGATGTTGCCGGTGCCCAGACCGAGTTCGTTGGCGAACTCCATCAGGGGGTGGGCGATCCCGGTGTAGCCCTCCTCGGTCTCCACGCCCTTGAGCTTGGAGGTGTACGCGGCCACGCGCAGCGTCTGGAGCTTGGGCTCCTGCTCGCGGAAGACCTTCAGACGGCGCTCAAGGCCCGCCTTGCCGGGCATGTCCTGGGCCGCCTCGTCGAACGCGTCGGCCGCCTGGTCGGTCGTCTGGCGGGCCTTGGTGACGGTCGCGTCCTCCTGGCCCTTGCCCTGCAGCAGCGGGGCGGCCGTGAGGTCGCGCTCGTTGTAGAGGGCGTTGGCGTAGCCGAGGGAGGCCCGCACCAGGCGCGCGGTGCTCTCGGCGTCCTCGGCGTCCGACCAGGTGTCGATCGAGCTCTTCACCTGGAAGCCGCCCATGACGAGGCCGACCAGCACGGGAATGAGCAGGATCGCGTTCAGCCGGGTGGTCACCCGCCAGTTGCGCGGGGAGAAACGGCCGCCGCTCGGGGCGGGTTCGGCCTTGGTTTCCGAAGCGGGCACGGGGGCGGGCGCCGCTGTGCGCGGCGGCGGGGTGAAGTTGCCCCGGGCCGATGGCTCGGGACTGTTCTTGCTTCGCCTCACTCGACCAACAACCTCTCGGCGGTCGGCACCTATGTCGTGCCGCTGTGTCTCAGAGCCCAGTCCGTCATCGGGTACGCACTACTGCTGAGTACGTCTTTGACCATTGGGCAGTTCTGGCATTCCAGCACGGCGACCAGCGCTCTTCCAAACAGTGGAACGCGGGGGTTACACGTGATGTAAGCCCCGCGTAAAACGGTCATAAAGAGCGAGGACCGTCAAAAGACGGGGCGTTCGTGCGCGCAGCGAGACCAGTTGACCGCGTCGCGTGTCGGTACCACCCGATTCCTCTGCCGAAACGTTATGAACGGCGGAGCCGACCGTGTCAAAGGACACAGTCGGCTCCGCCCCGCCTACGACAAGTGCCGTAGACCCCTGCCGACTTGGCCGCGGCCGCCCGCGTACCTACCGCAGGCGTGCCATCAGCGCGTGCTCCACCAGCGTGATCAGCGCACTCTTCGCGTCGGCGCGGTGCCGGGCGTCGGTCGTGATGATCGGGGTGTCCGGACCGATCTGTAGCGCCTCGCGCACCTCGTCCGGGTTGTACGGCTGCTGTCCGTCGAAGCCGTTGAGCGCGACGACGAACGGCAGGCCCGAGTTCTCGAAGTAGTCCACCGCGGGGAAGCAGTCGGCCAGCCGCCGCGTGTCCACCAGCACCACCGCGCCGATGGCGCCGCGCACCAGGTCGTCCCACATGAACCAGAAACGGTCCTGGCCCGGCGTGCCGAACAGGTAAAGGATCAGGTCCTGGTCGAGCGTGATGCGGCCGAAGTCCATGGCGACCGTGGTGGTCGTCTTGTCCCCGGCGTGCGTCAGGTCGTCGATCCCGGCGCTGGCAGAGGTCATCACGGCCTCGGTGCGCAGCGGGTTGATCTCGGAGACGGCGCCCACGAACGTGGTCTTGCCGACGCCGAAGCCGCCGGCCACCACGATCTTCGCGGAGGTGGTCGCCCGACCCCCGTCAGAGCTTTCGAAGTCCACTGAGCACCCTTTCGAGCAGTGTCACGTCCGGCGCACCGCCGTTGTTCTCGTCGCCGCCAGGCTGGTGAATGGCGACCAGCCCGGCCTCCGCGAGGTCCGCGACGAGGATCCGGGCCACGCCGAGCGGCATCGCCAGCAGGGCCGACACCTCGGCCACCGACTTCACCTCGCGGCACAGGTGGCAGATGCGCTGATGCTCGGGAAGCAGCCCCATGAGCGCTGCCGGGTCGGCCGTCGTGCTGATCAGCGCCTCGATGGCGAGCTGGTAGCGCGGCCTCGTCCGGCCGCCGGTCATCGCGTACGGACGTACCAGCGGCTGGTCGCCCTCGTCCTCGTACGGCTCCGCGTACGGATCATGAGAGGCGGTGGGCGGGGTCATGAATCCTCCGGGCGGGACAGCAGGTTGGTCAGTCGTGCCGTCTGACGAGGCCGGTGGGGGGATTGTGGCGGCCGGACGGTGATTTGGTAACACGGGTGGTGCCGGGGCCGTTCAGTGGAGCAGACTTCCTTGTAGTTCAGCGCGCAGGTCGGGCGTGAGTACCGCCCCCGCGCGGTCGACCAGGAGTGCCATCTCGTAGCCGACGAGGCCGATGTCGCACTCCGGGTGGGCGAGGACGGCCAGGGACGAGCCGTCCGAGACGGACATGAGGAAAAGGAACCCGCGTTCCATCTCCACGACCGTCTGTGCCACGTCGCCGCCCTCGAAGATCCGGGACGCCCCGGCGGTCAGCGAGGTCAGCCCCGAGGCGACGGCCGCGAGCTGGTCGGCGCGGTCGCGCGGAAAGCCCTCCGACATCGCCAGAAGGAGTCCGTCCGCGGACACGACGACGGTGTGGGACACCCCCGGGGTGTTGTCCACGAAATTCGTGATCAACCAGTTGAGGTTCTGTGCCGCCTGGCTCATCGGGCTCAACTAACGCTCCTGCTGGTGAGTGGGCCGCGGATAGCTGCCGGTCTGGTTGGTCCCGGCCTGGCGGCCCTGTGCGATTCCCCGACGGAGATTGGTCAGCCGGCCGCGCACCTCGTCGGGCGCACGCGATACCTGCGGACCGTTCTGGTGCGACTGCTGCTGAGCCGTGCCCGGGACGAGGTTCGCCCTGGGCACCCGGCGCGGCAGGCCGGATGTGGTGATCCCGCCGGCCGCCGGCTGCCGTACGCGCTCGGCCTGCCGGACGAGGTCGTCGTTCGGCGAGCTGCGCCAGGAGGAGGTGGCGGGCCGCTGAGGGGCCGCCGGGGTCTGGGGCTGGGGGGCCTGCGGTTCCGGGGCCGCGGCCGGGGCGCCCTGCTGGGCCCTCGCCTCGCGGTCGCCGTGGAACCAGTTGGTCTCCAGCGTGTCGTACAGCGGCGTACGTCCGTCACCGGGGCCGGAGGCAGGGGGCAGGGCCCATCCGTCACCCGGCCGCTGCGCGGCGGTCCCGTTGGTGTTCCCACCCGCGGGCTCCTGGTGGGCCGGACGCTGCTGCGGGGCCGGCGGCTGCGGGGCGCCGAAGTCGTTCCCGCCGTGCGCGCCGTTGACCTGCGGGCGCTCGAACTGGCCGGTGGGGGCCGGGTTCTGACGCTCCGGCAGGCGGTGCTGCCCGGTCGAGCCGTTGTCGAAGCCCTGGGCGCCGTTGAACGGGCCGGTCGAGGCCGGGCCGGCCTGGCCGGGCTGTCCGCCGAAGACGTCCGAGCGGACGAAGGAGCCGCCGTTCTGCTGCGGGGCGGCCGGCTCGGGCCGCGCGAACTGGTCGTTCTGCGGGGCGGCGTGCGTTCCGCCCTGACCGTACTGGTCCTGGCCGTACTGGTTCTGACCGGCCTGGTTCTGGCCCGTCTGGTTCTGACCGGCCTGGTTATGACCGGGCTGGGCGAACCGCCCCGCGTTCTGCGGGTCGTCCCGGCGAGGTGCCGGGGCGTCGAAGTCCGGGCGGGCGAACTCGGCCGTGGCGCCGGGTCCCTGGGACTCGCCGAGCCGGGGAACCGCCGGCATCTCGGTGGTCGAGCCCGGGCCCTGCCGGTCGTCGAAGCGCGGCGTGCGGTCCGTACGCGAGCTGTCCGGCTCCTCGTGGCCGCGCGGGGCGTCCAGCGAGGCGCGCGGCACGGGCGGCTGCGCGTTCTCGTCGCTCCAGCTGGGGGTACGGGGCTGCGGGTTGCCGCCGGGCAGCTCGGCCCGCGGACCGCCGCGCGGCGGCAGCTGCGGGCGACGGCCCTGCTCGGCGTCGCCGTTCCCCTTGCCGCGGCGCTTGCCGCGCTGCGGGGGCGCGGACGGGCCGCGTCCGCCACCGAAGGCGTCCTGGCCCTGCTGGGTGTTGCCCTGCGGAGCGTTGCCCTGCGGCGCGTTCATGCCCGCGGCCTGCAGGCCCTGCGGAGCACCGGGCGCCTGACCGGCACCCGCACCCGCGCCGGCCGGAGCCGGGCGGTTCTGCTGGTTCGGTCCCGCCGGGGACTGCGGCCCGCGCGCGCCGCCCGGCGCACCCGGGCGACCGCCCGCGTCACGCCCGGGCAGTGCGGCCCGCGGCCCCTGACCGGCACCGAGCCGGCCACCGCTCGGCGCACCGGCGCCGAGGGCACCGCCACCGCCGCCGAAGGCACCGCCGCCACCGAGGGCGCCACCGCCCTGGCCGCCACCACGCCGGGCCGCCGCGACACCGGCCGCGGCCTGCGCGGCGGCCGGACCGCCGTTGCCCGAGGCGGGCTGACCCGGCTTGGGCTGCGGCTTGCGGCCGCCCTGGGCGACATCGACGGGCAGCATGACCAGCGCGGTCGTACCACCGGAGTCGGACGGGCGCAGCTGGATGCGGATGCCGTGGCGCTGCGAGAGGCGGCCGACCACGAACAGACCCATGCGGCGGGAGACGGAGACGTCCACGGTCGGCGGCGAGGCGAGCCGCTCGTTGATCGCGGCCAGGTCCTCCGGCGAGAGGCCGATACCGGTGTCGTGGATTTCGATCAGCACACGGCCGTCGGGCAGCGCGTGACCGGTGACCTTGACCTTGGTCTGCGGGGAGGAGAACGAGGTCGCGTTCTCCAGCAGCTCGGCGAGCAGGTGCACGAGGTCGTTGACCACGCGTCCGGCGACCTCGGTGGTCGGCACGGAGGACAGCTCGATGCGCTCGTACTGCTCCACCTCGGAGGCGGCGGCGCGGAGCACGTCGACCAGCGGGACCGGCCGGGTCCAGCGGCGGCCCGGCTCCTCACCGGCGAGGACGAGGAGGTTCTCACCGTTACGACGCATGCGGGTCGCGAGGTGGTCGAGCTTGAACAGCGAGGACAGCTGGTCCGGGTCGGCCTCGCGGGACTCCAGTTCCGAGATCAGCGACAGCTGGCGCTGGATCAGACCCTGGGAGCGGCGCGAGAGGTTGGTGAACATCGCGTTGACGTTGCCCCGCAGCAGGGCCTGCTCGGCGGCGAGGCGGACCGCCTCGCGGTGCACGTCGTCGAAGGCCGCGGCCACTCGGCCGATCTCGTCCCGGGAGTGCACACCGACCGACTCCACCGAGGTGTCGACGTCCTGCGGGTCGGTCTCGGAGAGCTGCTTGACCAGCTCGGGCAGGCGGTCCTGGGCGACCTTGGTCGCGGTGTCCTCCAGGCGGCGCAGCGACCGGATCATGGAGCGGGCCACGACGAAGGCGCCGACCAGGGAGACGCCGAGCACGATCAGGATCAGCACACCGGAGATGATCGCCTCGCGCTCCGACTCGCTGCGCAGCTCGCGGGCCTGCTGCTCCATGTCCTCCAGCAGCTTGAGCTCGATGTTCTTCATCTGCTGGATCTTGGTGGAGCTGTCGTCCAGCCAGTCCTGGTAGGACCGGGTCTTGAGGTCGGCCAGGCCGTTGACCTGGCCGAGCGCGCGGCCGGCGTACTGGTCGGACGACTCGATCACCGGGTTGCCCTCGGAGATCGGCTTGAGGAGTTCCTCGGCGCCGTCGCCGTAGATGCTGGTGAAGCTGCGGACCTCGGAGGTCTGGCTCTGCAGCGCCGACTGGGCGTAGAGCCGGTCGTTCTCGGAGAGCTTGCCCTTGCTGGTGGTGTTCGCGGGCAGCGCGGCCGCGAGGACCGCGCGCTGGATCGACGCGTACTCCTTGGCCGAGGAGAAGGCCGACAGGGCGCGCGTGCGCTGGATCATGTCGGGGTTGCTGGTCGCCTCCGCCATGTCCTGCGAGAGGTCGAGCAGGTGGGTGATCAGGCGGTGGTAGGCCTCGACGGTCTGGGTCGAGTTCTCCTCGGCCTGATAGGCGGTACTGCGGATCTTGTTCAGATCGTTCAGGTCGCTGGCGAGGCCGACGAGGCTGTCGCGGACACCGACGAGGTTGCCGTCCTTGCTGGCGGCGTCGATCTCCTCGGACTGGTCGAGGAAGTTCTTCAGGGCCCGGTCGGTCTTCTCCCGGTCGCCCTTGACCGCGATCGCGCTGGACGTCGAGCCGTGCGCCAGGGGACCGGCGGACTGGTCGCGCTCCTCCTGGAGCGCGGCGGCCAGCTCGGTGGCCTGCTTGGTCATCTCGGTCAGCAGCTTCATGTTGTCGAGCTGCTGGATGTCGTCCATCGACTGGTTGATGCGCAGCGCGCCCAGCGAGGTGGCCGCGACCACCGGAAGCGCGAGCAGCGACACCAGACGGGTGGAGATCCGCCAGTTGCGCAGGGCTATTCGCGGGCCGGGGCCGGTCGAGCCCTTGGCCGGCTTCGCGGGCGGCTTCTGGCCGGCGGCGGACGACGTCCCGGCCTGACCGGGGCGGTCGCCGTTGTCGCCGGACTGGCCCTGACCCGGGTTCTGGGCGTGCTGGGGCGAGGAGCTGACGGCCTTGGGGCCAGTCCCGCCGTGCTGCGGCTCCGGCTCCGCCGAAGCGCTGCCATCCCTCTTGAAACGTCCCTGCACTAGCGTCGCAACCTCTGGACCAGGCGCCCTTCCGCGTGAACGGACGGGCACGGTGTCGGCGTCATAGGGGCGCCCTGAATACGCCCCCGTGGTGGTCGTGAGTGACCGGCGCTGGTTCCCCCATCTCGCCGCCGCTCGGCGCTGGTGTGCGCCCCCTGTGCGCCGGCTCGATCCCGCAGCGGTCCGTGGAATTCCAGCACAGTGCAGGATCTCCAACAAGGCCCATGGGGCAGCCCGTGACATAGGTGACAGCACGTGAGGGCCGAGTCACCGGACGTAGAAAATGATCACCCGCAAAACGGACGTATATCCGCGAGTCGTCGACGCCCGGCGGGTGTCCCAGTCGACATGATCAGGAGCGGAATGGTGGGTTCAGGTGGGCAATGTCGCTTTCGTCGCGCTGATGCGGGAGCCTGAATTGACCGGTTTGACCCTTGATAAGTGAGCAAACTCACACGTAGATCATGGGCCTCGCTCGGGTTGGCGGGGAATCGCATGTTTAGCCTGACGCTTTACAGAGAAGGCAAAACCGACAACCCGCGCCCTCGCAAGGGTTCTTGCAGTCCCCGGGCGCCCGGACACGACAGGGTCTCGTACAACCGTGAAGACGACGATGATGTTCCACAAGATCGCCAACCCGCGACGCACGACGCTGGCGCACCTCGACGGTGCCGACGACCTGCGGACGCCGGAGCAGCCGGAGCACGCCGTCGAGCTCCCCGCTCAGACCGCCAACCCCCGGCGCACGACGCTCATGGAGATGCCGGTCGCGGCCTCCGCCGCAGAGTAGTACGTCACCCGGCCGCCGGACGTTCAGGGCGGCCGTACGGGCACACGGGCGCCCGCGCGCCGAACCGCCGCCCCCGGGGCCACGGGACGTAATGCGCGAGGCGCCCCCGCCTTGCCGCGTTAGCCTGGAGCGTCAGACTCCAGCCAGCTCAGCAAGGGGCCAAGCAACCCGTGCGCATCGCCAGGTTCTCCATCGACGGGAACGTCGCCTTCGGCGCGGTCGAGGGCGACCAGCCGGACCAGCTCGTCCTCGACATCATCAAGGGCATCCCGTTCGCGGACTTCGAGCTCTCCGGCACCAAGGTGCCCCTGAGCAAGGTGCGGCTCCTGCCGCCCGTACTCCCCAACAAGGTCGTCGCCTTCGGCCGCAACTACGCCGAGCACGCCCGCGAACTCGGCAACGAGGTGCCCGACGCCCCGTTCGCCTTCTTCAAGCCGTCCACCTCGGTCATCGGCCCCGGCGACGCCATCCAGTACCCCTCCTTCTCCGAGGAACTGCACCACGAGGCCGAGCTCGCCGTCGTCATCGGCCGCATGTGCCGCGAGGTCCCGCGCGACCGCGTCAAGGACGTCGTCTTCGGCTACACCTGCGCCAACGACGTCACCGCCCGCGACGTGCAGCGCCGCGAGAAGCAGTGGGCCAGGGCCAAGGGCTTCGACTCCTCCTGCCCGCTGGGCCCCTGGGTGGAGACCGACCTGGACCCGAGCGATCTCACCATCCAGCTCACGGTCAACGGCGGCCAGCGCCAGCTCGGCCGCACCAGCGAGATGATCCACTCCATCGAGGATCTGATCGTCAACATCTCCGAGGCGATGACGCTGCTCCCCGGCGACGTGATTCTCACGGGCACCCCGGCCGGCGTCGGCCCCCTCAACGTCGGCGACGAGGTCGCCGTCAGCATCGAAGGCATCGGCACTCTCACCAACAAGGTTGTCAAGCGTGGCTAGCGCACCCGGCTCCCCCGTACGCGTCCGTTTCTGTCCGTCCCCCACCGGCAACCCCCACGTGGGCCTGGTCCGCACCGCCCTGTTCAACTGGGCGTTCGCCCGGCACCACCAGGGCACGCTGGTCTTCCGCATCGAGGACACCGACGCGGCCCGCGACTCCGAGGAGTCGTACCAGCAGCTTCTGGACTCGATGCGCTGGCTGGGCTTCGACTGGGACGAGGGCCCCGAGATCGGCGGCCCGCACGCGCCGTACCGCCAGTCGCAGCGCATGGACGTCTACCAGGACGTCGCCGCCAAGCTCCTCGACGCCGGCCACGCCTACCGCTGCTACTGCTCCCAGGAGGAGCTGGACACCCGCCGCGAGGCCGCCCGCGCCGCCGGCCAGCCCTCCGGCTACGACGGCCACTGCCGCGAGCTGAGCGACGCCCGGGTCGAGGAGTACGTGGCGCAGGGCCGCGAGCCCATCGTCCGCTTCCGGATGCCCGACGAGGCGATCACCTTCACGGACCTGGTCCGCGGCGAGATCACGTACCTCCCGGAGAACGTCCCGGACTACGGCATCGTCCGCGCGAACGGCGCCCCGCTCTACACGCTCGTCAACCCGGTCGACGACGCCCTGATGGAGATCACCCACGTCCTGCGCGGCGAGGACCTGCTCTCCTCCACCCCGCGCCAGATCGCCCTGTACAAGGCGCTGACCGAGCTGGGCATCGCCAAGGAGACCCCCGCCTTCGGCCACCTGCCCTACGTCATGGGCGAGGGCAACAAGAAGCTCTCCAAGCGCGACCCGCAGTCGAGCCTGAACCTCTACCGGGAGCGCGGCTTCCTCCCCGAGGGCCTGCTCAACTACCTCTCCCTGCTCGGCTGGTCGCTCTCCGCCGACCAGGACATCTTCTCGATCGAGGAGATGGTCGCGGCCTTCGACGTCTCGGACGTCAACCCCAACCCGGCCCGCTTCGACCTCAAGAAGTGCGAGGCGATCAACGCCGACCACATCCGCATGCTGGAGGTGAAGGACTTCACCGAGCGCTGCCGCCCGTGGCTGAAGGCCCCCGTCGCCCCTTGGTCTCCGGAGGACTTCGACGAGGCCAAGTGGCAGGCGATCGCGCCGCACGCGCAGACCCGCCTGAAGGTCCTCTCCGAGATCACGGACAACGTCGACTTCCTGTTCCTGCCGGAGCCGGTCTTCGACGAGGCCTCCTGGAACAAGGCGATGAAGGAGGGCTCGGACGCCCTGCTCCGCACCGCCCGCGAGAAGCTGGACGCGGCCGACTGGACGTCCCCCGAGTCCCTCAAGGAGGCCGTCCTGGCCGCCGGTGAGGCGCACGGCCTCAAGCTCGGCAAGGCGCAGGCCCCCGTCCGGGTCGCCGTCACGGGCCGCACGGTCGGCCTGCCCCTCTTCGAGTCCCTGGAGGTCCTGGGCAAGCAGAAGGCGCTGGCCCGGATCGACGCGGCGCTGGCGAGGGCGGCCGCGTAACGCACACGTGCACGTGCAGGGGCGGCGCCCGGGCTTCCGGGGGCCGCCCCTTCGCCGTACGGGCGGACGCCGCGGGCCCGACGGCGTTACCGTCGGATCATGAGCATCCGCGCCGTGGTCTGGGACGTCGACGACACCCTCTTCGACTACACCACCGCCGACCGCGAGGGCATGCGCGCCCATCTGGTGGCCGAAGGGCTCCTCGCCGGGTACGGAACGGCCGAGGAGGCCCTCGTGCGCTGGCGGGAGATCACCGACCAGCAGTGGGGCCGCTTCGCGGCCGGTGAAGTCGACTTCGTCACACAGCGCCGCGACCGCACCCGGGTCTTCCTGGGCCGGCCGGAGCTGACGGACGCCGAGGCCGACGACTGGTTCCAGCGTTACGTCACCCACTACGAGGCCGCCTGGTCGCTCTTCCCGGACGTGCTGCCCGTCCTCGACGCCCTCGCCGCCAGCCACCGGCACGCCGTGCTCTCCAACTCCAGCCTGACCGTCCAGGACCGCAAACTGCGCGTCCTCGGTGTGCACGACCGCTTCGAGGCCATCCTGTGCGCCGCCGAGCTGGGCGTCTCCAAACCCGAGCCCGGCGCCTTCCTGGCGGCCTGCGACGCCCTCGGCCTCGCCCCGCGGGAGGTCGCCTACGTCGGCGACCACCCGGAGATCGACGGCCGCGGCGCCGCCGACGCCGGGTTGCTGTCGGTGTGGATCGACCGCGGCGGCGTCTACGCGACCGTCGACCCGCCGGTCGGGCCGCGCCGTATCGCCTCGCTCTCCGAACTCCCCGCGCTCCTCGGCGCCGATACCCGTTTTGGAGCCCCGTCCACCTTCGGGTAATGTTCTTCCTGCGCCGCCGAGGAGCGGGCCGAAAGGGCCGGGAACCGGAAGCGCAACGCTAGAACAAGATCCCCCCGGGGCTTGCGTTCCAGTGGCCTATGGTGTAATTGGCAGCACGACTGATTCTGGTTCAGTTAGTCTAGGTTCGAGTCCTGGTAGGCCAGCTCGCAGAGCTTATCTGCGCCGCGGATCACATCCGCAAAGCCCCCGTTGTGTAGCGGCCTAGCACGCCGCCCTCTCAAGGCGGTAGCGCCGGTTCGAATCCGGTCGGGGGTACAGATCCTTCCCGCGGGGACGGTCAGGGTAGCTCCCGCCGTCGCTGATGCAGGATCGCTAGGGCCCCCGTTGTGTAGCGGCCTAGCACGCCGCCCTCTCAAGGCGGTAGCGCCGGTTCGAATCCGGTCGGGGGTACAAACTGGTCTAAACCACATTGGTCTATGGTGTAATTGGCAGCACGACTGATTCTGGTTCAGTTAGTCTAGGTTCGAGTCCTGGTAGACCAGCTCGGATCTGCGGAAACGCAGCTCCTCGCCCCCGTTGTGTAGCGGCCTAGCACGCCGCCCTCTCAAGGCGGTAGCGCCGGTTCGAATCCGGTCGGGGGTACAAGATCAGGAGGCCTCCCGCTTCGGCGGGGGGCCTCTTTTCATTGCGAGTCCCAGTCTGTTCAAGTCCCGGTAGGACCGGGCCGGTTCGGCGTCCAGGGTGCTGCTGGACGCCGGCGAGGAAAGGCCCGCCGCGGCGTTGAGGCGGGCCCCTTCCCGGGTCACGTGCCGAAGTGGGTGCGGTCAGCCCGTGCGGCGCAGGGCCTCGGAGAGGCGGCCGGCGGCGTCGATGATGGCCTGGGCGTGCATGCGGCCCGGGTGGCGCGTCAGGCGCTCGATGGGGCCGGAGACGGACACGGCGGCCACCACACGGTTGGAGGGGCCGCGCACGGGCGCGGAGACGGACGCCACGCCCGGCTCCCGCTCGCCGATGGACTGGGCCCAGCCGCGGCGCCGCACGCCGGACAGGGCCGTCGCCGTGAAGCGGGCGCCCTGCAGTCCGCGGTGCAGGCGCTCGGGCTCCTCCCAGGCCATGAGGATCTGCGCCGAGGAGCCGGCCTTCATGGTGAGCGTGGAGCCGACCGGGACCGTGTCCCGCAGGCCCGAAAGGCGCTCGGCCGCGGCCACGCAGATGCGCATGTCGCCCTGGCGGCGGTAGAGCTGAGCGCTCTCGCCCGTGACGTCGCGCAGGTGGGTGAGGACCGGGCCCGCCGTGGCGAGCAGGCGGTCCTCGCCGGCCGCCGCGGCCAGTTCGGCCAGGCGCGGGCCGAGAATGAACCGGCCCTGCATGTCGCGCGCCACCATACGGTGGTGTTCCAGCGCCACGGCCAGGCGGTGGGCCGTGGGTCGTGCCAGTCCGGTCGCACCGACCAACCCCGCGAGGGTGGCCGGGCCGGACTCCAGAGCGCTCAGGACGAGGGCCGCCTTGTCCAGAACGCCGACGCCGCTACTGTTGTCCATGAAACGATACTCGCGTCTCACTCTGTGAAACGCAAGTTCAATTTTCCATGGAACCCGCCACTCTTGATGGCAGGAAGTCACAACGGCCCGTGATGAGTGGGCCTGGTGGCGGTTGCCCGGAAACACAGGGGTGAGGGCACCGCTTCCCCAAGATCTCTAGTTGGGTCGGCGCTTTGTCGCCGGCCGGAGGGAAAGCGATGGGTAGGACACTCGCGGAGAAGGTCTGGGACGACCACGTCGTCCGGCGCGCCGAGGGCGAGCCCGACCTCCTCTTCATCGATCTGCACCTGCTGCACGAGGTGACCAGCCCGCAGGCCTTCGACGGCCTCCGCAAGAGCGGCCGTCCGGTGCGCCGGCTCGACCTGACCATCGCCACCGAGGACCACAACACCCCGACGCTCGACATCGACAAGCCCATCGCCGACCCGGTCTCCCGGGTCCAGCTGGAGACGCTGCGCAAGAACTGCGCGGACTTCGGCGTCCGGCTGCACCCGCTGGGCGACGTCGAGCAGGGCGTCGTGCACGTCGTCGGCCCGCAGCTCGGCCTGACCCAGCCCGGCACCACCGTGGTCTGCGGCGACTCGCACACCTCCACGCACGGCGCCTTCGGCGCGCTGGCGTTCGGCATCGGCACCTCCCAGGTCGAGCACGTGCTGGCCACCCAGACGCTGCCCATGGTCCGTCCGAAGACCATGGCGATCACCGTCAACGGCGAACTGCCCGACGGCGTCACGGCCAAGGACCTGATCCTCGCGATCATCGCCAGGATCGGCACCGGCGGCGGCCAGGGCTACGTCCTGGAATACCGGGGCGAGGCCATCGAGAAGCTCTCGATGGAGGCCCGGATGACCATCTGCAACATGTCGATCGAGGCCGGCGCCCGCGCGGGCATGATCGCCCCCGACGAGACCACCTTCGCCTACCTCCAGGGCCGCCCGCACGCCCCCGAGGGCGCCGACTGGGACGCGGCCGTCGAGTACTGGAAGACGCTGCGCACGGACGACGACGCCGAGTTCGACGCCGAGGTGGTCATCGAGGCCGCCGAGCTGGCGCCGTTCGTCACCTGGGGCACCAACCCGGGCCAGGGGTCGCCGCTGTCCGCCGCCGTCCCCGACCCGGCTTCGTACGAAGACGCTTCGGAGCGCTTCGCCGCCGAAAAGGCCCTGGAGTACATGGGGTTGGAGGCCGGGCAGCCGCTGCGCTCCATCAAGGTGGACACCGTCTTCGTAGGTTCGTGCACCAACGGTCGCATCGAGGACCTGCGCGCCGCCGCCGAGATCGTGCGGGACCGCAAAGTCGCCGACGGCGTACGGATGCTGGTCGTACCCGGCTCCGCGCGGGTGGGTCTGCAGGCCGTCTCCGAGGGCCTGGACGTGGTCTTCAAGGAGGCCGGTGCCGAATGGCGGCACGCGGGCTGCTCGATGTGCCTGGGCATGAACCCGGACCAGCTGGCCCCGGGGGAGCGCTCCGCGTCCACCTCCAACCGCAACTTCGAGGGGCGGCAGGGCAAGGGCGGCCGCACCCATCTGGTGTCGCCGCAGGTCGCGGCCGCGACGGCGGTCCTGGGCCATCTGGCCTCCCCGGCCGACCTGACCGCCGCCGACGTTCCCACGCCCGCTGGAGTCTGAGAGTCATGGAAGCATTCACCACGCACACCGGCCGGGCCGTCCCGCTGCGGCGCAGCAATGTCGACACCGACCAGATCATCCCCGCCCACTGGCTCAAGAAGGTGACGCGGGACGGGTTCGAGGACGGGCTGTTCGAGGCCTGGCGCAAGGACCCGGAGTTCGTGCTCAACCGCCCCGAGCGCGAGGGCGCCACGGTCCTGGTCGCCGGCCCCGACTTCGGCACCGGCTCCTCCCGTGAGCACGCCGTCTGGGCGCTGCAGAACTACGGCTTCAAGACCGTGATCTCCTCCCGCTTCGCCGACATCTTCCGCGGTAACTCGCTGAAGAACGGCCTGCTCACGGTGGTCCTCGACCAGAAGATCGTGGATGCCCTGTGGGAGCTGACGGAGAACGACCCGCAGGCCGAGGTCACGGTCGACCTGCAGGCCCGTGAGGTCCGCGCGGAGGGCATCACCGCCTCCTTCGAGCTGGACGAGAACTCCCGCTGGCGGCTGCTGAACGGGCTGGACGACATCTCGATCACCCTCCAGAACGAGGCGGACATCGCCACGTACGAGGCGAAGCGCCCGTCGTTCAAGCCGCAGACCGTCCAGGTCTGACCCCGGAGCCTCTTCGGAGGCCCCCGCAAGGTCGAGTTTCGGCCACCCAACACCCCGGCTGTACCCCCGATCGGCCCGATCGGGGGTACAGCCGTTTCTGCTGCCGGTCGCGTGTGTCTGTCACGGCTGTGTCGCTCAACTTCCCACGTTAGAGGCGTGGTTGCTGGGGTACGCGGGTCATGGAGGCGCGGCTTCCGGGTGTGCTCGGGAGGCCGTTCGAGGCGGCAGTTGCCCCCTGCGCAGGCGACAACTCGCCCCAGATGGCACAATCTGTGCATGGAACACGACGGCCAACTCGAGCTCTATACGGCGGTCGCGGTCCGGCTCAAGGAAGCGCACACAAGAGTGCGCGCACTGCAAGTCCCGGAGGGCGTACGGATGGCGCTGACCCGGAAGCTGCTGGTCATTACGGCCGCGGCCAAACACGATCTCGCCGGTGCGGCAAGGCGCCTGGATCGGTTCACCGCCGACCTCGACGAGGGTCGATTCCCCGAAGAGGAAGGCTGAACAGGCCGGGACCGCCCGAGTCCGTTGCGGCACAAGGGTGATTAGCCCGTTTCGTGTTTGATTTGCGGTATATATCTGCCTAACGTGCGAAAAAGCTTGAACACATTCGTTCTGGCGATGTCTCCGAAGGGGAAGACGTGAACAAGGCGCAGCTCGTAGAAGCGATTGCCGACAAGCTGGGCGGCCGGCAGCAGGCCGCCGACGCTGTCGACGCGGTCCTGGACGCCCTCGTCCGTGCAGTGGTCTCGGGCGACCGGGTCTCGGTAACCGGCTTCGGTTCCTTCGAGAAGGTCGACCGTCCGGCCCGTTACGCCCGCAACCCTCAGACGGGCGAGCGGGTTCGGGTCAAGAAGACCTCCGTGCCGCGCTTCCGCGCGGGCCAGGGCTTCAAGGACCTGGTGAGCGGCTCGAAGAAGCTCCCGAAGAACGACATCGCGGTCAAGAAGGCCCCCAAGGGCAGCCTGTCCGGCCCGCCGCCCACCATTTCCAAGGCCGCGGGCAAGAAGGCCGCCGCCAAGAAGGCCACGGGCGCCGCGAAGAAGGCCACCGGCGCGGCCAAGAAGACGACCGCGACGGCGAAGAAGACGACCGCCAAGAAGACCGCCGGCGCGGCGAAGACGGCGACGGCGAAGAAGGCCCCCGCCAAGAAGTCCACCGCCAAGAGCACCACGGCGGCGGCGAAGAAGTCCACGGCCAAGAAGGCCCCCGCGAAGAAGGCGACCGCCAAGAAGGCCCCGGCCAAGAAGTCGACCGCCCGCAAGACCACCGCCAAGAAGGCCACCGCCCGCAAGAAGTAGCAGGTAGCAGCAGGCGACCAGGCACAGGGGCACTCACGCGCCGGGCCGGACTCCCTCTCGGAGTCCGGCCCGCGGCGTGTTCGGGGCCCGTGTCAGAACGTCTGGAGCGTCACCAGCGTGACCCGGCGCTCCGCGCCCGCGCCCTCGGTCTCGATCCGCACCCGTTGTCCGGGCCGCAGCAGTCTCAGGCCCCCCGCGTCGAACGCCGCCGCGTCGAAGGGCACGGGCGTGCCGTCGTCGAGCAGCACCTGCCCGCTGCGGTTCTCGGGGTCGTACGTGTATGCGGTCGCCTGCATGTCGGCAGCCTACTGCCCGGCGATCAGCAACCGCGCCGCCACCGCGGCCGTACGGGGCCCCACCCCGAGCGCCAGCGCGATGCGCAGATCGCCGCCGGTGTCGACGTCCTGCCGTACGGAATCCACCGCGCCGAGCCGCAGTTCCACCGCGCCGGACGCGCGGTGCCGGGCCCGGGAATCCGTACCGAATACGGGGGCCAATTCACGGCCCGGTGCCGCGGCCAGCAGGGTCGTTCCGATTCCGGCCGCGTCCGGCAGAAAAGCGCGCGGGAATTGTGCCGCCGCCGCCAGGACCCGCGCCAATTCCGCCGGCCGCAGTGCGGGCAGATCGGCGTTGAGCGCGGCCACCGGACTTTCGGGACGTGCCGCCCGTACCGCGGCCGCACCGTGTGCCAGGGCCGCGTTCAGGCCGCCGCCGGGCTCGTCCCGGACGACCCTCGCGCCCAGCGCCGCCAGCTCCCGTCCGGCCCGCGCGTCGTCCGTGACTACTGCCACATCGGCCACCGCCGGGCAGGCCAGCGCGGCTCCGACGGTGTCCTGGGCGAACGCCAGCGCGAGGTCCGGCCGTACCCCGCCGTCCGCGGTGTCCGACAGCCTGCTCTTGGCCCGGGCGAGGGGCTTCACGGGTACGACCAAGGTCCACTGCACGGGCGTTCCGTCCTTCTCTCGTCGCTGTCATTGTCACCTGGGGGACCTGGCGGTTCACTCTCCGGGGCGTACGGTGTTCTCGACAGACGGGCGGCCCGGGGCGACACTTGTCCGGCCCCAGGCCCTGGAGGAAAGGTGTCAGCGTGCCCCGCCGCAGAATCGGCTTCTGGTACCGCTTCGCCGCGGTGATCTGCAAACCGCCGCTGGTGGTTCTGATCAAGCGGGACTGGCGGGGAATGGAGAACATTCCGGCCGATGGTGGATTTATCACCGCCGTGAACCACAATTCGCACGTCGACCCCTTCGCGTACGCGCACTACCAGTACAACACCGGGCGCGTCCCGCGATTCCTGGCGAAGAGCGGCCTTTTCAAGAAAGGATTCGTCGGTGCCGCGATGCGGGGCACCGGACAGATCCCGGTCTACCGCGAGAGCACGGACGCGCTGAGCGCCTTCCGGGCCGCGATCGACGCCGTGGAGCGCGGCGAGTGCGTCGCCTTCTACCCCGAGGGCACCCTCACCCGCGACCCGGACGGCTGGCCGATGACCGCCAAGACCGGTGCCGCGCGCGTCGCCCTGCAGACCAAGTGCCCGGTGGTCCCGGTCGCCCAGTGGGGCTGCAACGAACTGCTGCCGCCGTACGCCAAGAAGCCCAGCCTTCTCCCGCGCAAGACCCACCGCGTGCTGGCCGGCCCGCCGGTCGATCTGTCGCGGTTCTACGACAAGGAGATGACCACGGAGCTCCTGAAGGAGGCCACCGAGGTCATCATGGCCGCCGTCACCCGCCAGCTGGAGGAGATCCGCGGCGAGAAGGCGCCCGAAACCCCCTACGACCCGCGCCGGGAGCGGATCGAGCAGCGGCGCCGGACCCAGGCACAGCACCAGCAGACACAGCACCCGCAGACACAGCACCCGCAGACACAGAACCCGCAGCCGCCGAACGAGCAGGCACAGTCCCGGCAGTCGCAGCAGGCAGAAGGGCAGAGCACGTGAGCAACCCGGTCAAGGCGGCCGTCTTCGGCACCGGATCGTGGGGCACGGCCTTCGGCATGGTCCTCGCCGACGCGGGGTGCGACGTCACCCTGTGGGGGCGCCGCGCCGAACTCGCCGACGCCGTCAACTCCACCCGGACCAACCCGGACTACCTGCCCGGCGTGGAACTCCCCGCGGGCCTGCGGGCCACCACCGACGCCGCCGAGGCCGCGCGGAACGCCGACTTCACCGTCCTCGCGGTGCCCTCCCAGACGCTGCGCGCCAACCTCGCCGACTGGGCACCCCTGCTGGCGCCCGGCACGATCCTGGTGTCCCTGATGAAGGGCGTCGAACTCGGCTCCGCGATGCGGATGAGCGAGGTGATCGACGACGTCGCCAAGGTCGGCGCCGAGCGTATCGCCGTGGTCACCGGGCCCAACCTGGCCCGGGAGATCGCCGCCCGCATGCCGGCCGCCGCCGTGGTCGCCTGCCCGGACGAGTCCGTCGCCCAGCGCCTCCAGACCGCCTGCCACACGCCGTACTTCCGCCCGTACACCAACACCGACGTCATCGGCTGCGAACTCGGCGGCGCCGTCAAGAACGTGATCGGGCTGGCCGTCGGCATCGCGGACGGCATGGGCCTCGGCGACAACGCCAAGGGCTCCCTCATCACCCGCGGCCTCGCGGAGACCACCCGCCTCGGTGTCGCCCTCGGCGCCGACCCGCTGACCTTCTCCGGACTGGCCGGTCTCGGCGACCTGGTGGCGACCTGCTCATCGCCGCTGTCCCGCAACCACACCTTCGGCACCAACCTGGGCAAGGGCATGACCCTCCAGGAGACCATCGCGGTCACCAAGCAGACCGCCGAGGGCGTCAAGTCCTGCGAGTCGGTGCTCGATCTGGCCCGCAGGCACGGCGTCGACATGCCGCTCACCGAGACGGTCGTCGGCATCGTGCACGAGGGCAAGCCTCCGGTGGTCGCGCTCAAGGAGCTGATGTCGCGCAGCGCGAAGCCGGAACGACGCTGAGCGACGCCGGGCGGCACCGGAACGGAAGCTCGGCGTCCACCCGCGCCACGCGGTCCCGCCGACGCTGTCTCGCGGCACCGCGGACGGGTACTCTCAACGCGATATGAGCACCGAGAACCTCCCCCAGAGCCCCGAGCAGCCGCCTCGCAAACCGCGTGTGGCCGTCGTGTTCGGCGGGCGAAGCTCCGAACACGGGATCTCCGTGGTCACCGCCGGCGCCGTCCTCGCGGCCATCGACCGGACGCGGTACGACGTCCTGCCGATCGGCATCACCAGGGACGGCCGCTGGGCCCTCACCGCCGACGAACCGGAACGCATGGCGATCACCGAACGCCGTACGCCCGACGTCGAGGAACTCGCCGAGTCGACCGAGGGCGGCGTACTGCTGCCCGTCGACCCCGCCAGCCGCGAGGTCGTCTACAGCGAACCCGGCTCGGTGCCCAAGGCGCTGGGCGAGGTCGACGTCGTCTTCCCCGTGCTGCACGGCCCGTACGGCGAGGACGGCACCCTCCAGGGCCTGCTGGAGCTGTCCGGTGTGCCCTACGTCGGCGCGGGCGTGCTCGCCTCGGCCGTCGGGCAGGACAAGGAGTACATGAAGGCGGTGTTCACCTCCTACGGGCTGAAGGTCGGCCCGTACGTGGTGATCCGGCCCCGCGAGTGGGAGCAGGACCGTTCCGGCGCCCGCGAGAGGATCGTGGACTTCGCCGGCGAGCACGGCTGGCCGCTGTTCGTGAAGCCCGCGCGCGCGGGTTCCTCGATCGGCATCACCAAGGTCGACGACCTCTCCGGACTCGACGAGGCGATCGAGGAGGCCCGGCGCCACGACCCGAAGATCCTCGTGGAGGCGGCGCTGCGCGGCCGGGAGATCGAGTGCGGGGTGCTGGAGTTCGAGGACGGCCCCCACGCCTCCGTCCCCGCCGAGATCCCGCCGCCCTCGGAGCACGCGTACTACGACTTCGAGGCCAAGTACATCGACTCGACGCCCGGCATCGTGCCCGCCCCGCTCACGCCCGAGGAGACCGCCGAGGTCCAGCGGCTCGCCGTCGAGGCGTTCGACGCGGCCTCCTGCGAGGGCCTGGTGCGCGCGGACTTCTTCCTCACCGAGGACGACGAGTTCGTGATCAACGAGATCAACACGATGCCCGGCTTCACGCCGATCTCCATGTACCCGCAGATGTGGCAGGCGAGCGGCGTGAGCTACCCGGAACTGGTGGACCGGCTGGTCCAGGCGGCGCTGCGGCGGTCCACGGGACTGCGCTGACGTCCTGCTGCACGCACGCCCGGAAGGCGGTCCCCTCGGGGATCGCCTTCCGCAGTATGATCAGCGGGTTTCCCCGGCCCGCCGCTCGTCGGTGGCAGCGCCTTGTCCGGGTTCCGGAACAGCTCGGTGACCTTGTGCCCGGGGCGGGAACCACCGCCGACCCGCTGTCGTCTGCTGAGGAGCAGCCTGCGGCGGCGATCAGCAGAGCGAGAGCGAGCGGGCGGAAGGGGGTCAGAGATGAACGACCGGGCAGGTCAGAGTACGGGTGATGCCGTCCACTTGCTGGACCTTGGCGACCACCATGCGACCCAGGTCGTCGACGGTGTCGGACTGGGCGCGGACAATGACGTCGTAGGGTCCTGTCACGTCCTCGGCCTGGATCACTCCAGGGATCTTGCTGATCGTCTCGGCGACGGTCGACGCCTTGCCGACCTCCGTCTGGATCAGGATGTACGCCTGTACCACGGAACCTCCAGAGCGGCCACGAGGATCATGTGGGGAAAAGGAACGCCACGGTATCGCGTCACCGCTCTTCGCGGGGAGACCCGCGGGGCGCGGGCCCCGCGCGCCGGGGTACCGGAATGACACGAGTTGACGATCACGCCGACCGCGGTGACGGTCATTTCGACCGTAACGAGGACAGAGATGACGCGCGACCGGGCACGGACAGGGACAGGGACAGAAGGGGAGCCAAGGCGATGAAGGGCACTGTTGGTGAGCTGGGGGAGTTCGGGCTCATCAGGGAGCTCACCTCCCGTCTCACCACCACCCCGGCGGTCCGGGTCGGCCCCGGCGACGACGCCGCCGTGGTCGCCGCGCCCGACCGCCGGGTGGTGGCCAGCACCGACATCCTCGTGGAGGGGCGGCACTTCCGCCGGGACTGGTCCACCGCGTACGACGTGGGCCGCAAGGCGGCGGCGCAGAACCTGGCCGACATCGCCGCCATGGGCGCCGTACCGACCGCACTGCTGCTCGGCCTGGTCGTACCTGCCGAACTGCCGGTGACCTGGCCGACCGAGCTGATGGACGGGCTGCGCGACGAGTGCCAGGTCGCGGGCGCCTCCGTGGTCGGCGGCGACGTGGTGCGCGGCGACACCATCACCGTCTCCATCACCGCGCTCGGCGACCTGCGCAACCAGGAGCCCGTCACCCGCGGCGGCGCCCAGCCCGGCGACCTCGTCGCGGTGACCGGCTGGCTCGGCTGGTCCGCGGCCGGGTTCGCCGTACTGTCCCGGGGTTTCCGCTCGCCGCGCGCCTTCGTCGAGGCCCACCGCCGCCCGGAACCGCCGTACCACGCGGGGCCGGCCGCCGCGGGTCTCGGTGCCACCGCTATGTGCGACGTGAGCGACGGACTGATCGCCGACCTGGGCCACATCGCGGAGGCCAGCAAGGTCAGGATCGACATCCGCTCCGGCCAGATCGACATCCCGTCCCAGATGAACGACATCGGCCAGGCCGTCGGCGTCGACCCCATGCAGTGGGTGCTCACCGGGGGAGAGGACCACGCGATCGTGGCCACCTTCCCGCCGGACGTGAAGCTGCCCGCCCGCTGGAAGGTCATCGGCGAGGTCCTCAACCCCTCCGCGCTGCCCCAGGTGACCGTCGACGGGGCGCCCTGGACCAGCAAGGGCGGCTGGGACCACTTCGGAGAGGACGTGGAGTCATGACACCGCCCCTGGTTCTCACCGTGGCCGGCTCCGACTCCGGCGGCGGCGCCGGCATCCAGGCCGACCTGAAGACGATGCTCGCCCTCGGCACCCACGGCATGAGCGTGCTCACCGCGGTGACCGCGCAGAACTCACTGGGCGTGCAGGGCGCCTGGGAACTGCCCGTGGACGCCGTGCGGGCCCAGTACCGCAGCGTCGTGGACGACATCGGCGTCCAGGCGGTCAAGACCGGGATGCTGTCCTCGGCGGAACTGGTCGAGGCGGTCGCCGAGTTGATCGGCGGCACGGACGCCCCGGCGGTCGTCGACCCGGTCGGAGTCTCCAAGCACGGGGACGCGCTGCTGGCCGCCTCCGCGCTGGACTCCGTACGCACCAAACTGCTGCCGGTGGCGACCGTCGCCACGCCCAACCTCGACGAGGTCGCCCAACTCACCGGCGTACGGGTCGAGTCGGACACCGATCTGCGCCGGGCCGCGACGGCCGTACTGGAGTACGGGCCGCGCTGGGTGCTGATCAAGGGCGGCCACCTGGCCGGCGACGCCGTCGACCTGCTCACCGACGGCTCCGAGGAGCACTGGCTGCGCGCCCCGCGCCTCGACAACCGGCACACGCACGGCACGGGCTGCACCCTCGCGTCGGCCGTCGCCTGCGGTCTGGCGAAAGGGCGGTCGGTACCCGAGGCGGTCGCGGCGGCCAAGGAGTACGTCACCGGGGCGATCGCGGCCGGATTCGGGCTCGGCTCCGGCATCGGGCCGGTGGACCACGGCTGGGCGCTCGGGCGGGACCACGGCTGAGCCTTCGGGCGGGGTGGGCGCTCCCGCGGCGAGGCGGAGGATCACGGGGGCGCCGTCGGCCGTGTGCGGCCAGGGCTACCGGCCGGTCGAGTCTTCCGGCACGGCAAAAAGCCGGCCCACCCGAGGTGGACCGGCTCCATGCAGCGGACCAGGCAGTGGCCGCGCGCTCAGCTGACGCGTCAGCGCGAGACCTTCCCGGCCTTGATGCACGAGGTGCAAGCGTTCACGCGCTTCGGCGTCCCGCCGACCACGGTACGCACACGCTGGATGTTCGGGTTCCAGCGACGGGACGTACGGCGGTGCGAGTGCGAGATGTTGTTGCCGAAGCTCGGCCCCTTGCCACAGACGTCGCAGTTGGCAGCCACGGGTCACTC
Organism: Streptomyces sp. BB1-1-1; assembly: GCF_031597775.1. Lineage (NCBI taxonomy): Bacteria > Bacillati > Actinomycetota > Actinomycetes > Kitasatosporales > Streptomycetaceae > Streptomyces > Streptomyces sp. BB1-1-1. The sequence continues at coordinate 2,533,086 of NZ_CP134203.1, read as the reverse complement.
CAAAGACTTCAGATGCACTTACGGTTGACCCCGGCATGCCGGGATCAAGGTTCCGGGGCCGCGAGCGGTCCGGGGTCTGAGTGGCGGTGCCAGGGGGAAGAGCCCGATCGGGATCGGGCAACCGGAGCAGCATACAACGGCTGCTCCCGTACAACGAAACTACCATGGCAGCTCAGGGGCCCGCCCCCGGCCCTCTTCCGGTGGGCACCCTCCCAAGGTCTACGCTGCCTGCCACGTCCAGCAGCTCAGGGAGGCGCAGGTGGCGCAGGTGCCGCAGAGGTTCTTCGACGCTCTGGCGGTGCGTACCTGGTGCGGTCTGTCGCTGCGCGCGCTGGGACGGGCACGCGAGGAGATCGACGCGATCAACGTCTATCCGGTCGCGGACGGGGACACCGGCACCAACCTCTATCTGACCGTCGAGTCGGCCGTCGCCGCGGTGGAGGCGGTGTTCGCGGCGCACGCGGTGGACGCGGTGGACGCCGGGGAGCCGGACGCGGGCGGCGGGCCCTCGCTGGCCGATGCCGTGGGTGCCATGGCGCACGGCGCGCTGATCGGCGCGCGCGGCAACTCCGGGACGATCCTCGCGCAGCTGCTGCGCGGCATGGCCCAGGTGCTCACCGCCGGGGGTGAACCCGCTCACACCGACGGTCCGGGCCTGCGGCTGGCCCTGCGGCACGCGGCCGAATCCGCCCGGCAGGCCGTGGCCCACCCGGTCGAGGGCACCGTCCTGACCGTCGCCTCCGCCGCCGCCGACGCGGCGGACGACGCGGCCGAAGGTCCGGCCGACGAGGCGGCCGGAGGTGCGGAGGGCGACTGCGCGGCGGTGGCCCGGGCGGCCTACGAGGGTGCCCGCGCGGCGCTCGCCGCGACCCCGGGCCAGCTGCCCGTCCTGGAGCGCGCCGGCGTCGTCGACGCCGGCGGACGCGGCCTGGTGACGGTCCTCGCGGCCCTGGTGGAGACGTTCACGGGTCGTGCGCCGGGACCGGAACCGGTCGCCGTGCCGCACGCGCGCGCGGCGCACGGCGACGAGGCCGCGGGGGAGTGCGCGACGGAGGAGGGCGACGAGAGCGGTCCGGCCTTCGAGGTGATCTACCTCCTGGAGGCCGAGGACGCGGCCGTGGCGCGGCTGCGGCAGCGGCTCGACGCCCTGGGGGACTCGCTCGTGGTGGTCGGCGGCGACGGACTGTGGAACGTCCACGTACACGTCGACGACGCTGGCGCCGCCGTCGAGGCGGGCGTCGAGGCCGGGCGGCCGTACCGCATCCGCATCACCCACTTCGGGCACGGCGACGCGCACACCGCCGGAACCGGGCGCCCGCCGCGTGAGCGCACCCAGCGCGCCGTGGTGGCGGTCGTGCCGGGGGAGGGCCTGGCCGGGCTCTACACCGAGGCCGGCGCGACCACCGTGCTCGCGCGCCCCGGGGAACCGCCCGCGAGCGGGGAACTCGTCCAGGCCGTGCGGCGGGCACACGCGCGCGAGGTCGTGCTGCTGCCCAACGACGCCGAACTGCGCCACACCGCCGCCGCGGCGGCCGAGCAGGCCCGCACCGAAGGCATCCGCGTCGCCCTCATCCCGACCCGCTCCGCGGTCCAGGGCATCGCCGCGCTCGCCGTGCACGAGCCCGAGCGGCGCTTCGACGAGGACGTGGTCGCGATGACCTCGGCGGCGGGCGCCACCCGCCACGCCGAGGTCGCCGTCGCCGAACGCCAGTCGTGGACCACGGCCGGCATCTGCCAGGCCGGCGACGTGCTCGGCCTCGTCGACGGCGACGTGGCCGTGATCGGCGCGGACGTCACGGAGGTCGCCGCGACCGTCCTGGACCGCATGCTCGCGGCCGGCGGCGAGCTGGTCACCCTGGTCCTCGGCGACGAGGCCCCCGAGAGCGTCACCGCCCACCTTGAGGCCCGCGTCCGCGAGGCGTACCTCGCCGTCGACACGGTGGTCTACCGGGGCGGCAGGCAGGGCGCGCTGCTGCTGATCGGCGTGGAGTAGCGCGGCGGTACCGCCGGTCACCCGGGAGGCGTGCGGCCGATACCGCCGGTTTCCGGGGAGGTGCGGGGCATTGTCAGTGGCGTGGTGTGCAATGGATCCCGTGCCCGCACTGCGAGAACCCCTGAAGAAGGTGCTCGGCCCCGCCACCGCGAAGGTGATGGCCGAGCATCTCGGCCTGCACACCGTCGGCGACCTCCTCCACCACTACCCCCGCAGATACGAGGAGCGCGGCCAGCTCACCCACCTCGCCGACCTGCCGATGGACGAGCACGTCACGGTGGTGGCCCAGGTCGCCGACGCCCGCCTGCACACCTTCGCCTCGTCGAAGGCGCCGCGCGGCAAGGGGCAGCGCCTCGAAGTGACCATCACGGACGGCCACGGCCGCCTCCAGCTGGTCTTCTTCGGCAACGGCGTCCACAAGCCCCACAAGGAGCTCCTGCCGGGCACCCGCGCGATGTTCGCGGGCAAGGTCTCCGTCTTCAACCGCCGACTGCAACTGGCCCATCCGGCGTACGAGTTGCTGCGCGGCAGTGATGACGACGACCCGGCCGAGAGCGTCGAGTCCTGGGCGGGCGCCCTCATCCCCCTCTACCCGGCCACCGCCAAGCTGGAGTCCTGGAAGATCGGCAAGGCGATCCAGACGGTGCTGCCCAGCGCGCAGGAGGCCGTCGACCCCCTCCCCGGCTCCCTGCGCGAGGGACGTGGCCTGGTCTCCCTCCCCGAAGCCCTCCTGAAGATCCACCGCCCGCACACCAAGGCCGACATCGAGGACGCCCGCGCCCGCCTGAAGTGGGACGAGGCCTTCGTCCTCCAGGTCGCCCTCGCCCGCCGCCGTCACGCCGAGACCCAGCTCCCCGCCGTCCCGAGGAAGCCGAGCCCGGACGGCCTGCTCACGGCCTTCGACGACCGTCTCCCCTTCACCCTCACCGACGGCCAGCGGAAGGTCTCCCGGGAGATCTTCGACGACCTCGCCACCGACCACCCGATGCACCGGCTGCTCCAGGGCGAGGTCGGCTCCGGGAAGACGATGGTGGCCCTGCGCGCCATGCTCGCCGTCGTCGACGCGGGCGGGCAGGCCGTGATGCTGGCGCCCACCGAGGTGCTCGCCCAGCAGCACCACCGGTCGGTCGTCGAGATGATGGGGGAGCTGGCCGAGGGAGGGATGCTCGGCGGCGCCGAACACGCCACCAAGGTGGTGCTGCTGACCGGCTCGATGGGCGCCGCCGCCCGCCGTCACGCCCTGCTCGACCTGGCCACCGGCGAGGCCGGCATCGTCATCGGCACGCACGCGCTGATCGAGGACAAAGTGCAGTTCCACGACCTCGGCCTGGTCGTCGTCGACGAACAGCACCGCTTCGGCGTCGAGCAGCGCGACGCCCTGCGCGGCAAGGGCAAGCAGCCGCCGCATCTGCTCGTCATGACCGCCACGCCGATTCCGCGCACCGTCGCCATGACCGTCTTCGGCGACCTGGAGACCTCCGTCCTGGACCAGCTCCCGGCCGGCCGTTCCCCGATCGCCAGCCATGTCGTCCCGGCCGCCGACAAACCGCACTTCCTCGCCCGCGCCTGGGAACGGGTCCGCGAGGAGGTGTCGGGCGGTCACCAGGCGTACGTCGTCTGCCCGCGCATCGGCGACGAGGACGACGCCCCGAAGAAGGGGTCCCAGAAGCCCCCCGAGGGAGACGCGGAGAAGCGGCCCCCGCTGGCCGTCCTCGACGTCGCCGAGCAGCTGGCGAAGGGCCCGCTCCAGGGCCTCAAGGTCGAGGTCCTGCACGGCCGGATGCAGCCCGACGACAAGGACGCCGTCATGCGCCGCTTCGCCGCCGGGGAGACCGACGTCCTCGTCGCCACGACCGTCATCGAGGTCGGCGTCAACGTTCCCAACGCCACCGCGATGGTGATCATGGACGCCGACCGCTTCGGCGTCTCCCAGCTCCACCAGCTGCGCGGCCGCGTCGGCCGGGGCTCCGCCCCCGGCCTGTGCCTGCTGGTCACCGAGATGCCCGAAGCGAGCGCGGCCCGGCAGCGGCTGGGCGCCGTCGCCGGCACCCTCGACGGCTTCGAGCTCTCCCGCATCGACCTCGAACAGCGCCGCGAGGGCGACGTCCTCGGCCAGGCCCAGTCCGGCGCCCGCACCTCCCTGCGCGTCCTCGCCGTCATCGAGGACGAGGAGATCATCGCCGAGGCGCGGGAGGAGGCGGCGGCGGTGGTGGCCGCCGACCCGGAGCTGACGGGTCTGCCAGAACTGCGGACGGCACTGGACGCCCTCTTGGACGAGGAGAGGGAGCAGTACTTGGAAAAGGGCTGACATCGCCCCCCCCAGGGGCGCGGGGAACTGCGCGACCAGCCACACTGAACGTAAGATCGCCCACCATCAAGGACCCAAGATGACCCGCGTGATCGCCGGCAAAGCCGGCGGACGTCGCCTGGCAGTCCCGCAGGGAACCGGCACCCGCCCCACCTCCGACCGCGCGCGCGAGGGACTCTTCTCCACCTGGCAGTCCCTGCTCGGCGGCCCGCTGGACGGCGAGCGGGTCATCGACCTGTACGCCGGTTCCGGCGCCGTCGGCCTGGAGGCGCTGTCCCGGGGTGCCGGGCACGTCCTGCTCGTCGAGGCCGACGCCCGCGCCGCCCGTACGGTCCGGGAGAACGTCAAGGCGCTCGGCCTGCCCGGCGCCGAGGTCCGGGCGGGCAAAGCGGAACAGATCATCCGCACCCCGGCACCGGCCGAGCCGTACGACATCGTCTTCCTGGATCCGCCGTACGCCGTCTCGGACGACGATCTTCGGGAGATCCTGCTCACACTCCGCACGGAGGGGTGGCTCACCGGGGAAGCGCTCGTCACCGTGGAGCGCAGCACCAGGGGCGGCGAATTCCGCTGGCCCCAGGGCTTCGACGCGATCCGGTCCCGTCGCTACGGCGAGGGAACGTTTTGGTACGGTCGCGCCGCCTCTACGTGCGAAGACGCACGATGACCGGACCGGAGAGCGAGGGAACTCAAGTGCGCCGCGCCGTCTGTCCCGGGTCATTCGACCCGATCCACAACGGACATCTCGACATCATCGCCCGTGCCTCCAGCCTCTATGACGAGGTGTACGTCGCGGTGATGATCAACCGGTCCAAGAAGAGCCTGTTCGAGATCGAGGAGCGGATCGACCTCATCCGCCAGGTCACCGCCGAGTACGGGAACGTGCGCGTGGAGTCCTTCCACGGCCTCCTCGTCGACTTCTGCAAGCAGCGCGAGATCCCGGCCATCGTCAAGGGCCTGCGCGCCGTCAGCGACTTCGACTACGAACTCCAGATGGCCCAGATGAACAACGGCCTCTCGGGCGTGGAGACCCTCTTCATCCCCACCAACCCCACCTACAGCTTCATGTCGTCCTCCCTGGTCAAAGAGGTCGCCACCTGGGGCGGCGACATCTCCCACCTGGTGCCGCCGCTGGTCCTCGAAGCCCTCTCCGGACGCCTGAAGAAGGACTGACGCCCCCGTCGTACAGCTGCCGGAGACTGACTGGCCGTCACCCGGTGTCCCCCGGACACCCCAGGGTCGTACAGTCGTCCCGTCCGTCTCCAACACAGCTGTAGAGAGTGGCGAGCACACGGTGGACGTGCAGAAGAAGCTCGACGAGATCAGCGCGATGGTCTCCGGCGCCCGCGCCATGCCCATGTCGGCCTCGTGCGTGGTCAACCGCGCCGAACTGCTCTCGATGCTGGAAGAGCTGCGCGCCGAGCTGCCCGGATCCCTCGCCCAGGCCCAGGAGCTGATCGGCGACCGCGACCAGATGGTCGCGCAGGCCCGCCAGGAGGCCGACCGGATCATCGAGAGCGCGCAGGCCGAGCGCGGTTCCCTGATCTCCGACACCGAGGTCGCCCGCCGCTCCCAGGCCGAGGCCGACCGGATCCTCGCCGAGGCCCGCCAGGAGGCCGAGGAGGTCCGCGCCGAGGCCGACGACTACGTCGACTCCAAGCTCGCCAACTTCGAGGTCGTCCTCACCAAGACCCTGGGCTCCGTCGGCCGGGGCCGCGAGAAGCTCCTCGGCACCGGACCCGGCCTCGACGAGAACGGCTACGAGGACGAGGACGCCCCCGAGCGCAGCCACGACCCGGAGATCCTGCGCCGCGACGCCGACACATACGTCGACACGAAGCTCGGCGCCTTCGAAGCCGTGCTGGCCAAGACCCTGGACGCCGTCGGCCGGGGCCGCCAGAAGCTGCACGGCCGGATCGCCACCGACGACCTCGGCGCCCTCGCGGACGACATGAGCACCGTCCAGCACTCCAGCGACGCGGACTACCTCGCCGGCCTCTCCGACGCCCCCGCCGTGCGGCCCCACCAGCGGGAGTACGGCGAGCAGCAGCAGCCGGCGGCGGCACAGGTACCGGCGCAGGCCGTGCCGGAGATGCCGGCGCAGCAGCCGGCGTACGGCTACGCCCAGCAGCAGCCCGATCCCTACGCCGGCTACCAGCAGGCCTACGGCGACGGGCAGGACCCGTACGGCTACCAGCAGCAGACGGCGGACCCGTACGCCTACCAGTACGACCCCCAGCAGCAGGCCTACGACGGACAGCAGGGCTACGCCCAGCCCCAGCAGCCCCCGCAGCCGCAGCAGCCCCCGCAGGCTCAGCCGCAGGCCCTCGACGAGACCAGCCTCTTCGACACCAGCATGATCAGCGCGGAGCAGCTGAGGGCCTACGAACAGGGCCGCGGACTCTAGCCCCGGGCGTCGTCCCGGGCCGGATTGGGCCGAAAGCGAATGGTCCAGTATCCTGGCTCTTCGGTCGCGCGTACGTCCGCGATCGCCGCTGCCCGGGAACACCGAAGGGCGGCAACCCCCACACTCACGAAGACCGAAAGCAGGAATGGTTCTGAACGCGCGCCTCGACCACCGCAACCCCCTCGTGTTCGACACACACGAGCTGGGACGGCGGCCCGGTGCGCTCCAGCGCCTGACCCGCACGGTCGACGCTCCCAAGGACTTCGGTATCCAGGGAGTCATCGGAGTGCCGGAAGGCGCCCCGGTGGAACTCGATCTCCGGCTCGAGTCGGTCATGGAAGGGGTGCTCGTCACGGGTACCGCCCGTGCCAAGGCCGAGGGGGAGTGCGTAAGGTGTCTGGAGCCGCTCGAGCAGCAGCTTGTGGCGGACTTCCAGGAGATGTTCTCGTACCCTGACGCCGACGACCGGGGCCGCCCTGTGGCGGAGCCGGCCGACGACGCCGAGGAAGACGAGGACAGGCTCTTCGTCGAGGACGGACTGATCGGCCTCGAACCCGTGCTGCGCGACGCGGTGGTGCTCGCACTGCCGATGCAGCCGGTGTGCCAGGAAGACTGCCCGGGTCTGTGCTCCGAGTGCGGAGCACGCCTGGCGGACGACCCGGACCACCACCACGACGCCGTCGACATTCGTTGGGCGGCTTTGCAGGGACTCGCCGGTTCACTCGGAGACGGCGAGAAGGACGAGATGAGCGGCGCCGAACCTGGCGTCGACGAGAAGCAGGAGAAGTAGCCGTGGCTGTTCCGAAGCGGAAGATGTCGCGCAGCAACACGCGCCACCGCCGGTCGCAGTGGAAGGCTGCGGTCCCCACCCTGGTTGCGTGCGAGCGCTGCCACGAGCCCAAGCTGCAGCACATCGCGTGCCCGGCTTGCGGCACTTACAACAAGCGCCAGGTCCTCGAGGTCTGAGCGGCTGGTGAGAGGCACTGTGTCAGTCCCCAAGAAGGCGGAAGACGCCAAGGCGGACCCACCCGCCAAGAAGAAGGCGGACACCCAGGCCTCGTCCCACACGCTTCTGGAAGGGCGGCTCGGCTATCAGCTCGAGTCCGCCCTTCTGGTGCGTGCACTGACCCACCGTTCCTACGCGTACGAGAACGGCGGTCTGCCGACGAACGAGCGGCTGGAGTTCCTCGGTGACTCCGTCCTCGGCCTCGTCGTCACGGACACGCTGTACCGCACCCACCCCGACCTGCCCGAAGGCCAGCTGGCCAAGTTGCGGGCCGCGGTGGTCAACTCGCGTGCGCTGGCGGAGGTGGGCCGTGGGCTCGACCTCGGCTCCTTCATCCGGCTCGGCCGCGGTGAAGAGGGCACGGGCGGCCGGGACAAGGCATCCATCCTCGCCGACACCCTTGAAGCGGTGATCGGCGCGGTCTATCTCGACCAGGGCCTCGACGCGGCCTCCGAACTGGTACACCGCCTGTTCGACCCGCTGATCGAGAAGTCCTCGAACCTCGGCGCCGGCCTGGACTGGAAGACCAGCCTCCAGGAACTCACCGCGACCGAAGGGCTCGGCGTCCCCGAGTACCTGGTCACGGAGACCGGCCCGGACCACGAGAAGACCTTCACTGCTGCCGCCCGCGTCGGAGGCGTCTCGTACGGCACCGGCACCGGCCGCAGCAAGAAGGAGGCGGAGCAGCAGGCCGCGGAATCCGCGTGGCGGTCCATCCGGGCCGCGGCGGACGAGCGCGCCAAGGTGACCGCGGCCGAAGCGGCGGCCCAGCCCGCCGCCGAAGCAGCGGCCCAGCCGAGCGCCGACGCCCCGTCGGCCTCTGCCTGATCCGTCCGATCCATCTGATTCATCTGATTCATCGCACGTTCCGAACGCCCGCCCCACTCCAGGGGCGGGCGTTCGGCTCGACCACCGGACCGTCCGAGGGGATGCCATGCCCGAGTTGCCCGAGGTCGAGGTCGTACGGCGCGGCCTGGAGCGCTGGGTCGCCCACCGCACCGTCGCCGACGCCGAAGTGCTGCACCCGCGCGCGGTACGCCGGCACATCGCCGGCCCCGACGACTTCGCCCACCGCCTCAAGGGCCACCGCATCGGCACGCCCAGCCGCCGGGGCAAGTACCTGTGGCTGCCCCTGGAGGACACCGGCCAGGCGATCCTGGCCCACCTCGGCATGAGCGGCCAGCTGCTGGTCCAGCCGCACGAGGCACCGGCCGAGAAGCACCTGCGCATCCGCGTCCGCTTCACCGACGCCCTGTCCACCGAACTCCGCTTCGTCGATCAGCGGACCTTCGGCGGCCTGTCCCTGCACGACACCACCCCCGACGGGCTGCCCGACGTCATCGCGCACATCGCCCGCGACCCCCTGGACCCGCTCTTCGACGACGAGGCCTTCCACCTCGCGCTGCGCCGCAAGCGCACCACGATCAAACGGGCCCTGCTCGACCAGTCACTGATCAGCGGCGTCGGCAACATCTACGCGGACGAGGCCCTGTGGCGCTCCCGCCTGCACTACGAACGCCCCACCGCGACCTTCACCCGCCCCCGCACCGCCGAACTCCTCGGCCACGTCCGCGACGTGATGAACGCGGCCCTCGCCGTGGGCGGCACCAGCTTCGACAGCCTCTACGTCAATATCAACGGCGAGTCCGGCTACTTCGACCGGTCGCTCGACGCGTACGGCCGCGAGGGCCTGCCCTGCCGCCGCTGTGCCACACCGATGCGCCGCCGGCCGTGGATGAACCGCTCCAGCTACTTCTGCCCGAAGTGCCAGCGGGCGCCCCGCCCGGCCTAGAAGAGCACGCCTAGAGCTGCCGGGCGTCATACCGCTCACGCGACGCGAGCACCTCGTCCATCCGCCCCTCCAGGCACTGGATGAGCGCGATCAGCCGCCCGGCCACCGCGTGTCCCAGCGCGGTGAGTTCGTAGTCCACGCGGGGCGGGTTGGTGGGCTGGGCCTCGCGGTGCACCAGGCCGTCGCGCTCCAGCGCGTGCAGGGTCTGGGCCAGCATCTTCTCGCTGACGCCGTCGACGCGGCGCCGCAGCTCGTTGAACCGGAAGGAGCCCTCGTGCAGCGCGCCGAGCGTCAGCGCGCCCCAGCGCCCCGTGACGTGTTCCAGGGTGCCGCGCGAGGGACAGGCCCTGGAGAACACGTCGTACGGGAGGTCCTGCTCCTCCGTGCGCTCCTGCGTGGTCGACATGCGCCCAGCGTACGTGAGCGCAGCGCTGAGTCGCAGGTCGCGCTGAGCCCCGGACAGCGCACCGGCGCTCCCCGGAGGCTGCTCTAGTAGCCGAAGTTCTGGGTCCACCACGGACCGCCGGAGCCGAAGTGGACTCCGACCCCCAGGGTCTGGAAGTCGCAGTTCAGGATGTTGGCCTTGTGGCCCGGGCTGTCCATCCAGGCGTCCATCACGGCCTGGGCGTCGGCCTGTCCGCGGGCTATGTTCTCGCCGCCGAGGCTGCTTATCCCGGCCGCCTCGGCCCGGTCCCAGGGGGTCGCGCCGCTGGGGTCGGTGTGGTCGAAGAAGCCCTGCTCCGCCATGGCCTGGCTGAAGTCCTCGGCCAGCTCGCGCAGCGCGCTGTTCGCGGCCACCGGGCTGCAGCCCACCTTGGCCCGCTTGTCGTTGACGAGCTTGAGCACCTGGGCCTGGGCGACGGCCTCGTCCGACACGGCGGCTGGCGCGCTGGGCTGCTCGGGCTTCTTGTCGGCCGGACGCGACGGCGTGGGCTTCGGCTTCTTGCTGGGAGTCGTCTCCGGCTTCTTGGTCTTCGACGGTGTCCCGGCCGGGGCGGCGGGCTTCGACGCCGATGCCGAGGGCGAGGACGGCGCGGAGGAGGAGGACTCGGAGGAGGACGAATCGGACGGGGAGGACTCGGCGGACTGGGAGGACTGGGAGGACTCGGCCGCCTCGGAGGGCGACGAGGACCGGTCGGTGCCGCGGCTCGTGGAGGCGTCGCCGCCGCGGCCGGCCTCGGCGCTGCCGGAGGTGCCGCCCTGCTCGGACGGGGTGTTCGTCGGGGCGTCCTGGGACTGCACCCGGTCGCCCCCGCCGCTGCCGCCGCCCATCCGGTAGTTGTCGAGCCCGGGCACCGCGCCCGTGGCCACCGCCACGGTGCCGATGGCGACCGCGGCCGAGACACCGAGCAGACCCGTGCGGACCGGGGTGACGCCCTTCCTCTTGCGGCGGCGGTGCGTGCCCGCGCGCTGCGGACCGTCGTCGGGGGAGAAACCGTCGCTCGGGAAGGGGACCGTGCGGCCGGCCCGCGGGTGGCCCTCGCCCCCGTCGCCGTCCGGGTCGTCCGGCGCGAACAGGTAGGCGTCGCTCTTGGCACGGACCTCGGCGTACGCCTCGGGGTTCAGGTAGGGCGCGATCCCCATCGTGGGGCGGTCGCCCGGGGCCTGCGGGTCACGGCCCCGCTCCGTCGCGCCGTCCGGCTGATGGCCCCCCGCGGCGCGGCCCGTGGCGGCGCGGCCGGCGGCGGAGCGTCGGTGGCGTCCCATGTTCTGGCCTTCCTCGTCCTCGCGCTGGACGTGTCCTCGCGGTCGACGTGTCCTCACGATCAACACGGAACTCACACGATCGAGTGAGTTTCAGGTGAGTTTCATTGGGTGGGGACGGTACCGCATGGCGCCAGGGGGTGAAGTGTCCGGCGAGACATTGACTGGTTAGGTTGCAGTCATGAGCGAGGATGTACGACTGGTCGCGTGGGTGCGCGGACAGGTCCAAGGTGTGGGTTTCCGCTGGTTCACGCGGGCCAGGGCGCTGGAGCTCGGCGGGATGAGTGGCTTTGCTCTCAATTTGGCCGACGGGCGTGTCCAGGTCGTCGCGGAGGGCCCGCGCGAGCGCTGCGAAGGACTGCTCGACTGGCTGCACGGTGACGACACGCCCGGACGAGTGGACGGTGTCACCGAGATCTGGGACACACCCCGCGGGGGCTACGAGGGCTTCGCCATCCGCTGACGCCGGACCGCGCGGAGGTCCCCCGGAGCCCGGCAGGATCGTCCGGGGAGAGGTGTCCGCAGCGGAAACGGGCAGGTGGTTGCCAAGAACGACGGGTCGTGGCAGGCTCCGCACGCAGGATGATCGCCACGCCCCCAGGGGCCCGCAGGAGTCGCCGCGTCGCCGTTTCCAGGCCGTGTGCGCCCGGGTGCCCGCCGATACGGGGCGTGATCGTGTTGACCGTCAAACTTTTTGGTGAGACGCTGAAAGCCCCGCGCACCTTAGCTGTTTGGCATGGTTGAACGGCAGGAAAAACTCCAAAGTGCCAAGCACCGCGGGTGCGATCCCTACACGACCCACACCGCTTCGGTCGGTCACTCATTGTGGAGGACCATCCATCATGGCAAAGGCGCTTCTCGGTTACGTCGGCGGCTCCGACCCTCGACTCCTCGCCGAGATGCGACGGCTCCAGCAGCGCGTCCAGGACCTGGAATCCGAACTCGGACGGATCCAGGCGGAGAACGACGCGTTGGCGGCTGCCGCTTCTCACGACAGGATCATGGAGAGCATGGAGAGCGTTGACGCACACCAGGCGGAGCCTGCGCTCACCTGATCACTGCATCGCTCCAACACGGCACGGCAGTGGTTGGGCCCGTCCGTACAACCGCTCAGGTGTCAGAGTCTGCAAGGGACGCTTCGGCGTCCCTTCTTTCTTTCCTGCCCCCGTCTCCGCCGCCCGGCCCGCCCGGTCCTCCCCCGCGCATCCTTTCACCCTCTTCAACGTCTGATGTGCCCTGCACGTTCACCGGTGAAACCGCGGCGGTTCACCGGTTCATGGAGTGAGACACCCGTGAAAGGTAGAGTCCGACGGCGTGCACCTGAAGGCCCTGACCCTGCGCGGGTTCAAGTCGTTCGCCTCGGCGACCACGCTCCGGTTCGAGCCGGGCATCACCTGCGTCGTCGGGCCGAACGGTTCGGGCAAGTCCAACGTCGTCGACGCGCTCAGCTGGGTCATGGGCGAACAGGGCGCCAAGACGCTGCGCGGCGGCAAGATGGAGGACGTCATCTTCGCCGGCACCACCGGCCGCCCGCCGCTCGGCCGGGCCGAGGTGTCGCTGACGATCGACAACTCCGACGGGGCCCTGCCCATCGAGTACGCCGAGGTCACCATCACGCGGATCATGTTCCGCAACGGCGGCAGCGAGTACCAGATCAACGGCGACACCTGCCGCCTCCTCGACATCCAGGAACTGCTCTCCGACTCCGGCATCGGCCGCGAGATGCACGTCATCGTCGGCCAGGGCCAGCTCGACTCCGTCCTGCACGCAGACCCGATGGGGCGCCGCGCCTTCATCGAGGAGGCCGCCGGCGTCCTCAAGCACCGCAAGCGCAAGGAGAAGGCGCTCCGGAAACTGGACGCGATGCAGGCCAACCTCGCTCGCGTGCAGGACCTCACCGACGAACTGCGGCGCCAGCTGAAGCCGCTGGGCCGGCAGGCGGCGGTGGCGCGCCGGGCCGCCGTCATCCAGGCCGACCTCCGGGACGCGCGGCTGAGGCTCCTCGCCGACGACCTCGTACGGCTGCGTGAGGCGCTCCAGGACGAGATCGCCGACGAGGCCGCGCTCAAGGAACGCAAGGAAGCCGCCGAGCGGGAGCTGGGCCGGGCGCTGCGCCGCGAGGCGGACCTGGAGGACGAGGTGCGCAGGCTCGCCCCGCGTCTCCAGCGCGCCCAGCAGACCTGGTACGAGCTGTCCCAGCTCGCCGAACGGGTGCGCGGCACGATCTCGCTGGCCGACGCGCGCGTGAAGAGCGCCACCTCCACGCCCCCCGAGGAGCGGCGCGGCCGGGACCCGGAGGAGCTGGAGCGCGAGGCCGCCCGCGTCCGCGAACAGGAGGCGGAACTCGAAGCGGCCCTGGAGGCGGCCGAGCACGCCCTGGAGGACACGGTCGCCCACCGCGCCGACCTCGAACGCGAACTGGCCCTGGAGGAGCGCCGCCTCAAGGACGCCGCCCGCGCCATCGCCGACCGCCGTGAGGGACTGGCCCGGCTCAGCGGCCAGGTCGGCACCGCCCGCTCCCGCGCCGCCTCGGCCCAGGCCGAGATCGAGCGCCTCGCCGAAGCGCGGGACGAGTCGCAGGAGCGGGCCGCCGCCGCCCAGGAGGAGTACGAGGCGCTCCAGGCGGAGGTCGACGGGCTGGACGCGGGCGACCAGGAGCTGGGCGAGCGCCACGAGGCCGCCAAGCGGCAGCTGGCCGAGGCGGAGGCCGCCCTCGGTACCGCCCGCGAGGCGGCCACCGCGACGGAGCGCGCCCGAGCCGCCACACAGGCCCGCCACGAGGCCCTCGCGCTCGGAATGCGCCGCAAGGACGGCACCGGTGCGCTGCACGCCGCGAAGGACCGGCTCTCCGGCTTGCTCGGCCCGGCCGCCGGGCTCCTCACCGTGACCCCCGGCCACGAAGTCGCCCTGGCCGCCGCCTTCGGCGCCGCCGCCGACGCCCTCGCGGTGACGTCCCCCGCGGCCGCCGCCGACGCCATCCGCCTGCTGCGCAAGCAGGACGCCGGCCGGGCCGCCCTGCTGCTCGCCGGCGCCCCCGATGACGTAGCGGAGGAGCCGCGGAGCGAAGGGCCGCCGTACGCCGCCGACCTCGTCCGCGGTCCCGCCGACCTGATGCCCGCGGTGCGGCGGCTGCTGCGCGGGATCGTCGTCGTCGCCACCCTGGAGGACGCCGAGGACCTCGTCTACGCCCGGCCCGGGCTGACCGCCGTCACCGCCGAGGGCGACCTGCTGGGCGCGCACTTCGCGCAGGGCGGGTCCGCCGGGGCGCCCAGCCTGCTGGAGGTGCAGGCGTCCGTGGACCAGGCCGCCGCCGAGCTGGAGGAGCTGGGCGTGCGGTGCGAGGAGCTCGCCGAGGCGCAGGACGCGGCCGTCGAGCGGCGCCGGGAGTGTGCCGCGCTGGTGGAGGAGCTGGGGGAGCGGCGCCGGGCGGCCGACCGGGAGAAGTCGGCCGTCGCCCAGCAGCTGGGCCGGCTGGCGGGACAGGCGCGGGGCGCCGCCGGCGAGGCCGAGCGGTCCGCCGCGGCGGCGGCCCGGGCGCAGGAGGCGCTGGACAAGGCGCTGATGGACGTCGAGGAGCTGGCCGAGCGGCTGGCGGTCGCCGAAGAAATGCCGGTCGAGGAGGAGCCCGACACCTCCGTGCGCGACCGGCTCGCCGCCGACGGCGCCAACGCCCGCCAGACCGAGATGGAGGCCCGCCTCCAGGCCCGTACCCACGAGGAACGGGTCAAGGGGCTGGCCGGACGGGCCGACTCCCTGGACCGGGCCGCCCGCGCGGAACGCGAGGCACGCGCGCGTGCCGAACAGCGGCGGGCCCGGCTGCGGCACGAGGCGGCCGTCGCCGAGGCCGTGGCCGCAGGTGCCCGGCAGCTGCTCGCGCACGTCGAGGTCTCCCTGACCCGCGCCGACGAGGAGCGCACCGCCGCCGAGGCCGCCAAGGCCCGGCGCGAGCAGGAGCTGACCGCCGCGCGCACGGCCGGGCGCGACCTCAAGGCGGAGCTGGACAAGTTGACGGATTCAGTCCACCGGGGCGAGGTACTCGGCGCCGAGAAGCGGCTGCGCATCGAGCAGCTGGAGACCAAGGCGCTGGAGGAACTCGGTGTGGAACCGGCGGGGCTCGCGGCCGAGTACGGCCCCCATCAAGAGGTGCCGCCCTCGCCCCCCGCCGAGGGCGAGGAGCTCCCCGCCGACCCCGAGCACCCGCGCAACCGACCCCGGCCCTTCGTCCGCGCCGAGCAGGAGAAGCGTCTGAAGGCCGCCGAGCGGGCCTACCAGCAGCTCGGCAAGGTCAACCCGCTGGCCCTCGAGGAGTTCGCGGCGCTGGAGGAACGGCACCAGTTCCTCAGCGAGCAGCTGGAGGACTTGAGGAAGACCCGCGCCGACCTGCTCCAGGTCGTCAAGGAGGTCGACGAGCGCGTCGAACAGGTCTTCACCGAGGCATTCCGGGACACGGCCCGGGAGTTCGAGGGCGTCTTCAGCAGGCTGTTCCCGGGGGGTGAGGGGCGGCTGATCCTGACCGACCCCGACAACATGCTCACCACGGGGGTGGACGTCGAGGCCCGGCCGCCGGGCAAGAAGGTCAAGCGGCTGTCGCTGCTCTCGGGCGGAGAACGCTCGCTGACCGCCGTGGCGATGCTCGTGTCGATCTTCAAGGCGCGGCCCAGCCCGTTCTACGTCATGGACGAGGTCGAGGCGGCGCTCGACGACACGAACCTGCAGCGGCTGATCCGAATCATGCAGGAGCTGCAGGAGGCCTCGCAGCTGATCGTCATCACGCACCAGAAGCGCACGATGGAGGTCGCCGACGCGCTGTACGGCGTGTCCATGCAGGGCGACGGTGTGTCGAAGGTCATCAGCCAGCGGTTGCGCTAGTAACCCCTCGCATTACTTCAACTCTTGAATGAGTATCCCCACTCCGGGTCCTCAAACTCACACCTCTTGCCCTATTGACTTCGAAACTTGAAGGCATAGTCTCTGCAACGTTGCTTTTACCTTCAGGTTCCTTCAGTGGCACCTCGAAGGCGATCCACCCCGGCAGCGTTGCCGGTAGCCCGAGGAGTACACGTGGCCAGCACATCGCAGGCATCCAGTTCAGGAGCCAGGACGGCTCATCCCGAGCATCTCGGGCACGTCATCTTCATCGCGGCGGCGGCCGCGATGGGTGGTTTCCTGTTCGGCTACGACAGTTCCGTGATCAACGGCGCCGTCGAGGCCATCCGGGACCGCTACGACGTCGGCTCCGCGGTGCTGGCCCAGGTCATCGCCATCGCACTGATCGGCTGCGCCATCGGCGCCGCGACCGCCGGTCGCATCGCCGACCGCATCGGCCGTATCCGCTGCATGCAGATCGCGGCCGTCCTCTTCACCGTCAGCGCCATCGGCTCCGCACTGCCCTTCGCGCTGTGGGACCTCGCCATGTGGCGCGTCATCGGCGGCTTCGCCATCGGCATGGCCTCGGTGATCGGCCCGGCCTACATCGCCGAGGTCTCGCCGCCCGCCTACCGAGGCCGGCTCGGCTCCTTCCAGCAGGCCGCGATCGTCATCGGCATCGCCGTGTCGCAGCTGGTCAACTGGGGTCTGCTCAACGCCGCCGGCGGCGACCAGCGCGGTGAGCTGATGGGCCTGGAGGCCTGGCAGGTCATGCTCGGCGTCATGGTCATCCCGGCCGTCCTCTACGGGCTGCTCTCCTTCGCCATCCCCGAGTCCCCGCGCTTCCTGGTCTCCGTCGGCAAGCACGAGCGCGCCAAGCAGATCCTCGAAGAGGTCGAGGGCAAGGACGTGGACTTCGACGCCCGCGTCGCCGAGATCGAGCACGCGATGCACCGCGAGGAGAAGTCCTCCTTCAAGGACCTGCTCGGCGGCAGCTTCCTCTTCAAGAAGATCGTCTGGATCGGTATCGGCCTGTCGGTCTTCCAGCAGTTCGTCGGCATCAACGTCGCGTTCTACTACTCCGCGACGCTGTGGCAGTCGGTCGGCGTCGACCCGACGCAGTCGTTCTTCTACTCGTTCACGACGTCGATCATCAACATCGTCGGCACGGTGATCGCGATGATCTTCGTGGACCGCGTCGGCCGCAAGCCGCTCGCCCTCATCGGCTCGGTCGGCATGGTGATCGGCCTGGCGCTGGAGGCCTGGGCGTTCTCCTTCGACCTGGTCGACGGCAAGCTCCCGGAGACGCAGGGCTGGGTCGCCCTGATCGCCGCCCACGTGTTCGTGCTCTTCTTCGCCCTGTCCTGGGGCGTGGTCGTCTGGGTCTTCCTCGGCGAGATGTTCCCGAACCGGCTGCGCGCCGCCGCACTGGGTGTGGCCGCCGCCGCGCAGTGGATCGCCAACTGGGCCATCACCGCGAGCTTCCCGTCGCTGGCCGAGTGGAACCTCTCCGGCACCTACGTGATCTACACGATCTTCGCCGCGCTCTCCATCCCCTTCGTCCTGAAGTTCGTGAAGGAGACGAAGGGCAAGGCACTGGAGGAGATGGGCTGACCGCCCGCCCCCGAACCCGGGGAGAAGGGCCAAGTCCCCGCTGCCCCTCTCCTCGTACCGTCCGCCGCCCCCGGCCCGGGTCACCGCCCAGGCCGGGGGCGGCGGTGTCGTACGTCCGGGTCCGGTCCTCCCGGTCCCGGTCCCGGTCCCGGCCCCGGCCCGTCCGGGTCCGGTCCTTCCGGTCCCGGCCCGGGCGGTTCACCGGATGAGGACCCCGCCGCCTGTCTCCAGCGCCTCGGACCGTCCGGTTCCGGGCGAGGACTTCCACCAGCAGATCCGTGGGCGCGGACAGGCACCCCGGGTGGGGGCGGGTGCCGCACGCACGTCGCCCCCTCCCGCCGGCCTCGGTCAGGCTCGGCCCGGGAAGGGGCGACAGGTGGCGCAGGGTCAGACGGTCACGGATGCGGGCTGCTCGGCCCGCTCGGCCGACGCCGGCGCCGGGACGACCACCGGCGGCTTCGGCAGTACGACGTACAGCAGGCCGGAGATGACGACCGTGGCGACCCAGCCGAGGCCGTACTCGCCGATGAAGTTGTTCGCGGCGAGGGGGCCGGTGAACCAGTCGGACGTGGTGAACATCAGACCGGCGATCAGACCCACCGCCCAGGCGGCGACGGCGGCGGGGGAGAAGCCCCCGCGGTACCAGTAGGCACTGGTGCGGCCGGTGTCGGCGAGGGCGTCGCCGTCGTACTCCTTGCGGCGCAGCATGTCCGCGCCGAAGACGCCGACCCAGGCGGAGAAGGCGACCGCGAGCAGCGACAGGAAGGCGATGAAGGAGCCCATGAAGCTGGTCGCCACCAGCATCAGCACGCCGCCGAAGATCAGCGAGATCACCGCGTTGACCGAGACCGCCCAGTGCCGCGGCACCTTGAAGCCCAGGGTCTGCGCGGTGAAACCGGCCGAGTACATCGACATCGAGTTGATCAGCAGCATGCCGATCAGCGCGATCAGCAGGTACGGCACCGCGATCCAGGTCGGCAGGATCTCGCCGAGGAAGGAGACCGGGTCGGAGGCCGAGGCCAGGTCCGGCGTGGAGACGGCCATGACCATGCCCATCAGGACCATGGGCAGGACGACGATGCCGGCGCCGCCGATCGTCACGCCCACGATCCCCTTGGAGGACGCCGTGCGCGGCAGGTACCGGGTGAAGTCCGGGGCGGACGGGATCCAGCTGACGCCGCCGGCCGCGATCAGGCCGATGCCCGTGATCATCGCGGCCACCGAACCGGCGGACCGGTCGAACACCGCGGACCAGTCGGTGTCGACGACCAGGTAGCCGAGGACCAGTACCGAGAAGGCGGCGAAGAGGTAGGCCGCGTACTTGTTGCACTTCTGTACGGCGTTGATGCCCAGCCCGGAGATCGCGAAGGTCGCCACGACGAAGGCGAGCAGCGTGACCATGTCCAGCACGCTGTTGGCCCGGATGCCGAACACGATGTCCAGCACGGTGAGCAGGGCGTACGCGCCGGTCACCGCGTTGATCGTCTCCCAGCCCCAGCGGGCGATCCAGATCAGCGAACCCGGCAGCAGGTTGCCCCGCTGCCCGAATACCGCTCGGGACAGCGCCATTCCGGGCGCGCCACCGCGCTTGCCGGCGATGCCGATCAGCCCGACCAGGCCGTAGGAGAGGACCGGCGCGGCGGCCGCGACGACGAGGGCCTGCCAGAAGTTCAGCTGGTACGCCACGACGAGGCTCGCGCCCATCGTGAGCAGCAGCACGCTGATGTTGGCGCCGACCCAGGTCGGGAAAAGCTCGCGGGTCCGGGCGGTGCGCTCATGGTCGGGCACCTGCTCGATGCCACGTGTTTCCAGGGCGCCTTCGGTCTCGGCGGTCTTGCTCATGTGGGGGGTCCGTGCCTCGATCGTGGGAGAAGAGGGGGTTGACGGGACTCTACGCGCGTTGACGTGGCCTCTTCCATCGTACTTTGATCCGACTCCTGCCAGCCAGGGGCCTTTGTCCTTTAGAGGAAGCCACAAGGGGGTGCCCTCGGAGCCCATGGCTGATACTGGACGAGTTATGGAAATCGTCATCCTTGCTGTAGTCATCGCCGTGGTCGTGATCGGCGCGCTCGGCGGGCTGGTCATCGGCAGTCGCCGTAAGAAGCAGCTGCCTCCGCCGCCCCCCGCCGCCCCCGACATCACCGCCCCTCCGGCCGAGCCGCACGTCGGCGACGAGGCCGAGACGCCGCGCGACGAAACGCGCCGGACGATAGAGGAGGTCGACCTCCCGGACGGCGGCACCGCTCCCGCCACCGTCGAGGAGCCGCCCGTCGTCGAAGAGCTCGAGATCCCGCAGATCGAGGTTCCCGAGCCCACCGCCGGCCGTCTGGTCCGGCTCCGTGCCCGCCTCTCCCGCTCGCAGAACGCCCTCGGCAAGGGCCTGCTCACCCTGCTCTCCCGGGAGCACCTCGACGAGGACACCTGGGAGGAGATCGAGGACACGCTGCTCACCGCCGACGTCGGCGTGCAGCCCACCCAGGAGCTGGTCGAGCGGCTGCGCGAGCGGGTGAAGGTGCTCGGCACCCGCACGCCCGACGAGCTGCGCACCCTGCTGCGCGAGGAGCTGATCACCCTCGTCGGCCCCGAGATGGACCGCGAGGTCAAGACCGAGCCGCCGAACAGCAAGCCCGGCATCGTGATGGTCGTCGGGGTCAACGGCACCGGCAAGACCACCACCACCGGCAAGCTCGCCCGCGTCCTGGTCGCCGACGGCCGCAGTGTCGTCCTCGGTGCCGCCGACACCTTCCGTGCCGCCGCCGCCGACCAGCTCCAGACCTGGGGCGAGCGGGTCGGCGCCCACACCGTGCGCGGCCCGGAGGGCGGCGACCCGGCCTCCGTCGCCTTCGACGCGGTCAAGGAGGGCAAGGAGCTGGGCTCGGACGTCGTGCTCATCGACACCGCCGGCCGCCTGCACACCAAGACCGGCCTCATGGACGAGCTCGGCAAGGTCAAGCGCGTCGTGGAGAAGCACGCGCCGCTGGACGAGGTGCTGCTCGTGCTCGACGCCACGACCGGGCAGAACGGCCTGATCCAGGCCCGGGTCTTCGCCGAGGTCGTCGACATCACCGGCATCGTGCTCACCAAGCTGGACGGCACCGCCAAGGGCGGCATCGTGGTCGCCGTGCAGCGCGAGCTGGGCGTGCCGGTCAAGCTGATCGGGCTCGGCGAGGGCGCGGACGACCTGGCGCCGTTCGAGCCGGCGGCGTTCGTGGATGCCCTTATCGGCGAGTGACGCTGCCGCCTGCCGGACTCCGGCGCGCGTCCCAGGACACGTGCCCGCGCGCGAACAAGCGCCCGCCTCCCTTGACCGGGAAGCGGGCGCTTCGCTGTGTGCGGGAACGCGGGAGGCGCGCGCCGGACGGTGGTGGTGTGGGGTGCCGCGTCCGGTGCGCGCCAAGGGGTGGGGCGGCGGTGGCAGGCGTGGTGCGTGGGGGCGTTGGGTGGGGTGGCGCGCTGGCGTGCGGGGGCGCGCAGCGCCGGTGCGACGGCTGGCAGACGTCTTGCACGGGGCGTTGGGTGGCGGCGCGTTGGCAGGGCGCCTGGGTGGCGAGTGCGTGGGCTGGTGCGCCGGGCGCGTGGCGGGGCGCGCGGGGCGTCGGGTGGTGGGCGTGCAGGCCTGGCGCCGGGTCGCGGGCGCGTAGGCGTGGCGTGCGCCGCGTGATGTGCGAGGCAGGGCAGGTACACGGAGCGCGGCAGGGCAGGTACGCGGGGCGCCGCAGGTGTGCGTTGCGTGCGGCGTGAGGAACCGAGGTGTACCCGGGAAGCCCGCCCGTCTGCGCTCCCCGCCGGAGGCCTACGCCCGGGACCGATGGGCGACGTACGCCAGTGTCCCCAGCAGCAGCCGGGCCGCCGGTGGCTTGGTCGCCGAGTCGAGGGCCGGCGGACGCAGCCAGCGCACCGGGCCGAGGTCGCCGCGGTCGGAGGGCGGGGCGGTGACGTGGGAGCCGGGCCCCAGCCCGCGCAGGTCCAGGGCGGACGGGTCGTCCCAGCCCATGCGGTAGAGCAGCCGGGGCAGCTCGGCGGCGGCGCCCGGGGCGACGAAGAAGTGGACGCGGCCCTGCGGGGTCGCCGTGACCGGGCCGAGCGGGAGGCCCATGCGCTCCAGCCGGGCCAGTGCCCGCAGACCGGCGGGCTCGGCCACCTCGATCACGTCGAAGGTCCGACCGACCGGCAGCATGACCGCGGCGCCCGGGAACTCGGCCCAGGCCTCGCTCGCCTCGTCCAGTGTCGCCCCGGCGGGCACCTCCGGCGCGAAGCCGAGCGGATGCGCACCCGGCGCCGGGCAGTCACGCCTGCCGCACGAGCAGACGCCCGCGGCGGCCCGGGCCCCCGGCACCACGGCCCAGCCCCACAGCCCGGTGAACTCGGCCACCGCGGTGCACTCCGAGGCGCGACCGCGGCGGCGCGCGCCGGACCGGATGTCGCGCATGCCCCGAGTGCTGCCGATGCCGATCGTGAAGCCCATGCCCCCTCCAACGGGTCGACGCAGCGGCGGTTACGCAGCGGACGTGAAACGTGACTCTCTGCTTCCAACTCCCCAGTCCGGCGCGGTTCAGACAGCGTCCGGAAGCACGCCGGGTGGTGTGCTCGCCCGCGCACGCCCCGGTGTGCACCGTTGCACCGACTCCCGGTTGGCCTATGTCAAGTGAATCGCGTGCAGGCCACTGGGAGTTCATCCGAAGGGGTGGCGAATGGTGGCGATTCCGCAATCGCCATGGCTGGACGGGTGATCGTAGGATTACTTTGTGTGCATGGAGCCGTGGGGCACATGCACTTGTGGGTATGCCGGAGGCAACTCGGCTTTCCGTTCGAAGGGTGGCAACCACCGGACGGAGGGCCCCAACCACCGGCATTCTGATAGGGCTTGGCGCACTCGGCGACAGGTGGTCTCAGGGATGGGGGCGTTCCAGTGAGCGGCAACGGCGGAAGCGGTACGAGCGCGGGAAGCGCGTCGCCCGCTGACAAGCGCCCCAACGAGCTGCTCACCTCATGGTTCGCCCGCAGCGGCTGGTCCAAGGGAGAGCTGGCCCGCCAGGTCAACCGCCGAGCACGTCAGTTGGGCGCCAACCACATCTCCACGGACACCTCCCGCGTGCGCCGCTGGCTCGACGGCGAGAACCCGCGCGAGCCGATCCCGCGGATCCTGTCCGAGCTGTTCTCCGAGCGCTTCGGCGTCGTCGTCTCCGTCGAGGACCTGGGCCTGCGCTCCACCCGCCCGACGCCCTCAGCGACCGGCGTCGACCTGCCCTGGACGGGCCCGCAGACCGTGGCCCTGCTCAGCGAGTTCTCGCGCAGCGACCTGATGCTGGCGCGGCGCGGCTTCCTCGGGAGCTCGCTGGCCCTCTCCGCGGGCCCGTCCCTCATCGAGCCCATGCAGCGCTGGCTCGTCCCCTCGCCCTCGGCCTCCCCCTCCGGACGCGAGCCCGCGCCCGCCTCCCGCGCGCGTGGACGCCTGTCCAGGCCCGAGCTGGACCTGCTCGAGTCGACCGCCGTGATGTTCCGCCGCTGGGACGCCCAGTGCGGCGGCGGCCTGCGCCGCAAGGCGGTGGTCGGCCAGCTGCACGAGGTGACCGACCTGCTGCAGGAACCCCAGACGGAGGCCACCCGGTCCAAGCTGTTCAAGGTCGCCGCCGAACTCGCCGAGCTGGCCGGCTGGATGTCGTACGACGTCGGGCTACAGCCCACCGCGCAGAAGTACTTCGTCCTCGCCCTGCACGCCGCCAAGGAGGCCGGTGACCGGCCGCTCGGCTCGTACATCCTCTCCAGCATGAGCCGCCAGATGATCCACCTCGGCCGGCCCGACGACGCCCTGGAGCTGATCCACCTCGCGCAGTACGGCAGCCGGGACTGCGCCAGCCCCCGCACCCAGTCGATGCTGTATGCGATGGAGGCCCGCGCCTACGCCAACATGGGCCAGCCAGGCCGCTGCAAGCGGGCGGTGCGCATGGCCGAGGACACCTTCGCCGAGGCCGACGAGTGGGACGAGCCGGACCCCGACTGGATCCGCTTCTTCTCCGAGGCCGAGCTGTACGGGGAGAACAGCCACTCCTTCCGCGACCTCGCCTACGTCGCCGGCCGCAGCCCCGCCTACGCCTCGCTGGCCGAGCCGCTGATGCGCCGCGCGGTGGAGCTGTTCGCCGAGGACGACGAGCACCAGCGGTCGTACGCGCTGAACCTGATCGGCATGGCCACCGTGCACCTGCTGCGTCGCGAGCCCGAGGAGAGCACCGGCCTGGCCGTCGAGGCCATGGGAATCGCCAAGAAGGTCCGCTCCGAACGCGTCAACACCCGGATCCGCAAGACCGTCGACACGGCCGTACGCGATTTCGGCGACCTCGGCGAGATCATCGACCTCACCGAGCGGCTCGCCGTCGAGTTGCCGGAGACCGCCGAAGCGGTCTGAAACCCACCAGCCCCGGCCGCGGCCGGCCCTCCCGAACTGCCCGACTCGGCTCCCCCATGCCAGGTCACTCGGAGGCCGCCGCGGCCGGTTTGTGTCCCGGTCGGGACGTTGCGCCACGATAACGATCGCTCTGCCCCCCATCCGGCAGTTCACCGACGCGTAACACGCACAGCGCCTTCGTCACGGCGGCGAAACAACGAGGGGCGCCCACCGAAACGGTGCTGAGCCAATCTCGTGGCTCATAACCGGCCCACCCCTCATTCCGCTCAGGCTTCGCCCGCACGGGGCCGTACCAACGACGAGGAGACGCCGATGGCTCCAGCCATCACGCTCGCCGCAGAGACGGAGCTCTCTGCCGCCAACACGGGCTTCATGCTCATCTGCTCCGCCCTGGTGATGCTCATGACCCCGGCCCTGGCCTTCTTCTACGGAGGCATGGTCCGCGTCAAGAGCACCCTGAACATGCTGATGATGAGCTTCATCAGCCTCGGCATCGTCACCGTCCTGTGGGTGCTGTACGGCTTCTCCATGGCGTTCGGCACCGACACCGGCGGCATCGTCGGCTGGAACTCCGACTGGATCGGGCTCAGCAACATCGGCCTGACCGAGCTGTGGGACGGGTACACCATCCCGGTCTTCGTCTTCCTGGTCTTCCAGCTGATGTTCGCGGTGCTCACGCCCGCCCTGATCAGCGGTGCCCTCGCGGACCGGGTGAAGTTCACGGCCTGGGCGCTGTTCATCGCCCTGTGGGCCACGATCGTCTACTTCCCGGTCGCCCACTGGGTGTGGGGCGCCGGCGGCTGGGCCTTCGAGCTGGGGGTCATCGACTTCGCCGGTGGTACGGCCGTGCACATCAACGCCGGTGCCGCCGCGCTCGGCGTGATCCTGGTCATCGGCAAGCGAGTCGGCTTCAAGAAGGACCCGATGCGCCCGCACAGCCTGCCGCTGGTCATGCTCGGCGCGGGCCTGCTGTGGTTCGGCTGGTTCGGCTTCAACGCCGGCTCCTGGCTGGGCAACGACGACGGCGTCGGCGCGCTGATGTTCGTCAACACGCAGGTCGCCACCGGCGCGGCCGTCCTCGGCTGGCTCGCCTACGAGAAGATCCGGCACGGCGCGTTCACCACGCTGGGCGCGGCCTCCGGCGCCGTCTCCGGCCTGGTCGCCATCACCCCGGCGGGCGGCGCGGTCTCCCCGCTCGGCGCGATCGCCGTCGGCGTCATCGCCGGTGTGCTGTGCGCCATGGCGGTCGGCCTGAAGTACCGGTTCGGCTACGACGACTCGCTCGACGTCGTCGGAGTGCACCTCGTCGGCGGCATCCTCGGCTCCCTCCTCGTCGGCTTCTTCGCCACCGGCAAGGGCCAGTCCGACGTCGCGGGCCTGTTCTACGGCGGCGGCCTGGACCAGTTCTGGAAGCAGTGCGCCGGTGTCTTCGGGGTCCTCGCCTACTCCCTGGTCGTCTCTGCCATCCTCGCCTTCGTCCTGCACAAGACGATCGGCATGCGCGTGCCGGAGGACGACGAGGTGGCCGGCATCGACCAGGCCGAGCACGCCGAGACCGCATACGACTTCAGCGGCGCCGGCGGCGGTGCCGCCCGGACGACCGCCACGCCGGCCGCCTCCGTGGCCGCGTCGGCCCAGAGCAAGAAGGTGGACGCATGAAGCTCATCACCGCCGTCGTCAAGCCGCACCGGCTCGACGAGATCAAGGAGGCCCTCCAGGCCTTCGGGGTCCACGGCCTGACCGTCACCGAGGCGAGCGGCTACGGCCGCCAGCGCGGCCACACCGAGGTCTACCGCGGCGCCGAGTACACGGTCGACCTGGTGCCCAAGATCCGCATCGAGGTGCTGGTCGAGGACGACGACGCCGAGCAGCTCATCGAGGTCGTGGTCAAGGCGGCCCGCACCGGCAAGATCGGTGACGGCAAGGTCTGGTCGGTCCCGGTCGACACGGCCGTACGGGTGCGGACCGGCGAGCGCGGTCCCGACGCGCTCTGAACAGCTTCGAAGCAGCTCTGTCGCAGCTCTGAGGCACGAGAACGGAACGGAGTCGCCGGGTGACGAGTACGGACGTGACGAAAGAAGCAGAGGACTCGGGACCCAGCGGCTACGCGGCGGCCCGGCTGCGCCTCCTCACCGAGGAGGCGCGGCCCGGGCCGCCGCGCCGTGCCGCCCTCGCCGGACTGACGGACGAGTGGCTGTCGGGCCTCTTCGCCGCCGCGGGCCCGCTCCGGGGCGTCTCCCTGGTCGCCGTCGGCGGCTACGGCCGCGGCGAGCTGTCCCCGCGCAGCGACCTGGACCTGCTCCTGCTGCACGAGGGCGGCGACGACAAGGCGGTCGCCGCCCTCGCCGACCGCCTCTGGTACCCCGTCTGGGACCTCGGTCTCGCCCTCGACCACTCCGTGCGTACGCCCGCGGAGGCCCGCAGGACGGCGGGCGAGGATTTGAAAGTCCAACTCGGCCTCCTGGACGCCCGGCACCTCGCCGGCGACCTGGGACTGACCGCCGGGCTGCGCACCGCGGTCCTCGCCGACTGGCGCAACCAGGCCCCCAAGCGCCTCCCCGAACTCCAGGAACTCTGCGGCGAGCGGGCCGCACGCCAGGGCGAGCTCCAGTACCTGCTGGAACCCGACCTCAAGGAGGCGCGGGGCGGCCTGCGCGACGCCACCGCCCTGCGCGCCGTAGCCGCCTCCTGGCTGGCCGACGCCCCGCGCGAGGGCCTCGCCGAGGCCCGGCGCCGATTGCTCGACGTACGCGACGCGCTCCACCTGGCGACGGGCCGGGCGACCGACCGACTGGCGTTGCAGGAGCAGGACCAGGTGGCGGCCGAGCTGGGCCTGCTGGACGCCGACGCGCTGCTGCGGCAGGTGTACGAGGCCGCGCGTGTCATCTCGTACGCCGGCGACGTCACCTGGCGCGAGGTGGGGCGCGTACTGCGCTCGCGCTCCGTACGGCCGAGGCTGCGCGCCATGCTGGGCGGCGGGAAACAGGTCACCGAGCGCTCCCCGCTCGCCGAGGGCGTCGTCGAGCAGGACGGCGAGGTGGTGCTCGCCCGCACCGCGCGCCCCGACCGCGACCCCGTGCTCCCGCTGCGTGCCGCGGCCGCCGCGGCGCAGGCCGGGCTCCCGCTCTCCCTGCACGCCGTACGGCGCCTCGCGGCCACCGTGCGCCCGCTGCCCGCGCCCTGGCCCGCCGAGGCACGCGAGCAGCTGGTGACCCTGCTGGGCTCGGGCCGGCCCACCGTGGAGGTCTGGGAGGCGCTGGAGGCCGAGGGGCTGATCACCCGGCTCCTGCCCGACTGGGAGCGGGTCCGCTGCCGCCCGCAGCGCAACGCCGTCCACCTGTGGACCGTCGACCGGCACCTGATCGAGACCGCGGTGCGCGCCTCCGGGTTCACCCGCCGCGTCCACCGGCCCGACCTGCTCCTGGTCGCCGCACTGCTGCACGACATCGGCAAGGGCTGGCCCGGGGACCACTCCGTGGCCGGTGAGACCATCGCCCGGGACGTGGCCGCGCGGATCGGCTTCGACCGCGCGGACACGGCCGTCCTCGCCACCCTCGTACGCCACCACCTGCTGCTCATCGAGACGGCCACCCGGCGCGACCTCGACGACCCGGCCACCGTGCGCGCGGTCGCCGAGGCGGTCGGCACGGAGCACACCCTGGAGCTGCTGCACGCCCTGACCGAGGCGGACGCGCT
The DNA here is from genome assembly GCF_031597775.1 of Streptomyces sp. BB1-1-1. NCBI lineage: Bacteria > Bacillati > Actinomycetota > Actinomycetes > Kitasatosporales > Streptomycetaceae > Streptomyces > Streptomyces sp. BB1-1-1. Next base: position 2,505,297 of record NZ_CP134203.1, on the reverse strand, counting down.
GGCCACCGGCCCGGCGGCCTGGTCGTCCTGGCGCGGCTCCCTCGTCGCCGACCTGGTGAAGCGCGTCTCGGCGGTGCTGGCGGGGGACCCGCTGGAGGAGCCCGAGGCGGCCGCGCCCACCGCGGAGCAGGAACGGCTCGCCGTCGAGGCGTTCCGCACGGGCGGACCGGTACTGGCACTGCGCGCCCAGACCGAACCGCCGGCCGACCCGGAGCGCGCCGCCGACCCGGAGCGCGCCGCGGCCGCGGGGCGTGCCGCCGACCCGGAGCCCCTCGGCGTCGAGCTGCTGATCGCCGTACCGGACCAGGCGGGCGTGCTCCCCGCGGTCGCCGGGGTGCTGGCCATGCACCGGCTGACCGTCCGCACCGCCGAGCTGCGGTCCCATCCGTTGCCGGACGGCGTCGAGGGCTCCGTCCTGCTGCTGGACTGGCGCGTCGCCGCCGAGTACGGCTCCCTGCCCCAGGCCACCCGCCTGCGCGCCGACCTGGTCCGGGCCCTGGACGGCACCCTGGACATCGCCGGCCGGCTCGCCGAACGGGACGCCGCCTACCCCCGGCGCCGCGGCGTGGAGCCGCCTCCGCCCCGCGTGACGGTCGCCCCGGCCGCGTCCCGGCTGGCCACGGTGATCGAGGTCCGCGCCCAGGACGCGCCGGGCCTGCTGTTCCGGCTCGGGCGGGCGCTGGAGGGGGCGGGGGTGCGGGTGCGGAGCGCGCACGCCTCGACCCTGGGTTCCAATGCCGTGGACGCCTTCTACGTCACCGGCCCGGAGGGCGCGCGGCTGCCGGGGGAGGAGGCGGGGGACGTGGCCCGGGCGCTGGAGGAGGCGTTGCGGGCGTGACCTTATGGTCGGTTCCCGCGTTTACCGGATGTCCTCCCCGCTGCAGCGGGGATGTCCCAAGGATGTCGTCCGGCGAGACAGCCTCGCTGATGTGCTCCCCGCCGCTGCGGGGATCTGTCCCTGTCCGCTCTCTGTAGCGGGCAGGGACGATTTGCTTGCCGGGCCGGATACCCTGGAGGGCGACCCACACCAACGCCGACGCGAGGACCTACGCCGCCGTGTTCGATACTCTCTCCGACCGCCTGTCAGCCACCTTTAAATCCCTCCGGGGCAAAGGAAGGCTGACCGAGGCGGACATCGACGCCACGGCCCGCGAGATCCGCATCGCGCTCCTCGAAGCCGACGTCGCCCTGCCAGTCGTGCGCGCCTTCATCAAGAAGGTCAAGGAGCGCTCCCTGGGTGCCGAGGTCTCCAAGGCGCTGAATCCGGCCCAGCAGGTCCTCAAAATTGTCAACGAGGAGTTGGTCGGCATCCTCGGCGGGGAGACCCGCCGCCTGCGCTTCGCCAAGCAGCCCCCGACCGTGATCATGCTGGCCGGTCTCCAGGGTGCCGGTAAGACCACCCTCGCGGGCAAGCTGGGCCGGTGGCTGAAGGAGCAGGGCCACTCGCCCCTCCTGGTCGCCTGTGACCTCCAGCGCCCCAACGCCGTCAACCAGCTGAGCGTCGTCGCCGAGCGCGCCGGCGTCGCGGTCTACGCGCCCGAGCCGGGCAACGGCGTCGGTGACCCGGTCAAGGTCGCCAAGGACTCCATCGAGTTCGCCAAGTCCAAGGTCCACGACCTGGTCATCGTCGACACCGCCGGCCGCCTGGGCATCGACCAGGAGCTGATGCAGCAGGCCGCGGACATCCGCGACGCGGTCCGCCCCGATGAGATCCTTTTCGTCGTCGACGCGATGATCGGTCAGGACGCGGTCAACACCGCCGAGTCCTTCCGCGACGGCGTCGGCTTCGACGGCGTGGTGCTGTCCAAGCTGGACGGCGACGCCCGTGGTGGTGCGGCCCTGTCGATCGCCTCGGTGACCGGCAAGCCGATCATGTTCGCGTCGAACGGCGAGAAGCTCGACGACTTCGACGCCTTCCACCCTGACCGGATGGCCTCCCGCATCCTCGACATGGGTGACCTGCTCACCCTGATCGAGCAGGCGGAGAAGACGTTCAGCCAGGAAGAGGCCGAGAAAATGGCCTCCAAGCTGGCGTCCAAGAAGGGCCAGGACTTCACCCTGGACGACTTCCTGGCCCAGATGGAGCAGGTCAGGAAAATGGGCTCGATTTCGAAGCTGCTCGGCATGCTTCCCGGAATGGGCCAGATGAAGGACCAGATCAACAACCTCGACGAGCGCGACGTCGACCGCACGGCCGCCATCATCAAGTCGATGACCCCGGCCGAGCGCACGGAGCCGACGATCATCAACGGCTCGCGCCGCGCCCGTATCGCCAAGGGCTCCGGCGTCGACGTCAGTGCGGTCAAGTCACTTGTGGAGCGCTTCTTCGAGGCCCGCAAGATGATGTCCCGTATGGCGCAAGGCGGCGGCATGCCGGGTATGCCCGGCATGCCGGGCATGGGCGGCGGCCCCGGCCGGCAGAAGAAGCAGCAGAAGAAGGCCAAGGGCAAGCAGCGCTCCGGCAACCCGATGAAGCGCAAGCAGCAGGAGCAGGAGGAGGCCGCGCGCCGCGCCGCGGCCGCGCAGAACGGCGGCGCCTTCGGACTGCCCCAGCAGGGCGGCCAGGACTTCGAGCTGCCGGACGAGTTCAAGAAGTTCATGGGCTGACGGTTCTCGGCTCGTAGGGCTGTACGGCGCTGGGGCGCCCCTCACCGGAGGGGCGCCCCAGCGCCGTACACGCACGTGCCCGCGCGGCTTTCCTGTCGTAACGTCCGGATATGACCAACCCGTCCCCGCCGCGCAAGGCCCCCGAGCCTCCCTGGCGCACCGAGGGCACGCCCGACGAGCCCCCCAAGCCGCCATCCGGCGGCAGGAGGATGCGCGGGGGCTGGTGGAACCTGGCCCTGGCCGCGCTGATCGTCTTCCTCATCGCCAACCTCGTGCTCTCCTTCTTCAACGAGGGCGACGAGCCGACCATCTCCTACACGGAGTTCAGCAAGCAGGTCGAGGCGGGCAACGTCAGCAAGATCTACGCCAAGGGCGACGCGATCCAGGGCCAGCTGAAGAAGGCCCGGGACAACCCCGAGGGCGACGGGACGTACACCAAGTTCACGACCGAGCGGCCGACCTTCGCGGACGACCAGCTCTGGAACGACCTGACCGAGCAGAACGTCACCGTCACGGCCGAGCCGGTCGTCCAGCAGCGCAGCCTCCTGGTCAACGTGCTGATCTCGCTGGCTCCGATGCTGCTCCTGGTGGTGCTGTGGGTCTTCATCGCGCGGCGTATGAGGGGCGCCCTGGGCGGCGGCGCGGGTGGCATGCTGGGCCGCAAGGCGCCGCCCAAGCCGGTCGAGCTGGAGGCCGGTGAGCCGCGCACCACGTTCGCCGACGTGGCCGGGATCGACGAGGTGGAGGGCGAACTCAGCGACGTCGTCGACTTCCTGAAGAACCCCGACGCCTATCGCCGCATGGGCGCCAAGATGCCCCGCGGCGTCCTCCTGTCCGGCCCGCCCGGCACCGGGAAGACGCTCCTCGCGCGCGCGGTCGCCGGCGAGGCGGGCGTGCCGTTCTTCTCGGCGTCCGCGTCCGAGTTCATCGAGATGATCGTGGGCGTCGGCGCCTCCCGGGTGCGGGAGCTGTTCGCCGAGGCCCGGAAGGTGGCGCCGTCGATCATCTTCATCGACGAGATCGACACCATCGGCCGGGCCCGCGGCGGCGGCTCCGGCATGGGCGGCCACGACGAGCGCGAGCAGACCCTGAACCAGATCCTCACGGAGATGGACGGCTTCTCGGGCGCCGAGGGCGTGATCGTCATCGCCGCCACCAACCGCGCCGACATCCTGGACCCGGCCCTGACCCGTCCCGGCCGCTTCGACCGGGTGGTCAACGTCTCGCCGCCGGACCGGGGCGGCCGGAAGGCGATCCTGGAGATCCACACCCGCGAGATCCCGCTCGCCCCGGACGTCGACCTCGCCCAGGTCGCCCGTACGACCCCGGGCATGACCGGCGCCGAACTCGCCAACCTCGCCAACGAGGCCGCGCTGCTCGCGGTCAAGCGCAAGCAGGACCGGGTGACGCAGGCGAACCTGTCCGAGGCCATGGAGAAGGTCCAGCTGGGGGCCGAACGCCCGCTGGTGATGCCCGAGGAGGAGCGCCGGCGCACCGCCTACCACGAGAGCGGGCACGCCCTGCTGGGCATGCTGCAACCGGGCGCCGACCCCGTCCGCAAGATCACCATCGTGCCGCGCGGGCGGGCGCTCGGGGTGACGCTGTCGACGCCGGACGCGGACAAGTACGCGTACACGGAGGAGTACCTGCGCGGTCGGATCATCGGCGCGCTCGGCGGCATGGCGGCCGAGCAGGTGGTGTACGACGTGATCACCACCGGCTCGGAGAGCGACCTGGAACAGGTCACCCGGATCGCGCGCGGCATGGTCGGCCGCTGGGGCATGAGCGAACAGGTCGGCAGGCTGTCCGCCCTCCCCGGCGACGCGCAGCAGGCCTACGGGCTCGCCGCCGCCCCGGGGACCCTCGACGCCATCGACGGCGAGATGCGGCGGGTCGTCGACGAGTGCTACGCGGAAGCCGTCCGCAAGCTGACCGACCATCGCGGGCAGCTCGACGCGCTGGCCGAGGCGCTGCTGGTGAACGAGACTCTGGAGGAGGCGGACGCGTACCGGATCGCCGGGATCACGCGGTCGGCGAAGGACGGCCCGGAGGCGTGAGGAGCGTGCACCGCCCCTCCGGCGACTGCTGCTTCCGCTACTGCTGCTTCTGCTTCTGCTTCTGCTACTTCTGCGGGAACTTCCAGACGTAGGGCTCGCCGTCCTCCTCTGACCAGTGGACCTCGACGCTGGTGGAGTTCGCGGGGATCACGTACGTCTCGCAGAAGACGTGGCTCTCACCCTGCTTCCAGCTCTCGACGTCGTAGGGGTCCTCGCAACCCGGGGCGTCGTCGGAGGCGCCGATGAGGACGCCGCCGCGCTGCCCGTCGGCGAAGATCGTGGTGCCGTCGTGCACGTCGGAGCCCTCGGTGAGGGCCGGCCCGCTCTTGTGCGTGTACTTGACGTGCGCGACGGCCAGCACCTTGCCCTTGGCGTCCGCGGCGTCCGCCACCGCCTTCGCGGCCTCCGCCTCGGTGCCGACCTCGACCTTCTGCGCCACGACCTCGTAGGTGACCTCGCCGGAGTCCTCCGCGACCTTCCCCGTCGCGCTCTCGCCCGTCGCCAGTTCGCCGCCCGAGGCCGCCTGGGAGGGAGAGGCCGGGGCCTCCGGGCTCGCCGGGCTCTTCGCGTCGGCGTCGGCGTCGTCTCCGCCCCCGCACGCGGTGAGGGCCAGGGCGAGGACGGCGACGGGTGCGGCGACGCGCAGCGCGGTCTTGTGGTGCGGCACTACAGGCTCCTGTATGCAGATGTGTCAGTTCCCCCGAACGGTGGATCAGATTAGGGGCCCATGATCCACCAGGTGAAACCGCAGAAGTCCTGATCCGGCTTCTTCACAGAGTTCACACCTGCATCGGAAGAAGTCACTCAGGCTCCGCACACATCCGGTCGGAACCGGTCGTCAGGGAGTCCGGGCGATCAGATACCGGAACACGTTCGGCATCCACACGGTCCCGTCCGGACGCTGGTACGGATGCAGGGCCTCCGACAGCTCCTTGTCGACCTGTTCCTGGTCGGTCGCGGCGATCGCCGCGTCGAACAGCCCGGTCGACAGCAGCCCGCGCGCCGCGCTGCCCGCGTCGGCGTAACCGAAGGGGCACGCCACCCGCCCGGAGCCGTCCGGCCTGAGCCCGGCCCGCTGGGCGACCTCCTCCAGGTCGTCGCGCAGGGCGGGGCGCCAGCTGCCCGCGCCGCGCAACGGGTCCGCGAGTTTGGTGGCCACCCGCAGCACCGACGTCGTGGCGCACCGCTCCGGCGGGCCCCAACCGGCCAGCACCACGGCCGCCCCGCGCCCGGCGAGCGGCGTCGCCTGGGCGAGCAGCTCGCCCAGCCCCTCCGAGTCGCCCGCGAGGCACCCGATGGGCTCGACGGCGGCCACCAGGGTGAACGCCGGCGCCGACGGGTCCTCCGCGTCCCGGGGCGTGCCCTCGACGATCCGTGGCGCGTCCGCCCGTGCCGCGTCCGCACGCGCGCGCCTGCCCCGCGACCCGGGCGCGTCGAGCGTCTCGGGAAGCAGGCGCCGTCGCGCCAGGGCCAGTCGTTCCGGTGAGCGGGAGTCGACCCCGGTCACCGCGGCGCCGCGCGAGGCGGCCATCAGCAGGGCCAGCCCGGAGCCGCAGCCCAGCCCCAGCATCCTTGTGCCGCCGCCCACGTCCAGTCGCTCGAAGACGGCCTCGTAGAGCGGTACGAGCATCCGCTCCTGTATCTCGGACCAGTCACGCGCGCGTGCACGCAGGTCCACGCGAGGCATTGTCCCCGCGTGAGATGAGTGCTGCCGCACGAGCGTAGGTGTCATAGGAAAGCGCCCCAATCGACGAGTGTTGCCGCTGTGCCCGGTTCCATGGCCCCCGTGCAGTGCGCTCGCACTTCCCCCGTATGCCAGGAAACTCCGGGCTCGCCGTGGCGTCCAGTGGTAGCGGCGGCCGGTTTGCCCGAGCCGCGCCCCAGTGGCGAGATTTCACTTCCCGGCAACGTGCGCCTGGCCGTGCGGTACTCCCGGTAGCCCCTTCCCGACCGCTGCGACGGATGGCCTGATCGTGACCCTCGGCGATGACAGCGGGTGGCGGCGACGCCGACGAGGCGGTTCCGGCCAAGGCCGGCGGGCCCCGCGACCGCCCCGCGGGGACGGGGACGGGCGGATTGCGGGGCGGTGCCGCACGCCGACGGCACACCCGGTAACGTCGCACCCGTCGATGAGCGCATCGATGGGCCAATCGGGTGGCGACCTTCCGGCGCGACAGCGGCCGAAACGCCCCTTGCGCACCCGCGAGCCCCACGCACCCCGGCGCGTGGACGGGGCCTACGCGCCGGCGCGTACGTCTGACTACGCACCAGCTTGGTATGAGCTGTGAGGCTTATCCGCAGATCAGCGCACCCGCCCTCGTCGGGACGCATCAGCGGCAACTGACGGGTACGTGCAAATTATTTGGGATGCCCCGGAATAGGAACACAGCGGCACCCCGGCTCGTTGTCATTACGTGAGCACGACACCACCTGTTCTCGCCGCAGAGCTGGCGCAGGCGTGGGCCGACATTCAGCGGCACCACACCGAGCTGCCCGATCTTGCCGCGCCCGAGTCCCTGATCGGAGAGTCGTCGTCCGCGTGCGGGCACGAACTCTCCTTCGAACGACTGCTCCATGAGGCAGTCCACGGCATCGCCGCCGCGCGAGGAGTACGCGACACCTCCCGCGCGGGGCGCTACCACAACCGGCGGTTCCTCGCGATCGCGGAGGAGCTGGGCCTCGACCATCCCGAGGAGCCGCATCCCAGCAGCGGCTTCTCGCTGGTCACGCTCACCCCCGAGGCGAAGCGCCGCTACCGCCCGACGATCGAACGCCTCCAGCGCGCGCTGAAGGCGCACACCGCCGCGACGGCGACCGACACGGCCCGCAGCTTCCGCGGTCCCGCCGCCCGCCACGGCTCCTCCGGTGGAGGAGTGCGCGTGAAGGCCGTCTGCGACTGCGGTCGCAACGTCCGGGTCGTCCCGTCGGTCCTGGCGCAGGCCCCGATCATGTGCGGCGGCTGCGGCAAGCCGTTCCGGATCCCGGAGGTGGTCGGCGCGGCGGCGAGCTGACGTTCCGGCTGCTCGTGGCAGCCGGAACCGGGCGCTCCGCCCTCGGTCCGAAGGGCCCGCCCGCGTGTGGCACAATGGCTAGCTGTACTCGACAGTCGCACAGGACCCCTCTCTCCTCCGGCTGACGCGTCCATCGGGCACTCGGGTACCGCAACCCCACGCGGCTCTCTCGCCGTGCCCAATCACGTCAAAACCAGGAGAACCCACTCCAGTGGCAGTCAAGATCAAGCTGAAGCGTCTGGGCAAGATCCGTTCGCCTCACTACCGCATCGTCGTCGCCGACTCCCGTACCCGCCGTGACGGCCGGGCCATCGAGGAGATTGGCAAGTACCACCCGACGTACAACCCGTCGGTGATGGAGGTCGACGCCGAGCGTGTCGCGTACTGGCTGCGTGTCGGCGCCCAGCCGACCGAGCCCGTGCTCGCCATCCTGAAGAAGACCGGCGACTGGCAGAAGTTCAAGGGCGAGCCCGCCCCGGCGCCGCTGCTGCAGCCGGCCGAGAAGTCGGCCCGTCCGTCCTTCGAGGCGATCGGTGGCGACGACGAGGGCAAGGGCGAGGCCATCACCCAGAAGAAGAAGGCCGACAAGAAGGACGAGGCTGCCGCCGAGTCCACGTCGACCGAGGCCTGAGCATGCTCGAGGAGGCTCTCGAGCACCTCGTGAAGGGCATCGTCGACAATCCCGACGATGTGCAGGTCGCCTCGCGCAACCTGCGTCGCGGGCGTGTGCTCGAGGTCCGGGTCCACCCCGACGACCTCGGCAAGGTGATCGGCCGCAACGGCCGCACCGCACGCGCCCTGCGGACGGTCGTGGGCGCCATCGGCGGCCGCGGTGTCCGCGTCGACCTCGTCGACGTGGACCACGTCCGCTGACGCCAAACGCAGCACCGGCTCGGGCCGGGGAGGGCCACTGGGCCGTCCCCGGCCCGTAGTCGTACGAGCCGTGACCGGCTCGTCGCAGTTCCGACAGGAGATCAAGCACAGTGCAGCTGGTAGTCGCGCGTATCGGCCGAGCCCACGGAATCAAGGGCGAGGTCACCGTCGAGGTCCGCACCGACGAGCCGGAGCTGCGGCTCGGCCCCGGTGCCGTACTGGCCACCGACCCCGCCTCCACCGGACCCCTCACCATCGAGACCGGCCGGGTCCACAGCGGCCGCCTCCTGCTGCGCTTCGCCGGCGTCCACGACCGCACCGGAGCCGAGGCGCTGCGCAACACCCTCCTGATCGCCGACGTCGACCCGGACGAGCGGCCCGAGGGCGATGACGAGTACTACGACCACCAGCTGATCGACCTCGACGTGGTGACCAAGGACGGCGACGAGGTCGGCCGGATCACCGAGATCTCCCACCTGCCCACGCAGGACCTGTTCGTGGTGGAGCGCCCCGACGGCAGCGAGGTCTACGTGCCGTTCGTCTCCGAGATCGTCACCGAGATCGACCTGGACGAGCAGCGGGCGGTCATCGACCCGCCGCCCGGCCTGATCGACGACCGCGCGGCCCGCGACGAAGTCGCTGATGGACACAGCGCTTCCGCGCGGGACGCCGCCGCCGGGGAAGAGGCGTAATGCGGCTCGACGTCGTCACGATCTTCCCCGAGTACCTGGAACCGCTGAACGTCTCCCTGGTCGGCAAGGCACGCGCGCGAGGACAGCTCGACGTCCACGTGCACGACCTGCGCTCGTGGACCTACGACCGGCACAACACCGTCGACGACACCCCGTACGGCGGCGGGCCCGGCATGGTGATGAAGACCGAGCCGTGGGGCGACGCCCTGGACTCCGTCCTGGCCGACGGCTACGAGACGGGCTCCGGCGAGCCCGCCCTGATCGTGCCCACGCCCAGCGGCCGGCCCTTCACCCAGGAACTCGCCGTCCACCTCTCCGAGCGGCCTTGGCTGATCTTCACGCCCGCCCGCTACGAGGGCATCGACCGCCGCGTCATCGACGAGTACGCGACCCGGATGCCCGTGTACGAGGTGTCCATCGGCGACTACGTCCTCGCCGGCGGCGAGGCGGCCGTGCTCGTCGTCACCGAGGCCGTGGCGCGGCTGCTGCCCGGCGTCCTCGGCAACGCCGAGTCCCACCGCGACGACTCCTTCGCCCCCGGCGCCATGGCAAGCCTGCTGGAGGGCCCCGTCCACACCAAGCCGCCGCAGTGGCGTGGCCGCGGCATCCCGGACGTGCTGCTCAGCGGCCACCACGGGAAGATCGCCCGCTGGCGCCGCGACGAGGCCCTGCGGCGCACGACGGCCAACCGGCCCGACCTGATCGAGCGGTGCGATCCCAAGGCCTTCGACAAGAAGGACCGCGAGATGCTCTCCATCCTGGGCTGGGAACCCGACCCGGACGGGGGGCCGTACGGCCGATTTTGGCGCAGGACGCCGGGCATGGAAGAATAGGGCGCTGTTGTGCGTCCGTCCGGAGCGCGCCCCTGCCACAGGGGGAGACGACGCCCGTCCCGACCCGCACGACCCTGATTCCGAAACACCTAGTTTCCGTTGATGACCTGTGGCATCAGCGAGGAAAGCAGACGAAATGTCTCACCTGCTCGACTCCGTCGACTCCGCGTCGCTGCGCAGCGACGTCCCGGCCTTCCGCCCCGGCGACACCGTCAACGTCCACGTCCGCGTCATCGAGGGCAACCGCTCCCGTGTGCAGCAGTTCAAGGGCGTAGTCATCCGCCGCCAGGGTGCCGGCGTGCGCGAGACCTTCACGGTCCGCAAGGTCTCCTTCTCCGTCGGCGTCGAGCGCACCTTCCCGGTGCACACCCCGATCGTGGAGAAGATCGAGCTCGTCACCCGCGGTGACGTCCGTCGCGCCAAGCTGTACTACCTGCGCGAGCTGCGCGGCAAGGCCGCGAAGATCAAGGAGAAGCGCGACAACTGAGCGCCCTCCGAGGTCCACACCGGGGCCGGATAACATCTGGCCCCGATGGACACCGAAGCACAGCCCACGGAGCGCGACCGCTCCTCCCGCCCTTCCGACTCCGAGCAGCCCTCGGAGTCGGAGCGCCCGGAGGAACGGTCGCGTTCCGCGTTCGCGGGGCGGATCACGGACTGGGTGCCGGGCGGCCGGATCACCGTGACCCTCCTGACTCTGCTGCTGTTCCTGCTGCTCCTCAGCACCTTCGTGCTCCAGCCGTTCCAGATCCCCAGCGGATCCATGGAGCGCGGATTGAGGATCGGTGACCGGGTTCTCGTAAATAAGTTGGCGTACCGTTTCGGGGACCGGCCGCAGCGGGGCGACATCGTCGTCTTCGACGGCACCGGGCTCTTCGGGCACGGCGACTACATCAAACGCGTTGTCGGTGTGGGCGGGGACCACGTGGTGTGCTGCGACAGGGAGGGGAAGGTCCAGGTGAACGGCCAGTCGGTCGACGAGTCGGCGTTCCTGTACCCCGGCGACCGCCCGTCCACGGTGCGCTTCGACGTCGTCGTCCCCGACGGCACCCTGTTCGTCCTCGGCGACCACCGGGCCGACTCCAGCGACTCCCGCGACCACCTGGGCTCGCCGGGCGGCGGAATGGTCCCGGTGGACGAGGTGATCGGCCGCGCCGACTGGATCGTCTGGCCCTTCGACCACGCCACCCACCTCGACCGCCCGGACGCCTACGCGCGCGTGCCGGACGCGGAGGCGGACGAACCGGCCGGTGGGCCACGTCGGTCGGAGGGTGCCGATGGGTAGCCGGGGCAAACCGCGCGGGGCGCCCAGCAGCCCCACGGAGAACCTGCTGCCCACCGGCTCGCGGCGCACTTCCCCGCCGTCCGGCGGCCGGTCCCGTGCCGAGCGGCGCAAGCTGCAGCGCAAGGTCAAACGCCGCCGCAGGCGCGGCGCGGTCAAGGAGATACCTCTTCTCGTCGGCGTCGCCGTCCTGATAGCGCTGGTGCTGAAGACCTTCCTCGTCCAGGCGTTCGTGATCCCGTCGGGCTCCATGGAGCAGACGATCCAGATCGGTGACCGGGTCCTGGTGGACAAGCTCACCCCGTGGTTCGGCTCCGAGCCGCAGCGCGGGGACGTCGTCGTCTTCCGCGACCCCGGCGGCTGGCTCCAGGGCGAGCAGACCACCAAGAAGGACGACCCCGTCGTCATCAAGCAGGTCAAGGAAGGCCTCGCCTTCATCGGCCTGCTGCCGTCCGACGACGAGAAGGACCTCATCAAGCGGGTCGTCGGCGTGGGCGGGGACCGGGTCAAGTGCTGTGACACCCGGGGACGGGTCACGGTCAACGGCGTTCCACTCAACGAGACCTACCTCTATCCCGGAGACTCCCCGTCCAAGGCGCCGTTCGACGTCACGGTCCCCGAGGGGCGGCTGTGGGTGATGGGCGACCACCGGTCCAACTCCGCCGACTCCCGCGCCCACCAGGAGACCGACTTCGGCACCGTCTCCGAGGACGAGGTGGTGGGGCGGGCCATGGTGATCGCCTGGCCGTTCGGCCACTGGACCACCCTGGACGAACCGAAAACGTATGCGTCCGTGTCCGACTCGGCCTCCGGTTCGACCGCCGCCCCCCGGCTGTCGCATAGGGTTGCCCCCGACGATCCGAACGCGATGATTCAGCTCCCGACCCCTGCGGAACTCCCGCTCGTTATGGGAGTGGTGGGCCTGCGCCGTTTACGGGGCAGGCGGTGGCAGAGAGTAAGGAGTTGGCGTGGGGGATGTGGCGGTTGGCGCACGGTCCGGACACGACGGCGAGGAGAACCGCGGACACCCCGTGGAGGCAGCCGGCCCGGTCGCGGACGGCGCCCCGGCCTCCGGGCACGACTCCGGGACCGAGGACGGCAGGGTGACGGACGAACACGGCGGGACCCAGGACGAGGGAGTGGGCGGGACGCCCCCGGCGACACCCCCCGCGGCCAAGAAGCAGCGTTCCTTCTGGAAGGAACTGCCGATCCTGATCGGCATCGCGCTGGTGCTCGCGCTGCTGATCAAGACGTTCCTGGTCCAGGCGTTCTCGATCCCGTCCGCCTCGATGCAGAACACGCTCACGATCAATGACCGTGTCCTCGTCGACAAGCTCACCCCCTGGTTCGGCTCGGAGCCCGAGCGCGGCGAGATCGTCGTCTTCCACGACCCGGACGACTGGCTCGCGGGCGAGCCGACGCCCGACCCGAACGCGCTGCAGACGGTCCTCAGCTGGATCGGCCTGATGCCGTCCGCGGACGAGAAGGACCTGATCAAGCGCGTCATCGGGGTCGGCGGCGACACGGTCGAGTGCAACGAGACCGGTCCCCTCAAGGTCAACGGCAAGGCGCTGAACGAGCCGTACGTCTACCCCGGCAACACGCCGTGCAGCGTCGACGACCAGGGCGGCCAGTTCAAGGTCAAGGTTCCCGAGGGTTCCATCTGGGTCATGGGTGACCACCGGCAGAACTCCCGGGACTCCCGCTACAACCAGTCGGACAGTCATGGCGGCATGGTCCCGGTCAAGGAGGTCGTCGGCCGCGCCATCGTGATCGCCTGGCCGATGAACCGCTGGGACACCCTGCCGGTCCCGGACACCTTCGACCAGGACGGTCTGCAGGCCCAGTCGTCGGCCGCCGCCGCGCTGTCGGTCGCGCCCCAGGGCCTGGCCCTCGCCGGAGTCGTCCCGGTCGTCTGGTGGCGCCGCAGGCGCATGGCCCCCGCCGAGACCCGCTGAGCCGCCCGGCCCCGCGCCGTACGTCCGTCAGGTAGTTCCTCCAGCCCCTCCCGGGCCCCGGGAGGGGCTGCCCCGTTCGGGTACCGCCGGGTAAGGTGCGGATCCATGGGTGGCGAGAGCAGGACACGTACGGTCCCGCGGGGTGGCGGCACGAACAAGGGCCCGGTGGGCAGCCGGACCGGGCAGCGGCTGTCCGGGCTCGCCGTGGCGCTGGGCTTGGTGCTGTTCCTCGGCGGCTTCGTCTGGGGAGCGGTGGTCTACCGCCCCTACACCGTGCCGACCAGCTCGATGACGCCGACGATCGACGCCGGTGACCGGGTACTCGCGCAGCGCATCGACGGCACCGACGTCCGCCGCGGCGATGTCGTCGTCTTCAAGGACACGACCTGGGCCAACGCCCCGATGGTCAAGCGCGTGGTCGCGGTCGGCGGGGACACCGTCGCCTGCTGCCAGGAAGGCAAGCTCAAGGTCAACGGCAAGGTCGTCGACGAGCCGTACCTGCCCGATGGCACGCCGGCCGAGATCAGCAACTTCCCGACCGTGACCGTCCCCGAGGGCCGCCTGTTCCTGCTCGGCGACGAGCGGGACAACTCCGTGGACTCCACCGCCCACCTCACCGACGCCGCCGGCGGCACCGTGTCGCGCGGTGCCGTGGACGCCCGCGTCGACGCCGTGGTCTGGCCCATGAACGGCATGCTGGAGCGGCCGACCGGCTTCGAGGCACTGGGCGGCCTCTCCTCGCCGGGCCCGCTGCGTACGGTCGTCGCGCTGGTGATCGCCGGGGCCGTGCTGATCCTCGTCGGCGCCGCCTACGGCCCCTTCGCCAAGCGCGCCGCGGCCTCCCGCGCCCGGACCGGAACGGGACCCACCGGTGTCCGCTGAGGCGACCCGGGCCGGGCAGGACTCCTACGAGGGCGGACTGCGCAGGGTGGCCCGGGTGGTACTGCTCGACCCCGAGGACCGCATCCTGCTGCTGCACGGGCATGAACCGGACGATCCGGCCGACGACTGGTGGTTCACCCCGGGCGGCGGCGTGGAGGGCGACGAGACCCGTGAGGAGGCCGCCCGGCGGGAGCTCGTCGAGGAGACCGGCATCACCGACATCAAGCTCGGCCCGGTGCTGTGGCGGCGCAGGTGCTCCTTCCCCTTCGCCGGCCGCCGCTGGGACCAGGACGAGTGGTACTACCTGGCCCGGACGACCCAGACCGCGACCGAGGCCGTGGGGCTGACCGAACTGGAGCGGCGCAGCGTCGCCGGAGCGCGCTGGTGGACGTGTCGGGAACTGACCCGGGCACATGAGACGGTGTATCCGACCAGACTCGCCGAGCTGCTGCGCAAGCTGCTCGACGAAGGTCCCCCCGCCGGACCGGTGACCCTGGACACCGAAATCGTCTAGGGGCTCACGGGACGGGCGCACAATGGTGGGACCGCACGGCTGAAGGGGAACATGCCATGAGCGCCGAGGACCTCGAGAAGTACGAGACCGAGATGGAGCTCAAGCTCTACCGGGAGTACCGCGACGTCGTCGGTCTGTTCAAATACGTGATCGAGACCGAGCGACGCTTCTACCTCACCAACGACTACGAGATGCAGGTGCACTCGGTCCAGGGTGAGGTGTTCTTCGAGGTGTCCATGGCCGATGCCTGGGTGTGGGACATGTACCGACCGGCCCGGTTCGTGAAGCAGGTGCGAGTGTTGACGTTCAAGGACGTGAACATCGAGGAGCTCAACAAGAGCGATCTGGAGCTTCCCAGCGGCTGAGTCTCGGCGAGAGATCGGTAGGTGTCACTCGTGTGGGTGACAAGGTTGTCCACAGCCGCCTGACCGTCCACCAAGATCCAAAAGCTCGCTGAGTCCGCCTCATCGTTGGCACCGGAGGTGGTGCCGACATGAACGCACGAGGTGCGCTGGGCAAGTACGGCGAGACGCTCGCCGCCCGCAGGCTGACCGGGGCCGGCATGACGGTCCTGGAGCGCAACTGGCGCTGCGGCAGGACCGGCGAGATCGACATCGTGGCCCTGGACGGTGACGTCCTGGTGGTCTGCGAGGTCAAGACGCGCAGGGGCGGCTCCTTCGAGCACCCGATGGCCGCGGTGACCCCCGAGAAGGCGGAGCGGCTGCGGCGGCTCGCCGAGCGCTGGATCCAGACCCACGGAGGGGCCCCGCCCGGCGGAGTCCGCATCGACCTGGTCGGTGTCCTCCTCCCGCGGCGCGGCGCCCCCGCGGTCGAGCACGCGCGGGGGGTGGCGTGATGGGGTTCGCGCGTACGTGCTCCGTGGCGCTCGTCGGCGTCGAGGGCGTGGTGGTCGAGGTCCAGGCCGATCTCGAACCGGGTGTCGCGGCGTTCACACTGGTCGGACTGCCGGACAAGAGCCTGACCGAGAGCCGGGACCGGGTACGGGCCGCTGTGGTCAACTCGGGTGCCGAGTGGCCGCAGAAGAAACTGACGGTGGGCCTCAGCCCCGCGTCGGTGCCGAAGAGCGGCAGTGGATTCGACCTCGCCGTCGCAGCCGCGGTCCTCGGCGCTGCCGAGCGCATCGATCCCCGCGTGCTCGCCGACATCCTGATGATCGGGGAGCTGGGCCTGGACGGACGGGTGCGGCCCGTGCGGGGCATCCTGCCGGCGGTCCTGGCCGCGGCGGAGGCCGGCTACGAACAGGTGGTCGTCCCGGAGTGCGCCGCCGCCGAGGCGTCCCTCGTGCCCGGAGTGTCGGTGCTCGGCGTACGCAGCCTGCGCCAGCTGATCGCCGTCCTCGCCGACGAGCCCGTGCCGGAGGAGGAACCGGACCAGCAGGGTCGGCCCGACCCGCTCCTCGCAGGCCTGCGCATGCCCGGCACGGGAGCCGCCACCGGAATGCACGGCATGGGGACGGCGCAGTACGACCACGGCCACGACCTCTCGGACGTCGTGGGCCAGGAGGCGGCGCGCACGGCGGTGGAGGTCGCCGCCGCCGGCGGTCATCACCTGTTCCTGGAGGGGCCGCCCGGCGCCGGGAAGACGATGCTCGCCGAGCGCCTGCCCGCCGTCCTGCCCCGGCTCTGCCGGGAGGAATCGCTGGAGGTCACCGCGGTGCACTCGGTGGCGGGCCTGCTGCCGCCCGGCAAACCCCTGATCGACGTGGCCCCCTACTGCGCGCCGCACCACTCCGCCACGATGCAGGCCCTCGTTGGGGGCGGCCCCGGCATCGGACGGCCCGGAGCCGTCTCGCTGGCACATCGCGGCGTCCTGTTCCTGGACGAGACACCGGAGTTCAGCAGCCACGCGCTCGACGCCCTGCGCCAGCCGCTGGAGGCCGGGCACGTCGTCATCGCGCGCAGCGCGGGCGTGGTGCGGTTCCCGGCACGGTTCCTGATGGTGCTCGCGGCCAATCCCTGCCCGTGCGGACGGTTCTCGCAGAAGGAGGACCTGTGCGAGTGCTCGCCCTCGGCGATCCGCCGATACCAGGCCAGGCTGTCCGGTCCACTGCTCGACCGGGTCGACCTCCGGGTCGAGGTGGAGCGGATCACGCGCAGCCAACTGGCGGGGGTCGGCCCCCGAGGCGATACGACCGCGACGGTCGCCGACCGGGTGCGGGCCGCCCGGGACCGGGCGGCCGAGCGTCTCGCGGGCACTCCGTGGCGGTCCAACAGCGAGGTGCCCGGACGGGAGCTGCGCAGCCGCTGGTACGCGGCGCCCGGGGCGCTGGACGACGCGGAACGCAGCCTGGAACGGGGCGTGCTCACCGCCCGCGGCCTCGACCGGGTCCTGCGCGTCGCCTGGACCGTCGCGGATCTCGTCGGCCACGACCGACCCGACGCGAGGGACGTCGCCCTGGCGCTGCAACTGCGCACGGGTGTGCCGAGGGGCGTCCCGATGGCCCTTGGAGCGCTGACGTGACCGGGGACTGCGCCGTCACCGGTCATGGAGGGGGCGGCGCCGTCGCCGGTCGTGGCGGGGACGGCTCCGTCGCCAAGGGCGGTGAGCCGGCTGCGGACGATGTCGTGATCGGGGAAGACGCCGATGCGGCGGGTGGCGACGAGCTGCTCGGCCGGGTCTTTCTCACCCGGGTCATCGAGCCCGGCGACGAGACCGGTGGACGGTGGGTGCGGGAGCGCGGCGTCGCGGACGTGGTGCGGCGGCTGCGTGCGGGCGGGCGTGCCCTGCCGGGGGTGAGCGAGAAGCGGTGGGCCGGCCTGTGTGCCAGGGCGGGCCGGGCCGAGCCGCGCCGGGACCTCGCCGTCGCCAGTGCGGCGGGGGTGCGGTTCGTGGCACCCGGGGCGGCCGAGTGGCCGCGGCAGCTCGACGACCTCGGGGACGCCAGGCCCCTCGGATTGTGGGTGCGCGGCAGGCCAAGTCTGCGCATGTGGGCGCTGAGGTCGGTGGCCGTCGTCGGAGCCCGTGCCTGCACCGAGTACGGCGCCCACATGGCGGCCACCCTCGCCGCCGGGCTCGCCGAACGCGGCTGGGTCGTGGTGTCCGGCGGCGCCTACGGGGTCGACGGCGCCGCCCACCGGGGCGCCCTCGGCGCGGGCGGCGCCACCGCCGCCGTCCTCGCCTGCGGCGTCGACCGCCCCTATCCGCCGGGGCACACGGGGCTGATCACCAGGATCGCGGAACAGGGACTGGTCGTCGGGGAGCTGCCACCGGGCGATCATCCGACGCCCAGCAGGTTCATCCTGCGCAACCGCGTGATCGCCGCGCTCACCCGGGGCACGGTGGTCGTCGAGGCCGCCTACCGCAGCGGCTCGCTGGTCACCGCCCGGGCGGCCCAGCGCCTCGGCCGGCACACGATGGGCGTTCCGGGACCGGCCACCAGTGCGCTGTCGGCGGGGGTGCACGAGTTGCTGCGCGGCGACGCGGTGCTCGTGAGCGACGCCGCCGAGGTCGTGGAACTGGTCGGCGACATGGGAGAGCTGCCCCCGGACCGGCGCGGGCCAGTGCTCCCCACCGACCTGCTGGAACCCCGCACCCGCCAGGTGCTGGCCGGGCTCCCCGCACGTGGAGCGGCGGGAGCGGACGAGGTGGCGCGACGCGCACAGACCACGCAGGACGACGCGATCGCGAGACTGTACGAGCTTCGAGCGCTTGGTTACGTCGAACGACACGGCGACGGCTGGAAGTTGACACGCCAGGCGATGATCTCGGTCCGCGGTGGTCGGAGCCCGTGTTGACCCAGCGTGTTCGGCCGTCCGGGGGAACCCCGACGCCCTTGGGAATTCTGGCAGTTGGGGTATTCGAGTGATCACGCAGAGCGATCATCGTCCCCCCTGGAGAGCGTTCAGCGGAACGTATCTGCGTACGGGCCCGCCCCGCTCTTCGCACACCGCGACTGTCCAGTCACGCTACGCTCACGAGGACCCCCACGCAGACAGCAGACCGGCGGCCTCACCCAGGCACACCAACATCACGGCAGAACGGCACAAGGCGACGAATGCCCCAGCACACCTCCGGGTCCGACCGGGCGGCGATCCCCCCAGCCGCCCGCGACGGTGGCAGCGTGCGACCGCCCGCCCCCTCGACGCTCGACGAGCTGTGGCGGTCGTACAAGGCGACGGGGGACGAGCGGCTGCGGGAACAGCTGATCCTGCACTACTCGCCCCTCGTGAAATACGTGGCGGGCCGGGTGAGCGTGGGACTGCCGCCCAACGTCGAACAGGCCGACTTCGTCTCCTCGGGGGTGTTCGGACTGATCGACGCGATCGAGAAGTTCGACGTCGATCGGGAGATCAAGTTCGAGACCTACGCGATCACCCGGATCCGGGGCGCGATGATCGACGAGCTGCGGGCGCTGGACTGGATCCCGCGGTCGGTCCGACAGAAGGCGCGGAACGTGGAGCGCGCGTACGCGACGCTGGAGGCACGGCTGCGCCGCACCCCGTCGGAGAGCGAGGTGGCCGTCGAGATGGGGATCGCGGTGGAGGACCTCCACGCGGTCTTCAGCCAGTTGTCGCTGGCCAACGTGGTGGCGCTGGAGGAACTGCTGCACGCCGGGGGCGAGGGCGGGGACCGGCTGAGCCTCATGGACACGCTGGAGGACACCGCCGCCGACAACCCGGTGGAGGTCGCCGAGGACCGGGAACTGCGACGGTTCCTGGCGCGGGCGATCAACACGCTCCCGGAGCGGGAGAAGACCGTCGTCACCCTGTACTACTACGAAGGGCTCACGCTCGCCGAGATCGGGAACGTGCTGGGTGTGACGGAGAGCCGGGTCAGTCAGATCCACACCAAGTCGGTGTTGCAACTGCGCGCCAAGCTGGCAGGCTTTGGTCGCTGACCTGGCCTTATGGCATGCGATCGACTCCTTCGGTGACCCCGTCGGCTGTCGTGCGGTCGGGTGAGTGACTCCCGTACCGGGTGGCGCGTCCGTAAAGTGGTGACGTGCCAAGGATTCGAGCGGCCTCCGTGGCCGAGCACCGGTCGATGCAGCGTGCCGCCCTGCTGGACGCGGCACGCTCCCTGCTGTCCGACGGCGGAACGGAGGCGCTGACCTTCCCCGCCCTCGCCGAACGGACGGGCCTGGCCCGGTCGTCCGTCTACGAGTACTTCCGGTCGCGGGCGGCGGTCGTCGAGGAGCTGTGCGCCGTCGACTTCCCGGTCTGGGCCGCGGAGGTCGAGGCGGCGATGGAACGCGAGACGGCCCCCGAGGCCAAGGTCGAGGCGTATGTGCGCACACAGCTCGACCTCGTCGGGGACCGACGGCACCGCGCCGTCGTGGCCATCTCCGCGAGCGAGCTCGACGCCGGCGCGCGGGAGAAGATCCGGGCGGCGCACGGCGGGCTGATCGCGATGATCGTCGAGGCGCTCGGCGAGATGGGGCACGAGCAGCCACGGCTGGCGGCGACGCTGCTGCAGGGGGTCGTGGACGCGGCCGTGCGGCGTATCGAGCTGGGAGCGGCGGAGGAGCCGGCGGCGATCACGGAGGCGGCGGTCTCCATGGCGCTGCGGGGCGTGCGGGGCTGATCGCCGGAGGCGGTCGAGAACCTCGGCGTCCCTGGGGGCATGGCCCCTCGGTCACGGACGGGCGCGCGGGCCCGGCGTCACGGGGCGCCCTCGTGCCCACCCCTGTCATCCAGCCATCCCTGTCACCCAGCCATCCCTGTCACCCAGTCAGCCCTGTCACCCCAACCACCGCAGCCACATCTGCCGCGCTTGCGGCGCGACCTTCCGCGGCCTCCGGAAGCGGGATTCCCAGGACCGGCAGCAGCCTCGACGGGCCCCCGTCGAGCAGCCACGGTGGGAGCAGGGACAGCGGGTCGAGGTAGACGTCGCCCCGCAGCAGGCCCCAGTGCAGGCAGGCCGCGCAGTGGGAGCCCGTCGGCCACACCGTGCCGAGTACCTCGCCCGCCGCGACCTCGTCCCCCTTCTTCACCGAGACCTCGACCGGCTCGTACGTCGTCCGCAGAGGTGGATCACCCGTCCCCGTGAGTTCCAGCGAGACGACGCCCCTGCCCGCCACCTGCCCGGCGAACGACACCCGTCCCGCCGCCACCGCCCGCACCGGCGTCCCGGCCACCGCGGCGAGGTCCACGCCGCGGTGGCCGGGGCCGTACGGCGTCGCCGGAGGCTCCCAGCCCCGTAGAACCGCGGGCCGGGTGCCGACCGGCCAGAGGCGGGCCATGGCCGGCACCACCGGATCCGGGACCCGCCCGGCGTCCGTGGCCGCCACCGCCACCGTCGCCGTCGTCGTGGTCGCGGCCGTCGTCGGCACCGCCACCGTCGTCGGCGCCGGCGCACCCCTGGCCAGGACCGTCAGCAGCAGCACCACCCACGTACACGCACCCACACATCGCCTCGCTCGCATGCCGGAACCGTCCCGCACCAGGGCCGATCACCGTCCGACCCTGTGGACCGCTCCCCACTTGTGGACAGCCGCGTCACCCGGTACCCCGCGGGTCCCGTACACTTCTGATGGCGATCCGGGTCACCGGGTCGACTTCGCACGCCCCGACACGACGCCGCCCAAGGCTCGTGTCAGCGCCCCTCGGTCCCCAGTGGCACGGCGCATCGCGGGCGTCAGGCGCGGGAGCCGTCCGGCTTCCGCGGCACAACCGAGAAACTCGAGGAGATACGGCCATGGCCGTCGTCACGATGCGGGAGCTGCTGGAAAGCGGCGTCCACTTCGGTCACCAGACCCGTCGTTGGAACCCGAAGATGAAGCGATTCATCTTCACGGAGCGCAACGGCATCTACATCATCGACCTGCTCCAGTCGCTGTCGTACATCGACCGCGCCTACGAGTTCGTCAAGGAGACCGTCGCCCACGGCGGCACGGTCATGTTCGTCGGCACGAAGAAGCAGGCGCAGGAGGCCATCGCCGAGCAGGCCACCCGCGTCGGCATGCCCTACGTCAACCAGCGCTGGCTGGGCGGCATGCTCACCAACTTCTCGACCGTCTACAAGCGCCTGCAGCGCCTGAAGGAGCTCGAGCAGATCGACTTCGAGGACGTGGCCGCCTCCGGCCTCACCAAGAAGGAACTGCTCGTCCTCTCCCGTGAGAAGGCCAAGCTGGAGAAGACCCTCGGCGGTATCCGCGAGATGTCCAAGGTGCCCAGCGCCGTCTGGATCGTGGACACCAAGAAGGAGCACATCGCGGTCGGCGAGGCCCGGAAGCTCAACATCCCGGTCGTCGCCATCCTCGACACCAACTGCGACCCCGACGAGGTCGACTACAAGATCCCGGGCAACGACGACGCGATCCGCTCCGTCACCCTGCTCACCCGCGTGATCGCCGACGCCGTCGCCGAGGGCCTCATCGCCCGCTCCGGCGCCGCTGCCGGCGACAAGGGTGACAAGGCCGCCGGCGAGCCGCTCGCCGCGTGGGAGCGCGACCTGCTCGAGGGCGAGAAGGCCGAGAAGAAGGCCGACGCCGAGACCGCCGAGACGCCCGCCGAGGCTCCGGCTGCCGAGGCCGCCCCCGCCGCCGAGGCCCCCGCTGCCGAGGCTGCGGCCACCGAGGCCCCGGCCGAGGAGGCGCCCGCCGCCGAGGCTCCGGCCGCCGAGGGCGAGCAGGCCTGACCGTCCCGTCGGCGTCGACGGCGGGAGCGGTGACATGAGATCCGCTCCCGCCGTTCACCCGTAGGTCGGTGGAGGGACACGGACCTGCAGCTCCATGTAGGTCCGTGCACCCGCAAGATCTTCGATCTTCCAGACTTCCAGAAAGATTCACAGACTCATGGCGAACTACACCGCCGCCGACGTCAAGAAGCTTCGTGAGCTCACCGGCGCCGGCATGATGGACTGCAAGAAGGCGCTGGACGAGGCCGACGGCAGCGTCGAGAAGGCCGTCGAGGCGCTCCGCATCAAGGGTCAGAAGGGCGTCGCCAAGCGCGAGGGCCGCTCTGCCGAGAACGGCGCCGTCGTCTCGATCATCGCCGACGACAACACCTCGGGTGTCCTCGTCGAGCTGAAGTGCGAGACGGACTTCGTCGCCAAGGGCGACAAGTTCCAGAACGTCGCCAAGGCCATCGCCGAGCACGTCGCCAAGGCCGCCCCGGCCGACCTCGAGGCGCTCCTCGCCTCCGAGATCGAGTCCGGCAAGACCGTGCAGGCGTTCGTGGACGAGGCCAACGCCAACCTCGGCGAGAAGATCGTCCTGGACCGCTTCGCGCAGTTCTCCGGCGGCTTCGTGACCGCGTACATGCACCGCACGATGCCCGACCTGCCCCCGCAGATCGGTGTCCTCGTCGAGCTGGACAAGCCGAACGCCGAGATCGCCAAGGGCGTCGCCCAGCACATCGCCGCCTTCGCGCCGAAGTACCTCTCCAAGGAGGACGTCCCGGCCGAGGTCGTCGAGTCCGAGCGCCGCGTCGCCGAGGAGACCACCCGCGCCGAGGGCAAGCCCGAGGCCGCCCTGCCGAAGATCGTCGAGGGTCGCCTCAACGGCTTCTTCAAGGACGCCACGCTGCTGGGCCAGCCCTACGCGCTCGACAACAAGAAGTCCGTCCAGAAGGTGCTGGACGAGGCCGGTGTCACCCTGAAGCGCTTCTCGCGCATCAAGGTCGGCATCTGAGTCCGTACCGCGACGGACGCGCGACCCCGGTAGGGTCGACAGCAGTCGTCGGCGCCGTTCGCGTACGCCGTTGCGTACGCGCGCGTGGCGGCGGACGACAGCAGATCTGACGAGGAGGCCATTGCCGCGTATGGGATGCGAAACACGCCCCCACCGGCAGTGGCCTTCTTCGTGTGTGTGACCCACGTAAAAGAGGCGAGATCTCCATGACCACCAAGGCCGACAAGAGCGACGACGGCAAAGTTTGCGGCCGCTTCATGCTGAAGCTGTCCGGAGAGGCCTTCTCCGGCGGTGGGGGCCTGGGCGTCGACCCCGACGTGGTGCACGCCATCGCCCGTGAGATCGCGGCCGTCGTCCGGGACGGCGCGCAGATCGCGATCGTCATCGGCGGCGGCAACTTCTTCCGTGGCGCCGAGCTGCAGGTGCGCGGCATGGACCGCGCCCGCTCCGACTACATGGGCATGCTCGGCACCGTGATGAACTGCCTGGCCCTCCAGGACTTCCTGGAGAAGGAGGGCGTCGACTGCCGCGTGCAGACCGCCATCACCATGGGCCAGGTCGCCGAGCCGTACATCCCGCTGCGCGCCGTGCGCCACCTGGAGAAGGGCCGCGTGGTCATCTTCGGCGCCGGTATGGGCATGCCCTACTTCTCCACCGACACCACCGCCGCCCAGCGCGCCCTCGAGATCGACGCCGAGGCGCTGCTCATGGGCAAGAACGGCGTGGACGGGGTCTACGACTCCGACCCGAAGACAAACCCGGACGCCGTGAAGTTCGACGCGCTCGGGTACGGCGAGGTCATCACCCGTGACCTGAAGGTCGCCGACGCGACAGCCGTCACGCTCTGCCGCGACAACAGCCTCCCGATCGTGGTCTTCGAGCTTCTGAAGGAGGGCAATATCGCCCGCGCCGTCAAGGGTGAGAAGATCGGCACGCTTGTGGGTGACCAAGGCACCCGGGACTGACCGGAGAAGCACCCCCTGTCCGCGGACGCCACCTGTCCGGGGGACGGACGGGACGGGGCCGGGCCGGGGGATGGACAATGTCCCGCCGGTCGGGAACCGTGCAGGAAGAACGCGACGCAGCCGGCCGCCGGCCCGACAGGGAACCGCAGCCGGGCCTACTCAAGACACGCAGGAGCAAGTGGTGATCGAAGAGACCCTCCTCGAGGCCGAGGAGAAGATGGAGAAGGCCGTCGTGGTCGCCAAGGAGGACTTCGCCGCGATCCGCACCGGCCGTGCGCACCCGGCGATGTTCAACAAGATCGTGGCCGACTACTACGGCGCGCTGACGCCGATCAACCAGCTGGCCTCGTTCTCCGTGCCCGAGCCGCGCATGGCCGTGGTGACCCCCTTCGACAAGAGCGCCCTGCGCAACATCGAACAGGCGATCCGCGACTCCGACCTGGGCGTCAACCCCAGCAACGACGGCAACATCATCCGGGTGGTGTTCCCCGAGCTCACCGAGGAGCGCCGCCGCGACTACATCAAGGTCGCCAAGAGCAAGGCCGAGGACGCCAAGGTCTCCATCCGCTCCGTGCGCCGCAAGGCCAAGGACGCCATCGACAAGATGGTCAAGGACGGCGACGTCGGCGAGGACGAGGGCCGCCGCGCGGAGAAGGAGCTCGACGACACCACCGCCAAGTACGTCGCCCAGGTGGACGAGCTCCTGAAGCACAAGGAAGCGGAGCTGCTCGAGGTCTGATGAACGACTCTTCCTGGGGAGCGCCGCCACAAGCCGGGTACTGGGGGGCGTCCGACCAGGGGCCTGTCCAGGGGGCTGCCCCGGCGGGTCCCGCGTACGATGCGCATTACGCGCAGCAGACTCGCCCCATGCCCATCGTGCCCGACGTACCCGAACACGGCGGAGACCAGGATGACGGCCAGGGGGCCGCTCGGCTGAGCGGCCCCCTGTTCCGAGACGAGCCGTTCCGCGACGAGACGTATCGCGGAGAGAATCCGTCGGCGCAGCCGTATGCGGCGGTGCCGCAGAATCCGGAGCCCATGCCCGACGCCCCCCAGCCGGCGCAGCCGCAGCCGCAGAAGAAGACCGCGGGGCGCGACCTGGGTGCGGCGATAGGGGTCGGCGTCGGGCTCGGCGCGGTGATCGTCGCGTCGCTGTTCGTCGTCAAGGCCGTCTTCGTCGGTGTGGTCGCGGTCGCCGTCGTGGTGGGCCTGTGGGAGCTGACCAAGCGGCTGGAGGAGCGCAAGGGCATCAAGGCGCCCCTCGTGCCGCTCGCGATCGGCGGCGCGGCGATGGTGGTCGCCGGGTATGTGCGGGGTGCCGAGGGCGCGTGGGTCGCCATGGCGCTCACGGCGCTGGCGGTCCTCGTATGGCGGATGACCGAGCCGCCGGAGGGCTACCTCAAGGACGTCACGGCGGGGCTCTTCGCCGCGTTCTACGTGCCGTTCCTGGCCACGTTCGTCGCGATGATGCTCATGGCGGACGACGGCTCGCGGCGCGTCCTGACCTTCCTCCTGCTGACGGTCGTCAGCGACACCGGCGCCTACGCCGTCGGCTGGCGCTTCGGCAAGACCAAGCTCGCCCCGCGCATCAGTCCCGGCAAGACCCGTGAGGGCCTGCTCGGAGCGGTGGCGTTCGCGATGGTGGCCGGCGCGCTGTGCATGCAGTTCATGATCGACGACGGCACCTGGTGGCAGGGCCTGCTGCTCGGCCTCGCGGTCGCCGTCAGCGCCACGTTGGGCGACCTCGGCGAGTCCATGATCAAGCGGGACCTCGGCATCAAGGACATGGGTACGCTGCTCCCGGGCCACGGCGGCATCATGGACCGCCTGGACTCGCTGCTGCCGACGGCGCCGGTGGTGTGGCTGCTGTTGGTGATCTTCGTCGGTTCCGGCTGACGGCCCGGTCGTTGTCCTGACGGGTAAGGCCCGCCGTCCCCTGGGCGGCGGGCCTCTCGCTATCCGTTCCGGTCACCGCGCCTACGGCCATCGCGGTCACCCGGCAGCGGTCAGGCGGCGCCGCAGCTCCTCCTCCGAGACGTCCTCGATGTGGGTCAGGAACACCCACATGTGGCCCGAAGGGTCCTTGAGGATGACGGTGCGGTCACCGTGGAACATGTCCTTCGGCGGCTGCAGGATCTCCGCGCCGGCGGCCTCCGCCCGCTCCGCCAGACTGTCCACGTCCGGCACGAAGACGTGCAACGTGACGGACGTGCCCCCGCCCAGCGAGGCCGGCGCGGCGAAGGAGGCGGCCTCCGCCTCGTCCACGCTGGAGTCGCCCAGCATCAGCGTCGACCGCCCGATGGTGATCTCGGCGTGCATGATCCCACCGCCCGGAGCATCGATCCGGAAGTTCTCATGGGCGCCGAACGCCCGCTGGTAGAAGTCGATCGCCGCGGCGGCGTCGTCGACCATGATGTGCGGGATCACCGCATAGCGGTAGCGGTCGGGGATCTCGAAGTGGGCTGTGTGCTCGCTCATGGCGAACCTCCTCGAAAAGGCACGTTGATCGGTTCCTACGGATCGTTTCTGCGGATCGTTCCCGCGGTCTTGAACGGAGCCTAAAAGCTCAAGTTTGGTCCAGGTCAAGCGGCGATGCGGCGCCGCGGGATCTGCCGGCGCTCGGTCACGCCGGGCCTGGTCTCCCGCAGGCAGGCCACCCAAGTCGATCTGCGACACTGGTTGAGTCATGCCTAAGCCCGGAGAACTCACATTCGTCGCCCCCCGCGCAGCCAAGAAGCCGCCGCGGCACCTCGCCGACCTCACGCCCGCCGAGCGCAAGGAGGCCGTCGCCGCGATCGGCGAGAAGCCGTTCCGTGCGAAGCAGCTCTCGCAGCACTACTTCGCGCGGTACGCGCACGACCCCGAGCAGTGGACCGACATCCCCGCCGGCTCGCGCCAGGGGCTCCGGGAGGCGCTGCTGCCCGAGCTGATGTCGGTGGTGCGGCACCTGTCGACCGACCAGGGCACCACCCGCAAGACGCTGTGGAAGCTGTTCGACGGGACGCTCGTCGAGTCCGTCCTCATGCGCTACCCGGACCGGGTGACCATGTGCATCAGCTCCCAGGCGGGCTGCGGTATGAACTGCCCGTTCTGTGCCACGGGGCAGGCGGGTCTGGACCGGAATCTGTCCACCGCCGAGATCGTGCACCAGATCGTGGACGGGATGCGCGCCCTGCGGGACGGTGAGGTCCCCGGAGGACCGGCCCGGCTGAGCAACATCGTGTTCATGGGCATGGGCGAGCCCCTCGCCAACTACAACCGCGTCGTCGGCTCCATCCGCCGCCTCACCGACCCCGAGCCCGACGGACTGGGGCTCTCCCAGCGCGGCATCACCGTCTCCACGGTCGGCCTCGTGCCGGCGATCCACCGTTTCGCCGACGAGGGCTTCAAGTGCCGCCTCGCCATCTCGCTGCACGCCCCCGACGACGAGCTGCGCGACACCCTCGTCCCGGTCAACACGCGCTGGAAGGTGCGTGAGGTGCTGGACGCCGGGTTCGAGTACGCGGAGCGGTCGGGCCGGCGGCTGTCGATCGAGTACGCGCTGATCCGGGACATCAACGACCAGGCCTGGCGCGGCGACCGGCTCGGGCGGATGCTCAAGGGCAGGCCCGTGCACGTCAACCTCATCCCGCTCAACCCCACGCCCGGCTCGAAGTGGACCGCTTCACGGCCCGAGGACGAGAAGGCGTTCGTCGAGGCGATCGCGGCGCACGGTGTGCCGGTGACGATCCGGGACACCCGTGGTCAGGAGATCGACGGGGCGTGTGGTCAGCTCGCCGCGAGCGAGCGGTAACCTGACCGGCGTCGTACACCGTCGTACGACAACTTCATACGGAAGTACGTCCGGAACCACATCTTCATATTCCGACAGGGGAGCGCCACAGCGCTGAGAGTGCGGCACCGGCCGCAGACCCTCCGAACCTGGCCCAGGTCATTCTGGGTAGGGAGATCGGTCACCACTCGAGCTGTTGCGCCCTGCCCGGGACCCTCGCCAGGGTTCCGGGCGGGGCCGCGTCTTCTCCTGGTCACCCAGGAGGAATTCAGTGAGCATCACCAAGAGGGCCACCGTCCTTGCCGTCGGGCTCGGCATGGTCGGCGGCCTGGCCGCCTGCGGATCGTCGTCCGACGGCGGCAGCCAGGGCTCCGGCGACTCCAAGACCGTGACCCTCGTCAGCCACAACTCGTGGGCCGCCTCGAAGGACGTCATCGCCGCCTTCGAGAAGAGCTCCGGCTACAAGGTCCGGGTGCTGGAGGACGGCGACGCCGGGCAGGCCGTCAACAAGGCCATCCTCACCAAGGACAACCCCCAGGGCGACGTCTTCTTCGGCGTCGACAACACGCTGCTGTCCCGCGCGCTCGACAACGGGCTGTTCCAGCCGTACGAGGCGAAGGGCTCCGACCGTATCCGCCCCGAGTACCGGGCCGACCAGGATAAGCACCGGGTCACGCCCGTCACCACCGGCGACATCTGTGTCAACTACGACAAGGCGTACTTCAGCAAGCACAAGCTGACCCCGCCGGACTCCTTCGACGACCTGATCAAGCCCGAGTACAAGGACCTGCTCGTCACCGAGAACGCGGGCACCTCCTCGCCCGGTCTCGGCTTCCTGCTCGGCACCGCCGCCGAGTACGGGGACGACGGCTGGCAGGACTACTGGAAGAAGCTGAAGGCGAACGGCGTCAAGGTCGTCGACGGCTGGGAGCAGGCGTACAACGAGGAGTTCTCCGGTTCGTCCGGCGGCAAGAAGGCCAAGGGCGACCGCCCGCTCGTCGTCTCCTACGCCTCGTCCCCGCCCGCCGAGGTGATCTACGCCGACCCGCAGCCCGACACCGCGCCGACGGGCGTCGCCACCGGCACCTGCTTCCGTCAGGTCGAGTACGCGGGCCTGCTGGGCAACGCCGAGAACACCGAGGGCGGCAAGGCACTCCTCGACTTCCTCATCGGCAAGGAGTTCCAGGAGGACATGCCGCTGAACATGTTCGTCTATCCGGTGCGGGAGGGCGCGCGGATCCCCGAGGCGTTCCGGAAGTTCGGGCCGCAGGCCGAGGACCCGCAGACCATGGACCCGGCGAAGATCGCCGGCAATCGCGACCAGTGGGTCAAGTCGTGGACCTCACTCGTACTGAAGTAGGCAAGGCCAGGACTTCGCGCGGGAGCGCGGCGCGGCTGGCCCTGATGGCCGTGCCCGTCGCGTTCTTCGCGGTGTTCTTCGCCTACCCGGTCGCCGCGATCGTCGCGCGCGGACTGGAGATCGACGGATCCTGGCGGTTCGGGCGGATCGGGGACGTGCTCGCCCAGTCCGACGTACAGCAGGTGCTGTGGTTCACCACCTGGCAGGCGCTGGCCTCCACCGCGCTCACCCTGCTCGTCGCACTGCCCGGCGCGTACGTCTTCGCCCGGTTCGACTTCCCCGGCAAGCAGGTTCTGCGGGCCGTGGTGACCGTGCCGTTCGTGCTGCCGACGGTCGTCGTCGGTACGGCGTTCCTGGCGCTGGTCGGACGCGGCGGGCTGCTCGACGAGCTGTGGGGCGTACGGCTGGACACCACCGTGTGGGCGATCCTGCTCGCGCACGTCTTCTTCAACTACGCCGTCGTCGTACGCACCGTCGGCGGCCTCTGGTCGCAGCTCGACCCGCGGCAGGAGGAGGCCGCGCGGATGCTCGGCGCCTCGCGGCTGAAGGCCTGGCGGCAGGTGACGCTGCCCGCGCTCGCGCCCGCCGTGGCCGCCGCCGCGCTGATGGTGTTCCTGTTCACCTTCACCTCCTTCGGCGTCGTCCAGATCCTCGGCGGACCCGCCTTCTCCACCCTGGAGGTGGAGATCTACCGGCAGACCTCGCAGATCTTCGACCTGTCCACGGCCGCCGTGCTGACGCTGATCCAGTTCGGCGCGGTGGCCGCCATCCTCGCCGTGCACGCCTGGACGGTACGGCGGCGGGAGACGGCCCTGCGGCTGGTGGACGCGGCCACGACCGCGCGCCGGCCGCGCGGGACCGGGCAGTGGGCGCTGCTGGCCGGGGTCCTGGTCACCGTCGCCGTGCTGCTGGTGCTGCCGCTCGCCGTGCTGGTCGAGCGGTCGCTCGGTGCGCCCGGGTTCGGCTACTACCGGGCGCTGACCCAGGAGGACGGCGGCACCTTCCTCGTCCCGCCGATCGAGGCCATCGGCAACAGCCTCCAGTACGCCGTCGCCGCCACCGCCATCGCCGTGGTGATCGGCGCGCTGGCCGCCACCGCGCTCACCCGCCGCGACGCGGGCCGCTTCGTACGCGGTTTCGACGCGCTGCTGATGCTGCCGCTCGGGGTGTCCGCCGTGACGGTCGGCTTCGGGTTCCTGATCGCGCTGGACGAACCCCCGCTGGATCTCAGAGCCTCCTGGATCCTCGTGCCGCTCGCGCAGGCGCTGGTCGGCGTCCCCTTCGTCGTACGGACCATGCTGCCGGTGCTGCGGGCGGTGGACGTACGGCTGCGGGAGGTGGCGGCGGTGCTCGGGGCGTCGCCGTGGCGGGTGTGGCGGGAGGTGGACCTGCCGATGGTGCGGCGGGCACTGCTGGTCGCGGCCGGGTTCGCCTTCGCGGTGTCGCTCGGAGAGTTCGGGGCGACCGTGTTCATCGCGCGGCCGGACAACCCGACGCTGCCGGTGGCCGTGGCGCGGCTGCTGGGGAGGCCCGGGGACATGAACTACGGCCAGGCGATGGCCCTGTCGACGATTCTGATGCTGGTGTGCGCCGTGGCCCTGGTGGTGCTGGAGCGGCTGCGGACCGACCGGAGCGGGGAGTTCTAGGGATGCGCGGAGTTCTACGGATGCGGGAGTTCTACGGATGCTGCTGAGCCTCGAAGGCGCGACCGTCCGTTTCGGCGGGCGGGCCGTGCTCGACGCCGTCGACCTGGGGGTCGCCGAGCACGAGGTGGTGTGCGTGCTCGGGCCCAGCGGCAGCGGCAAGTCGACGCTGCTGCGGGCGGTCGCCGGGCTCCAGCCGCTGGACGCCGGGCGGGTGACGCTGGACGGGCGGGACCAGTCCGGGGTGCCCGCGCACAAGCGCGAGGTCGGGCTGATGTTCCAGGACCACCAGCTCTTCCCGCAGCGGGACGTGGCCGGAAACATCGCCTTCGGACCGCGGATGCGCGGCGCCTCCCGCGCCGGACAGCGGGAGCGGGTGGGGGAGTTGCTGGAGCTGGTCGGGCTGCCGGGCGCCGAGCACCGGTCCGTCGCCGCGCTCTCCGGCGGTGAGCAGCAGCGGGTGGCGCTGGCCCGCGCCCTCGCGCCCCGGCCCCGCCTGCTGATGCTGGACGAGCCGCTCGGCCAGCTCGACCGCTCGCTGCGGGAGCGCCTCGTCGTCGAACTACGGGAGCTGTTCGGCCGGTTGGGTACGACCGTGCTCGCCGTGACGCACGACCAGGGGGAGGCATTCGCGCTCGCCGACCGGGTCGTGGTGATGCGGGACGGGCGGATCGCCCAGTCGGGGACGCCGCTGGAGGTGTGGCAGCGGCCCGCCGACGCCTTCGTGGCCCGCTTCCTCGGTTTCGACAACGTGGTCGACGCGACCGTCACCGGGCAGGCCGCCGACACCCCGTGGGGCAAGGTGCCGGTCCCCGAGGACGCCCCGCAGGGCGCCCGTACCCTGCTCGTCCGGCCCGCCGGCGTGCGCATGGTGGCCGCCGACGAGGGCCTGCGCTGCACGGTCACCGCACGCACCTTCCGGGGCACCCACGTCGCCGTCCACCTCCAGCCCGAGGACGCGCCGCGCCTGGAGGCGGCGTGCGCGCTGCGGGCGGCTCCGGGGGTCGGGGACACGGTGGGGGTGGAGTTCGACGGGGCGGAAATCGTCGTGTTGCGATGATCGTCCGGCTCGTAGGGTGAAGGCATGACACGCCTCGCGCATGACCGTTACTGCGATGAGATCGCCCATCAGGTGGGCCGGTTCGGTGCCGTGCTGTCCTCCGGCGCCGACCTGTCCGCCACCGTGCCGACCTGCCCGGACTGGACGCTGGAGGACCTGGTGCGGCACGTCGGCCGCGCCCTGCGCTGGACGGAGCTGACCGTCCGCACCCGCGCCGAGGAGGAGGTCCCGTTGGACCGTGCGCCGGGAGCCGAGGGTCCGCCGGTGACGGGGGACACGGCCGCGCTGGAGGCGTGGCTGGCGGAGACCGGTGAGTTGGTCGTGCGCGCGCTGCGGGAAGCCGGACCGGACGGGCGGGCGTGGTCGTGGTCCGGGGACCACACCGCGGGCTACTGGGCCCGCCGGATGACGCACGAGCTGGTCGTCCACGGGGCGGACGCGGCCCTCGCGGCGGGCCGTCCGTTCGAGCCGGTCGCCGCCGAGGTGGCGGCCGACTCGATCGACGAGTGGCTGGAGATCGCGCAGTTCGTGCAGCGGGTTCTTCCCGACGGGTCGGCCAAGGGACTGCGGGCGCCCGGCCGGAGCATCCACCTGCACGCCACCGACACCGCCGCGGACCTCGACGCCGAATGGCTGATCGAGCTGCCCGAGGAGGGCGTCACCTGGCGCCGCGGCCACGAGAAGGCGAGCGTGGCCCTGCGGGGGCCGCTCACGGACGTGCTGCTGGCCTTCTACCGCAGGCTCCCGCTGGACACCCCCGGACTCCAGGTGATCGGCGACCGCGAGCTGCTGGAACTCTGGCTGGAGAACGCGGCGTTCGGCTGAGGCGACGCCAGGCGACGCCAGGCGAGACGACGTGACGGTGGCCCGTCCCCGGCCGGGGACGGGCCACCGCTGCGTACGGAGGCGCGAGGCGTCAGCGGTCGCTGTTCGCCCCGCGACGGCGCAGGCCGAAGAAGACCGCGCCGCCACCGATGGCGACCAGGGCCGCCGCGACGCCGGCGATCATGCCGGTGTTGGAGCCCGCGCCGGTCTCGGCGAGGTTGGACTCACCGGCCGCCGGGGACGGGGCGTTGTCGCTCGGCACGGCCGCCGGAGCGGTGCTCTCGCTCTGCGACGGAGCCGGGGCCGACGTGGACGGTGCCGGGGTCGGCGTCTCCGTTTCCTCGGCCGGGGTGGAGGAGCTTTCCGACGGGGTCGGAGTCGGGGTCGGGGTGTCCTCCGTCTTGCAGGGGGTCGACGGGGTCACGAGGTTCGGCTTGATGTCCTCGTCGACGTAACTGTCGGCCTTGACATGGATGCGGTACTCGGCGTTCGGCTGCCAGTCCGCGGCGAAGGTGATGGTGCTGCCCTCGCGCGAGCCCTTGACCACCTGCTCGCCGATCTTCTCGGCGTCGGCACCGTTGTTCTGCAGGTAGACGGTGACGGTGGCGGGGATGCCGGCCGGGTCCACGTCGGTGACGGTGATGACACCCTTGTCGCCTTCGCACTTGGCGGCGGCGGAGAACTCGCTGATGTCGCAGGCGAGCGCGTTGCCGGCGGCGCCGATCGCCAGGGCCACCGAGGCGGAGGCGACGCCGAGGGCACGAACGCCACGGCGGGATGCCGTGCTTCTGAGTATGGACAGGACTGCCACGTTTGTCCTTTACGGGAGCGCAGATGCGGGGGGTGGAGAGGGTGCTGACGCGTGATGAGCGGCATCAGCACACCCACGAGCCTCACTGGTCTATAAGCGGTGCATAAGCAGTGTCAACGCATATGCCGGTCAAGGGCGTTGGCTTTGCCGTCTTATTAACCGCCGAGACGTTTCAGCGCTTCCGGAGCCTCCTCGATCCGGTCGACGAGCGCGATCCGGGACTCCATCGTCCGCCCCTCGGCGAGCGACGTGAGGAGCGGCCACGCGGGGAGCTTCTCCGTCCAGTGCGCCCGGTCCACCAGCACCATCGGCGTGGGCTCGCCCCGCGACTCGTAGTAGTTCGGCGTCGCGTTGTCGAAGATCTCCTGTACGGTCCCGGCGGCGCCCGGCAGGAAGACCACGCCCGCGTTGGAGCGGGCCAGCAGGCCGTCCTCGCGGGTGGCGTTGGCGAAGTACTTGGCGATGTGCGTGGCGAAGGCGTTGGGCGGCTCGTGGCCGTAGAACCAGGTGGGGATGCCGACCGAGGCGCCGCCTCCGGGCCAGCGTTCACGGACCTCGAACGCGGACCGCGCCCAGTCGGTGATCGACGGGGTGAACGACGCGACCTTGGCGAGGAGCAGCAGCGCGTCGTCCAGCATCCCGTCGTCGAACGGGGCCGCGTAGGCGCCGAGGTTCGCCGCCTCCATCGCGCCCGGACCGCCGCCGGTGGCCACGGTGAAACCGGCGCGGGCCAGTTCGCGGCCCAGGCGCGCGGCGCCCGCGTACGACCTGGTGCCGCGCGCCATGGCGTGACCGCCCATGACGCCCACCACCCGGGCGCCGGTGAGGAGTTCGTCGATCGCGTCGGAGACGGCGTCGTCGTGGATCGCCCGCAGCATGGAGGCGAAGACGTCGCCGTCCGCCTTGGTCTGCTGGAACCAGTCGTGGGCGAGGGCGTCCGGTGTCGCCTCGTAGCCCTCGTCGAGACGGGCGAACAGCTCGTCGGGGGAGTAGACGCGTCCGCGGTACGGATCGAAGGGCAGGCCCGGTATGGGCGGGAAGACCAGGGCGCCGGCGGCGCGCACCCGGGTGGCCGCTTCGGGTGCCATCGGGCAGCCGAGGAAGACGGCGCCCGTGGAGTCCGCGGACATCAGGGCGTCCGTACGGGCCGTCAGATCGACGGCCTGGACGCGGTAGTGGGCGAGTGTGCCGTGCGCCGAGACGACGGAGTCGAACTCGGCGAGGCTCTCGATCTCCCGGTCGTGGCAGGCGTGGTGGGACTGGGGCTGGGCCTGTGACCGGGCCTTGGGCCGGGCGGGTGTCGGATCCACCCGCCCATGCTAGGCATGCGCCCGGCTCAGCCCTCGACCGCCGCCGGGTCCATCCACACGACCTCGAAGGTGTGGCCGTCGATGTCGTCGAAGGCCCGGCCGTACATGAAGCCGTGGTCCTGGGTCTCGCCGGAGACCGAACCGCCGGCCGCGACCGCCTTCTCCACCAGCTCGTCGACCTTCTCGCGGCTCTCGGCGCTCAGCGCGATCAGCACCTCGCTGGACTTCGTCGAGTCCACGATGTCCTTCTTCGTGAACTGGCGGTACTTCTCCGGCGTGTGCACCATCACGACGATGGTCTCGCTCAGCGGGATCGACGCGGTGGTGTCGTCGCTGAACTGGGCGTTGATCTCGTAGCCGAGCCCGGTGAAGAACTTCTTCGAGGCGTCGAGGTTGTTGGTGGCCAGGTTCACGAAGATCATCTGCTGGTACATGAGGGCCTCTCCCGTCGGTGTCCTGCTGTTGTCGTGCCGTTCGAAGGGTTAGACGCGAGGGGCGGGCGGAACTCATCGCTGGTTCGCGAATTTCTTCGAGAATCTTTTTTGGTCAGCCGGCCAAGGGCAGTGACGCCAGCTGCGCGACGATCAGGGTCAACGGGCCGAACAGGGCGAGCAGCGCGCCGGCGCGCACGGCGGCGGCGGCGCGCAGGGTGGCCGGGGGCGCGCCCAGCCGCAGCAGGGCGTCCGTCGTGTCGGCGCGGGCGTGCTTGGCCTCGACGGCCGCGGTGAGGAGGGTGGCCACCGTGCAGCCGGCGACCAGGAGGGCGCCGAGGACGCTCAGCGGGCCGAAGTCCGGTCCGTCCGTGCCGTACAGGACGGTCCCCGCGTAGGCCGCGGAGGCCACGGCGCAGACGACGCCGAGGGGGCGGCCGACGCGGTGCGACTCCTCCATCAGGACTCGGCCGGCCAAGAGGCGCAGGGCGCCGGGGCGGGCGGTCTGGAGCAGGCGGCCGCACAGGTGGGTGAGGCCGGGGCCGGCCATGGCGAGGCCCAGGACGGTGAGGGCCCAGCCGAAGAGGACGCCGGCGGAGGGGGTGGCGTCGGGGGTGGGGGCGGCCGTGTTGCCGGCGTAGGTCTCCACGGCGAGGCCTGCGGTGAGGACGGCGATGCCCCAGGGGAGGGTGGTGGTGTTCTGGGGGCGGGGTGTGGGCGTGGGCGGGGGTGTGGTTGTGGTTGTGGCCTCGGGCGGGGGCGGGGGCGGGGGCGGGGGCGGGGGCGGGGTCGGGCGGTCGGGTACGGCGTCCGGCGTCGGCTGCGGGGCGTCCGTCGGGGGTGCCGGGTGGGTGGCACTGGCCTGCGTCAGCAGGGCGCCGCCTGCGCCCACCCGTGCCGCCCCAGCGGCACGACTGCCCGCAGGGGGTGCGGCGAGGCCGCCCGCGGGGGGTGTGGCGGGGTTGCCGGCGGGGGGTGTGGCGGGGTTGCCGGCGGGGGGTGTGGCGGGGTTGCCGGTGGTGGTTGTGGCGGGGCTGCCAGCGGGGGGTGCGGTGGGGTTGCCGGCGGTGGGTGCGGCGGGGGGTGCGGCGAGGCCGCGCGCGAGGGATGCGGCGGGGCCGCCCGCGGGGTTTGCGCCGGAGCTGCCCGCAGGTGGTGCGGTGGGGCTGCCCGCTGGTGGTGCGGTGGGGCTGCCCGTGGGTGAGGCCGGGGCCAGGCGGGCGCCGAAGCGGCCGTATGTGCCGAAGGTCTCGCGGGCCGCCCCCCAGCCGTACGCGCCGAAGCGGCCGTAGCGACGGGAGCCGGTGGGCGGGGTGGGCCGGGGCTCGCGGGGGCGCAGTGTGAGCGCCACTGCGGCCGAGGCGGTGGCCGGTACCAGGCTCAGCAGCGTCAGCGCCGCCGGGAAGGGGAGGGCTTGGCCGACTGCCAGGGCGTCGGAAACGGCGCCCTCGAAGGGCCGGCCGGTCAGGTCGCCGCGCAGGTGGAGGAAGACGAGCAGGGCCACCACCGAGCCGAACGCGCCGGTCAGGGCCGTGGTCGTCGCCGATACGGCCATCAGGCGGCCGGGACCCAGGCCGATCGCCGACAGCCCGGGGCGGGGCCGGGTGCCGGGGTCGGTGCGGGCCACGGCGACCGCGAGGTACACCGTGGCGGCGAGGGGCGCCGTGCACCAGGCCAGGCGGAGGGCGGAGGCGCCGGGTGTGCCCGGGTGGGTCATCGCGTGGCCGAGGGCGCACAGCAGCAGGAAGCCCGTGCCCGCCGAGGCCACCGCGACCAGCAGTCGGCGCAGTTGGACGGCGAGGTGGGCGGCGCGGGTCAGGCGGAGAGCGAGCACGCCGCCAGGCCTTCCGTTCCGGAGGTTCCAGTGGTCCCTGTGACGTCGGTTGTTCGCGTGGCTCCCGTGGCTCCCGTGGCTGCCGTGGCCCCGGTGGCCACCGCTGTCTCGGAGACCGGGGGCAGGTGCACGGTCCGAACCTGGCGTCCGTCCAGCAGTGTCACCGTGCGGTCCGCCAGGGCGGCGGTCCGCGCGTCGTGCGTGGCGAGGAGGACGGTGATGCCGTGCGAGCGGGCCGCCGTGGTGAGGGTCCGCAGGACGTGGGCGCGGTCGGCGCTGTGCAGGGGGGCCGTCGGCTCGTCGGCGAAGAGGACCGCGGGGGTGACGGCGAGCGCGCGGGCGATGCAGACGCGCTGCCGCTCGGCCTGCTGGAGTTCGTGCGGGCGCCGGCGGGCCTTGTCGCCCACGTCGAGACGCTCCAGCCACTCCAGGGCGGCGGTCTTGGCCCGGCGACGGCCGGCGCCGCGCAGCATGAGGGGGAGGGCGGCGTTCTCCCAGGCGTTGAGTTCCGGCACGAGCACGGGGGCGGGGTCGATCCAGCCGAAGCGGTCGCGGCGCAGTCGTTCGCGGCCGAGCGGGCCCATGGTGTGCATCGGCACGCTGTTGAACCACACCTCGCCGTCCTGCGGCCGGACCAGCCCGGACAGACACCTGAGCAGCGTGGTCTTGCCACTGCCGCGCGGGCCGCTCACGGCGAGGATCTCGCCCTCGCGGACGCCGAGCGACACGCCTTGAAGCGCGGGGGAGCCGTCGTGGTGCTGGAAGCGCAGGGCGCGGGCCCAGAGCACGTCGTTGTCCGGCGGGGCCTCCATGGGCGTACACCTCGGTTCTGATCCGTATTTCCCCGGTCACGTCCCTCTTCCGGGGGAACGAAGGCGGGGCCGATCGGTCACTGGGCACGGTAAGGAGTCGCCGCGGGGGAAGCCGGACAGCACGCGGCCCCGGGCCGCCGTTCTCACTCGAACGGGCGGCGCCGGGGCCGGTGATGATCTTCCAGACGGATGATCGGAAATCTGTCCGGATCAGAGCTTCGCCCACGCCTCCGTCAGCGTGGCGCGCAGGATCTGCTCGATCTCGTCGAAGGTCTCCTGGTTGGAGATCAGCGGCGGGGCGAGCTGGATGACCGGGTCACCGCGGTCGTCGGCACGGCAGTACAGGCCGTTGTCGAAGAGCGCCTTCGACAGGAAGCCGTACAGGATCCGCTCGGTCTCCTCGTCGTTGAAGGACTCCTTGGTGGCCTTGTCCTTGACCAGCTCGATGCCGTAGAAGAAGCCGTTGCCGCGGACGTCGCCGACGATCGGCAGGTCGAGGAGCTTCTCCAGGGTCGCCCGGAAGTTGCCCTCGTTGTCCAGCACGTGCTTGTTGAGGCCCTCGCGCTCGAACAGGTCGAGGTTGGCGATGCCGACCGCGGCGGAGACCGGGTGGCCGCCGAAGGTGTAGCCGTGCAGGAAGGTGTTGTCGCCCTTGTAGAACGGCTCGGCCAGGCGGTCCGAGATGATGCAGGCGCCGATCGGGGAGTAGCCCGAGGTCATGCCCTTGGCGCAGGTGATCATGTCCGGGACGTAGCCGAACTTGTCGCAGGCGAAGGTCGTGCCGAGGCGGCCGAAGGCGCAGATGACCTCGTCCGAGACGAGCAGCACGTCGTACTGGTCGCAGATCTCGCGCACCCGCTGGAAGTAGCCGGGCGGGGGCGGGAAGCAGCCGCCGGCGTTCTGCACGGGCTCCAGGAAGACGGCCGCGACGGTCTCCGGGCCCTCGAACAGGATCTGCTGCTCGATCTGGTCGGCGGCCCAGCGGCCGAAGGCCTCGGGGTCGTCGCCAAAGAGCGGGGCGCGGTAGATGTTGGTGTTCGGCACCTTGTGCGCGCCCGGGACGAGCGGCTCGAAGGGGGCCTTCAGGGCCGGCAGGCCGGTGATGGACAGGGCGCCCTGCGGGGTGCCGTGGTAGGCGACCGCGCGGGAGATGACCTTGTACTTGGTCGGCTTGCCGGTCAGCTTGAAGTACTGCTTGGCGAGCTTCCAGGCGGTCTCGACCGCCTCACCGCCGCCGGTGGTGAAGAAGACCTTGTTGAGGTCGCCGGGGGCCTCGTTGGCCAGGCGCTCGGCCAGCTCGACGGCCTTCGGGTGGGCGTAGGACCACACTGGGAAGAAGGCGAGCTCCTGCGCCTGCTTCGAGGCGGTCTCGGCAAGCTCCGTGCGGCCGTGTCCGGCCTGGACCACGAACAGGCCGGCGAGACCGTCGAGGTAGCGCTTGCCCTTGTCGTCGTAGATGTGGGTGCCCTCACCGCGGACGATGGTGGGGACGGGGGCGTTCTCGTACGACGACATGCGGGTGAAGTGCATCCACAGGTGGTCGTAGGCGGTCCTGCTGAGGTCCTTGGGGCTGTCGGTGCTCACGATTATCGGGTTCCCCACATATAGGTCTGCTTCTTGAGCTTCATGTAGACGAAGCTCTCGG
Organism: Streptomyces sp. BB1-1-1; assembly: GCF_031597775.1. NCBI lineage: Bacteria > Bacillati > Actinomycetota > Actinomycetes > Kitasatosporales > Streptomycetaceae > Streptomyces > Streptomyces sp. BB1-1-1. The sequence goes on along the minus strand of NZ_CP134203.1, from coordinate 2,465,527 downwards.
TGGAGCGCACTCCGGGTACGGCCCGGATGCGTTTGTTGATGACGTCCAGAAGGTGGTCGTCGTCCTCGCAGACGACCTCCACCATCAGGTCGAAGGAGCCCGCGGTCATCACCACGTACTCGCATTCGGACATGGCCGTCACCGCGTCGGCGACGGACTCCACGTCGCCCTCGACACGGACGCCGACCATCGCCTGCCGGCGGAATCCCACGGTGAGCGGGTCCGTGACGGCGACGATCTGCATCACGCCCTGGTCGAGCAGCTTCTGGACGCGCTGGCGCACGGCCGCTTCCGACAGGCCCACGGCCTTGCCGATGGCGGCGTACGGCCGGCGGCCGTCCTCCTGGAGCTGCTCGATGATGGCGAGGGAGACGGCGTCCAACTGGGGACCGCCGTTCCTGGACTCGCGGGAGTCCTTCTGGTCTGCGCTTCGACTGGCCACGGCTTCACTGTGCACGACGTATCGACAGTTTTGCAAGGCCGGATCGATGAAATTCGTTGTCTACGAGGTCAGACCCTACGGATTTCGCAACCTTGGGGCGGCCGGGGGTGTTGAAAACGTCGGGTCTCCGTCTAGGGTGGGTGTCTCAGTGTTCGGACGGCCGACAGTCAGCAGATGTGGGGTCCGGACACCGGGAGACCTGAAGTAGACACCGAACTTGGAGGGCCGGCAGTGAGCACCGAGCTGCGTCGTCTGCGCAACTACATCGACGGTGAGTTCCGGGACGCCGCCGACGGACGGACCACCGAGGTGGTCAACCCCGCCACGGGCGAGGCCTACGCGACCGCCCCCCTGTCCGGGCAGGCGGACGTGGACGCCGCCATGGCGGCCGCCGCCGCGGCCTTCCCGGCCTGGCGGGACCTGGTCCCGGCCGAGCGGCAGAAGGCCCTGCTGAAGATCGCGGACGCGTTCGAGGAGCGGGCCGAGGAACTGATCGCGGCCGAGGTGGAGAACACGGGCAAGCCCATCGGGCTGACCCGCTCCGAGGAGATCCCGCCGATGGTCGACCAGATCCGCTTCTTCGCGGGCGCGGCGCGGATGCTGGAGGGACGCAGTGCCGGTGAGTACATGGAGGGCCTGACCTCCATGATCCGCCGCGAGCCGATCGGCGTCTGCGCGCAGGTCGCGCCGTGGAACTACCCGATGATGATGGCCGTGTGGAAGTTCGCCCCGGCGCTCGCCGCGGGCAACACGGTCGTCCTGAAGCCCTCGGACACCACCCCGGCGTCCACGGCCCTGATGGCCGACATCATCGGCTCGATCGTGCCCAAGGGCGTCTTCAACGTCGTCTGCGGCGACCGCGACACCGGCCGTCTGATGGTCGAGCACGAGACCCCGGCGATGGCCTCCATCACCGGCTCGGTGCGGGCCGGCATGTCGGTCGCCGAGTCGGCGTCGAAGGACGTCAAGCGCGTCCACCTGGAGCTGGGCGGCAAGGCGCCGGTCGTCGTCTTCGAGGACACCGACATCCCCAAGGCCGTCGAGGGCATCTCGGAGGCGGGCTACTTCAACGCCGGCCAGGACTGCACCGCGGCCACTCGCGTGCTGGTCCACGAGTCGGTCCACGACGAGTTCGTGAGCGCGCTCGCGAAGGCCGCGTCCGAGATCAAGACCGGCCAGCCGGACGACGAGGACGTCATGTACGGCCCGCTCAACAACCCGAACCAGCTCAAGCAGGTCGTCGGGTTCATCGAGCGTCTCCCCGCGCACGCCAAGGTCGAGGCGGGCGGCCACCAGGTCGGCGAGAAGGGCTACTTCTACGCCCCGACCGTCGTCTCGGGCCTCAAGCAGGACGACGAGATCGTGCAGAACGAGGTCTTCGGCCCCGTCATCACCGTCCAGTCCTTCCGCGACGAGGACCAGGCCGTCGAGTGGGCCAACGGCGTCGAGTACGCGCTGGCCTCCTCGGTGTGGACCAAGGACCACGGCCGCGCCATGCGGATGTCCAAGAAGCTGGACTTCGGCTGCGTGTGGATCAACACCCACATCCCGCTGGTCGCCGAGATGCCGCACGGCGGCTTCAAGAAGTCCGGCTACGGCAAGGACCTGTCGGGGTACGGCTTCGAGGACTACACCCGGATCAAGCACGTGATGACGTCGCTGGACGCGTGACGGCCTGGACGTGTGACGGCCTGGACGTGTGACGCGCCTGGACGTGTGACGCACCCGGTGTGCGCGCGGCCCCGGACGGGATTCCCGTCCGGGGCCGCGCCGCGTGCGCACCGCGAACTCGCCCCGGTCGACAGGGTGTCGGGCCTGGGCGGAGGCGCTCGACGCAGCGTCGATTGTCCCTGGCAGGGCGGGCGCGGGATCCTGCGGCCATGCCCTTGCTCTCGAAGACGCCCACGCTCTCCCGCCGGACCCTGCTGCGCGGCCTGGGCGGCTCCGCCGCACTCGGCGCGCTGGCCGGCTGCGGTGTGCCCGCCGCGTACGTCGCGCCGGGCGACCGCGCGGCGACCGACCGGTCCGCCACCGAGCAACGGCTGACCTGGGCGAACTGGCCGCTGTACATCGACACCGACGACGAGCACCCGAGCCGGCGGCCCACGCTCGAGGCGTTCGAGAAGCGGTCGGGCATCTCCGTCGAGTACATCGAGGAGATCAACGACAACGACGAGTTCTTCGGCAAGATCAGCCCGTCCCTGATGAACCATCAGCCCACCGACCGCGACCTGATCGTCATCAGCGACTGGATGTGCGGGCGGTTCGTCCGGCTCGGCTGGGTGCAGGAGATGGACCGCTCCCGCCAGCCGAACGTCGCCGAGTACCTCGACCCGCTGCTGCGTTCGCCCGCCTTCGACCCGGGCCGTAAGTTCACCGTGCCCTGGCAGTCGGGCATCACCGGCATCGCCTACAACCGCCGCAGGCTCGGCCGGGAGATCCGGCACGTGTCCGACCTGTGGGCGGGGGACCTCAAGGGCCGGGTGACCCTGCTGTCCGGCATGGACGAGGCGTTCGCGCTGCTGATGCAGGGCAACGGCGTGGACATCACCGACTGGACGGCGGACGACTTCCACGCGGTCTGCGACCAGGTGGAGAAGCAGGTGGGCAAGGGCCAGATCCGCCGCTTCACCGGCAACGACTACATCAAGGACCTCTCCAGCGGTGACGTCCTGGCCTGCCAGGCCTACTCCGGTGACGTGATCCAGCTCCAGGCGGACGACCCGGACATCGAGTTCGTCGTCCCGGAGGAGGGCGCCGAGCTGTGGTCGGAGTCCCTGATGATCCCCAACCTGGCCCGCCACAAGGCCAACGCCGAGCGGCTGATCGACTACTACTACCAGCCCGAGGTCGCCGCGGACCTGGCCGCCTGGGTCAACTACGTCTGCCCCGTCCCCGCCGCCCGGGACGTACTCGCCTCCTCCGGCGACGAGGAGACCGCCGCCCTGGCCGAGGACCCGCTGATCTTCCCGGACACGGCGATGCGCGAACGGCTCGCCATCGCGCGGGACATCGCGGCGGGGGAGCGGTCGGAGTTCGCGAAGCGGTGGAACGGGATCGTGGGGGTGTAGCAGACTGACCGGTGTGATGAATTCACCGGGCGATGAAAAGGTGGGGGGGGGGAGTTCGCCGTCGCCGTGGGGGTGATGGCCGCGGTCGTGACCTCCGCGTCCGCCGCGGGCCGGCTGACCGGCGGCCGGTCGGCCGCGTACCAGACGGCGCTGAACGCCTTCGGTCTGCACGGCCTGGTCCACCTCGCCCAGGCGGGGCTGGTGCGCGGCTACACGCCCGGGTCGGCGGCATCGCCCCTCGTCGTCGTCCCGTTCACCCTGTGGGCCCGCCACCGGCTGCGCCGCGCCGGTGTCCTGCGCGCCACGCGCCCGCGCGACCTCGCCGTGGGGTTCGGCCTCGCGGGAGTGGCGGTGGCGGCTTCGCACGTGGTGGCGCGGCGGCTGACGGGGGCCACTGTGCCGGCACGTTCCGGTACCGGGCTCCGGTTCCGGCGGAAGGGGCGTTGACCAACCTTGGGTGCGGTCGTTGATCAACCCTGGGTGTGGAGGTCGTCTACGGGCGAGGGGACTTGTGCGGGATCGACCGCCCTCACGTGGGGCGGCGGGCCGGTGACGGCGCCGCCGCGGTCACGCAGGGCGCACAGTACGTCGACGCGGTTGGTCGTGATCGAGTCGACGCCCAGGGCGATCAGCCGGCGCATGGAGCGCCGGGTGTCGGGGGTCCACACGGACAGCAGGCAGCCGTCGCCGTGGACGCGCTCGGCCAGCGGCCGGTCCACCAGCCCGAAGCGGTAGTTGAGCCAGCGGGGGCGGACCGCCGCCAGCAGGGCGGGCCGGGGCGGCGCCAGCGTCGTCCAGGTCAGTGCGATTTCGGCCGCCGGATCGGCCGCCCGTACGGCGAGCATCGCGGCGGGGCCCGCGCAGTAGTACACGCGGTCCTGTGCCCCGCACTCGCGGACGACGTCCACGATGCGCCGGGCCGCCCGCTCGCCCGGTCCGCCCGGCAGGTCGAGCATCAGCCGGCTGCCGTCGGTCGCCGCCAGCGCCTCCGCCAGCGTCGGCACCCGGCCCGCCGTGAGGCCGCGCACCTCGTCCGCCGACAGCGAGTGCAGCGGGCGGTCCTGTTCCCACAGGCGCTTGAGCGTCTCGTCGTGCAGCAGCACCGGCACGCCGTCCCGGGTGAGCCGGACGTCGATCTCGACCGCGTCCGCGCCGCGGCGCAGCGCGGAACGCAGCGAGTCGAGGGTGTTCTCGCGGAACAGGTAGGGGTCGCCGCGGTGGGCCACGGCGGTCACCCGGCGCGGGGTGCTCACGAGGATGCGAGCCACGTCGAGGTGTACGTGTCGATCTCGTCCCGGAGGGCCGCCTTGCCCTGCGCGTCCTGGAACGACGACTCCACCGCGTTCTTCGCCAGGTCGGCGAGCCCGCGCTCGTCGAGGTCGAGGAGCCGGGCTGCGACGGCGTACTCGTTGTTGAGGTCGGTGCCGAACATCGGCGGGTCGTCGGAGTTGATGGTCACCAGGACACCGGCGCGCGTGAACTCCTTGATCGGGTGCTCGTCCAGGGTGCGTACCGCGCGGGTGGCGATGTTCGAGGTCGGGCACACCTCCAGGGGGATGCGCCGCTCGGCGAGGTGCGCCAGCAGCTTCGGGTCCTGGGCGGAGCTGGTGCCGTGTCCGATGCGCTCGGCGCGCAGGTCGGTCAGGGCGTCCCACACCGTCTGCGGGCCGGTGGTCTCGCCGGCGTGCGGCACCGAGTGCAGGCCGGCGGCGATGGCCCGGTCGAAGTAGGGCTTGAACCGCGGCCGCGAGACCCCGATCTCGGGCCCGCCGAGCCCGAAGGAGACCAGGCCCTCCGGGCGCACCCGGTCATCGGTGGCGAGCCGCGTCGTCTCCTCGGCGGCCTCCGTACCGGCCTCGCCCGGAATGTCGAAGCACCAGCGCAGTACGGTCCCGAACTCGGCCTCGGCCGCCTTGCGGGCGTCCTCGATCGCGGCCATGAAGGCGCCCTCGTCGATGCCGCGCCGGGTGGAGGAGAACGGGGTGATGGTCAGCTCGGCGTACCGCACCTGCTGCCGGGCCATGTCACGGGCCACCTCGTACGTCAGCAGCCGGACGTCCTCCGGGGTGCGGATCAGGTCGACGACGGACAGGTACACGTCGATGAAGTGGGCGAAGTCCGTGAACTGGAAGTAGTCGACCAGGGCCTCGGGGTCGGTGGGGACCTTGGAGTCGGGGTGGCGCGCGGCCAGTTCCGAGACGATGCGCGGGGAGGCGGAGCCGACGTGGTGGACGTGCAGTTCGGCCTTGGGCAGTCCGGCGATGAAGGCGTGCAGGTCTCGCGGGACGTCGGGGTCGACGAGGTGCTCGGTCAAGGGTTCCTCCCCACAGCGGCGCCCCGGGCCGGTTCGGGCCGGCCGGGCGCGGGTGATCGGCTGATCGGTGACTCGGGATCATCGTAGGCCGGGCCCGTGCCGGGTGGCGACGGGCCGTAGCATGACGGGACGTTCGACAGAGGGGGGCCCGCCCATGCCCGACGAAGCGCAGCCGCCGAGAGCCGACGCGCACACGCCGGAAGCCCAGGGGAACGATCACGCGCCTCGGCCGGCGTCACCTGGTACCGGCACCGGTGACGCGTGGGCGGCGCCGACCGACGGGCCCTCCGACGGCATCGCGGACGCGGCCCCCGGGGTCGGCCTCGACAAACCGGGGGCGCCGGGCACGCCGAGCGGGTCTGGTACGCCGGAGGCCTCGGGCGCCCAGCCGTCCCCGTCTCCGTCGCCGTCGCGTCCTGGGCCGGGCTTCGAGGACCGGCCTACGGCGATACCCGGGCCGGGCCCAGACCCGTGGGCGCCGCCGGTGGACGATGCCGTGCCGACGCCCGACGGCGGTCCCGGGGCCAACCTCGCGGCGGGCGGGCCCGCTCCCTGGTCGGCCCCGTCCGTCCACGACCAGCAGACGGTCACGTCCATGCCGGCCATGGACACCACGCCATGGGCAGCCCCGGCCGCCACGACGCCGGCGAAGGGCCCCGCCAACCCCTTCGCACCGCCGGGACCGACTGCCGCCGCTACGGGTGCGCCGAATCCCTTCGCGCCGCCGGGCCCGGCAGCCGCCACCGGTGCGCCCAACCCGTTCGCGCCACCGGCCGCGACGCCGCCGTACGTCCAGGACCGGGCGGCGGTCCCGCCGCCGCCCATCGCGCCCGACGGCCCCGGTCAGGTCCCGTACGGCTACCCCGGCCCGGGCGGGTACGGGCACCCGGGCGGATACCCCGGTGCGCAGCCGCAGGGCTACTTCGGCTGGCCCGGCATGACGCCGATGCCGAGCAACGGCATGGGCACGGCCGGCCTGGTCCTCGGCATCATCGCGGCCGTCGGCTTCTGCCTTTGGCCGCTCGCGATCGTCCTGGGCGTCCTCGGCGTCATCTTCGGCGGGCTCGGCCGTGCCAAGGCGGGTCGGGGCGAGGCCACCAACGGAGGCCAGGCCCTGGCCGGCATCATCTGCGCGATCGTCGGCATCGCCCTCGGCATCGGCTTCGGGCTGCTGGTCATCTTCGCGCCGTGAGCCCGGAGGGCTGAGTCGCGGGCCGGAGCCCGGAGCCGGAGTGCTGAGTCCTGTGCCGGAGGCCGGAGCCTGGAGTGCTGAGTCCTGTGCCGGAGGCCGGAGCCGTGAGCTCGGAGCCCTGAGCCGTGGGGCTGGGCCCGGGGTGCTGAGTCCTGAGCCGTGGGGCTGGGCCCGGGCTGCTGAGTCCTGAGCTGTGCGGCCGTAGTCCTGAGCCCGTGGCCCGGAGCCTTGGCCCCGGAGTCCCGAGCCCAGACACCGCGCCGCGCGCCGGGGCCGGGCCTGCGCCCGCCTGCCGGTCTGGCCTCCCGGCCCTCCCCTTGCCGTCCCCCGTGGCGGTCCGGCTGATCTGCCGCCCCCGGCCTGACCCGCTGTCCGCCCCGGGTCTCGCCGCCTGCCGCCCTCCGCCTCGGCTTGCCGCCCGCCCCGGGTCTCGCCGCCCTGTCGCCCTCCGCCTCGGCTTGCCGCCCGCCACGGGTCTCGCCGCCCTGCCGCCCTCCGCCTCGGCTTGCCGTCCACCCCGGGTCCCGCCGCCCTGTCAGCCCCCGGCCCCCCCCGCACCGCCAACCGATCCGCACGGCCGGCTGACCCGACTGACCCGACGGGCCCTACGCCCCCGACTGACCCGACGGGCCCTACGCCCCGACGGGCCCGACGCCCCCCCATCAGTCCCAGGCGGCCGCCCGACTCACCCACCAGCCCGCAGCCGCCCCCGTGCCGTCATCAGCGCGAAGCCCAGCAGGTTCGGGCCCCGCCACCGCTCCGGGTCCGTCGTCGCCTCGTCGTCCGCGGTCAGGCCGATGCCCCACACCCGGTCCACGGGGCTCGCCTCCACCAGCACCCTCTCGCCCGTGTTCAGCAAGAACGCGCGCAGTGTCGGGTCCGAGGCGAACTTGTGGACGCTGCCCTCGACGACGATCCGGAACCGCTCGCGCTCCCACACCGTCTCGTCGAAGCCGCGCACCAGCCGCCCCGCCTTCTTCGCCTCGGCGGGATGATCAGCCGCGAGCACCCGCCGCTCGGCCTCCGCGTCGCCGAAGAGCCGGGCCTTGCCCGCCATCATCCAGTGCTCCGCGGTCGCGTACTCCACCCCGGCCACGGTGAACGGCGACGGCCACCACTGGCTCAGACAGCTCGGTCCGATCCGGCCGTCCGGGAGCGGCCGGTGCCCCCAGAAGCAGAGGTACTTGATCCGCGCGCCCGCCCGGACCTGCCCGATCAGCGATTCCCTGCTGTCGATGATCTCCACCGCCCCGGAATCCCGCGCCCCCGTGATCTTCTCCATGCACGCGAGTCTGGCACGCGCCACTGACACTCCGTCCGACCTTTTCCGTGGCGACTCGACACCTGGTCGACAGATTCCGTCGCGTAACCAAATGGCAACAACGGAATCACTTGTTGGAGGCCTAGTGCTCTGTCAGGATCGGCACTCACATCGAGCCTGAGCCACGCCGGCCCCCGTCACGGGGAGACCGAGGAGAGCCGACATGCACAACCCGGGCAACGCCACCCCGGACCGATTCCCGGCCCAGGACCGCTTCGCGGACGGGGCCCAGTACATCGCGGGCCGTCTGACGAAGGGCACCTCCGGACGTACGCACACGGTCGTCGACCCGGCGACCGGTGAGGACGTCCTCACCTATGAACTCGCCGGTGCCGACGACGTCGACGCGGCCGTCGCCGCCGCCCGGGAGGCGTTCCCCGGCTGGGCCGGCGCCACCCCCGGCGAGCGCTCCGACGCCCTGCACCGGTTCGCCGCCGTGCTCGCCGACCGTGCCGAGGACTTCGCTCGCGCCGAGTCCCTGCAGTGCGGGAAGCCGCTGAAGCTGACCCGCGAGTTCGACGTGCCGGGCACGGTCGACAACGCGGCCTTCTTCGCCGGTGCCGCCCGGCACCTCCAGGGCCAGTCGGCGGGGGAGTACTCCGGCGACCACACCTCGTACGTGCGCCGCGAGCCGATCGGCGTCGTCGGGTCCATCGCGCCCTGGAACTATCCCCTCCAGATGGCCGCCTGGAAGATCCTCCCGGCGATCGCCGCGGGCAACACCATCGTGCTGAAGCCCGCCGAGATCACCCCGCTGACCTCCCTGATGTTCGCCCAGGCCGCGACCGAGGCCGGCATCCCGGACGGCGTCATCAACATCGTCACCGGCACGGGGAGGGAGGCGGGCGAGCACCTCGTCGGCCACCCGGACGTCGCCATGACCTCCTTCACCGGCTCGACCGCCGTCGGCAAGCGCGTCGCCGAGGTCGCCACGGCCACCGTCAAGCGCCTGCACCTGGAGCTGGGCGGCAAGGCGCCCTTCCTCGTCTTCGACGACGCCGACCTCGACGCCGCCGTCAACGGCGCGGTCGCGGGGGCGCTCATCAACACCGGCCAGGACTGCACGGCCGCCACGCGCGCGTACGTGCAGCGGCCCCTGTACGAGGCGTTCGTCGAGAAGACCGCCGCCCTCATGGACACCGTCCGGGTCGGCGACCCCTTCGCCCCGGGCACCGACCTCGGGCCGCTGGTCAGCCACGTCCAGCGGGACCGCGTCGCCGGCTTCGTCGACCGGGCACGCTCCTACGCGCGCGTGGTGACCGGCGGTGAGGCACCGCAGGGCGACCTGAAGGACGGCGCCTACTACCGGCCCACCCTCATCGCCGACACCGCGCAGGACAGCGAGGTCGTCCAGTCCGAGATCTTCGGGCCGGTCCTGGTCGTCCTGCCCTTCGACACCGACGACGAGGGCATCCGGCTGGCCAACGACACGCCGTACGGGCTCGCCGCCTCCGCGTGGAGCCGGGACGTGTACCGGGCGAACCGCGCCACCCGCGAGATCAAGGCGGGCTGCGTGTGGATCAACGACCACATCCCGATCATCAGCGAGATGCCGCACGGCGGATACAAGGCGTCCGGCTTCGGCAAGGACATGTCCGCCTACTCCTTCGAGGAGTACACCCAGGTCAAGCACGTCATGTTCGACAACACCGCGGTGGCGGCCAAGGACTGGCACCGCACCGTCTTCGGGGACCGATAGCCACAACGAAAGGCCGCCGACCACGGCCGACCCACCCGAAAGGGCAACCACGCGCATGAGGCAGTACGAGCCCGACCGCCTGTCCCCGGCCCAAGTGGCCGCCATGCGGCGCAGTTTCACCAGCGGCAGGGCCGCCCTCACCCGCCGCTCACTACTGCGCGCCTCCGCGGGTGGCGCGCTCGCGGTCGGCGGTCTCGGGACGCTGAGCGCCTGCGGCATCCCGGCGGCCGGCAAGACCGAGGGCGGTGTCTCCGCCGAGGACCGGTCGAAGGAGGAGAAGGAGGTCTCCTTCTCCAACTGGACCGAGTACATGGACGTCGACGACAGCGGCAACCGGCACCCGACACTGGACGCGTTCACCAAGCGGACCGGCGTCAAGGTCAAGTACACCGAGGACATCAACGACAACAGCGAGTTCTTCGGCAAGATCCAGCCGCAGCTCGCCGCGGGCCAGGAGACCGGACGCGACATCGTCGTCCTCACCGACTGGCTGGCCGCCCGGCTGATCCGCCTCGGCTGGGTCCAGAAACTGGACCCGGCCAACCTGCCGCACGCCTTCGCCAATCTGTCGCCCCAGTTCCGCGACGTCGACTGGGACCCGGGTCGCGCCTACTCCTACCCCTGGCAGGGCATCTCGACCGTCATCGCCTACAACAAGAAGGCGCTGGACGGCATCGAGGTCAGGACGGTCTCCGACCTGCTCGACAACCCGAAGCTCAAGGGACGCGTCGGCTTCCTCACCGAGATGCGCGACACCGTCGGCATGGTGCTGCTGGACATGGGCAAGGACCCGGGCCGATTCTCCGACGACGACTACGACGCGGCGATCGCCCGCCTCCAGAAGGGCGTCGACCGCGGCCAGATACGCCGCTTCACCGGCAACGACTACACCGCCGACATCACCAAGGGCGACTTCGCGGCCTGTCTGGCCTGGGCCGGGGACGTCGTCCAGCTCAAGGCGGACAACCCGGACGTCGACTTCGTCATCCCGGACAGCGGGTACATCACGTCGAGCGACAACATGTTGATCCCCAACAAGGCCCGGCACAAGACGAACGCCGAACGGCTCATGGACTACTACTACGAGCCGGGCCCGGCCGCGCAGCTCGCCGCCTACATCAACTACGTCTGTCCCGTCGAGGGCGTGAAGGCGGAACTTGCGAAGATCGACGAGGACGCGGCGAACAACCCGCTGATCATTCCCGACCAGGCCATGCAGGCCCAGTCCCGTGCCTTCCGCTCACTGAGCCCGAAGGAAGAGACGGCCTACGAAGAAAAGTTCGCGAAGCTCACTGGGGCGTGACGACGATGAATACGACGAAGGCTCAGCCAGACGCGACGGAGCACAGCGGCGACGTCCGCCTCTCCGGGATCAGTAAGACCTACGGCTCCTTCACCGCCGTGCACCCGCTCGACCTGACCGTGCCCCAGGGTTCCTTCTTCGCCCTGCTCGGCGCCTCCGGCTGCGGCAAGACCACCACCCTGCGCATGATCGCCGGACTGGAGGAGCCCAGTGGGGGCACCGTCCACCTCGGCGACCAGGACGTGACCGCCCTCCCGCCGTACAAACGGCCCGTGAACACGGTCTTCCAGTCCTACGCCCTCTTCCCGCACCTCGACATCTTCGAGAACGTCGCCTTCGGCCTGCGCCGGCGCGGCATCAAGAGCGTGAAGAAGCAGGTCGGGGAGATGCTCGACCTCGTCCAGCTCGGCGAGCAGGCACGCAAGAAGCCGCACCAGCTCTCCGGCGGCCAGCAGCAGCGCGTCGCGGTCGCCCGCGCCCTGATCAACCACCCCAAGGTGCTGCTCCTCGACGAACCGCTCGGCGCCCTCGACCTCAAGCTGCGCCGCCAGATGCAGCTGGAGCTCAAGCGCATCCAGACCGAGGTCGGCATCACCTTCGTACACGTCACGCACGACCAGGAGGAGGCCATGACCATGGCCGACCAGGTCGCCGTGATGAACGCCGGCCGGGTCGAGCAACTGGGCGCCCCCGCCGACCTGTACGAGAACCCGCAGACCACCTTCGTCGCCAACTTCCTCGGCACCTCCAATCTCATCGAGGCCGAGGTCGACGCCCGCAGCGGCGGCAGTGGCGACGTAGCGGTGAAGGCGGCCGGCGACAAGCTGGTCCTGCCCGGCGCCCGCTGTTCCGCGCCGGCCCGGGCGGGCGGCAAGGTGCTGGTCGGCGTACGCCCGGAGAAGATCAGCCTCACCCACGCGGACGACGCCGGCTCCATCCCCGAGGGCCGCAACCGCATCACCGGCAAGATCAGCAGCACCAGCTTCATCGGTGTCTCCACGCAGTACGTGGTCGACTGCGCGGCCTGTCCCGAGTTCGAGGTGTACGCGCAGAACATCGACCGCGACGCCCGCCTCGCGCCCGGCGCCGACGTCGTCCTGCACTGGAACCCGGCGCACACCTTCGGTCTGGGCGCCGACCAGGACATCGACGCGGGCGTCGCCGAGGGCGAGGCCGCCTGATGTCCACCCTGACCGAGGCGCCACCGCCGCTGTCCCCGACCGCACCGGAGAAGAAGCCGCCGCGCAAGCGGGGCCGCTGGACGCCGTACTGGCTGCTGCTGCCCGGCATCCTGTGGCTGGTCGTCTTCTTCGCGGCGCCGATGATCTACCAGGCCTCCACGTCCGTGCAGACGGGCTCCCTGGAGGAGGGCTACAAGGTCACCTGGCACTTCGCCACCTACTGGGACGCGCTGTCCGAGTACTGGCCGCAGTTCCTGCGCTCGGTCGCCTACGCCGCCTCCGCCACCGTCCTGTGCCTGGTGCTCGGCTATCCGCTCGCCTACCTGATCGCCTTCCGCGCGGGCCGCTGGCGCAACCTGATCATGATCCTGGTGATCGCGCCCTTCTTCACCAGCTTCCTGATCCGCACCCTGGCCTGGAAGACGATCCTCGCGGACGGCGGGCCGGTCGTCGGCGCACTGAACACGCTGCACGTCCTGGACGTCACCAGCTGGCTCGGCTGGACGGCCGGCGACCGCGTGCTGGCCACACCCCTCGCGGTGGTCTGCGGTCTGACGTACAACTTCCTGCCCTTCATGATCCTGCCGCTGTACACGTCGCTGGAGCGCATCGACGGACGGCTGCACGAGGCGGCGGGGGACCTGTACGCGAGGCCCTCCACGGTCTTCCGGAAGGTCACCTTTCCGCTGTCGATGCCGGGCGTCGTCTCCGGGACGCTGCTCACCTTCATCCCGGCGACCGGCGACTACGTCAACGCCTCCCTGCTGGGATCCGCCGACACCGGCATGATCGGCAATGTGATCCAGTCCCAGTTCCTGCGGGTGCTGGACTATCCGACGGCGGCGGCGCTCTCCTTCATTCTGATGGCCGCGATTCTCGCCATGGTCACCATCTACATTCGCAAGTCCGGGACGGAGGATCTGGTTTAAATGGCCTTCGTCAACTGGTTCAAGCGCAAGCTGGTCGTGATCGCCGGACTGCTGACGCTCGCTTATCTCCTGCTGCCCAACGTCATCGTCACGGTGTTCTCGTTCAACAAACCGAACGGGCGCTTCAACTACGAATGGCAGCAGTTCTCCACGGACGCCTGGCAGGACCCGTGCGGCGTCGCCGGGCTGTGCGGCTCCCTGTCGCTGAGCCTCCAGATCGCCTTCTGGGCGACGCTCGGCGCCACCGCTCTCGGCACGGCGATCGCCTTCGCGCTGGTCCGCTACCGCTTCCGGGCACGCGGCGCGATCAACTCGCTGATCTTCCTGCCGATGGCGATGCCCGAGGTCGTGATGGCCGCCTCGCTGCTCACCCTCTTCCTCAACATGGGCGCTCGGCTGGGCTTCTGGACGATCCTGATCGCCCACATCATGTTCTGCCTCAGCTTCGTCGTGACGGCCGTCAAGGCGCGCGTGATGTCGATGGACCCGAGGCTGGAGCAGGCGGCGCAGGACCTGTACGCCGGTCCCTTCCAGACCTTCGTCCGGGTCACGCTCCCCATCGCCGCCCCCGGCATCGCCGCCGGCGCGCTGCTCGCCTTCGCGCTCTCCTTCGACGATTTCATCATCACGAATTTCAACGCGGGTTCCACCGTCACGTTCCCCATGTTCGTCTGGGGATCGGCCCAGCGCGGAACGCCCGTTCAGATCAACGTCGTCGGTACGGCCATGTTCGTCATCGCCGTACTGTTCGTTCTGGCCTCCATGGTCATCGGCATCCGCCGAAATCGCCGCAAGGCGTAAAACGCACCAGTGCATCAGTGCATCAGTAGGGAGTTGAAATCATGGCCCCGAGCGCCATGAGCCGCAGCAACGACTGGACGAAATCCCTTTCCGACGCCCAGCCGGTCGCGTACTGGCTGGACGACCCCGGCCGCCCCCGCCCGCAGCCCGCCCTGACCGGCGCCGACACCTGCGACCTGCTGGTCGTCGGCGGCGGCTACAGCGGACTGTGGACCGCCCTGATCGCCAAGGAGCGCGACCCGGCGCGGGACGTGGTGCTGCTGGAGGGCCGCGAGGTGGGCTGGGCCGCCTCCGGCCGCAACGGCGGGTTCTGCGCCGCCTCCCTCACCCACGGCCTGTCCAACGGCCTCACCCGCTGGCCGGACGAGATCCACCGGCTGGAGGAGCTGGGCGCCCGCAACCTCGACGAGATCGAGGCGGCGGTCGCCCGCCACGGTCTGGACTGCGAGTTCGAGCGGACCGGCGAGATCGACGTGGCGACCGAGGAGTACCAGGCCAGGGAGCTGAAGGACTGGTACGAGGAGATCAGCGGCAAGGGTCTGGCGGACGGCGTCGAGTACCTGGACGCCGAGGCCGTACGGGAACAGGTCGACTCCCCGACCTTCCGCGCGGGTCTGTTCGACCGCCGCGGCGTGGCCATGGTCAACCCCGCCAAGCTCGCCTGGGGCCTCAAGCGCGCCTGCCTCGACCTCGGCGTCCGCGTCTACGAGAACACCCCGGCGCTCACCCTGAAGCCGTACGGCGCCGGCATGGCCGTACGCACCCCGTACGGCGGCGTCCGCGCCCGCACGGTCGCGCTCGGCACCAACATCTTCCCGAACCTGGTCAAGCGGGTGCGCTCGTACACCGTCCCGGTCTACGACTACGCCCTGATGACCGAGCCGCTCACCGACGCGCAGCTCGCGTCGATCGGCTGGCAGAACCGGCAGGGCCTCGGGGACAGCGCCAACCAGTTCCACTACTTCCGGCTGTCCTCCGACAACCGGATCCTGTGGGGCGGCTACGACGCGATCTACCCGTACGGCGGCCGGGTGCGCGCCGAGTACGACGACCGCCCGGAGACCTACGCCAAGCTCGCCGGGCACTTCTTCACCTGCTTCCCGCAGCTGGAGGGCGTCCGCTTCACGCACGCCTGGGGCGGCGCGATCGACACCTGCTCCCGCTTCTCGGCGTTCTTCGGCACCGCGCACCAGGGCAAGGTGGCGTACGCGGCCGGGTACACCGGCCTCGGTGTGGGCGCCACCCGGTTCGGCGCCGAGGTGATGCTCGACCTGCTGTCGGGCGAGCGCACCGAGCGCACCGAACTGGAGATGGTCCGCAGGAAGCCGCTGCCGTTCCCGCCCGAGCCCTTCGCCTGGACCGGCATCGCGCTCACCAAGTGGTCGCTGGCCCGCGCGGACGCGCACGGCGGCCGGCGCAACCTGTGGCTGCGGACCATGGACAAGCTGGGGCTCGGCTTCGACAGCTGAGCCGCGTACCGTGCGCGGGCGTGTGACCCGGTTCACCCCAACGAGGCGCCGCGACCCGCGTAATGCCTGCCGGGAGACCTCCCTCTCCCTCGTGACGCACCCCGCGTCCACGAGTGAGAGGGAGGTCTTCACATGCCTGGTGCGAAGACGGCGGTCGCGTGGCTGGCATCCGTCGCACCGGATCCCGAGTCCTGCCGGCGGGAGTGGGAGCGCAACCCCCTGGGAGTCGCGCTGCTGCCCGCCGGCAAGGCCTGGGACGTGCTCATCCTGCCGGGCAGGCTCGGCTGTCCGACCCTCGACGTGCTCTCCCGCGTCCTGGACCAACCCGGCCCGGTGCTCGCCGACTTCGGTGACGCGCGCACGGGCTTCCTCGTGCCGGCCGGCACGGCGTCCCGCTGGCTGGGCACCGGGGTCCGCACGGCGGGGCTCGGTACCTGGATCGTGGTGCCGTACCCGGCGGCTCCGGCGTACCCGGCGCGCCGGTCGTCCGGCGGAGTCCGCTGGCTGATCCCGCCGGACGGGACCGGCACCCTCACCGATCCGTCGCTCCTCGAACTGGCCATGCACGAGGCGGCGGCGACTCTGGCGGTGGAGGACGGCGGCGGGTGAGGTGCGCGAGGGGTTGACAACGGAATTGGTCTGGACCAAGTTGGGCGCGCTCCACCCTCCTCATCTCCCCCATGTCCGGAGGCACTTGTGGAACGCTCCAGACCGCTCGCCCGTCGCCCCCTCGTCACACTGCTCACCGCCGCCGCGCTCGCCGCGTCCGGCATGACCGCGCTCTCGTCGGCCGCCCGTGCGGCCGACGCGGACCTCGCCCGCAACGGCGGCTTCGAGTCCGCCCTGGACGGCTGGACCTGCACGGCGGGCACGACCGTGACCTCGCCCGTCCGCAGCGGAACCGCGGCCCTGAAGGCCACCCCGGCCGGCGCCGACAACGCCCGCTGCGCGCAGACGGTGTCCGTGAAACCGGACTCCCAGTACACCCTGTCCGGCCACGTCCGCGGCACCTACGTCTACCTCGGCGCGAGTGGCACCGGCACCACCGACGTCTCCACCTGGGCCCAGTCCGCCCCCGACTGGCGGCAGCTCACCACCACCTTCCGCACCGGCCCGTCCACCACCAGGGTCACGATCTACACCCACGGCTGGTACGGCACCGGCGCCTACCACGCCGACGACATCTCGCTGACCGGCCCGGGCGGGGAGACGGGACAGCCCCCGTCGGCCCCCGGCGGTCTGACGACCGGCTCCGTCACCTCCTCCAGCGTCGCCCTGTCCTGGTCACCCGTCCCGGGCGCCACGAGCTACGCCGTCTACCGCGACGGCGCCAAGGTCCGCACGGTCACCGGCACCTCCACCACCGTCACCGGCCTGACCCCCTCGACGGCGTACGCCTTCCAGGTCGCCGCGGTCAACGACGCGGGCGAGTCCGCGCGGTCGGCCACGGTCACGGCGACCACCACGGAGGGCTCGGACGGCGGCGGGGGCTCCGACCTCCCGGCCCACGCCCTGGTCGGCTACCTCCACGCCAGTTTCGCCAACGGCTCCGGCTATACGCGGATGGCCGACGTACCCGACAGCTGGGACGTCATCGACCTGGCCTTCGGCGAGCCCACCTCGGTCACCTCCGGCGACATCCGCTTCGAGCGCTGCCCGGTCGCCGAGTGCCCGAACGTGGAGAGCGACGCCGAGTTCAAGGCGGCGATCAAGGCCAAGCAGGCGGCCGGCAAGAAGGTGCTGATCTCCATCGGAGGTCAGAACGGCCAGGTGCAGCTCACCACGACCGCCGCCCGCGACAAGTTCGTCTCGTCCGTCTCCGCGATCATCGACGAGTACGGCCTCGACGGCCTCGACATCGACTTCGAGGGCCACTCGCTGTCCCTGAACGCCGACGACACGGACTTCAAGAACCCGAAGACCCCGGTCATCGTCAACCTCATCTCGGCCCTGAAGACCCTGAAGGCCAAGTACGGCGACGACTTCGTGCTGACGATGGCCCCGGAGACCTTCTTCGTCCAACTCGGCTACCAGTACTACGGCACCGGCAAGTGGGGCGGCCAGGACCCGAGGGCGGGGGCGTACCTGCCCGTGATCCACGCCCTGCGCGACGACCTGACCCTGCTGCACGTCCAGGACTACAACTCGGGCCCGATCATGGGCCTGGACAACCAGTACCACTCCATGGGCGGCGCCGACTTCCACATCGCCATGACGGACATGCTGCTCACCGGCTTCCCCGTCGCGGGCGACGCGGCCAACGTCTTCCCGCCCCTGCGCCCGGACCAGGTCGCGATCGGCATGCCGGCCTCCACCAACGCGGGCAACGGCCACGTCCCCCCGGCCGAGGTGAACAAGGCCCTGAACTGTCTGACCAAGAAGACCGACTGCGGCTCCTACGCGACCCACGGCACCTGGCCGGCCCTGCGCGGCCTGATGACGTGGTCGATCAACTGGGACCGTTACTCGAACTGGGAGTTCCAGAAGAACTTCGACGCGTACTTCGGGTGACCGGCGGCGCGGTGCGGCCGGCCACCAGCGCGACCGCGGCCAGCAGCACCGCGCCCAGGCACCAGCTGGCCACCACGTCCAGCGGCCAGTGGTAGCCCCGGCGCACCAGCCCGTAGGAGGCACCGAGGACGAGGACCGCGCAGAGCGCGACGAGCACACGGCGGACGGCCGGCGAGCGCAGCAGCCCGAGGAGCAGCAGCGTGGCCGCGCCGTACGCGACGACCGCGGTGGCGGTGTGACCGGAGGGGTAGTAACCGACGGCCGGCGGCACCGCCGGGGTGCCGGGGCGGTCGGTCCACGCCTTCAGCGGGGCGACCAGCGCCGGTACCAGGACCATCGCCAGCGCCCCGGCGAGAGGCGGCAGCCACCAGCGGTCCCTACCTCCGGCGCGGCCCTGCCACGCGACGTACGCCAGCGCGACGGCGAGGACGGGCACGGCCACCTGCACGTTGCCGAGGTCGGCCAGCAGCTCGGAGAGCCGGTCCGGGTGCACGAGCGCCCTGCTCAGCCGCTCGTCCACCCCGATCAGCGGGCCGTCGGCGAGGACCTGCCAGGTGATCAGGGCGAAGAGGAGGACGGGCAGCGCGAGGAGGGCGGGCAGCGCACGAGGTGGGGAAACCGGCATGACGCCCAGCTTCGCAGGCCCGCCGTCGCGTAGTCTCGCCGCCCGTGACGACCATACGAACGGCACGGGACAGCGAGTGGGGAGAGACCTTCACGCGGCTGAAGGCGATGACCACACAGGGCCGGTACGAGGAGGTCGAGGCCGAGGCATGGGCCCTGGCCGCGCTTCCGCGACGACCTTGGCGCAGGCGTCCGCCGCACTGGGAGGCGAGGGTCCTGGCCACGGGGGCGGCCGTCATGCACGGCCGGGTGACCGAGGCGCTGGACGAACTGGACACGCTGATCGCGGAACTGGAGCCGGTCGGCCTCAACTCGCAGATGCTGCGACTGATCGCGCGCAGCAACCGCGTGGTCGCCCTGTCCGGCCTGGGGCGGTACGCGGAGGCGGAGACCGAGGCGAACGGCATCCTGCGCGAGCTGAACCAGATCGCCCACCGCGCCCCGGTGGCGGCGCTGGAGGTCAACATCCTGGGGCACCTGGCCGCCGTCCTGTGCGGGCTGGCCCGCCACGAGGAGGCGGAGGCCGTGGCCCGCGGCAACCTGCCCCGGGCGAAGGGACCCGCCGTAGGCGTCCTGTACACCACGCTGGCGCGCAGCCTGAACGGCCAGGGCCGCTACGAGGAGGCGCTGACCGAGGCCGGCCGGAGTGTGCCGCCGCCGCCCCGCTACGCCTGCGGGTACCTGGACCTGGTCACCGCCGAGGCCCTGTACGGCCTGGGGCGCCGCGCCGAGGCGGAGACGGCCGTACGGCGGGCGCTGACCGACTGCGAGCGGCGTCTGCACCCGGCCCACCCGCGCATCCGTGAGGCGGGCGACCTGCTGGGCCGCATCACGGGCGAGGCGTGAGGGAGCGCCGCGGGCGAACGCACCGAAGGGCCGGCACAAGGGGGGGGGAGTGTGCCGGCCCTTCGGTGAACCACCGTCCCGGGTGCCGAGGCGGTCGTCCTGACCGGAACGCCGCGCGCCCCGGGGGGTTTGGGGCGGGCGACCGTCCGATCGGTGAGGAGACCCGGAACCCTTGGGTTCCGGTTGTGTGCGCGAGGCACGACCAGGTCGAAGCTGGGGAGGCCTCGGCCTGAGATTCCGCCCACAGTCCCCTGTGGGCGGGTGTATCTCTCATCTGCGTAGAACCTACGACAGGGGGTGGGCTCACGACAGGGGCATCGGCGTCCTGCCATCCACCCCGCACACGTTCTTCACACGCTCTGCGGTTCGCCGCGCCAGGCGTGCGAAACGCGGCTCAGATGCGCGTTCGGGCGCTCGCGCACGTGCTCGCCCGGGCGCCCCTTCGCGCGCTCGTTCAGAGGCGGGCGAAGCCCTGCTCGATGATGTCGAGGCCCTCGTTCAGCAGGTCCTCGCCGATCACCAGCGGCGGCAGGAAGCGCAGCACGTTGCCGTAGGTGCCACAGGTCAGGACCAGCAGGCCCTCGGCGTGGCAGGCCTTGGCGAGCGCGGCGGTCGCCTCCGGGTTCGGCTCCTTGGTGTCGCGGTCCTTCACCAGCTCGACGGCGATCATCGCGCCGCGGCCCCGGACGTCGCCGATGATGTCGAACTTCTCGGCCATGGCGGTGAGGCGGGACTTCATGACCGCCTCGATGTTCTTGGCCTTGGCGTTGAGGTCCAGCTCCCGCATCGTCTCGATGGCGCCGAGCGCGCCCGCGCAGGCCACCGGGTTGCCGCCGTAGGTGCCGCCGAGGCCGCCGGAGTGCGCGGCGTCCATGATCTCGGCGCGGCCGGTGACGGCGGCGAGCGGCAGACCGCCCGCGATGCCCTTGGCCGTGGTGATCAGGTCCGGGACGATGCCCTCGTCCTCGCAGGCGAACCACTGGCCGGTGCGGCAGAAGCCGGACTGGATCTCGTCGGCGACGAAGACGATGCCGTTGTCCTGGGCGAACTGGCTGATGGCGGGCAGGAAGCCCTTGGCCGGCTCGATGAAGCCGCCCTCGCCGAGCACCGGCTCGATGATGATCGCGGCCACGTTCTCCGCGCCGACCTGCTTGGTGATCTGGTCGATGGCCTGGGCGGCGGCCTCCGGACCGGCGTTCTCGGCGCCGGTCGGCCAGCGGTAGCCGTAGGCGACCGGGACGCGGTACACCTCGGGCGCGAACGGACCGAAGCCGTGCTTGTACGGCATGTTCTTCGCGGTCAGCGCCATCGTCAGGTTGGTCCGGCCGTGGTAGCCGTGGTCGAAGACGACGACCGCCTGCCGCTTGGTGTACGCACGGGCGATCTTGACGGCGTTCTCGACGGCCTCGGCGCCGCTGTTGAACAGGGCCGACTTCTTGGCGTGGTCGCCCGGCGTCAGCTCGGCCAGCGCCTCGGCGACGGCGACGTAGCCCTCGTACGGCGTCACCATGAAACAGGTGTGGGTGAAGTCGGCGAGCTGCGCGGAGGCCTTGCGTACGACGGCCTCGGCGGAGGCGCCGACGGAGGTCACGGCGATGCCGGAACCGAAGTCGATCAGGCGGTTGCCGTCGACGTCCTCGATGATGCCGCCGCCCGCGCGCGCGGTGAAGACGGGCAGGACGGAGCCCACACCCTGCGCGACCACGGCCGTGCGGCGGGCCTGCAGCTCCTGCGACTTCGGGCCGGGGATGGCGGTGACGACGCGGCGCTCCTGCGGAAGTGCGGTCATGGGGGCTCCTGGGTCTTGCGCGATCTGTGGGATCTTACGGACGCTTGCCTTCTTTTCTCGCAGGCTAGGACCGGGAGAGGGGGGCTGGCATGCTCCATGTGGGCGTTGTCGGCGGTGTCGGTTGTCCGCGATGGACATGTGGTGGACGTGGCGACATAGGGACACGTCGCTGCGGGCCCGGCCGCGTAAGCGGTGAACTCCCCCTGGGAGGGCGTTAGATTGGCTCGCTGATGGTGGACGGAGCGGCTGGTCAGGGGGCAAGGGCGATGGACAGCGACGGGAACCGGGACGCGCGGGGTACGCATGCGAATCCTGTGCCGCGTCCGGCGGGGCCTCCCGAGGTGCCGTCGGTGCCGCCGCGACCGGTGCGGGCGCCGGGGACGCCGGGCGTGCCGCCGCTGCCCGACGGCTCCGCGTTCCTGTCCTGGCTGCGCACCCCGCGCCCGGAGGCGCTGCCCGGCGTGTGGCGGTTCGGGCACCGGCCGCGGCCGGAGGAGGAGCCCGAGCGGGTGCCGGGGCGGCAGCTGCTGAGCGGGGCGGTGATCGCGTTCCTCGTCGGCTGGCTGATCTGGTCGCTGCTGTGGAACGGGTACCTGGGCGGCTGGTGGCTGCTGCCCCTGTACGCGATGATCCCGGACTCCTGGGCCGAACCGCACAGCTTCGGCTCGGTCGTGGTCGTCTACGCCTACTACGTCCTGATCGCCGGCATGATCATGGTCGGCGTCGGCAGGCTCGGCCGCTGGAGCGAGATCTGGCGGCGCTACGGCCCACCCGCCTGGCGCCGCGCCGCCCCGGGCGGCGGCCCCCCGCCCGCCCCCGAGGAAGACCCCGCCGCCTGGCCCGCGCTGCGCGCCGCCGGGGCCCACGACGCCGCCGAACGGCTCGCCGCCGAGGCGCGCCAGGGGCTCATGCGGGACGTCGACCACGCCCGCATCACCCGCGCCTGGCAGGGCGTCCGCAACGGCCGGCACAGCCTCGCCACCTTCACCGGCGCGGTGCTCAGCCACGGCGCCGGCGCCTGCCCGCACCCCTCCGGCGCCCGCGATCTGCCCGCCCGGCAGGCCCGGCACGACCTGGTCACCGGACAGGTGCGGATCGGCACGGCCGCCGACGACGCCCGCAACCCCTACGCCTACCGCGGCACCGGTCTCGCCCTCGGCCCCGACCTGCTCGGCACCTCCCTGCTCGCCGTCGGCCCTGCGGGCTCCGGCAAGACCGGCAGTGTCGTACGGCCGCTCACCGAGTCGCTGTGCCTGCACGCGCTGGCCGGACGGGCCGCGGTCGTCGTGGTCGGCGCCGCGGGCGCGGACCTCGGCCCGGCCGACGCCTACGACGTCGTCGTACGGATCGGAAACCCGGACTCCGTGTACGACCTCGACCTGTACGGCGGCACGACCGACCCGGACGAGGCCGCGGTCGTGCTCGCCGAAGCCCTGGCCGGAGACCTCGCCGAACCCCACCCGGGCAGCGACACCCGCCGCTCCACCACCGTCCTCGCCCAGCTCCTCGGCCCCTTCCGCGCGGTGCACGGACGCTTCCCCGGCGTACCGGAGCTGCGGCAACTGCTCGACGGAGCGCCCGGACCGCTGGCCGAACTGCGCGAGGGGCTGCGGGCGGCCGGGCAGGAGTCGCTGCTGCGCGAGCTGGACGCGCGCGAGCGGCAGATGGGCCACCCCGGGGACGTGGGCGGCGTACTGGCCGACCGGGTGGCGCTGCTGGACCGGCCCGCCTTCGCCTCCTTCTTCGACACCTCGGGGCAGTCCCGGCCGTTCTCGCTCAAGGCCCTCGACCACCCGGTGCGGGTCCGCGTCGACCTGCCCCAACGCGGCCACGCCGACGCCTCGCGGATGCTGGCCCGGCTGATCCTCGCCCAGTTCACGGCGAGCGTGTCGGTGCGGGAGGACCGGTCGCTGTTCGCCTGCCTGGTACTGGACGACGCGAGCGGCGTGGTCACGCCGGAGGCGGTACGGGGCGTGCAGCGGCTGCGCTCCGCGGGCGCCGGGGTCGTACTGACCCTGCGCACCCTGGACGACGTACCGCGCCCGTTGCGCGGGCCGCTGCTCGGGTCCATCGGCTGCCGGATGGCGCTGTCCGGGCTCACTCCCTGGGACGGGCAGGACTTCGCCGAGGTGTGGGGCAAGGAGTGGACCGAGGCCCGGGACGTCACCGACCGGCAAATCATCGCCGAGACCCCCGCGGGCAAGGCCGTCCACATGGTGCGCCGGGTGATCACCGGGAAGGCGCCCACCGCGCGGGCGGTGACCGTGCGGCAGGTCGAACGCGAGCGCTGGTCGGCTTCCGAGCTGGCGCACGCCGTGCCCGCCGGGCACGCGGTGCTGTCGCTGACCACGGTCAAGGGCGAGCACGCGCCGCCGCTCCTGGTGGACCTGCGCGGGTGACCTGTCCGGGGCGGGCGCCCGGGGACCGTACAGTGAGGCAGAATCGACACAGGTCGTTCATACGCGGCGGCCAAAAGATCACAGGTGCCTCACCGTACGCCCGCCACCCCACCCACGCATACCGAAGGCCCAAGCCCCCATGCCCCCCACGCTCGCCTCCCTCGTCCACCACTCCGCGCTCAAACTGACCGTGCGCGCGGGCGAGGACCGCCTCGACGTGCCGGTGCGCTGGGCACATGTCAGCGAGCTCGCCGACCCCGTGCCGTACATGGAGGGCGGGGAGCTGCTGCTGTTCACGGCGCTCAAGTTGGACGCCGCCGACCCCGAGGCGATGCACCGGTACGTGAAGCGGCTCGCGGGCGCCGGGGTGGTGGGGCTCGGGTTCGCCGTCGGCGTCAACTACGACGACATCCCCGAGGCGCTGGTCGAAGCGGCCCGGCAGGAGGGACTGCCGCTGCTGGAGGTGCCGCGCCGCACCCCCTTCCTCGCCATCAGCAAGGCGGTGTCCGCCGCGATCGCC
Organism: Streptomyces sp. BB1-1-1; assembly: GCF_031597775.1. Taxonomy (NCBI): domain Bacteria; kingdom Bacillati; phylum Actinomycetota; class Actinomycetes; order Kitasatosporales; family Streptomycetaceae; genus Streptomyces; species Streptomyces sp. BB1-1-1. The sequence goes on along the minus strand of NZ_CP134203.1, from coordinate 2,441,116 downwards.
GCCGACCAGTACCGCGCGGTCACCGCGGGGTTCGCCGCCCAGCGCGAGCTGACCAAGCGGGCCCTGACCGACGGCCCGGAGGGGCTGCTGGCCGCGCTGGCCGGGCAGGTCGACGGCTGGGCGGCGCTGTACGACGCCTCGGGCGCCGTCGTCGCCGCCGCACCGGAGTGGGCGGGCCGCAGGGCCGCGCGGCTCACGGCGGACGTGGAGCGGCTGCGCGAGCGCCCCGCGCCGGCCTCCTCCGTCGTCGGCGGAGCCGAGCACCCGGACCACCCTGAGAACGCCGACCGCGTCGAACTCCACTCCCTCGGCACCTCCCGCAGGCCCCGCTCCGCGCTCGCCGTCGGCACCGCCGCCGCCCTCGGCACCGCCGAGCGGTACGCCGTCCACTCGGCCATCGCCCTGCTGACGCTCACCACGGAACGCTCGCGCTCCCTGCACGAGGCCGGGCTGCGCATCGACGCCGCCGTACTGCGCATGCTGCTGGCCGGCGAACCGGACCACGCGCGCACGGTCGCCGGTGGCCTGTACGGCGGCCTGCTGGACGCGCCCTTCCGGATGATCGTCGCCGAGTCGGCGTCGGCGTCCGCCGCGCGGGCGCACAACGGGCCGCACGCGCGCGTGCCCGCCGCCAAGGCCAGGCCCTCCGCCGCCGCGCTGGCCGCCGCCGACACCGACGGCGACCCGCTCGGCGCGCTCGCCGAGGTGGTCGAGTCCGCGGCGGCCCGGTCCGGTGAGGCGGTCCTGGTCGTCCCCGAGGGCGAGCGGCTGGTGGCGCTGGCCACGGACGGGGGCGCGGCGGTCGCCGCCTGCGTCGAGTACGCCTCGGCGCTGGAGTCCGGCCGCCCGGCACCGGAGCCGACGGCGGGCGGCGACGAGGAGGGCCTGGTCATCGGCCTCTCGGCGCCCTCCGGGCCCATCGCCGCGTCCGCCGCCTACAAGCAGGCCGAGCAGGCCCTGTCGGTGGCCCGCCGGCGCGGACGCGTCTGCGTGGAGCACGAGCACCTGGCGGCCGGGTCGGTCCTTCCCCTCCTCGCCGACGACGCGGTGCGCGCCTTCGCCGACGGCCTGCTGCGGGCGCTGCGCGACCACGACGCCACCGGCCGGGGCGACCTGGTGGCCTCCCTGCGCGCCTGGCTCTCCCGCCACGGCCAGTGGGACGCGGCGGCGGCCGAACTCGGCGTCCACCGCCACACGCTCCGCTACCGCATGCGGCGGGTGGAGGAGATCCTGGGCCGCTCCCTGGACGACCCGGACGTACGGATGGAGCTGTGGCTGGCCCTGAAGGCGACGTCGACCGAGTAGCCGGCCAGCCCTTCCGGCGTTCGAGAACGAGGCCGTCAAGGCCGAAAGCGGGGGTCTGGGGGCGCAGCCCCCAGGGACGGGAACGGGAAGGGGCGGCGGGATGAAGGGGCGGCGGGGGCGGAAACCCTCCACCAGCCCTCGACCCCGGCCCGGCCCTCCCCGCCCCGCCCGGGCCACCCGCCCCAGCCACGCCCCCCGGCCCCCGCACATGGCCACAACGTCGAATCCCCCACCCCCACCACTACGACTCGGACAAACGCCCCTCCCCGCACTCCGCCCTACCGTGGACCCGCAACCCCCGTACGCACCACCACCCCCAACGCGGAAGGGCCGGGACTCCACAATGACTTCCACCCACGCCTTCTGGCTCGCCGGCCGCCAGGCCACCGGCGAGGCCACCTTCGACGTCACGTCCCCCTGGGACGGCAGCCAGGTCGGCACGGTGAGCCTGCCGACCGACGCCCAGGTCGAGGAGGCCGTGGCCGCCGCGTACGCCGTACGGGACGAGTTCGCCGCCACCCCCGCCCACACCCGCGCCGCCGCCCTGGACCACGTCAGCCGGCGCCTGGTGGAGCGCACCGAGGAGATCGCCCGCCTGATCTCCGCCGAGAACGGCAAGCCGATCAAGTGGGCCCGCGGCGAGGTCGGCCGCGCGGTGTCCGTCTTCCGCTTCGCGGCCGAGGAGGCCCGCCGCTTCAACGGCGGCGAGGCCCAGCGCCTCGACACCGACGCCGGCGGCCAGGGCCGCCTCGCCCTCACCCGCCGCTTCCCCAAGGGCGTCGTCCTCGGCATCGCGCCCTTCAACTTCCCCCTCAACCTGTGCGCCCACAAGATCGCCCCCGCGATCGCGGCCGGCGCGCCGATCATCCTGAAGCCGGCGCCCGCCACCCCCCTCTCCGGCCTGATCCTCGGCGACCTGCTCGCCGAGACCGAGCTGCCCGCCGGCTCCTGGAGCATCCTCCCGGTGCCCAACGACAAGATGCCCGCCCTTGTCCAGGACGAGCGGCTGCCGGTCATCTCCTTCACCGGCTCCGAGACGGTCGGCTACGCGATCATGGACTCGGTCCCGCGCAAGCACTGCACCCTGGAGCTGGGCGGCAACGGCGCGGCCGTCGTCCTCGGCGACTGGGTGAGCGACGAGGACCTGGACTGGGCCGCGACCCGCATCGCGACCTTCTCCAACTACCAGGGCGGCCAGTCCTGCATCTCCGTGCAGCGCGTGATCGCCGACGCCGCCGTGTACGACCGCCTGCTGCCGCGCGTCGTCGCCGCCGTCGAGGCCCAGGTCACCGGCGACCCGAACGACGACGCCACGGACGTCGGCCCGCTGGTCAGCGAGGCCGCCGCCGAGCGCGTCGAGGCGTGGGTCCAGGAGGCCGTCGAGGCCGGCGCCACCCTCCACACCGGCGGCAAGCGCGACGGCGCCTCCTACGCTCCGACCGTCCTCACCGACCTCCCCGCCGACACCACCCTCGCCTGCGAGGAGGTCTTCGGCCCCGTCCTCAGCGTGCAGAAGGTGAACGGCGAGGCGGAGGCGTTCGCCGCCGTCAACGACTCCAAGTACGGCCTCCAGGCAGGAGTGTTCACCCACGACCTGCAGACCGCCTTCCGCGCGCACCGCGCCCTCGAGGTCGGCGGCGTCGTCGTCGGCGACGTCCCCTCCTACCGCGCCGACCAGATGCCGTACGGCGGCGCCAAGCAGTCCGGCGTCGGCCGCGAGGGCGTCAGGTACGCGATGGACGACTACACCTACGAGCGGGTGCTGGTCCTGACGGGGCTCGCGCTCTGACCGGAGCCACACCGTAGAAGGCCGACGGCCCGAACCCACTGTGCGGGGGTTCGGGCCGTCGGCGCGTACCGGCGCGCCGACCGCCGTCGCCACCGGCATGCCCCTCCCCGGGCCGGGGCCGGTCCGGGGCGCCGAGCGCAGAAACGGGCAACGGCCCGGTTGGTCGGCTAGCCCCCCACCAGAGCGGCCACCAGCCGATTCATGGCCGGCCGCGGGTCGGGGGAGCCCGGCCAGCCGGTCATGAGCAGGTGGTGCGCGGTACCGACGACGGCGAGTGCCACGGTGTGCGGGTCGACGGAGTCCGGCAGCCGTCCGAGGTCTCGCTCGGCGTCCAGGTAACCGGCTATCGCCTCCTGGATCGCGGCGAAGCCGGGGCCGCCGTCCTTCATGGCCTCGCGGACGCGCGAGGCCGCCGCCGGACGTGTCATGACCAGGCCCGACAGAGCGGGGCCGCCACCGTCGAAGAGCGAGCGGGCGACCGCGTCGAGGTTTCCGGCCACCGTGCCCTGTCCGGCGAGCCCCGCCATGGCCCGCGCCTTCTCCGTCGTCCGGGCGAAGCGGTCGAGGCAGAGTTCCGCCACGAACTCGTCGAGCCCCGCGAAATGCGCGTGCAGCAGCCCCTTGGCGCAGCCCGCCTCAGCGGTGACCGACCGACTGGTGAGCGCGCCGGGCCCGTCCCGCTCCACGATCCGTTCGGCGGCCGCGAACAGTCGCTCGCGCACGTCCGGCGTCGCCACTCCACGGGGTGCCATGGCCCTCATTTCCTTCCGGCGTTCGGCGCCATGAGCGGCGCGATCCTCGGATCGTAAGGGGATTGCCAGTATGGGCGCACGCCCATACTGTTTGGGCAAGCGCCCATTCTGTGTGGGCGAACGCCCATTCTTCTTTTCGTAAGGCATCCGTAAGGCATCCGGGAGGCACTCGTGTCGGAGATCGTCAACACCGAGCAGGCACAGGCGTGGAACGGCCCCGAAGGTGCCCACTGGGCGCGCAACCAGGACCGGTGGAACGCCGTGAACGAGGGCTTCGACGAGCCGCTGCTCGACGCCGCCGGACTCACCGGGGACCACCGGACCCTCGACATCGGCTGCGGCTCCGGGCAGACCACGCGCCTCGCCGCCCTCCGGGCACCACGAGGCGGCGCCACGGGCCTCGACCTGTCCGGCCCCATGCTGGCCGAGGCGCGGGCCCGGGCGGCGCGGGAGGGCGTCGCGAACGTCACCTTCACGCAGGGCGACGCGCAGGCACACCCCTTCGAGCCGGGCTCGTTCGACGCGGCGATCAGCCGCTACGGGGTGATGTTCTTCGCCGACCCCGAAGCGGCCTTCCGCAACATCGGGCGCGCGCTGCGACCCGGCGGCCGCCTGGCGTTCGTCTGCCCGGCCCAGCCCTCGCTCAACGGCTGGGTGACGGCCATGGCGGCCCTGCGCGACATCCTCCCGCTCGGCGACTTCGACACCCCGGGGCTGCCCGGCATGTTCTCCCTGGCGTCCCCGGACCGGATCCGCGCCGTCCTCGCCGCGGCCGGATTCTCCGGCGTGGCCGTCGACCGGGTCGGGGCGTACGGGGCATGGGGGCACGGAGCCGACGACGCGGCGGAGTTCCTGCTGAACACCGGGCCCGGCCGGCATTTCCTGAGCCAGGTCGGCACACCCGAGCAGGCCCGCGCCCGCCACGCGCTCACCGACCATCTGCGCGGCCACGAGGCGGCCGACGGCACGGTCCGACTGCGCAGCACGTCCTGGCTGGTCACGGCGGACCACCCGACAGCCACCGCCTAGGAGCCGGGGTTGGTCCCCGCCGGCCGGGACAGCAGGTCCCACAGCGTCGCGAAGGACTGCTCCCAGGTCCATTCCGTACGCACCCAGTGCCGTCCCTTCCCGCCCATCTCACGGGCGAGCCCGGGGTTGCGCAGGAGCCTGATCAGACGGTCCGCCGTCGCCGCCACCGAGCGGCCGTCGACGACATGCCCCGTCTCGCCGTCGCGCACGGCGTCCGGTGCGCCGCCCGAGTCGCCCACCACGACCGGGAGCCCGGACGCGGCGGCCTCCAGGTAGACGATGCCCAGGCCCTCGACCTCCAGGCCGCGCCTGCGGGTACGGCAGGGCATCGCGAACACGTCGGCTGCGGCGTAGAACGGTGGCAGCGCGTCGTGGCGGTGGCCACCGGCGAGGACGACCGAGTCCAGTACCCCCTCCGCCAAAGCCAGTTGACGGAGCGCGGGCGCGTACGGGCCGTCGCCGACCAGGAGCAGTACGGCGTCGGGGACCGCCCTGCGCACCCACGGCAGCGCCCTGATCAGGGTGTCCTGCCCCTTGCGCGGGACCAGCCTGGCAGCGCAAAGGATCACCGGGCGGCGGCCCAGGCCGTACCTGGCTCTGATCGGGCCGCCGTCCAGGGCCGGGCGGAAGACCGTGGTGTCCACGCCGGGGACCAGGCGAGCGGTCCGGGCCCCGGGCGCGAGAGCCGCCTCGATGGGGCCCCTGGTGCTCGCGCCCAGCCAGGTCAGCGTGTCCACCTCCGCGCCGACGCGGCGCAGCAGGCCCCGGGCGCCGGGGGTGCGGGCCCACCACACCTCGTGGCCGTGGGTGGTGGCGACGGCGGTACGGACACCCGCCGTACGCCGGAGCCGGCCCGCCATCAGCCCGAGGGGCGCAGCCGCGCCGAACCACACCCGGTCGCAGCCGTATCGGCGGGCCACGGACGCGGCCTGTGCGGTGGCGCCGGGCGTGGGCAGGAGGGTGCGGGCCCGGTGGCGGATCACCGGGTACGGGAAGGGACCGCCGGGTTCCGCCGAGGCCGCCGGTGCCTCCGGTGAGGCGGGTGCTGTCGGTGCCGAGGTGAACACGACCACCTCGTCGGGCGGGAAGCGGTCGGCCAGTTCCCGGACGAAGGTCTCGATGCCGCCCTGCCTGGGCGGGAAGTCGTTGGTGACGATCAGGGTGCGGGCAGGGGGCTTGCTCGTCATGCGACGACCGCCTTCCGCGCGGAGGGGAGGACAGCGGTGCCACGGGCCGCCGACCGGTGGGCCAGCGCGCCCAGCACCAGCGCATAGACCAGGTAGCCGAAGCGCGTCGCCGGCATCAGGGCCGTCGCCAGGCCCAGGCCGAGCGCGAGTCGCCCGGCCGCCGCCCGTACCGTCGACGGAGGGCGCACCGCCAGTGAGAGGGCGATCAGCAGCGCGCCCACCGAGAGGAGCGCGACGGCGATCACCGCGCCGCCGGGGACGTGCACCGCCAGCAGATGTCCGGGCAGCGGACTCGCGGCGGGGGAGGCGGTGGCGGTCAGGCCGAGCGGGAAGGCGACGACATTCCGGTAGAAGCCGGCGGGGTCGGCGAGGGCGAAGGGCAGTACCGCCGCCGTCGCGGTGGACAGGCCCACGGCCGCGCACCGCAGCGCGGGCCGGCCGCCCCTGAGTACGGCGATCAGGGCGAGGGCCACGGGAAGCGCGGGCCAGGCGGTCCACTTGAGGGCGGCGGCGGCTCCGAGCGCCAGGCCTGCCCGGCCCGGACGCCCCTGCCCGGCGAGTGAGACGCCGAGACACATCAGCCCGGCCACCGGCAGGTCGATCCCGCCCACCGCGAGGGGCAGCGCGATCAGTGGGCAGGCAAGAAGCCAGGAGCGGTTCACTCCGGCGGCCGCGAGGGAGGCGACGAACGCGCCGCCCAGCCACCAGCGGGCGTCCCCGGGCAGCACGCCGAAGAGCGCCATCCCCGGCAGGTAGGGATTGAAGTCGGCCACGGCCACGGGGTCGGTGACATACGGACTGCCGGTCGTGAGCAGCAGATGCCCCGACCGTTCGACGACGGCGACCTCCAACTGCCCCAGCCCCGCCGCCACCAGGCCGACGAGCGGCAGCACGACGGCCCCCAGCACGGCGGCCGACCGGGCCGCGCGGAGCGGGACGGAGCCGGACGTCAGGACCGCCGCGACCGCGTACCCCGCGCCCGCCACCCACCCCCACACCCGGTGCGGCCCCAGGCCGGACGCCATCGCGAACCCCGGCGCGACGACCGCGCACCCGGTCCACGCATACCGTTCGACGCGCCTGGCGGAGTATTTCGCGGCCTGCTCCTCAAGGGTCTTCCTCATGTCCGTCGACGCTAGGAATCCGCGGACCGGACGGCGTCAACCGAGGCTCCGCACCTGGGACTCAACCCGTGGTACGACATCCGCCCGCGGACTCGACCCGCGCGGTGACGCGCGCCTGCGCCCCGGCCGGGATCATGGGCGCATGAGTACGTCGCTTCAGCGGCGGTTCCGCGCCTGGATCGCCGCACCCGCCTACCCCTGGGCCACCGGCGGTGTCCTGACCGCCGGAGCGGTCACGGAGCTGATCGTCATTCCCGGATCCGTGACCACCACGGTCGGGGTGCTCGTGTCCGCGGCCTCGCTGATGTGGCGGCGGTCCTTCCCGCCGGTCGCGGTGCTCACGGTCGCGGCGGGGCTCCTCGGGTTCGCCGGGGACGTCAACCTGTACCTCTCGATCATGGCGAGCGGGCTGGTCGGTTGCTACTCGCTCGGCCGGCACCGGGTACTGCACCCCGCCGTGACCGTCGCGGGCGGCGCGCTCGGCGCCCTGTGCGTGAACCTGGTGCACATCAACACCTGGTCGCGGATGGAACTGCCGGTGCCCGCGCTCTGGGAGAAGGGCTCGCTCAGCCTGTTCGCCGAGTCGTTCCTGCTGACCGTGGTCGTCTTCGGGGCCGTGATGATGGGCGACGCGGTCCGCTCCCGGGAGGAGACCCGAACCGAACGGCACCTGGCACAGGCTCAGTTGATCGCGATGGAGCGGCAGCAGGCCGCCGAGGCCGAGCGGGCCGCCATCGCCCGCGAGCTGCACGACATCGTCTCGCACTCGGTGTCGATGATCGCCGTCCAGGCCGAGAGCGCCACCTACACCACACCCGGACTCACTCCCGAAGGTCGCGAGGGCTTCCAGCAGATCGCCACCACGGCCCGCTCCTCGATGGCGGAACTGCGCCGTCTCCTCGGCGTCCTGCGCACCTCCGAGGGCGATACGGCCCTCACCGCCCCGCAGCCGACCCTCGACCACCTCGCCGAACTGGTGGAGCAGCACCGGGCGGTGGGTGGCGTGGCCGAACTTAAGGTGACCGGGGAGCGGGTGGCGCTGCCCGCCGCGTGGGAGCTGTCCGCCTACCGGATCACCCAGGAGGCGCTGACCAACGCACGCAAGCACGCGCCCGGCGCCCGTACGGTGGTGGAGGTCGACTACGGCGCCGACCGGCTGCTCACGCTGCGCATCCGCGACGACGGACCCGCGCCGGACGCCCGTCCGGACCCCGGAGCGGGCCCCAGCACGGGTCCCGGCACGGGTCCCGGCGCGGGCCACGGTCTGACCGGGATGCGGGAGCGGGCCGCGCTGGTCGGCGGCCGGCTCAGCGCGGGCGCGGCACCGGACGGCGGGTTCCTGGTGGAGGCGGAACTCCCCTGGGGGACCGGGTGACACCCATGGAGCGGGAGAAGGAGACACACGTGATCAGGGCACTGGTCGCCGACGACCAGGCGGTCGTACGCACCGGCTTCGTGAACCTGCTGGGCACCCAGGAGGACATCGAGGTCGTCGGCGAGGCCGAGGACGGTGTACAGGCCGTGCGGATCGCCGGTGAGACCCGGCCCGACCTCGCACTCCTCGACATCCGGATGCCGCACATGAACGGAATCGAGGCGGCCCGCGAGATCCTGGCCGCGTCCGGCGGCGCGACGAAGGTCCTGATGCTGACGACCTTCGGGCTCGACGAGTACGTGTACGACGCGCTCGCGGCCGGGGCGGGCGGCTTCCTGCTCAAGGACGCCACCTTTCCCGAACTGCTGCACGCGGTCCGGGTGGTGGCGGACGGCAACGCCCTGCTCTCGCCCGAGATCACCAAGCGGCTGATCGCCGAGTTCGTCCACGCGCGCGCGTCACGGCTGCCCGTCCACTCGGCGGACGACCTCACGGCTCGGGAGACGGAGGTGCTGACCCTGATCGCGCGTGGCCTGTCCAACGCGGAGATCGCGGGCCGCCTCACCATCACCGATCACACGGTGAAGACCCACATCAACCGGCTGTTCGCCAAGCTGGAACTGCGCGACCGGGCCCAAGCCGTGATCGCCGCCTACGAGCTGGGCCTGGTCCGGGCGGGGGGCGAGTCGGGGGCCCGGCGCCGGTAGACACGCGCCGGTGCCGGGCCCCGTCCTCGTGCCGGCTTCCTCCGGACCCTCAACCGGAGAAGCCGACGTGCGCGAGCCGCAGAGAGCCGCGCAGTCCGATGCGGAGATCGTGAACGCCCTCGGCCGTCAGCGCGGCGCCGAGTTCCACGTAGTCGTACGGTCCCGGTGTGGGCGCGTCCGGTGACAGCACCGCCAGGACCGGGCCGCCGCCGAGGGCGATCTCCACGGTGCCCTCGCTCCCCGCCACCGCCACCGTCACCCCGGTGACTCCGGGGCCGAAGTCGCAGTCTCGGTAGAGCAGTTGGCCCGCGCCGCCCGCCACCGGCGTCACCGCGTCGCCCGTGGCCCTGGTCCGGTCGACGATCTCCGTGCCGCTCTGCTCGTCGAAGTCGGCGGCCGTCAGGCCTCGTTCGCGGACCGGGCGCGGCGCGGCGGGCTCGCCGTCGAGTGTCACGGTGGCCGACAGACGGACGTCCTCGCTGGAGGCACCCACCAGCAGGGCGTACGGGCCCGGCTCCAGCCGCCACCGATCGTGCGCCACGTCCCAGAACGCGAAGGCGGACAGCGGGAGTTCGAAGGCCAGCTGCGCCGTGGCCCCCGGGGGCAGGGTGACGCGGCGGTGGGCCAGGAGTTCGCGGCGCGGGCGCGGGACCGACGGGGCCTCGGCGCGGACGTAGAGCTGGACCACCTCGTCGGCGGTGACGGCTCCCGTGTTGGTGACCGTGAAGGACACGGACACCTCCCCGTCCGCCACCCGCGCCGCCAGGTCCGCGTACGAGAAGGACGCGTACGACAGACCGTGCCCGAAGGGGAACAGCGGCGTCCCCTCGAAGTACAGGTAGGTCTGGCGGCCGCCGATCACGTCGTAGTCGAGCAGGTCCGGCAGGTCGGCGTCGTCCGCGTACCAGGTCTGCGGGAGCCGCCCGGCGGGGGAGACGTCCCCGGCCAGGACCCGGGCCAGCGCGGTGCCGGCCGCCTGTCCGCCGTGCGCGGTCCACAGCACCGCCGGGAGCACCTCCGCGTCGACGGCGTACGGGTAGGCGGACACCAGCGTCAGCACGGTGCTCGGGTTGGCGGCGCGAGCCGCGCGCAGCAGGCGTTCCTGGTGGTCGGGCAGCCGCAGGGTCGTACGGTCCTCGGTCTCCCGGCCGTTGATGTGCGGGTCGTTGCCCGCCACCACCACGACCACGTCGGCCTCCGCCGCCACCCGCGTCACCGCGTCCTCGCCGCGCTCGGTGACGACCAGCTCGAAGACCTCCGGGGCCTCGTGCTCCGAGGTGGCCTCCACGGAAGGGTCCGAGGCGGCCTCCACGGAGGGGTCCGAGGCGGCAACCTTCACGCCGTCGGCGGCGACATGGACGTGACGACCCGTTCCCATGTGCCGGAGGAGGTGCCCGTTCCCGTGGGGTTCGAGGCGGAACGTCTCCTGCACGACCCAGCCGCCGGGCTGGTCGGCGGAGGCGCGGAGGTAGCCATCCTCGGCGACCGAGAGGTAGCGGCCGTCGGGTGCGCGCAGGGTGAGGACGCCCTCGCCCCAGTCGACGAGCGCGAGTTCGGTGCCGGTGGCGTCGGTGGTGAGGGGCGGCAGGTCGGTGCGGCCGGCCAGCAGGGCCGGGTCGAGGGCGCCCTCGGTGCCGCGCGCGTCGCCGGGGGAGTCGTCCGACGGGAGCACGTGCAGGAACGTACCGGCGGCGGTCTTCAGCCGGACCCGGTCCACGCCCTCCGCGAAGCTCACGCGCTCGGCGCCGAACCGCTCGTACAGGCCCTCCAGCGGGGTGGAACGGTGGATGAGCGTGCCGCTGTACCAGTCGAGCTTGCACTCGTCGGCGAGCAGCCCGACGACCGCGATCCGGGCGCCGGGGGCCAGCGGCAGCACGCCGTCGTTCTTGAGCAGGACGACCGCCTGCTCGGCCGTCTCCAGTGCCAGAGCCCGGTGCTCCGGCGTGTCGAAGCCGGCGGCCGCGGTCTCCGCGGTGACGGCGTACGGGTCGTGCTCCGGGTCGAACTCGCCGAGCCGGAAACGGACCGACAGCTGCCGGCGCACGGCCGCGTCGATGTCGGCCTCGGTGAGCAGGCCCTGGTCGAGAGCGCCCCGTACGCGGGCGACGATCTTCGAGGAGTCCGTGCCGTGGTCGGTGAAGCTGTCCACCCCGGCCCGCAGCGCGGCGGCGGTCGCCTCCTCGTGGGTGTCGAAGTAGTGCTCGGAGTCGACCAGGTTGGAGGGGGCGCCCGCGTCCGAGCAGACCAGGAGATCGTCCTCCGTCCAGGCGCGCAGCTGCCGGTTCAGGTACGGGGAGACGTGGTTGGGGCGGCCGTTGACCAGGTTGTACGCCGGCATCACCCCGGCCACCGCGCCCGCCTGGACCGTCTCGCGGAAGGCACGCAGGTCGTACTCGTTCAGGACGCGGGGGCGGACGGACGCCGAGGACGTGTCCCGGTCGGTCTCGTTGTTGTGCGCGAGCCAGTGCTTGAGGACGGGCGCCGTGCGCCAGTACGTCGGATGTTCGCCGCGCAGGCCGCGGGTGTAGGCGGTGGCGATGGCCGAGGTGAGCCTCGGGTCCTCGGAGTAGCCCTCCTCGTTCCGGCCCCACAGGGGGTGGCGCAGCAGGTTCACGGTCGGGGACCAGACGTTGAGGCCGACGCGGTCGTCGCGGGCGCGCATCGCCCGTGCCTCCCTGGACACCGCCTCGCCGACCCGGCGCACCAGGTCCTCGTTCCAGGTGGCGCCGATCCCCACGGCCTGCGGGAACACGGTCGCCGGGCCCATCCAGGCCACGCCGTGCAGCGCCTCCTGGCCGGTGCGGAAGGCGGCGATGCCGAGGCGTTCCACGGCGGGCCCGAACTGGTGCAGGAACCCGGTCTTCTCGTCGAGCGTGAGCCGCGACATCAGGTCGTCGACGCGCTTCGCGAACGGCAGACGCGGATCACGGAAAGGCGGCGTGGGCGGCGTGGGTGCGGTCACGTGGAGTTCCCCTTGCGATGGAGCGGCCAGGCGCTTTCGAAGCGCTTCGATGCTCAGTCGACCCGGGGGTGGGTGTCAAGCCACTTCCGCGCATCACCTCCGACTTCTCACCGCAACCCAAGCGTCACATGAGTTGGTTCAGCCGACCTCGCCCTCCCGATACCTCGGAGGAATTCTGGAAGCGACTCTTGTGCACCCCCAGGCGTTCACTTAACCTCGCAGCAACATCGAAGCGCTTCGACTGCGAGGCTCCCACCCGGAAGTGCACCTGGCGCACCTTGAGGTGCGACCGAACCCGGGCATTCCTCCGACGACCGCTTCAGCTCAGCCAGTTCCACTCGAGACACCGCAGCCGACGGCCACCGCCGGGTGTCCTGGTGCGCCACGAAGGGTTGACGCAATGACGCCGAACGCCGCCTCCGGCCCCAGCCGGAGAAAGTTCCTCGCCTCCACGGCGGTCGCCACCGCAGCGGTGGCGGGAGGGATGCCGCTGCTCTCCGCCTGCGGCGGGGGCGGGAAGAACGACCGCAAGGAGGGGACCACGTCGGGGAAGGACGCGCAGAAGATCCTTCCGGCCTTCGTGGCGTCGAACGTCGTGACGCCGGACATCCCCGCCAAGAACGGATCGGCGGCGGGCTTCACCAAGGCGATCCCCACGGCCGAGCTCAAGACGTCGGTGCCGAAGAAGCTGGGCAGCGGCGGCAAGCTCTCGGTCATGGCGCCCTTCTGGGGCACCCCGCCCAAGGGCGACAACCCGTACTACACGGCCATGAACGCGGCCACCGGCGTCGAGGTCGCCTGGCAGAACCAGGACGGCGTCACCTACGACCAGAAACTCGGCGCGGTCCTCGCCTCCAGCGACATCCCCGACGTCGTGGTCGTCCCCGGCTGGAACCTCAACGGCCGCATCCCCAGCGCCGTCAACGCCAAGTTCGCGGACCTCGGCCCCTACCTGTCCGGCGACAAGGTCAAGGACTACCCGAACCTGGCCGCGGTCCCGACCGAGGCCTGGCAGCGCGGCATCTTCGGCGGCGTGCTCCGGGCGGTCCCGATGCCGGCCTCGTACGTCACCGACATCGCGCCGCTCTACCGCAGGGACCTCTTCGCGAAGAAGGGCTACTCCGTCCCGAAGAGCCCCGAGGAGTTCCTGTCCTGGGCCAAGGAGGCCACCGACGCCAAGTCCAAGCTCTGGGCCTGCGACGACATGAAGTGGACGGCGTTCAACATCTTCGGTGTCCTCTCCGGCAGCGACAAGGCGCTGTGGTGGAACCTGGAGGGCGACAAGCTGGTCAACCGCATCGAGACCGACGAGTACCTCGAAGCCCTGGAGTGGACGCGGAAGCTGTACGCCGCCGAGGTGGTCCACCCCGACGCGGTGCAGGGCAAGGCGGGCGGCACCCCCGGCAACCGGCTCACCGCCGGGGAGATCCTGGTCTACAACCAGAACATCTCCGACTGGTGGGGCAAGACGGCCGAACAGCGCACCCAGAACCCGGACTTCGACATCGCCGCGTTCGACATCTTCGGCGCCGACGGCGGCGACCCCACGCTGTGGGCGGTCCAGCCGGCCAACATCTTCACCTTCGTCAGCAAGAAGGCGAGCAAGCAGCAGATCAAGGACTTCCTCGCCCTCTGCAACTACTGCGCCGCGCCGTACGGCACCAAGGAGTTCATGCTCACCGCCTACGGCGTCGAGGGCACCGACTACGACCTGAAGAGCGGCCTGCCGGTCAAGACCCAGCAGGGCGTCAACGAGGTCAACGGCGCCTTCGACTACACCGGCAACCCCGCCCCGTACATCGCCTACCCCGACCTCCCCGAGGTCACCCGGGGCATGGTCGAGTGGCAGCAGCGCATGGGCGCCTTCACCAAGAAGTCCTCCTTCTTCGGGCTGACCGTCACCGAGCCCACCCGCTGGGCCAACCTCGCCGACGACTTCGAGCAGCTGGAGGACGACGTCGTGCGCGGCCGCAAGAAGATCAGCGACGTGCAGCAGGCGGTGTCGGACTGGAAGGAGAAGGGCGGCGACGGCCTGCGGGACTGGTACAAGAAGCTGCTCGACGACAACGGCTCCAACGGCGACAACGGCACCACGAACTGACCCCAGGCACAGGCCCGACGGCAAGGAGAAGGCCGTGTCGCACAGCACGGTGCCTCGGAGCAGAACCGAGGCGAAGACCCCCGAGAAGACCCCCGCGACGGACCCGGAGCGGCCCGCCGGGGCCAAGGGCGGCAAGCGCGCGGGGAAGCTGAGCCTCCGGCTCAGATTCAGACGCGACCGCACCCTGATCCTGATGACGCTGCCGGCGCTGCTGCTGGTCCTGGTCTTCAACTACATACCGATCCTCGGCAACGTGGTCGCCTTCCAGGACTACGACCCGTATCTCAGCGAGAACGGCTTCGTCGCCATCTTCGAGAGCCCGTGGATCGGCTTCGAGCAGTTCGAGCGGATCTTCGCGGACTCGGCCTTCTGGCACGCGGTGCGGAACACCTTCGTGCTGTTCTTCCTCCAGCTGGTGCTCTACTTCCCGATCCCGATCATGCTCGCGCTGCTCATCAACAGCGTGGTCAGGCCCCGGGTCCGGGCGATCGCGCAGGCGATCATGTATCTGCCGCACTTCTTCTCGTGGGTCCTCGTCGTCACCGTCTTCATGCAGATCTTCGGTGGCGCGGGCATCATCGCGCAGACCCTCCGCGAGCACGGCTACGAGGGCTTCGACCTGATGACCAACCCCGAGGTCTTCAAGTACCTGGTCACGGCCGAGACCATCTGGAAGGACGCCGGCTGGGGCATCATCGTGTTCCTCGCCGCGCTCTCCGCCGTCTCCAACGACCTGTACGAGGCCGCCGCCATGGACGGCGCGGGACGCTGGCGGCGCATGTGGCACATCACGCTGCCCGCCCTGCGCCCGGTGATCGCCCTGCTGCTGGTGCTGCGCGTCGGCGACGCCCTCACCGTCGGCTTCGAGCAACTGCTGCTCCAACGACAAGCCGTGGGTGTCGAGGCCTCGGAAGTCCTCGACACCTACGTGTGGTGGAACGGCATCCGCAACCAGGACTTCAGCTACGCCGCCGCCGCGGGCCTCATCAAGGGCGTCGTCGGTCTGGCGCTGGTGCTGACGGCGAACAAGGTGGCCCACCTCATGGGCGAGCAGGGGGTGTACAAGAAGTGAGCGCCGTCCTCGACACACAGGCCGACGACCCGACGGCCGACGACACACCGGCCACGAGGAAGCCCAGCCCCTGGGCCGCCCCGCCGCGCCCGGTGTGGGAGGAGGAACCCTCCAAGGCCGGACAGGCCGGCAAGGGCCTCGTCCTGACCCTGGCCTGCCTGGGCATCGTCTTCCCGCTGTGGATCGTCGTGGTCACCAGCCTCCAGTCGAAGAAGACCATCGACGAGGCCGGCGGCCTGGTGGTGATCCCCAAGGGCATCACCTTCGTCGCCTACCAGGAACTCCTGAGCGGCGGACAGGTCCAGCGCGCCGCCCTGGTCAGCATCGGCGTCACCGTGGTCGGCACGCTGTTCAGCATGGCGGTGTCCGTGCTGAGCGCGTACGGCCTGTCGCGCAGCGGATCACTCGGGCACCGCTGGCTCCTGATGGCCCTGCTCACGACGATGTTCTTCGGGGCCGGTCTGATCCCGACCTATCTGCTGGTGCAGGCGCTGGGACTGACGGACACCTACCTGGCGCTGATCCTGCCCAGCGCGGTGAGCGTGTTCAACATCCTGGTGCTGCGGGCGTTCTTCATGAACATCTCGCAGGAGCTGATCGACAGCGCCCGCATCGACGGCGCCGGTGACTGGCGCATCCTGTGGAAGATCGTGATGCCGCTCTCCCGCGCGGTCCTCGCGGTGATCGCCCTCTTCTACGCCGTGGGCTACTGGAGCGCCTGGTTCAACGCGTCGATCTACCTGACCGACCAGGACATGATGCCGCTCCAGAACGTCATGATCCAGCTGGTGCAGAAGCAGGAACGACCGGTCGGGCTGTCGGCGCAGGTCAACACCGGGGAACTGTCCGCGCTCGCGATCCAGATGGCGGTGATGGTCATGGCACTGCTGCCGGTGGCCGTGCTGTCGCCGTTCGTCCAGCGTCACTTCAAGAAGGGGATGCTCACGGGGGCGGTCAAGGGCTGACCCGCAAGCGGTCACGCGGCTCGCGCGATGTCCTCGGCCGCGCTGCCGCGGTGCCGTCATCGCTTGTCGCGCCCACGCGGCCAAGCCGCGTGCCGACACAGCCCCGCGCCCCCGAGTTGCTGTCCCTCCGACTCTCGCAGAACGAGGTATGTCATGCACGCGTCCCCCCTGAGCCGGCGTGCCGTACTCGCCGGAACCGCGGCCGCCGCCGCGCTCACCGCCGTTCCGTTCACCCCCGGGCACGCCCGGGCCGCCGAGCACCCCGACGGAGCCCGTCCCTACCGCTGGCGCAACGTCGTCATCGGCGGCACCGGGTTCATCACCGGCGTCCTGTTCCACCCCCGCGTCCGCGGGCTCGCCTACGCCCGTACCGACATCGGCGGCGCCTACCGCTGGGACGACCGGGCCGCCCGCTGGGTGCCGCTCCTGGACCACCTCGGCTGGGACGACTGGAACCTCCTGGGCGTCGAGGCGATGGCCGTCGACCCCGCCCACCCGGACCGGCTCTACCTGGCCTGCGGCACCTACGCGCAGGACTGGGCGGGCAACGGCGCGATCCTGCGCTCCGAGGACCGCGGCGCCACCTGGCAGCGCACCGACCTCACCGTGAAGCTCGGCGCCAACGAGGACGGCCGGGGCGCCGGCGAGCGGCTCCTGGTCGACCCGCGCGACAGCGACACCCTGTGGCTGGGCACCCGGCACGACGGCCTCTGGAAGTCGACCGACCGGGGCGCCACCTGGGCCCCCGCCACCGGCTTCCCGGCCACCCCGAGCGCCACCGGCCAGGGCGTCACCCTCCTCGTCGCCGCCCGCCGCACCGTCTACGCCGGCTGGGGCGACGCCGGCGGCACCGCACCGAACCTCTTCCGCACGCCCGACGGCACCACCTGGCAGCCCGTCCCCGGGCAGCCCTCCGGCACCGCGGCCAAGGTCCCGATCCGCGCCGCGTACGACCGGCACACCCGCGAGCTGTACGTGACGTACGCCGACGCGCCGGGCCCGAACGGCCAGTCCACCGGCAGCGTGCACAAGCTGCGCACTACGAGCGACCGTTGGGCCGAGGTCACGCCCGTCGAGCCCGGCGGCACCCCCCCCGACGGTTCCGCCGACAGCTTCGGCTACGGCGGAGTCGCCGTCGACGCCCGCCGCCCCGGCACCGTCGTCGTCTCCACCAACAACCGCTGGGCGGCGGTCGACACCCTGTACCGGACCACCGACGGCGGCCGCACGTGGACGTCCCTGAAGGACTCGGCCGTCCTCGACGTCTCCGAGACCCCCTACCTGAAGTGGGGCGAGGAGCGGCCCAAGTTCGGCTGGTGGATCCAGGCCGTCGCCCTCGACCCCTTCGACTCGCAGCACCTCGTGTACGGCACCGGCGCCACCCTCTACGGCACCCGCGATCTGCGCCACTGGGCCCCGCGGATCCGCGGCCTGGAGGAGGCGTCCGTGACCCAGCTGATCTCGCCCCCGCGCGGGCGGGCACACCTGCTCAGCGGGTCGCGGGACATCGGCGTGATGTACCACGAACGGCTCACGGCGTCTCCGGCGCGCGGCATGGCGACGAACCCCGTGTCCGGGTCGGCGACGGGACTCGCGCAGGCGGCGCGCAGACCGGCGTACGTGGTCCGGGCGGGCTGGGGAGACCACGGCAACGGCGCGTACTCGCACGACGGCGGCATCACCTGGGCACCCTTCGCCTCCCAGCCCGGCATCGCCAAGGACGCGCCGGGACCGATCGCCACCAACGCCGACGGCAGCGTGCTGCTGTGGTCCTTCGTGCACTGGGACGGCACCAGGTACGCGGCCCACCGCTCGGCGGACAACGGCACGACCTGGTCCGAGGTCCCCTCCTTCCCGAAGGGCGCCACGCCGGTCGCGGACCCGGTGGACCCGATGCTCCTCTACGCGTACGACACCGACGCGGGGACGCTGCTCGCCAGCACCGACGGCGGCCGCGCCTTCACCGCCCGCGCCACCGGACTGCCCGCCGGAGACGCCCAGTTCAAGCTGGTCGCGGCGCCCGGCCGCAGCGGCGACCTGTGGTTGAGCACGAAATGGAACGGCCTGCACCGCTCCACCGACGGCGGCGCCACCTTCACCAAGGTCGACAGCTGCTGGGCCTCCCACACCCTGGGCTTCGGCAAGGCCGCCGACGGCGCCGGCTATCCGGCGATCTACCAGGTCGGCTCCACCGAGGCCATCACCGCCGTCTACCGCTCCGACGACGAGGCGAGGAGCTGGACGCGGATCAACGACGACCACCACCAGTGGGGGTGGACCGGCGAGACCATCACCGGCGACCCCCGCGTGTACGGCCGCGTCTACCTCGCCACCAACGGACGCGGTATCCAGTACGGGGAGCCCCGCTGATGCCGAACCTGTCGGACGCCACCCGCCGCCGCATCCTCTACGGCGGCGACTACAACCCCGAGCAGTGGCCCGAGGAGACCTGGCACGAGGACGCCCGCCTGATGAGGGCCGCCGGCGTCAACTCCGTCACCCTCGGCGTCTTCTCCTGGGCGAGGCTGGAACCACGCCCCGGCGTCCACGACTTCGGCTGGCTGGACCGCCTGATGGACCTGATGCACGCAGGCGGCATCGGCGTCGTCCTCGCCACCCCCACCGCCTCGCCCCCGCCCTGGCTGGGGCACCTGCACCCGGACACCCTGCCCCGCGACGAGGACGGCCGCACCGAGTGGTGGGGCGGCCGGCAGCACTTCTCGCACTCCAGCGCCACCTACCGCCGCCACGCCGCCGCCATCACCGAGGCCCTGGCCGCCCGCTACGCCGGCCACCCCGCCCTCACCATGTGGCACATCAACAACGAGTACTGCACCTACGACCACGGCGACGAGGCCGCCATCCGCTTCCGCAGCTGGCTCCAGGACCGCTACGGCACCCTGGACGCCCTCAACACCGCCTGGGGCACCGCCTTCTGGAGCCAGGGCTACGGCGACTGGGCGGAGATCCTGCCCGCCCGCCGCACTCATTATCTGAAGAACCCGACCCAGGTCCTCGACTTCCGGCGCTTCACCTCCGACATGCTCCTGGAGTGCTACGTCGCCGAACGCGACATCGTCCGCCGCCACACCCCGCACCTGCCGGTGACCACCAACTTCATGCCGCTCTGGTCCGGTCAGGACGCCTGGCGCTGGGCCGAGGAGGAGGACGTCGTCTCCGTCGACCTCTACCCCGACCCGCGCGACCCCTTCGGCGCCCAGGAAGGCGCCCTGGTCCAGGACATGACCCGTTCCCAGGCACGTGGCCCGTGGATGCTCATGGAACAGGCGGCCGGACCCGTCAACTGGCGCGGCGTGAACCACCCCAAGCCGCGCGGCCTCAACCGCCTGTGGTCCCTCCAGGCCGTCGCCCGCGGCGCCGACGCCGTCTGCTACTTCCAGTGGCGCCAGTCGAGGCAGGGCGCCGAGAAGTTCCACTCCGGGATGGTCTCCCACGCGGGGGCGGAAGGCCGTACGTACCAGGAGGTCAAGCAGCTCGGCGCCGACCTCGCGAAGCTCGGCCCGCACGCGGCGGACAGCACGGTCACCGCCGGCGTCGCCGTCCTGCACGACTGGCACTCCTGGTGGGCCGGCGCCCAGGACGGCCGCCTCTCCACCCGCTTCGACTACCCCGACGTCCTGCGCGCCTGGCACCGCGCCCTGTGGGAGGCCCACCTCACCACCGACTTCGCCCACCCGGAACACGACCTGACCCCGTACAAGGCGGTCGTCGTACCCCAGCTCTACGCGCTCACCGACGCGGCGATCGACAACCTCCTCGCCTACGCGCGCGGCGGCGGCACCCTCGTCTGCGGCTTCCTCACCGGCGTCGCCGACGAGGACGACCGGGTCAGGCCCGGCGGCATGGACGCCCGGCTGCGCGAGCTGTTCGGCATCCGCACCCTGCACGAGTGGTGGCCCCTGGAGGCGGACGAGACGGCCGTCTGCGACGGCTTCCGGGGCACCCTGTGGTCGGAGGAGATCGAGCCCGACGGCACCGCCACCGAGACCGTCCGCTACAAGGGCGGCGAGCTGTACGGACTCCCGGCCGTCCTGCGCAAGGGCCGCGCCTGGTACCTCTCGACCCTCCCGGAGCCGGACGCGCTGCGCGAGCTGCTCGCCCGCATCGCCGCCGACGCGGGCGCCCGGCCGGTGCTCGACGGACTCCCGGCCGGCGTCGAGGCCGTACGCCGCGGTGACCTGCTGTTCCTCCTCCACCACGGCCGCGATCCGGTCACCGTCGACGTCCCGGGCACCCACCGCGACCTGCTGACCGACGCGACCGTCACCGACCGCGTCACCCTCGGCCGCTACGGCGTGGCGGTCCTCGCGGAGCCGGCCTCATGACCGGTACGCCGGCGCACGGCACCTGGGAGCCCGAGCCCGCCGCCCGCTGGGAGGACGCCTTCCTGAGCGGCAACGGCCACCACGGCGCCCTCGTGTTCGGCGATCCGAATGCCGACCGGGTCATCGTCACCCACCACACGCTCGTCCGCCCGAACGGCGACGACGAAGACCGCCGCCCGCCCCGGCTCGCCGCCGAACTCCCCGCCCTCCAGGACCGCCTGCTGGCCGGGGACACGACCGCCGCCGAGGGCTTCACCGACGGCCGCCCGACGCGATGGGTACGCCCCTTCCACCCGGCCTTCCAGCTGCGCCTGAACAGACCGCCCGGCGACACCCGCGCCGCATACCGCCGCTCCGTCGACTTCACCACCGGCGAGACGACCGCCACCTGCTCCACCTGGACCAGCCGCGTCTTCGTCTCCCGCGCCGACGACGTGATCGTCCAGCACGTCACCGCCCCGAACCTCACCCTCGACCTCTCCCTCGACCCCCGCCTCCCCGGCGCCCCCGCCGGGCTCGGCGTCGGCCACGGCGCCGTCCTCACCCCCGAGGGCGCCCTGCTCAGCCTGCGCGCCCGCTACCCCGGCGACAGCGGCCTGGCGTACACCGGCGTCACCCTGGCCGCCGTCACCGGCGGCACCACGAAGCTGGTACCGCCCGGCGTACGCGTCGAGGGCGCCACGGAGGTACTGCTCCTCACCCGGGTGCGCCGGCACACCTGCGAGCTGGACGTGGTCACCGAGGGCCGGGCCCTGCGCGACCTGCCGGAGGGGACGTCGTACGAGGGCCTCCTCGACCGCCATCTCGCCCTCCACCGCACCGCCTACGACCGCGTCACCCTCGACCTCGCCGCCGACCCCGCCGAACGCGCCCTGCCGGGCTCCGCGCTGCTCGACCGCCCCCGCGGCAGCGCCCTCCTGGAGCGGCTCTTCGCCGCCGGCCGCTACCACCTCCTGTCGGCCAGCGGCATGCTCCCGCCCCGCCTGACCGGCCTGTGGACCGGCGACTGGAACACCGCCTGGTCGGGGGCGTTCACCACCAACGCCAACCTCAACCTCCAGACCGCCTCCGCCGCGGCCGCCGCCCTCCCCGAGGTCACCGAGGCCCATGCCGCCCTGGTCCACGGGCAGCTCCCGGACTGGCGGGACAACGCCCGCGCGATCTTCGGCACCCGGGGCGTCGTCGCGCCCTCGCACACCGACGGCGAGTGCGGGCACACGTACCACTTCAGCCGCGAGTACCCGCTGCACCTGTGGACGGCGGGCGCCGACTGGCTGCTCAAGCCCCTCGTCGACCACGACGAGACCCGCGGCGAACGCGACCCCCGCACCACCGCCGCGCTCGCCGAAGTCGCCCTGTTCTACGAGGACTTCCTCACCCGGACCGACGACGACGGACACGCGGTCGTGGTCCCCTCCTACTCACCCGAGAACCGCCCCGCCAACGCCGGTTGGGGCACCGTCGACGCGGCCATGGACCTCTCCGCCGCCCGGCACGCCCTGCTGACCGCCGCCGACCGCCACCCCGAGCACGCCGACCGCTGGCGCGCCCTGGCCGACCGCCTCCCACCGCACCGGACCAACGCCGACGGCGCCCTGGCGGAGTGGGCGTGGCCGGGCCTGGCGGACACCTACGACCACCGCCACCTCAGCCACCTCTACGGCGTCTGGCCGCTCGACGAGATCAACCCGTACGACACCCCGGCCCTCGCCGAGGCCGCCCACCGCGCCCTCGCACTGCGCGGCGCCGAGAACGACTCCGCCCACGGCCACCTCCACCACGCCCTGATCGCGGCCCGCCTCCGGGACGCCGGACGGGTCGCCCACGCCCTCGGCCAGGTGCTCGACGGCGACTTCTTCCACGCGTCCCTGATGAGCGCGCACTACCCCCACCGCGACGTGTACAACGCGGACGCCGCGCACGCCCTCCCGGCCGTGCTCATCGAGATGCTCGTGCAGTCCACCCCCGACCGGCTGGTCCTGCTCCCCGCGCTCCCGGAGAGCTGCCGCGCGGGCCGGCTCACGGGCGTACGCACCCGGTTCGGAGCGGAGCTGGACCTCACCTGGGCGGCCGACGGTACGGCGACGGCCGTCCTGCGCCCGGGCCGCACCCACCGCATCGAACTGAGGACTCCCTCCGGCACCGAACCGCTCGACCTCGCCGCCGGAGAGGACCGCGTCATCAGCGTCAAGGCGCGGTAGCAGCACCGCAACTCCCCCCCACCCATGGAAGGAACCCCATGGCACCACGCAACCGCACTCGTCTCCGCACCCGCACCCTGACCGCCCTGCTGGCCCCGGCCCTCGCCCTCGGCGCCACCGTCGGCCTGGCCTCCGCCCCCGCCCAGGCGGCCGTCTGGAACTCCTGCGACCAGTGGGGCAACACGAGCCTGAACGGCTACACGCTCTACAACAACATCTGGGGCTCCGGCGCCGGCAGCCAGTGCGTCTGGGCCAACTCCGGCACCAACTGGGGCGTCTGGGCCGACCACCCCAACACCGGCGGCATCAAGTCCTACCCGAACGCCAAGAAGGTGATCAACAAGCCCATCACCTCCCTCGGTTCGCTGAGCAGCAGCTACAACGTCACGGTCCCGTCGTCCGGCGCGTACAACACGTCGTACGACATCTGGGACACGGACTACGACTACGAGATCATGCTCTGGGTCAACCACAACGGGGCCGTGGGCCCGCTCGGCAGCCCGCAGGGGTCGGTCACCCTCGGCGGCCACTCCTGGAACGTCTACAAGGGGGACAACGGCGCCAACGAGGTCTTCTCGTTCCTGCGCACCTCGGACTCGAACTCCGGCACCGTCGACATCCTGCCGATCCTGAAGTGGATCAAGGACACCAAGGGCTGGATGGGCAACGAGACCATCGGTGACGTGCAGTTCGGCTACGAGATCACCTCGTCCGCCGGCGGCCTCGACTTCCGCACCAACAACCTGACGGTCAGCGGCGGCTGACCCGTACCGCGGCACGGCCGAGGGGCCGGCCCCGCCCGGGACCGGCCCCTTCGCTCATCCCGCGCTCACTCCGCGACCGGCAGCCGCGCCCCGTCCCGCAGGAACAGCGGGATGCGGTCCAGCGGCGCGTCCACCGTCACCGACCTCCCGCCCTCGTACGTCTCACCCGTCCACGCGTCCGTCCACCGCGCGCCCGCCGGAAGGTACGCCGTCCGGACCGTGGCGCCCGCCGTCAGCACCGGCGCGACCAGCAGGTCCCGGCCGAAGAGGTAGGCGTCGTCCACCGGCCAGGCCGCCGGATCGTCGGGGAACTCCAGGAACAGCGGCCGCATCACCGGCAGCCCCTCCTCGTGGGCCTCGCGCATGACGTCGAGCACGTACGGCTTCAGCCGCTCGCGCAGCCGCAGGTACTTCTCCAGAATCGGGTACGCCTCCTCGCCGTACGACCACACCTCGTTCGGGCCGCCGGTCATGTCCGGGCCCAGCGGCATGCCCGGGTCACGGAAGCCGTGCAGCCGCATCAGCGGGGACAGCGCGCCGAACTGGAACCAGCGGACCAGCACCTCCCGGTACGCCGGGTCGTCCGGGTCGCCGCCGTGGAAGCCGCCGATGTCCGTGTTCCACCAGGGGATACCGGACAGCCCGGTGTTGAGACCGGCGGCGATCTGGCGGCGCAGGGTCGCGAAGTCGGTGCCGATGTCCCCGGACCAGAGCGCGGCGCCGTGGCGCTGACTGCCCGCCCACGCCGAGCGGTTGAGGGTGATCACCTCGTCGACGCCGGCGGCGCGCAGGCCCTCGTCGAAGGCGCGGGCGTTCTCGGCCGGGTACAGGTTCCCGACCTCCAGGCCCGGACCGGCCCAGTAGCGCAGGTTCTCCGGGAAGCCCGGTTTCAGCTCGGGCTCGCAGGCGTCCAGCCAGAAGGCCGTGATGCCGTAGGGGTCGAGATAGTTCTCCTTGATCTTCGACCACACGAACTCGCGCGCCTCGGGGTTGGTGGCGTCGTAGAAGGCCACCTGGACCGTCGACGCGACCTCCTTGTCCGGCCAGTCGGCGTGCGCCATCGGGCCGTACTGGGTGCCGATGAAGTAGCCGCGCTGTTCCATGACCGGATGGTTTTCGCTCAGCGGGGACACCGACGGCCAGACGCTCACCACCAGCTTGACGCCCAGCTCGCCCAGCTCACGGACCATGGCCGCCGGGTCCGGCCACTCGGCCGGGTCGAACTTCCACTCACCGAGGTGCGTCCAGTGGAAGAAGTCGCAGACGATGGCGTCGATGGGCAGCCCGCGCCGCCTGTACTCCCGAGCCACCGCGAGGAGTTCGGCCTGCGTGCGGTAGCGCAGCTTGCACTGCCAGAAGCCGGCCGCCCACGCGGGCAGCATCGGCGTACGGCCGGTCACCGCGCTGTAGCGGCGCTGCGCGTCGGCCGGGGCGCCGGCCGTGATCCAGTAGTCGATCTGCCGGGCCGAGTCGGCGACCCAGCGGGTGCCGTTGTGGGCCAGCTCCACGCGGCCGATGGCCGGGTTGTTCCACAGCAGCGTGTAGCCGCGGCTGGAGGTGAGGACCGGGACGGAGACCTCGGCGTTGCGCTGGACCAGGTCCACGACCAGGCCCTTCTGGTCGAGGCGGCCGTGCTGGTGCTGGCCGAGGCCGTACAGCTTCTCGTCGTCGTAGGCGGCGAACCGCTGCTCCAGCCGGTGGTGCCCGCCTCCGACGGCCGTGTACAGGCGCGGGCCGGGCCACCAGAAGTGGGCGGGTTCCTCGGCCAGCAGCTCACCGCCGTCCGCGGTCCTTACGAAGCACACCTGTCCCTCGGAGCCGACCTCCACGGTCAGCGCCCCGACGGTCAGCGAGCCGTGCCCGTCCTCGATCTTGACGGTGCTCTCGGTCGCCGGTGCCTCGGCGAGGAGTGCTCCCGGCAGCCCCTCCAGCACCGGGCCGCCGAGCCGGGCCCGGACCCGGACCGCGTCCGGCCCCCACGCCTCGATCCGGACGGTCTCCTGACGGCCGCTCCACTCCAGCGCGCCGTCCCGCTCGCGGAACGTGCCGACGGTGGGGGAGGACTGGGCGAGGCTGACCTTCGGCTGTATCTCGGCAGGCTGGTTCACGGAAGCGGCTCCTGGGGGAGTGCGGGGAGAACGGGGGCTACTGAGAGAGCAGGGGGGCACTGAGAGAGCAGGGAGGCACTGGGAGAGCGGAGGGCTACTGAGTAAGCGGAGAGCTACGACCCGGCGGGCGCCGGCCCCGAGCTGGCCCGGACCGTCAGTTCCGGCGCGAGCAGCACGACCTCGTCGCTCCCGCGCCCGTCGAGCTTGGCGACCAGCTGCTGCACGGCGTGCCGGCCCATCTCCTGCGCGGGCACGGCGACCGACGTCAGCCGCACCGAGGCCTGGGTGGCGACCTGCTCGGGGCAGACCGCGACCACCGACACGTCCTCGGGCACGGCCCGGCCCTGCTGGCGCAGCAGGGCGAGCAGCGGCTCGACCGCGGACTCGTTCTGGACGACGAACCCGGTGGTGTCCGGGCGTTCGTCGAAGACGCGGGCGAGGGTCGCGGCCATCGCGTCGTACCCGCCCTCGCAGGGGCGGTGCAGCAGCCGCAGCTCCAGCTCCCGCGCGCGGGTGCGCAGCCCGTCGAGGGTGCGCTCGGCGAAGCCGGTGTGCCGTTCGTAGACCGCGGGCGCCTCGCCGATGACCGCGATGTCGCGGTGCCCCAGCTTCGCCAGATGCTCCACGCACAGCGCGCCGGTCGCCCGGAAGTCGAGGTCGACGCAGGTCAGCCCGGTGGTGTCGGCGGGCAGGCCGATCAGCACGGACGGCTGGTCGGTGTCACGCAGCAGGGGCAGCCGCTCGTCGTCGAGTTCGACGTCCATCAGGATCATCGCGTCGGCGAGCCCGCTGCCGGTGACGCGGCGCACCGCGTCGGGGCCCTCCTCACCGGTGAGCAGCAGGACGTCGTACCCGTGGGTGCGCGCGCTGGTCGCGACCGCGATGGCGATCTCCATCATCACCGGCACGTACATGTCGGTGCGCAGTGGGATCATCAGGGCGATGATGTTCGACCTGCTGCTGGCCAGGGCGCGGGCACCCGCGTTCGGGTGGTAGCCGAGCTTCCGGATGCTCTCCTCGACCCGCTGCCGGGTGGTGGTGGAGATGGACCGCTTGCCGCTGAGGACATAGCTCACCGTGCTCGCCGAGACTCCGGCGTGCTGGGCGACCTCGGCGAGGGTGACCATCCAGCTCTCCAAGCTATGTGAAGCGCTTCGACAGCGCGCGGGGTGGACAAAAGCGGGTGAGGGTGGTTCGACACTAACCCCAGCGGGGGTGGGTGTCCATAGGGTCGTCGAAGCGCTTCGACACCTTTCTTTCCCGCCGTTCCTCCGCCGCTCCCCTTCCACGGCATCGGCCGAACGGCCGCACGAAGGGTGGTGGGACCGCCCGGGATCGGGTACATACGATCGGGTAGCACCGACTAGTAACGTACGTCCGCAACTTCGCGTATGACGAACCGTCGCGATCTTCGTGGACGTACTTTCCCCCGATGCCGATTCGCGGCGAGGTGAGCCTCATGTCCGCACCAACCACCCCCTCCTCCCGATCCACCGTCACCGAACGTGAGGCCCGCGAGGTCGCGGAGGCGGCCCGGGAACAGGACTGGCGCAAGCCGAGCTTCGCCAAGGAGCTGTTCCTCGGCCGCTTCCGCCTCGACCTCATCCACCCCCACCCGCTCCCGGCCGCCGAGGACCTCCAGCGCGGCGAGGAGTTCCTCGCCAAGCTGCGGGACTTCTGCGAGACGAAGATCGACGGGGCCGTGATCGAGCGCGACGCACGGATCCCGGACGAGGTGATCACCGGGCTGAAGGAGCTGGGCGCCTTCGGCATGAAGATCGACACCAAGTACGGCGGTCTCGGCCTCACCCAGGTCTACTACAACAAGGCCCTCGCCCTGGTCGGATCCGCGAATCCCGCGATCGGCGCGCTGCTCTCCGCCCACCAGTCGATCGGCGTGCCGCAGCCGCTGAAGATGTTCGGCACGCAGGAGCAGAAGGACACGTTCCTGCCGCGTTGCGCCCGCACCGACATCTCGGCGTTCCTGCTGACCGAGCCGGACGTCGGCTCGGACCCGGCCCGCCTGGCCACCACCGCCGTCCGGGACGGCGACGACTACGTCCTCGACGGCGTGAAGCTGTGGACGACCAACGGCGTCGTGGCCGACCTGCTCGTCGTGATGGCCCGCGTCCCGAAGTCCGAGGGTCACAAGGACGGCGAGGGCGGCAAGGGCGGCATCACCGCCTTCGTCGTGGAGGCCGCCTCCGAGGGCGTCACGGTCGAGAACCGCAACGCCTTCATGGGCCTGCGCGGCCTGGAGAACGGCGTCACCCGCTTCCACCGCGTCCGCGTCCCGGCCGCCAACCGCATCGGCCCCGAGGGCGCCGGCCTCAAGATCGCCCTGACCACCCTCAACACCGGCCGGCTCTCGCTCCCCGCCATGTGCGTCGGCGCCGGCAAGTGGTGCCTGAAGATCGCCCGCGAGTGGTCCGCGGTGCGCGAGCAGTGGGGCAAGCCGGTCGCGCTGCACGAGGCGGTCGGTTCGAAGATCTCGTTCATCGCGGCGACGACCTTCGCCCTGGAGGCGGTCCTGGACCTGTCGTCCCAGATGGCGGACGAGGACCGCAACGACATCCGCATCGAGGCCGCCCTCGCCAAGCTCTACGGCTCCGAGATGGCCTGCCTGATGGCCGACGAGCTGGTCCAGATCCGCGGCGGCCGCGGCTTCGAGACCGCGGCCTCCCTCGCCGCCCGCGGTGAGCGCGCGGTGCCCGCCGAGCAGATCCTGCGCGACCTGCGCATCAACCGGATCTTCGAGGGCTCCACCGAGATCATGCACCTGCTGATCGCCCGCGAGGCCGTCGACGCCCACCTCTCGGTCGCCGGCGATCTGATCGACCCCGACAAGACCCTGTCGGACAAGGCGCGGGCGGGCGCACAGGCGGGCGTCTTCTACGCCAAGTGGCTGCCGAAGCTGGTCGCCGGACCCGGTCAGCTCCCGCGCTCCTACGCCGACTTCCACCCGTCCGGCCACCCCGACCTGTCCGGACACCTCCGCTATGTCGAACGCACCGCCCGCAAGCTGGCCCGCTCCACCTTCTACGCCATGTCCCGCTGGCAGGGCCGGATGGAGACCAAGCAGGGCTTCCTGGGCAGGATCGTCGACATCGGCGCCGAGCTGTTCGCGATGAGCGCCGCGTGCGTGCGTGCCGAGCACCTGCGCGCCGAGGGCGACCACGGCCGCGAGGCCTACCAGCTCGCCGACGCCTTCTGCCGCCAGGCCCGCATCCGCGTCGAGGAACTCTTCGGCCGCCTGTGGACCAACACCGACGACCTCGACCGCAAGGTCGTCAAGGGCGTGCTGGGCGGCGCCTACGAGTGGCTGGAGCAGGGCGTCGTCGACCCCTCGGGGGACGGTCCGTGGATCGCGGACGCGTCGCCGGGCGAGTCACGGCGGGAGAACGTCCATCGCCCCATCCGGTAGACCGGCCGCACGCCAGTACCTTCCCGGGGCCGCCCCAGCGGGGCCGCGCGGCCCCGGGAAGGCGCCGCGACACCCGTGCGAGGGACGCGCTGTCCGCCCGGCGGGCGGTTGCGGCAACAATGGGAGGATGAGCGACAGTCCAGCCCCACTCGCCGACCCCCACCTCGTCTACGACCCGGTGGCGGGCGACGGCCCGAAGGACGTGGTGATCCTCGGGTCCACCGGGTCGATCGGGACCCAGGCCATCGACCTCGTGCTGCGCAACCCGGACCGCTTCCGGGTCACCGCCCTGTCCGCGAACGGCGGCCGGGTCGCCCTCCTCGCCGAGCAGGCGTACCGGCTGAAGGCGCGGACCGTCGCCGTCGCCCGCGAGGACGTCGTACCGGCGCTGCGGGAGGCGCTGAGCGACCAGTACGGCGGTGGGGAGCCGCTCCCCGAGATCCTCGCCGGACCGGACGCGGCCACCCAGGTCGCCGCCTCCGACTGTCACACCGTCCTCAACGGCATCACCGGTTCCATCGGGCTCGCCCCGACCCTCGCCGCCCTGGAGGCGGGCCGCACCCTCGCGCTCGCCAACAAGGAATCGCTCATCGTCGGCGGCCCGCTGGTCAAGGCGCTCGCCAAGCCGGGGCAGATCATCCCGGTCGACTCCGAGCACGCCGCCCTCTTCCAGGCGCTGGCCGCCGGCACCCGCGCCGACGTGCGCAAGCTGGTCGTCACCGCGTCCGGTGGTCCGTTCCGGGGGCGTACCAAGGAGCAGCTGGCGGGCGTCACCGTCGAGGACGCCCTCGCCCACCCCACCTGGGCGATGGGCCCGGTGATCACGATCAACTCCGCGACCCTCGTCAACAAGGGCCTGGAGGTGATCGAGGCCCACCTGCTCTACGACATTCCCTTCGACCGCATTGAGGTGGTCGTGCACCCGCAGTCGTATGTCCACTCGATGGTTGAGTTCACGGACGGATCGACACTGGCCCAGGCGACGCCCCCCGACATGGGCGGGCCCATCGCCATCGGCCTCGGCTGGCCTGAACGCGTCCCCGACGCCGCGCCCACCTTCGACTGGAGCAAGGCGTCGACCTGGGAGTTCTTCCCGCTCGACAACGAGGCCTTCCCGTCGGTGAACCTGGCCCGGCACGTAGGGGAGCTCGCGGGCACGGCCCCGGCGGTGTTCAATGCCGCCAACGAGGAGTGCGTCGAGGCGTTCCGCTCCGGCGCGCTGCCGTATCTCGGGATCATGGAGACCGTCACGCGGGTGGTCGAGGAACACGGCACCCCCCGGGCGGGAACCTCGCTCACCGTCGCGGACGTCCTCGAAGCGGAGACCTGGGCCCGCACCCGGGCCCGGCAACTGGCGGCACAGACGGCGGAGGCCCGTGCATGACGACCCTGATGTTCATCCTTGGCATAGTCGTCTTCGCGGTCGGCCTGCTGTTCTCGATCGCCTGGCACGAGCTTGGGCACCTCTCCACGGCGAAGATGTTCGGCATCCGCGTGCCGCAGTACATGGTCGGCTTCGGGCCGACGCTCTTCTCGCGGAAGAAGGGCGAGACCGAGTACGGGGTAAAGGCCATCCCGTTCGGCGGCTACATCCGCATGATCGGCATGTTCCCGCCCGGCGCCGACGGCCGGCTGGAGGCCCGCTCCACCTCACCCTGGCGCGGCATGATCGAGGACGCCCGCTCGGCCGCCTTCGAGGAACTGCAGCCGGGTGACGAGAAGCGCCTGTTCTACACGCGCAAGCCGTGGAAACGCGTCATCGTGATGTTCGCGGGCCCGTTCATGAACCTCATCCTCGCGGTGGTGCTGTTCCTCACCGTCCTGATGGGCTTCGGCATCTCGCAGCAGACCACCACCGTCAGCTCCGTCTCCCAGTGCGTCATCTCGCAGAGCGAGAACCGCGACGACTGCACCAAGTCCGACCCGGCCTCCCCGGCCGCGGCGGCCGGCCTCCGCGCGGGCGACAAGATCGTCGCCTTCGACGGCGTACGGACCGACGACTGGGACCGGCTGTCCAACATGATCCGCGCCAACCCCGGCGAGCAGGTGCCGGTCGTCGTCGAGCGCGGCGGCCAGGAGATCACCCTCCAGGCGACGATCGCCACCAACCAGGTCGCGAAGAAGGACTCGAACGGACAGATCGTCGAGGGTGAGTACGTCACCGCCGGCTTCCTCGGCTTCAGCGCCGCCACCGGCGTGGTGAAACAGGACTTCGGCCAGTCCGTGACCTGGATGGGCGACCGCGTCGGCGACGCCGTCGACTCCCTGGCCGCGCTGCCCTCCAAGATCCCCGCCCTGTGGGACGCGGCCTTCGGCGACGGACCACGCGAGGCCGACTCCCCGATGGGCGTCGTGGGCGCCGCCCGCGTCGGCGGCGAGATCGCCACCCTGGACATCCCACCCACCCAGCAGCTCGCGATGTTCGTGATGCTGGTGGCCGGCTTCAACCTCTCCCTGTTCCTCTTCAACATGCTCCCGCTGCTGCCGCTCGACGGCGGCCACATCGCGGGCGCGCTGTGGGAGTCGCTGCGCCGGAACGCGGCCAAGGTGCTGCGCCGCCCGGACCCGGGGCCGTTCGACGTGGCGAAGCTGATGCCGGTGGCCTACGTGGTGGCGGGCATCTTCGTCTGCTTCACGCTGCTCGTCCTGGTGGCGGATGTCGTCAATCCGGTACGAATCAGCTGACATGGGGACGGTTCGGTCAATCCGGAGAGTTCGGAGGGGCCGGACAATCACCACGATCCGATGAGAAGCCCGATCCGGAGAGCCTGTCCCTCCGGGTCGGGCTTCACGCCGGTCACCCGGCAGATGGACGCCAAAGGGTGTACTCCCCGTACGCCGTGTGCCTGGCGTTCACGTCGGTGCCGTAATCTCGAAGGCCGGAGCCCGCCGCTGAACGGGGCCGGACCTTGATCCACGACTTGGGGTTGCACAGCAGATGACTGCGATTTCTCTCGGCATGCCGGACGTTCCGACCAGGCTCGCGGAGCGCCGCAAGAGCCGTCAGATCCAGGTCGGGCCCGTGGCGGTGGGCGGCGACGCCCCCGTGTCGGTGCAGTCCATGACCACCACCCGGACGTCGGACATCGGCGCGACGCTCCAGCAGATCGCCGAGCTGACGGCGTCCGGCTGCCAGATCGTGCGGGTGGCCTGCCCCACGCAGGACGACGCCGACGCCCTTGCCGTGATCGCGAAGAAGTCGCAGATCCCGGTGATCGCGGACATCCACTTCCAGCCCAAGTACGTCTTCGCCGCGATCGAGGCGGGCTGCGCGGCGGTCCGTGTGAATCCCGGCAACATCAAGCAGTTCGACGACAAGGTCAAGGAGATCGCCAAGGCGGCCCGTGATCACGGCACGCCGATCCGCATCGGCGTCAACGCCGGCTCGCTGGACCGGCGCCTGCTTCAGAAGTACGGCAAGGCGACCCCGGAGGCGCTCGCGGAGTCCGCCCTGTGGGAGGCGTCCCTGTTCGAGGAGCACGACTTCCGGGACATCAAGATCTCCGTCAAGCACAACGACCCGGTCGTGATGGTCGAGGCGTACCGGCAGCTCGCCGCCCAGTGCGACTACCCGCTGCACCTCGGTGTCACCGAGGCCGGTCCCGCCTTCCAGGGCACCATCAAGTCGGCCGTCGCCTTCGGCGCCCTGCTCTCCCAGGGCATCGGCGACACCATCCGCGTCTCCCTGTCGGCCCCGCCGGTCGAGGAGATCAAGGTCGGCATCCAGATCCTGGAGTCGCTCAACCTGCGCCAGCGCGGCCTGGAGATCGTCTCCTGCCCGTCCTGCGGCCGCGCCCAGGTCGACGTCTACAAGCTGGCCGAGGAGGTCACCGCCGGCCTGGAGGGCATGGACGTCCCGCTGCGCGTCGCCGTCATGGGCTGCGTCGTCAACGGCCCCGGCGAGGCCCGCGAGGCCGACCTCGGCGTCGCCTCCGGCAACGGCAAGGGCCAGATCTTCGTCAAGGGCGAGGTCGTCAAGACCGTCCCCGAGTCCAAGATCGTGGAGACGCTGATCGAGGAGGCCATGAAGATCGCCGAGCAGATGGAGGCCGACGGCGTGGCCTCCGGCGAGCCCTCGGTGGCCGTCGCGGGCTGATCCACCCTGCTTCTGCCGCGTCGCCCTGGGGGGCGGCGCGGCATATTCGTGGCAGGTACAGTGCGGGGACCAGCAGATCTCAGGGTGAGGCCCCCGCACGTGTTGACGCAGACCACCTCCCGCGTGCTCGAACCGAGCGACCTGGACGCCGCGCTCGCCATCCTCGACCGCGAGCCGGTCGCGAACGCCTTCGTGGCCGCCCGGGTGCAGATCGCCGGCCTCGACCCGTGGCGGCTCGGCGGCGAGATGTGGGGCTGGTACGAGCACGGCATGCTGACCTCCCTGTGCTACGCGGGCGCCAACCTCGTCCCCATCTGCGCCACCCCGCGCGCCGTCCGCGCCTTCGCCGACCGCGCCCGGCGGGCCGGCCGCCGCTGCTCCTCGATCGTCGGCCCCGCCGACACGACCGCCCAGCTCTGGCGCCTGCTCGAACCGGGCTGGGGCCCGGCCCGCGAGGTCCGCACCCGCCAGCCCCTCATGGTCACCGGCCGCATGCCCGCCGACATCACCCCCGACCCGTACGTCCGCCGCGTCCGCAAGGACGAGATGGAGCGGATCATGCCGGCCTGCGTGGCGATGTTCACCGAGGAGGTCGGCATCTCCCCGATGGCCGGCGACGGCGGCCTGCTCTACCAGGCCCGGGTCGCCGAACTCGTCGGCTCCGGCCGCTCCTTCGCCCGCTTCGACAGCGACGGCAGGGTCGTCTTCAAGGCCGAGATCGGCGCCGCCACCGACCGCACCTGCCAGATCCAGGGCGTATGGGTGGCCCCCGAGTACCGGGGCACCGGCCTCGCGGCACCCGGCATGGCGGCGGTCCTCCGCTACGCCCTCACCGACGTCGCCCCGGTGGCGAGCCTGTACGTGAACGACTTCAACACGGCGGCCCGACGGACGTACCGGCGGGTGGGTTTCCAGGAGATCGGCGCCTTCATGAGTGTGCTGTTCTGAACGCCGCGGGAAAACACCGGCTCCGGTCCCGCCGTGAGCGGCGCCTGGGCCAGCGCACCGGCGCTGACCGGCGAAGCACCCAGGTAGGCTCCCCGCCATGGAGCTCGTGATCGGCCCCTTGGACCTCGCCGCGCACGTGGACGAGGCCCTCGCGGTCCAAGCCGCCGCGTTCGGACTCGGCCCCGACGAGGTGGCCGTCCGACGACAGATCGTCCTGCGCCACCTGACCTACCCCGGCGCGAGAGCCCTCGGCGCCACCGTCGGAGGCGACCTCGTCGGCTTCGTCTACGGCATGCCCAACGACCGCTCCCACTGGTGGTCCACCGTCGTCGAGCCCTACCTCCGCGCCCAGGGCAACGACACCTGGCTCGACGACTCCTTCGTCATCACCGAACTCCACGTCCACCCGGCCCACCAGAATCGCGGCCTGGGCCGCTCCCTGATCACCACGATCACCGACGCGGTCGCCGAACCCCGCTCGATCCTCTCCGCGATCGACCGGGACAGCCCCGCCCGCGGCCTCTACCGCTCCCTCGGCTACCAGGACCTCGCCCGCCAGGTCCTCTTCCCCAGCGCCCCCAAGCCGTACGCCGTGATGGGCGCCCCGCTGCCCCTGCGCAGGCCGGCGGCCGGTCATTAACCGATTTCCACCGCACCGGACCCCCCGGCTAACCTCCTAGCACCACCCTTACGCAGCAGGAGACACGTAAACCATGGCCAACGCACCGGTCCAGCGCATGTCGAAGTTGATGGCGAAGACGCTGCGCGACGACCCGGCGGACGCCGAGGTCCTCAGCCACAAGCTGCTGGTCCGCGCCGGCTACGTGCGCCGCACCGCCGCCGGCCTCTGGAGCTGGCTGCCGCTCGGCAAGAAGGTCCTCGGCAACATCGAGCGCATCGTCCGCGAGGAGATGGACGCCATCGGCGCCCAGGAGGTCCAGCTCCCCGCCCTGCTGCCGCGCGAGCCGTACGAGGCCACCGGCCGCTGGGACGAGTACGGTCCCGAGCTGTTCCGCCTCCAGGACCGCAAGGGCGGCGACTACCTCCTCGGCCCCACCCACGAGGAGATCTTCACCCTGCTGGTGAAGGACCAGGCGTCCTCCTACAAGGACCTGCCGGTCATCCTCTACCAGATCCAGAACAAGTACCGCGACGAGGCCCGCCCCCGGGCCGGCATCCTGCGCGGCCGCGAGTTCCTGATGAAGGACTCCTACTCCTTCGACGTCGCCGACGAGGGCCTCGCCGAGTCCTACGCCCTGCACCGCGCCGCCTACCAGCGGATCTTCGAGCGCCTCGGCCTCGACTACCGCATCTGCGCCGCGACCGCCGGCGCGATGGGCGGCTCCAAGTCCGAGGAGTTCCTGGCCCCCGCCGAGGCCGGCGAGGACACCTTCGCGGACTGCCCGAACTGCGACTTCGCCGCCAACACCGAGGCGATCACGTACGCGCTCAAGCCGGTGGACGCGGCGGACGTGCCCGCCGCCGAGGACATCCCGACCCCCGACACCCCCACCATCGAGACCCTCGCCGCGTCGCTCGGTGTCCCGGCCTCCGCCACCCTGAAGAACCTCCTCGTCAAGGTGGACGGCGAGATCGTCGCCGTGGGCGTCCCCGGTGACCGCGAGGTCGACATGGACAAGGTCGAGGCGCACTTCGCCCCGGCCGCCGTCGAACTGGTCACCGCCGAGGACTTCGTGGGCCGCCCCGACCTGGTCCGCGGCTACGTCGGCCCGCAGGGCCTGGGCGAGAAGGTCCAGTACATCGCCGACCCGCGCGTGGCGCCGGGCACCGCCTGGATCACCGGCGCCAACAAGGAGCACACGCACGCCAAGAACGTCGTGGCGGGCCGTGACTTCGAGGTCGACGCGTACGTCGACGTCGTCGTGGTCCGCGAGGGCGACCCCTGCCCGAAGTGCGGCACCGGTCTCAAGCTGGACCGCGCCATCGAGATCGGCCACATCTTCCAGCTGGGCCGCAAGTACACCGACGCCCTCAAGCTCGACGTCCTCGGCCAGAACGGCAAGCCGGCCCGCGTCACCATGGGCTCCTACGGCATCGGCGTCTCCCGCGCGGTGGCCGCCCTCGCCGAGCAGCACGCCGACGACAAGGGCCTCGTCTGGTCCAAGGAGGTCGCCCCGGCCGACGTCCACGTCGTCGCCGCCGGCAAGGCCCTGCAGACCGAGCTGGCCCTCGACGTCTCCGAGAAGCTGTCCGCCGCCGGCGTCTGCGTCCTGGTGGACGACCGGGCCGGCGTCTCCCCGGGCGTCAAGTTCACGGACGCCGAACTCATCGGCGTACCCCAGATCCTGGTCGCCGGACGCCGCTCCGCCGAGGGCGTGGTCGAGCTGAAGGACCGCCGTACCGGTGAGCGCGAGGAACTGACGGTCGACGAGGCCATCGCCCGCCTCACGGCCTGACGCCCCGGGCCCACGGCGGCCCATGACGTGGAAGGGGCGGCGTACTCCGGCGCGGTGCCGGCGTACGCCGCCCTCGGGCGGAACGGGTCGCGGGATGTGGCCCGCTTTCATGGCGGTTACTTCGGGTCGCGGTTGAACTTCGCGGCCGACCAGAAGTAGCCGAGCACCGCGAGCCCCAGGCACCAGGCGACCGCCAGCCACCCGTTGTGGCCGATCTCGGTGCCGAGCAGCAGCCCGCGCAGGGTCTCGATGGCGGGTGTGAAGGGCTGGTACTCGGCGATCGGCTGGAACCAGCCCGGCATCGCGTCGACCGGGACGAAGGCGCTGGAGAGCAGCGGCAGCAGGATCATCGGCATCGCGTTGTTGCCGGCGGCCTCGGCGTTCGGGCTGATCAGACCCATGCCGACGGCGATCCAGGTGAGTGCCGTGGCGAAGAGCACGAGCAGTCCGAACGCGGCCAGCCATTCCAGGGCGGTGGCGTCGGTGGAGCGGAAGCCGATGGCCACGGCGACGGCGCCGACGAGGACCACGCTCATGACGGACTGGAGCACGCTGCCGATGACGTGCCCGATGAGTACGGAGCCGCGGTGGATCGCCATGGTGCGGAAGCGGGCGATGATGCCCTCGGTCATGTCCATGGAGACGGACACCGCGGTGCCGATCGTGGTGCTGCCGATGGTCATCAGGAGGAGACCCGGCACGAGGTAGGCGATGTAGTCGGAGCGGTCGGCGCCGCCGCCGGCGATGCCCGCGCTCATCACGTCGCCGAAGACGTAGACGAAGAGCAGCAGCAGCATGACCGGCGTGAGCAGCAGGTTCAGGGTGAGGGACGGGTAGCGCCGGGCGTGCAGCAGGTTGCGGCGCAGCATGGTGGACGAGTCGCGCACGGCGAGGGAGAGGGAGCTCATCGGAGGGCCTCCTTGGGCTGGTTCGGGATGCCGGGGCCGGTCAGGGCGAAGAACACGTCGTCGAGGTCGGGGGTGTGCACGGTCAGTTCGTCGGCCTCGACGCCGGCGGAGTCCAGCCGGTCGAGGACGGAGCGCAGCTCGCGCTGGCTGCCGTCGCTGGGGAGCCGCAGTGCCAGTGCCTCGTCGTCCCGGGTGACCTCGCCCAGTGCGGAGGCGGCGCGCTGGTAGGCGGCCGGGTCGGTGAAGCGGAGCCGGATGTGTCCGCCGGGGATGAGCCGCTTCAGTTCCTCGGCGCTGCCCTGGGCGGCGATCCTGCCGTCGTTGAGTACGGCGATGCGGTCGGCGAGCTGGTCGGCCTCTTCGAGGTACTGGGTGGTGAGGAAGACGGTGACGCCGCCGGTGACGAGTTCGCGGATGATCTGCCACATGTTGTGGCGGGAGCGGGGGTCGAGGCCGGTGGTGGGTTCGTCGAGGAAGATGATGCGGGGGTCGCCGACGAGGGTCATGGCGATGTCGAGGCGGCGCTTCATGCCGCCGGAGTAGGTGGCGGCGGGCTTCTTCGCCGCCTCCGTGAGATCGAACCGCGCCAGCAGTTCGGCGGTGACCCGTCGCCCCTCCTTCTTGGAGAGGTGGTGCAGGTCGGCCATGAGGAGCATGTTCTCCTCGCCGGTGATCAGGCCGTCCACGGCGGAGAACTGCCCGGTGACACCGATCGCGGCCCGCACCGCCTGCGGGTCGGAGGCGAGGTCGTGGCCGCCGACGCGGATCTCACCGGAGGCGGGATCGGCGGAGACGAGGGTGGAGAGGATCTTGACGGCGGTGGTCTTGCCGGCGCCGTTCGGGCCGAGCAGGGCGAACACGGACCCGGTCGGGATGTGCAGGTCGATGCCGTCGAGGACGACCTTGTCGCCGTAGGACTTGCGCAGCCCGTTCGCGGTGATGGCCGGAGTGGTCATGATCGGTGCTCCTCAGAGGCTGCGGGCGACGATGTCGCCGTAGGAGGTGGTCGCGTGGATGGTCAGGTCCGCGGCGGCGCCGTCGGTGTTCCTGAGCGCGTTGTGAATCCGGCCGTAGCCGGTGCCGGCGTCCAGGGAGGCGGAGACTCCGTGGGCGGCGCCGACCGACACCTCGCCGGCCTCGGTGCGCAGCACGACCGTGCCGCGCGCGGCCTCGGCGATCCGGATGTCGCCCTTGGCGGTCCTGATCTCCGCGGGGCCGTCCAGGCGGCCGACCGAGACGTCACCGGCGAGGGTGGTGAGCCGGGCACTCGCGGCCTCGTCGAGCTTGACCGAGCCGTGCGAGCTCTCGAAGGCGACGTCGCCGAGCCGTCCGACGCCCCGGAATTCGGCGCTGGCCGCCTTCCCCTCGACCCGGGAGTCGGCGGGCAGCTGGATGGTCACCTCGATGGAGCCGGAGCTGCCGAGGATCCGGTTGTCCGCCGGAGCCTCGACCCGCAGGACGCCGTCGCCGTATTCGACCCTGGTCCGCTCCGCCGCCTTCACGTCGCGGCCGTTCGAGGCGTTCGCGGGCAGTACCTCGACAGTGGTGTCGGCCCGGTCGGCGGCGATGAACCGGATGCGTCCGGCGGGGATGTCCAGGACGGTGGCGATCGGGGTGGGAGTGTCGAACGTCTGCATCGTGCTCTCCTTCGTCGCGCTGCTTTCTGACGTTCGAAACGCTACGTTGCATTCACGGATCCATCAACAAGTCTGTTGCATCCAATCCCTGTCACCGCAGGTGAAGGCTGTCTATTTGTTGCAATGGCCTTCCCGCTTAATGCAACGACGGACTCGCTGGCGTTGCAATGGATTGAAAGCGAACGCTATGGTGGTGACACCACGGCAGTACGAAGGAGGCAGCGGTGCCCGGAGGCAGGCTCACTCAGCAGGAACGTCAGCGGATCGCACTCGGGCTGGCCGACGGCCTCGCCTACGCGGAGATCGCCAGACGCCTCGACCGCCCGACCTCGACGATCACGCGCGAGGTGATGCGCAACGGCGGCCCCACCGCCTACCGTGCCGACCTCGCCCACCGCGCCACCGAACACCGAGCCCACCGGCGCAGGCAGGCCGCCCCCCAGGGCCCGAAGGCGACGCCGCAGGCCCACGGGCGGGACGCCGACGCCGTGCGTGAGTACGAGGAGGTGTTCACCACGGTCCTCATGGCCTCGGGCATGCCCAAGATGATGGCCCGGGTCATGGCCTGTCTCACCCTCACCGACTCCGGCAGCCTCACCGCGTCCGAACTCGTCCAGCGCCTCCAGGTGAGCCCGGCGTCCGTCTCCAAAGCGATCGCGTTCCTCGACGAGCAGGCCTTCGTCCGCCGGGAACGCGACGAACGCCGCCGCGAGCGCTACGTCGTCGACGACGACATCTGGTACCAGTCCACGGTGGCCAGTGCCCGGTCCATCGCCCAGGTCGTCGAGACCGCACGGCAGGGCGTAGGCGTCCTCGGCTCCGGCACCCCGGCCGGCGCCCGCCTGGAGAACGTCGCCCGCTTCCTCGACTTCGTCAGCGAGAGCACCGCCCGCGCCGCCGAGCAGGCCCGCGAGGTCCTCCACACGAAAGCCAAGACGCCCGAACCCGCGGCGCCGGACGCGGAGACGACGCGGTAGGGAGCCAGGACGGCGTGATCAGGCGCCGCGTCGACTCCCCGCCGCGCCCTCCGGCGTCCTACAGCCAGCTCGCGAACTCCAGCAGCAGTTCCGCGTCCTGCTCCCGGCCCACCCGGCGGGCCCGTACGCCCGACTCGACAGCGCGGAACAGCGTCCAGCCGCGCAGCCGTTCCTGGTCGACCTCCAGCGACTCCGCGAGCCGCTTGACCCGCCGCCGGGTCGTCGAGGCGCCCGAAGGCTGGGCGATG
The DNA here is from genome assembly GCF_031597775.1 of Streptomyces sp. BB1-1-1. NCBI lineage: Bacteria > Bacillati > Actinomycetota > Actinomycetes > Kitasatosporales > Streptomycetaceae > Streptomyces > Streptomyces sp. BB1-1-1. Next base: position 2,400,674 of record NZ_CP134203.1, on the reverse strand, counting down.
AGGTCCTCCACCCGGTCCCGCACCAACCGCGCGAGGTCGAAGGCGCTCTCGCCGACCACCGGGTCCGGGCCCACGGCGAGCCAGGGCATCCGGTCCCCGGCGAGCACCTTGCTCTGCCGGAACGTGCCGTGCAGAAGCCGCGCTTCGGGCGGCGCGGCCAGCAGTTCCTCGCGGGCCGCGAGCGCCGCGTCGACCAGCGGCGCCACCTCGGGGCCGGCCACCGCGCCCGCCCGCATGGCCTCGGCCTGCCGCCCGGTCCGCTCGGCCACGGTCTCGAATGGGTGACCGGCGGGCGGCTCGACCCACAGCCGCCGCAGCGTCCCCGCGGCCTCCAGCAACGCCTTCGCCTCCGGCAGCGACCGCACCGAAACGTCCGGATGCAGCCGCTCCAGCAGCAGTACGCCCTCCGCGGTCTCCGCTTCGAGCAGCTGTACGGCGCCCAGTCCGCCCCAGTGGGCGAGCGCGGCCCGCTCGCTCTCCGGGCGCGCCCGGCGCGGGGCCAGCTTCAGCACCGCGGGCGTCCCGCCGGCCGTCCGCACCAGGACCACCAGACTGCTGCGCCCGCCGGGCACCTGCACCCGCTCCGCGGTCAACTCGCGCAGCGCCACGGCCCGCTCCGCCGCTTCGGGCAGCTTCTCCAACCAGTCGTCACCGTCCGGTGCCGTCTCACCGAGCGCCCTGACCAGACGCCGCGGCGGTTCGAAAGCCATGCGCGAGCCGTTCCCTTCCCGTACGGGCAGCCGTACGTGTTACGCGGTCGGTGTCCCCGAAGCCGAAGCCGAAGCCGGGTCCGAGGCCGGGCCCGAGGCCTGGTCCGGCGCCGCATCCGGGGTCGACGGGCTGCCGGCCCGCTCGGCGAGCCCAGGGAAGGCTACGCTCCCGCCCCGCCAGCGCACCGCCCGGACCGCCGCCTCCCGCAGCGCCCCCGCCGCCGCGGCCCGGCGTTCGCCCTCCGCCGCCCGCACCAGGTCCGAATAGACACCGGCCACGCGCTCCTCCAGCTCGGCCGCCAGCCGCACCGCCGCCGCCGAGTCCGGCACCTCGAAGGGCAGCGCGTACCCGGCCGCAGCGGCGACCGGCTTGCCGCCGAGGTCGCGCACCTTGCGCGCCAGCGCGTCCCGCCGCGCCCGGTGGGCGTCGTAGGCCGTCCGCGCCTCGGTACGCCGTTCCTCGCCGACCCGGCCGCCGACGACCCCGTAGCCGTACACGGCCGCGTGCTCCGCCGCCAGCGCCGCCTGGACGGCGTCCAGTTCCCGGTCCTCCGCCTCGCTCACCCGTCACCCTCCGTCAGCAGATACACGTGCGCGGATCCGGCCGCCGCCACCGAGGCCAGCAGCCGGGCGAGCTCGCCCGGCACCTCCAGCAGCGCCCGGGCCCGCCGGTCGGCCAGCTCCCGCTCGGCGGCGGCGAGCAGGGCCAGGGCGTCCTTCTCGGCCGCCGGTACGGCGGCGGAGGCGTCCTCCGGTCCGGCGGCCCGCGCGGAGACCGAGGGCGACGCCTTCGGCGAGGCCGCACGCACGGCACCGAACGCCTCCGCGTGCCGCACCACCTCCGCGTGCAGCGGCCTCAGCCGCTCCGCCAGCCCCGGATGTGCGGTGATCACCGCCGCGTACCGTCCGGCCAGTTCCTCGCTGTCCCGGGCCGCACGCGCGCGTGCCCGGTCGGCGGCCGACGGACTGCCCTCCGTGCCGCCGTCGCCCGGCCCGCCGGAACAGCCGACGAGCAGGGCGGCCCCGGCGGCCGAGGCGAGCAGGGTCCTTCTGCGCGGCCCCGAGGGCAGGCGCGGCGACGCGGGCGGGCGCGGCGACGCGGGCGGGCGCGGCGATGAGGAAAACGACACGGCAGACGTCCTCGACAGGCTCGTACGGAAGCGACGGCAAAGCGACGGGCGAGCGGCGGGAACCCGCGGTGCGGCCTGCCCGTGATCACGGTACCCGGGCCCCGGCCGGGCACCACTCATCGGCGCCGCCGGTCCCGGGTGGACGGCAACACCCCCCGGGACCGGATACCCTTTGACCAGACACGCGCACCGTCCCACAACAGCACACGCGGCCGAGGAGTCACCCGGATGAGCACCACCCAGAGCGAGAGGCTGCGAGAGCTGCTGGAGCCGCTCGTCGCCTCCCAGGGCCTGGACCTCGAAGAGATCGCGGTGGACTCGGTCGGCCGCAAGCGTGTGCTGCGTGTCGTCGTCGACTCCGACACCGGTGCGGACCTGGACCGGATCGCCGATGTGAGCCGCGCGCTCTCGGCGAAGCTCGACGAGAGCGACGCGATGGGCGAGGCCGAGTACACCCTCGAGGTCGGCACCCCGGGCGCGGAGCGCTCCCTCACCGAGCACCGCCACTATGTGCGCGCCACGGACCGCCTGGTGCGGTTCCAGCTCCACGAGGGCGGCGAACTGGTCGCACGCGTTCTCGGCGTGGACGACGACGGACTCGACCTCGAAGTGCCCGGAGTGAAGGGCCGCAAGGCCACCACCCGCAGACTCGCCTTCACCGACATCGACAAGGCCCGCGTCCAGGTGGAGTTCAACCGCAAGGACGACAGCGGCGACAAGAACGACAAGAACACGACGGAAGAGGAGGAGGCGTAGCCGTGGACATCGACATGAGCGCCCTGCGGGGCTTGGTACGGGAGAAGGAGATCTCCTTCGACCTGCTGGTCCAAGCGATCGAGTCGGCCCTCCTCATCGCCTACCACCGCACCGAGGGAAGCCGCCGACACGCGCGCGTGGAGCTCAACCGGGACACCGGGCATGTGACCGTGTGGGCGAAGGAGGACCCCGACGACCTCGAAGAGGGCCAGGCGGCCCGGGAGTTCGACGACACCCCGTCCGACTTCGGCCGTATCGCCGCCAGCACCGCTAAGCAGGTCATCCTGCAGCGGCTGCGCGACGCCGAGGACGACGCGACGCTCGGTGAGTACGCCGGCCGTGAGGGCGACATCGTCACCGGCGTGGTCCAGCAGGGCCGCGACCCGAAGAACGTGCTCGTCGACATCGGCAAGCTGGAGGCCATCCTGCCGGTGCAGGAGCAGGTGCCGGGCGAGACCTACCCGCACGGCATGCGGCTGCGCTCGTACGTCGTCCGGGTGGCCAAGGGCGTGCGCGGCCCCTCCGTGACGCTGTCCCGCACGCACCCCAACCTGGTGAAGAAGCTCTTCGCCCTGGAGGTGCCGGAGATCGCCGACGGGTCCGTCGAGATCTCGGCGATCGCCCGCGAGGCCGGCCACCGCACCAAGATCGCCGTACGCTCCACCCGCTCGGGCCTGAACGCCAAGGGCGCCTGCATCGGCCCCATGGGCGGCCGGGTGCGCAACGTCATGGGCGAGCTGAACGGCGAGAAGATCGACATCGTCGACTGGTCGGACGACCCGGCCGAGATGGTGGCGAACGCGCTCTCCCCGGCCCGCGTCTCCAAGGTGGAGGTCGTGGACCTGGCGGCCCGCTCCGCACGCGTGATCGTGCCCGACTACCAGCTGTCGCTGGCGATCGGCAAGGAGGGCCAGAACGCCCGCCTCGCGGCCCGGCTGACCGGCTGGCGGATCGACATCCGGCCGGACACCGAGCAGCCGTCCGAGCACTCGTCCGAGCAGTCGTCCGACCGTCCGTCGGCGGGGCGCGGGGAATAGATCCAAGCCGCACGGCGCTGAGATCACGACAGTCTTGCGTGCGGTATGTGTTCGATTCTTGCCCCAAAGGGGTGAGGTCGGTCCGGGGAGGTAGACTTAGCTGTGTCTGGCCGGACACGTACCCGAGCATGCCCCGAGCGCACCTGCGTGGGGTGCCGGGAGCGAGCGGTCAAGAGCGAGCTGCTGCGCACTGTGGCGGTCGAGGGTGATTGCACCCCCGATCCACGCGGTACGCTGCCCGGCCGGGGTGCCTATGTGCACCCCGCACCGGTCTGTGTCGACCAGGCAGTGCGCCGCAAGGCGTTCCCGCGGGCGCTCCGCGTCCCGGGGCCGCTCGACGTAAAGGCGTTGCGCCGCTACGTCGAGCAGGCACAGGGTTGCCGACAGCAGCTGTAGGCAACGTGCCAAGGAAGACGAGTCGTACGGAACCCCGTGCGGCCTGGTACCTCGCGAAGTGAAAGCAGGTCGAGATTGCGATGAGCACTCGATGAGTACGCGATGAGTACGCCCATGAACTAGCGACGGTCCGGACGCAACCCGGACCTCAGAGGAGCGAAGTGGCTAAGGTCCGGGTCTACGAACTCGCCAAGGAGTTCGGTGTCGAGAGCAAGGTCGTCATGGCCAAGCTCCAGGAGCTCGGTGAATTCGTCCGTTCGGCGTCTTCGACGATCGAGGCGCCCGTAGTACGCAAGCTGACAGACGCGTTCCAGCAGGGCAGTGGCAACGGCCGGTCCGCCGGTCGCCCCGCGGCCCCGAAGAAGGCGGCCCCCAGGCCCGCCGCGCCGTCCCCGGCGCAGGCGGCCCGCCCGGCCGCCCCGCGGCCGCCGGCCGCGCCCAAGCCCGCGGCTGCCCAGCAGCCCGAGGCTCCGTCGGCCCCCGCGCCGGCGCCGTCCCAGGGCCAGTCCCAGGGCCAGCGGCCGACGCCGGGCCCGAAGCCCGCGCCGCGTCCGGCCCCCGCCGCCCCGGAGTTCACCGCTCCGCCGGCTGCTCCGGCCGCTCCGGCCGCCTCGACTCCGGCTCCGGCCGGACCGAAGCCCGGTGGCGCGCGTCCCGGTGCTCCCAAGCCCGGCGGCAGCCGTCCGTCCGGTCCGGGTCAGGACCGCGGTCAGCAGGGCGGCCAGGGCCGTCCCGGTGGCCAGCGCCCCGGCGCCCCGGCGCAGCGTCCCGGAGGCCGCCCCGGCGGTCCGCGTCCGGGTAACAACCCCTTCACCTCCGGCGGCAACGCCGGCATGGCGCGCCCGCAGGCGCCCCGTCCGCAGGGCGGCCCGCGCCCGGGTGGTCCCGGTGCCCCCGGCGCCGGTCCCCGTCCGCAGGCTCCCGGCGGTCAGGGCGGCGGTCCTCGTCCCCAGGCTCCGGGCGGCAACCGTCCGAGCCCGGGCTCGATGCCGCGTCCGCAGGGCGGCGGCGCAGGTCCCCGTCCCGGCGGCGGCCCGCGTCCGAACCCCGGCATGATGCCGCAGCGTCCCGCTGCCGGCCCGCGTCCCGGCCCCGGTGGCGGCGGTCGCGGTCCCGGCGGTGCCGGTCGTCCCGGCGGCGGCGGTCGTCCCGGTGGCGGCGGCGGCTTCGCCGGTCGTCCCGGTGGCGGTGGCGGCGGCGGTCGTCCCGGTGGCGGCGGCGGTTTCGCCGGTCGTCCCGGTGGTGGCGGCGGCTTCGGTGGCGGCGGTGGCCGTCCCGGCTTCGGCGGTCGTCCCGGTGGCCCGGGTGGCCGTGGTGGCACGCAGGGCGCCTTCGGTCGTCCCGGCGGTCCCGCGCGTCGCGGTCGCAAGTCGAAGCGGCAGAGGCGCCAGGAGTACGAGGCCATGCAGGCCCCGTCGGTCGGCGGCGTGATGCTGCCTCGCGGCAACGGCGAAGCCATTCGCCTGTCGCGCGGTGCCTCGCTCACCGACTTCGCGGAGAAGATCAACGCCAACCCGGCGTCGCTCGTCGCGGTCATGATGAACCTCGGCGAGATGGTCACCGCGACCCAGTCCGTCTCCGACGAGACGCTCCAGCTCCTCGCCGGCGAGATGAACTACACGGTTCAGATCGTCAGCCCGGAGGAGGAGGACCGCGAGCTGCTCGAGTCCTTCGACCTGGAGTTCGGCGAGGACGAGGGCTCCGAGGAGGACCTGGTCGTCCGTCCGCCGGTCGTGACCGTCATGGGTCACGTCGACCACGGTAAGACCCGGCTGCTCGACGCCATCCGCAAGACGAACGTCATCGCGGGCGAGGCCGGCGGCATCACCCAGCACATCGGTGCCTACCAGGTCGCGACCGAGGTCAACGAAGAAGAGCGCAAGATCACCTTCATCGACACCCCGGGTCACGAGGCGTTCACCGCCATGCGTGCCCGTGGTGCGCGGTCGACCGACATCGCGATCCTGGTCGTCGCGGCCAACGACGGCGTCATGCCGCAGACGGTCGAGGCGCTCAACCACGCCCAGGCGGCCGACGTCCCGATCGTCGTCGCGGTCAACAAGATCGACGTCGAGGGCGCCGACCCGACCAAGGTGCGCGGTCAGCTGACCGAGTACGGCCTGGTGGCCGAGGAGTTCGGCGGCGACACCATGTTCGTCGACATCTCCGCCAAGCAGGGTCTGCACATCGACTCCCTGCTGGAGGCCGTGGTCCTCACCGCGGACGCCTCGCTCGATCTGCGGGCCAACCCGGTCCAGGACGCGCAGGGCATCTCGATCGAGTCCCGTCTCGACCGCGGCCGCGGTGCCGTGGCGACGGTCCTCGTCCAGCGAGGCACCCTGCGGGTCGGCGACACGATGGTGGTGGGCGACGCCTACGGCCGCGTCCGCGCCATGCTCGACGACAACGGCAACAACGTCGCCGAGGCCGGTCCGTCGACGCCGGTCCAGGTCCTGGGCCTGACCAACGTCCCGGGCGCCGGTGACAACTTCATCGTGGTCGAGGAGGACCGTACGGCCCGCCAGATCGCGGAGAAGCGCGCCGCCCGCGAGCGGAACGCCGCGTTCGCCAAGCGCACGCGCCGCGTGTCGCTGGAGGACCTGGACAAGGTGCTCAAGGCCGGCGAGGTCCAGCAGCTGAACCTGATCATCAAGGGTGACGCTTCCGGATCCGTCGAGGCCCTCGAGTCCTCGCTGCTCCAGCTGGACGTCGGCGAAGAGGTCGACATCCGCGTCCTGCACCGCGGCGTCGGTGCGGTCACGGAGTCCGACATCGACCTGGCGATGGGCTCCGACGCCATCGTGATCGGCTTCAACGTGCGCGCCGCTGGGCGTGCCGCGCAGATGGCCGAGCGCGAAGGTGTGGACGTCCGGTACTACTCGGTCATCTACCAGGCGATCGAGGAGATCGAGGCGGCCCTCAAGGGCATGCTCAAGCCGGAGTTCGAAGAGGTCGAGCTCGGTACGGCGGAGATCCGCGAGGTCTTCCGCTCGTCCAAGCTGGGCAACATCGCGGGTGTTCTCATCCGCTCCGGCGAGGTCAAGCGCAACACCAAGGCGCGCCTGCTGCGCGATGGCAAGGTCATCGCGGAGAGCCTCAACATCGTGGGCCTGCGTCGCTTCAAGGACGACGTCACCGAGATCCGCGAAGGCTTCGAGGGCGGTATCAACCTCGGAAACTTCAACGACATCAAGGTCGACGACGTCATCGCGACGTACGAGATGCGCGAGAAGCCGCGGGTGTAACAGCCCCGACTTCCGAGACGGTGCGGTCCGGGGCCGGTCGGCGGAGCACAATATCCGTCGATCGGCCCCGGCCGTTCGTTGTACGGTTCTGATGTCCCCGCCACATGGATGGCGGGGCCATCGATCCCGAGCCGGCGGGTGAACCGGTTGCACACATGTATGTGGGGACGCTGTCCTTCGACCTCCTCCTCGGCGACGTACATTCGCTGAAGGAGAAGCGCTCCGTCGTCCGCCCGATCGTCGCCGAGCTCCAGCGGAAGTACGCGGTGAGCGCGGCCGAGGTGGAGCACATGGACTTGCACCGGCGGGCGGTCGTCGGCCTGGCCCTGGTGTCCGGTGACGCGGGGCACCTGTCCGACGTACTCGACCGGTGCGAGCGGCTGGTGGCCGGCCGCCCCGAGGTGGAGCTGCTGTCCGTCAGACGGCGCTTCCACGGCGACGACGACTGACCAGAGAACGCACGAGAAGCGCAGAAGAAGCGCAGACGAAGCGCAGACGAGAAAGAGAACGGGAGACGGACCAGTGGCCGACAACGCGCGGGCGAAAAGGCTGGCGGACCTCATCCGAGAGGTGGTGGCCCAGAAGCTGCAGCGCGGGATCAAGGACCCGCGGCTCGGCTCGCACGTCACCATCACGGACACCCGGGTCACGGGTGACCTGCGGGAGGCGACCGTCTTCTACACGGTGTACGGGGACGACGAGGAGCGCGCGGCCGCGAGCGCCGGCCTGGAGAGCGCCAAGGGCATCCTGCGCTCCGAGGTCGGCAAGGCGGCGGGCGTGAAGTTCACGCCGACCCTGACCTTCGTCATGGACGCCCTCCCGGACACCGCCCGGAACATCGAGGACCTCCTCGACAAGGCGCGGCAGTCCGACGAGAAGGTGCGCGAGGCGTCCGCGGGCGCCGCGTACGCCGGTGAGGCGGACCCGTACCGCAAGCCGGACGAGTCCGAGGACGACGCCGAGGCCGCCGAGGCCGACGAGACGGACGACACCGCTAAATGACCGACAAGCACCCCACGCCCGACGGCCTTGTCATCGTCGACAAGCCGTCGGGCTTCACTTCGCACGACGTCGTCGCCAAGATGCGGGGCATCGCCCGCACCCGGCGCGTCGGGCACGCCGGCACGCTCGACCCGATGGCGACGGGCGTCCTGGTCCTCGGTGTGGAGCGGGCGACCAAGCTCCTCGGGCACCTCGCCCTCACCGAGAAGGAGTACCTGGGCACGATCAGGCTCGGGCAGACGACACTGACCGACGACGCCGAGGGCGAGATCACGGGGTCGCAGGACGCCTCGAAGGTCACCCGGGACGCCGTCGACGCCGCCGTCGCCAAGCTGACCGGCCGCATCATGCAGGTGCCGTCCAAGGTCAGCGCCATCAAGATCAAGGGCGTGCGCTCCTACAAGCGGGCGCGCGAGGGCGAGGAGTTCGAGATCCCCGCCCGCCCCGTCACCGTCTCCTCCTTCGCGGTGTACGACGTCCGGGACGCCGTCGCCGAGGACGGCACCCCGGTGCTGGACCTGGTGGTCTCGGTGGTCTGCTCCTCCGGCACCTACATCCGCGCCCTCGCCCGCGACCTGGGCGCCGACCTGGGCGTGGGGGGCCACCTCACGGCCCTGCGCCGCACCCGTGTCGGCCCGTACAAGCTGGACGCGGCCAAGACGCTGGACCAGCTCCAGCAGGACCTCACCGTCATGCCGATCGCGGACGCGGCCACCGCCGCCTTCCCGCGCTGGGACGTGGACGCCAAGCGGGCGCGGCTGCTCACCAACGGTGTACGCCTGGAGATGCCCGACTCCTACGCGGGCGCCGGTGCCGTCGCCGTCTTCGATCCCGAGGGCCGCTTCCTCGCGCTCGTGGAGGAGCACAAGGGCAAGGCGAAGAGCCTGGCCATATTCGGCTGAGCCGACCTGCCGTCGGGCTCCGCCCGTGGAGCGGCGATCACGGGGACTTCCATCGTCGCCGCTCCACGGTCCCCCCTCGGTTCCCCCACCACATAGGGTGTATCCAACCCTCCCTTCCTGTTCACCCGTCCGGGCAGGCGCTCGGAGTGAACCGGGGGAGTGGAAGGGGGCGCGTTCGCCATGGGATCTGTCCCATTGATCATCACGCGCCTACCGTCGAACACACAGCACGGGTGTACGGCGGGGAGGTTCGACGATGGCGTCGCGGAACCGGTCCCGGGAGGCGGCGGGCGGCAGGGCAGGACTGCGGTCCCCGGACTGCCTCCCGGAGGCGTGCGGCGGGCCGCCCGCCCCGCCGACCGAAGCGCCACGGATCGCGCCCGACGACGCGCTGATCCGGGTCCATGACCTCGCCGGCCGCCCCCGAGGCACCGGTTTCCTCGCCGACCACCACGGCACGCTGATCACCAGCCACGAAGCGGTCGACGGTCTGTCCCGACTGGTGCTGAGCGGCGCCGGGGACCGCCGCCGTGTCGTGGCCGCCGCCGACGTGACTCCGCTGCCCGCCCTCGGCCTGGCCCTCGTACGCACCGAGGGCCTCGGCGCCGAGCCGCTGCCCGTCGCGGCGCGCGGCAGGGTCGAGGCCGGGACGTACGTCCGGATCGCCGCCGGCGGCTGGCGCGAGGCCCGGGTCCTCGGCGCCACCGACGTCACCTACGCGGCCACCGACCGCTTCCATCTCCTCGGCGACGCCCTGGAGCTGGCGCTCGGCACATCGGGGCGGGACGCGCTGCGGCTGGGCGGCGGCGCGGCCGGCGGACCGGTCCTCGACATCGCGACCGGCGCGGTCGTCGGCGTCCTCGGCACCGCCCTGAGTTCCGGACACAGCGACGTCGGCTTCGCCGTGCCGTTGCTTCCCGTCCCCGGCCCCCTCGCCGACCTGCTCGCCGAGAACGCGGCGACGGTCCCGGCCTACGGCGCCGACCTCAATCTGGCGGGCGTACTCGCACTCACGGCGACCTCGGTGGGGCAGGACGGTCCGCCGGGGGCGGCGGGAGGGGGTGGGCGCGGGGGTGTGGGTCACGGATCCGGCTCCGGCTTCGTGTCCGGGTCCAGCTTCGGGTCCGGGTCCGGGTTCGGGTCCAGCTCCGGCTCCGGCTCCGGTTTCGTGTCCGGGTTCGGCTCCGGCTTCGGGTCCAGCTCCGGCTCCGGTTTCGTGTCCGGGTCCGGGCCCAGCTCCGGCTCAGGCTCCGGTTCCGGCGCCGGGAGCGATCCGGGTGTCGGGGCGGGGGTCGGGCCGGGCACCGGCTGCCCCGCGGGACCGGTCGAACGCGCGGCTGTGGTGCGGGAGTTCGCCGACTTCGCCGTAAGTCGCGCCAGCGTGCTCGGCCTGGTCGGTGCGCCCGGCAGCGGCCGTACGACCGAGCTGGCGGCCCTCGCCTCCCGCCGCGCCCTGGGCGCGGAACCGGCGCCCACACTGTGGCTGCGCGGCGCCGATCTGCGGGACGACGACATGTCGCTGGCGGACGCGGCACGCAGGACGCTGGCCCGGGCCGCCCGCATCATCGCCGCCTCGGACCGCTCCCGCTCCGCCGGCCTCGGCGACATCACCCCGGACCGCCTCGCCCACCTCGCCCGCGCCGCCGGACGCCCCCTTCTGCTGCTGCTCGACGGCCCCGAGGAGATGCCGCCCGTCCTGGCCCACCGCCTCCCCGAGTGGACGGAGGGCACGGTGACGTGGCTGCGGGACACGGGGTCGCGGCTCGTGGTGGCATGCCGGGCGGAGTACTGGGAGCGGGCGGGGGCGGAGTTCCCGCGGGAGCTGTTGTACGGGGCGGTGGCGGGGGCGCCGGCGTCCGGACCGGTTGCCGGAGTGTCGCGGCCGCCCGGCTCGGCTGCGGGGGAGTGGCCGTCCGGGCAGGTCGTGGGCGCGCCGTCGCCTCGGGCGATCGCTGCCGGAGAGCCGTGGCCCGGGTCGGCGGGCGGTGGAGTGCCGCTGTCCGGAGCGGCCTGTGGAGAGCCGTGTGGCGTGCCGGTCAGTGGCGCGTCGTTGCCGGCGTCGGGCGCTGAAGTGCCCTCGATCGGGACGCCCCTCGTAGCGGCGCTGGAGGAGTCGACGGCAGGGCCGGCAGGCAGAGCGCCCACGTCGAAGGCCGCCGATCGCGAACCGGAACCGCCGTTCGGAGCGGCCGGCGCAGCGCCGAGGGAGACGGCGCCGACCGCCGGCAGGACGACCGCGGGCAGGACGACCTCCGGCAGGACGACCTCCGAGACAGCGGCCGCTCCGGTTCGGTCCGAGTACGCCGAGCCCCGGTCCGAAGATCCCGGCGCAGGCATCCCACCCTGCGTCCGGCTCGGCGATCTGCGCGACGACGAGGCCCGGGAGGCGCGCGCACGCTACCGCCTACCGGAAGGCGCCCTCGCGGACCCGGACGGTCGGCACCCCCTCACCCTTCGCCTGCTCGCGGAGGTGCGTGACGCCCTCCCCGGCTCCCCGCCCCCCGCCCGCGCCGAGCGGCACGCGGTCTTCGCGGCCTACCTGGACCTGACGTGCCTGCGCGTCGCCAACCGCCTGGCCGCGGCGAACGGCCTGCACGGCACCGCCGTACGACGACTCGCGGCCAAGGTCTCCGGACAGGTCCACGAGGCGGCCCGGCGCAGTCTCGGCCCGGGCCAGGGCGAGCTGGACCGGGAGTCGTTCGAGGCGCTGTTCCCGTTGGGACCGGCCCCCGCCCGGCTCGGCGGCGGCACCGGTTGGGCAACGGCCGTACTCGGCGAGGGCCTCCTCGTACCCGCGGGCAGCGGCTACCGCTTCGCCCACGAGGAGCTCGCCGACTGGATCCAGGGCACGCACCTCGACCTGGACGAGGCCCTGCGCGCCCTCGTCCACCACCGCGGCACCCCGCACGACCCCCACACCCACACCCTCCCCGTGCCGCACCACCGCATCGGCCCCGTGGTCGAGGCCCTGCTGCTCCTCGCCCGCCAGTACGGCATCCCCCAACTCGCGCTGACTCTCGAAGAGCTGGTGCACGCACTGGACGCCGACCCGCACTCCTGGTGGGCCGCCCGGCTGCTCGCCGAGGTGCTGACGCGCGTGCCCGACGCCACGCCGTACACGGAGGTGCTGCGGCTGCTCGCCGACGGCATCGTGGAGCGGAGCGGCGAAGGGCGGGCCGCGCCGGGGGAGTTCGGGCCCGCCTTCTGGACGGCCGTGCGACTGCCGGAGGCCACGCGCCTGGACCTGCTGCGCCGCCTCGTCCTCGCCGACGGCCCCCCGCACGAGCCCGGCCCCCGTCACCTCGACACCGTCGCCGGACGGCTCGCCGCCGATCCGACGGCCGTGCAACCGCTCCTCGTCCGTTGGTTCGACGACGAACGGCCGCTGCCCGCGACCCCGCACGCCACCGTCGCGACGGCCGCACAGGCGCTGCTGCACACGCACCGCCACCGCGGCCCGGGCGGCCTGGACGGCCTCACCGAGGTACTCGTCGACAGCGCGCACCGACGGGCCGACGAACTGCTCGCCGTCCTGGCCGAGGAGGAGCCGTCCGCCCTCTGCCGCGCCGTCGAACGGTGGGCGCGCGACGAGCGGCCCGCCCGGCGGACGGCGGCGGTGACCCATGGCCTGCGCACCGCACCGCACGCACGCACCGGTGCCGACCGCACCCTCCTCCGCCACGCCGCCCTGGTCCTGCTCGCCGACCCCGCCGACAGCGCCTCGCGCGGTGGTGCGCTCGCCCTGCTCGTCCAGGACCCGGGCAGCCGGGACCGTCACCTCCCGCGGGCGCTGAGCCACTTCGCGGCGGGCGACCCGTACCTCCCGCCGAGCGCGGTGGCCGCCGCCCTGCCGACCCATCCGGGGCCCGTCCTCGACGCCTTCCGGGCCAGGCTGCGCGGGCCGGACGCCGGAGAGGCGCTGCGCAGGCTCGCCGACGCCACCACGCCCGCGCTCGCCCGCAGGGTGGCCGTACTCGTCGGTGAGGCCGTGGTGGAACGCCCGGAGACCGCCGGGCACGTGGCCGCGTACGTCGACCGGCGCCTCGACCGGGACCCCGCGGCCCGCGCCGTACTCCACCCCCTGGTCACCGGCCTGCTCGACGACGGTCCCGAGCCGGTGCGCGCCGCGCTCGCCGGTGTCCTCGCCGGCGACGGCACCCATGGCAGCGGCGCCCCTGGCAGCGGTCCGCTCCGCCGCGAGTTGCGCGAGCACCTCCTGGCCCACGAGCAGGACCCCGCCGTCCTGGACGCGCTGCTGCATGCGGCCGCCCGGTGCGGCGGCGACGACCTGCCCGCCCTCGTCCACCGCACCGGCCTCCTCCTCGTCCGCACCCCGGACGGCGCCACCCGCTTCGACCGCGGCCTGGTCGACCTGGCCCGCCACCTCCCGGGGTTCGCCACCAGGGTCACCGGCTGGCTGGCCGACGAGCCCCAGGACTGGGCGGCGCTGGTGGGCCCCAGCGCACGCCGCACGATCGAGAACCTGGCGGGCGCCCGGATCCCGGCGTGAGCCGGATCCGGCGCACCGGACGTGCACCCGGTCACAGCGCGGATGCCGATGCGGGCGGGAGCCGGACGGCATGGCACCCTTAGACCTGCGTAAGAGGCACCACGGAAACCACCAAGGAGCAGACACAGTGCAGCGCTGGCGTGGCTTGGAGGACATCCCCGAGGACTGGGGACGCAGCGTCGTCACCATCGGCTCCTACGACGGCGTCCACCGCGGGCACCAGCTGATCATCAAGCACGCGGTGGACCGCGCCCGCGAACTGGGCGTCCCCGCCGTCGTCGTCACCTTCGACCCGCACCCCAGCGAGGTCGTCCGCCCCGGCAGCCACCCGCCGTTGCTCGCCCCGCACCACCGCCGCGCCGAACTGATGGCGGAACTGGGCGTGGACGCGGTGCTGATCCTCCCCTTCACCAAGGAGTTCTCGAAGCTGTCCGCGGCCGACTTCGTGGTCAAGGTCCTGGTCGACCGGCTGCGCGCCAAGGCGGTCGTCGAGGGCCCCAACTTCCGCTTCGGCCACAAGGCCGCGGGGAACGTCGAGTTCCTCATCGAGCAGGGCAAGGTCTACGACTTCGAGGTCGAGGTCGTAGACCTGTACGTGACCGGTGACGCGGGCGGCGGCGAACCCTTCTCCTCGACGCTGACCCGCCGCCTGGTCGCCGAGGGCGACGTCGCCGGCGCCGCGGAGATCCTGGGCCGCCCGCACCGCGTCGAGGGAGTCGTCGTCCGGGGCGCCCAGCGCGGCCGTGAGATGGGCTTCCCCACGGCCAACGTCGAGACCCTCCCGCACACCGCCATCCCGGCCGACGGCGTTTACGCCGGCTGGCTGCACGCCCAGGGCGAGGCGATGCCGGCCGCGATCTCCGTCGGCACCAACCCGCAGTTCGAGGGCACCGAGCGCACGGTGGAGGCGTACGCCATCGACCGCGTCGGCCTCGACCTGTACGGCCTGCACGTCGCCGTGGACTTCCTGGCCTTCGTACGGGGCCAGGCGAAGTTCGAGACGCTGGAGGCGCTGCTCGTCCAGATGGGCGACGACGTCGACAAGTGCCGAGAGATCATCGCGGCGGACGACACCCGGCAGCCCTGACGGCCACGCCGACACCGTCGGCGGGTATACCGTCGCCGCCACCCCGGGCGGTAGCCGCGTTACTGCCCTGCCCGGATGGGTCGTTTCTGCCGCGTGGCAGCTGCGCCCCGCCGACGCCGTCCGCCCGGCCGTCCAGTGGGGTGGTAGCGCGTCCCCCGACGGACAGGCCCGCCCGGGTCAGCCCGGCCGTACCGCGGCCGTGTCCCCCGCCCCGGCCGCCGACCGCTCCGTCAGGGCCCAGTGGCAGGCGACCTGCGCCGTGTCGCCGCCGGTCAGGATCTCCAGGTCCTGATGGCGGCACGCGTCGGCGACCCCGGCGCGTTCCGCCTCGCCACCGGCCAGGATCTGGCAGCGGACGTGGAAGCGGCAGCCGGCGGGGACATGCGACGGGTCGGGAGGTTCACCGGAGAGCACGACCGGGGCGCCGGGCGCCTCCGGCAGGACGGACAGCAGGGCCTGGGTGTACGGATGCCGGGGCGCCGTCAGTACCTGCTCCACCGCACCCGTCTCGACGATCCGGCCCAGGTACATCACCGCGACCCGGTCCGCGATGTTCCAGGCCAGCCCCAGATCGTGGGTCACCACCAGCGCGGACAGGCCCAACTCGGTGCGCAGCCGCAGCAGCAGCGCGAGGATCTCGCCGCGCACCGACGCGTCGAGGGAGGCCACCGGTTCGTCGGCGACGAGGAGTTCCGGTTTCAGGACCAGGGCGCCCGCGATGACGACCCGCTGGCGCTGGCCGCCGGACAGCTCGTGCGGGTAACGCAGGAAGAAGCGTTCCGGTGGCCGCAGCCCGGCACGGGACAGCGCCTCGGCGACCGCCGTCCGTTCGTTCCCCGCGTGACCGTGGATGCGCAGGCCCTCGGCGACGATGTCATACACCGTGTGCCGCGGGTTCAGTGAGCCGCTCGGGTCCTGGAGGACCAGTTGGGCCCGCCTGCGGTACGCCTTCAGCGCGCGGCCGGAGCGGGCGAGCGGGGCGCCGTCGAAGGTGACGCGGCCGGCGGTCGGCGGGACCAGGCCGAGCAGGCAGCGGGCGAGTGTGGTCTTCCCGCAGCCCGACTCGCCGACCAGCGCGACGATCTCGCCCCGCCCGATGTCGAGATCGACCCCGTCCACGGCCCGGGCGGCGGGCGCGCCGCGCCGACCGGGGAAGGCGACCTCCAATCCCTGAACGCTCAACAGCGAAGGTGCGGTGCCCGTCGTCGGGGTGCTCGTCGTCGGAGTGCTCGTCATGGGGTGCTGCTCCTCACTCCCTCGTCCCGCGCCGGCGGTGTGCCGCCGGGTGCCGCGCCGTCGGCGGGCGGTGTGCTGGTGCCGTCGGTCCCCACGTGCACGCACGCCGCCCGCCGGTCCTCTCCCGCCGCCCGCAGTGCCTGGTCCTGCGTGGCGCAGACGTCCAGCGCGACCGGGCACCTCGGGTGGAACGCGCACCCGGACGGCACCGCCGCCGGGTCCGGTGGGTCACCCGGCAGCCCGCGCGGCGCGAACCGCGACGCCGGGTCGCCGATCCGCGGGAACGCCCCCGACAGCGCCCGGCCGTACGGATGCCGGGCGTCCTCGTAGACCTGCCGTGCCGGGCCCTCCTCGACCACCCGCCCCGCGTACATCACCGCCAGCCGGTCGCAGGTGTCGGCCAGTACGGCGAGGTCGTGGCTGATCATGATCAGGCCCACGTCCTGCTCACCCACCAGGGTCTCGATCAGCCGCAGGATCTGGGCCTGGATCATCACGTCGAGCGCCGTGGTGGGCTCGTCGGCGACGATCAGACGCGGGTCGCAGGCCAGCGCCATCGCGATCATCACCCGCTGCCGCTGGCCGCCGGACAGCTCGTGCGGGTAGGCGCTCGCGCGGGCCGCCGGCAGGCCCACCTGCTCCAGCAGCTCACCGGCCCTCTTCCGGGCGCCGGCCGGCGTGGCCCTGCGGTGCAGCAGGATGGGCTCGGCGATCTGGTCGCCGACGCGGTGCACGGCGTTCAGGGAGTGCATCGCGCCCTGGAAGACGATCGACGCCCTCGCCCAGCGGACCGCCCGCACCCGGCCCCACTTCATCGTCAGCACGTCCTCGCCGTCCAGCAGGACCTCCCCGTCGGTCCGGGCACCGGGCGGCAGCAGCCGCAGCAGGGCCAGTGCCAGGGTGGACTTGCCGCAGCCGGACTCGCCCGCGATGCCGAGCTTCTCGCCCGCGACGAGGCTCAGATCGGCTCCGCGCAGCGCGGCCGCACCGCCGGGATACGTCACGTGCAGGTCACGGACCTCGAGCAGGCTCAACGCGACACCCCCAGCCTGGGATTGAGAACGGCCTCCACCGCGCGCCCGCACAGGGTGAACGCCAGCGCCACCAGTGCGATCCCGACGCCCGGCGGCACCAGGTACCACCAGTCGCCCGAGCTCACGGACCCCGCCTCCCGCGCGTCCTGCAGCAGCCCGCCCCAGGAGACGACCGCCGGGTCCCCGAGCCCGAGGAAGGCCAGGGTGGCCTCGGCCAGGATCGCGGAGGAGATGATCAGGGTCGTCTGGGCGAGGACCAGCGGCATGACGTTGGGCAGCACGTGCCGGGACATGATGTGCCAGTGCCCGCCCCCGAGCGCCTTCGCGCGTTCGATGTACGGCCGCGACTCCACCGCCAGCGTCTGGGCCCGGACCAGACGTGCCGTGGTGGGCCAGGTGGTCACGCCGATGGCCAGCACGATCGTGCCGAGTGAACGGGACAGGACCGTCGCCAGCACGATGGCGAGCACCAGCGTCGGCATCACCAGGAACCAGTCCGTGATCCGCATCATCACCGTGGCGTACCAGCCGCGGAAGTGTCCGGCCGTGATCCCGATGAGCGCCCCGATCGTCACCGACAGCGCGGCCGCGAGCAGCCCGACGAGCAGCGAGACGCGTGAGCCCCAGATCAGCAGACCCAGCAGATCCCGCCCGAACTGGTCGGTGCCCAGGAGGAACCGGCCGCTCGGGCTCTCCAGCGGCTGCCCGGGCGCGTTGGTCACGCTCTCCACGTCCGACCCGACGGTGAGCGGTGCGGAGAGCGCGACAAGCACGAACAGCGACAACGCCGCCAGCCCGAACACGCCCGCGCGGTGCCTGCGGTACTCCCTCCAGAAGCGCGCGACGGTGGCCCGGCGCCGCCGCCGGGCGAGAGCACGTGGACCGGGTGCCGCGCCTTTCGCCGGGGACTCGGGGCTCTCGGTGCCTTCGGCACCTGTGGTGCTCTCGCTGCCTTCGGTGGTCTCGGCGGTCATCGGCCCACCCTCGGATCGAACAGTGGATACAGCAGGTCGGCCAGTGTGTTCATGAGGATCACCGCGGCAGCGAAGACGAAGAACAGCCCCTGCACCAACGGAAGATCGGGCACACTGAGCGCCTGGTAGAACAGCCCGCCGAGCCCCGGCCACGAGAAGACCGTCTCGACGAGGATGACGCCTGCCACCGTCCGCCCCAGGTTGACGAAGACCAGCGTGACCGTCGGCAGCAGCGCGTTGGGCACCGCGTGCCGGCGCCGTACGAGATCGTCCCTGAGCCCCTTGGCCCGCGCCGTCGTCAGGTAGTCGCCGCCCATTTCGTCCAGCAGCGCCGACCGGGTGACCAGCAGCGTCTGCCCGTACTCCACGGCGACCAGAGTCACCACCGGGAGTACGAGGTGGTGGGCGACGTCGACGACGTGGGCGAAGCCCTCTTCCCTGCCTGACTCCATGCCCCCGGTCGGGAACAGACCCGGGATCGGGTCCACGCCGACCGACAGGACGATGATGAGCAGCAGCCCCAGCCAGAAGGACGGGATGGAGTAGAGCGTCAGTGCCAGACCGGTGTGGAGACGGTCGCCGAGCCCGCCGTGCCGCCATGCCGAGCGGGTGCCGAGAAAGACGCCCAGCGCGGTGTAGAGCACGAACGCCGTGCCGGTGAGCAGCAGGGTGTTCGGCAGCGCCTCGGTGATCTTGTCGACGACCGGCGCGCGGAACTGGTACGACGTGCCCAGGTCCCCGGTGAGTGCCTTGCCGCAGTAGTCCGTGAACTGCTGCCACAGCGGCAGGTCGAGCCCGAACTCCCGCCGGTAGACGGCGATCTGCTCGGCCGAGACCGGGCGGCGGCCGGTCATGAACTTCACCGGATCACCGGGGATCATCCTGAAGAGGAAGAAGCTGGTGACGAGGACGGCGAGCAGGGAGACGGCCGCGCCGGCCAGCTTGCCCGCCACGTACCGGGGATACGCGCCGACGGAGAGCCCGCGGGCGCGGGGCGACGGGGACGGCCGCTCCGCGCCCGCGGACCCCGGCCCTGGCGCCGCACCGGCCTCCCCGGTCGTCGGCCTGCTCACGCTACTCACGGTCGTCCGCCGTCGCCCGGCGGCGGACCAGGAAGAGCACCCCGAGCCCGACGAGGACGACGGCGCCCGCGGTGATCCCGATCACGGCACCGGTCGACGACGAACCGCCGGAGGAGTCACCGGAGTCCGCGGGGACCGCCGACCACCAGCTCCAGTAGCCGTCCTGCCCGTATATATTGCCCGCCGCGGAGGGCATGGTCGTGATCGACTCGATCTGGTCCGTGCGGTAGGCCTCGACCGCGTTCGGGTAGGCCATGACGTTCATGTACCCCAAGTCGTACAGCCGCGACTGCATCTGCTTGACGATGTCCGCCCGCTTGGCGGGGTCGTACTCGGCCAGCTGCCGGGCGTACAGCTCGTCGTACGTCTTGTCGCAGATGAAGTTGTCCGTGGCGCCCGTGTCCTTCGGCGTGGCCGGGAGCGCGTCGCAGGTGTGGATGGAGAGCACGAAGTCCGGGTCGGGGTTGACGGACCAGCCGTCGAAGGCCAGGTCGTACTCGCCGGCCAGCCACGGGTCGGTCACGTTGTCCAGGCAATTGAGGGTGATCGAGATGCCCAGCTCGCCCCACCACTCCTCCAGGTACTTGCCGACCGCCTTGTCGTTCGGGTCGGTGGCGTGGCACAGGACGCGGTAGTTCAGCGGCTTGCCGTCCTTGCCCAGACGCTTGCCGTCGGCGTTCGTCCGGTAGCCCGCCTCGTCGAGCAGCCGGGCCGCCTCGGCGGGAGCGTATGCCAGCTTCTGGTCGGCCGACGGCTCGAAGAAGTACTGCGGGAAGCGCGGCGGGATGTAGCCCTCACCCTCGACCGCGTGCCCCTGGAACACCTTGTCGACGATCGCCTTGCGGTCCACCGCCATGAACAGCGCGTGCCGCACCCGCTGGTCCAGCAGGGAGGGGTGGCCGTCACCGAACTTCGTGCCGTCCTTCGCCCGTACGCCCGGGTTGGTGGCGAGGGCGTAGAAGCGGCGGCCGGGCGCGTCGTTGACGTGGATGTTCTCCTCTTCCTCCAGCGAGGCGGACTGGGCGGGCGTCAGCGACGGCGAGCCGGACACGAACGACACCTCGCCCTTGCGCAGGGCGGCCACGGCGGCGTCCTGGTCCTTGTAGTAGCGGAAGACCAGCTCGTCGAACTCGGGCGCGCCCCGCCAGAAGTCCTTGTTGGCCTTCAGTCGTACATAGCTGTCCGGTTTGTAGTCCGTGAGGACGAACGGGCCGTTCCCGACGACCGGGAAGTCCTTGTCGTTGTTGAACTTCGAGAGGTCGTCGACCTTCTCCCAGACGTGTCTGGGCACGATCGGGACGTCGAGCGCGGTCATGGTGGCCTGCGGCTGCTTCAGCCGGATCACCAGCTGGGTCGGGCTGGGCGCGGTGACCTCCGCGAAGTTGGTGACGAAGCTGCCGTTGGCGGTGGCGGCTCCGTCGTCGGTCATCATCTTGTTGAACGTCCACGCCGCGTCCTCGGCGGTGGCCTGCTGCCCGTCCGACCACTCGGAGTCGGAGCGGATCGTGTACGTCCAGGTCAGCTTGTCCGGCGACGACTTCCACTTGGTGGCCAGACCCGGGACGACGTGGTTGTCCTCGGGGTCGTAGTTGGTCAGGTACTCGTACGTCAGCCGGTGGATGCTCGTGCTGAGCAGCCGTACCGCCAGGAAGGGACTGAGCGAGTCGACGCTCTGCGCCACGGCGACGGTGAGCACCTCGTCGTCCTCGGCGGCCGAGGCCGACGGGGCGGCGGTCCCCGATGCGAGGAGGAGCGCGGTGGCGCCCGCGGCGGCGAGCAGCCGGATCCTCCGCGGGCGGGTGCCGGTACGTCCACTGCCGAGCTGATCGTGTGTGCTCATGACTACCTGACCTCGCGTCATCGCACGCGCGGGATGCCGTGGGCCCCCGCGGGAGGCGGGCTTGAACAGATGTGAACAGGCTGGAGCGATCCGTGAATGGCTTCGAGCGGGCTTGCCCGGGTGGCACAAGCAGAATGAAGTGTGTGTCTACCAGCGGCAGTCTGCGCGCGTCAACGGTGCGTCAAACCCCATGTGGCCTGCGGAAACAACGAGTTGGTGAAGCATTCACTCCCATTGGCACAGACCACTGGCGCCTCCCTGGTGAGAGCCTGACGGCCGAGCCCCACCCGTTCTGCCTGCGAACGTGCGAAGGCCCGCGCCGTCCGGGGACGACGCGGGCCTTCAAGCGGTGGTGGACCTACTGCTGCGGCGGGGGAGGCGTCGGCCCCGGCTGCGGATATCCGTAACCGGGCTGCGGGTACGGCTGTTGCCCCGGCTGTTGCGGGTACGGCTGCCCGGGCTGCTGCGGGTAGGGCTGTCCCGGCTGGTGCTGTGCGGGCTGTTCCGGCTGGGCGTACTGGCCCGGCTGTGCGGGCGCACCGGGCTGACCCTGTACGGGCTGTTGCCCGGGCATGGGCTGCTGACCTGGCGCGGGCTGCTGTCCGGGCATGGGCTGACCCGGCAGCGGCGGTGCGGCCACCGGCGGCGGGTTGCCGTTGGACGTCCACAGGCCGTGCGACTGCTGGTGGCGGACGAAGTCCTCGGCGACCATCGCCGAGAGGTTGAAGTACGCCTCCCGCACCTTCGGCCGCATCATGTCGAGGTCGACCTCGGCACCGGCGGCCAGGTGCTCGTCGAACGGCACCACGACCACGCCCCGGCACCGGGTCTGGAAGTGGCCGACGATGTCGTCGACCTTGATCATCTTGCCGGTCTCGCGGACCCCCGAGATGACGGTGATGGACCGGGAGACGAGGTCCGCGTACCCGTGCGCGGACAGCCAGTCCAACGTCGTACTGGCGCTGCTCGCACCGTCCACGGACGGCGTCGAGATGATGATCAGCTGGTCGGCGAGGTCGAGCACTCCGCGCATGGCGCTGTAGAGGAGACCCGTGCCCGAGTCGGTCAGGATGATCGGGTACTGCTTGCCCAGCACGTCGATCGCGCGCCGGTAGTCCTCGTCGTTGAAGGTCGTGGACACGGCCGGGTCGACGTCGTTGGCGATGATCTCCAGCCCGGACGAGGCCTGGGAGGTGAACCGCCTGATGTCCATGTACGAGTTGAGGTACGGGATCGCCTGGACGAGGTCGCGGATGGTGGCCCCGGTCTCCCGGCGCACCCGGCGGCCGAGCGTACCGGCGTCCGGGTTGGCGTCGATCGCGAGGATCTTGTCCTGCCGCTCGGTGGCGAGCGTGGAGCCGAGGGCGGTGGTGGTGGTCGTCTTGCCGACGCCGCCCTTGAGGCTGATGACGGCGATGCGGTAGCAGGAGAGCACGGGCGTGCGGATCAGCTCCAGCTTCCGCTGCCGCTCGGCCTCCTCCTTCTTCCCGCCCAGCTTGAATCGCGAACCGCCGGCCGCCGGGCGGCTGCTCTTCGCCTTCTGCTTCTTGTTGTTGAGCAGCCGGTCGGACGACAGCTCCACGGCGGCCGTGTAACCGAGCGGTGCGGCACCCGGGTTGGTGGGCTGACGCTGGTCGTGCTGCATGGGTTGCGGCCAGGCGGCACCGAGACGGGGGTCGACGGGGTGCTGCTGCTGAGGCTGGTGAGGCGCTTGGGCCTGGGCCTGGGCCTGGGCCTGCTGAGGTTGCTGGGACTGGTCCGGCTGACCGGGGTGCCCGGGCTGCATCGGCTGGGGTGCGGGGGGCGCGGCCTGGTACGGCTGCTGGGCAGACGGGGCCGGCGGAGTCTGGGGAGCCTGTCCCGGCTGAGGGTGCCCCGGCTGAGGAACCTGCCCCGGCTGAGGGGCCATCGGCTGGGCCTGCGGATCCTGCGGGGTGAAGCCCTGCTGGGCGGCCGGCGGCGCGGTCGGCGGAGTCTGAGCCTCACCCTGCGGCTGCCCCTGCTGAGGTACACCGGGGTGCGGCTGCGGCTGCGGCTCCGGTGACTGCCCGTGCGGCGCGGGCGCCTGCGGGAAGCCGTAACCACCGGGCTGCGCCGGAGGGTAGGGCTGCTGAGTCGGCGCACCGGGCTGAGGGAACCCATAACCGGTGGCGCTGGGCGCGGGAGCGCCGCCAGGCTGCTGGACCGGAGGCTGCTGGGCTGCCGGAGGCGTGGCGCCCGGCTGCGGGAAGCCATAGCCGGCCTGCGGAGCGGGCTGGGGAGCGGGCTGCGCGGGCACCTGGTTCGGCGGCATCGGCGCGGCGGTCGGCTGCGGGTTCCACGCGGCGGGCGCGGGCTGCGGAGCCTGCGGCTGGAACGGAGGCTGCTGGGTCGGTACGCCCGGCTGCTCCGGAGCGGCGGGGGCCGGCTGCGGCTCTGCGGGCCACTGGTGCGCCGGGGCGGGCGCGACGGGAGGGTACGACGGAGGCAGGGGCGGCACTCCGCCCTGCGCCACGGGCGGTGCGTCGGCCGGCACGGCGTCCTCCGGCGCGCTGTCGGCGGGAGCGTCGGCCGGGACGGCGTCCACGGGCTCCGCAACAGGCGCCACGGGCTCCGCCGAGGGCTGGGCGTCCCGAGGATGGGGCACCGCGTCCTCGGGCTCGTCCTCGGCCGGAGTGCTGTCCTCGGGGGCGGGCTCGGCCACCGGAGCGGCGGGAGCGAGCGGGGCGACCGACACGGGCTCGTCGTCCTGAGCCGGACCGGCGAGGCGGGACTCGTCCACGTCGTCGGCCAGGTCGGACACGTCGACCGAGGGCGTACGGACCTCGTCCGTCTCCTCGTCCCGCTCACCGTCGTCGGCGAGTTCGGGACCGCCGCCCGCGACTGCGAAACCGTCGACGCTCTCGGGCTCCACGGCGTCGTTCGGCACGGCGTCGTCCGCCACGGCGGAGGGCTCGTCCGGCGCGTCCTCACCGGTCTCGTCGGTCTCGTCGGTCTCGTCGGAAACGGTCACCGCGTCGTCCACGGCGGTGACTTCGGGCTCGTCGACCGCAGGCTCCGGACGCTCGTCCTGCCCGGTGTCGTCCGCCGCGGCACGCTCGGCGATCTCCCGCTGCAGGGCGACGGCGGAGAAGCGCATGGTGGCGCCGCTCTCCAGGTCACCATTGTCCGGCTCCGGCGCGGGCTCGGGCTCTGCCTTCGGCACCTCGGCCGGCGGGGGAGCGGGCGCCTGAAGCTGGAACCCGCCGGCCGGAAACGCCGGTACGGCCGTGGGAGAAGCAGGGTCCGCGGCAGGCGCCGGGTCGGGCACGGCCTCCGGCTCGGCTCGCACCTGCGGTTCAACCTCGACCTCGGGCTCGGGCGCGGGTTCCGGCCGCGCCTGCGGCTGCTGCGGCTCGAACCCGCTCCCGACCGGCAGCCTGGGCACCCCGGTCGGCCCCCCGGTCGGCGGCGCGGGCGGAGTGAAAGGCGCCCCCGGACCCGGCGGCGGAGGCGGCGTGAACGCGGCCCCCGGAGCAGGCGGCGGAGGCGGAGTGAAAGGCGCCCCCGGGGCCGGGGCCGGAATGGAGGAGGAGCCGTTGGACGGAGCCGCGTGCGGCGGCGGAGTCAGCCCGGGCAGCGGCGGAACCGGCCCACGAGGAGCAGGCGGAGTGGACGGAGCGGAAGAATGAGAGGCCCCGGCGCCCGAGCCCGCCCCTTGCCCCTGGCCCTGGTTCTGGCCCTGCCCCTGATTCTGAGCCTGCCCCTGCCCCGAATCGCTCGACGCGTTCTGCGTGTACCAGGCGGGCGGAGCGTAGTCGATGGTGAACTCGCCCGTCGTCTCGATTGCGGACTCCGCGTCGGGTTGGTCATCGCCGGGTTTAGCCCAGCCCCCGCGGATCCCGTCCCGATCGCTGCTCACAGTTCCTCCTGGTGTGGTCGAGCACCCTCATGCCGTGCTGGGGCGACCGTTTTTGTCGTCCGACGTTGTCCGAGTGAAACGAGGTCGTCCGATCGTCGGCCCTCCCCGTACGACGCCGACGCCCGGTCCACGGGTTCTGGCGTCGCGCCGGGACCCAGCCTAATCACCGCACGCCCCACCCCGGCAGCCCCGTCCTCACCTCAGCGTCTGCCCATTGCGTCACAGCCTGCCCTGAAGTGCCGTACCTCGTTTCCGAATCCGTGCATGCGCGACGCCACATCCATGAACAAGTCGGACAGAACCTCACCGGAAACGCGGCCGGAGCCGACGGTGCCGAACCCGTCCGTGCCAACGGATGATCAAGACCCGGCATAGTAGGAGCGCTTGCCGTCATCCCATCGCGGGACCCCCCAGGATCAGGAAGAGGACCCACGCGTGAGCTTCGGCCCGCCCCCTTCGATGACCCAGCCCGCGCCGACCGAGCCGACCAGCGTGCGGAAACGCGGGCGGAAGGTCCTGACGGCACTGCTCGCGGTCGTCGTCGCCGCGGCGCTGGGTACCGGCGGTTGGCTGCTGTGGGGCGGCGGCGGCGAGAACGGCACACCGTCGGACAAACCGCAGGCCGCGGGCGAGCAGGGCCCTCTCGACGTCCGCGAGACGGTCGAGAAGCAACCCCCGGGCACCGTGGGCGAGATGGCCTTCCGGTTCTCCGTGGACGACATGGCCCCCGGCGAGCACGTCGAGATGCCGGGCATGTGGGCCACGGACCGCATCCTCGCCAAGGGGATCAACAAGACCCTCGTCGGCATGCGCATCGGTACCGACATCGCGCCCGGCGAGGAGGAGTGGCGGCTCGGACTCGACGGCCCGATCTGCGGCTACACACGTCATGTGACGGGCGACCACCGCACCGCCGTGCTCTTCAGGGCGAACGACCGTGAAGAGGACGCCTTCTGCAACCAGGTCGCCTTCGTCGATCTCGACGACGGCCGACTCGTCTGGGAGGACCGCTTCTCCTATTCCGTGGCCGGTCCCGGCCCGGGCTTCGCGACGGGCAGCAGCTCCCAGGACCGGCCCAGCGTGACGCTGACGCACGACACGGTCGCCGTCACCTGGGGCGGTGGCACCGTCGGGTACGACATGGAGGAGGGGGAGAGCCGGTGGGCCACGAAGGCCACCGCTCCCTGCCAGGACATGGGAGCGGCCGGCGGCCGCGCGCTGCTGATCCGTCAGATGTGCTGGAGCACCGACGAGAGCGTGCCGGACACGTCCTGGCAGCACGTCACCTACAAGGTGCGCAAGGTCGACCCGGCCACGGGCCGGACCCAGTGGACGTACTCCGCCGCCAAGGGCATCCGTGACCTCAGCGTGCCCTCCACCGACCCGGCCGTCCTCGCCGTCGCCGGCGGCGACACCGAGATCACCGACCTGCTGTCTCTCGACGACAAGGGCCGCAACCGCGCCACGATCAGTCTCCGCAACGGCGCGTACGTCGCCGACTGCGCCTACACCGACTACGTCGTCATCGACGACTGCCCGACCATCGCCGTCGGCGCGGGCCAGGTCTTCATCCGCAGCAAGGACCAGATGGAGAAGCAGATCTCCAACTGGATCATCGGCTTCGACCTGGCGACGGGGAACACGACGAAGAAGTTCGACTCGGGGGCGGGCTCCCTGCTCCAGCCGCTGCGCATGAGCGGCGACCAGCTCCTCGCCCTGCGCCTGAGCGACGACCACATCGCGCCGAACACGCTGGTCGCCCTGGATCCCGCGACGGACGAGGAGATCCCGTACCTCTACTTCGGGCTGCCGGCCGAGGGCGAGCCGCTGACGCTCTCGAACGAGAACGACATCGTCGTCCAGGACGGAAGGATATTCTTCGGCGCCAAGTCCGCGAACGGCCCGTCCGGGGACAAGAAGAAGCAGTGGACCTACCTGGTCCTGGGGATCGGAAGCAGCACGGCGGGGAAGCCCTGACGGTCCCGTCCGCCCTTCCCCGCCCCCGGCCGGTCCCTTCCCCACCCCCGGGTGTCTTCCCCGCCCCGGGTCACTCCGCCCGGGCGACCCCGTCCTCGGGCGCCGGCTCCAGGTCGAACTCCCCGTCCCGCGCACCGAGCACGAACGCCCGCCACTCCGCCTCCGTGTACCGCAGCACGGTGTCCGGATCGAGTGACGACCGCATCGCCACGGCGCCCTCGGGAAGGTAGGCGATCTCGACCCGTTCCTCGTGCTCCTCGGTGCCGGGCGCGCTGTGCCACTCGACGCCGGAGATGTCGAGGGAGTAGAGCTCGTCCCGCTCCCGTTCCTTGCGCGCCTTGAGTTCCCGGTCCTCGGCTTCGACCATGGTGGCTCGGTCCTTCCTGCACTGCGGGCGGTCTGTGCGGTCACCCTACTGGCCGTCGTTCTCCCTGCTCAGCGGTTTGCGGATGTCCGTGACCGCACGGGTGACGGCCCGGTCACCGAGCCCGCGGGAAGGGGCCCCGGCCCTGCCGGAAAGGCCCGCCGGGCCTGCGGGAAGGGACGTCCGCCCAGGCTGGTACGCTGTGTGACGGCCGTATGTGTACGCGCCCCCGGAGCTCAGAGCCCTGGAGGACGCGCCCAGCGGATCCCCGCCTTCCGAGTCACGGAAGATCCCCCGAGACGTAGACCGGGGGCACTCGGTTGGCACTCTCAGACCAAGAGGAGTACGCGTGTCGCTCGACGCCGCAGTGAAGAAGCAGATCATCACCGAGTTCGGTACCAAGGAGGGCGACACCGGCTCCCCCGAGGTCCAGGTCGCTCTGCTGTCCCGTCGGATCTCCGACCTGACCGAGCACCTCAAGACCCACAAGCACGACCACCACTCCCGTCGTGGTCTGCTGATCCTGGTCGGCCAGCGCCGCCGGCTGCTGCAGTACCTCGCCAAGAAGGACATCCAGCGCTTCCGTGCGCTGGTCGAGCGCCTCGGCATCCGCCGCGGTGCGGCGGGCGCCAAGTAAGACGCCGTGAAGGGAGCGGTTCCCATCGTTCGGGGGCCGCTCCCTTTGCTGTACGTGCGCTCTGTCGCCGCCGCTTTGTAGTGTGGTAGCAGAAGACAAGACGCACGACGCGAGACGCACGACGTACACGACGTACGACACAACGAACGAGAACGAGGAGAAGCGCGCCCAGCCGCCGCCGGTCCTCGGTAGTGGCCCCCGGGGGCAGAACCCCGGGTGCTTCGATCGAAGACCGGCCCGCACTGCACGGAGCGCTTCTCCGCCACCGTCCCCCCGCCACACGGGCGAGGAGGGACGAAAGACGACAAGTAACGGAGAAAATGCTAGTGGAGAACGAGACCCACTACGCCGAGGCCGTCATCGACAACGGCGTATTCGGCACCCGCACCATCCGCTTCGAGACCGGCCGGCTGGCCAGGCAGGCCGCCGGTTCCGCCGTGGCGTACCTGGACGACGACACCATGGTGCTGTCGGCCACCAGCGCGTCCAAGAACCCCAAGGACCAGCTCGACTTCTTCCCCCTCACGGTGGACGTCGAGGAGCGGATGTACGCCGCCGGCAAGATCCCCGGCAGCTTCTTCCGCCGTGAGGGCCGGCCGTCCGAGGACGCCGTCCTCACCTGCCGCCTGATCGACCGGCCGCTGCGCCCGTCCTTCAAGAAGGGCCTGCGCAACGAGATCCAGGTCGTCGCCACGATCATGGCCCTCAACCCCGACCACCTGTACGACGTCGTGGCGATCAACGCCGCCTCCGCGTCCACGCAGCTGGCCGGCCTGCCCTTCTCCGGCCCGATCGGCGGCGTCCGCGTCGCGCTGATCCGCGGCCAGTGGGTGGCCTTCCCGACGCACACCGAGCTCGAGGACGCCGTCTTCGACATGGTCGTCGCGGGCCGCGCCCTGGAGGACGGCGACGTCGCGATCATGATGGTCGAGGCCGAGGCCACCGAGAAGACCATCAAGCTGGTCGAGGGCGGCGCCGAGGCGCCCACCGAGGAGGTCGTCGCCGCCGGTCTGGACGCCGCGAAGCCCTTCATCAAGGTGCTGTGCCGCGCCCAGGCCGACCTCGCCGCGAAGGCCGCCAAGCCGACCGGTGAGTTCCCGGTCTTCCTGGACTACCAGGACGACATCCTCGAGGCGCTCAGCGGCGCCGTCCGCCCCGAGCTCAGCCAGGCGCTCACCATCGCCGGCAAGCAGGAGCGCGAGGCCGAGCTGGACCGCGTCAAGGCGCTCGCCGCCGAGAAGCTCCTGCCGGAGTTCGAGGGCCGCGAGAAGGAGATCTCCGCCGCGTACCGCTCGCTGACCAAGTCCCTGGTCCGTGAGCGCGTCATCAAGGAGAAGAAGCGCATCGACGGCCGCGGTGTCACCGACATCCGCACCCTGGCCGCCGAGGTCGAGGCCATCCCGCGCGTGCACGGTTCCGCGCTGTTCGAGCGTGGCGAGACCCAGATCCTGGGCGTCACCACCCTCAACATGCTCCGCATGGAGCAGCAGCTGGACACCCTCTCCCCGGTGACCCGCAAGCGCTACATGCACAACTACAACTTCCCGCCGTACTCCGTCGGCGAGACCGGCCGCGTCGGCTCCCCGAAGCGCCGCGAGATCGGCCACGGCGCCCTCGCCGAGCGCGCCATCGTGCCGGTGCTGCCGACGCGCGAGGAGTTCCCGTACGCGATCCGTCAGGTGTCCGAGGCCCTCGGCTCCAACGGCTCGACGTCCATGGGCTCGGTCTGCGCCTCCACCATGTCGCTGCTGAACGCCGGTGTGCCGCTGAAGGCCCCCGTCGCCGGTATCGCCATGGGCCTGATCTCCCAGGAGATCAACGGCGAGACGCACTACGTCGCCCTCACCGACATCCTCGGTGCGGAGGACGCCTTCGGCGACATGGACTTCAAGGTCGCCGGCACCAAGGAGTTCGTCACCGCCCTCCAGCTGGACACCAAGCTGGACGGCATCCCCGCCTCCGTCCTGGCCGCCGCCCTCAAGCAGGCCCGTGACGCCCGCCTCCACATCCTCGACGTGATGATGGAAGCGATCGACACGCCGGACGAGATGTCCCCGAACGCGCCGCGGATCATCACCGTGAAGATCCCCGTCGACAAGATCGGTGAGGTCATCGGCCCCAAGGGCAAGATGATCAACCAGATCCAGGAGGACACGGGCGCCGACATCACGATCGAGGACGACGGCACCATCTACATCGGTGCCGCCCAGGGCTCGCAGGCCGAGGCCGCCCGCGCCACGATCAACGGCATCGCCAACCCGACCATGCCCGAGGTCGGTGAGCGCTACCTGGGCACCGTCGTGAAGACGACGACCTTCGGCGCGTTCGTCTCCCTGCTGCCCGGCAAGGACGGTCTGCTGCACATCTCGCAGATCCGCAAGCTGGCCGGCGGCAAGCGCGTGGAGAACGTCGAGGACGTCCTCGGTGTGGGCCAGAAGGTCCAGGTCGAGATCGCCGAGATCGACTCCCGCGGCAAGCTCTCCCTGATCCCCGTGATCGAGGGCGAAGAGGGCGACGACGCTGCGTCCACCGCCGCGGAGAAGGACGACACCGACCAGTGACGTCCCGTAGCGCCAAGGCGACGGCCCGCACCTCCTCGGAGGCGCGGGCCGTCGCCCGTACCCAAACCCTGATCAAGGGCGAGCACGGCATCGGCACGGTCCGCAAGACCACCCTCCCGGGCGGCCTGCGCATCGTCACCGAGACCCTCCCCTCGGTCCGCTCGGCGACCTTCGGCATCTGGGCGCACGTCGGCTCCCGCGACGAGACCCCGGCCCTGAACGGCGCCACCCACTACCTGGAGCACCTGCTCTTCAAGGGCACCGGCAAGCGCAGTGCCCTGGACATCTCCTCCGCCATCGACGCCGTCGGCGGCGAGATGAACGCGTTCACGGCCAAGGAGTACACGTGCTACTACGCACGCGTGCTCGACACCGACCTGCCGCTCGCCATCGACGTGGTCTGCGACATGCTGACCGGCTCGCTCATCCGCGAGGACGACGTGGACGTCGAGCGCGGCGCGATCCTCGAAGAGATCGCGATGACCGAGGACGACGCCGGCGACTGCGTGCACGACCTGTTCGCGCACACCATGTTCGGCGACAACGCGCTGGGCCGCCCCGTCCTCGGCACCGTCGACACGGTCAACGCCCTCACCGCCGACCGCATCCGCCGCTTCTACAAGAAGCACTACGACCCCACACACCTGGTGGTCGCCGCCGCCGGCAACGTCGACCACAACAAGGTCGTACGCCAGGTCCGCGCCGCCTTCGAGAAGGCCGGCGCCTTCCGGGAGCCGGTGGCCGCCCCCATCGCCCCGCGTGACGGGCGGCGCACGATCCGTGCCGCGGGCCGGGTGGAGCTGATCGGACGCAAGACCGAACAGGCGCACGTCATCCTCGGCATGCCGGGCCTGGCCCGCACCGACGAGCGTCGCTGGGCGATGGGCGTCCTCAACACCGCCCTCGGCGGCGGCATGTCCTCCCGCCTCTTCCAGGAGGTCCGCGAGAAGCGCGGCCTCGCCTACAGCGTGTACTCGTACACCTCCGGCTTCGCCGACTGCGGCCTCTTCGGCGTCTACGCGGGCTGCCGGCCCTCCCAGGTGCACGACGTGCTGAAGATCTGCCGCGACGAACTCGACCACGTCGCCGAGCACGGCCTCACCGACGACGAGATCGGCCGCGCCGTCGGCCAGCTCCAGGGCTCCACGGTCCTCGGCCTGGAGGACACCGGCGCGCTGATGAACCGTATCGGCAAGAGCGAACTGTGCTGGGGCGAGCAGATGTCCGTCGACGACATGCTGGCCCGGATAGCCTCGGTCACGCCGGACGACGTCCGCGCCGTCGCCCGCGAAGTCCTGGGACGACGGCCCTCGCTGTCGGTCATCGGCCCGCTGAAGGACAAGCAGGCGTCCCGGCTGCACGACGCCGTCGCCTGACACTCCCGGTCTCTCGGTAAGGAAGCGAACACAACATGAGCAAGCTGCGCGTGGCCGTCCTCGGCGCCAGGGGCCGGATCGGCTCCGAGGCGGTACGGGCGGTCGAGGCCGCCGAGGACATGGAGCTGGTCGCCGCCCTCGGGCGGAACGACAGCCTGGACACGCTGGCCGAGACCGGCGCCCAGGTCGCCGTCGAGCTGACCACCCCCGCCTCGGTGATGGACAACCTCGACTACTGCGTACGCCATGGCATCCACGCCGTCGTCGGCACCACCGGCTGGACCGACGAGCGTCTCGCACAGCTGAACACCTGGCTCGACGGCTCCCCGGAGACGGGCGTGCTCATCGCGCCCAACTTCTCCATCGGCGCCGTGCTCACCATGAAGTTCGCGCAGCTCGCCGCCCCGTACTTCGAGTCCGTCGAGGTCGTCGAACTGCACCACCCGAACAAGGTCGACGCCCCCAGCGGCACCGCCACCCGCACCGCACAGCTGATCGCCGAGGCCCGGCAGAAGGCAGGCTCCGCACCGGCGCCCGACGCCACTGCCACCGCCCTGGACGGCGCCCGCGGCGCGAACGTCGACGGCGTCCCGGTCCACGCGATCCGCCTGCGCGGCCTGCTGGCCCACCAGGAGGTCCTGCTGGGCGGCGAGGGCGAGACCCTCACCGTCCGGCACGACTCCCTGCACCACAGCAGCTTCATGCCCGGCATCCTGCTGGGCGCCCGCCGCGTGGTGAGCACCCCGGGCCTCACCTTCGGCCTGGAACACTTCCTGGACCTGAACTGAGCCCGGGACCGAGACCCGAACCGAGCCCTTGACCCACATGCGCGCGAAACTCACCTACGTCATCACGGCCGCCGTCCTGGTCTTCTACTTCGCCCTGGTCGGCAGCCGCGGTGTGCTGCTCATCGGCACCGGCACCGTCCTCACCGTGACCTTCGGCGTCGCGGTGCTGATCCTGCCGGTGATCGGCCTGTGGTTCCTCTGGAAGAACACCCAGTTCGTCCGCAAGGCCAACCAGCTCGCCGCGGAGCTCGACGCCGAGGGCGGACTGCCCGTCGACGAGCTGAAGCGCACCCCGAGCGGCCGCGTCGACCGGGACTCGGCCGACGAGGTCTTCGCCCTGCGCAAGGCCGAGACGGAGGACGCCCCCGGCGACTGGCGCAGCTGGTTCCGCCTCGCCGTCGCCTACCACGATGCCCGCGACACTCCGCGCGCCCGCAAGGCGATGCAGCGGGCGATCGCCCTGCACGACGGCAAGCACGTCGAGGCGGCCTGACCAGACCGAAAAGCCGGGGGCCCGGACCGCAGCCGCGGTCCGGGCCCCCGGCTTTTCGGTCTGTCGCCTGTCGCCCGTCGCCTGTCGTCGGAGCTCAGCCTCGCCGGTACTCGGCGGCCCACGCCTCCACGGCGTCGGCCGCCCGGTCGAAGGCGTCCTCCCGCCCGAGGAAGTCGGCGTTGTGCGTGGTCAGCAGCGGAGGCGAGGTCTCCGCGGACCGGCCCTGCCGGACGAGGAGCAGCGCCTGCCCCTGCACCGTGCGCGGCAGCCCGAGCCAGCGCACCGGCTGCTGCACCGTGCGCACGCTGGAGGCCTGCTGCCAGGCCACCGTGCGCGTGCTGAAGAAGCGCACGTGACGCACTCCGTTCGCGCTCACCCACGCGCCCATGCGCAGCAGCCGCAGGGCGCAGGCGATCGCGACCACCGCGATGCCGAAGACCACACCGGCGGAGGACAGCGAGTCCGTCGCCGCGATGATGATCGCCGCGAACAGCACGAACGAGGCGAGCAGCAGCATCAGCGCCGCCACCCCCACGCGCCACGGCCCCGGCCGGTAGGGCCGGCGCCAGAGGTCGCGGTCGTCGTACGGCAGCGCGACGTCGTCGTCGGCGTCGAAGGCGCGGTCGGCCGTCAGGAAGGGCAGGGGCACGGCTGGTCCTCACTCGTTCCATGGCATGTGCTGTGCCCGGTGAGGCTACCGACCTGTGTCTCCGGTCACCACCTTCGGGGTCCGGATGGAGTCAGAACCGGTCCGTCGACGCCGCTCAGCGCCGCTCAGCGCCGGTCGGACGCCTGCGACGGCTGCTTGTGCGGCGAGGGCTGGTCGGCGGACAGAGCGGGCATCCCGATCACCAGGGAGCCCACGATTCCGGCGACGACGGTGAGTCCGAGCAACCAGCGCCCGGCCAACTGGCCGAAGGACGCCCGCTCGCGCGGCGGGGGTGTGACATTGCTGCGGAACCTGTCGGCTTCGGCGACGAAGGCGAACGGCACGGGTTCACGCCGGCGGATCATGGAGGCTGCGTCTCCCTTCAGGGATGAATGTTTCGCTGTTACTCATACAGACGAACGAACAGCCCCTCGGGTGCCCTCTTTCACCGATTTCATCGCGGCACTGCACCGAACGCCCCATTCGGCGGGCCGATGGCCGACGAGCCGTAGAGTGGCCTCGCCAAGCGACAAGATGGGAAGGCCCTGCACCCGTGACCGACACCCCCGCCGACGATTTCAAGATCGACCTCCGCAGCGACGTCACCGTCGAACTGGTCAAGAGCAGCGCGACCGACTCGGACGTGCTGTTCGCCGCCCGTGTCTCGACCGTCGGGGAGCAGTCCCTGGACGAGCTGAAGAAGGACCCGGAGCGCTCGAAGGGCCTGATCAACTACCTGATGCGGGACCGGCACGGCAGCCCGTTCGAGCACAACTCGATGACCTTCTTCATCAGCGCCCCGATCTTCGTCTTCCGCGAGTTCATGCGGCACCGCGTCGGCTGGTCGTACAACGAGGAATCGGGCCGCTACCGGGAGCTCCAGCCGGTCTTCTACGTGCCGGGACAGGACCGCAAGCTGGTCCAGCAGGGCCGCCCGGGCAAGTACGTCTTCGTCGAGGGCACCACCGAGCAGCACGAGCTGGTCAGCCGGTCGATGGAGGACTCCTACCGCCAGGCCTACCGCACGTACCAGGAGATGCTCGCCGCCGGCGTCGCCCGCGAGGTGGCCCGCGCGGTACTCCCCGTCGGCCTGTACTCGTCGATGTACGCCACCTGCAACGCGCGCTCGATGATGCACTTCCTCGGCCTGCGCACCCAGCACGAGCTGGCCAAGGTCCCCTCCTTCCCGCAGCGGGAGATCGAGATGGTCGGCGAGAAGATGGAAGCGGAGTGGGCGCGGCTCATGCCGCTCACCCACGCCGCCTTCAACGCGAACGGTCGCGTGGCGCCGTAACGCGCCTTCGGCGCCCGATCGGGCACAGATGTACGCATCAGCCGTGCGAAGTGTCCGTATTGCGACGTTTGGAGAAGTTCATCTAGCCTGATCAAAGGGACCCGGCACTGCTTGAACCCCCGAGCAGGCAGTGCCGGGCTCCACTTCCGTTCCGACCTGCCGCCTCCCCCGAGGGCAGACCCCGCCCTGAGCAACGAGTAGCGTGTAACCCATGGCTCCGACCTCCACTCCGCAGACCCCCTTCGGGCGGGTCCTCACCGCCATGGTCACGCCCTTCGCGGCGGACGGCGCACTCGACCTCGACGGCGCTCAGCGGCTCGCCGCCCACCTGGTGGACGCAGGCAACGACGGCCTGATCATCAACGGCACCACCGGTGAGTCCCCCACCACCAGCGACGCGGAGAAAACGGACCTCGTACGAGCCGTCCTGGAGGCCGTCGGCGACCGGGCACACGTCGTCGCCGGAGTCGGCACGAACAACACCCAGCACAGCATCGAGCTGGCCCGCGCCGCCGAGCGCGTCGGCGCCCACGGCCTCCTGCTCGTCACGCCGTACTACAACAAGCCCCCGCAGGAGGGCCTGTACCAGCACTTCACGGCCATCGCCGACGCCGCCGAGCTGCCGGTCATGCTCTACGACATCCCCGGCCGCAGCGGCGTCCCGATCAACACCGAGACGCTGGTCCGCCTCGCGGAGCACCCGCGGATCGTCGCGAACAAGGACGCCAAGGGCGACCTCGGCCGCGCCAGCTGGGCCATCGCGCGCTCCGGCCTCGCCTGGTACTCCGGCGACGACATGCTCAACCTGCCGCTGCTCTCCGTGGGCG
Source organism: Streptomyces sp. BB1-1-1 (assembly GCF_031597775.1). Classification (NCBI taxonomy): domain Bacteria; kingdom Bacillati; phylum Actinomycetota; class Actinomycetes; order Kitasatosporales; family Streptomycetaceae; genus Streptomyces; species Streptomyces sp. BB1-1-1. Next base: position 2,364,887 of record NZ_CP134203.1, on the reverse strand, counting down.
CGGTCGGCTTCGTCTCGGTCGTCGGCCACGTCGTCACGCCCGAACTGCGCGCCATGGTGGACGCGCACGTCGCCGGTGACGTACAGAAGGCACTGGAGATCCACCAGAAGCTGCTCCCGGTCTTCACCGGCATGTTCCGCACCCAGGGCGTCATGACCACCAAGGCCGCGCTCGCCCTCCTGGGACTGCCCGCCGGACCGCTGCGCGCGCCCATGGTCGGCCTCACGCCCGAGGAAACCGAGCAGCTCAAGATCGATCTTGCCGCCGGCGGGGTACAGCTCTGACAACAGACTTCGCACGACCGCACCACCGCGCGACCGGACTTCACAACTGAATACGCGGGCCACCGGTGCCCGCACCCCACTACGACAACTGCTTCTGCACGAACGTCACGCGCGCCACGTGCCCACCGGTACGTGGCGCGTGTGGTTGAGGAGAGTCTTTTGAGTCATCCGCATCCTGAACTGGGCCGTCCTCCTGCGCTCCCCAAGGGCGGCCTTCGGGTCACGCCCCTCGGCGGCCTCGGCGAGATCGGCCGCAACATGACGGTCTTCGAGTACGGCGGCCGTCTACTGATCGTTGACTGCGGGGTGCTCTTCCCGGAGGAGGAGCAGCCCGGAATCGACCTGATCCTGCCGGACTTCTCGTCCATCCGGGACCGCCTCGACGACATCGAGGGCATCGTCCTCACCCATGGCCACGAGGACCACATCGGCGGTGTCCCCTTCCTCCTCCGGGAGAAGCCGGACATTCCGCTGATCGGTTCCAAGCTGACCCTCGCGCTCATCGAGGCCAAGCTCCAGGAACACCGGATCCGCCCGTACACCCTCGAGGTGGCGGAGGGGCGCCGCGAGCGCATCGGCCCCTTCGACTGCGAGTTCGTCGCGGTCAACCACTCCATCCCGGACGCGCTGGCCGTCGCCATCCGCACCCCCGCGGGCATGGCGGTCCACACCGGCGACTTCAAGATGGACCAGCTCCCGCTGGACGGCCGCCTCACGGACCTGCACGCCTTCGCGCGCCTGAGTGAGGAGGGCATCGACCTCCTCCTCTCGGACTCGACGAACGCCGAGGTCCCCGGGTTCGTCCCGCCCGAGAAGGACATCTCCAACGTCCTGCGCCAGGTCTTCGCCGGTGCCCGCAAGCGGATCATCGTGGCGAGCTTCGCCAGCCACGTCCACCGCATCCAGCAGATCCTGGACGCGGCGCACGAGTACGGCCGCCGGGTCGCCTTCGTCGGCCGTTCCATGGTCCGCAACATGGGCATCGCCCGGGACCTCGGCTACCTCAAGGTCCCGCCGGGTCTCGTCGTGGACGTCAAGACGCTCGACGACCTGCCGGACAGCGAAGTGGTCCTGGTCTGCACGGGCTCCCAGGGCGAACCGATGGCCGCCCTGTCCCGCATGGCCAACCGCGACCACCAGATCCGCATCGTCAACGGCGACACGGTGATCCTGGCCTCGTCCCTCATCCCGGGCAACGAGAACGCGGTGTACCGCGTGATCAACGGCCTGACCCGCTGGGGCGCGAACGTCGTCCACAAGGGCAACGCCAAGGTCCACGTCTCGGGCCACGCCTCGGCCGGCGAGCTGCTGTACTTCTACAACATCTGCCGGCCCAGAAACCTGATGCCGGTCCACGGCGAATGGCGCCACCTGCGTGCCAACGCCGAGCTGGGCGCCCTGACGGGTGTCCCGCACGACCGCATCGTCATCGCCGAGGACGGCGTCGTCGTCGACCTCGTCGAGGGCAAGGCCAAGATCTCCGGCAAGGTCCAGGCGGGATACGTCTATGTCGACGGCCTCTCGGTCGGTGACGTGGGCGAGCCGGCCCTCAAGGACCGCAAGATCCTCGGTGACGAGGGCATCATCTCGGTCTTCGTGGTCATCGACTCGTCCACCGGCAAGATCACCGGCGGCCCGCATGTCCAGGCCCGGGGCTCCGGTATCGAGGACTCCGCCTTCGCGGCGGTGCTCCCCAAGGTCACGGAGGTTTTGGAGCGTTCGGCCCAGGACGGAGTCGTCGAGCCCCACCAGCTCCAGCAGTTGGTGCGCCGAACCCTCGGCAAGTGGGTCTCGGACCAGTACCGGCGTCGGCCGATGATCCTCCCTGTCGTCGTGGAGGTCTGACGGCCCGTCGGACGCCTCACAGCGCCAACCTGGAGCGGGGCGCCTCGATTTGCATCGAGGCGCCCCGCTCCAGTACGTTTACATCTCCGCTCGGACGGGCACCCGATCACTTCGTGGATCGGAGCCGGCCCAGGAGGGCGGGAATTCCGACTCAGAATCTCTGATAAAGTCGGAACCGCCGGAAAGGGAAACGCGAAAGCGGGAACCTGGAAAGCACCGAGGAAATCGGATCGGAAAGATCTGATAGAGTCGGAAACG
>NZ_CP134203.1:0-2360000 GCF_031597775.1 Streptomyces sp. BB1-1-1 | reverse complement strand
CAGCGGCTCGTTTGAGAGACACCCAAGTAGCACGGGGCCCGAGAAATCCCGTGTGAATCTGGCGGGACCACCCGCTAAGCCTAAATATTCCCTGGTGACCGATAGCGGATAGTACCGTGAGGGAATGGTGAAAAGTACCGCGGGAGCGGAGTGAAATAGTACCTGAAACCGTGTGCCTACAAGCCGTGGGAGCGTCGCGCAAGGACTTGTCCTTGCGTCGTGACTGCGTGCCTTTTGAAGAATGAGCCTGCGAGTTTGCGGTGTGTTGCGAGGTTAACCCGGGTGGGGAAGCCGTAGCGAAAGCGAGTCCGAACAGGGCGATTTTAGTAGCACGCTCAAGACCCGAAGCGGAGTGATCTAGCCATGGGCAGGTTGAAGCGGAGGTAAGACTTCGTGGAGGACCGAACCCACCAGGGTTGAAAACCTGGGGGATGACCTGTGGTTAGGGGTGAAAGGCCAATCAAACTCCGTGATAGCTGGTTCTCCCCGAAATGCATTTAGGTGCAGCGTCGTGTGTTTCTTGCCGGAGGTAGAGCACTGGATAGGCGATGGGCCCTACCGGGTTACTGACCTTAGCCAAACTCCGAATGCCGGTAAGTGAGAGCGCGGCAGTGAGACTGTGGGGGATAAGCTCCATGGTCGAGAGGGAAACAGCCCAGAGCATCGACTAAGGCCCCTAAGCGTACGCTAAGTGGGAAAGGATGTGGAGTCGCACAGACAACCAGGAGGTTGGCTTAGAAGCAGCCACCCTTGAAAGAGTGCGTAATAGCTCACTGGTCTAGTGATTCCGCGCCGACAATGTAGCGGGGCTCAAGCGTACCGCCGAAGTCGTGTCATTGCAGCAATACGGCCAACGCCGGCTGTGATGGGTAGGGGAGCGTCGTGTGCCGGGTGAAGCAGCCGCGGAAGCGAGTTGTGGACGGTTCACGAGTGAGAATGCAGGCATGAGTAGCGATACAAACGTGAGAAACGTTTGCGCCGATTGACTAAGGGTTCCTGGGTCAAGCTGATCTGCCCAGGGTAAGTCGGGACCTAAGGCGAGGCCGACAGGCGTAGTCGATGGATAACCGGTTGATATTCCGGTACCCGCTGTGAAGCGTCAAACATCGAGCATCGTGATGCTAAGGCCGTGAAGCCGTTCCGGACCCTTCGGGGAAAGGAAAGTGGTGGAGCCGCCGGACCAAGCGGTTAGTAGGTGAGTGATGGGGTGACGCAGGAAGGTAGTCCATCCCGGGCGGTGGTTGTCCCGGGGTAAGGGTGTAGGCCGTGCGATAGGTAAATCCGTCGCACTTGTGGCTGAGACCTGATGCCGAGCCGATTGTGGTGAAGTGGATGATCCTATGCTGTCGAGAAAAGCCTCTAGCGAGTTTCATGGCGGCCCGTACCCTAAACCGACTCAGGTGGTCAGGTAGAGAATACCGAGGCGTTCGGGTGAACTATGGTTAAGGAACTCGGCAAAATGCCCCCGTAACTTCGGGAGAAGGGGGGCCATTCCTGGTGATGACATTTACTGTCTGAGCTGGGGGTGGCCGCAGAGACCAGCGAGAAGCGACTGTTTACTAAAAACACAGGTCCGTGCGAAGCCGTAAGGCGATGTATACGGACTGACGCCTGCCCGGTGCTGGAACGTTAAGGGGACCGGTTAGCTCCATTTCGGTGGGGCGAAGCTGAGAACTTAAGCGCCAGTAAACGGCGGTGGTAACTATAACCATCCTAAGGTAGCGAAATTCCTTGTCGGGTAAGTTCCGACCTGCACGAATGGCGTAACGACTTCTCGACTGTCTCAACCATAGGCCCGGTGAAATTGCACTACGAGTAAAGATGCTCGTTTCGCGCAGCAGGACGGAAAGACCCCGGGACCTTTACTACAGTTTGATATTGGTGTTCGGTTCGGCTTGTGTAGGATAGCTGGGAGACTGTGAACTCTGGACGCCAGTTCAGGGGGAGTCGTCGTTGAAATACCAGTCTGGTCGTGCTGGATGTCTAACCTGGGTCCGTGATCCGGATCAGGGACAGTGTCTGATGGGTAGTTTAACTGGGGCGGTTGCCTCCTAAAGAGTAACGGAGGCGCCCAAAGGTTCCCTCAGCCTGGTTGGCAATCAGGTGTTGAGTGTAAGTGCACAAGGGAGCTTGACTGTGAGACCGACGGGTCGAGCAGGGACGAAAGTCGGGACTAGTGATCCGGCGGTGGCTTGTGGAAGCGCCGTCGCTCAACGGATAAAAGGTACCCCGGGGATAACAGGCTGATCTTCCCCAAGAGTCCATATCGACGGGATGGTTTGGCACCTCGATGTCGGCTCGTCGCATCCTGGGGCTGGAGTCGGTCCCAAGGGTTGGGCTGTTCGCCCATTAAAGCGGTACGCGAGCTGGGTTTAGAACGTCGTGAGACAGTTCGGTCCCTATCCGCTGTGCGCGTAGGAGTCTTGAGAAGGGCTGTCCCTAGTACGAGAGGACCGGGACGGACGAACCTCTGGTGTGCCAGTTGTCCTGCCAAGGGCATGGCTGGTTGGCTACGTTCGGGAGGGATAACCGCTGAAAGCATCTAAGCGGGAAGCCTGCTTCGAGATGAGGACTCCCACCCCCTTGAGGGGTTAAGGCTCCCAGTAGACGACTGGGTTGATAGGCCGGATCTGGAAGCACCGCAAGGTGTGGAGGTGACCGGTACTAATAGGCCGAGGGCTTGTCCTCAGTTGCTCGCGTCCACTGTGTTGGTTCTGAAACCACGAACAACCCGCCCCTGTGCCACGGGGGTGTGCTGGTTGTCTGTTTCATAGTGTTTCGGTGGTCATAGCGTAGGGGAAACGCCCGGTTACATTTCGAACCCGGAAGCTAAGCCTTACAGCGCCGATGGTACTGCAGGGGGGACCCTGTGGGAGAGTAGGACGCCGCCGAACAATCATTCAAAAGGGTTGGACCCCGAACTTCGGTTCCGGGTCCAACCCTTTTTTGTTTTCCGTCACTTGAAGTTCACGTTGCGCTACGACCATCACTCGTATGGGTACCGCAGCAATGCTCAGGGCCGCCGGCGTAGGAGTCGGCGACGAGGTCGTCGTACCTGCCTTCGGGAACGTTGAAGTCGCCGAGGCCGTGGCGCTGGTCGGCGCGATGCCGGTCTTCGCGGACATAGATCCGGAGACGTACTGTCTGGACGCCTCCTCGGTGGAGGCGGCGCTGACGGCCCGGACCGCGGCCGTGGTCGCCGTACACCGGTTCGGGCGGCCGGCGGACATGGGGCCGCTGCACGGAGTCGGGCAGCGGCACGGACTGCTCGTGCTGGAACAGGGCGAGTCCGAGATGCCGTACGACGAGATGGCGCAGCGCAGGCAGCGGGCCGCCTATCTCGACGGGAAGTTGAGGGGCGTGCGTACCCCGCACTGGGGTGAGGGGCACTCGTATCAGCAGTACGTGGTGCGGGTGCCGGGCAACGGGCGGCCGGACCGTGACGCCTTCGCCCGGGCCGTGCGGGGGAGGGGAGTCGAGTGCCGGGTGCCGGTGAAGACGCCCGTGCACAGGATGCCCGGATTCCGGCGCTGCCTGTCGTTGCCGGAGACCGAGCGGGCCGCCGACGAGACACTCGCGCTGCCGGTCGACGCCTCGTTGACCAAACGGGACATGCAGCGGATCGTGTCCGCCTGCAATGCCCTGGGAGGGCTGCTGCAGCCGGCTTTCTGAAAGCCGTGGTTGGGAGCACCGGTCTGTTCGGGGTATGATCTATTCCGTTGCCGCGGGGGAAACCTCGCCAAGCGACAGGCCCCTATAGCTCAGTCGGTAGAGCGTCTCCATGGTAAGGAGAAGGTCAACGGTTCGATTCCGTTTGGGGGCTCCATCGCGAAGGCCCCGCCCAATTGGGCGGGGCCTTTCGCATGTCCCGCTCCGGCGGGGTCAGTCCGTGTGCGGCTCCGGGACGCGCATCGCGAGAATCGCCATGTCGTCGGACGGGGCGTCCGACGCGAAACGCTCGACCGCGCGCATGATGCGCGCCGCCACCGCGCCGGCCGTCAGGCCCGTGCACGAGGTGAGGACGTCGGCGAGACCGTCGTCGCCCAGCATGCGCGTGCCCTCGCGGCGTTCGGTCACGCCGTCCGTCACACAGAGCAGGACGTCGCCGGGGTCGAGGGTGACCGTCTCCTCGTACAGCTCCAGGTCCTCGATGACGCCGAGGAGGGGCTGCGGCTCCGCCGCCGGTTCGACCGTGCCGTCCTGGCGCAGACGGAGCGGGAGCGGGTGGCCGGCGCAGACCACCTTCAGCTCGGCGCTGCCGTCCTCCTGCGGGCGCATCTCGCCGTAGAGGAGGGTGAGGAAGCGGCTGCGGGCGCCCTCGTCGAGGATGGCCGAGTTGAGGCGCTCCAGGACCGCGGGGCCGCTGAGCCCCTCGCGGGCCAGCAGGCGCAGGGCGTGCCGGGCCAGGCCGGTGACGGCCGCCGCGTTCGGGCCCGTACCGCAGACGTCGCCGATGGCGAAGCCGTAGGCGCCGTCGCTGATGGGGAACAGGTCGTAGAAGTCGCCGCCGACCTCGTTGCCCTCGCCGGCCGCGCGGTAGATGACCTCGACCTCGACGCCGTCGATCAGCGGGAGTTCGGGCGGCAGGAGGCTGCGCTGGAGGGACTGGCTGATGGCCGTCCGCTCCGAGTAGAGGCGGGCGTTGTCCAGGGCCAGGGCGGCTCGGCGGGACAGGTCCTCGGCCAGTTCCAGGATCTCCTGGCGGAAGTGCTCGTCGGTCGGCTTGCCGAGGGTGAGCATGCCGATGACGCGGTTGCGGGCGACCAGCGGGAGGACCACGGTCTCGCCGCCGACCGCGGAGGCCGTGGCCAGGGTCGGGCCGATCCCGGAACTCAGCTTGGGTGTCGGGCCGCCGCTCAGGCCCAGGTCGCGCATGGAGGTGCGCAGGGCCGCCTGGTGGGCCAGCTCGCCGGGAGCCGTCCAGACGCGGGCGCCCGGGGAGGGGACCGGGTCGGGCGGGGCGATCTTCGAGAGCAGGGACTTGATGCCGTCGATGAGCTCCTCGTCCTCGTGCAGGACGTAGGAGAGGTACGGGTCCGAGGCCTGGTCGGCGATGGTGTAGACGGCGCACCAGGTGGCCAGGGTCGGGACCGTCATCTGGGCCATCAGGGCCAGGGTCTGGTCGCGGTCCAGGGTGCCGGCGAGGAGGTCGGAGGCCTCGACGAGGAAGCTGAGGGAGCCGCGGCGCAGGCGTTCCAGCTCGCCCAGGCGGGCCGACTCGACGGCCAGGGCGATGCGGTCGGCGGCGAACTGGAGGCGCAGGGCCTCCTCGTTGGAGTACCGGCCGGCGGCCTCGGCCGCGACGCCGAGGGAGCCGGTGAGGCGGCCCTCGACCTTGAGGGGGACGGTGACGACCGAGCGCATGCCGGTGCCGTTGAGCAGCGGGACGGCGCCGGGGACCGCCGCGAGGTCGTCGTGGACGGCGGGCATGCGGGCGGAGCCGTAGCGTCCGGGGCCGGCTTCGACGGGGACGCGGGCGAAGCGCTGGCGGGCGGAGGGCAGGCCGGTGGAGGCGCGGACCTCCAACTCCGTCTCGTCGTCGGTCGCCAGGAGCAGGAAGGCGGCGTCGGCGTCGAGCATGTCGCGGGCGCGTTCGACAGTGCGCTGGAGGAGTCCGTCGAGGTCGTCCGGGGCGGGGGAGCCGATGAAGACCTCGAAGGGATCGGCGCTCTGGCTCTCGGAGGAGGACGAGTCGGAGGCCGGTGCGCGCATCGGGGTCTGCAGGACGGCGCGTTCGTTGTCCCGGACCAGGAGGCAGACCGTGGAGGGCTCGCCGCCGGAGTCGCGGACGCGGAGGTGGGAGGCGTAGACCGGAGTGACACGGCCGTTGGCCCCCCGCATGCCGTAGCTGCCCTCCCAGCGGGAGAGCTGGAGTGCCTCGGCGATGCCGGTGCTGGTGCCCGGCGTCTGCGGCCAGGCGGCGAGGTCGGTGAGCGGCTTGCCGATGACCTGCTCGGCGGCGTAGCCGAAAAGCTCCTCGGCGTCCTCGTTCCAGGACGTGACGGCGCCGGTGCGGTCGATCTGGACGACGCCGACGCGGACGCGGGCGTCGGCGAGCGGGAGCAGGTCGGCCGGGAGGGAGGGGCCGGCGGCGCGGGTGCCGACCGGGCGCTCCGGGAGATGGAGGTGGAACCAGACGTTCTTGAGTGTCGGCGTGTACTCGACGCCCCAGCGGTCGGCCAGGGCCGCGCACAGCTGGAGGCCGCGGCCGCCCTCGCGGTCGAGGTTTCCCATGTCGGCGGGGGAGCCCTGGAGGGGGACCTCGCGCTCGGGGTAGTGGTCGGCCACCTCGATCCGTACGCCGTCGTCGCTGCGCAGGCACAGGACGTCGGCGGTGGTGCCGGCGTGCACCACGGCGTTGGTCACCAGTTCGCTGGTGAGCACCACCGCGTCGTCGACGATGTCGGCCTGGCCCCAGCCCTGGAGCGTGTCCCGGACGAAGGACCGGGCACTCGCCACCGATCGTCCGACGGGCTCGAAGCTGGCGGCCGCGCGCGCGGTGATCACAGAACTCCTCGACCCTCTTTCCCCGTGCACGGCCTCACGGCCGACCGGCTCGCGCCGCTGCTGCGGCAGTCCACCCGTCGGCCCGGGATCCGGGGGCTGCTCCCCCGGGATCAGTCCGGTGGTCATGTCCGGCCGCCCCTCCGATGCCCGCTCGTCTCCGTGCCACCGCCCAGGCCGGACGGACCGGCACGGCTGGACAGCCGCATGCAAGGTTACTTACCTTCGCCGTCCCTGCGGATGCCGGTCTGCAGTGTTTCCGCCCAGAGGGTGTGCGGACGATGTGCGAAGCTGCCGAACTGTTATGGCCTGGTTCGGCCGGGGTGAAACACTGGGCAAGCTTCTTATGAAGGTCCGGGCAGGTTGAATGCGCACCGAGTGCGGCGGGCAGCAGCCCCGGAAGCGGTCGGGCCAGCCGGTCCGGATCGCGTGGCAGCACAGAGAGTACGCGGTAGTAACCGGTTCGCCGAGCGGTGGCAGCCGGGCACAGCAGTAACGGTCGACCCCTGCGGGAGGGACACAGTGGAGTCTGGCGCAGCGACGCGGGGCACTAAGGCGCGCGCGAAAGGCGGACAGTCCCTGAGTAACCAGGGCAAAACGCGGGGCGGAAGTACGACCGTGGACACGGCCGCGCTGAATCGGCTGCTGACGGCGCTGGTCGCCATGCGGGAGGGCAACTTCCGCAAGCGGCTCACGGTGTCCGGCGACGGCGTGATGTCGGAGATCGCGGCGGTGTTCAACGAGGTGGCCGACCGCAATCTGCACCTCACGGGCGAGCTGGCCCGGGTGCGGCGGATGGTCGGGCGTGAGGGAAAGCTCACGGAGCGGCTGGAGACGGGGGCCTGCGAGGGGTCCTGGGCGACCGCGATCGACAACTCGAACGCGCTCGTGGACGACCTCGTACGGCCGGTCTCCGAGGTCAGCCGGGTGCTGTCGGCGGTGGCGGACGGTGATCTGTCGCCGCGTATGGAGCTGCGGACGCAGACCGCGGAGGGCGCCGGGCATCCGCTGCGCGGTGAGTTCCTGAAGGTCGGGCGCACCGTGAACAACCTGGTCGACCAGTTGTCGACGTTCACGGACGAGGTCACGCGGGTGGCCAGCGAGGTCGGTACCGAGGGCAAGCTGGGCGGACAGGCCCAGGTGCGCGGTATGTCCGGTTCGTGGAAGGACCTCACGGACTCCGTCAACACGATGGCGTACCGGCTCACCGCGCAGGTGCGGGACATCGCGCTGGTCACGACGGCGGTGGCCAAGGGTGATCTGTCCCGGAAGGTCACGGTTCACGTGGCCGGCGAGATGCTGGAGCTGAAGAACACCGTCAACACGATGGTGGACCAGCTCTCCGCGTTCTCCTCCGAGGTGACGCGCGTCGCCCGGGAGGTGGGCACCGAGGGCGCCCTGGGCGGGCAGGCCCAGGTGCCGGGCGTGGCCGGGGTGTGGAAGGAACTCACCGACTCCGTCAACACCATGGCCGGGAATCTGACGGCCCAGGTGCGTGAGATCTCCCACGTGACGACGGCGGTCGCCAACGGTGACCTGTCGAAGAAGGTGACGGTGCCGGCCCGCGGCGAGGTCGCGCAGCTCGCCGAGACGATCAACCAGATGACCGAGACGCTGCGGATCTTCGCCGACGAGGTCACGCGCGTCGCCAACGAGACCGGTGGCGAGGGGCAGCTCGGCGGTCAGGCGAACGTGCCGGGGGCGGCGGGGATCTGGAAGGACCTGACGGACTCCGTCAACACCGTCTTCCGGAACCTGACCACCCAGGTGCGTGACATCGCCGCGGTGACGACGGCGGTGGCCAGCGGTGACCTGTCGCAGAAGGTCACCGTGGACGTGGCCGGCGAGATGCTGGAGCTGAAGAACACCGTCAACACGATGGTGGACCAGCTGTCGAGCTTCGGTGCCGAGGTCACGCGGGTGGCCCGTGAGGTCGGTGTCGAGGGTGAGCTGGGCGGTCAGGCGCAGGTTCCGGGGGCGGCGGGGACGTGGAAGGACCTCACGGACTCCGTGAACACCGCGTTCCGGAACCTCACCGGGCAGGTGCGCAACATCGCCCAGGTGACGACGGCGGTGGCCAACGGCGACCTGTCGCAGAAGGTCACCGTGGACGTCTCCGGTGAGATGCTCCAGCTGAAGAACACCGTGAACACGATGGTGGACCAGCTGTCGAGCTTCGCCGACCAGGTCACCCGGATGGCCCGGGACGTGGGTACGGAGGGCCGCCTCGGCGGTCAGGCCCGCGTCGACGGGGTGTCGGGGACCTGGAAGGAGCTGACGGACTCCGTCAACTTCATGGCGGGCAATCTGACCTCCCAGGTGCGGCAGATCGCCCAGGTGACCACGGCGGTGGCGCGGGGCGACCTGTCGCAGAAGATCGACGTCGACGCGCGCGGCGAGATCCTGGAGCTGAAGAACACCATCAACACGATGGTCGACCAGCTCTCCGCCTTCGCCGAGCAGGTCACCCGCGTCGCCCGCGAGGTGGGTACGGAGGGCCGCCTCGGCGGTCAGGCCCAGGTGCCCGGCGTCGCCGGAGTGTGGCGCGAGCTGACCGACTCGGTGAACGGCATGGCCGGGAACCTGACCGGGCAGGTGCGCAACATCGCGCAGGTCGCGACGGCGGTGGCCCGCGGTGACCTGTCCCAGAAGATCACCGTGGACGCGCGCGGGGAGATCCTGGAGCTGAAGAACACCCTGAACACGATGGTGGACCAGCTGTCGTCGTTCGCCCAGGAGGTCACGCGGGTGGCCCGTGAGGTGGGCACCGAGGGCATCCTCGGCGGCCAGGCGGAGGTGCAGGGCGTCTCGGGCACCTGGAAGGACCTCACGCAGTCCGTGAACGGCATGGCCAACAACCTGACCATGCAGGTCCGCAACATCGCCGAGGTGACGACGGCCGTCGCCAAGGGTGATCTGTCGAAGAAGATCACCGTCGACGCCAAGGGCGAGATCCTCGAGCTGGTCACCACGGTCAACACGATGGTGGACCAGCTGTCGTCGTTCGCCGAGCAGGTCACGCGGGTGGCCCGTGAGGTGGGTACCGAGGGCATCCTCGGCGGCCAGGCGAGCGTGCCCGGTGTCGTGGGCATCTGGAAGGACCTCAACGACAACGTCAACCTGATGGCGAAGAACCTCACCGTCCAGGTGCGGAACATCTCCCAGGTGGCCGCGGCCGTCGCCAACGGCGACCTGACGCGGACGGTGACGATCGAGGCCCGCGGCGAGGTCGCGCAGCTCGCCGACACCTTCAACACCATGGTGCGGACGCTGCGGTCCTTCGCCGACCAGGTGACCAAGGTGGCCCGCGAGGTGGGCACCGACGGCATCCTCGGCGGTCAGGCGCAGGTGCCGGGGGTGGCGGGCACCTGGAAGGACCTCACCGAGTCGGTGAACCAGATGGCGTCCAACCTGACCGGTCAGGTGCGCAACATCGCCATGGTCACGACGGCCATCGCCAAGGGCGACCTGACCAAGAAGATCGACATCGACGCGCGCGGGGAGATCCTGGAGCTGAAGACGACCATCAACACGATGGTGGACCAGCTGTCGTCGTTCGCCGAGGAGGTCACCCGCGTGGCCCGCGAGGTGGGCACCGAGGGCCAGCTCGGCGGTCAGGCACGCGTGCGTGACGTCGACGGCACCTGGCGGGACCTGACGGAGTCCGTGAACGAGATGGCCGGGAACCTCACCCGGCAGGTGCGTGCCATCGCGCGCGTGGCGACCGCGGTGACCCGCGGCGACCTGAACCTGAAGATCGACGTGGACGCCTCCGGGGAGATCTCCGAGCTCCAGGACTACATCAACAAGATGATCGCCAACCTGCGCGACACCACGATCGCCAACAAGGAGCAGGACTGGCTCAAGGGCAACCTGGCCCGGATCTCCGCGCTGATGCAGGGCCGCCGGGACCTCCAGGACGTGGCCTCGCTGATCATGAGCGAGCTCACCCCGGTGGTCTCCGCGCAGCACGGCGCGTTCTTCCTCGCCATGCCCCACGTCGAGGGCCAGGAGCAGGCCGGCGCCCACGAGGACCAGTACGAGCTGCGCATGCTCGGGTCGTACGGCTACTCGATGGGCTCCATGCCCACCTCCTTCCGGCCTGGGGAGGCGCTGGTCGGCACGGCAGCCCAGGAGAAGCGCACGATCCTGGTGGAGAACGCGCCGAGTGGCTACCTGAAGATCTCCTCCGGGCTCGGGGAGGCACCGCCCGCGCAGGTGATCGTCCTGCCGGTGCTGTTCGAGGGGCAGGTGCTCGGCGTCATCGAGCTGGCGTCCTTCACCCCGTTCACGCAGATCCAGAAGGACTTCCTCAACCAGATCGCCGAGATGATCGCGACCAGCGTCAACACCATCTCCGTCAACACCAAGACGGAGGTGCTGCTGAGCCAGTCGCAGGAGCTGACCGAGCAACTGCGCGAGCGGTCGGAGGAGTTGGAGCAGCGGCAGAAGGCGCTCCAGTCGTCCAACGCCGAACTGGAGGAGAAGGCCGAGCTGCTGGCGCAGCAGAACCGCGACATCGAGGTGAAGAACACCGAGATCGAGGAGGCGCGGCAGGTCCTGGAGGAGCGCGCCGAACAGCTCGCGGTCTCCATGCGCTACAAGAGCGAGTTCCTCGCCAACATGTCGCACGAGCTGCGTACGCCGCTCAACTCGCTGCTGATCCTGGCCAAGTTGCTCGCCGACAACGCCGACGCGAACCTGTCCCCGAAGCAGGTCGAGTTCGCCGAGACGATCCACGGCGCCGGCTCCGACCTGCTCCAGCTGATCAACGACATCCTCGACCTGTCGAAGGTGGAGGCGGGCAAGATGGACGTCTCCCCGACGCGCATCGCGCTCGTCCAGCTCGTCGACTACGTGGAGGCCACCTTCCGGCCGCTGACCGCGGAGAAGGGCCTGGACCTGTCGGTGCGGGTGTCGCCGGAGCTGCCCGCCACGCTGCACACCGACGAGCAGCGGCTCCTCCAGGTGCTGCGCAACCTGCTGTCCAACGCGGTGAAGTTCACCGACTCGGGCGCCGTCGAGCTGGTCATCCGGCCGGCCCGGGACGACGTTCCGCAGGCCATCCGGGAGCAGTTGCTGGAAGCCGGTTCGATGACCGACCCGGACGCCGAGCTGATCGCGTTCTCCGTGAGCGACACCGGTATCGGGATCGCGGCGAGCAAGATGCGGGTGATCTTCGAGGCGTTCAAGCAGGCCGACGGCACCACCAGCCGCAAGTACGGCGGCACCGGCCTGGGGCTGTCCATCTCGCGGGAGATCGCGCAGCTGCTGGGCGGTGAGATCCACGCGCAGAGCGAGCCGGGCCGCGGGTCGACGTTCACGCTCTACCTGCCGCTGCACCCGAGTGAGCTGCCCGCCCACGGCTACCAGCAGCCCCTTCCGGCCCTGGAGCCCGGCGGGGCGCTCGCCACTCCGGGCGCCATGCCCGAGCTGCCCGGGTCGCAGACGGAACCGCCGGCCGAGGCGAGGTCGTACCAGGACGCGCAGAACGGTGCCGCGACGCTGTTCCGGCGCCGCCGCAGGGCGGTCCCGGAGCCCGAGGACGTGCCCGCGGCGCGGGAGCAGCGGCCGGCCGCCGAGCAGGAGGCGGCGCCGCAGTCGAGCCGGGGCATCCGGTTCGGCGGGCAGAAGGTGCTGATCGTCGACGACGACATCCGCAACGTCTTCGCGCTCACCAGCGTCCTGGAGCAGCACGGCCTGTCCGTGCTGTACGCCGAGAACGGACGTGAGGGCATCGAGGTCCTGGAGCAGCACGAGGACGTGGCGGTCGTCCTGATGGACATCATGATGCCCGAGATGGACGGGTATGCCACGACCACGGCGATTCGCCGGATGCCCCAGTTCGCCGGGCTGCCGATCATCGCGCTGACCGCGAAGGCGATGAAGGGCGACCGGGAGAAGGCGATCGAGTCGGGCGCGTCCGACTACGTGACCAAGCCGGTCGACCCCGATCACCTGCTGACGGTGATGCAGCAGTGGATGCGGGAGGAGTGAGGAGCAGGTTCGGACGGGCACCGCACGGTACCTACGGGCAGGGTGCTCGGGGTACGTGCGGGCAACGTGCCCGCGGTACGTACGGGCACCGCCCGCGCAGCACGTTCGGGCAGTGTGCGAACGTGGGGTGTACGCAAGTGGCGGGAACCTTCGGCGTTCACGCGGAGTTGCTGACTCAGTGTGGCCGAAGTCGTGTAGAAGTACGGGATTCGGGGAACCTTCTGGTCTCCCGCTGCGTTTCTGCTACGTGCACAGTGACATCGCGGTGACAGGGTGTGGCGACAGGCGGGGTGCGGCTACGATGACCGGCACAAGGACGGGCGGCGCAAGGGAGTCGTCCCCTGGGGCGGCGCCCGCCGGTGCTGCCCCAAGTCCTGCGGACAGGGGAGGCCCCACGCCGGGGCGAGGAGGGCGGGCCATGGTGCAGAAGGCCAAGATCCTCCTGGTCGATGACCGGCCGGAGAATCTGCTGGCGCTGGAGGCGATCCTCTCGGCGCTCGATCAGACGCTGGTGCGGGCATCGTCCGGGGAGGAAGCGCTCAAAGCACTGCTCACGGACGACTTCGCGGTCATTCTGCTGGACGTCCAGATGCCGGGCATGGACGGTTTCGAAACCGCCGCGCACATCAAGCGACGGGAGCGGACCCGGGACATCCCGATCATCTTCCTCACCGCGATCAACCACGGCCCGCACCACACCTTCCGGGGGTACGCGGCGGGCGCGGTCGACTACATCTCCAAGCCGTTCGACCCGTGGGTGCTGCGCGCGAAGGTCTCGGTCTTCGTCGAGCTGTACATGAAGAACTGCCAGCTGCGCGAGCAGGCGGCACTGCTGCGGCTCCAGTTGGAGGGCGGCGGCAGGGCCGCGGCCGGCGAGGCCAAGGAGCCGGCGGGACTGCTCGCCGAGCTGTCGGCACGGCTGGCAGCCGTGGAGGAGCAGGCCGAGGCGCTCTCCAAACAGCTCGGCGACGAGTCGACGGACGCGGCGGCGGTGGCGACGGCCGCCCATCTGGAACGCAAGCTCACCGGACTGCGGCGGGCGCTGGACGCCCTGGAGCCGGGGACGTCCGGAGGCCAGACCGCGGTCAACTGAGGTCCGTCGGCGGGCCGGGCCCGGTGGGCCGGCCCGTGAGGGCATGTCAGCGGCTGTACCGGAGGCGTCAGTTCCGGTCTCCTGCGCGGGCGACACGAACGGGTGAAGCGGTGGGCACACGTGTCGACCGCCGTCTCCCCCGGTAACCTCACACCTATGGCCTCACGTCCCTCCGCAGCCAAGAAGCAGCCCGCGAAGAAGGCGGCCGCTCCCGCGAAGGGTCCGGCGAAGAAGGCCGCTGCGAAAAAGGCGCCCGCCAAGAAGGCCGCGGTGAAGAAGCCCGCGCCCAAACCGGCGCCCAGCCCGACCGGAGGCGTCTACCGCCTCGTGCGCGCCCTCTGGCTGGGCATCGCGCACGCCGTCGGCGCCGTCTTCCGCGGCATAGGGCAGGGCGCGAAGAACCTCGACCCGGCGCACCGCAAGGACGGCGTCGCGCTGCTGCTCCTCGGCGTCGCGCTGATCGTCGCCGCGGGCACCTGGGCCGACCTCAAGGGCCCCGTCGGCGACCTCGTCGAGATCCTCGTGACCGGCGCCTTCGGCCGGCTGGACCTGCTGGTGCCGATCCTGCTCGGCGCCATCGCCGTGCGCCTGATCCGGCACCCCGAGAAACCCGAGGCCAACGGCCGGATCGTGATCGGTCTGTCCGCACTCGTCATCGGCGTCCTCGGCCAGGTGCACGTCGCCTGCGGCTCACCGGCCCGCGGTGACGGCATGCAGGCCATAAGGGACGCCGGCGGCCTCATCGGCTGGGGCGCGGCGACCCCGTTGTCGTACACGATGACCGACGTCCTGGCCGTGCCGCTGCTCGTGCTGCTCACCGTCTTCGGGCTGCTGGTCGTCACGGCCACGCCGGTCAACGCCATCCCGCAGCGGCTGCGGCTGCTCGGTGTACGGCTCGGCCTGGTCCGCGACCCGGAGGCGGAGGCCGCCGCGTTCGTCGAGGACGACGAGCGCTACGAGGAGCAGTGGCGCGAGGCGCTGCCCGCGAAGCCCGGCAGGCGCGGCAGGGGCCCGGCGTCGGAGCCGTACGACCCCGACGCGGCCGAGGAGGAGGCGCTCACCCGGCGCCGCGGCAGGCCCCGCCGGTCCGCCGTGCCGCAGCCCGACATGAACCGGCCGATGGACGCCGTGGACGTCGCCGCCGCGGCCGCCGCCGCACTCGACGGCGCCGTGCTGCACGGGATGCCGCCCTCGCCGCTGGTCGCCGACCTCACGCAGGGCGTGAGCACGGGGGACCGTGAGTCGACGTCCCCGACTCCGACGCCCGTGCCGGCCGCGCGGCCGCAGCCGGGGAAGCTCAAGCAGGACAAGGCGCGCAAGGACAACCCCGACGACGGCACCGCGGTGGTCGCCGACCTCACCAAGACGCCGCTGCCCAAGGAGCGGGACCTGCCGCCGCGCGCCGAGCAGCTTCAGCTCTCCGGAGACATCACCTACTCCCTGCCGGCCCTCGACATGCTCACCCGCGGCGGCCCCGGCAAGGCGCGCAGCGCCGCCAACGACGCCATAGTCGCCTCGCTGACCACCGTCTTCACCGAGTTCAAGGTCGACGCCGCCGTCACCGGGTTCACCCGCGGCCCGACGGTCACGCGCTACGAGGTCGAGCTCGGGCCCGCCGTGAAGGTCGAGCGGATCACCGCGCTGGCCAAGAACATCGCGTACGCCGTCGCCAGCCCCGACGTGCGGATCATCAGCCCGATCCCCGGCAAGTCCGCGGTCGGCATCGAGATCCCCAACACCGACCGGGAGATGGTCAACCTCGGCGACGTGCTGCGGCTCGCCGAGTCCGCCGAGGACGACGACCCCATGCTGGTCGCCTTCGGCAAGGACGTCGAGGGCGGCTACGTCATGCACTCGCTGGCGAAGATGCCGCACATACTGGTCGCCGGCGCCACCGGATCCGGCAAGTCGTCCTGCATCAACTGCCTGATCACCTCGATCATGATGCGGGCGACCCCCGAGGACGTCCGGATGATCCTGGTCGACCCCAAGCGCGTCGAGCTGACCGCGTACGAGGGCATCCCGCACCTGATCACGCCGATCATCACCAACCCGAAGCGGGCCGCCGAGGCGCTCCAGTGGGTCGTGCGCGAGATGGACCTGCGCTACGACGACCTCGCCGCCTACGGCTACCGGCACATCGACGACTTCAACCGCGCGGTGCGCGAGGGCAAGGTCAAGCCGCCCGAGGGCAGCGAGCGCGAGCTCCAGCCGTACCCGTACCTCCTGGTGATCGTGGACGAGCTGGCCGACCTGATGATGGTGGCGCCGCGGGACGTCGAGGACGCGATCGTCCGGATCACGCAGCTCGCGCGCGCGGCCGGCATCCACCTGGTGCTCGCCACCCAGCGGCCGTCCGTGGACGTCGTCACCGGTCTGATCAAGGCGAACGTGCCCTCCCGGCTGGCCTTCGCCACGTCCTCGCTGGCCGACTCGCGGGTCATCCTCGACCAGCCCGGCGCCGAGAAGCTGATCGGCAAGGGCGACGGCCTCTTCCTGCCGATGGGCGCGAACAAACCGACCCGTATGCAGGGCGCGTTCGTGACCGAGGAAGAGGTCGCGGTCGTCGTCCAGCACTGCAAGGACCAGATGGCGCCCGTCTTCCGCGAGGACGTCACCGTCGGCACCAAGCAGAAGAAGGAGATCGACGAGGACATCGGCGACGACCTCGACCTGCTGTGCCAGGCGGCCGAGCTGGTCGTCTCCACCCAGTTCGGGTCGACCTCCATGCTGCAGCGCAAGCTGCGCGTCGGCTTCGCCAAGGCCGGGCGGCTGATGGACCTGATGGAGTCGCGGAGCATCGTCGGGCCGAGCGAAGGATCGAAGGCTCGTGACGTTCTTGTGAAGCCTGATGAGCTGGACGGCGTGCTCGCGCTGATCCGGGGGGAGTCTGAAGGGTAGGGAACGGTACGCGAGGGGTTCCGTCGACGGAGGGTCACGGCGGCCGGGTGGCCGATCGTGACTCACCCGTTAGGGATCATTGAGCAACCGTTTCCCCATGGCGTACGTCAAGTTGAGGGAAATGACAAACAGGTAGTCCACCATCGGGACGCGGGGCCATTCCGATGGCGTACAAAGTCCCGTCGCCCGGTTGCCCCACCCGTTTGCAGCCCCCCTAAACTGAACGTCCAGCACAGGCGGCTAAACGCTCGAAAGGCGCCCCCCGTGTCCAACGGCAACTCCCCTGAAGACGAGCGTCCGACCGAAGACGTTTCCGACAGCGTTTCCGAGGAAGCCCGCCCCTCCATCGGCCGTGCCCTGCAGCAGGCACGGATCGCCGCCGGGTTGACCGTCGACGACATCACCACCGCCACCCGCGTCCGGATCGCCATCGTGCACGCCATCGAGGCGGACGACTTCACGCCCTGCGGCGGCGACGTCTACGCGCGCGGTCACATCAGGACCCTTGCCAAGGCCGTCCGGCTCGACCCGGCCGAACTGCTCGCGCAGTTCGACGCCGAACACGGCGGACGCCCCGCGCCGACACCCGCCGCGCCCCTGTTCGAGGCGGAACGCATCCGTCCCGAGCGGCGCGGCCCCAACTGGACCGCCGCCATGGTCGCCGCGATCGTCGCGGTGATCGGCTTCGTCGGTTTCACGTTCGTCAAGGGTGGCGACGACGGTGGCTCCGAGGCGAGCGTCGCCGAGGGCTCGCAGCCGTCGGCCGGCGAGTCCGCCTCGCCGAGCGCCAAGCCGAAGAAGCCCGCCGACCCGAAGCCGGACCCGACCGAGAGTGCCATCGCCGCCGCACCGCGGGACAAGGTGACGGTGAAGGTCAGCGCCACCGACGGTCCCAGCTGGCTCTCCGCGAAGGACCACAACGGCCGGCTGCTCTTCGACGGCCTGCTCAAGCAGGGCGACTCCAAGACCTTCCAGGACGACTCGAAGGTCGACCTCGTCCTCGGCAACGCGGGCGTTGTCCAGTTGTACGTCAACGGCAAGAAGATCGACGACTTCGAGCCGGGCTCCGTGCAGCGCCTCACGTACACGAAGGGCGACCCGCAGGCCGGATAGGGGCGCGAAAGGCGCTGACACGGGCGGGTCGTCCAAGATCGGGCAACCCCGTCGACGTGGGCTGTCGGCAGGACGAAGTAGTCTTGAGCCCATGCCTGAAAGCCGTACCGTCGCACTCGTCACCCTTGGCTGCGCCCGTAACGAGGTGGACTCGGAGGAGCTCGCAGGCCGTCTGGAGGCGGACGGCTGGAAGCTCGTCGAGGACGCCGAGGAAGCGGACGTCGCCGTCGTGAACACGTGCGGCTTCGTCGAGGCCGCCAAGAAGGACTCCGTGGACGCCCTCCTGGAGGCCAACGACCTCAAGGGCCACGGCAGAACACAGGCCGTGGTGGCGGTGGGCTGCATGGCCGAGAGGTACGGCAAGGAGCTCGCCGAGGCCCTTCCCGAGGCCGACGGAGTCCTCGGCTTCGACGACTACACCGACATCTCCGACCGCCTGCAGACCATCCTGAACGGCGGCATCCACGCCGCCCACACCCCGCGCGACCGGCGCAAGCTGCTGCCGATCAGCCCCGCCGAGCGGCAGGAGGCCGGCGCCTCCGTCGCCCTGCCGGGGCACGGTCCGACCGACCTCCCCGAGGGTGTCGCCCCCGCCTCCGGGCCCCGCGCGCCGCTGCGCCGCCGCCTCGACGGCTCCCCGGTCGCCTCCGTGAAGCTGGCCTCCGGCTGCGACCGGCGCTGCTCCTTCTGCGCCATCCCGTCCTTCCGCGGCTCCTTCATCTCCCGCCGCCCGAGCGACGTGCTGAACGAGACGCGGTGGCTGGCCGAGCAGGGCGTCAAGGAGATCATGCTGGTCTCCGAGAACAACACCTCCTACGGCAAGGACCTCGGCGACATCCGCCTGCTGGAGTCGCTGCTGCCGAACCTCGCCGACGTCGACGGCATCGAGCGCGTGCGCGTCAGCTATCTCCAGCCGGCCGAGATGCGCCCCGGCCTCATCGACGTACTGACCTCCACCCCGAAGGTCGCGCCCTACTTCGACCTGTCCTTCCAGCACTCCGCGCCGAACGTGCTCCGCGCGATGCGCCGCTTCGGCGACACCGACCGCTTCCTGGAGCTCCTTGACACCATCCGGAGCAAGGCCCCCGAGGCCGGCGTGCGCTCCAACTTCATCGTGGGCTTCCCCGGCGAGACCGCCTCCGACCTCGCCGAGCTGGAGCGGTTCCTGAACCACGCGCGGCTCGACGCCATCGGCGTCTTCGGGTACTCCGACGAGGAGGGCACCGAAGCGGCGACCTACGGCGACAAGCTGGACGAGGACGTCGTCGCCGAGCGGCTGGCACGGGTGTCCCGCCTCGCCGAGGAACTCGTCTCACAGCGGGCCGAGGAGCGCGTCGGCGCGACCGTGCGCGTGCTCGTCGAGTCCGTGGAGTCCGCCGACGGGGAGGACGGCGTGCGCGGCCGCGCGGAGCACCAGGCGCCGGAGACGGACGGCCAGGTGCTGCTCACGAGCGGCGAGGGCCTGAGTGTCGGTCGTATGGTCGACGCGAAGGTGGTCGGTACGGAGGGTGTCGACCTGGTGGCCGAACCGCTGCTGGGGTCGCCCGAGTGGAGTGAGGAGGCCGGCAGATGACCGGAGTCCCGGCGTCCGCGGCGGGCGGCTCCTCCGGTGCGCGCAGGGCCGGCCCGCGTGGACCCTCGGGCGCCGCGCAGGGACCGGCGGAGCGCACGCCTTCGGAGCGCACGCTTTCGGGGGGCGCGGCCGAACGGGGAACGGCTGAGCGGGGCGCGACGGAACGGGGCGCCGCGGAACGGGGTGCGACCGAGGGCGGTGTCGCCGGGCGCGGCGGCAAGATCGCGGCCGCCGCCGTCAACCAGGCGAGCGTCTGGAACGTCGCCAACCTGCTGACGATGCTCCGGCTGCTCCTCGTGCCGGCCTTCGTCGCGCTGATGCTCGGCAACGGCGGGTACGACCCGGCCTGGCGCTCGTTCGCCTGGGCGGCCTTTGCCGTAGCCATGATCACCGACCTCTTCGACGGCCACCTGGCCCGCACCTACAACCTCGTCACCGACTTCGGGAAGATCGCCGACCCCATCGCCGACAAGGCGATCATGGGGGCGGCGCTCATCTGTCTGTCCGCGCTGGGCGACCTGCCCTGGTGGGTGACGGCCGTCATCCTCGGCCGGGAACTCGGGATCACCGTGCTGCGGTTCGTGGTCATCCGGTACGGCGTCATCCCCGCGAGCCGCGGCGGCAAGCTCAAGACCCTCACCCAGGGCATCGCCGTCGGCATGTACGTCCTGGCACTGACGGGGCCCCTGGCCACGCTGAGGTTCTGGGTGATGGCCGCGGCGGTCGTCCTGACCGTGGCGACCGGACTGGACTATGTGAAGCAGGCCATTGTGCTGCGCCGTCAGGGAATCGCCGAGCGCAGAGCGGCGTTGAAGGAGACGGAAGCTTGAGTTCCACGGCCGCCGACGTGGTGCGACTACTCACCGTCAAGGGCGAGACCCTCGCGGTCGCCGAGTCACTGACCGGCGGAATGGTGGCTGCCGCGATCACGGCGGTGCCCGGGGCCTCCAAGTCCTTCCGCGGGTCCGTGACCGCCTACGCGACGGAGCTGAAGCGGGACGTGCTCGGCGTCGACGCCGAGCTGCTCGCGGCGCGTGGAGCGGTGGATCCGCAGGTCGCCGCCCAGATGGCGGCAGGCGTGCGCAAGGCGTTGGGTGCCGACTGGGGCATCGCGACGACGGGCGTCGCCGGCCCGGACCCACAGGACGGACAGCCCGTCGGGACGGTCTTCGTGGCCGTCGACGGGCCCTTCGGAGCAGACGACGGTTCCGCCTCTGGCGGAAAAGTGGAGGCGCTGCGGTTGAACGGCGACCGCGCGGAAATTCGTATGGAGAGTGTACGGAGCGTACTCGCACTCCTTATGAGGGAGCTTGCGGGCGAACAGACCGGGAATGAGCGGGCACAGGATACGGAACGGAACGGGGGGTTTTGATGTTTGCAGCCCTGAGTGAACACGACATCGCTCCCCGCACGGCCGCGGCGCGAGGCGGTACGGTGGGGCGTGAAGGATGCGGTTACACGGTCCGAGGAGGGAGCCACCGATGATTCTGCTCCGTCGCCTGCTGGGTGACGTGCTGCGTCGGCAGCGCCAGCGCCAGGGCCGTACTCTGCGCGAAGTCTCCTCGTCCGCCCGAGTCTCACTCGGCTATCTCTCCGAGGTGGAGCGGGGGCAGAAGGAGGCTTCTTCCGAGCTGCTCTCCGCCATCTGCGACGCGCTGGACGTACGGATGTCCGAGCTCATGCGGGAAGTGAGCGACGAACTCGCCCTCGCCGAGCTGGCCCAGTCCGCTGCGGCCACGCCCAGCGAGACCGTGCCGGCACCGGTGCGCCCGATGCTGGGTGCCGTCTCGGTGACCGGTGTGCCACCGGAACGGGTGACCATCAAGGCGCCCGCCGAGGCAGTGGACGTCGTCGCCGCCTGAGCATCGAGAACGTGAGCGTGTGAGGCCCCGGCCGGGGCCTCTCCGGGAGGTCCCGGAGAGGCGCGGTCGGGGTTTTTGCGTGCGCGCGTGAGTTCCCGCTCGGGCGGGTGACGGGTGCCGGTGGCGGTTTCGCCCGGTTTGCCGGTCCCTGGTGGTGCGGTCATGGTGGAGGGACATGGCCGGGGGACCGACCGACGGAGGTGTGGATGTACGTCGTGAAGAGCCCGTTGTCCGACGCGAACCTGAAGACCGTGTCCGAGGCGCTGCAGGGTGCCCTCGTCGACCTGGTCGACCTGGCGCTGGTGGCCAAGCAGATCCACTGGAACGTGGTCGGTCCGCGCTTCCGTTCCGTACACCTTCAGCTCGACGAACTCGTCGGCACCGCGCGTACGCACTCCGACACCGTGGCGGAGCGCGCCTCGGCGCTCGGCGTCTCCCCGGACGGGCGTGCCGCGACAGTGGCCGTCGGCAGCGGCATCGATGTGACCCCGGAAGGGTGGGTCGACGACACCGCCGCGGTACAGACGATCGTGGACGCCCTTGGTGCGGTGATCGGGCGGATGCGGGAGCGGATCGGGGCGACCGGCGATCCGGATCCGGTGAGCCAGGACATCTTCATCCAGATCACGGCCGACCTGGAGAAACAGCACTGGATGTTCCAGGCCGAAAACGGATGACGCGGTTATGACGTCCGCGCGGGCTGCTCGCCGGGCGGCCGCGCTGGGCTTCGGTGTGCTGTGGTGGTGGGCCGTGCTGCGTCTGGCGCTGGACCCCGGCGCCGGGGTGATCGAAGGGGCGGTCGCGGTCGGCGGCTGGGGGCTGAGCGTGCTGCCGGTGCACTGTGTGCCCAGGCGCCGGGCCGCGGGGGCCTTGGGCGCGGGGCGGTGGCGTCGGGCCCTGCGGCGCGGGGCCGGAGGTGCCTCGGCCTCCTCGCGGTCCCGGTTGTAGCGCTTTACAACGGGACGTGACCCGACTAACGTACAACCAAATGGTTGTAGATGGGGTTTCCGAAGTAGCCGAAGAGCGCGTGGACCGCTTGTTCCACGCACTGTCCGACACGACGCGCCGCGACATCCTGCGTCGCTGCGTGCGGGACGACCTGTCGGTGTCGCGACTGGCCGACGCCTATCCGATGAGTTTCGCCGCGGTGCAGAAGCACGTCGCGGTACTGGAGCGGGCCGGTCTGGTGGTCAAGCAGCGCCGCGGACGGGAGCAGATCGTGCGTACCGACCCCGACGCCGTGGGCCGGGCCCGGCAGGCACTGGACGAACTGGAGACGGCCTGGCGCGGCCGGGTGGAGCGGATGTCCCATCTGCTCGCCCAGGACGCGGAACCCGATGCACACGACCCGACGGAAGGACAGATCTGATGAGTGTCACCAGCTTGGACAAGGATCTCGACAACCTGACCTTCACCCTCATCGCCGACTTCGCCGCGCCCGTGGAGCGGGTGTGGGAGCTGTGGGCCGACCCGCGGCAGTTGGAGCGCTGGTGGGGTCCGCCGACCTACCCGGCGACGGTCGAGGAGCACGACCTGACCCCCGGTGGGGACGTCACGTACTTCATGACCGGGCCCGAGGGAGACAAGCACCGCGGGTGGTGGCGGATCGCCTCGGTCGACGCGCCGACGTCACTGGAGTTCACCGACGGATTCGCCGACGCGGACGGCGTGCCGAGCGCCGACATGCCGACGACCACGACCCGGGTCACGCTCACCGAGCGCGACGGCGGCACCCGCATGGAGATGCGCTCGGCCTTCGACACCCGGGAGCAGATGGACCAGCTCGCGAAGATGGGCATGGAGGAGGGGCTGCGCGAGGCGGTCGGCCAGATGGACGGCCTGCTCGCCG
Organism: Streptomyces sp. BB1-1-1; assembly: GCF_031597775.1. Taxonomy (NCBI): domain Bacteria; kingdom Bacillati; phylum Actinomycetota; class Actinomycetes; order Kitasatosporales; family Streptomycetaceae; genus Streptomyces; species Streptomyces sp. BB1-1-1. The sequence goes on along the minus strand of NZ_CP134203.1, from coordinate 2,337,108 downwards.
GCTGAGCTCTCGGGTTGAGCGCGTTGGCTCAGCGTGTTGGCTCAGCATGTGGGCTCAGCATGTGGGCTCAGCTCGTCTGCTCGAGTCACCCCGGACCGCGCCGCGGCCCGGTACCGGTACGGTCGGCCGGGCGCGGCGCAGGACCGGGCTGGCAGGTCGGGCACCAGTACGTGGGACGCTCCCGGGAGCCGTCGCCCTGGTTCGCCACCCGGACCGACGTGCCGCAGCGCAGGCAGGGGCGGGGCGCACGGCCGTACACGAACAGGTCCTGGCCGCGCAGACCCGTCGTACGGCGGACCGGGCGGTCCCGGTTGGCCTCCAGGAGTTTCTTCGCGAGCGCGGGCAGCCGCGCGGCGTGCGCGGCGGGCAGGTCCCCGACGGGGAGCCAGGGAGTGACGCCGAGCAGGAAGCAGAGCTCGCACTTGTAGACGTTGCCGACACCGGCGAGATTGCGCTGGTCGAGCAGGGCCTCACCGAGCGGGCGGGCGGGGTCCGCACGGAGGTTGGCCAGGGCCTGCTCGGGGTTCCAGTCCGGGCCCAGCAGGTCCGGGCCGAGATGGCCGACGGCGCGCTCCTCGTCGGCGGTGCGGAGGAGTTCCAGCACCGGGAGGCGATAGCCGACGGCCGTGCGGTCGGCCGTGCCGAGGATCACGCGGATCTGGTGCGCCGGGCCGCCGCTCCAGCGCTGACCGGTCGCGAACACCTTCCAGGAGCCGTCCATCCGCAGGTGCGAGTGCACCGTCAGGCCGCCCTCGACCCGGGTGAGCAGGTGCTTGCCGCGCGGGGTGACGTCCAGGACCGTACGGCCGGTGAGATCGGCCGTGGCGTACCGCGGCACGCGGAAGTCGCTGCGGGTCAGCACCTTGCCCGCGAGGGCGTCGTGCAGCCGCCGTGCCGCCTGCCAGACCGTGTCTCCTTCGGGCATGGGTCAAGGGTGACAGGCTCAGGCTCTGATGCGCAGGCCGCGCGGAGTGGCGATGAACCCCGCTTCCTCCAGGAGCGGGCCGAAGGGGGACGTGAGGGCTGCCGCGCCGTTGACCCGCTCCACCGTGACCGTGCCGAGGGAACCGGCGCGGGCGGCCGAGGCGAGCGCCTCCGCGGCCGCCCGCAGACGGGGATCGTCGGTGGGCGGACCGTCCGGGGCGGAGGGCCAGAGCAGGAGCGTCTTGCCGCCGCGCTCCATGTAGAGCGCCGGTTCACCTTCGACGAGTACCACCAGGGAGCCCGCCTTGCGGCCCGGCTTGTGCGTGGCACCGGCCGGGGGCTCGGGCCAGCCGAGGGCCGCGCCGTAGGCGTTGGCCGGGTCGGCGGCGGCCAGGACGACGGCCCGTGGACCGGCGGAGGGGCGGCCCTGACGGCCCGCGAACCCGGTGTCGTACGCGCCGCGCGGGCCGCCGAAGCCGCCGTGCGTGCCGCCTCCGCGCGGACCGCCCGCGCCCGGTTCCGCGTAGTCGCGGGGCGAGACGTAGTCACCCCGGGAGGGCGGCAGCCGCGGAGAGGCCGCGAAGACGTCGCCGGAGCGGTCCGGGGCGCCGGCGTGCCCGTGGTCGCCGGGTGGGAAGTCGTCGAAGGGGGAGCCGCCGAAGACCGGGTCACCCGCACTGTCGGAGCCGTCGGGTGAGACGTGGGCGTCGAAGCCGCCGCCGGTGAAGTCCGGCCGCCCGGGCGGGCCCTCGCCGCGCTCCCGGGCGTTCGACACCGCGCGCAACCGGTCCACGGCACCCTCCATGGCGAACTGTGCCGCGCCCAGCCCTTCCACGACATAGCCGCGCCGGGCCTGCCCGCTCTCCTCGAACGCGGCAAGAATGCGGTACACGGCGGAGAAGCCGCCTTCGACGCCCTCGGCGGCGACGGCGCCGCGGGTCACCACGCCGTGCCGGTCCAGGAGCGTGCGGGCCAGGGCGTGGGCGCGCACGGTGGCATCGGCCTCGCGGACCGGGAGCAGGGACCAGCGGCCCGCGACGGTCGGCGGGCCGGTGCGGGAGGCGGGGCGGGCGGCGGCCGTCAGCGAGCCGTAGCGCCCGCGTGGCACCGCGCGCTTGGCGCGGTGGGTCGTGGAGCCCGCGGTGCGGCCGGAGCCCAGCAGAGAGCGCAGGGGGGCGAGTGTGTCGTTCGTCAGGCGCCCGGACCAGGCCAGGTCCCACAGGACGTCGGCCAGCTGCGGATCGGTGGCGTCCGGGTGGGTGGTGGCGCGGACCTGATCGGCGATCTGCCGGAAGAACAGGCCGTACCCGCCCGAGAGGGTGCTCAGGACGGACTCGTGGAGGGCGGTCGTCTCCAAGGGGTGCGGGGGCGGCAGGAGCAGCGGGGCCGCGTCCGCCAGGTAGAGGGAGACCCAGCCGTCCTTCCCCGGGAGCGAACCCGCTCCCGCCCACACCACCTCACCGGCGGCCGTGAGCTCGTCCAGCATGGCCGGGTTGTAGTTCGCCACTCGGGAGGGCAGGACGAGCTTCTCCAGGGCGGAGGCGGGCACGGAGGCGCCCTGCAACTGCTCGACGGCGCGAACCAGTCCGTCGAGGCCCCGCAGCGCGTGCCCCTTGCCGATGTGCTGCCACTGGGGGAGGAACTGACCGAGTGCGGCCGGCGCCACCGGCTCCAGCTCGTGCCGCAGCGCGGCCAGGGAACGGCGGCGCAGCCTGCGCAGGACGGTCGCGTCGCACCACTCCTGGCCGATGCCGGCCGGATGGAACTCGCCCTGCACCACCCGGCCCGCCGCCGCGAGCCGCTGCAGTGCGCCCTCGGTGACCGCCACACCCAGGCCGAAGCGGGCCGCCGCGGTGACCGACGTGAAGGGGCCGTGGGTGCGGGCGTGGCGGGCGAGGAGGTCGCCGAGCGGGTCCTTGACCGGCTCGGTGAAGGCCTCGGGCACGCCCACGGGCAACGCCGTGCCCAGCGCGTCGCGCAGTCGGCCCGCGTCCTCGATCGCCGCCCAGTGGTCGGCGCCGGCGATGCGCACCCTGATCGCGCGGCGGGCGGCGGCCAGCTCCTGGGCCCACTGCGGCTCGGCGCCCCGCTCGGCCAGCTCGGCGTCCGTGAGCGGGCCGAGCAGCCGCAGCCGGTCCGCGACGCCCTCCGGGTCCTTGACGCGGCGGTCCTCGGTGAGCCACTGCAGCTCGCGCTCCAGCTCGGTGAGCACCTCCGCGTCGAGCAGCTCGCGCAGCTCCGCCTGGCCGAGCAGCTCGGCCAGCAGCCGGGAGTCCAGGGAGAGGGCGGCGGCACGGCGCTCGGCGAGCGGCGAGTCGCCCTCGTACAGGAACTGGGCGACGTACCCGAAGAGCAGGGAGCGGGCGAACGGGGACGGCTCCGGGGTGGTGACCTCCACCAGGCGCACCCTGCGGGACTCCAGGTCGCCCATCAGCTCGGTCAGGCCGGGCACGTCGAAGACGTCCTGGAGGCACTCGCGGACCGCCTCCAGCACGATCGGGAACGAGCCGTACTCGCTCGCCACCTCCAGCAGCTGCGCGGCGCGCTGGCGCTGCTGCCACAGCGGGGTGCGCTTGCCGGGGCTGCGCCGCGGGAGCAGCAGCGCACGGGCGGCGCACTCGCGGAAGCGGGACGCGAACAGGGCCGAGCCGCCCACCTGGTCGGTGACGACCCGGTCGACCTCGCCCTTGTCGAAGACGACGTCGGCCGCGCCGACGGGCGCCTGCTCGGCGTCGTACTCCAGCCCTGGCTTCGTCGGTTCCTGGTCGAGCAGGTCCAGGCTCATCAGGTCGGCGTCCGGCAGGCGCAGCACGATGCCGTCGTCGGCGTGCATGACCTGGGCGTCCATGCCGTACCGCTCGGACAGGCGGGCGCCGAGCGCGAGCGCCCAGGGGGCGTGGACCTGGGCGCCGAAGGGCGAGTGGACCACGACCCGCCAGTCGCCCAGTTCGTCGCGGAAGCGCTCGACGACGATGGTGCGGTCGTCGGGGATGTGGCCGCAGGCCTCGCGCTGCTCGTCGAGGTAGGCGAGGACGTTGTCCGCGGCCCAGGCGTCCAGTCCCGCGGTGACCAGGCGGAGCCGGGCGTCCTCCTTGGTGAGGGAGCCGACCTCGCGCAGGAACGCGCCCAGCGCGCGGCCCAGTTCGAGGGGGCGGCCCAGCTGGTCGCCCTTCCAGAAGGGCAGCCTGCCCGGCACGCCCGGAGCGGGGGAGACCAGGACCCTGTCGCGCGTGATGTCCTCGATGCGCCAGGAGCTGGTGCCGAGTGTGAAGACGTCCCCGACGCGGGATTCGTAGACCATCTCCTCGTCCAGCTCGCCGACCCGGCCGCCGCCCTTCTTCGGGTCGGCTCCGGCGAGGAAGACACCGAAGAGGCCGCGATCGGGGATCGTGCCGCCCGAGGTGACGGCGAGGCGCTGCGCGCCGGGTCGGCCGGTGACCGTCCCGGCGACCCGGTCCCACACCACGCGCGGACGCAGCTCGGCGAAGGCGTCGGACGGATAGCGGCCCGCGAGCATGTCCAGGACGGCCGTGAAGGCCGACTCCGGGAGCGAGGCGAACGGGGCGGCGCGGCGGACGGTGGTGAGCAGGTCGTCGACCTGCCAGGTGTCCAGCGCGGTCATCGCGACGAGCTGCTGGGCCAGGACGTCCAGCGGATTGGCGGGCACCCTGAGCGCCTCGATGGAGCCGCTGCGCATCCGCTCGGTGACCACGGCCGCCTGGACCAGATCGCCGCGGTACTTGGGGAAGACCACGCCCGTGGAGACCGCGCCGACCTGGTGTCCCGCGCGGCCGACGCGCTGGAGACCGGAGGCGACCGAGGGCGGTGACTCGACCTGGACGACCAGGTCGACGGCGCCCATGTCGATACCCAGCTCCAGACTCGAGGTGGCCACCACGGCGGGCAGGCGGCCCGCCTTGAGGTCCTCCTCGACGAGGGCGCGCTGCTCCTTGGAGACCGAGCCGTGGTGGGCGCGGGCGATCACCGTGGGGGCGCCCTGGGCGGCTCCCGAGCCGCCCATGAGTTCGGCGGGGGAGTGGTGCTCGTCCAGGGGCTCACCGGTCGCCCGTTCGTACGCGATCTCGTTGAGCCTGTTGCACAGGCGCTCGGCCAGACGCCGGGAGTTGGCGAAGACGATCGTGGAGCGGTGCGACTGGACGAGGTCGGTGATCCGCTCCTCCACGTGCGGCCAGATCGACGGACGCTCCGCGCCGTCGTTGCCGTCCGCGACCGGGGAACCGCCCAGCTCGCCCAGGTCCTCGACCGGGACGACCACGGACAGGTCGAACTCCTTGCCCGAGTCCGGCTGGACGATCTCCACCTTGCCGCGCGGTGCGAGGAACCGGGCGACCTCGTCCACCGGACGGACCGTCGCCGACAGGCCGATGCGACGGGCCGGCTTCGGCAGCAGCTCGTCCAGCCGCTCCAGGGTGAGGGCGAGATGGGCGCCGCGCTTGGTGCCGGCGACCGCGTGCACCTCGTCCAGGATCACCGTCTCGATGCCGGTCAGCGCGTCGCGCGTGGCCGACGTCAGCATCAGGAACAGGGACTCCGGGGTGGTGATCAGGATGTCCGGCGGGCGGGTGGACAGGGCACGGCGCTCGGCGGCCGGGGTGTCGCCGGAGCGGATGCCTACCTTGACCTCGGGTTCGGGCAGGCCGAGGCGTACGGATTCCTGGCGGATGCCGGTCAGGGGGCTGCGGAGGTTGCGCTCGACGTCGACGGCCAGGGCCTTGAGCGGGGAGACGTACAGGACTCGGCAGCGCTTCTTGGGGTCGGCGGGCGGGGGTGCCGAGGCCAGCTGGTCCAGGGCGGCGAGGAAGGCGGCCAGCGTCTTGCCGGAGCCGGTCGGGGCGACCACCAGCACGTCCGAGCCCTCGGAGATGGCCTGCCACGCGCCCGCCTGGGCGGCGGTGGGCGCGGAGAAGGCCCCCGTGAACCAACCGCGGGTCGCGGGGGAGAAGCCGTCCAGGGCCCGGTGTGCGGAGCTGACCATGGATCCATCGTGCACCCGAGCACTGACAATCGGCCTGAGCTGGACGGATGCCGGGCGGGACTCCGGCGCCGCGAGGCCGTGACGGAGAATGGGGACATGGCGGCATCGGGCGAGCGGGCACGGCACTGGCGGTACGCGGAGCTGCCCGACGTCGATCTGCTGCGGGCCCAGTACATACGGAAGACCTTCGTACGCCATACCCACGAGCACTTCGTCATCGCCGCCATCGCCGACGGGGTGGAGGTCTTCCACCACGGCGGAAGCGATCAGTACGCCGGAGCGGGAGCACTCGCCCTGGTCAACCCGGACACCCCGCACACGGGGCGGGCCGGAGTGCCGGAGGGATGGCGCTACGGGGCCGTCTATCCGGCGCCCGAACTCGTGGCCGGGATCGCGGCGGAGACGACCACGCTGCGCGGGACGCCCGGGTTCGTCCGGCCGGTGCTCGACGATCCGTACGCCGTCGAGCTGGTGCACCGCGTGCTGCGGGCCGCCGACGAGGGAAACGCGCTCGCCGCCGACACCCTGCTGCGGGTGGCCGTGACCCGGTTGCTGCGGCTGAACGGCGGGCCGCTGCCGCGGCGGGAGGTGCGCACGGCAGGGGCCGGCATCGCGGCACGCGCGCGTGCCGTGCTGGAGGAGCGGATGGCCGACCCGCCGAGTCTGGAAAGGCTCGCCGGGGAGCTCGGGAGCAGTCCGTTCGCGCTGCTGCGCGCCTTCCGGGACGCCTACGGGATGCCGCCCCACACCTGGCTGACGGACGCCCGGGTACGGCGGGCGCGGCGGCTGCTGGACGCCGGCACGAGGCCGTCCGAGGCCGCCGTCGCCGTGGGGTTCACCGACCAGCCGCACCTGAACCGGCACTTCGCGCGGATCGTGGGCGTGCCGCCCGGCGCCTACCAACGGGAGCGCAAGAACGTACAAGACGCGCGGCGGCGGCTTCTCCTACCGTCCGAGGCGTGACAGAACAGACAGCCGTTCCCGACGCGGGCGTCGTCGAGGACAAGCCGGACGCCGCCGTCGTACGGGACGCCCTCGGGGTGGGAGTCGCCGTCGGACTGTCCGGGTTCGCCTTCGGGGTGACCTCGGCCGGCAGCGGACTGACACTCATGCAGACATGCGCGCTCAGCCTCCTGGTGTTCACCGGGGCGTCCCAGTTCGCGCTCGTGGGGGCGCTCGCGGCCGGCGGCAACCCGCTCACCGCCGCGGCGGGCGCCTTCTTCCTGGGCGTGCGCAACGCCTTCTACGGGCTGCGGCTGTCGCAGTTGCTGGCCCTCCCGCGCGCGGTGCGCCCGTTCGCCGCGCAGTGGGTCATCGACGAGACGACTGCCGTCGCCCTCGCACAACCCACGCGGCGCAGCGTCCGGATCGGGTTCACCGTCACCGGACTCACCCTGTACCTGCTGTGGAACCTCACCACGCTGCTCGGTGCGCTGGGCGCGGAGGCAATCGGGGACACCGACGCCTGGGGGCTCGACGCCGCCGGCCCCGCCGTCTTCCTGGCGCTGCTCGCGCCGATGCTGAGGACCACCACCGAGCGCGCGGTCGCCGCCCTGGCCGTCCTCCTGGGACTCGGCCTGCTGCCCGTGCTGCCCGCCGGTGTGCCCGTCCTGGTGGCCGCGCTGGCGGCACCGGCCGTCCTGTGGGCGCGGGGACGTCGCGGAAGCAGTGCTGTTGAGGACTCCGCGCGGGAGGGAGAGCGTTGAGCGTCTGGATCGCGATCGGTGTGACCGCCGTCGGCTGCTACGCCGTCAAGCTCCTCGGGCTGCTGGTGCCCGCGGGCGCCCTGGAGCGGCCCCTCGTCCGGCGGCTCGCCGCCCTGCTGCCCGTCGCCCTGCTCGCCGCGCTCACCGCCCAGCAGACCTTCGCCGACGGGCAGGCGCTCGTGCTGGACGCGCGGGCAGCGGGAGTCGCCGCGGCCGCCGTGGCGCTGGTGCTGCGCGCGCCCTTCCTGCTCGTCGTCGCGGCGGCCGTGGTGGTGACCGCGGGCGTGCGGGCCATGGGCGGGTGAGCCGGGTCAGCAGGGTCAGCCGACCGGGCGGCCGTACGCGCGGAGCGTACGCAGGGCCTCGATCGTCACCACAGGGCGCGCCTCCAAGGCGGGGCCGGGTGCCCACCGGCGCCGGCGCACGGGCCAGCCGCCGTCCTCCTCCTGCTCGGCCGAGAGAGCGCGGAGGGACCGGGCCATCTCGTCCTCCGTGAACCACGCGCGCGCGAGGGAGTGCGGGTGCCTCGCGTAGTCGTGGGGGAAGTGGTGCTCGCCCGGGGCGTAGCCGGGGGAGACCGGGTACGCGTCGAGGTCGTCGGGGTCCAGCACCGCCAGGCGCTGCTCGCGCACCAGGCGGCCCAGCCGGTCGGCCGCCGCCTCCGCGCGCGGACGGTCGGGGGCGGCGTCCAGGAAGGCCACGGCGGCCTCGACCTCGTACGGGTGGGAGGTCCCCAGCGACTCGACCGCCTGCCAGCAGAAGTCCGTGGCCCGGAACAGCCAGGCGTGCCATACCTCGTTGCGGTGCAGCAGGCCGACCACCGGACCGGTGGCGAGGAGCTCGCCGGGCGGGTCGTCCACCACCGGCATGAAGGGCGCGGTCGGATACCCGCGTTGGCTGGGGTGGATCGCCGGCAGGGCACCGTCCGCGGTGGACACGGAGGTCAGATAGCGGCACATCCGCTCCACGCGCTGTCCGCCGCAGCGCCCGACGGCGTCCAGGACGCGCAGGGCGTGCGCGGTGTGCGGCGGCTGGCTGACCGGGCCGCGCAGATCGGGTTCCAGCGCGTGGCCGTACCCGCCGTCCTCGTTGCGGTAGGCGTCCAGCGCGGTCTCCACCGGGCCGGCGTCGCCGCCGCGGAAGTGGTACGCGAAGAGGCGCTGCTCCAGTACGCGCGCGGTGAGCCAGACGAAGTGCTCCGCGAGCGCGAGCGGGGAGCGCGCCGTACGGGCCTGGGGCGTCGGGGGGAGTGGGGAAGCTCCAATTTCGGCCATGGTCAGACCGTATGACGCAAAGCGTTCCCGGCACGTGGTCCCGGCGCAGGGCCCACTCTCAGGGGCGGGATACTGGAGTCATGCGGTTGACGGTCTTCTGGGAGCGGATGACGGATCACTTCGGTCCGGGCTACGCCGACACCTTCGCGCGCGATCACGTGATGGCGGAGCTGGGCGGGCGCACGGTGCACGAGGCGCTGGACGCCGGATGGGACGCCAAGGATGTATGGCGGGTGGTCTGCACTGTCATGAACGTGCCGCAGGAGCAGCGTTGACCGGTTACGAAGATCACCGGATGGCGCTCCGCTGTCGGTGGCGTGGGCGAGACTTGGTCCGTGGCACCCACTGACGAGTCCGGGCAGGCGACCCGGCACGCATCCCCGACCGGTACGACGCCGCCCACCGGTCCCCCGCCCGGCGGCCCCGCCGGGCCGGGCGCCCGCATGCCGCGCTGGCTCCCGCGTGCCATGGTGCTGGCCCTCGCGCTCATCGCCGTCTTCCAGCTCGGCAGCTGGGCCTTCCACCAGCTCACCGGCCTGCTGATCAACGTCCTCATCGCCTTCTTCCTGGCCCTCGCCATCGAACCCGCGGTGAGCTGGATGGCCGGACGCGGATTGCGTCGCGGGCTGGCCACCTTCCTCGTCTTCATCACCGTGCTGATCGCCGCCGCGGGGTTCGTCACGCTGCTCGGCTCGATGCTCGCGGGCCAGATCGTCAAGATGGTCGAGGACTTCCCGGACTACCTCGACTCCGTCATCAACTGGGTCAACGGCCACTTCCACACCGAGCTGAGACGGGTGGACATCCAGGAGGGCCTGCTCCGCTCCGACTGGCTGCGCAACTACGTGCAGAACAGCGCCACCGGCGTCCTGGACGTGTCGGCCCAGGTCCTCGGTGGCCTCTTCCAGATGCTGACGGTCCTGCTGTTCTCGTTCTACTTCGCCGCCGACGGCCCCCGGCTGCGGCGTGCGCTCTGCTCCGTCCTGCCGCCCGCCCGGCAGGCCGAGGTCCTGCGCGCGTGGGAGATCGCCGTGGACAAGACCGGCGGTTACCTGTACTCGCGCGGTCTGATGGCGCTGGTCTCCGGCATAGCGCACTACATCCTGCTGGAGATCCTGGAGGTGCCCTACGCCCCCGCGCTCGCGGTGTGGGTGGGTCTGGTGTCGCAGTTCATTCCCACCATCGGCACCTATCTCGCGGGCGCCCTGCCCATGCTGATCGCCTTCACGGTCAACCCCTGGTACGCGCTGTGGGTACTGATCTTCGTGGTGATCTACCAGCAGTTCGAGAACTACGTACTGCAGCCCAAGCTGACGTCCAAGACCGTGGACATCCACCCGGCGGTCGCCTTCGGCTCGGTCGTCGCGGGCGCCGCCCTGCTCGGCGCCGTCGGCGCGCTGATCGCCATCCCGGCGATCGCCACGCTGCAGGCGTTCCTCGGCGCGTACGTCAAGCGTTACGACGTCACGGACGATCCGCGCGTCCACGGACGCCGGAACCGCCGGTCGGACCCTGGGGGCTCGACGCGTCTGCGGAAACTGTGGGCTCGGCGACCGGAGCCGGGACATCCCGGGGCGGAGGGCGCCGGGGGCGGCGGCTCGTCCTGATGAGGCCGCCCAGTACGTGAGAGCGGCCCCCGGAGCGCACCGCCGGCGTCATGCCGGCGGGCCCGGTGGGCCGACAGCGGAACGAGGCGAGCGGTCGGCCGGTACGGTGCCCGGAACCTGGGCAGGTGTTGCCAGGTGGGCGGTGCCGACGGCCTGACGTTCCGCACGGGGCGAGCCTGACCGTGGCCTGCCCGCCCGCGGGACGGCGGCGGGTGCGGGGATCAGCCCTGCGGTTCCTGCGGCTTGGCGTCGACCTCCCGCAGGTTCCGGTCCTTGAACTCGGTGCGGGTCTCCGTGCGGTGGCCGCGGGCGATGTAGTCCCGCACCACCGCCTCGACGGCGTCCTGTGGCGAGCCGATGCCGGCCAGAACCATCGCTTCCACCACCAGTTCGGCGTCGAGACTGATGCTGACCTTGGCCATGCTGTCCCCCTCCTCCACGTCGCGTCCGCACTCTAGCCACCCGACCGCCGGCCCGGCAGACGTACGCTCGGAGGTGCCGCGTGGTGCGCTTGACACCAAAATCGAACATCCATTCTTATGGAGGCTCTGGCGAGGCTCGTGACGGGTGATTCGACTGGGTTTGGGCGGAGAAGCGCCCGAGTTATCCACAGGCCGGACCCGCATCAGGGTGGATTGTCAGTGGCAGGCATTAGCGTCTTTGACGTGAAGCGATCGAATCAAGCAAACCGGGTGGAACCCATGGCAGGAACCGACCGCGAGAAGGCCCTGGATGCCGCGCTCGCACAGATTGAACGGCAGTTCGGCAAGGGCGCGGTCATGCGCATGGGCGACCGGTCGAAGGAGCCCATCGAGGTCATCCCGACCGGGTCGACCGCGCTCGACGTGGCACTCGGCGTCGGCGGCCTGCCGCGCGGCCGCGTCATCGAGGTCTACGGTCCCGAGTCCTCGGGCAAGACGACCCTGACCCTGCACGCGGTGGCGAACGCACAGAAGGCCGGGGGCCAGGTCGCGTTCGTGGACGCGGAGCACGCCCTCGACCCCGAGTACGCGCAGAAGCTCGGCGTCGACATCGACAACCTGATCCTGTCCCAGCCGGACAACGGTGAGCAGGCCCTGGAGATCGTGGACATGCTGGTCCGCTCCGGTGCCCTCGACCTCATCGTCATCGACTCCGTCGCAGCGCTCGTGCCGCGCGCGGAGATCGAGGGCGAGATGGGCGACAGCCATGTCGGTCTGCAGGCCCGCCTGATGAGCCAGGCCCTGCGGAAGATCACCAGTGCGCTCAACCAGTCCAAGACCACCGCGATCTTCATCAACCAGCTCCGCGAGAAGATCGGCGTGATGTTCGGCTCTCCGGAGACCACGACCGGTGGCCGGGCGCTGAAGTTCTACGCCTCGGTGCGGCTCGACATCCGACGCATCGAGACGCTGAAGGACGGCACCGACGCGGTCGGCAACCGCACCCGCGTCAAGGTCGTCAAGAACAAGGTCGCGCCGCCCTTCAAGCAGGCCGAGTTCGACATCCTCTACGGCCATGGCATCAGCCGCGAGGGCGGCCTGATCGACATGGGCGTGGAGCACGGCTTCGTCCGCAAGGCCGGTGCCTGGTACACGTACGAGGGCGACCAGCTCGGCCAGGGCAAGGAGAACGCGCGCAACTTCCTGAAGGACAACCCCGACCTGGCCAACGAGATCGAGAAGAAGATCAAGGAGAAGCTGGGCGTCGGCGTACGTCCCGAGGAGCCGGCCACCGAGCCGAGCGCGGACGCCGCCGCCTCCACCGCCCCGGCCGACGCCGCACCGGCGGTGCCCGCCCCCGCGACCGCCAAGGCCACCAAGTCCAAGGCCGCGGCAGCCAAGAGCTGACCGTGACACGACGAACCGACTGGGCCGAGTACGCGTATCCGGACAACGCCTCGCGGGAGCGCGAGCGGGGGAGACCGGGTGACGCCGGCTCCGTCGGCATGGACGGCGGCGTGTACGGGGCGGCCGCGGCCCCGTACGAGACGGACCTGTCCGACGTCGCGGACGGCACGGCCGACCCCTTCGCGCCGTACGGCGCCGAGGGCCCGCACGGTGCCGGCTCTCCCGGTGACGGTGGGGCACGCCACGGTGACGGTGGCGCGCGTGGCAGGGCTCGACGGGGCCGTGGGACGGGTAGCGGGCGCGGGCGGCGTCGCGAGCGTACGGAGTCGCCCGCCGAGGACGGAGGTGCCACTTCCTCGTCGAGGGCCGAGAAGGGGGAACCTCCGCGGGACCCGGTCGAGCAGGCACGGGCGATCTGCCTGCGCCTGCTCACCGGGACCCCGCGCACGCGCAAACAACTCGCCGACGCCCTGCGTAAGCGGGAGATCCCCGACGAGGCCGCCGAGGAGGTGCTGTCCAGGTTCGAGGAGGTCGGCCTGATCAACGACAGCGCCTTCGCGGAAGCCTGGGTGGAGTCCCGGCACCACGGCCGCGGGCTGGCCCGGCGCGCCCTCGCCAGGGAGCTGCGGACCAAGGGCGTCGACGCCACGCTCATCGACGAGGCGGTCTCGCAGCTGGACTCCGAGCAGGAGGAGGAGACCGCGCGCGAGCTGGTCGCCCGCAAGCTGCGCGCCACTCGCGGCCTCGACCGCGACAAGAGGCTGCGCCGCCTCGCGGGCATGCTGGCCCGCAAGGGCTACCCCGAGGGCATGGCACTGCGGGTGGTCCGCCAGGCGCTGGAGGAGGAGGGCGAGGACACGGAGTTCCTCGGCGACGAGGGGGTCTGACCCGGGTCGCGCCGGCCGGACGACATCCTGGAGGCGGTGGTCGTCCGACCGGTGGAGCCGACCGGGTGGGGTATACGGGCTACGAGGCGGTCACCGGCAGTCCTGCCGCCCGCCAAGCCTGGAATCCGCCGATCAGATCGGTGGCCCGGTGCAGGCCCAGGCGGTGCAGGGACTCCGCCGCCAGGCTGGAGGCGTAGCCCTCGTCGCACACCACGACGACGCGCAGGTCATGGCCCGTGGCCTCGGGGAGACGGTGGCTGCCCTGCGGATCCAGGCGCCACTCCAGTTCGTTTCGCTCGATCACCAGCGCGCCGGGGATCACACCGTCCCGCTCGCGCAGGGCGGCGTAACGGATGTCCACCAGCAGCGCCGTACCGGCCCCGGCGGCGTCGTACGCCGCGAGCGGCGCGATGCGACGGTAACCGCTGCGCACGCGCTCCAGCAGAGCGTCGATGCCGGTCGGCTCGCTCACTGCCAGTCCTCCGGCCGCTCGACCTGCTCCAGGCGCAGGGTCTGCCCGTTGCGGGTGTAGCGGCGGATCCGCGGCAGGGGCGGGTAGTAGGCATGCACGGAGACCGCGTGCCGGTCGGGTGACTCGTTGAGCACCTCGTGCACATGGTGCCGGCCGAATGCGCGTCCCTTGCCCGTCGGCAGCCGGCGCTTCCGGTCCACCCCGTCGGTGAGTTCCAGGGTCTTCCAGCCGTCGGTGGGCAGGCGGGCGGCGAGCGCGTTCTCCGTGAGCTCACCCGCGCCGGTCACGAAGGCGCCCACGGACTCGGCGTGATCGTGCCAGCCGGTGCCCGTGCCGGGCGGCCAGCCGATCAGCCAGGCCTCGCTGCCGCCCGGTCCGGCCAACCGGACCCAGGTGCGGCCCTCCGGGTCGAGCGGGAGGGAGGCGATCAGTTCGGCGTCGGCGGCCGTACGGCGTACGAAGTCGAGGAGTTCGGCCTGAGTGGGAGTGGGAGTGGGAGTGGCCGTGGCCGCGGAGGCGGAGACAGGGGAGGAGACAGACATGGGTACCGTCCTGGGAGTTTCGCGAAGGGGCACGCGGCGGCGCGCAGAGAAGTGATGCGAATTCAGCAGGACGGGCGACACACGCAGCCCGCATAGCGGATGAGGTCCATGTGGACCCTCCGCCACAGGCGTACACAGGTGTCGGTCACGATCCGGAGTAGACCACGGCGGTGTGGGACGGTCAACTCGCAGTCACCACATGGACAGTGTGGACAGTGCCCGGCGACGGCTGACAGCTGACGGCCGACGGCGACGAGCCGTCGGCACGCCCCCCGGACGGCCGTCAACGGGATCCGGCCGCGGCCTCCGCCCCCGCCTCTTCCGCCGTGGGCTCCGTGGCCGTGGTCGTCGCCCCGCCCACCGCCGTCTCCGCCGCCGCGTACAGGTCGGCCGGGCGCACCCCGTTCAGCGCCGTGACGAGGTGACCGTCGGGCCGCACCAGCAGCACGGTGTGGGCCGCGGCACCCGGGTAGCTCTCGGCGACCAGCAGCTCGGCGTGATGCGGCAGTGCCGTCACCGCCGCCGCCAGTCGGGGCATGATGCCGGCGGTCACCCAGTGCTTGCGGTCCCACACACCCGTACCCGGCGCGATCAGCACCACCAGCAGCGCCCCGCGCCCGAGCCGGTCGCGGAGCCGTACGAACGTGCCGTCCTCCGCCGTGACCCGCACATCGGTGACGGGCGCCCCGGGCGGTGTGCCGACGGACACCTCCCCGGCGAGGTCCTCGGGCGCGAGCGGCGAGTCGGCGTACGTGCCCGGCGCACCCAGAGTCCCGCGCCGCAGGTGGCCGTCGGCGAGCAGCGCGTCGTTGCCGCGGGTCGAGCCGGGGACGTAGGAACGCAGGCCTCCGCCGCCGCGCAGCAGCGGCAGTACCTGGTCGGCGGCGCGCAGCCGTGCGGCGATCGCCGTGCGCCGCTCCTCCTGGTAGCTGTCGAGCAGTGCCTCACGCGGTCCGTGATGCCAGGCCAGGGCCAGTTTCCAGGCGAGGTTGTCGGCGTCCAGCAGCCCCTCGTCGAGCCCCTGTGTGCCCAGCGCGCCCAGCAGGTGGGCGGCGTCCCCGGCGAGGAGCACGCGGCCCACCCGCCAGCGGCGGGCCAGCCGGTGGTGGACCGTGTGGACTCCGGTGTCGAGGAGTTCGTACGACGGGGGTGAGCCGCCGGCCCAGCCGGTGAGGGTCTCGCGGACCCGGTTGACCAGCAGTTCGGGCGTGACCAGATCCTTGCCGGGAGGCAGCAGCCAGTCCAGACGCCACACGCCGTCCGGCAGGGGGCGGCCGACGATCTCGCCGGCCGACGGACCGGACGTACGCCATGGAGGCATCCGGTGGAGCAACGCCTCGTCGGTCCACGGGAGTTCCGTGCGCAGTGCGGCGACGGCGTATCGTTCCACCGCCGTACGGCCGGGGAAGCGGATGTCCTGGAGCTTGCGGACGGTCGAGCGGGGGCCGTCGCAGCCCACCAGGTAACTGCCGCGCCACCAGGTGCCGGCGGGGCCGCGGGTGTGGGCCGTGACGCCCGACGCCTCCTGCTCGATACCGTCCAGGCGGCTGTCCACCGCGACCTTGACGAGCGACTCGTGGGCGAGTGCCGTGCGCAGGACGTCGGTCAGTTCGTGCTGGGCGATGTGCAGCGGCGCCGGGTCGGTGTCGCCGAAGACTACCTCGCGCGTCACCTGCTTGCGCCGCATCGACCGCCATCCGGCCCAACGGAAACCCAGCCCCGTCAGCGGTGTGCCGGTCAGCCGCTCGACGAGGGTGACGGCGTCCTCGCCCAGGACGACGGTCCGCGCGGGACGCGGTTCGTCCTTGCCCGGCCCTTCGTCGAGAACGACACAGGGCACCTCCTGCCGCGCCAGCGCCAGGGCGAGCGTGAGCCCCACGGGCCCCGCTCCGGTGATGATCACCGGGTCCACGGCGCGACGCCCCCTGCCCGTGACGGTGTCCCGGGGGACGTGGGTGAACAGGACATTGGAGCAGGGTGCACGGTCACAGAACGTATGCAACCTATTGCCGCTGCTTGCGTCAAGTGACGGAGGCAGTGGCGATCATGCCACTGCCTCCGTTGATGGTCATATGAGGTGACCGAGTGTCAGCTGTGTCAGGCGGCGCCGGTTCCGGCTGCCTCGGCGTCGTCCGCCTTGAGTACCGCGCCGGTCGACTTCTTGGCCCGGCGCAGCCGCCGCTCCAACCAGCTCGCGAAGCTCGTGAGGAGGAAGTTGAGCGCGATGTAGATCACCGCGACAACGGTGAAGCTCGCGATGACGTTGGCACCGTAGTAGCCGCTCATCGTGTTGGCCGACGCGAGCAGTTCGGGGAAGGTGAGGACGGCACCGCCGAGCGCGGTGTCCTTCAGGATGACGACGAGCTGGCTGACGATGGCCGGCAGCATCGTCGTGACCGCCTGGGGCAGCAGGATGGTCCGCATCACCTGGCCCTTGCGCAGGCCGATCGCCATTGCCGCCTCGGACTGGCCCTTGGGCAGGGCCAGGATGCCCGCCCGGACGATCTCGGCGAGGACGGAGGCGTTGTACAGCACCAGACCCGTGACCACCGCGTACAGCGGGCGATCGTCCGAGCTGACGTTGGTGTACTCGGCGAACAGGGCGAGGCCGAAGATCATCAGGACCAGCACGGGGATGGACCGGAAGAACTCGACCACGATCGCGGCCGGAACTCGTACCCACACGTGGTCCGACAGGCGGGCGATACCAAGGATCGCGCCCAGCGGCAGTGCGATGATCACCGCGAGAGCGGCGGCCTTCAGAGTGTTCTCCAGGCCGGGCCAGATGTACGTGGACCAGGCCTCCGAGCCGGAGAAGAACGGCTTCCAGAGGGCCCATTCCAGCTGGCCCTTGTCCTTGAGGGTGCCGTACACCCACCACAGGAGAGCCGCGACGGCCACCACGAAGACAGCCGTGAAGACGATGTTGCGCCGCTTGGCCCGGGGGCCCTGGGCGTCGTACAGAACGGAGCTCATCGCTTCACCGCCACCTTCTTGCCCACCCAGCCGAGAATGAGGCCGGTCGGCAGCGTCAGAACCACGAAACCGAAGGCGATGACCGCGGAGATCAGCAGCAGCTGTGCCTCGTTCTCGATCATCTCCTTCATCAGGAGCGCCGCCTCGGCAACGCCGATGGCCGCGGCCACCGTGGTGTTCTTGATGAGCGCGATCAGAACGTTCGCCAGAGGGACGACGGAGGAACGGAATGCCTGGGGCAGCACCACGTGTCGCAGCACCTGGCCGAAGCTGAGGCCGATCGCCCGGGCCGCCTCCGCCTGCCCGACCGGCACCGTGTTGATGCCGGAGCGCAGCGCCTCGCAAACGAAGGACGAGGTGTAGAGGATCAGGCCGAGGACGGCGAGCCGGAAGTTGATCGTCTCGACGTCGTTCGCGCCGAGGGACACTCCCAGTGTCTGGTTCAGGCCCAGCGACGTGAACAGAATGATGACGGTCAGCGGGATGTTGCGCACGGTGTTCACGTACGCGGTCCCGAAGCCGCGCATCAACGGCACCGGGCCCACCCGCATGGCCGCCAGCATGGTGCCCCAGATCAGGGAGCCGACGGCCGACAGCACAGCGAGCTGCACTGTCGTCCAGAAGGCTCCCAGCAGGTCGTAATCCTCAAGAAAGTCGAACACGATCTCCCGCGCTTCCGCGTGTAGGGATGCCCACCCCGGTGCGCCGCCCCTTCCGGTGGGCGGCGCACCCTGTCAGGCGCTGCCTCAGCTCTTGATGTCGCCGATCTTGGGCGCCGGCTCGTTCTTGTAGTTGGCCGGGCCGAGGTTGTCCTTGACGGCCTTGTCCCAGGACTTGTCGGCGACCATCTCCTCCAGAGCCTTGTTGATCTTGTCCTTGAGGTCGCTGCCCTTCTTGACGCCGATGCCGTAGTTCTCGTTCGTCAGCTTGAAGCCGCCGAGCTTGAACTTGCCCTTGAACTGCTTCTGGGAGGCGTAACCGGCGAGGATCGAGTCGTCGGTGGTCAGCGCGTCGATGGCACCGTTCTGCAGGCCGGGCAGGCAGGCGGAGTACGTCGGGTAGGGCTGCAGCTGCGCCTTGGGCGCCAGCTTCTCCTTGATGTTCTGCGCCGAGGTCGAGCCGGTGACCGAGCAGAGCTTGGCGTCGTTCAGGTCCTCGGGCGTCTTGATCTTGTCGTCGTCGGCGCGCAGCAGCACGTCCTGGTGGGCGAGCAGGTAGGGGCCGGCGAAGTCGACCTTCTCCTGGCGCTGCGGGGTGATCGAGTACGTGGCGGCGATGAAGTCGACGTCGCCGCGCTGCAGCATGGTCTCGCGGTCGGCGCTCTTCGACTCCTTCCACTCGATCTGGTCCTCGGTGTAGCCGAGCTTCTTGGCGACGTACGTGGCGACGTCGACGTCGAAGCCCTCGTAGCCGTCGGGGGTCTTCTGGCCGAGGCCCGGCTGGTCGAACTTGATGCCGATGGTGATCTTCTTGTCGTCGCCACCCGAGGAGCCGCTGTCTCCGTCGTCGGAGCCGCACGCGGTGGCGGTCAGGGCGAGGGCGAACACGGTGGCCGAGGCGGCGGTGACCTTGCGGAGCTTCATGGTGAACATCCTTTGACTGTGATCAGACGATCAGACGATCAGATGCGAGAGGCGAGCCGGCTGGAGCGCGGGCGACACGGACGTCGGGCCCGCACCGTGTCAGTGGTGCAGGATCTTCGACAGGAAGTCCTTGGCGCGGTCGCTGCGCGGATTGCTGAAGAACTGGTCCGGCGTGGCCTCTTCGACGATGCGGCCGTCCGCCATGAACACCACGCGGTTGGCCGCCGACCGGGCGAAGCCCATCTCGTGCGTGACGACGACCATGGTCATGCCGTCACGGGCGAGCTGCTTCATGACCTCCAGCACCTCGTTGATCATCTCGGGGTCGAGGGCCGACGTCGGCTCGTCGAAGAGCATGACCTTCGGGTCCATGGCCAGCGCCCGCGCGATGGCGACGCGCTGCTGCTGACCGCCGGAGAGCTGCGCGGGGTACTTGTCCGCCTGGGCGCTCACGCCGACGCGGTCGAGCAGGGCGCGGGCCTTCTCCTCGGCCTTCTTGGCGTCGACCTTGCGGACCTTGACCTGGCCCAGGGTGACGTTCTCGAGCACGGTCTTGTGCGCGAAGAGATTGAAGGACTGGAAAACCATGCCGACGTCGGCCCGCAGCCTGGCGAGCTCCTTGCCCTCGGCGGGGAGGGGCTTGCCGTCGATCGCGATCGATCCTGAGTCGATGGTCTCCAGGCGGTTGATGGTGCGGCACAGGGTGGACTTACCGGACCCGGAGGGTCCGATGACCACGACAACCTCGCCGCGGGTGATCGTCAGGTCGATGTCCTGGAGCACGTGCAACGCGCCGAAGTGCTTGTTGACACTCTTCAGGACGACCAGTTCGCCGGTCGCGGCCACATCTTCCTTGGCCACCGATACTTCGGTCATCGCTCTCGGGCTCCGTCCTCCTCGGTTTCGGAGGACAGTAGTAACGCCAATCGACCTGCGTCTCTACATCTGAGGGGAATCTGAGCATCACGATCCGGTAGCAATCGGATACGAGTCGTAGCACTTGTGAGCAGGGCGCATATCGGCCGGATAACTTCGAGCGGCCGCAACCGGAAGCCTCTTGAC
This sequence comes from Streptomyces sp. BB1-1-1, assembly GCF_031597775.1. NCBI lineage: Bacteria > Bacillati > Actinomycetota > Actinomycetes > Kitasatosporales > Streptomycetaceae > Streptomyces > Streptomyces sp. BB1-1-1. The sequence continues at coordinate 2,317,250 of NZ_CP134203.1, read as the reverse complement.
GCCGTCCCCCTCCATCGGCGTCACTGCACAAGGTGCCCGCGCGCGTGCACGTGTCTTTCCTACCCATGCCAAGCGTACGGCCGATGAACCGAAGGGAGCCCGGATGAGACTGCTGCTCGTCGAGGACGACAACCACGTGGCCGCCGCTCTGTCCGCGATCCTGGCACGGCACGGCTTCGACGTCACCCACGCGCGCAGCGGCGAGGAGGCTCTCCAGGCGCTCGTCCCCGAGGTCGACTGCTTCGGCGTCGTCCTGCTCGACCTGGGGCTGCCCGACCAGGACGGCTACGAGGTCTGCGGCAAGATCCGCAAGCGCACCAGCACCCCCGTCATCATGGTCACCGCCCGCTCCGACGTCCGCTCCCGCATCCACGGCCTCAACCTCGGCGCCGACGACTACGTGGTCAAGCCGTACGACACCGGGGAACTGCTCGCCCGGATCCACGCCGTCAGCCGGCGCACCGCCCACGAGGACACCACCGGGAGCACCGAGACCGTGGTGCGCCTCGGAGCGGTGCGTATCGAGCTGCCGACACGCCAGGTCACCGTGGACGGTTCGGTTGTCCAACTCACCCGCAAGGAGTTCGACCTCCTCGCCCTGCTCGCACAGCGCCCCGGAGTGGTCTTCCGCCGGGAGCAGATCATCAGCGAGGTCTGGCGCACCAGCTGGGAGGGGACCGGCCGCACGCTGGAGGTGCACGTCGCCTCGCTGCGCGCCAAGCTGCGCATGCCGGCGCTCATCGAGACCGTCCGCGGCGTCGGCTACCGCCTCGTCGCCCCCACCGGATAGCGGGACCGGGTGAGCACACGCCTGCTCCCGCTGCTCATCGTCCTGATGGCGGCCGTACTGCTCGCGCTCGGCGTTCCGCTCGGCGTCAGCGTCGCCCGCGCGGAGCAGCAGAAGGTCGTCATCGACCGCATAGACGACACGGCACGCTTCGCCGCGCTCGCCCAGTTCGTCACCGAGGACGTGCCGGGCGGCTCGCGCCGGACGACCACGGACGAACGCCTGGAGACGCTGCAGACCGAGCTCATCAGCTACTACGAGGTCTACGGCATCAAGGCCGGCGTCTTCTACCGCAACCACATCCCGATGGCCAACGCGCCGACGACCTGGTTCCTCCCCCAGACCGGCGAGGTGCGCGACTCCTTCGACGAGGCGCTGCTCAGCCGCCGCAGTCACGACCCGCAGCAGGTGTGGCCCTGGGAGGACGGCCGGCTCGTGGTCGCCTCGCCGGTCATCCGGGACGGAGACGTGGTCGCGGTCGTGGTCACCGACTCGCCCACCGACTCGATGCGGTCGCGCACCCTGCGCGGCTGGCTGATCATCGGCGCCGGTGAGGTCGCCGCGATGCTGCTCGCCGTCGGTGCCGCGCTCCGGCTGACCGGCTGGGTGCTCAGGCCGGTACGGGTCCTGGACGCCACCACCCACGACATCGCCACCGGGCGGCTCAAGTCCCGGGTCGCGCCGGCCGGGGGACCGCCGGAGCTCAGGCGCCTGGCCGGGTCGTTCAACGAGATGGCGGACCACGTGGAGGAGGTGCTGGAACAGCAGCGCGCCTTCGTCGCCGACGCCTCGCATCAGCTGCGCAACCCCCTCGCGGCGCTGCTGCTGCGTATCGAGCTGCTCGCCCTGGAACTGCCCGAGGACAACGAGGAGATCGCCTCCGTCCAGACCGAGGGCAAGCGACTGGCCCGGGTCCTGGACGACCTGCTCGACCTGGCGCTGGCCGAGCACAGCCAGGCGGACCTGAATCTCACCGACATCGGCGCGCTGGCCGCCGAGCGGGTGGCGGCCTGGTCACCGACGGCCGGGGCCAAGGGTGTGCGGCTGGTGGGGGACTGCCCGCCGACCACGGGCTGGGCCGACCCGGTGACGCTGTCCAGCGCCCTGGACGCGGTCATCGACAACGCGGTGAAGTTCACACCGGCCGACGAGATCGTCCGGGTCACGGTCGCCTCCACCGGGGATGCCACCACCGTCGTCGTCACCGACAACGGTCCCGGGCTGACCGACGAGGAGCTCGCGCGCGTGGGCGACCGTTTCTGGCGCAGCGGCCGGCACCAGAACATCAAGGGCTCCGGTCTCGGCCTGTCCATCTGCCGGGCGCTGCTCGCGGCGGGCGACGGCTCGATCCACTTCGGCCACCACGAGCCGCACGGCCTCGAGGTGACGGTCACGGTGCCGAGGTCCGGACCGGGTACGGGTGCACCCGAGGAGCCGGAGCGGCCCTACGGCTTCACCGACCGGTAGTAGCGCCGGGCACCCTCGTGCAGCTCCAGCGGGTCGGTGTAGATCGCGGTACGCAGGTCCACCAACTGCGCGGAGTGGACGGTCGCCCCGATGCCGTCGCGGCTGTCGAGCACCGTCCTGGTCAGCCACTCGGTGAGCCGCGGATCCATGTCCGCGCGGGTCACCAGCAGGTTGGACACCGCCATCGTGGGCACCACGGAACCGTTCTGCACGGTGGGGTACGCCGACTCCGGCATGTTGGTGGTGCGGTAGTAGCGGGTCGCGCCGCCCGACTCGTGCAGCTTGGTGACGAGGTCCTCGCCGATCGGCACGAACCGGAAGGCGGAGGTCTCCGCGATCTGCTTGAGCCCGTCCGTGGGCACGCCCCCCGACCAGAAGAACGCGTCTAGCTCGTCGCCCAGCCGGCCCGGACCGGTGTCGATCCCGTCCGCACGCGGCGTGATGTCCTTCTCCGGGTCGATGCCCACGGCCTTCAGCAGCCGGGTGGCGATCAGCCGTACGCCCGAGTTCGGCAGCCCGATGGCCACCCGCTTGCCGCGCAGGTCGGCGACGGACTGGATGTCCGAGCCACTCGGCACCACGAGCTGCACGTAGTCGTCGTAGAGGCGGGTGACACCGCGCAGACCCTCGGCGCCGGGACGGCCGGCGATCTTGTACGTTTCCACGGCGTCGGCCGCGGCGATCGTGAAGTCGGCCTCCCCGGACGCCACCCGCTCGACGTTCTCCTGCGAGCCCGCGCTGGTCATCAGCCGCACCTCCAGGTCCGGCATGTCCTTGCGCAGCTCGCTGCGCAGCAGTTCGCCGTACTTCTGGTAGACGCCCGCACGCGTGCCCGTGCTGAACGTGATCGCCCCGCTCGGCGGTTCCTCGCCCAGCGGCAGCAGCCACCACAGCAGCAGCCCGAGGGCGACGGCACCGGCGACCGCGCCCTGGACGGCGCGGCGTCTGCCGATACGGGAGAGCAGCGAGGACATGTGCGCGATCCTGCCAGCCCGCAACCCGGCTGACCAGGGCGGAGCTCACACGGCGACCGTGCGGGAGCGCGGCGCCGACTGTCAGTGGCACTCGCTACAGTCGTCGGCATGAGTTCCTCGCCCGCCGACCTGGTCCGCGCCTTCCACCTCGCCTTCGGGCTGGACGCCCGCAGCACCCCGACCGAGGTCTCCCCCGACCTGGCCGCCCACAGAGGTGAGTTGCTCGCCGAGGAGGCCGCCGAGGTCGCCGAGGTGTCGGTGACGGGCCCGCTCGACCGGCTCGCGCACGAACTGGCGGACGTGGTCTACGTCGCCTACGGCACGGCGCTCGTCCACGGCATCGACCTCGACGAAGTGATCGCCGAGATCCACCGCTCCAACATGACCAAGCTGGGCCCCGACGGCCGCGTCAGCCGCAGAGCCGACGGCAAGGTCCTCAAGGGCGACCACTACGAGGCACCGGACGTGCCGGGCGTACTGCGCAGGCAGGGATGGACGCCGCGGTCGGCGGAGGCGTTGGAGACGCCGGGCGCCTGACGGGGCTGCGGGGCGGGGGCGCGGAGGCATTCCGCGTTCCTTGCCGCTGCCGCTGCCGCTGCTGCCGCCGACGTACGACCGCTGCCGCCGCCGACGTACGACACTACGACTCCGGCACCTGCGTACCGGGGTCGTATCGGGGCGTACCGAGGCCGTCGCGGGGACGGCGCCGGTTCAGTCGCCCACCGACGCCTCCGCCCCCGCCGTCTGCGGCGTCCCGTCGGGCACGCCGCCGGGGCGGTCGGGATTGTCCCGGCGACGGAAGAGACGGGACGCCAGCGGCTCGGTGAAGCGGGCGGTGAGCGGGCCGAGGACGACCAGGATGAGGACGTAGGCCGTGGCCAGCGGGCCCAGGGACGGTTCGACACCGGCCGACACCGCGAGGCCCGCGATGACGATCGAGAACTCGCCGCGCGCCACCAGCGCACCGCCCGCGCGCCAGCGGCCCTTGACGGAGATCCCGGACCGCCGCGCGGCCCAGTACCCGGTGGCGATCTTCGTCACGGCGGTGAGCAGAGCCAGTGCGAGAGCGGGCACCAGGACCGGCGGAATGCTGGCCGGATCGGTGTGCAGCCCGAAGAAGACGAAGAAGACCGCGGCGAACAGGTCCCGCAGCGGGCTCAGCAGCGTGTGCGCGCCCTCCGCGACCTCTCCGGACAGCGCGATGCCCACGAGGAACGCGCCCACGGCGGCCGACACCTGGAGCTGCTGCGCGACGCCCGCGACCAGGATCGTCAGGCCCAGCACCACGAGCAGCAGCTTCTCCGGGTCGTCGCTGGAGACGAACCGCGAGATCACCCGGCCGTAACGCAGCGCCACGAACAGCACCGCGCCCGCCGCGGCCAGCGCGATCGCCAGCGTGATGCTCCCGGTCATCAGCCCGGCACCGGCCACCAGGGCCGTGACGATCGGCAGGTACACCGCCATCGCCAGGTCCTCCAGGACCAGCACGCTCAGGATCACCGGGGTCTCGCGGTTGCCGACGCGGCCGAGGTCTCCGAGCACCTTGGCGATGACACCGGACGACGAGATCCACGTCACCCCGGCCAGGACGACGGCAGCCACCGGGCTCCAGCCCAGCAGCAGTGCGGCCACCGCGCCCGGCACGGCGTTGAGCGCGCAGTCGACGAGGCCGGCCGGATAGTGGGACTTCAGGTTGGTGACCAGGTCGCTGGCCGTGTATTCCAGGCCCAGCATCAGCAGCAGGAGGATGACGCCGATCTCGGCGCCGGCGGCGACGAACTCCTCGCTCGCCCCCAGCGGCAGCAGGCCGCCCTCGCCGAACGCCAGTCCGGCCAGCAGGTACAGCGGGATCGGGGAGAGGCGGTATCGGCCGGCGAACCGGCCGAGCAGCCCGAGCCCCAGAATGATGGAACCGAACTCGATCAGCAGAACCGCGGAGTGCACCGGCTCACTCCTGCCCGAGTATCGCCGCGGCCGTGTCGACGCCCTCGCGGGTGCCGATGACGATCAAGGTGTCACCACCCACCAGCCGGAAGTCCGGCGCCGGCGACGGAATGGCCTCGGCCCGCCGCAGCACCGCGACGATGGACGCGCCGGTCTCGGTCCGCATGCACGTCTCGCCGAGCAGGCGGCCGTTCCACCGGGACGTCGCGGCCACCTCGATCCGCTCCGCGACCAGCCCGAGATCAGTGGTGTAGAGCAGGCTCGGGCTGTGGTGGGAGGGCTTCAGCGCGTCGATCAGCGCGCCCGCCTCCGCGCCGGCCAGCCGGAGCGAGTGGGCGCAGGAATCGGGGTCGTCGGCCCGGTACATGTTCACCGTCCGGGTGCCGTCGCGGTGTGCCACCACCGACAGGTGCCGGTGCTCGCGGGTCACCAGGTCGTACTGGACCCCGATACCCGGCAGCGGCGTCGCCCTCAGGCGTGGAGCTGACACGAGCTTTCCCCTCATTCGTCTTGCGTCCCTTGCCGCACTTTCCGCACGTGCGTGACGTCCTCGCGGCCTCGCCATGCTGTCATCCGCACGTACGGTGGCGATATGGGTGTCGTGACGGATATACGCGGCCGGTCGCGGGCGGCGAAGGTGGTTGCGGCGGTGTCGTGCGCGAAGGCCGGGAGGAGCGGGAAGAGGACCGTGTCGCTGTTCTGGCGGATCTTCTCGCTCAACGCCGCGGGTCTGGTCGTCGCCACAGCACTGCTGCTGGGACCGGTCACCGTGTCGACGCCCGTCCTGCCCGGGGAGGCGCTGGTCCTGCTGGCGGGCCTCGCGGCGCTGCTGGCCGGCAACGCGGTCGTCCTGCGCATAGGACTCACCCCGCTGCGCCGGCTCGGCCGGGCCATGGCCACCGCCGACCTGCTGGTGCCAGGGGCCCGCCCGACGGTCGCCGGACCGGCCGAGGCGGCACAGTTGATCGCGACGTACAACACGATGCTGGACCGGCTCCAGGCCGAACGCGCCGCCGGCGCCGGCCGCGCCCTGCACGCCCAGGAACGCGAACGCCACCGCATCGCCCGCGAGCTCCACGACGAGGTCGGCCAGACCCTCACGGCCGTACTCCTCCAGCTCAAGCGCGTCGCCGACCGGGTACCCGGCGAACTGCGTGAGGAAGTGTCCCTCGCCCAGGAGGCCACCCGGTCCGGCCTCGACGAGATCCGCCGCATCGCCCGTCGCCTGCGCCCCGGTGTCCTGGAGGAGCTCGGCCTCGCCAGCGCCCTGCGCTCGCTCGCCGCCGAGTTCACACACCACGGGCTGACCGTCCACCACCACGTCCCCGGCGACCTGCCCCCGCTCGCCCCGGAGGCGGAACTGGTGCTCTACCGGGTCGCCCAGGAGGGCCTGACCAGCACCGCCCGCCATGCCGCCGCGGACCGCGCGGAGCTGAGCATCCGCCCGCTGCCCGACGGTGTCGAACTTCTCGTACGCGACAACGGCACCGGTCTCGGCGCGGCCTCCGAGGGCGCCGGCATCCGCGGCATGCGCGAACGGGCCCTGCTGATAGGAGCCGAGATCCACTTCGAACCCGCCCCCGTACGGGGCACCGACGTACGCCTGCGCGTCCCCGCCCCGCCGGGGGACCGGCCCGGAGACCGGGTCGTGGACGCGGTCGGGGGCCGATCCGGAGACCGGGTCCCGGACGCGGTCGGGACCCGGTCCGCGAACCAGGCCGTGGGCGCGACCGGGGACCGATCCGCGAACCAGGCCGTGGAGGCGACCGGGGACCGATCCGCAAGCCAGGCCGCGGACGCGACCGGGAACCGCCCCCAGGACCGAACCGGAGACCGCCCCTGATGCCCGCCCGGCCCCCGATCCGCGTCCTGCTCGCCGACGACCACACCCTCGTACGCCGCGGAGTGCGCCTCATCCTGGACGGCGAACCGGACCTGACCGTCGTCGCCGAGGCCGGTGACGGGGCCGAGGCGGTCGCGGCGGCGCGGGCCACCGAGGTCGACCTCGCCGTCCTGGACGTCGCGATGCCCCGCATGACCGGCCTCCAGGCGGCCCGCGAACTCTCCCGCCGCCTGCCCGAGCTGCGCATCCTCATCCTGACCATGTACGACAACGAGCAGTACTTCTTCGAGGCCCTGAAGGCCGGTGCCTGCGGCTACGTCCTCAAGTCCGTCGCCGACCGCGACCTTGTCGAGGCATGCAGGGCGGCCGTACGCGACGAGCCGTTCATCTACCCGGGCGCCGAGCGGGCCCTGGTCCGCTCCTACCTGGACCGCCTGCACAGTGGCGGTGGCCTGCCCGAGCGGCCCATCACCGAACGCGAGGAGGAGATCCTCAAGCTCGTCGCCGAGGGCCACACCTCCAAGGAGATCGGCGAGCTGCTGTTCATCAGCGCCAAGACCGTCGAACGCCACCGTGCCAACCTCCTCCAGAAGCTGGGCGTCCGCGACCGCCTGGAGCTCACCCGGTACGCGATCCGCGCGGGCCTCATCGAGCCCTGACCGCCGGCTCCGGTCACCGGCTCCGACCAGCCCTGACCAGCACCGACCCCGGTTGTCCACAGGCGGCCCGGGCCATCGCCGCCGACCGCCTACCCTTATTGCCATGAGCAGCATCGACCGGAGCCAGTCAGTGGGCGGCACGCGCACCTATGAAGTCCGCACCTACGGGTGCCAGATGAACGTCCACGACTCCGAGCGATTGTCCGGGCTGCTGGAGGACGCGGGCTACGTCCGCGCCCCCGAGAGCGCCGACGGCGACGCGGACGTCGTCGTCTTCAACACCTGCGCCGTACGGGAGAACGCCGACAACAAGCTGTACGGCAACCTCGGCCACCTCGCCCCGAAGAAGGCGAGCCGCCCCGGGATGCAGATCGCGGTCGGCGGCTGCCTGGCGCAGAAGGACCGCGACACCATCGTGAAGCGGGCCCCCTGGGTGGACGTCGTCTTCGGCACGCACAACATCGGCAAGCTGCCGGTGCTGCTGGAGCGCGCCCGCGTGCAGGAGGAGGCGCAGGTCGAGATCGCCGAGTCCCTGGAGGCCTTCCCGTCCACGCTGCCGACCCGGCGCGAGAGCGCCTACGCGGCCTGGGTCTCCATCTCCGTCGGCTGCAACAACACCTGTACCTTCTGCATCGTCCCGGCGCTGCGCGGCAAGGAGAAGGACCGGCGTCCCGGCGACATCCTCGCCGAGGTCGAGGCCCTGGTCGCCGAGGGCGTCTCCGAGATCACCCTCCTCGGGCAGAACGTCAACGCCTACGGCTCCGACATCGGTGACCGCGAGGCGTTCAGCAAGCTGCTGCGCGCCTGCGGGAACATCGAAGGCCTGGAGCGCGTCCGCTTCACCTCCCCGCACCCGCGCGACTTCACCGACGACGTGATCGCAGCCATGGCCGAGACGCCGAACGCGATGCCGCAGCTGCACATGCCGCTCCAGTCCGGTTCCGACCCGGTCCTGAAGGCCATGCGCCGCTCCTACCGCCAGGACCGCTACCTGGGCATCATCGAGAAGGTGCGGGCTGCCATCCCGCACGCGGCGATCACCACCGACATCATCGTGGGCTTCCCCGGCGAGACCGAGGAGGACTTCGAGCAGACCCTGCACGTGGTGCGCGAGGCCCGGTTCGCCCAGGCCTTCACCTTCCAGTACTCCAAGCGGCCCGGCACCCCGGCCGCCGAGATGGACGACCAGATCCCCAAGGCGGTCGTCCAGGAGCGCTACGAGCGTCTCGTCGCCCTCCAGGAGGAGATCTCCTGGGAGGAGAACAAGAAGCAGGTCGGCCGCACCCTGGAGCTGATGGTCGCCGAGGGCGAGGGCCGCAAGGACGGTGCCACCCACCGCCTCTCCGGCCGCGCCCCCGACAACCGCCTGGTGCACTTCACCAAGCCCGACCAGGAGGTCCGCCCGGGCGACGTGGTGACGGTCGAGATCACCTACGCCGCTCCGCACCACCTCCTCGCCGAGGGTGAGGTGCTCGGTGTGCGCCGCACGCGCGCGGGCGACGCCTGGGAGAAGCGCAACGCGGCCGAGCAGGCCAAGCCCGTGGGCGTGATGCTGGGCCTGCCGAAGATCGGCGTTCCCGAGCCCCAGCCCGTCGTGGCGAGCGGCTGCGGCTGCGACTGACCGCAGGGCGTACGACGGCGGACGGCGGTACGGGGCTACGCTGCCGATCATGCTTGTCGCCGCCGCTGTCTGTCCCTGCCCGCCGCTCCTCGTGCCGGAGGTCGCCGCGGGCGCCGAACCCGAGCTGGACGTCACCCGTGCCGCCTGCACGGACGCGCTGGGTGTGCTCGCCGCGGCCCGGCCCGACCGGCTCGTGGTGGTCGGGCCCGCCGACGGCACTGGACCCGAGGTCTATCCGCAGGGCGCCCAGGGCTCGTTCCGCGGGTTCGGCGTGGATCTGGACGTGCGCCTGGGCCCGGACCGCGGTGCGGAGCCGGAGCGGACCGGTCGTGAGCTGCCGTACGGGTTCGCCGTGGGCGCCTGGCTGCTCGAACGGACCGGGTGGGCCGACGCCCCCGTCGAGGGCATCGGTGTGGGGGAGGCCCTCCCCGCCGATCGCTGCGCGGCGCTGGGCCGGGACGTCGCCGCGCGGGCCGGCCGGATCGCGCTGCTGGTGCTGGGCGACGCCAGCGCGTGCCGCACGCTCAAGGCCCCCGGGTACCTCGACGAGCGGGCGGCGCCCTTCGACGCGGAGGTGGGGCGCGCGCTGGGAGCGGCGGACGTGACCGCCCTCGCGGCGCTGGACGTCGCGCTGGCCCGCGAACTGAAGGTGTCCGGCCGGGCGCCCTGGCAGGTCCTCGCGGGCGCGGCCGAGGACACGGCTCTCGCCGGCACGCTGCTGTACGAGGACGCGCCGTACGGGGTGGGGTACGCCGTGGCCACCTGGTCGTAGCAGGGCGGCCGCGGGAGGTCCGTCACACACGAGCCGGCGGACGGCGGCGGGCGCGGGTCATCCGCCACGCACGAGCCGGCGGACGGCCCGGAGCTGATCCGCTCGTGACCGTCCGCCGATGTGCCCGTGACCCGCCCGCGCGCCGGGCGCCGGCCGCGCGGGGCGCGGGTCAGGAAGCCGGAGGCGGCCCGGCCGGCGGGGTGCCGCCCGAGGCGGGGCCACCCGGGGTGGGACCGCCCGGGGTGGTACCGGGAGTGTGTCCGCCGCCGTTCATGCCGTCGGCGTCCTTGTGGGCGAGGCGGTCCATGGCGCCCTTCGCCTTGCCCGTACCCGTCTGGATCCGGTCGCTGTACTTGCCCTTGGTCCTCTCGTCGACGGTCTTCGCCACCTTGTCGAGACCGCGATCGATCTTGTCCCCGTGCTGCTGCGCGAGGTCGGAGACCTTGCCCTTCGCCGGTCCCAGTTTGGCCTTCAAGTTGTCCAGCAGACCCATGGTTCGCCTTCCCTCACGGGGCAGTCAGGTGCGGGCGCCCTTGTCGGCCTCGTTGTCGACGGCCTCCCCGGCGGACTGCTGCTTGGGGATGCCGACGCTCTCCGAGTCGGCGGACTCGTCGGCCCCGGCGGACTCGTCGGCCTCCGCCGACTGTGCCGTGTTCCGGGGCCCGGCTTCGGTCGATTCCGCGGCCTCTGCCGCGTTCGCCTCCGCCGCACGCTCGGGCTCCGGGGTATCGGCCGACGTCGCGGCGGCCGGCGCCTCCTCCGTGGTCTTCGACCTCCGAAAAAGCCGTGCAAAAACGCCCATATCAACTCCATACGTTACTCGTGCGGGCGAAATCCCGCGGCATCCGGTGCGTCCGTTTGCGTGGCCGGGGCCATGGCCCCGGTGGTCCGGGGCGCGGGAACCTCGCAACGGGCAACGATCCCGGCCCCGCACCGTCACGTAACTCGTTCGAGGGCCGGGCGAGAGGTTTGCGAGACTGGTGCGGTGAGCAGCGCACCCCCCGCCCCCCGCGTCATCGCCGTAGTCGGACCCACCGCGGCCGGAAAGTCCGATCTGGGCGTCTTCCTGGCCGAGAGGCTCGGCGGTGAGGTCGTCAACGCCGACTCCATGCAGCTCTACCGTGGGATGGACATCGGCACCGCGAAACTGACGCCCGAGGAACGCGGTGGCGTCCCGCACCACCTGCTCGACATCTGGGACGTGACGGTCACCGCGTCCGTCGCCGAGTACCAGCGGCTCGCGCGGGAGCGGATCGACGCGCTGCTCGCCGAGGGGCGCTGGCCGGTCCTCGTCGGCGGCTCCGGCCTCTACGTCCGCGGGGCCGTCGACAACCTGGAGTTCCCCGGCACCGACCCCGAGGTCAGGGCCCGGCTGGAGGAGGAACTCGCAGCGCGGGGCCCCGCGGCGCTGCACGCCCGTCTCGCCGCCGCCGACCCGGAGGCCGGGCGGGCCATCCTGCCCAGCAACGGGCGCCGGATCGTGCGCGCCCTGGAGGTGATCGAGATCACCGGCAGGCCCTTCACCGCCAACCTCCCCGGCCACGACTCCGTCTACGACACCGTGCAGATCGGCGTCGACGTGGCGCGCCCCGAGCTGGACGAGCGCATCGCCCACCGCGTCGACCGGATGTGGGAGGCGGGTCTGGTCGAGGAAGTACGCGCACTCGAGGCGCAGGGGTTGCGCGAGGGGCGTACGGCGTCACGCGCGCTCGGCTACCAGCAGGTGCTCGCGGCGCTCGCCGGGGAGTGCACGCTGGACGAGGCGCGGGCCGAGACCGTCCGTGCCACCAAACGCTTCGCGCGCCGTCAGGATTCGTGGTTCAGGCGCGATCCGCGGGTGCACTGGTTGAGTGGGGCTGTGGCGGATCGCACGGAACTTCCGCGGCTCGCCCTGTCGTTGGTCGAACGACCGGTTACAGCCTGATCACGTGATGGCATCGGGACGCCCCGGCCGTCATCCGGGCCTTCGGCGGCGTGCCATCATCGAGCTTCGATCGACCGAGTGAGTCCTAGTTGGGAGGGCGCGTGGCGATGGAGGCCGGCCCTCGCGACACCGCACCGAGCACCGAGCACGGCACCGCCGATCACGGCGGACCGGAGCCGGACGGAGCCGGTCTGAGCCCCGACGGCCCCGACGAGACGCCGCAGGGTGTGGCGGCCGACGGCCCCGAGCCCGACGAGATGTACGGGGACGAGGTCGAGGTCGAGCTGCGTCCGCAGCGACGGCTGCGCATCTGGCAGCTCGCGCCCATCGTGTGCCTGGCCGCGGTCGGCTCGCTGATGTTCGCCTTCCCGCTCGCCTTCGACTTCGGCGACAGCGGCGCCGTGATCGCGATGCTGGGGCTGCTGATCTGCTCCTGCGCGGCCGGCTGGGGCATGATGGCCGCCCGCCGGGTCGGCTACACCTGGCCGGGTCTGCCGCAGCGCGGATCCGGGCGCCGTGCCGACTGGCGGATGATCCTCGTGTACGCCCTGGCGGTCGCGGCCGTCGTCGTCCTCGCCGTGTGGCGGGTGGCCCGCCTGCGGGGCTGACCCGAGCCCACTGGCGCGAGGCCCGCGCGCGTGTGCGCGAGCCCGGGTCCGAGCACGTCCGCCCCTCCTTCACTGCCTCGCCGTCCTGTCGTACCGACCCCGTACGATCGAGGAATGAGCACGCGGATCGCCTTCCTCAAGGGTCACGGCACCGAGAACGACTTCGTGATCGTCCCGGACCCCGAGAACGCCATCGACCTGCCCCCGGCGGCCGTCGCCGCCCTGTGCGACCGCCGCGCGGGCATCGGCGGCGACGGACTGCTGCACGTGGTGCGGTCCGCGGCGCACCCCGAGGCCAAGGACATGGCGGCCGAGGCGGAGTGGTTCATGGACTACCGCAACGGCGACGGGTCGGTCGCGGAGATGTGCGGCAACGGCGTGCGGGTCTTCGCGCGCTACCTCCAGCGCGCCGGGCACGCCACCGAGGGCGATCTCACCATCGCCACGCGCGGGGGCGTGAAGCGCGTCCACCTCGCGAAGAACGGCGACGTGACCGTGGGCATGGGCCGCGCGCTGCTCCCCGAGGGCGACGTCGTGGTGAGCGTCGACGGGCGCAGCTGGCCCGCGCGGAACGTGAACATGGGCAACCCGCACGCTGTCGCCTTCGTCGCCGACCTCGCCCACGCGGGCGACCTGTACTCCCCGCCGGCCCACGAGCCCGCCACCGCCTACCCGGACGGTGTCAACGTCGAGTTCGTCGTCGACCGCGGCCCCCGCCACGTCGCCATGCGCGTGCACGAGCGCGGCTCCGGGGAGACCCGTTCCTGCGGCACGGGCGCGTGCGCCGTCGCCGTCGCCACCGCCCGCAGGGACGGCGCCGACCCGGCGGTCACCGGCACCCGGGCGACGTACACGGTCGACGTGCCCGGCGGCACCCTGGTGATCACCGAGCGCCCCGACGGCGAGATCGAGATGACGGGCCCCGCCGTGATCGTCGCCACGGGAGAATTCGACTCCGCATGGCTGGAAGGGGTACTCGCCTGAACCACGACCCGGTGAACCACAGCCCGGTCCATGACACTCAGTGCGAAAACGTAAACCCTCGGACCATCGCTCGAATGGGTGATCCGTTTCACGCTCGGCGAGAGGCGGTCAGCCGCACGTGATGGGCTCGATAGCATCAAGCACCGGCCCGGACGGGGGACCAACACCATCCCCTGAGCCGTGTCCGCCCTGGGATACCCCGTCCGCCGGTCCGTGCAGCCGGAGGTGCCCATGAACGCGGAGGCCGTGAATCCAGCGAGCCCAGGCCCTGTGACGCCCGCGGTCAACGGCGCCGTCGCGCCGGCGGCGCCCCGCAGGAAGGCCCGCCCCCGGATCGACCTGCGCCGCCTGGGCCGCGCCGCACTGCTCGGCTCCGCCACCCGAGGCCGGCTGCCCGACGCCATCGGCCACGTCGTCGAGGCACACCGCGCCCATCACCCCGACGCCGACCTCGACCCGCTGCGCCGCGCCTACGTGCTGGCCGAGTCCTCGCACCGCGGCCAGATGCGCAAGAGCGGCGAGCCGTACATCACCCACCCCCTCGCCGTGACCCTGATCCTCGCCGAGCTCGGCGCGGAGACCACCACGCTCACCGCCTCCCTCCTCCACGACACCGTCGAGGACACCGAGGTGACCCTCGACCAGGTCGGCGAGCAGTTCGGCGCCGAGGTCCGCTACCTCGTCGACGGCGTCACCAAGCTGGAGAAGGTCGACTACGGCGCCGCCGCCGAGCCCGAGACCTTCCGCAAGATGCTCCTCGCCACCGGCAACGACGTCCGCGTGATGTCGATCAAACTCGCCGACCGGCTCCACAACATGCGCACCCTCGGCGTCATGCGCCGGGAGAAACAGGAGCGCATCGCCAAGGTGACCCGGGACGTGCTCATCCCGCTCGCCGAACGGCTCGGCGTACAGGCGCTCAAGTCCGAGCTGGAGGACCTCGTCTTCGCGGTCATGCATCCCGAGGAGTACGCGCACACGCGGGAGTTGGTCGACGAGAACGCCGCCCGCGCGGACAACCCGCTCACCGCGGTCGCCGACGAGGTGCGCAAGGTGCTGCGCGAGGCCGACATCACCGCCGAAGTCCTCATCCGGCCCCGCCACTTCGTCTCCGTGCACCGGGTCTCCCGCAAGCGCGGCCCGCTCGGCGGCGCGGACTTCGGCCGCCTCCTGGTGCTCGTCCAGGAGGACGCCGACTGCTACGCCGTCCTCGGTGAACTGCACACCTGCATGACGCCCGTCGTATCGGAGTTCAAGGACTTCATCGCCGTACCCAAGTTCAACCTGTACCAGTCGCTGCACACCGCGGTGGCCCGCGCGCAGGACGGCCAGGTCGTCGAGGTCCTCATCCGCACCCACCAGATGCACAAGGTCGCCGAGGCGGGTGTCGTCGCGCTCGGCAATCCCTACGCCCCGCCGGCGGAGGAGCAGACCGCGGGCGACGGCGAGCGCGCCGACCCGACCCGGCCCGGCTGGCTCTCCCGGCTGCTCGACTGGCAGCGGGGCGCCCCCGACCCCGACACCTTCTGGTCCACCCTCCGCGCGGACCTCGCCCAGGACCGCGAGATCACCGTCTTCCGGCCCGACGGCGGCACCCTCGGCCTGCCCGAGGGCGCGACCTGCGTGGACGCCGCGTACGCCCAGTACGGCGAGGACGCGCACGCGTGCATGGGCGCCCGGGTGAACGGCCGCCTGGCGACCATGAGCACGGTGCTGCGGGACGGCGACACCGTACAGCTCCTGATGGGCCAGGACCCCGCCTCCGAGCCCTCCAGGGAGTGGCTGGAGCACGCCCACACGGCTGCCGCACGGATCGCCATCCAGCGCCGGCTCGCGACCCACCCCGCGCAGCCGCCCGCCGAAGCGGAGGAGACGTCCCGCGCTCCCGCCGCCGGCGACGCACCCGTCTCGCGCCCGGCGTCCGACGGACCGGCCGCCCGGCCCGCCTCCGCCGACGTCCTCGTCGACCCGCCGGGCGCGACCGTACGGCTGGCCGGCTGCTGCACCCCCGTACCGCCCGACGAGATCACCGGCTTCGCGGTGCGCGGGGGAGTGGTGACCGTGCACCGCGCGGAGTGCGCGGTGGTGGCGCGGATGAAGAGCGCGGGGCGCGCGGAGGTCGGCGTGCGCTGGGGGGAGAGCACGCAGTGCCGGGTCACGCTGCTCGCCGAATCGTTCGGCCGCCCGCACCTCCTGGCCGACCTCACGGAGGCCATGGCAGTCGAAGGCGCCGAGATCGTCTCCGCGACCGTCGAACCCCCCGACCGGCAGCGGGTCCGCCACACCTACACCGTCCTGCTCCCGGACGCCGCCCGACTGCCCGCCCTCATGCGCGCGATGCGCGACGTGGCCGGGGTGTACGACGTGAGCAGAGCACAGCCGCAGACCACGGGAGTCTGAGCGGAACCCGGGCCGGTCGAGTTCGTGCGGGCCGTACGCGGGCCGGTCGTGTCCGTGCGGGCCGTACGCGGGCCGGTCGTGTCCGGGTCGGCCGTGCCCGGGCGGGGCGTCGGCCGCCGGGACGTACCCGTTCGGGTGCTCCGGGCGCGCGCCGTCGCCGCAGCGTCCGCACGCGCTGATAGCCGTGGGGGATGCTGCACACCCCTCACACCCCGACTCCGCGGCCCCGCGCGTGGTCCCGCCGCCGGTTCCGGGCCGCGGCGCTGCTCGCCTCGGCCGTCTCCGTCTGCCTGGTCGCCGCGAGCGCCCCGCCGGCCCCCCTGGGCGTCGGCGACCGCCTCTTCCCGCACCTGGGCAACCCCGGCTACGACGTGACGGCCTACGACCTGTCCTTCACCTACTCCGGCGACAACAGCGAGCCGCTGAAGGCCGTCACCACCATCGACGCCCGGACGACGGCCGACCTGGACCGGGTCAACCTCGACTTCGCCCACGGCAAGGTCGACTCCATCGAGGTCGACGGCGAGCCCGCCGGCTTCGCCACAGCCGGCGAGGACCTCGTGGTCACGCCGGAGGACTCGCTCGACGAGGGCGACCGGACGCGGATCACCGTGCGGCACAGCAGCGACCCCGTGTACGCCGAGGACCGCCAGGGCGGCTGGGTGCGCACCGCCGACGGCCTCGCCATGGCCAACCAGGCCGATGTCGCACACCTGGTGTTCCCCTGCAACGACCACCCCTCCGACAAGGCGCGCTTCACCATCAGCGTGACCGCCCCCGACGGGCTCACGGCCGTCGCCAACGGCCTGCCGACGGACGTGGCCCGGGCCGGCGGAGCGACCACCTGGACGTACCGCACCCAGCACCCCATGGCCACGGAGCTGGCCCAGGTGTCCATCGGCCGCTCCACGGTCCTGCACCGCACCGGCCCGCACGGACTCCCCGTCCGGGACGTGGTGCCGACGAAGCACCGCGCGGCGCTCGAACCGTGGCTGGAGAAGACCCCCGACCAGATCGCCTGGATGGAGAACAAGGTCGGGCGCTACCCCTTCGAGACGTACGGCCTGCTCATGGCCGACGCCACCACCGGCTTCGAACTGGAGACCCAGACGCTCTCCCTCTTCGAGCGAGAGCTGTTCACCGAGCCCGCCTACCCCGCGTGGTACGTCGAGTCGATCATGGTGCACGAACTGGCCCACCAGTGGTTCGGCAACAGCGTCAGCCCGGGCACCTGGTCCGACCTGTGGCTCAACGAGGGACACGCCACCTGGTACGAGGCGCTGTACGCGGAGGAGACCGCGGACAAGCCCATGGCGGCGCGCATGAAGGCCGCCTACGGCGCCTCCGACCGCTGGCGCACGGCGGGCGGACCGCCGGCCGCGCCGAAGCCGCCGAAGAACGGCAGCAAGACCGGGATCTTCCGCTCCAACGTGTACGACGGTGCCGCCCTCGTGCTCTACGCCCTGCGCCAGGAGATCGGCCGCCCCGCCTTCGAGGGTCTCGAACGAGTCTGGGTCACCCGCCACCAGGACGGCACCGCGACGACCGCCGACTTCGTCCGGCTCGCCTCCGAGATCTCCGGCCGCGACCTGGGCGACTTCTTCCAGGGCTGGCTGTACGGCGAGAAGACCCCGCCCATGCCCGGCCACCCCGACTGGAAGCCGACGGCGACCGACCAGGCGCCGGCGGCCGCCACCGGGAAGACGCACGGGGAATAAGCCGGTGACGAGACGGCCCGTGCCGTGCGACCATCTTCGGGACGGCACGGCAGGGGCCGCGGGAATCTCCCCGGCGGCTCGTGCGTTGTGCAGAGTGTCGCGGTGTCAGTGCCGCGCGCGATTCCATTCCCAGCTGCGTAAGGATCCAATGACCTCCTCTTCTTCCCCCTCCCAGGACACCAAGCGTCTCGAGCAGACCTATCCCGAGGGCCTCCGGGCCGATGCCCTGATGGAAGAGGACGTCGCCTGGAGCCACGACACCGACCCGAAGTGGGACGGCGAGCAGTTCGACCGCTCCGACCGCGCGGCACTGCGCCGCGTGGCGGGCCTGTCCACCGAGCTCGAGGACGTCACCGAGGTCGAGTACCGCCAGCTCCGTCTGGAGCGGGTCGTCCTCGTCGGCGTCTGGACCTCGGGCACCGTGCACGACGCGGAGAACTCCCTCGCCGAGCTGGCCGCCCTCGCGGAGACCGCGGGCGCGCTCGTGCTCGACGGCGTCATCCAGCGCCGCGACAAGCCCGACGCCGCCACCTACATCGGCTCCGGCAAGGCCCAGGAGCTGCGGGACGTCGTCCTCGACACGGGCGCGGACACCGTCATCTGCGACGGTGAGCTGAGCCCGGGACAGCTGATCCACCTCGAGGACGTCGTCAAGGTCAAGGTCATCGACCGTACGGCCCTGATCCTGGACATCTTCGCCCAGCACGCCAAGTCCCGAGAGGGCAAGGCGCAGGTCGCGCTCGCGCAGATGCAGTACATGCTGCCGCGGCTGCGCGGCTGGGGTCAGTCGCTGTCCCGGCAGATGGGCGGCGGCAAGGGCGGCGGCCTCGCCACCCGTGGCCCCGGTGAGACCAAGATCGAGACGGACCGGCGCCGGATCCGCGAGAAGATGGCGAAGATGCGCCGTGAGATCGCGGAGATGAAGACAGGCCGCGAGATCAAGCGCCAGGAGCGCAAGCGCCACAAGGTGCCGTCCGTCGCCATCGCGGGCTACACCAACGCGGGCAAGTCCTCGCTGCTCAACCGCCTCACGGGCGCGGGCGTGCTGGTGGAGAACGCGCTGTTCGCCACCCTCGACCCGACCGTGCGCCGCGCGGAGACGCCGAGCGGACGGCTCTACACCCTGGCGGACACCGTCGGATTCGTCCGGCACCTGCCGCACCACCTGGTCGAGGCGTTCCGCTCCACGATGGAGGAGGTCGGCGAATCCGACCTGATCCTGCACGTGGTGGACGGTTCGCACCCGGCTCCGGAGGAGCAGCTGGCCGCCGTGCGCGAGGTGATCAGGGACGTCGGCGCCACCGACGTACCCGAGATCGTGGTGATCAACAAGGCCGACATGGCCGACCCGTTGGTGCTCCAGCGGCTGCTGCGGGTCGAGAAGCGGTCCATCGCCGTCTCGGCGCGCACCGGCCGGAACATCGACGAGCTGCTCGCACTGATCGACAACGAGCTGCCGCGCCCTTCGGTGGAGATCGAGGCGCTCGTGCCGTACACCCGCGGCAAGCTGGTCGCCCGTGCCCATGACGAGGGCGAGGTGATCTCCGAGGAGCACACCCCGGAGGGCACCCTGCTCAAGGTGCGGGTGCACGAGGAACTGGCGGCGGAACTCACGCCGTACGTTCCGGCCCCGCTCGCCTGACGCTCAGGCGCACAGCGACGACGAGGGCCCGCCCCCTGCCGACAGGGGGCGGGCCCTCAACGCGTGCGCGTGCGTGTGCGTGTCAGCGACCGCCGTACGTCTTGCTCATGTTCTGGTACATCGCCTCGGCCTCCCGGCCCAGCTGCGGACCCGCCAGCCAGGTGTTCTCCAGCGGGCCGATCGAGGTGTTCGAGACCAGCTTGGTCTCGCCGTCCACCACCCGGAACCAGCCGCCGCCGGACGAACCGCCGGTCATGGTGCAACCGATGCGGTACATCGTCGGCAGCGACGGGCTCAGCGACAGCCGGCCGGGCCGGTCCACGCACTTGAACATCTTCAGGCCGTTGTACGGCGCGGCGGCCGGGTAGCCCCAGGCGCCCATGCTGGCGACCTCCGTCGCGGAGGGGGTGGAGAAGTCCACCTCCAGCGCGGCGCCGACCGTCTCCTCCAGGGACTTGCTGCCCTGCTCCGGCTTCACGTGCAGCACGGAGTAGTCGTACGCGGCGCCGTCGCCGCCGTCCTCCGCGCCACCCTGGATCCACTGGTTGGAGGTCGAGGCCCAGTCGGCCCACCAGGTGCCGTACGGGGTCATCTCGGTGGTCGTCGCGCCCGCCAGCTCCGCCTCGGACTTGCCGAGGTCGTTGTACGAGGGCACGAAGGCGATGTTGCGGTACCAGCCGCCGCTGCCGCCGGCGTGCACGCAGTGGCCGGCCGTCCACACCAGGTTGGACTTGCCCGGGTTGTTCGCGTCCTTGATGACGGTGCCGGAGCAGACCATCGACCCCTCGGGGGAGTCGAAGAAGACCTTGCCGACCGGGGCCGCGTTGTCGTGGTACGGCGTCTTCTCGGCCACGGCCTCGACGGGTGCCGGCTCCGGATCGGTGGCGCCCTGGTCGGCGGCGGTGTCCTTGGTCGTGACGGTCTTGTCGGCCTCGGTCGCGGACTGCATCCGGTCCGGCTTCCACAGGCCCTCGATCACCGGGTTGACGAAGTCCTTGGCCTCAGTGAGCCACTTGTCCTTGTCCCAGTCCTTCCAGCCGCCGTCCTTCCACTGGTCGACGTCGATGCCGTGCTCCTTGAGCCGGTCCGCGAGGCCGGCCGGGACCTCGACCTTGCCGTCACCGCCGGCGTCGGCGGCCTGCGAAGTGCCGCCGCTGGGCTTGGCGTCGGCCTCGTCCTTCTCCGAGCCGCCACAGGCGGTCGCGGTGAGCGCCAGGGCGGCGACGAGACCGGTGGCGGCGAGCATGGTGCGCCTTCGGTGCCGTGGAGCGGCGGGCGTTGGTGCGGAACGCATGGTGGGTCGACCCCCGTTGAAACGTATGAGTGCTGAAACGTACAGCTGCTGAAACGTACAGCTGCTGAAACGTATGGATGTGGAACATACGCATGTCACCGAGGCGCGGTGGGGTGCCGGGTGGGCCCGACGCACCCCACCGCCCTCGCGGTCACTGGCCGGCGAACTTGCCGCTCACCGCGTCGAACACACCCTTGGCCTCCTCGCCCAGCCGCGGACCGGCCAGCCAGCCGGCCGTCACCGGGCCGATCGAGGTGTTGGACACCAATGCCGGCTTGCCGTCGGAACCGGCCGCGACCCAGCCGCCACCGGACGAACCGCCGGTCATGGTGCAGCCGATGCGGTACATCGTCGGGTCGGAGGCGCCGATCGACAGCCGGCCCGGCTTGTCCTCGCACTGGTACAGCTTCTGGCCGTCGTACGGCGCCGCGGCGGGGTAGCCGATCGCCTTGAGGCTCTTCACCTGGGGCACCGCGGGCGCGTCGAAGTCCACCGGGAGCGCGTCACCGACCGTCTCCTCCAGGGACTTGCCGTCGCTGCCCTTCTCCGGCGTCACATGGATGACGGCGTAGTCGTACGAGGCGCCGTCACCGCCCGTCGCGCCGCCCTGCTCGATCCACTGGTCCGAGGTCTGCGCCCAGTCGCCCCACCAGACGCCGTACGGAGCGACCTCCTCCTTGGTGGCGTTCTGCAGTTCCGCGGTCGACTTGCCGGCGTCGTTGTACGAGGGCACGAAGGCGATGTTGCGGTACCAGCCGCCCTTCTTGCCCGCGTGCACGCAGTGGCCGGCCGTCCAGACCAGGTTGGACTTGCCCGGGTTGGCCGGGTCCTCCACGACCGTGGCCGAGCAGACCATCGAGCCCTGGGGGGAGTCGAAGAGCAGCTTGCCCGCGGTGGCCGCGCTGTCGTGGTACTTGGGCGGCATGGCCTGTGCCTGCACCGGCTGCGGCTCCGGGTCGGTGACGCCCTGGTCACCGGAGAGGTCGCTGTCGTCGACCTCCTGGTCCGGCTCCTGGGCGTCCCGCATGCGGTCCGGGTCCCACAGGTCCTCGATGATCGGGTTGACGTAGTCCTGCGCCTCACGCAGCCAGTCGTCCTTGCTCCAGTTCTTCCAGGCGCCGTTCTTCCACTCGTCGACGTCGATCCCGTGTTCTTTGAGCTTGTCCTTGATGTGGTCCGGGATCCGGATCTCGCCGTTGCCGCCGTCCGCGGCGGACGCGGAGGCCGAGGCGTCGCCGCCCGCCTCGGGGTCGCCGGACTCGCAGGCGGTGGCGGTGAGCGCGAGTGCCGAGACGAGCGCAACGGCGACCGGCACGGGGGAGTTTCTGCGCCGCCCGCGCCTGTGCCCGCGCGTGGTGAACGACGGCCGTATGGATCGCATGCTGGTGATTCCCCCTATGGTGAACTGCCCTGGAACGGCACCACACACTATTCGTTCGCTGTGGGGGAGTTCCGACGGAACGGCAACGGTTCGGATACAAGCCGTCTGACCTGGCAAGCGTCCGTCGGGTGCGGGCCGGGTTCTGCCGACGCGTCCGGGCGAGGCGACGGCCGAGCCCGGGTGGCGAGGTCGTCCACCCGGGCCGTGCGTCCGCCTACTCGCCGATGTCGGCGTAGTCGGCGAGCGGGACGCAGCCGCTGTTGGCGATGGGCACCGCGTCCAGGTACCCGGCGGGCAGGTCGAAGGCGTCGACCAGGGCCGTCATGTACGGGGCGAGGCCGCCGGTCACCGTGTCGAGGACGGTGGGCAGAGCACGGACCTGCTCGGTGCTCATGTGTCCGTGCGCCAGCAGGTCCCCGGTGCGCTCACGCACTTGGTGCAGCAGGAACAGCAGGCAGAGTCGTTCCAGCAGTTCACGGGCCTGCGGCTCGCGGGCCAGGAAGACCGCGTCGAGGAAGGCGTCGGCCGCACGCAGGGAGGCGTGGGCGGAGACCATCTCCAGGGCCGCCGACGAGGTGGCGTTCCAGCGGGCGACCGGGTCCTTGGCGGGCCCCTGCCGCAGCGCCAGGCGCGCACGGGCCTGCCAGACGGCCTCGGACCGGGCCAGGAGGTGCCGCAGGAAGTGGGGGTCGACGAGGTCCTCTGCGCCGGTGGCCGGGACCGGCCACCCATCCTTCTCGGCCTCGTGGTGGAAGACCAGTTCGGAGGCGGCCTTCGCCCAGATCACGAGGTTGTCACCCTCGGCGGTCACCGTCCCCTCGACGTACTCGGGGAAGCCGGACAGACCGTTGACGGCGAACAGGCCCTGCGCGCCGCACCGTTCGCGGCACTCGACCGTGATGCCGCGGGCCTGCCAGGTGATCCAACCCTTGGCGACGGCCACCAGGCGTTCGACGTCCTCTCGTTCCTCGTCGGTGTGGCCGCCCCACCGGGAGAGCACCGAGCGGTGCAGGAAGGTCATGGCGTACGCCGTGGACAGCGCACCGAGCAGTCGGCTGTGGTGGGTCCGGTACGCGTTGACGGCGATGCGCTCGCCCGCCCTGGGCCCGCTGACGTGGCGGTGCTCGCCGTAGCGGACGGCGATGGCCAGGGCGGCCCGGGAGGCCCCGACCGCCGCGCCGCTCATGCACAGCTTCCCCACCGTGACTCGCCCGATCGAGCGCAGGAATCGTTTGCGGCGGTTGCCGAGGGTGCTGCTCAGCGTGCCGTCGCCGCCGAGCCGGCCGTGCTCCGCCTCCAGCAACGCCTCCCGGGGCAGCCGCAGCCGGTCGAAGGCGGTGAGGCAGTGGTCGACGGGCGCGCCGGAACGGAAGGGCAGCCGACGTACCCGTACGCCGGGCAGCAGGCCTTCGTCGTCGCTGAGTGGGGTGAGGAAGAGGAAGACGCCCTGGTCCTGTCCGCCGACGAGGAGACGGGCGGCGACCACCGCCGTTTTGGGGCCACCGGTCGTGCTGGTGTTGGGCATGAACTTCTGGGCGCCGGGATGCGGCGTGTTCAGAATGAAACCGCCCGTCTCGGGATCGAGTTCGGCGGTGGTCTCCAGCGCGAAACTGTCGTTGCCGTGCTCGACTTCGGTGCACAGGAAGGTACCGATGCGCCGCATGGACGTGAACTCGGTAAGGTCGCGACGCGAGTCGCCCTCGTGGTCCAGGAGGCTGCCGAGGAACAGGTTGTAGTGGATGCTCGCCACCGTGCACAGGCCCCCGCCGCCGTCCACGATCGCCGCCCACTCGTGCAGACTCGCCAGCCGGCCGGCGTCCTCGGCGAGATCCTCGGGTGTCGGAACAGCGTCGTTGACCATGCGCAGCCAGTCGTAGGACCGGGCGGCCTGCTCGGCGGGTGACAGGCCCGGGCGGTGTCTGAACGCGCTGTCGGCCATCAGTCGCTGCCAGGGGCGGTGTATCCGCTCCCGCTCCCCCTCGCGGTCGAAGAGCAGGCGGGTGAGTTCCCTGGTGGGTGTGGTGCCGGTCGTCCCGAAGTCGCCGAACGCCAGGCTTTCGAACGCGCGCAGATCGTCCGCGAGGGACTGATCCGGATGAGTGGTCGCGCGGTCCCGCGCGGTGGGGTGTTGCTCGGTCCTCGATGTCAGAAGGGCCATGACCCTCTCCCCCGTGAGTTGCAGATCCGGATGGTTGGACGTGCAGTGCCAGAAGATACGGACCTACCGGTTTTATTATCAAGTCAAGAGTTGGCAAATTGGCGTTCTCTCGGGACCTTTGGCGGGTGTGATCCGACGCGCCCGGCACTAACGGAATACGCGCTTCAGCTTGGTGTTCAGGGCATATGCCCAGCCGTTGAGTGGTGCCGGCTTCTTTGTTGAAAAACCGGCGCCATGGTTTGTTAATGGGCTGGCCACTCGGGGATATTGCCCTTATGTCGTTCTTGCGCCGATTTCGGTGGCCCTCGAGTGTGCGGCACTTGATCCTGGGCGCGGCCGAGTGACAGAATACGAACCTGTCGGTTTTCTTTTGCTCGAGCAGGTACCGGGCTGACGCGGAGGTGTGGAGCGTGGCACTGCAGGAACGCGCGATCAGGACGCGCCACTCCATCCTGGTGGCGGCCGCCTCGGTGTTCGCCGACGTCGGCTACGAGGCGGCGACGATCTCGGAGATCCTGCACCGGGCCGACGTGACCAAGGGCGCGCTGTACTTCCACTTCTCCTCCAAGGAGGAACTGGCGCAGGCGGTGCTGTCCGACCAGGTCGGCGCCGTGCCCGAGCCGGCCCCGCAGGAACTCGTCCTCCAGCAGGGTCTGGACTCGACCTTCCTCCTCGCCCACATGCTGAGCACCGGTGACGCGATGGTCCGCGGCAGCATCCGGCTCACCGTGGAGCAGGGCGTCCCGCGGGACGGGTTGAACCGGCAGACGCCGATGGCCGGCTGGATCGAGTACAACGCAGCGGTTCTGGCCCGGGCCAAGGCGAACGGGGAACTGCTGCCCCAGGTCGACGTCGAGGACACCGCGCGGATGTTCGTCGCGGCGTTCACCGGAGCCCAGATCCTGTCGAAGATCATGACCGGCTACGCCGATCTCATGGACCGGGTCGCCGACATCGAACGGCACCTGATGTCGAGCGTCGCGGTCCCGGCCGTGCTCGTACGACTGGACATGGGAGCGGACCGCGGAGCCCGTGTCTACGAGCAGGCGGTGGAACTGCGCCGGCAGGCGCAGTCGGAGGCGGTCGGCTGACCGGTGCATGTCCCGGGGCGCGGTGACGGGCGCTCCGGTGCGGGGGGCGTTCCGCATGGCGAATGTCAATGCGTTGGGCAAGACCAACTCAGGGAGTGCCAATGGGAATGACAGCCTGTCCTTACGCGCTGGACGTGACGGGGCAAGACCTCGTCGGGGAGGCGGCGCGGCTGCGGGCCCAGGGGCCCGCCGTGCAGGTGGAGTTGCCCGGAGGGGTGATCGCCTGGGCGGTCGTCGGGCAGGAGTACGTGGAACGGCTGCTGACGGACCGCCGGGTGTCCAGGGACGCCCGACGGCACTGGCCCGCCTTCATCTCCGGGGAGATAACGGAGCAGTGGCCGCTGTATCCATGGGTGGCCAACGAGAACATGCTCTTCTCCTATGGGGAGGACCACACCAGGCTGCGCCGGTTGATAGCCGGGGCATTCACGGCGCGCCGGTCCGGGTCCCAGCGTCCGAAGGTGGAGCGGATCGCCGGCGAGCTTCTCGACGAGATGGGGCAGACCCCGACCGGGACACCGGTCGACCTGAAGACCGCGTACGCCGACCTGCTGCCGTTGCGGGTCATCTGCGAGCTGTACGGCGTGCCCCGGGGCGAGGCCACGGACGAGCTCAGCGCCGCGCTCCACACGGTGTTCTGCAGCACCGTCACCGGGGAGGAGATGGGGGCCGCGCGCCTGCGCGCCTACGGCCTGCTCGCCGAGCTGGTGAAGAACAAGCGGACGCAGCCGGGTGACGACCTGACCACGTCACTGATCCAGGCGAGGGACCAGGAGGACCGGCTCTCCGAGGAAGAACTCCTCGGCACGCTCTTCATGATGATCGCCGCTGGTCAGGACACCACGGCGATGCTGATCACCAACGCGGTCGCCGAGCTGCTGAGCCATCCCGAGCAGCTGGAACACGTGCGTGCCGGCCGCGCCGGCTGGAGCGACGTGGTCACCGAGACCCTGCGGGTGCACACGCCTCCGGCGTTCGCCCCGATGAGGTTCGCCGTCGAGGACATCGACCTCGACGGTGTGCTGATCAAGCGGGGTGCCCCGATCATCGTCGCCTTCCACGGGGCCGGCCACGAGGCGGAGCGGCACGGGCCGGACGCCGGCCGCTTCGACCTGCTGCGGGACAAGCGCGACCACCTCGGCTTCGGCCACGGTACCCACCGGTGCCTGGGGGCCCCGCTCGCGGAGATCGAGGCGGGGGTGGCCTTCGCCCAGCTCTTCGAGCGGTACCCGAAGATGGAACTGGCCTGCGCGCCGGCCGAACTCCGGCCCATACCCACCTTCATGCTCCATGGGTACGGCGCGCTTCCCGTCCTGCTCGGCCCCGCCTCGGCCTGACGCTCGGTACTCCGCCGGCCGACTCCGCCGCCCCGCCGGGACGGCGGAGTTCCCGCGTTCGGGTTGCGTCCCTTGGGTCCTGCCCCGGCTGCCCACCGGTGAGGCGGCGGACATGCGTCGCGCTCAGCGGGAGCCGGCCGGATCGGAGCGCCGGAACGGTATGAGCACCGGCGCGGGGGCGGCGATCAGGGAGTCCGTGCCCTCCGGGTCGACCGCCACGTGCGCCTCGGCGACGGAGGGCAGCAGCAGCCGCCAGTAACGGCTGAGTGAGCGGCGGGACAGCCATTCGTGATTCTCCCGGCTCAGTATCTCGAACCCGGTGGTCGCGGCGACCAGGGCCATCACCAGGTCGCGCTGAGGCAGACCGGGCTTGAGCGAGCCCTCGTCGGCGGCCTGGGCCAGCAACTGCTGCACGCAGCTCTGCCACTCCTGGCGGAGACTGAGCCCGGTGCGCAGTGTGTTGTCGCAGTTGAGCCGGAAGCCGGCCCGCACCACCACGTCCTGACGCAACAGATGTGCCAGGACGTGAGAGACGTCGACCAGTGTCTGCAACGCGTTCGGCTGATCGTCGTACGCCTTGCGCGCCGACCGGCGAAGGATCCGGCCGGCCTCGCTCTCCACGGCGTCGGCCACGGCGGTCTTGTTGGGGAAGTGGAAGTGGAGCGCCCCGGAACTCACACCGGCTCCCGAGCTGATCTCCGCCAGGCGTGCCTGCACGTATCCGCGTTGCTCGAACAGCTCGGCCGCGGAACGGATCAGGGCGTGACGGGTGCGGATGGCCCGTTCCTGTTTCTTCACCGATTGGCTCCGTTGCGGAGTGTGCCTGGTGTGGCGGGGCGGCAGGGGAAGCGGCACGCGCACGGTGCGAACCGGGGGAGCGAGTGCCACCCCCGCAGTATAAAACCAACTTTGCGGTTTTGTATGTACGGCGGCATCACCGATTTTCGGACAGGGATGCTTGTTGTGTTCGGGGATTGATGCAGCTGTAGGGCGATTTATTGCTGTTTGGCAGGTCCGTCGACGCGTTGCCGGGTCGCCGCCTGGTGGGCCCGTGAAGATTGACAAACCGGGCTCGCGGTTTGTAATGTCCCGGCGAACGGTCTACTTGTAACGCGCCTATCGCGCGGACGTGGGGAGTTACAGATGAACCGCCAGAGCACAGACCTCCTGGAACCCCGTATGACACGACGCCACGGAGCCCCCCACACGGCTCCGCCCATATCCGGGTCGCCCCTCGTCGACGCGGCTGCGCCGCCACGGCAGGGTGCCCTGCGGCTGCTCGTCGTGGAGAACGAGGCACGGGCCGCCGACTCCCTGGTGCAGGGGCTGCGCCGGCACGGCTACACGGCCGAGAGCGTGCCCACCGGCGCCGAAGCGCTGCGGACGCACCAGAGCTCGGACCTCATCCTGCTCGACCTCGACCTGCCCGACCTGGACGGTCTCGAAGTGTGCCGCAGCCTGCGGGCCACGAGCGAGACGCCGATCATCGCCGTCACCGCACGCGACAGTGAACTGGACCGGGTCCTCGGACTCCAGGCGGGTGCGGACGACTACATGGCGAAGCCCTACGGGTTTCGTGAACTGCTGGCCCGGATCGAGGCGGTGATGCGCAGGGTGCGGCCCCAGCAGCCGGTGGAGCAGGTCCTCATGCACGGTCCGCTGCGCATCGACGCGCGGGTCCGTGAGGTCTGGCTGGACGGGCGCAGCGTGGGCATGACCCGCAAGGAGTTCGACCTGCTGCACCTGCTCGCCGCCCAGCCGGGAAAGGTCGTCTCCCGCAGGCAGTTGATGACACAGGTCTGGGAGGACAGCTGGTCGCGTCCTGGCCGAACCATCGACACCCACGTCAGCAGCCTGCGGGGAAAGCTGGGGTCCAGTACCTGGATCATCACGGTACGCGGCGTGGGTTTCCGCCTCGGTCACCCGTAGGCACCCGACCGGGTCACTACGGCCGTTCGTCCTCCGCCGGGCCGCTTCCCGGTGGGGGACGAACGTGCTGCGGACGAGGGGAAGTATTTCTCACCAAGGTTTGTAGCGAAGTGGCTTGATCCCTGAAGCGAAGGCCCGCGAGTCTGGCGGGAGTTGTCCGTACGCTCAGGAAGGTGAGCCGTCGTGCGCAAGGTGCTCATCGCCAATCGTGGCGAAATCGCTGTCCGTGTGGCCCGGGCCTGCCGGGACGCCGGGATCGCGAGCGTGGCCGTCTACGCGGACCCGGACCGGGACGCTCTGCATGTCCGCGCCGCTGATGAGGCGTTCGCCCTGGGTGGTGACACCCCCGGCACCAGCTATCTGGACATCGCCAAGGTCCTCAAGGCCGCGCGCGAGTCGGGTGCGGACGCCATCCACCCCGGCTACGGATTCCTTTCCGAGAACGCGGAGTTCGCCCAGGCGGTCCTGGACGCGGGTCTGATCTGGATCGGCCCGCCCCCGCACGCCATCCGCGACCTGGGCGACAAGGTCGCCGCCCGCCACATCGCCCAGCGCGCCGGCGCCCCGCTGGTCGCGGGCACCCCGGACCCGGTCTCGGGCGCGGAGGAGGTCGTCTCCTTCGCCAAGGAGCACGGCCTGCCCATCGCGATCAAGGCCGCCTTCGGCGGCGGCGGCCGCGGCCTCAAGGTCGCCCGGACCCTGGAAGAGGTCCCCGAGCTCTACGACTCGGCGGTCCGTGAGGCGGTGGCCGCGTTCGGCCGCGGCGAGTGCTTCGTCGAGCGCTACCTCGACAAGCCCCGCCACGTGGAGACCCAGTGCCTGGCCGACACCCACGGCAACGTGGTCGTCGTCTCCACCCGTGACTGCTCCCTCCAGCGCCGCCACCAGAAACTGGTCGAGGAAGCCCCCGCCCCGTTCCTGTCCCAGGAGCAGCTGGCCGAGCTGTACGCGTCCTCCAAGGCCATCCTGAAGGAGGCCGGCTACGTCGGCGCCGGCACCGTCGAGTTCCTGGTCGGCACCGACGGCACGATCTCCTTCCTGGAGGTCAACACCCGCCTCCAGGTCGAGCACCCGGTCACCGAGGAAGTCGCGGGCATCGACCTGGTCCGCGAGATGTTCCGCATCGCCGACGGCGAGGAACTCGGCTACGACGACCCGGAGCTGCGCGGCCACTCCTTCGAGTTCCGCATCAACGGCGAGGACCCCGGCCGGGGCTTCCTCCCCGCCCCCGGCACCGTCACCCTCTTCGACCCGCCCACCGGCCCCGGCGTCCGCCTGGACGCCGGCGTCGAGTCCGGCAGCGTGATCGGCCCGGCCTGGGACTCGCTGCTGGCCAAGCTCATCGTCACCGGCCGCACCCGCGCCGAAGCCCTCCAGCGCGCCTCCCGCGCCCTGGAAGAATTCACCGTCGAGGGCATG
Source organism: Streptomyces sp. BB1-1-1 (assembly GCF_031597775.1). NCBI lineage: Bacteria > Bacillati > Actinomycetota > Actinomycetes > Kitasatosporales > Streptomycetaceae > Streptomyces > Streptomyces sp. BB1-1-1. The sequence goes on along the minus strand of NZ_CP134203.1, from coordinate 2,287,298 downwards.
GCCACCGCCATCCCCTTCCACCGCACGGTCGTCCAGGACCCGGCCTTCGCCCCGGAACTGACCGGCTCGACCGACCCCTTCACGGTCCACACCCGGTGGATCGAGACGGAGTTCGTCAACGACATCAAGCCCTTCACCGCCCCCGCGGACACGGAGGCGGACGACGAGATCGGCCGGGAGACCGTCGTCGTCGAGGTCGGCGGCAAGCGCCTGGAGGTCTCCCTCCCCTCCAGCCTGGGCATGAGCCTGGCCCGCACCGGTCTCGCGGCCGGCGCCAAGCCCAAGCGCCGCGCGGCGAAGAAGTCCGGCCCCGCCGCCTCCGGCGACACCCTCGCCTCCCCGATGCAGGGCACCATCGTCAAGATCGCCGTCGAAGAGGGCCAGGAAGTCCAGGAAGGCGACCTGATCGTCGTCCTGGAAGCCATGAAGATGGAACAGCCCCTCAACGCTCACAAGTCCGGCACCATCAAGGGCCTGGGCGCCGAGGTCGGCGCCTCCGTCACCTCCGGCGCCGCCATCTGCGAGATCAAGGAATGAAGCCGCCTGCCACGAAAGAGGGGCGCCCGGCGGACCACAACGGTTCGCCGGGCGTCCCTCTTCCGTGAAGCAGAAGCCCCGGGGACGTTCAGCGGGCGTTCGCCGCTGTCACCACGCGGTCGAGCGTCTCGTACACGTCGACCCCGTGGTAGAACGTCCGGCCGGAGCGGTTACGGCGGCGCCACTTCCGTGTGCTCGCGTGCCGGTAGATACTGCCCACCGGAATTCCCCAGAGACTGGCGATGTCCGCCGCGGTCACCCAGCGCACCTCCTGCCCGGCATCCGCCGGACCGGGCTCCGGTGTCTGTGTCCCGGTCGCGCGGCCCTCCTCAGCCGAGCCCGCACCGGGCGACGCCGTCGCCAACGAACCCGTCGCCGACGACTCCGCCGACAACGACTTCGCGGCGCCGATGCGGCGGCTCAACTGCAGCCACTCGTGCCCGAACCAGGAGTGGGAGCCATCCGCGTCGCACGTGATCTCGGCGGGCACCTGCGGCTGCTGCGGCCGTACGACCGCGGTGAGCGCGCCCGGACACCCCGGCTCCACGCAGCCTCCGATGACGACGTGACGGCTCGGCACGGGATCGATCACACCGCGCGCCTTGCGCACCAGCCGCGCCACCTCGCCGGACACCTCACCAGCCGCGTTGTGCGCCGCGAGCCAGTCGCCGTGCCGGGCCAGGAACTGGGCCAGGGGGGCGACGGACCGCCGCGGACCGGCCAGGCCGCGTTCTTCCACCACCATGGAGGCCCAGGAGGCGAGCACCCCCAGAATCGAGGTGCGCGCGTCGGCCGCACGGGAGTTGAAGGGCATCCCCGGCAGTGGCCCCCCGGAGGTCTTCTCCCGGCACGGGCCGCTATCTCCTCCCAGCCGCAGTCCGCACTCCTCGTACAGGCCCGGCAGCCGCATCAGCTCCAGCAGCAGGCGCCGGTGGCAGGGCGGGCACAACCGGGAACCGGCGACGGCCGGCCGCCGGGGACGTCCGGCGGCCTCACCCCGGACGCAGCCGGCGCCGACGCACGTCGCCGTCCCCATGTTTCTGCGGATGGTCTCCTCGATCACTGTGACTCCCCCTGATTTTCCGGTAATGGCGGCAACGCTATTCGGGGAAATGCGGGCGGACAAGTGTCGAGAGTGTCTTCTATACAACTCGTTACGGAACTCGAAAGGTTACAAGATTTCCTGCGCAATCTCTGACGTGAATGTGGGACGAGCCGGACGCGCACGGCCCGCTCGGACGAAATGACATAACCGTCACCAGGATTGACCGTAATCTGACATGAAACGCATTGACCGGTCCGGGCCGGACCGAAGAAGCTTTACGGCAGAGTCCCCCGCAGTGCGCCAACCGAAGGACGAGATGTCTTCCCTCCTCGCCGGTGCGTTCCAGTCCCTGACCATTCGCAATTTCCGGCTGTTCGCGGCGGGACAGCTCGTCTCCGTCGCCGGCACCTGGATGATGGTCGTCGCCCAGGACTGGCTCGTCCTCTCCCTCACCGGTGACTCGGGTACCGCCCTGGGCGTGGTGACGGCCCTCCAGTTCGCGCCCCTGCTGTTGCTCACCCTGTACGCGGGCGGCCTCGCCGACCGGTACGACAAACGCCGGCTGCTGGTGGCGGCGAACCTCGCCTCAGCCGTCCTGGCGCTGCTCCTCGGCCTGCTCGTCCTGACCGGCGAGGCCCGGCTGTGGCACGTCTACCTCTTCGCTCTCGGGCTCGGCACCGTCAACGCGGTGGAGACGCCCACCCGTATGTCCTTCGTCAGCGAACTCGTCGGTGCCGACCTGCTGCCCAACGCGTCGGCCCTCAGCGCCGCGTACTTCAACTGTGCCCGGGTGGTGGGACCGGCGCTCGCCGGGCTGATGATCAGCTGGTTCGGCACCGCGACCGTGATGCTCCTCAACGCGGTGAGCTACGGGGCGACCGTCGTCGCCCTGCGGCTGATGCGCCCCGACGAGCTGCACCGCCCGGAGCGGCGCCCCGCACGCGCCGCCGTCCTGGACGGCGTACGGCACATGATGGCGCGCCGCGATCTGCTGCTGCCGATGGTCCTGGTCGCCGCGGTCGGCATGCTCGGCTTCAACTTCCAGCTGACCCTCCCACTGCTGGCCAAAACGGTCTTCCACACGGACGCCGCCGCGTTCGGACTGCTCACCACCGCCTTCGCCGCGGGATCCCTGCTCGCGGCGTTCACCACCACACTGCGCCGCGGGCGGCCCCGGCTCGGCCTGGTGATCGGAGCGGCCATCGGGTTCGGCACGCTGGAGACACTGGCCGGACTCGCGCCGACCTACGCCCTGGCGGCCGTACTGCTGCTGGGGACCGGCTTCGGCTCGATCTACTTCGCGCAGGCCGCGAACCACCGCATTCAACTGGGCACCGACCCCGCCTACCGGGGCCGGGTCATGGCCCTCTACACCCTGGTCTTCCAGGGCACCACGCCACTCGGCGCACTTCTGGTCGGCGTCCTCAGCGAGAGCCTCGGGGCGCGCTCCGGCCTCCTCGTGGGCGGCACGGCCTCGGTCCTGGCGGCCATCGCGGTGCTCCTCGTCCACCTGCGCGGCCGGCACCGCGTACCCGGCGGGACGGACGTCGCGGACACCGGCGCGGCCCTTGAGGGACAGACCGACCGGGCGGGCTGAGCGCGGCCGAACGCCCGCTCCCGCCCCGGCGGCCAGTACGGAAACCACACATCAACGGGAGGAACACCCATGACCACGCAGCAGGCAACCATGGCGCGCGTCCAGGCCGGACCGGCGGAGGAGCGCCAGGCGATCGTGCGGGCGGCCCGTGCCGTCTTCGCGCGGGAGGGCTGGACGCACACCGGCGTCAAGGACGTCGCCGAACAGAGCGGCCTCGAGGAGGCCACGGTCGTCCACTACTTCCGGGACAAGGAGCAACTGCTGCTCTCCGTCCTCCTGGAGGGCGCCGCCGCGGTCTCCGCCGCGCTGACGGTCATCGCGGAGGACCACCTCGCCGAGATCACCGACCTGGAGCAGGACCTGGCGGCCCTGGGCCGCGCCTGGCTGACGCCGCTGTCCGCCTTCCCGGAGCACTTCGCCATCGTCCGCCACCTCGGTGCCGAGATCACCACACGGCCGGCCGGCGTCCTGGAGATGTGGCAGACCGCCGGCCCCCGGCAGGCCAACCGGGAACTGGCCCGGCGCCTCCAGCGCGTGGCCGACCAGGGCCTGCTCGCCTTCACCGACGCCGAGCACGCCGCCGAACGCTTCATCCAGCTGGTCGCGGGCGGCGTCGTCCAGCGCTCCTTCCACGGCGCCCTTCCGCTCCCGGACTTCGAGACGGAGGCGCTGGTCACCACCGGCGTCGCGGACTTCATCCGGCTGTACCGGCCCGGATCCGACCGCTGATCGCCGTCACCCGACGACCCAGGGAAGGTGGGGAACACCATGGCCACAGCGCACGAGTCGATCCAGTCCCGGATCGACGAGCTGACCGAGATCAAGGAGACGGCGCGGCTCGGCCCCGACCCGGCGGCCACCGAACGCCAGCACGCCAAGGGCAAGCTGACAGCCCAGGAGCGCATCACCCTCCTATTGGACAAAGGATCGTTCAACGAGGTGGAGAGCCTGCGCCGGCACCGGGCCACCGGGTTCGGCCTGGAGGACCGCAAGCCGTACAGCGACGGCGTGGTGACCGGCTGGGGCACCGTGCACGGCCGCACCGTCTTCGTCTACGCGCACGACTTCCGGATCTTCGGCGGCGCGCTCGGCGAGGCGCACGCCCAGAAGATCCACAAGATCATGGACCTGGCCGAGGCGGCGGGCGCACCGCTGGTCTCGCTCAACGACGGGGCCGGCGCCCGTATCCAGGAGGGTGTCACCGCGCTCGCCGGCTACGGCGGCATCTTCCAGCGCAACACCCGCTCCTCCGGCGTCATCCCGCAGATCTCCGTGATGCTCGGCCCGTGCGCGGGCGGCGCCGCCTACTCGCCCGCGCTGACCGACTTCGTCTTCATGGTCCGGGACACCAGCCAGATGTTCATCACCGGCCCGGACGTCGTCAAGACGGTCACCGGCGAAGAGATCAGCCAGAACGGACTGGGCGGCGCCGACGTCCACGCCGCGACCTCCGGCGTCTCCCACTTCGCCTACGACGACGAGGCCGAGTGCATCGAGGACGTCCGCTACCTGCTCTCGCTGCTGCCCGCCAACAACCGGGAACTGTCGCCCGTCGAGCGTTCCGGCGACCCGGCCGACCGGCTCAACGACGCGCTGCTCGACCTGGTCCCGGCCGGCGCCGGACAGGCGTACGACATCCGCAAGGTGATCGAGGAGGTCGTCGACGACGGCGAGTACTTCGAGGTGCATCCGCTGTGGGCCGCGAACATCGTCTGCGCGCTGACCCGGCTCGACGGCCACGTCGTGGGCGTCGTCGCCAACCAGCCCGCCGCGATGGCCGGAGTGCTGGACATCGACGCCTCCGAGAAGGGCGCCCGCTTCGTCCAGTTCTGCGACGCGTTCAACATTCCCCTGGTCACCCTGGTCGACGTGCCGGGATTCCTGCCCGGGGTGGACCAGGAGCACAACGGCATCATCCGGCGCGGCGCCAAGCTGCTGTACGCGTACTGCAACGCCACCGTGCCACGGATCTCGCTGGTGCTGCGCAAGGCGTACGGTGGCGCCTACATCGTGATGGACTCCCGTTCCATCGGCGCCGACCTGGCCCTGGCCTGGCCTACCAACGAGATCGCGGTGATGGGGGCCGAGGGCGCCGCCAACGTCGTCTTCCGCCGGGAGATCAACGCCGCCGAGGACCCCGACGCGGTCCGTGAGCGGCGCATGGCGGAGTACAAGGACGAGCTGATGCACCCGTACTACGCGGCCGAACGCGGACTGATCGACGACGTGATCGACCCGAGGGAGACCCGCTCGGTGCTGATCCGCTCCCTCGACATGCTGCGGGCCAAGCACGCCGACCTGCCCTCGCGCAAGCACGGCAACCCTCCGCAGTGACCGGCCCCGGGGCACCGGTGCACGCTTCTCTGTAGTGCAGCGGTGATTCACCTGTGGAACCGGACGCGTATTTGCATCGATCGCCCTTGATATCGGGCCCGAATGCGAAGAACATTGATGTCAGAGTCCGGCGCTTTGTCGCTGCACCACGAGCTGCATCCCGAGCTGAATCCCGCTCAGGCGCCCGCTCTTTCCTTCCGGCTCGGTCCGGTTCCGGCCCGGCGTTCTTGTCGCCCGGCTTTGAATTCCCTCCTCCGGAGGCCGTGAGTTTTCCGGCGCCGTCGGCTCCGCACCAACGACTGGACAACTTGGAGAAGAATCGCATGCACAGCAACCTGATCGTGGCCAGGATGGACCTCGAGTCCGGCGGGCAAGTGGCCGATCTCTTCCGGGAGTTCGACGCCACCGAAATGCCGCACCGAATGGGAACGCGCCGGCGTCAGCTCTTCCACTACCGCGGACTCTACTTCCACTTGCAGGACTTCGACGGTGAGAACGGTTCGGAGCAGATCGAGCAGGCCAAGACCGACCCCCGGTTCGTCCGGATGAGCGACGACCTGAAGCCGTTCATCGAGGCGTACGACCCCCCGACCTGGCGCTCGCCGGCCGACGCCATGGCGACCCGTTTCTACGACTGGGAGGCGAAGGCGTGAGCGGGCGGCGCGTAGTCATCACGGGCCTGGAGGTGCTGGCCCCCGGTGGCGTGGGCACCGACGCGTTCTGGTCCCTGCTCAGCGAGGGCCGCACGGCGACCCGTGGCATCACGTTCTTCGATCCGTCGCCCTTCCGCTCCCGGGTGGCGGCCGAGATCGACTTCGACGCGGAGGCCCACGGGCTCAGCCCGCAGGAGATCCGACGGATGGACCGGGCGGGCCAGTTCGCGGTGGTCGCCGCCCGCGGCGCCCTCGCCGACAGCGGCCTCGACCTGGCCGGCAGGCCTCCGCACCGCACCGGCGTCACCGTCGGGACGGCGGTCGGCGCGACGATGGGCCTGGACGAGGAGTACCGGGTCGTCAGCGACGGCGGCCGGCTGAACCTGGTCGACCACACCTATGCGGTCCCGCATCTGTACAACTACCTGGTGCCCAGCTCCTTCGCCGCCGAAGTGGCCTGGGCCGTGGGCGCCGAAGGCGCCAACGCCGTGGTGTCCACCGGCTGCACCTCGGGCATCGACGCCATCGGCTACGCCATCGAGCTGATCCGCGAAGGCTCCGTCGACACCATGATCGCGGGCGCCACCGACGCACCGATCTCGCCGATCACGATGGCCTGCTTCGACGCGATCAGGGCGACCACGCCCCGGCACGACGATCCGGAGCGGGCCTCGCGTCCCTTCGACAGCACCCGCAACGGTTTCGTCCTCGGTGAGGGTTCGGCCTTCTTCGTCCTGGAGGAGCTGGACAGTGCCCGCCGCCGGGGCGCCCGTATCTACGCGGAGATCGCCGGATACGCGACGCGCAGCAACGCGTACCACATGACGGGACTGCGCCCCGACGGCGCGGAGATGGCCGAGGCGATCCGGGTCGCGCTGGACGAGGCGCGGATGAACCCGGAGCAGATCGACTACGTCAACGCGCACGGCTCGGGCACCAAGCAGAACGACCGGCACGAGACCGCCGCGTTCAAGAAGAGCCTGGGCGAGCACGCCTACGCCACTCCGGTCAGCTCCATCAAATCCATGGTCGGCCACTCCCTCGGTGCCATCGGCGCCATCGAGATCGCCGCGTCGACCCTCGCCATGACCCACAACGTCGTGCCTCCCACGGCCAACCTGCACGAACCCGATCCCGAATGCGATCTCGACTATGTGCCGGTCACCGCCCGGGAGCACAAGACGGACGCCGTGCTGACCGTGGGCAGCGGCTTCGGAGGCTTCCAGAGCGCGATGGTGCTGGCCCGGCCGGAAAGGACCGCCGCATGAGTGCCTCCGTAGTGGTGACCGGACTCGGCGTCGTCGCCCCCAACGGGCTTGGCACCGAGGAGTACTGGTCCGCGGCCCGGGTCGGCAAGAGCGGCATCGGGCGGCTGTCCCGCTTCGATCCCGCCCAGTACCCGAGCAGGCTGGCCGGTGAGATCCACGGCTTCACCGCCGAGGACCACCTGCCGAACCGCCTGATGCCGCAGACCGACCGCATGACCCGGCTGGCGCTCGTCGCCGCCGACTGGGCGCTCCAGGACGCCGGAGTACGCCCCGAGGAACGGCCCGCGTTCGACATGGGCGTCGTCACCTCCAGCGCGTCGGGCGGCTTCGAGTTCGGCCAGCGAGAGCTGGAACGACTGTGGGGGCAGGGCAGCGAGTACGTCAGCGCCTACCAGTCCTTCGCCTGGTTCTACGCGGTCAACAGCGGCCAGATCTCCATCCGCCACGGCATGAAGGGTCCCAGCGGCGTCGTCGTCAGCGACCAGGCGGGTGGTCTGGACTGCGTCGCCCAGGCACGCCGCCAGGTCCGCAAGGGCACGCCGCTGGTCGTCTCCGGCGCCGTGGACGCATCCCTGTGCCCCTGGGGATGGGTGGCCCAGCTGACCAGCGGCCGGCTGAGCACCGGAGAGGACCCGGAGACCGCGTACCTGCCCTTCGACCGACGGGCCGCGGGCCACGTACCGGGCGAGGGCGGCGCCCTGCTCATTCTGGAGCAGGCGGACGCCGCCCGTGCCCGCGGGGCCAAGGCCTACGGGGAGATCGCCGGCTACGGCGCCACGTTCGACCCCAGGCCGGGCAGCGGGCGCCCTCCCGCCCTGCGCAAGGCGATCGAACTCGCCCTTGCCGACGCCGGAGCCGACGCCGCGGACGTGGACGTCGTCTTCGCCGATGGCGCGGCCGTCCCCGAGCTGGACCGGACCGAGGCCGAGGCGCTGAACGAGGTCTTCGGCACCGGCCGGGTCCCGGTCACGGTGCCCAAGACGATGACCGGAGCCCTGTACTCCGGCGCCGGCGCGCTCGACCTCGCGACCGCCCTCCTCGCGATGGAGGAAGGTCTGATCCCGCCCACGACGAACACGGAGCCGGACCGGGAGTACGGCCTCGACCTCGTCGTCGGCCAGCCGCGCACCACCGAGGTGCGCACCGCGCTGGTGCTGGCCCGCGGCCACCGGGGCTTCAACTCCGCACTGGTCGTCCGCGCCGCGGACCGACTCCGCTGAACCGAAAGGAAACGCTATGGCTGACCAGGAATTCACCCTCGACGACCTCCGCCGCATCCTGGTCGAGGCGGCCGGTGCCGACGAGTCCGTCAACCTCGACGGGGACATCCTCGACACCGACTTCGAGTCGCTGAACTACGAGTCGCTCGCCCTGCTGGAGACCGGTAGCCGAATAGAGCGCGAGTACGGCATCTCGCTCGACGAGGACGTGCTCAGCATCATGCACACCCCGCGCACGCTGATCGAGACCGTCAACTCCCGTCTCGCCGTCGCCGCCTGACACGGGACCCGCCGGGCCGCGCCCGGCCATCGCCCGGCATCCACGAACCCGTCGCCGCCCCCTCCTCCTCCCGAGGGGGCGGCGGCGCGTGCGGCGGTCGTACACACCGCATCAACCACCGAGCCACATCGGACCACTGGAGACGACAGACCATGCCAGACCAGGAGAAGCGGGTCGCCCTCGTCACCGGAGCCACCAGCGGAATCGGCCTCGCCGCCGCCCGGCTCCTCGCACAGCAGGGCCACCAGGTGTTCATCGGCGCCCGTGACGCCGACAGCGTCGCCGCGACGGTGAAGGAGCTCCAGGGCGAGGGCCTGGACGTCGGCGGCAGGACCGTCGACGTCCGCTCGGCCGACGGCGTCCGGGACTTCGTGGGGGCCGCGGTCGACGCCTACGGAAGCATCGACGTACTGGTCAACAACGCCGGCCGCAGCGGCGGCGGCGTCACCGCCGACATCGCCGACGAGCTGTGGGCGGACGTCATCGAGACCAACCTCAACAGCGTCTTCCGGGTGACCCGCGAGGTCCTCAACACCGGCGGCATGCGGCACAAGGACCGCGGCCGGATCATCAACATCGCCTCCACGGCCGGCAAGCAGGGCGTCGTGCTCGGCGCCCCCTACTCCGCCTCCAAGCACGGCGTCGTCGGCTTCACCAAGGCGCTCGGCAACGAACTGGCGCCCACCGGGATCACCGTCAACGCGGTCTGCCCCGGCTACGTGGAGACGCCCATGGCCCAGCGGGTCCGGCAGGGCTACGCCGCCGCCTACGACACGGACGAGGCGGCCATCCTCGAGAAGTTCCAGGCCAAGATCCCGCTCGGCCGGTACTCCACGCCCGAGGAGGTGGCCGGCCTCGTCGGCTACCTGGCCTCCGACACGGCGGCCTCCATCACCGCGCAGGCGCTCAACGTCTGCGGCGGCCTGGGCAACTTCTGACCATCCCGAGGAGGACTGACCATGACCATCCGTGAGGTCGAGCACGAGATCACCGCGGCCGCACCGGCCGCGACGGTGTACCGGCTGATCGCCGACGTGGAGAACTGGCCGCGGATCTTCCCGCCGACCATCCACGTCGAGCACGCGGAACTGGAGGCCGGGAAGGAGCGCATCCAGATCTGGGCGACCGCCAACGGCGAGGCCAAGAACTGGACCTCGCGCCGCACCCTGGATCCGGAGAGCCTGCGGATCGACTTCCGGCAGGAGGTGTCCACCCCGCCGGTCGCGGCCATGGGCGGTGCCTGGATCATCGAACCGGTCTCGCCGACCGAGTCGCGCATCCGGCTCCTGCACGACTACCGGGCCGTGGACGACGACCCCGAGCACCTGAAGTGGATCGACGAGGCCGTCGACCGCAACTCGCGCTCGGAGCTCGCCGCCCTGCGCACCAATGTCGAACGCGCCCACGCCGAGGACGCGCTCACCTTCTCCTTCGAGGACTCCGTCACCGTCGACGGGGCCGCCAAGGACGTCTACGACTTCATCAACGAGGCGGACCTGTGGGAGCAGCGGCTGCCCCACGTCGCCACCGTGCGCCTGACCGAGGACACCCCCGGCCTCCAGACGCTGGAGATGGACACCCGCGCCCGGGACGGCTCCGTGCACACCACCAAGTCGTACCGGGTGACGTTCCCGCACCACCGGATCGCCTACAAGCAGGTGACCCTTCCGGCACTCATGACGCTGCACACCGGCTACTGGACGTTCACCGAGACCGACGCCGGCGTCATCGCGTCCTCGCAGCACACCGTCGTGCTCAACACCGCCAACATCGCCCGCGTCCTCGGCGACGACGCCACCGTCGCCGACGCCCGGGAGTACGTGCACAAGGCGCTGAGCACCAACAGCAGAGCCACCCTCGGCCACGCGAAGGCGTACGCCGAGGGCAGGCGCTGAATCCGGTGCCGGCCAACGACGGCCGGCCGAGCACCCGCGGTGACCCCGATGCCCCCCGTACTCGGTGAGCCGCCGGAGCTCACGCTGTGGCTGGTGCGCCCGCCGCCGCCGGACAGCGCCGCGGCGTCCCGGCTGGCGGCGCGCGAGCTCGACGCGGCGGAAGCGCGGCGCGCGGAGCTGTTCGTGCGGCCCGAGGACCGGGTGCAGTACGTGTCGGCGCACATCGCGCTGCGCCGGATACTCTCGGCCGCCACCGGCTATCCGCCCGAGCGGCTGCGCCTGGGCCGCGAGCCCGGCCCGTCGTCCGCGCGGCACACCGGCAGGCCCGTGCTGCGGTACCCGCCCGCGCCGGTGCACTTCTCCCTGTCGCACAGCCACGGGCTGATCCTGATCGGCACGGCCGCGGTGGTCGTCGGCGTGGATGTGCAGCGCACACCGACGATCGAGACGGTGGAGCTGTGCGGGCCCACGCTGCATCCGGCGGAGTGGCGTGAACTGACGGCGCTGCCCGAGCGGTTGCGGCCGTCCGCGTTCGCGCGGCTGTGGACGCGCAAGGAGGCCTACCTGAAGGGACTGGGCACGGGCCTGCGCCGCAGGCCGGCTCTCGACTACCTGGGCGACGGAACCGACGCCGACGCCCCGCCCGGCCCGCCCGGCTGGATCGTGCGGGACGTGCTGGTCGGACCGCGGCACGCGGCCGCCGCCGCCCTGGCCGTGGCCGCGGAGCCGCTCATCACACTGCGATCGCTGCCGGTGGCCTGTCTGTACGACGGCGCGGCGGGAGTACCGCTGGCCGCCGCCCGGCCGCTGGCTTGGAGAAGGAGAGGTTCATGGACGCTTCGGTGGTCATTGTTGGAGCGGGACCCGCCGGGCTGATGCTCGCCGGGGAACTGCGTCTCGCGGGGACCGACGTCACCGTGCTGGAACGGCACCCTCGCCGCACCGGGGAGTCCCGGGGGATCGGTCTGACCATCGGCACCATGGAGGTGTTCGACCAGCGTGGACTCCTCGGCCGGCTCGGTGAGTACGAGACCAGCGGCATGGGCCACTTCGGTGGCCTGCCGCTGGACATGGGCGTCCTGCGAGCGGCCCACGAGGCGGCCCGCACCGTACCGCAGTCGGTGACCGAAGAGGCCCTGGAGGCCTGGGCGGGCGAACTCGGCGCCGACATACGGCGCGGCCACGAGTGCGTCTCCATCGAGGACACCGGCGACGGCGTGACCGTGAAGGTGCGGCACGACGACGTCGAGGAGACGGTCCGGGCCCGCTATCTCGTCGGCTGCGACGGGGGCCGGAGCACGGTCCGCAAGGCGGCCGGCTTCGACTTCCCCGGCACCGCGGCCACGACCGAGATGCTCCTCGCCGACCTGCGGGGCGTCGACCTGGAACCGCGTATGACCGGACAGCAGATCGGTGGCGGCTTCGTGATGGTCGCCAAGCTCGCCGGCGGGATCCACCGGATCATCGTCGGCGAGCGGGGCATCACCCCGCGCCGGCGCACCGAGGCACCCGAGTTCGCCGAGGTCGCCGATCTGTGGAAGCGCCTCTCGGGCATCGACATCTCGCATGCCGAGCCGGTCTGGGTCAGCGCCTTCGGCGATGCGACCCGGCAGGTCACCGAGTACCGGCGGGGCCGCGTCCTGCTGGCCGGCGACTCCGCCCACGTGCACCTGCCCGCGGGCGGCCAGGGCATGAACACCAGCATCCAGGACTCGTACAACCTGGGCTGGAAACTGGCGTCGGTGCTGCGCGGCGACGCCTCCGAGGAACTGCTCGACACCTACCACTCGGAACGCCACGAGGTCGGACGCGGCCTGCTCGCCAACACCCGGGCGCAGAGCCTTCTGGTGCTGGGCGGTGAGGAGGCCCAGCCGCTGCGCAGCGTCCTCGCCGAACTGATCCGCTACCCCGAGGTCGCCCACCACCTGGCCGCCAAGGTCAGCGGCCTGGACATCCGCTACGACGTCGGCGGCGGCGGCAACGCGCTGCTCGGGCGACGGCTCCCGCACCTGACGCTGACCACGGCGACCGGCGGGACGAGCAGCACCGCCCTGCTGCGCGCCGGGCGCGGTGTGCTCCTCGACCTCCACGACAACGCCGTGCTGCGCCGCCGGGCCCAGGGCTGGCGCGACCGCGTCGACATCGTGACCGCGAGCGCGGACGGTCTGCCCGAGCACAGCCCGGCGGCCGGCACCGCGGCCGTACTGCTGCGCCCGGACGGCTACGTCGCCTGGGCCGCCCCCGGCAGCCACCAGGACCTGAACTCGGCGCTGACCCGCTGGTTCGGGCCCGCCGCGGACCGGCCCCGGTGACCCGGCGCGACCCGGCCACCGACACGGCCGACGTGGTCGTGGCCGGCGCCGGGCCCGTCGGACTCTTCCTCGCCGCCGAACTGCGGGCGGGCGGCGCGAACGTCCTCGTCCTGGAGCGGCTTACCGAGCCGACGGGGGAGTCGCGGGCCTCCGTCCTGCACGCGCGGACGATGGAGATCTTCGCCGACCGCGGCCTGCTGCCCAGACTCGGCGAGCTTCCCGCGGTGGGGCCCGGCCACTTCGGCGGCCTGCGCCTGGACCTCGCCGAGGCCGACCCGGACCACCCGTACGCCGGGCAGTGGGAGTGCCTCCAGTACCACCTGGAGACCGAGCTCCAGCGGTACGCGCTCGACCTGGGCGCCGCGATCCGGCGCGGGCACACGCTGACCGGACTGCGGCAGACGGGCGACGGAGTCCGGATCGACGTACGCGCACCGGACGGCCGGGCCTACCGGCTCACCGCCGGCTACCTGGTCGGCTGCGACGGAGAACACAGCACCGTGCGCGACCTCGGCGGATTCGAGTTCGCCGGACACGACGCCGACAAGGTGATGCTGCGCGCCGACGTCGCCGGCATCGACCTCGACGACCGGCGGCTCAAGCGCTATGACGCCGGGGTCGCCACCGCCTACCGCAGACCCGACGGCACCACCCGGCTCATGGTCCACCGGTACGGCGAACAGCCGGTCGGTGAACCGACGTTCACCCAGGTCACGGAGGCCTGGGCCGCGGTGACGGGGGAGGACATCGGGCACGGGCGCCCGCTGTGGCTGAACCGCTTCGGCAACGCCTCCCGGCAGGCCACCGAGTACCGGCGCGGCCGGGTGCTGCTCGCCGGCGACGCCGCACACCACCAGATGCCGGTCGGCGGACAGGCCGTCAACCTCGGTCTGCAGGACGCGGCAGACCTCGGGCCCAGGCTCGCCCGGGTGGTCACCGGACGAGCCGGGCCCGACCAGCTCGACGCCTACCACGCGGAGCGGCACCCGGCCGGCGCGCGCACCCTGGCCAACATCCAGGCCCAGGCGCACCTGCTGTTCGGCCCCGACGAGGTCACCGCGCTGCGCGGGGTCCTCGGCGAGCTCCTGGAGTTCGGCACCGCCCGCCGGCACCTGGCCCGCATGATCAGCGGCCTCGACGCGCCGGAGCCGCCCCGGCGGTCCGCACCGGTCGCCCGGCCGCACCCCTCGCACACCCACCTACCCGGAAGGTCAACCGTGGACAGGCTCACCGACAAGACGGCCCTCGTCACCGGATCCAGTCGCGGCATCGGCAGGGCGACGGCGATCCGTCTCGCCCGAGAGGGCGCGCTGGTCGCCGTGCACTACGCGGCCAACGACGAGGCGGCCGACGAGACCGTCGAGCGCATCGAGAAGGAGGGCGGCAGCGCCTTCAAGGTCCGCGCCGAACTCGGCGTCCCCGGTGACGTGCACGAACTCTTCCTGGGGCTGGAGCGCGGACTCAAGGAACGCATCGGGGAGTGCCGCCTGGACATCCTGGTCAACAATGCGGCCGTCACCTCCACCGGCTCGGCGCCCGAGGACCTCACGCCCGAGGAGTTCGACCGCTACTTCGCCGTGAACGCGAAGGCGCCGTACTTCATCGTCCAGCGGGCCCTGGAGCAGATGCCGGACGGCGGCCGCATCGTCAACATCACCACGGGCGTCACCCGCACCTCCGTGCCCGACCAGGTGGCCTACGCGATGACCAAGGGCGCGGTGGAGCAGCTCACCTTCCAGCTGGCCCGGCTGCTCGCCCCGCGCGGCATCACGATCAACAGCGTCGCGCCGGGCATCACCGACAACGGCGGCGCGATCTTCGACAACCCCGAGGCCGTCGAGGCGATGGCCCGGTTCTCGGCCTTCAACCGGGTCGGCGAGGCCGGCGACGTCGCCGACGTCATCACCTTCCTGACCACCGACGAGGCCCGCTGGATCACCGGCGCCTTCGTCGACGCCACCGGCGGCACCCTGCTCGGCTGAGCCGCCGTCACCCGAACCGACCCAGTGTGAGAGGGAGATCATGTCCTCCGAGACCGCGTCCTCCGAGACCGCGCGCATCGCCGTCGTCACCGGAGCCAACAAGGGGATCGGCCACGAGATCGCCCGGCAACTCGCCGAACTCGGCCTGGTCGTCTACCTGGGGGCCCGCGACGAGGAGCGCGGCCGGGCCGCCGAGGGCGCGCTGCGCGCCGACGGCCTCGACGTACGCTTCCTGCACCTCGACGTGACGGACGAGAAGTCCGTCGCACTCGCCGCCCAGCGGCTGGCGGAGGAAGCGGGTCTCCTGCACGTCCTGGTCAACAACGCCGGGGTCGGCGGCCCCATGCAGCCGCCCAGCGAGACCCCCGCCGACCAGGTACGCGCGGTCTACGAGACCAACGTCTTCGGCGTCATCACGGTGACCAACGCCCTGCTGCCCCTGCTGCGCCGGGCCCCGTCCGCCCGCATCGTCAACGTCAGCAGCGCGATCGGCTCGCTCTCGGCGGCCGCCGCCAACGTCGACCCGACCGGGGTGCACCCGCCCGGCGAGTTCCCGGTCATGCTCTCGTACGCCACGTCGAAGACGGCCCTCAACGCCGTCACCCTGACCTACGCCAACGAGCTGCGCGGAACCGGCATCCTCGTGAACGCCGCCTCCCCGGGCTTCGTGGCCACGGACATCAACGGGCACCACGGGGTCCTCACCACCGAGCAGGGCGCGCACATCCCGGTACACCTCGCCACCCTCGGCGACGACGGGCCCACCGCGACCTTCCTGGGCGAGGACGGAACACCCGAGGGGCAGGCCCTCCAGTGGTGACCGGCACCGCCGCCGACCCACAGGCGGCGGGCCGGCGCTGGGACGCCCGGCAGTGGACCCAACTGCTGGTGCTCTCCGGCAACATGCTCCTGGACGCCATCGAGGTGTCCGTAGTACTCATCGCGCTGCCCACCATCGCCGCCGGTTTCGGCCTGACACCGTGGGGCGCCCAGTGGCTGATGAGCGGCTTCGCCCTCGGCTTCGCCGCGCTGCTCCTGCTCGGCCCGGTCCTGTCCGCCCGCGCGGGACGGCGACGGGTCTACCTGGGTGCGATGCTGCTGTTCGGCCTGGCCTCGGTGGCGGGCGCGCTCGTCGACAGCCTGGCGCTCCTCGTCGCCGTCCGCGTGGTCAAGGGCGGCTGCGCGGCCCTGACCGCACCGACCGGCCTCGCCATCATCAACGACCTCTTCCCCGACGGGCCGGGCAGACGCAGGGCGTTGTCCGTCTACTCGCTCTTCGGCGCGGCCGGCTTCACCGCGGGGCTGCTCCTCGCGGGCCTGCTCCTGGAGGACAGCTGGCGCTGGGTGTTCGCCTTCCCCGCGCCGATCGCCCTGGCCCTGCTGCTGGCCGGCCTCCGTGTCCTGCCACGTGAGCACGGCACCCGGCCACCCCGGCCGCCACGTCTCGCGCTGCTGAAGGAACCCTCCCTGCTGCGTTCCGCACTGGGCGCCGCCTCACTCAACGGCACCTACCAGTGCCTGCTGGTACTGATGGTGTTCCAGGCCCAGGAGGAGTACGGCTGGTCCCCGTGGCCGACCGCGCTCGCGCTGCTTCCCGCCTGCGTCCCCCTGGCACTGACCGTCCCCTTCGCGGGCCGGCTCATCGCCCGGTACGGGACCCGCAGGCTCGTGACGCTCGGCGCCTTCTTCCCGCTCCTGGGGTACGCCCTGTACCTGGCCCGGCCCGAAGGCGGCCCGTACGCGCTCGGCATGCTGCCGTCCCTGCTGCTCGTCGAAGCGGGGTTCTGCTGCGCCTTCGTCGCCCTGAACACGCAGGCCGCGGCGGCGTTCGACGCGGCCGACCGGGGCGCGGCCATCTCGCTCTACCAGACCTGTGTGCAGCTCGGCGCCGGACTGCTGCTGCCGCCGGCCGCGCTGCTCCTGACCCACGGCGACGGACCCCGCCCGGCGCTGCTCCTCATCACGGCGGCCGGAGCGGTCGGCCTCGCCGCCGCGCTCGCCGGCCGCCGTCCGGTCCGGCCCGGTCCGTGACCGCTGTTCGCACCACCCGTCCACCTCACCAAGGAGGCTTTCCCACCATGGCCGTCGACGTCGAAACGTCCGAACACGCCGCCGTGAACCCCGGCCCGATCATGGGCCTCGTCCTCGGCTCCTGGCAGGCACAGATGCTGCTGGCAGCCGTCGAGCACAACGTCTTCACCGAACTGTCGAAGCAGGCGGCGACCTCCGAGGAGCTCGCCGACCGTATCGGACTGGTCCGGCTCGGCACCCACGACCTGCTCTCCGGCCTCAGCCACCTCGGCCTGCTGGAGGCTGAGGACGGCAGGTTCACCAACTCCGCGGTCGCCGAGCAGTTCCTCGTCAGCGGCCGCCCCGAGTACCTCGGCGGATACCTGCACTTCTGCCGGCAGGAGCTGAACCCCGCCTGGGGCGGTCTGGCCGACTCACTGCGCACCGGCAAGCCCCAGAACCAGGCCGCGGTCGCCGGCAACCCGTACGACAGCCTGTACGCGGACGCCGAGGCCACCGACGGCTTCCTGGACAGCATGGACCTGCTCAACACGCCCATCGCGGTGGCCATGAGCCGCTTCGACTGGAGCGAGTACACGTCCTTCGTCGACATCGGCGGCGCCCGCGGCAACTTCGCGCACCAGGTGGTCACGCACAACCCCCACCTGAAGGGCGCCGTCTTCGACCTGCCGCCGCTGGAGCCGGCCTTCGAGCGGCACATGGAGCGGCTCGGCGGCACCGCGTCGCCGGTCGCCTTCCACGGAGGCGACTTCTTCAAGGACGAGCTGCCCAAGGCCGACGTGCTCGTCTTCGGACACGTGCTGCACAACTGGGGCGTGGAGGACCGGATCAGGCTGCTGAAGCGGGCCTACGACGCACTGGAGCCCGGCGGCTCCGTCTTCGTCTACGACCCGATGGCCGGCGGGGAGCAGCCGGCCATGCACGGGGCGCTGGCCGGGCTCACCATGCTCGTCTGGTCTCGCGGCGGCCACGAGTACACCGCAGACGACCTGCACGTGTGGCTGCGGGAGGCCGGCTTCTGGCCGGAGACCGTGGAGGTCGCCGACCTGCACGACGACGTCCTCGTCATCGGACGCAAGCCGTGACCGCGCCGAGCCGCGAGGAGTCGACGATGCCCGTCACGTCCCACGCCAGGCCCGACATCGGCCGCGCCGACGTCACCACGGCGCTGGTGGAGGAGGCCGTGGGCGGCGACCCCGGGCGCCTGCCGTCCGCCGCGGCCGCGGTCGTCGCACACTGGGAGTCCGCCGAGTGGCCCGCCGGCCTCGTCGCCCTGTCCCTGTTCACCGGCACCGACGGCACGTCGCTGCTGTCCTACGCCCAGTGGTCCACGGACGGCGTGTCGGAAGCGGCCCTGCGCGAGGCGTCGCGGACCCTGCGCCCCGACTGGCAGGCACTGGGCCTCACGCCCGGCGAGCCCCGCGCCTTCGAGCTGTACCGGGTGGTGCGGCCCACCGAACTGCCCGACCCCCTCCCGGACGTCCAGTGCTACCCGGCCGCCTTCTTCGCCATGAACGACGGCGAGACGGCCCGCGCCTGGGTCGACGGACTGCTCGGCAAGGAGGAGAAGACCGAGGGCGAGGATCGCGCGTACCCGGGCGCCCTCGCCGCCAACTTCCACGTATCCGCCGACGACAGCGGGATCTTCCTGCTCTCCGAGTGGGTGTCGGAGGCCGAGGCGGTCGTCCACATCAAGGAGGTGATCGAGCCGCTCCTGGAGTACATGGGGCAGGCGGAGGCCGGAGCCGGCCGCCGCTACGCCTTCCACGCGACCGTCTCCGCGGCCGGCTGAGCCGCCGCCTGACGGCCGGCGGCAGGGCCCGGCGGCGCCCCGGGAGGGTTCGCCGCACCCTCGAACGACATGACACGAAAGGCACGACATTGTCTGCACGAGAAGTCGTCTTCGGCTTCGGTGCGCACAGCACCATCGGCGACGCGCCGGAACTGCTCGGCATGGCCCAGCTGGCCGACCGCGAGGGGCTCGACCTCTTCTCCCTGTCGGACCACCCCTACGTCGGGCAGCGCCTGGACGCGTACGCCACCGTGGGCTTCATGATCGGACGTACGCAGCGTCTCGCGGGCTTCGCGAACGTCAGCAACCTCCCCACGCGACCCCCCGCGATGCTGGCACGCACCGTGACGTCGCTGTCCGCACTCTCCGGTGGCCGCGTAGTCCTCGGCATGGGCGCCGGCGGCCTGTGGGAGCGGATCGCCGACATGGGCGTGGAACGGCTCTCCCCGTCCGACGCCGTGGAGGCCTTCGAGGAGGCGATCGTCCTCGTCAAGAAGCTGTCGGGCGGGGGACCGCCCGTCACCTTCCAGGGCCGCCACTACCGGGTGAACCAGATCGAACCGGCGCCGGTGGCGGCGCCCCCGGTGTGGACCGGCTCGGTCGGCCGCAAGTCCCTGGCCGCCACCGGCCGGGTGGCCGACGGGTGGATCCCCGGACACGCGGCGGACTGGGTCAGCGAGCGCTACCGGACGTCGCGGCCGGTCATCGACGAGGCGGCGGCGGCCGTGGGCCGCGATCCCCGCGAGATCCGCACCGTGTTCAACCTCCCCGGCCGGATCACCGACCGGCCGCTGACCGCCACGCGTGACCGCGACGGACGCTGGGTCGGCGGATCGGCCGGCCAGTGGGTCGAGGAGCTGACCTCGGCCGTAGTCGACCACGGCGCGTCGGGCTTCATGCTCTTCTCGCGCCGCGGCGGTACGCCGGACATGGCCTCCGTCGCCCGCTGGGCCGGGGAGATCGCGCCGGCGGTGCGCGAGGCCGTCGCCAAGAACGCTCCGTAGGGCGATCTCTCGTATCCCCCGGCCCGAGTCACCCGGTCACGAGACCCCGGTCACGGGCCCCTGGTCACGGGCCCCGGTCACGAGTCACACAGTCACCCAGTCCTCAGTTCCGAAGGGTTATCAATGAGCAGGCTCCAGAACAAGACGGCGCTGGTCACCGGCGCCAGTCGCGGTATCGGGCGGGGCATCGCGCTCCGGCTCGCGCAGGACGGTGCAGTCGTCGCGGTGAACTACTCCAGCAACGAGGGCGCGGCGAAGGAGACCGTGGCCCTCATCGAGGAGGCCGGCGGCCGTGCCTTCACCGTGCAGGCGCGGCTGGGTACGCCCGGCGCGGTGGAGCAGTTGCTGGCAGGGGTGGCGGCCGGCCTGGTCGAGCACACCGGCTCCAGCAGGCTGGACATCCTGGTGAACAACGCCGCAGCCACCGGGTTCGCGGGCGCGGGTCCGAGCGCGGTCACCGAGGAGATCATCGACAACTGCTACACGGTCAACGCCAAGGCGCCGTTCTTCCTCATCCAGAAGGCGCTGGAGCTGATCCCCGACGGCGGGCACATCGTCAACGTCTCCTCCGGCGTCACCCACTCCGCGTTCCCCATCCAGATCGCCTACGCGATGAGCAAGGGCGCCCTGGAGCAGATCACGCTGCACATGGCCCCGGTGCTGGCACCCCGCAACATCACCATCAACACGGTGGCCCCCGGTGTCACGGACAACGGCGACCCGGTGTTCGAGGACCCGGAGGCGCTCGAGCAGATGTCCGCCCTGTCGGTGTTCAACCGGGTCGGCGAGGTCTCGGAGGTGGCGGACATCGTCGCCTTCGCCGCCTCCGACGACGCCCGGTGGATCACCGGCTCGTTCATCGATGCCACCGGTGGCACGCTACTCGGCTGAGGAGTACCGCATGCAGAACGACATACAGGCCGCGGTGGGCTTCGCCCGCGCCAAGCCCGAGAAGGCGGCGGAACTGGGCGCGCTGCTCGTCTCCTTCGCCGAGCGGTCCCGAGCCGAGGAGGGCTGCCTCGGCAGCTGGATCAGCCAGGACGCGGACGACGCCGACCTCTTCGTCTTCTACGAGATGTGGGCCACGAAGAAGGACCTGGCCCGGCACCTCGCCCAGCCGTACATGAAGGAGTTCCTGGCCCGGCGGATGGAGTACCTGGAGAAGGACCTGGAGGTGCGCGGGCTGCACCCCGCCGACTCCGCTCCGGCACCCGCCGAGCCCGCCGACCCGGCGGAGATGAACCAGCGGTACCTGGATGCCTACGCCGCCCGTGACATCGACGCGATCATGTCGGTGTACGCGCCGGGCGCATCGGCGGTCTGGGAGCCCGGCAAGGCGGTCAGCGGCGCCGAACACCGGGAGGCCGTGGCCGAGTTCCTGAAGCGGGAACCGAAGCTCTCGGCCGAGGTGAGCGGGAGCTATGTCGTCGGCGACACCGCCGCGCTGGTCGTCGACTGGAGCATCGAGGTGCCCGGCGCGCCGGAGATGACCGGCACCGGCCGCGGACTCGACGTGCTGCGCAGGAACGCCGCGGGCGAGTGGCGCTACATCATCACCAACCCGTTCGGGAGCCTGTGACATGAGGATCGAAGGCAGCGTCGCGGTGGTCACCGGTGCCGCGAGCGGCATCGGCAGGGCACTCGCGGAACAGCTCGCCCGGGCCGGAGCCCGCGCGGTCGTCGTCTCCGACATCGACGCCGCCGGCGCCGAGAAGGTGGCCTCCGTGATCGGCGGCGCCACGCTGGCCGTGCAGGCGGACGTGGCCGACGAGGCGTCCGTCCAGGCGCTCGTCGAGCGCACCCGTGAGCGCTTCGGCGACGTCGACCTGTTCGTCTCCAACGCGGGACTCACCGTGACGGGCAGCTTCGACGCCCCGGACGACGACTGGAAACGCGCGCTCGACGTCAACATGATGTCGCACGTGTACGCCGCGCGAGCGGTGCTCCCGGCGATGCTCGAGGCGGGCCGCGGCCACCTCCTCCAGACGATCGCCGCTTGCGGGGTCCTCACCGCGTTCGGCGCGGCTCCCTATTCGGTCGCCAAGCAGGGGGCCGTGGCGTTCGCCGAGTACCTCGCGGTCGAGTACGGCGACCGGGGCATCGGCGTCTCCTGCCTGCTCCCGCAGGCGGTCAACACGCCGATGCTGGCCGCCAGCGTCAGCAGCAACGAGCAACTCGCCCTGCTGAAGGAGCACTCCGAGGTGCTGGAGCCGGAGCAGGTGGCGCTGGCCGCGCTCACCGGTGTGGAGGAGAACCGGATGCACATCTTCACGCACAAGGGCTCGGCCGACTCCTTCCGCCTGCGCGCCGACGACGCCGACAAGTGGGTGGCCGAGATGCGCGCGATCCGCAGCGGCCGCGCCTGACCTCCGACCGGGCGGCCGGCCGGCCGGCCACGGGAGGGTGCGGTGCGCGCCGAAGCGCACCGCACCCGCCGTCGTCGCCGCTCTGCCCGCGAGTCCGTTCCCTTCGCCAGGCCCGGTCCCCGGGCCCCGGATGACAGGAAGGAAAACCCATGTCTGAGCAAGTACTGCGGCTGGCCGTGATCATCGGATCGTCCCGCGAGGGCCGCACCGGCCCGGCCGTCGCGCGCTGGTTCGTCGAGGAGGCCCGGTCCTCCGCGATGTTCGACATCGACGTCCTGGACCTGGCCGGCGTCGAACTGCCGCTGTCCCTGACGCACGGCCCCGGGCCCGGGTCGGCCGAGGTGCTCGGCGCCGTCGCCGGACGCCTGGAGTCGGCCGACGCGTTCGTCGTGATCACGCCGGAGTACAACCACAGCTTCACCGCCCCGATGAAGAACCTGATCGACTGGCACCGCACGGAGTGGCAGGCCAAGCCGGTGGCGTTCGTCTCCTACGGCGGCCTCTCCGGCGGCCTGCGGGCGGTGGAACAGCTCCGCCAGGTCTTCGCCGAACTGCACGCGACCACCATCCGGGACACGGTCAGTTTCCACGGCATCCGCGAGCACATCGGCGACGACGGCGCCCTGAGCGCGCCCGGCGCCACCGTGCCCGCCAAGGTGATGCTCGAAAAGCTCCAGTGGTGGGCGGCCGCACTCAAGGACGCCCGCACCCTTCGCCCCTACGCCGCCTGATGCACCGCCGCCTGACGCACCGCCTGACGTACTTCACGAGGGAGAAGACATGAGTTCCATCCGGGTGGAGGACGGCTACTTCACGCTGTTCAACATCTTCCACACCGACGGCCCGGAAGGGCAGCAGCGGCTGATGGACCAGTGGCGCGGCCTGCCACCCGCCCACACCCAGCCCGGCCTGGTCTCGGGCAACTTCCACCCGAGCCTCGACGGCAAGTCGGTGGTGAACTACGCGCAGTGGGAGAGCGAGGAGGCCTACGACGCCTTCCGCGCGGAGTCCGGCACCCGACGGCGGCTCGGTGAAGCCCTCGCCTACTCCCGTATGGACAGCGTGGCGTGCGAGGTGGTCCACACCTGGGAGCCCGTGGTCGAACTGTCCGTGGACAAGCCCTGCTTCACGGTGGCCATCGTCGTCACAGCCCCGGCGGAGCGTCAGGCCGAGGTGCTGCGGGAGATGACGCACGACGACCCCGGCCTGGGTGAGACGCCGGGGTACGTGAACCACGCCGTGCACCGGGGCCTGACCGGCGAACACGTGATCAAGTACGCGCAGTGGCGGGACGAGGAAAGCTTCCGCGCCTTCCTGAGCCGCCCGCGGCAGCCTTCGCCGCTGGACGGGTTCAGCTCCGCCGAACTGTACTTCTGCCGACTCGAGTACGTCCGGGGGCTGTCATGACGGGTCGCGCGATGTGGCCGGAGGCCGGCCCGCTCCGTACCGCGGCCGACACGGCCGGAGGCAACGCCATGGACGCGGACGCGGCCGGGCGTCTCACCGCCGACACGGTCGAGGCGTTGGCCGCCGTCGGATTCCCCGGCGGTTTCCAGCCCGCGGGGGAGGCCGGCGCCGGGGCCACGTTCGCTGAGGTGACGAAGGCCGTGGCGGCGATCGGCGAGGGATGCGCGTCGGCCGCCTGGATCGCCTCGCTGTGGGCGTACAACGGACGCTTCAGCGCCTACCTGCCGGCCGAGGGGCAGCAGGAGGTCTGGGCCAAGGGCCCGGACACCCGGCTGGTCAGCTCCATGGTCGCGGCCGGGGTGGAGGCGGAGCCGGTGGACGGCGGCTGGACGCTGTCCGGCACCTGGCTCTACGTCAGCGGCGTCGAGTTCGCCGACTGGGCGCTGCTGAGCTCGGCCCCGCCGCGCGAGGGCGACCGCTCCGTACGGGTGTTCGCCGTGCCGAAGGACTCGTTCACCCACCAGGAGACCTGGTCGACCCTCGGCATGCGGGCCACCGGGAGTCACACCCTGGTCGTGGACCGGGCGTTCGTACCGGAGTACCGGTGTTTCGTCTGGGACGACATGCGGCAGGGGAGCCTGCCCGGTCCCGCCTCCACCGTCCATGCGGCACCGCTGTTCGCGGTGAACGGACTGACGTTCGCGGCCCCGATCCTCGGTGCCGCCCGGGGCGCCCTGGGCCTGGTCGGGCAGCATCTCGGCCGGCAGCCGAGCGGTGCCCGCGCGGCGGCCCGGGAGTCGAGCCGGATCGCCTTCGCCCGCGCGGCCGGAGAGATCGACGCGGCGGACCTGTTGCTGTCGCGGGTCGCCGCGACGGCCGACGAGGGCCGACTGGGCGAGGAGGGGGTGGCCGAACGCTGCCACCGCGACAGCACGCTCGCGGTGGAGATCCTCGTCGGGGCAGTGGACCGGCTCTTCCACGTGACCGGAACGCGAGGCCAGGCGACGTCCCACGGGATGCAGCGAATCTGGCGGGACGTCCACGCCGCGGGTTCGCACGCCGCTCTCCAGTTCGAGCCGGCGGCGCTCGGCTACACGCGGAGGCTGCTGCCGACCTGAGCACCGGAGGCTGAGCCCGGGATACTCGGGGAACCTTGGGAAGGGGACGGCCTGGGCTCAGTCGTGTGCCGGAGGCGAGGGGTCCTGTTCCACGAAGATCATGGGAACCTTGTTGTCCACCACGATGCGGCCGAGCAGACCGGCGAGCGTGTCGCGCTCGCCGTCGTCGAGCCCCTCGGGCAGCTCCGCGATCCGCCGGCAGGCGTCGGTGTAGAAGCGATCGACGAGCCGCGCGCCCTGCGGGGTGAGTGCGACCCGCACTCCGCGGCTGTCCCGCGGGTCCGCCTCGCGCCGTACCAGGCCGTTGTTCTCCGTGCGGTCCACCAGTCCGGTGAGGCTCGACTTGGCCAGCCCCAGCATCGTGCTCAGCTCGCCCATGCCGTACGGCTGCGCCATCAGCACGCACAGCAGTTGACCCTGCTGCGGCGTGAGGCCGTGCTCGCGGCTCGACTGGGCGTACACAGCGTTCACCAGGAATGAGGACCGCACCAGCGCGGTCACAATCCCCATCTGGCCCTCATCATGCTTACCCACGGGCCGAGAGTATCACGTGATCGTGAAAAGTTCGCAACGTGAACTGTAGGGCGGCTAAACCCGCCTCACCTGCATTGACTGCCCTTTCTGTTGTCTGACTGATCCCTGAAGCGCGTAACGAATTCCTGTATGTATTTAACGCATCTCTGTAGTTTTCCAGGTTGTGGTTCGGACTACGAACCACTACTGTTCGTAGTCCGAACTCAAGGTATTTTCTCTTTGGAGCGTGAATCACATGAGTCGTACGGTCGCGGTCATCGGCGGTGGCTACGGAGGCGCCGCGGTCGCCAAGGCGCTGGAGTCCGAGGCTGACGTCGTCCTCGTCGACCCCCGGGACGCGTTCGTCAACGCGGCCGGCTCACTGCGGGCGCTGACCCAGCCCGAGTGGTCGGGCAACATGTTCTTCCCCTTCAAGACGCTGCTCACGAAGGGCACGGTCGTCCGCGACCGTGCGGTCTCCGTGGACGCCAGCGGCGTCACCCTCGCCTCGGGCGAGCACATCGCGGCGGACTACGTGGTCCTGGCCACCGGGTCCGGCTACGCGTACCCGGCCAAGCCCGTCTCCGACTCCGTCAGCGAGGCGCGGGACGACCTCCGCAGGACGCACACGGAACTGCTCAAGTCGGACAAGGTACTGATCCTCGGCGCCGGACCGGTCGGTCTGGAACTGGCCGGTGAGATCAAGGAGGTCTGGCCGGACAAGCAGGTGACCATCGTCGACCCGGCCGAGGAACTGCTGCCCGGCTTCAAGCCGGAGGTCGTCGAGGACCTGCGCGGCCAGCTCGACGCCCTGGGCGTCGAGGTGCGCCTCGGCACCGCGCTGGGCGCGTCTCCGAGCACCGAGGCCGGGCAGGCGGGCACGTTCACCGTCACCACCACCGGTGGCGACGAGATCACCGCCGACATCTGGTTCCGCGCCTTCGGGACGAGCACCAACAGCGACTACCTCGCCGACGGCAAGCTCACGACCCGCAACGCCCAGGGCCAGGTCCCGGTCACCGAGAACCTCAACGTCAAGGGCCACGAGAACGTCTACGCGGTCGGCGACATCACCGACGTCGCGGAGGCCAAGATGGCCGGCTACGCGATGCAGCACGCCGAGGTGGTCGCCAAGAACATCGTCGCCCAGCTGAAGGGCGAGCAGCCCTCGGCCACCTACCAGCCGCTGCCCTTCCCGATGATTCTGCTCCCGCTCGGCCCCAAGGGTGGCGTCGGCCAGCTGCCCTCGCCCGACGGCCCGTTCGTCGCCCCGGCCGCGATGGTCTCCGAGTACAAGGGCGCGGACCTCTTCACCGGCCGCTTCATCGGGCAGTTCGGTCCCACCGCGGACTGAACCACCGCACCACCGCACCACAAGCCCGCCGCGCGAAGTCGCCGGTCCTTTGGGAATTCCCCCGCCATCGGACCGGCGAGTTCGCGCGGCGTTCGTGTTTTCCGTTCCGAGACCACGGAGATGAGGCCATGCCACCACCCTCCACAGACCACGCGGGCACCGCGGGCGACGACGCCCCGGCCGGCGGCCTTAGAAGCACCACAAGAAACACAGGGACCACAGGCACCACAGGCACCCCCCAGCCTCTCCTGCGCATAGAGAAGGGCAACCCCGACGAGGCCGAACTCGCCGCCCTCACCGCGGTGCTGCTCGCCCGCGCGGGCGTGCTCCCGGGCCGGGACGAGGAAGCCAAGCAGGCGGACCGCCGCACAGCGTGCTGGCGCCGCCTCGAACGCCGCACCCGCCCCGGTACACCGCGCAGCTGGCGCGACACCGCGCCTCGCCGATGAGGCTGCCCGGCGTACCGGAGCAGCGCACCACCCCGCACGCCGAAGGTGCCGCCGGCCTCGGAGACTCGGGCGCCGGCATCGAGGCGCGCCCGACGACACACTCCGCCGGGCCCGGGGTCCCGGTCCGCTCACTGCTGCGCCGCCGCATCGCATGGTGCCTGGTCACGACCAGGAAGTGAGGGCGGCGACCGCGCGGCCTTCCAGCGCCAGGAGCCATCGATCACATGACACAGCTGCTCAACACCATCACCACCTCCGCGGTCCGAGAGATCACGCTCGACGCCGGCGGTGTCCCGCTGTCGGGTCTGGTCGCCGAGGCGCGCCCGGGGCCCCCGAGGGCCGTCGTGGTCGCGGTGCACGGCGGCGGAATGCGTGCGGGCTACTTCGACAGCCGCGTCCGCCCCGGACTGTCCCTGCTCACGCTGGGCGCCGACCTCGGTTACACGGTCCTGGCCGTCGACCGCCCCGGCTACGGCAGTTCGGCCGCCTACTTTCCGCGAGGACAGTTGCTGACCGACCAGGCGGCGACCCTGCACGACGGACTCGCCTCCTTCACGGAAACGCGCGACACCGGTGCGGGGCTGTTCGTCGTGGCCCACTCCAACGGCGGCAAGCTCGCCCTGGCAGCGGCCGTCGAGGAGCGCGGCCGCACCCTGCTCGGGCTGGACGTCTCCGGCCTCGGCAGCCGGCTCGCGGTGAGCGCCCGTCAGCTCCCCGGCCGGAACGGACACGGTGACTGGCGCCGGCACTGGGGCTCGCTGCGGCTCTATCCCCCGGACGCCTTCCGGCAGGGGCGGCACCTAATCTCGCCGGTCCCCGAACTGGAGGCGTTGGAGGGCCCGAGGTGGCCGCAGATGTACCCGGAGATCGCCCGGAGGGTAAGGACACCGGTCCGCTTCACCTTCGCCGAGCAGGAGCAGTGGTGGCTCTCGGACGACGAGGCACTCGCCGCCCTGCGGCAGCCGCTCGCCGCGCCGAGGGTGGTGATCGCCCACCAGCCGGACGCCGGGCACAACCTCAGCCTGGGCTGGGCCGCCCGGACCTACCACCTCAAGGCCCTCGGCTTCCTGGAGGAATGCCTCCTGGTCCGGGACGCGGCACCCGCCCAACGGCGCGCCCGCGCCGTCACCCCCACGGGAGTACCCACGTAACCAGAGAGACAGGCAGAGATGAGTATCGACGTCCTGGAGCACCGCCTGGAGCGCGCGTACGAGCTCCTGGGCGATGCCGACGACCCCGGCGGGTTCCTGCCCGTCGTCGTACGGCCCGCCCTGCTGGCGGGGGAGGAGCACGACGTCCCGGACCCGTGCATCTTCCGCGGACTCGACTGAACCACCGCGAGTCGCGGTCCCGTACCCGCCCGCCCCGCACACCGACTGTTGCCGGCCTTCACCTTCTGGAGAGACATGTCCCGCCGCCTGTTCACCTCGGAGTCCGTGACCGAGGGCCATCCCGACAAGATCGCCGACCAGATCAGCGACACCGTCCTCGACGCCCTGCTGCGCGAGGACCCGGCGTCCCGCGTCGCCGTCGAGACACTGATCACCACCGGGCTCGTGCACATAGCGGGCGAGGTCACGACCAAGGCGTACGCGCCGATCGCGCAGCTCGTGCGTGACAAGATCATCGAGATCGGCTACGACTCCTCCGCGAAGGGCTTCGACGGCGCCTCGTGCGGCGTCTCGGTCTCGATCGGAGCGCAGTCGCCGGACATCGCGCAGGGCGTCGACACGGCGTACGAGAGCAGGGTCGAGGGTGCCGCCGGAGGCGGTGACATCGACGAGCTGGACCGGCAGGGCGCGGGCGACCAGGGCCTGATGTTCGGTTACGCCTGCGACGAGACCCCGGAGCTGATGCCGCTCCCGATCCACCTGGCGCACCGGCTGTCACGCCGGCTGTCGGAGGTCCGCCGCGACGGCACCGTCCCCTACCTGCGGCCCGACGGGAAGACGCAGGTCACCATCGAGTACCAGGGCAGCAGGCCGGTGCGCCTGGACACCGTCGTCGTGTCCTCGCAGCACGCCGCCGGAATCGACCTGGACGAGCTGCTGACCCCCGACATCCGCCGCCACGTCGTCGAGCACGTCCTAGCGCAGCTCGCGGAGGACGGCATCAAGCTGGAGACCGAGGACTACCGGCTGCTGGTCAACCCGACCGGCCGCTTCGAGATCGGCGGCCCGATGGGCGACGCCGGCCTGACCGGCCGCAAGATCATCATCGACACGTACGGCGGCTACGCCCGGCACGGCGGCGGGGCCTTCTCCGGCAAGGACCCCTCCAAGGTGGACCGTTCGGCGGCGTACGCGATGCGCTGGGTCGCCAAGAACGTCGTCGCGGCCGGGCTGGCGACCCGCTGCGAGGTCCAGGTGGCGTACGCGATCGGCAAGGCCGAGCCCGTCGGCCTGTTCGTGGAGACCTTCGGCACCGCGAGGGTCGCCCAGGCCCGGATCGAGCAGGCCGTGGCCGAGGTCTTCGACCTCCGTCCGGCCGCGATCATCCGTGACCTGGACCTGCTGCGGCCCATCTACGCGCAGACCGCCGCATACGGCCACTTCGGCCGCGAACTGCCCGGCTTCACCTGGGAGCGCACCGACCGGGCCCAGGCGCTGAGGACCGCCGCAGGAGTCTGACCCGGGAGTCCGACCGCAGCAAGTCGCCCGCCCGACCCGACAGAAGCTCAGGAGTTCATGTGCGTATCGCGGTGACAGGATCCATCGCCACGGACCATCTGATGGTCTTCCCCGGCCGATTCGGGGACCAGCTGATCCCCGACCAGCTCGCCCATGTCTCGCTCTCCTTCCTGGTCGACGCGCTCGAAGTGCGCCGGGGCGGAGTGGCGGCCAACATCGCCTTCGGCCTCGGCAGCCTCGGCCTGGGCCCGCTCCTGGTCGGCGCCGTGGGCAGCGACTTCGCGGAGTACGAGGTGTGGCTCAAGGAGCACGGCGTCGACACCGGCGCCGTCCGGGTCTCCGCGGAGCGGGGGACCGCACGCTTCATGGGCATCACCGACGAGGACGCCAACCAGATCGCGTCGTTCTACGCGGGCGCCATGCAGGAGGCCCGAGACATCGACCTCGGGCAGGTCATCGCCGGGCGGGACCGCCCCGATCTGGTCCTGGTCGGTCCGAACGACCCGGCGGCGATGCTCCGCCACACCAGGGAGTGCCGAGAACTCCGTCTGCCCTTCGCCGCCGACCCCTCCCAGCAACTGGCCCGCCTGGACGGCGCGGAAGTACGCGATCTGGTGGACGGCGCCCGCTGGCTGTTCACCAACGAGTACGAGGCCGCCCTGCTCCTGGAACGCACCGGCTGGGAACGCGACGACGTCCTCGCCCGGGTCGGCGCCTGGATCACCACCTTGGGCGGCGCCGGCGTGCGCATCGAGCACAAGGACGTCCCCCCGCTCACCGTCCCCGCGGTTCCCGACGCCCAGGTCATCGACCCGACCGGGGTCGGCGACGCCTTCCGGGCCGGGTTCCTCGCCGCTGTCGGCAACGGGCTGACGCTGCCGGCCGCCGCCCGCCTGGGATGCGTGCTCGCCTCTCAGGCCCTCTCGACGGTCGGCTCACAGTCCTACGCCACCGACCGCGAGCAGCTGCTGTCCACAGCCACTCACGCCTACGGAACCGACGCGGCCCGGGAACTCGCCCCGGCCCTGGAAGGCACCCCATGACGCAGTCCCGAGTCACCGCCCTGCGCGAGGCACTCGCCACCCGTGTGGTGGTGGCCGACGGTGCGATGGGCACCATGTTGCAGGCGCAGAACCCGACGCTGGACGACTTCCAGCAGTTGGAGGGCTGCAACGAGATCCTGAATCTGACCCGGCCCGACATCGTGCGTTCGGTGCACGAGGAGTACTTCGCGGCCGGCGTGGACTGTGTGGAGACGAACACCTTCGGTGCGAACCACTCGGCGCTGGGTGAGTACGACATTCCCGAGCGTGTGCACGAGTTGTCGGAGGCGGGTGCGCGGGTGGCCCGTGAGGTGGCCGACGAGTTCGCCGCGCGGGACGGCCGGCAGCGGTGGGTGCTGGGCTCCATGGGCCCGGGCACGAAGCTGCCGACCCTGGGCCATGCCCCGTACACCGTTCTGCGTGACGCCTATCAGCGCAACGCGGAGGGTCTGGTCGCCGGCGGCGCGGACGCGCTGCTGGTGGAGACGACGCAGGACCTGCTGCAGACGAAGGCGTCGGTGCTGGGTGCGCGGCGCGCGCTGGAGGCCCTGGGGCTGGACGTGCCGGTGATCTGCTCGGTGACGGTGGAGACGACCGGGACGATGCTGCTGGGCTCGGAGATCGGTGCGGCGCTGACGGCGCTGGAGCCGCTGGGTATCGACATGATCGGTCTGAACTGCGCGACCGGTCCGGCGGAGATGAGCGAGCACCTGCGCTACCTCGCCCGGCACTCGCGTGTTCCGCTGTCGTGCATGCCCAACGCGGGTCTGCCGGTCCTGGGCAAGGACGGTGCGCACTATCCGCTGACCGCGCCGGAGCTGGCGGACGCGCAGGAGACGTTCGTGCGCGAGTACGGCCTGTCCCTGGTCGGCGGCTGCTGCGGCACCACGCCCGAGCATTTGCGTCAGGTGGTGGAGCGGGTCCGCGGCACCGTTCCGACCGTCCGTGACCCGCGTCCGGAGCCGGGTGCGGCTTCCCTCTACCAGACGGTGCCGTTCCGGCAGGACACCTCCTACCTGGCGATCGGTGAGCGGACCAACGCCAATGGGTCGAAGAAGTTCCGTGAGGCGATGCTGGAGGGCCGCTGGGACGACTGTGTGGAGATGGCCCGGGACCAGATCCGTGAGGGCGCGCACATGCTGGACCTGTGTGTGGACTACGTCGGCCGTGATGGCGTGGCGGACATGGAGGAGCTGGCCGGGCGGTTCGCGACCGCGTCGACGCTGCCGGTCGTGCTGGACTCCACCGAGGTCGACGTCATCCGGGCCGGGCTGGAGAAGCTGGGCGGCCGGGCGGTGATCAACTCGGTCAACTACGAGGACGGCGACGGCCCCGAGTCCCGTTTCGCGAAGGTGACCAGGCTGGCGCGCGAGCACGGGGCGGCGCTGATCGCGCTGACCATCGACGAGGTGGGCCAGGCCCGCACCGCTGAGAAGAAGGTCGAGATCGCCGAGCGGCTGATCGGCGACCTGACCGGGAACTGGGGCATTCACGAGTCGGACATCCTCGTGGACTGTCTGACCTTCACGATCTGCACCGGTCAGGAGGAGTCCCGGGGTGACGGTGTCGCCACCATTGAGGGCATCCGTGAGCTCAAGCGCCGTCACCCGGACGTGCAGACCACGCTGGGGCTGTCGAACATCTCGTTCGGGCTGAACCCGGCTGCCCGGATCCTGCTCAACTCGGTGTTCCTGGACGAGTGTGTGAAGGCGGGTCTGGATTCGGCGATCGTGCACGCGAGCAAGATCCTGCCGATCGCGCGGTTCGACGAGGAGCAGGTCACCACGGCCCTGGACCTGATCTACGACCGTCGCCGTGAGGGCTATGACCCGCTGCAGAAGCTGATGGCGCTGTTCGAGGGTGCCACGGCCAAGTCGCTGCGGGCTTCCAAGGCCGACGAGCTGGCCGCGCTGCCGCTGGACGAGCGCCTCAAGCGCCGCATCATCGACGGCGAGAAGAACGGCCTGGAGCAGGACCTGGACGAGGCGCTGACACAGCGTCCGGCGTTGGAGATCGTCAACGAGACGCTGCTGGACGGTATGAAGGTGGTCGGTGAGCTGTTCGGCTCGGGCCAGATGCAGTTGCCGTTCGTGCTGCAGTCCGCGGAGGTCATGAAGACCGCGGTGGCCCATCTGGAGCCGCACATGGAGAAGACGGACGACGACGGCAAGGGCACGATCGTGCTGGCCACCGTCCGGGGCGACGTCCATGACATCGGCAAGAACCTCGTCGACATCATCCTGTCCAACAACGGCTACAACGTCGTCAACCTCGGTATCAAGCAGCCGGTCTCCGCGATCCTGGAGGCGGCCGGTGAGCACCGTGCCGATGTCATCGGGATGTCCGGGCTCCTGGTCAAGTCCACGGTGATCATGAAGGAGAACCTGGAGGAACTCAACCAGCGCAAGCTGGCCGCCGACTACCCCGTCATCCTCGGCGGCGCCGCGCTCACCCGCGCCTACGTCGAACAGGACCTCCACGAGATCTACGACGGCGAGGTCCGCTACGCCCGTGACGCGTTCGAGGGCCTGCGGCTGATGGACGCCCTGATCGGCATCAAGCGCGGCGTGCCCGGCGCCAAACTGCCGGCGCTCAAGCAGCGCCGCGTCAGTGCGGCCACCGTGACCGTGGAGGAGCGCCCGGAACAGGCGCCCGCGCGGTCCGACGTCGCCACCGACAACCCGGTCCCCGAGCCGCCCTTCCGGGGCACGCGCGTCGTCAAGGGCATCCAGCTCAAGGAGTACGCCTCCTGGCTCGACGAGGGCGCCCTGTTCAAGGGCCAGTGGGGCCTCAAGGGCGCTCGTGGTGACGGGCCGACGTACGAGGAACTCGTCGAGACCGAGGGCCGCCCCCGGCTGCGGATGTGGCTGGACCGGCTCCAGACGGAGAACCTGCTGGAGGCGGCCGTGGTCCACGGCTACTTCCCGTGCGTCTCGAAGGACGACGACCTGATCGTCCTCGACGAGGCCGGCAACGAGCGCACCAGGTTCACGTTCCCGCGCCAGCGGCGCGGCCGGCGCCTGTGCCTGGCCGACTTCGTCCGGGCCGAAGAGTCGGGGGAAACCGACGTCATCGGCATGCAGGTCGTCACCATGGGTTCCCGGATCGGCGAGGAGACCGCGCGGCTCTTCGAGGCCAACGCCTACCGCGACTACCTCGAACTGCACGGCCTGTCCGTCCAGCTCGCCGAGGCCCTCGCCGAGTACTGGCACGCCCGAGTCCGCGCCGAGTTGGGCATCGAGCAAGGCGACCCGGACTCGCTCGACGGCATGCTCCGCACCGAGTACCAGGGCTGCCGCTACTCCCTCGGCTACCCGGCCTGTCCCGACCTGGAGGATCGGGCGGAGGTCGCCGGGCTGCTGCGACCGGAACGCATCGGCGTCCACCTCAGCGAGGAGTTCCAGCTCCACCCCGAACAGTCCACCGACGCCCTCGTCTTCCACCACCCCGAGGCGGGTTACTTCAACGCCGGAGGAGGCCGGACCCCGTGACGACCCTTCGTGACGTCCTCGCGAGCGGACAGCCCTCGTTCTCCTTCGAGTTCTTCCCGCCGAAGACCGAGGCGGGCACCCGCACCCTGTGGGCGACGATCCGCCGGATCGAGGCCCTGTCCCCGGCCTTCGTGTCCGTCACCTACGGCGCCGGCGGCTCCTCCCGGACCCGGACCGTAGAGGTGACCAAACGGATCGCGGCGGAGACGACCCTGCGGCCCGTCGCCCACCTCACCGCCGTGGGCCACTCGGTCGCCGAACTGCGGCACATCGTCGGCCAGTACGCGGACGCCGGGGTCCGCGACGTCCTCGCCCTGCGCGGTGACCCGCCCGGCGACCCGAACGGACCCTGGACGGCGCACCCGGACGGCTACTCGCACGCCCACGAACTGGTGACCCTGGTCGGTGAGCTGGGAGACTTCAGCGTGGGCGTGGCCGCCTTCCCGGAGCGGCACCCGCGCTCACCCGACTGGGAGTCCGACATCCGGCACTTCGTCGCGAAGTGCCGAGCGGGGGCCGATTACGCCATCACCCAGATGTTCTTCGACGCCGACGACTACCTCCGGCTGCGCGACCGGGTCACCGCGGCGGGCTGCGACACCCCGATCATCCCGGAGATCATGCCCGCCACCGACGTGCGGCAGATCCGGCGCTTCGCCGAACTGAGCGGCGCGGCCTTCCCCGAGGACCTGGCGCACCGTCTGGAGGCCGCCCGGGACGACCCGGCGGCCGGTCACCGCATCGGTGTCGACCACGCCACCGCCATGGCCGACCGGCTGCTCGGCGAAGGCGCGCCCGGCCTGCACTTCATCACCCTGAACCGTTCCACGGCGACGCTCGAAATCCACGCCAACATCCACGCATCCAGGAGTTCACGTGCCCTCGCAAGCCATCACTGACGCCCCGCCGACCACGGACTTCAAGGTCGCCGACCTCTCGCTCGCCGAGTTCGGCCGCAAGGAGATCACCCTCGCCGAGCACGAGATGCCGGGGCTGATGGCGATCCGCAGGGAGTACGCCGAGGCCCAGCCGCTCGCCGGCGCCCGCGTCACCGGTTCCCTGCACATGACGGTGCAGACCGCCGTACTCATCGAGACCCTGGTAGCCCTGGGCGCCGAGGTCCGCTGGGTCTCCTGCAACATCTACTCCACCCAGGACCACGCGGCCGCCGCCATCGCCGCCGCGGGCATACCGGTCTTCGCCTGGAAGGGCGAGACCCTGGAGGAATACTGGTGGTGCACCGAGCAGGCCCTGACCTGGCCCGGTGCCGGCGGCCCCAACATGATCCTGGACGACGGCGGTGACGCCACCCTCCTCGTCCACAAGGGCGTCGAGTACCGCAAGACGGGCGAACTCCCGGCCGCCGACAACGAGGAACTCGCCGTCGTACGCGCCCTGCTGGAGCGCAGCCCCCTCGACTGGACCTCGATGGCGTCCGAGATCCGCGGCGTGACCGAGGAGACGACGACCGGCGTCCACCGCCTGTACGAGATGCACCGCGACGGCACCCTGCTGTTCCCGGCGATCAACGTCAACGACGCGGTCACCAAGTCGAAGTTCGACAACAAGTACGGCTGCCGCCACTCCCTGATCGACGGCATCAACCGCGCCACCGACGTCCTGATCGGCGGCAAGACCGCCGTCGTGTGCGGCTACGGCGACGTGGGCAAGGGCTGCGCGGAGTCCCTGCGCGGCCAGGGCGCCCGAGTGATCATCACCGAGATCGACCCGATCTGCGCCCTCCAGGCTGCGATGGACGGCTACCAGGTCACCACGCTGGACGAGGTCGTCGACAAGGCCGACATCTTCGTCACCACGACCGGCAACAAGGACATCATCATGGCCGCGGACATGGCCAGGATGAAGCACCAGGCCATCGTCGGCAACATCGGCCACTTCGACAACGAGATCGACATGGCCGGCCTCGCCAAGACCCCCGGCATCGTCAAGGACGAGGTCAAGCCGCAGGTCCACACCTGGACCTACCCCGACGGCAAGGTCCTCATCGTCCTGTCCGAGGGCCGCCTGCTGAACCTGGGCAACGCCACCGGGCACCCGTCGTTCGTGATGTCCAACTCCTTCGCGGACCAGACGCTGGCCCAGATCGAGCTGTTCACCAAGCCCGACGAGTACCCGACCGACGTCTACGTGCTGCCCAAGCACCTGGACGAGAAGGTCGCCCGGCTCCACCTCGACTCCCTCGGCGTCAAGCTGACCACGCTCCGCCAGGAGCAGGCCGACTACATCGGCGTCAAGGTCGAGGGCCCGTACAAGCCGGACCACTACCGCTACTGACGTCAATTCAGGTCGAACGGCCGGTGCAGCGGACGCATTTCGGAACCCCGCCGCGCCGCGACGGGCCGGTCAGGACCGGCCCGTCGGTTTTCGGCCCCAGCCCGGCGCTTCGCTCCCTTGCTTCGGGCGCGTACGTGGGCGTTGGCTGATCACCATGGAATACACGCAGCTTGGACGTACAGGACTCAAAGTCAGCCGACTCGTGCTGGGCACCATGAACTTCGGGCCGCAGACCGAGGAGGCCGACAGCCACGCCATCATGGACGCCGCACTGGACGCCGGCGTCAACTTCATGGACACCGCCAACGTCTACGGCCAGAGCGCGGGCAAGGGGCGCACCGAGGAGATCCTCGGGGCTTGGTTCGCACAGGGCGGCGGGCGGCGTGAGAAGACCGTGCTCGCCACCAAGGTGTACGGCGACATGCTGCCCGACGGCGCCCCCGACTGGCCGAACTACGGCCGGCTCTCGGCCCTCAACATCCGCCGGGCCGTGGAGGCCTCACTGAAGCGGTTGCAGACGGACCACATCGACATCTACCAGTTCCACCACGTCGACCGACTCACGCCTTTCGACGAGATCTGGCAGGCCGTCGACGTCCTCGTCCAGCAGGGCAAGATCCTTTACGCCGGTTCCTCCAACTTCCCGGGCTACAAGATCGCGCAGGCCAACGAGACTGCGGCGCGGCGCGGGTCCACGTTCGGCCTGGTCAGCGAGCAGTGCCTGTACAACCTCGCCGAGCGGCGGGCGGAGATGGACGTGATCCCGGCCGCGCAGGAGTACGGGGTCGGGGTCATCGCCTGGTCCCCGCTGTACGGCGGCATGCTCGGTGGCGTACTCAAGAAGGAGCACAAGGGCGGGCGCAGGACCGGGGGTCACGGCGCGCGCCTGCTCAACGACCCGGCCGTACGCGCGCGGGTGCAGTCCTACGAGGACCTTCTCGACAAGCACGGCATCGAGCCGGGCGAGGCCGCGCTGGCCTGGCTGCTGACCCGCCCCGGCGTCACCGGCCCGATCGTCGGTCCGCGTACTCGGGAGCAACTCGACTCCGCGCTGCGGGCCATCGACCTCGACCTGCCGGAGGACGTACGGGTCGGCCTCGACGAGATCTTCCCGGGTCCGGGTCCCTCGCCGGAGGCGTTCGCCTGGTGATCCGGCCGGCCGCCGCGATCGCCTCGTGCGGGCACGGCGGCCACCCGCCCCGGCGAGGATTTTCGGGGTAACCCGTAACCCGGCGAACGGCCTGCTGTTGGTAGCGGTGGGGGGCCCGCTGTCCGAGTGCGGCCCCCCGTGCCGAGGGCGCCCCGACACGTCGGGTCGCGGCTGGACAGCGGGAGGTCAAGAAGCCGTGGCGGAATCCGCGTGCAGGGGGTTTACGTCCGGGGGCGGGAACGCCGGGCCGACCGCGGGGAAGGGCGCTGCGAGTGCGGTGCCCGCGCGGGCGCGTACCACGCGGGGGAGCGCCCCGAAGCGCCAGCCGGCGCGTGAGCCCGCGGCACGCACCTACGCACGCGCCCTTCCCGTCGTACCGGTCCGGGCCCGGGGACTCACCATCGAGGGCGCCGACGGCCGCCGCTACCTGGACTGCGTCTCGGGCGCGGGGACACTGGCCCTGGGACACAACCACCCGGTCGTGCGGGAGGCGATCCGCAAGGTCCTCGACTCCGGGGCTCCTTTGCAGGTCATGGACCTCACCACCCCCGTCGAGGACGCCTTCGTCACCGAGTTGCTGCACACCCTGCCGCCCGGACTCGCCGACCACGCGCGCGTGCGATTCTGCGGACCGTCCGGTACGGACCCGGTCGCCGCCGCCGTCGGAATCGTCCGCACCGCCACCGGGCGGAATCGGGTGATCACCTTCACCGGAACCCACCACCAGGCGACCGCCGAGGCGGGCACCGACCCCGGTGACGCCTGCGACACCCGCCGCCTCCTCCTGCCCTACCCGCAGGACCTGCACTGCCCGTTCGGCGTCGGGGGAGAGCGCGGGGCCGAACTCGCCGCCCACTGGGCCGAGTCCGTCCTCGACGACCGCCGCTCGGGGGAGCAGCCGCCCGCCGGGATGATCCTTGAACCGGTCCACAGCGAAGGCGGGGTGCTTCCCGCGCCGGACGCCTGGATGCGGCGCATGCGTCGGATCACGGCGGAACGCTCCGTTCTGCTGATCGCCGACGAGACCGAGACGGGCGTCGGGCGGACCGGGGCCTTCTGGGCGGTCGAACACAGCGGCGCCATGCCCGACGTGCTGGTCCTGTCCAAGGCGATCGGCGGCAGCCTGCCGTTGGCCGCGGTGGTGCACCGCGACGACCTGCACACCGGGGGGCCCGGCGCCGGCACCTTTCGCGGCAACCAACTCGCCCTGGCCGCGGGGGCGGCGACCCTCGCCCACGTACGCGAGCACCGCCTCGCCGAGCACGCGGCCGTACTGGGGAGCCGGATGCTGACCCGACTGCGCGGCTTGGCCGAGGAGTTCCGGTGCGTCGGTGACGTGCGGGGGCGGGGCCTGATGCTCGGCGTCGAACTGGTCGCACCGGACGGTGCGCGTGAGATCCCGACCAACCGCGCGGACACAGGCCTCGCGCCGGGCGTCGCCGCCGAAGTCGCCGCCGCCGTCCGGCGGGAGTGTCTGCGCCGCGGGCTGATCGTGGACCTCGCGGGCCCGTCCGGAAACGTCGTACGACTACTGCCGCCGCTGATCGTCACCGAGGAGCAGACGTCGGCGGTCCTGGACCGCCTCGCCGACGCGGTGGCGGCGGTGGACCGAAGCCATGGCGACCACGCCCCACCGCACGGGGCGCGCGCCGCTCGCTGAGATCCGCCGCCCAGGCCACAGCACGTCACGAGGGACCCGCCTTGCACACCACCCCCACACCCCGACCGACAACCGCCGCGATCACCGGATCGCCGTCGGCCACCCCTGCCGTTGCGGCGCCGCCGTCGGCTGCCGCTGCCCATCCGGGCTCGGTTCCGGTCCGCGCTGCCCTTCCGGGCTTGGTTCCGGCTGCCGCCGGGCATCCGGGATCGGTCCCGGCCGCTGCCGGGCATCCGGGATCGGTTCCGGCTGCTGCCGCTGCCGCTGCCGCTGCCGATCCGGGCTTGGTCCCGGTCGCTGCCGCCGATCCGGGCTCGGTCCCGGCTGCCGCCGCCCATCCGGGCTCGGCCCCGGCCGCCGCGACCGGTCCGGGACCCGTTCCGGTCGCCGCCGCCGACCCCACGCCCGTAACGGCCCTCGCCACCCTCCCCGCGACCGCGCCCCCGCTCACCGCCGATGCCCTGGACCACGCTGACCCGTACACCGGGGCCCAGGCGGCGACCGTGGAGAACCTGCTGCGCTGCTGGGCGCGCGAGACCGACGCGACCGCCCCCGGCGGCGGTGTCCTCCACGTGCCGCTCCCGGCCAGCGGCACTGCCCTGGCCGTTCCCGTCCATTACTGGTCGCCGACGGGCAGGCACCGATTCGGCCTCCCGCGCCTGGCCGACGCCCCCGCCTCGGCGCCACCTGCCGACGCTGTCACGGTCGCCGCGCTGCTCGTACGGGAGACGGCCGGCGACCCGGGCCCCGACGGGACCGACCTCGTGGCGCGTGTCGCCGACTCCGTCCGCCGTACCGCCGTCTTCCTCCGCGACCGCCGGGAGGACCGCCCCTCCGAGGGCCCCGGCGTCCCCGGCGGCCGCGGCGGCGGTCCCGACCTCTTCCTCGCCGCCGAGCAGGCGCTGCTCCTCGGGCATCCACTGCACCCCACGCCCAAGAGCCGAGAAGGGCTCACGGAGGCGGAGGCACAGCGGTACTCACCCGAAGTGCGCGGCTCCTTCCCCCTGCACTGGGTGGCCGTCGCCCCCTCCGCCCTCGCCACCGACTCGGCCTGGACCGAGCGAGGTCGCCCGGTCCCCGCGCCCCTGCTCACCGCACGCCTCGCAGGGGACGGGCAGGCCCCGCCGGACGGCTACGCGCTCCTCCCCCTGCACCCCTGGCAGTACCGCGCGGTACGGCACCGACCGGAGACCGCGGCCCTGCTGGACGCGGGACTGCTCAGGGACCTCGGCACGCAGGGCGCCCCCTGGCATGCCACCTCCTCCCTGCGAACCGTTTACCGAACCGGCGCCCCCGCCATGCTCAAGCTCTCGCTGGCCCTGTACATCACCAACTCCCGCCGGGAGAACCTCCGCAAGGAACTCCACCGCGGAGTCGAGGTCCACCGCCTGCTGCGCACCGGAGTGTCCCGCCAGTGGCAGGCCGTCCACCCGGACTTCGACATCGTTCGGGACCCGGCCTGGCTCGCCGTCGACGGACCGGACGAAGCGCCGCTGCGCGGGCTCGACGTCGTCATCCGGCACAATCCCTTCCGGCCCACGGACGACGTCTCCTGCGTCGCGGGTCTCGTCGCGCCCCGGCCGTACGGGCAGGCGGACGACTCCGGCCGGGCCACCGCCCGCGTCCCGCGCTCCCGGCTGGCCGAGGTCGTCACCCGACTCGCCGGGCGGACCGGCCGACTCCGCCAAGCCGTCGCCGCCGAGTGGTTCCTGCGCTACCTCCATCACGTCGTACGCCCCGTCCTGTGGCTGGACGCGCACGCCGGGATCGCCCTGGAGGCGCATCAGCAGAACACGCTCCTCCTGCTGGACACCGACGGCTGGCCCGCCGGCGGCCGCTACCGCGACAACCAGGGCTACTACTTCCGCGAGTCCCGGCGCGCGGAACTCGACGCCCGGCTGCCCGGCATCGGCGAGCACAGTGACACGTTCGTCTCCGACGAGGTCACCGACGAGCGCTTCGCGTACTACCTCGCCATCAACAACGTGTTCGGCCTCATCGGCGCCTTCGGTTCCCAGCACCTCGCCGACGAGCGGCTGCTCCTCGCGGCCTTCCGCCGTTTCCTGGGCGATCTCGCGTCGGGCCCCGCCCCGCTGCGCAGCCCGCTGCCCGCGCAGCTCCTCGACTCGCCCGTACTGCGCTGCAAGGCCAACCTGCTGACCCGGCTGCGCGGCCTGGACGAACTCGTCGGCCCGGTGGACACCCAGTCCGCCTACGTCACCATCACCAACCCGCTGCGCGCCTGAGAACACTCCGCCGGACCCTTCACCCGCCCCCAGGCCCCCTTCCCCGCCCCCCGCCTCCCGAAAGAGCGACACCGTGGCTTCCACCGATGCGAGCGCCGACGACACCCTGGACCTGCACCTCCCCGAGGAGTTCGTCGCCCTCTTCGGGCAGGGGAAGCAGGGGGACGACCCAGCCGGGACGGAGACGACGCGGGCCGGCGACGACCTGCTCGACCGTGTCGCCGACTGGGGCCCGGCCGTCACTCCCGCGGGCGTGTTCCATCTGGCGCCCGTCCGTGTCGATCGGGACGTCCCGATCATCACCCGCTGGATGAACGACCCCGCCGTCGCCGCGTTCTGGGAACTGACCGGACCGCAGAGCGTGACCGAGGAGCACGTACGGGCACAGCTCGCCGGTGACGGGCGCAGCGTCCCATGCGTCGGCATGCTGGACGGGCTGCCGATGAGCTACTGGGAGATCTACCGGGCCGACCTCGACCCGCTGGCCCGGTACTGTCCCGTCCGGCCGCACGACACCGGTCTCCACCTCCTGATCGGCGATGGCACCGACCGCGGGCAGGGCATCGGGACCACGCTGATCAGGACCGTCACCGACCTCGTCCTCGCGAGGCGGCGCGCCTGCACGCGTGTGCTCGCCGAACCCGACGTCCGCAACACGGCCTCCGTCGCCGCGTTCCTCGGCGCCGGGTTCCGGTTCGCCGCAGAGGTCGACCTGCCCGCCAAGCGGGCCGCCCTCATGATCCGGGACCGGACGCCGCGCGCTGCCGTAGCGTCCTGTGGCCCAGTCCCGACGGCCTGATCAGTGCCGCCTCCACTCGCCGACCGGCACCCCGCCCGCCCAGGAGCCCACCCTTGTCCCCGCCCTCCCCGCGATCCGTCCCGCCCCTGCCGTCCCTCCCTCCCGCCTCGCCCGTCCGTTTGTCAGTGCCGGGCCGTAGGGTGGTCGCGCTATGACGAAGCCCTCACTCCCCGAACTCCTGCACGCCGCCGTCACCGCCGTCGGCGGCACGGAGCGTCCCGGCCAGGTGGCCATGGCCGAAGCCGTCGAGGAAGCCATCGACGGCGGCTCCCATCTGCTGGTCCAGGCCGGCACCGGCACCGGCAAGTCGCTGGGCTATCTGGTGCCCGCTCTGGCGCAGGGGGAGCGGGTCGTCGTGGCGACCGCGACCCTGGCCCTGCAGCGCCAGCTGGTGGAGCGTGACCTGCCGCGGACGGTCGACGCGCTCCATCCGCAGCTGCGCCGCCGTCCGGAGTTCGCGATGCTCAAGGGCAGGTCGAACTACCTGTGCCTGCACCGGCTCCACGAGGGAGTGCCGCAGGACGAGGAGGAGGGCCTCTTCGACCAGTTCGAGGCCGCCGCTCCCACCAGCAAGCTGGGCCAGGACCTGCTGCGGATGCGCGACTGGGCGGACGGGACCGAGACCGGCGACCGTGACGACCTCACGCCCGGCGTGTCCGACCGGGCGTGGTCGCAGGTGTCGGTGTCGTCCCGGGAGTGCCTGGGCGCCTCGAAGTGCGCGTACGGAGCCGAATGCTTCGCGGAGATGGCCCGGGAGCGCGCCAAGCTCTCCGAGGTCGTCGTCACCAATCACGCGCTGCTCGCCATCGACGCCATCGAGGGCGCTCCGGTGCTGCCGCAGCACGAGGTGCTGATCGTCGACGAGGCGCACGAGCTGGTCTCCCGGGTCACCGGCGTCGCCACCGGCGAGCTAACCCCCGGCCAGGTCAACCGCGCGGTGCGGCGGGCCGCGAAGCTCGTCAACGAGAAGGCCGCCGACCAGCTCCAGACCGCGGCCGAGGGCTTCGAGCGGCTGATGGAGCTGGCGCTGCCGGGGCGCCTGGAGGAGGTCCCGGAGGATCTCGGCTACGCGCTCATGGCACTGCGCGACGCCTGCCGTACGGTCATCTCCGCGATCGGCGCGACCCGCGACAAGTCGGTGCAGGACGAGGACGCCGTCCGCAAGCAGGCGCTGGCCTCGGTGGAGTCCGTGCACGACGTGGCGGAGCGGATCACCAACGGCTCCGAATGGGACGTCGTCTGGTACGAGCGGCACGACCGTTTCGGTGCCTCGCTGCGGGTCGCTCCCATGTCCGTCTCCGGACTGCTGCGGGAGAAGCTCTTCACGGACCGCTCGGTCATCCTGACCTCCGCGACCCTCAAGCTGGGCGGCGACTTCAACGGCGTCGGGGCCTCCCTGGGCCTCGCCCCCGAGGGCACCGAGGGCGACGACGTGCCCCAGTGGAAGGGCGTCGACGTGGGATCGCCGTTCGACTACCGCAAGCAGGGCATCCTGTACGTCGCCAAGCACCTGGCGCGCCCCGCGCGGGACGGCGACCGCGGCGACATGCTCGACGAGCTCACGGAGCTGATCCAGGCGGCCGGCGGCCGCACGCTGGGGCTGTTCTCCTCGATGCGGGCGGCCCAGCTGGCCGCCGAGGAACTGCGCTCCCGCATCCCGGAGTACCCGATCCTGCTCCAGGGCGAGGAGACACTCGGCGAGCTGATCAAGAACTTCACCGCCGACCCGAAGACCTGCCTCTTCGGCACGCTGTCGCTCTGGCAGGGCGTCGACGTTCCCGGACCGAGCTGCCAGCTGGTCGTCATGGACAAGATCCCGTTCCCGCGCCCGGACGACCCTCTGATGAGCGCCCGCCAGAAGGCGGTGGAGGAGGCCGGCGGCAACGGCTTCATGGCGGTCGCCGCCACGCACGCCGCGCTGCTGATGGCCCAGGGCGCGGGCCGCCTCGTACGGGCGTCGGGCGACCGCGGCGTGGTCGCCGTACTGGACCAGCGACTGGCGACGGCCCGGTACGGGAGCTATCTGAAGGCGTCACTGCCCGACTTCTGGTTCACCACCGACCGCAACCAGGTCCGCAAGTCGCTGGCCGCGATCGACGCGAAGGCGCGGCAGACGGAAGAGCTGGAAGAGACGGAAGCGGCGGAAGAGACGGACGGCGACTGAGCCCGGGGTTTCCCGCCGGGCGCCCGGCCGGAAACCCCGGCCCGGCCCCGCACAGCGCGGGGCCCCGGAACCGGCGCAGAGGTTCC
Organism: Streptomyces sp. BB1-1-1; assembly: GCF_031597775.1. NCBI lineage: Bacteria > Bacillati > Actinomycetota > Actinomycetes > Kitasatosporales > Streptomycetaceae > Streptomyces > Streptomyces sp. BB1-1-1. The sequence continues at coordinate 2,242,577 of NZ_CP134203.1, read as the reverse complement.
GGGGCCCGGTCGGGTCGGCGGGTCGCTGTCGTGGCGTACCCGCCCGCCGTGGCGCTCAGACGCGGCGCAGTACGGCCACCACCTTGCCGAGGATGGTCGCGTCGTCACCGGGGATCGGCTCGTAGGCCGAGTTGTGCGGGAGGAGCCAGACGTGGCCGTCCTCGCGCTTGAAACGCTTGACGGTGGCCTCGCCCTCGAGCATCGCGGCCACGATGTCGCCGTTCTCGGCGACCGGCTGGCGGCGGACCGTGACCCAGTCGCCGTCGCAGATGGCGGCCTCGATCATCGAGTCGCCGACGACCTTCAGGACGAACAGCTCGCCGTCACCGACCAGCTGCCGCGGCAGGGGGAAGACGTCCTCGACGGACTCCTCGGCGAGGATCGGGCCACCGGCGGCGATGCGCCCGACGAGCGGGACGTACGACGCGGCGGGCTTGCCCGCGGTGTCCGTGGGCTGCACGGAGGCGGCCTGGTCGGAGCCGCGCACCTCATAGGCGCGCGGGCGGTGCGGGTCGCGGCGCAGGAAGCCCTTGCGCTCCAGTGCCATCAGCTGGTGCGCGACGGAGGAGGTGCTGGAGAGGCCGACGGCCTGGCCGATCTCCCGCATCGACGGCGGGTAGCCGCGCCGTTGCACGGAGTCGCGGATGACCTCGATCACCCTGCGTTGGCGGTCGGTGAGTCCCGAGCTGTCGGCCCGGATGCCAGGAGGTCGGCCTGGCAGGGAGCGCTTGTGCCCCTCGGGATTCGTGGCGTCGCTCATCGCGTGCACCGGCTCAGGTCGGCCCTGGGGGCGGTCCTGGGCAGTGATGGTGGCACTGTCGGCGGTGGTGGTCACGTCGGCCCCTCTCGATGGTCTCCCTGCTGCACAACGGTAGTAGCTTTCGAAAGGTTGCGCCAAACACACGTTCGAGTGAAAAATCGCGAATCGCTCGCCCGGAATGTGTTTCTGGGTGTATGGCTATCGCGGTGCCTGGCGGACAAAAGGGCCCATTGCTGTACTCTTCACCGCCGTGGTGACAACCTCGGGGAGGTCGCCCCAGTCTGCCATCCGGCATCCCGTTCGATGGCGTGGGTCCCCTCATCTGTGCGGTAGTCCCACGCCCCCTCCTCGCGGTGCCCACGGTATCTCCGCATGCGCCCGGGCGATACGCCCGTGCGTGCGCGCGTCCGCCGCGCCGCCTCGGCCGTACGACACCTGTACGTACCGGAGCGACACGCGTGCAGGGCGTGTATGTATGAGCCAATCCCCACATCTAGTGGTTGGATTGCAGCAGCAGCCCACAAGTTGTGGTCCCCCGGGTCTTCGAGCCCGCCGCGATCGCCTATGCTGGGGGCTGCTTCGAGGGGCCTGAAGGGCCTTTCGAGGCTATTGAGTCTGCTGTGAGGAGGGTTCGGAGATCATGCACTGCCCCTTCTGCAGGCACCCCGACAGCCGCGTCGTCGACAGTCGTACGACCGACGACGGCACGTCGATCCGCAGGCGCCGCCAGTGCCCTGACTGCTCCCGTCGTTTCACGACCGTGGAGACGTGCTCGCTCATGGTGGTGAAGCGGTCCGGGGTCACCGAACCGTTCAGCCGCACCAAGATCATCAACGGTGTGCGCAAGGCCTGCCAGGGCCGGCCCGTCACCGAGGACGCGCTCGCCCAGCTCGGCCAGCGGGTCGAGGAGGCGGTGCGGGCCACCGGAAGCGCCGAGCTGACCACCCACGACGTGGGGCTGGCCATACTCGGCCCGCTGCAGGAACTCGACCTCGTCGCCTATCTGCGATTCGCCTCCGTCTACCGGGCGTTCGACTCGCTCGAGGACTTCGAGGCCGCGATCGTGGAGCTCAGGGAGGCGACGGGGTATCCCGGCGAAGACGGCGACGACGCCGGCGCGGGGAGCCAGGAGAACGACCGCGGATCCACGGGGGCGGCACAGGTCCCCGAGCCCGCAGGCGCCGCCGACTGACCGGCGGGCCGGACCCGGACTTCGGCGCCCGGGCCCGGCCGGACGGCGGCGAGTGACAAAGACCTGTTGCGGGCGGTGCGAGAGATGCCCGCAACACAAGACAGAACACCGTGCCACGGGAACAATCGGGGCACTTCAGGGCGTTTTCGCCCGTACAGGGAGGCGGCATGACAGAGACGGCGAGCGGTCCGGCACGGAGTTCCCGCGCCAAGGGCACGAAGGCGGGCAAGGGACTCCGCGTCGAGCGCGTCCACACCACTCCCGGCGTCCACCCCTACGACGAGGTGGCCTGGGAGCGTCGTGACGTCGTCATGACCAACTGGCGCGACGGCTCGGTCAACTTCGAGCAGCGTGGCGTCGAGTTCCCCGAGTTCTGGTCGGTGAACGCGGTCAACATCGTCACCAGCAAGTACTTCCGGGGTGCCGTCGGCACCCCGCAGCGTGAAGTGAGCCTGAAGCAGCTCATCGACCGCATCGTGAAGACGTACCGGAAGGCCGGCGAGGACCACAAGTACTTCGCCTCGCCCGCCGACGCCGAGATCTTCGAGCACGAGCTGGCCTACGCCCTCCTGCACCAGATCTTCAGCTTCAACAGCCCTGTCTGGTTCAACGTCGGTACGCCCCAGCCGCAGCAGGTCTCCGCCTGCTTCATCCTGTCCGTCGACGACTCCATGGAGTCGATCCTCGACTGGTACAAGGAAGAGGGCATGATCTTCAAGGGCGGCTCGGGCGCCGGCCTGAACCTCTCCCGGATCCGCTCCTCCAAGGAGCTGCTCTCCTCCGGCGGCAACGCCTCCGGCCCGGTCTCCTTCATGCGCGGCGCGGACGCCTCCGCCGGCACGATCAAGTCCGGTGGCGCCACTCGCCGGGCCGCGAAGATGGTCATCCTCGACGTCGACCACCCCGACATCGAGGACTTCATCCAGACCAAGGTCTCGGAGGAGGAGAAGATCCGCGCCCTGCGCGACGCGGGCTTCGACATGGACCTGGGCGGCGACGACATCACGTCCGTCCAGTACCAGAACGCCAACAACTCGGTCCGCGTGAACGACACGTTCATGAAGGCCGTCCAGGACGGCGGCAAGTTCGGCCTGACGTCCCGCATGACCGGCGAGGTCATCGAGGAGGTCGAGGCCAAGTCGCTCTTCCGCAAGATGGCCGAGGCCGCGTGGGCGTGCGCCGACCCGGGCATCCAGTACGACGACACCATCAACCACTGGCACACCTGCCCGGAGTCCGGCCGGATCAACGGCTCGAACCCCTGCAGCGAGTACATGCACCTGGACAACACGTCCTGCAACCTCGCCTCGCTGAACCTGATGAAGTTCCTGAAGGACGACGGCAAGGGCAACCAGTCCTTCGACGCCGAGCGCTTCGCCAAGGTCGTCGAGCTCGTCATCACCGCGATGGACATCTCCATCTGCTTCGCGGACTTCCCGACCCAGAAGATCGGCGAGAACACCCGCGCCTTCCGCCAGCTCGGCATCGGCTACGCCAACCTCGGCGCCCTGCTGATGGCGACCGGCCACGCCTACGACTCCGACGGCGGCCGCGCCCTGGCCGGCGCCATCACCTCCCTGATGACCGGCACGTCGTACCGGCGCTCCGCCGAACTCGCCGCGATCGTCGGCCCGTACGACGGCTACGCCCGCAACGCGCAGCCGCACCTCCGGGTCATGAAGCAGCACTCCGACGAGAACGCCAAGGCCGTCCGCATGGACGACCTGGACACGCCGGTCTGGGCCGCCGCCACCGAGGCCTGGCAGGACGTGCTGCGTCTCGGCGAGAAGAACGGCTTCCGCAACTCCCAGGCGTCCGTCATCGCTCCGACCGGCACCATCGGTCTCGCGATGTCCTGCGACACCACCGGCCTCGAGCCCGACCTCGCCCTGGTCAAGTTCAAGAAGCTGGTCGGCGGCGGCTCGATGCAGATCGTCAACGGCACCGTCCCGCAGGCCCTGCGCCGCCTGGGCTACCAGGAGGAGCAGATCGAGGCGATCGTCGCCCACATCGCCGAGCACGGCAATGTGATCGACGCCCCCGGCCTCAAGCACGAGCACTACGAGGTCTTCGACTGTGCCATGGGCGAGCGCTCCATCTCCGCGATGGGCCACGTCCGCATGATGGCCGCCATCCAGCCGTGGATCTCCGGCGCCCTCTCCAAGACGGTCAACCTGCCGGAGTCGGCGACCGTCGAGGACGTCGAGGAGGTCTACTTCGAGGCCTGGAAGATGGGCGTCAAGGCGCTCGCCATCTACCGCGACAACTGCAAGGTCGGCCAGCCCCTCTCCGCCAAGACCAAGGAGAAGGAGAAGTCCCCGGCCGACGCTGTCACGGAGAAGACCGAGGCGGCGATCCGCGAGACGGTCGAGAAGATCGTCGAGTACCGCCCGGTCCGCAAGCGCCTCCCGAAGGGTCGTCCCGGCATCACCACCTCCTTCACGGTCGGCGGCGCCGAGGGCTACATGACGGCCAACTCCTACCCGGACGACGGTCTCGGCGAGGTCTTCCTGAAGATGTCCAAGCAGGGTTCGACCCTCGCGGGCATGATGGACGCCTTCTCCATCGCGGTCTCCGTCGGCCTCCAGTACGGCGTGCCGCTCGAGACGTACGTCTCGAAGTTCACCAACATGCGCTTCGAGCCGGCCGGTATGACGGACGACCCGGACGTGCGGATGGCGCAGTCGATCGTCGACTACATCTTCCGCCGCCTGGCGCTGGACTTCCTGCCCTTCGAGACGCGCTCCGCGCTCGGCATCCACTCCGCCGAAGAGCGTCAGCGTCACCTGGAGACGGGTTCGTACGAGCCGTCCGACGACGAGCTCGACGTCGAGGGCCTGGCCCAGTCGGCGCCGCGCGCCCAGGAACTGAAGGCCGTCGCCACGCCGAAGGCCGAGGTCGAGGCGGCCAAGCCCGCTCCGCAGCAGGCGCACACCAGCGCCGAGCTGGTGGAGATGCAGCTGGGCATCCAGGCCGACGCACCGCTGTGTTTCTCCTGCGGCACGAAGATGCAGCGCGCCGGTTCCTGCTACATCTGCGAGGGCTGCGGCTCGACCAGCGGTTGCAGCTGACGCGTAGGTCCACATGAGTAAGGGGCGCCCGCCAATGCGGGCGCCCCTTACTCATGTACGGGTCCCTACTCGACACTCATGTACGGGTCCCTACTCGACGCGCAGGCGAGGTCAGGGGCGGCGGGCCCTGCCCATCACGCGTGTGAACGTCGCGGGGTCACCCTCGAAGCCGTGGACTCCGGCCCGGAACTCCCAGGCCCCCGTCTCGTCCCGGACGAACTCCGCGACCGTCGCCGCCGTCGCGCCCAGCACGCCGCTGAAGTCGTCCGTGGCGAGGTCGGTGTAACCCTCCCTGATGCGCAGGCCCGGGTTGGTCACGTCGGTGAATGTCCGGTCCTCGGTACGCTGCTGGATCGCGACGCCCACCACCACGCGCGCGTACCGGGCGTCGAGCCGCCCCAGCTCCAGTGTCATGACCTCGTCGAAACCGAAGCCCTTGCCGTCCTTGCTGTCCCGGTTGAGATAGATGGTGCCGTCGGGGGAGCGGCTGTCGAAGTGCACCACGTAGGAGGGATCGCCGTACGGATCGTCCGCCGGATAGGTCCCGGCGACGACGTCCAGATCGGCGGGCGGCTCACCCGCCGGACTCGGGTCCCACCGCAGCGCGACCTCGACCTTGCCGATTCCCTTGCTGAGGCCGTTCACGAACTTCCCCTTCCCAGGTCCCCCGCCCTGCCCGGCCACCTCAAGTGCCGAGCGGTGACGGCCGGTTGTCCATCCTGCCACGCACAGCGAGGCAGTTGCGGGCAAGCGGTCCTCCGGAGAGTGACCGGTGCCACGTTCCCTGGCCTTACCATGGCGCGGTGCTGGTCAAGTGGATTCGCTGCACCGTGGTGGACCGCCGCGGTTTCGAGCGGGGGCAGCGAAAGTGGGCGGGGCTTCCGGGGGAGCCGGGTTTTCGGGGGCAGGGGGGTGGCTGGAGCCGGGGACGGCCGGACGTGGCGCACGTCTTCGCCTTCTGGGAGAGCCGTGCCTTCTACGACTCCTTCATGGCCCGCTCGCACGACCGGCTCGCCTCCGCCCAGGCGGGCACCTTCAAGAACGCCCAGGTCAGGCTCTTCGACTACCGGTTCGATGTGAAGACCGGGTTCGAACCGCGCTTCACGGACGCCGACCTGGTGCGGGTGGCGCTCTGCCGCGTCCACGAGGAGCGGGCCGAGCACTACGTCCTCATGCAGGAGAAGGTCTGGAACCCCGCGATGGCCGGCTCGCCCGGCATGATCCGCGGGCTGTTCGGCGAGGCGCCGGGGAACGAGTACCTGGTGTTGTCCATGTGGCGGTCGGCCGCCGAGCACGGCAAGTACCGCACCGAGCGGGTGGAGCGGCTCGCGCTGCGCGCCCAGACGGAGGCCGACATCGCGGCCCTGACGGGGGACATCGTGCAACTCGAACCCACCTGGACCGTTTGAGATCCGGACGGACTCTCCCGGCGTCGACGTGCGCCGACCGGGATGTGCGGACTGTGTGACGTACGCCGTATGGGGCCCGTTCGAGTGCTTGCTTCCGCCCGTCCCGATCTAGGGTTCTGGCATGGCACGACCACGGCGCATCGTTCTTGTCCGCCACGGCGAGTCGACGGGCAACGTCGATGACTCCGTGTACGAGCGCGAACCCGACCACGCGCTGGCCCTCACCGCGCAGGGCCGGGCGGAGGCCGAGGAGACGGGCAAGGGGCTGCGCGAGGTGTTCGGCGGCGAGCGGGTCAGTGTGTACGTCTCCCCGTACCGCCGGACGCACGAGACGCTGCGTGCCTTCAACCTCGACCCGGGACTCATACGGATACGGGAGGAGCCGCGGCTCCGTGAGCAGGACTGGGGCAACTGGCAGGACCGGGACGACGTGCGTCTGCAGAAGGCCTACCGGGACGCCTACGGCCACTTCTTCTACCGCTTCGCCCAGGGCGAGTCCGGAGCCGACGTGTACGACCGGGTCGGCGGTTTCCTGGAGAGCCTGTTCCGCAGCTTCGAGGACCCCGATCATCCGCCGAACGTGCTGCTGGTGACCCACGGTCTGGCCATGCGGCTGTTCTGCATGCGGTGGTTCCACTGGACGGTCGCGGAATTCGAGTCGCTGTCGAACCCCGGGAACGGCGAGATGCGGATGCTCGTTCTCGGTGAGGACGGCAAGTACACCCTTGACCGCCCCTTCGAACGCTGGCGGGATCCGGAACCGTACGGGATCACCGGATAGAGTGGCAGTGCGATGACCGCTCATTCATCTCCTGACGTGCGCCTGGACCGGGCCCTGTCCAGCCTGCGCGGACTGTCGGTGGGGGACGCGCTGGGCTCACAGTTCTTCGTGCCCGCGAACTACCCGCTGCTGAAATCCCGCGAGCTGCCCCCAGGCACCTGGCAGTGGACGGACGACACGGAAATGGCCTGCTCCGTGGTCTCCGTCCTGGCCGCGCGCCAGCGCATCGACCAGGACGCGCTGGCGCTCTCCTTCGCCCGGCACCACGACTTCGACCGCGGCTACGGCCCCGCGGTCAACCGCCTCCTGCGACTGGTCCGGGAGGGCGGCGACTGGAGAGAACTCGCCGCCGCGCTGTTCAACGGCCAGGGGTCCTGGGGCAACGGCGCCGCCATGCGGATCGCCCCGCTGGGCGCGTGGTACGCGGACGACCCTGAGCAGGCGACCCATCAGGCGGAGATCTCGGCCTACCCCACGCATCAGCACCGCGAGGCGGTGGTCGGCGCCATGGCGGTCGCCGCTGCCGCCGCCCTGGCCGCGGACCCCGCGGGCCCGCCCACCCCGCACGCGCTCCTCGACGGCGTCGTCGCCCTGGTACCGAAGAGCGCGGTCGGCGCCGGACTCCGCCGCGCCCGGGACATGCTCGACTACGGCGACGCGGCCACGGTCGCGGCGGTCCTGGGCTGCGGCAGACGTACGACCGCCCATGACACGGTTCCCTTCGCCCTCTGGTCCGCGGCCCGCGCCCTCGGCGACTACGAGCGCGCTTTCTGGACGACCGCCCAGGTCGGCGGGGACGTGGACACGACCTGCGCCATCGTGGGCGGAGTGGTCGCCGCCGCCGAGGCGGGAGCGCCGCCGGCCGAGTGGGCCGGGCGGGTCGAGGCGCTGCCCGAGTGGATGGTGACGTCGGCCTAGCCGGCCCGCGAGGGGCGCCGGCGGAGGGACGTCGGAATCCGCTTCGACTCTCCGTGTGCGACGGGAACTCTCCGTGACCAGCCGTCCGTTGTCGTGACATCCGCTGTGCGAGGAATGAGCCCCGCACAGTCCGGAGTGTCACGAGGGGTGGGTCATGGGGGTCTTGCCGTTGCCGGTCCTCGCGCTGCTGTCCCTCGCGCTGCTGTCTCTCGTACTGCACGCCCGGTCGAGCGCGCCGCCGACCGCGAGCCGTCGGGGCGGGCATCGGCAGGCGTGCGTGGCGCCCGCCGGTGGACACCGCCACCGCCCGGCCCGCGGTGGCGTGGCGTCAGCCGATGCCCGGCCCGGCCGAGCCGGACAGGGCCTCCAGATCGCTCTTGCGCACCCGGATCACCAGCCACGCCGTGGCCAGGGCGAGGACGGCCATGGCGGCAGCCGGTATGAAGGCCGCCGAGATGCCCTGCGCCAGCACTTCGTGCCCCCATGGCGCCGGCAGCTGGTGCGTCTGGGCGAACTCCGCCTTCTGTTCCGCGGAGCCGTTGGTGAGGAAGTCCGCCCCCTGCTTCTCCGCCTCGTCCTTGGTCGCCGTGCCGAACACCGTCGTCAGGATCGCGAGGCCGATCGATCCGCCCACCTGCTGCATCGCGTTGAGCAGGCCGGACGCCGCGCCAGCCTCGTGCTGGGCGACCCCGGAGACCGCGGTCAGAGTCAGCGTCACGAAGTTCAGGCCCATGCCGAACCCGAAGATCAGCATCGGACCGAGGACTCCGCCGACATAGGAGCTGTCGGAGCTGATGAGGGCCTGCCAGCCGAGCCCGACCGCGGCGAGTGTCGAGCCCACGACCATGAACGGCTTGGGGCCGAACACGGGCAGGAACCGCTGCGACAGCCCCGCCCCGAGCGCGATCACCACCGTGACGGGGAGGAAGGCCAGACCGGCCTGGATGGGGGTGTAGCCCAGCACGTTCTGGACGAACAGCACGATGTAGAAGAACATGCCGAACATCGCCGCGGCCAGGCTCAGCATGATCACGTACGTGCCGGCGCGGTTGCGGTCGGCGAACATCCTCAGCGGGGTGATCGGCTCCTTGGCCCGCGACTCGATGAACGCGAAGGACAGCAGCAGGACCACCGCGGCCGCGAAGGAACCGATGGTCAGGTTGTCCCGCCAGCCCTCGTCCGCGGCCCGGATGAAGCCGTAGACGAGAGACGCCATGCCCGCCGTCGAGGTCACCGCTCCGGCGATGTCGAAGCGTCCGGAGTGCCGCTCGGACTCGCTGATGTACAGCGGGGTGAGCACCGCGATCAGTACACCGATCGGCACGTTGACGAAGAGCACCCAGCGCCAGTCGAGCCACTCGGTGAGCATGCCGCCCGCCAGCAGGCCGATGGCGCCACCGCCCGCGGACACGGCCGCGAAGACGCCGAAGGCCCGGTTGCGTTCCGGTCCTTCGGGGAAGGTGGTGGTTATGAGGGCCAGCGACGTGGGCGACGCGATGGCCCCTCCCACACCTTGCAGGACACGCGCCGCCAGCAGTTGCCAGGGTTCCTGGGCGAAGCCACCGAGCAGCGAGGCGAAGGTGAACAGCAGGATGCCGGTCATGAAGACCCGGCGACGGCCGAGGATGTCACCGGCTCGGCCGCCGAGCAGGAGCAGACCGCCGAAGGTGAGCGTGTAGGCGCTGACGACCCAGGTGAGGTCCGTGGTGCTGAAGCTGAGCGCTTCTTGAATGTGCGGGAGAGCGATGTTCACAATCGTCGCGTCGAGTACCACCATGAGTTGGCAGGCCGCGATGACCGTGAGCGCGATGCCGGGACGCCCCTCCCGGCGGGCAGCTCCCGGCTTCTGGTCTTTGATCAGAGAAGAGGTTGTCACTATGCGTCCCCCACGACTGACTTAGTGAACGCTTGCGTTCACTGTTGCTTCAACGTTAGTGACTCCCCGACAGTGAACGCAAGCGTTCACTTGTGGTGCCGCCGTGCGCGTCGTCCCCCGTTGTGGCCGCGCGGCACGCCCCCTGACCCCCGAAAACCCGTTCCCCGCTTCCTGGAGACCCTCGACATGGTTGCTTCGCACTGGGCGGCCGCCTCCGCCCAGCCACCCTCCCGCAGGCGTGGCGCGGTCCTCGAACGCGCGATCCTCGACGCCGCGCTGGACCAGCTCGGCACCGTCGGCTGGAACGGCCTGACGATGGAGGGTGTGGCCGCCGGAGCCCAGACCGGCAAGGCGGCGGTCTATCGCCGCTGGCCGTCCAAGGAGGACCTCGTCGCGGACGCGCTCCGGTCCGGGCTGCCGCGTTTCGACACGGTGCCCGACCTCGGGAGCGTGCGCGAGGATCTCCTGGCGCTGTGCCGGAGGGCACGCGACGCGATGTTCTCCCGCCCCGGTTTCGCCTTGCGATCGGTGATTCACGAATGCGACAGCATGCAGGCGGAGCGTTTCCACGCGGTGATCCTCAAGGGGGTGGTCGAGCCGACGCTGACGATGCTCCGCGAGGTCATCAACCGCGGAATAGAGCGGGGAGAGGTCCGGCGCGACGCGGCGAACGGATACGTCTTCGACGCCATCCCGGCGATGATGATGTACCGCTCGAAGATTTGTGCAAGCGAATGGACGGACCAGGAGATCGAGGAAATGATCGACCAGCTGATGGTCCCGCTGCTGCGGCCCGACAGCGTCTGACTCCCGGCTGCACGCGCCCTGGTCCCGTTTGGGGAACCGGGGTGTCGCCGGAGGTTCGGGGCGGCGTACGCTAAGCACGCCATGCCGTACGAACCACCTACTCACACCGTCGAGCGCTCTCTCCGCGCCACGACCGGAGCGAAGATCATTGCCGGTGTCGACGAGGTGGGGCGCGGTGCGTGGGCCGGGCCGGTCACCGTCTGCGCCGCGATCACCGGACTGCGTCGGCCCCCGGCCGGCCTCACCGACTCCAAGCTGCTCACCATCAAGCGACGCACGGAACTCGCCGCGGAGCTGCGGACCTGGGTGACCTCGTACACCCTGGGGCACGCCTCTCCGGAGGAGATCGACGCACTGGGGATGACCGCGGCGCTGCGACTCGCGGCGGTACGCGCCCTGGAGACCCTGCCGATCCGTCCCGACGCCGTCATCCTCGACGGCAAGCACGACTACCTCGGGACGCCTTGGAAGGTCCGTACGGTGATCAAGGGTGACCAGTCCTGCGTGGCCGTCGCCGCCGCGTCGGTGCTCGCCAAGGTCCAGCGCGACAAAATGATGGCCGAACTGGGTATCGACCATGCAGACTTCGGTTTCGCGGACAACGCCGGGTATCCGTCGCCCGTGCACAAGGCCGCACTGGAGGAACGGGGACCCACCCCGCACCACCGGTTGTCGTGGGCGTATCTTGATTCGCTGCCCCAGTGGCGGCACCTCAAGAAGGTCCGCAGTTGGGTGGACGGAAGTGTTCCGGAAATCGAGGGCCAGCTCGGATTCGATTTCTGACGCTTCCGCTCGCAGGCATGTGCCACCCGCCGACGCGAGCCGCACCAACGTTTGATAAATATCAGCTCATGCCTCTCATTCCCGAGGAGCCTCAGATTCACGAGCAGGCCCAGGGTCCCCGCGCCACTCCGGCCAGCGGCCGCACCGCGCCGACCCCTCGCCCCGTACCCGGCCCCCGTCCCGTGGCTCCGCCGCGCCCCGGCCGCCCCGGTCCCGCGCGACCGGCGCCGCCGGCGCCGCCGGCGCAGCGCGCGTCGCGCGACACGGCCGCGACCAAACCCGCCCCGTCGGGTCCGGCTGCTCCGGCAGCCGCCCCGGCAGCTCCGGCCGCCCCGCAGATCCAGCTGATCCCGGCCTCTCCCGAAGGCGCGCTCGACGCCGCCGAGGAGGCCGTGGACCTGCTGCTGGACTCGGGTCGCACCCCCGGTGACGTGCTGGTGATCACCACCGGCGAACCGCACCCGTGGGCCGTCCACGAACTGTCCTTCGGCGATGCCGCCTACTGGGCACAGCACGACGCGGGCGACGACGTCTTCTACGCGGACGCCGCCGTCGCGGACCGTGCCGCGTCGAGGGCCGTGGTCGTGGTCGCGCTCAGTGGCGGCCCCGAAGCCGCTGCCGTCACCGCCCTGTCCGTGGCCCACTCCCGGGCCGGCGCCCTGCTGATCGTCTGCGGTGACCCGCAGCGGATCAACTCGGTGCTGGGCGCGGGCGTCTGAGCCAGTTCCGCCGTACGCGGCGGACGCCGGTGTGACACGGGGGCCGCGGAGTCGGCCCCCGCACGGTGGCGGCTGCGGCATGCCCGGACGGCCGACGTCCACTGGGCGACGTGGACGGGTATTGCCAGGTGCTCTCACAGACCTGGACGTCGCGGCCCTACCTCAAGGTGCACCGCGCCCGTGGCGCTCAGCGAGCCGCCGCGCGGCGCAGCACGTCCGAGGCGACGCCGCCGGTGCGCGGTGGCGGTGGCGACGTCTCCGACGTGGCGAACGGCTCCGGCGCGGACACCGCGTTGGGCCGGCGCCCCCCACGGCCCTCGCCGAGGACCTGCCAGCCGTCACGGGTCAGCGTGATGTACGCGCCGCAGCGCAGCCCGTGTAGCGTGCACGCGTCCCGCAGCCCCCACATCCACGCGCCGTCCTCCTCCGTCCAACGCGCATCGCCCTCGCGGCAGTAGAGCAGTACGGCGGTGCGCACCGGCGTGCGGCGCCGCAGGTCGTGCGGGATGACCCGGCGAAGCTGGGCGAGCAGCGCGTTGCGGAACATCCATCCGTCGGCGGGGACCCGGTGGCTGGCGAACGAGGCGCTCGCACGCAGTCGTTCGTCCGGATCGAGCACGGCCACGATCGCGGTCGCCGGCCTGGGGCGGTGCCGCGAGTGCAGTCCGCCGACGATCTCCCGTGGATTGCGCAGCAGCGGGATCCCGGCGGCGGCCCACTCCGCCGGTTCGAGCAGGCGAGTGGCGGAGGCGGCGGACGGCGACAATGAAGCCGCCGAGGACGGAGCGAATCCGAAGGTCACGTTCCTCCCTTCGGCTACGCGCCCACACTGCGGGCGGGGTCGGATTCGGGGGAGCGCGCACCGCAGTGAAGCCCTGCCGGATCACGGACGAGCCGTGCGGGGAGCGGACTTCAATTCTTCCTGTCGAACTTGGTTGCGGCAACGAGCAATTGGGGCCGGCGACCGTTATCGGATGATGCGCGTCCTATATCCCTACCCAGAGCGCACCCGGGTGACGCACGGGACGCCCCACCCGCGGCCGCGCGGAGTTCGGGTCCGGCGACGTGCGCCGCGACGGGTGATCAGCCTTGCACGGCCAGGACCAGTGGCAACACCCCCCGGGCACCGGCGCGGCGGAGCAGCCGGGCCGCCACCGCGAGGGTCCAGCCGGTCTCGGTGCAGTCGTCCACGAGCAGAATCGGGCCGTCGAGTCCGGTGAGCGTGGCGGCGAGGGCGGACGGAACCGTCAGGGTGCCGTCGAGTGCCTTGAGTCGCTGCGCGCTGTTGCTGCGGGACGCCCTGGACACCTCGCCCGTGTACTCGACCGAACCGAGCAGCGGCAGCCGGCCGACCTCGGCGATGCGTGCACCGAGAGAGTGGATCAGCTGGGGCCGGGTGCGCGAGGCGACGGTCACCACCCCGACGGGCCGCGGCCGGCCGTCGGCCGCACCCGCGGCCCAGCCGCCGGGACCCTTCGCCCAGTCGGCGAGCACAGCCACGACGGCCTTCGCTACGTCGTCCGGCACGGGGCCGTCCGGAGCCTGGGCCGAGAGCATCGGTCGCAACCGGTTGCCCCAGCCGATGTCGGACAGCCGGCCCAACGCCCGGCCCGGCTCGGCCTGTTCCCCGGCCGGAATGCGTCCCTTCAGTTCGACGCCGATGGCCGGGAGCCCGGTCGGCCACATGCGGCGGGGCTCCACCTCGACGCCGGCCCGGCCCAGATCGACCCGCGCGGCGTCGAGGGAGTCGGTGGAGGTGTCCGCGGTGAAGCGCGGGCCCGCGCAGTTGTCGCAGTGGCCGCAGGGCTTGGCCCCCTCGTCGTCCAGCTGGCGTTGCAGGAACTCCATCCGGCAGTCCGTCGTCGAGGCGTAGTCGCGCATCGCCTGCTGCTCGGCCTTCCGCTGCCGCGCGACCCAGTCGTACCGCTCCGCGTCGTACGTCCACGGCTGCCCGGTCGCGATCCAGCCGCCCTTGACCCGCTTGACCGCGCCGTCCACGTCGAGGACCTTGAGCATGGTCTCCAGGCGGGAGCGGCGCAGCTCCACCAGGGGCTCCAGAGCGGGCAGGGACAGGGGGCGCTCCGCGCCCGCGAGGATGTCGAGCGTGCGGCGCACCAACTCCTCCGACGGGAAGGCCAGCGAGGCGAAGTACTCCCAGATCGCCTCGTCCTCCTTCCCCGGCAGGAGGAGCACCTCGGCATGCTCGACACCGCGCCCGGCACGGCCGACCTGCTGGTAGTACGCGATGGGGGAGGAGGGCGAGCCCAGGTGCACCACGAAGCCGAGGTCGGGCTTGTCGAATCCCATGCCGAGCGCCGAAGTGGCGACCAGTGCCTTGACCCGGTTGGCGAGCAGGTCGTCCTCGGCCTGCTGGCGGTCCGCGTTCTCGGTCTTGCCGGTGTAGGAGGCGACGGTGTGGCCGCGCTGCCGCAGGAAGGCGGTGACCTCCTCGGCGGCGGCCACGGTGAGCGTGTAGATGATCCCGGAGCCCGGGAGCCGGTCGAGGTGGTCGGCGAGCCAGGCCATCCGGTGCGCGGCGTCGGACAGCCGCAGCACGCCCAGGCTGAGGCTCTCCCGGTCCAGCGGGCCGCGCAGCACCAGCGCGTCCGACGTACCGCCGGTGCCGAGCTGCTCCGCCACGTCGGCGGTCACGCGCGCGTTGGCGGTGGCCGTGGTCGCCAGCACGGGCACGCCGGGCGGGAGATCGGTGAGCATCGTGCGCAGCCGCCGGTAGTCCGGGCGGAAGTCGTGGCCCCAGTCGGAGATGCAGTGGGCCTCGTCCACCACGAGCAGCCCGGTCGCGGCGGAGAGCTTGGGCAGCACCTGATCGCGGAAGTCCGGGTTGTTGAGCCGCTCGGGACTCACCAGCAGAACGTCGACCTCGCCCGCGGCGATCTCGTCCTGGACCGCGTCCCACTCCTCGGTGTTGGAGGAGTTGATGGTCCGGGCGCGGATGCCGGCCCGCGCCGCGGCCTCGACCTGGTTGCGCATCAGCGCGAGCAGCGGGGAGACGATCACCGTCGGCCCGGCTCCCCGGTCGCGGAGCAGCGCGGTCGCCACGAAATAGACCGCGGACTTGCCCCATCCCGTGCGCTGGACGACCAGGGCCCGGCGCCGGTCGGCGACCAGCGCCTCGATCGCCCGCCACTGGTCCTCCCGCAGCCGGGCCGCGCCGGAGGCGTCCCCGACGAGGCGGGCGAGGACCGTGTCGGCGGCTGTCCGGAGATCCGCGTTGCTCGTGTGCTCCATGCGTTCCATACAACAGGACGGGACTGACAGCCGGGCGGTGGGGCGGGACGGCGCGGACACCGGGCGCCGCCGGGTGACGTGTCCCTGATGGGAGTTATCCACAGGGCAAAGCGGAACTTCTCAATCCGCGAGATCGTCGGGCCATGACGAACCACAGCGAAACGACTGGATCCTCCGAGAACGGCGACATCCCGGGCCCCGTGAAGCCCGGCCGCACGGCCCGCACCCGGTACGACGGCCCCGGCGACGAGCACCAGGTCACCCTGCGCACCCCCGCCGAGTTGGCCGACGCCCTGCCGTACCTGCTCGGGTACCGCCCCGAGGACAGCATCGTCCTGGTCGCCCTGCGCGACAGGGACGGACGGGGCCGTTTCGGCGGCCGGGCCCGGCTCGGCATTCCCGCGAACGCGGACGACTGGACAGGCGCCGCCGGACAGCTGGTCCACGGCCTGGTGACCGGCAGCGAGCGCCGAGGCGTGAGGCCCGAGCAGATGGTCGCCTACCTCTGCCAGGAGCCGGCGCGGGGCGAGACCGGCCGGGAGGTGATGGAGCGACTGCGGCCACTGGCCCAGAAACTGCGCGTCGAGTGCGGTGCCCTCGACGTACCGGTCGTCGAGGCGCTGTGCATCTCGGCGGGCCGCTTCTGGTCGTACTGCTGCGACGAGGAAGCCTGCTGCCCGGCGGAGGGCGTGCCCATGGGGCTGCCGGGCACGTCCGTGCTGGCCGCGGCGGCCACCTACGCCGGTATCCAGGTGCGCGGTTCGCTGAGCGAGCTGCGGGCCAGGTTGCTGCCCCGGGAGAACGCCGCGGCCCTCGAACAGGAGGCAGCCCTGGACGCGGCCGCCGTGACAGTGGTCTCCAGGATCCTCGATGACGCCGGGCGTTCGGAGGTGGCCGAGGAGACGCTCGACCTGGCGCGGCGGGCCATGCGACGCCTCACGGACGCCCCGCCCGTGTCCGGCGTGCCCGCCGAGGATCTGCGCGACGACCAACTGCTCGGGCACGACGAGGCGGCGGCGCTGATCCTCGGCCTCCAGGACCGTACGACCCGTGACCGTGCGGCGGAGTGGATGGAGGGTGACGAGGCGGGACCCGCGTTGCGTCTCTGGCGTGCCCTGGCCCGTCGCTGCGTCCGCTCCTACGGCGAACACGCGGCCGCGCCCCTCACTCTCGCGGGCTGGGTCGCGTGGTCCGCCGGGGATGAACTGGAGGCCCGGGAAGCTCTGGCCATGGCGCTCGGCGCAGATCCCGACTACCTCTTCGCCCGGCTCCTGCACCAGGCGTGCAACGAGGGCCTCGATCCCGAGTCGGTCCGCCGCTGCCTGCGAGCGGAGCGCGGGGGCCGCGGAGGCGGGGGACGCGACGCCGCGGACGGGGGAGAGCAGGGCGACGGGCCCGCGCAACGCCGTCCGGCCGAGCCTTCGTCCGCTCCGCAGGTGCCGCCCGGGCGCCGGCGCCGCACGCGCCCCGTCGTCCCGGCCGATGGAGCCCGACGCCGTGCGAGGGCGCAGGGCCGTGAGCCGGGCGGGAGGATCGGGCGTCCTCGCACTCCCGCGGGTGGTGAGCGCCCGGGCGGCGCACGGACGGCCCGAACGCGGCCGCGCGCCTCGGGGGCAGAGGCCACGGGCCGGAAGGAGACCTGCGTGGAAGGGGTAAGCGCGGGAGAGCACGCGACTGAAGGGGGCGAAGAGCGAGCCTGAAGGGGGAGGCGGCCCACGGCCCGCACCCTCATCTGCCGGGCATCCCCGCCGCAGTTCCCCGCCGCAGGCGTGACCCGGAGGACACCCGCTCCGTTCACCTGAGTGGCGGAACGCCCGGACCGGTCGGGACGCCGCACCGCAGCCGTCCGGCCGGGCCTCACACGGCGCCGTTCCGCCAGAGGCGCACCGAGCAAAGAGGGAGCCCTCCCATGCACCAGCCGACCCCGCCCTTCGCCGCCCCGGACACCTCTGCCGCCGGACGGAGGACCACGCTGCCGTCCCTTGCCGTCTCCTCGGCGCATGCCAGGAACCGCGGCTCGGGGCAGGGACAGAACCTCGGCCCGCCGACGGTCCGCTCCCGGCCGGGGGCGCCCCTCTCGTCGGCGTGGTCGGGTGCGGAGCCGGTGACCCCGCGGAGTGCGCCGTCCGCGACGCCCCACAGATCCGGGGACCTGCCGCCCGCTCACAAGACCATGATCGGCGTGGCCCTGCCCGGCCTCGTGATCTCCACGGAGCAGGGACAGCTGACCGGCCTGGGGCTGGAGGGGTTCTACCGCGCGGGCCGACGCCTGCTCTCCCGGTGCCGCCTTCGCGTGGCCGGGGGTGAGCCCGTCCCGTCGCAGGCCCGGATGACAGGCGCCCACCGTGCCTGCTTCGTGGGGACGCTTCGGACGTCGTCCGCGCCGGGGCCGGACCCGGACGTCATGGTCGAGCGGACCCGGGACGCCGACGGTACGGAGCGGATCACGCTGCGCAGTTGGTCACCCCACCCACTGCGGCTGCCGGTCGAGGTGGCCCTCGGCACGGACCTGGCCGACCTGGGATCGATCGCCGCCGGCCGCGCGGGCCCCGCCCTGTCGGCCAGTGTTCACGACTCCGGGCTGCGGTGGTCCGGCGCCGCGGGCGGCGCGTCGGTCACAGCCGTTCCGCCGCCCGCCGACGCACTGGCCTCCGCCGGACTGCTGCGGTGGGAGTTCCTACTGCCTCCGGGCGGCAGCACGAGCCTCGAACTGCGCGTACGACCGGACGGTGCGGGCCCGCTCCGGGCGGTGGGCCGCACGGCGGCCGACCCGTTGGCCTCCGCGCACGCCACCGGTGACGACCCCGCGGTCCCCGCCCTCCTGCGGACCAGCATCGAGGACCTCAGAGCCCTGTTGCTGCGCGATCCCGCACACCCCGCCGACGTCCATCTCGCGGCCGGCGTCCCCTGGCGCTGCGGTCTGGCCCCCGCCGAGGCTCTCGCCGCCGCGCGGATGACACTTCCTCTCGGCACCCGGCTCGCCGCCGGTACGCTGCGCGCCCTCGCCCGCACCCAACACCGCGGCCCCGGCCCGCGGTCCGGGATGATCCCCGGACCCAGACGTGACACCGGCCCGCACCTGCCGCCGGGCTGCACCGGCACCGAGGCGACCCTGCTCTTCCCCGTGCTCCTCGCGGAAGCCCGCCGGTGGGGGCTCTGCGAACACGAGACCCAGGAGCTGATGCCGGCCGCCGAGCGGTGTCTGGCCTGGCTGCGCACCACGGCCGGGGACGGCACGTACGTACCCGATCCGCACCCGGGTGGCCCCGTCCGATACGAGACGCAGGCTCACGCCCACCGTGCCGCCCTGCTCGGCGCCGAACTGCTCGACGACTTCGGCAGACCGGGCGGTGACGGACTGCGGCAGTGGGCCCGGCGGCTGCGGACGTCGTTCCAGCGGGACTTCTGGATCGACGACCGGGCAGGCGGACGGCCCGCGGCGGCACGAGCCCCGGACGGACGCCTCGTGCCGCACCTGAGCGCGGCAGCGGCCCACCTCCTCGACACCGGGCTGCTAGGCGGGGGCGTCCCGGCTCCGGGCCTGCTGGACCCGGTGCAGACCGATCGACTCGCCCGGCTGCTGGGCAATCCGGCCATGGACTCGGGCTGGGGTCTGCGCGGACTGGCCGAGAAGGAAGCCGGATACAACCCCTTCGGGCATCGCGCCGGGGCGGTACGTGTCCAGGAGACGGCGATCGCGGTGGCGGGTCTGGCCGCTGCCGGGCACGAGAAGGAGGCGGGCTCGCTGCTGCGCGGCGTAGTGGCCGCGGCGGGCGCCTTCGGCCACCGCCTGCCGGAGATGTACGCGGGTGAGCAACGCGCCGACGCGGGCGCGCCCCTCCCACACCCGGCGGCCTGCCGCCCCGCCGCCACCGCGGCCGCCGCCGGGGTGCTGCTGCTGACCACGCTCGCGGGCATCCGCCCCGACGCTCCGGCCAAGACCGTCACCCTGCGTCCCGTGCGCGACGCGCCTCTGGGGGAGCTCGGACTCACGGGGCTGCGGGTCGCCGGAGCGCCGTTCTCGGTCCGGGTCAGCCGACTCGGTCTGGCCATGGTCGAAGAGGCCGCCGACGGGCTGCAACTAGGAGCCTGACCTGGCGGTACGTGGCTTCGCACGGCGTCCGGGGAACGGTCGGCGAGACGCGGGCCCCAGCGAAGTGGATCAGCCGACGAAGCGGTGGCGAAGGGAGTGTTTATCGTCAGGCAGACGACTATGATCGCCGCATGCCCTACGACCCGTCAGCGTTTCCGCCCTTCGCCGTCACTGTGGACCTGGTCGTGCTGACCGTTCGCCGCCACTCCCTGTGCGCGCTGGCGGTGCGCAGGGGCGAGCCGCCGTTCCAGGGCCGTTGGGCCCTGCCCGGCGGTTTCGTGCGGGCCGACGAGGACCTGGCGCAGGCGGCGGCGCGGGAGCTGGCCGAGGAGACGGGGCTGTGCGTCCACGACCCGGTCGAACCCACCCAGGACAACGGCGCCCACCTTGAGCAGCTCGCGACGTACGGCGACCCCGAGCGCGACCCCCGGATGCGCGTGGTCAGCGTCGCCCACCTCGCGCTCGCTCCCGACCTGCCCGCACCAAGGGCGGGCGGTGACGCCAGCAACGCGCGCTGGGCGCCGGTCGAGGAGCTGCTGGAGCAGGCTGGTTACGGCCATGGCGGCGAGCCGGTGGCGCCGCTCGCCTTCGATCACGCCCAGATCCTGGCGGACGGGGTGGAGCGAGCCCGCTCCAAGATCGAGTACTCGTCGCTGGCCACCGCGTTCTGTCCGCCCGAGTTCACCGTCGGGGAGCTGCGACGCGTCTACGAGGCGGTGTGGAGCGTGGCGCTCGACCCGCGCAACTTCCACCGCAAGGTGACCGGCACGCCGGGCTTCCTCGTCCCCACCGGGGGCACGACCACCCGCCAGGGCGGCCGTCCCGCTCAGCTCTTCCGGGCCGGCGGCGCGACTCTCCTCAACCCCCCGATGCTGCGTCCCGAGGTGTGACGGCGAGCGCGGGCAGGACCCCGGAGCGAACGGCGAACAAGGGATCGACGGGGCCCGTCACTCCGTGTCCGCCAGCGCTTGACATGCCCGAAAAACCGGATATGGCACGCTATCTTGCTACGGGTGATCCAGGCCTTCGGACTGACCAGCAACCCCCGCAAGGAGCTTCCGCCCGCCGTCGACGACGTCTCCTTCGAGGCGCGCGCGGGCCACGTCACCGCACTGCTCGGAGCAGCGGGCGCCGGCAAGACGACGGCGCTCAGACTCATGCTCGAACTCCAGCACGGCCGTGGTCTCACCTACTTCAGAGGCCGGCCCCTGCACCGCATCGCCCATCCCTCACGCGAGGTCGGAGTCCTGCTGGGGGATGTGCCGGGGCACCCGGCCCGGACGGTTCGCGGCCATCTCCGCATGCTGTGCGCGGCGGCCGGGGTTCCCGTCCGGCGGGCCGACGAAGTCCTGGAGTCGGCCGAACTCGTGGGCCTGCGCGGCGAACGCCTCGGCACCCTCTCCCGCGGTATGGACCGACGCCTCGGACTGGCCTGTGCTCTGCTTCCCGATCCGCACACCCTGGTGCTCGACGACCCCGCGGGAGCACTGTCCGCCCATGAGGCCCGTCGCCTCCACGACACGCTGCGTGCCCATGCCGCCCAGGGCGGCACCGTCCTGTTCAGTACCGCGGATCCCAAGGAGGCCGCGCGTACCGCCAACCACGTCGTCACGCTCGAGAAGGGCAGAGTCGTCGCCGACCAGGAGGTGGCGGACTTCTCCCGTACACGTCTGCGCCCCCGCGTCGCGGTCCGCAGCCCGCACGCCGCCCGGCTCGCCGCCCTGCTGAGCAAAGAGGCACGCGCGGCCCGCCGTTCCGTCGAGGTCGTACGCGAAGGCGGCAACCGCCTCGCGGTGTACGGCAGTACGTGTGCCGACATCGGTGAAACCGCGTTCCGTCACGGGATCCTCGTACACCAACTGGCCGACGAGATCGGCGACATGGGTCCCGGGGCGGGCGCGGTGCCCGCGGCCCGACAGCAGGGCGTCGAAGACAGCCGGGCGCCCGACGCGGCGAACCCGACCGCCGCCCCTCGCCCGTCACCCGCCGCCCCTCGCCCGTCACCCGCCGACCCACCGCCCTCGGCCCCGGCCCCGGCCCCGCCCCCGGCCGCGACCGCCTCCGACGGAGCCGACCCGCGCCGGTCTCCCCTGGACCAGCCGCTCGACAGCCCGCAGCCCGAGGGACCACAACCGTCCCCCACCGAGCCCGCGGACGACCTCCCCGGGGCCGGGTCCGCCCACACTCCACCCGCCCACACCCCGCCCGTCCACACCCCACCCGCCCGCACCGCCCTCCGGCGCACACCGCGCCCGTTCGCCGCGCTCACTCCCGCCGCGGCGGACACCCGGAAAGCGGCGTCCTCGCTGCCGCCGCCCATCTCCGTCCGCTCCGCCCCCAGCCCCCTCAGCCCCCTCCGCTACGAACTGCGCCGCGCGGTCGGTATCAGCACCGGGTTCGTCACCGGCGCTGTCGTGCTCGTCGTGTCCGCCGTCACCGCTGTGGTCCTGGCGCGCGTCGGGCACACCCCGCAGCCACGTCTCCTGGCCGCGTGGCCGCGGGAACTGCCGCTGCCGCCCGCGGCGCTCGGGGCGGGGCTGCTCGGTGCGCTCGCCTTCGGTGACGAGTTCCGTCATCCCGCCCTGGCGGCGGACCGCGGCACCGTGCCCCGCCGGATGGGGCTGCTGACCGCCAAACTCCTCGTATCCGCGGCCACCGCGCTGGTGCTGGCCGCCCTGACGGTCGGCTGCGACGCCGAAGTGCTTCATCTGTTCTACGGACAGGAGCTCGCGAGGGTTCCCGCCGACTGGCCCGCACTGACCGCCGGTTGGCTCGGACTAGTCGTCGGGTGCGCCTGGTCCGGTGTGCTTGCCGCAGGTGTCTTCCGCTCCACCACGGCCGGGCTCGCCGCCGTGGTCGCCGTCCCCGTCCTCGTCGTACCGCTCGTACAAAGGGTCTGGGCGGGCCCGTCCGTGCGGACCGCCGCCGGTTTCCCGATGAGGGTGCGCGAGGTCCTCCTGTCGCAGTGGCCGTTCGGTGGCGAGCGGTATCTGGCCGAGGTGCTGCGCATGATCGTCCAACCCGTCGGCAGCGCACTGACGTTGTCGCTGACCACTCTGCTCTGCGCATACCTGCTCATGACCCTGCGCAGCAGGGCCCGATGACCTCCGCCTCGCCCTTCCGGTCCGACCGTGTGCGCAACTCCCCGGGGAAAGCCCATTTCTTTCCGATAAGGCGTCAATTGCGACGGGGTGAGCGATCACCCTTTCGTGTGCTTTTCACCAAAGACCTCAAGGGAGTTGAGGACGGCGCCGACAAAGGATGCGTGACTACCCTTGCGCACACCATGATGACCGCCGCCCGCTCCGCCGACTCCGGCCTCGCGAACCCGGGCGAACTCGACCGCTACCCCTACGCCGAGGCGCCCGCCGTCGACCGCGTCGGGGTGCCCGCCTGGGAAGGGGTGGAGCCCGAGCTCGGCCGCGTGGGCCGGCGCACCGCGGGCAGCCGCGGCCGCGGACTGCACGGGCAACTCGTCCAGCAGCTCGGCCAGATGATCGTTTCGGGCGACCTGGGCGCGGACCGCCCGCTGGTGCCCGAGGAGATCGGCCAGCGTTTCGAGGTGTCCCGCACCGTCGTCCGCGAGTCCCTCCGCGTCCTGGAAGCCAAGGGGCTGGTCAGCGCCCGCCCGAACGTCGGCACGCGCGTGCGTCCGGTCAGTGACTGGAATCTCCTGGACCCGGACATCATCGAGTGGCGCGCCTTCGGGCCGCAGCGCGACGACCAGCGCCGCGAGCTCAGCGAACTGCGCTGGACGATCGAGCCCCTCGCCGCGCGCCTCGCCGCCGGGCACGGGCGCGAGGACATCCAGCAGCGTCTGTCCGACATGGTCGGGATCATGGGTCACGCCATGGGTCAGGGCGACGCGCTCACCTTCTCGCGCGCCGACGCCGAGTTCCACGCGCTCCTCATCCAGATCGCGGGCAACCGCATGCTGGATCACCTCTCCGGGATCGTCTCCGCCGCCCTCCACGTCTCCGGCGGCCCGGTCACGGGCTGTGACCGGCCGAACGACGTCTCGCTGGCGCAGCACGGCAGGATCGTCGACGCCCTCGCCACGGGGGACGGCGTGGCGGCCGAGACCGCCATGCGCCAACTTCTGACCGTCCACCCCGAGGTGGAACGCGTGGTGCCCGCCCCGCGCGAGCACTGACCGCGTTCCGCCCCAACGGCGCGGGCCGGGCACGCCAGACCCCTCCTATGGCAGTGATCGGCCGGTTCGCCGGCACCGGACCCCGCGGAATCCCTGTGATTCCGCGGGGTCCGACGGTGTGGTGAGAGGCTGAGCCTCCCGGTGCGGTCAGGTTCTACTCGTTGGTGACCTTGTTTATCCGTGTTTGGCCGATTTTGAACGCTTACGGGGTGTGACTCGGGCCACGCGGATTGGGCGTAACGCTCGTGGGAACAACGCGATGACCTAAGAGGTGACAGCCGCGGAGGGAATACGGACGCCGTTCATGGCGCTGTGCATCTCCCCGGCACGCCCGCGCCGTCGGCCCACTCCCAAGCCGGCGGTCGGCTCCTGTCCATCATGGATGGGGCCGGAAGCCGTTTTCCAACGTTCCGAGAGGTTGTTCGTGTCGGCCAGCACATCCCGTACGCTCCCGCCGGAGATCGCCGAGTCCGTCTCTGTCATGGCGCTCATTGAGCGGGGAAAGGCTGAGGGGCAGATCGCCGGCGACGACGTGCGTCGGGCCTTCGAAGCTGACCAGATTCCGGCCACTCAGTGGAAGAACGTACTGCGCAGCCTCAACCAGATCCTCGAGGAAGAGGGTGTGACGCTGATGGTCAGTGCCGCAGAGCCCAAGCGCACCCGTAAGAGCGTCGCAGCGAAGAGTCCCGCCAAGCGCACCGCCACCAAGGCGGTCGCGGCGAAGGCGGTGACCAGCAGGAAGGCCACCGCCCCCGCCTCCCCGGAGGCGCCCGCCACCGACCCCGCCGTCGAGGAAGAGGCGCCCGCCAAGAAGGCGGCGGCCAAGAAGACGACCGCCAAGAAGGCGGCAGCGAAGAAGACGACCGTCAAGAAGACGGCTGCCAAGAAGACCACCGCCAAGAAGGAAGACGGCGAGCTTCTCGAGGACGAGGCGGTCGAGGAGCCGAAGGCCGCGACGGAGGAGCCCGAGGGCACCGAGAACGCGGGCTTCGTGCTGTCCGACGACGACGAGGACGACGCTCCGGCCCAGCAGGTCGCCGCGGCCGGCGCCACCGCCGACCCGGTCAAGGACTACCTCAAGCAGATCGGCAAGGTCCCCCTGCTCAACGCCGAGCAGGAGGTCGAGCTCGCCAAGCGCATCGAGGCGGGGCTGTTCGCCGAGGACAAGCTGGCGAACTCCGACAAGCTCGCGCCCAAGCTCAAGCGCGAGCTGGAGATCATCGCCGAGGACGGCCGCCGCGCCAAGAACCACCTCCTGGAGGCCAACCTCCGCCTGGTGGTCTCCCTGGCCAAGCGCTACACCGGCCGCGGCATGCTCTTCCTGGACCTCATCCAGGAGGGCAACCTCGGTCTGATCCGCGCGGTGGAGAAGTTCGACTACACCAAGGGCTACAAGTTCTCCACGTACGCCACCTGGTGGATCCGTCAGGCGATCACCCGCGCGATGGCCGACCAGGCCCGCACCATCCGTATCCCGGTGCACATGGTCGAGGTCATCAACAAGCTCGCGCGCGTGCAGCGCCAGATGCTCCAGGACCTGGGCCGCGAGCCCACCCCGGAGGAGCTGGCCAAGGAACTCGACATGACCCCGGAGAAGGTCATCGAGGTCCAGAAGTACGGTCGCGAGCCCATCTCGCTGCACACCCCGCTGGGCGAGGACGGCGACAGCGAGTTCGGTGACCTCATCGAGGACTCCGAGGCGGTCGTCCCGGCCGACGCGGTCAGCTTCACGCTCCTGCAGGAGCAGCTGCACTCCGTCCTCGACACCCTGTCCGAGCGCGAGGCGGGCGTCGTCTCCATGCGTTTCGGTCTCACCGACGGTCAGCCGAAGACCCTCGACGAGATCGGCAAGGTGTACGGCGTCACGCGTGAGCGCATCCGCCAGATCGAGTCGAAGACCATGTCGAAGCTGCGTCACCCGTCGCGCTCCCAGGTGCTGCGCGACTACCTCGACTAGATCGCGGTCGTACGAGCGGTTGTTCCAGCCGTTGTAGAAGCGACAAGGCCCGGTTCCACCAGGTGGGGAACCGGGCCTTCGCGTTGACCAGCGGGTGCGCGGTACGGCGGGCTGGATCACTCTGGGTGTTCCATCACCATCTCGGAGTGAGGAGCCTGCATGCGTCGCCTCTTTGCCCGGGCACTGGCCCGGCCGCTGGTCCTGGCGGCCGCGGCTACCGCGATACCGCTGGTGTCCGTTGCCCCCGCGTCCGCCGACAGCATCGTCGTCGGAGGCTTTCCGGTCGAAGTGTCCGACAGTCCGTGGACTGTCGCCCTGTCCAGTCGTGACCGGTTCGGAGGTACCCGGGCGGGACAGTTCTGCGGGGGAGTGGCCGTCGGCCGCACCACCGTGCTCACGGCGGCACACTGCCTGGGCGAGGAGGTTCTCGGGTCGCCGCCCGAGCAGGTGCGTGACCTGCGGGTCATCGCCGGCCGTACCGACCTGCTCTCGGACCGGGGCCAGGAGATTCCCGTCCGCGACGTCTGGGTGAACCCGGCGCACGACGACGTCAGCAACGCCGGTGACTTCGCGGTGCTCACGCTCTCCGGAGCCCTTCCCGCCGACTCGGTCATAGGCATGGCGGCGGAGGGTGACCCCGCGTACGGGCCCGAGACGGGAGCGCTCGTCTACGGATGGGGCGACACCTCGGGCGCCGGGGACTACGCGAACGGCCTGCGGGCGGCCCGCGTGCGGGTGCTCCCCGACGCGCTCTGTGAGCGGGCGTACCCGGGAAGCGACGACGGGCGGTATCTCGCCGACAGCATGCTCTGCGCCGGGGAGAACGTAGGTGGCCGCGATGCCTGTCAGGGGGACAGCGGGGGGCCGCTGGTCGCCCAGGGCAGGCTCATCGGGCTCGTGTCCTGGGGGAGCGGCTGCGGGCGCCCGGGCAGCCCGGGGGTCTACACGCGCGTCTCCGCCGTTCTGCGGACGCTGGGATGGGACGACTCCGCCTCGCGGCAGCGCGAGGGCGTCTGACGGCCACTGAGGGCCTTGCCGGACACGAGCACGGGCGGCCGCCTCCGGTTTTCGGGGGCGGCCGCCCGTTCCTCGGCCTGTGCCGGGCTGGCTCGTCGTCGGGCGCGTCGCGTCAGCGCTCTTCCTCCGGGGAAGATTCCGGAACGGCCGTCAGCCGCTCCGTCTCGTCCTGTATCTCAGCGGCGATCTTCTTGAGTTCCGGCTCGAACTTGCGCCCATGGTGAGCGCAGAAGAGCAGTTCTCCGCCGCTCAGCAGGACGACGCGCAGGTATGCCTGGGCGCCGCAGCGGTCGCAGCGATCAGCGGCCGTCAGCGGGCTTGCGGAAGTCAGAACAGTAGTCACGTCGCCTCTTCTCTAGCTCGACGAGCTGTCGTACCAGGGTCAACATCCAACCAGCCCCAAAACGTTCCCGCTCGTGGCTTTTCCTCGAAAAAACTTTCCGAGGGGCAGGCTGTTGCCGGTTGGCGGCGAATGTGCCGTATTGCGTGTCTCTGTGTCGTACGGGTTCGCGCAGTCGGTCAGTGTCAGTCCCGCCGGCTGGGTTGCCGGTTTGTTCATGAGGACGTGCCCGGAGCCTAAATGGTTCATGCCTCGAAGGGAACGTGATGTGTACTTCACCCCATCGAGGGATCGAACAGGTATGCGACGCTGGACTAGGGTGTGTCCTCGACGAGGGTGGCGTTACAACGGCTCTACCAGGCCTCGGTACCCTCTGACCGGTGAACCGAGCCGCGCCCTTACCCAGCGGGGCCCCATCTGAAATTCAGCGAGGAGCGAACCGCGTGACCGCCGAGACATCCGTGCCGTCCACTGCGCTGCTGGCAGGAGCAGACCGGGACGGATCCAACTACACCGCGCGGCACCTGCTCGTCCTCGAGGGGCTCGAGGCCGTACGCAAGCGTCCGGGCATGTACATCGGATCGACCGACAGCCGTGGCCTGATGCACTGCCTGTGGGAGATCATCGACAACTCCGTCGACGAGGCCCTCGGCGGTTACTGCGACCACATCGAGGTGATCCTCCACGACGACGCGTCGGTGGAGGTCCGGGACAACGGCCGGGGCATCCCGGTCGACGTCGAGCCCAAGACCGGCCTGTCCGGCGTCGAGGTCGTCATGACCAAGCTGCACGCCGGCGGCAAGTTCGGCGGCGGCTCGTACGCGGCCTCCGGCGGTCTGCACGGCGTCGGCGCCTCCGTGGTGAACGCCCTGTCCGCCCGGCTGGACATCGAGGTGGACCGCAGCGGGCACACGAACGCCATCAGCTTCCGGCGTGGCGTTCCCGGCGCGTTCACCGGGACGGGCCCGGACGCCAAGTTCGAGGCCGGGAGCGGGCTGCGCAAGGGGAAGAAGATCCCCAAGAGCCGCACCGGCACGCGCGTGCGGTACTGGGCCGACCGGCAGATCTTCCTCAAGGACGCCAAGCTCTCCCTGGACAACCTGCACCAGCGGGCCCGCCAGACCGCGTTCCTGGTCCCCGGACTGACCATCGTCGTCCGCGACGAGTTCGGCCTCGGCGACGGCGGCAGCAAGGGCGAGGAGTCCTTCCGCTTCGACGGCGGCATCAGCGAGTTCTGCGAGTTCCTGGCCAGTGACAGGCCCGTCTGCGACGTCCTCCGCTTCAGCGGGAACGGCAGCTTCAAGGAGACGGTCCCCGTGCTCGACGAGCACGGCCAGATGACGCCCACCGAGGTCACCCGCGACCTCGGCGTCGACGTCGCGATGCGCTGGGGCACCGGCTACGACACCACCCTCAAGTCCTTCGTCAACATCATCGCCACGCCCAAGGGCGGCACCCACGTCGCGGGCTTCGAACAAGCGGTGGCGAAGACGATGAACGAGGTGCTGCGGACCAAGAAGATGCTGCGCGTCGCCGAGGACGACATCGTCAAGGACGACGCCCTGGAGGGCCTCACGGCGGTCGTGACGGTCCGCCTGGCCGAGCCGCAGTTCGAGGGCCAGACCAAGGAGGTCCTCGGCACCTCGGCCGCCCGCCGCATCGTGAACAACGTCATCACCAAGGAACTCAAGGCGTTCCTGACCTCCACCAAGCGCGACGCCGCCCAGCAGGCCCGGGTGATCATGGAGAAGGCCGTCGCCGCGGCCCGCACCCGCATCGCCGCCCGCCAGCACAAGGACGCCCAGCGCCGCAAGACGGCTCTGGAGTCCTCCTCGCTGCCCGCGAAGCTCGCCGACTGCCGCAGCGACGACGTGGACCGCAGCGAGCTGTTCATCGTCGAGGGCGACAGCGCACTGGGCACGGCGAAGCTCGCCCGGAACTCCGAGTTCCAGGCGCTGCTGCCGATCCGCGGCAAGATCCTCAACGTCCAGAAGTCGTCCGTGACCGACATGCTGAAGAACGCCGAGTGCGGCGCGATCATCCAGGTCATAGGAGCCGGATCGGGCCGCACCTTCGACATCGACGCGGCCCGCTACGGCAAGATCATCATGATGACCGACGCCGATGTGGACGGCTCCCACATCCGCACCCTGCTGCTGACCCTGTTCCACCGCTACATGCGGCCCATGGTGGAGGCGGGCCGGGTCTTCGCCGCGGTGCCGCCGCTGCACCGCATCGAGCTCGTCCAACCCAAAAAGGGCCAGGACAAGTACGTCTACACGTACTCGGACCGCGAGCTGCGTGACACGCTCATGGAGTTCCAGAGCAAGAACATCCGGTACAAGGACTCCATCCAGCGCTACAAGGGTCTGGGCGAGATGGACGCCGACCAGCTGGCGGAGACGACCATGGACCCGCGGCGCCGCACCCTGCGCCGCATCAACCTCACCGATCTGGACTCCGCCGAGCAGGTCTTCGACCTGCTGATGGGCAATGACGTCGCTCCCCGCAAGGAGTTCATCTCCAGTTCGGCGGCGACGCTCGACCGGTCGCGCATCGACGCGTAACGGTCAGTAGCCGTACGTGACATTCGAGCCGGGCCCGGGGTCGTCGACCCCGGGCCCGGCGAGGCTCAAGGGCCGAACCCGGACGCTGCTTCACGCGTACGGGAAGGGGCTCGTGCGGCCACCCCGGGACACAGTCACCTGATGGGGTGAAGTGCGAGGGGAAGAAGAGTCGGGGATCTTCCCGTTCTGTCCATCCTTGGGCATGCAGCCAAGCAATGATCGCCTCAGCGGTGCGTGGGGTGGTCCCGAAAGCGCGGTCGACCACCGCGACGCCCCGGCCGGCGCCTCAGCCGACGCCTCTTCGAGTCCGGGATACGACGACCCGTGGTACGACGCCCTCGCCTCCGGCTGGGGTGAGCCGGCCGGTGCGGGGGTACCGGAGCCCGCGCTGCCCTCGATGTGCCGGGAGCCGGCCGGAGAGCCGCCCCGGGGCGCGGCCGACGTGTACCTGGAGGTCCAGCGCAGCGCGGCCTTCCAGGAGGTCCGCAGCCGGTACCGGAGGTTCGTGGTGCCGGCGGTGGCCGCCTTCTTCGTCTGGTACGTCGCCTATGTGGTGGCCGCCACGACGGCGCCCACGCTGATGGCCCGGCCGGTGGCCGGAGCGGTGAACGTGGCGATGGTCGCCGGACTCGGGCAGTTCCTCACCACGTTCCTTCTCACCTGGGCGTACGCCCGGCACGCCCGGCTGCGCAGGGACCGCGCCGCGCTCGAACTGCGCTGGGACACCCAGGAACTGACGCGCGGGGTGCGAGGCGGTGCGTCGTGACGGGCGATCACCAGACGCTGGCGCTGCTGCTGTTCAGTACGTTCGTCGCCGTCACCCTGGCGATCACCACGTGGGTGAGCCGCAAGAGGCAGGGCTCGGCGGAGGAGTTCTACGCGGGCGGCCGTCTGTTCTCCCCGATGGAGAATGGTTTCGCCATCGCCGGCGACTACATGTCGGCCGCTTCCTTCCTCGGCATCTCGGGGCTCATCGCGCTCTACGGCTACGACGGCATGCTGTACTCGGTGGGCTTTCTGGTCGCCTGGCTCGTCGTGCTGTTCCTCGTCGCCGAACTGGTGCGCAACTGCGGGCGCTTCACCCTCGCCGACGTCGTGGCGGCACGGATGCGGGAGCGACCGGTACGGATCGCGGCGGGAACCTCCTCGGTCACCGTGTCCGTGATGTATCTGGTGGCGCAGATGGTGGGCGCGGGCAGTCTGGTCGCGCTGCTGCTCGGCGGGACGACCGAGGCGGCGCGGACCTGGACGGTCATCGGCGTCGGCGCCCTCATGGTGATCTACGTGTCGCTGGGAGGGATGCGGGCCACCACCTGGATCCAGATCGTGAAGGCCGTGCTGCTGCTCGGCGGCACCGTGACGCTGACCGCGCTCGTCCTGGTGCGCTTCCACGGCGACTTCGACCGGCTGCTGCGCACGGCGGCCGAACGCAGCGGTCACGGCGAGGCGTTCCTGGCGCCCGGGCTGGCGTACGGCGGGGACTGGACGTCGCGCTTCGACTTCATCAGCCTGGGGCTCGCTCTGGTGCTGGGCACGGCCGGGCTGCCGCACATCCTGTCCCGCTTCTACACCGTGCCCACCGCGCGGGCGGCAAGGCGGTCGGTCGTCTGGTCGATCGGCCTCATCGGCGGCTTCTACCTGATGACGATCGTGCTCGGGTTCGGCGCCGCCGCCCTGGTCGGCCCCGGTGCCGTACGAGCGTCGAACGCCGCCGGGAACACGGCGGTCCCGTTGCTCGCCCTCGATCTGGGCGGCGGCGCGGGGTCCACCGGGGGAACGGTTCTGTTCGCGGTCGTCGCCGCCGTCGCGTTCGCCACCATCCTCGCGGTGGTCGCCGGTATCACCCTGGCCTCCTCGGCGTCGGTGGCCCACGACCTGTACGCGTCCCTGCGGCGCCGCGACGCGAAGCCGTGCAGCGAGGTCGCCGTGGCGCGTATCGCCGCCGTCGGTATCGGCGCCGTGGCGATCGCTCTCGGCCTGCTCGCCCGCGACCTCAACGTCGCGTTCCTGGTCGGCCTCGCCTTCGCCGTCGCCGCGTCCGCCAATCTGCCGGTGCTGCTCTACTCGTTGTTCTGGCGCGGCTTCACCACACGCGGTGCCGTCTGGGCCGTGTACGGCGGCCTCGTCCCCTCCGTGGTGCTCATGCTGCTGTCGCCGGTGGTGTCGGGCAGCCCGCAGGCGCTGTTCCCGGGCGTCGACTTCCAGTACTTCCCCCTGCAGAACCCCGGCCTGGTGTCGATCCCGCTGGGCTTCGTCGCGGGCTGGCTCGGCACGGTCACCTCGCGGGAGGCCCCGGACGAGGCCAAGCACGCCGAGACGGAGGTGCGGTCGCTGACCGGGGCGGGGGCCGTGTAGGAGGCGGCGGCGCGGTCGGCCCGACGCCGCTCAGGGGCGGGTCGCCCACTCGTAGCGGTGCTCCGGACGGCCGGCGTCGCCGTACTTGAGGGTCAGCCTGGCCCGTCCGGTGCGTTCCAGGAGCTTGAGGTAGCGCTGAGCGGTCTGGCGGCTCACCCCGGTCCGTTCGGCGATCTCCTGGGCGGAGAGCGCGCCGTCGGCCTTCATCAGGCACTGGCGCACGAGCTCGGCGGTGGTGGGGGAGTGCCCCTTGGGCAGCCCCGGTTCCGACGGTGCCGACAGAGCGCCGAAGATGCGGTCGACCTCCGCCTGCTCCGCCTCACCGCCGCCGTCGAGAGTGCGCCGCAGCTCCGCGTACGCCTCCAGCTTGGCGCGCAGCCCCGCGAACGCGAACGGCTTGACCAGGTACTGCAGGGCTCCCTGGCGCATCGCCGCCTGGACGGTCGACACGTCCCGCGCCGCCGTCACCATGATCACGTCGGTCTGGTGGCCGCGCCGCCGCATCTCCTGGACGACCTCCAGGCCGGTCCGGTCGGGCAGGTAGTGGTCCAGCAGGATCAGGTCCAGGCGGGGCAGCGTCTCCACACTGCGCAGCGCCTCCAGCGCGCTGTGCGCCTCGCCGGCGACGTGGAAGCCCGGGACCTTCTCGACGTAGGCGGCGTTGACCCGCGCGACCCGCGTGTCGTCGTCCACCACCAGGACCTCGATCATCGGGACTCCTCCTCGGCAGCGATGTTCACGGGGGCGGTGAGGGTGGTGGTGAGGGCGGGGGTGGTGGGGGCGGGGTCCAGGTCCGGTTCGGTCAGTGCCTCGGGCAGGACGACGACGAACTCCGCGCCCCCGCCGTGCGCCTCACGGACGGTGGCGCTGCCGCCCTGCCGCTCGGCCAGCCTGCGTACCAGCGACAGCCCGATGCCGCGCTGGCGGTGCGCCGGCGGCTCCTTGGTTGACCAGCCCGCCGTGAACACCAGCTCGCGGTGTTCCGCGGGAATCCCGGGCCCCGTGTCACGCACCCGGAGCGTGGCGGCACGTCCCCGTGCGCGCAACTCGACCTCCACGCGCGCGTGCGGCTCGCCCGCGACGGCGTCGAGTGCGTTGTCGACCAGGTTGCCGACGACCGTGACGAGCCCTCCGGGGTCGACCAGACGGTCGGGCAGTCGCGTCCGGTCGGACACCCACAGCACGACTCCGCGTTCGGCCGCGACGGTCGCCTTGCCGACCAGCAGGGCGGCGAGGAGGGGGTCCTGGATCCGCTCCGTGATCTGCTCCGCGGTGACCCGGTGATCGCCGACCACCTCGCCGACGAACTCCACGGCGTCGTCGTACATCTCCAGTTCGAGCAGCCCCAGCAGGGTGTGCATGCGGTTGGCGTGCTCGTGGTCCTGCGCGCGCAGGGCGTCGATCAGGCCGCGCGTCGAGTCGAGTTCCCGGCCGAGCTGCTCCAGCTCGGTCCGGTCGCGCAGGGTGGCGACGGCTCCGCCGTCGTCGGTGGGCATCCGGTTGGCGACCAGGACCCGCTGGCCGCGCACGGTCAGCAGGTCGGTGCCGGTCACCCGGCCGGCCAGGACGTCGGCCGTACGCCCCGCGCCGAGCGCCTCGTCGGGGGAGCAGCCGACGGCCTCGCCACCGATGCCCAGCAGGCGTTGCGCCTCGTCGTTGAGCAGTCGCACCCTGCCGCCGCGGTCCAGGGCGACGACACCCTCCCGGATGCCGTGCAGCATGGCCTCGCGCTCCGCGAGCAGCCCCGCGATGTCCGAGAAGGCCAGGTCACGGGTCTGTCGCTGGACCCGGCGCGAGATGAGCCAGGCTGCCAGCGCGCCCACGGCCAGCGCGCCGCCGGCGTACGCGAACAGCCCCGGGATGGCGTGGATCAGCCGGGCCCGGACGCTGTCGTACGCGATGCCGACCGAGACCGCGCCGACGATGTCGCCGTCGCCGTCACGCAGCGGCACCTTGCCGCGCGCGGACCGTCCCAGGGTGCCGTCGTCGATCTCCATGATCTCGCGGCCCGCCAGGGCCTGCCCGGGGTCGGTCGAGACGACGTCGCCGATCCGATCCGGATCAGTGTGCGACCATCGCACGCCCCGCCGGTCCATCACGACGACGTACTCGGCCTTGGTGGCCTTCCGGATCCGTTCCGTTTCCCGCTGCACCGGGCCGTTCGGCGCCGGCCGGGTGGTCCGCAGGTCCCGTACGACCTGGGGCTGCTGCGCCGTGGTCTGCGCGATCGCGAGTGCACGGCGCATCGCCTGGTCGTCCAGCTGGTCACCGAGCGGCGCCAGGAACAGCCCGGTCGCGAGTACGGCGACTCCCGCGGCGATCGCCAGCTGCATCAGCAGCACCTGCGAGAACACCCGCCGCGGCAGGCCGAGGCGCAGGCGGCGTACGGGGGGAGTGGGGCTCATACCCATGACGGTACGTGGGAGGTGGCGGCATGCCGTACGGGGTGTGGCGCGGATCTCCCGGGCGCTCCGGAGCGAGTGACTGGGCCGGGCCTCGCCGTCCCGCGCGTGTGCCGTTCGCCCAGAGGGCTCGCACCGTTCCCCCGGGCGCTTCCGCCGCTCTAGCGGACCGGCTCGCACGCTGTTCTCCGAGTCGCCGCCACCGCGGGGCCGGCCGCGCTCGCCCTCGGGGCCGGGACGTCAGCTCGCGAGCGCCGCCGTCACCGAAAGTTCGCGCACCGCCGTGACCTCCATCCGCGCCGGCGAGCCCAGCACCGAGGCCCCGCAGCTCTCCGGACGCGGGGGCGCCGACGCGCCCTGCGTGACGGTGACCCGCCAGTGCCGGCCGTCGGCGTGGGCCAGGGTCACCTCCCAGCGCGGTGCGGCACCGTCCGTCCGTACGACGTTCAGCGCCTGGGCCGCGTCCTCGTTCACGGCGGCGCGCACGGCCAGCTCGGCTGCCTGGCCGGGGCGCTCCCACGCGGAGTTCCCGCGGCAGCCCTCGACGACGATTCTCCCCCGCGCCGCACCGTGCAGGATCTCCTTGACGGTGTGGGCCTGGACCCGGGCGTAGGCGTATCCGTGGGGCAGCACGAGCACCGCCGGCGAGAAACGGTGGCCACCCAGATGGGTGACCTCCCACACGCCCTCGGCCCCGGACGCCGCGAGCTCGGCCGCCAACGGCCTGCCGAGGAGAGCGCAGCACCGGTCGCGCTTGCCGTTGGTGCAGACGAGAGCGAGCGGGGCGCCCGGGTGGGGGGCGCCTTCGAGAGCCGAGTCGAAGGCACGGCGATCACCCCTGCCGAGCGCGGCGAAATCGAGGGCGAGCAGTCGGCGGGGGTCGGTGAGCGTTGTGGTGTGCAACCACACGTTTCCCGGGACCGTGTGGGCCACGTACACCCGGCGCTCGGCGGGCGCGCCCCGGTCCGCGTCCGCGTGGCGCCCGGGCCTGCGGATGAGCGCGATGCGCACGCCCGTACCCTTCACCGCCGCCTCCAGGGCGCGCCCGAGCGCGGGATCCAGGTGGCTCGAAGTGAGCGCCTTGGCGCCCCACGGGCCGGGTTGTTCGAGCAGCAACCAGGTCCTCGCGACGGGTGCGGTGCCCGAAACGGGCTCGTCGAGGTTCCGGGAGACGGTTGAGCACGTACTCACAGAGGTGAGCCTAACCTGACTTGTGCCGCGGTGACTTCCAGCCGCGCCTGAACGCTACTCCGGCAGTGGCTGGGGCGGCCTCGGACCCGAGTAGAGCCCACTGGGACGCATACGCAGGGGGCGCTCCCCGTACTCCTCCAGCGCATGCGCGATCCAGCCCGCCGTACGGGCCACAGCGAAGATCGTCTCGGGTGCGGTGGGGGGCATGCCGCAGGACGCGGTGAGCACGGCGAGCGCCAGGTCGACGTTGGCGTTCAGCGGGGTGTGGCGGGCCGCGGTGGCCTGGATGTCACGGGCCGCCGCGAGCGCGGGCGCCGCCCGGGGGATGTCGTCCAGGAGCGCGAAGAGGGCACGCGCGCGTGGATCCTCGCCGGGGTAGAGCCGGTGGCCGAGTCCCGGGATGCGGCGCCCGGCCCGCAGTTCCTCCGCCACCACCGGCGCCGCGCTGCCCTGGTCGAGCACCTCCAGCAGCAGCCGGTGGGCGAGGCCGCCGGCCGCGCCGTGCAGCGGGCCCTCGATCACGCCGAGCCCGGCGGACACGGCCGCGTAGGCGTGCGCCCGGGCCGACGCGGCGACGCGCACGGCGAGCG
Organism: Streptomyces sp. BB1-1-1; assembly: GCF_031597775.1. Lineage (NCBI taxonomy): Bacteria > Bacillati > Actinomycetota > Actinomycetes > Kitasatosporales > Streptomycetaceae > Streptomyces > Streptomyces sp. BB1-1-1. The sequence continues at coordinate 2,206,347 of NZ_CP134203.1, read as the reverse complement.
TGGAGGCTGCCAGGTCGTGGTCGACGAGCAGGGAGAGCGCCGTGTCGAGGGCATGCACCGCCGCCTCGTCGGCGGGCCGGCCGCTGAGCCGCGTCCACAGGCGATGGGCGAGGGGGCCCTGGTCGTGCCCGGTGTGCAGTACGGGCGGCAGCGCGGCGACGAGGGTGGGGATGAGGATGCGCGCGGTGCCCAGCACGGCGTCCTCGGACAGGTCGAAGCGGAGCGGGTCCGCGGCCGCGGCGGCGATGGCCGCGACGCGCAACCGGTCGGCGGGACCGGCGTGCTCGGGCAGGGCGTCGACGGCCCGGCGGGCGACGGCCACGGAGTCCTCGGGCGCGGCGAAGGCGATGCCGGGGCGCAACCGCCCGGTCCAGAGCCACTCGGCCACCTCTTCGTAGCTGTGGCGCGCGGCGAGCTCGACCGCGTCGACGCCCCGGTAGTAGAACCGGTCGCTCTCGATGAGCGTGATGCGGGTGCGCACGGCCAGCTCCTGGCCGGAGGCCGCGGGGGTGCCGCTGTCGCGCTGGTTGCGCCGGGCGAGCGCCCGCACCTCCTCCGCGTCGAAGGTGCTGCCCCGGCCGCCTGGTGTGCGCCTGCTGCCGAGCTGGCCACGGCTGACGTACGCGTAGACGGTCTCGGGTTTCACCCCGAGCAGTTCGGCCGCCTCCTTGGTGGTCAGGCGCCGTTCGCCGGCGGCGGGGTGCTCGGGCTCTTGATCGCGCATGGGGGTCACCGTATCGATCGTGACGGTCGCCTTGGTCTGAGTATTGATTCAATCAATATTGACAGGGGTTGAGTCAACTATAGACAGTGAATTCAAGACCAGGGAGGTAATCATGTCCGTCAACCAAACCGCAGCCGCCGCAACGCTCGTCGACGTGCCGCGAGGACTCGCCGGTGTCGTGGTGGCCGACACCGAGGTCGGTGACGTGCGGGGGCTCGAGGGCTTCTACCACTACCGCCAGTACTCGGCCGTCGAGCTCGCCCGGAGCCGTGGCTTCGAGGACGTCTGGCACCTCCTGGTCCACGGCGAACTGCCGGACGCCGGGCGCGGTGCCGCCTTCGCCGCCCAGACGGCGGCCCTGCGCCGGCTCCCCGACGCGGTACGCACGGCACTGCCCGCCGTCGCCGCGGCCGGTGGCCGTTCCGGTCCGCTCACCGGGATGCGCACGGCCCTGTCGCTGCTCGGTGCGGCCCGAGGCTTCAAACCCGTGTACGACCTGTCGGCCGACGAGCGCCGCCAGGACACCATCGTGGCCGCCGCGGCCGTACCGACGCTGCTCACCGCGCTGCACCGGTTGGGGCGGGGACTCGAACCGGTGGAGCCTCGCGAGGACCTGTCGTACGCCGCCAACTACCTCTACATGCTGACCGGCACGGAACCGGACGAGCAGCGGACGCGGGCGATCGAGCAGTACCTGATCTCCACCGTTGATCACGGCTTCAACGCGTCAACCTTCACCGCGCGGGTCATCGCCTCGACGGGTGCGGACGTTGCCGCCTGCCTCGCCGGGGCGGTGTCGGCGTTGTCCGGCCCGCTGCACGGCGGGGCGCCCAGCCGGGCCCTGGACACCCTGGACGCGATCGGCACTCCCGACCGCGTCGACCCCTGGATCCGTGAGCGGGTGCTCGCCGGTGACCGCATCATGGGTTTCGGCCACGCGGTGTACCGCACGGAGGACCCGCGCTCCCGGATGCTCCGAGAGGTGGCGCGGAGCTTCGGCGGTCCGCGCGTGGAGTTCGCCGTCGAGGTGGAGCGGCAGGTCGAGGCGATCCTCGCGGAGCTGAAGCCGGGTCGCGAGCTCCGCACCAACGTCGAGTTCTACGCGGGCGTGGTCATGGAGTTGTGCGGTCTGCCGCGCGAGATGTTCACGCCGACGTTCGCGGCGGCGCGGGTGGTGGGCTGGAGCGCGAACATCCTGGAGCAGGCGCGCGATTCGAAGATCATCCGGCCGGCGGCGCGGTATGTGGGGCCGGGGGCGCCGGTCAGGGTGCCCGCGGCGGGCTGAGGAATGCGTGCGGCCTGGTGCCGTTCTGGCGCCAGGCCTCATCGGTGGGGCCGTCGAGCGGGACGGGGTGCCGAGGGCTCGACGGACGGCTGGTCCGGCGCGGTGGACGGTTGCGTGCGGCCGGGAGGGCGTGACGGGACACGGGTCGGGGTGGACGCGTGCCCGCGGGAGATCAGGCGTCGGGGATGTCCGCCTTGGCGCGGATCAGGGTCTCCCTGCTGATGACCACGATGCGTTCGTAGCCCGCACGGGAGGCATCGGCGGGGAGTTCGCGCTCCAGGGTCTCGGTGGCCTCGGTGCCGATGACGGCGAAATTGCCGTCGCTCAGCTCGAAGAGGTCCGGACAGCTGGCTCCCGAGGTACTGCCGCGCGAGCTTGGAGGCACACCGATGCGGCGCACGATTTTCAAGGGGTACCGGTCCTTACAGGTTGGGCACTGTGCTAGGGAGCACGTTACTGGGACCAGCGGTGCCGGTGTGGCTGCATGGCCGAAAGACACCCATGAGAAGCATTTCTCCCCTGAGATTGACCCGCGCCCCGGAGCATCAGACGGACGGGGGCGTGCCCACCACCCACCACTCGTCCGTGTCGGCCTCGTCCAGATCCTTGATGAGCCCGTCCACCATGCCGCCCACGCGTGACTCGGTGGATGTCGCCTTGAGGGACGCCCGCTGCTCCTTCGATGCCTCCCAGTACTCCCGCATCAGCGGGGTCTGGAAGAGCTCGCGCAAGCGCCCGAACAACTCCTCCTGGTCCAGGAGGCCCGCTTCGTAGAGGTGGTAGAGGTTGACGTACCACGCGTTCGCGTAGAAGAACTGGCGTCGCTTCTGCGCCGGGATGCCCTTGTCGTACGTGTCGATGACCTCGGCCAGAGAGGGGTCGTCGATCGCCCTGGCCAGCAACTCCCAGTGCATGCGCTGCTGATGCTGCAGCGACTTGCGCCGGATCGCCAGCTCCTCCAGCTCCAGCTGTCGCTCGTGCAGACGGGCCTTCTCCAGCCCTCGCCGGCGCGCGGCCAGCGTCACCCCCGTGGCGAGCAGCATGCCGGCCGCGGCGGAGCCGAACCTCCCCGTGATGTTCTTCCGTGTGACCATGTCAACCCCCGAATCAGGCGACCGCCCGCCGGTCGTCGAGTGCGGGTCGGCTGACGGGGACCGGCGAGCGATGTGGTGGCGCTGCCGCCTCCAGAGTGCCGAGCGGCGCTGACCGGCGGGGAGGCGGAGAGGCGGCGCACGGAGGGAAGCGAGGGTCGCACAGTCCGGCGCCATGCAAAACGTCTGCCCAGCAAGTGCTGCTAACAATCGTTCACTCCGCGGGCACTCCGCCGGCTCGTATCCTGATCAGGCAGTTCCGTACGTGGGTGTACGCCCCGCCGCGGGCCGGCGTACGCGTAGGTGAGAGAGAGGTCGCACGGTGGGGCATCGCCCGACTCCGCAGCAGATCCCGGTCGTCGTACTCGCCGGATTCCTCGGCTCCGGAAAGACCACACTCCTCAACCACCTCCTCCACCGCAGCGGAGGCAGCCGTATCGGTGCCATCGTCAACGACTTCGGCTCGATCGAGATCGACGCGATGGCCGTGGCCGGCGCACTCGGCGACTCCACCGTGTCACTCGGCAACGGATGCCTGTGCTGCGCCGTCGACGCGAGTGAACTGGACGGGTACCTGGAGCGGCTCGCCCGCCCCGAGGCCGGCATCGACGTCATCGTCATCGAAGCCAGCGGCCTCGCGGAGCCGCAGGAACTGGTGCGGATGCTGCTGGCCAGCGAACAGCACGAGGTCGTCTACGGCGGACTCGTCGAGGTCGTCGACGCCGCCGAGTTCGACGCCACGCGCGACAGACACCCCGAGATCGACCGGCACCTGGCGCTCGCAGACCTGATCGTGGTCAACAAGACCGACCGGGCTCCGGACGCCGAGCGCGTGCTCGCCCTCGTCCACTCGCTCGCGGACGGCGCCGCCGTGGTGCCCGCGACCTACGGCCGTATCGACCCGGAGTTCCTCTACGACTGCCGGCCGAGCGAGGAGCGCGTGGGGCAGCTGTCCTTCGACGACCTGCACGACCACTCCAGGGGCGGCGCCCACGCCGAGCATCTGCACGCCGCCTACGACACCCTGTCGTTCGTCTCCGACGTCCCGCTCGACCCGCGCGGGCTCATGCGGTTCCTCGACAGCCGGCCGGAGGGCCTGTACCGGATCAAGGGGTACGTCGACTTCGGCCCGTACGACACGCGGAACCGGTACGCCGTCCACGCCGTGGGGCGCTTCCTGCGCTTCTACCCGGAGCCCTGGGCGTCCGCCGACGCCCGCCGCACCCAGCTGGTCCTCATCGGCTCCGGCATCGACGCGCCGGCCCTCGGCGAGGAACTCGACGCGTGCCGCAGGGACGCCGACGCCCCACCGGCCGACGAGCACGGAATGTGGGGCGTCCTGCGCTACGTACCGGACCCCGACGGCGAGGAACCAGACGCCGAGGAACCGGGCGGCGAGGAACCGCCGCCCGGTGCCCGGGACGGGGCCTAGGCCGGTCCCGCCACCACCGCCACCGTCTTCGGCAGCGACACGCCCGAGCCGTCGCGGCGCGGGTCGATGTCCGGGAGCTGGGCGGGGGTGCCGTTCTTCTGCGCGGCGAGCGCCGGGGTGGCGCCCACCCAGGCGAAGGCCAGGCAGTCCTCGCCCTTCAGGAACCGCTGGCAGCGCACGCCACCCGTGGCGCGGCCCTTGCGCGGATACTGGTCGAACGGCGTGAGCTTGGCCGTGGTCTGGACGGAGTCGTCCAGCGTGCCGCGCGAACCGGCGACCGTGAACACCACCGCCTCCGCCGCCGGGTCCACCGCCGTGAAGGAGATGACCTTGGCGCCGTCGGCGAGCTTGACGCCCGCCACACCGCCCGCCGGACGGCCCTGCGGGCGGACCTGCGAGGCCTGGTAGCGCAGCAGCTGCGCGTCGTCCGTGATGAAGACCAGGTCCTCGTCGCCGGTGCGCAGCTCGGCGCCGCCGACGATCCGGTCGCCCTCCTTGAGGGCGATGACCTCCAATTCGTCCTTGTTGGTCGGGTAGTCGGGCACCACGCGCTTGACGACACCCTGTTCCGTGCCGAGCGCCAGGCCGGGTGAGGACTCGTCCAGGGTGGTCAGGCAGATGACCGTCTCGTCGTCCTCCAGGGTCACGAACTCCGCCAGCGGCGCACCACCCGAGAGGTTCGGCGTCGGCATCGGCTCCGGGAGCTGGGGCAGGTCCACGACGTTCACCCGCAGCAGGCGCCCGGCCGACGTCACCACGCCCACCTCGCCGCGGGCCGTGGCCGGCACCGCCGAGACGATCAGGTCGTGCTTGACGCGCTTGGCGCCGGCCTCCGTGACGAGCGGCTCGTCGTTCGCGGTGCGGGCCAGCAGGCCCGTCGAGGACAGCAGCACCCGGCACGGGTCGTCCGCCACCTGGAGCGGAACCGCGGCGACCGGCGCGCCGGACGACTCCAGCAGCATCGTGCGGCGGTCGGTGCCGAACTTCTTGGCCACCGCGGCCAGTTCGGTCGAGACGAGCTTGCGCAGCTCCGCGTCCGAGTCGAGGATCCGGGTCAGCTCCTCGATCTCCGCGTTCAACCGCTCCTTCTCCGACTCCAGCTCGATGCGGTCGAACTTGGTGAGCCGGCGCAGCGGCGTGTCCAGGATGTACTGGGTCTGGACGTCGCTGAGCGAGAAGTGCTCGATCAGGCGCTGCTTGGCCTGTGCGGAGTTCTCGCTGGAGCGGATGAGGCGGATGACCTCGTCGATGTCGACCAGGGCGGTGAGCAGGCCCTCGACCAAGTGCAGACGGTCGCGCTTCTTGCTCCGGCGGAACTCGCTGCGGCGCCGTACGACGTTGAAGCGGTGGTCGAGGTAGACCTCCAGCAGCTCCTTGAGGCCCAGTGTCAGCGGCTGGCCGTCCACCAGGGCGACGTTGTTGATGCCGAAGGACTCCTCCATCGGCGTCAGTTTGTAGAGCTGTTCCAGGACCGCCTCGGGCACGAAGCCGTTCTTGATCTCGATGACCAGGCGCAGCCCGTGCTCGCGGTCGGTGAGGTCCTTGACGTCGGCGATGCCCTGGAGCTTCTTCGAGCCGACCAGGTCCTTGATCTTGGCGATCACCTTCTCCGGGCCGACGGCGAAGGGCAGCTCGGTGACGACGAGACCCTTGCGGCGGGCCGTCACGGTGTCCACGGCGACCGTCGCCCGGATCTTGAACGTGCCGCGGCCCGTCTCGTAGGCGTCCCGGATGCCGGGCAGGCCGACGATCCGGCCGCCGGTGGGCAGGTCGGGGCCCGGAACGTGCTTCATCAGGGCTTCGAGGTCCGCGTTCGGGTACCGGATCAGGTGCCGGGCGGCCGCGATCACCTCGCGCAGATTGTGCGGCGGCATGTTCGTGGCCATGCCGACCGCGATACCTGAAGCGCCGTTGACCAGGAGGTTCGGGAAGGCGGCGGGCAGCGCCACCGGCTCGCGCTCCTGGCCGTCGTAGTTGGGGCCGAAGTCGACGGTGTCCTCGTCGATGGACTCCGTCATCAGGCTGGTGGCCTCGGCCATCCGGCACTCGGTGTACCGCATGGCGGCCGGCGGGTCGTCGTTGCCCAGGGAGCCGAAGTTGCCGTGGCCGTCGACCAGGGGGACGCGCATGGAGAACGGCTGGGCCATGCGCACCAGGGCGTCGTAGATCGACGCGTCGCCGTGCGGGTGCAGCTTGCCCATGACCTCGCCGACGACGCGGGCGCACTTCACATAGCTGCGCTCGGGCCGCAGGCCCATCTCGTTCATCTGGTAGACGATGCGGCGGTGCACCGGCTTGAGGCCGTCGCGGGCGTCCGGCAGCGCGCGGGAATAGATGACCGAGTACGCGTACTCGAGGAAGGAGCCCTGCATCTCGTCGACGACGTCGATGTCGAGGATCTTCTCCTCGTACGAGTCGTCGGGCGGCGGGGTCTTCGTACTACGGCGGGCCATCGCTGCCGGCTCCTTGCTGAAGCGTGAACGGTGATCTGACGCGGTCCATTGTGGACTGCGGCACTGACAGCGACCGACCAGGACCCGTCACGGGCTGCCCGGCCCGGCGCTGCCCGCAGGGTACGCCCTCGTCCCGCGCCTTCGCCCCGGTCGGGCCGCTGGGGCCGCCAACCCCGTTCTCGCTCTCGGCGTACGAGGTCCGGGAACTCCACCGGTGTCCCGCACGCTTGCATACAGTGGCAGGATCGGCGGAATTCCGCAGTTCCGCCCAATGATCCACCAAGTGTTTCCACCGAGAATTTCGCGATCGAAGGGACGTACATGCCCATGGGTCACACGGCCACAGCCCAGGCAGGCTCCGGCGGCCTGACAGCGACCGAGCACCGCCTGGCCAACGGCCTGCGCGTGGTGCTCTCCGAGGACCACCTGACCCCGGTCGCGGCGGTGTGCCTCTGGTACGACGTCGGCTCGCGCCACGAAGTCAAGGGACGCACCGGCCTGGCTCACCTTTTCGAGCACCTCATGTTCCAGGGCTCCGCCCAGGTCAAGGGCAACGGCCACTTCGAACTGGTGCAGGGCGCCGGCGGCTCGCTCAACGGCACCACCAGCTTCGAGCGCACCAACTACTTCGAGACCATGCCCGCCCACCAGCTGGAGCTCGCCCTCTGGCTGGAGGCCGACCGCATGGGCTCCCTGCTGTCCGCGCTGGACGACGAGTCGATGGAGAACCAGCGGGACGTCGTCAAGAACGAGCGCCGCCAGCGCTACGACAACGTGCCCTACGGCACCGCGTTCGAGAAGCTGACCGCCCTCGCCTACCCGGAGGGGCACCCCTACCACCACACGCCGATCGGTTCCATGGCCGACCTGGACGCGGCGACGCTGGAGGACGCGCGCGCGTTCTTCCGCACCTACTACGCGCCGAACAACGCGGTGCTCTCGGTCGTCGGCGACATCGACCCCGAGCAGACGCTCGCCTGGATCGAGAAGTACTTCGGCTCCATCGCCTCGCACGACGGCAAGCAGGCCCCCCGGGACGGCTCGCTGCCCGACGTCATGGGCGGGCAGTTGCGCGAGGTGGTCGAGGAGGAGGTCCCGGCCCGCGCCCTGATGGCGGCCTACCGTCTGCCGGAGGACGGCACGCGCGCGTGCGACGCGGCCGACCTGGCCCTCACCGTCCTGGGCGGCGGTGAGTCGTCCCGCCTGTACAACCGGCTGGTACGGCGCGACCGCACGGCCGTCGCCGCCGGATTCGGCCTGCTGCGGCTCGCCGGAGCGCCCTCCCTGGGGTGGCTGGACGTGAAGACGTCCGGTGACTTCGAGGTGCCGGTCATCGAGACCGCCATCGACGAGGAGCTCGCCCGGTTCGCCGAGGAGGGCCCGACGGCCGAGGAGATGGAGCGCGCCCAGGCCCAGTTGGAGCGCGAGTGGCTGGACCGCCTGGGCACGGTCGCGGGCCGCGCCGACGAACTGTGCCGGTACGCCGTCCTGTTCGGCGACCCGCAGCTCGCCCTCACCGCCGTGCAGCGGGTGCTGGAGGTGACGGCCGAGGAGGTCCAGGAGGTCGCCAAGGCCCGCCTGCGCCCCGACAACCGCGCGGTGCTCGTCTACGAGCCGACCGCCCCCGCCGACGAGAACGACGCCACCGACGAGAACGAGGAGGCGGCCAAGTGACCGAGCTCGCCACCATGGAATTCCACTCCCAGCCGCGGGCCGGCGAGCCCAAGCCGTGGGCGTTCCCGGCCCCCGAGCGCGGCAGCCTCGACAACGGCCTCACCGTGCTGCGCTGCCATCGCCCCGGCCAGCAGGTCGTCGCCGTGGAGGTGCTCCTCGACGCCCCCCTGGACGCGGAGCCGGCCGGCCTCGACGGTGTCGCCACGATCATGGCGCGCGCCTTCTCCGAGGGCACCGACAAGCACTCCGCCGAGGACTTCGCCGCCGAACTGGAGCGCTGCGGTGCCACCCTCGACGCACACGCCGACCACCCCGGCGTCCGGCTGAGCCTGGAGGTGCCGGCCTCACGCCTCGCCAAGGCCCTGGGCCTGGTCGCCGACGCGCTCAGGGCCCCCGCGTTCGCGGACAGCGAGGTCGAACGGCTGGTCCGCAACCGGCTCGACGAGATCCCGCACGAGCTGGCCAACCCTTCGCGCCGCGCGGCCAAGGAACTCTCCAAGGAGCTGTTCCCGGCCGGGACGCGTATGTCGCGCCCGCGCCAGGGCACCGAGGAGACGGTCGCGAGCATCGACTCGGCGGCCGTACGCGCCTTCTACGAGAAGCACGTCCGACCCGCCACCGCCACCGCCGTGGTCGTCGGCGACCTCACCGGCGTCGACCTCGACGCGCTGCTCGGCGAGACGCTGGGCGCGTGGACCGGCTCCGTCGCCGAAGCGCGTCCCGTACCCCCGGTGAGCGCCGACGACACCGGCCGGGTCGTCATCGTGGACCGACCCGGCGCCGTCCAGACGCAGTTGCTGATCGGCCGCACCGGCGCCGATCGGCACGACCGCGTGTGGCCCGCGCAGGTGCTCGGCACCTACTGCCTCGGCGGGACCCTCACCTCGCGCCTGGACCGCGTCCTGCGCGAGGAGAAGGGCTACACCTACGGTGTACGGGCCTTCGGGCAGGTCATGCGCTCCGCGCCCGACGGCACGGGCGCCGCGATGCTCGCCATCAGCGGCTCCGTGGACACCCCCAACACCGGTCCCGCCCTGGAGGACCTGTGGACGGTGCTGCGCAAGCTCGCCGCGGAAGGTCTCACCGACGCCGAGCGTGACGTCGCCGTGCAGAACCTGGTGGGCGTTGCGCCGCTGAAGTACGAGACGGCGGCGGCCGTGGCGAGCACGCTGGCCGACCAGGTCGAGCAGCACCTGCCCGACGACTATCAGGCCGCGCTCTACCGCCAACTCGCCGCCACGGGCACCGTGGAGGCCACGGCGGCGGTCGTGAACGCCTTCCCGGTGGACCGTCTGGTGACGGTCCTCGTCGGCGACGCGGCGCAGATCAAGGAGCCCGTCGAGGCCCTCGGCATCGGTGAAGTCACCGTGGTGGCGGCCGAGTAGCGGCACACGCGCGCGGGCGGCCCTGGTGACCGGAGTGTCACCAGGGCCGCCATTTGTCCGAATTGGGGGAGAGGCTGCCTGTCTGCCCTGTGGCGTGCGCTACAAAAGTCTTGTTGCGTTTGAGGATTGAACGCAGCCGCGTTTAGCGTCATCCGGGCTGTTCGTCAGGCAGTGCGCCGCACCCGCGGCACCGGACAGTCATCGCCGAGTCCCCGTACGGCGCGAGCCAGGGGAGCCGGGGACCCATCGCAGTCCCTGGGGTGAATCGGACGCCCGCGCGCGCAGCGAGGGGGTCCGTAGGAGACCTTCCACCTCCGAACCCGTCAGCTAACCCGGTAGGCGAGAGGGAAGGAAAGGACCAGCCTCTACATGGCGTTCACGCGCGCCACCGGGAAGCACCGTCGTCCCAGCCGGGTGCACCGCACCACCGCCCGCGCGGCGGGTGTCGCGGCCCTCGCCACCACCGGCGTCGTCGGCACCCTCGCGGCTCCGGCGCTCGCCGCCGAGCCCCAGGCGGAGCAGAGCGGACTCACCCCGGTCATCACCATCGGCGACTCCATAGCCGACGAGATCGACGCCCAGGCCACCGCGCAGGAGCAGGCGGCCCGGCACGCCGCCGCCCGTGAGGCGGCCCAGGAGGCCGCGCGCGAGCGGGCGGCCGAGGCGGCCAAGGAGGCGCGCGAGGCCAAGGAGCGCGCCGCGCGCGAGGCGGAGCGCGAGCGCCTCAACACCTTCGTGTCGCCGATCACCGCCTCCTACGTCTCCACCGCCTACCAGGCCGGCAGCTCGCTGTGGTCCTCCGGCAGCCACACCGGCATCGACTTCCACGCCTCCAGCGGTACGTCCGTGCACGCGGTCGGCGTCGGCACCGTCGTCGAGGCCGGCTGGGGCGGGGCGTACGGCAACCAGGTCGTGATCAAGATGCACGACGGCACGTACACGCAGTACGGCCACCTGTCGTCCATCGGCGTCTCGGTCGGCCAGGCGGTCGTCCCCGGGCAGCAGATCGGCCTGTCCGGCGCCACCGGCAACGTCACCGGACCGCACCTGCACTTCGAGGCCCGTACGAGCCCCGAGTACGGCTCGGACCTGGACCCCGTCGCCTACCTCCGCTCCCACGGCGTGAACGTCTGACGACGGACGGTACGACATCCGAAAGCCCCGGCTCCCCGAGCCGGGGCTTTCGCATTCATTTCCCTGGGTGGAAGCGTCGCTGACCAAAAATTATCCATGAAATCCGCCCTGCCGTCGGAATATGCGCTTGATTGGCCTAGAGTCACTGAGCACACGTCAATCGTCGACGTTTCACGGGGATTAAGGCGGAGGTCGGGCATGCGTATTCCGGCGCACTCGGTGTGCACGGCGATCCGGGACGACATCGTCACCGGCGTCCACGGACGCGGCAGTCGGCTCACCGAGGAACTCCTGGCCCGCCGCTACGGCGTCTCCCGCGTCCCCGTCCGTGAGGCCCTGCGCACGCTGGAGGCCGAAGGCTTCGTGGTGACGCGGCGGCACGCGGGCGCGTGCGTCGCGGAACCCACCGAGCAGGAGGCCGCCGACCTGCTGGAGACGCGCACGCTCCTCGAACCCCTCGGCGCCTCCCGGGCCGCCCGGCGCCGCACCGAGGCCCACCTCAAGGTGCTGCGCGGGCTGGTCAGGCTGGGGCAGGAGCGCGCCAGGCAGGGCAACAGCGAGGATCTGCGCTCACTGGACGGGTGGTTCCACGAGACTCTCGCCCAGGCCGCCGGCAGCCCTTCGCTGACGGCCTTGCTGACCCAGCTGCGCCACAAGATCGCCTGGATGTACGTCGTGGAGGCGTCGGCCGGGCCCGTGGAGTGCTGGGCGGAGCACGGTGCGATCGTCGACGCGGTGGCCCGGGGCGACGGCGAGCGCGCGCGGGCGCTCATGACGCTGCACACCGAGCGGTCGACGCCGGCGCACCGGCTGCGATTCGTCTCCGGGGGCGAGCGGGCGGAGCGTGTGAGGAAATCGCAACGTGCCGTAAACATGCCGAGCCTGCGGTATTAACACGGGCGCCGTATACAAAGAGGGAGTAATTCGGGGGCTATTTTCTGCTGCCCTGCTGCCCATAAAACGGGGGAAGCGGAAAGGGAAAACAAGAGGCCCGCCCGGAGTTCCGGGCGGGCCTTTCGGTGTCGCGTTGCTCAGACGGTCTCGGGGAGTTCCTCGAGCCCCTCGGCGACCAGCTTCGCCAGCCGGTCCAGGGCGGCGTCCGCACCCTCGGCGTCGGCGGCGAGGACGATCTCCTCGCCACCCTGGGCGCCGAGGCCGAGGACGGCCAGCATGGAGGCCGCGTTGACGGGGGACCCGTCGGCCTTGGCGATCGTCACCGGGACGCCTGTGGCCGTGGCGGCTCGGACGAAGATGGAGGCGGGGCGGGCGTGGAGACCCTCGGCCCAGCCGACGTTGACGCGGCGCTCAGCCATGTGATGCTGCCCTTCAGGTTTTCAGGGGTTTCAGGTTGTCTAGACCAGTCTTGTCTAGACCAGTTTCCCACATCGTGAAGCTTGCGAGGACGGCTGCCGCCGCCCCGTGTGGTCGTCGGACCGCGGCCTCGGCCCGACCTTCCGTCCTCCACAGACTGCCTCGCGCCGTTGTCGTACGCGAGCCGTACTCTGGGGCCCATGCAGACCTCGTCGGACCGGCACGAGTACCCCGCCCACTGGGAAGCCGACGTGGTGCTGCGCGACGGCGGCACCGCGCGCGTCCGCCCCATCACCGTTGATGACGCCGAGCGCCTGGTCAGCTTCTACGAGCAGGTCTCCGACGAGTCGAAGTACTACCGCTTCTTCGCGCCGTACCCTCGCCTGTCCGCCAAGGACGTCCACCGCTTCACGCACCACGACTTTGTGGACCGGGTGGGACTCGCGGCCACCATCGGCGGCGAGTTCATCGCCACCGTACGCTACGACCGGATCGGCGCCGGTGGAACACCCGCCTCCGCACCGGCCGACGAGGCCGAGGTCGCCTTCCTCGTCCAGGACGCCCACCAGGGGCGCGGCGTCGCCTCCGCGCTGCTGGAGCACGTCGCCGCCGTCGCCCGCGAGCGCGGCATCCGCCGCTTCGCCGCCGAGGTGCTGCCCGCCAACACCAAGATGATCAAGGTGTTCATGGACGCCGGGTACACCCAGAAGCGGAGCTTCGAGGACGGTGTCGTCCGCCTGGAGTTCGACCTCGAACCGACCGACCGCTCGCTCGCCGTGCAGTACGCGCGCGAGCACCGCGCGGAGGCGCGTTCGGTTCAGCGGCTGTTGCAGCCCGGCTCGGTGGCCGTCATCGGCACCGGCCGCACACCGGGAGGCGTCGGCCGCAGCATCCTCGGCAACATCCGGGACGCGGGCTACACCGGCCGGCTGTACGCCGTGAACAAGGCCCTTCCCGAGGCGCAGAAGGAGCTCGACGGGGTGCCCGCCTGCCGCTCGGTGCGCGAGATCGACGGGCCCGTCGACCTCGCCGTCGTCACCGTGCCCGCCGAGCACGTCCCCGAGGTCGTCACCGAGTGCGGCGAGCACGGCGTGCAGGGCCTCGTGGTGATCTCCGCCGGGTATGCCGACAGCGGCCCCGACGGGCGCGAACGACAGCGCGCCCTCGTGCGGCACGCGCGCACGTACGGCATGCGGATCATCGGGCCCAACGCCTTCGGGATCATCAACTCGTCCCCCCGGGTGCGGCTCAACGCCTCCCTCGCCCCCGAGATGCCGCGCCCCGGCCGGATCGGGCTGTTCGCCCAGTCCGGCGCCATCGGGATCGCCCTGCTGTCCCGGCTGCACCGGCGCGGCGGCGGGGTCACCGGCGTCACCGGCGTGTCGACCTTCGTCTCCTCCGGCAACCGGGCCGACGTCTCCGGCAACGACGTACTCCAGTACTGGTACGACGACCCGGAGACCGACGTCGCGCTGATGTACCTGGAGTCCATCGGCAACCCGCGCAAGTTCACCCGCCTGGCCCGGCGGACGGCGGCCGTCAAACCGCTGGTCGTGGTGCAGGGCGCCCGGCACGGCGGCGTGGCACCACAGGGACACGCGGTGCGAGCTACGCGGCTGCCCCACGCGACCGTTTCCGCGCTGCTGAGACAGGCCGGCGTGATCCGCGTCGACACGATCACCGACCTGGTCGACGCCGGGCTGCTCCTCGCCCGCCAGCCGTTGCCCGCCGGCCCGAGGGTGGCGATCCTGGGGAACTCCGAATCACTCGGCCTTCTGACGTACGACGCCTGCCTCTCCGAGGGGTTGCGACCGCACTCGCCCCTGGACCTGACGACGGCGGCCTCGGCGGACGACTTCCACGCGGCGCTCTCCCGCGCCCTGGCCGACGACACGTGCGACGCGGTGGTGGTGACGGCCATCCCGACGGTGGGGGAGGGGTCGGCCGGTGACGCGGCGCTGGCGGACGCCCTGCGGTCGGCGGCGGCCGCGGAGCCCGGCAAGCCGGTCCTGGTGGTCCACGTCGAACTGGGCGGTCTCGCGGAAGCCCTGTCCGCGGCGACGAGCACGGCGCCGCAGGCCACCACGAACACAGCGCCGCAGGCCACCGCGAGCACGGCGCCGCAGGCCACTGCTGACACGGCGCCCCGGGCGGCGTCGAGCACCCGCGAGGAGCCCCGCTCCGCAGCCCCGGCACCGCGGCCGCCCTCCGTCGAGGCTCCGGAAGGGGCCCACCACATCCCCGCCTACCCCGCCGCCGAGCGGGCCGTCCGCGCCCTCGCCCAGGCCGTCGCATACGCCCAGTGGCGAGGTGACGCCGCCGACCCCGGGAAGGTGCCGGAGTACGAGGACATCGACGAGAAGGGCGCCGCCGGACTGATAGCCGGGCACCTCGCGCGCGGGCAGGGGCTCACCCTCGGCACGCAGGAGACCTGCGACCTGCTCGGCAGGTACGGCATCCACGTCCACCGCGCCCTGCCCGCCCCCACCCCCGACGACGCCGTCGCCGCCGCGCGGACCATCGGCTACCCGGTCGCCCTCAAGGCCACCGCCCCGCACCTGCGCCACCGCGCCGACCTGGGCGGCGTACGCCTGGACCTCGCGGACGAGGAACAACTGCGCCGGGCGTACGCCGAGTTGACCGAGTTGTTCGGGAAGCCCCAGGAGCTGCGCCCGGTGGTGCAGGGCATGGCACCGCGCGGCGTCGACACGGTCGTGCGGGCGGTCATCGACCCGGCGGCCGGTGCCGTGCTCTCCTTCGGGCTCGCCGGGGCCGCCACGCAGCTGCTCGGCGACATGGCGCACCGGCTGATCCCGGTCACCGACCGGGAGGCCACCTCGCTCATCCGCTCGATCCGCACGGCACCCCTCCTCTTCGGCTGGCGCGGCTCGGCCCCGGTCGACAGCTCCGCCCTGGAGGAGCTGCTGCTGCGGGTCTCCCGACTGGTGGACGACCACCCCGAGGTCGTCGCGGTCACCCTCGAACCGGTCGTCGTCGCCCCGCGCGGCCTGAGCGTCCTCGGCGCCTCCGTCCGTCTCGCGCCCCCACCCGCCCGGGACGACCTCGGCCCGCGGACCCTGCCGGCGTACTGACCGCCACCACCCGGGGCGGGTACCGCACGAGCGTGTCTCGCAGTCGGTGCGCCCCCGTAGGATGGACGGCATGGCCAAGACCAGTACGACGACCCAGGGGCTGCGAGCGGCGATCGAGCGCAGCGGCTACTACCCGGCCCTCGTGGCCGAGGCGGTGGAGGCCGCCGTGGGCGGCGAGCCCGTCAGGTCGTACCTGGTCCACCAGGAGACGACGTTCGACCAGAACGAGGTGCGCAGGCACGTGACCGTGCTCGTGCTCACCGGCAACCGCTTCATCGTCAGCCACACCGACGAGCAGGCCGCCGACGACACCTCTCCGACGCCGTACGCCACGACCTCCACGGAGTCCGTCAAGCTCGGCCGGATCTCGTCCATCGTCGTCAGCCGCGTGGTCGCCAACCCGGAGCAGTACAAGCCGGGCACGCTGCCCCGCGAGATCGTGCTGACCATCGGCTGGGGCGCCGTCTCCCGCCTCGACCTGGAGCCGGCCGCCTGCGGCGACCCCAACTGCGAGGCCGACCACGGCTACACCGGCAGTTCGACGGCCGACGACCTCAGCCTGCGCGTCAGCGAGGCCGGGGACGGCCCGGAGACGGTGCGCCAGGCGCTCGCCTTCGCCCAGGCCCTCTCCGAGGCGACCGCGGATTCCGCCCGCTGATGGTGCAGCCCGCCGCCTGGGACACCGACCCCGAGCCCCTCCCCGTCGACTCCGCCCCCGTACCCGAGTACGGCACGGGCTCGCTCGCCGACCTGCTGCCCACCCTGGCCGCCGGCCTCGGCGTCCCCGGCATGACCGCGGGCATCACGGAGCTGACCCCGGCCGACCGGAACTGCGTGTTCCTGATCGACGGCCTCGGCTGGGAGCAGCTGCGCGCGCACCCGGAGGACGCCCCCTTCCTCAGCTCGCTGCTGGGCACCTCGCGCGGCGGCACCGGACGCCCGATCACCGCTGGCTACCCGGCGACCACCGCCACCTCCCTCGCCTCCGTCGGCACCGGCCTGCCACCGGGCGCCCACGGCCTGCCCGGTTACACCGTGCGCGATCCCGCCACCGGCGCGCTGATGAACCAGCTGCGCTGGCAGCCGTGGACCGCGCCGGGCCCCTGGCAGCCGTACCCCACCGTCTTCCAGCTCGCCCACGAGGCGGGCGTGCGCGCCGCCCAGGTCTCCTCCCCGACCTTCGCGAACACCCCGCTGACCAAGGTCGCGCTCAGCGGCGGAACGTTCCACGGGCGGCTGTCCGGCGAGGACCGGATGGACTGCGCCGCCGAGCAACTGGCCGGCGCCGACCGCGCCCTCGTCTACACGTACTACGCCGAGGTCGACGGCGCCGGCCACCGCTTCGGCGTCGACTCCGACACCTGGCGCGGCCAGCTCGGGCACGTCGACCGGCTCGTCCGGCGCCTCGCCGAGCAGCTGCCGCCGCGCAGCGCCCTGTACGTCACCGCCGACCACGGCATGATCGACGTGCCCTTCGACGAGGATCACCGCATCGACTTCGACGACGACTGGGAGCTGAAGGCGGGCGTCGCCCTCCTCGGCGGCGAGGGCCGCGCCCGGCACGTCTACGCCGTCCCCGGCGCGGCGAACGACGTGCTGACCTGCTGGCGAGAGGTGCTCGGCGAGCAGTTCTGGGTGGCGTCGAGGGACGAGGCGGTCGCGGCCGGCTGGTTCGGTCCCCGCATCGACGACCGGGTGTACGACCGCATCGGCGACGTGGTCGCCGCCGCGCGGGACGACGTCCTGCTCATCGCCTCCGAGCGGGAGCCGAAGGAGTCGGCGATGGTCGGCAACCACGGGTCGATGACCCCTGCCGAACAACTCGTCCCCCTGCTCGAAGTACGCTCCTGAAGCCCTGCTCCCCATCCCGCCCCGCTCCCATCGCATCCCGCCCCGCTTCCCGCCGCCGCTGCCGAAAGGTGCTCAACCCCTCATGCCCGAGCTGGTCTTCTTCTCCGGAACGATGGACTGCGGGAAGTCGACACTGGCTCTCCAGATCGAGCACAACCGCTCGGCGCGCGGCCTGGCCGGCATGATCTTCACCCGCGACGACCGCGCGGGCGAGGGCAAACTCTCCTCCCGCCTCGGCCTGGTCACCGACGCGGTGGAGGTCGAGGACGGACAGGATCTGTACGCCTACGTCGTCGACCACCTCTCGCAGGGCGGACGCGCGGACTACGTGATCGCGGACGAGGCGCAGTTCCTCGCGCCGGACCAGATCGACCAGCTCGCGCGCGTGGTCGACGATCTCGGCATGGACGTGTACGCCTTCGGCATCACCACCGACTTCCGCTCCAAGCTGTTCCCCGGCTCCCAGCGCCTGGTCGAACTCGCCGACCGCGTCGAGGTGCTCCAGGTCGAGGCCCTGTGCTGGTGCGGCGCCCGCGCCACGCACAACGCCCGCACCGTGGGCGGCGTCATGGTCGTCGAGGGCGCCCAGGTGGTCGTCGGCGACGTGGCCCAGTCCCCCGACGAGATCGGCTACGAGGTGCTGTGCCGCCGGCACCACCGGCGCCGTACGACCGCCGCGACGGCCCGCGCGGCGGCGCTGTCACCTGACGTGCTGCCGGTGTCACCCGCCTGAGCGACTCCGCGACCCCGCGGCCGGGCCCCGCCGGCCCTCCAGCAGCGAGAACCGCGCCCCTTCCGGGTCCGCCACCATCGCGGACCGGCCGTGGGCGGTGTCCCGGGCCGGTTTGAGTACGTGCCCGCCCAGATCGGCGAGGTGCTCCAGGGACTCCTCCGCGTCGGCCACCTCGAAGTACGTCACCCAGTGCGGCCCCCGGTCACGCGGCAGGGCGTTGCCGACGCCGTGGATGCCGGCGACGGGGCGGCCTTCGAGGCACAGCGTCACATAGTCGAAGTCGGCGGAGACCTCCGGCACCAGTTCGAAGCCGAACACCGTCTCGTAGAACTTGGCGACGCTCGCCGACTCGAAGGTCATCAGCTCGTTCCACGCCGGTGTGCCGGGCACGTCCGTGACGGCCGTGCCGAGGTGCGCCGCCGCCTGCCAGATGCCGAAGACGGCGCCCGACGGGTCGGAGCCGATGGCCAGCCGGCCGGCCTCGCCCGCGTCCAGCGGGCCCACGCCGATCGTGCCACCGCACAGGCGTACCGTTTCGGCCGTCCGGTTGACGTCGTCGGAGGCGAAGTAGGGCGTCCAGGCGATGGGCAGATGCCGGTCCGGGGGCAGTTGGCCGATACCCGCCACCTCGCGCCCGTCGATCAGGGCCCGCGCGTACGGGCCCAACTGCTGAGGGCCGGGCTGGAACTCCCAGCCGAACAGCGCGCCGTAGAACTCCTGGGTCGCGGCCGGTCCGTGCACCATCAGACTCACCCAGCAGGGTGTGCCGGGCGTGCGCCGGGCGTTCGTCTCGCCGTTCCGGCCGGCCGACCCCCGTGCGTCGGTCATCGTCACTCTCTTCTCGGCCCTCCGCGGGCCGTGCGTCCGCTTCCGCCTGACGGATTCCGCTTTGACGGACCTGCGCGCCGATGCCGGCACCGGATCCGGTGCCGCACGTCTCGGGCGCGCCCGTGGGGCAGCCCGGGGCTGTACGGGTAGTACAGCATGTGCCCGAACCCGTACGCCTCGTGATCGGTACTGTCCGGCGGGCAGAGTAGCCCGACATCGACGCGGCGGCCACTCGGTACGCCAGGATGGGGCCATGAACGCCACCATCTCCGCATCGCAACTCGTGACCGAACTGGCGGACGCGAACCCGCCGGTCCTGCTCGACGTCCGCTGGCAGCTGAGCACGGCCAAGGCGGCCGGCGCTCCGCCGTTCGACGGCCGGGCCGAGTACGCCGCCGGGCACCTTCCCGGTGCGGTCTTCGTCGACCTGGACAGGGAACTCGCCTCCGCGCCCGGCGGAGGCGGCCGGCATCCGCTGCCCGACGTGGCGGTGTTCGGCGCGGCGATGCGCCGCGCGGGCGTGTCGTCCGGCCGGCCGGTCGTCGTGTACGACGGCGGCCAGGGGTGGGCGGCGGCTCGCGCCTGGTGGCTGCTGCGCTGGACGGGTCACCCGAACGTGCGGGTGCTGGACGGCGGGTTGCCGGCCTGGAAGGCGCCGCTGTCGACTGACGTCCCCACGCCCACGGAGGGCGACTTCACTCCGGAGCCGGGCGCGGCGGGGTTGCTGGACGCCGACGGGGCCGCCGCGCTGGCCCGCTCCGGGGTGCTGCTCGACGCCCGCGCGGGGGAGCGGTACCGGGGCGAGGTCGAGCCGATCGACCCGGTGGGTGGCCACATCCCGGGCGCCGTGTCCGCGCCGACGACGGACAACGTGGCGCCGGACGGCCGGTTCCTGCCCGCGGAGGAACTCCGCGCCCGCTTCAAGTCGTTGGGCGCCACGGAGGACGATCAGGTGGGTGTGTACTGCGGCTCCGGCGTGTCGGGCGCCCACGAGGTGCTGGCGCTGGCGGTGGCGGGCATTCCGGCGGCGCTGTACGTGGGCTCGTGGTCGGAGTGGTCGTCGGATCCGGGCCGGCCGGTCGCCGTGGGGCCGGACCCGCAGTAGGCCTGGCGGAGGAGTGGTGGGGCCGGGTCCCGGGCAGGCGGGGCCCGGTCCAAGCGTGTGAGGCCGGGCCCCGAGCAGGTGGGACCGTGTTCAAGCAGATGGGGCCGCGTCCGCAGCAGGGGGTTGGCCCCGAGCGGAGCAGACGAGGGCCTGGCGGTGCAGGCCCGGGACAGGGGCGGCGAAGCCGCAGCGGGGCCCCACCACCGAGTCGGCCCCGACCGTCGAAGACCGCTACTCCTGCTTCTTCCGCCGCGTCCCGAACACGATCTCGTCCCAGCTCGGCACCGCCGCCCGGCGGCCCGGACGGACGCCGTCGGCCTCGGCCTGACGGTCGGTGGAACCGGTGAGACGGTCGCGGTGGCTCGCCACGGAGCGCGGCATGAGCACGTCGGCATAGGCGGAACCGGCCGACGCCGCAGGTGCCGGGGGTTCCTCCACCTCGGGCTCCTCGACCGGCTCCTCCGCCGGTTCCGGAGCGCGCTCGGGCACCACCAGGTCGCCCCGGAAGCTCGGTACCGCCTCCAGCAGACTGGTGAGGGAGTCGCGCTCGGCCGAGGCGGTGGCCGCGGTTTCCTCGGCGGGCTCGGACGGCGCCGGAGGCAGGCTCGGCCGCTCCCGCTGCTCCCGGTCGAGAGTGCGGTCCAGTGGCCGGTCGCGCGGCAGCCGTGCGATGCGCGGGACGAACGGGAAGCTGGGCTCGGGCGCGGCGAGGTCGTCGGTCTCACCGATCAGCGCGCGCGCCTCCGAGTCGACGGCCTGGACGAGCCGCCGGGGCGGGTCGTACGTCCAGCTCGCCGAGTGCGGCTCGCCCGCGACCAGGTAGACCAGGAGGACTTCCCAGGTGCCGTCGTCGCGGCGCCAGGAGTCCCACTGGACGGTGTCCTTGTCGGCGCCGCGCAGCACCAGCCGCTCCTGGACGGCCTCGCCGAGGGGCGGTCCGGAGTTCTCGCCGGGACGGCGGACGGGGGTCTTGCGGGCCCGCTCCGCCATGAAGGCGCGCTCGGCCAGCACGGGCCCCTCGAAGCGCCGTACGCGGTCGACGGGGATGCCGGCCATCTGCGCGACCTCTTCCGCGGTCGCGCCGGCACGTATACGCGCCTGGATGTCGCGTGGGCGGAGATGACTCTCCACCTCGATCTCGATCTGGCCGAGGCGGGGACGGTCGCCGCGTACGGCGGCCCGGAGCCGCTCGTCGATCGGAAGCGTGTACTCCGTGCTGTCCGCAGCCTTCAGCACCAGCCGTGTGCCGTCATTCGAGACGGCCACGACACGCAGTTCGGGCATGGGGACCTCCCGGGTGGTGCCTGCCGACGTCACGTGCGTCGCTGCTTCCGCTCTGTCGAGTGTGGCCTGCCCGGGTGCAGCCTGCCACAACCTTGCCGAGTTGCCCGGCGTGTCGGGCACGGGCCCTGAATCGCCGTTATGGCACGGTTACCTATTCGCAACGCTAAGTGACCGAACCCGTCACCCTGTGCAACTAGCCCCCTCCCGGCGGTCCTTCAAGGTCCTGAACCCCCTGTCGGGAGACCGGACCCAGGGCTCGCAACAGTACTCCATTCGGGCCACGTGCGTGGATTGGCGCGCCGCCCAACTTCCGTCAAGGGGTGGCGCTCGGCCGTCCCCGGCGCGATTCCGGCGATCTTGGACGTGGCGTACTTCACGGAATCACCCGAAACGGAACTAATGGTTTCGCCCCCACGTCCCTTTCTCGTGCAGTTGATCGATCACGTACGGGAAAGACAGGCAAGGTCCGGGGATGCGTGAAAAGCCCGATGGAGCAGGCGAAACGGATACGCGTGCGGAGGTGAAGTCCAAGCGAATCGACCTGAGCGTGCCCCAGGTCGCCGGCAGCGCCCTCGCGGCGGTGGTGGCCGCCAAACTCGCCTCCTCCTTCGGCGTGTACGGCACGATCCTCGGGGCCGGTCTGATCAGTGTCATCGCCACGTGCGGGGGCTCGGTCCTCCAGCACTTCTTCAAGCGCACCGGTGAGCAGATGAGGGTGAAGCGCGCCGTCGGCGCCGTGCGTACCGGCGGTCCGGCCGCGCCGGTCCCGGGCGAGTTCACCAGAGGCACCGTCTACCGCGCGCGGACCACGGGCTGGAAGCGTCCGCTGGTCGCGGCGGCCCTCGTCTTCGGCGTCACCATGGCCGGGATCACCACGTACGAACTCGCCTCCGGCGAGAGCCTGAGCGGCGGCCGCAGCACCACTGTCGGCAGCGCCGTCACCGGCCACGGCAAGTCCACGCCGAATCCGGAGGAGTCGGGCGATTCCGGTGGATCAGAGGACTCACACGACAACCAGGACAAGCAGAGCTCCGGTGGGCCCGGTGGCTCGGAGGACTCCGGTTCCGGCGGCGACACCCCGGCGGCCACCCCGTCCGGTACCCCGGGCGGATCCGGCGACGGCACGTCGTCGGGCGGCGGCTCCACCGAGGACGGCGGTACGGCGTCCAGCCCGACGCCCACCCCGGACGCCGACGGAACCGACGGCTCCGACGACGCCACGAGCCCGGCCCCCGATGCCTCGGCTACGGCCCCAGAACCCGGCGCAAGTAGTCGTTCCGGAACAGACGATCAGGGTCAAGACGGTCCCGCAGCGCCGTGAACTCGCCGAAGCGCGGATACACCCGCGAGAAGTACTCGGCGTCCCGAGTGTGGATCTTGCCCCAGTGCGGCCGCCCCTCGTGCGCCGTGAAGATGCGCTCGGCGGCGGTGAAGTACGCCTGGTAGGGCGTGCCCCGGAACATGTGGACGGCGATGTACGCGGTGTCGCGGCCCGATGCCGTGGACAGCGTGATGTCGTCGGCCGGAGCCGTACGCACCTCGACCGGGAAGCTGATCCGGAGCCGTGACCGGTCGACCATCGTCCTCAGTTCGCGCAGCGTCTCCACGACGGCCTCGCGCGGAACGGCGTACTCCATCTCCACGAAGCGCACCCTGCGCGGAGATGTGAAGACCTTGTAGGGGGTGTCCGTGTACGTCCGCGCGGACAGCGCCTTGCTGGAGACCCGGGCGATCGTGGGAACGGTGGCGGGCACCGCGCGGCCGACCCAGTTGGCCGCCTGGAAGACGCCGTTGGACAGGAACTCGTCCTCGAACCAGCCCTGGAGCCGCCCCACCGGCTGCTCGGGGCCGGCGCTGCGGTTGTTCCGCTTGGTGTTGGTGCTGCCGGTGTGCGGGAACCAGTAGAACTCGAAGTGCTCGTTCTCGGTACACAGTTCGTCGAAGTCGGCGAGGACACGATCGAACGGCATCGGTTCCTCGCGGGCCGTGAGCAGGAAGATCGGCTCCACGGCGAAGGTGATCGCGGTGACGACGCCCAGTGCGCCCAGCCCGATCCGGGCGGCGGCGAACAGGGCGCGCTCCTCGTCGGTCCCCTGCTCGGAACAGGTCAGCACCGAGCCGTCCGCCGTGACCATTTCCAGGCCCCGGATCTGGGCGGCGATCGAGGCCGAGTCGCGGCCCGTGCCGTGGGTGCCGGTACTGGTGGCCCCGGAGACGGTCTGGTCCATGATGTCGCCCATGTTCGTCAGCGACAGACCCTCCCGCGCGAGGGCCAGGTTGAGCCTCTTGAGCGGTGTGCCGGCCTCGACCGTGACCGTCATGGCGTCGCGGTCGATGCTGCGGATGCCGGTCAACAGTTGAGGGCGTATCAACACACCGTCCGTCGCGGCTATGGACGTGAAGGAGTGCCCGGTGCCGACGGCCTTGACCCGCAGCCCGTCCTCGGCCGCCCGGCGCACGGCCTCGGCCAGTTCGTCCACGGAGGCGGGAGTGACCTCCCGCGCGGGGCGCGCGGAGACGTTGCCGCCCCAGTTACGCCATGTGCCGTTCTTCCCGCTCGTCATCCCGCTCGCTGTGCGTGTGCTGCTCAACGGTCCCTCCCCGACGCGGTTCCGGCCGCTTGAGCCGGCGGTACCCGAGGAAACCGACCGCGACCGCGACGGCCCCGGCCACCGCCGGAACCCAGTACCCCGCGCGCGCCCCGGAGGCGTCGATCACCCAGCCGCCCGCGGAGGAGCCGAGCGCGACCCCGACCGCGAGGCCGGTGCTCACCCAGGTCATGCCTTCGGTGAGCTGCGTGCGTGGTACGTGCTCTTCGATGAGGGACATCGTCGTGATCATCGTGGGAGCGATGGACAGACCCGCAACGAACAGCGCCGCGGCCAGAAACAGCAGGTTTCCGACCAGTAGGAGGGGGATCATACTCACGGCCATCGCACAGACGCCCAGCAGCCAGCGCCGTTCCGGCGGCCCGGCGAAGCGCATCAGCCCGAAGATCATGGCCGCCGTGCACGAACCCGCCGCGTACAGGGCGAGTACCAGGCTGGCGGCGGCCTTGTGCCCCTCCTCCTCGGCGAAGGCCACGGTGACCACGTCGATGGCCCCGAAGATCGTGCCCGTCGCCGCGAACGTGACGACCAGGACCTGGAGTCCCCGGGAGCGCAGCGGGGTGCCGCCGCCCTTGTGTTGGCGCGGATGCGGCTCCGGCTCGGTGGCACGCTGCGCGGTCAGCCAGAAGACGCCAGTGGCCAGGAAGCAGGCGGC
The DNA here is from genome assembly GCF_031597775.1 of Streptomyces sp. BB1-1-1. NCBI lineage: Bacteria > Bacillati > Actinomycetota > Actinomycetes > Kitasatosporales > Streptomycetaceae > Streptomyces > Streptomyces sp. BB1-1-1. Next base: position 2,181,701 of record NZ_CP134203.1, on the reverse strand, counting down.
GAGCAGCGGCCCGGCCTCCGGGAACCAGGCGCTGGACAGGCCGATGGAGATGATCGGCCCGAAGATGAAGCAGATCTCGTCCACCACGGACTCGAACGAGTACGCGGTGTGCAACTGGGGGGTGCCCCGGTACAGGGCCGCCCAGCGGGCCCGGACCATCGCGCCGAGACTCGGCACGCAGCCGATGCCGACGCAGGACACGAACAGCACCCAGTCCGGCCAGCCGTAGTGCGCGGCCGGCAGCAGCACGGCCGCCGCGGTGAGCGACACGAGGGTCGCCGGGCGCAGCACTCGTCGCTGGCCGTACCGGTCCACCAGACGGGAGACCTGCGGTCCGGCCACGGCGGCGGCGAGCGCGATGGTGGCGGACAGGGCGCCGGCCAGTCCGTACCGCCCGGTGAGCTGCGAGATCATCGTCACCACGCCGATGCCCATCATCGACAGCGGCATCCGGCCGAGGAAGCCCGCGGTCGAGAAGGCCTTGGTGCCGGGGGCGGCGAACAGGGCGCGGTAGGGGCTGGGCAACGAGGTCTCCGGAACGGCTCGGTAACAGCTCAGAAGCGGCTTAGTAAGGTGCGAACGCAGTCGATACAGCTTACTCGTCCGACCGTCCGGAAACAGCCCCGCGGAGCTGGCGAAACACACGGTCGGTACCCCGCCGTTTTCCCGCTGTCAGTGCCGGGTGGCAGGATCGAGACATGCCAGACGTGCTCGATGCCAACCCCTACGACGCCCTGCTCCTGCTCTCGTTCGGCGGCCCGGAGGGCCCGGACGACGTGGTCCCGTTCCTGGAGAACGTGACACGCGGGCGCGGCATCCCCAAGGAACGCCTCAAGGAAGTCGGTCAGCACTACTTCCTCTTCGGCGGGGTCAGCCCCATCAACGACCAGAACCGCGCCCTGCTGGACGCCCTCCGCAAGGACTTCGCCGAGCACGGTCTGGACCTGCCGGTCTACTGGGGCAACCGCAACTGGGCGCCGTACCTGACGGACACCCTGCGCGAGATGGTCCGCGACGGCCGCCGCCGCATCCTCGTCCTGGCCACCAGCGCCTACGCCTCGTACTCGGGCTGCCGGCAGTACCGCGAGAACCTCGCGGACGCGCTCGCCGCCCTGGAGGCCGAGGGCCTGGAGCTGCCGAAGATCGACAAGCTCCGGCACTACTTCAACCACCCGGGCTTCGTCGAGCCCATGGTCGACGGAGTCGTCCGGTCCCTCGCCGAGCTGCCCGAGGAGGTCCGGGACGGCGCGCACATCGCCTTCTCGACCCACTCGATCCCCACCTCCGCCGCGGACACCTCCGGCCCGGTCGAGGAGCACGGTGACGGCGGGGCGTACGTACGCCAGCACCTGGACGTGGCGCAGGTGATCGCCGACGCGGTCCGCGAGCGCACCGGCGTCGACCACCCCTGGCAGCTCGTCTACCAGTCCCGGTCCGGCGCCCCGCACATCCCGTGGCTGGAGCCCGACATCTGCGACCACCTGGAGGAGCGCCACGCGGCCGGCGTCCCCGCCGTGGTGATGGCCCCCATCGGCTTCGTCTCCGACCACATGGAGGTCCTGTACGACCTCGACACGGAGGCCACGGCCAAGGCGGAGGAGCTGGGGCTGCCGGTACGCCGTTCCGCCACCGTCGGCGCCGACCCGCGGTTCGCCGCCGCGGTCCGGGACCTCGTCCTGGAGCGGTCCGCCGACGAGCGCGGGCAGGAGGTCGCGCCGTGCGCCCTCGGAGCGCTCGGCGCGAGCCACGACCTGTGCCCGGTCGGCTGCTGCCCCGCCCGCGCCCCCCGCCCCGCCGCCGCGGGCGCCGACAGCCCCTACGCGTGAGGAGCCCCGTGACCGACGTGACGCCCGACCCCCTCCACACCGAGCTGCTGAAGATCGCCCAGGAGGCCGCCCACCGTGCGGGCGAGCTGCTGCGCGACGGCCGCCCGGCCGACCTCGCGGTCGCCGCCACCAAGTCCAGCCCGATCGACGTGGTCACCGAGATGGACATCGCGGCGGAGAAGCTGATCACCGGCCTGATCGCCGACCGCCGCCCCGACGACGGGTTCCTGGGCGAGGAGGGCTCCGCCACCGAGGGCACGAGCGGCATCCGCTGGGTCATCGACCCGCTCGACGGCACGGTCAACTACCTGTACGGACTGCCCACCTGGGCGGTCTCCGTCGCCGCCGAGCAGGACGGCGAGCGGGTGGCCGGGGTGGTCGTCGCACCGATGCGGGGCGAGGCCTACCACGCGGTACTGGGCGGCGGAGCCTGGGCGACGGGCGCCTGGGACGGCGAACGCAGGCTCGCCTGCCGCTCCGCGGCGCCGCTCGACCAGGCCCTGGTCTCCACCGGCTTCAACTACGTCGCCGACGTCCGCGCCGAACAGGCCGAGATCGCGCGGCGGCTCATTCCGCTGGTGCGCGACATCAGGCGCGGCGGCTCGGCCGCGATCGACCTGTGCGACGTGGCCGCGGGACGCCTCGACGGCTACTACGAGCGCGGTCTGCACCCCTGGGACCTCGCGGCGGGCGACCTGATCGCCCGGGAGGCGGGCGCGGTGACCGGTGGACGCCCCGGTGACCGCCCGTCCGGAGCCCTGACGATCGCGGCCACCCCGGACGTCTTCGAGCCCCTCCAGCGGCTCCTGATGGACTTCGGCGCGTAGGCCTCCGGCGGTTCGGCGGACGGCGTCAGCCGGCTCCGGAAGGCGTGCGCCCGCTCCGTGCCTACGCCGTTCCGCGGGGCACCCCGGCCCCGTGGCGGACGGTCCCGCGGGGTGCCGCCCGCGGGGACTTCGGCGCGTAGGCCTCCGGCGGTTCGGCGGATGGCGCCGGCCGGCTCCGGAAGGCGTGCGCCCGCTCCGCGCCTACGCCGTCCCGCAGGGCACCCCGGCCCCGTGGCAAACGTCCCCGCGCGGTGTCACCCGCGACCGCACCGGCACGGCGGCCGACCGCGACGATCGGCCCGACGGCGGGCACCGGGCCCGCGGGCGCCCTCGTGGCTCAGGGCGCGGCGGCCGAGCCCGACTGCGCGTCCGGCGCGGGCACCTGGCCCGGCGCCCCCGAGGCCGTCACCTTGTGCACGGGCGCCGAACTGCTCGCCCAGCGCCTCGACCTGATCGCCGCCCGACTCGACGTGGTCACGGCTCGTACCCGCTCCGCCGGGCCACCCGACACCGTCGCGGACGGCCCCGTGGGTCGTCCCCGCGGCCCTACAGGCGTGGCGGCCGCCCCCGGCCGCCGGCCCGACGCCGCACCCGGCTCGGTACGCCGCCCCTGCGCCGACCGGCCCCGGCGTTCACGCCCCGCCAGCTCACCGCCGGACGGCAACCTGCCGCACATCGGCCCCGCCCGATATCCGTCCCGCCGGGGCGGGTCCTCGCCCGGCGCCCACGCCCCGCCTGCTCACCGCCGGACGGCACCCCGCACGACGAGGCCCCGGCGCTGGATCCCGCCGGGGCCTTGTCGATCACGGGCCGATCAGACGCCGGTCGCGCCGACCTCCACACCGTGCTCGGCGGCGAGACGGCGCAGGTCGTCGAGCTCTCCCAGCTCCACCTCGACGAGGAACTCGTCCCCCTCGTCGCGGGCCCGGGACAGGTCGGTCTCAGTCGTCTGTATGCGCTGCAGAAGTCCTGCGGTGAAAGCGTCCATGCTGCGCCCCCTCGTCCTGGGTCGTGGGTCGGTGGCACGGGGGTGTGCCGTTCGGAAGGGACGATCACGTCTCCGGTGGAGTGCCCAGCGCAGCCCTGCCGGGCGGCGACGGTGCCGGACACCCACGCCCGCTCTGCGGAAGCGGACCGCGGCGTACCGCGCGGTAACGCGGTACAGGCAGAGCGTGATCGCGGGGTGTAAAGCCGTCCTCCCCCCGCTCCCTTCCGCGGAAACCTCAACCCCGCGAGAAAATCTCGCATTCCCGGTTCCTCACCGGCCTTCCTCCCGCCCCTCACCCGTCTTACAGCCGACTTATGGCCGAAAAGGGCAGGATGGAGGCAACACACCCACCAGCCCCCTGCCCTCGTGCGTCCGAGAAGCGCTACGCGGGTGGACACAGGAAGGACAAGCGACGTGCGCGTACTCGTCGTCGAGGACGAGCAACTGCTCGCCGATGCGGTGGCCACCGGACTGCGCCGGGAGGCCATGGCCGTCGACGTCGTGTACGACGGTGCGGCCGCCCTGGAGCGCATCGGCGTCAACGACTACGACGTGGTCGTCCTCGACCGCGACCTCCCGCTCGTGCACGGCGACGACGTGTGCCGCAAGATCGTCGAGCTGGGCATGCCCACGCGCGTGCTGATGCTCACGGCCTCGGGTGACGTCAGCGACCGGGTCGAGGGCCTGGAGATCGGCGCCGACGACTACCTGCCCAAGCCCTTCGCGTTCAGCGAGCTGATCGCGCGCGTGCGCGCCCTGGGCCGGCGTACCAGCGTGCCCCTGCCGCCCGTCCTGGAGCGGGCCGGCATCAAGCTCGACCCGAACCGCCGCGAGGTCTTCCGGGACGGCAAGGAGGTGCAGCTCGCGCCCAAGGAGTTCGCCGTGCTGGAGGTGCTCATGCGCAGCGAGGGCGCGGTCGTCTCCGCGGAGCAACTGCTGGAGAAGGCCTGGGACGAGAACACCGACCCGTTCACCAACGTCGTGCGCGTGACCGTGATGACCTTGCGCCGCAAGCTGGGCGAGCCGCCCGTCATCGTCACCGTCCCCGGCTCCGGCTACCGGATCTGATCGACCGTGGCGACGACACCCGCGCCCCCCGGGGCGCCTCCGAAGCCCACCTGGGACCCGCGCTCGGCCACCCCGCTGCCGTGGCTGCGGCCCACCATCCGGATAAGGCTCACGCTGCTGTACGGCGGCATGTTCCTGATCGCCGGCATCCTGCTGCTGTCGATCATCTACCTGCTGGCCGCCCAGGCGGTACGCACCGGCAACCAGCCGCTCTACAAGATCGTCAACTTCCAGGACCTGGAGGTCGCGAGCAGCGACTGTCCCGGGGTCACCAACGGCAACCTGTCGCTGTCGCAGTTCAACGCCGCGATCAGCGACTGCATCGACCACCAGCGCCAGGTCGCCCTGGACCGGCTGCTCAGCCGCTCGCTGCTGGCCCTGCTCGGCCTCGCCGTGATCGCCTTCGCCTTCGGCTACGCCATGGCCGGACGCGTCCTGTCGCCGCTGGGCCGGATCACCCGCACCGCGCGCGCGGTGGCGGGCTCCGACCTCTCCCGGCGGATCGAGCTGGACGGCCCGGACGACGAGCTGAAGGAGCTGGCGGACACCTTCGACGACATGCTGGAGCGGCTGCAACGGGCCTTCACCGCCCAGCAGCGCTTCGTCGGCAACGCCTCCCACGAGTTGCGCACACCACTGGCGATCAACCGCACCCTCTTGGAAGTGCACCTCTCCGATCCGAACGCCCCGGTGGAGCTGCAACAGCTCGGCAAGACACTGCTGGCCACCAACGAACGCAGCGAGCAACTCGTCGAGGGCCTGCTGCTGCTCGCCCGCAGCGACAACCAGATCGTCGAGCGCAAGCCGGTGGACCTCGCCGAGGTGGCCGGCCAGGCCATCGACCAGGTGCGTGCCGAGGCCGAGGCCAAGGGCGTGGAGATCCGCGGTACGCGCGAGCCCGCCGTGGTCCAGGGCAACGGCGTCCTGCTGGAGCGGATCGCCCTGAACCTCGTACAGAACGCCGTGCGCTACAACGTGGCCGAGCAGGGCTGGGTGGAGGTCACCACCGCGGTCGAGAACGGCCAGGCGGTCCTGGTGGTCACCAACACGGGCCCGGTCGTGCCGGCGTACGAGATCGACAACCTCTTCGAGCCGTTCCGGCGGCTGCGCACCGAGCGCACGGGCAGCGACAAGGGAGTCGGCCTCGGCCTGTCCATCGCGCGGTCGGTGGCCCGCGCGCACGGCGGGCACATCTACGCACAGCCGCGCGAGGGCGGAGGGCTCGTGATGCGGGTGACGCTGCCCGTCTGAGATCATGACCCCGACATCTCACCGAGACCCGAGGATGTTCACTTTGAGCGGAATTTCCAGGCCACCGGCCCTGGAGTCGCCTGTGTGATCGATCACAGAGGAGGCTTTCCCGCCATCTACTCTCCGTGATCATGCACCCTGTCGGAAAGCCGGGAAAATCCTGGTTTTCAGGGGTCCTGATCACGGGAAGTACACGGTGAGACGCCTTTGAAGTGCGGCATTCGGACCGTGTACGGTCCCCATCGCCATCCAAGCCGATCACTCATGAGGGGTCCGGTTGGGTGTCGATTGAGTAACAGACCTTGATGTGAGGCAAAATCTCCGCCTCGGGTCGGGCACAAGTCCGGCCTCTCACGCGTTACGTGCGCTGGAGACACCCGCAGACACCCAGAGGGGGAGAGCGACCATGGCAACCGATTACGACACTCCACGCAAGACCGACGACGATGTCGACTCGGACAGCCTCGAAGAGCTGAAGGCGAGGCGGAACGACAAGTCCGCCTCGGCCGTCGACGTCGACGAGTTCGAGGCCGCGGAAGGCCTCGAACTTCCCGGCGCCGACCTCTCGAACGAGGAACTGGCCGTCCGTGTACTTCCGAAGCAGCAGGACGAGTTCACCTGCATGAGCTGCTTCCTGGTGCACCACCGCAGCCAGCTGGCCCGGGAGAAGAACGGCCAGCCGATCTGCCGCGACTGCGACTGAGGCGGGGTCGGCCGTGACTGGCTCGACCCCTCCCTGGAAGCGCCGCTTCTCCAGGCGGGAAGCGGACCAAGGACCGTCCGACGGTCCCTACGGCGCGCGTGACGACGAGCGGGGCCCGACCGATACGGGGACGGCCTCGCTCGACTCAGTGGTCGACCGGGGTGACCTCCCGGCGACCGCCAGGACGTCGGCACCCGCTGCCCGGCGACGGGCAGCGGCGTTCCGGCACAAGGCCGGACAGGGGGTCCGCAACGGCGGTCAGCGCGCCAGGGCCGCCCTGGCGCACCTCGCCGACCGGATCATCGACCTGGCGCCGCGCGTGCCCGTACGGGACCTGGCGACGCTCCGCAGGCAGTTCCCCGGTCTCGGACCCGAGGAGCTCGCCGACCGGCTGGTGGCAGGCGCGGCCAAGGGCACCGCGACCGTCGGAGCGGGCATCGGCGCGGCCGCGATGATGCCCGTACCGCCCGCGATGCCCACCGAACTGGCCGCCGAGATCACCGGCGTCGCGGCGATCGAACTCAAGATGATCGCCGAACTCCACGAGGTCTACGGCGTACGACCGCCCGGCAGCCTCGCCCAGCGCAGCACCGCGTATCTGAACTCCTGGTCGGACGAGCGCGGCGTCGACGTGTCCAAGCCGTCGACGCTCGGTGCGGCCATGAACAGCCACATGAAGCGCCAGCTCCGTCAGCAGATCATGAAGCGGATGGTGCGCAACCTGCCGAACCTGATGCCGTTCATGGTGGGCGCGGCCGTGGGCGCCGTCATGAACCGCCGCGACACCAGAAAGCTGGCCGACAGGATCCGGGCGGACCTGCGCAAGAAGCAGGTGCCGTGGAACGCCCTCGGCGAACTCCCGGCGCTGGAGGGGCCGCGGGACGCCCTGGACATGGGCGCCCTCACGAAGGGACTCGGCCCGGAAGGGCTCGGCCGCCGCCCCGGAGGGGACGGCGGGCACTGATCCCGCTGGGTGCTAGGCCGCCGCCTTCGCCGCCGTCAGGGCCGCCACCAGCCGCTCCGGCTCGCGGGTCGACAGGTACAGGTACGGAGTCGGGTCCTCCGGATCCGTGACCAGCACGCGCACGGCCCTCGGGATGTAGGCGCGCAGCAGCAGGAAGGCGCGGGTGTCGGCCTTGTAGGTGCGCCAGGCGCGGGCCTCCTCCGGATCGAGGATCTCCGCCTCGCCCAGGGCCGAGACCGGCACCTTCGCCTCGCCCGCGATCAGCGAGCCGCCCACGACCCGGATGCGGACCGCGCCGTACGAACTGGCGGCCACCGCCGCCACCGCCGTCCCGCCGGCCAGGCCGCCCAGCATCGGCAGCGTGCCGAAGGGCAGCAGGATCAGGGCGAACGAAAGCCCCACCAGGAAGGAGACCAGCCACCAGGAGCGCGGCGCGGTGAGGCGTTCTTCGTACGGGGCGGTGGAGAGCTGCATGAACCAAGCTTGGCACGGTAGCGGTGTTCGGCCGACGCGCGGGTAAGGTCTGCGCCTGTGAGTGGTACTTCCCCAGGTCTTCAGCCCCCCGCCGACGCCGTGAAACCCGTACGGCACCCCGACGCGCCCGCCCCCGGCGAACTGCTCGGCGCGCACTACGGCCAGTGTTTCGGCTGCGGTGGCGACCAGCCCCACGGACTGCACCTCCAGGCGCGGGCGGGTGAAGGCGTGTCGATCACCGCCGAGTTCACCGTGCAGCCCGCCCACCAGGGCGCCCCCGGCCTGGCGCACGGCGGCGTGCTGGCCACCGCCCTGGACGAGACCCTCGGTTCGCTGAACTGGCTGCTGCGCACGATCGCGGTGACCGGACGGCTGGAGACGGACTTCCTGCGGCCCGTGCCCGTCGACACGACGCTGCACCTGGAGGCCGAGGTGACCGCCGTGGCCGGCCGGAAGATCTACTCCACCGCCACCGGACGGATCGGCGGCCCCGACGGGCCCGTGGCCGTCCGCGCCGACGCGCTGTTCATCGAGGTCAAGATCGATCACTTCGTCGACCACGGCCGCGAGGAGGAGATCCGTGCCGCCATGGACGACCCGGACCAGGTCCGCCGCACGCGCGCCTTCGAGGTGAACCCGTGACCCTCCCGAACCCCGGGCAGCGCGAGCCCAGGCCGGAACTCGACGTCCTGATCCGCCGCGTCGACCCCGACGTACCGCTCCCGACGTACGCGCAGCCCGGCGACGCGGGCGCCGATCTGCGCACCACCGTCGACTGCGAACTGAAGCCCGGCGAACGCGCCGTACTGCCCACGGGCGTGTCTGTGGCGCTCCCGGAGGGGTACGCGGCCTTCGTGCACCCACGTTCCGGGCTGGCCGCCCGCTGCGGTGTCGCCCTCGTGAATGCCCCGGGGACGATTGATGCCGGGTACCGTGGGGAGATCAAGGTGATCGTGGTGAATCTCGACCCGCGCGAGACCGTGCGGTTCGAGCGCTTCGACCGGATTGCCCAACTGGTCGTCCAGCAGGTCGAGAGGGTCCGCTTCCGCCAGGTCGCGGAGCTTCCCGACTCGGTGCGGGCCGGAGGGGGCTTCGGGTCCACCGGCGGCCACGCCGGGTTGGACCGTGCAAGCGGCACAAGCGGTCAGGTCGCCGAGGGCGGCCCGACGGGTGGGAATCGATACGCTTCGGTCGTATCCGACCGGGAAGGACAGTGACGTGTTCGGACGTCGCAAGAAGAGGGATGCCGCCGAGGACGCGGCCGGCGAGACCGAGCAGGTCGTCGACAGCGTCGACACCGAGGCGGACGAAGAGCCCGAGCGGGTGCGGCTCGAGCCCGAACCGCGGCCCGACGGGCCCTGGGACAGCACCGAGGTCCGCGACCCGGCCGAGGGCCGGGTGGACCTGGGCGGCCTGTTCGTACCCGGAGTCGAGGGCATGGAACTGCGCGTGGAGGTCGCGGGCGACGCGATCGTCGCCGCGACCGTCGTGCTGCGCGACAGCGCCATCCAGCTGCAGGGTTTCGCGGCGCCCAAGCGCGAGGGCATCTGGGGCGAGGTGCGTGAGGAGATCGGCTCCGGCATCACCCAGAAGGGCGGCATCATCGACGAGGTCGAGGGCCCGCTGGGCTGGGAGCTGCGTGCCCAGGTCCCGGTGCAGCTGCCGGACGGCACGGGCGGCTTCCAGGTCGTACGGTTCGTCGGTGTGGACGGCCCCCGCTGGTTCCTGCGCGGAGTGATCTCGGGCCAGGGCGCGGTGCAGCCGCAGGCCGCCGGTCTGCTGGAGCAGATCTTCCGGGACACGGTCGTGGTCCGCGGCGACGGCCCGATGGCCCCCCGCGACCCGATCGTCCTCAAGCTGCCGAACGACGCGCAGATGGTCCCCGAGGGCGTCCAGCAGGAGGAGGGCTCCCGCTTCGCCGGCGGTATGGGCCAGCTCCAGCGCGGACCGGAGATCACCGAGGTCCGGTAGGTAAAGTCTCCGTACGGTTTTCCGTACGCGCGTGAGCGTCCGCACGCGCGCGTGAAGGGCCGCGCCCCGCTGGGGGCGCGGCCCTTCCGCCGTCCTCGGCACACCCGTAGCGGCGGCGAGGGCGTCGGAGGGGCCTGCCGGACGGGCCGGGAGCCCCCCCCACGCGCCCGACGATCCGGGCCGGACCGTTGAACGGCACAGGGTCCGCTCGCGATACCGGCGCCCGGTTTCCGGCGGGGGAGGGCACATGAGCCAGGTGGTCACCGAGACCATGGTGCGCGTCGCGGGCGCGCGGAAGTCGTACGGCCACGGCGCCGCCGCCGTACACGCCCCGCGCGGCGTCTCCTTCGAGGTGCCGCGTGGCGAGCTGGTCGCCCTCAAGGGGCGGTCCGGGTCCGGGAAGACCACGCTGTTCAACATCGCCGGCGGTCTCGACGTACCCGACGCCGGACGGGTCGAGGTCGACGGCCGCGACCTGGCCGAGCTGGACGAGGACGGGCTGCTCGCCCTGCGCCGGGACCGCGTCGGCTTCGTCTTCCCGTCCTTCGGGCTCCTCCCGATCCTCACGGCCGCCGAGAACGTGGGCGTACCGATGCGGCTGCGCCGGCTGTCCGGCGGCCAGCAGCTGGGGGTGCCCCCAGGCAGTTCAGGCCCTGGGGGAGGGTCGCCATCGCCCGCGCCCTCGCCAACAGCCCCGCCCCGCTCGTGGCCGACGAACCCACCGGTCAGTCGGACGCGGAGCTCGCCCACGCCGTGATGGAGTTGCTGCGGGCGGTCGTACGCGGTGAGCGGGTCACCGCCCTGGTCGCCACCCACGACGCCGCACCGCTGGACCTCGCCGACCGGGTGCTGGAGCTGCGGGACAGGGAGATGGCCGGGCCCTGACGGCCGCGGACGTCAGAGTTCCGTCAAAGAGCACCCTCATCCCGTACCCCGCCCCGATTTGTCGGGATTGCTCGCCGTAAGGTCGACGCTGCGCAATCAGCGTTGACCGGAAGACAATGAGGCCATGGGACGCGGCAAGCTTCGGATCTACCTCGGCGCGGCGCCGGGCGTCGGCAAGACGTACGCGATGCTGTCCGAGGCGCACCGCCGTACGGAGCGGGGCACCGACTGCGTCGTGGCCTTCGTGGAGCACCACGGCAGGTCGCGCACCGAGGTGCTGCTGCACGGCCTCGAGCAGGTGCCGCGCCGGGAGCTGGAGCACCGCGGCGCGCTCTTCACGGAGCTGGACCTGGACGCGGTGCTGGCCCGGGCCCCCAGGGTGGCCCTGGTGGACGAGCTGGCCCACACCAACGTCCCCGGTGCCCGCAACGCCAAGCGGTGGCAGGACGTCGAGGAGCTGCTGGCCGCCGGGATCGACGTCGTGTCGACCGTCAACATCCAGCACCTGGAGTCACTCGGCGACGTCGTCGAGTCGATCACCGGGGTGAGACAGCAGGAGACCGTGCCGGACGAGGTGGTGCGGCGCGCGGACCAGATCGAACTGGTCGACATGTCACCGCAGGCACTGCGGCGGCGCATGGCCCACGGCAACATCTACCAGCCGGACAAGGTCGACGCGGCCCTGTCCAACTACTTCCGCCCCGGCAACCTCACCGCCCTGCGCGAACTCGCGCTGCTGTGGGTGGCGGACCGGGTCGACGAGTACCTGCAGCAGTACCGCAGCGAACACCGCGTGTCGAAGATCTGGGGCTCGCGCGAGCGCATCGTGGTCGGCCTGACCGGCGGCCCCGAGGGCAGGACGCTGATACGGCGGGCCGCGCGCCTCGCGGAGAAGGGCGCCGGCGGCGAGGTGCTGGCCGTGTACATAGCCCGCAGCGACGGGCTGACCTCGGCCTCCCCGAAGGAACTGGCGGTGCAGCGCACCCTGGTGGAGGATCTCGGCGGAACCTTCCACCACGTGCTCGGCGAGGACATACCGGCCGCCCTGCTCGACTTCGCGCGCGGCGTCAACGCCACCCAGATCATCCTCGGCTCCTCGCGCCGCAAGGCCTGGCAGTACGTCTTCGGCCCCGGCGTAGGCGCCACGGTCGCCCGCGAGTCCGGCCCCGACCTGGACGTCCACATCGTGACCCACGAGGAGGTCGCCAAGGGCCGCGGACTGCCGGTGGCCAGGGGAGCGCGGCTCGGCCGCTCCCGGATCGTCTGGGGCTGGTTCGCGGGCCTCGGCGGGCCGGTGCTGCTGACGCTGCTGCTGAACGCCGTTCACCTCGGGCTCGCCAACGACGTCCTGCTCTACCTGGCGCTGACCGTGGCCGCCGCCCTGCTGGGCGGGCTGTACCCGGCGCTCGCCTCGGCGGCGGTCGGCTCCCTCCTGCTGAACTGGTTCTTCACGCCCCCGGTCAACCGGATCACCATCGCCGATCCCAGGAACATACTCGCGCTCGCCATATTCGTGGGCGTCGCGCTCTCCGTGGCCTCGGTCGTCGACGTCGCGGCCCGGCGCACCCACCAGGCAGCCCGGCTGCGCGCCGAGTCCGAGATCCTCTCCTTCCTCGCGGGCAACGTCCTGCGCGGCGAGACCAGCCTGGAGGCCCTCCTGGAACGGGTCCGCGAGACCTTCGGAATGGAGTCGGCCGCCCTGCTGGAGCGGGAGGGCGACGTGGCCCCCTGGACCTGCGCCGGCCGGGCCGGGGCGGGACCGCCGGTCGAACGCCCCGAGGACGCGGACGTGGACATGCCGGTCGGGGACCACATGGCGCTCGCGCTGTCCGGCCGTGTCCTGCCCGCCGAGGACCGCCGGGTGCTGGCCGCCTTCGCCGCCCAGGCCGCCGTCGTCCTGGACCGGCGGCGGCTGCGCGAGGAGGCCGACCGGGCCCGCGCGCTCGCCGAGGGCAACCGCATCCGCACGGCGCTGCTCGCCGCCGTCAGCCACGACCTCCGTACCCCGCTCGCCGGGATCAAGGCGGCGGTCACCAGCCTGCGCTCCGACGACGTGGCGTGGTCCGAGGAGGACGAGGCGGAACTCCTGGAGGGCATCGAGGAGGGCGCCGACCGCCTCGACCACCTCGTCGGCAACCTGCTCGACATGTCCCGCCTCCAGACCGGTACGGTCACGCCGCTGATCCGCGAGATCGACGTCGACGAGGTGGTGCCGATGGCGCTCGGCGGGGTGCCCGAGGGGAGCGCCGAACTGGACATCCCGGAGACGCTGCCCATGGTCGCCGTCGACGCCGGGCTCCTGGAGCGGTCGATGGCCAACCTGGTGGAGAACGCCGTCAAGTACAGCCCCGCCGGCCGCACCGTCCTGGTCGCCGCCAGCGTCCTCGCGGACCGCGTCGAGGTGCGGGTCGTCGACCGGGGGCCGGGGGTGCCGGACGAGGCCAAGGACCGGATCTTCGAGCCCTTCCAGCGCTACGGCGACGCCCCGCGCGGCGCCGGTGTGGGGCTCGGCCTGGCCGTGGCCCGGGGCTTCGCCGAGGCGATGGGCGGCACCCTGAACGCCGAGGACACCCCCGGCGGCGGTCTCACCATGGTGCTCACCCTTCGCGCGGCGGGCTCCCCCGGACCCGCGACACCGCACTCCGCGAGACCGTACTCCGCGACAGCAGAAAGGCAGGCCGCCCGATGACCCGGGTGCTCGTGATCGACGACGAACCGCAGATCGTGCGTGCCCTCGTGATCAACCTCAAGGCCCGGCACTACGAGGTCGACGCCGCCCACGACGGTGCCACCGCCCTCCAGCTCGCCGCCGCCCGCCACCCCGACGTCGTGGTGCTGGACCTCGGCCTGCCCGACATGGACGGCGTCGAGGTGATCAGGGGGCTGCGCGGCTGGACCCGGGTACCGATCCTGGTGCTGTCCGCCCGGCACTCCTCCGACGAGAAGGTCGAGGCGCTCGACGCGGGCGCCGACGACTACGTCACCAAGCCCTTCGGCATGGACGAACTGCTGGCCCGGCTGCGCGCCGCCGTCCGCCGGGCCGAGCCGGTCCCGGGCGGCGAGGACGACGTGGTCGTGGACACCGCGGAGTTCACCGTCGACCTGGCCGCGAAGAAGGTGAACCGGGGCGGGAAGGACGTACGGCTCACCCCCACCGAGTGGCATCTGCTGGAGGTGCTGGTGCGCAACACCGGACGCCTGGTCAGCCAGAAGCAGCTGTTGCAGGAGGTGTGGGGGCCGTCGTACGGGACGGAGACGAACTACCTCCGGGTCTACATGGCGCAGCTGCGCCGCAAGCTGGAGGCGGACCCGGCACACCCGCGGCACTTCATCACGGAGCCCGGCATGGGGTACCGCTTCGAGAAGTGAGCGACAGGTGAGCGACAGGTGGGCGAGGTGATCGAGGCGAGCCGAAAGTGAGCCTCGCGATACCGGTCCGGAGAGGGTGTCTGGCTGTCGGTGCGCCCCGGTACGCTTCAGATATGAGTGCTGCTCCGCGTTCCGACAAGCCGGTGGGCCGGTTCCGGCGCATGTTCGACCGGCTCTCCTCGTCGCAGGAGGACCTGGAGTCCGAGGAACTGCGCGAGGACGCCGACACCGCCGGCTGTACCCGTATCTGCGACTGTCAGGACCGGCAGATCGTGTCGGTTACTGGTACCTTGCGCACGGTCACCCTGCGACCGCGTGCGGGCGTCCCGGCCCTGGAGGCCGAGCTGTTCGACGGTTCCGCCGCCCTGGACGTGGTGTGGCTGGGCAGACGCTCCATCGTGGGCATAGAGCCGGGGCGCAAGCTCATCGCATCGGGCCGGATCTCGATGAGCCGGGGCCGCCGGGTGCTCTTCAACCCGAAATACGAACTGAGACCCCTCGGACGGGAGTAGCCGGTGACGTCGCTCGACAAGCCGACCGAAGACACCCAAGACACGGAAGCCGACGACGCCCGGGCGGTGACGGAGGCCGCGCTGTTCGAGGCGTTCGGCGGCGTGCGGGGCATGGTCGAGACGGTGCTGCCGGGCCTGCTCTTCGTCACCATCTTCACCCTCAACAACGACCTGCACATGTCCGCGATCGCGGCGCTCGCCGTGTCGCTGGTGCTGGTCGTGGTCCGGCTGGCGATGAAGGACACCGTCAAGCACGCCTTCGGCGGGGTCTTCGGCGTCGCCTTCGGCGTGGTCTTCGCGATGATGACCGACAACGCCAAGAACTTCTATCTGCCGGGCATGCTCTACACCCTGGGCCTGGCGATGGCGTACATCGTCACCTCGCTGGCCGGGGTGCCGCTGATCGGCCTGATCCTCGGCCCGGTCTTCAAGGAGAACCTCTCCTGGCGCACCCGCAACCCGGGCCGCAAGAAGGCGTACACCAAGGCCAGCTACGCCTGGGGTCTGATCCTGCTCGGCAAGAGCGCCATCCTCTTCCCGCTGTACTGGTGGGCGGACACCGAGCAGCTCGGCTGGGTCCTGGTCACCCTGAAGATCCCGCCGTTCCTGCTCGCCGTATGGCTGACCTGGGTGTTCCTGGCGAAGGCGCCGGCCCCCATCGACGTGTTCGCGGAGATGGAGGCGGCGGAGAAGGCCGAGGAGGAGAGGGCGGAGCGCGAGAAGGCCGAGCGCGAGGCCCGGGGGGGCGAAGCCGTGGAGTCGTCCGCCGCGGACTCCGCAGGCGGCGGCAGGCACCGCAAGGACTGACGGCGTACGACGGTGGGGCGCCCGGAGATCTCCGGGCGCCCCACCGTCGTACGCGGGCCCTGCGGCCTCGTACGCGGGTACTCGCGTTTCGTCGTACGCGGGACGGATCCCGCGTTTCGTCGTACGCGGACGGATCCTGCGTCGGCTTCAGCGCGCGGCGTCGGTCCGCCGCGCCGACAGCAGGTCCTCCAGCTGCTCCTCGCGGGCCTGAGCCGCCACGAACAGCAGCTCGTCGCCCGCCTCCAGGGAGTCCTCCGTGGACGGCGTCAGCACCCGGGTGCCGCGGATGATCGTGACCAGCGAGGTGTCCTCGGGCCACTCCACGTCACCGACCTGGATGCCGGCCAGCGCCGACTCCTCCGGCAGCGTCAGTTCCACCAGGTTGGCGTCGCCGTGGCTGAAGCGCAGCAGCCGGACCAGGTCGCCGACGCTCACCGCCTCCTCCACCAGGGCGGACATCAGCCGCGGGGTGGAGACGGCGACGTCCACGCCCCAGGACTCGTTGAACAGCCACTCGTTCTTCGGGTTGTTCACCCGGGCGACGACGCGCGGAACGCCGTACTCCGTCTTGGCCAGCAGGGAGACGACCAGGTTGACCTTGTCGTCGCCCGTCGCGGCGATGACGACGTTGCAGCGCTGGAGCGCCGCCTCGTCCAGCGACGTGATCTCGCACGCGTCGGCGAGCAGCCACTCCGCCATCGGGACGCGCTCGACCGAGATGGCGGTCGGCGCCTTGTCGATGAGCAGGACCTCGTGGCCGTTCTCCAGCAGCTCGCCCGCGATCGAGCGGCCGACCGCGCCGGCTCCGGCAATGGCGACCCTCATCAGTGACCGCCCTCCTCTTCGGGACCCTTGGCGAACGACGCCTCGACCTTGTGGACCTCGTCGGCGCGCATCATCACGTGCACCAGGTCACCCTCCTGCAACACCGTCTGCGAGGTCGGCAGGATGGCCTCCCCGAGCCGGGTGAGGAACGCCACCCGCACACCGGTCTCCTCCTGGAGCCGGCTGATCTTGTGGCCGACCCAGGACGCCGAGGTGTGCACCTCGGCGAGCTGGACGCCGCCGGTGGGGTCGCGCCACAGCGGCTCGGCGCCCGAGGGGAGCAGCCGGCGCAGCATCTGGTCGGCCGTCCAGCGGACGGTGGCGACCGTGGGGATGCCCAGGCGCTGGTAGACCTCGGCGCGGCGGGGGTCGTAGATACGGGCGGCGACGTTCTCCACGCCGAACATCTCGCGGGCCACGCGGGCGGCGATGATGTTCGAGTTGTCGCCGCTGGAGACCGCGGCGAAGGCGCCGGCCTCCTCGACGCCCGCCTCGCGCAGGGTGTCCTGGTCGAAACCGATACCGGTGACCCTGCGGCCGCCGAACGTGGAACCGAGGCGACGGAACGCGGTGGGGTCCTGGTCGATCACGGCGACCGTGTGCCCTTGCTGCTCCAGGGTCTGCGCGAGGGCCGAGCCCACGCGCCCGCAGCCCATGATGACGATGTGCATCGCCTCACACCCCGCTTTCTGCGGGCCCGCCGGCCTCTGTGGATGTCCTGCTCATGTCTCTCTTTCGGCTCGCCTGGCGACACGTCGCGGCCAGTGTGCGGGCCGCAGGGGAACATCATGCCGGTGAGCACCGACGCTGACGCCTCTCGGGGCCCCGGGAAGCCGGATTCCCCGTCCGGGAAGCCGGGTCCGCCTGTCCGCACCCAACGTATCGGCAAGCCTCCAGGGCCCGCAGCGGCCGTCTCACCCCCCGGCCGACGACCCCCGCCGGCCGATGCTGCGGATGCTGGCGAGAGTCAGGATTCCGAGGCCGACGAGCGAGGCGGCGCCGCCGATCAGTTCTGCGCTCAGGTGCATGGGACCTCCAGGGGCGGCAACGGCCGGGAAGCGAACGGCAATCGGACGGTGCTTGTCATATAGGCATGCCAACCCCGCGGCCTGCGGAATCCGCAGCCGCACCACCCCCCGAATTCACCCGTAGAGCAGACGGCGGGCCGATCGGGGGTGGCGGGTGGGCGGGCGCCCGTTCGAACGCTTACGATCCTCTGTTGTGTCCAAACTGACCGACGTGCCCAAGCGGATCCTGATCGGGCGCGCACTGCGCAGTGACCGGCTGGGGGAAACGCTCCTGCCGAAGCGCATCGCCCTCCCCGTCTTCGCCTCCGACCCGCTCTCCTCCGTGGCGTACGCGCCCGGCGAGGTGCTGCTGGTCCTGTCCATCGCGGGCGTGTCGGCGTACCACTTCAGTCCTTGGATCGCGGTCGCGGTCGTCGTGCTGATGTTCACCGTGGTCGCCTCCTACCGGCAGAACGTGCACGCCTACCCGAGCGGCGGCGGCGACTACGAGGTCGCCAACACCAACCTCGGGCCCAAGGCCGGCCTGACGGTGGCGAGCGCGCTGCTGGTGGACTACGTCCTGACCGTCGCCGTCTCCATCTCCTCCGGCATCGAGAACCTCGGCTCCGCGATCCCCTTCGTCGTCGAGCACAAGGTCCTCTGCGCGATCGCCGTGATCCTGCTGCTGACGCTGATGAACCTGCGCGGGGTCAGGGAGTCGGGCACCCTGTTCGCGATTCCGACCTACGTCTTCGTCGCGGGCGTCTTCATCATGATCGCGTGGGGCGCCTTCCGCGGCCTGGTGCTCGACGACACCATGCGCGCCCCGACGGCGGACTACGAGATCAAACCGGAACACGGCGGTCTGGCGGGCTTCGCCCTGGTCTTCCTCCTCCTGCGCGCCTTCTCCTCCGGCTGCGCCGCCCTCACCGGCGTCGAGGCCATCTCCAACGGCGTCCCGGCCTTCCGCAAGCCCAAGTCGAAGAACGCGGGCAACACCCTCGCGCTGATGGGCCTGCTCGCCGTCACCATGTTCTGCGGCATCATCGCGCTGGCCGCCGCGACCGACGTCCGCATGTCGGAGAACCCGGCCACCGACCTCTTCCACAACGGCGTCGCGCTCGGCTCGGACTACGTCCAGCACCCGGTGATCTCGCAGGTCGCCGAGGCGGTCTTCGGCGAGGGCAGCTTCCTGTTCATCGTGCTGGCCGCCGCCACCGCGCTGGTCCTCTTCCTCGCCGCGAACACCGCGTACAACGGCTTCCCGCTGCTCGGCTCGATCCTCGCCCAGGACCGCTACCTGCCGCGCCAGCTGCACACCCGCGGCGACCGCCTGGCCTTCTCGAACGGCATCGTGCTCCTCGCCGGCGCGGCGATGCTCCTGGTCTTCATCTACGGCGCCGACTCGACCCGCCTCATCCAGCTCTACATCGTCGGCGTGTTCGTGTCCTTCACGCTCAGCCAGATCGGCATGGTCCGCCACTGGAACCGCCACCTGGCCACCGAACGCGACCAGACCAAGCGCCGCCGCATGCACCGCTCCCGCGCGATCAACGCCTTCGGCGCATTCTTCACCGGGCTCGTCCTGGTCGTCGTACTGGCCACGAAGTTCACGCACGGCGCCTGGGTCGCCCTGCTCGGCATGTGCATCTTCTTCGCCACGATGACGGCGATCCGCAAGCACTACGACCGCGTCGCCGAGGAGATCGCCGCCCCCGAGGACCCCGACGAGGCGCAGACCGACGACATGGTGCGCCCCTCCCGCGTCCACTCGGTCGTCCTGATCTCCAAGATCCACCGCCCCACCCTGCGCGCCCTCGCCTACGCCAAGCTCATGCGCTCCGACACCCTGGAGGCGCTCAGCGTCAACGTCGACCCGGCGGAGACCAAGGCGCTGCGCGACGAGTGGGAGCGGCGCGGCATCGCCGTACCGCTGAAGGTGCTGGACTCGCCGTACCGGGAGATCACCCGCCCGGTCATCGAGTACGTCAAGAGCCTGCGCAAGGAGTCCCCGCGCGACGCGGTCTCGGTCATCATCCCCGAGTACGTCGTCGGCCACTGGTACGAGCACCTGCTCCACAACCAGAGCGCCCTGCGCCTCAAGGGGCGGCTGCTGTTCACCCCCGGCGTCATGGTTACCTCCGTCCCCTACCAGCTCCAGTCCTCCGAGGCCGCCAAGCGCCGGGCCCGCAAGCGGCAGGACTGGAACGCGCCCGGCGCGGTCCGGCGCGGACCGGCCCAGAACGACCGGGCGAAGGAGTCCTCGTCGTCGACGTAGACTGGACGGCTGTTGTCCTTTGACGTTCGTCTGCCGGCGTCCGTCTCTCGTCGTCCGTTCTCTGGAGTCACCCCGCCATGCAGGCAGAACCGAAGAAATCGCAGGCGGAGTCCCAGGCGGTCTCGCTGGTGGGCCAGGAGTACGAGGTCGAGATCGGCCCCGTCGCCCACGGCGGCCACTGCATCGCCCGTACGTCCGAGGGACAGGTGCTGTTCGTCCGGCACACGCTGCCCGGCGAGCGCGTCGTGGCCCGGGTGACCGAGGGCGAGGAGGGCGCCCGCTTCCTCCGCGCGGACGCGGTCGAAATCCTGGACGCCTCCAAGGACCGCATCGAGGCACCGTGCCCCTTCGCCGGTCCCGGCCGCTGCGGCGGCTGCGACTGGCAGCACGCCAAGCCGGGCGCCCAGCGCCGCCTGAAGGGCGAGGTCGTCACCGAGCAGCTCAAGCGCCTCGCGGGCCTCACGCCCGAGGAGGCCGGCTGGGACGGCACGGTGATGCCGGCCGAAGGCGACAAGCTGCCCGCCGGCCAGGTCCCGTCGTGGCGCACGCGCGTGCAGTACGCCGTGGACGCCGAGGGCAACGCGGGCCTGCGCAGGCACCGCTCGCACGAGGTGGAACCGATCGACCACTGCATGATCGCCGCCGAGGGCGTCAGCGAGCTGGGCATCGAGCAGCGCGACTGGATCGGCATGGAGTCGGTCGAGGCGATCGCGGCGAGCGGCTCGCAGGACCGCCAGGTCATCCTGACCCCCCGCCCGGGCGCGAGGCTCCCCCTCGTCGAACTGGACCGCCCGGTCTCCGTCATGCGCGTCGACGAGAAGGACGGCGGCGTCCACCGCGTCCACGGCCGCCCCTTCGTCCGCGAACGCGCGGACGACCGCACCTACCGGGTGGGCAGCGGCGGCTTCTGGCAGGTCCACCCCAAGGCCGCCGACACCCTCGTCCTCGCGGTCATGCAGGGCCTGCTTCCCCGCAAGGGCGACATGGCCCTCGACCTCTACTGCGGCGTGGGCCTCTTCGCGGGCGCCCTGGCCGACCGCGTCGGCGACAAGGGCGCGGTCCTCGGCATCGAGTCCGGCAAGCGCGCCGTCGAGGACGCCCGGCACAACCTCGCCGCCTTCGACCGCGTCCGCATCGAACAGGGCAAGGTCGAGGCGGTCCTGCCGCGCACCGGCATCGACGAGGTCGACCTCATCGTCCTCGACCCGCCGCGCGCGGGAGCGGGGCGGAAGACGGTCGAGCACCTGTCGTCGCTGGGGGCACGGAGGATCGCGTACGTGGCGTGTGATCCCGCTGCGCTGGCCCGGGATCTGGGGTACTTCCGCGACGGGGGGTATCGGGTGCGGATGTTGCGGGTGTTCGATCTGTTCCCGATGACCCACCATGTCGAGTGCGTCGCGATCCTTGAGCCTGCCGCAAAGGGTGTCTGACCTGCTGTTTCGCCGAGTGTGCGTTATGTGCGCTGTGGGCGTTACGGGCGATATCTTGACGCATGAGCGACGCACGTGACGCACGTCTGACGCACGTCGGCCCCAAAACATGACAGGTCGTCAGACGCGTGAAAGCCGCCTCCGAGCCCGGATAACTTCGGGCACGGAGGCGGCTTTCGCGTACTGACAGAGAGCCGCGGGGCGGACTTGGGCTGGCGCCCTCGCCCTGCACCTGGGAATGCCACACTCATCCCATGGCTGAAGGCGACACGGATTTCTTCTCCGGCGGCGGCCCCACCAGCAGGATCGCCGTCTCCCCCACCGTCAGAACCCTGCAGGCTATTCGTGGTCGATAAGCGTGGCGTATCTGCAAACCTAGAAAGGGCTGCACAGCGCCAGATCGAGCGCGACAGCTTGAACGACCTGATCGCCGAGTTCGACCAGGCCAACGGCCCGGCCGATCCCGAGGTCGTGGCTGTCAAGCGAGCCAAGATCACCGGGAATGCCCCCTTAACCGAGACCAGGGCAGCCGCGTGACCGGCGCCCTCGGAAATAACCCTGCGGTCCGCGACGTTGCCGTCTGGCATCGTGGTCGTGAAGGGGGAGTGGTGGGTCTGAAGCTGTTCAACACGAAAGGTGGCCTAATCGAGGTAATGCCGCATCTTGCTGAGGTTGAGGCAGATGTGCAGGCCCTCATCGAGGCGCACATGGACACGATGCTGGGCGTGCGGTTCCTGGCGAGCGAGTACGTCATCGACTGCGTGGATGGCGGACGCATCGATTCGCTGGGGCTCGATGAGAACGGTGCACCCGTCATTGTTGAGTACAAGCGGGGCACTGACGCAGGGGTGATCAACCAGGGCCTCTACTACATGGCGTGGCTCATGGCCCACAAGGACGCCTTCCGGAGCCTGGTTCGCGATCGGTTCGGGGCTGAGGCCGCCTCCCAGGTCCTGTGGAGCGCGCCACGGCTGATTTGTGTCGCCGGCGACTTCACCCGCTACGACGCACATGCGGTGCGCGAGCACCGGCGCAGCATCGACCTGGTCCGCTACCGGTACTTCGACGACGACCACATCGGCCTGGAGACGGTGGCTTCCGTCACCGGGCAGGCGGCGGTTTCCAGACGGTCTCGCCAGCGCGCGGCCAGGCTGCCGCTGACCCGGAAGCAGGATGGGGCAATGGCGGAGCTGGCCGAGGCGGTCGACGAGGCGCTGCTCGGACTCGGGGACGGCATTACCCGGATCCAGCGCAAGCAGTACGCGGCCTACCAGCGGCTGCGGAACTTTGCGTGCCTCATCCCGCCGCAGCAGACCAAGCTCCTCGTCTACCTCAAGGCCGACCCGAAGGAGGTCGACCTCGTTCCAGGTTTCACCCGGGATGTGACGGGGCTTGGCCACCATGGCACGGGTGGCTTGGAGTTGCAGCTGCGTTCGGAGCGGGATCTGGAGCGTGCCCAGGATCTGTTCCGCCTCAGCTACGCCGCGGCATAGCGGTCCGGCGTTCGGCGCAGTCGTGCGTCGCCGGGATCCGGCGTTGTGGGGTGCTGTCGTGGTGTTGCCTTTCGACACGACGGATGGAGAGTGGCGGTGGAGCTATAAGTATTCGGCGGATCCCCGGTTTCGGTAACCGGGGATCCGCCGCTATATTGCCGTGCTCCTGTTGCCGGACTGGTCGCGGGCGACGGCGGTATCGACTTGCCTGCCAACGCGTCAGGTGTTGGCAGGGTCCGGCACCGCGATGGGCGCTTCTGGTTCTTCGCTACTACGCCGGTAGTAGGGGTGGTCGGTATCGATCTGTTTCGCCAATCGGGAGGGCGAGGGTTCGGTTTGTCGGCCGTCCCAGCTGACACCCTGATTGATGAGGACGATGCCTCCCTTACCGATCAGATCCGCGTCGGCGTTGTCCGCGGTGGGAATCACTGTGAGACGTACGGCTGTGTGCGCGTATCCGTTCTTCCCTTGCCGCTGGGCGGCTTCCGGCGCGAATCGCGAGTACTCCGCCCCGAAGCGGCCGGGAGGGCCGGCGGCCCAGGGGCGCGGCACGGTGGTGAGGAGGAAGTCGGGGAGGTAGCTCGATCCGTCGTCGGACACGAGCTGGAATGGGCTCTCGGTGGTCTTCGTCCGCTCCCACTTTCCATTCTTGCCCCAGACGTAGCCGCCAGTCGGCCTTCCGATGCGTTCGATGTCTGTGATGGTGCGGACGACGGCGAGGGGGCGTTGGGTTCGGGGAAGACCGTGGCCGGGGAGCCATGAAGCGGGCCTGGGCAGATCTGCGGGTGGCTGCTGTCCAAGGCTTTCGTCTCGGAGACCGGCCCAAGTGGGCTCGCTGGTATCGCCATTGACGTAAATGACCATAGGGGCGGCGTGAGGCAGCTGGGTGCGTGCGGCCAGGAGCGCAGCTTCGGTGATCTGTGCTGCTGCCGATGCCTGGTGGCTTTCGTCTCCGATGGTGGGGAAGCTGGATACGTCCAGTCCGAGGTCAGCGGAGTGAACGGCAAGTCGGGTCTTGCGGTAGGGCTCCCATCGCGAGGTGATGGGGGAATAGGCCCACGTAGTCCATGGCTCGGTCACACCGCCGACGGGCCGGATGGCTGTGAGCACGATGGTGAGCGGGGCGGGTTTGGTGTTGCGCTGCCCGTACTGGCGCGGCTGGGCGTGCCGTCGGATGTGGATGCCGATGTGCCAGTAGTCAGGGAGCGGAAGCTTCCCGAACGCGGTGCCGAGTCGGTGGTCGATGACACCAAGCCCGCGGAACAGGTCGCGGACGGCGTTCTCCGTGGAGTTGGCCAGGCCGCTCTCGCGCGCTTTGGTCTCTCGTTCGATGAAGTACGGCTTGCACGGCTCGCCGTTCTTCTTGACTGTGGGCACGGGAGGGGGAGCCTGTTTGATGTACTGCGAGCCGATCTCGAGCCTGGCGAGTGCTGCTTTGGATGGCCACTTGCCGTCCCCGGCCTCCGCCTTCATCTTCTCCTCTGGCGTGGGGTACTTCCGATTGGGGTCCCATTCCGTCTCGCAGATGGCGGCGATGACCCGGCCTTCTTGCTGGAAGGGTGCCAGACGTTCGTCGAGTTGCCGCTGTCTGCGCTCCGCGGTGGCCGGCCCGTGTGCGAGGGCGCCCACCTTGTCCTCCAGAAAGACAACGTCGACACGGTCGGGGATGACGTTGTCCTTCACATCGCCGTCAGAGGCAACGAAGTCGTCTCCCAGGTGCCACTGGCGTGCGATCTCCCGTTGGACACGAGATCGGACTTCGTCGTTGTGGTAAAGCACCACAAGGAGGAGCCGGTCGATGCCTGCGGCGTCCATGGCGGCAGGAAGGTGCTCGGGCAGGATCGGCCCGCTCGTACGCACGCCGGTCTTCGTCGTGGGAACCGAGAGGCCCGGCACCTCGATGTAGACGGGGCTCTGGTCCCGGTATGCCTCGCAGTGCTGGTCGATGTGGGACTCGATCCGCCGGAACATCTCCATTCCGTGGCCGCGGCCCAGGCCGGGCGTGGTGATGCTCTCGGGCGCCACGGCCCGGACAGCACCGAGCGGAGTCCCGGCCGCAATGGCGCTCTCCTCCAGTTCGTCGGGGAATGGCGGTACATGGCGAGTCAGGCGCGGCAGTCCGGCCAGACGCCGACTGGCCGCTACAGCGGGCACGTTCAGGCGCCGATTCCAGGGTGGCCCATCGGTGTGGGCGGACACGGCGAGCGGCTGGTCGGGGTTGGAAAGCAGGACCGTGGCGACGCCGTACCAGCGGTTGGCCAAGAGTGTGGTGACGGCGTTGACGGTGACGGCGTGCCGGGCGGAGTGCCCTGCGGCTGCGGTTCCGATCTTGATACGTGGCAGGAGGCGGTACAGCCGTCCCTCTGCGTCCGGTGCGCTGGGCAGCTCGTGGCCGATGGCAGCGAGAGTCCCATCGGTGCAGAGCACGAAGCGGGTCGGCTCCTTGCCTCCGAGCTTCCATTCGATGGCGGCCAGGTCTTCGGCCAGGCGCCAGCGGGCCAGTTCACCTGGCCACCAGGTCAAGGTGCGTCGTCCGGCCACGGAACGGGGTAGGGCGGGGTAGGGCAGGGCTGGTGCCGCTGCGATCAAGTCGGCCAGCTGCAGTACGGCTTGCTGCCCGGACCCGTCGGGGAGGAAGGCTTCACCCCAGTAGGCAAAGACGTCACGCCGGTCTTCGTCGGTCATCTCGGCGGCGGTGAGGAGTTGCGCCTGTCCGTTGCTGACGTCCCAGCGCGCCCAGGTGCCCAGCACAGCACGCAGGATGGCTTCGAGGGCTCGATACGGAGGCTGGACGTCCTGCCTCTTGTCGCCCACACGCTCTTTGTATGCGCGGCACATGTCGTGCCACAGGCCGAGTGCGTCGGGGCCGGGGCGGTAGGCGAAGACGGTGCCCAGGACCGCCGGGTGGGTGCGGTATTGCAGCAAGCCGGCGCGCTTGCGGTGTTCGTCTCCGGGGGGACACAGGGTCATGCGGCTACTCCGAAGTGTTCTGGGTACCCCTTGCGCAACCCGGTGAGCAGGTGCGGAGCCTGGGCGTAGTCGAGGAACTCCTCGGCGGTGCGCCCGTAGGTGCGGCCGGTTCCGGTGAGTTCTTGGGGGGTGTAGCTCTCGTAGAGCTCGCGTACGAGGGTCGGCAGGTCTGTTCCCCAGGTGGAGTCGTGGAAGGCACCGTCGATGAAGTGGAGTTCGACGTGGGTCTGACCACGTCGGCCCCGGCCGGCCAGTTGGATGCATTGGCCGAGGACGGTGGCGATCAGTTCGCTGCGCAGGTCTTCGGGGAGTGCTGTGAAGCGCTTGGGGGCGGCGAGAATGGTTCGGAGGCGAGTTCGGGCTGTCTTGCGGACTGCGGCGAGGCGCGCGGCCGGAGTGCCGTGGTCGGTCGTGGAGCGCCAGGCGCAGGCGGCGATGCTGGCGGACAGGGCGGCCGGTTCATCGACGGGCATGACGGGGCGGATGGCCAGAGCGATGAGCGTGATCGCGGATTCGCGTTTGCCCGAGGGGGCCGTGGTGAGGATGTTCAGGCCGCGCTCGGTGCGCGGGAGCGGTGAGATGAGCACGTCGCCGCCGCGGTCGGCGAGCTGGGAGAACTGGTCGCGGGTGACCAGGGTGATGGCGTCGGGAACCGCCGGGAGGCCGGGGTCGTCCGTGTCGGGGGTGGCCACGAAGATTTTCAACCTGTGCCCCAATGCGAGGGCGGCTTCGTACAGAGCCGTCGCGAACAGGCGGGCCTGCCTGTAGGAGTTGACAGCGATCAGGGCGCGGGCTCGGTGGGCGGTGGCCACGTCGGTCGCGAGGCGCTGGAGGTCGCTGATGAGGGTGGGTGCGTATCCGCCGGCGAGCGCGGCGACGCGTTCGTCGCGCTCGTGGAAGGGCGTACTGCCCACGGCCAGGCCGCGATTGTCGACCATGGGCGTGCTGCGGAAGATGCTGAGCCCTCCCCGCTGGGCGTCTGGCATGGCCCACTGCGGCTCGGCCAGCAGATGGGTGCGGGCGGCCCGCGGAAGGTACCCAGTAGCCGACATCCCCAACACGACCCGGCGGTGGCCAGCGAGGGCCAGCGAAACGATGTCGCCCAGGAAGGCGGTCTCGGTGTGTGGGTCACCCCGCAGGACTTCCATGAGCAGGCACGGTTTGGCTGTGGTGTCATCGAGCCCCTCGAACCGGAATCCGCTGATCTGCTGTCCCAGCGGGCCGAACGGCACCACATTTCCGGTGTCGCGATGGCCGACCGTGTCGGCAAGCGTGGACGCCCCGTCGATGGCGTGGCCAGCGAGTTCCCCCGCGCGGTCGGCGAGGTCGAACACCGCGTGGTTGAGTGCGGTGAGCCACGCCTTCATCATCACCGCGTGGAAGACGCCGCCCGCAAGGCCCGGCGCCAGCTCCGGTGGCTGCTGCCGTTCCTGGTCGTCACTGCGGTTCGCGGCGTCGTCCGCCGACAGAGCTTCGCCTGCCGTCTCTGATTCCTGCTGGGGCGCGCGGTCGCGAGCAAGCTGCATGACGGCCTTATCGATGACCGCCCGCAGCTCCTCTTTGATCGTGTCGAGTTCCCACAGGCCGCTCTCGTCGAGGCTGAGCATCCTCTCCAGTAGGTGGGGGACCGGCCGCAGTCTCGGTGGTAGGACTGCGGGGATGACACGGTCCTCGGGCCGGGCAGCAACGGGGGGCAGCAGGGCCTGGAGATGGTCCATCTGTTCTTCGGATGCGCTCGCCGTGGCATCGACGCCGATCAGGTTGTCCAGGAGTTCCCGGTCCCACCGGTGCGGCTGATACCAACGGCGCCGGTCTCTGAGGACCTGACGCATCCGGCGAGGATCTTGCCCGGCCGCCAGTGCCCGAGCTTGACCGATCTCCGTGCAGATCTCCCCGCTGCTGACCAGATCGAGGAGCTGCTCGGCGAGCCACACCGCTCTCGTCAGTGGACCTCGTGACTCCACACGCAACCGTGAGGGAGCGCGGTGGAGATTGTCGCGAACCTTCCGTAGGGCCGTGTTCGGATCGCTGACGGAAGCAAGGGTCAGGCTCTGCGAGGCATCGAAGCCACGGGACTGATAGGCGTCGACCTCGTCGATGATCACGAGGTGCGCGCGGCGCAACAGCAGCTCCCGAACGCTGACCTGCCGGCGCAGTTCGCCGTCGACCAGAAGCGGGATCTTGACCATCCCGCGCTGAAAACAGGCATGCGTGGTCACGACGATCTGAGCGGAACACGCGGCGCGGACATGAGAAAACTTGTCACACCGGTTCACATAGGGGCACAGCGAGGCACCCTTCGGGCCGTCGGGATCCGTATGGCGCAGGCTGGTGCAGGGTTCTTGCCCGTCACCGAAGCCGTCCGGTCCGTCCATCTGCGCTGTGACCGCGCACCCGTAGCCGGACTCGGACAGCCGCTCCACGAGGTCCTCCGGCATCTGCGACAGAGCGGTCTCGTCGTCGACCGCCTTGTGCGCGGTCTGCAGGGTGAACTCATGCCGGCTCCCCGGCGCGATCAGGGGCGTAACCGCCACATCGAGCTTCAACGCCTTCAGCTCGCGGCGCAGCGTCTCCACCTCGCCGAAGACGTCGTTGTTGTCGCTGACGAGAAGAGCAACGGTCTTGCCCTCTCGTGCCAGTTGCTTTGCCTGGGCGCGAGCGAAGACGTTCTTTCCCACGCCGGTCGGCGCACTCAGATGTCGCATGGGGCCCGGATCCATCAGCACGGCGGAAGTGGGCAGCTGCGTTCCCGACCCCATCGTGCCGCTCAGCAGAAGGCCGACCTGGTGCTCGCGGAAGGCAGGTCCCTCCATGGCCTCGTCGGTCTTGCGCGTGAGCCAGCCCAAAAGGTTCGTGTCGACGGAAATGGGTCCCGTGACGTCCACCGTCGTCACCACGGGTGGTGCATATCCCACCTTGAGTTTGTCGAAGGCGAGCTGGACGGGCCCCCGGCGGCTCGCCGCGACCCAGCCGCCTCCGGTGGCCACTTCGACCCGCACCGGGCGTTCCTCCAGCTCCAAGAGCCGGTCCGCCGAGTCCAGAGGGTTCTGTCCGTGCCGCGGGTAGACCTCTACCATCCGCCAGCCGTCGCGGGCACCCGGTGCATAGCGGTGAACGACGGGGTCTTCCCACTGCTGGTCAAATCCCTTGCGGACACGTCGCTGCAGCGAAGACAGATCTGCCTCAGCGCGTGACCGTTGCGCCACGACGCGGCCGATACGTTGCTGCTCCTCGTACGGAAGGTGATCCCATTGCGGCCATACCTGCGCCACCTGCCCCGACAGCAAAACATGCGCGTCTTCGATCCGGACCACCGCCCGCCCTTCGGCGTCCTTTGCAGGGAAGTACTGCTCGGCCAGAGCCAGCGCAGCAGCCAGAACACGGCTCATGCCGCAATCACCTCGTTGATCAGCGCCACATCGGTGATCACCCGAGCGCCGAGCGGCCCCAGGACGCGGGCGAGTACTCCGGTGTATCCGCTGAGGTGCTCGGGGATGACCAGGATCAGCCCCGAGCAACCCTCTGGATCGGCACGCATCTGCTCAGCGATGCCCTGCGGATCCGCCCACGTCTTCACATCGACGCGCCAGGTGACACCGTTTTTGGTGATGTGCAGGTCGTAACTGTCGCCATAAGGCCACAGCAGAACCTCCGCGCCAGCCGCTTCGGCGAGGTCCTTCAGCTCGATCTCCAGCAGACCCGGGACGACGATCCACTGCCACAAGCCGTAGGACAGGGCGACGTGCCCTTCAACCGGCAGCAGCTCCGGGACATCGCGAATCTCCCCGCCGCACGGCTCGAGCCGCCACCGACCGTCCCGCGATGTCATCCTGAACCGGGCGCCACGCTCAACATGGCGCACGTCCTCACAGAGCAGCTCGGCTGTATGACGGCCCTTGGGGATGGCACGCATAGTCCAACGACAGAGCGGGCATGAAGCCCACCAACCCGCAAACTGACGCATCGGCGAGATGGCCGTGTACACCCCGAGATCCACCAGATGCGCATGCCGGGCCAGGGCCCGCCGCGTCATTGCGGGGCTGAGAATCAAGGTTTCGCGCCCCTGCGTATAGGCGGCGAATCCGGCATCCAGCAGGGCGCGGAACACCGCGTGCTGCACCGCCTCAGCGGTGATGCGCGACAACCTGGTGCCCACCGGCAGTTTGCCCAACGCGCGTAGCAAGCTGTGTACGTGCCGTAGGTCAGCACCCATCCCGGGTACGTCCTGGGCCTTCTCCGAGGCTTCCATCACCAGCCGGATCAAGACTGCGGTGGCCGTGCCGTCGTCCTCCAACAGACGCTCGTCGTAGATCTGTGACCACGAGCCCGGACCGGGCAGCAATTCTCCGACCGGGGCACGGCGTAGTCGATCCAGGAAGTTGGGGAACGACGCGGCCTCGCCGAAAATCCCACACGCACGCATATACCGGCCGTGGCACTCCATCAGTAGTCGAACGCGTGCACGCACGTCGCCTTCGGGGGTGCACCACGTCATGGCTGCGATGACACAGGCATCCAGGGCTTCACGTTGCTCCTGATCAAGTTCGTCGATCTCGCCAGAAACCACATCGGCGGCAGCAAACACAGGGGAAGTCCTCGTCATCCATGGGCCCGTCAAATCACTGTCAACGCACCTGAGTATCACGAGGAAGATCACCCCGAATTGTGGTCGCGCGAGCGACGCACTGAGCGGTCATGTCACGCTGAGCGCCTCGAACTCTCATAGCAAGGCGGTTACTTACTGAGCATCACTCCAACGCAGCCCGCGCGGCGCGACTGCGATAATCCACCCGCAGGGCCGAGGCTGCCAACGCATACCTTGTTGACGCGGTCCTACGGCATCCGAAGAGCGCACTGGTGCACCTGTGGCTTGGTACGTTCTGGCGTATGACGCTGCGTTCAGTGGATTTGCGCAAGGAGCCTGTAGAGGCCGTACTGGATCGCGCCGAGCGAATGTTGGGGGTGCGACTCGATCGCGAGACTGTGGCGCGTAAGCGGCGGTCTGTGGGGGCTCGTACGGACCGCAGTACGTGGGTGCGCATCGAGCGGCGTGGGCTCGACCGGATCAGGGTTCAGGGCGGGGATGGCACCGCGTCCGCGGACGGCCTGCGCGGGATCGCCAAGCCGGCCTGGTTCGCCGGTGTCGCGTGGCGGGACGAGGTGGATCCGGTGATGTGGCGGGCGGATGAGACCGGGCTCCTGCCGGATGCACCGGTGGGCAGCGCCATCGTGGCGAAGGGCCCTCAGCTGTCCGAAGAGTGGTGGGCTTCGCTGAATGCTTCGTTGGATGCCCTCGCTGCGCAGCACACGAATCGGATCGCGACACCGGATACCGAGACCGTTACGCAGGAACTGGTCACGGGTACGATCCACGACGTCTTCGCCGGCGTCGACACGGCAGTGGCCGAGTGGCGGCCGGCTCATGGGGATCTCAACTGGGCAAATATGACGACCCCAGTGTTGTGCCTGTTTGACTGGGAGGACTGGGGCATGGCTCCGCGCGGCCTGGACGCGGCACATCTGTGGGGAGCCTCCCTTGCCGTCCCGGCTCTGGCTGATCGCGTCCGCAGGGAGCGGCGCGACGATCTGGCGAGCCGGGACGGCAAGCTGATGATGCTCTTCGTCGCCGCGAAGATCCTCGGCCCGTACGCCGATCCCGAGGACCCTCGCCTGGTCCCTGCGCGGAAGATGGCAGAGCAATTGCTGCAGGAACTTCAGGTCGCCTGACGGGCCTTGAGGAGCTGCCGGTAATCCTGGACAATCTGGTCATCCACCTCGAACGTCAGAGCTTCGGCCAGCTCCCGCAGGTGTTCGACGTTGTCCGTGCCGACGGCTACCGCGTCGACCCGAGGCAGGTTGTAGGCAGAGCGGAACGCGGCCTGGGCCTTCGTGACCGAGGCGGAATCCCGCAGGAAGACCCCCGGATCGAAGCGCTCCCACACCTCCTGGGTCGCATTTCCGCAGAAGGGGCTCATGCCCCATACCTGCGACGGACGCCACCTCGTCACCAGGGATTCGGCCGCTTCGAGGATGTCGATCCCGACCAGTAGCCCCGCACGGACCATGAGGACATCAGGGCACGGCACGTCGAGGTCCACGAGCGGGCGCGGATCCCAGGTTGAAACGCCCCAGGAAAGGCAGAGCCCTGCTCGCACGGTGTCGGCCAGGGCCGAGCATGCCTGCGCCAGCGTCTCGCCGTCCGTTACCGAGTGCTCCGGGTTGTGGAGGAACACCACGTCCGGCTCCCGCCCGAGGCCCTTGATTGCCTGCTCGACGGCGCTGCGTAGCCGGGTGGGATCGAGGCTGTGCCCCTCGGGGAAAAATCCGACCTTGGTGGAGACCGAGAACTTCGGCAGCAGGTCACCGGCCGTTGCCTTCAGGACCTCGTGGGAGCGATGGTGATGGTAGTTGGACGCGGTGTCGAGGTGTGTCACGCCGAGGTCGGCGGCTGCTTCGAGTAGGTCACGGGCGTGACCAGACCGGTGTAGCCCGAGGACGATTCTCCCGTCAGCGGTTCGCACAGCCCCTCCGTGATCAGCAGGTCGGCCAGAGTGGTGATGTCCTCGGATGTGCCGTCGAGATAAACCGGGTGGCCCGACAGAAGTGTTCGGAGGCCCGCTTCTGCGCGCTCATGGAAGGTCAGCCGCTTCCCGCCACCGCAGACTTGGACCGTGTCACCGCTTCGGACGATGGATGGCGCGAACTCGGTGACGGCCGCGACCCCATCCGGCCGGCCGAAGGCAGTCACATACGGCAGGTGGCGTGCGGGCGGGGTGCTGGACCTCAGTTCGTCCAGGTAGCGCTCGGGGCTGTAGTCGGTGGCCAGGGCGCTGAGCTTGTCCGTCAGCACCTTGTGCGTGGCTCCTTCCTCGCTCTCCAGGTTTTGGCGGAATGTCTCATCGGCGCGGGCTGCGTCGGAGAGGAAGTTTGCCCACGTGACGCCGGTCCGTTTGGTGAACCCGAACGTCACATGCAGCGAGTGGCCCCTGCTGCCGGAGCCGAGGCGGGTGGCGGTGTGCCAGTAGCCGCGGGGGATGTGCATGACGTCTCCAGCACGCATGGTGCCCTTCCACAGCACTTCCTCGGAGGGCGTGCGGTTGCGTTCTGCGTCGCGGTACATCGGCGCCGGCCGAGACGGGCCGCGCACCTCCCACGATTTCTCGCCCGAAATCTGTACGGCGATGACCTCGTGATCATCCCAATGCAGATGGAACCCGTCGGTTTCGCCGACCGCCAGGTATGCGTTCGCGGAGGTCAGCTCCCCCGACCACCAGCCCAGGGCTCGGCAGGCGACTTCCAGTGTCGGGTCGAAGAAGTCCACATGGTCCAGGACAACGGTGCCCCCCTCGTTAAGGATCCTTCCCAGGGCCGCCATGTCGGCCTGACTCACGGCCTGCCTACGCCGGTTGACGTTGGCGGACAGGAACGTGGACGGGTGAATCTCGTCGCCCTGGGCGTAGCAGCGCAGTTGCGGATTAGATAAGTGGCGGCGCTTGATCAGGTCTAGCAGCTTGTGCGGGGTCAACAGCCGTGCCGGTAGCTCCGGGTCCGTGAGACGGCCGCGTGCGAACGCGGTCCCCACGGAACCCGGCCCTGCCCAGCCGAGAGCCTTCTCGATATGGGTGACGAGCCGGTGCTCCATGGGTTCCCCTTACTCCTTCGGGAGGTTCAGGTCACGGTTGTCTCCGTCGTCGCCCGCACTGTTCTGCGAGCTGGTGACGTCGGACCGCTCCGACTCACTGCGGTCGTGAGCGGTCGCCAGCTCCTCCACGGCGATCAGAAGCGCGGGGCTGGTCCCCGCCTGTGAGGATGTCTTGTCTGCCATCTGCCATCTCCTCTCGGCTTCTCCCGCCCAGCTCCGGGCGAAAGGTCTGAGTAAACCCGCCTTCCGTGCATGGCAGTAGAGCGAGAATCGGACAGGTGTGCGATGGCGTGCCATGGGGCCCGGTCCCTGCTCGCCGATGGCGCCACGGGTTGGGCCGACAGCGCACACGTCGTACGGGTCGGTCTCGTGGCCTGCGGCTGAGTGGCTAAGCGTCAGACGGGGCCGCGCGCCTGGGCCGATGCGAGACTGCTTGCGCGGGTCAGTGCCGCCTTGCCGCGCTGGCGCCCGGTGTGGGGGGCGTGGCTGATGACGTTGTGGTGGCGGGTGCGGGCCGTGATCGCTGTCTGCGTAAGTCCGTTCGCCACCTCGAAGGCCACGCCGTGCAGCACCAAGGCTGCGGCATGCGGAGAGAAGTGGAGCGTCCAACTGGGGGTGTGGACGTCGCCGGCCCAGAACGTCCACGCGGCCAGGGCGCTGGGGTGGGTCTGAGCGGCGAAGGCGTCGAACTGGACACCGACGGGATGACCCCCGGGGGCCTGCCAGCGGATCCAGTGGCCGTCGACGGTGTGTTCCCATCCGGCGTCAGCCAGGGGGCGCGTGGCCTCGTTGATGGTTTGCTCGGAGACTGGACTGCCCGCCGCGGTCTTCGAAGCGACGCCGGAGGCGAGGCTGTCGAGGAGCACGCGCATGATCTGAACGGGGACCGTGGTGGTCGAGGTCCGACCAGGTGCGTTCCCTGCCAAGTTCAGCGTGTTGATCAAACCGCGCACCCTGGTCAGGGCGGAGACGTCATTCCCCGACCTGGTGTGACTCAATGATCTTGCGGATGCCAGTTCGCAAAACGCCGTCCCACCGCTCGGCCAGCCGCACGAGGTGGGTCGTCTTGCCCACGTTGTCAGGGCCGTTGAGGCTGATGAAGTCCTGGGCCCCGCGTCATCGCTCACGCCTCGCGGATCGGGGTGTCGAGGACGGAGACGATCGCGTCCGTGTTCGCGGCGATGAAGTCGGCCAGCTCCGGGGGCATCAGGTTCAACTCACGTATGGCCTCGGCGGTGAATGGCACCTGGACCACCTCGTACCCGCCCCGCTCCGGCTTGGCGAACTCCGTGCCCGTACGGGCGGACAGGTCCATCGACCCCAGACGGGCGGCGAAGATGTGCTGGACGCCGATGCCGTCTTCCAACTGGCCGGTGATCAGATGGACGAGCTCGGCGCGCTCGAGCTTGCCTCCGAGTTCCTCGAACACCTCGCGGTGCAGGGCCGCCTCGATGGTTGCGTCGCTCTCCTCGACCCCGCCACCTACCGAGACCCAGTACGGATCCCTGCCCGGCTTGGTGCGCTTGATCAGGACCAGCTCGTCGCCGTCGAGGAGGATGGCGCGGGCGTTGCGCTTGACGATGTCGGTCATTCCGTTGGCTCCTTCTGAACGCGGTACGGGAGAGAACGGGCGGAGCGCCGCTTGGTGGCGGTCGGTGCTCCCCGGCTCGGTGGACTCAGCATGGTGCAGACCGGGTCCAGGGAGTGAGGTAGGAGCGCTGCAGCCGTCTTTTCCCGGCAGCACCGGCGCCGTCTTACGGGCCCCGGCGGCGTGCTGGTGGGCCCGACAGGAGGTCGAAATCGACGCTCACCATCGACCAGTCGATCCGGCCTTCCGCGTCGGCATCGGCCAGGACAGCCGCGAAGATCCTGTCCCACATGCCGTCCGCCGACCAGCGTCGATGCCGCTCGTACACGGTTTTCCACGGACCGAAACGCGTAGGCAGATTCAGCAGGAGGATATTGCCGTCCTCTCCCGCCACGGCACCCCGGTGCGCAGCCGATACAGGATGCCGTTGATGACCCTGCGGTGGCTGGCCCAACGGCCGCCGCGCTTCCCGGACTTCGGCAGATGCAGCTTCAGCCGGGCCCACTCCACATGTGTTAAATCTCCCCGCCCCATGCCCATGCCAACGACCCGAGACCGAGACGGTCACAAGATCCGTCGGACAGACCCTAACCAGGACAGAGCCCGGTGTGTGGGGTTCACCCTTCAGCACGGAGGTGATGTCGGCGTTCACTCCGCGCCGGTTTGCGAGCGGTAGCGTCGGCGGATGCATACACGTGTGACGGGCATCGTCATCGAGGACGGCAACATCCTCCTGCTGAACCAGGACACCGACGGCCCCCGGTCCTGGTCCTTGCCCGGAGGCAAGGTCGAGGACGGCGAGACCCTTGAAGAAGCGCTGGTCAGGGAAATGCGAGAGGAAACCGGCGCCGAGGTGGAGATCGGCCGGCTTCTGTACCTGTGCGACAACACGGGTGCTCACGTCGTGCACGTCACCTTCGAGGCCCGCCTCGTGGGCGGGCGGGTCGGGGATGCAGGGGAGGGTGCGGACACGCGGCCGATCCGGGGCGTCGAGTTCGTGGCGCTGGACGACCTGCCGAGCCGCGGATTCAGTGACGTGTTCGTGAAGCTGTGCCGGGACCGCTTCCCGGATGCCGGGTCGTACATGGGGCCGAAGTCCGCCATCGGGCTATGAACCCAGCGCGCTGAGCAGCAGACGTTCGAGCCCGCCCGGTGTGGACCGGGCGGAGCTCTCGGCGGCATCGACCCACTGATTGAGCCGCTGCGCCAGCTCCCAGGCGCCGAGCCGGGCGGCGTCATCGGTGTGGGGGGTCGCGGACCCGGCGCACGCCCATGATGAGAGATCCCGTTGCTGCTCATGCCGCCCTGCTGCTCCGGCTCGACTTTCGAGCGAGCGTCCGCAGCTCCATTCGGGCTGCCGATGCCCGGCCGGGCACCGTGTTCCAGTACGGGTGCCACCACACAGTGACGGACAGCTTGAGTAGCCGGCGTCGCAGGGCGGTGTTGTGGGCTGAGTTGAATATGGCGAGCGCCCGGTAGGCGGCGTGCCTCTCGCGCTCGGCCTGCACGAGTGTCCTGTCGCATTGAACGTTGAGCGATCTCACTGAAGTTTGAGCGACGGCCGACGCCCGAACTGGTCCGCCGAGCAGAGCCCGGAGGCGGGAGTCAGTCGTGGGCGGCGGCGCCGGTGACACGGTGATCGGCGTGGCTGAGGGCCTCGATGACGAGCCGGCGCAGGTGCCCGTCCGTCAGTCGGTAGACGACGTGCCGACCCTCCCGGCGCGTGTCGACCAACCCGGCCAGTCGCAACTTCGCCAGGTGCTGGCTCACCCCGGTCCGCGATGCGGTGCACCGCTCACTGAGGGTGCCGACGTCGGCCTCCTCCTGGGCGAGCAGCCACAGCAGGTGCAGGCGGGTGGAGTCCGCGAGAAGCGCGAACACCCCGGCGGCCTCGGACAGCCGCCTCTCGTCAACCGCTTGCTGGTGCGCAGATGACGCAGGTGAAGGTTCCTTGCTGATGGACACTCCCACACCCTAGGCCGCGCAAGGCCATACCCGGCCACCCATCCAGTCAACATGTGCACACCTGCGCACATGATTGGTACGTTGGCGAGGCGGGGAACGCTCCTCGCAGCGAGGGGGACCCGCATGCTCACAGTGCTGCGCAACCGCGCCTACCGGCACTTGTTCACCGCCCACGTCGTCGCTCTGGCCGGCACCGGGCTGGCCACGGTCGCCCTCGGACTGCTCGCCTACGACATCGCCGGACCGCGCGCGGGATCGGTGCTCGGTACGGCGCTGGCCATCAAGATGGTGGCTTACGTGGGCCTGGCCCCTGTGATCGCCGCGCTGGCCGAGCGGGTGCCGCGCCGGGCTGTCATGGTCTGGTCGGACGTCGTGCGCGGGGGTGTGGCGCTCGCTCTGCCGTTTGTGGATCAGGTCTGGCAGGTCTACGTGCTTGTCTTCGTCCTGCAGGCGGCCTCGGCCGCGTTCACGCCGGCGTTCCTGGCTGTCGTCCCCGACGTTCTGCCCGACGAGCGCGACTACACCCGGGCCCTCTCGCTGTCGCGGCTCGCCTACGACACCGAAAGCCTCTTCAGCCCGGCCCTCGCTGCGGCGCTGCTGACCGTCACGACGTACAACTGGCTGTTCCTGGGGACCGCGGTGGGGTTCGCGGCCTCCGCGATCCTGGTTCTCTCCGCCGTTCTGCCCAAGCGCGCCGCGGCGGCCGGCATGCGGCACCAGGGCGGAGTCCAGGGCAGGGTGACGGCGGGGATTCGGCTTCTCCTCGGGGCACCGGCGCTGCGTTCTCTGCTCTGGATGGATCTCGCGGTCGCGGCGGGCGGCGCGCTCGTCCTGGTCAACACCGTCGTCTACGTGCGCGGTCACCTGGCTCTGGCGGCGGGTGATGTGGCCCTCGCTCTTGGCGCTTACGGCGGCGGCTCCATGGTGGTGGCCCTGTTCCTCCCGCGCGTCCTGAGGCACGTTCCTGACCGGAGGGCGATGCTCGCAGGGGTTCTCGCTCTGCCGGGCGTCTTCGCAGGAGCCGCCCTGGTCACCGCGGCGCGCACCGGAGACTGGCGCTGGCCCGCCCTGCTCACCCTCTGGGCCGCGTTCGGCGCTGCCGGCTCTCTGGTCCTGACCCCGGCCGGGAAGATCATCAGGCGGTGCACGTCCCCCGAGCGCCGCACGGCCGCCTTCGCGGCGCACTTCTCCCTCTCGCATGCCTGCTGGCTCGCCACCTACCCACTCGCCGGATGGCTCGGTGCCGCCGCCGGCCTTCAGGCGTCCGTGCTGGCCCTGGCCGCCGTCGCGCTCGCCGCTGCGGTCCTCGCCGTTCGCTCCTGGCCCGCCGACGCCGCGGAAGCCCCGGCGCCCGTTGCACACAGCGAGGGCGCGCACGTCCACGCCAATCTGCCCGCGACACACCCGCACCTGGCGGACGCCGTGCTCGCTCCCGGTGGCTTTCGCCACCACCATGCGCCCCGGGCAGACCGTCTCCATGCCGCATGAGGCGCGTACCTGCACCGGGCACAGGAGCACCGCGGCTGCAGTTCACAACGGGGACAGCAGCATGAGCACCTCGTCACGGTCATCGTCCGGACCGAGCCGAAGAGCCCCGGGCCAGCGTCCGACCTCCTTCCAGCCGAGCCGTCCGTAGAACTCCTCCAGCCCCACCCCTGCACGGGCGGCGAGATGGAGCTGCTCCAAGCCCATCTCCTTGCGAGCAAGGGTGCGGACCTCCCGCATCAACTGCATCCCGAGTCCGCGACCGCGTACCGCGGGGCGGGTCTGCACGTGGTGCACGGTCCCCCAGTGCCGAACGAGTTCGAACGGATCACGGCGCACATTCAGCCAGCCCGCCAGCTCCCCCTCGACGTGAACGACGAGAAGCCGGCTCGTCTCCGGCGCCAGGGCCTCCACGAGCACCTCGACGGCCGACACCGTCTGCGCAAGGTCCACGGGAGGGAACGGAAAACCTGCGGCGCCCCCAGCATTGGTCACCTCGACCCAGCAGGACGCCAGCTCCTCAACGAGAGAACCGGATACCTGCTCCGGGGCGGTCAACTGGACGAATTCGGCAGCGGTCTCGATCACCGAGGGATCTTGGCACGCCCGCCGCTTCACACACCAGGCCCTTGGCCGGGGTCCGGTTCCATTGCGGTGGGACGCGGTGGCCAGTCCCGCAACAGGAGCGGGCTCCCCGGTCACCTTCGGCAGCAGGCGGAGCCGCTAGGTCCGCGTTCACCAGGCTGATGGGGGGCGTCACAACAACCCCCGCACCCAGAAGCGTTCGCTGCTCAAACTTGAATGAGACGAACCTGCCGGTCACCAATGTTCAGTGAGAACGCTCAATCTTCAATGCGACAGGACAACGAGGTCGTCAGGGATGGGGGGCGTGGCCATAACTCGATTAGAGCACACGTTCGAATTAGGGTGCATTCTCGCGTGCCTCCAGCGGGGGCCGCTTCGTCCAGCCAGTGCTCAGCGTGCGAGGTGGGTGGGGCGGAATGCCATGGCCGCTGGGGCGGATGGCGGTGTGGTTCCGAGAGTGGCCTTGTGCTGGAGGGTGGTTGGCTGGGGTTGGCGGGTGCCGGTTCCTTGGGCGAGGTTCTCCGCTCGTCGCGCAGCTCGGGGGTGATGTCCACGGTGATGTTCTCGGCTTGCAGGGCGCGTGCGGCTTGCTCGGCGTAGTGCGGGTCCTCGCGGTCGATGCGTGCCATGACCATCGTCTGTTCGTCCAGCGACTCGAAGCCGTGGATGGTGAGAAGGGCGTGGATCGTGCGGGTGGGGGTGCCTGTGATGGTGACGGCGCTTGAGCGGTCCTGGTAGGTCGAGGCGGATGTGAGGGTCGGCTTCGGGGTGCGGCAATCTGGTCTCGTTTCGCGGCTCCGGCCGGCGCGGGTCGGCCGGATCGGGAGTCATCGGTGTGCTCGTGCTGTCGTGGCTCGGGGCGGCGGACCGGCGCGGGAGACGGCCGGGCTGCGCGGGGCACGAGGAGTCGTCGGTGGTGTGGGGGCGGTGCTGAGCTGCCAGCGGGTGCGCAGGGCGGTGAGGTCGGCCAGGGCACGGCGGCTGCCGGTGATCAGTTGGTGCGGGGTGTTGGCCGGGTCCTCGGCGTAGGTGGCGATCCGTGTGGCGACGTCGCAAGCGCGGGTCAGCAGGGCGCGTTGAAGGATGCGTTCACCCCAGTACTCGGCTGACCCGACGGGTGTGGAGACCAGAGCCATCAGGTCACCGGCGGCGAGGTCACCGGCCGTGAGAAGTCCGCGGTGCTGGGCTTCCCAGAGCACGGTGACCGGGTCCACGGGCTCTGCGCGGTGGACCAGCGAGGTCAGGCACTGCCACAGGGTTGCGTGCAGGGAGTGCGCGAAATCGTCGGGCTGGAGCCAGCGCATGCCCTTCAGCGCTGTCGGGTGCGCAGTGGCGGTGGCGAGGAGGAGTCGTTCCTCGTCGAGGACTTCCTCGCTGCTGCGCGCCGTGGGCTGTTTCGGCAGGACGGTGCGCGGCAGGGAACCGGGGTGCGGGGCGAACTGTCCGGCGAGCGTGTCCAGGAACTGTGCGAGGGCGTCGGCCTGGGCCAGGGCGGCGACGGCCCGGTGGGGCAGGGTGGCGTCGGTCGCGGTCTGGGCGAGTCGCTGGGCGTGCATGAGCAGCGTGCGCCGGGCGTGATCGGAGTGGATCATCCGGGCGTACGTCGGCGCGTGCTGGGGCCACGGGCAGACCTGGACGAGGGTGTGGAGGTAGGAGACGGTCAGCCCGGGGGCATGGGGGCGGGCCGCGTCGAGGACGGAGTTGAGCCAGGCGGGATCGGAGCGGTGGGCCTCCGGCTCGGGCAGCGGCACCGTGCGCATGGCCTGGAAGAGAGCGCCGTGGGCGTGGTTGCTGAACTGCTCCGCTTCCAGGCCACGGATGTCGGGAAGCCGGTAGGGGTCCAGGAGGAGCGCACCGAGCAGGGACTGCTCTGCGTAGTGGACGGGCCGCGGAGAAGGGAGGTCGTCCAGGTCGTCCTCGTACGGGTCGGTGGAGTGGGGCATCTACGCGGCCAGGGTGACGTCGTCGGGGTGGAGGGCCTTGCCGAGGTGCGGGGCCAGCAGATGGGCGGCGAGCCGGGGCGGCACCGCGTTGCCGATCTGGCCGAAGACCTGGCCCTTGTTCCCGGCCCAGGGGTAGTCGGCGGGAAAGGTCTGCAGGCGGCCGGCTTCGTGGGCGGTGATCCGGATGGACTCCGGCGCCGACTGCTGCTCGCCGGTGGTGCTGGGAGCGGGTTCGGCGATCCAGACGCATTCGTTCGCTCGATGACCGAAGAACAGGGTGCCGGCCGGCTCGTCGGACCGGCGTACGGTCGCGTTGGACTGGTTGTTGCTGCGCAGTGACCATGACCAGCGGTGTGCTTCGCCGGTGAATGTGGGGGCAGGCTCGTCGGTCGGCCGGTTCTCCCAGGCACCGTGCCGAGCCGTCCACCCCGCGCCTTCCCGGCGGGACTGCAGGATGAGGGTGCTCTGGGGCTTCCAGGTTCCGCGGTCGCGGGCGTCGCTGAGGGTCTTGCGTGATCCCGACGGGAAGGGCTCCGGGCCGCCTCCCGGGCCTCCGCCGGCGCACACGGTCGGCACCGGTCGGTCGGTGGCGCCCCAGCCGAGGGCTTCGGCCATGGACACCCACCGGGCGCGGCCCGGCCCGAACAGCGACTCCGGCTCGGCGACCTTGGCGTGTGTGGGCGGCGGCGGCTCGGCGGTGCGGGTGCGGGAGGCGAGCAGAATTGCGCGCCGTCTCGTCTGCGGTACTCCGTAGTCCGCCGCGTTCAGGATCCCGGTCCACACCGAGAAGCCCCAGCTGCGCAGGATCGCGGCGTACTGACGCCACAAGGGCAGGACGTCGGGGACTTCCTCCATCGCGATCCACTCGGGCTGGCCGTGCTGGTGCAGGGCGTGCAGGTAGCGCATGGGCTCGGCGGCGAGCAGGGAGCGCTCGTCTTGGCAGGCGGTGAGGAGCTGTTCGCGGGTGTCGCGGCCGAGGGAGAGATCGGCGACGGCCTGGTGGACCAAGGGCTGGTCGAGGAGTCCGAGGCGTTTGCCGGCCATCGACCATGCCTGGCAGGGCGGGCTGGCGATGAGTCCGGTGGTTCTTCCGAGGAAGGGCCCCACCGGGTACATGGCGACGTCGGTGCGGATGGTCAACTGATGTGCCGCCGCGCGGGTCTTGCAGGCCCACTCGTCCCGTTCCAGGCCGAGTTCGCGCACCCCGAGGATGGTCAGGGCGTGGCTCCAGCCGCCGGGGCCGGCGAACAGGTCGAGCACGATCACGTGGCCAGCCCGAAGTCGTCCTGCGTCAGCGGGTCCGCGTCGCCGCGGCAGGCCCAGGGCGAGCAGCCGTCTGTGACGCCTTCTTCCAGAGTGGCGGGGCCTTTGTCACCTCCGAGTTCCTGGCGGATGGCGGCCCATTCGGCGGCCGTGACGTGATCGATCGGGGCTTGCCCGAGAGGGAGGCGGGAGCGGTGCAGGAACGCCTCGCCCAGCAGTCGGTTGCCGTTGGCCTTCGCGCGAGCGTTGCCCTGGCGGATGGCGTCGTCGAAGGCCACCACGTCCGCCCACTCGGCAGGCGAGGTGTCGCGAATGTGGCGCCATTGCGCGTTGCCGTGGAAGGGACATCCCAGGCAGCTGCTCTTGGGGGTGTCCGCCAGGTTGAGCGAAGCCAGGTACCGGATGCAGTCGGTGCGCGACCAGCCCATGTCGATGAGCGGGTGCCGGTTGCGCATGTACTTCACGTCCGCGTCCTTGGCGCGGTGGAACTCGTCGGTCGAGATGCCGACCCACTGCTCGACGAACACCTCCCGCGGGATCCGGGCGGGGTAGGGGTAGCCGAGGAGTGCTCTGACCTGCTTCTTTATTGGTTTGATCTTATATTCGCCGGTGCACTGCCGTCGGGCCATCCCGGCCTTGCCGTCCTGGTTGAGGATGTGGAGCGGCATGGAGGCGAAACGGTGGTGCGGGTCGAGGGCGTCGTTCCGGATGTTGCCGGTGGACACGCGCAGGACGGGGATGCCAGCCGAGGCGGCTATCTCACGCTCCAAGCGGTCGAGGTGGTCATAGACGGCGCGGGGCTCCCATCCGGTGTCGGCAAAGATCGCGTAATCGACCTTGGGAAGGACGCCTTCGGCGGACAGGGCGAGCAGGGTGCTGGACTGGACTCCGGCGCCCAGGGACAGGGCGCGGAACTGGGGCTGTTCGGTGATGGTGGGTCCTGGAGGGCGTGGGGAGCGGAGGGGCCTCAGCTCGCTGGCGGTGCGGGTACGAGTGCGGCGGGCGGCT
Source organism: Streptomyces sp. BB1-1-1 (assembly GCF_031597775.1). Taxonomy (NCBI): domain Bacteria; kingdom Bacillati; phylum Actinomycetota; class Actinomycetes; order Kitasatosporales; family Streptomycetaceae; genus Streptomyces; species Streptomyces sp. BB1-1-1. Next base: position 2,138,574 of record NZ_CP134203.1, on the reverse strand, counting down.
GGGAGTGGTCTCGGCGCAGCGGGCGGCACAGGGTGAGGAGGCCGTCGAGCAGGTCGGCGGCCGAGGCGACGAACTGCTGCGGAGTGGGCCGGAGCAGCACCGGCGGAGACGTCGCGGCGTAGGCTCTGCGGCGCTGGTTCTCGACGGCGCGCGCCAGGGCGGCGGTCAGTTCCGCGCTCGCGTCCTGGGCCGCCTTGGCGGTGCGTGCCACACGGTCGAGGCGGAGCAGCTGCGCGGACGAGTCGTGCGACGGCTCCAGCTCCAGGCCGAGGAAGAGGTGTAGCGCATTAGCTGCGAGTGCCTGGGCTTCGATGACCCGGGCGGTCAGGACCCGCGCGCAGTCGATGGGGGTGTGGCGCAGGGACTGCTGAAGGGAGCGTGCGTCGGCCGCGATCTGATCAAGAGCATCGTGGGCGCTTAGGGTCTCAGGCATCGGGTGCCGTGCCGATCCGGGTGCGCAGGGCCTGGGCGAAGGCGGCTGTCACGGATCCGGCCGGGGCCGGGTCCGACAGCAGGGCCCGGACGATGGGCGTGCCGATGACGACGGCGTCGACCAGTGGCGCCACGCTGGCGGCGAGGCCGGGGCTGGAGATGCCCACGCCAGAGACCACGGGCAGTGGGCTCGCGGTGCGCAGCCGCTGGATGAAGGTGTCGAGGGCCGTCAGGTCGAGCGGGCCCTGGTAGCCGGTGGGGCCGGTGCTTGCGGGTGCGTAGAGCCAGCCGGACGCGCCGTCGACCGCGGCAGGAAGGTCGGTGTCCTGAGTGGCGCGCGGGACGAGACGCGGCGCGGACAGTCCTGCGGTGTGGGCGGTGTGGGCGGCGTGGTGCCAGCGGAGCGTCTCGTCGCGAGGCAGGTCGACAACCATCACTCCCGCCGCTCCCGCGTCGGCGAGCAGGCGAGCCAGGTGTTCGGGACCGTGGCGGCGGACGGGTTCCCAGTAGGTCATGACCACCGTCGGCCGCAGCGACGCGGCGTGTGCCACGGCGCGGACGGTGCGGTCGATGACGTCCCCCTTGAGCAGGGCGCGGTGGTAGGCGGACCGGATGAGGAGGCCGTCGAGGGCCGGGTTGGCACAGGGCAGGCCGATCTCGAACAGGTCGGCCCCGGACTGGGCGAGGTGATCGAGCTGGCGGCACTGGACGTCCGTCTGGTGCACGCCGGCTGGGAGGAACACTCCCAGTGCGCACCGGGGTTGGGTGAGGAGCGTGTGGAGGCGGTTGGCGGTTGCCAGGATGTGTCCTTCTCAGTGATTGGGACGTCGCAGGTCAGCGGCGACGGTCGACTGACGGGGTGGACGTAGTTGCGGCGGTGCGTTGTGCGGCGGGATGGGGGGCTGGCTGGGGCGGCGCCGCGCGTGCAGGTGGTTCGGCGGTGAAGGCGCGATAAACGGTGTCGAGGCCGTCGGCGAGGGCGCGTATACGGTCCGTGGCGTCGCGAAGCCATTCCCAGGCGAAGGTGGGGAGTTGACGCCAGTGGGCGTGGTTGCGTGCCCATTCGAGGATTTCGGCGGCGTTGCGGAGCTGCTCGGCGAACTGCTTGATGGTTCAGCGGCTTCGGGCGGTGGCCTGCGCGGTGGCCGGGAGGGGGCGGGGCGTCGTCCCGGGCGCGGCGCTCGGCCTTGCCGGGGGCAGTTCGATGACCGAGGCGAGGGAGGTGATGCCTGCCGCGGTGAGGCGTACGCGGTCCTGGGGCGGGCCGCCGACGTAGGCGGCGTGCGCCGAGTTCGTGGTTCTCTCGACCAGGCCCTTCGCCTCCAGGGCACGCAGGGTGCTCATCAGTACCTTGGGCTCGCGGGAGCGTGTGAATTCGCGGTCGAGAGAGCTGCCGGCCACGACGTGCCCGCGGGCGATCTCGGCCAAGGCGTCGCTCTGAACGGCAGTCAGCCGTTGTTCGGCGACCGGAGCGGAGGCCCAGCGGCGCCTGCGCGTCTCGGCGGCCAAGGCCACCGCGCAACTAACGGCCGCTTCCGGGGCCAGGGCGGTCAGCCCGCGAGCCGTCCCGGCACGAAGGTCCCCGGAGGCGGTGGCGAGGAAGGCGAGCTGCTGCAGACGCATGACCGTCTCGGCCAGCTCCACGCTCTCGTAGAGCCGTTCACCTTGGATCGCCTTGATCGCGGACTGGGTGTCGGTTGCCAGGCGCAGCGCCGAGGCGGCGTGGGTGTCCGGCCCGGACGGGGCGGTGGTGCGCAGGAGGAGATCGAGCGCGTCATTGTGCTGGGTGTACTGGTCGGCCAGATGGAGCAGCCGCTCGACGGGGGTGGGCGGCGGCGGGACGTCGAACAGCAGGGCTTCGGCGGGCGGCTCGGTCATGAGCGCCGCCGCACGGGCGGGCAGGGGGCGATGAGTCTCTTCTCCAGTCGAGTGGGGCGGAACGGCCGGCGCGGTGACGGGTTAAGCGGCCGGGCCGAAGTCGCTCTGCTTCGGTACCGCCTTGGCGACAGCGCGTTCGGTGATGCCCTTGGACGCGCGGGCGGAGGCGGCGGAGAGTTCGCGGGCGCCGGGCTCGAGATACCAGGGGCGCAGGTCGAGCATGGCCGCTCGCAGGCCGGTGGCGAACGCGAGCGCGGTGCCCTTGGGCAGGGCGCGGATGGCGTCGGCGGCCAGGATTCGTTCCTGCCGCATCGACACGGAGGTGGACTTCCCCGAATCCGAGGTCGAGGTTGAGGTCGTCTCGACATCGTGGTCGCCGATCAGGCGGGACAGCTTGTCCGCGAAGTCCGGGTCGTCGATGCCGGAGCCGATGACCTTGATGGTGGAGGCGCTCCACATGGCGTCCATGCCGGCGTCGCCCCACACTTTCTGGCCCTGGCGGTAGGACTGCAGGATCGTCATCGGGATGATGCCCCGCGAGCCGAGGTGGGAGTACAGGTCAGGCAAGTCTGAGATCTTGCACACGTTCGCGGCCTCGTCGAGGATCGCGAGCATCGGCGGGTCGAGGCGTCCACCAGCACGTTCGGCCTGAGCGGTCGCGGCCCGCATCACGCTGTCCGCGCACGCGGCGATCAGTGCGCTGGCACCGCCTCCGCCGTCCTTCGACAGCAGGTAGAGCGTGTCCTTCGAGGTGACGAACGTGGACGGCGTGAACTCCGGCACGTTCTTCTGTGGGGTGACCCAGGCGGCGATCTCCGTGTTGAGGAGGGCTGCGGCGTACTGGCGGGCCGTCTCGTAGATGCCGTCGCGTGTCTCGGGCGGCCCCTCCACCGTCCCCTTGAGCTGAGCGGCGACTGCGGCGAAGCCGTGGTCACGCAGGATGTCGAGCGGGGTTCGGTCGGCGGGGAAGGCGAGCCAGGCCATCACGTCGGTGATCGGCCTCTCGGCGAGCGCGGCTGCCAAGAACAGCTGGCTCAGGATGTTCGACCCGGCCTTGGACCAGAAGTCACCCTGCTGACTGGCGTCGACGCTGGCGGCGAGGAAGTGGCCGGCAAGGCGCCCGGCACCGTCGAGGGTTTTGGCGTCGGCCAGGGGATTCCACCACATCGCTCGTTCGGCGTGGGCGATCTGCTGCGGGTCCATCGACCAGGTCCGGCCGACGGCTGCCCGTGCGTCGATCGTCGCGGTGTAGGCATCCCCGGCGGCCTTGTTGGAGGTGAGCAGGACAGGGCCGGGAGCGGCCAGGATGGAGGGGATCGCCAGGCTGGTCGTCTTTCCGGAGCGGGGCGCCATGATCGCGACGGCCACGTCCTCGTATCCCATCCGCACCTCGTACTTGGTGCCCTGGAGGTTGCCGAGCAGGATGCCGGAATCGGCTGCCTCGATGTGCTTGGCGTCCTTCAAACTCGGGCGTAGAGAGCGGGCCTTGGCGGTGATGGCCTTGGACATCAGGGGTTCGATGTCCTTGTGTTTGGCCATGCCCACGACGCGCTTCTTGCGTCGGCTTCCGCCGTCCTTGTGCCGCTTGTAGAGCACGGCGGCGGTGACGGCGAGGGACAGCAGCAGGGCGCCGGGAACGATGCGTGTCCCGATCAGTAGGGACGTTGCACCGAGGTGGGGCCACAGCTGCTCGGGATGGAGCAGGGCGGCGACGGGCTGGTACGGGGCACCGGTGTCGGCGTCGGTGATCCGGGCGGTGATGGTGCCGCCCACCCAGGACAGGTTGGCCAGGGGGACCGCGATGGCAAGGGCGACGCCCAGGACGCGGAAGGCTATGTCGTATCCGTCGGTGGACGTGGAGTTGGGCTGGGGCAAGGGACTGTTCCAGGGAGCGTGGAGGTGGGGCGCGGGGGTGCCGTTCAGCGGGCTCGACGCGCCGTGGGGGCGTGCGGCGGAGCGGGAGGCGCCGACGGCGGCACTGCGGGGTTCCGCTGGGCGAGGGCGGTGGTGCGGTTCCTGAGCGCGAAGGCGACGGACTCTGCGCTGACCTGCCGTGTGCTGGTACTGCCGTGAGTGACGGCCAGAGGGGGAACGCGGTGTGGATGCCGGATGAGGGGCGTCGTGTCGGCCAGCGCGCCGAAGAACGCGGAGGCCACGTGGGAGGGGGTGTTGCCGTCTGCATACGCGCGCCAGATGGCGGGGAGGTGATGGACGGACGTTTCGACGATCCAGCCGGCGCTGCGTCCGCTCTCGTCGACGATCCGGTCGACCCGTGCCAGGCCGTCGGGGGAAGTCATCCCCTTGGGTGAGGTGCGACCGTCGTGGTGGTGGGAAGCATGCCAGCCCGCCGTGCGCAGCGGATCGTATGGGTCGACCGACGCCGTCGGCGATGGGGCGGGGGCGGTGAGCGTGTCGGTGACCGCGGCGATGATCTCGACCGGAGTCTGGGCGTCGAAGGTGATCTCCCAGGCGCGTTGACCGCCGTGATGCGCATGACGCAGGGTCCACCACGGCTCGGCCGGGTCCGGGTCCGGCACGATCCGCAGCTGGGCTAGCTGGTCGGGGCTGGTGAGGATGACCCGCGGCACCAGCGGATCTCCGGCGGTGCTCCAGCCGCAGGCACGGCGGAGGGGAACAGTGACCCAAGCCGGGTCGCCGCTACCGGCCAGATAGCGGGGCGATATGAGCGTCTGCTCGATGGACTCGGTCACGGTGCCCACCGCCGTACAGGGGCAGCAGCGGTGGGTGCCGGAGGGGCGGCGACCGCCGTGGGTGCGCCGGTCTTCGACTGCCGTTCGGCCAGCGCGTTGACGGCGAAGAGGGCCTGGCCGTGGATCGCCCACTGGTCCAGGTAGTGCCATGCTTCCGCGTAGCTCTCGGCGAGCGGTTCCTCGTACGCCGCCGTGCCGGGCCGGGCGCTCTCGGGCAGCGCGGCGCGTACGGTAAGCCAGTCGTCGTGGACGGCGTACAGGCATTCCGTGGCCTCATGCAGTTCCCGTACCTGCCAGGCGAAGCGCCGCGTACGGTCGGATACCGACAGCTGGGCGAGCTGCTGTTCGGCGACATGCACCAGTTCGTCGGCGTGGTAGTAGACGCGGCCGAAAGCGGCCAGGGTGTGGGCGTCGCGTTGCTGCTGGCGCAGGCCGTATGCGTCCTCGTCGTGGGGCTGGAACGTTTCGGGGTCGGAGTGCCGGGCGGAGTAGTGGTCCCAGGCAGTGAGGATCTGCCGGCTGTGCCGCAGGTAGAGCGCGAGCTGGCTCAGGTAGAGCCGGTGCTCCTGGCTCCCGGGTTCGAGTGAGATCGTCAAGAAGGGCCTTCGGGCGTGCGGTTGTGGTCGGGGCGGGTGCGGAGCGGTTGGGGGCCGCTCCGCACCGTTCAGCGGCTTCGGGCCGCGGGCGCGGTCGCCTCGGCGCCGGGCGCCGAGGCCGGACGTGTGGTGGGTGCGGAAGTGCGGCGGGTCTTGCGGGCGGCGGTCCGGATGGCCTTCAGCCGCGCGTCGTGGGCGGCAGCGAGCTGATCACCCTGGGCTCCGCGTTCCACCTGCATGACCAGGTGGGAGTGGGGGACGTCGTAGTGGCCACGGGAGATGGGGACCGGATCGGTGAGGGCGGCGGCGAAGCCTGCGAGCAGGTGGCGAGGGGTGCGGTCGTCGAAGTACGCGTGCCACAGCCGGTTGTGGCCGCCGAGCCCGGTGGGCAGTGCGACTTCGGCAGTCCAGGCGAAGTGGTCGCTGGTCAGCGTGGCCGACCGCTCCATGGTGGTGATGCCGTCCGGGTGACGTGCGTGTTCGTTGCCTCGTTCGTTGCGTTCGTAGGTCCAGCCGGCCGCCTGCAGCACGGGCCAGATGTCCGGCTCGGTGTCGGGCAGGGGGCGCAGGAGCGCGTCGGTGAATCCGGCGATGATCTCGGCGGGCGTGTTGCCGCCGAAGGACGCGTACCATCCGCCCCACTGCGTCGAGGAAATGCGCCACCAGGAGCCGTACGTCTCCGGTGTGGGTTCCAGGACCAGCGTGTGTCGGTAATCGGGGCTGGCGAGAACGACGTGCGGAAAGTCGGGGTCGCCGAAGTTCTTCCATCCGCCGGCTCGTAGCGCCTGAGTGACATGGCGCGGGTCGCCGGGTCCGGCGAGGTGGCGGGGTGTGGTGTCGAACCAGATTCGGGACCAGGGGTTGTCGGCCTTGCTGGCGATGTAGGGACGCGTCACGTGGTCGGCGGCTGTCCGGCTGCCTCGGACGTGTAGCCGCGCAGGCGCTGCACGTCCCAGTGCAGGACATGCCAGTCGGTGGCCTCCTGGGCGGCCTCCCGGAGTCCGGTGATGATCAGGCGGATCTCGTCGGTCTCGGCGCTGGTCTGCTGGGCGATGAGGCGCGCGGCGCTGCGCAGGACATCGCCGAGCAGGATGGGCACGCCGGTGTCCTCGTCGAGGAGCCCGGCGAGAAGCGGCAGTACGTCGGATACCGGCGGATGGGTACGCAGGTAGTCCTTGGCCTGGGCCAGGGTGGCGGTCGCCTGCGCGACCTGGTCCGCGCTGGGCACAGAGGGGTTGGGCATCAACGTCCTTCGTGAAGGGGGAAAGAGGAGGGCGTACGGGCGCGCCTGGTCAGCGCTGCTTCTTGTGGCGGGGCTGCCTCTGGGGAGGGGGCGGGGCCGGTGCTGACGGTGACGGATCGGGCGGGCCGGGACGCTGAGCGGCTTCGAGGCGCTGCAGATGCCGGCGACGGTGCTGTTCCGGGGTGACGACGCTCCGGTGGGAGTCGAGGTATCCGAACGTGAGGGCCGTGGTCTGGCCCTCGTCGCGCAGCAGCGGGCCGGGCTCGGTGAGCGCGGTGACGAATCCGGCGAGCGCGGCGGCCGGAGCGGTTTCGTCGATAGAGGCGTTCCAGATCCACCGATGCTGCCCGTCGGAGAGGGGGACGGAGACCTGGACGGTCCAGCGCCAGCGGGGTGTTTCTGAGATGGCGGAGACCCGGGACAGGAGGGCGGTTTCGTCCGGGGACAGGGCGGCCTGCTCCCTGCCTGCCAGCCGGGACCAGCCCCGGCTGGCGGGGAGGTGCCACAGGTCCGTGTCCGTTTCTGGGTGCGGGGCTGGGCTGTCGAGGGCGTCGGTGAACCCCGCGATCATCTCGACGGGCGTGTGACCGCCGAACTGGGCGGACCACATGCGGTTCTCGGCCGGGTGGATCCGCCACCAGGCGCTGTGTGCGTCGGGTTGGGGCTCCAGCGTGAGGTGCAGGCGGTGGTCGGGGCTCTCCAGCAGGACGTGCGGGAAGCCGGGCACCGAGTGGTTGTTCCAGCCGGACGCGAGCAGGTGCTCGGTCACATGCCGGAGGTCGCCCCCGCCGGCCAGGTGCCGCGGCGAGACCTCGTCCAGCCAGCGGACGGTGTTGACGCGATGCAGGGTGGGGCCGTTGACGCGGGAGTAGAAGCGTTCGTGGCTCACCGCGTCCGCCCGGCCTTGGCGTAGGGGCGTGCTCCGGGGCCTTGAGGGCGCGCCTTGTTGGTGGCGAAGGCGTTGCTGGCCCAGGTGGCGGCGCGGGCCGCAGTGATCCGGGCCTGTTGCCAGGCGCTGAGCTGCGAGGGGAGCACGGACACGGAGGTGGTGCGGATCTTCTGGGAGGGCGGCACGTGGCCGAGGGGCCGCATCACCGGCTGCGGATCGGCGAGCGCGGTGCTGAACGCCTGTACGAGGTGCATCGGTGTGGTCGGCGTGAACACGGCCTCCCACACCCGGCCGTGTTCATTGCGGGCGCCAGCCCACCAGTGCGCCTGTCCGGGAGCGGACTGGTGAAAGCGGACGAACGCGTCTCCGTCGGGGCTGCGCGCGGTGAAGTGCTGTCCTCGCTCGGTTTCCCAGCCCTGTTGCTGGAGGGGTTCCCACACGTTGGGGGCGTGCGCGGATCGGGGCCGGGTGAGCGCGTCGGTGACGCCGGCCACGATCTCGACGGGGACTTGGCGGCCGAGGGTGGCGTGCCATGCCTCCTGCGTCGCGGTCTGCTTCCCGCTGATGGTCCAGCCGCCGGGCTGGGTGAACGGGTCGTATCCGATGCGCACGGACTTGTCGGGGCTGTCGAAGACGGCCGGTCCGCCGTTCTTGGACCTGTCCTTCCACCCGGAGGCGCGCAGGAACTCGGTGACGTAGCGCACGTCGCCGCCGCCGGCGAGGTGGCGGGGCTCGACGAGGTAGTGCTGCTGGGGCTGCTGACTGGTGGGGCCCCAGCCGGCCCACTGCTGGTTCTTCTTCACCGGCGCCGCCTGATGACCATCGCGGACGCGACCGGCGCAGAGGTCGGCCTGCTGGAGGGGGCGGTGGGCTTGGCCATCTGCTTGATCGTGCCGGTGTGTTCGGCGAGGTCGCCGCCCACGCTGTCGAGTTCGTTGGCGGCGCGGCCGAGGGCCAGCCAGACCTCGGGGGGCAGGACGCCGTGCTCGGAGTGGACCTTCGCGAAACGCGATCCGGTTTCGACGAGTTGGGTGACCTCGCCGAGGATGCCGGTGTCGTAGTCGAGGACGCCTGCCAGGATCTGGACCGCCTCGTGCGGCGGCGCCAGGGCGAGGAGGCGACGGAGCTGGCCGAGCTGCCTGGCGATGGCTTCAGCCAGTTGTACGGAAGGGAGGTTCGAGTCGGTCATGGGCCTCCTGAACAGGGCGGTTCGGGGGTGTTAGTCGTGGTGGCGGAGGCGGTAGCTGTCGACGAGGAGGAGGGCGTCGCGGCGGCGGGCTTCGTCGAGTGCTGCCTCGGGGCGTCCGCCGGCCAGCGGAATGGTGCGTTCACCGCTGCCGACGGTCACGGCGCGCAGGTATCGGCGGAACAGAGCGGTGGCCAGGCGGGGTTTGCGGCTGGTGCTGATGGGCGGTGGTGTGCGGTCGGGTTCGTCGGTGACGGGGGCTCCTGGTGAGGGCGGGTGCCGGCCCCGGTAGTACGGGGCCGGCGTGGTCGGGTGGCCAGCGGGTACGGCGCGCACGCGCAGAACGCGGTGCGGAGGCCGGGGCATGCTCCTGGTGCTGGTCGTCTCACCGGCGCCGGGTGCCTGGCGGACGCTCGGTGGTCCGGGCTGCGGCCACGGCCGGCGGCGGTGCCGGGACGTTCTGGTTGCGCATCGCCGTGGCGGCGTCGGAGTAGGCGGCGGAGTCCCAGACGTCATCGGTGATGTGGACCATGTATCCGGCCTTGTGCAGCCAGGGCACCGCATGGGTGGCGAGCTGCTTCTTCGCGGCCTCGTCGAGGTGGCCGGGCGCTTCGTGCCAGATGTAGACCGGCCCGGCGATGGCCAGAGTCTGGCGTTCGAAGCCGAGGCGGTCGAGCAGGGTCAGGAGCTGTTCGGGTGCTCCGGTTTGGGGTGTCGGCGTGGACGGTGTCGGTCAGGGCCTTGCGGTAGATCGTGACGTCGGTGCCTTCGTCGTCGGCACGGTTTCCCACGTGAGGGTGGCTCCTACGGGTCGTGGCTATCGCCGTCGCGCAGACGGCGCGGCCGAGGGGGCTGGAGGGGGGGACGGTCTTTCCGAGAGCGGCGGCCGACGGGGTGTGCCGGGCGGCCTGGTTGCAGATCTGCTTGATCCGCCGGGCGTGGTTCGACAGGTTGCTGGTGATCTCCATCAGCCGGTCCGCCGGTCCTTCATCGAGGCCGGCTTCGCGGCGCTCGCCCCACGTCGCCCATGTGGAGATCAGGAACTGCACCAGCTGCGGGAGCAGCCCCTCCTCCGGGGCGGCGATCTCTGCCAGGACGGCGGCGACGTCTTGGTCGGTCTCGGCGGCACGGGCACGCTCGGCGAGTCGGTCGAGTTAGCGGCGGGCAGCCTGCCGGTCGCCGTCGGGAGCGGCCAGGGTGTTCAGGGAGGGGTCGAGACGGACGCTGTACCCGGCGAGAAGCAGGGCGTGGGCTGCGGCCGTGGCGCCATGGCGCTGGTGCTCGACCGGCATGTGGTGCGGGAGGCGGTGGTAGTCGCGGCCGGCCCTCGGGGCTGAGTGGAAACCGCCGCACGGGGGTCGCCGCCGATCGCGACGACCAGCTGGGTACGCGGGTCGCGGGTGATGGTGACGTCGTCCAGGGCGAAGAAGGTCGGTTCGTCGTCGCGGCGCGTCATCGGCTTCGGTGCGGGGCGGCGACCGTCGGGGTCGGCGGCGCGACCGAGGCGGTGCCCAGTGCCGGCCGGGCCTGCGGGTGACGCAGGACAACGCCGATGCCCAGTTCGTTCAGTCGGGCCCCAGCAGCTCGTGCGAAGGCGGCCTGGTGGGCGGTGTCGTCACCGGACAGTACGAAGGCGTCCCGGTCCGGGTCGAACATGAAGCCGTTTTCGACCAGGGCCCAGGTGATGTCGGGACGGTCGGGCTTGTCGACGATAAGCGAGCCGTCAAACCAGGTCATGACGATGCGTTGAGGCTCCGCCTGGGGCAGTGCCAGCCGGTCGGCGTTGCCACGGACTTGGGCGAGGGCTACGTAGTACCTGGGCAGCAGGTCGAACATGACATCATCAGCGGCGCTGAACGGATCGGGGTCGACCGCGAGACCGTCGGGCTCGCGTACGCCGTGGAACGCCTCCTCCGGTGCGTCGTCGGGGGCCAAGGCGGCGATGAGGTATCCCTCGCCGCGGCCCGGCTGCTCGGCGACGAAGAGGCGGGTGCCGTCATGTCGGTGCAGCACGGCGCAGTGGTCCACATTGCGTTTGGCCAGGGCGTCGGCGACGTCATTCATGTCCCACACGCGGTCGGTGAGGACGTGGTGGACGTTGAGGCCGCCACGGTCCGGGTGGTAAGTGCTGGTCCAGTCGCCGGGCAGTTCGCCGGCCAGGACGGCTGCGAACGAGCCGAGGCCGGTGTCGGGGGTGGGGTCGTGCATGGTCTCCTCAGACAAGGAAGGGGAGCGGGGTCAGTGCCGGAGGCGTGCCGCGGGGGCAGGCGCGGCAGGCGGTGCGACAGGGCTGGTAGCCAGGTGCGGTGGAGGCGGCGGGCAGGCGCAGACGGAGGATGCTTCGCGTTCGTCCGGTCCGACCTCGGCGGCGCAGGCGCGGCGCTGGGGATGGTCCTGGTGCCGGTCGGCGAGGTCGTTGCGCATGTGGGTGAGGTCGGACCAGATGACGCCGAGCCGGTGCTCGACGAGGTACTGCAGCCGCGTGGCGGTGTGCGGATCCGGGGTCTGGCCGAGGTCGGAATAGAACGCGGCAGCCGCGGTGAGGACCTCGCCGAGGGCGATTAGCACGCCGTCGTGGGAGGCCGTCAGCTCGGTCAATACGTCGGAGACCTCGGCGCTGGTGGTGGCTTCGTGGATCTGCTCGGCGAGGTGCGCGACCTGTGATCCGAGCGGCAGATAGTGAGGCTCGCGCGTTTCGGTGTCGAAGGCTTCGTCGGCCTCGACGTGATATCTGACGGCGCGGAGCCGGGCGACGGCGCGGATGGCGAGACGCTTCTCCTCCGCTGCGTCGAGGGCCACGGGCAGGCGGTGATAGGTCTCGTGGAGGCGGACGACAGGGACGAAGCCGGTGCGCTGCAGAATGCTGTGGGCTTCGGGATCGCCGCCGCGGGCGAGGACTTCCCCGGAGTGCTCGTCGCGCCCCAGGGTCAGGGAACGATCGGCAAGGGCCAAGTGCGGGTTCTTTCTGACGGGTCAGCGGGCAAGGCGGGCGCCGGGCCGGACGGGGGCTGCCGCTGCCCGGTACGGCGGGAGTGTCGGTCGCGCCGGGGCCGCTGGGGCGGTGGGCAGAGCGGCGACGGTGGCATCGAGATCCTGCTGGATCCGTGCAGGCGGCTTGCGATCAATTCCAACTGATGCGCGCTGCCTTGGGCCTGAGCGTGCGGAAGACGACCGAGGCGATGAGCCGCGTGCTCGACGAGACCGCGGACGGTGGACAGCGGTCCGGTGTTCTCGTCGGCGAGTTGCCCCAGCAGCTCGGCGAGTTGCGTGGTGGCGTCAGCCACGTCGGCCAGCGGGGTGGCGCGCCGGGCGAACCGCGCGGCCGAATCCGGGTCAGGGCCTCCGGTCAAGGGCGAGATGAGGTCCAGCTCGGTCTCGATGCGTCGGCTCTCGGCGGCCAGGAGCGCGAGAAGCCGATGTGGCTGCGCTGTCCATGTGCCGTCCGGCCGGATGAGGTTGGCGAGCAGATGGAGGCGTCCGGGCTGTGCCTGAACGGCGATCCAGCGGCAGCCCTGATCGTCACCGGGTCGCTGGATGCCGGCGGTGCGGGCGATCCGGTGGGCGATCTCGGACCACTCGGGGCCGGTCAGTTCACGGTCGTCCGGGTGCAGGCGCACATCCGCGTGCCAGATGGCGCGGCGGTCGCCCTGCGGACTGACGGCGTCGGGGTGGCACCAGTTGGGGTCGTCCAGGTGCTCGCCGAACTCGGCGGTCGTCCAGACCTGCCCCTCGTCGAAGGAGGTGTACACCTCCAGGTTGCCGCAGTGGGCGACCACCGTGTGGTCGGTCAGGCCCTCTTGGTCGCTGATCGGACGGCCGAGGGCTTCGGTGAGCGGCTCGACGGCGCTGATGTCGCGCTGTCCGATTCGGATGATCACGGGGTGGTTTCCGGTCGGTTAGGGATGAGGAGGGCCAGATCGTGCGCCGTTGTGATCAGGGCGCGCTCACGTACCAGGTCGGCGTGGACTGCCAGTTCGCCGGGCGGCAGCAGCTCCAGGGCGTGGTCGATGGCGGTGAGGGCCTCGGGATAGTGGCCCAGAGCGCGCCGTGCCGAGGCCATGCGGAACAGTGCGATCGGATCGTCGAGCCCGCCTTTGGGGAGCAGCCCTACCAGCATCAGCAGCAGGGGTGCTCGGCCGGGAAGAAAAGTGCCCAGCCACACGCCGTGCAGCAAGACGTGCAGGGACTTGGGGTGGCCGGGTGCGGCCACGAGGACCCGGTGCAGGACGGCGAGGCCGTCGGAGCGTGACTGCCCCAACCGTGAGAAGCCGTACAGGGCTTCGCTGTAAGGATCCTCGTTCAGCACGCTCACCGGCACCTTGTTCATGAGCGATTCGATGTCGCGGCAGCGAAAGTCATAGCGAAGACCGGTCAGGTACAGGTGCCGGTACGTCCGCCACATCACGGGGCCGGAACTGGCGTCGGTGACGTGCTCGGGGGAGAGCGCGACCAGAGCGCTGCTGCCGGCGGCACGGGCCTGCCAGGCGACGTCGGCGCATACTTCGGCCGACTCCTGCCACGTCGCCTCGATCTCGCGCAGAGCCTCGGCGAGCAGCGTCGGCCACTGGTTCCCGGTGATCGCCTCGATGGCCGCCGAGGCCGCACCGTTCAGGGCCGCGGCGCGCTCCGAGCTGAGTGTCAGGGTCACTGGCCGCTCCGGGCGTCGGCGACGTGCACCACCTGGTTGAGGTGGGTGACCGAGTACCAGCCGCAGTCGACGTCCTCGTCGGCATCAGCCAGGCGCGGGACCAGGTACGTACGCAGCGCCTGCTGGTAGATGAGGCAGTCCGGGCACCGGCTGGAGAGGTGGACGAGGTAGCGCGGGTGCGCGGTGATGTACGTGCGCTCGCCTCCGGACGGGTCGAACAGGCGCCAGCCGTCCTCGTCGGTCGGGGTGTGCCACGAGGGGGTGACGACCTTGTAGGCATCGCCCCACAGTTCGCTTCCGGAGGTGCCCTTGAGGATGACGACTTGGTCACCGGGCCGGAAGTGGGCGTGGGTGATGTCCCGGTCGGGGGTGACGATGTCACCGGGGGCATGCGGCTGGCGGGAAACGGGCACGGCTGGGTTCCTTCCACGAGGTACGCGGGGAGGCGGTGGGAGGAACAAGGATCCGGACGATCCCCGGTTTCGGTAACCGGGGATCGTCGGGTATACAGCCTCGTGTTCTACCGGAACGGGTTCTCGGTACCGATGTCGTCGGACGTGGCAGCGTCAAGGAGTTCGGGCAGGTCAGAGCCCTCAGCGTCCCGCTGGTCGATCCACCATCCAGCGCGGTCGACGGTGCGGATCTTGTCTTCCAGGACGGCCCAGTCGCCCTCGTCCCAGGTGCCCTCGCTCACCAGCGCGCCGTACGCGGCGGTGACGAGCTGGTGACGGGAGCGCTCGCCCCAGGCGAGCGCCTTCTCGGGGCCTTCGAGCGGCGGCATGTCGAACTGCTCGGCCCACTCGCGGGCAGCCTGCTGCTCCTCGGCGCGCTTGGCAGCGAGCCATGCCTCCTTGGATTCCGTGTCGGATTCGCGGGCGGCCTTCCAGCAGTCGGTGCAGTCGCGGCCTTCGAGCCAGCGCGCGAATCCGGCGCGCCGGTCGGCGGGACGGTTGGACAGGTCGTGCGTCACTTCGTGTCCACAGCTGTGGACAATTTTCCAGGTGGTGCGGATTGCCACGTGGTTGTTCCTGCTTTCTGTCTTCGGCGTCGTCTCAGCGTGTCCTGCGGATGGCGTCTGTGGCCGCCGTGGCTATGGCGACGGGAGCGCTGGAGGGCCGGGGCAGGTGCAGCAAGGTAGTCCCCGGCAAGTGGCGGGACTTTGCGGTGAGGGTGAGTTGGAGTACGGCGCAGCCGGCGGTTGTGAGCTGCTTGACGCGGGTGACGGCCGCAGCGGTTTCGTCGCTGCCGTACCGGGCGTCGGTGACGATCACGAGGAGGCGGCCTGCGCCGGGGCGGCTGAGGTCGAGGCCGTGGTCGAGTGCGTCGATGGCGTCGCCGAGGTTGTGGTGGCCGCCGGTGGCGTCGAACGTCGTCACGCGCTCTGGTGCTCGGTGGGTGGGTCGGGTCAGTGCGGTCAGGTGCTGGTCGTAGGCGATGGTGGCGGTACGGGAGTCGGGGTCGGTCAGGGCTGCTGCGCGTGCCACGATCCAGGCAGCGGACGCGACGGGCTTGCAGGCGGCACGCATGGAGCCGGAGACGTCGACGGCGATACCCACACGCAGCGGTGGGGTGGGGGAGTTCCGTCGGCGGACGTGGGTGAACGGTTCCGCGGTGGGGACCGACCCGGCCGCGCGCTGGGCGTCGCGGGCGAGGGCACGGCCCATGTTGAGGCGGCCGGGCGGAGTGGGGCTGGTGGTCCGTTCCTCGGCCCGCTCGCGGTAGGCAGCGGCGCGAAGGGCACGGCTCAGGCGCGCGGCGGCGCTCTGCTCGGCGGCGGTCGGCTTGCGGGTACCGGTGACCGGGTTGCTGCGGGGCGCCGGTGTGCCGTCGGGGCGGACGGTGCCACGGGCGGTGAAGACGCCCTTGGCGGTGGCGGCGGCTTTGCTTCGCTGGCCGGCACGCTGGGCGCGGTCCTGAGCCTGCGCCTTGGACTTCGCGGCCACGGCGTTGGCCGCTGCGTCCTGTGCCGCGAGGTCGGCGGCGTCAGTGGCTGCCGTGCTGTCCATGACGACCCCCACGGCACCGGACAGCAGGTCGGCGAGGTTCTCCGGCATGGGCAGGGCGGGGGCCGCGGTGTCCAGAGCGTCGCACCATTCTTGAGCGTGCGCGAGCATGGCGGTGGCGTCGTGGTCGGCGGTCTGGTGGGCTGCGGTCCAGATGCGGGTGAGGGTGGCCAGCAGGTTTGCGCCCAGTACCTTTTCGCACAGATCGGCGACGGCCCGGGTCTCGCCGGCGTCCAGGATGCCGACGTCACGGCGGCCGAGGATCAGGGCGGCCACACCGGCGGCGTGCTCGATGCCCTGGAGGGTGGGGTGGGCGATGTCGGGCATGACCAGGGTTCGGGCACTGGTGCGCAGGTACGTGCGGTCCGTGGGCCGCGTGACCAGGTGCGCACCTTCGACACGGCTCTCCTCCAGCAGCAGCGCGGCCTCGACGACACGGGGGTCGGCTCCGGCAGGCACCGTCCAGACCGAGTGGGTCGCGTGCGCGGCCTCGTGGACGAACACGCCCCAGGCGGCGGGGTACCGGTCCTCGTCGCCCACGATCTGCGGATGGATCTCGTGGGGCTGGAGCGGGGCGAACAGACGGGCGTCGAACTCGACCTCGCCCAGCGTGGGGAAGTATGCGGCCGGTGCGCCGCTGCGCGTGCCAGGGCGGCAGGTGACGAGGAGGTCCTGGCGGCCGGAGAGGGCGACGAGCCGGTCGCCGAGCTCGGCTCCCACCCGCAGCCACGCGTCCGGGGAGGAACGGGGTTGCGCGGGCGGGGCGCCGTCGTCGTCCCATCGGGCGAGGTCGGCGTCGTCCTCCGGCGTGGTGGCGGGGGACTGGACGTGGTGGTGGGCGCTCATCGCGAGCGGCCCCGGTGTGCGGAGACGGTGCTGCCCGGGGGCTGCCGGGCGGCTGAGGCGGGGAGCTGCTTGCCGAGGGTGAGGGGCGCGATCTTCGTGACGCCGACAGTCTTGATGATGGCGGCGGCGACGGCGTCGCGATCCTCCGCAGGGGCGATGCCGACGAGGTTCGCGAGCGCGGCCTTGGTGCCGAGGACGGCCTCGGTCTTCTGATAGCTCAGCAGCTCTCGCAGTTGGGGGGCCCAACCCAGCTCGCCGAGTTCGACCTGGTGGGCGAGGTGTCTGGCGACCCGGACGACCCGGGCATCGATCCTCAGCGCCTTGGCGAGGTCATAGTCCGTGCCGATCTGAATCTGCACGCTGAACCGGGACGACAGCGCCTCCGTCAACACCGCCCCGTGGACCCCGGGATTGTGGCCCGCCACCACGTAGAAGCCCGGCTCGGCCTTGATCGTCTCGCCCTTGTGGGCCTTGACCTGGATCTGCCTGCGCCCGTCCATCGCGGGATACAGCGCCGCCAAGACCATCGGCGAGATCAGAGTGGCATCGTCGATCAGCAGGGCGCGGCCCTCGGTCATCGCGGTGACCAGCGGACCGTACTGGAAGACGTAGCCTCCGCTGTCGGCCTGTGTGTACTCGCCGACCAGGTCGCCGACCGTGGTGTCGCCGTCACCGGCGACGGTGAGCAGGTCCGGGAACGCCGCCTCCACCAGCGACGTCTTGCCGGTGCCCGGAGGGCCGTAGAGCAACACCGGCACGTCGGCGTCGCGCAGGCGATTCAACGCCTCGACGTCGGGCAGATCGGCCAGCTCCCTCGGGTGGTAGAGCTCGCCCCCCGCGCGGCGGATCGGGCCGGTCTGCCTGGGTGTGGCGGCTGCGGGAGTGGTCGTGCGGGCCGTGGCCGCCTGGGCGCGGGGAGAGTGGGTGCCCGGTGGGCTGATCACAGCGGTCTGCGCGGCTGCGGCGGTTTTCGCGTTCGCGCGGAACTCCGGTTGTCCGGTTCCGCCTTGGTCGGCCTCGCCGCGTCGCACGAGGGTGAGGGCGGCGTTGCGGACGGCGCCGTGGGAGTGGCCCAGCTGCCGGGCCATGTCCCCGATGGTGAGCGTGTCCGCCGGCCGGTCGGCCAGCAGTCGGGCCACCTTGGCCCGTAGTTCGCCGCCCTTGGTGCGCGCTGGACTGGTAGGCGTCCTGGGTGTGGTCAAAACGAGGCCCCCTCAACAGGCGCGGTGCGGGCGGGGTTGGCGAGGCGCTGGAGAGGCTGGCCGCTCTCGGAGCGGATCACGGACTGGGCCGACATCGGCGACCGGGCCAACCGGGGCGTACCGTCGGCGCTCACCGGCCGACCGAGGGCGCGGTCCAGGTGCACGGGATGGTCGGCGACGAGCAGCTCGCTGGCTGCCGAGCAGGGCCGTGCGTCCGCTCCGTACCGGGCTCCGTCGCTCGGCAGGCGCAGCCGGGCGTCTCTTCGAAGCCGTCCTGGAGCAGGATCCGCCGGGCGGCGGCGTTGTAGCCGGTGGTGGTGATCTCGCCGGTGATGGTGTGCCGGATCGTCATGAACGGCTCTGCTTGTGCTTCGGGCAAGGCGGATCTCCTATCGGTGGTGGTGGGAAAGCGGTGGGGTGTTGGGCGAAGGCGAGGCGGGCCCGGAGCTTCCATTCGCGCGCGGGTCAGCGATGCGCAGCGTGGGCCGGGGCGCGGCGGCGCCGTCCACGGGGACGCGGTTTGCCCGGGGTGGCGAGGCGACGGCGGGTGCAGAGCAGTACTCCCAGGCAGGCGACGGATCCGGCGGCCGGGAGCGCGGCGGCAAACGGGCCGGTGGACAGGACGCCCGCGAGGGCCGTGCCAGCGGCCTGCCCGGTGCCGACCGCGGTGATCAGCCAGGCGTACGCCTCGGTGCGGGTGCCGGCGGGGGCGAGCGCGTCCACGGTCAGGAACGCGCTGGTGATCAGCGCGGTGAGGAAGAGGCCCGGCAGCGCCGTGAACGCGGTCGCGGCGAGCGGGCCGGGGCCCGAGGTGAGCGGCACCCAGGCAGAGGCGAACAGAAGCGCTGCGGTGACGAGTTGACTGCTCAGACGGCCCGGCCAGCGGCGTCGGCCGTACATGATGCCGCCGACGAGGCTGCCGATGGACAGTGCTGCCGGGATCAGTCCGGACAGCAGAGCCATGCCATGCCGGTCGGCCATCGCAACCGCCCACACGTTCATCGAACCCAAGGCGAAGCCGACACCGCCGACGGCAAGGGACAGCAGTCGCAGCCCACCGTGCTGCAGGGGCCCGAGGAACCCTCCGGCACGTGCGACGGCGGGATGCCACGCCCTGGACGGCGCGGCACTGAGCACCGTGGTTGCGCCAAGCAGTCCCAGCACCGCGGTGACCGTCATGGCCATGCTGGGACCGTGCACGGCGGACAGCAGGGCGACCAGCGGCGGGCCGGCGACGTAGATCAGCCCTTGGGCTCCGGTGTCGAGCGCGAGCGCGGCGCGCCGCCGCTCGGGATCCGGCAGCACGGCGCCCCACAGTGCGCGCAGGTTCGCCTCCAGCGGGGGCGTGCTCAGACCCGCGAGGACCACGAGGCCGGCCGCGAGCGCCGGCTGGAGGACGGCGTAGATGTACGGCAGCAGCAGGAGACAGACCGTGGTGATCAGGACGGCGGCGGCCGTGACCCGGGTCTGCCCGCGACGGTCGACCATCCGTCCCAGGGCCGGCTGTCCGATGGCGCTGGTCAGCCCGTACAGCGCGCACAGCAGCCCGCCAGCCGCGAGGGATCCGCCCTGCTCGGCGATCAGGAGGAGGATTGCGACGGGGGCCATGCCGTTGGGCAGCCGCCCGGTCAGGGTGCCCACCAGCAGCCGGGCGACGTGGCGCTCGGCGAGCAGCCGCCGGGAAGCGGAGCGGGCCGGCGGGCGGCTGGTAAGGGAATTCAACGCGGGTGCTTTCCGTGATCGGTCTGGGCTGGGCGGCGGCAGTGGAAGGTCAGCGGGTCCGTCCGGGAGCAGCGACCGCTGTCGGAGGCTTGGGCGGCGTGGCGGTGGCGACGGCCGTGCGGGAGGGCTCCTCGGCCGGACCGACGCTGGTGGCCCGGACCGCGTCGACCAGGTCTTCGCCGGACTCGAGCCACAGGGCCATCGCTTCGTCCATGCCGCCCGGCTCCCCGTTGTCTCGGGCGCCGGCGTCGGCCTGAACCCGGGCAACGAGGATTTCGAGGCGGACGAGGACACCCGTCTCCGGTACGGCCAGTGGCTTGCCGTCGCCCCGGCGGGTCGCCTCGATCAGGTAGGGCGCGTGGGTGAGGAATCGGTCCAGCGCGGCGTCGAGGTCCACGGTGGGCACGGTCCCCGGCTCGGCATCTCGCACCCAGTGCAGGTCTTCCTGCACTTCGCGCAGCCTTGCCAGGAGCACCAGTTGCTCGAATTCCGGCAGGAGGCGTGAGCGCGCGTCGGCAGCGGCACCGTGGGCGGTGGTGGCGATGCTGGTGCGCGGCGCGCCGGTCCCGACTACGTAGACGTGGTCCGGGGAGGGCAGCAGGGTGCCGACCAAGTAGCTTCCGTCCCACGGACGTTCGGTCAGGAGGAGTTCGGTGCCGCCGCCGTCGCGCAGGATCGCCGCACAGGAGGTGTGGTACTTCGACAGCGCGGACAGCGCGGGGCTGGCCTCCAACACCCAGTCCAGCAGGTGCGCCGGGATGGATCCGTCCGGGTAGTGCTCGATGTCCACCTCCCACGGGCCGGGCAGGCCCTCGGCGACGGCGTGCGCGATGTCGCCGAGATAGGGACGCTCACTGGTGATGACCTTGGCCTGGCAGTCGCGGGCCGTCTCGTGGAGCTGGGTGAGTGCTGCACGTGCTTGGGCATGGTCGCCGAGGGGCAGTCGATGGGCCTCGTCCTGGTGCCGGGTGAACCCGACCAGTTCCAGGGCGGTGGTGGCCCACCGGTGCCGCTCGCCGCTGGGGAGCGCGACGATGGTGTTGCCTGCGGCGAGGTGGAGGGTGATGGCGGCGGAGGAAGTCAGGACGGCGGGCTTTCGTGTCGGGGGCGTCGGATCAGCGGCGCTGCCGCCGCGAGGCGCCCGGGGGTGCGCACTGAACGGTCATGGCGGCCTTCGTGCGGCGCTGCGCCGACGGTGCGCTCGCCGAGGGCGGGGCGACGCGCAGGTCCTGATCTAGGTCGACGTGGTAGCGGGCAGCGGTGAGCATCTCGGCCGCCCAGCTGGCGTGCTCGTTCTCCCAGGTACGGCCCAGGTCGAAGGGCAACCGGATCCACACGCCCCGCAGCGTGGGGTAGGTGTCGAATCCGGCGCGGGCCAGGACGCTCGCGGCGAAGGCGTCGACCGCACCTTCGACTTCGACCTGGCCGCCCCGGCCGCGGATGATGCGGATCGGTTCGCCGTTCATCGGCCTAGCCCCTTCCCGGCCGTCTGGGCGCGGCCGTTGACGGGGACGGAGGCGGGTTGCGGCGGCGCAGCCCCGGGGATCGTGGTGGTCGGGGCGGTGAGCCGCTGCGGGGACCGGGTGGCTGCAGCCAGCGCGATGCGGTTGCGGCGCTCCATCAGCCCGTTGCGTACAGCGGGTTGCGGTGGGCTGGCGCTGCGGCCCGGGTCGAGGGAGTAGTCGGCCTGGACCTCGTAGCCGTGCCGACGAAGGTCGTGCACGGCCTGGCGGGTACGGCGGATACCGTCCTGCTCGGGGTGGGTGAGCCGGTACAGACCCGGGGTGTCGGGGACGGGCTCGAACTGTTCACGGACCAGAAACCAGTCGGCGAGGTGCGCGGGGATGTTCGCGGTCGCGGCGGCCACGAAGCCGTGGTCGGGATGGGCGCCGAAGCGGAAGTGGTCAGACAGGGGCGAATCCTTTCTGTGAGCGGTCAGCGGTCAGCGGTGCGCCAGCGCGGAGCGCGGGGCGGGCAGGGGGCGCGGGGCGGGCGGTAAGGATTCGCGGGGTGGGCGCGGACAGCGCGGCCGGCACACCCGGTACGGCGGCGCGGGCCTGGCGCTCGAACGCTTCGCTGTCGGCGAGCCACGTCTCGATCGCGGGCTGGACGGCGAGGCCGAGTTGCCCGCGGACCTGACTCCATTCATGCGCTGGCAGCGTGCGGGGAATCGAGTACAACTCCTGACGCAGGTCGTTCCACTCGTCCCAGGCGTCCTGGCTGAAGGCGAGCGCCTCGCGCAGACGGGTCAGGGCCGCCGTGTCTTCGGGCCAGGGGGTGGCGTCGGGACGGCAGCGGGTGAGCAGGAGCGGCGCGTGTTCGAGCACGGCGCGGTAGGACAGCCAGGCGTGGTCGGCGAAGTCCCTTTCCATGCCCGCGATCAGGCGGGAGTCGCGGAGCGGGACGCCGTCGCTGTACCGGCCGGATTCCTTGATCACCTGGAGGGTCTGGTGTTCTTCCCGGATGCGCTCCAGGGCACGCAGGATGTTGTTCAGGTCCTGGTGGTGCAGGGCGCGCCGGTGGGCGGGCAGGAACGTGTCCGCGACGGCGCGGGCGGCGAGAGCGGGATCTGCGGGCAGCACGATGCTGTGCGGCGTGGTCGGGTCATCGTGCGGGTCCTCTTGCTCCCGGTCGGTGAGCGCGCCCAGGAGGTAGCCGCTGCGGTGGCCTGGACGCTCGATCAGCAGCAGCTCGGTGCCCGAGCCGTTCTTCAGGACGGACGCGAACGGGATGCGGTGGTCTTCGAGGGCCCGGTACATCTCGCCGGCCTCCCACAGCATGGGCCAGAGGTCTTCCTGCCACAGCGGGTGGGAGTAGATCTCCAGTTCGGCACTCCAGGTGCCGGGCAGTTGTGCGGCGATCTCGGTGCCGAAGTCGCCGAGGTAGGGCCGGGTGCTGGTGGTGATGGTGGCGCCATGTGCGTGGGCGTGATGCACCAGAGCGCTGGCGGTGCGTCGCGCGGCCTGCGGATCGGTCAGCGGGGCGATGGACGCACCGTTGGGCAGGCGCGCGAATCCGGCTTCTTCCAGTGCCCGGTTGGCCTGCTGGTACTTCTCGCCGTGCGTGATGGCGACCAGGCCCAGGTGGCGGCTGGTGGTGAGGGTGATCTCGGCGGTGGGGTTGGGCATCAAGGTCCTGGTGGGTCGAGTCCGCAGGAGCGTGTTCGTCCAGAGGGACAGGGCTCAGCGGGTCTTCGGGGCGCGCTTGGGCTCGGTGCGGCGTGGCGGCCCGCCGTGGGGAGGCTGCGCCGTGGGACGCCGGGATGGCGATGAGAGGCGTTCGATGGTCACCAGCGGGGCGACGGCGGCGGGGAACGGGAAGGACGTGGAGCGCAGAGTGGGCCGGGGATCGAGCGTTTCGGCGGCGACCGCGTGCAGGAGCAAGGGCGGCGTCTTGTCCGTGAACGAGATGTCCCACAGGTGCCCGAGGTCTTCTGGGGAGGCGGCCAGGTGCCAGGTGACGGATGTGTCTCCGTGGATGGGCGGCGCCGACGAGTCCACGGGGCGGCTGACCACGGCAGCGTGTCCGTCGTGCGAGATGAATCCGGAGAGTCCGAAGTCGTCGAAGTGGGCCCAGGAGTCGGCGTCGACGTAGAGCTCCAGCAGGCCGGGCTCGGCGCCGATGCCGTAGACGACGTGATCCGGATCGGTGGCCAGTTCGCCTGCCAGGGTGCCGAGGAGCCTGGCGACGCATTCGATCGGCACGAAACCCCCGATATCCGCCCGCCAGCGCTCAGCCGCTTCTTCGTCGGTACGTGCCGTGATCACCATGTGAGGGCCTCGGCCCACGGCTGCTTGGTCGTGGCGGATCGTGATGCGCCGGCAGGGGCTGGTGACGGTCAACGACGACGCGTCGGTGTGTGCGCTCCACGCGGTTTCCTCGGCGAAGATGTCGAGGAGCTGCTGGTGGTCGGTAGGGAGGCTGGCGGCCAGATAGCGGGGAGAGATGAGGATCTTCTCCCCGGGCCTGTCCTGGTCGGGGTCGTTGGGCATGGTTCTTCCGGTGGGATCGGGGAGCGGGTGGCGAAACGGGGGCCTCAACTACGCGAGGGAGGAGGCGGCATCGCGGCGAGGGTGCGCTGCGGCGTGCAGGCTGGCACCAAAACCGTGGGCGAAGACTCGCGCCCTTTCTTCCAGCTCGGCGTAGGAGTCCTGCGCCGTCATCTGCGCGGGGCGCTTGCGGTACCGGTAGACCGGAACGGGCAGCAGGATCCCTGGGGCGAGGCAGGTGACGGCGAGGGCGCAGTAGTCCTCTCCCTGTACGAGGCCGCCCATGGGTGCCGCGCGCACCAGGTCGGTTCGGGCCAGGAGGGTGGTCGGGCCGAGCGGGATGGTGTCGGCCGGGTCCTTCCAGTACCGCCATACGTCTCCGGCCTCATGTCGGCCGGGCGGTGTCGGGCACCGCCACAGGGTCGTGGAACCGTCGTGCAGGTCCTCGCTGTATCCGGCACACCAGCCCACCCCGGTCTCCTCCAAGGTGCGCAGCCGCAGCGCCATGGCCCAGTCGGTGAACTCGTCGTCGTCATCCGCCCAGTTCACGTACTTGGTCCGGACGTCGTTGAGAGCCAGGTTGCGGGCGCATGCGGCGCCGACCGGGCGGGGCAGGGCGAGGATGCGGACGCGCGGGTCGGCGGCGAGGGCGGCGGGCAGCCGGGTGGGGTCGGCCCCATCAAGGGCGACGACGGCCTCCCACGGGACGCTCTGGCGGCACAGACTGGCGTGCATGGCAGTGAGGAACGCCAGTCGTTCTGGGCGGAGTTGGGTCGCGATGACCACGGTGATCTTCGGGTGAGAGTGCAGGGACAGAGGGCTTCTCCGGACAGGCGTGGATCGGGACGGTGCGGTTTTCCGGGGGCTACCGGCGGGCGGACTTGCGGGACGCCGGGGCCGATGAGGGAGCGGTGGCGGACAGGCGCGGGGCGACGCGCGGCGGCACGACCGGAGCCTGGGAATCCGGGTTCCATGCGCCGGGGTCGGTGCGGATACGGCTGCGCGGGTCGGTGTCCCACCCGACGACGGGTCCGCGGTCGTACGCCAGCAGGCCGATCACTTCGATGCCGGTCTCGTGCAGGACGTAGGCCCACGCCAGGTCGCCGGTGCCGTCCTGGGTGATCAGTTCATGCTCGGCCGGGGTGCCGTTGGTGTTGTACACGTTGGTGAGCTGACGGCTGGGGAACTCATCGCCCCCGGTCAGCGAGCGGCGCAGCGCGTCGGGTGCGCCGTCGAGGAGATCCGTGCCCAGCTCCTCCCAGCCGATGTGGACCTCGTCGATCAGGTGCCGGGCCATCGCCTCCAGGTCACCGGCGAACCGGTATCGGAAGGCGGCCAGCAGCAGCGGGAGTTTGCTGTCGGGGTAGCCGTCGAAGTGGACGTACATGCCGGCGTAGCCGGTGGAGGTGGGGCGGGCGATGACCGCACGGGTGGACAGATCGGTCTCCTGGGGTGGGGCTGGTCAGTGTGAGCGGGGGCGCGCCGTCGGGGCGGTCATCGGCTGGGCTGGGGCGCCGGGCGTACGGGCGGTGGCGCGAGGCGGCGTGGTGGCGGGGATCGGCTGGTCGGGCCGCCAGAGGCAGGCGGTGTCGCGGAACCGCACGCGGGGGTCGGTGCCCCATGCGACGAGGGGGCCGCGTCCCGCGCCGGGCTCGCCGATCACCTCGATGCCGTGCGGGTGGAGGACATAACCCCAGTTCAGTCGCGATGCCGTCCGCTCGGTGTAGATCAGCGGCGGTTCGTTCGCGCGGGCCGGGTATCGCTTGCCGGGTTCGTCGTGCTCGCCGACGAGGTGTTGGCGCAGGGCCTCGGGTGCTCCGTCGAGGAGTTCGGTGCCGAGGTAGGACCAGCCTTCTGGTGCGTCGGCGATGAGGTATGCGGCCAGGGCGTCGGTGTCGCCGGCGAACCGGTTCTGGTGTGCGGCGAGCAGCAGCGGCAGTTGATGACTGGGGTAGCCGTCCCAGTGGACGTACGTTCCGGCGTAGCCGGTGGTGCCGGTGGGGCGGGCGATGACAGAACGAGTGGACAGAGGATCTTCCTGTCGTGGGCGGGGTGGGTCAGCGGGAGGTGCGGCGCGTGGGCGCTGCCGGCGTGGCAGGTGCCGCCGCGACGGACGGCGCGGGTTGCGCGGGTGCTGATCGGTTCGGGCGCCGGTAGATGCTGGCCAGGTGGTCCTCGCTCAGGTAGGCGAGCTGATCACCGAGTGCGGACAGCTCCTCGGCGTGCTGGCGGTAGCGGGCGGCGAAGCCCGGTTCCTGGTTGCGCTCGCACCACTCGGCCGCGGTCTCCAAGAACAGGTGCAGCTCGCCGAGACCGCTGTGCCCGTCACCGAGGACGGCCTGCGCGACGGTGTTCAACTCGGCGGACGAGCGCGCACGGTAGACCTGCTGGGTCCAGTTGCTGATGCTGTGACCGGCGTCCCCGGTGGGGAGCGATTCGCTGAACTCTCGCGCGTCGTAGGCGGCCCAACGGTGCAGGTCGTCGACGGTCGGCCGGTTCTCCCGATGGGCGGTGACCTGCTCGGTGGCGCGGCCGACGTTGTCGTACAGCTCGAAATCAGGGTGGGGCAGGGACAAGGGGCTCTCCCGGTCGGTTAGGCGCGGTCCGTGCGAGCGGAGCCGACGGGCGGACCCGAGGCGTCGGTGCGGGCGCACTTGTAGCCGATCAGGCGGGACGGGGCGGCCTTCGCCGGCACGGTGGCGGCGTCGGCGCAGACGAACGTGTACGTCACCGACGTGCGCGGGATGCCGTGCAGCCAGGCGTTGTCGTCCTTGTCCGGGTTGATCTGCAGTCCGGAGTGCGCGACGGCGTCGGTCTGCGTGTGGGTGTGGGCGAACAGCAGGAGTGCGCCGCCGTCGGCGGTCTTCAGCGCGTAGGCGTCCTTGAAGGCGTTGGTGCCGCCGGCGAAGGTGGTGGTGCCCAACTTCCCGAACTTGCGGGTCGTTTCCTCGTGGACCTTGATCTGCTGATTGCTGGCCTTGGTCGGGGCGAAGACCTTGGTGCCGGTGTTCGTCCCGCCGGTCGCGAAGTTGTCGATCACTGCGGTGCGCAGCACGTCGGCGTCGGCGGCGAGCTGCTTGTTGCCGGTGGCGGCGACCGCCGTGGCGTAGCCGCTTCCGTCGAGGACGATGTCCGGCAGCTTCGTGCTGTCGAGGTCGACGACGGTGGCCATCTCCCACCGCTTGTCCTTCGGCTGCTCGGCGAAGACGGCGATGCGGCTCGGGTCCTTGCCCTTCTCGCCGGAGAGCGCGGCGGCGAACCAGCGGTCCTGGCCGGCCGTGAAGCGCGGGATGTACAGCTTGGCGCTGGAGGTGTCGTACGACCACGGCTTGTACGGCTTGCGGTCGGCCTTGGGCAGGCCCTCGGTCTCGGTGTAGTCGGAGACGGACATCGCGTACGTCGGGCCGTCCTCGACGGTGTCGAGCAGGGCGCGGTCACGCTGCGCGTTGGCCTTGTTGTTGATCTTCGAGTAGTTGGTGATGACGGCGCGAGCCTGCGCGTCACTGAGTGCGGGAGTCAGCTTCGGGACGGCAGGCGTGGAGGCGGACTTCGCGTCGGCCGGGGTGTCGTCGCCGCTGGTGCAGGCGGTGGCGGCAGTAGCGAGCAGCGCGGCGGAGACGAGCAGGGGCAGGGCGCGGAGGGCGGTGCGGATGGAGGTGCTCCAGGGGTTTGGGCGGGTGGATCAGCGGGTGCGGGAGGCGGCTGGGCTGGGCCGAGGGTGGGGGGTGGTGACGCTCGGGCTCGTGCTGCGGGACGGGGCAGGCGGAGCGGTGAGCCGGTCGGCTGCCTGGTGGAGTCGGGCGCCCGTTTTGTTGAGCCGACCGCGGGCGCTGTCGATCCGGGCGTGCAGCAGGGCGCGCGTGGATTCGATGGCCTCGCTGCGTTGCGTCGAGCGGGGTGAGGCGGCGAGCTGGTGGAGGGCTCCGGCGTGGCCGACGGCTTCACCGAGGTCGGCCAGGGCGTGTCCCAGCGCGCCGACCGCGCGCGTGAGCTGGGTGACCTTGAGCCGGATGGTGTCCGACTCGGGGTTGCGGTCGCGGCGTACGGTGCGGTCGGCGAAGGCTGCCGCGGTGGTGATGTGGGTGATCAGTCCGGCGATGTCGCGGACCCGGTCGTCGAGGTCGTCGAGGTTGTCGCTGCCGGAGTGCACCGCGTTGGTCAGCGGCAGTTCGTCGGCCGTGTTGTGGATGTGCTCAGCCAGCGAGTGCAGCTGGCTGCTGTCGTCGTAATTGAAGGGCAGGAAGGGCTCCTGAACGGGGCAACGGGACGGTGTGATCAGCGGACGGCGCCGCGTGCAGCCGTGGGTGGCGCGGCCGGTGGCACCGTGGTCGTGGTCGGTGCGGCGTGGCGCAGGTTTACGCCGATGCCCTTCTCCGCGAGGCGGAGGGCGACTGCCTGGATTCGCCGGGCGCGACCGTCCTCGCCGTACGCAGCGGGCAGCAGGAAGGCTGCCTGGTGCGGGTGGTACTGGAAGCCATGGGCGTACAGCGTCATGCGCGCCTCTTCCGGCACTCTGGCGTACGGCGTGCCGAGCGCTCCGTCGTCGTACCAGGTCAGCGTTACCACTTGGGCGACCTGCGGCGGAGCCTGCCGATGTGGGGGCTCGGGCTGCTCGGCGGCGTTGCGGCGTACCGCCTGGCGGGCCTGCTCGTAGCGGGGCAGGACCCTGCGGGCGATGAGGGCTGCGGCGCGCGCGGGATCGTTGGGGACGACGATGCCGTTCGGCTCGTCGACCCCGTCGAAATGGTGCGGCTTGATGGCGGCGTCGTCGGGCTCGAGCGGGGCGACGACGAACTGGTGCGGATAGCGCGGCCGGTCGGCGAGGTAGAGGTGCTGCTGATCCGGGCCGTGCAGTACAGCGTCGTGTCCGAGCACGAACTCGGTGGCGACATAGCTGACGTGGCCGGCGTCCCAGATCTGTTCGGCCACGGGGAACTGGTCGGGGTAGGTGAGGTGACGGTGGTATTCGCTGGTCCATGCGCCGGGCAGGCGGTCGGCCAGGCCGGCGGCGAAGATGTCCAGGTCGGTGCGTGCTGAGGGCATGGGCTCCTGACGGAGTGGTGAGGCGGGCCTATCTGCCGCGCGCCACACGGGCAGGTGGCGTGACCGTGGGCGCCGAAGCGGGCACGGCGCTTGGGCGGTACGCCCGGGAGGCGGCGTCCTCGGAGGCTGTCACCTGCCGGTAGGCGTCGATGGTTTCCTTGAGTCGGTCGACTGCGTCGTCCCGACGTGCGGCGAGGATGTCGATCTGTGTGCCTCTGTTCTGCAGGACACCCAGGGAGTTGATCGACGTGTTCCCGGCAGCGGCGCGCGTAAGAATGGATGCCGCGTTCTGGGCGGCGGCGGTGAACTGCTCGTGTACGTGGTCCAGGTGGCGCGCGGCCGTGTGGACGAGATCGGCGATGACCAGCTCGGGGCCTTCGGTGTGCAGGCGACCAAGGAACCGAGGCGAGGCGCCGAGGGATTCGTGCACCATCTGGGAGCCGGGGCCGGCGGATGGTGGAAGGCTGGTTGGGTTGTCCATGAAGGTGGGGATCCGGGGATTGAGGGACGGCTGGCACGTCTCGACGGACGATCAATGCATTCGGGCATCCGTATCGAAAAGGGCCAATTCGTGCGAATGTAGCAGATGTTGAACGATGAAGGATCGTCCGGCGACCTTCCACAAGCCCCTGCCGCGGTTGAGGTGCGAGATCGCGTCGGCTTCCACCGAGGTCAGCCCCAACAGCGCGGCGGCGGCGTGTAGTTGGTCGGTCTCCTGCCGGTAAATGATGCGGGTGGAGCAGTCGGCGAGCAGGCCCTCGGCCAAGGCACGTCCGCGGGATCCGGCGTCGCCGGCGGTGAGCAGGTCGGACAGCCGGTGGATCACCATCAAGTTGGCGATGCCCAGGCCGCGGCTCAGCTTCCACTGGGACTGCATCCTCGCGAGCAGGCCGGGGTGGCGCATCAACCGCCATGCCTCGTCGTAGACGATCCAGCGCCGGCCGCCGTTCGGGTCGGACAGCGCGGATTCCATCCACGCGGAGGCGCAGGTCATGGCGAGGACGAGTGCGGTGTCGTCGCCGGAGCCGCCGAGACGGGACAGGTCGATCGTCAGCATGGGCGAGTTGGGGTCGAAGGCCACGGTGCTGGGGGCGTCGAACATTCCGGCGAGGTCGCCGTGGACGAGGCGGCGCATGGCGTGGGCGAGGTCGCGGGAGGCGTCGCCGAGGCGGCCGGACATGACGCCGCCGGCCGTGTCGAGTTCGTCGGGGTTGTTGAGGGTGGCGGCGATGTCGCCGAGCAGCGGGGTGCGTCCGCTCGCGGCGGCGCGGGTGACGACAGCGTCCAGGGCGACGTCGAGGCCGGTGTGCTCCATCGGCAGAAGGTCCCGCCCGAGCACGGTGCGGGCCAGGGAGCCGAGCAGCAGCAGACGCCTTTTGCGGATCTCGCCCGCCCAGTCGGCCTCGGAGACGCTGTTGGGCCGCGGCGCTGCGTCCAGCGGGTTCAGCTTGCCTGGCAGCCCCGGTCCGAGCGCGATGGAGGTGCCGCCCAGCGCCTGCGCCACGGGCGTCCACTCTCCCTTGGGATCACATGGGACGTAGACGCGGTAGCCGAAGGCGATGGAGCGCAGCGCGAAGCTTTTGGCGAGCGCGGACTTGCCCTGTCCGATGACCCCGGCCAACAGCACGTTGGGGTTGGTGAAGCCGTCGATCTTGCCGTACAGCGCGAACGGGTCGAAACAGAAGGAGGCTTCGGCGTGCACGTCGCGGCCGATGTAGATGCCCTCGGCCCCCAGCCCGCCCTCGGCGAGGAAGGGGTACGCCCCGCTCGCCGTGGCTGTGGTCATGCGGTGGGCAGGCAACTTGATCTTGTTGTTGCGGGAGGACGCCGGGCCTGGGCGGCCTGCGGGCGGGAAGAGCGGCGACGGCATCTCCTGCTCCTCCGCCCCGGCTCCGGTGGTGTGGGCGGCTGCTTCGACGCGGGCCTTTGCGGCGGCTTCGGCGAGTTGCCGGCGGGCAGCTTTTCGGGCGGCGCGGTCGGTGCCATGCGGCGTGAACAGGGGGCTGGCGCTGGCGCGGCGGGCTCGGCGCGTGGGCCGGTGACTCATGGCAGGGCGGCTTTCACAAGGTGGCGGTCTGGAGCGGTGCGGGGGTCAGACGCGGGGGGAGGCGCTGAACAGGAGCGGCTTGCGGTAGCCCGTGCCGTCGCCCGACCAGTCCAGCTCGATGTAGCCGTCGGCGAGGTACTGGTACCGGCCGCTGGCCTTGGTCTTGAGGGTTCCGGTCTTGTAGCTCCCGTTGCCATTGCCGCTGCTGTGTTCGAGCGCGTGCTCCAAGCCCGTGTAGTTGGCGTACTTCACGACCGGGTCCGTGCCGGCGGTGGACTTCTTGGTCTGCAGGTGGAAGCGCGCCTTGTTGAAGGTGAGGCTGCTGTGCTGGTTGGCCGCGTAGGGGCCGTCCCAGTTGACCGTGGCGGTGGTGTAGATGTAGCCGCCGCTCCGCTTGGCGCAGAGCCGCACGTCGAAGTCCCAGTTGTCGGAGTCGGGGCCGGTGTACGACGGGTCGTCGACGGTGTAGCTGCTGGTCGTGCAGTGGTAGCTGGCGGCGGACGCAGGCGTGGCGGTGGCCAGCGCGGCCGTGCCGGCGAGGGTGGCGAGGAGGGCGGCGGTGGAGGTGGAGCGCTTGAGCTTGCGCATGCAGGGCCTTTCGGTGGAGCGGGTTACTGGGCGCAGGTGGTGGTGTGGCCGGGTGCCGGGGCGTTGAGGTCGGCCGGAGTGGTCTTGCGGCGGACGACGTGGCCGGCGGCGAGGTGGCGCTGGCAGATGGTCAGGACGGGCGGTCCCTCGGGGAGCCGCTCAGGGTGGCACTCGGTATCCGTCGGGGCCGCGTCCGCCACGGGCAGGAGGTGGAAGGCGTCGTGCACGGCGGCGGTGGCCTGCCACAGCCGGGTGTGCGCGGTGGCCAGATGTCGGCCGGCGGCGGGATGCGGCGGCCGGGTGGTGTCGGCGAGCTGGTCGAGCAGCTGGTGCAGCGAGGTCAGATGGGCGTGCAGCACGTCGAGGTGCACGCGGTCCGCAGGTGAGGCGGGGCGTTCAGCGCGCGGGGCGCGGGCGCGTGTGTGGTGGCGGATGCCGGCGCTGGCGGCCCGCAGGTACGGGTACGCGTCGCCGACGGGGATGGCAGAGGTCAAAGGGGAAGAGTTCCTTCCTGCCGCGGTGGCAGGACGTCGGCGGGTGGCCGGGCGGGGGGCTACAGGGCCGTGCGGGCGAGCGGCAGGGCGCCGAGCGTGAAGGCATCGGGCTGCTGGAAGTTCAAGCGCCGCAGGTCGACCTGGGCGGTGACGGCAGCGGTCTCGATCTGCGCGCAGGCGGCGTCGAGCAGAGCGTCGGTCTCGGCGGAGACGGTGAGGAGCCCGGTCAGGGCCACATCGGCGTGTCCGGCGATCAGCTGGCGCTCGCGGGTCTTGACGTCCGCGTACTCCACGCTGTCGGCCTCGGAGTCGACCTGCCCGCGCCGCGACCTCTCGTTCGCGTCGGCGATGATGGCGGCCTTCTTGCGCTGGACGTCGCGCATCGCGGACTCGAGCCCTTGGGGCACGTATATAAGGGAGAGGGTGCGCCGGACTCCGGCGGTGAACATCAGGCCGTGCAGGAAGCCGGCGGATGTCTCGGTGCGGGGCCAGTCCTCGACCCAGTAGGTGGCGTGCCGGGCGGTGTCGGTGGCGAGCCGGTCGTACTCCTCGACCTGGACCACGGGCCCGGCGGCGGCCGGGTCGGCTTCTGCCCGTCCGGACTCCGACCACTGCTGCAGTGCGGACAGTGCCTTGGGGTCGTAGGCAGTGCGGATGACGGCGGCGATCTCGCGCGCAGAGAGCCAGCCGGTCACCATGAGTCCGGCGCTGCGCGCGGCCTGAGCGATGGAGCTGGTGGTCTGTTCAAGCACGGTGAAGGCGCCGGGTAGCCCGCCGCCGGCCTGGCTGATGAGTCGCTTGGCGGCCTTGAGGTCGAGGGAGATCGCCACGTATGCCTCGTGCGGGGCGGCGGCGGGCCCTGCGGAGGCGACCAGATCGCTGTAGACCTGCCCGGCGACCGGTGTCTCGGGGTGGCCCTGCTGGCTCCAGTAACGGGAGAGGGTGTCGCCGCTGTCGGGCACGGTGCGCTCCAGCACCTGCACGGTTGCGACCTGTCCGGTGCGGGCGATGCCAGCGAGCGCGCGTCCCCAGCTGCTCACGTTGTGGTTCTGGGTCGCGGGATCGAGAAGGGCGAAGGCCCTGCTGGAGACCCGGGCGACGGCGGTCAGGGTCTGCCGGTGCGGGTCATGCACGGCGGCGGCGCCATTGACGGAGTCGCCGGGGGTGACCACCCGCAGCGAGGCGGCGGTGCCGGGCAGATGCAGGACGCCGTCGTGGCGGGGCCGGGTGACGGGCCGGGCGAGCCACAGGGTCTGGCCGGTGCGGCGCCGCTGGGCGAAGCGCACGACGATCGGCGCCCAGTCGATCAGCGAGCGGCCGTGTCGACGGATGGCGACCAAGGCGGCGACCACGGCCCACAGCGGTGTCAGGGCGATGGCGCCGAGCAGGCCGGTGGAGACCACGGTGGCCAGCAGAAGCGCCAACGCGCATGAGACCAGGACGAGTTGGGGCAGCGACAGGCCGAGCAGGATGCCGCGCTTCGACCGGTGGGGGAATTTGACGGTGAGCGGTGTGACGGTGAGATCAGACAAGGGCCGTTCCGGGGGTGCGCGGGCGGTGGCCGGGGCGGCACGCGGCGGCAAGTGCGCGGCGCGTGCCGCCCCGGAGTCGGGCAGGGGCTACAGGCCGGCGGGCGGGGGCGGCGGCGCGCCGGTCCCGCTGGAGGTACTGCCTGAGTCCGGTGCCGGTGGAGCGCCCTGGGGCGGGGGCGAGGATGCTCCGGCGCCGGGCTGCGACATGAAGCCACTGCCTCCGCCGGAGGGCGATCCGGAACCGCCGCCCCCTCCGGGGGCACCGCCTACCTGACCGCCGGTGTCGTCGCTGGGACTGGTCGGGGGCGCCTGGACGGCCTTCTCCAGGCCGTTCTTGAGCCCTTCGGCCCCGGAAGAACCCTGCGAACCCTGGCCTTCCTTGCCGCTGTCGCCGCCGGTGGGGTTGGCGGCGATGTCGCCCGGGAACCCGCCGCCTCCGGCGGCATCGGGGCCCTGCGGGGCGCCGCCCGCTCCTGCTCCTGCTGCCGCGCCGCCCGTGCCGGCGGTGGCCGCAGCGGCAGCGGCCTTGCGGCCGGCCTTCTCGGCGTGCTGCCGGGCGAGCTGAGCGCCGGCGCCACCAGCGCGGTGAATCGATTCTCCGTCCGTGCCCTCGGCCGCCCAGTGCACGAATTTGAACGTGGCGTACGGGCAGAGCAAGACCAGAACCATGATCACGATGCCTGCCATGACGTCGGCGAGTGCTCCGAGGCCGTCCTTGGCCTCGGTCTTGCCCATGGCGGCGATTCCGAGCACGAAGATGATGGTCATCAGCAGTTTGCTGACCACGAGGGTGGCCGTGGCTTCGATCCAGCCGCGGCGCCACCGGCGGGCGGCCTCCCAGCCGCCACCCGCGCCCGCGAAGACCGCGAGGGTGACCATGACCAGAATGCCCACTTTTCTGACCATCATGACGCACCAGTAGAGGAAGGCTCCGCAGGCTGCGCCGAGTCCGGCGAACACCGCGACCAGCCAGCCCAGGCCGGACAGGGCTCCGATCTGGGACACCTTCACGATGCGGCGGACGGCCGTTTCGATGTTCAGGTGCGATGCGGCGAACAGGCCGTCGGACAAGGCATCGACGACTTCGATGGCGACCGTCGTCAGGGCGATGGCGCAGAAGGCGAACAGGACGCCCGACATCGTGCCGGTGAATGCCTGGGCAAGTGCCTGCCCGTCGCGCTTGACGGCGGCCCGGATGAGCTGCGCGCAGAACGTCCCGACCAGGATGACCAAGCCGATCGGCAGCAGCATCTCGTAGTTGTCGACGAACCATCCGGCCCGCAGATCGACCTTGGTGGTGCTATTGACGGCCTTGGCGGCCAGGTCGGCCGCTGCGGCGGCGAGTTCGCCGGCGCTCTTGGCCATCCAGTCGCCGATGGCTTTGCCGGGATCGCTCGCGAAATCGACGGCCTCACCGACAGCGCACAGCTTGTCCGCGAGAGGGAAGTCGCAGAAACCCAAGGGAAGTTGTCCTCCTTACTTATCGGCGGGGTGGGTCACTGCGTGACGCTGGGCGCGACGGCGGCGAGGCGGCAGTCGTGGCTGGGCCGGCACTGCACGGCGAGGGTCACGGCGCGCTCCTCGGCTCCGCCGCCGCCCTTCTTCCACTCGATCTGCTGGCGCCCGTTGACGGTGACCACGTAGATGTACGCCTCAGTGATCGCGGAGGGGTCCTCGGCGAGCGCCTGCTTGAACGCGCCGGGGTAGTGGCCTTCGGTGACCGTGCCGGTGGCGTGCTGGTTCTGGTCGGCCATGCGTGACCACAGCAGCGGGTCGGGCACCTGGCCGGAGACCGACGCCCAGTCGGCGTACTTGGCCTCCTTGGTCATCCACGCGCCCATGCCCGCGAGCTGCTGGTCACGGTCGGTGTCGCGGGTGTCGTACGACCAGAGCATCGCCGCTGCCGCCTTGGCGAAGGCGACCGGTTCGCTGATCTGCGGTGGCTTGGGAACCGAACCCGACCCGGCCGCGGGCTTCGGGGCGGCCTCGGAGGGTGAGGAACTGCTCGACGGGGACGGTGCGCCGGTGCTCTGGTCGTGCTCGCCGCGGCCGGTGAACCAGGCGGTGGTGGCGGCGATGATGAGCAGCGCGGTGATGACCAGGGCGACGGTCGCGACGCGCTTGTTGGCAGACCAGGTCACGCCGTACCCGGACAGGGAGGGGAATCGCTTCTGCATCAGTGGACCTGCGACCCCAGGCTGGAGAAGAAGGCCACGATGCCGTTGGCGGCGCCGAGGCCGAGCGCGGCGCCCGCGGCTACGACGGCGCCCTTTTTGCCGTTGGCTTCGGCCTGGTGGCCGCCGGTGTGGTGGCCCCAGGCCCAAACGCCGAGGGACACGGCCAACGCGCCCACGACGGCGATGATCCCGAACATGTTGATGCTGTTGACGACGTTCTTCAGCACGGCCAGGCCGGGCAGGCCGCCGCCCTTGGGGGAGATGCCTGGGTCGTAGGCGAGGAAGACGACGGCGCGGTCTGCAAGAGGTATGGGCATGGGTGTGGCAGGGCTCCTTGCGTACGCGGGCCGGGCAGGGGCCGGCGAGAGAGGTGAGCGAAGGGGGGAGTGGCGCGCGGGGCGCGAGAGGAGCGCCCGGCGGGGCCGCCCGGGTGGTGTCCGGGCGGCGTGTGGCGTCAGAGGACGCGGCGCGCGGCGAGGATGTCCCAGTCCTTGATCGGAGCGATCCGGGTGGGCTTTGATGTGCGTGGTGCCTCGATGACGAGCCCCTCGCCCATGTACATCCCGACATGCTCGGGCCGGGCGGCGGTGCCGCGGCTGAAGATCAGGTCTCCGGGCTTGAGGTTCTTCGCCGAGACGGCTTTGCCCTCGTTGACCTGCGTGTACGTGGTGCGGGTGAGCTTCACGTCGGCGTGCGCGTACGCCTGCTGCATCAGCGAGCTGCAGTCGCAGCGCTTCATCGGGTCGGGGCCGTGGGAGTCGGTGCAGGACCCGCCCCACTGGTAGAGCGTGCCGAGCTGGTGCATGGCCCACTCGATGGCCGCGCGTGCCTTGGGATCGGCGTCCTTGGGGATCTTGTATCCCTTCGGGACTTTGCCCTCGGGGATCCGTCCGAAGGACGTGCCGTCCTTGTCCGGTTTGCAGGTGTCGGTGCTGGACGCGGACTCCTTGTCCTTGACGGGCTCGTCCTTGCCGGCGTTGGGGAACGTGGTCGCGATGGCCTTCTGCAACGCGGTGGCGAGGTCCTCCCACTGCGCGTACGCGTCCGGGTAACCGGACCGCTGCACGGCCTGTGCGGCCTGGGTGACCTTCATCTGCTGCCAGCCGTCGACCTTGAGCAGATGCTTGTAGAACTGCTCGGACGCGTACACCGGGTCACGGATCTGCTGCCCGGTGCCCCACCCCTGGCTGGGGCGCTGCTGGAAGAGGCCGAGGCTGTCCCGGTCTCCGGAGTTGAGGTTGCGCAGCCGCGACTCCTGCATCGCGGTGGCGATGGCGACGATCTGGCCCTTCTTGGGCACGTCGAGGCTCAGACCGGTGGCCACGATGGTCTGTGCGTTGGGGATCTGCTCGGCCGGAAGGTCGAGGCCCTGGATGTGGATGTCCTTACCGGAGGCACCGTCGAGGAGTTTGGTGACTTCCTTGGTCACCTCGGCGCTGTCGAGGCCGGTCAGGCATCCGCTGAACGAAGCGGTGGTCGCGGCTTCGCTGGAGGACGCCATCACCATGGCGGTGCCAGAGAGCAGAAGCGGGGTGAGGACGACGACGCCGAGGCCGGCGGCTATGCCCTTCAATCCGGCCTGCCTCCCGGCAGACGGTCACGGGGAGCGGGCAGGGGAGGGTAGAGCGATGTCACAAGCGAGGTCCTTGGTGAAGTCCCGGCGGCGCGTGCGTCGTTGAGGAAAGGGCGCGACGGCCGGGGTGGTGGGTAGATCGGGGCCCGGGTGCACGGGTGCGAGTTGCCGCTCGCACCGGCAGGGGGCGTCGGGTCAGGTGTGCCAGGACATGGGAAATCTCCGTGAAGGCAGGGACGGGGATGTGCCATCGACGGTGTTCGTCGGGCAGTTCCAAAACAGTAAGGGCGGCTCCCCGGTTGCCGAAATCGCTTCTGATCGAGGCTCTGTCTCGGGGTTTTCGGCGGCGATAGCGCTCAACCGGGGATCGTGCCCTACAGTTTTGGCTCCTCCCCTCGCCTCCCCGCTGCGCGGACCGCGGAGCCTTCCTGCCCGCATTCGGTTCAACGGGTCTCATCCAGGCGAGCCGGAGTGTCTATCCCTCTCCACCCGAACCGAATTGGGGTATCTCTTTGCCTTTTTCCCTGCACCAGGGCGACGCACTCGGCGTCCTCGCCGAGCTGCCGGACAACTGCGTCGACTCCGTGATCACCGACCCGCCGTACAACAGCGGCGGGCGGACGGCGAAGGAGAGGACCTCCCGGTCCGCGAAGCAGAAGTACACCTCCGCCGACGCCGGGCACGAGCTGCCGGACTTCACAGGCGAGAACATGGACCAGAGGAGCTACGGCTTCTGGCTGACCCAGATCATGACCGAGGCGCACCGGCTCACCAAGGTCGGCGGCACGGCGCTGCTGTTCACCGACTGGCGGCAGCTGCCCATCACCACGGATGCCATCCAGGCCGCCGGATGGCTCTGGCGCGGCGTGCTCGCCTGGCACAAGCCGCAGGCCAGGCCGCAGAAGGGACGCTTCACCCAGAATTGCGAATTCATCATCTGGGCGAGCAACGGACCGATCGACGCGGCCCGCAACCCGGTCTACCTGCCCGGCCTTTACAGTGCCTCGCAGCCCAGCGGCAAGGCTCGGCAGCACATCACACAGAAGCCCGTCTCCGTCATGCGTGAGCTGGTGCAAATCGCTCCGCCAGGAGGCACGGTGCTCGACTTCACCTGCGGATCCGGCTCGACCGGCGTCGCGGCCCTGCTGGAGGGCCGCGATTTCATCGGTGTCGAGAAGAGCAAGACCTATGCCGAGATCGCCGCCGACCGGCTCACCGAGGCGCAGCAGCAGACCCTTACCCAGGACGACTTGACCCTCGTGGTCTGAGGCGTCTTCTGCAGGGGCGGCGCGGCTCGGAGCGCGCTCTGTATGTGCCCGCTCGTGCCGCGCGCAGAGTTATAGCAGCCAAGTCCCGGTTACCAAAACCGGGGATTCTCCGGATGGTAGGAGCCGCAATTCACGCCCTATGGCTGCGGCTCAAGGAGGTCCTTTTTCGTGCCTGAATCCATAAACCCCCCGGACGACGGGGAGATGGAACCGGTCCGGCTTCCGGACTCCGACCTGGAAAGCATCGAGGCGAGCGTCCGCAAACTGCTGGACCAGTCCGCGGAGCAGGCCCGCCAGCTCGACAGCCTCGCCTCCGCGCCACCGCCTGCGGACTCGCCGTTCGGCGCCTTCGGGATGCCGGGCATGTCGGGGTTCGCGGGCCTGCCGTCTCCGGCAGCCCCGCCCGAGCCCCGCCCGATCCTTGAGCTGGAGGGCGAGGAGTACGAAGACGAACTGGACTCCTTGTCCGACTGGGTGGATGACTTCCTCGTCCGGGTCTACGGGGCGGAGGTCACGACTGCCGCCCCGTGGTGCG
This sequence comes from Streptomyces sp. BB1-1-1, assembly GCF_031597775.1. Lineage (NCBI taxonomy): Bacteria > Bacillati > Actinomycetota > Actinomycetes > Kitasatosporales > Streptomycetaceae > Streptomyces > Streptomyces sp. BB1-1-1. The sequence continues at coordinate 2,099,972 of NZ_CP134203.1, read as the reverse complement.
AGCAGTGGCAGGAACACGCCGATGTCGTCGCCTGGCTCCACGCACTATGGCTCGCGTACCAGCAGCACAAGGACCCGGAGGCGGGGCCGGCCGGTTTGTTCGTGTGGCACCGGGATTTCCTCACCCACGCCATGGCCACCGTGCGGGCGGCCGGCGGGCCGCTGTCGGCGTGCATGACCGATCCGGACCGGCCCGCGCACCGCCTGCTGCCCGGCCCGCCGCCTTCGAACCGGACCACCACCACGACCGAGGAGCCCGAGGAGCCTGAGGAGCCCGAGGAGAACAGCGAACTCGACCAGGCCGACGGATGACGGGCCGCGAGGACCGGCCGGCCTTCGGCCTCTCCTTCGACCCCCGCGCCCTGACCGACCTGCTCCAAGCCCCCAGCGACATCCGGGACCTGGCCCTCGCCCAGCTCCAGGACGTGGTCGATGCACGCCTCTTCGGCACCAAGCTCACTCGCGATCTCGTCGGATGCCGGAAGGTCTACGTCGATCACCGCAACGCCTGGCGCATCGTCTACGCCCAGCGGCCGGCGCCCGCGAATTCCACGCACACCACCGAGATCCACGTCGTGGCTGTACGTCCGCGCGAGGCCCACGACGTGTACGACACCGCCCGTGCCCGCCTGGGCATCAGGCGGCGCCCGCTCGGAGAGCGCACCCATGCCGCTCGCACCCGCTCACCGCAGCTGACCACGCGGCAACCCGTACCCAAGCCCGGTCCACCGCCCTATGCGGTGCCTGGACTTCCCCGACCCGCCTCCCCAACCCTGAAGGGCCCTGTTCGTTGACGCAGTTCCCCACCCTGATTGACCAGATCGCCGCCGCCGTACTGGCGCCGGCCGAGGTCACCGAGAACCCGCAGCACCGCGCCATCCTCGACGTGTTCGTCGAGATCCAGGAATTCGACCGGCAGCTCGCCGAGCTGGCCGCCGCCGACCTGCCCGGGGTCAGCGCCGGCGAGCAGCTGGACACGCTGACCGACCTGCTCGTCGAGCGCATGGCAGCGGGGGCCGAGCTGAGCGCACTGCTGTCCACCTCCTGCTGCTGCGCCGCCGCGTTTGAGCCCGACCCGCCGGGTGAGTACGACCCGGCGGAGGGCGACGAGCACGACTTCGACCCGGATTTCGAGGGCTTCGACGACTTCGACGACTTTGAGGACTTCGAGGGCCTGGAGGGCATGGCCGAATTCGACGACCTCCACGAGGAGGCGGTCGAGGACTTCCTGTCCTGTCCCGGTCGCCCGCAGACCATCGTCTACGCCTGCCTCGATGTCTTCGACGCCCACGGCTCCCCGGAGTACGTCAGCTCCGCGGAGCTGGTCGAGCGCCTGCGTGAACTGCCCGGTCGCGCCGATGCGCGGTGGCGCTACTCTGACCTCAACGCTCTGCGGCTGTCCCTGATCCTGCGGCGCTCCCACGGAGTCCAGTCCCACAGGCCGCGGGCGGCCGACGGCAGCCGCTACCGGGCGTTCCGGCGCGCGGACCTGCTGGGCGCCCTCGCGGAGTGACCCTGCTGACGCACCCCGCCCTTGCGCAGACCCGCCTGGTGACAGCGGCGGACGGGGACCTGGTCGCCGCCTTCCACGCGCAGTGCTCCGAGGCGAACCTGCTGCGCCGCTGGGGCCGGACTCGCCTCCTGCCCCGTGACCTGACACGGCTGCTCGACCAGGCCAGATGCTGGATCGGGCTCGGCGCCGACGGGCGGCCACTGGCCCTCGTCTGCGTCGGGCCCGCCAGCCGGGAGCCAGGCGTCGCCGACCTCGGACTGCAAGTCGCCGACGACCGGCACCGTCAGGGCATCGGCACGGCCCTTGCCTGGCAGGCATCGGCCGTCGCCCGCGCGCGCGGAGCGCACACCCTCGCCGCGTTCACGCAGGCGTCCAACACAGCGATGCTCCACCTCATGGACAGGCTGGGCCCGACCCGGCATACCCGCGACGGCGCGTACGTCGAGGTCCGTGTCGCTCTGGACGCGTCTGCTCCGGATCCAGAAATCCCTCCACCATGACCTCATCCCCTCCCGACCGGCTCACCCGGACCGCCCTCGACCACCGGATCGAGACCGCGGTGGGCCGGAGCGTCGAGGAGCTGCGGCAGCACCGCGACGACGGTCTCCTCGACGCACCGCACGCCGCCTTGGCAGATGCTCACCGCGACCTCGTGGCGGCCGAGCGGGACGTCGGCTTCTACCGCGTCCGGCTCGCCCGCCTCGCCTCCAGCGATTTGCCCGTGGACCAGGCTCTGTTCGCCCGGATCGACCGCACCCTCACCCAGCTGGCCCAGGCCGCCCGCCTACGAGAGGCGAAACAGACCACGGCCGCCGCCGCTCTGGAGCCGATCGAGGCCGGCGCTCCCCGGCAGATCCCGACCAAGGACGTCGCGGCCCTGCTGGCCATCGCCCAGGGCGCCAAGCTCCACAAACACCTCGTCACCCACCGGCTGGCCGTGGCGACGCTCACGCGTACCCGTATTTCCTACGCCCAGCTGCAGCGCCTGGAGGCGAACGGGCTCGTGGAGCGCGACAGCTCGCACCCGATGCAGGCCGGACAGCCCGTCACCCTCACCGACGCCGGCCGAGCCGCCCTGACCGCTCCCCGCCGCGCCGGCCCACCCAGTGCCGCGCCGTCTCCGCCACCGGCCCTTCCAGCCGTTTCCCGTCCCCGCCGCTGAACGGCGCCGTGCACGCCACGCGCACGGTGCCCAGGCGTCATCGAACGAAAGCCACGATGCCCAGCTACGAACCCGACTTCCGTCTCGACGCATACGAAGCCGTCAACAACAATGTCGCCGAACAGTTCTGGGGGAGCATCGGCATCGAGCAGGACGATATGACCGTGCTCGCCGAGCACCACAGCGCGGACGGAGAGCACAGCTTCTTCGTCATGCACAACCGGGCCGTCACCTGGGGTATCCCCGGGGAACCCCAGATCGCCGCCCTGCACCTCAAGCGCGACCCGGCGACCCGCACCTTCCGTTTCGCCAGCGAGATGCTGCCGCTGCCGTCCATGGCGCAGTCCTGGCTCGTCGCCCGCGGCTGCCCCGAGGAGGAGATCCTCCTGCCCGACGGTATGGGCACCGCCCCCGCGAACGACGCCACCCGCGTGCTGGAGAAGCGTCTGCGCAGTGACGGCGACCACTTCGCGCTGCTCACCAGCTACACGTACGACAGCGAGCCGATCGAGACCACCGTGCTGCTGCGGGCACTCGACGAGAAGGCGGCGCTGCCCTTCCGCGTGCTGCTCGAAGAGGTCGACAGCGACGCATGGACACACACTCTGCGCGAAGGCGGCTTCCAGACGTTCGAGGCCGCCACCCAGTGGTGGGAAGCGCACTGGAGGGGCGACAAGCCGCCGCTGCCCGCAGCCTCACCTGCGGCCCGGCACGGCACTGTTGCGGCCACCGGCGTGCCGGCCCGCCCCGCCCCGCCGCGCGGACCGAGCCGCTGAACTCCCCTCAGCGCACACGCCTTTCTGTCTTCGAAACCGACGGAATGCCGCACGGTGCGTGTGAGGCGGCGCGGAACATAGCACGCAATCCCCGGTTACCGAAACCGGGGATTCTGCGGACTCTTGTTATCAGCCCGTACGGCATCCGCCTGGGGCTATTTCCGCATTCCTTCTCCATCGTCAGTTAGGACAAAATCCGTGCGCATTACTCGCGTTGCCGCTGCCGCAGCGGTCTGTGCGGCACTCGCACTGCCCGCCGTCACCGCTACGGCCGCCAACGCCGCAGCCCCGGGCGCCGTCGCTGCCTCCACCTCGTGCCACAAGGCAGACCCGTACAAGGTGCACGGTACGAGCGCGGTCACCATCCGCTCGAAGGCGTCGTCGAAGTCGACCGCCGTCGGAGTCCTCTACCGGACCCACAAGTTCACCGTCCACAAGAAGACCAAGACCGGCTCGTGGGTCTACATCACGGACAAGAAGACCGGCGTAACGGGCTGGGTGTCCGGCACGTACGTCTACCGGACCGTCTACATGTGCCTGGACTAACCAGCCGCGCCCCAATTTCCCATTGCTGCACCGGAATCCTCGAAATGAAGGGAGCCACGCTGTGCCCGACACCAGCGAGGACGTGATGAGCGTCCTCACCGAGCGCATCGAGGACCGATTCCAGATGCCGCTCGCCGACCTGCGCCGGGCGGTTGAGGCGGCACCGCAGGCCAACCCCGAGGCCACCACCCTTGTGCACTGGCACGGCCTGCTCACCGAAACGCAACAGGCACTCGACACCGCGGAAGACGCGCTCGTCGAGGCGCTGGGCACCCAGCCGGCGGACGTACTCGACGATCCCGTCATGGAGTTGGCCCACCAGGTCAACTCCGCTGTCGCCTCCCGCGACGGCCGCGCCATGGTCGTGAACTACCTCCTCGACCCCGACGCACCCGGTAAGCGAGGCCCCGGCGCGTGGCGCGGTGCGTCCCCCGCAGCCCGTCGTGCTCCGGCTCTGCCCACCTCCCCGCCCACGCTGCCCAGCGCGCGGAACACGACCGCGCGAGGGGCAGCACGGTGAGCGTCATCGACAAATCGACCAGCCGCGATGCGGCACTGCAGGAAGCGTTCGGCACCGAAGTGAACGCGCTGTACGCGCAGTCAGCCTGCGGTGAGGCGAATGCCGCACTCCAGTGCGCACTGGAGTTGCGGAGCTTCCTCGCCGTCGCCGAGGAGCACCTGGAGCGGGTGCACAACATCGCCGAGTCCGACTGCCAGATGGGCGAGCTGTCCAGCGACGACTTGCACCGTCACGACCAGTGGATTGAGGCCGCTGAGGCCAATTGCGACCTCTACGGATCCGCCCTCGACGAGCTGCTCCTCACCATGCCGCCGCCGGGCCACCCGAACGTTCCGCGCGCCGGGCCGCGACCCAAGGTCACCGCCACAGCGCCGCCCGCCCCGGCCGGACCCCGAGCCGGGGCGGTGCGGGCCCGACGCCCCTGAAAGCCACACCGATTGCCCCAGCCAGACGACCCTGCCCACGCCGTTTCCCAAATCATCGCCCAGCGCATCGAGGCGCTGTACGGACAGCCGCTCGCTGAACTCGAAGCCCTCGCCGACGTCCCCGAGAGCACCCTGCTCGCCGCCCTGACCGGCAACCACAGCGCCCTGGCCTTCGCCGAACGCAACATCGCCTTCCAGCTGGAACGCCTGCGCGAACTCACGTCCCCCGACAGGGAGATCGGCCCGTTCGACGCCGGCCACATCCTCGACTGCGCCCGCCGCATCGCGGAGTCCGTCGCCACCCGCGACGCCTACGCCAAGAGCACCGGCGCCGTCCTGGGCGGCCTGCGCCGCGCCACGGCCCCGGACACCCAACCCCCGGCTCCGCCCGTGCCCGCGGCCCCGACGGCCGCCGCCTCCCGCACCCGCTGATCCACTCGTACCGCTTGAGGAGCCCCTTCCTTGGCCACCACCGCGCCGCCCCCCTCCGCATCGCACGACCTCTCCGGCGTCACCAAGACCCTGGATCTCCTCGTCCCGCGCTGGAGCGTGTGGGTGCTGATGACCCTCTCCTCGCAGACACTGCGCTACGCCGAGATCAAGCCCCGGCTCCCGTGGCTCGCGGACGGACAGCTCCACCCCCGGCTGCGCCACCTCACCAGCGCCGACGTGGTCGAACGCACGGAGTACGCCCCACGCCACGTCACCTACGGCCTCACCAGCCGCGGCGCCGCGCTGATGCCGGTCCTCGCCACGATCGCGTCCTGGGGCGACACGTATCTGGAGAAGGACACGGTCGCCAACAAGACCACCGGCGAGATGGAGCCCGAGCGGATCCCGCCGGCCCAGAACATCGACGACGCGCTCGCCCTGATCGCGCCGCGGCACGCCACCCCGATCCTGTGGTCCCTGCAGGCCCGGGGCAGCGCGACCGCCAAGACCCTGGCCACCGAAGCCATGCCCGGCTACGGCCTGACCGCCGTCTACAAGCCGCTGGAGCGACTGGCCGCCGACGGCCTCATCACGGCCAGCGGCTCCGGCGACTACCAGCTGTCCGCCAGCGGCCGGGCACTTTCCCCCGTCTTCCAGGCGATCTCCGCCTGGGCCACCGCCCCGCCCGCCGAGACCGATGCCCGCCGACCTCGGGGGCAGGGCCCGGCCCCTTCGCAGAACCGTTCCGGCCCCTGGGCGACCACCCCGTCGCGGCGTACGACACCCGCAGCTCCCGCAGTACGGTCCGCCGGCCCCGCCCTGACCACCACGGCCCCGGACAGCCCGGCGTGGAAGACGGGCGACCTCTTCTCCCACCAGATACCGGCCCGTCCGGTCTCCCCGACAGGAGGCCCGCGCCGATGACCCGCGCCCTGCCCGACAGCCTCCTGCACGAACGCCGCGCCATTCGGACCCTCACCCTGCCGGGCCTGATACGCCTGATCACCGAGATCGACGACAACGGTCCCATCAGCCACCGGCGCGGCAGCCTGCAAGGTGCCTTCGGCGATCTCACTCCCGGGCAACTGCGCCACGCCATCGACACCGCCCGCGCCCTCCACCTGGTCCACTCCGACGAAACGACCCCCGACCGCTACCGGCTCACCGAGAGCGGCGAGGCCCTCGCCGAGGTCTACGACACCGCGGCCCGCTGGGCCCGCGCCCGCCAATTCCCCGCCGTCACCGTCGACTTCGTCACCCGGGTTCAGCACACCCTCCAGCTGCACAGCCGCGACCCGCACCCGAGCGGGCCGACGCCGGAGCCATCGGCACCTCGCAGTGCCCTGACCGACTGGCTGCAGCCCAACCCCCGCGCCCTGGATCACGCCGACGCCCGCTCCTCGCAGGAGCCGGCGGAAGGCGGGCGCGCTGCGTGAGAACCCGTGTCGGACCGCGGCATGCCCGCCGCCCGGTCCCCACCCTGCTGCGCGGCATCTACCTGCCCCGCAGCATGGACGCCGGCGCGTTCGCCATGACCACGTACGGCATCCCCCTGCTGGTGCTCGCCACCACCAACTCCGCCGCACTGACCGGTCTCGCGTTCGCGCTGGAGTGGATCCCGCGCCTCGGCGCTTTCGCTCTCGCCGGGGCGATGACCGACCGCTACGGCACCACCCGCGTCTTCCGCCTCGCCTCCGGGGCACGAGCAGTCGTCGTCCTGGCCGCGGCGCTGGCTCTGCCCGAACTGCAGGGCGGTCTCAGCACCACCATCACGGTCATGGCGCTCGCCGCCCTGACCGGCGTGCTCACAGAGTTCTCCTACATCGCCGCCGAAACCGCGGGCGGCGTGGCCAGCCGAGCGGCCGGCGAGCGTGCCCACCGCGTGCAGTCCGTCCTGCTCGGCATCGACCAGGTCGGCACCCTGGCCGGACCCGCACTCGCCGGCCTGCTCCTGGAGCAGGCCGGGGCATCCGGGATGCTGACCACGATCGCCGCCTTCTCCCTCCTCGCCTGCGCGTTCGCCCCCCGGCAACACGTACCGCAGCGGACTGCCGCCCCGGAGCCGATCCTCAAGGGGCTGCACACCGGCTGGACCACACTCAAGTCGCTCCCCGCGCTGGCCTGGCTGATCACTGGGCTGACCTTGTCGAACCTGGCTGTGGGCCTGCTCCAGGCCGCGGCCCCGGTGATCGTGGTCAAACAGCTCGGACACTCCAGCGCAGACGTCGGCGTGATCTGGTCCGTAGCCGCCGCAGCAACACTGGTCACGGTCGCCGTCTGCCGACGCGCCATCGACCGGTGGGGCCTATGGCCGGTCGGTGCTCTCTCCGCCTCCATCGCCGCCAGCGCCTGCCTGGCTGTCTCACTGACCCACACCTACACCGCGTACCTCGTGCTGATCGCGGTGCTCATGGCCAGCGAGGGCGGCATGACCGTCGTACTGCGCACGCTGCGCTCCCATCTCATCCCCGCCGAGGTGTTCGGCAGCACCCTGGCGTTGACGATCCTCGTCCTCCTGCTGCCCTTTCCGGTGGCCGGCGTCCTCATTGCCGCTGTGCCGCCCACCCTGCTCGGCCACGTGATCACCGGCTGCGCCGTTCTGCAGGCCCTCGGCCTGTTCATCGCCTTCGCGCGCCTGCGCACCCTTCCCGGCCTGCGCGCCTCCCTCGCCTGACCTGCCGGCCGCCCCACCGTTCACCTTGGAGACCCATCCGATGCGCACGACCGACGCCACGGCGACCCAGACCGTACTGCCGGTGTTTCGTCCCTCGCTTCGCGCTGGCTCCCGGCCCACGCTCACCGACCAGTTCCTGGCCTTCGACTGCGAGCACCCCTACGTCTACCGGGCCCTGGAGCGGCTGACCGCCGAACGGATAGCCGCCGGGGCCACCCGCATCGGGCTCAAGGGCCTCTTCGAAGAACTGCGGTGGCGGCTGCCCCAGGGCGTGCGCGGCCTCAACAACAACTACACCGCTTTCTACGCCCGCAAGTTGATCGAGGACCACCCCCACTGGGCTCCCGCCTTCGAGCTGCGCCGCCGCCGCACCCCCTGAACTCCTGCGCGTCACCTCTCAACTACGCCTCAGCTCATCCACTTTGGAGTGCCTCCTTGCTCTCTCGCACCATCCTCGTCACGACGACCTCCGGTCCGGAGGCGCAGGCGTACCGCGGCTACTGTCTCGAAAGCGTCTCCGCGTCCTACGACATCGTGCTGATCACCCCCGGCGAGCCCACGTGGGAAAAGGAATTCATCAGCGACTTCGAGATCGCCGACCCCGACGACGCCGAGGCGCTCGCCCAGGCCGGTCGGGCCCTGGCCGACCGCCACCAGCTGGCTGGCGTAGCGACGTGGACCGAGTGGTACCTCACCCAGACCGCCCGCCTCGCACGCCGGCTCGGCCTGCCCACGAACAGCCCGGAGGTGATGGAGGCGGCCCGCAACAAGGCCACCGCCCGCACCTTGTTCGCCCGGCACGGAGTCCCCTCGGCCTCCTCCATGACCGCAGGCACACTGCTGGAGGCAGCGCTTGCCGCCGAGACCATCGGCTACCCCATCGTCCTCAAGCCCGCTGCCCGCGCCGCCAGCATCGGCGTCATCCGCGTGGACCGCGTGGAGGAACTGCCAGCCTGCTTCGAGTTCGCCTCGGCGGGAGCGCGCGACGGTATCGAAAGCACCCACGTCCTGGTGGAGGAATTCCTCGACGGCCCGGAAGTGAGCGTCGAGTGCGTCACGCACCGCGGCCACACCACGGCGGTCGCCGTCACCCGCAAGACCCTCGGCGACCCGCCGTTCTTCGAAGAGGTCGCCCACTGCGTCGACGCGGCCGACCCACTGCTCGCCCAGGTCGCCCCCGTCGCCGCGGCAGCCGTCAAGGCGCTCGGCATCACCGACGGCGTCCAGCACGTCGAGATGCGCCTGGTGAACGGGCGCCCGCGCCTGGTCGAGGTCAACGCCCGCCTGGGCGGCGACATGATCGGCCACCTCGTGCGCCTGGCCACCGGCGTCGACCTGCCCCGCGCCGCCGCTGACGTGGCCTGCGGACTGGCTCCCGACCTCACTTCGACACGCAGCCGGGCGGCGGCGATCCGGCTGGTCTACCCCGCTTACTCCGGCACCCTCACCGAGCGCCGCCTCGACGACGACTTCCCCTGGCTCGAGCGCGTCAGCTTCCAGCGGGAAGTCGGTGACCGCCTCGTCCTGCCGCAGGACGGCGGAGACATGTTCACCGCCCGCATCGGCTACCTGATCACCACCGGCGCCAACGCCGCAGACGCGCAGGCCCGCTCCACCGAGGCGTACCGGCACCTGGCCGTCCAGGTCACCCCCGCCTAGAGCCTGGCCGCGCGCCCGCCCCGACCCTCCCGGATGTCCAATTGACCGATCCCGACCTCGACATCGACGGCGATGTCTACGTCTTCCCCCGCTACCTGGCCGGTACCACCGGCATCGGCGACCCTGCCCTTGAGCCCTTGATGCAGCTCGGCTGGGAGCTGACCCACGACGACCTCGGCAACGCCTACCTCAACGCCCCCGACCACAAGGTCCGTCTCGGCTTCCTGCCCGAAGGCGACGACGACGGACTGTGGCGTATCAACGCCTATGCGGATCGCTTCGGGCCGCCCGCCTGGGGCGTCAGCTTCAACGACAGCTGCCCCACCGAGTTCGTCACCGCCTTCACCACGGCCCTGGCCCAGGCATACCAGGACGGGACCGAGCACTACCTCGCCCAGCCCGACCCCACGGACCCGAACTCGCCGCCTTCAACGCGGTCGCCCCTCTGATCAACCGCGGCTGGCAGATCCAGCATCCACGGTGGGGTGTGATGGAACTGCAGACCCCGGACGGGATGGCCGGCCTGGAATACGCCACCGGCCGGCTCGACGCGGAGAGGGAACTCACCACGCTGGAGGCCCGCTGGTACATGTGGGGCGGCCCGAAGAACGGATACGCCCGCTGGTACGCCACCGCCTCCACCAACACCCCGACGCCGCTGGTGAAGGCCATCACCCAGAGCGTGTCCGACCCCGCGCCGCTGCCGCGCTGGAAGGACTTCCTGTCGCGCGGACTGCGTGATCACGCCCAGCTCGTGCCCGTCACACCGCCGCCGCCCCCGGTGCCCACACCCCTCGACGTCCACCGCACCGCGCCGAGACGGCGTCCCGCACTCACCACGCGCAGCGTCCCGCGCTGGAGCACCACCACGACCCCTTCAGCGCTCCTGCCCGCCCGTCCCTCCAGCCCGCGCCGCTGACCTGCCAGATCGCCCACTTTGCCTGTGAGGTCATGTGCCCCTTCACGCACAGCAGTTCTTCGATGACGTCCTCGAACTGTCCTTCTACCAGTACGCCATCGTCGGCGACGCCCTGTACGCAGCCCCGCAGCCAAACTCGGAGCTGCGGCTGTGCATCGGATTCGCCCCGACCATCCGCCACGGCGAGTACGACGGACTGCGCCTTCGTGTCGTCCACCCCGAGCAGGGTGTCCTCGACACCGCGATCCTTCGCTTCGCCGATCACGGCACCTTTGAACGCCGCGACACCGCCCGCGGGCTCGTGGCCGGCCGCGACGGCTACGCCGTCATCCGGGACTGGCATGCAAACAGCAGTCAGCCGCCGTGGCACGGCGCGGACGGCACGGGGCTGCGCACCGCGATCGAGCAGTACGCCCACGTCTGGTTCCCGGAGCGTGCCGTGTCCCGACGGCCAGCCCGACCGGTCGCCCAGCCCACACCCACCACCGCGTTTTCGCCCCGCAGCCGCTGACCACCCACCTCGCCACGGAGTTCCGGATGTCCCCGCCCCGATGGTTCCCCTCGCACCGACAGCCACCGCCGGCCACCGCGGTCTCTGGCCCGCCTCCGCCGTCGGGCCCGAACGGATTCTGGATCACGGATCCTGCGTTCCGTGACCGGCTGCACAGCGCGACACTGACCCTCCTCGACATCGTCGAGGACTGTCTGAACGATGACGACGTCCCGCTTACCGAAGTCCTCGGCGGTGCCCGCGACCACGCCGAGCACATGCTCGGTGTCCCCAGCACCTACGGCGTCCTGGTCGAAGCCGAGGCCGCAGCGCAGATCGTGCAGGCCGCCGGCATCGAGGCAGGCTCCCCCTTCGGTCTGGCCATCGCCCAGGGCCTGTCCGGCATCGAGCAGCTGCCCGTACAGCAGCAACAGCAGCTCGTCCGTGCCGCAGCCCGCAGATACGCGATCACCGCGCCTTCCCGTCCACCGGCCGCCCCGGCGACAGCATCTCCGTGTCCGGCGCCTGGCCGCTCCCGCTGAATCACCACCCTGCTCCATCAATCGCACGTGTTCCCTTGGAGAGTCCCTACTTGCGCATCCGCTCCGTTCGCACCCTTCCAGCTGCTGTGGCCGTCGCCGCCACCATGACCGGCAGCCTGTCCTGGGCGCCGACCGCCTCGGCTCAGAGTCCCGAGCCCACCCCGTCCGCTTCCGCGTCCTCGACTCCGAAGAGCGCGGCCGAGACGGAGTCCGGCGGTGTGGCCATCCTGAAGAAGGACCCCGGCGGCGACGTCCTCGCCGGGGCGGCCTTCACTCTCTTCGACTCCGCGGGGAAGGAGGCCGCCAGCGGCAAGACCAACGCCCAGGGACAGCTCGCCCTGCAGGACCTCGCTCCCGGGGTCTACCGTCTCAAGGAGATCTCCAGCGGCAGCCCGTTGCATGACACTGTCGACGACCAGGACGTGATCGTCACTCCCGGCGCCGACACGCCCCTGACGATCGTGGATCCGTTCAAGGACGCCTCGGTCCTGCTGAAGGCCAAGGACGACAAGACCGGCAAGCTGCTGGCCGGGTCCACGGTCAACATCGGCAGCGGCGACAAGACCCTCCTGACGCTGACCACCGGCTCCGACGGCACGGCAAGCGGCAAGCTGCCCCTCAATTCCCGTACCAGCGGCGACTTCTGGGTCAAGCAAGTCAAGGCGCCCGACGGCTACGAGATCTACAAGCCGTCGAAGGCGTTCAAGGCCAAGCCGGACGATCCCGTGACGGTGACCGTCACCAACGCCAAGACCGCCACCACCCCGCCGCCCACGGAGAAGCCCACCGACAAGCCGAGCGACAAGCCCACCGACAAGCCGAGTGACCGGCCCACGCCGGACAAGCCCGGCAAGGACGAGGGCACCCCGGCCCCGTCGGCTTCGGCTTCGGCCACGGACACCCCGACCACCGACGAGACCGCGTCGAGCACCGCGGCCCCCACCCCTGCGGGCTCGCTCGCGCACACCGGCGCGGACGCCACCCCGTGGATGATCGGCGGCGCCGGAGTGCTGATCGCCGCCGGCGGAGGCGCCCTCTACGCGGCCCGCCGACGTCGTAGGGACGACTCCACCGACGAGAAGTAACCTCTCCCGCCACACCGCTGAAGGCCCCCGGAATCAGGATGATTCCGGCGGCCTTTGCGTGGGTGCGTAGGACGGGCAGGCCGAACGGCTCGCATCCAGTGCTCTACCCGATCGCGCTGCCCCGGTTCTGGAGGGCGTCCGCTCAGGTCAGCACGAGGAAACAGACATGTGGACCAGTTGGAGGAGCTCGCGGACCAGCCCGCCGGCCAACGTGGCGGAAGCGGCGTAGAGCGCGGCTTGCCCAAGGCCCTCGACAAGACGGTGGCGGGCGCGACGCCGCTTTGGGGCCGGGCGGTGCGTACGGTGGGTCATGACGGTCTCCGTTCAGGGGATGAGTCGGCTGCCCCCGCACCGCGTGTTCCTGGCAGGGATACGGTGCGAGGCGCAGTTTCTGCTGGTCCCAAGCCTTATGGCTGACGTGCGTTGAATGCAGCTCCCGGGGCTTGAATCTCGATGTAAGTTCGGTGCCATGAACGGGAATCGGGCCATCACGTGGGTCGAGGGAACTTCGGCCGATCTGGTCGCCGACGCGCTCGCGCTGGGCGTGAAAGCCAGTCCCCGGATGGTGACCTCCTGGGTCGAGGACGGCATGCTGGCCAATCCCGAGCCGCGTAAGACCTGCGCGCACGGCAGCGATCCGCGGGTGTTCCCGCCCGAGCAACGCGAGTTGTTCACCAGACTTCTCGGGGCCCGAGAGCGCTCCCCGCTGGGGCGCATCCCGCAACGCTCCCTGATCCGTGTCGTGCTGTACCTGTGGCTGATCGACGACGCGATCGTGTTCACGTCGCAGGCGCGCCGTGCCTGGCGCACGCATGCGCGCGCCACGGGCCAGACGACCGCCGTCCGGCGAAGCCAGAACGTCCGTGCCATCGTCGAGCAACTTGCCCACCCGTCAGCCACTCTCAAGCAACGGCGCGCTGCCCAGCTCGTCCTTGAGGAGGGCGAGCGGACCGGGCGGATCGAAATCGACAGACTGACCTCGGTCCTCACGGAGTTGTACTCGCCCTGGCCAGTCCAGCCGGGTATGCCGAGGATCGAACGAGCCCTTCCCGGCCCGTTCGGGCCGGTCTCCGTCCAGCACCACATCGCCATCTGGAAGGCTCGTCAGCAAACAGTCCGCCGCCTCCGGCACGAGGAGATCGACGAAACCGAACTCGATCGGGTGCGCGCCGTCTACAGACCGATGTGGGCCGACTACCAGGCCCGCCGGCCCGCCATGGCGACCATCGGCGGCGGAGAGTTCGCGGCGTACTTCGCAGAGCCCGCCACCATGGAGGGCCGCGCGATCGAGGCGGTCGATGCCTTCGTGGGAACCCTCGCAGGCGAACTTGGGCTGATTGAAGCCGCGTCCCGTGCTGCAGAGACGGCACGCCTCAGACTGACGCGCTGACGGTCACCGTGGCCGCTTCACCGCTTCACCACCGCCCGGCTGTCCCACGACCTCCACCTAGGACCTGTCCGGGCGATCACACGTCCCGATACGGTGGCTGCGGCGGAGGGACCTGATGAGTGCAGTGGAGATGAGCCGTGCGGAGGCGGTCACGCTTGTGCAGCGGATCATGGATGTGGGCTGCGCCTCCGACGACGAGGTGGCCGGCTGGCTGGACAGGCTCGACAAAGCCCTCGCCTGCCCGTCCGGTCACGTCAGTGACTTGATCTTCTGGCCGCCGGAGGGGGACCTTTCGGCTGATGAGGTGGTCGATCAGGCCCTGGCGTACCGGCCGATCGTTTTGTGAGGCCGGGGCTCAACTCCGAAGCCAGATCAGCAGAGCTGCGGTGGTTACGGTGCCGAGGAAGACGTAGCCGCGCTTGTCATAGCGAGTGGCGACGGCCCGGGACTGCTTCAGCCTGTTGATCGTCCGCTCCACGGTGTTGCGCTTCTTGTACCGCTCTTCGTCGAAACCGGGTGGCCGTCCGCCGCGCGAGCCTTTGCGTAGGCGGGCGGCCTGGCTGTCGGTCTTCTCCGGGATCGCGTGCCGGATGCCCCGGCGCCGCAGGTACTCACGGCACGGGCCGTTGCTGTATCCCTTGTCCGCCGCAAGGCTGTCGGGCTTCGTGCGGGGCCGACCCGGACCGACCCGCGGAACGCGGATCTTCGCCAGCACCGTCTGGAACTGGGTGCAGTCCGCCCGCTGCCCTGCGGTGACGACCAGGGACAGCGGACGGCAGCGGCCGTCGGCGCTCAGGTGGAGTTTGCTGGTGAACCCGCCCCGCGAGCGGCCCAGGCCCTCACCTCCTGCACCACCTCCACCAGACGGGCGAGGAGGCTCTGCCACGGTGTTTCGGGCTGATGTTCGCCTTCTTCGGCCCCCTTTGACGCGGGTGCCGGCGGCGGATCGATGCGGGCACCGGCCGCGTGCTGGTGAGCCCGCACGATGGTGGAGTCGACCGAGATGTCCCAGTCGATCTCGCCGGCGGCGTCCGCGGCGGCCTGGACCTGCTGCAGCAGACGCTCCCACGTGCCGTCGGCCGACCACTGCCGATGCCGTTCGTAGACGGTCTTCCAGGGGCCGAACCGCTCTGGAAGATCCCGCCACTGCACTCCGGTCCGAACTCGGTGCAGGATCCCGTCGATCACCTGCCGGTGATCCCGCCACCGGCCACAACGTCCGTTGCTGACCGGCAGGAACGGCCGCAGCCGTTCCCACTCGGCATCCGTCAAGTCGCCCCGCCCCATGCCTGACACAACGAGACATCAGTCAGACAGTCACATGATCGGGCGGACAAGTCCTAGGCGGCTCGACGGCCGTGACAGACCACGGCCGGAGCCCAGGAGGCATTTTCTCTTGTCAGATTCCCGGGCTGTTGTACATGGGCTGGCACTGTGCGTTCGGGTGGGAGTTTCCGGAATCGACTTGGTGGACAATGGACGGCGCCGTCAGGTCCCCAGCCCGACCTGCTGCCCGGCATTCCGCCGATGACGGACGGCCGTTCTCGCATTTGAATGAACACGCGGCACCTGAACATGCGGACCCACCAGTCGCAGGGCCGTACCAATAGCGGCCTGGCGATCATAGAACCGATGACACGCTGAGGGCCTAACTTGCCGAAAAGCACGGGAGTCACCTTATGAACACCAGTCCCACCGCCGAAGCCCAGGGAGCCGAACCAGCCGAAAAACGTACCGGCGGTTGTCTGTGCGGCCGTATCCGCTTCACCACTCGAGGTCCGGCTGTCTTCCCCCACACCTGCTTCTGCCGCCACTGTCAAAGGCTTGGCGGCTCGCCGGTGATGTGGTGGGTGGGATTTGAGACAGTCACCTGGACCGGTGAGGGCGGCGAGCCGACCTGGTACGAGACCTTCGAAGGCAAGGCGAAACGCGGCTTCTGCCCGACCTGCGGCAGCCGCCTTGCCGCGATCGATAGCGACATCCCGGAGATTGGCATCAACGTCACCGCTCTCGACGACACCTGCGGCCCAGACCTCGAGCCGATCCACGCGTCCTTCCGAGGCAACGCCGTGCACTGGCTGCCACCGGTGCCGGAGACCGAGCAAAGGGCCGGCTGACCGACCGCGCATTGGTCGGCGACACCACCTGCTGTAGCGATGCCCATCCACCGGATTGAACGGGCACCCCACGACGGTCTGCTGTAGACCACGCACTGCTCGCGCGGGGACAGGGTGGCCGGGTAGATCCTCCAGGCGGGCCGCTCCAGGTCCACTTTGTCCAGATTGATCTACGGCGGCCCGGCGGGTTCCTGGATCTCGACAGCAGCCAGAGATTAGCGGGCTCCGCCCGCCGCCGCGGCCCGATCGGCAGCCAGCGGGGCGCAGGGGGCAGTAGCGGTCAGTTGTCGTCCCAACCAGTCGTCGTGCCGCCGAAGTAGGGTCAGCCCATCTTCTGTAACGGGGCCGGTGCTGTCAGTGGCACCATTTACATTTTGGTGTGCAGACCAGCACCGTCACTGGTCAGTCTCTCAGCGGGTGCCTTGCATCCGTGCTAGGAAGGACAACTTAAGTGGTCGACCTGCAGAAGGACGTCTGGGCCGTCGCCGACACGCTGCGCGGGGTCTATGCCCGCAACAAGGCAGGTGACGTCATCCTGCCTATGACGATCTTGCGGCGCCTGGAGTGCGTCATGGCGCCCCACCGCGCCCAGGTTGCCGCGATCGTTGCTCAGCAGCCGAACGAGACGCTGCGTGTGAAGATGATCAAGTCTTTCACTGGCGGTGTGAAGTTCTATAACACGACGACGCACACCCTGGCCACGGTGTACGACTCTGGCGACGACATGGCCGACAACCTGCTCGAGTACGTGCGCGGGTTTAGCAAGGACATCGACGTATTTGCGAACTTCCACCTGCCCCAGCACATTGAGCGGATGAGGAAGGGCGGCATCCTCGCCACGATCGTCCGCCAGTTCCGCGACCTCGACCTATCTCCCGAGACTGTGCCGAACTCCAAGATGGGCGAGCTGTTCGAGCACCTCATCTACATGGACTTCGAGTCGTCCAACGCTGAGTCCGGTGATCACTACACACCCCGCGATGCGATCAACCTGCTTGTCGACTTGCTGTTCGCCGAGGATGACAACGCGCTGGCCGGCGACGCCATCCGCAGCATTTACGACCCCACCGTCGGCACCGGCGGCATGCTCAGCGTGGCAGAGGAGCACCTGCAGCGCATGAACCTGGATGCGGAGCTACTCCTGTACGGGCAGGAACTGCGATCTGAGTCGTACGCCATGTGCCGCTCCGACATGCTCGCCAAGGGCCAGAATCCCCAGAACATCGTGCTGGGCAACACCCTGACCAACGACCTGTTCCCTGATGACAGCTTCAACTACATCCTCTCCAATCCGCCCTACGGCGTGGACTGGAAGAACATCGCGGAGGACGTGGAGAAGGAGCATAAGAGGGGCTTTAGCGGTCGCTTCGGGGCTGGTCTGCCCCCGACCTCTGATGGCGCCCTGCTGTTCGTGCAACACGCGATCGCCAAGATGAGCCCCCCTGACGGCCAGGACGGCGGCGCCCGCGCCGGTATCGTTCTGAACGGTTCTCCGCTGTTCTCTGGCGGTGCCGGGAGCGGCTCCAGCAATATCCGGGGATGGTTGCTGGAAAACGACCTGGTCGAAGCCATCGTCGCCCTCCCGAACGACATGTTTTACAACACCGGAATTCCCACGTACCTATGGATCTTCGACAACAAAAAGCACCGTGAGCGCAAAGGGAAAATGCAGCTCATCGACGCCACCGCCCTGGGCGTCAAGATGCGTCCGTCGTTGGGCTCCAAGCGCATTGAGATTGACGAGGCCGCCCGTAAGCGCGTGCTCCAGCAGTACGCGGACATGGAGTCCTCGGACACCTCCAAGATCTTCGAGAATCTCGATTTCGCCTCTTGGCAGATTACCGTCGAGCGGCCCCTGCGCCGGAACTTCGAGACAACCCCCGAGCGTGTCGTCCTCGTTCAGGAGCACAAGGGACTCGGTAACATCGATGGCCTCATCGGCGCCCTGAACTCCTTCAACGGGGGCCAGTACCTCAATCGTGAGGACTTCCTTAACGACTTGGGTAAGCACCTCGGTTCCCGTGGTATTAGCCTGACCTCCGCCCAGCGCAAGACCCTATGGCAGATCCTCGGTGAGCGAGATGAGAATGCCGACATCTGCCGATTCCAGTCCGGCAAGAACAAGGGGAAGCCAGAGCCCGACGCCTCCCTGCGTGATACCGAGAACATCCCCTTCGGCTGGAACGGGTACCCCAAGAGCCACGACGCCAAGGATGCCACTATCAAGGCGTACTTCGATGCGGAGGTAAAGCCGCATTTCGGGGACGCCTGGCTCGACCACACCAAGACCAAGGTGGGCTACGAGATTCCCTTCCCCCTCCATTTCTACAAGTATGTCCCCCCGCGCACCCTTTCTGAGATCGATGCCGACCTCGACGATTCCCTGCAGGAGATTCTCGGCCTGCTGCGCAAGGTGGAGGAAGGCAAGTGAGCACCCCTCTTCCCTGGGGAGACACCCAGAAGCCGTGGGCATTCGGTCAGGTCAAGCATCTGGGCAGCGTCACCCTGGGCAAGATGCTTCAGGCGAAAGACACCGGTCAAGACGTCTTGGCTCCGTACATGAGGGCGGCCAACGTCCAGCCCGACGGTGTGCTCTCGCTGGACGACGTTAAGAAAATGTGGTTCTCGCCCGGTGAGCTGAACAGTCTCAGCCTTCGGCAGGGCGACGTCGTTGTGGTCGAGGGCGGACAGGGTGGTTTCGGCCGTGCCGCGTACGTCGGTGAAGACCTCGACGGATGGGGGTTCCAGAACTCGATCAACCGAATCAGGTCGAGCGCTGATAGTGACGGGCGATTTCTTGCGTACTACCTGATCGCCCTGCGTGCAACGGGGTTCATCCGAAGGTATTGCAACATCGTCTCCATGCCGCATCTGACGGCCGAGAAGCTGGCCGCCATTCCCCTCCCGCTCCCATCAGGTCTCGAGCAATGCGCCATCGCCGATCACCTGGATCGGGAAACGATGGAGATCGACAGCCTTATCGCTGCGCAAGAGCGATTCGTAAGGCGGTTGCACGAAAGGCGGGACGGGCTTGTCGAGCACCACATTCTGCGAGGTGTTGACCCACTCCACGTTGGGACCCAGTCTCCCGTTCCGTTCCTTCCCGTCGGACGCAATTACGAGGTTGTGCTCGGGAAGATGCTTGACGCCGGTAAGGAGGTTCGTCCCACCGACAAGATGCTCCCGTACGTTCGGGCAGCGAACATCCAGGACTCAGGACTTGCACTCGAAGACGTTAGGGAAATGCCGTACTCGCCTTCCGAAATTCGGCGACTCGACTTGCGTGCAGGAGACGTCCTAGTGGTTGAGGGCGGTTCAGTCGGAACCAGCGTCGTTCTCGGTGAGGACATGCCTGGCTGGTCGTTCCAGAAGACTGTGAACCGGGCGCGTCCCACGGGTCAGGTAGACCCTCGGTTCCTGGCCTACACGCTCCGGATCTATCGGGACCGAGGGATTATCAGCGTCCTCGGTAACAAGTCGACGATTGCTCATTTCACCGCTGAGAAATTGCGAGCTCTTCGCATTCCTTCCCCGCCTCTCGCCGACCAGCGTCAGATCGCAGATCACCTGGACCGGGAGACGGCGAAGATCAACAAATTGATCGCGGAGACACGGCGACACATGGGACTCGCGAAGGAGCGTCGTATCGCGCTCGTCACAGCGGCCGTGACCGGACAGATCGACATCATGAAGGGGGCCTGAGCCGTGGTGGACTTGACGTATGAGGAGCGGTTCGAGCGGCAAATCTGTGAGCACCTCGAGGCTCACGGGTGGCTGTACTCACCGAACGGGGAGGGGTATGACGCGGAGCGTGCCCTGTTCCCGGAGGACTTGTTCGACTGGTTTGAAGACCTGGACCCTCAGGCGTGGAAGCGCAGTACGGGTTCCGGCCCGCGGGCGGAACCGGCGAAGGAGGCTTTGCTGGACCTTGTCGTGCAGCTGCGCTCCACACCGTTGGACAACAAGGGCGGTGGCCCTGGCGGAACCCTGCAGTTGCTGCGCTCGGACGTTCCCATAGGGCTGCGGGACGAGCTGAAAATGGTCCAGTGGCGCCCGGCGGACCCGACGAACGCCACCCGCATGGCCGCCTACGACAAGGTGCGCCTGCGGATCATGCGGCAGGTGTACTACTCGCGGCAGAAGCCACACGACAGCATCGATCTGGTCGCGTTCATCAACGGCATCCCGGTTGCCACGTTCGAGCTGAAGACCAACTTCAAGCAGTCGATCGACGCCGCGGTCAAGCAGTACGCCCAGGACCGCAAGCCCAAGGGAGAGCCACTGCTGGCGTTCGGCACCGGGGCGCTCGTGCACTTCGTGGTCACCGAGTCCGAGGTCCGTATGACCACCCAACTGGACGGCGAGAACACCTACTTCCTGCCATTCAACAAGGGCAACAACGGTGGCGCGGGCAACCCAGTCAACGAGCACGGGCCGGCCACCGCATATCTGTGGGAGCAAGTGATGGCCCGCGACACGTGGCTGGACATCTTTGGGTCCACGCTGTTCGTGGACGTTAAGACCAGCACGAACGCGATTACGCGGGAGCGTAAGACCTCGACCAACGTGATATTCCCGCGCTTCCACCAGTGGCAGGCCGTCTCGCGGATGGTCGAGCAGATCAATGCTGAGAACGTGGGTGGACGGTTCCTCATCCAGCACTCAGCAGGGTCGGGCAAGACGAATACGATCGGATGGACCGCACACCGCCTGTCGAACCTGCACGACCACACCGGGCGCAAGGTCTTCGACACGGTGCTGGTGATCACCGACCGCACGGTGCTCGACGATCAGATGCAGCGCGCGGTCCTGCAGATCGAGGGCAAGCCGGACTACGTCTACAACGTCGACAAGCGGGCCCGCACCGACGAAGGCTCCAAGTCCCGTGCCCTACTTAAGGCACTTCAGGACCGTCGCCGCATCGTGGTGGTGACCATCCAGACCTTCCCGGCTGTGCTCAAGCTTCTGGTGCAGGACGACTCTCTGGCCGGGCACCGGTTCGCGGTCATCGCGGACGAGGCACACTCCTCGCAGGCCGGCGCCACGGCAAAGAAGGTGCGTCAGGTCCTGCGCGCCGGAGGCCAGGAAGTCGACGAGGGGGCAGAGGTCGACACCGAGGACACGATCAACGTGTTTGCCGATGCCCCGACCCCCAACGTGTCGTTCTTCGCGTTCACCGCTACCCCGAAGCCCAAGACGATCGAACTGTTCGGGCGCCGCAAGACGCCCGAGGCTAAGCCCTCCGCATTCGACGTGTACTCGATGAAGCAGGCCATTCAGGAAGGATTCATCCTGAACGTCCTGCCTCGTTACCAGAACTACGGGACCGTTTACCAGATCGCCGAAGCAATCAAGAAGAACGGTGTCAACGTCTCCGCCGACGACGAGGACAACCTGGTCGAGAAGACCGCGGCGGCCAAGGCGTTGAAGCGGTTCGTGCGCCTGCATCCGACGAACATCGCCCAGAAGGTCGAGATCATCGTCGAGCACTTCCGGGTAAATGTGGCCGGTCTGCTCGACGGCCACGCGAAGGCCATGATCGTTACATCGGAGCGCAAGCATGCGCTGCGGTACAAGCTGGCAATCGACAGGTATATCAAGTCCAAGGGGTACGACCTGGGCACCCTTGTTGCCTTCTCCGGAACCCTTGACGACCCGGAGTCCGGTATTCACGACGAGGTCTCCGAAGCCAAGATGAACCCGGGTGCAGGACCGGACCTAGCCGAAGCTTTCACCGAGCCTAATTACCGCGTCATGATAGCCGCGGACAAGTTCCAGACCGGGTTCGATCAACCGTTACTGTGCGCGATGTATGTCGACAAGCGTCTGGACGGCATCCAAGCGGTGCAGACCCTCTCACGCCTGAACCGTACCTTCCGGACGGGCAAGCTGGTGAAGGACAGGGTATTCATCCTTGATTTCATCAACGAGCCAAAGGACATCCAGGCTGCCTTCGCGCCGTACTACGAAGAAGCCGAGATCGAAACCGAGACCAACCCCAACCAACTCCACGTGCTGGCAATGGGGCTGCGCACCTTCGGAATCTTCGACACTCAGGACGTGGACCAGTTCATTCGAGGCGCTCAGGCGGGTGACCGCAACGCGATCACAGCCGCGATGAGTCGGGCCCAGGACCGGTTCGCCCACGCATGGGATCAGGCCCAGGGTGACGAGGACACTCAGGCCGAGGAGCGGCTGGGGCAGTTCCGTAAGAACGTCTCCTCGTTCGTGCGGCTGTACGACTTCCTGTCCCAGGTGTACGACTACTCAGGCTCCCCACTGGAAGACCTGTGTGCGTTCTGCCGTGAATTGGCCCAATGGATCCACGCCGAGCGAACCCACGATGACATCGACATCTCAAGCGCTCGGCTGGTAGCTATCGAGCAGAAGGACAAGGGCCTCACGAACGCCTCGGTCACCGAGAAGGGCGACAAGCTGGCGGGGCCGAGCGCGCTGGGCACGGCCAAGGTGAAGGACCCCGAAATGGTCCCGCTACTTGAGGTCATCGACACCCTCAACACCCTGTTCGACGACCTGTCGGAGTCCGCTGTCGCCGGTCTGATGGCGCTTGTCATCCAAGCTGCGAAGTCGGATGAGGTGCTGAGGTCGCGGGCGCTGGAGAACAGCCTGGAGAACTTCTTGAAGTCCGAGAAGGTTCGTGACCGGATCCTCGACACCCTGCTTGCTGCCCCCGGTGAGCTAGGGAGGGTAGTGGCCGAGGTCGTCGGCGACGGCAAGGGCCTGGACAGCATCATTGCAGGCGCCTTCCATGGTGTGCGCCTGGACGCGGGGCAGGAGGGCATCTGAGAAAGGGGCGAAGCCCTCTGCGTCTGGGCCGGGAGGGTCATCGCGTCGTCGCCATGACTGGCCGCACCAGTCGTATTCGGCGCGGATGCTGAAGCGCCCGATGCGCTTTCGCCGAACTGCGCGTGCGTCGTCCTTCTACCGGCGCCCGTGTGGCGCGCGGTCGGCGGGCTGCGCCGTCCAGGCCGTGGGGGCGAGGAACTGGTGCGCGCCCCGCAGTGTGGTGCGCAGCTTGCGCTGTGTCGAGCGGCTGTCTAGGCGGATGTCGAGGGGGCCGGGAAGGGTGCTGTCGGCCCGTAGGCCGGTGGGCAGTCGTGATGCGTCGAGTCCGTCGCGTCGAGCGATGAGCACGCCCAGCTCGTACCGGCTGAGAGCCCGGTTCCCGCCGAGGTGGTGGACGCCGGTCGTGTCTCCCGACGCGAGTTCGAGGAGCGCTGCGGCCAGATCGCTCGCGTGGACCGGGCATCGGACATCGTCTGTGAAGAGGACTCCGTCGCGGGTGCCGGCGGCCAGTTCGTGGACGGTGCGTTCGTGCTGGGATTGTCCGTCACCGATGATCAGCGAGGTGCGGGCCACGGCGGCGTCCGGATGGAGCAGAAGCACCGTTTCCGCGGCGGCCTTCGCCGCCCCGTACGGGGTGATGGGGTCGGGCCTGCAGTGTTCGTCGTAGGGAACATGGCTCTTGCCGGAAAAGACGGCGTCGGTGGAGACCTGGATCATTCTGCTTCCGGCCTTCGCCGCGGCGATCGCGAGACGGATGGGTCCCTCGGCTGTGACCGCCCAGTCGGCCCCGCCACTCGATGCATTCACGATGACGCGAGGGTTCACCTCGGCCACGACCGCTTCCACGCTTCCTGGATCTCGCAGGTCGAGGCTGCGCCAAGTAACCCCCGGAGCACTGCCGGGCCTGGTCGTATAGGTCGCGGCCGTCGTGCGCCCCACCGATACAGCTTGCCGAACCAGCTCGGTGCCCAGGAACCCGGACCCACCCACGATCAGCAGCGTCATGAGGCGACACCCTAAACCCGTCAGCGCCCAGTGATGGCGAGAACGTGGGCGGAGGCGCGGATGAGGGCCGCGTGCGTTTTCGCGATGCGCGCCACGGCGAGGAGCGCATAGTACAAGAGGTCGCGGGCACTGCCACGGACACCAACATCGTGAAGTGCAGCCCGGCCAGTCGGCGTCGGCATCCGTGAATGAGCGATCACGTGGTTGTCCGGCCGGCACTGCTCCGGCTAAAGAACGCGGAGACCCTTGCCCACCGCCCGGGCCGCTCGCCACTGCGTGGATGATCTCGGCGGTTCAGGTGCTCCTGCGCGGCCTGCGTGAACCGCTCGATCGCGGCGAGCAGCTCCTCATGACGCGTCCAGGAGCGCTCCGGGTCCGGCGGGGCGGCTGCTCCGGCCACGCGCTCGCTACGCCCCGCCTGCCGAAGCGTACGGAAGAGGCCGGTCGTGGCGGCGCGCACCTGCCGCGCGGCCTCGGCTACCTCGGCGGGCCCTTCGAGCTCCACATGCTGGACAGCCGCCGATACCGGGTTCGGATTGTTTACCGCCGATATGCGGTCCCGGAAGTCCGCTTCCGCCGCGGCCTCTCTGGCAGTCTCCCTGCGGGAGAGACTGTCTGTGTTCGCGACCGCCCTGTCCATCCCCCTGGCCAGCCGAAGGACCGGGTGTACCTCGGTCGCGTAGCTCTGGGCTGCCGTCATGAGCTGTACGTAGGCTTCCCTCTGTGCCGCGCGGCGGGCCGTGTCGAGGGGGCCGAGGTAGGCGCTGGCCGCTTGAGCGAGCCCGGCTTGGACAGCCGCTGCGGCTTGCCGTCGCGCACCACGAACGGTGAACATCCCGGTGAGGGCCGCGCCCACCACGGCTCCTCCGGCGCCCATGACGGCGGTGGCTGTCTCCTGTCCCATACCCCACAAGCTCATGTCCCCGATCTTCGCCTACGGTGCCGCAGTTGGTCCCGGAATCGTAGGCAGCAGAGCTTCGTGCGCCCGCTGCATTCTTCGCATATAGAGGCGGTACGAAGATCCCGCTTGTCGTAGAATCGTCTCGGTTTCGTCGGGGGATGCTTTCTATCTGTCCTGTGGCGACGGCCTTCGCGCGAGGAAGCGTCAGGGGCGGCGAGTCAGCTGCGCCCTGCTCCCTCGAAGAGAGGGAGCAGCATGCAGGTACAGCGGGTGACCCTGGAGAACTTCCGCGGCGTGAAGGGCGGGACCGTTCACCTGGATGGCCACTCCTTGTTGGTCGGCTCGAACAGCGTCGGCAAGTCGACTGTGTGTGAGGGGCTGGAGCTCGTACTCGGGCCCGAGCGCATGTTCCGACGGCCCGTGGTCGACGAGTACGACTTCTACGGCGGGTGCTACCAGGAACGGGAGGGCAAGCTGCCCGAAGTGAGGATCGAGGTGGTCCTCACCCATCTTTCCGACGCCGCCGAGCGCCGGTTCGGCAACCATCTGCGCCGCTGGTCGGCGCGGACGAGCGACTTCCTCGATACAGTCCCCGACGCGGTTGAAAACGCCGAGACCGGCGAATGGTGCCTACCGGTAGTCTTCCTCGGCCGCTACGACCCTCAGGAGGACGACTTCGTCGGGGGAACGTTCTTCGCGCACCCCGAGAGCGTCCCGGATGGCCTTGACGGGGAGGAGGCCGGCCTGGGCGCAGGGCTGAAATCCTTCACTCGGGAGGACAAGCGGCACTGCGGATTCCTCTATCTGCGACCGAACCGCACCGGCAGCAGAGCACTTACTTTTCAGCGTGGCTCCCTCCTGGACACGATCGTGCGACTGGAGGCAGAGCTGGCGGGCCCGCTGTGGGAGAAGGCGCTTCGTGACCTGGACCAAGTCGCAGTCGCCGCGGCCGAATCTGGTTTCGGAAAGATCCGTACTGAGATACGCGACCGCGTCGACCGCTTTGTCAGCCTCGGCGACACCGCCGATCCGGTCGATCTGAAGGCGTCTGAACTCACCCGTGAACACCTGCGTGAGGTATTGCGCCTGTTCATCGCTACCCAGCCCGGGCCGCACGCCGTGCCGTTCAACCGGCTGAGCACCGGATCGCTGAACCTGCTGGTGTTCGCCCTGCTCACCTACATCGCCGAACTTAAGGGCGACAAGTCGGTGATCTTCGCGATGGAGGAGCCGGAGATAGCGCTCCCGCCGCACGCGCAGCGCCGTCTCATCGACTTCGTGGTCAAACGCATGGGCCAGGTGATCGTCACCTCTCATTCGCCGTACGTGATCGAAAAGTTCGAGCCCTCCCGCATCGTCATGATCAGCCGCGACTCAGAGGGCGCACTCAGGAGCAACCGTGTCGTCCTGCCTGGTGACTTCAAGCTGAAGAAGTACCGCGACAACCGCCGGCAGTTCGCTGAGGCTGTCCTGGGCCGTGCCGTACTGGTGGTGGAAGGCGCTGCGGAAGCGGCACTGTTCCCGGCCGTCTCGGACGTGCTGGAGGCGGACCCCGCCGTCACAGGCTACGTCCCTCTGGACCTTGCTGGCGTTACGATCTTCGACGCTCAGAACGACGTCTCTGTGCCCTTGTTCGCCCCCGTCTTCAAGGGATTGGGCAAGCCGGTCTACGGGATCCACGATCAGCCCGACAAGCCGCTCGACGCGAAGGCTGCGGCCAAGACTGCCGACTTCACGCACTACACGGTGCTCAACTACAAAAGCGTCGAGAAGCTGCTGGTCGCCGAAGTGCCGGTTGACGCCCAGCGTCGCTTCCTCGCCGCCGTGGCCCAGCGCACGGACTATCCCTCCGGATGTGCACGCCCCGACCCGTCTGCCACGGACCCGGCCGTGAGCGCCCTCACTTATGACGTGCTGTGGGCCCGCAAGGGTGACGGCTATGCCGCGCTGCTCATCGCTGAGTGCCAGGGCCACAGCCAACTCCCCGCTGCACTGGCCGATCTTCTTCTCCGGATCGACCGCGATCTGGGGACCCCCGCGAGCGGGGGAGAAACCAGCGACACAGCGCACTCGGACGAGACCGATGAAGATTGACTCGGTCCGGCAAGAGATCCTCGATGCTCCTGGCCACCTTCTGATCGTCGGCGGCCCAGGCTGCGGCAAAACCACCATCGCTCTTCTCAAGGCCCAGACGAGGCTGGCCGCCCTCGAACCCGAACAGCGCGTAGCTTTCCTCAGCTTCTCGCGCGCCGCCGTACGCCAGATCACGGACCGAATGTCCGGAGTCCTGAACCGGGCCAGCCGCCAACGCCTGGAAGTACGAACTTTTCACGCCTTCTTCCTCGACGTCGTACGCAGCCACGGACGACTGCTCACCGGCCGGCCTTCTTCGTTCATCGCGCCCGACCGCGAACGGCAGATCCAGGCGGACTTCGACGGCGATTGGAAGAGCGAGCGCCATCGCCTCGCGACTGAGGAGGGCCGCTACGTCTTCGACCTCCTCGCTGGCACAACGGCGACCCTCCTGGAGCGTAGCGCCGCTCTGCGCGCCCTCTACAGCAGCATCTATCCACTGATCATCGTCGACGAGTTTCAGGACACCAACACCGACCAGTGGCGCGTGATCAAGGCCCTCAGTGGCACCTCCACTGTCATCTGCCTCGCCGACCCTGACCAGCGCATTTTCGACCACCTGGACGGCGTTGAAGAGCAACGCCTCGATGACGCCGTGGCGCACCTCGCCCCCAAGCCCTTCGACTTGTCCAAGGACAACCATCGCAGCCCCGGCGGCGGACTACTCGACTACGCCAACGCAGTCTTGAACAACGCCCCCCACCCTCAGCCAGACAACGTCCGCACCTGGACCTATACCCCTGGCTACGGCGTTCCCTGGCAGACCCGTGTCCACAAGGGGGTCGTCGCCGTGCGGGATCACCTCGCCACCCAGCTGGGGCGCACTCCGACGATCGCCGTCCTCGCAAGCGTCAACTCCCTGCTGGGCCAGGTGTCCGAGACCCTCGACACCGACACCGACACCGGAGAACTCACACTTCCTGCAGTTGAGCACGCTCTGCAATGGGATCCCGAACTGACCGCAGCGGCCGGCTACGTCGTCGCGTCGATCATGGAGTGGCCAGGTCTACCTCGCGCGGAGGCTATCGCCCGGACCGTGCAGTCCCTTGCCGACTTCTACCGGGTTAAGCTGACCAGCGGCACGGTCGGCGCACGCGGCAAGATCAAACCCTTGGAGAACGGGCTCGTCGCATTCACGAGTGGCAAGACCATCCGTTCCAAGAGCGTCAAGGCTGTGACTGCTGCCTACGATGCTGGGATCTCCTACATTGGGCAACCGGTCGCCGACTGGCAGACCGCCCGTGACCGCCTCCGCGGCTCCAGCGAACTCGCAGAAGTCCTCAAACACACGCGCCTGCTGCGCCTACTCCACGCTACCGACGCGATGGCCTGGGGCCTGTCTGATGCCTGGGACGGTCAGTCCACCTACAGCGAAGCCGCAGCCACAGTCCGCGCCGTCCTTGCCGCCGAATCCCTCACTGCAGCCCAACAAGCGCCAGAACCAGTCTCCCTGATGAGCATGCACCGCTCCAAGGGCAAGGAATTCGACGGTGTCGTAATCGTCGAAGGGCCCTACACAGGCACTTTGCTCGACCCCAGATGGGACCCTGAACGTATGCGCGCCCAGAGACGCCTCCTGCGCGTCGCCATCACGCGGGCGCGTTTCGTGGTCCTCTTCGTCCGCCCTCAGGGCAGCCAACGTCTCACGGCAACGCGCTAACCCCGCCTCCGATGTCGCTCTTCGCGCCAGCTGTAGGCACCGACGACCACGAACTAGCACGGCGCTGTTTGCCCCAGCCGATGCCGCACTGGCGCGCCCAGCGTCCCCACCTCTCACGGCTAGATGCACTGTCAGGGGAGCCGAAGTGGCTGGGTTCGCTGTCAAACGTCTGGGTCGTTGTGGTGAGCGACAGTTCGTGCCCTTTGGCAACCAAGCAAGGCGATTGACATGGAAGCCAGGCCGTCAGGGAGAGAGGAGTGTGCCGCGTACATCAGGCTGCGGTTCCGTTGCCCACAGGTCGTGTGCGATGCAGACGCTGGAATGCTTTGATCAGCTCGCGTTCCATCCCCTCAGAGCCGAAGGGATCATGGTCGGGAGCAAGGGAGTACACGCAGACGCCACCGCGAGCCATCAGCCATTCGTACGCAGCGTGCCCCGGCCACCGGTCGAAAGGACCTCTCAAGATCATGCCTCGATGCTGGCCGACCCGGCCCCGCACTCCACGTTGCTGTGCGGCTTTGCCGAAGTACACGATCGAAGACTCGCCGACTGGATAGGTGATGGGCTCGTCCCCGCTGATCAAGAAGGCGTAGACACCTCGTTCGGTCGGAACGCTGGCCGGCCACTCCTCGATCATGTCGAACATCCCGCCGAACGGCTGCCAGCCATGGGGCTCCAGGACCTCGGTGTTCAATCGCTGCAATGTGGCATCTGGGTGCTCCGTCACGTGGAAACCCTACGTACGCGCACTGACACTGGGCCGTGACCCTTCACCGGCGGCGGGAGACCAGGGTGCCCGGGGATCTCCCACCTCTTGCTCCGAGCCGTCCTAGCCTGCTCGGCGCGCACGGCTCGGTTCACTGTCAAAGCCTGGGTTGAGTGGCAACGGACAGTTCTGTCGGTTGTCATTTAATCGAGTGGTTTGACAGCGAACCCAGTCGGACGGGGTGAGCGCACTGCCGATGCGGTACGGCCGTACCAGCAGGAGCGAACGGGGCATGCCATACATCGAGGCGCCGGGAAGGCCGTACGCGAGCGTCGGCGGCGTCACCTGCTGGACTGCGCGACGTCCAACTTCGAGGACGCGGTTCCGGTAGGAATTTTTCCCGTGGTCGAGGGGTGCGCGCTGGTTCCAGGGCATCGGGCGGTGCCGGGCGGCGCCGACCCGGCAGCGCACTGGTCCGTCCGCGCTCGCGGGTTGTCGCTTCGTCGGAGGGCGGGGGAGGGAACCGGGCCTCAAGAGGGCATCTCCGCCGTAGCATGGTGCCGCCTGTTTGGCAGGTCGCCGAGGCGTGGGCTGAGCGTCACTGCCAGGAGAATTCTCGCCGATGAACCAGGAGAACGATGCAGCTTCGTCGCCTTCGTATCCGGAGTTTCCGTAACTTTAAGGACCTGGTCATAGATCCGTTCCCAACGCCGGCCGTGATCGTCGGCGAGAACGGTGCAGGCAAGAGCAACTTGCTGCACGCCCTGCGACTGGTTCTTGATCCAGATCTGCCAGACCGGCGCCGGGATCTGCTGCCGGAGGACATCCACGACGGCTCTCCCACCCTGGCCGAGGGGGCGGAGGTCACTGTGGAAATCGAACTCTGCGGCTTTGAGGACGATCCCGATGCGCGGAGCGAACTCGACGGGGCCATCGTGAGCGTGGATCCGCTTGCCGCCCGGCTCACATACCTGTTTCGACCCAAGCAATCGGCGGCACTTCTGTTGGGCGAGGAGGAGGCCGAGCCGCTGACACCGAACGACTACGAATGGACCATCTTCGGCGGCACGGACCCGAGTAACAGCATGCTCGGCGCGAAGAAATATGCCGCGCTGTCGGTTCTGCCAGCACTGCGGGATGCCGAGAGCGACTTCGCGCGCCCAGAGCGCAGCCCGCTGACGAGACTGCTGCGCGAGCTTCCCCCATCACAGAGCAGCATCGACAAGACACTGGAGGCGATGCGCAACGCACGAGAGGATCTCGGCCGCGATGCCAACGTCCAGCGTGTCGCCGACCTGATTCGGGCGCGCGTCACCACCATGGCCGGGCCCCGGCTGAATCTCGATCCGTCTCTGGCTTTCATCGGGCGCGATGAAGATCTGCTGCGCAGCATCCGGTTGTTCATCGACCCATCCGCCACTAGGGGCGTTGATCGGACCTCAACGGGCACCGCCAACGTGCTCTACCTGGGGCTCCTGCTGGAGTGGCTGGGCCTACGCCGGGGCGCCGTAAATGGCGAGGACACCCTGCTGGCGGTCGAGGAACCAGAAGCCCATCTCCACCCCACCTTGCAGCGGCACCTGTTTGCCCACCTCCTCGCCCAGCCCAACCGCCTGCTGCTGACTACCCACAGCCCGCATATCGCCGCCGTAACCCCGCTGCCCAGCCTGGTGCTCTTGTTGGATGGCGTTGCTGGGTCCGAGGCGCGTGTCATGTCCCCCGACCTACTCACGGCGCCCGAGCGAGCGGACCTGCAGCGGTACCTCAACGTCAACCGGGCAGAACTGCTCTTCGCACAAGGCGTCGTTCTCGTTGAAGGGATCGCTGAGACCTACGTCTTGCCTGCGCTCGCCCGATCCGCCGGGTTCAACCTTGACGCCCACGGCATCGTCGTCGCCAGCATCGACGGAACGGATTTTGCTCCCTACGCAAAACTTCTGGGCCCCTCCGGGTTCAACCGCCCCTTCAGCGTCCTGACCGACGGCGACGCCGTCGACACCGAGGACAAGGAGAAGTATCGACGCGAACTGGGCCTGAAGCGTGCCCTCGGCCTGTTGAAAGTCCTCACCGATGCAGCCACGGCCGATACGTATGAGGAGGCGTTGGGCGTTCTGCAGGAACAGAACCTTCCGGACACCGGAGGTTCGCGGACGGGGCGCTGGGATCTCGTCACCGCCGCCGCGGGCTTCGGCGTCTTCGTCGGCCCGGACACCCTGGAGACCGACCTTGCACCGCTGTTGGGCAAGGAGATGAAAGCCACCTTCAACGAACTCGCTAACGGGCGGGCACGCCGCGAGAACTTCGCCAAGGCCGTGGACCAGGTCTCCGCTGGGCCTTCTACCGCCATCCAGCGCGACGCCATCGTCTCCCGTGTCGAGCGCGATCCTGTCAGCAAGGGCCGCTTCGCCCAGCGGCTTGCAGCCCACGTCGAGCAACTCGATCTACCCACTCGGATCCGGGAATTGCTCAGTGTCTCCTCCGAGCAACCCGTGAGCCAGGCAGACCTGCTGGGTCTGCCTGGCTGCGGACCTATGCTGGCGCTCTTGGACGATCTGCGCCGCCGCTACGAGCACCTGCCCCTGGCCCCCACCCTTGAAGAGACCAGTGGATCATCTCCCGGCGAACAGGGGACGAGTACATGACCTCTGCCCCGCCCGTCCGTGAGTCTGCGGCAGACGGCTCTACTCTGCCGCCGGAACACACCGTGCAGCTGATGCCGGACCCGGCATCACTCCTGCTGCCTCCGGCCTTGGCCCAGGAGATCGCCGACTTGCATCCGCGACAACGTCAGGCTGTACATCATCAAGGCAACCTGGTTCTCGTGGCTGGCCCGGGAGCGGGAAAGACACGCACCCTCGTGGCCCGCGTCGGCCAACTTCTGGCGACTACCAGCCCTCACCGCGGGATCGCCGCGATCACCTACACCGATGCAGCAGCCGCCGAAGTCGCCACGCGACTGCGAATCCTGGGCATGCGCCCCGGCCGACGGCTGGCCAGCCGCACCGTGCACGCCTTCTGCCTACACCACATTCTGCGGCCGTACGCACGATTCACTACCGTGCCGTACGCCGACGACCTGCCCGTCCTCAGCGACACCGAAGCCAACAAACTCTGGGCCCAGGCCACGTACACGGCTGGCCTGCCGGTGAAGGACAAGCCAGAAGCTCTGTTAACCAAGATCCGGCGTCTCATGGCCGCAGGACACAACCTGCAGGGCTACCAGCACCAATACGTGAATGCCGTCCACCTCTACGAGCAATCTCTGATCGACCGTGGCTGCTGGGACTTCGACGCCATGCCAGGCCGAGCGCTGGCTGTACTCCGGGCCAGCGAGCCCGCCCGCGACATGCTCTCAGCCCGATTCCCCCACCTCGTCGTCGACGAATACCAAGATCTCAATCCCGTCCTGCACTCCGTGGTCACCGAACTCCTCATGGCCGGAGTCCAGGTGACCGCTGTCGGCGACCCCGACCAGACCATGTACGCGTTTCAGGGCGCTGACATCCGGTTCTTCAAGGAACTCCACGAGCGAGATGATTTCACCACTATCCAGCTACTGGTGAACTTCCGTAGCGGCAGCAATCTGGTGGCCGCAGGCCGCGGCGTGCTGGGCAGAGACCCCGGCTACAGAGCCGATCCGGATCAGGAAGCACCCGGAACCGTCACCCTCGAAAAATTCCCTGATGAAGACGACAGCGATCTCGTCGACCACGCGCAACGCACCGTCGACGTCATTCGCCAGCGAATCGCAGCAGGCACCTTGCCCGAAGATATTGCCGTGCTCTATCCGGGCAACAAGAACCTCCTAAAGCACCTCACTCAAGCCCTCCAAACGGCCGACCTGCCCTGCGACATGGAGCGCACCCGCAAGATCCCCAGCGGACCTCTCGCCGACTTCGTCTCCGCCTGCACCGCTCGCCGGCTGGCCGGCCCTGTACCCGGACCTGAGGACCTGCCGCCGCATGCTCCCGATGGTGAGGTTGGAGGTACAACGGATTCACCGTCGGAGCCCGCACGGCGCCGGGCGTCGGTGGAACAGGCCAAAACGGTCCGAGAACTAGCTTCCACATGGCATCACCGCCGACAGGCCGCGGGTATCACCCTGGAGGAGGAAACACCGCGCAGCCTCGCCCGGGATCTCCTGACACTGCTCGACGCCCCCGACCGCGAAGCCCCAGAGGATGACACGACGGCCTTCCTCGACCTCCTGCTCGCACACCTCAGCGTCGACCAGCTAGCCAGCCTCGCTCCCGATCTTCGAGACCAGCAAGCACCGAGTGCTCTCCGAACTGCGGCAGCAAGTGGCCTGACAATGGCGGAGCTTGCCGGCGAACGTGCCCCCGGCCGCATTGTGCTGACTACTTACCACAGCGCCAAGGGGCGGGAATTCTCGGTCGTAATCCTTCCCGGCCTGGTCGACGGCCTCATGCCCTTCTACTTCGCGAACCAGAACCTGACGACCAGATCCCACAAGGAGCAACGCCGCAACTTCTATGTCGCAGTCACCCGGGCCCAGGATGAAGTCGTCCTCATTGCCGGTGACCGCTTCACCGACCCGTACCACGGCGTACGAACCGAAGGACGATCCCGGTTCGTCGACGACATCCTCAACCAGGCATCGAATTCGGCCTGAACCCCACGCTCGGCCAGGCAGCCGCCAGGTCAGTCTGATGCAGACGCCTAGGCGCTGCCCGGGCTGGAACCAGGGCGCGGTCAAGATAGACATCCGTGGCGCCAGTGACTCGTCGCGCGGGGTGCTGATGACGGACGTAGCCCGTCCCCCATCCGACCTTGGCGGGCTCGACTCACTCGCAGACGACTGGGTTCGCTGTCAATCGCCTCGTTTGGATGACAAAGGACAAGTTCGCCGGTGGCAGACAAGGAAGATCGCCCAAAGGACTGGTGGACGCTGCCACGGCATGTCAACCTAAACGACCTTCCCGTAAAACCCCAGGTCAGAGAGGTGATGCTGTGGCATTGAATGCGGCGCAACCTGGATTCGCCACGACGGTCGCGGCCCTGCGGCTCCGCTCCTGGAAGTTGGGCGCCGGCCAGCCGATGGACGTGATCGACCAGTTCACGGACGCCGACTTCACCCGCATCGTGGATGACCGGGCCGACGTGCACGTCAGCTCGCGCGACGGCCGGTTCTATCTCGGCTACTTCCCGGACGGCCGGCCCGGCGGTGCCGATGGGGACTGGGTGACGGGCGAGGGCTGGGTGATCGCCGTCACCGGTACCGCGGGTGTGCCGGGGTACCGGATGGCCTTCGGTACGGACACGCCGGCGGAGATTGTCGCCGCTGTCGTGGCCCGGGTCATGGCCACCTCCCGGCCCCTGTGACCTGCAGTCCCCTTCTCTCCGTACGTGACGCGTACGCTGCCTCTGCTCTCGCGGCCCTGTCCGCCACCGCTAGGAGAACGCCTTGGACCCGCACTCGCCCGAGATGACCGTCGGCGACATCCTCGACCTGCTGTCCGCCTGCGACCGCGACACGCCTGTCCGGCTCGCCATCAACCCCTTCTTCCCCATGGCCCACCGCCTGGGCGCTGTGCACAACACAGTCGACGAGCGCGGCCGGCCGATGGTCTACATCGCTGAGTCCGAGGAGGCCGAGCAGTTCGGCCCCCTGCCGCCTGCGGTGGCTGTGGCTCTGACCTGGCAGGAGCCGGTCGAGGCACCCCGACGCCGCCGACGCGGCGCGACCGGGCCGAACACCGGCCAGTGATCCATCCCCGAACGTACGGAGGCGCCCCTGCACCCGCACCACCCCATCGAGCCCTCCCACCCCGACTCGCCGGACCCGCTGTACTGGGTCACTCCGCGCCACCTGGCCGGCGATGATGGAGTCCTTGCCGAGCGGATCGGCGACACCCTGACCGGCCTCGGTTGGCGCATGTGGCCGACCTCCCGCAACACCCTGCTCTACGTGAGCCCGGACGGACTGCGCGGCGCCGAGTGGATCCTCGCCGCCTACCCGTTCGAGCTGGGCGGACTCCCTGTGGCCTGGCAGCTGTCGGCCCGTCCCCACGCCGCCTCGGCGCTGACCGAGTGGAACGCCTACTTCACTGCCGGCGTCCCGCACGAGGCCCTCGCCGACCTCCTGCTCGCACTCGACGCCTGCGCCACACCCGATGCGGGGTTCGAGGGCGCCGAGTCGGTGCTCACCGCGCTCGGCGCGCGGGGTTGGCTGCGCGACATGGACCGTCCCCGCACGACCGCGGCGGACCCCGGCTTCTCCGCCAGCGTCTCGCTCGAGATACTTCCGCCGCTCATCCACGACGCCGACCCCCGGGACGACCTTCTGGGGTGGCAGGCATGGGCGGAACCCGTGCTGGGAGCGCCGTACCTGTGGTGTGCGAGCTTCAGCGCGAGCGCCCCGCACGAGCTGGTCGCCGCCTTCGCCTCCTCGCTGGCCGCACCTGGCCCGGTGCCGCGCCGGAGGCTGCCCGAAGGCGCGGAGGACCGCCTCACCGTCGTCCACCGCAGCTGACGACGATCGCGGGCGGTCGAAGAACGGGATACATGGGGTGATGCCCGCCCCTCCAGGCCCGGTGGTTCCACTCTCTCCTCGGGAGCGGAACTGCCGGGCCTTCGGCGTACCCGCGTCGGGGAGGCGGCGGCGCCGTGAATCCAGGAACCGGGCCCTGAATAGGATCGCTCCCGTGGCAGTCAAACTGATAGGTAAAGGACCACTGCGCGGCTACCTCCTGGAGGAGGTGCTGGCCTGGTTGCTGCGATCCAGCGGCTTCGAAGTGCTCACGGCCAACGACGATAAGGACAAAGAGCCTTGGAAGGTCCTTAAAGAGGACAAGAATGGCTTGCTGGTCCGTGGGCGCGGGGCGTGGCATCAGGTCGACGCGCTCGGGCAGTTCCGGTACGTCCCGCCGTTCTCGCTGCCTGTCCGCCTGTTCGTCGAGGCGAAGTATCTGACCTCGACGCGCGTAGGTCTGCCGACCGTGCGCAACGGTCACGGCGTGATTCACGACGTGAACGAAGGCGAGACCACTACGCTCACCGCTGCGGGTACGGGCCGGCCGAGGACGCGGTACCGCTACAACTACGCGATCTTCTCCACGTCGGG
This sequence comes from Streptomyces sp. BB1-1-1, assembly GCF_031597775.1. Classification (NCBI taxonomy): domain Bacteria; kingdom Bacillati; phylum Actinomycetota; class Actinomycetes; order Kitasatosporales; family Streptomycetaceae; genus Streptomyces; species Streptomyces sp. BB1-1-1. The sequence goes on along the minus strand of NZ_CP134203.1, from coordinate 2,063,427 downwards.
CTTCAGCAAGGAAGCCCAGGACTACGCGCTGGCCCATCAGATATCCCTGATCGACCTCTCCGCTCCGGACTTCGCCGTACTGCGGAACCTTGTCCGGATCGCGGCCGACACGATTCACGCAGCGCTCGAAGCCGCGCCCGCAGGCGAGCGGCCGAAGGTGCACCAGATACGCGCGTACCTTCGCGGCCCACTGCTGGATATGTACGCCGAGGACGCATACCTGCCCGATCAATTCCGCGAGCCGCTCGATGAACTCGCCCAGGCGCTGCACAGCCGGTCCACGTTGGGTCTTGTGCTGGCCTTTCCCGCAGCACCGTTCGTTCTGGGGCTGGCGTCGAATGACCTGTACGGTTTCGTGAATTACGCGAGAGAACACCCCACGCACGCCGTGCGCGTGCGGCGACTGCCTCAGTCGGCTTCGCATCCCGTCTGGGAACTGCGCTCGGCCGAGCACCCGGACGTATACGCGTTGAGGTTCAGCCTGCCGGAACGGGTGGAATCCTGGATCGTCGAACAGGACGAAGGAATGCCGTCACGAACCCGGTATGTGAAAAGAAGCATGCTCTCGACCATGACCCTGTACTGGATGGACGGGGAGCACGCGCAGACATTCCAACTGCGCTACGAGCCTGGCGAACTGCGCCTGGCGGGCTGATCGGCTCATAAGCCGAAACCCCGGTGTCCGGGCCTGTCGGACGGACAGGCCCGGACACCGGGGTTTCGGACGGTGGAGCGGGTCAGTGTGCGGTGCGGGCCTTGGTGAGCGCCTTGTCCAGGTGGGCGTCCACGAGGCCCGGCGAGCCGGAGACGATCACCAGTACGTTGCCGGAGCGGATCGCCGTCTGCTTGACGACGCTGCGCTGCCCGCCGGCGGAGTAGGTGAGCAGCTGGCTCCACTGCTCGTCGCCGAGGTCGGGCGCGGCCGTCTTCTGCGCGCCCATGTCGATGACGGTGCTGCCCGACGCCACCTGGTAGGACGGGCAGGAGACCATCGCATTGAAGACCTTCCCGATCCCGTTGGACAGCTTCGTCGCGCTGTCGCTGTACAGCTCCTCGCTCACCTCGGAGTTGGTGCTGCCGGCGTAGGTGAAGGACGCCTTCGCCTTGCGGGTGAAGTCGAGGGTGGCTCCGGTGGCCGCGTCGCTGCCGAGCTTTTCCAGCTCCGGGCAGCCGATGACGGTGACGTCGTCGTGCTGGTCAGCGGCCTGGGGCTTGCGGGTGTAGCCCTCGCCCAGGTCGCTCTCGTTCAGCAGCCGCTCGTTCAGCTTGGCCGACGAGAGCGGCGCGGACGCGGTGGCGCTGTTACCGCCCCGGTGTGCGGGTGCGGAGGACGCGGCCGAGGTGCCGGCGGGCTCGGTACTGCGGGAGCAGCCTGTCAGGGCGAGGATGGTGAGGGCGCTCAGGGCGAGGGCGGTCGTGGTGGAACGGCGCATGCGAAAACCCCTTGTGATGCGAGATGGATGGTCTGACCAGGTCGGTCCTCCGGGTGCCGACGAACGCAGGGGTGGGGGAAGGGGTTTCGCGACTTCAGTGGCCGAGGTGGCGCAGGCCCTCGTCGAGGGTGGCGTGGAAGTGGTCGACCGGACCGGAGTTGCGGTTGTACCAGGCGGTGTCCAGGCGGGACTCCTTGACCTCGTGGCCGGCCTCGCAGCGCAGCCACACCGAGTCGTCACGCATGTTGAAGACGATCCAGTTCCGGTACGCGCCGCAGTGGCACTGGTGGACTTCACCGTCGATGACGAGCGGCAGGTCCCAGCGCATCATGAACCCCGAGACGTCCTGGCGGGACGGCGCCCGGAAGTCTGCCGGCAGGAAGTCGGGCATCACCGTGGACTCCGGCGCGGCAGGTGCCGGCGCTGCGCGGGGACCGGGGCAGTCCGGCAGCGGCAGCTCGGTGTGCATCGCCAACACTGCCTGGCCGGCCCGCTGGGCTTCACGGAATTCTCGGTCCGCACGCTTGCGTCGGAACATGCCGTCTCCCTCTCTCTCGTCTCGCCTGCACGAGGAGAGTGCCGCAATCCCCTGACCTGCTGCAACTCTAGAAATGTTGAACGCGGACGACTTGCCGGAGGACTTCGGCACGGCACCTGCGGACGGGGCGTGGGCCTCTGTTTTCATTCCAGATCGGTTGCGGCACGTGCCGTTTTGGGCGGACGGGCGTTGCCCCGAGCATGCGAGGCACAGGTTCTGCAACGTTCCCGACGCAGCTGAGCGGCGCGTACTGGCTGGAGTCGCCGGTTATGGAGCACGCGACCGGCTGCCGGTGCTCCGGCACCCGCGATCCGCAGCCTGAACTGCGGGATCGCCGGGTGCCGGAGGCGCGCACCGTCATGCTGTGCATCGCAGGCGCCACCGTGGTCATCGCGGTGTGCGCCTCGGCGCTGTAAGCGCGGTGCTCAGCGCCGGGGTTCTCTCGTGCCGCTCCGCTTGGCCGAGGCGTTCTGCGACGGAGCCGTCGCCTTCTTCCGCGTCTGTCCCTTCGATGCGGCCTTTGCCGTACCGCTCTCCGGCCCAGTCGAGGCGTCCGCGGGCAGATCAGCCATGCGCCGCAGCCGCCATACCAGCACGTCACTGATCGATTCTGCGGTCTCCAGCTCGCGCCGCTCCATGGCTTCCGCCAGGAGCGCGGCGGGGTCGTGGCCGGCGTTCTCGACGTCGACGAGGGTGGCGGCCAGGGCGTACCAGCCGGGCTCGGCGAGGACCTGCCCGGCCAGTTCCGGCACCGCCTGTCGGAGATCGGCGGCCTGCTTGTGCTGGAGGGACTGGGACAGGCGGCGACCGCGCTGGTGCATCACGCCGAGGTGCAGCGGCGCGGCGGCCTGGTAGGCGGCGCGCAGGTGGTCGGCGGCCTGGCGGGCAGCAGCGGCCTGCTGGGCGTGCTCCTTCTTCCCGTGCCAGTGGGCGGCGGCGCTGACCAGGAAGAACGCCATGTCGATGAGCATGGCGGTGGTGGCACCGTCCTCCCCGCGGCCGAGGGCGGGACCGCCGTAGACGAGATCGCGGGCAGCCTGACGCAGGGCACGGTCGTGGCCTCGCTCGGCCTGGACGTGGGAGCGGGTCGCCCGCTCGAACGCCCAGGCGGCATCTCGCAGTTCACGGCGGGTGTGCGCGGCCGATGTCTTGGCGAGCGCGTCGAGGACCTCGCCGGCTGCGGCGAGGTGCGCGGCGATCTGTCCGTCGTCGCCCTGGTCGAGGATCAGTACGGCCTGCCAGACCGCTGTCGTCGCCTGCCGCCGAGCGGCCGACGGGCTGATACGGGGCGAGCCGGAGGAGCGGTCCGTGGTGGCGTCGCTGTGGTGACCGGAGGCGTCGGCAGCCCACCGCTTGCGGATGCGGGGCAGGGAGAGGTCGGGCGCGAGGGTGGAGCCGGAATAGTAGATCGGCTCCTGGTCCTCGTTGCGGTCGTCCGGCAATGCGACCTTGTAGCCGAGCAGGTCGCCGGAGGGTGCGGTGCGCTGGCGGATCAGGAGGCCGGCGGCGGCCAGGCGGTCGAAGAACTCCTCCTCGCTGGCGACTCCGGCTGCTGCGCGGCGCACGGTCTCGCGCAGCTCCTCGCGTGGGGTGCGTTCCTTGCCCTGGCGGTCCGCCTTGTGGCGTTCGGCGCTGGTGGGGCGCTTGGCGGCGGTTCCGTCGCCGACGTTCAACCGGCGTAGCCCGTAGTCGATTTCGACCTTTCGGGCTTCGGTCTGGGAGCGGGCGCCGTCCTGGCGGATGCGGGCCTGGCGGCCGTCCTCGCGTACGACGGTGGCGACGATGTGGATGTGATCGTCGGCGTGGCGGACGGCTGCCCAGCGGCAGGCGGCGTCGTCGCCTTCGGGGGCGATGCCGGTGGCGGCGACCATGCGGCGGGCGATGTCGGCCCACTGCTCGTCGGCGAGGATCGGGTCCTCGGGCGCGGCGCGTACGGACAGGTGCCATACGTGCTCGGCGGGCCTGGCGCTCTCGGGCAGCGCCATGACGGGCTGGTCGAGCAGGCGCTGCAGGTCGCCGTACGTGGCCTTCGGATCGCGGCCAGGGTCGGGTGCCTGGCTGTCCCACGCGGCGACGAGGTGCGGATCGATGTGCTCCTCGGCCCTGCCGGGACCGTACAGGTAGGCCACCAGGCCGCGGGTGTCCGTGCCCATGTCGTGGACTTTGGGGATCATGCAGCCGGGCGCTCGCTGTCCAGGTAGTGCTGGGTGAAGTTGTCCACGCGTCGAGCGGCACGGTGTACGGCGGAGAGGACCGCTTCGGCGTGCGGGGCGTCACCACCTGAATTGAGCGTCTTGGCAACCTGGTTGACGTTGTTGCCGACCTGTCCGAGGTACCGCCGCAGGCTGAACAGCTCGGCGAGCATTTCGCGTTCGCCGGCGATCTCGGCTGCCGTGCGCGTCAGGTCGCGCGCGGCGCTGAGGGCTGCGTGGGCGAGGAAGCCGGACGGCGTCATGGCGCACGCGGCTGCGGCGTCGAGGACGGACTGCTTCTCGTCGTCGTTGAAGCGGCTGGTGATCAGGTGCTTGCGCTTGCTCGACTTGGTCTTCGGCGTGCGGTTGCGCGCGGGTAGCTGGCTCGACGGCGCGCTCGCGTGGTACGTGCAGTGTGGGTTGTGGCACGGGTGGGTGGCTGTTTGCTCCTCCTGGGGATGCCGGCCGCCCTCGGTCGCATCCCCTCGGTCCGGCGCCCCCCGGCGCTGGACGTCCTCCGCCACCCCTGGGGCGGAGGACGCGAGAGTAGTACTCCCAACGGGAGTACTACTCTCGCACCAACTTGCTCGCGGTGAGGTCGAGTTGGATTCCGGCTCACCGTGCGCGTGAGTGGGGGGTGTCGTCGGGTTCGTCATCGGGTGGGGTTCCTCGTGGTGCGGATGCGGTGCTGGATCTCGGCGGCGAGTTCGACCATGGCGGTCGGGCCGTCGAGGAGGCGGACTGGGGACTCGGGGCGGTCCTGGGTGAGCCACTGGCCGTTGGGGGCCAGCACGGCTGCGTGTAGGAGCTGGTGCCGTACGAGCACTTCCGCCCAGGCGCCGGCCTCGGCGGTCGACGGGGTGCGCGTACGCGGATTGCGGGCAGGAATGGCGATCCTTCCATCACAGGGGGTGGGTGGCCCGACCGAGGCCGGGCCACCCGGCGAAATACGGAGGGCAGGCGCGTGACCTGCTCCTTTGCAGGTGTCAGCCGCACTCGGGACAGAGGTCGAGGTGCCGGTTCAAGGCCCGCGCCATGTTCCGCTTCACCGAGAAGGCGTTCTTCGCACTCGTCTTCGCCGACGTCGACCCCTGATGACGCTCGGAGTGACCGCGCAGGAACCGGATGTCCTGCTCAAAGCCGGACTTGATGGTGGCGAACCGATGGCAGGTCTTCATCGGGCCGTGCTCCTTGTCGTGGTGGTGGCCGCCTCGTCCCGTAGCCGCTGCAGGACCGGCGTCAGGCGGTCGTTCCGGCCGCCCTGGATGTTCTGGGCGCGGAGGATCTCCCGCAGCTGGGGACGGGTGACCGACGCGTTGCCGTCCCGCTCCAGCAGCGCGGGCACGTGGGGACGAACCCGTTCGACCATCTGCTCGACGGTCAGCCGGGGCCCGTTCCGCGGACGCTTGGCCTTCCCGGCGCCCGGACGGTTTCGGGAGCCCTTCTGCGGCTGCTTGCGCCGCAGGGGGACGGTGTGGGGACGGTCCCCGTTGGGCTCGGTCCCCGTTTCGGTGTTGGGGTGTTCCCGGTCCCCGTTGTCGTTGGGGACGGTGTGGGGACGGTCCCCGCTGGGCTCGGTCCCCGTTTCGGTGTCGGGGTGCTCCCGGCCCTCGTCGTCATTGGGGACGGCCGCCGGGGACGGGCCACCGTCCCTCTGTGCTGCGACTTCGTGGACGTTGCCGCCCGCGCCATAGCCAGCCTCACCGGTCCCCGGGACCACTACGGGGCCCTCCGCCTTCGCCTCTTCACCCTGGCCGGTCAGACGCGAGTCGCGCACACCGATGCGGTCCCCGTTGTCGTTGGGGACGGTGTGGGGACGGTCCCCGTTGGGCTCGGTCCCCCTTTCGGTGTCGGGGTGTTCCCGGTCCCCGTTGCCGTTGGGGACGGCGTGGGGACCGTCCCCAACGGGCTCGGCCGCTGTCCCCGTGTCGGCCGCGTCCCCGACAGTGCGGTCCCCGATCGAGGCCGTGATTCGGGGACCGGCCTCGGGGACCGTCCCCGTCGGGCTCACGTGTTCCTCGGGGGTCATCCGAGTCCCCGGGGCCGCAGCGAGAGGGGACCGGTCCCCACGGTGGTCGCCCTGCTCCCACGAAGGCTGAGTCCAAGGGGACGGCAGGGCGACAGAGGCGAGGGCCGCAGCGTGCCGGCGGGCGGCCAGCTGCTCCAGAAGCGCACGACGCTGGTCAGGATCGGTGCCGACCCCGGATCGTGAAAGGGCCGTCTCGAGCCGCCGTTCGATCCGGCGCCCGTGACGATTCTTGCGATCCTTCTCCGGCATCTTGGCCAGCCGGGACGCGAGGGCCCCTGCCCGCTCCGTGGCGCGCTCCCGGGTGATCTGGGCGGCATCGCGGTTCCGCGTGGCGACACCCAGTCGGGAGAGGAGACGTTCCCGCACTTCGCGCCCGAGCGTCGCCAGCAGCCCCTGCGAGGAGGCGTCCGGCTTGTGCAGCCGCAGCTCGATACCCATGGCCAGATGCCAGAGCATGGCCGCCATGACCGGACCGACGATCGCTCGCACGGTGCCGCCGACCGGCCCTGATTCGGCGTACGCCGGGATGATTTGCACCCCGGTGAGCACCCAGACCAGGGTGCCGGGAACGCCGGGCGCGCCTTGATTGCGCAGGTTCTGGCGGGCCAGCAGAGCGTTCGCGAACAGCGCCAGCTCGGCCGTGGAGAAGAAGGCAGCCCGTTGCACCGTGTCGGTCATGCCGAGGTAGTCAGCGGCGAAGAACCAGCTGGTCTCCGCGCTGTATGCCGTGCAGCCCAGCGCCGCGAGGGCAGCGACCCAGACCGTGGGGGTGCCGGCGCGCGGGGCGCCTGCCCGTGTCCGGTTGCGTCGGATCGACCATCCGGCCAGCACCAGGGCGAGCACCCCGACAGCCGCGACAGCGTAGACGGGATCAATACCGAGGGGCAGTGACATGGCGATGGGGTGAGTCATGCGGCCTTTCGGAGAGCGGCGATCAGGGAGTGGGTCTGAACCTGGCGGGGCACCTGCACCGGCGAGGCGGCCTCTTCGTCCTCGGCCGTTTCGTCGTCGGTCGGCTCGGTCTCGTCGTCCTGGTCCCAGTAGCGGTCGCGGTCGGCGACAGCGTGCGCGGCGTTGCGCATCAGGTCACGCGCCCAGTCCAGGTCGAGCCGCAGCGTGAAGGCGAGGCGCTCGGGGCTCCAGCCGCGGACGTACGCGTGGCGGGTGACGGCCTCGCGTTCGGCGTCGCTGAGGTGGATGTCGCGCCCTTCGAAGGCCGCCTTCACTCGGCTGTAGTCCAGGCGCTTGTTGACCTTGGCGTGCCAGGGGCGGCGCTCGTCCTCGGTGAGGCCGCCCCACATGCCGTGCCTGATCTCGTTGTCGAGGGCGTAGTCGAAGCACGCCTTCCTCACCGGGCACTGGCCGCAGATCGACTTGGCCTCGTCGATGGCCGCGCGGTCGCGGGCCGCGTGGAAGAACAGCGCGTCGATGACCTTGGCCGGCATGTTGTGGCACAGTCCCCGGGCCTGCCAGCTGTGGTCGGCGATGCCACGGATGGTCGGGGCCGGGGAGTCGTTGGTGGTGATGTGGCGCAAGAGAGTCTCCGAAGGGCGCCTCGGTCGGCGCGGTTCGCTCGGCACCGGTGGTAGCGGGGTGCGGCGGGGCTTGGCGAGGCGGGCTTGGGGCACGGCGGCGGGCCGTACCGCTTGGAGGAACGTTTCTGCGTGGAGGCGGCGGCCGGGTCAGGCAGGTATGGCCTGGGCTTGAGCGGCCAGGGCGTCCTCGACGCGGGTCGGATGCGGCTCGATGCGCGGTTTGGTGTTCCGGTTGCGGACACCTCCACCGCTCCGTTCGCGGCAGGGCTCGCCCTTCGGGGCGCGGCACCTCTCGCACGGGACGCTGAAGATGTCGGGTCCGCCGGCGGCGATGGCGGCTTCGCGGGCGGCACGGGCCGGACGGAAGGGCGCCAGTTCGGCTCGTACGGCGTCCGGGACGTAGGTGCCGACGGCCTTGAGCATCCTTTTCAGGCCGGGGTGGGGTTCCCCGGTCGTCACTCCGCGGTGCGGCGACGGGGCGATCCGCCCGGTCACGACGGCGTCGCGGGTCGCGACAAGCTCCGCCCGCCAGGCTTGCGGGTCGTCGGGGTCAGCCATCGGCGTCGGATCGGTGTGCCGGCCCAAGCGGTCGCGGTAGTGGGCGTTCCACTCGCGGGCCACATCGGCGGGCAGGATCGGGTACGGGGAGGCGACGACGCGCTTGCGCACCACGTCGCGTACATCCCAGCCCTGGCCGGTGGTCATGGGTACCTCGCCGAGCAGCTCGTGCCACATGGCGAGCTGGTCGCGGGCTTCACCCGCATCGGTGCGGATGGTGCGCGGGTCCAGGCGGCCGACGTAGGTGAGTACGGCAGCAACTTCACGGCGGTCCACGGTCGTTACTCCGTTCCGGTCGGTTCGTCGACGGCGGCGAGCAGAGCGGCCATGTGCGCTTCGGAGCGGGTCATGCCGGCCTGTGGGGCGGGGCTGCCGCCGGGCAGGGCGTAGAGGTTCGGGCGCTGTGGTGTGGGGGTGTGCTCGCGGTCGATCCAGGACCGCCAGTCGGCAGCCCAGACAGCGGCGGAGCGAGGGCTCCAGGCGGCGCGGTAGTGGCGCCATTTCGCGTCGGCGGCCTGCAGGCCCTGCTCGCCGAGGCGTGCCAGGTGTCCCTGCTGCTGGGCCCAGGACAGACTCGCGTCGTCGACCTGCCAGTCGGTGGCCGAGGTGAGGTCGGCAGCACTACTGCTGCTGTACTTACGGTTCACCTTCGGTTCACTACAGTTCTGGGGGTCAGTTTCTGACCCGGAGGGGGGTCGGTTTCTGACCCGGGGAGGGGTCAGATTCTGACGAGGGGGTGCAGATTTCGACCCGGTCAGATTCTGACGACGGGGGCCCGATTCAGACCCTGCCTTGAGGCAGATGCGGTGCTTGCGCAGTCGCTCCTCGTCCAGGTCGTCCAGGTCGGGAGCGGGGTCGGTGTCCGCCAGCGGTTCGACGTCCTCGACGCGCAGCTCGGGGTCGGCCTTCTGGGCAGCCGCGACCTTCGCGAGCCAGGCAGCGGGGCGCGGCATGCGGTACACCGTGCTGTGCTGGGGGCCCTCGAAGTCGGCGCATATCTCCAGGTCGCCGCCTGCGACCAGTGAGGTCAGGGCGCCGCGCACGGCGTTTCGGCTGGCGTGCGTCCGCTCCATCAGCTCGGTGAGGCCCGCGTAGGCGACGCACTGCTCGTCGGGGATCCGGTCGGCGATCGACAGGAGGACCAAGCGGGCCGTGCCACGGCTGGCACTGCTCTCCCAGGCCCACTTACGTGCCTGCCCGCTCATCGGGACACCGCCTTCACGAGGTGCGTGAGCATGGGTGTCGACGACGCGGGAGACAGGTGAGCGGGGGCGGCTGCCGCGCAGGCCAGGAACGCTGGCCTTTTGCGCAGGGCAGGCGGCATGTAAGACTCTCCTCTGTAGTGAAAGCCGCGCCGGGGTGCCCGTAGGAAAGGTCCGGTGCGGTAAAGGTGGGTAATCTCCGCCCTTGCCGGGGCGGGAGTGCCGTCAGGCGGCCGGCGTCCGGGAGTTAGTAGCTCCATGGGCGCCGTCGCTGTTTTCGGGGCTATGCAGCCCTGCTGGCTCGCGCGTTCCGCATATGGCTCCTTATGCCGTCTACTGCTGGGCGGGGTGCCCGGCGGGGGACGACGAACATATGCAGGCTGTGGCGCAAGATCCAGACCTTGCTAAAGGACTCTCTACAAGTCGCGCGGGAGGGCGTCGGCACCTGCGCCTGCAGGTGGGGGTGCCGGGCCGGGAGGCGGGCAGCGCCATGATCGCCCCGACGGACTTGGAGATGATCACCGCAGCGCCCCCTCGCGTCTCATGCGACCACGGTTTGTTGGACCAATTAGCCAAGCCTCACCGGGGCGTCATCGGTTGGCCTTCGCCCGATTTGACGGGATAGATCGCTCTGGCGGCCGGCGGCTCGGGAGATGTCTTGGTGCATGCCCGGGTACATGCGCACGAACCCGCGACAACGCTCAGGCATGGTCGTTAACCCGTCCGCCGGTAGCAGAGAGTCACCGTGCGCTCGGTCGTCGGAGTCGCGTGTCGGGATCGGTGCGGACCGCCCCCCGGCGTCGAGGGGCACCGTTGCCGCGGTTGCCCCAAACGTCGAGAGCGTGCCATTGTGTCCGAATTGCAGCGGGTGTCTAATATTCCCCGCCACAGGAAGACGATGTGGATGAGGTGTTTCCACGTTCGCCTCCACGCTTTCCGGTCGAAGATCAAATACTGGTGCGCCAGGCGTGACTTATGTCGCTAGGGAAATGTGGCTCGCGCCACGTCGCCCGGTGCCTTCCTGCCGGTAGAAACGGGCAGGCCGACCCGAAATGGGCGGCGCGTGCCACGCGGAAACGTGCTGGCGAGGAAGAACTTTCCATACGCGGGATCGCGCCGTCAACTGGTGTTTATGGCGAGGTAGTGTGGTGGTTGAAGTGACGACGAAGTCCACCCGGAAAAGGATCATGGAAGAGTCGACCGAAGGTCAGGTCACCCCCCAGGGGCTCATGGACCGCCTAAACCGCCTGTTCGATACGGTGCACCCGCCCGATCGCGGTCCCTTTAGCAACGCCGAAGTGGCCGAGCTGATGGAGAAGCGAGGGCTGGGCAAGCTGTCCGCGCAGTACCTGTGGCTCCTGCGGACCGGGCAGCGCGATAACCCGACGAAGCGTCACCTTGAAGCGCTCGCAGGGTTTTTCGGGGTGGATCCCGCTTATTGGTTCGACGATGCCGTTGCCGAAAAGACAGTGCAGGAGCTGGAGTTGCTCGCCCTGCTTCGCGACGCGAAGATCAAGAACGTTCTTCTTCGCCTATCCGACGTCTCAGCGGACGGAAAGGACGCCGTCCTGGGGATCGTCGAGAGTGTACGAAAATCCGAGGGGTTGCCACCCTCAACTGGCGCGTAAGTCGGCCTTAGTGCAGCAAATGATCAAGGAAAAGTAATGTGGTCTGTACGCAGGCTGCGCCGGCCTGACCTCTTGGCCGAGCTGCGGCTCCCGCACGTCACCAATATCCGCGATCTCAGCGAAGAGGTCTCACGCCGCACGGGACGGAACGTGGTCCTAGAGCCCCGTGAGCAGGCACCCTCCGTGTGCGGGGCATGCGCCGTCACGGAGAGTGCCTTCTACGTGTACTACGACCCGCGGACCAGCTGTCTGCACCAGGACCACATCATCGCCCACGAGTTCAGCCACCTGCTGCTCGGCCATCACAAGAATCGCCCGGCCTCCGCGCTCTCCTCGACGATCTTCACCAGTGTCGGTTCGGCCACCGTGGAGATGATGTTGGGGCGTACGAAGTACGAGGAGGACGAGGAGCGGGACACCGAGCTCCTCGCCTCGCTGCTCCAGCGCCGGATCATTGACCGGTGGCTCCGCAGCGACGAGTCCTCCGGGGACGAAGTCCAGGATCGGGTCACGCACACACTCCTGCGCCGACGGGAGGCCCGGCCGTGAAGGACTTGCTCCATCCGATCAGCCTCGTTGTCGCCACGCTCGGCTTCCTCTGCCTCCTGCGGGACGTGCCGACCCGCCGCCGAGACCCCGCCTCCACCGCGCTGGCCGCTGTCTTCCTGCTGTCAGGGTTGTCGTTCCTGTTCTCCATCACCCCGATGTGGAACTACCTCGACCGCGTGCTCGGCACCGTCAACCTTTCCGTACCCCTCGCCCAAGGGTGCGTAGTCGCGCTCCTCGTCTGTCAGCAGGTGGTTCTCACGTACTGGGGGTCTCCGCCCGACGTCGCCCGCCGGCGCAGTCGCCGGTGGCTCGGGGCCGGCTTTGCCGTGATCGCCGGGCTGTTGGTGCTTTTCGCCCTGCTGACGCCCAGCGCGCCGCACCCCATCGACTTCACGCTCTACTACGCGCACGACGACTGGTACGCCGCGTACCTCACCTTGTACGTCACGGCCTACACCATCGGGGAACTGCTCCTCGCCCGCGCCTGCTGGCGTCTGGCCCGCCGCAGCAAACGTGGGTCCGTCCGGGTCGGCCTGCGCATCGTCGCCCTCGGCGCGACCGTCACCCTCGGATACAGCGCGGTCCGTATCGGCAACGTGATCGCCGGCGCTTTCGACACCTCCCTCGCAGAATGGGAGAGCTTCGCCTGGACCTGCGGCGATGTCGGCGCCATGCTCACGCTGATCGGCTGGCTCGTGCCCACCATCAGGGACCAGACCCAGAGCGTCCAGTACCGGATCAGGCAGTACCGCTGCTACTACGGCCTGCGCCCCCTGTGGCTGGCCTTCTACAGCGAAGCACCCGAGATCGAGCTGCCCATCGACCGAGTCGACCCAGCCCAGCGGCGCCGCTTCCGCCGCATCTCGATCCGGCTCTACCGCCGAGCCGTCGAGATCCGGGACGGCCGGTTCGTGATCCGCCGGTATCTCGATGCCGCAGTCCGCGAGGCAAGCGAAGCCCACCACCGGGCCCGAGGACTGCACGGCCAGGAGCTGTCCGCAGCCGTTACCGCCGACCAGATCCTCGCCGGAATCGCCGCCCGCGCCACCGACGCCCGCCCGGAGCCCGGCAAGCTCACCGAGTTCGCCGACGCCGAACGCCAGACCACGAGGCCCATGGACGACATCGACGCCCTCCTCGACGTCGCCCGCCACCTGCCCCGCCAGCCCGCACGAGCCCCCCACCTTGAGCGAGTCTCCGCATGACGAACGACCTCACCCGCCAGCCCGCGTACGCCCAGCTTCAAGCCCTGGACCGCGGCGAGATCTCCAGCCGCGAACTGCTTGACCTCCACCTTGCCCAGATAGACGCTAGCCAGATCAACGCCGTCGTCACCCGCGACGACAGCGCGGCCCGAGCCGCCGCGCACGCAGCCGACGAACGCCGCGCCCGCAACGAGAGCACCGGCCTCCTTGACGGCCTTCCCCTCACGATCAAGGACAGCTTCGAGACAGCCAGCCTGCGCACAACCAGCGGCGCCGAAGAACTCGCCGACCACGTCCCCGCACGCGACGCCGACGCGGTCGCCCGGCTCCGCCACCAAGGTGCCGTCATCATGGGCAAGACCAACACCCCGGCGTACTGCCAGGACCTGCACACCGAAAATGTCCTGTTCGGCCCTACGCTCAACCCGCACGACCTCAAGTACACCGTCGGCGGCTCCTCCGGCGGCCCCGCCGCCGCAGTCGCCGCCCACCTGACCCCCGCCGATCTCGGCAGCGACCTGGCCGGCTCCCTCCGACTCCCGGCCCACTACTGCGGCGTCTACGGCCTGCGCCCCACGCACGGACTCATCCCAGCCCGCGGTCACATCCCCCGCCCGCCGGGATGGATCACCAGCAGCGACATGGTCACCCCGGGCCCCCTGGCACGCCACCCCCACGACCTCGACCTGCTCCTCGACGCGCTGACAACACCGTCACCCGGCGAGAACAGCCCCTGGCTCGTGAAGCTGCCCATGGCGCGCTGCGCAGCCGGCCAGCTCCGCGTGGCGGTGTGGGCCGATGACACCAGCTGCCCCGTCGACCGTGAAACTGCCCATGCTCTCGCCACCGTCGAGAAGGCACTGGCCTCCGCCGGCACGAACGTCCGCCGCACCACGGGACCGGTCGGCTTCACCGACTCTCTCCGCCTTTTCGAGCAACTCCTCCACGCCACCACGACGGCCGCCACCGACGACAAAGCCGGCGCGGCCGAACTCGCGGCAGCGCGCGACCTGCACGAGGATGACGCGAGCCCGCGGGCCACCTTCCTCCGCCACCGAACGCAGACACACCGCGCCTGGCTCCGCACCAACGAAGAGCGCCTCCGGCTCCGGGAGGCGTGGCATCGATTCTTCGCCGATGCCGAGCACGATGTCCTCATGATCCCCGCTGCTCCCACTGCGGCGATCCCGGCCGGCTCCCGCGTTCTCACGGTTGACGGCAGCGAGCGGAGCTTCTTCGACCAGACCGGTTGGGCCAATCTCACCAGTCACGTCGGTCTGCCCAGCCTCGTCGTACCTGTTGCGCGAAACGTGGACGGCCTCCCGATCGGCGTGCAGCTCGTGGGACCGGCCTATTCGGACCTGACCCTGCTCGCCCTGGCCGAACACCTGGCGTCGCTTCTCGGAGGGGTGGCCGTGGGGGTCAGCCTTTGACACTGTTGGCCAGCGGCGCGCCGAGCCCTTGTGTCACGGTGGCAAGCAGCCGGAGGAATATGCGGTGCCGACCCGGCGACCACGGCCGCGCGGGAGGAACTCAAGGGCTCTTCGTCCGCTGGCTCGCTGCTGCGCAGAACAGGCTGCGGCTCAAATCCATCCCCCTCGTTCAGGCGGTCGGGTACCAGCTCGATCTGTTCGATCTCGATCGGGTCGTGCTGCTCGGCGGTGCGGTACATCGGCTGCCTCCTGGGTCTGGGGTGGGGCCGTGACCGGATGGGGGATTAGTCGTACAGGCGTCCCAGCAGGGCACCCTGGCCGGACTGCAGAACGTGGGCGGCCTCCAGCGGGATCCAGAACAGGTGTGCGTGGTCAGGAAGGTGGGGCCGTCACCGCGCCTTGCTCGCTCGATGGCGTCGAGACGGGCGAAAGCGAGCGGTGTCATCAGCTCCTGCCAGGTCGCGAGGTCGTGGACGGCCCACATGTCGTGCTCGGCGGGGTCGAGGCGGATCCGGCCGAGCTGCTCGGCGGTCAGCCGACCTCCGTCGAAGATGAGCCCGATCTTGTTCAACGGCAGGCGTGAACCGGCGTGCATGAAGTGCGTGAGAAGCAGCTTCGGCGCGTCCAGACCGAGTTCAAGGCCCGTCTCCTCGACCGCCTCGCGCTGAGCGGTCTGCAGCGGGTCCTCGTCCGGGGTGTCCAAGTTGCCGCCGGGAAACTGCCAGAGTCTCGAGCCGTAGACCGAGCGGAGCTGGATGGGCCGGTCGTGCGCGTCGCGGATGTACAGGCAGCCGTACACCGTATGGTGGGGGGCGGTTTGCGCGTACTGCTCGGCTGTCATCGGCATCGGGCGGCCGGGCCGGGCGGGGCGGTGGTCGAAGGCAAGGGCAAGCACGCCGAGGGCTTCCTCGTCCGGTGGGTAGATGCCGCGGAGGTTGGCGAGCAGCTCTCCGGGCGGCTCGTCCGGGTCGATGCGAGCGCTGTCCTCCGAGCGGAGCAGGTCCTCGAAGGAGGAGTACGGGGTGATCCGCTGCACGATGACGTCGAATTCCCGCCCGGTGTCCCGGTCGTGGAAGACGACCGTGTCGCCGACCTCGATGTCGCGCTTGTTCGGAGCGGCCACTCTCACTTCGGTCGTCTTACGACCGGCTTCCACGTGGCGGTAGTACCGCCCGAGCAGGTGCATGTGATGCTCGGGCGGTACGTTGCCGGCCGACGGGCTCGGGAGGGCCCGGATCGTCTGCTGGGTGTCGTCGGACATACGTACCTCCGTTCGGTGCTGTTCGTCCGTCGCGGTCGTGCGGACTGGTCGTGGAACGGTGGCCGCGCACTCCTGTGTCTGCGGATCGGAGTGGGTGGCGGGGAAGCGAACGAGTCCGCCGGGGTGCTAGGGCAGTTCGATCGGTCCGTAGCGCGCGTGCGGCTCCTGGCGCATCAGCGCGTCGTACCGGTCCGCTGCCGAGAAGTGCCAGAACTCGGTTCCATAGTTCGTAAAGCCCGCGCTCTCCATGGCGTTGAGCAGCAGCATGCGGTGGTGGCGCGCCTGGTCGCTGAGGTTCAAGGCGTGCGTGAAACAGGCCCCGTTGCTCTCCTCGGGGGAGGCGTTGACGCGGGTGCCGAGGTCGAGTTCGTGGCCGTCCTGGTCGACGAGGGTCACGTCCACGGCCGCGCCTGCGGAGTGCGGCGCGATCTCTGGCGGAGACACGTACCGGCTGGCGGCCTGGTGCAGCTGCTCAGGTGCCCAGTCGGGATGGGCGGCGGCCAGCTCGTCGCGGTACTCGGTGAAGTAGCGCTGTTGGAGGGCCAGTGGTCGGTAGCCCTCGATGAACAGCAGGTCGGTGCCGGCGGGCAGGAGCGAGCGGGCGTGCTTCAGCCGGGTGAGGATGCCTTCACGGACGTGGGCGAATGCGCCCAGCGGATCGTGCTTGCGGGGGTCGACGCGGAAGTCGTGGTTGCGTACGTTGACGAGCGGCTCTCCGCACTCGCGCACCGGGATCGCCGCGACCTGCGGATCAGACATCAGCACCAGAGGGTTCATGGGGTCTCCCCGTGACGGCTTGCACTGCGGTGGCGGGGCGGCGGGGGGCAGATCGGTATCGCGCACGATCCGGGCGACGGTGTCCTGCAGCGTGCTGTCGGCCGGGATCACGGTCTCCAGCCCGCCGGGCAGCAGATCCAGTTCCCGGTACCACGAGGTGAGGTGGGTGTCGGTGACTTGCTCCAGGTATGCGGCGTCCGCCTTCGATGCATGCCGGGCCAACGTCGTCTCCAGCGGCACGTCCAGGTAGTAGCAGGCCGAGACGCCGCGGTGGTCCCGTACCAGCGACGTGATCATGTGTCTGTAGCGGTCGGCGTACAGGATCCCTTCGAGTACGACGTGGAAGCCGGCGTCCAGGGCGTGCCGGGCGATCCTGCCGAGAAGGGTGATGTTGGCGCCGCCCGTGGTGTCGTGCTCGCGCAGCACGTTCCGGCGGATCACGTCCTGGCCCACGATTGCGACACCCCGGCCGTAGTGATCTCGCAGGCCCTGGGCCACACTCGACTTGCCCGACGCCGAGTTCCCGCGAATCACCACGAGGCGGGTGTCCGGGCGCCCGGCCGCTGTCGCAGCGGGCACGCGACTGGGTGCGCTGGTGGGGGAGCCGGTCATGCGGGCCAGCCCGTCTCGCTGTACAGCTCACCGCTCTGGATCTTCGCGATAGCCAGTCGGGTATAGGGGACGAGGTCATCGGGGAGGGCAGCTGGGTCCCAGAATTTCCACTGCAGGCACTTGTCCGGCTCGCGCAGCTTCGGTTCCCCGCGCCAGGTACGGGCGCGGAAGAACAGGCCCATGCGGGGTGGGTTCCTGGGCTTGCCAATGTGGTGGATGACGTGGACGAGTTCGACGTCCTGGCGCTCGATGTGCAGGCCGGCCTCCTCCCGGGCCTCCCTGATGAGGCAGGCGATGGCGTTCTCCTGCTCGCAGTGGCCCGCCAGGGCGTGCCAGGTGGACGGCGCGAACGCGGAGTTGGGGTGGCGCAGTCCGAGCAGCACCGTCCCGTCGGGCCGTTCCAGGTAGAGGTGGACGCCGATGATGTTGGGGACCGTGCCGTGTGGCGAAGCCAGACGTTTCTCCTCGGGTTCTGGCCCGCTCTGCGTCGCTGGATTGCGGGCGGCGTGGCGCCGAACGAGGTCGCTGGTGGTGTCCGCGATGCGCAGGCGGTGGAGGTCCGAGGGGGCGAACCAGGCGAGCATTACCCCTTCGGTCAAGTGGAGTTCGCGCGGATCACCGTCCCAGCGGCCTGCATAGATGGCGATGGGCACGGTCGCGCCGGCGTCGTCGGTGGCGTACTCAGTGCCGAACGGGGTCAGGTCGGTGAAGTCGAGGCCGGCTTCCTCGGCCAGTTCGCGCCGGACGGTGTGCTCCAGGGTGGCGTCCTGGGGCTCTCGGCCGCCGCCCAGAAGGGACCACATGCCCGGCTCCCAGATCTGGCCGGGGAAGTAGTCGCGCAGGTGCAGCAGGTATTCGCCGCGGTCGTTGTGGATCAGGGCCGAGGCGTTGGCCGTCTCCGGTTCGACCTGGAGCGGGAGCTTGAGCAGCTTCTCGCGCAGAGTCGGTGGGGTCACCCGGTCCACGGGGCGCCACTCGATGCCGACGACTTCGTCCTCCTGAAGCACGACCGGCACCTCGGTCGAGGTATGCAGCCGGAAGAGGAAGCGGAGGTCGAAGTGCTGGTGCCCCGGTTCGCCCTTGCCCGGGTGGGCGTCGATGTCGTGGATGTCGATGTCCAGCGGCACGGTCTCGTAGCCGGGCCACGCCGTGACGGCTCGGGGCGGGATCCCGGTCTCCTCGTGCAGCTCCCGCAGGGCCACCGCTGCCAGGGAGTCGTCGGTGGGCTCGGTGTGTCCGCCGGGGGCGAGTACCTTCCCGCTGGCCAAGTGCAGCACGTGCAGGACGCGGCCGAGCTGGTCGACGACGATCGAGCTGCAGGTGACGTGCCCGGTGAAGGTCGAGCGGTTGGCGATGTCCTCGCCCGTCCGGTCGAGGGCGTCCAGGAGGACGCCGAGCTGCTCGCGCTCGTGAGTGTGGCGAGCGAGGTAGGCATCAACGGTGGTGCGGATGTGGTGGTGCGACAACGACATGGGGCAACCTCAGAGGGGGCGTGAGCGGGGCGAGTCGAGGCGGGGCGGTCGGTGGGGTCAGCTCAGTCGCATCCCCTCCGCAGGGATCTCCTCGATAGCGGCGCGGGCTGCGGCGGGTAGGCCCCACCGCTCTCGTGCCGTGTCCACGGCGAGTTGGGCTTGCCGTGCTCCGGGCGGGCCCCAGCCCAGCAGGGCGGCTGCCTGGGCGGGGGTGGCGAGCAGGCGGGCGAAGGGGTGGCCGGTGGCGGGGTCGACGGCCGTCGGCCCAATGGCGGTGACCCGGGTGGCCAGGCGGAGCCGGGCGTTGGGCCCCACGCCGCCGTAGACCTCGCCGGTCTCATCCAGCACCCAGCCCAGTCGGACCGGGTCGGTCAGGGTGAGCTGGGCTTCCTCGGCGGCTTCGCGGTGCAGGGTGTCCTCGGGCGTCGCGTCGGTGCTCTCCACGGTGCCGCCGGGCGAAGCGAGCGGGTTCGTCGCGAACTGAAGCTGGAATCCGCGGAACCCACGCGTGAGTGGCCGCTCCATGAGAAAGAGTATGGCGGGTCGCACTGCTCGCCGTGGCTGGGCTCCGGCGCCACGGTCTCCGGCCACACCGAGTCGGGCGGACTTCTCTACGGCAGGGGAGAGCCGGAGGTTCAGCTGTCCACCGAGCGGTACCTGCGGACCACCACCCTGCAGCCGCGTCGGTGCCTGCGGCGCCACCCGCTGCCACCCAGAGCCATTGGCCGTGCTCTTCTCTTGACCGCTTCGTGGCGAGCCCGAGGCTCACGGAGTGCTGTCCCAGCGTACGCAGCAGGGATGTTCCGAGGTCCTTTCGCGACTGTGCGTCGGCAAGGCAGGGGTCCGGCCCGCAGCCTCCCCGAACGGGGACTGCGAGCCGGGGAAGGCGGACCTCAGGCGGGAATGAGGCCGTGGGGGTCGATGATGAACTTTTCGGATACTCCCGTGTCGAAGGTCGCGTAGGCGTCGGGGGCGTCGTCGAGGCTGATCACCTTCGTGTTGAGCATGGCGCTCAGGTAGGGCAGGCGGTCCCACAGGATCGCCATCATCAGCTCGCGGTTGTAGTGCATGATCGGTGCCTGCCCGGCGGTGATCCGCGGCGACTTGATCCAAGCCTTGCCGAAGTCGAGCGGGTACGTTCCCTCCTGCTCAGCCTTCGACTTCGCGAGCGGGTCGGCGCCGTAGACACCGATGACTCCGGTGGCCCCGCCCGCGCGGGTGGCGTCGAGCACCTGGTTGAGGGCGTAGGCCGGGTCCATGTCCTCGGCCTCACGCCCGATGCCGTGTGCCTCAGAGCCGACGTAGTCAACTGCGCAGTCGACCATGGGTTCGCCCAGGATGGCCTCGATCTGGTCGGTGAGCGCCGCTTCCTGGCTCAGGTCGATCGTCTCGCAGCCGTTCTTCTTCACCAGCTCCAGCCGGTCCTTGTGGTAGTCGCCGACGATGATGCAGGACGCCCCGAGCAGGCGCGCCGCAGCGGCGCCGCAGCGGCCGACGGGGCCGGCGCCCGCGATGTACACGGTCGAGCCCGGCTTGGCACCGGCCTCCATGAGACCGTGGAACGCGGTGGGCAGGATGTCCGAGAGCAGCGCCAGGTCACGGATCTTCGCCATGGCCTGGTCCTTGTCCGGGAAACGCAGGAGCTGGAAGTCGGCGTACGGGACGAACAGGTACTCGGCCTGGCCGCCGGTCCAGTCCCCCAGGTTGAAGCCGTACGCTCCGCAGGACACCTTGGGATTCACGGTCTCGCAGACTTCGGTCCGGCGCGCCCTGCAGTTGCGGCATCGGCCGCAGGCGACGTTGAACGGGACGGAGACGAGGTCGCCCTCACTGAGGAACTCGACGTCGGGGCCGATCTCGATGACCTCACCGGTCATCTCGTGCCCCATCACCATGCCCTGGGGCACGGGGAAGGACCCGCGGTAGATGTGCAGGTCGCTCCCGCAGATGTTGGTGGCGACGATCCTGAGGATGACTCCGTGCGGGGCCTTCTTCCCGTTCGGCATCTGAAGCTTCGGGAAGTCGAGCGACTCGACGCGCATGTCTTTCGGGTTCTGAAAGGTGATAGCGCGGTTGCTGCTTGCCATGACGATCTCCTCTGCTGATTCACGGTGACTCGGCCGAGTGAGTGTCGGCGGTCATTTGGGCGACTTCGCGACGTCGGCTTTCCTAAACGTAGGGCTACACCCGAGGTATGCAGGCCAGCGCCACACCCTCTTGCTTGCCATCGCACTAACGCTGCGTGCCACGCGCCCGGTCAAGCGCGTCTTCTGCCGATCAGGCGGGTTGCGGTGCGTTGGCGAAGTGTTCGATGATCGCCGCGCAGAAGGCGGGGAGGTCCTGCGGGCCGCGGCTGGAGATCAGCTGGCGGTCGATCACGACCTCCTCGTCGACGACCTCGGCGCCGGCGTTGCGCAGGTCAGTACGAATGCTGGGCCAGGAGGTGAGGCGGCGACCGTGCAGCACGTCAGCCTCTGCCAGGGTCCAGGGTCCGTGGCAGATGGTGGCAACGGGTTTGCCGGTCTCCACGAACTCCCTCACGAAGGCGACGGCGTCGGGGTCGGTTCGCAGTTGATCGGGGTTCATGGTGCCGCCGGGCAGCAGGAGCGCGTCGTAGTCGCTCACGCGTGCGTCGGCGACCTTCTTGTCCACGGTGAAGGTTCCGGCCGGGTTGATGTCCATCTGGCGCGCGTTGATTTCGCCGGTGTGGAGGGAGAGGAGTTCGGCCTGTGCTCCGGCGCCCAGCAGTGCGCCGAGAGGTTCTTCGAGCTCGACGCGCTCCACGCCGTCGGTGGCCAGGATGGCGACCTTCCTGCCGTGCAGTTCGTTGGTCATGGTGCTGTTCCTTCCGGTGATCGGCGGAGGACCGGTTCGGGTCCGTGCCCTCCGCTCAGCTGCCGTCGGGGAGGAGGACCTTGGTCCTTGCCCTGCTCGATCAGCCTGGTTGGCCTGGCCCGTCCCCATGTCTGGTGGGCACGTCACCCACGAAACGACCTCACCACTCCCACTGTCCCACCCTCACAAGACACGTCAAAAGGTGCGAGTTGTCTCGCTTGGCCGGTGACGCGCCGGGAACCCGGCCTGCCCGGCCCACGACAAACCACGGCAGGAATCCGCAAGGGGACCGTCCGCGATCGGGCGGCCTCCGTCACATCGCTGGGGCGGCCGTCATGCGTCATCCTCGCTATCCGTCGGATACCACTGATGCCACTGGGCTCTGGCCGAACCGCTGCTGCCGCCGGCGGCCTGCGACACGGCTCGCGGTGGCCTGCCGGAGAAGCACTCCCGTCGCGAAATCGTCGACGCGATCCGATACGTCGTCGACGGCATCACTGAAGCCCGCTCCCGAACCGGCCAGGAATTCGGCCTCGACCGCTTCCTTGCCTCCCTCACCGGCCACCTCGATGAAGGCGTGCCCCTCCCCGAGACTCTGCGCCGCCTCATGCACAGCCACCACGGACACCTCTGCGACGACGCCACCACCGTCCTCCTCCAGTGGCACGGCCCCCAGCCCTTCGCCCCACCCTGAAGCCCTCGTCGGACTCCCCACATCCGGCACCGCCCCACCAGAACGTCAACCAAGCCCTGGCTCTCCACCAACTATCCGCGACAGCTACGGCTGACCACGCCGCCCCGCGGGCAGCACCTGCTCTAGGCGGGCGGCTTCTCCACGAGGACATCGATCTGCTCGATCGTGGGCTCCTCGAAGAGCTCACCCGTGTTCTCAGCGAGCGCTTGCGCGACCTCGCCCGACAGATGCGCCTGGCGTCCGTCGTCGTCGGGAAAGGCGTCGAAGATTCCGAACGACGAGGGTCCGAACTGGATTCCGAACCACCTGACGGTCTTGGGTTCCCCCTCGACGATCGACAGCCCCTGGTTCAAGAAGTCCTGGACGTCGTCCTCCCTGCCGGGCAGTGCTTCGAGGCGTACCAGAAGTGCTTTGCTGACCTGTGTTGCCATCTTGGGTCTCTCCTCTTCCTTTTCCTTGGTTCGCGTCGCCGCGATCATCAGAACGCCGCTATGGCCGCCTCGGCGACCGTCTGATCTTGCTCGCCGCTGCCCCCCATCACTCCTACCGAGCCCCAGGACCTGGCCGTCGTGGGGGAGCGGGATGCCACAAACGAAGATCATCATCAACGTCGGCCGAGGTGGCGGCACACCCGCGTTTGCCCGTCATGACGACTCCTCTGCTCTCCTACGCGGCTTTCGCACGACTCCTGTGCTCTCCTGCGCGGTGCGCGACGAGCCGACCTCGGCGATGTCGCCGAGGAACTCGTGACCGAGTACGTCACCGCGTTCCATGGCCGGCATGTAGCCGCCGATCAGGTGCAGGTCCGAGCCGCAGACCGAGCTCAGACGCACCTTGACGATCGCGTCCTGGCGGTTGATGATCTGCGGGTCAGGGACCCGCTCGACGGTCAGGTCGTTGACCCCGTTCCAGGTGAGTGCTCTCACAGCCTTCCCTCCCTCGCGTGCGCGCGCGGTGGCGGCAGAGATCAGCTTTCCGCCCGGACTCGAGCAGCGCACGGGAATCGCGCAGAGCACGGCGGACCGACCCGCGCGGGTCCTGGCCCTTGAGCCGGGCCGCGGCGCCTCCCGGTCCGAAGGGCACGGGTTCGCGCAGGCGGGCGGCGACTTCGGTGCCGCGGTCTCCGGGAGCCGGCCGCACCTGGACCTCGATCTTGTCGCCGAGCTTCGCGAGCGGCTCGGGGAGCCGTCCGTTCGCAGAGACTTCGTTCGGGGGACGGTTGATCGTCACCGTGTGCCAGCGATCGCTGTGCCCGCTGGCGGCCCCGCTCGACTCACCCTTCCACCGGCGGATCATCACCGCTGCCCCGCCGCCCACAGCCAGGCCGCACAACGTCAGTGCCTTGCCGTTCATCGCGTGCTCCTCTCCGGGGGCGAAGCCGGATAGCCGCCGTGGAAGTGTTCGAGCTATCTCCACCGTCACCTGGCTTCGCCTCACGTGCAAACGCAGTCCGCGGGTGACCCGCGTCCGATTCGTGGACCAGGCGGCGACTCTCTGGACTCCGCTCTAACGGCCGCGCCGACCCCGAACTTGACTTGACCAAGTTCTGTGGGTGTTCGGGGCCAGATGCGCGTCAGATCCTTCGGCTCGATCGTCCAGCCCTCCTCCAGCACCTGGCGGACGATCTCGGCGATGTCCAGGGCGTTGTGGAAAATGCCCGCGTTTTGCAGGAACAGTACGACGCCCTCTGCCGCCATCGGTGAGGTCGGGCCACCCGGCTCCTGGCGGAGCCCGGTCGGGCGCGCTGCAGGGGTGTCACAGCATCTCCAGCGGCCGTTTGCTCCCCGGCGGCGGGAACGCCCGGTCCAGGGTCGCGAGGTCCTCGGCGGTCAGGTCCACCTCCAGAGCCGCTCTGTTCTCCTCGACGTGCGCGCGGGAGGACGCCTTCGGGATCGCGATGACGTCCTCGTGCCGCAGGACCCAGGCCAGGGCGATCTGCGCGGGCGTCGCACCGTGGGCGGCTGCCACGTCCCGCAGCGCCGCGTGACCGAGCAGACGGCCCTGCTCGACCGGCGAGTACGCCATGACGGGGATCGACAGTTCACGGCACCTGGGCAGCAGACTGTACTCAGGCCCTCGACGGCTGAGGTTGTACAGCACCTGGTCGGTCTGCGGCCCGGCTCCGGGCGGCAGGTCCGCGAGATCATCCACGTCCAGGTTGCTCACCCCCCAGGAGCGGATGGCACCCTCCCGCACCAGGGACTCGAACGCCTCGACCGTCTCCTCCAGCGGCACGGCTCCACGCCAGTGCAGCAGGTACAGATCGATCCGGTCCGTGCGCAAACGACGCAGGCTCCCCCGGCATGCCTCGGCCACTCCACCGGCGTCCGCATGGGAGGGGAGCACCTTGCTGACCAGGAAAACCTCGTCCCGCCGTCCGCACACCGCCTCGGCCACCACTTCCTCAGCCGCGCCGTCCCCGTACATCTCCGCGGTGTCGACGAAGGTCATCCCCAGGTCCAGCCCGGAGCGCAGGGCCGACACCTCGGCCACGCGGCGCCCGGCATCCTCCCCCATCCCCCAGGTGCCCTGACCGAGCGCCGGGACCGCAACCCCGCAAGGAAGGACGACCGTCCGCGGATCCGCCATGGCTTCCTCCTAGGTGTAACGGCGGCCAAGACTGCCAACCACCACCTGCACCACGATCTCAGTTTGGAACGGAATCCTCTCAGCCCGGAATGGGATTCTCTGCGGCACGGGCGAGGATTCCCGCTTGGTCACGGTCACCCACCACGCGGATGCCAGCGGTGTGCCGCGGCTGAGCAAGGAGCCGATTGGGCGGGGCGTTCAGCGGGGCTGGCCGAGTGCTGCCGCTGGCCACAGGTTCTCCTCGAGTTCTTCGCCCATGGCCGCGCTGGCCAATGCCCGTCCCAGTCGGGGTGCCTGTTTGAACAGGTTGTGTCCGGCGGCGAAGAAGATTCTGTCGGCTTCCCAGACTGCCATGCCGTCTTCGCTCCACGGCAGGCTTGTCACCCAGCAGTGCAGGTACTCCACGGGCTCGGGGTCGAGGCCGGGCAATGCGTGGGAGACATACGCGCGGGCGCGGTCGTTGAGCGCCACCAGTGCACTGGGATCCGCAAAGCTGCCGTCCTCGCGTACCTCGACCGTTTGACTGAGGCCCACCGCGTACCGGCTGTTGCCTGGGTAGGGGGCCGCGTAGACGCCGACCTCGCCGAACTCCCCGCTGCTGTCCTGCAGGCAGGCAACCCGTTCCGGGGGCGCTCCCCTGACCTGGAAGGTGAGGCGGACGTGGGCCGCCGGTTGTACCGGCAGCGAAAGCCCCACGTTGCGCGCAAGCCGCGCGGTGCCCAGGCCCGCGCACACCACGGCCGTTGCGTACTCTTCGCGGCCGGCCGCGCTGAGCACCTCCACCGTGCCGTGGCCCGTTGGATGCAGCGAGATGACCTCGTCGGTGACCACCGAGTCACCCAGCGCGTTGGCCAGGCTCTCGATCGCCACACGGGTGCGGATGGCGCCACCGTCCCCTTCGAGCATCGCGGGACCGTGGTAGTCGGCGAACAGCGGCATACGGGCGTGAAGCTCGGCGTTGTCCACGGTTCGCACCGGTATACCGCCGGCATCCTGCAGAATGCGCAGTCTCTCAGGAACGGGACCGCCCAGTGCGACCACTCCGTCCTGGGAGATCAGTTCGGCGCCCAACCGGTCGGCCCACTCGTCCCAAACGGCCCGGCCCTGCCGGGCGAATTCGACCAGGCGAGCGTCGTCGTGCGCGTGGCGGAATATGCGGGACTGACCACTGGACTGCCCGTGGCCTGGTACGCCGCTTTCGTACACCCGCGCAGTCGTTCCGCGTTCGGCCAGTGCATAGGCGGTGCACAGGCCGACGATGCCAGCCCCTACCACGGCCACCTCGGGAACCCGGTCCATTAGATCGCCTCACTTCGCGTGTCGCCCCCGCGAAACTGTTGGGTGACTGGACCCGGTGAGCGGAGTTGTCACGCTCTCCGTGACGCAACGGCGAAAGCGTGTCCCCTTCAGTCTCACACCGGTCCGAAGTCTGGCAACTGCTCAACCAAGATCACATCCCACTCGTTCACGGCTCCCACTTCCCCTGATGCTGTCCGTCCGCTGACCGAACCCAGCGTTCCCCCTGCTGCCCCGAGCCACCGGCGGACAGCGGCACGACCACCACCTGCCACACCTTCGGCCCATGATGCGACGGCCGGCGGACACCCACGCGTGTCATCCATGGCATTTCTCACCCGGCGTACCGGAAGAAGGTGCGCCCCCGGCGGCCCGTTCACCGGGGGATGACGCCGACACGGTGAGGGTGGGCGGTGTGGACGTACTTCATGGCGGTGGCGATGGAGATGCCGAAGACGCGGACGAGGTGGACGGGGTCGGCGGTGTCGCGGGCCTCGTCAAGCATGCGATCGGTGCGCAGGCCGTTGAGGGTGAGGCCGAGACGCTGGAAGGCCGCGGGGAAGTAGTTGTTGCTGGCGGGGCCGGTGTGGATGACGGTCTGGCGGGTGACGAAGAGGTGGGGGTTGGCGGTGCGGGGCCAGCGCTGGTGGCGGTGGCGGAGCCAAGTGTGCAGGAGGCGGAGGGTGACCTCGTCGAGGTGGACGGTGTGGCGGCTGTGCGGTCGGCGGACGAGGAGCTGGGCGCGAGCCGAGATCACGTCGCCCAGAGTGAGACGGTTGAGGTCGGTGCCGTTGAGGGCGTGGAGGGTGACCAGGGCCAGGGCGAAGCGGATGGCGGGCCGGTCGGTGATGTCGAGGAGTCCGGCGAGGCGGTCAGGGGGCAGCGTTGTGGGCGGGGGTTCGTTGCGGGTGACGCTCAGGCCGCGGGTGGGGTCGGTGAATACGATTTTTGCCTGTTTCAGTGCGCGGAAGATCGAGCGCAGGGCGACGGCGCGTTCGTGAGCGCGGTCGCCCTTGACTGCGGTGACGGCGGCGTGGACGTCGTCGGCGGTGACTTGCCGGAGGGTCTGGTAGCGGCCGGTCCAGTCGGCAAGCGGTGCCCGGAGGTAGGAGAGGTATCGGCGCAGGGTGTGCCACTCGGTGGGCGGCCGGTCGGAGTGGCTGCGCAACCGGCGTGCCCAGGAGGCGAGCTCATCGGCGATCCGGGGCGGATAGCCGGCAATGACCTGTTCCACGAAGGCTTCGACACTGCTTATGGCGGGCCGGGGCTGCGGGAGAAGCAGGCCGCGTTCGGCCAGGAAGGCGTTCAGCGCACGGGGGCGGCAACTGCTTCCGCGGCCGGTGGCGGCGCTGATCGCGCGCAGATCGTATTCGGCGAAAGGATCATGGGTGCCGAGCCAGGTGGCCGCGATTCGCAGGACGTGGGCGGCGGCCTTGCGGGCATGGTTTGTCCAGGCGTGTGCCCGGGCGTGGGCGTCGAAGGTGGCCAGCAGCCGGACGGCCTCCGGCTGCGGCTCGGGAAGGGTGGCCCTGCGCAGAGCGGACCAGTCGCGTTCAGCGGGGAACAGTTTCTGCTGCCCGTACGGCACGACACCGGGCGTGATCACCTCGCTCGGGTGGCTCTGCGCGCTCGTCTTGGCGCGCTTGCGCCCGGGTGGGCAGAGGTTGGTTCGCGCGGCGTGCCGGTTCAACGACTCCTCGGTGAGGCGTAGCTGCCGCCATGACACGTGGTCGTATGCGGGGCCGAGGAGGGCGCGGTGGCGCAAACAGCCGTGGCACCAACCCTCCCGCAACGGCAGGGGACCCCCGCCGCAACGCACA
The DNA here is from genome assembly GCF_031597775.1 of Streptomyces sp. BB1-1-1. NCBI lineage: Bacteria > Bacillati > Actinomycetota > Actinomycetes > Kitasatosporales > Streptomycetaceae > Streptomyces > Streptomyces sp. BB1-1-1. The sequence goes on along the minus strand of NZ_CP134203.1, from coordinate 2,035,769 downwards.
CAGTCTCCGACCGGGCGAGCACGAGCGCCCCAGATGTAGCAGCCCCGGCAGAGCCCCTTGTGCCCGCAGCCCCACGCCTGGCACTGCGGGCAACAGATTGGCGCATCGGCACGGGCCCGGTGACGCTCGGCCGTCTGCGACGCGTACGCGTCGCCGCCTGTAGCCAGTAGCCCCGCACGGTCGAGGACTGCGGTCACGATGGGCCGGGATCCGGGCAGCGCCCTGATCAGGCGGCCGTCGATCGGCCAGCCCCCGGCCGCGCGGCTGGCCGCCAGAGCCAGACGCAGCACCCGCAGCGCCAGACTGCGCGAGCGCGCCGCATACGCGTGACCGTCTGTATAGGCGTTCAGTACCTCCATCACCCGGAGTAACTCCGGGAGTTCATCCTCGGGGCGGTCGACGATCGCGGCGGCGTGATCGTGGCGCATCCGGTACGGCGCCGGGGACAGGGCCAGTTGCCCGGACAAGGTGGGTGGGCAGATCCGCGGATCGTCGCGCACCGGGTCAGGGCGCTGCGCACGGGCCCAGGCGGGCGGGTGGTAGCGGCCGTCACTGCGCTGCCGGTACGCGCCGAACGGTGCGGCCGTCAGCGTGACGCCCGGCACGATCAGGGCGAGCTGCGTCACGACCTGCAGCTTCACGGCCGCAGCGGGGTCGTAGTACCAGTCGGCGTCGTGGTCGATGATGACCAGGACGCATGCGCGGCAGAATCCGTCGATGTTGACCCGCCAGTCGCGTCCGCAGCGGCGGCATACGGCTGCGGGATTGTGCCGCTTCGAGCGCCACTGGTGACAGGGAGAGCAGTACGGCGGCTGCGCCAGCCGTCCCCACCCGTTGCAGCCCACGCACTCGTCCGTCCGCGGCTTCGGCTTGCCCATCTACGAAACCGCTCAGTTCGGCGGCAGTGAACGAGGCCGTCCCGTACCGCGCTGCGGCACCGGGCGAGGTCCTGCGCTCCCCGGGCCGTCGTCCCCGACCGCCCGCTCCTGCGACTGCCCCTGCTCCGCGCCGGGTGCCACCCGCTCGACAGGATCAGCCTCCATCAGGTCGCCGACCGTGCAGTTCAGTGCTGCGCACATCTTGTCGAGGTCATCCAGGCGCACGGTGACCGGGATGCCGGACCACAGTGCCGACACTTTCGACAGTGACGGCGTGAACCCGTACTCCGCGAACCGCGGCAGTAGCTCGCTGGGCCGCCAGATGTTCTGCTTGGCGGCGGCCCACCGCAGATTCCACTTCACGACAGACTCCCCGCGTCGACCCTCAAGCGTTGCGTGGCCCGCGCCGACGACTGCCGGCTGGCGACCTCCGGGTCGCCCTGGGCAGACAAAATGTAGCGAACCGTTGTCGTGGTCCACTCGTGCCCCAGCAACTTCTGCACCTCCCACAGGCTCATCCCTCCCTCGTAGCGGTGCGTGGCGCACGCGTGCCGCAGCAGATGCGGGAACAACTGCCGTACCGGGCCGTGCAGGTGGCCGGCCGAGGCCCGCTTCAACGCCTTGCGCAGCGTGGAGGGTGTCACCGCCGGCGCCACCGGCATATTCAGATCCTCGATGCTCCTGGGCAGGCGCTCGGAGGGCCACACAGGCGCCTCGGGATGTTCGGGATCGTCCGCGAACAGACCGCGGACCTCGGAGACGTACCACCACATCAGTGCCCGCCCCTCGGCGAACATGTACGCCTCCCGCGGTCTTGGCCCCGACCCGCGAGCACCCTTGCCCTGCACCAGGAACCGCCCGAACTCCCCGGACTCCCAGTGGAGATCGCACATCTTCATGCCGCACAGCTCGGCCGCCCGCACCCCCGAGATATAGATCATTTTCGACATCACGTAATCGCGGCAGGCCACCGCCTCCTTGCGGGCGTTCGGCAGATCCGACCGCCATGCGGCGAAGAACTCTTTTGTCGCCCGCGCCGATGGCGGCACCCGCAGCCCGAAGTCCCCGCGATGTGCCTGCCGGTTGAACGGATCGATCGGGGACTCGACCATCGCCCCGAACTGCTGGAAGATCTCATGAGCGTAGCGCTGCTCCAGGAACGCGAAGAAGTGGTCGATCTTGTTGAGCTTGGACCGGATCGTCGGCGCCTGCCGCTTGCCCGGCCCCGCGAAGTACGCGTCGACATGCCGCGGGGTCAGCCGCCACGGCACCAACTGGTAGTGGTCGCAGACCTCGATGACCGGCTTCGTCAGCGCGTCCAGCGTCGAGGAGGCAAGCCCCGCCAAGTCACGTGCCCACTGGTATTCCACCAGGGTGTCCATGAAGAATGCCTGCTCGTCCTCCAGCGAGGCGCCACCGGCGTACCGGCGCTGCAGGGAGAGCGCGTCGACCAGGCCCTGATCCCCGCCCCGCACGCCCGAAGACTCATCGAGCACCTCGTCAATGAGCGGCGGGACCAGGGACAGCACGCGAGTCCCGGAATCCGTCACGATCCACGAGGTTACAGGAATTACTCTGAGATTCTGCCAGTAGCACCAGAATTCCAGGGTGTGAGGGCGCGGCCTCATCGCACTCCCCTGACCTGCCGACATGGCGCAACGGTCCGCCGCCGACCGTTCAGGAACCCGCGCGCACTCCAGTTAGCATCGGCAGTGCGCCCCGCGGGCCGGGGTCGGCCACAAGTACGACCCTGCCGTCGGGAACGAAGCACCAAGCCCAGGCTTGCTGCACGGGGAGCCGCTCGGGCACGGGGCCGTGGTTGAGGGGGCTTTCCCACATGGGGCGGTAGCGGACGTGGACGTCATGGTGGTCCAGCGCCGGGACGTCGAGAATGTGCTGGCCGTCGGCGAGGTGCGCGGTGGCGGTGTTCCCCAGCCGGGCACGGTAGGCGGCGAGCATGATCTGCCCGTCCACGGAGCGCAGCCGCTGCACCGCGTCTCGGGTTTCGAAGAAGGCGAACTCAGACAGTTCCTCGCGCGGCAGGCAGATCGCCTCGGCCTGGTCGGCGGTGAGGGTTCCCCCGTCGAAGACGTACCGGACCTCTCCGGGGCAGGACATGCCGGACCGGAGGTCAGCTTGGTGTGACGAGAGTGAGTGGACGGCGAGCACGCCCGTCAGGGGCAGGTTCGACAGGCCCAGTTCCTCGGTGATCTCGCGCCGGCAGGTGTCGTAGGGATGCTCGCCGGGTTCGACGACGCCTCCGGGTAGCAGCCACCTGTCGTCCTCGTGGTAGGTGGGGTGGACCAACAGAACGCGGCCGACCTGGTCGGTGATGATCGCGGCGGCGCCGAGCCACACAGCGTGACGGGTTGCGGCGTACTGCGCTGCTGACAGGACGGACTGCGAGGCAACTCGTGCTGACGGGGGGAGAGAGGAGGACAAATGGCTCTGCCTTTCGATGGGGCTGGTCATGCCTTGTCTGCGACGCGGGGCGAAGCAGGCTTCGGGACGTTCGGGGCCGGGGCGTACTGGGCGGCCTGTGTATCGAACATGGCGGCATATCGGCCACGTGCGGCGATGAGGTCGTCGTGCGTGCCGTGCTCGGCGAGGCGCCCTTGGTTGAGGACGTAGATGTGGTCGGCATGGCGGACGCCGGACATGCGGTGGGTGACCAGGACAACGGCCCGGTGCGGGGCGGCGAGGCGGCGGATGCGGTCGAAGGCAGCGATCTCGGCTTCGGGGTCGAGCGCGGAGGTCGGCTCGTCGACGATGAGGACGCTGTCCTTGTGCGATGTCGAGCTGCGCCAGTGGGTGCGGGCTAGGCCCACCTTCTGCCATTCGCCGCCGGAGAGTTCGATGGCTCCGCGGAACATGCGGCCAAGCATGCTTTCCAGGCCGTTGGGGAGTTTGGCGGTGACGGATCCGGCTCCGGCGTAGTCGACGGACGTCTGCAGGTCATGCGTCGAGGCGTCGTGGCCGGGGCGGCCGATGCGGATGTTCATCGCGGCGGTTACGGGCCAGCGCTGGAAGTCCTGTGTGAGAAGCGAGACGCGGTCGAAGACCTGGGAGCGCTTCAGCCCGGAGACGTCGGACTCGCCCCACCTCACCGACCCGGCGTGAGGGAGGAGCAGACCGGACAGGATCTTCATCAAGGTGCTTTTGCCGGAGCCGTTCTCGCCTACCACGGCGATGACCGACCCCATGGGGAAGGTGAGCGTCACGTCGTCCAGGGCCGGTGCGTCGCGGTCGGGGTACCGGTAGGTGACGTGTTCAAGGGAGACCTGTTTGACCTGGGAGGGGACGGGACTACCGGTCTGGGGGATGGCGCGTTGGGCAGCTTCGACCAGGAACTGTCCGTGATCCCGGACGTAGAGGGACTCTTCGTGCAGCTGGTTGATGTTCATCACCAGGGCACCCAGGCTCGCTGACCCGGTCCGTACCGCGATCACGGCAGTGCCGGCGACGGCGAGGCTCATGTGCCCGGCCATGATCAGCCAGATCATCGTTCCGTAGGTGGCGGCCATCGCCAGCCCGGACAGTGCGGAGGCGACCCATTCGGTGACGGCCTTGCTGGAGGCCAGACGTTCCTGCTCCGCCTCTGCGCTGGCGGCCATGCGCCGGTACCGGTCGAGGAGGAAGGGGCCGACGGCGTGGATGCGCACTTCTTGTGAGGCGGTGCGTTCGGTGAGGAGGTTGCCGATGAGGCGGCTGGCCCGCAGGTGTTCGATCCAGCTCATCATCGACACGTAGCGTTCCTGTGCCACCCGCATGGCGCCCCACCCGCGGGGTGCGGCGATGACCAGCAACATGGGCAGCAGTGCCGGATGCAGGACGGTGAGCACACCGGCCGTGGCGATCAGCGAGATACTGCTGTTCAGCGCGGAGACACAGGCGCCGATCATGCGGCGCGCGGAGGCGGGCCCGTATTGGGCGATGTCGATCAGACGACGGAAGTCCGGGTCGTCGATGGCTTCGAGTTCGACGGCGGTGGCCGCGGCCAGATACTGGGTGGTGGCGATCCGCTCGACCTTTGGCTCCAGGCGGCCGGCCCGAGAGGTCGACCAGCCGGCCAGGACGGAGTTCACCACGGCGACGCCTGCGGCGGCGACCAGTCCCGGCAGCAAGGCGTGCAGCCGCTCGACAGCGTCTCCGCCCCCTAACAGCGCGTGCATGACCGCGTTGATGGCAAGCAGGCCGACCGCGGCGGCGATGCCCTGGCCGAGTTCGCTGATCGCCACTGCCACGAGCGCGCGGCGATCCGCGCTCCAGGCCATCCGCAGGGCAGCGCCGACGAGTCTGGGCATCTGGCGCAGAGCTGATCGCATGGTCAAGTCCAGGCCCGCATGCTCATGTTGGGACCAGCCCATGTCGTAGCGCAACGGCCCGCCGAAGAGTTCGCGTTCTGCCTCGGATACCTGGGGCTCCGCCATGCGGACCTTGCCGAAGAATCGCTTCACTCGCTGCCTCCCTGCATCGGCCAGTTCAGAGCCCGGCAGGACGGGCCGTGAGTGGTCATGTGGACGATGGAGGTGGTGTACGGGTGGCAGTCCGGCGGGGGCTTCTCCATTGACCCCCAGAACATGCCCTTGTGCTTGTCCGTCTCGGCGTTGTGCGGCTCGCCCGCCCACGACTGGGCGGCGAAGGCGGCGGTGATCCGATCCGGGCCGTCCGCGGATTCATGGTGGTCAATGAGGCCGCAGAACTCCTGTTGATCGACGCTGATGCCGACCCCCGTCTCTTCTTCCGCTTCGCGCCATGCGGCGTGGTTGAGCGGTTCGCCGGCGGCGCGGTCGGAGGCGAGGGGAAGGCTGACGCCCGAGGAGGCAGCGGTGTCTTCGAACGCAGGATGAACGAGCGCAGGGCAGCGTACGGGATGCATGTGAGCTCCTCGGGGCGGATGCGGACAGGTGATCGGGTAACGGCGGGTCTGCTGTCGCCGTAACGGGTGGACGCGGGCGAAATCTGGAACTTGTTTTCGAATAGAGGGTCCTCTCCTTATGTGGCCGGATGGGGCGGGTTGTGATGCTGTGTTCGATCGCTCATGTGGGTTGCGGTACCTCTTGCGGGGGATTGCCTGGGGCTGCCTGGTCGGTCATGGCGTGGCGAGGTCCGGGCGGAGGGCGATGGCGTCGCGAAGGAAGCTGCGTTTCGAGTAGAAGGTGTGCTCGGCCGCCCAGCCGTGACTGGCGAGGTAAGCGCAGAGCCAGACGTTGATCCGCTTCATCTCGATGAGGACCTCGTCCTGGTTGTGGTCGAGGATGCTGCGCGAGCGGAGATACTCCAGCTCGCACTGGGAAAGCACCACATCGGGGGCCGCCAGGAGGGAGCAGCGGTCGAAGAAGATGCCGTAGACGTGTCCGGTGCGCATCGACTCGCACTGGATGTCGTAGCGGACGCGCTGGAAGGGCGGCATGGCCCGGACCTGGAGGCCCAGGTCTTCGCGCAGGAACGCCTCGAAGCGGTCGGGAGTGATGTCGAGGCCAGGGGTGAGTTCTTCGCGGCGGGCGAAGGCGTCCTGGGCGAACCACTTCCGCTTGAGCACGTGCCCGGCGGTGACGGTGGGGATGAAGGAGGCGTAGCCGATCTCGGGCTCGGGGCCGGTGACGTCGAACAGATGGTTCTCGGTGTGGTGGATCTGGAACTCTTCCCGGTACTCCGGACGGCAGCCCATCAGCCTGCCGTCGCGCAGTGCCTTGAGCAGTTCCATGGACGCGGCCCAGATGTTCGGTGCCGGGTCCAGGGTGTACTTGAACTCCAGCTCGGTGCCGGCAAAGTGCTTGCGGAAGTACCGCAGGTGATTGTTGAGCGCCGTACTCGACTCGGCGTGTGCCGTCAGCATGGGCTCGAGCCAGCGCAGTTCCTCGACCGGGCCGTGGCCGACTGGTTCTCGGGTAGTGCGGACGAAGCAGGCGTCCTCAGGGTGGAAGCGGATCTGCGCGTACACGTGGTAGCCCCCGCCGGGGTGTTCGGCCAGGTAGCACAGCGGCACCAGGCTGGAGGTAGCCTCGGTGCCGACCAAGCCGCGCAGGGCGGGGCCGGCGAGGGCGTCGGGGAACAGTGCGCCGCCGTGGATCCGGGCCGCCCCGAGCCGGGTGCCGCCGGGGTGCAGTGCTTCGGCTAAGCAGGGCCCCAGCGCGTTCCAGCGGACGACCACGGTGGTTGCCGGCCTGCACACCTCTTGCGGTGGCACCCGTACGAGCACGATCGGCTCGTCTGGTCGCCGAGGCGCGCTGCGGTTGAGGAGGTGGACGCCTCCCAGGACGACCCAGGCCCCCCGGTCCGAGGGCTGCTCATCGTGCACGCTGGACTCCTTCGTGTGAAGCGGACGCCACGGGTGATCGCCCTGCAGCCCGAAGGGGCCACCGGGTCGGCTGCACACCCCCGGATGACTGCCTGCTCGTCGCTGCGACGTCCGGCCAGTTCGTCGGCCTAGGGTGGACGGGTGAGTCATGGTGAAGTCGGTCAGATGATCTTGGACGAGGCTGTTGCTGATGCCCGCCTCGCCGCATGGGAGTTCGACGGTGCACGGGCCTGGCTGGAGGAAGCCCGCCGGCATCGGATGGAGCCGTTGGCGGCTGAGGTGTGGGTCACCGACCCTGCTTTCGAGCACGTCCTGCTGGTCAAGCACCGGGTGCGCGGATGGGTGCCGCCCGGCGGCAAGGTGGAGCCGGGCGAGGCGCCGCGTGCGGCGGCGGCACGAGAGCTGCTGGAGGAAACCGGCCTGCGCTGCGAGCTGCTGCCCGAGCCCGCAGCCGTGGCGGTGCGTTCCTACCGGGCCGACTGGTCTCCGACGCTGGGCCTGTCCTATGCCGCGGTCGTCGGACGCGACGCACGGCTCGCCGGGGAGCAGAACCAGCCGGCGGCATGGTTCCGTCTGGACGCCGACTGGGACAGCGTCTTCCCCGAGGACCGTGAGCGGATCCGTGCGCACGCTCGCCGCCTTGCGGCCGGCCGGGCGGTCGGCTCCCGCTGAGGTAGGCCCTTGGTCGCCGTTCACAGGACGGCCTCGATCCGATCGAGGTCGGCCGAGGGCAGGGTGACGAGCTCAAGGTCGTGCAAGAAACGGCACCACACCGGCTCCAGGCCGAGTTCTTGCTCGAACTCCTCACGGTCTAGGCACCCATTGGCGTACGCGGCGGTCCGCAGCGCGTGCTGCTGCAGCTGGTCGGGGTGGATCCACCGAGGGGCGCGGACCTCCCGGGGCGAGGGGCACAGCGGCCCGGAGACCTCGGCCTGGAAGATCCACCAGTGGTGGCCGACCGGGCCGCTGGGCGTGCGGCGGCAGTGGTTGGGCCGCCACTGGTCCAGCAGCAGGTGCAGGTGGGTGACGGTGAGACCGACCTCTTCGGTGACCTCGTTGCGGGCGGTCTGTTCGGGGCCGCCGTGTTCATCGATGTGGCCGGCGACCGGGGCGATTCCGGCCGGAGGGGTCGCCCGCTCGAACACCAGCAGGCCCCTCGGGGAGGAGATCAGTACCCCGACGCTTGCGTGGTCACATAGGCGGATCCTGCCCCCGGGAGCCGGGACTGCCGGGTTCATGCGGCGGCCTCCGGCTGTTGGGCGGCGATGACGAGCCAGCTCGTCACGGCCACGGCATCGGGGGTGGTCATGGCATAGGCGGTGTCGAGGATCTGCATCCGCTGGGCGTGGGTGAAGTCGCCCTCGGGCCGCGCGAAGACGGGGATGGACAGCCACGCCTTCTTCTCGGCCATGGTGCTGTGCTGGGCGGTGACCTCTGTGCCGACGACCGTCAGTCCCGCCGTGGTCAGCTGCGCGGTGACTGTCTCCAGTGGCAGCTTCGGCGGCCTGTCGGCGTCGCGAGGCGGTGGGGTGTATCCGTGGGCCTCAGCGGCGACTTGGCGGATGAGGGCGTTGAGGGATGGCCCGGTGCGGGCGGACAGTTCGTCGGGGTGCCGGACGCCGGCGAAGCCGCCGCCGATGTTGAAGACGAAGTGCCCGCCCGGGCGCAGGATGTGCGCGACGGCCGCGAACACTGCGGCGGTGTCGGTCTTCCAGATCGCGGAGTTGCACACCACGGCATCGGCGCTGCCAGCGTGGAGGTGGTCGGCGATCCGTTCGGCCGGGGAGGTGATCCAGGCCAGGCGGGCGTCGGTCAGGGTGCGGCGACCGACACGCTGCATCGCGGCGGCGTTGTCGACGGAGACGACCCGGGCGCGGGAGGGGATGAGGTCGAGGATCGCGCGGGCGGTCGCGCCGGCGCCGCCGCACAGGTCGACCACCAGGCTGGCGTTGGCCAGATGGCCTCGGCGGGCGAGGTCGCGGCTGGTCGCGTCGTACATGGGGTGGTCGCGGGTGAAGGCGTTGTACGCCTCGGCGTTGCTGTCCTCGTCCCAGCCGAGGATGGCGTCCTGGGGTGCCATGTTGCTGTGGCCTCGCTTCTCGGGGCGGCCCGGCAGTGCAGGCCGGGCGTTCAGACAGGGTCAAAAGAGCGCGGACTGTACGGCGGCGGGCGGTGAGGAGAACTGTGCGCCGAGGACGATGCGGCGGCCCTTGAGGGTGCCAAGGCCGAGCAGGCAGGGCAGTTGTTCACCGTCGTCGTCGAGGGTGGCGAGGACTTGGGAGCCGAGGCAGGAGAGCACCGTCAGCCCGTGTTCACCGGAGCGTGGGTCGTGCGGGTACAAGGCGCGCCCGGTCTCCGGCGTCCGCAGCAGGTCGCCTTCGCCGGGCGGCGTCCACGGCTCCGGTGTGGCCGGGACGTTCAGGCCGCTCAGGGCCTCGGTGGCGCGGTCGAGGTGCTGCTGGTGCGCGGCGTGGGCCGGGGCGAGGTCGCGCAGCTCGGCCAGGGCCGTCAGTTTGGCCGCGGCCCGCACGGTCTGCGTCAGGCCGAGGCGGCGGGTGAGGGCATCCTCCAGGAATCGCACGTCGCGGCCGTCAGCACTCCGGACGAGGTAGGTAGCGATCAGGGCACCCTGTTCGTCGAGGCGGGAGCGCTTACGGGGTTCGGCCGCGGTGCCGATTTTGGTGGTGCCGTCGGCGAACGTCGCCAGGTACAGCCAGTGCGGCTGGGCCATGTACGCCGCCAGGGCGTCGGGAACGTGCCCGCCGGAATGGAAGCGGTGGGCGAAGCGGAAGTCGTCCCGCCCGGAGCAGGCCGCGCACTGGCCGCCGGCCTCGGCCGGGGCCCGGTCAGGGCAGGCGACCGCCTCGACGCGGACGCGGTCGGCGAACCGGTACCGGCCGGTGCACCACCGGCCGCTACCGCTCACCTGGTAACCCAGGCGCCTGCCCATGACCGGGGCGTAGACAAGTTGCCCGCGGGTCACGGGGGCGAGCAAAAGGCGGGGGTCTCCGCTCGCCCAGGTGATGCCGTGGCAGACGTATGTCCCGCTGGTGGGCAGGGCCTGGTCCATGGTGCGTTCCTTGTCGATCGGGGCGGGAGGGCCGGTCAGACGGTCAGGTGCAGACGGTCGGCCAGGGCAGCGGCAGCGGCCTTGAAGACCTGGTCGCGGTCCAACTGGGCGACGTCCAGCGTCAGCCAGGTACCTCGCTGCGCCTGTTCGCGCATCTGGTCCAAGACGGTGTCCTGGTAGCGGATGAAGTCCTCGTCACCGCCGCCGGCGTGGCCGGCCTCCAGGGAAGTGAACGAGCCCTTGCGGACGAGTGCCTCGCGGGCACCGATGTTCAGGAAGAACACCAGGTCCGGCTGCGTCAGATGCGCGAAGACGTGCTCGCACAGGCCGGGGGAGACCTCGGGGTTGACCGCGTACCGGGCGAGGATCTTGTGGTGCGCGTTGTCGAGGACCACGTGAGTGCCCGCGGCGAGGGCCGGCTGGATGACGAGCCGGTCCTGCAGGGTGTACCAGGAGGCCAGGGCCAGCAGCCAGTAGTGGTCCCCGCATGCCTGGGCAACGCGGGCGTCGCGCCGGTAGACCAGCTCGTTGAGGCGGTCGAGGTAGGCGGACAGCTCCGGGTCCTGGAGGACGTCGGTGCTGTGCTTGCCGATGAGGACTGCCGTGTGGCCAGCGTCGTTGAGGGCCTGGTGCAGGCGGGCAGCGAGGGTGGACTTGCCGGCCCCGTCACCGCCGACGAAGGTGATCAACTTCCCGGCTGCGGGGGTGGTCGGCGGGTTCGCCGTCATCGGGATTCTCCCAGGGTGTGGGTCGGGCCGGAGGTCAGGCGGCCGGTGATGATGGTGCGGATGCGGTCCACCAGGACGGCGCGCTGGCGCAGGACGTCGCTGTGACGCTCATTGGACAGGTCGGCGGGAAAGTGGGTGGCGAGGTTGTTGGAAATGACGTGGAGGTAGCCGAACCTGACCCCCGCCTGGCGCGCCGCCGCCCCCATGGGGCCGATCTCCGGGTCGACGAAGGCATACGAGGCGGTGTGCTGGAGAAGCCAGTCGCGGTTCTCCAGCAGGATCGACGGGGAGGAGACGTGCAGGCCGCTGCGCACCCCTTCGCGGGCGGCGGCGTAGTCGCCGAAGAAGTCGTCCCAGCTCACCATCGCCCCGCGTACCAGGCTGGTGTTACCGGTCGCCAGCCAGACGTTCGGTTCGACGCCCGGGGTCAGCGAGCCGACCTTGCCGACGTAGACAACATCGCCTGCGCCGAGTTCGGCAAGCCGGGCGACGACCCGTCCGGCCACGTCTCCCCAGATGCTGTGGAGGAACCCGAGGTAGACCACACGACGGCCGGCGACCTCGGTGCGCCGCCACGCGTAGCCGGGCCCCCGAGTCCAGACTCCGTTCTCGGGAGCGAGGTACTGAAGGCCCCAGCCCACGACCACCAGATCGCCGTCCAGTTCCAGGTCAAGCGCGTTGAGCGCCGTTCGGCACTCCTCCTGCGCGGGCGGCTGATAGGTGACGGTGTCGGCCGAGCGGCCGGTCATGGCCAGGTACGTGGAGATGATCAGGGCGTAGTGCTGGACGTAGTCGGCTCCAGGGAACGCCTTGACGACGAGGTCACGGCCGTGGACCTCCGCGGTGGGCCGCTCGATGTTGAACAGCTTCCCGGTCTTCTCGTACCGGGAGACCACCGCCGTGCGGTCGTAGCCGCCGATGACGCGGATGCTGTCCCAGTTCTGGTCCTGGATGAGGTGGTGGACCTTGATCTCCAGATAGCGCAGCAGCCTCGCGTGGGTCATGGTGTGCCCGGCCGGCTCGATCGGGGCGGCGCGCAGGAGCCCGGGGGCGGGGTCGGCCAGTAAGGGGCTCATCGGTGCTCCTCGGCGATCGTCACGGTGCTGCCGGCCGCCGCGCGGACGACGGAGATGTTCTTCCGAATGAGGCCGAACCGGTCCTCGGGGATCGGGCCGAGCTTCTCGATCCGGGGCGTGGAGGGCTTCTCGTAAGGCCCTTCGGGCAGCAGGGCGACGCCCATCGCGCCGAGGATGACCGGGGCCGCGCCGTCCACGGAGGAGATCCACTCGTGCTCGCGCTGCTCGATCAGCTCCAGGTGGCCGGTCCGGCCCAGACCGAGCAGCCGGTAGACGAGCAGATCGTCGACAAGGCCGTGGTCCTGCAGGTAGGCGGTCGCCAACCAGCGGGTGCGGCACAGCTGCTCGTCGGGATCCGGACGACGCGAGGCCGGCAGGGCGATGGCCCCGGCCCAGTCGCTGGCCACGAAGGCGTCGTAGGTGCGCAGCCACTCGTCATCGTCCCCGGCGTGCAACACCGCGCACAGCCGGAATGCATCGCCGGACAGCTCCCGGATCTCGCGCGCGGCCTTCTCGCTCGCCTTCAAGGTCGCGGCCCCGTCCCGCATGACGTCCGGCAGGATGATCTCCCTCGCGGACACCGCCAGCGCGGCTTCGACGAGGCTTTCCGCCGGCAGGGCGTAGCCGAGGTCGAAGAGCCCGTTGTCGACGATGATCTCGGCGCCACGCTCGGCCTCGCGAGTGAAGAAGCCCCGGTAGATCTCGTCGGACAGCACGCGCTGGGCGGCGACGTGGTGGACGCGGGCGGGCTCCTGGGTGACGAAGTGCTTCAGGTAGGCAGGCGGAGCGATGACGGAAAAGTCGATGCCGGTGCTGGCGATCACCGCGCCCCCCACAGGCCGGTGGTGAGGGTGAGGAACTGTTGGGAAAGGACGAGGTCGGTACCGAAGCGCCCGCCCGAGTGCACAGTGGTGGTGCGGGCCTCCTCCATCCGGACGCCCCGCATGCTCATGCACAGGTGCATGCCGCGCACGGCGACGGCGACGTCCTCGTGTCCGATCACGTCGCCCAGGTATTCGGCGACCTGGCGGGTGAAGCGTTCCTGGACCTGCAGTCGGCCGGCGAAGTGCTGGGAGATCCGCCCGAACTTCGACAGGCCCACCACCTCACCGTCCGGCACGTATCCGGCCGTGACCTGCAAGTTCATGGGCAGCATGTGGTGCTCGCAGAGCGACCACACGCTCATGCCGCCCACGATGACCAGCTGACCGCCCAACTGGGACTCGGTGAAGCAGGTGGCCGTTGCGGCGCCGTCCGGGGACAGGAAGGCGTTCCACCAGGCCGCTACGCGGTCCGGAGTGCCGGTCAGCCCCTCGCGGGCGGGGTCCTCGCCCAGCTCGACCAAGAGCTGGTGGATCAGGCCGGCGACCCGGCCGGTGTCGATGGCCGCAGTGGGCCCGGGGGCGGCGGCGGGCGGCACCACAGCCGGGCTGGCGATAGAGGTCGTCATGGGCGTCTCTCGTTTCCGGGGACTGGGGAACGGATGGGCATGGTGGCGCGTGCGGTCAGCGGCCTCGGGCGTCCGCGAAGGCCAACACGTGTAGCCGGGTGGTGAAGTGCCAGTGCCGGGCCGCGACCGCGTCCGCGAGGACCCGAGTGGTCGCGGTGATCGCCTCGGGGGTGGTGCCCTCCGGCATTACCCACACCGGTGCGAGCCGGTGGGCGTCGGCCAGTTCAGCGATCCGGTCGAGGTCGGCCACCGTGGAAGCGACGAACTTGAATGCCGACCGCCCGGAGGCCACGAACGCCTCCAGCGCGGCGGGCACGATGCTCTTGGTCTCCTCCACGCCGAAGCTGGCGAGCTTGGGCGAGACGTTGAACCGGATCCCGTCGGCCATCAGCTCGGGAGCGGGCGCGATGGTGCCGTTCGTCTCGAACTCGACCCGCTTGCCGACTGCTGTCAGCCCCCGCACGAGAGGCACCAGCCGCGCCTGTTGGATCAACGGCTCGCCGCCGGTGATCACGACCAGCTCGACCGGCGAGGACTCCGCCCAGGCCACCAGGTCCGCCACGGAGCGCTTCGTCGACTCTTTGCGCGGATCGAACCTAGACCAGTCCCAGGTGTACTTCGTGTCGCATTTCGAGCAGGTGAGGTTGCACCGGGACAGGCGGATGAACAGCGCCGGGTGTCCGCAGCTCGGCCCCTCGCCCTGGAAGGTCGGCACCTCGACGCCGAAGCATGCCGCGACGATCAGGCGGGATTCGCCTTCTGCAGCCGCCGGTTCGTCGGTGATCGTCTCGGATGCGGTCACTGTCGCTCCACATCGAAGCGGGCCCAGCTGCTCTGGGTCTCGCGGACCAGAACGGCGACCAGGCGGCCGGGGATGGCGGACTGAAGATTCTGGACGAACCACCCGGCCAGGAACTGGGCCAGTCGCTCCGAGGTCGGCTCGAAGGGAAGAATCTCGTGCAGGTTGTGATGGTCGAGTTCGGTGTTCAGGAACTCTTTGAACGGGGCGAGAGCCCCGAAGTCCGTGACGAAGCCGGGCTCCTCCAGCGAGGGCGCGGTGAGGATGACCTCGACCTCGTAGCTGTGCCCGTGCTGGCGCGAGCACTTGTGCTCGCCCGGCAGCCCGGGAAGCCGGTGACCAGCCTCGAAGCTGAACATCTTTCCGATGGTGAAATCGCCGGACGGGAGCGGGACGGCACTGAAGTCCATTAGTTTCCTTCGCGAGTTGAGGGCGAGGCTGCCTCGGGCAGGACGAAGCAGTCCCTTCACGAGACGGCTGCGGGGTGTTCCTGCTTATGGGCTTGCGCGGCCCGGTTCAGGGCGGCCGTGAACCGCTCGGCGCGCTCGTCGCCGTCAGCCTCCTGGGCGCGGAGGTCTCCGAAACGGGCCCAGTACCGCCTGCAGACGTCGCTGCTCATGATCATCGAGGCGAAGAACGGCAGGTGCCCGTCGCGGACAAAGCCGAGGCGGTCGCGGAGGCTGAGGATGCAGATCAGCTGGTTGGCCTTGAGTAGGTGCATGTACTCCTGGACGTCCATGCCCTCGGGCGCCCAGAGCTTGGCGAGGTCGGGGTTGGTGGACATCTGTGCCAGCCAGTCGAGCTGGTTGCGTGCGACGACCGCTTCGTTCCGCTCGGTCTGGTGCCGCGAGTCCTGCCGGAGCCGAGCGGCTCCGACCGTGGCGGTGGTGAGGGAGACGGCAGCGCCAGCGGCGAGGACGGCGGTGCAGAGCTTCATACCTCAACAGTCCTTTCAGGTACGAGGGATCGGTGGGTGCGTCGGATCGGCGGAGCGGGCGGGGCTCGCTGGGTCATGCGACCGCCGCGAGCACGACGGCCGAGGAGTCGCCGGCCTGGTGATCCTGCGCGAACCGGCGACGCACCGTTTCCAGGGCCATGGCGATCGGTGACAGTCCGACGGTGGCCCTTCGCTGGTCCAAGGAATCGAGCGCGCGCACCGGGCACAGCTCAACACCTGTCGTCGCAACAACCTGCTGAGTCCCGAACTCCTGGGGGCGACCGCTGTTGACCAGGGTGCGGTCGTAGAGGTGGGCCCAGTGCTGGACGCGCGCGTCGCCGTCCTGGACTGCGCGCTCCAGCAGGATGGTGGCCGCCCGTTGGAAATCAGCGTCGTCGTCGGCGTGAAGAGCCAGGCTCCAGGCGGCACGTGCCGCGTCGGGGCCGACGAGGCGGTGGCCGGGCCAGTCGTGTTCGGCCAGAACGCGGCGCAGCACCTTGGTGTCGGCGTGGTCGGCGTGACGGTCTTGGCCGAGTTGGACAGCGTCGAGCTGGTTGCGCAAGCGCTTGGCTCTGCGCGCTGCCGCCTTCATAGCTCGGTCGCTGAGTTCGCGTGCGAGGTCCGGTCGCAGCGGTTCGGCGGCCGTCACGCGATGCTCCGGCTGTCTGCGGAGGACTGCGGTTCGTGGACCCTGCAGGCGATGAGCGCGCTCAGTCCAGAACGCTGCTCGGCAAGAAGTTCGAGGCGAGCGACCCGCTCCTCGTGCTGTCCGGTCCCCGATCCTCGTACGTCCCAGCCCATGTCGGTGAGTCGGCGAAGAAAGGGGGCGATCGGATCAACGTCGAGGGGCTGGCGGGCCAGTGCCTCGGCGCGCACGAGGGGCAGGTCGAGTCGTGCGGCTAAGTCGGAGGCCCACAGGGTGATCAGGTGGATGGTGTCGTCGGAGTTGTCAGGCAGGGTGTGGATGCAGCTCAGGAAGAGACACGGGCCCTGACCCCATGCGAGGTCGGGCGCTCGCCGCGGGATCATGCAGGCCAGCAGCACACCGTCCTCGAACAGTCCGGCCGGCTTCGACTGAGGATCGCGGAACAGGGCTGGGACATCGGCTCGGGCGGGTACCGGCAGGCCGCGCATGGTGAGCCAGCTCTGACGGTCCTGGACGAGCGCGGCGGCCTCGTCCCGCTCGGCGTCCGTGCACAGAGTCCGCGTCTCGTACACGGCTGATAACTCTGATGCGTGCTGGTGCGGTGATGGGGGAGACGGCTCGGTGGGCGGTGTGAAGGGAGACGTGTTCACTTCGCTGCTCCGCTCTCCACCGTGCCGGTCGGCTTGGTGCCCAGTAGGTGCCAGGCGTGGGCCAGGACGACGAGCTGGGTGACGTCGGCGGCGCCCGTCTCGTCGAGCAGTTCGTTGAGTGCGGACCGGAGATCGGCGGGGGCGATCTTGGCGGCGAGGGCGATGTCGCGGGGGGAGCTGAGTTCAGCGACCGCCGTCAGCAGCAGCTGCTTCTCCGCGTTGAGCTCAGGCGTTGACCGGTCCGTCTTGGGCTGGGCTACCTGCTCGGTCGCCAACAGGCGATGCACGAGCACGTGCGGCTTGCAGCGAGGCGGGCAGTGGACGCTCACCCGGATGTCGCGGACGTACTGGCGGACCGTGTGGGGCGACAGTCCCGTCCTCGTGGTGATCTCTTGGGTGGTGAGACCGTCCACGAGATGCTGGGCGACGCGCTGGTGGGTCGGCTTCAGCGGTGTGATCGGTGCGCTGGTCGTCGTGGACAGGGTCACGGGTGTCTCTTTCTCGGCTGGGTGGACGGTTTCCGGAAGGGGTGCCGCCGACCCCCGCAGGGGACGGGGCCGGTGGCACGGGCCCGCGCGCGGCGGTCGGGATTCACGGGGGTGCCGCGCGCGGGGGCTCATGCGGCGGTGGGATCGGGTTGCGCCCAGGCGGCGTCGGCAGCGAGGCGTTCGGACCACTGGATGTGGTCTTCGTCGAAGGCGGCGTCGGAAAGGCGTATTCGCTGGACCTCGCCTGTTCCGGCCGGCGGGTGGGTGTGCTGGATGTCGCGCCACAGGCGCTGGAGGAGGTACTCGCGGTCGAGGGCGTGGGCACCGTGCAGTTCCATGGCGTCCTGGGCAGACGTCATGGCCCACTGGTGGCCCAGGTACTTCGCGTTGATCAGGTCGGCGTCGCAGGACAGGCCCTGATCGAGGAGGTGCACGGCCTGGTAGGCCAGGATGCGTGCAGCGCGCAGGCGGGCCTCCATGTCGCCGACTCGGTCCCGCAAGACCGGCAGATCGGACAGGGCGCCCCGGTAGCGGGGCCGGCCCTTGAGGTAGGAGGTCGTGGTAGCCGCGACCGCCTCGTGGATGCCCAGGCTGACGGCGGCCAAATTGGGGCGGCCGTACAGGATGCTGCTGCTCTGGGCCACGTTCAGTCCTTGGCCGAGCTCTCCGATCATGTTGTCGACGGGGACGCGGACGTGGTCGAGGTCGAGGCGGCCGGCGGAGAAGCCGTGCAGGCCGAGGCCGGGGCGGTGGGCAGGGACGGAGAGCCCGTGGCGGTCGGATTCGACCATGAACGCGGTCAGCGCCTGTGAGGTGCGCACGCCCGCCTCGGCGGTCCGGGCGAGCACGAGGTGGGCTCCCGCGAGATGGCTGTTGCCGATATGGATCTTGCTGCCGGTGATCAGCCAGTGGTTGCCGGCCTTCTCGGCGGTCGTCTCGATGCCGCCGATGTGCCCGCCGGCGGTCGGTTCGGTCACCGCGATCGACAGGAGCAGCGAACCGTCCGCCACCCCCGGCAGCCAGCGGCCTTTCTGCTCATAGGTGGCGAAGTGCAGCAGGGCGCCGACGGGGATCAGGGTGGCCTGCAGGATGGCTGCGGCAGCCGCAGAGACGCAGGCGATGCGGTGGATCAGGACCGTCTTGGCCACATGGCCGGCGCCCAGCCCGCCGAAGGCGGACGGGACGGTGACGGCGAACCAGCCCCGCGCGGCCATCAGATCGGCGACCTTGCGCTCCACCATGCCCGGAGCGGCTTCCATCCGTACGACGCGCGGCGCGACGTGCTCGGCCGCGAAGGCGTCCGCCTCGTTCCACAGCAGTTCGTGGCGGGCGGTGAGATAAGGACGCAGCGCCGGAGGCGGTTTGGCTGGTGTGGCATGCATGGTCGTCTCCCTCTCCCTGGATGAAGTCGCGCGGTGGAGCGGCCGGGTGTCGCTTGCGGCTCCCGGGTGGGGGTGGTGGAACGGGTCTAGCGGACGGGCGCGGGGGCGATGCGGTCCATCACCTGCGTGCCGGCGGTGATGACGATGTCTCTGAGCCGTCGGGCCTCGCTCAGGGGCCGCTTCTCGGGGTCGATGACGCAGACCGTGCCCAGCACGGTGCCGCTCTCGTGGATGAGCGGTGCGCCGAAGTAGGAGCGGATGCCGACCGCGTCGACCACGTGGTTGCCGCTGAACCGGGGGCTGGCGTGCACGTCGTGCAGCGGGAGGGCCTTCTTGCGGGCCACGACCTCCGGGCACCAGCCGTGGTCGTGGCTCATGGTGCGGCCGACGATCACGTACCCGCTGTCCGCGGGCGGCTGGTGCAGTCCGACGAAGGTCTGCTCCTCCAGGAACAGATTGACGAACCCGTACAGGAACCCGGCTGTCTCAGCCATGTCACGGGCCAGCTCATCAAAGTCCGCGCTGGCAGTCGTCGACACGCCCAGACGCTCCAGCAGCTCGTAGCGCTGCGCCAGTTCGGTCGCCTGCTGGACCTGCGGGCGGGTGATGGCAGCACCGGCTGGGATTGACAGTCCGTGGGCGCCGTCGTGCATGCCGCGTTGCGGCAGAGACAGCGCCGACGGGGCGGCTCGGGGCCCGAGGCGGGGGTCGTTGGGCTGATACGACATCAGGCGTCCTGGAAGGTGGTGGCGGATATGGGGTGAGGGGGGCGCGCTGGTGTGTTCTGCACTGCGTGGCCGACGAGGGTCAGCAGGACGCCGGCGACGTGGCTCGGATTGCGGGCGTCCCACGAGGTGGCCCTCGCGCCCTCCGCCCGGTGGGGCGAAACGTCGGTGACTACCGGTACGGAGGTGGGCAGGTCGAGGGCGGAGCGGACCTGTTCGGGGTGGTAGCGGTGGGCTCCGTCGAAGTGGTTCACGGCGACGACGAAGGGCAGGCCGATGTCCTCGAAGAAGCTGACGGGGGTGAAGCTGCTCTCCAGGCGGCGGGTGTCGACCAGGACAACCGCGCCGACGGCCCCGCGGGAGAGTTCGTACCAGAGGTCGACGAACCGGCCCTGGCCGGGCGTGCCGAACAGGAACAGCTCCAGTGGTACGGGCGCGTCGGGGAGGCTGAGGCGCCCAAAGTCGAAGGCGACCGTGGTGGTCTGCTTCGCCTCGATGCCGTCCAGGCTGTCCACGTCCGTGCTGGCCTCGGTCAGGTACTCCTCGGTGCTCAGCGGCGTGATCTCGCTAACCGCGCCCACGGCGGTGGTCTTGCCGGCGCCGAAGCCCCCGGCAATCACGATCTTCAGCACGGTCGGTGCACCGGCATGCGCGGGCGCCGAAGTCCGTAGGCGCACAGGCGGGTCATCCGGCCTGGCGGTAGGCGATGGCATCGGGGAACTTCCTTTTCAGGGCCACGGAGAGGGCCGCCAACAGGTGGGTGGTGGGACGTTCATCCGCGTCTGCGTCGGAGCCGTAGGCATCGGTGACGGAGATGACAAGGGCTTGGGAGTCCAGGAGATCCGAGATGAGGACCTTGACGGCGGTGACGGGGCGGCCGAGGCGTCCCGCCAGCTCGGTCACCGAACGTCGGTGCTCCCGGCACAGGGCGAGGATCTCCTCGCATTCCTCGGCTTGACCCAGGCCGAGCCGTCCGGGGCCGGCGTCCAGCACGGTGTCCAGGCCCAGCAGGTGCCGCGGCCTGGTGCGCCCGCGCGTCAGCGTGTAGGTCCGCACGAACGTCGAGTCCTCGGCCGCATCGCCGTGGGTGCTCACCGGGACTCATCACCTGTTCCGACGCGGACGGGGATCTGCATGTAGGGGGCGAACCTCTTCACCAGGCGCCCCATCTCGAAGCCGACGGGGCCTGCGTCGGCGTCCGGGGCAGCGATGACGGCGAGGACCGTGTCCACCTCCCCGCGCTCTTGGCCGGGGTGGTCTTTGAAGGCCGCGCTGCGGCCGGCGCTCTGGACGAAGAACAGGCAGTCGTCGCGTTCGATGATGACCTGCCTGGCCGGCCGCTTCTGGTGGGTGGGACCGGTGGCGTTCGACGCGAGGGAGGCCACTCCGCTGAGCGCGGCCGACAGTTCGTCCGCCCAGTCCTTGTCGACATCGCTGTCCAGGAGCCGCAGCGCGTCCCGCGAGAACAGGACGGCGTGCGTGACGCCCGGGACGTCGGCGGCGAACTGCCGCAGCAGCCAGGCCATGTCATCCCGCTGATGGCTCGCAGTCGCCTTGGCTGCGGGCGCGACGCCATTCGTCGGGTTCATTTCAGGGTGGGTGCTCATGAGGATCGCTCCAGAAGGGGGGAAGGGCGGCGGACATGTCCGGGCCACCGGGAACGGGCAGGGGACGGGCGATGGTCAGGGCCTGGGCGGCTCTGCCGGGGTGGGAGGAGAACCGGCGGCCCCGCCGGCCTCTATGCCTGTGCGGAAGGCGGCTGCGAGCCCTGGCGTCGCCGCGGTAGCGGGGGCTTGCTCCCGCTCACGCGGTGGAGGGAAGGAACCGGCTTGCCGCGAACGCCGGGGAAGGTCGGGCGCTGGACCAGCTTGCCCCGCCCTGTCGGCTCCCGGCCGGCCTACGGCGGGCGGGTGCTGGACCTGCCCTGCAGGAGCAGCCGTCGCTGCGGCAGCCCGCCGTGGCGGGAGCGTGGAGGGGCGTGTTTCCCGGCGTCTAGCGCCCGCGTCACCCACGGGAGAAATCGCTACGAGGAGCCGGGCCGGAATGACGACCAGAGCGGTGGTGCCTCCCGTCACGTTCTCCTGCAGGAGAACGGACAGGCCGTGTGACTGGGCGATCTTCGCGGCAACTAGCAGGCCGAGCTGTCCGTCTCGCACCTGACCGCTGACATCGACCTCATCGGGGGCCTTGAGCAGATGATTCATCTGTGCGCGGGCCTGCGGGTGCATGGGGATGGCCCTGTCCTCGACCTCGACCGCCAGCCCGTTCGGCACCCGTTGCGCCCGCACCATCACCTTCGTCGCCGGGTCGGAGCACTGGCAGGCGTTCTCGATCAGCTCGGCCAGCAGGTGGGTCAGGTCAGGACCCACGTGTCCGGGAAGCCCCAGCTCGCTCCCCACGGAACCGGCCGCGACCACCACGCGCGGGTACTGCACCACCTCGGAGATCGCACCGCGCAATGTGGTCGTGACGGGCACCGGCTGGCGCACGCTGCGCAGGGACTGCCCGCCCAGCACCGCGGTGCTCTCCACCTGACGTCGCATCCGCGTCACGAGGTGGTCGATCTCGAAGATCTTCGCGAGCAGTTCCGGGTCGTCGGTCAGCATCTCCAGCTGAGTCAGTGCTTCCAGGGCTTTCCCGACCAGGGCGTGCTCCCGCGTGGCCAGGCGGCGCAGTACTTCCAGAAGGACGACGGACTGGGACTCGTCGTGCACGCGTATCAGCGAGGCGACGGCCTGCACCTGCAGTGCACTCAGCGCGTTGTCGATCTCTGCGGTCGCACTGGCCGGCTGCGGCATCTGCATGTCCGGCAGGGGCGGTCGTGCCCCTCGGCACAGTTCGTCCGCCGACCACGCCACCGACTTCTCGACGGCCGCCGCCGCTCCCGTTACAACGGTCAGCACCGCCGTGCGTCGTTCCTCTGCGGCTGTCTGCACGGCGTCGGCGGCCGTCCGCGCTCCGCGGGCCGCTACCAGTGCGACCCCGGTCAGCCCGCAGACCAGGCCGACCAGGATCCAGCCGAGAGCCACCGCGGCCGTCGACCAGGCGGCGAAGGCGACGCCCAGCAGGCCCGAAAGAAGCAGCAGGGGCAGCACCACGGCACGACGGACGCGGTGCACCGTGAAGGCATCGGCCCGTGGCGACCGCCGTCGGCGGTGGCCGGTCGCGGCCGACCGTGTCGGGAACGCGCTGTCAGACATGAGAATCCTCGTCAGTGGAAAGGGGCGGCTAGGCGTGCTGCGACATCAGGGCCTTGCGGTTCTGTAGCGACCCGAGTGAGGGGGAACGGCGCGCCGGAACCGACACCGCGCCTCGGTGAGGAGAGGACTGTGCCGCCAGCTGCTCCAGGAGCAGGGCACTTTGGATCAGGCCCATGTGGCTGAACGCCTGCGGGAAGTTACCGAGTTGGCGCTGCTGGATGGGGTCGTACTCCTCGGCGAGGAGGCCGAGGTCGTTGCGCAGCGTGAGAAGGCGTTCGAACAGGGCGTGGGCCTCATCCATGCGGCCGGTCAGGGCCAGGGCATCCACGAGCCAGAAAGAGCAGAGGATGAAGGTGCCCTCATTGCCCGTCAGACCGTCCACTCCGGCGTGGTTGCCGATTGTCGGGTACCGGCGCACGAGCCCGTCCGGCGTGGACAGCTCCCGGCGTACGGCGTCCACGGTGCCGATGACGCGGGGGTCGTCGGGAGGAAGGAAGCCGACCCTGGGGATCAACAGCGTGGCGGCGTCCAACTCCAGCGAGCCGTAGGACTGGGTGAAGGTGTTGCGCACCGGGTCGAACCCCTCGGTGCAGACCTGGCGGTGAATCGTCTCGCGCAACTCGACCAGGGGGCCTGGATCCAGCGCGAGGGCGCCGGCCTCGGCCAGGCGGATGGTGCGGTCGATGGCCACCCAGGCCATCACCTTGGAGTGCACGAAGTGCCGGCGTGCCCCGCGGATCTCCCAGATTCCCTCGTCGGGTTCCTGCCAGCGCTGGGCCAGGTGCTCGATGAGCCGCTGGTGCAGGACCGCGGTGTCGGCGCAGTGGGCGACACCGCTCTGGTGGGCGAGGTAGAGGGTCTCGATCAACTCGCCGTACACGTCGAGTTGCAGCTGGTCCGCCGCCCCGTTCCCGACCCGCACCGGAGCTGATTCCTCGTACCCTGGGAGCCAGGGCAGCTCCCGCTCCCGCAGATCACGTTCGCCGGTGATCCTGTACATGATCTGCAGGTTTTCCGGATCGCCGGCCACCGCACGCAACAGCCAACGCCGCCACGCATGGGCCTCCTGCCTGTAGCCGGTTCCCAGCAGCGCGGCGAGAGTGTTGGAGGCGTCGCGCAGCCAAGTGAAGCGGTAGTCCCAGTTCCGTCCGCCGCCGATCTCCTCGGGCAGCGATGTGGTCGGCGCCGCGACGATCCCGCCGCTCGGCGCATACGTCATCGCCTTCAGCGCGATCGCGGAACGGATCACGGCCTCGCGGTAGGGCCCGTCGTAGGTGCACTCCTGTACCCAGTCTTGCCAGAAGGCGAGTGTTTCGGCGAGCGCGGCCTCCGGATCGGGAAGATCGGGTGCCGCTGTATGGGAGGGGCACCAGCTGAGCACGAATGCCACGCTCTGCCCCGCGGTGATGGCGAAGGTACTGGCAATGACGCCGTCCTTCTCGACCTGCTGGATGCCGGTGTCGAGCCACAGAGCGTCCGCGCCGGCCTCGGCGACCATGCGGCCCCCGACCTCGTGGATCCACGGACTGACACTGCCGTACCCCGGCCGCGGACGCAGGGCCGAGACCATCTCCACCTCGCCTGTCACACCCTCGACGATCCGGATTACCTGCGCCGCCCCGTTGCGCGGCGGCATGAAGTCCAGCACCCGAACCGACCCGGTAGGCGTACGCCACAGCGATTCGAGGACAAGCGAGTCATCCCGGTACCGGCGCTCGGCGACTGCTCCCGTGTCGGATTGCCCGGCAGAAGGGGCAGGGGCGATCTGCCAGGATCCGTGTTTCTGTGTGCCGAGCAGCGCCGCGAGCAGTGCCGACGAGTCGAAGCGGGGCAGGCACAACCAGTCGATCGAACCGTCGTCGCAGACGTGGGCACTGGTCTGCATGTCGCCGATCAGGCCGTACTGCTCGATACGGGGAAGGCGAATCATCGTGTGGATCTCCGTAGACCCCGCGAACCCGGGGATGGCATAGGGGCCGCGGCAGCGGCCGGGAAGGGTAGATGGGGAGGGACTCGGTGGTTACCTGTGCGGGGGAGTTCGGTTCTGCCCCAACGCGGAGTCCTCGTCCTGGGGAGCGGCCCGGCCGGTTGCTCGGCCACCGCGGAGAATCAGACAGGCCATCGGGCCGAGAACTACCGCGATCAGAATTGCCCCGGTGGCGGTCATGCCCGGGGCACCGACGCGGCCAGAGCCAAGAGGGCGAACGCGATAGCGAAGACCGAGCCGCGCAGCACATTGAGCTGGGGCCTCCACCAACGCCGTCTCCGCATGGGCTTCGCGGGGACAACTCCGTGAGCTTGTACGGTCGCAACGAGTGCCTGAGTGGCCTCGGCCAGCTTGACCAGATGAACACTGCTCGGCATGTACCCGTCGGGGACGCCTGCCGAAGCGAGCTGCTGCGCGCCGCGTAGTGTTGCGGCTCCCGGCGGCACGACGGCCCCGAGCTGTCCGATGTGACCGCGAAGGCGCCGTGCAAGCTCCTCCACGTCGCCAGCCCTCTGCGGCAGCGGGGACTCATCGTCCAGCACGAGCGCCACCGTCTCTGCTGCAGCCACCGCTTGATCCCGCTGGACATCGGCCGATCCCAGGGTGAGGTTGGCCAGTTCGCCTCGACCATCGCTGTGACGGGTCTGATGCAGGAACAGCGAGGGGCGCATGACACAACTCCTGTGTGGATCAAGCCAAGTTAAGTGGGGTTCGCCTTGGAGTGCCGACGACTGAGGTGCATAGTGAGTGACCCGGCCGCTACGTTGAGCGAACCCTGAATCGCCGCCGAGGGGTATGCCTGCACGGCTGCCAAGGCCGCCAAAGGCGCCAAAGATCATTTCGAGACCGAGGGGCAGTCCATGGCCCGTGAGCGAAATCTCGCCTTCTCCGCCCTTCTGCGCGAAGCGGGCTGGTCCCAGCCTCAAGCGGCCGCTGCAGTTGCCCGCGTGGCTGCGGAGAGTGGCGTACGGGAGCTGGAGGCCATCTCCCGTTCGCATATCTCCATGTGGGTCCTGGGTACGAAGCCCAGCGGGATAGCGCGGCATATCCTGCGCGAGACGCTTTCCCGCAGGCTCGGCCGCCGCCTCACCTTGGCTGACCTCGGGCTGGAGGAAGTGCCGACAGGTACGGCCGACAGTGGTTCCGACTGGAGCGTCGACCCTCTGACTGTGCTGGCTGAGCTGGGAAGCGACGATCTGGACATGCACCGACGCAAGCTGCTGGCGACCTCCGCGTACTCCGCCGCCGGCCTGGCCCTGCCCACCGCCTCGTGGTGGGCAGCCGCCCCTGCCGCAGCAGCCAGACGCACGGCAGTCTCTCCCCGACTGGTGGCCCAGGCCGACATCGACGACGTCCGCGACCTCACGAACTTCTACTCCGCGCGAGACCAGCAGCGCGGAGGCGCCTCCGGGCGCTCGGCGCTGGCCGGCCACCTCCGCGACGAAGCAGTCCCCCTGCTTGGCAGCCGATTCCGCACGGAACAGAGCCGCCGGGACACGTACTCCGCTGTCGCGGAGATGACCTACCTCGCCGGCTGGATGGCGTTCGACGCCTCCGAGCACCGAACAGCCCAGCGCTACCTCACCCTTGCCACCCGCATTGCGGCAGAAGCCGGGGACGGACCACTTGCCGGTCACATTCTGCGAGCCCTCGCCCATCAGGCAGTGGACCTCGGGCACCCACGCAAAGCGCTCGCCCTGGCCGAAGCCTCCATGTCCCGCGACCGTTACGGCCAGGCCAGCCAGCGGGAGAAAGCTCTGCTCGCGATCGTTCACGCACGAGCGCTCGCGGCCGACGGCAACCGGTCTGGCACCCTTGCGGCCATCAGTCGCGCGGAGCGGGACCTCGCCCGCGCGGACAACGACGGTGCGCCCGGCCGCGTGGACTTCTTCCAGGAAGCCTCCCTCGCCCACGAGACGGCTTGCGCCCTGCGCGACCTGGGTCAGCCAGTCGACGCGGAGATCCACTTTCAGCGCAGCGTTGCCACTCGCCGCCGCCAGCAATACGCCCGCACCCACAGCGTGACCCTCGGCTACCTCGGCGCCGTCCAGGTTCAGCAGGGCCACCTCGACGAGGCATGCACTACCTGGGGGCAAGCCCTCGATGCCATGGCGGGCGTCCTGTCGGGCCGCGTCCGCGACGTCATCGTCCGGATGCAGAGCGACCTCTCGCCCGTTCGGCAACGCGGAGGTCGCCACGTTGCCGAATTGGACCATCGGGCACGGGAGATGCTGCGGGTCATAGGCTGACCGCGGATCAGGCCCGTTGCTTCGCGTAACGGCTACAGGATGCGTAAGTTCTGAATGAGAGGAACGACCCTGATGGCGACGTACGAGGTCGAGTCGATCGCAACGGTGGTCGGGGGCCACACCCGCGTTCAGGACGACTATCAGGGCGGGATCGAATCGGTCATCAGGCTCAACGACGCGTACCCCCTCGAAACATTGCAGGGCATCGAGGAGTTCTCCCACCTGACGGTGACGTGGCGCTTCCACATGGCGCGGCCGGAAGACGTCCAGCTGCACGCGCGTAGCCCGCGGGGAAATCCGAGGTGGCCGGCGACGGGTACGTTCGTCCACCGCAACCATCGGAGGCCCAACCAGCTGGCGACCAGCTACCCGCGGTTGCTGAAAGTGAAGGGCCGGGATCTCCTGGTGACGGATCTTGACGCCGTCGACGGGACACCGATCATCGACCTGGCGCCGTACTTCGAGGAGATGGGACCGCGATGTGAAGTCCGTCAGCCGACTTGGCCGGGCGAGATGCTCTCCACGTACTGGCTTGCCGCCTCCGAACGTCCGTAGCTCGACTTCCTGTAACGCCGCGATGGTGGTGCTCGCAGGGGCAGTCATCAGGGCCTGCCCACAAGGATAGGAAACGTGCACCACGTCGTCCGGCCGTCCGCGCTGGCTCCCCAATCCCCGGAGAGGGCCTTAACGAGGACCAAGCCCCGCCCCGAAGTGGCATCAGTATTGGCCGAACGCATGGTCGCCGACACTGAGCTGCCGTCCTGGACCTCGACGAGGATCTCGGTGTCGCGGCATCGGACGCGCAGTGACAGGTCTCCAGAGCCGTGCATCACACCGTTAGTGACCAGCTCGGAGACACAAAGCACCACGCCCTCAGCCAAGGGGCCGGCGACCTCCCATAGCCGCAGGAAGACGCTGCTGGTGTGACGCGCGCGGCCAACGTTGATCGGTTCCGGGGCGAAGCATGACTCGAAGGCGGCGTACCCGGGGCGTGGTACCGACCGCGTCGTGACCGGTGCGAGAGCTGTTGCGACCGTCATCGGGCTCCTCCCGGATGGAATGGCGTGGTGAACGTGTGGCTGAGGCGCCAAGCGCGCGGCACGAGGCGCCATGCCGATGGCGAGGCGTATTCGCGCAGTAACCAGCGAACACCTCGCAGTGAAGGCTTGGGAATGACTTACAGATGACGTTGACCCGTCAGTAACCAGATTTGGGTGCCGCCTGAGGGCATGGTCCTGACATGCTTGGCTGCATGGTGACTCTCGATGGAAAGCCCGTATCTGTAGATGACTTGCTTCCCCTGGCACTCACGAACGTCGGGCACTTCACGTCCATGCGTGTCGATTCCGACGGCAGCGTCCGTGGCTTGACGCTGCACCTGGAACGCCTTGCGCGGGACTGCGAGATCGTGTGGCACGCGGCTCTGAAGACCGACCGCGTGCGCGAGTACGTCCGTCAGGCTCTGGAGGGGCAGACCCGCCCGTGCGTCGTGCGTGTCACGATCTATGACCCGAAGGTCGAGATGGGCCACCCGGCCCACGCCAACGAGCCGCACGTTCTCGTGTCCGTACGCGGTGCCGGCGCCCTTCCTCCGGCGCCCTTGCGCGCCCAGAGCCTGGTGTACGAGCGTGACCTGCCCCAGGTGAAGCACATCGGTCTCTTCGGCGCCTTGCACGCCCGGGGCTCGGCTCAGCGAGCAAACTTCGACGATGCCCTATTCGTCGGCTGTGACGGGTTCGTCTCCGAGGGCGGCACCTGGAACGTGGCCTTCGTCGACCAAGAGGGCACTGTCGTGTGGCCAGATGCCCCCGTGCTGCCCGGCGTCACCATGGCTCTGCTCCAGCAGCATGCGAAACACCGCATCTCCACTGTCACCCTGGACCAGGCCAAGGGCATGGCCGCGGCGTTCGCCACGAACACGTCGATCGGCGTGCGCCCTTTGGCCGCGATCGACGACACCGAGTTCTCCGTGGAGCACCCTGTCTTGAGGCAGCTCCAGGAGGCGTACCTGTCGATCGCCGGCGAGACCCTGTAGGGAAGCAAGCGTTATGGCGCGGGTTACCAGGTGGACCGGCCGTGAAGCCGAATTGCTGCGCACGGCCATGCGGAAGAAGCAGAAGGAGTTCGCCGAGCTAGTAGGCGTGAACCCTCGTCAGGTCCCCCGGTGGAAACGCCGGGGCGAGACCATCGAACTCGAACTCGACAACCAGACGTCCCTCGATACGCTTCTGACTCAGGCCACGCCCGACGTTCAGCAACGGTTCGCCGCGCTCATGACCGAACGTGCGGCCGTTGAGCACGACGAACGGGCCGAGGAACTCCTGCGACGGGACCCAAGCACTCGCCGGCATCCGATCGACGGGAAGGTCATGGCCCTCGTCGAGGAGGGCATTTATCTCTCCGGCCCTGACAACCGCTCGGTGTGGCTGGAACCGTTTCTCATCGACGTCTACCCGACGACCAATGAGGACTACTCGCGCTTCGTGTTGGCCACCAAGCACCGGAGGCCCCAGCACTGGCCAGACGGCCATTGCCCCGTCACCCTGGCCACCCACCCCGTGGTGTGGGTGACGTGGCACGATGCGGCCGCTTACGCCCGTTGGGCTGGCAAGCTCCTTCCAACCGCCCGGCAGTGGGAGAAGGCGGCTCGCGGACCGCGTGGTCGCGTCTACCCCTGGGGCAATGAGCCGACAGCCGCGAAGGCGAACACGGCCGAAGCGGGCATTGACGCGACAACCCCTGTCTCCCGCTACCAGTCCGGCGCCAGCCCATTCGGCATCTTCGACATGTGCGGCAACGTCTGGGAATGGTGCTCCACCGAGGAAGAGCTCGGCAGCGGGCGGTACCACCTGAAAGGCTCCGCGTTCACGTCTCCGGTCGAACGGGCAGCGCCGTCCCTGCTGAACACTGCCGCAGCGTCGATGAAGGACAACGACACCGGCTTCCGCTGCGCCACGCCCGCGTAATTCGGTCACCGTGACGGACCAGTCGATCCGATGGCGGCGGTCGTGAGCTAGGGCACCGACCATCAGCGCGCCGTCGGCGTCAGAGGATGACGAGGCCCCGTTTCTCTTGCTGCGGTTGCCGGTCATCAGCTGGCCGCCAATCTCAGATCGCACCATGTGGTGGCGCCACCGTCGTCAACACCCCAGGAGCCTCGCCCCTCTTCGGCGAGTAACTGCACAAGAACAAGGGGAGTGGCTGCCGAATGCCATCCCGCGGCTGCGAGAGGGCTTCTTCGAGGGCGGCCCCTGTCCACTACCGACGGGGGACTGCGGTACGCAGGGCGGCATCGGCCACGGCGTGGCTGCCGCCGCGCTGCATGAGTTCACCCATCTCATTGCGGATGGGTGAGCTGAACTATTTGGCCCCGTGTGAACCTCCTGGCGGGAGCGCCCAACTACCCGGAGGGCCTCGCAGGCTTGTGTCGACGAGACGGCTTCCGGACTGGCACCGAGACCGAGATCCTGGAGCGCGGCCGGCCGTGGAAGGTACAGCGATCGAGTTCTTTCTCTACGCCTCCCCGCAGGTCCCTAGGACCTCACGGATGGTCGCCGAACACCGCGCCGTCGCCCCGATCGCCGCTCGCCTACTTGAGTCCGTCAACGATCCCGCCGCCCAGCGGTTGCTGTGTCTCGAGCGAGGCGTGAACTGTGCGGCGACTGTCACACCGCTTGCTCGGTGCGTGCCGCCTACGACGAGACCGAATCCCTACTGCAGGTCGCATCGGCGGTGTTCGGACCGATAGCAGACCTGCTGCAAACGTGAGGATTAGTCGTCCCGCTGATGATGACCAGGCCCTGGTCGACGAGGTCGCGTAGGTGCTCCGCGCCGAAGGCGCCGACCTCCTCCCGCCAAGGTAGGCGGAGCCCTCACCGTGGCAGGCCCAAGGATGGATTCGCCCACGGCAGACGAGAAAGAGCCCCGAAGGACTGGAACCCTCCCCGGAGACCATGTCAACGTACAACCTCTCCCAGAAACAGACCAGGTCAGAGACGCTCCAAGCGGAGCGGGTGCTGGCGTCAGGCGCTGGCCCCCGCCCCTCTTCTCGCTCCATGGTCCCTAGCAAGGAGGCCCACCTGCTGAAAGCCGTACTTCGATCGGCCCGCGTCACTGCTCCGATCCTCCCAGCGCTTGGCGCCATGAACGTATGGACCGCCCAGACGAAAGCTGACTACGCCGCCCTGTCCACGGCCCCGTGCCTTGGCGTCTGCGCCGTCGGCCCTTTCGGCGAGGACCGAGTGCAGCGCGGGCATTGCCAAGACCTGGTGGGCGCGCACTTCGCGGCTGAGGCCCGCTGCATCAGCCGAGCCCCTGGTACCCCCGAACGCGTCGCGAACCGCAACCTAGGCCCTCCCACCGAGGGCGGCTGGTGGTCCTGGTCGAAGACCATATCCACCCCGCGCTCACGCTCTACAGGCTGACCTCTCAACTGTCGTGCGCGGGGCGGAATATAGCCCACGATCCCCGGTTACCGAAACCGGGGATTCTCCGGATCGTTTAGGGCGTCCTCACCGACTGCTTGGCGGTGGATCGAGTGCGGACTGGCCGTCGTCCTGCCCTATCCATCGGAGCCTGCCGTGTGTGAAAAATTGCTATCGATACAGAACGTTGCAGAAATTTTGGATGTCAGTCGACGCTCGGTGTATCGGTACATAGCTCTGGGCGAGCTTTCGGCTATCGATCTGCGCACGGGCACGGAACGCTCTCGTGTGAGGGTTAGCGGAAGTGACGTAAAGGCTCTCGTTGAGCGGCGCACTAGCTCGTCCGGTTCCTCTTCCTCCGCCTCTCAGGCAAGTTAGCCCCACGTGTCCAATTGCTAGATGAATCGAGAAAGGTGAGATGGCTTACCTGCGTAAACTTCCATCGGGGAAGTGGCAAGCGACCGTAAGGACGCCGGCGGGCGATCGGGATACGGAGACCTTTACGCTTAAGGACCAGGCGCGTGATTGGGCGGCTGGGAGAGAGGCTCAATTCCGGCGGGGTGTGCACCGGGATCCTCGTGCTGGAAAGATTAAGTTTCGCGAGTGGCATGACCGCTGGTGGGATGCGCGGATTGCCGAGCCTCATACGCTGCGTGGGGACGCTTCTGCCATGCGCAACCATGTCATGCCCTATTGGGCGGACTGGGAAATGCGGACCATAGGTCGCCTTGACGTGCAGACGTGGGTCCGCAAGCTGATGCTCGAGAAAAAGGGTTCATCGGCAATTCGGCGATCGTATAACTTGCTGCACTCGCTGATGCAGGCCGCAGTCGATGAGGACCTAATCCCAGTTACGCCATGCAGGCGCATAGACTTGCCGCCGGTAGTAGTAAAACCTCCGGAGTGGTTTACGCTCAATCAAGCCCAGGCGATTCTTGATGGGCTGTCACGACCATGGCAGACGATGGCCCTTTTGGGCTTCTATACCGGTCTCCGGTGGGGAGAATTGTCAGGGCTCCATGGTAAGAGGATTGACTGGCGTAGGTCGCGGCTATTCGTCGTCGAGGTCAATACGAAGTCGGGCATCAAGGAGTATCCGAAGACGGCAAAGAGTCGCCGAGAGGTTCCCCTGCCAGACCACGTGCTAGATGCCCTGGCACGTTACATGCATGGGAGGGATCGTGACGGTGTCGTCTTCACCACTGTCACTAAGGGGCGTGCCGGCCGATTGCTTGACGACGGAAATTGGCGGCGCCAGACGTGGTGGCCTGCCGTACGTGCGGCCTGCTATCTCGAAGCAGGTGGCAGGCGGCGAGCTGTCCCCGAGTATCCGCCGCACTCGATGCGTCACACATGCGCTTCGTGGCTTGTGCAAAAGGGGGTGTCCCTGTACGAGGTGCAGCACCTGTTGGGGCACGAGAGCTATCAGACCACTCAGCGCTACGCCCACCTCGCACCTGATGCGCACGAGGCGGTTCTCGGGGCGTGGACGCGGCTCGAATCGCAGCTCATAGTTCCCACGGGCGCTTCCCGCGCATTGGCTGGGGCGCAGTGATTGCAAGCCGGTCCCTTGATGCTTCGTATATTGTCAGCCCTGCCGGTTCGTTCCGAACCGGCAGGGCTTTTCATGTGGTCGTGGGGTGGGCGGGCCTACGTGTTTCGCTGGTCGATCAGGCCGCAGTGCGATACCCCCGCTGCCACGCATGGCCATGAAAGTGACGCACGTATGACGCACGGGGCCTATGGGCGCACGCGGGTTACGCCTCCTGACCTGCACGTTCCCTTGTGATCGACCCACTGCACATCTTCCCGATGACGCACCATGTGGAGTGCGTGGCGATCCTGGAGCCCGCGGGCAAGGGCGCCTGACCGTGCTGACCTGACCGTCGGCACGGGGACGAGGACTCCGCGCGGTGTGGGCGTCTCCTGCTGCACCCCGGCGGCGGCGCGAGTAGCTGGTATCAGCGCGGTCAGGAGCCGGGTGATTGAAGGTCGAGCTGGTACTCCAGGGCCTTGTGGGTGGGGGCGTATCCCAATGCGTCGTTGATGCGCCGCATGTGTGTGTTGCTGTCCGCCGTGTCGGTGACCAGGCCGGCGAGGTCGGGGTGGTTGGTGCGGGCCAGGCGGATCGACTCGGCCTTCATCCAGCGGCCCAGGCCGTGACCGCGGTGCTCGGGGAGGACGCCGGTGCCGTAGTGCGTTCCGTCGCCCTTGCCGTCACCCGGGACGACGAGTTCGGAGAAGCCGGCGATCGAGCCGTCGGACTCGTCGACGGCGACCACCGTGGTCAGCAGATCCCCTCGGTCGGCGATGGCCTGGGCAGCGGCCCGAACCCGCTCGGTGTCCCAGACGACCACGCCGTAGTCGGTGTCGTCCATCGGCATGTCGTCCATCGCGCGGCGCGACGCGGCGAATGTCTCGGCCAGTTCCCCGGGGACGGTGCCGCGCCAGGACGCGAGCCGGTAGCCGGGGTGTCGCCGCGCGGCGGCAGCCGCTATCGCGTCGGCCTCGGCGGCGCCCCACTCCTCCAGGGCGAGCCGGGCGTACGTCAGTGTGAGCACCTTGCGGAAGCCGCGTGCGGCGAGGAAGTGATCGCCGGGTGTGTCCGCGTCGGCCTGCGCGACGACCGACCGCCTTCCCGCCTCCCGCGCGGCGGCCACCGCTGTTTCGAGGAGACGCGTCCCGACGTGCCGACGCCGCTCCGTCCGGTGGACGTGCAGGTGCACCTCGGCCAGGTGCTCCTGGCCTTCTCGGGTGAACACCCGCAGGAACGCGTGTCCGAGCGGATCGCCGTCCTCCGCGCCGGCCAGCCAGGCGAGCCGGTAGCCGGACGAGGTGCGGTCGGGATCGGTGAGGGCGGTGATACGCATGGGCAGGCGTCCGTTCTGTCCGGGGCGGGTACTTACGTACTCCGAGGGCTCATGCCGTTGAAGACCGCGCGGAGAACGCGGTCGATGTAGTCGTGGGTCAGGGGCTCCTGTGTGACCAGCAGCCGGTAGTACAACGGGCCGGAGAGGAGCTCCATCGCGACGTCGAGGTCGAAGTCGGGGGCCAGTTGGCCTTGGTCCTTGGCGGCTCTCAGGCGGGCCAGGGTGTCGGCGGTCTGGGGTTTGACGAAGCGTTCGTGATGTGCGGCGGCGACCTTGGGATCGTGCTGTGCCTCGCCGATGAGGTCCTGGTAGAGCGGGCCCCAGGGGGGACGGCCCAGGAGGTCGCAGGCCCTGGTCATCACCGCGCGCAGGTCGGCGACGACGTCGCCGGTGTCGGCGTGGACCAGGCCCTGCGTGTCCGCGCTGAGGACCGCGTCGAGGAAGAGCATGCCCCGGGACGGCCAGCGCCGGTAGATGGTGTGTTTTCCGACTCCGGCACGGGCTGCGACCGCCTCGATGCTGAGCTTGGCGAATCCCGATTCTCTGGCCAGCTCCAGAGTGCTGTTCAAGATCGCTTCGGTCCGATCGGCGCGTCGGTCTGCCACACCGGGACCGTAACAGCACGGCACGGGCCGTGCCGCATGTTTTCGTCAGACGACGTACTTCACCGGACGCGTATCGCACGTCCAGGAAGAGGCGCGCGATGAAGAGCGCGGGAGTCGGACCGGCGCGGGTCTGGTTCATCACCGGGGCCGGCCGTGGCCTGGGCCGTGCGTTCGCTGAAGCGGCGCCGGCCGCCGGCGATCGGGTGTGAAGGCCCGCTGCGGAGGGCTGGGCCACGCCGTCGGGGAACCGTCTCCGTACGTCGCTGGCCGCGCCCGCAGCCGTTTTCAGGTGCGCGGTCCGGCGCCGTGCAGCAGGGTGTCGATGATGCGGGCGGCGAGGGTGTCGGTGTGGATGCCGGCGTCGTCCGGGTTGCCCTGCAGGGACTCCCCGAGGAGCGCGTAGTAGACCCGTCGTACCCAGTGGAGGTCGGCTGTCTCGTCGATGAGCCTGTCCGCCCGGGCGCGTTCCAGCACGGTGATGCACCGTCGGCCGATGTCCTGGTGGACGGCGGCCGCTTCGCTGTCGGGGTCGGCCGGCAGCCCCAGGGCGAATGCCCAGGCGCCCTTCACCTCGAGCACATTGGCCGTGATCCGGTGCAGTGCCACAAGGGGAGGGGCGGTGTCGGGCCGGCCGTCTTCCACGGCTTGGGCGAGCTGGCGGGCGGCGGACGAGGCCAGCGCCTCGACCAGTGCCTGCCGATGGGCGAACCGCCGGTGGATCGTCGTCCTGGCCACCCCCGCCGCGGTCGCGATCTGCTCCATCGACGCGCCGGGATCCGCGGAGAGTACGCGTTCGGCCGCCTCCAGGATGGCGCGCACACTGCGCTCCGCGTCCGCTCGCAACGGCCGTGCCGCTGTTTCATTTCCCGTGAACAGTGCAGCGCTCATCACTGGCGCCTCGTCCGGTCTCGGCGCTGAGTTCGCCGCGCAGCTCGCTGCCCGCGGGCACGATCTGGTCCTGGTGGCGCGCTCCGAGGACAGGCTCACGGCCCTCGCCGAGCGGCTGGTCGCGGAGTACGGCATCCGCGCCCACGTCCTGGTCCAGGACCTCGCCGAGCCCGATGCCGCCCGGCAGGTCGCCGGTCGGCTCGCGGCCCGTGGCCTGAGCGTCGACCTGCTGGTCAACAACGCCGGGTTCGCCACGTGCGGTCGCTTCGAGGACATCGCCGCGGACCGGGACCACGACCAGCTGATGGTCAACGTCGTCGCACTCGTCGACCTCACCCACGCCCTGCTACCCGGCATGCTGGAGCGCGGCACGGGCGCGGTCGTGAACGTCGCTTCCACCGCGGGCTTCCAGCCGTCCCCGTACTTCGCCGTCTACAGCGCGGCCAAGGGCTTCGTGCTGAACTTCGGGCTCGCCCTGCGCCAGGAGTACCGCAGGCGTGGCATCCGCGTGCTCACTCTGTGCCCCGGTCCGGTCGACACGCCCTTCTTCGATGCCATCGGCACCCGCAAGGCCGCCGTCAACGGCTCGATGACCACGCCGGAGCCGGTTGTGCGCGCCGCTCTGCGGGCACTCGACCGGGACCGCGGCTATGTCACCCCCGGACTCGGCAACGCCCTGGCCGCGCATCTGCTGCCGCGCCGGCCGCGCACCCTGGTCGCGGCCATCGCCGAGCGCGTCACCCGCAAGGTGCTCACCGCCTCGGACGCGGCCGCGCAGCCGAAGGAGTACGCGGCATGAGTTCATACGCGGCGTGAGTTCATGAGTTCCTCCGCCGTCCCGGCAGCGGGTGCCGTCGCCACGATGCTGCTCGACGTGCCGACGCGTTCTCGGGTAGCCGCAGTCGCCTCCATCCGACGCTCGTTTCGGCCCTGCGGCGCCCATGCGCCCACGGCACAACCGAACAGCGGCAACGTCCGCGCCCGAGAGGTGCACGGGTCCAGTGCGGGACTGCCGTCCTGCTCCAGTCAGCCGGCGCCGCGGTCGCGCGAGGTGCCGAGGAGTGCTCCCAGCTCTTGGTCAGAGCCTGTCAGCCGGAGACGCCGGCCTGTCATCCGAGGACCACAGGAGCCGGTTGCCGAGTCCGGCGATGTCCAGAGCGAGTTCGGCGTACATGGCGTTGGCCCAGGAGAACCAGGGGCGGGTGAATCGGCGGGGGTCGTCCTTGTGGAACGACTCGTGCATCTGGCCTGTGCCCGCGTCGGTCGAGAGGAGCGTTTTCAGAGCTGTGACGCGCTCTGTGCTGTCGTTGCTGGTCAGGCCCTGTACGGCGATGGCGATGGGCCAGATGTGATCATCGGGTGTGTGCGGGCTGCCGACGCCCTCGGCGGCTGTTCCCCGGTGCCAGGTGGGGTTCGCCGGCGAGAGGGCGAACTTCCGGGTGGCTAGGTATACCGCGTCCGTGGCGGGGACGTTCGCGATCAGGGGCAGTGAGAGCAGTCCGGGCATGTTGGCGTCGTCCATCAGGAGCGCGTTGCCCCTGCCGTCCACCTCATACGCGTAGATCAAACCGAACTCGGGGTGATGGACGGTGCCTTGCCGCATGGTGGCCGCTCGCAGTTCCGCCGCCAGTTGGGCGGCGCTTTCGGCGAGCTCTGTGTCGTCCACGTGGCGGGCCAGTTCGGCGACGCCGTCGAGGGCGGCGGCGGCACACAGGTTCGCGGGGACGTTGTAGCCGTAGCGACACGCGTCGTCGCTGGGACGGAATCCGCTCCAGGTCATCCCGGTCCGGGCCACAGGCGTACCTCGCCCCGCGTTCTGGAGGGTGTCGCTCGGTGGACAGTCCCGGCGCAGGAAGCGGTAGGCGGAGAGGCGCTCGTGGTCCTGCTCCGTGCGCCACACCGCGATGACGGTGCGCGCTGTCCGGAGCGCCAGAGGCACGTGATCGGTTCGTCCGGTCGCCGCCCAGAAGCGGTGGGCCAGCAGGAGAGGGAAGGCCAGGGAGTCGACCTCGTACTTCTCCTCCCACACCCACGGATCCGCGCACAGGTCGCCCGGGTCGTGCGCCTGCCCGGTGGGTTCGGCGTTGAAGGCGTTGGCGTAGGGATTGTGTGCGATCTGCTGGAACTGGCGGCGCAGCACGGCGAGCAGGAGTTCCTGCAGGGCCGTGTCCTCTCGCACGAGGGCCAGGTAGGGCATCATCTGCGTCGAGGAGTCGCGCAGCCACATGGCGGGGATGTCGCCGGTCACGACGAAGGCGGTGCCGTCGGGCATGGGCCGGATGGTGCGCGCCAGGGTGTCGTCCAGGCAGCGCACCAGCGTCCGGCCGAGGCGCGGATCGCCGAGCTCGTCCAGTCGGTGCACTGCCTGCTGGACGACGGGGTGGTCTTCGACACTGGTGGGAAAGCGCATGGAGCAGCCTTTCGGCGGTCGGCCGACAGTGGTCTCCGCGTCACGGGGCGGGAGCGGTGCGGCACACGCCTCTTGCGGCACCGCCCGTCGACAACGGAGATGCGGGGATGCGGGGATGCGGGGATGCGGGGATGAGGGGATGCGGAAATACCGCGTCACCGCGATACCGCGATACCGCGATACGGGGCGGCCAGGGCCGTCGCGGACGGAGGTGTCAGGCGTCGGCGGGTGGACGGCCCGGCTGCTGTCCGGAGGGTGTGCCGTGGCGGACGACGCGGGTGGGTACGGAGATGCGGCGGGAGGCCGGAGGCGCCGTGTCGTGGTGTTCGAGTCGGTCGATCAGCAGACGTGCGGCCTGGCGCCCGATCTCGTCGGCGTCGTAGGAGACGAGGGTCAGCGGCAGGCCGAGGACGTCGGACAGGTCGAAGTCGTCGAAACCGGCGAGGGGGAGCGTGGTTCCCGCCTTGTACAGGGCCCGGATCGCGCCCTGGCTGATGCGGTTGTTCGTGCAGAACAGAGCGGTGGGCGGTTCGGCCTGCCCGAGCAGGTCGAGCGCTGCCTGCTCCGCGGTCGCGGAGTCGACCAGGCCCTGGCGGATGAGGGCGTGGTCCGGCGCGATGCCGATCTCCTCGTGTGCCGCCCAGAAGCCCCGCAGACGCTCGGCGCCGGTGTAGAGCGCCGGCGGATTGCCGAGGAAGGCGACACGGGTGTGTCCCTCGGCCAGGAGGCAGGCGGTGGCTTCGCGCGCGCCGTGGAAGTCCTCGACCAGGACGCAGTCGGTGTCCAGTCCGGCGGGCGGCCGCGCGGCGAAGACGACCGGGACGTGCCGCATGGCGCGGGCCAGGTGCTGCTGCCGGCTGCCCGCAGGGACGACGATCAGCCCTTCGACCTGGTGGTCGACGAGCCCGTCGATGAGTTCGGGTTCCCGGTCGGCCTGCTCGCCGGAGTTGCTGAGCAGCATGCGCAGGCCGTACTGCGTCGCGACTTCCTGGACACCGAGCGCGAGACGGGAGTAGAAGGGGTTGGCCAGGTTGGTGACCACGAGGCCGATCATCCCGCTGCCCCCGAGGCGGAGACTGCGCGCGGTCTGGTTGCGGCGGTAGCCCAGCTGGTCGACCGCCGCGTAGACCCGCTCGCGGGTCGAATCCGACACGCCCGGGTCGTTCTTGAGCACGCGTGAGACGGTCATGGCGCTGACCTGCGCCAGCTTGCCGACGTCCAGCATGGTCGGCCCGCTGCCCCGGCGAGCGGTCATGCGCCTGCCCTTTCTGCTGCCTGCCTGCACGGGCGCCCGGTCCTCACGGAGCGTCCGATGTGTCCTGTGCCCAGTGAGCCGCCCCGATCAAAGGGGCCTCCTCGGGATGCCGGGCCGGCAGGACAGGAACGTCCGCTCTGTCGGCCGAACCCAGCCCCGTGGTGAGCGCAGGGTGGATCAAGTCCCACGACTGTGCCATGGAACCACCGATGACCACCGCGGTGGCTGCGAAGCGGTCGATCCATGGGGCCAGAGCCCGGCCGAGTGCGTCGAAAGCGTAGCGGAAGACCTCCACGGCCGCGGCGTCGCCCTTCGTGGCGCGCGCGGCCAGCTCGTCGACGTCGGGGAGCCGGGCAGCGCCCGCCGCCGTGGAACGGCCGTACAGGGCGCGGATGCCACGGCGCGAGACGGTGTCCTCCAGCGGTCGGCCGTGCACCGTGAGGTGGTGCACGTGTCCGCTCGGCGGGACCCCGGGGCCGGTGTGGACGGGACGGCCCGCGGACAGGAAGGAGGAACCCACGCCCGTGCCCAGCGTCAGACAGACGACCCGGTCGTGGCCGGTGGCGGCGCCGGCGCCGTACTCGCCGATGGCGAACGCGTCGGCGTCGTTGAGGAAGCACAGCTTCTCGGACCGGCCGCGCAGCCGCTCCCGCAGGCCCGCCCCGACATCGACGCCGGAGAGGGACTCGAACTTGCCCACGCCGGTGAAGCGGCCGATACCGGTGTCGTAGTCGAAGGGGCCGGGCATGGCCACGCCCCAGCGCGGGCTGTGCCCGGCCGGCAGGGCCAGGGCTGCCGCGGCGATGCCGTCGAGGATGGCGTCGGCGCCCGCCTGCGAGGGCAGCGGCTTGCGGATCACCGTGGACGGATCGGGGCGGCTCGTGGCGGGGTTCACGAGCGCGGCGGTCACATGCGTACCGCCGATGTCGAGGACCGGGACGGGCACGCCGGCCCGCCCGGTGGAGGCCGGCGTCACGGCTCGACCACCAGCGCCTTGACGATCCGCACCTCGTCGTCGCCCAGCGCGCGCACGCGGTAGGGGCCCACGGCGGCGGGAATCGTGATGGTCTCCGCGAACGCGAGGGAATGGGTGCGACCGTCGCGGGTCTCGATGACGGCGCCTCGGCCGGCGGCGACGTTGAGGATGTGGAAGCGGCCCGCGGTGTCGTCGAAGATGTCGGCGCCCGATGCCACGACAAGGCGGTGCACCGCGTAGAACATCTCGGGCAGGGCGCCGATGACCTCTTCGCGCCAGCCCTCGCCGGCACGGAGCGTGCGCGGCTGCTGGACGAGGTCCTTCGTGACGTCCTCACCGCGCCTGGCCGTGTCCAGGTTGGCGAAGGCGTGCTGGTAGGGCAGGGGCCGGGAGGCGCCGGCGGCGTCCTTGCGCAGCCAGTCGTAGAACCGGAGCGAGTACAGGTAGGGGGTCGCGCTCACTTCCAGCACCAGGTTGCCCGCGCCGGAGGCGTGGGGGGTACCGGCCGGGATCATGAACAGCTGGCCCACGGTCGCCGGATGCGCTTGGACGTGTTCCTCGACGGGCATGGGGGTGCCGTGGGCGATGGCGTCCTCCACCTGGCGCCGCATGATCTCGGGGTCGGCCTCCTCGGTGAGCCCCAGGAGCACCTGTGCGCCGTCCTCGGCGGCTGTGACGTAGTACGTCTCGTGCTGTGTGTACGGCCAGCCGAACACTTCCCGCATGTACTGCTCCCGCGGGTGAAGGTGCAGGGACAGGTTGCCGCCCCCCATCGTGTCGAGGTAGTCGAACCGGATCGGGAAGGACGTCCCGAACCGGCGGTGCACGTCCGCACCCAGCAGATCCTCGGGGTGCTCGACGCAGAGCAGCTGGAACGGCAGCTCGACCTGGGCCCCGTCCTGCTCGCCGACGAGAACTCCGGCCTCGGGGGCGATCAGTTCGTAACCGAGGGCGGTGTTGCCGGCCCGGGGAGTGAAGCCCAGCTCGCTCGCCGCCCACTGGCCGCCCCACGGGGTGGAGTTGAAGTAGGGGCGGGTGCGTACCGGGCCGCGGGCCAGGTGCGCCAGGGTGCCGCGGAGCGCGGTCCCGTCAAGCGCGGCCGGCGCGGCCGTGTCCCGCAGGTCGATCCACCGGTCGACTCGGCCGACGATCGCGTCACGGTGCCGGTCCAGCACGGGCCAGTCGGTGTAGAACAGGCGGACCAGATCGCCCGGTTCGCCCGGGCGTCCGAGGTTGACGCCGACCGGCAGCTCGCCCTTCGACACAGCCGCCTCGGCGTACCGCTTGGGCAGGTCCGCGTACCAGAGCACGTCCGGCCCGCACAGTGCGGCGCCCGGCCCGAACACCACCAGCACGCCGTCCGGCCCGGGCCGCTCGGGCCGCGGAACGGTGTCGAACAGGTCCGCGACCTGCGCGCGGGACAGCGGGGTGAAGAACGGGTCGTCGGCGGGAACCGGCCGGGCGACCAGCCGCTCGGCGGCTGCCGCCGCGTAGTGGTCGCGGACGTCGAGCAGGTGCACGTCGCGGCCCGCCGCGCGCACGGCGCCCGCGAGGCCGTCGGACAGCGCGGCCCAGTCAAGGGCCGCGGGACCGTCGACGGCCAGGACGAGCGGTTCGCCCGGCAGATCCGCGGCCAGGGCCGGCCAGCCCGCGGTCACCTCCCCGCCGGTGGGCCGGTAGCTGGGGTGGGTGTCGTACGAACGAGGCGCGGGCACGGCTGCTCCTTACTCGGTTCCATGAGTGAGTTAACGATAACAGTCCCTGGCTGGAGGAGTCCATGGATGTCATGTGGGGCTGACGCGGCGCTTAGGCGCCTCTGGCCTGCATATTTACCCGACTTCTTCATGTCGGGTGATTCTTTTCCTTCTGAACCCTTGCTACCG
Source organism: Streptomyces sp. BB1-1-1 (assembly GCF_031597775.1). Taxonomy (NCBI): domain Bacteria; kingdom Bacillati; phylum Actinomycetota; class Actinomycetes; order Kitasatosporales; family Streptomycetaceae; genus Streptomyces; species Streptomyces sp. BB1-1-1. The sequence continues at coordinate 1,993,892 of NZ_CP134203.1, read as the reverse complement.
CAGGAATGGTGTCGTTAACCTCCACGCAACACACACTCGGCAGATCCCGGGCCTGATCGGTGCCCTGCGTGCCCTGTGATTCACATCCGGCCATCTATGTGGCCCGATTCCGTGAAGGTGATCAATGTCAGCAACGGGCAGGACCGGCAGCGCGGCTGGGCCGCTGGCTCGGCGTCGCTTCCTCGCCGGGGTGGCCGCCGGCGCGGCCGCCGTGACGGCGGGAGGATGCGCCCGGGGCGAGAGCACCTCCGCGCAGCCGGGAACCACGAGCATCTCCAATGACAACGCCACCTGGGACGACGGCTACCGCTCGGCCGGCGGCGAGCTGAAGAAGATCACCGGTTTCGCGCTCCGGCCGCTGTCGAATCCGTCGGTGACCTCCTACCAGCAGGTCGTGCAGATGACCTTGCAGACGTCGAAGTCCTCCGACCTCGTCAAGTGGGCGTCGGGCTATCAGCTCAAGCGTCTGGCGCGGGCCGGCGGGCTCACCGACCTGACCCGGGTCTGGGAGCGGTACGCGGCCAAGGGGTGGGTGCGGACGGCCTCGCGGGACGCGGTCTCGTACCGCGGCAAGGCGCTCGGGATCCCGATGTACGAGTCGTACTACGTGCTCTTCTACAGCAAGCCGGTGTTCAAGAAGCTGGGCCTGGCCGAACCGGGGAGCTGGTCCGAGCTTCTGCACTGCGCCGAGGTCCTCAAGCGCAACGGGATCACGCCGTTCCTGGCGAGTCAGGCCGGTGGCTGGCCGGCGATCGAGTGGTTCCAGGAACTGGTCAGCAAGGTCGATCCGCGCTTCTACCAGCGTCTGGTGGACGGCGACGCCTCCTACACCGATGCTCCGGCGCGCCGGGCGATGGACATCTGGCACGACTTCATGCGCAAGGGCTGGATGACGGCGCCCGACTTCGACCAGGCCCGCGGTCCCGGCGCCCTGAAGGAGGCCGAGGTGGGCATGTTCCTGCACGGCACCTGGCAGGCGGCGGGGATGTCGGCGGCAGGCATGAAGCCGGGCACGGACTACGGCGCCTTCATCCTCCCCGCCGTGCGTTCCTCCACTCCGAAGAGTGTGATCGCCGAGTCGGGTGTCTTCGTGGTGCCCAGCCGCGCCTCCTCCCACGACGCCGCCATGGCCAACGTCGGCGCCTGGCTCGACCCGTCCGTCCAGCGGGTGTGGAGCGACTTCCTGCAGGACAGTTCCGCCAACCCGAAGGTGCGCGCCGGCAACCCGGTGGTGGCCGGCCTCCAGCGCGACATCGTCCGCAATCGCCGGATGCCGCTGGTGCGCTACTGGGAGGCCAGTCCGCCCAGCCTCATCCAGGGCAACACCAACGACCTCGGTGGATTCATGGCCGGGCAGACCTCCCCGGCCACCACACTGCGCCGGATGCAGGAGCGCGCACAAGACGAATGGGCGGCCTGGAAGCGAGACGAAGCATGAGCAGCACCTCTACGACAGACCGGCGACCCCCGACGGCCCCCGGCAAGCCGCCGGCGCCCCGGAGCGCGAAGCGGCACGACCTCCGGGCGCCGGTGTGGCGCACCGCGCGTGAACGCCTGGCGGCCGGCGGGTTCATGGCTCCGGCCGTCCTCCTGGTCTCGCTGTTCCTGCTGGCCCCGTTCGCGTGGACCCTCTACCGCAGCCTCTTCAGCGACACGCGGACCTCGCCGTTCGCCTGGTTCGACAACTACGCGCTGTTCGCCTCGGACCCGGCCCTGTTCCGCTCCATCCAGAACACGCTGCTGTGGGTGGTGGGCACGGTCGCGCTCCCGTTCGTGCTCGGGCTCGCCATCGCCTGCATGACCGGCTCCAGCCGCCTGTCACGCCTAGCGCGGCTGTGTGTGGTGCTGCCCTACGCGCTGTCGGGATCCGCGGTGGCGGTCGTGTGGAACTTCATGCTCACCACGGACGGCGCCGTCAACCAGGTCCTGAACGGCGTCGGGCTCGGCTCGCTGGCCCAGGGATGGCTGCTGACCTGGCCCGGCAACACCCTCGTGATGATCCTCGCCAACGCCTGGCAGGCCACCGGCGTGGCCGTCATCCTCTTCCTGGTCGGGCTGCAGTCCATCCCGCCCGAGACTCTGGAGGCCGGCTCCCTGGACGGTGCGGGCGGCTGGCAGCAGTTCCGGCACATCGTCCTGCCGCAGCTGCGCCCGGTGTCGATCATCGTGATCGGCATGAGCCTGGTCAACGGCCTCAAGTCGTTCGACCTGATCTGGGTGCTCACCCAGGGCGGCCCCGGGCGGGCCACCGAGACCCTCGCCGTGTCCATGTACAACGAGACCTTCCTGGAGTTGCGGCCCGGCGCGGGAGCGGCGATCGCGGTCGTCCTCACCGTGATCGTGCTGGCCGCCTCCTGGCTCTACCTGCGCCGCCAGCTCGACGTGAAAGGCGTGTGACGATGTCCCTGGGCCGAGTTCTGCGCAACGCCACCCTCGTGATCCTCGCCGTGCTGTGGCTGGTCCCCACCTGGCTCCTCGTCGTCAACGCGCTGGTACCCGCGGGAAGTTACTCCGGGAGTCCGCACTGGCTGCCCCGGGACTTCGGGCTGTTCGACAACATGTCCCAGGCCTGGGACAAGGCCAACCTGGGCCCGGCTCTCGGCAACAGCCTGCTGTACGCCGTGGTCAGCGCGGTGGCCGCCGCGGTGATCGCCAGTTTCGCCGCCTTCGCCACGATCATCATGCCGGTCAGGCACCAGGCCCTGTGGTTCTGGGTGATCTACTCCGGCACCCTGCTGCCGCTGCAGGTCTTCATCCGTCCCCTGTTCCTGTCCTACGCACACACCTCGCTCTACGACACCCAGACCGGTCTCGTGCTCATCTACACGGCGATCGCGGTCCCGTTCGCGTTCTTCGTCATGCGCAACTACGCCCTGACGCTGCCGCGGGAAGTCGTGGAGGCCGCACGTATGGACGGCGCGTCCTGGTGGCGGGTCTTCTGGCAGATCTACGCCCCGCTGACCCGGTCCGCCATGATCGCCGTGTTCGTCTTCCAGTTCGTGGCGGTATGGAACGATCTGATGTTCGGCATCACGATGGTCACCAGCCGTAACATCCGGCCCGTCATGGCCGCTCTCGCCGACCTGCAGGGCAACTACTCCAACGTCGGGCCGCCCGTCGTGCTGGCCGGCGCCCTGCTGGTCTCGCTGCCGACCCTGGTGCTGTTCTTCTCCGCCCAGCGCTTCTTCGTCAGCAGTCTCAAGATCCACCGCTGAGCCCGCACGCCTCCACCTCCCTCCCCATCGTCGCGAAGGGCCACCCGCATGCTGCGATCGCTGCTCACCCGTGCCACCGCTCCCGCCGTCTGCGCCGGCCTGCTGTGGACCGCTGCCCCCGCCCACGCCGTCGTCCCCGCCGCTGCCCCCGCCCACGCCACTACGCTCGCCCACTCCGCGAGTCCCGCCCCCGCACGCCCGGTCGCCTCCAGCGTCTGGGCCGACCGCGCCACCAGCACCTATCGCGCCCTGCAGGGCCACCTGTACCAGGGCACCGACGCCCACGGGCTGTACCTGGAGCACACCCCCCGACAAGCCGCCGACCCGGAGCACTCCTATCTGTGGCCGCTCCGCGAGGCCGCGCAGGCAGCCGTCGACATGCAGGAACTGCCGAAAACCGGAGCCTCCTACCGCCGTGACGCGACTGAGCGGTTCGACACCGTCGAGCTCTACCACAGCTCCGGACCGCGCCCGGGCTACGCGTCCTACCTGCCCGCCCCGCTGGGCACGGGCGGCGACATCTACTACGACGACAACGCCGTGGTCGCCCTGAGCCAGCTCGACCAGTACGAGGCCACCGGCGACCGCCGGCTCCTGGAGCGGGCCGAACAGGTCGTGCCCGTCGTCGCCCGCGCCTGGGACGACGACGCCACCAAGCCCTGCCCGGGTGGCATGGACTGGTACGACTCGCCCGGCAACAACATCCGGGCCACCAACGTCACCGCCCTCTCCGCCCAGCTCGCCGCCCGGCTGTACGAGCACACCCGCGACCGCACCTACCTCGCCAAGGCCGAGCAGTGGTACGGCTGGGTGTATTCGTGCATGCGCAAGGCGCCCGGCCTGTACGTCAACGACCGAGGCGACGACGGCACCACCAACGAGACGCTGTGGACCTACAACTCGGGCGCCATGATCGGCACCGCCGTCGCGCTCTACCGCGGCACGGGGGACACCGGGTACCTGGACAAGGCGGTCGAGGACGCCCGCGGCTCCCTGGCCTACTGGAGTGAGGGCAGCCGACTGCACGACCAGCCGGCCGTCTTCAACGCCTTCTACTTCAAGGACCTGCTCGACCTGGACGCCGTCCGCCCCGACCCCGCCTACCTGAAGGTCATGAGCGGCTACGCGGACAGCACCTACCGGTCCAACCGGGACGCCTCCACCGGCCTGTTCCGCTTCCAGCCCTCCGGCGGCGGCGACTTCGACCCCGAGGCGCCGGCCGCGACCCTCAACCAGTCGGCCATGGTCCAGATCTTCGCCACTCTCGCCGACGCCACCCACGAGCACCGCCGGCCTTCCTGACGCGGCACCCCACGCCACCGCACCCTCAACGCAAAGGACACTCACGCACCATGCCCAAGCCACCGTTGACCCGGCAGTCCTGGTGGGACTCCGACATCGCGCGCGACATCCTCAAGGAGCGTGTGGCCACCACTGCCGGCCTGGGCGGCCTGCGGGTGCAGCTGTCGGGAGAGCCTCTACTGCGCCGCGACGGCACGGGCGGCCTGTTGCAGTCCATCCGCCTGCGGATACGCCGTCCCGACGGCGCCCCCCACCCGCGCGTCACCCGCGCCCGCGTCACCACCGGCGGGGGCACCCCCGTCCACTGCGAGCTCCTGGACGGACCAGGAGGCGACACCCGCCTCCTGGTGCCGGAGGTGGAAGCCCCCACCGGCTTGCTGATCGAGCTTCCCGAACTGGAAGAAGGCACCCGGCTCGCCTTCGAGGCACGACCGCAGCGCCACTGGACACTGCACCTGGTGCAGCACTCCCACCTCGACATCGGCTACACCGACCCGCAAGGGCGGGTCATGGCCGAGAGCCGCGCCTACCTCGACTCCCTGCTCGAACTGTGCCGTGACACCGACGAGTGGCCGGAGCCCGCCCGGTTCCGCTGGGCCGTCGAAGGCTTCCACTCCTTCCAGGACTGGCAGGCCAACCGGCCCCGGCGACAGGTGGAGCGCTTCCTCGACCGGGTCCGTGAGGGGCGCGTCGAACTCACGGCCATGCCGTTCAACCTGCACACCGAGACCTGCTCCACCGACGAACTGCACGAACTGCTCCGCCCGGTGACCGAGCTGCGCGACCGGCACGGCATCGACATCACCACCGCCATGCAGACGGACGTACCCGGCCAGGTGGTGGGCCTGCCCGACGTACTGACCGACAACGGAATCCGCTACCTGTCCGTGGCCCACAACTGGGCGGGCCGCGCGGTGCCCCACCTCGTCGGCGGAGAACACCTGCCGCGCCTGTTCCGCTGGCAGGCACCCAGTGGCAACAGCGTCCTGGTCTGGCGCACCGACACCCCGCACGGCCTGGCCTACATGGAGGGCTCGATCCTCGGCTTCGACGAGTCCTACGACCACGTCGACGACCTGCTGCCCTCCTACCTCAGCGCCCTGGCCCGGTTCCCCTATCCCCACCAGGGACGCGGCATCCCCGGCTTCCCCGCCCTCGACCTGCCCGGCACGGCCGACCCCTACCCGTGGGACGTCCTGCACCTGCGTGTGCTGGGCAAGTTCGCCGACAACGGCCCCCCGCGCCGCGTCATCTCCGACACGGTGCGCCGCTGGAACGAACAGTGGGCGTACCCGCAGCTGCGCGCCTCCCGCAACCAGGACTTCTTCGAAGACGCCGAAAAGCGCGTCGGAGACCGCCTGGAGACCTACCGGGGTGACTGGAGCGACTGGTGGGTCGACGGCGTGGGCGCCGGCGCCGTCCCCCTGGCGGCCACCCGTCGTGGGCAGGCGGCCCTCGCCGAGGCACAGACCGTGGCCGGCTACGCCCGTCTGATGAACGTCCCCGGCAGCACGGCCGTCACCGCCGGCGCTCCCGGCGTCTACCGGTCCGCCTCGCTGTTCAACGAGCACACCTGGGGAGCCGGCGACCCCTGGACCCACGGCGACCACGGCCACGGCTCCGGCGAGAAGCAGTGGCACTGGAAGTACGCCCAGGCCATGCGCGCCCACGACGACGCCGAAACCCTCCTGGACGCCGCTTCCGCGCTGCTCGGCGAGGCCTTCACCCCCGCCGCCGACGCGGCGGCCTCCTTCTACGCCGTCAACACGTGCAGCTGGCCGCGCACCGAAACCGCACGGCTCTTCCTGCCGGAGAGCACCGTCGCGCTCGGCGAGCCGGTCCAGGTCGTCGACGCGCGCACCGGCACGCCCCTGCCCTTCGCCCAGGAGGACCAGAGCAACGAACGCCACCGCGCCGCCGGCCGGTTCCTGCACGTGCCCGTCACAGACGTGCCGGCCTGCGGAGCCGTACGCCTGGACATCGTCCCCCGCGACGCAACCGCGGCCCAGGACGGCGAAGCCACCGACGCGCCCACCGAGGCCACCGTTCTGGAGAACGACCACCTGCGCGTCACCGTCGACCTGCGCGAGGCCTGCATCGCCTCCGTCATCGACAAGCGCGCCGGCCGCGAGATGGTCCGCCAGGACGCCGTCATCGGGTTCAACGGCTACGTCTACGACGAATACGCCACGGCAGGCGGCTTCAACCACCAGTCCAGCAAGACCGTCGCCGACGACTCGATGCACCTGCTCGCCTCCCGCACGACCGCACCGCCCGCGGCACTCGTCGACCGCACCACGGACGCCACCGGCCACACCCTGGTCTACGAATGCGCCCCGGCCGGCACCCGCCGACTCCGGGTGAGGGTGCACCTTCCGCACCACGCGGCCCGCATCGACATACAGAACCGCGTCGACAAGACCGGGACCCTCACCAAGGAAAGCGCCTTCTTCGCCTTCCCGTTCGCCCTCGACGACCCCACCGTGCACACGGAGGCCACGGGCGGCGTCCTGGGCACCGACCGCGAGACCGTGCCGGGCTCGGCGACCCACATGCGCGCCGTCCGGCGCTGGATCAGCCTGAGCGACGGCACCCACCACGCCGCGCTGGCGACCGCCGACGCCCCGCTCGTCCAGCTCGGCGGAATCGCGATCCCGTACGTCCCCTACCCCCAGTCGCTGCCCCAGGAGGAGCCGGCCACCGTCTTCTCCTGGGTGCACAACAACATCTGGGACACGAACTTCCCCGCCCAGCAGGCCTTCGACCACGTCTTCCGCTACAGCGTCGGCTTCGCCACGGCCGAGGAGAACACCCCGGCCGACGCCGACGAACTCGCCGCACGCGTCGCCGCCGTCACCAGCCACCCGATCGTGCCGGTCCGGGCCCGTGCCGGAGCCGGGGCGGAAACCCTGGCCGAGACACACTTCCTGGCCCTGGACGATCCCCGGGTACGACTCGTCGGGGTCACCGTCCCCGACAACGACCAACTCCTGGTGCGTCTGCAGTCGGTGGCCGACACCCCGGTCACCTGCCGCCTGAGCACCCCGTTCCGCGTCGCCCGCGCGGCCCGCACCAACTACCTGGGCCTGAACCCGAGCGACATCGGCCCGGAGCCGGACGGCGCCATCCCGGTCGACGTTCCAGCACTCGGAACGGCAGCCGTCGTCCTCCACCTGTAGTGGACATCACGCGCGGTATGAGCGTCACGGGAGAGTCGTCCACTGCGTCCGCGGTGCCCGGGGCGGGATTCGAACCCGCACGGCCCTGGAGGCCAGAGACTTTTAAGGTCCCCGTGTCTGACCGATTCCACCACCCGGGCCGGAGAGGGGCGCTCCCGGTCGGCCACCGGGAGAGGACGCCTTCCTCGGTGGCCGATGCCTCCCTGTGAGGAGGAGCGGTGCGCTCAGTCCGTTGCGGATGTCGCGGATGTCGCGGACGTCGCCGCGGGTGCGGTGCTCGGTGCGGCGGAGGCCGCCGGCTTCTTCGCCGCGGCGCGTACGGCGGTGAGCTGGAGCAGCAGCGCGGCCGCGGCGAAGCCCGCCGCCCAGAGCGGGAGTACGGAACCGCTCCAGCCGAAGGCGAAGGCCGCGCCGCCGAGGCCGGAGCCGATCGCGCTGCCGAGGTAGAGGGCGGACTCGTTGAGGGCGACGGCGACCGGGCCACCGCGTTCCCCGCGCGCTGCGAGGAGGTCGTTCTGCTGGGGGACCTGGAGCGCCCAGCCGACCGCGCCCCAGACCGCGATGGGGATCAGCGCGAGCAGCGGGGTGATGGAGGCGGTGAGCCGGAAGGCGAGCAGCGAGAGGGTGAGGATCGCCAGGATGCCGACGACCAGGGTGGCGGGCCGGCGGACCTTGTCAACGAGAGATCCGACGAGGACGCTGCCCAGCACGCCGCCGATGCCCCAGGCCCAGAGGTACGGGGTGATGTTGTCGACGCTTCCCATCGCGCCGGTGGCCATGACCGGGACGAAGTACGTGTAGAGGCCGAGGCTGGCGATGGCGGCGAGCAGGGAGACTCCGACGACCGAGGCGACGCGGGGGTCGGTGACCACCTGGGCGCGCTGGCGCAGACTCACCGTCTCGGTGGCGGGGAGCTGCGGGAGTCGCAGCAGCAGTCCGACGAGGGAGACGACGCCGATGCCGGTGACCAGCCACAGGGTGGCGCGCCAACTGGTGTGCTGGGCGATGTAGACGCCGGCGGGCACGCCGATCACGGTGCCCGAGCTCATGCCGCCCATGATCACGGCGAGGGCGCGGCCCCGGCGCTCGCGTTCGACGAGCGAGGCGGCGGCCGCCGCGGCGAGCGCCAGGTAGAGGCCCGCGCCGACGCCCGCGAAGGCGCGGGTGATCAGCAGCACGGGGAGTGAGGTGGCGAGCGCCGAGCCCGCGTTGGCCAGGGAGAAGACGGCCAGGGAGGCCAGCAGGCCGGTGCGTACGCGAGAGGCGGAGAGCAGGGTGGCGAAGATCGGGGAGGCGATGGCGTACGCCAGGGTGAAGGCGGTGACCATCTGGCCCGTGGAAGAGACGGTGGCGTCGAAGTCTGCCGCGATGGAGGGCAGCAGACCCGCGGTGACGTAGGCGTCGAGTCCCAGCGCGAAGGCGCCCAGGCCGAGCAGGTAGACGAGTTTCACTGATTCCCCATTGTTCGAAACTTCCGGTACATCGGTACATTGAGGGGTCGGGCGCGACAGGGCAAACGGGAACGACGGATTCCGGCCACGTGCGACAAGGACGGAGCAGGAGGTGGGGTGAGCGGTTGTGCGATTCTTGAGGGGTGCGCCACTACTTCCACCCGGAGATCGAGGACGTCTGCCTGCCCGACGTTCTGTTCGCGCTGAGCGACGCCACCCGTCTGGGCATCGCCGTCGCGCTCGCGGACGGCGCCGAGCGCACGGCGGGTGAACTCGGCGGTTCCCTGGCCAAGTCGACGATGACCCACCACCTCAAGGTGCTGCGCGAGGCGGGCACGCTGCGGGTGCGGTCCGAGGGCACCCGCTGCTACAACTCGCTGCGCCTGGAGGAGCTGGAGGCGCGGTTTCCCGGCCTGCTGGAGCAGCTTCTCGGCTTCGCCGTGAAGTGCGGCTACACCTCTGCCGACGCCCGCCCCCGCGAGTGACGGGGGCTCGCGCGGGGGCGGGCGCCGGGGCTGTGGGTGCCGTGCGGCGGGAGGTGGAGCCGTAGGTCGGAGGGCCGGGCCGGAGGGTAGGGTCAGAGGGCCAGTTCGATGTCGTAGGCGGAGAGCCAGGAGTTCAGTCCCAGCGCCATCTCCAGACCCGAACGGTCGTACTGCGCGCTCATGTCCCCGACCGGACGGTCCAGCAGGGCCTTGGTCGCGGCGGTGTCGAGCAGCGGGAGCACCGGGGACGAGGAGTCGGCGAGCACCTCGTGGAGGGACGCGCGCAGGCCGAGCTCGTACGCCGGGTCCTGGGTGGTCGGGTAGGGGCTCTTCACCCGCTGCACGATCGACTCGGGCAGGAGGTCCTTGGTGGCGGCGCGCAGCAGGCTCTTCTCGCGTCCGTCGAACGACTTCATCTCCCAGGGGGTGTTGAAGACGTACTCGACGAGCCGGTGGTCGCAGAACGGGACGCGCACCTCCAGGCCGACCGCCATGCTCATGCGGTCCTTGCGGTCCAGGAGGGTCTGCACGAAGCGGGTGAGGTTCACGTAACTCATCTGCCGCATACGGCGGTTGACGGCGTCCTCGCCGGTCAGCTCGGGGGTCTCCGAGATCGCCTGGGCGTAGCTGTCCTTGAGGAAGCCCGGCATGTCCAGCTTCTGGATGAGACCGGGGTCGAAGAGCGACTTGCCGTCGAAGTACTTCCCCGTCGCGGACGTGAGCCAGGGGAACGTGTCCGCGCCGACCGCCTCGTTGTCGAAGAACCACCGGTAGCCCCCGAACACCTCGTCGGCGGACTCGCCGGAGAGCGCGACGGTGGAGCGTTCCCGGACCGACTGGAAGAGGCGGTACAGGGAGGGCCACATGTCGCCCCAGTACGCCGGCGGCAGGTCCAGCGCCTGGAGAACCTTGGCCCGCAGTGCGGGGTCCGCCAGCTCGCTGCTGTTCATGATGATCTCGCTGTGGTCGGCGCCCACGTGCTTGACCAGGTCGTGCACGAACGGGGTGTCGGAGGAGCCGCGCACCGGGTCGACGACGAACTCGGCGCCGTGCTCCTCGAAGTCGACCGAGAAGGAGCGGACGGGGCCCTCGCCCCGGCCCGCGAGGGTGCGCGAGGCCAGCGCGGTGATCACGGAGGAGTCCAGGCCGCCCGAGAGCAGCGAGCACAGCGGCACGTCCGAGACGGTCTGGCGCTCGACGATGTCCTCGAGCAGGCCACGGACCGTGTCCACCGTCGTGGCCAGGTCGTCGGTGTGCTCGCGGGCCTCCAGCGCCCAGTACGTGCGCTTCGTCAGGCCCGAGCGGTCGACCCGCACCAACTGGCCGGGACGCACCTCGTACATGCCGTCGAAGATCCCCTGCTCGGGGGTCTTCACCATCTCCAGGATCTCGCGCAGACCGTCCTGGCCGACCCGGCGGGGCACCGAGGGGTGGGCGAGGAGTGCCTTGGGCTCCGAACCGAACACCACGCCGTCGGCGGTGGGGAAGTAGTAGAGCGGCTTGACGCCCATGCGGTCGCGCACCAGTAGCAGTGACTGCGTGCGCAGGTCCCACAGGGCGAAGGCGAACATGCCGTTGAGCCGGTCGACGATGCCCTCGCCCCATTCGAGGTAGCCCCGCACGACCACCTCGGTGTCGCTGCGCGTACGGAACGTGTGGCCCCGGGAGATCAGGTCCGCGCGCAGCTCCTTGAAGTTGTACACCTCGCCGCTGTACGTGAGGCAGGCCAGTTCGCGGCCGTCGCTGTCGGCGACCATGGGCTGCCTGCCGCCGTCCAGGTCGATGATGGACAGCCGGCGGTGTCCCAGGGCGGCGTGCCGGTCCGTCCACATGCCTCCGGCGTCGGGGCCGCGGCAGGCCATGGTCTGGGTGACGGCCTCCAGGGTGCCCTGGTCCAGGCGTACGTCCTGGGCATAGCTGACCCAGCCTGCTATTCCGCACATGGTGTCTCCCTGTGTCTCTCTGTGTGGGTTTCTCTGCGTGGGGTGATCAGGGGTGATCAAAGGTGATGGGGGGCGAAAGGTCTGCGAAGGGGCGCGGGGGCGGGGGCGGCCGGGGCTCATCAGCCCAGGCGTTCCAGGTCGGCTTCCCGCAGCACCGTGCGCCCAGCGGGGAAGTAGGTGACCGGGTCCGCCGAGTTCACCTGCGCGTCCATCGTGTTCAGCAGGCGCTGGAGGGAGAGGGCGTCGGCCAGCCCGGGAAAGGGCGAGGCGGGCTGTCGGCCCCGCACCACGAACGCTGTGACGTCCTCGGCCATGCGGCTCAGCTTCACGATGGTGCGGGCCTCGTCCGGTACGGGCTCCTCGCGGGTGTCGACCTCTCGGAACACCTCGTCGCCCGAGGACGTCCGGCGCCACACGCGCAGCCGGTCGGCGTCCCAGGCGGGTGTGTCGTACACGGCGCCGGCGTAGGTCAACTCCCCCTGCGGGTCGCGGAAGACGAAGTCGATCGCACGCGAGCGCGTGATGTTCACGAAGCTGCTGTACCCGGTGACCCTGCCCTCGTCCAGGCGTGCGGACAGCGCGACGCTGTCGAGCACCGCGTCGCCCGACACGGAGAAGTCCGACCGGGTGCCGAGCACGGATTCCAGCTCCAGGCCGGCGCCGCGACCGGCGATCCACTGGACCAGGTCCAGCGGGTGGATCACCTCGCTCTGGACCCCGCTGGTCGGACGGTGGTCGCTGATGCGGTCCTTGCCCCAGGTGAAGTGCGCCCGCACCAGCCGCAGGTCCCGTTCCAGGACGTGGGCGCGCAGGACTCGGGTGGCGTCGGAGTACCGCTCCACCAGGTCCATGCAGAACCCGGAGACCTCGCTCAGGTGGGACTCGATTTCGCCCAGGCTCTCGCCGGGCAGCGCCAAGGGCTTTTCCGCCAGTACGAACCCCTGATAGCCGTCCAGCTCCGAAAGGATCTCGGCATGCGCCATGTCCGGCACCGTCACGACCACCACGTCGGGCCGGAATTCCGCGAGGGCCCGGGTCGTGGAATCGTAGTAGGGGAGCGAACCGTCCTTCGGGTTGCGGCCCACGTAAGCGAATTCGGTCTCCGTGGCGGTGCGGGAGAACGCGTTCAGAAACCGGGTTCCGGCATAGCCGAGACCCACGATCAGGACTCTCATGTCTGGTCTCCTCCGAGAGGGCGTGAAAGAAGCTCCTCGCCGGACGGCTGGAACCCCAGTTTCCGGTAGAGGGGCGCGCCGACGGCCGTCGTCTGGAGGGCCACCGCGTCGGCGCCGGCCCGGCGCAGCCAGCCGAGCACGTGGTCCATGACCAGGCCCCCCAGGCCCTGCTGCCGCAGAGCCGGATCGACCACTACGGCCTGCACCCAGCCCGAACGCCCGCTGGGACAGCGCACCGTGGGGGCGCGCTGGTCCACGACGGCGACGGCGCAGGCGAGGAGCTCACCCGGTTCGCCGATCACGGCGACGTGCACCTGGTCGTCGGCCGCCGTGAGAACCCGGTCGAGCCAGGTGCGGTAGTCCCGCTTCCACGCCTTGTCCTCCGCCTCGTCGCGCGCCGCGTACAGCGCGGTCCCCGAACTGAGCAGCAGGGCCCGCAGACGTACCAGCTCCGCGATGTCCTCCACCGTCGCCGAGCGCGGCTTCAAGTCGTCCTGGGAACTCATGTCGAGAGACTTTAGAAGCCTGCGGAATGAAAGAGAAATGGCAGTCCCGGCCCGCCTATGCGGTTCGTGAATAACTGACGCCGATCCCTCTGTGACCTCTTGTTATACGGATATCCCATGAGGTCGTGGATTCGGTATTTCCCTGTGCGCCCGAATCCCTCTAGGTTCGGTGCGGCGCGACAAGTAATCGACGTCGCAATACGTTCACGGGAGATTTCATGTTCGGCTACGTAGACTTCTTCTCGTCACAGATAGACGCCCTCAAACAACAGGGCGGGTACCGCACCTTCCTGGAGATCGAACGGCGGGCGGGTGCCTTCCCGGCGGCGCTGAAGTTCGGCCCGGGCGACGGCCGGAGGATCAGCGTCTGGTGCAGCAACGACTACCTGGGAATGGGTCAGCACCCTCTGGTGCTGGAAGCCATGAAGAAGGCCGTGGACGAGACGGGCGCGGGCAGCGGCGGCTCCCGCAACATCTCCGGCAACAACCACTACCACGTGCAGCTGGAGCGTGAACTCGCCGACCTGCACGGCATGGAGGCGGCGCTGATCTTCCCCTCCGGCTACGCGGCGAACGACGCCGCGCTCACGGTTCTCGGCAGCAGGCTGCCGGGCTGCGTCGTGCTCTCGGACGAGCTCAACCACGCGTCGATGATCGCCGGCATCCGGCACAGCGGTGCCGAGAAGCACATCTTCCGGCACAACGACGTCGATCACCTGGAGGAGCTGCTGGCCGGTACGGACCCCTCGCTGCCCAAGATCATCGCGTTGGAGAGCGTCTACTCCATGGAGAGCGACGTCGCCCCGCTGGAGCGGGTGGCGGAACTCGCCGCGCAGTACGGTGCGTTCACCTACCTGGACGAGGTGCACGCGGTCGGCATGTACGGCCCGCACGGTGCCGGAAAGGCCGCCGAACTCGGCATCGCCGACCGGTTCGACGTCGTACAGGGCACCTTGGCCAAGGCGTTCGGGACCGCCGGCGGATACGTGGCGGGCCCGGCGTCCGTCGTGGACGCCATCCGCAGCTTCGCCGGGGCCTTCATCTTCACCACGTCGCTGCCGCCGGCCGTGGCGGCCGGAGCGCTGGCCGCGGTGCGCCACCTCAAGCGGTCCGAGCTGGAGCGCGGCCATCTGGCCCAGAAGGCAGCCCTGTTGCAGGGCCTGCTGCGCGACCACGGCATCCCGGTCGTCTCGGAGGCGGCCCACATCGTGCCCGTGCTGGTCGGGGACGCGGTCAAGTGCCAGAACGTGGCGCGGCGGCTGCTGGACGAGCACGGCTACTACGTGCAGCCGATCAACTCGCCGAGCGTGGCGGTGGGTTCCGAGCGGCTGCGGGTCACTCCCACGCCCCATCACAGTGACGAGGAGATCGCGGGATTCGCCCGCGCGCTCGACGCCATCTGGGAGTCCGAGGCGCTGCCCCGCACGTTTGCTCCCGCCCCCGCGTGACACCGACCGCCGCGGCGGGCCCGTCCCCGGCCGGCGGAGGCCCTCGTACCTCATCGACCGGCGGAAGCCCTCGCCGCTCATCGGTTCCGCAACTCGCCCGTACGAAAGGAAACAGCCCGTGCGCAAGCCCGTTGTCGTCGTGGCCGATCCACTGGATCCCGAGACCCTGAAGGATCTGCACGCCTGCGAGGTCAGGACGTGCGACGGCCGCGACGCGGCCGCACTGCACACGGCGCTCCGCGAGGCCGACGCCCTGCTCATACGCAGCGGCACGCGGGTCGACGAGGCCGCTCTGGCCGCCGCACCCCGGCTCCGGGTCGTCGCACGGGCGGGCGTCGGCCTCGACAACGTCGACGTCGAGGCGGCCACCCGGCACGGCGTCCTCGTCGCCAACGCGCCCCTGTCCAACGTCCTCAGTGTCGCCGAGCTGACGATCGGGCTCATCCTGACCCTCATGAGGAACGTGGTGCCGGCCGGTTCCGCGCTGCGCGCCGGGCGCTGGGAGAGGTCCCGTCATCAGGGCGTCGAACTGGCGGGCCGCACCGTGGGAATCGTGGGGCTCGGGCACGTGGGCACCCTGGTCGCCCGTCGGCTGGCCGCCTTCGACGTCGAGGCGATCGCGTACGACCCCTACGTTCCGCAGAGTCACGCGCGGTCCGTGGGGGTGACGTTGACCGACCTCGACGAGCTGATGTCCCGCAGTGACGTCGTCACCGTCCACCTGCCCAAGAGCCCGGCCACGACCGGGCTCATCGGCGACCGGGAACTGCGTCTCGCCAAGCCGTCGATGCTGCTCGTCAACACCGCACGCGGCGGCATCGTCGACGAGACGGCCCTGGCCGTCGCCCTCAAGGAGGAGCGTCTGGCAGGGGCGGCGCTGGACGTCTTCGCGATCGAGCCGGCGGTGGGAAACCCCCTCCTGGACTTCCCGAACGTGCTGGCCACCCCCCACCTGGGCGCCGGCACCCACGAGGCCCAGGGACGGGCCGGCCGGGACGCGGTGTCGGCGGTGCTGCGCGTGCTGTCGGGTGAGCGGCCCGAGCACGCGGTGAACCCGGCCGTCCTGGACCGGGCCCGCACGAGCGGCGGTTCCACCCGGGCGGGGCGGCACTAGCCGTACGCCGGAGCGCGCCTGTGGGGGTGACGACCGAGGGTCGGCACCCCCACTGCGGGTGACGGGGTTCAGTGGGCGAGGGGGCGGGCGTGCCGCAGCCCCGGGGCGAAGTCCCGGCGATAGCCGGGTGCCAGGATCTCCTGGGCGATGCGGACGAACCGTCCGGCCAGCGGATGGCTCCCCTGGACCGGCTGGATCAGCGAGACGGGGACCCGGGGACCGCCCCGCAGCGGCACGAAGGTGACCGAGGGGTGCACCGTCCGCCGCAGTGCCAGTTCCGGCACCACGCCCAGGCCCTTACCGGCGGCCGCGGACTCGATGCACTCGTCGAAGTTGTGGCACCGCAGTGCGATCCGGGGCAGCTTCACTCCCCAGTCGCCCTCCGTGACGGGTCCCACCGCCTCGTTGACGATCACCGTGTGTTCGGCGAGTTCGCTCCAGTCCAGTCGGCTCCGTGCGGCCAGGGGGTGCCGGTTGGGCACCACTGCCACGTACTGCTCACTGCTGACCCTGGTCGCGCGGATGCCCGCCCGG
This sequence comes from Streptomyces sp. BB1-1-1, assembly GCF_031597775.1. Taxonomy (NCBI): domain Bacteria; kingdom Bacillati; phylum Actinomycetota; class Actinomycetes; order Kitasatosporales; family Streptomycetaceae; genus Streptomyces; species Streptomyces sp. BB1-1-1. The sequence goes on along the minus strand of NZ_CP134203.1, from coordinate 1,977,540 downwards.
TGGGCGTGTCCCCGCAGGATCGCCACGTCCAGCGCCGATGTCGCGATTCCGGCGCCGATGTCGTCCCGGCCCTTGAGCTCCACGCGCACTCGGGTCTCCTCCTCGAACCTGTTGATCGCGTCGTGGACCCAGACGTCCGGCAGCAGCCAGGAGAAGCCGAGGCGCAGGGGCGTGCCGGTGCTCTCCGGCCGCAGGGCCTTCTCGAACAGGGGCAGGAGGAGCAGGAGTTCCTCGCGGAGCTTCTCGCCGGCCGGGGTCAGCGACACCTGGCGGGTCGTGCGGTGGAACAGGCGCAGGCCCATGTGCTCTTCGAGGCGCTGGACGGAGCGGGTCAGCGCCGGCTGGTTGCTGGAGAGCCGGTTGGCCGCGTCCGTGAAGCTCAGCGCGTCGGCGACGGCGAGGAAGGCGTTCAGATGGCGCAGGCTGATGTCGGAAAGGCGCGCCGCGGACGGGTGCCGCGGCGGCTGGCCAGATCCCCCGAACCGGCGTGTCATGACAGGGCGCCGCCTCGTGACGCTCCCGCAGCTCCACAGTGCGCCTGCTGGAGGGAGGGTGTCGTAGGGGCCGAGGGCGCGGTGGTGGTGAGTTCGGCGGTGAAGGCCACCAGGTCGTTCTGCACGGCCTTGACAGCCGTCCGCCGGTTCCCGGACGTGGCCGACGCGTCCACGGGCAGTTCCTCGGTGAACAGCGCGCAGGGGGAGTCCAGCTCCACGTACCGCTTGAAATCGCAGGACAGCGACAGGATCTCGGCCCCCGGCACGCCCGGCCCGGCCGGATTCGGGGCGCTGCCGGCCCCTATCGCCGCTTGGTGTGCGGCTTCCAGCAGGAGCATCCCCGGTACGTGGTCCACCGGGTGGTCGAAGAAGATGGGGTGGTCGGTGGCGACCCGCAGCCACTGCGCGCCGTCCGCGTCCGGGGCGGTCAGGAGCACGTCATCGGTGCTCGCGCGGTGGAACCTCGCGGGACGCACGGGAACAGGGCGGGGCACGGGCACGGCGTTCGACATCGCCGTGGGGATGTCCGCGTACGCGCCCCGAAGGCGCTGGTACACCCGCTTGGCCATGACGGCGAACCGGGTCTCGGCCCGGGCGACCGGGACGCCGCCCCGCGTGACGGTCATCCACATCGACAGTGCGGTGGGGCGGCTGCCGCGGTAGGAGATGTCGTAGCACCGCACGTGCAGTTCGACGTCCCGTCCGCGCACGGGAGCGTCGGCGGGGTCGGCGGGGTCGGCGGGTTCGAGTATCAGGTAGGAGAATCGTTCCCAGATGAGCTGGTCGCCGAGCGGCACTCCGTACGCGGCGTGGCACAGCAGGGGGAAGGTCTGCCGGATCGTCTCGGAGAGGAGCAGCGGGTCGAGGGTGTCCGCCACCCGGTAGAACGGGTGGGCGTCCGGCCACAGCGCGTCTATTCGGAAGTGGTCCTCGCCGAACCCGGTCCAGCTCCTGAGATAGACCTCAGAGGCATTCGTCTTGTGGACGTAGTGCTGTGGCACCCGGCCGCTGACGGGCTCAGCGATGCAGTTGCCGACAGTTTCGTGTGGGGGCACGAGATCCGTTCTCCTCCGTTGGGGGTTCTCATCGCCGCGGTAGTTGAGCGATGACTGATCACCAAATAACATAGAGATTGATCTGTTTCTTGTCGAGAGAGCTTGGTGATCTTGAACGTGACTCGGAGCACACAGGAGCGCGCGGTCCGTACCCGGAAGGCGTTGATCTGCGCCGCGGCCGAAGTCTTCGACGAGGCCGGCTACTCAGGGGCGGGAGTCACCCGCATCCTGGAGAAGGCGGGGCTGACCCATGGCGCGATGTACTTCCACTTCAAGTCGAAGGAGGACCTAGCCCGCGCCGTGATGCTGGAACAGGCTTCCGACCTGAACCTGCCCGAAGAGCCCCAGGGTCTCCAGCAGTTGGTGGACGTGACGCGCATGCTGGCGGTCGAGTTGCAGCACAACAGGATGCTCCGTGCGGGGGTCCGGCTGGCGGTGGACCCGGGCGGCCCGGCCCGCCACGACGACTCGATCTACGTCTGGTGGGCCGAGCTGTTCGAAAGAGAGCTACGGGCCGCCCGCGACGCGGGTGAACTGCGCCCGGAGGTCGACGAGAAGGACTTCGCCCTGACGCTGGTGGGGGCGTTCACCGGTACCCAGGTGATGTCCGAGATCATCACGGGGCGCGCGGATCTCACCCAGCGCGTCACCGCCCTGTGGCGCTACCTCCTGCCCGCCCTCACCCCGCCCGACGTCCAGGCCCGCATCACCCTCGACGGTGCACTGGCAAGCAGGGGGGCGCACTCGTGAAACCGGTACGCGTCGTACTGACGGGCGCCACCGGATTCGTGGGGAGCCGGACCGTCGGAGAACTCCTGAAGCACCCCGGAGTCGAGCTGCGCCTGGTGGGCCGCAGCAGGCCGCCCGGCGCCGCCGACGACCGTGTGCGCTGGACACCGGCGGATCTCACCGACCCCGCGTCGCTGCGCGGAGTGTGCCGCGACGCCGACGTCGTGGTGCACCTGGCCTCGCTCGTCTCCGGTACGACGGAACAGTGCGGGAAGGTGAACGAGGAGGGCACCGCCGCCCTGGTGCGGGAAGCGACCGCCGCAGGCGTCCGGCACCTGGTGCACCTCTCCACCTCGGCGGTCTACGGGGCAGGCCCGCACGCCGGCCAGGACGTCGAGGACCTGGTGCCCGCCCCGGTCTCGGCCGCGAGCGCCACGCGCCTCGCCGGCGAACACCACACGCTCCGGGCCGGTGGACTCGTCCTGCGCGCCGGGCTGGTGCTCGGTGCCGGTGACCGCTGGGTGGTCCCGGCGCTCGCCCGGCTCCTGGCGTCCGTCCCCTTCCGCTGGGCCGGAGGCGACGCCGAGCTGTCTCTCGTGGACGTGTCGGATCTCGCCCGCCTGATCACACGCACCACGCTGGCACCCCTCCCTCCCGGGCCACAGGTCGTCCACGCCAGCCATCCGCGGCCGGTACGCGTCGGCGACCTCATGGAGACCCTCGCGGAACTGAAGATCCTCCCGCCCTGGCCGAGCGAAGCGCGTACCTGGGACGAGTGCCTGGAAATCTTCGCGGCCGACCCGGGCGGCCTGAGCGCCCGCCAGTTCCACCTGCTGGCCCAGGACCACTGGTACCGCAGCGACTCCATCTGGCTCCGCGCCGGGTGCGACCCCGGCCCCGGCCCACTGGCACGGCTGGCAGAGGCGGCGGACTGGTACCGAGGCCTTCTCGCCGAGTGATCCGCCGAGTGATCCAGTGAGGTGGCTCGGCCCAGGGCATCCCGCCAGCCGCGATGGTTTTGCGGTCTTGCCACGGCGACGGCCTTCTCCAGCTCGGTCCGGCCCGCGTCGGTCAGGTCGTCGGCCTTGACCTTGTGGTCACGGTGGCGTACGCCGTGGAGGCGTCCTCGCTCACCGCGTGCGCCGTGAAAGGACTCACGGCACTGGCCACCTGCGGCCCGTCGCCGACGTCCGCCACGAACGCGTCGACGGCGGAGCGGTGGCCTGCGGCGGTCACCTTCTCGCCGTCGGGAGCGATGAACACGACCCGCGCGCTCGCCCCGTCGGCGTCCGAGCCCGGGAAGCGCTCCCCGATCAGATCGAAGGCCCGCTGCGCCTCGATGCGCCGGCCCCGGCTTCACAGCCGTGACGTGAGCCACCCGTGTGCATTTCGCGCCGGGGAGTTTGCAGCCGCGTCGACGGGAAAGGGGCTCTGTGATCCATCGGGGCGACAAACCGGTGGATAGTACGTGAAAGCTAAGGGAGAGGAGCGTTCGATGTCCTCGAAGCGACGTCGTAAGAAGAAGGCCCGCCGCAAGAACGGCGCGAACCACGGCAGCCGTCCGCAGAGCTGAGGGCGTGTCGACGCATCGGGTGGGTGGCGCATGCCACCCACCCGAGCGCTTTCCCGGCGCGGTGCGCGCAAGATCATGGCGTGTTTCCCGTCCTGCGGGAAACCTGGGACGCCATGGCGAGACTCGGAAAGCAACGGCCCGCGGGCGCGCAGGACAGCCCGGCACTCAAGCGCACGCTGACCACCCCGCTGCTGTACTTCTTCATCCTGGGCGACGTGCTCGGCGCCGGGGTCTACGTCCTGGTGGGGCAGGTGGCCGCCGACGCCGGCGGAGCGGTGTGGGTGCCGCTGGTCGTCGCCCTGCTGCTGGCGATGCTGACCGCCGCCTCCTACGCCGAGTTGGCCACGAAGTATCCGCGGGCGGGCGGCGCCTCCCACTACGCCACCCGCGCCTTCGGGCCGTTCGCCGGCTTCGTCGCGGGCTTCTGCATGCTCGCCGCCGGCATCGTCTCCGTGGCCGCGCTCGCCCGCGGCTTCGGGGGCGACTACCTCTCCGCCTTCGTGACGCTGCCGGTCGGACTCGTCGCCGTGCTGTTCCTCGCCCTGCTCGCGCTGGTCAACGCGCGGGGCATCAAGGAGTCGACCCGCGCCAACGTCGCCGCCACCGTCGTCGAGGTCGGCGGTCTCCTCGTCATCGTCGCCCTCGGCGTCTGGCTGCTGCTGCGCGGCGACGGAGACGTGGGGCGGCTGGGACAGCTGGGTACACCGGAGAAGGGGGCCGCGGCGGCCGTACTGAGCGGCTCCGTCCTGGCGTACTACTCCTTCGTCGGCTTCGAGACGTCCGTGAACGTCGCCGAGGAGACCCGCGACCCCCGGCGCTCCTACCCACGCGCCCTGTTCGGTGCCCTCGCCACCGCGGGCGCGGTGTACGTGCTGGTGGGCATCGCCGCGTCAGTGGCGGTGCCGACCGCCCGCCTGGCCGAGTCGAGCGGGCCGCTGCTGGAGGTCGTCGAGGCGGCGGGCGGCGTCCCGACGCGGCTGTTCAGCGCCATCGCGCTCGTCGCCGTGGCGAACGGCGCGCTGCTCACCGGCATCATGTCGTCCCGCCTGGCCTACGGCATGGCCCGGGACGGGCTGCTGCCCGCCGCGCTGGCCAAGGTGCTGCCCGGCCGCCGCACGCCGTGGGCCGCGATCGCGGTCACGACCCTGCTGTCGATGCTGCTGGCGCTCACCGGCAGCGTCGCCACCCTGGCGTCCACCCTGGTCCTGCTGCTGCTCGTGGTCTTCCTCATGGTCAACACGGCCGTACTCGTGCTGCGCCGCGACCCGGGCGAGGCCGACCACTTCCGGGCCCCGACCGTGCTCCCCGTGCTGGGCGCCCTGTCCTGCGTGGCGCTCGCCACGCAGATCGAGGCCGAGGTGTGGCTGCGCGGGCTGCTGGTCGTGGCGGTGGGGACGGTCCTCGCCGCGCTCGCCGCCGCACGGCGGACGGCCAAGGGCGCGGACCGGGCCGGGCGCGGGTGATCCGGGGCGCGGTGGACCGGTTGCGGTGGACCGGTCGCGGCCGACCGGTCGCGGAGCCGCCGACTGCGCGGCCGTTGGCCGCGGCCGTCGGTCACGCGGCCGTTGGTCACTCGGCCGTCGGTCACGAGGTCTTCGGCCACGAGGTCTTCGGCCACGCGGCCGTCGGCCACGAGGTCTTCGGCCACGAGGTCTTCGGCCACGAGCGTGTCATTCCGGCGTGGGGGAGGGCGCGTAACCGGTCGGGCCGGGGCGCCGCCCCCGTGCCAGAATGGACGCCCCCGCTGCCCGACCGTTCCTGCCCCAGAGGTTCTACGTGACCAAGTCCGTTGCCCGTGAGCCGCAGCGACGCAACGCGCGGTCCAACCGGGCGCGCATCCTGGCCACGGCCCGCCGGGAACTGGGGCGGAACCCGGACACCACCCTCGAGGAACTGGCCCGTGCCGCCGGTGTCGTGCGGCGGACCCTCTTCGGCCACTTCCCGGGGCGCGCGGCGCTGTTGGAGGCCCTCGCCGAGGAGGCGTCCGAGGTGCTGCGGAGCGCGATGGCCGCCGGGGCGGAGCGGGTCGGGCCCGCCGAGCCCGCCGAGCGCGCGCTCGCGCACTTCGTGCTGCTGATGTGGCCCGTGGGCGACCGCTACCGGATGCTGCTGGCGCTGGCCCGGCACGACCTGGGCGTGGAGCGCGTGGCCGAGATCCTGGCCCCGGCCCGCGCCGAGGTCACCGCCATCCTGGAGCGCGGGCAGCGGGACGGAGTCTTCCCCGGCCACCTGCCGCCCCCCGTGCTGAGCGCCGGCCTGGAGGCGATGACGGTCGCGCTGCTGGAGCAGGTCAACACCGGCGCGCTGGAGGACGACGGCACCCGCGTCGCGACCGCCCAGCTCATCGCGGCCGGCGTACCGGAGGAGCGGGCCCGGACGGTGGTCGAGGACGTGGCCCCGACGGTGACCGCGGAGGGCGTCGCGGACGAGTGAGCCGCGGCCCGTGGTCCCGTCGGGGCCACGGCTCGTATCTCCGTAGGGGCCGCCGCCCGTACCCCGTAGGGCAGGTTCGTTCGCCCCGTGACCCGACGGGTTCGCCCGCGCCCCCTCGCCCCAGTACGGCGAGCAAGCCCCGCCTCCGTCACCCCTCACCTCAGTACGGCGAGCAGGCCCCGCCCCCGCCCCGACCCCGTCACCCCTCGCCGCACAGAGCACGCACCGCCCCTGTCGCGGTGTCGGCGCCCACCCCCGCGACGATCAGCGCGGCCACGGCGGCGCCCGTGCCGTCGTCGTCCCAGACACCGCGACGCGCGCAGCCCAGGAGCGCCAGCAGGTGCGCCTCCAGCGCCGCGCCGAGCACACCGGCCGGTACGGCGGTGTGGAAGACGCCCGCGCGCCGGCCACGGGCGAGGATGCCGGCGAGCTTGTCACGGGCCGGGGCGAGGATCGCGCTCACCCCTTCCGGTCCGAGGCCGCGGTGGCGGGCGAGGGCGATGAGCGTGCCGTAGCGGTCGCCGATCGGCCACAGGCCGAGGACGAACCGGGCCAGGGCGACGGCGGGATCGTCGTCCGGGGCCGGCGCGTCCGTGCCGCCGATCGCGTGCAGTACCGCCTCCGCGGCCTCCTCGACGAGCCCTCCGACCAGTGCGTCCCGGCCGGCGAAGTGGCCGTAGAGGGTGCGACGCGCCACGCCGGCGGCCGCGGCGATCTCCGTGAGGCTGCTGTCGGGGTCGCGGCCCAGTTCCCGCTCGGCCGCTCGCAGGATGCGGGCGCGTGTGGTGGTCACGTCGGTACCTCGATCGGAAGGGGCGCTTGAGGCGAGGCGCGCCCGGTGGAAATGGCTCGATGGCAGGGTCCCGTTGGTAGGGCCCGTCGGCAGGGACCCGCCGGCAGGGGCCCGTTGGAAGAGACCCGCCGGCAGGGACCCGTCGGCCGAGCCCCCGAGATATTTGCACGCCACTGTGCAACAAACTACTCTGTCAGCAGTCTGCACATCGATGGGCAATTAACTTGCCCCTCACTCGCTTGCCCTCTTTCCCGGGAGCCCCCATGCCCCTCCTAGCCACCACACCCGTCGACAAGATGACCGGGCCCTACGCACGGCGCTGGTGGGCGCTCCTCGTGCTGTGTCTGAGCCTGCTGATCGTCGTCATGGCCAACACGTCCCTGATCGTGGCCGCGCCGGACATGACGACCGACCTGGGCCTGAGCAGCAGTGACCTGCAGTGGGTCATCGACGGCTACACCGTCCCGTACGCCGCGTTGATGCTGGTGCTGGGCTCGATCGGCGACAAGTACAGCCGTCGAGGCGCGCTGGTCACCGGCCTGGTGATCTTCGCCGGCGGTTCGGTGATGGGCAGTCTGGTGGACGAGACCGGGCTGGTCATCGCGGCTCGGGCGATCATGGGCGTCGGTGCCGCCGTCGTCATGCCGGCCACGCTGTCCCTGCTGGTCGCGGTCTTCCCGAAGGGGGAGCGGGCCCGCGCCATCACGGCCTGGACCGCCACCTCCGGCCTCGCCATCGCGGTCGGTCCGCTGGTCGCCGGATGGCTCCTGGAGGACCACGCCTGGGGCTCCACCTTCCTGGTCAACGTCCCCATCGCGGTCGCCGCCGTCGTCGGCGCGCTGATCCTCGTACCGCCGTCCAAGGCGGCCGGCATGGGCCGGATCGACTACGTGGGCGGCCTGCTCTCCATCGTCTCCGTCGGCAGCCTGGTCTACGCGAGCATCGAGGGCCCGCACTTCGGCTGGGGCGCCGGCCCGGTCGCCGCGGCCGTCGCCGCGGGCCTCGGCCTGGTGGCCTTCGTGTGGTGGGAACTGCGCCACCCGCACCCCATGCTGGACGTGCGCAGGTTCCTGCTGCGGCCCTTCAGCGGCTCGATGCTGGCGGTGCTGTTCTTCTTCTTCGGTACCTACGGCGCCATCTACTACGCCACGCAGTTCCTGCAGTTCGTGCTCGGCTACGGGGCTCTGGAGACCGGTGTACGCCTGCTGCCGCTGGCCGGGGCCGTGTTCGTCGGCGCCGCGGCGACCGGGAAGCTGACCCCGAAGCTGGGCGTGAAGGCGATGGTGGGGTCCGGCATGGTGATCGGCACCGTCGGTGTCCTCCTCCTGGTCCTCATCGAGAAGGACTCGACGTACGCCGACTTCCTGGCCCCGATGCTGCTGCTCGGCCTCGCGATCGGGCTGAGCGTGTCCCCGGCCACCGACACCATCATGGGCTCCTTCCCGGAGAGCGAGCTGGGCGTCGGCGGCGGCGCCAACGACACCGCGCTGGAGCTCGGCGGCTCGCTCGGCATCGCCGTGCTGGGCTCCCTGCTCGGCACCGCCTACCGGGACGAACTCGCCGACCTGGTGGGCAACCGGCTCCCGGCCGCCGCGCTGGACACCGCCCAGGACTCCGTGGGCGGCGGGCTGGCCGTCGCCGAGCGCCTCGCGACGGACCCCGCCGCCGGCCCCCAGCAGGCGCAGGCCCTGGCCGACGCCGTGAACCAGTCCTTCGCGCACGGTGTCGCCACGACCAGCCTGGTGGGCGGGATCATCATGGCCGCCGGCACCCTGATCGTCCTCGCCGTCCTCCCCGGCCGCCGCGGTACCCGGCAGCGGCCCGAGGAGAAGACGGCCGAGGCGGCCCGGGACGCGGAGTACAGCGACTCGGCGCGCTGAGCCCGAGCCACCCCGACCGGCACCCCGTCAATCGGTCAGGGCGGCCAGCTCCTCCGCCGTACGGGGGCCCGCCGCCGAGTCCGTCAACAGGCCCTGCGCGCGCAGCAGCCGGGCCGCCGCGACGCCCCACGGCAGCCGCAGCCCGGCCTGCCGCAGCAGCTCGGCGCGGGCCAGCGTCGGGGCCGCGGGGCCGGTGTGCACGCCGGCCGGGGTGAGCAGGGCGGCGTCGTCGGACCAGCGCAGGGCGAGGTCGACGTCGTGGGTGGCCATCACCACGGTGGTGCCGCCCGCGCGGAGCCGGTCCAGGGTGGCGAGCAGCCGCTCCTGGCCGTCCGGGTCCAGCCCGGCGGTCGGCTCGTCGAGGATCAGCACCCGGGGGCGCATCGCGACGGCCCCGGCGATCGCGGTCCGCTTGCGCTGGCCGTAGGACAGCAGGTGGGTGGGCCGGTCGGCGAGTGCGGCGATGTCCAGCGCGGTGAGCGACTCCTCGACCCGGGAGCGGACCTCCGCGTCGGACAGGCCCAGGTTCAGCGGCCCGAAGGACACGTCCTGGGACACCGACGCCGCGAACAGCTGGTCGTCCGGGTCCTGCACCACCAGTTGCACCGTGGTCCGCAGCCGGGTCAGCCCCTTGCGGTCGTACGTCACCGGCTCCCCGTCGACCGTCAACGTCCCCGCGTGCGGCCTGAGTCCGCCGCTGAGCAGCCGCATCAGCGTGGTCTTGCCGCTGCCGTTGCGGCCCAGCAGCGCGAGCGCCCGCCCCTCGCGCACCGCGAAGTCCAGGCCGGTGAGCACGGCCGGGCCCTCCTCGTACGCGAAGGACACGCCCCGCAGGGCGACCAGGAACGACGCGGCCGCATCGCCCCTCTCGATCGTCTCGCTCACGACAGCGGCCTTTCCAGTACGAGGGTGAGGGCGGCCAGCACCGCCAGCAGCGCGACGCTCGCCGCCGTGAAGGGCACGGAGACGCGGGCCTCGGGCACCAGGACGCGCAGCGTGCCGTCGTAGCCGCGCCCGGCGAGCCCCGACTGCAGCCGCGCCGCCCGGTCGAAGGCCCGCACGAACGCCGTGGCGCCGAGCCCGCCGAGCGAACGCCAGGCGGCGGCCCGGGTGGTGTGGCCCAGCCGCGCGGCCTGCGCCTCCCGCACCCGGCGCACGGAGTCCAGCAGCAGGAAGCTCATCCGGTACGTCACCAGCGCCACGTCGACCACCGGCGCGGGCACCCCGGCCCGCACCAGGCGGGGCAGCAGGTCGGACATCGGCGTGGTGAACGCGAAGAGCAGCACCCCGAGGGAGGCCGCCGAGGTGCGCAGCAGCAGCTCACCGGCGCGCACCGGGCCGCCGTCCGCCGCCGTCAGGAACCCGCCCGGGCCGCCGACCTGCACCAGGAGCGGCAGCGCCCCGGTCACGCAGAAGCCCAACGGCACGCGGTACGCCCGCCACAGCCGGCGCCCGGGCACACCCGCCGGGCCGAGCAGCACGGCCAGCGCCGTCACCAGCACCAGCGCCGCGCCCGGCCAGGGCGGCAGCGAGATCGCGAGGACGGTCAGCCCCAGCCCGAGCACGGCCTTGTCCACGGGATGGCGGCGGCGCCAGCGACTGCTGTGCGCCGCCGCGTCGATCGGCAGCACTCAGTCCCCTTCGGGAGCGTCCCGCAGCGCCGCCGCCGTCCGCTCCTCGCCCTGCCGCCGGCCCCGGCGCAGCCCGAAGTAGTAGGCCAGCACACCCGCGCCGATCGCGGCCTGCACCGCGAACAGCGCCGACTCGATCTCCCCGGACGGCGGCTCGTACAGCGGCGAGAACCACGGCTCGTAGTCCGGCTCGATCTCCGTGATCGCCGTCTCCGCCTCGGCGTCGGCACCGGCGAACGGCTCCTCCTTGTGGTCGCCGAGACCCAGCACCAGCGGCAGCACCGCGAGCGCGGCCACGGCGAGCAGCAGCAGGGCGTTGATCTTCGCGTTGCGGCTCATCGGGCCACCGCCTGTTCCTTGGTCCCCGTCTTCGTCAACAGCACGCCCAGCCGGGTGAGTTCGCCCTTGCTGGACTGCACCAGCAGCCGCATCACGATGACCGTGAGCAGGCCCCCGCTGACCGCGAGCGGGATCTGCGTGACCGCGAAGATGGACCCGAACTTGCCGAGCGCGCCCAGGAACCCGCTGCTCGGGTCCGGGAACGCCAGCGCCAGCTGCACGCTGGTGACGCAGTAGGTCGACAGGTCGGCGACGAACGCCCCGAAGAACACCGCGACCATCAGCGGCACGTCGTAGCGGCGCAGCAGCCGGTAGACGGCGTAGCCGGCCCAGGGGCCCACGATCGCCATCGAGAAGACGTTGGCGCCGAGCGTGGTCAGCCCGCCGTGCGCCAGCAGCAGCGCCTGGAAGAGCAGGGTGATGGTGCCCAGCACCGCCATGATCGGCGGCCGGAAGAGAATGGCACCCAGACCGGTGCCGGTCGGGTGCGAGCAACTGCCCGTGACAGAGGGCAGTTTCAGGGCCGACAGAACGAACGTGAAGGCTCCGGAGGCACCGAGGAGCAAGGTGCTCTCCGGGTGCTCCCTGACCTCACGGGTGAGTGACCGTACTCCGTGGACGACGAACGGCGCGGACGCGACACCCCAGGCGATCGCGTGCGCCGGTGGCAGAAAGCCCTCGGCTATGTGCATGGCTCAGCAGACCCTCTCCAGCACCTCGTGGATGGACGACGCGCCTTGGCCGGTCTCCTGGCTTACGGGTACCACCGCCCGTGCTCCGCCTTCCCGGGTACGAGTACCCAGTGGCTGCCCGCGAGGGCCGGAGCCGGACTTCCCGATTCACAGTGGCGAGGGCCGCACCGGCATCACACCGGATTTCCCGTTCACCAAGGCGTGGCGACAGTAGTGCTCCCACCGGGGTGGTGACAAGCGGGCCTCCGGTCCGGCCGGCCCGGCGAACAGGCCTCGGTCCTGCGGAAACGGCCGTCCGCACCACGCCTTCGGCCGCCGTCAGTCGGGCCGGTCCCGCTCGGTCCGCCGGACCACCATGTCGCGCGCCCGGGTGGTCAGCGCGGTCGCGGCGGCGGTGAGGAACACGAAGCTGTAGGCGATCTGCAGGACGGTCACGATCCGCGCCGCCTGGCCCCGCGGGGTGATGTCCCCGTAGCCGACGGTGGCGAGCGTGACCACGGTGAAGTACAGGGCGTCGACGCGGGTGCGCAGACCGGTGAACTCGCCCGGCTGCTTGGCGAGGGCGTAGTACGCGGCCGAGAAGACGTGCACGGACAGGATGATCAGCAGGGGGATGACCACACCGGGCCGGGTCTCCGGGCGGTCGAGGAGCACGTGACGGATCTGACGGAGCAGCATCACGGCCACGAACGTCAGCACCAGGGCGAACAGCAGCCAGCTCAGTACGGGACGCCGCGGGCCCAGATGGTCGAGGGGGAGGACGAAGTAGGCCACGACCGTGGCCGCCGCGATGCCGGCCCGCACGAGCCAGGGCCGAACCGCGCGCCAGGCGGTACGCGGTCGGGTGCCGCCCGTCCCCGTGGTGGTGGCCCGGCGCTCGGTCACCGTGCCGTCTCCGGTGCCGCTTTCGGCGGTTCCGCTCCCGCTCCCGGCTCTGTCCGGCGGACCAGCTGGGTGACGACGAAGGCGACCACCGACGCGGTGACGATCAGCGGCATCTGGTCGTACGCGTCCCCGCCCACCAGCAGCACCGCCAGCACCGCGCTGGCCAGCGGCAGCCCGGTCACCGCGGCCGCCGCGGCGGAGATGCCGAGGGCGAGGGCCGGGGTCGCGCCGAAACCGGGCAGGCCGGAGCAGGCCATGGCGGTCGCCGTGCCCAGCAGTACGGCCGGGAAGATCGGGCCGCCGCGCAGACTGCCCAGCGCGATGCCCCAGGCCAGCCCCTTGCAGGCGACGAGCGCGACCAGCGCGCCCACGGACCAGGCGTGCGGGTCCGCGGCGAGCCGGGCCAGGGTCGCCTGTCCGGACAGCGCCGCCTCCGCCGGGGAACGGCCGGTGATCAGCGCGTACGCGGCGAGGCAGCCGCCGACCGCCGTGGCGCAGGCGACGGTGCGCAGGGCCGTGCGGTGCCGCGTCCAGGAGACGGTCCGGTGGCCCAGCTCGCGGCCCAGCGTGATCAGCACCGCGATCAGTGCCGCCGTCGGGACGCCCCACAGGAAGTCACCCACGTCCGGGTTGGCGCCAGGCGGCACGTCGTGCAGGGCCAGCGCGCCGATCTTCAGGCCGGTCCACTGACCGAACCCGGTGAAGACCAGGGCGCCCGTCGCGCTGGCCAGCAGACAGGGCAGCAGGAGCACGACCAGTTGGGCACCGGCGAGACCCGCGCCCTCGATGAGCAGCACCGCCGCCGCCACCGGGCCACCGAGGATGGTCGAGATCGCGGCGGTGGAGCCGGCGGTCGCGAGGATCGCGCTCGCCCTCGGGTCCCCCGCGGCCCCGGCCCGCCGTACCGCCAGCAGGGCGAGCCCGCTGCCGACGGCCATCAGCGGGGCCTCGGGGCCCAGCACCACGCCGAGCGGCAGCGTGGCGAGCGCCGCCAGGACGGCGCCGGGCAGCGCGCGGGGGCCGACGGGCGCGCCGCCCAGCCCGTTCACCGGCAGATGGCCGCCGGCGCCCGGCATCCGGGTCACGATCGGCGCCAGGATCAGCCCGGCGAGCACCAGCGCGGGCAGCGGCCACCACCAGGGCGGGGCGCCGTACCCGGCGGCCTCGGGCAGCGATGTCCACACCCAGTGCTGGAACTCGTGCTGGAGACCGACGAAGAAGAAGCAGGCCAGCGCGATGGGAACGCCCAGCAGTACGCACAGCAGCAACAGCCGCAGATAGCCGGGGCTGAGCAGGGTGCGCCGCAGTGACTGCTCGGCCCGGGCCGGCACCGCGTTCGCCGGCGCGGGCTGAGTCGTCACGGGCCCTCCTGGTCCGACGGTCCGTCGCGCGCGTTCGCATGTGCGCTTCAGTAAACGCGAGACGGGGGAGGGCCGCACGCGCACGCTTCCGCTCCGGGGACCGGGGAGCGCGGTGCGGTCGGAGCCGGTTCACCCGTGCGGCGGATCCGTATGGCCGCGGGGGCCGGGTGCCCGCAGGCTCGGAGTGACCTGTCGGCGCCCCGGGGTGCCGGTGGGGGCAGGCCCGTACGGGGGACAACAGAAAGGACTCCGCTCATGAGCCAGCACGCCGCACCTTCTCCCGGCAGGCCGACGCACGGCGCAGGGGCCCCGCGGCCGGCGGACCGCACCAGCGGCTGGGTGACCGGCGGCGTCGTCTTCGCGGGCGTACTGCTGCTGCTGAACGGCGCCCTCGCCGTCCTCCAGGGCATCGCGGCCATCGCCGAGGACGACGTCTACGCCCGCGTCGGCAGCTACGTCTACGAACTCAGCCTCACCGGCTGGGGCATCATCCACGTCATCCTGGGCGCGGTGGTGCTCGTCACCGGCTACGGCCTGCTCAAGGGCATGGCCTGGGCGCGCTTCGCGGGCATCTTCCTGGCCTCGCTGAGCCTGGTCGCCCAGTTCCTCTTCCTGCCGTACGCACCGGTCTGGGCCGTGATCATGATGGCGATCGACGTGTTCGTGATCTGGGCGCTGGCCGGCAGCCAGGAGCAGGCTGCCTGAATGCCCGCGGCCGGGCGCCCGGCCGCGAGCAGGTGCCGACTCAGCGGCGGTACAGGCCTCGCGCCAGTGCCGCCGCCGCGCCGACGGCGGCCAGCCCCGTGCCCGCCAGGGCCAGGGCCTTGGCCCGCCGCCCCGGGGCCACCGGCCGGGCGCCCGGCGCCGTGCCGTACGCGCTGCCGGGGACGTCCGTGTCGCCCGCGGCGGCGGGGAGCGCCGAGGCCAGCAGCTCCGCCAGGTGCACGCCCTCGTGGCCGCCGCTGTCGAACTCGTGGATCTGCGTCCGGCAGCTGAAGCCGTCGGCGAGTACGACGGTCGCCTCGTCCTCCTCCCGCAGCCGCGGCAGCAGCACCCGCTCCGCGCACGCCTCGCTGACGTCCAGGTGGCCGCGCTCGAAGCCGAAGTTGCCGGCCAGTCCGCAGCAGCCGGAGTCCAGCCGCTCGGCGTCCACCCCGGCCCGGCGCAGCAGTTCCCGGTCGGCCTCCCAGCCCATGATCGCGTGCTGGTGGCAGTGCACCTGCGCCAGCGCCTTCGCGGACCGGTCGGGCACCCGCGGCGGCTCGTAGCCGGGGGAGTGCTCGGTGAGCAGCTCCGACAGCGTCACCGTCTGCTCGCCCAGGCGGCGCACGTCCTGGTCGCCGGGGAACATCTCCGTCGCGTCCGCCCGGAACACGGCCGTGCAGCTCGGCTCCAGCGCCACCACCAGACCGCCCGCCCGCACGTGCTCCGCCAGTCCGCGCACGGTCCGGGTGAGCACCTTCTCCGCCGTCCCGAGCTGTCCGGTGGAGATCCAGGTCAGCCCGCAGCACAGCGGCTCGGACGGCAGTTCCACCCGCCAGCCGGCGTGCTCGAGCACCCGTACCGCCGCCCGTCCGATGTGCGGATGGAAATGGTTGGTGAAGGTGTCCGGCCACAGCAGCACGGTCCCGCGCCGCCCGTCGCCGTACGGCTCGTGGCGGGCGAACCACTGCTCGAAGGTCTGCTCCGCGAACAGCGGCACCTCACGGTCCGCCACCCCCGCCACCAGCACGGCGGCCTTCGACAGCAGCGGAGCGTGGGTGAGCGCGTTGACCACCGGCGCGAGCCGGGTGCGGCCCACGGCCTGGGCGAGCGCGGGCAGCCAGCCCATCGACCAGTCGGAGCGCGGCCTGCGCCACGGCCGCCCCTCGTAGTGGTGGGACAGGAACTCCGCCTTGTACGTGGCCATGTCCACGTCCGCCGGACAGTCCTTCTTGCATCCCTTGCAGGCCAGGCAGAGATCGAGGGCGTCCTTGACCGCCTCCGAGCGCCAGCCGTCCTGGATCGCCCCGTCCCCGTGCCCGTCGAGCATCTCGAACAGCAGCCTGGCCCGGCCCCGGGTGGAGTGCTCCTCCTCCCGCGTCACCTGGTACGACGGACACATCACCGTGCCGTCACTGGTGTGCTGCCGGCACTTTCCGACGCCCACGCACCGATTGGCCGCCTGGGAGAACGACCCGCCGTCGTGCGGGAACCGGAAGCGCAGGTCGCGGGGCTCGTACGGGGACCAGTCACCGCCCAGCCGCAGGTTCTCGTCCAGCCCGTACGGCGCGACGACCTTCCCCGGGTTCATCCGGTCCAGCGGATCGAAGACGGCCTTCAGCCGCCCGAACGCCTCGACCAGCTCGTCCCCGAACATCCGCGGCAGCAGCTCGCCCCGGCTCTGCCCGTCTCCGTGCTCCCCGGACAGCGACCCGCCGAACTCCACGACGAGGTCGGCCGCCCGCTCCATGAACCGCCGGTACGTCGCCACCCCGTCCGCGGTGTACAGGTCGAACGGGATCCGGGTGTGCACGCAGCCCTGCCCGAAGTGCCCGTACAGGCTGGGCCCGGTGTCGCTCAGATAGCCGAACTCCTCGAACAGCGCGCGCAGCCGCCGCAGGTAGTCGCCCAGCTTCTCCGGGGCGACCGCCGAGTCCTCCCAGCCCTCGAAGGTGTCGGGCTTGCCCGGGATGTGCGCGGTGGCGCCGAGACCGGCCTCACGCACCTGCCACAGCGCCTGCTCGTTCGCCGGGTCGTCGAGGAACGAGCAGTCCGCGTCGTGCTCGGAGCGGTGCACCGCCTCCAGCATCCGGTGCGCCCGCGCGCCCGCCTCCTCGACGGTGTCGCCGCCGAACTGCACCATCAGGTAGGCGTTGCCGTCGGGCAGCTCGGCGAGCGCCTTGTCGTTGAGGCGCTTGATCCGCTGGTCCCGGACCAGCCGGGCGTCCACGCCCTCCAGCGCGATCGGTTCGTGCGGCAGGATGTCGGGCACGGCGTCGGCGGCCTTGTCGATGACGTCGAACCCGAGCACCACCAGAACCCGTTCCTTCACCACCGGCACCAGCTCCAGCTCCGCCCGCAGGACGGTGACCAGCGTCGACTCGCTGCCCACCAGCAGTCCGGCGACGTCGAAGCCGTACTCCGGCAGCAGCGAGTCCAGGTTGTAGCCGGAGACCCGGCGCGGGATGTCCGGGAACCGGCGGCGGATCTCGTCCGCGTAGGTGTCGCGCAGGGCACGCAGCCGCCGGTAGACGGTCGCCCGCAGATCGCCCTGCCGCTCGATCCCGGCGTACTCCTCGTCGCCGGTCTCCCCGCACCAGAAGCGGGTGCCGTCGTAGAGCAGCACCTCCAGGCGGGCGATGTTGTCGACGACCTTGCCGTGCGCCTGTGCGGTGGCGCCGCAGGAGTTGTTGCCGATCATGCCGCCGATCGTGCAGTTGGCGTGGGTGGCGGGCTCGGGCCCGTAGCGCAGCCCGTACGGCGCGAGCTGCCGGTTGAGGTCGTCCAGCACGATCCCCGGCTGCACGACGCAGGTGCGGGCATCGGTGTCCACCGACTCCACGCGGGTGCAGTACTTCGACCAGTCGAGCACCACACCCGCGTTGGTGCACTGTCCGGCCAGGCTCGTCCCGCCGCCCCGCGACAGCACCGGCGCACCGAACTCCCGCGCCACGGCCACCGCCTCGGCACCGGCCTCGGGGGTGCGCGGGACGACCACGCCGATGGGCGTCTGCCGGAAGTTCGAGGCGTCCGTGGAGTACGCCGCCCGGCTCCCGGCGTCGAAGCGGACCTCACCGTCGACCCGCTCGCTCAGGGCGGTTCGGAGCGCGACGGTGTCGACCGGCGGCGGCGCCCCCTCGCGAGTGACGGGTTCGGGCAGGTCCAGCGCACCCATGGGCTCTCCTTCGGGTGTCGGCACGGCTACGGCGCCCGCGCGTGCGGAGCGGCCGTCGCTGAGTACCCCGGCGGTCGCGGTGGCAATCACCGGACACGGAGCGTCGCGAACCGTGTCGCTGTTGGGCCGAACGGGTGACTTGGCGTAAGAATTGGCTGGTGCAGGCAATGAAGGCGAGTGAAATCGGGGGAGCCGGTGAACAGCCACGACGTCACCGATGAACAGTGGGAGGGGCTCGCCCAGGTCGTTCCGTTGCGCGGGCGCGACGCATGGCCGTCCGCGGTCGGCCACCGGGCGATGCCGGAGGCGGAGACGGAGACGCGTCGCCGTTTCGTCGTCCTGCGGGTCAACGTGTTCGCGGACGCCCGCGAGGTCGCCGAGATCCTCATGGCGGGCATTCCGGTCCTGCTGGACCTGACCAGCGCCGAGACCGAGGTCGCCAAGCGGGTACTGGACTTCAGTACGGGCGTCGTCTTCGGCCTGGCCAGCGGCATGCACCGCGTCGACCGCAACGTCTTCCTGCTGACGCCGTCCGGGACCGAGGTGAACGGGCTGATGGAGGGCGCGGCGGAGGTTCCCGGGGGGTGACGGGGCCGGCGGGGCGCGCGCGGCGCGGATCGTCGCGGACGCCTCCCGGACCTCCCAGGTGTGACGGGCGCCCCGGCCCTGACGGCGCCGTCCCCCGATCGTAGGAACGTCCTCCGGGCAAAACGGTTCGCCATGAGCCGGACTTCTACGGTCCGCATATGGCCGTGTCAACTGCGTCAACGGTGTCCGCCACTCCCGTCCCGCCCCACCCGGACCGGCCCCGCATCACGGAGCTGCGGCTGTCCGCCTTCGCCGGGCACCGGCGCGCCGTACTGCCGCTCGGTCCGCTCACCGTGCTCGCCGGGCCCAGCGGCAGCGGCAAGACCAGTGCGCTCCGGGCGTACGACGCGCTGGCCAGGCTCGGGGGCGGCGCCCAGCTCGGCGCGGTGTTCCCCGACCCGGTCGCCTGCGTGCCCGAGCGGGCCCGGCCCGACGCCCAGCACCGCCGCGGCTTCCGCATCGGCTGCACGGCCGACGGCGCCGCGGGCCCGGTGCACCTGGACGTCGCCGTACAGGCCGAACCGGAACTGCGCATCGTGGGGGAGCGGTTGACGGCGGACGGCGTCGTACTGCTGGAGACGGCCCTGCGCGATCCCGGCCGGCGGGCCGTGCAGGCGGCCTGGCACACGGCCGGGTCCGCGCCCGTGACCCGCGCCCCGCTGCCGGACGACCGGCTCGGCACACCGCTGCTGCCGCTGCGGGTGGCCGGCAAGACGGAGGGGCAGCGCAGGGTGCTGGCCGCGGCCGAGCAGATGGTCGTCGCCCTGCGTTCCGTCTTCGCCTGCGATCCGCGGCCCGGCCGGATGCGGGAGCCCGTGCCCACCGGCTCCGGGCGCCTGCTAGGCGGCTGCGACAACCTCGCCGACGTGCTGTGGCGCACCCGCGCCGAGTGCGGGAGGCGGCACGCGCAGTTCGTCGCGGCGGTACGCGCCGGATGCGCGGGCCCCGTCGCGGACGTCCTGGCCGAACCCGTCGCCGGGGGCGTGGTGCGCGCGCTGCTGGACCGGGGCGACGGCACCCGGACCGGCCTCGCGCGCCTCGGCTACGGCGAGCTGCGCTACCTCGCCCTCGCCCTGGTGCTGTTCACCGGCCCCGGTGTGCTGGAGGTCGACCCGGCCGGCGAGGTGCCCGCGGCGCTGCAGACGCTCACCGTGCTCGCCGACGGCTTCGACCGCGGCCTGGACGTGCGGCAGCGGGCGGAACTGCTCCGGCTGGCGGTTCGGATGTGCGACCGCGGGCACATCCGCCTCGTCGCGGCGGTCGCCGATGCCACCTGGGCGGCCGGGACCGACGGTGTCACGGTGGTAGACCTGGTCACGTGACCGATCACCCTCACCCTGCCCAGGACCTCATGGCGTTGCGGCGCAGGCTGGCCGAGTTCGCGGCGGCGCGGCACTGGCAGCCGTACCACACGCCCAAGAACCTCGTCGCCGCCCTCAGCGTGGAGGCGTCCGAACTCGTCGAGATCTTCCAGTGGTTGACGCCCGAGGAGTCGGCCCGCGTCATGACCGACCCGGACACCGCGCACCGGGTCCGGGACGAGGTCGCCGACGTGCTGGCGTATCTGCTCCAGTTCTGCGAGGTGCTCGACGTCGACCCGCTGGCCGCGCTGGCGGCGAAGATCGAGCGGAACGAGCTGCGGTTCCCGGTGCGGAAGGACCGGGAGAGCTGAGGGGGAGCCGCGCACTCCGTTATTACTCTCCGCAGTCGTTAACCGGCCAGAAATCAATTTGTTGTCCGAAGATTTCCGCCTTCCTCTGGCTTTTCGTCCCACACGCCTTCACTCTGGGTAGTGGACAACGGAGTTCGGGCGGACGCGCCCTGAGCGCGTCGGAAACAGACGGGGGCAGCGCATGGACGCTGTGCGGCTCATCGTGACGAGTGGACGCGCCCTGGCAGCCGGCGGCGAGGTGCCGGACATCCTGACGGAGGTGTGGCAGGTGCAGGCCCTGGCACAGGCGATCGGCAGCCGGCTGGCGGTCTCCGGACCACCCGAACTGCGCGGTGAGGCACTGGGGCTGACCGAGCTGGCGGGCCGCGGCTGCGGAGTGCTGCGCACCCCCGACCTGGCCCCGGGCGAGCTGCGCGCCGCCCAGCTCACCGAACTGGGCGACGCCCGCCAGGCCCTGATGCGCCTCGGCACCCTGCTGGGCGAGACCGGCATCGCCCTCGTCGGCATCGCCTGCGCCGCGGACGACGAGGCCACGTACTGGCAGTGCATGGAGGCGATCGACGCGGCGGACGAGTCACGGGACCGGGTCATGGAGATGCTGCGCAAACTGGCGGACCGCGACGCGGAGTTACCGGAGCGGGAGGCCGGCTAGCCATGACACCGCGAGCCGCCGACCGCATCCCCCCCCGCACGCCTCAGTCGGCGTGCCCCTCCGCCCCCGCCTGCCGCCCCTGGCCCCCGGCCGACTGGAGGTCGGCGTCCAGAGCCGACAGGTCCGCGTTCAGCGCCGCCATGAGTTCCTCCATCTGCTGGAGCAGCCCCTTCGGCCGGGCATCCGCCCCGCCTCCCTGCGGCACGGTCTCTTCGGACATGACGGCCTCCTCGGCCCCGAGGCCCCCCACCGGGGAGGCCGGCACTGGTGACGCACCGGCGCACACGGCCCGGCGCGGACGCCGGGCGATCCGGCTCCGCCCCGGCAAACGATCACCGTCCGGCCCGGTCACTGGACCGACCCCGCAACAGGCCCGGGAATGACGCGAAATCACCCGCCGGAGGCCGGGAACGCGCCGGGCCGACGGAAGGAGCCTGTGCGACGCTCCCCAGCCGAGCAGGCAGGATGGAGACATGGATCTCCGTATCTTCACCGAGCCCCAGCAGGGGGCCACATACGACACCTTGCTCACCGTGGCGAAGGCCACCGAGGACCTCGGTTTCGACGCTTTCTTCCGCTCGGACCACTATCTCCGCATGGGCTCCGTGGACGGCCTCCCCGGACCCACCGACGCCTGGATCACCCTCGCCGGCCTCGCCCGGGAGACCAAGCGCATCCGGCTCGGCACCCTCATGACCGCCGGCACCTTCCGGCTGCCCGGCGTCCTCGCCATCCAGGTCGCGCAGGTCGACCAGATGTCGGGCGGCCGGGTCGAGCTGGGTCTGGGCGCCGGCTGGTTCGAGGAGGAGCACAAGGCGTACGGCATTCCCTTCCCGAAGGAGAAGTTCGCCCGCCTCGAAGAACAGCTGGAGATCGTCACCGGTCTGTGGGCCACGGAGGCCGGCAAGTCCTTCGACTTCCACGGCAAGTTCTACGACCTCACCGAGTCGCCCGCGCTGCCCAAGCCCGCGCAGGCGAAGGTCCCCGTGCTCATCGGCGGCCACGGTGCCGTCCGCACGCCGCGGCTGGCCGCCCGGTACGCCGACGAGTTCAACATCCCCTTCGCCTCGGTCGAGGACACCGAGCGCCAGTTCGGCCGGGTCCGGGCCGCCGCCGAGGAGGCCGGCCGCGGGGCGGACGCGCTGACCTACTCCAACGCCCTCGTCGCCTGCGTCGGCAAGGACGACGCCGATGTCGCCCGCCGGGCCGCCGTGATCGGCCGCGAGGTCGAGGAGCTGAAGGCCAACGGCCTGGCCGGCTCCCCGGCCGAGGTCGTCGAGAAGATCGGCCGCTATGCCGAGGCCGGCGCGCAGCGGATCTACCTCCAGATCCTCGACCTCGACGACCTGGACCACCTGGAGCTGATCTCCTCCCAGGTCCAGGCGCAGCTGTCGTGACGCGGTGACGCCGCCCCTCGAATAACCGAAGGCGCCGGTCACCAGCCCTGTGCGATGGTGTGACCGTCGTCCTGCCGGAGCCCCCGGGAACAACCCCCTGGGGGCTCCCGCGCGTACGGCACCTCGTAAGCATCCGCCGGCCGGAGAGGCCCTCCGCATGTTCCTGACCATCACCACCACCGGTACTCCCGAGCGCCCCGCGACCGACCTCGGCTTCCTGCTGCACAAGCATCCCGACAAGGCGCAGGCGTTCTCCACCTCCTTCGGCACGGCCCACGTGCTCTACCCGGAGGCGGCGGAACAGCGCTGCACGGCCGCGCTGCTGCTGGAGGTCGACGCGGTGGCGCTGGTCAGGCGCGGCAAGGGAAAGGGCCGGGGCGGCGCCCCGGACGCGGCCCTCGCGCAGTACGTCAACGACCGCCCCTACGCGGCCTCCTCGCTCCTCGCCGTCGCGCTGGGCAACGTCTTCTCCAGCGCGATGCGCGGCGTGTGCAAGTCCCGCCCCGAGCGGGCGGCCGAGCCGCTGCCGCTGCGCGTCGAGGTCCCGGCGCTGCCCGCCCGCGGCGGCCCCGACCTCGTACGCCGCCTCTTCGAGCCGCTCGGCTGGACGGTCACCGCCGAGGCCGTCCCGCTGGACACCGAGTTCCCCGAGTGGGGCGACTCGCGCTACGTCCGCCTCGAACTGGAGTCCGCGGCCCGCACCCTCGCCGAGGCCCTGCGCCACCTCTACGTCCTCCTCCCGGTGCTCGACGACGCCAAGCACTACTGGGTCTCGCCCGACGAGGTCGACAAGCTGCTGCGGGCCGGCGAGGGCTGGCTGCCCGGCCACCCGGAACAGAAGCTGATCACCAGCCGCTACCTGTCCCGCCGCTGGTCCCTGACCCGCGAGGCGATGGACCGGCTGGAGCTGATCCGGCTTGCCGAGACCGACGACAGCGACGTCGCGGAGATCGACAACGCGGTCGAGGCGGAGGCCGAGCAGGAGGAGAAGCCGACCCCGCTGGCCGTGCACCGCCGCGAGGCGATCCTCACCGCCCTCCGGGACAACGCCGCCGCCCGCGTCCTCGACCTCGGCTGCGGCGAGGGGCACCTGGTGCGGGAACTGCTCAAGGAGCCGCGGTTCACCGAGATCGTCGGCGTGGACGTGTCGGTGCGCGCGCTCACCATCGCCTCCCGGCGCCTCAAGCTGGACCGCATGGGCGAGCGGCAGGCGGCGCGCGTGCACCTCTTCCAGGGCTCCCTCGCCTACACCGACAAGCGGCTGGGGGGCTACGACGCCGCCGTGCTCAGCGAGGTGATCGAGCACCTCGACCTGCCCCGGCTGCCGGCCCTGGAGTACGCCGTCTTCGGTTCGGCCCGCCCCCGCACCGTCGTCGTCACCACGCCCAACGTCGAGTACAACGTGCGCTGGGAGTCCCTCCCGGCCGGGCACGTCCGCCACCGCGACCACCGCTTCGAGTGGACCCGCGAGGAGTTCCGCACCTGGGCGCAGACGGTGGCCGAACGGCACGGCTACGGCGTGGAGTTCCGCCCCGTCGGCCCCGAGGACCCCGAGGTGGGCCCGCCCACGCAGATGGCCGTGTTCACCCGGGCCGCGAACGACCTGAAGACCGCGAACGAGAACGAGAAGGAGGCGAAGGCCGCATGAGCGCCACCGACACCCCCGTGCGGGCCCGCGCCCTGCCCGTCACCGACCTGTCCCTCGTCGTGCTGATCGGCGCCTCCGGCTCCGGCAAGTCCACCTTCGCCCGGCGCCACTTCAAGCCCACCGAGGTCATCTCCTCCGACTTCTGCCGGGGCCTGGTCGCCGACGACGAGAACGACCAGAGCGCGAGCCGGGACGCCTTCGACGTCCTGCACTACATCGCCGGCAAGCGGCTCGCCGCCGGCCGCCGCACCGTCGTCGACGCGACGAACGTGCAGCAGGACGCCCGGCGTCAGCTGATCGACCTGGCCAGGAAGCACGACGTGCTGCCCATCGCCGTCGTCCTCGACGTCCCCGAGGAGGCGTGCGCCGAGCGCAACGCCACCCGCACCGACCGGGCCGACATGCCCCGCCGGGTCATCCAGCGCCACACCCGCGAACTCCGCCGCTCCCTGCGGCACCTGGAGCGCGAGGGCTTCCGCAAGGTGCACGTCCTGCGCGGCACGGAACAGGTCGAGCAGGCCACCGTCGTCACCGAGAAGCGGTACAACGACCTCACGCACCTCACCGGCCCCTTCGACATCATCGGCGACATCCACGGCTGCGCCGCCGAGCTGGAGACCCTGCTCGGCAAGCTGGGCTACACCGACGGCGTCCACCCCGAGGGCCGCACCGCCGTCTTCGTCGGCGACCTGGTCGACCGCGGCCCGGACAGCCCCGGCGTGCTGCGCCGCGTGATGTCCATGGTGAAGTCGGGCAGCGCCCTGTGCGTGCCCGGCAACCACGAGAACAAGTACGGCCGCTTCCTGAAGGGCCGCAAGGTCCAGCACACCCACGGACTCGCCGAGACGATCGAGCAGATGGACGGCGAGAGCGAGGAGTTCCGCGCCGAGGTACGGGAGTTCATCGACGGCCTGGTCAGCCACTACGTCCTCGACGGCGGCCGGCTCGTGGTCTGCCACGCCGGTCTGCCCGAGAAGTACCACGGCCGCACCTCCGGCCGGGTCCGCTCGCACGCCCTCTACGGCGACACCACCGGCGAGACCGACGAGTTCGGGCTGCCGGTGCGCTACCCGTGGGCCGAGGACTACCGGGGCCGCGCGGCCGTCGTCTACGGCCACACACCGGTCCCCGAGGCCACCTGGCTCAACAACACCATCTGCCTGGACACCGGCGCCGTCTTCGGCGGCAAGCTCACCGCGCTGCGCTGGCCCGAGCGCGAACTGGTCGACGTACCGGCCGAGCGGGTCTGGTACGAGCCGGCCAAGCCGCTGCGCACCGAGGCGCCCGGCGGACACGACGGCCGGCCGCTGGACCTGGCCGACGTGCACGGACGCCGGGTGGTGGAGACCCGGCACGCCGGGCGGATCACCGTGCGCGAGGAGAACGGTGCGGCCGCCCTGGAGGTCATGAGCCGCTTCGCGACCGACCCGCGCCTGCTGCCGTACCTCCCGCCGACCATGGCACCGACCGCCACCTCGGGGGTGGACGGCTACCTGGAGCACCCGAAGGAGGCCTTCGCCCAGTACGCGGCCGACGGGGTGGCGCGGGTCGTGTGCGAGGAGAAGCACATGGGTTCGCGCGCCGTGGTGCTGGTCTGCCGCGACGCCGAGGCGGCACGCGCCCGGTTCGGGGTGGACGGCCCCACCGGCTCCCTCTACACCCGCACCGGCCGCCCGTTCCTCGACGACGCGTCCGTCACCGAGGCGATCCTCGACCGGCTGCGCACCGCGATCGGCGAGGCCGACCTGTGGGACGAACTGGCCACCGACTGGCTGCTGCTGGACGCCGAGCTGATGCCGTGGTCCCTCAAGGCCTCCGGGCTGCTGCGCTCCCAGTACGCCGCCGTGGGCGCCGCCTCCGGCGCGGTGTTCCCGGGCGCGCTGGCCGCACTGGAGGGCGCCGCGGCGCGCGGCGTCGAGGTCGGGGACCTCCTCGACCGGCAGCGCGGGCGGTCCGCCGACGCCGCCGCGTTCACGGACGCCTACCGCCGGTACTGCTGGCCCACCGACGGCCTGGACGGCGTCCGCCTGGCCCCGTTCCAGATCCTGGCCACCCAGGGCCGCAGCCTGGCCGCACTGCCGCACGACGAGCAGCTCGCCCTCGTCGACCGGCTCGTCGAGCACGACGGCAGCGGCCTGCTGCAGACCACCCGGAGGCTGTACGTCGACACCGGCGACCCCGAGTCGGTGGCGGCGGGCACCGACTGGTGGCTGGAGATGACCGGCCGCGGCGGCGAGGGCATGGTGGTCAAGCCCATCGGCGCCCTGGTCCGCGACGACAAGGGCCGCTTGGTGCAGCCCGGCATCAAGTGCCGCGGACGCGAGTACCTGCGGATCATCTACGGTCCCGAGTACACGCGCCCCGACAACCTCGCCCGGCTGCGCGGACGGTTCCTGAACCACAAGCGGTCCCTGGCGACCCGTGAGTACGCCCTCGGCCTGGAGGCCCTGGACCGGCTGGCGGACGGCGAGCCGCTGTGGCGGGTGCACGAGGCGGTCTTCGGCGTCCTGGCGCTGGAGTCCGAGCCGGTGGACCCCCGGCTCTAGGTGTATTGACCCGCGTCAACAACCCTGCGGGTCAATACACCTAGCGCACGTTTCCGGCCGAGTTGCCCCCGGCGGGGCGGCTCGGCCGGACTCCGGCTCCCCACACCCCACGTGTCCCTGGTTAACCGTCAGTTGCCGTGCTAACTTCGCAGGTCGGTCAGGCAGACGTACCGACTCATGGGGGACAGTCGGTGGAGACAGGCGCGGGATTCGGCGGAGCCGAGGGCGACTCCGGGCATGCGCGAGGGCTGGCACTGCTGCTGGAGCTGACCGAGGCGCTGTGCGGACTCAGTTGTACGGAGGACCCGCAGGGGCGGGGCCAGTTCGCCGCGGTGCTCGGGGACCAGTTGGGCCGCCCCGTCGACCTGCGCGGTGTCAAACAGCGCGAGGACGTGGTCACCCTGGTCCGCACCGCCCTGAACGTGGAGGGCGGGGAACACGTACTCGTCGCAGTGGTGCGCATCCTCGAAGGGCCCCTCGCCGGCGACGAACTGGACCGGCTGATCACCCCCGACGCGCCCGCCGCTTCCGAGGCGCCGCCGGGCCCGCTCGGCCGGGACGACGAGACCGGCGCGCGCGCCGTCCTCGCCAGGGGCGACCTGCCCGCCGGCCGGCTGCGCGACGACCTCGCCGAGGAACTCAACGGCCTCGATCTGCCCACCGGGCTCTTACCCGACCAGCTCTTCCTCCACGTCCTCGCGTGGAACGCCCAGCCGGACGGGCTGCCCCCCGCCGTCCTCCTCCTCGACCGGGCGGCCCTCCTCGCCGCCACGCGCGGCCACCGCGCCGCGCTGACCGACTGGGTCGACGACTGGGCCAAACGGGCCGGCCTCGCCGCGGAGCTGAAGCGGCGCCGGGAGGCCCGCGCCCGCGTCGTGCGGGACCCCGACATCCCCCGCTGCCTGATCGTCGCCGTCGAGCCCGCCCGGGACGGCTCCGACGACGTCGTCGTACGCCCCTGGCTCAACACCGTGCCGGGCCACTGGGATCCGCAGCCCGGCGCGCCCGCCGTGACCACCCTGGACGCGCTGGGCCCGGCCGTCGACGACGCGCTGCGGCAGGGCGGCCGGCTGTGGGCCGGGCCGGGGGAGCCGGCCTCCTCCGGTGGACACAGGCAGCCGTCGGCGTACGTGGAGTTCGTCCTTCCGTACGACCTCCTCAACCACGATGTGGCGGGTTTGACGTACCGGATCGGCGACGGGCGACCGTTGCCGCTCGGGCTGAAGTACGGGGTGCACCTACGGAGTCTGGAGCGGATGCGCACCGACGACGCGCTGGTGCGACACCAGTGGCAGGAGCGCTGGCACGCGCTGCGGCAGCACGGGGTCGGCGTGCACGCCTGGAGCGAGCCGGACGGGCGGCGGCTCGACGCGTGGCAGGCGACACTCGCGGGGGACACCAGACACACGGCCGTGGTGCTGGACGCCCCGGCCCGGGTCTCCGCCATGGAGGCACTCAAGGCGGCCATAGCGGAAGGCATCGGGCTGGCGGTGTGGGACCGCAGAGGAGCCTTCCCCGAGGAGCGACGCGAGGTGGTGACGGCCGTGTTCGCCGCGGTCCCGACACCCGGTCAGATCCCGCTCGCCATCCACCGGTTGCGTCAGAACGCCGCACTGAACCAGCAGGGCCCCGGCCGGCTTCTGGGGCGGCACATCGGATTCTTCTGGGATGATCCCACTCGAATCGTCGACATGCACACAAGCGACCCCGGCGATCTCGCCGGCGAGGAGGCACCGGCATGAACGCGCAGGAACAGACGTCCCCGAACGGCTGGCGCGTGTTCCACGGCACCGGCCGGCCGCCGGTCGTCCCGCCCCCGCTGCCCCAGGCGCCGCCCTGGCGCCGGTTCCTCGGCGCCCCGTCCCAGCCCGCCCCGCCGGACGAGCCGGAGGCCGCGGTGCGCCGGCTGGGCCCCGGCGACGTCACCCCGCAGCTCGGCCCCGACGAGATCGACACCGTCAACGCCGCACTGCTGCTGCGCCGACCGCTGCTGATCACCGGACCGCCCGGAATCGGCAAGTCCACGCTCGCCTACGTGATCTCCCGGGAGCTGGGCCTCGGCAGGGTCCTGGAGTGGAGCATCGTCAGCCGGACCACGCTGCGGGACGGGCTGTACGTCCACGACGCCATGGGCCGCGCACAGGCCATCGCCGCCTGGCAGGCCGGCCTGCGCGGCACGGCGGCCCGGGAACCGGACGGGACCGGACCGGCGACGGCCCACGAGGACGGCGCGGTGGCCGTACCGGACGACGTCAACCCGGCGGTCGTATCAGCACACAGTCAACTCCCGCCCGTTCTCGGAGACTTCATCACCCTCGGGGCCCTGGGCACCGCCCTGCTGCCCTACGATCGTCCACGGGTGCTCCTTGTCGACGAACTCGACAAGAGCGACATCGACCTGCCGAACGACCTGCTGCACGTCCTGGAGAACGGAAGTTATGACGTCCCGGAACTGGTGCGCGACGCCGTGGACACCGCGCGCGTCCACACCAGCGACCCCGCCGGCCAGGCGCTGGTGCGGGGCGGGCGCGTCGAGTGCCGGGAGTTCCCGGTCGTGGTGATCACCAGCAACGGAGAACGCGAGTTCCCCGCCGCCTTCCGCCGGCGCTGCCTGCCGCTGGAGCTGCGTACTCCCAGCCGTGAGCAGCTGCTCGCCCTGGTGGAAGGCCACCTGGGCGTCCGGCCCGAGGGCACCGAGCGCCTGGTGGACGAGTTCGTCGGGAGGATCCGGTCCGGCGGCACCCACTCACTGGACCAGCTACTCAATGCCGTCCAGATGACTACCGCGGGTGGTTTCCAGGCGAACGGTGACGGGCGTAAGCTCGTGGAAATGCTGCTCCGCGACCTCGCGAAGGGCCGCTGAATGACCGGCTTTCCCAGGGAGCGCGCATCCGGACCGGGCGACGGTGATCCCGTATCAGGGACGTCGCCTCCGTCGGCGTTTCCCGAGTCCGTCGAAGGCGCGAGTGGGTACGGAGCGGCGGTCACCGCTGCCCCGGCCCAGGAGGCGACCGTCCGAGACCAGCCGCCGCCGGACGGGACGGAGCCGTCCGACGCGCACTGGCGGGAGGTCGCCGAAGCGGTCTGGCTCGCCGCGTACTGGAACCGCCACGGCGGCCCGGGCAGCGACCACCCCGTACCGGCGCAGGGCCCCGCCCCCGCGCACCCGCGGCCCGCCCGCACCACCGAGACGGAGAAGGAGACCGGGGCCGAGAGCCAGGCCGAGGCCGAGGACGTACGGCCTACGGAACCGTCCCCGGCCGACGACGGCACACCCGCCGGCGGTCCCGCACCGGCCCCGCGGCCGACCGTCCCCGGCACCGGCTTCCACGCCGCGCCCGCACCGCCGGACGACCCCGCGGACCGGCCCTCGCCCACCGGCCCGCCGGACGGCGCGCCCGCCGAACGGGCCACCCGCCGAAGGCTGTTACCCGACGCCGAGGGCACCTTCGCGCTGCACGTCGGGCGGCCGCTGCTGCCCGCCGAGGAGCGCCCGCAGCCCGGCCCGGGCCGCACCACCGCGCTGCTCGCCCGAGCCCTGCACCAACTGGCCCGGCGCATCCCCTCCCGCCACACCCTGGAGCTCGACGAGGAGGCCACCGCCGAGCAGGGCCTGTCCGACGGCCTCTGGCTGCCCTTCCTGCGGCCCGCCCGGGCAACCGCGTTCGACCTCGTCCTGCTCGTCGACGACGCCCCGACCATGCGGATCTGGCAGGAGACCTGTGCCCGCCTCACCGAGGCCGCCGAGCACAGCGGCGCCTTCCGCGGCGTCCGGGCCGTCCGGGTGCACGTCCCGCGCACCGGCACCGCCACCCTGCGCCGGCCCGCCGACCGCGCCGCCGCCGACCCCGCCGAACTCCTGGACGGCCGGGGCGGCCGGGTCTTCCTCGTCGTCACCGACGGGCTCGCCCACGGCTGGGCGGCCCCGGCCGCCGACGACCTGCTCGGCCGGCTCGGCCACGCCGGCCCCACGGCCCTCGTCCACCTGCTGCCGCCGCACCTGCGGCACCGCACCTCCCTCTACCCGTACCAGGCGGTCCTGGAGGCCGGCGGGTTCGGCGCCCCCAACGACGGCCTCGGCCACTGGGCGCCGCCCGGCGGCCCCGACCCGCTGCGCCCGCTGCCCGAGGCCGGCGACGGATCCGTGCCGGTGCCCGTGCTGTCCCTCAAGCCCGGCTCCCTCGGCACCTGGGCCGACCTCGTCACCGGCGAGCGGGGCGTACGCCGGTCCCTGCCCGTCGTCCTCGCCGGCGCCCTCGCCAAGGGTGCGCCCGCGCCCGGCCTGCGCGCCCCGCGCCTGCCGCGCGCCGCCACCGCCGCCGTACGCCGCTTCTTCACCCTCGCCACCCCCGCCGCCCGCCGGCTCGCCACCCAACTGGCGGCCATCCCCTTCGAGTTCGACCTCGTGGAACAGATGCGGCGGCGCACCATGCCGGAGACCGGCCCCGACCACCTCGCCGAGATCCTCATGGGCGGGCTGATCGACTGGAACAGCGGCGGCGAAGGCCGCCCCGAGTTCGCCGACGGGGTCCGCGAGGCACTGCTCGCCACCACGACCCGCAGCCAACTGGCGCGCACGGTCAGCATGGTGGGCGAGCTGCCGGCCGCCGGACCGCGGGGCGTCGCCCTGCGCGCCGCCCTGCACGACCCGGCCGGAGCAGCCCTGCCCGACCCGGCCGAAGGCGGCTGGGTGCGCAGCGAACTGGCCGTGATGCGCGCCCTCTCGGGGCCCTACTCCGAACGGGCCAGGCGCATCGAACCCCAACTCTCCGGGCGCCTGCCGCCCGGTGCGGCCGAACGGGTGGGCGCCGGTTTGCCCGCGGGTACACCCACTGAGGTGAACCCTGCGGGCGGCGGGGGATCATCCGGCGGCCGAGAAGGCAGTGATCCAGCGTCGAGCAACCCCGACGAACCTGGAGACCACGTGCCGCCCCTGGTAACCGACGCGACCCCACCCGAAGCCCCGGAGGCTGAGCAGCTCATGCAGAGCACCACGACCGCGACGCCCGCCCTACTGGTGAACGTTCCCCTGCGGAACACCTCGTTCGTCGGCCGGCAGGGGCTGCTGAGGGCCGTGGAGGAGCAACTGAGTGCCCAGGACACGGCCGCGGTGCTGCCGCACGCGCTGCACGGCCTGGGCGGCGTCGGCAAGTCCCAGCTCGCCCTGGAGTACATCTACACCCACCAGCACGAGTACAAGGTGATCTGCTGGATCCCCGCCGAGCGGGAGAGCCTCATCCTGGCCGCGCTGGGCACCCTCGCCGCCCAGCTGGGCGTCGCGCCCTCCAGCCAGGACCGCCTGGGTGCCCCCGCCGCCAACACCGCCGTGCCCGCCGTACTGGAGGCGCTGCGCAACGGCGCTCCGTACAACGACTGGCTGCTCGTCTTCGACAACGCCGAGGACGTCGAGGCGGTACGCCAGTACTTCCCCACCAACGGGCCGGGCAAGGTCATCGTCACCTCCCGGAACCGGGCCTGGGAACGAGTGGCCACCCCCCTGCCCGTGAACGTCTTCGAGCGGTCCGAGTCCATCGAACTGCTCCAGAGGCGCTCGCCCGACCTGAGCAGCGAGGACGCCGACCGGCTCGCCGACGCCCTCGGCGACCTGCCGCTCGCCGTCGAGCAGGCCGGTGCCTGGCGCGCGGTCACCGGCATGCTCGTCGACGAGTACCTCGACCTGCTCGCCCAGCGCAGCCCCGAGATCCTGGAACTCGACCCGACGCCCGACTACCCGGTCTCCGTCGCCGCCGCGTGGGACCTCTCGCTGGAACGCATCCAGCGGAACAACCCGGGCGCCCGGCAGCTCCTCGACATCTGCGCCAGCATGGCCCCCGAGCCCATTCCGCGCTCGATCCTGCGGGGCAGCCGCGGCGTGAGCATCACGCCCGAGGTCGACCCGCTGCTGCGTCAGTCGATCCGGCTGAACCGCGCGGTGCGCGACCTGAGCCAGTTCTCCCTGATCAGGGTCGACCCGCGCGCCGACACCCTGCAGATGCACCGCCTGCTGCAGACCGTGCTCCTGGCCAAGCTGGGCGAGGGCGAACGCGAGCGGATGCGCGGCGCCGCGCACCAGCTGCTGTCGGCGGCCAAGCCGGGCGCCTACGGATCGTCCCTGGAATGGCCCGACTACCAGGCGCTGCTGCCCCACGTACTCGCCTCGCAGTCCGTGACCAGCTCCGACACCTGGGTGCGGGACCTGGTCGCGGACACCATCTGGTTCCTCTACTACTGGGGCGACCACCAGGGCGCCGCGGACTACGCGCGGGAGGCCTGGAGCCGCTGGCTCGCGGCCTCCGGCGAGGAGGACATCCACGTCATCCGCATGACGAAGAGCTTCTCGTTCCTGCTGCGGCAGACCGGGCAGGTCTCCGAGTCGATCCCGCTGATCGAGAAGGCGCTGGAGACGTCCCGCCGGCTGGAGGTGGAACCCGAGGAACTGATCGACTCCCTGTGCGAGATGGCCGACGCCCGCCGCTACCAGGGCCGGATGGAGGAGGCGCGGAGCGTGAGCCGGGAGGCCACCGAGCTGGCCCGGTCCCTGTTCGGCTCCGACGACCCCGCCACCCTGCGCGCGACGCACTCGTGGGGCGTCGACCTCAGACTGGTCGGTGAGTTCCGCGAGGCCCTGCCGCTGGACCAGGAGAACGCCCGGCTGCGCGACCTGCTCTTCGGCCCGGCGAGCTTCTTCACCCTGAACACGCTCAACGGCCTGGCCATCGACATGCGCGAGAGCGGTGACTACCCGGGCGCCCGCGACTTCCAGGAGGACGTGTACCGCCGGGCGCGCACCGCGTTCGGCGACGAGCACCCGCTCACCCTGCGCATCGCCCGCAACCTCGCGGTGTGCCGGCGCCGCGACGGCGCGCTCGCCGAGGCGGCCAAGCTCACCGAGGAGACGCTGCGGCGCTTCGTCAACCGCTACGACAGCGACCACTCGGACTCGTTGGCGACGGCGACCAACCTCTCGGTCGACCGGCGCCTGGCCGGAGACCTCGAAAGCTCCCGTGAACTGGCCGAGGACACCGTCCGGCGTTACGAGCAGCGGCTCGGCGCCAACCACCTCTACACCCTGCTGACCCGGGCCAACCTGGCGGCCACGCTGCGGACGCTCGGGGCACTGGACAGCGCGCAGGAGGAGGAGGACGAGGCGGCGCGCCGCCTGGCCGAGACGGTGGGGGAGCGGCACGTGACCACGCTGACCACCGCCATCGGACAGGCCAGCACGGCCTACGCCCGGCTGGACTTCGACCGGGCCCGGGAGATCGACGAGGCCAACCTGCCGCTGCTCGCGGAGGTCGCCGGCGAGAACCACCCGCTCACGCTGTCCTGCACCGCCAACCTCTCCCTCGACCTGCGCGGCCTGGGCCGCGGTGCGGAGGCGGACGAGCTGCAGCGCAGGGCCGTCGAGGGCTTCACCGGCGCCGTCCGCGCCGACCACCCCTGGCTGGCCGCGGCACGCCAGCGCCGCCGCATCGAGTGCGACATGGCCCCGATGCCGCTGTAGCCCGGGCGGCCGGGCGGGGCGCGGGGGCGCCTTGCCCGGCGGTGCGGTCCGCCGGAGTCACGGCACCGCGTCGGTGCGGGCGGGCGTGCCGGCCCGCCCCTCCCGCGTCCGCGGCACGGTCCGTCGGACAGGCCCCGCCTAGCCGACGTCCGCGGGTGCCGTCGTCGTCCCGTCCTGGGAGGGCGGGGGCGCGAAGGGGGCGGGGGAGGGGGGCCGTGAGGCCCGGTCCCGTTCGGCCAGGCGGCGGGTGAGGAGCAGGAGCGGCTGGGTGAACAGGGTCGTGGCGAGCGCCATGAAGACGAGCACCGTGTAGAGCGGGGCGCTCAACAGGCCCGCCTGGAGGCCCGCGTTGAGGGCGATCAGCTCGGTGAGGCCGCGCGCGCTGAGCAGTACGCCGACGGTCCGCGCGTCGTGCCGGTCCAGGCCGCCGAGCCGGGCCGCGAGGGTCCCGCTGCCGATCTTCGTCGTGACGGCGAGCACGGTCACCACCAGCAGGACGGTCCAGCCCGTGCCGTCCATGCTGTTCAGCGCCACGGACTGCCCCGAGATCACGAAGAAGAACGGCAGCAGCAGCGAGCTGACGTCGTGCAGCGGCCGCAGCAGGTCCGGGTCGAGCGTGCCGCCCTCCTCGCGCGGGACCACCACCCCGGCGAGCAGCGCACCGAAGATCACGTGCAGCCCGAGGGAGTGCGTGACCCACGCCGACCCGAGGGCGAAGCCGATGAGGAGCGCCAGCCGCAGCGAGGGTTCCATCCGTGTCCGCCACAGCAGCCGGCGCAGCACCGGCCGGGCCGCGACCGCCATCACGGTGACGAAGCCGACGGCGAGCGCGACCCGCCACGGCCAGTCCAGCGCCGTCCCGGAGCCGCCGCTGTCCATCAGCGCCGCCGCCAGCACGGTCCAGCAGACCGCGTCCAGCACCCCGGCCGCGGAGACCGCCACCACACCGGGCACGGACCGGGACAAGCCGTTCTCCCGCACGATGGCCGTCAGCACGGGCACCGCCGTTATCGACAGGGCGACCCCGGCGAACACCACCATCGCGGGGGACAGGTCACGCGGCATGCCCAGGCCGTGCAGCTGCTCCCGGAACAGCAGCGCGCCCCCGCAGCCCACGGCCATCGGCACCACGAACGAGGCCAGCGCCACGGTCAGCGAGGTGCGGGCACGGTCACCGAGGATCTTCAGATCCAGTTCGTAGCCCACCGCGAACAGGAAGACCACCAGCGCGAACTGTGCGAAGCCGGTCAGCGCCGGGCCGATCTCCTCCGGGAACAGCGACGCGTACGCGTCCGGTGCCAGTGCTCCGAGCAGGGAGGGGCCGAGCGCGATGCCCGCCGACAGCTGGCCCACGATGTACGGCTGTTTCAGCCGGCGGGCCAGCCAGCCGGCCGCGTGGGCGACCACCAGGACGAGAGCCGAGGCACCCACGAAGTGCGTGATCATCGCGTCAGGGCTCATGGTGTCTCCCCCGTTGGTCCGGTGGTCATCCGGTGGCAGGCCTGTTCGACGGTCCCCTGTTCGGCGGCTCCGTGTTCGGATCGTCCGCCGCAGTACAGCTCCAACCTCCCTAGAATAGAAGTGATTTGACGGTGCATCGAAAGTCGTACGCGAACTTTCACCAGGGTCACGGGGGGCACATGACGGCGGTCGTCTTCATCCACGGCACAGGGGTTCGCGAACCGGGCTTCTCTGCGCTCGCGGGGCGCTTCTCCGCCGGAGTGACGGCCCTGCGCGGCGGACTGCGCATCGTGCCGTACTACTGGGGCGGCGAGCACGGGGCCACCCTCGCCGCCGGCGGAGCGAGCCTGCCGCCGTCCGCCGGTACCAGCCGGGGCCCCGCCGCACCGGACGCCGGCGATGACGACACGGCGGTCTGGGCCGCCCTCTACGCCGACCCGTACGCCGAACTCGCCCTCGCCGCCGCCGGGTCCGCCCCGGCGGCCGAACTGCCACCGGGCTCCCTGCCACCGGACCAGCGGATCCGGGCACGGCTGGCCGCGCTCGCCGCCGAGGGCGACGCACCGGCGGCCGACCTGGGCCCCGGACTGGCCCGCGCCGCCACCGACCTGGCCGCCCACCCGCTGCTCGGCGCCGCGGCCGGCGGCCTCGCCCCGGACGACCTTCCCGACCTCGTCGCCCGCAGCCTGACCGCACAGGTCGTCGCCGGCGTCCTCGACTCCGACGTCCCCCTGGTGCCGGTCGGCGCGACCCGGGACGCCGTCACCGACCGGCTCGCCGACGCCCTCGGCGCACCGGCTCCGGGCACGGCGCGGGGCGTGCGCTCACTGGCACTGAGGGTCGCGGGCTCGGCCGCCTCCCGTGCCGTCGTACGCCGTCGCCGCGCCCTCACCGAAGCCGCCCACCCGGCCGCCGGGGACGTCCTGCGCTACCTC
This sequence comes from Streptomyces sp. BB1-1-1, assembly GCF_031597775.1. NCBI lineage: Bacteria > Bacillati > Actinomycetota > Actinomycetes > Kitasatosporales > Streptomycetaceae > Streptomyces > Streptomyces sp. BB1-1-1. The sequence goes on along the minus strand of NZ_CP134203.1, from coordinate 1,941,395 downwards.
AGCCGGGGCGAGGCGGTCCGCGCCGGACTGCGCGCCCTGCTGGCCGGGCTGGAGCCGCCCGTCGCGATCGTCGCCCACAGCCTCGGCGGCATCATCGCCCTGGACACCCTGATCCTCACTCCGCAGCCCCAGGTCCGGCTGCTGGCCACCGCCGGTTCCCAGGGGCCGTTCCTGTACGAGTCCGGGTCCCTGCCCTCCCTCGAACACCCCGCGCCGCTGCCGGACCGCTTCCCCGACTGGCTGAACCTGTACGACCCCCGCGACCTGCTCGGCTACCTGGGCGGCGACCTGTTCCCGGGCCGCGTCACCGACATCGCCGTCGACAGCCGTCAGCCGTTCCCGGCCGCGCACAGCGCCTACTGGACCAACCCCGCGGTCTACCGGCACATCGTGGACCGGCTCCCGTGACCGGCCGGCCCCCCGCCCCGGGCGCGGACCCGGCGCGCGTGCACGCCCTCGTCGTCGGCGTCGAGGCCTACGACGCCGGTACCGGCTGGGACCTGCCCGGGCCCGCCCGGGACGCCGTCCGCTTCCACCGCCTGCTGCGCGCCGCCGGAGTACCGGAGGCCAACATCCGGCTGCACCTGGCCCCGCTGCCGCCGTACGTCCCCGAAGTGCCGTACGCACCCGCCGACCACGCCACGCTGCGCCGGGTGCTCGTCCGCGAACTCCCAGCCGCCCGGGGCGACGTGCTCTGGGTCTGGTGGGGCGGCCACGGTGTCCTCGACCGGTCCGGGCACCTGCGGCTGTTCTGCGCGGACGCCACCACCGACGACAAGCTCGGCATCGACCTGGACTCCGCGCTCGAACGGTACGCCGGGGACGCCGTGCCCGGTTTCGCCGACCAACTGTGGATCGTGGACGCCTGCGAGACCTTCGAGGAGGCGCTCGCCTTCCGGGAGCCGCTGCCGCCGGACGCGCTGCCCGTCGGGCGGCGCAGCACCGCACACCGGCAGAGCCTGCTCCGGGCCGCCGGACGGGGCCGGGCCGCCGCCAACGACCCGGTGCGTGCCACGGGCCTGTTCTCCGACGTCCTGCTCGCCCTGCTGGCCGACCGGACGGCCGTACTGCCGGCCCCGCCCGATGCGGAGGAACTGTTTCCGGCCGTACGAGCACGTATCGCTGCCCACAGGGACGCGGGTCGTACTCTGCAGTATCCCGAGATCCGGCTGCAGAGCCCCGAACGCACCGAGATACTCGCCCCGGCCGCGCCGAACGGCCGGGAGCGGCAGGTCTCCCCGCTGCTGCGGGCCGTGGACGCCCTCCTCGCCTATCCGCTGATGAGCGACCCGACCGAGCGCCAGACGGTGGTCGCCACACTGGGCCCCGGCGTCACCGGAACACTGTCCCGTCACACCAAGGCGCGCACGGACGCGACGGGCATCCTCAACGGGCTCGCCCGGCACCGCCCGCAGGCTTTGTGGGAACTGTTCGACGCCGTGGTGTCCGTCGACGACGACCCGGAGCGCGGAGCCGAACTGGAGGTGGCGTTAAGGGAGTTGATGGACTTCGCAGGGTGCTCGCATCGCCGGTGATGATCGGGTGGCGTGATCGTACGGTTTTCGACATGGGTCGGAATGGCCATGATGGAAAGGACACGGGGCATCGAGTGCCACCGTGCGAGAAGGGGGAGCATCTTGGACCAGCCGCCCGCTCTGCGCCATGCCGAAGCCGCCACCCGAGAACGGCCGGCCGCCCTCGGGCGTGCCGATGCCTGGGAGTCGGATCTGGCGGACGTCGCGGCGCTGCCCCTGACCGCCGTGGACGGACTCACGCCGCTCCGCCCCACCGCCCGCCTTCTCGAAGAGGTTCTGCGCGCTCGCGGCAGCATCAGAGGCGGCGGCGAGGGTGGCGGGGGCGGCGCCCGGGCCGAATAGCCGCCGCCCGCACCCGACGTCGGAGCCGCCCCGACGACGGAGCCCCGACGAGGCCGCGCGCCCGCCGGGGCGCCCGCATGCCCGCACCCGACCGGAGGTCCCCGCCCATGACCAGCGAGCCGCGCCCCGCCCCGTTCCGCGTGCCGGACCGGCTCTTCGCGGAACTGGCCGCCGGAGGCGGTTCCGCGGAGGCCGTCGCCTTCCTGGAACGGGGAGAGCGGGCGCGGCGGCTGCTCCTGCTGCGGACGCTGCTGGACCGGCTCGCGGAGCTGCCCACGCCCCTCACGCCGGTCGCCGACGCCTGGAACACGTTCAAGGAGGCCGCCGAGCGGGCGCCCGAGGCGGTCGACCGGCTGCTGCTCGCACCGACGACCGGTGGCTGGATCGCCCACATGCTGCGCCGGGTGCACGGCACCGCCACCGGGCCGCCGCTGTGGGCGGAGGCGGGCCGGCTGAACGTCCTGGCGATCACCGCGGCCCTGCACGCCGGTACGGACACGTCCCTCACGGTCCCACTGACCGACGGCGCTCTCCAACTGCCGGAACTGGGCCTGCTCCGCCTCCCGGCCACGCCACCGGGACCGACCGTCGCACGGGCGACGACGAGATCGGGCGAACTGACCCTCTCCGGCCCTCCGGCACACGCCGCCTCCCACCCCACGGTGACGTGCCGCCCGACGACAGCACCGGCGAGGGGGCGGGGGGCAGGGGAACTTCGGGCGGAGGGGCCCCGCCCGGAAGGACCGCGCCCGGAAGGACCGCGCCCGGAAGGACCGCGGCCGGCAGGACTGCGGCCGGCAGGACCGCGGCCGGGGGGATTCCGTCCGGAGGGGCCCCGCCCAGACGGCTCCCCGCCCGACCCACCAGCGGCGCCGGCCTCCGTAGGCGCAGCCGCTTCCGGAGCTGTATCCGCATCAGGGGCGCCTGCGTCGGCAGCGACACCCGCTTCCGGAGCGGCACCCGCTGCGGGAGCGGCGCCCTCCTCCGTAGCCGCGCCCGCCTCGGGACCGCCCGCCTCGGGACCGCCCACCTCTGCATCGGCGCCCGCTGCCGGAGCGGCGTCGTCCTCCGTAGGCGCGCCCGTCTCGGGGTCGGCGCCCGCGTCCGCGCCTGTGTGGGCATCGGCACCCCCTTTCGAAGCGGCATCCGCTGCCGAAGCGGCGCCCTCCTCCGTAGCCGCGCCCGCCGCGGGAGCGGCACCCGCACCCGCCCCCGTAGAGGCCCCCGCCCCCTGGCTCCCCCTGCGCACGCTCACCCACGCCACCCCCGCCGGTCCCGTCGCCATACCCCTCGACGACCTCGACCCCTACCGCGACCTCGACGACCCGGTCCCGCCCGCCCGGCTGGACGACGACGAGGCGGCGGAGTGGCAGCGGGTCTTCGACGACGCCGTCGCGATACTCGCCGGGGCGGGCGACGGTCAGGGCCCGGGGCGGCTCGACCCGGCGCTGATACGCGCCGTCGTGCCCTGCGGCCGTACCGCCCTCACCCCACCCGCTCCACCGGCCGTCGCCGTCTCCGCCTCCAGCGGCGACTCCTTCGGCGCCATGCTGATATCCCGCCCCGGATCCGCGCTCGCCCTCGCCGAGACCCTGGTCCACGAGTTCCAGCACAGCAAGCTCGCCGCACTCCTCCACCTCTTCCCCCTCCTAGACGACGACCGCGAGGAGCGCTTCTACGCCCCCTGGCGCGCCGACCCGCGCCACCTCACCGGGCTGCTGCACGGCGCGTACGCCTTCACCGGCGTCACCGGCTTCTGGCGGGACCGGCTGGCCGAGCCGGAGCACGCGGAGGCCGCCGCCTATCACTTCGCGCTGCGCCGGCTGCAGAGCCGGCTGGTGGTGCGGACCCTGCTGACCAGTGCCCGGCTCACCGCGCCGGGACGCCGCCTCGTCGAGGGCCTCGCGCGGACCCTGGACGGCTGGCTGCGCGTACCCGTCGACCCGGCCGCCCGGTCCCGGGCCCGTACGGCCGCCTCCCTGCACCGCACCCAGTGGCGGCTGCGCAACCTGGCCGCGCCGGTCGGTCCGGACGGCATCCTCCGGTTCCGCCCGGACCGGGGCTTCTGGCCCGACTCCCGTACCCACGCCTTCGCCAACCGCCCCGCCGCTCCCCGTACCCCCGACGAGCACCTCGCCGCCGGTGACCCGGCCACCGCGCTGGACGGCTACGCCAAGGACCTCGCCCGTGACCCGGCCGACCCCCGGGCGCTGTCCGGCTGGATCGTCGCCCGCGCCACCCTGGACCCGGGCCACGCCACCCGCCGCCCGCTCGCCCGCCCGGAACTGCTCCAGCCGCGGCCCGGCGGCTGATCCGGGCGCACGGGTCTGCCCAAGCAGGGGGTGAACAGGCGCCCGAATGGTCAGGATGGAGGCATGGGATTCACAGTCGACTCCGAAGCCGGGCGGCTCACCCGCGTCATCCTGCACCGGCCGGATCTCGAGCTCAAAAGGCTCACCCCCAGCAACAAGGACGCCCTTCTCTTCGACGACGTGCTGTGGGTGCGCCGGGCGCGCGCCGAGCACGACGGGTTCGCCGACGTGCTCCGCGACCGCGGAGTCGCCGTGCACCTCTTCGGCGACCTGCTCACCGAGACCCTCGACGTCCCGGCGGCCCGGCGGCTCGTCCTGGACCGGGTCTTCGACGAGAAGGAGTACGGAGTGCTGGCCACGGACCACCTCCGGGCCGCCTTCGAGACCCTGCCCGCCGGTGAACTCGCCGAGGCCCTGGTCGGCGGCATGACCAAGCGGGAGTTCCTCGACGCGCACCCGGAGCCGACCTCCGTGCGCTTCCACGCGATGGAGTTGGACGACTTCCTGCTCGGGCCGCTGCCCAACCACCTCTTCACCCGGGACACCTCGGCCTGGATCTACGACGGCGTCTCCATCAACGCCATGCGCTGGCCCGCCCGGCAGCGCGAGACGGTCCACTTCGAGGCGATCTACCGGCACCACCCGCTGTTCCGCGACGAGACCTTCCACCTCTGGTCCGAGGGGCAGGCCGACTACCCGTCCACCATCGAGGGCGGCGACGTCCTCGTCATCGGCAACGGCGCCGTACTCATCGGCATGAGCGAGCGCACCACGCCCCAGGCCGTGGAGATGCTCGCGTACAAACTGTTCGCGGCGGGCTCCGCACGCACGATCGTGGCCCTCGACATGCCCAAGCGGCGGGCCGTCATGCACCTGGACACCGTGATGACCATGGTGGACGGCGACACCTTCACCCAGTACGCCGGGCTCGGCATGCTCCGCTCGTACACCATCGAGCCGGGCGCGGGGGAGAAGGACCTGAAGGTCACCGACCATCCGCCGGAGCACATGCACCGCGCGATCGCCGCGGCCCTCGGCCGGGGCGAGATCCGGGTCCTGACCGCCACCCAGGACGTCCACGCCGCCGAACGCGAGCAGTGGGACGACGGCTGCAACGTCCTGGCCGTCGAGCCGGGCGTCGTCGTCGCCTACGAGCGGAACGCCACCACCAACACCCACCTGCGCAAACAGGGCATCGAAGTGATCGAGATCCCGGGCAGCGAGCTGGGCCGGGGCCGCGGCGGACCGCGCTGCATGAGCTGCCCGGTGGAGCGGGAGCCCGTTTAACGGGCCGTATAGGACTGTATAGAAATTCAGAAGTTCGTATAGACTTCCAGCAGTCAGTCCTCGACCCGCACCTCTGGAGCGCCCCCATGGCGACAGTCCCGACCGCCCTCGCCGGCCGCCACTTCCTCAAGGAGACCGACTTCACCGCGGACGAGTTCCGCGGCCTGGTCGAGCTGGCCGCGGAGCTGAAGGCCGCGAAGAAGGCCGGGACCGAGACACGGTATCTCCAGGGCAGGAACATCGCGCTGATCTTCGAGAAGACCTCGACGCGCACCCGCTGCGCGTTCGAGGTCGCCGCCGCCGACCAGGGCGCCTCGACGACGTACCTCGACCCCGCCGGCTCCCAGATCGGCCACAAGGAGTCCGTGAAGGACACCGCGCGCGTGCTGGGCCGCATGTTCGACGGCATCGAGTACCGGGGCGACAGCCAGCAGAAGGTCGAGGAGCTGGCCGCCTTCGCCGGCGTCCCCGTCTACAACGGCCTGACCGACGACTGGCACCCCACCCAGATGCTCGCCGACGTGCTGACCATGACCGAGCACAGTGACAAGCCCCTGCACGAGATCACCTTCGCCTACCTCGGCGACGCCCGCTTCAACATGGGCAACTCCTACCTGGTCACCGGCGCCCTCCTCGGCATGGACGTGCGCGTCGTCGCCCCGAAGTCCTACTGGCCCGCCCAGGAGGTCGTCGACCGGGCGAAGGCGCTCGCCGAGTCGAGCGGGGCGCGCATCACCCTCACCGAGACCGTGGACGAGGGCGTGCGCGGCGCCGACTTCGTCGTCACCGACGTCTGGGTCTCCATGGGCGAGCCCAAGGACGTCTGGGCCGAGCGGATCAAGTCCCTCGCCCCGTACGCGGTGACCATGGACGTCCTGCGCGCCACCGGCAACCCGGACGTGAAGTTCCTGCACTGCCTGCCCGCCTTCCACGACCTGGGCACCAAGGTCGGCCAGGAGATCTTCGAGGCCCACGGCCTCGACTCCCTGGAGGTGACGGACGAGGTCTTCGAGTCCGCGCACTCGGTCGTCTTCGACGAGGCGGAGAACCGTCTGCACACCATCAAGGCGGTCCTGGTCGCCACGCTGGCCTGACCGGTCGGCCGGCCGGGACCGATGCGTCCACCGAGCCCGTTATTCTGACCGGCGGCCCCGGAGCCACCCCTTCCGGTGCCGCCGGCCGCGACCACCGTCGCGCCCCCCCGCACCACCAGAAACGAGCACCACCCGCAATGCCCGCTTCCCGTATCAAGTCCCCCCACCTCCTCGTCGCCGAATCCGGCGCCGACCGCGAAGGCCACGGCCTGAAGCGCACCATGGGGCTGTTCCAGCTCGTCTGCTTCGGCGTCGGCGCGATCGTCGGCACCGGCATCTTCGTCGGCCTGTCCGACTCGGTCGCCGAGGCCGGCCCCGCCGTCGTCGTCTCCTTCATCCTCGCCGCGATCACCTGCGTCTTCACCGCGTTCGCCTTCGCCGAGCTGGGCGGCGCGATCCCGGTCTCCGGCTCCTCGTACTCCTTCGCCTACGCCGGCCTCGGCGAGCGGACCGCCTTCCTGGTCGGCTGGTGCCTGCTCCTGGAGTACGGCGTGTCCGTCTCCGCGGTCGCGGTCGGCTGGAGCCAGTACGTCAACGAACTGCTCGACAGCGTCCTCGGCATCCAGTTGCCGCACGCGCTCTCCGCGGGCCCCGGCGACGGCGGCGCGGTCAACCTGCCCGCGGTGATCGTCATCGCCCTGGCCTGCGTGCTCCTGGTGCGCGGCGTGCGGGAGAGCGCCCGGGCCACGGCCGCGATGGCCGTCCTCAAGCTGGCCGTCCTGGTCGCCTTCTGCGCCATCGGCTTCTACGCCTTCAAGGACGGCAACCTCAGCCCGTTCTCCCCGGCGGGCCTCGGCGGCATCGGCGCCGGCACCACGGCCGCCTTCTTCTCGTACATCGGCTTCGACGCGATCACCACGGCCGGTGAGGAGGCCAAGAACCCGCGCCGGGACATCCCCATCGCCATCCTGGTCTGCATCGGCCTGGTCACCCTGCTCTACTGCGCGGTCGCCGTCGCCGCGATCGGTGCCGTCGGCGGTGACGCGGTCGGCGACCGGCCCGCCGCGCTGTCGTACGTCGTCAACGAGGTCACCGGCTCCACGATCGGTGGCGGCGTGGTCGCCTTCGGCGCGGTCGTCGCCATCGCCTCGGTGGTGCTCGCCGTGATGTACGGCCAGACCCGCATCCTGATGTCCATGTCCCGCGACGGTCTGATCCCGCGGGTCTTCGAAAAGGTCTCGCCGCGCACCGCGACGCCCGTCGCCGGCACGCTCATCGTCGGCGTGGTCTTCGCCCTCCCGGCCGCTTTCGCCCCGCTGGACGCGGTGGTCAACCTGTGCACCATCGGCACCCTCGCCACCATGGCCGCCGTCAACGTTTCCGTGATCGCGCTGCGCCGCCGCGAGCCGGGCCTCGCCCGTACCTTCCGCGTGCCGCTCTATCCGGTGACGCCGCTGCTCGGGGTCGCCTTCTGCCTGTACCTGATCTACGAGACGGGTGCGGCGACCTGGCTCCAGTTCGCGGTGTTCCTCGCGGTGGGGCTGCTGGTGTACACCGCCTACGGGCGCCGGCACTCCCGCCTGGCCCGGACCGGGGAGGTCACTCCGAAGGACGACGCGGAGCGGGTACCGCAGGAAGCCTGAACCAGACCGCCTTGCCGGACCCGGTGGGCCGGTGGCCGCAGGACGAGCTGAGGGCGCGGATCAGCAGCAGACCGCGCCCGTGCTCCTGCCAGGGGTCGGGCGGCTCCACATCGGGGCGGGTGAGGTCACCGGGCGGCTGCGGGTCCGGATCGTGCACCTCGACCTGGCAGCCGGTCGGCAACAGCTCCACGACCAGCTCGATCGGCGACCCGCCGGCGGTGCGCTCGACGGCGGTGTGCTCGACGGCGTTGGCGACCAGCTCCGCCGTGAGCAGCTCCGCGGTGTCGCCGTCGGCCGTGTGCTCCAGCTCGGCCAGCGCCGTACGGACCAGGGCACGCGCGACCGGCACGGCCGCGGCGGAGTGCGGCAGTGCGATGCGCCAGGAGGCGGGGGCATGGGAGCGATCGTGCACGGCTAGTCCGTTCCGGAGCAGGCTGTCGTCCTGTCCTGCTTTCAACCTTATGAATGGTACGGCGCCGCCCGGCAGAGCCGTTCGACGGGCACCTCGCGGGACCTTCGGCCCCGGTACGGGGCGGCCCATGACTTTCGGCGGACCGGTCTATCGCGCCCTCGTGACGACAGTCACGGATGGGTGATAGCTTCGAGACGTATCGAGACGTAGCGCTCAGTGAGGCCGAGGCCGTGCCCGCCCTAGGAGGCCGCCCGTCATGAGTCCCTTCACCGGCTCCGCCGCCCCCACCCCCGACTGGCGGCACCTGCGCGTCGATCGCACCGACGGCGTCGCCACCGTCACCCTCGCCCGCCCCGACAAACTCAACGCGCTCACCTTCGAGGCCTACGCCGACCTGCGGGACCTGCTCGCCGAGCTGTCCCGGGAGCGGTCCGTACGGGCGCTGGTGCTGGCCGGGGAGGGACGCGGCTTCTGCTCCGGCGGCGACGTCGACGAGATCATCGGCGCGACCCTGTCCATGGACACCGCCCAGCTGCTGGACTTCAACCGGATGACGGGCCAGGTGGTGCGGGCCGTACGGGAATGCCCGTTCCCGGTGATCGCCGCCCTGCACGGCGTCGCGGCCGGGGCGGGCGCGGTCCTCGCCCTGGCCGCCGACTTCCGGGTCGCCGACCCGTCCGCCCGCTTCGCCTTCCTCTTCACCCGCGTCGGCCTGTCCGGCGGCGACATGGGCGCCGCCTACCTGCTGCCCCGCGTCGTCGGCCTCGGCCACGCCACCCGGCTGCTGATGCTCGGCGAACCGGTCCGGGCGCCCGAGGCCGAGCGGATCGGTCTGATCAGCGAGCTGACCGACGAGGGCCGCGCCGACGAGGCCGCCCAGTCACTCGCCCGCCGCCTGGCCGACGGCCCGGCCCTGGCGTACGCCCAGACCAAGGCCCTCCTCACCGCGGAACTGGACATGCCGCTGGCGGCAGCGGTGGAACTCGACGCCTCGACCCAGGCCCTCCTGATGAACGGCGAGGACTACGCCGAGTTCCACGCGGCCTTCACGGAGAAGCGCCCCCCGAAGTGGCAAGGGAGGTAGGCGGATGCTCTCTCCCAAGGGCACCGCAGTTGCCCCAGGGGCGCGGGGAACTGCGCGACCAGCCACAACCCACCCGCAGCCGCACGACAAGAGCAACCACCCCCTACACGCGGCGATCGTCGGCGGCGGCCCCGGCGGCCTCTACACCGCCGCCCTCCTCAAACGCCTCGACCCCGCCCGCCAGGTCACCGTCTGGGAACGCAACGCCCCCGACGACACCTTCGGCTTCGGCGTCGTCCTCTCCGACGAGACCCTGGGCGGCATCGAACACGCCGACCCGGCGGTCTACGCGGCCCTCCAGGCCGACTTCGTCCGTTGGGACGACATCCACATCGTCCACCGAGGCACCCGTCAGACCTCCGGAGGACACGGTTTCGCCGCCCTCGGCCGCCGCCGCCTCCTGGAGATCCTGCACGAGCGCTGCCACGCCCTCGGCGTTGACCTGCGCTTCCGCACCGAGGCCCCGCCCCCGGACCGGCTGGCGCGGGAGTACGACCTGGTCGTCGCCGCCGACGGCGTACACAGCATCACCCGCGACGCCTACCGCGACGCGTTCCGGCCCACCCTCACCACCCACCGCTGCCGCTACGTCTGGCTGGCCGCCGACTTCGCCTTCGACGCCTTCCGCTTCGAGATCGCCGAGACCGAGCACGGCGTGATGCAACTGCACGGCTACCCGTATGCGGCCGACGCGTCGACCGTCATCATCGAGATGCGCGAGGAGGTCTGGCGGGCGGCCGGCTTCGACGAACTGGACGAAGCCGAATCCACCGCACGCTGCGCCAAGATCTTCGCCGACGCCCTCGGCGGCCGGCCGCTCAGGTCCAACAAGTCTGCCTGGACCACCTTCCGCACGGTGGTCAACGAACGCTGGTCGCACGGCAACACCGTCCTGGTCGGCGACGCCGCCCACACCGCCCACTTCTCCATCGGCTCCGGCACCAAGCTCGCCGTGGAGGACGCCCTCGCGCTCGCCGCCTGCCTGGAGGAACAGCCGTCGCTCCCCGAGGCACTCGCCGCCTACGAGGCCGAGCGGCGCCCCGTCGTCGCCTCCACCCAGCGGGCGGCCCGGGCCAGCCTGGAGTGGTTCGAGGACCTCTCCCGGTACCTCGGCCAGCCGCCCCGCCAGTTCGCCTTCAACCTGCTCACCCGGAGCCGCCGCGTCACCCACGAGAACCTGCGGCTGCGCGACGCCCGCTTCACCGGCTCCGTCGAGCGCGAGTTCGGCTGCCCGCCCGGCACGCCCCCGATGTTCACCCCGTTCCGGCTGCGCGGCCTGACCCTGCGCAACCGCGTCGTCGTCTCCCCGATGGACATGTACTCGGCCACCGACGGCGTCCCCGGCGACTTCCACCTGGTCCACCTGGGGGCCAGGGCCCTCGGGGGTGCCGGGCTGGTGATGACCGAGATGGTGTGCGTCAGCGAGGAGGGCCGCATCACCCCCGGCTGTGCGGGCCTGTACACCGGCCGGCAGGCCGAGGCGTGGAAGCGGATCACGGACTTCGTGCACGCGCAGGCGCCCGGCACCGCGATCGGCGTGCAGCTCGGGCACAGCGGGCGCAAGGGCTCGACCCGGCTGATGTGGGAGGGCATGGACGAACCGCTCCCCGACGGCAACTGGCCCCTCGTCGCCGCCTCCCCGCTGCCGTACAAGCCCGGCGGCCAGATCCCGCGCGAGCTGTCCCGGGCCCAGCTGACGGACATCCGGGAACAGTTCACGGCAGCCGCCGCCCGGGCCTCCCGGGCCGGTTTCGACCTGCTCGAACTGCACTGCGCCCACGGCTATCTGCTCTCCGGCTTCCTCTCCCCGCTCACCAACCACCGCACCGACGCCTACGGCGGCTCACTGGAGAAGCGGCTCCGCTTCCCGCTGGAGGTCTTCGACGCCGTACGCGGTGTGTGGCCCCAGGAGCGGCCCATGACGGTCCGCGTCTCCGCCACCGACTGGGCCGAGGGCGGCACCAGCGCCGAGGAGGCCGTGGCGGTCGCCCGCGCCTTCGCGGCGCACGGCGCCGACGCCGTCGACGTGTCCACGGGACAGGTCGTGGCCGACGAGCGGCCGGAGTTCGGGCGGTCGTACCAGACGCCGTACGCGGACCGTATCCGGCACGAGGCGGGCGTCCCGGTGATCGCCGTGGGCGCGATCTCCTCCTGGGACGACGTCAACTCGCTGATCCTGGCCGGCCGCACCGACCTGTGCGCCCTCGCCCGGCCGCACCTCTACGACCCGCACTGGACGCTGCACGCGGCGGCCGAGCAGGGCTACGAGGGGCCCGGTGTCGGGTGGCCCGCACCGTACCGGGCGGGCAGCCGCCGTCCGGTGACCGGACGCACCGACGTCCCCAAGCCCAGGCTGACGCTGCACGGTCCGCGTCAGGACGGGTAGCCCCAGGCCGCGCACATCGCGCGCAGCCGCTCGGGGATCTCGTCCTCCTTCGGCAGCGCGCGCCCCGGCTGCACGGTGCCGGTGCGGATGTTCTCGCGCCAGTCGCCGAGTCCGCGGACCAGCTCACGGCCGGTCTTCTTGCCGTAGTTCAGCATGGCCGGCGCGTAGTCGACGCCGAGGAACTCGCACAGGCGGCGCATCTCGCGCTCGGGGTCGTCGGTGATGTCCTCGTAGCGCACGGTGAAGCCGTCGGCGTCCGCGGTGCGGGCCTCCTCGACGGCCGTCATGTAGCGCAGCACGTCGGTGACGGCGGTCTCGAGCGGCCGCTTGACGGGGTCGGTCTCGTGCCAGGAACGGGCGATCGACTCGGGGTGGCGCAGCAGGAAGACGAAGCGCGCGTCGGGCCAGGCGTCCTTGAGGCGCCGGTACATGTACGCGTTGGCCGGGGTCTTCTCCACGATGAAGTCCTTGCCCGTCTTGACCAGTTCTCGGTGCATGACGCGGTCCCACAGCAGGTGCTCCAGGTCACCGCGCTCCAGACCGAGGGCGCCCATCGCGCGCTCGGAGAACCAGTTGGCGCACGTGACCTCCAGCCGGCCGATGTGCAGCTCGTGCGGGGCGTGCAGCCGCGGGTGGGCGCCCAGCATCATGCGCAGCAGCGTGGAGCCGGAGCGGATGGACGAGATGATGAAGACGGGCCGCCGCAGCAGCCGGTCGGTCGCCAGTTCCCCGGCCGACGGACATCGGTACGTGGCCGCCGGCCGCTCCGCGGGTTCCGGCGTGGCGGACCTCTTCCCCTTCGCCGCCTGGGGTGCTCTCCGCACCTGGAGGCCGGTGGTGGCGGTGAGGGCCCGGTTCAAGTTGCGCGCGAGACTCATGCGTCCGCACGGTAGGTGAGAAACCTGAGAAGAGGGTCTGAGAAGGCTGAGGGTTCCCTGATCGCGGAGAAGTGTGACGCGAGTCACTCGCCAGGAGTCATGGGCACCCCGGGCACCCCGGGCACCCCGGGCGCCGCGTAGACCGCGCCCGCGTCGCGCAGCCGCTCGTGCAGGGCCCGGAAGACGGCCGCCGAGCGCCTGCCCGGCCAGTCCTCGGGCAGCAGCCGGTCGGGCAGCCCCGGGTCGGCGTAGGGCAGGTGGCGCCAGGAGTCCAGGGCGAGGAGGTAGTCGCGGTAGGCATCCTCGGGCGGGGTGTCGGCCCGGCGCTCCCAGTCGTGCAGCACGCGCGCGTGGCGATCGAGGAACGCCTCGTGCTCCTTGGCGATCGCGGCCAGGTCCCACCACCGTGCCGCCGCCTCGGCGGTCGGCGTGAAGCCCAGGTGCTCACCCCGGAAGAAGTCCACGTACGAGTCCAGACCCAGGCGGCCCAGCGCGTGCCGGGTCTCCTCGTACAGGCGGGCCGGGGCGATCCACACGCCGGGGGCCGCGGTACCGAAGCCGAGGCCGGCCAGGCGGGAGCGGAGCACGTGCCGCTTCTGCCGCTCCGACTCGGGCACGGAGAAGACGGCGAGCACCCAGCCCTCGTCCTCGTAGGGTGACGTGGCGTAGATGCGCCGGTCGCCGTCCTCCAGCAACTGCCGTGCCTCGGTGGAGATCTCGTACCCGGCGGCGCCCTCGGCCGTACGTGCGGGCAGGAGCAGCCCGCGCCGCTTCAGCCGGGACACCGACGAGCGCACGGAGGGGGCGTCCACCCCGACCGCGGCCAGCAGCCGGATCAGCTCGGCGACGGGCACCGGGCCCGGCGCGAAACGTCCGTACGCGCCGTAGAGCGTGACGATCAGGGATCTCGGGGCGTGCTGCGCGTGCTGGTCGGACACGTTGATCATCTTATGTCCTCGGCATTACGCCTGGTCACTCCCGGGATGATCGGGCGGGGTCAGGAGCCGGTAACGCTGGAGCTTTCCCGTCGCCGTGCGCGGCAGCGCCTCCAGGAAGACGATCTCGCGCGGGCACTTGTACGGCGCCAGCTCGGAGCGGAGGAACGCGCGCAGCGCGTCGGCGTCCCGCTCGGCGCCCTCCTTCAGCACGGCGTGGGCCACTACGACCTGTCCGCGGTTCACGTCGGCCCGGCCCACCACCGCCGCTTCCACCACGTCCGGATGCCGGAGCAGCGCGTCCTCCACCTCCGGTCCGGCGATGTTGTACCCGGCGGAGATGATCATGTCGTCGGCGCGCGCCACGTACCGGAAGTACCCGTCGGGCTCGCGGACGTAGGTGTCGCCGGTGATGTTCCAGCCGTCGCGCACGTACTCCCGCTGCCGCGGATCGGCGAGATACCGGCAGCCCACCGGCCCGCGCACTGCCAGCAGCCCGGGTTCCCCGTCGGCCACCGGCGCGCCGTTCCCGTCCTGTACGCGCGCCTGCCAGCCCGGCACCGGAACACCCGTCGTGCCGGGCCTGATGTCCCCGTCGGCCGCGGAGACGAAGATGTGCAGCAGCTCGGTGGCGCCGATGCCGTTGATGACGCGCAGGCCGGTGCGCTCGTGCCAGGCCCGCCAGGTGGCCGCGGGCAGGTTCTCGCCCGCCGAGACGCAGCGGCGCAGGCATGTCACGTCGTACGCGTCCAGCTCGTCGAGCATCGCGCGGTACGCCGTCGGCGCGGTGAACAGCACCGACACCCGGTGCTCGGCGACGGCGGGCAACAGCTGCCGGGGACCCGCCTGTTCGAGGAGCAGCGCGCTCGCCCCGGCCCGCATCGGGAAGACCACCAGCCCGCCGAGCCCGAAGGTGAAGCCGAGCGGCGGGCTGCCCGCGAAGAGGTCGTCGGGGCGCGGCTTCAGCACGTGCTTGGAGAAGGTGTCGGCGATCGCCAGCACGTCGCGATGGAAGTGCATGCAGCCCTTGGGGCGCCCGGTGGTGCCCGAGGTGAAGGCGATCAGCGCCACGTCGTCGGCCGCGGTGTCCACGGCCGGGTACGGCGTGCCGGGCACCGTGCCGGCTTGCGTGCGCGTCAGCAGGTCGTCGGGCGCGTCCCCGCCGTACGTCGTGATCCGCAGCCCGGGAATCTCCGCCTTGGCGAGGTCGTCGACGGCCCGGACGTCGCACAGGGCGTGGCGCACCCGGGCGATCTCGCAGATGGCGCGCAGCTCGTGCGGGCGCTGCTGGGCCAGTACGGTGACCGCCACCGCGCCCGCCTTCAGCACCGCCAGCCAGCAGGCGGCCAGCCACGGGGTGGTGGGGCCGCGCAGCAGCACCCGGTTGCCCGGGACGACACCGAGGTCGCCGGTGAGGAGATGGGCGAGCCGGTCCACGCGGGCCCGCAGCCGGCCGTAGGACCAGTCGTCGCCGGACGCGGTGCGGAAGACCGGGCGGTCGTCGGGCGGGCCGGTGAGCAGCTCGGCGGCGCAGTTCAGCCGGGCGGGGTAGCGCAGCTCCGGCAGGTCGAAGCGGAGTTCGGGCCACTGGTCCGGGGGAGGGAGGTGCTCGCGCGCGAAGGTGTCGACGTGGGCGGAACGGTGCGGCTCCGCGCGGTGCGGATCTGCCATGGCGGTTCGCCCCCTTTGTCGTGGTGGGCTCGCGCAACGAGCGTATCGTGTTGGTGACGACAGTCAACGGTGCGCGATAACCTTGAGCGTGGCCCAGCGGGCAGGGGAGCAGGGGAAGGGACCGGCGATGACCGCATTCTCGCTCGAACCGGCACAACTCACCTGGTGTGCCGAGCTGCGCGCCCTCGCCGCCGAACGGCTGCGCCCGTTGGCCGAGAAGGGCGAACCGGGCCGCGTGAACCGTGCCCTCCTCGCCGAACTCGGCGCCCTCGGCCTGCTGCCCCGGCTGTTCACCTCGGGCGCGCTCGACCTGTGCCTGATGCGCGAGTCCCTCGCCCACGCCTGCACCGAGGCCGAGACCGCCCTCGCCCTCCAGGGCCTCGGCGCCCACCCGGTGCACGCCCACGGCACCGAGGCCCAGCGCGTCCGCTGGCTGCCCCGGGTGAGCGACGGCAGCGCGGTGGCCGCCTTCGCCCTCAGCGAGCCCGACGCCGGCTCGGACGCGGCGGCGCTGGGGCTCGCCGCGCACCCGGACACCCGGTCCGACGGCCGCACCGGCTGGCGGCTCACCGGCGAGAAGTGCTGGATCTCCAACGCCCCCGAGGCCGACTTCTACACCGTCTTCGCCCGCACCACCCCGGGCGCCGGCGCCCGCGGCGTCACCGCCTTCCTCGTGCCCGCCGACCGCCCCGGCCTCACCGGCACCCCGCTCGACATGCTCTCCCCGCACCCCATCGGCGCCCTCGGCTTCGACGCCGTACCCGTCACCGCCGACGACGTGCTCGGCGAGCCGGACCGCGGCTTCCGGGTCGCCATGGGGACCCTCAACCTGTTCCGCCCCAGCGTCGGCGCCTTCGCCGTCGGCATGGCGCAGGCCGCCCTGGACGCCACCCTCGCGCACACCGCCGCCCGCGACGCCTTCGGCGGCAAGCTGCGCGACCTCCAGACCGTCGCCCACCAGGTCGCCGAGATGGCCCTGCGCACCGAGGCGGCCCGCCTGATGGTGTACGCGGCGGCGACGGCGTACGACGAGGGCGCACCGGACGTCCCGCGGCGCGCCGCGATGGCGAAACTCCTCGCCACCGAGACCGCCCAGTACGTCGTCGACAAGGCTGTCCAACTGCACGGCGCCCGCGCTCTGCGCCGCGGCCACCTCCTCGAACACCTCTACCGCGAGGTGCGCGCCCCCCGCGTCTACGAGGGCGCGAGCGAGGTGCAACGCGGCATCATCGCCAAGGAGCTGTACCGAACGCTGGACTCGACGACCGAGGAGGCCGGGACATGACCGCCGAACGGGTGAACCCGCCCGAACTCTCCCCGCCCACCGGCTTCTCCCACGCCGTCGTCGCCACCGGCACCCGCGTCGTGTTCCTGGCCGGCCAGACCGCCCTCGACACCGACGGCAAGGTCACGGGAGACACCCTCCAAGCCCAGTTCGAGCTGGCCCTCACCAACCTGCTGACTGCCCTGCGCGCCGCCGGCGGCACCCCCGCCGACCTCGCCCGCGTCACCGTCTACGCCACGGACGTCGCCGCCTACCGCACCCACGCCGTCGACCTCGGCCGCACCTGGCGCGAGCTGGCCGGCCGCGACTACCCGGCGATGGCGGTCGTGGAGGTCGTACGCCTGTGGGACGAACGGGCGCTGGTGGAACTCGACGGATTCGCCGTACTGCCGTAGGCCCCACTGCCGTAAATCCCGCGCCCGCCCTAGAGTTCCGGCATGCCGGACATCGAACTGAGCGCGGGAACCATCGAGTACGAGGACACCGGCGGCGACGGCCCGGTCGTCGTCCTCCTCCACGGCCTCGTCCACGACGCGACCGTCTGGCGCGAGGTCCTCGCCGACCTGCGCACCGACCACCGGGTCATCGCGCCGACCCTGCCCTACGGCGCCCACCGCCGGGCCATGTCCCGGCCGCCCACGCCGGACCTCGTCAACGAACTGATCGCGGAGTTCCTCGACCGCCTCGACCTGACCGACGTCACCCTGGTCGAGAGCGACTGCGGACGGGCCCAGACGGTGGCGGCCCGGCACCCCGAACGCCTCGCGCGGCTGGCGCTCGTCGCCTGCGAGGCGTTCGACAACTACCCGCCGGGGCTGCCCGGGAAGATGATCGGCCTCGCCTGCCGGACACCCGGGGGCGTGTCCCTGCTGGTCCGCGTCCTCGGGCTGAAACCGCTGCGCCGCCTGCCCGTCGGCATCGGCGCGCTCACCAAGCGGCCCGTGCCGGACGCGGTCGTCGACGGCTGGCTGCGCCCGCTGCGCACCGACCCGGCCGTCCGGCGCGACTTCCGGCACTACAACACCCACGTCCGCCGCGACGAACTGCTGGAGGCGGCCCAGGGATTGCGGAGGTTCGACCGGCCCGCGCTCGTGGTCTGGGCGATCGAGGACCTGATGATGCCCCGCGCCCACGGCCGGCGCCTGGCCGAACTCCTCCCGAAGGGGCGGCTGGTGGAAGTGGAGGACGCCCGGACGCTGATCGCCGAGGACCAGCCGGAGCTGCTCGCCTCCCTGCTGCGGGAGTTCATCGCCGAGAAGGCCTGAGCGCCCCCCGCGGGGCGCTCAGGCCGCCATCGCCAGGCGCCCCGCGGTCACCCGGTGCGGCGCGACGACCCGGCCGTCGGGCCGCAGCTCGCCGGTGTCGTCGAAGACGATCGTGCCGTCGCACAGCAGGTTCCACCCCTGTTCGGGGTGGGCGGCGACGACGTGCGCGGTCACGCTCCGCGCGGCGGGGGAGCCGGCTGCGGGGCAGGAAGGCCGGTGGGTACACATGGCGCACCTCCACGTCGGGAGACCGTCCCGTCCTCGGGACCGTCGCATGTACAGACCGTGCGCCCGGCGGGAAGTCATCGCCAATACCGGGGCGGCAAGCGTGACAACACCCGGACGACCCGGCGACGGTTCCGCGACGGCCGACGCGGACTCGCCACCGACGCGGACTCGCCACCGAAGGGGACTCGCCACCGAAGGGGTGACGGTCACCGCCGTCGGCCCGTCCGCCCGGTACCAGTGGAACCCCCCATTCCGACCGACCGGGAGGTCCCCCCATGCCCGTACGATCCGCGGCCCTCGCCACGGCCGCCGGCGCCGCCCTGCTCCTGCTGGCCGCCCCCGCCGCGACCGCGGCCCCCCACGACGCCCGTCACGTCACGGAGTCGGTGACGGTCGACCCGACCGGACGTCTCGCCGCGGACGGCACCGTCACCCTCTCCGGCACCTACCGGTGCACCGCCGGCACCGGCCCCGTCTTCGTCAGCTCCACGGTGAGCCAGAGCGAGCCGTCCGTCCGGCACGGCATCGGCGGTACCCGCGCGGTCTGCGACGGCCTGGAGCACCGCTGGGTCAACACGGGCACGCCCTCCGGGAACGCCCTGAAGCCCGGCGCGGCCCACGTGGAGGCCACCCTGATGGAGCTGCGGCCCATGGGCGGTCTGCCGCTCCCGAGCTTCCACGCACGGCACGGCCAGGACGTGACCCTGACCGAGGGCTGACCGGCCGAGGCCCGCGGGCCCCGGGTCCCGCACCGACCGACCGCCGATGCGGGACCCGCCCGGTCAGGGCCGCTTCCGGGCCCCGGTGTCGGACCGCGGCGAGTGCGGGGGATGCCGCCGCTGATTGGGCAGGGACACCGCGTCCGGGACCGCGGGTCTCTCCGCGTCGTCGCCCGGTTCCGGCGTGGACGGGGGGCGCTGGCGGTGGCGCGGCACCGCTCGCCGGGGCGGACGGGTGAGCGTGATCTGGCGGACGATCTGCTGGAAGCAGACCAGCGACGCCAGGCCCGGCAGGGCCGCGGCCGCACCGTCGCCCAGTGTTCTGGGCGCCTGGGCGATGCACAGCAGCATCGCGATGGCGGAGAACAGCAGGACCACGGCCCACGAGTGGACCGCGCGACGTTGGTGCAACGCGGACCGCAGGACGGCCAGCGACGCCACCAGCCAGGGCCCGTACACCAGCAGCGGCCACCAGGACACGACGCTGCCGCGCGTGCGGGTCACGGCTGCCAGGCGCAGCGGTTCGTAGGCCACCATGCCGCCGAACAGGCTCACGGAGGCCGCGATGACCGCGGCGAGCGCCGCGACGAAAAGACTTGCGGCGCGTAGCCGGCTCACCTTCGTCCTGCGGACTCTGCGGTGGCTCGCGGGGGATTCTCTCAACGGTGGCAGTTCCGCCGTGATTTCCTGCAAATTGCTCAGTGGCGTGCCCGGCACGGGGGCGATCGCCGATGTTTCCGTCGTCCCGTGAACAATGGTGGTCCGCTGTTCCATCGCGTCCTGGAGCAGGAACGCGAGTTCTTCGGCCGGGTCCCAGCCGGGTTCCGGCGGGACCAGGGTCTCCTGGAAAGCTTCCTCGGGCGCCCGGTGCCGGCCGGGGCCGCCCGCGGACCGGAACGAGCCTTCGCCGTAGGGCATGTGATGGTGGGTCTGTTCCTCGTACACGATGCCCGGGTCACTCCGCCCGGGTGCAGTTCAGGGACGCCTGGGACCGTCCCCAGCGCTCGGCGAGGCTGGTTTCCAGCTCGGTCATGACATCCAGGAAGCGTTGCAGTACGGGCTCGGTCACACGGAGCGGGACGGGGAGCCCGCCTCTGGTCAGAGTTCCGTCGCTCGGTGACGGACAGTGGTTTCTGCCGGGCCGGTAAATGTACGGCCCAAGCGTCACCAATTCCCCGTATTCCTCTGTCATATCCGAAGTAACGTCTGCCTACTCCGTCGGATGCGCGGCAGTCGAGTGAACGGTTTCTGCGATACTTACCCAATCTGAATTCACACCGGCTCGACAGTAGCGCTGTAGGAAAAGCGGGAAATGCCGCGCGAGTGCCGAGCTACCCCGTGTGAGCGACGAGTCGCTACCGCTGGGTCAGACTTCCGGACTCGTTCGCCAGCCGTTGCTGGAGCGTGGCGGCGAAGTCCTCGGCCATCGCCAGCCGGGCGCGCAGCGTCTCACAGCGCGCGTCGGCCACCTTCCGGTAGGAGTCCAGCCGTTCCCGCAGCAGCTCCCTCTCCTCTCCGGTGGGAGGGTCTTCGGAAGCGGCGAGCCGGTCGGTGATCTCCAGCAGGTCCCGCATCTCGTCCAGGGAGAAATCGAGCGGCTTCATGCGGCGGATCACCATCAGCCGGTCGACGTCCGCGGCCGTGTAGAGCCGGAAGCCCCCCTTGCTGCGGGCCGAGGGAACGACCAGGCCGACTTCCTCGTAGTGACGGATGGTGCGCAGCGACAAACCGGTCCGCTCGGCCACCTGGCCGATCTGCATCTGCCGGTGTTCCGTCATCGCTGAGCCATCTCCCTCTGTCGTCCGTTCGCACTCTGCCCTCACGTCAGGGTAGAGTTGCGGGCGTGTTCGTCCCCGCCGGCTCAGTGCGCGGTAGGGGCGGAACCGCCGCGGCACAGGCCCCGACGGGCCTCTGACGGCACCAAGACTTCCAGGCAATGATGCCCGACCGGTGGCCGAGGGGCTGCCGCCCTGTCCGGCAAGGCCCCCGCCGAAGCGGCCGGGCCGCCGGGGGATTCCGCACCCAGGTGGGATCACGTACACCCCGCGCGTGTGTCCAGCGGCAACGGACGCGCGCGCCTGAACAGGAACGGTTGCATGTCCTCACCGCTGTCCGCAGCTCCCAGGTTCCGCATGTCCAAGCCCGACTGGCTTGCCTCTCCGAAGGTCCTGCGCACCGAGGTGCTGGCCGGCCTGGTCGTGGCCCTGGCGCTCATCCCGGAGGCCATCTCCTTCTCGATCATCGCCGGTGTCGACCCCAGTATCGGACTGTTCGCCTCGTTCACCATGGCGGTCGTGATCTCCGTGGTGGGGGGCCGCAAGGCGATGATCTCCGCCGCCACCGGCGCGGTCGCCCTGGTCATCGCCCCCCTCAACCATGAGTACGGGCTGGGCTACCTGGTCGCCGCCGTCATCCTGGCCGGTGTCTTCCAGGTGATCCTCGGCGCCCTCGGTGTGGCCAGACTGATGCGGTTCGTCCCCCGCTCGGTGATGGTCGGCTTCGTCAACGCCCTGGCCGTCCTGATCTTCATGGCCCAGGTGCCGGAGATGCACGACGTCCCCTGGGCCGTCTACCCGCTCATCGCGGCCGGTCTGGCCCTCATGGTGTTCTTCCCCAAGGTCACCAAGGTGGTTCCGGCGCCGCTGGTCTCCATCATCGTGCTGACCGTGATCACCGTCGCGGCCGGTATCGCCGTCCCCACGGTCGGCGACAAGGGCGAGCTGCCCTCCTCCCTGCCCGTTCCCGGCCTGCCGGACGTCCCGTTCACCATGGACACGCTGACGACCATCGCGCCCTACGCCCTCGCCATGGCGCTGGTGGGCCTGATGGAGTCGCTGATGACGGCCAAGCTCGTCGACGACATCACCGACACCCGCTCGAACAAGACCCGCGAGTCCGTCGGCCAGGGCATCGCCAACATCGTCACCGGCTTCTTCGGTGGCATGGGCGGCTGCGCCATGATCGGCCAGACCATGATCAACGTGAAGGTGTCCGGCGCCCGTACCCGCCTGTCCACCTTCCTGGCCGGCTCCTTCCTCATGGTGCTGTGCATCGTCTTCGGCCCGGTCGTCTCCGACATCCCCATGGCGGCCCTCGTCGCCGTCATGGTCATGGTCTCGGTCGGTACGTTCGACTGGCACTCCGTCCGGCCCAGGACCCTCAAGCGCATGCCGCTGGGCGAGACCGTCGTCATGGCGATCACGGTGATCGTCGTGGTCGCCACCGACAACCTCGCCGTCGGCGTCGTCGTCGGCTCCGTCACCGCGATGATCATCTTCGCCAAGCGCGTCGCCCACCTGGCCAACGTCTCCGGCGTGGTCGACCCCGACGGCAAGCAGGTCGTCTACTCGGTCACCGGTGAGCTGTTCTTCGCCTCCTCCAACGACCTCGTCCACCAGTTCGACTACAAGGACGACCCCGACGACGTCGTCATCGACATGTCCGGTACCCACATCTGGGACGCCTCTTCCGTCGCGGCCCTGGACGCCATCGAGACCAAGTACGCCCAGCGCGGCAAGAAGGTCACCTTCACCGGCCTCAACGAGCCCAGCGCCGACATGCACGAGAGGCTGGCCGGACAGCTCACCGGCGGCCACTGAGGCAGCGGTCCGCCAGGACGGCACCGGGCGTAGAATCGGGCCCCGATATCGGATTCGTCACTGCCGGAGGTGGGCCCACGGTGCGGGAGTTCCAGCGGGGCGCGGTGCGGCTGCACATCCTTCACCATGCGTCCGAGGAGGAGATCCACGGCGCGTGGATGGCCGAGGAACTGGCCCGGCACGGCTACCGGATCAGCCCCGGCACGCTGTATCCGACACTGCACCGGCTGGAGGCCGACGGGCTTCTGGTCTCCGAGCAGCGCGTCGTCGACGGGCGCGCCAGGCGGGTCTACCGCGCCACGGAGGCCGGGGGGCAGGCCCTCGCCGAGGACCGCAGGGCCCTGGCGGAGCTGGCCCGGGAGGTCCTTGGCGGGGAGATGCCGTAGGAGCCTGGCCGTGGGCCGTGGGCCGTGGGCCGTGGCCGCCGGTCGTTAGTCGCCCGTCGCCCGTCGCCCGTCGCCCGTCGCCCGTCGCCGGTCGCCGGTCGCCGGTCGCCCGTCGCCGGTCGCCGGTCGCCCGTCGCCGGTCGTTAGTCGCCCGTCGCCCGTCGCCCGTCGCCCGTCGCCCGTCGCCCGTCGCCCGTCGCCCGTCGCCCGCCGACGGCGCGAGGTCTGGGCCGCGCGTGCCCGTCCGGGCGGGCTGCCCCTACGGCCTGCGGGCGGGCTGCGCCTACCGCCTGCGGGCGGTGATCGACCGGCGTACCCAGTAGGCGACGCCACCGGCCACCAGCACCGCGGCCCCGGCGACGACCGAGGCCGACGGCAGGGCGAAGGCCAGTGCCAGGCAGCCGATCAGACCGACAGCGGGGACCAGGCGGGGCGGGCGGCCCTCGCCGGGGCCGAGGGTCCAGGCGGAGGCGTTGGCGACGGCGTAGTAGGCCAGCACGCCGAAGGAGGAGAACCCGATCGCGTCGCGCACGTCCACCGTCGCCGCGACCACGGCCACTACGGCGCCGACTGCCAGCTCGGCCCGGTGCGGCACCTTGAACCTCGGGTGGACCGCGGCGAGCGCGTGCGGCAGGTGCCGGTCGCGGGCCATGGCCAAGGTGGTGCGGGACACGCCGAGGACCAGCGCGAGCAGCGAACCGAGCGCCGCGACGGCGGCGCCGGCCCGTACGACGGGCGCGAGCCAGCCGACGCCCGCGGCCTCTGCCGCGTCCGACAGCGGTGCCGTGGCGTCCGCAAGTCCCTCGGTGCCGAGCACTGTCACAACGGCCATGGCGACGAGGGCGTAGACGACCAGGGTGATGCCGAGTGCGAGCGGGATCGCCCGGGGGATGGTGCGGGCGGGGTCGCGGACCTCTTCGCCGAGCGTGGCGATGCGCGCGTACCCGGCGAAGGCGAAGAACAGCAGGCCCGCCGCCTGGAGCACCCCGCCGAAGGAGGCGCCCGAGCCGATGTGCAACCGCCCGGTGTCGGACTCGCCGGAGGTGAGGGCGGCGACGACCACGGCGGCGAGCACGGCGAGGACGACCGCGACGATCGCGCGCGTGAGGAGGGCGGACTTCTGCACGCCCGTGTAGTTCACGGCCGTCAACGCCACCACCGCCGCGACCGCGACCGCGTGCGCCTGCCCGGGCCACACGTAGGAGCCGACCGTGAGTGCCATCGCCGCGCAGGAGGCGGTCTTGCCGACGACGAAGGCCCAGCCGGCCAGGTAGCCCCAGAAGTCGCCCAGGCGTTCACGGCCGTAGACGTAAGTGCCTCCGGAGGCCGGGTAGCGGGCGGCCAGCCGGGCGGAGGAGGTCGCGTTGCAGTACGCGACCACGGCAGCCAGGGCCAGGCCCAGCAGCAGACCGGACCCGGCCGCCTGTGCCGCCGGGGCGAGCGCGGCGAAGATCCCCGCGCCGATCATCGAGCCGAGGCCGATCACCACGGCGTCGGGCACACCGAGCCTGCGCCGCAACTCGTCCGGCAGACCGGTGGCGGTCGATGGCTTGCTCATGGGCACACTCCTCGGCGACCGAGGCCCGCACTTTACGGGCCCCGATATCGGGAGACGATATATGAGTCCCCGAGGGAACCCCAGAGCCGCAGCCCGCACGTTCCGCGAGGAAGTCCTCGGCCTCGGCCGTGGTCGTCAGCGGGCCACCGCCGACGACGGCGGCTCCGGCGCGATCTCCTCGATCAGGCCCTCGACCAGCACCCTGATCTCGTCGCGGATGGGACGGACGGCCTCGACGCCCTGACCTGCCGGGTCCGCCAACCGCCAGTCCAGGTACCGCTTGCCGGGGAAGACGGGGCAGGTGTCGCCGCAGCCCATGGTGATGCAGACGTCGGACTCCCGCACCGCGTCCACGGTGAGCATCTTGGGTACCTCGGCGGAGATGTCGATGCCGATCTCGCGCATGGCCTCGACGGCGGCGGGGTTGACGTGGTCGCCGGGGTTCGAGCCGGCGGAGCGGACCTCGACGCGGTCCCCGGCCAGGTGGGTCAGCCACGCGGCGGCCATCTGCGAGCGGCCGGCGTTGTGGACACAGACGAACAGCACGGAGGGCTGGTCGGACATCAGGAGGTCTCTCTACTCTCGTGACGGCATCAGGCGCGGAATGACTTCAGCACCCGGTGGTGTCAGCCACCACTGATGTGAAAGTATCAGCACATGATGACGTCAGTCGACACTGATCTGATCCGGGTTCTGGCGGATCCGCTCAGGCTGCGAATCGTGACCCTGCTCGCCGAAGAGACGCTGTGCACCACCCACCTCGTGGAGGAGACCGGTGCCCGGCAGACCAACCTCTCCAACCATCTGAGAGTGCTGCGCGAGGCCGGGGTCGTCGAGACGGAGCCGTGCGGCCGCTACACGTACTACAAGCTCCGCCCGGACGTCATCGCCTCGCTCGCCGGCCGGTTCGCCGATCTGGCCGAGTCCGCACGTCGTGCCGCCGACAACAAGAGGGCCTGCCCGTGACCCGCACCGAAGCACCCGCGACGACCGCCGAGGAGTCCTCCGTCGTCGCGAAGCTGTCGACGCTCGACCGCTTCCTCGCCGTCTGGATCCTCATCGCCATGGCGGTGGGCCTCGGCCTGGGACGCATGGTCCCCGGTATGAACGACGCCCTCGCGCACCTGGAGGTCGGCGGGATCTCCCTGCCGATCGCACTGGGCCTGCTGGTCATGATGTACCCGGTACTGGCCAAGGTCCGCTACGACAGGCTCGACGCCGTCACCGGCGACAAGAGGCTGATGGTCTCCTCGCTGGTCATCAACTGGCTGGTCGGCCCGGCCATCATGTTCGCGCTGGCCTGGATCTTCCTGCCGGACCTGCCCGAGTACCGCACCGGCCTGATCATCGTCGGCCTGGCCCGCTGCATCGCCATGGTCATCATCTGGAACGACCTCGCGTGCGGTGACCGCGAGGCCGCCGCCGTCCTGGTCGCCCTCAACTCGGTCTTCCAGGTCATCGCGTTCGGGCTGCTCGGCTGGTTCTACCTCGACCTGCTGCCCCAGTGGCTCGGCCTCGGTGACGGACAGGGCCTCGACGTTTCCGTGTGGAAGATCGCGCTCAACGTCGTCGTGTTCCTCGGCATCCCGCTCCTCGCCGGGTTCCTCACCCGCCGCATCGGCGAGGAGAGGATGGGGCGCGAGAGCTACGAGCGGAAGTTCCTGCCGAAGATCGGCCCCTGGGCGCTCTACGGCCTGCTCTTCACGATCGTCGTCCTCTTCGCCCTGCAGGGGAAGACCATCACCTCGCAGCCCCTCGACGTCGTGCGCATCGCGCTGCCACTGCTGGTGTACTTCGCCGTCATGTGGGCCGGGACCTTCCTGCTGGGCAAGGCGATCGGCCTCGCCTACGACCGGACGGCCACCCTCGCCTTCACCGCCGCCGGCAACAACTTCGAGCTGGCCATCGCCGTCGCCATCGCCACCTTCGGCGTGACCTCCGGCCAGGCCCTCTCGGGCGTCGTGGGACCCCTCATCGAGGTGCCCGTACTGATCGGCCTCGTCTACGTGTCCCTGGCCTGGCGCAAGAGGTTCGCCCCGTCCGCCGTCACCACCGCGGGAAGGGACTGCTGACGAGGGGACTGCTGACGAAGGGACTACTGACCCCCTGCGCTCCTCGCCGGGTGGACTACCGGACGGCCAGCAACTGCCCCATGGCCGCCAGCACCGACGGTTCGACGCGGTAGTAGACCCAGGTTCCGCGCCGCTCGGAGGTGAGCAGCCCGGCCTCCTTGAGCTTCTTCAGGTGGTGGGAGACGGTCGGCTGGGAGACGCCGACGTCGGAAACGTCGCAGACGCACGCCTCACCGCCCTCATGCGAGGCAACCGCCGAGAACAGCCGCAGCCGTACCGGGTCCCCGAGCGCCTTGAACATCCGCGCGGTCCGCTCGGCTTCCTCGGCGGTGAAGGGGCGCTCGCTCAGCGGCGGGCAGCACGGCACCGCGGCGCCGGGGGCCTCGGTTTCCAGAAGCGGCAGTGCCGGGACATTCGACATACGTCTATGTTGACACACGTCGAACCAATGCCGACCCCTCCTGTCTCTTGATTAGATGAATATCTATCTTGACGTTCATCGAAGCAGGTGCCACGCTGGCCGCACAAGCCATTGACGGTTATCGAAGCAAGGACCGCCCCCCCCACCCCGCCCGCCCGCGCCCAAGAAACCGAAGGAACCACCGCCATGGACAAGCAGCACCTGCCCGTCGTGGTCATCGGAGCCGGCCCGATCGGCCTGGCCGCCGCCGCACACCTCGTCGAACGCGGCCTGGAACCCCTGGTCCTGGAGGCCGGCGTGTCCGCCGGAAGTGCCGTCCGTGACTGGTCGCACGTCCGCCTGTTCTCGACGTGGGCCGAGGTCACCGACCCGGCGGCCGAGAAGCTGCTCGCCCCGACCGGCTGGGTCCGCCCCGAAGGTACGACCTACCCGACCGGCGGTGACTGGGCCGAGCGCTACCTCCAGCCGCTCGCCGACATCCTCGGCGACAAGGTCCGCTACGGAGCGTGGGTCAGCGGCGTGGCCCGCGCCGGGCGGGACCGGATCGTCGACTCCGGCCGGGACGAGCAGCCCTTCACCGTGCACATCGAGACGGCGGACGGCGGCGAGGAGCGCGTCACCGCCCGCGCCGTCATCGACGCCTCCGGCACCTGGTCCGTACCCGGCCCGATGGGCGCGAACGGCCTCCCCGCCCTCGGCGAGAGGGCGGCGGCCGACCACATCGCCCACCGCGTCCCGGACCTGAAGGACCCGGCCGTACGAGCCCGGTACGCGGGCAAGCGCACAGCGGTCGTCGGCTCCGGCGCCTCCGCCTTCACCGCCCTCGCTGTGCTGTCCGACCTGGCCGGAGAGGATGCGGACACGCACGCGGTGTGGGTCCTGCGCCGGAGCATCGGCGACGCCACGTACGGCGGCGGCGAGGCCGACCAGCTCCCGGCCCGCGGCGCCCTCGGCCTGCGAGCCAAGGCGGCGGTGGAGGCGGGACACGCGAGCACCGCCACCGGATTCCGCACGGAGGCCGTCGAGCGGGACGGCGACCGACTGGTCCTCGTCGCCGAGGACGGCCGCCGCCTGGACCCGGTCGACGAGATCATCGTCCTGACCGGATTCCGCCCCGACCTCTCCTTCCTCTCCGAACTCCGCCTCGGCCTCGACGAGCGCCTCCAGGCCCCGACCGCACTCGCCCCGCTGATCGACCCGAACGCCCACTCCTGCGGCACGGTCTATCCGCACGGGGTGAAGGAACTCTCCCACCCGGAACAGGGCGTGTACCTGGCCGGCATGAAGTCCTACGGCCGCGCCCCCACGTTCCTCGCCATGACCGGCTACGAGCAGGTCCGCTCCATCGCCGCCGCCCTGGCCGGAGACCACGAGGCGGCCGAGCGAGTGGAGCTGACCCTGCCGGAGACCGGAGTCTGCGGCGGCGCGGGCCTGTTCGACGAACCCGACGCCGCGCAGAGCGGGGAGGGCGACGAGGGCGGCGGTTGCTGCGCGGCCCCCGCCACGCTGAGCATCGGCACCGGTACCCCCGCCTCCTCCGGCGGCTGCTGAACCCTCGCCCACGCAAGGGGGTCGGCCCTGGCCCTCAGTGTTCACGAAGCTCAGCAGTCTTCCGCGGATCGTCCGCGAGAATGCCGGCCGCGAGCCGCCGTACCTGCTCCTCCACGGACCGATCGTGGGTGACGAACAACTCGTACCCGTAGGAACATGAACGTTCCCCCGACGCCCGGACCTGACGAAACTCGACATCGACGCCCTCGGGGCTGGTCAGCTCCTCGGGAACGTCGGGCTCCTCACGCCGTGGCCGGACACTCGTCAGGACGCAGCCCCACTGCTCGAACCAGCCACTGCCCGCAAGAGTCCGCTCGAGCAGCCGGGCGATGGTGTCCACCGGCTCCTCCCAACTGCGGTCCGCCGCGGCCCGCGCGAGTTCGGCTTCGTACTGGGCAGCACTGAAGCAGACATCCGCGGGCAAGGCGGTGACATCGCTGGTGTTCTCCCAGGCGTCCCAGATCACCCGGTCGCCCTCGCGGCGCATGGTGACGTACAGGGCGCCGCAGCAGCCGGCGGTGCAGGTCGGCTCGGTGATCTTGACCCTGCGCGGCTCCTCCGTGACCGCCAGCGGCCAGCTCTCGGCCGGGCCTGTCCAGTGCCGGCAACTGAGTGCGAGCCCTTCCGGATGGACTTCCCTCAGAACGTCCACGCCGTCGATCAGAGGTCGCACCTCGGCCCAGGGGTCCGCCGCCCAGTCGTCCGGAATCCTGTGCCGCAGAGTCAAGTTACTGATCGCCAACTGATCGGTCACACTCACATGATCGTCTGACGCCGCGCAGCCGCATACTCATTTCCCGGGCCTGAGAAGCCCCAAGCCTTTCCGATGCTCCGGAGAGACTGGCCAGGGCCATGACCTGCGGCGATGGCCGGTCGCGGGCGCTGGCCTGTGCGCATGGGCCTTCGGTTGCTTCACCCTCGCACCGGTATTGGACTTGCCGGCCGCGCCCGAGCCGACCGTCCCCACTGAGCGCCGCTCAGTTCCTTCTGTGCATCGTCCAATTGGAGCGTCCGGCCAACGGCCCATCACGAAGCGTGCAACTCGCGTCACCCCCTCACCAGTCACTTGCCCACGTCGGCCACGCGGGCCGAAATCGCCCTCTTTTCAACTGCTTCGAGATGAACGGACCCTGGCGGGAAGGGATGCGCACGGACGGTGCCGAGGGGGAACCGCGATGTCCGGACCGCTCTATGTTCCCGTTCTGCCGACGAAGCCGCACGCGGCCGGGGCCTTCCGGCGGCTCTGGCCGGACGTCCGGGCCGCGATCAGGCCGCTGTGGAACCTGCCGCCATTGCCTGGGGTGCTACCGGAGACGATGGACACGGTGGTCGGCACGTACGTCGATCGAGTGAGTGTTGTGAGCCGTCACGGTGGATGGATCGACGCCCCCTTCGGTGAGGACACCCAAACCGCCGCCCTCGCCGAAGCGTTGGCCGTCTACTGCGAGTTGGGGCGGATGCGACCGGTTACGGGGCCGGAGAGGAGCGCGGAGCAGCAGGTGGCGGCCGTGGAGACGGCCCGCCGCTGCCTGCGCGGCCTGGGCGTGCGGGTCCGGGTCACGGGGGAGTGGGACGGCCGCCTCGGAGAGGGCGTCAGGGGCTTGCTGGCGCTGACCGGTCCGGAAATGCCCCTGGATCTGCTGCTCGACATGGGCGAGGTCCTCGACGACCGGCCCGACGCGGGCAAGGAGGCGCTGCGCGCCCTCGACGCGCTGATGCCCTTGGTGGTCTGGCGGAGCGCCGCCCTGCTCGGTGGCGGCTTTCCGCGGGCCACCGCCGACATGCTGGAGGAGGGATCGTGCGAGGCATCGCGGGCGGAGTGGCGCATGTGGCACGAGGTGCGCGCGACGGGCCGGGCCTACGCCCAGCTGCTTGGCTACGGCGATTACGGGGTGCAGCCCCCCGGCGCCCTCGCGCAGGCCCCGGCGCCGGGGAGGAAGGGCGGCCCACCCTGGGGTGCGCTCCGTTACACGACCGACAGCTCGTACTTCGTCGTCAAGACGCTGACCCGAGGGCCGGACCGGGTCGCCGTCAACCGTGTCGCGGCCCGCCGGATCACCGAGCTGCCTGAATTTCGGGGTTCTGGGGCCGGGCAGGGTGAGGAGTGGCTGACTGACTGTGCGAACGGTCCGCTAACGAGCAGTGAGGGTGTGGGCGGGCCCACGGAGTGGCTGCGGGCGGGAAACCTCCAGCACATGACGTACGTCGTACGGAGCCTGTCCGACGGTTGAGCGGGCGGTCGGCCAGGCTCCGAGGAGCCCGGCCGTCTGGAGCCGCTGATTCGTTCAGCTCCCGCGAAATCAGCGTCAGTCGTAGTGAAAGGCGGTGAGGATCTCGCGCAGGTCCTCCGCCGCAGCGGCGTACCCGTGCTCGACGCTGACGTCGGCGAGATGCCGGGCTCAGCGACTGTCCCTGCCACAGCCGTTGCGCGTGGCCGTCGCCGACCAGCCGGGCGACGGGCACCAAGTCCTGCGGATCGGTGGTCATGAGCCGTTTAGATGTCCCTGACCTGGGGAGATGACCTTTCCCTTCTTTCACCGTCGTGCCACTTGACGCCGCTGAAAGTCCCAGAAAAGTCCCAGAGGCGGCTGGAGCCCTTCAGTCCGTTGGCCGCGGCAGGAGTCGTCCGACGCCGTGCCCTGGCCTCGACTCCTCCGCCCAGGGCGGGTTCGCGCCGGGGACGGAGCACGTCAGGGCGGCGACGTGGGCGGCGAACGAGCAGGCGTCGGTGAGGTCGTCGAGGGTCAGCCTGTCGAGTCGGCCGCCCAGGTGCCCGAGGCCGGCGAGGCGGTGGAGCAGGCCCGCGGTGAAGGAGTCCCCGGCACCGACCGTGTCCGCGACGGTCACGGACGGGGCCTTGACGGTGACGCGTTCGCCGTCCAGGGATGCGAGGGCGCCGCGCCCGCCGAGGGTGAGGACGACAAGGCGCGCACCGGCAGTGTGCCAGGTGTCACAGGCTTCTTCGAGACCCGAACCAGGCGCAAGGAGGGCACAGTCGTCCTCGCTGAGGCGGAGGATGTCGGTGACGGCGCACCAGTGGGGCAGCCGTTCGCGGTAGGCGGAGGGCGGTACGAGCAGGGGGCGGACGTTGGGGTCGACGGATATGGTGGCGCGCTCGCGGACCTGTGCGAGGTGTTCCTCGATCCGGCTGCCACCGGGCCGGCGGATCAGCGCGAGGGAGCCGGTGTGCAGACAGACCACGTCGTCGTTCCGCGTCGCGGCGAGTTCGCTGTCGGTCCACTGCCAGTCGGCGGCGCCGTCGGCGTAGAAGGTGTAGACGGCCTGGCCGGTCGCGTCGAGGTCGGCGACGGCGAGCGTGCTGGGCTCGGACGTGGTCACGCTGCCGGTCAGGTCGACGCCGGAGGCGCTGAGACGGGCGCGGAAGAGGGTGCCGAAGGCGTCATGGGAGAAGCGTCCGAGAAAGCGGGTGGGGGTGCCGAGTCGGGCGAGGGCGACAGTGGTGTTGGCCGGGCCTCCACCGGCCAGCGCCCGCAGGGCCAGTCCGCCGGGATCGGACCGGTCGTGGTCCTCGAAGATGTCGGCGACGCACTCGCCGAGGACGTCGACGCTGCCGGGGGACCCGGGTCGGGCCATGGTGACTGTCTGCCTCTCAGGTAGGGCGCGAGGCTGTCGCCCCGCGCCACGGAACGCAGCCGAGGGCGCCGTAAGGGCGTGGGGCGCTGCGGTGGACATGCCTGCCGCACACGGTGCGGAGGGCGCGTGGCCTGTCCGTGTGCGGGCGGGCCGGCCTTCAGGGTTCGTGCGGCCCGGGCATCAAGCGCCCTGTGTTCCCCGGCCCGCCAGTTGGGCTTCTCGGGGGAGGTCTTCCGTGGTCAGGTTCCAGGCCGCGACGGCGAACTCGCTGTGTCCTGACCCCGTCGTACGGACCTGCAGCCGCCACGGTCCGTCGGTGGACGGGTAGAACCTCAGGGTGAGGACCTGCTCGTCGGCCAGGTAGACCTCGGCTATCGAGCGGTCCACGATCACACCAAGTTCGACGGGGGCGTTGGGGCGTGCCGCGGCCGGCCACGGCGCGGTGTACGTCCCTCCCCGTGCCCGCGCGTCCGGTGAGGCGTGGGTGCGGTCGACGACGAGGCGGCCTGCCGTGGGGTCGAGGCCGATGTCGAGGTACTCGGAGCCGTCGGCCGAGGTGATCAGGCGCAGTCCGCTCGTACCGGTGGTGTCCGGCACGAGGGCGGCGGTGAGGTCGAAGGTGTGGCCGACCCGGCCGAGTTCGGCCGGATCGGTCCGTGTGACGTGCCCGGTGCCGTGCAGGACGCGCGGGCCGCGCAGGGCCAGCAACTCGCGGGCGGGGCGCTGGACGACCGCGCCGTCGGCGGTGAGGCTCACCTCACGGGGCAGCGTGAGCACGCCTGCCCACCCCGCTTCGTGTGCCCAGGCGTCGTCCCGGGCTTCCCAGGCCCAGCCCCACATCAGCCAGCGGTCTTCCCCGGGGGCCTTCAGCAGGGCGGGGGCGTAGAAGTCGGGACCGTGGTCCAGCGGCACGGGGTCCGTGACCGCTACGAAGCGTCCGTCCTTCTCCCGGCCGGTGACGACGGTCGTGTGGCTGGGGCCGTCCTGCGGGGTCCAGTCGCTGAGGATCAGGGCGCTTCGGTCGCCGAAGGTGGCGTACTGGGGACACTCCCAGCCGATCGGACCAGTGCCGGCGGCGGTGTCGCTGGTGTGGAAGGGGCCGCGGTAGGTCCAGTGCTCCAGGTCGTCGGACTCGTACAGTTGCGCCGCGGCGCGGCCGTCGTCGAGGGCGGACCCGACGAGCATCCGCCAGCGCTCGTCCTGCCGCCAGACGTAGGGGTCCCGGTACATGGTGGTGTCGGCGGGCGGTTCGGGGATGAGCAGGTGGGGGCGTTTGGTCCAGGTGCGACCGTTGTCCGACGACTCGGCGGTCGTGATCGGCTGCCACCAGCGGTCATTGCGGTGGGCGGAGTAGAAGGCCACCATGCGGTTGCCGTCGGAGACGGCGTTGCCCGAGTAGCAGCCGTCGGCGTCGTAGCCGCCCGGGGTGGGGGTGAGGGCGACGGGGAAGGGCTCCCAATTGATCAGGTCGGGACTGCGGTAGTGGCCCCAGTGCACGTTCGCGTGCTGGGGGCCGTGCGGGTTGTACTGGAAGAACACGTGGTAGTGGCCGTCGTGGAAGACCAGGCCGTTGGGGTCGTTGATCCAGTTGCGGGGCGGTCGCAGATGGACGGCGGGCAGGTGGGGGTCGGCAGGCGACGTGGACACACGGGGCCTTTCTCAGGGCGTGCGAAGCGCACGCAAGTCATAAGGGCGCGGCGGAACCGTCAGCGCGGTGCGGGGGTCAGCCCTTGACGCCGGTGGAGGCGATGCTGTTGACGAACGACCGCTGGAACGCCATGAACAGGGCGAGGATCGGCACGGTGATCATGGAGGCGTAGGCCATGATCTGGCCCCAGCCCACGTTCAGCTGGAAGAAGTAGGAGATGCCGACCATCACCGGTCGCAGTTCCTCGCTCTGTACGACCATCAGCGGCCACAGGTAGGAGTTCCAGGCGGGCAGAAAGGTGAGGATGGCGACCGTGGCGACGGCCGGACCGGACAGTGGCATCACGATGCGCCGGTAGATGGTGAACCAGCCGGCGCCGTCCATGATCGCCGCTTCGTCGAGTTCCTTGGGGATGCTCTGGAAGAACTGGTGGAAGAAGAAGATCGAGAAGGCATTGGCGACGAACGGCAGGATCTGCACCTGGTAGGTGTCCATCCAGCCGGTGGTCCACTCCAGGTGGAAGCCGTTCACGCGGAGCAGTGGCAGCTGGTTGACCCACCACACCAGCGGCAGCGCGAAGGTCTCGAAGGGCACGATGAGGGTGGCGATGACCGTCGTCAGGACGAGCTTGCGGCCCGACCACCGCATCCGTGCGAGCGCGAAGGCGGCCAGGCTGTTGACGATGATGCCGAGCACCACGGTGATCGACGAGATCAGCACGGAGTTCAGCAGGAACTGTGCCGCGGGGACCCGTTCGAACATGCCGGTGTAGTTGTCCAGCGACAGGGCTCCGACCGGCAGGAAGGCGCTCAGCGAACCCAGGTCGCCGAAGATCTGGTCGTCCGTCTTGAAAGACGAGACCAGCATGAAGACGAGCGGGAGCGCGAAGACCAGGGCAAGGACTATGCGACCGGCGTGACCGCCGAGCCGCTTGAGGAGGGAGGTCATGTCAGTCCTTCTCCCGGGTCAGGAAGCGCTGGACGAGCGACACGGTCAGGACGAGCACGAAGAAGATCAGCGAGATGGCCGCCGCGTAGGCGGTCTGCTGCTGGTCGTAGCCGGTGCGTACCGCCTGGTAGACGACGGAGGTGGTGGAGTCGAGCGGGCCGCCTTGCGTCATCACCCTGATCTGGGTGAAGAGGCTGAACGCGGCGATCGTGATGGTGACGAGTACGAAGGTGCGGGTGGCGCGCAGTCCCGGCCAGGTGACGTGGCGGAAGCGGTGCCAGGGTGTGGCGCCGTCGATCTCGGCGGCCTCGTACAGTTCGGCGGGGATGGTCTGCAGGCCGGCCAGCCAGATGACCATGTGGAAGCCGACACCCTGCCACACCGACATCAGGATGATGGCGGGCATAGCGGTGGCCGGGTCGCCCAGCCAGTCCGGGCCTTGGACGTGGCCGAGGGTGAGCGTCGAGATGACGTGGTTGACCAGGCCGTCCTCCCGGTAGAGGAAGGTCCACAGGAGGGACACCACGACCATCGAGGTGACGACCGGCAGGAAGTAGACGGTGCGGAAGAAGTTGACGCCCCGTACTTTCGCGTTGACCAGGAGTGCCAGGACCAGGGCGAGGCCGGCCTGGAGCGGGACGACGACGGCGGCGAAGTACGCGGTGTTGCGCAGGGACTTGTAGAAGACCGGGTCTTCGAAGAGCCGGGTGAAGTTGCGCAGGCCCACGAAGCGGGCCGGGGTGGGCGAGATGAGCCTCGCGTCGGTGAAGGCCAGGGCGAAGGCGAGGGCGACCGGTACGACGAGGAAGACGATCAGCAGCACGACGGCCGGGGTGGCCATGCCGAGGGCGGTGAGGCTCTCACGGCGACGGGCGTTGGTCGTTCGGGTTCGCCGGACCGGGCGCAGCCGCTCAGGGGCTGCGGTCTTGGTGGTCACGGTATCTCCAGGGAGCCGGTCCGGTTCGGGCGGCGCGGTCGGGGACCGAACCGGACCGGGGCGGGTCAGCCTGCGTAGTTGTTGTTCGTCTTCAGGTTGTTGTCGATGTTCTTCGCGGCCTGGCCGAGAGCGCCCTCGGGGTCGGCACCGGCCAGGATGTCCTGGGCCGCCTTCTGGAACTCGGTGGAGATGTACGGGTAGGCCGGGGTGACCGGACGCACCGTGGCGTACTCGCGCGCGAACTGGACGAGCACCTCGAACTTGCCGCCCGGCTGGTAGTCCGCGATCCGCCGCGCGGCGGCGTCCGTGGCGGGGATGGTGCTGGTGGCCTCGGCGTAGTCGACGAAGTACTTGGTCTGGCGGGAGAACTTCAGCCACTCCTGCGCGCCGTCCTTGTTGGAGCAGGTGGAGCTCATCGCCCACTGCCAGGAGGCGCCGCCGATCTTGGGGCCCTTGCCGAAGTCGACCGGCGGGATGATCGCCAGGTCGTCGCCGAGCTTGTCGGCGTTCTTGGCCGCGTTCCAGCTGCCGTCCCACTGGATGGCGCTCTTGCCGGCCAGGAAGTCCTTGTTGGGGTCGGCTCCGGACTTCTTCGCCATGTAGCCCTTGGTCACCAGCGAGCGGAACCAGTTGCCCCACTCGACGGAGTCCTTGCCGTCGAGGGTGCCGGAGGCGGTCTTGTAGCCGTCGCGGTCGATGAGGTCGCCGCCGAAGCTCTGCAACTGCGGGGAATAGGCGTACGGCCACCACTCGCCGCTGCCACCGGTGCCCATCTCCAGCGGGTAGGCGAACTTCCCGCTCTTCTCCAACTCGGCCAGCGCGGCGTCGAACTCGCCCTTGGTCCAGGGCTTGTCCATGGTGGGTATGCGGATGCCGTGCTCGTCCAGGACGGACTTGCGGGCGAAGAAGGCCAGGGAGACGTCGTAGAAACCGAAGGAGTACAGCTGGTCCTTGTACGTCCCGACGGTGCTGGCCAGTTGGTCCTTCACCGGCACCTCGCTGCCGGAGACGTCGATGGGGGCCAGGTAGCCGCCCCAGGCCCAGTTCGCCACGTTGGGGCCGTCGACGTCGAGCAGGCAGGGCAGCTTGCGGGCCGAGGCGGCGGCCACGACGGAGTTGTTGTAGTCGGTCTGCGGGAACGACTGCAGCTCGACCGTGTACTTGTCCTGGGATTCGTTGAAGTCTTTGATGATCTTCTTGACGACATCGAGCTCGGCCGAGTTGCCGGCGTTGTGCGTCCACAGGGTCAGCGTGTCGCCGCTGGCCCCGGACGAGCTCCCGCCGGTGCCGGACGCGCACCCGGCGACGAGCGCGGTCGCCGCCGCGGCGGCTACACTCGCAAGCGCGAGGCGCCTTCTTCTGAACACCACGAGGTTCCTCCATCTCACGGAGGCGGGTCTTGCAGGACCCGCCCTTGGCGACCGGTTGCCTCGGTCGCTGTTCTTGGTGGCCGTCCCGCCGCCCGCTCCAGGGTCATCGGAGCGGGCGGCGGGACGGCTGTCTTCGGGTGCCGGTGTCACTCCCCGGCGGGTGCACCCAGGGAGGCACGCTCCCGCAGCGGCATGGGTACGCGGTGTACGGCCGCTTCGAGCGGCCCGCCGCGGAGGATGAGCTCCACAGCGAGGCGTCCGAGCTGGTAATGCGGCAGTTTCAGCGTGGTGAGCGCCGGCCGCAGCACGGAGGCGATGTCCTGGTCGTCGAACGAGATCACCGACACGTCGCCCGGCACCGACAGCCCCGCCTCACCGAGCGCCTGGTAGGCGCCGAAGGACACCCTGTCGGCCAGGCACACCAAGGCCCGGGGCCGGGTCCCCGCCGCCAGCAGGGCGGACACCTCCCGGTAGCCGTCCAGCGTGTCCCAGTCGCACTCGATGACACCGTCCAGATGGGCGCCGCCCTCGCGCAGTACTTCCTCCAGGCCGCGCATGCGCTCGTTGCCGGCGATGATCCCTTCGGGCGTGGCCGGGACGGCCTGGTGGCCGCCGATCGCCCAGATGCCCTCGGTGTGACCGGCCGCGAGCAGGGCGCGGGCCGCGCCCCGGCCGGCCTCCAACTCGTCCGGGACGACGGACGGGGCGTCGAAACCCGGGGCCAGGCAGTTCAGCAGCACCACGCGGCGTCCGAACAGTTCCTTGGGCGGAGTGACGTACCGGGTGAACATGGTCGCGTAGATCACCGCGTCGACCTGGCGATCCAGCAGCGCGTGGACCAGGGACGACTCGGCGGCACGGTCGCCGCCGGCCTCCGTGATGAACAGCAGGTGGTCATGCTCGCGGGCGGCCTCCATGGCGCCGCGGATCACGTCGCCGGCGAACGGCGTGGTGGTGATCCGGTCCGAGACGAGTCCGATGGTCTGCGTGGACTTCGTGCGGAGGCTGCGCGCGGTGACGTTCGGGCGGTAGCCCAGTCGACTGGCCGCTTCCAGGACCCGCCCCCGGGAGGCGTCGGAGATGCGCATGTCGGTGCGGCCGGACAGGGCGAACGACGCGGTCGTCGGCGATACGCCCGCCTCGCGGGCGACGTCGGCCATGGTCACGCGGCGTTCGGACATCGGTGGATCAGCTCCGCTCGGCTAAATCGGATTAGCAAGATGCGATGAGGGTGCTGCACTCGTCATGCGCTGTCAACACCCCGGACATCTCGCCTGCGTAACGACGGCTCTCTGCGGTGGTTTACACACTTCTAGGCGACGCGAAGTTGAAATCCGTATGCGTTAGCTCTTGCTTTAGCGGCGACGGCGCACGAACCATGCCGACCCATCACCTAAATCGAATTGGCAGGCCGTCAGGTCGTCGTCCGTCACGCAGCCCAGGAGGCAGCATGAGGAGAAGAACAGCCCTCAGCGTCGTATCCGCCGCAGTCGGCGGCGCCGTCGTGCCGCTCTCGTTCGCGCCCGCTTTCGCTGCCGCCGGCGGTCGGTCCGGCCCTCATGAGCCCACCGCCCGCTGGGACTTCGACGAGCGGTCCGGCGCGGTCGCCCGCGAGGCGGTCTCCGGATCGGCCACCCCGGTGGACTACGTCTTCAACGACGCCCGGTACAAGCCCGACAGCGACCCCGTACGCCGCCGTGGCGTGCGCGGCCGGGCCTTGTACTTCGACGGCTACTCCACCTACGTCACCGCCGAAGGGCCGGGCAAGCTCGACCTCGCCGACGGCATGACCGTCGACGTGTGGATCGCCCCCCACGCCTACGAGCACGGCATCGACGGCAAGCCCCAGGCCCTGGTCAACCAGCACGACCCGGGCGCCAGGACCGGCTTCCTGCTCGGTCTGCGCCGCTTCGGGCAGATCGTCTTCCAACTGGGCTTCGGTACCGACCTGATCGAGGTCCAGGGCGTCCCGGACCGGCCGGCCGCCAAGGGCAGGTGGAGTCACGTCGCGGCCACCTACGCCCCCGCCGACCGCCGGCTGCGCCTCTACCTCGACGGCCACCTGATCGGCTCCGCGGCCACCCCGGACAAGGCCCCCGAACCGGCGGCCGGCGAGCCCCTCCTCATCGGGAAGCACAACCGTCCGACGCTGCTCAACGGCGAGTTCCACGCCAACATGTACATGGGCCTCATGGACAGCCTGGCGATCCGCCCGGGCGCCCTGGACGACGCGACGGCGCGGCGCGAGCACGCCGAGAGGATCGCCGCGCTGCCCGGTCACCGGGTGCCCCGCCCGGACCTGGCCCCCCACCGGACCCGTTTCGACGGCGACCGGCACCGCCCCCAGTTCCACATGCTGCCGCCCTGGCACTGGATGAACGAGCCGCACGCGCCCGTGTACTTCAAGGGCAAGTACCACATCTTCTACCAGCACGACCCGCTCGGACCTTTCTGGGGCCAGATCCACTGGGGGCACGCCGTCAGCACCGACATGGTGCACTGGCGCGACCTCCCCATCGCCCTCGCCCCCACCGCGGACTCGGCCGGCCCGGACGGCATCTGGTCGGGATCCGCCTGCGTCGACGGCGACCGCGGACCGGTCCTCTTCTTCACCGGAGGCGACGACCGCCTGCCCTACCGCCAACGCACCGGTCTTGCCGTGTCCACCTACCAGGCCGACGGCGACACCGACCTGCCCACCTGGACGATGCGCTCCCAGCCGGTCACCGAAGCCCCGGCCGGTCTGCCGGCCGGTCCGGGAACCGCGTGGGCGGAGAACTTCCGCGACCCGTTCGTCTGGGAGGAGGACGGCGTCTGGTACCAGCTCGTCGGCAGCGGCATCGTCGACTACGACGGCGCGCGGGTCACCCGCAAGCACGGTGGAACCGCTCTCCTCTACACCGCCCGGCGCCCCGAGGGGCCCTGGACATACCGGGGTCCGTTGCACCGGAACGACCTCGCCACGCTGCCCGAGCCCGGTGAGGTGTGGGAGCTGCCGGTGCTCCTCCCGCTCCCCGGTCCCCGCGGCCGGCGCACCGGCAAGCACATTCTGCTGATCTGTCCGTGGTGGGAGGGGTTCAACCCGAACGCCGTCAAGCACACGTACTACTGGATCGGCACCTTCGACAAGCGCGAGCACCGCTTCGTCCCGGACCACGACAAGCCCCGCGAGTTCGACTTCGGCGAGCACTTCACCGGCCCGTCCGGTTTCGTCACCCCCGACGGCCGGTCCGTGGTCTTCAGCATCACCCAGGACCGCCGCAGCGAGCAGCAGCACGCCCAGTCCGGCTGGGCGCACAACGCCGGCATGCCCGTGGCCGTCTCCCTGCGCCAGGACGGCACCCTCGGAGTCGAACCGATCGCCGAGGCCGCCGGTCTGCGGGGCCGGCGACTCGCCCGCATCCGGCAGACCTCGGTGGCGGAAGCGAACCGGCGGCTCGCCGGGGTCTCCGGCGACCTGCTGGACATCAGCGCCGTCATCGAACCGCGCGGCGCGCGGACGATCACTCTGGCGGTACGGGCCTGCGCCGACGGCACCGAGGAAACCCTGCTGACCTACGACACGGCCGAGCACCGCTTCCTGATCGACCGCAGCCGCTCCAGCCTCGACCCGGACGTCCGCAAGGGCGTCCACGGAGACAACGTGGAACTCGACGGCGGGCGCCTCACGCTCAGGGTCCTGCTCGACCGGTCGATGCTGGAGGCGTACGTCAACGGGACCAACAGCATCACCAGCCGCGTCTATCCCACCCGCGAGGACGCCACCGGCCTGCGCCTGTCCAGCGAGGGCGGATCGGCCCGCGTCGTGTCCCTGGACGTCTGGCGCATGAACGGCGCCTACGACACGCCGGCCGCGCCCGCCGCGTACGACCCGCCGCGCCCGACGGACGTCGACGCGCTGCCCAACCACGACTTCGCCACCGGCGACCTCACCGGCTGGACCGTCGTCTCCGGCACGACCTTCAGCGACGCCAACGTCACCACCCGCACCGACTGGGGCTGGGGCGGCCCCTTCTACCAGGCCGAGACCGAAGACGACCCGACCGGCCACCACCTGTGGGGCTTCAACCCCTCCGCAGGCGGCGACGGCGCCACCGGCGTCCTGCGCTCCACCACTGTGGTCCTCGGCGGAGACGGTGCGGTCGACCTGCTCGTGTCCGGCGGCAACGACCCCGACCGGCTGTACGCGGCCGCCGTCCGCGCCGACGACGGCAAGGTACTGGCCAAGGCCATCGGCCGCAGCACCGAGCAGTACCGCCGCGTCGTCTTCGACCTCTCCGCCCACATCGGCGATCGGATCTACATAGAGGTCGTCGACCGGGCCGACGGGGGCTGGGGCCACATCAACGTCGCCGACGTCAACGTTCCCGTCCGGCGCTCCTGACCCCCCCGGCCCCGCTCCACGTACGCGTCGGCCCCGGACCGTGCCGCGCCTAGGGCCGGCGTCCTGCTCCGCCCGCTCAATCCAACCCCACACCGACGGAGGTTCCCATGCGAACCCGTGCACCATCGAGAGCCGCGACCGGACACAGTCTGGTGCGTCTGCTGCTCGCACTCGCGATATGCCTGGGCCTGACATCACCCCTGATGACGCAGACCGCCGACGCGGCCGAGACCAGCCTGTCGAACCCCGACTTCGAGTCCGGCGACCTCAGCGGCTGGACCACCACCGGAACCGCCTTCACCGGAGCGGTCACCGACGACCCGGGCTGGGGCTGGGGCTGCTGCTTCAACCAGCAAGGCTCCTACCACCTGTGGGGATTCACCGCGGGCGGCGACGCCGCCACCGGCACGGTGACGTCAGAGCCGTTCACCCTGACCGGTACCGGCATGGTCAGCGTCCTCGTCTCCGGCGGCCGTGACGAGAACGACCTCTACGCGGCCCTGACGACCCTCGACGGAACCGTGCTGCACAAGGCCACTGGAACCGACGACGAGGCGTACCGCCGCGTCACCTGGGACGCCCGGGGGCACCTCGGCGAGCAGCTGCGCGTCACCGTCGTGGACAAGGCGACCGGCGGCTGGGGCCACATCAACCTCGACGACGTCCGCGTCGGCACCGACCCGGCACCCACCGCGGCAACCTTGTCGAACCCCAGCTTCGAGACCGGCGACCTCAAGGGCTGGACCACCACCGGAACCGCGTTCAACGGTGCCGTCACGGACAAGACCGGCTGGGGCTGGGGCTGCTGCTTCAACCACGCGGGCACCCGCCACCTGTGGGGGTTCGCCGCCGGCAGCGACGCCCCCACCGGGACGGTGACGTCCGAGCCGTTCACTCTGACCGGTACCGGCATGGTCAGCACCCTGGTTTCCGGCGGCCGCAATGAGAACGACCTGTACGCGGCCCTGACGACCCTCGACGGAACCGTGCTGCACAAGGCCACGGGGACCGACGACGAGGCGTACCGCCGCGTCACCTGGGACGCCCGCGAGCACCTCGGTGAGCAGCTGCGCGTCACCGTCGTGGACAAGGCCACCGGCGGCTGGGGCCACATCAACCTCGACGACGTCCGCGTCGGCACCGACCCCGCACCCGATCCCTCTCAGCGGGGACTCGCCGCCCACTGGGACTTCAGCGAGGGGAAGGGCACCACGACCAGGGAGAAGGTCAGCAAGGCCGCCGACCCCATCAGCTACGTCTTCAACGACGCGCAGTACAAGCCCGACAGCGACCCGCTCTGGCGCCCGAAGAACGAAGCCGACGGCGTACTCTCCGGCGCCCTGCTGTTCGACGGCTACTCCACCTGGGTCACCCGCGCCGCTGCGCAGACGCAGTTGCCCACCGACGGCCTGACGGTCGAGGCGTGGGTCGCGCCGCGCGCGTTCGAGTGGGGAGACGACGGCAAACCGTCCGCCGTCGTCAACCAACAGGACAAGGCGGCCAAGCGGGGCTTCTCCCTCGGTGTCGGCCGGCACGGCAGGTGGCAGTTCGGCATCGGAACCGGCGACGCGTGGCACGAGGTGACGGTCCCGAAGCCTGCGGCCCTGGCCGCGGGCAAGTGGGCCCACCTGTCCGCCGTGTTCGCTCCGAGCGAGGGCGCGATCAGGCTCTTCCTCAACGGCGAGCAGGTCGCCCAGACCGCCGTCCCGTCCAACGCGCGGTTGGCCAAGGCCGACGTTCCCCTGATCATCGGCCGTCACAACCAGCCCGCCATCATCAACGGCACCTTCGCCGTCAACATGTTCAACGGACTCATCGACGAGGTGAAGATTCACAACAGCGCCCTCACCCCCACGGCGGTCACGGCCGGCCACCAGAAGGACGTACAGACCTTCGGGGGCGGCACCACTCCCGAGGCCCAGATGGAGATGGACCGCTCCCGGTACGACGGTGACCGCTACCGCCCGGGCTACCACTTCACCGCCCCGAACCACTGGATGAACGAACCCCACGCCCCCATCCAGTACAAGGGCAAGTACCACCTCTTCTACCAGCACAACTCCCACGGTCCCTACTGGCACAACATCGCCTGGGGGCATGCGGTGAGCGAGGATCTCGTCCACTGGCGCGACCTGCCCGTCGCCCTCGCGCCCACCGAGGACAGCGTGGCCCCCGACGGGGTCTGGTCCGGTGACGCCGCCTACGACGAGAACGGCGTGCCCGTCCTGCTGTTCACCGCCGGCAACGACTCCCAGCGCCCCAACCAGGCGACCGGGCTCGCCCGCCCCGTCGACTCCGGCGACAGCGACCTGGTCGAGTGGAAGATGCACCCCACCCTCGTCACCAGCCAGACCGCCGACCTGGACGTCGGTGCCGGACGCAAGGTCCGCTTCGGCGACTTCCGCGACCCCTTCGTCTGGAAGGAGGGAGACACCTGGTTCCAGCTGATGGGTTCCGGCGTCCAGACCACCGACGGCAAGGACATCGGCGGCACCGCCCTCCTCTACACCTCCAAGAACCTCACCGACTGGACCTACTCGGGCCCCCTGATGACCGGTGACGTGGCGGCCCACCCCAAGACCGGCCAGGTCTGGGAGCTGCCCACCTTCCTGCCCATCGGAAAGGACGCCCAGGGCCGCGAACGCCGGGCCCTGCTCATCAACCCGGCCTTCCCCGCCGGCCCCGGCGAGTACAGCAGCAAGTACGTCTACTACTGGGTCGGTACCTGGGACGCCCAGGCCCGCCGCTGGACCCCCGACACCACCGAACCCCGGCTCATGGACTACGGCGACCACTTCACCGGACCCAGCGGAACGGTGGACGACAAGGGCCGTTCCCTCGTCTTCAGCATCGCCCAGGACCGGCGCACCGAACGCGCCCACTACGACGCCGGCTGGGCCCACAATGCGGGCCTGCCCATCGAAGTGTCCATGCGGCCCGACGGCG
Source organism: Streptomyces sp. BB1-1-1 (assembly GCF_031597775.1). Taxonomy (NCBI): domain Bacteria; kingdom Bacillati; phylum Actinomycetota; class Actinomycetes; order Kitasatosporales; family Streptomycetaceae; genus Streptomyces; species Streptomyces sp. BB1-1-1. The sequence continues at coordinate 1,896,965 of NZ_CP134203.1, read as the reverse complement.
ACCTCGGATTCCACCCCGTGGAGGAGGTCTCCCGACTCCACACCGGCGAACCGCTCCTGGACATCAGCGCCCCGACCTCTCTCACCGACGCCAACACCCGCCTGGCAGGCATCAAGGGGGACATGCTCCACATCAAGCTGACGATGGAACGCGGCACCGCCGACACCTTCGGACTCGACGTACTCCGCAGCCCCGGAGACGAAGAACGGACCCGCATCTTCTACGACGCTCCCGCAGGGCAGCTGGGCGTCGACCGGACACGCTCCGGGAACAACTCCAGCGCCGAACCCGGTTTCGGCATCCACAAGGGCCCGCTGGCGCTCTCCAACGGCACCCTGACGCTCGACGTGTTCGTCGACCGCTCGATGGTCGAGGCGTACGCGAACGACCACAAGTCCGTCACCACCCGCGCCTACCCCTTCCGCCAGGACTCCCTCGGCCTGCGCCTCTTCGGCGACGGCAGCGTCATCAAGTCCATGACCGTCTGGAAGATGGGCAACATGACCGACTGACCCAGCCACCCTGCTCGACGGCCCCGGGCGCCCACGCCCATGCCGGCCCGGTCCGCGAGCTCGCCGCGGGCTGGGCCGGCGTACAGCCTGGTCAGCTGTTCGCGGGCATGTACGACTCGGGCCACTGCCTACCGGGGCGGCGGCCCGAGTTGCGTTCCGACTCGGGCGCAAAGTCCCAGAGAAGTCCCACGGCCCGCCTCCTCTACCACGGTGATTTCGACTGGGGCGGGGTCCGCAGCGCCACGCCACTGGCGCGAAGCGTCCCCTGGCGGCCGTGGCGGTACACGGCGCCGGAATACCGGGCAGCCGGTGACCACACTGGCCGAGGTCCCGGCCCTGAAGGCCCCGGCCCTCCCTGAAGAGCCCGCCCGCCGCCCCCCCCGGGGGACCCGGCCCTGGCCGTCGCTCTCGCCGAGTGCGGTGTCCGGGCCGAGGAGGAAACGGTGCTGAACGACCTGCTCACGGACCTCGGCACGCGGTCCCGCTGAGGCGCGTCCCCCGGCCGCGGCGGGCGCGGAATTCTGCGCGTACCGACTGACCACCCTCGTCACGCGCGTCCTCGTGCACCACCTCGCCCCGTACCGGGACGCCGGCCTTCCTGACGACCCCGAAGGGTGACTGCGCCGTTTCGTCGAGTGAGACGCCTGACTCCGCGGAGTGACGAGAGGTGAGGCAGAGTGACCGGCTCTGTGAGGGCGCGCACAGGGCTCACGTCACACGGGGCCCGGGTTAGTAGACGCCCGACGGCCGCTCGCCCGGCCGTCCGGGCGAGTCACGCGGCCGGTCTGCGAAGCGGCGTAGTAGGTCACACACTTGTCGCGGCGCCGGAGCGTTCCGCAGTGTGTTCGGCGTACCGGGGAGCCGAGCGCCGGGACCGGACGGGAAGAGCCCGTCCGTGATCCAGACACCGGCCCTGATGACGTGAAGCCGCGTCCAACGCGGACACCGCGTCGCCGACCCCCCGTCGGCCTCCCCATCACGTTCCCGAATGGAGAGGTACACCCGTGCACGCCATCATGCGCCGCCCCAACTTCCGCAAGTCCGCCGTGGCCTCCCTCGCCGCCGCTGGTGCCGCCGCCGTCACCCTCACCCTCGCCCCGAGCCCGGCACACGCCGCCGAGCCGGCCAAGGCATCCACCGCGCAGACCCAGGCCCAGACCGACAAGATCAAGGCCATCGTCAAGGCCGGCGAGAAGAAGCACGGCGATGACCTCGACGGCTGGATCCGCACCGCCCTGGACGTCATGGACGCCAAGAACATCCCGGGCACCTACGAGGGCCTGCACCGCAACATCATGCGCGAGTCGTCCGGCAACCCGCACGCGCAGAACAACTGGGACGTCAACGCCCAGAACGGCATCCCCTCGAAGGGCCTGCTCCAGACGATCCAGCCCACCTTCGACGCCTACCACGTCAAGGGCACGAAGGACTCCATCACCGACCCGGTCGCCAACATCGTCGCCGCCTGCAACTACGCGGCCGACAAGTACGGCTCCATGGACAACGTCGACTCCGCCTACTGACCGGCGGACCCACCGACCGCCTGAGCCCCCGGGACAACCGGTCCCGCGCGGAGGCCGGCGGGGCCCAGGCAGCACGGCGGGGCCGGAGGGACGACACGTCCCTCCGGCCCCGTCTGCGTCGCACCCCGTGCGTTCCACAAAAGTCCCAGAGGTGCCACCACGCCCCTTACGGCCGTACGGAGCCTGTCCGGCGGTTGAGCGGGCCGTCGGCAGGCTCCGAGGGACCTGGCCCGGCCCTGCACGCGGCTCAGTCGAACAGCTGTGCCAGCGCGGTCTCGCCCGACAGGATCCGCCAGGCGGGCATCCGCACCGTCCGGCTCACCGGGTGTCCGCCCACAAGTAGGGCCCGCTCCAGATTCAATCAAGCCCGACCGAGACGTGCAGTGGCTGTTTCCGGTGTTCCGGCTGTTCCAGGTGAGCCGGGGTGAGTGTCGGTGGCCGGCGGAGCACGTGACCCTCGACGAGGCGACGGACCTGCTGACAGGCGCCGCCGTGGCGTCGGCGTACGTCGACGTTCTGCACGGCGTCGGCCCCCTCGCTCACGCCCATTTCCCCGCATCGCGGATCACGTCGCTGCCGTTCGACGGGGGACACGGTGGTGGGTGGCGAGTGAGGGCGCGAGGTAGGCGGACGGATCCTCGGTCCGGCCCGGACAAGGGAGGCCGGACACCCCCCCAGCCGCCGGAGATCACGGAGGAGCACTTCCTCGACACGGGCACCGGAGTCGAGGCGGAGACCGAGGCCGAGGACGCGCCGCCGGAGATCGACAGGCCGTGGAACCCGGAGCAGATCCGGGTCAACACCAAGCAGTTCTCGCTGCGCAACGCCCTGGACATGATCGAGGACGGATCGCTGGAGCTGGCCCCGGACCTCCAGCGCGGCCGGGTGTGGAAACCCAGGCAGAAGTCCCGGCTCATCGAGTCCGTGCTCTTGCCAGATCCCGCTTCCCGCCTTTTGCTTCGCCGAGGACACCGACGGGCTCATGCGCATGGTCGACGGCCTCCAGTGCCTGCCGACCATCCACGACCCAAAAGTCCCTGAGAAGTCCCACAGGCGAAGCCGAATCCCCTCCTAGCTCGCATAAGTGCAGGTCAGGAGGGGCTTAACGGCGTTGATTCTGGCGGCTTTCAGATGTCCCGGAAGATCTCGATCTGCGCCCCGATCGAGTTCAGCCGCTCGGCCAGGTCCTCGTACCCGCGGTTGATGACGTACACGTTGCGCAGTACCGACGTGCCCTCGGCGGCCATCATCGCCAGGAGGACGACGACGGCGGGGCGCAGGGCGGGCGGGCACATCATCTCGGCGGCGCGCCAGCGGGTGGGGCCCTCGACCAGGACGCGGTGGGGGTCCAGGAGTTGGAGGCGGCCGCCGAGGCGGTTGAGGTCGGTGAGGTAGATGGCGCGGTTGTCGTAGACCCAGTCGTGGATGAGGGTCTGACCCTGGGCCGAGGCCGCGATGGCCGCGAAGAAGGGGACGTTGTCGATGTTGAGGCCGGGGAAGGGCATCGGGTGGATCTTGTCGATCGGCGCCTCCAGCTTCGACGGCCGGACGGTCAGGTCCACCAGGCGCGTACGGCCGTTGTCGGCGAAGTACTCCGGCGTGCGGTCGTGGTCGAGGCCCATCTCCTCCAGGACCGCCAGCTCGATCTCCAGGAACTCGATGGGGACGCGGCGGACCGTCAGCTCCGACTCCGTCACCACGGCGGCGGCCAGCAGGCTCATCGCCTCGACCGGGTCCTCGGAGGGGGAGTAGTCCACGTCGGCGTCGATGACCGGCATGCCGTGCACGGTGAGGGTGGTGGTGCCGATGCCTTCGATGCGGACGCCGAGAGCCTCCAGGAAGAAGCACAGGTCCTGGACCATGTAGTTGGAGGAGGCGTTGCGGATGACGGTGACGCCGTCGTGGCGGGCGGCGGCCAGGAGGGCGTTCTCGGTGACCGTGTCGCCCCGTTCGGTCAGCACGATCGGGCGGTCCGGGCGGACGGTGCGGTCGACCATCGCGTGGTAGTGGCCCTCGGTCGCGGCGACGTCCAGGCCGAAGCGGCGCAGCGCGATCATGTGCGGCTCGATGGTGCGGGTGCCGAGGTCGCAGCCGCCGGCGTAGGGCAGCCGGAAGCGGTCCATGCGGTGCAGCAGCGGGCCGAGGAACATGATGATGGAGCGGGTGCGGACGGCGGCCTCGGCGTCGATGGCCTCCATGTCCAGCTCGGCCGGCGGCACGATCTCCAGGTCGGTGCCGTCGTTGATCCAGCGGGTGCGTACGCCGATGGAGTTCAGCACCTCCAGGAGGCGGTAGACCTCCTCGATGCGGGCGACCCGGCGCAGCACCGTGCGCCCCTTGTTGAGCAGCGAGGCGCACAGCAGGGCCACGCAGGCGTTCTTGCTGGTCTTGACGTCGATGGCGCCGGAGAGGTGCCGGCCGCCGACCACCCGCAGGTGCATCGGGCCCGCGTAGCCGAGAGAGACGATTTCGCTGTCCAGCGCTTCGCCGATGCGGGCGATCATCTCAAGGCTGATGTTCTGGTTGCCGCGCTCGATGCGGTTGACGGCGCTCTGACTTGTGCCGAGCGCCTCGGCAAGCTGTGACTGCGTCCAGCCGCGGTGCTGCCGGGCGTCACGGATGAGCTTGCCGATGCGTACGAGGTAGTCGTCTGCCATGAGGTTGAGGCTATCTCAGATATGAGATGGCACCTCTCGGGGGGTCCGTTGGAGTGACGGGCCGTCAACGGCGTCTCAATGATGCCTGGTCGAGCGGGTGCGCCGCCATCCGAAAGGTCCGGGCAAATCCATCGATGTCGTACGACGTCCTGTGCTGCTGCGGGTGTGGCGCGGGCCGTTCCTGCCGCCGGTCGTGATGGACCAGGAACGTTTGTTGATGTTCAGTCGTACTCCGGGGAGGATCCGGAAGCTCTTGCGGAACGTGAGGGGCATCGTGCCTCCTTCCGAGTCGTGCCGGGATGTTCCCGGCGCAAGTCGGATACCCCCGTTCTGCGTAGTGATGGCCGTGCGGGTCACTCGGGGTGGGTGCGGGGTGGGGCGTACGCCACACCGCGCCCGGGCATGACCAGCTCGCCCCCATGTACTAGAGTTATCTCGACATCGAGATATCTGCCGAGGCGCACCGCAGTCGCACGCCGCTATCGGGCCTGGTGGTAAGGGTTACCTAACTTAGCCCAACCTTAGCGGATCGGCCAGGGCGGCGTGGCGGCAGGATGCGGTGGTACGCGCACATAAATGAAGGAGACTGTCGTGTCGGCGAACAGCTTCGACGCCCGCAGCACACTGCAGGTGGGCGACGAGTCTTACGAGATCTTCCGGCTGGACAAGGTCGAGGGCTCCGCGCGCCTTCCCTACAGCCTGAAGGTGCTGCTGGAGAACCTCCTCCGCACCGAGGACGGCGCGAACATCACCGCCGACCACATCCGCGCCCTCGGCGGCTGGGACTCGCAGGCCCAGCCGTCGCAGGAGATCCAGTTCACGCCGGCCCGCGTGATCATGCAGGACTTCACCGGCGTGCCCTGTGTCGTCGACCTCGCCACCATGCGCGAGGCCGTCAAGGAGCTGGGCGGCGACGCGGCGAAGATCAACCCGCTGGCGCCGGCCGAGCTGGTCATCGACCACTCCGTCATCGCCGACAAGTTCGGCACCAACGACGCCTTCAAGCAGAACGTCGACCTGGAGTACGGCCGCAACAAGGAGCGCTACCAGTTCCTGCGCTGGGGCCAGACCGCCTTCGACGAGTTCAAGGTCGTCCCGCCGGGCACCGGCATCGTCCACCAGGTGAACATCGAGCACCTGGCCCGCGTCGTCATGACCCGTGACGGCAAGGCCTACCCGGACACCCTGGTCGGCACCGACTCGCACACCACCATGGTCAACGGCCTCGGCGTCCTCGGCTGGGGCGTCGGCGGCATCGAGGCCGAGGCCGCGATGCTCGGCCAGCCGGTCTCCATGCTGATCCCGCGCGTCGTCGGCTTCAAGCTGACCGGCGAGCTCACCCCCGGCACCACCGCCACCGACCTGGTCCTCACGATCACCGAGATGCTGCGCAAGCACGGCGTCGTCGGCAAGTTCGTCGAGTTCTACGGTGAGGGCGTCGCCGCCACGTCGCTGGCCAACCGCGCCACCATCGGCAACATGTCGCCGGAGTTCGGCTCCACCGCCGCGATCTTCCCGATCGACGACGAGACGCTGAACTACATGCGCCTGACCGGCCGCAGCGACCAGCAGGTCGCCCTCGTCGAGGCGTACGCCAAGCAGCAGGGCCTCTGGCTGGACCCGAAGGCCGAGCCGGACTTCTCCGAGAAGCTGGAGCTCGACCTCTCCACGGTCGTCCCCTCCATCGCCGGCCCGAAGCGCCCGCAGGACCGCATCGTCCTCGCGAACGCCGCCGAGCAGTTCAAGCAGGACGTCCGCAACTACGTCGACAGCGTGGACGAGGCGGGCCAGGAGTCCTTCCCGGCCTCCGACGCCCCGGCCGTCACCAACGGCGTGCCGTCCAACCCGGTCCCGGTCACCGCCCCCGACGGCACCACCTACGAGCTGGACCACGGTGCGGTGACGGTCGCGGCCATCACCTCCTGCACCAACACCTCCAACCCTTACGTCATGGTCGCCGCCGCCCTGGTGGCCAAGAAGGCGGTCGAGAAGGGCCTGACCCGCAAGCCGTGGGTCAAGACCACCCTCGCCCCGGGCTCCAAGGTCGTCACCGACTACTTCGAGAAGGCGGGCCTGACCCCGTACCTCGACAAGGTCGGCTTCAACCTCGTCGGCTACGGCTGCACCACCTGCATCGGCAACTCCGGCCCGCTGCCGGACGAGGTCTCCAAGGCCGTCAACGACCACGACCTCGCCGTCACCTCGGTGCTCTCCGGCAACCGCAACTTCGAGGGCCGGATCAACCCCGACGTCAAGATGAACTACCTGGCGTCCCCGCCGCTGGTCGTCGCCTACGCCCTCGCGGGCTCCATGAAGGTCGACATCACCAAGGACGCCCTGGGTGCCGACCAGGACGGCAACCCGGTGTACCTGAAGGACATCTGGCCGACCGAGGCCGAGGTCAACGACGTCGTCGCCAACACCATCGGCGAGGACATGTTCTCCAAGTCCTACAGCGACGTCTTCGCGGGCGACGCCCAGTGGCAGGCGCTGTCGATCCCGACCGGCGACACGTTCGAGTGGGACAGCGAGTCCACCTACGTGCGCAAGCCCCCGTACTTCGAGGGCATGCAGATGGACCCGGCCCCGGTCGAGGACATCTCCGGCGCCCGGGTGCTGGCCAAGCTGGGCGACTCGGTCACCACCGACCACATCTCCCCGGCCGGTGCGATCAAGGCCGACACCCCGGCCGGCAAGTACCTGACGGAGCACGGCGTCGAGCGCCGCGACTTCAACAGCTACGGCTCGCGCCGCGGCAACCACGAGATCATGATCCGCGGCACGTTCGCCAACATCCGCCTGCGCAACCAGATCGCGCCGGGCACCGAGGGCGGCTACACCCGCGACTTCACCCAGGACGGCGGTCCGGTGTCGTTCATCTACGACGCCTCCCGCAACTACATCGAGCAGAACATCCCGCTCGTCGTCCTGGCCGGCAAGGAGTACGGCTCCGGCTCGTCCCGCGACTGGGCGGCCAAGGGCACCGCGCTCCTCGGCGTCAAGGCCGTCATCGCCGAGTCCTACGAGCGCATCCACCGCTCGAACCTCATCGGCATGGGCGTCCTGCCGCTCCAGTTCCCGGAGGGCCAGACGGCCGGCTCCCTCGGCCTGACCGGCGAGGAGGCCTTCTCCGTCTCCGGCGTCACCGAGCTGAACGACGGCACCACCCCGCGCACGGTGAAGGTCACCACCGACACCGGTGTCGAGTTCGACGCGGTCGTCCGCATCGACACCCCTGGTGAGGCGGACTACTACCGCAACGGCGGCATCCTGCAGTACGTGCTGCGCAGCCTGATCCGCAAGTAGGCGGAGACGCACAACGGTTGAGGGCCGCACCCCCGGGTCACCGGGGGCGCGGCCCTCACTCTTGCCCGCCTCTCAGAACAGCAGGCGGTACGTGTTCCAGCCGCCGCTGCCGATCTTCACACGGGACTTGTACGGGGACGCGGCGTTGCCGGTGCCCTTGTACAGGTACAGCGCGCCGTTCTTCTCGCGCGCGACCAGGTCCGTGATGCCGTCGATGTCGATGTCGCCGACGGACACGATGTTGTTGTACGCGTTCCAGCCCCCACCGATCCGGGAGCGGGACGTGAACGGCGCCTTGTAGTTGCCGGTGCCCTTGTACAGCCACAGGACGCCCGACTTGTCCTTGGCGACGATGTCGGCCTTGCCGTCACCGGTGAGGTCGCCCTTGCCGGTGATGTGGGTGTAGGCGTTCCACCCACCGCCGACCCTGTAGCGCTGGGTCAGCTCGCCGTTGCCGTAGCCGAGGTACAGCCACAGCACGCCGGAGCTGTCACGGGCGAGCAGGTCGTCCGCGCCGGCGCCGCCGACGTTCGCCGGCGAGAAGAGCTGGTTGTAGATCTTCCAGCCGTTGCCGATGAACTGGTGCTCCTCGCTGTCCCACCGCAGGTGGTAGAGCTGGCCACTGCTCGTGACGTGCCAGATGGCGTCCGACCAACCGTCGCCGTCGTGGTCGGCCTGCGTCATCGCGCGGGCGGTCGCCCAGCCCCAGCCCGCGTTCCAGCGCGCGTCGAGCCCGCCCTCGAAGTCCGGGTCGTAGCTCCACAGTTCACCGTCGCCGTCCACACCGAACAGCGGGTTGATCGGGGCGTCGCCCGGCAGGGCGGTGGCGCCGTACTTCTCGGCGCCCGAGGGCTTCACGTCGATCTGCGGCCGGGAAGCGGTGCCTCCCGGTCCGTCGGCGGCGACGGCGCTGCCCGCACCGGTAACCACCAGGGCGGCGGTGAGCGCCGCAGCCGTGGCACGCGCCAGGGCGCGACGCGTGTTCAGGCCAGAGCTTTTGGCCACGTGTGTCCTCCAGTTGACGATGCGTTGAGGCATCCGGAACGGATCGCGGGCCGCCACGGCCCGGCATGATCCGGGATACTCCGTGATCCTTACACATGACGTTCACACGTCAATCAGATTTACGCCGGGGGACAGGAGCGGTACAGAACAGGTACGCAAGCGCAACGATGGGCCGTACAACCTTTTGCGGGGTACGCCGGTCACCCGGCGTACCCCGCACCGTCATCCCACGGTCACACTCACCCTCACGCCAGCAACTCCACCTCCGCCAGCGTGTGCTCACCGTCGAGAATCAGCCGGTACTTCGCGTACGTCCCCGGCGACTTCACCGAGAACGCCCGGGTCTGCCGGTCCCAGGCGAAGGACTCGCCCGAGCGCTCGTCCAGCGTCCGCCAGGTCGTGCCGTCGGCCGAACCCTGGAGCTTCCAGCCCGCCGGGGCCTTCGCGCCGTCCGCCGGCGATGTCAGCGTGTACTGGAGGGCCTTGGCGCCCTTCTCCGACACCGGCAGGTCCACCGACGTCACGGCCGCCTCGGTCGCCGACGTGTCGTCGAACAGGGCGCCCTCGCCCTCGACGGCGTCCGCGCGCGGGGTCGGCACCTCGTCGTCCTTGGTGATCGACACCGGTGCCGCGTTCTTGCCGGTGCCCCACGAGGAGGGCTTCGAGCCCATGTCGAACTCCAGGACGCCGCCCTTCGCGATCAGCGAGTGGGGGAGCGAAGTCGAGTTCCAGCGCTTGCCGTTGACCTTCAGGCCCTGCACGTAGATGTTCTTCGTGCTGTTCTTCGGTGCCTTGACGACCAGCTTGCGGCCGTTCTCCAGCTCGACGGTCGCCTTGGTGAACAGCGGGGAGCCGATGGCGTACTCGCCGCTGCCCATCACCAGCGGGTAGAAGCCGAGGGCGGAGAAGAGGAACCAGGCCGACTGCTCGCCGTTGTCCTCGTCACCGTGGTAGCCCTGCCCGATGTCGCTGCCCGTGTACAGGCGGGAGAGCACCTCGCGGACGTTCTTCTGCGTCTTGTGGGGCTGCCCGGCCGCGTCGTACATGTACAGGGCGTGGTGGGCGACCTGGTTGGAGTGCCCGTACATGCCCATGCGGACGTCCCGCGCCTCGGTCATCTCGTGGATGACACCGCCGTAGGAGCCCTTGAACTCCGGGGAGGCCGTCTCCGGGGTGGCGAGGTACTCGTCGAGCTTGTCGCCGAGACCGTCCCGGCCGCCGTACAGGTTGGCCAGGCCCCGGCTGTCCTGCGGGGCGGTGAAGGCGTAGCCCCAGCCGTTGGTCTCCGTGTAGTCGTAGCCCCACACGCGCGGGTCGTACTTCTCGGAGTCCACGCGCCAGTCGCCCGCCAGGTCCTTGCCCTGGAAGAAGCCGGCCTTGGAGTCGAACATGTTGACGTAGTCCTGGGCGCGGTTGAGGAAGTACGCCGACTCCTCCTTGTAGCGCTTCTGGCCCGTCTCCTTGTAGAGCTTCTCGCCCATCCTGGCGATGCCGTAGTCGTTGAGGTAGCCCTCCAGCGCCCACGACATGCCCTCGTGCGTCTCGGTGCTGGTGTAGCCGAGGAACGGCGAGGTCGCCATGCCCTTGCGGCCCACGCCCGAGGACGGGGGCACGACGGTGGCGTTCTTGACGGCCGCGTCGTACGCCGCCTTCGCGTCGAAGTCGACGCCCTTGACGTAGGCGTCGGCGAACGCCACGTCGGAGGAGGTGCCGGTCATCAGGTCCGCGTAGCCGGGGGAGGACCAGCGCGAGGTCCAGCCGCCGTCCTTGTAGTGCTGCACGAAGCCGTCGACCAGCTCACCGGCCTTGGACGGGGTCAGGAAGGAGTACGCGGGCCAGGTGGTCCGGTACGTGTCCCAGAAGCCGTTGTTGACGTAGACCTTGCCGTCGACGATCTTGGCGCCGGTCTCCGTCGGGGTGTCCTCCTTGACCGCCTTGGAGAACGGGGAGGCGTACTTGTACTTTCCGTCCACCTTCTCGTGGCCCGCGTTCGGGTAGAGGTAGAGCCGGTAGAGGCTGGAGTACAGGGTGGTCAGCTGGTCCTGCGTGGCGCCCTCGACCTCGACCTTGCCGAGGATCTTGTCCCACTGCTTCTGGGCGTCGCGCTTGACCTTGTCGAAGGAGGCGCGCTTCGGGATCTCCTGGCGCAGGTTGTCCTTCGCCTGGTCGACGCTGATCAGCGAGGTCGCGATGCGCAGGGTCACGGTGCGGTCCTTGCCCGCGTCGAAGCGCAGGTGGCCCTTGACGCCGCTGGAGTCGCCGCCGGTGACCTCGGAGTCGAACTCGCCGTGGACGAAGAGGCGGGTGGCGCCCGTGGACAGCCCGGACTTGACGTCCGAGTAGCCGCTGAAGGTGCCGTTCTCCTTGTCCAGGGTCAGGCCGGCCTTGTCCTCGACGTTGTCGAAGATCACGCTCGCGTCGTCACCGGGGTAGGTGAAGCGCATCATCGCGGCGTGGTCGGTCGGCGCCATCTCGGCCTTCAGGCCGTTCTCGAACCGTACGCCGTAGTAGTACGGCCGGGCGGTCTCGTTCTCGTGCCGGAAGGCCAGCTCGCGTTCCTCGCGGCCGGTGTCCGGGGTGCCGGAGGCGGCGGACGGCATCACCTGGAAGGTCTGCCGGTCGCCCATCCACGGGCTCGGCTCGTGGCTGGCGCCGAGCGCCTGGAGCGTCGGCAGGTTGTCCGCGTTGTTGCCGCGCGCGTAGTCGTACAGCCAGCTCAGCGAACCGGCGTTGGTCACCGGCGTCCAGAAGTTGAAGCCGTGCGGTACGGCGGTCGCGGGGAAGTTGTTGCCGCGGGAGAAGCTGCCGCTGGAGTTGGTGCCCCGGGTGGTCAGCGCGTAGTCGGAGAGGTGGGCCTTCGGCCGCTCCGGCTTCGCGCGCTCGATGGCCACGTCGTCCAGCCAGCCGCGGAACTTCGCCGGGCCCTTGGGGGAGTCGTACGCCACCAGGATCCGGTCGACGGTCTTGCCGGCCGCGACCGACCCGATCCCCGACCTCACGCTGTTCCACTGGTTGACGTAGAGGATCTTGGCGTCGCCCTGGCCGCGCGGCGTCAGCGGGAAGCCGTGCTGGTCCGTCGCCTTGAGGTCGCTCAGGTAGGTGCCGTCGGTGAAGGCGAGGTCGACGGAGACGTTCGTGGCGTCGTAGTCGAGGTCGCCGTCCGCCATCGACGGGAAGACCTTGTACGACAGCTCCGTGCGGCGGTCGACCTTCACGTCGACGTCGAAGACCTTGTTGTACGAGTAGGCCCGGCCGTCCGCGGTGTGCCGGCCGGCGTACTTGAGGGCCCGCTTGCCGGTGAAGCCGGCGCCCGCCTTCGCGGTCGGCGAGCCGCTCGGGCCGCGGTCGACGAGGGAGAGCATGTCCTCGGGGACGGGGGTGTCGGTGGCGGCGGTGGCCAGCTGGACATCGGCGAGCTGGAGCGCGTCGCCGGCGCCGTTGTTCTTGGTGATCTCCAGCCGGAAGTGCCGGAACTCGGCGGCCTCGGCGAGGTCGTACGTCTTCGTCTGGAACCGCTCGTCGAAGGACTCCCCGGAGCGGGTGTCCAGCGTCTGCCAGTTCTCGCCGTCCGCCGAGCCCTTCAGCGTCCAGTCCACCGGGTCGCGTTCGTCGTGGTCGTTGGCCGAGGTGAGCGCGTATTTGGCGATCTTCGCCGGTTCGTCCAGGTCGAACTCGACCCAGCCGGTCTTCTCGAAGGTCAGCCACTTGGTGCCGGGTCCGCCGTCGACGAGGTTCTCCTTCACCTCCCCGCCGCCCGTGTTCTCGGCGCTGGCCCGCACATCGGTGACGTGGTCGGTCACGTTGCCCGGTATGCCGGTGCTGTAGCCGCCGTCCACGCCCGCGGACCGCTTGCTGCCGTCCGGGCCCGTGTCCACGGTGCTGAGCCAGTCCGGAACCGGGTCGTCCGCCTCGAACGACGAAGCGAACTCCCGGTCGGTCTTGGCGGGCGCGGCGGGCAGCGCGACCGCCGCACCCTGCGAACCCACCGCCAAAGCGAGGGCGGTCGTCATCACGACCGCCGGACCCCATCTGTGCCGAACTCTGTACTGCATGCCCTGGCCACCCTCCCTGCGCTGGGGACAACGTTGTCAACTCAACTGCGCAAGGACCAGTAGGGGTCAAGTGGCATGTGATGTCAAGGGTGTTGGATGTGGCGTTCGGGGCTTATGCCGGGGATTCTTCCGGCAAGTGGCACACGGGCCACTCATATTTCCGGGAGGTCTCAACTCGGAAAAGACGTACCGCCAACCTTGCATTCGATCTTGCTCAGCTGGCGGGAAGTGGACTATACCTGTCGGCCATTGGGGGTTCAGGGGGGAATCGCGAATTCGGGACCTCCCAAGCGTCCGAACAGCACTTCCTGCACGACCCAGCGTGACCCGATCGCGGTGCCGGGGAGGATCCGGTTCACCGCCTGAGTCCTGGAGAAGGCGAGGACTTGAGCATGGGATCCACTTCCGCCGAGAACAACGGTAAAGGCGTCGGCCGCCGCGATCTGATCAAGCGTTCCGCCGCGCTCGGCCTGATCTCCGTACCGACCATGAGCTTCCTCTCCGCCTGCGCGAGCGGCGGCGGGGACGACCAGGAGAAGGCCGAGGCGGGCAAGAAGACCGCCGAGAACCCGCTCGCGGTCAACGACAGCGCCCAGATGGAGTTCGTCCTCTTCGACGGAGGCTTCGGCAAGGAGTACGCCGAGGACGCCGTGAAGCTGTACGAGAAGGCCTTCCCGAAGGCCACGGTGAAGTTCTCCGCCACCCAGAAGATCCAGTCCACCCTGCAGCCGCGCTTCAACGGCGGCAACCCGCCCGACCTCGTCGACAACTCCGGCGCCGAGCAGATGGACATGGGCGTCCTGGTCGGCAAGAAGCAGCTCGCCGACCTCACCCCGCTGCTGGACGCCCCGTCCTACGACGACCCGAACAAGAAGGTCCGCGACACGCTGCGCCCCGGCATCGTGGAGATGGGCCAGTTCGACGGGGACCCGGTCTGGATCCTGTACTACGCCTACACGGTGTACGGCAACTGGTACTCGCAGAAGGCCCTGGACTCCCTCGACGCGGAGTACCCGAAGACCTGGGACGAGATGCTCGCGGTCTGCGAGAAGGCCAAGAAGAAGGGCATGGCCGGCTGGACGTACGCGGGCAAGTACCCGTACTACATCCCCTTCTCGATGTCCCCGATGATCGCCAAGGTCGGCGGCGTCGAGGTACTGAACGCCATCGACAACCTGGAGCCGAACGCCTGGAAGCACCCGGCGGTCAAGACGGTCTTCGAGGCCTGGTACGAGCTGTACAAGAAGGGCTACATCCTCAAGGGCACCCCGGGCCTGGACCACATCCAGTCGCAGACCGCCTGGGCCAAGGGCGACGCCCTGTTCATCCCCAACGGCTCCTGGGTGGAGAACGAGTCGGCCAAGGTCATCCCCGCCGACTTCGGGCTCGCCGTCTCCGCCCCGCCCGGCATCGACGACTCCGACAAGATGCCCTTCGGCACCATGTGGGCCTCCGGCGGCGAGCCCTTCATCGTCCCGGCGAAGGCGGCCAACGGTGCCGGCGGCATGGAGCAGCTGCGCATCATGCTGAGCGAGGCCTCCTCGAAGAACTTCACCAGCAAGGTGAAGTCGCTGAGCGCCTACAACGGCGGCACCGACGGCATCGAGCTGACCCCGGGTCTCAAGTCCGGCGTCGCGGCGCTGGAACTGGCCGGCGAGAACGTGGTGAACCCGCGTATGCAGGACTGGTACGTGCAGCTCCAGAAGGAGAAGATCGGCGTCTCCTGCCTGGGCGAGATGATGGCCGGCCGGCTGACCCCGGCCGAGACCATCAAGAAGATCCAGGGCTACGCCGACGACGCCGCCAAGGACTCGTCGATCAAGCACTACAAGCACCAGTGAGGACGCGTCACCAGGGCCTGTCCGGCGCCACCGCGCCGGGCGGGCCCTGGCGGCGCCACCCGCGCGCAGATCGGGGTCGGTAGCAATGCAGCACGGCAAGTACCGGTTCATCGTGGGGTTCCTGGCGGTTCCCCTGGGGCTGTACGCGCTTTTCGTCATCTGGCCGTTCATCCAGTCCATCTACTACTCGTTCACGGACTGGACGGGCCTGAGTCCCGAGTTCTCGATGGTCGGCTTCGACAACTACTCGCGGATGCTCGACGACGACATCTTCTGGAAGTCGTTGCAGCACAGCGTGATGTTCGCCCTGCTGGTGCCGCTGGTCACCCTCGGCCTGGCGCTGTTCTTCGCCTTCATGATCAATGTGGGCGGACGCCGCCGCCGGGGCGGCCCGGCGATCACGGGGGTCCGCGGCTCGGGCTTCTACAAGATCGTCTACTTCTTCCCGCAGGTGCTCTCCATCGCGATCGTCGCCCTGCTGTTCCAGTTCGCGTACAACCCGGACAGCGGCGCGATCAACTCCCTGCTGCGCGGCATCGGCCTGGACTCCGTCCAGCCGCTGTGGCTCGGTGACCCGAACATCGCCCTGTGGTGCGTGATGGCGGTGCTCGTCTGGTCCACCGTCGGCTTCTTCGTGGTCCTCTTCTCCGCGGGCATGGCCTCCATCCCGGCGGAGCTGTACGAGGCCGCGCTGCTGGACGGGGCCAACCGCGCCACCACCTTCTTCAAGGTCACCCTGCCGCTGCTGTGGGACACCGTGCAGTCCGGCTGGGTCTACATGGGCATCCTCGCGCTCGGGGCCGAGTCGTTCGCGGTCGTGCAGATCATGACGACCGGGCCCGGCGGACCCGACTACTCGACCACCGTGATGGTCCTGTACGTGTACCAGAAGGCGTTCCGGGACGGTCAGGCCGCCTACGCCACCACCATCGGCGTCGCCCTGCTCGTCGTCACGCTGGCCTTCGCGGCCGTCGTGATGCGGCTGGGCCGGCGCGAGCGGCTGGAGTACTGATCAGATGAAGACGACCGAGACCCCCGCCCCCGTACCGGCCGAGTCCGGCGCGCCCGTCCGCAAGGGCGACGCACCGCCCAGCGGGCCCCGCAAGGGGAAGAAGGAGGGCACCACCCTCAACGTCTTCTCCCACGGCGTGCTCGTCATCTGGGCGATCATGGTCGGCATGCCGCTGGTGTGGGCGGTGATGACCTCCTTCAAGGACGACGCCTCCATCTTCGGCTCGCCCTGGTCGCTCCCCGACAAGCTGAACTTCGACAACTGGTCGCGGGCCTGGTCCCAAGCCCACATGAGCGACTACTTCCTCAACACCGTCATGGTGGTGGGCGGCTCGCTCGTCGGCACTCTGGTGCTGGGTTCCATGGCGGCCTATGTACTGGCCCGGTTCGAATTCCCGGGCAACCGGTTCATCTATTACTTGTTCATCGCCGGCATGAGCTTCCCGATCATGCTCGCGCTGGTCCCGTTGTTCTACGTGGTGGACAACATGGGGATGCTGAACACCATCCACGGGCTGATCCTGGTCTACATCGCCTATTCGCTGCCCTTCACGGTGTTCTTCCTGACCGGGTTCTTCCGCACCCTGCCCAGTTCGGTGGCGGAGGCCGCGTTCGTGGACGGGGCCTCGCACACCCGGACGTTCTTCCAGGTCATGCTGCCGATGGCCAAGCCGGGCCTGATCAGCGTGGGGATCTTCAACTTCCTGGGGCAGTGGAACCAGTACATGCTGCCGACCGTGCTGAACACGGACCCGGACAAGCACGTCCTCACCCAGGGCCTGGTGCAGCTGGCGGTCAGCCAGGGCTACAAGGGCGACTGGTCGGGCCTGTTCGCGGGCCTGGTGATGGCGATGCTGCCGGTCCTGGCCGCGTACATCATCTTCCAGCGCCAGGTGGTCCAAGGGCTCACGGCGGGCGCCCTGAAGTAGCGCTCCCGACCGCCGCGCATGCCGCTCCCGTACGAACGGGGGCGGCATGCGCGCGTGTGTGCGGCCAGGGCCTGTCGGGCGGATCCCCTCGCGTCCGCGACAGGATCCGCCGGACAGGCCCTAGGTGTGCCGGACACCCGGATGCGGTTCAACCTCTTGACGGGAGGGGACCCGAACGGCTCAGCTTAGAGTTCACTAGTTGGACATGGAAGGGGCCTCATTGAAGCGGCCCCTCGCGCAGGAGGTCGTCGTGGAGACTCCCGGGTCGCAGTCGTCGCTGCACCGAGCCAACCTGGAACGGGTCGTACGAGCGGTACGGCTCGCCGGGTCGCTCACGCAGGCGGAGATCGCGAGGACGACGGGCCTGTCCGCGGCGACGGTCTCGAACATCGTGAGGGAACTGAAGGACGGCGGAACGGTCGAGGTCACGCCCACCTCGGCGGGCGGCCGCCGGGCCCGCAGCGTCTCGCTGAGCGGGGACGCCGGCATCGTCATCGGCGTGGACTTCGGGCACACGCATCTGCGGGTCGCGGTCGGGAACCTCGCCCACCAGGTGCTCGCCGAGGAGTCCGAGCCGCTGGACGTCGACGCGTCCTCGGCGCAGGGCTTCGACCGGGCGGAGCAGCTGGTCAACCGGCTGATCGCGGCGACCGGCATCGACCGCACGAAGATCGCCGGAGTGGGCCTCGGCGTGCCCGGCCCGATCGACGTGGAGTCCGGGACGCTGGGCTCGACCGCCATCCTGCCCGGCTGGGGCGGCACCCGGCCCGCCGAGGAGCTGCGGGGGCGGCTCGGCGTGCCGGTGCACGTGGACAACGACGCCAACCTGGGCGCCCTGGGCGAGCTGGTCTGGGGCAGCGGCCGGGGGGTGCGGGACCTGGCGTACATCAAGGTCGCCAGCGGCGTCGGCGCGGGCCTGGTGATCAACGGGAAGATCTACCGCGGTCCCGGCGGCACGGCGGGCGAAATCGGGCATATTACACTCGACGAAGCCGGTCCCGTCTGCCGCTGCGGAAACCGGGGCTGCCTGGAGACCTTCGCCGCCGCACGCTACGTGCTCCCGTTGCTCCAGCCGAGCCACGGCACCGACCTGACGATGGAAGGCGTCGTGCGGCTGGCGAGGGACGGCGACCCGGGCTGCCGTCGGGTGATCGCCGACGTCGGCCGGCACATCGGCAGTGGAGTCGCCAACCTCTGCAACCTGCTCAACCCGAGCCGTGTCGTCCTCGGCGGCGATCTCGCCGAGGCCGGTGAGCTGGTGCTCGGCCCGATCCGGGAGTCCGTCGGCCGCTACGCGATCCCCAGCGCGGCACGTCAACTCTCCGTGCTCCCCGGGGCACTTGGGGGGCGTGCGGAGGTGCTCGGAGCGCTCGCCCTCGCCCTCAGCGAGATGGGTGATTCAACCCTTTTGGACGGAAGTGCGACCGGCGCTCTGTCGGCGGCCACCCCTGCCTTCACTTAGAGCACGGATGGCACCGTTGTCATCTCGTTAAGGATTTACTTCTTGACGTCGCACGTGTGGCCGAGTTGACTTCCAGCCACCTCGGCCGCAACGACGCGGCCTCGTCAGGGAGGTTAGTGAAGTGAACACGCGTATGCGTCGTGCCGCCGTTGCCGTTGTCACCACCGCGATGGCGGTCTCGCTCGCCGCTTGCGGCAGCGCCGCGGAGTCCGACGAGAACAGCGACTCCTCGGGCTCCGCCGAGAAGAAGGGCGACGACATCAAGGTCGGTCTGCTCCTTCCGGAGAACCAGACCGCGCGCTACGAGAAGTTCGACAAGCCCTTGATCGAGAAGAAGGTCAAGGAGCTCACGAACAACAAGGGCGAGGTCGTCTACGCCAACGCCAAGCAGGACGCCACGCTGCAGGCGCAGCAGGTCGACACGATGATCACCAACAAGGTCGACGTGCTGATCGTGGACGCGGTGGACTCCAAGGCCATCGCCGGCTCGATCACCAAGGCGGAGCAGGCCGACATCCCGGTCGTCGCCTACGACCGCCTGGCCGAGGGTCCGATCGACGCCTACACCTCGTTCGACAACGTCACCGTCGGCAAGACGCAGGGCGAGGCCCTCCTGAAGGCGCTGGGCGACAAGGCCAAGGACGGCCAGATCGTCATGATGAACGGGTCCTCCACCGACCCGAACGCCGCCCAGTTCAAGGAGGGCGCGATGTCCGTCCTCGAGGGCAAGGTGAACATCGGCCGCTCCTACGACACCAAGGAGTGGAAGCCGGAGAACGCCAACTCCAACATGCAGGCCGCCATCTCGGCGCTCGGCAAGGACAAGATCATCGGCGTCTACTCCGCCAACGACGGCATGGCGGGCGGCATCATCACCGCCCTCAAGCGCGCGGGCATCGCCGACATCCCGGTCACCGGCCAGGACGCCGAACTCGCGGGCGTGCAGCGCATCGTCACCGGCGAGCAGTACATGAGCGTCTACAAGTCCTACCCGCAGGAGGCCGCGGTCGCCGGCGAGATGGCCGTCGCCCTCGCCCAGGGCAAGTCGCTCGACTCCATCGCCAAGGACAAGGCCGACAGCGCCACCACCAAGGGCATCCCGACGACGCTGGTCCCGGTCGTCTCGCTGACCACGGAGAACATCAAGGAGACCGTCATCAAGGAGGGCTTCTACACGATCGACGAGATCTGTGGCGGCAAGTACAAGGCGGCGTGCGACAAGATCGGTCTCAAGTAAGCAGCCCCGCCTCCCGTACCGCCTGAGCGCGTACGGGACCGGCTGCACGCAGCTTCCTCCGGCGCCCCGCGTCAACAGCCCCGCAAGCTAGGCGGGGCGCCGGACGGAACCCCCCCCGAAAACTTCTGCACAACCTCCCGCCGGGTCAGGCGGCGAAGGAGATGGTTCACGTGTCCGCTACGCCCGTGCTGGCGTTGCGCGGGGTCTCCAAGCGATTCGGTGCCGTCCAGGCGCTCACCGACGTAGAGCTTGAGGTCCACGCCGGTGAGGTGGTCGCCCTGGTCGGCGACAACGGAGCCGGAAAGTCCACGCTGGTCAAGACGATCGCCGGCGTGCACCCCATCGATGAGGGCTCCATCGAATGGGACGGCAAGGCCGTCTCGATCAACAGGCCGCACGACGCCCAGAACCTGGGCATCGCGACCGTCTACCAGGACCTCGCGCTGTGCGACAACATCGACGTGGTCGGCAACCTCTACCTGGGCCGGGAGGTCATCAAGCGCGGTGTCCTGGACGAGGTGGAGATGGAGCGCCGCTCCCGCGAGCTGCTGGACACGCTGTCCATCCGCATCCCCAGCGTCCGCATCCCGATCGCCTCGCTCTCCGGCGGTCAGCGCCAGGTCGTGGCGATCGCCCGGTCGATGCTCGGTGAGCCCAAGCTGGTCATCCTCGACGAGCCCACGGCCGCCCTCGGTGTCGAGCAGACCGCACAGGTCCTCGACCTCGTGGAGCGGCTGCGCGAGCGCGGTCACGCCGTCATCCTCATCAGCCACAACATGGCCGATGTGAAGGCGGTGGCCGACAAGGTCGCCGTCCTGCGCCTCGGGCGCAACAACGGCGTCTTCGAGGTCAAGTCGACCTCGCAGGAAGAGATCATCTCCGCCATCACGGGCGCCACGGAGAACGCCGTGACCCGTCGTGCGGCGCGCACCAATGGGGAGATCAAGAAGTGAGCATCGACAAGACCTCCACACCCGCCGAGGACCACGCGGTGGAGAACCCCGACGCCCCCGCCGCCGCGGCCACCGTCGTCGACCCCCGGCTGCTCGTCCGCGAGCAGGGCCTCACGGGCTACCTCGGCGAGTTCAAGCGGAAGATGAAGGCCGGTGACCTCGGGTCCATCCCGGTCGTCGTCGGTCTGCTGATCATCTGGGCCATCTTCACCAGCCTGAACTCCAACTTCCTCACCGCGGGCAACTTCTCCGACATGTCCGTCGCCATGGTCGGCACGGGCATGATCGCCGTCGGTATCGTCTTCGTCCTGCTGCTCGGCGAGATCGACCTGTCCGTCGGCTCCGTCAGCGGTGTCGCGGGCGCCACCTTCGCGGTGCTGAACATCACGCACGGGATGAACGAGGTGCTGGCCCTCGTACTGGCCATCCTCACCGGCACGGTGGCCGGCGCCATCCACGGCTTCTTCTTCGCCCGCATCGGCGTCCCGGCCTTCGCCGTGACGCTCGCCGGACTCCTGTTCTGGCAGGGCTTCATGCTGCAGATCCTGGGCAGCAACGGCACCATCAACCTGAACTCCGACGGCATCGTCGTCAAGCTGACCAGCTACTACTTCAGCGATGTGGCCGCCGCCTACGGCCTGGCGATCGTCGTGACCGCGGGGTACTTCCTCTCCGCCTTCTTCGACAACCGCCGCCGCGAGGCCGCGGGCGTGCCGTCCCGGCCGCTGAACGAGATCATCGTCCGCACGGTGCTGCTCGCGATCCTGGCCTTCGTCGTGGCGATCGTCTTCAACCAGTACAAGGGCCTGCCGCTGGCCGTCGTGATCTTCCTCGCGTTCCTGCTGCTCACGGACTTCGTACTGCGCCGCACCGCCTACGGCCGCAAGGTCTTCGCGCTCGGCGGCAGCGTCGAGGCGTCCCGCCGTGCCGGTATCAACGTCGAGCTGGTCCGGATCTCGGTCTTCGCGATCGCCGGCACCTTCGCCGCGATCGGCGGTCTCTTCGTCGCGTCGAAGATCGCCTCCGCCAACCAGGGCGCGGGCACCGGTGAGTTCCTGATGAACGTCATCGCCGCGGCCGTGATCGGCGGCACGTCCCTCTTCGGCGGCCGCGGCCGCACCTGGGACGCGCTGCTCGGTGTGATGGTCATCGTCTCGATCCAGTACGGCCTCGCCCTGGAGGGCATCGCCTCGCCGGTCCAGTACATGATCACCGGTGGCGTGCTGCTGGCGACCGTCGTCATCGACGCGGTCACCCGCAAGACCCAGAAGACGGCGGGACGCGCCTAGGCGCACACCGCCCGGCCCGGGCGCATCACCCGCCCGCCCCGGGGCGCACCACCCCACCGCCCGCCCGAGCTGAGCCCTCGGGCGGGCGGTGGGCTGCCCCGCCCGCGCCGTGCGCACGGGACGGCCACGCGGGTCAGGGTGCCGAGGACGACGGCCGGCGGGGCAGTCGTAGAACGGACCGCCGATGGGTAAGGCCGAACGCGTGACGTACGACGCACCGCCCGGACACGTTCCGCCACGGCGGAACATTAGACTCGGGCAGGCCCGGCAACAGCTCTACTGCAAGGAGGCACGGGTGCCGCTGCTGACCCGCATCACGGGACCGCGCGATCTGGACCGGCTCAGCCTGGAAGAGCTGGGCGGCCTGGCAGAGGAGATCCGCACCTTCCTCGTCGACGCCGTCTCCAAGACCGGCGGCCACCTCGGCCCGAACCTCGGCGTGGTGGAGCTCACCCTCGCCCTGCACCGGGTCTTCGACTCGCCGAAGGACAAGGTGCTCTGGGACACCGGCCACCAGTCCTACGTGCACAAGCTGCTCACCGGCCGTCAGGACTTCTCGAAGCTGAAGATGAAGGGCGGCCTGTCCGGCTACCCCTCGCAGGCCGAGTCCGAGCACGACGTCATCGAGAACAGCCACGCCTCCACCGTCCTCGGCTGGGCCGACGGCATCGCCAAGGCCAACCAGGTCCTCGACCGCGACGACCACGTCGTCGCCGTCATCGGCGACGGCGCGCTCACCGGCGGCATGGCCTGGGAGGCGCTGAACAACATCGCCGCCGCCAAGGACCGCCCGCTCGTCATCGTCGTCAACGACAACGAGCGCTCCTACGCGCCCACCATCGGCGGCCTCGCCAACCACCTGGCGACCCTGCGCACCACCGACGGCTACGAGCGCTTCCTGGCCCGCACCAAGGACCTCCTGGAGCGCACCCCGGTCGTCGGCCGCCCGCTCTACGACACCCTGCACGGCGCCAAGAAGGGCCTGAAGGACTTCATCGCCCCGCAGGGCATGTTCGAGGACCTCGGCCTGAAGTACGTCGGCCCCATCGACGGCCACGACCTGGAGGCCCTGGAGTCCGCCCTCACGCGCGCCAAGCGCTTCGGCGGCCCGGTCATCGTGCACTGCCTCACCGAGAAGGGCCGCGGCTACCAGCCCGCCCTCCAGGACGAGGCCGACCGCTTCCACGCCGTCGGCAAGATCCACCCCGACACCGGCCTGCCCATCTCCACCTCCGGCGCCGACTGGACGAGCGTCTTCGGCGAGGAGATGCTCAAGCTCGGCAAGGAGCGCGAGGACGTCGTCGCCATCACCGCGGCCATGCTCCAGCCGGTCGGCCTCGACAAGTTCGCCAAGGCCTTCCCGGACCGCGTCTACGACGTCGGCATCGCCGAGCAGCACGGCGCGGTCTCCGCGGCCGGCCTCGCGCACGGGGGAGTGCACCCGGTCTTCGCCGTGTACGCCACCTTCCTCAACCGCGCCTTCGACCAGGTGCTGATGGACGTGGCCCTGCACAAGTGCGGCGTGACGTTCGTGCTGGACCGCGCCGGTGTCACGGGCACCGACGGCGCCTCCCACAACGGCATGTGGGACATGTCGATCCTCCAGGTCGTCCCCGGCCTGCGGCTCGCCGCCCCGCGCGACGCCGACCAGGTCCGCGCCCAGCTGCGCGAGGCCGTCGAGGTGGACGACGCGCCGACCGTGGTCCGCTTCTCCAAGGGCGCCGTCGGCCCCGCCGTGCCGGCCGTCGGCCGAGTCGGCGGCATGGACGTGCTGCGCGCCCCCGGCACCGACACGCCCGACGTCCTCCTGGTCTCCGTCGGCGCCCTCGCGCCGATGTGCCTGGAGGTGGCGGACCTGCTGAACAAGCAGGGCATCTCCACCACCGTGATCGACCCGCGCTGGGTCAAGCCCGTCGACGAGGCCATGGCCCCGCTCGCCGAGCGGCACCGCGTGGTCGTCACCGTCGAGGACAACTCCCGCGTCGGCGGCGTCGGTTCGGCCGTCGCCCAGGCCCTGCGCGACGCGGGCGTCGACGTACCGCTGCGCGACTTCGGCATCCCGCCGCGCTTCCTCGACCACGCCTCCCGGGCCGAGGTGATGGCCGAGATCGGGCTCACCGCCCCCGACATCGCCCGCCAGGTCACCGGTCTGGTCGCCAAGCTCGACGGCCGGTACGAGCGCTCCGAGGTGGACTCGGTGGAGGCCGCGCGCGACTGACGTACGACCGGATGGGCAGGTTTCACCACTCGTTGCAGTGGTGAAACCTGCCCATCCGCGTGAATCCGCTCACGCCGGGGCATACGCAGAACGCCCCCCTCTCGATCATGTCGGGGACGACAAGCTCGGAGGTACCCGTGAGCAACAGCAGTCTCTTCAGGACCAAGAAGATCGAGCAGTCCATCCGGGACACGGAGGAGCCGGAGCACGCGCTCAAGAAATCCCTGTCCGCACTGGATCTGACCGTGTTCGGTGTCGGTGTCATCATCGGCACCGGCATCTTCGTACTGACCGGCACGGTCGCCAAGAACAACGCCGGGCCCTCCGTGGCCCTGGCCTTCGTCGTCGCCGGCGTGGTCTGCGCGCTCGCCGCGCTCTGCTACGCGGAGTTCGCCTCGACGGTCCCGGTCGCCGGCTCCGCGTACACCTTCTCCTACGCCTCGCTCGGCGAACTGCCCGCCTGGATCATCGGCTGGGACCTGGTTCTGGAATTCGCGCTCGGCACGGCGGTGGTGGCCGTCGGCTGGTCGGGCTACATCCGTTCGCTGATGGACAACGCGGGCTGGCAGATGCCCGCGGCGCTCGGTGGCCGGGACGGCGCCGAGGGATTCGGCTTCGACATCCTCGCCGCCGTCCTGGTGCTGGTGCTCACCGGCATCCTCGTCCTCGGCATGAAGCTGTCGGCCCGGGTCACCTCGGTCGTCGTCGCCATCAAGGTGACCGTCGTCCTCATCGTGATCATCGCGGGTGCCTTCTTCATCAAGGGTTCCAACTACGACCCCTTCGTCCCGAAGGCGCAGCCGGTGGAGGCGGGCGGGGGCCTCGACTCGCCACTGATCCAGCTGATGTTCGGGTGGGCGCCGGCCAACTTCGGCGTGATGGGCATCTTCACCGCGGCCTCGGTCGTCTTCTTCGCCTTCATCGGCTTCGACATCGTCGCCACGGCCGCCGAGGAGACCAAGAACCCGCAGCGCGACATGCCCCGCGGCATCCTCGGCTCCCTGTTCATCTGCACCGCGCTGTACGTCGCCGTGTCGATCGTCGTCACCGGCATGCAGCACTACAGCGAGCTGTCCATCGACGCCCCGCTCGCCGACGCCTTCAAGTCCACCGGGCACCCCTTCTTCGCCGGTGTGATCAGCTTCGGCGCCGCCGTCGGCCTGACCACGGTGTGCATGATCCTGCTGCTCGGCCAGACCCGGGTGTTCTTCGCGATGAGCCGCGACGGGCTGCTGCCGCGCTTCTTCTCCCGCGTCCACCCGAAGTTCCGGACGCCGTACCGGCCGACCATCCTGCTCGGCGTGATCATCGCGATCGTCGCCGGCTTCACCAGCCTGAGCGAGCTGGCCGAGCTGGTGAACATCGGCACGCTGTTCGCGTTCGTCATCGTCGCCCTCAGCGTGATCATCCTGCGCCGGACCCGCCCCGACCTGCCGCGCGCCTTCCGCACCCCGCTGGTGCCGCTGCTGCCGATCGTGTCGGTGGGCGCCTCGCTGTGGCTGATGCTGAACCTGCCCGCCGAGACCTGGGTGCGGTTCGGCGTCTGGATGGCGATCGGCGTCGTCGTGTACTTCCTCTACAGCCGCTCCCACAGCCGCCTGGGCCGCGGTGAGGAGGCGCCGGCCGGCACGCCCGGGTCGACCGGGCCGTCCGGGCCGTCCGGAGGGAACACCCCGTAGCCCCATCGGCTCCCGCTCCGGCCCCGCACCCCCGCTCGGGGACCGCGGGGCCGGTCCGCGTACGCCGGTGGGGGCGCCGTCACGCGGGCCGGACCGTCCGCGGCCCCGCCACCTCCGCGCCCAGCCCGGTCACCCGGCGGCGCAGCTCGCGGTCGGCCGTCACGACCAGGACCGGACGGTCACCGGCGGCCCGGGCGACCAGGTCGACCACGTGGTCGTCCCCGCTGCCGGGCGCCGACTCCACCCGTACGCCGGGCACCGAGTCCACCCCCCGTGCCGCGCCCTCGACGACCAGGACGACCTCCACCGGGCCGGCACGCCCCGGCACGCCGTCCGCCGCCAGCCGGTCCCGCAACCGCTCCGCCGCCCCGCGCCGGTCGTGCCACCACCCGTCGGGCACCGACCCGACGACGTTCGCGGCGTCGACGATCACGAGCAGGGGAGCGTTGTCGTCCATGCCGTTGCCGTCCATGCCGTCAGGGTCGCACGGCACTGTCGCGCAGGCCGTACCCGATCGACGCGGACCCGGCGGCCCCGCTTAGAGTGAAGCGGTGAACGGCGACTGGCTTCTCCTCGGCCGCGACGGCCGCCTCAGTGTCTACCTCCCGTCGGACGGTGCCGCCCTGTGGCGTGCCGAACGCGCGCCCGCCGGGCCCTGGGAGGCGCCGCGCAGGCTCGGCGGCGACCAGGAACTGCACCCCGGCCTCGCGGTCGGCCGGGGCCCCGACGGCTATGCCCATCTGGTCGCCTGGCGGCCCGTCGGGACCGACCGGTCCGACCTCGTGCACACCACGCACTTCCGGCCGCTGCTCGCGCCCCTGGACTGGCAGCCGGCCGGTCACCCCAACAAGCAGGGCGACCGCACCGGGACACCGGCCGTCGCGGTCGACGCGCAGGGACGCGCCCATGTCTTCGTCCGCAACGGGGGAGGCGGCATGAGCATGGTGGCCCAGAAGGAGAAGGGCGGCTGGGAGCCGTGGCGGGACCTGAAGGGACGCGGCGTCCAGGAGGCGCCCGCGGCCGTGACGGGGGAGTCCGGCAGGGTCGAGCTCTACGCGGCGGTCACCGGCGGTATCCGGCACTGGCGGCAGGAGCAGCCGGGCGCGCGGCCGGTACCGGGGGAGGGCGTCGACGCGGCGGTCCGCCCGGGCACCCTGCGCGCGCTGGCCACCTCCGAGGAGTACACCACCGTCCTCTTCACCGACGACGACACCGGTGAGCTGTGCGCCTGGCGCCCCGGCGAGAAGCCGATGCCGCTGGTGACCGCGGCGGGACCCGGCCCCGTCTCCGCCGTCCGCTGCGAGATCGACGGCCACGACTGCACGCTGGTCGCCCAGCGCTCGGCGACGAGCGGCCGGGTCGCCTTCGCGGCGTACCCCTCGGAGCAGGAGGCGCTCGGCGCCGCGTGGACGGAGTCGGGCCCGGAGCTGCCGGCCGACGCGGTGGTTTCCCTGGCGCTGGACGCCGACGGCCGGCTGGTGGCGGCGACGCTCTCCCCGTCCACCGGGCAGCTCCGCCTCACCCGACGCAAGGACGAACCGGGCCTCGCGCTCGGTCCCTGGCAGGCCGTCTGACGGGCCCTCGACGGCCCGGTGGCCGAGCCATGGGGAACTGGTGAACGAACGGCATATGATGTTCCGCGTTCGAGGGTCCCTGTCCGTGACACGGCGGGCTTCAGGAAGGTGCAGCAGGCCATGCGGAGAAGGTCGGCAGACCCCGTCGGCGCCGCCCGCCAGGTCGGGCCCGGCACCGTGGAGGGGGGCCGGGGTGGTGCGTCCGGACCGGCCCACGGCGACTGGCTCACCCTCGGCAGGGACGGCCGGCTCAGCCTCTACGTGCCCGCCGACGGCGGTCTGGTGCGCTGGACGGAGACCGTCGCGGGCGGCCCCGACTGGAGCGGGCCGCATTTCGTGCCCGTGGCGGGACTGACCCATCTGACGGTGGTGCAGGGAGCGGACACCTACGTCCACTTCCTCGGCCGCAGGGAGCGCGAGCGCGCCGACGGCGGGCTCGGCGTGGACGTCGTGCACGCGATCCAGTACCAGACGGGACTGGCCTTCACCGAATGGCGTTCGCTCGGCAATCCGCACCGCGACCGTGAGCAGGCCCGGGAACTGGGGCCGCCGGTCGGGGCCGTCGCGGCCGACGGCACGGTGCACGTCTTCGTACGGAACGCGCACGGTGGTCTGTCGCTGCGCCGCGAGTCTCCGAACGGCAAGTGGCGGGCCTGGGAGGACCTGCGGGGCGGCGAGACCGACGCCCTGCCGGCGCCGGTCGCCCTCGCCGGGGGACGGCTGGAGGTCTGCGCCGCGGCCGCGTCGGGCGTCCTCGTCTGGCGTCAGACGGCGCCCGGCGGTGACTTCGAGGGCCCCCGCGGCTTCGCCCTGCGTCCCGTGCCGGGGACGGTCGCCGCGCTGGAGACGGGGCCGGAGCGGGCCACGTTCTTCTGGACCGACGCCGAGAGCGGCGGCGCGGCCGCGTGGCGGGACGGCGACTGGCCCGCCGCGCTGGGCGGATCGCCGGCCGGGCAGGGGTACGCGTCACTGCGCACGGCGGTGGACGGCTACGACTGCGTGGTGCTCGCCCACCGGGACCGGGACGGCTCCGTGGTGCTCGGCATGGGCGGCACCGAGAACGAGGCCGGGGGGTTCTGGTGGTACGCCCTGGCCGAGTCCTGCCAAGGAGTGCCCGCTCTCGCCCGGGACGGCCGCGGGCGGGTGGCGCTGGCGCTGATCGGACCCGACGGCGCACCGAAGGTGGCCCGTCAGGACGACGGCGCCGGCCTCTCCCTCACCCGGTGGCACACCCTCGGGCGCTGAGCGGCCGGCGCCGTGGCGCCGGAGGTCAGCCGCCCGTCGCGGGCGACTTCTTCGCGGACTCGGGAATCTCGGAGTCCGAGCGGACGGCCTCCCACAGGTCGGTCGCCTGGGGCTCGGCGGCGACGACCCGGTTCCGGTCGATCTTGTCGTACGCCACCGGCAGCATGATCGTTTCCATGGTCGCGGGGTCGACCCCGTTCATGCTGCGCGCGAAGTCGGCCAGGCTGGTCAGCGAGGCCAGTTCGGAGTCGGTGGTGAGCGCCGAGGTCAGGGTGTCGGCGATCTTGTACGTCTTGGTGGGGCTGCCCAGCAGGTCCTGCTTCTTGACCTCGCTCAGCAGCGCGATCAGGAACTGCTGCTGGAGCCCGATGCGGCCGAGGTCGCTGCCGTCGCCCACCCCGTGCCGGGTACGTACGAAGGCCAGGGACTCGGCGCCGTCCAGGGTGTGGGTGCCGGCGCTCAGGTCCAGGCCGCTGGCCTTGTCCTTGATGGGCTCGTCGATGGTGACGGGCACGCCGCCGATGGCGTCGACCAGTCCCTTGAAGCCGGCGAAGTCGATCTCCACGTAGTGGTCCATGCGGACGCCGGACATCTTCTCCACGGTCTTGACCACGCAGGCCGGTCCCGCCAGCGAGTACACGGAGTTGAACATCACGCGCTCCTTCTCCGGAACGGAGGAGCCGTCGGACTTGGTGCACTCCGGGCGGGTGACGAGAGTGTCGCGGGGGATGCTCACGGCGACGGCCTGCTTGCGGCCCTCGGGTATGTGCACCACCAGGGCGGTGTCCGAACGGGCGCCGGAGACCTTGCCGGTGCCGAGCGAGGCGTTGGCGCCGGCGCGCGAGTCCGACCCGAGGACCAGCAGGTTCTGTCCCGAGGTCGGCAGCTTCTCGGGGCGGTCCTCGCCGAGGGCCTTGTTCAGATCCACCCCGTCGATGTTTCCGTTCAGGCCGCTGTAGAGCCAGTAGCCGGTGCCGCCGGCGGCGAGCAGGAGGACGACGAGGGACAGCAGGACGATCCGTCCCCAGCGCCTGCGGCGGCGTGGCGCGCGGCGGCCGCCGCCTGGCGCGGCCCGGCGGGCACGCCGAGGCTCCGTGGTGGCGCTGTGGCTCATGGTGTTCGGTTCCTCTCCTCACGGGCTCCGCGCGGCGGAGTCGCAGGGCCCGGGTGGGGGGAAGCCGGTCCACTATGCGGTCATGTCGGTGCGAGAACTATATGCGCCTACTCATAGAGAATTTACGAGCCGGGAACCATAGCGCGTTACAGCGATGGACGCCACATTAACTGGCCTTGACCAACCTTAAGGGTGACATAAGATATGGCGGGCCTGTGATCGCGTGGTGAGGGGGGCTTCGCCGGCGGTCAGAGGTGCCGGTGAAGCCGAGGCGGTTGAGGGGACCGCGGGTGCACCAGGTAGGGGTGGGGCGTCCAGTACGGACTGTTGGTGGCCCGCTGGGCGAAATGTCTTGGTAGGAGTACGAGTTGGTGGATCACCCGCGTCTGAGCATCGTCGTGCCCTTTCAGGACGTCGAGACCTATCTCGCCGAATGCCTGGAGTCGATCGCGCGCCAGTCGTTCCGCGACTTCGAGGTGATCCTCGTCGACGACGGCTCCACCGACGGCTCCTCGCGGATCGCCGCCGACTACTGCGCCGCGGACCCGCGCTTCCGCATGATCCGCCAGGAGCCGAACGGCCCGGGACACGCACGCAACACCGGGCTGCGCGCCATGCACCCCCAGGGCGAGTTCCTGGCCTTCGTCGACGGTGACGACGTCATCCCCGAGTACGCCTACGGACTGCTGGTGCGCACCCTGGAGGGGTCCGACTCGGACTTCGTCTCGGGCAACGTGCAGATGATGAACTCCACCAAGAAGTGGCAGTCGCCCCTGCACAAGGGCCCAATGCAGAAGAACCGGCGCGGCACGCACATCACCCGGTTCGAGGCGCTGATCTACGACCGGACCGTCTGGAACAAGATGTTCCGGCGGTCCTTCTGGGACTACCACTACATCGCGTTCCCCGAGGGCGTCATGTACGAGGACTCCTGGGTCAACATGTACGCCCACTTCCGCGCCGCCAAGGTCGACGTCATCACCGACATCGTCTACTTCTGGCGCCGGCGCGAGGGCGGGGCCGCGCCGTCGATCACCCAGCGCCACACCGAGCTGTCCAACCTGCGCGACCGGGTCGCGGCGGTGCAGTCGGTCAGCCGTTTCCTCGCGGAGCGGCGCTCGCGGCAGTACGAGGAGAGCAAGCGCAAGTACGACCTCGCCTGCCTGAAGTCCGATCTGATGCTGCACCTCAAGGTGCTGCCGGACGCGGACGAGGAGTACCGGCAGTCGTTCATGCAGTGGGCCAACGAGTTCCTCGACGAGAGCGACCTCACCATCATCGACGAACTGCCCGCCGACGCCCGGGTCAAGTGGCTCCTGGTGCGCGAGTGGCGACTGCCCGAACTCATGGAGGTCATCGAGTTCGAGCGCCGGGGCGGCCCGATGCCGGTCCAGCGGCGCTTCCACCGCTATCTGAAGTACCCCTACCTCGGGGACCGCGGGGTCGGCCTCGACAAGAAGGCGTTCCGGCTCGACAAGGAACTCTCCCTGCA
This sequence comes from Streptomyces sp. BB1-1-1, assembly GCF_031597775.1. NCBI lineage: Bacteria > Bacillati > Actinomycetota > Actinomycetes > Kitasatosporales > Streptomycetaceae > Streptomyces > Streptomyces sp. BB1-1-1. The sequence continues at coordinate 1,865,866 of NZ_CP134203.1, read as the reverse complement.
CGGTTCGCTCAGCGGGGCCCGCTGGAGCACCAACGGCCACCTGCTGACCCTCACCGGGACCGCGTACGTGCGCTACATCAACGTGCACAAACGGCACATGTCGGTGAAGGCCATCGCCCTGCGGAACAAGAAGCAGGGCCGCATGGTGATCACCACGGCGAAGACCACCTACGCGCCGCAGGCCACCGAGTCCTCCAACCAGAATCGTTACTGCTACGACTGGGCCGGCTTCGACGCCCGCATCGACACGACCCGCCTGAAGCGCAAGGGCCAGTGGGTCGAGGGGACCTGGGACGTGGCCGCCGGCGTCCTCAGCCGGGGGCTGTTCCGCTACCGCGGCATCGACCGGGGCGGCGCCGGCACCGCCGCCAACCCCCCGTACCGGTACGTCGACAAGAACACCCGCATCCTCCCGGTCTTCCTCCAGGGCAAGCTGAAGCTGCGGGTGGAGATCGTGCGCTGCCGGATCACCGGCCACCGCGTGGTCGGGGACCAGCTGGAGCTGCGCGGGGTGTACCTGGGCCCGAAGGTGCCCGAGTGGGGCAGGCTGCGCGTCACCAGCCTGAGCGGCTCGGGCCAGCACGACGGGCGGGTGTACTTCACCCCGGGCGGCGAGGGCTGGTGCACCTTCGCGGCCCGGCTGCCGCTGCGCTCGCTGGTGCCGGCCTTCCGGGCCGACGCCCAGGCCGACACGGACATCCCGCAGTCCTGGAGCATGGGCAGCAACGGCTGGAAGACGACCCTCCACGTGGAGGGCCGCAAGACGGCCATCTATCCCGTCATGGCCGAGGAGACTCCGGACGGGCACTACCGCATGCCCGCCTCGCTGCAGACCCGCGAGGGCGACCGCGAGGTCGTCGTCCACCGCAACGGCTCGGGCTACCTGGTCCTCTTCGAGCGGGCCACCCTGCCCACGGCGACGGCGTTCGCCTGGCGCGAGGACGGCTCGCTGGAGATCCACGGCCGGTACCTGGCGGCGGACCGGCTCTCGCCGCGGGAGTACCAGGACGCGCACCTGGTGGTCCGCTCACGGGCGCACGGCGCCGAGCGCGAGGTCCGGATCGAGTGGAACGGCAACGAGTTCCGCTGCCTGCTCAGCCCGGCCGCCATGCGGACGCTGGCCGGGGACATCCCGCTCGCGGCCGGCCGCTGGGACTTCTTCCTGCGCAGGCAGGACCTCTCGGCGGTGGCCCGCGAGGACCGCCTCGAGGACCTGATGGTGAAGACCGAGCAGGACATCATCGGTGCCCTCCCCCAGGAACACGAGGAGAACGAGCGGCGCTACGACCTCCAGGCCGAGGCGTACGACCGGTTGTCCCTGCTGGTCCACTCGGCCATGCCCGACCACGCCCGCGGCCCGTACCGCCAGAAGCTGCTGCGCACCAAGGCGTACCCGGCGGCCCGCCGGCAGCGGGTGCGCCCCGCCGTCCTCTTCGACGCCTTCAAGGGCACCCAGTACTCGGACAGCCCCCGGGCGCTGCACGAGGAACTGCTCCGGCGCGGTACCGACCTCGAACAGCTGTGGGTGGTGCGCGACGACCAGGTGGAGGTGCCGCCCACCGCGATCCCGATCCGCATGTGGTCGCCAGAGTGGTACGAGGCCCTCGCCACCAGCCGCTACGTCGTCGCCAACAACCACCTCCCGGACTGGTTCCAGAAGCGGGACGGCCAGACCGTCGTCCAGACCTGGCACGGCACCCCGCTGAAGAAGATCGGCCACGACATCGAGTCCATCCACTTCGCCGACCAGCGCTACCTGGAACGGGTCGAGAAGGAGGTGCAGAACTGGGACATGCTGGTCTCGCCCAACAGCTTCTCCACCCCGATCCTCCAGCGCGCCTTCGGCTTCCCCGGCGAGATGGTGGAGTCCGGCTACCCGCGCAACGACATCCTGCGCCTGCCCGGCACCGAGCAGCGGGAGCAGGAGATCCGGCGCCGGATCGGCCTGCCCGAGGGCAAGCGCGTCGTGATGTACGCACCCACGTGGCGCGACGACCAGTACTACGCGCCCGGCAAGTACAAGCTGGACTTCCGCATCGACCTCGAGGACGCCCGCGCCAGGCTGGGCGCCGAGCACGTACTCCTGGTCCGCCGCCACCCCAACGTGGTGGACCCGGTGCCGGGCGCCGGCGACGGATTCGTCTTCGACGTCTCCGACTACCCGGACATGGCCGACCTCTCCCTGATCACCGACGTGATGATCACGGACTACTCGTCCCTGATGTTCGACTACGTCAACACCGGGCGCCCGATCCTCTTCTTCACCTACGACCTGGACCACTACCGAGACACCCTGCGCGGCTTCTACTTCGACTTCGCGAGCAGCGCCCCGGGCCCCCTCCTGGACACCTCCGAGGACCTGGTGTCGGCCGTCGAGCAGATCGACCGGATCCAGGAGGCCTACGCCGAGCGGTACCGCTGGTTCCAGCGCGAGTTCTGCGACCTGGACGACGGGTACGCCGCCGCGCGGCTCGCCGACCGGATGCTGGTGGCGGGCGGCGACCTCGCGCCCGGGCAGGCGCACGCACCGGCCGTCGGGACCGTCGACACCCGCCGGGCGGGGCGGGCCATGACGCCGGTCCAGGGGAGTGCGGGGCACTGGTTCACCGCACCGCGCCGGGCGGCGCAACCCGGGCCCGCCGCCGCGCTGCAGGTCGGGGCGGTGCCCGCGCAGCCCGGCCCGGCGCACGCCACCACGCCGCAGCAGACGCACCTGCCGCAGCTCATGCCGGCGGAATTCGACCGGCCCGCCGAAACGTTCGGGCAGGCGCCGACCCCTGAAGGCCGGACCTACGAAGGCGCGATCGTATGACGCCGACGGCCCGGCCGGGCGGCGGTACCGGGGCGCGCGCGGCCGCGCCGGAAGGCACCGGCACCCCATGACCGCACCGTCGTCCGCCTCCCCGGCGCCCGGCCTGCCCCCCGTCCACGGTGGGGGAGCCGGGCGCCCCTTCGGCGTCGGCTCAGCCGGCCTCCACCCGCATCAGCAGCGCCCGGTGGTCGGAGACCCCGGTGTCGCGCACCGTGCAGGAGGACCGCGGCAACCCGGTGAAGAGATAGTCGAGTTTGTGACCGGACACATGGGTCGGACGGCCCGACCGGTCGGCGCCGGAAGCCTGGTCGCACTCCCGGAAGGCACCGTAGGCGGCGGACGGCCACACCCAGCCGGACCGGTTGCGGGCACCCGGCGGCTTCAGGTTGAAGTCACCGCCGAACACGGTGCGCCGTCCGGGCACCGCCGCGACCAGCGCCTTCAACTGGTCGTCGCGGTACTCCCGGTCGGGGTGCGCCCGGTCGCTGCCGGGAAGGCTCAGATGGGCGTTGCACACCCGGACGTCGAACGCCGCGACGGTCGCGCACAGGACGCCCCGCCGCAGCCCGACCTCGGGCTGGCGCGTGGGCACCGACCGCACCGAGGACAGCGGGTGGGCCGAGAGGACCGCGAGCCCGGCCGCGCCCCGGCCGCGTCCCGCACAGTCGATCGTTCCGCCGCGCCCGCCGCTGTCCCGCCAGGTGTAGGGCCGGAAGGACAGCCGCCAGGTACCGCCGAGCGCCTCGCGCACCGACTCGGCGTGCGTGGCGCAGGCCTCCTGGAGCAGCACGACGTCGGCCCCGGCGTCGACGAACCGCTCCACCGCGAGCCGCTTGGCCGAGGCACTGCCGGTGTCCGCGCAACCCCACTGCTCGACGCCGCACATGTTCCAGGTCGCCACCGTCAGGGTGCGGTCGGCGGCCAGCAACCGGGTCGTGCCCGTGGCGGTCCGCACCAGCACCGCGGCGAGGACGGCCGACAGCGCGAGCACCGAGGTCAGGACGATCAGTCTCCGACGCCGGCGAAGGCCGGGCGGGAGCGAAGGGGCCGCGAGAGACATCCCGACATCATGTCCGATCAGGTGATTCGGAGCCAATCCGACGATCTGTCCCCGAAACTGGAGTTCCGTACATGTCCAAAGCACCTTCGAGCGGGCGAAAGCTGTTCAACGGGATCGAGGCGTCGGGGGCGTTCCCGGTCGAGTACCGGTTCTCCCACGCCAAGAGCGGCAACCGCCACCTCGTCGTCGTGTTCGCCAACTTCTCGGCGCCCGAGGACTACGGCTGGTCCAACGGCGTCTTCGACAACGTACGCGCGAACATCCTGTGGATCCGCGACCGTTTCGACGGGATGAACGCCTACTACCTGTGCCGGAACATGGACTTCGGCCTGGCGGACTCGGTGCAGAGCCTCATCTCGAACGTCATGCGCTCGCTGGGGCTCACCCCGGACCAGGTCACCCTGTGGGGCGGCTCCAAGGGCGGCAGCGCCGCACTGTACTTCGGACTGCGGTACGGCTACCGGAACATCGTGGGGATCGTCCCGCAGTTCCTCGTCGGCGACGCCCTGGAGAAGCGGCACCCGAAGGTCTCCGCCTACATGCTCGGCGAGGGGGCGCCCGCGCACAACGCCCGGGTCCTGGACGCGCTCCTGCCGGACCTGGTGCGCAGCCGGGCCAACCCGGGGGCCAACATCTACGTGCTCTCCTCGCCGCAGGACGAGCACTACGCCGTGCAGGTGGAGCCGTTCCTCGGCATGTTCCAGGGCTACGAGAACTTCAACTTCATGTACAGCGAATCGCCCACCATCACCGGCCACGCCACGGTGACGCGGCGGAACGTGCCGGCCCTGGTCGGCCTGCTGAACCTGCTGGCCGACGGCTACGCCCCCCGCCTGGGGTTCGTGCGCCACGCCGCCGAGGAGTTCGACCGCGACCAGTCGGGCATCGAGGCCTACCTCTCCGCCACCTCCAAGGTCCAGGGCGCCGACGCGTTCGCGCCGCCGGTGGTCACTTCCCCGGGCTACAACAGCGAGGCTCCCGCCACCGGTCTCTACTTCGCCGGGCTCGCCCCGGGCGCGGTGCGGGTGAGCATGTGGCGCGACGGCAAGTTCGTGGCGTCCCCGGAGGTCGGGGCCGACGGCACCTGGTCCTGGCAGCCGGCCAAGCCGTGGGCCACGGGGAACCACCTGGTGAAGATCTTCGCGGTGGACCAGGCGGGCTTCCACTCCAGCCGGGTCGAGATCCCCTTCACGGTGGTGGACGCCCCCGCCGCGGGCCCGGCCGCGCCCGCCCCGCCGGCCGTCTCGGTGCCGGCACCGCAGCAGCAACTGGGGACGGCGGTCGCCTTCCACGGCACCGCGCCGGGCGCGATGCAGGTGGGCTTCCGGGAGAACGGCGTGCTCCTGGGCGCGGCGGCCGTCGCGCCGGACGGGATCTGGGGCTGGGACCCGGGCTGGCCGTGGCCGGCCGGACCGCACCTGGTCGAGGTCGTCGCGGTGGACGCGAACGGCGTGGAGTCCGCTCCCGCCCCGGCCGCCTTCACGGTCGTGGACCTGTCCGTGCCCGCCGGTCACCTTCCGCCACGGTACTGAGCACCCGCCGATCACAACGACTCCACGAGTGGAAAGCCGCCCATGCCCAAAGCAGCGTCGAAGGCGCGCCAGGTCATCACCGGGATCGACACGTCCGGTGCGCACCCGGTCGAGTACCGCTTCACCCACGCGAAGAAGGGCAACCGCCATCTGACGGTCGTCTTCGCCAACCTCGCGGCACCCGACGACTACGGCTGGTCCACCGGCACCCTCGACGACCTGCGGTCCAACATCCTCTGGATCCGCGACCGCTTCGACGGCGGACTGACGTACTACCTGTGCCGGGAGATGGACTTCTCCGTCGAGAGGTCCGTCATCGACCTGATCGCGAAGGTCGTGTCGGCCCTCGGCCTGACCCCGAACGACGTGACCCTCTGGGGCAGTTCCAAGGGGGCCAGCGCGGCCCTCTACTTCGGGCTGCGCTACGGCTTCCGGAACATCGTCGCGTGCGTCCCCCAGTTCCGTATCGGCACCTTCGTGCGCGAGGTCTATCCCAAGGTCGGCCGATCCATGCTCGGTGAGGGGCTCCCCGAGGAGAACGCGCGGGTCCTGGACGCGATCCTGCCCGACCTGCTGAGAGCGGGTGCGAGCCCCGAGGCCAACATCTACCTCGTGTCGTCGCCGCAGGACGAGCAGTACCGGGACCAGGTCGAACCCTTCCTCGAACTGCTGCGGCGCTACCCGAACTTCAACTACCTCCACAGCGAGTCCCCGTTCATCAAGGAACACAACCAGGTGACCCTGCGGAACGTGCCGCTCCTGATGGGGATCGCCTACCTGCTGGTCGAGGGGATCACCCCGCGGCTCGGTCTGACCCGGCACGGCTACGAGCAGCCGGAGCGGGACACGTCGGCCATCGACGACTTCCTCGGCTCGACCGCCAAGGTCAAGGAGAGCACGGCGTTCCTGCCTCCGGCGGTGACCGTCCCGGCCGCCGGCGGACAGCTGCCCCGGACGGGCTCGCCCTTCACCGGGACCGCCCCGGGCGCGGTACGGGTGAGCCTGTGGGAGAAGGGCAAGTTCCTGGCCTCGCCGCCGGTCGCCGCCGACGGGACCTGGTCCTGGGCGCCGGCCAAACCGTGGGCCGAGGGGGAGCACCGCGTCAAGATCTTCGCGGTGGACCCGGCGGGCTTCCACTCGGCGACGACGGAGGTCCGCTTCACGGCGACGCCGGGCACCGGGCACGGCACGCCGCAGACGCCGGGCGGGCCCGGCCCGGCCCCGTCGGCGGCGCGGCGGCCCGTGGCCGCGGGAGTGCGGCCGCCCGTCGTGTCCCTGCCCGCGGCGCATCAGCAGGTGCCCGGGACGGCGGTCGGTTTCCGCGGCATCGCCCCCGGCGCGGTGGAAGTCCGCTTCCGCGCGGGCGGCGCGCTGCTGGGGGCGAACGGCGTCCGGCCGGACGGGACCTGGGCCTGGGAAGCCGGCGGCCCGTGGCCGCAGGGCCCGCACCTGGTCGAGGTCGTCGCGGTGGGCGCCGACGGCGCGGAGTCCGTGCCCGCCCAGATCCCCTTCGCCGTCGCCCCCGCGGCCGCACCGGCCGACTACTTCTCGCCGCGGTACTGACCACCGCCGCGACCGCCGTCGAACAACTCATGAGTGGAAGCCACACATGCCCAAAGCACCGTCGCAAGCACGCGAACTGATCGACGGGATCGACACCTCCGGTGCCTATCCCGTCGAGTACCGCTTCACGCATGCCAAGGGCGGCAACCGCCATCTCGTCGTCGTCTTCGCCAACTTCGGCGTCACCGACGACTACGGCTGGTCGAACGGCGTCCTCAACCCGGTGCGGGCCAACATCCTGTGGATCCGGGACCGGTTCAACGGCATGCGGAGCTACTACCTGTGCGAGGGGATGGACTTCTCCCTGGAGCAGTCCGTGATCGGCGTCATCTCCAGGGTGATGAACGCCCTCGACCTGACCCCGGACCGCGTCACGCTGTGGGGCGGCTCCAAGGGCGGGAGCGCGGCCCTCTACTTCGGCATGCGCTACGGGTTCGGCAACATCGTCTCCATCGTGCCGCAGTTCCTCATCGGCACCTACATCAGCACCGTCCACCCGAAGACCGCCCGATTCATGCTGGGGGAGGGAGCGCCCGAGCAGAACGTCCGGGCGCTCGACGCGATCATCCCGGATCTGGCGCGCTCGGGCGTTGCCCGGCAGGCCAACATCTACCTGCTCTCCTCGCCGCAGGACGAGCAGTACACGCAGCAGGTCGAGCCGTTCATCGGTCTCTTCCAGGGCTACGACAACTTCAACTTCGTCTACAGCGAGTCGCCCTACATCACCAAGCACTCCGAGGTCACCAGGCGCAACGTCCCCTTCCTGATGGGCCTCATCAACATGCTCGCCGACGGGCTGCCGCCGCGGCTCGGCATGGTGCGCAACGGGTACGAGGAACCCGACCGCGACACCTCGGCCATCACGGCGTACCTCTCCGACACCTCGCGGGACAAGCCCTCCGCCCTGGCCCTGCCGGTGGTCGCCCACCCGGTGCCGAACTCCGAACTGCCCGCCGACGGTGTGTACTTCACCGGGGTCGCCCACGGTGCCGTACGCGTGAGCCTGTGGGAGCACGGCAAGTTCCTGGGCTCGCCTTCGGTGGCCGCGGACGGCACCTGGTCCTGGAAGCTGAGCAAGCCCTGGAGCAAGGGCAAGCACCAGGTGAAGGCCGTCGCCTGGGACGCCGCCGGAGGCCACACCAAGGGTGTCCTCGTCCCGTTCACCACCGTGGCCGGCGCCACGGCAGCCGCCGGCACCGCGATCCCGGCCCAGCCGACGGCGCGTTTCGACGCGGCCCCCATGGGCGGGCAGCTGCCGGCACCGACGGTCCAGTCCCCGGTGGCCTACGAGCAGGTCGCGACGCCGGCCGTGCGCTTCTCCGGGCTGGCCCAGGGCGCCACCCAGGTGGGGTTCAGAGCGGGCGGCACTCTCCTCGGCGGGAGCGCGGTCGCGGTCGACGGACGCTGGGCCTGGGACTCCGGCTGGCCGTGGCAGGAGGGGCGGCACACGGTGGAGGTGTTCGCCGTGGACGCGGTGGGAAACGAGTCCCCCGCCACGCTGGTCCCCTTCGCCGTCGCGCACGCGACGGCGGGCGCGACGCCGTACGGCTACTGACCTGCCCCGTGGCACGCGAAAGGGCCCCCGCCTCGGAGCGGGGGCCCTCTCTTCGTCGTACGGGGACGACACGGGCGGAGACTACGCGGGCACGCTCGCCACGCCCGCCTCCAGGAACCGCTTCCCGTTCACCCGCTCGGCGACGCCCGCACGGTCCAGGTACGGCGTGATGCCGCCCAGGTGGAAGGGCCAGCCGGCGCCGGTGATCAGGCAGAGGTCGATGTCCTGGGCCTCGGCGACGACGCCCTCGTCGAGCATGAGGCCGATCTCCTGGGCCACCGCGTCCAGGACGCGGTCGCGGACCTGCTCCTCGGTCAGGACGGAGTCGCCCTGCTTGAGGAGCGCGGCGACCTCGGGGTCCAGCTCGGGCTTGGCGGGGTTTTCGGCGGAGTAGACGTAGAAGCCGCGCTTGCCCGCCTCGACGACCGCCTTGAGGTTCGGGGAGACCGTGAAGCGCTCCGGGAAGGCCCGGTTGAGGGTCTCCGAGACGTGCAGGCCGATCGCGGGGCCGACCAGCTCCAGCAGGACCAGCGGGGACATCGGCAGGCCGAGCGGCTCGACCGCCTTCTCCGCCACGTCCACCGGCGTGCCCTCGTCGATGACGTTCTGGATCTCGCCCATGAAGCGGGTCAGGATGCGGTTGACCACGAACGCGGGGGCGTCCTTGACCAGCACCGCGGTCTTCTTCAGCTTCTTGGCGACACCGAACGCCGTGGCCAGCGAGGCGTCGTCCGTCTGCTCGCCGCGGACGATCTCCAGGAGCGGGAGGATCGCGACCGGGTTGAAGAAGTGGAAGCCGACGACCCGCTCGGGGTGCTTCAGCTTCGACGCCATCTCCGAGACGGAGAGGGACGAGGTGTTGGTGGCGAGGATCGCGTGCGCGGGCGCCACCGCCTCGACCTCGGCGAACACCTTCTGCTTGACGCCCATCTCCTCGAACACGGCCTCGATGACGAAGTCCGCGTCCGCGAAGCCCTCGGCCTTGTCCAGGACACCGGAGACCAGGCCCTTCAGCCGGTTCGCCTTGTCCTGGTTGATCCGGCCCTTGCCGAGCAGCTTGTCGATCTCGGCGTGGACGTAGCCCACACCCTTGTCGACGCGCTCCTGGTCGATGTCGGTCAGGACGACCGGCACCTCCAGGCGGCGCAGGAAGAGCAGGGCCAGCTGCGAGGCCATCAGGCCGGCGCCGACCACGCCCACCTTGGTGACCGGGCGGGCCAGCGACTTGTCCGGGGCACCGGCGGGGCGCTTGCCGCGCTTCTGCACCAGATTGAAGGCGTAGATCCCGGAGCGCAGCTCGCCGCCCATGATCAGGTCGGCGAGCGCCTGGTCCTCGGCGTCGTAGCCCTGCTGGAGGTCGCCGTTCTTGGCCGCCGCGATGATGTCCAGGGCGCGGTAGGCGGCCGGGGCGGCGCCGTGCACCTTGCCGTCGGCGACGAAGCGGCCCTTGGCGACGGCCTGGTCCCAGGCCTCGCCGCGGTCGATCGCCGGACGCTCGACCGCGATCTCGCCCTTGAGGACGGACGCCGTCCAGATCAGCGACTGCTCCAGGAAGTCCGCGCCCTCGAAGATCGCGTCCGCGATGCCGAGTTCGAAGACCTGCTTGCCCTTGAGCTGCTTGTTCTGGTTGAGGCTGTTCTCGATGATCACCGAGACGGCCTTGTCGGCGCCGATCAGGTTCGGCAGCAGCGTGCAGCCGCCCCAGCCGGGGACCAGGCCGAGGAAGACCTCGGGGAGGGAGAAGGCGGGGAGGGCGGCCGACACCGTGCGGTACGAGCAGTGCAGGCCGATCTCGACGCCGCCGCCCATCGCGGCACCGTTGTAGTACGCGAAGGTCGGCACGGCCAGCTTCGCCAGCCGCTTGAAGACGTCGTGGCCGCCCTTGCCGATGGCCAGTGCGTCCTCGTGCCGCTTGAGCAGCTCGACGCCCTTGAGGTCGGCGCCGACCGCGAAGATGAACGGCTTGCCGGTGACGCCGACGCCGACGATGTCGCCGTCCGCGGCCTCCTTCTCGACCCGGTCGATCGCGGCGTCGATGTTCGCCAGTGACTGGGGGCCCAGCGTGGTCGGCTTGGTGTGGTCGTGACCGTTGTCCAGGGTGATGAGCGCGAAGCGCCCGGCGCCCAGGGGCAGGTCGAAGTGGCGCACGTGGGCGCTGGTGACGACCTCGCCGGGGAACAGCTCGGCCGCACCCTTCAGCAGCTCTGCGGTGGTGGTGCTCACTTGTCCCCCTCGAAGTGCGGGTTCTCCCAGACGACCGTCGCGCCCATGCCGAAGCCGACGCACATGGTGGTCAGGCCGTAGCGGACGTGCGGCTGCTCCTCGAACTGGCGGGCCAGCTGCGTCATCAGGCGGACGCCCGACGAGGCGAGCGGGTGGCCGAAGGCGATGGCGCCGCCGTACTGGTTGACGCGCGCGTCGTCGTCGGCGATGCCGTAGTGCTCCAGGAACGCGAGGACCTGGACGGCGAAGGCCTCGTTGATCTCGAACAGGCCGATGTCGTCGATGGACAGGCCGGCCTGGGCCAGGGCCTTCTCCGTCGCCGGGATCGGGCCGTAGCCCATGACCTCCGGCTCGACACCCGCGAAGGAGTACGAGACGAGGCGCATCTTGACCGGCAGGTTGTTCTCGCGGGCGAACTCCTCGCTCGCGATGAGGGAGGCGGTGGCGCCGTCGTTCAGACCGGCCGCGTTGCCCGCGGTGACCCGGCCGTGCACACGGAACGGCGTCTTCAGGCCCGCCAGGCTCTCCATGGTGGTGCCCGGACGCATCGGCTCGTCGGCGGTGACCAGGCCCCAGCCCGTCTCACCGGCCTCTTCGTTGGTGCGGCGCACCGAGACCGGCACCAGGTCGGCCTGGATCTTGCCGTTGGCGTACGCCTTGGCGGCCTTCTCCTGCGAGCGCACGGCGTACTCGTCGGCGCGCTGCTTGGTGATCGTCGGGTAGCGGTCGTGCAGGTTCTCCGCCGTCATGCCCATGAACAGGGCGGACTCGTCGACCAGCTTCTCGCTGACGAACCGCGGGTTCGGGTCCACGCCCTCGCCCATCGGGTGGCGGCCCATGTGCTCGACACCGCCCGCGACGGCGACGTCGTACGCGCCGAAGGCGACGGAGCCGGCCACCGAGGTGACGGCGGTCAGGGCGCCCGCGCACATGCGGTCGATCGAGTAGCCCGGGACCGAGGTGGGCAGGCCCGCCAGGATGCCGGCGGTGCGGCCGATGGTCAGGCCCTGGTCACCGATCTGCGTGGTCGCGGCGACGGCGACCTCGTCGATCTTCTTGGGGTCGAGACCGGGGTTGCGGCGCAGCAGCTCCCGGATCGCCTTCACGACCAGGTCGTCGGCGCGGGTCTCGTGGTAGATGCCCTTCGGGCCCGCCTTGCCGAACGGGGTGCGGACGCCGTCTACGAAGACGACGTCCCTGACGGTACGAGGCACGATGGCTCTCCTCCAGGGTGCGGGATGGCACTGCTGCGGCACGCAGGTACTGAGCGCGCGCTCAGGCCCATGCTACTTGTGGGTAACGTAGCTGCCCAGTCCCCCCGGTCGGAGCGGCGAACGTCACACCGCCGGGTCGCCGCCCCACCCCTGGATCTTGGCCGGATCTCGCCGCCGCCCCTCCTACGACACGCTCTGGGACAGCGCCGTCACCAGCGCGGGCGTCACCTGCTCCACCTGCCAGGGCCGGGCCCCGTGACCGGCTAGAGCCGCGCCCACGGATTCCGGGTCGACCGGAGCCGGCGGCTCCCAGCAGACCCGGCGCACCGTGTCCGGCGTGATCAGGTTCTCCTGGGGCATGTTCAGCCGCTCGGCCAGCGCCGTCACCGCCGCCCGCGCGGCGGTGAGCCGGGCCGCGGCGGCCGGGTCCTTGTCGGCCCACGCCCGCGGCGGCGGGGGACCGGTCACCGGCTGACCGGGCTGCGGCAGCTGCGACTCGGACAGGCCCCTGGCCCGGTCGACCGCCACCTGCCACTGCTCCAGCTGCCTGCGGTTGACCCGTCCGAACCCGTTCAGCGCGGCCAGCGCGTGCGCGTTGACCGGGAGCGCGAGCGCCGCCTCGACGATGGCCGCGTCCCCGAGCACCTTGCCGGGGGAGACGTCACGGCGCTGCGCGATGCGGTCCCGGGTCTGCCACAGCTCCCGCACGACGGCGAGCTGCCGGCGCCTGCGCACCTTGTGCATGCCTGACGTACGGCGCCACGGGTCCTTGCGGGGCTCGGGCGGCGGGGCGGAGGCGATCGCGTCGAACTCCTGCCGGGCCCACTCCAGCTTGCCCTGCCGGTCCAGCTCCTTCTCCAGCGCGTCGCGCAGGTCGACGAGCAGCTCGACGTCGAGGGCGGCGTAGCGCAGCCACGGTTCGGGCAGCGGGCGGGTGGACCAGTCGACGGCCGAGTGGCCCTTCTCCAGTACGAAGCCCAGCACGTTCTCGACCATCGCGCCGAGGCCGACCCTCGGGAACCCGGCGAGCCGGCCGGCCAGCTCGGTGTCGAAGATCCGGGTGGGCACCATCCCTATTTCGCGCAGGCACGGCAGGTCCTGGGTCGCCGCGTGCAGCACCCACTCCACGTCGGAGAGCGCCGCGCCCAGCCCGGACAGGTCGGGACAGGCCACCGGGTCGATCAGCGCGCTCCCGGCGCCCTCCCGGCGCAGCTGCACCAGATACGCGCGCTGGCCGTAGCGGTAGCCGGAGGCGCGCTCGGCGTCGACGGCGACGGGGCCGCGGCCGGCGGCGAAGGCGGCGGTCACCTCGGCGAGGGCGGCCGCGTCGGCGATCACCTGCGGAATGCCCTCGCGTGGTTCCAGCAAGGGGGTCGGCGCCTGACTCGCAGAAGATCCGGCGTCGTCCGGAGGAGCGCCTCCGGTGGTTCGCAGTGAAGGGTCTGCTGCGGTTTCGTGGGCGTCGGTCACCTGTCAAGGGTATCGGTGGATCGACGGCGCCCGCCGACGGAACGTTCCGTCGGCGGGCGCCGGGGGGTCGTAAACCAGTCAGGTCGGTGAAAGACCGACTGTGGCGGAGGCGGGAAAGGCGAGCGGGGAGGCGGGGAAGGCGGCGGGGAAGGAGACGGGGAGGGTGGGGGAGCGGGCGGGATCGGCGGCGGTCAGTGGATGATGCCGGTGCGCAGGGCCACGGCGACCATTCCGGCGCGGTCGCCGGTGCCGAGCTTGCGGGCGATGCGGGCCAGGTGGCTCTTGACGGTCAGGGCGGACAGGCCCATCGAGACGCCGATCGCCTTGTTCGACTGGCCTTCCGCGACCAGTCGCAGCACCTCCACCTCGCGGCCGGAGAGCTCGCGGTAGCCGCCCGGGTGGCTCGGGGCACCCGGGGGGCGGCGGTGCAGGCGGGCGGCGGCGGCGCCGATGGGGGCGGCGCCCGGCCGGGTGGGGAGCCCGACGTTGGTACGGGTGCCGGTGACGACGTAGCCCTTGACGCCGCCGGCGAGGGCGTTGCGTACGGCGCCGATGTCGTCGGCGGCGGACAGGGCTAGGCCGTTGGGCCAGCCCGCGGCGCGGGTCTCCGACAGCAGGGTCAGGCCGGAGCCGTCGGGGAGATGGACGTCTGCGACACAGATGTCGCGGGGGTTGCCGATGCGGGGACGAGCCTCCGCGACGGACGAGGCCTCGATGACGTCGCGCACACCGAGCGCCCACAGATGGCGGGTGACGGTGGAACGGACGCGCGGGTCGGCCACGACCACCATGGCGGTCGGCTTGTTCGGGCGGTAGGCGACCAGGCTTGCAGGCTGCTCGAGGAGAACGGACACCAGGCCTCCTGGGGTGCGGGACGGGGCCGGCTCGTGGGGGTGAAGCCGGGACGAACCGTGCTTTCAAGGTCACAGTCGTCTTCGGCACCGAACCCGTCCGCCTTTAGAGAATGATCACGATCTGGTGAGTAACAATCCGAGCAATTCGGACAGGCGGTCGATCATTCGAAGATCGAACGGTTTCGTACTTTGTCGATACAAGCCCGAAAGTGGCCGTGTCGACAAAGTGACGGAACGTTTCCCGGGCCGGACGGGCGCCGGTGACGGAGAAAGCGGTAAGGGGTCGGGGAGGGCTCAGCGTGACTGCGGTCCGCGCCGCTGCGGCAGCGTCACGATCGACGCGTCGCCCGGCGCGGCCGGCGGCAGGCCCGCGACCTGCGCCAGCAGATCGCACCACGAGGCGAGGTGCGCCGCCGTGTCCGGGGCGCCGCCCAGCCCCTCGCGCGGCGTCCAGGACGCCCGGATCTCGATCTGCGAGGCGGACGGGCGCGCCGAGAGCCCCCCGAAGTAGTGGGAGCTCGCCCGCGTGACCGTGCCGCTGGGCTCCCCGTACGTCAGCCCGCGCGCCTGGAGCGCGCCGGTGAGCCAGGACCAGCACACGTCCGGCAGCAGCGGATCCGCGGCCATCTCCGGCTCCAGCTCGGCACGCACCAGCGTCACCAGCCGGAAGGAGCCGTGCCAGGCGTCGTGCCCGGCCGGGTCGTGCAGCAGTACCAGCCGTCCGTCCGCCAGGTCGTCGTCCCCGTCGACGACCGCGGCCTCGAGGGCGTACGCGTAGGGGGCGAGCCGCTTCGGTGGGGGCACCGCCTCCACCTCGATCTGCGGCCGCAGCCGCGCGGCCCTGAGCGCCTCGACGGCGGCCGCGAAGGCCGGCGGTGCCGTGCTCCCCGTATGCCGGGCCTCCTCCTCGGTACCCTTCGGTTCGTCCATTCCGCCAGCGCCGTCCGACAGTCGTCCCTGAGCCGCAGCCATGCGGGGAAGATTAAGGGGAACGGCGCCTCGGTGCAGGGAGGGACACCCGCGTGCGGACGCGATGTCCGGATCACGCGGTCCCGCGGGGCGCGCGGGAGCCGCCCCACCCGAGGTCGGGCGCTGTCGGGGCGACATGCGAGACTTGCCGGTGTGAGTGCCAACCAGAGCCCCGCGGGCAAGCAGCCGACCGCCACGTACGACTCCGCTTTCCTCAAGGCGTGCAGGCGTGAGCCGGTGCCGCACACCCCCGTGTGGTTCATGCGGCAGGCCGGGCGCTCACTGCCGGAGTACCGCAAGGTGCGCGAGGGCATCCCGATGCTCGAATCCTGCATGCGACCGGAACTGGTCACGGAGATCACCCTCCAGCCGGTGCGCCGGCACGGCGTGGACGCGGCCATCTACTTCAGCGACATCGTGGTCCCGCTCAAGGCCATCGGCATCGACCTCGACATCAAGCCGGGCGTCGGCCCGGTCGTCGAGAAGCCGATCCGCACCCGCGCGGACCTGGCACAGCTGCGCGACCTCACCCCCGAGGACGTCTCCTACGTCACCGAGGCCTTCGGTCTGCTCACCCAGGAGCTGGGCGCCACCCCGCTGATCGGCTTCGCGGGCGCGCCGTTCACCCTCGCGAGCTACCTCGTGGAGGGCGGCCCGTCCCGCAACCACGAGCACACCAAGGCGCTCATGTACGGCGACCCGCAGCTGTGGGCCGACCTCCTGGACCGGCTCGCCGACATCACCGCCGCCTTCCTCAAGGTGCAGATCGAGGCGGGCGCGAGCGCGGTCCAGCTCTTCGACTCCTGGGTCGGCGCGCTGTCCCCCGCGGACTACCGCCGCTCGGTGATGCCCGCCTCCAGCAAGGTCTTCGAGGCCGTCGCCGGGTACGGCGTGCCGCGCATCCACTTCGGCGTCGGCACCGGCGAACTCCTCGGCCTCATGGGCGAGGCCGGCGCGGACGTCGTCGGCGTCGACTGGCGCGTCCCGATGGACGAGGCCGCCCGCCGCGTCGGCCCCGGCAAGGCGCTCCAGGGCAACCTGGACCCGGCGATCCTCTTCTCCACCTCTCAGGCCGTCGAGACCAAGACCCGCGAGATCCTGGACGCCGCGGCGGACCTGGAGGGCCACGTCTTCAACCTCGGCCACGGCGTCCTGCCCGACACCGACCCGGACGCGCTGACCCGCCTCGTGGAGTACGTGCACACGCAGACCGCGCGCTGACCACCCCCGGCGCGCGGACCGCCTGGCCGCCCGGCGGCCACGGGCTCCGAGCGGCTCACCCGGCGCCCTGCGCCGCCTCCGCGCCCCGCGGGGCGCGGAGGGTCGTGCGGTGGCGCCTCCTCCCGTCGGTGGCGCGGCTCAGCGTGAGGGCATGCCGGTAAGGACCTCCGCCGCGGCCGTTCCGGAGGCGGCGCTCGCGCCGTGGGTGAAGATCTGCACCGCGCCGGCGGCGGTGGCGCCCGGCAGGCCCATCTCCACCACGATCGCGTCCGGGCGGGCGTCGGTGAGGCCGGTGACGGCGCGGTCCATCCAGGCGTGCCGGGCCGCGTCGCGGGCGACGATCACCAAGGGGCGCCCCGCGGCCGGTTCGAGGGCGCAGCTCTCCAGGGCGACCGTCCCCCGCTCCAGTTCCTCGCCGCGCACCCGCACGGAGGTCGTGCCCGGCAGCCGCTCGCGCAGCGGGTCCGCGACGCCCCACGGGGTCTCCTTGCCGATGGCCATGTTGGTGACCGGGGCCAGCTCGACCACGTGCGGCGCGGCGGTCAGCGGCAGGGCGTCCCGCACGGCCCCGGCGACCCGGACGGCGCGGCGCGCGGCGACGTGACCGATGCCGTCCCCGGCGGTCTCCCCGGTGGACCCGGCCGCCCGCAGCCCGGCCGACCAGTCGGCGAACTCCCTCACCCGGCCCGCCGCCTCGGCCAGCCGTTCCGCCGGCAGCTCCCCGGCGGTCACCGCGGCGACCAGCCCTTTGACCAGCAGGTCGACCGTGGCCTCCGCGGCGCTCTCGCCGCCGACGCAGACGGCGTCCACCCCGGCGGCGACGGCCTTCACCGTGGCGCCGTCGATGCCGTGGCGGGCCGTGACGGCGCCCATCTCGATGGCGTCGCTGACGATCAGGCCGTCGAAGCCCAGCTCGTCGCGGAGCAGGTCCTGAAGGATGCGGCGGCTGAGCGTGGCGGGCAGGTCGGGGTCGTAGGCCGGCACCAGCAGGTGGCCGCTCATGACCGCGCGGACGCCGGCGGCCACGGCGGCCCGGAACGGAGGCAGGGCCTGGGCGGCGATCTCGTCCCGCCCGGCGCCGTAGGCCGGCAGGTCGTGGTGGGAGTCGACGGCGACGTCCCCGTGACCGGGGAAGTGCTTGGCGCAGGCGGCGACGCCGGACGACTGGAGCCCCCGGATCCACGCGGCGGTGTGCCGGGACACCACGTCCGGGTCGGTGCCGAAGGAACGTACGCCGATGATCGGGTTGTCGGGGTTGGAGTTGACGTCCGCGCTCGGCGCGTAGTCGAGGCTCACCCCGGCGGAGCGCAGCTGCCGGCCCAGGTCGGCGGCGACGGCCTCGGTCAGCTCCGTGTCGTCGACGGTGCCGAGGGCGAAGTTGCCGGGCCGGGTCGAGCCGGTCGCGGACTCGATGCGGGTGACGTCGCCCGCCTCCTCGTCGATGGCGACGATCAACTCCGGGTTCTCCGCGCGCAGTCGCGCGGTGAGCCGGGCGACCTGCTCGACGGAGACGATGTTGCGGGAGAAGAGTACGACGGAGCCCAGTCCGTCCCCGATGGCGCGCAGGACCCAGTCGGGTGCCTCGGTGCCCACGAAGCCCGGTTGCAGGACGGAGAGCGCGAGCCGGCGCAACTCGCCGCCGCTGTGCTTGCTGGAGGCCATCGATCGCGCCTTTCAGGTGGTGGCTCTTGGTATAGACCAAGTGGGTGCGCGCTCAGGTTAACCAGGCGTGTCAAGAGGGGCGTTTTCGAACTCGGAAGTAACAACTGGGCTTGTGAAGGCGGGTGTTGACACCTTTCCTTGGTCTAGTCCATTGTGAGACGCAAGTTCGGCGAGGGGCGCCTGTGACGCCTCGTTCGCACGCCGGACGACTTCCGCTTCCGTGACGACCACCCCGGACGAGACGACTATTTCGGACGGGGGCGCGGACCGGGCGATCCCCTGACCAGGGAGACCCGTCCCACCGAGCCGCCCCCGTCGCCCCGCTCCGCCCGCGAGCGCGAGCGGCCCTCAGCTGCCCCCACCGACCTCATGTGCGACGGCCCGACCTCCGTCGCGCACACCGCCGTTGCCCGCACGAGGCGACGGCGAGGATCTGGAGCACCACATGGCGACGCCCGATTCCTACCTCCACCGAGCCCCGTCGGACCTCCCCTACTTCAGCGCGGACGCCGACACCTACCTGGCCCGCACCCAGCTGCGCGACCTGCGCAAGACACGTCCGCTGCGGGTGCTGTCCGAGGAGGACTTCGCCCACTGGCAGACCTACGGATACGTAGTGGTGAAGGAGGCGATACCCGCCTCCTCCGCCCGTCAACTGCTCGACTTCGCCTGGGAGTTCCAGGGACTCGACCCCGACCGCCCCGACACCTGGTACCAGGACCGCCCCTACCGCTCCGACCTCGACCGGGAACTGCACATCTACGGCTTCGTCGAGGCGTACCACCACCAGCTCATCTGGGACAGCCGCCAGACCCAGCGCGTCTACGACGCCTTCGTCGACGTCTGGGACTGCGAGGAGTTGTGGGTCACCCTCGACCGGCTCAACCTCAACCCGCCCAACACCGGCAACCGCGACCGCGCCCTCATCGACAAGCCGGACCGCGGCTTCGACATCGAACTGCACTGGGACGTCGACACCTCCCTCGGCGTCCTGCCCCAGCGGGTCCAGGGCATCATCGCCCTCAACGACACCAAGCCGGACCACGGCGGCTTCCAGTGCTGCCCCGACCTGTTCCGGCGCTTCGACCGCTGGAAGGCCCTCCAGCCCGACGACCGCGACCCGATCCGCCCCGCGATCGACCGCGAGGACATGCCCGTCGTACGGCCCGACCTGGAAGCCGGCGACCTGCTCATCTGGAACGGCCTGCTGGCCCACGGCGTGGCCCCCAACGTCTCCGGCGAGGGTGTGCGCGCCGTCCAGTACCTGTCGATGATGCCCGCGCTGGAGTCCCACCGGACGCTGCGCGACTCCCGCGTCGACTCCTGGCGCACCCTCGCCACCCCCGACTGGAACGCCACGCTCCTCGGCGACGCCCACCGGCACGAGTCCGAGCGCTACGGACCCGCCGAGCTGAACGAACTCGGCGCCAGGCTGCTGGGCCTGAAGTCCTGGCACGCGGACACCGGCGCCGTCAGCACCGAGGCGACGGAAGAGGCGACCGACGACGCGACCGACGAGGCCACCGGGGATGCCGCATGCGCAGCGTCTGCCTGACCCTTCCCACCAACCGGCCCTGCCCGGACACCATCGCCGCCCTCGGTGAGGAAGCGGCCTACGCCGCCGACCACTTCGGCATCGATGTCCACCTGCTGGTCCTCGACTCCTGCCCGCCCCCGGTCCACGCCGCCCACGCCGAGGCCGTACGGCGCCTGCCCGCGCACCCCCGGATCACGCCGCACCACCTCGACGAGGCCGCCCAGCGCGACTTCCTGGAACGGGTGACGGCGCACTCCGGCAGTGCCAAGCCCGACCTGCTCCTCGACCTGATGCTCCCGGACGGCCTGTCCTACGGCGCCTGTACCAACCGCGCCTTCCTGATCGCGGCGGCGCTCGGCTGCGAGTCCGTCCACCGCAGGGACTCGGACAGCCGGTACCAGAGCGTGGACGGCCGTACGGTCTTCCCCGTCCACCACGAGCTGCTGTCGATCGGCAGACGCGCCGCGGACGCCGTACCCGTCGTCACCGAGTCGACCCTGCCGGCGGCCCTGGCGGACCGTCGGGTCGCCATGGTGGGCAGCTCCTTCGTGGGCGAA
Source organism: Streptomyces sp. BB1-1-1 (assembly GCF_031597775.1). Classification (NCBI taxonomy): domain Bacteria; kingdom Bacillati; phylum Actinomycetota; class Actinomycetes; order Kitasatosporales; family Streptomycetaceae; genus Streptomyces; species Streptomyces sp. BB1-1-1. Next base: position 1,845,637 of record NZ_CP134203.1, on the reverse strand, counting down.
CTCTCCGTGGACATCGCGGAGATCCGCGACGCCGACCCCGGCGTCTACCACGACGTCGTCTCCCTCTGGGCGCCCGGACACTGGTCCGCCGAGCAGAGACGGGAGCTGGTCGAGGAGTCCTTCCGCGGCGCGGGCACCGCGCCCTTCGTGGCCGACCACTCGCTGCTGACGCTGGTCGACCCCATGCGGGTGGACATGTGCAACATCGCCTTCCACGGGGACAGCGTCAGCGAGCGGGTGCCGTTGCCGCCCGCCCGGGACACCATCGGCAGCGACTACTTCCTCATCCACCTCGTGCACGACGCCGGTCTGCCCGGCGTGCTGCACAACCGGAACATCGTCAACTACCACACGGGCGAACGCAGGACCGGACCCGGCTTCCGCGCCTACCAGACCCGCTTCGCCAAGTTCCTCCTGTCGATGCTCCACTTCCACTTCGTCTACGACCGCATGGCCGAGGCGGGCGACACGCTGCTGGACCGGCACGGCAGGGCCCGCCCCGCCGCCGTCGCCGCCCTGGCCCGCCGGAGCACCGGCCTGGACTCGGCGGAGAACGTCCACCGGCTCGACACCCTCGACACCGCCTACCGGCGCCTGGGCGGCCGGTACGCCGACTTCGCCGACCTCCTGGCCACCCGGCGCGCGCGCCTCCTGGACGAGGCGCGCGGCGACATGGCGGACTTCGCGCTGCTGACGGAGGCGTGGGAGGGCCTGGTCGGCGCGGCCAAGGCCACGCCTCTCACTCTCCCGCCCGGGCGGACGGGGTGAACGCCGCGATGAGCACGGAGATGAGAGCGGATCTCAGCGAGCCTCTGGCCGCCGCCCTCGCCGCCGCGACCGACGACCGGATCGTCTACGACCTCGCCGGCATCGAGCGGCGCTACGACAGCCTGTGCCGCGAACTGCCCGGCGTACACGTGCGGTTCGCCATGAAGGCCTGCCCGGTCGACGAGGTCCTCGGCGCCCTGGCACGCAGGGGCGCCGGAGTCGACGCGGCGAGCCCCGGCGAGGTGGAGCAGGCGCTGCGGGCCGGGGTGCCGGCCGCGCGCGTGCATTACGGCAACACCGTCAAGTCCGACCGGAACATCATCGACGCCCACCGGCTCGGCATCCGCACCTTCGCGACCGACAGCCTCCAGGACGTGGCCGCCCTGGCCGTCCACGCCCCGGGCGCCCGCGTCTTCTGCCGGGTGGCGACCGGCGGAGCGGGCGCCGTATGGGGACTGAGCCACAAGTTCGGATGCTCACCCGGCGACGCCGTCCACGTCATGGAGCGGGCCCGGGACGCGGGGCTGGTCCCGGCGGGACTGTCCGTGCACGTCGGCTCGCAGCAGATGACGGGCGAGGCGTGGCACACCGCCCTGGAGGACCTGGGCGACACCCTGCGTGCCCTCGACCGGCGCGGCATCCGCGTCGACCACGTCAATCTCGGCGGCGGCCTGCCCGCGCTCGGCTACCGCGACCGGCACGGCACGCCCCTCGACCCACCGCTGGACAAGATCTTCGCGGTGATCCGGGAGGGGACGGACGAACTGCGCCGGATCCACGGCGGCCCCCTGGACTTCGTCATCGAACCCGGACGGCACCTGGTCGCCGACCACGGGGCGATCCGCGCGCACGTCGCCCGGCTCACCCGGCGCCGCGGGGCGGACGGCGAGCGGCAGTACTGGCTGTACCTGAGCTGCGGCAAGTTCAATGGCCTGTACGAGATGGACGCGCTGCAGTACCGGCTGGTCTTCCCGGGCCACACCGACGGCCCGCGAGTGGCGGCCGTCGTCGCCGGACCCACCTGCGACAGCGACGACGCCTACTCCCACGAGGAGGCACTCGTCCCGGTACCCGCGGCGCTGACCTCGGGCGACCCGGTCTGGGTGCTGTCCAGCGGCGCCTACGCGACCAGCTACACCACCCTGGGCTTCAACGGCTTCGCCCCGCTCCCGTACGCCTGGGCGGGCCGCCCGGACGGGGGCGCCGCCGATGGATGACACCGTGCGCGTACGCCGGATCGCCGACCGGGACTGGGACGCCGTCGTGGCGCTGGAGCGGGACGCCTACAGCGGACTTGGCCTGTCGGAGGGCCGGGCGGCGCTGCAGTCCCGGGCGGCGGCGTCGCCGGGCACGTGCTTCGTCGTGGACGTCGGCCCCCGTACGGCCGGCTACGTGCTGGCCCTGCCCTACCCGCTCCACCGCTACCCGGACCTGGAACGGGCGGAGGAGACCGCGACCGCCTTCCCGCCCGGGAACCTCCATCTGCACGACATCGTCGTGGCGCCCGGCCTGCGCCGCAGAGGGCTGGCGCGGCACCTCCTGCACCACCTCACCGGCACCGCCCGCACGCGCGGGGACGAGCGGATCTCCCTGGTCGCCGTCGGCGGCACCGAGCGGTTCTGGGCGGCGCGCGGCTTCGTACCCCAACCCGGGGTGGTGGCCGCCGGCGACTACGGCGCGGACGCCGTCTACATGTCCAGGCCGGTACCGGCCGCGCCCCTGCCCTCCTCCCCGCCCGCGTCCCCGTCCCCGTCCCTGCGCGAAGTGAGCTGATGCGCGTGTCCCGTCTCCACGACCCCTTCCTTCGCGGCCAGTTGGCGATCGCCGCGCTGTTCCTGTCCCTCGGCTTCCAGTACGCCACCTGGGCCGCCCGGATTCCGGCCGTCAAGTCCGACCTGGACCTGACCGCGGCCGAGGTGGGGGTGCTCCTGATGGCCGCGGGGGTCGGCGCGGCGGTGTCCTTCCCGGTGGTGGCGTGGCTGATGCGGTGCCTGGGCTCGCGGCGGCTCGCCCTCCTCTCCCAGTTCGGCCTGGCCCTGCTGCTGCTCGCCCTGGCGGCGGCCCCGAACTACCCGGTGGCCCTGCTGGTGATGTGCGTCGACGGCGTCCTCGTGGGCTGTCTCAACGTGGCCATGAACGCGCAGGGCGCGGCCCTGGAGGCACGGCACGAGCGCAACACCATGGCGAAGCTGCACGCGACGTTCAGCGCCGGATCGCTGCTCGCGGCGCTGCTCGCCTCCGGCATGACCGCCGCGACCGGGTCGGTCGGAGCGCACTTCGGCGTGGCCGCCGCCCTCCTCGCGGTACTGGGCGCGTCCGCGCGGACCGGCCTGCTCGACGGCGAGGTGCGCGCCGATCCCACCGCTCCCGCCGAGCGGACGGAGCAGCAGCCGGGCCGCCGTCGCTGGACCGTCCCCTCCCGCCCGACCCTGTGGATGTGCTGTGCCATGGTCTTCGGCACGGTCGCCGAAGGCGCCATGAACGACTGGTCCGCCCTCTACCTGAAGGACGTCGCCGAGGCGTCGGCGGAACTCGCCCCCCTGGGCATCGCCGTCGTCTCGGGAATGATGGTCGTCGCCCGCCTCTTCGCCGACGGCTGGCGGGCCCGCTGGGGAGACGGCCGGGTCGTCCTCCTCGGCAGCGCGGTGGCCGGTGCCGGGCTCGCCGTCGCCCTGGTCAGCGGCGGCGTCGCACCCGCCCTCGCCGGTTTCGCGTGCATGGGTCTGGGCATCGCGGCCGTGACCCCCTGCGTCTACGCGGCGGCCGCGCGGCAGGGTTCGGACGCGCTGACCCTGGTCGCCGCCATGGGAACCACCGGTCTGCTGGCCGGCCCGCCCCTCATCGGGTTCATCGCGGGCGCGAGCAACCTGGCGTGGGGCATGGGCGCCGTCGCGGCGTCGGCGGTCGCCGTGTCGCTGTGCAGCACCCGCATCCGCTGGACCCCGGAGCCCGTGGGCACGGAAGAGCCCTCCCGCGCCTGACCGCGGCACCGACGGTGGTCACCACCCCGGCCGCGCCCGCCGCCCGAACAGCAGCCCGCGCGGTTCGGGCGGGGGCGGGGTGCCGCGCCGCAGTGGCCAGGCGATCACCATGCCGACGACGAAGCCGACGACATGGGCCACGTACGCCACGGTGCCCGCGTCGGAGACGGCCCCGCCGGACGAGTAGACCGCCTGGAGCCCGAACCAGAAACCCAGTACGACCCAGGCCGGCAGACGCAGCGGCAGGAAGATGAGAAAGGGGACGAGGACCCAGACGCGGGCCTTCGGATACAGCGCCAGATAGGCGCCGAGCACCCCGGCGATCGCGCCCGACGCGCCGATCAGCGGGGCGCCCGAGCCGGAGTTGAGGAGGGCGAAGCCGTAGGTCGCCGCGTAGCCGCAGACGCCGTAGAAGAGCAGGTAGCGCACGTGGCCCAGCCGGTCCTCGACGTTGTTGCCGAAGATCCAGAGGAAGAGCATGTTGCCCAGCAGGTGCAGCCAGCCGCCGTGCAGGAACATCGCCGTCAGGACGCTCAGCTCGGGGGACTTGTCGTAGTCCGGCGGCCCGATCACGCAGCCCGGCCCCTGCGGACCGACCCCGGTGTCACCCGTCGGCACCAGCCCCGGCAACCGGTGGTGGAGCAACTCCTGCGGCACCGCCGCGTACTGGTCGAGGAAGGCCTCCAGGCGGCACAGCTGGGCGAGACTGCCCTCGCCCGTCACGGAACCGGCCGTACCAGGGGTGAACAGGAAGACCAGGACGTTCGCGAGGATCAGGGCGTACGTCACCCAGGGCGTACGGCGCGCGGGGTTCACGTCATGGACGGGGATGACCACGAGACACTACTGCCCGCCTGCCGGACGGTGAATCGGCACGTCCCCTGAACGCCCGCGTCCGTGTCTGCGTATGTCCTCTCAACCGCCCGCGGCCCGGGGAAGGCGGGACGCGGGGACGACGTGAGGAACAGGCGATGAACGAACGGGTCACAGCGGCTCCGGCGATGCACGCCCTGCCCGACGGCGAGGCCGAGGTCGCCCTCGTGCTGCGCCTGCCGTGGGAGGACGTCGCCCGGCTCGGTCAGGAGGCCGGGCGGCTGGCCGCGCAGATGCAGCGGCCGGTGACACTGGACGAGGCGGTGAGCCACCGGCTGCGCTCCGCGCGGGGCGCGGCACACGCCAAGCCGGCCGGTGAGCAGCCGCCCGCGGTGAGCGCTCCGGGGCCCGCGGCCACCGCCCCGGCGCGCGTGACCACCCCGGCGTCGGTGTCGTCCCTGCCGGCGCGGCCCCCGGCCGAGCAGGCACGGCAGGCCATCGACCGGATCAACGGCACGGCTTAGCGGGCGGTGCGGCGGGCGGTGTGGCGGTGCTGCTCAGGCCTGCCGCTCCACCGCCCGCGCAGCCTTCCGGGCGGCCACCAGTACCGGGTCCCACACCGGGGAGAAGGGCGGCGCGTAGCCCAGGTCCAGGGCCGTCATCCGCTCCACCGTCATCCCGGCCGTGAGGGCCACCGCGGCGATGTCGACCCGCTTGCCCGCGCCCTCGCGGCCGACGATCTGGACGCCGAGCAGCCGCCCGGTGCGCTGCTCGGCGAGCATCTTCACCGTCATGGGGGAGGCACCCGGGTAGTAGCCGGCGCGGCTGGTGGACTCGATGGTGACCGTCACGAACCGCAGCCCCGCCCGCAGCGCGTCCTTCTCGCGCAGTCCGGTCCGCGCGATCTCCAGGTCGCAGACCTTGCTGACCGCCGTGCCGACCACGCCCGGGAAGGTGGCGTAACCGCCGCCCGCGTTGGTGCCGATGACCTGGCCGTGCTTGTTGGCGTGGGTGCCGAGCGGGATGTGCCGCTCCTGCCCGGAGACCAGGTCGAGCACCTCCACGCAGTCGCCGCCCGCCCAGATGTTCTCGTGCCCGCGCACCCGCATCGCCAGGTCGGTCAACAGCCCGCCGTGGGCGCCCAGCGGCAGCCCGGCGGCCTCGGCGAGCCCGGTCTCGGGCCGTACGCCGATACCGAGCACCACCACGTCCGCCGGGAACTCGGCGTCCTCGGTGGCCACCGCGCGCACCCGGCCGTCGTCCCCGGTGAGCACCTTGGTGACCTCGGCGTCGTTCACCATGGTGATGCCGAGTCCCTCCATGGCCTCGTGCACCATGCGGCCCATGTCCGGGTCGAGCGTGGACATCGGCTCCCGGCCGCGGTTGACGACGGTCACCTCGTAGCCGCGGTTGATGAGCGCCTCGGCCATCTCCACGCCGATGTACCCGGCGCCGACGACCACCGCGCGACGGCCGCGCGTGTGCGCCAGCGTGTCGAGCAGCGCCTGCCCGTCGTCCAGCGTCTGCACCCCGTGCACGCCGGGCGCGTCGACGCCCGGCAGCTCCGGACGGATCGGGCGGGCACCGGTCCCGATCACGAGCTTGTCGTACGACGTCCAGGACTCCGCCCCCGAATCGACGTCACGCGCGCGCACCCGCCCGCCGGCTACGTCGATCTCCGTGACCTCGGTCCGCATCCGCAGGTCGATGTCGCGCGCGCGGTGCTCCTCGGGCGTCCGGGCGATGAGCTGGTCCCGGTCGGTCACGTCACCGCCGACCCAGTACGGGATGCCGCACGCCGAGAACGAACTGAAGTGGCCGCGTTCGAACGCCACGATCTCCAGCTCGTCCGGTCCCTTCAGCCGCCGTGCCTGCGACGCCGCGGACATCCCCGCGGCGTCACCGCCGACCACGACCAGCCGTTCCCTCGCCCGTCCAGTACCGCTCGTACCGCTCGTGCCACTCGCAGCGCTCATTCCCATGCGAACACGCTACGGGGGCGGGGCATTTCAGTCCTGCCCACCGGGCTCCTCACCGCGTGCCGTCACCGGTGCCGGGCGGCGCGGCAGCCGGGGCCGTATCAGCCGCAGCCACAGCAGCACCAGCAGCGCCGCCATCGCGGCGAAGGGCAGCACCGCGCCGAGCGCCACCGCCAGCCAGCGCAGCATCGTCACGAACGCGTCCCAGCCGCCTGCCAGCGCGTCCGTGAACCCGGGGTCGTCGTCCTCCGCCGCCCGCTCGACCGGCGACTCGGACAGGGAGAGGGTGATGGTGGCCAGGCTCGTGCGGTCCTTCAGGGCCGCCTGCCGGGCGAGCAGCGCCTCCAGCTCCGCCTGGCGGGTGCTCAGCTCGCCCTCCAGCGTCACCACGTCGCTCAGTTTCGTCGCCCGGTCCATCAGCTCGCGGACGCGGGCCACGCTGGCGCGCTGCGACTTGACGCGGCTGTCCACGTCCACGACCTGGTCGGTGACGTCCTCCGCCTTCGCGCTGCGTTCGAGGAGTTCCCCGGCGCCTTCCAGCTCGTCGAGCACCTCCTCGTAGCGCTCCACGGGCACGCGCAGTACGACCTCGGTCCGCTCGTGGCCCTCCTCGTCCCGGGTGGTGGTCTCGTCACCGACGTAGCCGCCGGCGTTCTCGGTCGCGGTGCGGGCCGCGTCGAGGGCCTTGGGGGCGTCCTCGACCCGCACGGTCAGGGAGGCGGTGCGGATGATGTGGGCCGGGGCGAGCTTCGGCGGCGCGGTCGCCTTGGCGCCGTCGGCCTCGCCGCCCGCGGCACCGGCCCGATCCCCGGCCGCCGGGCCGTCCGCCCGCGAGTCCCCCTGGGCCGCGGCCTCCTTGGCGCCGCCTCCCGAGTCGGAGCCGTCGCTCGACCCGGTGCATCCGGTGAGGGCGAGGGCCGCGGCCAGCAGCAGGCAGGCCAGGGCGCGGGCGGGCGGCGCGGAACGTCGTGCCGATCGTGGTGCTGATCGTCGTGCGTGCATGGCGGGTACCCCCGAGGGTCGTGACGACTGACGCTCCTTCGACGTGGGGAGGGGCACGGACGTTGACGCGGAACGGTTCCGAAGAGGTCACGGTCTCGACTCGCGGGGCTTCCTCCGCGCCCCGTGGCACGACCGCCGGGCCGCCCGGCCCGGCGCCGGTGTCGGTGCCGTCTGAGACGCTGGGGGCATGTGCGCAAGCGAGAGCCCCGCGGGCGAGTTTCCCGCGGACACGGGGCATGTCGTCGTCATCGGAGCCGGAATCGCCGGACTGGCCGCCGCCCACCGGCTGCTGGAGCGCGGCGCACGGGTGACCGTGCTGGAGGCCTCCGACCGCGTCGGCGGCAAGCTGCTGCCCGGTGAGATCGCCGGAGTGCGCGTCGACCTCGGCGCCGAGTCGATGCTGGCCCGCCGCCCCGAGGCCGTCGGCCTGGCCCGCGAGGTCGGTCTCGCCGACCGCCTCCAGCCACCGTCCACCGCGTCGGCCTCCCTGTGGACCCGCGGCGCCCTGCGCCCCATGCCCAAGGGCCACGTCATGGGCGTCCCCGGCACCGCCGCCGCCCTGGCCGGCGTCCTTTCCGAGGAGGGCCTCGCCCGCATCGAGCGCGACGCCGAGCTGCCCCGCACCGAGGTCGGCGACGACGTGGCCGTGGGGGAGTACGTGGCGGCGCGCCTCGGCCGCGAGGTCGTCGACCGCCTCGTCGAACCCCTGCTGGGCGGCGTCTACGCGGGCGACGCCTACCGCATCTCCCTGCGCTCGGCCGTGCCCCAGCTCTTCGAGGCCGCCCGTACCCACACCTCCCTCACCGAGGCGGTGCGCGCCCTCCAGGGCCGGACGGCCACCTCTCCTGCGAGTGGGCCCGTCTTCATGGGCATCGAGGGCGGCATCGGCACCCTCCCGCTCGCGGTCGCGGAGTCGCTGCGCGCGCGGGGCGCCGAGATCGTCACCCACGCGCCGGTGACGGAGCTGCGCCGCACCGCCCCCGACGGCTGGCGGATCGTCGCCGGCGACCGGGTGCTGCACGCCCGCGCGGTCGTCGTCGCCGTACCCGCCCGTCCCGCCGCCGAGCTGCTGCGTGCCGAGGCGCCCGGCGCCGCGGCCGAGCTGTCCGCGGTGGAGTACGCCTCGATGGCCCTGATCTCCCTCGCCTACCGCCGCTCCGACACGGCCGCGCTTCCCGAGGGCAGCGGCTTCCTCGTGCCGCCGGTCGACGGGCGCACCATCAAGGCGTCCACCTTCGCCTCCCGCAAGTGGGGCTGGATCGCCGACCAGGACCCGGACCTGGTCGTCCTGCGCACCTCCGTCGGCCGGTACGGCGAGACCGAGATCCTCGGCCGCGACGACGCCGGCCTGGTCGCGGTCTCCCGGCACGACCTCGGGGAGGCCACCGGCCTCACCGCCGAGCCCGTCGCCACCCGCGTCACCCGCTGGCAGGACGGCCTGCCCCAGTACCCCGTCGGCCACCACGCGCGCGTGGCCCGCGTCCGCGAACACGTCGCGAGGCTCCCGGGCCTCGCGGTGTGCGGCGCCGCGTACGACGGCGTCGGCATCCCGGCGAGCATCGCGAGCGCGTACGCGGCCGTGGACCAGCTCCGGGGTGACCCGCGCGGTGTGGAGCAGCTCACCGCCCACCCGGTGCAGAGCCTGCACGGCGGAGCGGGAGAATAGGGTCATGAGTGACGCCGCCTCCACCCCCGCTGCCGACCGGATCCCCAACAAGGGCAAGCTGGCCAAGGACCTCAACGAGGTCATCCGCTACACGCTCTGGTCCGTCTTCAAGCTCAAGGACGTGCTGCCCGAGAACCGCGCCGGCTACGCCGACGAGGTCCAGGAGCTGTTCGACCAGCTCGCCGCCAAGGACGTGACGATCCGCGGCACGTACGACGTGTCCGGTCTGCGCGCCGACGCCGACCTCATGATCTGGTGGCACGCCGAGACCGCCGACCAGCTCCAGGACGCGTACAACCTCTTCCGCCGCACCAAGCTGGGCCGTGCGCTGGAGCCGGTCTGGTCGAACATGGCGCTGCACCGCCCCGCCGAGTTCAACCGCGCGCACATCCCCGCCTTCCTGGCGGACGAGACGCCCCGTAACTACATCAGCGTCTACCCGTTCGTGCGCTCCTACGACTGGTACCTGCTGCCCGACGAGGACCGCCGCCGCATGCTCGCCGACCACGGCAAGATGGCCCGCGGCTACCCGGACGTGCGCGCCAACACGGTCGCCTCCTTCTCGCTGGGCGACTACGAGTGGATCCTCGCCTTCGAGGCCGACGAGCTGTACCGCATCGTCGACCTCATGCGCCACCTGCGCGCCTCCGAGGCCCGCATGCACGTCCGCGAGGAGGTCCCGTTCTACACCGGGCGCCGCAAGGACATCGCGGAGCTGGTGGCCGGGCTCGCCTGATCGGCGGACGTTGCCGTCGGGTCGGCCGGGGGTCCGGGGGTTGTCCCCCGGGAGATGCAGCACCGGGCGCCGCAAGGACATCGCGGAGCTGGTGGCCGGGTCCGCCTGATCAGGGCGTCGGCGCCGTGGCTGATCCGGCCTGCGGCTCGGCGGCCGGCCTCGGCTCCGGTTCCGGGCGCGGGGCGCACGACGTGTCCCGCGCCGGGAGGCGGCCGTCCAGCAGGTACGCCTCCAGGTGGCCGTTGACGCAGGCGTTCGGGCCGCCGGCGATGCCGTGCGTCCCCGCGTCCCGCTCGGTCACCAGCACCGAGCCCGACAGCCGCCGGCGCAGCTCCAGCGCGCCGTCGTACGGAGTGGCCGCGTCCCGCTCGGCGGCCAGCACCAGCGTCGGCGGCAGCTCACCCGGCCCGGTGCGCACGTCGAGGGGGCGCTGCCGGGGTGCCTGCCAGTAGGCGCACGGCAGGTTCGCCCACACGTTGTCCCACGTCTCGAACGGCGCCCGGCGCGCCAGCCGCGTATTGTCCCGGTCCCAGACCTCGAAGTCGGTCGGCCAGGACGCGTCGTTGCACTCGACGGCCGTGTACACGGCGTTGGAGTTCTCCGCCCCGACCGCCCCTTCCTCGGTCCGCGTCCCCGCCTGGTCGACCAGCGGCTGCGGATCGCCCTTCAGATACGCCGACAGCGCCTCGGCACGGTGCGGCCAGTAGTCGTCGTAGTACCCGGCCTTCAGGAACGCCCCTTGCAACTGCGCGGGGCCCACCGTCCCGCCCGCGGGCTCCGCCGCGAGCCGCGCGCTCGCCTCCTCGTAGCTGCTCTGCACCTCGCGCGGCGTGGTGCCGAGCCCGTACACGGCGTCGTGCTCGGCGGTCCACTTCTTGAAGTCCGTCCAGCGGTCCTCGAACGCCGCCGACTGGTCCAGGTTGTTGCGGTACCAGACCTGCTCCGGGTCCGGGTTCACCACCGAGTCGAACACCATCCGCCGCACGCGCGACGGGAACATCTCGGCGTACAGCGCCCCCAGGTAGGTGCCGTACGACGCGCCCATGAACGTGAGCCGCTGCTCGCCCAGCGCGGCCCGTACGACCTCCAGGTCACGGGCGTTGTTGAGGGAGTGGTAGTGCCGCAGCGCGTCCCCGTGCCGCTCGGCGCAGCCGCGCGCGTATGCCTCGGCCTCGGCGGCACGCTCCTTCTTGTACGCCTCCGAGGGCTGCGTGGGCGCTGGCCGGGGGCCCTTGAAGAACTCCCCGGGGTCCTGGCAGGACAGCGGCGCGGAGGGCGCGACCCCGCGCGGGGCGTACCCGACGAGGTCGTACGCCGCCGCGATCCGCTTCCACTGGGGGGCCATGCCGACCAGCGGGAAGTACAGCCCCGAGGCTCCCGGGCCGCCCGGGTTGTAGAGCAGCGCGCCCTGCCCGGGCACCTTGCGCTTGCTGTTGTCCGGGTCCTTGTGCGTGGCCCGCACCCGGCTGACGGTGAGCCGGATCCGCTTCCCGTCGGGACGCGCGTAGTCCAGGGGCACGGCGACCGTGCCGCAGCGCATGCCGCCCGGCAGGTCCTCCGCCTCCGGGCAGCTGCCGAACTCGACACCGGCCGCCGCCGCGCGCTCGGCGGCCACGGCGGTGCCGCGCGCCTCGGCGTCCCCGGGCCCGCCCGGCGTCCCCTGCGCCGGCGCGGCCGCGAGGGTGGTCAGCAGCAAGGATCCGGCGGCCGAGTAGAGGACGGCAGCTCGCATCGCGTATCCCTTCGGTGCACGGTGTGACACAAGGGATGTTTGGTGCGGCGGCCGGGCAGGGCAAGCACCGCCCGCGGGTGTCGGCGCCGAGTGCCTCCGTACGCCCCCCGGCGGGTCAGGCCCCGCGCTCCCAGTAATCCTCGACGACGTACTCCTCGCGGTGGGCGAAGGCCGCGCGCAGGTCCGGTTCGCCGATCGCGTGGACGCCCCGCACGGCGACGGAGGTGAGGTACGTACGGTCGTCCGCCGAGCCGTCGGCGTGCCGGACGAGGGCGCCGATCAGCCGCTGGCCGGCCGGGGAGGCCCAGTGCGAGTACGGGTGCACCTCCATCCGCGTGATGGCGAGGCACCCCAGGGTCAGGGTGAGCGGCAGCGCGAACCACAGGGCGATCAGCAGGCGCGGCTGGTCGGCGGGCAGCGGCAGCGCCAGGGCGGCGGCGCCCAGCGCGCACACGGCCACCGCGGCGACCCGCACCCGCCGGACCCCGGCGGCGACACCGCGGGCGCCGTCCGGCACGGCGAGGCCCGCGCCGACCAGCCGGTCGGCCAGGCTCCGCACCGGGTCCGCGGTGGCCGCGGTGGCCCGTACCGGCGCTATCCGGGACTGACCCCCGGGCCCTATCGCCCCTATCACCGACCGCTCCATCTCGTCCCGCCCGCACGGGTCCACGACGGTCGCCCAGCCGGTGTGCGCGAGCAGCAGCCGGCGCTGGCGCGCCATGGAGACCAGCGTCAGGTCGGCGACCCTGCGAGGGCCGCCGGACAGGAACGCCGCCTCGTACAGCGTCAGCGCGTGCTCCCGGCCGACGGCGTGCGCGTCGACGGCCGCCGCGCGCACGGCGGCGAGACACAGCCGCAGGCACGCCAGGCCGGCCACGGCCCAGGCCGACAGGAGGAGAAGGACCCAGAACATGCCGTACTTCTATGCCAAAGGCTTTCGCCGGCGCCATGCCCTGTTCACATTTCGGGACGCAGTGTTGTGGGTATGTGACGTTCCGTTTGGTGATGTCCCGACGGAGCCGCCACCGGATCACCTGCGCAGCAGAACACGCCTGGTCGCACGGGCCCACCGCACCCCGGGACGCTCCGAACGCGGCGCCGGCCCCGACCGCTCCAGCCACCACTCCCGCAACTCGATCCGCACCTCGGCGTCCAGCGGACGGCCGTTCCGCATCAGGTGCTCGACGAAGTCGAGGGCGTCCCGCCGGTAGCCACCGGTCATCGGACGCTTCTGCGCATAGGCGAGGAAGGACGGCCGGTACCCCGCGCCGAGGATCACCGGCAGCTCCGGCGCGACCTTCGCGACCACGTCCGCCCGCTTCCCGGCGAGCGCCCGCGCCTGCACCCCCAGCCGCACCCGGTCGAACCCCTCGGGCACGGGCGTCCCGGCGACCAGCGCGGACAGCAGCGCGGCCTGCGCGAGGGCGAGCCGCTGCCGTACGGCGTCACCCGCGCCGGAGCCGTCACGCGCGGCTCGCGACGCCACCGCCCCGCCTCCGGCGGGCGCCGTACCCACCACCTGCCGTGGAAAAGGGACGGGCGCCGTACCCGCCGCCCGTCCCTTCCCCACGGCGTCGCGGATCGCCTCCACCTCCGCCGCCAGCTCCTCGCCCTCGGGGAAGTCCTCGTCGCGCTCCAGCAGCACGCCCGGCGGCGCCACGCGCGAGGCGAGGTCGGTCAGGATGTCGAGCACCGGCTGCGGAACGGGGTGGGCGTGGCTGTCGTGCCAGACGCCGTCCCGCTCGAAGCCGCCCGCGACATGGACGTACGCGATGGCCTCCAGGGGCAGTTCGCCCAGCGCCTCGGCCGGGTCCGCACCGAGATTGACGTGGTTGGTGTGCAAATTCGCCACGTCGATCAGCAGCCGCACCCCGGTCCGGTCGGCCAGCTCGTACAGGAACTGCCCCTCCGTCAGCTCCTCGTCCGGCCAGGAGACGAGCGCGGCGAGGTTCTCCACGGCGAGCGGCACGGGCAGCGCGTCCTGCGCGATGCGCACGTTCTCGCACAGCACGTCGAGGGCGTCGCGGGTGCGCGGCACGGGCAGCAGGTGCCCCGCCTCCAGGAGCGGGGAGGCGGTCAGCGGCCCGCCCGCCCGGACGAACGCGATGTGCTCGGTGACCAGCGGCGACCCCAGCACCTCCGCCCGCTCGGCCAGCGCCGCCAGCCGTCCCGCGTCCGGCCGCTCGGCGCCGCCGAGCCCGAGCGAGACCCCGTGCGGCACGACGGTCACCCCGCGCTCGCGCAACCGCAGCAGCGAGTCGGGCAGATGCCCGGGGCAGAGGTTCTCGGCCACGGCCTCGACCCAGTCGATGCCGGGCATCCGCTCGACGACGTCCGCGATCTCCGGACGCCATCCGATACCCGTTCCCAGTCGCGCCGTACGCGCCGTACCCGTCATTGGCTCCATGGTTCGTCCCCCTCCTGCGAACATGACGGGGATATCGCCCGGCCGGTCCGGCCCGAACCCCGGGCCGGGCATGTTCAGAGCAACATCTGAGGTTCGCGGCGTCGCCGGACCGTCAGCGCAGGTCGAGTCGCATCAGCACCCGGGGATGACCGGCCAGCACCGACGTGGTGTCGGCGGCGTGGACGAACCCCGCGCGCTCGAAGTTCCCGCGGAGCCCGGCGTACGCCATGGTCAGGTCGACCCTGGCGTCCCCGTTGTCGAGCGGGTACGCCTCGATCGCCGGTGCGCCCTGGGAGCGGGCGAAGTCGACCGCCCCGGCGATCAGTGAGTGCGAGATCCCCTTCTTCCGGTGACCGGGCCGTACGCGGACGCACCACAACGACCAGACCGGCAGATCGTCCACGTGCGGGATCTTGCGGTTGCGGGCGAAGGAGGTGTCCGCACGTGGCGCCACCGCGGCCCAGCCGACCGGCTCGTCACCGTCGTAGGCGAGCACCCCCGGAGGGGGACCCGTACGGCACAGCTCGGCGACGTAGGCCCCTCGGGCCGGGCCGCGCAACTCGTTGTTGACCTTGGAGGGGACGCGGTAGCTCAGGCACCAGCAGACGTTGGACGTCGGCGACTTCGGACCGAGCAGGGTCCGGACGTCCTCGAAGACCGAGGCCGGGCGAACGTCGATGGTCATGGCACCACGATGCCACGGCGCACAGGCCGACGCCTTTGTTCCGCCGACCTCGACGGGCCGGCCGGCTACCGCAGCGCCGGATGGTCCGCCACCACCGTGCACGACCCCGGTGCGATCTCCGTGTACCCGGCGTCGCGGACCACCGGCAGGCCGCTCGTCGTGAGGCCGCGCCAGCGGCCGGGGTCCGCCGTGCGCACCGCCAGCGGGAAGCCCGCGTCGCGCCACGCCGCCCGCTCGCCGTCCGACAGCTCCCACCACGCGAGCTGCGCGCCGTGCCCGGCCTGGGCCATCGCCTTGCCGGCCGACATGTCCAGGTCGGGGCTCATCCAGAGCACCGGCGCGGAGAGGTCGGCGTCGACCGGCGGCTCCGGGTCGTCGAGGTCGGTGCCGGAGACCTGGAGCCGGGCCAAGTCCTTGGGCCAGCCGTCCAGCGGGACCGGCGGGAAGACCCGCACCTGGGCCGTCTTGCCGGTGACCGTGATGCCGGGCAGCGCCTCGGCCCGCCGCCACTCGGCGCCCCGCGCCCGCCGCACGACCTTGCGGATACGCGCGTCCTGCCAGTCCCGCATCGCCCGCGCCCACTCGCCGTCACCGGTCGACCGCTCGTCGCCGAGCATCAGCAGCACCGCCCGGGCCGCGGTCTCCAACGCGTCGGTACGGGGCGGCGGCGCCGCCCGCTCGATGCGTACGACCAGGGGCAGCACGAACTGCGGCGCGAGGTCGCGGTCGCCGGGCTCGGGGCGGAAGGGACTGTCGGGGACGGGAGTCGTCGGCTCGTTGCTCACGCCCACCAGTCTGCCAAGTCCCGGACGCACGAGAGGATGCCCCCATGCAACGCGAGCTACGGCTGGACGGCGTCGGCCGTCGGTACGGTCTGCGCGGGCCCTGGGTACTGCGCGGCGTCGACCTGAGCGTGCCGCCCGGCACCCTCGTCCGTGTCGAGGGCACCAACGGCACCGGCAAGTCGACCGTGCTGCGCCTGCTCGCCGGGATCGACGCCCCCACCGAGGGCCGGGTCACCGGCCGCCCGCGCACGGCCTACGTCCCCGAACGCTTCCCGCCCGCGCTGCCCTTCACCGCCGCCGCCTATCTCACCCACCTCGGCACCGTGCACGGGCTCTCCCGCCGGGCGGCGGCGCGTGCGGCCGGGCAGTGGCTGGAGCGCTTGGGGGCCGCCGGGTACGCCTCCACGCCGCTGGCCCGGCTGTCCAAGGGGAGCAGCCAGAAGGTGGCCGTGGCGCAGGCCCTGCTCGCCGAGCCCGAGCTGCTCGTGCTCGACGAGGCCTGGACCGGGCTGGACACCGACGCCCGGGCCGAGTTGGAACGGGCGGTCGCCGAGCGCACGGCTTCCGGCGGTGCCGTCGTCTTCGTCGACCACGACCCGCGCCGCCTGGCCGGCGCGCCCGACGCCGTGTACACCGTGCGCGACGGCACCCTGCACCGCCGTACCGAACCCGCCGGGGCCCCGGCCGGACCGCGCGTCGCGGTGCGGGTGCGGGGGCCGGCCGGCGCCGGCCTGCCCGCCGATGTGGTGCGGATCGCCGCCTCCGCCGAGGAGAGCGGTCCCGGTCGCTACGACCTCACCGTCCCCGCCTCCCACTCCGACGTGCTGCTGCGCACGCTGCTGACCGCCCGGCCGCCGTGGCACGTGGTGAGCGTGCACGCCCAGGAGGGCCCGCGATGACCGCCCTGCTCCGCTACCAGGCCGCCCTGCTGCTGCGCTCCCAGCGCTGGCTGCCGCCCGTCGTCCTGTACGCCGCCGCGCTGGGCATCGGCGTACAGGGCGGGCAGCCGGTGCTCGACTCGCTGGGCTGGGCGGCGGCCGTGCTGCTGCCGGTCGCGGCCTGGCTGGTGCGGATCTGCGTCACCGGCGAGCCGCCCGCCGCCCGGGGATGCGTGTCGGCGGCGCGCGGACCCGCGCGTGCCCACCTGGCCTGTCTGCTGGTGGCGTTCGGCGCCGCGGTCGTACTTGGTGCGGCGGCCACCGTCGTCGTGACGCTGATCAGCGACCCGGTGAGCACGGACCACGGCACGCGCGTCCCCCCGCTCGCGGCGGGCGGCGCCGGACTGCTCGCCGCGCTGGTGTGCGCCCTGCTCGGCACCGCCGTCGGCGCGCTGACCGCCTGGCCGCTGCTGCGCTCGCCCGGCCGCGCGGTCCCGGCACTGCTGCTCGCGGCCCTCCTGGCGCTGGTGGCGACCGGGTCCCCGGCCCGGGCGGCGGTCGACGGTCTGGTCACCGGCTCGCGGTCGGGGGCCGTGCCGCTGCCCCTGTTCCCGCTGGCCGTGGCGGCCCTGGTCACGACGGCGGCGACCGCCGCGGCCTGTGCGCTCAGCTCGCGCAGATCAGCCTGAGCAGGCCGTGCGCTGGGCCTCCTGCCACTCGCAGACCGGGCAGAAGGTGATGCCCTTGTACGACTCGGGGTACTCCGTCGGCTCCCGGCACAGCACGCACTCGGCGTACGGCGGGCCGTCGGCCTTGGGCGGCCGGGTCGCGTCGATCAGACAGTAGTCGTCAAGACCGGTGTCCTCGTCGCTGCTCATCTCTCCAGGGTAGGCCCCGTCAGGCGCGGCCGTTCGCGGCGCCGATCAGCTCCGAGACCTTCACGAAACGGTAGCCCTGGCGGCGCAGCTCGGGCACGACCTGCCGCACCGCCTGTTCGGTCACCGGGGCGGCGCTGCGGGTGCAGTGCATGACGACGACCGACCCCGGCCGCACCCCGTCCAGCACCTGCCGGGCCACCGCGTCGGCGTCCGTCGCGAACGCGTCGCCGCTCACCACGTCCCACTGGACGGCGGTGACGCCGGTGGCGGTCAGTTCCCCGAGGGCCGCCTTGTCGTAACAGCCGCCGGGGAAACGGAAGTACGGCATCGCGTTCCGCACCCCGGCCTCGCGGAACGCCGCGTACGCCCGCTCCACGTCCGAGCGCATCCGCTCCTTGGACACCATCGGCAGGCCGTAGCAGTCGTCGGTGTAGGCGTAGTGGCTGTAGGAGTGGTTCGCGATCTCGAACCGCGGGTCCCGGCCGATGGACCGGGCCTCGTCCGGGTACTCCTCGGCCCACCGGCCGGTCATGAACACCGTGGCGGGCACCTTCAGCTCCCGCAGGGTCGCGATCAGCCGCGGATTGTCGAACCGTTCGCCCGCCGCCGCACGCGGCCCCTGGTCGGCGGTCATGTCGGCGTCGAAGGTGAGGGCGACCGTCTTGCCGTCCGCGCGCGGCCCGTGCTCGAAGACGGGGGTCAGGCCCGCGGGGCCGGGGGCGAGCGTCGGGGGCCGGGACGGGGCCGGCTTCGACGGTGCGGCGGAGGACGCGGTCGGCGCCGGGCGGGGGGCCTGCGGGGCCTCGGCGGTCCCGCAGGCGGCGAGGGCGGCGCCCAGGACACACAGGGCGGTTGCGCGTCGTACGAGAGTGATCACCGTACGAACGTATGAGTGTGTTGTTCCGTATGTACGACTATGGGGAGTGACGTGCCCGAGGGGTCACCCTCTCGGGTCAGGACGCCTCGGCGGCGGTCAGATGTCCCGCTGCTCCAGCGGCTTCGTCGCCGGGCCCTCGATCACCTTGCCGTCCGTGCCGAAGCGGGAGCCGTGGCAGGGGCACTCCCAGGCGCGTTCCGCCGCGTTGAAGTTGACCAGACAGCCGAGGTGGGTGCAGCGCGGCGAGACGGCGTGCAGCGCGCCGGCCTCGTCCCGGTAGACGGCCAGCCGGTCGCCGCCCGCCCGGACGACGGCACCCTCGCCCGGCGGCAGGGCGTCCACCGGCGGGGAAGGCTTGAGCCGGTCGCCGACGAAGTGGCGGGCGACCTCGGCCTGCGTCTTGAGGAACGCCGGCGCCTCACGCACCGCCGTGCGCAGCCGGCGCGGATCGTACAGCTCGCTCCACGCGCACTCCTCGCCGCTGATCTGCGCGGTGAGCAGCCGGCCCGCCATCATGCCGCCGCTCAGCCCCCAGCCGCCGAAGCCGGTGGCGACGTACGTGTGGTGCGCGCCCGGGTGCAGGGGGCCCACCATCGGCACGGTGTCGGTCGGGTCGATGTCCTGCGTCGCCCAGGCGTGGGTGAGGTCGACGCCGGGGAAGTGCTCGCCGGCCCAGGCGGACAGGCGGTCGAAGCGCTCCCGGGTGTCGCCGGTGCCGGGCGTGAAGTGCTCCCCGGTGACGACCAGCAGCCGGCGGCCCGCGTCGTCCAGGGGCGCCGTACGGACCGAGCGCGTGTTCTCGTCCGGCGTGATGTACATGCCGTCGACGTCGCGGTCCGCCTCGATGCTCCCGGCGACGACCAGCTCCCGGCGCGGGGAGAGGCGGGCGAAGAGCAGGGCCCGGTCGAAGATCGGGTAGTGGGTGGCGACCACCACGTCCCGGGCGGTGACCGTCGCTCCCGCCCCGGTCGACACGCGGCACGGCTCGCCCTCGTCCAGGCCGTGGACGGTGGTGTTCTCGAAGATCCGCCCGCCGTGCGCCTCCAGGTCCTCGGCGAGGGCCAGCAGGTACTTGCGCGGATGGAACTGCGCCTGCCCCGTGACCTCGACCGCGCCCGCGACCGGGAACGGCAGCGCCGTCTCCGTCACGAACGACGCCGGCAGCCCCGCCTCCTTCGCGGCGGCCGCCTCGGCCCGCAGCTCGTCCACGCGGCCCGCGTCGCAGACGTACGTGTAGGCGCTGCGGGTCTCCCAGTCGCAGTCGATGCCCAGCTCGGCCACGATCCCGGCGGCGTGCTCGATCGCCTCGGACTGCGAGCGGGCGTACAGGCGGGCGCCCTCGGGGCCGCGGGTGCGGCGCAGCTTGTCGTAGATCAGCGTGTGCTGGGCGGTCAGCTTGGCGCTGGTGTGGCCGGTGACGCCGGCGGCGACCCGCCCGGCCTCCAGTACCGCCACACTGCGCCCGGCCCGCGCCAGTTCCCAGGCGGTGCTGAGACCGGCGACGCCGGCGCCGATCACGGCGACGTCGACGTCGAGGTCCTCCGCGAGGGCGGGGCGCGGCGCACCGCCCGGTGCCGTCTGAAGCCAGTACGAGCCGTTGACCTGCGGGTTCTCCGTCATGCGGCCCCGAGTACCCCGTAGCCGCGGCTTCAGTGACCGGGCGGTGCGCCTCTCTCTGGTCGCCCGTGCCTACCTGCGCCAGGGGCCCGTCACCGCGAACGTCGTCCCGGGCGCGTAGCAGTTGACGTACATCGTGTCGCCATCGGGGGAGAAGGTGACCCCGGCGAACTCACCCCACTCCGGTTCCTCCGGCGTCCCGATGTTCTGGGCGCCGCGGGCCATCGCGTACACCTCGCCGCGCCTGGTCACGCCGTAGACGTGCTGGGCGCCGTTGCCGTCCTCGCAGACCATGAGGCCGCCGCTGGGGGCCAGGCAGATGTTGTCGGGGGACTCGCCGGGGAGCTGCACGTCGGTGTCCGGGCCGAAGACGATCACCAGGGTCAGCCGGCGCCGCTCGGGGTCGTAGCGCCAGATCTGGCCGTAGTGGTCGCCCGCCGAGCCCTCGTCGCTGTGGGCGAAGGACGACACGAAGTAGACGCTGCGCCCGCCCCAGTAGCAGCCCTCCAGCTTCTGCGCGTGCGTGATGCCGCCCCGGCCGAAGTCCTGGTGCCGGATGGGGGTCTCGACGGCCAGCGGGTCGGGTACGTCGACCCACTCGATGCCGTCGAAGCAGGCGCCCGTCTCCTGGATCGAGGACAGGTCGGGCACGCCCGGCACACGCATCGCCTGGAGCCGGCCGCCGGCCCGCAGCGAGCCCGTGCCGCCCAGCGGTTTCTCGGGCAGGAACCGGTAGAAGAGACCGAACGGCCGCTCGAACGCGTCCTCCGTCTCGTACACGACGCCCCGCCGCGGATCCACGGCGATCGCCTCGTGCTGGAAGCGGCCCATCGCGGTCAGCGGCACCGCTCCGGTGCGGTGCGGATCGGCGGGGTCGACCTCGAAGATGAAGCCGTGGTCCTTGGTGTAGCCGTTGGTGCCGGCCTTGTCCTCGGTCTCCTCGCAGGTCAGCCACGTGTGCCACGGGGTGGGGCCGCCCGCGCAGTTCACCGCCGTGCCGGCGATCGCGACCCGCTCGTCGCGGACGTGGCCCCGGGAGTCCAGGGTCAGGGCCGTACAGCCGCCCTTGCCCTCCGGGTCGTACGTCAGACCCTTCACCGTGGGGACGGGGACCTTGCCGTTGGCGCGGTTCTCGTGGTTGCGCACGAGGTGGACGCCGCCGTGGCGGCCGTGACGGTCCCGGGAACGCGCGGCGAAGGCCGCCATGCCGTCGTGGTTGGACGGGACCGGGCCCTCGCCGGAGCGCAGCTCGTCGCCCTCGCGGGACAGGACCCGGTAGCGGAATCCTCTGGGCAGGTCGAGCAGGCCGTCGGGGTCGGGGATCAGCGGGCCGTAGCCGGTGTGGCCCAGGGACTGCGCGGCGGCGGTGCCGGCGAAGAGCTCGGAGAGGGCTCCGGTGAAGGCGATGCCTGCGCCCAGGGCTCCCGTGCGGGTGAGTACCTGGCGTCGGGTTGCGGACATGGGGTGACCTTCCTGCTGGCGGACAGGATTGCGACCCGCTGTGTCTATCACCTGGCACGTTTCCCGGGAACCACGCGCGCTACACGCGTCACATGCCGGCCGGCCGTTCCGGGGTCTGGCCCAGCGGCGCCCGCTGCGGGTTCTCCAGGAACCGCAGCAGCTCCACCGGGAAGGGCAGCACCAGTGTCGAGTTCTTCTCCGCGGCCACCGCCACCACCGTCTGCAGCAGCCGCAGTTGCAGCGCGGCCGGCGTCTCCGACATCTCCCGCGCCGCCTCGGCGAGCACCTTGGACGCCTGGCGCTCGGCGTCGGCGTTGATGACCCTGGCCCGCCGCTCGCGGTCGGCCTCGGCCTGCCGGGCCATCGAGCGCTTCATGGTCTCGGGCAGCGACACGTCCTTGATCTCGACGCGGTCGATCTGCACGCCCCAGCCGATGGCCGGGCTGTCGATCATCAGCTCCAGGCCCTGGTTCAGCTTCTCCCGGTTGGACAGCAGGTCGTCCAGGTCGCTCTTGCCGATGATGGACCGCAGCGATGTCTGGGCCATCTGGGACACGGCGAACTTGTAGTCCTCGACGCGGATGAGCGCGTAGGCGGCGTCGACCACCTTGAAGTAGACGACCGCGTCCACGCGGACGGTCACGTTGTCCCGGGTGATGCCCTCCTGGGCGGGCACCGGCATCGTCACGATCTGCATGTTGACCTTGTGCAGCCGGTCCACCACCGGGACGATCATGGTGAAGCCGGGTTGCCGCACCTCACCGGCGAGCCGGCCGAGCCGGAGGACGACCCCGCGCTCGTACTGCTTGACGATCCGCGCCGCCGACGCGATGTACAGCACCCCGGCGCTTCCGGCGGCGGCAGCCGCGGTCAGCAGCTCCTGGAGCATGGCGACCTCCTCGCCCAGAGGGCCCGTTTCGCCTACTCCTGTCACGATATGCCGGAAGCCCGGTCCGAGGCCATGCCCCGGACCGGGCCTCCCGTGCATCGATGGGACTACACCGCCGCCGTCGCCGGTTCGGTGACCTTCACCGGGTCCGTGCCGGTGGCGCTGTGCCGCTCGGCCCAGTTCTCCAGCGCGGTGCGGCAGGCGTGGTCCAGGTGGTGCAGCCCGGACAGGTCCAGCTCGACCGGGCGGTCCTGCGGCAGCGCCTCCAGGCTCTCCAGGATCTTCGGCAGCCGCAGGAAGGTCGCGTTGCCCGACAGGTGCGCCTGGACGGGACCGGCGCCCTTGTCGACGACCTCCAGCTTGAGGTGGGAAGCCTCCCAGGCGGTCTTGACCACGGACAGCGCCAGACCGATCAGCACGCCCTCGAACATGTTGACCGCGACGATCGACACGGCCGTGACCACCAGGATCAGCGCCTCGCCCCGGTGCCCCCGCCACAGCGGCACGATGCCGCGGAACGGGATCAGCTTCCAGCCCGCGTGGACCAGGATGCCCGCCAGCGCGGGCAGCGGGATCAGGGCCAGCACGGACGGCAGCAGCGCGGCGAACAGCAGCAGCCACACCCCGTGCATGACCCGGGACGCCTTGGTCCGCGCGCCCGCGCTCACGTTGGCGGAGCTGCGCACGATGACCGCGGTCATCGGCAGTGCGCCGAGCAGACCGCACACCGTGTTGCCCGCGCCCTGCGCCATCAGCTCCTTGTTGTACTCGGTGCGCGGGCCGTTGTGCAGCCGGTCCACCGCGGCGGCGCTGAACAGGCTCTCCGCCGAGGCGATCAGGGTGAAGGCGACGATCGTGCCGAGGATGCCCACGCTCGCCAGCTCGCCGAAGGCGTCGGCGCCGGGCGGCTGGATCACGTCCAGCAGGCCGTTCACCTCCACGGTCGCCACCGACAGTCCGAAGACCGCCGTGACCGCCGTGGCCAGGCCGACCGCGGCCAGAGCGCCCGGCACGGCCTGCACCCGCTTCGGCAGCCGCCTCCACAGCACCAGCACCGCGACGGTGCCGGCGCCGAGGGCGAGCGAGGTGAGCGCCTCGGTGCTGCCCAGCGCGTCGGCGGCGGCACCGGGCAGCCCGGTGATCTTGTCGATGCCGGAGGCGGGCGCCTCGAGACCGGCCGCCGAGTACAGCTGGCCGGCGATGAGCACGAGGCCGATGCCGGCCAGCATGCCCTCGACGACCGACAGGGAGATCGCCCGGAACCAGCCCCCCAGCTTCAGGGCGCCCATCGCGAGCTGGATGAGACCGGCGGCCAGCACGATCACGCCGAGCGCGGGCAGCCCGTACTCGGTGACCGCGCCGAAGACCAGCACCGTCAGGCCGGCGGCCGGACCGGACACCTGAAGGCTGCTGCCCGGCAGGAGGCCGGTGACGATACCGCCCACGATGCCGGTGACCAGGCCGAGTTCGGCCGGGACACCGGAGGCGACGGCGACGCCCACGCACAGCGGGAGGGCGACCAGGAACACGACCAGCGAGGCGGTGAAATCCTGCCGCAGATGGGGGAACTTCCGGGAGTTCTCGGATCGCGGGTTCTCGGATATGGCGTTCATGCCGGCGCTCACAGGGTCTCGAACGTGTCGGTGTCCGCGTGGTGTTCGCGCACGACCCCGGTGTGGACCTCGTAGTACCAGCCGTGCATCCGCAGCCGGCCGTCCGTCAGCCGCCGTTCGACACAGGGGTAGGAGCGCAGTCGCAGCAACTGCGCCAGGACGTGGTGCTGCACGGCCTCGGCGACCGTGGGGTCGGCGGGGTCGCAGGGCTTCGGCTCGTCCGCGGCGTGCGCCAGCCAGTCGCGCACGGCGGGTACCGCGCTCAGGTCGTCGCCGCGTACCAGCGCGCCGACGGCGCCGCAGTGCGAGTGGCCGCAGACCACGATGTCGGTGACGCCGAGCACTTCCACGGCGTACTCGATGGTGGCCGCCTCGCCGGAGGGGCGCTCGGCGCCGTAGGCCGGGACGATGTTGCCCGCGGTGCGCAGCTCGAAGAGCCGGCCGGGCCCGGCGCCCGTGATCAGGGCCGGTACGACGCGGGAGTCGGAGCAGGTGATGAACAGGACTTCGGGCGACTGGCCTTGGGCGTGCCCGGCGAACTCCTCAGAGCGCTGTCCGTACGTGCGGGCGTTGTCGATGAGGGGCTGCATGATGCGGTGATTCCTCCTGGCGCGCTGTGGGGGCGCGTCGGATGGGCAGGACAGAGGTGGGGATGTTCCGGTCCCTCAGCAGCGGAAGACCTGAAGTGCCGCCGGGGAGTGGTCCGGTGCCGGTCTCGGCCGGTGTCCGGTCGTGCGGCCGGACAGGGCGGGTTCGGCCACGGCCGAGCCGCGCTCCCGCATGATCGGGCGTTCCGGAGCGTCGGGCTGCGGCGCCGCGGTGGTGCGGTGCCGGTCGCGGACGCGCGGGGAACCGTTCGGGTTCCCGGAGCGGCCCGCGTCGTGGCAGGTGACGATCTCGTCGTGCGGTGCCATGCCGGCGAGGGTGGTTCCGGGATGGGCATTGGCCACGGCATCACGGCTCGTATGCGCGGATGCGAAGGGTGCGCTGGGTGCGAAGGCCGCCAGGGCGATCAGGACGGCGGCGAGGAGCGGAACCACGGTCCGGGCCGTCGTGCCTCGCAACATACGCCCCCCTCCAGGCAGTTCACGCCACTGGCATGTGCCGACACGCGGTCAGTGCAAGGTCAATGCAACACCAACGCATGGTCAATGCGCGGTCAAGAAACACGTTAACCCTGCAAAGAGCTTTGCAGGGTTAACGTAGCGTTACGAGCTGAAGAGAGCCTGAAATTCGCGGGTGAGTTGGCGGGAACAGGCCGTTCCGGCCGTTCTCAGGGCGCGTCGACGAGCCGTGCCGCGTCCCGGGCCAGTGCGGTGAGCCGGGAGATCGCCCGGAAGTACTTCTTGCGGTACCCGCCCTTCAGCATCTCCTCGCTGAAGAGCCGGTCGAAGGGCAGCCCGGAGGCCAGGACGGGCACCTCCCGGTCGTAGAGCCGGTCCGCGAGCACCACGAGGCGCAGCGCCGTCGACTGGTCCGGCACCGGGCGCACCCCGGTGAGGCACACGGCCGAGAGGCCGTCGGTCAGCGCGCCGTAGCGGCTGGGGTGGACGCGTGCGAGGTGGTCGAGGAGCGCGGGGAAGTCGTCCAGGGAGGCGCCCTCGGCGGTCTGCGCCGCGCGGGTCACCTGCTCGTCGGAGTACGGCGCCGGTGCCTCGGGCAGGCCGCGGTGGCGGTAGTCCTCGCCGTCGATGCGCAGGGCGCGGAAGTGGGCGGACAGGCCCTGGATCTCGCGCAGGAAGTCGGCCGCCGCGAAGCGGCCCTCGCCGAGCTTGCCCGGCAGCGTGTTGGAGGTGGCGGCGAGCGCCACGCCCGCCTCGACGAGCCGGGCGAGCAGGCTGGAGACGAGGACGGTGTCGCCGGGGTCGTCGAGCTCGAACTCGTCGATGCACAGGAGACGGTGCCCGGAGAGCGTCCGCACGGTCTGCTGGAAGCCGAGGGCGCCGACGAGGTTGGTCAGCTCCACGAAGGTGCCGAACGCCTTGCGGGAGGGCTCGGCGGGGGTGGCGTGCCACAGGGAGGCCAGCAGGTGGGTCTTGCCGACGCCGTAGCCGCCGTCGAGGTAGACGCCGCGGGGGCCGGCGGGGGGCTTCGGGGTCTTGCTCCTGCCGAGGCCGAGACCGAAGAGGCCGCGCCTGCCGGTGGCGGCGGGAGCCCCGTCCAGTCCGGTCGCGAAGTCCTCCAGGACGCGTACGGCCTCGCTCTGGCTGGGCTGGTTCGGGTCCGGGATGTAGGTGCTGAAACGGACCGAGTCGAAGCGGGGCGGCGGCACCATCTCGGCGACCAGGCGGTCCGCGGGGACGTGCGGCTCGCGGGCGCACAGGGACAGCGGGGCGGCGGCGGGCGCCGTCCCGGCTATCGGGGGGCGACCGGAGGGGGTGGAACCGGGGGCGGGGGAGGAGGACGACACGGGGGTCCATGGTAGGGCCTGTCCGGGAGGTGGCGGGGTGCGCGGTCGGGTGTGCCCGGCCCGTGTGTCGTTCGGTGGCCCGGTGGGGGTGCTGGGCGGGGGTGGGGTGCGCGGCCCGGCGTTGCGGGGTGCCGCCGCGCCCACCCGTGCCGCCCCTGGCGGCACGATTGCCCGCGGTTGCGGTTGTGCGGCTGAGCGGCCGCCGATCGCGCGGTTCGGGTTTCGGCCGCGTGGAACACTGCACGGCATGCGACGCCTGTTCCCCGTGACACCCGTGACCCCTGTGACCGATCAGACAGCCGGCCCGGGCTCCGACGGGACCGATCGGGAGTGGAGCCTCGCCGAGCTGGCCGCCGCCTACGCCTATCCCGAGCAGGACGGGCGGCCGGGGGCGTGGCTGCGGGCGAACATGGTCTCCACCCTCGACGGTGCCGCCCAGCACGACGGCCGGTCCCAGCCCATCTCCAGCGCGGCCGACATGCGCGTTTTCGGCACCCTGCGCGCCCTGGCGGACGTGGTGGTCGCCGGCGCCGAGACCGTACGGCAGGAGGGGTACCGCCCGGCGCGCTCGCGTGCGGAGTTCGCGGAGCTGCGGCGGGCCGCCGGGCAGAGCCCCGCGCCGGCGATCGCGGTGGTCAGCGCGAGCCTGGAGCTGGACTTCTCCCTGCCGCTGTTCACCTCGCCGCTGGTGCCGACCCTGGTCCTGACCGGCGCGGCCGCGACCCCGGACCGGATCGCGGCCGCCGAGAAGGCCGGCGCCCGGGTGGTGATCGCCGGTGACGGCGTCGGCGTGGACCCCGCCCGCGCCGTCGACGCGCTCGTCGCCCTCGGTCACACCCGGCTGCTGACCGAGGGCGGGCCTCGGCTGTTGGGGCAGTTCGTCACGGCCGGGGTGCTCGACGAGCTGTGCCTGACCGTCTCGCCGATGCTCACCGCGGGTGACGCGCAGCGCATCGCGGGCGGGCCCTCGGTCGAGGTTCCGCGGCGGTTCGCGCTCGCGTCCCTGCTCGAGGAGGAGGGCTTCCTCTTCACCCGGTACCGGCGTGACTGAGGGAATCGGTGGAATCTACCGTTCCGCTTAGTCCGAGCCGGGCACACTGAATCCGGCAGTACCCGTGCGATCACGGGGCAGGATGGTTTCCGCAGGGACCGGTAGGGCCTACGGAGGGTGGGCCCGACGGTCCCTCGAAGGAGAAGGGGCGCCTGAGTGTTCACAAGCGTTTTGATGATCGAGAAGGCCCTGACGTCCGCCGACGTGGAGTTCGTCACGACCTTGCACGGGGAGGAGGCGGTCGCCTTCCACGTGCTGCTCCAGCCGCGCGGCGATCAGGCGGACAGGCTGCTGAGAGCCATCGACGACGTCGCGCTCGGCGAGCTGGACGACGCCGTGCGCGAGGGGGAGACGCCCGAGGGCCAGGAGGCGCAGAGCGTCGGGCAGCGGGCACTGGAGGTGTCCCTCACCGCCCTGCGCGCGTCCGGGGCCGAGGCCGAGGGCCGCCTGATCGAGGACCACCCGCTCGACGAGCTCAAGTCCCTGGTCCTGGAGATCGGCGCCGACGAGGTGATCGTCCTGACCGATCCGCACTACGTGGAGGAGTTCTTCCACCGGGACTGGGCTTCGCGGGCCCGGCACAAGGTCGGCGTACCGGTCCTGAAACTGTTCTCCCACAGCAAGGCATAGGCTGGGGCCGCGCTCCCGCGCCGGGGGCGCGCCCACCAGCACGACCACCGCTCGCAAGCAGCACGCTCGTGAGCACCCACCTCTCGTACCACCCGCCGCACCTCTGGGGAGAACAGCGCATGGCACCCGGCCTTCCTACCGCCATGGACCGACCGCACTTCATCGGCATCGGCGGCGCCGGAATGTCGGGCATCGCCAAGATCCTCGCCCAGCGCGGCGCCGAGGTGGCGGGCAGTGACGCCCGGGAGTCCGCGACCGCCGAGGCCCTGCGCGCGCTCGGCGCCACCGTGCACATCGGGCACGCGGCGGAGCACCTCGCCGACGACGCCACCTGCGTGGTCGTGTCGTCGGCGATCCGCGAGGACAACCCCGAGCTGGCCCGCGCCGCCGAACGCGGCATCCCGGTCGTGCACCGCTCCGACGCCCTCGCCGCGCTGATGAACGGCCTGCGCCCGATCGCGGTCGCCGGCACGCACGGCAAGACCACCACCACCTCCATGCTGGCGGTCTCCCTGTCCGAGCTGGGCCTGAACCCGTCGTACGCGATCGGCGGCGACCTGGACGCGCCCGGCTCCAACGCGCTGCACGGCGACGGCGAGATCTTCGTGGCCGAGGCGGACGAGAGCGACCGCAGCTTCCACAAGTACGCCCCCGAGGTCGCCATCGTCCTCAACGTCGAACTCGACCACCACGCCAACTACGCGTCGATGGACGAGATCTACGAGTCCTTCGAGACCTTCGCCGGCAGGATCGTCCCCGGCGGCACCCTGGTGATCGCCGCCGACCAGGACGGCGCCCGGGAGCTGACGCGGCGGCTGGCCGGGTCGGTGCGGACGGTGACGTACGGGGAGTCCGAGGACGCCGACGTGCGGATCCTGTCGGTCGTCCCGCAGGGCCTGAAGAGCGAGGTCACCGTGGTGATGGACGGCGCGGAGCTGACCTTCGCGGTCTCCGTCCCCGGCCGCCACTACGCCCACAACGCGGTCGCCGCCCTCGCGGCGGGCGTGGCCCTCGGCATCCCCGCCGCCGAGCTGGCCCCCGCCCTGGCCGCCTACACGGGCGTCAAGCGGCGCCTCCAGCTCAAGGGCGAGGCGGCCGGCGTCCAGGTCGTCGACTCCTACGCGCACCACCCCACCGAGATGACGGCGGACCTGGAGGCCATGCGCGCCGCGGTCGGCGACGCCCGCATCCTGGTCCTCTTCCAGCCGCACCTGTTCTCCCGCACCCAGGAGCTGGGCAAGGAGATGGGCCAGGCCCTCGCGCTGGCGGACGCGTCGGTCGTCCTCGACATCTACCCGGCCCGCGAGGACCCGATCCCCGGCATCACCAGCGAGCTGATCATCGAGGCGGCCCGCGCCGCGGGCGCGGACGTCACGCCGGTCCACGACAAGGACGGGGCGCCCGCGGTGGTCGCGGGAATGGCGAAGGCCGGTGATCTCGTTCTCACCATGGGCGCGGGCGACGTCACCGACCTCGGACCGCGCATCCTGGACCAGCTGTCGAGCACGGGTAAGTAAGGGGCTGAGGACTCATGTCGTACGACGTCGAGAAGCCGGACGAGCAGTGGCGCGCGGAGCTGGCTCCGGCCGAGTACGCCGTCCTGCGCCAGGCCGGCACCGAGCCCGCCTTCACCGGTGAGTACACCGACACCAAGACCGAGGGCGTCTACTCCTGCCGCGCCTGCGGTGCGGACCTGTTCACCTCCACCACCAAGTTCGAGTCGCACTGCGGCTGGCCGTCCTTCTTCGACCCGAAGGACACCGACGCGGTCGAGCTGATCGAGGACCGGTCCCACGGCATGGTGCGCACCGAGGTGCGGTGCGCCCGGTGCGGCTCGCACCTCGGGCACGTGTTCAAGGGCGAGGGGTATCCGACCCCCACCGACCAGCGGTACTGCATCAACAGCATCGCGCTGCGGCTGGCGCCCGCGGAGGGCTGAACCCGCGGTTCAGAGCGCGGCGGCCGGGAGCGTCACGTTGAATCCTCCCCTCCCTGGAGGGGGAGGGGATTCCTGGCTCAGGCCGCCTCCTGGAGCAGCGCTCCAGGAGGTCTTCCGCCCTCGACGCCAGCCCGTGTTTGCGGCCCATCCCGGTCAGGGCGGCCTTGGTGGCGCCGATGGCGGCGTCGGCGGCCTTGCGGGCCATCGTGGTTTTGGCGAGGAACTTGGGGCGGAAGTCCTCGACCGCGATCGTGTCGTGGTCGCGGACCACCTTCTTCGCCCACTTGCGTCCGGTGTCCGCCCGCTGCCTGGCGACCTTCTTGTGTGCCTTCGCCCGCAGTCTCTTCGCCGTCCGGTAGCCCTTCGAACCGGCCTCACCCTTCTTCGGCCTGCGGCGGGCCATCATCCGGTCGTACCGGGCCAGCTTCATCCGGGCCTTCCCGCCGTGCGCGGGATGCGGCAGGTCGTGCGCGTCGGACGTGGTGGTCGCCGTCTCCTTCACCCCCCAGTCGACACCGAGGACCCGGCCGGTCCTGGGCAGCGGCTGGATCTGGACGGGGACGACGAACGAGCAGTACCAGTGCCCGAGACTGTCCTGGTACACGCGCACCGAGGACGGCTCACCCGGCAGCTCCCGCGACCACACGACCGACAGGACGATGCCGCCCGCCAGGTGCAGCCGGCCGTCCCTCAGCCGGAACCCGCGCTTCGTGTAGTTCAGGGTCGGCAGCGCATCACGCTTGGCCTTCCACTTCGGCATCCCGGCCCGGCGCGCCATGGGCAGGCGCTCTGTGATGTCCTTGTGCGCCTTGGCGCGGGAGCGGCCGAAATCGCGGATGACCTGCTGCTGGGGAACCGAGGAGCCCTCCCGTAACCACGGCGTACGGGCACGGGCCTCGGTCAGCATCCTGTCGAGCCGGGCCGGGCCGCACGTGGCCTTCTCGTCGGTGGACGTATTGCGCAGGTGTACAGCCCTGGACTTGGCGACGCACTCGTTCCACACCCAACGGCACCGGCCCCACTCCGCCCCAGCGCGGTGCGGGCAGCGGACGACATCCGCAACCGGTACGTGTACCGGACAAGCCCGGCCCCCACCCCCGCCCCCACCTGCGCCATTCCGCCCCCTCCACGGCCCCGGCCAGGACACTCTGCCGCCCCCGAACCCTGCGAAGGACCATACGTACGACAGCCGCACAAACACCCGCCGATCCCGCAACCACCACCCCAACCAGCGATCTCAGGCACACGCGTTCGCATTACCTCGGGGTCATGCCGACATCGGTACGGGCCCTCCCCGCCCGGAACCGGACGCGGCGACGCTCCGCGTCCCAACATCCGGACGCGATTCCTCCTCGGCGTGAACGCCAGAGTCTCCTCGCAGGAATCAGGTGAACACCGTCGCGTCCGGTTCGCCGCCCAGCTCGATCGTGCCGCCGTGCGCCCGTACCAGCGAACCGGCGACGGCGAGGCCCAGCCCGCCACGGTCGCGGCTGCGGGCCTTGTCGACGCGGTAGAAGCGGTCGAAGTCCCGTTCCCGGTCGGCCACCGGAATCCCCGGGGCGCCGGTACCTGACGTGCGGCGCATCGAACACGTCATGGGCTACCCGGTCTCGCTGCGGGGCGATGACCCGGACGTGCCCGAGGAGCCACCGACGCCGTCTTCGCGTGGCTGCGTGAGGTCGACGCGCGCTTCAGCCCGTTCTGGCCCGACAGCCAGGTGTCCCGGCTGGGCCGGGGTGAAGTCCGTCCCATTGAAAACGAGTTGCGGGAAGTGCCCGACCTCTGCGAGGAGTACCGGGTCACGACCGGCGGCGCCTTCGACGTCGGACACGGTCGCCACGGCGGCTTTCGCGATGGGCGCCGAGGGCGCCGCGTGGGCCGTGGCGCGCGAGGGCTGCCGGGGCGCCTTCCACGGCACAGGGTTACACACGGCCACCACGGTCCCGCGACATCGGACGTCTAGACTCTCCCGGCAACGACCCGTAGCGACCTGGCCAGAACTTTCCGCCCCACCCGAAGGGTATTCGGCGTTTTGATACGGATGGAATCAGTCACCAAGCGGTACCCGGACGGCACCGTGGCGGTCGACAGGCTGTCGCTGGAGATACCGGATCGCTCGATCACGGTCCTCGTCGGACCGTCCGGCTGTGGCAAGACGACGACCCTGCGGATGATCAACCGAATGGTCGAGCCCACCGAGGGCGCCATCCTCCTCGACGGCGCGGACCTCCAGCAGCAGCCGGTCACCACGCTGCGCCGGTCGATGGGGTACGTCATCCAGAACGCCGGGCTCTTCCAGCACCGGACGATCATCGACAACATCGCCACCGTGCCCCGCATGATCGGCTGGGGCAAGCAGAAGTCCCGGGAGCGGGCGGCGGAGCTGATGGAGCGGGTGGGGCTCGACGCCTCCCTCGGCAAGCGGTACCCGTACCAGCTCTCCGGCGGCCAGCAGCAGCGCGTCGGCGTGGCGCGGGCGCTCGCCGCCGACCCACCCGTGCTGCTCATGGACGAGCCGTTCTCCGCCGTCGACCCCGTGGTCCGCAAGGGGCTCCAGGACGAACTCCTGCGCATCCAGGAGGAGCTGGGCAAGACCATCGTCTTCGTCACGCACGACATCGACGAGGCCATCAAGCTGGGCACCATGGTCGCGGTGATGCGCACCGGCGGCCGGCTCGCCCAGTTCGCGCCCCCCGCCGAGCTGCTGTCGAACCCCGCGGACGACTTCGTCGAGGACTTCCTCGGCGCCGACCGCGGCATCCGGCGGCTGTCCTTCTTCCCGTCGGCCGGCCTGGAGCTGACGAGTGACCGGGTCGTGGGCGTGGACGCCACGGCCGAGCAACTCGCCGCACCCGACGCCTCCTACCTGCTGGTGACCGACGCGGAGGGCAGGCCGCTGGGCTGGGCCGAACCGCGGGACCTGACCGCCGGGGACATCGCGGTGGAGGGGCTGCTGTCGTACGGGCGGCCGTTCGTGCCCGGCACCGACTCGCTGCGAGCCGCGCTCGACTGCGCCGTACTCTCGCCCACCGGCTGGGCCGTCGCCGTGGACGCCGACGGCCGGGTGACCGGCGTCGTCTCCCAGCAGACCATCGGCGAGGCGATCCGCACCGCCCACGGCGCCGGGGACACCGGCGACGCGCGGGCCGACGACGCGCCGCAGGCGGAGTCCGCCGGTGTCACGAAGGTCGGTCCGTGAACGGCTTCTTCGACATTCCGAGCGACCTCGGCAACACCTATTTCGGCCTGATCGGGCTGCACCTGCGCGAGGCGCTGCTGCCGGTGCTGGCCGGGCTGCTGCTCGCGCTGCCCATCGCCCAGCTCTGTGTGCGCTTCCGCTGGCTGTACCCGCCCGTGCTCGGCGTGACCACCGTGTTCTACGCCATCCCGTCACTGGCCGTCTTCGTCGTCCTCATCGACTACACCGGCCAGACCGAGCTGACCGTGATGATCCCGCTGGCCGTGTACAGCCTGGTGGTGCTCGTTCCGGCGATCGTCGACGGCGTGCGGTCGGTGCCCGAGGAGACCCTGGCCGCGTCCACCGCGATGGGCTTCGGGCCCGTACGGCGCTATCTGCAGGTGCAGTTGCCGATCGCCGTGCCCGCGATCCTCGCCGGGCTCCGGGTGGCCGTGTCGGCGAGCATCTCCCTGGTCAGCGTAGGCGCCCTCATCGGCAACCAGGGCGCGCTCGGCAACCTGCTCGCCGACGCCCAGAAGTACGGCCGGCCCGAACTCGCGGTGAACTCCGTCCTCACCACCGCCGTACTGGCGATCCTGTGCGACGCGGCGCTCGTGCTGGTCCGGAACCTGTTGACGCCCTGGATGCCGCGCGGCAAGGGCAAGCGCCCGAAGGAGGCCGCCGTGCGGCAGGAGCGGTCCGAGCCGGAGAAGGCGGAGTCGCCGAAGACGCCGGAGACGCCGGAGACGCCGGAAAAGGCGGTCACCCGGTGAACGTCCTCAACTTCGTCAACGCCTTCTTCAGCGACAGCGCCCACTGGCACGGCTACGACGGCATCCCGCAGCGCCTGCTGGAACACGTCCAGTACACACTGATGGCCCTCGGTCTCGCCGCCGCGATCGGCCTGCCCCTCGGGCTGCTCACCGGCCACACCGGACGCGGCGGCAACGCCGTCGCCTTCGTCGCCACCGCCGCCCGCGCGCTGCCCAGCTTCGGTCTGCTGGTGCTGATCGCCGTCGTGGTCGGCATCGGCCTGCTGCCCGTGATGGTCCCGCTGGTCGTACTCGCGATCCCGCCGATCCTGGTGACCACCTACGAGGCGGTCCGCTCCGTCGACCCCTCCCCGGTGGACGCCGCGCGCGGCATGGGCATGCACGAGACGAGCATCCTCTTCCGGGTCGAACTGCCCGTCGCCCTGCCGCTGGTCCTCAGCGGACTGCGTTCGGCGGCCATCCAGGTCGTGTCGACGGCGACCATCGCGGCGTACGTCAGTCTCGGCGGGATCGGCCGGTACATCATCGACGGGCTCTACCAGCGCAATTACGAGAAGGTGGTCGGCGGTGCCACCCTGGTGGCGCTCCTGGCGCTCGTCACGCTCGCCGTGTTCTGGGCGGCGGAACGGCTGGCCGTGTCGCCGGGGGTGCGCAGGCGCTGACGCCGGAACATGATCTCGAACACAGTCTCGAACACCGTTGTGAAAGAAACCGTAACCAGGCCGTTCTTGACTGACCGACAAGTGGCTCGTTTGGATCGGTGGATGACTTCTACCGCGAAGAGCAGCAGGTCCAGGACGAGGCACACCGGCGCGGCGGCCGTCGCGCTCACCGCCGCGGCGGCGCTGCTCGCGGGCTGTTCCTCCTCCGACGACGCCTCCGACAACCCCCTCGCAGGGGAGAAGGCGGAGGCCGGCACCGTCGTCGTCGGCTCGAACAACTTCGCCGAGAGCACCCTCCTCGCCGACATCTACGGCGAGGCGCTCAAGGCCAAGGGCCTCAAGGTCACTTACAAGCACAACATCGGCAGCCGGGAGACGACGTACGGCCTGATGAAGAACGGCTCGGTCACGGTGCTGCCGGAGTACAACGGCGCGCTGCTGGCCTACCTCGACCCGGAGGCGGAGCAGAAGTCCACCGAGGCGGTCAACACCGCGGCCAAGGCCCAGCTCGACAAGAAGCTGACGCTGCTGGAGTCGTCGCCGGCCGAGAACAAGGACTCGGTCAGCGTCAACGCCGAGACCGCGAAGAAGCATGGCCTCACCGCCGAGTCGACCCTCGCCGACCTCAAGGACATCGCGCCGGACCTGGTGATCGGCGGTTCGCCCGAGTTCCAGACCCGGCAGCAGGGGCTGAAGGGCCTGGAGTCCGTGTACGGGCTGAAGTTCAAGTCCTTCAAGGCGCTCGACGCGGGCGGCCCGCTGACCCAGTCGGCGCTGACGAAGAACACCGTGCAGGCGGCGGACATCTTCACCACCGACCCGACCATCATCAAGGAGAAGTTCGTCGTCCTGAAGGACCCGGAGAACCTCTTCGGATACGCGAACGTCACCCCGCTGGTCCACAAGGAGGGCCTGTCCCAGGAGGGCGTCGACACGCTCAACGCGGTCTCCGCCAAGCTGGACACGGAGACCCTCCTCGACCTGGACGCCCAGGTGCAGCTGGACAAGAAGGACCCGCTGGACGTGGCCAAGGAGTGGCTCGAGTCGGCGGGTCTGGTCTGACCCGCCGTACGCCGGTCACGACGCCGCGGCGTCGATCAGCTGGTCGATCAGGGCGATGAGGACGTCCCGGCAGGAGGCCCGCTCCCGCGCGTCGCACAACAGCACCTGCACGTGCTCCGGCAGCGCCAGGGCCTCCCGGATCTCCTCGGCCGGATACGGATGCCGTCCGTGGAAGCCGTTGACGCCGACGACGAACGGAATGCCCCGCCGCTCGAAGAAGTCGATGGCCGCGAAGCTCGACTCGGGCCTGCGCACGTCGATCAGGACCACGGCGCCGAGGGCACCGATCGCCAGGTCGTTCCACATGAACCAGAACCGCTGCTGACCGGGCGTGCCGAACAGGTACAGCACCAGTTCCCGGCCGATGCCGATCCGCCCGAAGTCCAGGGCCACGGTCGTGGCCCGCTTCTCCTCGATTCCGGCGAGGTCGTCGACGTCCAGCCCCGCCGCGGTCAGCGGTTCCTCGGTGCGCAGCGGGGCGATCTCGCTGACCGAGCCGACCATGGTGGTCTTGCCGACGCCGAAACCGCCGGCGATCAGTATCTTCACGGCTTCGGGGGCGGCAGCCGGGGGTGCGGGTGCCGTGGGCGCCTCAGCGGCGCGGTCAGAGCCGGCCAAGGCCGTCCCTCACTTTCTGCAGCAGGTCCAGGTCCGGGGTGGCTCGGGAGACCGGGTGCGGGGGCCGGGCGGTGATCCGGTCGGCCTCCAGCAGGTCGCAGAGCAGGATGACGACCACGCTCACCGGCAGGTCCAGGCGGGCCGCGACCTCGGCCACGGCGACGGGCTCGGCGCACACCCGCAGGATCCGCAGGTGCTCGGGCTGCGGCCGCGCGGCCCGCGTGGGCTGCGGGTCGATCGCGGTCACCGTGGTGATGAGGGTGAAGTCGGCGCGGCTGGGCCGGGTCCGGCCGCCGGTCAGGGTGAACGGCCGTACGAGCCGGCCGCCCGCGTCGCCTCCGGTCACGTCACTCGCCGGGGCCGGCGGTGGCCCGCGGTGCCGCGCTCAGGTGCTCGCCGATCTTCTTCACCAGCATGTTCATCTGGTACGCCACCACGCCGACGTCGGCGTTCGGGCCGGTGAGCACGACGAGGTGGGCGCCGGCGCCCGCGGAGGTGAGTATCAGGTAGCTGTTGGCCATCTCGATCAGCGCCTGGCGCACGGGGCCGCCGCGGAAGTCCATGCTGACGCCCTTGCTGAGGCTCATCAGGCCCGAGGCGGTCGCCGCCAGCCGCTCGGCGTCGTCGCGCAGGAAGCCGGTGGACTTGCTGACGACCAGTCCGTCCTCGGAGAGCACCACCGCCTGGTTCACGTCGGCGACCCGCTCCACGAGTCCGGTGAGCAGTTGGTCCAGCTCGGTGTGCGTGGGGGGGGAGGGTCGGGTCATCGCGAGTCCTTCGTCGGCGGTCGGCGGTCTGCGGTCGGGGTCGAGGGGGCGGCGGAGGAGAGTACCTGCTCGTCGGGTTCGGTGTCGGTGGCGCCCGCTTCGGCGTCATCGGCCTGGGCCCGCAGGGTGCCGCTCCGGAAACCGGCGAGGGAGGAGGCGGCGCGCTCGGCGGTGAAGTCGCCGTCGTCGTCGGACGCGCCCTCCGGTCCGTCCCAGCCGGTCACGGCGTCCTCGTCGCGCAACTCGGCGGCCAGGCTGGTCTGCGGCACCCGGCGGGGCAGCGGGGCCAGGCCGTTCCCCTCGGATGCGGAGGATGCGGAGGATGCGGAGGGGGCGGACGACGCGGCCGGGGCGGTGGTGCCGGGCCGGCTCGCGGGTACGGGCCGCACCGGTCGTACGGGCCGCTTCGCGGGAGCGGGGGCCGCCCCGGGCACGGAGGACGTCTCAGTCACGGAGGACGCCTCGGGCCCGCCGGACGCAGCGGCTTCGGGGCCGGCCGGAGACGCCGTGCGGTCGGGCCCGTGGGCCGCGTCGAGCGGCTCGCGCACCACGACGTCGTGCGGGATCAGCACGATCGCCGTGGTCCCGCCGTACGGGGAGGAGCGCAGCGTGACGGTGATGCCGTGCCGGTGCGCGAGCCGGGCGACGACGAACATGCCGAGCCGCAGGTCGTCGGCGAGCGCGACCACGTCGAACTGCGGGGGCACCGCAAGCTGGGCGTTGAACGAGGCGTAGTCCTCCTCCGACAGGCCCAGCCCGCGGTCCTCGATCTCGACGGCCAGCCCCTTGGCCACCAGCGCCGCCCGCACTCCGACCGGGTGGGGGGCGGGGGAGTAGGCGGTCGCGTTGTCGATGAGTTCGGCGAGCAGGTGGATCACGTCGGCCACCGCGGGCGGCGCGAGCGCCACCTCCTCGTCGGTGTGCAGCTCCACCCGCTGGTACTCGGCGACCTCGCCGACGGCACTGCGCAGGATGTCGACCAGCGCGACGGGCTCGCGCCAGGTGCGCCGGGGCTGTTCGCCGCTGATGATGACGAGGTTCTCCTCGTAGCGGCGCAACTGACTGGCCGTGGAGTCCAGTTCGTACAGTCCCTTGAGGATCTCCGGGTCGGTGTGCTCGCGCTCCAGCGCGTCCAGCTTGCCGAGCTGCATGTTGACGAGGTTCTGGCTCTGCCGGGCGATGCCGAGGATGACCTTCTGGAAGCCGCGCCGGGTGTCGGCGAGTTCGACGGCGGTGTGCACGGCGGTGCGCTGCGCCGTGTTGAACGCCTGTGCGACCTGCCCGAGTTCGTCCCGCCCGTAGTCCAGCGGCGGGGTCGCCGACTCCACGTCCACCTTCTCGCCCCGCTCCAGCCGGGCCACCACGTCGGGCAGCCGTTCCTCGGCCAGGCTCAGGGTGGCCAGCCGCAGACCGCGCAGCCGACGGGACAGCGAGCGGGTGATGCGCCAGGACATCGCGACGCACAGCACCAGGGCGATCAGACCACCCGCGCTGAGCGAGGCGGCCGTGATCAGCAGCCCGCGTGCCTCGTCGGCGCTGCGGTCGAGCAGCCCGTCCGTCTGCTGCCGGATCAGCGCCGCGTACTGGTCGGAGACCTTGTCCAGGGCGGTGGTCCAGCGCTGCCGTGCGTCCGGCAGGTCGATCCGGCCGTCGCCGTCCGCCGCGCGGGCCGCCAGCACCTGGTCCTCGACGGCCCCCAGGGTCTGCCACTCGGGGCTCGCGAGGATCCGCTCGGTCTGCGCCTTCGCGCTGCCGCGCAGGGAGGGGACGATCTGGTCCTGGACGAGCCAGCGCCGGGTGTGGACCAACTGCGCGAACCGCGCCCACTCCTTCTCGTCCATCCGGCCGGACGGCCAGGCGAGGGTGAGCCGGGCGTCCTCCTGGGAGACCAGCTCCGCCGCGTGCTCCAGGGCGACCAGCGGTCCGGCCTGCGAGGTGAGGTCGCCGTCGTCGACCTGGGAGAGCTCCTGGAAGGCGTGGATCTGCTCGTCGATGATCGAGGTGTACTGGTCGAGCGCCTGGTCGGAGGTGATGTCGCTGGGGTCGTCCACCTGGTTGCGGTAGTACTCCAGGCTGCCCACCGAGCCGAGTACCGAGTAG
Source organism: Streptomyces sp. BB1-1-1 (assembly GCF_031597775.1). Lineage (NCBI taxonomy): Bacteria > Bacillati > Actinomycetota > Actinomycetes > Kitasatosporales > Streptomycetaceae > Streptomyces > Streptomyces sp. BB1-1-1. The sequence goes on along the minus strand of NZ_CP134203.1, from coordinate 1,806,680 downwards.
AGGCGGTCCGAGACGCGGGCGGGCGCGCTCTCGATCGCGGCGGACTGGCCGACGAGCTGGGCGACGGCCTCGTCCGTCTTCTTCCGCTGGGCGTCCAGTTCCGTCCGGTCACCGCCGGGTTCGGCCAGATGGGCGGCCGAGAGACCGCGCTCCTTCTGCAGCGCGAGCGCCGCCTCGGTACCCATGGCCCCGGTGTCGCGGCTCAGTTCCGTCTGCGCGCGCAGCCGCAGGCCCTCCGAGAACATCTGGATCGTCGTCACCCCCCACACGGCGGCGAGGGTGACGCCGGGGACGAGGGCCAGGAGGATCAGGGAGAGACGTATGGAGCCGAGGCGGCGCCGGGCACCTGTCCGTGCAGACATCGTCGTCCTAGGCGATCAGTGGGGGAGGGTGGCGGTTGTGCGCGGGCGCCGGCGGCCGCGGTGCCCGGTCACCGGGTGCCCCCGGCGGCGAACTTCGCGACCGCGTCGGCGTTCGTCCGGGTCACGAACGCCGGGCCGGTCAGTACGGGTGCCACTCCGCCACCGCTGACGTTGCCGTTGGTGCGGTACAGCCAGAGCGCGTCCACCGCGAGATATCCCTGGAGGTACGGCTGCTGGTCCACCGCGAACTGCACGTCCCCGCGCTTGACCGCGGCGACGAGGTCCTCGTCGAGGTCGAAGGTGGCGACATGGGCGCTGCTGCCCGCCTCGTCGACCGACTCGACCGCGGTGAGGGCGAACGCCGCGCCGTTCATGACGACCTCGTCGATGCTGGAGTCCTGCCGCAGCCGGGCGGTGACGGCCGCGCCGACGGCCTTCATGTCGGTGCCCTCGACGTAGAGCATCTCGGCTTCGCCCTCGAAGGTCTTCTTCACGCCGGCGCAGCGGGCCTCCAGGGCGACGTTGCCCCGCTCGTGGATGACGCACAGGGCGTGCCGGGCCTTGAGGTCGTTCAGTTTGTCGCCGACGGCCCGGCCGGCGACGCTCTCGTCCTGCCCGAAGTACTGCAAGAGCCCGGTGGACCGCCAGGCGTCGATGCCGGAGTTGAGGCCGACCACGGGGATGCCGGCCGCCCGGGCCTCGGCGACCGGTCCCTTCATCGCCTGCGGTTTGGCCAGGGTCACGGCGATGCCGTCGGCCTTGTCGCGGATCGCGTCCCGCACCAGGTCGGCCTGGTCGGCGGTGTCGGCGTCGCCGGCGTACGTCAGGTCGACGCCGTCCTTGTCGGCCGCGGCCTGGGCGCCCTTGCGCACCCGGTCCCAGAAGGCGTCGCCCTCACCGCCGTGGGTGACCATGACGATCTTCATCCGGTCGGCGCCGGACCCGCCCGCGCCGTCCGCGGCCGAGCCGTCCTCCTCCCCGCCGAGGGCGGAGCAGCCGGCCGCCAGCAGGCAGACGGCCGCGGCGAGGGCCGTGGCGCGGAGGCGTCCGGGGGAGTGGGTGGGCGGGGGAGATGTACTCATGGGGGTTGGGGCACCTCGCTGTGCGGCCGAGCAGGAGGAACGGGGCGAGGTGGACCGGAGCCGTGTTTCGGTACGCCAACCGGGTGAATCTCGCCTGGCCGGAGCAAACCGTGAGTGACGGCCGGTAGTCAAGTGACCAGCGATCAGGTGCGAGTTGTCGGTGCCGCATCGTGATGAACGGGACGGGTGAAGCACCGGTGAAGTGTGGTGTAAGCGCGAGTGCGCACGGAAGGCCGGCGTCCGGCCCCGGGTGCGTGCCGGGGCGCGGACGCCGGTGGCCCGGTGTCAGGCGGGCTCGCCCGCCCGCTGCTCCAGAGGCCGCGGGGCCGTACGCGCGTCCCGGGCCTCCTTCCTGCGGCGTCGGCGGTCGCGGCGCGACTCCTGGTCGGGCAGCCAGCCGAAGACCAGGCAGCTGCCGACACAACCGAGGAGCAGCCCGACGACGAACCCGCCCAGGTTGGAGGTGACCCACGTGCCCAGGGAGGCCAGGACGCCGATGAGCGAGTAGAAGAGCCGCTGGGAGGGGTTCACCAGGGCCAGCAGTCCGCACAGCAGCATCACGACGGGCAGGAGATAGCCGGCCACGCCCTGCATGCCGACGTGCAGCACCACCTTGAAGGACGCCTTCATGGTGAACAGGACCTCGGCCCCGGCCAGCGTGAGCAGCAACCCGCCCCAGAACGGCCGTCCGGAGCGCCAGCGGCGGAAGCCGGCCCGGAATCCCGCGCGGGCGCCGGGCATCAGCAGCCCGACCCGCTGAAGCGCAGCTTCAGGCCGGGAAGCTTGAAGACCCCCGCCGTCGTCGCGTAGTTGGTCTGCCGCAGGTTCTTGATCTGCACGGTGTCGGCCTGCTGGCTGAAGACGCCGATCGGTCCGCGGCCCTTCGGGCTGGCCTTGTCCAGGGTGCTGGCGTCGTTGCCGATCTCGATGTTGTTGAAGGCGGCGTCACCCGACAGGAAGGTCGAGTCGGTGGTCAGGTCGCTCGCGGACACCCGGGTGTCCCCCTCGCCCGCGGTGATGAGCAGGTTGGTGCCGCCCAGATCGACGCTCTGGCACAGCTTGGTGAGCTTCGCCTCCTTGATCACGGAGGTGACGACCAGCACCTGCCCGCCCGTGTCCCCGGCGTTCGGGCTGCCCTCGGCCATGTTGTCGAGGCCGCCGAACTGGGCGAATCCCTTCCCGTCGAGCTCCGTGGCGGTGACGGTGAAGGGCATGCCGGAGATCGCGAACTGCACGCCCAGGGCGCCCTGGGCGGTGAGTATCGCCAGGCCCGCGGTGACCGCGGCGGCCGGTACGGCCAGCACCGCGGCCCGGCGCAGCCTGACCCGGCCGCGTCTCACGGGTGCCCCGGCGGCTTCCGGCGCGAGGGCGCCTTCGGGGCCGGTCTCGGGTTCGGGGGTGTTGCCGGCGGACGGGGTGACGTCCGAGGACGAGGCCATGTCTGCTCCCAGAGGCATAGTGAATGCGGAACGGGTTTCAGTGGCACGTTCTTGAGCGGCACGTTGTCCTGGCGCGGACAGCGGCTGGTGCGCGCGCCTCCCGGCAACTCCCGGCGGATGCAGGGGCTTTCACGTTACGCACCAGTAGCCAATCGGGAAGTTACCGGTGGTTACACCTCGGGGTCAAGCAAGTTGTGCGTAAAGAGTGGGGGTTGTGTGCCACCTGCCGCCTTTCCGGCCCGGCGCCTGCGGAGACCCGCGATTATTCGCCAACTCATGTTCAGTCGCTTGACGTTGGCTGAACGTCAGGTCTACAACTTCCCCTGATTCCCCGGATCCGTGGCGCCGGATCCGTTCCCGCGGCACCGTCCGCGTTCCCGGCCCCGGGACCCGTCCTCCGGACTGGACCCGGCCCCGCCCCCAACGGGGCACGCCGCACCTCCTGGGCAGGGCCCGCACTCACCGGGCACCGCCTGCCCGCATCCACTGGGCCCGGCCCGTGCCCGGCGTCCGACCGGGCACGGCCCGTACCCCATCGCATCGCGCCCGGTCGCACCTCCGCGGCCGGCCACCCCTGCTTCACCGAACCCCACTTCCGGAAGAGGTAGCCGCATGCGTACTCGTACTCTCCTCACCCTCACCGCAGCCGTCGCCGCGCTGACCCTCCCCGCGGCGGTTCCCGCCGTCGCGGGCACCGCGGCCGACACCCCCGTCCTCACCACCGGTGCCGCCGGCGGCACGCCCGTCGCGGTCGGGGACACCCTCACCGCCTCCCTGGCGAGCGGCACCAGCGCCACGTTCCACTCCAGCGCGACCGGCACCAGCGGCGTCTCGTGCACGTCCTCGCAGTTCACCGTGAACGTCACCGACAACCCCACGGCCCCCGGTACGGCCACCGAGTCGCTCACCGCCCACACCTTCGACAGCGGCAGCTGCACCAGCAACGTCACCGGCGTCCTCGGCGTCAACGGCATCACGGTCCACAATCTGCCCTACACCACCACCGTCTCCTCCGACGGCGCCGTCGCCGTCACCCCGCCGAGCGGCTCCACCGTCCGGACGACGGTCGCCCTGCGCACCCTCCTCGGCAGCATCAACTGCGTCTACGAGGCCCCCGGCCTCACCGGCACCGCGAGCAACGACACCAACTCGATCGCCTTCGCCGACCAGCACTTCACCAAGGTCTCCGGCTCGGGACTCTGCTTCGCCAACGGGTACTTCACCGCCACCTACGCCCCCGTGACCGACGGGAACGCGACGGTGTTCGTCAACTGACCCGTACGGCGGCCCGGCCCGCGCCTCGAGGGGCCGGCCGGGCCGCCGTCGGCGGGGTCGCGAAGAAGGCGGATCTGACGGTGAGTTATCGTGTACAGGGGGTTAATACAGGCGGCACGGCCTGTTGAGTTCCAGCCCAGGAGAGTTCAGCCGATGGCGAGGCAGCTACGCGCCGAACAGACCCGCGCGACGATTCTCGGGGCGGCCGCCGACCTGTTCGACCGTCACGGCTACGAGTCGACCAGCCTGAGTGAGATCGTGGCCCACGCCGGAGTCACCAAGGGCGCCCTGTACTTCCACTTCGCGGCGAAGGAGGACCTCGCCCACGCCATCATGGAGCTCCAGTCCAGAACCTCGCGCCGACTGGCGAAGGAGCTGGACGGCCGGGGCTACACCTCCCTGGAGGCGCTGATGCGCCTCACGTTCGGCATGGCCAGGCTGTGCGAGGAGGGGCCGGTCCTGCGGGCCGGGCTGCGGCTCGCCACCGGGGGCGTGCCGGTGCGGCCGCCGCTGCCGCACCCCTTCACCGAGTGGCGGGAGATCGCCTCCTCCCGCCTCGTGGACGCCGTCCGCCAGTCCGACCTGCATCCGGACATCGACGTCGACTCCGTCGCCCACACCCTCGTCTGCTCCATCGTCGGCACCCGCGTCGTGGGCGGCACCCTCGAACCGGCCGCGCGACAGCCTCGCCGGCTCGCCGGGATGTGGCACCTCCTGATCCGAGGCATGGTGCCGGTGACCCGACGCGCCCGCTACCTCACGCTGGCGGCGCGCCTGGAGCGGGAGATGGGCGGGATCTGACCCGGCGGTAGTGAGCCGGGCGGGACGCGGGCCAGCCCTCGCTGCGGCATGGGCTTGGCTCCCGCCGGGATGTGCGGCCGGCCCTGCCGGGGCACGGCGCGGCTCCTGCCGGGATGTGTGGCCGGCCCCCGCCCGGACACGGCCGGCTCCGCCCTTGCGCCGCAGGCCGCGCGATACGGTGAGGCGCATGCCCGACACCCCGTCCGAGCCCGCCCCCGCCCCCGCCCCCGTCATCGTCGGCGACGAGCCCGGGGCCTTCCCCCACGGCGTGCTGGCCGAGCGGCACCCCGCCATCATCCGGCAGGTTCGGGAGGCGTTCCCCTACGGCCCCGAACGGCAACGGGCGCTCGACGCGCTGCTCACGAGTTGCCTGGACGGCGTGATCGAGCCACTGCCCGCCGGTGCCGACGCCCGCGACCGGGACCGCTGGGCGGACTGGGGGATGGACGCGTACGCCGGCCGCTCCTGGTTCGACGTGCCCTGGCTGTGGGCCGAGAGCCACTTCTACCGCCGGCTCCTCGACGCCGTCGGCTACTTCGGCCCCGGCACCTGGCAGGGCGTCGACCCCTTCCGGCCCGCCAAGCTCGCCGAACTCGACGCGCCGGAGACGGACGAGGAACTCGCCGCGCTCGACGGCCTCGCCGACCTGCCCGCCGACGACCGCACGCGGGCCCTGCTGCACGGCTCGCTCTGGGGCAACCGCGCGGACCTCGGCTTCCGCCTCTCCGACAGCGGTACCGGCACCGAGGACCGGGTACCGGCCCTGGTCGCGGACGACAGCGACACGCTCTGGTCGCTGCTCCCGCCCGCCGGACGGGGCACGCCCGGCCCGAGGACCTTGTGCCTGGTCGCCGACAACGCAGGCCGTGAACTCGTCCCCGACCTGCTCCTCGTCTCGCACCTCCTCGACGAGGACCGCGTCGACCGGGCGGTCCTGCACCTCAAGCCGTATCCGTACTACGTCTCCGACGCCACGCCCGCCGACCTGCTCGACGCGCTGCGGCGGCTCATCGGGGCGGGTGGCGCGGCGGCCGTCCACGGTGAGCGGCTGTGGGCCGCGCTGACCGACGGCCGCGTCACCGTCCGCGCCCACCCCTTCTCCTGCGCCCCGCTGTCGTACGCGGACATGCCCGGCGACCTGCGTGGGGAGTTCGCGGCGGCCACGGTCACCGTCCTCAAGGGCGACCTGAACTACCGCCGCCTGGTGGGTGACCGTTGGTGGCCCCCGACCACGCCCTTCGCGGACGCCACCGCCTACTTCCCGGGCCCCGTCGCCGCGCTGCGCACCCTGAAGTCCGACGTCGTCACCGGCCTGTCCGCGGACACGGAGGCGGCACTGGTGGCGAGCGGGGAACAGCGCTGGCGGACCAGCGGGACGCACGCGCTGATCCAGGTCCGGCGCTGAGCGTCCGCGTCAGGAGGCGGCGAAACCCCGCCCGCGACCCCGAGAGGACGAACCGGCGAAAGTTCCCGCGTCCCGCCCCGATTCACGCGATGGTGTGATCATGTCCCAACCCGAGGATGCCCCCGGAGGGCCATGGGTAGTGCCCGGCCATGACGCAACAGCCCTTCGAACTCCCACACTTCTACATGCCGCATCCCGCGCGGCTGAATCCGCATCTCGACGAGGCCCGCGCCCACTCGACGACGTGGGCGCGCGAGATGGGCATGCTGGAGGGCTCCGGGGTCTGGGAGCAGTCCGACCTCGACGCGCACGACTACGGCCTGCTCTGCGCCTACACCCACCCCGACTGCGACGGGCCGGCGCTCTCCCTCATCACCGACTGGTACGTGTGGGTCTTCTTCTTCGACGACCACTTCCTGGAGAAGTTCAAACGCAGCCAGGACCGCGTCGGCGGCAAGGCCCACCTGGACCGGCTCCCCCTGTTCATGCCGCTCGACCTCGCCACCGACATGCCCGAGCCGGAGAACCCGGTCGAGGCCGGCCTCGCCGACCTCTGGAAGCGCACGGTGCCGGCGATGTCGGCCGACTGGCGCCACCGCTTCGCCGTCGCCACCGAGCACCTGCTCAACGAGTCCCTCTGGGAGCTGTCCAACATCAACGAGGGGCGGATCGCCAACCCCGTCGAGTACATCGAGATGCGCCGCAAGGTGGGCGGAGCCCCCTGGTCGGCGGGGCTGGTGGAGTACGCGACCGCCGAGGTGCCCGCCGCCGTCGCCGGGTCCCGGCCGCTCAGGGTGCTGATGGAGACCTTCTCCGACGCCGTGCACCTGCGCAACGACCTCTTCTCCTACCAGCGGGAGGTCGAGGACGAGGGCGAGCTGAGCAACGGGGTGCTGGTCCTGGAGACCTTCTTCGGCTGCACCACCCAGGAGGCCGCCGAACTGGTCAACGACGTCCTCACCTCCCGGCTGCACCAGTTCGAGCACACCGCGTTCACCGAGGTGCCCGCGGTGGCTCTGGAGAACGGCCTGACCCCGGCCGAGGTCACCGCCGTCGGGCTGTACGCCAAGGGCCTCCAGGACTGGCAGTCCGGCGGCCACGAATGGCACATGCGCTCCAGCCGGTACATGAACAAGGGCGCCCGCCCCACCGCCGGCTGGCAGGCGCTGACCGGCCCCGGCACCTCCGCCGCGGACGTCGGCGCGCTGCTCGCCGCGGCCGGCGCCGAGCGGGCGCGCCCGTACACGTACGTGCCGTTCCAGAAGGTCGGGCCCTCGATCATCCCCGACATCCACATGCCGTTCCCGCTGGAGCTGAGCCCCGCCCTCGACGGGGCGCGACGGCACCTGTCCGAGTGGTCGCAGGCGATCGGTTTCCTCAGTGAGGGCGTCTGGGACGAGGACAAGCTCGAGAGCTGCGACCTTCCCCTGTGCGCCGCGGGCCTCGACCCGGACGCCACCCAGGAGCAGCTGAACCTCGCCTCAGACTGGCTGGCCTTCGGGACCTACGGCGACGACTACTACCCGCTCGTCTACGGTCACCGGCGCGACCTGGCCGCCGCCCGGCTGACCACGGCCCGGCTGTCGGCCTGCATGCCGCTCGACGCCGAGCCGGTCCCGCCGCCCGCCAACGCCATGGAGCGCTCCCTGATCGACCTGTGGGCACGCACGACGGCCGGCATGACACCCGAGGAGCGGCGCCCGCTGAAGTCGGCCGTCGACAAGATGACCGAGGCCTGGGTGTGGGAGCTGGCCAACCAGATCCAGAACCGGGTCCCCGACCCGGTGGACTACCTGGAGATGCGGCGCGCCACCTTCGGCTCCGACCTCACCCTGGGCCTGTGCCGCGCCGGACACGGCCCGGCCGTACCGCCCGAGGTCTACCGCAGCGGCCCGGTCCGCTCCCTGGAGAACGCGGCGATCGACTACGCGTGCCTCCTCAACGACGTCTTCTCCTACCAGAAGGAGATCGAGTACGAGGGCGAGGTCCACAACGCGATCCTCGTCGTGCAGAACTTCTTCGGCGTCGACTACCCGGCAGCCCTCGGCGTCGTCCAGGACCTCATGAACCAGCGCATGCGCCAGTTCGAGCACGTCGTCGCGCACGAACTGCCCATCGTCTACGACGACTTCCAGCTGTCGGACGAGGCGCGGGCCGTCATGCAGGGCTATGTGACCGACCTGCAGAACTGGATGGCGGGCATCCTCAACTGGCACCGGGAGGTGCCGCGGTACAAGGCCGAGTACCTGGCCGGGCGCACTCACGGCTTCCTCCCGGACCGGATCCCGGCCGTGCCCGTCCCGAGGTGCTCCGCGTTGCCCGTGCTCGGCTGACCGTCGGTCAGTCTCACTCGTTCGTGGCTCGTCACGCGCCGGTGCGCCGGGTAGAGCACCTGCCGGAGGCGATCCATGGAACAGACAGCGCTGCGACCCAAGCCGATGCCCGGTCGGGAACCGGGGCCCGGCACCGCGCCCGACGGCGTCCGGCGCCCGCACGCCGGGCGCCGGCGCCGCCGGCGGCTCACCAACCTGCTGCTCGGGGTGTTCGCCGCGACGGTCCTGCTCCTGGCGGGCGTGGGACTCGGCACGATGGGCGCCACGGTGATCGGTATGAGCAAACTCGCCGAACTGCAACGACAGGCGGGCGCTCCGGGGACGGGAGCGGGGACGCCGACGGACGGCCGGGCCGCCTCGGCGCGACCGTCGGCCGGTCCGCTCCCGCCCTCGGCGCCTGCCGCCGCGACCCTCGGCGTGGAGGCCGTGGACGACGAGAAGCCGGGGGCCCTGGTCGTGGGCGTCCACGTACCCGGCCCCGGGTACGCGGCGGGCCTGGTCCGGGGCGACGTGCTCCTGGCGTTCGGCACGACCCGGGTCGACTCGGCCGCCGACCTCGCAGCCGCCGTGTCCCGCGCCCGGCCGGGCAAGGAGGTCAAGGTGACCGTGCGCCACGAGAGCGGCGGCTACCAGCAGCTGACGGCCGTACCGGGCGTGGTCACCTGACCCGGCTCACCTGACCCGTGTCGCCCGCCCCGCCGCTGCCCCGCCCGGCCCCGCCGTCAGGCGACCGTACGGAAGTGGCTCGTGAGCCGTCCGGCGTCGTCCAGCACGTGGTAGGCCAGCCCGACCGGGGCGTCCCGGTCCGCGACCTGCTCTCCCTCCCAGGGGAGCCGCAGGGTCCACGTCACCCCGGGGCCGGTCACCAGGGGCCGTCCGGCGAACACCGTGGAGGCGGGCGTGTGCGCGTGTCCCGTGATCAGCCCGGCGATCTCGGGCCGGCGGTCCAGCAGCGCGGCGAGGCGCTCGGGGCGGCCCAACCGGTAGGAGTCGGGCAGCGGGTGGTGCAGGGGCGTCGGCGGGTGGTGGAAGGCGAGCAGGGCCGGACGGTCGCCGCCGAGTTCGTCGAGGGTCGCCTCGATCCAGTCGTACGTCTCCTCGTCCAGCTCCCCTTCGTCGCTCCCCGGGATGCTGGAGTCGCACATCAGCACCGCTCCGCCGTCGAAGACCCGCACCTCGTTGACCGGCCCGTCCGCGGCGGGCCGCCCCAGCAGGGCCTTGCGGTAGGGCGCGCGGCTGTCGTGGTTGCCGGGACAGGTGAGCACGGGAAACGGCGCGGTGCCGTCGCGCAGCCCCAGGACGCGGGCGGCCTCCTCGTACTCCGCCTCCGTGCCGTGGTCCGCGATGTCACCGGTCACCAGCAGGGCGTCCACCCGCCCCGGCAGTTCCCAGAGCCGGTCGCGCACCCGTTCGGCGCGTCCGGTCGCCCGAGCGCTCCCGTCCAGGTGCAGATCGCTGATGTGCGCGAGTACGAGCACGGTGCAGTCCCCCTCCGGGTGCCGAAGGGCACGCTTCGTGGCTAACGTTTGCACTGCATCCAACCATTAGGTGTGGTGGTCGATCAATGCCAATCGGCTCGCGTCGCTCCCTCGCCGGGGGCAGGATGCTGCTCGTAGTCCCTTCACTCTTGTTGCCCTGGGAGGCCCGGATGACCGGCAGCGCGCCCGCTGCTCCCTTCACCGCCGACGACTACCGGGCCCGGATGGAGCGTGCCGCGCGGGCGGCCGCCGACGCCGGACTGGCCGGGCTGCTGGTGGCGCCGGGGCCCGACCTCGTATGGCTCACGGGCTACGCGCCCACCGCGGCCACCGAACGGCTCACCCTGCTCGTCCTCGCCGCCGACCGCGACCCCGTCCTCGTCGTCCCGACGCTGGAGGCCCCCGACGCCGAGAAGGCCGCCGGCGCGCCCGCCCTGAGCCTGCGCGACTGGACCGACGGCAAGGATCCCTACGCCGCCACCGCCGCCCTCCTCGACGGCTCCGGACGGTTCGGCATCAGCGACAACGCCTGGGCGATGCACCTGCTGGCCCTCCAGCGGGCGCTGCCCGGCACCTCGTACACCTCGCTCACCGACGCGCTGCCCATGCTGCGCGCCGTCAAGGACGCGGCGGAGCTGGAACTGCTGGCGGCGGCGGGAGCGGCCGCGGACGCCGCGTTCGAGGAGATCCGGAAGGTGCGCTTCGGCGGACGCCGCGAGTCCGACGTCGCCGCCGACCTCGCCCATCTGCTGCGGCGGTTCGGGCACTCCCAGGTCGACTTCACCATCGTCGCCTCCGGCCCGAACGGCGCCAATCCGCACCACGAGGTCGGCGACCGCGTCATCGAGGACGGCGACATGATCGTCCTCGACTTCGGCGGCCTGAAGGACGGGTACGGCTCCGACACCTCGCGCACCGTCCACGTCGGCGCGCCCACCGACGAGGAGCGCAGGGTGCACGACCTCGTCCGCGAGGCGCAGGAGGCGGGCTTCCGGGCGGTGCGGCCCGGCGTCGCCTGCCAGGAGGTCGACCGGGCCGCCCGCGCGGTCATCGACGGCGCCGGGTACGGCGAGTACTTCATCCACCGCACCGGGCACGGCATCGGCGTCACCACGCACGAGCCGCCGTACATGATCGAGGGCGAGGAGCGGCGCCTCGTGCCCGGCATGTGCTTCTCCGTCGAGCCCGGCGTCTATCTGCCCGGCCGTTTCGGGGTACGCATCGAGGACATCGTGACGGTCACCGAGGACGGCGGCCGGCGCCTCAACGACACCACCCGGGAGATGGTCGTAGTGGAGTGACCGGCACAGACGGACCCCACGCCCCGGCAGACCCGGAAGACGACGGCGCGACCATGACCCAGGTACCGACACCCACCGCGGACACCGTCCGCCGACTGGTCCGTTCCCTGCTGGGGGAGAACGCGGAACCCGACGTGCGGCCCGTCGCCGAGGGCACCGGGCCCGCCACTTGGTGGGTCGGCGCCCGGCATGTGCTGCGCCTGGCCCCGGACCGCGAGACCGCGGTACGGCAGCGGCGCGAACTGCGCCTGCGCGAGCTGGTCCGCCCGTACGTCCCCGTCGCGGTGCCGACGAGTGTCGCGCACGGCGAGTGGGCGCCGGGCCTGACCTACACCCTGGACGCCAAGGTGCCCGGCGGGTCGGGCGAGGACCACGACGTGTCGGCCCTGGGCGAGGCGGACCTCGCGGCGCTGCTCACCGGAGTGCGCGAGGTGCCGGTCCGCCAGGCCGAGACCCTCGGTGTGCCCCGGGCCGCCCCGCGTTCCCTGGAGTCGCTGCGGGAGGCCGCCGAGCGCGCCGCCCGGCGCCTCGCCGAGGCCGACGAGTTCGACCCCGCGCGGCCGGAGCGGCTCACCCGGTCGGCGACGGTCCAGCTGGGCGCCCAGCCCGGCGCGGCGGTCCTGGTCCACCACGGGCTGGCCGGCGAGCACCTCGTGGTCGGCGCCGACGGCCGGGTGCGCGGTGTCCTCGGCTGGACCGACGCGGTCCTCGGCGACCCGGCCGAGGACATCGCCGGGCTCGCGCTCTCGGTGGGCTCGCCCGCCGCCGTCCGCGCCGCCACCCTCGCCGGTTACGGCGCCCGGCCGTGCCTGCGCGGCCTGTGGCTGGCCCGCTGCGACACCCTCGTCCACCTCGCCGCTGCCCTCTCCGGCCGGGCGTCCGCGGCCGGGTCGCTGCCCCTGCTCAGGACCCGGCTGCGGCGCGCCTGGGAGCCGATCATGCTGGAACGGGTGACGGAGCTGCGCGGGGACGGCACGGACGACGAGCCGTCCTGAGCGCCCGTCACTCCTGTACGAGCACGACGCTCGACTCGCCCGGTACCCGCAGCACCCCGTCCGCCCCCGGCGCCTGCACCGGCTCCCACGCGGCGAGCACGCGCGCGGGGCGGGTGCCCAGCGGGATCGCCGCCGGTTCGGCGCCCAGGTTGACGGCCACCCGGATGTCGCCGCGCCGGAACGCCAGCCAGCGCGCCTCGGCGTCGTACGCCACCCGGGTGTCGGCGAGGTCCGGGTCGGTCAGGTCCGGTTGCCCGCTCCGCAGGGCGATCAGCCGGCGGTACCAGTCCAGTACGCGCGCGTGCGGCTCGCGTTCCGGCTCGGACCAGTCGAGGCAGGACCGTTCGCGCGTCGCCGGGTCCTGCGGGTCGGGCACGTCCTCCTCCTTCCAGCCGTGCGCGGCGAACTCACGCCGCCTGCCGCTCCGTACCGCCTGGGCGAGTTCCGGGTCGGTGTGGTCGGTGAAGAACTGCCACGGGGTGCCCGCCGCCCACTCCTCGCCCATGAACAGCATCGGTGTGAACGGCGCGGTCAGCGTCAGCGTCGCGGCGCAGGCCGCCAGGCCGGGGGAGACCAGCGCGGCCAGGCGGTCCCCCTGGGCGCGGTTGCCGACCTGGTCGTGGGTCTGGCTGTAGCCGGTCAGCCGGTGGGCGGCCACCCGGCCGCGGTCCAGCGCGCGGCCGTGACCGCGGCCCCGGAAGCTGGAGTAGGTGCCGTCGTGGAAGTAGCCCCGCGTCAGCGTCTTGGCGAGCGCCGCCAGCGGAGCCCGCGCGAAGTCGGCGTAGTAGCCCTGCGACTCCCCGGTGAGCGCGGCGTGCAGGGCGTGGTGGAAGTCGTCGTTCCACTGCGCGTGCACGCCCAGGCCGCCCTCCGCGCGCGGGGTGATGATCCGCGGGTCGTTGAGGTCGGACTCGGCGATCAGGAACAGCGGGCGCTCCAGGTCGGCGGCGAGGCCGTCCACCGCCGTCGACAGCTCCTCCAGGAAGTGGCACGCGCGCGTGTCCACCAGGGCGTGCACCGCGTCCAGGCGCAGTCCGTCGACCCGGTAGTCCCGCAGCCACGCCAGCGCGCTGTCCACCAGATAGGCCCGCACCTCGTCCGAGCCGGGGGCGTCCAGGTTGACGGCGACGCCCCAGGGCGTGTGGTGGGTGTCGGTGAAGTACGGGCCGAAGGCGGGCAGGTAGTTGCCGGACGGACCCAGGTGGTTGTGCACCACGTCGAGGACCACGCCCAGGCCCAGTTCGTGGGCCCGGTCGACGAACCGTTTCAGCGCCTCGGGTCCGCCGTACGGCTCGTGCACCGCCCACAACGAGACGCCCTCGTACCCCCAGCCGTGCCGGCCCGGGAACGGGCACAACGGCATCAACTCGACGTGGGTGACGCCCAGTCCGGCCAGGTGGTCGAGCCGCTCGGCGGCGGCGTCGAGGGTGCCCTCGGGCGTGTAGGTGCCCACGTGCAGCTCGTACAGCACACCGCCGGGCAGCGGCCGCCCGCCCCACTCGGCACGCCACGCGTACCGTCCGTGGTCGACGACCGCGCTGAGCCCGTCCGGTCCGTCCGGCTGCCTGCGCGAACGCGGGTCCGGCAGCACCGGCCCGTCGTCCACCGCGAAGCCGTACCGTGAGCCGTCGCGCGCCTCCGCCTGACCGCACCACCATCCCGGCCGCTCCGGATCGCGCTCCAACGCGCGCGTGACGCCGTCGCACGTCAGCGTCGTTCGGTCGGCCTGCGGTGCCCACACCTCGAACTGCACGGACGGTTCCCCTTCGTCTGCTCACCGTGATGTAGCCCGTCCATGGTCCTGCAAAAGTGATCTCCGCGCTGCTGAAAGTCCCCGATTGCGGCGCATGTCGTGCCGCGCTCCGCGTGCGACGGCGTGCACGTCGCGCGCGTGGCGGCCGTTTCCCCGTCTTCTGGACACTCCGGCCCGGCTGACCGACAATCACGAGCGTGACGTCGTCCTTCGAGTTCAACACGTACCCCGCGCGGTTGTCCGACGCGGAGCGCGACAAGGCGCTGAAGGTGCTTCGGGACGGCGTCGCCATGGGGCGGCTGTCGCACGACACGTTCATCCGCAGGATGGAGCTGGCGCTCGCCGCCCGCCGCCTGGAGGATCTCGCCCTGCTCACCGCCGACCTGCCCACCGAGGGCCGGGTGTCGCGGCTGGTGTTCGGCACCGTCGAGGCGGTGTCCGGGTTCGGCGTACGGCTGCGCAGGGCCTGGCAGGCCGAGCGGCTGCCCAAGCTGCTGCTGCCGCACCCCGGTGCCGGACATCCGCTGCGCATAGGGCGCGACCCGGCGAGCGGGCTGCGCCTGACCCACGAGACGGTCTCCCGCGTGCACGCCGAACTGAGCCGCCAGGGCGGCATGTGGGTGCTGCGCGACCTGGGCTCCACCAACGGCACCACCGTCAACGGGCGGCGGGTCATCGGCGCGGCCGTCGTGCGCGAGGGTGACCAGATCGGCTTCGGCCAGATGGCCTTCCGCCTCGCGGTGAACTGAGCCGGAGGAGGGGGAGGAGGGGGACGGAGCACAGCTCTGGCCTGGGCTTCACTCGGGGTTGTGCGTTTCCGTGCGGTATTCGGCGCGGTGTTCGGTTCGGTGTTCGGGGTGCTCCCGTGAGGCAAACCCCTTTGCTTTTCATGGTGTTGACGTACCCGTCAAGTCGTGACTGACTGTGCGTACACCGAGCACGCCAGGTGAACCGTCAGTCCGCATCGTGGAGGTGTGCCCTGCCGCCCCTCCTGCGCTATCCGACCGTGGACGAGCTGGGCGTCCGGGCCGCCGCTCTCGTCGCCCGTCATCCCGGACACGCCCGGCTGCGCCGCGTCGGCACGTCCCGGGCGGGCACCCCGCTGTGGCTGCTCTCCGTCGGCCACGGCAGCCGCCAGGCCCTCGTCGTCGCCGGGCCGCACGCCAACGAACCCGTGGGCGGCGCCACCGTCCTGCGGCTGGCCGAGCGCGCCCTGGCCGACCCCCGGCTCACCGAGGGCGCCGACGCCACCTGGAACCTGCTGCTGTGCGTCGACCCCGACGGCCTGCGCCGCAACGAGGGCTGGCTGTCCGGCCCGTACACCCTCGGCCGCTACGCCCGGAACTTCTTCCGGCCCGGCTTCCTGGAGCAACCCGAGTGGCTGCCCCACGGCCCGGACCACGCCACGCTCCCGGAGACCCGTACCCTGCTCGCGCTCCAGGACGAACTGCGCCCCTTCCTGCAGTGCTCCCTGCACGGCGTCGACGTCGGCGGCGGCTTCGTCGAGCTGACCCACGACCTGCCGGGCATCGCCCAGCGCATCGCCCACACCGCGGCCCGGCTCGGCATCCCCCGCGAACTCGGCGCCTACGACACCCTCTACTGGCCCGACCTCGGCCCCGCCGTCTACCGCATCCCGCCGCCCCGGCGCGGCGACCTCACGGCGGCCATCACCGAGGCCGCCGTCGAGTCGACGTGGTGTCACCCGCAGCGGTACGGCACCGTCACCGCGGTCGTCGAGGCGCCCATGTGGGGCGTCGCCGCCGTGGCGGACGGCTCGTCCCCGGCGGACCGCGACGGGGTGCTGCGCTCCGTGAGCCGCACCCTGCGTCACGACACCCGGCGTCTGCACCGCGTCCTGGCCCGGGTCCGGCCGCACCTCGCCACCGTGCCGGAGGCGGCGCACCTCCTCGCGCCGGTCGACGACTACCTGCTGGTCTGCCCCAGGCTCGCCGACGCGTGGGACCCCGACACCGACGACGGATCGGGGCGCTCCCTGCCGCCGATGAGCACCGCCCACCTGGTCGCCCTGCGCCTCGCCGGACGGCGCCTGGCCCTGCGGACCGCGGGGCTGCTGCACCAGCTGGTGACCCGTACCGGAGGCGATCCGGCGGGCGTCCTGCCCGAGTTGGACCGGCTGGTCGACGAAGGCTGCGCCGACTACCGCGAGGGCTGCGCCGCCCGCTGGATCCCGGTCGCACGCCAGGTCGAGTACCAGACGCGGGTCGTACTCGCCGCGTTCGAACTGGCCGGGCGGCGCCCCACCGCGGGCTCCCGTTCGGGTGAGCCGGGCTGGGGTTCCGAGCCCGCGGTGCCGATGCACCGGGAATGACCCACACCATCACGGCCCGAGCGGCCCGGGCCGGCCTCCTGGCGGCCGCGGCCGCCCTCCTCCTCGCCTGCGCGACCCCGGCGCAGGCCACCGCGGAGCGGGAACCGGCCAACGACTGGCTCCTGCTCACGGTCACCCAAGGCGATGCCCAGGCAGGTGTCCGGCCCGGCGCCCCGTCAGGGGTCCCGTCCGGCGCCACACGCGGCGCCCTCCTGCTGTGCGACCCGCCCCGGGGGCACGCCCGCGCGGCCCGCGCCTGCGCGGAACTCGACGCGACGGACGGCCGCATCGCCGACATCCCGCTGCGGGACACCCACTGCCCGATGATCTACGCCCCGGTGACCGCCCACGCGCGCGGGCAGTGGCGGGGACAGCCGGTGGAGTACACGCAGAGCTTCCCCAACCCGTGCGTGATGGCGGCACGGACGGGGTCGGTGTTCGCGTGGGACACGCAGGGGTGAGCGGGCCGGGTCGGCGGGCGGGTGAGGCGTCGGTACGCCTCACCGGCCTCCGGCCGCGTCACTGCTGGTGCAGTCCGCGGTCCGACAGGGTCAGGAACGCCTCGCCCACCGCCTCCGACAGGGTGGGGTGGGCGTGGATGTGGCGGGCCACGTCGGCGGGCTCGGCGTCCCAGCCGACGATCAGCTGGCTCTCGGCGATCATCTCCGACACGTGCGGTCCCACCAGGTGCACGCCGAGCACCCGGCCGCCCCCTTCCTCGGCGACGACCTTCACCATCCCGCCCCGCCCGTGCACCATCCCCTTGGCGACGGCCGTCAACGGCATGACGTTGACGGACACCTCGTACCCACGCGCGCGTGCCTCCGCCTCGCTGAGGCCCACGGCCGCGGTCTGCGGCGCCGAGTACGTCACCCGGGGCACGGCCGCGTAGTCGACGGGCGCGGACGGCACGCCCGCCAGGGTCTCCGCCACCAGCAGGCCCTCCGCGAACGACGCGTGGGCCAGCCCGAGCGACGGGGGCGGCAGCAGGTCGCCCACGACGTGGACGCCGGGGACCGCCGTCTCGAGCCGGTCCCAGTCGGCCGGTACGACGAAACCCCGCTGGTCGGTCTCCAGGCCCGCGGCGGCCAGGCCGAGGCCGTCGGTGACCGGCGCCCGCCCCACGGCCACCAGGAGCCGCTCGGCCTCGACGGTGAGGGTCTCGCCCCGGGACGTACGCACGCGCGCGCGTACGCCGTCGTCGAGCACCTCGGCGTCCAGCAGGCGGGCACCCACCCGCACGTCGACGCCGCGCTTCTTCAGACCGCGCGTCAGATGGCGGCTCACGTCGGCGTCCTCCAGCGGCACGATCCGGTCGGCGGCCTCCACGAGGGTCACCTCCGCGCCCATCGACCGGTGGAACGAGGCGTACTCGACGCCGATCGCGCCGCCGCCCAGCACCAGCACGGACGCCGGCAGACCGGGCGCGAACAGCGCGTCGTCGCTGGTCACCACGCGCCGCCCGTCCGACGCGAGCCCGGGGAGCGTGCGCGGGCGTGAACCGGTGGCGAGGACGACGCCCCGGCGTGCGGTGAGGTCGCGCGCGCCGTCGACCCGCACGGCCCGGGCGTTCGTCAGCCGCGCGTCGCCCCGCACCACCCGCACGCCCGCGTGGGCGAGGTGCGCCTCCACGCCCTTGTGGTTGCGGCTCACGATGTCGTCGCGGGTGGCGACCAGGGCCGGCCAGTCGACGCCGTCCAGGCTCGCCTTCACGCCCCAGCGCTCGCGCGCCTCGGCTATCGCGTCGACCAGTTCCGCGGCGTGCAGCATCGCCTTGCTCGGGATGCAGCCGCGGTGCAGACAGGTCCCGCCGACCTTGTCGCGTTCGACGAGGGCGACGTCGAGACCCAGGGCCGCGGCACGCAGAGCGGTGCTGTAACCGCCGGTGCCGCCGCCGATGACGATCACGTCGTGTGTGTTCATGCCCTCAGCGTCCGCCCGGCCCTTGTCATGAGTCCAAGGCAATGTTCTTGTGGGTTCGATGCAGGACGTTCATGGCAGCAGCCGGTGACGCGGCGGTGGTTGGGGGGCGGGAATGAGCCTGCGGCAGATGGAGTACTTCCTGACGGTCGTCGAGGAGGCGTCCTTCACCCGAGCGGCCGAGACGCTCCACGTGACGCAGTCCGCGCTCTCCCACCAGATCAAGGCCCTGGAGAGATCGGTCGGCGGAGCCCTGCTGGAGCG
The DNA here is from genome assembly GCF_031597775.1 of Streptomyces sp. BB1-1-1. Classification (NCBI taxonomy): domain Bacteria; kingdom Bacillati; phylum Actinomycetota; class Actinomycetes; order Kitasatosporales; family Streptomycetaceae; genus Streptomyces; species Streptomyces sp. BB1-1-1. The sequence continues at coordinate 1,787,940 of NZ_CP134203.1, read as the reverse complement.
CATGCCGCGCGGGGTGCGCCTGACCCCGATGGGCCGCGCCTTCCGTCCGCACGCCGAACTCGCCGTCCGCAGCGCCGCCCAGGCCCGCCGCGCGGCCCGCGCCGCCGCCGGGGTCGAGGGCGGGGAACTGCACATCGCGGCCGTGCACTCGGTCGCCGTCGGCATCCTGCCCGACGTCTTCGCCCGCTGGCGCGCCGCGCACCCCGGTGTCCTGCTGCACCTCCACGAGTACGCGACGACCGAGGCACTGGAGGAGGAGGTCGAGCGCGGCACCGCGGACCTCGCCGTCGGCCCGGCGCCCCTCGACTGGCCCGGCACCGTCGTCACGGTCGGCGAGGAGGAGATCGTCCTCGTGGTGCCCTTCGACGACCGGTTCGCGGGCCGTACGACGGTGACGCTGCCCGAACTCGCGGACCGGCCCTGGGTCCGGTGCGCCATGGAACCCGTCATCGAGGGCGAACGCTTCCTCGACTGGGCGTGCGGACGCGCCGGCTTCCGGCCGTACACCGCCGTCTTCACCGAGCACACGTCGACGGCCGTGCGGATGGCCGCCGCCGGTGTCGGCGTCTGCACGGCGCCCTCGCACATCGTGGGCGGCGCGGTCGGCGAGGGCTGCGTGGTCCTGACACCCGACCCGCCCTGGCGACGCGCCCTGACGGTCTTCGCGCGGGTACCGCCGACCGGCGCCGCCGAGGCCTTCGTCGACCTCCTGCGCCTGACGTGGCCGGGCCGGGCACCCACCGCCCCGCCCACCTCACCGGCCCGCCCGGCCGACATCTGCGGCGCCCCGGCTCCGGCTTCGGCGCTGGGCTGACGCGCCGCTTCCCACGCGGCCGGGGCTGGGCGACGCACGGAGCGAGCGACACAGCAGTGCGCCGAGGCGCCCGCGAGCCGGCCCGGGTTCCGGCGCGTGTCTCGAACGCCCGCGCGGGAAGGTGCCCGGAGGCGAAGGCGCTCACGGCGCCGTTCCGCCCCGCGGGTCGGCCCTTGAAGGGGCCCGGCGCGTGTCACGAACGCCCGCTCGGGCAGGGGCCCGGAGACGAAGGCGGCCCCGTCCCGACACTCAGCCCCCGCCCCCCTCCTCCGCCCCCACCCGCTCCAGCAGCGCCACCGGCACCCCCGCGAAGAGGTCCTCCACGCGCGCGTGCCCCGTGAACTCGCGTCCGGGCGTCAGCGCGTCGGCCCAGCGGCCCGGCGGCAGGGGCAGTGCCGTGTCCTGCCAGCCGCCCGCCTCGGCCAGCCGCAGTGACAGCCGGGTCACGGCCGTGACGACGGCCCCGGAGCGGACGAACGCCACGCAGTGCGCCGCCGCGTGACCCTCGGCAGGCAGCGGCTCGTACGTCGCCGCGTCGCCGAACGCGTCGGGGCGCCGCGCGCGCAGCGCGAGCGCCGCCCGGGTCACCGCCTCCTTCTCACCGCCCTCGCCGGCCTCGCCGCCCTCTCCGAACCGCACGGGACGGCGGTTGTCCGGGTCCACCAGGGAGAGGTACTCGTGCTCTGTGCCCTGGTAGAGGTCCGGCACCCCCGGCATCGTCAGGTGCGTCAGGGCCGTGCCGAGGACGTTGGCCCGGATGTGCGGTTCCAGGGCGTCGCGGAAGGCGACCAGCCGCTCGCCCGGCGCGCCGCACGGCCCCGCCGCCACGAACCGGGCCACCGCCTCCTCGTACGGCGGCTCCTGCTCCGTCCAGCTGGTGTACATCCCCGCCTCGCGCACATGCTTCAGCAGCGCCTCCCGCACGCGCTCGCCCTCCGCCGGCCCCAGCCCGAACACCGTCTGCCAGGCCGCCCACGCCAGCTGCGCGTCCGGCACGCCCTCGCCGGTGCGGGTGACCTCCGTGAGGACGTCCGCCCACCGCTCGGGACACTCCGTGAGCACGGCCAGCGCGGCGCGCACGTCGGCGCTGCGCTTGGTGTCGTGCGTCGAGACCACCGTGCCGGTCGCGGGCCAGTCGCGCTGCACGCGCGCGCAGTACGCGTGGAACTCCTCCGGCGACAGGGCCGGACTCCCCGGGTTCCCGCCCACCTCGGTCGCCGAAAGCAGCGGCACGTAGCGGTAGAACGCCGTGTCCTCCACCGACTTGGCGCGCAGCGCCGACGCCGTCTGCGCGAACCGCGTACGGAACTCCACGTGCTCCGGCCCGTCCCCGAACCGCCCCAGCACCAGGCCCCGCACGACGTCCACCGCGCCGGCCTCTTCCGGCACCGCGAACGCGAGCCGCGCCTCGGCCGCCGCCTCCTCGGTGACGACCGACGCCGCGTCCACCGACGCGTACGGCCGGTACACCTCCAGCCGGACCAGCAGCTCCCGCAGCGCCGTGCGCAGCGCCCACGGCGCCCGGTCGCGCAGCGCGGCGTCCGGGGAGGCGACGCACAGGCGGTGGGCCACCCGGGTCAGCCGGTCCATCTCGGTGGCCAGCTCGTGCGTGAGTACCTTGTACGCCGCCCGCCGCACCGTCGCCGCCCAGTCGCCGCCCCGGTCCGTCTGCGGGGCGGCGAACCTGCGGTACTGGCCGAGGAGTTCCCCGTACCCGGCCGGGTCGGTGAAGAGCCCGTCGATGTGCCGCAGCGCGTCGTAGCCGGTCGTGCCCGCGACGGGCCAGGCGGCGGGCAGCCGTTCGCCGTCCGCGAGGATCTTCTCCACGACCGTCCACCGGCCGCCGCTCGCCTCGTGCAGCCGCCCGAGGTAGGTGTCGGGGTCGGCGAGGCCGTCGGGGTGGTCGACGCGCAGGCCGTCGACCACGCCCTCGTGCAGCAGCCGCAGAACCGTGGCGTGCGTCGCCTCGAACACCTCCGGGTCCTCCACGCGTACGCCGATGAGCTCGGAGATGCTGAAGAAGCGCCGGTAGTTCAGGTCGGTGCGGGCCAGCCGCCACCACACGGGGCGGTACCACTGCGCGTCCAGCAGCCGCGGCAGCGGCAGGTCACCGGTGCCGTCCCGCAGGGGGAACGCGTGGTCGTGGTAGCGCAGTACGTCGCCGTCGACCCGGAGCTCGTCCAGCACCTCGCCGACCGGGGCGCCGAGCACCGGCATCAGCACCTGGCCGCCCTGAGCCTCCCAGTCGATGTCGAACCATCGCGCGTACGGCGACTTCGGGCCCTCCCGCAGCACCTCCCACAGGGCGCGGTTGTGCCGGGGCGACATCGCCATGTGGTTCGGCACGATGTCCACCACCAGGCCGAGACCGTGCTCCCGCGCGGTGCGCGCCAGCGCCCGCAGTCCCTCCTCGCCGCCCAGCTCCTCGCGCACGCGCGCGTGGTCCACGACGTCGTAGCCGTGCAGCGAGCCCGGGACCGCCTCCAGGACGGGGGACAGGTGCAGGTGGGACACGCCGAGCGAGGCCAGGTACGGGACGGCCGCCGCCGCGGCGGCGAAGGGGAACGCGGGCTGCAACTGCAGCCGGTAGGTGGCCGTGGGGGCCTGGGACGTCGGGGACAGCACCGGGTCGGGTCGCTCAGGTGTCATGGAAACCTACGTACCCGCCTCGCCGCCTTTCGTGTCATCGGCCCCTCCACGGGCGTACGCGCGCGTGGCTAGCTTCGAGCGATGGGAAGCAGTGGAGGCACCGGACGGCGAGGCGCGCTGGAGACGTACCGAGAGGTGATCGGCCTGACCGGGCCGCTGCTGCCGGTGGTGTCCTTCCTGGGACGGCTGCCGACGGCCACGATCCAGTTCGGCAGCCTCCTGCTGGTCGCCCGTACCAGCGGCTCGCTGGCCGTCGCGGGGCTGACCGGCGGAGCGCTCGCCGTCGGCCAGGTCGCCTGCGGCCCGCTGGTCGGCCGGCTCGCGGACCGGTACGGCCAGCGCACCGTCGTCCTGGTCTTCGCACTGGTCAACGCCGTCGCGATCGCCGCCCTGGTGGCCGGTGCGCTCGCGGAGGTACCGACGCCGCTGCTGGTGGTCCTCGGGGTGGCGGCGGGTGCGAGCGTGCCCCTGATCGGCCCGCTGGCCCGCGCCCGCCTGGTGGCGCTCGCCCGCCGGGCCGGTGCCCCCGAGCCCACCGTGGGCGCCGCGCTGTCCTTCGAGAGCACCCTCGACGAGGTCTCCTTCGTCCTCGGCCCGGCCCTGGTCGGCCTGGCGGCGGTCCTCGCCCACCCGGCGTACGCCCTGACCGGCGCCGCCGTACTCGTCGCCGTGTGCGGCACCGCCTTCGCCCTGCACCCGACGGCCCGCGCGTCGGCGCCCTCGGCCGTCGGGGCGACGGGCACGCCGGGCGGGCCCCGCGCCCGCCCCCGCATGCCCCGCGCGGTGCACGCCCTGCGGGCCTCGCTCGCCCTCCAGGGGGCGATGTTCGGGGCCTGCCAGGCGGGGATCACCGCGCTCACCGAGCGGCTCGGGCAGCCGGAGCAGGCGGGGCTCGTCTACGCCGCGATGGGAGTGATGAGCGCGATCGCGGGTCTCGCCATGGCCGTCGTGCCCGCCCGGGTCGGACTGCGGGCCCGCTGGCGGGCGGCCACCGCGACGGCGTGCGCCCTGTCGCTGCCCTTGCTGTGGACGGACAGCCTGACCGGACTGTACGTGGTGGTCACCGTCCTGGGCATCGCCTACGCCCCCCACCTGATCACCGTGTTCGCGCTCACCGAGCGGACGGTGCCGCGGGCCCGGCTCGCCGAGGCGATGGCCTTCGCGACCAGCGCGATCGTCGGCGGCCAGGCCCTCGCGGTCGCCGTCACCGGCCGCCTCGCCGAGTCCCACGGCCCGGTCGCGGCGTTCGCGGCGGCGAGTGTGACCGCCGCGCTCGCCTGCGTGATCGCCCTGGCGGCGCGCCCGGCGCCGGGCATCGGACGGCACACCGGAGCGGCCTCCCACGCGCGCGTGGGAGGCCGCTCCAGCAACACGACTTCCTAGACCGGCCGCTGCAGCACCGTCATGCTCCGGTCCACGAGGGTCAGCCGGTCCCCGGCCTGCACCTTCGGGCCCGTGCCCGAGGGAACCCCCTCCGTGCGGGCGGTGTCGACGATCACCTCCCACTGGCGGCCGTGGTCGACCGGCACCACGAAGTCCAGCGTTTTGGGCGAGGCGTTGAACATCAGCAGGAACGAGTCGTCGGAGATGCGTTCCCCGCGCGCGCCGGGCTCGGAGATCGCGTTGCCGTTCAGGAACACCGTGAGGGCCGACGCCCGCGCCGAGTTCCAGTCCCGCTGGGTCATCTCCGCACCCTCGGGGGTGAACCAGGCGATGTCCGACAGCTCGTCGTGGGTGCCCTCCACGGGACGCCCGTGGAAGAAGCGCCGCCTGCGGAAGACCGGGTGGTCCTTGCGCAGCCACACCATCGCGCGGGTGAACTCCAGCAGCCCGGCAGCGGTGACGTCACCGTCGCCGTCCGGCCACGCCACCCACGCCAGCTCGTTGTCCTGGCAGTAGGCGTTGTTGTTGCCCCGCTGGGTGCGGGCGAACTCGTCACCGTGGCTGATCATCGGCACGCCCTGCGAGAGCAGCAGGGTGGCGATGAAGTTCCGCATCTGGCGCGCCCGCAGCTCCAGCACCGCCGGGTCGTCGGTCTCGCCCTCGGCCCCGCAGTTCCAGGACCGGTTGTGGCTCTCGCCGTCCCGGTTGTCCTCGCCGTTGGCGTGGTTGCGCTTGTCGTTGTACGCCACCATGTCGTGCAGGGTGAAGCCGTCGTGGCAGGTGACGAAGTTGATCGAGGCCAGCGGGCGGCGGCCGTCGTCCTGGTAGAGGTCGGACGATCCGGTCAGCCGGGACGCGAACTCGGCCAGCGTGCGCTGCTCGCCGCGCCACAGGTCCCGCACCGTGTCCCGGTACTTGCCGTTCCACTCGGTCCACAGCGGCGGGAAGTTGCCCACCTGGTAGCCGCCCTCGCCCACGTCCCACGGCTCGGCGATCAGCTTCACCTGCGAGACCACGGGGTCCTGCTGCACCAGGTCGAAGAACGACGACAGCCGGTCCACCTCGTGGAACTGCCGGGCCAGGGTGGCGGCGAGGTCGAAGCGGAACCCGTCGACGTGCATCTCGGTGACCCAGTACCGCAGCGAGTCCATGATCATCTGGAGGACGTGCGGGGACCGCATGAGCAGGGAGTTCCCGGTGCCCGTGGTGTCCATGTAGTACCGGGGGTCGTCGGTGAGCCGGTAGTACGAGGCATTGTCGATGCCCTTGAAGGACAGGGTCGGGCCCAGGTGGTTGCCCTCGGCGGTGTGGTTGTAGACCACGTCGAGGATGACCTCGATACCGGCCTCGTGCAGCGCCTTCACCGCCGACTTGAACTCCAGCACCTGCTGCCCGCGGTCGCCCCAGGAGGCGTACGCGTTGTGCGGGGCGAAGAAGCCGATCGTGTTGTAGCCCCAGTAGTTGTTCAGGCCCATGTCCACCAGGCGGTGGTCGTTGACGAACTGGTGCACCGGCATCAGCTCCAGCGCGGTCACCCCCAGTTCGGTGAGGTGCTCGATGAGCGCCGGGTGCGCGAGGGCCGCGTAGGTGCCGCGCAGTTCCTCGGGGAGGCCCGGGTGCCGCATGGTCAGGCCCTTCACATGGGCCTCGTAGAGCACCGTGTGGTGGTACTCCGTCCGGGGGCGCCGGTCGTCGCCCCAGTCGAAGTAGGGGTTGACCACGACCGAGGTCATCATGTGCGGAGCCGAGTCGAGGTCGTTGCGCCGGCCGGGGTCGCCGAAGTGGTAGCCGTACACCTCCTCGCCCCACTGGATCGAGCCGCTGATCGCACGCGCGTACGGATCGAGGAGCAGCTTGGCGCTGTTGCAGCGCAGCCCGCGCTCCGGGGCGTACGGGCCGTGCACGCGGTAGCCGTACCGCTGCCCGGGCATCACGCCCGGCACGTAGGCGTGCCGTACGAACGCGTCGCTCTCCCGCAGCTCGACCGCGGCCTCCGAGCCGTCGTCGTGCAGCAGACACAGCTCTACTCGGTCGGCGGCCTCCGTGAAGACCGCGAAGTTGGTGCCGGCGCCGTCGTACGTGGCACCGAGTGGATACGCCTCTCCAGGCCAGACCTGCATGGACACGACTCTTTCAGGTGTACGGCGCCGGTGCGGACGCCTTGGCTCCGAGTCTCCGGGAAGTCTCCCCGAAAGTGAGGTGACCACCTAGCACGTACGTCCTCCTACCCACCCTTCGGCGTTCTGTGCCGCATGCGCCCCGCTGCGGGATGCGAGGGATCCTTCCCCGTACCGGGCCGTGTCACCGCTATGAATCCGCTCACTCCCCGGTGTCGGGCCGACCGGAACGGGCTTGTGGCTCACGGATGTTGGGAAAACCGGCCCGTCCATCGGGCTGCACCGCGGACCGCTCGCGGAGTACCCTTCCTTGATCGTTGGGACGGGGTCTCCCCGGGAGTGCTCCGGGGGAGCGGAAGGCGGTGCGCGGGTGGGCTCGGGAGGGCTGGAGCTGCCTCCTGGTGACGACGGTCACCAGGGGAACTCCGCGGACGTCCCGCCCGGTGCGGTGTCCCTGGCGCGGCCGATGAGCGCGGGCGCGATCGGTCCGGAACTGGACTGGGACACCGACGCCTGGCACGAGGTGCGCACCCGTGCGCAGCGGGCGGGCCGGGCCTACATCTGGCTCAACCTCGTCGAACAGCGGCTGCGCGCGGTCGTGGCCGCCGTTCTGAGGCCGGTCTACGAACCCGTCCACGGCGACGAATGGGTGGTCGCCGCGGCCGGACCCGCCGGCCAGGAGTGGGTGCAGCGCGCCGTCGCCGTCCGCGAGGTGAGCCGCCGCAAGGGCTACCTGCTCGACCCGGCCGACGACAACGTCCTCAGCTTCCTCACGCTGCCGCAGCTGCGCGAGCTGATGGTGCAGCACTGGCCCTGCTTCGAGCCGTACGTGGACGAGCGCCGCGACGTGGAACTCGCCCTGGACGAGCTGGAGGTCACCCGCAACGTCGTCTCCCGCAACCGGGCGCTGTCCGAGGCGGTCCTGAACCAGGCCGAGCGGGCCTCGGCGCGGCTGCTGGAGGTCCTGGGCGCGGGCGGCGACGTGCCGTCCACGCGCCGGCTGCCGGTCGACGCGGTGGAGGACCTGGTCGGCGACCGGTACGCCGACGTGGTCGCCGTGCACTCGGACCGGGTGCGGCTGCTGCGCCAGTTCCCGGCGGAGGACCTCTTCGGCAGCGCGCGGCGCGTGGACGCCCTCGGTATCGGCCTCAACCTGCTCGTGCAGAACTTCTCCGGCCGCCGCCTGCTGCGGCTGGCCGAGTCCGGTGGCCGGGTGCGGCTGCTCTTCCTGAACCCGGCCTCCAGCGCGATCAAGCGCCGCGAGCGCGAACTGGGCATCAAGCGGGGCGAGCTGAGCCGCGCCGTGGAGATGAACATCCTGCACATGCGCCGGGTGCGCTCCCGGCTGCGGGACCCGGGCGCGTTCGAGATCCAGGTCTTCGACGAGACCCCCCGCTTCACGGCCTACCTCGTCGACGGGGACGGCGCCGACGGCATCGCGGTCGTGCAGTCCTATCTGCGCCGGACGCGGGGGATGGAGGCGCCGGTGCTCGTCCTGCGGAACGGGCGCAACGGCGGCAAGGTCGTGAAGTCGGACCAGCTCGACGAAGGCGGACTTTTTCCCACCTATCGCGAGGAGTTCGAGCTGATGTGGGCGGATTCGCGGCCCGTGTCGTGAGCGCCGGCGCCGGGTCGGACCGCTGCCTGGCCGGGCGTAAGCGGAATGCGATCCTCTGATTGTCAGTGGTCCGTGGGAAGGTGAAGACCACTGGGGGAACGCACCACCAAGAAGGGGGACCGCCCATGGGCTGGCACCGGGAGCTGCTGATCGGCTTCGACCTGGAGACGACGGGCACCGATCCGCGCGAGGCGCGCATCGTCACGGGGGCCGTGATCGAGGTCATGGGCGGGGAGCCGCGAGGACGCCGGGAGTGGCTGGCCGACCCCGGCGTGGAGATCCCGGCGGACGCGGTGGCGGTGCACGGCATCACCAATGAGCGGGCGGCCACCGAGGGCTGCCCCGCCGACCAGGTCGCCGACGCCATCGCCGGTGTGCTCGCGGCCTACTGGAAGACGGGCGTCCCGGTCGTCGCCTACAACGCGGCCTTCGACCTCACCCTGCTCTCCGCCGAACTGCGGCGCTATGGACTGCCGTCCCTGCGCGACCGCCTCGGCGGCCTCGACCCGGCCCCGGTCATCGACCCGTACACCATCGACCGTTCCGTCGACCGCTACCGCCGCGGCAAGCGCAATCTGGAAGCGGTCTGCCGGGAGTACGGCGTCCCGCTCGACGCCGCCCACGACGCCACGGCCGACGCCCTCGCCGCGGCCCGGCTGGCCTGCGCGATAGCCGGCCGCCACCCCAAGGTCGCGTCCCTCGGCCCGGCGGACCTGCACCACCGCCAGATCGAGTGGTACGCCGAGTGGGCGGCGGACTTCCAGAGCTTCCTGCGCCGCAAGGGCGACGCCACGGCCGTCGTCGACGGGACGTGGCCGCTGCGCGAACCGGCCGACGAACGGGTCTGACCGGACACCGGACGGCGACGCGCGGTCAGAAGGAACGGTGACGAGCGGTCAGAAGGAACAGCCGCCCGGCGCGTGAGACGCGCGGTCAGAACGGATACCACCGCACGGTCGGATCCCCGTCCCGCAGCGACGCCACCCGGCGTTCGAACTCCGCCAGTGCCTTCGGGTTGCTCGGCGCGTGCTGGGCCACCCACGCGCAGCTGGCCGTCTCCCGGGCGCCGCGCAGCACCGCACAGCCGTCCCACTCGCGCACGTCCCAGCCGTAGGTCGCGGTGAAGGCGTCGTGCGCCTCGGCGGGCAGCCCGTAGCGGTCCCGGCTGAGCGCCATCACCACCAGATCGTGCTCGCGCAGGTCGGCGGAGAAGGTCTCCAGGTCGATCAGGACCGGCCCGTCGGGACCGACGTGCACGTTGCGGGGCAGCGCGTCGCCGTGGATCGGGCCGGGCGTCAGGTGGGGGGTGAGCGCGGCGGCGGCCGTCGCGAAGCCGTCGCGGCGCTCGCGCAGATACGCGGCGTCCGCCGGGTCGATCACGTCGCCCGCGAGCCGCAGCCAGCGTTCCACACCGCCCAGCAGTTCGCGGGGCGGCAGCTCGAAGGCGGGGGAGGGCAGCGCGTGGACCAGCCGGAGCAGCGCGGCCACGTCCCGGGGCTCGGTGGGCCGCACCGGGTCGGGCAGCCGCCGCCACACGGTCACCGGATGCCCCTCGACGAACAGCGCCGAGGGGTCGGCCGCCCGCACCGCCGGCACACCGGCCTCTTCCAGCCACACCGCGACGGCCAGTTCCCGGCGCGCCCGGTCGAGGAGTTCGGCGTCGCGGCCCACCTTGACCGCCAGGTCACCGGCGGCGAACACCGCGTTCTCGCCGAGGGCGAGCAGCCGCGCCTCCCGCGCCGGGCCGGGCAGCACCCCCGCCGCGGCCAGCACCTCCCGCGCCCGTGCCTCGTCCATCGTCGCCTGCCTCCGTGTCGGTCGTGTCCGTGGTGCCGGTCGTCCGGTCGTGTCCGTCGTGTCCGCCCGGTTCCCGCCATCCGTCGGCCAGTGTCGCATTCGCACAGGTGGGAGCGTGTGCGTGGGCTCTTGACGGGGCACGGCGCCTTCACGACCATGACCAGGCCCGTTCGAGCCGTGCAAAGGGGCTGATTACGTGACATTGGTGACCGAGTCGAGAAAGCCGGCGCGCCGCGCGCCCGGTACGGACCGGCCACGGCGCGGCCCCGACCACGGCGCCTGGTTCCTGGTGCTGCCCGCGTTGATCCCCATCCTGGTGCTCAGCGTGGGGCCGCTGCTCTACGGCATCATGCTGGCGTTCACCGACGCCCAGTCGGGCCGGACGGAGCCCACCCGGTGGATCGGCACCCTGAACTTCCAGGACCTGATGCACGACACGCTGTTCTGGGAGTCGTTCAGGATCGGGCTGGTGTGGGCCGTCGGGGTGACGGTGCCGCAGTTCCTGCTCGCACTCGGCCTCGCCCTGCTGCTCAACCAGAATCTCCGGTTGCGCTGGCTGGCCCGTGCCCTGGCGATCATTCCCTGGGCGATGCCCGAGGTCGTCGTCGGCATCATGTGGCGGCTGGTCTACAACCCGGACGCGGGCATCCTCAACGAGACCCTGCGCGATTTCGGCCTCGGCGACGGCCGCGACTGGCTCAGCGGCCTCGCCACCGCCCTGCCCGCCGTCATCGTCGTCGGCGTCTGGGCCGGCATGCCGCAGACGACGGTCGCCCTGCTCGCCGGGCTCCAGAACACCCCGCGCGAGCTGCACGAGGCCGCCGCGGTCGACGGCGCCGGAGCGTGGCGCCGCTTCCGCACGGTGACCTGGCCCGCCCTCAGACCGGTCGCGCTCGCCATCACCGCGCTCAACCTCATCTGGAATTTCAACTCCTTCGCCCTGGTCTACGTGCTGACCAACGGAGGGCCCGGCGGCCGGACCCGGCTGCCGATGCTCTTCGCCTACGAGGAGGCCTTCCGCTACGGGCAGTTCGGCTACGCGGCGGCGATGGGCTGCGTCATGGTCGCCGTGATCTCGATCCTGCTGGCCGTCTTCCTCGTCGGCCGGCTCAGGGGAGGTGACGAGGCATGAGGACCTCGACCGGGGCCCGCGTGGGCCAGTACGCCGCGCTGCTCGCGTACCTCGTCTTCCTGGCCTTCCCGTTCCTGTGGCTGATCTCCACCGCGTTCAAACCGCCGCAGGAGCTGGCGAGCCTCCACCCCACCTGGATCCCCGAGAACCCCACCCTCGACAACTTCCGGCAGGCCTTCGACGAGCAGCCGCTGCTGCGGGCCGCCCTCAACTCGCTGCTCGCCGCGCTCGGCGCCGCGGTGGTCGCCGTGGTTGATCGCGACACCGATGGCGTACGTCATGGCCCGGCACCGCGGCCGGCTCACCAAGGCGGCCACCGGGTGGGTCGTGGTCAGCCAGGCCTTCCCCTTCGTCCTGCTGATCATCCCGCTCTTCCTGGTCCTGAAGAACCTCCAGCTGATCAACTCCGTGCCGGGACTCGTGATGGTGTACGTCGTATGGTCGCTGCCGTTCGCGCTGTGGATGCTCGCCGGGTACGTCCGGGCTGTGCCGGCCGAGTTGGAGGAGGCGGCGGCGGTCGACGGCGCCGGGCGGCTGCGCATCCTGGTCTCGGTGACCGCGCCCCTGCTCGCGCCGGGGATCGTGGCGACGGCGTTGTTCGCGTTCATCACCGCGTGGAACGAGTTCTTCTTCGCGCTGGTGCTGCTGAAGACACCGGAGAAGCAGACGCTGCCGGTGATCCTCACCCACTTCATCGGCGCGGAGGGCGTCGCGGACCTCGGACCGCTCGCCGCGGCGGCCTTCCTCGCGACGCTGCCCTCGCTGGTGGTCTTCTCACTCATCCAGCGGCGGATCACGGGCGGCATGCTCGCCGGGGCGGTGAAGAGCTGATGGCGACGCGTACGAGGATCGTGACCCTGCTCGTCTCCCTCGCCCTGCTGCTCGCGGGCTGCACGGGCGGCGGCGACGGAGCGGACGACGGCCGGATCACCCTGCGCTTCCAGTCCCTGGCCTGGCAGGACGAGTCCGTGGCGGCCAACAAGGAACTGGTGCGGGAGTGGAACGCCACCCACCCGGACGTGCGCGTCGAGTACGTCCAGGGCAGCTGGGACAGCGTCCACGACCAGCTCCTCACCTCCTTCGAGGGCGGCGAGGCACCCGACATCATCCACGACGCCTCCGACGACCTCGCGGACTTCGCCTACGGTGGCTACCTCGCCGACCTGACCGGTCTGCTGCCCGAGCGGCTGAAGTCGGACATTCCGCAGCGCAGTTGGGAAACCGTCACCTTCGGCGACGGCGTCTACGGCGTGCCGTTCCTCCAGGAACCCCGCGTCCTGATCGCCAACGCCGACCTGCTGAAGAAGTCCGGCGTCCGGATTCCCACGCCCGGACACCCCTGGACCTGGGCGGAGTTCCGGCAGGTGACGAAGCGGCTGAGCGGCGACGGGAAGTACGGGGTGGCCTGGCCGCTGAAGGAGCCCGTGTCCGCCACGCTCAACCTGTCCCTGTCCGCCGGCGGTCGGCTGTTCCACCGCGACGCGGACGGGAAGGTCACCGTCCGGTTCGAGGAGGGCGACCAGGTGGTGCCCCGCACCATCCACGACCAGGTCAACACGGACCACAGCGCCTCCTCCGCCACCCTCGGCAGCGGCGGCTCCGACACCCTGCCCGGCTTCTTCGCGGGCAAGTACGCGATGGTGCCGCTCGGGTTCTCCTACCGCCAGCAGATCGAGCAGCAGGCACCCGAGGGCTTCGACTGGCGGGTGCTGCCCGCCCCGGCCGGCACCGACGGACCCACCCAGGGCGTCAGCCCGCAGACCCTGTCGATCGCCGAGGACAGCCCGCACAAGAAGGAAGCCGCCGCGTTCCTCGACTTCCTCCTCCAGCCGGACAACATGACGCGCCTCGCCCTCGGCGACTGGATGCTGCCCACCGGAACCGAGGCGCTGAAGGACCCCGCCCTGCACACGGCCGAGCACGGCTGGGCCACGGGCACCGCCCTCGCCGAACACCTGCGCCTGGCGCCCGCGCAGTCCGTCCGGGGCTATCCCGAGTGGAAGGACAAGGTGGCCACCCCCGCACTCCAGGAGTACTACAGCGGAGCGATCGGCATGGAGGAGCTGTGCGACCGCCTGGAGAAGGACGGAAACCTCGTCCTCGCCCGCTACCAGCGCTGACGGCGCTCGCGCCGGGCGGCGGAAAACCCGTTGCCCACCCGGCGCCCGGGCCCCTAGCGTCGTCTCCGTGGCAGCTTTCAACGCGATCTACAACTCCGGTCTCGGCCGGGGCTGCACGTACTCCATCAGGATGCGTCGTGGCCCCGGAGCCCTGACCGGCCCGGGGACCCCCCGCCGCTGACCCGCGCGCTGACGCGTGTCACACACGCGCTGACGCATGTCACACACGCTCTGACGCGTGTGACCCACGCGCGGCGGGACTGAGCCTCCGCATCCCTTTTTCGCCTTCGTCTTCCGGTCAGGGCCTTCGGCTGCCCTTTCCCCCTTCACGGAAGACAAGGACCGCAGGCCATGGCCCGCCCCACCCAGCGTGCCCGCACGCTCTCGCAGAACTTCCTCGCCGACCGCGCCACCGCCCAGCACGTCGCCCGGCTCGCCGCCCCCGACCGCCGGCACCCGCCCCTCGTCCTCGAAGTGGGCGCCGGCAAGGGCGCCCTCACCGAGCCGCTGGCCCGCCGCAGCCGGGAGCTGCGTGCCTACGAGATCGACACCCGGCTCCTCCCCGCGCTCCGCGCCCGTTTCGCGGGCACGCCCCACGTCCACGTCGTCGCCGGTGACTTCCTCGCCGCGCGGCCCCCGCACACGCCGTTCTCCGTCGCCGGGAACGTGCCCTTCTCGCGTACCGCGGACATCGTCGAGTGGTGCCTCACCGCGCCCGGCCTCACCGACGCCACGCTGCTCACCCAGCTCGAGTACGCCCGCAAACGCACCGGCCACTACGGCCGCTGGAGCCTGCTGACGGTCCGGACCTGGCCCCGTCACGAGTGGCGGCTGGTCGGGCGGGTGAGCCGGTACGGCTTCCGGCCGGCGCCCCGCGTCGACGCCGGGATCCTGCGCATCGAACGCCGCCGCACCCCGCTGCTCGCCGACGCCGCCCACCGAAGCTGGCGGGACCTGGTCGAACTGGGCTTCTCGGGAGTGGGCGGCTCCCTGCACGCGTCCCTGCGGCGTGCCCACCCCCGGCGCCGGGTGGACGCGGCGTTCCGGGCCGCGTGCCTCGACCCCGGCGTGCTCGTCGGCGAGGTGGCGCCGACGCGCTGGCTGCGGCTGCACGAGGAGCTGGCGGCATGAGGGGGAGCGCGCGGGGAAAAGGGTTGCACGAGACGTCTCGTCTCGCATACATTCGGCGCATGACCGCTCCCGCACACATCGCCATGTTCTCCATCGCCGCGCACGGCCACGTGAACCCCAGCCTGGAGGTGATCCGCGAGCTCGTCGCGCGAGGGCACCGGGTGACGTACGCGATCCCGCCGCTCTTCGCGGAGAAGGTCGCCGAGGCGGGTGCCGAACCCAAGCTGTGGAACAGCACGCTGCCCGGCCCCGACGCCGACCCGGAAGCGTGGGGGACCACCCTGCTGGACAACGTCGAACCGTTCCTCGATGACGCGATCCAGGCGCTCCCGCAGCTCGTCGAGGCGTACGAGGGAGACGAACCGGACCTGATCCTGCATGACATCTCCGCCTACCCGGCCCGGGTCCTCGGCCACCGCTGGGGCGTACCCGTGGTCTCCCTCTCGCCGTGCATGGTCGCCTGGGAGGGGTACGAGCAGGAGGTCGGCGAGCCGATGTGGGAGGAGCCCCTGAAGACCGAGCGCGGCCAGGCGTACTACGCCCGTTTCCACGCCTGGCTGGAGGAGAACGGGATCACCCAGCACCCCGACCCGTTCGCCGGCCGCCCCGACCGCTCCCTGGTGCTGATCCCCAAGGCACTCCAGCCCAACGCGGACCGGGTCGACGAGAAGACGTACACCTTCGTCGGCGCCTGCCAGGGCGACCGCACCGCCGAGGGGGACTGGCAGCGTCCCGAGGGGGCCGAGAAGGTCGTCCTGGTGTCCCTCGGGTCCGCGTTCACCAAGCAGCCGGCCTTCTACCGGGCCTGCGTCGAGGCCTTCGCCGGGCTGCCCGGCTGGCACGTGGTGCTCCAGATCGGCAAGCACGTCGACGCGGCAGAACTGGGCGACGTACCGGAGAACGTCGAAGTCCGCTCGTGGGTGCCGCAGTTGGCGATCCTCCAGCAGGCCGACCTGTTCGTCACCCACGCGGGCGCCGGCGGCAGCCAGGAGGGACTGGCCACCGCCACGCCGATGATCGCCGTACCGCAGGCCGTGGACCAGTTCGGCAACGCGGACATGCTCCAGGGGCTCGGCGTCGCCCGCCACCTCCCCACCGAGGAGGCCACCGCCGAGGCGCTGCGCACCGCCGCCCTCGCCCTGGTCGACGACCCGGAGGTGGCCGGGCGGCTGAAGGAGTTCCAGGCCCAGATGGCACAGGAGGGCGGCACTCGACGGGCCGCGGACCTGATCGAGGCGGAACTGGCGGCGGCGCGGGCCTGACCGCACCGAAGCGGACGACGGCGCAGGGCCCGTCGGTTCCAGGAGGACTTCCCGGAACCGACGGGCCCTTCGGCTGTCAGCCGCAGCGGCGCTCGCTCACACCCCGACCCGCTCGCCCTCGTCGTCCCGGGCCGCCGGCCCGATCGCCTCCGGCGTCTCGTCGTGGGTGAGGTCGGGCAGCCGGTGCAGCCACTTCGGCAGATACCAGTTGCGCTCGCCGAGCAGGGCCATCACGGCCGGCAGGAGCACGCCCCGGATGATCGTCGCGTCGATCAGCACCGCCGCCGCCAGGCCCACGCCCATCTGCTTCATGGACTGCATCGACAGCGTGCCGAAGATGGCGAACACGGCGACCATGATGACGGCGGCGCTGGTGACCACGCCCGCCGTGGTGACCACGCCGTGCTGGATCGCGTCCCTGGTGGTCCGTCCCCGCAGCCGCGCCTCGCGGATCCGCGAGACCACGAACACGTGGTAGTCCATCGACAGGCCGAACAGGATCACGAAGAGGAACAGCGGCAGCCAGGTGATGATGGCGCCCACCCCCTCGGCGCCCACCAGCGAGGCACCCCAGCCGTGCTGGAAGACGGCGACCAGGATGCCGTACGCCGCGCCCACCGACAGCAGGTTCAGCACGATCGAGGTGAGCGCGATCGTCAGCGAGCGGAAGGACAGCAGCATCAGCAGGAAGGCGAAGACCACCACGAACACGAAGACCGGGAGGACCGACCCGACGAGCTGGTCGTTGAAGTCCTTGGACCCCGCGACCTGTCCGGTGATCGGGGCCTCGACGCCGTCGACCTTGCCGAGTGTCGCCGGCCGTACGTCGTCGCGCAGCTTGTCCAGGCTGTCGCCCGCCTTGTCCTGGTCGGAGCCGCCGACCAGCGGGACGTAGACCAGGGCGACGTTCTGCTCGTCGTGCATCGTGACGTCGACCGGCCCGCGCGAGGCACCGGAACTGACCGCCCGCTCCCGGAAGTCGGCGAGCGCGGCCCGCACCTCGGGCGCGTTGATGTCGTCGGCCTTCACGACCACCTCGGCCGGGTCCGACCCGCCCGGGAACGCCTCGTTGACCCGGTTGTACGTCTGCACGATCGGCAGCGAGTCGCCGAACTCCTGGTCCAGCGTGAGGTTCTCCGTCTTCATGCCGATGGCGGGCGCGGCGACGGCCAGCAGCGCGCCGGTCGCCACCGCGGCGGCGAGCAGCGGCTTGGCGAGCACGCGCCGAAGGACGGCCGTCCAGAACCGGCTGCCCTCGGAGGCGCCGTTCTTCCGGCGCCGGCGCAGGAACGGGAGACGGCCCTTCTCGACCCGCTCGCCCAGCAGGGACAGCAGCGCGGGCAGCACCGTCACCGAGCCGACCATGGCGACCGCGACCACCATCAGCGAGGCCAGGCCCATCGCCTCGAACTCGGCGATACCGGTGAACAGCATGCCCGCCATCGCCACGCACACCGTGACACCGGAGACGACGATCGCCCGGCCGCTGGTGGCGGCGGCGATCCTGAGCGCGGTCTGCGCGTCCCGCCCGGCGGCGCGCTCCTCGCGCTCGCGGCGCAGATAGAACAGGCAGTAGTCGACGCCGACGGCCAGACCGACCAGCAGCATCACGGAGTTGGCGGTCTCGCTCATCGGCTGGAAGTGGCTGACCAGACCCATCAGACCCATCGTCGCCATGATCGCGGTGATCGCCAGCGCCACCGGAACCAGCGCCGCCACCAGCGCGCCGAACGCGACGAGCAGGATGCCGAGGGCCACCGGGACCGCGGAGTACTCGGCCTTCTTGAAGTCGTCGCCGAACGCGTCGTCGAACGTCTTCATCATGCTGGCGCCGCCGATCTCCTCGATCCGCAGCGACTCGTGCTCCTTCTGGACGCCCTCGACGGCCTTCAGCACCGGCTCGACCCGCTCGCCCGCGGTGTCCGCCTCGCCGCGCATGTCGAACTGCACCAGCGCGCTGCGGCCGTCCTTCGAGATGGTCCTGGCCTCGTACGGCGTGGTCACCCCCGTGACCTTCCCGGTTGCCTCCACCGCCGTGACGACCGCGGTGACGGCGGCGCGGAACTCGGCGTCCGTGGCCTTCAGGGACCCGTCCTTCGCCTGGATCAGGACGGTCTCACTGGCCGGCTCGTCGATCCCGGCGTCCTCGACGATCATGGCGGCGGTGTGCGTCTCGCCGCCCATCTGGTCGCTGTCCTTGACGTCGACACGGCCGGCCGCCGAGCCGAGCCCCATCGCCAGGACGACGAACAGTACCCAGATCCCGACGGCAGCCCATCGGTGCCGGGCACTCCAGCCGCCGGCCCGGGCGGCTATGCCCCGCACCCGTGTGTCTCCGTTCCCCATGACGGGCTTGCCCCCTCGAAAGCGGTGACGACCCCCTGCCGCCACCTCTCGCTTCGAAGGTATGGCCCGCATAAAGCCATCTCGTCGGCCTCTTCGGTGACGTGCGACGGGGTCGGCTCATCCCTCCGTATCGCCGTTCCTCACCGCTGAGGAGGACTCGGGCCCCTACACCTACCGGGGTTACTCGAAAGTCATGATCAGGGTGTGACGCCGGTACGACGCCGGTACGGGAGCCTTCCGCGAAGTTGTTGAATAAGTCACAGGAGTGTGTAGTGGTTGAACCGCGCACCCCGCATCGGCGAGAGTGGCGCGCACGTCGGCCGTCGTGCCCACCCCCACGGGGCACGACGGCCGTCCTATGGTGTGCGCATGACGACGACGTACGCGGCGCTGCTGCGCGGGATCAACGTGGGCGGCGCGAGGAAGGTCCCGATGGCCGAACTGCGCGCGCTGCTGGAAGGCCTCGGTCATGACGCCGTACGCACCCATCTCCAGAGCGGGCAGGCCGTGTTCGCGTCCGGCCACGGGGACGAGGAGTCCCTGGCCGCCGAGTTGACGCGGGCGATCGAGGAGCGCTTCGGCTTCGCGGTGGACGTGATCGTGCGCGACCACGCCTATCTGCGGGCGGTCGCCGAGGAGTGCCCGTTCCCGGCCGCCGACCTGGAGGCCAAGCAGCTGCACGTCACGTACTTCTCCGCGCCGGTCGACGCGGAACGCTTCGCGGCGATCGACCGGCCGGCGTTCCTCCCGGAGGAGTTCCGCCTCGGCGACCGCGCCCTGTACCTGTACGCGCCGGACGGCCTCGGCCGCTCCAAGCTCGCCGAGACCCTCGCCAGGCCCCGGGTGAACAAGGGAGTGATCGCCACCTCCCGCAACTGGAACACCGTCACCAGGCTCGTGGAGCTGACCGCCCCCTGACCGACCCGACGCCGCGCGGTCAGGCCCCGACCGCCGCAGCCAGCGCCGGCGTCCGCGCCTCGTCGTACCGCTCAAGCAGCACCCGCGCCACCTCCGGCGAGGGACCGAGGACGTCCGCCAGCACGTCCGCCCGCTCCGCGCCCCGCGCGATGCGGTCCGGCAGGTGACCGGGGGCCAGGACGTACGGCGCCACGGCCACGCGAGCGCAGCCCAGCTCCCGCAGCTCGCGCACCGCGTCCTCGGTGCGTGGAAGGGATGCGGAGGCGAACGCAGGCCGCACGGCGCACCAACCGGTGTGCCGCCACTCCCGCGCGATTTCTGCGATCACTGCGATCGCCTCCGGGTCGGAGGACCCCGCCGAGGCCAGCACGACCCCGGTCGAGGACTTGTCGGCGGGCGTCAGGCCCGCCTCGTACAGGCGCCGCTCCAGCGCCGACAGCAGCAGCGGCGAGGGGCCGAGCACCTCGGCCTGCCGGATCCGCAGCCGCGGGGGCGCGTCCGCGAGGACCGCCGGGATGTCCGCCTTGGCGTGGAAGGCACGGGTCAGCAGGAGCGGGAGCGCCACGACGTCCCGCACGCCCTCCGTCTCCAGGGACTCCAGCACGCCCTGCACCGAGGGCACGTTGAAGTCCAGGAAGCCGGTCTCCACCCGTACGTCCGGGCGCACCGCCCTGACCCGGCGCACCAGGGCGTGCACGGTCGCGGCGTGCCGCGGGTCGCGGCTGCCGTGGGCGATGACCAGGAGGACCGGCGGGGACGTCATGGCTGTCAGCTCCTCACCAGCAGGCCGCGGCTGCGCAGCACCCACCGCTCCAGCGGGCTGAAGATCAGCAGGTCGATGGCGATGCCGACGATCAGGATGAGCAGGATCGCCTCGAAGACCATGGCCATGTCGCTGGCGTTGCGGCCGTTCTCCAGCAACTGCCCGAGGCCGACGCCGAGGTCGGGGAAGGAGGCGATGATCTCGGCGGCCATCAGGGAGCGCCAGGAGAACGCCCAGCCCTGCTTGAGGCCCGCGACGTAGCCGGGCAGCGCGGCCGGCAGCACGATGTGCCAGGTGCCCTTCAGCCCGGTCGCTCCCAGGGTGCGGCCCGCGCGCAGGTAGAGGGGGGAGACCTGGTCGACGCCGGAGACCAGGCCGTTGGCGATGGAGGGGACCGCGCCGAGCAGGATGACGGCGTACATCATCGAGTTGTTCAGGCCCAGCCAGATCACGGCCGGCGGTACCCACGCCACCGACGGCAGCGACTGGAGGCCGGAGAGGATCGGGCCGATCGCGGCGCGCACGAACCTCACCCGGGCCACCAGCAGTCCCAGCGGCGTGCCGATCACCAGTGCCAGCAGGAAGCCGGACAGCCCGCGCGAGACGCTGGTCCAGATGTAGCCGAGCAGTTCGCCCTGGAGCCAGGCCTGGTGGACCACGTCCCACACGTCGGACGGGGCGGGCAGCTTGGTCGGATCGTCGACGATCTTGAAGGAGACCAGGGCCTGCCACGCCGCCAGCACCAGCAGTACGGCCACCACCGGCGGCAGGATCTTCTGCGTGAGCGTCTGACGGAAGGGCGTGCGGCCCGTCTGCCGGGTCTCCAGCGCGTCGAGGCCCGCCTCCAGACCGGCGAGGTCGCCCGCGTCCTTGCCGGGCGTGGTGGTCTCAGTGCTGGCCATGTCGGCGGATCTCCCCACGCAGTTCTTCGGTGATCTCGACGGACAGTTCCGCCACGGCGGTGTCCTCGATGCGGCGCGGATGCGGGATGCCGACCGTCCACTGGCGGGCGATGCGTCCGGGGCGGGAGGAGAGCAGCACCACGCGCTCCGCGAGCCGGACGGCCTCGCGGACGTTGTGCGTGACGAAGAGGACGGACAGCCGCGTCTCGCGCCAGATCCGGGTCAGCTCGTCGTGCAGCACGTCCCGCGTGATGGCGTCCAGCGCCGCGAACGGCTCGTCCATCAGCAGCAGCTTGCTCTCCTGGGCGAGCGCACGGGCCATCGCGACCCGCTGGCGCATACCGCCCGACAGCTCGTGCACCCGCTTGCCGTACGCGCCCTTCAGCCGGACGAGTTCGAGCAGTTCCTCCGCCTTGTCGCGGCGCTCGGACTTGGGCACGCCCCGCAGCTTGAGGGCGAGTTCGATGTTCTTGCCTGCGGTCAGCCACGGGAACAGGGCGTGCTCCTGGAACATCAGGGCCGGCCGCCCGTCCGTGGTGATCGCCCCGGCGCTCGGTTTGTCCAGGCCCGCCACCAGGTTCAGCAGTGTGGACTTGCCGCAGCCGGAGGCCCCCAGGAGGGTGACGAACTCGCCGGGCGCGACATCGAGGCTGATGTCGTCCAGCACGAGCTGCTGCCCGGCGGGGCCCCCGAACGACTTGGAGACGTGCTCGATCCGCGCGGCGTGCGAGGCCGCCTCGGTGCCTTCGTCGGCCTTGGCGAGGGTCGTGGTCGTGGCCATGGTCGTCACCTCCTGGGAATGGTCGGGATCCGGGCCTACTGGACGCCGAGACCGGCGTCGTCGACCGCGGGTTCGCCCTTGGCCTTGAGGACCTTGTTGAGCAGCGTGAGGTCGTAGATGCCCTTGAGGTCGGGCTGCTCCAGCAGACCCGCCTTGACGGCGTGGTCGGCCTGGGCGTCGAGGGTGGCGGCCAGCGGGTCGTCGGTCAGCCGGATCGACTCCCACGCCGGGTCCAGGACGTCGGCGGGCAGCGCCTTGCCGGTGTCCTTCTCCAGCTGCTTGTTCGCCGCGGCCTTGGCCTCGTCGGGGTTGGCCTCGATCCACTCGTTGGTGTCCACCGAGGCCTTGAGCACCGCCTCGACGACCTTCGGGTGCTCCTCCAGGAACTCCTGCCGCACGATGATGTTCGTGATCACGAACTTCTCGTCCGGCCACAGCGTCGACTCGTCCAGCAGCACCTTGCCGCCCTGGGCGACCAGCCGGGACGCGGTCGGCTCCGGCACCCACGCGCCGTCGACGGAACCGGACTTGAAGGCGTCCGGGGTCACCTTGTTGTCACTGCGGACGACCGTCACGTCGCCCTTGCCGCTCTGCGCGTCGACCTTCCAGCCCTGCTCGGCGACCCAGTTGAGGAACGCCACGTCCTGCGTGTTGCCCAGCTGCGGGGTCGCGATGCGCTTGCCCTTGACGTCCTTCAACGACTTGATCTTGTCCGGGTTCACCACCAGCTTCACCCCGCCGGAGGCCGAACCGCCGATGACCCGCAGGTTCCTGCCGTCCGACTTGGCGTAGCCGTTGATCGCCGGGGAGGGGCCGATCCAGCCGATGTCGACGGAACCTGAGTTCAGCGCCTCGATCTCGGACGGGCCCGCGCTGAAGACCGCGTACTTGGCCTCGGTGGCGCCCAGCTCCTTCTGGAAGAAGCCCTTCTGGTTGCCGACCAGCGCGGTGGCGTGGGTGACGTTGCCGAAGTAGCCGATCCGGACGGAGTCGAGACCGTCGATCTTCTCGGCCCCGGCGGCGATCTCCGCGCCCGAGTCGTCCTTGGCCTGGGAGCCGTACCCGCAGCCGGCGAGCGCCAGCAGCGGGAGGGCGGCCAGGGCCGCGAGAGTGCGGCGCAGGGCGGTGGTGGCAGGCACGGGAGGTGTTCCTCTCGTTGGCCCGGCTCTCACGCCTGTCGGTTGGTCCGAGGTGTCAGGTCGTGGCCGGGAGATCGGCGGGTTTGCGTCTGTGGCGGTGGGGGGTGAGGGCGCGCGAGCGGTGCGCGTACGTCAGCACGCACATCGCGCCACCCCGCCCTGCCCGCTGCCGAGGGCGCCGCTGCCGACGCGGCCGCCCTCCTTCGCGAACGTGGAGTAGAAGTCGGGGGAGACCATGGCTAGAAGTCCCACCCGTCGTCGTCCGCCGCGTCCTTCACCGGCTCCGGCGTGGCGAAGGACTCGCCGGCCATGCCCGCGGTGAGCGTGGTGCCGTCGCTCGGGTCGATCAGGATGAACGAACCCGTGCGCCGCGAGTCGGCGTAGGAGTCGGCGGGCAGCGGCTCGGCCGTACGGATCTTCACCCGGCCGATGTCGTTCGCGACGAGCTGCCCGGGGTGCGGGTGCAGCGACAGGTCGTCCAGCGTGAGCCGGGCCGGGATGTCCTTGACGATCGCCTTGACCGTGCGGGTGCCGTGCTTGAGCAGTACCCGGTGCCCGACGGTGAGCGGCGCGTCGGCGACATGGCAGACGGTGGCCTCGACGTCCTGGGTGGTGGCCGGCGCGTCCTTGCGGGGCACGATCAGGTCGCCGCGCGAGACGTCGATGTCGTCCTCGAGGAGCAGCGTCACCGACTGCGGCGTCCAGGCGGCGTCCACCGGCTCGCCCAGCAGGTCGATGCCGGACACCTTCGAGGTGCGGCCCGAGGGCAGGACGGTGACCTCGTCGCCGACGCGGAAGGTGCCGGCGGCGATCTGACCCGCGTAGCCGCGGTAGTCGGGGTGCTCGGCGGTGCGCGGCCGGATCACGTACTGCACGGGCAGCCGGGCGTGGCAGTGCGCCAGGTCGTGACTGACCGGGACGGTCTCCAGGTGTTCGAGGACGGTCGGGCCGCCGTACCAGTCCATGACCGCCGACGGTTCCACCACGTTGTCGCCGGCGAGCGCCGAGATCGGGATCGCGGTGACCTCCGGGACGCCCAGCTCGGTCGCGTACGCCGTGAACTCCTCGGCGATGGCGGCGAACACGGGCTCCTTGTAGTCGACCAGGTCCATCTTGTTGACGGCGAGGACGACGTGCGGGACCCGCAGCAGGGCGGCGATCGCGGCGTGCCGACGGGTCTGCTCGACCACGCCGTTGCGGGCGTCGACCAGGATCACCGTCAGCTCGGCCGTGGAGGCGCCGGTGACCATGTTCCGGGTGTACTGCACGTGCCCGGGGGTGTCGGCCAGGATGAACCGGCGGCGCGGGGTGGCGAAGTAGCGGTAGGCCACGTCGATGGTGATGCCCTGCTCGCGTTCGGCCCGCAGGCCGTCGGTGAGCAGCGCGAGGTCCGGGGCCTCCTGGCCGCGGCTCGCGGAGGCGCGCTCCACCGCCTCCAGCTGATCGGTGAGGATCGACTTGGAGTCGTGCAGCAGCCGGCCGACCAGGGTGGACTTGCCGTCGTCGACGGACCCGGCGGTGGCGAACCGCAGCAGGGTCGTCTCCGACAGCTGCCAGGCCGCCAAGGGCTCGGTGGGTTCGGTGGTGCTGGTCATGGCTAGAAGTACCCCTCGCGCTTGCGGTCTTCCATCGCGGCCTCGGACATCTTGTCGTCGGCGCGGGTCGCGCCGCGCTCGGTGAGCCGGGAGACGGCGATCTCCGCGATCACCTTCTCGATGCTGTCGGCGTCCGAGTCGACGGCTCCGGTGCAGGACATGTCGCCGACGGTGCGGTAGCGAACCCGCCGCTTGACCACCGTTTCCTCGTCCTTCGGGCCGCCCCACTCGCCGGCGGTCAGCCACATGCCGCCGCGTCCGAAGACCTCGCGCTCGTGGGCGTAGTAGATCGCCGGCAGTTCGATGGACTCGCGGGCGATGTACTGCCACACGTCCAGCTCGGTCCAGTTGGAGAGCGGGAAGACGCGGACGTGCTCGCCGGGGGCGTGCCGGCCGTTGTACAGGTTCCACAGCTCGGGGCGCTGGCGGCGCGGGTCCCACTGGGAGAACTCGTCGCGCAGCGAGAACACCCGCTCCTTCGCCCGCGCCTTCTCCTCGTCGCGGCGCCCGCCGCCGAAGACGGCGTCGAACTTCTCCGCCTGGATCTTCTCGGTCAGCGGCAGCGTCTGCAGCGGGTTGCGGGTGCCGTCCGGGCGCTCCTTGAGCACACCGCGGTCGATGTAGTCCTGCACGGAGGCGACGTGCAGGCGCAGCCCGTGCTTCTCGACCGTGCGGTCGCGGTAGTCGAGGACCTCGGGGAAGTTGTGCCCGGTGTCCACGTGCAGCAGCGAGAACGGGACCGGCGCGGGGGCGAACGCCTTCAGCGCCAAGTGCAGCATGAGGATCGAGTCCTTGCCGCCGGAGAAGAGGATCACCGGCCGCTCGAACTCGCCCGCCACCTCGCGGAAGATGTGCACCGCCTCGGACTCGAGGGCGTCGAGGTGGGAGAGGGCGTACGGGCTGTCCGTACCCTCCGCCACTGTGGCCACGGACGTCGTCATGCCAGTCCCCTTTCGGTGAGCAGGGCGTGGACCGCCGCGGCGGACTCCTGGACGGTCTGGTCCTGCGACTCGATGCGCAGGTCGGGCGCGACGGGCTCCTCGTACGGGTCGTCGACCCCGGTGAGCCCGGTCAGCTCACCCGCGGCCTGCTTGGCGTACAGGCCCTTCACATCGCGCACCGAGCACACCTCGACCGGGGTGGCCACGTGCACTTCCACGTACGCCGTGCCGTTCGCCTCGTGCCGCTTGCGGACCGCGTCCCGGCTGTCCGCGTACGGTGCGATCACCGGGACCAGCGCCGTGACGCCGTTGCGGGCGAGCAGTTCGGCGACGAAGCCGATGCGCTGCACGTTGGTGTGCCGGTCCTCGCGGCTGAAGCCGAGGCCCGCCGAGAGGAACTCGCGGATCTCGTCGCCGTCGAGGAGCTCGACGCGCCGGCCCTGCTCGCGGAGCCGGCCGGCCAGTTCGTGGGCGATGGTGGTCTTGCCGGCGCTGGGCAGACCCGTGAGCCAGACGGTGGCTCCGGTCGTCACAGGGTTCTCCTGAGTCTCAGTGGTCGTCGTCATGTCAGCCGTGCAGTCCGCACTCGGTCTTGGAGCGGCCCGCCCAGCGGCCGGCGCGGGCGTCCTCGCCCTCCAGCACGCGGCGGGTGCAGGGCGCGCAGCCCACGGAGGCATAGCCGTCCATCAGCAGCGGGTTGGTGAGGACACCGTGCTCGTCGACGTACGTTTGCACATCTTCCTGTGACCACTTGGCGATGGGAGAGACCTTCACCTTCCGCCGCTTCTCGTCCCAGCCGACCACCGGTGTGTTCGCGCGGGTCTCGGACTCGTCGCGGCGCAGGCCGGTCGCCCAGGCCTGGTAGCCCTTCAGACCCTCCTCCAGCGGCTTCACCTTGCGCAGCGCGCAGCACAGGTCGGGGTCGCGGTCGTGCAGCCTCGGCCCGTACTCGGCGTCCTGCTCGGCGACCGTCTGCCGCGGGGTGAGCGTGATGACGTTGACGTCCATCACGGCCTCCACGGCGTCCCGGGTGCCGATGGTCTCCGGGAAGTGGTAGCCGGTGTCGAGGAACACCACGTCCACGCCGGGCAGGGCGCGGGAGGCGAGGTGGGCGACGACCGCGTCCTCCATCGAGGAGGTCACGCAGAAGCGGCTGCCGAAGGTGTCGGCCGCCCACTGGAGGATCTCCAGCGCGGAGGCGTCCTCCAGCTCGCGGCCCGCCCGCTCGGCGAGTGCCTTGAGTTCCTCGGTCGTACGCTCTTCCTGAACCGCAGTCATATCGGTTCCCCTCCCGTGGAGTTGGGCTGAAGACCCCGGGCGAGAAGCCCGAGGAACTTCAACTGGAATGCGCGGTTGCACGCTCCGCATTCCCAGGCGCCGTGACCTTCCTCGTGCGGACGCAGGTCCTCGTCCCCGCAGTAGGGGCAGTAGAACGGCGCGGCACGCTCCGTCACGACAGGGCCTCCTCGGAGGCGCGGGCCGCCCAGGTGGCGAAGCGCTCGCCGTCCTCGCGCTCGGCCTGGTAGCGGGTCAGGACGCGCTCCACGTAGTCCGGCAGCTCCTCCGCCGTGACCTTCAGGCCGCGCACCTTGCGGCCGAAGCCGGGCTCCAGGCCGAGGGCGCCGCCCAGGTGCACCTGGTAGCCCTCGACCTGCTCGCCCTCGGCGTTCAGGACCAGCTGGCCCTTGAGACCGATGTCCGCGGTCTGGATGCGGGCGCAGGCGTTCGGGCAGCCGTTGAGGTTGATGGTGAGCGGCTCGTCGAACTCCGGGAGGCGGCGCTCCAGCTCGTCGATCAGCGAGGCCCCGCGCGCCTTGGTCTCCACGATGGCGAGCTTGCAGAACTCGATGCCGGTGCAGGCCATCGTGCCGCGCCGGAAGGTGGAGGGCCGGGCGGTGAGGTCCAGTGCCTCCA
Source organism: Streptomyces sp. BB1-1-1 (assembly GCF_031597775.1). Taxonomy (NCBI): domain Bacteria; kingdom Bacillati; phylum Actinomycetota; class Actinomycetes; order Kitasatosporales; family Streptomycetaceae; genus Streptomyces; species Streptomyces sp. BB1-1-1. Next base: position 1,760,618 of record NZ_CP134203.1, on the reverse strand, counting down.
GGGACTCGACCAGCGAGTCGACCTGCCCCTCCTCGACGTCGAGGACGATCATCTTCTGCTCGACGGTGGTGCGCACCCGGCCCGAGCCGTGCGCCTCCGCCAGGTCGGCGACCTTGGTCAGGATCGTGCCGTCGACGCGGCCGACGCGCGGGGCGAAGCCGACGTAGTAGCGGCCGTCCTTCTGCCGGTGCACGCCGATGTGGTCGCGCCAGCGGCTGGTCGGGTCGGCGGGTGCCGGGCCGTCGGTGAGCTTCCGCTCCAGGTACTCGTCCTCCAGCACCTGGCGGAACTTCTCCGCGCCCCAGTCGGCGACCAGGAACTTCAGGCGGGCGCGGTTGCGCAGCCGCCGGTAGCCGTAGTCGCGGAAGATCGAGATGACGCCCTCGTAGACGTCGGGGACGTCCTCGATGGGCACCCAGGCGCCGAGGCGCACGCCCAGCTTGGGGTTGGTGGACAGGCCGCCGCCGACCCACAGGTCGAAGCCCGGCCCGTGCTCGGGGTGCTCGACGCCGACGAACGCCACGTCGTTGATCTCGTGCACCACGTCCAGCACCGGCGACCCGGAGATCGCGGTCTTGAACTTCCGCGGCAGGTTCGAGTACGCCGGGTTGTTCAGGACCCGGCGCTTCATCTCCTCCAGCGCCGGCGTGCCGTCGATGATCTCGTCCTCGGCGATGCCCGCGACCGGGGAACCGATCATCACGCGAGGAGTGTCGCCGCAGGCGGTGACCGTGGACAGGCCGACGCCCTCCAGGCGGTTCCAGATCTCGGGGACGTCCTCGATGCGGATCCAGTGGTACTGGACGTTCTGCCGGTCGGTGATGTCGGCCGTGCCGCGCGCGAACTCCTGCGAGATCTCGCCGATGACCCGCAGCTGCGCGGTGGTCAGCGCGCCGCCGTCGATGCGGACCCGCAGCATGAAGTAGCTGTCGTCCAGCTCCTCCGGCTCCAGGATGGCCGTCTTTCCGCCGTCGATGCCCTGCTTGCGCTGGGTGTACAGCCCCCACCAGCGCATCCGGCCACGCAGGTCACCGGGGTCGATCGAGTCGAAACCCCGCTTGGAGTAGATCGTCTCAATACGTGTCCGTACGTTGAGACCGTCGTCGTCCTTCTTGGTCTGCTCGTTGGCGTTGAGCGGGGTGAAGTGACCGGCCGCCCACTGACCCTCGCCGCGGTGACGGCTCACCTTGCGGCGGGGGGTCGCGGCAGCAGGATTCGGCGGCGTGGCGGCCATGGTTTGACACGTCCTTCGGGACAGGCGGAAAGCGGCTCTGACCTGCGCGCACGGCGCATGGCATACGTGAGGCGTACGTGCGCTTCGTCGCGCGGGAATCAGGCGAATGCGGGGAATCCGGAGGTGCTGGAGGGGGCTCTCAGCGGCCCGGACAGATGGCGCTGGACATGCGGCCGAGGTCGACGTGCCGCCGACTCACCAAGGCAATTCCAGTTCCAGGCATGGCGGAAGCCTGGCACGGCGATCTGGACACAGTCCAGCTTCGTCCAAGATGCGGACACCCTTGTCTCGTGCAGCGAGACAAGGGTGTTGTGGATCACAGCGGAGCGGTGGTCGGTCAGGCGGGGAACGCTCCGGGCCAGGGCCCCGGAGCGGCCACCTCAGCCTCTTCCTCGACCTTGGTGTCGAACAGGCGGAAGCCCCGGCGCTGGTAGTTGTCCATCGCGAAGTCGCCGTCCTTGCTGCACGTGTGCAGCCACACCCGCTTGGTCGTGGCCAGCCCCGGCCACCGGTCCGCCAGGTCCCAGGCACGGGCGGCGCCGTACGAGAGCAGGTGGCCGCCGATGCGCCGGCCCCGGAAGGCCGGGATCAGGCCGAAGTACTCGATCTCCACGACCCCGTCGCCCCCGGGGGTCAGCTCCACGTACCCGGCGGGCGTGCCGTGGTCGTAGGCGACCCAGGTCTCCACGCCGGTCCGCTCCAGGTGCTCCCGCCACCGCGCGTAGCTCCAGCCCAGCCGGTCCGTCCAGCGGATGTCGCCGCCGACCGAGGCGTACAGGTAGCGGCTGAACTCGGGGGAGGGCACCCCGGCGCGGACGATCCGGACGTCCCCCTCCGGTGCGGCGGCCGGCAGCAGATCGGTCGGCGCCGTCTGCTCCAGGGACCAGGTGGTCACGGCGATGTTGGTCATGCCGGTCAGGGAATCATCCGGTCCGCGGATCTGTCGATCCCCGCCCGCGCGCACCCCCGGGGGCCCGTGGCCGTCAGTCGAGCGCGTCCTCGATCGAGGTCAGCGGCAGCGCGAACAGCATGCGGCCCGACTGGGACCAGACCTCACCGGTCTGCGCCCAGTACGACAGGGAGCCCGCCTGTCCGCTCCAGCACCGCTGCGAGCGGTCCGCCCCGCACTCCGTGGCCCGGGCCTCCTCCGTGTCCTGGCGCCACAGGGTCCCGCGCCCGTCGTGCCCGCCGGCCGCGCGTCCCAGGTACCAGTCGGACCGTGCCGCGCCGGCCGGGCGGTGCGAGAGCACGCCTCCGACCTCGGCCGCCCCGGTCTCGTACGCCTCCACCGCGTCGACGTGTCCGTACGGGTCGGTGGCCGGCAGTCCGGTGCGGGCCGGGTCCGTGCCGAACGCGTAGCGCCACAGCCGGGTGGGGCGGTCGTCGCCCGCGGGCACCCGCTCGCTCGCCACCAGGCTGTCGGGGACCGTGCCGCGGTCCAGGGAGATCGCGCCGGGGCGGGCGGCCCCGTCGGCGTCGGCCAGCCGGTACGAGGCGACGGCGGGCAGCACGTACGGGTGGCCGTCCGCCGCCCAGCCCCCGGGCACCCGCCCGACGGCGTCCGCGTCGGTGGTGGCGCGCTGGACCCGGTCCACGTCGTACACGTACAGCGCGTCGCGGTCCCCGGAACCGGCGGTGACCAGCAGCTTGTCCTGGTACCAGACCATGCCGGAGACGGGCGAGGCGAGCCCCCGGTAGTCGTGGCCGCCGTCGACCGGGACGGCGAGGAGCGCCGAGGTGTAGCTCAGGTGGTCGGGGTCGTCGGCGTCGACGAAGGAGACCCGGGCGAGGCCGCCCTCGGGCGTCCCGTCGTCGCGGGTCCAGGCGGACAGGATGACGCGGTGGGCGCCCCAGCGCCCGTCCTCGTCGGCGTCCCCGGAGGTGGTGACCGCGCCGGGCCGCCAGCCCTCGGTGTCGCCCTCCTCCCAGCAGTAGGCGCGGGTGGCCGCGGGGGAGACCGGCAGGGCTTCGCGTTCCCCGGCCGTGCAGTCGGCGGCCTCGCGCAGCGTGCGGTCGGCGGAGCCGAGGACGGCGTCGACGCCCACCGGGTCGCCCATCGCGGTGGAGAGCCGGTCCAGCCAGGGCCGCGGCACTCGGTGCTCCGTCAGCCGCAGCGCGTCGGTCTCGGCGGCGGAGGTGAGGGGTTCGAGAGCGCCGGGGTCGTCGGCGACCGTGGCCTGCGAGGCGCTGATCAGCGTGGCGGCACCCGTCAGTGCGAGGGCGGCCCCGGTCAGGGCCGCGCGCAGCGCCCTGCCCCGCCTGCGTCGGCGGTGTCTGCCGCGCTGCTTCATAGAACCTCCACGGGCACCGGACCAACTGGGCTCGACGGTGGCCACGTTGACCGAGGAGCGGATGGGGCGGTCCGTAGAGGATGCTACGACAGACGGACGGGTTCGCGGACGCGGACGATGCAAATATGCGAAAACGTGCCGTCTTTCCGGCCGTCCCGGACAGCCCGCCACGCGGTTGCCCGGGCCCCTGAAGGAGCCCGCGGCCGTTCAGGGCGCCGGCAGCGACGCCCTGCGTTCCGTCACCGCCGGGGCCGTCGAGTGGGGGAGGAGGTCGCGCGGGTCGTCCGGGAGGACCACTTCGATCTCCGCCTCCTCGCAGAAACGATACGGCCGGTGTTCCAGGTACGCCCCGAGGTACCTCCGCACCCGCGACATCTCGGCCCGTACCGTCACCGTGCGGGCCGGGTCGCCGAACATGTCCTCGGCCAGCCCCGACGCGCTGCGGCCGGCGCGGTGCACGGCCAGCAGATACAGCAACTCGGCATGCCGGGGACTCAGTTCCCGGACCCACGCCGCCGCGCCGCCCAGCACCCGGACCGACCAGCGGCGCGGCTGCCCGAGGTCCAGCACGATCCGGACGGCGCCCTGCGGCACCGGCTCCTCGGCCGCCCGCACCAGCCAGCCCTCGCCCAGCGGCTCCACGGTGCACGCCCCGAACGCCGGCAGCCACCTCGGCCCCGCCGCCGGGGACTTGGGCAGCGTCACCCGGTCCAGGTACGGCATCCCCGTCACCGCCGCCGTCCAGCCGTCGCGGTCCGTCACCAGGGCCCGCCCGCCGAGCCGGGCCAGCACCGGCGCGGCCACCGCACGCAGCCGCTCCAGCGTCAGCACGTGCGACTCGCGCAACCGGGCCTCGGCGAGCTTGGCCACCGAGTCGACCCAGGCGAGCGTCGCCGGGTGCATCGTCTCCAGCGGCCCGCTCACGTCGACCACGCCGAGCAGCCGGCCACTGCGCGGATCGGTGATGGGCGCTCCGGCGCAGGTCCAGGTCGCCTGGGACCGGACGAAGTGCTCGGAGGCGAAGACCTGTACGGGCCGCCGGGTGACCGCCGGCGTGCCCACGCCGTTGGTGCCGACCACCTCCTCGCGCCAGTCCGCCCCGAGTTCGAAGCCGAGACCGTCGGCCTTGCGCAGCACCGGCGCGCTGCCCTCCCGCCACAGCACCCGGCCCTCGTCGTCGGCGACCACCATGATGTGGTGCGCGACGTCCGCGACCGACAGCAGACCCTCCCGCAGCACCGGCAGCACATGCCGCAGCTCCGAGGCCTCCCGCCGCCGCTGTACCTCCTCGGGGGCCAGCAGCCCGGAGCGGAAGTCGTGCTCGGGATCGACCCCGCTGCGCAGCATCCGCTCCCAGGACTGCTCGATCACCGGACGCGGCGCCACCGGAGCCCGTCCGCCCGAGAGTTTCGCGGAACGGACCTCGTTGAGCGTCCGCGCCGCACGTGCCGTGTCGACGGCGGCGAACTGCGTCACGTCCATCGGCGAGAGAGCCACTGGTCCCCGTCCTCCCGGAAGCCGGATGTTCGGATACTCGAATGTTCGGACACTCGGATGTTCGTCTGATACTGACCGCCTGCCCGTGACAGGAGGACACAGTCCGCACACAGTCGGCAGCAAGTTGCAACCCCCTGCAACCCTGGTGGACGGCCGTACCGGTGTCCAAACTTGAACCACGTCGCCCCGAGCGGCGTACACGGCCTGAACAGGCCGGTGTGGCGGGGGTGGTGCCGTGTCGGCGCAGCACCACCCCCGCGCCACCCGGTGGGATCAGGCCACTGCCGGCGGCCGGGCCCGCTCCACCACCGACGCCAGGTCCAGCGTGGGCGGCAGCGTGCCGAAGGCCGCGCCCCCGTCACCGCCCAGCCGCGCGGCGCAGAACGCGTCGGCGACCTCCGGCGGTGCGTAGCGGACCAGCAGCGCGCCCTGGAGCACCAGCGCCAGCCGCTCCGCCAGCCGCCGCGCCCGCCCCTCGGCGGCCCCGAGATCGGCCAGCTCGGTCAGCAGGCCCCTGATCGCCGCGTCCAGCCGGTGATCGGCGCCGCGCGCCAGACCCACCTCCGTAAGGTACGCGTCCAGCGCCAGCGGCTCCCGCCCGAGCGCCCGCAGGATGTCCAGCGCCTGCACGTTGCCGGCGCCCTCCCAGATCGAGTTCAGCGGCGACTCGCGCACCAGCCGGGGCATCCCGGACTCCTCCACGTACCCGTTGCCGCCCAGGCACTCGGCGGCCTCCACCGCCACCGGCGCACACCGCTTGGTCACCCAGTACTTGGCCACCGGCACCGCGATCCGCAGCAGCGCACGCTCTCGCTCGTCACCGCCCTCGGCGGCGTCGTAGGCCGCCGCCAGCCGCACCGCGAGCGTGGTGGCCGCCTCCGACTCGATCGCGAGGTCCGCCAGGACGTTGCGCATCAGCGGCTGGTCGACCAGCTTCGCGCCGAAGGCCTCCCGGTAGGCGCAGTGGTGCACCGCCTGCGCGACGGCCTGCCGCATCAGACCCGCCGAACCCAGCACGCAGTCGAGCCGGGTCGCCGACACCATGCCGATGACGGTGCGCACCCCGCTCCCCTCCTCGCCGACCCGGCGCGCCCAGGTCCCCGCGAACTCGACCTCGGCGGAGGCGTTGGACCGGTTGCCCAGCTTGTCCTTGAGCCGCTGGATCAGGAACACGTTGCGGGTGCCGTCCGCCAGCACCCGCGGCACCAGGAAGCAGGTCAGCCCTCCCGGGGCCTGCGCCAGCACCAGGAAGCCGTCCGACATCGGCGCCGAGCAGAACCACTTGTGCCCGGTCAGCTCGTACGTGCCGTCCTCGGCCAGCGGCCGCGCCGAGGTGGTGTTCGCCCGTACGTCGCTGCCGCCCTGCTTCTCCGTCATGCCCATCCCGAAGAGGGCCCCGGCCTTGAGGTGGGCGGGCCGCAGTTCCCGGTCGTACACGCGGGAGGCCAGCCGCGGCTCCCACTCCGCCGCGAGGTCCGGGTCGGCGCGCAGGGCCGGTACGGCCGCGTGGGTCATCGACAGCGGGCAGCAGTTCCCGGCCTCGACCTGGGTCCACATGAGGAAGGCGGCGGCACGCCGCACATGCCCGCCCGGCCGGGACCAGGCCACGGTCAGGCCCGCCGAGACGCCCTTGCCCAGCAGCCGGTGCCAGGCCGGGTGGAAGCCGACCTCGTCGACACGGTGGCCGTAGCGGTCGTGGGTGCGCAGGACCGGCGGGTTCTCGTTGGCCTGCGCGCCCCACTCCTGGGTCTGGACCGATCCGCAGCTGCGGCCGAGACCCGACAGCTCCTCCAGCGCCTCCTCGTGCAGCCCGGGTGCCAGATGCCGCTCGACGGCGGCCGTCAGGGCCCGGTCGGCGGTGAAGACGTCGTAGCCGACCAGCGGCGGCGCCTGATTCGTCACGGTGTGGGTGCTGCCTGCCATGACCGTGAACCTACCGTGCCGGGGGCCTGCCGGGAGCCGTCACCGGCAGGAGGGCGTCAGTGGATGAGTGGGACCCCCGGCGACGGATACCTTTAGGTCGTGCAGCCAGCAAGTGAATCCCCCGAACGGCCCTCCGGCCGGCTCCATCGCGCCCGGGTCCTGTACCGGAACGTCTCCAAACGCAGGACCGCCTGGCTGCTGCTCAAGGACACGGTCAACTCGTGCATGGAGTACCGCATCCTCGGTCTGGCCGCCGAGGCCGCGTTCTTCACCCTGCTCTCGGTGCCGCCCCTACTGCTGAGCCTCCTCGGCCTGCTCGGCTACGTCGACTCCTGGATCGGCGCCGACACCACCGAGAGCCTGCGCACCAACATCCTGGACGCCTCCCGCGCGGTGCTCTCCGAGAAGGGCGTCCAGCAGATCACCGAGCCCATCCTGGACGACGTGATGAAGGGCGGCCGGCCCGACGTCATCTCCATCGGCTTCCTGTTCGCCCTGTGGTCGGGCTCCCGCGCGGTGAACGTCTTCATCGACACCATCACCGTGATGTACGGCCTGGACGGCGTCCGGGGGATCGTCAAGACCCGCCTGATGGCCTTCCTGCTGTTCCTGGTGGCCCTGCTCATCGGGTCGATCGCGCTGCCGCTGATGGTGGCCGGTCCGGACGCGGTGGTGCGGATCGTGCCCTGGTCGACGACGGTCGTCCAGGTGCTCTACTGGCCGGTCGTCATCATCCTGTCCATCGTGTTCCTGACCACGCTGTACCACGTCTCCGTGCCCGTACGGTCACCGTGGATCGAGGACGTGCCCGGCGCGCTGGTCGCCCTCGGCATGTGGGTGCTCGGCAGCTTCCTGCTGCGCATCTACCTCACCAACACCGTCGAGGGCCCCACCATCTACGGCTCGCTGGCCGCGCCCGTCGCCGTGCTGCTGTGGATCGGCGTGTCCGCGTTCGCCGTGCTCGTCGGAGCCGCGGTCAACGCGGCCATCGACCGGGTCTGGCCGGCCGCCGCCACCGCGGCCGCCCGTGAGGCCAACGAGCGGCTGCGCCAGGCCCAGGTCGCCGAGTACGTGGCCCGCACCGCCGCGAACGGCGAGGCGGACCCCGACATGCCCTCCGAGTTCCCGGAACGCTGGTCCCGCTTCCTGCCCCCGGAGGACGTCACGTCCCGCCTGCGCACCCACGTGAAGAACACGCCGCCCGCCAACCACAACAAGCCCGAGGCCTCGTAACCGGACCGCCCTCCCCGCCCTCCTAGGACCGGCCGGACGGGCCCGGGGCCCAGGCCCCCGCCGCCGCGCCCTCCCGCACGAAGTCCCCGAAGTCCCTCGGCGCACGGCCCAGCACCTGCTGGACACCGTCCGACAGATGCGCGTTGCGGCCGTCGAGCAGGGCGCCGAACAGCTCCACGAGGAACGCGACCTCCTGCTCGGGCACCCCGAACCCGGCCAGGGTCTCGCCGTACTCGTGCGGCGACACGGCCCGGTACGTCAGCGCGTGACCCGTCTCCTTCGCGATCTCGGCGACCGCCTCCCCGAAGGTCAGCAGCCGCGGCCCCGAGACCTCCAGCACCCGCCCGGCGTACCGGTCGCCGGAGGTCAGCGCCGCCACCACCACGTCCGCGACGTCCCGCAGGTCCACGAACGGCTCCCGGGCCTCGTCACCGGCCGGGAACACCAGCTCCCCGCGCTGCCGCAGCTCCGCCACCAGCGGCCCCTCGCTGAAGTTCTGCGCGAACCACGCGGCCCGTACGACCGTCCAGTCCGCGCCCGCCCCGGCCAGCGCCTCCTCGGTGGGCCGCGCCTGCTCCTCGCCGCGCGCCGACAGCAGCACCAGCCGCCGCACGCCGAGCCCGGCCGCCTCCCGCGCCAGTGCCCCGACCGCCCCGGCGGCGTCGGGGGCGCCGACGTCGGTGGGGTGGGCCAGATAGGCCGCGTCGGCGCCGCGCAGGACGTCCGCCCAGGTCGACCGGTCCCGCCAGTCGAAGCCGGTCGCCCGGGACGCCGCCCGCACGGTCAGCCCGGCCGCCCGCGCCGCCTCGGCCACCCGCCGCCCGGTGCGACCGGACGCCCCCGTCACGACGACCGTCATGTTGTCTTGGATATTCATGCCTGCCGTGTCTGCTGTGGCTGTCATGGCTGTCATGGCTGTCATGGCTTCAGTCAACTGCCGGGCGCCGTACGTTCCCATCGCCGAACGGCTCGTTCCCATACGCGTGCGTCTACGCTGGGACGCCATGGACGCACTCGCCGGTCTGCTGGAGGGCCCCCGCGCCCGGGGCGCGTTCATGATCCGCGCCTGTTTCGACCCGCCGTGGGCCGTGCGCATCGAGGACCGGGCGCCGCTGACGGTGATGCTGATGGTCCGCGGCGACGCCTGGATCGTCCCGGACACGGGCGAGCGGCTGCGGCTGCGGGCCGGCGACCTCGCCATCGCGCGCGGCCCCGACCCGTACACCTGCGCCGACGACCCCGGTACCCCGCCGCAGGCGGTGATCCTTCCGGGCGGCGTGTGCAGCTACCCCGACGGACGACCCCTCAACGGCTCGATGGACCTCGGCGTGCGCACCTGGGGCGACCGCCCCGACGGCGGCGCGGTGCTGCTGATCGGCACCTACCTGGTCCGGGGCGAGATCGGCGGCCGGTTGCTGGACGCCCTGCCGCCGCTGCTGTCCCTCACCTCCGACCAGTGGGACTGCCCGCTGACGCCCCTGCTGACGACGGAGGTCACGCGGGACGAGCCGGGGCAGGAGGTCGTCCTGGACCGGCTCCTCGACCTGCTGGTCATCGCCGCGCTACGGGCCTGGTTCGCCGGTCCGCGGGCCGAGCCGCCCGCCTGGTACCGGGCGCTGGGCGATCCGGTCGTCGGCCGGGCGCTGCGGCTCATTCAGGACGACCCGGCGCGCCCCTGGACGGTGGCGTCGCTCGCCGCCGAGGCCGGGGTCTCCCGCGCCGCGCTCGCCCGGCGCTTCACCGACCTGGTGGGCGAACCCCCGATGGGGTATCTCACCGGCTGGCGCCTCGCCCTCGCCGCCGACCGGCTGCGCGACACCGAGGACACGCTCGGCGCGATCGCCCGCCAGGTCGGTTACGGCAGTGCGTTCGCCCTGTCCACCGCCTTCAAGCGGGTGTACGGCGTCAGCCCGCAGGAGCACCGGACACCGGCGTAGCCTGGCAGGCGTGTACGCGGAACGGGCGTCCCGGCTGACCGGCGCGGTGGTGTGGACCAACACCCCGACCGCACCCGGCGGCCCGGGGCGTGTCCTGCCCGACGGCTGCATGGACCTGCTCTGGTACGACGGCCGGCTGCTCGTCGCGGGCCCCGACACCCGCGCCCACGTCACCGAGGGCGCCCCCGGCCCCTGGGCGGGCGTCCGCTTCTACCCCGGCACCGCGCCCGCCCTCCTCGGCGTCCCCGCCCACGAACTGCGCGACCGGCGCGTCGAACTCGCCGACCTCTGGCCGGCCCCCCGGGTGCGGCGGCTGACCGCGCGGGTGAACGCGGCCCGCGACCCGGCGAGCGGCCTGGAGGAGGCGGCGCTGTCCCGGGCGGCCGACACCGAGCCCGCCGACCCGATGCTGCGCCGGATCGTGACCGCCCTCGACGCCGGCCGCCCGGTGGCCGACACCGCCGACGAACTCGGCATCGGAGCCCGCCGGTTGCACCGCCGCTCCCTGGCCGCCTTCGGTTACGGACCCAAGACGCTGGCCCGCGTACTGCGGTTGCAGCGCGCCCTCGCCCTGGCCCGGGCCGGCACGCCCCTCGCCGAGACGGCCGTCCGGTCCGGTTACGCGGACCAGGCCCATCTGACGCGGGACGTGCGGCGGTTGGCGGGCGTGTCACCCGGGGAACTACTCGGCCGGCGTGGATAGCGGCGCGAACAGGTCGACGCCGTGGCCGTCCGGGTCGTTCACGACGGCGTAGCGCTGCCCCCAGACGGCGTCCCAGGGCTTGAGTTCGCCGTGGCACCCGGCGCCGGTCAGCTCGTCGTAGAGCGCGTCGACCTCGGCGGGTGTGTCGCACAGCAGGGCGAGCGAGTGCCGCCCGCCGCCGGCCGGCGGCTGCCATCCGGGGTGGAAGGAGCGGACGGTCTCCTCGGTGTCGAGCAGCAGCCGGATCCCGCCCGGCAGCTCGGCCTCGGCGTGCGGCTGGTCCCCGGCGTCCTCGGGGAACGCGAAACCGAGCCGGCGGTAGAAGGTCACGGACGCGGCCATGTCGGAGACGACGAGGCCGATGGCGTTGAATCGTGCGGTCATGGGGTCACCGTAGGCAGGGCCCGGCGGCCCGGTCTTGAAGGAATCGGACACGCGGGAACGGGTCCGGAAGGGCCGCCGGGAGGGGCCTTGCCTCAGAAGCCCCTCAAGTCACTTGAACCGCACAGGTCACGGCAACGACCATGGCTCCATGTTCGGACGCGGCAGACAACCGGAACTCAACGTCCTCGTCCTGCGCGACGCGGACGTCATCGCCCACGGCATCCGTCAGGCGCTCGCCGAGGCGACGCCCGAGCAGCGGCCCGGGCTGGAAAACGCCGCCGCCCTGGTCGAGCGGGCCGCCGCGGCCTCCGACGCGGAGCTGCGCGCCCGCTGGGTCCACGAGCGCTTCGCCATGGCCGGTTACCAGGGCCCCGCGGACTCCGTGCAGGCCGTCAAGGTCCTCCGCGAGGCGGCACCCGGCCTCAGCCTGCTCTCGGCCGTCCAGCTGACGAAGGACGCAGCGGCGCACCGACCCTGACCCTGGAGCGACGGTCCCGTCCCGGCCGCCTCACGGCGGGCCCAGCGACACCGGCCCCCGCGGCGTGTCCACCGTGCAGCACAGGCCCGTCGGACCGGTGGTGAGCGGGAGCGCCGTGCCGAGCGCGGACAGCGGTGGGCGGATCCCGGCAGGGTCGGGCGCGGTCGCGGTGAGGGCCAGCAGGGGAGTGACGGGCAGGCCCGCCGAGGGGTGGGGCGTGGTGCCCCAGTCGATGAGGAAGGGCACCAGGCCGGAAGGGTGGACGCCGTCGGTCAGGCGCCACTCCAGGAGCGTACCGTCGGGCCGGCGGCGGCTCATCGGGCGTACCGCGCCGGGGTCGTGGCCGCGCGCCCGGGCCGCCAGCACGGCCGCGTCCAGGTCGGGCGGGCGGATCGCCCAGGACACGAACCGCGGGGCGGTGAGCCGCTCGAGCCACGAGGGGCGCGGGCCGTCCGGCGGGGACTGCTCCGGGTCGGGGCCGATGATCTCCAGGTAGCCGGTGCCGCCCAGCCCGACCAAGTGGTTGCGGGTGCCCGAGCCGAGGTGCGAACCGCCGGGCGCGGGGGCGACACCGGTGCGCCGGGTGAAGTCGGCGACGGTCGCCGCGAGATCGGGGGTCGCCAGGACCAGGTGGTCCAGCAGGGCGGGAAGGGCGTTCATCGCGGCCGAGCGTAGGCGGCCCGGCCCTGCTGTGGAACACCTGTGCGGCAGGATGGCCGCATGATTCGTCCCACGCGCGTCCTGCCGGTGCTGCTGCTGGCCCCGCTGCTGCTCACCGCCTGCGGCTCCGAGAAGGCCGACGCCGACCCCGCGGCCGGCCCCACCGCAAGCGTGACCGAGGCCGCCGACCAGGGTGAACTCGACGCCCGCGCACAGGCGCTGGGCGTGGCGCCCGAGCTGGTCTACGTCACCGAAGCCCCCGGTTTCACCCTGGCCCAGCAGTCCGTCGGCGTACTCGGCGACGACGGGTTCTCCGCCACCTGGGTCTCCCGCGAGACCGGCGCCCACCTGCGTCTCTCCGTCGACCGGGGCTCGATCACCGACGGCACCTGCCCCGAGCAGCCGGTCGGCGACATGTCCGGCGAGCGCACGGCGTGCGAGCGGGACGGCGACGTCTGGTACCGCACCGGCGCCGGACGACACGAGTACGCCGTGCCCGAGGAGGGCCATGTCGTGCGCGTCTCCGCCGAGGCGGACGCCGTACCGCGCGACGTCCTGCGCGAGGCAGCCCTGGGCGCCCACCGCCCCGACGCCTCCGAGGCCGCCGCCCTCCTGCCCTCCGCCGAACCCGCGCCCAGCGCACCGGTGGAGCGCGGCGACCTGCCCTCGTTCGGCGACGGGGCACCCGACAACAACGTGGACGTGGGCGGCTGACCCGGTCCCACCGCCCGGTCCGGCCGTCTAGGGTCGGCGCCATGGCCCCCCGACTGCTCCTCTACACGCGTACCACCGCCTACCGCCACGACTCCATCCCGGAAGCGGTCGACGCCGTGGGGACGCTGGGGGAGTTCGAGGCCGACCACACCGAGGACCCGGCCGTCCTCGAGGGGCCCCTCGACGCCTACGCCGCCGTCGTCTTCCTCTCCACCAGCGGCGAGGTGCTCACCCCGGCCGGGCGCACCCGGCTCGCCGAGTACGTCGAGTCGGGCGGCGGCTTCGTCGGTGTCCACGCGGCGGCCTGCACCGAGGACGACTGGCCGTACTACGGCGAACTGCTCGGCGCCCGCTTCGACCGGCACCCCGCCCACCAGCCGGGCCGGGTGCTCGTCGAGGACCGCGACCACCCCGCGACCCGGGACCTGCCCGCCGTCTGGGAGTTCACGGACGAGTGGTACGACTTCCGCACCAACCCGCGCGGCGCGGTCCGGGTCCTCGCCCGCGCCGACGAGTCGTCGTACGAGGGCGGCGGCATGGGCGCCGACCATCCACTGGTCTGGTGCCGCGACCAGGGCGCGGGCCGCGTCTTCTACACGGCCCTCGGCCACGCCGCCGACGCCTACACCGACCCGGACTTCCGCGCCCATCTGCGGGGCGGCATCGACTGGGCGGCCAGGCCCTAGACGGACATCGCCCCGCTCCGTGCGGCCCTGCGGTGGCGCGCGGTCAGGCGGGAGCCGGACTCGCGGCGGGCCGCGCGGCGCAGGAGGGGTACGGCGAGCAGGAACCCGAGGACCGTCCAGGCGGCCAGTACCAGGGCGACCATGGGCAGCTCCCAGGAGCCCGCGACCTCGGCGGCCCGTGCGGAGTCCGGCAGCAGCGCCGAACGAAGCCCCTGCGCCATCCACTTGAGCGGGAAGACCGAGGCGACCTGCTGGACCGGCACGGGCAGCGAGGTGATCGGGAAGACCGCTCCGGAGGTGAACAGCAGCGCCATCGTGGGCAGCATGATCAACGCCAGCGCCTCGCGCGGGTTGGGCAGCACGGCGCCGATGGCCGCGCCCAGCGGCACGACGGCGAGCAGCCCGAGCGTGGTGACCCACAGCAGTGTCAGCCAGTCGCCCGGCCCGCGCGGCAGCGGCCCGTCCACCAGCAGCGCCGCGGCAGCCAGGAGCAGGGCCAGGGTGCCGGCCGCCATGACGACCACCAGCAGGCACTTGGCGATGAGGTAGGCCGGTATTCCGCCGGGCGTCGCGCGCAGTCGCAGCAGGGCGCCCTCCTCCCGCTCGGTCACGAGAATCTGCGGGAGGTTGATCAGCCCGATCTGGAACAGCAGGTAGGCGGCGAAGCCGGCGAGTACCAGGTGGGCCATCGGGGTGTGGGTGCCGGGCACGTCGTCGCTGATGTAGGCGGCGATCAGCAGTGCGACGACCACGTTGCTCAGGTGGCCGGACATCTCCTTGGGGTTGCGCAGGAGGTGCCGCAGCTCGATGCCGCCGCGGAGGAGGCCGGCCCGCCAGTGGTGGCGGGCGGGGCGGCCCGGCCGCTTCGTCCCTCCGGGCGTCTCGTCCGTCATCTCCGCCTTGTCGGCCGTACTCGTCTCGTTCGTCATGTGTGTCCCCCTCATGCGGCCCGTGCCTCCCGGTCCGCGGCCTCGTCCGTGCCGTCGGCCGCCCGGTGCACCATGTGCAGATAGGTGTCCTCCAGCGTCGGGCGGCGGACCTCCAGGTCGGTGATCGGGCCGTCCGCGTTCCGGTGGAGCTCCCAGACCAGTTGTGAGGGGTCGTCGGTGCGTTCGCGGCGGGGCGTCCCGTCGTCGGCCGTCCAGCGGACCTCGGCCCGGGCGGCGGCCCGACGGGCCAGCTCCGACGGGGTGCCGCAGGCCCGGATCCGGCCGCCGACCAGCATCGCGATCCGGTCGGCGAGCCGCTCGGCCTCCACCAGGTCGTGGGTGGTGAGCAGGACGGTGACGCCTTCGTCGCGGGCCAGCCGTTCGACCAGGAGGTGGAACTCGCGCCGTGCCTCGGGGTCGAAGCCGGTGGTCGGCTCGTCCAGGAAGAGGAGTTCGGGGCGGCCGACGATGCCGAGCGCGACGTCCAGCCGCCGGCGTTGGCCGCCGGACAGCCGGTTCACCTGCCGGTCGGCCTGGTCGGTGAGGCCGACCAGGGCCAGCAGTTCGGCCGGGTCGCGCGGGTCGGGGTAGTACGTCGCGAAGTGCGTCAGCAGCTCGGCGACCCGCCAGCGGGGGTGGTCGCGCCATGATTGCAGGACCAGGCCGATACGGCCGCGCCAGGTGTCGTCGCCCCGCTCCGGGTCCGCGCCGAGGACGCGGACCTCGCCGGCGGAGCGCTGCCGGAAGCCCTCCAGGATCTCGACGGTGGTGGTCTTGCCGGCGCCGTTGGGCCCGAGCAGGGCGAAGACCTCGCCGCGGTGGACGTCGAGATCGATGCCGTGGAGGACGTCGACGGCCCCGTACGCCATGGTCAGGTCGCGCACCTGGATCACGGGCTGGGCGGGCGAGTGCTCGAACCGCGTCATCGTGCTGCCTCCGAGTGGTGCTGCCGCTGTGGCTGTGGTGCCTCCTCGGCCGCCGTCGTGGGCCCGGCGCCCTCGACGATCGCCCGGAGCGCCGCCACATGCCCCTCGAAGGCGGTGCGGCCGCGGTCGGTCAGCCGTACCTTCGTGCGCCGCTTGCGGCCGCCGCCCTCCTTGTGGATCTCCAGGTATCCGGCCTCTCCCAGGGTGTGCAGTTGTTTGGAGAGCGCCGAGTCGCTGAGCGAGAGGCTGTCGCGGACGAACGCGAAGTCCGCCCACTCGGTGGTGGCGAGCAGCGCGACCACCGACAGCCGGGTGGCGGGATGGATCAGCTCGTCGAAGCCGGCGGGAATGCTCATCGCCCGGCCCCCTCGCGGGCCGCCCGTTCGCCGCTGCCCCGCAGCGAGCCCGCCGCCCAGCGGTTCGTCGGCCCGACGAAGACCAGGAACACGGCCGCCGAGACGGTGGCCTGGACGAGGCCGGAGAACATCGGGTCCAGTGGTTCGAGCAGGCGGCCGGACAGTACGACGGTCCCGGCGGTCACCACCGCGGCCGCGACGAACGCGGCGAGCATCCGCCAGTTGGAGCGGGAGTGGTGCAGTCGCATCCGGCTCCTGCGGCTGTGCACCACGGCCAGCGCGCTCAGCAGCCCGACGTACGCGGCGAGGACCAGCCAGACACCCCACCGGGGCAGATCCAGGCCCAGTACGGCCAGGAAGACCCACATGATCGCGGCCGTGACGTAGTTGGTCCACGGACGGCCGGACGTGGTCCGCTCGAACTCGTCGTACACGCGCTCCTGCGGCACCCGGATGCGCTGCAGGTCCCTCCACGCCTGTTCGGCGTCCACCGGCGTGCTCACGACCATCCCCTCCCCATGACGGACTCTACTTTCCCGCTGGGAAAGTTATCCTCGACTTTCCTGGAAGGCAAGTCAGGGGGCCGGGGCGCGTTACTCCTCGAAGGTGGCGACGGTGTCGAGACCGGCGTGCCGCAGGGTCCGGTGCACGGCCGGGCGGGCCCCGCGGACGGTGATGGCGGCCGGTTCCGGGGCCCGGGTGACCGCGCGCAGCAGCGCGTAGGCGCAGGCCAGGTCGATGTGGTGCAGGTCGCTCATCTCCAGCGTCCACGTGCCCGGCTCCCGCAGACGGTGGTCGAGGAGGAGTTCCTCCAGTACGCGCAGCCCGTGGGAGTCCAGGTCGCCGGAGAACGCCAGCACGGCGTGCTGCCCGTCGGCCTCCGCGATCCTCACGGGGGCGGGCCGGCTCGGGCGGTGAGGGTCGACGGTCACGACGGCCTCCTCGGCAGCGCATGGCGGGCGTGCGTGTCCTCCATTGTCCCTCAGTCGCGCACAGCGGGACGTGCGGAGCGGATCTCCGGAATAGATCGGCTCGCCGCGCCGCTATGACATGCGCAGTGCATCAGTGCGGCGAAGGGCTGGTGAGCGCGTGATGGCAGACCGGGCGAACCCCGTGGTCGGTACGCCGCACGGGGCCGTACGCGGCAGATACGAGCACGGCATCGCCGTGTTCCGGGGCATCCAGTACGCGGCGCCCCCCTTCGGACCCCGCCGGTTCCGGCCGCCTGTGCCGCCCGAGCCCTGGGACGGAGTACGCGACGCCGGCTCCTTCGGCCCCACGGCGCCGAAACCGCCGTACTCCGAGGCCTTCGCCCAGTACCTCTCCGACCCGGCGATCCCCGGCGACGACTGCCTCAACCTCAACGTGTGGACCCCCGAGCCGGGCCCCGGCGCCCGCCTGCCGGTCCTGGTCTGGCTGCACGGCGGCGCCCTCACCAGGGGCTCCTCCGCCGTACCCGTCTACGACGGCCGCACCTTCGCCCGGGACGGCGTGGTCTGCGTGTCGGTCAACTACCGGCTGGGCGTCGAGGGCTACGGACTGTTCCCCGACGCCCCCGCCAACGCCGGCCTGCGCGACCAGCTCGCCGCCCTGAAGTGGGTGCACGAGTCGATCGCGGCCTTCGGCGGCGACCCCGACCGGGTCACCCTCGCCGGGCAGTCCGCCGGAGCCATCAGCACCGGCGCCCTCCTCGCCGCCCCGCGGGCCCACGGCCTCTTCCGGCGGGCCGTGCTGCAGAGCGGTGCCCCGGAGGCCGCCGACCGCGACAAGGTGCGGCGGATGGTCCGCCGCATGGCCTCCCGCCTCAAGATCCCCGCCACCGCCGAGGCCTTCGCCGCCGCCGACCGCGACCAGCTGCTGCGCGCCCAGGCCGAGGTGGGCAGGCTCAGCAGCCCCGTACTCGGCGGACCTGCCTTCGGCATCGTCGTCGACGGGGACGTGCTTCCCCGCGATCCGCTGGAGGCGCTCGTCGAGGGCGGGGCCGCACCCGGCGTCGACCTGCTGATGGGCTGGACCCGCGACGAGTACCGGCTGTGGCTGGTACCCGGCGGCCTCCTCGAACGCGTCGACCGGCTCGGCGCCGTCGCCCTCGCCGGTGCGCGCGCCCGCGTCCACTGCGGCAACGAGGTCGTACGCGGCTACCGCGCCGTGCACGCCGGCGCCGCCGAGACCGTCGGTCAGCTGGTCACCGACCACCTGCTCCGCATCCCGATGCACCGCCTGGCCGACGCGCGGCCGGGATCGTCGTACGTCTACGAGTTCGCCTGGCCGTCCGGCCTGCCCGGCCTCGGCGCCTGCCACGCCCTGGAACTGGGCTTCGTCTTCGATTCCGGGGACACGCCCGATTCGCGCAGGCTCGCGGGCGAGGGGGCTCCGCGGGAGCTGGCCGACGCGATGCACGGGGCGTGGGTGCGGTTCGCGGAGTCCGGGGACCCGGGGTGGACGGCGTGGGACGCCACGCATCCCGTGCGGGTCTTCGGCGACGGCGCCCCGCACACGGCGTTCGGGCCGCGCGACGCCGAGTTCGACCTGTGGCAGGCCGACGTCACCATGCGAGGAATGCGGTCCAGGCGGCTGGTTCGACGGTGATGGTGTCGCCGACGGTTGTTTTGGAGTCGCGGATGTGGATGGTGGTGGGTTGGATGGCGACTTCTACGCAGGCGCCGCCTTCGCTTCCGCTGTAGCTGGACTTGAACCACTTGAGTTCGGTGCCGCTCATGCTTCTCCCAGAAGACGATCCAACATGGCCCTCGTCTCCTCGGTGTTGAGGGCCTGCGTTCGCAGCATCGCATACTTCTGAGTCAGGATCCCCACCCCATCGGGATCGGCGATCAACTGGCTGCCCCGCTGAGTTTCCATGTAGGCGAGCCGCTGGTATTCGGGTGTTTCGAGCAGGATGAACGGGCCATCGAGTCCGGCGTGGGAGGTTCGGCCGAGTGGCAGGACCTGGAGGGTGATTCCAGGTACGTCGACGTGCTCCCGCAGCTTCCGCACCTGCTCGACGTATACGTCGCGTCCGCCCAAGTGGTCTCGCAGCGCGGCCTCCCAGATGACGAAGCTCACGGTGGGCGGCACTTTGCGGTGAAGAATTGATTGACGGTCGATGCGACCAGCGACCAACTGCGCGATCGAGTCGTCGTCATAGACCGGTACCCGGCTCCGGAAGACGGCTTGGGCGTAGGCCTCTGTTTGCAGCAGACCGGGAATGGCCAAACCCTCATACCACGAGATCGCGAAGGCCTCCCGCTCCCTGTCGATGTACTCCTCCGCCCACAACGGAACCAGATCCACCTCCGGCATCCTGCTCAACGCAGTGGACAACGCCCCCTTCGTCCCCAGCAATTCGTCGAGCTGCTCGGCGAGGTCCGGCTTCAGTGGCCGTCTGCCCTGCTCGATCGACGCGATCTGCTGCTCGCCGATGACGAACCTCTCGCCCAGCGACCTCTGCGTGTGTCCGGCCGCCTGGCGGTAGAGGGCGAGCAGCGCCCCCACCATCTTCATCGCGGAGGCGTTCCTCCGTGTCGTCGTGCCCATGAGGTCGAACTCCCCACCCGCGCGCGTACGTTCACCGTCGCGCACCCGTACAGACCGGCCGTACGGCAGCGCGCTCTGTCTCATCATGGCCACGGAGCGTGACCCTCGTCACGTGAACAAGGAAACTCAACCCCCGTCCCCACGTGAACGCCTCTACCGCCGGGAACGCCGGTCGGTCCCCGCCGCGCGGGCGTTCGCGCGGGAGGCCCTCGCCGAGTGGGGCATGCGCGAGCGTGCGGACGACGTCGTGCTGTGCGTCAGCGAACTGGCGACCAACGCCCTGCTGCACGGCGTACCGCCCGGCCGGGGCTTCCTGCTGCGCCTGCTGCCGTACGGCGACGGTGACGGCGTCCGCGTCGAGGTGCACGACAGCGGGGACGGCGTACCGGCGATGCCGCAGGCGGAGGAACGGGAGCCCGGAGAGGGCGGGCGCGGGCTGCTGCTGGTGTCGGAGCTGGCGGACAAGTGGGGCGTGGGGGAGCGGGGCCCCGGCAAGATCGTGTGGTGCGAGGTGGGCGCCGCCTGGGCGCGGCCACCGGTCACGGCGAGGACAGCGCCGACGCGATCGACGTGATCGTGTCAGGGCCCACCCGGCAGCACCCGCCGACCAGCCGGGCACCGGCCGCCCGCCAGTCCCGTACCCGCTCGGGGGCGAACGACGAACTCCCCCGCCACGCCCGCGCCTGGGCGTCCCACGCCTCCCCGCTGTTGGGATAGACGACGACCGGCTTGCCGGTGACCCGGGCCGCGGTCTCGACCGCGCCCGCCACGTCCTCTGGGGCGCAGCAGTTCACGCCCACCGCGATCACCTCCTCCGCGTCCGCCGCCAGGGCGAAGGCCTCCGCCAGCGGCTGACCGGCGCGGGTCCGGTCGCCCGCGACGGTGTACGACAGCCAGGCCGGCACGCCCAGTCCGCGTACCGCCCGCAGCAGTGCCGCCGCCTCGTCGGTGTCGGGGACCGTCTCCAGCGCGAGCACGTCGGGGCGTGCGGCGGCCAGCACCTCGAGGCGCGGCCGGTGGAAGCGCTCCAGTTCACCGGCGCCGAGCCCGTACCGGCCGCGGTACTCGGAGCCGTCCGCGAGCATCGCCCCGTACGGGCCGGCCGATGCCGCCACCCACAGCGGACGGGCCGCCCCTGCCCGGCGGGCCGCGTCCCGGGCCAGCTCCACGCTGAGAGTGAGCAGTTCGGCGGCCCGCTCCCGCCCGATGCCGCGCCGGGCGAAGCCCTCGAAGGTGGCCTGGTAGCTGGAGGTGATCGCCACGTCCGCACCCGCCTCGAAGTAGGCGAGATGCGCCTCGGCGATCGCGCCCGGCTCCTCGGCGAGCAGCCGGGCCGACCACAGTCCGTCGCTCAGGTCGTGCCCGGCCGACTCCAGTTGGTTGGACAGCCCGCCGTCGAGCACGAGCGGGCGGCCGGAGGCGAGGGCATCGGCGAAGTCGCTGGTCATGCCGCCAGGCTAGCCAGTACGCGCGGGGACGCGGGGGGCTTGTCCCCCGTGCGAGCTACGGCCGGGTGTCCACCGTGAGGTGACGATCTTCGGCCGCCGGATCCGTAGCGTCCAGTGCAGTCCGCGGCACTCCGGCCGCGGTCCTGATCAAGGAGTTTCCCCGTGAGGTTTGTCTGGCAGTTCCTCGCCGTCATGGTGGTGTTCGCCATCACCGGCAGTGCCGTCGGCGCGGTGAAGGACAACGACTGGCTGTCGCTCGTCGTCGGTCTCACGTCGGCCGCGCTCGCGATCCTCGTGTACGCGTGGGTGGTACGGCGCACCGAGCACCGGGCGGCCCTGGACGTGGCCCGGGAAGGCGCCGCCGCCAAGACCGGCTGGGGGATACTGATCGGTGTCGGCATGTTCGGTGCCGTCATCGCGAACCTCTACGTCGCCGGTCACTACGAGATCGACGGCCTGGCCTCGCCGGCCGGGGCGGTGGGACTGGTCGGCTTCATGGCCGGCGCGGCCGTGGCGGAGGAAGTGGTCTTCCGCGGTGTCCTGTTCCGGATCATCGAGGAGCGCACCGGCACGTACATCGCGCTCGTGCTGACCGGCATCGTGTTCGGCCTCATGCACCTGTTCAACGAGAACGCGACCCTCTGGGGCGCGATCGCCATCGCCATCGAGGCCGGCTTCATGCTCGCCGCCGCCTACGCCGCCACCCGCAACCTGTGGGTCCCGATCGGCGTGCACTTCGGCTGGAACTACGCCGCGGCCGGCATCTTCAGCACCGAGGTGTCCGGCAACGGCGCCAGCCAGGGTCTGCTCGACACCGCGACGTCGGGGCCGGAGCTGCTCACCGGCGGCGGGTTCGGACCGGAGGGCAGCGTCTACGCGATCGGCTTCGGAGCACTGCTGACGATCGTGTTCCTGTGGCTGGCCCACCGGCGCGGCAACATCAAGCCCCGTTCCGGGCGAGCCGTGCGTGTCAACTCCACCGTTACACTTCCCCGGTGATCGACCGTCGGCGGGTTCCGGAGCTGTGGCACCGGCTCGACGTCACGGTCCGGGACCTCCCGTTCGGGGTGCTGCTCCTCGTCGCGTCGTTCCTGCCGGGGCTGCGCGGCAACGGGACGGAGGTCGGCGGCCTGCCGACCCAGCCCGTCGACACGCTGGGCGGCGTGGCGGCCGTGCTCCAGTGCCTTCCGCTCGCCCTGCGCCGGCGGTGGCCGGCCCTCTGCCTCGCGCTGGTCCTCCTCGGCTTCGCCGTCGACCAGCTCAACGGCTACCACCTGGTCGCGGGCACCGCGCTGCCCATCGCGCTGCTGAGCGCGGGCTCCTACCTGGAGCGGTACCGGCGCGTCACCCTGTTCGTCCTGTCCGCCGCGTACGTGCCGCTGGCGGTCGCGCTCCACCGGCGCGGTCCGGGTGAACCGCCGGCCGAGTTCGTGACGTTCTACCTGGCGGTCGCCCTCGCGTGGGGCGTCGGCGCGTGGATGCGCTCCGCCCGGACGGCGGAGGCCGAACGCCGCGGCCGCGTGGCCGAGGACGCCCGCGCCGCCGAACGCGGCCGCATCGCCCGCGAGTTGCACGACGTCGTCACCCACCATGTGACGGCGATGGTCGTGCAGGCCGAGGCGGCACGGTATCTGACCGCCGCGCCCGAGCGCCTCGACCAGACCCTGACCGCCGTCAGCGACACCGGCCGGCGGGCCATCACCGACCTGCGGCACCTGCTCGACCTGCTCAACCCCGATCACGGCACCGGCCACGACCGCGGCGGCGATCACGGCACCGACCACGGCACCGAGGCCAGGACGCCGCCCGTCGGCAGACTGCTCACGCTCGTCGAGCAGACCCGCCGCGCCGGGCAGCCGGTGGAGTTCACCGAGGAGGGCACGCCGGCGGCATCGACCGGCAGCGCCGATCTCGTGGCCTACCGGGTCGTGCAGGAGGCCCTGACGAACGCCCTCAAGTACGACCACGGCAGCCGCACCTCGGTGCTGGTGCACCATGGCGAAAGGGAGATCACCGTGGAGGTCGGCACGGACGGTTCCGGTTCGCCGGCCGCGTCACCCGGCGGCAGCGGACGGGGCCTGGCAGGGCTGCGCGAACGGGTCGACGTCCTGGGCGGCGACTTCGACGCGGACCGCCGGGCGGGCGGCGGCTTCGTCGTCCGGGCCCGGATACCTTCGGGGAGCCCGTCGTGAGCGCACCGGTCCGCGTCCTGGTCTGCGACGACCAGGTACTGATCCGCACCGGCCTGGCGACGATCATCGACGCCCAGCCCGACCTGGAGGTGGCGGGCGAGTGCGGGGACGGGCAGGCCGCGGTCGACCTGGCCGGCGAACTGCGCCCGGACGTCGTGGTGATGGACGTACGCATGCCGGTGCTCGACGGCATCGAGGCCACTCGCCTGCTGGCCGGTGCCGGGGTGCGGCACCCCGTCAAGGTGCTCGTGGTGACGACGTTCAACCTGGACGAGTACGTGTACGAGGCGCTGCGCGCGGGAGCGAGCGGGTTCCTGCTCAAGGACGCGCCGCCGGACCGGCTGCTGCACGGCATCCGGACCGTGGCCATGGGTGCGGCACTGCTGGATCCGGAGGTGACGCGGCGGCTCGTGGGCCGGTACGCCGCCCGCATCCGGCCCGCCCGTGGCACCCCGAACGACATCCCGCTGACCCCCCGGGAGACGGAGGTCCTCCGCCTCATCGCGGACGGCCTCTCCAACAGCGAGATCGCCGCCGCCCTCGTGATCAGCCCCGAGACCGTCAAGACCTTCGTCTCCCGCATCCTCACCAAGCTCGACCTGCGCGACCGCGTCCAGGCCGTCGTCTACGCCTACCGGCACGGGCTGGTGGCCTGACGCGCGCGCCGCGAGAGCAGCGGTGCCGGACCCGTTGACCTCTCCTCGTCACACCCTTACCTTTTCGACGTTCGTAATTACAGATGGTGTTCGACACCACGAACAAATCGTGTCGTGCACCCCCGTCGAGAGGCCCCGCATGAGCCGCGCCGACGATCAGCCCGTACAGCCCGCCCAGCCCGCGGCACCCGGCCGACGCCTGCTGTTGAAGGGTGCCGCGGCCGCGGGAGCCCTGGCGGCCGTCCCCGCCGTCGCCTCCGCCTCGTCCGCCGCCCCCGGCAGGTCGGCCCCGTACGTGAACCCGCTCGTCCGCAACCGTGCCGACCCGCACATCCGCCGGCACACCGACGGCTTCTACTACTTCACGGCGACCGCCCCCGAGTACGACCGCATCATCCTGCGCCGGTCCCGCACCCTGAACGGCCTCGCGACCGCCCACGAGTCCGTCGTCTGGCGCAAGCACGCCACCGGCGACATGGGCGCGCACATCTGGGCGCCGGAGATGCACCGCGTCGGCGGCAAGTGGTACATCTACTTCGCCGCCGCGCCCGCCGAACGCGTCTGGGACATCCGCATCTGGGTCCTGGAGAACTCCCACCCCAACCCCTTCCGGGGCACCTGGGTGGAGCGGGGCCAGGTGAAGACGGCCTGGGAGACCTTCTCCCTCGACGCCACCACCTTCACCCACCGCGGCACCCGCTACCTCGCCTGGGCCCAGTACGAGCCCGGCATGGACAACAACACCGCCCTGTGGCTGTCGGAGATGGCGAACCCCTGGACGCTGAAGGGCCCGCAGATACGGCTCTCCACGCCCGAGTACGACTGGGAGTGCGTCGGCTTCAAGGTCAACGAGGGCGCGTCGGTCATCGCCCGCAACGGCCGCCTGTTCATGACCTACTCGGCCAGCGCCACCGACGCCAACTACTGCATGGGCCTGCTGACCGTCGACGCGGACGCCGACCTGATGGACCCCGCGAACTGGTCGAAGTCGCCGGCCCCCGTCTTCACCAGCAACGACACCACCGGTCAGTACGGTCCCGGCCACAACTGCTTCACCGTCGACCGGGACGGCCGCACCGACGTCCTCGTCTACCACGCCCGCCAGTACAAGGAGATCGACGGCGACCCGCTGAACGACCCCAACCGGCACACCCGCGTCCAGAAGCTCGGCTGGAAGGCGGACGGCACCCCGGACTTCGGCGTCCCGGTCGCCGACACGGCGAGGGGACGGGCGTGAGACGCTTCGCCGCCACGTCGGCGGTGGCCGTCACGCTGGCCGCCGGTGCCCTGACGGTCGTACCCGCTCAGGCCCGGGCCCAGGACCAGGCACCGGACCGGCCCTCCGGGACGGCCAACTGCACGGCTGCGGCCTGCCACTTCGACGTCCCGCCGGGTACGTACGACGTCAAGGTGCTGCTCGGCGGCGAGGACGCCGCCGGTACCGCCATCGGCGGCGAGAGCAGGCGGGCCCTGCTTCCCGAGACCGCCACGGCGGCCGGCGAGCGGATCGCCCGCAGCTTCACCGTGGACGTCCGCACACCCGAGGGCGAGCCCACCGGGCCCGACGGCAGCCCGGGCCTGGACCTGACGATCGGCGGGTCGGCGCCCGCCCTGGCCGATATCAGGGTGACCCCGGCCCGGCACGCGCGGCAGATCATCCTCGTCGGGGACTCCACGGTCTGCGACCAGCCGGGGGAGCCGTACTCCGGCTGGGGGCAGCAACTGCCGCGGTACCTCCGCAAGGGCCTGTCCGTCGCCAACCACGCCGACTCCGGGGACAGCACGGTCAGTTACCTGGCCGATCAGCGGCTCTGGGGTACCGTCCGGTCGCGGATTCACCCGGGTGACCTGGTGCTCGTCCAACTCGCGCACAACGACAAGACGACGGACGAGGCCACCTACCGGGCCAACCTTCAGACGCTGGTGGCGGGTGTACGGGAGCGGGGCGGCCGGCCCGTCCTCGTGACACCGGTCGTGCGCCGCTGGTTCAACGCCGACGGCACCCTCAACAACGGCACCGCGCTGCTCGTCAACGGTCTCGGCGTCGACCACCCGGCCGTCGTCCGCTCGGTCGCCGCCGCCGAGGACGTGCCGCTGATCGACCTGACCGCGAAGACGAAGGCGCTCGTGGAGTCCCTGGGCGTGGAGGGCTCCAAGGCCCTCTACCTCTACGACGAGAAGCGGGACAACACCCACACCTCCGCGCACGGCGCCACCGTCTACGCGGGCCTGGTCCGGGACGGGCTCGTCGACCAGCACCTGGTGCCGCGCGGTGCCGTACGGGCGGGACTCAGCCCTGCAGCCGGCTCCGCATCTGCGACAGGCGCCGGTCGAAGCGGAGGTTGAACCAGGTCAGCCAGCCCAGGAAGGCGACTGCCAGGGCGAGGGTCAGGCTCCCTGCGGTGACGGAGCCGGAGATGAACCATGCGACCGACGTACCGGAGAAGACGACAACCAGGAGCGGGAACGCCCACCAGCGGTTGCGCCGCAGCCGCCGCTGACGGGAGTCGACCAGCGCCGCCATGGCCTGCCGCTGTCGCGGATCCTCGGGGGGCGGCCCGCCCTTGAGGATCCGCCGTTCCATGGCGGGCACATCGCCCGGCTCCGCACCGGTGTCCCGCGCGTCGTGCCGACGGCGGCGGCGTACCAGGAACACGATCCAGACGCTCATCAGGGCGGCACCGACGAGTGCCGACGGCCACGCGTCGGCACCGTTGAGGAGCAGTCGCACCACCAGTCCCACGGCCAGTGCGACCAGGCCGATGACCGACAGTCTGTCCCGCCACTTCGGCTCGGAGAAGTCGTCGGGTCGCTCGCGTCTCTTCATGTCCACCTCTCGGGGCAGTCGGAACCTGGGGTGACGCCGGGGTGACCGTCCAGATACCCGCCCGAAGGCCGGGAACACTTCGGCCGGCACCGAACCAACCGGCCCGTAGCGTGCGGGACATGAGCGACACGAACACCGTCACGGCCACCCCTGCCACCGCCCTCACGCCCGCCGACGCCGTCACCGGCATGGTCGACCACGTCCTGGCCCTGGCCGCCACCTGGACCCGCTGGGACGGGCGGCCCGCGCACGTCGACGACCGCGTCTACACCCCGCACAAGGCGATCCGGCGCGTCGCCGACCACATGGTCGACCATCTCGCGGAGCTGGAGGCGCGGTTGGCCGGAGAGGAGACGCAGCCCGACCACTGGCACGCCTCCATGGTCACCACGGACGCGGACCGCGCCCCCTTCACACAGGAGGACCTCGACGAGGCCCGCAGCCGCCTCACCCGGCTCGCCCGGATCTGGGCCAACCGCCTCGACGCGCTCACCGGCGAGCAGCTCGACCACTCGCCCGCCGAGGGCTGGAGCTTCCGTGAACTCGCCGTGCACCTCACGGAGTCCGCGTACTACGCCGACGCGGTGGGTGACCTGTCGTGACCGCCTTCGCCGACCTCCACCGTGCCGGTGAGCCCCTGCTGCTGCCCTGCGCCTGGGACCACGCCTCCGCGTTCGCCCTCGCCGGGCAGGGCTTCCGGGCGGTCGGCACGACCAGCCTGGGTGTCGCGGCGGCGGGCGGGCTGCCCGACGGGGCGTCGGTGACCCGCGACGAGACGCTGCGGCTGGCCCTCGCCCTGGGGTCGGGGCCGTTCCTGCTGTCCGTCGACGCGGAGGACGGCTTCAGCGACGACCCCGACGAGGTGGGGGAGTTCGCGCGGCAGCTGGCGGCGGTCGGAGCCGCCGGCATCAACCTGGAGGACACCCTGGGCCCCGCCGGCCGGCACGCGGCCAAGATCGCCGCGGTCAGGTCGGCGGCTCCCGGCCTGTTCGTCAACGCCCGTACGGACACGTACTGGCTCGGGGACCACGACGGTGACGGAGAGAGCCGCGTCGCCGAGACGATGCGGCGCCTCGACGCCTACCGGGAGGCCGGCGCGGACGGCGTCTTCGTCCCCGGCCTCACCGACCCCGGCCGGATCGCGGCCCTCGTCGCCCACTTCGACGTCCCGCTCAACATCCTCTACTCGCCCACCGGTCCGTCCCTCCCGCACCTCGCCGACCTCGGCGTGGGCCGGGTCAGCCTCGGCTCGCTGCTGTACCGGCGGGCACTGGGCGCGGCCCTGGAGACGGCGGCCGACATCGGCGCGGGCCGTGAAGTGCGGGGCGCGGCACCGGCGTACGACGAGGTGCGGGCGCTGAGCGGGGGGCCCGCGGACCCCGGATAGGGTCGGGGCATGTCGAACGAGTATCCAGCCGCACCGGGTTCCGACGGGCGGCCCACCGCCGACGGGCAG
The DNA here is from genome assembly GCF_031597775.1 of Streptomyces sp. BB1-1-1. Lineage (NCBI taxonomy): Bacteria > Bacillati > Actinomycetota > Actinomycetes > Kitasatosporales > Streptomycetaceae > Streptomyces > Streptomyces sp. BB1-1-1. The sequence goes on along the minus strand of NZ_CP134203.1, from coordinate 1,732,554 downwards.
CCCACCGGGCACCAGGGCGGCCCGTACGGTCCTCCGCCGGGGGCCACTCCGCCGGGCGCCCACCCCGCACCGCCCGTCCCCGGCACGCAGGGAGGATTCGGCGCTCCCGGCGGATACGCCGCCCCCGCCGGGCACGGCGGCCAGGCCGGCTACGCCGCCCCGGCCGGGTACGGCGCCCCGGGCTCCTACGGTGCGCCCGGCGGCTACGGCGCCCCCGGCGCGTACGGCGGCGCTCCCGGCGGGTACCCGGGCGCCCCGTACCCCTACGCCCCCGTGCCGCCGCCGACCATGCCGGGCAGTGTGCGCGCCGCGCAGATCCTGATCTGGGTGATGGCGGGGCTGGTGATGCTGGTCGTGGTCATCTGGGGAGCCGGTGTCGGCGCGGAGGACGCGGGCCGGCTCTTCGCCACGAACCTGATGGGATGGGTGCTGTTCGTCCTCGCCTTCAGGTACGGCACGGGCGGCAACGGTGTGCGGGTCGCGTCCATCGTGCTGGCGAGCGTGCAGATCGTGATGTCGCTGGGCGGGATCGCCCAGGGGAACGGGGGCGGAGGCCTCCCGCTGTTCGGCGCGATCGCCATCGTGGTCCTGCTCAACCAGAGTGCCGCGGCGCAGTGGTTCAAGCGCCCGCGCGCGGGCGGACTGCCGTACGGTCAGTGACCGCGGGAGCCGTCCGGCTCCCGGGGCCAGTTCGCCAGCGCCACGTGCAGCGCGTCGACCGCCTTGTCCCAGGACGCCTGTACGTCGCGCGGGGCGCCGAAGCCGCCGGCGGCCTCCAGGGCGCAGTAGCCGTGGAAGGTGCTGCGCAGCAGGCGTACCGCGTCGGTGAGGTCGGGTTCGGCCAGGCCGTAGGCGCGGAGCATGCCGTAGGTGATCTCGGCGGTGCGGCGCAGGGCGGGGGAGTCGGCGACGAGGGACTGGTCGACGCGGATCTGGGTCGCGGCGTAGCGGCCGGGGTGGCGCAGGGCGTACGCCCGGTACGCGCCCGCGAAGGCGGCCAGCGCCTCCTTCCCGGCCCGGCCGGCCACCGCCGCCGCGATCTCGTCGATCAGCTCGCCGCCGGCCAGCAGCGCGACCCGGACGCGCAGGTCCTGGAGGTTCCTGACGTGCGTGTAGAGGCTGGCGTCCTTCACCCCGAAGTGCCGGGCGAGCGCGGAGACGGTGACGCTCTCGAACCCGGTCGCGTCGGCGAGGTCGGCGGCGGCCGCGACGACGCGGTCGGTTGTAAGACCCGCTCGGGGCATGGGCCACCTTCCCGGCTTCCTAGGGCTCCTAGGTTTCATGCTAGGGCAGGCCGGGCGGCAGTCGCGGCTCACCTCTGAGTCGTTAAACGTTCATCTTCTGCCTCGATTCTCCTCACAGCCGCGCACGGCGGCGGTATCCAGGAGGATCTTCATGGGGCACGGACACGGGCACGCGCACGGCCATCACCACCACGGACACGCACACACCCACGACCACGACCACGAGGCCGCGCAGCCCCTGCCCGCCGCCTTCGACACCAGCGTCCCCGACGAGGCCCTGAGCCCCGAACAGCAGTCGCGCCGCGGCCTGCTGCGCCGCGCGGGCCTGCTCGGCGCCGGACTCGCCGCCGGCACCGTCCTCGCCCAGACCGCGACCGCCGCACCCGCCCAGGCAGTGGGCAACGGCCGCCGCAAGAAGGGCTTCCTCTGGCTGGCCGGCGACCACCACATCCACACCCAGTACAGCAGCGACGGCAAGTACCGCGTCGTCGACCAGGTCCGCCAGGGCGCCCGGCACGGCATGGACTGGCTGGTCATCACCGACCACGGCAGCGTCACCCACGCCAAGATCGGTGTGGAGAAGGTCAACCCGGACATCCGCGAGGCCCGCGACGCCCACGAGGACACCCTCGTCTTCCAGGGCCTGGAGTGGAACATCCCGGCCGCCGAGCACGGCACCGTCTTCGTCCACCCCGGCCGCCACGAGGTCTCCGTCCTCAAGCAGTTCGAGACCGACTACGACGGCGGCGTCAAGGGCGCCGGCGACTCCACGCCCGCCAACGAGGCCCTCGCCGTCGCCGGCCTCTCCTTCCTCGCCGACCAGGTCAAGCGGCGCAAGGTCAAGGACGCCCTGATGCTCGCCAACCACCCGGCGCGCAAGGGCATCGACTCCCCGCACGAGATCCGCGCCTGGCGCGACGCCACCTCCCGCCACCACCAGATCGCCGTCGGCTTCGAGGGCGCCCCCGGCCACCAGGCGGCCGGCCTCCCGAAGCCGCTCGGCATGGGCCGCGCCCGCGGCATCTACGACGGCAGCCCCGGCGCCAACTCCTTCCCCGGCTACCCGCTGGAGAGCTACCGCACCTGGGGCGGCTTCGACTGGATGACCGCCACCGTCGGCGGCCTGTGGGACAGCCTCATCGCCGAGGGCCGCCCCTGGTGGATCACCGCCAACTCCGACTCCCACCAGGTGTACGCCGACACCGCCGCCCGCGGCGGCGGCGACTTCAACGCCAACGGCCGCTACGACGACCCCGTCTACGCCGGACAGATCGACGTCACCCAGGGCGACTTCTGGCCCGGCCAGTACAGCCGCACCCACGTCGGCTCCGACGGCTTCTCCTACGGCGCCGTCATGGACGGCATCCGCGCCGGACGCATCTGGGTCGACCACGGGCAGCTCATCAGCGGACTCGACGTCCGCGTCTCCGGCGGCGGCCGCTGGGCCACCCTCGGCGGCGCCCTGCACGTCCGCAAGGGCACGCGGGTCACCCTGTCGATGGACGTGGCCCTGGCCGGCGGCCCCAACTGGGCCGGGTTCACCCCGAAGCTGGCCCGGGTCGACGTCATCCAGGGCGACGTGACCGGCACGGTCGCCGACCAGGACACCTTCACCGCGCCGACCGCCCGCGTCGTCAAGTCGTACGAGGTGAACAAGGACACCGGCACCGTCCGGCTCACCTACGACCTCGGCCGCGTCGACCACCCCGTCTACCTCCGCACCCGCGGCACCGACGGCAACCGGTCCGCCGTCGGCGCCCTGGGCGCCAAGGTCGACCCGGCAGGCCCCGCCATCGACGTCGTCGGCGACGCCGACCCGTGGCGCGACCTGTGGTTCTACTCCAACCCGGTGTGGATCCTGCCGTCGTGACGCCGCCCTCCGCGCCGTACGCCATCGGCATCGACACCGACGCGACGACGCTGCGCGAGGCCGATCACCTGCTCCAGGCGCTCGCCGCCGAACTCGACCTTCCCGAGGGCGTCTTCGGCTGCACGCACCTGGTGCGGGACGGCCGTCCGCGCGTCGCCCTGTCGCTCGCGGCGGAGACCGCGGCGGCGGAGCCGGTCCTGCGCACCGCCCGGGACCGGCTCACCGCCCAGGGGTACGAGGTCCGCGACGGCGCCCCGGACGAGGTCGGCCGCGCCGTCCTCTACCCGGGCGCGGGCGCCCTCACCGGCACGCTGACGCTCGCGGAGCTGCTCGCCCGCTCCGCGATCGACCGGGTGACGGTACTGGGCACGCCGGACGAACCGGCCCCGGACGCCCGGCTGGTCACCCGGGACCACGTCCGCCCCCAATGGCAGCACGGCCGCCTCGTCCTGGCCGCCATGCCCGCCGCGGGCGGCACCCTGGTGCCGTTCGAGGACCCCGACCCGACGCCGTGCTGCGCGGACCACTGACCCGTCCGTAAGGTGGTCGCCGACCGGACAGGGGCGGGGCGGGGGAGGCGACCGGCATGCGAGGGCCGCTAGGGCGACGACGGACGGCGACGACCCGATGACCCACGAGGCACGGGACACCGGACGCGCCGCCGGCCGTTCCCCGAAGGAACCGCGCCCCCTGTGGCGGCAACGGGACTTCGGCGTCTTCTGGGCCGCGCAGACCCTCTCCGTCCTCGGTGACTCCTTCGCCCTGATCGCCCTGCCCCTGCTGGTGCTGGAGGCCACGGGTTCGATCGCGCGGATGGGGCTGCTGACGGCCGTCGGCGGCGCGGCCGCGGTCCTGGCGGCCGTGTTCGCCGGGGCCGTGGTCGACCGGGTGGACCGCCGCAGGCTGCTCATCGGCTGCGACCTCGTGCGGATGGCCGTCTACGGGCTGGTGCCCGTCGTCTGGCTGTTCGGCCCGCAGATCTGGCTGCTCTACGTCGTGCTGCCGCTGTGCGAGGCCGTCGGCATGCTGTTCGCCGTCGGCTACGTCACCGTCGTGCGCAGCCTGGTCGGCACCGAACAGCTCACCGAGGCCAACGGACGCCTCAACGCCACCGCCGCCGCGGCCGGCGTGCTGGGACCGCTGTGCGCGGGAGTGGTCGCCGGCTGGTCGGGACCGGCGACCGCCATCGGCGTGGACGCGGCCAGCTTCGGCGTCTCGGCCGCCTGCGTCGTCTTCGTCCGCTTCCGTTCCCGCCCCGCCGACGACGCCCCGGCCACCGGGAAGCGGCCCGGCCTGTGGCAGGACCTGCGCACCGGAGTCGCCTTCCTGTACGGGCATCCGGTGCTGCGCTCGCTCACCGTGCTGCTGTGCGGGTTCAGTTTCCTCACCCTCGGCCTGAACGACCTGGTCATCTACCACCTCAAGCACGACCTGGGCCGCGACGACGGCACGGTCGGCACCGTCATGGCGATCGGCGCGCTGGGCACCATCACCGGGGCGCTGCTGGTGGCACGCGCGCGCCGCGTGCTCGGCTTCGGCCGGACCTGGACCGGAGCGGTCGCGGTGTGCGGGCTGGCCTTCGCCGGTCTCGGCTGGGTGAGCGAGGTGCCCGCCGTCGCCGTGCTGAGCGCCGTCTTCCTCGCCTGCGTCGGCATGGCGGGCACCTGCTCGATGTCCCTGCGCCAGGAGGTGACCCCGGAGCACCTGCTCGGCCGGGTCACCTCCGCCTTCTGGACCCTTCAGTACTCGGTGGCACCCATCGGCGCGGCCGTGCTCACCTGGGCGGCGGAGCGGCGCGGCACCACGCCGGTCGCCCTGGCGGCCGGCGCGTGCTGCGTACTCATCGCGGTCGCCGCGCTGTTCACCCCGATCCGCCGGGCGGGCCGCGCTTGATCCTCAGCCCGCCAGCACCCCGCGCACGAACGCGTTGGTGAACTTCCCCGCCGGATCCAGCGCCTCGGTCAGCGCCCGGAAGTCGGCCAGCCGCGGGTAGAGCGCGCGCAGTTCGCCCGCCGGCGTCGTGAACACCTTCCCCCAGTGCGGCCGGGCCGCGAACGGGGCCAGCGCCTCCTCCAGCCGCCGCACCACCGGCAGCACCGCCGCCGTGTCCTCGACCCAGGTGAAGTGCGCGGCCACGGTGTCCCGCCCGTATGCCGGGCTCAGCCACTGCCCGTCGGCGGCGACCGTGCGCACCTCGCAGGTCTGCAGCACCGGCGCGACGGTCTCCCGTATCGCGTCCATCGCGCGCAGGGCGCCCAGGGCGTGCTCGCGCGGCATCAGGTACTCCGACTGGAGCTCGGCGCCGCTGCTGGGCGTGAACTCGGCACGGAAGTGCGGCAGCCGCTCGTGCCAGGGCCCAGGCACCCCGAACTGCTCGGTGCAGTTCACGGCGGGCATGCCCGGCACCGGATGCATCTTCTCGGCGGCCGGGGCGGCGTACGGGAAGTCGGGCAGCGGCTGGTCGGTGCGCCGTTTCAGCCACACCTGCCGGAAGCCGGGGGCCCGCCAGTCGGTGAAGAGGCTCACGCTGTACGCCGCCGCCATCACCGTGTCGAACGTCGCCGCGTCCAGTCCGGCGAGCGGCAGCTCGGTGAAGACGTGTTGCTCGACCTCGTAGGCCGGCTCCAGGTCGAGGGTGAGCGCGGTCACGACACCCAGCGCGCCGAGCGAGGTCACCGCCCCGCCGAACCGCTCGTCGCCCCGGGCGACGGTCACCGTGGAGCCGTCCGCGGTGACCAGCTCCACCTCGCGCACCACCGACGCCAGCGAGCCGTTGCCCACCCCCGAACCGTGCGTGCCGGTCGCCACCGACCCGGCGACCGAGATGTGCGGCAGCGACGCCATGTTCGGCAGCGCCAGCCCCCGCCCGTGCACCAGCCGGGCCAGCTCCGCGTACCGGACGCCGCCGCCCACCCGCACCGTACGGGCCGCCGTGTCGACGTCCACCTCGGCCGGGAGCGCGGCCAGCGACAGCAGTACGCCCTCGGGGCCCGGCTCGGCGATCTCGTTGAAGGAGTGCCCGCTGCCCAGCACCCGCACCCGCGCGCTGTCCGCCACCAGGGCCCGCAGCGCGTCCAGTGAGTGCGGCCGCAGCAGCTCCTTGGCCGTGTAGGTGATGTTGCCGGCCCAATTGGTCACGGTGATGTCGGTCATACCGCGGAAACCTACCCGGCGCGCCTGGAAGGGGCCCCGGGCGGGAAGCCGCACCGGCGGGGGCATACCGTGAGAAGTCGAACGCCTGAGCCGGGAGGAGACACGGATGGGCAGCCGCACCGCGCTGGTCGAGGATCTTATGGAGCGCTTTCCGCATGTGCCGCGGGAAGCCGTCTTCAAGGAGGACCTGCTCCGCGGCGGGGTGGCCTTCGACCCCTCCGCACTCAGTGACAACGAGGACGGCGAGGTCAAGCCGAAGTCGTACTTCATCTTCTCCTTCGACCACGGCACCCTGCCGGAGCTGGGCGAGGCCGCGCTGCGCCGCCCGCCCGAGGAGATCATCCTCACCGGCGGCCCCTACGACCTGCGCCGCACCGTCGTCTCGGTCCGCGTGAACCCGGCCTCCCCCTACCGGGTCGCCGCGGACGAGCACGGACAGCTCGGTCTCTACCTGGACGGCAAGCGGATCTCCGACGTCGGCGTGCCGCCCATGCCGGAGTACTACCGCCACAAGCTCGCCAACGGGAAGTCGGTCATGGAGGTGGCCCCGACCATCCAGTGGGGCTACCTGATCTACCTGACCGCCTTCCGGGTCTGCCAGTACTTCGGCGCCAAGGAGGAGTGCCAGTACTGCGACATCAACCACAACTGGCGCCAGCACAAGGCGGCGGGCCGCCCGTACACGGGCGTGAAGGACGTCGACGAGGTCCTCGAAGCACTGGACATCATCAACACCTACGACACGGCCAAGACGTCCACCGCCTACACCCTCACCGGCGGCGCCATCACGTCGAAGGTCCAGGGCCTGGACGAGGCGGACTTCTACGGGCGCTACGCCAAGGCCATCGAGGAGCACTTCCCCGGCCGATGGATCGGCAAGGTCGTCGCCCAGGCCCTGCCCAAGGACGACGTCCAGCGCTTCAAGGACTACGGCGTCCAGATCTACCACCCCAACTACGAGGTGTGGGACGAGTACCTGTTCAAGATGTACTGCCCCGGCAAGGAGCGGTACGTCGGCCGCGACGAGTGGCACAAGCGCATCCTGGACTCCACCGACGTCTTCGGCGCGCGCAACGTCATCCCGAACTTCGTCGCGGGCGTCGAGATGGCCGAGCCCTTCGGCTTCAAGACGGTCGACGAGGCCATCGCCTCCACCACCGAGGGCCTGCGCTTCTTCATGTCGCACGGCATCACGCCCCGCTTCACCACCTGGTGCCCCGAGCCCACCACCCCGCTCGGCAAGGCAAACCCGCAGGGCGCGCCGCTGGAGTACCACATCCGGCTGCTGGAGGCCTACCGCGCCACGATGGACGAGTTCGGCCTGTCCTCGCCCCCCGGCTACGGCCTGCCCGGCGCCGGCCGCGCGGTCTTCTCGGTCAGCTCCTTCATGGACAGCCTGCCGGAGGACGAACCCGTCGAGGTGTGAGCCGCGAGTTGAGACGTCCCGGCCCGGCTTCCGTACGACTCCTGCGGGGGCCGGGCGGCTCCGGGCCGGCGGTCCGCGCACCTCGGGCGCCGCTTGTGAACACGGCGCTTGTCAGTTGTGCCGGAGACGTGCGAAGCTCTGCGCCTGCCGTGCGGCCCTGCCCCAACTCCATCGCCGGTGCGGTGAGTTGGCCTCGCCCGTGGACGCAGTGGATGCAGGAGTCCGATGCCCGACCTGCCGAGCCCCCAGGACGCCGCCGAGACCGCGCTGCTCGACGAGTGCTGGGACACGGTGCTCTCCTACGCCGACCTGTGCACCGCCGGCTCGGAGGCCGCCGTCCGGCTCGCCACCGAGGCGTTCGCCCACGGCATGCGCGAGGTCCGCGCCGCCGACGCGGCCGAGGCGCGCAGCACCGCCCGCCGCCCGTCCCGACTGCCCCGCATCCCGCTGCTCCTGACCGCCGTACGCACCACCGCGGCCGCCTGGGAGGACGACGGGCGGGGTCACGAACTCGACGCCGAACTGCGGCTCTGGCTGGGCTCCGACCGGGCCGCCCGCTACGCCGGACCGCCGCCGCGCCGCCCGCTCGCGCTGCGCGGCCTCAAGGACATGCAGGCACCGGACGCGGAACTGCTGTGGCTGGCCGACGTGGAGGCCCTGCCGCTGCCCGTGGTGGCCCGCCGGCTCGGCCTCGACCCGGCCACCGCGTCCGACGAACTCGCCCAGGTGCGCGAACTGTTCCGGGACCGCTGCCGCCGGGGCCACCTCGACGCGCCGCCGGACGCGCGGTGCCGCGGCTACGCCCGGCTGCTGGACGCGGTGACCAGGTCGCCCGCCGCCGACACCCCCGAAGACCTCTCCCGCCACCTCGCCACCTGCCCCGACTGCGCCGAGGCCGCCGCCTGTCTGCGCCCGCACGGCGGCGGCCTGCCCGCGGCCCTCGCCGCCGGCGTCATCGGCTGGGGCGGCCTCGCCTACCTGGAACGCCGCCGCCGCGCCGCCGAAGTACGCCTCGGCGCCGGGCGCCCCGCACCGGCCGACGACGACCTCGTCGACGAGCCGCGGGACGGCGGCCACAAGGCACGCGTCGTCCGCGGCAGCCTCCTCGCCACCGCCGTCCTGGTCTCGCTGCTGGCGCTCACCGTCTCCCTGATGCCCTTCGGCGACACCACCGAGGACACCGCGGCGCCCACCGACACCGTGGACCGCCGCCCGCCCGCCGCCCCAAACCGCGCACAGCCGACGGACGCACAGCCGACGGCGGACGCACAGCCGTCGCCGGACGCGTCACGGCCACCCGCCGACAGCACCGTCCCCGCAGCCGGCAGGACCCCGGAGCGAAAGGACCCCGGCCCACCCGACCCGGAACCCCAGGGCACCGCCACGCCCACCGCGAGCACCGAGGCCCCGCCGGGCCGCGACCGGCACCCCGCCCCGGACCCCGGCACGGCCGCCCCCGCCACGTGCCGCGTCCGCTACGACCTCGTCAACCAGTGGCCCGACGGCTTCCAGGCCACCGTCACCGTCACCACCCGCAGCGCCCTCGACTCCTGGCACGTCGCCTGGACCTTCCCCGACGGCCAGCGGATCGGCCAGATGTGGGATGCGGACCACTCCCGGAGCGGCCCCCGGGTCACCGCCACCGCCACCGCCTACAACGGCTCGGTCCCCGCGGGCGGCCGCATCGCCTTCGGCTTCCTCGCCTCCTGGCGCGGCAAGAACTCCCCGCCGGACGACTTCACACTGAACGGCGGGACGTGCGAACGGGCCTGACGCCCCGGGCCCGGAAAAAGGCGTTGACGCACCGCGGTACCGACGGGCTACTGTGGCGGCACGTCACGCGGTGATCGCCGCGGGGTGAAGAACGCAGGAGTGAGGAGGTGTCGACCGATGGCTGTCGTTGCGAAGGGCGCTGCCCGCATCCAGGAATCCATCAAGTCCACCTCCGTGGCCACCGGCTGACCTCAGCCCTCCTGAGTCCTCCGCCGGGGCCGCCCCCCGAAGGGTCACCCCTTGTCTTCCACGTCTTCGACGTCTTCCACATCTCTCTTCACCGCTCACTCCGCGCTGACTCCCCACGGCTGGGACGAGGACTGGGCCGACGCGTTCGCCCCGTACGCCGCCGAAGGGCTGCTGCCCGGCCGCGTGATCCGGGTCGACCGCGGACAGTGCGACGTCGTCACCGCCCACGGGGTCCTGCGGGCCGACACCGCCTTCGTCACCCCGCACGACCCCCTGCGCGTCGTCTGCACCGGCGACTGGGTCGCCGTCGAACCGGACGGCAACCCGCGCTACGTACGGACGTATCTGCCGCGCCGTACGGCCTTCGTGCGCTCCACCTCCTCCAAGCGGTCCGAGGGGCAGATCCTCGCGGCCAACGTCGACCACGCGATCGTCGCCGTGTCGCTCGCGGCCGAGCTCGACCTCGCCCGGATCGAGCGGTTCCTCGCGCTCGCCTGGGAGTCCGGGGCGCAGCCCCTGGTGGTGCTCACCAAGGCCGACCTCGTTCCCGACCCGGTGACCCTGGGCCACCTCGTCCAGGACGTGGAGACCACCGCCCCCGGCGTGCCGGTGCTGTCCGTCAGTGCCGAGCAGGGGGAAGGGCTCGACGTCCTCGCCGCCGTCGTCGCCGGCGGTACGGCGGTGCTGCTCGGGCAGTCCGGCGCGGGCAAGTCCACCCTCGCCAACGCACTGCTCGGCGAGGACGTGATGGACGTCCAGGCCATCCGGGACGTCGACGGCAAGGGACGGCACACCACCACCACCCGCAACCTCCTCGTCATGCCCGGCGGGGGAGTGCTGATCGACACCCCCGGGCTGCGGGGCGTCGGGCTCTGGGACGCGAGCAGCGGGGTCGGCCAGGTGTTCGCCGAGATCGAGGAACTGGGCCGTGACTGCCGGTTCCACGACTGCGCCCACGAGAGCGAGCCGGGCTGCGCCGTCCTGGCCGCCCTGGACACCGGCGAGCTGCCCCAGCGGCGGCTGGAGAGCTACCGCAAGCTCATGCGGGAGAACCAGCGCATCGTCGCCAAGACCGACGCCCGGGTGCGCGCCGAGATCCGCAAGGAGTGGAAGCGCCGGGGCGCCATCGGCAAGGCGGCGATGGAGGCCAAGCGGGGCCGCGTGCGGTAGCCGCCACGGCCCCTGCCGCCGCCCCGCCAACGCCATGTCCGATTTCCGCCAGCCCGGTACCCCGGTCTGGCGGAGACTGGAGGGCGTGACGGTGAACGGGACGAAGACCGCGGAGCACCTGACGGACGAGGACAGCAGGTACGAGGCCGTACGCAGCCGGGACGGCCGGTTCGACGGCGCGTTCTTCTTCGCCGTCGAGACGACCGGCATCTACTGCCGGCCCAGCTGCCCGGCGGTCACGCCGAAGCGGCGCAACGTACGGTTCTTCGCGACGGCCGCCGCCGCGCAGGGCTCGGGATTCCGGGCCTGCCGGCGGTGCCGTCCCGACGCCGTGCCCGGCTCGGCGGACTGGAACGTCCGCGCCGACGTCGTCGGCCGGGCCATGCGGCTCATCGGCGACGGCGTCGTCGACCGCGAGGGCGTCGCCGGACTCGCCGGCCGGCTCGGCTACAGCGCCCGCCAGGTGCAGCGGCAACTCACCGCCGAGCTGGGCGCCGGACCGGTGGCCCTGGCCCGCGCCCAGCGGGCGCACACCGCGCGCGTCCTGCTGCAGACCACCGGCCTGCCGGTCACGGAGATCGCCTTCGCGTCGGGGTTCGCCAGCGTGCGCCAGTTCAACGACACGATCCGGGCCGTGTACGCGGCCACCCCGAGCGGGCTGCGCGCCGCCGCCCCCGCACGTGACCGGGCGGCCTCCCGGCGCGCGGCCACCCCCTCCGCCGGCATCCCCCTGCGGCTCGCCCACCGCGGCCCCTACCAGGCCGGCCCCGTCTTCGACCTGCTCCAGCGGGAGGCCGTCGCGGGAGTCGAGGAGGTCAGCGGCGTGCCGGGCCGCCGCCTCTACCGGCGCACCCTGCGCCTGCCGTACGGCACCGGGATCGTCGCCGTCGACGAACGGCCGGGCCTGCCCGGGACGGGCAGCGGCGGCTGGCTCGACGCCCGCCTCCACCTGACCGACCTCCGCGACCTGACCACGTCCGTACAGCGGCTGCGGCGGCTGTTCGACCTCGACGCCGACCCGTACGCCGTGGACGAACGGCTCGGCGCCGACCCCCGCCTCGCCCCGCTGGTCGCCGCCCGCCCGGGGCTCCGCTCACCGGGCGCCGCCGACCCCGACGAACTCGCCGTACGGGCCCTGGTGGGGCGGGAGGAGGCCGAGCGGCTGGTCCAGCGGTACGGCAAGACGCTGGACGCGCCCTGCGGCACCCTCACCCACCTCTTCCCCGAACCGGCCGTCCTCGCCGGGGCCGAGCCGGACGGCACCCCGGGGGCGCTCGCCGCCGCGCTCGCCGACGGCGCCGTACGCCTGGACCCGGGCGCCGACCGGGACGACGCCGAGCACGCCCTGCTCGCCGTGCCCGGCGTGGACGCCCGTACCGCCGCCGTGGTCCGCACCCGCGCCCTCGGCGACCCGGACGTCGCACCGCCGGACCACGCCGTCCCCGACACCTGGCGCCCCTGGCGCTCGTACGCCCTGAACCACCTGCGCGCAGCGGGAGAATGGGAACACCGATGACGACCACCAGCATGACCACCACCATGACCACGACGTACTGGACCGAGACCGACAGCCCCGTCGGCACACTGCTCCTCACCGCCGACCAGGGCGGGACGCTCACCTCCCTGTCCGTGCCCGGACAGAAGGGCGGCCGGAGCGTCCAGGAGGGCTGGCGGCACGACGCCGGGCCGTTCCGCGCGGCCGAGGAGCAGCTCGCCGCCTACTTCGCCGGGGAGCTGAAGGAGTTCCGGCTGCCGCTGTGCGCCGAGGGCACCGCCTTCCGGGAGCGCGTGTGGGCCGCCCTGGACGACGTGCCCTACGGGGCGACCACCACGTACGGCGAGATCGCCGCCCGCATCGGGGCCTCCCGGCCCGCGGTACGCGCCGTCGGCGGCGCGATCGGCGCCAACCCGCTGCTGATCCTGCGCCCCTGCCACCGGGTCATCGGCTCCGACGGCTCCCTGACGGGCTACGCGGGCGGCCTGGAACGCAAGACGGCGCTGCTCACCCTGGAGGGCACTGCGCCGGCCCGCTAGGGCCTGTCTGACAATTCCCGCCTGCCTCGCGACGCCATGCACGCACTCTCGCCGCACCGGGCGCAGAGCCGAGTACATCCAGTACGAGGCTCTACGCCCGGCACTCCCCCAGCCTCCGGCCGGGGGACCCCCAGAGCACGCACCTGACGCCGCGAGGCCGCCCTCCGGGCGACGACGGGAATTGTCAGACAGGCCCTAGCCCGCCAGTACCGCGCCCAGCCAGGCCCCGGTGATCAGCAGGCAGGCGAACAGCTCCGTCAGCACACTGGAACCGCCCGAGCGCATCGCCGTGCGCAGCGCCGCCATCGCCTCGCCGTGCCGGCCGAGCCGCAGCCGTTCGGCGAGGTAGATGCCGCCCATGAAGCCGGGTATCGCGCCGAGCACCGGGACCAGGACGAAGCCGAGGAACGCACCCGCGCCCGCGTACGCCGTGACGCGGCGGGTGGCGTCGTCCGCGCGCAGCCGCCGGGGCGGCAGTGCCCAGCGCACCGCCTGGGACAGGAGGAGGACGACCGTGGCGCCGACGAGCACGGCCCACGAGAGGGGCTGCGGATCCTTCAGCGCCCACCACAGGACCCCGGCCCACACCAGCCACGACCCGGGCATGCCGGGGAGCAGTACTCCGCACAGCCCGAGCAGGATGACCAGGCCGGACAGCAGGAGGTCCCACGCTCCCATCTGTCCAGGGTGCAGCAGCCGGGCGCGGTCCGCAGATGTCGGTCGGAGCGGGCGGAGTGGGCGGGGGCGGCCGGGGACCGGGGGTCTAGGGCCGGGGGCCGGTTCAGCGTTTCCGGGCCACCCAGTCCCGCTCGTACGCGTGCCAGCCCAGCTGGAGCCGGGTCGTGACCCCCGTCAGCTCCATCAGGCGCTTCACCCGCCGCTGTACGGTCCGCAGACCCAGGTCGAGCTGTTTGGCGACGCTCGCGTCGGTCAGGCCGGCCAGCAGCAGGGAGAGGATCTCCAGGTCGGTGGCGTCGGGCCCGTCCGGGCCGTGCTCGCTCACGCCGGCGGCGCCGAGCCGCAGCGGCAGCGCGTCCCGCCAGACCGACTCGAACAGGCCCGACAGCAGTTCCAGCAGGCCGCTGGCGTGCACGACCAGCGCGGCCGGCTCCGAGGAACGCGCCGTGAGCGGCACCAGGGCCAGGGCCCGGTCGGCGATCACCAGCTTGGTCGGCACCCGGTCCACCACCCTCACCTGCTCGTCGCGGCCCAGCGCGGCGGTCAGTTCGGTGATGCCGGTGGGCAGGTCCAGTACCGACCGCTCGACCACCACCCGGTACCCGACCCCGCGTCCGGCTGCCTGCTCCTCCGCGTCGTTCTCCATGCCGGTGACGGCGACGGGGTTGCCGGTGACCAGCGCGCACACCTCGTCGCTCGCCCCCAGCTGGAGCTGCAGGAAGCGCTGGGCGACCGCCGAGGCGCCGGTCACCACCTCCACCAGGTCGTGCACGGCGGGCTCGGCCGCCGCCGCCCGGTACTCCTCGGCCAGCAGCGCCGCCGCCAGCTCCGCCTTCTCCAGCTCGTGCCGCTGCTGGGTGAGCAGCGCGCCCAGCGCCACCCCCGGCGGCGCGGCGACCCAGCGGCCGGGCCGGGCCGACGACTGGGCCGCGAGCCCGTTCTGTTCCAGCCGGCGCAGCGCGTGCTCCGTGTCCCGCTCGCCGAGCGCCAGCCGCCGGGCCAGATCGGGCACGTCCGCCGCGCCCAAGGACACCAGTGCCCGGTACGCCGACTCGTGCGTGTTCTCCAGCCCCAGCACTCCCAGCATCAGGCGTTGCCCCTCCCCGAGAACAAACCTCACCACCACAACGTGCGGAGCGTCCGTGGCGGGAAACGGCCACGGCGCAAACCCGCCTCCGGACATCATCGCCGTACCGCCGGTCACTCTGCCAAGGTGGCGTCGCCGAGCGGTTCTCCCGTGGGGGGTGGGACCGCTCGGCCACCCCACCTCGCAACACGTGTTCGACACGTCCCCCGACACGCCGTCCGGCGCGGTGCCGGTCCGCCGGAATTTCCGGATGCCCCGTTTTCATACGGCTCCGTCGGTGGACAATCAGGAGCATGAGTCAGCAGGGGGGAACACCCACCGGTCGTGACGACGACTGGTGGGGGCAGCTGTACGACGACTCCACCGGCGACACCGGCCCCACGGCCGCGCCCGATTCCCTGGACGACCGCTTCGCCTCCGCGGCGGGAACGGTGGGCAGCCGCCCGGATCACGACACCAGGGTCACCACGAAACCGCCCTCGCCCGCGGCCGATCCCGCCCGGGCGGCGGGGGCCTCGCCCTCGCCTGTGGCAGATCCCGTCGGGGCGGCGGGGGCCTCGCCCTCGCCTGTGGCAGATCCCGTCGGGGCGGCGGGGGCCTCGCCCTCGCCTGTGGCAGATCCCGTCGGGGCGGCGGGGGCCTCGCCCTCGCCTGTGGCAGATCCCGTCGGGGCGGCGGGGGCCTCGCCCTCGCCTGCGGCAGATCCCGTCCGGGCGGCGGATGATCCGCCCTCACCCGCGGCAGGCCCCGTGCGGGCGGCGGATGACCCGCACCCGCCCCCGGCAGGCCGCCCCTGGTCCGGGGGAGGCCGGACCCCGCCTGCGGCGCCGCACCCTTCCGCCGAGCGGAATCCCTCTCCCGCCGCGGACCGGCCCCTCTGGTGGGCAGCCGCCGAGCCACCGAACATCCCCGCTCCCCGCACCGCGCCGCCAGCCCCGCCGCAGCCCGGAGCCTCGCCGTCCGTCCCGCCGGTGACCGGCCCGCGGGAGTCCGGCCCCGCGCCGTCCGCCCCGCCGCAGCCCGGCGCCCCTCCGCCCGTTTCGCCGGTGCTCGGCCCGCTGGAATCCGGTCCCGTGCCGTCCGCCCCGCGGGAGTCCGGCCCCGCGCCGTCCGCCCCGCCGCAGCCCGGCGCCCCTCCGCCCGTTTCGCCGGTGCCCGGCCCGCTGGAATCCGGTCCCGTGCCGTCCGCCCCGCGGGAGTCCGGCCCCGCGCCGTCCGCCCCGCCGCAGCCCGGCGCCCCTCCGCCCGTTTCGCCGGTGCTCGGCCCGCTGGAGTCCGGCCCCGTGCCGTCCGTCCCGCCGGTGACCGGTCTCCCGCCGTCCGTCCCGCGGGAGCCCGGCCTTCCGCCGTCTGCCGCGCCGCAGCCCGGCCGCGCGCCGTCCGCCCCACCGCAGCCTGACCCCCCGCAGTCCGCCCCGCCCCAGCCCGCGCGCCGACCAGGACCGTACGGGCGTACCACCTCGGGGACCGGTCCCGCCGACCTCACGGAACCCCCCGACCCGACCCTCCCGGCCGCCCGGTCGGCCCCGGGCACACCCCCGCCTCCGCCTCGGACCGCTCCGGGCCTGCCCCCGCTTCCGCCTCGGACCGCTCCGGGCCTGCCCCCGCTTCCGCCACCGTTCCTCCCCTCGCAACCTCCGGAGTCCCTGCCGACGCCGTTCCGGGACGGCGTCGGCGAGGGGTCGTCGGCCGCAGGTGACTTCGTCGGCTCCGGGCCGCCCACCTATGACGCCGAGCCCACCGCGCTGCCGTCGGCGGACCCCGACGGGCTCGACGGGCTGGTGGCGGACACGGTGCTGGAGGGTGCCCGGTACGGGACCTGCACGCTGCGGGCCGTATCCGTGCGGGGGGACTCCGCGCGGTACCGGGGCGACCCGCGTCGCGACGCGCTGCTCGTGGCGCGCTTCGGCGCGGGGGAGCAGGCACTGGTCCTGGTGGCGATGGCGACCGGCGCCCGTGCGACCGCCGGGGCGCACCGTGCCGCCGCCGAGGTGTGCCAGTGGATCGGCCGGGCCGTGGGACGCAGTCACGCCCGGCTGGCCGAGGATCTGCGGGCCGCCCGGCGCGGCGAGCTGAAGTCCGGGCTGCACCGCCTCACCGACCGCAGCCTCGGCAGGCTCCGGGCCGGCGCCGCCGAGCAGGGTCTGGCCCCGGACGAGTACGCGGCCACCCTGCGCTGTCTGCTGCTGCCCGCCGACCCCGAGTGCCGTACGCGGGTCTTCTTCGGCGCCGGCGCGGGCGGACTGCTCCGGCTGCGGGACGGCGCCTGGCAGGACATGGAGCCGGGGGTCGGCGAAGTGGCCGGCGAGCCCGTCGTCGGGTTCGGCTCGACGCCCCGGGCGAAGCCGGGCGGGACGCCGGACCAGACCTCCGGGGGCGACCGGCTCACCATGGACCTGGGCATCACCGCACCATCCGGACCGTACGACGGACCGCCCGCCGAGCCCTTCCGCTTCCGGGCCTCCATAGCCCGCCCGGGTGATGTGCTGCTGATGTGCACCGCGGGCCTCGCCGAACCCCTGCTGAACGAACCCGAGCTGGGTGAACTCCTCGCGCGGCGATGGGCCGGCCGCACCCCGCCCGGTCTCGCCGAGTTCCTCACCGACAGCCGGGTCCGGGTCAAGGGTTACGCCGATGACCGTACGGCCGCCGCCGTTTGGGAGGCGTGACGCCGCTCGCTGTGCCATAGCTGGAGCCATGGCCAAACAGAACGTCGCGGAACAGTTCGTCGACATCCTCACCCGCGCCGGAGTCAAACGCCTCTACGGAGTCGTCGGCGACAGCCTCAACCCGGTCGTGGACGCCGTGCGCCGCCACTCCGGCATCGAGTGGGTGCACGTCCGGCACGAGGAGACCGCCGCCTTCGCCGCCGGGGCGGAGGCCCAGATCACCGGGAAGCTGACCGCGTGCGCCGGCTCCTGCGGCCCCGGGAACCTCCACCTCATCAACGGCCTCTACGACGCCCACCGCTCGATGGCGCCCGTCCTCGCCCTCGCCTCGCAGATCCCGTCCAGCGAGATCGGCCTCGGCTTCTTCCAGGAGACCCACCCCGACCAGCTCTTCCGCGAGTGCAGCCACTACAGCGAGCTGATCTCCAGCCCGAAGCAGATGCCCCGGCTGCTCCAGACCGCCATCCAGCACGCCGTCGGTCAGGGCGGCGTCAGCGTCGTCTCCCTGCCCGGCGACATCGCGGACGAGCCCGCGCCGGAGAAGGCCGCCGAGACGGCCCTCGTCACCTCCCGGCCGACCGTCCGCCCCGGCGACGAGGAGATCGACCGGCTGGTGCGGATGATCGACGACGCCGACAAGGTCACCCTGTTCTGCGGCGCCGGCACGGCGGGCGCGCACGCGGAGGTGATGGAGTTCGCCGGGAAGATCAAGTCGCCGGTGGGCCACGCTCTGCGCGGCAAGGAGTGGATCCAGTACGACAATCTGTACGACGTCGGGATGAGCGGCCTGCTCGGGTACGGCGCCGCCTACGAGGCCACCCACGAGTGCGACCTGCTGATCCTGCTCGGCACGGACTTCCCGTACAACGCCTTCCTGCCCGACGACGTGAAGATCGCCCAGATCGACGTCCGGCCCGAGCATCTCGGCCGCCGTTCAAAACTCGACCTCGCGGTGTGGGGCGACGCGAAGGAGACCCTGCGCTGCCTGATCCCGCGGGTGAAGGAGAAGAAGAGCCGCCGCTTCCTCGACCGGATGCTGAAGAAGCACGCGGACGCGCTGGAGGGCGTCGTCAAGGCGTACACGCGCAAGGTCGACAAGCACGTCCCGATCCATCCCGAGTACGTCGCCGCCGTGCTCGACGAAATGGCCGACGACGACGCGGTGTTCACCGTCGACACCGGCATGTGCAACGTCTGGGCCGCCCGCTACATCTCACCCAACGGCCGTCGGCGCATCATCGGTTCCTTCTCGCACGGCTCGATGGCGAACGCCCTGCCGATGGCGATCGGCGCCCAGTTCACCGACCGGCACCGGCAGGTCGTCTCCATGTCCGGTGACGGCGGGTTCACCATGCTGATGGGCGACTTCCTCACCCTCGTCCAGCACGACCTGCCGGTGAAGGTCGTCCTCTTCAACAACTCCTCGCTCGGCATGGTCGAGTTGGAGATGCTGGTCGCGGGCCTGCCCTCGCACGGCGTGGCCAACGTCAACCCCGACTTCGCCGCCGTCGCCGAAGCCTGCGGTGCCTTCGGGGTGCGGGTGGAGAAGCCCAAGGAGCTGGCCGGGGCGCTGAAGGCCGCGTTCAAGCACAAGGGCCCTGCCCTCGTCGACATCGTCACCGACCCCAACGCCCTGTCCATCCCGCCGAAGATCAGCGCCGACATGGTCACCGGCTTCGCCCTGTCCGCCTCGAAGATCGTGCTGGACGGCGGTGTCGGACGCATGCTCCAGATGGCCCGCTCGAACCTGCGCAACGTGCCGCGACCGTGACCGGCGAGCGACCGTTCTGTAATCCACATGACTGGCGGGGGTCCGAACGGGCAAGGCTTCCCCGTGAACACGTTCGAACGGGAGGGAAGCGACATCAGCACGCGGACGGGGGACATGAAGGGACACACGGCACCACAGCTCAGGCGACGGCTGGGGCGGGCGGACCTGCGGGCGGTGCCCGAGGCCCGGCGCGCCCTGCGTGAGCTGCTGCGGCACTGGGGCGGGCCCGGAAGATCGGATGTCGCGGAGCTGCTCACCAGCGAGCTCGTCACCAACGCGCTCGTCCACACCGACGAAGGCGCCGTCCTGACCGCCACGGTCGGACCACGCGCGCTGCGGGTCGAGGTACGGGACTTCGTCGGCCGGCTGCCCCGGCCGCGCGCCCCGGAGGCGGAGGAGAGCACCAACGGCAGAGGCCTGGTCCTGGTGCAGTCCCTCGCCGACGACTGGGGCGTGCGCCCCTGCGAGGTGGGGAAGTCGGTCTGGTTCGAACTGGACGCCGAGGCCGTGTGAGGCGCCGGGAGCCCCCGGCGCCTCACACCTCGGCTAGCCGAACTGCTGCTCCAGATCCTTGAGCTTGCGCTCCAGGGAGTCCAGGCGCGGCAGGGCCTGGGTGTCGTCCTCCGCGGTGAGGTCGACCGTGACCTGGTCAGTTCCGTGGCGTACCGGCTGCAGGGAGGGCCGCCGGGCCGCGGGCAGGGGTTCCGGCGCGGATATGGCAGGCTCCGCGGTGGCGGCGCGCTCGGTGCCCCGCTCCACCTGCTGCACCTCGACCTCGACCGGCCGGCCGCCGCGACCGGGGAAGCCCCGGGGGCCGCCGTGGCCCCGGCTGATCGCCTTGAGCTGCGCCCGCTCCAGACGCTCCTGCTCGCGCCGGCGCTGCTTGGTCTCTTCCTTCTTGCGCATGTCGTCGCGCACCTCCTCGACGGCCTCGTCGAGGCTGCGCACGCCCTCCAGGAGCATCAGCGACCAGGCGCGGTACGTCTCCCGGGGCGCCCGCAGCCAGCGCACCATGCGGATCTGCGGGAGCGGGCGCGGCACCAGGCCCTGCTCGCGCAGGGCGGCCCGGCGGGTCTGCTTCAGGGCCCGGTCGAACAGCACCGCCGCCGACAGGGACATGCCCGCGAAGAAGTGCGGGGCACCCGCGTGACCGATGCCGCGGGGCGCGTGCACCCAGTTGAACCACGCCGCCGCGAACGCGAACGTCCACACGAGTATGCGGGAGCCGAGCGCCGCGTCACCGTGGCTGGCCTCGCGCACCGCGAGGACGGAGCAGAACATCGCCGCCCCGTCGAGGCCGAACGGGACCAGGTACTGCCAGCCGCCGCTCAGGCCGAGGTTCTGCTCGCCGAAGCCGACCAGACCGTGGAAGGAGAGCGCCGCGGCGACCGCGGCGCAGCAGAAGAGCAGGACATAGGAGAAGGTGCCGTAGAGGGCCTCCTTGCGCCTGCGGCGCTCCTCCATGCGCTCCCACGAGTCGTCAGCGCCCGCGTCCTTCCCCGAGGAACGCTTGCCGCGCGCGAGCACCGCCACCGCCGCCAGCATGCCCAGGAGCAGCACGGCGCCCGGAAGCAGCCAGTTCAGCGATATGTCGGTCAATCTCATCTGGGGGTCCCTTGCATTGGGATAGGGCGTAACGCCCGCCATGGTGGCCCAAACCCGGCGGCCCTCAGAGGGTTTCGGGGCAAGAGGCAGCCAAGGGAGTGCGAGGGGATGCCCAGGGCGGCGTTCTGCTCGAACTGCCGCATGAGGGGCGGGAGTTGAGTTCGAATAAGACTACCCGTACGAGTGGTTCCACGGAAAGTTCCCGCGACGCGTGAGGGAGTTGTGAAACGACGCCGGTGATCTTAGCCGACGATCATAGGAGTGACCGCGCGTGAGTACGCCCGGGGAAGGCTCAACCCGCCGTGGCGAGCAGCTTGTTGACGCGGTCCGCGTCACAGGTGCGCGGGCAGGTGGCGCAGGTGTCCTCGGGGCGCAGGGTGTAGAACATGCAGCAGCTCGCCCGGTCCCGGGTGTGCAGCGGCTCACCGTCCGGTCCGGTCAGCTCGCGGAACGCCGCCTTGCCGACGTACGGCTTGGTCGCGCCCGGCAGCAGCAGCTCCAGTTCGTGCCGCGCCCGCTCCTGCTCGCCGAGCAGATGAGCGACGTACCACAGGCCCTCGACGACCTCGTCGGTCGCCATGCCCCACAGGGCGCGGCCGCGCCGTCGCATGCGTGGTCCGAACCCCGCCAGCACCGGCTCCATGTGCTCGGCGACCGCGGCGCGCACCTCGGCCCGCAGCGCCTCCTCGTCGGCGACCACGCGGGCGCCGGGCAGCGCGGCGGCGGGATCGCCGGGCAGGCAGGCGAAACCGGCGGGGCGCACGGCCATGCGGCCGAGGGGGAGCCCGGCGGCGGAGCGGTCGTAGGCGACGTGAGTCGCGGGGTAGCGGGGCACCCTGCGGTGCAGGAACCACGGCACGGTGATCAGCAGGCAGGCCGGCCACGCGTACCGGTGCAGTCCGAAGCTCGCGACCACGTCCGGCCGGGCCCGTTGCCCGTAGTCCCGGACCACCTGGGCGTCGTCCCAGGCGAGGAACGCCTCCAGCTCCGCCCCGCCCGCGGCGAGCGCGCCGGCCGCGACCCATCCGCCGCCGCGCGGGACCTCGCCGGCCGTGTCCAGCTCGGTGACGCCCAGCCCCGGAAGGGCCTCGGACAGGCGCGCGTAGGCGTCCGTGAGGGCCGAGCGGGTGACAGGCATGCGGGACCACCGATCCACGTCCGAGCAACGGGCTGCTTGAGGTAAGCCTTACCTTACCCAAGATCCTTGGGATTTGAACTGGCGGCCCGTGCCCTTATGGTGCTTGACGGACAGGTGACAACCCGCCGTAATGACCCCAAGTACCGACACGTCCCGCAGGAGGACCCGTGAAGCCGAGCGCGCAGGGTCCCGCGGGGACGGGGACCGGACGGGTCCGCACCACCGAGCCGACCGGATCGGCCGCGTCGCGCGAAGCGGTCGCACCGGTGCGGGTTCCGGCGCAGCCGAGTGCCTCGGACATGGACTGGGACAGGGCGCGCGGCGCCGTGGAACCGGCCGGAGCCGCGCGCGGCGAGCACACGCACAGCGAACCTCCCCCGCCCCGCCCGCGCGCTCTCGTCCAGCGCTCCTCGGTGCGCGGGCAGGTACTCGACGCCCTGCGCACCGCGCTGGTCTCCGGCGAGCTGCGGCCCGGCGAGGTCTACTCGGCGCCCGCGCTCGGCGAGCGCTTCGGCGTCTCGGCCACGCCCGTTCGGGAGGCCATGCAGCAGCTCGCCCTGGAGGGCGCGGTCGAGGTCGTCCCCAACCGCGGCTTCCGCGTCGTCGAGCGCGGCGACCGGGAACTGGCCGAACTCGCCGAGGTCCGGGCCCTGATCGAGGTCCCCGTGCTGCTCCGCCTGGCCCGTACGGTGCCCGCCGAGCGCTGGGCGGAACTGCGCCCGCTCGCCGAGGCCACCGTCCGGGCCGCGTCGTCCGGCTGCCCGGCCACGTACGCCGAGGCCGACCGTGCCTTCCACCGCGCGGTGCTCGCGCTGGCCGGCAACGACCAGCTCGTCCGTATCGCCGGCGACCTGCACCGCCGCGCCCAGTGGCCGCCGGCCGGCGCCCCCGCGGTTCGAGGGCGGGCCGATCTGATCGCCGACGCGCACGAGCACACGGCGCTGCTGGACGCGCTGATCGCCGGCGACCCGGACCTGGTCCGGACCCTGGTGGGGGAGCACTTCGGCGAGGCGCGCTGAGCGCGACGACGCGGGCGCGACCCCACCGGGTCCCCGCGAGATGGCTCGCGAGGTGGCTACGGGGTGCCTACGGGATGGTTATGAGACCTCCTGCCGTTCCGTGCGGCTCGCCGGCACCCGCTTCTCCGTGGGCCGCCCCTCGCGACGCGCGGGACGGGACCCGGAGCCGCGGTCGTACATCTCGATGGCCAGCGGAGAGGCGGTGAACACCGACGAGTACGTGCCGACCCCCACGCCGATCAGCAGCGCGAGGGCGAAGTCGGTGAGCGAGTCGTCGGCGAGGACGGCCAGCGAGGCGAGGATGAGCACCGCGCCCATGCCCGTGTTGACCGTGCGTGGCAGGGTCTGCAGGATCGCCTGGTTCGTGAGCCGGGCGAACGGCTGCTTGCGGTCCTTGCCGCCGAGCAGCTCCCGGACGCGGTCGAAGAGCACCACCGAGTCGTTGACCGAGTAACCGATCACGGTCAGCAGCGCGGCCAGGAACACCCCGTCGATCGGCTTGCCCAGCCAGGCGAACACTCCGACCAGGATGACCACGTCATGGGCGAGCGCGCCGACCGCCGCGGTGCCGAACAGCAACCGGAAACGGACGGCGAGATACAGCAACTGGGCGGCCAGGGCCAGGCCCAGCGCGATCAGGGCGTCCTTGCGCAGCTCCTCGCCGAGACTCGGGCCGATCAGCTCGTCGCGGACCTTCTCCGTCTCCCCGCCCAGCTCGCCGATGGCCTTGGTGACGGTCTCGGCCTCGGCGTCGGTCAGCTCCTCGGTGCGCACCGTGAGGTCGCTGTCACCGGAGGACTGGACGACGGCGCGGGGGAAGCCCGCGTCGGCGAGGGCGTCCCGTGCCCGGTCGGCGTCGACCGGGGTGGCCGTCGAGTACTCGATGAGCCGTCCGCCGGTGAACTCGATGCCGAAGTCGAGGCCGCGGACCAGGATGCCGGAGCCGGCCGCCACGAGCACGACCGCGCAGGCGGCCAGCCAGCGGCGCGGGCGGCGCATGAGGAACGGGTCGCGGCGCAGCAGGGCGTCACGGACCGGACCGGTGGTCGAGATGCCGGTGATGTGCGGGCGGCGGAAGACCGAGGGGCGGCTCGCGGCGAACTCGGCGAGCACCCGGGTGATCACCAGGGCGCTGACCGTGGAGGCCAGGACACCGATGCCCAGGGTGACGCCGAAGCCCTTCACCGGACCCGAGGCCAGGAAGAACAGCAGGGCGGCGGCGATCAGCGTGGTGATGTTGGAGTCGGCGATCGCGCTGAAGGCGCTGCGGAAACCCGCGGTCAGCGACGAGCGCGTGCTCGGGCGGGTACGGGCGGCCTGTTCCTCGCGGGCGCGTTCGAACACGAGGACGTTGGCGTCCACCGCCATGCCGATGGCCAGGACGAAGCCGGCCAGGCCGGGCAGGGTCAGGGTGGCGCCGATCGCGGCCAGGGCGGCGTAGGAGATCAGGCCGTAGCAGAGCAGGGCCACGGTCGCGAGGGCGCCCATCAGCCGGTATACGACGATGATGAACAGCCCGGTCAGGGCGGTGCCGATGACGGCGGCCCAGGCGCCGGCCGAGATCGCCTCGTCGCCCAGGGTGGCGCCGATGGTGCGCTGCTCGATGGTCTCGACCGGCACGGGCAGGGCACCGCCCTTGATGAGCAGCGCCAGTTCGCGGGCCTCGGCGTCGTCGAAGGAGCCGGTGATCTGGGTGGAGCCACCGGCGATGCCCGCCCCGCAGGCCACGGAGGGGTCGACCTGCGGCGAGGAGATGATCTTGTCGTCGAGCACGATGGCGACCCGGCGCTGCGGGTCGCCGGCCGGATGGCAGGCGGCTTCGCCGGTCACCTCGGCCCAGCGGTCGCCGCCCGCGTCCTTGAAGTCGACGGTGACGTGCCACCCGGCTCCGCCCTGCTGGTCGAAGCGGGCGTCGGCGCCCTTGACGTCCTGTCCGGTCAGCGTGGCGGCCTTCAGCCGGAGGGACTGACCGGACTCGTCCGGCAGGACCCGCTCGGCGTCCGTGCCGGACGGGTTCCCGGTGTCGTTCCCGGCGCTGTTCCCGGCGGCCTCGGCCGGGCCGAGGACCGAGTGGACGGTGAGCTGCGCGGTGCGGCCCAGTACGTCGGCCGCCTTCTTCGGGTCCTGTACACCGGGCAACTCGACGACGACGCGGTTGTCGCCGGAACGGACGATGGTCGGCTCGGCGACGCCGAGCGCGTCGATACGGCCGCGCAGCACCTCCACGGTGCGGTCGGTGGCCTCACGGTCGGCCTCGGTGGTGGCGGTGGACTTGGTCTCCAGCACGATCTGGGTGCCGCCGCGCAGGTCGAGCCCGAGGCGGATCGGCATGGTCAGGGCGATGGCCACGGCTCCGGCCATCACGAGGAGGGCGACGAGCGCGCGCCCCTTCGTGGAGTGGGCTCGGGAGCGGGGACGAGAACGTTTCAACGGGGGCCTCCGGCGGGCACGCCGCGGCGGCGGCCCAGCGCGGCCGCGGCGAAGGATGGTGAAAGGACGGGACGTCTCAGGTGCCGGAAGAGACGGGAGGAGCCCGCCCGCGGTCGTGGCTCGTACGGCCGGGGGAGACGGGTACGGGGCCGGGCACGGCCGGGGTCCGCCCGAGGGCGGCCGGGGCGGTGCCCGGGGCGCGCGTGGTGGTGCCGAGGCGGTCCGGTGGTGCCGGGCGCTCTCCGAGATGGTCGTGCCGGGCCCTGGCCTGGGCGGCGCACGTGGTGGCACAGCCGTCGTCGGCGTGGTGGCCGCTGTCCGGGTGCGGGACGGTCGCCGCCGCGGGCACCGGGGCCGGCCCCGGCACGGCGATGCCCGCACCGGCCGCGGGCCATGCCGGGACCAGGGTCAGCACAACGGCCAGCAGCGCGATGAGCGTCGCCGCGAGCCGGTGCCCGGGGGCGGTGGCGGTGGCGGTGGCGGTGGCGCTGCGTCGTGCGGGGGCGGTGCGTCGTGCGGGGCGCATGCACCGTCCCCTTTCGTTGTGGGTGATGCGGCGGTTCGGAGCGGCCGGGCGGTCAGGACCGGTCAGGGTTCGATGAGTCCGGCCCGGATGGCGTAGCGGGTCAGTTCCAGGCGGTCGCGCAGACCGAGTTTCTGCAGGAGGTTCGCCCGGTGCCGCTGGACGGTCTTGATGCTGATGAAGAGGATCTCGGCGATCTCCTTCGAGGAGTGGCCCTCGGCGACGAGCTTGAGGACCTCCTCCTCGCGGGGCGTGAGGATGTGGTCCGCGCTCTCCTCGCCGTGCCGGACCCGGTCGAGGTAGTTGCGGATCAGCGCGGTCACCGCGCCCGGGTACAGGAAGGGCTCGTCGCGCATCGCGGCCCGGCAGGCGGCGACCAGATCGCGGTCGGCGACGGACTTCAGCACGTACCCGCAGGCCCCCGACTTCAGCGCCTGGAACAGGTACTGCTCGTTGTCGTGCATCGTCAGCATCAGGATGCGCAGCCCCGGCTTCAGGGCGGCCAGCTCCCGGGCGGCCTGCAGACCGGTCAGGCGGGGCATCGCGATGTCCAGGACCGCGAGGTCGACGGCGTGCGCCCGCGCCATGTCGATGGCCTCCGCGCCGTCCCCGGCCTCGGCGACCACCTCGAGGTCCGGCTCCCGGTCGAGGATGAGCCGTACGCCGCGGCGTACCAGCGCGTGGTCGTCGGCGAGCAGGATGCGGATCCTCGACGGATCGGACGTGGGCGCCGCGGCCCGGTGGGACGCGGTGGGGCCGGGCAGGGAGGGGTCGGACATGGTCAGGGCTGCTTCCTGGGGACGGGTGCGGTGAGCCGGATCCGGGTGCCGGCGCCGGGTGCCGAGGTGATGTCGAGGGCGGCCCCGATGAGCAGGGCCCGTTCGCGCATGCCGCGGATACCGGCGCCCTCGCACGCCGCCTCGATGCCGCGGCCGTCGTCGGCGATGCTGAGCGTCACCGCGCCGTCGGCGGGGCCGAGGCTGACCTCCAGCCGCCGGGCGTCCGCGTGCCGGGCGGCGTTGGTCAGGCTCTCCTGCGCGACGCGGTAGAGGACCAGCTCGGTCTCGGGGTCCAGGGCGGGCAGATCGGCGTCGAAACGCCGCACCACCCGCAGCCCCGTGTGGGTGGCGAAGTCGTGCGTCAGTGAGGACAGCGCGCTGATCAGGCCGAGGTCGTCCAGGACGCCGGGCCGCAGCCGGCGCACCAGGCGGCGGACCTCGTCCAGGCTCTCCCGGGTGATCTCCTGCGCCTGGTACAGCTCGTCGCGCAGCGGCTGGTCGGCGTCGTCCGCGGCGCGCCCCAGGACCAGCAGGATCGCGGTCATGCTCTGCCCGACCTCGTCGTGCAGCTCCTGCGCGATACGGCGCCGCTCCTCCTCCTGGGCGAGCAGGACGCGGGCGGTGCTCGTGGCCCGCTCGTGCTCCAGCCGGTCGAGCATGGCGTTGAAGGTGCGGATCAGCTCGGGGACCTCGCCGCCGCCGGACACCGGCAGCCGCTGGCCGGGGCGCAGCAGGTCGACGGTGGTCATCAGCTTCGTGAGCCGGTCCAGCGGTGCCAGACCCCAGCGCAGCAGGGCGCCGTTGGCCACCAGCATGACGCCCAGGCCGCCCACCAGGATGACGGCCTCGGTCAGCAGGACCGGTACGGAGACGGTCACCGGAGCCCACAGCAGCAGTGCCGTGGCGAAGCCCAGCACCACCGCGTTGAGCCCGAAGATCCGCCAGAACAGGGACACCGGGGGGTACGCCTCCTTCTGCTCCTTCTGCGACGCGTCGACTGGTACGCCTCCACTGTCGGCCATCGCGCACCCTCGGTGGGAGCCGCGGCCCAGGTCGCGACCGGGCAAGCGACCAGCTTCCCCCGTCCGCCGCCGCCGGGTCGATGGGGCCCGACCCCCATTTCCGGGTCGCGGTACACCCATACGGCCGCCGCCGCGCGCCGCCGAGTGGATCCTCCGTCCCCGGGCAAATGGGGCCTGCGCCCGATGGGTTTCCCCCGACGGCCCGGCCATGGTTGAGGACGACCGGGTCCGATCGACCCGGGCTCTCGTCATACCCGCAGAACTCCCCGAGAGAAGGACTCACCGTGTCGCTCGACGCCTCCCGCATCGAACCCCGCCCCGAGCGGCTGACCGCTCACGAGGCGCGCCAGCGTCTCGAACACGCCCGCAACACCCGCATGACACAGCTGCGGGCCCTCGGAGAGAGCGGCCAGGCGGACGACCAGCTGATGTCCGCGCAGAAGGCCGCCATCGAGCGGGTGCTCAAGGAGATCGAGGAGGCCTTCGCCCGTGTCGACGACGGCACGTACGGCGCCTGCCTGGGCTGCGGCAAGCCCGTCCCGGGGGAGCGCCTGGAGATCCTCCCGTACACGCGGTACTGCGTCGCCTGCCAGCGCCGCGCCGCCGCCTGACCACCGTCCGTCCAGTCTTCGTCTCCCGCCCCGCCCGAGGGGTGAAGTGGGTGAAGTGGTGAACAACCAGATCATCGGCGACCGCGACACGCGGCTGTCGCCCCTGTCGCCGGAGGACCTCGCCGCGCTCCGGGACAGCCTCCACGAGCAGCGGCTGTTCCGCGAGGAGCAGCTGCGGCAGATCGCGTACGTCCCGTCCCGCACCGACGAGCCGGTCCCGCGGCGGTCCGCCGCGCAGACCGAGGTGCGGGTCGAGCTCGCGGCCTCCGCGCGCATGGTCCTCGCCGACGTGGAGGCGGCGCTCGAACGCATGGCCGAGGGCCGTTACGGCCGCTGCCACCTGTGCCGGCGCCCCATCGACCGCGAGCGCCTGGTGATCGTGCCGCAGGCCCGCTACTGCGCTCGCTGCCAGCAGGTGCGGGAGGCCGGCCGATGACCGTGGTCCGCCGGCCCCGGGCCGGCCTCGCCCGGCACCGGCCGTGGCCGATGTGCCGGCAGTGCGGCGGCGTCGCCCTCGACATGGGCAGCGCCCGTACCCGCGCCTGGGTCTCCGGGCGCGGAATGATCCTCGACGTGCCGACGGTGACCTTCCCCGGCGCCGGCGCGGTGTATCCCATCCAGCGCGGCTCCATCGTCGACACCCAGGGCACGGCCCGGATGCTCGACCGGCTGCTCGGCCACCGCCTGCCCCGCTTCGCCCGTCCCCTGGTCGTGGTGACCGCGCCGGTGCTGGACGGGTTCGCCTACCGGACCGAGGCCCGTACGGCCGTGGAGGTGCTTCGCCCGCGCGGTGTGCTGACCGTCCCCAGCGCGCGGGCCGTGGCCCTGGCGGCGGGCGTGGACCTGTCGCGGCCGCTGCTCGTGATCGACATCGGCGCACACCTCACCGAGGTGGTGCTCCTGGTGGACGGCGCCGTCTTCGACGCGCGCCGCACCGCGTTGGGTACGGGGGACATCGACGACGCGACCCCGGCCGCGCGGGTCGCCGAGGCGGTGGTCGACATGACGGCCTCGATGCTGCGGCAGGACGACACGTCCCTCACCGTCGACGCCCTGAGCCGGGGCCCGCTGCTCGCGGGCGGGGGTGCCCTGCGCCCCGACATCACCTGCCACCTCACCGCCGGGCTGCACGCGCCGCTGCGGGCCGTACCGGCCCCGCACACGGCCGCCGTCCGAGGCGCCGCCAAGTTCCTGGAAACCGCACATTCCCACCCGCCGACCGCGACCCCGGAGCCACCGGACGAGCACCAGTACCGACCCGGGGCGCCCGGCCCCTGACGGCGGGGGGGGGGAGCCGTGCGGCCACCCGGGCGCACCCCCTGGGCTGCACCCAGGCGCACCCGCGCGGCCCACCACGGCGCACCCGTGCGGCCCACCGAGGCGCACCCGCGCGGGCCACCGAGGGGCGCCCGTGCGGTTGCCCATGGGCACCAGTGCGGCCGCCGTTGGACGCCCGCCGCCCCACGACGGACGCCATCGCGCTCCCTGGCCGCTCGCACGCCGACGCCGAGGTCGCCCCGCGGCCCTGTTCGCGCTCCTGCCCGTCCCCCAGACCCCCGGTCCGTCGCCGTACCGACAACGGGCGCCCCGTCCACTCGCACGCCGACTCCGACGCCGACGCCGCCCCGCAGCCCCGCAGCCCCGTTCCCGCCCCCCGACCCCACGTCCGTCCCCGCACGGCAACGGACCCCCCCTGACCTCCTGCGGCCCGCCCGCCCGGCGCCGGCCATACCGCCCGCCCCGCCGACCCCCCTTGAGCCCCTCGCGTCATCGAGCGCCCCGAGCCCCACCCCCGACCCGCCGTCGGTGCCGAACCGACATCGGCGGTGCCGTTCCGGCTGCCCCGACTCTGGAAGGAGGCGCACCGTGGCCGGTGAGATACCGCGTGCACAGCCACCGCCCGACGTTCCCGCCCCCGGACGACACCCGCACCTCCTGCTGTGGCGGTGGCGGCGCAATCCCCTGCGGCGCCGTACCGACCGGCTGCAGGGGTGGGCGGCGCTCGGGATCCTGCTCGCCGTGCTGGTGGCGGCTCCGGCGGCGATGTTCGCGGTCGGTGACACCGCCTACCGCCACTACCGGAGCACCGCCGAGCACGAGGCCCGGACCCGGGACCACCGCCCCGCCGTCCTCGTCCACGACGCCCCGCGCCATCCCGAGCCCGGGTCGGACGAGGCGAAGAAGACCAGGTATCCGGTCAAGGTCCGGTTCACCGGTCCGGACGGAACAGCGCGGACCGGGAGGACCGACGTCGAGCCGGGGCTGTCCGCGGACAGCACCGTTCTCGTCTGGGTGAACGCGGCGGGGGAGATCACCGAGCCGCCGCTGACCTCGGAGCAGATCCGCAGCCGCACGATGGGCTGGGCGATCCTCGCCTTCCTGGGCGTCGTCCTCACCGGCCTCGCCGCCCACGCGGCCACCGCACTCGTGCTGCGAGGGCGCAACCTCGCCGGGTGGGACGCCGCCTGGGCCGCCACCGCCCCGCGCTGGAGCAGGTCCCCGTGAACCGACGTCACGCCGTCGCCGCGTCCGCGGCAGGCGGGGCCAGCTGCCGCGCCAGCCACGTCGGCACACCGCCCAGCAGCCGGAACAGCCGCCGCGCCTCCTCCCGCAACCGCGACGCCTCCGGCTCCGACTCCGCGTCCGCGAGCGAGGCCAGCGCGGGGGCCGTACCGACCAGGTAGCCCAGCTCCTCGCGGATGCGCAACGACTCG
Source organism: Streptomyces sp. BB1-1-1 (assembly GCF_031597775.1). Lineage (NCBI taxonomy): Bacteria > Bacillati > Actinomycetota > Actinomycetes > Kitasatosporales > Streptomycetaceae > Streptomyces > Streptomyces sp. BB1-1-1. Next base: position 1,701,649 of record NZ_CP134203.1, on the reverse strand, counting down.
GCGAAACCGTGCCGGGCCTCGGCCAACTCGCCTTCCCGCAGAGCGAGTCCGGCCAGGTGCCGCCAGGTGAAGGACTGGAGCAGCGGGTCGGCGTGCGCGGTGGCGCCGGCGTGGGCCCGCCGGTACGCCGCTCGGGCCGCCTGCGGTGAGCGGGTGAGGTTCTCCGCGAGCAGCCCGCGCCGGAAGTCGAGCAGCGCCCGCCCCTCCGCCCCCGGCGCGATCAGCGCCGCCGCCCGGCCCAGCGCGGCCCGCGCCTCGTCGGACCGGTCGCGCACCCCGTGCACCGTGGCGGCGTACGCGAGTTGCCCGCGTTCACAGGCCGCGGCCCCGCGCTCGTCGTCGCTGTGGGCCAGCGCCTCGGCGGTGCGCAGCGCGTCCTCGGCCTCCGCCCAGCCCTGCTCGGTGTACAGACACCGCTCCACCAGCAGCGCGGTCCGCTGCAAGGCGGTGGCCGCGGTGACCGGCTCCAGCAGGGCCACCGCGTCGGCCCAGCAGGCGCGCGAGCGCAACCGCCACACGGCGGTCTGGAGCGGATCGTCACCTTCGGTCGTTCCCCAACCAGAACCAGCCATGGCGGAATGCGCCACGTTGCCCTCCCCTTAGCACGCCATCGAGCTCTCGAGTGGTGGCCGCATCTCAGCACGGATCCGGCGGCCCGGCCAAGGGGATGGGTGAAATTTTTCACAAAGTGGGGGGACTTCCCGGTCCGGAGGTTTGGGAGCGTCCGGTCCTTCTCGCGCCCCGCGGCTCAGCTCATCCGCAGTGCCAGGAAGAAATCCAGCTTGTCCTCCAGGCGCGACAGGTCACGCCCCGTCAACTGCTCGATCCGCCCGACGCGGTAGCGCAGCGTGTTGACGTGCAGGTGGAGGCGGCTCGCGCAGCGCGTCCAGGAGCCGTCGCTGTCGAGGAACGCCTCCAGCGTCGGGATCAGCTCGGCGCGATGGCGGCGGTCGTAGTCCCGCAGCGGGTCCAGCAGCCGGGCGGTGAAGGCCCGGCGGACGTCGTCGGGGACGAAGGGGAGGAGGAGGACGTGCGAGGCCAGTTCCTGGTGGCCGGCCGCGCAGACCCGTCCGGGGCGCGCCGCGGCCACGCGCCGCGCGTGCCGGGCCTCCTCCAGCGCGCCGCGCAGCCCCTCCGCCGAGTGCACGGCCGCGCTGACGCCGAGCGTGACCCGCCCGTCGCCGTCCAGTCCCGCGGACAGCGGCTCCCGTACGGACTCCAGCAGCGCGTCCGCGAGGATGCCGGTCTCGGAGCCGTCGTGCTCGCTGGAGACCGCCGGCAGCGGTACGAGGGCGACGGCCTCGTCGCCGGTGTGCGCCACGGCGATGCGGTCGGACTGCTCGGGGCCCGTGGCGAGCGGGTCGACGAGGATCTCCTCCAGCAGGGTCTGGGCGACCGGGCCGGTCTCCGCCGAGCCGTCCTCCCACTCGACGCGGGCCACGACGACCTGCCAGTGCGGGGCCGCGCCGAGGCCCGGCAGCAGCACCGGCGCCGCCACCCGCAGGCGGGCCGCGATCTCGGCGGGCGCGGCGCCCGTCTGCACCAGTTCCAGGACCTCCTGGGCGAGCCGCCGCCGCACCGTGCGCGCCGCGTCCCGCCGGTCCCGCTCGACCGCGATCAGCTGCGTGACGCCGTAGAGCAGGTCGAGCCGCTCCGCGGCCCAGTCCCCGGCGTCCGCCTCCACGACCAGCAGCCAGTCGGACAGCACCGTCTCGCGCACGTCCCGGGCGGCGCCCGCGGCCTGCGGGGCACGCGCGCCGCCGCGCACCGGGAAGAGGCTGTACGTCGTGCCGCCCAGCGGCACCCGGTGCGGCGCGCGCCGGCCCGTGCGGGTGGCCGCGAGGTGATCCGCCGCCAGCTTCGCGCACAGCTCGGCGGAGAGCGCGGGAGCCGCGTCCTTCGGGCCGGCGACCGGCCGCCCCGTCGGGGAGAGCACCCAGGCCCGCAGGTCCAGGTCGGAGCCGAGCAGGTCCAGCACCACGTCGGGACCGCCGCCCGCCGGGCCGGAGGTCATCATCCGGCGGTGCCGGTCCACCACGGCCGCGAGGTCCCCGGCCCGCTCGCCGGACACCTGGCGGACGACGTGCTCGGTGATGGTCGCGAAGGCGACCGACTCGTTCACCGCGAACAGCGGCAGACGGTGCCGCACGCACGCCGCCAGCAGGTCATCGGGCACGCTCCCCAGCTCCGCCTCACCGGCGGCCAGCGCGGCCACCCCGGCCTGCACCAGGAGGCGGACGAACGGCTCGGAGTCGTCGGCGTCCCGGCGCCAGGCCAGGCCGGTGAGGACCAGCTCCCCGCCCGAGAGGTAGCGGCTCGGGTCCCGCAGGTCGGTGGTCATCACGCCCCGGACGGAGCGGTCCAGCTCGTCCTCGCCGCCGAGCAGCTTGAGGCCCAGCGCGTCGGTGTCCAGCAGTGCGCGCAGCCGCATTCTCGTCGCCGCCGATCTTTGTCTCGAAGTGTTCCAGGTCACGCGGCCGTGCCGCCCGATTTCCGGAGGGACCAGAGGAAAGCAAGGAGGTTACTGAGGGCCTCCTTTCATACGAATCTACAAGATGCCCGCCCTGGCCAGCCAACTCCTTCATGGTTTCTGCGACTGACCCTGGTGGAGCACCGGGCGGTGTACTGATGTCACTCCACGTGAACAGCACATGAACGAGCCTGGCCCGCCGCACACGGATTGGCTCAATCTGTACGACTCACCAGACGAAGACGAAGAAGAGAGCCGGTCATGGACTTCCTTCGCCCCGCCAGCTGGGAGGAGGCGCTCGCCGCGAAGGCCGAGCACCCCACCGCTGTGCCGATTGCGGGTGGCACCGACGTGATGGTCGAGATCAACTTCGACCACCGTCGGCCCGAGTACCTCATGGACCTGAACCGCATCGGCGACCTCTCCGAATGGGAGGTCGGCGAGGACTCCGTACGGCTCGGTGCCTCCGTGCCCTACACCGGGATCATGGAGAACCTGAGCACCGAGCTGCCGGGTCTCGCCCTCGCCTCGCACACGGTCGCCTCCCCGCAGATCCGTAACCGCGGCGGCGTGGGCGGGAACCTCGGCACCGCCTCCCCGGCGGGCGACGCCCACCCGGCGCTGCTCGCCGCCGGCGCGGAGGTCGAGGTCGAGTCGGTACGCGGCAAGCGACTGATCCCGATCGACGAGTTCTACACGGGCGTGAAGCGCAACGCGATGGAGCCCGACGAGCTGATCCGCGCCGTGCACGTCAAGAAGGCCGACGGGCCGCAGCAGTTCTCCAAGGTCGGCACCCGCAACGCCATGGTCATCGCCGTGTGCGCCTTCGGTCTCGCACTGCACCCCGAGACCCGTACCGTCCGCACCGGCATCGGCTCGGCCGCGCCCACGCCCGTCCGGGCCAAGGCCGCCGAGGAGTTCCTGAACGCGGCGCTCGCGGAGGGCGGCTTCTGGGACAACGGAAAGATCATCACGCCGTCGGTGGCCAAGCAGTTCGCGGACCTGTGCTCCGCCGCCTGCAACCCGATCGACGACGTCCGGGGCACCGCGAGCTACCGCCGCCACGCGGTCGGCGTCATGGCCCGCCGGACGCTCACCTGGACCTGGGAGTCGTACCGCGGCGCCCGCCACACCGAGGAGGGAGCCGCGTAATGCGTGTCAACTTCACTGTCAACGGACGTCCGCAGGAAGCCGACGACGTGTGGGAGGGCGAGTCCCTGCTGTACGTGCTGCGCGAGCGGATGGGGCTGCCCGGCTCCAAGAACGCCTGCGAGCAGGGCGAGTGCGGCTCCTGCACGGTCCGTCTGGACGGCGTTCCGGTGTGCTCCTGCCTGGTCGCGGCCGGCCAGGCGCAGGGCCGCGAGGTCGTCACCGTCGAGGGCCTGGCCGACTTCGCCAAGGAGCGCGCCGAGGGCTGCGCCACCGGCGCCTGCGGCAGCGGCGCCGCCAAGGGCACCACGCTCGACGAGGCCAAGCGGTGGCAGGCCCGGGGCACCGACTCCCAGACCGGCGAGGGCACCGAACTGGCCCCGATCCAGCAGGCGTTCATCGACGCCGGCGCCGTCCAGTGCGGCTTCTGCACGCCCGGCCTGCTGGTCGCCGCCGACGAGATGCTGGAGCGCAACCCGAACCCGACCGACGCGGACATCCGCGAGGCGCTGTCGGGCAACCTGTGCCGCTGCACGGGCTACGAGAAGATCATGGACGCGGTCCGCCTGGCCGCGGCCCGCCAGTCCGAGGGGGTCTGAACATGGCTGCCACCGGCGCACCCACCAAAATCACCCAGGGGTCCCAGACCAAGGGCGGCATCGGCGAGTCCACGCTCCGCCCGGACGGCACGCTCAAGGTCACCGGCGAGTTCGCCTACTCGTCCGACATGTGGCACGAGGACATGCTCTGGGGCCAGCTCCTGCGCTCCCCGGTCGCGCACGCCGAGATCGTCTCCATCGACACCGGCGAGGCCCTCGCGATGGCGGGTGTCTACGCCGTCATGACGTACGACGACCTGCCGACCGAGGTGCGCAACTACGGCCTGGAGATCCAGGACACCCCGGTCCTCGCCCACGGCAAGGTCCGCCACCACGGGGAGCCGGTCGCGCTCGTCGCCGCCGACCACCCGGAGACCGCGCGCCGCGCCGCCGCCAAGATCAAGGTTGAGTACCGGGAGCTGCCCGTCATCACCGACGAGGCCTCCGCGACCGCACCGGACGCGATCCTGGTCCACGAGGGCCGCGACGACCACCACATCGGCCACGTCCCGCACCCCAACATCGTGCACCGCCAGCCGATCGTCCGCGGCGACGCCGACGAGGCCGCCAAGCGGGCCGACGTGATCGTCAAGGGCGAGTACTACTTCGGCATGCAGGACCAGGCCTTCCTCGGCCCCGAGTCCGGCCTCGCGGTGCCGTCCGAGGACGGCGGCGTCGAGCTGTACGTCGCCACCCAGTGGCTGCACTCCGACCTGAAGCAGATCGCCCCGGTCCTCGGCCTGCCCGAGGACAAGGTGCGGATGACGCTCTCCGGCGTCGGCGGCGCGTTCGGCGGCCGCGAGGACCTGTCGATGCAGATCCACGCCTGCCTGCTGGCGATGCGCACCGGCAAGCCCGTCAAGATCGTCTACAACCGCTTCGAGTCCTTCTTCGGCCACGTGCACCGCCACCCGGCGCGGCTGTACTACGAGCACGGCGCCACCAAGGACGGCAAGCTCACGCACATGAAGTGCCGGATCGTCCTGGACGGCGGCGCCTACGCCTCCGCCTCCCCGGCGGTCGTCGGCAACGCCTCCTCGCTGTCGGTCGGCCCGTACGTGATCGACGACGTGGACATCGAGGCCATCGCCCTCTACTCCAACAACCCGCCCTGCGGCGCGATGCGCGGCTTCGGCGCGGTCCAGGCGTGCTTCGCCTACGAGGCGCAGATGGACAAGGTGGCCAAGGAACTCGGCATGGACCCGGTGGAGTTCCGCCGGATCAACGCCATGGAGCAGGGCACGATCATGCCGACCGGGCAGCCGGTCGACTCCCCGGCCCCGGTCGCCGAACTGCTGCGCCGCGTCAAGGCGATGCCGCTGCCGCCGGAGCGCCAGTGGGAGTCCAGCGAGGGCGCCGACGTACGGCAGCTGCCCGGCGGCCTGTCCAACACCACGCACGGCGAGGGCGTCGTCCGCGGCATCGGCTACGCGGTCGGCATCAAGAACGTCGGCTTCTCCGAGGGCTTCGACGACTACTCCACCGCCAAGGTCCGCATGGAGGTCGTCGGCGGCGAGCCGGTGGCCACCGTGCACACGGCCATGGCGGAGGTCGGCCAGGGCGGCGTCACCGTCCACGCGCAGATCGCCCGCACCGAGCTGGGCGTCACCCAGGTGACCATCCACCCGGCGGACACCCAGGTGGGCTCGGCCGGCTCCACCTCGGCCTCCCGGCAGACGTACGTCACCGGCGGTGCCGTGAAGAACGCCTGCGAGCTGGTGCGCGAGAAGGTCCTGGAGATCGGCCGCCGCAAGTTCGGCTCCTACCACCCGGCCTGGGCGACCGCCGAACTCCTCCTGGAGGGCGGCAAGGTCGTCACCGACGGCGGCGAGGTCCTGGGCGACCTGGTCGACGTGCTGGAGGGCGAGGCCGTCGAGGTCGAGGAGGAGTGGCGGCACCGGCCGACCGAGGCCTTCGACCTGCGCACCGGCCAGGGCAACGGCCACGTCCAGTACTCCTTCGCCGCGCACCGCGCCGTCGTCGAGGTCGACACCGAACTCGGCCTGGTCAAGGTCATCGAACTGGCCTGCGCCCAGGACGTCGGCAAGGCGCTCAACCCGCTCTCCGTCATCGGGCAGATCCAGGGCGGCACCATCCAGGGCATGGGCATCGCGGTGATGGAGGAGATCGTCGTCGATCCCAAGACCGCGAAGGTCAGGAACCCCTCCTTCACGGACTACCTGCTCCCCACGATCCTCGACACGCCGACCATCCCGGTCGACGTGCTCGAACTCGCCGACGACCACGCCCCGTACGGGCTGCGCGGCATCGGCGAGGCACCCACCCTGTCGTCGACTCCGGCGGTCCTCGCGGCCGTCCGGAACGCGACCGGGCTGGAGCTCGACCGCACGCCGGTACGACCGGAGCATCTGACCGGTACGGCGTGACAGACACTCCGGGCGGCGCACGGAACGTCACACACTCCGCGCCGTCCGGAGCACAGCCCAAGTCCCGCTCCGCTCGCGGTGCTTGAAGTACCACCACACATGCGTTCGTCTCGGGCCGTCCCCCGGGTCGTGCATATCCCAAATCCCGCGACCGCCCCAGCGGCCGACCGGGTGCACCTATGAACCTTGGGAGACGGCCCCATGACCCAGCAGTCAGTGGAGCCCAAGACCACCGCCGATGACGCGGGCGCGGGTTCCCGCGTCCCCGCCGGACGGTCTTGGCTCGACCGGTACTTTCACATAACCCACAGAGGGTCGACGATCGCGCGTGAGGTGCGCGGTGGCACCACCACCTTCATGGCGATGGCCTACATCGTCCTGCTCAACCCCGTGATCCTGTCCGGCAAGGACGCCGCGGGGGACACCCTGGGCCAGAAGGCCCTGATCACCGCGACGGCGCTCGCCGCGGCGGTCACCACGCTCCTGATGGGATTCGTCGGCAAGGTGCCGCTCGCCCTGGCCGCCGGACTCTCGGTGTCCGGCGTGATCGCCGGCCAGGTCGTTCCCCAGATGACCTGGCCGCAGGCCATGGGCATGTGTGTGATGTACGGCGTGGTGATCATGCTGCTCGTGGTCACCGGGCTGCGCGAGATGATCATGAACGCCATCCCGCTCGCCCTCAAGCACGGCATCACCATGGGCATCGGCCTGTTCATCGCCATCATCGGCCTGGTCAAGGGCGGCTTCGTCCACCCGGGCAAGGCGACCCCGCTCACCCTCGGCCCCACCGGTGAACTCGCCGGCTGGCCCGTCCTGCTCTTCGCGGGCACCCTGCTGCTGATCTTCATGCTCCAGGCGCGCAACATGCCCGGCGCGATCCTGATCGGCATCGTCACCGGCACGATCGTCGCGGCCCTGCTGAACGCCACCGGGGTCATCGACCCCAAGCAGTGGGCCAACGGAGCCCCCGAGCTGCACGGCAGCGCGGTCTCCATGCCGGACTTCTCGCTCTTCGGCGACCTGGAGTTCGGCGGCTGGGGCGAGGTCGGCGCCATGACGGTCGGCATGATCGTCTTCACGCTGGTGCTGGCCGGGTTCTTCGACGCGATGGCCACGATCATCGGCGTCGGCACCGAGGCCAAGCTCGCCGACGACAAGGGCCGGATGCCGGGCCTGTCGAAGGCGCTCTTCGTCGACGGCGCCGGCGGCGCGATCGGCGGTGTGGCGGGCGGCTCCGGCCAGACCGTGTTCGTCGAGTCCGCGACCGGCGTCGGCGAGGGTGCCCGCACCGGGCTCGCCTCAGTGATCACCGGCCTGTTCTTCGCGGCCTGCCTCTTCTTCACGCCGATCACCGCGATCGTGCCGCAGGAGGTCGCCTCCGCCGCGCTGGTCGTCATCGGCGCGATGATGATGATGAACGCCCGGCACGTGGACTGGGCCGACCGGGCCACCGCGATCCCGGTCTTCCTGACCGTCGTCCTGATGCCGTTCACGTACTCCATCACGGCGGGTGTCGCCGCCGGCGTCATCTCCTACGTCGCCATCAAGGTCGCCCAGGGCAAGGCCCGGGAGATCGGCGCGTTCATGTGGGCGCTGACGCTGATCTTCATCGTCTACTTCGCCCTCAACCCGATCGAGAGCTGGCTGGGCGTGCACTAGCCGCTGCCACGGGAACCCCTTCCATATCACCGCTCTGTGAGGAGACCGACAGATGCTGGACATCGCCGAAGAGCTGAACCGGTGGGTCGAGCAGGGACGCGACTTCGCCGTGGCCACCGTGGTGGCCGTCGGCGGCAGCGCCCCCCGCCAGCCCGGCGCCGCCCTCGCGGTGGACGCCGACGGCACGGCGATCGGCTCGGTCTCCGGCGGCTGTGTGGAGGGGGCCGTGTACGAGCTGTGCCGGCAGGCGCTGGACGACGGCGAAACCGTCCTGGAGCGCTTCGGCTACAGCGACGAGGACGCCTTCGCCGTGGGTTTGACCTGCGGCGGCGTCATCGACATCCTCGTCACTCCGGTACGGGCGGACGACCCCGCCCGTCCGGTCCTCGCCACCGCGCTCACCGTCGCCGCGCGAGGGGAGGCGGCGGCGGTGGCCCGGATCGTGACCGGACCGGCGGAACTGACGGGCCGCGCGCTCGTCGTCCGCCCGGACGGCTCCCACACCGGCGGTTTCGGCGCCCACCCCGAACTGGACCGCACGGTGGCCGCCGAGGCGGGCGCCTTCCTGGACGCGGGCCGCACCGGCACGCTGGAGATCGGAGAGCAGGGCTCGCGTTGCGGAGCACCGCTCACACTTCTGATCGAGTCCTCGGTCCCGGCACCCCGCATGATCGTCTTCGGCGCCATCGACTTCGCCTCGGCGCTCGTCCGCGTCGGCAAGTTCCTCGGCTACCACGTGACGGTGTGCGACGCGCGCCCCGTCTTCGCGACGAAGGTCCGCTTCCCGGACGCGGACGAGATCGTCGTCGAGTGGCCCCACGAGTACCTCGGGCGCACCGAGGTCGACGCGCGCACGGTGCTGTGCGTCCTGACCCACGACGCCAAGTTCGACGTACCACTGCTCGAGCTGGCGCTGCGCCTTCCGGTGGCCTACGTCGGCGCGATGGGCTCCCGCCGCACCCACCTCGACCGCAACACCCGCCTGCGCGAGGTCGGCGTGACCGACCTGGAGCTGGCCCGTCTCAGGTCCCCCATCGGCCTCGACCTCGGCGCCCGCACCCCCGAGGAGACGGCCCTCTCCATCGCCGCCGAGATCGTCGCGGCCCGCCGCGGTGGCACGGGCGCCTCGCTGACGGGCGCCCACACCCCCATCCACCACGACGGCCCGACGGCACCGGCCGGCCGCATCGGCTCGGTGGCCTGAGACCCGCGAGCCGTCTCAGGCCCCACCCGAACCCTTCCCCGGCTTCCGTGACAGAGAGACGTCCGCGACCACCGGCCGGTGGTCCGAGGCCACCGGCTCGTCCGGCACCGAGGCGCCGTGCACCCGCACGCCCTCGCCCACGGCCACGTAGTCGATCCGCTTCACGGGCACCGCGGCCGGATAGGTGCCGCCGGTGCCCGTCCCGGCGTCGCGCAGGTCGGCCCACAGCGGTCGCAGTTCGGGGGCCGCCGGCTCGGCGTTGAAGTCGCCGAGCAGCACCTGCCGTGCCCCCGGCACAGCCGCCCGCTCCCGCGCCATGATCCGCCGGGTGTCGGCGACCTGCGCCTCCCTGACCGCCGGGTCGGAGCGGTAGTCGAGGTGGGTGACGAACACCTGGACCGGCACTCCGCGCACCTTCAGCGTGACCTCGCCGAACCCCGGCGCGGGTGCCGGGACCGGGTTCTCGTCCTGGGTGGACAGGCGCGTGATCTCGTGGTTCGTCGCGGAGCGGATCGGGAAGCGGGAGAGCACCGCCACGCCGTACTCGCGCCGCGGGCTCCCGGCCTCGACGGGGTCGAGGCTGTAGATCGGCGCGAACGACACCCGCATGCCGAGCCGCCGCGCCAACTCCTCGGCGACGTCGAGTCCCTGACTGCGCGACCCCCAGTGCACGTCGACCTCCTGGAGGCCGATCACGTCGGCGTCGAGGGCGCGCAGCGCGGCGGCCTGCCGGTCGAGGTCGAAGACGCCGTCCGACCCCGTCCCGGCATGGACGTTGTACGTGGCGACGCGCAGCGGGACGGAGGTGCCCCGGTCGGCGGAGGCGGCCGGTGCGGCCACCGCCAGGCTCAACAGGGCACCGGCTAAGGACAGTTGGATGAAGGTGCGCGCTCTGGCAGACATGCCGGCACGGTACGCGGGAAACGCCCGGGGCGTGGCGTACGACGCGATCCCGTCCGCGACCCGTACCCCGTGCGCAACCCGTGGTTCACGGACGCCGCAGGAGCCGGTTGACCGCGCGGCCGAAGACGTACCGCCCCGCGCGGCCCAGGACGCCGTCGAAGAGGGACGGCAGCGGGCGGACGCGCAGCTCCTCGCGCCACAGGACGCGGGTCCGGCCGCCGGGGCCCGCGTGGACCTCGATCTCGGCCCAGCCCCTGACCAGCCGGCCGCGTTTCTCCAGCCGGCACCGGCCGGGGGCGTCGTCCCGAGGCGGCTCCCAGACGGTCACCTCCATCCTGTCGTCGAAGGCGAGCGGGCCGGCGCCCGTGCGGGCCACGATCACCGTGCCCCGGCGAGTGGGGCCGGGCGTGGTGACGGTGACCCGGGTCAGCGGCACGGCGTCGCCGTGCCGCTGCCATTCGGTGAGTCGGCGCCAGGCCTCGTCCAGCGGGAGCGGGGCGGTGCGTTCGAGCGAGAAGGTGACCACGGAACGATCGTAGGGAACCGACCGAGGGTAACTAGCGGTACACCTTGCCCGGCTCGGCCTTGCCGGGGGCCAGCAGCTGGGGGACCGTCACGAAGACGTAGCCGCGCTTCTTGAGCGCGTCGATGATCCCGGGCACGGCGGGCACGGTGCCGTCGTAGATGTCGTGCAGCAGGATGATGCCGTCCCGGGACGACTGCTTCAGGACGCGCTCGGTGATCAGGTCGGAGTCGTCGGTCTGGTAGTCCTTGGCGGTCACGCTCCACAGCACCTCCGCCAGTCCCAGCTCGCGGCAGATCTCGTGCACCGTGTCGTTGGTGCGGCCCTGCGGCGGGCGCATCAGGGTGGGGCGCTGCCCGGTCAGGCGCTCTATCTCCCGGTTCGGGCGCTCCAGCTCCTCGCGTATCTCGTCCGGTTCGGCGTCCGTGAGGATTTTGTGCGTCCAGGTGTGGCTGGCCACCTCGTGGCCCTCGTCGGCCATACGTCCGACCAGCTCGGGATACGTGTCGATGTGTCTTTTGCCGAGCAGGAAGAAGGTCGCCGGGACCTTCTTCTCCTTGAGTATGTCGAGCAGCCGGGCGGAGTTCTCGCTCGGTCCGGCGTCGAAGGTCAGCGCGATGCACTTGGCGTGGCCGCAGTCGACGGTGCCCAACCCGGCCCGCGCCTGGGCGCCCGCCGCGCCCCGGACGGAGCTGGGGGAGGTCGTCTCCAGTTTCGTGCAACCGCTCAGTGTCAGTGATGCGGCGGCCGCGAGTGCCGCGACCGCACGCAACCTGGTCCCCGTTTTTGTCATCTTGCTGGTCAGCGAAGGCATGCGAGGACTATACATAGCGAGTATAGACGTAGTTTATAGTGGTCCTTCGAATAGATATTCGAGGTAGTGAGGGCGTTCACCGGGTTACTCAGCCGACACGCAAGTGACGGTGAGAGTGAGGAGGACCCCGTGAGCGAGAGCCCTGAGGGCGACAGCCCCGTGAGTGGACGCGTCTGGCGCCGGGCCCTGGTGACCGGCGGCGCCGGATTCGTGGGATCCCACCTGTGCGGCCGCCTGCTCGAAGCCGGCACCGACGTCGTGTGCCTCGACAACCTGGCCACCGGCTCCCGAGGCAACGTGGCCGACCTGGAACGCCACCGCGGCTTCCGGTTCGTCCACGCCGACGCCACCGACCCGGCCGCCGTGCGCCGCCTGCCCGGCCGGTTCGACCTGGTCCTGCACTTCGCCTGCCCGGCCTCGCCCGCCGACTACCTCCGGCTGCCCCTGGAGACCCTCGACGTCGGCAGCACCGGCACCCGCAACGCCCTGGAGCGGGCCCGTACCGACGGCGCCCGCTTCCTGCTCGCCTCCACCTCCGAGGTCTACGGCGACCCGCTGGAACACCCGCAGCGCGAGACGTACTGGGGCAACGTCAACCCGACCGGCCCGCGCAGCGTCTACGACGAGTCCAAGCGCTTCGCCGAGGCGCTGGTCACCGCCCACCGCCAGGTGCACGGCACCGACGCCGCCATCGTCCGCATCTTCAACACCTACGGCCCCCGCATGCGCACCGGCGACGGCCGTGCCGTGCCCACCTTCATCGCGCAGGCCCTGGACGGCATGCCGCTCACGGTCGCCGGCGACGGCGGCCAGACCCGCTCCCTGTGCTACGTCGACGACACCGTCGACGGCGTCCTGGCCCTCGCCGCGTCCGGCGAGGACGGGCCGATGAACATCGGCGGCGCCGACGAGATCACCATGCTGGAACTGGCCCGCCGCGTCGTCGAGCTCACCGGCTCCGGTTCCCGCATCCGCTTCGTCGAGCGTCCCGTCGACGACCCCGGCCGGCGCAAGCCCGACACCACCCTGGCCCGGGAACGGCTCGGCTGGCAGCCGCGGGTCGGGTGGAGCGAGGGGCTGGAGCGGACCATCGGCTGGTTCGCGCACTCCGTCGCCGCGTAGGCCTCCTGCGGTTGCGGCGCCACCTCGTCACGGTGAGTGATTTGTGCGCTCATTTCTGGAATTGAGTTGGCTCCAAGTGTTTGAGGCAGCCGCACCACGGGACCCGCGAGCCGAGAGAGACCCAGAAGTACCAGAGAGACCGAGCAACACCCACGAGCCGCCCGGGACGGAGCACCCCCCATGCGCATCCTTGGTATCAACGCCCTGTTCCACGACCCGGCCGCCGCACTCGTCGTCGACGGCCGGACCGTTGCGGCCGCCGAGGAAGAGCGCTTCAGCCGCCGCAAGCACGGCAAGCGCCCGGTGCCCTTCTCCGCGTGGGAGGTACCGGAACTGTCGGCGCGGTGGTGCCTGGAACACGCCGGAGTGCGGCCCGGGGAACTGGACGCCGTCGCGTACTCCTTCGACCCCAAGCTCGCCCGGCCCGCCCGGGACATGGGCCTGGACGACCCCTGGGACCCGCTGCGGCTGGAGTACGCCCGCCGCGCCCCCGAGTTCCTCGCCGAGGCGCTGCCCGGACTCGACCCCGACCAGGTCGTCTTCGTCCCGCACCACGTGGCGCACGCCGCCTCCGCCGGACCGGCCTCACCGCACCCCGACAACGACGTCCTCGTCCTCGACGGACGCGGCGAGTCCGCCTCCCACCTGGCCGGCCGCTACCGCGACGGCAAGCTCGACACCCTCGCCACGCAGGCGCTCCCGCACTCGCTCGGCCTGGTCTACGAGGAACTGACCGAGCACCTCGGCTTCCTGCGCAGCAGCGACGAGTACAAGGTGATGGCCCTCGCCTCCTACGGCACCCCCCGCCACCTCGACCGCCTGCGCGAGCACATCCACGCCACCGGCGACGGCGGCTTCCGCGCCCACGGCGTCGACTGGGCGGCCCTCGCCCCGGCCCGCGCCAAGGGCGAGGACTGGACGAAGGACCACGCCGACCTCGCCGCGAGCACCCAGGCCGTACTGGAGGAACTGCTCCTCGAACTCGTCCACTGGCTGCACCGCGAGGCCGGGGGAGAGGCCCTGACCATGGCCGGGGGCGTCGCGCTCAACTGCGTCGCCAACTCGAAGATCGCCGCCAGTGGCCCGTACCGGCACGTGTGGGTGCAGCCCGCCGCAGGGGACGCGGGCACGGCCCTCGGCAGCGCCCTGCACGTCGCCGCCGCCCAGGAGGGCGCCGCTCCCGAGCCCATGCCCGGCGCCGACCTCGGCCGCGGCTGGAGCGACGAGGAGATCCGCGCCTGGCTGGAGACCGCCGCGATCCCCTACGAGGAGCCGGACGACATCGCCGAGACGGTCGCGGAGGAGCTGGCCCGGGACGGCGTCGTCGCCTGGTTCCAGGGGCGCAGCGAGTTCGGGCCGCGCGCCCTCGGCCACCGCTCCCTGATGGCCCACCCGGGCCGCGCCGAGAACCTGGAGCGGCTCAACCACGTCAAGGGCCGCGAGGAGTTCCGCCCCGTCGCGCCCATGGTGCTGGCCGACCGCGCCGCCGACATCTTCACCGGGCCGATCCCCAGCCCGTACATGCTCTTCGTGCACGACGTCGCCGCCGCCTGGCGCGACCGCATCCCGGCCGTCGTGCACGTCGACGGCACCGCCCGCATCCAGACCGTGGAGGAGCGCCGCGAGCCGCTCGTCGCGCGGATGCTGAACGCCTTCGAGCGGCGCACCGGACTGCCCGTCGTGGTCAACACCAGCCTCAACACCGCCGGGCGGCCCATGGTCGACGACCCGCGCGACGCGCTGGAGTGCTTCGGCTCCGCACCCGTGGACCTGCTGGCCATCGGCCCGTTCGCGGTGCGCCGGGGGAAGGCGTTCGCATGAGCGGCGCACCTTCGACCGGCGGCCCCATGACCGGCTACGCCGTGGTCGTCCCCACCCTCGTGCGCGACACGCTGGCCGACTGCCTGGCCGCGCTGGCCGCCGCGACCGGGCCCGGCCCCGACGAGATCATCCTCGTCGACGACCGGCCCGGCCCGGACGCCGACCCGGACGCCCTGGAACACCCCCTGACCGTCCTCGGCGACCTGCGCGAACGCGCGGTGGTGCTGCGCAGCGGGGGCCGGGGCCCCGCCGCCGCCCGCAACACCGGCATCCGCGCGGTCACCTCGCCCTGGACCGCCTTCCTCGACGACGACGTGCAGGTCGGCCCGCACTGGTGCGACCAACTGGTCCAGGACCTCGCCGAGGCGGCCCCCGACACCGGTGCCGTGCAGGGCGTGATCGCCGTGCCGCTGCCCGGCGAGCGCCGCCCCACCGACTGGGAGCGCGGCACCGCCGGTCTCGCACGGGCCCAGTGGATCACCGCCGACATGGCCTACCGCACCGACGTGCTCAAGCAGGTCGACGGCTTCGACGAACGCTTCACCCGCGCCTTCCGCGAGGACGCCGACCTCGCGCTGCGCGTCCTCGACGCGGGCTGGCGCATCCGGCGGGGCCGCCGCACCACCCGCCACCCCGTACGCGACGCCTCCCGCTGGGCCTCCCTGAAGCAGCAGCGGGGCAACGCCGACGACGCCCTGATGCTGCGGCTGCACGGCCCCGACTGGTGGGCCAAGGCGGTGGCGCCCAAGGGCCGGATCCGACGCCACGCGGCGATCACCGCCGTCGGCGCGGCCGCCCTCGCCCTCGCCGCCGCCGGCCGGCCCCGCGCCGCCGCGGTCGCCGGGCTCGGCTGGGCCGCGGGCACCGCCGAGTTCGCCTGGGCCCGCATCGCCGCGGGACCGCGCACCCGTGACGAGGTCACGACCATGCTGGTCACCAGCGCGCTCATCCCGCCCGCCGCGACCTGGCACCGGCTGAGCGGAATGTGGCGGCACCGCCGCGCCCCCGCCTGGCGGGAGGTGGCCGCATGAGCCCCGTCAAGGCCGTGCTCTTCGACCGCGACGGCACCCTCGTCCACGACGTCCCCTACAACGGCGACCCCGAGCGGGTCCGGCCGGTGGAGGGCGCCCGTGAGGCGGTCGCGCTGCTGCGCGCACACGACATCCGCACCGGCGTCGTCACCAACCAGTCCGGCGTCGCCCGCGGCCTCATCAGCGACGCCGACGTCCGTCACGTCAACCGGCGGATCGACGACCTCGTCGGCCCCTTCGACGTCTGGGCGATCTGCCCGCACGGCCCCGACGACGGCTGCCACTGCCGCAAGCCGCAGCCCGGCCTGGTCCGCTGGGCGGCCGGACGCATCTGCACCGCCCCCGCCGACTGCGTCGTCATCGGCGACATCGGCGCCGACACGGAGGCCGCCGAACGCGCGGGCGCCCACGGCATCCTCGTCCCCAACGCGCAGACCCGCCCGGAGGAGACGGCCGCCGCGGCCCATGTCGCGCCGGACCTGCTGACCGCCGTACGGGCGGTACTCGCGGGCCCGCCCAAGGGCCGGGTCCTCGCGGACGAACGGCCCATCGGCGCGGCCTTCCGGACCCGGACGGCCCCCGTCCTCGCTCCCGAGGCGGCCCCGTCACGTGCCGCCGCAGAGACCCGTGGGAGGCCGCGATGAAGGCGCTCGTCACCCGGCTCGACAGCTTCGGCGACGTACTGCTCGCCGGACCCGCCGTGCGGGCCGTGGCCGCCCGGGCCGACCACGTCACCATGTTGTGCGGATCGCGCGGCGCGCCCGCCGCCCGGCTGCTGCCCGGCGTGGACGAGGTGCTGGTGTGGGACGCGCCGTGGGGCGGGTTCCAGCCGCCCGACGTGAACCGGGCGGACATCGACGCGCTCGCGGACCGGATCGACGCCGACACCGCGCTGATCCTCACCTCCTTCCACCAGTCACCGCTGCCCACCGCCCTGGTCCTGCGCCTGGCCGGCGTCCGGCACATCGCCGCGGACAGCGTGGACTACCCCGGCTCCCTGCTCGACCTGCGCCACCAGCGCGCCCCGCACGCCCACGAGGCCGAGGCGGCGCTCGACCTCGCCGAGGCGGCCGGGTTCCCCCGCCCCGACGACGGGCGGCTGCGCGTGCGCACGCCGCCCCGCGCCGACGCGCTGACCGGCCCCGGCCCCTACGTCGTGCTCCACCCGGGCGCCAGCGTCCCCGCCCGCGCCTGGAGCCGCGAACGCGCCGCCGAGGCCGTGCGCGAACTCGCCGCCGCCGGGCACCGCGTGCTGGTCACCGGCGGCCCCGACGAACGCGACCTCACCGCGTACGTCGCGGGCGAACACGGCACCGACCTCGGCGGCCGCACCGAGGCCCCGGAACTGTCCGGCGTCCTCGCGGGCGCCGCCGTCGTCGTCACCGGCAACACCGCGCCCGCCCACCTCGCCGCCGCCGTCGGCACCCCGGTCGTGTCCCTGTTCGCCCCCGTCGTACCGGCCGAGCGCTGGCGGCCGTACGGCGTCCCGTACGTCCTGCTCGGCGACCAGGACGCGCCCTGCGCGGACAGCCGGGCCCGGGACTGCCCCGTCCCCGGCCATCCCTGCCTGAACACCGTCACGGCCACCGACGTGGCGGCCGCCGTCGAGAAACTCCTGGGGGAGGCATGAGGATCCTCATCTGGCACGTGCACGGGTCGTGGACCACGGCCTTCGTGCAGGGCCCGCACACCTACCTCGTCCCGGTCACCCCGGACCGCGGACCCGACGGCCTCGGCCGCGCCCGCACCTGGGACTGGCCCGACTCCGTGGTGGAAGTGCCGCCGGAGCGGCTGCGGGACGAGCACATCGACCTCGTGATCATCCAGCGCCCGCACGAACTCGCCCTGGTCGACGAGTGGCTCGGCCGCCGCCCCCCGCTGGTGTACCTGGAGCACAACGCCCCAGACGGCGACGTGCCCGACACCCGCCACCCCGCCGCGGACCTCCCCGACGTCACCACCCTCGTCCACGTCACCCACTTCAACCGGCTGATGTGGGACGCGGGTCCGAGGGAGACGACGGTCGTCGAGCACGGCATCGTCGACCCGGGCCACCGCTGGACCGGTGAGCTGGACCGGGCCGCCGTCGTCGTCAACGAGCCGATCCGGCGCGGGCGCACGACCGGGACCGACCTGCTCCCCGCCTTCTCCCGCGCCGCCCCGCTCGACGTCTTCGGCATGCGCACCGAGGGGCTCGCCGAGCACATCGGCGTCGACCCCGAACGCTGCCGCACACAGGACGTCCCCCAGAGCGACCTGCACACCGAACTGGCCCGCCGCCGCGTCTACGTCCACCCCGTCCGCTGGACCTCCCTCGGCCTGTCCCTCCTGGAGGCCATGCACCTGGGCATGCCCGTGGTCGCCCTCGCCACCACCGAGGTGACCGAGGCCGTGCCCCCCGGCGCCGGAGTGGTCTCCAACCGCATCGACGTACTGACCGACGCCGTACGCGACTTCCTCGCCGACCCGCCGCACGCGCGGACGGTCGGCGACGGAGCCCGTGCGGCGGCCCTGTCCCGCTACGGGCTGTCCCGCTTCCTGGACGACTGGGAGCGGCTGCTGAAGGAGGTGACCCGATGAGGATCGCCATGGTGTCCGAGCACGCGAGCCCCCTCGCCGCGCTCGGCGGCGTCGACGCCGGTGGACAGAACGTCTACGTGGCCCGTCTCACCGAGGAGTTGGCCAAGCGCGGCCACGACGTCACGGTCTACACCCGCCGGGACGCCACCGGTCTGCCCGACCGGGTGCCGCTGCCCGGCGGCGCGGTCGTCGAGCACGTGCCGGCCGGACCGCCCGCGGTCGTGCCCAAGGACGAACTGTTCCCGCACATGCCCGCCTTCGGCGCACACCTGGCCCGCGCCTGGGCCCGGGAGACGCCCGACGTGGTGCACGCCCACTTCTGGATGTCCGGCATGGCCTCCCAGATCGGCGCCCGGCCGCACGGCGTCCCCCTCGTGCAGACCTTCCACGCCCTCGGCACCGTCAAGCGGCGCCACCAGGGCATGCGGGACACCAGCCCGTACGAGCGCATCGGCATCGAACGGCAGCTCGGCCGCGCCTGCGAACGCGTCCTGGCCACCTGCACCGACGAGGTCGTCGAACTCGGCGACATGGGCGTACCGCCCCGGCAGGTGTCCGTCGTCCCCTGCGGTGTGGACGCCGAACACTTCCACCCCACCGCCGACACCGGCCGCACCCCGGACCGACGGCAGCGGCACCGCCTGCTCGCCTGCGGCCGGCTCGTGCCCCGCAAGGGCTACGACCAGGCCATCCGCGCCCTGGCCCAGGTCCCCGACACCGAACTCCTCATCGCGGGCGGCCCGCCCGCCGGCGGCCTCGACGCCGACCCCGAGGCCCAGCGGCTGACCGCGCTCGCCCGCCGCACCGGCGTCGCCGACCGGGTCCGGCTGCTCGGCGCGGTCGACCCCGAGGACATGCCCGCCCTGCTCCGCAGCGCCGACCTGGTGCTGTGCACGCCGGTCTACGAGCCCTTCGGCATCGTGCCGCTGGAGGCGATGGCCTGCGGCGTGCCCGTCCTCGCCACCGATGTCGGCGGCCACCGCGACTCCGTGTCCGACGGGACCACGGGCCGCCTGGTCACCCCGCAGGACCCCGAGGCCATCGCGGACGCCGCCCGCGAACTCCTCGCCGACGAACGGCTGCGCCGCCAGTACGGCAGGAACGGCCGCCAACGCGTCCTGCGGCACTACACCTGGGCGCGCGTCGCCGACGGTGCGGAACAGGTGTACCGCCTGACCCTCGCCGACCACGCACTGTCGAAGGAGGTGGCGTGATGACCGTGCACCCGCCCGTCGTAGGGCACTGCGACGAACTCCAGGAGGCGCTGGGGGCGTTCCGCGCTTCCGCGCACATCACCGAACGCTGGGGTTCGCGGCTCGCCGCCGTCCTCTCCGGCGGCGGCCGGCTGCTGGCCGCGGGCAACGGCGGCAGCGCCGCCCAGGCGCAGCACCTGACCGCCGAACTCGTCGGCCGCTACCGCGACGACCGCCCGCCGTTCTCCGCCATCGCCCTGCACGCCGACACGTCGTCCACGACCGCCATCGCCAACGACTACGGCGTCGACGAGGTGTTCGCCCGCCAGGTCCGCGCCCACGGCCGCGACGGCGACGTGCTGATGCTGCTGTCCACCAGCGGCGCCAGCGCCAACCTGCTCTCCGCGGCCGACGCCGCCCGCGCGGCCGGCGTGCACGTGTGGGCACTCACCGGCTGCGAGCCCAACCCGCTCATGGCGGGCAGCGACGAGTCCCTGTGCGTGGCAGCCCCTTCGACGGCCACCGTCCAGGAGATCCACCTGGTCGCCGTGCACATGATCTGCGCGGCCTTCGACGTGGCCCTGGAACGGGGCGTACGGGGCGCGGGTGACAAGGGAACGCGGAGGTGACGGCACGCATGGCTGACAGGACCCCCCTGGTCGTGGTCGGCGACGCCCTGCTGGACCGCGACCTGACCGGCTCCGCCGACCGGCTGGCGCCCGACGCGCCGGTCCCGGTCGTCTCGGAGTGCGCCGAGCGCGTAGGCCCCGGTGGCGCCGCGCTCGCCGCGTATCTCGCCGCCCGCGACGGCCGCGAGGTCACGTTGATCACGGGCGCGGGAGACGACCCGGCCAGCCTGGCCCTGCGCGAGCTCCTCGCCCCCTGGCTGACCCTGATCGCCCTCCCCCTCACCGGAACGCTGCCCGAGAAGACCCGCGTCCTGGCGCAGGGCCGCCCCGTCGTCCGCCTCGACCGCGGCGGCGGGCGGGCCCGCGAGGCCACGGACGAGGCCCGCGCCGCGCTGCGCTCCGCCCGGGCCGTGCTGGTCTCCGACTACGGCCGCGGCACGGCGGACGCCCTGCGGGACGTACTGGCCGCCCGCCCGCCGCTGGTTTGGGACCCGCACCCGCGCGGCGGCCCGCCGGTCCCCGGCACCCGGCTGGTGACACCCGCCGAGAAGGAGGCGCACGGCTTCGCACCGCGCGACGGCCAGCCGGGCGGGGGACTGCGCGCCGCCGCGCTCAACGCCGCCGCCCTGGTACGGGACTGGCGGGTGGCCGCGGTGACGGTGACCCTCGGTTCCCGGGGCGCCCTCCTCTCCTACGGCGAACACCCCCTGCTCGTCCCCGCGCCCGCCGCCCACCACGGCGACTCCTGCGGCGCGGGGGACCGGTTCGCCGCCACCGCCGCCGGGCTGCTCGCCGACGGGGTGCTGGTGGGGGAGGCCGTCGAGGGCGCGGTGGGCGCCGCGACGGCGTTCGTCGCCGCGGGCGGCGCGGGCGCCCTGCCCCCCGCCGACACGGGCCCCGTGTCTCCCTCCTCGCCCGACACCGACGACCCGCACGCCCTGGCCGCCCGCGTCCGCGCCCAGCACGGCACGGTGGTCGCCGCGGGCGGCTGCTTCGACCTGCTGCACGCCGGGCACGTCGGCCTCCTCCAGGCCGCCCGGCGGCTCGGCGACTGCCTGGTCGTCTGCGTCAACTCCGACGCCTCCGTCCAGCGCCGCAAGGGCGACGGCCGCCCCGTCAACCCCCTCGCCGACCGGGTCCGCGTGCTGCGCGCGCTGGCCTGCGTCGACGCGGTCGCCGTCTTCGACGAGGACACTCCCGAACGCCTCCTCGGCGACCTGCGCCCCGACGTCTGGGTCAAGGGCGGCGACTACGCCGGCGCGGACCTCCCCGAGGCGGCCCTCCTCCAGGAGTGGGGCGGCCAGGCGGTCCTCCTGCCGTACCTGGACGGCCGCTCCTCCACGGCCCTGATGGCCCGCGCCGCGGAGGGCGTGCGATGACCCACGCCCCCTCGACCCCGGCGCGCGGCCGAGCCCCCGCCCCACCGCCCGCTGACGACCTGCCGACGAACGCCACCAAGTCCCGTGCCTCGACGGGCGGCTCGGTGCCTTCGGCGTCGGTGGGTGGGCCTGTGGCGGGCGGCTCTGTGGCTCCGGCGTCCGACGGTGGGTCCGTGGCGGGCGGTCCTGTGGCTCCGGCGTCGGTGGGTGGGCCTGTGGCGGGCGGCTCTGTGGCTCCGGCGTCCGACGGTGGGTCCGTGGCGGGCGGTCCTGTGGCTCCGGCGTCGGTCGGTGGGCCTGTGACGGGCGACCCCGTGGCTCCGGCGCCCGACGGTGGGTCCGTGACGGCCGCCGCGCCTTCGGTGTCCGCCGGTGGGCCCGTGACGGGCGACCCCGTGCATCCGCCGTCCGGCGGGACTGCGCACCCGCCCGGCGCCGGGCCGGCGCACGCCGCCTCCGACGCGGTGCCGGACAGCGGGCCGGACAGCAGGACGGACGGCGGGCCGGGGGAGCACGGGGCCGGTGGCGGGGCGCGGCCCCGGGTGCTCGTCCTCCGGGCCCTCGGGCTCGGGGACCTGCTGGCCGGGGTGCCCGCGCTGCGCGCGCTGCGTCGCGCGTACCCGGGGCACGAACTGGTGCTGGCCACCCCCGCCGAGCTGGCGCCCGTGGTCGCGGCGACCGGCGCCGTGGACCGGCTGCTGCCCGCCGCCGAGCCCGGCCGTGCCGTCCCGCGCGCCCTCGACTGGACCGGACCGCCCCCCGACGTCGCCGTCGACCTGCACGGCAACGGGCCGCCCAGCCACCGTCTGCTGATGGGCCTCGCCCCGCTGCAGCTGCTGGCGTTCGCGCACCCGGAGACGCCGGAGGTGGACGGGCCGCCCTGGTACGCCGAGGAGCACGAGCGCGACCGGTGGTGCCGGCTGCTGCGGGCGTACGGCATCGACGCCGACCCGGCCGACCTGCGGCTGCCGCGCCCGGACGTACCGTCCGCCGCCCCCGGAGCCGTCGTCCTGCACCCCGGCGCCGGCGCCCCCTCCCGCTGCTGGCCCGTGGAACGGTACGCGGCCGTGGCGGAGGCGCTGCGCGCACGGGGGCGCCGGGTCGTCGTCACCGGGGGAGCGGACGAGGGAGACCTGGTGGCCCGGCTGGCCAAGCTCGCCGACCTGCCCGACACGGACGTGTTCGGCGGCGGCCTGCCCCTCGACCGGCTCTCCGCCCTGGTGGCCGGCGCCCGCGCCGTCGTCAGCGGCGACACCGGCGTCGCCCACCTCGCCGTCGCCCACGCCACGCCCTCCGTCACCCTCTTCGGCCCGGTCCCGCCCAGCCGCTGGGGCCCGCCCGACCACCCCCGGCACCGCGCCCTGTGGCACCCGGGCCCGGACGGCGACCACGGCGACCCGCACGGCCACGAGACCGACCCCGCGCTGCTGCGGATCACCACCGACGACGTCCTGGACGCACTCGACGCCCTGGACGCCCTGGGAGAGGCACCATGAACCACGCCACGAACCGCGGTCCGTCCAGCACCCGCGAACTGCACCACGCCGACCCCACGAAACCCGCCCCCGTCGGCATCGTCATCGCCACCCGCAACCGTTCCGCGAGCCTCGCCGTCACCGTGCGGCACCTGCTCGCGCTGCCCGAGCGGCCCGAGATCCTCGTCGTCGACAACGCCTCCACCGACGACACCCGCGCCATGCTGGCCCGCGACTTCCCACAGGTCCGCGTGGTCTCCCTGCCGTTCAACCGCGGCGCCCTCGCCCGCACCCACGGCGTCCGCGCCCTCGACACCCCGTACGTGGCGTTCAGCGACGACGACTCCTGGTGGGCGCCCGGCGCCCTCGCCGCCGCCGCCCGGCACTTCGACGAGCACCCCCGGCTCGGGCTGCTCTCCGCCCGCACCCTCGTCGGCCCCACCGACGCCGCGGACCCCCTCAACGACCTGCTCGCCGATTCCCCCCTCGGCCCGGCCACCGACCTGCCCGGCATCCAGGTGCTCGGCTTCCTCGGCTGCGCCGCCGTCACCCGCCGCACGGCCTACCTCGACGCGGGCGGCTACCACCCCCTGCTCTTCTTCGGCGCCGAGGAGACCCTCCTCGCCTACGACCTGGCCGCCCGCGGCTGGGGCGTCACGCACTGCCCCGACGTGACCGCCCACCACCACCCGGACCCCGGCCCCCGCACCGACCGCCCGGCCGTCGTACGCCGAAACGAACTGCTCACCGCCTGGCTGCGCCGCCCCCTCCCGCACGCGCTCGCCCGCACCCGCGGCCTCGCCGCCGACGCCCGCCGCGACCCGCACGCCCGGCGCGCCCTGCGCGAGACGCTCACCCGCCTGCCCGCCGCCCTGCGTGCCCGCAGGCCCCTGCCCCCGCACGTGGAGCGCGCCGCACGCCTCCTGGACACGGCGAACGGAGGGACGTCATGACCGACACCCGGACCACCGTCGTCGTCATCACCCACAACCGGCGCCCGGAACTCCTGCGCACCCTGGACCGCCTCGCCGAACTCCCCGAGAAGCCCCCGGTGATCGTCACCGACAACGCCTCCACCGACGGCACCGCCTCCGCCGTCGCCCGCCACCATCCGCGCGTACGGCTCCTGCGCCCCGGCCGCAACCTCGGCGCCGTCGGCCGCAACCTGGCGGTCCGTCAGGTCCACACGCCCTACGTCGCCTTCTGCGACGACGACTCCTGGTGGGCGCCGGGCTCCCTGGCCGGAGCCGCCGACCTGCTCGACCGGTACCCGGCGGTCGGCTCGGTCACCGCCCGCATCCTCGTCGAACCCGACGGCACCGAGGACCCGATCGTCAAGGAACTGCGCGACTCGCCCGTGCCCCGCCCGGACTGGCTACCGGGGCCGGCCCTCGGCTCCTTCCTGGCCGCCGCGACCGTACTGCGCACCGACGCCTTCCGCGCCGCGGGCGGCTTCCACCCCAGGCTGTGGCTGGGCGGCGAGGAAGAGCTGCTCGCGGCCGACCTGGCGGCGAACGGCTGGTGGCTGACGTACGCCGACGAACTGACGATCCATCACCACCCGTCCGAAGTCAGGGACTCGACGCTGCGGCGGGCGCACGGCATCCGCAACACCCTGTGGTTCACCTGGCTGCGCCGACCGGCCGGCCCGGCCCTGCGCCGCACCCTCCACCTGGCCCGCACCGTCCCGCGCGACACCGCGTCCCTGCGCGCCTTCGCGGAGGCGACGGCCGCCCTGCCGTGGGTGCTGCGCGAGCGCCGGGTGCTGCCGCCGGAGGTCGAGGCCCGCCTGCGCTCACTCGAACCCGCCCAACGCGACTCGACGGCCCGCAGCTACACGGGCTGACGGACGCGGCACGAAGCCGACCGCCTCCTCGGCCCGCCTCCCTCCCCTAACCCTCCGTCCACCGGCACAGCAACCGGAACGCCGCGAACAGCGTCACCGGCCACGCCACGGCGAAGGCCCAGATCACACCGGGCTCGGACGTGACGATGCCGGCGACCATGAGGGTGACCGACAGCGCGAACAGCAGGAGGACGGTCAGGGTGCGCGGGCGGTACGCGGCCAGGCGGCCCAGGTCGGGGCGGCGGCCGAGCCGCAGCGTGCGCAGGCGCCTGTCCAGGCGGCGGTCGCGGCGCAGCGCCCGTTCGACCTCGTCGAGTATGCGCTGCTCGTGTTCGGGGAGTCGGCCGATGCTCACGATGTCTCCTCCTGGGGGGGGGCGGACCGACGGCCCCCCGAGTGCCCGTGCGGCCGGGGAGCTAACCGGCCGTCCGCACCCCCGGCGCCTCCAGCGCCGCCACGAGACCGTCCGCGGCATCCGCGGCCGCGTCCGCCGCCCGGAACCCGGCACCGATCCGCCGGGCCTCGTCCCGCCCGCCGGTCAGGCACCAGTGCCACCAGTGCTCCAGCACGTCCTCCGCCAGCCGGTCGGCGGCCACCAGCGCCGGCCAGCCGCAGGCACGGGCCTGCGCCGTCACCTTCGCGCCGCCCGCGACCGGGTCCACCGCCAGCGCCGGCGTCCCGGCCCGCAGCGCCAGGACCAGCCCGTGCAGCCGGTCGGTGACGACCAGGTCCAGCCGGGCCAGTACGGCCTCCAGCTGGGCCGGCGTGCCGCACAGCCGCCAGTCGTGCGCGTCGAGCCGCGTCTCCAGTTCCAGCCGGGCACAGTCCTTGCCGGCCAGCCAGCGCGTCAGCCCGGCGGCGACCTCCTCGTGCCGTCGCTGGCCCCCGTACTCGTGCTGCCCGTGGGTGAGGACCACCCCGACGACCGGCCGGGCGGGCAACGCGGGTGCGCGGGCCGCGAGATCCAGGGTCGGCGCGGCGCCGGCGGCGTCCCGGGCCAGCACCTCGTGGAAGCCCGTGACGGCCGGGGAGGCGGGGTCGACGACGGAGACGCCGACGGCGATCCGCACGCAGTGCGCGAACCGCCGGTGCACCTCCTCGACCTGCGGCCCGTGCGCCGGCCCGCACACGAAGACCAGCCGGGAGTACGCCGCCGGGTCCACGTCCGCGAAGTGCGCACCGTCCGCCCGGAACCCGGGGCTCCATACGACGTCGTACGCGAGCCCCGCGTCCCGCAGCACCTCCTCCACCCGCCGCAGCGCCAGCACGTCCCCGGCGGTCGCCTCCCCGTGCAGGAAGCTGAACCAGCCGGTCACCAGGGTCTTGTCTCGTCCGTGCACAGTGCGCACGGGTGCCCCGCCGGCGGCGCGGCAACCCCGCCGGCCGGTCAGCGCTTGACCACCGACTCGAAGGCGTCGCGCACGTCGTCGTCCGAGGGCGTGACGGACTGCTGCGACGGCGGACTGCCGTAGTACGAGATGAAGTACGGGCAGCTGGTGCCGCTGATCTGCAGCTTGCGGTCGGTCACGAGCTTCCCCGTCCGCAGCGCGTAGGCCTTCACCCGGACCTCGACCTTGTGGAAGGTGACGCTGCGGACGCGCTCGTCGTCGTCCCGGTACTGGCAGGTCTCGACGGTGTTCCCGACGCCCGCCGAGTCCACGCACACCACCAGCGCCGCCTTGGCCGCGTCGGAGGCGTGCCACCCGTCCGGCAGCTTGTCCGAGTACTCGCCGTCGCCCACGAACAGGGCGCGGTTCGTGCCCTTGCGGTAGGCGGGCGCCTGCGAGTACTTCGCCGGTTCCCGGCAGTAACCGGTGCTCATGTCGTCCGCCGCCGTCACCAGCTCCCTGACGTGGTCCAGCTCGATGGCCAGACCGGCCTTCCGGATTCCCTTGCGGGCGGCCTCCGCGCGGTCGTCGCCGGGGTGCTCGTCGAGCAGCCGCCGGTAGCGGTCGCGCGCGTCCGCCCACTCCTCGTCGGTCATGAGGGTGTCGGCGCACTCCATCAGCGCCTCGGGCGCTATCCGGGCCGCGGTGGCGGAGGAGGGGCCGTTCAGGCTCTTCGGCCCGCTGTCGCGCTCACGCAGCCAGTCGGCGATGCGGATGGTCCGGCAGCCGTCTTCGGTGGGCAGATCCCGGAGGAAGCGGTTCAGGGTCGTCCCGACCGTCTGCTCGTTGCCGGGCTCCTCGAGGACCGTGCCGAGCCGTCCGAAGCCGGTCTCCAGCATCTCCAGGTCACCGGTGAGCCCGCCGCTCAGATAGCCCGCCGCCGTGTCCAGGCGCTCGCACGTCCCGACCGCCGTGTCGCCGCGGGCGGCCACCGGGGCGGCGGCCAGCCGGTGGCCGGGCCCCACCCTGTCCTGCGCGGCCACCACGGCCACGCAGTCCCCGTCCTCGCGGGCCTCGGCGACGGCGTCCTCGATCCCGTGGGCGTCGAAGCGCAGCCACCCGGCGGTCGCCAGCACCGGGAGGGTGAGGGCGAGCGCGAGCACCCGCTGACCGCGCCGGGGGCCCGCCGCCGGGTCGCGCCGCGCCAGCCGCAGGCCGTGCGCGACGACCGCCGCCCACCACAGCAGCAGGAGCAGCTCGGACCACGTCTCGGCCTTCGAGACGATCAGCCACACCAGCGCGCCGGTGACCACCGCGGCACCCCAGAACAACCCCCGTCGCCCCAGGATCAGGTAACCCACGCCGAGCAGCGAGGCGTTGCCGACGGCGACGGCGAGCGGATCGGGCTCCCGGGGTTCGCGCGGCGGGGCGGGCGGCCAGTGCTCCGGCTCGGGCAACTCGGACTCGGGGTACTCCGGCCCGTCGTACGGCGGGCGGGTCATGCCTCGCTCCCCTCGTCGCCCTGCCGGGCGCGGACGTACGCCTCGGCGGCGGGCGCGTACAGCAGGAACAGCCCGGGGACCGCCAGAACCGCGGCCATCAGGAGGGTGAGACCGCCGTACAGCGGGTCGACGAGCGCGAACGGGGCCGCCAGCAGCAGGATCAGCACGGTCAGACAGGCGGCCGTGGTGCGCGCGGTCCGCCGCCCGCGGCCCGCCCGGACCGCGAACCAGACGCATGCGAGCCAGAGCGCGGTCATCAGCGTCCGGGCCTGCGCCTGCGGGTCGGCCGTCGCCGCGACGACGGCCGTCAGGGTCCCCAGTGCCAGCAGGACCACGGCCAGGGTGACGCCGGCCGGCCGACGCGTGGTGGCGGGAGTCATCGGATCACTTTCCCTCATGTGCCTTTCCCCGGAGCGGGCGAAGTGGGTGCGGGGTGGCACGGCACGGCCGCGCCGGACCCGGTGTCCGCGCCGCCCCGCACTCCCCCGGCCACCGATTCCACCGCGGAATACCGTTGTTCAGCAGCCCGGAGGCGGCACTGAACAATGCGCGACCGGAGTGAAGAGGCCGTGAACTCCCCGTGCGTCCCCCGCCGACGATCACCCGTTCGCTTGCCGCGCCGTCCGGCGGCTCCCTACCGTGGGCGCCCGGGCGGAAACCGAGAGCGACAAGCGACGACGGCGTGGGCGGGGATACGTGAGCGGAAGCGGAGTGGGACGCCGGGAGCGACGGCTCGACCCGGACGCCGGACCGGTGCAGCGGTTCGCCGCGGAACTCCGCGCCCTGCGGGAGTCGGTGGGGCGACCGACGTACCGGGCGATGGCGCAGAAGGTCCCGTTCTCGGTGACCGCCCTGTCGCAGGCGGCGGCCGGCCGGCAGCTCCCCACCCTCGCGGTGACCCTCGCCTACGTCGACGTCTGCGGCGGCGACCCGGAGGAATGGGAGCGGCGCTGGCGCGAGACGAGCGCGGAGGCCGCCGCCCTCGCCGCCGCCGACGAGGACACGCGACCCCCGTACCGGGGCCTGACACGGTACGAACCGGACGACGCGGCCCTGTTCTTCGGGCGTGACCGGCTGGTCGGCCGGCTGACCGAGCTGACCCGCCGGCACCGCTTCACCGCCGTCTTCGGACCCTCCGGCAGCGGCAAGTCCTCCCTGCTGCGGGCCGGTTTGATCCCGCGCCTGCGCGAGCCGGGAACCGACGCGGACGCCCCCGAGCCCCCCGCGGCCGTACGCATCCTCACCCCCGGCGCGTACCCGCTGCGCACCCACGGGGACCGGTTGGCCCCCGTGCCGGACACCGGTGCGGACACCTGGCTGATCGTCGACCAGTTCGAGGAGCTGTACACCCTCTGCACGGACCCGGCCGAACGGAACGCCTTCGTCGACCGGCTGCTCGCCGCCACCGCCCCCGACAGCTCACTGCGGGTGGTGATCGCCGTACGCGCCGACTTCCTGGGGCGGTGCGCCGAACACCCCGAGCTCACCGCGGCGTTGCAGGACGCGACCCTGCTCGTCGGACCCATGGGCCGGGACGAGCTGAGGGAGGCCGTCGTCCGGCCGGCCGCCGCGGCGGGACTGGTCGTCGAACGCGCCCTGACCGCACGGCTGCTCGACGAGGTCGAGGACGCGCCCGGCGGACTGCCGCTGATGTCGCACGCGTTGCTGGAGACCTGGCGGCACCGCACCGGCCGGACCCTGACCGAGTCCGCCTACGAGGCCGCCGGCGGACTGCGCGGCGCCGTCGTCCGCACCGCCGAGGAGGTGTACGGCGAACTCACCGGGCCCCAGGCCGACCTGGCCCGGCGCATCCTGCTGCGGCTCGTCGCCCCGGGCGACGGCACCCCCGACACCCGTCGGCCCGCCGAGCACGCGGAACTCGACCTCGGCGACCCCGACAGCGCCCGTGCCGTGCTGGACCGGCTGGTCCGGGCCCGGCTGCTCACCCTCGACGACGGCACCGTCGAACTGGCCCACGAGGCCCTCATCACCGCCTGGCCGCGGCTGCGCGGCTGGATCGACGCCGAACGCGACCGGCTGCGCGTCCACCGGGCACTGTCCGAGGCCGCCGGCACCTGGCTGGCCCTCGGCCGGGAGAACGCCGCGCTCTACGCGGGCTCGCGCCTGTCCGCCGCCCACGACGCCTTCCCGCAGGACCAGCGGAGCGCGGATCTCACGCCGGTGGAGAGCGAGTTCCTGGCCGCGTCGATCCGCCGGCGGCGCCGCGCGGTATGGCTCCGGCGCGGCCTGTCCGCGGCGCTCGCCCTGCTGGTCCTGGTCGCCTCGGGCACCGCCGTCGTCGCTCTGCGGGCGCGGGCCACCGCCCAGGCCGAGCGGGACGACGCCGTTTTCAGCCGGATCACCGCGGAGGCCGACCGGCTGCGCGGCACCAACACCGCGCTGACCGCCCGGCTCGACGTCGCCGCGTTCGGCATGCGCTCCACCGCCGAGCTGCGGACCCGGCTCACCACGGACGCGGGCCGGGTGCTGTCCACCCGGCTGTCCGGACACGAGGGCATCGGCAGTGCCGTCGCGTTCGCCCCCGACGGCCGGACCCTCGCCGGCGGCGGCCACGACGGCACCGTACGGCTGTGGGACACGGCGGGCGCGGACGAGCAGCTCGGCGAGCCGCTGCGCATCGCCGGCGGACCGGTGGGCGACGTGGCCTACTCACCCGACGGCGCCCTGCTGGTCGCGGCCGGGCACGGCGGCGCCGTCCGGCTCTGGGACGCGCACGACCGCGCCCGGCCGCGGCCCGTCGGCCCGCCCCTGGTGAGCCACGACGGGGAATCCGTCGTCGCCGTCGCCTTCACCCCCGACGGCCGCACCCTCGCCACCGCGGGCGACGACGGCACCGTCCGCCTGTGGGACGTGGGCGACCCGGCCCGGCCCGAGCCGCTGGGCGCACCGGTCCGCGCCGACGCCCGCAGCGTCCGCGACGTCGCCTTCGCCCCCGACGGCCGCACCCTCGCCACGGCCGGCCACACCGGAACCGTCCGCCTGTGGAGACTGGACGGCGCCGACGGGGCGACCCCGCTCGGCGAGCCCCGGCGCGCACACGAGGAGGCCGTCTGGTCGGTGGCGTTCTCCCCGGACGGCGCCACCCTGGCCACCGCCGGCTACGACGAGACGGTGCGCCTGTGGGACGTGTCCGGCTCGGGCGGCCCGACCCCGCTGGGCGATCCGCTCACCACGCACTCCGCCGCCGTGTGGGCGGTGGCGTTCAGCCCGGACGGACACACGCTGGCCACGGCCGCGCAGGACGACACCGTGGTCCTGTGGAACGTGGCCAACCCGAAGTACCCGCAGCAGATCGGCGAGCCGCTGACCGGGCACACGGAGGGCCTGTGGGACGTGGCGTTCGCCCCGGACGGCCGCACCCTCGCCACCACCGGTGCCGACCGCAGCGTCCGCGTCTGGCACCTGCCGGAGAACGTCCTCACCGACTTCACCAACCCGCTCACCTCCGTGGCCTACGGCCCGAAGGGCCGCCTCCTCGCCGCCGCCAGCACCGACGACGCCCTGGTCCGGCTCTGGGACGTCGGCCGGCCGGGACACCCCCGCGCGCTGCCGCGACACCTCACCGGCCACGAGGCCCCCGTCCTGACCGCGGCCTTCGCCCCCGACGGCCGCACGGTCGCCACCGGCGCCGAGGACGGAACCGTACGTCTGTGGGACGTCTCCGAACCCGCCCGCCCCGCCCCCGCCGGCACCCTCCCCGACGCGCACCCGGGCGGCGTCCTCACCGTCGCCTTCGCCCCGGACGGCCGCACCCTCGCCACCGGCGGCGCGGACGGCCGGGCCAGGCTGTGGGACGTGCGCGGCCCGCACGACGTACGGCCTCTCGGCGTGCCCCTGATCGGCCACACGGACTGGATCACCTCCGTGGCCTTCGCCCCGGACGACGGCCGCACCCTCGCCACCGGCAGCCAGGACAAGACGGCCCGCCTGTGGGACGTGGGCGACCGCGACCGGGCCCGCCCCGTGGGCGAACCCCTCACCGCCCACGGCGACTGGGTCAACTCGGTGGCATTCTCCCCGGACGGCCGCGCCCTCGCCACCGGCGGCCGGGACCGCACGGTACGGCTGTGGGACGCCACCGACCCCGGCCGGGTCCGCCCCCTGGGCGAGGCGCTGACCGGGCACCGCGGCGGCGTCACCTCCGTGGCCTTCGCCCCGGACGGCCGCACCCTCGCGAGCGGCGGCGAGGACCACGAGGTACGCCTGTGGAACGTCGCCGACCCCGTCCACGCCGAGCCCTTCGGCGACGAACTCACCGGCCACCTGGAGACGGTCACCTCGGTCGCGTTCAGTCCCGACGGCGACACCCTCGCCTCCGCGAGCAACGACCTCACGGCGCGGCTCTGGACGCTCGACACGGAACGGACGGTCCGTCACATCTGCGCCCGCACCGGCGGCGACCTCACCCCCGCCACCTGGCACGAACTCCTGCCGCGGCTCGCCCACCGGCGCACCTGCGGGTGACGCGGCCGCGGGCTCATACTGCGTTGGTGACGGTCACCGTCACCTGCGCGCCGGGCGCCGTCTCCGCGAGGGCCGTGGCCACCGCGTCGCGTACGGCGCGGGCGACGGTCAGGGCGCGGTGGCCGCGGTGGACGACGACCTGGACGTCCACCTCCCACGGCCCCGTCCCGGAGGCCCGGGTCACCCGTACGCCCGCCGACGTCCGGCCGGCCGGGAGCGGCGGTCCGGTGCGGGCGGAGCCGCGGAACAGGTCCACGAGTCCCGGCCGCAGGAAGGCCACACCGGGCACGTCGGCGGTGACCCGGGCGACGGTGCCGGCGAGGGCGTCCCGGCCGGTGGCGGCAGCGGTCACGGTCGTTCCCCTTCTTCTTCGTTGGTGTCCGAATCCGTCTCGGCCGGGTCCGTCACGTCCGTGATGTGCACGTCCACGTCCGCCACCGGCAGCCCCAGCGCCTCGTCCGCCGCCCCGCGCACCCTTCGGCGGATCTCCTCCGCGAGGTCGGGCAGGCCCGGCGCGATCGGCACGACGACCTCCAGCCGCACCCGGACCGGCCCGCGCGCGGGCACACCGCCGGCTTCGGCGGGCCGGATCCGGCAGGAGCCGGCCCGCACGCCGGGAACGGTCTCGGCGGCGGCCCGCAGCGTCTTGGCGGCCATCGCCTCGCGCACCCACAGGTCCTCCTCCCACTCCCCGAGGGGCAGCGGCGGCCCGGGCCGCAGCTCCAGCCGGACGACGTCCATGACGCGTTCGGTCAGCGCCCCGGCGTCCCACTCCGGCTCCCGCCCGCTCCCGGCCTCGCGCACCGCCGCACCGAGCAGGTCGAGTTGCCGGACGGCCGCCGCGCAGTGCGGGCAGGCGCGCGGGTGCGGGTCGTCCGCGCCCTCCTCCCGGGTCTCCCACACCTCGGACAGCAGCCGCCCGCACGCCAGCCGCTCGTCGTCCGGCAGACCGTCCGCCGTGCCGTCCGCGCCGCCGGGCCCGGCGCCGGGCCCGGGCAGCTCCGCCCCGGTGTTCATCGCCATTCGGTCATCGCCTCCGTCAGGCAGCGTCGTGCGCGGAACACCCGGCCGCGGGCAGCCTCGGGGCTGATCCCGACCGTCTCCGCGATCGTCTCGTACGACAGACCCTCCAGCTCTCTGAGCACCCAGCAGACGCGCTGCTCGGGGGAGAGCGCGGACAGCGACCGGCCCAGCGCCACCGCGGCGGCGTGCGACTCGGCGGCCCGGGCGGGCGAGGCCACGTGGTCCGGCGCGACGGGCTCGGGCACGCTGTCCAGGTCCGTCACGGGGCGCCGGGAGCGCAGCATGTTCAGGCACCGGTTGACGACGATGCGGTGCATCCAGGTGGCGAAGGCCGACTGCCCGCGGAACTCCGGCAGCCTGCGCCAGGCGCTGACGAACGCGTCCTGCACGGCGTCCTCCGCCTCGGACGGGCTCCCCAGCATGCGCGCCGCGAGCCGCAGCAGCCCGGGCGCGTGCCGGCGCACGAGCGCCTCGAAGGCGTCCTCGTCGCCCTCGGCGGCCCGTACCGCGAGCAGTCCGTCGTCCCCCGGCACGTGCGCTCCCTTCCGTCGTTCCCACAGTCCCCGCAACGGGTTCCCCGGTTGGACACGCCGACCGCGCCCGGCGTTACGCGGACCCACCGAAAAGGTCGGCGCGGAAGAAATTCCCCTCGACCGCGTAACGCCGTACCGCCACCCGTGTCCAACGTCCAGAAGCACCAAACGACCACGGCTGACGGAGGACACCATGACGACGGCACCGCAGACGACCGCGACGGAGAAGAAGAACGGCATCACGGGCCAGGCGGGCGGCACCGGCCGGAGCGCGCAGGGCGGCGCGACGACCACGGTGAGCGGCGGCTCCACCGGGGCCACCGAACCGGCCGGCACGCGCGGCCGCACGTCCATCGCCGACGTCGTGGTCGTCAAGATCGCGGGCATGGCGGCGCGGGAGATCCCCGGCGTGTACGACATGGGCGGCGGCCTGTCCCGCACCATCGGCGCGGTCCGCGACCGGGTGCCCGGCGGCCGGCCGAACGTGGGCCGCGGCGTGAAGGTCGAGGTCGGCGAGCGGCAGACCGCGATCGACCTGGACCTGGTCGTCGAGTACGGCGTACCCATCGCCGACCTCGCCCGGGACGTCCGGGAGAACGTGATCGACGCGGTCGAGCGCATCTCCGGCCTGGAGGTCGTCGAGGTCAACATCACCGTCAACGACGTCCACCTGCCCGACGACGAGGACCCGGAGCGCCCGGTCGAGACGCGCGTCGAGTAGGGACCGGTTTCGCAGAGGCGGAGGTGAGTGATGAGCAGAGCGATGACCGGCATGCTGGTGGGCATGGCGCTGGCCTTCGCCGGCTGGTTCGGCGGCTTCGGTGCGTTCCTGCTGGTGGCCGCGCTGGGCGCGGTCGGCGGCGTCCTGGGACGCCTGATGGACAACGGCACGGACTGGCGCGAGTTCCTGGCCCCCGGCGACCGGAGGACACGGTGACGGGGGCGGGGGGTCCCGGCGGTGGGGCCGGGCCGGCGTCGGGCTTCGGCGGTGGGGCCGGCCTGCCATCGGTTTCCGGCGGTGGGGTCGGCCTGCCATCGGGCTTCGGCGGTGGGCTCGGCCTGCCATCGGTCTCGGGCGGTGTGGTCGGCACGGCGCCGGCCCCCGGCGGTTCCAACGGCACGGACCGGCGTGAGTCCCCGGCCCTAGGCGACCGGAGCGTGCGGTGACCGGGGCGCCGGCCCGGGGCGGTGCGGCCGGCCTGCCATCGGTCTCCGGCGGTACGGCCGGCCTGTCGTCGGCCCCCGGCGGTGGGGCCGGCACGGCACCGGCCCCCGACGGCCCCAACCGCACGGCGCCCGCCGACCGCGGCAGGACCGTCGTCGCCGACCGGGCCGTGCGCCGGATCGCGGAGCGCGCGGCCGGTGAGGCCGACCTCGGCGGGCGGCGCGCCCAGGTCGTGCACGGTACGGCGACGGTCGACGGACGCCGCGCCGACGTCTCCGTCGACGTGCGGCTGCCCTACCCGGCGGTGCTCGGGGAGGCGGGGGAACGGGTCCGTGGCCGGATGGCGGACCGGGTCGCCGAGCTGAGCGGCCTCTCCGTGCGGGCGGCGACCGTCCGCGTCCAGGCGCTGACCGCGGACCGGGCGGCCCCGCCGCCGCCCACCGCCGACCGGGAGCGGCCGTCCGGCCGGGCCCGGCGGCCCTGGTCGCCGCGCCGGGTCCCGGCCGCACTGGTGTCCCTGACCGCGGCCGCGGTGTGCGCCGTCCTCCTGTACGACGTCCTGTCCGTGCACCTCGCCGACCGGCGTCCGGCCGGCTGGCGCACCGGGGCGGTCGACTGGCTGGCGGCACACGGCCCCGGGGACGGCCCGGTCGTGGCGGGCGGCGCCGTCGCCGCCCTCCTGGGCGTCTGGCTGCTGTGGCTGGCGGCGACACCCGGCCTGCGCGGGGTGCTCCCGATGGCCCCGGCGTCCGGGCACCGCCGGCAGCGAGCGGTGCTGGAGCGGTCGGCGGCGGCGGAACTGCTGCGCGACGCCGCCGCCGCCGTACCCGGCGTGACGGACGTCCGGGTGCGCTGCGGCAGACGGCGCGTACGGCTGCGGGCCCGCCTCGGTTTCGGCGACCGGCCCGCGGCGCACGCCGCCGTCCGTGCCGCGGCCGACTCCACCCTGGCCGGTCTGGGCCTGTCCAGGCCCCTGAAGTCACGCGTCACCCTGCGCACGGAGCCCTACTGGCGCCCGCCCGGGACAGCCGTCGCGGACGGCCCGGGGACCGCGGACGGCCCGGGGGAGTCCTCCGACTCGGCGCCGGGGGACCAGCGGGCGCTGGACATGCCGGAGGCGCCGAGCGCCGCGGGGCGGCCGGACCGCGAGGGAGGCGCGCCGTGAGCACGCCGCGCATGCCCCCGCACACCGAGCCCTCCCGGCGGCCGCCGGCGTCCCGTGACTCGACGCGCGGGGACGCGATCGGCGTCGGGCGTCAAGGCCGCGGGGGAGACACGTCGTGCCCCCGCCCCGCACCGAGCCCCACGGGGTGCACCCCGCACCGGTGGCGGCGGCGAACCGGGGCAGCCGTATGACCGGACGTCCGTGAAGGAGACCGACTCGTGAACCCGTTGCGCAACACCGTCAACCGCGCGCTGCTCGCGCTGACCGGGACGGCTCTGCTGGCCGGCGGTGGGTGGCTCGCCCTCACCGCCGGCCCGGTCGCCGAGCGGCTGCCCGGGTGGTGGCCCGGCCCGGGCTCCGGCACGGTGCTGCTGGACCGCGCGGGCCTCGCCGACCTCCGCGGCCACGGTTGGTGGACCGTGGTGGCCGTCGCCGGCCCGGCCCTGGCGCTGCTGCTGTGCCTCACCTGGCTCCTGGCCCAGTCGCGACCCGGCGGACGCCGCCGGCTGCCGCTGGCCGGACCGCCCCTCACCCTGCGCTCCCGCGCGCTGGCCGACGCCGTCGCCCGGCGCGCCGAGGCCACCCCCGGGGTCGCCCACGCCCACGTACGACTGCCCGCGGGACCGAAGCGGTCGCGGGCCCGCGTACGCCTGCTGCTGGAGCCCGACGCCGCACCCGGACCGGTCCTGGAACGGCTCACCCACGGCGCACTCGACGAGGCCCGCCGGTCCCTGGCTCCCCACCCGCTGGACACCCACGTCCGCGTGGGCGCGCGGTCCCGCCGCGAGCGGCGTACGCGATGACGGCCCACCCGGAGGCACGGCTGACCCGGCTCAGGGACCGTTCGGTGCCGTGGACCGGGGCGCTGCGCCGGGTGCCGCGGGCGATGTGGGACGACAACGTCTCGGACTGGGCGGCGGCCCTCACCTACTACGCCGTCCTCGCCCTGGTGCCCGCCCTCGTCGTCACCGCGTCCGTCATCGGCCTGGTGGCCCCCGACCTGACGGACCGTCTCATCGCGGACGTGACGTCCTGGGCGCCCGCGCAGTCCGGCGCCGAACTGCACCGCACCCTGCACGAGATGGCCGGGCAGCGCTCCGCCGCCCTGACCGTGGCCGTGGCGGGCGGCGTCGGCGCGCTCTGGTCGGCCTCCAGTTACCTGGCCGTCTTCCGGCGCGCCCTGCACGACATGCACGGCGTCCCCGACCGGCGCCCCCTGTGGCACCGGCTGCACCGCATCGTCCTGACCGCGCTGAGCCTGCTCGGACTGCTCGTCGCCAGCGCCCTGGTGCTGCTGCTGACCGGACCGCTGGCCCAGGCGCTCGGCCGGTGGGTCGGCATCGGTGCGACGGCGGCCACCGCATGGTCCGTGCTGCGCTGGCCGCTCCTGCTGTGCCTGGTCGCGCTGCTGGTCCTCGTCCTGTTCCGCACCGGCCCCGCGGCGGCCCGCCGAAGCCGCCAGGCCCTGCCCGGCGGCGCCCTGGCGGCGCTGCTGTGGCTGGCCTCCTCGGCGGCCTTCTCCCTCTACGCCTCCGGCATCGGCACCTACGGCAGGCTGTACGGCTCCCTGGCCGGCGTCGTCGTCTTCCTGGTGTGGCTGTGGGTGTCGCACCTCGCCCTGCTGGCGGGCGCCCGCTTCGCGGTGGAGCTGAGCCGGGCCGAGGACTGAGGCCGGGGACCGGACGAGGACTGACCGGGGACCGGACGAGGACCGAGGCCGGGGACCGGACGAGCGGTGCCCCGCGCTTCCGGGCCGCTCGCGGACAGAGGCTGTCCGCGAGCCCCGCTACCGTGCACACCATGACGACCAAGGCACGAACGACGACGGCCCCCGTCCTCGGCACCCGCGCCCTCAACCGGGCCACGCTGGCCCGGCAGTTGCTGCTGCGCCGCGCGTCGATGTCCGCCGAGGCCGCCGTCGCCCACCTCGTCGGACTCCAGGCGCAGAACGTGAAGCCCCCGTACTACGCGCTCGCCGCCCGCCTCGACGGCTTCACGCCCGACGACCTGTCCGGGGCGATGGCCGACCGCCGGGTCGCCCGCCTCGTCACCATGCGCTCGACCATCCACACTCACACCGCCGACGACTGCCTCACCCTGCGTCCGCTGGTGCAGGCCGCCCGGGACCGGGAGCTGCGGAACTTCCGCGACGGCCTGGTGGGCGTCGACCTGGACCGGCTCACCGTCCTCGCCCGCGAACTCGTGGAGGCCGAGCCGCGCACCCTGGGCCGGCTGCGCGAGGCCCTCCTCGCCGAGTGGCCGGACGCCGAGCCGCAGGCGCTGTCCGTCGCCGCCCGCTGCCGGCTCCCGCTCGTGCAGGTGACGCCGCGTGGGCTGTGGGGGAGGAGCGGCCAGGTCACGCTCACCACCGCCGAGCACTGGCTCGGACGTCCCGCGCTGCCCGCGCCGGCACCGGACGACACCGTGCTGCGCTACCTCGCCGCCTTCGGTCCCGCCTCCGTGCGGGACATGCAGACCTGGGCGGGACTGACCCGTCTCCGGGACGCCTTCGAACGGCTCCGCCCCCGGCTCGTCACCTTCCGGAGCGAGGACGGCACCGAGCTGTTCGACCTCCCCGACGCGCCCCGCCCCGACCCGGACACGCCGGCCCCGCCGCGCTTCCTCCCGGAGTTCGACAACCTGCTCCTCTCCCACGCCGACCGCACCCGCGTCGTCCCGCCCGCGTACAAGGGCCGCACCTGGAAGAAGAACCAGGCCTACCGCGTGCTGCTCGTCGACGGCTTCGTGGCCGGGCTGTGGAAGCTCGACGACGACGCGCTCGTCGTCGAGCCCTTCGACCGCCTCACCCAGGCGCACAAGGACGAGGTCGCGGCCGAGGGGAAGCGGACGCTGGCGACGATGCACCCGGGGGCGGCGTACGACGTCCGCTTCGGCACGGTGCGCGAGTGACCGCGAGTGACATGGAGAGGGGGCGTTGCGGGCCGCTCGTGGAGGCTCGCAACGCCCCCCGGTCTTTCACCTGAGAGGTACTCAGGAGATCAGGAGAGCCGCCGGGTCGGGGCTACGAGGTGACCTGCGCGGTCACCAGGTCCGAGAACGTGGTCAGCCGGGAGTAGACACCCGGGTGACCGGCCCGGGCGCAGCCCTCGCCCCAGGAGGTGACGCCGGCCAGGACGCCCCCGACGAGCAGGGGTCCGCCGCTGTCGCCCTGGCAGGTGTCCACACCGCCGGAGGTGTATCCGGCGCACACCATGTCGCTCGCGACGAAGTCGGAGCCGTAGGAGCCGCGGCAGCTCGTGTCCGAGACGACCGGCACGGTCGCGGTCCGCAGCTGGTTGGAGGAGCTGCCGTTCTCCCGGGTGGTGCCCCAGCCGAGGACGCGGGCGGTGGTGCCGGCCGCGTAGACGGAGGTGTCCGAGGAGGAGACGTACTTCGCCGGGGTGTACGGCATCGACCTCGACAGGGTCAGCACGGCCACGTCCTCGCCGTTGGTGGCGCCGGTGTAGCCCGGGTGGATCCAGATCCTGCTGACCTGGGCGACCGTACCGTTGCTGCCGTTGAGGTAGGTGCGTCCGCCGACCACGCGCACGCTGCGGGTGGTCTCGCCGACCATGCAGTGGGCGGCGGTGACGACCTTGGTGGGACTGACCAGGGTGCCGCCGCAGAACTGGTTCTGCGAGGCGTCCGTGACCTGCATGACGAACGGATAGGCGCTCGTCGTGGTGGTCGTACCGCCGACGATCGGCTGCGGTGCGGCGACGGCGGAGGGGGCGGCGAGCAGCGCGGTGGCGGCGGCGCCGGCGGTGGCCAGGGCGGCGGCGGCCGATCTGGCGCGGGTGAGCCCGAACATGAGTCTCCTCAAGGGGTTGCCGGTGGGGGGTCGCACGGGCGTGGGGGGTAGCACGGGGGTCTCGGGACAGACCCCCGTATGCCCGGGCGAGCGGCACGTGCTCACGCTAGAACCGGCGGTACGGACCGCCCAATGAGGGAAGCCCCTAGGGGAGTCGGGCAGGGAAAACCCTCGGTCCACCGTCGGTAAACCCTGCCCGTCTCGGGCTGGTGAGCCCTGCCCTCCTCAGTCGGTGAACCCCGCCCTTCTCAGGTCGGTGAACCCCGCCCTCTCAGTCGGGGCGCCGGCCCGCCGCCAGTCTGACGATGTCGACCCGGGATCGGATCCCGAGTTTGCGGTAGACCCGGGTCAGGGTCGCCTCGACGGTCTTGACGCTGACGAACAGGCGGGCGGCGATCTCCCGGTTGGTCGCGCCCTCCATGACGAGCGCGGCCACCTGACGCTCCATCGAGGCGAGCCCCGCCAGAGCGTCCGGCACGGCGGGCGGCGCCGGTGGCGGCCCCGCCGCCTGCGCCGCGACCGCCGCCTCCACCTGCCGCAGCCAGGGCAGCGCCCGGCAGCGCCGGAACAGCCGGGCCGCCTCGTCGTACGACGCCGGTCCGGCCGCCCGCCCCGGCCGTCCGGCGTGCAGCACCGCCAGCGCGAAGGCCGCCCGCGCCTCCTCCAGGCCGTAGCCCAGCCCGGCGAGCCGCTCCCGCGCCGACGCCAACCGGGTGACGGCGGCCCGGTGTTCGCCCCGCGCCGCCCGCACCTGTGCCTCGGCCCGGTCCAGCACGGCGAGCACGCTCTCCCGTCCGAGCCGGAGCGCGTGCGCGCGCGTGACCTCGATGACGTCCTGGGCCTCGGCCGGCTCCCCGGTGCGCACCAGGGCCTCGGCGAGGTCGCCCTGCCACCGGCCGCGCGCCGGGTCGGTGATGCCCGCGCCGGCCTCCAGCTCCCGCACCCGGCGCAGCGCCCGCACGGCCGCCCCGGCGTCGCCCGCCACCAGGCTCGCGTGCCCGAGCGCGGCCAGCGCCCGCGACAGGTACACGGCGTCGCCGTCCTCCTCGGCCCGCCGCACCGCCTCCCGCGCCAGCGCCAGCGCCCGTTCCACGTCACCGCCGGCGGCCTCGGCGAGCGCCGCCTGCATCGCGCCAGCGCCCTCGCCGATGCCCGCGTCCCGCGCCAGCGTCAGGCTCTCCCGGGCCAGTTCGAGGGCTCGGCCGCAGTGCCCGGAGTGCAGTTCGGTCTCGGCGAGGAAACGCAGGTAGTGGACCTCGCTCTCGGCCATGCCGCGCCGGCGCACCTCGCGCAGCAGCGCGGTGACGGTGGTCCGCGCCTCGGCCAGCCGGTCGCTCATCACCAGCCACCTGAACCGCGAGGAACCGGCCCCGTTGTGATGGCACGCCACCCGGGGGTCCTGCGGCTCCTCCAGCGCCCGCCGGATGGTCGCCGGGGCGCCCGGATGCCCCATCAGCGTCTCGGCCTGGGCCTGGAACGCGAGCGCGAGCACTTCGGTGCGCCGGTCCCCGGCCCGCGCCGCCAGCCGGGCCGCGTGCGCGGCCTCCTCCCGGCCCTGCGCGAAGTCGCCCTGCACCACCAGCGAGCGCCACGCCAGTTGGTAGTGGACCAGGGCGAGCAGCCGCGGGTCGTCACCCGCGTCGGCCAGGGCCTGCGGGAAGACGGCGTCGACCTCGCCGATGGCCTGCCCGGCCGCCTCGATCACCACCATCCAGGCGCGTACCCGCTCGCCGGGCACGCCGGTCCGGGTCAGCACCTCGCGGGCGATGTCCCGGGCGAGGTCCGGCTCGCCGGCGGTGATCGCGTCCTCGGCGGCCGTCAGCCGGCGCTCGTCCGGGCCGGGGGCGCTGTCCGCCGGGGTGTGCCGGGCCGCGAGCAGCCCCAGCGACGCGGCCACCGACGGCGCCCCGCGGTCCCGGGACAGCGCGGCGGCCTCCGCCAGCCGGGCCGCCACCTCCGGGTCGGTGCCGGTGGTGGCCAGGGCCAGGTGCCGGGCGCGCTCGATCGGGTCGGAGGCCGCCGTGGACAGCGCGGCGTGCGCCGCCCGCCGCTCCGGCGCCGGTGCCTCGGCGTACAGCGCGGCCGAGATCAGCGGGTGCGCGAACCGTACGGTCGGACCCTCCGGGTCGGTCGCCAGCAGCCCGAGCGTCGCCGCCTGGGCGGTCTCGGCCTCCGCGTTCTCCCGGCCGGCCGCGTGCAGCAGCGCCGGGGTGGGGCGGGCACCGGCGCTCGCGACCAGGAGGGTGCGCCGCGCCTCGTCCGACAGCATCTCCAGCCGGGACAGGACCAGGGCGCGCAGCGAGGTCGGCACCGGCAGCGGCTCGCCCGGCCGCGGCGGGGTGGGGCTCTCGGCCAGCGCCCGGCCCAGCTCCAGGGCGAACAGCGGATTGCCGCCGCTGGTGCGGTGGATGTCGCGGACCGTGGAGCGGGGCAGGCCCGCGTAGCCGCGCTCGTCGAGCAGCGTCGACACCTGGGCGCGGGTCAGCGGGCCGAGGCGGACCGCGCGGGTGTCCGGCGGGGACGCGCGCAGATGGCGGTCGTACGCCGCGCCCTCGGTCTCCGGTCCCTCCGTCCGCACCGCGCACAGCAGCCGTACCGGGGTGTCGCCCAGGCGGCGGGCGGCGAAGCCGAGGAGTTCCGCGCTGGCCGGGTCGAGCCACTGCAGGTCGTCGGCGACGACGAGGACGGGCCCCGCGGCCGCGAGCGCGCGCAGCGCGGAGAGCACGGCCAGGCGCAGCGCGAGGCCGTCGCGCTGGAGCGTGGACTCGCCGCGCCCGGTGAGCGCCGACTCCAGCGCGGTGCGCTGGGCGGCGGGCAGCCCGTCCGACACGTCGTCCAGGACCAGCCCCAGGAGGTCGGCGAGGGCCAGGAAGGGCAGATGGGATTCGGACTCGGTGGCCGAGCAGCGCAACACGGTACGGGCGGTGCGGGCATATTCCGCGGCCAGGGTCCGCAGGACGGTCGACTTTCCAATTCCCGCGGGCCCGTGCAGCAGCACACTCCCCCCTCGGGCGAGCTGCTCACGCGCCGCGCCGAACGACTCCTCCCGCCCGATGACCAGGTCGGAACGGCACCCGCCAGACTCCGCGAAGTCCCGTCGCACGGTGACCGCTCCCCTCCGTATGTCGTGTCCCGGCCAATATTAGGCATCGGTCCATTGAATTACGGGGGCACGAGCAGGTGAGGCGAATAACAAACGGCGGCACCGAAAACAAAGGCCGCGGAAAAACACCGCGATTGCCCGCCCACGACAGCGGCACCGCTCCACCCCCTACGGCAGCCACCCCGCCCTGCGCGCCGCGACGACCGCCTCTCCGCGCGTCCGGGCGCCGAGCTTGCGCATGGCCGAGCGCAGGTAGCCCTTGACGGTCTCCGGCCGCAGGCCGAGCCGCTCCGCGGCCGCCGCGTTCGTCGCGCCCGCGGCCACGCAGGCCAGCACGTCCATCTCGCGCGGAGCCGGCCGGGGCCCCTGGGCGGCGGGCCCGCTCCCCACCGCGAGCAGGCCGCACGCGCGCAGCAGTTCGTCCCGCAGCGACGGGTCCGCGATCCTGGGCGCCAGTGCCCGCAGCGCCGCGTGCGCCTCCCGCACCTGTTCCCAGGCCGCGGCGCCCGCGGCGTCGCCCGCCGGCTCCGGCCGGGCCGCCGCGAGCAGTTCACCCGCCTCGTCCCGCAGCACCAGCGCCTGCTCCACGTCCCGCGCCGCCGCCACGGCCGCGCTCAACGTGCGCTCGCCCAGCGGCTGGGCCGTG
Organism: Streptomyces sp. BB1-1-1; assembly: GCF_031597775.1. Taxonomy (NCBI): domain Bacteria; kingdom Bacillati; phylum Actinomycetota; class Actinomycetes; order Kitasatosporales; family Streptomycetaceae; genus Streptomyces; species Streptomyces sp. BB1-1-1. The sequence continues at coordinate 1,658,104 of NZ_CP134203.1, read as the reverse complement.
CGCAGGGCGCCGTACAGCACGCCGCGCACCCGGCGCCGTACGACCACCGGCACCGCCAGCACCGAGCGCAGGCCCTCGGCGGCGACCGGGAGGTCGTACTCGTGGCTGATGTGCCGGGAGACGGAGTAGTCCGTCACGGCGCACGGCCGGGTGAGCTGCACGGCCTTGCCGCCCAGCCCGTTGCCCGAGACCACCGCGAGGGCGCTGAGCGCGGTCGTGGCGGTGCCGCTCAGCTCGCTGATGCGCACCCGCCGCCCGGACTCCACCAGCCCGCCGAAGGCGACCGGCAGCCCGGTCGTGCGCCGCATCCTCACCAGCGCGTTCCGGATCTCCACCCCGTCGGCCGCGTCCACCGCCACTCGTTCCGCCCTCCCTCGCGCCCGTTCGGGGCCCACGCCCCCGTCCGGGACGCACACCCCCGTTCGGGGGTAGTGAGACCTGCATCACGGATTAGACGATGGCACAGAGCCGCCCGGCAAGGTCCGGCACGAAGGAGGACAGATGACGACGGCCACGGAGCTGTTCCGCAGCGCACGGGACTTCCTGCTGGAACACCGCGAGGACTACACCGCCGCCCACGAGGGCTTCACCTGGCCCCGCCCCGAGCACTTCAACTGGGCGCTGGACTGGTTCGACGTCATCGCCGACGGCAACGAGCGCACCGCCCTGCACATCGTCGAGGAGGACGGATCCGAGGTCCGGGTCTCCTTCGCCGAGATGTCCGCCCGCTCCGACCGGGTCGCGAACCGGCTGCGCGAGTGGGGCGTCGGCCCCGAGGACCGCGTCCTCGTCATGCTCGGCAACCAGGCCGAACTGTGGGAGACGGCGCTCGCGGCGATGAAACTCCGCGCCGTCGTCATCCCGGCCACCCCGCTGCTCGGCCCCGCCGACCTCCGCGACCGCGTCGACCGCGGCCGGGTGAGCCATGTCGTCGTCCGCGCCGAGGACACCGGCAAGTTCGCCGATGTACCCGGTGACTACACGCGCGTCGCGGTGGGGGGAACGACGGAGCCCGGCTGGCGGCGTTACGAGGACGCGTACACGGCCTCCGACGCCTTCACCCCCGACGGCCCCACCGCCGCCGACGACCCGCTGATGCTGTACTTCACCTCGGGCACGACCGCCCGCCCCAAGCTGGTCGAGCACACCCACGTGTCGTACCCCGTCGGGCACCTGGCGACCATGTACTGGATCGGGCTCAAGCCCGGCGACGTGCACCTGAACATCTCCTCGCCCGGCTGGGCCAAGCACGCCTGGTCGAACCTGTTCGCGCCGTGGAACGCCGAGGCGACCGTCTTCCTGTACAACTACACCCGGTTCGACGCGGCCCGGCTGATGGCCGAGATGGACCGGGCCCGGGTGACCACCTTCTGCGCGCCGCCGACCGTGTGGCGCATGCTCATCCAGGCCGATCTCACCCAGCTCGCCACCCCGCCGCGCGAGGTCGTCGCCGCCGGTGAGCCGCTGAACCCCGAGGTGATCGAACAGGTCCGCCGCTCCTGGGGCAGGACCATCCGGGACGGCTTCGGACAGACCGAGACCGCCGTCCAGGTCTCCAACAGCCCCGGCCAGGTGCTCAAGACCGGTTCCATGGGCCGCCCCAGCCCCGGCTACCGCGTCGAACTGCTCGACCCGGTCACCGGCGCGCCCGGCGTGGACGAGGGCGAGATCGCCCTGGACCTGTCCGACCGCCCCGTCGGCCTGATGACCGGCTACCACGGCGACCCCGACCGCACCGCCGAGGCGATGGCCGGCGGCTATTACCGCACCGGCGACATCGGCGCCCGCGACGCCGACGGGTACCTGACGTACGTCGGCCGCAGCGACGACGTCTTCAAGGCCTCCGACTACAAGATCTCCCCGTTCGAGCTGGAGAGCGCGCTGCTGGAGCACGCGGCGGTCGCCGAGGCCGCGGTCGTGCCCGCGCCGGACGAGCTGCGCCTCGCGGTGCCGAAGGCGTACATCGTCCTGGCGGCCGGCTGGGAGCCGGGCCCGGACGTCGCGAAGGTGCTGTTCGAGCACTCCCGCGAGACCCTTGCCCCCTACAAGCGCGTCCGCCGCCTGGAGTTCGGCGAGCTGCCCAAGACCGTCTCCGGCAAGATCCGCCGTATCGAACTGCGCGAGGCCACGGCGGCGGGCTCGGACGCCGAGTACCGCGAGGAGGACTTCCGGTGAACTCGTACACCCACGGGGTCGGCGACACCCCGCTGCTCGGCGACACCATCGGCGCCAACCTGGACCGCGCGGTCGCGGCCTGGCCGGATCGCGAAGCGCTGGTCGACGTGGAGAGCGGGCGGCGCTGGACGTACGCCCAGTTCGCCGCCGACGTCGACGAGTTGGCGTACGCGCTGCTCGCGAGCGGGATCTCCCGGGGTGACCGGGTGGGCATCTGGGCGGTCAACTGCCCCGAGTGGGTGCTCGTCCAGTACGCGACCGCCCGTATCGGCGCGGTCATGGTGAACATCAACCCGGCCTACCGCACCCATGAGGTCGAGTACGTCCTCAACCAGGCCGGTGTCTCGCTCCTGGTCGCCTCCCTCAGCCACCGGACGAGCGATTACCGGGCGATGGTCGAGCAAGTACGGGGCAAGTGCCCGCGGTTGCGGGAGACGGTGTTCATCGGGGATCCGAGCTGGGAGGCGCTGACCGCGCGCGGGACGCCGGCGCCGTTCGAGGAGCTGTCCTGCGACGACCCGATCAACATCCAGTACACCTCCGGGACGACGGGCTTCCCGAAAGGGGCGACGCTCTCCCACCACAACATCCTCAACAACGGTTACTTCGTCGGGGAGTTGGTCGCCTACGACGAACAGGACCGGATCTGTGTCCCGGTCCCGTTCTACCACTGCTTCGGCATGGTCATGGGCAATCTCGCCGCCACGTCCCACGGCGCCTGCATGGTGATCCCGGCCCGCACGTTCGACCCGAAGGCCACGCTGGAGGCCGTCCAGCGGGAGCGCTGCACCTCTCTGTACGGCGTCCCCACCATGTTCATCGCGGAGTTGAACCTCCCCGACTTCGCCTCCTACGACCTCACCTCCCTGCGCACCGGCATCATGGCCGGCTCGCCCTGCCCGGTGGAGGTCATGAAACGGGTGGTCGCCGAGATGCACATGGAGCAGGTCTCCATCTGCTACGGCATGACCGAGACCTCACCGGTCTCGCTCCAGACCCGGATGGACGACGACCTCGAACACCGCACCGGCACGGTCGGTCGGGTCCTGCCCCACATCGAGGTCAAGGTCGTCGACCCGGTCACCGGCGTGACCGTGCCGCGCGGCGACGCCGGCGAGCTGCGCACCCGCGGCTACAGCGTGATGCTCGGCTACTGGGAGGAGCCCGAGAAGACCGCCGAGGCGATCGACGCCGGCCGCTGGATGCACACCGGCGACCTGGCGGTGATGCGCGAGGACGGCTACGTGGAGATCGTCGGCCGCATCAAGGACATGATCATCCGGGGCGGTGAGAACATCTACCCGCGCGAGGTCGAGGAGTTCCTCTACGCCCACCCGAAGATCGCGGACGTCCAGGTCGTCGGCGTACCGCACGAGCGCTACGGCGAGGAGGTCCTCGCCTGCGTCATCCCGCGCGACGCGGCCGATCCGCTCACCCTGGAGGAGCTGCGCGCCTACTGCGAGGACCAGCTGGCCCACTACAAGGTGCCCAGCCGCCTTCAGATCCTCGACTCCTTCCCGATGACCGTCTCCGGGAAGGTGCGCAAGATCGAGCTGCGGGAGCGGTACGGCGCGTAGGGCGCACCGAGTGGGAGATCAGCCGGCCGTGGCGTCCAGCGCCACGGCCGGCGCGTTGACCGGGCGCGGCACACCCGCGGGGTCGAGGACGAAGAGCGCGACGCCCAGCGGATCGGCGCGGGCGCGGGCCTCCTCGGCGTACCCGGCGAGGGAGAAGTAGACGCAGGTCGCGGACTCCGCCATGGCGGTCAGCCACAGGCACTCCACGTCCCGGGCCGAGGCCGGTCCCACCGTCGGATCCACCTGGACGACGATGCCGGGCGCGGCCAGCCCGATGCCGGACACGGGCCGCTGCTCGGCGCGGCGGACGTCCCGGTGACCCAGCCCGCGCAGATACAGGACAGCGGCGGTGACCGCGTCGCGGGCGGTGCGGATTGGGACGGCCCGGTGGGCCGGGACCCGCGACCCGGGGGTGCGCCCGGACCGGCCGGTGGCCGCGCGGTCCACCGGCACGCACAGCACCGTCCCGCACGAGCAGCCCAGCTCCGGCCGCGGCCACCGGCTCTCGGTCCCGCAGGCCGCGCAGCGCACGCCGATCCACTCCTCGTCCCACGTCCGGTGGGTGACCGCGGTCGGCGACCCGCGCGGATCGAGCGCCGGGGCGACGGGCGCCCCGCACGCACAGGGATATGCCGGTGCCGTGTAGCGGTGCCGGCGCCCGCAGGCGGTGCAGCACACCGAGATGGTCTCGGACATGGCCCCCATCGTCCTCTCTTGACGACCCTCCGCTACCCACTTACATTACTTCCAGATCGTAGAAAACAAATTTCGCTATACGGAAGTTGCTACGGAAGAGCTCACCGCGGGGCGCGACGGGCGTGCGAATCCGAAAGCCGGAGCAGGAGTACTCGATGGCTCGTATGACCGCTGCCCGAGCGGCAGTTGAGATCCTCAAGCGCGAAGGCGTCACCGACGCGTTCGGTGTGCCGGGCGCGGCGATCAACCCCTTCTACGCGGCGCTCAAGGCATCCGGCGGCGTGAACCACACCCTCGCCCGCCACGTCGAGGGCGCCTCGCACATGGCCGAGGGCTACACCCGGACCCACCCCGGCAACATCGGCGTCTGCATCGGCACCTCCGGGCCGGCCGGCACCGACATGATCACCGGCCTCTACTCGGCGATCGGCGACTCGATCCCGATCCTGTGCATCACCGGCCAGGCGCCGACCGCGGTGATCCACAAGGAGGACTTCCAGGCCGTCGACATCGCCTCCATCGCCAAGCCGGTGACCAAGATGGCCGTCACCGTCCTGGAGGCCGCGCAGGTCCCCGGCGTCTTCCAGCAGGCGTTCCACCTGATGCGCTCCGCCCGGCCCGGCCCGGTCCTGATCGACCTGCCGATCGACGTCCAGATGACGGAGATCGAGTTCGACCCGGACACCTACGAGCCGCTCCCGGTCTACAAGCCGGCTGCGAGCCGCGCCCAGATCGAGAAGGCCATCGGCCTGCTCAACGCCTCCGAGCGCCCGCTGATCGTGGCCGGCGGCGGTGTCATCAACGCCGACGCCGCCGACCTGCTTGTGGAGTTCGCCGAGCTGACCGGCACCCCGGTCGTGCCGACCCTGATGGGCTGGGGCCTGCTGCCCGACGACCACGAGCTGAACGCCGGCATGGTCGGCCTGCAGACCTCGCACCGCTACGGCAACGCGACGTTCCTGGAGTCCGACTTCGTCCTCGGCATCGGCAACCGCTGGGCCAACCGCCACACCGGCAAGCTCGACGTCTACACCGCCGGCCGCAAGTTCGTCCACGTCGACGTCGAGCCGACCCAGATCGGCAAGATCTTCGCCCCGGACTACGGCATCGCCTCCGACGCGAAGGCGGCCCTGAAGCTGTTCGTCGAGGTGGCGAAGGAGCTGAAGGCGGCCGGCAAGCTGCCCGACCGCTCCGCGTGGGCGGCCTCCGCCCAGGAGAAGAAGGCGACCCTCCAGCGCCGTACCCACTTCGACGACATCCCGATCAAGCCGCAGCGCGTCTACGAGGAGATGAACAAGGCCTTCGGCCCGGAGACCCGGTACGTCTCCACCATCGGCCTCTCCCAGATCGCCGGCGCCCAGATGCTGCACGTCTACCGTCCGCGGCACTGGATCAACTGCGGCCAGGCCGGCCCGCTCGGCTGGACCGTCCCGGCCGCGCTCGGCGTCGCCAAGGCCGACCCGGACGCGCAGGTCGTGGCGCTCTCCGGCGACTACGACTTCCAGTTCATGATCGAGGAACTGGCCGTCGGCGCGCAGCACAAGATCCCGTACGTCCACGTCCTGGTCAACAACTCGTACCTGGGCCTGATCCGCCAGGCGCAGCGGGCGTTCGAGATCGACTTCCAGGTCAACCTGGAGTTCGAGAACATCAACTCGCCCGAGCTGGGGGTCTACGGCGTCGACCACGTCAAGGTCGCCGAGGGCCTCGGCTGCAAGGCGATCCGGGTGACCGACCCGGGCGAGCTGGGCGCGGCCCTGGAGCAGGCCAAGAAGCTCGCCGCCGAGCACCGGGTGCCGGTCGTGGTCGAGGCGATCCTGGAGCGCATCACCAACATCTCCATGTCGGGCACCAACGACATCGGCAACGTCATGGAGTTCGAGGAGCTGGCGACCGAGCCGGGGCACGCCCCGACGGCGATCCGGACCCTGAAGGCCTGACCCGCGCGCAGCACCACGAGAGCGGCCCGTTCCTGACGAACGGGCCGCTCTTTCGCGTGCCCCGCTCAGTCACCGCCGCCACCACCTCCGCCCCCGCCGCCGCAGTAGTACGCCATGCCGCCTCCCGAGCCGCTTCCGCGTTCGGGCGGTGAGTGCTTGAGCAGGCCCTTGTCCGTCACCTCAACCCGGTCGGTGAGCCCGGCCCGCAGAGCGAAGCGGGGCAGCAGGACGCGCAGGGCGGCCACGTCGTGCAGGGCGACGGCGAGCAGCCTGTCGTCGGCCGTCAGACCGCGTCGGCTCGTGGGCAGCGGATGTGCCTCCCGCAGGGCCCGCACCCGGCGGCGGGCGGCACGGGTCGGACCGAGCAGCGGGTAGCGCAGCAGCCCGGCCTCCGCCAGCGGGATGCGCATCAGCGCCACCGCCAGGCGGACGTCCGGGTGCCGGGTCAGCCTCCTTGGCGCGAGGGGCTCGTGGAGGGAGCCCCACACCGCTTCCGCCAGCGGCGGGAGAGGCACCGCGGCCGCCCCCGGCCCCGACGACAGGGCCCGTACGGTGCCGGGCGGGCCGGCGTCCAGGGCACCGCGCAGATACAGGTCCACCACGGCGACGGTCACGGCGGCACGGGGGCCGCCCCGCAACAGCGCGACCTCGTGCGGTGCGAGCCGGACCGTCCTGCCGTCGTGCCTGCCGTCGTCCCCGTCGTCGCCCATGAGACCACCCCCGAGAGCACCCCGTGTGCCCGGGGTTGTGCCCGCTGCCGGGGGCACCTACGCGCGTTCAGCCCTCGTGGTGCTCGTGGTGCTCGTGCAGTCCCGGCCAGTCGTCCGGGCCGCCGCCCTGCCACTCGACCAGCTCGCTCTCCGCCACGTCGGTCACGTACAGGTCGGCCAGCCGCAGCAGCTCGGCGACGTCGTCGACGTGCGAGGCGACGCCCAGCGTCTCGTCACCGGAGGTGACCCGGCGGGAGCCGTCGAGTGCGGGGGAGTGGACCACGATGTGCGGATGCTCGGGTGGGTGTGCCGTTGCCATGCCTTCAGGCTGCTGCGCGGGCAGCCGATCCGCACCCCGGCGAACGCCGAGAAGCGCCGGATGCGGGACCGTCCGCATCCGGCGCTGCTCAGCCGGTGAAGGTTCTTCGCGTGATGTCACGCTGTGTCACGTGGTGTCCGTCCGACAGCGCGAGGCTGGGCGCGACAGGTCGTTCGCGCCGCCGGACGGAGTTCTCGGGCCCCTTCTCGCGAAGGGGCGGGTGGTGGCTGGGACCGCGGCGGTGCGACGGGTCCGGAACGCCTCTCCCCTCAGGTCGTAGGAGAAGCTTCCGGGCCCTTCACCACCGCACTGGCTCGCAGGCCGCCGCGGTCCTCGCCCTGCCCGCGCCGGCACCGGGCGGCCACCCCTCATCCGGGCCACTCCGGCGCCTGCGCGGGCCGCGCGCACGGTCCCGGCCTCCCCGCCGGGTCCCGCGCGCGAGCCGGTGGATCAGTCCTCGCGCAGGGAGCGGACCGCCTCCTCCACACGCTTGCCGTACTCGGTGTCGGCGGCGTGGAAGTGCGCGAGGTTCTTCTCGACCACGTCGTTGCGGGAGACCTGGGACAGGCCGCCGGCGATGTTCGCGATCAGGCGCTTCTTCTCGTCCTCGGACATCAGGCGGAACAGCTCGCCCGCCTGGAAGAAGTCGTCGTCCTTGGTGTGCTGCGGCGCCTCGTGGGTGCCGGTGTGGCCGGACACCGCGAGCGGGGCCGCCAGCGCACGGCCGGTCTCGACCGGGCCGTCGTAGGAGTTCGGCTCGTAGTTCTTGGCGCCGCGGCCCTGCGCGTTGGCGGCCATCAGACCGTCGCGGCCGTAGTTGTCCGCGCCGCCGAGCACCGCCTTCGGGGCGTTCACCGCGAGCTGGGTGTGGTTGACGCCCAGGCGGTAGCGGTGCGCGTCCGCGTAGGCGAACAGGCGGCCCTGGAGCATCTTGTCGGGGGAGGGGCCGATGCCCGGAACGAAGTTGTTCGGGGAGAACGCGGCCTGCTCGACCTCGGCGAAGACGTTGTCCGGGTTGCGGTCCAGCACCAACCGGCCCACGCGCTTGAGCGGGTAGTCGGCGTGCGGCCACACCTTGGTCACGTCGAACGGGTTGAAGCGGTAGTTCGCCGCGTCGGCCACCGGCATCAGCTGCACGTGCAGCGTCCAGGACGGGTACACGCCCCGCTCGATGGCCTGCACCAGGTCCGTCTGGTGCGAGGTCGGGTCCTCGCCCGCGAGCTTCGCGGCCTCGTCGGCGGTCAGGCAGCGGATGCCCTGGTCCGTCTTGAAGTGGTACTTGACGAAGTACGACTCGCCCTTGGCGTTCGTCCACTGGTAGGTGTGCGAGCCGAAGCCGTCCATGTGGCGGTACGACGCCGGGATGCCGCGGTCGCCCATCAGCCAGGTGATCTGGTGCGTGGCCTCGGGGGAGTGCGCCCAGAAGTCGAAGACGTTGTCCGGCTCCTGACGGCCCGAGAACGGGTCGCGCTTCTGCGAGTGGATGAAGTCGGGGAACTTGATCGGGTCCTTGATGAAGAACACCGGGGTGTTGTTGCCGACGAGGTCGTAGTTGCCCTCTTCGGTGTAGAACTTCAGCGCGAAGCCGCGCGGGTCGCGGACCGCGTCCGCGCCGCCCAGCGAGTCGGCCACGGTGGAGAAGCGCAGGAAGACCTCGGTGCGCTTGCCGACGGTGTTCAGGAAGTCGGCGTGCGTGTAGTCGGTGACGTCGTCGGTCACCTCGAAGTGGCCGTAGGCGCCGGAGCCGCGGGCGTGCACCACGCGCTCCGGGATGCGCTCGCGGTTGAAGCGGGCCAGCTTCTCGATGAGGTGCTGGTCCTGGATCAGGAGGGGGCCGCCGATGCCGGCGGAGGCGGAGTTCTGGTTGTCTGCGACCGGGGCGCCGGACTCCGTGGTGAGAGTCCGCGTCGTGAGCACGCGCTGCGACATCGGGGACCTTCCGTGCGAGTGGTCAGCGGAAAACTGTTTCCGCTTCGTGGAGCCTAAGTTCGGGTGAGATGCACGTCAACAGTTTGTTGAAGTGGGTTCCGGGTGGCGTCGCCGCTCGGGCGCGACAGGACAGGTGTCAGCGACGGCGCCACCCGGAGGTCTCGTGAGGTGCCCGCGGTCAGACCTGGGCGCCGGACAGGCGCTCCACGGCCCGCAGCAGGGCCGAGTGGTCCAGGCCGCCGTCACCCTGGGCGCGCAGCGAGGCGACCAGCTGGGCGACCGTGGCGCCGACCGGCAGCGCGGCGCCGACGTTGCGGGCGGCGTCGGTGACGATGCCCATGTCCTTGTGGTGCAGGTCGATGCGGAAGCCCGGCTTGAAGTCGCGGTTGAGGAAGTTGTCCTTCTTCCGCGTCAGCACGGTCGAGCCGGCCAGGCCGCCGTTGAGGACGTCGAGGGCGGCCTTCAGGTCCACGCCCGACTTCTCCAGGAAGACCACGGCCTCGGCGCACGCCTGGATGTTCACGGCGACGATCAGCTGGTTGGCGGCCTTCACGGTCTGACCCGAGCCGTGCGGACCGCACAGCACGATGGTCTTGCCCAGCGCCTCCAGGAGCGGCTTGGCCTCGTCGAAGTCGGCCTGCTCACCGCCGACCATGATGGACAGCACGGCCTCGATGGCACCGGCCTCGCCGCCGGAGACGGGGGCGTCCAGGACGCGGATGCCCTTGTCCTTCGCGGCCTTCGCGAGGTCGACGGAGGTCTGCGGGGTGATCGAGGACATGTCGACCAGCAGCGCGCCGGACTTCGCGTTCTCCAGGATGCCGTCGGGGCCGTAGGCGATGGCCTCGACCTGCGGCGACGCGGGCACCATGGTGACGACGACGTCCGCGTCGCGCACGGCCTCGGCGATGGAGCCGGCCACGGTGCCGCCGGCGGCGGACAGACGGTCCAGCTTCTCCTGCTCCAGCGTGAAGCCGGTGACCTGGTAACCCGCCTTGATCAGGTTCTCCGACATGGGGGATCCCATGATGCCGAGACCGATCCAGGCGACCTTGGGAAGCGTGCTCATGATGGATGCCTCTCTGAAAATCTCTGGAAAGTTCGTGCGGTACGGCGCTCAGCGGGCCGCGCGGGCCTCGGCGGGCAGCCAGGAGAAGGCCTCGGCGCTGGGGTTGTCGCCCGGCTTGTACTCCAGGCCGACCCAGCCGTCGTAACCGGCCTTCCTCAGCTGGTCGAGCAGCTCCTCCAGCGGGAGGGAGCCCGTGCCCGGGGCGCCGCGGCCGGGGTTGTCGGCGATCTGCACGTGGCCGGTCTTCGCGGCGTACTGCTCGATCACCCGCGGCAGGTCCTCGCCGTTCATGGACAGGTGGTAGAGGTCCATGAGGAACTTGGCGTTGCCGAGTCCGGTGGCCTCGTTGACCTTGTCGACGACCTCGATCGCGGCCGGCGCCGAGACCAGCGGGTACAGCGGCGACTCGGGCTTGTTGAGCGCCTCGACCAGCAGGATCGCGCCGATCCGGTCGGCCGCGCGGGCGGCCAGGACCAGGTTCTCCAGCGCGAGCCTGTCCTGCTCGGCCGGGTCCACGCCCTCGACGCGGTTGCCGTACAGGGCGTTGAGCGCCGTGCAGCCCAGCGACTTCGCGAAGCCGGCGGCCACGTCGATGTTGGCGCGGAACCGGTCCGACTCCTCGCCGGGGACCGACAGGGCGCCGCGGTCGGGGCCCGGCAGCTTCCCGGCGTAGAAGTTCAGCCCGGTGAGCTGGACGCCCGCGTCCTCGATGGCCTTCTTCAGGCCGTCGAGCTCGGACTGCTCGGGGGTGGGCGAGTCGATCCAGGGCCACCACAGCTCGACCGCGGTGAAGCCGGCCGCGGCGGCGGCCGCGGGACGCTCCAGGAGCGGGAGTTCCGTGAAGAGGATCGACAGGTTGACGTTGAAGCGCTGGTCTGCGAATCCCATCGGATGCCGCGCTCCCTTCCGTTTCGATCTAGTTCCGCATTACGGAAGTTCGTTTCTGCTTAATGGAAGATTGCCGTCGGTCGACGGAGCTTGTCAAGAGGGGGCGGCGGAAACGGTCACCGCGCGTTAGGTTGACCGGGTGCGATTGAGAGTGGAGTTCACGACCGAGCCCTTCGACCTGGAAGAGGCACCCGCGCACGCGGTGGTGGCCCGGGAGGTCGTCGAGGCCGCGGAGCTGGACGAGGTCGACGTCGGCCCGTTCGGCAACACCGCCGAGGGCGGTGCCGACGCGGTACTCACCGCCGTGGACGCGCTGCTGCGCCGGTCCCTGGAGGCGGGCGCCACCAGGATCTCGCTCCAGGTGAACGTGGTCGAGGAGAGCGCGGGCGGGGAGGGTGAGCGGTGACCGGGCCGGGGGAGGAGCCCTTCATCGCGGCCGTGAAACCCCTGGTCGACGCCATCGGCGGCGAGATACTCCCGCCGGACGAGGCCGGCCAGGACGACGTGGTGCTCTCCTGGGAGGGCGCCGATGCCGTCGCCGTACGCCTGCCGCAGCTCGCCGACTCCCTGGACCACATCCTGGCCGCCATGGAGCGCCGGGAGGGCAGGCCGCTGGCCGAGCTCGACCGGCGGAGCAAGCAGGAGGTCGTGCGCACCCTGGAGGCGCGTGGCGCCTTCTCCGTGCGACACGGCGTGGAGACCGTCGCGGGCGCACTCGGTGTCAGCCGGTTCACCGTGTACAACTACCTCAACCGCGAGAAGGGTGCCTGACCGGAGAACGGCGTCTGACCAGGCACGACCTCATGAACGGCAAGCCGCCGTCCGGTTACCGGGCGGCGGCTTTCGTCACCCCGAATTTTCAACAAAGTGTTGACGGCTTGTTTCCGAGGGCGTTAGCTATCGGCACGCCCGTTCAGCACAAGGCCACGGAGGCTCCCGTGACGTCCACTTCCGCGTCGGGCCTGGCCCGTTTCAACACCCTCGAGGAGTCCGCGGCACTCGCGGAACTCCACGAGGCGTGTGCCTCCACGGCGTGGGCCCGGCAACTGCTCGCAGCCCGCCCCTTCGCCACCCCCGAGGACCTGTACACCGCCAGTGACGCCGCCATGGCCGAGCTGACGGCGGACGACCTCGCGGAGGCGATGGCCGGGCATCCGCCGATCGGCCGCCCCAAGCCGGGCGACCCGACCTCGTCCCGCGAGCAGGCGGGAATGGCCGGCGCCGCCGAGGAACTCAAGGCGGAGATGCTCGAACTCAACCTGGCCTACCAGGAGAAGTTCGGCCACGTCTTCCTCATCTGCGCCACCGGCCGGACCGGCGAGCAGATGCGGGACGCGGCTCTGGAGCGGATCGGCAACTCGCCCGAGCAGGAGCGAGAGATCGTCCGCACCGAACTGGGGAAGATCAACCGCATCCGCCTGAACCGACTCGTCGAACAGGACGCCTGACCATGAGCACCAGCACCACCGCCTCCGTGTCCACGCACATCCTGGACACCAGCGTCGGCCGCCCCGCCGAGGCCGTCGCCGTCCGACTCGCCGCCCGCGCGGGCAGCGAGGCGGACTGGCAGACGCTCGGCGGCTCCGCGACCGACGCCGACGGCCGGTGCAAGGACCTCCCGGCACTGCCGGAGGGCACCACACACGTACGGCTCGACTTCGAGACCGAGACGTACTTCGCCAAGAAACAAGCCGCGGCCCAGCAGGACGCCCCCGCGCTCCGGGACAGCGAGAACGGCCGGCCGGTGTTCTTCCCCGAGGTCACCATCACCTTCGCGGTGGTGCCCGGGGAGCACTACCACGTTCCGCTGCTGCTCAACCCGTTCGGCTACTCCGTTTACCGAGGGAGCTGACCGACACATGACCCGTTTCGTCCTGGGACAGAACCAGTACGGCAAGGCAGAGAACCGCGTTGTCAAGATCACGCGTGACGGCGACACGCACCACATCAAGGACCTGAACGTCTCCGTCGCCCTCTCCGGCGACATGGAGGAGGTCCACCGCAGCGGGTCCAACGCGAACGTCCTGCCGACCGACACCACCAAGAACACGGTGTTCGCCTTCGCCAAGGAACACGGGATCGAGAGCGCCGAGGACCTCGGCGTCAAGCTCGCCCGCCACTTCGTGGACAACAACGAGCCCATCCACCGGGCCCGCATCCGCGTCGAGGAGTACGGCTGGGAGCGGATCGAGACCTCCAAGGGCGGCGCCCGCTTCGTCGGCTCGGAGGAGATCGCCCACTCCTTCGTCCGCACGGGCCAGGAGACCCGCGTCGCGGAGATCACCTACGACGGCCACGGCATCCAGGTGCTCTCCGGCTTCAAGGACCTGACCGTCCTGAACTCGACCAACTCCGAGTTCTTCGGCTACCTGAAGGACAAGTACACCACCCTCAAGGAGGACTACGACCGGATCCTCGCCACCACCGTCTCCACCTGGTGGCGGCACAACTGGGACGGCGTCGACTCGCACGCCCCGGACTGGGACCGCTCGTACAACGGTGTGCGCAAGCACGCGCTCCAGGCGTTCGCCGAGACCTACTCGTACTCGCTCCAGCAGACCCTCTTCGAGATGGGTGTGCGGGTGCTCAACTCCCGCGACGAGGTCGACGAGATCCGCTTCTCGATGCCCAACAAGCACCACTTCCGCTCGGACCTGTCGCCCTTCGGGATCGACAACGAGGCCAAGGACGGCGCCGTCTACTACGCCGCCGACCGTCCGTACGGCCTGATCGAGGCCACCATCCTGCGGGACGGTGCCGAGCAACTCATCCCGGTCGACATGACCAACCTCTGACGCGGACAGCGCGCCCCCGGCCGGCCATCCGGACCCGGGGGCGCGCCACACCGGAGGAAACAACATGGCACTGCCTGCGAAAGGGCCCGTCACAGGCCCGGGTTCCACCCCGCCGGTGCACAAGGAGGACGCCGTCACGTCCGTGCACCCGGTGGACGAGAAGCTCCACCCCTCACGGCTCGTCCCCGCCGCGCTCCAGCACATCGCCGCCATGTACGCGGGCGTTGTCACTCCTCCGCTCATCATCGGCCAGGCCTGCGGACTCGACCTCGAGGGCCGCACCCGGCTGATCGCCGCGAGCCTGCTCATCGCGGGCATCGCCACCCTGATCCAGACCATCGGCGTCAAGGGCTTCATCGGCAACCGCCTGCCCTTCGTCAACGCCGCCTCCTCGGCCGGCATCGCGCCCATCCTCGCCATCGCCGAGACCAACGGCGACGGCCGCCAACTCCCCGCCATCTACGGCGCGGTGATGGTCGCCGGTATCTTCTGCCTCGCCGTCGGCCCGTTCTTCGGCCGACTGCTGCGCTTCTTCCCACCGCTGGTCACCGGCGTCGTCATCACCCTCATCGGCGTCACGCTGATGCCCGTCCCGGTCGGCTGGGCCCAGGGCGGCGACAAGGCCGCCGCCGACTTCGGCTCGATGCGCAACCTCGCGCTCGCCGCCTTCACCCTCGGCGTCATCCTCGTCATGCAGCGCTTCGGCAAGGGGTTCCTCAAGCAGGTCGCCCTGCTCTTCGGACTGCTCATCGGCACCCTGGTCGCCATCCCCGCCGGCATGGCCGACTTCAGCGCCCTGAAGTCCGCCCCGGTCGCCGCGCTGCCCACGCCCTTCGCCTTCGGCGCCCCCGAGTTCCAGCCCGCGGCCATCCTGTCGCTGTGCATCGTGATGCTGGTCCTGATGACCGAGTCCAGCGCCGGCATGCTCGCCCTCGGCGAGATCTGCGACCGCCGCGCCGACTCCAAGGTCATCACCCGCGGCCTGCGCACCGACGGCCTCGCCACCATGATCGGCCCCGTCTTCGGCGGCTTCCCCACCTCCGCCTTCGCCCAGAACGTCGGCGTCGTCTCCCTCACCCGGGTACGCAGCCGCTACGTCGTCGCCGTCGCCGGCGCCACCCTGCTGGTCCTCGGCGCCTTCCCGGTCCTCGGCGCGGTCGTCTCCCTGGTCCCGATGCCGGTCCTCGGCGGTGCGGGCATCGTGCTCTTCGGCTCGATCGCCGTCAGCGGCATCCGTACGCTGTCCGAGGCCGGACTGGACGACAGCTCCAACATCATCCTGGTGGCCGTGGCGCTCGGCGCCGGCATCATCCCGCTGGCCGCGCCGACCTTCTACGCCGAGTTCCCGGCGTGGGCCCAGACCGTCCTCGGCTCCGGCATCAGCGCCGGTGCGCTCGTCGCGGTCTCGCTCAACCTGTTCTTCCACCATCTCGGCACCCGGAGCCGCCAGACGGTTCCGGCACTCAAATCCTCCTAGGGTCCTGCCGTGCCCTCCCCGTGGGTACTCACTCCCGCCCATGGGCCACACTGAAAGAGAAGGAAGCAGCATGGCAGCATCATCGGCAGCCGAGCGCGTGGCCGAGCGCGTGGTCATCGAGAACTGCGCGATCGCCACGGTGGACGCGGGCGACACCGAGATCGCCTCGGGCCACCTGGTACTCGCCGGCAACAGGATCGAGTCCGTCGGCGCGGGACAGGCGCCCCAGGGCCTTGAGAACGTGGTCCGCCGGATCGACGCGACCGGTCACCTGGTCACGCCCGGCCTGGTCAACACCCACCACCACTTCTACCAGTGGATCACCCGGGGTCTGGCCACCGACCACAACCTCTTCAACTGGCTGGTCGCGCTCTACCCGACCTGGGCGCGCATCGACGAGCCGATGGCGTACGCGGCGGCCCAGGGCTCCCTCGCGATGATGGCCCGCGGCGGCGTCACCACCGCCATGGACCACCACTACGTCTTCCCGCAGGGCTCCGGCGACCTGTCCGGCGCGATCATCCGCGCCGCCAGTGAGATGGGGGTCCGCTTCACCCTCGCCCGCGGTTCCATGGACCGCGGCGAGTCCGACGGCGGGCTGCCGCCGGACTTCGCGGTGGAGAGCCTGGACGGCGCGCTCGCCGCCACCGAGGCCACCGTCAAGGAGCACCACGACTCCTCCTTCGACGCGATGACCCAGGTGGCCGTCGCCCCCTGCTCCCCCTTCTCCGTCTCCACCGAACTGATGCGCCAGGGCGCGGAGCTGGCCCGCCGGCTCGGCGTGCGGCTGCACACCCACGGCTCGGAGACCGTGGAGGAGGAGAAGTTCTGCCACGAGCTGTTCGGCATGGGCCCGACCGACTACTTCGAGTCCACGGGCTGGCTCGGCGAGGACGTGTGGATGGCGCACTGCGTCCACATGAACGACTCCGACATCGCCGCCTTCGCCCGCACGAAGACCGGCGTCGCGCACTGCCCGTCCTCCAACGCGCGACTTGCCGCCGGCATCGCCCGCGTCCCCGACATGCTCGCCGCCGGCGTCCCGGTCGGCCTCGGCGTCGACGGCACCGCCTCCAACGAGTCCGGCGAACTCCACACCGAACTGCGCAACGCCCTGCTCATCAACCGCCTCGGCGCCCACCGCGAGGCCGCGCTGAACGCCCGCAAGGCGCTGCGGCTGGGCACCCACGGCGGCGCCCAGGTCCTCGGCCGGGCCGCCGAGACCGGCTCGCTGGAGCCGGGCAAGCTGGCCGACCTCGTGCTGTGGCGGATGGACACCCTCGCCCACTCCTCCATCGCCGACCCGGTGACCGCCCTGGTCTTCGGCGCCGCGGCCCCGGTCACGGCGTCGTTCGTGAACGGCCGCCAGATCGTCGAGAACGGCCGGCTGCTCACGGTCGACGAGGACGCCATCGCCCGCTCCACCCGGGACGAGGCGCGGCGCCTGGCGCGAATCGCGGCGCAGGGCTGAACGACCGGGCAGCCGGTCCGCCGGCCCGCCGGTAGTCACCCTCGTACAACTGAACACCACTAGATCTCCGGCCGGGAGGGACGGCTTCCGGCCGGTAGCCGTGGACCCGAGCGGGGTCCATGGCGGCCGTCTCCGGGGCGTGCGCCCATGCGCACGCCCCCGGAGCGGTCACCGTTTCCCCGAACGGCCCGTCACGGTCCCGCACGACCACCACCAGCACCACCTCCCTGACACCCGCGTCAGAGTCGACGTGTACCCGACCGGAGGAACGCCGCCGTGGCCGACCACCCTGTTGACGAGAAACTCCCGCCACTGAAAATGGCGACGACCGGCCTGCAGCACGTGGCCGCCATGTACGCCGGAGTCGTCGCACCACCCCTGATCGTCGGTGCGGCCATCGGCCTCACCGCCACCGAACTCACCTTCCTCACCGGCGCCTGCCTGTTCACCGCCGGCCTCGCCACCTTCCTGCAGACGCTCGGCATCTGGAAGATCGGTGCCCGGCTGCCCTTCGTCAACGGCGTCACCTTCGCCGGTGTCGCCCCCATGACCGCGATCGTCGCCTCCACCGAGGACAAGTCCGACGCGCTGCCGATCATCTTCGGCGCCGTCATCGTCGCCGGACTCCTCGGATTCATCGCGGCCCCCTTCTTCAGCAAGGCGATCCGCTTCTTCCCACCGGTCGTCACCGGCACGGTCATCACCCTGATCGGCATATCCCTGCTGCCGGTGGCCTTCGGCTGGGCGCAGGGCGCCAGTCCGGAGGCCGACGACTTCGGGTCCGCGACCAACCTGGGCCTGGCCGCCATCACCCTGGTCATCGTCCTTCTGCTGCGCCGCTTCACCCGCGGTTTCGTCAAGCAGATCGCCGTACTGCTCGGCCTCGTCGCGGGCACGCTCATCGCCATCCCGTTCGGTGTCACGGACTTCGGGCCGGTCGCGGACGCGAGCGTCGTCGGCTTCCCGACCCCGTTCCACTTCGGCGCCCCGCAGTTCCAGCTCGCCGCGATCCTCTCCATGTGCGTGGTGATGGTGGTCTCGATGACCGAGTCCACCGCCGACATGCTCGCCCTGGGCGAGATCGTGGACCGCAAGGCCGACGAGAAGACCATCGCGGCCGGCCTGCGCGCCGACACCCTCGGCTCGGCGGTCAGCCCGCTGTTCAACGGCTTCATGTGCAGCGCCTTCGCCCAGAACATCGGCCTCGTCGCGATGACGAAGATCCGCAGCCGCTACGTCGTCGCCGCGGGCGGCGGCTTCCTGGTCCTGATGGGCCTGTGTCCGATGGCCGCCTCGCTCATCGCCGTCGTGCCCCGGCCGGTCCTCGGCGGTGCCGGCGTGGTGCTGTTCGGCTCGGTCGCGGCCAGCGGCATCCAGACCCTGGTCCGGGCGAGCCTGGACAAGGACAACAACGTCCTGATCGTGGCGGTGTCCCTGGCCGTCGGCATCATCCCGATCGCGGCGCCGGAGTTCTACCACTCGTTCCCGGAGAACGCGAAGATCATCCTCGACTCGGGCATCTCGACCGGCTGTGTGGCCGCCGTCCTGCTCAACCTGATCTTCAACCACATCGGCCAGGGACGGGAGGCGGAGGAAGTGACCCATCCCATGGAAGCGGGGGAGGAGATCACCGAGGCGTCCCGCGCCGCGGCCACGCCGTGAGGCCGGGTGCCTTAAACACGCGGGTCGGCGCCTCGACGAGAGGCGCCGACCCGCACACGTCACCGCCCCCGCCGCCCGGAACCGCCGGACGCCTGGGCGTCGCGTCGGTCACAGACCGAACAGGCCCGGCCGCGCCGCCAGTTCCTTGAACCGCTGCCGCGGATCGGCCATCAGTTTGCGGGCGCCGAGGTCCATGAGCCCGCCGACGCCCTCGACCTCGGCCGCGACCGTGCCGTCCGCCTTGCGGATGATCTGCCGGATGCGGAACGTCTTGCCCTCGCCCCACTCGAACGCGCAGGTCACCTCGACCTCGTCGCCCGCGAGCAGTTCCCGCCGGAAGCGGATGGTCGTCTCCAGGGCCACGGGCCCCACGCCGCGGGCCACCAGGTCGGCCTGCCGGATTCCGGCCGCCCGGAGCAGCGACCAGCGGGCGTGCTCGGCGTAGTTCAGGTACACGGCCTGGTTCAGGTGGCCCTGGGTGTCGGTCTCGTACCCGCGGACGGTCACCGGCACGGAAAACGGCTCGCTCACCGCTACTGCCTCTCCTCGTGGACGTGCTGACGCCCGATCCTGACACGGCCGCGTCCGTCACACCTTGCGCGGGGACGCCAGCAGATAACGCACCCTGGTCCGTGGCTCCGTGTACTCACCGACCTGCCAGCCCGCGCCCTCCAGAGTCGCCCCGCAGCCTCGTAGCGCGGTGCCGTCGGGCCCGTACACGGCGACGGCCTCCGGCTGCGGTGTCGCGCGCACCCGGTACCCGTCACCGCCGTCCGGGCCGGCCGGCCGGTGTCCCGCCGCCTCCAGGGCGAGCGCGGCGGCCTGCACGAGATGCGTCCGCTCCCACCCGCAGGGCCGGTCCGTGCTCCCGTCGGAACCCGTCATCCGGCGCAGCTCCAGCAGCCCCTGCCAGGCGCTGCGCACCTCACGCAGCCGCGCGGGCCCGGCGTCGCCCGGCACGGCGTCCTCCCCGCCCACCCGCGCGGCGAACACCCCACCGGCGGCCGGCGCGGCGGACGGTGCCGCGGGCTCGGTCGTCGCCGGTGTCCGGGGCCCGGCGGGGGACTCCCGTATCCGATGCCCGGCCGGCGTCAGGAAGTGGTCGTGCGGCGGGCGCGGGTGCCGGAAGGCGAGCCCTCGCTTCACCAGCGCCGCGAGCTGCGCCTCCGTCCCCTTCAGACGCCCGGTCGCGGGGTCGGCGGCGTCGATGACACGCCGCTGCGCGGCGGTGGGCGACAGTGCCACGGCGTCCTCCCTCCCTCATCGGTGCCGCCGGTGGAGACGGCGACACCCCCTAGGACGGAGGTCTGACATTCCACGCGGCGATCACCGGCCGCCCGTGCTCGGTGCCCAGCCGGCACAGCGTCCCCGTGCCCAGCTGGAACAGGGCGCCGTCCGATGCCGGAAGCCCCAGGTGCCGCGCGGTCAGCACCCGCAGGAAGTGCCCGTGTGCCACCAGCACCACGCACCCCTCGGTGTTCGCGAACGCGGCCTCCACCTTGGCCAGCACCCGGTCGGCCCGCTCCCCGACCTGCTCCGGAGTCTCCCCGGGGTGGTCCGGCGGTCCCGCCGTGACCCCGTCCGTGAACAGGAACCAGTCCGGCCGGCTCCGGTGGATCTCGACCGTCGTGATCCCCTCGTACCCGCCGTAGTCCCACTCGTGCAGATCCGGTTCGATCCGCACCCCGTGCAGCCCGATCAGCTCCGCCGTCTCCCGGGCCCGCTGGAACGGGCTGACGAAAGCGGCCCCGATCCGGTGCGACCGGATCAGCGGTACGAGGCTCCGAGCCTGCTCCCGCCCGTTCTCGGTCAGCGGCACGTCCGTCAGCCCGGTGTGCCGCCCGGACCGTGACCACTCGGTCTCACCGTGCCGGACCAGAAAGAGATCACCCATGCCGCCCAGGCTACTGCCGGTACCCGCCCAGGAACCGTCCGATCCGCCCGATGGCGGCCTCCAGGTCGTCCGCGTGGGGCAGGGTCAGGATGCGGAAGTGGTCGGGGGAGGGCCAGTTGAAGCCGGTGCCCTGGACCACCTGGATCTTCTCCCGCAGCAGCAGGTCCAGGACGAACCGCTCGTCGTCGTGGATCCTGTGCACCTTCGGGTCGATGCGCGGGAACGCGTACAGCGCGCCCTTCGGCTTCACGCACGACACACCCGGGATCTCGTTCAGCTTCTCCCAGGCCACGTCCCGCTGTTCGCGCAGCCGCCCGCCCGGAGCCGTCAGCTCGCGGATCGACTGGCGGCCGCCGAGCGCCGCCTGGATGGCGTACTGGGCGGGCGCGTTGGCGCACAGCCGCATGGAGGCCAGCATGGTCAGGCCCTCCAGGTAGTCGCGCGCGTGCTGCCGCGGTCCCGTGACCACCAGCCAGCCGGAGCGGAAGCCCGCCACCCGGTAGGTCTTGGACAGGCCGCAGAAGGTCAGGACCACCAGGTCGGGGGCGAGCGCGGCGGCCGAGTGGTGCACGGCGTCGTCGTACAGGATCTGGTCGTAGATCTCGTCGGCGAAGACCATCAGGCCGTGCCGGCGGGCGAGGTCGAGGATGCCCTCGACGATCTCCTTGGGATAGACGGCGCCGGTGGGGTTGTTGGGATTGATGATGACGACCGCCTTGGTGCGGTCGGTGATCTTCGACTCCATGTCGGCCAGGTCCGGGTACCACTCCGCCTGCTCGTCGCACAGGTAGTGGACCGCCTTGCCGCCCGCGAGGGTCGTCACCGCCGTCCAGAGGGGGAAGTCGGGGGCGGGGATCAGGATCTCGTCGCCGTCCTCCAACAGGGCCTGTACGGCCATGGAGACCAGTTCCGAGACGCCGTTGCCGAGGAAGACGTCGTCCACGTCGACTTCCAGGCCGAGGGCCTGGTAGCGCTGGGCGACGGCCCGGCGGGCGGAGAGGATGCCCCGCGAGTCGGTGTATCCGTGCGCTCGCGGCAGCATGCGGATCATGTCCTGGAGGATCTCCTCCGGCGCCTCGAAGCCGAAGAGCGCCGGGTTGCCGGTGTTCAGGCGCAGCACGCTGTGCCCCGCCTCCTCCAGCGCGTTGGCCTGCTCGATGACCGGGCCGCGGATCTCGTAACAGACCTCGCTGAGTTTGTTCGACTGCCGGAACTCCATTGCGGCGCTTCCCCTCCGGTATCTGGTGTTGCTTGGTTTTACCAAGCAGGAGCTTGGAAAGTCCAACAACTTGTCTACACTGCGTCGCATGTCACCTCGCCGAAGCTACGACCAGTACTGTTCCGCCGCCCGCGCGCTCGACGCCGTCGGCGACCGCTGGACCCTGCTGATCGTCCGGGAGCTGCTCGCCGGTCCGCGGCGCTACACCGACCTGCACGCCGACCTGCCCGGCGTCAGCACGGACGTACTCGCCTCGCGGCTGAAGGACATGGAGCGCGACGGACTGACGACCCGGCGCCGGCTGCCCCCGCCCGGAGCGGCGTATGTCTACGAACTGACCGCTCGCGGGAGCGAGTTGCTGCCGGTGCTGGAGGCCCTCGGCGCGTGGGGCGCCGGCGAGCTGGGGGAGCGGAGGCCGACGGACGCCCTGCGGGCGCACTGGTTCGCGCTCCCCCTGCGGCGGGCCCTGCGGGAGGCCGGGGTGGCGGAGGGGCTCATCCAGGTCCGGCTCGAGGAGGGGAACTTCCACCTCTGCGCGGGCGGGGACGGGAAAGACCCCGTGTACGGCGACGGGTCCGCGCCGGGGGAGCCCGACGCCCTGCTCGTGCTGGACGCCGGGACCTGCGCCGCGCTCAGCCGTGGGGAGTTCGGCCTGCGGGACGCCGTGCGGGACGGCCGCGTCGCGGTGACCGGCGACGGAACGGCGGCCAAGGCGCTCCGGGAGGGGTGATACGGCGGAAGGCCCCACAAGGCCCGCCGGGGACGGGCCTTATGGGGCCTTCGGGAGCGGGCCTTATGGGGCCTTCGGGGGTGGCGTCAGACGCCCGGCGGTACCCGCCCAGGCCGTCCCGCCCCGCGGGTCAGCGCGTATCCGCCGATGCCCGCCAGCGCGGCCAGCACGCCGCCGATCCCGGTCCACACCCACCGGTCGGACCACCATCCGGAGGACCAGCCGTCGTCGGGCTCGATCGCGGACAGCACGGCCCCGCGTTCCGAGTCCTCCTCGTCCGCGCCGGACTTCATCGCCACGCCCGGCACCAGCGGCTCGGCCAGCGAACCGTCCACCGCCGCCGCGCCGCCCATGTCCTCGGAGTCCACCCGGACCTCGGCCGAGACCGGGACACCCAGGTCCGACGTCGGGAGGTTCACCGCCGTCAGCCGGATGTAGTACGTCCCCGGCAGCGGATCGTCGGCCCACGGCTCCGACCAGGCACGGACCGTGCGCAGCACGCAGGCCAGCTCCACGGACGAGGTGCCCGCCGCGGCGGTGCGGGACTGCGCGCCGTACTGACAGGCCTGGCGGCGGCGCAGGCCGTCGTACACGTCGATCCGCCAGGTCTCGGCGGCGTGCTTCTCGGGCAGCCGCACCGTGGCCTCGACGGTGGGGCGCTGCCCGGCGTCGGCCGGGAACGACCAGTACAGGTAGTCACCGGCGGAGCCGTTGGCCGTGGCCCGCTGCCCCTGCTCGATCTCGGTCGCCGTACGGAAGGCCGTGCCCGCCTCGGTCGGCGCGCCGGCGTCGTCCGACGGGCTCGCGGAGGGCGAGGAGTCGGCCGCCGCGGGGGACACGGCGAGCCCGAGCAGCAGCGCCGCGGCGCCCAGCACTCGTGTGAAGCGCATCAGTTGGTCCTCCAGACCGCGAACCGCCAGCGCGAGAGCCAGCCCCACAGCAGACCGGCGAGGAACCCGGCCAGGATCAGCGCACCGAGCAGCCACCAGCCGCGCCCGAGGCCGAAGGAGGCCACGTCGCCGGCGTCGCTCGGACCGTCCACGACGTCGACGGTCAGCTCCACCGGCAGCCCGGGCGTGGTCTTCACACCGGCGGCGACGGAGAAGGAGTTGGTGACCTGGAGGCACACGGTCTCGGCAGGGGCGTCCTCCTCGTCGCTCGCCGCCTTCGGATACCGCAGCCCCGTGGAGAGCACATCGGTACGGCCGTTGCCGGCCGCCTCGCCGCGCACGATCTCCCGGCCGTGCACCGTCACCGCCCGCAGCAGCACCCCGTAAGAGGGGTTCACGGCGCGGTCGGCACCCACGCTGACCGAGGCGCGCAGTTCCTGGCCCGGCTCCACGTCCACCCGGTACCAGCGCTGCCGGCCGAACTCCTCGCGGTCGGTGTACAGCCCCGATTTCAGCGTCGGCGCCTTCGCGCACGCGTCCGCGCCCTCGGTGGCGACCGGAGTCACCACCGGGTCGGCCGCGCGGTCCACCAACTGGTTGACCTTGTCGGTGAGTTCGTCGGTGTGCTCGACCGAGGTGTACGTCCCGCCGGTCGCCTCGGCGATGCAGCTGAGCTGCTGCCGCATCTTGGCGTTGGGCACCAGACCCAGCGTGTCGATGGTCAGCCCGATGCCCTTGGCGGCGATCTCCCGGGCCACCTCGCACGGGTCGAGCGGGGCGCAGGTGTCCTCGCCGTCACTGATCAGCACGATGCGCTTGGAACCGTCGCCGCCGTCGAGGTCGTCGGCCGCCTGGAGCAGCGCGGGGCCGATCGGCGTCCAGCCGGTGGGTGCCAGCGTCGCCACCGCCGTCTTGGCCTCGGTGCGGTCCAGCGGGCCGACCGGATAGAGCTGCGCGGTGTCCTTGCAGCCGGTCTTGCGGTCGTCGCCCGGGTAGTCGGCGCCCAGAGTCCGGATCCCCAGCCGCACCTCCTCGGGCGTCGCGTCGAGCACCTCGTTGAACGCCTGCTTCGCCGCGGCCATCCGGGTACCGCCGTCGATGTCCCGCGTCCGCATCGAACCGCTGACGTCGAGCACCAGGTTGACCTTCGGCGCGTCCTCGCCCGTGGGTTCACCGGCGGCCGCTGGGGCCGGGAAGGCGATCCCGGCCGTCAGCGCGGCGAGCAGGGCACAGGCACCCGCCGCCAGCCGTGTTCTTGTGATCATCGGCGGATCTTAATGATCAGTGGTGCCGGGCTCCAAAACGAGACCGCGACGACGCCCCGACTTCATTTCCAGTGCAGCGGATTGGGCAACTCCGCCCACAGATCCCCGGCGCCGCCCGACGAAGTACGCATCAGTGACAGGGCCTTCACCGGCAACGGCTCCCCGCACAGCGGCACGACGTCCGCCGTGCGCGGCAGTT
Source organism: Streptomyces sp. BB1-1-1 (assembly GCF_031597775.1). Taxonomy (NCBI): domain Bacteria; kingdom Bacillati; phylum Actinomycetota; class Actinomycetes; order Kitasatosporales; family Streptomycetaceae; genus Streptomyces; species Streptomyces sp. BB1-1-1. The sequence continues at coordinate 1,633,199 of NZ_CP134203.1, read as the reverse complement.
CGCCCACGGCCGCCTCCATCGCGTCCCGCAGCGCCGCACCCGAGCCCGCCGTCGCCGCCAGGGCCCCTCCCACCAACGAGCCGAACAGCTTGCGGCGCAGCACCGGCGGGTCGTCGGTGAGCATCCGGGCGGGCAGGTCCGGGGCGTCGACGCCGTGCCGTGCGAGGCGGGCCGGGCTGACGCGGATGTCGGCCAGGTCGCGGTAGACCAGGCGCAGCGGCTCGCCCGCCGGGGACAGCACGACGAGGAGGTTCTGGCCGTGTGCCTCCAGGGCCACGCCCAGTTCCAGCGTGCGCAGTCCGACGGTGAGCGCGAGACGTGCGAAGGAGGCCAGCCACGCCGGGGAGCGGGGCAGCCCGGTGGTCGCCAGCGCGGCCACCGGTACGACGTACTCGCCCGGGGCCGCGTACGCCCGCGGCGACTCGCGCAGTACGGCGGCCAGGTCGGGGGAGTGGGCGGTGGCCGCGCCCAGCGTGCGGGTCACGTGCAGCAGGCCGTCCGTGCGGGCCGCCAGATCCTCACCGAACGACGACAGGGTCGCCGACGCGGCGATCGAGGCGATCGAGATGTCCCGTACGGAGGACGTCAGCCGGGTGCTCAGCGCGGTCTTGACGTGCGGTCCGCCGGGCACGGCGAGCGTGCGCAGGGACATCAGCGGGTGGGCGGCGAGCTGGTCGTCGCACGCTCGCTTGAGCACGTGCGCGGCCTGCCACGGGTGCACGGGCACCAGTACGTCCGCCCCGTCGCGCAGTCCCCGCGGCCACTCGCCCGTCATCAGGCACTCGGCCGCCGGAACCGGCACCAGCCCCAGCCCCACCACCGGTCCGTGCTCGGGCGCGTACGCGAGCTGCTCCGCCACCGAGAAGCCGGGTCGGGAACGGCAGCCGGGGTGGTACGGATGCCCGTCGACCACCCGCTGCTCCCAGGCCCAGTCACTGTCCGGCCACTCGTCCGGGTGATTCTCCCGGCCCGCCCGCGACAGCGCCAACGACGCGACACCGTGCCCGAGTTCGGCGGCGAACCCCGCGGAGTGCGGTACGGCGAGGTCCGTCATCAGCCGCGCCGGATCGTCGTACGGGACCTCGTCGAGCCGTACGACGCGGACGTAACCGTCCGTGCGGTACGGGTCGGCGGCCGGACCGGCCAGTCGGCGGCCGTCCCGGAGGCGCAGGACCAGTCCCTCCCCGACGGGCTCCCGGCCGGCGATCCACGGCAGGGGTTCATGGGCGAACGCCCGCCACAGCCGGGACAGCACGGCCGCGCGGGCGCCGGGCAGCTCGGCCGTGAACCGGGCGACCAGACCGGGGCGGACGGCCGCCAGCTCGTCGGCGACCTCGGCCTCTGCGCTGGGGGGACGATGCACGGGCGGGCTCCTCGGGTACGAGTAGGACGTCACGGCACACGGGCGACGACAGACATACTGATCGTCCCCGCCATCTCCGCCATGGACAGACCGTAGGGAACGAGTGGAACGCGTGGATCTCCTGCCCCCGCCCACCGGCGCCGACGCCGCCTCCCCGGACGACGTCGCGGAACGCGCCGACGCCCATGCGGCGGTGCCGCTGCTGAACTGCCTGCTGCGCGAGGTCGCCGAACCGCTGCCGGGCCCCGGCACCCGGCCGGTGTACCGGCTGCCCGGCGGCAGACTGCTGCGCGTACGCGGAGGCCGGCGACCCGCCGAGCCGGAGGTGCGCGCGGCGGACGGCTGGCACCGCGTCGGCCACACCGAGCTGGTGAAACTCGTCGCGGAGGAGCTGCGCCGGCACACGGGTCTGCCCAACCACGAACTGCCCACCGAGATGACCGACAGCCGGGACGCGGTGGCCGCGCTGCTCACGGCACGCGCGCGGGCGACCCCGCCCGAGGACCCGTATCTCCGCTCCGAGCAGTCCCTGCTCACCGGCCACACCCACCACCCCGCCCCCAAGGCGCGCGGCGGTGGCCCGCACGCGGGCTGGCTGCCGTACGCGCCCGAGGCACACGCCCGTTTCACGCTGCCGCTGCTCGGCGTGCGCGAGGACACGGTCGTCGACGAGGGCGACACCGCCGCCCTGGACGCCCTGGGCGAGGCCCCGCCCGGCTACCGGCTGCTCCCGGCCCACCCCTGGCAGCTCGACCTGGCCGGAACCGCCCTGGCCCCGGCCATCGCCGACGGCCGCCTCCTCCGGCTGGGCACGACCGGCTTCCCCACCTGGCCGACGGCCGCGATCCGCACGGTGTACGCCCCCGAGTACCTTCCGGGGCGCGACCTGTTCCTGAAGTTCAGCCTCGACGTGCGCATCACCAACGACATCCGCCGCCTGTGGCGCCACGACCTGATGAGACTGCGCCGCACCGACACGGCGGTCACCGAGGCCTTCGCCGCCATCGGGTCCCCGGCGGCCTGGCTCGGCGACCGCGGCTACCGCACCGCGGACTTCGCCTTCGAGGAACTGGCCGTCGTGGTCCGCGACGGACTGCGGGACCGCGTCCTGCCGGGCGCGACCCCGCTGCTCGCCGCCGCACTCGTCGAGGGCTTCCCGGGCAGCCCGCTGGAGGGCGCCACGGACCCGGCGGCCTGGTGGGAGGCCTACCTGGCCGCGGTCATCCCACCCGTGCTGACCGCCTTCGCCGACGACGGCGTCGTCCTGGAGGCGCACCTGCAGAACACGCTGGTCGCCGTGGACGCGGGCGGCACACCGGTACAGGCCCTGTTCCGGGACGCCGAGGGCGTCAAGCTGCTGCCGGACACCTCCCGGGCGGCCGGCTGGGAACGGCTGGTGTACTGCCTGGTCGTCAACCACCTCTGCGAGATCGCCGCCGCGCTGGCCGAGTACCACCCCCGCCTCGACCCGTGGCCCGCCGCCCGCCACGCCCTGGCCGGCCACGACCTGCCCGAGATCCCGGCCCTCCTCGCCTCGCCCACCCTCCCGGGCAAGACCAACCTCCTGCTGCGCTGGACGGGCGCGGACGGCGCCGACGCGCGGTACCGGCCGCTGCCCAACCCTCTGCTCAGGGCGTGAGTGTCAGCGGCCTGGCTTACCCTGGCCGGTGTGCTGCGCGACGTGACTGCTGTTCGATACGTGACCCCGCTGACGTCAGGCGGCTCCGTCCCCGGAGTCGTCGAGGCCGACGACCTCGGCACCTACGTCGTGAAGTTCACCGGCTCCGCGCAGGGCCGCAAAGCGCTGGTCGCCGAGGTGGTCGTCGGCGAGCTGGCGCGTGAGCTGGGGCTTCGGGTGCCCGAGTTGGTGCTCGCCCACTTCGACCCGTCGATCGCCGCCGACGAACCGCACCAGGAGGTGCGGGACCTGCTGAACGCCAGCGCGGGACTCAACCTCGGCATGGACTACCTGTCGGGCGGCGCCGACTTCACGCCCGAGGTCGCGGAAGTCTTCCCGGTGGACGCGGAGGAGGCCGGGCGCGTCGTCTGGCTGGACGCCCTCACCGTGAACGTCGACCGCACGGTGCACAGCTCCAACCTGATGGTCTGGCCGACCTTCGGCACCGCGCCCCCGCGCCTGTGGCTCATCGACCACGGGGCGGCCCTCGTCTTCCACCACCGCTGGGACGCCTCCGCACCGGACAAGGCGTACGACTTCCGCCACCACGCCCTCGGCCACTACGCGCCGGACGTCCGCGCCGCCGACGCCGAACTGGCGCCGAAGGTGACGGAGGAGCTGCTGCGCGAGGTGGTGGCGCGGGTGCCGGAGGCCTGGCTTACCTGTGAGGCCGGCTTCGACACGCCGGACGAGGTCCGGGGCGCCTACGTCGGCTATCTGCACGCGCGCGTCCGGGCCTCCCGCGACTGGCTGCCCACCGACTTCCCGACCCGCGAGGAACTCGCCGCCGAGAACGCCGCCCGTGCTGCGCGCACCCGGCGGGGCCGTCCCGACTGGCTCAAGCGAGTACCCGACCTGCACGGCAAGCCGCCCGCCGAGCAGGACTGGTCCGTGCACCTGGGCTGAGACGCGTCCGCGCCCCCGGTGCTGTGCGGTACCGGGGGCGCGGACGGGCTCTCCTGCGGACGGGCTCTCCTGGGGCCGGGCGTCAGCCCTTCAGCTGCTCGTACGCCGGCAGCGTCAGGAAGTCGGCGTAGTCCTCGTCGAGGGAGACGGTCAGCAGCAGGTCGTGGGCCTGCTGCCAGTTGCCGGCCGCGAAGGCCTCGTCGCCGATCTCGGCGCGGATGTTCGCCAGCTCCTCGGCGGCGACCTTGCGGGCCAGCTCCGCGGTGACCTGCTCGCCGTTGTCGAGGACGACCTCCGCGTTGATCCACTGCCAGATCTGCGAGCGGGAGATCTCGGCGGTGGCCGCGTCCTCCATCAGGTTGAAGATGGCGACCGCACCGAGGCCGCGCAGCCACGCCTCGATGTAGCGGATGCCGACCTGCACGGCGTTGACCAGGCCCGCGTACGTCGGCTTGGCGTCCAGGGAGTCGACGGCGATCAGGTCGGCCGCCTTGACGTCGACGTCCTCGCGCAGCCGGTCCTTCTGGTTGGGCCGGTCGCCGAGCACCTTGTCGAAGGACTCCATGGCGATCGGGACCAGGTCGGGGTGGGCGACCCAGGAGCCGTCGAAGCCGTCGCCGGCCTCGCGGTCCTTGTCGGCGCGGACCTTCTCGAAGGCCACCTTGTTGACCTCGGCGTCCCGGCGGGACGGGATGAACGCCGCCATGCCGCCGATCGCGTGCGCGCCCCGCTTGTGGCAGGTGCGGACGAGGAGCTCGGTGTACGCGCGCATGAACGGGGCGGTCATCGTCACCGCGTTGCGGTCCGGGAGGACGAACTTGGCGCCACCGTCACGGAAGTTCTTGACGATGGAGAACAGGTAGTCCCAGCGGCCCGCGTTCAACCCGGAGGCGTGGTCGCGCAGTTCGTAGAGGATCTCCTCCATCTCGTACGCGGCCGTGATCGTCTCGATCAGGACGGTGGCGCGGACGGTCCCCTGCGGGATGCCGACGTAGTCCTGCGCGAAGACGAAGACCTCGTTCCAGAGGCGGGCCTCCAGGTGCGACTCCGTCTTCGGGAGGTAGAAGTACGGGCCCTTGCCGAGGTCCAGCAGGCGCTGGGCGTTGTGGAAGAAGTACAGGCCGAAGTCGACCAGGGCGCCGGGGACCGGCCGGCCGTCGACCTGGAGGTGGCGCTCGTCGAGGTGCCAGCCGCGCGGGCGCATGACGACCGTCGCCAGTTCCTCGTCCGGGCGCAGGGCGTACGACTTGCCGGTGCGCTCGTCGGTGAAGTCGATGCTCCGCGTGTAGGCGGAGGCCAGGTTGAGCTGGCCGAGGACGACGTTCTCCCAGGTCGGTGCGGAGGCGTCCTCGAAGTCCGCGAGCCAGACCTTCGCACCCGAGTTGAGGGCGTTGATGGTCATCTTGCGGTCGGTCGGGCCGGTGATCTCGACCCGGCGGTCCTGCAGCGCGGCCGGAGCGGGGGCCACCTTCCAGGAGTCGTCCGCGCGGACGGCGGCGGTCTCCGGGAGGAAGTCGAGCGTGGAGGTGCGGGCGATCTCGGCGCGGCGCTCCGCACGGCGGGCGAGGAGTTCGTCACGCCGGGGCGTGAACCGCCGGTGCAGCTCGGCCACGAAGGCGAGCGCCGCATCGGTGAGGACCTCCTCCTGCCGGGGCAGGGGCTCGGCGTCGACGATGGCCAGCGTGGACGGCGCTGGTGCGGACATGAGCTGTCACTTCCTTCAGCGGTGGCACCGGGTGCCAACGGGCACGTATGGGGCATAGCGCACTCGCTGTGCGGTCGAGTGCTTCTGGTCAGTGGATAGTAGTTTCCTCATTGTGGAACTTCAATGGTTTGTTGATGTCGAGATTCTCTGAGTCGAGGGAAGGTGGCGCCCAGTGCCACACTCCTTACTCAAGGTGGCGCAGGTCGGCCTCGGTGTCGATGTCGTACGGCCGCGCCACGTCCGCGCACTCCACCAGCGTGATGTCCGTCTCGTGTTCCCTCAGATAGGCGCGTGCCCCCCGGTCCTCGGTGGCAGTCGCCGAGACGCCTGCCCAGTGGGCGGCGCCGAGGAGGACGGGATGCCCGCGCTCGCCCGCGTACGCCGCCGAGGCGAGCGATGTCTCGTCCCGGTAGGCGGCGCGCACCCGCGCCATCGCCTCCGCTCCGATGCCGGGCTGGTCCACCAGTGAGACCAGCGCGGCCCGCAGACCGGCCCCGGCCGGCCCGGCCAGCGAGTCGAGCCCGGCGCGCAGGGACGACCCCATGCCCTGCTCCCAGTCGGGGTTGTCCACGACGACGCACCCGTCGAGCGCCGCCCGTGCGCGTACCGTCTCGGCCCGCGCCCCCAGGACGACGTGCACGCGGGCGCAACCGGCCGCGCGCAACGCGGCGATCGCGTGTTCGACGAGTGGATGTCCGCGGTGTTCGAGCAGTGCCTTGGGGCGTCCGCCGAGTCGCCGCCCGCCCCCGGCGGCGAGCAGCAGCCCCGCTACCTGGTCTTCGTTCTCCGTCATGGGTCCTGCATACCTGACCGCCCGCCAAACGCTCCGGCGTGCGCGGGTTTCGGGAGACTGAAATTCGGTCCGCGCGGTGGCGCGTCCGGTGCGGGGTGGCGTTTACTGGCCCGCGTCCCCGGCGCCCGACCAGTGGTCAGGGGCGCTCGGCGCGATCATCACGTAGGGGCGCACAACGGGGTGCGAGGGGGAGGGCTGTGTTGCGGAGCTTGGGGCAGAGGCAAGTGACCGTGGGTGACGAGGACGTGAGGGTGGCGGCACTGCGGACCGCGGTGTCCCGGTTGCGCCGCCAGCTCGCCCTGTTGCCTGCCGATTTCCCGGACCGGGCCATCGCCGAGGACGAACTTGCCGACCTTGCCGCGATGGCGAACCACGGTGTCCCCGAGGTGCCGCGGCTGCACCGTGCCCTGCTGCTGATAGCCGGCGCGATCGGCTCCGTCAGCGCCCTGTCCCGGGGGCTGACGGAGGTCCGGCACGCCGTGGAACTGTTCGGCGACCCCCCGCGCCGCTGAGTCCCGCGCCGCTGAGTCCCGCGACGCGGGGGCGGGTCACGCCGCCGGGTTGCCGTTCGAGGTGAGCAGGGCCTGCGACAGCTCCGCCGCCACCTGCTGGAGCAGCGGCACCATCCGCTCGGTCGCGGCCTCCGTGACCCGGCCGGCCGGGCCGGAGATCGAGATCGCCGCCGCGGTGGGGGAGTTCGGCACGGAGACGGCCAGGCAGCGGACGCCGATCTCCTGCTCGTTGTCGTCGATCGCGTACCCCTGGCGCCGCACGTCCGCCAGCGCCGCGATGAAGCCGTCCGGCGTGGTGATCGTCTTGTCGGTCGCGGCCGGCATGCCGGTCCGGCCCAGCAGGGCCCGCACCTCGTCCGCCGGGAAGTCCGCGAGCAGCGCCTTGCCGACGCCCGTGGAGTGCGGCAGGACGCGGCGGCCGACCTCGGTGAACATGCGCATCGAGTGCTTGGACGGCACCTGGGCGACGTACACGATCTCGTCCCCGTCGAGCAGCGCCATGTTCGCCGTCTCGCCGGTCTCCTCGACCAGGCGGGCCAGGTGCGGGCGGGCCCAGGTGCCGAGCAGCCGGGCGGCGGACTCGCCGAGCCGGATCAGCCGGGGGCCGAGCGCGTAGCGGCGGTTGGGCTGCTGGCGTACGTACCCGCAGGCCACGAGCGTGCGCATCAGGCGGTGGATGGTCGGCAGCGGCAGGCCGCTGCTCGCGGAGAGCTCGCTCAGGCCGACCTCGCCACCCGCGTCCGCCATCCGTTCGAGCAGGTCGAAGGCGCGCTCCAGGGACTGGACGCCGCCTGTGGCGGACCTGGCGGAGTCGGTGGTGCTGGCGCTGGACGTCGGCACGGCACGTTCCTTTCGGGGCTGGCGGGAGGAAAGAAGCGTACCCGGCGGCCGGTTGACTACCGGCTTGTACGTAGCTACGTTCTGCTTGCTGGAATTCTAATTCCGCTTTGTGGAAACGTCCAGGGTGAGCCCGCTGGGCATGCCCGCACAAAGGGTGCCTCTTGACGGCGCGGAACCGGGAATGAAGACTTCTTCAACAGAACGTTGAAATCGGTGAGAGAGAGGTTCGGGTGTCCGAAGCTGAACTGGTGCTGCGCTCGACGCGCGTCATCACTCCCGAGGGGATACGCGCCGCGTCGATCGCGGTGACCGGGGAGAAGATCACGGCCGTCCTGCCGTACGACGCCCCCGTCCCGGCGGGCGCCCGGCTGGAGGACGTCGGCGACCACGTCGTGCTGCCCGGCCTGATCGACACCCACGTGCACGTGAACGACCCCGGCCGCACCGAGTGGGAGGGCTTCTGGACCGCCACCCGCGCCGCGGCGGCCGGCGGCATCACCACCCTCGTCGACATGCCGCTCAACTCCATCCCGCCGACCACCACGGTCGAGAACCTGCGCACCAAGCGCGAGGTCGCCGCCGACAAGGCCCACATCGACGTCGGCTTCTGGGGCGGCGCCCTGCCCGACAACGTCAAGGACCTGCGCCCGCTGCACGAGGCCGGGGTCTTCGGCTTCAAGGCCTTCCTGTCGCCGTCGGGCGTGGACGAGTTCCCGCACCTCGACCAGGAGCAGCTCGCCCGGTCCCTCGCGGAGATCGCGGCCTTCGACGGCCTGCTGATCGTGCACGCCGAGGACCCGCACCACCTGGCCGCGGCCCCGCAGCAGGGCGGCCCGAAGTACTCGCACTTCCTCGCCAGCCGCCCGCGCGACGCCGAGGACACCGCGATCGCCGCGCTCCTCGCGCAGGCCAAGCGGCTCAACGCGCGCGTGCACGTGCTCCACCTGTCCTCCAGCGACGCCCTGCCGCTGATCGCCGAGGCCCGCGCCGACGGCGTACAGGTCACCGTCGAGACGTGCCCCCACTACCTCACCCTCACCGCCGAGGAAGTGCCGGACGGCGCCAGCGAGTTCAAGTGCTGCCCGCCGATCCGCGAGGCCGCCAACCAGGACCTGCTGTGGCAGGCACTGGCGGACGGCACGATCGACTGCGTGGTCACCGACCACTCGCCGTCCACCGCCGACCTCAAGACCGACGACTTCGCCACCGCCTGGGGCGGCATCGCCGGCCTCCAGCTCAGCCTGCCGGCCATGTGGACCAAGGCCCGTGAGCGCGGCCACGGCCTGGAGGACATCGTGCGCTGGATGTCCGCGAACACGGCACGCCAGGTGGGACTCGACGGACGCAAGGGCGCCATCGCGGCCGGCCACGACGCCGACTTCGCGGTCCTCGCCCCCGACGAGACGTTCACCGTCGACCCGGCCGCCCTCCAGCACCGCAACCGCGTCACCGCGTACGCGGGCAAGACCCTGTACGGCGTCGTGAAGTCCACCTGGCTGCGCGGACAGCGCGTCGTGGCGGACGGCGCGTTCACCGAGCCGAAGGGACAGCTCCTCACCCGGACCTGGCCCGTCCGGACCCCCTGAATCCAGCTCACCTCGAACGACCCCGAAAGGAACACCTGATCACCGTGACGGCCCAGCAGAACCCCTCGTTGGCCAGCTTCACCGGAGACGCGAACCCCTACGGAGGCGGCGACCCGTACGCGGACTACCGCACCGCCGACCTCCCCTTCACCCAGTACGCCAATCTTGCCGACCGGCAGCTCGGCGCGGGTGTCGTCGCCGCCAACGACGAGTTCTTCGCCCAGCGCGAGAACCTGCTGGTGCCCGAGCCCGCCGAGTTCGACCCCGAGCACTTCGGGCACAAGGGCAAGGTCATGGACGGCTGGGAGACCCGCCGCCGCCGCGGCGTCTCCGCCGAGCAGCCCTGGCCGACCGAGGACGACCACGACTGGGCGCTGATCCGCCTCGGCGCCCCCGGCGTGATCCGCGGCATCGTCGTCGACACGGCCCACTTCCGCGGCAACTACCCGCAGGCGGTCTCCGTCGAGGGCGCCTCGGTCGCCGGCTCCCCGTCGCCGGAGGAACTGCTCGCGGACGACGTGAAGTGGACGACCCTCGTCCCGCGCACCGCGGTCGGCGGCCACGCGGCCAACGGCTTCGCCGTCTCGGCCGAGCAGCGCTTCACGCACCTGCGTCTCAAGCAGCACCCGGACGGTGGCATCGCCCGTCTGCGCGTGTACGGCGAGGTCGTCCCGGACCCGGCGTGGCTCACCGCCCTCGGCACCTTCGACGTGGTCGCCCTGGAGAACGGCGGCCAGGTCGAGGACGCCTCCAACCTCTTCTACTCGCCGGCCACCAACACCATCCAGCCGGGCCGCTCCCGCAAGATGGACGACGGCTGGGAGACCCGCCGCCGCCGCGACCAGGGCAACGACTGGATCCGCTACCGGCTGGTGGACCGCGCCCAGATCCGCGCGATCGAGATCGACACGGCCTACCTGAAGGGCAACTCGGCCGGCTGGGCGTCGGTGTCCGTGAAGGACGGCGAGTCCGGCGAGTGGCGCGAGGTGCTGCCGCGCACCCGCATGCAGCCCGACACCAACCACCGCTTCGTCCTGCCCGAGGCGGCCGTCGGCACCCACGCGCGCGTGGACATCTTCCCCGACGGCGGCATCTCCCGCCTGCGCCTGTTCGGCTCGCTGACGGAGGACGGCGCCACCCACCTGGCCGCCCGCCACCAGGAACTCGGCGGCTGACCCAGTAGACGGACCGGCCGCCTGCCGAACGGGGCGGCCGACCCACGAACGGACCGGCCGCCCCACCGGAACGGGGCGGCCGGCCCTCCAAGACCCGCGGGGCGCACCGGCTGGACAGCACCGGTGCGCCCCGCGTGTGTGACAGCACCGGTGCGCCCCGCGCGTGTGTCCGCCGACGAGCGCGTCACCCACGCCGGTGCCGTCCCCGCAGCGGATCCGCCGCTTACGCCGCGTGCCCGCCGTCCACCGCGAACTCCGCGCCCGTGACGTACGAGGCGGCCGCCAGGTACGCCACCGTCGACGCGACCTCGTCCGCCGTGCCGAAGCGGCCCAGCGCCGTCATGGCCGCCTGCCCGCCGGCGTAGGGGCCGTCCGCCGGGTTCATGTCGGTGTCGATCGGCCCGGGGTGGACGATGTTGGCCGTGATCCCCCGCGGACCCAGCTCCCTGGCCAGGGCCTTGGTCAGCCCGATCAGCGCCGACTTGCTCGTCGCGTAGAGCGTCCCGCCCGGTCCGGGCACCCGCTGGGTCATGCAGGTGCCGATCGTGATGATCCGGCCGCCCTCGGTCATGTGGGACGCGGCCGCCTGCGAGGTCAGGAAGACCCCGCGCACGTTCACGGCCAGCAGCCGGTCGACGTCGGCGAGCGACAGCCCCTCCAGCGGGCCGAGCAGGCCCACGCCCACGTTGTTGACCAGCACGTCGAGGCGTCCGCCGAGCGCCTGTGCCGCCCGCTCCACCACCCCGGCCGCCTCGTCGGCGTCGGCGGAGTCCGCCCGCAGCGCCACCGCCCGTCGCCCCAGTGCCTCGACGGCCCGTACGACGTCCTCGGCCGCGTCCTTGCCGTTCACATAGGTGAGGGCCACATCGGCGCCCTCCCTCGCCAGCCGCAGCGCGGTCGCCGCGCCGATACCGCGACTGCCGCCCGTCACCAGGGCGGTCCGGCCGGTCAGAGGTGCCGAAGGGTGAGCAAGTGTTTCCGTGTTCGTGTTCATGGGTCCATCCCAGCGGGCCGGGCCCCCGCGCGCTGGCGGCGAACGGACGTCGACCTGACCGATGAGTTACGGGCGCCGGCGCGGTCTGAACCGATGACAGTGAAGACCACGGCACCGGAAGGCACCCGTCATGGGCAAGCTCGTACTCACCACGTTTCTCACACTCGACGGCGTCTACCAGGCCCCCGGCGGGCCCCGGGAGGACACCCGCGACGGCTTCGAGCAGGGCGGCTGGAGCGTTCCGTACGGCGACGAGGACTTCGGCCGGTTCGTCGACGAGGTCTTCGGCCGCGTCGGCGCGTTCCTCCTCGGCCGCCGCACGTACGACATCTTCGCCTCGTACTGGCCCAAGATGACCGACCCGGCCGACCCCGTCGCGTCCAAGCTGAACGGTCTGCCGAAGTACGTCGCCTCCACCACCCTCACCGACCCCGGCTGGGCGGGCACGACCGTGCTCGGCGGCGACCTGGCCAAGGAGGTCACGGCGCTGAAGGAGCGCACCGACGGGGAGCTTCAGGTGCACGGCAGCGGAGCCCTCGCGGGTTCGCTGCTGGCGCTCGACCTCGTCGACACCGTCCACCTGCTGACCTTCCCCGTGGTGCTCGGTGCGGGCCGCCGCCTCTTCGCGGAGGGCGCCCTGCCGACGGCCTTCCGGCACACCGGCGGGCGGGTGACGGCCGCGGGCGTCTCCATCCAGTCGTACGACCTGGCCGGGCGTCCCGAGTACGGCTCGTACGAGCTGTGAACTCGCCGAAAACACATATGACTTCCCGGTAAACTCCACGACCTTGTCATTGACATGCCACTGTCTACGCGCGTCATCATGAGGTCATGCGATTCCCCCCACGCGCCGCTCGGCTCGGCGCGGCAGCCGCAGTCCTGTCCGCCCTTCTCGTGGGCGGCACCGTCTCCGCGACCACGGCCGGCGCCGCCCCCGCGGCGGTCGGCGACATCTGCTACAGCGACCTGCCCTCGCAGGCGCACGACACGCTCGACCTGATCGAGCAGGGCGGCCCCTACCCCTTCGAACAGGACGGCACGGTCTTCCAGAACAGGGAGGGCATCCTGCCCAGCCGGTCCACCGGCTACTACCACGAGTACACGGTGATCACCCCCGGCTCCGACACGCGCGGCGCCCGCCGGATCGTCACCGGCGACGCCTCCCAGGAGGACTACTACACGGCCGACCACTACGCCTCGTTCGACCTCGTCGACTACGGCTGCTGAGGGCGTCGACCACCGGGTCCGCCGTCCGGGGCCGGGGCCGGGGCCTGGGCTCACCCTGACTTACGGCTCTCGGCGGCGGCGAACAGCGCGCCGCCGAGAGCGAGCAGCGCGACACTCGCGTAGACCTCGTAGCCATCGAGGGGACCGATCCGCTGCACCAGGCCCCAGTTCCAGTCGGTGAACTCGTGCACCAGGCCCGCCACACCCTGAATCACGGCCATCAGGCCCAGGAACTCCAGCAATTCCTTCATGACCCCGACTCTCGCCCCGCGGTCCCCCCACGCACATCGGCCGCGGGGCGAGCCCTGCCCGACGAAAGGCGCCGTCCTGTGCGACCCGGCGCGCCGAAAGTCTCCGGTCCCGCGACTTTGGTCGGTGATCCCGTCCTGCCGGCCGTCACCGTCGCCGTCGCTGCGTAGATTTGTCGACTGTGAACAGTGACAAGCAGGCCACGACACCCCCCGCCTTCGCGAGGCGGCGCTGGGTGCTGCCGGCGGCGCTGGTCGAGGACCTGTACCCGGAATCGCGGCGGCCCGGCGGGCGGCCCCGGCGCACCGCGCGCGACTGGATCGTCGACTTCACGTGCTTCCTGCTCGCGGTCGTCATCGGTCTGCTGGCCGCCGACACGCTCCAGGACGAGCCGGACCTCTCACCGGCCATGGAGGTCGCCGACCAGGTGGTCGGCGCCCTGGCCTGCGCCGCCGTGTGGCTCCGGCGCCGGTGGCCGGTCGGGCTGGCCGTGGCGATGCTGCCCGTCTCCCTCGTCTCGGCCACCGCGGGAGGCGCCGTCCTCGCCTCCCTGTTCACCCTCGCCGTACACCGCCCCTTCCGGTACGTGGCCTGGACCGGCGGCGCGAGCCTCGCCCTGGTCCCCCTGTACTACTGGATGCGCCCGGAACCCGGCCTGCCCTACTTGGCGTCGCTCGTCATCGCCTTGCTGCTCGCCGTCGCGGTCATCGGCTGGGGCCTGCTCGTCCGGTCCAAGCGCCAGCTCCTGCTCAGCCTCCACGACCGGGCCCGACGCGCGGAGACGGAGGCGCGGTTGCGGGCCGAGCAGGCGCAACGGCTGGCCCGGGAGGCCATCGCCCGTGAGATGCACGACGTCCTCGCGCACCGGCTGACACTGCTCAGCGTGCACGCGGGCGCCCTGGAGTTCCGGCCCGACGCACCCCGCGAGGACGTGGCGCGGGCGGCCGGTGTCATCCGCGAGAGCGCGCACGATGCCCTCCAGGACCTGCGGGAGATCATCGGCGTCCTGCGGGCCGGGGAGTCCGACGACGCGGGCCGCCCCCAGCCGACGCTCGCGGCACTGGAAGCGCTGGTCGCCGAGTCCCGGGAGGCCGGCATGAAGGTCGCCCTCGCCGGCCGGGTCACCGACCCCGCCGCCGTGCCCGCCTCCGTCGGCCGCACCGCCTACCGCATCGCCCAGGAGGCCCTGACCAACGCGCGCAAGCACGCCCCCGGCACCGAGGTCACCGTCTCCGTCACCGGGGCCCCGGGCGACGGTCTCGCCATGTCCGTGCGCAACGCCCCGCCCGAGGGCGAGGCGCCCCACGTGCCCGGCTCCGGGCAGGGCCTGATCGGGCTGACCGAGCGCGCCACGCTCGCGGGCGGCACCCTGGAGCACGGCCCCACGCCCGAGGGCGGCTTCGAGGTGCGGGCACGGCTGCCGTGGGGGTGAGCCGGGAGCCGGCGAACGGACGACGGCCGTCGCCGAAGCCCCCGAAGCCTCCGAAGTGACCGCAGTCGCCGGAGGACCCGACTCGCCTGCCGGCAACCGTGGTTTCGTAAGGGCCATGACTGCGATCAGACTGCTCCTCGTCGACGACGACCCGCTGGTGCGGGCCGGGCTCTCCTTCATGCTGGGCGGCGCGGAAGACGTCGAGATCGTCGGCGAGGCCGCCGACGGTGACGAGGTCGAGGCGCTCGTCGACCGCACCCGCCCGGACGTCGTCCTCATGGACATCCGGATGCCGGTGGTGGACGGACTGACGGCCACCGAGCGGCTGCGGGGCCGCCCGGACGCCCCGCAGGTGGTCGTGCTCACCACCTTCCACGCGGACGAGCAGGTGCTGCGCGCCCTGCGCGTGGGCGCCGCCGGCTTCGTCCTCAAGGACACCCCGCCCGCGGAGATCCTCGACGCGGTGCGCAAGGTGGCGGCGGGCGACCCCGTCCTGTCGCCCGCCGTGACCCGGCGGCTGATGGAGCACGCGGCCGGTACCGCCGCCGACACCAGGCGCACGCGCGCGCGTACGCGCGTCGCCGCCCTCAACGACCGTGAGCGCGAGGTGGCCGTCGCGGTCGGCCGGGGCCTGGCCAACGCCGCCATCGCGGCGGAACTCTTCATGAGCGTCGCCACCGTCAAGACCCACGTCTCACGCATCCTGGCCAAGCTCGACCTCAACAACCGGGTCCAGGTGGCCCTGCTGGTCTACGACGCGGGGCTGCTGGACGAGGACGGGGAGGACACCCCCTAGCCGAAGACACGGGCGTCGGCGTTGCCGCGTGCTCGGCCCGGGGAGCCGGAGTCCGCCGACGGCTTCCGCAGGAACCCCCTCACGAACCCGCTCACGAACCGCTCATCCCGCCACGGACGCCTCGGCCCCCGGGATCTCCGCCAGCCGCACCGGTCTGCGCTCGCGCCGGGAGCTCTCACAGGCCTCGGCGATCCGCAGCGCCTGAAGCGCCTCGCGCCCGTCGCACGGATTGGCCCGCTCGCCGCGCACGACCTCGACGAACGTGGTCAGTTCCGTCTCGTAGGCCGGACCGAACCGCTCCACGAAGCCGGTCCACGGTTTGTCCGCGGCCGGCGGCCCGGTGGGCTCCGTCGAGGCGATCGGCGTACGGTCGTCCAGGCCCACGACGATCTGGTCCAGCTCCCCGGCCAGCTCCATGCGCACGTCGTACCCCGCGCCGTTCAGCCGCGTCGCCGTCACCGTGGCCAGTGTGCCGTCGTCCAGCGTGAGGAGCGCCGCGCCCGTGTCCACGTCGTCCGCGGCGCGGAACATCGGCGGCCCGGCGTCGGACCCGGCGGCGTACACGTCGGTGATCTCCCGGCCGGTCACCCAGCGCAGGATGTCGAAGTCGTGGATGAGGGTGTCCCGGTAGAGCCCGCCGGACTGCGGCAGATACGCGGCCGGCGGCGGCTCCTGGTCGCTGGTCACCGCCCGGACGGTGTGCAGCCGGCCGAGCCGCCCGGACCGTACCGCCTCACGGGCCCCCGTGTAGCCGGTGTCGAAGCGGCGCTGGAACCCCATCTGCAGGATCGTCCCGGCGGCTTCCACCTCGGCGATGGCCTGCAGCGTGCCGGGCAGGTCCAGGGCGATGGGCTTCTCGCAGAACACCGGTAAACCCGAACGTGCTGCCCGACCGATCAGTTCGGCGTGGGCCGGCGTCGCCGTGGTGATCACCACGGCGTCCACGCCCCACTGGAAGATCTCGTCCACTCCTGGTGCCGCCGTCTCGCCCAGCCGGTGGGCCAGGTCCTGGGCACGCGCGATGTCGGCGTCCGTGAGGATCAGGGATCCGACGTCGCGATGACGGCTGAGCGTGTTGGCGTGAACGGTACCGATGCGGCCCGTTCCGATGACCCCGATGCGCATGGAATCAAAGTGGGCTCACAGCCCGTGCGCTGTCAATGCGTATGTCCGGACAATCGAACTACACAACTTCCCGTCAACAGCGCACGGAGCTACGCTCGGCCCGTGCCGAAACCAGAAGTGGACCCCACCGTGTCGCTGGACCTCAGCGTGGATCGCAGCAGCCCCGTGCCGCTGTACTTCCAGCTGTCGCAGCAGCTGGAGGCGGCGATCGAGCACGGCGCGCTGACCCCCGGCAGCCTGCTGGGCAACGAGATCGAGCTGGCCGCGCGGCTCGGCCTGTCCCGGCCCACCGTCCGCCAGGCCATCCAGTCGCTCGTCGACAAGGGCCTGCTGGTGCGCCGTCGGGGCGTCGGCACCCAGGTCGTGCACAGCAAGGTCAAGCGCCCGCTCGAGCTCAGCAGTCTCTACGACGACCTGGAGGCGGCGGGCCAGCGCCCGGCCACGAAGGTCCTGGTCAACACCGTCGTCCCCGCGACCGCCGAGGTCGCCGCCGCGCTCGGCGTCGCCGAGGAGAGCGACGTGCACCGGGTGGAGCGGCTGCGGCTGACGCACGGAGAGCCGATGGCGTACCTGTGCAACCACCTGCCGCCCGGTCTCGTCGACCTGGACACCGCGCAACTGGAGGCCACCGGCCTGTACCGGCTGATGCGCGCCGCCGGGATAACGCTGCACAGCGCCCGCCAGTCCATCGGCGCCCGCGCCGCCACCGCCGACGAGGCCGAGCGGCTCGGCGAGGACGAGGGCGCCCCCCTGCTCACCATGGAGCGCACGACCTTCGACGACACGGGACGCGCGGTCGAGCTCGGCACGCACACCTACCGGCCGTCCCGCTACTCCTTCGAGTTCCAGCTACTCGTACGGTCCTGACCTGCGCCGACCGCCGGCCCGGGGGCGCCGGGTGATTCCCGTGCGGCTCGCCGTGCGAGTTCGTGCCAATGTCCGGACAATGTGACCGACGCCTGCTCCCCGGCGCCGAGTGATCGATTGCCATGTCGGACAATGGGGCGTTTGGGGTTTCGAGAACCCGGCCGGGTTCCCGCGGAGCCCCGGCACGCACAGCACGGCACAGCAAGAAGGGCACGGCCTCGTGGCACGGTTTCGGACATGGGTGGGCATAGCGCTGGCAGGGGCACTGTCGGTGTCCCTGGCCGGGTGCAGCAGTACTGGCGGCAAGCGCGCCGAGGATGCCCGCAAGGCCGCGTCGGCCCAGGGGAAGGCGGCGGTGAACACGCCCCGCTGGACCTTCGCGATGATCACTCACTCGGGTGATGGCGACTCGTTCTGGGACATCGTCCAGAGCGGCGCCGAGCAGGCCGCGGTGAAGGACAACATCAACTTCCTGTACTCCCAGGACGACGAGGGCCAGCAGCAGGCGCAGCTCGTGAACGCGGCCATCGACAAGAAGGTCGACGGGATCATCGTCACGCTGGCCAAACCCGCCGCCATGAAGTCCGCCCTGGCCCGTGCCCAGAAGGCGGGCATCCCCGTGATCACCGTGAACTCCGGCTCCGAGGAGTCCAAGAAGTTCGGCGCCCTCACGCACATCGGGCAGGACGAGACGATCGCCGGCGAGGCGGTCGGCGAGGAACTGAACGAGCGGGGCCGCGAGCAGGCGATCTGCGTGCTGCACGAGCAGGGCAACGTCGGTCACGAGCAGCGCTGCGACGGCGTCGAGAAGACCTTCGACGGCAAGATCCAGCGGCTCTACGTCAACGGCACCAGCATGCCGGACGTGCAGTCCGCCATCGAGGCCAAGCTCCAGACCGACAAGTCGGTCGACGCGGTCGTCACCCTGGGCGCCCCCTACGCCGACACCGCGGTGAAGGCCAAGCAGGGCGCGGGCAGCAAGGCCGAGATCGACACCTTCGACCTCAACGCCAAGGTGGCCGCCGGACTGGAGGACGGCACCCTCGGCTTCGCCGTCGACCAGCAGCCCTACCTCCAGGGCTACGAGGCGGTCGACCTGCTGTGGCTGTACAAGTACAACGCCGACGTCCTCGGCGGCGGCCGGCCGGTGCTCACCGGTCCGCAGATCATCACCAAGGACGACGCCGCCGAGCTGGCCGACTACACCAGGCGGGGCACCCGATGAGCGCGGGCACGGACGTGGCGACCGCTGACGAAAGGATTCTGCAGACCTCTCCGCTGCGGAAACTCCTGGGCCGTCCCGAGCTGGGCTCCGTGGTCGGCGCGATCGCCGTCTTCGTCTTCTTCGCGTTCTTCGCCGACAGCTTCCTGCGCGCCACCAGCCTCAGCACGGTCCTCTACGCCGCCTCCACGATCGGCATCATGGCCGTCCCGGTGGCGCTGCTGATGATCGGCGGTGAGTTCGACCTGTCCGCGGGCGTCATGGTCACCTCGTCGGCGCTGGTGTCGTCGATGTTCAGCTACCAGATGACCGCCAACGTCTGGGTCGGCGTCGGCGTCTCCCTGCTGGTCACCCTGGCGATCGGCGCCTTCAACGGCTTCATGCTCACCCGCACCAAGCTGCCCAGCTTCATCATCACGCTCGGCACCTTCCTGATGCTGACCGGCCTGAACCTGGGCTTCACCAAGCTGATCGACGGCACCGTCTCCACCAAGACGATCGCCGACATGGAGGGCTTCCCCTCCGCCCGTGAGATCTTCGCCTCCACGCTCACCATCGGCGGCGTCGGCTTCAAGGTCACCATCCTGTGGTGGCTCGCCCTGGTCGCCGTCGCCAGTTGGATCCTGCTGCGCACCCGCGCCGGCAACTGGATCTTCGCGGTCGGCGGCAACAAGGACGCCGCCCGCGCGGTCGGCGTCCCGGTGACCAAGACCAAGATCGGCCTCTACATGGGCGTCGGTCTCGGCGCCTGGATCTCCGGCCAGCACCTGCTCTTCTCCTACGACGTCGTCCAGTCCGGCGAGGGCGTCGGCAACGAGCTGATCTACATCATCGCGGCCGTCATCGGCGGCTGCCTGATCACCGGCGGCTACGGCAGCGCCGTCGGCTCGGCGGTCGGCGCGTTCATCTTCGGCATGACCAGCAAGGGCATCGTCTTCGCCGAGTGGAACCCCGACTGGTTCAAGTTCTTCCTCGGAGCGATGCTGCTCCTCGCGACCCTGCTCAACGCCTGGGTCCGCAAGCGCGCGGAGGCCACCAAGTGACCGGGACGGAAGCACGTACGGCGCTCGTCGAGCTGTCCGGCGTCAGCAAGAACTACGGCAACGTCCGCGCCCTCGAAGGCGTGTCCCTGGAGGTCCACGCGGGCGAGATCACCTGCGTGCTGGGCGACAACGGCGCCGGCAAGTCGACGCTCATCAAGATCATCGCCGGTCTGCACCAGCACGACGGCGGCACCCTGAGCATCGACGGCGAGGAGACCCGCCTCTCCTCCCCGCGCGAGGCACTGGACCGCGGCATCGCCACCGTCTACCAGGACCTGGCCGTCGTCCCCCTCATGCCGGTCTGGCGCAACTTCTTCCTCGGTTCGGAGCCGCGCAAGGGTGTCGCCCCCTTCAAGCGCATGTACGTCGACCACATGCGCCGCACGACCCGCGCCGAACTCCTGCGCATGGGCATCGACCTCCGCGACGTAGACCAGCCCATCGGCACCCTCTCCGGCGGCGAGCGCCAGTGCGTGGCGATCGCCCGCGCGGTGCACTTCGGCGCGAAGGTGCTGGTGCTCGACGAGCCGACGGCGGCACTGGGCGTGAAGCAGTCCGGCGTCGTCCTGAAGTACGTGGCGGCGGCACGTGACCAGGGCCTGGGTGTTGTCTTGATCACCCACAACCCGCATCACGCGTACCTGGTGGGCGACCGGTTCGTCCTGCTGAAACGCGGCACGATGGTGGGCAACCACGAGCGCGAGGACATCACCCTGGACGAGCTGACGCGGCAGATGGCGGGCGGAACGGAGCTGGACGATCTACGCCACGAACTGGAACGCAGCTAGGGGCGCGGGGAACGGCGCGACCAGCCACAACGAACCCGCACCCGGTAACGAACCGCTTCCACCCACCCCCTGTCCATTCGGCACCCAGCGTGAGCGTGCGGCACAATCGCACCCGATGAGCACCTACCGCGACTTCACCGCCCCCATCGGCTCCCGCCGCGCCCCGGTCCTGCGCACCGTGGGCACGAGGGAACGCCGCTCGCACCTCACGGCACCCCGCGTGCCGACGGTCGGCATCGACATCGGCGGCACGAAAGTCATGGCGGGCGTCGTCGACGCCGACGGCAACATCCTGGAGAAGCTCCGCACGGAGACCCCGGACAAGTCCAAGAGCCCCAAGGTGGTCGAGGACACCATCGTCGAACTGGTGCTGGACCTCTCCGACCGGCACGACGTGCACGCCGTCGGCATCGGCGCGGCCGGCTGGGTCGACGCCGACCGCAACCGCGTGCTGTTCGCCCCCCACCTGTCCTGGCGCAACGAACCGCTGCGCGACCGCATCGCCGGCCGTCTCGCCGTGCCCGTCCTGGTGGACAACGACGCCAACACCGCCGCCTGGGCCGAGTGGCGCTTCGGCGCCGGCCGCGGCGAGGACCACCTGGTCATGATCACGCTCGGCACCGGAATCGGCGGCGCGATCCTGGAGGACGGGCAGGTCAAGCGCGGCAAGTACGGGGTCGCCGGAGAGTTCGGCCACATGCAGGTCGTCCCCGGCGGCCACCGCTGCCCGTGCGGCAACCGCGGCTGCTGGGAGCAGTACAGCTCCGGCAACGCCCTGGTCAGGGAGGCCCGCGAACTGGCCGCCGCCGACTCGCCGGTGGCGTACGGGATCATCGAGCACGTCAAGGGCAGCATCGGCGACATCACCGGCCCGATGATCACCGAGCTGGCCCGCGACGGCGACGCCATGTGCATCGAACTGCTCCAGGACATCGGCCAGTGGCTCGGCGTCGGCATCGCGAACCTCGCCGCGGCCCTCGACCCGTCCTGCTTCGTGATCGGCGGCGGGGTCAGCGCCGCCGACGACCTGCTGATCGGCCCCGCGCGCGACGCCTTCAAGCGCCAGCTCACCGGCCGCGGCTACCGCCCCGAGGCCCGCATCGTCCGCGCCCAGCTCGGCCCCGAGGCCGGCATGGTGGGCGCCGCCGACCTGTCCCGGCTGGTCGCCCGCAGATTCCGCCGCGCCAAACGGCGCCGGGTGGAGC
Organism: Streptomyces sp. BB1-1-1; assembly: GCF_031597775.1. Lineage (NCBI taxonomy): Bacteria > Bacillati > Actinomycetota > Actinomycetes > Kitasatosporales > Streptomycetaceae > Streptomyces > Streptomyces sp. BB1-1-1. The sequence goes on along the minus strand of NZ_CP134203.1, from coordinate 1,611,693 downwards.
GGTACGAGCGCTACGAGCGGTACGCGGAGGCCCGCCGCACGCCCCGGGAGTCGCTGTGACGGATTCCCTGCCCCACCAGGCCGGGCCCCCGGACGGGCCCAGGCGTCCGGTGGAGGACCGCCGGCACAGGATCCGCCGCCGGTCGCTCACCCTGCTCATCATCGTGCTGCTCATCGGCATCCCGGCCGGCTACCTCATGATCTCCGCCAACCAGAGCCGCGACAGCGGCCGGGAGAAGGAGGCGAAGTACGCGGCGACCGGCATGACCGAGGGCTGGCCGTCCAAACTGCAGCGCCGGGTCTACGAGGTGCCCGTCCCGGTCCCGTCCGAAGAGGTCGCCTACTACGAGACGAACAACTGGAAGACCAGTCGCCTCTACGTCCAGTTCGAGACCACCAACGCCGGCCTGGACGCCTTCCTGGCGGGGCTGGGCGTCGACCGGGACGCACTGGAGAGCGGCAAGATCGCCATCAGCGACCGCGCCCAGCGGGTCACCGGCTGGGAGTTCGGCGGGTCGGGAGCCTGGTACGGCCTCGTCAACGAGCAGCGGAATCCGGCGCCCACCCAGGACGTCGTGGTGAACATGGACGACCCGGACTACCCGATGGTGTACGTCGTCTCGCGCACGGTTCCCTAGACCGCGCACAGGCGTCGCCGACCGGGCCCCGGCAGGGCGCCGGGGCCGATTGTCAGACCCCGCCCGTAAAGTCGAAGACATCTGATCGGGCACGCGGGCGGGAGGTGACAGGACGTATGAGCGACATGGCCGTGGTGGGCACGATGGCCACCGGTCGAGCGGGGGAGCGGGACGAGGCGACGCGGCCGGAGGCAGCCACTCCGTCCGTCCCCGTCCGGCTCGCGGCCGTCTTCCTGCCCGCGCCTCTCCCGCGCGATGGACGGATCGCCTTCTGGGACCCCGAGGACGGCCTCGCGGCCACCGCCTTTCCCGAGCACGGGGCTGCCGCCGCGACGCCGGAAGGCGGGGCGGCTGCCGTTTCGTCTTCCAGGGACGGTGGGTCGGCCGTTTCGTCTTCCGGGGGCGGTGGGTCGGCCGCCTCGCCTCCCGGGGGCGGCGGGTCGGCCGTTTCGTCTTCCGGGGGCGGTGGGTCGGCCGCCTCGCCTCCCGGGGGCGGCGGGTCGGCCGTTTCGTCTTCCGGGGGCGGTGGGTCGGCCGCCTCGCCTCCCGGGGGCGGCGGGTCGGCCGTTTCGTCTTCCGGGGGCGGCGGGTCGGCCGCCTCGCCTCCTGGGGACGGCGGGTCGGCCGCCTCGCCTTCCGGGGGCGGCGGGTCGGCAGCCGCTTCGCCTTCCGGGCACGGCGCCCGGCCCGCCGGGGCCACGGACCTCACCGTCGTACGGCGGCACGGCGCCGGGGTGCGACGCCGGACGACGCCCGCGTTGTCCCTCCCGCTCGCCGAGGCACTGCCCCTGCTGGTGCGCGCCCGGCACGACCCGGCCGCCCACCCGGCCACCGCCTGCTGGGGCGCCGCGGCCCTGCACGCCCTGCGGCTCGCCGCGCGCGGCCGGCTCCTGCCCGGCCTGACGGCGACCGGACACGACGCCTGGCGGGCCGGCCCGCTGGACCCCGACGACATCGCGCACCTGCGGTCGGTGGCCGCCGCCCTGCCCCCGGAGGGCCACGCGGTCCCGCTGGACGGCCCAGGCCCGATCCGGCTGCCGGAACCGGAAGCACTCGTCCGCGCCTTCCTGGACGCGGTCGCCGACACCCTGCCCCGCACCCCGGCCGCGCCCCACGCCTCGGGCCGGCCCTTCGCCGCACGCGCGGCGCAACACCTGCCGGACGCCCACGACTGGGCCGCGGAGGTCGCCGCCGGCATGGACGCGGGCGTGCGGATCTCGCTGCGCCTGGATCTGTCGGCGTACGACCTGTTCGACGGGGACGACGAGGGCAACGGCGGCGCGCGCAGCGCGGGTGCGGCGGTCGTCCAGGTGCACAGCCTCGCCGACCCCACCCTCGTGGCCGACGCGGCGGACCTGTGGTCGGGAGCGGCCGACGCGGCGTTCGGTCCCCGCGCGCGCGTGGACGCCGCCCTCGGGGTGCGGCGCGCGGCACGGGTCTGGCCGCCGCTCGACCGGCTCACCGAGCAGGACGTGCCCGACGTCCTCAGCCTCTCCGAGGAGGAGGTCATCGACCTGCTGGGCGTGGCGGCCGGCCGGCTCTCCGCAGCCGGGGTCGCCGTGCACTGGCCCCGCGACCTCGCCCAGGACCTCACCGCGACCGCGGTGGTCCGGCCCGCGCCCGGCTCCGCGACCGACGGCACCGGCTTCTTCGAGAGTGAGGATCTCCTCCAGTTCCGCTGGCAGCTGGCGATCGGCGGCGACCCGCTCACCGAGGCCGAGATGGACACCCTCGCGGAGGCCCACCGCCCGGTCGTCCGGCTGCGCGACCGGTGGGTGCTGGTCGATCCCGCCCTGGTCCGCCGCGCCCGCAAGCGCGACCTCGGCCTGCTCGACCCGGTCGACGCCCTGTCCGTCGCCCTCACCGGCACCGCGGAGGCCGACGGCGAGACGGTCGAGGTGGTGCCGGTCGGCGCGCTGGCCGCCCTGCGCGACCGGCTCACGGCAGGTGTCCGCCCCGCCGAACCGCCGCCCGGCCTGCACGCCACCCTCCGCGACTACCAGCTGCGCGGCCTGGCCTGGCTCGACCTCATGACCTCGCTCGGCCTCGGCGGCTGCCTCGCCGACGACATGGGCCTCGGCAAGACGGTCACCGTCATCGCCCTGCACCTCAAGCGGGCCCGCACCGAACCGACCCTGGTGGTCTGCCCGGCCTCGCTGCTGGGCAATTGGCAGCGGGAGATCACCCGGTTCGCACCCGGCCTCCCCGTCCGCCGCTTCCACGGCCCCGATCGCACCCTGGACGATCTGACCGGCGGCTTCGTCCTCACCACGTACGGCACGATGCGGTCCGCCGCGGCGACCCTGGCCGAGCAGCCCTGGGGCATGGTCGTCGCGGACGAGGCGCAGCACGTCAAGAACCCGTTCTCGGCGACGGCGAAGGCTCTGCGGACGATCCCGTCCCCCGCGCGCGTGGCGCTGACCGGCACACCGGTGGAGAACAACCTCTCCGAGCTGTGGGCGCTGCTCGACTGGACCACCCCCGGGCTCCTCGGTCCCCTGAAGTCCTTCCGCGCCCGGCACGCGCGCGCGGTGGAGAACGGCGAGGACGAGGAGGCGGTGGAGCGCCTCGCCGGCCTGATCCGTCCCTTCCTGCTGCGCCGCAAGAAGTCCGACCCGGGCATCGTCCCGGAGCTGCCGCCGAAGACCGAGACGGACCACCCCGTCCCGCTCACCCGCGAACAAGCCGCGCTGTACGAGGCGGTGGTGCGCGAGTCGATGCTCGCCATCGAGTCGGCCGAGGGCATGGGCCGCCGGGGCCTGGTGCTCAAGCTCCTGACCTCGCTGAAGCAGATCTGCGACCACCCCGCACTGTTCCTCAAGGAGGAGCACCCGCCGGGCCGAGCGGATCGACTGACCGACCGCTCCGGCAAACTCGCCCTGCTCGACGAGCTGTTGGACACGCTCCTCGCGGAGGACGGTTCGGCGCTCGTCTTCACGCAGTACGTCGGCATGGCCCGCCTCATCACCTCCCACCTGACCGCCCGCGCGATCCCGGTCGACCTGCTGCACGGCGGTACGCCGGTGCCGGAGCGCGAGCACATGGTGGACCGCTTCCAGAGCGGGGCCACCCCGGTCCTCGTCCTCTCCCTGAAGGCCGCCGGCACCGGCCTGAACCTCACCCGCGCGGGGCACGTCGTGCACTTCGACCGCTGGTGGAACCCGGCGGTCGAGGAACAGGCCACCGACCGCGCCTACCGCATCGGCCAGACCCAGCCGGTCCAGGTCCACCGCCTCATCACCGAGGGCACGGTCGAGGACCGCATCGCCGAGATGCTCCAGTCCAAGCGTGCCCTGGCCGACGCGGTCCTCGGCTCCGGCGAGGCGGCCCTCACCGAACTGACGGTCCGCGAACTGTCCGACCTGGTGTCCCTGCGGAGGCCGTCATGACCCCCCGGCCCGCCGACGAGGCCCGCCGCGCCCTGCGCGAGGCACGCGAGCGAGGCGAGGGGGCGGCGCCTGGACCGACCGTCGATGCGGATGCGGCAACCGAAGCCGAAGCCGAAGCGGCCGCCCCCGAACGCGAGCCGGCGCAGGCGCAGGCGCAAGGTCATGACCAGCACCAGCACCAGCACCAGCACCCTGACCGGGGCCGGAATCGGGATCGGAAGCCGGAGGAGCGCACCGAGCGGCCCCGCCCCGGGGACGTCGCACGCGCGGCGCTGCGCAGCGCGCGGACCGCACGGCATGCAGGGGAGGACGACGGAGCGGGCGGCGCGACGGGGGAGGAAACCAACCGGCCCGAAGACGTGACTCGCTCTGCTGGGCGGCCGATCGTCTCTGACGGAACAACAGTCGCCGCCCCGGCGGATCACTCCGATGATGCGGCGACCGATGCCTCGGCCTCGGCCTCCGACCCGACGTCCCTCCCCGGTGAGGCGACCGCCGACGCGGCCCCCGCGGCACGCCCAGGCTCCGCGGGCACGAGCGACAGCCGGCCGGCGGATGTGGCGCGTGAGGCGTTGCGGGCGGCTCGCCGGCAGGCGACGGCGGACACCGCGGCCAAGGGGGCGGAGGGCACCCGGCGGCTGTCCCGCCCGGCCCGTCGTCCGCAGGGGGGCGGCGGTTCGCGCACCGCCGACGCCCGCGCACGGGCCGTACGGGACTTCGCGGCGGACGCGTTCCGTCTCCCCCCGGAGGCGGACCCCGACGAGGATGCCCTGACCCCGGACGAGCCCGCCTCCGACTCCACTCCCACGCCGTATCGCGCCGCGCGTTCAGAGGGTGCTGCCGAGGGCCCGTCTCCTGCCGCCGGTGAGCCGTGGCTTCCATCACTTCCGTCCACGTTGTCCTACGAGCCACCGCCCCCACGCCGGCAGGCGCCACCGCGACCCGGGCGTGCCCCGGCGGCGCCGGACCGAGCTCCGCACCCGGCGGCTCCGGGCCGGGCTCCGCACCCGGCGGCTCCGGACCGGGCTCCGCACCCGGCAGCGCACGACCAGACGTCCCCCCAACCGCCCGCGAACCAGACGTTCCCCCCGCCGCCCGCGACCCCTCGCACCCCCCGCTCGATGGCCGCGCCGGGCCGGGACGGCGAGCTGCGTCGTACCTTCCCCGCCCTCCCGCCCCGCGCGGCGGCGGACGGGAGTCTCGCCGGGACCTGGTGGGGAAACGCGTGGGTGACGGCGCTGGAGGAGGGCGCCCTGGACGCCGCGCGGCTGGCGCGAGGGCGGGGGTACGCCGAGCGGGGACACGTCGACGCCATCACCGTGACGCCCGGCCTGGTCCTCGCCTACGTGCAGGGCAGCCGGCCCCGGCCGTACCGCGTGCAGATGCGGCTGCGCACGCTCGACGACGCCGACTGGGAGCGGTTCCTGGACGCGGCCGTCGAGCGTCCCGGCCACATCGCCGCGCTCCTCGACAAGGAGCTGCCCCACTCCCTGGCCGACTGCGGTGTCCCCCTGCTCCCCGGCCCCGGCGACCTCGCCCCGCAGTGCAGTTGCCCCGACTCCGGGCACCCCTGCAAGCACGCCGCCGCCCTCTGCTACCAGACGGCACGTCTGCTCGACGCCGACCCCTTCGTCCTGCTCCTGCTGCGCGGCCGGGGCGAACGCGAGCTGCTCGACGCCCTGTCCCGGCTGAACGCGGCCCGTGCGGCCCGCGCCGCCCAGGATCGCGGACCGGAGCCCCTGCCCGGTGTCCGGGCCGCCGCGGCACTGACGGCGCGCGCCCTGCCGCCCCTCCCGGCGCCGCTGCGCCCGCCCCCGCACCCCGAACAGCCCCCGGCCTACCCGGCGGCACCGGGCGGCCCCGACCCCTTCGCGCTGGACCAGCTGGCCACCGACGCCGCCGCCCGCGCCCACGCCCTGCTCACCACGGGCCGTGACCCGGTCGGCGGGCTGACGCTGTGGCAGGACGCCGTGCGCCTCGCCGCGGCCCGCCCCGGTTCCGGCCTCACCGTCGGCACCCGAGCGCTCTACGCGTCCCTCGCGAAGGCCGCCGGCCGCGACACGGCGGACCTGGCGCGCGCCGTGGCCGCCTGGCGCCAGGGCGGACCGGAGGGCCTCGACGTCCTGGAGGAGCCCTGGGACCCGCCGGCCGGCCGCTTCGACCGAGCCCGCCCGCTGCTGCTCGCCGCCGACCTCCCCGCCTTCCGCCCCTGGCGCAACCGCCTCACCCACCCCCAAGGCCACGTCCAGCTCAGGCTCGGCCGGGCAGGGCTCTGGTACGCCTACGAGTCGGAACCCGGCCGCGACGACTGGTGGCCGCGCGGCACCCCCGACCTCGACCCGGTCGGCGCCCTGACGGGCCTGGGCGGTCCCGGCGACCTCTGACCGACGGCTCCGCCGCCGTCACCTGCCGGTAGGGCCGGACTCAGCGGGTACCCGGACCCCGCACAGCTGAGGGGAGATGAGTGCTCATGGTCTCGCAAACCGTCTCGCGAACCGCGAAGGTCCCCTCGGGAGACGCGAGCCTGGACGGCGACCTGACGCTTCCCGCCGGGGCGCCGGGGGTGATTCTTTTCGCACACGGCAGCGGCAGCTCACGACTCAGCCCCCGCAACCGCGCGGTCGCCGCCGGTCTGCACCGGGCCGGGTTCGGCACGCTCCTGCTGGACCTGCTGACCGAGGACGAGGAGCGCGAGGACGCCGCCACGGCACGGCACCGCTTCGACATCGCGCTGCTGACCCGGCGGTTGACGGACGCCGTCGACTGGCTGGAGCGACGCCCGGACACCGCGGCGCTGTCCGTGGGCCTGTTCGGGGCGAGCACGGGAGCGGGGGCCGCGCTCGCGGCGGCCGCCGAGCGGCCGAACCGGGTGTCCGCCGTGGTGTCGCGGGGCGGGCGGCCGGACCTCGCAGGCGACGTACTGCCTCTGGTCACCGCCCCGGTCCTGCTCGTCGTCGGCGGCGGCGACGCGGCGGTACTCGATCTCAACCGGGAGGCCGCCGAGGAGCTGTCGGCACCCCACCGGATCCATGTCGTACCGGGCGCCACGCACCTCTTCCCGGAACCCGGCGCACTGGCACAGGTGACGGAGGCCGCCGCCGGCTGGTTCCGTGACCACGTGCCGGGAAGGCTTCCGTGACCAGGCGGGCAGGACCCGGCCGCCGTCCCCGCGGTCGGTCCGCCACGGTTTCACCGGCGTCCGGAGGGAAACCCCGGACAGTGGCGCACACTCTTCGCCTCGCGTGAGAAGGGCGGACACCAGGCCATGCGATTCAACGACCGCACGGAGGCCGGCCGCGAACTCGCCCTCCGGCTGAAGGAGCGGGCAGCGAACGGCGAGTTCCCGGACACCGTCGTTCTCGCGCTGCCCCGAGGCGGTGTCCCCGTGGCCGCCCAGGTCGCGCGGGCACTCGATGCGCCGCTGGACGTGCTGGTCGTACGCAAGATCGGTCTTCCCGGCCGACCGGAGGCGGGCATCGGCGCGATCGTGGGTGACGATCCGCCGCTGTTCGACCGACGGGCCCTGGAGATGCTCGGCCTGAGCGAACACCGCCTCGCCCCGGATGTGGAACGCGAGCGCGCCGAACTGCACCGCCGCGCTCTGCTCTACCGGGGTGACCGGTCCGCGCCCGACGTCAGAAACCGGACCGTGATCCTCGTCGACGACGGTCTGGCCACCGGAGCCACCGCCCGCGCCGCCCTGCGGCACCTGCGCGGCCTGGCACCCGCACGGCTGATCCTGGCGGTCCCCGTCGGTGCTGCCGAGTCCTGCGCCGAGATGCGCTCGGCGGCCGACGACGTCGTCTGCCTGTACCAGCCGTCGGACTTCCAGGCGGTCGGCCTCTGGTACGAGGACTTCGAGCAGGTGAGCGACGACGAGGTGACCGGGACACTGCACGAACTCAGCACCTCGACGCACGACGGCTGACGTACGGGGCCGGACCGCGCGACCGCGCGGGACCGCCCGGAGCACGGTCTCCCCATACACTCCGGAGCCGAACCGGGACCATGGACCGCCGTCACACACGGCCCACGCCCACCCTGGTTGTTCCGTCCATGCCAACAGTGGCATGGGCGCCGGATGATGCGCACACACCGATGACCAGGCACCTGGCATCGCTCCGAGAGCGCGTCCATCCTCCAGGAGGCAGCCGACATGGGACAGCCGCACCCTCCGCCCCGCGCCCCCAAGGGCCGCCACCTCCTCGAAGGCGTCCGCCGCTGGATCACCGCCGCGGCCGGCGCCCTCGCCCTGACCGCCGCACTGGTGGCCGCGGGCCCGCCGGCGTCCGCCGCAGGCCTGACCCAGGTCACCGGGTTCGGTACCAACCCCGGCAACCTGTCCATGTACGCGTACGTGCCCGACGCCCTGCCCGCCGGCGCGCCGCTCGTGGTCGCCCTGCACGGCTGCACGCAGAGCGCGAACGACTACTACGCGCACTCGGGCTGGCCGAAGTTCGCCGACCGCTACGGCTTCGCGGCGGTCTTCCCCCAGACGAGCGGCGCGAACAACGCCAACTCCTGCTTCAACTGGTTCCAGCCGGGCGACAGCGCCCGCGGCCGTGGCGAGGCACTGTCGATCAAACAGATGGTGGACGAGGCGATCTCGCGGTACGGCAGCGACCCCGGGCGCGTCTTCATCACGGGCCTGTCGGCCGGCGGCGGCATGACGGCGAACATGCTCGCCGCCTACCCCGACGTCTTCGCGGGCGGCGCCGTCGACTCCGGACTGCCCGCTTCCTGCGCCGACAGCGTGACCGCGGCCTACACCTGCATGTACAGCCCGCCCGACAGGACACCGGCCCAGTGGGGGAACCTGGTGCGTTCCGCCGCTCCCGCGGGCACCACCTCCTGGCCGCGCGTGGCGATCTGGCAGGGCACCGCCGACACCACCGTCCGGCCCGCCAACGCCACCGAGCTGCGCGACCAGTGGACCGACGTGTGGGGCACGGGCCAGACCCCCTCCCGTACCGAGAGCCTCCCCGGGGGCACCACGCGAAGCGTCTACGCCGACGCCTCCGGCCGGTCCGCGGTCGAGGTCTACTCGATCTCCGGCATGGCACACGGGCTCGCGGTCGACCCCGGCAGCGGCGCCGAGCAGTGCGGCACCGCCGGCACCTACTACCTCGACACCATCTGCTCCAGCTACCACACGGCTCTCTTCTGGGGGCTGGACGGCGACGGCGGAGGCGAGGAGCCCGGGACGCTGCCCGCCCCCACCGGGCTGACCGTCACCGCGACCACCGGCTCCACCGCCTCCCTGAGCTGGACCGGCGTCACCGGAGCGGCCTCGTACGCCGTCCTCCGCGACGGCACCGAGGTGGCGACCACGACGTCGACCACCTACACCGACTCCGGCCTGACCAGCGGCACCGCGTACGACTACACCGTGGCCGCCGTCGACTCCGCGGGCGCGGCGGGCCCGGCCTCGTCCACGGTCACCGCGACCACCGGCGGGTTCGCGCCCACGTGCCACACGGCGAGCAACTACGCCCACACCGTCGCCGGACGTGCCTACGCGGACGGCGGGTACGCCTACGCACAGGGCTCGGGTCAGCCCATGGGCCTGTGGAACACCTTCACCACCCGTACCCTCCAGCAGACCTCACCCGGCCACTACGTGGTCGCGGACGCTGGATGCCCCGCCTGACCACCGCGCCGAACGGTCCGGACACCCCACCTGGACCAAAGTCGCATCACCACCTCGCCTCTGGTCGAAGACGCTCCGAGCCGCCGGGATGATGTGCCGTCCGCGCCGCACGGACAGACTCGTTCGAGGCCGGGCGGCACTCACCCGCCACCCGGCCACCGAGCGAGCAGAGGGAGTGGGAGGCATGTTCGAGGAGACGCGGCGTCGGCGGGCCGCGAGGCGGGTCACGCCCGGGGACGGACGACCACTGAAGCCGTTCCGCTGGTGGCAGATGACTTTCCGGGCACTGTTCTACCTCCGGCTGACGAACGATGACGGCCGGCAGGCGATCTACGCCGTCGACGTCAGGCACTGGCAGAACAATTCTTCCGGCAACGTCAAAGCCGACCTGTACCTCGACGACAGGCACCACGCCCAGTCCGGACTCCCCGCCGCCTTCCCCGTCCCGGGCGGCACCGTCGAAGTGAGGATGAGCGCCTTCGGGCTCAAGCGCTGCCACTACGTCAGCGCCGACGGGGCCGAGTACCAACTCGTCCCGGACCGCGACTCCGCCGAAGGGCGCCGCGCGCACTTCGACCGCAGGCACCCCGCACTCAGCCGCGGGATCGGGTTCCTGTCGTCGATCGTGCTCGTCGTCGCCCTGTTCGTCCTCGTCGCACAGCTCGTCGAACAGCTCACCCTTTCCCAAGGCGTCTCCCAGCACGTCGGGACCTTCACCTCGCCCATCGATCTGTCGGCATGGGGCAACACCGTGATCGGGCTCATCACCGTCACGGCCAGCACGGAGCGAGCGCTGCGGCTGCGCTACAGCCGGCTGCTCGACGGCGCGGCGGGCTGACCCGCCCCCTGGACCGGTCCGGACGAAAGCCGCCACGCCCATAAGGACACCGCATGCGAAAGTACGTCGTTGCCGTTCTCGCCACCGTCATGGTGGCGCTGCTCACCTGGCAGGGGGCCTCGGCCGAAACGGCGCCGAGCACGTCACCCGAGCGCGTGAGCTGGGGCGAATGCCCGGACGGCACCTCACTGCCGGGACTGGAGTGCGGCACGCTCGAGGTGCCGCTGGACTACCGCGACCCCGAGGGCGAGAAGATCGCGCTCGCGATCTCACGTATGGCCAGCCCACAACCCCACAAGCGCCGCGGCGTGCTGCTGACGAACGCCGGCGGGCCGGGCGAACCGGGCCTGAACTACCCGTTGGTGCTGAAGTACTACGGCGTGCCGCAGAGCGTCCTGGACACCTACGACGTGATCGGCTTCGATCCGCGCGGGGTCGGCCGCAGCGCTCCGGTGACCTGCGACCTGGAGGGTGAGGCGACGGCGACGGCGAACATCCCGGAATACGCACTGGACTCGGCCGACGTCGCCGAGCGTGCCGAGTACGCCGCCGAGGTCGCCGAGAAGTGCGGATCCGCGGCGACCGCGCCGATGCTGCCGCACATCAGCACGGCCAACACCGCGCGCGACATGGACCGGATCCGAGCCGCGCTGGGCGAGCCGAAGATCTCCTACCTCGGCATCTCCTACGGCACCTACCTCGGTTCGGTCTACACCACGCTGTTCCCGCGCCGCAGCGCCCAGATCGTCCTCGACAGCGCGATGGGTCCGAAAGGCAGCGGCCCGTCGGCCTCCCGCGGCTTCGGGGAGGGCGTCGAGGACAGGTTCCCGGACTTCGCGAAGTACCTCTCCGAGCATCCCGAGTACGGTTTCGGCACCTCGGTGGAAGGGATCAGGGCGAAGTACTTCGAGATCGCCGCCCGGCTGGACGCGGAGCCGAGGCCGGACGGCTTCGACGGCAAGCGGTTCCGCAAGGTGACGTTCGAGAAGCTCTACCTGGACCAGTGGCTGCCCGAACTGGCCGAGATCTGGCGTGCCGTCGAGACCGGACAGCCCCTCCCGCAGACCTCACCGTCCGAGGTACCCGCCCGGCAGCCGGCCGACAACGCCGTCGCCGGACAGCTCGCGGTGCTCTGCAACGACCGCGACTGGCCGGAGTCCGTCGCCACATACCAGCGCAACGTCGAGGCCGACCGCTCCCGCTACCCGATGTTCGGTGCGGCCGCGGCGAACATCTGGCCCTGTGCCTTCTGGCCGACGGAACCGTCCGAGCCCCCGGTGAGGATCAACAGCCGAGGGCCGTCGAACGTACTGATCGTGCAGAACCTGCGCGACCCGTCGACGCCGTTGTCCGGTGCCCGTGAACTGCGCAGGGCGTTCGGTGAGCGGGCACGGATGATCACCGCGGACCAGGGTGGACACCTCGCCTACCTCTTCCTGAAGAACCGCTGCCTCAACGACAGGACGACGAACTTCCTCGTCACCGGAGAACTCCCGCGCACCGACGTCGCCTGCGCGGCCGAACCGAACCCGAACTGAGCCCCGCCGACCGAGCGCACTCACTCGTCCGGAGACGAGAGCCACCTTGTGGCGCCGGTGCCGACGACGACCTTGCCGAGCAGCCTCTTGGGGCGCGGGGCGCTCACGGCCGTTCCCGGTTGCGCCGTCGGCCGGTCGGGAGCGGTACGGGCTCGGCGCCGGCAACGACGGTGTTCGTCAGGGTGCCGACGCCCTCGACGGTGAGGGTGACGGTGTCGCCGGGCTTGAGCGGCGGCGGGGTCCGCTCGCCGCCTCGGCCCCAGAGTTCGGCGAGGCAGCCGCCGTTGCCGCAGGTGCCCGAGCCGAGGACGTCACCCGGTACGACGTGGGTGCCGCGGGAGGCGTAGGCGGTCATCTCCTCGAAGGTCCAGCTCATGTTGGACAGCAGGTCCTCGCCGACCTTCTCGCCGTTGACCTCGGCGGTCAGGGCCAGGCGCAGGAAGCCGTCGGCGTCCCGGTACGGTTCGAGCTCGTCGGCGGTGACGAGGTACGGGCCGAGGGTGGTGGCGGTGTCCTTGCCCTTGCAGGGACCGAGGCCGACTTTCATCTCCGCGCCCTGCAGGTCGCGCGCGGACCAGTCGTTGAACACGGTGTAGCCGACGATGTGGTCGCGGGCCCGCTCGGGCGTGAGGTCCCGGCCCTCCCTCCCGATCACGGCGCCCACCTCCAGCTCGAAGTCCAGTACGGCGGAGCCGGGCGGCATCGGAACGTCCTCCCGGTCGCCGTAGACCGCGTGCGGGTTGGTGAAGTAGAAGGTCGGCGCCGCGTACCACTGCTCGGGGACGCCGGTGACGCCGTCGACGGAGCGGCGTACGCCTTCGACATGTTCCTCGAAGGTGACGAAGTCCCGTACGGAGGCGGGCTGGAGCGGGGGCAGCAGCCGTACGTCGGAGACATGCGGGCCGGGCGGGACGTCGAGCGCCTCCCGGCCGGCGGCGAGCAGCCCGGGCAGGCCGTCGGTCTCCGTGAGCAGGGCGGACAGGGAGGAGACGCCCGGTAGCGGGAGGAGGGTGCCGTCGTCCTCCACGACGGCCACCCGGTGGCGGTGGCGGTGTTCGTAGGCGGCGAAACGCATGGCGGGCTCCAGTGGGAGGGCGGTCGGTCGGGACCCCCGGGGCCGGGGAGCCGGCTCAGACCGGCGGGGCGACGAAGACGCCCCGGTCGGGGTCGTTGAAGGACTCCTTGGCGACGAGTTCGTTCATGGGGTTGGCGGTGCCCCACTGGTCGGTGACCTCGGGCTGGGAGAAGTCGTAGACGTGGGGATGCCAGGTGTCCTCGTCCAGGTTCTCCAGCTCGGTGGTGTACTCGACGGTGTTGCCGTGCGGGTCGAGGAAGTACGTGAAGGTGTTGTCGCCCGCCATGTGCCGTCCCGGGCCCCAGATCTTCTTGAAGCCCGCCCGGATGACGCGCCCGGAGCCGCGCATGTACTCGTCGATGCCGCGCATCTCGAAGGAGATGTGGTGCAGGGCGGTGTGCGGGCCCTGGGCGATGGCCATGGAGTGGTGCCGGCTGCTGATCCGCATGAAGTGCATGACCTCGCCCATGTGCGGCGAGCTGAGCGTGTCGGACAGCGCGAAACCGAGGTGGCGCTCGTACCACTCGCGGGTGCGGTTGAGGTCGGGGGAGTTCAGGACGACGTGGGAGAGCTTGACGGGGATGGCCTCCTTCTCCTCGATCCTGCGGTGCCGGCGGACCTCGACGTCGGCGGAGACCTCGATGGTGCGGCCGTCGACGTCGAAGAAGCGGAAGCCGTAACCGCCGCCCGGGGTGTCGACCTTGCCCGGCCGGGAGATCAACTGCACGCCGCCCGCGAGCAGTCGCTCGGCGAGGGTGTCGACGTCCGCGGCGGACGCGGCGCCGTAGGAGACGAGGTCGAGACGCTTCTCCTCGGCCTTGCGCAGCCGCACGACGTACTGCTCGGGGGAGCCCTCGGCGGCCAGGAAGGAGATGCCGGAGTCCTCGGCGACCTTGGTCAGGCCCCAGACGCCGGCGTAGAAGTCGAGCTGCTTGTCGTAGTCGGGCACGGCGAGGTCGACGTGCCGCAGGTGGGTGAGCAGGCGCATGGTGTCAGTCCTTCCGGAGGAGGGCCGCCGCGTTGCCGCCGCGGACGGCGTGGAAGTCGGCCTCGGGGAGCCGTGCGGCGCGCAGCGCGCCGACCGGGTCCTCGGTGCCCATGTCGAAGGGGAAGTCCGAGCCGAGCAGGACGCGGTCCGCCCCGGCGACCCGGACCAACTCCCGCAGTACGTACGGGTCGTGGACGAGGGAGTCGAAGTACAGCCGCTTCAGATAGCTGCTGGGCGGGTGCGCGCAGCCGGCGCCCGCGTCGGCGCGGGCGGACCACGCGTGGTCGGCGCGGCCGATGTGGGTGGGCAGGTAGCCGCCGCCGTGTGCCGCGATCAGCTTCAGACCGGGGTGGCGGTCGAGTACGCCGGAGAAGATGAGGTGCGAGAGCGCGACGGCGTTCTCGGTGGGCTGGCCGACGGTGTTGGACAGGTACCACTGGTCCAGGCGCTCGTCGAGCGTGCACCCGAAGGGGTGCAGGAAGAGGATCGCGCCGGTCTCTTCGGCCCGCGCCCAGAAGGGCTCGTAGGCCGGGTCGGAGAGTTCCCGCCCAGGCGCGTGACTGGAGATCTCCACACCGGCCAGCCCCTGTTCCAGGGCGTGGTCGAGGGCGCGCACCATGTGGTGCGGGTGCTGGAGCGGTACGAGGCCGAGCCCGCGCAGCCGGTCGGGCGCCTTCGCACAGTGCGCCGCCGTGGCCTCGTTGGCGAGCCGGTACAGCTTCTCGGCACTCTCCTCGTCCGCCCAGTAGTGGTAGTGCGACGGCGAGGGGCTGACCAGCTGAACGTCCACGCCCTGCGCGTCCATCGCGGCCAGGCGCACGGCGGCATCGGTCAACCGGGGGACGCGTTCACGGACCATGGGCCCGCTGACCGCGAGCGCGGCAGGTCCGTTGCGCCGGGCGTCCAACTCCTTGGCCTCGGCGTGGCCGGGCAGGCCGGCCACGAGTGACTCGACCGCGGGGAGCAGGACGTGTGCGTGCACGTCGATGGTGGGCCGGGTCATGGCAGCTCCCTGAGCATGGTCATGGTGCCGGCCATCAGGCCCGGTACGTCGGCGTCCCGGACCCCGTCGAGCTGCCACCGCCCGATCTGCACCGACGCCTCGACGACCGGCCGGACGCGGGCGACGCGCCGCTCGTAGTACGCCTGGAACAGTGCGTCGTCCCAGACGTCGGAAGCGCTCAGCAGTTGCGCGAGCACCCAGGCGTCCTCCAGGGACAGTGCGGCGCCCTGGGCGAGGGTGGGCGGGCAGCAGTGGGCGGCGTCGCCGACGAGGACGACCCGGCCGCGGTGCCAGGAGCCCTCGACCAGCAGCCGGTCGAACCAGGTGTAGTTGACCTTCGCCGGGTCGGTGATGTGCTCGGTGATCTCCGGCCAGTGGCCGCCGTACGAGGAGGCCAGCCGGCGCATCTCGTCGGCGTACGACTCCGGCGGGATCGACGCGCGGTCCCGGTTGGCCTCGACGACGTACGCGTAGATCGTGTCCTCGCTGGTCGGGCAGTAGCCGGCGATGTAGGCCGGGCCGCCGTAGGCGAGGTCGGTACGGACGACGCCCGCCGGACGCGGGGCGGCGATGCGCCAGATGGCCATGCCGGTCGGTTCGGGCTTGTCCGTGATGCCGATCGCGGCGCGGGTGGCGGAGCCGAGGCCGTCGGCGGCCACCACCAGGTCGTAGCGGTGCTCGGAGCCGTCGGAGAGCCGGACGCGGACACCGTCGGGGCCCTGGCCGAGGATCTCGGCGGTGGTGCCCAGGCGGACCGTCGCGCCGCTGTCGCGCACCGCCTCGATGAGGATCCGCTGGAGCCGCGGGCGCTGCATGCCGACGGTCGCGGGCAGGTCGTCGCCGCCGGTGCGCAGGTCCTCCTGCGTGTGCAGGACGGTGCCGTCGGGGGCGGTGATGGCGACGGAACCGAAGCCGAAGCCGGACGCCTTCACCTGTTCCCAGACGCCGAGTTCGCGCAGGACGCGCAGGGCGTTGCCCTGGAGGGTGATGCCGGAGCCGGCGGTGGCGTTCCAGTCGTCCTTGGCCTCGACCAGGTCCACCGTGAGGCCGGCCCGGCGCAGCAGGATCGTCACGGCGTTGCCGGCCGCACCTCCGCCGATCACCAGGACCGTACGGGCTGTGCTCATGGGGAACTCCCTCGTTCCGCTGGTTACTTGACGGCGATCGGGTTGACGGGCGAGCCGACCGCGCCGGTGATGGGCAGCGGCGCCGCGGTGAGCCAGAACTCGTACACCCCGTCGTCGGCGCAGTCCTCGGCGAGGGCGTCCAGGTCCCACATCTCGCCGATCAGCAGGCCGATGTGCGGGATGGCGACCTGGTGCAGCGGCTGGAAGGCGTGCTCGAACTCGTTCGGACGGACCTCGAAGCCCCAGGTGTCGGTGGCGATCGCGGCGATCTCGCTGCCGTGCAGCCAGCCGGCCGTGGTGAACGAGAGACCGGGCGCGGGCCCTCCGGCGTACTCGCCCCAGCCGGCGCGGCGGACCCGGGCGAGCTGCCCGGTGCGCACGAGCACGAGGTCACCGCGGCCCACGCGCACGCCCTGGGCCCGGGCGGCCCTGGTCAGGTGCTCCTCGGTGATCGCGAAGCCGTCGGGCAGCTCACCGCCCTCGCCGACGACCCGGCCGACGTCCAGGAGCACTCCGCGTCCGGCGACGTGCGGGGCCATGTGCTCGATGCCGGTGACCAGGTCGCCGTCGGAGGTGACGACCTTCTCCGCGAGGCGTCCGTTCCACGCCCTGCCGTGGTCGAAGATGTGGCCGAGCCCGTCCCACTGGGTGGAGCACTGCAACGGCATCGCGATCACGTCGTCGGCGCCACCGATGCCGTGCGGCAGCCCCTGGTTGCCGAGGGCCGCGTCGGTGCCGGTGTCGAGCATGGTGTGCACCGGGTTGGTGCGCCGCCGCCAGCCCTTCTGCGGGCCGTCGATGTCGAAGCGCTGGGAGAGGGAGAAGCTGACACCCCGCCGGACCAGCGAGGCACCTTCGCGGCGCTTGGCCTCGTCGAGGAAGTTGAGGGTGCCGAGGACGTCGTCCTCGCCCCAGCGGCCCCAGTTCGAGCACGCCTTCGCGGTCCGGGCGATCGACCCCTCGGGGTCGGTGCGGTCCAGCGTCATCGGGCCTCCTCCGCCACGCAACGGGTGCGCTGGGCGCCGAGTCCGGTGATGGCGGCGTCCATGACGTCGCCGTCGCGCAGCAGGCGGCCCCAGTGCATGCCGTTGCCGGCGGGGGAGCCGGTGAGGACCAGGTCGCCGGGGAGGAGCCGGGCGGTCTGCGAGGCGTAGGAGACCATCCGCGCCACGTCGAAGATCATGTCCGCGGTGGACTCGTCCTGCATGGTCTCGCCGTTGAGCTGCAGCGTCAGACGCAGGTCGCCCGTGTCCCCGACCGAGGCGGCGGGCACGATCCAGGGTCCGAGCGGCGTGAAGCCCGGGGCGTTCTTGCTGCGCAGCCAGTCGGTACCGATCTGCGGCATGTCCCGGCGGAAGACGGTGGCGCGGTCGGTCAGGTCGTTGGCGATCGTGTACCCGGCGACGTGGTCCAGTGCCTCCTCGACGGACACCCGGTGGGCCGGCCGGCCGATCACCGCGGCCAGTTCCAGTTCCCAGTCGGGCTTCTCGGCCCACGCGGGCAGCACGACGTCGTCGTAGGGACCGGTGAGGGCGCTCGGCAGACCGATGAACACGTACGGCAGGTCCTCCGCCGCCCTCCGGTCCATGATCTCCGCCGCCTCCGCGCGCCGGTCCTCCTCGGGACGGTCGTCGCCCGGCGCACGGTGTGCGACGTGCAGGTCGATGACGTGCTGCCGGTAGTTGGCGCCGGACTGGAACACCTGGCGCGGTGCGACCGGCGCGTGCACCCGGAAGTCCGCGAGCGGCATACGAGGCCGACCGGCGTCGTCGGGCAGCGCCCGCAGCCGCGGCAGTGCCGTCTCCCAGCTCTCCAGCAGTGTCCGGGTGGTCAGCCGTTCGTCGTCGAAGGCGACGCGCAGATCGAGCACCTGGGCGTCGGCGGTGACGAGGGCGGGGAAGGCCGGCCCGCCCGGGGCCGACAGCGTGCCGAGGGCGAAGGGGCCCGCGAACAGTGCGGACGAGGGTGCGGGATTCACGTACGTGTCCTCCTGATTGCGATGGGGACTAATCTGGACCCGCCGCCACCGATCAGGGAAATCGATTCTGTGGATGACTACCATCCATGCCAGTGATTCCACCTGGTCAGCACCGTTCAGCCAAGGGAAGAGCCGTGCAACTGAGCCGCCTGGACCTCAATCTCGTCGTCGCCCTGCGCGCCCTGCTGGAGGAGCGGAACGTCACCCGCGCCGGGCAGCGCATCGGCCTCAGCCAGCCCGCGATGAGCGCTGCGCTGGCCCGGCTGCGCCGCCACTTCGACGACGATCTGCTCGCCCGTGTCGGCGGCCACTACGAGCTCACCGCCCTCGGACAAGTCCTTCTGGACCGCACCTCCACCGCCTATGACGTGCTCGAACGCCTCTTCGCCAGCCAGGCCGACTTCGACCCCGCCAAGGAGAGCCGCGAGTTCAAGCTCGTGGCGTCCGACTACGCCGTGGCCGTCTTCGGTACCGAACTCGCCCGTGTCGTGCACGAGGAGGCCCCCGGCATCCGGCTGCGTTTCGCGCAGACCCCGCCCACGGTGGTGGACGCCACGGACACGCTGCTCAGCACGACCGACGGCCTGCTGATGCCGCACGGCGTCATCAGCGACTTCCCCGCCACCGACCTCTACCGGGACCGCTGGGTCTTCCTCGTCGCCGACGACCACCCCAGCGTCGAGGAGCACCTCACCCTGCACGACCTCGCCCGGCTGCCCTGGGTCACCTACCAGCGCACCTACGACGCCCCCGCCGTGCGCCAACTCGGCATGCTGGGCATCGAACCCCGGGTCGAGGTCTCCGTCGACAGCTTCCAGCTGCTGCCCCTCCTGGTGGCCGGTACCGGGCGCATCGCCCTGATCCAGGCCCGCCTCGCCCGGCTGATGGAGCCGCTCGCCGCCGTGCGGGCCGTGGAGCCGCCGTACGAGGCGGTGCCGCTGCAGGAGGCGATGTGGTGGCACCCCGTGCACACGCACGACGCGGCCCACATCTGGCTACGGGAGACCGCCGCGCGAGTCGGCAGGCACATGGCGGCGGTGAACGAACCCCGGGCCGCCACCTGAGTGGAAGGCGCTTGCTCCGAGTGGGCGCGTCCGGTGAAGACCTCTCGCCCGTCGGCGCGCTGGGTGGTGACCTCGGGGCGGCAAGCGCTTCGATCCTCGGGTCAGGTCGTTCCTGGTGGACGCGAACGGGGGCCTGAAGTACACCGGGGACGCCTATCTGGACGACTGGATGGGGTCGTACTCCCACGACACCGACTCGGAGTTCTTCGCCCACTCCAGCGTCCACCGCGACAAGTTCGCACCCCGGCCTGGACACCGCTGTCGCGTCCCTCGTGCCGACCACGGACGCCTACGGACGCGTCGGCTCGGTCAACGAGGTCTGGGACGAGCTCCTGGAACGCATTCCACTGCCCCCGGGTACCACCACGGACCAGAACGAGTCGATGCTCAAACAACTGGCCTGTCACCTGCTGTACGCCATACCGGACCACGAGTGCAACTGGGGCTTCGAGGGTGATCGGTTGCCCAGCCCGGGGGCGAACTGGGACATCGACCGGGCCGAGCCGAAGAGGGTGACGGTCGGGGCGATGATCATCGACTCGGGCTGGATCCCAGGACTCCCGCAACCGCGCGGCACCGGAGGCCTGCTGGACGACCTGCTGCCGGGAATCGGGCTCGACCTCGGCCGCTGAGCACCGTCCGGACGAGGGTGGTTCAGATATCGGGCTCACGGCGGCTCTGGCCGGATAACGCCTCCGTGGGTCGTTGTCTCTTCAGCAAGACTTGTTGACCCACGACACATGCGCACCGTCGCTGCGGTGGCCCGTGCCCGGGAGGCCCTGATGCTGTCAGACGCGAGTCCGGACGAGGACGGGACAACAGCCCCGCCCGGACGGCAACGGCCTCCCGCCGATCGCGTCGCTCTCCGCGGCGACCTGCGGTCCGCCCTGCCCGACGCCACCGCGGCGGTGGTGGTCACGGCGCTCGTGTTCGCGTTCCTGTACGCCCGCATGGAGTCGGGTGCTTCGGACACCGTCGCGGTCATGCCGTTCATGGACGACGCCGGCACCTACTGGATGTACCTGCTCAGCCAGGCGTTCGGATGGTCGGGGCTGCTGTGGGCCTGGGGAACGGTCATGCTCGGCCTGCTGCTGTCGGGACCACGGCCCACCCGGCTGCCGGTCTCCCGGCGGGTACTGGAGCGCTGGCACCGCACCACGAGCCTGACGACGATGGCGCTCATGACCGCGCACGCGCTGATGTTCGCGGCGGAACTCGTGCGCTACGAGACGAAGGTGGGCTGGGCCGAGCGGTTGTGGGTGGGCTTCGCCGACAGCTTCGTACCCGGCTGGTACGACTCCGGCACCGGTCGCATCGCCATCCCGCTCGGCCAAGGTGCCCTGTACCTGGCGATTCCGCTGGGGCTGCTGTTCTACGTCCGGCACCGCATCGGGGCGAACACCTGGCGACGGCTGCACCGTTTCGTGATCGTCGTCTACGTGCTGAGCGTGTGGCACACACTGCTGTACGGAACCAACGTCTGGTACGGGGAGTGGCCGCGCACCGTCCTGTGGCTGCTGCAAGTCCCCGTGGCCTTGCTGCTGTTGGCCCGCCTGCTGAGACCGGCCCGGCGGGCCGAGAGGCTGGGCCGGCCGGGTGGGGGTACGGCCCGGTCGGGCTGGTGGCTACGGGTGGCAGGACGGGCCGCCGCCGGGGCTGTCGTCGTCGGGCTCGTGGTCGTCGTGGTGTCCGGCCGTGACGGCGGACGGGACCGTCCGTCCCATCCGCCCGCGACGGCCCCCCACTCCCAGGAGACCGATTGACGGCTTGAACGGGGCGGGCGAGGCGGTTCGCGACATGGGATGATGGCCGGCGACAAGGCGACGGCGGACGAGGAAGCCGGTGGAAATCCGGTGCGGTCCCGCCACTGTGATCGGCGAGCGAGTTCCCGACAGGCCCTGCCCGGCAACGGGCGGGAACGCCGGGTACGAGCATCGACCTGAGAGCCAGAGACTCACGCGGTCGCCTCCTCGACGAACCACCGGGGCGGATCTCCCCGGAGAGAGGGACGGCACCGCATGCCCGCAATGCCGACCGGACGAACGACAGACGACGCGAGGGCCGCAACGGCCACCGGCCCGGTGCCGTGCCGCATCGTCGTGTGCCGCGACTGCTGCTGCGGCAGCCCCAAAGTGACCGGCGTCGACCACACGGCCCAGACCGAACGCCTGCGCGCCGCGGCACCGGTGCGTGTTTCCGACTGCCTCGACGTCTGCGACCAGGCCAACGTCATCGTCGTACAACCCTCCGCGGAAGGCCGCGCCGCCGGTGCCCGGCCGGTCTGGCTCGGACTGGTCAACGATCCGGACGCCACCGAGGACATCGCCGCGTGGGTCCGCGCCGGTGGCCCCGGCGTGGCGCCCCGGCCGGACATCCTGGACCTCTACGCCTTCACTCCGCCCGGGCGCCGCGCGACCCGCTGACCCCGCGTCCACCAAGCGTGCGGACCAACGGCACGCCCCTGTGCGAAATACTCTCCCGATGAGTTCACGCACGTCCCCGATCAGCCGGCCGATCAAGATTCGGAGGGCCGTCGCGCGGGATGCCAAACGCCTCACGCGGCTCGTGCGTGGCTCGGGCGCCTACGCCGGTAAGTACGCAGCCGCGGTCGCGGGCTACCGGGTCGGGCCCGACTACATCGAGGCCCACCGCGTCTTCGTGGCCGTCGGCGCCGACGAGCCTGGAGGCCCGGTTCTCGGGTTCTACTCGCTCGTCCTCGCCCCACCGGAGCTCGACCTGCTGTTCGTCGCCGACGAAGCGCAAGGACGGGGTATCGGACGGCTGCTCGTCGCGCACATGCGGTCCGAGGCCCGTGCCGCCGGGCTCGACCGTGTCAAGGTCGTGTCGCATCCTCCCGCCGAGGACTTCTACCACCGCGTAGGCGCGACGCGGACCGGAACCGCGCTCGCCAACCCGCCCGCCGTGCCGTGGGACCGCCCCGAATTCGAGTTTCGCATCGCTTCGGAATGACGCGGTGTCTCATAGGTTCCGCCTGTACGGGCCATCGATTAGCCGTCCAGTCCGCCCTGTTCACCGAGGTCGGCTGCGAACGCGTCATCCGCTTCGCCTTCGACCTCGCGCGCACCCGCACCCGCCGCAAGGTCTCCTCCGTCACCAAGAGCAACGCCCAGCAGTACGGCATGGTGCTGTGGGACGACGTCTTCAAGCGCGTCGCAGCCGACTACCCCGACGTCGGACCGAGAGCGTCCTGGTCGACGCCATGTCCGCCAAGTTCGTCCTGCACCCCGAGGACTGGTCGGTCGTCGTCGCCTCCAACCTCAACGCCGATATCCTCTCCGACCTCGGCAGCGCCGCCCTGATGCTCGACCGTTTCGGCCCGCCCGACCAAGCGGCCCGACCGCACCGGGCCTCCCGCTCAGCGGGGGCCCGGTACGGCTGTGTGTTCAAAGGCCATTGAACGAAGTTTCGAGGGGGTGCGTGAACGCCGTGTCGCCGGGCACAAGGGCTATCGCACCGAGGTCCTGGCATTCGTAGCTGGTCGGGACCTACCAACCAAGGGGCGAACTGAGGCCCTGTGAGGCGTATACGCACACGCGCCTGAGTCGGAATCGACGATGGGATTTTAAAATGATCATTCTTGGGCTCATTCTGCTGATCATCGGCCTGCTTGTAGGCATGGGTCTGCTGACGACGATCGGTGGCATCCTCATTCTGGTCGGCGCCATCCTGTGGATCCTGGGTGCGACCGGTCGCGCGGTCGGTGGACGCAAGCACTTCTTCTGAGGTCAAGGCGCCTCACCGACTCGCTGCGACGAGTGACTGTCCGGTCCTGCCTCGTTGGCGACGGGTTTGCCCAGGAGGGCAAGACCTGGCGTGAGATCACCTGGTCAGACCGGTGTCCCGCACCCTCTCGTTATAGCCTCGGTCCCTCACTGGATACCACATGGCACAGGTTGTAAGACCGTCTACAGGCGTCCAGGTCAGTCCAGGGTGACCGTGTAAGGCCAGCTCAGAGCGTTTGATCTGAAGGCGTCGACTCAGTTGGTGATCGGCTTGTGATAGCGGCGTTCGACGAGAAGCTCCGCAGGTGCGGTCCGGCAGGGCTCTTGAGTGGGGTGGGTTTCTGCGTCTGTCTTGGGCGTCCTTTCACTTGGGGGTCCTCCTCTCCGAGTACGGAGGCGGGGACGCGGTGACAGCAAGCCTCCAGGGTCGAGCCACAGCGTGCGGCCCGGGAACTGTGCGCAATCGGCTTCGGGGCACACTGTCTGCCACTGCAAAGTTCACGCCTCGGTGTCCCGGCCGGTCGGGGGGGCCATGCGTGGTGTCGGTGCAAAGCAAGGATCAGCGGTTGTTGGAACGTATCCTGGAGGACCAGCATCGCAAGCTGGCGCCGGACAGGAACCGGGATGACTTCTTCACGTTCTTCGCCGCGGACAAGGCTCTGCAGGACTGGGACCTGGACAACGACGAGATCACGGACGGCATCGTCGACGGCGCGCATGGTTGCGGCATCGACGGCATCTGGACGTTCGTGGACGAGCGCTACATCACCGCTGATGCACATCAGTTTCTCCCGTCGCGTGCCGGCAAGATCGAGCTGGTCGTCTTGCAGGCGAAGAACTCCTCGGGATACCAGGAGTCGGTGATCGAGAAACTGCACTTTCATCTGCCCGCTCTGCTGGACATGGGTCGGGACGAGGAATACCTGGTCGCCCACACCAACGCCAAGCTGCTCGAACGCACGCGTCGCTTCCTGCATATCCTCGAAGAACTGGCATCGTCCTTCCCGCAAGTTCGCATCAAGGTCATCTACGCGAACAAGTAGGCGAAGATCACTTCCGACACCCGGGCCGACCTTGAATACCTCAGCGCCGCTGACCTGCGCGAGCGGACTGCCCGCGGAGCCAAAGCTGTCGCACAGCTCACTACCGCTTCATCACGTCCGATAACGAAGCGTTGCGCTTGGAGCTGTTCGAGTCCAACGTGCGCGACTACGCGGGGTCTACGGCCGTGAACAACGCCATCGGCGAAACCCTGAAGTCCGGGACCGGCGAGGACTTCTGGTGGTTCAACAACGGTGTCACCGTCGTCGCGGACGCTGCCCAGATCGCCGGCAAGAGGATCGTGGTCAAAGAGCCTCAGATCGTCAACGGGCTCCAGACCAGCCACGAGATATACAGCTACATTCAGAACGGTGGTCAGCACCGCGACCGGTCCCTCCTCGTCAAGATCGTTGTCGCGCCTGAATCCGGCACGGCTCGCGACCGCATCATCCGAGCGACCAACAGCCAGACCCAGCTGCCCGCCGGCGCACACACCAGGCTGCGCGCGTTCCTCGCCCGCTATGCCGAAGACCGGCCCTTGCTGGGTGACTCGCTGGGGAACTGGCTCCACCCGCTGGCAGCCATGTCCGCCTACACACTCACTCGGCTGCGGCAGCCTACGCCGCGAGACCTGCTCAACATCGACCCTGGGCACCTCAGCGATGACTTGATGTTCCGCATGACAGGCACTCTGGAGCAGAGCTTCAAAAGCGTTCTGCGCCGCAACAAGGCCGGCGGCGTGGACCGGATCGCCCGTACCCCCGACTTCACCACCTGGGGTACCAGGTGCCGGTCACCGTCACCCACGTGTCGGTCTCCGGTGCACGCACGCCACGGACCTCCGCCTTGACCGCCGTCGCGTCGGCCGCGCAGCACGCAACCGGGTCACGTCCCAGGTGCCGTCGTCATCACGGGTGACGAAACCGGTGAGCCGCACCGTGCGGTCTCGCAGCGAGAAGCCGCTGTCGTACGCGGCCCGGGAACCGAACTCGGCCAGGCTCAGACCCACCGGGTCACGGGCAGGCAGTGCGGGGAACGTGCCGACGAACTTCTCGGCACGCCCGGCTTCTTCCCGTGCCGCGCTGTAGAAACCCAGCGCAGGAGGAGGGAAGCAGAGCAGGGCGACGGCGGGCAGGGCGAGCAGCCAGGAGACACGAGGAGCGCCGGTATGGGCGTAAGCGTGATCATGCTGACCGCGCCCGTCGGCCTCGTCGGCGCCCTCCCGTGCCGCTCGGGCCGTCAGCGCGCCCCGCACCAGACCGAGAAGCGCCAGCAGCGCACCGGAGGCGATCAGGTACGGCCGCAGTCCGTCCGGTACGTAGCGGAGGTAGAGGTCGCTGAAGAGCGAGACGCGCAGCACCGCGGCGCCGACGAGCAGCAACAGCACGGCGGAACCGTACTTCCTCACAGCAGCCACCACCCCACCAGGACGCTGCCGGCCACCGCGGTCGCCCAGGTGACGGACGAGAATCGGAGGGCGCAGCCCCGCCCGAACGTGCCCGCCTGGAGGCGAAGAGCTTCAGACCGACCATCGGCCCGACCACCATGAACGCCAACTGGGCCACCGGTCCGAACCCGCTCAGCGACGCAGCCACGAAGGCGTCCGCCACGCTGCACACCACAGCACCACCGCGAGCACCGCCAGGAGCAGCACCGACACCCAGGCGGATGCCGTGAAGAGGTCGAGCAGCGACCGCGGCACGGCGCTGTTGAAAGTAGCCGCCGCGGCCGCCCCGACCACCAGAAAGCCCTCTGCGTGCAGGAAGTCGTGCTGCAGCCCGGACGCGAAGGCGCCCGCGCGTGAGCCCGCGGCCTCCGTGGTGGGCCTCGTCGGCAGCCTCAGCCACTCCGGGCGGCCGAAGCATGCCCACAGCCAGCCCATGGTCACGGCGGTGCCGGGGCGGCGAACCGGGCCACCACCATCATCGGTTCACCGGGGAAGGCGAGGGACGTGGCGACGAGCACCACGGGGTTGACCGCGGGCGCGGACAACAGGAAGGCGAGGGCGGCCGCCGGGGCCACCCCGCGCCGCATGAGACTGCCGGCCACCGGCACGGACGCGCACTCGCACCCGGGCAGCACCACTCCGGCCGCACCCGCCACGGGTACCGGGAGAGCGGGACTGCGCGGAAGCAACCGGGCGAAGACCCGTTCGGGAACCAACGTGCCGACGGCCGCGGAGACCAGCGCACCGAGCAGGAGGAACGGCACCCCCTGGACGACGACGGCGGTGAACACCGTCCACCAGGCCGCGACGGGAGGCGTGTAGAGATCGAGGGCGAGTGTCGGGCCAAGCACGCTGGCGACCGTGACGATCGTGAGGAGCGCGAACCCGCCGAGCAGGACGTTCACCGCCGCCCGCACGGCCAGGCGTATGGCGTCGGCCGGCCCGCCCCGCTCTCCGGCGTACTTCTGATCGCTCACGTCACTCGCTTCACCGTTCGGCAACTACCGCGCGGTAGTTGCCCGCCCACCTTAGTGAGACCACGCTGAGCGCCCCGCGTCCGGTCCTGTGCTTCACGCCGGCTGCCAGATCCGGGTCAGTGCCTGAGGGGTGAGTACCTGCTCGGGCGGGCCGTGTCCGACCAGCCGTCCGTCGCTGAGGAGCAGACAGGCGTCGGCCGAGCGAGCGGCCTCGAGATCGTGCGTGGCCTGGACGACGGTCGTGCCGTCGGCCACCAGGTCGGTCAGCAGGGCCGTGATGCGTTCCCGGGCTTCAGGGTCGAGGCCGGTGGTCGGCTCGTCCAGGAGCAGCAGGTCGGACTGCTGGGCGAGGCCCTGGGCGATCAGGACGCGTTGGCGCTGGCCGCCCGACAGCTCGCCGAGCTGGCGGGCGCGGAGGTCGGCGACGCCCAGGCGTTCCATGGCGGAGTCGACCACGGCCCGGTCCTGCCGGGTCGGCCGCCGCCACAGTCCACGCTCGCCCCAGCGGCCCATCTCCACGGTCTGCCGCGCGGTGAGGGGGAGTGTGTCGCCGACGGCGCCGCGCTGCGGGACGAAAGCCGGTGGCGAGCCCTCCGCGTACCGGAGCTGTCCGGATGTGGCAGTGATCACGCCGGCCAGGACGCCCAGCAATGTGGACTTGCCGCTTCCGTTCGGCCCCACGAGTGCGGTCATGGTCAAAGCCGTTATTTGCGCGCTGAGTTGGCGGAGAACGGGGCGGCCGGGGTAGCCGGCGTTCAGCTCATGGAACCGGACGCGCTCGTTCCTGGCTGCGCCGTCCGGTGGTGGCAGCGGGGTGTTTTTGAACATGGTTGTCATTGTAGGCTCCTCGTATGGAGTGGTTGACGGCCCCTTTCGAGGTGGCCTTTGTGCAGCGGGCCCTGTGGGCCGGGATCCTGGTTTCGGCGATCTGCGCCCTCGCGGGTACGTGGGTGGTGCTGCGAGGGATGGCCTTCCTCGGCGACGCCATGTCCCACGGGCTGCTGCCCGGCGTCGCGGTCGCCTCGCTGCTCGGGGGCAACCTGCTGGTGGGGGCGGTGGTGAGCGCGGCCGTCATGACGGCGGGCGTCACGGCGCTCGGACGCACTCCGAGGCTGTCCCAGGACACCGGCATCGGCCTGCTGTTCGTCGGCATGCTCTCGCTCGGCGTCATCATCGTGTCCCGTTCGCAGTCCTTCGCGGTGGACCTCACCGGGTTCCTCTTCGGTGACGTCCTCGCCGTGCGGGAGAGCGACCTGACGCTCCTCGGGGCGGCCCTGCTGTTGGCGCTGGCCGTCTCGGTGCTCGGTCACCGTGCCTTCCTGGCCCTGGCGTTCGACGAGCGCAAGGCCCGCACCCTCGGGCTGCGTCCCCGGCTCGCCCACGCCGTGCTGCTGGGACTGCTGGCGCTGGCCATCGTCGCCTCCTTCCACATCGTGGGCACGCTGCTCGTCCTGGGCCTGCTCATCGCCCCGCCCGCGGCGGCCCTGCCCTGGGCGCGCAGCGTGAGCGGCGTCATGGTCCTGGCCGCGGTCCTCGGTGCCGCCGCCACCTTCGGCGGCCTGCTCCTGTCCTGGCATCTGAGCACCGCGGCCGGCGCGACCGTCTCGGCCCTCGCGGTCGGCCTGTTCTTCTTCTCCCACCTGGCGTCCGGACTGCGGCACCGCCGCCGTGCGCGCCGGGCCGGCCTCCCGGCTCCGGCGGTCGCCTCGGCTCCGAGCACCTCCCTGTCCCGACCGAACGAAACCTGAGGCGATCTCCTTGTTCGTCCGAAGAAACGTCACATCACTGGCGCCCGCGCTGGCGGCCGTGCTTCTCGTGACCACCGGATGCGGCGGTCATGAGGAAGCCGACTCCGGCTCCGCGAGCCCCACTTCGTCGAGCACCCCCCACGGCTACGTCGAGGGCGCCGCCGAGGCGGCCGAGCAGCAGTCCCGGCTCCTGCTCGGCGACACCGGCAGCGGCGACACCCGGGTGCTGGACCTGATCACCGGCAAGGTGCACGACACCGCCCGCATGCCCGGTGTCGCCGCACTCACCACGGACGGCCGCTTCGGCTACTTCCATGGTGCGGACGGCACCCAAGTCCTCGACAGCGGCGCGTGGATGGTCGACCACGGTGATCACGTGCACTACTACCGCGCGAAGATCAAGGAGGTCGGCGAGTTCCCGGGCGGTGCTGGCACGCGCGTCCGCAGTGACGCGGGCGTCACCGTGGTCACGTCAGCTGACGGGAAGGCGAGCGCGTACCCGCGCGCGGAGCTGGAGAAGGGCGCCCTCGGCACCCCCACCCGGCTCCCGGGCACCTACGCCGGCGCCGTCGTGCCGTACGCGGAACACCTGATCACCCTCACCGGCGAAGGCGGTGACCCCGCGAGGGTCGCCGTGCTCGACCGGTCCGGCAAACGGGTCGCCACCCCGGAGGAGGAGTGCGAGGACCCGCGGGGTGACGCGGTCACCCGGCGCGGGCTCGTCCTCGGCTGCGCCGACGGCGCCCTGCTCGTCCACGAGGACGACGGCGCCTTCACCGCCGAGAAGATCCCTTACGGCGAGGACACGCCGCGGCACGAGCGCGCCACCGAGTTCCGGCACCGACCCGGCAGCAGCACCCTCACGGCACCCGCGGGCAAGGAAGCCGTCTGGGTCCTGGACGTCACCAAGGGCGCCTGGACCCGGGTGGAGACCGGCCCCGTGGTCGCCGCCAACACGGCCGGCGAAGGCGCACCCCTGCTGGTCCTGGAGACCGACGGAGCCCTGCACGGCTACGACATATCCGCCGGCAAGGAGACCGCGGTCACCGATCCCCTGCTGAAGGACCTCCCCGAAACCGGGCCCGGCCCCGGGACCGCGACTCCGGTGATCGAGGTGGACCGCAGCCGCGCCTACCTCAACGACCCCGAGGGCAAGCGCGTGTACGAGATCGACTACAACGACAACCTCCGAGTGGCCCGCACGTTCGATCTGGACGTCCGTCCGTCCCTGATGGTGGAGACGGGCCGATGAGCGTGCGCGTGGGTGCGGCACGGGTCCGTGCCCTGCTGCTGACCGTGGTCAGCTTCTTCGTCCTCGCCGGTACGGCGACCGGCTGCGCGGGCGGTGGCGACGAACGGCCCCGGGTCGTGGTGACCACCAACATCCTCGGCGACATCACCCGGGAGATCGTCGGGGGCGAGGCGGACGTCAGCGTCCTGATGAAGCCCAACGCCGACCCGCACTCCTTCGGCCTGTCGGCCGTGCAGGCCGCGGAACTGGAGAACGCGGACCTGGTCGTCTACAACGGGCTCGGCCTCGAGGAGAACGTACTGCGGCACGTGGAAGCGGCCCGCGAGTCCGGTGTGGCCACCTTCGCGGCAGGCGAGGCGGCCGACCCGCTCACCTTCCACACCGGGCAGGAGGGCGGCCCCGAGGAGGAGGCCGGCGAACCCGACCCGCACTTCTGGACCGACCCCGACCGGGTGCGCAAGGCCGCCGGCCTGATCGCCGACCAGGTCGTCGAGCATGTGGACGGCGTCAACGAGAAGGCCGTCCGGGCCAACGCGGCACGCTACGACGGACAACTCGCCGACCTCACCACCTGGATGGAGAAGTCCTTCGACGCCGTCCCCGAGGACCGGCGTGCCCTGGTGACCAACCACCACGTCTTCGGCTACCTCGCCGACCGTTTCGACTTCCGCGTGATCGGCGCCGTCATCCCCAGCGGCACCACCCTCGCCTCACCCAGCTCCTCCGACCTGCGCTCCCTCACCGAGGCCATGGAGGAGGCCGGGGTGCGCACCGTCTTCGCCGACTCCTCCCAGCCCACCCGGCTCGCCGAGGTGCTGCGTCAGGAGATGGGCGGTGACGTGGACGTGGTCTCGCTGTACTCCGAGTCGCTGACCGAGAAGGGCAAGGGCGCCGGCACCTACCTGGAAATGATGCGCGCCAACACCTCGGCCATGGCCGACGGCCTCACCGGCGACTGAACGCGCTTCCCCGCGGCCCGGCGAACCGAACACGCCGGCCGTTCCACCCCACAAACCCGCGCCCTGAGGGCCGGAGAGGACAGACACACCATGAACAGGTCGACACGCGCCAGAACGCTCACCGGCACGGCACTCGCCCTGGCGGCGGCCATGGCGCTGACCGCCTGCGGCGGCAGCGACGACGCCTCCTCCGACGCCGAGCCGAAGAAGCAGACGAAGGGCAGCGAGGCCGCTGCCGTCAAGAACCCGGTCGTCGCCTCCTACGACGGAGGGCTGTACGTCCTCGACGGCGAGACCCTGAAGCTGGCGAAGACCGTCGAGCTGCCCGGCTTCAACCGGGTCAACCCGGCCGGCGACGAGGACCACGTCATCGTCTCCACCGACAGCGGCTTCCGCGTGTTCGACGCCGCCCGACAGACGTTCACGGACGCCGAGTTCAAGGGCGTGAAGCCGGGGCATGTGGTGCGGCACGGCGGCAAGACGGTGCTGTTCACCGACGGCACGGGCGAGGTGAACGTCTTCGACCCCGCCGACCTGGCCGGCGGGAAGCAGCCGGAGGGCCGCAACTACACCTCCGCCAAACCCCACCACGGCGTCGCCATCGAACTGGCGGGCGGCGAACTCGTCACCACGCTGGGCACCGAGGAGAAGCGCACCGGCGCCCTCGTCCTCGACAAGGACAACAAGGAGATCGCCCGCGCCGAGAACTGCCCCGGCGTGCACGGCGAGGCCGCCGCCCAGGGCGACATCGTCGGACTCGGCTGCGAGGACGGCGTACTCCTCTACAAGGACGGCAAGTTCACCAAGGTCGACGCCCCCGACGACTACGCCCGCACCGGCAACCAGGCCGGCAGCGACGCCTCCCCGATCCTCCTGGGCGACTACAAGACCGACCCCGACGCGGAACTGGAACGGCCCACCCGCATATCGCTGATCGACACCCGCACCGCGAAGATGAAGCTCGTCGACCTCGGCACCAGCTACTCCTTCCGCTCCCTCGCCCGCGGCCCGCACGGCGAAGCACTCGTGCTCGGCACCAACGGCGTACTCCACGTCATCGACCCCGAGACCGGCAAGGTCAAGAAGAAGATCGACGCGGTCGGCGACTGGACCGAGCCTCTGGACTGGCAGCAGCCCAGGCCCACCCTCTTCGTCCGCGACCACACGGCGTACGTCTCAGAACCGGGCAAGCGCCAACTGCACGCCTTCGACCTGGACTCCGGCGACAAGATGACGTCCGTGACGCTGCCGAAGGCAACCAACGAGCTGTCCGGGACGGTGGCCGGTCACTGACCGGACCCGCTCCCAGCGCTCCCTGAGCAGCGCCCGCCGGCCCTGGGCCGGCGGGCGCTCTGTACTGCCCGCATCAGCCGCACCCGCGACCACTCACAAGGACCGGTAGGCTCCTCGCGCCGGTCGGTGAGGCCGCCAGACCTCCGTCGTTCCTTCTGAGCGTCCGTCCGTCGGGAGCTGGACGCTGTTCAAGCACGCTGCTCCGCGGAGCCCGGGCCCGGAGTGATCCGAGTGAAGCCGCACCTGTCGCAGACACCGGTCAGTTCCACTGTGTGCTCGACCTCGCTGAAGCCCATGCCTTCGGCGACGCTCTCCGCCCAGCGCTCGACCACGCCGGCCTCGACCTCCGTGCTCAGGCCGCAGTCACGGCAGACGAGATAGTGGCGGTGCCCGTCGGCGGGCCGGGGCCGGTACAGCCGCTCCCCGCTCTTCTCCCGTACGACGTCGAGCTGTCCAGACCGTTCCAAGGCGTGGAGAGTCCGGTACACCGTGGTCAGACCAATGGTGATGCCGTCGGCTTCCAGTGCTTCATGCAACTCCTGCGCGGAGGTGAAGCCGGCTCGCTGGTGCAGTGCGGTCATCACGGCCGTCCGTTGGCGTGTCGGGCGCAACGGGGCCGGCAGCTGTGTTGCGGATGTTTCGCGCAGGCTGCCCACCTCCAAAGTGATGACGCACATGGTAATCATTTCCATAAGAGATTCAAAGGACGGTTGGGGCTTTGGCGGCGCTAGTTGAATATGGAAGTCATTATCGACTACTGTCTGACTGTCGAACAGATGGCCGCGTGGACGGCGGCAGGGGAGGGGCCCTCATGACCGTCGCAGGCCGGGCGTCCGAAGCCCGGAATATCAGTGTCGAGCGGGATCGGTGTGTGGGGGCGGGGCAGTGTGTGCTCGCCGCGCCGAGCGTCTTCGACCAGGACGAAGAGGAAGGGCTCGTGCTGGTCCTGGACGGGGAGCCTCCCGCGTCCCAGTCGGACGCGGTGCGTGAAGCCGTGTGGGCCTGCCCGTCTGGGGCCCTGGCCTTGCGGTAGTCCGCGAGCATCGCGGTAGTCCACGAGCGCTGCGGGACGCTCCAGGCGCCCAGACGTGACGGAAGCGGTACGTCTTGCCGCCGAGCGCCGCTGACCTGCCGGTCACCGGCTCCCGTTGGGCCCTACTTCACACGCCGTGTATGTGCCACGGCTTCTTGATCAGCTCAGCAGAACGTCAAGGAGAAGCATGTCCAGACAGACCGATCGCCGCGCCTTCCTCCGCCGTGGTGCTGCGGGCGCCGCGGCTATGGCGGTGGGCCCCGGCCTGCTGGCGGCGTGCTCCACCGACGAGCCCGCGTCCGACCGCAAGTCCGGACCGGGTTCGTCGCCCCGCTCGGGCGGCACGCTGCGGGCCGCCTTCGTCGGAGGCGGCGCCTCCGAGACGCTCGATTTGTTCAACGGCCCGTCCGCGCTGGACCTGGTGCGGGCCCGGGCCTGGCACGGCACGCTGGGCAACCTGGACCCCAGTGGGCCCGACGGGGTGCGCTATGGCGTGCTCAAGGGCATCGACATCGCCGACGATCTGTCGGCCTACACCCTGCACGTGCGGCCCGGCGTCCGCTTCACCGACGGCTCCGAGCTGACCGCTGCCGACGTCCTGCACTCCCTCAGCGCCCTCGCGGCCAACAGCAAACTGCCCGTGTACCGGCTCGCCGCCGCCAACTTCGACCTCGCGCACGCCAAGGCCGACGGTGACCTGAAGGTCGTACTGCCCACCCTGCGGCCCATCGCCGACGGTCGCCTGATCCTCTGCCAGGGCAACTTCCCGGTGGTCAAGGACGGCACTAAGAACTTCCGCAAGGGCATGCCCAGCTGCGGACCCTTCCGGCTGACCGAGTTCACGGCCGGCCAGGGTGCGGCGTTCGAGCGCTACGACGACCACTACGGCCACGTACCCCACCTGGACGGACTGGAGCTGCGGTCGATCGCTGACTCGACCGCCAGGGCCGGAGCGCTCACCGGCGGTGAGATCGACTTCGCACACGACCTCTCACCCGTCACCGCGCGCACACTCGGGGACAACGGGAACGTCGAACTC
Source organism: Streptomyces sp. BB1-1-1 (assembly GCF_031597775.1). Lineage (NCBI taxonomy): Bacteria > Bacillati > Actinomycetota > Actinomycetes > Kitasatosporales > Streptomycetaceae > Streptomyces > Streptomyces sp. BB1-1-1. Next base: position 1,577,874 of record NZ_CP134203.1, on the reverse strand, counting down.
GTTCCCACGAGGAGCCCGTACCTGATCGGCCTGTCCTTCCAGATGAACATGAAGGTCAAGCCCTTCGACGATCCCAGGGTGCGCGAGGCGTTCAAGCTCGCGGTCGACCGGCAGGCCATGGTGGATACGGTGTTCTACGGCAACGCCGAAGTCGGCAACGACCTGCCCTCCATCGGTTTCCCCGACTACGCGGAGGGCCTGCCCCAGCGCGCCCACGACCCCGAGCGGGCTCGGGCGTTGCTCAAGGAGGCCGGAGCCGAGGGGATGAAGGTCGCGCTGACGACCGGGCCGGAGACGCCGGGCATGGTCGAGATGGCCACCCTCTTCGTCGAGGACCTGAAGAAGGTCGGTGTCCGGGCGTCTGTGCGTGAACTGCCGGCGGGACAGCTTTACGCCGACTTCCCCGCCTACGCGGCGCTGCCGCTGGCGGGCTCGTACCAGATGCCCATCCCCGCACTCTCGATCTACCAGATGAGCACGGCGGGTGGATCGCCGTCGGCGTTCGGCTGGAAGGAGTCCGCGACCGACACCCTCGTGGCGAAGGCCCGCGCCGAGAGCGACCAGGCCGAGGCCAGGAAGTTGGGAACGCAGGCGCAGCGCACGCGCTGGGAGGAGGGCAACCAGGTGCTGCCGGTCTTCAAGCCGAACCTGAACGCCCAGGCCAAGGGGGTCCGCGGGATACGTGACGATCTCTTCGAGCAGTTCCCCGGCTTCTCGCAGGCGTCGCTGGCGTGAGCCTGATCGCGTTCGTCGGCCGTCGCCTCGTGGGGGCGGCCGTCCTGCTCGTCGTGCTGTCGGCCGCCATCTTCGCGGCCACGGCGGTCCTTCCGGGCGACGCGGTCAGCGCGGTCGCCGGGATGGACGCCTCCGATGCGCAGCGCGCCGAGGTCCGCGCCGAACTAGGGCTGGACCGGCCGGCCGCCGAACGGTACGCGGACTGGGTGGCAGGCGCGGTCCGGGGGGATCTGGGCCGTGGCTTCGTGGGGGAGCGGCCGGTCACCGACGTCCTCGCCACTCGCCTGCCCAACAGCCTGCTCCTCGCCGGGCTGACGCTCGCGGTCACCGCGCCATTGGCCGCGCTCCTGGGCCTGTGGACCGGACTGCGCGGGGGCGGTGCCGACCGCTTCGTCTCCACGGCCGCCCAGGTCCTTGCCGCGGTACCGGAGTTCGTCATCGCCGCGCTGCTCGTCGCGGTACTGGCGGTGTGGCTGGAGCTCCTGCCGCGTGTCTCCGTCATCCCCCTGGGAGGTACGCCCCTCGATGTGCCGCAGGCGCTGATCCTGCCCGTACTGACGCTCAGCGCCGTCGGGTTCGCGGTGGCCACCAGGCTTCTGCGGGTTTCCGTCGCGGACGCGGCGGCCACACCCTACTGCGAAGCCGCACGGCTCAACGGAGTACGCGGAGTACGGCTCGCTGTCCGCCACATCCTGCCCAACGCAGCGGCTCCCGCCGTCCACGCGCTCACTCTCACCACAGGGGCGCTGGTCGGCTCGGCGGTGGTGGTGGAGAACGTCTTCGACTACCCGGGCATCGGTAGGGAACTGCAACTGGCCGTCGCGGCACGGGACATACCCATGGTGCAGGGCATCGCCACGGTACTCGCCGGGGTGATGCTCGCGGTGCTGCTAACGGGTGACATCTGCGCCCGCCTGCTGGGCGCGCGGGAAGGACATGGCCGATGACGACCGTCCTCACACCATCGGGGAGGCGGGCACGCACCGCCCGGACGGGCACCCTCCACCGCCGCCGGCCACCACTGCTCACCGGGACGGGCACCCTGCTCGTCCTCCTGCTCGCCCTGCTGGGCCCGCTGGCCGCTCCGCACAGTCCCACCGCGCAGCTCGCCGCACCCTTCCAGCACCCCGACGGTCAGTTCCTCCTCGGCACCGACGTGCTGGGCCGGGACGTACTGAGCCGGGTCCTCAGCGGCGGCCGCACCATCGTGCTCACCGCGCTGGCGGGCACGGCCGCGGCCGGAGCCATCGGGCTGGCCGCCGGCGTTCTGGCGGCCATGGTCTCCCGCCGGCTGGGCGACCTGCTGCTCCGCTGCGTCGACGCCCTGGCCGTCCTCCCCGCTCTCTTGGTCGTCCTCGTCCTCGCCGCGGGGTTCCCCGGCAGCGCTACGGCCCTGGTGGCCGCCGTCGCCCTCGCCACCGCCCCGTTCTCGACCCGCGTGCTGCACGCCGCGGCGGACACGGTACTCAGCAGCGGGTACGTCGAGGCCGCCCTGTCCCGGGGCGACACGCGGCGGGCCGTACTGCGCCACGACGTGCTGCCCAACATCGCCGGACCGGCGCTGATGGACACCGCCCTGCGCTTGGTCGCTTCCCTCCACCTCACCGCCACCGCGGGGTTCCTCGGCCTTGGACCGGGCGGGGCGACGCCGGACTGGGGGCGCATGGTGAGTGAGAACGTACCGGGTGCGACGCTGGCCGCCATGCCGTTCCTCACCCCGGCGCTGCTGCTGGTGCTGCTGTCCGTCTGTGTCGGCCTGCTGGCCGGGCGGCTGGCCGACACCGTGGGGAGGGGAGCCGCATGACCGGCCGCCGTGCCACCGCTTCCCTCCCCGGCGCCGGTCGGCTCGCGGAGACCAACGCCCTGACGCTGGGCCCCACGGCCGGTGGGCCGCCCGTCGTGCACGACGTCGGCTTCTCGGTGTCGCACGGGCAGGTGCTGGGGATCGTCGGCAGGTCGGGATCGGGCAAGAGCACCCTGGCGCACAGTCTGCTCGGCCATGTCCGCCCTGGCCTGCAGATCCGCGGCGGAACCGTCCGGGTGGCCGGCCTCGATCCCTTCGACCGGGCGGATGCCCGCCGGCTGCGCGGCCGGGTGGTGTCGTTCCTCGGGCAGGACCCGGCCTCGTCACTCAACCCCGCGCTTCGGATCGGCACGCAGGTCGCCGAGGCGGTGCGGCTGCGCTCGTCCGTGACGGGGAGAGCCGACGTCTCCGCGAGGGTCGGGGAGTTGCTGTCGTCCGTGCGACTGCCGGCCGACCGAGCGTTCCGGCGACGGCTGCCCCGGCAACTGTCCGGGGGACAGGCCCAGCGGGTCGCCCTCGCCCTGGCGCTGGCAGGCCGGCCCAGCCTGCTGGTCCTCGACGAGCCCACCAGCGGCCTGGACCCGGTCCTGGCGGACGGCATGCGCGGTCTGCTGGCCGAGGCTCTCTCCGAGGGGGACCGCGCCGCATTGCTGGTCAGCCATGACCCGGCGTGGATCGCGTCCGTGGCGGACGACCTGATCCGTCTGGAACAGGGCCGGATCATCGCGCGCCGGAAGCCCGGGGCGGCGTCGGCCGTCCAGCTCTCCAGAACCCCCAAGGTCACCACCCGCCGCTCCGAGGCCCCCCGCGACACCGCCGCGGACCTCGCCGCCTCAGGCGGGCTTTCCGTACGGGGTCTGCACGCCGTCCACGGGCGGGTCTCCGTGCTGCACGATGTCTCCCTCACCGTTCCGGCGGGTTCCTGCACCGCCATCGTGGGTGCGTCCGGATCGGGGAAGACCACCCTCGCCCGATGTCTCGTGGGACTGCACCCGCCGGTACGGGGGAGCGTCGAGTGGCGTGAGGGAAGCGCGCCGCGCCGACGCGGGGCTGCGGTGCAGCTCGTCGCGCAGGACTCCCGTGGGGCTCTCAATCCGCGCGAGTCTGTGGCCGACGCGCTCACGCGCCCACTCAGGGGGTTGCGGAGCCGGTCGGCCCGGGAGGCGTCCGAAGAGGCCGTACGGCTGCTGAGACTGGTCGGGTTGCGAGCCGACGTACTGGCACGGCGGCCCGGGGAGTTGTCCGGCGGGCAGCGGCAACGCGTCGCGCTGGCCAGGACGCTGGCCGCCGAGCCGCGTGCTCTCGTCTGTGACGAGATCACCTCGGCGCTCGATCCGGAGACCGCGGGCAAGGTCCTGGACCTGCTGGACTCGCTGCGGCGCACACTGGGCCTGACAGTCGTCATGGTGACGCACGACCTGACAGCCGTCGCCACCCGCGCGGAGCAGGTAGTCGTCCTGGACGCGGGCCGGGTCGTCGAAGCCGGTCCTGCTGACCGCGTGCTGGTGGACCCCGAGCACCCCGTCACCCTAGGACTGCTCGCCCGCGAGGACGGTCCCGCCCTCGTCGTGCCGGAGTAGCCGAGAATGAGGGGCGTCTTACGGTCGTCGGGAGGAGCGCCCCGCCTAGTGGGCGCTCCCTCGCGACACGCCTTACGGCCGGAGCAGTGTCTGCGCCAGCGCGGCCTTGTCGACCTTTCCGACTGCGGTCAGCGGGAGGCCGGCCACCTGGACGACCTCGTCCGGGGTCTTGTATCCGGCCAGCCCGCGCTCCCTCAAGTGGGCGGCCACCTCCCGCGCGCCGGGGGCCTCGCCGTCGCACACCACGAAGGCGACGGTCCGCTCGCCCCAGCGCTCGTCCGGCACTCCAACCAACGCCGCGGCCGTGATCGCCGGATGCGTGAGCAACTGCTCCTCCACCTCGACGGCAGCGATTTTCTCGCCGCCTCGGTTGATCTGGTCCTTGATCCGGCCGACTACTACGAGGTGTCCGGTCGGCAGCCGACGCACCACGTCGCCGGTCCTGTAGTAGCCGTCCGGGGTGAACGCCGTGCGGTTGTGATCCTCGGCGCGGTAGTAGCCGCGCAGCGTGTACGGGCCCCGGGTGAGCAGTTCGCCCGCCGCCCCGTCCGGCACGGGCCTGCCGTCGGCGTCCACCACCAGGATCTCATCGTCGGGGGAGACGGGACGGCCCTGGGTGGCGCAGACGAGGTCCTCGGGGTCGTCGAGGCGTGTGAGGTTGATCAGTCCCTCCGCCATGCCGAAGACCTGCTGCACGGTCGCCCCGAGCGCCGGACCGAGCTTGCGGGCGTGCTCCTCCGGCAGCCGCGCCCCGCCGACCTGCACCACCGAAAGGCTGTTGAGGTCCCACGAACCGGAGGCGGCCTCGTCCACCCAGTGGGTGGCGAGCGGCGGGGTCAGCGAGGTCACGGTCACGCCCTCCCGCTCGACGAGCGCGAACGCCGTCTGCGGGCTGGGATCCGGAGCGAGCACGACGGTCCCCCCGGCCATGAGGGTGCCCAGCACACCGGGGCAGGCGAAGGTGAAGTTGAACCCGACCGGCAGCACCGCCAGGTAGACGGTCCGTTCGTCGAGGGCGCAGACCTCGGCACAGGCGCGGGCGTTGTAGGCGTAGTCGTCGTGCGTCCGCGGAATGAGCTTGGGCAGGCCGGTGGTGCCGCCGGACAGCAGCAGAAGGGCGACGTCGGCGGGGCCCGCTCCGCCGTCTTCGGATACCGGCGCCGGAAGGGCGTCCGGCGCGGTACGACCGGGCAGGGGGAGCGGGGTCGCCCGCAGTGTCTCGAACGGGACGAAGCCGCTCTCCGAACCGGAATCGCCAACCACGACGACTGTCCGGAGCGAGCCGCCCGGCCCCTGCTCCGCCCTTGTCTCGCGCATCAACTCCCGGTGGTCGAACCTGGCGTGCAGGTCGGGCACCACACAGGCCACCGCACCCGACACGCGCACCAGATGACCGACTTCCCGGCGCCGGTGGCCGGGCATGGCGTGCACCGGGACCGCCCCGAGGCGCTGCAGTCCGAACCAGACGAGTACGAACTCGGCGCAGTTGGGGAGCTGGACGACGACGCGGTCACCCCGCTCGATCCCGAGCGCGCGCAGTCCGTGGGCGACGCGGTCGGCCTCGATGTCCAGATCCGTATAGGTCCACCGCCGGTCCCCGTCGACCAAGGCGACACGGCCCCCATGGTCGGTGCTCGCCTGACGCAGGCGGGCACCGAAGGTGAACCCCTGCCAGTGGCCGATGGCCCGGTAGCGCGCTGCTTCCGCCCCCGACCAGCCACTCTGCTTCTCGCTCATGTGGTTCTGCCCTCTCTCCGTCGGTATCGGGCCCTGGTGCCGCGGCCCGTGGTGTGACTACGATGTGAAGCATAGAAATGATAATCATTTCAATCTAGAGTGGTGTTCGGCCTGGCGGGCGAGAGTTCCGTTTCAGACGCCGGCCCTCAACTGGCCACCCCATCCGACCGGAAGGCCCCTCAGTGAGCGATGAAGCAGCCGTCCAGGCGCGGACAGCGGACGGTGACGGAACCCTTCACACGTCGGCCACAGTGCGCGAAGCGGTCGCACACGCACTGCAGATGGCGCCCCATGAGCTGGACGACGACCGAGACCTCTTCGAAGTCGGTCTCGACTCACTGATGTTGATGTCCTTGGTCGGCACCTGGCGGCGCGAAGGCAGCACGGTCACCTTCCAGGACCTCACCCGCACGCCGACCCTGGCCGCGTGGACCGCCCTGCTGGTGCAGGAGGAACGCGCCGAGGCATCCGCCACCGCGCCACCCGTCCCGCTCGACGCGGTGACGGCCGAAGGGCGGACGGAGACGTTCCCACTGGCGACGATGCAGCACGCCTACTGGATCGGCCGCCAGGACGGACAGCCCCTCGGTGGCGTCGCCGCGCACTTCTACGTCGAACTCGACGGCCACGAGATCGACCTCGCCCGGCTCGACACCGCCGTGCGGGCGCTCGTGCTGCGGCACGGCATGCTGAGGGCGGTCTTCGACGAGGAGGGACGACAGCGCTTCGGCTCTCCGGCCACTTCCCTCACTGTCCACGACCTGCGTGAGCACACCGCCGTCGAAGCCGAGGCCCAGCTGGAGCTGCTGCGCGAGCGCAACACCCACGCCCGCCCCGACATCACCTCCGGTGACGTCTTCCGCGTGGCCCTCTGTCTGCTCCCCGACGGTAGGACCCGGTTGCAGATCGACCTGGACATGATGGCCGGTGACGCGCTGAGCCTGCGGGTCCTCCTGGCCGACCTGCGCCGCTTCTACGAGTCTCCCGGCGACCAGCCCCGTGAACTCGCCCTCGACTACCGCCGATACCTGGCGGAGCACGACGCACGACGAAAAGCGGAGCGCGAACAGCACGCCGCCTGGTGGCGCAAGCGGCTGCCGGATCTGCCCCGCGCTCCGCGCCTGCCGACGACCGTCGACCCGCTGACGCCGGTGAGTGCCGACGACACCGCGCTCACCCACTCCCGCCGCCTGCACCACTGGCTGGGCCCCGCCGACAAGGCGGCGCTGATCAGCGCGGCGCGCCGGCACGGCATCACCCCCGCCGCCGCGCTCGCCACCGCCTTCGCCGAGGTCATCGCGGCCTGGAGCGACAGCCGGCGCTTCCTGCTCAACCTCCCGCTGTTCGACCGGGAGATGTTCACCCAGGACGTCGCCGGTCTGGTCGGCGACTTCAGCAGCTCGGTCCTGCTCGACGCGGACATGAGTGCCCCCCTTCCCTTCTCCCGGCAGGCCCGCGGCCTCCAGGAACGCCTGCAGGAAGGCATCTCCCACGGCGCGTACGGCGGGGTGGAGGTGCTGCGCGACCTCGCGCGCGTCGAGGGGGCCCCGGTGCTGGCCCCGGTCGTGTACACCAGTGCCATCGGACTGGGGGAGATCTTTGAGCAGGACGTGCAGAAGTCCTTCGGCCGCCCCTCCTGGATCATCTCGCAGGGGCCGCAGGTCCACCTGGACGCGCAGGTCACCGAACTCGACGGCGGTCTCCTCCTCAACTGGGACGTCCGCGACGGTATGTTCGAGGCCGGCGTGCCCGACGCCGCCTTCGCCGCCTACCGCCGCCTCATCACCCGTCTCGTGACGGACCCCGACGCCTGGGACCGTCCGGTGGACGGCCTGCTCGCCCCCGACGTCCTGCCCCGGCGGGCGGTGGCAGCCCTGTCCCCCACGCCGGTCCCGGACCGCGCCCTGCACACCTGCTTCTTCCGGCTCGCCGAGACCGAACCGAACCGCACCGCGGTCGTCCGCACGACGGGTGACACGCTCACCTACGGCGAACTCGGCCGCACGGCACGGAGGATCGCCACGCTGCTGCACGCCCACGGCGTACGGGAGGGAGACACCGTCGCGGTGACCCTGCCCAAGGGCGCCGACCAGATCACCGCGGTCCTCGGCATCCTGGCCGCCGGCGCGGCCTACGCCCCCGTCGGCGTGGAACAACCCGCCGTGCGCCGGGCACGCATCCACTCCGTGGCCGCCGCGTCCGCCGTGCTCACCGACCGGGACCACGCCCACCTGTGCGAGGACGTCTCCTCGGCTCCGGTGCTGCTTCTGGAGGACGCGTCGGAGGCGGAACCCGCGCCGGTCGTCCAGCCGGATCCCGCCCTGCCCGCCTACGTGCTGTTCACGTCAGGCTCGACGGGACTGCCCAAGGGTGTCGAGGTGTCGCACCGGGCGGTCGTCAACACCATCGAGGCGATGGAGGAGCAGCTCGGGCTCGGCCCCTCGGACCGTACGCTCGCTATCTCCGCGCTGGACTTCGACCTCGCCACCTGGGACATCTTCACCCCGCTGTCCCTCGGCGGCCAGGTGGTGACCGTGGGACAGGAGCACCGCCGCGACGCGCACCACTGGGCGCGGCTGGTACGTAAGCACCGGGTGACGTTGGTGCAGTGCGTCCCCGCCCTGCTGGACCTGCTGATGGCCGCAGGCGAGGACGACGGGCTCGGCGACTCCCTGCGCATGGTGCTGCTCGGTGGGGACTGGGTCGGACTCGACCAGCCCCGCAGACTGCGGGCCCTCGTACCAGGCTGCCGTTTCGTGGCACTCGGCGGCATGACGGAAGCCGCGGTCCACTCCACGGTGTTCGAGGTGGAGGAAACCGACCCGGCCTGGAAGTCCGTCCCCTACGGGGTTCCCCTGCGCAACATGCGGGCCCGAGTCGTCGACGGGCGCGGGCGCGACTGCCCCGATCTCGTCCCCGGCGAGCTGTGGATCGGCGGCCCCGGTGTGGCGAACGGCTACCGTGCGGACCCCGCGCGCACGGCGGAACGCTTCGTCGAACACGACGGCGAACGCTGGTACCGCAGCGGCGACCTGGCTCGCTACCGGCCCGACGGAATGATTGAGTTCCTCGGGCGCGCCGACCACCAGGTAAAGATCGGCGGCCATCGCATCGAGCTCGGCGAGGTCGAGTCGGCGCTGGAGGACGACCCCGCCGTCCTGCACGCGGTCGCCACCGTCCTCGACACACCGGCGCGGCACCTCGCCGCGGCCGTGTCCGTCCGCGGTGAGGCACCCGACTCGGAGAAGGTCCGCCTCCGGGCGGCGGACCGACTGCCCGCATACATGGTCCCCGAGCGCCTCCTGGTCCTGCGCGACCTGCCGCTGACCGCCAACGGCAAACTCGACCGGGCCGCCGTCCACCAGGCGCTGAGCGAGGCCGCCGGACAGGACGGACCGCGCACCTCCGTGCCGGTCGGCCCCGTGGAGACGGCTGTGGCGGCCGAGTGGGCAGAGCTGCTCGAGGTGTCCGAGGTGGGTCGCGAGAGCAGCTTCTTCCTGCTGGGCGGCGACTCGCTCGTCGCGACCCGTATGATCGGCCGGCTGCGCGCCGCCGGATTCCCCGGCGCGCGCGTGGCCGACCTCTTCGCCCGTCCCGTGCTCCAGCACTTCTGCGAGACGCTGCACCCCGCGACGACCGTCGGCGATGAGCAGGCACCGGCCGCCGCCCCCCTCCTCGTGCCCGACCAGGGCCACGCCCACGAGTCCTTCCCGCTGACGGACGTCCAGGCCGCCTACCACACCGGCCGCGATCCCCGTTTCACCCTCGGCGGCGTCGGCACCTGGCACTACACGGAGTTCGACGGCACGGACGTCGACCTGGACCGGCTGGAGCGCGCCTGGAACACCCTCGTCCGACGGCACGGCATGCTCCGCGCCGTCGTCGAGGACGGGCACCAGCGGGTCCTGCCCGAGGTGCCGCCGGTGCGCGTCCCGGTGGCGGAGGCCCCTGCCGGCGGCACGGCCGAGGCCCTGGCCGGCCTGCGGGCGCGCCTGTCCCGCCAGGTCCGTGATCCCGCGCGGTGGCCGCTCTTCGCGATCGAGGCGGTGCGCTACCGCGAGGACGAGGACGCCGGGGAGGAGGACGGTGAGGTACGCACTCGCGTCGGCGTCGGCCTGGACTACCTCGTGCTCGACGCGCTCTCCATCACCACGCTCTACGCCGAACTGAACGTGCTCTACGCCGACCCGGACCAGGAGCTGCCACCCGTCGAGGTGACGTTCCGCGACTACCTGACCCGCCTCCCTTCTGACCCCGAGTCGACCGCGCGTGCGCGTGCCCACTGGCAGTCCCGTCTGTCCGAGCTGCCGCCGCCTCCGGCCCTGCCCTTCGACCGCGACCCGGCGACGCTCGACGCGCCCGTCTTCACCCGGCGTCGGCTGAGCCTGCCCGCCGAGGACTGGCAGGCCGTCAAGCGGGACGCGGCCCGGCACGGCCTCACCCCCTCCACCGTTCTGCTCTCTCTGTACGCGGAGGTCCTGGCGACCTGGAGCGGGACCGACGCCCTGACCGTCACGCTCACCCTCTTCAACCGGCGTGACGTCCATCCCCACATCCACCGGGTGCTGGGCGACTTCACCTCCCTGTCCCTCGCCGGTCACCGGCGCGAGGGCACGTCCTGGCTGGCGGCGGCCACGGCGCTGCAACGCCGTCAGGCGGAGGATCTCGATCACGCCGACGTGCCGATCGACTGGCTGCTGCGCGAGTTCGGCCGGCGCACGGGCACAGTGGACGCCGCCGCGCCCGTGGTGTTCACCAGCGCCGTCGGCGTCGGTGACGCGACGCTGGCCGCACCGGGCACCGGCCTGCCCGCCAAGGTCTGGGGCATCTCCCAGTCCCCGCAGGTGTGTCTGGACAACCAGGTCACCGAGGAGTCCGGGAACCTGGTCGTCACCTGGGACGCCGTCGAGGAGCTGTTCCCCGAAGGCGTCCTGGACGCGATGTTCGCCGCCTACGAACGTCTGTTGCGGCACGTCGTCGCTGGCGACTGGGAGGCACCGCTCCCCGACCTGCTGCCGGCCTCTCAGTACGAACGGCGGACCGCTACGGCTCGGGAGGCCGCCCTTGAACCGGTGGCCCCACGCCTGCTGCACGAGGCATTCTTCACCCACGCGACCACCACCCCCGGCCGTAGCGCCCTCGTCACGACGGCCGGTCAGGACGTGACCTATGGATCCCTCGCCCGGCAGGCGCTGCGCGTCGCCGCGGCACTCGGTGACGCGGGCGTACGTCCGGGGAACCTGGTCGCGGTCACGCTACCCAAGGGCCCGGAGCAGATCGCGGCGGTCCTGGGCGTCCTCGCGGCCGGCGCCGCCTACGTTCCCCTGAGTCTCGACCAGCCCGCCGCACGGCTGGCACGGGTGCACACCACCGCCGGATTCGAGGCGGTCCTGGGGAGCTGGCCCACCCAGGAGGGAACCGGCCCCCGCGGTCTGTCCTTCGCGGACACGCAGGACCGCGAGCCGCTGCCTGCGCCCTGCGATGCGTCCCCGGACACGCTCGCTTATGTGATCTTCACGTCCGGCTCCACGGGCGAGCCCAAGGGAGTCGAGATCACCCACGCCGCCGCCTGGAACACGGTCGCCGACATCAACGCCCGGCACGGCATCACCGGCGACGACCGCGCCTTCGCCCTGTCGGCGCTGGACTTCGACCTGTCCGTGTACGACGTCTTCGGGCTCCTCGCCGCAGCAGGGTCCCTCGTGCTGCCCACCGAGGACCAGCGCCGTGAACCGGCCCGCTGGCCGAGCCTGGTGGAGCGGTACGGCGTGACCGTCTGGAACACCGTGCCCGCCCTGCTCGACCTGCTGCTCGACGCCGACGAACAGGGCGGGGAAAATGGCCGGATCGCCGGGCTGCGGACCGCACTCGTCTCCGGTGACTGGATCGGCCTCGACCTGCCCGCCCGGCTGCGGGCCCGGACCGCACGGCCCTGCTCCTTCGTCGCCATGGGCGGAGCCACGGAAGCCGCCATCTGGTCCAACACCCTCACCGTCACCGAGCTGGACCCCCGGTGGGTCTCCATCCCCTACGGACGTCCCCTGACCGGGCAGCACTACCGCGTGGTCGACCGGGACGGCCGGGACTGCCCCGACTGGACGCCCGGCGAACTGTGGATCGGCGGCGCGGGACTGGCCCGCGGCTACCTCGCTGACCCGGCCCGCACCGCCGAGAAGTTCGTCGAGCAGGACGGCCGGCGCTGGTACCGGACGGGTGATCTGGGCCGGTTCCGGGGCGACGGACTGCTGGAGTTCCTCGGCCGGCTCGACAGCCAGCTGAAGATCGCCGGTCACCGCATCGAGGCGGGAGAGATCGAGGCCGCACTGGAAACGCACCCGGCCGTCGCGCGGGCCGCCGTCGTGGCCGTGGGGGAGCGCACCGCCAAGCGCCTGGTCGCCTTCGCCGTACCGCAGGAACCCACCACGGGCGGCGCGACCGCCCCCCAGCCGCTTCTCGCCTGGCCCGGCACACCGGCTCCCGAGGACCCCGAACTCACCGAGGAACTCTTCGCCCTGCTGGCGGAACGGGTGCCGGTCTACGCCGTCCCGTCCCGCATTCTCCTCCTACCCGCCCTGCCCCTCACCGCGAACGGCAAGGCCGACCGGGGAGCCCTGGCCGGCATGGCGGGCCCGCAGGCGGTGTCCGCCGGCGCCGAACCGCCACGGGGCGAGACCGAAGAGGCCCTCGCCGCGCTCTGGCACGGGTACCTGCCGCACTGGGTGCCGGACCGCAACGCCAACTTCTTCACCGCCGGCGGCGACAGCCTCACCGCGCTGCGCCTGCTGACCGCGATCGATCGCCGCCTGGGGGCCGCCGTGCCCGTCCGGCGCTTCTTCGCCGCACCGACCATCGCCGCGCTCGCCGCGGACGTCACCCGAACGCTCGCGGCCCACGGGACCGCCTACGAGACCGGAGAGCTGTGAACATCGCTGAACTGCTGGCCCGCTACGCCGACGACGGCGTGGTGCTGTGGGCCCAGGACGGACAACTGCGCTTCCGGGCCCCCCAGGGCCGGCTCACCGACACGCACCGAGCCGAACTGCGCACGCACAAGGACGCCATCCTGCGCCACCTGGAGGCCGGGGAACCGGCCCTGCATGCCGACCCCGACAACCGCCACGAACCCTTCCCGCTGACGGACATCCAGGCCGCCTACCTCATCGGCCGCACCGACGCCTACGCCTACGGGGGCGTCGGCTGCCACGCCTATGTCGAGCTGGAATACCCCTCCCTGGACGTGGACCGCGCCACCGCCGTGTGGAGGGAACTGGTCCAGCGCCACGACATGCTCCGCGCCGTCGTCCACCACGACGGCTACCAGCGGGTCCTGCCCGACGTACCCGCCCTCGTGGTCGGGACCGACGACCTGACCGCGCTCCCGGTCGGCACCGCCGAGACGGAGCTGGAGCGCACCCGAAGGCGTCTGGCCACCCGCGAGGCACCCACCGACCAGTGGCCGCTCTTCGACGTGCACGTGAGCCGGACCGCCGAGCGGGCCGTACTCCACCTGGCCTTCGACATGCTCGTCATCGACCACGCCAGCCTGCGCATTCTGCTCGCCGAGTTCCAGCGGAGCTACGGCGGCGCCGCCCTCTCCGACGTGCCGCGGATCACCTTCCGCGACTACGTCCTGGCCCGACGCGCTCTCGCCGACAGCGACGCGCACACCCGCGACCGCGCCTACTGGACCGGCCGCCTCGACACCCTGCCGCCCGCCCCCGAACTGCCCCTGGCCGAAGCCTGGGAAGCCGCGGTGAGCGATCCCGGAGAGACAGGCCGCACTCCGGCTCCCGATGACCCGGTGACGTTCCGTCGGCTGGAGATCCTGCTTCCCGCGCCCGACCGGGACCGCCTCACCGAGCGGGCCGCGCGGCGCGGGCTGACCGTGTCGGCCGCCCTGCTCACGGCGTACGCCGAGACGGTCGGCGCCTGGTCACGGACCAGCCGCTTCACGCTCAACGTGCCCACCGTCGACCGGCCCGCCCTGCACGAGGACATCGACCGTCTCATCGGCGACTTCACCTCGCTCGAACTCCTCGCCCTCGACCTCGATGCCCCGGCCGGCTTCGCCGAACGGACCAGGGCCGTGGGGGAGCAGCTCCTCGAGGACCTGGCGCATCCGCTGTTCACCGGCTCGGAGGTGCTCGCCGAGCTCTCCCGCAGGGCCGGCGCGCCGGTACTGATGCCGGTCGTCTTCACCAGCGCTCTGGGCACCGGAGCCACTTCCGAGGGTGTTCCCCCCGAGGTGACGTACGCCGTGACCCGGACGCCGCAGGTGTGGCTCGACTGCCAGGTCATGCACCGCGGTGACGCGCTGAGCCTGTCCTGGGACATCCGGGCGGGCGCGCTCGCCCACGGAGTGGCCGACGCCATGTTCGAGGCGTACACGGGACTCGTACAGTCGCTGTCGGCCGAGGGAGAAGCCGGTGAGGCCGCCTGGGACGCCCCGGCACGCATCCCCCTGCCCGAGACGCAGGCGACGCGCAGGCGCGCGGTCAACGCGACCGAGGGGCCCCTGCCGGATGCCCTGCTCCACGAACCCGTGCTCGCGCAGGCACAGGCCACACCGGACGCGATCGCCGTCCGGACCCCCGAAGTCGCCCTCACCTACCGACAGCTCGTGGCCCGCGCGGGCGCTCTCGCCGAGGCACTGACGGCAGCCGGGCTGCGTCCCGAGGAGCCCGTGGCCATCTGGGCGGACAAGGGCTGGGAGCAGGTCGTCGCGGTCTTCGGCACCCTCATGGCGGGCGGCGCCTACCTGCCCGTCGACACCGCTCAGCCACCGGCCCGCCGGGACACGATCATCGCGGACGCGGGCGTCCGCACCGTTCTCACCCAGTCCTGGCTCGCCGAGATCGACGACCTGCCGGAGAACGTCACGGCCATCGCCGTCGACCTCCTCCTCGGTGACACCGCCGCCACGCCGGACGCGGCGGGAGCCCGACGCGACCCGGACGACCTCGCCTACATCATCTACACCTCGGGCTCCACCGGCACGCCCAAGGGCGTGATGATCAGTCACCGCGCCGCCCGAAACACCGTCGAGGACATCAACCGCCGCTACGGCGTCACCGCACGCGACCGCGTCCTCGGCATCGCGGGACTCGGCTTCGACCTGTCCGTCTACGACCTGTTCGGGCCGCTCGCGGTGGGCGCCACCCTCGTCCTGCCCGCGGCCGACCGGCGCGGCGACCCCTCCCACTGGGCCGAACTCGTCCGCGACTACGGGGTGACCGTGTGGAACTCGGTCCCCGGTCAGCTCCACATGCTGTGCGACTGGCTCCGCTCCGAACCCCCCGCCGACGACGCCTCGCTACGGCTCGCGCTGATATCCGGCGACTGGATACCGGTCTCGCTGCCCGACCAGGCCCGCGCACTCCTGCCGGGGCTGGAGATCATCTCCCTCGGCGGCGCCACCGAGGGCTCCATCTGGTCCATCGCCCACCCGATCGGCGACGTGGACACGGCCCGCCCGAGCATCCCCTACGGCAAGCCCCTGACCAACCAGACGTTCGCCGTACTCGACCGGCACCTGCGACCCCGCCCCGAATGGGTACCGGGCGAGCTGTACATCGGCGGCACAGGCGTCGCCCTGGGCTACTTCGGCGACGAGGAGCGCACGACACAGCGATTCCTCACCGACCCCGTCACCGGAGAGCGGTTGTACCGCACGGGCGACCTCGGGCGGTACCTCCCCGACGGGACCATCGAGTTCCTGGGCCGCGAGGACGCCCAGGTCAAGATCCGCGGATACCGGGTCGAGCTCGCCGAGGTGGAGGCCGCCGTACAGGCCCACCCGGCGGTCGCGGCGGGCGCGGCCGTCGTCGACGACTCCGCGGCGGGCGGACGGCGCCTGGCCGCGTTCGTGGAGACGGCCCGCAAGGACGGTGGGCCGGCCGGTCATTTCGGGGCGCCGACCAGGGACGGCGAGGAGCCCGCTGCGGCGAGGCGGGCCCAGGCGCGGACAGTTGCCGCCGACGCCGTACGTGAAGCCTCCGCGGCCGTCGACACCGTGCGGCTCACCGACTTCCTGGCAGCCCTCGACGAAGTGGCGATCACCGAGATGACGCGCGTCCTCGCCGCCTCCGGAACGTTCGCCGACGACGCGTCGCGCACGGCGGAGGAAGTGGGCGCGGCCCTGCACGCCACGCCCCGCCACCGGCACATCGTGCGGCGCTGGCTGCGCGCCCTGGCCGCCCGGGACAGGCTCACCCACCGGGCCACGGACGACACCTACACCGGCCTTGTCCACGTCTCCGACATTGAGAGGGAGCGCCGCTGGCAGCGGGCCGCGGCGCTGGAGCACGAGGTCGGCTGGAGCACGGAGCTGCTCACCGTCATGCGTACCTGTGCCGAGCGGCTGCCCGAGCTGGTTTCCGGCGAGACGGGCATTCAGGAGCTGCTCTTTCCCGGCGCGGCAACGGAGGCCGCGGACGCCGCCTACCGCGACAACCTCGCCATCCGGCACCTCAACCGGGCGGTGGTCGCCGCGCTGCGCGAGATCGCCGCCGGTCACACCGGCGAGGAGCGGCTGCGCGTCCTCGAAGTGGGCGGCGGTGTCGGTGGCACCACCGGCGAACTGGTGCCCGTCCTCGCCGAGTACGGCGTCGACTACCTGTTCACCGACGCCTCCGCGTTCTTCCTGAACGAGGCCCGCGAGCGCTTCGCCGACCACGCATGGGTGCGCTACCAGCGCTTCGACGTCGACGAGGACCCGCGCGCCCAGCAGCTGCTGCCCAACACCTTCGACGTAGTGATCTGCGCCAACACGCTGCACGCCGCCGCCGACGCGGACGCGGCCGTGGGCCGACTGCGGGAACTACTTGTTCCCGGAGGACAACTCGTGTTCGTGGAGAACACCCGCGACGAGAACCTCCCGCTACTCGTCTCCATGGAGTTCCTGGAGGTCGCCGGCCGGACCTGGACCGATGTGCGCGAGCACACCGGGCAGTCCTTCCTCACCCACACCCAATGGCGGGAACTCCTCGACACGCACGGGGCGTCCGAGGTCACGTCACTGCCCGACGCCCGAGACGCCCTGGCACTCACCGGTCAGGAGGTCTTCTTCGCCACGCTGAAGGACGACCGGTACCACGTCCCCGTGGGCGAGCTGGCCCGCACGGCGGCCACCCGCCTCCCGGAGTACATGCTCCCCTCGGTGTGGCAGGTCGTCGACACCCTGCCCCGCACGGCCAACGGCAAGACCGACCGCTCCCGTCTGCGGACCTGGCTGCCCCGCGAGAGCGCACCGGTCGTCGTGGACGAGCAGCCGAAGGACGAGCTGGAGAACAGCCTCGCCGGGCTGTGGACGGAGCTCCTCGCGGTCGAGCGCGTCACCCGGAACGACGACTTCTTCGACCTCGGCGGCGACTCGCTCCTGGTGGCCCGCATGGTGGGCCGGCTGCGGGAACGCGTACCGCAGGCGGCGGACCTGGAGTGGGAGATCGTCCTGCGCCACATGCTGCGCCGCCCCACGGTCGCCGGTCTCGCCGGGTTCCTGCGCGGCCTGGCCGGCGCCGAGGACGCGCCCGCGACGGAGGCCGTACGCACGGACCCGGTGATCCACCTGCACGGCGCCCGCTCCGACGACGAGCCGACGACCGTCCTGGTGCACGCGGGAACGGCGACGATCATGCCGTACCGGGCGCTGATCACCGAGATCAGGCGCCGTTCACCGGGCGTAGCCGAGGTCGTCGGCGTGGAAGTCCCGGATCTGCACGGGTTTCTCAACGCGCCGCCGGAGGGGCTCATCGAGCGGATGGCGGCCGACTACGCGCGGGCACTGACGGCCGACGGACGCAGCCGCTTCCACGTTGTCGGCTACTGCCTGGGCGGTCTGATCGCCACCGAGGTCGCCCGCAACCTGGCCGAGTCGGGGGCGGAGGTGGAGAGCCTCACCGTCATCAGCAGCCACAGTCCACGCTTCCGGCTCGACGACGAACTGCTCGCCGAGTACTCCTTCGCCGTCATGATGGGCATCGACCCGGTGGACCTCGGCTTCCCGGGCGACCAGTACCGGGTGGCCGCGGCGGCCGACACGGTCCTGGCCGCCAGTCCCGGCGTACTGCCGGACGGCGGACTCGCCGCGCTGCCCGAGGAGTTCGAGGACGTCGCGGGTTGCTTCCGGCGACTCGCCGACGTTCCCCGGGCCACCCGCATCGCGCGGATGTGCGAGGCGGTGCCCGCTTCGGCAGGCACCTACGAACCCGACCACATGACACGGCTCTTCCTCGCCTTCCGCCAGAGCGTCTTCGCCATCACCCGTTACGACGCCGAGCCCTACGCGGGCGACATCACCTTCCTGCGCCACGACGGCGCCTACCCCTTCCCCGGCAGCAAGGACGCCGTCACCGCCTACTGGGAGGAACTGACCCTGGGCGACCTTGACATCGTCGACATCGGCGGCGACCACTACAGCTGCCTGTCCGTCGAACACGCGCCCGGCATCCTCAAGACCCTCGACGGGCTGACCCAGGGGGCGATCACCCGATGACCAAGCCTCTGATCGGGGTCCTCGGCGCCTCCGGGGCGGTCGGCCGGGCCGCCGTGCGGGAACTGCGCGCACTCGGCCACACCGGGCTGCGTCTGGGCGGCCGTACCGCGTCGGCCCTGTGCGCGGTCGCCGAGGAGGACCCCACCGGCCATGACGAGACCGTGTGGGCGGACGCCACCGCACCGGACGGCCTGCGCGCCTTCACCGACGGCTGCGACATCGTCCTCAACTGCGTCGGCCCCACCTACCGGCTCCGCGCCACGGTGGCCGCCGCCGCACTTGCCGCAGGCGCCCACTGCGTCGACGTGGCCGGGGACGACCCGGCCGCCGAAGACCTCCTCGCGGCCGGCGACCCGGCCCACGACGGCCGCACCGTCGTCCTTTCGGCGGGAGCGCTGCCCGGACTGTCGAGCCTGCTGCCGCGCTGGCTGGCCGGGCAGGGCCTGGACAGCGCCTCCTTGCTGACCGCCCACTGCGGCGGCCTGGAGACCTGCTCGCCGACGGTGGCGCACGACCTCATGCTCTCCCTCACCTCCGGAGGCGCCGACGGCGCGGCATACGGCGAGGCCCTCGCCGCCGTCCGCGGCGGCCGGCGCGTCCCGCGCGCCCTGCGAACGGCCGAGGACACCGAACACCGGGCCTTCCCCGGCCGGGTGGCCCTCCAGCCCTATCTGAGCGGGGAGAGCGAACGCCTCGCCACCGCTCTCGGCCTCGACCGGCTCGACTGGTACAACGTCCACCCCGGCCCCGCCGTACGCGCCCTGCTCAACCGACTGCCGGGCCGCCTCGCCGCCGGGGACGACCCGGCGGAGCTGGCGGACCGGCTGATCCTCGCCGCCGACCTCGACCTGGCCGGACGCAAGCCGTACTACGTCATGGACTTCGCGCTGTCGGGCACCGCGTCCGGACGGCCGGCGACCGCGGGACTGACCCTGCGCGCGTCCAGCAGCTACCGCCTCACGGCGGCCGTGGGCACGCTGGCGGTGGACGCGGTACTGCGGGGCGAGGTCCCGGCGGGCGTGCACTTCGCCTGCGAGGTGCTGGACCCGGACACCGTGGTCGGGCACCTGCGGTCACATGGGGCCGCCGACTTCCGGCTCACCGGCGCGGCGGTCGGCGCCGACCAGGTGGAAGAAGGTGTGCTGTGAGCGAAGCGTCGTCGCCGCTGCGCGTACTGGTCTGCGGCACCAACTTCGGGCGCTTCTACGCGGAGGCGGTACGCCGGCGCCCCGGATACGTCCTGGCCGGAATCCTGAGCCGGGGTTCGGCAGCGTCCCGGGCGTACGCCCAGAGCGTCGGCGTCCCGTTCTTCACGGAGGTCGACGACCTCCCGGCGGGCATCGACGCCGCCTGCGTCGCGGTGAGTTCCTCCATTTCGGGCGGCCAGGGGACCGAGCTGGCCCGGGCACTCATGGACCGGGGCATCCACGTCCTCCAGGAGCATCCCGTCCACCTCACCGAGTTGACGGGCAACCTCAGACACGCCCGCAAGCGGGGAGTGCAGTACCGGCTCAACACCCACTATCCGCACGTCGCCCCGGTCCGCGCCTTCGTCGAGGCGGCCCGTCGGCTCGTCGCAGAGCAGCGGCCGCTCTTCGTGGACGCGGCCACCCCGGTCCACCTGATGCACCCCTTGGTGGACATCCTCGGGCAGGCGATGGGCACGCTGCGGCCCTGGCGGTTCGCGGACCCGGCACCGCTGCCCGCCGAGATCGGACCGCAGCCGTTCCGCTCCCTGCACGGCGTGTTCGCCGGCGTGCCCCTCACCCTGCGGGTGCACCACCAACTCGACCCGTCCGACCGGGACAACCACGCCCTGCACTGGCACCGGATATCGCTCGGGACCGAGGGCGGAGTGCTCACCCTGGCCGACACCCACGGCCCCGTGCTGTGGAGCCCTCGGCTGCACATCGGGCGCGACGCGGACCGGCGGTTCGTCCTGGACGGTCCGGGCACCGGCCGACTCGGGCTCGGGACCACGGCGGTGGTCGGCACCACGGTGTCCTTCCGTACGGTCTTCTCCGACCTGTGGCCCGAAGCGATCGGCACGGCCCTCGACGGACTCCGCGAGGCTGTCGTGCAGGGCGGCGACGCCTTGCGCGCGGGCCAGTACGACCTGGCCGTGTGCCGTATCTGGACCGACCTCGCGGCCCGGCTCGGGCCACCCGAGATCGTTCGGCCGGCCACGCCCCGGCCTTTGGCGGTCAGTGACGTCTTCCCTGTGCCGGAGGAATTCTCGCGCGAGACAACGTCCCTCCCCGGACCGGCCTCCCCTCCCGGCAACCGGCCGGCTCCTGCCGGGGAGCGGGTCGGCCCTTCACCGCAGACCGATCCGCCCCGCCCCGAGGACGCCGCCGCGTACTCTCCGTCGGCCGAGTTCTTCGACCTCGTCGCCGCCGAGCACACCGCGACCTCCAGCGCCCCCGCGATCGCCGCCCTCCTCGCCGACGCCGACCTGAGCACCGGTCCGGTCGTCGACATCGGCGCGGGCACCGGCCTGGTGACCGAGGCCGTGGTCCGGGCCCGGCCGGACGCGGAGGTCATCGCCTGCGAACCGTCGGTCGGCATGCGCGCCGTGCTGACCAGCCGGGTCTTCAGCGACGAGGACCTGCGCACGCGTGTGACCGTCACCGCGGACTCAGCTCCCGACCTGGAACTCCCGGACCGGATCAGCGTCGTCCTGCTCTGCGGAGTCCTCGGCCACCTCGACGCCGAAGAGCGGGCCGGGCTGTGGCGGCGGTTGATCCGACGGCTCGCGCCCGGCGGGCTGGTGGTCGTCGAACTCATGCAGTTCGAAAGCCCCTTGACCCTTCCCGAGACCCGGCTCGCCACCACCAGAGCCGGCCGCCATCGCTACGAGTGGTCGTTCGGCGGAGCACCTGACGAGACGGCTGCCGGAGTGATGCGCCTGAACTCCACCTGGCGGGTCTATCGGGACGACGCCGCCCAACCGGAACGCGAGGTGCGCGACTCCTACCGCTGGGCGCCCTTCGGACTGAAGGACGTGGCGACCGAGTCCGGCATGGCGGCACGTGCCCTGCCCACCCGCCCCGGAGCACCCCCGCTGGCCGTGCTCACCCGGGCACCGGGCAGCCCCGGCCCGGCCGCCGCACCGCAACTTCCGCACGCACGGCCCTCGTTCGGCGGCCCGGACGCCTCGCGCACCACCACCTCACTCGTCTCCTCCTCCACCGACGGCTAGGACAACCCCATGAACACCCCAGAGACCTCGACGGCGTCCCACGCCTCCGACCCACTCCGCACGGATGCCGCGCCCGAACCCGCTGCCGAGCCCCTGGACTTCCCGATCCAGCGCGGCTGCCCCTTCGCCGCGCCCGCGGAGTACGCCGCCCTGCGCACCCACGACCCGGTCGCCCGCGTCACCCTGCCGACCAAGAAAGAAGCCTGGGTGGTCACCCGCTACGACGACGTCCGCGAACTGCTCTCCGACCCCCGTGTCAGCGCCGACATCCGCCGCCCCAACTTTCCGGCCCTCGGCGAGGGCGAACAGGAGGCCGGGGCCAGGTTCCGTCCCTTCATCCGGACCGACGCCCCCGAGCACACCAAGTACCGGCGGATGCTCCTGCCGGTGTTCACGGTGCGCCGGGTGCGGGCGATGCGCCCCGCCGTACAGGCACGGGTGGACGAGATCCTGGACAGCATGCTCGCCGCCGGCGGCCCCGCGGACTTCGTCTCCGCGTACGCCAACGCCGTCTCCACCTCGGTGATCTGCGAACTGCTCGGAATCCCGGGCGAGAACCTGGAGTTCTTCCGGGACGTCACCCGGATCTCCGGCTCCCGGAACAGCACCGCCGAACAGGTGTCCGAAGCCCTCGGTGGCCTCTTCGGCCTGCTCGCCGAACTGGTCGGCAAGCGGCGGGAGGAGCCCCGCGACGACCTGATCTCCAAGCTCGTGACCGAGCAGCTCGTCCCCGGCCACGTGACCATGGACCAGCTGCTGTCCACCCTCGGCATCACCATCAACGCCGGCCGCGAGACCACCACCAGCATGATCGCCCTGGGCACTCTGCTCCTCCTGGACCAGCCGGAGCTGATGGAGGAACTGCGCCGAGACACCTCCCTCATGCCCGCAGCCGTCGACGAACTCCTGCGCGTCCTGTCCGTCGCCGACTCCATTCCCCTGCGCGTGGCCGCCGAGGACATCGACCTGTCCGGCCGGACGATCCCCGCCGACGACGGCGTCATCGCCCTCCTGGCCGGGGCCAACCACGACCCCGAGCAGTTCGACGAGCCGGAGCGGGTCGACTTCCACCGCACCGACAACCACCACGTCGCGTTCGGCTACGGCGTCCACCAGTGCGTCGGACAGCACCTGGCCCGGCTGGAGCTGGAGGTCGCGCTGGAGACACTCATCCGCCGCGTCCCCACCCTCCGCCTCGCCGGGGACCGGGAAGACGTCGTCATCAAGCACGACTCGGCCACCTTCGGCCTCGAAGAACTGAGGGTGACCTGGTGACCGTCCCACCGAATGCGTCCACGCGGCCCTCCGCCCGCGCAGCCCGGGCCGACAGCCCCTGGATCAGGCGGTGGAGCGGCGGATCCGCCCCCCGGTACACGCTCGTCTGCCTGCCGCACGCGGGCGGCACCGCGGGCTTCTACCGGCCCTGGGCGGCACTGATGCCCCCAGAGGTCGAACTCCTCGCCATCCAGTACCCCGGCCGCGAGGACCGCTTCGAGGACACCGAGGCGGCCGACATGCACGAGCTGGTGGGTGCGGTGGCGGACGCTCTCCAACCGCTGATCGACCGGCCGTACGCCCTCTTCGGACACAGCATGGGCTCCGCCGTGGCCTGGGAACTGGCCCACGAACTCACCGGCCGCAAAGTCCCCGGCCCACAACGGCTGTTCGCGTCCGGCCGGGCCGCTCCCGGCACCGCGGTGACCGGACACCTGCACCGCCAGAACGACGAGACACTGAGCGTCGAACTGGCCCGACTCGGCGGCACCAGCCGCGAGGTTCTGGACGATCCCGGGCTGCGGTCCCTGGTCCTCAAGGCCATACGCCACGACTACCGGATCATCGAGACCTACCGGCCGGCGGACCGGCCGCCACTGTCCTGCCCCCTGCACGTCCTGACCGGCAGCGCGGACCCCGAACTCGGCGAGGAACGCAGCCGCGACCGGGCAGGGGGCTGGGCGGACCTCACCACCGCCCGCACCGAGGTACGGGCTTTCCCCGGCGACCACTTCTACCTCACGCCCCGGCGCCGCGAGGTCGTCGCCACCGTCCTGCGCCGGCTGGACCCCTCGCTGACCACCGGCGGCGCACGCACCTGGCCGAGCACCCCGTGAACCGTGACCACGCGGCGAGCCCGACGCCGCGCCGCACGCCCACCCGCACACGACCCGCCACGCCCGCCCCCACCCGGAGCACGTCGTGATCGACTACTACTCGACCTCGGCCGAGTTCTACGAACTGGTAGCCACCCGGCACATCGCCAGCAGCGGCCCCCCGCTGACCCGCGTCCTCACCGGACTGGACGTGTCCCACGGGCCCGTCCTGGAAATCGGCGCGGGTACCGGCCGCGTCACCGAGGTGATCGCCTCCGCCCTGCCCGAAGCGGAGATCCTCGCGGCCGAGCCGTCGGCCACCATGCGCGCCATGCTCACCTCCCGGGTAGCCCGCGACCCGGATCTGCGCCGGCGCGTGACCGTCGTCGACGGGGCCGCCCAGGACCTGGTCCTGCCCGAACGGCTCTCCGCCGTCGTCATCTTCGGCGTGGCCGGTCATCTCACCGTCCCCGAACGCGTCGCGCTGTGGAAACGGCTCGCGGACCGTCTTCCGGACGGCGCGCCCATCGTCGTGGAGCTGATGGGTGTGTCCTCGCCCCGCGTCATCCCACCCGTGATGTCCCTCAGGGAGACCATCGGACAGCAGACGTACGAGTGGTGGATCGGCGGCGCACCCACCGAGGGCGACGCCATGCGCTTCACCACCACCTGGAAGGTGCTGCGCGACGGCCGCACCGTGCGCGAGGTCTCCGACACCTACGACTGGCACACCTTCGACGTCGCCCGGCTGGCCCGCGAGGCCGGCATGACCAGCCGCCGCATCACCGAGGCGGGCGGCAGGCCCATCCCCGAAATCGGAGTACTCGTCAAGTGAAGTCACAACCGTCCGAGCCCGGCCCGGCACCGGCAGCCCCGGACGCCGCTGCCGGCGGCACGGGCACCCACGTCACCCCGCCGCCGCTGCGGGCGCTCGCCGCGCCCGTCCGCGGGCGGCTGGCGCTCGCCGTCGGCCTCCAAGCCGTGGCCGCCCTCGCCGGAGTGGTCCCCTTCATCGCCGTCTCCCGCATCGCCGAGCGGCTCACCGGCCGGTCCCCGGCCGACGGTGACGCCCTGTGGCCGCTGGTGGTACTGGCCTGCTCGTCCGGCTTCGTCGCCCTGGTGTGCGGCACGGCGGCCGGCGCCCTCGCCCACATCGCCGACAACGACCTCCAGCTCACCCTCCGCCGGCGGCTCGCCCGGCACATCGGGCGGCTGCCGCTCGGCCGGCTCGTCGACCGGGGCACCGGTGAGGTCAAGCAGGCCGTGCAGGACGACGTGAGCGCGCTGCACACGCTGTTCGCCCACACGCTGCTCGATGTCGTCGCAGTCCTCACCGCCCCCCTTCTGGCACTGGCCTACCTGTTCACGATCGACTGGCGTCTCGCCCTGATCAGCGTGCTGCCCCTGCTGCTGGGCGTGTTCCTGTTCAGCCGGGCCATGGCGGGCGCGGCGGCACAGATGGCCGAGTTCGGTGCCGCGCTGGGCCGGATCTCCGCTGCCGCCGTGGAGTTCGCGTCCGGCATCGCCGTGTTCAAGAGCTTCGGGCGCGGGCGCAAGGCCCACGAGCGTTTCGTCCGCGCGACCGAGGGCTTCGCCGACTTCTTCTCCGGCTGGGTCCGCTCCACGCTGGTCAGCTCCACCGCCGCGATCCTGGTGGTCGCACCGGCCGTGGTCCTGCTGCTCCTGTCCGTGCTGGGCGCGCTGTTCGTCACCCAGGACCGGATGACCGGCGCCGAACTCGTCCCCTTCCTGCTGCTCGGCCCGGCCGTCGCCGCACCCATGGGTGTCGTGGGACCCCGCATCCAGCAGATCCGGGCCGGTCAGGCCGCCGCCGTACGTATCACGGAGCTGCTGCACGCCCCCACCCTCCCCGAGCCCACGAACCCCGCCGTGCCCGGCGGTCACCACATCTCGATGCGCGGGGTGTCCTTCTCCTACGACGGGCATACCGACGTCCTCAGTGGCGTCGACCTCGACCTGGCCCCTGGAACGGTCACCGCACTGGTGGGCCCCTCCGGCTCCGGTAAATCCACCCTGGCGTCACTGCTGCCTCGCTTCCACGACGTCACGGCCGGCACGGTGTCCCTCGGCGGCGTCGACCTCCGCGACATTCCCGCGACCGAGCTGTACCGCCGGGTCGGCTTCGTCCTCCAGGACGTACGGCTCCTGCGGGCGAGCGTCGCCGACAACATCCGCCTCGGCCGCCCGGACGCCACCGACGAGGAGGTCGAGCGGTGCGCCCGCGCCGCCCGCATCCACGACCGGATCACGCAGCTGCCCGACGGCTACATGACCGAACTCGGCAGGACCGTCACCCTCTCCGGCGGAGAGGCGCAACGCCTGTCCATCGCACGGGCGTTGCTCGCCGACGCCCCCGTCCTCGTCCTCGACGAGGCGACGGCGTACGCCGACCCGCACTCCGAGGCACTGATCCAGGACGCGCTGTCCGCGCTCGCGGCAGGCCGCACCCTCCTCGTCATCGCCCACCGCCTGTCGACCATCCGCTCCGCCGACCGGATCATGGTCCTGGAGGGCGGACGCGTGACCGAACAGGGGCGACACGACGACCTGCTGGCCGCCCAGGGCCGCTACACCGCGCTGTGGGAGGCCCAGCACACCACGGCCCCGGACGCGAGCGACCGCATACCGCACCATCGGCCCGCGTCTGTCGGGGCCGACCGTGCGACGGACGACATCCGAGAAGGAAGTGCACGATGATCCGTCAGCTCTACCGCGTCCTGGGACCGGAGGGCTCCCGCCCACTGAACCGGTTGCTGGTCCTCCAGTCCGGCGCGGCCGTCCTCCAGGGCGTCGCCTTCGCCCTCCTCGTGCCCGTTCTCAAGGCCCTGCTCGGCACGGACCCCGACGACGTCTGGCCCTGGCTGACTGCGTTCACCGGCTGCGTACTCGCCTACGCGGCGCTCCAGGGCGCCGCCCTGAGCGGCGGGTTCACCGTCGGCTCCCAGCTCTCCCGGGTGCTGCACCGCCGTATGGCCGACCAGGCCCTGCGCCTGCCGCTGGGCTGGTTCACCGCCGGCCGCACGGCCGAGTACAGCAGGCTGGCCGGCCAGAACGTCATCCAGGTGATGAGCACACCGGCCCACCTGCTGCGCCCCTTCATCAACTCTCTCCTCACCCCGGCCACGCTGGTCATCGCCACCTTCTTCTTCGACGTCCGCACCGCCCTGGTGCTCCTGGTCTGCGCGCCCGTGCTGTTCGCCGTCCAGCAGGCGAGCACTTCGCTGATGCGCCGACTCGACCTCGGCCGCGACGCCGCGATCGGCGAATCCGCCGACCGGGTGCTGGAGTACACCCGCAACCAGCCGGTCCTGCGGGCGTTCGGCCGGACCGCCGAGGGTTACGGAGCACTGGACGACGCCCTGGTGGCCGAGGCGCGCGCCGATCGGCGGCTCATCGTGCGCGGCCTTCCCGGCCTGGTCTCCTTCACCTTCGCCACCCGGCTCGTGTTCGCCCTGCTGCTCGCACTCGGGGTGTCCTGGCAGCTCGACGGGTCGCTCACCGTGCCCACCCTGCTGGCGCTCCTGGTCCTGCTGGTCCGCCTCATCGACAGCGTGTCGTCCGCCGCCGAGGCCGGTGCGGGCATGCGCATCGCCCGCAACACCCTGGAACGCCTCGGCGCCGTCCTCGACGAACCGCCGTTCCCCGAGCCCGCCGAGCCGAAGACACCCCGCGACGCGAGCGTGGAGTTCACCGGGGTCGGCTTCCGCTACGACGACGGGACGGCCGACGGAGACTCGGCACGTCCGGTCCTGAACGACGTGACCTTCCGTCTGCCCGAGCGCAGCATGACCGCCCTGGTGGGGCCCTCCGGCGCCGGCAAGACCACGGTCGCCGGCCTGATCGCCCGCTTCCGGGACACCACGGAGGGCACCGTCCGCATCGGCGGCGTCGACGTCCGCGAGATCGCCGCCGACGATCTGGCCGCCCATGTCTCCCTCGTCTTCCAGGACGTCTACCTCTTCGACGGAACCATTGAGGAGAACGTCAGGATCGCGGCCCCGGACGCCGCCCCGGACGAACTGGCCGAAGCCGCGGCTCTGTCCGGACTCGACCGGGTGATCGCGGAGTTGCCCGACGGCTGGGACACCAAGGTGGGGGAGGGAGGCGCGCGGCTGTCCGGCGGGCAGCGCCAGCGCGTGTCCATCGGCCGCGCACTGCTGAAGGACGCACCCATCCTTGTCCTCGACGAAGCCACCGCCGCGCTCGACCAGGAGAACGAGGCGCTGTTCGCCGAGGCTGTGCGCACCCTGGCCGACCGCAAGACGCTGCTCGTCATCGCGCACCGGCTGAGCACCGTCGTGCACGCGGACCAGATCCTGGTCCTGGAGGACGGCGAGATCACCGAGCGAGGCACGCACCACGACCTGGTCACCGCAGGCGGAACCTACGCGTCCTTCTGGCAGGGGCGGGCACGGGCCCACGGCTGGCGGCTGGAGGCGGCACGGACGTGACCCCACACCCCGTACCAGCGCCCCACCGGACACGGCCGCAGCGTCAGAGGGAAGGCACGACACGATGAACACCGGTTCGAGGAACATGTGGGACTCATGGGCGAGTTCCGTTCCCGCACTCGTACACTCGACCACCCTGGAGCCCTGCCGTGACCTCGCGGCCGCCGCCACCCGCCTGGCCCAAGCCGCTCTCGCCGACCAGTACATGGTCTACGAGGCAGCGGGCGGTGTCTGGCACTTCGCGGCCGGCTCCGCCATGGACCTCACCGCGCACCCGGCCACCCTCACCGCGCGGGCGGCGGGGCGCACCTGGACCTCCCCCACCGACGACAGGCCACTGACGGTGTTCTCCGACGCACTGAGCGCCCTGTCCTCGGCGCACGGCGCGCACGACGGCGGACGTCCCTTCTACGGCTGGGCGGCCTTCGAACTCGCCCACCTCCTCCACGCCGACCCCGCGGCCACCGGTGACGGACCTCTGCTGCACGCACTGATCCCGTCCGTCGAGGTGACCCTCACCGGCGACCGGACCGGGGTCCGCGCGGTGGACGAGGCGTGGCTCCGCAAGGTCGCCGACCTGCTGGCGGAGCCGGCGACCCGGCAGCTCCCACCGGACGAGACGACTCCGGACGTGACCGAGCGGATCATCGCGGCCGGCACCGCCGCCTACGGCGGCGCGGTGTCCCGGACGGTCGAGGACATCCGTGCCGGGCTCCTGGAGAAGGCCGTCGTCTCCCGGAAGGTCCCGCTGCCCGCCGGACCACCCGTGGACTTCCCCGCGACGTACCTCGCCGGCCGCCGGGCCAACACACCGGCCCGTTCCTACCTACTGGATCTCGGCGGCTACCGGGCGGCCGGGTTCAGCCCAGAGACGGTCCTGGAGGTGGGGGAGAACGGCCGCGTCAGCACCCAGCCGCTCGCCGGCACCCGCGCCCGCGGTACGGATCCGGCGGAGAACGAGCGCCTGCGCGCGGAACTGCTCACCGATCCCAAGGAGATACACGAGCACGCCGTGTCCGTGCGCCTGGCCTGGGACGAGATGGCGGCCGTGTGTGTGCCTGGGTCCGTCGCTGTGGAGGAGTTCATGACCGTCCGGCCGCGCGGTTCGGTGCAGCACCTCGCCTCGCGGCTGACAGGCCGACTGCGGCCCGACGCCGGAGCGTGGGACGCCTTCGCCTCCCTCTTCCCCGCGATCACCGCCACCGGCGTCTCCAAACGCTCCGCCCTCCAGGCACTGGCCCGCCACGAGGAGGGGCCCCGCGGTCTGTACGGCGGCGCGGTCTTCCGGGGGAGCACCGGCGGGGCCCTCGACGCCGCCCTCGTCCTGCGCACACTCATCGGTGAGGGCAACGAGACGTGGCTGCGCGCGGGCGCGGGAGTCACCGCTCAGTCCAGCCCCCAACGCGAGATCGAGGAGACTTGCGAGAAGCTCCGCAGCGTCGCCCCGTACCTGAGACACGCCACGGGCTGACCGCGGTCCGCGTGGCCCAGGCACCCCTCGGCGGCGGGAACCGGGCCCGTCTTGCCGGAACGGCAAGGAACTTGGCGGCGAGGCCGACCTTCCGGAGACAGTTGGGACGCCGCCGCGCCCTTTGACGGGCGGAACGATCGAACAGGAGTCGTCATGGCACAGCAACCCCAAGGGCCCACGGCGGAGCAACTCGCCGCGTCCACACCCGGCGAGTTCTGGGACAGCCTCTACCGTGAGCGAGCCGACGACGGCGCCCCTTGGGGCACCCGGGTGAACCCGGTACTGGAGGAGGTCGCGGGCGGGCTCCCGCCAGGAACCGCGCTCGATCTCGGGTGCGGGACCGGCGGAGACACCCTGTGGCTCGCCACCCGCGGATGGCAGGTCACAGCGGTCGACATCTCTCCGACCGCTGTGGACCGGCTCACCGACGTCGCTCGTGCCCAGGGACTCGACGAGCTTGTCTCGGCCGAGTGCCACGACCTGGCCCGGACGTTCCCGGAGGGAGAGTTCGACCTGGTCTCGGCGCAGTACTTCCACACGCCGTACGACCCCCCCCGGGGCACCATCCTGCGCATCGCGGCCGAGTCACTGCGACCGGGCGGACGGCTCATTGTCGTCGACCACGGCTCTCTCGCTCCCTGGTCCTGGAACCAGGACCGGGACACACTTCCCCACGCCGGACGAGGTCCACGCCGACCTCGGCCTGCCCACCGCTGGATGGGCCGTCGAACGGGCCTGCGCGCGAGACCGCCGGGCAATGGGTCCGGGCGGGCAGTCCGCCACCGTCACTGACCACGTCCTGCTCGTCCGCCGCGCGACCGGCTGAGCACGTTCGGGGTGGAAGGGACGGTGCCGACGCCAGACGAAGGTGGT
Organism: Streptomyces sp. BB1-1-1; assembly: GCF_031597775.1. Lineage (NCBI taxonomy): Bacteria > Bacillati > Actinomycetota > Actinomycetes > Kitasatosporales > Streptomycetaceae > Streptomyces > Streptomyces sp. BB1-1-1. Next base: position 1,547,417 of record NZ_CP134203.1, on the reverse strand, counting down.
GACGCCTGCTTCGTCGGCTTCCTGGGGGAGCAGGGCGCACGCAGGGTGCTGGGCTGCGGCGGCAGCCTCGGCGTCGAAGCCGGCGAAGGCCAGCCGGGCGAGCTCCGGCGAGTCGGCGCTCACCTGACGGGCGGTGGGGTGGAGTTGGGTGAAGAGCGCCCGGTCCTCGTCGTCGGCGTCCTCGCTCTCCACGACGGCGAGGACGGGGGCGTACTCCAGTTGCCTGGCCCAGGTGTCGCCGACTGTGCGCTGGTCGCCGGCTGCGGCCGCGAGGCCCGCTTCGGCCAGGTCGTCGCCGTTGCCGAGGCAGGGGAGGACGAGAGCCGGATCGACTGCCGTGCTCACGTTGGTGAGTTGGACCGCGTCGTCGCGCACCTGGCGCAGGACGGTGCCGTCGGCCGCTGTGGACAGGTCGTGGTGAAGGGCGACGCTGTCGGGTTCGAGGCGCAACAGGCGCTCCACGACCTTCCTGCGCGCCTCGCAATGGAGCCCGGCGACGATGACGACGGGCGTCCGGTCTCGCCCCGCATCAGTTGGCTCCGCGCCGACCGTACCGGCGCTCGAAGCGCTCGACTCGCCCGGCGGTGTCCAGGACCCGGGCGGTCCCGGTGTAGAAGGGGTGGCTGACGTTCGAGATCTCGACGTCGACCACCGGGTAGGTGTTGCCGTCCTCCCAGTCGATGGTCTTGTCGCTGGTCATGGTGGAGCGCGTGAGAAACGCGTAGTTCGCGGCCCGGTCGCGGAAGACGACGGGGCCGTAGGCGGGGTGGATTCCGGGCTTCATGGGGCGTCCTTGAGATCTGGGGCGGCGGAGGCGGAGTGGCGGGAGGTCAGCGTTCCTCGCGGAAGTCGACGTGGCGCCGGGCGATCGGGTCGTACTTGCGCAGCACCATGCGGTCGAGGTCGTTACGGCGGTTCTTGCGAGTGACGTACGTGTAGCCGGTTCCCGCCGTGGAGCGGAGCTTGATGATCGGGCGTACTGGCTGCCCAGCGAGGGGCGGCATGTCCGGCTGACGCTCAGTGCGAAGGCGGTCAAGACCGTCGACAGCATCGGCATCGAGGCCGCCGTGGCCCGGATCCGCGCCCGAGGGGAGAAGGTCTGATGGCCACGAAGAGCAAGATCGCGCAGACGAGAAGCGCAAGGCGGTCGTCGAGCGGTACGCGGCCCGCCGTGCGGAGTTGAAGGAGATCATCCGTCGGCCGTCCTCCACCGACGCCGAACGCCCGGCCGCAGTGGAAGAACTGCGGCGCCGGCCCCGCAACGCGAGCGCTACCCGAGTGCGCAACCGGGACAGCGTGGACGGGCGGCCGCGCGGTCACCTTCGGAAGTTCGGACTGTCTCGCGTCCGCGTGCGTGAGCAGGCCCATGCCGGCTTCCTGCCCGGGGTCACCAAGTCCTCCTGGCAGCCGCGCCGCTCGCGCGACGGGCCCCGAGTCCGGCCATGACTTGGCGGAGTCATGGCCGGACCTCCGCTGAGCGTGCCTGCAGGTATCAGGGCAGGCGCAGGAGGTTGAGCCGGTAGCCCTCGGCCTGGGGCAGCCGCTGCGCAGCGATGGCGGACACCATCTGCTGGTAGGGGAGTGGCAACTGGGCCACCAGGTCCTCGGGCAGGCTGGTGAGGGTGTGTGACGCCAGTACGTGTGCTCCCGGCCGCCAGTCGACCAATTGGGCCGGACCAGGGCAGTACCAGTGCATACGGGCCTCGACCTTGCTCAGGGCGTCATGCTGTTCCTGAGTGTCGAAGAAACCGGGGCCGGCGGTGTCCAGGGCCAGCAGGGCACCCGGGAAGTGGTCGGCGAGGAGGTCGATGACCCCGCGCACGTCGGGTTCGTGCAGGTAGGGCAGTACGGCCTCCGCGACGAACAAGTACGGACCGGTGGCGTGCGAGGCCACCTCCGCGGCCCACGCCCGGTCTGTCACCGACGCCGCGATCATCGTCCGTCGGGGGCTGTCCGCGAAGAAGTTCCGGCGCAGGTCGATCACGTCGGGCAGGTCGAGTTCGTACCAACGGGCGCGGCCGTTGTCGACGCGTTCATGGCGGGTGTTGAGCCCGGTGCCGATCTCGACCACGGTGGCGTCGGGGTGCGCGGACAGGAAGTCATTCACCCAACGGTCGAAGAGACGGGTGCGCAGTAACGCGCCGGTGAGGCTCGGGAGTTCGTCGAAGCGTCCGAAGTCGTAGTCGATCGAGGCGACGATCTCTTCGGCCCGTGGGTCCCTCAGTAGTGCGTGTTCCTTGCGGTTCTCCACGGCGCGGGCATACAGCGGTATGAGGAGGGTCTCCTGCACCGTCCCCAGGCGCGGCTTCTTCCTGTCGTCCATGAGCGGCCTCTCTGACACGGGTGTGTACCGGGCCGGACGGTGCCGTGGCTGCGACCACCGCCCGACCCGGAGTTTCAGCGCCCCGTCACGGTGGCGAGGGGGTCGTGCTCGTGCGCGCAGCTCTCGTCGAAGCCGTAGGTGTCCCAGGCGGGGAAGGGGTCGGAAGCGGGCAGGGCTTCGCCTTCCCGCATGAGGCAGTCGGTCAGGGCCGCCCGCAGCGGCTCCGCGTCCAGCTGGGTTCCGATGAAGACGAGTTCTTGAGCGTAGGGGCTGTCGGCGTCGCGAGCGGAGGAGGGTTCGAAGCGGGCCACCGACCCGGCCTGCGACCACAGTCCCGTCACAAGGGGGCGGCTGGCGAGGGTGAAGAAGCCCTTGGACCGGAGGACCTGCCCGTAGTCGCCGCTGTCCAGTGCCTCCGTCACGAACGTCCACAGCCGCCCGGGGTGGAAGGGCCTTCCGGAGCGGAAGACGGTCGACGAGATGCCGTATTCCTCCGTCTCGGGGACGTGGTCGCCGTTGAGTTCCCTGACCCAGCCCGGTGCCTGCTGGGCCCGCTCCAGGTCGAAGCGGCTGGTGCCCAGCACTTCGCTGACGGGTACACGGCCTCGTTCGGCAGGCACGATGCGGGCGGCGGGATTGAGACGCGCCAAGGTGGCGTGCAACTGCTCGGCGGCAGTGGACTCGACGATGTCGAGCTTGTTGAGGACGATGACGTCGGCGAACTCGATCTGGTCCATCAGTAGGTCGCTGACCGTGCGTTCGTCGTCCTCGTACTGGTCCAGGCCCCGTTCGGCCAGCTCGTCGCCGCCGGCCAGTTCGGGCAGGAAGTTGGCGGCGTCCACGACCGTGACCATCGTGTCCAGCCGGGCCAGGTCGCCGAGGGTGGCGCCGTCGTCGCGGGCGAAGGCGAAGGTGGCGGCCACCGGCATGGGCTCCGAGATACCGGACGACTCGATGAGGAGGTAGTCGAAACGCCCCTCGCGCGCCAGCCGGTGCACCTCTTCGAGCAGGTCGTCCCGGAGGGTGCAGCAGATGCACCCGTTGGTCATCTCGACCAGGCGTTCCTCGGTGCGGGACAGTGCGGCTTCGCCGCCGCGCACCAGGGCTGCGTCGATGTTGACCTCGCTCATGTCATTGACGATGACAGCGACGCGCAGACCCTCGCGGTTGGTGAGGACGTGGTTGAGCAGGGTGGTCTTTCCGGCACCGAGGAACCCCGACAGGACGGTGACGGGAAGGCGCCGCGAGGGAGCGTGGGTCATGCCGGGGTCAGCCTTCCGGGCGAAGGAGACCGCGCTCGTACGCCTTGGCCAGCCGCTGGGGGACGCGGTACGGGACACCGTCCACCGTGACCGTCACCAGCTGTGGCGTCGTGGCCTTCCACTGCGCGCGACGGTGCCGGGTGTTGCTGCGCGACATCTTGCGTTTGGGTACGGCCATGAGGACCTCCGGGTGCGATTGGTAAGCAGGACAAACGATACATGAAAATGAATGTCATTACGATCGGTGTCGTCGTGCCCCTTCGTGCCGATTTCTCTCGGCGGCTTCCCGGGGTGACCCTGCGCCACTGCCTCGGTCGGCGCGGACCGTCGGACTGGTGGGCAGACGGGTGCGCCAGCCGCTCGCACCGTGACGCTCCGCGTGGAGATGTGCGGGACTGCAAGCCCGGGAATAGAACCTGACCTAGTGGTGGCCCCCGGCCGCGAGTGACCGGGGCTGCACGTCAAGGCAGTTCCAGGAGTCCTCTTGGCATCCCCCTGTCAATACCGGTCAGAAGTGGACGAGAGACAACTCCTTGTCGGCGCGCTCAGTCAGGTTGAGCATAGGTTCGGCCGAAGCCATCCGGCGGTGATCGAGTCATGCCTCTGCACCGGGATCGATGGGACGGTTGTGCAGTGCCGTCCCGGGCGGGGGTCTGACTCGTGAGATCTATGACCGAAGTGTCCAATCACGGACCTGTCGACTGCCGTTGCGGGATGCTGCCTGCCACCGAGCCCGACCCGACAGAGCAGTACCTCCTCAAGCACGGAACCACCGGCCCGGCGCGAGGTCGTCCTGGGCGTGGACACGCACGGCGAGGTGCACGTCGCCGCCGTGATCTCCCCGCTGGGGAAGATCCTGGGAACGGAGTCCTTTCCGGCCACGGCGGCCGGCTACCGACAGCTGCTCGTCTGGGCCCGCAAGCGGGGCACGGTGCGCCGGGCCGGCGTGGAGGGCACCGGCACCTTCGGAGCGGGTCTGTCCCGCTACCTGCTGGCAATGAGCTCAACCAGCGACTGACCCGGCTCGTCGAACTCCACGCCCCACAGCTACTCGTGCCGGTGGGCATCGGCCCGGACAGCGCCGTCACTCTCCTGATCACCATGGGAGACAACCCCGAGCGGCTGAACACCGAGGCGTCCTTTGCTGCCCTTTGCGGAGTCAGCCCCATCGAGTACTCCTCTGGCCGGCGGCGCACACGCCGGCTCAACTACGGCGGCGACCGCCAGGCGAACGCCGCCCTGCACCGCATCGTCTTCACCCGGCTACGTCACGATCCCCGTACCCAGGCGTACTACGAACGCCGCACCCAGGAGGGCAAGACTCGCCGTGAGATCATCCGATGCCTCAAGCGATACGCAGCCCGCGAGGTCTTCAACCTGGTCAGACAGGTTCCCCGTACCCCCGCGTTACAGGGGCGTCCGTGAGACGTGAGAGGGTCTGGGGCGTGAGTGAGACACCGTCGACCCCCCTGCAATACCGCTTTGACGGGCCAGAAGAGGCCCCGGTCCTGATCCTCGGTCCCTCACTGGGTACCACATGGCACATGTGGGACCGGCAGGTGCCCGAGTTGGCGCAGCAGTGGAGGGTCTTCCGCTTCGACCTGCCGGGACACGGCGGCGCCGCCGCCCACCCGGGGGGCTCCGTCGCCGAGCTCACCACGCGTCTGCTGGCCACACTCGACGGACTCGGCGTGCAGCGCTTCGGCTACGCGGGCTGCGCCTTCGGCGGTGCCGTCGGCATCGAGCTGGCGCTGCGCCATCCCGAACGCCTCGCCTCCCTCGCGCTGATCGCCGCCTCGCCGCGCTTCGGGACGGCGGACGAGTTCCGCCAGCGTGGTGTGATCGTCCGTACGAACGGGTTGGACCCCATCGCGCGCAGCTCGCCGGAGCGATGGTTCACGGGAGGGTTCGCCGCCGCGCAGCCCGCGATCACCGAGTGGGCCGTGCAGATGGTGCGGACCACCGACCCCGGCTGCTACATCGCCGCCTGCGAAGCGCTCGCCGCGTTCGACGTGCGTGGCGAGCTCGGGCAGGTCGGCGTCCCGACCCTGGTCCTGGTCGGCTCCGACGACCAGGTCACCGGCCCCGCCGAGGCCCGCACCCTGGTCGCCGGCATCCCGGACGCCCGTCTCGCCGTCGTCCCCGGCGCCTCCCACCTGGTCCCGGTCGAGCAGCCCGCGGCCGTCACCGACCTGCTGGTGCGGCACTTCACCACCGCCTGGCAGACCGGCCACGACGCGTCCACGGGCCAGATCGCCGTCCCGGCCGCCCACGCGACCGCACCCGTCGCCCCCGCGGGGCCCGCAGCACCCGCGGCCCTCGCGCCCTCGGCCGCCCCCGTCCAGCCGGCCATGGCCCCGCCGCCGCAGTCGGCCGCGCCCATCGCCGAGATCGCCCCGGCCGCCGTACCGCCGCAGGTCCCGGCACAGGGACGGCCCGACCCGTACGAGGCGGGGCTCAAGGTGCGCCGCGAAGTGCTCGGTGACGCGCACGTCGACCAGGCGCTGGCGCAGGCGGACGAGTTCTCGGGGGACTTCCAGGAGTTCCTCACCCGGTACTCGTGGGGCGAGGTCTGGGACCGGCCCGGCCTGGACCGGCGCACCCGTAGCTGCGTCACCCTCACCGCCCTCGTCGCCGGCGGCCACCTGGAGGAACTCGCGCCCCACCTCCGGGCCGCCCTGCGCAACGGCCTCACCCCGGGCGAGATCAAGGAAGTACTGCTCCAGGCGGCCGTCTACTGCGGCGTACCGGCCGCAAACGGCGCCTTTCGGGTGGCGCAGCAGGTGATCCGGGAGGAGACCACGCCGCCCGAGTGAGTCCTGCCCGGCCGCGGGCCGGCCCGCGGCGGCAGGATGGAGTCATGAAGCTCACCAAGAAGTCGCATGCCTGCGTCCGCCTCGAAAAGGACGGGCGGACGCTCGTCCTGGACCCCGGCGGATTCAGCGAGGAGGACGCCGCCCTCGGCGCGGACGCGATCCTCGTCACCCACGAGCACCCCGACCACTTCGACGAGCTGCGGTTGCGCGCCGCGATGGAGAACGACCCGGCCGCCGAGATCTGGACGCTGAAGTCGGTCGCGGAGAAGATCTCGGCGGCGTTCCCGGGCCGCGTGCACACCGTCGGCCACGGTGACACCTTCACCGCCGCGGGATTCGACGTGCAGGTCCACGGCGAGCTGCACGCGGTGATCCACCCGGACATCCCCCGCGTGACCAACGTGGGCTTCCTCGTCGAGGGCGGCAAGGTCTTCCACCCCGGCGACGCCCTCACCGTCCCCGACCACCCGGTGGAGACGCTGATGCTCCCGGTCATGGCGCCGTGGAACAAGATCTCCGAGGTCATCGACTACGTCCGCGAGGTGAAGCCGCAGCGCGCCTACGACATCCACGACGCCCTCCTCACCGACCTCGCCCGGCCGATCTACGACCGCCAGATCGGCGAGCTGGGCGGCGCCGAGCACCGGCGGCTCACCCCGGGGGACTCCGCGCGCGTGTGAGGCCCCGACCGGTGACGATCCCGGGCGGGACGGGGTTGTCAGTGCCGCCCGGTAGGTTGTGGGACATGCGCATCGCGACCTGGAACGTGAACTCGATCACCGCCCGCCTGCCGAGGCTGCTCGCCTGGCTGGAGAGCAGCGGCACCGACGTGCTCTGCCTCCAGGAGGCCAAGGTCGCCGAGGACCAGTTCCCCTTCGACGAGCTGCGCGAGAAGGGCTACGAGGCGGCGGTGCACGCCACCGGCCGGTGGAACGGCGTGGCGGTGCTCTCCCGCGTCGGCCTGGAGGACGTGGTCAAGGGACTGCCCGGCGATCCCGGCTACGACGGCGCACAGGAGCCCCGCGCGATCTCCGCCACCTGCGGCCCGGTCCGCGTCTGGTCGGTGTACGTGCCCAACGGCCGCGAGGTGGAGCACCCCCACTACGCCTACAAGCTCCAGTGGCTCGAGGCGCTCCGCGCGGCCGTCGAGGGCGACGCGACCGGCAGCCGCCCGTTCGCGGTGATGGGCGATTACAACGTCGCCCCGACCGACGACGACGTCTACGACCGCGCCGCCTTCGACGACTCCACCCACGTCACCCCCGCCGAGCGTGCCGCCCTCGCCTCCCTGCGCGGCGCCGGCCTGTCCGACGTGGTCCCGCGCCCGCTCAAGTACGACCACCCCTTCACCTACTGGGACTACCGCCAGCTCTGCTTCCCCAAGAACCGCGGCATGCGCATCGACCTGGTGTACGGCAACGAGCCCTTCGCCAAGGCGGTCACCGACTCCTACGTCGACCGCGAGGAGCGCAAGGGCAAGGGCGCCTCGGACCACGCGCCGGTCGTGGTGGACCTGGACGTGTAGCCGCCCCCGGCCTCCCGCGCCGCTCCTGCGTGCCCTGTGGTGCACATGGCGGTACGAATGACAGTCTGGAGGTATGAACTTCCCCTTCCTGGGCAAGCGGCGCGAAGATCACCGGGCTCACGACGCCGAGGGCATCGGTGAACTGCTCGCCGACTGTGATCTGCTGCGCTCCCAGGCGTTGCGGGAGGGTGTCCGGCTCGACGACTCCGCGGTCTCGCTCGAGCAGCTCGACCAGGTGCTGCCGCGCTGGCGGAGCGACGAGGAGATCCTGGCCTGGCTCGGCAACGACGCCGGTCTGTACCTCGGCACCGTGATCGTGCGCACTGTGCCCGGCGCCGCCTGGTCCATCCGCTCCGACGGGCAGCCCGTCGTCCGGCTCGCCTCCGGCCGGGAGTTCGACGTGGTGGCGTCCGGCCACGCCTGGGCGGCGGACGGCGTGCCCGAGCTTTCCCAGCTGTACGGCGAGGTCGCGGAAACGTGAACCCTTGGCCCAACGATCGCCTTAAATAGGGCTAATGCCCGAAAGGTGCGTGTCGTTGGCATACCTGCCGTTTGTATCGATACGTTGCAGTGGTCGGGTCACACACGAACGCACAGGGGCATACGCAGGGTGCAGCCGGAGATCACTGTTCGCGCGGCGGATCGGACGCCAGGACGGGCCGTCCGCAGGCGAGCAGAAGGTCAGCTGCACACCGGTCTCAGGCCCGGTGGGAGTTGCGGGTCGTCGGCGCCGGCAGGGGGCTCGTCGCCGCCCGGGTCACGTCCCCGACGAGCTCGACGACATCCGGGCCGTACGCCTGCGAGTTGACCACCTTCAGCAGCAGCACGAAGGAGTTGTTGCCGTGCTTGCGGGCGAGCTTCTCGTGGTGACGCGCGAGGTAGCGGGTGGCGGCCTGGTTGGTGATCGCGCGCTGGCCGCAGAACAGGAACGCGGGCCGGGCCTCCCGCCGGTCCCCGGCGGTGAGACGGGCCAGCAGGACGTACTCCGTGACGCCCGCGTCCATGCGGTAGCGCTCGCCACCGATCTGGAAGGCGCCGCGGTCCGGGCCCGGCTCCGGATCGATGTTGATCCGCACCCCGGGCAGCATGGCCGCCATGTGGGCCACCATGCGCCGGTTCGACCCGGGACCGCCCACGCAGAACTCCGTACGCTCGCCGAAGCCCTGGTGGACCATGTCCTGGGTGACCACCTGGACGTGCGCGCCGCAGCCCTTGATCAGTGCGGACAGCTCCAGCAGCGCGAAGACGTCGAAGCGGTGGACCGCGGGTTCGGAGGCGGCGGGGTCCCGGTTGACGACCAGCAGCGACTCGGAACTGTCCGGCAGTCCGAAGAACGCCTGCTTGCGGCGGAGTCTCCGCTTCCACAGGTAGGTGCGGGCGAACCAGCCCAGCGCGGCGCTGATGCCCGCCGCGACCACGCCGAGGACGATGTTGCGTACGTCGTCAGTCATGGGCGCGCATGCTAGCGGGCATCGGCGTACCGGTGTTCGAGGGGCCGGGGCGAACGCGCTCCTGACGCGACCATGGCGATCAACTAAGCTGCCCGAACGGCCCTTCCCTGGAGGTGCGGATGCGTCGCCCTGTCGCACGGAAACTGACGGTCCTGGCGGTCTCGGCCGCCGTGGTGTCGGTGGGGGCGGCGGCGCCACCCACCGCCCAGAGCAGACCCGCCGCCCCGAAGACCCCGGTCGCCGTCGGCTACGGCGGCGCGGTCGCCAGCGTCGACCCGGACGCCTCCGCCGCCGGCATCGAGATCCTGCGCAAGGGCGGCAACGCCGTCGACGCGGCCGTGGCCACCGCGGCCGCCCTGGGAGTCACCGAGCCCTACTCCGCCGGCATCGGCGGAGGCGGCTACTTCGTCTACTACGACGCCAAGTCCCGTACGGTGCGCACCATCGACGGCCGTGAGACCGCGCCGCTGACCGCCGACGAGAACCTGTTCACGGAGAACGGCGAGCCGATCCCCTTCGCCGACGCCGTCAGCAGCGGCCTCGCCGTCGGCACCCCGGGCACACCCGCCACCTGGCAGACCGCCCTCGACAAGTGGGGCAGCCGCAAGCTCGGCTCCGTACTGCGGCCCGCCGAGCACCTGGCCCGGCACGGCTTCACCGTCGACGACACCTTCCGCTCCCAGACCGCCGCCAACGAGCAGCGGTTCCGCTACTTCCCGGACACCGCCGAGCTGTTCCTGCCGGGCGGCGAACTCCCGGTCGTCGGCTCCACGTTCAAGAACCCGGACCTGGCGCGCACGTACAAGGAGCTCGCCCGCGAGGGCGTCGGCGCGATCTACCACGGCGAACTCGGCGAGGACATCGTCGCCACCGTCAACGAGCCCCCCGTCGACCCGGACTCCGGCTGGAACGCCCGCCCCGGCGACCTGTCCGCCAAGGACCTCGCGGCCTACGAGACCAAGCTCCAGGCGCCGACCAGGACCTCGTACCGCGGCCTGAACGTCTACTCCATCGCGCCCTCCTCCTCCGGCGGCACCACGGTCGGCGAGGCCCTCAACATCCTGGAACGGACCGACCTCTCCAAGGCGAGCAAGGCCCGCTACCTGCACCGCTTCATCGAGGCGAGCCGTATCGCCTTCGCCGACCGGGGACGCTGGGTCGGCGACCCGGCCTTCGAGGACGTACCGACGAGGGAACTGCTGTCCCAGCGGTACGCCGACTCGCGCGAGTGCCTGATCAAGGACGACGCGGTGCTCACCAGCCCTCTCGCGCCCGGCGACCCGCGGCACCCGGCATCCTGCGCGGGCGGCGGCACGGCGGCGCCGACGACGTACGAGGGCGAGAGCACCACGCACCTGACGGTGGCCGACAAGTGGGGGAACGTCGTCGCCTACACGCTCACCATCGAGCAGACCGGCGGCAGCGGCATCACCGTGCCCGACCGCGGCTTCCTGCTCAACAACGAGCTGACGGACTTCTCCTTCGCCCCGGCCAACCCGGCCGTCCACGACCCGAACCTGCCGGGCCCCGGCAAGCGCCCGCGGTCGTCGATCGCGCCGACGATCGTGCTGGACCAGCACCACAAGCCGGTCGTCGCGGTCGGTTCGCCGGGCGGCGCCACCATCATCACCACCGTGCTCCAGACACTCACCGGCGTCATCGACCGCGGCCTCCCGCTCGTCGACGCGATCGCCGCCCCGCGCGCCAGCCAGCGCAACGCCGCGCAGACCGAACTCGAACCCGGCCTCTACGACAGCGGTGTGCGAGCGGAGCTGGAAGCCCTCGGGCACTCCTTCAAACGCAACCCCGAGATCGGCGCGGCGACCGGCGTGCAGCGGCTGCCGAACGGCAAGTGGCTGGCCGCCGCCGAGAAGGAACGACGCGGCGGCGGCTCGGCGATGGTCGTCAAGCCGGTGCGCTAGCCCTCACAGTTCGGGGACGGGCCGTTCGGGCGTCCGGAACGCCAGTCGCCCGTCCTCGACGTCGACCGTCACCCGGCCGCCCTCCGCGACGCGGCCGTCCAGCAGCAGCCGGGACAGCTCGTTGTCGACCTCGCGCTGGATGGTGCGGCGCAGCGGACGGGCGCCGTACTCGGGCTGGTAGCCGCGCTCGGCGATCCAGTCCACGGCCGCGTCGGTGAAGTCGGCGGTGATGCCCTGCGCGTGCACCATCCGGCGGGTCTCCTCGAGGAGCAGGCTGGTGATCTGCCGCAGCTGCTCGCCGCTGAGCTGGCGGAAGACGACGATCTCGTCGATGCGGTTGAGGAACTCGGGCCGGAAGTGCTCGCGCAGCGGGCGCAGCACCTGCTCGCGCCGGGCCTCCTCGTCCGCCTCCGAGCCACCGGCGCCGAAGCCGATGCCCGCGCCGCGCCGGGTGATCACGTCGGACCCCAGGTTGCTGGTCATCACGACGACCGTGTTGGTGAAGTCGACCGTACGGCCCTGGGAGTCGGTCAGGCGCCCGTCGTCGAGCACCTGGAGGAGGATGTTGAAGACGTCCGGGTGCGCCTTCTCCACCTCGTCCAGCAGGAGCAGCGAGTACGGGTGACGGCGCACCACCTCGGTGAGCTGACCGGCCTCCTCGTGCCCGACGTAGCCGGGCGGGGCGCCGACCAGGCGGCTGACCGTGTGGCGCTCCTGGTACTCGCTCATGTCGAGCCGCACCATCCGGTCCTCGCTGCCGAACAGCGCCTCCGCCAGCGCCCGTGCCAGTTCGGTCTTGCCGACGCCGGTCGGGCCGAGGAAGAGGAAGCTGCCGATGGGCCGGTCGGGGCTGGAGAGTCCGGCGCGGGAGCGGAGTACGGCGTCGGAGACGACCCGTACGGCCTCGTCCTGGCCGACGACCCGTTCGTGCAGGTGGGACTCCAGGCCCAGCAGGCGGTCCTTCTCCTCCTGGGTGAGGCTGCTGACCGGGATGCCGGTCTGCCGGGACACCACCTCGGCGATGGACTCGGTGCCGACCACCAGATTCAGGCCCTCGTCGGCCTCGTCGCCGCCGTCGGCCTCGGTGATCCGCTGCTTCAGCTCGGTGATCCGGTCCCGCAGCTGCATGGCCTGCTCGTACTGCTCGTCCGTGACCGCCTGGTCCTTGTCCCGGATCAGCTGGTCGACCTCGCGCTCCATGGCGCGTACGTCCGTGCCCTTGGTGCGGGCCCGCAGCCGCACCCGGGCGCCGGCCTGGTCGATCAGGTCGATGGCCTTGTCCGGCAGCCGGCGGTCGGTGAGGTAGCGGTCGGACATCTCCACGGCCGCCACCAGCGCCTCGTCGGTGTAGCGGACCTGGTGGTGGGCCTCGTAGCGGTCGCGCAGGCCGCGCAGGATCTCGATCGCGTCCGCGGTGGTGGGCTCCGGGACCAGGATCGGCTGGAAGCGGCGGGCGAGGGCCGCGTCCTTCTCGATCCTGCGGTACTCCTCCAGCGTGGTGGCGCCCACGATGTGCAGCTCGCCGCGGGCCAGGGCCGGCTTGAGGATGTTCCCGGCGTCCATCGAGCCGCTCTCGCCGCCTCCGCCCGCGCCGACGACGGTGTGCAGCTCGTCGATGAAGATGATCAGCTGGTCGGAGTGGGCGCGGATCTCGCCCACGATGTTGTTCATCCGCTCCTCGAAGTCGCCCCGGTAGCGGGTGCCGGCGACCACGCCGGTCAGGTCCAGCGCGACCACCCGGCGTCCGACCAGGATGTCGGGCACGTCGCCGTCGGTGATGCGCTGGGCCAGCCCCTCCACGACGGCGGTCTTGCCGACGCCCGCGTCACCGATCAGCACCGGGTTGTTCTTGCCGCGGCGGGAGAGCACCTCGACGGTCTGCTCGATCTCCTCCTCGCGCCCGATCACCGGGTCGATCCGGCCCTGCTGGGCCAGGTCGGTGAGGTCGCGGCCGTACTTGTCCAGGGTCGGCGTGTTCGTGGACCGCGGCCCCTCCGTGCGGGCCTTCGCGGCGTCCGGCGGCTCCGTCGGGAGACCCGAGGGCGCGAACCGGGCGGCGTTCAGGATGTGTCCGGCGGCCGAGTCGGGGTTGGCGGCGAGGGCGCTGAGCACGTGCTCCGGGCCGATGTACCCGGTGCCGGTCGACCGGGCCAGCTCGTGCGCGTCCAGCAGGGCGCGCTTGACGGCCGGGGTCAGGGAGAGCGAGGTCGGCGGCGGGACCTCGCCCGGCGGATGCTGCACCGGGCCGGTCCGCTCGTCGATCTGCGACGCCATCGCGTCGGGGTCGGCACCGGCCCGGCTGAGCAGGCCCCGGGTCGGTTCGGTGGCGAGCGCGGCCCGCAGCAGGTGCTCGGTGTCCAGGTCCCGGCTGCCGTGCTCGGCGGCGTACTGGGCGGCACCGCGCACCAGCTCCCGGGCGGGCTGGCTGAGCAGCCGCCCGATGTCGATCTGCCTCGGCCTGGGCCCGCCGAAGAAGCGTGCCAGGAATTCCGCGAACGGGTCACCCTCCGGGCCCATGAAGCCGCTGCTCATCGTTTCCGGTCCTCCGCTGCTTCGCTGATCGACGTGCCGGGGCCGGGTAACCCGGGCGGGGTGCGCTCATGCCCAACATGACACGTTCTGTTCCTGCGGGCATGTGCGGCGACCCCGTTCCCCGGACCGCCTCAGAGGCCGTCCCGCGAGGTCAGGACGCGCGGACCGGCCTCCGTGATCGCCACCGTGTGCTCCACGTGCGCCGCCCGGGAGCCGTCGTTCGTGCGCAGGGTCCAGCCGTCCGGTGCGCAGTGGTAGTCGTCCCGGCCGCCGCCGATCAGCATGGGCTCGATGGCGATGACCATGCCGTGGCGCAGGGGCAGTCCGCGCCCCGGCCGGCCCTCGTTGGGGACCCCGGGGTCCTCGTGCATGTGCCGGCCGATGCCGTGGCCGCCGAAGTCCTCCATGATCCCGTAGCCGGCCGTCCGGCACACCGAGCCGATGGCGTGCGCGATGTCGCCGATGCGGTTGCCGACGACGGCCGCGTCGATGCCCGCCGCCAGGGCCCGCTCCGCGGTCTCGATCAGCGTCACGTCCGCCGCCCGCGGGGTGCCCACGGTGAAGCTGACCGCCGAGTCGCCGGCCCAGCCTTCCAGGATCGCGCCGCAGTCGATGGAGACGAGGTCGCCGTCGCGCAACCGGTAGCCGTCCGGGATGCCGTGCACGATCGCGTCGTTCACGGACGCGCAGATGACGGCCGGGAAGGGCGTCGGGGCGAAGGAGGGCCGGTAGCCGAGGAACGGTGAGGCCGCCCCCGCCTCCCGCAGCACCTCGTGCGCCACCGCGTCCAGCTCCAGCAGGGACACCCCCACGTCCGCGGCCTGCCGTACGGCGGTCAGGGCGCGTGCGACGACCTGGCCGGCCTCGTACATGGCATCGATCGACGTGTCTGTCTTCAGTTCCACCATGCCAATTACTATACCGGTATTTTAATTGGCCTCGACTCGGCCCGGTCCGGTACGGGAGACCGGTATTAGAATGACGGCATGGTACGCACCCCCCTGACCCCCGAAGAGCGTGAACGCGGCGAGCGGCTCGGACGGCTGCTGCGTGCCGCCCGCGGCGACCGGAGCATGACGGTGGTCGCGGCCGAGGCGGGCGTCTCCGCCGAGACCCTGCGCAAGATCGAGACCGGCCGCGCGCCGACCCCGGCGTTCTTCACGGTGGCCGCGCTGGCCCGTGTGCTGGGGCTGTCCATGGACGAGCTGGCGGGGCTGTGCGCACTGGCGCCGGTGTGAGGGTGGTGTGACGACACTCCCCGAAAACTCGCTGTAGCGGCGTCGTAACACGGCTGGTGTTCCCTACGTGACCGATGGACCGGATGGACCGGACCGGAGTCCTCCAGTGGGGCGGGAGCCGAGCGATGGCCGTGGAACAACTGCCGGGTCGGGTGCGGCGGTTCGCCCGGTACCTGACCGACCTGCTGACGCGCCTGGACCAGGAGAGCGGCTGGTGCGGGGTGTTCCGGCAGCGCGACCCCGACGGCATGCGGGCCTGTCTCGACGGGCGTGAGGTGCCGCCCTGGGACGTGGTAGAGGCTCTGCTCCAGGACTTCGCCGGCCGGTACGGCGTCCCCGCCGCCACGGCGGAGACGGACCGGGCCCGTGCTCTCCACGCCGCCGCGCTCACCGCGTACGACTCCCTTCCCGACGCCCGGGACGCCCTCGCTGACCGGCTCGACGTGATGCTCCGCGAGCAGCGGTACGCCGCCGACCGCCAAATGGAACTGGGACGCCTGCTCGCTTCGGCCACCGACCGGCAGGCGGCCGACGCCCTCCGCCTCGACCTGGCCTGGGCCCGCGACGACCACGCCCGGGCAACGGCCCGGTGCGCCGAGATCCGGGCCCGGACGGCGGAGCTGGACCGCCGCACGGAGGCCGTCCGGCCGGGAGAGGCCGAGGACGGCACCGCGATCCGCGCGGGCGTTCCCGAAGGGCTTGCCGGGCCCGCGGGGGAGGGGCGAGTGCGCGGGTCGGCAGGATCGGTGCGCGGGGCGGCCGGTTCCGAAGGTGCGGGGTCACGCAGACGCCGTCGGGGTGGCGCGCGTTTCGCCGGGGTCTTCGACGAGGACGCCGTCCCTGCCTCCGTAGCGCCGGACGACGTACCGAGCCCCGTCGCCGCACCGGCGGGCAGACGCACCCCGCGCGGCGCGCGTTTCGCCGGCACCGCGGAGACCGCGGAGACCGCGGAGACCGCTGAGCAGCGGGCACCACGGCCCGAGCCGCCGATCGCGGCGGCGGACCGCGCGGCGGCCGGCCGGCTCGTCGAGGCGCTGACGCGGCTGCGCGCCGAGGGGCGCAGTGGGGAGGCGCACGCCCTGCTGGCCGAGGCCGCGCACGGGCCCGCCACCCGCTTCCCGCTGCTCGCCGCGCGGCTGGCACAGGCCGGACTCGGCGCCGACTGGACGACCCTGCTGTGGGAGACCGCCTCCCTGCCCGCCGAGAGCCTGGTCGCCGCCGCCGACGCGCTGACCGCGGCCGGACGCGGGGCCGACGGGGAGCAGGTCCTGCGGCAGGGCGTGGTACGTCCCGCCGCCGAGATCGGCACGGCCGTCCTCGGCCTGGTCGCCGCGGGCCGGCACCGCGAGGGCCGCGCGCTCCTCGACGCCTGCGTCCGCGCCCGCACCCCGGAAGAGGCCGCCCGCAGTGTCGAACCCGCCCCGCCGGTCCTCGTACCGCTGCTGCTGGCGGCGGCCCACGAAGTCTCCGACGAACGCCACTGGGACCTCGTCCACGCCCTCCGCGTCGCCGGATTCGCCACCTGAAGCCCGCCCCGGCCACCCCACCAGCCCCACCACTCACCCACAGGAGTGCGAATCACGATCGACACCACGGCTTGGCGACGATGGTCTTGGCAAGCCCGTCCGGCCAGGCTTACGTTCGTCCCTCTACTGCCTGCTCTACGGGCGTAGAGGCTCTGACGTCGTGTCGAAGGAGCAGCTCATGGCCAACGTCGTACGTGCCGCTCTCGTCCAGGCCACCTGGACCGGCGACACCGAGTCCATGGTGGCGAAACACGAGGAGCACGCCCGCGAGGCGGCCCGGCAGGGGGCCAAGGTCATCGGCTTCCAGGAAGTCTTCAACGCCCCCTACTTCTGCCAGGTCCAGGACCCCGAGCACTACCGCTGGGCCGAGCCCGTGCCCGACGGCCCGACCACCCGCCGCATGCAGGCCCTCGCGCGCGAGACCGGCATGGTGATCGTCGTCCCCGTCTTCGAGGTCGAGCAGTCCGGCTTCTACTACAACACCGCGGCCGTGATCGACGCCGACGGCACCGTCCTCGGGACGTACCGCAAGCACCACATCCCGCAGGTGAAGGGCTTCTGGGAGAAGTTCTACTTCCGTCCCGGAAACCTCGGCTGGCCCGTCTTCGACACCGCCGTCGGCAAGGTCGGCGTCTACATCTGCTACGACCGGCACTTTCCCGAGGGCTGGCGGCAACTCGGCCTCGGCGGCGCCCAGCTGGTCTACAACCCCTCCGCCACCCACCGCGGCCTCTCCGCCCACCTGTGGCGGCTCGAACAGCCCGCCGCGGCCGTCGCCAACGAGTACTTCGTCGCCGCGATCAACCGGGTCGGACAGGAGGAGTACGGGGACAACGACTTCTACGGGACGTCGTACTTCGTCGACCCCCGCGGGCAGCTCGTCGGCGAGACCGCCAGCGACACCAAGGAGGAACTCGTCGTCCGCGACCTCGACTTCGACCTCATCGACGAGGTGCGGCAGCAGTGGGCCTTCTACCGCGACCGCCGCCCCGACGCCTACGAAGGGCTGGTACAGCCGTGACCAAGGACCTGTTCGGCCGACACCGCGCCGTCCTGCCCGACTGGCTCGCCCTGTACTACGAGGACCCGCTGGAGATCACCCACGGCGAGGGCCGCCACGTCTGGGACGCCGCCGGCAACAAGTACCTCGACTTCTTCGGCGGCATCCTCACCACGATGACCGCGCACGCCCTGCCCGAGGTGACCAAGGCGGTGAGCGAGCAGGCCGGGCGGATCATCCACTCGTCCACGCTCTACCTCAACCGGCCCATGGTCGAACTCGCCGAGCGCGTCGCCCACGTCTCCGCCATCCCGGACGCCCGCGTCTTCTTCACCACCTCCGGCACCGAGGCCAACGACACGGCTCTGCTGCTCGCCACCGCCCACCGGCGCAGCAACACCGTCCTGGCGATGCGCAACAGCTACCACGGCCGCTCCTTCGGCTCGGTCGGCATCACCGGCAACCGCGGCTGGTCCCCGACCTCCCTCTCCCCGCTCCAGACGCTCTACGTCCACGGCGGCGTCCGCACCCGCGGTCCCTACGCCCACCTGGACGACCGCGACTTCATCGACGCCTGCGTCGAGGACCTCAAGGACCTCCTCGGCCACACCCGTCCGCCCGCCGCGCTGATCGCCGAACCCGTCCAGGGCGTCGGCGGCTTCACCTCCCCGCCGGACGGCCTGTACGCCGCGTTCCGCGAGGTGCTGCACGAGCGGGGCATCCTGTGGATCGCCGACGAGGTGCAGACCGGCTGGGGCCGCACCGGCGAGCACTTCTGGGGCTGGCAGGCCCACGGGCGCAGCGGCCCGCCGGACATCGTGACCTTCGCCAAGGGCATCGGCAACGGCATGTCCGTCGGCGGCGTGATCGCCCGCGCCGAGATCATGAACTGCCTGGACGCCAACAGCATCTCCACCTTCGGCGGCACCCAGGTCACCATGGCGGCCGGCCTCGCCAACCTCACGTACCTGCTGGAGCACGACCTCCAGGGCAACGCCCGGCGCGTCGGCGGCATGCTCATCGAACGGCTGCGGGCCGTCGCCGCCCAGGTGCCGCACGTACGGGAGGTGCGCGGGCGCGGGTTGATGATCGGCATCGAGCTGGCCCGGCCCGGCACCGACGAGGCCGCCCCCGAGGCCGCGTCCACCGTGCTGGAGGAGGCCCGCGCGGGCGGGTTGCTCATCGGCAAGGGCGGCGGCCACAGCACCAGCGTCCTGCGCGTCGCCCCGCCGATGTCCCTCACCGTCGCGGAGGCCGAGGAGGGCGCCGCGATCCTCGAACGCGCTCTGCGGAGCATCTGACGGCCGCGTCCCCAGCGGAGGAGGCGCCGCCATGACCACCACCTGGGACCAGGACCAGCAGCCTTGGGAGCCCGCTCTGTCGGTCCGTCAGGTCCTCACTCTGGAGCGGGTGCTCGCCGGGCAGCCCGAGGTGGTGGCCGGTGCGCACCGGCTCGACCGGCCGGTGCGCTGGGTGCACGTCGCCGAGGCCGCCGACGTCGGCGTGATGCTCAGCGGCGGCGAGATGGTGCTCACCACCGGGGTGCTGCTCGCCGGCGACGAGGACAAGCAGGGCGACTACATCCGCTCCCTGCACCGCGCGGAGGCCGCCGCCGTCGTACTCGGTCTCGGCCGCGCCTTCCCGGCCCCGCCGGACGTGATGCGCCGGGTGGCCGAGCGGTGCGGGCTGCCCCTGGTCGTCCTGCACCGGCCCTTCCCCTTCGCCGAACTGACCGAGGAGGTGCAATCCCGGCTGCTGCGGCGCAAGTTCGCCGCCGTCAGCCTCTCCGAGGCCGTACGCACCGAACTGACCGGGCTGATCACCGCGGGCGCCCCCGTGCAGCGCCTCCTCGACGAGGTGGCCCGGCACGGCGGCTGCCCGGTCGTCGTCACCAACCTCGCCCACCGCGTCCTCGCCACGGCGGGGGAGCGGCCCGCGGTCGACGACGTGCTCCGGGACTGGGAACGCATCGCCCGCCAGGCCGGCGCCGGAACCGCCGACGGCTGGATCCGCGCCGAGCTGAGCGGCCGCGGGGAACGCTGGGGGCGGCTGGTGCTGTGCGGCTACCGCGGTGACCGGGCCGCCGGACGGCTGCTCGCCGATCGCGCCGCCGAG
Source organism: Streptomyces sp. BB1-1-1 (assembly GCF_031597775.1). Classification (NCBI taxonomy): domain Bacteria; kingdom Bacillati; phylum Actinomycetota; class Actinomycetes; order Kitasatosporales; family Streptomycetaceae; genus Streptomyces; species Streptomyces sp. BB1-1-1. The sequence continues at coordinate 1,527,707 of NZ_CP134203.1, read as the reverse complement.
GCCCTCGTCCTGCACCGCATGCTCGGCGGCGACGGCACCCACGCGGGAGGCCCCGGGACCCCTGGCGGCTCCTGGGACTCCTGGGACTCCTGGGAGGCGCAGTCCGCGCGGAGCCTGCTCACCGACCTGGTCAGCGGTGCCGTACCGGCACGGCAACTCCTGCCCCGGGCCCGCGCCGCCGGACTGCCGGTCAACCGGCGCGTCTTCGTCCCGCTCGTCGTCCGCGACCAGGAGCCCGCCCGGCTGAACCGCGTGCTGCGGCTGCTGGGCCTGCCCGGGATCGTGGCGGAACTCGCCGACGGTGCCGGCGCCGTCCTGCTCAGCCTCGCCCCCGACCAGGACGCCAGGGCGCTGACCGCCCACTTCGCGGCCCGGCTGCGGTCGGAGCCGGAGTCCGCCCACGCCGTGGTGGCGGCGGCCGACGCCCGCGCCGCCTGGGACGACGTACCGGCCGGCCTGCGCGAGGCCCAGCACGTCGCCGACGCCGTGGCCGACTCCGCGACCGCCCTCGACCCGCCGCCCGTCGTGCGGCTGCGCGACATCCACCTGCGCGGACTGGTCCGGCTGCTGCGCGACGACCCCCACGTGCAGTCCTTCGCCGAGCGGGAGCTGGACGGGCTGCTGCGCGGCCCCGACGAGGACCTGCTGTCCGTACTGCGCACCTACCTCGCCACCGGCCGCAACAAGTCCCGCACCGCCCAGCTCCACCACGTCTCCCGGCCCGCCCTCTACCGCCGTCTGGAAGCCATACAGGGCCGCCTCGGCGTCGACCTCGACGACTTCGAGCAGGCCGCCTCCGTCCACATCGCGCTCCTCGCCCACGACGCACAACAGGGGTGACACCGTGCAATGCCCGACCCCCGCAAACGTGACACCGTGCCACTCAATTCGGCCACCCGCCCTTCCTAGGCTCGCAGCACACCGAGCGAGTGGAGGCCGAAGATGAGCCGAGTGATCCGTGCCGCGCTCTTCCAGACCGCCTGGACGGGCGACAAGGAATCGATGATCCAGGTCCACGAGCAGGCGGTGCGTGACGCCGCCGCGCAGGGGGCACAGATCATGTGCTTCCAGGAGCTGTTCTACGGACCGTACTTCTGCCAGGTCCAGGACCCCGAGTTCTACGCCTACGCCGAGCGCGTCCCCGACGGCCCCGTAGTCGAGCGCTTCCAGCGGCTCGCCCGCGAGCACGGCATCGTCCTGGTGCTCCCGATGTACGAGGAGGAGCAGCCCGGCGTCCTCTACAACACGGCCGCCGTCATCGACGCCGACGGCTCCTACCTCGGCAAGTACCGCAAGACGCACATCCCGCAGGTGCGCGGCTTCTGGGAGAAGTTCTACTTCCGTCCCGGCAACTCCGGCTGGCCGGTCTTCGACACGGCGGTCGGCAAGGTCGGCGTCTACATCTGCTACGACCGGCACTTCCCGGAGGGCTGGCGGGCGCTGGGCCTGGAAGGCGCGGAGCTCGTCTTCAACCCGTCGGCCACCTCGCGCGGCCTGTCCGGCTACCTGTGGCAGCTGGAGCAGCCGGCGGCGGCCGTCGCCAACGAGTACTTCGTCGGCGCCATCAACCGCGTCGGCGTGGAGGAGTACGGCGACAACGACTTCTACGGCACCTCGTACTTCGTCGACCCCGAGGCGCGGTTCGTCGGCGAGGTCGCGAGCGACAAGGAGACCGAGTTGGTAGTCCGGGACCTGGATATGGCCAAGCTGCGAGAAGTGCGAGACCGCTGGCAGTTCTACCGTGACCGCGCGCCGGCGTCGTATGCACCACTGACGGCTCCATAGACGACTTGAGGGGCGCGGGGAACTGCGCGACCAGCCACCCACAACCGTCACTTACCCACAACGAGGAGCGACCCCATGAGCCGTACGGCAATCCGCGGCGGCCTCGTCGTCACCGCGTCCGACGAGATCCACGCCGACGTCCTGATCGAGGACGGCCGGATCGCCGCCCTCGCCGCGACCGGAACCCCGGCCGCCCAGGCCTTCACGGCCGAGCAGGTCATCGACGCGAGCGGCAAGTACGTCATCCCGGGCGGCGTCGACGGCCACACCCACATGGAGATGCCCTTCGGCGGCACCTACGCCGCCGACACCTTCGAGACCGGCACCCGGGCCGCCGCCTGGGGCGGCACGACCACCATCGTCGACTTCGCCATCCAGAGCGTCGGACACTCCCTGCGTTCCGGCCTGGACGCCTGGCACGCCAAGGCCGAGGGCAACTGCGCGATCGACTACGCCTTCCACATGATCGTCTCCGACGTGAACCAGAAGACGCTCAAGGAGATGGACCTGCTGGTGGAGGAGGGCGTCACCTCCTTCAAGCAGTTCATGGCCTACCCCGGTGTCTTCTACTCCGACGACGGCCAGATCCTGCGCGCCATGCAGCGCGCCGCCGACAACGGCGGCCTGATCATGATGCACGCCGAGAACGGCATCGCGATCGACGTCCTGGTCGAGCAGGCCCTCGCCCGCGGCGAGACCGACCCGCGCTTCCACGGCGAGGTCCGCAAGGCCCTCCTGGAGGCCGAGGCGACCCACCGCGCCATCAAGCTCGCCCAGGTCGCCGGCGCGCCCCTGTACGTCGTGCACGTCTCCGCGACGGAGGCGGTCGCGGAGCTGACCCGGGCCCGCGACGAGGGCCTGAACGTCTTCGGCGAGACCTGCCCGCAGTACCTCTTCCTGTCCACCGACAACCTCGCCGAGCCCGACTTCGAGGGCGCCAAGTACGTGTGCAGCACCCCGCTGCGCCCGCGCGAGCACCAGGCGGCCCTGTGGCGGGGCCTGCGGACCAACGACCTCCAGGTGGTCTCCACCGACCACTGCCCCTTCTGCTTCAGCGGCCAGAAGGAGCTGGGCCGGGGCGACTTCTCCAAGATCCCCAACGGCATGCCGGGTGTCGAGAACCGCATGGACCTGCTCCACCAGGCCGTCGTCGACGGGCACATCACCCGGCGCCGCTGGATCGAGATCGCCTGCGCCACCCCGGCCCGCATGTTCGGCCTCTACCCGAAGAAGGGCACCATCGCCCCGGGCGCCGACGCCGACGTGGTCGTCTACGACCCGCACGCCGAGCAGGTCATCTCCGCCGAGACCCACCACATGAACGTCGACTACTCGGCGTACGAGGGCAAGCGGATCACCGGCCGCGTGGAGACCGTGCTCTCGCGCGGCGTGCCGGTCGTCACCGAGCGGGAGTACACCGGGCGCAAGGGCCACGGCGTCTACACCCCGCGCGCCACCTGCCAGTACCTGAACTAGGAGCCGCGCCCATGGACTTCGGACTCGTCCTGCAGACCGACCCACCCGCCTCCCGCGTGGTCGACCTGATGAAGCGGGCGGAGAGCAACGGCTTCAGCCACGGCTGGACCTTCGACTCCGCCGTGCTCTGGCAGGAGCCGTTCGTGATCTACAGCCAGATCCTGGCCAACACCACGACACTGAAGGTCGGCCCGATGGTCACCAACCCGGGCACCCGCACCTGGGAGGTGACCGCCTCCACCTTCGCCACCCTCAACGACATGTTCGGCAACCGCACCGTCTGCGGCATCGGCCGCGGCGACTCCGCGATGCGCGTCGCCGGCCGCAAGCCCAACACCCTGGCCCGCATCAGCGAGGCCATGAAGGTCATCCGGGCGCTGGGCCGGGGAGAGGAGGCCGACCTCGGCGGCGGCACCGTCGTCAGGTTCCCCTGGATCAAGCCGGGCGCCGAAGTGCCCGTGTGGATGGCGGCGTACGGACCGAAGGCGCTGAGGATGACCGGCGAGGAGGCCGACGGCTTCATCCTCCAGCTCGCCGACCTCTACCTGACCGAGTACATGGTCAAGGCCGTCAAGGACGCCGCCGTCGCCGCGGGGCGCGACCCGTCCGAGGTGCGGATCTGCGTCGCCGCCCCGGCCTACGTCACCGCCGACGACTCGCCCGAGGCGCTCGCCCACGCGCGCGAGCAGTGCCGCTGGTTCGGCGGCATGGTCGGCAACCACGTGGCCGACCTCGTCGACAAGTACGGCGTCCACTCCGCCGCCGTACCCGACGAACTCACCGACTACATCAAGGCCCGCGAGGGCTACGACTACTCCCACCACGGGCGCAGCGGCAACCCGGACACCCGGTTCGTGCCGGACGAGATCGTCGACCGGTTCTGCCTGATCGGGCCGGCCGAGAAGCACATCGAGAAGCTGAACGCCCTGCGCGCCCTCGGCGTCGACCAGTTCGCGCTCTACGACATGCACGACGCGCAGGAAGCCGTGATCGACGCGTACGGCACCCAGGTGATCCCGGCCGTCAACGGCTGACCCCACCCCACCACGCCCCCCTTCCCGCTCGGGAAGGGGGCCCAGGGCGCACCCGCGCACCCCCCTCGGCACCGCCCGCACGGCCTCTCCCGTCCCACCGCACGATTGGCCTGCCCATGACCGACACCGCGCCCACGGCGATACCGCCGTCCGCCCAAGTCACCCTCCCCGACGGGCGCGTGGAGCTCGCCCCCGGCTCCCCGCCGCCGAGCGGCCCCTACGCTAACGAGGACCTGCTGCCCGTCCCCGTCGGGGGACGCACCTGGACCACGTACAACTTCTCCGCCCTGTGGGTCGGCATGGCCCACAACACGGCCTCCTGGACCCTGGCCTCCGGTCTGATCGCCGTCGGCATGGACTGGAAGCAGGCGGTGTTCACCATCGCCCTGGCCAACGTGATCGTGCTCCTGCCGATGCTGCTCACCGGACACGCGGGACCCAAGTACGGCATCCCCTTCCCGGTGTTCGCCCGCGCCTCCTTCGGCATCCGCGGCGCCAACCTGCCCGCCGTGGTGCGGGCGCTGGTGGCGTGCGGCTGGTTCGGCATCCAGACCTGGATCGGCGGCGAGGCGATCTACTACCTGGCCGGCAAGCTGATCGGCGACGGCTGGACGAACGCGGCGACGTTCGGCGGCCACGCCTGGACGATGTGGCTGTCGTTCGCCATCTTCTGGGCGATCCAGGTCGCCATCATCTACCGGGGCATGGAGACGATCCGCCGCTTCGAGAACTGGGCGGCGCCCTTCGTGCTGGTCGGCGCGTTCGTGATGCTGTGGTGGATGGCCGACAAGGCGGGCGGCTTCGGCCCGCTCTTCGACCAGCCGTCGAAGCTGGGCTGGGGCGGCGACTTCTGGAGACTGTTCTGGCCCTCCCTCATGGGCATGATCGGCTTCTGGTCCACGCTGTCCCTCAACATCCCCGACTTCACCCGCTACGGAAAGAGCCAGAAGGCGCAGACGCGCGGCCAGGCCCTCGGACTGCCGACCACCATGACGCTGTTCGCCTTCCTCTCCGTGATGGTCACCTCCGGTTCGCAGGCGGTGTACGGGGAGGCCATCTGGGACCCGGTGAAGCTCGCCGCGAAGACGGACAACGTGGTGGGACTGCTCTTCGCCCTCGTCACCGTCCTGGTGGCGACCCTGTCCGTGAACATCGCCGCCAACCTGGTCTCACCGGCCTTCGACTTCTCCAACGTCGCCCCGCGCAAGGTGAGTTTCCGGGCCGGCGCGCTCATCACCTGCGTCCTCGCCGTGCTGATCTTCCCGTGGAAGCTGTACTCCGACCCGCAGGGCTACATCTTCACCTGGCTCGGCCTGGTCGGCGGGCTGCTCGGCACGGTCGCCGGCATCCTCATCGCGGACTACTGGATCCTGCGCCGCGCCCGTCTCGACCTCGTCGACCTGTACCGCACGGGCGGACGCTACTGGTACGACCGGGGCTGGAACTGGCGGGCGGTCGTCGCCTTCCTCGCCGGCGGCGTCCTGGCCATCGGGGGCGCCGACTTCCACCCGCTGATCGACGGCCGTCCCGTGCCGTTCCTGGAACCGCTGGCCGACTACGGCTGGGCGGTGGGCCTCGGCACCTCCACGGTGCTCTACCTGGCGCTGATGCTGCTGCCCGCCACCCGGCCCCGTACGGCGGCCGGCCCGGCTCAGCCCTGACCGCCCTCCAAGGCGGCCACCGCCTCCTTGGCCGCCTTGATGGCGCCCTTGTTGATCGTCTCCGTACTCGGTGCCTTCTTCGACTCGAAGTCACTGCCGTTGTACGTGATCATCACCAGGGCGTTGGACGCGCGGACCAGCACGGTGCCCTCGCGCGTCTGCTGCTTGTCCTCGGTGGTGAGGTTCACGACGGAGTACGCCGCGTCGCCGAGCCCCGGGACCTCGCCACCGCCGCTCCGGTCGGCGACCCGCTCCTCGTACGACTTCAGCGCCGCCTCGTCCGACTTCATCACCTCGTAGGAGACGTCGAGCCACCGGTAGTCGTACCCCTTGAGCGCGTTCCAGGAACAGGTGCGGCGCACACCGGTGTCCGTCGAGGGGATCTCCTTGCCGGCCGCCTCGGCACCCGGCACCAGTGAGGTGACCGTCTTCCGGGCCAGGCTCTCGCAGGGTGCCGGAGCGGCGGCGTACGTCTTCGTCACCGCCTCGGTCGCCGGTGCGGAGGCGGACCGTTCGGTGGTGTCGGGCGGCGTCTTGTCCTTCGCGGCCGGTGACGTGTCCGGCCCGGACGACAGCGCCCAGCCCGCCGTGGCGAGCACGGCGACCGGCGCCAGACGCGCGGTCAGGGCGAGCGGCAGGGGAAGAGAACGCACGGCGCACTTCTCGTGGGGGACGGTGCGGAGAGGGTCCGCACTGCGGACGGGACGCCAGTGTCACACGACTCCCCGTGGGGCGGAAGGGCGAACTCGGTGCGTGGCCGCGCGGTGACGCAGACGAACGGGAGCACCTGGTCCGGGCGGGGGCGTCAGGGCCGGACCGCCGTCACCAGCCACACGTCGGCCCGCATCCGCACGCCGGTGCCGGTGTGGAACGGGCGCAGGGCCTCCTCCAGACCGGCGAGCCGAGAGGCGGGGAGCGCGCCGCCCGGTACGCGCGACAGGAGGAACTCGGCGGCATCGCGCACGTCCCGGCCCCAGACCGTCTCGACGGTGACCGGGGCGACCGTCACCCCCTCGTACCCGGCCAGTGCCTCCCGGACGCGCGCCGGATCCGACAACGAGGCCATCGCCGTGCGCGCGGCGACCCGGTCCGGGCCCGTCCTCTCGTCGACGAGCCGGGCGAGCGCCCGGCCCTGCTCCGACTCGGGTCCCGGCGGCCGGGGGCAGACGAACGCGAGCCGGCCGCCCGGCCGCAGGGCGCGCGCCAGGTTCCGGAAGGCGGCGGCACGGTCGGCGAAGAACCTCACCCCGCCCCGGCTGACGACCACGTCGTACCCACCGGCCGCGAACGCGTGCGCCTGAGTGTCCGCGCACTCGTACGTCGCGTTCGCGATGCCCTCGGCCGCCGTGCTCGCGCGTGCCCGTGCCAGCAGAGGCGCCGAGACGTCGACGCCGACGGCGTACCCGGGGGCGGCGAGCCGCGCCGCGATCCGGGTCGTCGCGCCGGCCCCGCAGCCGACGTCGAGGACACGGTCGCCGGGGGCGATGGCCGCCGCGCCGAACAAGGCGTCGTCCACGCCCGCCGGCATCGCGTCGTAGCGCCGGGCGTCGCAGCGCAGGGCGTCGTAGCGGTCCTGGTGGCCGGCCCGGTGCGCGCCGGCGGGGCCGTTCCAGGCCTCGGCCCGGCGGGGGTCGGCGACGAGGGTCATGAGGTCTCCTGGATGGTGGGCGGGGTGACGGGTGTGCTCAGGGCGGTCTCGATGCGGTCCACGGCGGCGAACGCGCCGTACGCGACGAGGTGCACCAGGCAGTGGTCGGTGTGCTCGGGCCGGCGCCATGCCGCGACGTCCGCGTCCGTGATCCCGCCCGGCGCGAGCGCGGCCAGCAGCGCCAGCCGTGCGCCGGGCCGCTCCCGCCGGTCGGGGAAGGGGCCTCGGGCGAGGGGAGGGTGAGACCCGTCCCAGTCACGCAGGGCGGCGCGTACGAGGGCCTGGTCGTCGGCGTCGAGGAGCCCGGCGCCCATGGTGGCGGTGGTGCTCAGCGCCGCGTACGCGGGGCCGACCGGTGTGCCCGCCGCCCACGCCGGTCCCGGGCCGGGGTCGTCGAGCAGGGACAGGGCGGCACCGGGGACGGCCGGGCGGCGTACGGTCCGGGACAGCGACCGGCCCGCCAGGCTCCGCACCGGACGCAGCCGCTGCGCGTCGGCCGGGAGCAGGTTCTCGGTCACCAGGGCCGACATGACGCGGTTGATGAAGTGGAAGGCCAGCGCGGTGCCGAGATAGCCGGGGGCCTCCTCGCGCGGGAACGGATACGGCTCCCGCGCGGCCCCCGGGACACGGGTGCGCCGCGCCCAGTCGAGCACGCGCGCGTGCTGCTCGTCGGCCGGTTCCTGGCCCCGGGCCAGCCGCTCGGCGAGGGCGTGGTCGCCGGTGGCGTGCAGCAGCATGGTGTGCGCGTCCACGCAGAACCGGCACTTGTTGGCCTGCGACACCCCGAAGGCGGCGACCTCCTTGCCGGTCCGGCCGCCGGGCCCGGCGATCAGGGACTCGCGCATCAGCGCCCAGGCCGGGGCGACGAGTGCGGGCGCGGAGGAGAGGACCACGAACGGGGCGGGCTCGGGGATGCCGAAGTCCCGCGCCGCCTGGGCGTAGACCTCGGCGACGCGGCCGGTGGCCGCCTTCGGCGGAAGGGGTTCGGTGTGACGGAAGGGTGTGGGCATGGACAGCAGCGTGTGCCACCGGGGTGCCCGCGGTCGTCGTACGGCCGGATGCGGTCGGCGCTGCGCCCCGCGGTCCGGTCCCGAGGGGCAACTACTTCGCCGGGAGTACTCCGCAAGCCGTCCACAGGGCCGACGCGACCGCCGTCGGGGCCGTCTAGGGTGCGGGTATGAGTGAGCGTCAGGCCGAACGCAGGTGGCTCGCCGACGCGGTCCTCGCGGTCGTGGTCGGTGCCCTCGGCATGACCGTGGCCGCCTTCGACGACGACACCACGGCTCTCGACCACGCGCTGATCGCCCTCGCCTCGGCGGCGCTCGCCTTCCACCGTGCCGCCCCGCGCGCGGTGCTCGCCGTCGCCACCGTGCTCGGTACGGCCTACGTCCTGCACGCCCACCCCGGGCCGCTCTCCGCGCTGCCCGTCCTGGGCGCCGTGCACACCGCGGCCCGGGTCGGCCACCGGGGCGTCGCCGCGGCCGGCGGCGCGGTGTTCCTGGCCGGGTACGTGGCGACGGGCCCCGGGACCCAGGAGGTGGCCGAGCGGGCCGGGTTGCTCGCCGGCTGGTTCCTGTGCGCGGTGGTGACCGGGCTCGCCGACCGGAACTGGCAGGCGTACCTGCGCCAGACCGAGCAGCGCGCCCTGGAGGCGGAGCGCACCCGGGAGGAGGCGGCCCTGCGCCGCGCCGGTGAGGAACGCCTGCGCATCGCCCGGGAGTTGCACGACTCGCTCACGCACAGCATCTCCATCGTCAAGCTCCAGGCCGGCGTCGCCGTCCACCTGGCCCGCAAGCGCGGCGAGGAGGTGCCGCCGGCGCTGCTCGCCATCCAGGAGGCCAGTGGCGAGGCGATGCGCGAGCTGCGCTCCGCCCTCCAGGTGCTGCGCGCCGACGAACCCACCGGCACCCCGGCCCTGCTCGTGGAGCGGGCCCGCGCCGCCGGTCTCGCCGTCGACCTGACGGTCACCGGCGACGAACGCCCGCTGCCGCAGGCCGTCGACCGGGCCGCCTACCGCATCGTCCAGGAGGCCCTCACCAACGCGGCGCGGCACGCGGGACCGGCGAAGGTGACGGTCCTCATCGACTACGGCAGGGGGAGCGAGGGGCGGTTGGCGATCGACGTGGACGACGACGGAGCCGCCGATCCGGCCCGCCCGCCGACGCCTGGCACCGGCCTGACCGGCATGCGGGAACGCGTGACGGCTCTCGGCGGCACCCTGGGCGCCGCCCCGCGCGCGGAGGGCGGCTTCTCGGTGCGGGCCCGGCTGCCGCTGGGGGAGACGGTATGAGCGAGGTCCTGCGGGTGGTGCTCGTCGACGACCAGGCGCTGATGCGCGCCGGCTTCCGGGCCCTTCTCGACGCCGAGGAAGGCATCGAGGTGGTCGGCGAGGCGGCCGACGGTGAGCAGGGCGTGGCACTGGTGCGGGACCGGGTGCCCGACGTGGCGCTGGTCGACGTGCAGATGCCCGTGATGTCGGGCATCGAGGCGACCCGCCGCATCGCCGCCGACCCGGCCCTCGCCGCCGTCCGCGTGGTCATCCTCACCAACTACGGCCTGGACGAGTACGTCTTCGAGGCGCTGCGGGCGGGAGCGAGCGGCTTCCTGCTGAAGGACACCGAGCCCGCCGACCTGCTCCAGGCCATCGAGGTGGTGGCCCGCGGTGAGGCGCTGCTCTCCCCTTCGGTCACCCGCACCCTGATCGGCGAGTTCGTCTCCCGGCCCCCGGACCGTGCCACCGCCCCCGGCCTGGACCGCCTCACCCGCCGCGAACGCGAGGTCACCGCGCTCGCCGCCCGCGGCCTGAGCAACGAGGAGATCGCCGTGCACATGGTGATCAGCCCGTTGACCGCCAAGACGCACATCAGCCGCGCGATGACCAAGCTGGGCGCCCGGGACCGGGCCCAACTCGTGGTGTTCGCCTACGAGTCGGGCCTGGTGGAGGCGCGTCTCCGTTAGGGGACGCGCGCCGTCCACCCGTCGGAGCCGAACTTGGTGTCGGCCAGCTCCCGCGCCCGGGCCAGCTCCTCGTCGGTCACCTTCCCCTGGGCGAGCCTGTACCGGCCGGCGAACGACTCGATCATCCGCTCGATGACGGCCTCCCGCGCCAGCCCGGTCTGCCGGCGCAGCGGGTCCACCCGCTTCCTCGCGCTCTTGATGCCCTTGTCGGACATCTTCTCCCGCCCGATGCGCAGCACTTCCAGCATCTTGTCGGCGTCGATGTCGTACGACATGGTCACGTGGTGCAGCACGGCGCCGGGACCGCCGCCCGGCCCCACGACGCGCTTCTGGGCGGCTCCCGCGATCTTGCCCTGGTCGGTGGCGATGTCGTTCAGCGGCTGGTACCAGGCGCGGATCCCCAGCTCGCCGAGGGCGCCGAGCACCCAGTCGTCGAGGTAGGCGTAGCTGTCCTGGAAGGAGAGCCCCTGTACCAGGGCCTCCGGCACGGACAGCGAGTAGGTGATGGTGTTGCCGGGCTCCACGAACATCGCGCCGCCGCCGGAGATCCGGCGCACCACCTCGATGCCGTGGCGGGCGGCGCCCTCGGCGTCCACCTCGTTGCGCAGCGACTGGAAGCTGCCGATGATCACCGCCGGGGCGCCCCACTCCCACACCCGCAGTGTCGGCGGGCGCCGGCCCGCGGCGACCTCGGCGGTCAGCACCTCGTCAAGGGCCATGTGCAGCGTCGGGGCCTGGGGGCCCTCGTGGATCAGCTGCCAGTCGTAGTCCGTCCAGTCCGTGGCGTGCGCCAGGGCCCGGCGCACGGCGATGCCGACGCCCTCCGAGGTCAGCCCGTACATCACGGTGCCCTCGGGCAGCGCCGCGTCGATCCGCGCGGCGAGTCCGGCGGCGTCGGTGTCCGCGGGGGCGCCCTCCAGCGCGCGGTTCACGGCGTCCAGCGCGTCGTCCGGTTCCAGGAAGAAGTCGCCCGCCACGCGCACGTGCCGCAGCACACCGCCGTCGGCCTCCACGTCCACGACGACCAGCTTGCCGCCGGGGATCTTGTATTCACCGTGCACCGATCCGCCTCCGTTTCCGCACATGAGGGGCAACAGCGGAGCCGATCACGGTGTTCCCGGGGCCGTCCCACCCGCGTACGGGGCGGGCGGCCGGTGCCGGTTAGCCTGACCGCATGCGGGTCACCAGGGAGCTGCCGGCGCTCGCCGCCGGCGAGGTGGACGTGCCCTTCGTGATCAAGGGGTACGAGGAGGTCGTCGCCGACGACACGGCCTGGAACGAGCACTCGCACCCGTGGCACGAACTCCTCTGGAACGAGCACGGCGCGTCCACGGTCGTGGTGGGCTCCCGGGTGTGGTGCGTCACGCCGACGCTGGGACTGTGGATGCCGGCGGGGCAGTTGCACTCCGCCTCCGCGGTCGCGGGCACCGCGTACCGGGCCCACTTCTTCCGGCACGGCACGGTGTCGGCGCTGCCCGACGTACCGGTCGCCGTGGACATCACCCCGCTGCTCCGGCTCCTGCTGGAGCGGCTGGAGGAGGAGGACCTGACGTCGCGGTCCCGGGCCGTGACCGAGACGATGGTCCTCGACGTCCTGCGGCCGTCGCCCCGGGCGCTGCTGGTGCAGCTGCCCACGTCCCCGTTGCTGCGGCCGATCGTGGACGCGGTACGGGCCGATCCAGCCCACCAGCGGACGCTGGCCGGCTGGGCGTCCTCCCTCGGGTGCAGCGCCCGCACCCTGACCCGGGCGTTCCGGACCGAGACGGGCACGAGTTTCGCCCGTTGGGTCGCCGCGGTACGGGCCCAGCACGCCGTGCAGCTCCTCTCCCGCGGATTCGAGGTCGACGTGGTGGCCGACGCGGTCGGCTACCGCTCGGCGAGCGCCTTCGGGGCGGCTTTCCGGCGGACCACCGGGACCACTCCGGGCAGCTTCCGGACCCGCTGACGGACCCGCTGGCAGACCCGCTGACGGACCAAGGATGTCCCGATCGCTACACGGCCTGTCCAAAAGACTCGATTGATGCGCGCGCGCCGACTCCATAACCTGTGCAGGTAAGCCTTACCTAACTAGCTGGCGCGCGTGCTGTGCCCTGCTTCCCGGCCGCCGAGTCCGCGTGCCGGAGCCTGGGCCCCGGCACCGCCGACCGAAAGTGACACCACGGGTCGATGAGAACTCCACGCCTTCGTGTGCTCGCCCTCGCGGCGGCCCTCCTGTTCGGCCTCACCGCCTGCGGCGGCCAGGACGGTGACCAGGACGACAGCGGCGCCGCCGGCGCCGACGGCTCCGGCTTCCCCGTGACGGTGAGGCACGCGCTCGGGACCACCGTCATCGACTCCGAGCCCAAGCGCGTCGCCACCGTGAACTGGGCCAACGAGGAAGTACCGCTCGCTCTCGGCGTCGTCCCCGTCGGCATGGCCAAGGCCACCTTCGGCGACGACGACGGGGACGGCGTGCTGCCCTGGACCGAGAAGCGGCTCAAGGAACTCGACGCCAAGACGCCGGTCCTGTTCGACGAGACCGACGGCATCGACTTCGAGGCCGTCGCCGACACCAGGCCCGACGTCATCCTCGCCGCGTACTCCGGACTGACCGAGCAGGACTACGAGACCCTCAGCCGGATCGCCCCCGTCGTGGCCTACCCCGAGGCCGCCTGGGCCACCCCGTGGCGCGACATCATCCGCCTGAACAGCAAGGCCATCGGACTCGCCGACGAGGGCGACAAGCTGATCGGCGACCTGGAGGGGCGGATCGACGAGACGGTCGCCAAGTACCCCCAGCTCAAGGGCAAGTCGGCGATGTTCATGACGCACGTGTCCTCCAAGGACGTCAGCCAGGTCGGCTTCTACACGACCCACGACACTCGCACGCAGTTCTTCACCGACCTCGGCATGAAGATCCCCGTGAGCATCTCCGAGCCGTCCGAGTCGACGAAGAAGTTCGTCCTCACCAAGAGCGCCGAGCGCATCGACGACTTCAACGACGTCGACATCATCACCGGCTACGGAGACTCCACGGGCGAACTGCTCAAGGCGCTCAAGGCCGACCCGCTCACCTCGAAGCTGGCCGCGGTCAAGCGGGGTTCCATCTACCTGCTGCCCGACAGCACCCCACTGGCCACCGCCGCCAACCCCACCCCGCTGTCGATCCCGTACGTCCTGAACGACTACCTGGCTGCGCTCGCCAAGGCCGCGGACAAGGTCAAGTGACCGTCACCGACACCCCGGTCGCGCCGGACGCCGTCCTGGTACGGCGTCCGGCGCGCGCCCACGTCTGCCGGCTCCTCGTCCTCGCCGCGGTCCTGATCGCCGTCATGGCGGCCTCCCTCGCCTTCGGCTCCCGCGCCGTCGCCTGGTCCGACGTGTGGGCGGCGCTCGGCGGGGCGGAGTCCACCCTGGAGGAGGCGGCGGTCGCCAAACGAATACCCCGTACCCTCCTCGCCGTCGTCGTGGGCGCCGCCCTCGGACTCTCCGGCGCGGTCATGCAGGGCGTCACCCGCAACCCGCTGGCCGACCCCGGCATCCTCGGCGTGAACATGGGCGCCTCCCTGGCCGTGGTCACCGGCATCGCCCACTTCGGCCTCGCGTCGGCGTCCGGCTACATCTGGACGGCGATGCTCGGGGCGGCGCTGACCGCCGCCTTCGTGTACTCCGTCGGCTCGCTGGGCCGCGGCGGCGCCACCCCGCTGAAGCTGGCCCTCGCCGGCGCCGCCATCTCGGCCGCGCTCGCCTCGCTGGTCAGCGCCGTCGTACTGCCCCGCAACGACATCTCCGACACCTTCCGGCTGTGGCAGATCGGCGGCGTCGGAGGCGCCTCCTACGACCAGCTCGGCAGCGTCCTGCCGTTCCTCGGCGCCGGGTTCGTCATCTGCCTGGCCGCCGCCCGTGCCCTCAACTCGCTTGCACTGGGCGACGACCTGGCCGCCGGTCTCGGTGAGCGGGTCGCCCTCGTCCGGGCCGGCGCGGCGCTCGGCGCGGTCGTGCTGTGCGGCGCGTCCACCGCCGTCGCCGGACCGATCGTCTTCGTCGGTCTCGTCGTACCGCACACCTGCCGGCTCCTGGTGGGCGTCGACCACCGCTGGCTGCTGCCGTTCTCCGCGCTGGGCGGCGCGACCCTCCTGACGGCCGCGGACGTGCTGGGGCGGATCGTGGCCCGGCCGGCCGAGATCGACGTGGGCATCCTGACCGCGATCATCGGCGCCCCCTTCTTCATCCACATCGTCCGCCGGCAGAAGGTCAGGTCCCTGTGAGCGCCCCAGCCGTCCGCGCCCCGTCCACGACGGCGGCCGTCACCCGGGCGCGGGTCCGCGGCGCGTACCGGCGCCGGCTCCTCGCCCTGACGCTCCTGCTGCTGGTCGTCGCCGCGTTCGTCACGACCCTCATGGCCGGCCACACCTTCTACCCGGCCGGCGACGTGCTGCGCGTGGTCATGGGCGAGCAGGTGCCGGGCGCCTCCTTCACCGTGGGCACGCTGCGGCTGCCGCGGGCGGTGCTGGCCCTGACCGCCGGGTTCAGCTTCGGCATGGCCGGCGTCACCTTCCAGACGATGCTCCGCAACCCGCTCGCCAGCCCCGACGTCATCGGCATCAGCGCGGGAGCGAGCGCGGCGGCCGCCATCGCCATCGTGACCTTCTCGCTGGGCGGGACCGAGGTGTCGGTCGTGGCGATCGCCGCCGCCCTCGGCGTGGCGCTGCTCATCTACACCCTCGCGTTCCGCGACGGGGTCGCCGGCACCCGGCTCATCCTGATCGGCATCGGCGTCGCCGCGCTGCTCGACAGCGTCACCTCCTACGTCCTGTCGCAGGCCGGTGAATGGGACCTCCAGGAGGCGATGCGCTGGCTCACCGGCAGCCTCAACGGCACCACCTGGGAAGAGACCGTGCCCGCCGTCGTCGCCGGACTCGTGTGCGGCCCGGTACTGCTGTGCCGCGCCCGCGACCTGAGCGCGCTGAGCCTGGGCGACGACATGGCGTCCGCGCTCGGCGTCCGCGTCGAACGCACCCGCGTCACGGTGATCGTCGCGGCCGTCGGGCTGATCGCGTTCGCGACGGCGGCCGCCGGACCGATCGCGTTCGTCGCGTTCCTCTCCGGGCCGATCGCCGCCCGCCTGGTGGGGCCCGGCGGATCCCTGCTGGTGCCCGCGGGGCTGGTCGGCGCCCTGCTCGTCCTGGTCGCCGACTTCACCGGCCAGTACGCCTTCGACACCCGCTACCCCGTGGGCATCGTCACCGGCGTCCTGGGCGCGCCCTACCTCGTCTACCTGATCGTCCGCACCAACCGGGCCGGAGGCTCACTGTGACCGCGTCCCACACCCTCGCCACCGAGGACCTCACGCTCGGCTACGGCGACCGTGCCGTCATCGAGGGCCTGGACCTGACCCTGGCGGCCGGGCGGATCACGGTGATCGTCGGCGCCAACGCCTGTGGCAAGTCGACGCTGCTGCGCGCCATGTCCCGGCTGCTCGTCCCGCGCACCGGCCGCGTCGTCCTGGACGGCAGGGAGGTCCACCGCACCCCCGCCAAGGAACTGGCCCGCACCCTGGGCCTGTTGCCCCAGTCACCGGTCACCCCCGAGGGCATCACGGTGCTGGACCTGGTCGGCCGGGGCCGCCACCCCCACCAGCGTGCCTTCGCGCGCTGGACGGCGAAGGACGACGCGGCGGTGGCCGCCGCGCTGGAGGCCACACAGACGACCGACCTGATGGACCGGTCGGTCGACGAACTCTCCGGCGGCCAGCGCCAGCGGGTGTGGATCGCGATGGCGCTGGCCCAGCAGACCGACCTGCTGCTGCTCGACGAGCCCACCACGTTCCTCGACATCAGCCACCAGATCGAGGTCCTCGACCTGCTGACCGACCTGAACCGGACCCGCGGCACCACGATCGTCATGGTGCTGCACGACCTCAACCTGGCCGCCCGCTACGCGGACCGGCTCATCGCCCTGGCGTCCGGACGGCTGCACGCCGCCGGGACGACCGAGGACGTGATGACCGAGGACACGGTCCGGGCCCTGTACGGAATGGAGAGCCGCGTCATCGAGGACCCGGTCTCCGGCAAGCCCCTCGTCCTGCCGATCGGCCGCCACCACACGACGGACGCCGCGGAGACCCTCCGGACCACCGCGTCGGACGCCTCCCGCACCGGCACCGAGGCCCGGACCACCGTCTCGGACACCTCCCGCGAGGGCACCCCGAAGTCCGGAGCGAGGCCGTGACCCCGAGACTCGCGGCGCTGCTGCCCGACCTCGCGCCCTGGCGCTCCTCCCGCGACTTCCGCCTGCTGTGGACGCAGGGCCTGGTCACCTACCTCGGCAGCGTGATGGCGCTGATCGCGCTGCCGCTCCAGATCAAGGACCTGACCGGCTCCCCGCTCGCGGTCGGTGTGATGGGCGCCGTCGAACTCGTCCCGCTGGTGGTCTTCGGACTGTACGGCGGTGCGCTCGCGGACGCGGTGGACCGGCGCAAGGTCATCGTGCTGACCGAGGCGGGACTGGGGCTGCTGGCGGCCGTCCTGCTCGTGAACGCGCTGCTGCCGACGCCGTTGCTCTGGCCGCTGTACGTGGTGGCGGCCGGGGTGGCGGCACTCGCCGGACTCCAACGACCCGCGCTCGACTCCCTGCTGGCCCGCATCGTCCCGCACGACCAGCTCGCCGCCGCGGCCGCCCTGAACGCCCTGCGCTGGCAGGCCGGCGCCATCGCCGGCCCCGCGCTGGCCGGCCTCGTCGTCGCCTACGCCGGCAACGTCCCCGCGTACGCCACCACGGTGGTCTGCTTCTGCCTGTCGGTCCTGATGTGCCGTCGGCTCTCGTCCGTGCCGCCCGTCGAGCACGCGACCAAGCCGTCGTTGCGCGGCATCGCCGAAGGGGCCCGGTACGCCTGGTCGAGGCCGGTACTGCTGGGCACCTACGCGATCGACCTGGCGGCGATGTTCTTCGCCTTCCCGAACACCGTCTTCCCCTTCCTCGCCGACGAACTCGACGCCGACTGGTCGCTGGGGCTGATGTACTCGGCGGGCGCCGTCGGGTCGCTGCTGGTCAGCCTGACCAGCGGCTGGGTGTCCAGAACGCGGCGGCACGGCCTGCTGGTGGTGTTCGGCGCCGCCGGCTGGGGCCTGGCCATGGCGGCGGCCGGCTGGACGTCGCACGTCTGGCTGGTGCTGGGGTGCCTGGCGCTGGCCGGAGCGGGGGACATGCTGAGCGGGCTGGGCCGCTCGACCATCTGGAACCAGACCATTCCCGACCGCCTGCGCGGCAGGCTCGCCGGCATCGAGGTCCTGTCCTACAGCATCGGTCCGCAACTCGGCCAGGTCCGCGCCGGAGCGATGGCCGGCTGGACCGGCGCCCGCCCGGCGATCTGGACCGGCGGACTCGCCTGCGTCGCCGCGGTGGGCCTGCTCACCACGGCGCTGCCCAAGCTGCTCAGCTACGACGCCCGAACCGACGAGGACGCCGCACGCCGCCGAGCCGCCGCGGGCGGCCCCGTGGACCCGGGCCCGGTCGTGGGCGACGCGGCGTAAGAGATCCGTCATTCTTTTCGGCCCCTGTGCGCGCCACCGGCCGCGTTGAATGGGGGTGTCGACGGAGGATCATCGAAAGGCGGGGCGGGACAATGGCGCGTGGGCTGAGGAGACCGGGCAGGCGGCTGGTCGTCGCGGTACTGGCGGTGGTCGTCGCCGGGGCGGGCCTGGGGCTGTACTGGTTCCAGCCGTGGAAGCTGTGGCAGGACGAGACCGTGGACGAGGCGCTGCCGGCCGTGCAACCGGCGACGTCCTCCCCTCCGGCCGCCCCCGCCACCGGCCCGGCCCCGTCGCCGAGCGTGGCCGCGGGGCCCCGGACACTGGCGGGCGGCGAGCTGATCAGCCACGAGCACAGCACCTCCGGCACGGTCGGGCTGGTGCGGCTCGCCGACGGCTCCCATGTCGTACGGCTGGAGAACCTGGACACCAGCAACGGCCCGGACCTGCGGGTGTGGCTGACCGACGCGCCGGTGAGGGAAGGCCGGGCCGGCTGGCACCTCTTCGACGACGGTGAGTACGTCAGCCTCGGCAAGCTCAAGGGCAACAAGGGCAGCCAGAACTACGTCGTACCCGACGACGTCGACCTGTCCCGATACACCAGCGTGAGCATCTGGTGCGACCGCTTCGACGTCTCCTTCGGCGCCGCGGAACTCGCCCGCGTCTGATGCCTGCCGCCGGGCGCGGGCGGCGTAAGGGGAGCCGGGCGGCCAGGACGGCGGCGTCGCGCACCAAGGGCGTGGCCATGATCCCGGCCACGCTGGTGCGGCCGGCGATGTAGGCGTCGAGTCGGCGCCATGCCGGAGGCAAACGGACCTCCCGTGCGTGTAGTGGCCGGCGGCGGTGTCCGCCTCCGCCTCGCCGGCGGCGGTGACGAGACGGGCGCAGGCGCGGCCCGCGAGGTCTCCCGAGCACAGCGCGTAGGAAATGCCCTCCCGGGACCAGTGGTCGAGGAGAGCGGCGGCGTCACCGGCGACGAGGACGCCGCCGCGGGCCAGCTCGGCGAAGAAAGCGGTGCGGCAGGTGGCCGGGCCCGGACCAAGGACGTACGGGGGCCGAGTGGTAGCGCGTCGCGGGCTGCCAACGCTCCAACGCATCGGGTTCAGCAGCTTGGACGGGTGCTTAAAAGATCATCCTGTGACGGGCGATAGTCTGCCGGGGGAGCGGATGGGGAGGCTCCGGCCCGAACTCCCCGGACTCTCCCCGGGACCCGTCTCGCGCGCTGACGACCGGTCCTCCCTTTCCGGCACGCGGACACAGCGAGGTGAGAGGCATCTTCACCACCCGGCCCACGCTCCAAGGAACCTTCGGCATGGTGTCGTCCACCCACTGGCTGGCCTCGCAGTCGGCCATGGCGGTGCTGGAGGACGGGGGCAACGCCTACGACGCCGCCGTGGCCGGTGCCTTCGTGCTGCACGTCGTCGAGCCGCACCTCAACGGGCCCGCCGGAGAGGTGCCGATCCTGCTCGCGCCGGCGGGCGGCGAGGTGCGGGTGCTGTGCGGACAGGGAGTGGCACCGGCCGGGGCGACGGTCGCGCACTACCAGGGGCTCGGTCTGGACCTCGTCCCCGGCACCGGGCCACTCGCCGCCGCCGTGCCCGGTGCCTTCGACGCCTGGCTGCTCCTGCTGCGCGACCACGGCACCAAACCGCTGGCCGACGTCCTGAAGTACGCCATCGGCTACGCCGAGCACGGACACGCGCCCGTGGAGCGCTTCACGGAGACCGTCGAGACCGTGCGGGCGCTGTTCGAGACCGAGTGGACGTCCTCGGCCGAGGTCTACCTGCCGGACGGACACCCGCCGCGCCCCGGCGAGCTGTTCCGCAATCCCGCCCTCGCCGCCACCTGGAAGCGGCTGCTCGCCGAGGCCACCGGAGCGGGGGACCGGGTGGCGGAGATCGACGCGGCGCGGGAGGTCTGGCGCACCGGGTTCGTCGCCGAGGCCCTCGTACGGCAGGCCGGGCGGCCCACCCTGGACACCAGCGGCGAGCGCCACACCGGCACCCTCACCGCCGCCGACCTCGCCGGCTGGTCCGCGTCCTACGAGGCTCCCGCGACGTACGACTGGAACGGCTGGACCGTGTGCAAGGCGGGCCCTTGGAGCCAGGGCCCCGTCCTGCTCCAGCAACTCGCGCTGCTCCCGCCCGAGCTGCCCCGCTACGGTTCCGCCGACTACGTCCACCTGCTGGTCGAGGGCTGCAAGCTCGCCATGGCCGACCGGGAGGCCTGGTACGGGGACGCGGACGGCGCGGCCGGGGTGCCGCTCGACGACCTGCTGTCGCCGGAGTACAACGCGGCACGGCGGGCGCTCGTCGGTGACAAGGCCTCCTTCGAGCTGCGGCCCGGCAGCCCGGGCGGACGCGCCCCGCGGCTGAGCGCCCACGCGCGCGGGGCGGCCGTGGAGGGCGAGGGCTTCGACGCCCTGGGGGTCGGCGAGCCGACGGTCGCCAAGAGCCCGACGTCACCGGTGCCGGGTGAACCGGACGTCACCGCCGACGGGGGCACCCGCGGCGACACCTGCCACCTCGACATCGTGGACCGCTGGGGCAACCTGGTCTCGGCCACGCCCAGCGGCGGCTGGCTCCAGTCCAACCCCGTCGTGCCCGAGCTGGGCTTCCCGCTCGGCACCCGGCTCCAGATGACCTGGCTGGAGGAGGGCCTGCCCAACTCGCTCACCCCGGGCCGTCGGCCGCGCACCACGCTCACGCCCTCCATCGCCCTGCGCGACGGGGTGCCCGTCATGGCGTTCGGGACGCCCGGCGGCGACCAGCAGGACCAGTGGCAGCTGCACTTCCTGCTGGCGGTCGCGCTGCGCGCCCCGGTGCGCGGCGGCCTCGACCTCCAGGGCGCGATCGACGCGCCGAACTGGCACAACGACAGCTTCCCCGGGTCGTTCTTCCCGCGCGGCATGCGGGCCGGGAGCGTCACTGTGGAGTCCCGCGTGCCGACGGAGGTGGTCGAGGAGCTGCGGCGCCGCGGGCACGACGTGACGGTCGGCGAGGCCTGGTCGGAGGGGCGGCTGTGCGCCGTCGCGCGGAACCCGGAGACGGGCGTGCTGTCGGCGGCGGCGAACCCGCGCGGGATGCAGGGCTACGCGGTCGGCCGCTGACCTCCGAGCCTCAGCTCGTGGACCCCGCCCTTCAGCTCGTCGACCTCCGCGCTTCAGCTCGTCACCCCCGTGCCTCGTGTCCGCGGACACCGGCACCCCATGTTCGTGCCGATTCCACCCGGAGCACACCACCCGGGTGGGGATTGTCAGTGGGGCGTGCTCTCATGGAGGCATGATCGAGAACAACGAAACCATCGACGAGTTTCTCGCCCGGCACGCCGACGAGGTGGAGGAGGCCGTCCGCAAGGCGGCCGCCCTGGAGATCATGCCGCGCTGGCGCCGGCTCGCGGCACACGAGGTCGACGAGAAGGCCGGCCCGCACGACCTGGTGACGGACGCCGACCGCAAGGCCGAGCTGTACCTCACCGACGTCCTGTCCGCCCTGCTGCCCGGCTCGGCCGTGGTCGGCGAGGAGGCGGTGCACGCCAACCCCGCGTCGTACGAGGCGATACGCGGCGAGGCACCGGTGTGGATCATCGACCCCGTGGACGGGACACGGCAGTTCGTGCACGGCGACCCGGGCTTCTGCACACTGGTCGCGCTCGCCCACCACGGCGTCGTGCACGCCTCCTGGACCTACGCCCCCGCCGACGACCGGCTCGCCACGGCCGTGCGCGGCCGGGGCGCCTTCCTGGACGGCGAGCGGCTGTACGCCGGCCCGCCCGAGCCCGGCCGCGACCTACGGGTCGCCACGTCCCACCCGGACTACACCACCGACGAGCAGAAGCACGCCCTGCTCGGCCTGCGCACCCCGGGCGTGGCACCCCGCGCCTGCGGCTCGGCCGGACTGGAGTACCTCGCCGTCGCCCGGGGCGAGTCCGACGCCACGGCCTTCTCCTGGGAGGCCGCCTGGGACCACGCCGCGGGGCTCCTCCTGGTGGAGGAGGCGGGCGGGACCCACCTGACCCGCACGGGCGAGCCCTTCCGGATCACGGGCGACAACGACCTGCCGTTCACCGCGGCCCGCGACGCGGCCACGGCCCGCCAGGTGGTGGCACTGCTGTCGGGCGAAGCCTGATCTCCAGGTCGGGGCGCTCCGGCCGGACGTCGAAGTGGATCCGGACGACCTCGAACTCGGTCACGGTCCCGACGGGCGGCCGGTCCTCGCCGCGCGGGGGCAGCTGTCCGATGTCCACGAAGGCCCGTCCGGGCCGGTCGATGTCCACCACCAGCCCCGTCAGGCCGGGACCCCACGGCAGGGCGGTGACCGTGCCCGTGACCAGCGACCCCTCGGGCACCGGGCCCGTGCGGCGGCGCGTGAAACGCCGGTGCCGCCTCGCCGTCTCCCAGGCCCGCTCGAACTCGGCCCCGGTGACGTCCTCCGCGCCGGGCGGCACCTCGACCGGGCCGTCCGTCAGCACGCCGTACACGGTCTCGTAGAACCGCAGGCCGTCCGGCCGAACTGATCCAGCGTCGAGCGGAGATCGTCGCGAGAGGCCGCCACCGAGGCGCCGCCGCCGGCGATCCCGCCCGTGCGGCAGTCCGTGCGGTACAGGGGACCCCCGGCGGGCGGGACCGGCAGTGACCGGTCGAAGGCCGCCTGCCGCAGCGCATGCCCGTCCTCGCCGATCTCGTACCAGAGCCAGAGCCCCTCCCGGGGGCCGGGGAAGCGTGTGCGACGCGTCATCCGTCGGACCCTGTCCCGCCGCCCCGTCCGTCCGGCCTGCTGCCGGGCATATCCTGATCCTCAGTGGCCATCGGCTGACGAAGGGGTCCGAAGGTGCCGTCGATGCTCGATGCGGTCGTAGTGGGTGCGGGGCCGAACGGACTGACCGCTGCCGTGGAGCTGGCCCGGCGCGGCTTCTCGGTCGCCGTGTTCGAGGCGCGGGGCACCGTGGGCGGCGGGGCCCGCACGGAGGAGCTGACCCTGCCGGGCTTCCGGCACGACCCGTGCTCCGCCGCACACCCGCTGGGCATCAACTCGCCGGCGTTCCGTGCCCTGCCCCTGGAGCGGTACGGGCTGGAGTGGCTGCACGCCGGGCTGCCCATGGCGCATCCGTTCCCGGACGGCTCGGCCGCCGTCCTGTCCCGGTCGGTCGGTGAGACGGCCGCCTCCTTCGGAGCGCGCGACGCGGGCGCGTACCGCAGGCTGGTCCAGCCCTTTCTCCCCAGGTGGGACACGCTCGCCCGCGACTTCATGTCCCTCCCGCTCACCGCGCTGCCGCGCGACCCGGTCACCCTCGCCCGGTTCGGCCTGACCGGCCTGCCCCCGTCGACGTGGCTGATGCGCCGCTTCCGCGACGACAAGGCCAAGACCCTCTTCGCCGGGCTCGTCGCGCACGTCATGGCCCCGCTCGGCGGCTTCGCCACCGGCGCCATAGGCCTGGTCTTCGCCCTCGCCGCGCACGCCCGCGGCTGGCCCGTGGCCCGCGGCGGCTCACAGGGCATTTCCGACGCCCTCGCCGCCTACCTCAAGGATCTCGGCGGCACCGTCCACACCGACTACGAGGTGAAGCGCCTCGACGACCTGCCGCCCGCGCGCGCCTACGTCTTCGACACCTCGCCCACGGCCCTGGCCCGCATCGCCGGCCTCGGCAACCACTACGCCGACTACCGGTACGGCCCCGGCGTCTTCAAGATCGACTACGCGCTGGACGGCCCCGTCCCGTGGACCGCCAAGGAGCCCCGCACCGCCGGCACCGTGCAGATCGGCGCCGACAGCGCGGAGATCGGCGCGGCACTGCACGCGGCCGCCCGCCAGGGCCGGGCACCCGACGCACCGTTCCTCATCACCGTGCAGCCGAGCGTCGCCGACCCCACCCGGGCACCGGAGGGCAAGCACGTCTTCTGGGCGTACGGACACGTCCCCAACGGCTGGACCGGCGACCTCACCGACGCCATCGAGCGTCAACTGGAGCGCTTCGCCCCCGGCTTCCGCGACCGCGTCCTCGCCCGCGCCACCGCGGGCCCGCCCGAACTCGCCGCCCGCAACGCCAACTACGTCGGCGGCGACATCGCCTCCGGCGCGGTCTCCGGCCTCCAGCTCCTGCTCCGTCCCAAGCTGTCCCTCTTCCCGTACGCCACCCCGCACCCGGCCGTCTTCATCTGCTCGTCGGCAACCCCGCCGGGCCCCGGAGTGCACGGCATGTCGGGGCACAACGCGGCAAAGGCCGTCTGGCGCAGGCTGCGGCAGACGTGACCGGCGTGACCGGGTAGCAGGCGTGACGACGAAACCGCACCGATCGGGGGAACAGCCATGACCACCATCACGCTCGTCCAGGGCGACATCACCCGCGAGAGCGCCGACGCGATCGTCAACGCGGCCAACTCCTCCCTGCTCGGCGGAGGCGGCGTGGACGGCGCCATCCACCGGCGCGGCGGCCCCGAGATCCTCGCGGAGTGCCGCAAGCTCCGCGCGGGGCACCTCGGCAAGGGCCTGGCCACCGGCCGGGCCGTCGCCACCACGGCCGGTGCCCTGGACGCGCGCTGGGTGATCCACACGGTGGGCCCGGTGCACAGTGAGACCGAGGACCGTTCCGAACTCCTCGCCTCCTGCTACCGCGAGTCACTCCGGGTCGCCGACGAGCTGGGCGCCCGCACGGTCGCCTTCCCGGCGATCTCCACCGGTGTCTACCGCTGGCCGATGGACGACGCGGCCCGTATCGCCGTGACGGCCGTACGGGAGGCGGACACCGAAGTCGAGGAGGTCAGGTTCGTGCTCTTCGACGACCGGGCACACGCGGCGTTCGCCGCGCAGCTCGGCTGACCGTCGGGTGCCTACTCCGGCAGGTGTGCCTCCGGCGCGTCCGGGCGGTGGTCGGGCAGAGCGGACCGGTCGGCCGCCTCGCGGTGCATGCGCAGGAACTCCAGATGCCGCTCGTACTGGTCGAGGCTGTCGCCGATGAGCTGCTCCTTGGTGTACCCCATCACGTCGTAGCCCTGGTCGCCCTCGGCGAGCCGGACCTCGAAGCGCACGTAGGTGTCGTGGGTGGTGACCGACCTGGTCGCGAAGCCCGGGGTCGGCTTCTCGACGGGCCAGACCTCGTACACGAACGTGTCGCTCGGACCGATCGGCACGCTGAGACCGACGTGCGCCAGTCCGTTCTCCTCGTTGACCCCTTCCAGGAGTTCCGCCTCCGTTCCCTGTTCCCGCAGCGCCTGGCCGACCTCCTGGAAGGCGGGGCGGCACACGTCCTCGACGAACCTGGCGGCGGCCCGCCTGCCCGGGAACGCCATCGCCCGCGCCAGCCGCTGTCGCCAGTTCCGTGCTCCCGTGGGGCCCTGCTGCGTCGTACGTCCGGACAGCGACGCCGGCAGCGTGATGGCCAGCGCTTCCTCCCGCATGTACTCGGTACGCAGCGCCAGATAGAGCCCCACCATGATCAGGAACATCACGAAGGAGAAGGGCAGGCCCATGATGATGGTGGCGTCGGTGAGTGCCTGCACGCCGCCCACGATGAGCATGGCGAGCGTGAGCAGCCCTGTCGTCAGGGCCCAGAAGATGCGCAGCCACGGGGCCGCGTCGGTCACCGGGGTGGGCAGATGGGAGCTGAGGTTGCCCATGACCAGGGCTCCGGAGTCGGCCGAGGTGACGTAGAGCAGGAGCCCGACGAACGTGGCGAGTCCGGCGCTGAACAGTGCGCCCGGGTACTGCTCCAGCAGGCCGTAGAAGCCTTGCTCGGGGACGTTCATCGCGGTCTGGCCGAACTCGGAGTTGCCGTCGCGGACCACGAACAGCGCACTGTTGCCGAAGACGGCCAGGAAGAGACCGGTGAAGATGAACGGGATGATCAGCGTCGCCGCGACGAACTGGCGCAGGGTGCGGCCGCGGGAGATCCGGGCCAGGAACAGCCCGACGAACGGCGCCCAGGCGATCCACCAGGCCCAGAAGAACAGCGTCCACGCGTCCAGCCACTCGGTGGGCTGGTCGTAGGCGAAGGTGTTCAGAGTCATCGAGGGGAAGCGGCTGACGTAGTCGCCGACGTTCTGGACGAGGGAGTTGAGCAGCCGGAACGGTTCGCCCACGACCAGGATGAAGAGCATCAGCAGCACGGCGAGCAGGACGTTGAGCTGGGACAGCCGGCGGATGCCCTTGTCCACACCGGCCACCGCGGACACCGTGGCCATCACCACCGCCACGGCGATCAGGCCGATCTGGGCGGGGAGCCCTTCCGGTACGTCGAAGAGCACCCTCAGTCCGTAGTTCAGCTGCACGACACCGATGCCGAGCGACACGGAGATGCCGAACACGGTGCCGATGATGGCCGCCAGGTCGACGGCGTCACCGATCCGCCCGTGGATCCGGCGCCCGATGATCGGGTAGAGCGCGGAACGGATCGCGAGCGGCAGCCGGTACCGGAAGGCGAAGAAGCCGAGTGCCATGCCCATCAGCGCGTACATGGCCCAGCCGGTGATGCCGTAGTGGAAGAGTGTCCACACCACGGCCTGCCGGGCCGCCTCCACCGTCTCCGGGTCGCCCTCCGGCGGCGCGAGGTAGTGGCTGACGGGACCGGAGACGGAGAAGAACATCAGATCGATACCGATGCCCGCCGCGAACAGCATCGCCGCCCACGCGAAGAGCCCGTAGTCGGGCTTGTAGTGCTTGGGACCCAGCTTGATCGTGCCGTACTTGGACACGCCGATGAAGACGACGAACCCCAGGTAGACGGTCGCGGCGAGGAAGTAGTACCAGCCGAACCAGGACGAGATCCTGTCGACCGCCACCCCGATGGCGGATTCGGCACCGGAGGGCGTGACGATCGCCCAGATCGAGATCGCCAGGATCAGCGCGGCCGATCCGAAGAAGACCGCGCGTTTGAGCGTGCCCGTACCCGTCGGTCCGGTGTCCGCCGACGCCCCTTCCGGCTCGGTTCCGGCGCTTTCGTCTCCTGCGGTCGACACGGCCGTTTCCTCCTGGTCGGTGCCCACATGTGCTGGGGCTCAGGCGATAAGGCAGTGTGCTGCTGATCACACGCTCCGTCCAGTACCGGCCGGTCGTGTCGGCCCCGAGCGCCAGTGGTGAGCCGGTGGGCGGGCGCGCCTCGATCACCTGGCTTGACCTTCTATTGCGACTGATGTGCAATAACCACGCATCAATAACAAGCGTGGGGGAGACATGACAACCCGTCGGATCCGTCCGATACGAAGCGCCGCCGCCGCGGCGGCGTTCGCCGCCGGCGTCACCGCCGGCGTCACCGCCTGCTCCGCACCCGGGGACGGAACGGGCGGCGACGACGCCAAGGCCGCCGAGTCCGTCGTGATCGGTGTGGCCTCCGAGCCGGACACGCTGAGCCCGCTGCTCGGCTACGGCAAGGACGGGAACTCCAAGATCTTCGACGGGCTGCTCGCCCGCGACACCGACCTGAAGCTGAAGCCCGCGCTCGCGACCGCGCTGCCGAAGGTCGCCGACGGCGGCAAGACGTACACGTACACCCTGCGCGACGGCGTGAAGTTCAGCGACGGCGAACCGCTGACGGCCCAGGACGTGGTCTACACGTACCGCACCGTCCTCGACGCGAAGACCAACAACACCGCCCGCAGTGAACTGGACGCCGTCAAGAACGTCCGCGCGAGCGGCGACGACACCGTCGTCTTCACCCTCAAGTACCCGTACGCGGCCTTCGCGGCCCGCACGGTGCTGCCCATCGTCCCCGAGCACATCGCGGGCGAGCAGGACCCCAACACCGGCGCCTTCAACACCGAGCCCGTCGGCACCGGCCCGTACGTGCTCGCCGGCTGGAGCAAGGGCGAGAAGCTCACCTTCAAGGCCAACCCGCACTACTGGGGCGGCGAGCCCGCGGTGAAGTCGTTCACCATGGCGATCATCGCCGACGACAACGTCCGCGCCACCCGGCTGCGCTCCGGCGACCTCGACGGCGCCGTCCTGCCGCCCAACCTCGCCACGACCTTCAAGAAGGACGACGGCAGGCGCACGTACCAGGCCAGGTCCTACGACTTCCGGGCCGTCACCCTGCCCACCACGGGCAAGGTCACCGGTGACCGCGCCATCCGGCAGGCGCTGGACGCCGCCGTGGACCGCCAGGCCATGGTCGACAAGATCCTCGACGGCGCGGGCCGGCCGGCGTACGGGCCGCTGCCCGCCGACGACCCCTGGTACGCGCGCGGCATCGAGCGCCCGCACGACCTCGACAAGGCCGAGCGCATCCTGGACGAGGCGGGCTGGACGGCGGGCTCCGGCGGCGTCCGTGCCAAGGACGGACAGCGCGCCTCGTTCACCCTGTACTACCCCTCCGGCGACAAGGTCCGCCAGGACCACGCGCTCGCCTACGCCTCCGACGCCAAGAAGGCCGGCATCGAGGTGAAGGTGGAGGGCGCCACCTGGGAGGTCATCGAGCCGCGGATGAAGCACGACGCGGTCCTGGCGGGCTTCGGCAGCGTCGGCGACCCGGACTTCGGCCTCTACACCCTGCTGCACTCCTCCCTCGCGGGCGACGGCTTCAACAACATGGCCGGCTACGACAACAAGGCGGTCGACGAGGCACTCGACGCCGGCCGCCGCAGCCAGGACCCGAAGAAGCGCGAGGCCGCCTACGACGAGATCCAGCGGGCCCTGGTCGAGGACCCCGGCTACACCTTCCTCACCCACATCGACCACCTCTACGTCCTCGCCGACCGCTGGGACGGGCTGACCACGCAGCTGGAGCCGCACGAGCACGGCTTCGCCAGCGGGCCCTGGTGGAACATCGAGGACTGGCAGCCGAAGAAATGACCCGATCTCCCGGGCGGCTGCCCTGGGGAGCGATGGCACGCCTGGCGGGACGGCGGGCGCTGTTCGCCGTCCCCGTCGTCCTCGTCGTCACCTTCGGCGTGTTCGCCATCGCCGCCGCCTCCCCGTTCGACCCCGTCAAGGCCTACGCCGGCACCGCCGCGCTCGGCGCCGACCAGGAGACCCTGGACCGGCTGCGGGACAACCTCGGCGTGGACCAGTCCTTCGTCGTCCGCTGGTGGAACTGGCTGACCTCGGCGCTCACCGGCGACCTCGGCCACTCCGGGGTGATGCGCCAGCCGGTGGCGCAGGTCATCGGGGAACGCCTCGTGTGGTCCGCGCTGCTGTGCGCCGTCGCCTTCGCCGTGGCCGTCCTGGTCGGCACGCTCCTCGGTGTGCTGGCCGCCCGCCGCCCCGGATCGATGCTCGACCGGGCCGTCACCTCGCTCGCCTACACCCTGGAGGCGGCGCCGGTCTTCTGGATCGCGCTGCTCGCCGTGTGGCTGTTCGCCCTCCAGTGGGACGTCCTGCCGGCCGGCGGCCTGACGGACACCGCCAGCGAACAGGTCACCCTCGGACAGGTCGCGAGCCACATCGTGCTGCCCGCCGGCGTGCTCGCCGTCTCCCAGCTGCCCTGGTTCACCCTCTACGTGCGTCAGGGCGTCGGCGACGCCCTCGCCGAGGACCCGGTGCGCGGCGCGCGGGCCCGGGGAATCGGGGAGGGCACCGTCCTGTTCGGGCACGCCCTGCGCTCGGGGCTGCTGCCGGTGCTCACGCTGATCGGCTCCCGCGTTCCCGAACTCATCACCGGCGCCCTGCTGGTGGAGAGCGTCTTCAGCTGGCCGGGCATCGCCGCGGCCACCGTCGAGGCGGCCACCGCCGTCGACTTCCCGCTGCTGGCCGCCCTGACCACCCTCGCCACCGCCGCCGTACTCGCCGGCAACCTGCTCGCCGATCTGCTCTACGGACTGTTCGACCCGAGGGTGAAACTCAGTGAAATGTGAGTCCCATGGCTGAGATCACAGCCGAGAAGGCGGAACGGCCCACCGTGTGGCGGTCCCACGGCACGGACCGCCGCTCCACCCGCACCCTGCGCCTGCGCACCTCCGCGGCACTGCTGACCGTGACCGTCCTCGCCGTGCTGCTCGTGCCGCCGCTGGTCCAGCTCGACCAGCAGGCCGTCGACCTGGCCGCAAAGCTGCGACCGCCCAGCTGGGAGCACCCGTTCGGCACCGACGACGTCGGCCGCGACCTGCTGCTGCGCTGCGTGTACGGCCTGCGCGTCTCCCTGCTCGTCGGGGTGGCGGCGGCGCTGACGGCCACCGTGGTCGGCACCGCCGTGGGCGCCACCGCCGGAGCGCTGGGCGGCTGGGTCGACCGGGCCGTCATGCGGGTCGTCGACACCATCGCCTCCGTCCCCCACCTGCTGCTGGGCATCTTCATCGTCGCGATGTTCCGGCCGGGCGTCTGGCCGGTGGTGATCTCCGTCGCGCTCACCCACTGGCTGTCCACCGCGCGCATCGTCCGCGCCGAGGTGCTGTCGCTGCGCTCGCGCCCCTACATCGACGCGGCCGTCTCCGGCGGTGCGTCCCGGTGGCGGGTGGCCGTACGGCATCTGCTGCCGGGCGTGCTGCCCCAGGCGGCGCTGGCCGCCGTACTGATGGTGCCGCACGCCATGTGGCACGAGTCGGCGCTGTCCTTCCTCGGGCTCGGGCTGCCCACCCACACCGCGAGTCTCGGCAACCTGATCCAGGAGGCGCGGGGATCGCTGCTCGCCGGGCAGTGGTGGCCGACCCTCTTCCCCGGCCTGTTCCTCATCGTCCCCACCCTCGCCGTCGCCGGTCTCGCGGGTGCCTGGCGGGAGCGGATCAACCCCCGCCGCCGATCGGAGCTGATGCTGTGACCGAGCGAGCCCCCGTGCTGTCGGTACGCGGTCTGTCGGTGCGCTTCCTGATGCCGGGCGGGCGCCGCGTCGCCGCCGTCACCGACGCCCACTTCGACGTGGCGGCCGGCGAGTGCCTGGCCCTGATCGGCGAGAGCGGCTGCGGCAAGTCCGTCCTCGCCTCCGCCCTGCTCGGACTGCTGCCCGGCAACGCGCGGACCGCGGGCAGCGCGCTCCTCGGCGAGCTGGACCTGCTCGCCGCCGACGAGCGGACCTTCGCCCGCACCGTGCGCGGCAGGCTGATCGGCCTCGTCCCGCAGAGTCCGGCCGCTCACCTCACCCCGGTCCGCACCGTCCGCTCCCAGTTGGAGGAGACGGTCGCGGCACACACCGCGGTCCGCGGCCGTGCGGCCCTGCGCGAGGCCGCGGCAGCCGCCGCCGAGCGCGCCGCGTTCCCGGTGGACCACCTCGACCACCACCCGCACGAGCTCTCCGGCGGTCTCGCCCAGCGCGCCGCCACCGCCCTCGCCCTGGTCGGTGACGCCCCACTGCTGCTCGCCGACGAACCGACCACCGGACTCGACCGGGACCTGGTGGACCGCACCGTCGACGAACTGAGGCGACATGTCGACAACAAGGCTGGTGACGAGAGCCGGGCCCTGCTGATGATCACCCACGACCTGGCCGCCGCCGAGCGCATCGCCGACCGGATCGCCGTGATGTACGCCGGCCGCATCGTCGAACTCGCCGACGCCCGTGAGTTCTTCGGCACCCCCGGCCCCCGCCACCCCTACAGCCGGGGCCTGCTCGACGCCCTGCCCGACCGCGCCTTCACCCCCATCCCCGGCCTGCCGCCCGAACTCGGCGCCCTCCCCGGCGGCTGCGCCTTCGCCGCCCGCTGCGAGCGGGCGACCGACGCCTGCGCCACGCTGCCGCCGCTGACCGGCACGGTCGCCTGCCACCACCCGCACGCAGCGCTCACGGAGGCCGCCGACCGTGCTTGAACTGAGCGACATCACCGCCGGATACGCCGGGAACGCGCCCGTCATCCGGGGCATATCCCTGTCGATCACGCCGGGCGAGGCGGTCGGGCTGCTCGGCCCGAGCGGCTGCGGCAAGTCCACCCTCGCGCGCGTCGCGGCCCTGCTGCACCACCCCGACGCAGGCACCTTGGTGGTCGACGGCACGCCCGTACGGCGCTGGCGCCACCGCGCCCCGCGCGAGCAGCGCACCGCCTTCGGTGTCGTCTTCCAGCAGGCCCGGCTCTCCGCCGACCCCCGGCTGGCGCTCACCGACCTGATCGCCGAACCGCTGCGCGCCACCGGCCGGCGCGAGGGCATCGCCGACCGGGTCGCCGAACTGGCCACCACCGTCGGGCTGACCACCGACCTGCTGAGCAGGCGCCCGCACGAGGTCAGTGACGGCCAGTTGCATCGCGCCTGCCTGGCCCGCGCCCTCGTGCTGCGCCCGCGCTGGCTGGTGTGCGACGAGATGACGGCGATGCTCGACGCCTCGACCACCGCCGCCCTGGTCCGCGTGGTGGAGGAGTACCGGGCCGCCACCGGCGCGGGCTTGCTGGCCGTCGGCCACGACCGCGTCCTGCTCGACCGCTGGTGCGACCGCACCGTCGAATGGGCCACTCTGACCCGCTCCTGACCGCGCATCCGACCGCGCCCTGACCCCGGCCCCGCCGGGCCCCTTCGTCGACATGTATCGGTCAAGCGCGGTCCACGAGCGCAGCAGTCGGGGTTCACCCCGTGCCGTTTGCCTGGTTGTCGTCCGACCATCCGTCCTCTGGAGGTTCGATGACCCCGCCGCGCACCAGCTCCCCGAACTCCCTGAAGAGAAGGGGGTTCCTCGGCATCGCGGGCGCCGCCGGCGCCGGTGCGGTGCTGCTCGGCACCGGTGCCGCACCCGTCGCGTCCGCCGCACCGGGCCGCGTCCCGGGCGATCCCTTCCAGCTCGGTGTCGCGTCCGGCGACCCGCTCCCCGACGGCGTCGTGCTCTGGACCCGCCTGGCGCCGAAGCCGCTCGACGACGACGGCGGCATGCCCCGGCGTCCCGTCGCCGTGCGGTGGGAGGTCGCCCTCGACCAGCGGTTCCGGAAGGTCGTCAAGCGCGGCGTGGAGCACGCCGTGCCCGCCGAGGCGCACACCGTCCACGCCGACGTACGCGGCTTGCGGCCCCACCACGAGTACTACTACCGCTTCCGCGCCGGCGACGCGATCTCCCCGGTCGGCCGCACCCGCACCGCCCCGGCCCCCGGCACCGCCCCCACCGTCGACTTCGCGTTCGCCTCCTGCGCCAACTGGGAGCAGGGCCACTTCACGGCGTACCGGCACATGGCGGCCGACCGGCCGGACGTCGTCTTCCACCTCGGCGACTACCTCTACGAGTACGCCGCCGGTGTCAACGGCAAGGTGCGCACGCACCACGGCGACGAGATGAACACCCTCGCCGAGTACCGCGCCCGGCACGCCCAGTACAAGACCGACCCCGACCTGCGGCTGCTGCACGCCACGGCGCCGTTCGTCGTCACCTGGGACGACCACGAGACCGACAACAACTACGCCGACCTGAGCCCCGAGAACAGCGACGCCGGCCAGGGCAACGACACCACCGCCCGCTTCGCCGCCCGCCGCCGGGCCGCCTACCAGGCGTACTGGGAGCACATGCCGCTGCGCCGCTTGCGCAAGCCGGTGGACACGGCACTGCCGCTGTACCGGCGCCTCGAGTTCGGCGCCACCGCGACCTTCAGCGTCCTGGACACCCGCCAGTACCGCACCAACCAGCCCTACGGCGACAAGTGGCAGGTCTCCGGCCCGGAGCAGTGGGACCCGAAGGCCACCATCCTCGGCGACGAGCAGCACGCCTGGCTGGAACGCAGCCTCTCCCGCTCACGCTCCACCTGGAACGTGCTCCCGCAGCAGATCTATTTCGCCAACTGGGACGCCGTAGCCGGCCCGGACGACGGCGGCTACAACGACGGCTGGGACGGCTACCGCGTCTCCCGCGACCGGGTGCTCGGCTACGTCGAACAGCGCCGCGTCGACAACTTCGTGGTGCTCACCGGCGACGTCCACAACAACTGGACCAACGACCTGCGCCGCGACTTCGAACGCCCCGAGACGCGGCTGCTGGGCAGCGAGTTCGTCACCACGTCGATCACCTCGGGCGGCGACGGTTCGGCCACCCACGACCCCGGCCAGGTGTACTGGGACGAGAACCCGCACACCAAGTACTACAGCAGCCGCCGAGGCTACGTCCGCTGCTCGGCGTCCAGGGACCGGTACACCGCCGACTACCGCGTGGTCGACTACGTCACCCGGCCCGGCGCCCCGGTCCGCACCGACAAGTCGTTCGTCATCGAGGCGGGCGTGCCGGGAGTCCAGGACGCCTGAGACCTCCATCAGGAACCAACAAAGTCCGACGGGGTAATTGATTCGGTTGTGTTCGGGTTCTAGGGTGTGCCTGACTCAGTAGTCGCTGCGTCACCGGCAGTTGCGATCCACCCCCACCTCAACTGCTCTCACAGCACCGTGCGTTGAGCCGCCCCCGAAGCCCACGGAAGGCCACGGTCATGCCGCACTCGCCCGTGTCACCCGCCGGATCCCCGGCCCGCCCGTCCCGCCCGGTCGTCAGCCGCCGCCGTCTCCTGGAGGGGAGCGCCGCGGTCCTCGGCGCCCTCGCCCTGTCCGCGTCGCCCGTCGCGGCGCACGCGGCAGGCCGGCGGGCGGCGGCCGACGAGCCCCCGGAGTGGAACGACTTCGGTGTCTTCCGGCTCGGCACCGAGCCACCGCACACCACGCTCATGCCGTACGCCGACGTGAGTGCGGCCCTCGCCGGCGACCGCACCCGCTCGCCCTACCGGCAGAGCCTCGACGGCACCTGGAAGTTCGCCTACGCCGACCGCCCCGAGGACCGGGACGCCGACTTCCACCGCACCGACACCGACGACGGCGACTGGGAGACCATCCCGGTACCGTCCGTGTGGCAGCTGCACGGCCACGACTACCCGATCTACCTGAACATCACCTACCCCTACTGGGGCCCCAACGGCCGCGGCGAGGACCCGCAGCCACCCACCGCGCCGACCCGCTACAACCCGGTCGGCCAGTACCGGCGCACCTTCACCGTCCCGCGCGACTGGACGGGCCGCCGCACCTTCCTGCACTTCGAGGGCGTCAAGTCCGCGCACTACGTGTGGATCAACGGCCAACTGGTCGGCTACGACGAGGACTCCTTCACCCCGTCCGAGTACGACATCACCGACCACCTGAAGCCCGGCACCAACCAGATCGCCGTGGAGGTGTACCGCTACTCCGACGGGGACTGGCTGGAGGACCAGGACATGATCCGGCTGAGCGGCATCTTCCGCTCGGTCTACCTGTACTCCACGCCGGCCGTGCACCTGCGCGACTTCAAGCTGGACACCCCGCTGAACGACACGTACACGGACGCCGAGCTGGCCGTCACCGCGAGCGTGCGGGCGTACGGCGACGGCGGTGACGCGGGCAAGTACACCGTCGAGACCCAGCTGTACGACGCGCGCGGCCACGCGGTCTGGTCCCGCCCGCTGAACCAGTCCGCCGACCTCGGCACGGTCGGCGCCGGCCAGGACGTCACCGTACGGGCCACGAAGGCCGTACCGAGGCCCAGGCTGTGGTCGGCCGAGCACCCGGACCTCTACACGGCCGTACTGCGCCTGCGGGACCCGGCGGGCAAGGTGGTCGAGACCCTGTCCCACCGGGTCGGCTTCCGGGAGTTCGCGCTCAAGGACGGGCTGATGCGCATCAACGGCAAGCCCGTCTCCTTCCGGGGCACCAACCGCCACGAGATGCACCCGGACCGCGGCACGGCCCTCACCCGCGACGACCTGGTCGAGGACATCGAGATCATCAAGCGGATGAACATGAACAGCGTCCGCACCTCGCACTACCCGAACAACCCGCTGTGGTACGAACTCGCCGACGAGTACGGCCTCTACCTCGTCGACGAGACCAACCTGGAGACCCACGGCATCCGCGAGGAGTACCCCGGCGACCACCCCGACTGGACCGAGGCCTGCGTGGTCCGCGCCCAGAACATGGTGCACCGCGACAAGAACCACGCCTCGGTCGTCATCTGGTCGCTCGGCAACGAGGCGGGCGGCGGCAGCACCTTCACCGCCATGCACGACTGGATCCGCTCCTACGACCCCACCCGCGTCATCCAGTACGAGGGCGACGACCGGCCGGGCATCAGCGACATCCGCTCGGAGATGTACGACACCCCGCAGCGCGTCGAGCAGCGGGCGAAGGACACTTCGGACACCCGGCCGTACGTGATGATCGAGTACGCCCACGCGATGGGGAACTCCAACGGCAACTTCAAGAAGTACTGGGACGTCGTGCGCGCCCACGACGTGCTCCAGGGCGGCTGGATCTGGGACTTCGTCGACCAGTCGCTGACCTGGCCGGTGCCGCGTCGCACGCTGCTGACCGAGGAGGGGCCCGCCGGGCTGCGCGGTGAGATCCTCGCCGCCTCCGGCACCTTCGAGCGCGGCAAGGGATTGTCCGGCGGCACGGTCTTCGCCCGCGACGAGGGCCTGGACCTCACCGGCTCGCTGACCCTGGAGGCCTGGGTCACCCCGGACGTGACCGGCTACCACCAGCCGATCCTCGCCAAGGGCGACACCCAGTACGCGCTGAAGCAGAACAACCGCACGCTGGAGTTCTTCATCCACTCCGGCGGTCAGTGGATCACCGCCACCTGGACGGTGCCGGAGGACTGGACCGGCCGCGAGCACCACATCGCGGGCGTCTTCGACGCGGAGGCCGGCACCCTCACCCTGTACGTCGACGGCGAGCGCCGGGCAACCCGCACCACCGACCGGCGGCCCACCAACAACACGGCCTCCCTGGCCCTGGCCACCGACGCCGACAACCAGACCCGCGAGTTCAGCGGCACGATCCGCCGCGCCCGCGTCTACGCCCGCGCCCTCGGCGCCGCCGAACTGGCCGGGGGCGACCGCGGCCCCGGCGACGACGGCGTGCGCTTCTGGTTCGACGCGGAGTCCGTCGGGGTCGACAGGGAGCGGCCGAAGGAGAAGACCTTCTTGGCGTACGGCGGCGACTGGGGCGACAACCCCAACGACGGCTGCTTCGTCGCCGACGGCATCGTCCTCGCCGACCGCGGCCACACCGGCAAGGCCGCCGAGGTCAAGCGGGTCTACCAGGCGGTCGGCGTCGAGCAGCGGTCCGGTGGCGCGGGCGCGGTCACGCTCGTCAACGAGTACCTGTTCACCAACCTCCGCGAGTTCGACGCCCGCTGGGAACTGGTCGCCGACGGCGAAACGGTGCGGCGCGGACGGCTCGACCGCCGCCAGCTGGACGTGGAGCCGCTGTCCAGGAAGGACATCACCGTGCCCGTACGGCTGCCGAGCGATCCGGCACCGGGCACGGAGTACTTCCTCCAGCTGTCCTTCACCACCAAGGAGGCCACCCCCTGGGCGAAGGCGGGCTTCGAGGTCGCCCGGGCGCAGCTCGCCCTCGACACGGACGTCCGCGCGGTGACCCCCATGCCCTTGGACCGGGTGCCGTCCCTGCGCCACCGGGACGGTGCCGACGAGGTCACGGTCGACGGCCGGGGCTTCTCGGTCACCGTCGACAAGCGCGCCGGCACCATCACCTCGTACGAGGCGAAGGGCAGGCGGCTGCTCACCTCCGGGCCGGTGCCCAACTTCTGGCGCGCGCCCACCGACAACGACCACGGCAACGGCCAGCACACCCGCAACCAGACCTGGCGCGACGCGGGCGCCCGGCGGAAGGTCACGGACGTCGCCGTGCGGGACCTGGGCGACCGGGCCGTCGAGATCAAGGTCAGCGGCACCCTGCCCACCACCGTGGAGTCGGCGTACACCACCACGTACACCGTGTTCGGCAACGGCGAGATCAAGGTCGACAACACCCTGCACCCGGGGGCCGCGAACCTGCCGTACATCCCCGAGGTCGGCACGATGCTGTTCCTGCCGCGCGGCCTGGACCGCCTGCACTACTACGGCCGCGGCCCGGAGGAGAACCACTGGGACCGCAACACCGGCACCGACGTCGGCCTGTACTCCGGGACCGTCGCCGAGCAGTGGACGCCGTACATCCGCCCGCAGGAGAACGGCAACAAGACCGACGTCCGGTGGATCGCCCTCACCGACGGCGACGGGGTGGGCCTGCTCGCCTCGGGGGAGCCCCTGCTGGAGGCCAACGCCTCCCACTTCACGCCGGAGGACCTGTCGGCCGGGGTGCGGCACGACTACCAGCTCACGCCGCGGGACGCCGTCGTCCTCCGGCTGAGCCACCGCCAGATGGGCGTCGGCGGCGACAACAGCTGGGGCGCGCACACGCACGACGAGTTCAAGCTCTTCGCCGACCGGGACTACTCCTACAGCTACCGGCTGCGCCCGCTGACGGACGTGAAGGAGGCGATGGCGGCCGCGCGCAGGCCCACGGCGACCGGGTGACCGAGGGATGAACGGGGAGTCCGGGGCAACCCGGGCTCCCATGGGTGACGTACTGGTCGGAGCATGCTCCTGGACGGACCGCCAACTCCTCGCAAGCGGCTGGTATCCGCGCGGGCGACGGGACGCCGAGGGGCGGCTGCGGCACTACGCCTCGCGGCTGCCCGTCGTCGAAGTGGACGCCGGGTACTATGCGTTGCCGAGCCGGCGCAACAGCGAGCTGTGGGTGGAGCGTACGCCGGAGGGCTTCCGGTTCGACGTCAAGGCCTTCTCCCTGCTGACCGGCCACCCCACGCGCGCGGCGGCCCTGCCCGCGGACCTGCGCGGAGCCGACCCGGGCCCGCTGAGGCGCGGGCAGGCGAGTGAGGGCCTGCTGGACGAGGTGTGGGGGCGCTTCGCCGAGGCGGTCGAGCCGCTGCGCAAGGCCGGGCGGCTCGGCACCGTGCTGTTCCAGTTCCCGCCGTGGTTCGCACCGGGTGCCCCGGCCGAGGCGACGCTCGAAGCGTGCGCCCTGCGCACGGAGGGCTGGCCGCTCGCCGTGGAGTTCCGCCATCCGGGGTGGTGGGAGCCGCGACGGGCGGACGCCACCCACGCGCTGCTGTCCGGCCTGGGCGCGTCGGCCGTCGGCACCGACATGGCCCAGGGCATGCCCGCGTCGCTGCCGCCCATCGCCCCGGTGACCCGTCCCGGCCTCGCCGTCGTACGGTTCCACGGCCGCAGCACGGCCTGGGGGAGGGGCAGCAAGGAGGACCGCTTCCGGTACGACTACGACGTCGCCGAACTCGCCGCCTGGGTGCCCCGGTTGCGGCGCGCCGCCCGGCGGACGGACGAGCTGCACGTGCTGTTCAACAACTGCTGCGCGGACGCCGCCGTACGCGCCGCCGAGACCATGCGCGGGCTGCTCACTCCGCCGCGTCGCTGATCCCCAGCCGCAGGTGCTCCACGTGGTACACGGCCTGGTCGAGCAGCCCGGCCACATGGTCGTCGTGCAGCGCGTACACCACCGACCGGCCCCGCCGCTCACCCACCACCAGGCCCAGATTGCGCAGCAGCCGCAGCTGGTGCGAGCAGGCCGACTGCTCCATGCCGACCTCCGCCGCCAACTCGGTCGCGGGCAGCGGGCCTTCGCGCAGCCGGGCCAGGATCAGCAGTCGGGAGGGGGTGGACAGGGCCTGGAGCGTGGTGGCGACCTTGGCGACGTTGTCCGCGTCCAGACGCAGGCGTGCGGCGGCGTCCTGCGCGGTGGTGGCGGCTCCGTGACCCATACGGTTCATCCTACTCACCACACATGAACGCATGAATGAGTCTTCATCTGTTCCTGTATGGTGTGCCGCGTGTCCACCACGCTTGCCCCCACCCCGGTCCCCGCGCCCGTCCACCGGGCGCCCCGCAGCCGAACCCGCGTCCTCGCCCTGCCCGAGGCCCGCTGGGCGCTGGCGTCCCTCGTCGCGTTCCTGCTGGCGTTCCCCCTCGACCTCGGCGGCGCCCCCGCCTGGACGTACGGCCCGCTCTACGCGGTCGCCTACGCCGCCGGCGGCTGGGAGCCCGCGCTGGAGGGCCTGCGGGCGCTGCGCGAGAAGACCCTGGACGTCGACCTGCTGATGATCGTCGCGGCCCTCGGCGCCGCGTCCATCGGGCAGGTCCTCGACGGCGCCCTGCTGATCGTCATCTTCGCCACCTCCGGCGCCCTGGAGGCCCTGGCCACCGCCCGCACCGCCGACTCCGTGCGCGGCCTGCTCGACCTCGCGCCCACCACCGCGACCCGCGTGCGAGGGGACCGCGAGGAGACCGTCCCGACCGCCGACCTCGCCGTCGGCGACCTGCTCCTGGTCCGGCCGGGGGAGCGGATCGGCGCCGACGGCTCGGTCGTCGACGGCGCCGGCGAGGTCGACCAGGCCACCATCACCGGCGAGTCCGTCCCCGTCCTCAAGCGCCCCGGCGACGACGTCTTCGCCGGCACCCTCAACGGCACCGGAGCCCTGCGCGTCCGCGTCGAACGCGACCCCGCCGACTCGGTCATCGCCCGCATCGTCACCCTCGTCGAGGAGGCGTCCCGCACCAAGGCGCCCACGCAGCTGTTCATCGAGAAGATCGAGCAGCGCTACGCGGTCGGCATCGTCGTCGCCACCCTCGCGGTCTTCGGCATCCCGCTCGCCTTCGGCGCCGACCTCACGGACGCCCTGCTGCGCGCCATGACCTTCATGATCGTCGCCTCGCCCTGCGCGGTCGTCCTCGCGACGATGCCGCCCCTGCTGTCCGCCATCGCCAACGCCGGCCGGCACGGCGTCCTGGTGAAGTCGGCGGTCGCGATGGAACGCCTCGGCGAGATCGACGCCGTCGCCCTCGACAAGACCGGCACCCTCACCGAGGGCACCCCCGAGGTGACCGCCGTACGCCCGCTGCCCGGCTCCGGCCTCGACGAGGACGCCCTCCTCGCACTCGCCGCCGCC
This sequence comes from Streptomyces sp. BB1-1-1, assembly GCF_031597775.1. Classification (NCBI taxonomy): domain Bacteria; kingdom Bacillati; phylum Actinomycetota; class Actinomycetes; order Kitasatosporales; family Streptomycetaceae; genus Streptomyces; species Streptomyces sp. BB1-1-1. The sequence continues at coordinate 1,487,038 of NZ_CP134203.1, read as the reverse complement.
GCCGAGCACCCCAGCGAGCACCCGCTGGCCCGCGCGATCGTGGCCGCCGCCCGCGCACGCGGACTGCGCATCGCGCCCGCCGAGGACTTCACCGCGACTCCCGGGCTCGGCGTCACCGCGGTCGTCGACGGCCACGAGGTGCACGTCGGCCGCGCCCAGCAGCCCGAGGGCGCCGAGACCACCGTCCGGGTCACCCGCGACGGCACCCCTGTCGGCACCCTCGCCCTCACCGACCGCCTCCGCGCCGACGCCGCCCCGGCCGCCGCCGCGCTCACCGCCCTCACCGGCACCGCCGCCACCCTGCTCACCGGCGACAACGCGCCCGCCGCGGCCCGCGTGGCCACCGCGACCGGCATCACCGACGTCCGCGCGGACCTGCTGCCGGAGGGCAAGGTCGAGGCCGTACGGGAACTGGAGCGGGCCGGCCGCAAGGTGCTCTTCGTCGGCGACGGCGTCAACGACGCCCCCGCGCTCGCCGCCGCCCACGCCGGTGTCGCCATGGGCCGCGCCGGCTCCGACCTGGCCCTGGAGACGGCCGACGCGATCGTGGTGCGCGACGAGCTGGCGGCCGTACCCGCCGTCGTACGGCTGTCCCGGCGCGCGCGCCGACTGGTGCTGCAGAACCTGGTCATCGCCGGTACGTTCATCACGGTCCTCGTCCTGTGGGACCTGATCGGACACCTCCCGCTGCCGCTCGGCGTCGCCGGGCACGAGGGCTCGACCGTACTGGTCGGCCTCAACGGCCTGCGGCTGCTGCGCGAGTCGGCATGGCGATCCGGGTGATCAGGGCGATCAGGGCGATCGGGGCGCTCGGGGCGCTCGGGGCGACTAAGGCGATCCGGCGGAGCCCAGGAAGCGCGACGTCCATGTCGGATTTCCGCCAGCCCCGGATCGGCAGGTGGACCATCCTGGACACATGCAGACGGGAATGCACACCGACACCGAGCGCTGCGCGCGCGCCGTCCGGTCGAAGGACGCGCGCTTCGACGGCTGGTTCTTCACGGCCGTCCTGACGACCCGCATCTACTGCCGGCCCAGCTGCCCGGTGGTGCCGCCCAAGCCCGAGAACATGACCTTCCTCCCGAGCGCGGCGGCCTGCCAGCAGGCCGGGTTCCGGGCGTGCAAACGCTGCCGCCCGGACACCAGCCCCGGCTCACCGGAGTGGAACCAGCGCGCCGACCTCACGGCCCGCGCCATGCGGCTGATCGCCGACGGCGTCGTGGACCGCGAGGGCGTGCCCGGTCTCGCCGCCCGGCTCGGCTACAGCACCCGGCAGGTCGAACGCCAGCTCCTCGCCGAGCTGGGCGCCGGTCCGCTCGCGCTCGCCCGCGCCCAGCGCGCCCAGACCGCCCGGCTGCTCATCGAGACGACCCCGCTGCCGATGGCGGAGGTCGCCTTCGCGGCCGGCTTCTCCTCCATCCGCGCCTTCAACGACACGGTCCGCGAGGTCTACGCGCTCTCCCCGAGCGAGCTGCGCACCCGCGCCCCGAAGCACCCCCTTGCCGCCACCACTCCCGGCGCCCTCTCCCTCCGCCTCCCGTTCCGCACCCCGCTCAACCCCGACAACCTCTTCGGCCACCTCGCCGCCACCGCCGTACCCGGCGTGGAGGAGTGGCGGGACGGCGCGTACCGGCGCACCCTGCGCCTCCCGTACGGTCACGGCATCGTGGCCCTCACTCCCAACTCCGACCACATCGCCTGCCGCCTCACCCTCAGCGACCTGCGCGACCTGACCGTCGCCATCAGCCGCTGCCGGCGCCTGCTCGACCTGGACGCCGACCCGGCGGCCATCGACGACCAGCTGCGCGCCGACGCGCTGCTCGCGCCGCTGGTCGACAAGGCACCCGGCCGGCGCGTCCCGCGCACGGTCGACGAGGCGGAGTTCGCCGTACGGGCCGTGCTCGGCCAGCAGGTCTCCACCGCCGCCGCCCGCACCCACGCCGCCCGCCTGGTCACGGCACACGGCGACACGGTCGACGACCCCGAGGGCGGCCTCACCCACCTCTTCCCGTCGGCGGCGGCGCTGGCGGCGGTGGACCCCGAAACCCTGGCGATGCCCCGCACCCGCCGCACGACCTTCACCACCCTGGTCTCCCACCTGGCCGACGGCTCGCTCAACCTCGGCGTCGAGTGCGACTGGGCCGAGACCCGCGCCCGGCTCCTCGCCCTCCCCGGCTTCGGCCCCTGGACCGCCGACGTCATCGCGATGCGGGCCCTCGGCGACCCCGACGCCTTCCTCCCCACCGACCTCGGCATCCGCCGGGCCGCCGGGGAGCTGGGTCTGCCCTCGACACCGGCGGCGCTCACCGCCCGCGCGGCGGCCTGGCGGCCCTGGCGGGCGTACGCCGTCCAGTACCTGTGGGCCACCGACAGCCATCCGATCAACTTCCTGCCCGTGTGAGGAAACGCCGTGGTAACCCTGAAACAGCACACCGTCATCGACAGCCCGTACGGACTTCTCACGCTCGTCGCCGAGGACGGCGTCCTGTGCGGCCTCTACATGACCGACCAGCGCCACCGCCCGGCCGAAGAGACCTTCGGAGCGGCCGACGACGGTCCGTTCGCCGAGACGGAGGAGCAACTCACGGCGTACTTCGCCGGTGAACTGAAGGACTTCACCCTCGACCTGCGCCTGAACGGCACCCCGTTCCAACGCACGGTCTGGGACCAGCTGCGCGAGATCCCGTACGGCGAGACCCGCACCTACGGGGAACTCGCCGACGCCCTCGGCAACCCGGCCGCCTCCCGCGCCGTCGGCCTCGCCAACGGCCGCAACCCGATCGGCATCATCGTCCCCTGCCACCGCGTCATCGGCGCGAGCGGCGGCCTCACCGGCTACGGCGGCGGCCTGGAACGCAAGCAGCGCCTGCTGGACTTCGAACGGGGCTCGGCGCTCTTCTAGTCACCGGGCATCACCGGGAATCCCCGGGGGAGAGCGGGATCTCGCGCAAGGGCCGGCCGCCGTCCACGAACAGCCGGCCGCCCGGCGCCGGCGCGGCGGCCGTCGAGGGCGCCGACGCCAGCCGCGAAGACCGGGTCGAAGGGCCCCTCACCGGCTTCCGGACGAAGTCCTCCGCCGCGACGCACCGCACGCTCATACGACCCGAGGCGATCTACCGGGCCGAGCCGGCGAGTCGGGGCGAGAGCTCTCCTGCCCCGGACCGGTCGCCTCACTCACTCGGTGTGCCGAGGTGTGCCGACCCGGAGGCGGTTGCCGTCCGGGTCGCGCAGCTCGACCTCCCGCGCCCAGGGCGCCTCCTCGACCCGCACGCCGAACTCGGCGGCGACCGCGTCGACGTCGGCCACCCGCAGATACACCAGGGTGTCCGGCCGGGCGTCCCCGGTGTGCTCCGACAGGAACAGCCGCACCCGTCCGCGCGCGACCTCCACGAACGCCGGCAGGCCCGGCTCGAAGCGGTGCTCCCACCGCGCGGCGAAGCCCAGCCGCGCGTACCACCGCACGGCCGCGGCGGCGTCGGCCACGCGCAGGATCGGAATGACCTCCTCGTCCACCCGCTCAGTCACCTTCTCCGTCCTCCCCGGCGCCCAGCCCGCGCAGCAGCTCGGGCAGGGCGGTCCCGATCGGCTCCCGGACGACCTCGTCGGCGAGCTCGTCGTACGGGGTCGGTTCGGCGTTGACGACGACCAGACGGGCGCCGTGGTCGGCGGCCACGCCGGCCAGTCCGGCCGCGGGCTGCACCTGGAGGCTGCTGCCGACGGCGACGAACACCTGGCACGCCTTGCTGATGGCGGCCGCCTCGCCGAGCACCACCGGGTCGAGCCGCTCGCCGAACATCACGGTCGCCGGCTTCAGGATGCCGCCGCACTCCAGGCACGGCGGGTCGTCCTCGCCGGCCTCGACCCGGGCGAGCGCGTCCTCCATCGGCATCCGGGCGTGACAGCCGGTGCACACGCAACTCCGCGCGGTGCCGTGCAGTTCGAGGACCTTGCGGGCGGAGAACCCGGCGAGCTGGTGCAGACCGTCCACGTTCTGCGTGATCACCCGGACCGGCACCCCGGACCGTTCCAGCTCCGCCACCGCCCGGTGCGCCGCGTTCGGCCGGGCCCGCAGCGCCCCGGTCTCGCGCCGCATCCGCCAGGAGCGGCGCCGGATCTCCGGATCGCCCATGTAGTACTCGTACGTGACGAGTTTCTCGGCCTCCGGATCGCGCCGCCACAGTCCGTTCGGTCCGCGGTAGTCGGGGATGCCGGAGTCCGTCGAGATGCCGGCGCCGCTCAGAATGGCGACGAGGGGCTTGCTGGTCATGCGGTCGAGGGTAGGACACCGGGGTGCGCCCGGCGAAGGGTTATCGGTCGACCCGGAGGCCGTTCTCCAGCTCGGCCGTACCCGAGCCGTCCGCCAGGACGTCCAGGGCCGCGAGGACCCGGCCGTGCAGGGCGCCGAGCAGGTGATCGCCCAGTTCCCCGCGCGGCACCAGCCGCCAGGACAGCAGCTCCTCCTCCTGCAACCGGATCGCCTTGAGGTCGTCCTCGGTCAGGATCCCGCCGTCGTACAGGTACGCCACGATCGGCGGACGGCCCGGCCCGCTCACCCAGTCCACCGCGAGCAGCCGGCCGAGCCGCATGTCCAGCCCGATCTCCTCGACGGTCTCCCGCCACGCGCCCTGCCGCGGGGTCTCCCCGTCCTCCGACTCGATGGTCCCGCCGGGCAGCGCCCACCCTTCGCGGTAGTTGGGCTCGACGAGCAGCACCCGTCCCTCGGCGTCGCGGAAGAGAGCGGCGGCACCGGCGAGGACCCGGGGAAGCCCGGCGATGTAGGTGGCGTAGTCAGGAGTGGTCATCCCGAAAGCGTAACGAGGCCCGGCCACGCCCCGCCCCGGCCGTTCCAGGGTGCGGGCAGGGCATGACGGCGCGGCCGTCCTCCGGTTAAGGTCGCAGCGGCGCGACTGCCTTGACGTGCGCAAGGCTCGAAGAGCAAGGGGAGAGCAAGGTGGCTGACGCTGCAGTGGACGGGACCCGCCGGGTGCTCGTCGCCGCGGACAAGTTCAAGGGGTCGCTGACGGCCGTCGAGGTGGCCGAGCGGGTGACGGCCGGACTGCGCCGCATCGTGCCGGACCTCGCCGTCGAGGCGCTGCCCGTGGCCGACGGCGGCGACGGCACCGTGGCCGCGGCGGTCGCGGCCGGGTTCGAGCGCCGGGAGGTACGGGTCGCCGGGCCCCTCGGCGACGAGGTGACGGCCGCGTTCGCGCTGCGCGGCGACACCGCGGTGGTGGAGATGGCCGAGGCCAGTGGCCTCCAGCAACTGCCGGCCGGCGTCCTCGCGCCGCTGACCGCGTCCACGCACGGCTCGGGCGAGCTGCTGCGGGCCGCGCTGGACGCGGGGGCGCGGACGATCGTGTTCGGAGTGGGCGGCAGCGCGACCACCGACGGCGGCGCCGGGATGCTGGCGGCGCTGGGCGCGCGGTTCGTGCGCGGTGACGGGGAGCCGGTCGCGCCGGGCGGAGGCGGCCTCGCCGACCTGGCCTCGGCCGACCTGTCCGGGCTGGACCCGCGGCTCGCCGCCGTCGAGCTGGTGCTGGCGAGCGATGTCGACAATCCGCTGACCGGCCCGAAGGGCGCCCCGGCGGTCTACGGCCCGCAGAAGGGGGCCTCTGAGGAGGACGTGGAGGCCCTGGACGCGGCCCTCGCGCACTTCGCGAAGGTGCTGGAGGAGACGGCGACCGTCGGCGCGCGGGCGGCCGAGTACGCCGCCTCGCCGGGCGCGGGCGCGGCGGGCGGCATCGGGTTCGGCGCGATGCTCCTCGGGGCGCGGTTCCGGCCCGGCATCGAGGTGATGCTGGACGTGCTCGGCTTCGCGCCGGCGCTGGAGCGGGCGGACCTGGTGATCACGGGCGAGGGCTCGCTGGACGAGCAGACCCTGCACGGGAAGGCCCCGGCTGGTGTCGCCGCGGCGGCACGGGCGGCGGGCAAGGAGGTCGTCGCGGTGTGCGGGCGGCTGGCGCTGCCGGCGGAGGCGCTGGGGCGGGCCGGGATCCGGCGGGCGTATCCGCTGACGGATGTGGAGCCGGACGTGGCGAAGTGCATCGCCGAGGCGGGGCCGATCCTGGAACGGGTCGCGGAGCGCATCGCGCGGGACTTCCTGGCCTAGGGGCGTTCCGCCCCCGGACCCCCGCTTCGGCCCTGAACGGGCCTCGTCCTCAAACGCCGGACGGGCTGAGCGGCCTGGTGTGGCCGCCTTTGTCCCAACCGAGTCGGGCGGTGGGTGGGCATGCCGGGGGTCTGGGGGCGGAGCCCCCAGCAAGGCCCACACCAGCGCCGGGCGTGCACAAACAGCAGGACCCCGGACCCAACCCGGGTCCGGGGCCCCACTCAGCGGAGCGCTACGGCAACTGCGCCGCCCGCGCCTCCCGCCGGTTGTCCCTGAAGTTGTTCACCCTGCGAGCCGTGGCGAACAGGGGAATCACCGCGCCCATCACCAGCTGCAGCGCACACCCCGTCTGCAACAGCAGCTGTCCGCTCGGCGCGTCGAAGGCCCAGCCGGCCAGCAGACCCATCGACAGGACGATCCACGCCAGCATCGCCACCGCGAGGCGCCCCCGCGGCTTCGGGTACTCGACCCGGCTCACCATCAGCCATGCCGTGCCGAGGATGGCCAGCAGCGTCGCCACGAAGGGCAGCTCCAGCAGCACGATCGACACCACCGTCAGCGCCCCGAACGGCGACGGCATGCCCTGGAAGGTGCCGTCCTTGACGGTGACGCAGGAGAACCGCGCAAGCCGCAGCACCACCGCCAGCAGCACCACGATCGCCCCCACCGCCGCCACCCGCTGGTAGGCGTCGTCCGCGACCATGCCGTAGACGAGGACGAAGTACGCCGGCGCCAGCCCGAAGCTGATCAGGTCGGAGAGGTTGTCCAGCTCCGCGCCCATCGGCGAGCTGCGCAGCTTGCGCGCGACCAGGCCGTCGCACAGGTCGAAGATCGCCGCGCACAGCATCAGGATGACCGCGGTGGCCGCGCTGTGCCGGGCCATGCCCGACTCGTCGCTGCCCATGAGGTGCGGGATCAGGATGCCGGTGGTGGTGAAGTACACCGCCATGAAGCCGCACGTGGCGTTGCCGAGCGTGAGCGTGTCCGCTATCGACAGGCGGAGCGAGAGGGGCATCTCCTCCTCGTCGTCCACCTCGTCGGCCTCGGGCACCCACCCGGCCTGGGTCTGTGGATCAATCACGGTCAATGCGAGTCACCCCAGCCACCGTCTTCTGACCCACCTCGACATCCACCTCGACGCCCTCCGGCAGGTAGAGGTCGACGCGCGAGCCGAAGCGGATCAGCCCGACCCTCTCGCCCTGCTCGACCTTCGTGCCCTGCGGCACGTAGGGCACGATGCGGCGGGCCACCGCGCCGGCGATCTGGATCATCTCGATGTCGCCGAGCTCGGTGTCGAAGTGCCACACCACCCGCTCGTTGTTCTCGCTCTCCTTGTTGAAGGCGGGAACGAAGCCACCGGGGATGTGCTCGACGGACGTCACCGTGCCCGACAGGGGTGCACGGTTGACGTGGACGTTGAGCGGGCTCATGAAGATCGCGACGCGGGTGCGGCCGTCCTTCCACGGCATGATGCTCTGCACCACACCGTCGGCGGGCGAGATGACCCGGCCCTGGGTGATCTCGCGCTCGGGGTCGCGGAAGAACCACAGCATCCCCGCCGCGAGCGCGGTGGCGGGGACGGCGACGGCCTTGGCGGCGCCGGAGCGGCGGGCACGGAGGAGGCTGACGGCTGCGGTGGCGACGGTCGGCAGAAGCCACGGCGATGCTCCGCGCGCGAGGCGTACGCCGGCCAGGCTGTCGCGAGATGCAGAGGTTTGGCTGTGGGGCATGGATGACCTTCGTAGCGGATGATGCCGCACACTGACGGGGGACGGCGGCTTTCCGGCGATCGTAGCGGCTCTCCGCCGCAACTGGGTAAGCCAGGAAGCCGAGTCGGCGGCCGAACACTGCCTACGGGGTGTGACCTTCTTCTCCAAGAAAACACCCCGTATCCGGACATTTAACCCTGGAATCGATACTCTTCGAGCAGTCGGCGGCCGATGATCATTTTCTGGATCTCGGCGGTGCCTTCACCGATCAGGAGCATCGGGGCCTCTCGGTAGAGGCGCTCGATCTCGTACTCCTTGGAGAAGCCGTAACCGCCGTGGATCCGGAAGGCGTCCTCCACGACCTCTTTGCAGTACTCGGAGGCGAGGTACTTGGCCATCCCCGCTTCCAGGTCGTTTCGTTCGCCCGAGTCCTTTTTGCGTGCAGCGTTCACCATCATCGCATGCGCCGCCTCCACCTTGGTAGCCATCTCCGCGAGCTTGAACTGAATGGCCTGGTGCTGGGCGATCTGCTTGCCGAAAGTGTGACGCTGCTGGGCGTACTGGACACCCAGCTCGAAGGCACGCTGGGCGACACCGCAGCCACGGGCCGCGACGTTGACGCGGCCGACCTCGACGCCGTCCATCATTTCGTAAAAACCTCGGCCGGTGACGCCGCCGAGCACCCGATCGGCCGGAATGCGCAGGCCGTCCATGATGAGCTCGGTGGTGTCGACGCCCTTGTAGCCCATCTTGTCGATCTTGCCGGGGATGGTGAGGCCGGGGCGGACCTCGCCGAAACCGGGCTCCTTCTCCACCAGGAAGGTCGTCATCGACTTGTGCGGGGCCGTGCCGTCCGGGTGACCCTCGTCACTCTTCACCAGAACGGCCACCAGCGACGACGTACCGCCGTTCGTCAGCCACATCTTCTGGCCGTTCAGGACGTACTCGTCGCCGTCCTTCACCGCCTTCGACGTGATCGCCGAGACGTCCGAGCCCAGCGCCGGCTCCGACATCGAGAAGGCGCCCCGGATGTCCCCCGCGGCCATGCGGGGCAGGAAGTGGTCCCTCTGCTCCTGCGTGCCGTGCTGCTTGAGCATGTACGCCACGATGAAGTGCGTGTTGATGATGCCGGACACCGACATCCAGCCGCGGGCGATCTCCTCCACGCAGAGCGCGTAGGTGAGGAGCGACTCGCCCAGGCCCCCGTACTCCTCCGGGATCATCAGACCGAACAGGCCCAGTTCCTTCAGCCCGTCGACGATGTCCTGCGGGTACTCGTCCCGGTGCTCCAGCTCCGTCGCGACCGGGATGATCTCCTTGTCCACGAAGTCCCGGACGGTGGAGAGGATCTCCCGCTGGATGTCCGTGAGGCCGTGGGTCTGGGCGAGGCGGCTCATCTACTTCCCCTGTTCCTTCAGCTCGGGGCGGCCCGGCTGCTCGCCGCCGCGCTCCTTGATGTACGTCTCGGTGGGCACCATCACCTTGCGGCGGAAGACGCAGACCAGCGTGCCGTCCTGCTTGTAGCCCTTGGTCTCCACGTGGACGATGCCGCGGTCGCTCTTCGACTTCGACGGCCACTTGTCGAGCACGGTCGTCTGGCCGTAGATCGTGTCGCCGTGGAAGGTCGGCGCCACGTGCTTGAGCGACTCGATCTCCAGGTTGGCGATCGCCTTGCCGGAGACGTCCGGGACGGACATGCCGAGCAGGAGCGAGTAGATGTAGTTGCCCACCACCACGTTCTTGCCGAAGTCCGTCGTCTTCTCGGCGTAGTTGGTGTCCATGTGGAGCGGGTGGTGGTTCATGGTGAGGAGACAGAACAGGTGGTCGTCGTACTCCGTGACCGTCTTGCCCGGCCAGTGCTTGTACGTCGCCCCGACCTCGAACTCCTCGTAGGTGCGTCCGAACTGCATGGCCGTCACGCCTCCGGGATCTCGAACTTGCTGGTGCGCCGCATACCGGCGGCGCGTCCCTTGCCCGCGACGACCAGGGCCATCTTGCGGCTGGCCTCGTCGATCATCTCGTCGCCGAGCATCGCGGAGCCCTTCTTGCCGCCCGCCTCGGACGTGCAGTACTCGTACGCGTCCAGGATCAGCTCGGCGTGGTCGTAGTCCTCCTGGGACGGCGAGAAGATCTCGTTCGACGCCTCGACCTGCCCCGGGTGCAGCACCCACTTGCCGTCGAAGCCGAGCGCGGCGGCGCGCTGCGCGACCTCCCGGTAGCCGTCGACGTTGCGGATCTGGAGGTAGGGGCCGTCGATCGCCTGGAGGTTGTTGGCGCGGGCGGCCATCAGGATCTTCATCAGGATGTAGTGGTAGGCGTCCGCCGGGTAACCGGGCGGCTGCTCGCCCACGACCAGCGACTTCATGTTGATGGACGCCATGAAGTCGGCCGGGCCGAAGATGATGGTCTCGACGCGCGGGGAGGCCTGTGCGATCCCGTTGACGTTGTTCAGGCCCTGCGCGTTCTCGATCTGCGCCTCGATGCCGATGCGGCCGACCTCGAAGCCCATCGTCTTCTCGATCTGGGTGAGGAGGAGGTCGAGGGCCACCACCTGCTGGGCGTCCTGGACCTTCGGCAGCATGATGCAGTCGAGGTTCGGGCCGGCGCCCTCGACCACCGTCACCACGTCCCGGTACGTCCACTCGGTCGTCCAGTCGTTGACGCGCACGACGCGGGTCTTGCCGGTCCAGTCGCCCTCGTTGAGGAACTTGACGATGGTGTGCCGCGCCTCCGGCTTGGCGAGCGGCGCGCAGGCGTCCTCCAGGTCGAGGAAGACCTGGTCGGCCGGGAGGCCCTGGGCCTTCTCCAGGAAGCGGGGGTTGCTTCCGGGCACCGCCAGGCAGGAACGCCGGGGTCGCAGGCGGTTGACCTGGGGAGCGGGGCTGGTCATGCGGGGACCTCCAGGGGGTCGAGCTTGTTCGCTTTGCGGATCTCGTCGACGATGCGGCCGATGATCCCGGTGATGTCGAAGTCCTTCGGTGTGAAGACCGCGGCCACTCCGGCGGCCCGCAGTGCTTCGGCGTCTCCGTTCGGGATGATGCCACCGGCGATCACCGGAATATCTGTGGCACCGGCCACATGCAGCCGTTCCAGGACGTCCGGCACCAGTTGGGCGTGCGAGCCGGAGAGGATGGACAGGCCCACCGCGTGCACGTCCTCGGCCAGGGCGGCGTCCACGATCTGCTCCGGGGTGAGCCGGATGCCCTGGTAGACCACCTCGAACCCGGCGTCGCGGGCCCGCACCGCGATCTGCTCGGCGCCGTTGGAGTGGCCGTCCAGACCGGGCTTGCCGACCAGGAAGCGCAGCTTGCCGACGCCGAGGTCCTTGGCGGTCAGGTCCACCTTGCGGCGCACCTGGGACAGTGCCGAACCCTCCTCCGCGGGGATCGCGACCGGCGCCGACGAGACACCGGTCGGCGCCCGGAACTCACCGAACACCTCACGCAGCGCCCCGGCCCACTCCCCGGTCGTGACGCCGGCACGGGCGCACTCCAGGGTGGCCTCCATGAGGTTGTCGGTGCCCTTGGCGGCCTCCTTCAGCCTCTCCAGCGCCTTGCAGGGGCGCGGGTGGTTGAAGGGCGGCTGGTAGCGGGTGTCGCGCCAGTTCTGGAGCGAGGCGATGACGCGGGCCTCCACCGCCGGGTCGACCGTCTGGATCGCGGTGTCCAGGTCGGCGGTCAGCGGGTTCGGCTCGGTGCCCTCGAAGGCGTTGACACCGATGATCTTCTCCTGGCCGGACTCGATCCGGGCCCGGCGCTCGGCGTGCGAGGCGACCAGCTGCGACTTGAGGTAGCCGGACTCGACGGCCGCCATCGCGCCGCCCATCTCCTGGATGCGCTCGATCTCGGCGAGCGACGCCTCGACCAGCTCGTCGACCTTCGCCTCGACCACCTTCGAGCCCTCGAAGAGGTCGCCGTACTCCAGCAGGTCGCTCTCGTACGCCAGCACCTGCTGGATGCGCAGCGACCACTGCTGGTCCCAGGGCCGGGGCAGGCCCAGCGCCTCGTTCCAGGCCGGCAGCTGCACGGCACGCGCGCGTGCGTCCTTGGAGAGGGTGACGGCCAGCATCTCCAGCACGATCCGCTGGACGTTGTTCTCCGGCTGGGCCTCCGTCAGTCCCAGGGAGTTGACCTGGACGCCGTAGCGGAAGCGGCGGTGCTTGGGGTCCTCGATGCCGTACCGCTCGCGGGTGACGCGGTCCCAGATGCGGCCGAAGGCGCGCATCTTGCACATCTCCTCGACGAAGCGGACGCCCGCGTTCACGAAGAAGGAGATACGGCCGACCACGTCGCCCATCCGCTCCTGCGGCACCTGGCCGGAGTCGCGCACCGCGTCCAGCACGGCGATCGCGGTGGACATCGCGTACGCGATCTCCTGCACCGGCGTGGCGCCCGCCTCCTGCAGGTGGTAGCTGCAGATGTTGATCGGGTTCCACTTCGGGAGGTGGGAGACCGTGTACGCGATCATGTCCGTCGTCAGGCGGAGGGACGGCCCCGGCGGGAAGACGTGCGTCCCCCTGGACAGGTACTCCTTGACGATGTCGTTCTGGGTCGTGCCCTGGAGCCTGGTGACGTCCGCGCCCTGCTCCTCGGCGACGACCTGGTAGAGCGCCAGCAGCCACATGGCCGTGGCGTTGATGGTCATCGAGGTGTTCATCTGCTCCAGGGGGATGTCCTGGAACAGCCGGCGCATGTCGCCGACGTGCGCGACCGGCACCCCGACCCGGCCCACCTCGCCGCGGGCGAGGATGTGGTCGGAGTCGTAGCCGGTCTGGGTCGGCAGGTCGAACGCGACCGACAGACCCGTCTGGCCCTTGGCGAGGTTGCGCCGGTACAGCTCGTTGGACGCCTCGGCCGTGGAGTGACCGGCGTAGGTGCGCATGAGCCACGGCCGGTCCTTCTGACGCTCAGTCATGTGTGGCCTCCGCCGTCCTCAGATGTTCCGGAAGCGGTTGATGGCGTCGACGTGCTGGGCGCGCTTCTCCTGGTCGCGCACGCCCAGGCCCTCCTCGGGTGCCAGGCACAGCACGCCGACCTTGCCCTGGTGGGCGTTGCGGTGGACGTCGTGGGCGGCCTGGCCGGTGTCCTCCAGGGAGTACACCTTGGAGAGAGTCGGGTGGATCTTGCCCTTGGCGATGAGGCGGTTGGCCTCCCATGCCTCGCGGTAGTTGGCGAAGTGGGAGCCGATGATGCGCTTCAGGGACATCCACAGGTAGCGGTTGTCGTACTCGTGCATGTAGCCCGAGGTCGAGGCGCAGGTGGTGATGGTGCCGCCCTTGCGGGTGACGTAGACGGACGCGCCGAAGGTCTCCCGGCCGGGGTGCTCGAAGACGATGTCGATGTCCTCGCCGCCGGTGAGTTCGCGGATGCGCTTGCCGAAGCGCTTCCACTCCTTCGGGTCCTGGGTGTGCTCGTCCTTCCAGAACCTGTAGCCCTCGGCGTTGCGGTCGATGATCGCGTCGGCGCCCATCGAGCGGCAGATGTCCGCCTTCTGCTCGCTGGAGACGACACAGATCGGGTTGGCGCCGCCGGCCAGGGCGAACTGCGTGGCGTACGAGCCGAGGCCGCCGCTCGCGCCCCAGATGAGCACGTTGTCACCCTGCTTCATGCCGGCGCCGTTGCGGGAGACCAGCTGGCGGTACGCGGTGGAGTTGACCAGGCCCGGGGCGGCGGCCTCCTCCCAGCTGAGGTGGTCCGGCTTGGGCATCAGCTGGTTGGACTTGACGAGGGCGATCTCCGCCAGGCCGCCGAAGTTGGTCTCGAAGCCCCAGATGCGCTGCTCGGGGTCGAGCATCGTGTCGTTGTGGCCGTCGGACGACTCCAGCTCGACGGAGAGGCAGTGCGCGACGACCTCGTCGCCGGTCTGCCAGGCGTTGACGCCCGGGCCGGTGCGCAGGACGACGCCGGCCAGGTCGGAACCGATGACGTGGTACGGCAGGTCGTGGCGCTTGGCGAGCTCGCTGACCCTGCCGTAGCGCTCCAGGAAGCCGAAGGTCGACAGGGGCTCGAAGATCGAGGTCCACACCGAGTTGTAGTTGACCGAGGAGGCCATGACGGCGACCAGGGCCTCGCCGGGGCCCAGCTCGGGCAGCGGCACCTCGTCCAGGTGGAGCGACTTGCGCGGGTCCTTGTCGCGGGTTTCGAGGCCCGCGAACATCTCGGTCTCGTCCTTGTGCACGGTGATCGCGCGGTACGACTCGGGGAGCGGCAGGGCGGCGATGTCGGCCGGCGTGGAGTCGGTCGCCTGGATCGCGGCCAGGATGTCCTTCATGGTCACGGTGTTGCCTCCGGCGTCGAGCGCCCGTGAGGGAGGGGCGCTTGAGGGTTGCGTCGGTGCTGCTGAGGGTCGGTGAGGAGGTGCCGTCGGTTCGGCGGTGGTGCTGTTCGGCGGCGCTTTGTGGCGCGGAGGGTGCCTGTGACGCAGGCGCCGGGCACGCAGGCGATCGCTTGCGGGGACAGCCCGGACACCTTCAACGTATGACACCGCGTGTCACCCCGCAAGGCACTGAGTGCCAGAACCTGCTCTCAGATGAAATCTTTACCCGACAGATGAGCGATGATCGATCGAACGGGGGACGCGAGGACCGCTAAAAGGGGCATTGACATGCGAAAACGGCCACCCGGAGGGTGGCCGTCGTCACATGCGGGACAGGGTCGGTCAGCGCTCCTTGAGCGCCTGCTCGATGGTGCGCATGACCTCGTGCAGCGGCGCGTCGGTACGCGCGACCGTCACCAGCACCTCACCCTGCACGGAGGCCGAGGAGGCGCCGGCCCGCGCGGAGGACGCCGTGTCGCGCCCGGCGCCGATGCCCGTGCCGAAGGTCTTCCGTACGATCGCGAAGGCGTGGTCGAGCTGGGTCTCCACGTCCCCCTGCCCGCCCGCCCGCAGCCAGCGCCGCAGCACGTGGTTGTGTGCGGTGACCACGGCCGACGCGGCGACCTCCGCCAGCAGCGGGTCGTCGTTGGCGTCGTCGTCGTGCGCGTGCTCGTCGAAGTGGCCGAGCAGGTAGCGGGTGAAGAGGCGCTCGTAGCGGGCCACCGACGCGATCTCCGCCTCACGCAGGGTGGGCACCTCGCGCGTCAGCTTGTAGCGGGCGACCGAGATCTCCGGCCGGGCCGCGTACATCTTCATGACTTCCTTGATGCCCCGGCACACGGTGTCGAGCGGATGCTCGTGCGCGGGCGCCGCGTTGAGCACCGCCTCGGCGCGCACCAGGGTGTCGTCGTGGTCCGGGAAGATCGCCTCTTCCTTGGAGCGGAAGTGCCGGAAGAAGGTCCGGCGGGCGACCCCGGCGCGGGCCGCGATCTCGTCGACGGTGGTCGCCTCGTACCCCTTGGTCGCGAACAGCTCCATCGCGGCTGCCGCCAGCTCCCGGCGCATTTTGAGCCGCTGGGCGGCGGCTCGGCCGCCGGCCGCGCTCTCCGGCGCGTCGGGCGTAGCTGGTGTACGTGAGGACTTGGCGGGCTGGGACATGACCCGAACGTACTGCATGTGCGCGCAATCATGCGCGTGACCGGGGATTCCCCCGCCCGCGGAGGGCGGGGGAGACCCGGCGGGATCGAGCAGTCCGCCCCAGTCCTCCTCGGACCGGAACCAGTCGCCGGGACCCGACTCAGCGGCGGGCATACTCGCGGAAGCCGCGGCCCGTCTTGCGGCCGAGGCAGCCCGCGGCGACCAGGTGCTCCAGAAGCGGCGCCGGGGCCAGGCCCGGGTCGCGGAACTCGCGGTGCAGGACCTTCTCGATGGCGAGCGAGACGTCGAGACCGACCACGTCCAGCAGCTCGAAGGGCCCCATCGGGTAGCCGCCGCCCAGCTTCATCGCCGCGTCGATGTCGTCGAGCGTCGCGTAGTGCTCCTGCACCATCTTCACGGCGTTGTTGAGGTACGGGAACAGCAGCGCGTTCACGATGAACCCGGCCCGGTCGCCGCAGTCCACCGCGTGCTTGCCGACCTTGGCGCAGACCTCGCGGACGGTGGCGTGCACGTCGCCCGCCGTCAGCACCGTACGCACCACCTCGACCAGCTTCATGGCCGGCGCCGGGTTGAAGAAGTGCATGCCGATCACGTCCTGCGGACGCGAGGTGGCGCGGGCGCAGGCGACGACGGGCAAAGAGGAGGTGGTGGTGGCCAGCACCGCGCCCGGCTTGCAGACCTTGTCCAGCGTGGCGAACAGCTGCCGCTTCACCTCCAGGTCCTCGGCGACCGCCTCCACCGCCAGATCGACGTCGGCGAAGTCGTCGTACGTACCCGTAGGCGTGATCCGCTCCAGCGTCCGCGCGGCGGCCTCGGCGGTCAGCCTGCCCTTGTCGACGCCGCGCGCCAGGGACTTGCCGATCCGGGCCTTGGCCGTCTGCGCCTTCTCCGCGCTGCGGGCGGCGAGCACGACCTCGTACCCGGCCTTGGCGAACACCTCGGCGATGCCGGACGCCATGGTGCCCGACCCGGCGACGCCCACCGCGCGGACGGCACGGCCGGCCACCGGGCTGTCACCCGCGCTCGGGGTCAGCGCGTCCGGCACGACGACCGCGCTGCCCGGCGCCTCGTAGGTGTAGAAGCCGCGCCCGGCCTTGCGGCCCGTCAGGCCCGCCTCGCTGAGCTGCCGCAGAATCGGCGCCGGGGCGTGCAGACGGTCGTGGGAGGCGGTGTACATGGCCTCCAGGACCGTGCGCGCGGTGTCCACGCCGATCAGGTCCAGCAGGGCCAGCGGGCCCATCGGCAGGCCGCAGCCGAGCCGCATCGCGGCGTCGATGTCCTCGCGGGAGGCGTAGTTCGCCTCGTACATCGCCGCGGCCTGGTTGAGGTAGCCGAACAGCAGGCCGTCGGCGACGAAGCCGGGCCGGTCGCCGACCGCGACGGGCTCCTTGCCGAGGTCGAGCGCGAGGTTGGTGACCGCCGTGACGGCGCCCGGCGCGGTCAGCACGGAGGAGACCACCTCCACCAGCTTCATCGCCGGAGCCGGGTTGAAGAAGTGCAGGCCGAGCACCCGCTCCGGACGGGACGATTCGGCGGCCAGTCGCGTGACCGACAGGGCGTTGGTGCCGGTCGCCAGGATCGTCTCGGGGCGCACGATCCCGTCCAGCTCCCGGAAGACCTGCTGCTTGATCTCGTACGACTCCGGGGTCACCTCGATCACCAGGTCGGCGTCGGCCGCAGTCCGCAGGTCGGTGGAGGTGCGGACGCGGGCGAGGGCGTCGGCGCGCTCCTGCTCGGTGAGGCGCCCGCGCTCGACGGCACGGGCGGTGGAGGACTCCAGCGCGGCGACGGCCGTCGCGGCCTGCGCCTCGCTGATGTCGATGCCGACGACGTCGCGGCCGGCCCTGGCGAGGACCTCGGCGATGCCGGTGCCCATGGTGCCGAGGCCGACGACGGCGATGGTCCGGAGCGGGGACAGAGGGGTGTCGGACAGGGGAGTGGCCATCGCGGGACTCCAGGAATGAGGGTGACGACGGGAACACGCCCGGATGCGCCTGGGGCGCACCGGGTGCGTGAGGAATGGAGTGCGGGTGTTGCCGGGCTGACTCGCGCACACGCCCGGTGCCGTCGCTCAGGGCGTGCACACGCCCGCACGGCGGCGGTCTCCGACCGGCCCTGTCCCGAGGCCGAGTCGTACTGCGGTACCTGAATCCGGTACCGAACCGACTGCTCTCTGCTCTCACGACGGCCGCGTCACCAGACCGCCGCGAGGAGTACCGCGAGTGGGTAACTCGCTCGTCTGAGATTAACTCGCGGGTAACGAGCGCGCCAGCCCCCGGTGTTCGTGATGTACGTCCCACCCGGCCCGTGACGCACCTAACCTCGGTGTCATGGACGAAGAGTTGCGAACGCTCACGGAGCGTTTACGGGCCGAGTCGGCGGCGTCGGGCACGCCGGGGGCCCCGGCGGCGTACGACCGTCTCGTGGCGACCGGGGACCCGGACGAGCTGGCCGCGGTGCTCACCGAGCCCGGGCACCCGCTCTGGGCCCGGGAACTGGCCGCGTTCCGGCTCGGCGTGGCGGGCGACCGGCGGGCCTTCGAGTCCCTCGTGCTGCTGCTGAACCACCGCGACCCGCCGCGCTGCGCCTCCGCCGCCCACGCCCTCGCCCGGCTCGGCGACCCCCGCACCGCCCGCGCCGCGGCCGCCCTCGCCACCAACGAGCTACGGGTCGCCTACGCCCTGCACCCGGTGCGCCTGCTGGTCGAACTGAGGGCGCCCGAGGCCGTACCCGCGCTGATCACCACGCTGGAGCGGCGGCTGCGCCCGCACGACCCCTACCGGCGGGTGGCACTCGCCTGCGTGGACGGGCTGGGCACGTTGGGCGACGACCGTGCCGCTCCCGTCCTGAACGACGCCCTGGCCCACCCCGCCCTGGCGGAGGCGGCGGTGCGGGCGCTGGCGCGGATCCCGGGGCAGCGGTGAGCGGTCAGCCGGCGAGGCGCCCGGCGTACCTCACCTCCGGCACCGCCACCCCGTCCACCTCGAACGGCTCCTCGGCCCCGTCGGCGCGGAATCCCGACCGTTCGTAGAAGCGCCGGGCGCGGGCGTTGCCCTCGAGCACCCACAGGAGCATGCGCGCGTGCCCGGCGGCCGTGCACCGGCGCACCGACTCCCCGAGCAGGGCCTGCCCGACGCCGGTGCCGAACCACCCGGCGTCCACATAGAGGGCGTACAACTCGGCGTCGGCGGTGAGCTGTTCACCGTCGCGGTACGGGCCGTGGCAGGCCCAGCCGACGACCTCGCCGCCGGCGTCCTCGGCGACCAGGTTCACCACGTGGTCCGGGGCGCGGGCGAACGAGTCACGGCGCCGTGCGGCGTCCTCGCTCACGTCGAGCCGGTCCAGGTACGGCTGCGGCACGAGGCCCCGGTACGCCGTCTGCCACCCCCGGACGCGGATCGCGGACACGCGGTCGCAGTCGGCGAGCGACATCTCCCGCACCCGCACCCGCGGACCGCTCGCCGGACCGAGACTCGCAGGGCCGCGACTCACGGGGACACGACCGCGAACGCCTCGATCTCCATCAGGAACTCGGGCCGGACCAGCGCGGCGACCTGTACCGCCGACGCGGCCGGCAGCCGGTCGTCGGGTATGTGCTCGGCGCGGGCCGCGCGGATCGCGGGCATGTGCGCCATGTCCGTGACGAAGAAGGTCAGTTTCACCACGTCGTCGAAGGACGCCCCGGCCGCCGCCAGACACCGGCGCAGGTTCTCGAACACCTGGCGGGCCTGGGCCGCCGCGTCGCCCTCGCCGACCAGCCCGCCGTCCTCGTCCAGGGCGAGCTGACCGGAGACGGCCACGAACCGCCCGGTGCCGAGGACGACATGCGTGTACTGGGCGGCGGGCGCGACGCCGTCGGGGGCGGCGATCCTGGTCAGCTCACTCATGCGTCCATGGTGGACCATGGGACTGACAGCGCCCTCGACGGGCCTCCGAGCGGGTAGTCGGTCAGCCCCGGAAGCCGAGCAGCCCGTGCAGCGTCGAACCGCGTGAGGACGTCGACGCCGCCTTGGACTCCAGCGGCTTCGGCGCGGGCAGCGCGGGACACACCGCGTCCGCCTCGCCGTCGCCGCGCGGCACGGTGCCGTCGGCCAGGTAGGCGGCCAGGTGCTTGTCCAGGCAGGTGTTCCCGCTCAGTGTGATGCCGTGGTTCCCGCCGCCCTCCTCGACCACCATGCTGGAACCGCGCAGCAGCCGGTGCACGGTGACGCCGCCCTCGTACGGGGTGGCCGCGTCGCCGGTCGCCTGGAACAGCAGCGCCGGCGGCAGTTCGTGGTTGGTGACGTCCACGGGCTGCCGCGAGTCCGTGGGCCAGAACGCGCACGGCGCGTTGTACCAGGCGTTGTTCCAGGCCATGAAGGG
The DNA here is from genome assembly GCF_031597775.1 of Streptomyces sp. BB1-1-1. Taxonomy (NCBI): domain Bacteria; kingdom Bacillati; phylum Actinomycetota; class Actinomycetes; order Kitasatosporales; family Streptomycetaceae; genus Streptomyces; species Streptomyces sp. BB1-1-1. Next base: position 1,467,385 of record NZ_CP134203.1, on the reverse strand, counting down.
AGCCTTCTCGTACACGTCCCAGTTGTCGTCACGCCAGTCGTCCCAGTCGCGCGGCCAGCCGGCGTCGCGGCACTCCACCGCGGTGTAGACGCTGTAGCCGTTGTCGCCGGAGGCGCCCACGGCCCCGAAGTTCTCGTACGCCTCGACGAGCGGGTCGGTGTTCCCGTCGTTCACGTACCCGGCGAACGACTCCGCCAGATAGGGCCAGTAGCCGTTGTAGTAGCCGCCGGGGATGAAGGTGTCCTCCAGCTCCGAGGCCCCGACCTTCCCGCCCGCGGGCTTCTTCGCCAGTGCCGTCCGCATGGCGTACCAGGCGGCCTCGATCCGCTCGGGGTCGGTGCCCAGCCCGTACGTCGCGTCGTGCTCGGCGATCCAGGCGAGGAAGGCCCGGTGACGGTCGTTGAAGGCGAGGTCCTGATGGAGGTTGGCGTCGTACCAGACGTCGGTCGGGCCGACGACGGAGTCCAGGACCAGGCGCCGCACCCGGTCCGGGTGGAGCTTGGCGTAGACGGCGCCCAGGTAGGTGCCGTACGAGTAGCCGAAGTAGTTGATGCGCTCGGCGCCGAGCGCCCGGCGGATCACGTCCATGTCCCGTGCGGCGCTGACCGTGTCGATGTACGGCAGCACGTCCGCGTGCTTCTCGCCGCAGGCCTCGGCGAACGACTTCGCGCGCGCGAGGTTGGCCTTCTCGACGGCCGGGGTGGCGGGCAGGGAGTCGGGGCGCACCGGGTCGAAGTGGCCCGGCCGGCAGTTCAGGGCGGGCTTGCTCTTGCCCACGCCGCGCGGGTCGAAGCCGATGACGTCGTACTGGGCGGCCACCTCCGCGGGCAGCGAGGACGCCACGAACCCGGCGAGCGTCAGCCCGCTGCCACCGGGGCCGCCCGGGTTCACCAGCAACGGTCCCTGGTACTTCTCGGCGGTGTGCGGGACGCGGGACAGCGCCAGCGTGATCCGCTTCCCGTCCGGACGCGCGTGGTCGAGCGGCACCGGGAGGGACGCGCACTGGAGCGTCGGGTAGTCGGCGGTGCCGCACTTCTCCCAGCTGAGCTGCGCGGCCCGCGGGGTGCTCGCGGGAGGCGGTGTACTCGTGAGGTGCGGTGCGCTCGCCTCGGCGGGGACGGCCGTGACGGTCCCGGCGGCGATGACGGCGGCGCCGCACAGCACGGCTGCGCGTTGTCTCATGGCGTCCTCCCGGACGGAGAGGCTGCGGTCCGCGCGGGTCGCGGTCCTCGCCGCATCGTCCCGGGGAGCGCCCCCGGAGGAACGCGATCTGACCGGACTTGACCCAATTGCTTCGGAAGATGCCCTCGACTGGACGGCCCGATGGACGGCCCGATGGACGGCCCGATGGATGGCCTGATCCATGCGGTGGCCCCCATCGGCCCGGCCGTCGGCGCGGACCGGGCGCGCACACCGGGTACCTACCAAAGACGGGTCCTCCCCCCACGATCGGAGGCTGACATGCCCCAACCACCCAGCCCGAGCGGAAGTTCCGCGCCCCCATGGTCGTGGCCGGAGCACGTGTGATGGCCGCGCCGATGGGAGCGCGGAGCTTCCTGCGGGCCCTCCGGCAAGAAGGCCTCGTCGTCGTCGAGGTCGGCGAATGGGAGGGACACAACCGCAACCACACGGGCCCCTGGGGGCCCGTGCACGGGGTGATGATCCACCACACCGTGACCCGGGGCAGCGCCCGCACGGTGGAGATCTGCCGCCAGGGCTACGCGGGACTGCCGGGCCCCCTGTGCCACGGCGTCATCACCAAGGACGGCAGGGTCCACCTGGTCGGCTACGGGCGGGCCAACCACGCGGGCCTGGGGGACGACGACGTGCTGCGCGCCGTCATCGACGAAGCGCGGCCGCCGGCGGACAACGAGGCGAACACCGACGGAAACCGGCACTTCTACGGCTTCGAGTGCGAGAACCTCGGAGACGGCGACGACCCCTGGCCCACCGCCCAACTGGACGCCATCGAACGCGCCGCGGCAGCCGTCTGCCGCCACCACGGCTGGAACGAGCGCTCCGTGATCGGCCACCTCGAATGGCAGCCGGGAAAGGTCGACCCGCGCGGCTTCACCATGGCGTCGATGCGCGCCCGGATCGAAGAACGCCTCACCCACCCCGCCGGCTGGACCCCCGGCGATCCCGAGGAGGACGACATGCCGCGAGCGATCGGCCGCTACGACAGCGACGACCAGCGGATCACGCCCCGCAAGTGGACCACGCTCAACGTCGACGGGGTGGACCTGCTCACCCGCGCGTCCCACTACCAGGCCATGGCCCAGATCCAGGCGGAAGTCCCGCCGGGCTCCACCCTCCAGGGCCGCTTCTACCACCTGCGTCCAGGCGGCTCCCGCTGGAACGGCCCGATCACCGAACGAACGGGCACCGACGGCAGCAGCTTCGCCGACTTCCACAACAGCGGGTCCATCGTCGCCGACGAGCGGCTGCGGTTCGAGTTCATGTACTACCCGGCCGACAGCGCCGACCAGCAGCCGATCACCATCACGGCCGCGTACGTACGCGGCCTGTACTGGGAGGCCTGACGAAGGATCACGCTACGGGAAGACAGCGCTCAGAGAAGGGAGAGCTGGACCGGCTCGGTCGCCGCGAGCTGATCCGGCTCCGGCGGTGCCGGCTCCGCGATCCGCCGCGGCATCCCCGCGCGCGTGGGACCGATGCCGTACTCCTGGGCCAAGTCGTGCACCTGGCGTGTGATCCGGCGCTGGTACCACTTCGGGGCGTAGGCGCCCTCCGTGTACAGCCGCTCGTACCGGCGCACCAGGTGGGGGTGATGCCGCCCGAGCCAGGCCATGAACCACTCCCGGGCGCCCGGCCGCAGATGCAGCACGAGGGGAGTCACCGACGTGGCGCCGGCGGCGGCGATCGCCCGTACAGTCGCTCGCAGTTGGGCCGGTTCGTCGCTGAGGAACGGGATGACCGGTGCCATCAGCACGCCGCAGCCGATGCCGTGCTCACCCAGGATCCGTACGACCTCCAGGCGGCGCTCCGGCGCGGGAGTCCCCGGCTCCACGGTGCGCCACAGCTCGGGGTCGGTGAAGCCGACCGAGACCGAGATGCCGACGTCCGTCACCCGGGCCGCCCGCGTCAGCAGGTCCAGGTCGCGCAGGATCAGCGTGCCCTTGGTCAGGATCGAGAAGGGGTTGGCCCGCTCGGTGAGGGCCGCGATGATGCCCGGCATCAGGCGGTAGCGGCCTTCGGCGCGCTGGTAGCAGTCGACGTTGGTGCCCATCGCGACGTGCTCGCCCTGCCAGCGGCGCGAGGCCAGCTGGCGGCGGAGCAGCTCGGGGGCGTTCACCTTGACGACGATCTGTGAGTCGAAGCCCAGTCCCGTGTCGAGGTCCAGGTAGCTGTGCGTCTTCCTCGCGAAACAGTAGACGCACCTATACTTCTGTCTGTGACTCTGTTTCAGCGGGGCGGGACCTACGAGCGGATCTCCAAGGCCGACGCGGGTGATGAGGACGGCGTCGAACGCCAGGGCGAAGACACGGTCGAACTCGCCGAGCGCCGCGGCATCCCCATTGAGGGCCGCCGCTTCCGGGACAACGACAAGTCCGCCACTCACGGCAAGCACCGCCCCGACTACGAGCGGCTCATGGCCGCCGTTCAGCGTGGCGAGATCGACGTCATCATCGTCTACATGCTCGGTCGGCTGTGGCGGAACCGGCGCGAACGGGCGGAAGGCATCGAGATCCTCCGCCAGCACGGCGTGAGCGTGCTATGCGTCAAGGGCCCCGAGCTGGACCTCACAACTGCCGCTGGGCGTCTCCTCGCCGGCCTCCTGGGGGAGGTCGACACCTTCGAGGTGGAGCAGATGTCCGAGCGGGAGCAGCGGGAGATGCGGCAGCGCGTCGAACGCGGGGAAGTCCCGACCGGGCCCCGGTGCTTTGGCTACACCGCCGATGGCACCGAGGTGATCGACAGCGAGGCGGCAGAGGTCCGCAAGATGTATGAGGCTGTCGCCGCGGGCGCCTCCCTGTCCGGGATAGCCGCCGACCTGAATAAGCGTCGGGTCCTCAACCGCAACGGCAAGCCGTGGCTCCACAACACGGTCCGGTACCTGCTCCTGAACGAGCGGTACGCCGGGCTGCGCGAGTACAACGGCGTCACGTACTCGGGGAAGTGGCCCACCATCGTCAGCGAGGACCAGTGGCGCCAGTCGGTTGCCCTGCTCACTGATCCTTCCAGGAAGACGTCGCCGGGACCGACACGCAAGTGGCTGGGCTCGGGGCTGTTTCTCTGCGGTATCTGCGATGACGGACGTACTACGGTCACCAGTGCGCAGCGTGGCTACAAGGTGGTCAAAGGCGTGCGTTACGAGGGGGCGCGTACCTACAAGTGCCGGGGATCGGTGAAGCACCTCATGCGTACTGCTGAGCCGATCGACCAGTTGGTTGCAGGTACGGAGCCCGGCAAGCCGCTTGGCCTTGTCCCGCAGCTGCTGCTGCGCGAGGACGCTGCCCAGCTGCTCATGGACGCCGAACGTCCCGACATGGACGAGCTGAACGCGAAGGCGGCCACGCTGCGGGCGCGCCTGAAGAATATGACCGACGCCTTCGCTGACGACGACGAAGCCGACGCTCTGGAGTTCAAAAGGGCTGTGCGGCGCGTGAAGGAGCGACTGGCGCAGATCGAGCAGCAGATGACCAGTCCCGCGCGGGCGGCTGTCTTGGGCGAGCTGGTGCGCTCCGAGGACGTCGTGGCCGCCTGGGAAGCACTGCCGCTGGACCGGAAGAGGGCCGTCATCGACATGCTGATGACCGTGACCATCCTCAAGGGGCGGCCGGGCCGCGCACCGTTCGATCCAGAGACGGTGCTGATCGTTCCGAAGGCCACGTGAGGCTGGGCGTAGCGATCGCTGCGCCCAGCCACACCGATCACCTGGTCAGGAGGCAGGTGTTCGTATCCACGAGTGGCGGGAGGGACAGGTCCAAGCACAGTCCCGAGTCGGCAGGTTCCTCAGCCACGGGAGGCGGATTGGCCGGCGGGTCTGCGGGCGGCTGCGACGGCTCAGGCGAAGGGCTCGCGCCCGAGTCGGGGGCTGGGGGCTCATCGCTGGCCTCGCCGCTGGTGTCGTCTGCTGTGCCGCCGTCCGGCGCCGCAGGTGAGGCACCGGCTGCGGGCGACGCGTCCCTGGCTGGGGCGATCGGTACGGCGGTGAACTCTGGAGTGGAGCCCGGCCGGGCGCCGGGCTCGCTTGCGGACGGCGAGGGGCTGCCGGTGGGCCCGGAAGCGGTCGCCGACGGTGAGGCGCTGGGTGTGGGGGGCTTGGTGCCTGGCGGCCGTGGTGGATCGATGTCCGGCGGTGCGTAGGTGGGGGGAGCGGAGACCGGGGGTTCGGCGTGTGGCGCCTCGTACCCGGAGTCGTGGCTCCAGGGCTGCACCGTGACCACGGTGACGGTGGCGGCCGTGACGGCGGCTCCGGTGACGGCGCCGATGAACTGGGCGCGGTGGCCGCGCGCTGCCTCACGGGCGGCTCCGCTGATGGCGGCGAGGGCCGCGGCGGCGCCGCCGATGTAGAGGCCCAGGTGCCGTTTACGCCGGACGGGTTCGCTCTCGTGGCGGGGCGCGGAGGCGTTGGGCGCATTTCCGTTGACGACGGCGGCCTGTGGGGGCGGGCTGCTGTCGTCGTTGTCGTTGGGCTCGCCGTCGTCGGCGAGCATCTGTCTGATGAGTGTCACGTGGGCTCGCTGGGCGCGCATCTGCCTGTCGATCCCTGTGATCTGTCGCCCTTGCTCGGTGAGTTGACCGCGAAGCTTGGCCAACTCACCGAGGAGGCGCCGCAAGAACAGACCCCCAGTGATGATGATGACTACGCCGAGCGCACCCGCGACGATGAGCCATGTCATGGCACGTCACGTCCCCTGTTGCTTGTGCGCGCGGTGTTCCTCTTTGTTGCTGGTTGTACGAGGAATCGATCGTGCGTCCGAACGGGGGCGGCGTCACGCATATTCACATGGAACGTGACTGTTCTGTTACGGAGTGTTGGCCAGGGGTTTCATCCCGCGTGACGAGGGCGGTGCGGTTGTCCGGCATTTCGGGCGCGGCGCTTGGTGACGCCCTCGTAGTCGGCCGCCAGCTCCCGCAGTAGTTCGGCGCGGTCCTCGGGGTCGACGTCTTCCAACGCGGCGTCAATCATGCGGCGCACGTGGGGCGGTGCTGAGCGCAGCGCCTCCGGCATGGCCGGCTGCTGTTGCGTCTCCTGGCGCTCGATCTCCCGCAGAATCTCGGCAGCTTCCGAGTTGTACTGCTCCAGTCGTTCGGCGCTCACCCCGACGGTGTGCGCCATGTTTGCGACGGTGGCCGGCTTTCCGGGTACCGGTGTGCGCTTCGCGCCGGCGCCGCGGTAGCCGGCTTCGACTTGGCGCCAGCTTGCGCCCGAGAACTTGAAGGGCATGCGCGCGGCCGCGGTCTCGGGGCTGATGCCCTGAGCTTCGCGGGCGAGCCTGATGAGGGCGCCGTGGCCGGGCGGGCTGTGGTCTTGATCTTCCATCTTCATTGCCTTCCCCCTCGTAGTGGTCAGTCGTACTTTCTCGAACTTTATTGAAGGTCACCAGGTAGCGCGAGGGCGTGCACGAGTCCTTCACAAGCGCCAGCGCATTTCAGGACTAGGCACTTGTGAAGAGTGGTGAAGAGTCGTACAGTCGTTTCATGAACGAAGACCCGAGAGCCTTCCGCCGTCGGCGGATAGACGCCGGTCTCAGTCAGACCGACCTCGCAGAGAAGGCAGGGGTCAGCAAGTCCCACGTCTCCGACGTCGAGAACGGGCGCGCCGGGTTCTCCCCCAAGAACCTCAAGGCGATCGCGGACATCCTCGGCTGCACGATCCGTGACCTGCTGCTCCCCGAAACCGACGACGAGCCCGTCACCGCCGGCCGGGGCGTGGGCTGATGCGCGCCCGCATCGACGCCGTGTGCCGGTGGGTGTGCAGCTGCGGACACCGCAATCCCGTCTGGCGCGCTCAGTGCCGGGTCTGCAATGCGGACCGCGAATTCAAAGCCGGTGCCCGGTGACCAGCGAGGAGTACCTCCGTCGTCTGGTCGACGACTGGCCGCCGCTCACGCCCGGACAGCGCGACTCGCTGCGGGTCCTGCTGCGGACCGACTCGCGCCGGGAGAAGCGGACCGTCAAAGCCGCCTGACAGAAGTGAGGGCCCGCCGTGTCCCCGGCGAGCCCTCGGCCCAACCACCAGTTGGAAGGAACGAGGTGGGCCCGATGCAGTCCAGCATCGCATACACCGACCGGCTCCTGGCCCTGCCGCCGGTCAACCCGCCCCTCGGCATCGCCGTCGCCCACGCCCGCGACGTCCTCGACCGCGCCCTCGCCGTGGACATGGAGCTGGCCGACTCCTGCACCGTCGCCCGCGAGTTCGGCGGCGTCTGCGAGTCCCTGCGCCAGGTCCTCGCCGCGCTCGATGCGGAGGACGGCCATGCCTGAGCCGATATCCCCCGAGTACCTGCGTGAGACGCAGGCCTTCGTCGCAGCCGTGCCGCCCGGCCCGTGGGAGCCCGTCAGCAACGACTACGGCACCCCGGACGCGGTCGGACCGGTCTCCTATCTGGAGTGCTTCGACGGCACCGTGCAGGTGCCGGTCGTCCTGTTCGTACAGCACGCCCGCGAGGCCCTGCCCCGCTACGTCGGCGAAGTCTCCCGGCAGCGCAACAAGATCAAGATGCTCGAGCAGCAGATCGAGCAACTGCGACAGGGCGCGGACGGAGGTGTCCGCCGTGGCCGATGACTCCCTGGCATTCCCGTGGGCCCGAGACTACGACGCCGACCAGCTCGCCGCCTTCATCGAAGACCTGTGGGGCGCTGCCTCCGGCGACAACACCCGCGCCACCCTGGACGCCATCGAGCGCGTCATCGCCGAACGCGCGCCGGGCGACAACCACTCGCCGCGCTGCCCGCTCACCCCCCGGCAGATCGACGTCCTCACCGAACTCGCCAGCGGCGAGACATGCGCCAGCGCAGGCGAAAACCTCGGTGTCAGCGTGCACACGATCAAAACGATCACTGCGGACGTCGTGGCTCGACTGCACGCACGTAGCACCACCCACGCCTGCACCATCGCCGTGCACTACGGCTGGCTGACTGGACATCGGGTCCCGCCACCCGCCCCCCTCCCGAGGCGCCGCGGACCCGTCGCGAACGCCGGCCGACACGCGGAGCGTGCCGCCCAGCTACGCAAGACGCCCGGAGTCGAAGCCGTGGTCGGTGACTACGGCTCACGCAACACCGCGTACCGGGCTGCCCGCCAGATCCCCCGTGGCGGCTTCAGCGCATACGAGCCCGCCGGGGACTTCCAGGCGCGCGCCTACCTCACCAAGGGCAGCCGCTGGGTCGTCGCCGCCCGCTACGTCGGCACCCCCACCACCGCAGAAAGGGCAGCGTCATGACCGCCCGCACGCTCGGCTACCGAGGCCACGTCGTCGAACCCGGCTGGCTCACCAAAACGGCCACACAGCAGCTGCGGGAGCTGGCCGACCAGTTCCCCGTCGGAGCCCGCGTCACCCACGCCTGCGGCCGGGGCGGCACCGTCGCCCTGGACCAGCCCGCTCACGTCCCCGGCCTGGGCAGCGGCCAGCCGACCACCGTCTGCCTCGGTGGCCCCTGGCACAACGAGCCCATGGTGTTCGCCACCTGGGACAACGAGGCCGACCTCATCTGGCGTGTCTGGGTGCCCGTGGCCAAGCTCCGGCGCGGCCACGCCCTGGTCGTCAACCGGCCCGGCAACAAGGCCCGGAAGGGCGGCCGGCGATGAACTACGCAGTCATCGCCCCCGACGGCGAACTCACTCACCACGACGGTCAGCCGGACTGGGACACGGTCATCGGTCCGGAGGGCAAGGCCCGCGTGCCGCTGCCCGGCGCGGCCGTCGCCGGGTGGGTCAACGACATCGGCCTCCTGGACCCCAAGCGGTACCCGCGCAACGTCGTCGGCTCCTGTGTGCTTGCCACGCTCGGAGCCCGGGTGCAGCCGTACGCCGGGCCCGTCGTGTTCACCGGCTGGAACCCGCTGATCGAGTTCGGTCCGCTGCCGGACCCGGGATTCCTCGACATGGTCCACGGCGACGTCCTCAAGGCCCTGGAGGGTCAGACCCCGCGCGCCATGTCTCCGTCGTGGGCTGAGCACATGCGGGAGATCGCCGACCACGCCCGCACCGCCCCCACCCCCGGCTTCACCACTCGGACGGTGAGGCTGCCGTGAAGACCACCCGTCCGGCGTTCACGTCATCCGCCGCCGCCGTTGGCACCGAGGCCGCCGCGGAAGCGAAGGCGAAGGAGGAGCGCCTCCGTACCGCTCCTGTGACACCGCCTGCGCCGGACGGGTTCCCGACCGCTCGCCCGGAGTCAACGTCACCCGCTGACGGTTCGCGCATGACCGCAGCGGGAGCCAAGGCAGGGGAGGAGCGCGAAGCAGCTCCGATGACGCTGCCTGCTCCGGGCGAGCCCCACACCACCCGTACGGCGTCAAAGCCACCCGCCGGCTCGTGCGCGGCCGCAGCGGGAGCCAAGGCCGGAGAGGGGCTGTCACGACTGACCCTCGCCCCGAAGACCCGGCCTGCGTCGTACGGGCCCCTCGTCATCCCACCCCGAGACAGGCGAGCACAGATGAACGAAGACCAGGCTGAAGAGGCCGTCGTCCGGGCGTTCACCGCCCGTGGGCTGCGGGCTGTGACCAGCGCGCAGTGGACCCGTCAGGGCGCCCTTGACGTGGTGCGCGAGAACCGGCGCCGCTACGCCGACCACCCGCGCATGAAGGGCTTGGAGCAGTTCGCCTCCGACCTGGCCGACCGGCTCTCCACCCACACCGACGTACCGGCGCAGGACATCGCCACCGTCCTGCTCGCGGCCGGGGCCACGGCCGGTGCCTTCGCGCTCATGCACGACCTGTCCGGCCCCGTGGTCACGGAGATCATGCAGATCGCCGCCGACGACCTGGACCGGCGGACAGACGGCGGTGAGGCGTCGTGAAGACCGCGATCCGTAACTTCAACGGACACCCGCAGCAGCTGGCAGTCGGCCGCTGTCCGGACTGCGGCAAGGCGACGTACCTGTCCCGCCGGGACGCCAAGCGTGCAGCGCGCGGCATGTTCCCGGGCGTCCACCACCGACCCGTCCAGTGCGGCGACCGCTGGCACATCCAGCGCGTGAGCGGTGAGTCCGGATGACTGCTCCCGCACTTCAACTCACGGTGTACGGCACCCCGGGCCCGCAGGGCTCGAAGAACCGCAACGCCGCCGGGGCTCTCTACGAGTCGTCGGCGAAGGTGAAGCCGTGGCGGGAGGCCGTGAAGACGGCCGCCCTCGATGCGCTGCACCACGACGGAGCGTGGACGGCACTGACCTGCCCGGTGCTGCTGGAGGTGCGGTTCGCGCTGGCCCGCCCGAAGCACCACTTCGGCACCGGCCGCAACGCAGGCCGGCTGAAGGCTTCCGCGCCGCACTTCCCGTCGTCCAAGCCCGACCTGGACAAGTTGGTCCGCTCCACCCAGGACGCCCTGAAGGACGCCGGGGTCCTCGCCGACGACAGCGTCGTCGCCCACCTCTTCGCCCGCAAGGAGTTCGTGCTCTGGGGCGACGCACTCCGCACGCCTGGCGCCGTCGTCAAGGTCTGGCGCCTCTCTGATCTGCACAAGGAGCCCACCCCGTGACCCAGCTGAAGTTCGACGCCAAGGTCAGCGCGTCGGCGCAGGAAGCACTGGAGCCGCACATCCGGCCCGTGTATGACGTCCCCGCCGCCGGCCGTCTGTTCATCGGCGAGTTCCGCGCGATCGAGCGCACCGAGCCCGCACCGGGCACGGAGAAGGAAGCGTCCGTCAAGGTCCGCATCATCTCCCTGGAGATCCCCAACGAGGGCCAGGAAGGCTACGTCCGCGAGGCCCTCCGCTTCCTCCACCTCCAGCGGACCGCCCGCGGAACCCTGGACGACGACGGCCAGCTGGAGCTGGACGAATCCACGCTGCGCCTCACGGGCGGCCAGCTCGCCTACCTGGAGACCGCACGCCTGCGCGCTGGCCTGAACCACTGGGAGTCCTACGCCCGCCGCGTGCTCCACACCCCGAACATCACGGTCACCGAGGCGATGCACGAGCTGAAGACCGTTGCCGATGGCCTTCACGCCGTCCGCGACGGTGCGCGCGGCGACGGGGGCGAGTGACGTGCCCGTCTTCCTCGCAGGCCTGCTCCTGGGCGGCGCCTCCGGCGGCGTCACGTACGGGATGACCGCCGACGACCAGCTCGCCGTCATCGCTGGCGTCATCGCAACCGTCCTCACGTGGCTCGGCTGCGCCTTCCTGATCTTCATCGACGACTGACCCTCCACCCCATCGAGCCCTGAAGGGAGGTGACCCCAATGCCTCAGCGAGTCCGCGTACCGCTGCGTGTGATCGTCGGTGCGTACGCCGACGCCACCGTGTCCGTGTACGTGAAGGTGGCCGCGCTGGACCGGCGCGACACCGGCTGTGAGGCGGGGGTCGCCTACCTGTCTGGACTCCTCGGGCTGGCGCGCTCCACCGTGGAACGGGCGCTGACTCAGCTGATGAGGCCGGACCCGGCCGACGACGTCGTGGAGCTCATCAGCCACCGGCGCACCCGCGAGGGCGGCACCGGGCAGACAGCGGTGCGCCGCATCCGCGCCACCAACCACCGCCGTGAGCACGGTGCATGGGTGCCGTCGCGCGCCGCCGAATCCCTCTCCCCGCGCCAGCTGCGCGCCTACTCCGCACTGGCGTACGCCACGGCGACCGGCCAGCACATCACCCTCACCGACCTGGCGCGCGTCCTGCGCCATCGCTCCGGTAAGAAGGCCGGTCAGCCGCTGGACGTCCGATCGGTGCGGCGCATCCTCCGGGAGCTGGAGCATCTCGGGTGGATCAGTGTGGAGCGCCGGGCCGGATACCGCGGCCGCCACCGCTACACCGTCCACGACGAGCCGACCAGCCCGGTGCTCACTGCGGACACTGGTGAGGGATCGGGTGGGGATCATGGAGAGGGATCCCTCGCGTCTAAGGAACACCACCCGACTGACTCACCGGAGGAACCACCGGCCGGTGGTTCTATCCGCCGGAGGCGAACTACCGGTAGTGGCGCGCTCGAGGCCGCTTCCGTTCCGCCGACGTTCCAGCGTCCGGCCCGCCTCCCGCAGCTGACGCTCGCTCCGCGGATCTGGCGAGTCCTCGAGCCGGTGAAAGCTCTGCTTCCGGGCCTGTCGCCGTACGTGGTCCGCGAGGCCGCGCGGCACGTCGGCCGCCAACTCGATGCCGGGACGAGCGGCGAAGAGCTGCGCGCCCGCCTGGAGTTCCGGTTCGCCTGCACCGACGACATCCGCGACCCGGGCCGCTGGCTGCTCGGTCCCGCACTGAGACCACCCGCCCGAACCTGGCGCCCTCCCGGCCACCTGCACGAGTGCGAGGCCTGCCGCGCACCGTCCCGCCGGCCGTGGCCCGACGGCGTCTGTCGCACCTGCCGACCACCCGACGTGGCCGTGCTGGCGAGGAGGTGGCAGTCGTGACCGACGTACCGCAGCCCGCCACCCCGCAGCTGCTCGCCCTCGCCGCCGCCGCCCGCCCCGACTGGTCCCCGGACCTGCTGGGGGACGTCGTCGCCCAGCTCCGCTGCCGCGAGGACATGAGCTTCGGCCGCCTGGTCGTCGCCGTCGCACAGCTGATCGCCGACCCCGAGGCCGAACCCCCCGACCTCCTCGCCGCCGTATCCGAGCCGTGGCGCCAACGCCGGCGCCCGCCCACCCCAGAGACCGCAACCCGCGGGGCCGCCGCCGTACGCGCGGCCCTGCACCATCAACCACCCACCACCTGACCGAAGGGACGTGATGGCGATGACCGCAACGATGCACATCGGCCGTCGCACCACCCCGCACCGCCCCCGACTCACCTGGCGCGCCCGCTGGGACGCGTTCGCCCTGCGGCACTTCCGCCGCGTCCAGGCAGCCGAGTTCCGGCGCCTGCACGACGCGCTGCCCCTGGCTGCACCCGAGCGGCACGACATGGACGCGCCCGCCCTCGAAGCCGCGTTCATGCGCCTGGCAGTCGACCACCCCGCCGCGGTCACCCCGTCCGACGGCGGCCCCGCCGCCCGCGACGCCGACCGGGAGACTGGCCTGCTCGCCGCCTGCGACGTCTGGTTCCGCGACATCCACGGACCCCAGCACCGCTGGCAGCCGGGCACCGTCGCCGCCTACCACCGGCTCATGGACGACGTCCGCCACGCCTTCCACCCCGGCGGTGACCGATGAGCACCACGCCCACCGAGTTCCAGGCCGACGCCGGCGCTCGCCGCGCCCTGGAAGTGCAGCTCTACACCCTCGTCGGCCGGCCCGTCGCAGAGATCCGCATCACCCGGGTCAAGTGGCCGGAGGGAAAGCGCTGGGTCGCCCTGGCCCTCGCCCCCAACCGGCGAGAGATCCCCATGCGCGAGGGCGGCCTCCACCACCAGGCCGCGGTCATCCTGCGCCACGCCTTCCCCAGCGCCAACTGGGCAGTCGCCCAGGACTACGACGTCGCAACCGGCACCCTGCGCCAGCACGTCACCCCAGTCCCCGCCAGCCTGCGGCGTGGTCGGCGATGAGCGGCGTCAAAGGCGCACGGCACGCCAACCACCAGCTCGCGGCGGACCAGGCCCGTCAGGTGCCCGGTCAGTGGGTGCTCGCCGCCACCTACAACTCCTCGTACAGCGCGAAGAGCGCCGCCCGCTCCATCCGCCGGGGCGACGAACTCCTGCGTTTCTACAGCCCGGTCGGCGCGTTCGACGCCCGCACCGAACTCACGCAGGACGGGGCGGACCTCTTCGTCCGGTTCCTCGCCGACCAGCCCGAGGGAGCGTCGGCATGACCACCACGAAGATCGAGTGGACCGACCGGGTCTGGAACCCCGTCACCGGCTGCACCAAGGTCAGCCCCGGATGCGACAACTGCTACGCGGAGAACATCGCGCACCGCTTCGCAGGCTCGAAGGCGTTCCCACAGGGCTTCAACGTGATGCTGCACGAGGACCGCATCGACGCCCCGTACCGCTGGAAGAAGCCCGCCAGGGTCTTCGTCAACAGCATGTCCGACCTGTTCCACGACGACGTGTCCGACCTGTACATCACCCGGGTCTTCGACGTCATGGAAGCCCAGGTGAACCAGCGGCACACCTTCCAGATCCTCACCAAGCGGCACGCCCGGATGCGGTCGTTCATGCAGGCCCGGCAGAAGGCGAAGCAGGCGTACGCCGCCAAGTTCGACGACTGCCCCACCGAGGCCATGCGGAACAGCCCCGCCGCCAGGTTCGCGCGTGCTCGCGCCGCCCGGCCGCCGGCGAACATCTGGCTGGGCGTCTCCGTGGAGACCCAGCGGTGGGCGGACATCCGTATCCCGGCGCTCCTGGACACCCCGGCCGCAGTCCGGTTCGTCAGCTGCGAGCCCCTGCTCGGGCCGGTCGACCTCAGTCGCTGGCTGCGCCCCGTCCCCGACTGTGGGCACGTCACCCCCGAGGACGGCACCTGCGGGCACCCGGTCGCCCTCACGCCCGAGTGCCACCGATGGGCGGACTGCCCGGCCCGGCGGCGGCCGGAGGATTGGCACGGCTTGGACTGGGTCATCGCTGGTGGCGAGTCCGGCCCTCGCGCCCGCCCCATGCACCCGGACTGGGCACGGCAACTCCGCGACGCCTGTGACGTCGCCGGCGTGCCGTTCTTCTTCAAGCAGCACGGCGAGTACCTGTGCGCCCGCGTGGAGGACGACCCCGCCTTCGCGGGCGGCCGCGCCTACAACCACCCGCTGCACGGCGCTCGCAGTTCCGCCACGCTGCGGGAGCGCGGTCCATCCGGGACCTTCCGAGGCGCCCAAGACGGGCTCATGCGCCCCGGCGACCGCACCCGCTCCGCCTGGATGCTCGACACGGACACCGTCGCCGTCCGCGTCGGTAAAGGCGCGGCAGGCAGGCTGCTGGACGGCCGCACGCACGACGCCTTCCCCCGCGACGACTTCCGCGACTCGATCACCTCCGGCCTCCACGAGGACCTGGACGCCTTCTCCCGCCGCATGGACACGGCCCGCACCGACCGGAGTACGACATGACCGCCCCCGCCTTCATACGCCGCTGGCGCACCCGCCTGGGCGACGCCCAGACCAACCGGCTCCGCATCCAGCTGGCCAAGGAACAGGACCGCAACCGTGCCCTGGAACAGCGGCTCGCCGACCTTCAGCACGCCAACGAGGCGGCTTACCACGAACTGTCGCTGGAGCGCGGCGCCGTCTGCCTGAAGGCGAAGTGCCCGTGGTGCCCGGCCCCGGTAGAGGCCGGTGCCGCGTGATCGAGTACCTGTTCCTCAGCGCCGGGGCAGGAGGCGCGGCCTCCGTGCTCTGGTACGTGGCCCCGGCCGGGCGCGGCCTGCACCGGTACGTCGTCCCCCGGGCCCGGCTGCGCGCCGACGTCGTCCGCCTGGAGCGCGAGGCCGACGACCTGACGTGCGCGCTCTTGCGGGTGACGACCGAGAACACCGCCCTGAGCAAGGACCGCGACACAGCGCGCGACGCCCTGAAGGCGGCCCGGGCCCGGATCACCGACCTCGCGGAGCAGCTCGTCACCTTCGACTCGCTGTGCGCGGAGAACACCAGGTTGCGCGCCGACCTGGAGAACGCCCGCGCGATCCGGCCGCTACCAGCCGCCGACGACGCGCCCACGCTGCCGCAGGGCATCCCCGTCCTCCCGCTGTCCGAAGCCCCGCTCGCGCAGCCACCGACGTCGGACTGAGCCCTCTCGAACCCGTCCGCCGCCCGGATGTCACCGGCCGGGCGGCGGGCGCCCAACCAGGAGAAGAGCCGCAGATGTTCAACCGCAACAAGAAGCCCGCCACCCCGGCTACCCCGCACACCCCGGCGATCAGCCTCGACAAGGTGCCCGCTGGCCTCGTGTCCCTGGCGAAGACGGCCACCGTGTCGCTGGAGAAGAACGGCCTGTCCGGGCTGCGCGCCGCCGTGTACCTGGTCGTCGACCGGTCCGCGTCCATGCACCAGTACTTCGCGGACGGCAGCGTGCAGCACCTCGCGGACCAGGCGCTGGGTCTGTCCGTGACCGTCGACGACGACGGCGTTGTGCCGCTGGTCATGTTCGACAGCCGCCCGTACCCCGTGGTCGACGTGCGCCTGGACCAGTACCAGGGAGTGGTCGCGCAGCAGCACCAGCTGCACGGCGGAACGCGCACGATGGGCGGCACCATGTACGCGATCGCGATGCGCGCGGTCGTCGACCACTACCTCGCCTCCCGGGCCACCGACCCGGCACTGGTCATCTTCCAGACCGACGGCGCCCCGCAGGACCAGGAGGACGTCCGCCTCCAGCTCAAGGTGACCAGCAAGCTGCCGATCTTCTGGGCCTTCGTCGGGTTCGGCCCGGCCAAGGTCCGGTTCCTCACCGAGCTGGACACCATGCGCGGCCGACTCCTCGACAACGCCTCGTACTTCCACGCCGGAGCCGACCCGCGCCATGTCGCCGACAGCGACCTGTACGACGGCATCACCCGCCAGTTCGGCCAGTGGGAGCCGAAGGCCCGCAAGAAGGGACTGCTGCCTTGATCCCCGTCTGCCACCGCTGCCACCGCGTGCGCTGCATCTGCCAGTCCCGCGCCGTCACCGCAGTCATCGCCGTCTTGGCCGCTGTCGCCCTCCTGGCCGGCTGCGGCGGGTTGGCGGGCCCGCAGGGCACCGTCACCGGCAAGGAGCACGACGACGCCCGCACCACGTGGCGCACAGAGCCGAAGACCCGGCAGGACTGCACCCTCAAGACCCGCCGTATCGGCAAGTCGACAACGACGTACCGGGACTGCCGCACCGTCCCGGACGGCACCCGCCGCGTCCACGAGGTTCACCCCGAGTGCTGGGAGCTGGAACTCGACACCGGCGACGAGGTCTGCGTCAGCGAGGACGTCTGGAACGCCACGGCCATCGGCGACGAGTACGGCACGAGGTGACCCATGGCCTACACCGGCGCGATCCCCGACACCGCGGCCCGCCGCCTGGACTGGCAGGACAGCGCCCTGTGCCGCACCGGCGACCCCGACGTGTTCTTCGACGGGCCCGAGCGGGAGGCGAAGCGCACCTGCTTCGCCTGCCCCGTGCTCCTCGACTGCCAGTCGTGGGTCATGGGCCGCGAGCGCGGCATGACCCTGTACCAGCGCGACGACGCCGTCGTCGCCGGCCTCACCGCGAAGGAGCGGTTGGACCTGGACCCGGCCGCCCCAAAGGCCCCGGCGGAAGCCGGCCAGCGCAAACCGCGGGCGAAGCGGCGGTTGCCGCAGCACGGTGAGCGCGCCAAGTACAAGGCGGGCTGCCGCTGCGACCCCTGCAAGGCCGCGAACCGGCAGTACAGCCAGGACCTGAAGCGGCGCAAGGAGTCGGGAGAGAAGCCCCCGCCGAAGCCGGCCGACGTCCCACCCTGCGGTACCTCCCGCGGCTACAAGCGGCACGTCCGGCATGGCGAGCCCATCGACGAACCGTGCCGCCAGGCGCACGCCCAGAAGCGGGCTGTGAACAAGGCCCGCAAGCGCGAGCGCGACGTCTACGAGCTGTGGGTGAAGGGCTTGCCCGACGGGGAGATCGCCGCGCAGCTGGGCATCGGCCCCCGCGGGGTCCGGCTCGTCCGTGAACGCCGCGGGCTGATCGAGAACATCCGCACGAACGGGCGACTGTGACCGCCCCGCTCGTCTGGCGCTGCCCGTTCGGTGGCTGCGGCCCGTACGGCTACTGCCCGTGCGCTGAGGCCGCCGACGACCGCGAGTTCCTGCGCCGCGCCCGCATCACCACCCTCCCGCCCATCGACACCTACGAACCCCGAGAAGAGACCCGATGTCCCCGCTCAACCTGGTCGGCATAGCCATCGGACTGCTGGCCGTCCTGCTGCTCTGCTTCGGCCTGCCCGACAGCTGGTTCTTCGGCCTGCTCTGCCTGGCCTGCCTGTCCGGATCCATGGGCGAGGCGTACCGCGAGAACAAGCTGGGCGCCGTCCTGTTCCTGGCCGTCGCCGCCGTGTTCGCCGCGTCCTCGCTCCGCTTCGCCCTCCGCGACGCACGCCAGCCCCGAGGCGGCAGCTGATGGCCGTCCTCACCACCTGGCAGGTCTTCACCGTCGGAGCCATCGGCGGCCTCGCCGCCATCGGCGGACTGATCCTCGCCATCGTCCTGGCCCTCGTGCTGTACGCCCTGGTCGCCCGCGCCTACGACGCCGCCGCCGACCACCGGCAGAAGCGCCGCACCCTGCGCGCCGGCCGCCGCCAGCTCGCCACCATCACCACCCCCGACGACCTCAAGGACCGGCCGTGAACTCCGCAGAACCCCAACTCCGTACCTTCGTCGTCCAGCGCGACCGCGACGTCTCCGGCATCTCCGGTGAGGGCACTGTGGCCGAAGGCGTGCAGTTTTCCGACGGCTGGGTGGTGACCCACTGGCTGGACCAACCGCCCATGCACGAGCCGAAGACCGACGTCTGGCACAACAAGGGGACCCACCCGGTCACCAAGATCCACGGCCACGGTGGTGCCACCCGCATCGTCTGGCTGGACGAACAGCAGGCGCAGCGAGCCCGCACCGCCGCCCACATCGCGCAGGCCTTCGGCGTACCACTGAACGTCGTCGACCCCGCCGCCGAACGACAGCACCTTCAGGACCGGATCGGGCGGGCCCTGGCCACCGCAGCCCAGTCGTCCACCTGGGGCGAGGGGGGCGAACCCAGGTGGACGCACCTGAGCGGTGACCACGGCGACTTCGTCAACGCCGTCATGGAAACCGTCGACCAGCTCGTGGAACAGCGGACCCGCGCGCAGCGCACCGCGGGTCGCGCGTACCAGCTCGCCGACCGCTGGGAGGCCGCGCACGGGCTGTCGATGTTCCTCGTGCGGGCCGCCGGCGCTGAACTGCGGGACGAGTTGGACGGCACGGAAGAGTGCGACCACCGGCTGAAGCCGATGCTGTCTGGCATCGTCAACGGCGGCCAGTGCGTCAAGCGCGGGCTGCACGACGAGCACGAGACCGCTGACGGAACCAAGTTCAGCCCGATCCGCCCTGAGCGTCCGCAGCCCCAGCCGGCTATCCCGTGGACCGGCCCCGCACCGGACTGGGCGGACGGCCTGCGCGCTGCGCTGGCTGGCAGCTGCTCGAACCCCGACCACGCCTGCATCACCTGCGGCGACTGCGTCTACGAGCACCCGAGGGAGGACAGCTGCACCGTCGGCCAGCTGCCGCCCAGCGACGTGCCTATCCCCACCATGCGATGCGTTCCCCCAGGCGAACTCACCGCCACCGTAGGGCGCGTCCTCGGCATCGACACCACCGCACGCCCGGCCAACGTGGGCGCCTGGTTGATGACCGCCTGCCGCGAGCTGGACAAGTCGGAGACCGCACGAGAGCGGCTCAATGCCGAGCGGTCCCAAGCAGCCGCCCTCAGCCACACGTACCGCAACCGCGCCGAGCGGTCTGAGGCGACGATCGGGCGTGTGCGCGACCTCGTGGGCTTGTGGGCACCGCGGTTGCTCCCGCGCTCCGAGGCTCACCACCTACTCACCGACCTGCGCCGTGCTCTCAAGGCCCCGGCAGCCGAGCCGTGCGCGACGCACCGCGGCCGGGAGGAACGCCAGCGGTACGGCTGCAACGGTCCCGACCCCGCCGACCAGGACCCGCCGAACCAGGGCCCGTTGACCGGCATCGAGGTCCGGGATCCGTGCCCGTTCTGCGAGGGCTGCCCGCTCATCCCGCGCACGCTCATGGACTACCACGTGCGCGAGCACCACCCCGAGGTACGCGAGGGCGGGCCCGGCATCCCCGTTCACCCGGCCGACGACGGCGAGGTGGAGCTTGCCCGCGCGGCCCTGATCGCCCACGTCGGTGACGACCAGGCCGACGTCGTCGACCGGCTGATTCGCGCCGTGGAACGCCGCAACTACTGCGACCTGCCGCACGAGATGGAGGCGTGACCTATGGCCCGCATCGTCCGCCGTATCGGCAGCACCCCGGCTGAGCGCGGCAGCACCAGCGGGGCGAGCTGCCCCGACGTCCTCGAACTCGACTCCGGTGACTACCTGGTGATCGGAAAGCTGCCCGGCATCGGCACCTTCGTGAGCGAGGCCCTGGACTTCCACGGCGCCAGCATCGGCACCGACGAACGCGCCGTCCTCCTGCCCCGCCAGTGCCTCATCGACGCCGCCCGCGGCCTGAAGAGCGAGGGCCAGCTGTGACCAATCCCGACCGGCCGTGCCCGCACGAAGACTTCGAGGCGTACGTGGACGTCGCCCGGCTCACGAGTAGCGACACCGACCCGACCGTGGTCGGCTACACCGCCAACATCAAGGTTCGCTGCGCCGGCTGCAAGGAGCAGTTCCGGTGGACCGGCGTCCCCGCCGGCTCCTCGCCCCGGCAGCCCATGTGCAGCATCGACGAGACCGAGCTGCGGGCCCCGCTGCGCCCGGCCTCCGCAGACCCGGACTTCGGCATGGGCCTGCCGGGCTTCGCCGTGCAGTACCGGGAAGGCCGCCCGTGAGCGAGCGTCTCGTGATCGACTGCCACCAGCTGTGGGAGCGGGAGTACCGCACGCCGGACGGCATGCGCGCGGTGCAGGCGTGGCTGCGCGTCAACGGCATCGATCCGAACGCCGTGCCGGCATGGTCCGAGATGGTCATCGAGGACAGCGCCTTCGGCATGGTCATCCGCTACGAGGCCTACCGGTGGAACGCGGACGGCCGCCCCTTCGCCGACCCCGACAACCCGGACCTGGTGGCCACGGAGGACCGCACCGCGCTCCTGGTGCTCCCGCCGCAGACCGACTGGGTGCAGGCGACTGGGGGTGTGCGATGAGCACCGCCGGCCTGGAGGCCGAGCTGCGCACCGCCGCCGCCCGGCTCCGTGACGACCGCGGCACCAGGGGCCGCGTCGACTCCAACAGCCGGGAGCTGCTGGAGACGATCCGTGTCCTGCTGGCGGCCCGGGAGCCGTTGGCCCGGTGGCTGGAAGAGCAGGCGCAGTACGTCGCCCGCTCCGGCATGTACGACGTGCTGGCCGTCGACGTCGCCCGCGTCATCAACGGCACCGGCGAGCCCGGCCCCGGCCAAGACGGGCACATCGAGGACCGGCGCAGCGGCACCGCCCTGTACGAGCAAGTAATGCGCGCGGCGGGTGAGGCGCCGTGACCGCGCACCCCGGTGACGCCGTCGCGCACCCGGGCGTCCTGGAGGTCGCGCTCGCCATCGCGGACGCCGACCTCCGGGACCGGCACGGCCCCGAGAACGCCGTAGAGCCCTGGTACCTCGCCCCCATGGGAGCGACGGACCACATCTACCCGGACTGTCCCCACCTGCGCCGCTCACTGCGCGGCGCCGAACCGCAGCAGGGCGAGGGCGCCCTGTACCCCGACGCCGGCGACGTGTGCGGCTGGTGCTGCCGCGTCTGGCGAGCACGACGAAGCAAGGAGACCACCGATGGACGCTGAAGAGCGCCGCGTCACGATCGACCGGCACGAGTGGGTACTGAAGAGCCCCGCGCACCACACCGAGCTGGAGAAGACCGTCGCAGTCGCCGAGCGGAAGCGTGCCGAGCTCGCCACGCGGCGGGTCCGCACCGGCGACGTCCACGTCTCCGCGGCCGACGACGAGGTGATCGTCTCCTTCGAGGCGCAGAGGCCCAAGGTCGCCACGCGAGGACGCGAGGGCGACCGTGCAGACGCTTGACGGCCTGGTCGCCGACCTCGTGGACCGGTACCGCGGCGACGACCAGCACCCCGGCGACGGCGGTCTCGGCCTCCTCGACCGGCTCGATCACCTCCCGCTCCGCACGAGGCCGGCGCCGGACGGCGGGCACGCCCCGCCCGGCTCGCGGCCGCCGACGTCGCTGGAGGCCGTGTCCTGGTCCCAGAGGATCAAGTCGGAGGCCGTGGTGCTCGATGCCGACCTGCGGCAGTCGCAGCACACGCAGCCGTGGCACCGGGCGCTGCGCGCGATCCCGCCGGGTGCGGAGGCCGCGGACCGTGTGGGGGAGGTGGTGCGGACGGTGGGCCGGTGGCACGGCACGGTGCTGACGGTGCTCGGGCTGCGCGGGCCGTCGGTGCACTTCCGGCATGCGCTGTGCCTGGCGTGCGGGCAGCGCACCGTGTACGGCCGCGCGGACGACGACCGGCCGCGGGCCTGGTGCATCAACGACTCATGCGACGACGACGAGACCGGGCAGCCGGCCCGGTACGAGGGTCGCCGCCTGTACCTGCTGACGGCGAACCGTACGGCCGGGCCGGTGGTGTAGGGGCGGGGGCCGGGCGGGCGGCTGTGACCTGAGTTGTCAAAGAAAGTACGAGCTAGGCATTGTGGTGACTAGTACGTTCTCGTACAATTTACTACATGGGGCAGGGTCACCGGCCCCGGTAGGCCACTCAGGGGGTGCCATGAACCGCAGGATCACCGTCGCAGAGTTCCTGGTCAGGCGCGGCCTTCCCGCCGACTGGGCGTACGGCTCCCCGCTCGGACGCGTCGCCGCCCGGATCTACCGCGCCACCTACGGCCGCGAGCCCGCCCGCGCCTTCCAGTTCATCAACGGCCACTTCCGGCCGGTCATGACCTACGCGCCCGACGAGGAGCACGTGCTCGCCCAGGCGTGGGAGCAGTACGGGTGCACGGCCGGACGGTACGTGTACCGGCCCCGCCCGGCGACCCGCGCGCCCCGTACCGGCCCGGTCTGGCACGGCAGCGGCGACGCCATGCGGTGGACGCCGCCCACCGGCCCCCTGCGCAGCCACCCGTAACCCCGCACCACCGACCGTGAGAGGACGGCCATGGACACACTGTTCCGCTCCCTGGACCTGATCGAGCCCGGCGACCTGGTGATCTACCACGGCACCCTGACGGACTGCCACGGCCTGTGGCTCGCCGTCCCGTGCCCGTGCGACCTGTGCCGGGCCATGGACCGCATGGGCTTCGCGGACGTCCGCTTCGCGCTGGTCGACCCGTGGGGCGAGCTGTCCGGCCCCGTTCACGCCCGCCGCGCGTCCATCACCCGCTCCGCCGCCAGCGCCTGACACCCGATCACCCAGAGGGGAAGACCATCGTGACCATCACCGACGTCAACACCGCGTTCGCCGCAGAGAAGACCACGCAGCTCGCCGCCGCCCGCGAGCAGGAGCGGGCGTTCCAGGCCCGCGTCGACCGGGGCGAGATCCGCATGATCAGCCCCGACCGGTACGAGGTGCTCACCGGCTGGGACCGGGGCGAAGTCTTCACCGTCTCCCGCAACGCCCAGGGGCAGATCGCCGCGATCATCGCTCAGCACGGGCTCGACACCCGCGCCGACGGCACGATCGCCCTGTACGCGTCGTCACCCGCCTGGCACGGCCTGGGACAGATCATCCCCGACGGCACCACGGACATCGACACCGTGCTCGCCCTGTCCGGCCTCGACTTCGACGTGACCACCGTCCCCGCCCTGTACCTGTGGGACGGGCAGCTGCGGGAGCACGCCGACCAGCAGCACACCGTCCGCACCGACACCGGCGCCGCCCTCGGAGCCGTCGGCGCCCGCTACACCCCTATCCAGAACCGGCAGGGCTTCGAGTTCCTGCAAGAGCTGGTGGGCCGCTACGACGTCGTCTGGGAGTCGGCCGGGCTGCTGCGCGGCGGCCGCCGGGTGTTCATCTCCATCCGCCTCCCCGAAGCGGTCCGGGTCGACGCCGACGGCATCAACGACATCGTGGTCCCGTACGTGGCCGTGATGAACGACCACACCGGGAACGGCCAGTTCCAGTGCGTGGTGACCCCGTGGCGGCCGGTCTGCGCCAACACCGAACGCTTCGCCGTCCGCGACGCCGTCACCCGCTGGGCAGTCCGCCACACCATCGGCGCCACCTCACAGATCAAGGAAGCCCGCCGCACCCTCGGACTGTCCGCCCAGTACTTCGAGCAGTTCAGCGCCGAAGAGACCGCCCTCGCCCGCACGGACATCGCCCTGGACGACTTCCAGCGCGTGATCGCCGACCTGTGGCCCCTGGACGACGACGCCACCCGCCGCACCCGCACCAACCACGCCCACCGCAACGACGCCCTCACCGAGCGGTTCACCACGGAGACTGCCCGCGTCGGCCGCACCGCCTACGCCGCAGAGCGCGCGATCACCGGCTACCTCGATCACGTCGCTCCCCGCCGCCCCGGCAAGACCATGACCGAGGAGATCGCCCGCGCGACTGCCGCCATCGAGGGCGCCGACGACGACACGAAGACCAAGGCCCACAAGCGGCTCCTGCTCCTGCGCCAGACCTGAGCCCACAGACCGGCGGCCGGGCTTCCTCCCCCCCCGGCCCGGCCGCCCTCCCAGGGCCGCGCCCCGCCCCTCCCCCCGCCGGGGCGCGGCCCGAACAACTCAACACCGAGCCTCCGTAGCTCAGCGGTAGAGCAGCCCTCTTATAAGGGGAAGCGCGCCGGTTCGAATCCGGCCGGAGGTACTCCAATCACCTGTCCCGCGACTGGAGATGCCATGACCGAGACCACGGTCACCCCGTACCCCGACACCCCCGCCGCCGTAGCGGCCGCCGTCCTGGACGCCATTGAGGCCGAACCGGGCGCTTTCGACATGTCCACCTGGTTCTGGAGCTCCAACGCCACCTCCCTGCCCCCGCAGCAGACCCCCGACTGCGGCACCACGATGTGCGCCGCCGGATGGGCCGCCCACCTCACCGGCTGGACCCTGCGCGGCACCGTGGCGACCAAGGACGGCCAGGTGCGTGAGATCGAGGACGTCGCCCGCAAGGCCCTCGGACTCAAGACCGACAGCCTCTTCTACACGAACGCCGACGACGCCATCGAGACGCTCCGCACCATCGCCGGTCGCTGACCGCCCACAGACCGCCCGGCGGCCGGACACGCGACCGCGCCCCCAGCGCCAGACTCGCTTCCCGCCGCCGGGCCCCAACCACCCGGAGCACTTCATGACGACGCCCGACCGGATCGCCTCCCAGGCCGCCGAACGCGTCCGCCAGTTCAACCACGCCACCATCGTGACCGGCGACAGCTGGCAGTACCCGCCGCACGCGTACGCCGCGATCGGCCAGCTCGCCCACCTCGCCCGCATGCTGCCGCAGGCCATCGAGCAGACCGCCCTCCCCGTGGAGCACACCC
Organism: Streptomyces sp. BB1-1-1; assembly: GCF_031597775.1. Lineage (NCBI taxonomy): Bacteria > Bacillati > Actinomycetota > Actinomycetes > Kitasatosporales > Streptomycetaceae > Streptomyces > Streptomyces sp. BB1-1-1. Next base: position 1,442,236 of record NZ_CP134203.1, on the reverse strand, counting down.
ACAAGGCGGGCCGGGTCCTCATCGACGGGGGCAGCGACCCGGCCCCTGCCGTGGAGCACCTGCGCGAGGCGGTGAAGACCGCCTCGGACATCGCCGGCCTCCTCGCCCAGGCTCTCGATCACGTGCACTCCGCCTCCCGCTCCATGGGCCTGGACACCCGCGGCCTGCCCGAGTTCGAGGACTGAACGTCGTGACCGGCCGCGCCTGCCACCACGTCATCGCCCACTGGACCGACCAGGAGGAGCGGAAGCAGATCACCGACGCCATCGCCTACGCCCGCCAGGTCGGCGACCTCCAGGCGCTGCCGCTGCTCCTCGCCCGCCTCACCCAACCCTGCGACGCTCGCAACACCCCGAAGGACACCGACTGATGACCAGCCGCCGACCTCTGCTGCTCCTGGACGTGGACGGTCCCCTGAACCCGTTCGCCGCGCCGCCACACCGGCGCCCGGCCGGGTACGGGACGCACCGACTGAAGCCGGACACGTGGATCGCCCAGCACGACCGCTTGCCCGAGCACCGCGTGAAGCCCCTCCGGGTGTGGCTCAACCCCGCCCACGGGCCCGCCCTCCAGGCCCTGCCGTTCGACCTCGTGTGGGCCACCACGTGGGAGCACGACGCCAACGAGTGGATCGGCTGGCGCATCGGCCTCCCACGCACCGAGGACCTCCCGGTGATCGAGTTCGGCGACCAGTTCGTCAGCCGCCCCGACGGCACGTACGTGAAGACGTGGCGGGTCGTGGAGTACTCGGCCGGCCGCCCGTTCGCGTGGGTCGACGACCAGATCACCGCCGTCGACCAGGCGTACGTCGACCGGCACCACGACGGGCCCGCGCTCCTGCACTGGGTCGACCCCGCCAAGGGCCTCACCGACGACGACTTCGCCGCGCTCACCGCCTGGGCTGCGCGGCTCGACACCGACACCCCGAAGGAGAACGCCTGATGGCCACCGCGCGCCAGACTGACCCGCGCCTACAGATCATGACGGAGACCATCGAGGGCCTCATCCCCAGAGCAACGCCGGCGGCCCTCTCCGTCGCCGTGACCGAGGCCCTGCCGGGTCTGGGCGAGCGCAGCAACACCTGGACCGGCAGCCCGGCCGGGCATGCCGAGAGGCTGTTCACCGCCCTGTACGGACGCCCGGCCGCCGGTGACCCGCTGAGCCCGCTCGCCCAGGCTGAGGACGCCAAGCGCGCCCGCGACATCGTCGGGGAGATGGCGGCTCTCCAGCGGGGACACGCCGACCTGACGGCCGCGCCTTGGTACCCGGCCCGCCCCGGGGACCTGGTCCACGTCCACTACGAGGCCGGTGGCCTGTCGGACGCCTTCGGCGAGACCTACCTCATCACGGCCGGCACCGACGGCTTCCTGTCCATGCAGCTGCTGTGCCACACCCTGTCCGCGACCGAGGACGCGGAGGGCATGGTCGGTTGCTTCGCCGTCGACGACGACCCGGACCCGCTGATGGAGCTGTGGTTCGAGGCCGGGCCGCACCGGCTGACCATCGTCCGTGACGGCCGTCCCGTCCACTCCGGAGGTGCCTGATGGCCACGGGCCCGGATCACTACCGCGAGGCTGAGCGCCTCCAGCAGCAGGCCGACACCTGGGAGAACGCCGACACCGGCTGGAAGGCCCACCTGTCCACCGACGAGCGGCTCGCCCGCCGCAACGCTGACCTCCTCGCCGGGCTGGTGCATGCCGTCCTCGCCAACGCGGCCGCCACCGCCCTCAACGACCACGCCACCGACGGCGGGGGCATGCCGCTGGAGGACTACAACGCGTGGGTCGACGCGGCCGCAGTGTGGAAGCCGAAGCGCCGGGGCGGTGAGACCCCGTGAGCACGCCGACGACACCTCGCGAGAGGTTGACGGCCATCGTATCGATGGAGGTCGGGGACGCGATCTGTGACGAGCAGCTGGACGCCTACCGCCAGGAGAACCGCGCGGAAGCGATCCACGAGGCCGCCGACGACATCGACGTGGACGACTACTGCGGCTGCGGCGGTTGCAGCAGCTGCGTGATGCAGGCGGCCGCCGCTCTCCTGCGGGAGAAGGCCGGTCAACCGGCCACGCCGCTGGTCGTGTCCCGCTTCGACGTGGCCATGGAGCCCGCCCCAGAGGAAGAGCCGGTCCTGACGATCGGAGCCATCGCCGCGAACGGCCGCCCGGTGGCGCTGCTCCTCGATGAGGAGACCCGCCGGAAGGTCGCCGGGTGGGTCGCGCCGACGGAGGCCGGGGGGAAGAGCAGCCACGAGGCCGACGCCACTCCCCAGCCGTACCGAGAGGTGTGGGACCCGAGCCTGCCGCCCGGCGGCCGTGTTTGCTCGATCTGTGGGCAGCCCGTGGAGTCCGAGCCGTGCCCCGAGCATGCGCCGGACTTCTTCCAGGTGAACCACACGTACCGGCACAGCCGTTGGTCGTTCCGCGTGGACGCCGTCACTACCCACCCGGACACCGGCGCGCGAGCCGCCCTCGGCTGGTGGAAGTTCGCTCGGGGGGAGTGGACGTCGTTCACCGCGAGCGAAGCCCACTGGCGCGACGGCTGGCGCGACATCACCGAACCGGCGCGCGCCAGTGAGCCGCCGTCGTGCGCCACCGACGACTCTCCGGGGGAGGGGACGTGAGCCAGCCGCCCGCCATGACGGTAGACGTGCGCCAGTCGCTCGTGCGCCAGCTCATCGAGCAGGACCCGACCTTGAGCGCCAGGAAGATCGCAGGTCAGATCGGAGTCGGGAAGGACACCGTGCGCCGCGACCTCGAAGCGATCCGCCGCGAGGACGCCGCCGCCGCGCCACAGCCGGCCCCCAGCGAGCCGGAGCCCGCGCCAGACGATGACCGCCTGGTCCTCGTGCTCGATGAGCCCCTGCGCCAGGCCCTCGCCGTCCTCCGCGCCAGCCGCGCCAGGCCCGACACCCACCGCGAGAACGTCGCCGCCGCGCGCGCCGCCATCCGCGCCATGGCCGACACGATCACGGAGCAGACCCGGCCATGACCCGCCCGCACGGCTACGCCCGCTACCGGCTCGACGGCTGCCGCTGCTACACCTGCGGCTGGGCAGTCGCCCAGTACAACGACGCCCGCGAGCACGCCATGCGACGTGGTACCTGGCAGCCGTGGACGGACGCGGAACCCGTCCGCGTCCACATCCGGAACCTCCAGGACTGCGAGATGGGCCTGCGCACCATCGCGGCCCACGCCGGCGTCAACCGGAAGCGGCTCCAGGCCGTGCTGCACGGCCGGCCCGAGCGCGGGACGCCACCGCAGCGCCAAGTGCGCCCCGCCTTCGCTGCCGCCGTCCTCGCCGTCGAACCCGCCCTGGAGAACCTCGCCCCTCACACGCCGATCAGCCCGCTGGGGACCCGCCGCCGCGCCCACGCCCTGGTCGCCGTCGGCTGGCCCCAGCAGCACCTTGCCGCGCATCTCGGCATGAACCCCGGCAACTTCGGCACGATGCTGGTCCGCGATCACGTCCTGGTGCGCCGCGCCCTCGCCGTACGCGCCATGTACGACGCCCTGTGGCGCGCGGACCCGGCAGACCACGGCGCCACCCCGGGCGGCATCACCCGCGCCCGGAAGTACGCCGCCGACCGCGACTGGGCGCCGCCCGGCGCGTGGGACGACGACACCATCGACGACCCCGACGCCTGGCCCGACTGGACCGGGAAGTGCGGCACCGTCGAAGGGTTCTGGGCGCACCGCTACATCACCGCACCCCCGTGCCAGCCGTGCCGCGACGCCTTCAACGCCGACGGCCGCGCCCGCAAGGCAGCTGCCAAGGAAGGAACGACCGCATGAACTACCGCCCGTACCCCAGTGTCGACCGCGCCCTCGCCCAGCTGGAGCGCGGACGCGTGCCTGCACTTGTCACGACGCTGCGCATCGACACCAGCACCCTGGAGGCCGCCCTCAGCCGCTTCAGGGAGGGCGCCGCGCCCCGGTCGTCGGTCGTCGGATGGATCGATGAGCACCTGGCCGCCGACCTCCAGCTGACCGACTGGCAGCGCCGGGTCCTCACCACTGTCGCCGGGCCTACCCCAGCGCCGGCCGTGCTGCCCGCGCCCGTCGACCGCCGCGCCGTCCTCCGCGAAGCCGCCGACCGGATCGACAACGAGGAACTGCCGCCGGACTACGTGGACATGTTCGACAACGGCGCGCGGTGGGCCGCGAAGCTGCTGCGTCGTGTGGCCGACGAGACGGCAGCCACCGAGACGCAGGCCGACGCCATGGCCGCACTCAGGACCATCCGCCGCGACATGGACACCGCCCGCAGCGGCGGCGACGAGTGGGCCTCGGAGTGGTTCGGCGACGTCTGGTCCCAGTTCCCCCTGGCGCTGCGCGCCGCTGCTGGCGACGAGGACGCTGCCACCGAGCTGGCCGCCGCCGCGCGGCAGCACGCGGCATTGCCCGCTACCGCAGACCTCTTCACCGGGCCTCAGTGGGATACCTACGACCCCGAGGCCGAAGAGATCGAGCGCGACATCCAGCGGGACGCACATATCCCAGCCCGCGCCGACAACCCCGGCTCGATGACTCCGTTGCCCGACGACGCTGCGCGGCAGGACGGGGCGCAGCCGTGACCGCGCCCCTCCAGATACGCTCCGCCAGCTTCCCGCCGGCCGGGTTCAGCACCGCCCCGCCCGTACGCGCCTGGGCGGCCTGGTGCGGCCCGTGCGGGCACGGCGAGCACTCCCTACTCATCGGCCGGTCCGCACGCCTGGACAGGGCAGGATGGGACACCTGCATGGCCGCCGCGCACGCCCACGCCACCCAGCACACGAACGGAGGACGACTGTGATCGACTCCCGTGACCGCGTCGACGTGGTCCTGGACGTCTACGTGGAGGAGGACGCGTACCGCGTCCGCATGGTCGGCGTCTTCCAGCCCGGCCAGCCCGTGCCGCCCGTCCCGGCCGGGGCCACCCGGAACACCGTCCAGACGTTCCTGGACGTGAAGATCGACGTCCGCGCCTTCGCCCTCGGAAGGACGGTGGGCAACGGTGACCGCTGACCTGGTGGCGTTCCTACGCGCTCGCCTGGACGCAGACGAGCAGGCCGCCCAGGACGCCGGCGGCAAGGCGTGGAAGTGGGAGCAGCACTACGGCGACATGTGCAACGACCCCACGTGCGAGTACGGCGAGCTGGCCACCGACGACACCGTCCTGATGAACGTCCACGGCTACGACATCCGCTCACCGTGGCAGGGCGCCGCGCACATCGAGCGGCACCACCCGGCGCGCGTGCTCGCCGACATCGAAGCCACGCGGAAGATCGTGGACGGATTGGCTGAGCTGGACGCCAACCCAGCGCTTCTTACGGACGCCGCACTCCACCTCCAGCGGCACGTCCTGCTCTCGGTCGTTCTCCAGTTGGCCGCTGTCCACGCCGGTCACCCCGACTACCGGCCGGAGTGGCGGCCGTGAGTGCCCCGGACGACCCCCGCTTCGAGTGGATCGAATGCCCCACGGCTAGCGGTCCCACCGAGTGGGTCCGCGGCGCCTGCAACCACCTGGTGCCAGTGGAGGTCCGCGGCACCGTCGACGGCGAGCTGCTCGCCTACCTGTGCACCGACTGCGACCACCAGCTGCCCGCCAACCAGAAGGGAATCCCGTCATGAGTGACCGTGTGACCGTCCGCGTCCTGCTGCTCTTCGGCGACCAGGCCGAAGTCGTCGCCGACGTCCCGCCCCAGGAGCGCGCCGCGCCAGAGCGCTACCCGGCCGCGATGATCGCCGAGGAGGCCGGCCTGGAGGTCTCCGAGCTGCCCGGCGCGCGGCTGACGGCGACCGTCGGCGTGGATGATCGGCTGTCCGACTGGCGCCGCGCCTGATCGTCAACGGCCCTTCCCCTGCTCGGGTTTGGGCCGTTTTCTTCGGCCCAAAGTGTTGCAAAGCGATGCGTGAGCCATCATACTGGAAGCAGAGGGAAGGGGCCGCAATCCCCGACCTTCGCCACCACAACTCCAGAGAGGACGGACATCATGTCTGACGAGTTCGAGCGGGAGACCCAGAACCTGGGCAACGCGCTCCTCGGGATCTACACCACGATCATGCGAGTGTGCGGGTTCCTCCCGATCCCGATCAGCCTCCCGACCTTCGAAGAGGACGTGCTCCACGGCGAGCAGATGATCGAGGGCGTCACCCGAGTCATCGACCTCATCGAAGACGAACCGATCGACGAGATCATCCAGGCAGGGATCTGGGGAGGGTGCCTCCACTGGCTCTCCGCAGCCCACCTCTACAGCAGGTGGATGGAACACCACGAGCACCTGGTGAGCCTGGAGATCCGGATCAACCTCGTGACCGCCGGTGACACGCTCCACGCCGTAGCCCACGAGCTGATCGACCCCCAGGAGTGACCAAGAGGGCCCCCGGCAACCAGCCGGGGGCCCTCCCGTAAGACCAACGACCGACAGGGGCCGGGCCGAAACCCACGGGCGCGAACGCCCGGCGCAATGCCCCTGCCGGTCACCACCATCCACAAGGGACGGACACCCCCATGGTAGACACCCCGCCCGGCGAGACGTACGCGCAGATCGCCGCCCGCCACGGCCGCAGCCTCGCCCGCGTCCGCAACGTCTGGGCACGCCACCCCGCCTGGCCCGCCCCCATCGGCAAGGACGGCAAGCAGCTGCTCTTCGACCCCGCCGCCGTCGACCAGGCCGTACGCGAGCACCTCGAACGCCCCCCGGCCGACCTGGAGCCCACCCGCCTCTACACCGCGAAGGAGATCGAGCAGCTGACCGGCATCACGGCCGCCACCATCCGCGCCGAACGCACCAAGACCCGCCCCGACGGCACGCCACGCTGGCCCGCCCCCGACGACACCCAGGGCCGTGCCCACCGCTGGACCGGCGCCACCGTCGCCCAGGCCCTCGCAGGGCGCCGCACCTACCGCAAGACCGAGGAAGGATGACCCCCATGGCCAAGGACCGCCCCTGGAACCGGCAACCCGAGCCGCGCCCAACTCCAGAGCCCGCCAGCGAGTCGGACAGCCAGTTCGTCCGCGAGCCGATGCCGGAGCTCCACCACCCCGGGATCGCCGGCCTTCAGATCCACGACATGACTGACGCTGAGGTCCGGGCCTACTGCCTGGCCTGGGCTCGGATGTGCCTCGCACGCTACGACATCACCCTCCACCGCTCCGAAGACCTGGAGCTGGCCGCCCGGTACGCGCAGATCGCCCAGGCGTTCCGGACTGACTGACGGCACGCCGAGCTTTGCGAAGCCCACCATTGAAAGTGCTCCGCAATTGATTCGAGACATCAGATTGACGAAAGAGCTGCGCGCCCCAATTGGTGGGCGCTAATCTCGTGTCACACGCCTAATGCATCTAGATGTGCATTGGGCGGGGCCGGCGTCGGGTCAGTGTCCCGTAGTCGGCCTGTAAGGAAGGTGACAGAAGAGAGGGGCCGAAGTCGATCATCACTCGACTCCGGCCCATCCACGCACGCCGCCGGATCAGGCGTGACCTGCGCTGGCCATATCAGCGAGCAGCTGAAGTAGCGCTACGACAAAGCACAGGAAGCCCCAGTCCGGCGGCTCTTCCTCATTAGGCATGCCATCACCTCCTTCCATGATCATCGGAAAGGAGATGACGCCCATCGGTGCGTCACGGATGAACCTAAACCGGCTGCACGGGGCCGGTGGCGGCATGCGAGAAAGCTTCCTTAACTGATCAATAGCTGACCGCAATTGACGGCTCTACTGGTCGAACACAGTGTCGTACGCTGATATGCGAGCCCTTGATAGGGCAGGCGTGCCGGGCGTCCGTACACCGCCCGCGTCACGGGTGGGCCGCGCGAACCCGTGCGCCCGGGAGGGGTAGAACCCCGGCCCACCCACAAGCCTCCGGAGGACCGCATGCGCATCGAGTTCGAGCAGCACGCCGACCCCGGCGCCACGTTCGCCCCCGACGCGTTCGCCAGCGCCATCGGCGACCACCAGACCGTGAGGGTCGGCGGGGCGTGGCACGAGGCTCCGCTCCTGGCCGCCAAGGTCGCCGACGACGGCACCTTCGTGCGGCTCACGATAGAACTCCCTGACGGCGCCCTGCCCCAGCCACCCGCCGCGCCCGGCTCCTTCGGCTTCCGCAGCGACCAGCAGTCCGCGACTCTCTCGCCGGGATCGGTGCCGCCAGAGATGGCCCGCCGCTACCCGCCGGTGCTCCTTGAGCAGGTCAACCAGCCGCGCGGCGTGAGGAAGCCCCGGTAGCTGGCCGACGGCCAGGCGGCACGTACGTCACAACCCCGTCACACCCCCTGCACGTGCGCTCCACGGCACGCCACAATGCGGCGCATGTCCGACCTCGCCGCCAGATCCTGGCGCCCCTCCCGTACGCAGAAGATCATCGCTGCCCTTGTCCTGCTCCTCATCTGGACGGCGATCGCCGACACCTGGACCGACAAGGGCTGCACGCTGCCCCAGGGCTACCGGTTCGTCATCACCCACGGCGGCAGCCCCGACCGCGACCAGGGCTGCGAAGACGAACCCGGCGGGCCCGAGTACACCGACACCTACTACGGATAGGTACACAGCCCGTGGCAGACGACCCACCGGAGGAGATCGAGCTCGCGTACAGCGGGCTGGAGGCCCTCGCACAGCTCGCCGACAGCGCCACCGACATCACCCCGGCGGACAGCGATGCACGACCGCTGTTCGTCGCTTGGGGACTGCTGGCCACCGTGCACCGCCAGGGCGCCGCAGTCGTCCTCCTGCACCGCCACGGCCTCGGTCACGAGACAGCTCCCAACCGGCGCAGCATGCTCGAACATGCCGCCCAAATATGGTGGTTGGCCGAAGACGGCTCAGACGCCGTGGACAGCATGAACCATGCGCTGAAGCACACGCAGCAGAAACTGCGCGAGGCAGCCGACGGTGCAGGCATCGCATACGACGCCAGCGTCGCCGATGCCGTCCAAGCGGCGGTCCTACCCCCGAGCGCGGCTCAGACGTACAACAACATCGGCCACCTGCTCAAGCGGATCGGCCCCCCACTGCACGCCATCTATGTGGGAGAGAGCATGCTCGCCCACGCCTCGCTCACATCGGCGGAACGCTTCTACTCCGGCCCGGAGACGGACACCGTGGAACTGCTGAGCGATCCACGCTACCCGGAGGACGCCCCGGGCCCAGACGTCCGGGCCCCGTACATCGCTCTGGTGCTGGTCTGGTTTGCGATGTCGTCGTTCAACCGGCTGCTGGCAGGGCAGCCGTGGACGAATGCCCTGCAACGCATCGCTGCTGACGCTGGCATCGAGGACCACGCGACCCCTACCGCCCAGGGCGGGCACCCAATGACGTAGGCACACTGGAGGCGTGAGCACCACGCGTACCGGACGTGACGGCCGGCCCCTCGTCACCACCGCCCAGGCCGCCTACTCCCTCGGCATGCGCCCCGCCCAGTTCCGCAGCTGGGCACGCCGCCGCACCATCACCCCGGCCGGCTCCACGCCCAACCCCAGCCGTGGCCAGGCCCTCGCACTGTGGGACCTCGCCGACATCACCGACGCCGCACAGCAGCAGGCAGCCTGACCGCCACGTGTCAAGGCCCTTGACCAGGCACTACTTGACAGGACATCAGCGCGCACTCATTCTGTGAGACGGTGGCACCGCTGTCGGTAAGGTCTCAACGCCCCACCTGCCACCCTCACAGCCTCACGAGCCCGGCCACCGCGCCGGGCTCGCTGCGTTCCAAGGGGGCAGGCATGGAGCAACTCGCCGCCTTCAACCCCCGGGCCTCCCTCGCCGAACTCCACCGCCTCCGCATCCAGGCGCAGGTGTTCGGGGAGGAGACGGACTGCTGGCTCTGCCACCGCCACGCCGACCCGACATACGACGGCACCACACACCCGTGGTCACGCACGGTGGACCAGACCCGCCCCCTCTGGCTGGGCGGCAACCCGTACGAGCGGAGCAACAGCCACCTCGCTCACCGCATCTGCCGAGACATGCGGGCAGCAGCACTCCGGGGCCAGGCGTAGGGGCCAGACCGGGCAGGGCCCCGCCCCACCCGGTCGGCCCCCACCCCCCTGCCCGGCACGGGCAAGGGCAGGCACCCACCCCCTGCATACCCGCCATGCATGGCACCGCATAGTGGATCACCACCTGCATACAGCTCCGCATACTCATGCATCGCATATCCATGCATCGCTATGCACTCACCACCCATCACCGCCCCCAGAACCGTGCGAAACGGACATAGGGTGCGATGAGTGGGCAGGGGAGGGGGGCCTACCCCACGCGAGAACAGGAGCACCCCCGGCGACCCCGCTCCGCTACCCGCCGAGATCCAGTACGGGTCTGGCTGTTCACGCGAACTCAGTTCAGGGTGATTATCCGCATGAGTATGCGCCGTATATTCATGCATGCTTATGCGGTCATCTTCACCGCGAACTGAGTTGGGACCTCTTATCGAGGCGGGGGGGGGATCATGGCCCGTCCGCCGTCGATCTGTCCGGGGTGCCGCCTGCCGGTTCGGGGCCGGTGCCCGCGCTGCGGCTCGGGTGATCAGCGCCGGGTCGTGGCCGGGCCGCGGGCGCGCCAGGGGTACACCCGGCGGGAGCGGATCCGGCGGGCGGACATGGTCCGGGCGCACGTGGAACAGTTCGGGTGGGTTTGTCCCGGCTGGCAGCGTGACTCCCATCCCGCGGAGAACCTCACCGCGGACCACGTCGTCGCCGTCGGCGCCGGCGGCCGCGAGGACGGTGAGCTGCGCGTCCTGTGCCGCGCCTGCAACTCGGCTCGCGGCTCCTCGATGGCCGACACCCGGGCCCCCGGCTTGGACATCGTGCTCGTGGCCGGGCCGCCGTGCGCGGGCAAGAACCGCTACATCAGCGAGCACGCCGACCCGGACGACCTGATCCTGGACCTGGACGCGCTCTCCGAGGCCATGTCGCTGGCGGGGACGTACGAGTTCATCGAAGCGCACCTGCCGATCGTCACCGAGGCCCGGGACGCTGCGCTGGAGCGGCTCCTGCTCGGGAGCCACAAGGTGCGCCGGTGCTGGGTCATCTCGACTGCGCCGGAGCGGAAGCGGCGGGCGTACTACCGGGACCGGTACGGGGCCCGGTCGGTGGTCCTGTGGTGGCCCGAAGAGACGTGCCTGCTGAGGGCGATGAACGAGCGGCCGCCGCAGTGGCAGGAGTACGTGCGCCGCTGGTTCGACCGGTACGAGCAGGACCCGGCAGATGAGGTGCTGCGCAGCTGGCAGCCCGCGGGCGAAGGGAGCGGCAGTGGCGAGGACGCCTGAGCAGGTCACCGTCCGCGTGGACTTCGAGGCGCAGCTGTCCGTGATCCGGCCCGGTGACACGGTCCTGGTGCGCGTGGCCCGCGACACGCCGCCGGTGCAGCTGGAGCGGCTCGCCGACAGGCTGCGCGAGCGGCTGCCCAGCGTGGAAGTGCTCCTGCTGGCCGGGGTCGACGGCATCGACGTGTATCGGCCGGGCGAGGCGGGAGGTCCTGATGGCTGGGACGGGGCCTACTCGGAAGGATCCGGAGAAGCGCCAGCGCCGTAACCGGGCGCAGGGCTTGGAGGCCATCCCCGGGAACGCCGGCGTTGCGGAGCGGCCGGCGCCACCGGCCGGGCTGTCGAAGAGCGTCCGGGACCGGTGGGCGGCGTACTGGGAGTCGCCGGTGGCGCAGTTGGCCGACCGCGTGTCGGATCTGCCCGCGCTGGAGCGCTTGTACCGGCTGTACGACGACTTGGAGAGGTCGCACGCCACGGTGCGGAAGCAGGGGCACATGGTGCGCGGCTACCGGGACCAGACGGTGATGAACCCGCTGCTGAAGCACATGCAGCTGGTGCAGGCCGAAGTGCGGCAGCTGGAGGACCGGTTCGGCCTCAGCCCGCGGGCCCGGCTGTCGCTCGGGGTGACCCTCGGTGAAGCCGCCAAGGGCCTCGCGGACCTCAACGCAGAGTTCATGGCGGGGGGCGAGGACGACGATGACCCCCGCGACGACCCGCGCTTCGACGTCATCGACGGCGAAACCGCTTAGCGCTCCTCGCTCGCTGGGCTGGCCGACGCACGGGCCGATCGTCTGCCGGTGGATCCAGAAGCACTGCGTGTACGGGGAGGGCGACTACTTCGGCAAGCCCGTACGGCTGCTGCGGTTCCAGAAGCAGTTCCTGTACTGGCTGTACGAGTACAACCCCACGACCGGGGAGCGCCGGTTCCGTGAGGCGCTCCTGGAGGTCCCCAAGGGCAACGGGAAGACCCCGCTGTCGGCGTGGGTGATGCTGTTCGAGCTGCTGGGACCCGCCTTGTTCGGGCCGAAGGGTTCGCCGGTCATCCCCGTCGGTGCCGCCTCGTTCGACCAGGCCGACCTGCTGTTCGGCGACATGCGGAACGCCGTCAACGAGTCGCCCACGCTGAGGCACTACGTCGACGCGTTCGACACCGAGATCCTCGTGAAGTCCGGGCCGGGCCGCGCATACAAGATCGCGGCAGCGGCCGGCACGAACGACGGGCCGCGACCGTCGATGTTCGCGGCCGACGAGATCCACGAGTGGGTGGGCAACAAGGAACGCGTGCACCTGGTCATCGCGGGCGGACTTGTCAAGCGGGCCAACTCCCTGGTGCTGAACACGACCACCCCGGGCAGCAACCTCGACTCCCTCGCCGGCCGGAAGCACCTGTACGGCTACCAGGTCAACGCCGGGAAGATCGACGACCCGCACTTCCTGTTCGTGCACTACGGCGTCCAGGACGGCGAGTACAACCTTGAGGACCCCGAGCAGCTGCGCGCCGCTGTCTTCGCGGCGAACCCGGCGGCCGGTGCGTTCGTACGGGTCGACGACACGGTGGCCCGCTACTACAAGATCCCCGAGTTCGAGTACCGCCGGTACAACCTCGGGCAGTGGACGCGTGCGGATGAGTCGTGGCTGCCGCCCGGCGCGTGGGAAGCCTGCCACGGGGACGTCGACCTGGACCCGGACGCTCCGGCGTACGCGGCCGTCGACATGGCCTACAAGCACGACTCCGTGGCTGTCGTCGTCGCGCAGCTCGGGGACGACGGCAAGGTCTGTGTGCAGGCGACTGTGTGGACGCCGACGAAGGCCTCCACGATCGACACGGCGGCCGTGGAGGCGCACCTGCGCGAGCGGCACCGGACGCTGAACCTGGTCACCGTCGCCTACGACCCCGCCTACTTCCAGCGGTCGGCTGAAGTCCTCCTGGACGAAGGCCTGCCGATGGCTGAGTTCCCGCAGTCGGCCTCCCACATGGTGCCGGCCTGCCAGGACGCCTACCGGACCATCGCCGAAGGCGCGCTCGTGCACGGCGACGACCCGATCCTCACCGACCACGTACTCGCTGCCGCGACCCGGGAGACCGACCGCGGCTGGCGCCTGTCCAAGGGCAAGTCCAAGCGCCACATCGACGCCTGCATCGCCATGGTCATGGCCGTCTTCCTCGCCCTGCCGCGCATCGACACCGAGGAGGAGATCGAACCGTGGGTCGCCTACGGCTGAAGCGTCCCGGCCGCCTCGCGCAAGCCCGGGCCGGCACCTGGAGCGGCGGCGGCCTGGTCGCCGTCGGCGCCGGCCTCGCCTGGGGCGCCGGCATCGGACTCATCGCCGCCGGTGCCCTGCTCATCGCCTACTGCCTGCTGATCGCCGACGTCGCCACTCCTGGCGCTGATGACGGGAGGCCGTGACTGTGGTGAGCCTGTGGCGGGCGGCCCGCCGATCGATCACGACCATCGACGACTACGTGCAGGCCGTGCAGTACGCGGGCAACACCTACACCGTCCCGCAGATGGCCGTGCAGCAGACTATGCCCGGCCAGGCGAAGGAGAAGGCGCCCGCCGACTTCACCGGCTACGCCATCCAGGCCGCCACGAACGGCGTGCTCTTCGCGTGCCTGGCCGTGCGCCAGGACGTGTTCTCCGCGACCCGGTTTCAGTGGCAGCGCCTGAACAACGGCCGGCCGTCCGAGATGTTCGGCAACACCGACCTGCGGCCCCTGGAAGAGCCGTGGACGGGCGGCACCACCCAAGACCTCCTTGTCCGGATGATCCAAGACGCTGATCTGGTCGGGAACAGCTACTGGACTGCCCTGGACGGCGAGCTCGTACGGATGCGCCCGGACTGGGTGGACATCGTCCTCGAACCGCGGATGCTGCGCGGTGGGGTCCTCGGCTGGCGGCGCATCGGCTACCTGTACACGGAGCCCGGCGGCGACCCTGTCCCGCTGCTGCCCGACGAGGTGTGCCACTTCGCGCCGCGCGCCGACCCGCTCGCCTCCTACCGCGGCATGTCGTGGATGACGCCACTGGTGCGGGACATCCGCAACGACAACCTGATGACCTCGCACAAGGAAGCCCACTTCGAGAACCGGGCCACCCCGAACGTCATCGTCGCCTTCGACCGCGAGGTCAAGCCCGACGCGCTCGCCAAGTTCCAGGCCCGCATGGACGCCGACCACAAGGGCCCCCGCAACGCCGGTAAGACCATGTACATCGGCGGCGGCGCGGACATCACGGTCGTCGGCTCCAGCATGAAAGAGCTGGACTTCGCGCAGGTCCAGGGCGCCGGGGAGACCCGCATCGCCGCGGCCGCCGGCGTACCCCCGGTCATCGTCGGCCTGTCCGAGGGCCTGGCCGCCGCCACCTACTCGAACTACAGCCAGGCCAGGCGCCGGTTCGCTGACGGAACGATTCACCCGCTGTGGCAGAACGCGGCCGGCTCGCTGGCCCGCCTCGTACGCGCGCAGTCCACATCCGGGGCGGTTCGCCTCTGGTACGACAGCCGCGACGTGCCGTTCCTGCGTGAGGACCGCAAGGACGCAGCCGAGATCAGCTTCCGGCAGGCACAGACGATCCGCACCCTCGTGGACGCCGGCTTCACCCCCCTGTCCGTGCAGCGCGCCGTCGACGCAGAGGACTGGTCGCTGCTGGAGCACACCGGCCTCTTCAGCGTCCAGCTCCAGCCGCCCGGCACCAGCCAGACCGACACCGGCGCCCTCCGCGCCCTGGCCACCGCGCTGGCCCCCCACCTGCAAACCGAGGGCCCCGACGAGCCCGCCTACCCCCACGCCGTAGAGAGCTAGGAGACGACCTCATGGACCCGATGGACGCCATGCGGCGCCAGGCCCTCGAACGCTCAGTGCCGTTCACCTTCCGCGCGGAGCAGGACGACGACGCGGGTGACGGGCTGACGCTGGAAGGCTACGCGGCGGTCTGGGACCAGCCCACCCAGATCGACTCCTGGGAAGGCGAGTTCACCGAGCAGATCCGCAAGGGCGCCTTCCGGAAGTCGCTGCGGGAGAAGACACCGGTCCTCCAGTTCGATCACGGTTACCACCGGCTGATCGGGTCCATCCCGATCGGTGCCTTCGAGGAACTCACCGAGGACGACCAGGGCCTTTACGTCCGCTCCCGGCTCTCCGACAACTGGCTGATCGAGCCGGTACGGGACGCCATCCGCGACCGCGCGGTGACCGGGATGAGCTTCCGCTTCAACGTCATCCGTGACGAGTGGCGCGACAAGGACAACAAGGTCCTCAGCCCCGTCGAAGTGTCCAAGCTCCTGTGGAAGCCCGGCGACCGCGGCCCCCTCCAGCGGACCCTCGTGGAAGTCCGCCTCCACGAGCTGGGACCCGTCGTCTTCCCCGCCTACGCCGGCACCTCCGTGGACGTACGGGCCGCCAGCCTCGCCCAGGAGATCACCGGCGACCGGAACCTGGCCCGCGAGCTGCGCCACAGCCTCGCCCAGAACCTCACCGTCCAGCGGGGCCTCGAAGACCCGGCCACGCGCCGCGAGGTCGCCCGCGCCCTGCTCTTCGGTGACCCCGAGCACGGGCAGGAGCAGCCGCCCGCGGCCCCGCCTGCCCCCACTGCGGACACGCCGCCCACCGGGCACCTGTCCGCCCGCACCACCGCAACACCTGGCGCGCCGCTCACGGAAGAGCACCCGCCCACCGTTTCCGACGCGCCGCTCGCCCCAGAGCACCCGTCCCCGTCTGCGCTCACCACTCGCCTGCGATCCGAGATCCGAGAGATCGCGGACCTCATGGGCGAGCAGTTGGAGCGCATCACCGTCAAGGACGACTGATGGAGCTCAGCCACTCGCAGGCGGTCATCCGCCTGAAGGACATCAAGGAAGAGCTGGAGCGGCTCGGTGACAAGACCGAGCTGACGGCCGAGGACGAGCAGTCCTTCGACGAACTCACCCGCGAGTTCGCCGAGGTCGACAACCACCGCCGGCAGCTGGAGCGGAAGTCCGCTCTGGAGCGGGTCCGCAGCGCCACGAAGGCGACCGAGCGGGGCCCGGCCGCGACGAAGGTGGAGGGCGGCACCCCGCTGTCCTCCCGCGACTCCTACGACCTGGACCCGATCCTGCACCCCGACTCGGTGGAGGACCACCGGTTCCGCAACCCCTGGGACCTCAGCGAGGTCCGCACGTTCGGCCGGTCGAAGGAGGACGTCGGCACCGAGCTGCGGGCCCGGGCGCTGTCCGCGATCGAGAAGATGCGGGGCTGCAACGACAGCATCCGTGGCACGGCGACGGACATCCTGGAGCGCTGGGACGACGACGAGGCCACCATCGCCAAGCTGTGCCTGGCGACGTCCTCGCCGGAGTACCTGCGCGCCTGGTCGAAGATGGCCCGCGGCCACTCCCACCTCATCTCCAGCGACGAGCAGCGGGCCCTGGAGCGGGCCATGTCCCTCACGGACACCCAGGGCGGCTACCTGGTCCCGTTCCAGCTGGACCCGACGATCATCCTCACGTCGGACGGGTCGAAGTCCGACATCCGCATGGCCGCACGGAAGGTCGTCGCCACCGGCGACGTCTGGAACGGTGTGTCCGCCGGCGCCGTGTCGTGGCGCTGGTCCGCGGAAGGGTCGGAGGCTGGGGACAACTCCCCGGGCTTCGAGCAGCCGTCCGTGCCGGTCCACAAGGCCGACGGCTTCGTCCCGATCAGCATCGAGGCGCTGATGGACGAAGCGAACGTCACCACCGAGGTCGGCCGGCTTCTGGCGGAGGGCAAGGACATCCTCGAAGCCGCCGCCTTCGCCACCGGCACCGGCTCCGGCCAGCCCACCGGCCTCATCACCGCCCTCGCCGGTACCGCCTCCGAGGTCGCCGTCGCCACGGCGGAGACGTTCGCTTCGGCGGACATCTACGGCATGGAGGAAGCCCTCCCGGCCCGCTACCGCCGCAACGCCTCCTGGGTCGCGAACAAGCGGATCTACAACCTGGTCCGCCAGTTCGACACCAACGGCGGCGCCGACCTGTGGGAGCGGATCGGCAACGGCCAGCCGAACGAGCTGCTCGGCTACCCGGCGCTGGAGTCCGAGGACATGGACGGCTCGTGGAACACGGCCGTCGCCGCGGACAACTACATCGCCGTCTTCGGCGACCTGACCAACTACGTGATCGCCGACCGGCTCGGGATGACGATCGAGTTCATCCCGCACCTGGTCGGCTCCAACCGCAGGCCCACCGGCCAGCGCGGCTGGTACGCGTACTACCGGGTCGGCGCCGACTCGGTGAACGACGCCGGCATGCGTGTGCTGAACCTCGCCACCAGCGTCTGAGACGACCACCCGATGCGGAGCCCGGAAGCCGTCCGCTTCCGGGCTCCGCGCTCCAGAAAGGAGACACGCTGTGGCGATCAAGCGGTGCAAGTCGTCGTTCGCGACGTCGGTGCGCGGCGTGCCGCGCGTGATGAAGGTCGGGGCGCTCGTCAACGACGACGACCCGGTCCTGAAGGGCCGCGAGCACCTCTTCGAGGACGTCGAAGCGGCCGTACGCGAAGCCCCGGTGGAGGACGCCTCCGCTGCGCCCGGCCGACGCCGGTCGCTGACCCGGGCCGCGGTGAAGCGCGCCGCGGGCAAGCCCGCCAGGCAGGCCGCTGCCAAGCCGGCCAAGCAGGCGGCCCCCAAGGCGGAGCCGAAGCCCAAGTCCGAGCCCGAGCAGGCCGGGCCGAAGGGTGCGGACAGCGAGCAGGAGGGGACCGCATCATGAGGCACAGCCTGTACAACGTCGCGCTGGCGAAGGCGACTCTCGCGCCGGCCGCCGCCCGTACGGCGACCGCGACCGGCACGGCTGTCGACCGGATGACCGACGAGGGCGGGTTCCGGTCCGCGCTGGTCGTCGTCAACGTCGGCACCGTCACCGACGGCACGCACACCGTCGTCGTCCAGGACTCCGACGACGGCTCCAGCTGGGCGGCCGTCGCCGACGAGTTCCTCCAGGGCGCGGAACCGGCGATCACGTCGGCCAACGACGAGCGGGTCTTCGAGGTCGGCTACGTCGGGCACCGCCGGTACCTGCGGGCCGTCGTCAACGTCACCGGGGCGCCGGTCACGGGCGGCCTGTACGACGCGGTGATCCTGCTGGGCTGGCCGCGTCGCATGCCGCCCGCGCGGGCCTGACGGCGAGGAGCTGAGCCGTGATCGATCTCGGGGCCGCGATACGCCTGACCGCCAGCTGCACAGACGCGGGCGGCACACCGGCGAACGCCGACTCGGTCACGCTCACCCTCACCCTCCCGGACGGCACCACCACATCCCCGGCCGTCACCAACCCGCCGGCCGTGGTGGGCCAGTACAGCGTCGACTACACCGCGGCGCAGCCGGGACGGCACGCCGTGCACTGGCAGTTCGCCAGCCCGACCGCCGCCTACGCGGACGTCTTCGACGTACGCCCGGCCGACCCCGGGTTCCTGTTCTCCCTGGCGGACGCCAAGAAGCACCTGAACATCGCGGCCACGTCCACCAGCGACGATGACGAGATCCGCGACTGGTCGGCGGCGACCACGTGGATCGTGGAGCACTTCGTCGGCCCCGTCGCCCGCCGCACCATTACCGAGCGGCACACGTTCACCGTGGCGGCGATGCGGGTGCTGCGGCACACGCCGGCGCTCGCCCTGACGTCGGTGGTGCCGGTCCTCACCTCCGGCACCTCCTACGACCCGGCCGCCCTGGACCTGGACCCGGACACCGGGATCGTGCAACGCCTGGACGGCGGCCTGCTGTACGGGCCGCTGCGCTTCACGTACACCGCCGGCCGCGCCCGGGCCACCGCGAACATCACCGCAGCCGGACGGGTCATCCTCCAGCACCTGTGGCGCACGCAGCGCGGCAGCGGACGCGGCCCGGTCATCGCCGGCGGCGACGACTACGCCGTCTCCGAGCCCATCGCAGGCCTGGGCTACGCCATCCCGAACCGGGCGCTGGAACTCCTCGAACCGGATCGACTGCCCCCTGGAGTGGCGTAGATGACCGACATCGACGTGCCCGAGCTGATCGACGCTGTCGTCGGCCGGCTCCGGACCGAGGACGAACTGAGCGACGCCGGCATCACAGACGGGCCGGAGCTCACCGGCGCCGGCGGGGACGACTGGGTGCTGGTCGGCTTCGACGGCGACCAGGACGGCGAGTTCCTCGCCGCGACAACCGAAGAGAGCTGGGCTGGGCTGGATTCCTCCCGGCGCAGGTCCATCCAGCTCACCGTGGCGCTGCTGACCCGGCGAGGGGACGGCGACGTTCAGGCGGCCCGGGCGCGGGTCTACGAGATGGCCCGCGTCGTCCGCCGAGTTCTCCGCGACGACCCGAGCGTGGGCCTGCCCGGCGCGCAGTGCGCGATCGGCGCGACGGCCCTGCACCAGCCCCAGAACGATTCCGGCCTCCAGACGCGCCTGTTGCTGACGCTCGTCTGCCAGACCATCTGAGAAGGAGACCCATGGCCGCGCTCACCACTAGCGTGGTCCCGCTCACGGGGCTGCGTTTCGACACTCTGCTGGTCGCTGCCACGTCAGGCGGTGACGACTGTGCCACCGGCGCCGGTGTGCTCCTGGTCGTGCAGAACACCGACGCTGCGACCAAGGACGTGACCCTGGCGACGCCCGAGGTCGTCGACGGTGACCTGGACGTCGCCGACCGTACCGTCACCGTCGCCGCGACGACCGGGCTCACCGTCATCCCCGTCACCGACCGGTACCGGGACCCATCCACCGGCCGCGCCGCGATCACCTACCCGGGCGGCGTCACCGGCGTGAAGGTCTGCGTCGTCAGGACGGCCACGTCATGAGCGACTACGTCCGTCTGCGGCACCCCAGCCTCCCCAAGGATCAGACCATCACGGTCGCCGCGTCCGCAGTGCCGCACCACCGGGCCGCCGGCTGGGTGCCCGTCAACGAGCCCGAGCCGCAGCCGGCCGCCCCGGCGCCGGCCGCTCCCGCAGACCCCGATCCGAAGCCCGCCCGCACGCGCCGGCGCGCCACCGAAGGAGAGTGACCCATGCCTGCAACGCCGATCGCGTCGTCGGTGCGCTACTACCGGCGCGGCCTGACGAAGGTGTCCTGGGTGCCGACGATCGCCGCGCCGGCCTCGCCGACCCGGGCTGAGCTGGACGCGGGCACTGAGCTGTCCGTGGAAGTCGGCGCCGTGGAGGGCTGGCAGGTCACGTCGGAGGTCGTGGAGACTCCGGCGCTGGGCTCGAAGTTCAACTCGAAGATCGACGGCCCGATCAGCGCCGACGACTCCAGCCTGACCCTGTACGCGTCGAAGACCGGCACGGACGTCCGTGACCTGCTCCAGCGCGGGTCGGACGGGTTCGTCGTGTGGATGGACGAGGGCGACACCCCGGGCCGGACGATGGACGTCTTCCCGTCGCGTGTCCTGACGCAGTCCAAGCAGCGGAACTTGGAGGACGCCGCCCAGGTGACCGTCCAGTTCGCTGTGACCCGCGAACCGTCCGAGAACGTCGTCATCCCGGCCTGAGCCATGGCGCAGCGGGACTTCTGGATCACCAACACCGGGGATCTGGCGGCGCTTCAGCGGCGGCTCCGTCAGGCCGGTGACGGGAAGCTGAAGGACAACCTGAACCGGCGGATCCGTCACGCTGCCGCACCGATCCACCGGGACCTTCAACGGAAGGTGCGCACGCTGCGCGTCTGGGGCCCGGGCAGCCGCACTGGCCGCAGCAGCAGCCGGCCGGGCCGCCAGGGGCCGCCGCTGCGCGCGACGATCGCGGCGGCGATCCGCCTGTCGGTCACCACGGGCAGCGGCGCCAAGCTGTGGGTGGACAAGTCCAGGCTGCCGCCGGACTGGCAGACCATGCCGAAGAACCTGGACAAGGGGAGCTGGCGGCACCCCACCTTCGGCAACAAGTCCCGGGGCGGCTGGGTCTACCAGTACTCGGAGGCGAACTGGTGGTGGAACACCATCCGCCCCCACATGCCCCGCCTCAAGCGGGACGTGGAACGCATCCTCAACGACGTCGAACGCCACCTGGGCGGATGAAAGCGAGCACCACATGATCGTCTCCTTTGCTCACGACGACCGGGTCGAGGAGTACTCCACGCAGGACATGGCCACCATCGAATCCGCTGAAGTCGAGCGGGTGACCGGCCTGGAGTGGGACGACGTCGAAACCGCCCTGAAGAGCCAGAAGCCGCTCGCGATGAGCGCGATCATCTGGGTGTTCCGCAGGCGGATGGAGGCCGGCCTGAAGTTCGAAGGGTTCTCCCTGCCGCAGTGGAAGCGCCGGCTCAAGGCCCGCCTGGAGCGCGAGGAGATCCTCGATCTCCTGGAGGGCGTCCGCGAGAACGTCGGCGAGGAGCACGTGGAGGAGGCGGCACGGCAGTGCCGGGTCCTCGCCCACCAGCCGGACGACGTCGATGCGGTGCTGGCTGAGCTGGCGGCCCCAAAAGACAAGAAGGGCACGGCGAAGACCTCGAAGTAGTCGCCCGCCCGAAGGGCAGCATCACCGACCTGTTCGACCAGTACTGGACGCTGATCGCGCAGCTCCTGCACGTCGGCCCCACCGAACTCGGGGCCCTGCCGCGTAAGCGGTTCTACCAGGCCGTTCTCCACGTCAAGCAGTACCTGGCCGCGCAGGCCCGGGAGGCCGAAAGGGGGTAACCCCTTTGGCCACCACCATGACCTTCGTCCTCGAAGGTCGCGACCGGCTGTCCCGGGTCCTCAACAACACGGGCCGCTCGGCAGGGCGTGCGGAAAGGCGACTCGCCGCGTTCGGTGCGGCGATCCCGGCCGCCTCCTCGATCGCCCCGTTCGTCGGCGCCATGGCCGGGGCCGGTGTGGCGGTGGCCGCGTTCGGTGCCGCGGTCATCCCGCAGATCCTGTCGATGGCCGAAGCCACGCAGGCGCAGACGAAGTACAAGGAGGCCGTCGAGGAGCACGGGGCGGCCTCGCAGGAGGCCGCCAAGGCTGAGGTGGCCTACCACCGGACGGTGGCCAAGATGCCGTCCGCCACCAGGGAGGCTGCGGCGGCGTTCTCGGTGCTGAAGACCGAGACCCGGGACTGGTCGGACAGCCTCGCCGACGCCACGATGGAGCCGGTCACCAAGGGCCTCCAGCTCACCAACGCTCTGCTGCCCAAGACGTCGGGCCTGGTCCGGGGCACGTCGGGGCAGCTGAACCGGCTGATGACGGTCGCTGGCGGCGCCATGGCGACGCCGGGCTTCGACACGTTCATGGGCAAGGTGGAGGACTTCGCGGTCGGCTCGCTCCGCGACGCCGTCAACGGCATCATCCACTTCAGCCGGGTAGGAGCCACGGGCGAATTCGGCAGCAGCGTCCGCGACTTCCTCGACTTCGCCCGCGAGCAGGGCCCCCTCGTGGGCGACACCCTGGAGAACGTCGCCATCGCCGCGGTGCACCTGCTGACCGCCGCCGCCGACGTCGGCGTGGGACTCCTGGAGATCGCGAACGCGGCTGCCAAGGTCGTCGCTGCCCTGCCTCCCGGCTTCCTCTCCATCGTGTTGCAGCTCGCGGTGGCCATGCGGCTCGTGGCGCTCACCCAGTCGGGCATCCTGCTGCTGGCCGGCGCGTACACGATCCTCCGTGCGCAGATCGCGGCCGCGGGCACGGCTGCTCTCGGAGCCTCCGGGTTCGTGGGCACGCTCACCGCCGCGTTCGCCGCACTGTCGATCAAGGCGAAGCTGGCGTTGGCAGCCACCGGTATCGGCCTGCTCGTGATCGGCCTGATGGAACTCTCCAAGGTCGGGCAGGAAGCCCCGCCCGACGTCGACAGGCTGACCACGTCCCTCAGTTAACTGGCACTCACCGGCAAGGTCAGCGGCGAGGCAGCCCGCGTCTTCGGCTCCGACCTCAAGGGCCTCGGTGAGAGCCTGCGCACCCTGTCCCGTCCCAGCAACCTGGACAAGACGCAGCAGTTCCTGACGAACCTGATCGGGATGGACAGCACCCCGGTCAAGAACGCCAAGAAGGACTTCGACGGGATCGACAAGGCGCTCACCAACCTGGTCCAGGGCGGCAAGGCCGACCTCGCGGCTACGGCCCTGGAACGGATCATCAAGAACCTGAAGAAGCAGGGGTTCACGGCCGCCGAGATCAAGGCGCAGCTGGACGACTACAACAGCGCCCTCGCTGACCAGCGGCTCGAAGCGGAGCTGACCGCCCAGTCCCAGGGCTTGTTCGGTGAGCAGGCGCGGAAGACACAGGAAGCGCTAGCCGCGCAGAAGCTATCCGCCGACGGACTGCGCGAGAGCATCGTCGCCCTCAACAACGTGCAGCGCCAGGGCCTGGGCGGCATGATCGCCTTCGAGGCCAGCATCGACGCCGCCGCGAAAGCCGCGAAGGACAACGCCGGCTCTCTCAACATGGTCGGCGGCCAGCTGGACCTCAACTCGCCGAAGGCGCAGGCAGCGGCGACCGCCCTTCAGGACCTGGCGCACAAGACCGACGAGGCCGCCGCAGCGAACCGCGAGTCCACCGGTTCCTGGCAGGGCGCCATCGGCATCTACGAGCGCGGCCGCCAGCAGCTGATCAAAAACGCCATGCAGATGGGACTCACGCGGGCAGAAGCGGAGAAGCTCGCGAGCCAGATCCTGAACACGCCGGACAAGACGGCGATGCTGAAGGCGGACATCACCGACTGGAAGACGAAAATCTCCGAGGCGGAGACGCAGCTCAAGACCGCCAAGGGCACCAAGAAGGCCAAGCTCACCGCGGACATCCTGAACTGGAAGGTCCAAGTCGCGCAGGCCGAACGGCAGCTCGTGACCGCGAAGGGCGACAAGCGGGCCAAGCTGACCGCCGACATCGCCGTGTGGCGCGCCCGGGTCGCTGAGGCCGAACACCAGCTGAAGACGGCCAAGGGCAGCAAGAAGGCTCAGCTCACGGCCAACACCCGCGACTGGCGGGCCAAGATCGCCGCAGCCGAGCGGCAGATCAACAGCCTGCCTCCGAGCAAGTCGACCACCCTGCGTCTGACGACGATCAAAGAGATCATCACGTACTCGAAGACGTACCGCAGCGTCCACGACATCGTCGGCAAGTCGCGTGGCGGCCTGGTGCCCCGGCGGGCGGCTGGCGGGCCCGTGCAGTACTTCCCCCAGGGCGGGTACATCGACGGGCCGGGCACGAGCACATCGGACAGCATCCTGGCAGTCATGGGCTCGGGCGCGATGGCGCGCGTCTCTGACACGGAGTACGTGATCAAGGCGGCGGCCGTAGCCAAGTACGGCGTCCGCACGTTCGACATGCTCAACGCGATGAAGGTCCCCGCCGTTGCCATGCCGCGCACCGCCCCAAGGTCCATGGGAGCACCGGTCTTCGCAGCTGCCGCACCGGCCCCGGCCGGCGGCGAGTTCACGGGACAGCTGGTCCTCGACAGCGGAGAGCTGCTCGGGGTGATCCGGGGCACCGTGCGGCCGATGATCCGCGATGCGCAGGACGAGGCCGCCTTCCGGCGGCAGGTCGGGAGGCGCTGATGGGCATCTCGCATCTGTCGACCGGCGCCGGTGTCGGCCATGACACGACGATCACGCCCACCTACGGGGCAGGGGCCACGGCGGGGCGGCTCGGGGTCCTTCAGGTCACCACCGGCCACCCCGACGACGCGGTCCCGTCCACGCCGTCCGGGTGGACCAGGGCGGGCACGTTCTCCGGAGGCGGCGGCACGTTCGCCGACGGGACCGGGCCCCGCCGCCTGACCTGGTTCGTGCGCGTCCTCACCGGCGGGGACGCGAACCCCACGACCAGCATCCCGGCCGCCACGGGGTCGGTCATCTCCGGCCGGATCTGGGTCCTGGACCGGTCGGCCGGCACCGGCTGGCTGTGGGCGGCGTCCTTCGGGGAGGACACGTCATCCGGCACCGCGTTCTCGGCTGCCTGTATCGACACGGTGACCTGGCGGCCGGGCGACTTCGCCGTCCTGGGTTACGCGGCACCGAACACGTCAGCCGGGGTGTCGGCGCACACCATCACAGCGAGTGGCGTCGTCTTCGGGTCGGCGACCGAGTCGGGCGACGGGGGCCAGCCCAGCGGGTACGGGGTGCGCAACGCTCAGGCGTACTGCTCGGTCTCGTCGGGCGCGGCCGCGCAGCCACCGACGGTGGCGGCGACCCTGGCGGCTGCGTCTACGGGCGTCGCCGGGGTGCTGCGGTTGCGCGAGGACACACCCAAGGGCGCCATCACCGTCACGGAACAGTCCGTGTTCCCGCCCCGGAACCAGATCGTGGTGTCCGAGCTCCTGGCCGGGGACGTCGCCACCGCGAGCCTGTACCGGAACGTCGGCAGCAACCGGACGGAACTGCGGGGCGCGATCGGTATCGACGCAACCGGGCAGACAGCCGTGGTCCGCGTGGACGGCGAGCAGCCGTTCGGGGTGCCCGTCACCTACACCGCCCGCCTGGTCGACAGCCTCGGAGACGAATCCGAGGTCACCTCCG
This sequence comes from Streptomyces sp. BB1-1-1, assembly GCF_031597775.1. Classification (NCBI taxonomy): domain Bacteria; kingdom Bacillati; phylum Actinomycetota; class Actinomycetes; order Kitasatosporales; family Streptomycetaceae; genus Streptomyces; species Streptomyces sp. BB1-1-1. The sequence continues at coordinate 1,416,577 of NZ_CP134203.1, read as the reverse complement.
CGCCGATCACCTCGATCGTCGACGCCGACGTGATCTCAGACGCGGTCCGTGGCGTCGGCGCCCCGGTCACCCTCCAGACCTACCCGGAGAAGCAGCGCAACCGGGACGCGAGCGCCTTCAACGTCGGCGGCCGCATGGTCGTCGTCTCCCGGCGCCGCTCCGGCCCCTCGGGGCAGATGACGCTGCGCACCCTCACCGATGAGGCCGGGGACGCCCTCAACGCCACCCTGGACGACGCCACCGAAGGCATCGTCCTCATCCGCAAAGCCACGCACATGCCGCGCCTGGACGGTCACTACGCCGTGCCCCAGGACAGCGAGCAGCCGCGCTGGTTCGACGAGATCACCTTCTGGTCCCTGGACGTCGTCAAGGTCGAAGCCTGGCCCGACGTCCTCGAAGCCGCTGGCTTCACCCTGGAGGATCTGGCCGCAAACTTCACCACGTTGCAGGACCTGGCCGACGCGTTCACGCCGGGCAACCTGCTCGACATCGCGATCTACGACTTCGGCGGCTGACGTGCTGGACCTGTCAGCTGAAGCGCTCGCCATCATCCGGCGCAGCTTCGTCATGGACGTCCGCGTCTCATCCTGGCGCGGCGGCGAGCTGCTGGCGGACGACGTGCCGATCTCGGCCGGCTCCGAGGCCCGCGACCGGTCCCTCGCCGTCCCCGAGCGCGTCACGCTCACCGTGCCGCGCCGGGACCGCGGCACCGACTGGGACCCCGGCGGCGACCCCGACCACCCGCTGGCAGCGTTCGGGCAGCAGCTGCACATCGCGTACGGCGTCGACATCGGCAGCGGCATGGAGTGGATCGACCGCGGCTGGTTCCTCATCACCGACGCCCGCGCGGACGGCGACGACATCAACGTCACCGCGCAGGGCCTCCTCGCGCTCATCGAGGAGGCCAAGTTCGTTGCCCCCTACCAGCCGGCCGCCGGGGACACGCTGGTATCTACCGTGCGGGGCCTGGTCGAACCCGCGCTCACGGTCGTGTTCGACACCACGCTCGTGGATCGGGATGTGCCGCTAGCGATGCAGTGGGACCAGGACCGGCTTGGCGCGCTCAACGAGGTGTTGGACGCGTGGCCGGCGGATTCCCGGGTCCACGAGGACGGGTATCTGCTGATCGAGCCGATGGTGGACGTGGGTACGCCGGTGCTCGCGTTGACCGATGGGCAGGGCGGCACAGTGATGCGCTGGGCGGGCGCGAGCAGCCGGGATGGTGCGTTCAACGTGGTCGTCGCCCAGGGCGAGGACGGTGAGGGCACCCAGTTGCGCGGCACCGTCTACGACCAGTCCAGCCCCTACCAAGTCGGCGGGCCGTTCAGCCCTCTGCCGGTGCCGTACTCCTTCCAGTCGCCGCTGCTGAAGACGATCGAGCAGTGCCGCAGGGCGGCGCAAACCAGGCTCACCCTGCTACGTCGCACCGCCGACCGGCGCCTGGAGGTGACGATGGTCCCGCACCCCGGTCTCCAAGTTGGCGACACGGTCGCCCTTACGAACGACACGCTGACCGGCGCACTGGGCACCCTGGAGACGCTGTCCCTGCCGTACACGCCGGGGCAGATGACGGCCACGGTGCGGGTACCGCTCTGATGGCGAACGCGGCAGACGAACACGTCAGCCTGGCTGGATACGGCAGCTTCGTGGGCACCGCTCGCAGCGCCGTCACCGGCGGCGCCTGCCTGGTCGACGTCGCCGGCATCCGCATCACCGCCCGCGTCATCGCCGGCCTCACCGTCGCCCCCGGGGACTCTCTGCTCATCGCCCGCTCCCTGTCCACGTACTTCGTGCAGGCGGTTCTCCAGGCCAACCCCAACACGCCTCCCACCCCGCCCGAGCAGGGCCCCGATGAGACGGCGGAGACACCCAGCGGTGACGACGCACCGGACCCGAAGCCGACGATCACCGGCGGCACTCTCCTGGTCCTGCCTGTGGCGACGTCGACGTGGCGGGATGGCCGCTGGCGCACGGACATCGGCCCGTCGACGAACGCCGACCTCTACCAGGGCCGCTACGGCGGCAGCTCGTACGGCCGCAGTCACGGCTTCGCGTTCTACGGCTCCCGGCCCCGCTCCATCGAAGGGGCCACGGTCACGAAGGCCACGCTGAGACTGCGCCGCATGCGCGGCGGGGACTTCGCCGCCCGGGCGCCGACGCTGCGCCTGGTCACCCAGTCCACCCGCCCGACCGGGTTCCCGACGCTCAACGAGACCGGCGCCGGACCGCGCCTCGCGGTGGACAAGTCCGTCAACCACTTCGAGATCCCCAAGTCGTGGGCGCAGGCCATGGTCGACGGCACCCGCGGCGGCATCGCCATCTCGATCGGCTCCGACAGCCCCTACATGAAGTTCGCCGGGCGGGGCTCCTGGTCGGCGGCCTGGGCCTTGACGATCTCCTGGAGGAGAGGCAGTTGAGCGACACGACGTCCAACGGGATCGTCTACCCGACCAGCACCGACAACACCCGGCTCTGGGAGCACTTCGCGACCATGGCCGGGTCTATCAACCCGCAGCTGGGTATGCCGCTGCGGCAGATCTTCACCATGTCCGGGACCTGGACCAAGCCCGACAACGCGAAGTGGCTGCACGTCCAAGTCGTCGGTGGCGGCGGGGGCGGCGGGGGTGTGCCGGCCACGAGCTCCACGGAGTCCGCGTGCGCCGGCGGGGGCGGGGGCGGCGGCTACGCGGAGTCCGTGGTCCCGGCCGCGTCCGTCGGAGAAACCGTCACCGTGGTGATCGGCGCTGGCGGTGGCGGCGGCGCAGCCGGCGGTAACAACGGGTCGGCCGGCGGTAGCACGTCATTCGGGTCCACGGTGGTTGCGACCGGCGGGAGCGGAGGGTTCGCCGGGATCGAAGCGGCCACCACGCGCGCTGTCGCCGGTGGTGACGCCGGGGTGGGCACCGCCGGTGACCTCCTGGTCCGAGGCGGCGACGGCGGTAACGGCGTCGTCGTCTCCGCCGCCCCGGCGACCACCGGCTACGGCGGCACCGGCCTGTACGGCACCCAGCAGCGCGCGACCGCGATCACCTCCGGGGCCGCGCCCGGCACCAGCGCCCAGGACGAAGGCCGCTACGGGGCCGGCGGGGGCGGCGCGGTATCCGGCACCGCAGCGAACAGTGCGACGAACGGCGGCGACGGCGCCGACGGCATCTGCATCGTCACCACTTACTTCTGAGAGGGCCCCATGACCGTCTTCATCTCCGGCGCGGCCCGCAACGCCGCCGCCGACGCGATCACCGCACTGATCGACGCCGGCGCCGCCGGCGGCAAGCTCCAGATCCGGTCCGGCACACAGCCGGCCGGACCGGACGCCACCGCGACCGGCACCCTGCTCGCCGAACTCACCCTCGCCGCGACAGCGTTCGCTGCGGCGTCGGGCGGTGTCGCCGCGCTGGCGGGCACACCGATCGCGGTGACCGCGGTCGCCGACGGCACCGCGACCTGGTTCCGGATCCTCGACTCGAACGGCGTGGCCCGCATCGACGGCGGCGTGGGCGTCTCCAACGCAGACCTGCTGGTCAACACGACCACGGTGTCCACGGGCCTCGACGTGGAGATCACCGACGGCACGATCACCATCCCCGCGTCCGGCTGAGCCATGGCGAAGCTGAGCACCCTGTTCGACGCCTTCGACGGCGACGGGCTCGACACGACGCTGTGGAACGACAGCGTCGGCGCCACGCAAACTCTCGGGGACGGGTACGCGGCCGTCGCCCCGTCCGCCGCGTACACCAACTGGCTGGGCTTCACCCCGCCCTCCCGGGACTTCACCGAGGACACCTTCACCTGGGAGTGGACCTACACCGGCGCGGCCGTGGCGGGCATCGAGCAGTACTGCACCATCGGCAGCGGCACGGCCGGGCAGGAGATCGCGTTCGGCCGCTACTCCACGTCGCTGGGCTACTTCGTCGGCGCCGATGACGGGTTCGTGCCGTGGGTCGACGCCGACCACCGCTGGTGCCGCATCCGCACCACCAGCACGCAGGTCATCTTCGAGACGTCCCCGGACGGGGTGACGTGGGTCAACCCGTTCGCGGCCGGTGGCGGAGGCGCGGAGGCGCTACCCGCCTGGGACCTGTCGAACGTTCACGTCCACTTCGTCAACGGCTACTTCAGCGGGTCGGGAGGCGGCGACCAGCGCCTTCACACGGTCGGCGTCGCGACCAACACCATGTCCGGCAGCGTCCACGCCGCGCTCGGGGGAGCCGGAGCGCAGCTGCACGCAGAGCTGTCGTCCCCAGGGTCCGCCAGCCTCGCCCTTGGCGGGCCCCTGGGCGCGGGGGCGGGTCGTCTCGTCAGCCGCACCAGCCTCGCCGGCGTCCTCGGGGGCGCGCGCATGGCGGTCTCCGGGCACTTCGAGTCGAGCGCGGAAGACGTCACGCTCTCCGTCGGCCCCACCCGCGTTGCGGCCCTCGGGGTCGGGCCCACGGTCCTCAGCCCCGAGGTGGCAGAGACGATCCTCGAAAGGGAGCCCTGATGGCGGTAGAGCTGTACAGCACCGCGACCGAGTACACGTCCAACGCGCTGACATTCACCCGCGGGGGCCCGGTCAACGTCACGGCGGTCGGCGTCTACCACACCACCGACCTGGGGGAGATCCCGGCCGTCACGGACTTCACCATCGTGCAGCTGGTCAACGGCGTCGCATCGCCCGACGGGCCGCTCGCCCAGGACGGCGTGATCGATGTGGTGGCGCTCATCGGACCGGCCGTCGGCGCGGACCTGGCGCTCACACCGGGGACCTACCAGCGGTGGGTTCTCGTACAGACCGAGGGCGTCGACACCCGGCCCGGCGAGGACATCATCCGCAAGGCCGACACGATCACCGTGCTCTGACGCGGACCCCGCACCCCACGATCGGAGGCTGACCGTGGCTGTCGACCGCACCACACCGCCGACCGAATGGCCGGGCCTGGAAACAGCGGGCCTGACCAAGCTGACCGACGACATCTACTACGGCTGGCTGGAGCACGAGACCAACCCGCTGTTCTGGCACTGGTGCCCCACCTACGCCGCTCTGCCGGAAGAGAAGACCGTCAGTGGCGGCTGGGTCGGCGCGGGCACCGGCGGCCACACGGTCGTCTCTCGCGATCCGCTGCACCTGGAGCCGTCCTTGCTCTGGCGGTGCTGCGGCACCCACGGCTTCGTCCGAGGCGGCGCGTGGATCCCCGCCTGACCGTATGAAGGAGGAACCATGCCCCAACCACCCAGCCCGGGGCGCGTCGTCATGTACCGGCTCACCGAGGACGACGCCCGGCACATCACCCACCAGCGCGTGCAGTCCGGCATCACCGGCAACCACGTGGAGGCCGGCGAGCAGTACCCGGCGATCGTCGTACGCGTCTGGTCCGGCAACCCCGACGACGCCTGCAACCTTCGCGTCCTCCTGGACGGCCAGGACCCGCCCATGTGGGCCACGTCCCGGCTCCAGGGCGACCAGCCGGGCACGTGGTCGTGGCCGGAGCGTGTGTGATGGCCGCCCCGATGGGAGCGCGGAGCCTCCTGCAAGCCCTCCGCGATGAGGGCCTGGTCGTTGTTGAGGTCGGCGACTGGGAGGACCACAACCGCGACCACACCGGCCCGTTCGGGCCGATGCACGGCGTGATGATCCACCACACCGTGACCTCCGGCAGCGCCCGCACGGTGGAGATCTGCCGCAATGGCTACGCGGGACTGCCCGGGCCGCTGTGCCACGGCGTCATCACCAAGGATGGCCGCGTGCACCTGGTCGGCTACGGCCGGGCCAACCACGCGGGCCTGGGCGACGACGACGTCCTCCAGGCGGTCATCAACGAGTCGCCGCTGCCCACCGAGAACGAGGCGAACACCGACGGCAACCGGCACTTCTACGGCTTCGAGTGCGAGAACCTCGGAGACGGCGACGACCCCTGGCCGGCGGCACAGCTGGAGGCCATCGAGCGGGCCGCCGCCGCGGTCTGCCGCCACCACGGCTGGAACGAGCGCTCCGTGATCGGCCACCTCGAATGGCAGCCCGGAAAGGTCGACCCGCGCGGCTTCACCATGGCCTCGATGCGCGCCCGGATCGAGAAACGCCTCACCCGCCCCGCCGGCTGGAGCTCCGGCGACCTTGAGGAGGAAGAGATGCCGCGAGCGATCGGCCGCTACGACAGCGACGACCAGGAGATCACGCCCCGCAAGTGGACCACGCTGAACGTCGACGGGGTGGACCTGCTGACCGGCGCGTCCCACTACCAGGCCATGGCGCACGTGCAGGCGGTTGTCCCGCCGGGCTCCACGCTCCAGGGCCGCTTCTACCACCTGCGTCCGGACGGCTCCCGCTGGAACGGGCCGATCATCGAACGCATCGGCACCGACGGCAACAGCTTCCCGGACTTCCACAACTCGGGCTCGATCGTCGCCAACGAGCGGCTGCGGTTCGAGTTCATCTACTACCCGGCCGACTCCAGCGACCAGGAGCCGATCACGATCACGGCCGCGTACGTGCGCGGCCTCTACTGGGAGGCGTCATGAGGATCTCGCGCTACTGGAAGTCAGTGGTCGCCGGCGCTGCGGCCGGCACCGCGGCGCTGGGTACCGCCGTGCAGGACGGCACCCTGACGACCGGCGATGGTGTCGCCGTCGTCCTGGCCGTGCTCGGGACGCTGGGAATCACGTGGGCAGTCCCGAACCGGGAGCCCAAGGGTCAGTCATGACCGCGCCGGCCCCGGCCCCGGACCCGACCACCAACCTGGCTGTCGAACTGGCGAACCTGCGAGGGGAGATCAACACGGGGCTCTCGGACATCAAGGGCACGCTGGGCGTCCTCGTAGAGCGGACCAACCGGACTGATGCCGACCTGGCCAAGCTCCGCACCGAGGTGGAGAAGGAGATCGACGAGCTGCGCCTTGAAGTCAACGAGCTGAAGCGGGGTCGGTGGCCTCTCGCCCAGATCGGTGCCCTCGCCGCCGTGGCCGGGGTGATTGCCGCCGTGGCCGGCGTGGTGGTCGCTCTGTTCGTCGCCTGACCCGACACCGAGCCCCCGCCGCCTTCGGGCGGCGGGGGCCTTTCGTCGTGTCCGAGGTCTTGTGTCTTTCGGTCAGGGTGGCGCATTGTGGTCGCTCCACCGCCTCACCGGTGCTCCCCTCAGCGGGGTCCGGCACCTCCCGGGGGCGGTGGGCCGCGGGGCCTCCTTCTGCTCCCCAGGTGGATGTGGTCTCCCCGTTGCCCCCGCTGCGTACCCCTCAGCGGGGGCTTACTCGCGTTCAGTGCTCCCAGGAGTCTGGGCCGCCACCGCGCCACTCGATCAGCGAGGTTCCGGCGACGTCCAGTTCGTCCCAGCCCTCCAGGCCGGCGTGCTGGAGGAAGACAGTCAGGTCGTGGAGGCTGTACGCGGTCCCGAGGATCTCCCCATCGATGCGCACTCGCCGGCCGCCGGTCTCACTGGGCGGATACACGATCACGGGTCTCTCACGGGCCATGGCCCCAGCCTCACCCGGACCGTGGCAGGTCGCACGGTCAGTGGGGCCATCCGCAGGTGCCCGCTGCTCCGGCAACGGCCCCCGCCTGTACGGCGGGGGCCGTTGAGAGGGTCCCCGACTGCGCGTACGGGGTACCGTTCTGAGTGTCGAGTTCAGAACGGAGCCAGTATGCCCCCGTACGCTGAAGAACACACAGGCGCACGCATCGCGCACGCGCGCAAAGTCCGCCGTCTGACGCAACGCGAGCTGGCGGACCTCTCGCACGTCTCCTACAGCGCCATCACGAAGATCGAGCAGGGCGTCATGCCCGCGAGCCCTTCGGTGATAGGCGCGCTTGCCCGCGTCCTGTCCGTGCCGGTCGCCGAACTTAACGGCCAGCCCTACCTGGACGAGCTGCGCCAGGACCAGCTGGACGGGCTCATCAACCCGATCCGTGAGGCGCTGAACATCTACGACCTCGGGCCCGACCCTGACGTGTCGCCGCGCTCCCTGGACGAGCTGGAGGCGGCCGCGGACGAGCTGTGCGCCCAGGTGCGCGCCACGAACATCAAGCAGGTCGCCGCCGAACTACCCGGACTGATCCATGAGGCCACGACGGCGGCACACACCGAAGCGACGGACCGGAGCTGGCAGCTGCTCGCCAGCGCGTACCGGACCGCGTACGACGTGACGACCAAGCTGGGCTTCCCGGACCTGTGCACCGTGGCCCTGGACCGGATGGACTGGGCGGCTCAGAAGGCGTCCGACCCGGTTCTCAGCGGCATGCGCCAGTACCTTCGGGCGCTCGCCTACCTGCGGGCCAGCGACTACAAGACCGGCAAGCGCCTGATCGGTCTCGGCATGTCCACGTTGCAGCAGGCCGATCAGGGCCGTGTCCTGGACGTTGTCACCGGCCAGCTGCACCTCGGGGCCGCCGTGCTCGCCGGCCGCGACCAGGACCAGGACACGGCCGAAGGGCACCTGAAAGAGGCCGGCCGGATCGCCAAGCGCACCGGCGCGGCGGAGAAGGTGCACTGGCTGTCGTTCGGACCGACCAACGTGGGCGTGCACCGTGTGAGCGTCCTCGCGGAACTGGACCTGTACCCGGAGGCCGTCGACCAGGCGCAGCAGATCGCCATCCCGGATGACTGGCCGCCGTCCCGGCTCGCGCACCACCACTCCGAGGTCGCGCGAGCGCAGATGTGGACGGGCCGGACGGACGCCGCCTTCAAGAGCTTGCTGGCCGCGCGCAAGCTCGCCCCCCAGCAGACGAAGTATCACCCCACCGTGCGGGAGACGTACGCCGGGCTGGAAGCGGCGAAGCGTCGGATGCCCGATTCCTTCTCCAACTATGGTTCGTGGCTGGGCGTGTGACGCTGCGTCAAAGCTTTGGCCGGAGCTATCAGTGAGGACTGATAGTTCCGGCCTTTTCGTGTCGGCACTCTGAGAAGCAGACAAGGACCCCCGCGACCGTGCGACCGGTCCGGGGGCATGGCCCACGCTACTCAGGAGCGTCGACACCATGAAACCTACAGCCTCGCGAAAGCCAGGCGTCAAGATGACCTTGCACGTCTACCGGGTGAACCGGGACGGTGCGGTCACCGAGGACCACGGCACGGTGAACGTCACGGGCAAGGGAAAGCCCCTGCCGCTGCGTGACGTGTACCCGCCGTGCAAGTGCCCGCGCCACAGTGCCGCCGAGGCGGCGGCCCGGTGAGCGCCACGCGCCCCGAGACGGCCGCGCCCGCCACCGCCACCATGCGTGCCACCGCTGCCTGGTTCCTCGCGCAGCTCACCCTCCCGCGCCACGGCGTGGTGAAGAGCTTCGACCACGACCTGCGCGACTACCTGACCGAGCTGATCCCCCACATCGAGCAGCTGGCCGCCGACCGCGGCGACGACGTGCCGGCCAAGGTTGCGCTCGCCAGCGTTGAGGAGGCCCGGCGGCGCATGAGGGTGCCGGAGGCCGCCGGGCTGCTGGGGGAAGTCGAGCGGGTGAAGCTGCTTGCCCGCTCCGTGGCCGCCCTGTGCGCCCACTACGACGCGCTCACCGGCGTGGTCAGGTGCCTGGCCTGTGACCGGGCGATCGAGTCCGGCGACGACTCGGTGCCGTACGACCAAGGCAGCCCGTCCGGGAGCGCCGTCCGGTCCGGCCGCGTGCACGCCCGCTGCGTCAACGTCGGCCGCCCCCGCCGCTGACCGCATGCCCCGGCGTCCCGGGGCCCCATGGCGACCGCAGGGTCAGGGTCGCACCCCACGAACGCCCGTCCCGCTGGTGGACCGCAAGCCACCGGCGGGGCGGGTCCCACAACTCCCGCCCCGGGCCCCAACCCTGGACAGGTCGAGCCCCGGGGCGGGTCCACCGCACGACAACACGAGAGGAAGATCCGTTGTTTGCTCACTCTGACCGGCTCCCGACCGGGATGCCGCTGCCGACCGGTACGCGCACCCCGACCCCGTGGGGCGTGCGCCGCATGGCCCCCTACCCGTCGCCCGCCCCGGGCTACGCCAAGGCCGTCCTGGACCCGACCACCCAGACCACCCGGTACTTCGACGACCGCGGCGAGATGATGGAGATGGGCGGGCACGGCACCAGCACCGGCACCAACCCGTCCACGGGCACCAGCCCCGACGGCAACGCGTCCGGTACGGACACCGACACGGGGAACGACACCGACCAGTGACCGGTGTCGGCCCGGTGCTGGTCGTCACCAACCTTGACGACCCCACGGCCGACGTGGTGATCAGTGAGCTGCACGACCGGGATGTCCCGGTCGTGCGGCTCGACTCGGGGGACTTCCCCCACGCCCTGTCGGTTGCGGCCACGATCACGTCGAACGGTGTGGAGGGCACACTGTCCACGCCGTCCCGGACCGCCGACCTCACCAAGGTCCGGTCCCTGTACTACCGGCGGCCCTCCGGGTTCGCCTTCCCGCACCTTGAGGACCAGGACGCCCGGTTCGCTGTCGCTCAGGCCCGCTACGGCCTCGGTGGCGTCCTGGCCTCCCTCCCGGGCTGCCGGTACGTCAACCACCCCCACAGCATCGGCGACGCGGAATTCAAGCCGTCCGGCCTCATCGCCGCCGCGAAGGCAGGCTTCCGCCTCCCGCCCACCACCATCACCAGCGACCCGGACGCGGCGAGGGCCTTCATCAAGCAGCACGGCCCCGCCATCTACAAGCCGCTCGCGGCGCCGCTGTACCGCATCGACGGCGTGTCGTCCGTCGTGAAGGTCGCCGAGGTCAGGGCCGACGACATCGACGAGACGGTGGCCGGCACCGCGCACCTGTTCCAGCAGTGCGTGGACAAGACGGCGGACGTACGCGTGACCGTCATCGGCGAGCACGCCTTCGCCGTCCGGATTGACTCCGACCTGCTGGACTGGCGCACCGACTACAGTCGCCTGTCCTACACCGTCGTTCCGCTGCCGCACGGCACCGCCGAATCCCTGTACGCCTACCTGTCCCACTTTGGTCTCGTCTTCGGCGCTTTCGACTTCGCCATTGACCGCCAGGGCCGATGGTGGTTCCTGGAGTGCAACCCCTCCGGCCAGTGGTACTGGCTGGAGCACGAGACCGGCCTGCCGATGCTCGCGGCCATGGCCGACCTCCTGGAAAGGAACAGCCGCTGATGACCGTCCTGGATTCCGCAGCCCTGCGTCGGGATCTTGCCGACCGGCTCGCTGCGGACGGCGCCCTGCGTACCGGACCGTGGCGGGCGGCTGTCGAAGCCGTGCCCCGGCACGAGTTCCTCCGCGGCGGCTTCTTCCGCCGCTTCGGCAGTGCCTGGCGGCCGGTGCCCGCCGATCGGGAAGGCTGGTTGGACCTCTGTTACACGGACGATTCGCTGGTCACCCAGATCGCGGGCACCATCGTTCCCAGCGACATCCGCGGTGAGATCCGGCGCGAGCCCACGTCTTCCAGCACCCTGCCGAGTCTGGTCGTGCGGATGCTGGAAGACCTTCAGGTCGCTGACGGCAACCGGGTCCTGGAGATCGGCACCGGCACTGGCTACTCCACCGGGCTGCTTTGCCACCGGCTCGGAGACGACCGGGTGACGTCTGTGGAGGTGGACGCCGACGTAGCCAGCCGCGCCAGTGTTGGCCTGGGCGCCTGCGGCTACTTCCCGAATTTGATCGTCGGTGACGGCCTGGCCGGGCACAAGGACGGCGCCCCCTACGACCGAGTCGTCGTGACGTGCGGGGTGCGGGAGCTGCCGCACACATGGATCGAGCAGACCAAGCCGGGCGGCGTCATCCTCGCCACCCTGGGCGGCTGGATGCACTCCTCGGAGCTGGCGCGGCTGACCGTCGGACACGACGGAGTGGCTCACGGCCGTTTGCTCGGTGGACAGGTCCATTTCATGCTGGCCCGGCCCCAGATGCCGCCGCCCCTGGGCATGCTGCCCGACTTCGACTCCGGCCAGGAGCGGCACGCGCGGGTAGGTGCTGACGTCCTGGACGACTGGGGCGCACGGTTCGTCGCTCAGCTCGCGGCGCCGCACGCTCAGCGTCTCAGCCTGACCCTCGCCGACAAGGCCCACCACGTCTTGGTCGACGTGGAGGCCGGCGCCTGGGCGGCCCTCGCCCAGGAGGGCGAGCAGTGGACCGTCCGTCAGGGCGGGCCCGTACCGCTGTGGGACGCGGTGGAGGACCACCTGCTGCGCTGGCAGGCCGACGGCTCCCCGGCCCTGGACCGCTTCGAGGTCATCGTCACGCCCGAGGGGCAGAGGGTCACCTGGCCGAAGATCTGACGCCCGCCGCCCTGAACGGCCCCGCTCGTCTGCTCCCCCCGTGGCAGATGGGCGGGGCCTCAGTCGTTGACGAGGACCGCCACCCGGGTGTCGAGGACGGCCGCGATCCGCATCAGCTCGCTGTAGCGCGGGTCGCCTTGCCCGGACTCGATGCGCTGAAGGGTGCTTCGGCTCAGCCCGGTGGCCTCGCAGAAGGTCTCCTGGGTGTAGTGCGCGGCGGTGCGCAGGTCCGCGATGCGTTCGCCCAGCGCCCGGCGCCCGTCATTGATCCAGTCCGGGTGATCACTAGGCACTCGACAAAAGTGGAGGGCGCGTGTTCACATGTCAGCATCAGCCCTGGTGCTTTTGGTGACGCATCGTCAGTCACGTTTCCAGGGCTCTTGAGCGCCCGCCCTGCTGGAGGTCCGCAAGCCTCCGTCAGGGCGGGCTTTGTCGTAGGCCCGCCACGCCGTCGGCTTGCGGAACCTGCGGCGCGGCGGGGGATCGGGGTCAGGCGGTCCGGCGCCGCGTACTGTCGCGCAGCAAGAGCCACGGTGTGGCGTCGGCTGTCCGCGTTCGCGGCGTGGCCTCCGGCTGTAAGAGGGCTGCGTAGGCCGCCCGCCCCGCCTGGCTGGCGTTCTGCGTCTTGTTCTGTTGGTCCAGCAGCGGGGGCCGTGCCATGTCCTTCCAGGCCCTGCCTGCCTGTGATGCGCTGAGCAAGGAACCTCCCCGACTCAATAGGGTTATTGAAAGAAGTACTCGCAGGCGTGCGTACAGCCCCGGTACGGATTGACCGTCCATTCGAACGGCATGCGCGAGGCGCCCGGCACCCGGTTGAGGATCGAGCGGGCCCGCACCTCGTGGAAGGTGATGCCGCGGAACTCGGGCGTGTCGAACGTGCGGGTGGTGACCGCGTCCGCGCCGAACAGCGCGGGGTCGGCCGCCCGGGCGTGGTCGGAGTCCGTGAGGTTCTCCCAGCGCATTGACGCCTCCTCGGTAGCACTGCCCACACAATAGAACACTTGTTCCCTTGATCGTGCGGACGAGTCGCGCGGGGCCGCTTCGCGCCCCCCGATTTGGTGGCCGGGCGGCGGGGTGGTTGGCTTGCCCGGACCCCGAGAACCAGGCCCTGGAGGAACCCGATGGCGCAGGTCGAGGCGACTACGGAGCGGATCGTCGCAGCGGACGCGGAGACGGTGTTCGACACCCTCGCCGACTACAGCGGCAGCCGCGAGAAGCTGCTGCCCGAGCACTTCAGTGAGTACGAGGTCCGCGAGGGCGGCGACGGCGAGGGCACCCTCGTGCACTGGAAGCTCCAGGCCACCAGCAAGCGCGTCCGTGACTGCCTGCTGGAGGTCACCGAGCCGACCGACGGCGAGCTGGTCGAGAAGGACCGCAACTCCTCCATGGTCACCACCTGGCGGGTGACCCCGGCCGGGGAGGGCAAGTCCCGCGTGGTCGTCGTCACCACCTGGCAGGGTGCCGGCGGCGTCGGCGGATTCTTCGAGAAGACCTTCGCGCCCAAGGGGCTCGCCCGGATCTACGACGCGATGCTCGCCAAGCTCGCCACCGAGGTCGAGAAGTAGCCAAAGGGCAAGTACGGGGCGGCCGTTGGCCGCCTCACCGGTTCGAGTGATCTGCTCGGGTTACCGCCGTATGCCGTAACTCTTCGCACTTGTTCGCAGTTGTCGCCCCAGGCGGCAATTGTGAGCAGGTGTGACGAGGGGAGCGGGACGTGGGCGGGATCACTCTGGTGCAGGACGAACCGGTCACCGCACCCCCGACGCCTCCCGAGCCCCCCGCACCGGAGCCGGAGACGGGGGCGGGGCTCAGTCCGCGCCGGGTGCGGCTGGTCTTCGTCGGGCTGATGCTGGCGCTGCTGCTCGCCGCGCTGGAGCAGATGATCGTGGCCACGGCGCTGCCGAAGATCGTCGGCGAGCTGCACGGCCTGGAGAAGATGTCCTGGGCGATCACCGCCTACCTGCTCACCTCCACCGTCGGCCTGCCGATCTACGGCAAGCTCGGTGACCTCTTCGGGCGCAAGGGCGTCTTCCAGTTCGCCATCCTGGTGTTCATCGTCGGCTCGGCACTCGCCGGCCGGGCGCAGACCATGGACCAGCTGATCGCCTTCCGCGCGGTGCAGGGCGTCGGCGCGGGCGGCCTGATGATCGGCGTGCAGGCGATCATCGCGGACATCGTGCCGCCCCGCGAGCGCGGCCGGTTCATGGGCCTGATCGGCGCCGCCTTCGGACTCGCCTCGGTCGCCGGCCCCCTGCTGGGCGGCTACTTCACCGACCACCTCTCCTGGCGCTGGTGCTTCTACATCAACGTGCCCTTCGGACTGGTCACCATGGCCGTCGTGGCCGTGGTACTGAAGCTGCCCAAGCCGCAGGTCAAACCGCGCCTCGACATCCTCGGCGCGCTGCTGCTCGCCGCCGCCTCCACCTGCCTGGTGCTGCTGACCAGTTGGGGCGGCACCGAGTACGAGTGGGGCTCGGAGGTCATCCTCGGCCTCGCCGCCGGAGCGGTCGCGGCCACCGTCCTCTTCCTGGTCGCCGAGCACTTCGCGCCCGAACCGCTGATCCCGCTGCGGCTGTTCCGGGACTCCGTCTTCAACGTCACCGGCCTGGTCGGCCTCGTCATCGGCGTGGCCCTGTTCGGAGCCGCCAGCTACCTGCCGACCTTCCTGCAGATGGTCGACGGCGCCACCGCCACCGAGTCCGGCCTCCTGATGCTGCCGATGATGGGCGGCATCGTCGGCACCTCGATCATCTCCGGTCAGATGATCAGCCGTACCGGGCACTACCGGTCCCACCCGATCCTCGGCAGTGCCCTGTCCGTCGTCGGCATGTGGCTGCTGTCCGGGCTCGACGCCGACACACCCCGGCTGCACTACAGCATCTGGATGGCCGTCCTCGGCGCCGGCATCGGCATGGTGATGCCCGTACTGATCCTCGCCGTGCAGAACTCCGTGCGCCCCGCCGACCTCGGCACCGCCACCAGCGCCAACAACTACTTCCGGCAGATCGGCGGCAGCGTCGGCGCGGCCGTCTTCGGCACCCTCTTCGCCGACCGGCTCACCGACGCCCTGGCCGACCGGATCCCCGCCGAGGCGGGCGCCGGGCTGCCCGACGCCGAGGCCATCACCCCACAGCTCGTCCACTCCCTGCCCCCGGCGCTGCGCGACGCCTACATCGGGGCGTACGCCGACGCCATGCCGCGGATCTTCCTCTACCTGGTGCCGGTACTCGTCCTCGGGCTGCTCATCGCCTTCTTCCTCAAGGAGAAACCCCTGGTGTCCCACAACGCATCCGTCACCGAGCAGGAAACCGCCCAGTCCGCGCAGTCCGTCGCCCCCGTCCCGCAGGCCCGGTCGCCGTACGCCGCCGGCGTCGCCGTCTGCGGCACGGTGCAGCACCCCGACGGCACCGTCGTGCCCCGCGCGGCGCTCACCCTCATCGACGTCGGCGGCCGGCAGATCGGCCGGGGCGCCAGCGGCGACGACGGACGGTACGCGCTGGCCACGCCCGGCTCGGGGACGTACGTCCTGATCGCCGCGGCCGGCGGTCACCAGCCGCAGGCGGTCTCCGTGACCGTCGGCGAACGTCCGGTGGAACTGGACGTGGTGCTCGGCGGCGCCGGCCGCCTCGCCGGCAGCGTGCTCACCGCCGACGGCAGCCCCGTGCGCGACGCGACCGTCACGCTCACCAACGTCCACGGCGAGGTCGTCGCCACCACCCGCAGCGGCCGCGAGGGCGGCTACGTCATCACCGAGCTGGTGGCCGGCGAGTACACCCTGGCCGGCAGCGCCCCCGCCTTCCGCCCGGCCGCGCTGCCCGTCAGCGTCCAGGCCGCCCGGGAGACCCGCCAGGACGTCGAGCTGGCCGGCGGCGCCGTGCTGCGCGGCACCGTGCGCGCCAGTGGCGGACGGGCCGTGGAGGACGCGCGCGTCACGCTGCTCGACGCGGCGGGCAACGTCGTGGACACGCTGACCACCGGGCCCGACGGCACCTTCCGGTTCGTCGACCTGTCGTCCGGCGAGTACACCGTCATCGCCGCCGGCTACCCGCCCGTGGCCACCGTGCTCCAGGTGGCCGGCGGCGGCCGTACGGAGCGCGACCTCCAGCTCGGGCACGAGGACTGAGGGCGGGCACCGGCGCGCGGGTGTGCGCCGGTGCGTTTGCGCGCCACCAATTCCCCCGTTGCCGCACATGGTCACCGACCACCGCCGTACCGTGGTGACGGCGACACAGATCTTGCGGAGCCGTGGGGAGAGAGGGCCTGACGCCATGGACCATGGCACCCAGCGGGACGCACCTCCAGGCCGCCGGGCCGGACCCGGCGCCGCGCCGGCGGACCCCGTGGCGGGCCGGGTCCCGCTGGCCGTCGTCGTGGTGGACCGCGACGGGCTGGTCTCCCACTGGAGTCGGGGCGCACGGCGGCTGTTCGCCCTGCCCAAGGAGGAGGCGATCGGCCGGCCCGCCCCCGACCTGCTGCCCGTCTCGGGCGTGCTCCCCGAGGACGAGGACGTCACCGGGTACGGCTCGTACGCGGCCTACGACGGCCTCGGACCCGGGCTGGAGTCCTCCCTCGACGGGCGCTTGTCCTACCCGGCGGCGGGCCGCGCCCGCCTCACCGTGCCGGGCAACGACCGCGTCGACGTGCTGTGGTGGGCGTATCCGCTGGTGGGACCCGGCCGGGAGCGGCTGCTGGTGCTGGCCGCCGACGCGGACGGCCTGCGCCGGGACTACGCCGACGGCGGCGCGCAGGAGGCGACCGTCGAGCGGATCGCGCCCGGCTTCGCGCTGCACACCGACTTCCCCGGTGCCGAGGAACTCGCCCGCCGCCTCCCCGAGATCCTGCCCAGCATGAGCGTCGGCGAGAGCGCCCGCATCGTCGCGCAGGTCCTCGAACTGGGCTATCCGATCCTGGAGTTCAGCCAGAACGACCGGGTGCCCGTCACCCCCGACTGGGGCGTGCCCCGGCGCGCCGAGCGCATGGCGCGTCGCGAGCGGGCGGCCCGGGCGCTGGCGGCGGGCGAGCCGGTGCCGGACGAACTGCGGGACGAGGCCGAGGACCTGGAGTACGCCGCCGTCCGCGAACGCCTGGAGTTCCTCAACGAGGTCAGCGGACGGATCGGCACCTCGCTCGACCTGTCCCGGACCATCGTCGAGGTCAGCAAGGCGGTCGTCCCGCGCTTCACCGACGTCGCCGGCACCTATCTGCGTGAGCAGGTCGTCGCCGGCGAGGGCTTCCCCGACGGCGTGCCGGACACGACGACGATGTGGCACCGGGTCGCCCTGGAGCACACCGACGAACCCGGCCGCTGGGACGACGTCGTACCGGTCGGCGAGGCCATGCCGTTCCCGGCGCACACCCCCTTCTTCCAGTGCATGACCAGCGGCGAGCCGGTCCTGGTGCCCCGCATCACCGAGGAGATGGGCCACGCCATCGCCTCCCAGTTCGAGAAGCGGGACATCCGGCCGCTCATCACGGGCCGCTCGATGCTGCTGGTGCCGTTGAAGGCGCGCAACGTCGTCCTGGGCTTCATGATCCTTCTCCGGCACCCGGAGCGGCCCGTCTTCAACGACATGGACCGGGTCACCGGCGCCGAACTCGCCGCCCGCGCGGGCCTCGTGCTCGACAACGCCCGCATGTACACGTTCCAGGAGAACGTCGCCGAGACGCTCCAGGACAGCATGCTGCCGCACATCCCCCCGCGCATGGCCGGCTGCGACATCGCCACCCGCTATCTGCCCGGTACGCTCCTCGGCCGGGTCGGCGGCGACTGGTTCGACTCGGTCAAGCTGCCCGGCGCCCGCACCGCCCTCGTGGTCGGCGACGTCATGGGCCACGGCCTCAACTCCGCCGCGATGATGGGCCAGTTGCGCACCGCCGTGCAGACCATGGCGGGGCTCGACCTGCCGCCCGCCCAACTCCTGCGCAACCTCGACGATCTCGCCCAGCGGCTCGGCGACACCCACCTGGCGACCTGCCTGTACGCCGTCTACGACCCCATCGCCGGTGAACTGCACCTCGCCAACGCCGGTCACATCCCGCCCGTGCTGGTCCGGGCCGAGGACGGCTCCAGCGAGCTGATCGACCTGCCCACGGGAGCGCCGATCGGCGTCGGCGCGGTGCCCTTCGAGGCGGTACGCGTGCCGGTGGCGCCGGGCGACCGGCTGGTGATGTGCACCGACGGACTGGTGGAGATGCGCGGCGAGGACATCGGCGTCGGCCTCGCCACCCTCTGCGAGTCCGCCGCCCACCCGGCCGCGTCCATGGACGACGCCTGCGACACCATCATCCGCGCGCTGGGCACACGCGGCGGCCGCAAGGACGACGTGGCCCTGCTGATGGTACGGCTGGGCGGCATCGAGTCCGACGCCGTCGCCGAATGGCGCCTCGCCCGCGACCCGGCCGAGGTCGGCCGCGCCCGCGCGGTGGTCCGCGAGCAGGTCCACGACTGGGGCCTGCCGCAACTGGCCGACCCCGCCGAGCTGATGGTCAGCGAACTCGTCACCAACGCCGTACGGCACGCCCACTCCCGTCCGGTCGAGCTGCGTCTGGTCCGCGCCGACACGCTGCTGTGCGAGGTGGACGACGACGACCACGAACTGCCGACGCTGCGCAGCGCCGGCCCCGACGACGAGAACGGGCGCGGGCTGCGCGTCGTCAGCACCCTCGCCCGCGAATGGGGCGCGAGTCGCACGAAGGCCGGCAAGACCGTCTGGTTCGAGCTGACGCTGCCCCGCCGTTGAGCCGCCGCGCGCGGTCAGGGGGCGCACTTGGTTCGCACGTCCGGTGAAGGAATGCGCCGGGCGCTTGTGGCCGTGCGCCGGGCGCGGTACACCGTACGGGCCCGTCACCTCCGACGGGCTGTACGTCGTCGCACCTGGGGAGACGGGCATGAGCGTGACGAGTCGGTACCGGGACGCCTGGGAGAGCTTCTGGAACGAGGCACCCGAGGGCCAAGGGGCGGTGTTCTGGGACGCGGAGCCCATGCTGACCGCCGGGCGCCACCTGGCCCACTTCGAGCCGCACCTGACCGACCCCGGCCTGCCGATGATCGACCTCGGCTGCGGCAACGGCACCCAGACCCGCTACTTCGCCGACCGCTTCCCGCATGTCGTCGGCGCCGACCTGAGCGCCTCCGCCCTCGACCACGCCCGGCACGCGGACCCCGCCGGCCAGGCGGCGTACCGGCAGCTGGACGCCGCTGACAAGGCCGAGGCTAAGACGCTGCACGCGGAGCTGGGAGACGCCAACGTCTATGTGCGGGGCGTCCTGCACCAGTGCGAGCCCGACGACCGGCAACCGCTGGCCGACGCACTCGCCGCACTCCTCGGTGAACGCGGCCGAGCCTTCCTGGTGGAGCCCTCCCAGGCGGCCAAGACCGTGCTGATGGGGCTGGCCCAGGGGCCCGAGGGGCCGCCCGCCAAGCTCGCGCCCGTCCTCCGGCACGGCCTGACCCCGGGAGAGGTTCCCGACGAGGCGGTGCCGGAGTACCTCCGCGCGGCCGGACTCACCGTCCTGGCGAGCGGTGAACTGCCGCTGATGACCACGGAGTACACACCGGACGGCACACGGATCGAACTGCCGTCGACGTGGGTGGTGGCGGGGCGGCACCAGTGACGGGCGCACGGGTGACGGGCGCACGGAGCGGTGGCGTGGGACGCGGTGGCAGGCGGTCCGCTCAGGCGTCACCACGCCTCCGTGTCCTTCGCCCCGTCCTGGGCGGACGCCGGCCTCGCCGTCCCGCCGGTTGCCGAGCGCAGCCGCGTCGCGAGCAGAGGCAGCACGAGTACGGAGATCATCGCGGCGCCGACCAGCGCGGCGGCCCGGTCCGTGCCGAGCAGGTCCTGGTCGACGCCGATGGTCGTGATCGCGACGACCAGCGGCAGACAGGTCGAGGCGAACAACGCGAGGGCCGACCGGTCCGTACGGCTCAGGTCCTTCGGGGCGAGCAGGTACACCGGTCCGCCGCGCACCAGCAGGAACAGCAGCAGAAAGGCCGGCACCAGCAGGAGCGCGACCGGATCGTCCAGCAACGCCTCCAGGTCGAACTCGATTCCCGTGACGACGTAGAACAACGGCACGAGGAAGCCGAAGCCCAGGGCCTCCACCTTGCCGACGACCTCCTCGCTGCTCGCGGGCGCGGCCCGGTGCAGTACGAGGCGGGTCAGCACGCCGGCGGCGAAGGCGCCCAGCAGCACGTCGAGGCCGAAGACCTCGGCGAGGCCCAGCATGCAGGCCAGCAGCAGCATGACGAACCGGACCGCGAACTGGCCGCTGCTGCGCAGGGTCCGCTCGGTCAGCTCGCCGAACCACGGCGGGCGCGGGCGCAGCGCCCAGAAGACGGCGGCGGCGGTGATCGCCCCGAACGCGGCCAGCAGGGCCGCGGACTCGGCGGGCCGGCGTCCGCTGAGGAGCAGCGCCATGGCGACGACGGGACCGAACTCGCCGACCGCGCCGAACGCCGAGACCACCGTCCCGAAGCGGCCCCGCAGCTCACCGCGGTCCCGCAGCATCGGCAGCACCGTGCCCAGCGCTGTGCTGGTCAGGGCGGTGCCGACGACGAACGCCTCGAAAGCCCCACCGCCGCTGAAGAGGAAGCCCAGGCCGATCCCGAGGACCAGCGAGACCGGCCAGGCCCAGAGGGAACGGCGCAGGGTGTCGCCGCGGACGGCGGCGAACTCGATCTCGTAGCCCGCCAGGAAGATGAGCATCGACAGTCCGAGATCGGCGAGCGTGTCGACGACCTCGTCGGGGTGCGCCCAGCCCAGGACCTGCGGGCCGATGAGGATGCCGAGGACGACCTCGAAGACGACCAGCGGAACGCGGAGTCGACGTCCCGTGGCGTGCACGAGAAGCGGCGCCAGGACGGCGGCGGCCATGATCAGGACGAGAGTGCCCGGATGGGTCATGGCGCGCCGCCGTTCGTGGACGCGGCGCGGCGGTACATGGCCGTACCGGCGTGGACGTTCTCGCTGACGGCGTGCACAGTGCCACTCTTCCTCGCTCCGGCGGCCGGGACGACCGGGTGTACGCCGTCGGGGTGAGGAGGGAGGGCTGCGCGTCTGGTCCTATGATCGGCCGAACCCTGGAAGTGCTGGTCGTAGGCCGTACGAGGTGAGTTGAGTGGTCCATACCACCGGTAGTTGTCCACAGCTCTGGCCGCGGCGGCCGGGCAGCGCGTACGGTTTCGAGGCATGAAGATCCTCATCAGCGCCGACATGGAAGGCGCCACCGGTGTCACCTGGCCGGCCGACGTGCTGCCGGGGACGCCGCAGTGGGAGCGGTGCCGGTCGATGTTCACCTCGGACGTGAACGCCGCCGTGCTGGGCTTCCTCGACGGCGGTGCCGACGAGGTGCTTGTCAACGAGGCGCACTGGACCATGCGCAACCTGCTCCTGGAACAGCTCGACGAGCGTACGCAGATGCTCACCGGGCGGCACAAGGCGCTGTCCATGGTGGAGGGGGTCCAGCACGGGGACGTGGACGGCATCGCCTTCATCGGGTACCACGCGGGCGCCGGCATGGAGGGCGTCCTCGCGCACACCTACCTCGCCAACCAGATCACCGGCGTGTGGCTGAACGACGTGAGAGCCAGTGAGGGTCTGCTCAACGCACACGTCGTCGCCGAGTACGGGGTCCCGGTCGTGCTGGTCACCGGGGACGACGTGGCCTGCGAGGACGCGCTCGGGTACGCGCCCGAGGCGCTGAAGGTCGCGGTCAAGGACCATGTGTCGCGGTACGCGGCCGTGTGCCGTACGCCGGCGAGGACCGCCTCCGACATCCGGGCGGCGGCCAAGGAGGCGGCGGCGCTCGCGGTGCGGTACGAGCCGGTGAGCGGCGGGCCGTTCACCGTCGCCGTGGAGTTCGACGCCGAGCACCTGGCGGCGGCCTCGACCGTCGTGCCGGGGGTGGCCCGCATCGCGGAGCGGAAGGTGGCGTACACCCACGACACCATGTTCGAGGCGATCCGTACCTTCAAGGCGGTCACCACGATCGCCTCGGCAGCGGTGGAGGAGCAGTATGGCTGAGCAGACCGGGAGCACGCCCGAGGGCCCGTCCGACGGCACACCGGGGAGTACGGACGCCCAGGCGCTGGACGAGGTCGTGCGGTTCACCTCCGAGCTGATCCGGATCGACACGACGAACCGCGGTGGCGGTGACTGCCAGGAGCGCCCGGCCGCCGAGTACGCCGCCGCGCGGCTCGCCGAGGCCGGGATCGAGCCCACCCTGCTGGAGCGGACCGAGGGCCGCACCAACGTGGTCGCGCGGATCGAGGGCACCGACCCGTCGGCCGGTGCGCTGCTCGTGCACGGTCATCTGGACGTGGTGCCCGCCGAGGCCGCCGACTGGAGCGTGCACCCGTTCTCCGGCGAGATCCGCGACGGCGTCGTCTGGGGGCGCGGCGCCGTCGACATGAAGAACATGGACGCGATGATCCTGGCCGTCGTGCGCGACTGGGCCCGGCAGGGGGTACGGCCCCGGCGGGACGTCGTCATCGCGTTCACCGCGGACGAGGAGGCCAGCGCCGAGGACGGCTCCGGCTTCCTCGCCGACCGGCACGCCGCGCTGTTCGAGGGCTGCACCGAGGGCGTCAGCGAGTCCGGTGCGTTCACCTTCCACGACGGTGCCGGTCGCCAGTTCTACCCGATCGCCGCCGGTGAGCGCGGCACGGGCTGGCTCAAGCTCACCGCGCGAGGGCGGGCGGGACACGGTTCCAAGGTGAACCGGGAGAACGCGGTCACCCGGCTCGCCGCGGCGATCACCCGCATCGGCGACCACGAGTGGCCGCTGCGCCTGACCCCGACCGTGCGCGCCGCCCTGACCGAACTCGCCGCCGTCTACGGCATCGAGACCGACCTGCGCGACATCGACGCGCTGCTGGACAAGCTGGGCCCCGCCGCGGGGCTGGTCGAGGCCACCGTCCGCAACAGCAGCAACCCGACGATGCTGGACGCCGGCTACAAGGTCAACGTCATCCCCGGAGAGGCCGTCGCGTACGTCGACGGGCGCTTCCTGCACGGCTGCGAGGACGAGTTCCGCAGTACCCTTGACCGGCTCACCGGGCCGGACGTGGACTGGGAGTTCGCCCACCGCGAGGTCGCCCTCCAGGCGCCGGTGGACTCGCCGACCTACGCCCGGATGCGTGCCGCCGTCGAGGAGTTCGCCCCCGAGGGGCACGTGGTGCCGTACTGCATGTCCGGCGGCACGGACGCCAAGCAGTTCTCGCGGCTCGGCATCACCGGCTACGGGTTCGCGCCGCTGAAGCTGCCCGAGGGCTTCGACTACCAGGCCCTCTTCCACGGCGTCGACGAACGTGTCCCCGTCGAGGCGCTGCACTTCGGCGTCCGCGTCCTCGACCGTTTCCTGCGCACGGCGTAGCGGGCAGGCCCTTCAAGGGCCCGCCCGACAAGTATCTGGAGGAGAAAGTGGGGGAGTCGGTGCGGACTCTGCCGTACGGATCGTGGCCCTCGCCCATCGACGCGGCCCTCGCCGCCGCGCACGACGGGCGCCCCGACGACGTGGCCTTCGTCGGCGACGAGGTGTGGTGGACGGCCCCCCGCCCCACCGAGGGCGGTCGGCGCACGCTGGTGCGGCGGCGTCCCGACGGCACCGAGGAGCCGGTGCTGCCCGCGCCGTGGAACGTCCGCAGCCGCGTCATCGAGTACGGCGGCCGGCCCTGGGCCGCGCTCATGACCGACACCGGGCCGCTGGTGGTCTTCGTGAACTTCGCCGACCAACGGCTGTACGCCTACCGGCCGGGCGGCGGCGAGCCGCGTCCGCTGACGCCCGTCTCCCCGGTGGGCGGCGGGCTGCGCTGGGCCGAGCCGGAGGTGCGTGGCGAGCGCGGCGAGGTGTGGTGCGTCCTGGAGGAGTTCACCGGTGACGGGCCCAGCGACGTCCGCCGGGTCCTGGCGGCGGTGCCGCTGGACGGCTCGGCAGCCGGCCGACGGGACGCCGTCCGCGAACTCACCGGCGCCCGGCACCGGTTCGTCACCGGCCCCCGCGTCTCGCCCGACGGGCGGCGCGCCGCCTGGCTCGCCTGGGACCACCCGCGCATGCCCTGGGACGGCACCGAGCTGGTCGTGGCCGAGATCGGCCCCGACGGCACCTTCCGGGACGCCCGGACAGTGGCCGGCGGGCCCGAGGAGTCCATCGCCCAGGCGGACTGGGCGCCCGACGGCGCTCTGCTCCACGTCTCCGACCGCACCGGCTGGTGGAACCTCTACCGCGACGGCCGGCCGCTCTGCGCCCGCGAGGAGGAGTTCGGCGGACCGCTGTGGAAGCTCGGGCAGCGCTGGTTCGCCCCGCTGGACAGCGGCCTGATCGCCGTCGTGCACGGCCGCGGCGCCACCGCCCTCGGCATACTCGACCCCGAGACCGGCGAGGTCGTCGACGCCGCGGGCCCCTGGACCGAGTTCGCGGCGACCCTCACCGCGCACGGCGAGCGAGTCGTGGCGGTCGGCGCGAGCCCGCGCAGCGCCTACGAGGTGGTCGAGCTGGACGCCCTCCCCCACGCTCGAACGAGCTCGCGCGGGGGGACCCCCATCGGCCGGGCCCGGGTGATCGGCGCCCCGCACGACGACGCGGTGGACCCGGCGTACTACCCCGAGCCGCGGCTTCGCACCTTCACCGGACCCGCCGGGCGCGACATCCACGCCCACCTCTATCCGCCGCACAACCCGGGCTGCCTCGCACCGGACGGTGAGCTGCCGCCGTACGTGGTCTGGGCGCACGGCGGCCCCACCAGCCGGTCTCCCCTCGTACTGGACCTGGAGATCGCCTACTTCACCTCGCGCGGCATCGGCGTCGCGGAGGTCAACTACGGCGGCTCCACGGGGCACGGCCGGGAGTACCGCAACCGGCTGCGCGAGCAGTGGGGCGTGGTCGACGTCGAGGACTGCGCCGCCGTCGCCCTCGCCCTGGCCGGCGAGGGCACCGCCGACCGGGAGCGGCTCGCCGTACGCGGCGGCAGCGCGGGTGGCTGGACGGCCGCCGCCTCGCTGGCCACGACCGACGTCTACGCCTGCGGCACGGTCAGCTATCCGATCCTCGACCTGACCGGTTGGGGCACGGGGGAGACGCACGACTTCGAGTCGCGGTACCTGGAGAGCCTCATCGGCCCGTACGCCGAGGTACCCGACCGGTACGCCGAGCGGTCGCCCGCCGAGCACGCCGACCGGGTCACCGCGCCGTTCCTGCTGCTCCAGGGGATGGACGACGTGATCTGCCCGCCCGTGCAGTGCGAACGGTTCCTCGCCCGCATGGCGGGCCGGGGAGTGCCGCACGCGTACCTCACCTTCGAGGGCGAGGGGCACGGATTCCGCCGGGCGGAGACCATGGTGCGCGCCCTGGAGGCCGAACTCTCCCTCTACGCCCAGGTGTTCGCCCTGCACCCGCACGGCATTCCGACCCTGGCGCTGAACCGGTGACGAGGGTGAGAGACCTGACCCGCCCGGCCCGGCTCGCCCCCGGCGCCCGGGTGGCCGTCGTCGCGCCCAGCGGGCCCGTCCCCGAGGAGCGGCTGCAGGCGGGCCTGGACGTGCTGCGCGGCTGGGACCTCGACCCGGTCGTGGGCCCGCACGTCCTGGACCGGCACGGCACCTTCGGCTACCTCGCGGGCGCCGACGCCGACCGGGCCGCCGACCTTCAGGCCGCCTGGTGCGATCCGTCCGTGGACGCGGTGCTGTGCGCCCGCGGCGGGTACGGCGCGCAGCGCGTGACCGACCTGCTCGACTGGGAGGCGATGCGCGCGGCCGGGCCGAAGGTGCTCGTCGGTTTCAGCGACATCACCGCGCTGCACGAGGCGTTCGCCACCCGGCTGGGCCTGGTCACACTGCACGGGCCGATGGCCGCGGGGATCGACTTCCTGAAGAACGCGCGGGCCCAGGAGCATCTGAGGGCCACCCTGTTCGCTCCGGAGACGGTCCGCGTGATCGCCTCCGGCGGCACGCCCATGGTCCCCGGCCGGGCGCGCGGCGTCACCCTCGGCGGCTGCCTGAGCCTGCTCGCCGCCGAACTGGGCACCCCGCACGCCCGTCCCTCCGCGCGCGGCGGCCTGCTGTGCCTGGAGGACGTGGGGGAGGAGACGTACCGGCTGGACCGCTACCTCACCCAGCTGCTGCGCGCCGGCCGGCTCGACGGGGTCGGCGGGGTGCTGCTCGGCTCGTGGCACGCCTGCGAGCCCTACGAGCGGCTGCGGCCGATGCTGGCGGACCGGCTCGGCGGCCTCGGTGTGCCGGTCGTGGAGGACTTCGGCTTCGGCCACTGCGAGGGAGCGCTGACCATCCCGTTCGGCGTAACGGCGGAACTGGACGCGGACGCGGGCACCTTGACGCTGGACCGGCCTGCACTGCGCTGACCACGGTGCCGACCGGCCCCGCGCGCGGCGACAAGGCGTCGTAGGCTGGCGAAATGCCGCACAACGCATCCCGCCACCTCGCCGAGGGCCCTCGCGTGGGCATACGGCACTTCACCTACGAGGACGGCGCCGAGTTCACCGCCCGGGCCAGGGAGAGCAAGGACCTGCACCACCCGTGGCTCTTCCCGCCGGACAGCGCCCAGGCGTACGAGGCCTACGCCGCCAGGCTGATCGAGGACCGGACGAAGGCCGGGTTCCTGCTGTGCGAGAAGGACACGGGCGGGGCGGACGGCGGTTCCATCGCCGGATTCGTCAACATCAACAACATCGTCGAGGGCGGTTTCCTCAGCGGCGCCCTCGGCTACGGCGCCTTCGCCCACGCGGCCGGGCGCGGGCTGATGCGCGAGGGGCTGGACCTCGTCGTGCGGTACGCGTTCGGACCGATGCGGCTGCACCGGCTGGAGATCAACGTGCAGCCGGGCAACTTCGCCTCGATCGCGCTGGCCCGGGCCTGCGGCTTCCACCTGGAGGGCTTCTCGCCGAGGATGCTCTACATCGACGGGGCCTGGCGCGACCACCAGCGCTGGGCGATCACCGCCGAGACCGTGACCACCTCCGGTTGATCTCCGCCGCCGACACAACGCTCAGCGGTTCAAACGTGAGCGACGTCGCGCGAACGTGACCGACGGTGCCCCTGTTCACAGCACCGGTGAGCGGCTTCCATGGGGAAGCGTGACGACGATCCGACGTGAGGTACTGAGCCTGCCCGCCGCGCCGCTGGGGCCGGACAACCCCCTGCCGCCGCTGCGCCCCCTGGACGAGGCGCACCGCATCGACGAACGCGACCGGGCCGGCCTGCCGCGCGACATGGCCCGCCAGGTCGACTACGAGCCGCTGCGCAGCCTGCTGCCCGTGCGGGTCCGGGACGGCTACGACCGGCGGCGCGAGGCCCGGGAGATCGACGCCCTCGTCATCGAGAACGACCGGCTGCGGGCCACCGTCCTGCCCGGCCTCGGCGGCCGCATCGCCTCCCTCCTGCACAAGCCGACCGACCGCGAGCTCCTCTACGTCAACCCCGTGCTCCAGCCCGCCAACTTCGCCCTCAACGGAGCCTGGTTCTCCGGCGGCATCGAATGGAACATCGGAGCCACCGGCCACACCACCCTGTCCTGCTCGCCCGTGCACGCCGCCCGTGTGCCCGCCTCCGACGGCGGCGAGATGCTGCGCCTGTGGGAGTGGGAACGGCTGCGCGACCTGCCCTTCCAGGTCGACCTGTGGCTGCCGGAGGGCTCGGACTTCCTCCGCGTCGGCGTCCGGATCCGCAACCCGCACGAGCGCCCCGTGCCGACGTACTGGTGGTCCAACATCGCCGTGCCCGAGGAGCGGCGCGTCCTCGCCCCCGCCGACGAGGCCTGGCATTTCGGCTACGAGCGGCGCCTGCGCCGGGTGCCCGTCCCGTCGTACGACGGAGCCGACCGGACGTACCCGCTGAACAGCACGTACCCCGCCGACTACTTCTACGAGGTGCCGGACGGCCGGCGCCGCTGGATCGCCGCGCTCGACGAGCACGGCCGCGGACTGGCGCAGACGTCGACCGACGTGCTGCGCGGCCGCAAGCTGTTCGTGTGGGGCACGGGCCCCGGCGGACGGCGCTGGCAGGAGTGGCTCACCGAGCCCGGCACCGGCGGCTACTGCGAGATCCAGGCCGGGCTCGCCCGCACCCAGCTCGAGCACGTCAAGCTGGAGGCGGAGAGCGAGGTGTCGTGGCTGGAGGCCTACGGGCCGCTCGACGCGGCACCCGAGGGCGAGTGGCACACCGTACTGCGCGGCGCCGAGGAGCGGCTGGAGGCGGTACTGCCGCGCGCCGACGTCGACGCGGCCTACGAGGCCTGGCGGCCGTACGCCGACGCCGAGCCCGGCGAGGTCCTCGCAACGGGGTCGGGCTGGGGCGCGCTCGAAGTGCTGCGCGCGGGCTGGAAGCTGCCCGGCACGCCCTTCGAGGAGCACACTCTCGGCGACGAACAGCGGCCCTGGCTGCACCTGCTGCGCGCCGGGTCCCTGCCCGAACCGGGGCACCACGAACCGCCAGGGGACACGCTGGTCGCCCGGCCCTGGCGGGACATGCTGGAGACCACGGCCGCCACGCCGATCGCCGAGTACCACCTCGGCGTCGCCCAGTGGCACGGCGACGACCGGGCCCAGGCGGTGCGCAGTTGGGAGCGGGGCCTGAAGACCGCCGCCGCCGGCTGGCCGCTGCTGCGCTGCCTCGCCGTCGCCGACCGGGAGGACGGCCACCACGAGCGGGCCGCCGACCGGTACGCCGAGGCCTTCGACGACCTGTGCGAGCGACTGCGCGAGCGGCGGGAGGAGACGGACGTCCCCGTCGACGACGCGGAGCGCACGGCCGTCGCCGCGGCGCTCGGCCGCGAGGCGATCGAGGCGCTGCTCGCGGTCGGGCGCACGGCGGACGCCCGCGCCGTGTGGGACCGGCTGCACCCCGGGACCCGGGCCCGCGGCCGGTTCCGGCTGACCGAGGCGGAACTGCTGGCCGCCGAAGGCCGGCGCGAGGCGGCGCGGGCCGTCTTCGACGAGGGCTTCGAGGTCGCCGACCTGCGGGAGGGCGCGGAGAGCCTCGGCCGGCTGTGGGCCCGGCTCGGCGACGAACCGCTCCCGGCCCGCCACGACTTCCGGATGCGGCCGGACGGGGACTGAGCCCGCCCGGCCCGCCGCTGCCCCGGCGGATCCAGCTACCCCCGCCGGTCCACGTACTCGTAGATCGCCCCGTCCGGGTGCCGGGCGATCAGGTTGCGGCCCACGGGCGTCGGGACCGGGCCCGCGATGACGTCCGCGCCCAGCGAGGTGAGGACACGATGGGTCTCCTCGACGTCCGTCACGGCGATCGTCGCGGCGACCTTGCGCAACACCTCGAGCTGGGACTCGGGCCCGCTCATCAGCAGGAAGCAGCCGACCGCGGCGACTTCGACACCGCCGCGTTCGAAACGGTGGGCCCGACCGCCGGCCAGGCCTTCGTAGAAGGGGATCGCCTTGTCCAGGTCGTCGACGTAGATGCGCAGTGTGGCTCCCAGAATGTCCATGCGGACGAGCCTAGTTGGGAGAGGCGGGGTCCCACTCGCGGTCCCGCCCATGGAAGTTCCGCCCGCGGGTACCCGCAACGTATGGACCGCATGGATCACTTGGAACACCTGGACAAGCATCTGGTCGACGAACTGGCGCAGGTGGCACGCGAGACCGTGCGCGACGAGCTGCGGGAACAGACGCGGAAGCAGCGCCGCAAGGCGACGCTGTACGCCGCGTCCGGTGCCGCCGCCCTGTACGCGGGTGCCGCCCTCGCGCTCACCGTGGGCCTGGCCCTCGCCATCGGCCTGCCGGACTGGGCCGCCGCGCTGATCACGGCGGCCCTCCTGGGCGTCGTGGCCTACCTGCTGCGCGGTGCGGCCCGGCCGCACGCGTCCCGGCCGGGGGCCGGCCACGAGCACACCGTCGGTGGTGACGCACCGGGTGTGCCGCCGAGCGGACTCGGCATGCCGTACCCGCCGATGCCGCCCGTCGCGCCCGGTGGCGTCGGCGGCGCGACCGGCGCCCCGGGTGCGGGCACGCCCGCTCCTGGCGGCACCGGACCGGCAGCGCCGCGCCAGGACGACATCGACCCCGAGGCCCCGCACGGCCGCGGCTGACCGGCCGCGGCCAGAGCCACGCCCCCCGGACACGCGTCCGGGGGCGTCACGCCGCGGCGGGGCCGGCCGCCTGAGTCAGGCCGGGGCAGGCCGGGTCAGGCGCCCCGTTGGAGCTGCGGCAGCACCTTCGTGCGATAGAAGTCGAAGAAGCCGCGCAGGTCGGGGCCGATCTGGTTGACGTAGACGCGGTCGAAGCCGGCGTCGGCGAACTCCTTCAGCTCCGCGACGTGCTCGTCCACGTCGTCGCCGCACACCCGGCTGTCCCGGACCATGTCCTCGGTGACCAGGGTCTGCGCCTGCTCGAAGTGTTTCGGCGAAGGCAGCACCTGGCCCAGCTCGCCCGGCAGTTGCTCGTTGGCCCACAGCCGGTGCACGGTCCGTACCGCCTCGTCCCGGTCGGTGTCGTAGCAGACCTTGGTGCCCCCGCTGACCAGCTTTCCGCCGCCCCCGCCCTTGCGGTACTGCTCCACCATCGAGGTGTCCGGCATCATCGTGATGTAGCCGTCGCCGACCCGGGACGCCAGTTTGGTCGCCGCCGGGCCGAAACCGGAGATGTCGATCGGGACGGGCTCGTCCGGGACGGTGTACAGGCGGGCGTTCTCCACCGTGTAGTGCGTGCCATGGTGGTTGACCTCCTCGCCGGTGAACAGCCGGCGCATGATCAGGATGGCCTCCTCCAGCATCTCCAGGCGTACGTGCGCGGCCGGCCAGGCGTCACCCAGGATGTGCTCGTTGAGCGCCTCGCCGGTGCCGACGCCGAGCCGGAAACGGCCGTCCGTCATCACCGCGCTGGTCGCGGCGGCCTGCGCCACCACCGCCGGGTGGATACGCACGGTCGGGCAGGTCACCGCCGTCTCGATGGGCAGCGACACCGCGTCCGACAGCGCGCCGATCACCGACCACACGAACGGGCTCTGCCCCTGCTCGTCGTTCCAGGGGTGGTAGTGGTCCGAGATCCACAGCGCCTGGAATCCGGCCTGCTCGGCCATCCGCGCCTGTTCGATGAGTTCCGCCGGACCGTACTGCTCGCACGAGAGGAAATAGCCGTACTCGGGCATGAGGGATTGCCTCCGGGACATGGGGCGGGTGGGTCCCGGCCCGGGTACCCGGGCGCCCGGCCGGAAACCGGCGGTGCGGGGCGTCGCACGGGCCCGGCGCACGTTTGGGTGCCCTGGCCAGGGGGACGCGGAAGGCTCACGAGGTACGCGACAGCCCGGAGGCGAACCGTGAGCCGACCCCGCATCGTGATCGTCGGTGCCGGCTTCGCCGGGTACCGGACGGCCCGCACCCTGTCCCGGCTCACCCGGCACCAGGCCGACATCACCCTGCTCAACCCGACCGACTACTTCCTCTATCTGCCCCTGCTGCCCCAGGTCGCCGCCGGAATCCTGGAACCGCGCCGGGTCAGCGTGTCCCTCTCGGGCACCCTGCCGCGCGTCCGGCTGGTGCTCGGCGAGGCCGACGGGATCGACCTCGACGGGCACACCGTGCACTACTCCGACCCGGAGGGCGGCGAGGGCACCCTGCACTTCGACCGGCTGGTACTCGCCGCGGGCAGCGTCAACAAGCTGCTGCCCATTCCCGGCGTCGCCGAGCACGCCCACGGCTTCCGCGGGCTGCCGGAGGCGCTGTACCTGCGCGATCACGTGACGCGGCAGGTGGAACTGGCCGCCGCCGCCGGCGACCGCGAGGAGTGCGCCGCCCGGTGCACCTTCGTCGTGGTCGGCGCCGGGTACACCGGCACCGAGGTCGCCGCGCACGGCCAGATGTACACCGACGCGCAGGTCCGCAAGCATCCGATGCGCACCGGCATGCGGCCCCGCTGGATGCTGCTGGACGTGGCGCCCCGGGTACTGCCCGAGATGGACGAACGGCTCTCCCGCACCGCCGAGCGGGTACTGCGGCAGCGGGGCGTCGACGTGCGGATGGGGACCTCCGTGAAGGAGGCCACGCACGACGGGGTCCTGCTGACCGACGGTACGAGTGTGGACACGCGCACGCTGGTGTGGTGCGTGGGCGTGCGGCCGGACCCCCTGGTGGAGTCCCTCGGGCTGCCCATGGAACGCGGCCGGCTGCTCGTCGACCCGCACCTCCAGGTGCCGGGGCGGCCCGAGCTGTTCGCGTGCGGTGACGTGGCCGCGGTGCCCGACCTGCACGAGCCGGGCCAGTACACGCCGATGACCGCGCAGCACGCCTGGCGGCACGGCAAGGTCTGCGCCCAGAACGTCGCCGCGTCGCTCGGCATCGGGGAACGGCGGGTCTACCGCCACCGTGACATGGGGTTCGTCGTCGACCTCGGCGGCGCGAAGGCCGCCGCCAACCCGCTCGGCCTGCCGATGTCCGGCCCGGCGGCGGGCGCGGTCACCCGGGGCTACCACCTGGCGGCGATGCCCGGCAACCGGGTCCGGGTCGCCGCGGACTGGCTGCTCGACGCGGTACTGCCCCGTCAGGCCGTCCAGTTGGGCCTCGTACGGTCCTGGTCCGTGCCGCTGGAGTCGGCGTCGCCGGAGGTGGCACGGGTGCCGGGCGGCACGGGGAGCGCCGGGACACGGAAGAAGGAGGGCGCGGCGGCCGGAGACGACCCGGGGCGCCAGGACGCCCCCGAGTCCGCGGACGGCCACCGGTCGAGTCCCGAGCCCACCGACACCAAGCCGACGACGGGCACGCCTGCCGCCGAGGCGACCAAGAGCCAGCCGGGTGGTGAGCCGGCCAGGAATCAGCCGGGTGGTGAGCCGGCCAAGAGCCAGCCGGGTGGTGAGCCGGCCAGGAATCAGCCGGGTGGTGAGCCGGCCAAGAGCCAGCCGGGTGGTGAGCCGGCCAGGAATCAGCCGGGTGGTGAGCCGGCCAAGAGCCAGCCGGGTGGTGAGCCGGCCAGGAATCAGCCGGGTGGTGAGCCGGCCAAGAGCCAGCCGGGTGGTGAGCCGGCCAAGAACCAGCCGGGTGGTGAGCCGGCCAAGAACCAGCCGGGTGGTGAGCCCGCCAAGAACCAGCCGGGTGGTGAGCCGGCCAAGAGCCAGCCCGGCGGTGAGCCCGCCAAGAACCAACCCGGGGCTGAACCGGCCAAGGGTGGCCGCCCGGCCGGGGCCTCCGGCAAGTCGCGTCCCGCCCGTGCGCCCGCGAAGCCGCCGTCCACCGCCGCGCCCGCGAAGCCGCCCTCGGCCAACGCGCCCGCGAAGCCGTCCTCGGCCAAGTCGCCCACCGCGCCACGGCGGCCGGGAGCGGCGCCCGGCAAGCCCCGGCCCGCCGGTTCGGCGCCCGCCCGGTCCGCCGGTGCGCCCGGTGACCCCGGCCCAGAACCCCCGGCGGACCAGCCACCGCCCGGACCCGACATCGCCCCCGGCCCCGTCAAACGTTCCGACGGCCGCGCCGCAGAAGGAGACTCATGAACACCGGTGAACTCGTCGACCTCGGACAGCAGCTGCGCGTCGACAGCGTACGGACGTCCGCCGCCGCGGGCTCCGGACACCCGACGTCCTCGATGTCCGCCGCGGACCTGATGGCCGTACTCCTCGCCAACCACCTCCGCTACGACTTCGAGCGCCCCGCCCACCCCGGCAACGACCGCTTCGTCCTCTCCAAGGGACACGCCTCGCCCCTCCTCTACTCCGCCTACAAGGCGGCCGGCGCCATCGACGACGAGGAGCTGCTGACCTTCCGCAAGCTGGGCAGCCGCCTGGAGGGGCACCCGACCCCGCAGCGGCTGCCGTGGGTCGAGACGGCCACCGGGTCGCTGGGCCAGGGGCTGCCCGTCGGCGTCGGCATCGCGTTGTCCGGCAAGCGGCTGGACCACGCCGACTACCGGGTGTGGGTGCTGTGCGGCGACAGCGAGATGGCCGAGGGGTCGGTGTGGGAGGCCGCCGAACACGCCGGGTACGAGCACCTCGACAACCTCACCGTGATCGTCGACGTCAACCGGCTCGGCCAGCGAGGCCAGACCCGGCACGGTCACGACCTCGACGCGTACGCGCGCCGTTTCCGGGCCTTCGAATGGCACACCATCGAGATCGACGGCCACGACGTCGACGCCATCGACCGCGCCTACGGCGAGGCCCTGTCCACCAAGGGCCAGCCCACCGCGATCATCGCGCGCACCCTCAAGGGCAAGGGCGTCGAGGCCGTGGAGGACCGCGAGGGCCAGCACGGCAAGCCGCTGCCGGAGGCCGAGGAGGCGATCGCTGAACTCGGCGGGCCGCGCGACCTCACCGTCCGGGTACAGGAGCCGCCGTCCGCGCGGGCACTGCACTCGGCCGGCACCGGACAGACCGAGCTGCCCCGCTACGACAAGGGCGACGAGGTCGCCACCCGCAACGCCTTCGGAGAGGCGCTCGCCGCCCTCGGCACCGCCCGCGGCGACGTCGTCGCCCTCGACGGCGAGGTCGGCGACTCCACGCGCGCCGAGTTCTTCGCCAAGGAACACCCCGAGCGCTACTTCGAGTGCTACATCGCCGAGCAGCAGATGGTCGCCACCGCGGTGGGCATGGCGGCACGCGGCTGGGTGCCGTACGCCACCACCTTCGCCGCCTTCCTGACCCGCGCCCACGACTTCGTGCGCATGGCGGCCGTCAGCGGCTCCGGCATCAACCTCGTCGGCTCCCACGCGGGCGTCGCGATCGGCCAGGACGGGCCCAGCCAGATGGGTCTGGAGGACCTCGCGATGATGCGGGCCATCCACGGCTCGACCGTGCTCTACCCGTGCGACGCCAACCAGACCGCCCGCCTCGTCGCCGAGATGGCCGGCCTGGAGGGCATCCGCTACCTGCGCACCTCGCGCGGCGAGAGCAAGGTGATCTACAGCCCCGACGAGGAGTTCCCCGTCGGCGGCAGCAAGGTGCCGCGCTCCTCCGGCCGCGACCGGCTGACCGTCGTCGCGGCCGGCGTCACCCTGCACGAGGCGCTCGCCGCGGCCGACGCCCTCGGCGAGGACGGCATCCCGGTCCGGGTGATCGACCTGTACTCGGTCAAGCCCGTCGACCGGGCCACCCTGCGCGAGGCCGCCGAGGACACCGGCTGCCTGGTGACCGTGGAGGACCACCGCCAGGAGGGCGGCATCGGCGACGCCGTCCTCGACGCGTTCAGCGACGGACGGCCCGTGCCCCGCCTGGTCCGGCTCGCCGTCGGCACGATGCCGGGTTCCGCGACCCCGGCCGAGGAGCTGCACGCCGCGGGGATCGACGCCGAGTCCATCGAGGCCGCCGTACGGATGCTGGTGGAGCAGGCGATCGTCCCGTGAGCGGTGGCGCCGCGCGGACCGTCCGGGCCGGCCGGCACACCGTGGAGGTTCACCGGCCGGACAAGGTGCTGTTCCATGAGGGCGCAGGAGGCGCCCAGGAGTACACCAAGGGTGATCTGGTCGACTACCACCGTGCCGTCGCCCCGTTCATGCTGCCGCACCTGCGGGGCCGCCCGCTGATGCTGGAGCGGCACCCGGACGGCGTCGACGGGCCGCGGTTCATGCAGAAGAACACTCCGGAGCACTACCCGGACTGGATCAGCCGCGTCGAGGTGGGCAAGGAGGGCGGCACCGTCTGCCACACCGTCTGCGACGACTCCGCCACCCTCCTCTACCTCGCCGACCAGGCCGCGCTCACCCTGCACCGCTGGCTGTCCCGGGCCGGGCAGGTGGACCGGCCGGACCGGATGGTCTTCGATCTCGACCCGGCCGGTGACGACTTCGAGGCGGTACGGGAGGCGGCCAGGCTGCTGGGCGGGCTGCTCGACGAGCTGAAGCTGCCCTCGGCCCTCATGACCACCGGGTCGCGGGGACTGCACATCGTCGTGCCGCTGAACGGCCGTCAGGGCTTCGACGACGTACGGGAGTTCGCCCGGGACGTCGCCGAGGCCCTGGCCGCCGCCCATCCCGACCGGCTCACCACCGCCGCCCGCAAGAAGGACCGCGGCGACCGGCTCTACCTCGACATCCAGCGCAACGCCTACGCGCAGACCGCCGTAGCCCCCTTCACCGTCCGCGCCCTGCCCGGCGCGCCCGTGGCCACCCCCATCTCCTGGGACCAGCTGGACGACCCCGCGCTGCACGCCCGCCGCTGGACGATCGCGGACGCCGTCGACCAGGCGCGCACCCAGCCGTGGGCCGGGGTCATGAGCCGCGCCCGGGCCCTGGGGCCTGCTCGGCGGCGGCTGAACGCGCTGCGCGGCTGAGCCGGCCCGGGGCCGGGCGGGGGCGTCGGCGGGTGGCACATGCACGTGCCCGTGGAGGTTTGGCGAACACACTTGCGGCCACACGGGAGGGGAGGTGGCCATGTCGAACACGAACAACACGTCCGAATCACAAGGCTCACAACAGAGTTCACGCGGAACACGAAAACCACAGAAGACCCAAGAGTCGCAGGACTCACAGGAGTCGCGTCGGCCCCGGCCGATGGAGGTGCTGCGCGAGGCGCGCGCCCAGCTCGCGGAGCTCACCGGAATGACCGCGGAGACGGTGTCGTCCTTCGAGCAGACGGAGGAGGGCTGGGCGCTGGAGGTCGAGGTCCTCGAGCTCGAGCGCGTGCCCGACACGATGAGCCTGATGGGGAGCTACCAGGTGGAGCTCGACGCCGAGGGGCAGCTCACGGGCTACCGGCGAGTCAGGCGCTACGAGCGCGGCCGGGCCGACGCCCGCGGGTCCGGAGGCCGCTAGGCGGCCCGTCGCGGACCGACTCGACGCACGCACACCCGCGACAAGACGACAAGACGGCAAGACGACAAGACACGGAGGAACGCCAGGCATGACTGTCGTACCGGCACAACAGTCCGGCGGTGGAGGCGGCAGCAGC
The DNA here is from genome assembly GCF_031597775.1 of Streptomyces sp. BB1-1-1. Taxonomy (NCBI): domain Bacteria; kingdom Bacillati; phylum Actinomycetota; class Actinomycetes; order Kitasatosporales; family Streptomycetaceae; genus Streptomyces; species Streptomyces sp. BB1-1-1. The sequence continues at coordinate 1,379,580 of NZ_CP134203.1, read as the reverse complement.
GGCCTTTACGACGTACTCGAGCTTGTTCTGGACAGGGGGCTCGTCATCGACGCATTCGTCCGCGTCTCCCTGGTCGGCATCGAGATCCTGAAGATCGACGTACGTATCGTCGTCGCAAGCGTCGACACCTATCTGCGCTTCGCCGAAGCGTGCAACCGGCTCGACCTGGAGGCCGGACCGCGCAAGGACCCGGGCCTGCCCGACCTGGTCGGCAAGGTGACCGAGTCCGGCGCCAAGGGCAAGTCCAAGGGGGCGCTGTCCGGTGCCGCCGAGACCATATCCGACGCCTTCAAGCAGGCCCGCGACGATGACGGCTCCGAGCGCGAGCGCGAGACCGCGTCGCGTCCGCGTGCCCGCAAGGCCGCGCCCTCGCGCCGGAAGGAGGAGCAGGAGTGAGTACGTACGTCTACGGCATCACCGCCGGCTCCCACCCCTCGCTCCCCGAGGGACTGGCCGGCGTCGGTGAACCACCGCGCGAGGTGCGCGTCATCGAGGCGGGTGGCCTGGCGGCCGTCGTCAGCGACGCGCCCGAGGGACTGCGCCCCAAGCGCAGGGAGCTGCTCGCCCACCAGAGCGTGCTCAGCGAGGCGGGCGCGGGCGGCTGTGTGCTGCCCATGCGGTTCGGCAGCGTGGCCCCGGACGACAGCGCGGTCACCGCCGTGCTCGCCGAGCGGGCCGAGCACTACAAGGAGCGCCTCGGGGCGCTGGACGGCCGGGTCGAGTACAACGTCAAGGCCAACCACGTCGAAGAGGCCGTGCTGCACCACGTGATGGCCGAGAACCCGGAGATCCGGGCCCTGGCCGAGTCCAACCGGCAGTCGGGTGGCGGCAGCTACGAGAGCAAGATCCAGCTCGGTGAGATGGTCGCGGCCGCGATCCAGGGCAAGGAGGCCGAGGACGCCGTCGTGCTGGAGCGCGCCCTGGAACCGGTCGCCGACGCCGTGAGTGTGGGCCCCGAGTCCACCGGGTGGCTGGCCAACGTCTCGTTCCTGGTGAAGCAGGACTCTGCCGAGGAGTTCCTCGCCGCCGTGGAACGGGCCCGCGGGGACATGCCGCACCTGGAGGTGCGTGTGAACGGGCCCCTGCCGCCATACAGCTTCGTCGAGCCCGGCCCGGCCGAGCCGGCGGGCACCGCGGCCGGTGGGGCCGACGCCGGAGCGGGGTGACGAGATGGGACTGATCTCGGAGGTTCTGCTGCTGCCGCTCGCCCCGGTGCGCGGCGCCGGCTGGGCCATCAGACAGGTGTTGAGCGAGGCCGAGCGGATCTACTACGACCCGGCCACGATCAGAGCCGAACTGGCCCGTCTGGAGGAGCAGTTGGAGGCCGGTGAGATCTCCGAGGAGGAGTTCGACCGACAGGAGGACGACCTTCTGGACCGGCTGGAGATCGCTACGCGCACGAGCGCGGGATTGGGCAACGGGACGGCACCATGAATCGAGTGGGACTGGGCCTCGCGGTAGGGGCCGGATATCTGCTGGGACGCACCAAGAAACTGAAACTCGCCGTCGCCGTGGGCACCATGGTGGCCGGCAAGAAGATGAACCTGACGCCGAAGGGCATCGCCGAGCTCGTCTCCTCCCAGCTGCAGAACAACCCGCAGTTCAAGGAGATGGGGGACCAGCTGCGCACCGACCTTCGGGGCGTGGGCAAGGCGGCCTCGGGCGCCATGGTCGAGCGGCAGATCGACGCGCTCGCCGACCGGCTGCACGGTCGCACCGCCCAGGTCCGCGACCAGCTCTCCGGCGTGGCGTCCCAGGCGCCCGGCGTCGGCTCCGACTCCTCCGACTCCTCCGAGTCTTCCGAGTCTTCCGAGTCCGCCGAGGACAGGGACGACTCCCGCGACTCCGAGGCCTCGGAGGACTCGGAGGAGCGTGCGGAGTACGACGACGACCGCTACGAGGACGAGCCGGCGGACGGGCAGCCCGACGACGAGCACGAGGAGGAGCCCGAGCGGCGGCGCGAGCCGCGGCGCGAGCGGGCGGCGAAGAAGGCACCGCCCGAGCCGCGCAAGGCGGCCAGGAAGGCGCCCGCGCCCGCGAAGAAGGCGGCGGCCAAGGCACCCGCGAAGAAGGCTGCGGCGAAGCGGGCGCAGCCCGCCAAGAAGGCGGCCGGCAAGAAGACGGCCGGCGCCAGGAGCGCCGCCCGCGGTGCCGGGAGCCGGCAGTCGAAGGGTGGTGGTGAGCGATGACCGACACGCTCGGTTCCGCGGCGTCCACGGCGGGCAAGGCCGCGAAGAAGAACCCGATCGCCGACGTGGCCCAGAGCGAGGCGGCCGACCGCCTCAAGGCGGAGGTGCAGGAGTACCTCGCCGCCCAGGTCACGCGGCTGCTGACCGGCGTCGGCACCAAGCTCGGCGAGACCACCGGCAAGCTGAACGACATCGCCGAGGGCAACAGCCCCGGATTCGGCAAGCTCGCCCTCGACGGCGGACGCAAGCTCGCCGAGGGCAAGGGCCCGATGCGGGCCGCGTTCGAGGTCGGCGCCGGCAAGGTGAAGGACAACGTGGTCGGCGCCTTCAGGAACCTCACCGGCGGCAAGGGCAGGAAGAAGGGCGGCGGCGGCCAGAAGCCGACCGTCATCATCGAGTACGTCGATGTCGGCGTGCCGGTGCGCACGGCCTACGACCAGTGGACCCAGTACCAGGACTTCAGCACCTTCGCCAAGGGCGTCAAGAGCGCGAACCGCGCCGACGACACCTCGTCCGACTGGCAGCTGAAGGTCTTCTGGTCCAACCGCAGCTGGAAGGCGAAGACCACCGAGCAGGTGCCCGACGACCGGATCACCTGGACGTCGGAGGGTGCCAAGGGCACCACGAAGGGTGTCGTCAGCTTCCACAAGCTCGCCGACAGTCTCACCCGCGTGATCCTCGTCATCGAGTACTACCCCAAGGGCCTGTTCGAGAAGACCGGCAACATCTGGCGCGCCCAGGGCCGCCGGGCCCGCCTCGACCTGAAGAACTACGTCCGCCATATCACCCTCAAGGGCGAGGCGGACGACGGCTGGCGCGGCGAGATCCGCGACGGCGAGGTCGTCCGCAGCCACGAGGACGCCCTCGCGGAGGAGCAGGAACAGGAGCAGGAGGACCAGGACCAGGAGCCCGAGGGCGAAGAGGGCGAAGAAGGCGAAGAGGCCGCAGAGGGCTACGAGGACGAGGAGGAGGCGCCGTACGCCGAGGAGGAGGGCGAAGCGGACGCCGAGTACGAGGAAGAGCCCGAGGAAGGGGCCGAGGGCGAGCCCGAGGAGCAGTACGAAGAGGAGCCCGAGGGCGAGTACGAGGAGGACAAAGAAGCCGGCGAGGACGAGTACGCGTCCCGTGACGAGTACGAGGACGCCGACAGCGGGAGTCGTCGATGACCACACCCAGCCGGCTGCCCGATCCCTATGGCCAGGGACAGAGCGCCAATCTCGCCGACATCCTGGAGCGGGTGCTCGACAAGGGAGTCGTCATCGCGGGCGACATCAAGATCAACCTGCTCGACATAGAGCTGCTCACCATCAAGCTGCGGCTCGTCGTCGCGTCCGTCGACAAGGCCAAGGAAATGGGCATCGACTGGTGGGAGAGCGACCCCGCGCTCTCCTCGCGCGCCCGGCGCGACGAACTGACCCGGGAGAACGCCGAGCTGCGCGAACGCCTGCGCGAACTGGATCCGGGCCGCGTACCGAGGGAGGCGCCGTGACCGGACTGCGGTACGTCTACGCCGTCTGCCGCCCGTTCGGCGCGGCACTCCAGTCCCAGCTGACCGGGGTGGCGGGAGACCCGCCCCGGCTGCTGACCCACGGCGACCTGGTCGCGGTGGTCAGCCATGTGCCGGAGGGCGACTTCTCCGAGGAAGCGCTGCGCGGCCACCTGGAGGACCTGGACTGGCTCGCCGGGACCGCCCGCGCCCACCAGCAGGTCATCGACGCGCTCACCGCCGTCACCACCCCGCTGCCGCTCCGGCTGGCCACCGTCTTCCGGGACGACAGCGGCGTACGCGTGATGATGGAGGAGCGCGAGGAGGCCTTCCGGCGCACGCTCGACCGGCTGGACGGGCGCGTGGAATGGGGCGTCAAGGTGTACGTCGAGGCGGAGCCCGAGCGGGCCGCCGAGCCGGCGCAGCCCGCCCCGAAGCCCGCCTCGGGCCGGGACTACCTGCGGCAGCGGCGCCAGCAGACCCGGGCCAACGACGACCTGTGGAGCAGGGCCGAGGAGTTCGCGACCCGACTGCACGAAACGCTGTCCTCCCGGGCCGACGACGCGCGGCTGCACGCGCCGCAGAACCCCGGCCTTTCCGGTGCCGCCGGGCGGAACGTTCTCAACGCCGCCTATTTGGTACGGCGCGACGTGTCCGAGGAATTCGTGGAAATGGTGGACGGGACGAAGGACGACGCCCCCGGAATCCGCGTGGAACTCACCGGGCCGTGGGCGGCCTATTCCTTCGCCGGTGAAGAAGCCGGTGAACGAGGGGACGGCGGAGAAAGCACGGGGGAGGGATCATGACCGTCGTCGAGCGCCGTGAGATCGCCCTGGTGGACCTGCTCGACCGGCTGCTGGCCGGGGGAGTCGTCATCACCGGTGACGTCACGCTGCGCATCGCGGACGTCGACCTGGTCCGCATCGACCTGAACGCGCTGATCAGCTCGGTCAACCACAATGTTCCGTCGCCGTTCGGGGATTGACGTGAGTGAACATCCTGAGCCCCGCAAGCGCCTCGACCTCGACCCCGACACGGTCGAGCGCGATCTGATCAAGCTGGTGCTGACCGTTGTCGAGCTGCTGCGCCAGCTCATGGAGCGCCAGGCACTGCGCCGCGTCGACGAGGGCGACCTGAGCGAGGACCAGGAGGAGCGGATCGGGCTCACCCTGATGCTCCTCGACGACCGCATGACCGAACTGCGCGACCGCTACGGCCTGCGGCCCGAGGACCTGAATCTGGACCTCGGGCCGCTGGGACCGCTACTGCCCCGGGAGTGAACCTTCCGGGGCAGCAGCCTCATCACTCGCAGTGCATGGGTTCACCACCTGTACCAGCGGCTCCTGCCGCCGCCGGCCTTCGTCCCGCGGGCCAGGAATCCCAGCAGCCACAGGACCAGGACTGCCAAGGCAATCCACCAGAGAATCTTCACGGCGAATCCGGCGCCGAAAAGAATGATTGCGAGAAGCAGCACGATCAGAAGTGGAACCATGATGTGGACCTCCTGTCGTACTGGTTTCCCGAATTTCACCGATCAGGCGCCCGTCAGGCTTCCTTTCGGCACAGAATCTCCCCGTGCAGGACGCTGAACCAGCTCTCCGGCCGCTCGCCCCACTCCCGCCAGGCGGCCGAGACGGCCCCCAACCGCTCCGTCGTCGCATGGCCACCCTCGGTGGCGCGCTCGGCGTACGCGGACGCCACGGTGCGGTCCGCCCACAGGCCGCTCCACCACCGGCGCTCCTCGGGTGTGGCGAAGGTCCAGGTGGCCGAGGTCGCCGTGATGTCGGTGAACCCGGCCTCGAGCGCCCAGGCCTTCAGCCGGCGTCCGGCGTCCGGCTCGCCACCGTTGGCGCGGGCCACCCGGTGGTACAGGTCCAGCCAGTCGTCCATGCCCGGGGATGCGGGGTACCAGGTCATGGCGCCGTAGTCCGAGTCGCGGACGGCGATGACCCCGTTCGGCCGCGCCACCCGCCTCATCTCGCGCAGGGCCTGCATCGGGTCGCCCACGTGCTGGAGGACCTGGTGGGCGTGGACGACGCAGAACGTGTCGTCCGGGTAGTCCAGCGCGTGCACGTCCGCGACCGCGAAGTCGGTGTTGGCGAGGCCGCGTTCGGCTGCCGTGGCCCGGGCCCGCTCGACGATCTCCGGCGCCCGGTCCACGCCGGTGACGTGCCCGTCCGGGACCAGTTCCGCCAGGTCCGCGGTGATGGTGCCCGGACCGCAGCCGATGTCCAGGATCCGCATGTGGGGCTTCAGTGAGCCGAGCAGATAGGCGGCGGAGTTGGCGGCGGTGCGCCAGGTGTGCGAGCGGAGCACGGACTCGTGGTGTCCGTGCGTGTATACGGCGGTTTCCTGCGGCTTCGACAAGGTGGGTCCCCTCTCCCGACGATGTGATCACCGTACGCGCACCGGCCGAATGGTGAGACCCACGTTTTATGATGTGGACTGACGAGTCGTCAGGAAAGGAGCCCGTCCCCGGGCAGCGGGCGGTACACCGTGAGCGCCTCGGGCAGCTTCTCGAGCGTCAGGTCGCCCTCCGTCTCCGTCAGTTCGCCGTCGAAGGCCATCAGCGTGCCCGGCGCGACCCCGGACAGGCGCAGCCGGCTCACCTGCACCGCCGCGTGGGCGGGGGAGCGGGTCAGCGGACCGGCCAGGGCCGCGGACAGCAGCCGCAGGGCCGGCCTCCGGCCGCCGTGCACCACCCGCACGTCCAGCTGCCCGTCCGCCATGTCGAGGCGGCGGCCGGAGGCGATGCCCCTGCGGTGGTACGTGCCGTTGCCCGCGAACAGCATCCACAGCGGGCGCCGGCGGCCGCGTACCTCGGCCTCCAGCGGGTGCCGGTCGGCGCGCAGCACCCGTACGGCCGCGACCACCCCGGCCGGCCAGCCGCCGATCCGGGGAGACCAGCGCTCCCGCTCGCGCACCAGTTCCGGGTAGACGCCGAGGCTGAAGGTGTTCAGGAAGACACCGTGCTGCCCGCCGGAGGCGAACCGGCCCACGTCCACGCGCACGCCCTCGCCCCGCTCCAGCGCCCGGCACAGGTCCCGCACGTCCTCCACACCGAGGTCGTAGGCGAAGTGGTTGAGCGTGCCGCCGGGCAGCACCGCGAGCGGCAGCCCGTGGCGGACCGCGATCTCGGCCGCGGCGTTCACGGTGCCGTCGCCGCCGCACACACCGAGCACCCGGGCGTGTTCCGCCGCCTTCTCCAGCTCCGCCCGGACGTCCTCCGGCTCGCACTCCACCACCTCCGCGTCGGGCAGCGCGTCGCACAGCGCCCGCACCCGGTCCGAGGTGCCCGAGCCGATGTTGGCCACCATGACGAGACCCTCGCCACCGGGCAGCGCCGGGACCTCGGCGCGCGGCCGGGCCGGCGGGGTGAGCTGGGCGCGCGTCGGCACCATGCCCCGTACGGCGAACGCGGCCCCCGCCCCGAGCACCGCACCGGCCACCACGTCGCTCGGGTAGTGGACGCCGGTGTAGACCCGGGAGAGGGCGACCGCGGCGGCCACCGGGGCCACCGCCGCGCCCCACGCCGGGGACTCCAGCGCGACGCCGGTCGCGAAAGCGGCGGCCGACGCGGCGTGCCCCGACGGGAAGGACGTCGTGATCGGCTGCCGCTTCAGCTGCCGCACCAGCGGCACCGGGTCGAGGACGGGACGGGTGCGGCGGACCGACCGCTTGCCGAGGGTGTTGATCGTCAGCGAGGCCAGGCTCAGCGACGCGAGGCCCCGGGCGGCGGCACGGCGAGCCCTCGGGGTGCGGGTCGCGGCCAGCGCGGCGCCCGCCGCGAACCACAGCACCCCGTGGTTGGCGCTACGGCTCAGCCGGGGCAGCAGGGGGTCGGCGCCGGGCCAGGTACGGGCGGCGACGGCCACGAACACACGCTGGTCCAGCCGCAGGAAACCGTTGCGGACCGGATGCGGGCCGGGCGTCAGGGCGGTGAGGTCTACGTCGGGGCTCATGCCTCCCGCCTACCCCGCGGAACGCGTTTCCTGCGGGTGGCGCGCCCCACGTACCCGAGCCCCGGCCGCGGAGGACGAAAACGGTTTGCCCGGGGCGTGCCCGGAGCCGCACAATCCGGTCCCATGGGTCATCTAGAAGCCGCGCACCTGGAGTACTACCTCCCCGACGGGAGGGCGCTCCTCGGCGACGCGTCCTTCCGGGTGGGGGAGGGGGCCGTCGTGGCCCTCGTCGGACCCAACGGAGCGGGCAAGACCACCCTGCTGCGCCTGCTGTCCGGCGAGCTGAAACCGCACGGTGGCACGGTCACCGTCGGCGGCGGCCTCGGAGTGATGCGGCAGTTCGTGGGCTCCGTCCGGGACGAGACGACCGTACGCGACCTGCTGGTGTCCGTGGCCTCCCCCCGCATCCGCGAGGCCGCGCGCGCCGTCGACGCCGCCGAGCACGGCATTCTGACGGTCGACGACGAGGCCGCCCAGATGCGCTACGCGCAGGCGCTCGCCGACTGGGCCGAGGCACAGGGGTACGAGGCCGAGACCCTCTGGGACATCTGCACCACGGCCGCGCTGGGCGTGCCGTACGACAAGGCCCAGTGGCGGCAGGTGAGCACCCTGTCCGGCGGCGAGCAGAAGCGGCTGGTGCTGGAGGCGCTGCTGCGCGGCACCGACGAGGTGCTGCTGCTCGACGAGCCGGACAACTACCTCGACGTACCCGGCAAGCGCTGGCTGGAGGAGCGGCTGAAGGAGACCCGCAAGACGGTGCTCTTCGTCTCCCACGACCGGGAACTGCTCGCCCGCGCCGCCCAGAAGATCGTCTCCCTGGAGCCCGGCCCCGCGGGCGCCGACGCCTGGGTGCACGGCGGCGGCTTCGCCACCTTCCACGACGCCCGGCGCGAGCGCTTCGCCCGCTTCGAGGAACTGCGCCGCCGCTGGGACGAGAAGCACGCCCAACTGAAGAAACTGGTGCTGACACTGCGTCAGGCCGCCGCGGTCAGCCACGACATGGCCTCCCGCTACGCCGCCGCCCAGACCCGGCTGCGCAAGTTCGAGGAGGCCGGTCCGCCGCCCGAGCCGCCGCGCGAGCAGGACATCCGGATGCGCCTGAAGGGCGGCCGCACCGGCGTCCGCGCCGTCACCTGCGAGCAACTGGAACTCACCGGCCTGATGAAACCCTTCGACCTGGAGGTCTTCTACGGCGAACGGGTCGCCGTCCTCGGCTCCAACGGCTCCGGCAAGTCGCACTTCCTGCGCCTGCTCGCCGGCGACGACGTGGCCCACACCGGGAACTGGAAGCTCGGGGCGCGCGTGGTGCCCGGACACTTCGCGCAGACCCACGCCCACCCGGAGCTGCTGGGCCGCACGCTCCTGGACATCCTGTGGACCGAGCACGCCCAGGACCGAGGCGCCGCCATGTCCAGGCTGCGCCGCTACGAACTGACCCAGCAGGCCGAGCAGACCTTCGAGCGGCTCTCCGGCGGCCAGCAGGCCCGCTTCCAGATCCTCCTGCTGGAACTCCAGGGCGTCACCGCCCTGCTGCTCGACGAGCCGACCGACAACCTCGACCTGGAATCGGCCGAAGCCCTCCAGGAGGGCCTGGAGGGCTTCGAGGGCACGGTCCTCGCGGTCACCCACGACCGCTGGTTCGCCCGCTCCTTCGACCGGTACCTCGTCTTCGGCAGCGACGGACGCGTCCGCGAGACGACGGAGCCGGTCTGGGACGAACGGCGGGTGGAGCGGGCCCGCTGACGCCCACCCGCACCACCCGGAGGTCACTTCCAGCGCAGCAGCGCCCCCAGGCCGCCCACCGGCGCCTTCTGAGCCGCCTCGGACGGCAGGGCCGGCGTCACCGAGATCGCGGGGGCGCCGGTCATCACCGCCGAGCGCAACAGGGCGTCGTCCGCGCGGGCCGACCAGGAGTTCTGCTCGCCGAGCGTCTTCAGCTCCGTACGGCGCACCGCCAGCTGGTCGGCGTCCTCGCCGATCCACACCTCGCGGTGGGTGTCGGGGGCGTCCGGGATGACCAGCAGCTCGTCGATGCGGTGCTCCCGGGCCGCCTCGACCAGCGCGGGCACGCCCTCCGCGGCACCGGCCCGGCCCTCGCCGTCCGGCGTGCGGGCGGCCAGGAAACGGTCCAGGTCCTCCCGCGCGCGCGAGCGCACATGGTCTTCCCGCAGGCCCTCCACCTCGTCGTCCAGCAGCCTGCTGCCGGCGCCGCGCGAGGCCTCGGCGATCCGGTCCTGCAGCCGCTTGGGGAGCCGCTCGTGCACGGACCGCCGCTCCCGGTCGTCACCCACCAGGATCAGCAGATCGGCGCCCGTCTCCTCCTGGCACACGGCGAGCGCGTCCGCGATCTCCGCCGCGTTGTGCTCCCAGGTGTTCTCCACCCGCAGCTGGAAGTGGCGCTCGGACCAGTCGACGGTGCTCGTGCGGTGCACCGGCCACTGCCGGCCGGTCACGCCGCCCGCGTCCGAGCTGCCCAGCGCACTGCGCAGCTCGAAGTCGGCGCCCTTGCGGTCGACGTAGGCCACCACGCACACCGGGTCCTCACCGGCCAGGTCCAGCAGCGGTGCCACGTGCGGCAGCGGCGCCCAGTCGGCGGTGGTCCCGCCGTACGGGGGCCTGGCCAGCGGCGGATCGAGGACCACCTGCCCGGCGCACGCGAACAGCGCCCGCCCGTGGGGGTCGGTGGCGTGGCGCAACTCCTCCACCGCCTCCTTCACGGCCCGGCAGGTCGCGTCGTCCGCGCCCTGCTCCGCCAGCTCCCGGGCCACCGCGGCGGCCGTCAGCTCACGTTCGTGGGGGGTGTCCTCCGTGTGCCGGGAGAGATCGACGTACACGGAGGCCCAAGGCCCCTGATGCTCATAGAGGGGATGCAGAAACGCGAGATCCATGGCTCCCTCCCGGGGTGCCGCTCGGGGGTGGTAGTGCTCCGGGGGCGGGTACCCGGACCGCATGAACGAACACGACACGCGTGACGACACCACGACCGGCGGCGTGGACCCCGGCCGCCTGGACGACCAACAGCTCATGAAGGAGCTGGAGACCATCCACCGCACGCGCCACGACACCCTGCTGTACGGGTCGAACGACGCGCTGCGGGCCCACAACGACCGGATGGCGCAGCTGGAGGGCGAGTGGCTGCGCCGCAACCCCCGGCGCCCGGTCGCCGCGGGCCGCACCCGCGAGGGCGCCCGGGAACGGGGCTGCGGGGAGGGCACCACCCCCGGCGGCTGACCGCGCCGCCCGGGCACGCGTGGGCCCCGGGCACGCGTGGGCCCCGGACACACGTGAGCCCCGGACACGCGTGGCCCGGCCCTCCGGCGCGATCGGGGCGCACCGGCGAGCCGGGCCCGGCGAGAGGCCCGCGCCCCGTTTCTCAGCCGCCCGCCTTGGCGAACTCCGCGAGGAAGGTCTCGCAGAACGCCTTGAGATCGTCCGGCTTGCGGCTGGTGATCAGCACGTTGCCGCCGTGGTCGCAGACCTTCACCTGTTCGTCGACCCAGGTGGCCCCGGCATTGCGCAGGTCGGTCCGCAGACTGGGCCACGAGGTCACGACCCGGCCGCGTACGACGTCCGCCTCGACGAGCGTCCACGGCGCGTGGCAGATCGCGGCCACCGGCCGGCCCTGCTCGAAGAAGTCCCTGACGAACGCCACGGCCTTCTCGTCCATCCGCAGGAAGTCCGGATTGGCCACGCCGCCGGGCAGGACCAGCCCGCCGAACGAATCGGCCGACGTGTCGCCGACCGCCTCGTCCACCGGGAACGTGTCCGCCTTGTCGAGGTGGTTGAAGCCCTGGACCTCACCGGATTGCGTGGAGACGAGCACGGGCTCGTGGCCCGCGTCCTTCGCCGCCTGCCAGGGCTCGGTCAGTTCGACCTGCTCCACGCCCTCGGGCGCGGTCAGAAACGCGATGCGCATGTGATTCGGATTCCTTTCCTGGCGCGTCGGCCGGTGTCGCCGCCCGGCGCGCGTGAGTCGTTCGGCCGCGGGGGAGGCGCGGCGCGTCTCAGCCGCCGCCCCGGGCGTCCGGTTCCGCGCGGCTGATGTCGGCGAGCGCCGACGAGGGGTCCCGGGCCTCGGCCAGATCGCCGAGGCTCACCATCCCGACCGGCAGCCCGTCCTCCACGACCGGCAGCCGCCGTACGGCGTGCTCGCGCATCAGCGCCACCACATCCGCGACCGGGTCGTCCGGGGAGACCGTCAGCGGGTCGTGGGTGCAGATCGCCCGGACGCCCACCCCCATCGGGTCGAGGCCCTCCGCCACCGCCCGCACCGCGATGTCGCGGTCGGTGAGCAGACCCACGACCTCCTGTCCGTCCGCGACCACCACGTCGCCGATGTTCTGCGTGCGCATCAGCTGCGCCGCCTCGACGAGGGAGGAGTCCGGACGGACGGCGGTCACGCCCGGCGTCATGACGTCCCGCACGTACTCGGCCGTGTGCTCGGCCATCGGAGCCATCGAAGGCCCGCCCTTTCCAGCGCCTAGGCGCCCTGCGTCCCGGTGGGTCCGGACCCGCCGTTCTCGGTCAGGGCCACCGCCAGTTCCTGGACGTTGTCGTAGCGCGCCTTGTGCGGCAGCCGCTCCAGCCCCTCGACGAGGGCGTCGGGCGCGTGGCCGCGGCGCAGCGCCCGGGTCAGTTCCCGCGGGCTCGCGGGGAAGGTGCCCCGGGTCAGGTTCCGGGCCAGTTCGAGCCGGAGGGCTTCCAGATACGTCGGTCCGCGGCCCGGTGTCACCGGTCCGTAGGTGACGTCCGGGTCGTCCTCGGCAGCAGGTTCCGGGTCGTGCCACTCCTCGGTACGGGTGGGGTGCCCGGACCTGAGCAGACCCTGCAGTTCGTGCTTCATCTCGTCGTCGCGGTGGACGCTCATCCGGTCACTGCCTCGCTGCATGTCTCCCTCCAGGTCCTTCAGGGGTGCCGACCGCGTACCCGGACACCGAAGGCCGACACGGATTCATCCGGACGGGTCCGGTCCGATTTCCCCGGGCACGCTGCGTGCCTCCGCGTGCACCGCGGGTTTGCCCGGCGGGCCCGGGGAACCCGGCTCTCGCCACCACCCCCCACGCCCACCCCTTATCGGGAAGGACGGATCATGGCGGTGCTGCTCGCTGTGTTCATCCCGGTCCTCATGCTCGGCGTGGTGCTGGCCCTCGGCCGCTACGAGGAACTGATGCTGCCCGACACCGCGGCCCCGCCCGACGACGCCGACGTGGCCGCGCGAACAGATCAGTAATCGAGAAGCGAGCTCCAACGTGCTCCGTCTAGCGTGTCCCTGCTGACCCGCTCGACAGAGGGAGACACCGATGAGCAGCGCCAGGAGAACGGACCAGCAGGCGGCCGCACCGCATGTCGCGGACAGCCACGACCTGATCCGTGTGCACGGTGCCCGCGAGAACAATCTCAAGGACGTCAGCATCGAGATCCCCAAGCGCCGGCTGACGGTGTTCACCGGCGTCTCCGGCTCGGGCAAGAGCTCACTGGTGTTCAACACGATCGCCGCCGAGTCGCAGCGGCTGATCAACGAGACCTACAGCGCCTTCGTACAGGGCTTCATGCCGACGCTGGCCCGGCCCGAGGTCGACGTCCTCGACGGCCTGACCACCGCGATCATCGTGGACCAGCAGCGGATGGGCGCCGACCCCCGCTCCACGGTCGGCACCGCCACCGACGCCAACGCCATGCTGCGCATCCTCTTCAGTCGGCTCGGGGACCCGCACATCGGACCGCCCAGCGCCTACTCCTTCAACACCGCCTCCGTCCGGGCGAGCGGCGCGATCACCGTCGAGCGCGGCAACAAGAAGGCGGTCAAGGCGACCTACGAGCGCACCGGCGGCATGTGCACCAACTGCGAGGGCCGGGGCAAGGTCTCCGACATCGACCTCTCCCAGCTCTACGACGACTCCAAGTCGCTCGCCGAGGGCGCCTTCACGATCCCCGGCTGGAAGTCCGACAGCCAGTGGACCGTGCAGGTCTACGCCCAGTCCGGCTTCGTGGACCCGGACAAGCCGATCCGCGAGTACACCGAGAAGGAACTGCGGGACTTCCTCTACGGCGAGCCGGTCAAGGTGAAGGTCAGCGGCGTCAATCTCACCTACGAAGGACTGATCCCGAAGATCCAGAAGTCGTTCCTGTCCAAGGACAAGGAGGCGATGCAGCCGCACATCCGGGCGTTCGTGGAGCGGGCCGTCACCTTCACCACCTGCCCCGAGTGCGACGGAACCCGGCTCAGCGAGGGCGCCCGGTCGTCGAGGATCGGGAAGATCAGCATCGCCGACGCCTGCGCGATGGAGATCCGCGACCTGGCCGAGTGGGTCCGCGCTCTCGACGACCCGTCGGTGGCGCCGCTGCTCACCGCGTTGCGGGACACCCTCGACTCGTTCGTGGAGATCGGCCTCGGCTATCTCTCGCTCGACCGTCCGGCGGGCACCCTGTCGGGCGGCGAGGCGCAGCGCGTGAAGATGATCCGCCACCTCGGCTCGTCCCTCACCGACACCACGTACGTCTTCGACGAGCCCACCATCGGCCTCCACCCCCACGACATCCAGCGCATGAACGACCTGCTGCTGCGGCTGCGGGACAAGGGCAACACGGTGCTGGTCGTCGAGCACAAGCCGGAGACGATCGCGATCGCCGACCACGTCGTCGACCTCGGCCCCGGCGCCGGCACGGCGGGCGGCACCGTCTGCTTCGAGGGCACCGTCGAGGGGCTGCGGGCCGGCGACACCGTCACCGGCCGCCACCTCGACGACCGGGCCCAGCTCAAGGAGACGGTCCGCGAGCCCACCGGGACGCTGGAGATCCGCGACGCCACGACGCACAACCTCCAGGGCGTAGACGTCGACGTTCCGCTCGGCGTGCTCTGCGTGGTCACCGGCGTGGCGGGCTCCGGCAAGAGCTCCCTGATCCACGGCTCGGTCCCGGCCGGCGCGGACGTCGTATCGGTCGACCAGAGCCCCATCAAGGGCTCCCGGCGGAGCAACCCGGCCACGTACACCGGGCTGCTCGACCCGATCCGCAAGGCCTTCGCCAAGGCCAACGGCGTCAAGCCCGCCCTGTTCAGCGCCAACTCCGAGGGCGCCTGCCCCACCTGCAACGGCGCCGGTGTCATCTACACCGACCTGGCGATGATGGACGGCGTCGCCACGCCCTGCGAGGACTGCGAGGGCAAGCGGTTCCAGCCCTCGGTACTGGAGTACCGCCTCGGTGGCCGCGACATCAGCGAGGTCCTCGCCATGTCGGTGGCACAGGCGGAGGAGTTCTTCGGCACCGGCGAGGCCCGCACCCCGGCCGCGCACAAGATCCTCGACCGGCTCGCCGACGTCGGGCTCGGCTACCTCACCCTCGGCCAGCCGCTCACCACCCTGTCCGGCGGGGAGCGCCAGCGGCTCAAGCTGGCCACCCACATGGGCGACAAGGGCGGCGTCTACGTACTCGACGAGCCGACCACCGGCCTGCACCTCGCCGACGTCGAGCAACTGCTCGGCCTGCTCGACCGCCTCGTCGACGCCGGCAAGTCGGTCATCGTCATCGAGCACCACCAGGCGGTCATGGCGCACGCCGACTGGATCATCGACCTCGGCCCCGGCGCCGGCCACGACGGCGGCCGGATCGTCTTCGAGGGCACCCCGGCCGACCTCGTCGCCGACCGCTCCACCCTCACCGGCGAGCACCTCGCGGCGTACGTCGGCGCCTGACCGCGAACGAACCCACGGCGCCGGTACCGGGAGCCCCCGGCGTCGTGGGATCGTGGTGGGGTGACGACCTTGGAGGACCTGGTCCGGCTGCGCCGGGCCCGCGACCTGATGGACCGCGAGTACGCCGAGCCGCTCGACGTGCCGGCGCTGGCGCGCGTCGCCCTCATGTCGGCGGGCCACTTCTCCCGCAGCTTCCGCGCCGCCTACGGGGAGACGCCGTACAACTACCTGATGACGCGCCGGATCGAGCGGGCCAAGGCATTGCTGCGGCGCGGCGACCTGTCCGTCACGGAGGTCTGCTTCGAGGTCGGCTGTACCTCGCTGGGGTCGTTCAGCTCGCGGTTCACCGAACTGGTCGGTGAGAGCCCGAGCGCGTACCGGGCCCGCGACCACGCCGACGGCGCCGACATCCCGGCCTGCGTCGCCAAGATCTACACGCGACCGGTCAGGAACGGAGAAGCGAAGCCCACGCCCCCGCCCGTAGCGTGAGACGCATGGACATCAACCTCTCGCAGTGCTTCATCGCCGTCGACGACCACGACAAGGCGCTCGCCTTCTACCGCGACGTACTCGGACTGGAGGTCCGCAACGACGTCGGGTTCGAGGGCATGCGCTGGGTGACCGTCGGCTCCCCGGCCCAGCCCGGCGTGGACATCGTCCTCGAACCCCCGCTCGCGGACCCGAACGCCTCGGCCGCCGGCAAGGAGGCCATGGCCGAGCTGCTGGCGAAGGGACTGCTGCGCGGCGTCATCTTCACCACCGAGGACGTCGACGCCACCTTCGAACGCGTCCGGGCCGCGGGCGCCGAGGTCCTCCAGGAGCCGGTCGACCAGCCCTACGGCGTCCGCGACTGCGCCTTCCGCGACCCCTCCGGCAACATGCTGCGCTTCAACCAGCCGCGCAAGGGATGACCGCCGCTGCCGCGGTCACCCCTTCTCCCGCCCCGGCAGAAACTCCTGCACCTTCGCCTTGAACCCCTGCTTGACCATGGACCCCCGGTCCGCGTCGCCCTTGAGGATGGAGGCGGCCGTCGCCTCCATCTGCTCCCAGGTGGCGTGCGGCGGGATCGGGGGCACGGCGGGGTCGGTGAGGAACTCGAGCACCGCCGGGCCGTCCGCCGCGAGGCCCGCCCGCCAGGCCGCCTCCACCTCGTCCGGCTTCTCCACCCGGATCCCGGTCAGGCCCAGCGAGCGGGCGAAGTCGGCGTAGCGCACGTCCGGGAGCGACTGCGAGGGCAGGAAGGACGGCGCGCCCTCCATGGCCCGCATCTCCCAGGTGACCTGATTGAGGTCCCGGTTGTTCCAGACGGCCACGATCAGCCGCGGGTCCTCCCACAGGTCGCGGTACTTCGCCGCCGTGATCATCTCCGCCAGCCCGTTCATCTGCATCGCGCCGTCCCCGACCAGGGCGATCACGGGCCGGCCCGGGTGGGCGAACTTCGCGCCGATCGCGTACGGCACCCCGCAGCCCATGGTGGCCAGCGTGCCGGACAGCGAGCCGCGCATCCCGGGCCGCATGGTCAGGTGCCGGGCGTACCAGTTCGCCGTCGAACCCGAGTCGGAGGTGACGATCGCGTCGTCGGGCAGCATCGGGTCCAGGGCGGCGGCCACGTACTCCGGGTTGATCGGATCGGCCTCCAGCCCGGCCCGCCGCCCCATGACCCCGCGCCAGCGCGTCACGTTGTCGCACACCGTGTCGTACCACTCGCGCCCCCGGCCGCCCTCGACCAGCGGGATCAGCCGGTCCAGGGTGGCCTTCGCGTCGCCGACGAGGTTCACCTCGTACGGATAGCGCATCCCGATCATGTGCGGGTCGATGTCGATCTGCACGCCCCGCGCCTTGCCGAACTCCGGCAGGAACTGCGAGTACGGGAACGAGGACCCGATGGTCAGCAGGGTGTCGCAGTCCCGCATCAGCTCGTACGAGGGGCGCGTACCGAGCAGACCGATCGAGCCGGTGACGTACGGCAGTTCGTCGCTGATCACGTCCTTGCCGAGCAGCGCCTTGGCCACGCCCGCGCCGAGCATCTCCGCGAGCGTCTCCACCTGCTGCCGGGCCCCGGCCGCGCCCTGACCGACCAGGACCGCCACCTTGTCGCCGGAGTTGAGCACCTCGGCCGCCCGCCGCACGGACTCGTCGGACGGGACCGCCGTCCAGGAGCCACGGTCCAGGCTGGACGGCACCATCTTGAACTCGTGGGTGGGCGGCGCGTAGTCCAGCTCCTGCACGTCGCCGGGGATGATGACCGCCGTCGGACAGCGACGCGCGTACGCGGTGCGGATCGCCCGGTCCAGCACGTTCGGCAGCTGCTCCGGGACCGTCACCGTCTCCACGAACTCGGAGGCGACGTCCTTGTACAGCGTGTGCAGGTCCACTTCCTGCTGGTAGGAGCCGCCCATCGCGGTCCGGTGGGTCTGCCCGACGATGGCCAGCACCGGAACGTGGTCGAGCTTGGCGTCGTACAGCCCGTTGAGCAGATGGATCGCGCCCGGCCCCGAGGTCGCCGCGCACACGCCCAGACGGCCGCTGAACTTGGCGTACCCGACCGCCTGGAACGCGGACATCTCCTCGTGCCGGGACTGCACGAACCTCGGCCGGTCGTCGGCGCGTCCCCAGGCGGCGAGCAGGCCGTTGATCCCGTCGCCCGGGTAGCCGAAGACCTGCTCGACACCCCATTCGCGCAGCCGCTGCAGGACGTGGTCGGACACCTTGGTGCTCATGTAACGGACCTCCCGGACCGATGAGGGCGATGTCGGCGGCAAGCGGTACGGGTGACCCCGGCTCGGCCCGGAAAACATCCGGGTGTTTGACCCGGGGGTCAGGGGGCAGGCGCAGACTCAGTGCTTCGGACAGGAGGCACGTCCGTGGGAGCGGCGCGACGCCGCCCCGGATGCGTCCGTCCGGGCCGGACGCCCTCCCACGGTGACCGCCCGACCCCAAGGGCCGTGTTGTCGTACCGGTGCCGGCCGCTCCGCGCGCCGGAGGTTCCGTGAACCCCGGCGCCGTCCGCCCCGGCCGCGCCGTCCGGGCCATCGCCCGGCGCGACGACAGGACCCCGCGCTCCGAGGGAGTTGCGACGCACCATGCCGATCCACGCCAGCGTGAAGCACCCGCACGACGACGCCCCCGACACCGCCGACGCCTTCCGCCGACTCACCACCCTTCCCGACGGCCCGGAACGCGACGCGGTCCGCGACCGGATCGTCGAGGCCTGGCTCCCCATGGCCGAACGGCTCGCCGGGCGGTTCCGCAGCCGCGGTGAGAGCTACGAGGACCTGCGCCAGGTCGCGGCGCTCGGCCTGGTCAAGGCCGTCGACCGGTACGACCCCGAGCGCGGCAACGCCTTCGAGAGCTACGCCGTGCCGACGATCACCGGCGAGATCAAGCGCCACTTCCGCGACCACATGTGGACCCTGCACGTGCCGCGCCGGGTCCAGGACCTGCGCAACCGCGTGCGCTTCGCCGGCCAGGACCTGTCCCAGACCATCTCGGGGCGCAGGCCCACCGTCACCGAGATCGCCGAGCACGCCGATCTGAGCGAGGAGGACGTCCGGATCGGCCTGGAAGCCCTGGAGAGCTTCACGGCCCTGTCCCTGGACGCCGAGCTCCCCGGCAGCGAGGACGGCTACTCACTCGGCGACGCCCTCGGGGCCTCCGACCCGGCCCTCGACACCGTCGTCGACCGCGAGGCCGTCAAGGACCGCCTCGCCGCCCTGCCCGAGCGGGAACGCGCCATCCTTTACATGCGCTTCTTCGACGACATGACCCAGAGCCGCATCGCCGAACAGCTCGGTATCTCCCAGATGCACGTCTCCCGCCTGATCAGCCGGTGCTGCGACCGGGTGCGGGAACAGGTACTCCGGGACCCGGCGGCCTGAGCCCGGGGCCGGCCCCCCGCGCTCCCGCCCACGGCGCCGCGGTCACGCCCCGAGGCGGAGATCCGTGACGGCCACGGGTGGGCCGAAACCTCGCTCTCACCCGCTCGGGGGTCCCGTTCCCGCGAACGGCGCACGGTGGCGCGCGGACCCGCCGCGGGCGGGCTGTGATGGCCGAGGGGGCGCGAGTGCCGTGCCCCGCAGCCGTCGCTCGAAGGAGCCCACCCCATGCGCCGCACCGCCCGCGCCCTGTCCGCCGCCGTCCTGGCCGGTGCCGCCCTCGGCGTCCCGGCGTGGCCTGTCTCGGCCGATCCCGGCGTTCCCCAGCCGCCCGCCGGCACCGGTGCGCCCGCCGCGGAGGTCAGCCCAGCAGGCGTCACCCCGGGCGGCACCGTCACCGTCTCCGTCTCCTGCGCCTCGACCGGCGGGTCCGCGCCGGCCACCCTCGACGCCACCTCACCGGCCTTCGACGAGGGCACCGTCGCGCTGCGCAAGGTGGACGGCGACGACGGGGCGACGTCCACAACCGCCTACCGGGGCACCGCGCGCATAGCCGCCGCCGAGGACTTCGAGACCGACCCGGAGGCGGAGGGCTCCGAGGACGCGTGGACCGTCGACGGCGCCTGCCCCGAGGAGTCCGGCGGCGAGGGCGATCCCTGGAGCGCGACGATGACCGTGCCGGAGGAGGAGGGCGGGGCCGTCGCACCGCCCTGCCCCGAGCCGACACATGCCGGTCAGCACGGCGAGCAGTGCGGCGGAACCAAGCCGGTGTGCCCGGAGACGACCGCCCCGCACGGCGAGACCGCCGAGCGGGGCACGTCCTGCACGACGAAGCCGCCCTGCCCCGAGCCCGCCGCACAGGGCAAGTCCTGCGGCGGCGCGACCGCGGAGCACGGGGTGCGGGCGGGCGCGGGCGGGTCCTTCACCGACTCGATGCCCGCCCTGGTCGCCGGCGGCGCCCTGATCGCGGGCGCGTTCGGCGCGGCGGCGCATCGGCTGCGGCTCCGTCTGCGCGGGGGCGCCGAGCACCGCTGACCCGCACCGCCGCCGGTCCGCGTGTGATCCGCGACCGGGGTCACAGCCATGGCAGGGCGGCACGATGGGTACTTGGTGCAACGACCGAGGAAAGAGCACCCGGCCGGGCGGCGACGGGACACGGCACCACGGACTGCGCGGAGGCACGCATGCGGCGGACGGACCCCGAAGACCATGACTCTGCGGGGCATGGCTCCGAAGGGCGTGACGCCGTAGCGCATGACTCGGATAGGCACGGCTCCGTAGGGCGTGGCGCCGTAGGGCATGGCGCCGTGGGGCATGGCCCCGGGGGACACGATCCCGAAAGGCACGACTCCGTCCGGCACGATTCCGTAGGGCACGGCCCCGTCCGGCACGGCTCCGTAGGACACGACCCCGTGGGGCACGGTCCCGTCCGGTACGGCCCGCACCTTCCCGACGACGGTCTGCCCGTGCTGCCCGAACTGTCCGCCGTACTCGCCGCCGCCGCGGGCCGCGGCCACGACGAACCGGCGGGCGGCGCCCCGCCCCTCCTGGACGCCGCCTGCGGCTACTGGGACCGGCGCGGCCTGCCCACCGAGCCCGGCCACGTGGCCGCCGCCCCCGGCGCCAACGCCCTGCTGCTCGCGCTGACCGCCGCGCTCGGCGGCGACGTCCTGGTGCCCCGCCCCTGCGCCGCCTGGTGGGCGCCGTACGCGCGGCTGCTGGGCAGACCCGTCTTCCACGTGCCGACCCCGGCCGAGTCCGGCGGCGTCCCCGACCCGTACGCCCTCCTGGAAACCGTTCGCCGGGTCCGCGCCGAGGGCGGCGACCCCCGCCTGCTCGTGCTGTCCGTCGCCGACGACCCCACCGGGACCGTCGCGCCGCCCGAACTGCTGCACGAGACCGTCGAGGCCGCCGCCGACGAGGGACTGCACCTGGTCAGCGACGAGACCTGGCGGGACACCCTGCACGACGCGCACGCCACCGTGCTGCTCAGCCCCGCCGAGATGCTGCCCGAACGGGTCACCGTCGTCACCGACCTGGCCGGCGCGCTGCTGCCGCCGGGCTGGCCGGCCGCCGTCGCCCGCTTCCCCGCGTCCGCCGCCGGGGACGGCCTGCACGCGCGCGTGCTCGACGTGCTCACCGCGCTCGGCGCCAACGTCGCCGCGCCCGTCGCCGCCGCGGCCGGGTACGCGCTCGCCGAACCCGAGCCGGTCACCGCCCGCCGCTCCGCCGCCGTACGCCTGCACGCGCGCGTGGCCGCCGCCGTGCACGCCGCCGTCGTCGCCGCGGGCGCCACCGCCCGGCCCCCGCAGGCCGGCCGCCACCTCTACGCCGACCTCGGTCCGCTGCGCGACGCGCTCGGCGCCCAGGGCGTCGGCGACGCCCAGGAACTGGAGGACTTCCTCACCGCCCGGCTCGGCATGCCCGCCCCCGGCGGCCACCGCTTCGGCGACGACCTCGCGGCTCTGCGCGTGCGGCTCGCCACCGGCCCACTGCTCGACGGCGGCACCGATGAGCAGCGCGCGGAATGTCTCACGTTCCCCGACCCGTTGGAACTGCCACACGTGCAACGCGCGTTGATCGGTCTGAAGTCGGTCTTCGACGATCTCCGCGACGCTCAGCGATGGGAGCCTCCTCGATGACGCAGCAGCCCCGGTCGACCACGCGCACGTCCACGCCCACGTCCACGGCTACGTCCACCGAGGACACCGACGCGCCACCGTCCTCGTCCCCCTCGTCCCCCTCGTCCTCCTCGGCCCCCTCGTACCCGCCGCTCGCCGAGCCCCGGCCGATGGCCGAACACCGGGTGTGGCCGCGGACCTTCCACGACCGGCTGACCGCGCCGCTCCCCGGCCTGAAGGCCTTCGCCAGATTCGCCCGCGAGGGCGCGGTGAGACCCGGCCCCGAGGGGCTCGCCGACATCCCCCGGCTGCCCTACGCCCCCGGCCCGCTGCCCCGCGTGGACGCGCACACCGTCGCCGTCACCTGGGCGGGACACGCCAGTTGGGTGGTGCGCATCGGCGGGCTCACCGTCCTCACCGACCCGGTCTGGTCGCGCCGCATCCTCGGCACCCCGGCCCGCGTCACCCCCGTCGGCGTCCCCTGGAGCGCCCTGCCCCGGGTGGACGCGGTCGTCATCAGCCACAACCACTACGACCACCTGGACGCCCCCACCCTGCGCAGGCTCCCGCGCGACACCCCCGTCTTCGCCCCGGCCGGGCTCGGCCGCTGGTTCCACCGCCGCCGCTTCACCCGCGTCACCGAGCTGGACTGGTGGGAGGCCGCGAAACTGGACGGCGTCCGCTTCGACTTCGTACCGGCCCACCACTGGTCCAAGCGCAGCCTCACCGACACCTGCCGCACCCTGTGGGGCGGCTGGGTCCTCACCGACCCCGACGGCCGGCGCGTGTACTTCGCCGGTGACACCGGGTACGGCCACTGGTTCACCCGCATCGGCCGCCGCTACCCCGGCATCGACCTCGCCCTGCTCCCCATCGGGGCCTACGACCCACGCTGGTGGCTGAGCGACGTGCACTGCGACCCGGAGGAGGCGGTGCGGGCCGCCCAGGACGTGGGCGCCCGCCGGATGGCGCCGATGCACTGGGGGACGTTCGTCCTGTCCGCGGAACCGGTACTGGAACCGCTCACGCGCGTACGCGCCGCCTGGCAGCGGGCGGGCCTGTCCCGGGAGCACCTGTGGGACCTCCCGGTCGGCGGCTCCCGCGTGCTGGAGTGACCGGGGCCGGCCGCCCGGCGACCTGGTGCCGCGCGGGCAGGGCCTACGCCTTCGCCGGCCCCCGGAACCGTCGCCACACGCTCGGCGCCCCGCTGACCAGTACCGTCAGCGCGATCGCCGCGGCCACGCCCTCCCACGGCTTGCTGAACAGGGCGCCGCTCAGGACGCCGATCAGCTGGTACGTCACCGCCCAGGCCAGGCAGGCCGGAAGGTTGCCCCGGGCGAACCGGCGCAGTGGCCACTCGGCCAGCAGGCAGGCCAGCATCACCGGTATCCGCCCCGCCGGCACCAGCCGGGACAGCACGAGCACCGCGACATCGTGCTCGGCGAGCTTGTCCTGGGCCTGCTCCAGCCGGTCCTCGGGTGCCCGGGACCGGATCGCCTCCAGCCAGCGCGAGCCGTTCTTCGAGCCGACGCCCCGCCGCCCCAGCCAGTACAGCGCCATGTCCCCGCAGAACGCGGCCAGCGACGCCGTCGCGAACACCATCAGCATCGAGAACGGCAGGGTCTGGTGCATCGCGACCACGGCCGCCGAACTCACCAGCGCGCCCGTCGGCACCACCGGTACCAGCGCCCCGATCAGCACCAGCAGGAACAGCGAGGGATAACCGAACGCCTGCTGGGTCGGCTCGGTCGGGATACTCGTCACGGCGGCGCCCAGCCAGTTCACCGCGCGACCTCCACCCGCACGCTCTCGCCGTGCGCCAGCCGGTGCACCGCCACACCCGGCGCGCGCAGCGCCGACAGGCGCACGAACTCGTCCCCCGGCGTGTGGAACTCGTGGGGGCGCACGGCGTCCATCCCGATCGGCCAGTACGTGCCGTAGTGCACCGGCACCGCCGTGCGCGGCGCCAGCCGGGCCAGCGCCTCGGCGGCCCGCCCCGCGTCCAGGTGCTCCGCGCCCAGGTACGGCCCCCAGCCGCCCACCGGCAGCAGCGCCGCGTCGACCGGCCCGACCTCCTTCTCCATGCCGTCGAACAGACCGGTGTCCCCGGCGAAGTACGTCCGTGCCTCACCCTCGACGACATAGCCGAGCGCGGGGGAGCGGTGCCGTCCGACGGGCAGCCGCCGCCCGTCGTGCCGTGCCGGCACCGCCCGTATCCGCAGGTCCCCGACGGTCGCCTCGTCGCCGGGCGCCACCTCGGTCAGCTCCAGGTGCCCGAGTCGGCGCAGTCCCGGCACCCCCCGTCGTGCGCCCCGGGGCACGAGCAGGCGCGTGCCCGGCGCGAGCCGCGCGAGCGACGGCACATGCAGGTGGTCGGCGTGCAGGTGCGAGACGAGCGCCACGTCCGCGCGCCAGGCGTCCGGCGGCGGCAGCGCGCCCCGTCTGCGGCGCAGATGGGCGAGTCTGCGGACGAACAGAGGATCGGTGAGCACACGGATGTCCGAGTCCTCGACCGTGCAGGTGGCGTGACCCCACCACGTGAGCTCCACCGGCACCTCTTTGCCTCCTTCGCGCGACTCCCCGAAGCCTACGTCCAGGAGTAGGGTCGGCGGCGAAAACGGGAGGTGAGGGGGACCCCATGGGGCTGGTGCGGGTGACGGCGATCGCGAGTCTGACGCCGCTGGAGCAGTTGGACGACGATCCCTTCCTGGTCGACTCCCGCAGCCAGCACGCCATGTGCGCCCGCTGGGCCGCGGAGAACGGATACGTCGTCGCCAGAGAACTGCTGGTACGCGGCCTGCGACCCGACCACGACGCCCTGTGGGACGGCGTCCGCCCCGGACACGACCTGTTCGTGGCGCCCAGCCGCCGGGTGCTCGAGAGCGCGCTGTCGTCGGTGGAGGAGTTCACCGCGGAGTGCGCGCGGCGCGGCGTCCGGATCGAGACGGTCGGCCACGCCGAACCGTCCTACGACGCCGGGATGAAGGCGTGCGTCCACCGCAGACTGTCGATGCCGACGGCGGGGTACGACGGCCGCTGACCCCGGCCACGGGGTGTGAACCGGACCCGGGGGGACAAACGGGTGCTCCGGACCGTTGTGACAGGGTGGGGCAGGCCCGTGCCGACGACGGGCCGGGACGTGAGGTGTGCGGAGCGTGGGTGGAGGGCGTTGGCGCCGGGTCGCCAGTCAGATGGGGCGGAGTGTCGCGGTGTGGGCCGTGTCCACCCTCACCATGCTCGTGCTCGCCGGGATCCTGCCGGACTTCCGGCTCCAGTCGCCCGACGGCGACAGCGCGACCGACATCGCCATGACCGCCGCGGTCGGCGCCGGCGCCTTCGGCCTGCTGTCCGCCCTGGTGTGGCCGCTGATGGTCCGGCTGCTCCTCTTGGTGCCGGCGCTGGTTCTGGGGCTGCTGGTCTTCTTCCTCAACGGCGGGCTGCTGCTCCTCGCGATCGACGTGAACCCGGCGGGGCGCGGCGGCGTAGCCCCGGAGACGGCGGTCGTGGTGGCCGCCGTCATGTCCGCCGTCGCCTCCGCCACCGGCGGTGCCCTGGTCGTGCGCGACGACGACGCCTACCGGCGCCGGCTCTACCGGCTCGCCGACCGCCGCCGCAGATCCGGCCCGCCCTGTCCGTCCGGCCCCGGCACCCTCTTCCTGCAACTGGACGGCGTCGGCCACGACGTCCTGCTGGCCGCCGCCGACAGCGGCGCCATGCCCACCGTCGCCCGCTGGCTCGGCCGTGACGGCACCTCCGCGACCCACCGGCTCGCCCTGTGGCGCACCGACTGGTCCAGCCAGACCGGCGCCAGCCAGCTCGGCATCCTGCACGGCTCCAACCACGACGTCCCCGCCTTCCGCTGGTTCGAGAAGGACAGCGGCGAGGTCGTGGTCTGCAACCGCCCGACCAGTGCCGCCCAACTCCAGCACCGCGCCGTCAAGCACACCGGCGACGGCGGCCTGCTCAGCTTCGACGGCGCCAGCCGCGGCAACCTCTTCGGCGGCGGCGCCGACGAGCAGGCCCTCGTGCTCTCCATCGCCACCCGCCGCCGCAGCCGGGAGACACGGTCCAGGTCCGGCTACTTCGCCTACTTCTCCGACCCGGCCAACGCCGTCCGCACCGCGATGTCCTTCGTCGCCGAGGTGGGCCGCGAGATCGGCCAGTCCACCCGCGCGCGCGTGCACAAGGTCCGCCCGCGCGTCTCCCGCGGCGGCCTCTACCCCTTCGTCCGGGCCTTCGCGACCGTCGTCGAACGGGACGTCGTGGTCGCCGCGGTGATGGGCGACATGCTCGCCGGCCGCACCGCCGTCTACGCCGACCTGGTGGCGTACGACGAGGTGGCGCACCACTCCGGGCCGGGCAGCCGGGACGCCGCGAAGGTCCTCCAGCGGCTCGACCGGTCCCTCGCGCTGATCGAGAAGGTCGCCGAGCACGCGCCCCGCAAGTACCGGATCGTCGTCCTGTCCGACCACGGCCAGAGCCCCGGCGAGACCTTCCGCGCCCGCTACGGCCTCACTCTCGGCGACCTGGTGCGGGCCGGCTGCGGACTGCCCGTGCCGCGCCGGGCCCAGCGCACCCGCAGCGGCGCCGAGGCGCGCAACACCGTACGGGCCGCCCTGCACCGGCCGGTCGAGGAGGGCGCCGAGCAGCAGCGCCCCGCCGACACCCCCACCGGCCGCCGCTCGGAGCCGATCGTGCTGGCCTCCGGCAACCTGGGCCTGGTCTCCTTCCCGGACGTGCGTCACCGGATGACGCGGGAGGAGATCGACGCGCGCCACCCCGCCCTGCTGGCGACCCTCGCCAACCATCCCGGCGTCGGCTTCCTGCTGGTCGACAGCGAGCGCGGCGGTCTCGTGCTCGGCGCGCGCGGCGCGGAGATCCCGTTGGACCGGCTCGACGAGGAGCCCGGCCCGCTCGCGCCCTTCGGACCCGGCGCCGCCGACGCCGTGCGCCGCACGCACTCCTTCCCGCACACCGCCGACATCATGGTCAACTCCTTCCACGACCCGGCGGACGGCGAGGTCCTCGCCTTCGAGGAGCAGATCGGCTCCCACGGCGGTCTCGGCGGTGCCCAGTCGCGGGCCTTCCTGCTGTCGCCGGTCGTCCTGTCCGCGCCGGTCGCCGAGGGGGCGGAGATAGTCGGCGCGGAGCACGTGCACCGGGTCCTGCGGCGCTGGCTGCGGGAGTCGAACGGCCCGCAGGTGCCCGTGGAGGATTCCCGGTCCGGGGCCGTCGACAGCGCACCTTTTCCGGCCCCGGACGGGGTCGTGCAGGACAAAAGCGCCTGATTTGGAGCCGCGCCGGACCGTGCCCGACCATGGGCGCCGCCCCGGCGATCCCGGGCACCAGTTCCAAGGAAGGCGCACCACCCCATGCACGTCACCGGGACCGTCCCCCCACCGGCTCCGGCGTCGCAGGAGACCCCCGCGGCCCCCGCTCCCGCCCCGGACAACGGCAGGCACGCCCGCCGCTTCGGGCTCCCCGTCGCCACCGCCCTCGTCATGGGCAACATCATCGGCGGCGGCATCTTCCTGCTCCCGGCCTCCGTCGCCCCCTTCGGCACCGTCAGCCTGCTCGCCTTCGGCGTCCTGACCGTCGGCGCCATCGCGCTCGCCCTGGTCTTCGGCCGCCTCGCCGCCCGCGACCCGCGCACCGGCGGCCCCTACGTCTACGCCCGCGAGGCCTTCGGCGACTTCGCCGGCTTCCTCGCCGCCTGGGCGTACTGGATCACCACTTGGGTGTCCAACGCCGCGCTCGCCGTCGCCGCCGTCGGCTACCTCGACGTCCTGATCCCGGTGAACGACCACCGCTGGACGGCGTGCCTGGCCGCGCTCGTCATCCAGTGGCTGCCGGCCCTCGCCAACTTCGCCGGCACCCGCTACGTGGGCGCCGTCCAGCTGGTGTCCACGGTGCTGAAGTTCGCGCCGCTGCTGCTCGTCGCGGTCGGCGGGCTGTTCTTCTTCGACCCGGACAACCTCGGCCCGTTCAACGCGAGCGGCTCCAGCGGCATCGGCGCGGTCTCCGCCGCCGCCGCGATCCTGCTCTTCTCCTACCTCGGCGTGGAATCCGCCGCCGTCAGCGCGGGCGAGGTGAAGGACCCGCGGCGCACGGTCGGCCGGGCCACGGTCATCGGCACCGCGGGCGCCGCCCTCGTCTACCTGCTGGGCACGATCTCCGTCTTCGGCACCGTCTCCCACGACCGCCTGGTGACCTCCACCGCGCCCTTCTCCGACGCCGTGAACGCCATGTTCGGCGGCGCCTGGGGCGGCTGGGCCGTCGCGCTGGCCGCCCTGGTGTCGATGACCGGCTGCCTCAACGGCTGGACCCTGCTCAGCGCCCAGACCCCGTACGCCGCCGCGAAGGACGGCCTCTTCCCGGCCGCGTTCGCGCGCAGGCGGCGCGGCGTGCCCACGGTCGGCGTCGGCGTGACCGTCGTCCTCGCCTCCCTCCTCACCGTCTACAACTACACGTCGGGCTCGGCGAAGGTCTTCGAGGTGCTCGTGCTCGTCACCACCTTCACCGCGACCGTGCCGTACCTGCTGGCGACCGCGGCGCAGATCTTCCACCTGGTCTCCGGACAGGGCGAGAAGGTCGACCGGGCACGGCTGGTGCGGGACGGGGTGATCGCGGCGGTCGCGGCCGCCTTCTCCCTCTGGCTGGTCGCCGGCGCCGGCTACGCGGCGGTGTACCAGGGCGTCCTGTTCCTCTTCGCGGGCGTGCTGGTCTACGCCGTGATGGCGGCCCGCAGGCAGCGGCAGAACGGGCCCGGCGCGCGGTAAATCGGCTGCGCACGGGCCCCGCCCCGCCCACACTGGTCCGGGTCCGCTTCGAACAGCAGCCCGAGGAGCCCCTGCGTGCAGGCCGCCGTCACCGTCACCCCCGCCCGACTCCCGGAACTGCTGCTCGGCCTCGCCACCGTGCGGCCGGTCTTCCTGTGGGGCGCACCCGGCATCGGCAAGTCCTCCCTGGTGAGGAACTTCGCCGACTCGCTGGGCCTGGAGTGCGTGAGCCTGCTCGGCACCCAGCTGGCGCCCGAGGACCTGATCGGCGTACCGCAGATCCGGGACGGGCGGTCGGTGTTCTGCCCGCCCGAGTCCATCGCCCGCGACGAGCCGTACTGCCTGTTCCTGGACGAGCTGAACGCGGCAGGACCCGACGTGCAGAAGGCGTTCTACTCCCTCATCCTCGACCGGCGCATCGGCGACTACGAGCTGCCCAAGGGCTCCATCGTCATCGGCGCCGGCAATCGCGCCACCGACAACGCCCTCGCCCGCCCCATCGCCTCCGCGCTGGTCAACCGCCTCACCCACGTCCACCTGGACGCCTCCGCCAAGGACTGGCTCGTCTGGGCCGGCGAGAACGGCATCCACCCCTGGATCACGGACCACCTCACCGACCGCCCCGACCACCTGTGGTCCAAGCCGCCCAAGACCGAGGAGCCGTTCTCCACCCCGCGCTCCTGGCACATGCTCTCCGACGCCCTGCACTCCTTCGGGCCGGACCTCGACGAGGAGACCCTCAAGGTCCTCGCGCACGGCACGCTGACCCCCGCCCACGCCACCGCCTTCTGCGGCTACGTCAAGATCGTCCGCAGCCGGTTCGGCATCGAGGCGGTCCTCAAGGGCGAGGCCCGCTGGCCGAACCGCCTCCAGGACCGGGACCTGCTCTACTACCTCGCCGAGTCCTTCCGCGGCCGGCTGGTCAAGGAACTGCCCGCGAGCAAGGAGCACATGTCGGCGAACGGCCGCCAGACCGCGTACCGCGCCAAGTCGCTGCTGGTGCAGCTCGCCGAGATCTCCGTCGAGGTCGCCCAGAGCGTCATCGCCTCCGACGCCGACGGCAACCCGGTGCTGCCCGCCTGGTTCCTCGTCGAGGCCGCCCGCGACATGCCCCGGCTGGTGGAGGCCCGGCGATGAGCCCCGCCCGGACCACCAAGGGCAAGAAGAAGCGGGACCTGGCGGCGGAGGCGTTCGAGGCGGGACTGCGGCTGGTCCGCGCCGACCCGTCCCTGAGCGCGGTGGAGTTCACCGTCTGCCGCCGGGAGAAGTGCGCCGTCGCGCCCCGGGGCGGGCTGGTGCGCGTCGACTCCGACGGCGTCGTGCACGCCCACCCGGACCGGCTCACCGAGCCCGCCCTCTGGGCCTGGGCCCTCGCGCACGCCGCGCTCCACCTCGGCTTCGGCCACGTCCCCGCGGCCACGGGCGAGCGCGTCCAGCCGGACGACGCCGACCTCGCCGCACGCTGCGCCGTCGTCAACCGCTTCCTGCTCGGCTTCCGCATCGGCCGCGCCCCGGACGACCTCCCCGCCGCCTACCCCGACGGCGACGAGGAGCGGCTCGCCGCGCGCTGGCGCCGGGACGGGGTGCCGGCCGTGTACGAGCACTGCGGCACCGCGGGCAACGCGGCCGACCTGCTGCTCGTGCCGTGGAACGGCTGGCTCGGGCGGGCCCCCGACTGGCAGACGGCGTTCGCGAGCGCGCTCACCCGGACCGTCTCCACCGCGCTCGACATGGCGGGCGGCCGCCGCGACTCCATGGACGGCGAGGCACCCCGCCTGCGCCCCTGGGAGGAGGCCCTGAGCTGGTTCGTCTCCTCCTACCCGCTCCTCGGCGGCATCGCGTCCGGCATCACCCTCGTCGCCGACGCCGAACTGGCCCGCGCCCACGGCATCTCCGTCGCCGCCGTCGCCGCCGTCGACGCCGAGATCTACGTCAACCCCCTGCGCCGGTACGACGACGAGGAGTGGCGCTTCATCCTGGCTCACGAGATGCTGCACGCCGCCCTGCGCCACGGCGACCGCTGCGGGACCCGCGACCCGTACCTCTTCAACGTCGCCTGCGACTACGTCATCAACGGCTGGCTCGTCGAGATGCAGGTCGGCACCATGCCCGAAGGGCTGCTGCACGACCCCGAGCTGGCCGGCCTGTCCGCCGAGGAGGTCTACGACCGCATCGCCGATGACCTGCGCCGCATGCGCCGCCGCCTGTCCACGCTGCGCGGCAAGGGCGTCGGCGACATCCTGGGCGGCCCGCTCGGCTCACCCCGCGACTACGTCGACCTCGACGGCTTCTACCGACGCGGCCTCGCCCAGGGCCTCGACCTCCACCAGCGGCAGGAGCGCGGCTTCCTGCCCGGCGGCCTGGTCGAGGAGATCCGCGCCCTCAGCCACCCGCCGCTGCCCTGGGACGCCCGCCTTGCCCGCTGGTTCGACGAGTTCGTGCCCCGCCCCGAGCCCGTACGGTCGTACGCGCGCCCCTCGCGGCGTCAGGCGGCCACCCCGGACATCCCGCGCGCCGGAAGATACTTCCCGCCCGAGGAGATCGCCCGCTGCACCTTCGGCGTCGTCCTGGACACCTCCGGCTCGATGGACCGCACCCTGCTCGGCAAGGCGCTCGGCGCCATCGCCTCCTACGCCGAGGCCCGGGACGTGCCCGCCGCCCGGGTGGTGTTCTGCGACGCGGCACCGCACGACGCCGGGTACCTGCCCGTCACGGACATCGCGGGCCGGGTGCGGGTGCACGGCCGGGGCGGCACCGTCCTCCAGCCGGGCATCGACCTGCTGCTGCGCGCCGACGACTTCCCGCCCACCGCGCCGGTCCTCGTCATCACCGACGGCTGGTGCGACGTACTGCGGGTACGGCGCGAGCACGCCTACCTGATTCCGCAGGGGGCGCGGCTGCCGTTCACCGCCCGGGGACCGGTGTTCCGCGTGAGCTGAGCCGGAGTGTGATCGGATGGGGGTGGGAACCCGGCCGCCGGGCTCCCACCGCCCAGGTACAGCAAGAGAATTCGAGAGGACCCGCCGTGGCAACCACGCGCTCCGCACACACCGTCTGGGAAGGCAACCTGCTCGAGGGCAACGGTGTCGTCACCTTCGACTCGTCCGGCATCGGCGAGCAGCCGGTGTCGTGGCCGTCGCGCGCCGAGCAGGCGAACGGCAAGACCAGCCCGGAAGAGCTGATCGCCGCCGCCCACTCCAGCTGCTTCTCCATGGCGCTGTCGCACGGCCTGGCCGGCGCCGGCACCCCGCCCACCAAGCTCACCACCTCCGCCGACGTCACCTTCCAGCCCGGTGAGGGCATCAAGGGCATCCACCTCACCGTGGAGGGCACCGTCCCCGGTCTCGACGAGGAGGCGTTCACCGCCGCCGCCGAGGACGCCAAGAAGAACTGCCCGGTCAGCCAGGCCCTGACCGGCACGACCATCACCCTGACGGCGAAGCTGGCCTAGCCGGAAGGTCTCAGGAGCCGGCGCGCTCCCAGCCCCGCCGGTCCGGGCGCGGCCCCAGCTGTCTGGGGTCGCGCGACCGGTAGACCACGTAGGGCCGGACCAGGTACTGCACCGGCGCGCTGAACATGTGCACCAGCCGGGTGTAGGGCACCAGCGCGATCAGCGCCATCCCGATCACCGCGTGCACCTGGTACAGCACCGGCACGCCCACCATCAGCTCCGTCTTCGGCTGGAGGGTGAACAGGCTGCGCGACCACGGCGCGATGGTGTGCCGGTAGTCGTAGCCGGTGCCGGAGGAGTGCGCGAGCTTGGCCACCATGCCGAGGACGATCGCGCCGAGCAGGAAGACGTACATGACCTTGTCGTTGGCGGTCGTCGCCCGGAACACGGGCGCGTTGGTGCGCCGCCGGTAGATGAGGATCAGGATTCCGGCGACCGCCAGCACCCCGGCCGCCGTGCCGCCGTACAGCGACAGCAGGTGGTACGCGTGCTCGCTCACGCCCACCGCGTCCGTCCACGACTCGGGGACGAACAGCCCGACGAGATGGCCGACCAGTACGAACAGGATGCCGTAGTGGAACACGGGCGAGGCGATGTTCAGCAGCTTCGACTCGTAGACCTGCGAGGACCGCGTCGTCCAGCCGAAGCGGTCGTAGCGGTGCCGCCAGACCAGACCGGCGACCAGCAGGGCGAACGCGGCGTAGGGCAGCACGCCCCAGAGGAAGACGGTCACGGGCGGGCTCCGGTGGGTGCGGGCGGCAGGGTGGCGCACACGGCGTCCAGGACGCACGCGTAGGGCGTGCCGAAGGCGGTGAGCCGGGAGCGGAGCTGGTCCAGGGCTTCGCGGTGCTCGGTGAGCATGCCGATGTCCCCGGTGCGGGAGGCGAACTCCAGCACGGCCGGCAGGAAGTCGGGGAGTTCCTCGTCGGTGAACTCCAGGCCGTGCGCGCGGTACAGCTCCTTGAAGCGGACCAGTGACATCCCCCGGTTGCGGGTGTCGCCGTCGGTCCACCAGCTCAGGTACAGGCTGTGCCGGTTCTTGAAGTCGAAGACCTCCACGTAGTGGGCCTGGAGCTCGCCCTGCGGTGTCATGGCCGCGTGGTCGGTGAAGCCGCGCAGTTGCGGCGCGGCCTCGCGCAGCAGGGGCAGCCGGGCGCGGAAGTCGTCGTCGGGATACGTCAGACAGAGCGCCGCCGCCTGGTACAGCACCTCGAACCCGGGCATCGGATCAGACCTCCCTCTCGTCGTCCGTGGTCTGCCGCCTGCGCAGGATGTGGAAGTTCTCCACCGGCACCAGCGGCAGCCTCTTGCGTCCCGAGTCCTGGCCGAACGGCCCGTCGCCGCCCATGCCGGGGCCGCCGTCCGTGTCCAGGCTGCACGTGTCCGGCAGGGCCGACGCCTCCAGCCGGTGCGCGTCCCCGACGGCCGCCGTCGGGATCACGTACCGCTCCTCGTACTTGGCGATGGCCAGCAGCCGGTACATGTCCTCGATCTCCTGGGCACGCATCCCGACGCCCGCGCAGACGGCCGGGTCGGGGTCCTCGCCGAGGTTGACCGACCGCATGTGGGCGCGCATCGCCGCCAGCTTCTCCAGCGAGGCCCTCACTGGCGCAACGTCCCCCGCCGTGAACAGCTCCGCCAGGTACTCCAGCGGAATGCGCAGCGTGTCGATCGCGCCGAAGAGGTTGTCGGCGTCCTCGCCGTCGTGCCCGGTCTCCGTCAGCGCGTCCACCACCGGCGACAGCGGCGGGATGTACCAGACCATCGGCATGGTGCGGTACTCCGGATGCAGCGGCAGCGCCACCCGGTACCTGCTGACCAGCGCGTGCACGGGGGAGCGCCGGGCCGCCTCGATCCAGTCGAAGGGGATCCCCGCCTCCTCCGCGGCCCGCCGTACCGCGGGGTCCTCGGGGTCCAGGAAGACACCCAGCTGTGCCTCGTACAGCTCCTGCTCGTCCGGCGTGGAGGCCGCCTCGGTCACCTTGTCGGCGTCGTACAGCACGACCCCCAGGTACCGGAGCCGTCCCACGCAGGTCTCCGAGCAGACCGTGGGCTGGCCCACCTCGATGCGCGGGTAGCAGAAGGTGCACTTCTCGGCCTTGCCGGTGCGGTGGTTGAAGTAGACCTTCTTGTACGGGCATCCGGTCACGCACATCCGCCAGCCCCGGCAGCGGTCCTGGTCGACCAGGACGATGCCGTCCTCCGAGCGCTTGTACATCGCCCCGGACGGACACGACGCCACGCACGACGGGTTGAGGCAGTGCTCGCAGATGCGCGGCAGGTAGAACATGAAGGTCTCTTCGTAGGCGAACCGCACCTTCTCCGAGGCCTGTTGACGGGTGCGCTCCACCATCGGGTCGAGGTCGCCGTAGGCGGGGGCGCCGCCGAGGTCGTCGTCCCAGTTCGAGGACCAGCCGATCTTCATCGGTTTGCCGTCGAGCTGGGAGACGGGCCGGGCGACGGGGTAGTCGCCGCCGAGCGGGGCGTCGGTGAGGTTCTTGTAGTCGTACGTCCAGGGCTCGTAGTAGTCCTTGATCTCCGGGAGCCTCGGGTTGGAGAAGATCCCGGCGAGCTTCTTGAACCGGCCGCCCGCCTTGAGCTTCAGCGCGCCCCGCCGGTTCAGTTCCCAGCCGCCCCGCCACTTCTCCTGGTCCTCGTAGCGGCGGGGGTAGCCCTGGCCGGGGCGGGTCTCGACGTTGTTGAACCAGACGTACTCCATGCCCCGCCGGTTGGTCCACGCCTGCTTGCAGGTGACCGAGCAGGTGTGGCAGCCGATGCACTTGTCGAGGTTCATGACCATGGCGACCTGGGCCATCGGGCGCATCAGTACTCGACCTCCTGAGAGCGGCGCCGGATGACCGTCACCTCGTCGCGCTGGTTCCCCGTCGGGCCCAGGTAGTTGAACGCCCACGACAACTGGGCGTAGCCGCCGATGAGATGGGTCGGTTTGAGGATCAGGCGGGTGAGCGAGTTGTGGATGCCGCCGCGTTTGCCGGTCGTCTCCGCGAGCGGCACGTTGACCGTGCGTTCCTGCGCGTGGTGCATGTAGACCGTGCCGGGAGGCATCCGGTGCGAGACGATCGCGCGGGCCACGACCACGCCGTTGCGGTTGACGGCCTCGATCCAGTCGTCGTCGGACACCCCGATCGCGTCCGCGTCCTGGGTCGACATCCAGATGGTCTGGCCGCCCCGGGACAGCGCCAGCATGAACAGGTTGTCCTGGTACTCGGAGTGGATGGACCACTTGTTGTGCGGGGTGAGGTAGCGGACCGTCACCTCCCGGTGCCCGTCCGGCCCGAGCTGCGGTTCCCCGAACAGCCGGCTCATGTCCAGCGGCGGCCGGTACACCGGCAGCGCCTCGCCCAGCTCGTGCATCCAGTCGTGGTCGAGGAAGAAGTGCTGGCGGCCGGTGAGGGTGTGCCAGGGCTTGAGGTGCTCGGTGTTCAGCGTGAACGCCGTGTACCGGCGTCCGCCGGCCTCGCTGCCCGACCACTCCGGCGAGGTGATCACCGGCACGGGCGCCGCCTGGGTGTCCGCGTACGTGATCCGCTTGCCCTCGTGCTCGGCGGCGAGGTGGGCCATCCGCTGCCCGGTCTTCGCCTCCAGCGTGTGGAAGCCCTGGACGGCCAGGCGCCCATTGGTGGTGCCGGAGAGGGCCAGGATGGTGTTGGCGGCCTTCACCGCCGTGTCCAGCGCCGGACGCCCGTCGGCCGGGCCGCCGCGCACCGCGCCGTTCATCCGCCGCAGCCGGTCGACCTCATCGTCCGGCTTCAGGGTGATGCCCTTGGCGGGCAGGCCCTTGGCCTCCACCAGCGGGCCCAGCGCCGCGAACTTCGCGCCGATCGCCGTGTAGTCCCGCTCCACGACGACGAGGTTCGGCAGGGTCTTCCCCGGCTCCGGAGCGCACTCCCCGCTCCGCCAGTCCCGTACGACCCCGCCCGGCTGGGCGATCTCGCCCGGGGTGTCGTGCTGGAGCGGCGCCGCCACCAGGTCCTTGCGCACGCCGAGATGACCGACGGCCAGCTCGCTCAGCTTCTGAGCCAGCACCTTGAAGGTGTCGAAGTCGGTCCGCGTCTGCCACGGCGGGTCCACGGCCGGGGAGAAGGCGTGCACGTAGGGGTGCATGTCCGTGCTGGACAGGTCGTGCTTCTCGTACCAGGTCGCGGCGGGCAGCACCACGTCGGACAGCAGCGTGGACGAGGTGTGCCGGAAGTCCAGCGACAGCAGCAGGTCGAGCTTCCCCTCGGGCGCCTCGTCGTGCCACACCACGTCCCGGGGCCGCTCGCCCGGCGCGGCCTCCTCGGCGCGCAGGGAGGAGTGCGTGCCCAGCAGGTGCTTGGTGAAGTACTCGGCGCCCTTCGCCGACGAGCCGAGCAGGTTGGCCCGCCACAGGGTCAGGATCCGCGGCCAGTTCTCCGGCGCGTCCGGATCCTCGCAGGCGAACTTCAGCGTCCCCGCCCGCAGTTCGGCCACCGCGTTCGCCACCGGGTCGCCGAACGCCTCGCCCAGCTCCAGCGGGCTGCGGTCGAAGGTCGGGTACGACGGCATCCACCCCGTACGCGCCGACAGCGCCAGGCAGTCCGCGCCCGTCATGCCCGCCAGCCGCCCCTCGCCCAGCGGGGAGGCCAGTACGTCGGCGCCGAACCGGTCGTAGCGCCACTGGTCGGTGTTGAGGTACCAGTAGGCGGTGCCGATCATCTGGCGCGGCGGCCGCGACCAGTCCGACGCGGCGGCCAGCGACGCCCAGCCGGTCACCGGACGGCACTTCTCCTGCCCCACGTAGTGCGCCCAGCCGCCGCCGTTGCGGCCCTGGCAGCCGGTCAGCTGGAGCAGGGCGAGGAAGGCACGGTAGATCGTCTCGGAGTGGAACCAGTGGTTGGTGCCCGCGCCCATCAGGATCATGCAGCGCCCCTTGGAACGCTCGGCGGTCCGCGCGAACTCCCGGGCGATGCGCACACAGGCCGCCGCCGGTACCGAGGTGTGCGTCTCCTGCCAGGCCGGGGTGCCGGGCGCGTCCGCGTCCTCGTACGATTCCGGCCAGTCGCCCGGCACCCCTGGCCGCGCCACGCCGTACTGCGCCAGCAGCAGGTCGAACACCGTCGTCACCAGCGGCCCGGTCGCCCCGCCCAGCCGCGTCGCGGGCACACCTCGCGTGACGACCTCCCCGCGGCCCTGCGCGTGCGCGCCGCCCTCGGTGTCGAAGCGGGGGAGCAGCACCTCGACGCCCGACGCCATCTCGTGGCCGTGCAGGCTCAGCCGTGGCCGTACGTCACCGAGGTCGAGGTTCCACTTCCCCTGGTCCGCCTCGTTCCAGCGGAAGCCCAGCGAGCCGTTGGGGACGACCGCGCGGCCCGACGCCTCGTCCAGCACGACCGTCTTCCAGCGGGCGTCCTCGCCCTCCTGCCCCAGGTCGGCCGCGCGCAGGAACTTCGCCGGGACGTACGCCCCGTCCCGCTCGGTCAGCGTCACCAGGAACGGCAGGTCGGTGAAGCGCCGCACGTAGTCGTCGAAGAAGGGCGTGCCGCGGTCGACGAAGAACTCCTTGAGCACCACGTGCCCCATCGCCAGGGCCAGCGCGCCGTCCGTGCCCGGGTGCGGGTGCAGCCACTGGTCGGCGAACTTGGTGTTGTCGGCGTAGTCGGGGGAGACCACCACGACCTTCTGGCCCCGGTAGCGGGCCTCCGCCATCCAGTGCGCGTCCGGCGTGCGGGTCACCGGGACGTTCGACCCCCACATGATCAGGTACGCCGCGTCCCACCAGTCACCCGACTCCGGCACGTCCGTCTGGTCGCCGAAGACCTGCGGGGACGCCACGGGCAGGTCGGCGTACCAGTCGTAGAACGACAGCATCGGGGCGCCGATGAGGGAGTGGAAGCGGGCTCCCGCCGCGTGCGACACCATCGACATCGCGGGGATGGGGGAGAAGCCCGCGATACGGTCCGGGCCCTGCGTGCGGATGGTGTGGACATGGGCCGCGGCGACCATCTCGACCGCCTCGTCCCAGGTCGCCCGCACCAGGCCGCCCTTGCCCCGCGCCCGCTGGTAGCGGCGCCGGCGCTCCGGGTCGCCCTGGATGTCGGCCCAGGCCAGCACCGGATCCGACAACCGCGCCTTCGCCTCCCGGTACAGCTCGAGGAGCACCCCGCGCACGTACGGGTAGCGCACGCGGGTCGGCGAGTACGTGTACCAGGAGAACGCCGCCCCCCGGGGGCAGCCGCGCGGCTCGTACTCGGGGCGGTCCGGGCCGACCGACGGGTAGTCCGTCGCCTGGGTCTCCCAGGTGATGATGCCGTCCTTGACGAACACGTTCCAGCGGCACGAGCCGGTGCAGTTCACGCCGTGCGTGGAGGTCACGACCTTGTCGTGGCTCCAGCGGTCCCGGTAGAAGGCGTCCGCCTCCCGGCCGCCGACCAGCCCGATGCTGTGCAGGTCGGGCGCCGCGGTGCCGGGCCGGAAGAACCGCCCCGCACGCAGCAGCGCCGCGCCCGGCTCGGTGGGCGGTGTCCGCGTGTCGGTCACGTGCGCTCCCTTGATCGACCGGGTCCTGGCCTTCGAACCTAGGGGCGGGCACGGGAGCGCACCCGTTCGCGGGGCCCGTACGGGTCAGGAGGCGACGGCTCCAGGCCCGTCAGATCTTGCGCGCCACCCCCGCGTACACCGGCACGATGCCCTCCGCCTGGGCCGCCACGTCCTCCGGGTCCGGCCGCCACCCGGTGACCGGGATGACGCCCGGACCCAGCAGCTCCAGGCCGTCGAAGAAGCGCGCGAACTCGGTCAGCGAGCGTGGGTGGAACGGCGTGCCGTTGCGAGTGAACAGACCGGCGGCCCTGCCCACCGCCTCCGGGTTCAGATCGGGCGTTACCTGGGACAGCACCAGGTAGCTGCCGGGCGCGAGGGCATCGACGTACCGCCCCAGCAGGCCGTGCACGTCGTCGCCGTCGACCGCGTCGCCGAGGTAGTGCGTCAGCGCAACCAGGGACAGGGCGACCGGCCGGCCGAAGTCCAGGGACTCGCCCGCCAGCCGCAGGATCCGGTCCGGATCGCGGACGTCGGCGTGGACGTACTCGGTGGACCCCTCCGCCGAGCCGTGCAGCAGCGCCTCGGCGTGCCTGAGCACGATCGGGTCGTTGTCGGCGTAGACGACCCGCGCCTCGGGCGCCACCGCCTGGGCCACCTGGTGCAGGTTCGGCTCGGTGGGGATGCCGGTGCCGATGTCCAGGAACTGGCGGATCCCGGCCTCGGCGAGCGTGCGGACGGCCCGGTGCATGAACCGGCGGTTGGCGCGCGCCCCGCGCACCGCCGTGCCGTCCGCCGCGAGGATCCTGCGGGCCAGCTCCTCGTCCACCGGGTAGTTGTCCTTGCCGCCCAGCCACCAGTCGTAGACGCGGGCCGGATGCGGCCGGCCGGTGTCGACGGGAGCGGGGGTGGCGTCGGATCCGGTCATACGGTGTCGTCTCCTCTGGGCCTGGTGGACTGGTGCCTGCCGTGCTCGGGCCTGATGTGCTCGCGTGCTCGGCCGTGCTCGTACCTGATGTGTCCGGGTCGCCGGATCAGAAGTTCCCGCGGTACTCGCGCAGGACCTTCTCGGTGCGCTGGGTCGAGGCGGCACGTGCCGTCATGTGGTCCAGGACCTCCAGGTGGGCCGAGACCTCCGCGCGGGAGTCCAGGTACAGGGCACCGGTCAGATACTCGGTGAAGACCATGTCGGGCAGTTCCGGCTCCGCGAACCGGAAGAGCGTGAACGGCGCGTACGTCCCGGGGTGCGGACCGTCCTCGAACTCGGCGACCTGCAACGTCACCCGGTCCCGCGTCGAGAGCTCCAGCAGCTTGTCCAACTGGTCGCGCATCACCCGGCCGTCGATGCTCACCGGGCGCCGCAGCACCGTCTCGTCCATGACCACCCACAGGTGGGGCGGGTCCGCGCCCTCCAGCAGCCGCTGCCGCTCCATGCGCAGCGACACGTGCCGCTCGACGGCGTCCCGGCCCGCGTTGCCGATCGTCCCGGCCTCCAGCACCGAGCGCGCGTAATCCTCGGTCTGCAGCAGCCCCGGTATGAAGTGCGGCTCATAGGAGCGGACGATCCGTGCCGCGCCCTCCAGGCTCACGTACATGCTGAACCAGTCGGGCAGCACGTCGTGGTACCGCTGCCACCAGCCCGGCTGGTTCGCCTCCTCGGCCAGCGCCACGAACGCCGAGACCTCGTCCGCGGGCACCCCGTACGCCGTCAGCAGGATCTGGACGTACGGGATTTTCAGGGCGACCTCGGCCATCTCCATGCGCCGCACGGTCGCCGGGGCCACCCGCAGCACCTTGGCGGCCTCCTCGCGTTTGAGGCCCGCCGTCTCCCGGAGTTCCTGCAGCCGTCTGCCCAGGACCACCTGGCCCACGGTGGCTGCGGCCCGCCGCTCACTCACGCCACGCCTCCCCAACGCGCCCAAGTCTCACCGCAGTCTGTCATGTCCCGCCGCCGGTCTCACAGGGGTGGTCGTGGATCAACGTCATTACCTGCCGGGTAATCGACCGGCCGGGTCTCGGACGGCATCGTGAAGTCACCGGGTACCGGTCCGGCGCACTCCGGTCCGGCACCCGGCTCCACGCAGCGCTGTCCCGACCCGACGGAGGGTGACTCGTCATGACCACGAACCAGCCGGCCGCACTCGCCCGCACCGCCGAACCGCAGCTGACGCTGCGCCGCTTCCTCGCCCTCGACGCGGTGGTGACCGGCGCCAACGCGCTCGCCTACCTCGCGTTCTCCGGGCCGCTGGGCCGCTTCCTCGGCGCCGGTTCGGGGCTGCTGCTCGGCCTCGGCGCGTTCCTCGCGGTGTACGCCGGGTGCGTGGCTCTGCTGGCGGCGCGCCCCCGGCCGTCGGCCCTCGGGGTGCGGGCCGTCGTGGACGCCAACCTCGCCTGGGCGGCGGTCAGCTTCGTCGCCCTCGCCCTGTGGCTGACGCCCACCACGGCGGGCGCGGTGTGGACGGTGCTCCAGGCGCTCACCGTCGCCGGGTTCGGGCTGCTGCAGTACGCGGCGCTGAAGCGACGTCAGGACAGCAGCGTGTGAAGGTACTTGACCGTCGCCGGGTCGGCCGGGAGCAGCGTCTCGATGGCCAGCTCGGCGACGGTCACGTCCATCGGCGTGTTGAAGGTGGAGATGGACGAGATGAAGGACAGGGTCCGGCCCTCGTGCTCGATCTGCATCGGCAGCGCGAAATACGGCACCGGCTCCGCCGGCTCCTCGCCCGGCGCGGTGTCCGGCACCGGATACGCCGCCACCTCCTCGTACAGCGCCCGCAGCGGCTCCGAGCGGTGCAGGGCGATCTGCCGCTCCATCTGCTCCAGCAGGTGCCCGCGCCACTCGCGCAGATTGCGGATGCGCGGCGCCAGGCCCTCCGGGTGCAGGGTCAGCCGCATCGCGTTCAGCGGCGGCTCGAGCAGATGCTCCGGCACGCCGTCCATCAGCATCAGGATGCCCCGGTTGGCGGCGAGCACCTGGTACGTCGCGTCCACGACCAGCGCCGGATACGGCTCGTAACCCCGGATCAGCCGCTCCATGCCCTCGCGCAGGGCGTCCAGCGCCGGGTCGTCCAACGGCGTCTCCGGATAGTGCGGGGCGTAACCGGCCGCGAGCAGCAGCGCGTTGCGCTCCCGCACGGGTACGTCCAGGTGCTCGGCGAGCCGCAGCACCATCTCCTCGCTCGGCCGGGAGCGGCCCGTCTCGATGAAGCTGACGTGCCGGGCGGAGGAGTCGGCGCGCAGCGCCAGCTCCAGCTGGCTGACCCGCCGCCGTTCCCGCCAGGCCCGCAGCAGCGGGCCCACGCCCTGGGCGGTGGGGGCGGTGCCGGACATGAGTGCGGTCATACTCCGAACGGTAGCCGACGGCCGTCCGCGCCGGGGCCGGTCGGCGCTCCTGACCAGGGTCCTGACGGCCGCGTTGTGGCACGCTGAAGAGGCAACCGCCGCCGAGGACAGGAGCGCAGCCCATGCCCGTCGAACCGCTGTCGCAGAAGGAGATCGAGGAGCGGCTGGCCGAGCTGCCGGGCTGGTCCCTCGACGACGGCCGCCTCACCCGTTCCTACCGGCTCGCCTCGCACTTCGCGGCGACCGCCATGGTCGTCCACATCGCCCAGGTGCAGGAGGAACTCGACCACCACTCCGACCTGGCCCTCGGCTACAACACGGTCTCCCTGGCCGTGCACACCCACGGCGCGGGCGGCGCCGTCACCGAGAAGGACGTCGAGCTCGCCCGCAGGGTGGAGGACCTGGCCGCCGGCCATGGGGCACACTGACGGACGTGCTCGACTACGACAAGGAAGCGGAACGGTACGACGCCTCCCGCGGTGGCGAGCCCCGCGCCGCGGCCGCCGCGCAGGCCGTACTGAGCCTCGTACCGCGGCAGGCGCGCGGCCTGCTCGACGTCGCCTGCGGCACCGGCATCGTCACCCGGCGTCTCGCCGCCGGCCGGGAGGGCATGCGCGTGACCGGCGCCGACCTCGCCCCCGCCATGGCCCGCTACGCCGCCGCCCGGCTGCCCGGCGCGGTCGTGCTGGCCGACAGCCGCCGACTGCCGTTCAGGGACGGGGAGTTCGACGCGGTCTGCAGCGTGTGGCTGCTGCACCTCGCCGGCGGTGACGAGAACGTGCGGGCGATCGTCGGCGAGTGCGCGCGCGTCCTGCGACCCGGCGGGGTGTACGTGACCACGGTCGACAAGGGCGCCTCGCACAACGTGGGCAGCGACATCGACGCCGTGCTCGCCTCCCGCCCGCCGAGCACCGCGCACGACGCCGCCGGCCTCGTCGAGTCGTACGCCCGCGCGCACGGCCTGGCCCCGGCGGGGCAGGCCCGCTTCACCGGCCACGGCCAGGGCCGCAGCCCCCGCCGCACGGTCGCCGACCTGCGGCGCGGCTGGTTCGTCACGCTGCCGCCGGGCGACCCGCGTGCCGAGCATTTCGCCACCCGGCTCGCGTCCCTCCCCGACCAGGACCGGCCGCGCCCCGACCCGGTATTCACGCTGAGGGCGTTCAGCAAGCCATGAACAGGCGGCCACGGGGCGGCAACCTCCGCGCCACCGGGGGCGACTGAGAGACGGAGATTCCCCCCCGCCCTCTCAGGAGGCACCCCACATGAAGCCCCCGCACACCCACCGCAGACACCGCGTCGTCCTGCCGGCCCTCGCCGCCGCGGCGGTTCTGACCGGCACCAGCCTGACGGCCCTCA
The DNA here is from genome assembly GCF_031597775.1 of Streptomyces sp. BB1-1-1. Taxonomy (NCBI): domain Bacteria; kingdom Bacillati; phylum Actinomycetota; class Actinomycetes; order Kitasatosporales; family Streptomycetaceae; genus Streptomyces; species Streptomyces sp. BB1-1-1. The sequence goes on along the minus strand of NZ_CP134203.1, from coordinate 1,336,315 downwards.
CCCCCGACACCGCCGAAGCCGCCACCGCCCGGCAGGTCGAGGCCCTCGACCGGGGCGTCGTCAGCGTCCACACCGGAGACGGCAACCTGGTCAGCTGGCGCTGGCTGGGCACCGACCCGGACAACATCGCGTTCAACGTGTACCGGGCCGGCACGAAGGTCAACTCCACGCCGGTCACCGGCTCCACCACCTTCTTCCACTCCGGCGCCCCCTCCCACGCCGACTACACCGTCCGCGCGGTCGTGGGCGGCACCGAGCAGGGCGACTCGGTCCACGCCATCCAGTTCCGGGCCGGCTACAAGGACGTGCCGATCTCCCCGCCCGCCGGCGGCACCACCCCCGACGGCGTCTCCTACACCTACGAGGCCAACGACGCCTCCGTCGGCGACCTCGACGGCGACGGTGCGCCGGACATCGTCCTCAAGTGGCAGCCGACCAACGCCAAGGACAACTCGCAGTCCGGTTACACGGGCAACACGATCGTCGACGGCGTCAAGCTCGACGGCACCCGGCTGTGGCGCGTCGACCTGGGCCGCAACATCCGCTCCGGCGCCCACTACACGCAGTTCCAGGTGTACGACTACGACGGCGACGGCAAGGCCGAGGTCGCCATGAAGACCGCCGACGGCACGCGGGACGGCACCGGCGCGGTCATCGGCAGCTCCTCGGCGGACCACCGCAACTCGTCCGGCTACATCCTGTCCGGCCCCGAGTACCTCACCATGTTCGACGGGCGGACCGGCAGGGCGATGGGCACCGTCGACTACGTCCCCGCCCGGGGCAACGTCTCCTCCTGGGGCGACTCCTACGGCAACCGCGTCGACCGCTTCCTGGCGGGCACGGCGTACCTGGACGGCTCCCGCCCCTCCCTGATCATGGCGCGCGGCTACTACACGCGCTCGGTGATCGCCGCCTGGGACTGGCGCGACGGACGGTTCACCCGCCGCTGGACCTTCGACACCAACTCCTCCACCAACGCCGGCAAGGGCTACGACGGCCAGGGCAACCACCAGCTGTCCGTCGCCGACGTCGACGGCGACGGCAGGGACGAGATCGTCTACGGCGCGATGGCCGTCGACGACAACGGCCACGGCCTGTGGACCACCAGGAACGGCCACGGAGACGCCATGCACGTCGGCGACCTCGACCCGTCCCGGGCGGGCCTGGAGGAGTTCAAGGTCGACGAGGACAGCTCGAAGCCGTCGTCGTGGATGGCGGACGCGCGCACGGGCCGGATCATCTGGTCCACCGGCGCGAGCGGCGACAACGGGCGTGGCGTCTCCGCCGACATCTGGTCCGGCAGCGCGGGCGCCGAGTCCTGGTCGTCCGCCGAGAGCGGCGTCCGCGACCCGAAGGGCACGGTCGTGAACAGCCGCAAGCCCTCCAGCGCCAACTTCCTGTCCTGGTGGGACGGCGACCCCGTCCGCGAACTCCTCGACGGCACCCGCGTCGACAAGTACGGCACCTCCGGCGACACCCGCCTCCTCACCGGCTCGGGCGTCGCCTCCAACAACGGCACCAAGGCCACCCCGGTCCTCGCCGGTGACATCCTCGGCGACTGGCGCGAAGAGGTCATCTGGCGCACCACGAACAACACGGCCCTGCGCATCCACGCCACCCCGCACGACACGGACACCCGCATCACGACCCTGCTCCACGACACCCAGTACCGCACGGCCCTGGCCTGGCAGAACACGGCTTACAACCAGCCCCCGCACCCGAGCTTCTTCATCGGCAGCGGGATGCCGACGGCGCCCAGGCCGGCGGTCTACACGCCCTGATCCTCGTCCGCCCCTTCAGGCGGCCCGGTCCACCGGCGGGGGCTTCCCGCCGGTGACCACCGCACGGACCCGGCTCTGGGACAGCCGCGTCCGGGCAGAGATCACCTCCACCGGCAGACCCCGCCGGTGCGCGCCGCGCAGGGCGGCGTCCCGCCAGTTCTGGAGTCTCTTCTTCGCGGCCCCGCCCGCGACCGTCCGGTGCAGCAGCACCGCCAGTCCGAGCGACAGCCGCCCAGCCATGTCCTCCCACGTCCGTGCCACGCAGCGCCCCCTGTCCTCGCACCACTTCCACTGACACAACGGTCGAAGAGGCTCAGCGCGGCCACAAGGGCGTGAAACGGGCGCACTGGTCACCGCGGGGACGGGCGGAGGAGGGCGCACGGCGGCACGCGCCCGCGCGACGACCGGGCGGCCCCCTGTGCGGGAGGGACCGCCCGGCCCGGTACGCGGAGAGCGGGGGCTATTCGAGTAGCTCCGCGTACGAGCCCATGGCGAGGGCTATGTCCGCCTGGGCCCAGAACCGGTGGTACGTGAACGTGGGCGCGGCACCGCCCGCGAGATAGCTCTCGATCTTCGACCAGGCCGGGTCGTCCTGGTAGAAGGAGCGGATCGAGGAGAAGGTCGACGACGCGTCGATCGTGTCGCCGTTCGGCATGGTCCCGGTCCAGCCGTTCGGCACGTGCACCGGGTCGTCGAAGCGGTTGTAGTCGGCGCGGGTCTCCGGGACGGCGATGCCGAGCGCGTCCTGGTTGTTCTCCCACATGCCGTCGAGCAGCGCCTTGGCGGTCGCGGCCGCCTCGGTGTCGCCCGAGCGGTCGGCGTAGTACGTCAGGGTCTTGGCGTACGCCGCCGCCACGCCGACGTCGTTGGTGTAGTCCGAGACGGTGACGTGCAGTTCGCTGTTGTCACCCGGGGAGGAGGCGTTCCAGGTGTCGGGCTGCCCCGACCACCGCATCGTCGACGGGATGCGGAAGGTGCCGTCCGGGTTGACCGTCGTCTCCGACAGCGCCCAGGCGACCCACTTGTCCAGGACCTCCCTCGCGTCGGCGTCACCGCTCTGCTGGTAGTACTCGGCGACCCGCTCCATGGACCACGCCTGGAAGCCGAACCACTGGTTGGACGGCGGGTCGTGGTACACCGGCTTCTCGTCGTAGTACATGCCGTAGAAGGTCGGCGTACCGGCCGGCGGTGTCGCGTACCGGCCCGCCCAGCTGTTGGTCGCGCCGCCCGCGATGGCGCCCTCGTCGGACTGCAGCCAGCGGTAGAACTCCACCTGCCGGTCGAGGGACTTGGCCCAGTCCGAGACGCCGGTGGCCGACTTGGGCTTCAGGTCGTCGTAGGTGCTCAGCGCGTACGCCGCCAGCGGGTTCTGGTAGCCGCCGTGGGTGTGGCTGGAGCCGATGCGCCAGGCCCAGCCCGCCGAGGTGTCGACGGCGCCGCCCCAGGCGTAGTACCAGGACAGCAGGTAGTGCGAGGAGTCCTTGCCGGTGCCGGCCGGGCAGCTGGTGGGCCCCACGCAGTTACCGACCTTCTTGAAGTACTTGTCGAACATGGCGTAGCGCAGGTAGTCGCCCATCTTGGCGGCCTTGTCCAGGGTCCCGGCGATCTCCTCGCCCTTGCCCTGCTCCTCGGCCCAGATGTCGGCCCAGTACGCGGCCTGCACGGCCCGCGCGTCGGCGTCCGGGGCGTTGGTGAACTTCCACTGCTTGGCGTAGGACGCGTCACCGGTGAACAGGTCCAGGTAGCCGTTCGGACCGCCGTACTTGAAGGCGTCGCAGGTCGGCTGCGGCACCGTCTCCCACACCGACTCCTGCGCGCCGCGCTGGAAGGTGTTGATGTAGGAGGGGCCGGTGTCCGTGGGGCCGGCCTCGCACTTGCCGGGCGAGTTGCCGTAGCCGTAGGTGTTGTCGACGTCCTGGAGCCAGTGCATGCCGTAGACGTCGTCCGTGCCGTACGCCGACCTCAGCTCGGCGGCGATCGGGTCGGGGCCGACGGAGACCGCGCCGTCCAGGGGTGCCGGGTACTCCTCCGGCGTGTCCAGCTCGGGCGCGTACGTCGCCGGCTTCGAGGCGTTGTAGGCCGAGTTGGTCGGCTGGTCGGCGTGCGTGGGGATCATGTACGTCTCCATGATCTCCCAGGCGTTGTTGAACCGGGTCCAGTCGCCGGTGACCTTGCCGTACATGGCCTGGAGCCACAGCAGGTAGCTGTACGCCTCGGAGGTGGTCTCGTGCCCGTGGTCCGGCGCCTCGACGATCAGTGTCTCCACCGAGTGGTACGGGATGCCCTCCGGCGAGAAGTAGCCGTTCGCCGGGTCGGTGATCTTCCCGTACAGCTCCAGGAAGCGGGCGTCGTAGTCCTTCGCCGCGGCCAGCTGGGTCACGTTGACCGCGGCCTTGCCGTGGCCGGGGGCCGTCGACTCGAAGACCGCCGAGCCGGTGCCGGAGGCGTCGGCCGCGATGGTCACCTGCTGGGCGGTGTTCCAGTTCGACGGGGTGAAGGTGAGGCTCGCCCCACCGGAGACGGTGAGGCCGGTGTTGCCGCTCGCGCGGGCCGTCGTCACCGCGACGTTCGCGGTCGGCTGCTTGGAGAGCTTGACCTCGTACGTCCCCGACTCGCCCTGCTGGACGCCCAGTTGGGCGGGCGTGGCCACCACGGTCGGTCCCGAGGCGACCGTGATGCCGACCGGCGTGGAGTCCGCGGAGGCGCCCATGCTGTCGTACGCCTTGGCCACCAGTGAATGACTGCCCACGGTCAAGTCGGTGGCGGAGTACGCGTAGGGCGAGCTGGTGTCGGTGGCCAGCAGCCTGGTGTCGTCGTAGAACTCCACCTTGCTGATGGTGGCGCCGTCGGCCGCGGCCGCCGTGGCCGCCAGCGGGACCGCCTCGCCCTGCGAGTACACCGCGCCCGCCTCCGGGCTGGTCAGCACGGTGATCGGCGGCTGGTGCGCGCCGGCGCAGGCGGTGCCGTTGACCGCGAAGCTCGTCGGCGCGGTGTTGGTGCCGCTGTAGGTGAACTGTCCGCCGGTGGAGACGGCGGCCCCGGCGGCGATCCGTGCGTTGTACGAGGCGTTCTTCACGGTGACGGTCCGGCCCGACTGGGACCAGGTGCCGTTCCAGCCGTTGGCCAGCCTCTGGTCGCCCGCGTAGTCGTACGTCAGCGCCCAGCCGTCGATGGCGTCGCTGCCGCGGTTGGTGAGCGTCAGCTCCGCGGTGAAGCCGGAGCCCCAGTCGTTGGTCCGGTAGTCCACGCTGCACTGAAGTGCCGCTGCCTGAGCGGGTGTCGAGCCCGTACTCAGCATCGTGAGGGGTAGCGCGAGGGCCGCCAGCGCGGCCGTCCACAGCCGCCGCGCGGTGCGGGGTCTGCGTCTGTGTCCGGGGTGCATGGTGCTGGTTCCTCCTTGCGGCTCGGGGAGGGTGGGGGAGGAGCAACAAGCCTTGAACCAGTGGGAGCGCTCCCATAGTGATGAGAGGGTCCGAAGCGGTCAAGATGTGTGGCGAGTCGAAAAGATTCGACAGGCGCCGTTGAGAGAAAGTCAGTTACTCCCCTGTTCTTTGCCGTCACTTGGCGCTACCTTCGCTGGCACCAGTGGGAGCGGTTCCATCAGTCGACGCGTCCGTCACGGCGCGCCCGAACTGCAAGGAGTCGCTCATGCGACACCCCCCGCTCCACCTTCCGCGTTCAGGACTTTTAGCCGCGGTCGCGGCCTGTTCCACGCGTCATCGGCCGGCGTGCCGGCTCGCACATCCCCCGGGCGGTTCCACCGTGCCCGCGGGCCGTTCCTGACCTCCGAACGCGACGGCACCCCCATGCCGTCCGGCAGCGGGCCGCGCCCGGCACGCGCGCGGCCCCGGACGACAGCACCCGCACCCCCACGAAAGAAGGAACCCGCACTCATGACCCGTAGCAGAACCGCGATGCTCGCCGCCCTGGCGCTGGTCGCCGGGGCCTCCGGCACGGCCTTCGCCGCCCAGTCCGCGAACACCGGCGCGGCGGCCGTCCCCTGCACCGTCGACTACGAGGTACAGAACGACTGGGGCAGCGGCTTCACCGCCGCCGTGACCGTCACCAACAACGGCGCCGCCACCTCCGGCTGGTCGCTGGGGTGGACGTACGCCGGCAGTCAGAAGGTCACCAACAGCTGGAACGCGAAGGTCAGTCAGAGCGGTGCCGCCGTCACCGCGGCCAACGAGTCCTACAACGGGACCCTGTCCACGGGCGGTTCGGCGAGCTTCGGCTTCCAGGGCACCTACAGCGGCAGCAACGCGATCCCGGCCACCTTCACCCTCAACGGCGCGACCTGCAACGTCGACGACGGCGGTTCGACCGGCCCCGACCCGACCGATCCGCCGGACCCGACGGACCCGCCCGGCACGGGAGACAAGGTCGACAACCCGTACACCGGCGCCCAGGTCTACGTGAACCCGGAGTGGTCCGAGAAGGCCGCCGCCGAACCGGGCGGCAGCCGCATCGCGAACCAGCCCACCGGCGTCTGGCTCGACCGGATCGCCGCCATCGAGGGCGTGAACGGCGGCATGGGTCTGCGCGACCACCTCGACGAGGCCCTGACGCAGAAGGGCTCCGGCGAACTCGCCGTCCAGCTCGTCATCTACAACCTGCCCGGCCGTGACTGCGCGGCCCTCGCCTCCAACGGCGAGCTGGGCCCGACGGAGATCGACAGGTACAAGACCGAGTACATCGACCCGATCGCCGCGATCCTCGCCGACCCGAAGTACGCGGACCTCCGGATCGTCACCACGGTGGAGATCGACTCGCTGCCCAACCTGGTCACCAATGTCAGCGGGCGGCCGACCGCCACGCCGAACTGCGACGTGATGAAGGCCAACGGCAACTACCAGAAGGGCGTCGGCTACGCCCTGAACAAGCTCGGCGACATCGGCAACGTCTACAACTACGTGGATGCCGGCCACCACGGCTGGCTCGGCTGGGACAGCAACTTCGGTCCCTCCGCCGACATGTTCAAGACCGCCGCCACCACCGAGGGCGCGACCGTCGGCGACGTGCACGGCTTCATCGTCAACACCGCCAACTACAGCGCCCTGAAGGAGGAGAACTTCAAGATCACGGACTCGGTGAACGGAACCCCCGTGCGCCAGTCCGACTGGGTGGACTGGAACCAGTACACCGACGAGCTGTCCTACGCCCAGGCCATGCGCGACAAGCTGGTCTCGATCGGCTTCGACCAGAACCTCGGCATGCTGATCGACACCTCCCGCAACGGCTGGGGCGGCGCCGACCGGCCCACCGGACCGGGCGCGACGACCGACGTGAACACCTACGTGGACGGTGGGCGCTACGACCGCCGCATCCACCTCGGCAACTGGTGCAACCAGTCCGGCGCCGGCCTCGGCGAGCGCCCGCAGGCCTCTCCCGCCGCCGGGATCGACGCGTACGTCTGGATGAAGCCCCCGGGCGAGTCCGACGGCGCGAGCGAGGAGATCCCGAACGACGAGGGCAAGGGCTTCGACCGGATGTGCGACCCCACGTACGAGGGCAACGCGCGCAACGGCAACAACCCGTCGGGCGCCCTGGGCGACGCCCCGGTGTCCGGGCACTGGTTCTCCGCGCAGTTCCAGGAGCTGATGAAGAACGCCTACCCGCCGCTGTCCTGAGCGGGCTCCGGCGTAGGTGACGCCGTCGGGGTCCGGTCTTCGGGCCGGGCCCCGGTGGCGCTTCCGTCTTTTGCGGTTACGGCAACAGAATTTGCCCGGACGCGGTGAGTCGTCGCACGCTGGCGGCATCGCGAACGGGAGGCTGACCATCATGGCGCACGACCACCACCACCAGCACGAGCACCACCACCCCGGACCCGGGCACGACCACGACCACGACCACGCCGACGTCGACTGGGCCGACATGGCCCCGCTGCTGGAGGCGCAGGCGGAGCTGTACACGCCGCTGTACCGGCAGGCCATGGCCTGGCTGGCGCGGGATGCGCCCGAGCCCGGCCTGGTCGTCGACGTCGGCAGCGGCCCCGGTGTCGTCTCCTGCCTGTTCGCCGACACCTTCCCCGACGCGCGCGTCGTCGCCGCCGACGGCGCCGGCCCGCTCCTGGACCGGGCCCGCGACCGTGCCGACCGGCTCGGTGTCGGCGACCGCTTCGGCACCCTCACCGGTGACCTGCCCGGCGTACTGGGCGAACTGGACTACCCGGCCGACCTGATGTGGGCCAGCCAGAGCCTGCACCACCTCGGCGACCAGCGCGCGGCCCTCGCCGCGCTCGGCGGGCACCTCGCGCCCGGCGGCACGCTGGCGATCCTGGAGGGCGGACTGCCCGCCCGGTTCCTGCCCCGCGACATCGGCATCGGGCGCCCCGGGCTGCAGGCCAGGATGCACGCCGTGGAGGAGGACTCGTTCGCCGAGATGCGCGCGAGCCTGTCCGGCACCGTGGCCGAGACCGAGGACTGGCCCGCGATGCTGACCTCGGCGGGCCTGAAGCACACCGGCACCCGCAGCTTCCTGCTGGACCTGCCGGCGCCGCTCACGGACGAGGCCCGCGCGTACGTCACCACCTCACTGTCCCGGCTGCGCGACCGGTTCGGGGACGGCCTCGACGCCGTCGACCGGGCCACGCTCGACCGGCTGCTCGACCCCGGGGACGAGGCGAGCGTGCACCGGCGCCAGGACGTGTTCGTACTGGTGGCGCACACGGTCTACACGGCCCAGCGGCCTTCCTGAACCGAAGGGGCCCGGTCGCATCGACCGGGCCCCTTCGCGCGAGACGACGTCTCATTCCCCGTTGAACTCCGCGGGGTCGAAGCCGAGGCGCCGGTCCTCGTTCAGCGCGCTGATCGCCGCGAGGTCCTCGGTGTCCAGGGTGAAGCCGAACACGTCGATGTTCTCCTTGATCCGGGACGGCGTCACGGACTTCGGGATCACCACGTTGCCGATCTGGAGGTGCCAGCGCAGCACGACCTGGGCCGGGGTGCGGCCGTGCTTCCGGGCGATCGCCACGATCGCCGGGACCTCCAGCAGTCCCTTGCCCTGGCCGAGCGGGGACCAGGCCTCGGTGGCGATGCCCTGCTCCGCGTGGTACTCGCGGGCGGCGTGCTGCTGGAGGTGCGGGTGCAGCTCGATCTGGTTGACGGCCGGGATGACCGACGTCTCGCCGATCAGCCGCTCCAGGTGCTCCGGGTAGAAGTTGGAGACGCCGATGGCGCGGATCCGGCCGTCGGCGTGCAGCTTCTCGAACGCCTTGTACGTGTCGACGTACCGCTCCTTGGCCGGCATGGGCCAGTGGATCAGGTACAGGTCGACGTACTCCAGGCCCAGCTTCGCCAGCGACGTGTCGAAGGCGCGCAGGGTGGAGTCGTACCCCTGGTCCTTGTTCCAGAGCTTAGTGGTGACGAAGAGGTCCTCGCGGGCGATGCCGGAGGCGGCGATCGCCTTGCCGGTGCCCTCTTCATTGCCGTAGATCGCCGCTGTGTCGATGCTGCGGTACCCGGCCTCCAGCGCCTGGGCGACGGCCGTTTGGGCCTCGTCGTCCGGCACCTGCCAGACGCCGAAGCCCAGCTGGGGCATCTCGACGCCGTTGTTCAGGATGATCGGGGGGACCTTGCTGCTCACGAGCTCTTGATCCTTCGGTTGTGGTCAGGTGGTACTCATATCGTCAACGATCACGGCCGCCGACGCATTCCTGACCGGCGAAGTCACGCCGTGTACAGCGCCTCGACCTCGCTGCCGTAGGCCTTCTCGATGGCCTTGCGCTTCAGTTTCAGCGAGGGCGTCAGCAGCCCGTGCTCCTCGGTGAACGGCTGGGCGAGGATGCGGAACGTGCGGATCGACTCGGCCTGCGACACCAGCGTGTTGGCGGCGACGACCGCGCGCCGCACCTCCGTCTCCAGGTCCGCGTCGTGCACCAGCTCGGTCGGGGGCATCTGCGGCTTGTTGCGCATCGTCAGCCAGTGCTCGACCGCCTCCTGGTCGAGGGTGATGAGCGCGGCGACGTAGGGCCGGTCGTTGCCGACGACGATGCACTGGTTGACCAGCGGATGGTCCCGGACGCGCTCCTCCAGCAGACCGGGGGAGACGCTCTTGCCGCCGGAGGTCACCAGGATCTCCTTCTTGCGCCCGGTGATGGTGAGGTAGCCGTCCTCGTCCAGGGCGCCCAGGTCACCGGTGGCCAGCCAGCCGTCCTGGAGGGTCTCGTCGGTGGCCTTGGGGTTGTTCAGGTAGCCCTGGAAGACGTTGTCGCCGTTCAGCCAGATCTCGCCGTCGTCCGCGATGTGCACGGTGACGCCCGGGACGGGCACCCCGACGGTGCCGAAGCGGGTGCGTTCGGGCGGGTTGGCGGTGGCGGCGGCCGTGGACTCGGTCAGGCCGTAGCCCTCGTAGATCTGCACGCCCGCGCCCGCGAAGAACAGCCCCAGGCGCCGGTCCATCGCCGAGCCGCCCGACATGGCGTTGCGGATGCGCCCGCCCATCGCGGCCCGCACCTTGGTGTAGACGAGCTTGTCGAAGAGCTGGTGCTGCATGCGCAGCCCCGCCGACGGGCCGGGGCCGATGCCCCAGGCCTTCGCCTCCACCGCCTCCGCGTACTTCACGGCCACGTCGACGGCCTTCTCGAAGGGACCGGCCTTCCCCTCCTTCTCGGCCTTGCGCCGGGCCGCGTTGAACACCTTCTCGAAGATGTACGGCACGGCCAGGATGAAGGTCGGCCTGAAGGCCGCCAGGTCGGGCAGCAGGACGGCGGCGTTCAGCTGCGGCTGGTGGCCGAAGCGGACCCGGCCCCGGATCGCCGCGACCTCCACCATCCGGCCGAAGACGTGGGCGAGCGGCAGGAAGAGCAGGGTGGCCGCCTCGTCGCCCTTCCTGGAGTGGAACACCGGCTCCCAGCGCTCGATGACGGTGTCCGCCTCGTACATGAAGTTGCCGTGCGAGATGACGCAGCCCTTGGGGCGGCCGGTGGTGCCCGAGGTGTAGATGACGGTGGCGGGCGTGTCGGGCGTGACCGCCTGCCGGTGCCGGTGCACCACCTCGTCGTCCAGGTGGGCGCCCGCGTCGTACAGCTCCTGGACGGCGCCGGAGTCGAGCTGCCACAGGCCGCGCAGGTGCGGCAGCCGGTCGATGACGGTGGCGATCGTCATCGCGTGGTCCTCGTGCTCGACGACCGCGGCGGTCACCTCGGCGTCGTACAGCATCCACACGCACTGCTCGGCCGACGAGGTCGGGTAGATGGGCACGACCTGGGCACCGATCGTCCACAGGGCGAAGTCGAAGAGGGTCCACTCGTAGCGGGTGCGGGACATGATGGCGACCCGGTCGCCGAAGCGGACGCCCTGGGCGAGCAGCCCCTTGGCGAGGGCCAGCACCTCGTCGCGGAACGCGCCGGCGGTCACGTCCCGCCACCGCCCGGCGTCGTCCTTGCGGCCGAGCGCGATGTGCCGCGGATCCTCCTGGGCATGCCGGAAGACGACGTCGGCCAGCCCGCCCACCGGTGGTGCCGACGTCGACGGAGGACTGGTGAACTCGCGCAAACCCCGCTCCCCGCTTCTGGTGACGCCCCCGCACAGCGCGGTGAAAGCTACCCCACCCGGCGCGGGGGCGGGAGGGGTGTCAAAATCGAACAGGGCTCATGTTCGCGCTGGTCAGCAAGGGAAAATGCGCTCACATGGGGAAGGGTCGGACACATTCCTGACCGTTGAGTAAGTTTCGGTGCCGTAATCTCCACGGAATCTGTACGACCCGCTTACCGTCGGTACGGTGGGTGACTCCGACGGCTGTCCGGGTCATCCGAGACCCGTGCTCCGAGCCCGGTGCAGCCGGTCGCCGCCCGCCAGGATCGCCGACGCGAGGGCGTCGGCCGCGCCCCGCGCCGAGGGGTGGCGCCGGCCGTGCACCAGCACGAAGTCGACACGGCCCAGTTCGGGCAGTCCGGCCCGCTCCGGCACCCGCACCAGGCCGGGCGGGACGAGCCCGCGCGAGTGCGCCATCACGCCGAGGCCCGCGCGGGCCGCCGCGATCAGGCCGTTGAGGCTGCCGCTGGTGCACGCGACGCGCCACTCGCGGCCCTGCCGCTGCAGGGCCTCCAGCGCGAGCGCGCGGGTGATGCCCGGCGGCGGATAGACGATGAGCGGCACCGGACGGTCCGGGTCGACGCGCAGCCGCTCCGCGCCGATCCACACCAGCCGGTCGCGCCAGACCGGCTCGCCCCGCGGGTCCTGCGGCAGCCGCTTGGCCAGCACCAGGTCGAGCTTCCCGGCGGCCAGCTGCTCGTGCAGCGTGCCCGACAGCTCCACCGTCAGCTCCAGGTCGACCTCGGGGTGGTCGTGCCGGAAGCCCTCCAGGATCTCCGGCAGCCGGGTCAGCACGAAGTCCTCGGACGCCCCGAAGCGCAGCCGCCCGCGCAGCCGGGTGCCGGTGAAGAAGGCCGTCGCCTGCTCGTGCACCTCCAGGATCCGGCGCGCGAACCCGAGCATCGCCTCCCCGTCCTCCGTCAGCTCCACGGAGTGCGTGTCACGGTCGAACAACTGCCGGCCGGTGGCGTCCTCCAACCGCCGCACGTGCTGGCTCACGGTCGACTGGCGCAGCCCGAGCCGCCGGGCGGCCTGCGTGAAGCTCAGCGTCTGGGCCACCGACAGGAACGTGCGCAGGTGGGAAGGGTCGTACACCCCTCCAGCCTATCGCCGGACGTGATGACAGTCAGAGCGGTATACCGGATTCCCGATCGCGCGGTGAGAGAGCACGATGGAGCGGGGACCCGCGACCCGTCCTCGACCTTCGGGCGACAGTGAACAAGACAGCGAACGAGAACGAGCAAGTGGAGCACCGTGAAACGCCTGCGATGGCCGCGTTGGATGCCGATCGACCCGTACATCCTGCTGCTGCTCGGGACGGTGGGCCTCGCGGCGCTGCTGCCGGCCCGCGGCACGGGCGCGGATGTCGCCTCCGGTGCCTCCACCGCCGCGATCGCCTTCCTCTTCTTCCTCTACGGTGCCCGGCTCTCCACCCGTGAGGCGATGGACGGCCTGCGGCACTGGCGGCTCCACGTCACGGTGCTCGCCTGCACCTTCGTCGTCTTCCCGCTGCTCGGCCTCGCCTCCCGCGGACTCGTCCCGGTCTTCCTGACCGACCCCCTCTACCAGGGGCTGCTCTTCCTCACCCTGGTCCCGTCGACCATCCAGTCGTCGATCGCCTTCACCTCCATCGCCCGCGGCAACGTGCCCGCCGCGATCTGCGCGGGTTCCTTCTCCTCGCTGGTGGGCATCGTCGGCACGCCGCTGCTGGCCGCCGTCCTGCTGGGCAGCGGTGGGGGCGGGTTCTCCGCCGACTCGGTCGTCAAGATCGTGCTGCAACTGCTGGTGCCGTTCGTCGCCGGGCAGGTGCTGCGCCGTTGGATCGGGGGCTTCGTCGCCCGGCACAAGAAGGTCCTCGGGCTCGTCGACCGCGGCTCGATCCTCCTCGTCGTGTACACGGCATTCAGCGAGGGCATGGTCCAGGGCGTCTGGCATCAGGTCAGCCCGGTCCGGCTGGCCGGGCTGCTGGCCGTGGAGGCCGTGCTGCTCGCCGTGATGCTGCTGCTGACCTGGTACGGGGCGAAGGCGCTGCGCTTCGGCCGGGAGGACCGGATCGCCATCCAGTTCGCCGGGTCGAAGAAGTCCCTGGCCGCCGGGCTGCCGATGGCGAGCGTCCTGTTCGGCGCCCAGGCCTCACTGGCCGTGCTGCCGCTGATGCTCTTCCACCAGATGCAGTTGATGGTGTGCGCGGTCATCGCCAAGCGCCGGTCGCACGACCCGGAGGCGGTCACCGCCGAGCAGTCCGGAGAGCCCGGGAAGCCCGAGCGGCCCGAGCAGTCCGGAGAGCCCGAGCGGTCCGAGAAGCCCGCGGCCCCGGCGCGCGGCAGGGTCGGCACCGGGAACCGCTGAGCCGGCGAGGGCCCCTCAGCCGCCCGCCGCCACGCTGTCCATGGGCAGATGCAGCACGGTGTCCCCGATGGCCGACGGCGGGTTCCCGGCGGCCATCTCCTCGTCGGTCAGCGCCCGGTTCCAGACGTGCACCTCGTCGATCGCGCCGGTGAAGCGGGCCCGGCCGTCCACGCGCTCCCCGATGTGCACGCCGAACGGCGAGTTCCGACTGACCGAGCCCGGCACGTCCGCCGCGCCGGCCGTCGTGCCGTCGACGGACAGTGTGAGCCGGCCTCCGCCGCGCCGCAGCGCGAGGTGGTGCCAGCGGCCGTCGTTGTGGGCGCGGTCGGTGCGCACCCACGCCGAGCGCGGGGCCGCCCCGCCCTCGCGCGTGGTGATCAGTCCCTGGACGCGGCCGTTGCCGGGCTCGGCGCGCAACCACACCTGGGGCTGCGTGGTGCCGACCCCGCCCATCCACAGCAGCGGCTGCTCCCCGTCGTCCGCCGAGTACCGGAACCACAGCGACGCCGTGAAGTCCCCGGCCCCGAGCGGAAGCCGCTCGTCGTACGGCAGCCGTACGGCGTCGTCGGCACCGTCGAAGGCGAGCGCGCCCCCCGCCGCGCCGTCCGTCGTACCGGCGCCGCCGAGCACGGCCGCGGGCGCGGCACCCGCGGCGAGGTCGGGGGTGGTGGGGTCGGCGGCCCGGCGCGGCTGGAGCCAGTCCTCGGTGAAGCGCGCGAAGCGGATCTCGTCGCGGGCGTCCACCGCCCCGGCCTCGTACAGCAGGCCCACCGTTTCGTCGTCGACGGCCGCCATGTCGGAGTAGCCGGACCAGTCCCGCGTGACGACCGTGCCGCGGTCCACGCTGTCCCAGGTCGCGCCGCCGTCGTAGGAGGAGCGGACCGTCATCGTCCGGCGGCGGTCGGGGTCGGCGGGGGCGGACAGCAGCATCCGGTCGCCGAGGCGGAGTACGGCACCCTGCACCTGCGGGGTGTACAGGTCCGGGAGGGCCTGGAAGGGGGCGGCGAAACTGTCGCCGCCGTCGCGGCTGACGGCCAGGGTGCGGTGACCGAGGTCGGTGCCGTTCTCCTCCCGGCCGCTGACCAGGAGCGACCCGTCGGCGCGTTCGGTGAGGGTGACCTCGGACGGCTTCTGCCGGAACGTGCCGTCGGCGGCGACGGGCCAGGTGTCGGTGGCGCCGACCTTCCAGTGCTCGCCCCCGTCGTCGCTGACCGCGAGCGCCGCGTGGTTGGCGGTGACCCTCCCCCAGCCTCCGGCCGGGGGGACCCCCATCTCGCTTCGCTCGCCGTCCCAGGTCTCGGCGTTGACGCCGACCACGAGCCGCCCGGGGTGGCTGCCGCCGGTGAGCTGGATGCCGTGCACGGGGCCGGTCGCGTACCAGGAGTTCCAGTCGGGCGGCAGGATGTCGGCGCTCAGGTCGCGGGGCGCGGACCAGGTGCGGCCGTCGTCGTCGCTGTACTGGAGGTGGGGGGTGCGGGCGCAGGGCACCGCGCAGCCGGCGGCGTCCGTACGGCCGGCGTTGTACGTCTCGACCAGCAGGATCCGGCCAGTGGTGCGGTCCACGACCGGGGCGGGGTTGCCGTGGGTGTCGCCGCCGCCGTCGTTGACGACCTGGAGCGGTCCCCAGGTGCGTCCGCCGTCGGTGGAGCGCTTGACGACGATGTCGATGTCACCGGCGTCCCCGCAGTTGAGGACGCGGCCCTCGGCGAAGGCCAGCAGGGTGTCGTCCGTCGTCCGCACGATCGCCGGGATGCGGAAGCAGGTGTAGCCGCCCGGGTCCTGGTCCGCCCTGAAGAGGACCTGCTGCTCGAACTCCGGCGCCCGGCTCCCGGCTTCGGCGTGGGCGGGGAGCGTGGCGGCGGCCAGGGCGAAGAGGGAGGCGAGGGCGAGCAGGGGGGAGCGCGGAAGCGTGCGGGGAGGTGACGGCATGGAACGGTCTGCCCTTCAGGCGGCTGGTCGGGAGCCGGTCGTCAGGACATCAGTACATCAGGACGTTCCCCGCCCGATACGCCCCGTGCGATCCACGCGCGTGTCGCCCGACGGCGCCTCAGAAGACGCGGGGGAGAAGGGAATCGAGACGGGGCCCCTGCGGCGCAGGGGGCGCTCCCCGCCGGTCGGGGCCCCGCCGCCGTGCCGCGGGAACCGGGTCAGCCCTGGGCGGCCGCGGCCCGCAGGGCGACGCGGTCCTCACCCGCGTACACGTTCATGGAGCTGCCGCGCAGGAAGCCCACCAGTGTCAGCCCCGTCTCGGCGGCCAGGTCCACCGCGAGCGAGGACGGCGCCGACACCGCGGCGAGCACGGGGATGCCCGCCATCACGGCCTTCTGCGCCAGCTCGAACGAGGCCCGGCCCGACACCAGCAGGACCGACCGGGACAGCGGCAGGTCCCCGTTCTGGAGGGCGCGGCCGACCAGTTTGTCGACGGCGTTGTGCCGGCCCACGTCCTCCCGTACGTCCACCAGCTCGCCGGCCTCGGTGAACAGGGCCGCCGCGTGCAGGCCGCCGGTCCGGTCGAAGACCCGCTGGGCGGCGCGCAGCCGGTCGGGCAGGTCCGCCAGCAGTTCCGGGGTGACGCGGACCGGGGGAGTGTCGGCGATGGGCCAGCGGGCCGTCGTACGCACCGCGTCCAGGCTGGCCTTGCCGCACAGGCCGCAGGACGAGGTCGTGTAGACGTTCCGCTCCAGCGTGATGTCCGGGATCGGCACGTCCGGGGTCGTCCGCACGTCGACGACGTTGTACGTGTTGGCTCCGTCCGCCGTCGCGCCCGCGCAGTACACGATGTTCTGGAGGTCGCCCCGCTCGGCGAGCACCCCCTCGCTGACCAGGAACCCGGCCGCGAGCGCGAAGTCGTCGCCCGGAGTGCGCATCGTGATCGCGAGGGGCTTGCCGTTCAGCCGGATCTCCAGCGGTTCCTCGGCGACGAGCGTGTCGGGGCGGGTGGAGACCGCGCCGTCCCGTATGCGGATCACCTTGCGTCGTTCCGTGACTCGTCCCATTGTCCGTGCCCCTTGTGCCGGTCAGTCCCGGTTCTGTACGTGCTGGTAGCCGAAGCGGCCCTTGATGCAGAGGTTGCCGTGGGTCACCGGGTTGTCGTGCGGCGAGGTGACCTTCACGATCTCATTGTCCTGCACGTGGAGGGTGAGGTTGCAGCCCACTCCGCAGTACGCGCACACCGTGGTCGTCTCCGTCTGCCGCGCCTGGTCCCAGGTGCCCGCGGCGCGCATGTCGAACTCCGATCTGAACGACAGGGCCCCCGTGGGGCAGACCTCGATGCAGTTGCCGCAGTAGACGCACGCCGAGTCGGTCAGCGGGGCGTCCTGCTCGACCGAGATCCGGGCGTCGAAGCCGCGCCCGGAGACGGAGATCGCGAACGTGTTCTGCCACTGCTCGCCGCAGGCGTCCACGCACTTGTAGCACAGGATGCACTTGCCGTAGTCGCGTACGTACAGGTCGTTGTCGGTCCTGGGCTCCTCGTCGACGCGGGCGGCGTCCGGGCCGAAGCGGTCGGGCTTCGCCTCGTACTCCTTGATCCACCGCGCGACCGCGGGGGTCGTGGACAGGTCGACCGACGAGGCGAGCAGTTCGAGGACGACCTTGCGGCTGTGCCGGGCGCGCTCGGTGTCCGTGCGCACCACCATGCCCGGCTCGGCCCTGCGTGAGCAGGCGGGCGCGAGGGTCCGGGCGCCCTCGACCTCCACCACGCAGACCCGGCAGGCGTTCTTCGGGGTGAGGGTGTCGCCCTCGCACAGGGTCGGGACGTCCTTTCCGGCTGCCCGGCAGGCGTCGAGGATCGTCGACCCCTCGGGGACCCGGGCGTCCTGACCGTCGAGGGTGAACTCCACCAGCCGGCGCGGCACTCCGAGCGGTATCGCGGTCATTCGTAGGCCCCCAGACGGTCGATGGCGGATTCCACGGCGTTCCACGCGGTCTGCCCGAGACCGCAGATCGAGGCGTCCCGCATCGCGCGGCCGACCTCGCGCAGCAGGGCGATGTCGTCGGCCGCGGCGGCACCCGTGCGCTCCACGATCCGGCGCAGCGCCTCCTCCTGGCGCACGGTCCCGACCCGGCACGGCACGCACTGCCCGCACGACTCGTCGCGGAAGAACTCCGCGACGCGCAGCAGCAGCCGGGGAAGCGGGACGGTGTCGTCGAAGGCCATGACGACACCGGAGCCGAGCGTCGTGCCGGCCTCCCGGGTGCCCTCGAAGGTGAGGGGGATGTCGAGTTCGTCGGGGCGTACGAAGCCGCCCGCCGCGCCGCCGAGCAGCACCGCCCGCAGCCCCTTCCGGACCCCGGCGAGCGTGAGCAGCTCGCCCAGCGTGGCGCCGAACGGGAGCTCGTAGACGCCGGGGCGGTCCACGCTTCCCGACACGCAGTACAGCTTGGGGCCGGTGGACGTCCGGGTGCCGATCGCCGCGTACGCCGGGGCCCCCATGGTCAGGATCGGCAGCACGTTGACCAGGGTCTCGACGTTGTTCTCCACCGTCGGCTTGCCGAACAGGCCCTTCTCCACGGGGAACGGCGGCTTGGAGCGGGGCTCGCCCCGGTAGCCCTCGATGGAGTTGAACAGGGCCGTCTCCTCACCGCAGATGTACGCGCCCGCGCCCCGGCGGATCTCGATGTCGAAGGCGTAGCCCTGGCCGAGGACGTCGTCGCCGAGCAGGCCGCGGGTGCGGGCCTGCGTGATGGCGTGGGTGAGGCGGGCGAGGGCGCGCGGGTACTCGCCGCGGAGGTAGAGGTAGCCCTTGTGCGCGCCGGTGGCGTACGCGGCGATCGTCATGGCCTCGACGAGCGCGTACGGGTCGCCCTCCATGAGCACGCGGTCCTTGAAGGTGCCGGGCTCGGACTCGTCGGCGTTGCAGACGAGGTAGTGCGGATGGTCGGGCTGGGCGGCCGTCGCCTGCCACTTGCGTCCGGTGGGGAAGGCGGCGCCGCCGCGGCCGGCCAGGCCCGCGTCGGTGACCTCGCGGATGACGCCGGCCGGGCCCAGCTCGAAGGCGCGGCGCAGCGCCGTGCAGCCGCCGTGGGCGCGGTAGTCGTCGAGGGAGGTGGGGTCGGCGGTGCCGATGCGTCCGAGGAGGGTGAGGGTGGACTCGCCGGTCTGGGGGACCGCTGCCGCCGGTGGGGGTTCGGCGGGCGCGGATTCGGGGGCGGTGGCGGCGTGGACGGCGGTGTCGGGGGTGGCGGGGGCGCATACGGCGGTGGCCCGCAGCTCCGATCGGCCCGCGCGCACCGCCAGAGCCGCCGGTGCCCGTTCGCACAGGCCCAGGCACGGGCCGCGCTCGACCCGCACCCCGCTGTCCGGTCCCAGCCGCCTCTCCACGGCCGCGCACAGGTCGATCGCCCCGGCCGCCGCGCACGCCAGGTCGGTGCAGAGGTGGAGCACCGTCGCCGGGCGGGGGCGGACCGAGAACATCGCGTAGAAGGTGGCGACGCCGTACGCCTCCGCCGGGGGCACCGTCAGGCGTCGGCACAGGTAGTCCAGGGCGCCGCCGCTGATCCAGCCGACCCGGTCGTTGACCGCGTGCAGCCCCGGCAGCAGCAGGTCGCGGCGGTCCCGGGCCTCCCGTCCACCGCGTGCCCACCGCAGGTCGGCGGGGTCCGTCCCGTCGCGGGCGGCGCCCTCCCAGGACGACTCGGGCGGGCCGAGCAGGGCGTCGACGGCCGCGCGTTCCTCGTCCGTCGGCTCGCTGTCACCGAAGCGCAGGTCCACCGGTGCTCACCTTCTCGATCCGGATCGCCGAGGCCTTGAACTCCGCCGTCCCGGCGATCGGGCAGTTGGCCTCGATGGTCAGCTGGTTGGTGTCCACCTCGTCGGGAAAGTGGAAGCTCATGAAGGCGAGCCCGGGTCGGAGCGCGGTGTCGACCCACACGGGCGCGAGCACCGACCCGCGCCGCGAGGTCACCCGCACCTCCTCGCCGACCACCACTCCGTAGCGCTCGGCGTCCTCCGGGCACAGCTCGACGGACTCGCCGCGGCGCAGGGGGGACGAGTAACTCCCGCTCTGCACGCCGGTGTTGTAGGAGTCGAGCCGCCTGCCCGTGGTCAGCCTGATCGGGTACTCCTCGTCGGTGAGGTCCACGGGCGGGTCGTGCCGGACGATGCCGAAGGGCGCGCGCGGGCCACGCCGGGCCGGGTCCGTCTGCCACAACCTGCCGTGCAGATAGGTCGGTTCCAGCTCCTCGGTGCTCGGGCACGGCCACTGGATGCCCTGGTGCTCCTCCAGGCGGGCGTACGTCATCCCGTGGTGGTCCGGTGACAGGGACCGCAGCTCGTTCCAGACGGCCTCGGCGTCGGCGTACTTCCAGTCGTGGCCGAGGCGGGCCGCCAGGTCGCAGAGGATGTCGACGTCCTCCCGTGCCTCGCCGGGCGGGGTCACGGCCCTGCGGACGCGCTGGACGCGCCGCTCGCTGTTGGTGGTGGTGCCCTCGGTCTCGGCCCAGCCGGCGGTCGCCGGGAGGACCACGTCGGCCAGCTCGGCGGTCTTCGTCAGGAAGATGTCCTGCACGACGAGGAAGTCCAGCGCCCGAAGGCGTCGTACGGCCTGTTCGCCGTCGGCCTCCGACTGCGCGGGGTTCTCGCCGATGCAGTAGACGGCGCGCAGCGAGCCGTCGTCCATGGCCTCGAACATCTCCGTCAGGGTGAGGCCGTGGTGCGGCTGGACGACCGTGTCCCAGGCCGTCTCGAACTTGATCCGGACCCCGGGGTCGAGCACGTCCTGGAAGCCGGGCAGCCGGTTGGGGATCGCGCCCATGTCACCGCCGCCCTGCACGTTGTTCTGGCCGCGCAGGGGCTGGAGCCCGGAGCCGTAGCGGCCCACGTGGCCGGTGAGCAGGGAGAGGTTGATCAGCGCGCGGACGTTGTCGGTGCCGTTGTGGTGCTCGGTGATGCCGAGGGTCCAGCACAGCTGGGCGCGCTCGGCGCGGGCGTAGGCGTGCGCGAGGTCGCGGATCGCGGCGGCCGGTACGCCCGTCACCTTCTCCGCGAGGGAGAGCGTCCACGGTTCGACCAGGGCCCGGTACTCCTCGTAGCCGGTGGTCGCGCGCCCGACGAACGCCTCGTTGACGAGCCCGGCGTGGATGATCTCGCGGCCGATCGCGTGCGCCAGCGGGATGTCCGTGCCGACGTTCGGGCCGAGCCAGCTCTCCGCCCACTCGGCGGTGGAGGTGCGGCGCGGGTCGACGGCGTACATGCGGGCGCCGCCCCGGATGCCCTTCAGCACGTGCTGGAAGAAGATCGGGTGGGCGAAGCGGGCGTTGGAGCCCCACATCACGATCACGTCGGTGTGCTCGATCTCCTCGTACGAGGAGGTCCCGCCGCCCGAGCCGAAGGCGGCCGACAGGCCCGCGACGCTCGGCGCGTGGCAGGTGCGGTTGCAGGAGTCGACGTTGTGGGTGCCCATGACGACCCGGGCGAACTTCTGCGCCACGTAGTTCATCTCGTTGGTCGCCCGGGCGCAGGAGAACATCCCGAACGCGCCGCGCGCCGCCGTCAGGCCCCGGGCGGTCCGGTCCAGGGCCTCGTCCCAGGTCGCCCGGCGCAACGGCGCGTCGCGGGAGTCGCGCACCAGCGGATGGGTGAGCCGGGTGTAGGTCTTCGGCTGCCGTTTCCTCATGTTCCTCATGCGGCACTCCTCAGCGCGAGCAGGTCCGAGATGGCGTGCACGGTGCGCAGGGTGGGCACCTCCACGCCGGTGATCTCCGCCAGTTCGACGACGGCCGCGAGGAGCACGTCGAGTTCGAGCGGCTTTCCGCGCTCCAGGTCCTGGAGCGTGGAGGTGCGGTGGTCGCCGACCTTCTCGGCGCCCGCGAGGCGGCGTTCGATGGAGACGCCGACCTCGCAGCCGAGGGCCTCGGCGACCGCCAGGGTCTCGGCCATCATGGTTGCGATCACCTGGCGGGTGCCGCCGTGCGCGCACATCTGTCGCATGGTGGCCCGCGCCAGGGCGCTGATCGGGTTGAAGGAGATGTTGCCGAGCAGCTTCAGCCAGACGTCGTTGCGCAGGTCCGGTTCGACCGGGCACTTCAGACCGCCCATGCGCATCGCCTCGCTGAACGCCGCGCAGCGTGCCGAGACGGACCGGTCGGGCTCACCGATCGAGAAGCGGGTGCCCTCCAGGTGCCGTACGACGCCCGGCCCCGCCAGCTCGGTGGCCGCGTAGACGACGCAGCCGACGGCCCGTTCGGGCGCGAGCACCGCACTGACCGTGCCGGCCGGGTCCACGCTCCGCAGGCGGCGTCCGTCGTACGGGCCGCCGTGCCGGTGGAAGTACCACCAGGGGATGCCGTTCTGGGCGGCCACGACCGCCGTGGTGTCGTGCAGCAGCGGCTCGATCAGCGGCCCGCACGCCGCGTACGAGTTGGCCTTCAGGCCCAGGAACACGTAGTCGACCGGGCCGACTTCGGCCGGGTCGTCGGTGGCACGGGTGTGCGCGGTGAAGTCGCCGCGCGGGCTGCGCACCCGTACGCCGTACTGCCTCATGGCCGCCAGATGCGGTCCACGGGCGATGAGATGCACGTCGGCGCCCGCACGGTGGAGCGCGGCGCCGACGTAGGCGCCGATCGCCCCGGCGCCGAGGACTGCGACCTTCATGGCGAGGGAGCTCCGTTCGGTCGAGGGATACCGCGGAACTGCCGAACGAGATGTCGACGAAATATTGTCTACAGTATGGAGGTTGGCGCAGCAAGGCTTTGTGCAAGGGCAAGGCTTTGTGCAAGGACAGTGGTTGTCTGCTCAACTGTCTTCTCAAGCGCTTTCCCGCTGCCTACGGTTGGGGACTCATGAGTCCCCCCGTCGCGCCCCCGGGCTGGAGCCGCTGGCTCGTTCCCCCCGCCGCCCTCTCGGTCCACCTCTCCATCGGCCAGGCGTATGCCTGGTCCGTGTTCAAGCCACCCCTGGAGTCCGCGCTCGGGCTCACCGGCACGCAGAGCGCGCTCCCCTTCCAGCTCGGCATCGTCATGCTCGGGCTCTCCGCCGCGTTCGGCGGCACGCTCGTGGAGCGCCACGGACCGCGCTGGGCGATGACCGTCGCCCTGGTCTGCTTCTCGTCCGGCTTCCTGCTCTCCGCGCTCGGCGCCGCCGTGGAGCAGTACTGGCTGATCGTCCTCGGCTACGGCTTCGTCGGCGGGATCGGCCTCGGCATCGGCTACATCTCGCCGGTCTCCACGCTGATCAAGTGGTTCCCGGACCGGCCCGGCATGGCCACCGGCATCGCCATCATGGGCTTCGGCGGCGGCGCGCTCATCGCCTCGCCCTGGTCGGCGCAGATGCTGGAGTCCTTCGGCACCGACAGCTCGGGCATCGCCCTGGCCTTCCTCGTGCACGGAGTGACGTACGCCGTCTTCATGCTGCTGGGTGTCCTGCTGGTCCGGGTGCCGCGCCCGAAGGAACGGGCGGACGGCGGGCCGGTCGCGCTCGACGGTGTCCAGGTCTCGGCGCGCGGTGCCATGCGCACCCCCCAGTTCTGGCTGCTCTGGGTCGTGCTCTGCATGAACGTCACGGCCGGCATCGGCATCCTGGAGAAGGCCGCGCCCATGATCACGGACTTCTTCGCCGACACTTCCACGCCGGTGTCGGTGACCGCCGCCGCGGGGTTCGTCGCCCTGCTCTCGGCGGCCAACATGGCGGGCCGGATCGGCTGGTCATCGACCTCCGACCTGATCGGGCGCAAGAACATCTACCGCGTCTACCTCGGCGTCGGCGCGCTGATGTACGCGCTGATCGCCCTGTTCGGCGACTCCTCCAAGCCGCTGTTCGTCCTGTGCGCCCTGGTGGTCCTGTCCTTCTACGGCGGTGGCTTCGCCACGATCCCCGCCTATCTCAAGGACCTCTTCGGCACTTACCAGGTCGGTGCGATCCACGGGCGGCTGCTCACCGCCTGGTCGACGGCCGGCGTCCTCGGGCCGCTGATCGTGAACTGGATCGCCGACCGGCAGGAGGAGGCCGGACGGCATGGCTCCGCCCTGTACGGGACGTCCTTCGTCATCATGATCGGGCTGCTGGTCGTCGGCTTCGTCGCCAACGAACTCGTCCGTCCGGTCCACGCCCGCCACCACGTCTCCGCCGCCCCGGCACCGAAGGAGGGCAACAATGTCCGACGACAGCAGCCAGAGTCCGCCTGACCTGCCCGACCGGCGCCCGCTGATCGCCTTCACCTGGCTCTGGGTCGGCGCACCGCTCGCCTACGGGCTGTACGAACTCGTCCGGAAGGCGACCCAGCTGTTCACCGGGTGAGGCCAGGACGCGGGCGGGGGCGCCCGGGATGCTGACCGAAGCCGACAAGCCGGGCGCCCGTTTCCTGTCGTATCACCTGCCGTCGTACCCGTCGGTCACTGATCACACTGGTGGATCCCGTACCCGAGGCATCGAGGACACCACCCATGCACGGCTCCCGCATCAGCGCCCTCGGCCATTATCAGCCCGCCCGGGTTCTCACCAACGAGGATCTGGCGGGCATGGTCGACACCAGCGACGAGTGGATCAGGAGCCGGGTCGGTATTCACTCCCGCCGTATCGCCGGGCCCGACGAGCCGGTCGACGAGCTGGCCGGGCACGCCGCCGCCAAGGCGCTCGCGTCGGCCGGGCTGACGCCCGCGGACGTGGACATGGTCGTGGTCGCCACCTCCACCGCGATCGACCGCTCCCCGAACACCGCCGCGCGCGTCGCGGCCCGCCTCGGCATCCCCGGGCCCGCCGCGCTGGACCTCAACGTCGTGTGCGCCGGCTTCACCCACGCCCTGGCCACCGCCGACCACGCCGTGCGGGCCGGCTCGTCGAGCAGGGCCCTGGTCATCGGCGCGGACAAGATGTCCGAGGTGGCCGACTGGACCGACCGCACCACCTGCGTGCTCGTCGGCGACGGGGCGGGGGCCGCCGTCGTGGAGGCCTGCGCGCCCGGCGAGGAGGCGGGGATCGGACCCGTGCTGTGGGGCTCGGTGCCCGAGATGGGGGACGCGGTCCGTATCGAGGGCACGCCGCCCCGCTTCGCGCAGGAGGGGCAGAGCGTCTACCGCTGGGCGACCACCCGGCTGCCCGCCATCGCCCGCCAGGCCTGCGAGCGGTCCGGGCTGGAACCGGCCGACCTCGCCGCGGTCGTCCTGCACCAGGCGAACCTGCGCATCATCGAACCCCTCGCCGCGAAGATCGGCGCCGTCAACGCCGTCGTCGCCCGCGATGTCGTCGAGTCCGGCAACACCTCGGCGGCGAGCATCCCGCTCGCGTTCTCCAAGCTGGTGGAGCGCGGGGAGATCACCACCGGGGACCCGGTGCTGCTCTTCGGCTTCGGCGGGAACCTCTCCTACGCCGGACAGGTCGTCCGCTGTCCCTGAGCACCCACTGTCCCTGAGCACCTCTGGCGGGCCGGGCGCCGTAGACTGTAGACGAAAGCCAATCGATACTCGGCGTACCGGCCGTATCGCTGTCGTCGTGCCGCTTTCTTCGTGCCGCTGCCTTCTGGCCGCTTTCGAGGGGGACCGATGTTGTCCGCAGGACTGCCGCAGGGCGCGGTGCCCAAGCTGGAACGGCCCGGCCCGCTGCGTGACCGCGTCTACGAGGCGCTGCTCGAACTGATCACCACCCGGGCCCTCCAGCCCGGTCAGCACCTCGTCGAGAGCGAACTCGCCGGTCACCTCGGGGTGTCGAGGCAGCCCGTGCGGGAGGCCCTGCAGCGGCTCAACACCGAGGGCTGGGTCGATCTGCGTCCCGCGCAGGGCGCGTTCGTGCACGAGCCGACCGAGGAGGAGGCCGACCAGCTCCTGACGGTCCGTACGCTGCTGGAGGCCGAGGCGGCCCGGCTCGCCGCGGCCAACGCGGGCAGCGCGGGCGTGGCCGCCCTGGAGGAGCTGTGCGAGGAGGGGGAGCGGGCGGTCGCCGCCGACGACGTGGACGCCGCCGTCGCCGTCAACGCCCGTTTCCACGCGAAGATCATGGAGCTGGCCGGCAACGCCGTCCTCGCCGAACTCGCCGCACAGGTCGACCGCCGGGTCCGCTGGTACTACACGCCGATCGCCCGGCAGCGCGGCCGGCAGTCCTGGATCGAGCACCGCGGCCTGATCGCCGCCATCACCGGCCGGGACGAGCAGGCGGCGACGCGGCTGATGCGCGAGCACACCGAACATACGCGGCGCTCGTACCACGCGCGCGAGGAATCGTAAGGTCAGAGGCTGTTCGCAGGCCGCCCGGCGGGATGTCCGGGCGGCCTTGCCATAGGTCGCGGAGCCGAGCACTCCGCACTTCTTTGTCCACTCAGTGGAGAAAGTTCGCAGTAATTCGTGCGTGACTTCTTCCCACGCCCGGCGCCCACTGCTACGTTCCCTCCGAAAGCAAGCCACGGACGTGGCCGGGAACCGGCACACTCAAGGCCGATTGAGGCGGGGAGGGGCTCGTGAGACGCATGACGGCACGACCCGCGAACGCCCACCAAGCGCGACTGCTCCAGCTGTTGCGTGACGGAGGGCCCAACTCCCGTGCCCAGCTCGGCGACCAGGTCGACCTCTCCCGGTCGAAGCTGGCCGTCGAGGTGGACCGGCTGCTGGAGACGGAACTGGTCGTGGCCGACGGGCTCGCCGCCTCGCGCGGCGGGCGCCGCAGCCACAACATCCGTCTCAACCCCGAGCTGCGCTTCCTCGGTGTCGACATCGGCGCGACCTCGGTCGACGTCGCCGTCACCAACGCCGAACTGGAGATCCTCGGGCACATCAACCAGCCCATGGACGTACGCGAGGGACCGGTCGCGGTCTTCGAGCAAGTACTGGCCATGGCCGCCAAGTTGCGGGCCTCGGGGCTCGCGGAGGGCTTCGACGGCGCCGGCATCGGCGTCCCGGGGCCGGTCCGCTTCCCCGAGGGTGTGCCGGTGGCTCCGCCGATCATGCCGGGCTGGGACGGCTTCCCCGTGCGGGAGGCGCTCAGCCAGGAACTCGGCTGTCCGGTCATGGTCGACAACGACGTGAACCTGATGGCGCTGGGGGAGCAGCACGCGGGCGTCGCCCGCACCGTGCACGACTTCCTCGTCGTCAAGATCGGTACCGGCATCGGCTGCGGCATCGTCGTCGGCGGTGAGGTCTACCGCGGGACGACGGGCAGCGCGGGCGACATCGGGCACATCCAGGCCGTGCCCGAGGGGCGCCCGTGCGCCTGCGGCAACCGGGGCTGTCTGGAGGCCCACTTCAGCGGCGCGGCACTGGCCCGCGACGCCACGGAGGCCGCCCAGCAGGGCCTGTCGGCCGAACTCGCGAGCCGTCTGGAGGCGAACGGGGGCCTCAGTGCCGCCGACGTCGCCGCCGCGGCCGCCGCGGGCGACGCCACCGCGCTCGACCTGATCCGGGAGGGCGGCCGCAGCACCGGCCAGGTCATCGCCGGCCTGGTCAGCTTCTTCAACCCGGGTCTGGTGGTGATCGGCGGAGGGGTGACCGGCCTCGGCCACAACCTGCTCGCCGCGATCCGCACCCAGGTCTACCGCCAGTCACTGCCGCTGGCGACCGGCAACCTGCCCATCGTACTGGGGGAGTTGGGCCCCACCGCCGGAGTCATCGGCGCGGCCCGGCTGATCAGCGACCACCTGTTCTCACCCGCGTAGGCACCACCTGTCACCCGCGTAGGCACCACTCGGTTCCTGAGCTCCACCTGCACAGCGCCCTGTACTGCCTTGCCCTGCCCTGTACTGCACTATACCGCCCTGCCCTGCTCCGTTCTGCCCTGACACCGGCCCGCATGCCCGCCGAGGGGACCTCACATGGCACCAGAACCACCGCTGCTCAGCATGTCCGGCATCACCAAGTCGTTCCCCGGAGTCCGGGCCCTGGACGGCGTCGACCTCGACGTCCAGGCCGGCGAGGTGCACTGCCTGCTCGGCCAGAACGGCGCCGGGAAGTCCACCCTCATCAAGGTGCTGGCCGGCGCCCACCAGCCCGACACCGGCACCATCCGCTGGCGGGGCGAGGACGTCACCCTGCGCTCGCCCATCGCGGCCATGCGGCTCGGCATCGCCACCATCTATCAGGAACTCGACCTGGTGGAGGACCTGTCGGTCGCCGAGAACGTCCACCTCGGCCACGAGCCGACCGCCGCCGGCTTCGTCGTGCGGGGCAGGGCGGCCAAGGCGTCAACGGCTCAGCTCCTCAAGCGACTCGGCCACCCGGAGGTCGATCCCGGCCGGCTGGTCGGCGAACTCTCGGCGGCGCAGCAACAGATCGTGTCCATGGCGCGCGCGCTCTCGCACGACGTACGACTGATCGTGATGGACGAGCCGTCCGCCGCGCTCGACCCGGACGAGGTCGACAACCTCTTCCGCATCGTCGCCGACCTCACCGCCGAGGGCGTCGCCGTCGTCTACATCTCGCACCGTCTGGAGGAGATCCGCCGCATCGGCGACCGGGTCACCGTCCTCAAGGACGGCCGGGCCGTCGCCGGCGGGCTGCCCGCCGAGTCGACGCCGACCCGCGAGGTGGTGGCGCTGATGACCGGGCGCAACGTCGAGTACGTCTTCCCGGAGCGGCCGGCCGGAGCCCCCGAGGGCGACCCCGTGCTGAGCGTGCGGGGCCTGGCCCGGGAGGGCGAGTTCGCCCCCCTCGACCTGGAGATCCGCCCCGGAGAGATCGTCGGCCTCGCCGGACTCGTCGGCTCCGGCCGCTCCGAGATCCTGGAGACGGTCTACGGGGCCCGCAAGGCGAGTGCCGGCCAGGTCCTCGTCGACGGGGTCCCGCTGCGCCCGGGCAGCGTGCGCGCCGCGGTGCGCGCCGGGCTCGGGCTCGCCCCCGAGGAACGCAAGGCGCAGGCCCTGCTGATGCTGGAGTCCGTCACCCGCAACGTGTCGGTCTCCGCCATGTCCCGCTTCTCACGCGGCGGCTGGATCGACCGCGGCGCCGAACTGGGCGCGGCCCGCGCGGCGACCCGCGAGCTGTCCCTGCGGCCCGACAACCCCTCCGCGCCCGTGCGCACCCTGTCCGGCGGCAACCAGCAGAAGGCGGTCCTCGCCCGCTGGCTGCTGCGCGGCTGCAAGGTCCTGCTGCTCGACGAACCCACCCGCGGCGTCGACGTAGGCGCCCGCGCCGAGCTCTACGCGGTCGTCCGCCGCCTCGCCGACGAGGGCCTCGCCGTCCTGCTGGTCTCCAGCGAGGTGCCCGAGGTGCTGGGCCTCGCCGACCGGGTGCTGGTGCTGCGCGAGGGCCGTGTCGTGCACGAGGCCCCCTCCCGTGAACTCGACGAACACCGCGTACTCGACCTCGTGATGGAAGGAAGCCCGGCGTCATGACGCAGCACGTGTCCCCGCCCCGGGACGGCACCGGCAAGACGGCACCGGTGGACGGTCCGCCCGCCTGGCGGGTCCAGTTGGGCCGCGCCGACGTCCGCACCCTCACCCTGCTCGGGGTGCTCGCCGCCCTGGTCCTGATCGGCGGCATCACTCAGCCCGACGCGTTCCTCGACACCCGCAACCTCCAGCTGGTGCTCACCCAGGCGTCCGTGATCGGCGTCGTCACCGTCGGCATGACCTTCGTCATCGTCTCCGGCGGCATCGACCTGTCGGTCGGCGCCATCGTCGCCCTGGCCTCGGTGTGGGCGACCACGGTCGCCACCCAGGAGTACGGCTTCGTCGGCATCCTCTTCACGGCGGTCGTGGTCGGCGTGGGCTGCGGACTGGTCAACGGGGTGCTCATCGCGTTCGGCCAGATGGTGCCGTTCATCGCCACCCTCGCCATGCTGGCCTCGGCGCGCGGCCTCGCGCTCCAGATCACCGACGGCCGCACCCAGGTCGTCACGGTCCCCAGCGTCCTGGACCTCGGCGAGCGCGACGCCTACATCCTCGGCATCCCGCCCCTGGTCCTGGTGTTCGCGGCGGTCACCGTCATCGGCTGGCTGGTGCTCAACCGGACCACCTTCGGCCGCCGCACGGTCGCCGTCGGCGGCAACGCGGAGGCCGCCCGCCTCGCCGGCATCGACGTCCGTCGCCAGCGGCTCTACCTCTACCTCCTGTCCGGGCTGTGCTGCGGCATCGCCGCCTTCCTCCTGATCGTCCTGGCCGGCTCCGGCCAGAACACCAACGGCAACCTCTACGAACTCGACGCCATCGCCGCCGCGATCATCGGCGGAACGCTCCTGACCGGCGGCCGGGGCCACATCCTGGGCTCGGTGCTCGGCGTCCTGATCTTCACCACCATCACCAACATCTTCGCCCTGAACAACCTGCAGACCGACGTGCAGCAGATCGCCAAGGGCGCGATCATCGTCGCCGCCGTGCTGGTCCAGCGCCGTACCGCAAGCACGCATTGAGGAAAGGGTCCACCGTCATGACGAACCTCACGAGCCGCAGAGGGCTGCTCTTCGGAGCCGCCGCCGTGTCCGCCGGTGCCGTCCTCACGGGGTGCACCAGCAACGACCCCGACGAAGGCGAGGACAAGGCCGCGGACACGCAGCCGGCCGCCGACGACAAGCCGGGCAAGCCGGTCACCATCGGCTACGCCGGTCCGCAGGCCGACCACGGCTGGCTCAACGCCGTCAACGACCAGGCTCAGAAGCGCGCGGAGAAGTACTCGGAAGTCACCCTGGAGGTCACCGAGGGCTCCAACGACACCGCGCAGCAGATCGGCCAGATCGAGACCCTCATCAACAAGAAGGTCGACGTCCTGGTGGTGCTGCCCGCCGACGGCAAGGCGCTCACCCAGGTCGGCCTGAAGGCGATGCGGGCCGGCATCCCGGTCATCAACCTCGACCGGATCTTCAACAGCCCCCAGGCCTACCGCTGCTGGGTCGGCGGCGACAACTACGGCATGGGTCTCAACGCCGCCCACTACATCGGTGAGAAGCTCAAGGACAAGCCGGACGCACGGGTCATCGAGCTGGCCGGCATCGACAACCTGGAACTGACCCAGCAGCGCACCCAGGGCTTCGACGACGGCCTGAAGAACTACCCGAACATCAAGAAGGTGGCCCGCCAGGCCGCCGAGTTCACCGTCGAGTCCGGCCAGGCCAAGATGGCCCAGCTGCTCCAGGCCCAGTCGAACTTCGACGCCCTGTGGAACCACGACGACGACCAGGGCGTGGGCGCGCTGCGCGCCATCGAGCAGGCCGGGCGCGACGACTTCCTGATGGTCGGCGGCGCGGGGGCGCTCTCCGCCTTCCAGGCCATCAAGGCGGACAGCGGCGTACTGAAGGCGACCGTGCTCTACCCGCCGACCATGGCCGCCTCCGCGATCGACCTGGCTCGCGCCCTCGGTCAGGGCAAGGGCGTCAGCGGCCTCGCCGAGTTCGAGATCCCCTCGACCGTCACCTGCTACTCGGCCGTGGTCGACAAGGAGAACGTCGACCAGTACATGTCCACGGGCTTCAAGTGAGGGCTGCCGCCCCACGGCCGGCCTGACCAGCCGGCCGTCGGGCGGGGCCCACCCCCCACCGCGCCATCACGACGAGGAGGACATCCGCATGGGACAGCCGCAGCAGCCCGAGGGGGCCGGGGCGGAGGCATCAGCCGCCGGAACCGGGACCGACAGCGGGACCGGGACCAGGGCGACGGGAGCATCCGCGACCAGACCGGCGCTGCGCGTCGGCATGGTCGGCTACGCCTTCATGGGTGCCGCACACTCCCAGGGCTGGCGCACCGCCGGCCGGGTCTTCGACCTGCCGCTCGACCCGGTACTGGCCGCGATCTGCGGCCGGGACGCCGACGCCGTCCGCACCGCGGCCGACCGGCACGGCTGGGCGAGCACCGAGACGGACTGGCGGACCCTGCTGGAACGGGACGACATCGACCTCGTCGACATCTGCACCCCCGGCGACAGCCACGCCGAGATCGCGCTGGCCGCGCTCGCCGCCGGGAAGCACGTCCTGTGCGAGAAGCCGCTGGCCAACACCGTCGCCGAGGCGGAGGCGATGACCCGGGCCGCCGACGAGGCGCACGCCCGGGGCCAGTTGGCGATGGTCGGGTTCAACTACCGCCGGGTGCCGGCCACCGCGCTGGCCCGGCGGATGGTGGCAGAGGGCCGCGTCGGCCGGCTGCGGCACGTACGGGTGACGTACCTCCAGGACTGGCTGGTGGACCCGAAGGCGCCGCTGACCTGGCGGCTGCGCAAGGAGCTGGCCGGTTCGGGAGCCCTCGGCGACCTCGGCGCGCACATCGTCGACCTCGCGCAGTACCTGACGGGGGAGCGGATCGCGGGCGTCTCCGCCCTCACCGAGACCTTCGTACGGGAACGCCCACTGCCCGAGGGCGCCGCCCGGGGTCTGTCGGCGGGCTCGGCGGACGGCGTCACCGGCGAGGTCACGGTCGACGACGCCGCCGTCTTCACCGGCCGCCTCACGTCCGGCGCCCTCGTCTCCTTCGAGGCCACCCGGTACGCCACCGGCCGCAAGAACGCCCTGCGCATCGAGCTCAACGGCGAGCGCGGCTCGCTCGCCTTCGACCTGGAGCGGCTCAACGAGCTGTCGTACCACGACGGTACGGAGCCGGGGGAGCACGCCGGATTCCGCCGCATCCTCGTCACCGAACCCGAGCATCCCTACCTGGACGCCTGGTGGCCGCCGGGCCACGGGCTCGGCTACGAGCACACCTTCGTCCACCAGGCGCGCGATCTCGTCCACGCCGTCGCGGAGGGCCGCCGGCCCGAGCCGTCCTTCGCCGACGGGCTGCAGGTGCAGCGCGTGCTCGCGGCGGTGGAGGAGAGCGCCGAGAAGAACTCCGTCTACACCCCGATCGCCCTCTGAGGAGGCTGGCAGCGACATGCCGCGCAACTTCACTCTCTTCACCGGCCAGTGGGCGGACCTGCCTCTGGAGGAGGTCTGCCGCCTCGCCCGCGACTTCGGCTACGAAGGACTGGAACTCGCCTGCTGGGGCGACCACTTCGAGGTCGACAAGGCCCTCGCGGACCCCTCCTACGTGGACTCCCGCCACCAGCTGCTCGACAAGTACGGGCTGAAGTGCTGGGCGATCTCCAACCACCTCGTCGGCCAGGCGGTCTGCGACGCCATCATCGACGAACGCCACCGGGCCATCCTGCCCGACCGCATCTGGGGCGACGGCGACGCCGAGGGTGTGCGGCAGCGCGCCGCCGCCGAGATCAAGGACACCGCGCGGGCCGCGGCACGCCTCGGCGTCGACACCGTCATCGGCTTCACCGGGTCCGCCATCTGGCACCTGGTCGCCATGTTCCCGCCCGTCCCCGAGTCGATGATCGAGCGCGGCTACCAGGACTTCGCCGACCGCTGGAACCCGATCCTCGACGTCTTCGACGCCGAGGGCGTGCGGTTCGCGCACGAGGTCCACCCCAGCGAGATCGCCTACGACTACTGGACCACCCAGCGGGCCCTGGAGGCGGTCGACCACCGGCCCGCCTTCGGCCTCAACTTCGACCCGTCCCACTTCGTGTGGCAGGACCTCGACCCCGTCGGCTTCCTGTGGGACTTCCGCGACCGGATCTACCACGTCGACTGCAAGGAGGCCCGCAAGCGCCTCGACGGCCGCAACGGGCGGCTCGGCTCCCACCTGCCGTGGGGCGACCCGCGCCGCGGCTGGGACTTCGTGTCGGCCGGCCACGGCGACGTGCCCTGGGAGGACGTCTTCCGGATGCTGCGCTCCATCGATTACCAGGGCCCCGTGTCCGTCGAGTGGGAGGACGCCGGCATGGACCGTCTCCAGGGGGCCCCCGAGGCTCTCACCCGACTCAAGGCCTTCGACTTCGAGCCGCCCAGCGCGTCCTTCGACGCCGCGTTCAACAGCTGAGCCGCGGCGCGTCACCAGCTGCTCCAGGCGCCCGACGGCAGGTCGGGGACGGGGGCCGGATCATCCGCCGGTCCCCGGTCCGACCTGCCCGAATCCCACTTTGTCCTGCATTGGGCAAAAGTTGAACCAGTCCTGGTCCAAGGGGTGTTGGGCCAGGAAGAACGCGGTTACCGTCCCTGAAGTGTTCAGGACACCCACACCTCCGGGGTGACGGCGCACCCCGGCGCTCGCACGGCACGTCTTCGCACCCACCCGTACGGCCCATCCCGTTCCCGGAGGGACTTCGTGCACAGAAGCAGAACCGGAAAGTCCAAACCCACGAGGCTTCGCACCACCCTCGCCCTGTTCACCGGCCTGATGCTGGCCGTGGGCACCCCGGCGACCGTGGCCGGCGCCCACCCCGGCCACCCGGAACACGACGAACCGGCAGCCGCCGAGGGACAGTTCCAGCAGGTGCCGCTCGCCAAGGGCGAACCCGAGATGGGCGAGCCGATGTCGCTCGCCGTGCTCCCGGACCGCAGCGTCCTGCACACCTCGCGCGACGGCACGCTGCGCCTCACCGACCAGGGCGGCGTCACCAAGGTCGTCGGCAAGCTCGACGTCTACAGCCACGACGAGGAGGGGCTGCAGGGCGTCGGCATCGACCCGGACTTCGAGAACAACCGGGCGATCTACCTCTACTACGCCCCGCCGCTCGACACCCCCGCGGGCGACGCCCCCGAGACCGGCACCGCCGAGGACTTCAAGAAGTTCGACGGCGTCAACCGCCTCTCCCGCTTCGTCCTGGGCGCCAACGGCACGCTGGACATGGCCAGCGAGAAGAAGGTCCTGGACGTCGCGGCCTCCCGCGGCACCTGCTGCCACGTCGGCGGCGACATCGACTTCGACGCCGAGGGCAACCTCTACCTGTCCACCGGCGACGACACCAACCCGTTCGCCTCCGACGGCTACACGCCGATCGACGAGCGACCGGACCGCAACCCGGCCTTCGACGCCCGCCGCAGCTCCGGCAACACCAACGACCTGCGCGGCAAGATCCTGCGCATCAAGGTCGCCGAGGACGGCTCGTACACCGTCCCGGAGGGCAACCTCTTCGCCCCGGGCACCGAGAAGACCCGCCCCGAGATCTACGCGATGGGCTTCCGCAACCCCTTCCGGATGAACATCGACAAGAAGACCGGCACCATCTACGTCGGTGACTACGGTCCCGACGCCGGTGCCGCCGACCCGAACCGGGGCCCGGCGGGACAGGTCGAGTTCGCCAAGGTGACCAAGCCCGCCAACTTCGGCTGGCCCTTCTGCACCGGCGACAACGACGCCTACGTCGACTACGACTTCGCCACCAAGACCTCCGGCGAGAAGTTCGACTGCGCCGCCCCGAAGAACACCTCGCCGCACAACACGGGCCTCGTCGACCTGCCGCCCGCGCAGGCCGCCTGGATCCCGTACGACGGTGACTCCGTGCCCGAGTTCGGCAGCGGCTCCGAGTCCCCCATGGGTGGCCCGGTCTACCGCTACGACCCGGACCTCGACTCCTCCGTGAAGTTCCCCGAGGAGTACGACGGCGACTTCTTCGCCGGCGAGTTCGGCCGCCGCTGGATCAAGCGGATCGAGCAGACCGAGGACGGTGCGGTCGCGAAGATCAACGACTTCCCGTGGACCGGCACCCAGGTCATGGACATGGCGTTCGGCCCGGACGGCGCGCTCTACGTCCTGGACTACGGCCTCTCCTGGTTCCAGGGTGACAAGGATTCCGCGCTCTACCGGATCGAGAACGCCGACGACGGCTTCTCCCCGATCGCCGAGGTGAGCGCCGACAAGACGTCGGGTGCGGCCGGCCTGAAGGTCAAGTTCACCGCCTCCGTCAAGGACGCCGACTCCCCGGACCTCACCTACAGCTGGGACTTCGGCGACGGCACCAAGGGAGAGGGCCTCACGCCCACCCACAAGTACAAGAAGGTCGGCACCTACACCGCGACCTTCACCGCCAGGGATCCCGAGGGCAACACCGGCAACGCCAGCGTCCGGATCGTGGTCGGCAACACCGAACCCAAGGTGAAGATCGAGGTACCGGGCAACGGCAGTCTGGCCGCGATGGGCGAGCCCGTTCCCTTCAAGGTGACCGTCACCGACCCCGACGAGACCGTCGACTGCTCCAAGGTCAAGGTCGTCTACAGCCTCGGCCACGACTCCCACGCCCACGAGCTGACCAGCGAGATGAGCTGCGAGGGCACCCTCAACCCGCCGCCCGGCGACGGCGGCCACGACCCCAACGCCAACATCTACGGCGTCGTCGGCGCCAGCTACACCGACGGCGGGGCCAACGGCCAGGAGGCACTGACCGGCACCGCGCGCACCGTGATCCAGCCCCCGCACCGCCAGGCCGAGCACTTCACCACCCAGCAGGGTGTCGCGGTCATCGACAAGACCGGCGCCAACGGCGGCAAGACCGTCGGTGACATCAACGACGGCGACTGGATCTCCTTCAGCCCGTACAAGTTCGACGGGCAGAAGAAGCTGACCGTCCGGGCCTCCTCCGGCGGTGCCGGCGGCTTCGTCGAACTGCGCACCGGCTCGCCCACCGGCAAGCTGCACGGCTCGGCGTACATCCCGCCGACCGGCAGCTGGGAGACGTTCCAGAACGTCGACGTGCCGCTGCGCTCGCTGCCGAAGCGCACCACGGAGATCTACCTGGTCTTCCGGGGCGGCGACGGCGCGCTGTTCGACGTGGACGACTTCGAGTTCTCCAAGGAGCCGTTCAAGAAGGGCAAGAAGGTCCTGGTCTTCTCCAAGACGGCCGGCTTCCGGCACGACTCCATCCCGGAGGGCGTCGCCGCGCTGAAGGAACTGGGCGGCCCGGCCGGCATCTCCGTCACCGCGACCGAGGAGGCCGGACAGTTCACCACGGCCAACCTCGCCAAGTACGACGCGGTGGCCTTCATGTCCACCACCGGTGACGTCCTCAACGCCGACCAGCAGAAGGCGTTCGAGAACTACGTCAAGAACGGCGGCGGCTACATGGGCATCCACGCCGCCGCCGACACCGAGTACGACTGGGAGTTCTACGGCGGTCTCGTCGGCGCCCACTTCGACTCGCACCCGGCCATCCAGAAGGCCACCGTGCGCGTCGAGGATCACGACCACCCGTCCACCGCGCACCTGGACGACGCATGGGAGCGCACCGACGAGTGGTACAACTACCGCACCAACCCGCGTGAGCAGGCCAAGGTCCTCGCCACCCTCGACGAGACCACCTACGACGGCGGCACCATGAAGGGCGACCACCCGATCGCCTGGTGCCAGAGCTACGGCGGCGGCCGCTCCTTCTACACCGGCGGTGGCCACACCAAGGAGTCCTACGCGGACGAGGCCTTCCGCACCCACCTGCTCGGCGGCATGCAGTACGCCACCGGCCAGGTCAAGGCGGACTGCAAGCCGGACAAGGGCTACCGGGACATCTTCAACGGCCAGACCCTGGACGGCTGGAAGCAGGCCGGCCCCGGCACGTTCGACGTCAAGGACGGCGCCCTGGAGTCCGAGGGCGGCATGGGCCTGCTCTGGTACCAGGCCAAGGAGCTGAAGTCGTACTCCCTCAAGCTCGACTGGAAGATGCGGGGCGACGACAACTCCGGGATCTTCGTGGGCTTCCCGGCCTCCGACGACCCCTGGTCCGCGGTGAACAAGGGCTACGAGATCCAGATCGACGCCACGGACGCGCCGGACCGCACCACGGGCTCCGTCTACTCCTTCAAGTCGGCGAACATCAAGGCCCGTGACCAGGTTCTGCGGCCGCCCGGCCAGTGGAACTCCTACGAGATCAAGGTCCAGGGCGAACGCCTCCAGGTGTTCCTCAACGGAGTCAAGATCAACGACTTCACCAACAAGGACCCCGAGCGGAGCCTGACCGACGGCTACATCGGACTCCAGAACCACGGAGCCGCCGACCAGGTCTCCTTCCGCGACATCCAGCTGAAGGAACTGCCCGCCAAGGGCGACTAGAACGGCGGCGGGCGGAGGACGCCGGACCTCCGCCCGCCGTCTCCCCGGGCACCGCCCGGGCCCCGCTTCCGGCATCGCACCCGGTTCGCACACGACAAGGAGGCTGCCCATGTCCGCCGAACCGTCCCTGCCCACCCCCTCCTCGGCCCCCCGCATCGGTGTCTGGCTCATCGGTGCGCGCGGTTCCGTGGCCACCACCGCCGTCGCGGGCTGCGCGGCCGTCGCCGCCGGGCTCCATCCGCCGACCGGGATGGTCACCGAGACCGCTCCCTTCGCCTCGTGCGGTCTGCCATCGTTGTCGTCGCTCGTCTTCGGCGGTCACGACACCGTCGACTGCCCGCTGCCCAAGCGTGCCGAGCACCTCGCCGCCGGTGGCGTCCTGCCGCACGGCCTGCCGTCCGCCGTACACGCCGAACTCGTCGCCGCCGACCAGGAGATCAGGCCCGGCGGCCCCCTCCCCGGGGGCACGGACGGCGGCCCGGAGCGCACCCAGGACGAGTGGATCGACGTGTTCGCGGCCGACATCCGCGACTTCGTGCGGCGCCAGGGCCTCGCGGGCGCCGTCGTGGTCAACGTCGCCTCCACCGAACCCGCCCCCACCGACGGCACGCTGCCGCCCAGCTCCCTCTACGCGGCCGCCGCCCTGCGCGCCGGCTGCCCCTACGTCAACTTCACCCCCTCCACGGGCCTGCACCACCCGGCGCTGGCCCCGCTCGCCGACTCCTCGGGCCTGCCCTACGCGGGCCGTGACGGCAAGACCGGGCAGACCCTGCTGCGATCGGTACTCGGCCCGATGTTCCTGCAACGCGCCCTCGCGGTGCGCGCCTGGTCCGGCACCAACCTCCTGGGCGGTGGCGACGGCGCGGCCCTCGCCGACCCCGCGGCGGCCGCCGCCAAGAACGCGGGCAAGGAACGCGTCCTCGCCGACACCCTCGGCGCCGCGCCCGAGGGCGAGGTCCACATCGACGACGTGCCCGCGCTCGGCGACTGGAAGACCGCCTGGGACCACATCGCCTTCGACGGCTTCCTCGGCGCCCGCATGGTCCTCCAGACCACCTGGCAGGGCTGCGACTCGGCGCTCGCCGCGCCGCTCGTCCTCGACTTGGCGCGGCTGGTCGCCCGAGCCCGGGAAAGGGGCCTGTCCGGCCCGCTGGGCGAACTGGGCTTCTACTTCAAGGACCCGGTGGGCGACGGTCCGTCGTCACTGGCCGAGCAGTACGCGGAGCTGGTGGGCTTCGCGGAGCGGCTGCGGGACGGCGCCGACGCCCCAGGGGCGCAGCGGTGAGCCGCGCGGTCACCGCGGCGCGGGACGCGTCCGTGCCGTCCGGGCCGGCCGGCGCCGCGGGGGGCGGCCCGGACGGCACGGACGACGCCCCGGCCCCCGGTGGCGGCACGCCCGGCGAGCCCCGCCCGACCGGCTCCGGCCGCGCGGGCGCCTGGGCCGAACTGCTGCGCCTGCCCGCGCTGTTCACCGTCCCCGGTGACGCCCTGGCCGGCGCCGCGGCGGCGGGCGCGCGCCCCGGGCCCCGCACTCTGCTCGCCATCGGATCCTCCCTGTGCCTGTACGAGGCCGGCATGGCCCTGAACGACTGGGCGGACCGCGCCGAGGACGCCGTGGAACGCCCGCACCGCCCGCTTCCGTCCGGCCGCGTCCGTCCGGCCGCCGCCCTCACCGCGGCCTGCGGCCTCACCGGAGCCGGCCTGCTGCTCGCCGCCCGCGCCGGCCGGCCCGCCCTCGCGGTGGCCGCACCGCTGGCGGCGACCGTCTGGGCCTACGACCTGGCGCTGAAGCACACGCCGGCCGGTCCCGCGGCCATGGCCGCCGCCCGCGGACTGGACCTGCTCCTGGGCGCGGCCGCCACCGGCGGCGACACCCGCGCCGCACTGCCCTCCGCCGCACTGCTCGGCAGCCACACCCTCGCGGTCACGGCCGTCTCCCGCCGGGAGACCACCGGCGGCTCGCCCCTGGCCCCGCTGGCGGCCCTCGCGACGACGGGGGCGCTGACCTGGTCGGTCGCCCACCGCCGCACCCGACTCCCGGCAGGCCGGCGGGCAGCAGCCGCCCCCGGCCTGCCGGGCTCCAGCCCAGCCGAGGGCCCGTCCCGGGGCACGGGCGGCGCTCTTGTCACCGCCCTGGGCGCCGCCTACGCCGCCACGGCCGCCCGTCCCTACCTCCACGCCACGCTCAACCCCTCACCCCCGCTCACCCAACGCGCCGTCGGCGGCGGCATCCGGGCCACGATCCCGCTCCAGGCCGCGCTCGCCGCCCGTTCCGGCGCGACCGCCACGTCCCTGCTGGTCGCGGTCCTGGCGCCGGCCGGCCGGATGTTCGCGAGAAGGGCGGCCATGAGGAAGGTGAGCATCACGTGAGCCGGAACCCGCACCAGGAGCCGAACGCGGGCGCGGACGGCCACACGGACGGCCAAACGGGCCGCGCGGACGACCACACGGACGGCGACACGCACGGCCGCGCGGACGTGACCGGACGCCCGCGGCCGAACCGCGACGGTGCCGCCCCACCCCCTCTCCGCTTCGGCTACGGCACCAACGGCCTCACCGACCTCCGGCTCGACGACGCCCTCGCCCTCCTCGCCGACCTCGGCTACGACGGCGTCGGCCTGACCCTCGACCACATGCACCTCGACCCGCTCGCCGACGACCTGGCCGCCCGCACCCGCCGGGTCGCGCACCGGCTGGACGCGCTCGGGCTGGGCGTCACCGTGGAGACGGGCGCCCGCTATGTGCTCGACCCGCGTCGCAAGCACGGCCCCTCCCTCCTCGACCCGGACCCGGACGACCGGGCCCGCCGCGCCGACCTCCTCGTCCGCGCCGTCCGGGTCGCCGCCGACCTGGGTGCCCACGCCGTGCACTGCTTCAGCGGCATCACCCCGGCCGGGACGGACGAGGACACGGCGTGGAAGCGGCTGGCCGAGTCGCTCTCCCCGGTCCTGGACGCCGCCGCCACCGAGGGCGTCCCCCTGGCCGTCGAACCCGAACCGGGCCACCTCCTCGCCACCCTCGCCGACTTCCACCGACTGCGCGGCATCCTCGGCGACCGGGAGCACCTCGGCCTCACCCTGGACATCGGCCACTGCCAGTGCCTCGAACCCCTCCCGCCCGCCGACTGCGTGCGCGCCGCCGCCCCCTGGCTGCGCCACGTACAGATCGAGGACATGCGCCGCGGCGTGCACGAACACCTCCCCTTCGGTGACGGCGAGATCGACTTCCCGCCCGTCCTCGACGCCCTCGCCGCCACCGGCTACCAGGGCCTGACCGTCGTCGAACTGCCGCGCCACTCCCATGCGGGCCCCCACTTCGCCGAACGCTCCCTCCCCTTCCTCCGCGAGGCCGCGGCAGCGACCCCGCCCCGTCCCACGAACCGCTCCGGCGAGCCCTCCGCCACCCACTGAAGGGAGAGCCACACCCATGACGCAGCCACACGCCACCCACGTCACCCCGAGCACCCAGGACGCGGATGGCACCCCCGCCGGACGGGCTCCCCAGGGCACCACCCCCGCCCACATCCCACCGGCCGACCTGCGCGCCACCCTCACCGCCGAACTCGGCGGAGCCGCCCGGGCCTGGCTGGACCAGGCCCTGGACGAGGCAGCCGCCCACCCCGGCAGCCACGGCCCCATCTCCGTCTGGGAGCTGCGCCTGGCCGAGGCGGGCCGCCGCTGCGGCCCCGCCCACGCCGACGCCGCCCGCGTCCTCGTCCTGCACGCGGCCCACGCCGACCCGGAGGCGCTGACCCGGGTCTACTCCCAGGGCACCGCCGACGAACGCCGCGCCGTCCTGCACGCGCTGCCCCACCTCGTGACCGGCCCCGACGCCCTCCCGCTCGTCGAGGACGCCCTGCGCACCAACGACACCCGGCTGGTCGCCGCGGCCCTCGGCCCGTACGCCGCCCGGCACCTGGACCCGCACCAGTGGCGGCACGCCGTGCTGAAGTGCCTGTTCACCGGCGTCCCCGTCGACCACGTGGCGGACCTCGACCGGCGGGCCCGCGCCGACGCCGAACTCGCCCGCATGCTCGCCGACTACGCCGCCGAACGCACCGCCGCGGGCCGCCCGGTCCCCGAAGACCTGCACCGCGTCCTGGCCCTGACCGAGCCCGCGCGCTCCTCGCACGGCACGGCCGACCCCCACGGCAAGGAGTCCTGATGCGCATCTTCGACCCCCACATCCATATGACGTCCCGGACCACCGACGACTACGAGGCCATGTACTCCGCCGGTGTGCGCGCCGTCGTCGAGCCCTCCTTCTGGCTCGGCCAGCCCCGCACCTCTCCCGCCTCCTTCCGCGACTACTTCGACGCCCTGCTCGGCTGGGAGCCCTTCCGCGCCGCCCAGTACGGCATCGCCCACCACTGCACGATCGCCCTCAACCCCAAGGAGGCGAACGACCCCCGGTGCCTGCCCGTCCTCGACGAACTGCCCCGCTATCTGGTCAAGGACCGCGTCGTGGCGGTCGGTGAGATCGGCTACGACTCGATGACCCCGGCCGAGGACACCGCCCTGGCCACCCAGCTCCAGCTCGCCGCCGAACACGGCCTGCCCGCCCTCGTGCACACCCCGCACCGCGACAAGCTGGCCGGCCTGCGGCGCACCCTGGACGTGGTGCGCGAGTCCGCGCTGCCCACGGACCGGGTGCTGGTCGACCACCTCAACGAGACCACCGTCAAGGAGGCCAAGGACAGCGGCGCCTGGCTCGGCTTCTCCGTCTATCCGGACACCAAGATGGACGAGGCGCGGATGGTCGCCCTCCTGCGCGAGTACGGCCCGGAACAGGTCCTGGTGAACTCCGCCGCCGACTGGGGGAAGAGCGACCCGCTCAAGACCCGCAAGGTCGGCGACCTGATGCTCGACGAGGGCTTCACCGAGGACGACGTGGACCGGGTGCTGTGGCGCAACCCCGTCGCCTTCTACGGACTCAGCGGGCGGCTGGTCCTGGACGTGACCTCGGCCGACGCCACGCACGAGGGCAACTCCATCCTGCGCGGCGGGGAGTGAGCCATGCGCTTCCGGCACCCCGACGGCTCCACCGTCCACCTCGCCTACTGCACCAACGTCCACCCCGCCGAGACCCTCGACGGCGTCCTCGCCCAGCTCCGCGACCACTGCGAGCCGGTCCGCCGCCGCCTGGGCCGCGACCGCCTCGGTATCGGGCTGTGGCTCGCCCGCGACGCCGCCCACGCCCTGGTCACCGACCCCGCCGCACTGCGCGGGCTGCGCACCGAACTCGACCGGCGCGGCCTGGAGGTCGTCACCCTCAACGGTTTCCCCTATGAGGGCTTCGGCGCCGAGGAGGTCAAGTACCGCGTCTACACGCCGGACTGGGCCGACCCCGAACGCCTCGACCACACCACGTCCCTGGCCCGCGTCCTCGCCGGCCTCCTGCCCGACGACGTCACGGACGGCACCATCTCCACCCTGCCGCTCGCCTGGCGCACCGCGTACGACGACACCCGCGCCGACAAGGCCCGCACCGCCCTGGTCACCCTCGCCGAACGCCTCGACGCCCTTCAGGAACTGACCGGCCGCTCCATCCGCGTCGGCCTGGAACCCGAACCCGGTTGTGTCGTGGAGACCACCCACGACGCCATCGCCCCGCTGACCGCGATCGCCCACGACCGCATCGGCATCTGCGTCGACACCTGCCACCTCGCCACCTCCTTCGAAGACCCGCACACCGCCCTGGACGCCCTCACCGACGCCCGCGTCCCCATCGTCAAGTCCCAGCTCTCCGCCGCCCTGCACGCCGAACAGCCCTCTCGCCCCGAGGTCCGCGAGGCTCTCGCCGCCTTCGCCGAACCCCGCTTCCTGCACCAGACCCGCGCCGCCACCTCCGCCGGCCTGCACGGCACCGACGACCTCGACGAGGCCCTGGCGGACGGCGGCGCCCTGCCCGCCACCACACCCTGGCGCGCCCACTTCCACGTCCCCCTGCACGCGGCCCCCGCCGCGCCCCTCACCTCCAGCCTCCCGGTGCTCAAGGCAGCGCTGACCCGGCTGGTCGGCGGCCCGCACCCGCTCACCCGCCACCTGGAGGTCGAGACCTACACCTGGCAGGCCCTCCCGCCCGAGCTGCGGCCCCGCGCCCGCGCCCAGCTCACCGACGGCATCGCCGCCGAGCTGACCCTCGCCCGGGACCTGTTGACGGACCTCGGCCTGAAGGAGCTGCCATGACCCCACCGACCCACTCCGACGGACCGACCCCCCTCCTCGTCCTGGACGTCGTCGGCCTCACCCCCCGTCTCCTCGACCACATGCCCCACCTCAAGAAGCTCGGCCAGACCGGCTCCCGCGCGCCGCTGGGCACCGTCCTGCCCGCCGTCACCTGCGCGGCCCAGTCCACCTTCCTCACCGGCACCCACCCGTCCGAGCACGGCATCGTCGGCAACGGCTGGTACTTCCGTGAACTCGGCGACGTCCTGCTCTGGCGCCAGCACAACG
This sequence comes from Streptomyces sp. BB1-1-1, assembly GCF_031597775.1. Taxonomy (NCBI): domain Bacteria; kingdom Bacillati; phylum Actinomycetota; class Actinomycetes; order Kitasatosporales; family Streptomycetaceae; genus Streptomyces; species Streptomyces sp. BB1-1-1. Next base: position 1,292,492 of record NZ_CP134203.1, on the reverse strand, counting down.
GACTCGTCGCCGGCGACAGGCTCTGGGACGCCGCCCGCCGCGCCCACCCCGGCTACACCGTCGCCAACATCTGCTGGTGGTACGCCATGGGCGCCGACACCGACTTCACCGTCACCCCCCGTCCCGTCTACTACGCGGACGGCCGCAAGGAACCCGACTGCTACACCCGGCCCCCGGCCCTGCACGACGAACTCACCGAAAAACTCGGCACCTTCCCGCTCTTCCACTTCTGGGGACCCGGCGCGGACCTGGTCTCCAGCCAGTGGATCATCGACGCGACCCGGCACGTCATGGCCACCCGGCACCCCGACCTGACGCTCTGCTACCTCCCTCATCTCGACTACGACCTGCAGCGCTTCGGCCCCGACGACCCGCGGTCGCTGAAGGCCGCCGCCGACCTGGACGCGGCGCTGGCACCGCTCCTCGGCGACGCCCGCGCCGAGGGTCGCATCGTCGTCGCGCTGTCCGAGTACGGCATCACCCGCGTGAACCGGCCCGTCGACATCAACCGCGCCCTGCGCCGCGCCGGCCTGCTCGAAGTGCACACACAGGACGGCATGGAGTACCTCGACCCGATGGCCTCCCGCGCCTTCGCGGTCGCGGACCACCAGGTCGCCCATGTCTACGTGCGCCGCCCCGAGGACCTCGACGCCACCCGCGCCGCCCTCGACGGACTGCCCGGGATCGAGCAACTCCTCGACGACGAGGGCAAGAAGGCCCACCACCTCGACCACCCGCGCGCCGGCGAGCTCGTCGCCGTGGCGGAGCCGGACGCCTGGTTCACGTACTACTACTGGCTCGACGACGACCGCGCGCCCGACTTCGCGCAGCTCGTCGAGATCCACCGCAAACCCGGCTACGACCCGGTCGAGCTGTTCATGGATCCCCTCGACCCCTACGTCAAGGTCAAGGCGGCCACCGCACTGGCCCGCAAGAAGCTCGGCATGCGCTACCGCATGGCGGTCGTGCCCCTGGACCCCTCACCTATTCGAGGCAGCCACGGCCGCCTCCCAGCGAGCGACGACGACGGTCCGCTCCTCATCTGCTCCACCCCCCGCGCTGTCGGAGACCGCGTCGCGGCCACCGATGTGAAACAACTCCTGCTCCAGCTCGCCGGACTCGGCTGACGCGGCACCACGTACGGCCCCCGAGATCCAGCTACTGAGAGTGAAACACACGGCACTGACAACGGCCCGCCCCAGCCGCATCAGGGCAGGCCACGACCCAGAAGGCAGGCACCCGTGACCCTGTTCTCCGACCCATCGCGCACCGACGCCACCACGGACCCGGCCGTCGACGGCCCGGGCGAAGGGCTGCGCCGCACCCTCGGCGTGGACCGGCGCCGCTTCCTCAGCACGTGTACCGCCGTGGCCGCCGGAGCGGTCGCGGCCCCCGTCTTCGGCGCCGCCCCCGCCCTCGCCCAGGACCGGGACAGAGACCACGGACATGGACACGGCCACGGACACGGCGGGCACGTCCTCGTCCCGGCGGACAAGCGCGGCATCATCCTGTACACCGTCCGTGACGCCACCGGCCGTGACCCCCTCGCCACCGACCTGCCCTCCGGCTTCCGCGAGGTGTTCAAGCAACTGGCGCGCCACGGCTACCGGCAGGTGGAGTTCGCCGGGTACCGCCAGCACGCCAACGCGCCCGGTGGCGCGAACCTGGAAACCGTCGAGGGCGCCAGGCTGCTGCGCTGCTGGCTCGACGACTACGGCCTGCGCGCCCAGGGCAACCACGGCTTCATCCCGTCCTCCTGGCCGCTGACCACGGCGGACAAGGACACCTTCAAGAAGCACTTGGAGATCGCCAACATCCTCGGCCTCGACCACATGGGCACCGGCGGCGACCCCACCGGCAGCTCCTACCGCGCCGACTGGGACGTGGCCGCCGACAAGTGGAACGCCCTCGGAGCCATCGCCCGCCGCGAGGGCGTCAAGCTCTACACCCACAACCACGACAGCGCCTACGGCTTCCTGCTCGACGGCGGCCCGCTGGACGACCAGGGCCGGCCGACCCGCAGCTCGGGCATCCGGAAGCTGGAGTACTTCCTGAAGGTCACCGACCCCAAGGCCGTCTGGCTGGAGATGGACATCTTCTGGGCGCACGTCGCCCAGTACAAGTTCCACACGTACACCGCACACGACGGCTCGACCCGTAAGCAGGTCTTCGACCCGGCCGGCCTCGTCGCCCGCAACAACAAGCGCTACCCGCTGTTCCACGCCAAGGACGGCGTCGTCAGCACGACCAACGGCATGGGCTACGACATGGTGCCCTTCGGAACCGGCGTCATCGACTACACGACGTTCTTCTCGCGGGTAGGGCAGCGGAACTACCACAACCCGATGATCGAGGACGACAACTCCCCGAGCGCCACCGACCCCGGTCAGTCCCTGCGGGAGGCCAAGATCAGCTACGACAACCTGTCGGCCCTGCGCAAGCGTCGCCACTGACCCGCGCCACGGACCGGGCGGCCCTTTCCGCGTACTGCGGGAGGGGCCGCCCGGTCCGTGCGAGGAAGCTCGGTCGGGTCATCCCTCACCCAGCGGTCGGGGATTGGGCGTGACGCGCTTGTTCTTCGGGCGTCCCGGCGGACGCAGGAACAGCGCCATGAAACCTGCGAAGATCGAGATACAGCCCGCCAGGGTGAAGGCGCCGTTGTAGCCCCAGGCGGCGACGACCACGGAGCCCATGCCCGCGCCCAGACCGGAGACGAGCTTGGAGCTGTAGACCATTCCGTAGTTGGTGGCGTTGTTGTTCTCGCCGAAGTAGTCCGCCGTCAGTGCCGCGAACATCGGGAAGATGGCACCGCCGCCGAAACCGGAGACGGCGGAGAAGAACAGGAACAGTGGCAGGTTCTTGATCTCGGCCGACCAGATGATGCCGAACTGGGCGAGGCCCAGGATCGCGCACACGTAGAGCAGGCACTGCTTGCGGCCGTAGAGGTCGGAGAGCCAGCCGATGACACCGCGCCCGGTGCCGTTGACGATCGCCTTCAGCGACATCGCGGCGGCCACGATCCCGGCCGCGAAGCCCGCCTCCTCGCCGATGTCGACCTGGAAGGCGATGCCGAAGATGTTCACTCCGGAGGTACAGGCGAGACAGAACCACATCAGCGCCACCCGGCCGGTGCGCCACGCCTCCATCGGGGAGTACTGCTTGACGGCCGGGGGATTCTTCTCCAGCGAACGCCGGGCCCGCGGGTCGGCCGGCGGATTCAGCGGGTCGACGGCGGCCGGCCACCAGTTCTTCGGCGGGTCCCGGAAGTAGAAGCCGGCGATCGCCACCGTCGCGGCGAGGAAGACACCCGCGGAGACCAGCACCCAGCGGAAGTTGGAGGTGTCCATGTAGCCGTGGAAGATGAAGACGAACGGCACCGAGCCGTAGGCGAAACCGCCGTTGACGAAGCCGGTCTTCCCGCCCCTGCGCTCCGGGTACCACTTGCCGACCATGTTGACGCAGGTCGCGTACACCATGCCCGCGCCCATGCCGCTGAACACGCCGAACCCGATGAAGGCGAGCGTCACATGCGGCGCGAAAGCCAGCGACAGATAGCCGAGCAGCGTGCCGACCGAACCCAGCATCATCGCCCAACGCGCCGGCAGCCTGCCGCTCTCACGCAGCCGCCCCGCCGGGAACGCGACCGCGGCCTGGCAGAACACCCAGGCGGTCATCATCCAGTAGATGCTGCCGCTGGACCAGTGGTGGGCCTCGTGCAGCGTGTCCTCGGCGGACGCGAAAGCGTACTCGGCGGAGGAGATGCCCATCATGCCGACCCAGGGCAGAATCACCATCCACTTGCGCTTGCGCCCCATGATGTCGATGTCGGACTCGCCGACGCGATAGACGCGTCCGTTCCTGTCGGTCACCTCCCGGTAGGTGGCTACCCGTGGGACCTCGGTGGTTGTCATCTCGCTTGCACCCCTTGCGTCGAAAGTTCTGGCCAGCGCCCCCTGTCCAATGCCTTCCGTGCGCGCGCGGGTCCCCGGGGCCGGCCGACGCGCACCCGTCGGCCGGCCCCTCGCTGCCTCACGTCATGAGTCGCCCCCCAGCAGCCCCGCGGCCCGCGCCCAGCGATACTTCGCACCGAGTACGTCCACCGGCTTCTCGGTCGTGTACGGGTACGCCACGACCCCGCGCTCGAAGAGGTACTGGCACGCCTCCTCCACCTCCACGTCGCCCGCGAGGGAAGCCACCACGGGCTTCTCGACGCCCCGTTCACGGAACTCGGCCACCACGCGCGCGGTGAGTTCGGCGAACACCATGGGAGGCGTGACGATGGTGTGCCAGTAACCGAGGACCAGCGCGTGGATGCGCGGGTCCTCCATCCCGAGCCGGATCGTCGCCTCGTACGTCGACGGCGGCTCGCCCCCGGTGATGTCCACCGGGTTGCCCGCCGCCCCGAACGGCGGGATGAACGCGCGGAACGCCGCGTCCAGGTCCGGCGGTATCTCCATCAGCGACAGTCCGTTGTCCGTCACCGCGTCCGAGAGCAGCACCCCGCTGCCGCCCGCCCCGGTGATGATCACCACGTTGTCGCCCGCGGGGGCGGGCAGCACCGGCAACGCGCGCGCGTACTCCAGCATCTCGCCCAGGCCGGGCGCCCGGATGACCCCGGCCTGCCGCAGGATGTCGTCGTACACGGCGTCGTCCCCGGCGAGCGCCCCGGTGTGCGAGCCGGCGGCCTTCGCTCCCGCCGCGGTCCGCCCCGCCTTCAGCACCACGACCGGCTTCCTCGGTACGGTCGCCCGCGCGGCCTCGACGAACGCGCGCCCGTCCTTGAGGTCCTCCAGGTGCATCGCGATGCACTCGGTGTGCGGATCCTCGCCGAACCACGTGAGCAGGTCGTCCTCGTCCAGGTCCGACTTGTTGCCGAGACCGACGATCGCCGACACGCCCGTCTTCGTGGTCCGCGCGAAGCCCAGGATCGCCATCCCGATGCCGCCCGACTGCGAGGTCAGCGCGACACCGCCCTTGACGTCGTACGGCGTGCAGAAGGTGGCGCACAGGTCCTGCCACGTCGAGTAGTAGCCGTAGATGTTCGGACCCAGCAACCGGACGCCGTACCGCTCGGCGACCGCCACGAGTTCGTCCTGGAGCGCGTGCTCACCGGTCTCGGCGAACCCGGAGGGGATCAGTACGGCGTTGGGTATTCCCTTGCGCCCCACCTCCTCCAGGGCCGCGGGAACGAACCTCGCGGGGATCGCGAAGACCGCCACATCCACCTCACCGGGAACGTCGGTGACACTCTTGTACGCCTTGCGGCCCAAGATGTCATCGGCCCTGGGGTTCACCGGATGGATCTCGCCCGCGAAACCGCCGTCGACCAGGTTGCGCATCACCGAGTTGCCGATCTTCCCCGGCTCACCGGACGCGCCGATCACGGCGACCGACGAGGGCTGCATCAGGCGGCGCATCGAGGTGAGGATCTCCTCGCGCGTGTACCGGCGGCGTTCCTTCGGCGCGTCGGTCGCCAGGATCACCCGGATGTCGGCGGCGACCGCGCCTTCGGGCGTGGCGATCACCGGGTTGAGGTCCACCTCGGCGATCTCCGGGAAGTCCGCGACGAGTTCGGAGACCCGGCGGACCTGCTCGGCCACCGCCCACCGGTCCACGCCGGCCTGCCCACGCACCCCGCGCAGCACCTCCGCCGCCCGGATCGAGTCCAGCATGGAAAGCGCCTCGTCGGCGTCCACGGGAGCGAGCCGGAAGGTGACGTCCTTCAACACCTCGACGAGCACCCCGCCGAGCCCGAACGCCACCACCTTCCCGAACGTCGGGTCGGTCACCGCGCCGACGATGACCTCCAGCCCCTTCGGCAGCAGTTCCTGGATCTGCACGCCCTCGATGCGCGCCGACGCGTCGTACGCGCGCGCGTTGTCGACGATCCGGCAGAACGCGGCTCGTACGTCCGCCGCGCCCTCCACCGCGACGACCACCCCGCCGGCGTCGGTCTTGTGCAGGATGTCCGGCGAGACGATCTTCATCACCACCGGCCCGCCGAACCGAGCCGCGCACGCCACCGCCTCGTCGACGTCCCGCGCCAGCTCCTCGCCCGGTACGGCGATCCCGTAGGCGTCGGCGAGCACCTTGCCCTCGGGAGCGGTCAGCGCGGTACGCCCCTCGGCCCGTACGGAGTCCAGGAGCCCGCGCACCCGCGCCACCCGGTCCTCGGCCATCACGTCAGATCACCCCGTTCGACTTGAGCAGGCGCAGTTCCTCGTCGCCGATGCCCAGCTCGCCGACGTAGACCTCCTCGTTGTGCTCACCCAGCAGGGGCGAACTGGTGACCTCCACCGGGGAGTCGGAGAGCTTGAGCGGACTGCCGACGGTCACGAACTCGCCCCGCTCGGGGTGGGGGACGGTGACGACCATCTCGTTGGCCACCAGGGACCGGTCCTCGATGATCTCCTTGGTGGACAGGATCGGCCCGCACGGGATGTTGTGGGCGTTGAGCCGCTCCAGGACCTCCCACTTGGGGAGGGTGGACGACCACTCCTCGATCAGCTGGAACATCTTGTTCAGCTTCGGCAGCCGGGCCCGGGGCGTCGCCCACTCGGGGTCCTCGGCCAGCTCGGGCCGGCCGATCAGCTCGCTCAGCGGCTGCCAGCCGACCGGCTGGACGATGACGTACACGTAGTCGTTCGGGCCGCCCGGCGCGCACTTGACCGCCCACCCCGGCTGCCCGCCACCGGACGCGTTCCCCGACCGGGGAACCTCGTCGCCGAAGTCCTCGTTGGGATATTCGGCGAGTGGACCATGGGTCAGGCGCTGCTGGTCGCGCAGCTTCACCCGGCAGAGGTTGAGCACCGCGTGCTGCATGGCCACGTTCACCCGCTGACCGCGTCCGGTGCGCTCCCGCTGGTACAGCGCGGCGAGGATGCCCGCCACGACGTGCACGCCCGTGCCCGAGTCCCCGATCTGGGCCCCCGTCGCCAGCGGTGGTCCGTCCTCGAAACCGGTGGTGGACATCGATCCGCCCATGGCCTGCGCGACGACCTCGTACGCCTTGAAGGCGGTGTACGGGCCCTCGCCGAACCCCTTGACGGAGGCATAGACGATCCGTGGATTGATCTCCTTGACGCGGTCCCAGGTGAAACCCATCCGGTCGACCGCGCCCGGTCCGAAGTTCTCGACCATGACGTCCGAGCGCCGGATCAGCTCGGTGAGGATCTCCTTGCCGCGCTCGGTCTTGGTGTTGAGGGTGATGCTCCGCTTGTTGCAGTTGAGCATCGTGAAGTAGAGGGAGTCGACGTCCGGCAGATCGCGCAACTGCTTGCGCGTGATGTCACCGGTCGGCGCCTCCAGCTTGACGACGTCCGCGCCGAGCCAGGCGAGCAGCTGGGTCGCCGAGGGCCCGGACTGCACATGCGTCATGTCCAGGACGCGGATGCCCTCAAGAGCCTTCGCTGACATGAGTGTTCACCTCACTTGTACATCGTCTGGTTCATGGTTCCGGGGGCGTACGCGTCCGGGTCGACCCAGACGTTGACCAGGGACGGCTTGCCGGACTCGCGCGCCCGGCGCAGCGCGGGGCCGATGTCGGCGGGGTCGCGGACCTCCTCGCCGTGGCCGCCCAGCATCCGCGCGAACTGGTCGTACGGCACGTCGCCGAGGGTGTTGCCGACCCGCTCGCGCTCCTTGCCGTACTTGGCGGACTGGCCGTAGCGGATCTGGTTCATGGAGGAGTTGTTGCCGACGATGCCGACGAAGGGGAGGTCGTAGCGGACGAGGGTCTCGAAGTCCCAGCCGGTGAGCGAGAAGGCGCCGTCGCCGAAGAGGGCGACGACCTCCTTGTCGGGCCGCGCCTGCTTGGCCGCGAGCACGAAGGGGACGCCGACGCCGAGCGTGCCCAGCGGGCCCGGGTCCATCCAGTGGCCCGGTGACTTGGGCTGCACTACCTGCCCGGAGAAGGTGACGATGTCGCCGCCGTCGCCGATGTAGACCGAGTCCTCGGTGAGGAAGTCGTTGATCTCACTGACCAGCCGGTACGGGTGGATGGGGGAGGCGTCCGACCTGAGCTGCGGCAGCCGCTTGTCCAGCGCGGTCCGCTCGGCCGCGCGCAGCTCGTCGAGCCACTCCTTGCGCTTCGACGCGCCACCGTTGACCCGTCCCGAGGCGGCCTCGGTCACCGCCTTCAGGACGAGCCCCGCGTCGCCGACGATGCCGAGGTCGATGTCGCGGTTCTTGCCGACGGTGCGGTAGTCGAGGTCGATCTGCACGACGGTCGCGTCCGGGGAGAGCCGCTTGCCGTAACCCATACGGAAGTCGAAGGGCGTACCCACGATGACGATGACGTCGGCGTTGGAGAAGGCGTAGCGGCGCGACAGCTGGAAGTGGTGCGGGTCGCCGGGCGCCAGGGTGCCGCGTCCGGCGCCGTTCATGTACGCCGGGACGTTCAGCGTGCGGACCAGTTCGACGGCCGCTTCGGTCGCGCGGGTGGTCCACACCTGGCTGCCGAGCAGGACGGCCGGCTTCTCCGCGTGGACCAGGAGGTCGGCGAGCCGCTCGACCGCCTCCGGGTCGCCGCCGGATCGGGTCGAGGCGCGGTAGGCCCCGGCCTTCGGCACCCGCGCCTTCTCGGTCGGCACCTTGGCGTCCAGCACGTCGCGCGGGATCTCCAGGAAGGAGGGCCCGGGCGCCCCGTGGTAGCACTCGCGGAACGCCATCGACACCATGTCGGCGGCCCGCGCGGTGTCCGGCACGGTCGCCGCGAACTTGGTGATCGGCGTCATCATGTCGACGTGCGGCAGGTCCTGGAGGGAGCCCATCTTGTGCTGGGTGTGCGCGCCCTGACCGCCGATCAGCAGCATCGGCGATTCGGCGCGGAAGGCGTTGGCGACACCGGTGACGGCGTCGGTCGTACCCGGTCCCGCGGTGACCACCGCGCAGCCGGGCTTGCCGGTGATGCGGGCGTAACCGTCGGCGGCGTGCGCGGCGACCTGCTCGTGGCGTACGTCGACGACCTCGATGCCCTCGTCGACGCAGCCGTCGTAGATGTCGATGATGTGGCCGCCGCACAGCGTGTAGATGCGGTCGACCCCCTCGGCCTTGAGTGCCTTGGCAACGAGGTGTCCGCCGGAAATGGCGTCCTGGGTGTCGTCGGGCATGGCGAAGTCCTGTCCCTTCACGAGGGGTTGGGGCGCTCTCGCGGTACATTGCATACAGTCGACGAATACTGTATGAAGCTTGTTATCCCGCATCCAGTGGGTGGTGTCCAGGGGGCGTGCGGCACTTTCAGTCAGGAGCCGGAATGGACCTGTACGAACACCAGGCAAGGGAACTCCTCGAGAAACACGGCATCGTGGTGCCGAGGGCCGAGGTCACCGACTCGCCCGAACGGGCCCGTGGGATCGCCCGCGCCCTCGGCGGCCGCGCCGTCGTCAAGGCGCAGGTGAAAACCGGTGGGCGGGGCAAGGCGGGCGGAGTGCGGCTCGCCGCCGACCCGGCCGCCGCCGAACGCGCGGCACGCCGGATCCTCGGCATGGACATCAAGGGGCACACCGTCGGCACGGTGATGCTCGCCGAACCGGTCGACGTCGACCGCGAGTTCTACGTCTCCTACGTGCTCGACCGCGCGGCCGGTGGCTTCCTCGCGATCGCCTCCGCCGAAGGCGGCACGGAGATCGAGCAGGTCGCGGCCGAGCGGCCCGGGGCCGTGGCGCGGATCCCCGTCGACCCGGCCGAGGGCGTGACCACGGCCACGGCGGCACGCATCGCGGACGCCGCCGGCCTGCCCCCGCAGACCGTCGACGTACTCGTACGGCTCTGGGAGGTACTGGTCCGCGAGGACGCCCTCCTCGTCGAGGTCAACCCGCTCGTCCGGACGGCGCAGGGCGGCATCGTGGCTCTCGACGGCAAGGTCACCCTCGACGACAACGCCCTGTTCCGCCAGTCCCGTTGGGGCGGCGAGCGAGTGGCGTCCGCGGACCCGCTGGAGGCGCGGGCCGCGGCCAAGGGCCTGAACTACGTCAGGCTCGACGGCGAGGTGGGCGTCATCGGCAACGGTGCGGGCCTGGTCATGTCGACGCTCGACGTGGTCGCCGGCTGCGGTGTCCGGCCCGCGAACTTCCTCGACATCGGCGGCGGTGCCTCCGCCCGGGTCATGGCCGACGGACTCTCGGTAGTCCTCTCCGACCCCGCCGTGAAGTCCGTCCTCGTCAACGTCTTCGGCGGCATCACCGCCTGCGACGCGGTCGCCGACGGCATCGTCCGGGCCCTGGAGGAGGTCAGGTTGACCAAACCGCTCGTCGTGCGCCTCGACGGCAACAGCGCCGCCAGGGGCCGAGCCCTGCTCGACGCACGCGCGCACCCGCTCGTCGAACAGGCCACCACCATGGACGGCGCCGCCCGCCGTGCCGCCCGACTCGCCACCGCGGCATCCACCGCCGGATAAGGAGACAGGACGACATGGCGATCTACCTCACCGAGGAGAGCAAGGTCCTCGTCCAGGGCATGACCGGCGCCGAGGGCATGAAGCACACCCGCCGCATGCTGGCCGCCGGTACCGACGTGGTCGGCGGCGTCAACCCGCGCAAGGCGGGCCGCACCGTGGAGTTCGACGAGCGGGCCGTGCCGGTCTTCGGATCGGTGCGCGAGGGCGTCGAACGCACCGGCGCGGACGTCACCGTCGTGTTCGTGCCGCCCGCCTTCGCCAGGGCGGCGGTCGTCGAGGCCGCCGACGCCGGCATCGGCCTCGCCGTCGTCATCACCGAGGGCATCCCGGTCCACGACTCCGTCGCCTTCACCGCGTACGCCGGGGCCAGGGGCACCCGCGTCATCGGCCCCAACTGTCCCGGCGTGATCACGCCCGGCCAGTCCAACGCGGGCATCATCCCGCCCGACATCACCAAGTCCGGCCGCATCGGACTGGTCTCCAAATCGGGCACGCTCACCTACCAACTCATGTACGAGCTGCGCGACATCGGCTTCTCGACCTGCGTCGGCATCGGCGGCGACCCGGTCGTCGGCACCAGCCACATCGACTGCCTCGCCGCGTTCCAGGACGACCCCGACACCGAACTGATCGTCCTCATCGGCGAGATCGGCGGCGACGCGGAGGAGCGCGCGGCGGCCTACATCCGCGACCATGTCACCAAGCCGGTCGTCGGCTACATCGCCGGCTTCACGGCGCCCGAGGGACGGACCATGGGCCACGCCGGCGCGATCGTGTCCGGGTCCTCGGGCACCGCGCAGGCGAAGAGGGACGCGCTGGAGGCCGCCGGGGTGCGGGTCGGCAGCACGCCGACCGAGACGGCACGGCACGTCGCCGCCGCCCTGGGGCGCGAAGCGCGGGACGGAGCCGCCGTATGACATCCGCCGCGGACACGACACCGGTCACGGGGACGACAGCCGCCGCGTCCGCGCTCGTCCTCAAGTCCGGCACCTCCTGGGCCGACGCCTGGCAGCGCTGCCTGACCGTCGCACCCGAGGCGTTCCGGGACGACCGTGTCCTCAACCTCTGGAACGCGGGCTGGCGGGCGGACGGCCGTGTCCTGCCCGCCACCAGCCCCGTCGACGGCACCCCGATCACCGGCCCGCCCCGGCTGGACGGCGCGACGGCCCACGAAGCCGTACGCGCGTCCCTCGACCAGCACCGGGCCTGGCGTCACGTCCCCCTGACCGAACGCCGCGCCCGCGTCGCGGCCACCCTCGACGCCCTCGCCCAGCACCGCGAACTGCTCGCGCTGCTGCTCGTCTGGGAGATCGGCAAGCCCTGGCGGCTCGCGCAGGCCGACGTCGACCGGGCCGTCGACGGTGTGCGCTGGTACGTCGACGGCATCGAGGAGATGGCCGAAGGCAGGGCCCCGCTGGACGGGCCGGTGTCCAACATCGCGAGCTGGAACTACCCGATGAGCGTGCTCGTTCACGCATTGCTGGTACAGGCACTGGCAGGCAACGCGGTCATCGCCAAGACCCCGACCGACGGCGGTGTCGCCTGCCTGACCCTGGCCTGCGCACTCGCCGCCCGCGAGGGAATTCCCGTCACCCTCGTCAGCGGCAGCGGAGGCGAGCTGTCCCAGGCGCTGGTGCGGGCGCCCGAGGTCGGCTGCGTCTCCTTCGTCGGCGGCCGCGACACCGGAGCCGCCGTCGCCACCGCCGTCGCCGACCTGGGCAAGCGGCACATCCTCGAACAGGAAGGACTCAACACCTGGGGCATCTGGAACTTCACGGACTGGGACACGCTCACGGCGGTGGTCCCGAGGCTCTTCGACTACGGCAAGCAGCGCTGCACGGCCTACCCGCGCTTCGTCGTCCAGCGCCGGCTGTTCGACGCGTTCCTCGCGGCCTATCTCCCGGCGGTCCGCACCCTGCGCGTCGGCCATCCGCTCGCCGTCGGCGCACCGGAGGACCCGTACCCCACGCTCGACTTCGGGCCGGTGATCAACGCGTCGAAGGCCAAGGAACTGCGGGACCAGGTGGCCGAGGCCGTCGAGCGCGGCGCCGTGCCCCTGCACCGCGGCAGCACAGCGGACGCGCGGTTCCTGCCCGGCCAGGACACCTCGGCCTACGTCCAGCCGGTCACGCTCCTGGACCCGCCCCGGTCCTCGCCGCTGCACCACGCGGAACCGTTCGGCCCGGTCGACACCATCGTCCTGGTCGACACCGAGGCCGAGCTGCTCGCCGCGATGAACGCCTCCAACGGCGCGCTGGTGGCCACGCTGTCCACGGACGACCCGGCGACGTACGACAGGCTGGCGCCGCAGATCCGCGCGTTCAAGGTCGGCCACGGCGTGCCGCGCTCCCGCGGGGACCGTGACGAGCTGTTCGGCGGACACGGCGCGTCCTGGCGCGGGGCCTTCGTCGGCGGCGAGTTGCTGGTACGCGCCGTCACGCGGGGCCCGGCGGGGGAGCGGCTGCCCGGGAACTTCCCGGACCGCCACCTCATGCCGTGACGGCCGTGAGCCGGGCGCACGGGGCGTCCGACGGTCAGCCGATGCCCTGCCGGTCCGGCTGAAGGCCGAAGTCCCGGTCCGCCGAGGCCGGCACGGACCGCTCGACGGCCTGCCGCAGCAGCTCGCGGTGGCGCAGCAGCAGCTCGCGGTGGCGCAGCAGCGGCTCGCGCCGGTCCGGTGGAGCGAGCCGCAGCAGGTCGTCGAGACCGGCCAGCATGCGCCGTGTGACCTGCGGCGTTCCCCCGGCGGAGGCACGGATCTCGGTGAACCCCAGATCCACCAGCTCGGTCCAGCCCGGCACGGGCTGCACCAGCCGGACCGCCCCGCGCCGGTCCCGGTGCACGACGGCGTCCAGCGGCCGCCGGGACAGGGTGGCCAGGATCTGCACGACACGGTCCAGGGCCTGCACGGCGGTCGTCGGGTCGTTGACCGCGCTGGACAGGGCCCGCAGCGCGATGTCGGAGAGCTGGCGGAGTCCGAACGCCAGATCCTGGTGGAAGGTGCGCTCCACCCCGACGGACAGGGCGTACCGCAGCGCCCGGCGCGGCGGGGCCTGTCCCCCGTGCACCGCCAGGACGGGGGTGCCGGGCACCAGGAAGTCACCGATCCGCGGGATCATCCGCAGCACGACGCCATGCTTGCGGGCCACCCGTACCAGCCGCGCGATGTGCACGTCCCGCAGCACACCGGCCTGCCCGCCGTGGGCGACCCACGCGGTCGCGGACCCGAGGGCGGGCGCCTCCTCGCCGTCCGCCGGTACGGGCATCAGCGCGGCCACCCGGAAGGACTCCGCGGCGATCCGGGCGATCACATGACTGACCCGCATCAACCGCAGCGTCGCGTTCACATACATCACGAACAGCAGCAGGCTCAGGGCGACCATGACGAGCGTGAGCACCGACTGCACCAGGGGGACCGATACGACGATGTCGGGGTCGGCGCCGCTGTCGTAGGAGGTCAGGACGAGCAGCGTCAGGACGAAGGTGGCGAGGAAGACCGCGAAGGTCGCCTTCGTGATCCGGCTGCGGACGAAGAGCCGCACCACTCGTGGGGTGAACTGCCCGCTCGCCATCTGCACGGCGACCAGCGAGATGCTGAACACCACACCGATGAACGTCATCATCGCCGAGCCGACCGCGGACACCACCGTCTTCGCGTCGTCCGCGAACCTCAGCAGCTCGGCCAGTGTGTCGTAGTCACCGTCGTCCCGCAGCGACCGGACGAGGGCGGCATCGAGTTCCTGGGCCACCAGCCACACCACGAAGACGCCCACCATCGCCGCGGTGGGCGCGAACCAGAACGTGTCCCGCAGATGCTCCCTGAGCGGCGACAACGCCCGCGGCCGGCGACGCGGAAGCGGGCTCTGGGTAACCAGCCAGTCACTCATGGTGCGACCCTAGGCGCAATGGGACCGCCGGTCCCGGACCGCCGCTCAGGGGAAGGAAACGCAGGTGAAAGGCACTGCGAAACCTTGGTATGGTTGTCCATGTCGCCGCGGGGACGCCCCGCGTAGCGACAGACACCTGGTCCGGGTGGCGGAATGGCAGACGCGCTAGCTTGAGGTGCTAGTGCCCTTTATCGGGCGTGGGGGTTCAAGTCCCCCCTCGGACACAAGATCAGGCAGAGACGAGATGCCGGTCGGGAGAGATCCCGGCCGGCATCTCGCGTTGTGCGGGCGCCTGACGAAAAGACGATGCGGCACCCGGCCCGGCTTCCCTACACTCACATCGACATCAACATCGACGTCAAGATCGACGTCGACACCGAGTGAGGGGGGCCGGGCCGTGCGTATCCGCACCGCTGCCGTCGTTCCCCCGTCCCGGTACGAGGTGATCCTGGTGTCTTCGGCCGTCCGGTGTCCGCTGCGCGGCCGGCACCGGAAGCCCGCGACGAGCATCTGACGCGGCGTGAGCCCTGGAGGTCATTCCTCCCGGCATCAGCCCTCACGCCCGCCGTGACACGGCGGGCCGTCGCCTCGTTCAGCCCCTCCTCCCGGGAATCGCGCCGCCCTGTTCACAGATCGGTTTCACAGATCAGCGAAAGGCCACGGGCCGTGCGCAACCACACCAACCCCCTCACCGCCGTCCGCAACCTGGGCATCCTCGCCCATGTCGACGCCGGCAAGACCACCGTCACCGAGCGGTTCCTCTACACCACCGGCACCACCTACAAGCGCGGCGAGGTCCACGACGGCACGACCGTCACCGACTTCGATCCGCAGGAGCGCGATCGCGGCATCACCATCTTCGCCGCGGCCGTCAGCTGTTCCTGGGACGGTCACCGGATCAACCTGATCGACACCCCGGGGCACGTCGACTTCGCCGACGAGGTCGAGCGCTCCCTGCGCGTGCTGGACGGTGCGGTCGCCGTCTTCGACGCGGTCGCCGGTGTGGAGCCGCAGAGCGAGTCGGTGTGGCGGCAGGCCGACCGGCACGGCGTGCCGAGGATCGCGTTCGTCAACAAGATGGACCGCGCGGGCGCCGACCTCGACACGGCCGTCACCTCGATCCGCGAGCGGCTGCACCCGGTTCCCCTGGTCGTGCAGCTGCCCATCGGCGCCGAGGACGGCTTCACCGGCGTCGTCGACCTGGTCCGCATGCGCGCCCTGGTGTGGGCCGACGGAGCGGAGACGGCCGAGGAGGGGCCGGTGCCCGATGTCCTGCGCGAGGAGGCGGCGCACCGGAGGCGACTGCTGGAGGAGGCGGTGGCGGAACGCCACCCGGCCGCGCTGGAGGAGTTCTGCGACCGGGAGGCGCTCACCGCGGCCACCCTCATCGACGCGCTGCGCGACCTGACCCGCGGCGGCGACGGCGTGGTGGTGCTGTGCGGCTCGGCCTACCGCAACCGCGGCGTCGAACCGCTGCTGGACGCCGTCGTCTCCTACCTGCCGTCCCCGCTGGACGTGCCTCCGGTACGCGGCACCCACGACGGCACGGAGCAGGAGCGGCCCGCCGACCCGGCGGTGCCGATGGCGGCACTGGCGTTCAAGGTGAACGCCACCCCGACGGGACGGCTCACGTACCTGCGGGTGTACTCGGGCACCATCGAGAAAGGAGACACCGTGTGGGACGCGGGGACCCGCCGCACCGAGCGCGTCGGCCGCATCCTGCGGGTGCGCGCCGACCGCCACGACCCGCTGGAGCGGGCGGTCGCCGGGGACATCGTCGCCGTGGTCGGGCTGAAGTCCGCCCGGGCCGGCTCGACCCTGTGCGCGCCGGGCGCCCCGCTCGCCCTGGAGCCTCCGGGCGTGGCCGAACCGGTCGTGCACGTGGCCGTGGAGGCCCGGCGCTCCACCGACACCGACCGGCTGGCCTCGGCGCTGGCCCGGCTGACCGAGGAAGACCCCTCGCTGGCCGTGCGGACCGACCCGGAGACCGGCCAGACCGTCCTGTCGGGCATGGGTGAACTCCATCTGGAGGTCGCGATGGAGCGCGTCCGGCGCGAGCACGGCCTGGAGGTCGCCGTGGGCCGTCCGGGCGTGGCGTACCGCGAGACGGTCGGCGAAGGTGTGACCGGCTTCGTCCACCGGCACGTCAAGCAGGACGGCGGGGCGGGACAGTTCGCGCATGTCGTGCTCGACGTGGAGCCGTGGGAGGAGGACGCGGAGGTGGGCTCGAAGGAAGGCGGTTTCGTGTTCCGCTCGGCGGTCGTCGGCGGGCGCGTGCCGCAGGAGTTCGTGCGGGCCGTCGAGGCCGGCTGCCGCGACGCCCTGGCCGAGGGCCCACTGGGCGGTCACCCGGTGACCGGCCTCCGGGTCACGCTCACCGACGGCCAGACCCACGTGAAGGACTCCTCGGACACGGCCTTCCGCACCGCCGGCCGGCTCGGTCTCCGCGACGCCCTGCGCGCCTCGAAGATGGTCCTGTTGGAACCCGTCGTGGAGGTGACGGTCACCGTCCCCGAGGACGCGGTCGGCGGCGTGCTCGGCGACCTCGCCGCGCGGCGCGGCCGGGTCACCGGCTCCGACACGCGGGGCGGGGCCGCGGTGCTCTCGGCCACCGTGCCGCTGGCCGAGCTGTTCGGCTACGCGACGCGGCTGCGCAGCCGCACCCAGGGCCGCGGAACCTTCACCGCCCGCCCCACCGGCTACGCACCGGCGCCCACCGCCGCCGTCGTCGCGACGTCGGCGCGGTAGCGTGCGGCGGGGCTGCTCCTCCCGACGGGAGGGGCAGCCCCGCACCGGCGCCGGCGCCGACGAACCAGCCTGAGTTGCTCGGACGTCGCCCAGGGCATGCCCTGGGCGACGCAGGGGAGCCCTGGCTTGTCGGGGTGCGTCCCGGCATGCACGCTCGTTGGGGTGCGTCCCGGCGTGCTTGCTTGTCGGGGCGCGTCCAGACAGGCTCGCGGGGGTGTGATCGGACGCTGGACGGCCCGGGCCCCGGACGGCCCGGGCCCCGGACGGCCCGGGCCCCGGACGGCCCGGGCCCCGGCCTTCGCCGTCAGGCTCTCGCGAGCAGCGACTCCCAGGCGGCCGCCGCGTCCGGATGGCGAGCCGTCAGCACGGCGCCGATGGTGGTGGGAGTCGCCTTCGTGGCCCACTCTCCGTCGCAGCCGATGAGGCCGGCCACCGCGTCGCAGGTCGCCGGGTGCGCGGCCAGCAGCCTGGCACCCGACGGCCCCGGACCGGCCGTGTCCTCGGGGCGCGCCCACTCCCCGGCGCAGCCCAGCAGCTCCGCCACCGCGTCGCAGGCCCCCGGGTGCGCCGTCAGCAGAGCGGCACCCCGGCGGCCGGGCTCCTCGGCCTCCGTCCGGCGGGCCGCGGGGAGGGCCGGAGCCGCCCGCCACGGCGGCACCCACGCGTCCAGCTCCACGAGCCGGCCCGGGAAGATCCGCCCCGCCTCGCGGATCAGCAGCGGGGCCAGCTCCCCCGCACCGGACCGCAAGGTCGTGATCAGCAGCGGCAGCCACGGCAGCAGCACCGCGTCCGGCAGCCGCCCGAACGCGTTCGACACCGCCTCCACGACCACGTCCGCGAGCCCCGGCACGGGCTCCAGCGCGTGCACGAAGCCGCTGAGATAGCGCGGGTAGGCGGGCACCACCAGCGGGTTGTCCAGCAGCGCGTCGCACCGGGCCCGCAGCTCGGCCCGCGACAAGGTGCCGAGCTGCACCCGCGCCGCCCACAGCAGGGCCGTCTTCGACGGATCGTCGGGGTGCGACTGGGCGACCGCCAGGTCCAGCTGCGCACGGTCGCAGCCCAGCGACAGCGCGAGGCTCTCCATGCTGAACAGGAAGCCGAGCATCGCCGCGACCTGCCCGACCGTCGCCTCCTCGTCCTGGAACGCCGTCGGCAGCAGCGTGCAGTAGTGCGCGTATCCGGTCTTGACGAACGCCTCGACCCACGAAGGCAGGACCGGCTCGCTGGTCCGGTAGTACGCCAGCAGCGCCCGCACCCGGCGCAGCACCTCCGGCGCGCCGTCGACGCTGCGTTCGGTGGCGAGCACCTTCAGCGCGTGGGTGCCGAGTTCGTCGGCGAGACGCCGGCTGCGCAGGTACAGCGTCGCGTCCTCGACCGCGGCCAGCACGGTCGCCGTCGTCGCCTGCGGCCCGTACGCGTCGCGCCGCAACCGCTGCTCCAGGACCTGCTCGATACTGACGCCCTCGTAGCCGAGCTCGATCAGAGCCCGCTGGTGGGTGCCGATCGCCAGGTCCCACGACTCCTGGATCGAACGCTCACCGAGCCGCCGCTCACCCATGATCGGCCGTGCCGCCCCGTGCGGCAGCAGCCGCCGCAGCATCCACAGCACGTCGGAACACGCCTGGAGCTCCGGCCGGGAGACCATGTCGAGCAGCGCCCGCTGCACGCCGCGCTGCTGGAGCTTCAGCCCGAGCGGCTCCAGCCGGTCGTGCACGTCCCGGGCGAGTGGCGGCAGCGCCTCGTAGCCGACCTGGCCGATCCGGTCGCCGCCCATCATGATCTCGACGAGGCGCCGCACGTCCCGCCGTCCGGGAACGGCGTCCTTCTCGATGCAGGTGACCGCCGCGTCCTGGAAGTCGTACGGCGTCGGCTTGGCCCGGTCCCGCATGCCGGCGAGCAGGATCGACGTCTCGAAGACCGCGATGGCGTCGGCGGTGGAGGCGAGGTAGCCGTTGCGCCGGGCCGCGCGCACGATGTCCACGGACCAGCTGAGGAGTTCGGCCTCGTCCAGCCCGTCGAGCACGGGCGGTCGGCGCAGGAAGCCGGAAAGCCGGTCCGCGGCGTCGTCGGACTCCGGCGGCGAGGCGGTGGCGCTCTTCCGGGGAGGCTGCTTCGCCGGAGCCTTCTTCGCGGAGGCCTTCCTCGCCGAGGACTTCGCACCGGCCTGACCCGCCAGCCGGTAGGGCTGCACCCGCGTGCGCTTGAGGCTCTTCGCCCACTCCGTCGAGGCGATCGACACGGACCCCGCGGCGAGGCCGAACTGCGCCTCGATCGCGGCGTGGCTGGAGGGGATCAGCCCGTACTGCCAGGCCGTCGCGGAGCGCGGGGAGATCGTGAACGTGTCGGTGCCGCCCAAACCGAACTCCGCGACCCGGCTGGCCGCGTGGAAGGCCCCGCAGACGTACAGGCAGTCCGCCGGATCGGTCCCGGTCGCGCTCAGGTGCTCGCGCATCCGGGTCCACATGTACCGTTCGCGGTCCTCGTCCACGCGGACCCTGGCGCCGTCGCCGGGGGCGAGCCGCCGGAACAGGCTGCCGATGAGGAACATGACCTGGCGGTAGGTGTCGTGGTCGGCAGCGTGGTCGCCGGCGCTGTCGCCGAGCGGCACCTCGACATACTGGTGCCACCACTCGGACCAGTGCCGCACCTTGCCGTGCCGCAGCAGGTGCTCCTCCAACTCGGCGAAGCGCGGCCGCAGGTCGCCGATCTCGACACCGACGGCCTCTCCGTGCAGCCCGGGCTCGGTCCCGGTCTCGGCCGCGGGGACGGCGCCCTCCGCCGCGGCTTCCCCGGCCTGCTCGCCTCTGCTGTCCCACTGGAAGACGTGGTCCGAGGAGCGGTCGACCAGGACCAGCTCCACACCCGGCGTGTCCAGCGCGTACGCGATGGCCTGGTACTCGGCGGACGCCTCGGTGATCGGCGCGACGACCGACAGCGGCGCCCACTCGGCGGGAAAGCCGTCGACGTCGCCGGCGAAGGCCTGTACCGCAACCGGCAGCCGGCAGTTGCGCAGCTCGGTCAGGAGCGGCGCCATGTCCTCGCACAGCTCCAGGTACACGACCTTGGGCTGCTTCTCGCGCAGCCGCCGGGCCATCGCGGTCGCCGAGGCGGGGGAGTGGTGACAGACGGGGAAGATCTCCAGCGGCTCGCGCACCGCGCGGTCGACGTCGTCGACCAGGCCGAGGAGGATGCCCTCCAAGGCGTCGGGTCCGCCGGCGAACGTGGCGGCCGCCTCCTGGAGTTGCCCACGGAGCGCGGCGAACGGCGTGCTCTCCTGCGGCGTACTCACGACAGCGTGGCGATCGCGTCGCGGCCGCCCTCCAGGAACTCGGACCATGAGCCGCCCTCCTCCCTGCTGCGCGGCTCGACGACACCGTGCAGGTACTTGTTGAGGATGGCCAGGTCCTCCGGCTCGCGGCGGGTGAGGGAGCCGACGAGCGAGGAGGCGAGGGTGCGCGCGGTCAGGGCGCGCTCACCGAAGAAGTTGCTGTGCAGGACGGCGTCCTCCAGCACGCCGATCTGCTCGGCCGTCGACAGCGCGGACTCCAGCTTCTCGTCGTCGCTGCCGGCCGCCGCGGCGGACGCGCGCAGGTCGGCGAAGCTCTGCAGGAGCACGTCGAGCAGGTTCGGCGGCACGTCGAGGTCGATCGCGTGCCGGCGCAGCAGTTCCTCGGTGCGGAAACGGACGATCTCCGTCTCGCTCTTCCTGTTCGTCACCACCGGAATGCGGACGAAGTTGAAACGGCGCTTGAGCGCGGAGGACAGGTCGTTGACACCCCGGTCGCGGCTGTTGGCCGTGGCGATGATCGAGAAGCCGGGCTTGGCGAAGACGATGTTGTCGTCCCCGGCACCGCTCTCCAGTTCGGGCACGGAGATGTACTTCTCGGAGAGGATGGAGATCAGCGCGTCCTGCACGTCACTCGTGGAGCGGGTCAGCTCCTCGAAACGGCCGATGGATCCGGCCTCCATCGCCGTCATGATCGGTGAGGGGATCATCGACTCCCGCGACTGCCCCCTGGCGATGACCATGGAGACGTTCCACGAGTACTTGATGTGGTCCTCGGTCGTGCCGGCCGTGCCCTGCACCACCAGCGTGGAGTTGCGGCTGATCGCGGCGGACAGCAGCTCGGCCAGCCAGCTCTTGCCGGTACCCGGGTCCCCGATGAGCAGCAGACCGCGGTCGGAGGCGAGGGTGACGATGGACCGCTCGACGAAGCTGCGGTCGCCGAACCACTTCTGCGAGACCTCGCGGTCCAGGCCGTCGGAGCGCTCGGAGCCGAGAATGAACAGACGGACCATCTTCGGCGACAGCCGCCAGGAGAACGGCTTGGGACTGTCGTCGATCGACTCCAGCCAGTCGAGCTCCTCGGCATACTTGATCTCGGCGGGCGCGCGCAGCAGGTCGGACATGAGGGGAAAGCCTTTCCGTACGGTGATCACGACGACATGAAGGGCATGAAGGGCGTGTGCGGTAATCAGGCGATCAGGTGAGAAACGTCTTGAGTTCGTGCACGAGCTTCTTGATGTGACCGGAGATCACCGGTGTGCCGAGGTCCTTGAACCGCTCCCGGAACCACGGGTTGACGCTGCCGCGCCCGGAGCTGGTCACCGAGCCGACCGGGATGAACTTCGCGCCCGACCGGTGAATGGCGGCCATGCTGTCGAACAGCTCCTGGTGGCGCCACTCGTAGAAGTCGGAGATCCACACCACGACGGTGTTGCGCGGTTCGGAGATCTTCGGCTGGGCGAGGGTCATGGCGACCGTGCCGTCGGTGCCGCCCCCGAGCTTGGTGCGCAGCAGCGTCTCGAACGGGTCGTGCGCCCAGGGCGTGAGGTCCAACGCCTGCGTGTCGTAGGCGATCAGGTGGACGTCCACCTTCGGCAGTCCGGCGAATATGGAGGCCAGGATGGTGCAGTTGACCATCGAGTCGACCATGGAACCCGACTGGTCCACGACCACGACGAGCCGCTGGGGTGTCGTCTT
The DNA here is from genome assembly GCF_031597775.1 of Streptomyces sp. BB1-1-1. Taxonomy (NCBI): domain Bacteria; kingdom Bacillati; phylum Actinomycetota; class Actinomycetes; order Kitasatosporales; family Streptomycetaceae; genus Streptomyces; species Streptomyces sp. BB1-1-1. Next base: position 1,270,477 of record NZ_CP134203.1, on the reverse strand, counting down.
GCGGCTGGTGTGCCGGTAGTAGAGGCGGTCGACGTAGAGCCGTTCCTCCTCCGGGCTCCAGTTGGTGAGGTTCTTCCAGATGGTCCGGTCGATGTCGAGGTTGCGGAAGACGCGTTTGGGCGGCACGGACCGGTCGAGCTCGCCGACCGTGGACTTCTCCACCTGGGTGCGCAGCACCTCGGTGACCTCGTCGACGTAACGGCGGATGAGCGCCTTGGCGTTGGCCAGGGCCACGCCGGAGAGGTTGTTCTTGTCCCGCAGCAACTGCTCGATCAGGGACATGCTCGGCGTCAGCCGGGAGGCCAGGGCGGGGTCGGCCAGTACCTCGCGCAGCTGCATGCGCTTGACGAGACCGGCCTCGATGGAGCCCAGCTCCGGCCCGATCGCGGGGATGAGGCGGCTGAGGTCGGGCGTGTGCCCGCCGCCCCCGGTACCGGTCGGGCTGACGCCGCCACCGGCCCCCGCCGGCTTGGTGCCGCTGCCTTGTCCGCCCCGCCCGCCGCGCAGGTCGCCGGGCCGGCAGCCGAGGGCACGCTCGAACCACTCGGCGTCGGACTGCCAGCGCGCCAGCTGCTCGGCGGTGACGTTGCCGGGTCGGGAGGCGAAGACGTTCAGCAGCACCTTCGACGCGAGCGCCGCGCGCCGCACCTCGGCGGCCCGGTCCCGTGCGCCGTCCTCCTCCGGCTCGGGTGCCATCAACCCGTCCAACTCGGCGGCCAGTTCCGGATGGCGCTGCACGACGGAGCCGACGGACGCGTCGGGGTCGAGGAGCGCGGGAGGCAGACCGATGTCCTCGACGACGGCGAGGCTCGCCGACTCCAGGGTCGCCTGCTCCTCGGGGTCGAAGAGCCGGGCCAGCAGCCGCCAGTAGAGAACCTGCCGCCGGTTGTCGTGCGGGTCGGGAGCGGGGACCTCCCCGCTGGTGGGCCGGGTCATTTCCGCAACAGCTTCCCGGCGCGCTCGCGCAGCACCGTGACGGCGTCGGTGGCGGCCTTCTCGGCCCGGACCCCGGCCTTGTCGGTCGTGCCCCCGGCCCAGGCCCCGGCATGCACGGCGACGGTCTTCTTCCGCACGGTCCGCTCGACGGCGAGCGGCTGGAGCAGGAACCGCCCGCCGTTCCAGCGCAGCAGCCCGAGGCAAGCGGTGGACGAGGCGACGACCTCCGGGGTGAGCGGCCCGGCGGCCGGCACGCGGCCCGCGTCGACGCCCAGACGGCCCCCGGCGACCTCCAGCACGACTCCGTCGGCCCCGTCCGCCACGCCGTACCCCTCCACCAGGACGGGCACCGCGATCCGGGCCGGATGCCGGTCCAGCGGCGACACGTCGAACGGGGCGGCGGTGGGCAGGGCCACCCGGGCGGTGACGAAGGCATCGGCGGGCTCACCCGCACGAGCACGCGCGTCGTCCCACACCAGATCACCCTCGGCGGTGACCGGCATCGCGTCGAGGTCCATGGAGCGCCCCTCGCTCACGGCGGCGAGCAGGGACATGTGCGGCCGCAGCAGCTGCCACAGACCGGCCCCGACGACCGTGTCGGGCTTCGGCGCGGACACCGAGGCCCGCACCAGCCGCGGCGTACCGCCGTCCGCAGGCTCGAACACCGCGTGCACCTGCGCCTGTACGGCGGTGGCGTGCTCCTGGACGTCGACACCGAGCGGCAGCAGCCGCCCGGACGCCTCGCCCACGGCGGGCGCGGAGGCGGCCCCGGGCAGCGTCAGCAACAGGGCACGCGCCCACAGGTCGGCCCAGCGACGCACCGGAACCTGCTCCAGCGTCGCCCCGGGGCAGCAGGCGGCAAGCTCGGCGGCGAACCCGTCGAGCAGCGTGGCCGGCCGGCGCAGCGCCGGGTCGGGCAGCATCGCGGAGACGACGGGCGCTGCCCCGCCGACGAGTTCGTGATCGATGCCCCGCCAGCCGGCCCGCGCCAGATCGCACAGCCAACTGCGCGCGGCGACCAGCAGATTCACCGCATGCTCACCGCCCGGCACCGAACCGGCGGAGGCATCGACCACTCCCGGCCGATCGAGGGACTCAGCCACCCTGGCGATCAGCGCGTCGTGCACTGACCCGAGCAGAGCGGTACGGGCGGCGGCGAGCGCGACGAAGTGCCCCTCGTCGCCGGCCCCGGCGGCCGTCTTGTCAGCGGCCTCGGCGACCCGCGAGGCCAGCGGCGTCCCGGCGGCGGCGTCGGCGATCCCGGCCAGCCCCGCGGCCTGCGCGGGCCGCGGACGGAGCAGCCCGCCCACGAGAGCCTCGTCGAAACCGTCCACGGCCGCGAGGGCCTCGTCGAGCCCCTCGACGTCATCGGAGAGCAGATCGACACGCATCAGGCAGCCACCGCCCCGATCGTCGGGAGGCCGGCCGTCGGGAACCACTGCATCTCGGGCAACGGGCCAGTGGTGGCCGGAAGTTCGAGATAGGAAAGATGCCGCAGGAACCGGCTGAACACCTGGGCCGCCGCGGAAGTGTCGTCCGACCCGGGCCGAGTGGACGTCATGGCGGAGGTGAGCGAGTGCGCGTCGGGTTCCCCGTCGCCGGCCTCGACCTTCAGGTAGCGGCCCACGCGCTCGGCCCCGTACTGCAGCACGGCCTCGCCGACGAGCGCGCGTATGTGGTTGCAGAACGAGCCGCGCGCCCCGCCGCAGGGACGGTTGTTGTTGGTGCTGCACGCGTACGCGTACGACCCCGACGCGACCGAGGACACGTACACGCGCCCGATGTCCGACCCACTGGACACCACCCCCTGCAACCGCCCGTCGGCCAGCTCGACGAACGGCACCTTGGCAAGCTTCCGCGGCCGCGCGGCCGGCACCACCCGCGCCGTGCTCGACTTCTCCCAGACGGACAACGCACCATCTCCCATGCATGCGAAAGGGGATGTTCACGCCACCTCGGCGGAACGAGATCGAATCTATCGGCGACCACTGACAACGCCCCGGACACAGCCGCGACCTTGACGTCGGTCCGGAACCGGTCGCTACTTGTGCAGTGGACGTTGGGCGGCTGTCCATGTCCGTGTCAGCGGTGAGCGGACAGGATGGCGCGTGTTCGTCCCCGGTCCTCGATCCAGGCGGTGCAGATGAAGAAGAGACTGTGCGGTGCGGGTGCCGTCCTCGGCGTCCTGGTCACGGTGGGCGCACTGCCGGCACAGGCATCGTCCCCGGCGCCGCGACCGAAGCCGCACACCCTGCCCCTGGGCCCCTCGAACCTGCCCGAGACCCGCACCACCACGACCCTCCAGCCGGGCGTCACCCTCACCCGCATCGTGCGCGGGAACGCCGACGACCCGGCACTCCACTGGACGGTCGAGGTCTCCGTCCCCGGCGGCGACACCTCGCCGGACCCCGACGCGCCGCCCACCGCCCTGAAAGACAGGGCGAGCGCCGACGAACTGGCCGCCGAGCTGGAACGGGACGGCTTCCAGGCCCGCGTGGAACAGGTGACGACGCCGAGGACGGCCGACTACGCGGGCGGCACCCTCGGTTGGCGAGTCCGCATCGGGACGTATGACTCACAGGCCGCCGCGACGTCCGAACGCGCACGCCTGAGAGCGGCGGGCACACTGGATCCGCCGTGTACACCGGCTGGGACGGCGAGACCACGGACCGCGGCCCATGGCACGTCGACGTGCTCACCATCGACCCGCGCGGATTCCGCGGCAGCCTCGACGCGTCCTACGGCCCGGACCTGGAGAACCGCGAGACGACCAGCGCACTGGCGGCGCCGGCCGACGCGACCGCCGCGGTCAACGCCGGCTTCTTCGTCCTCGACCCCAAGGCGGGCGCACCGGGCGACCCGGCAGGCGTGGGCGTGTACGACGGACGCCTGCTCAGCGAACCGGTGGCCGGACGTCCCGGCCTGGTCATCCACGACAACGGCCGGCGAACGCAGGTCACGCGTCTCACCTGGCGAGGCCGGGTCACCGGTCGCGACTCCACCCTCCGCCTGAACGGCGTCAACCGCGTCCCGGGCCTGATCCGGAACTGCGGCGGCACCAAGGGCGACGCGCCCACCTCGCTGCCCCTGCACGACGTCACCTGCACCAACCCCGACGACCTGGTCACCTTCACACCGGACTACGGCCGGCACACGCCCCGAGGCGAAGGCCTGGAGGCCGTACTGGACGCTCACGACCGGGTCGTGGAGCTGCGCTCACCACGAGGCGGAACGCTCCCGCCGGGCGGCAGCTCCATCCAGGCGACCGGCGACCGCGTCGCCGACCTGACCGCCCTCGCACACGCCGGCCACCGCCTCCGCGTCAGCACCACCCTGCTCGACGAACGCGGCCACCGCGTCTCACCCTCCCCCCGGACCGACATCCTCAACGCCGGCCCCGAATTGGTCCGCGACGGCCGGCTCCACATCACCCCCGCCACCGACGGCATGGTCCACCCCAGCGACCCGAGCTGGTACTACGGCTGGGTCCACAAGCGCAATCCGCGCACGCTGGCCGGAGTGGACGCCGCCGGCCGCACCGTCCTCGTCACCGCCGACGGCCGCAGCACGGACTCCCTCGGGCTCAGCATCGGAGAGAGCGCCGAGGTCGCCAAGTCACTGGGCCTGCGCGACGCGGTCAACCTCGACGGCGGCGGCTCGACGACGATGGTCGCGCACGGCGACGTGATCAACGACCCCTCGGACGCGGCAGGCGAACGCGCCGTCGGCGAGGCCCTGTTGGTCCTGCCCCGCAGCCCCAGAACCGACTCCTAGCTTCCGCACGCAGTCCCCCTACGCACACAGCGCGACGAACAGCAACCCACCCAGGGAGCCGCCGTGTTCGCGAACGTGCCAACCGCCCCGTCCCCCCTCAGAGCCAGGTTCCTCCTGGTCCTGGCCGTCCTCCTGGCCACCCTCGCGCCGACCGCCCCGGCACTGGCCGCGGGGCAGCCGGGCATCACCCGCCCCGGCGCCGCCGAAGTCGTCGCCGTCACCCAGGTCGCGGACCGGCAGATCGACCTGTCGGTCCGGTCGCGGGCGCTGGGCGGCCGCACGGTCGAGGTCCGCCTCCTGACCCCGGACGGCTGGAACCCGCACGACCGACGCAGCCGGCACTGGCCCACCCTCTGGCTGCTGCACGGCTGCTGCGGCGACTACACCTCCTGGACCGCGATGACCGACGTGGCGGAGACCGACAGCCTGCGCGACGTGCTGGTCGTCATGCCGGAGGCCGGCTGGAACGGCTGGTACAGCGACTGGTGGAATCACGGCGAGGGCGGCGACCCGGCGTGGGAGACCTTCCACACGGAGGAGTTGCGCCGCCTCCTGGAACGCGACTGGGGCGCCGGCCGCGACCGCGTGGTGGCCGGCCTGTCGATGGGCGGCCAGGGTGCCCTCCTCTACGCCGCCCGCCACCCCGGCATGTTCAAGGCGACGGCCTCCTACTCCGGCTCGGCCCACCCCCTCCTCGACGACGAGTCGGTGGCCCGCATCATGGGCTTCTTCGCCGGCCAGAACAACGACCCCCTCCGCGTCTGGGGCGACCCCGTCGCGCAACGCCGGATCTGGCAGGCCCACGACCCCTTCCACCTCGCGAAGCGGCTCAGGTCGATCCCGGTGTACCTGTCCTGCGGTGACGGGACGACGGGGCCGCTGGACGCGCCGGGCGGCGTGAGCGCGCTGGAAGCCGACTTCAACCGGCAGAACCACGCCTTGGCCGCCGAGCTGAGGCGCGTCGGCGCGAAGCAGGTGACCACCCACTTCTACGGTCCCGGCACTCACGCCTGGCCGTACTGGGAACGCGAACTGCACGCGTCCCTGCCGATGCTGCTCGGTGCGCTCCGCGTGCACGACTGAGGCGCGGGGCGCGGGCGGCGGACATGCCGGTGCGACGGGGCCCGACCGGATGCCGGTCCCCGTCGCACGGTGTTCGCCGGTTCAGCTGTAGGGGATGACCAGCACGGACTTGTCCGTGCCCGTCTGGAGCCTGGAGGTGCCGTTGCCGATGGCGCTCCACACCTCGAGTCGTACGGTGCCGTTCTTGAGATCGGCCGGTGTGCCCGTGGACGCCTTCAGACCGCGCGCCTGGGTGTACTCCTCCCATCCGGTGACCGGGTCGGTCGCGAAGTAGTGGTACGTCTCGGTCCGATCGATGCTGCCGTCACCGGTGAAGTCGTAGCTGACCCGGGCCTGCTGGCCGAGCCCGACCGTGCTGCCCGCGTCCACCTGGAGCCGGAAGGCGGTTCGCGCCCCCGGGGTGAGGGTGCCGTCGACGTCGCGTACCTCGTAGACGAGGGGCTGGTACGGGGTGCCGTCGTGATTGGCGCCGCCGCCGGAGGCGATCGTGTCACTGCCCGCCGTGCCGCCGGTCGCCGTGGTCAGGGCGCCACCGCTGCGCAGCTGGAAGGTGTTGCCGGTCGGCGGCTCCGGGTCGGGGTCGGGGTCCGTCGAACCCGACCCGGTGCCGGTCGCCGTGGAACGGGCCGGTACGGAGAGGGTCTTGCCGTCGGAGAAGGTGACCGTGCGGGCCGTCGCTCCGTGGTTGTGGGCCGCGTAGGTCCGGGTCGTTCCCTTGGTGAAGACGGCGGAGGTGGGGATGTCACCGGTCACGGTGGCGTCCGGGGCGCCGAGGGCGTCGAAGGTGTTGATCCAGTGGTAGGTGTGCGCCTTGGACTCTCCCTGCTCCGGGGTGTAGCCCGCGTGGCCCGCATCCCATTTGGCCTTGGCCGCAGCCGGGTCGGCGAAGGACTGGAACTCCCAGAGGATGTCGCGCCATTCGACGGCCGGTCCGCCGTTCTCCCGTTCCATCTCGGCGATGTTGCGCCGGATCGCGGCCTTCTCGCCGCCGAGGTGGAGCGATCCGCCGGTCACGGGCAGGACGTTGATGCCGTGGATCTCCTCGGGGTTGGCGGTCCACCACGTGGCGTAGGCGCCGCCGCTGCCCCACACCATGCCGACCGTGTCGTGACCGAAGGAGGACGGGAAGACCTGCTCGTCGGCGTCGAACCAGTACTGGGCGATCGACTCCGACTCGGTGGTCAGCAGGAAGGTGCCGAGGTCACGCAGCGAGGTGTCGCCGGTGGCGGAGCCCCACAGGATCAGGGCGGCGCTGAGGTTGGTGGACTCGGAGGAGGACTCCTGGTTGTTGCCGGCGGCGAAGCCCTGGTGGCCGGAGGCCCAGCTGTGGCCCGCGTAGACGTCGAAGCCGCGCAGGAAGGGGAAGGCGGCGTCGGTGCGGCTGGGGTTGGCGGTGTCCCGCACGAGGGTCTTGACCATGCCGCCCCACGCGGAGTCGGCGGCCCACGCCTGGTCGTACTGGGCGACGATCGCCGCCGCGTAGACGTAGTAGCCGTAGTGGAAGTGGTGGTCGTTGAGTTCGGCGTCGCTGCCGTAGGAGGCGGGATAGCCGGTGAGGGTCTTCCAGTCCTTGTCGTAGCTGAACTCGTTCGCGCCCCCCGCCGTGAACCAGTCCTGGAGCCTGCCCTTCATCAGGCTGAGAAGCCGGTCGCGGACGGCGGTCTCGCCGATCTGGTCGGCCACCGGGACGAGCTGGGCGAGCCGGCCGAGCGCCTTGCCGGTCCAGTAGGTGTCGGTCGCTCCGGAGAAGGGGTCGGCGGCGTTCACGACCTCGTTCAGGTACCCGCGCAGTCGGGCGGTGTCCACGCCGTTCGACTCGGGCAGCGCGGGCAGCACCGCCGAGGCCTTCTGGCTCGTCGTGAAGGAGGCCGACTCGCGGACCTTCATCGTGCCGCGCGGCGAGACGTAGGTGTAGGAGGTGAGGGGGTCCGTGGTATGCAGCCACTGGTGACGGTAGAGGGCCTGGAGGGTGCCGCGCTCGGTGCCCTCCTTCGCCTCGGTGGTGAGCGTGTAGGTGGCCTTGACGGTGCCCCCGGAGTAGTCCCAGGCCACCTTGGAGCCGGTGACGAAGCTGTAGGCGTACTTCTTGAACGTCGCCAGCGCGCCGGTGGAGGGCAGCACGGCGACGGAGAAGTAGTCCTTGGAACCGAGACCCGCCGTGACGGTGGACCCGGCGACGTTCCAGTCACTGCCGGTCGGCGCGAAGAGGGCGTAGTGGTGCCCGGCGACGGTGATGCCGAGGACGTTGCCCTGGTCGGCGAAGACGGTGGGCGCGCCGGCGGTGGTGATCTGGGCGTTGCCGCCGGAGCCCTTGGCGTACACGAACGGCGAGCCGTGTCCGATGGTGGTGCGCAGGGTGCGGGCGCCGTCGGACCAGTAGGGGGTGACCGTCCAGTCGGACCAGTCGTCGGCCTTGGTGTCGGGGGAGTTGAGGCCGGTCAGTCCGATGGTGAGGTCGCGCTTGTGCGCGTACTCGTACTGGCGGCCGTCACCGACGATCGCGGGGGTCGTCGGATAGCCGACGTCGAGCCCGCCGGCCGTGGCCTGGTAGGTGAGGGGGTGCCCGTACATGGGGGTCGAGTACGGGTTGTCGCCGTAGCGCTGGAAGGCGAGGGAGGACCACCAGTCGTTGGTGGGCACGGGCCGGTCCTTGACGGCCGCGGTCACCTTGGGCGTGACCGGAGTTCCCGTGTTGGTGGTGGGACCCGACGTTCCGGGGGGCCGGGTGTCGGAGTAACTGCCGGAGCCTACGGGGACGGTGGCGGCGGCCGCCGGCGCGGCGGCCGGGCCGAGACCGACGACGGCCAGGGCCGAGGCCAGCAGCAGAACGGTTGCCGGTCTGGTGCGTGGGGCTGGCATGCGTCACCTCAAGTCGTGACAGGGGGAGTCTCTGAGAGCGCTCTCAGATGGCCGGAACGTAAAGCCCGTGTAATGCACTGTCAATGGATTGAACACAGGAGGCATATGCCGCGCCTTCTTCCGTCAGGTCTTCGCGTCTCGCCGGAGACCGGTGGCGCCCGTCAGGGGGTGAGGACCAGCGCATTACGTTAATGCGTACGATGTGCAAGTGCGTGAAAGTGACTACAGCATCAGGACAGCCACCCCCGCCGACCTCGCCCCGGCTCGAGCCGTCATGCTCGACACCGTCTACCGCGACTTCGGCACCGGGTACGTCCCCCGCTGGCACGGCGACATCATCGACCTGGCCGGGGCCTACGTGTCCCCCGAGCGGCACACCCTCCTCGTCGCCGTCGACGCGGCCGGCGAGGTCGTCGCCACCGGTGCTCTCGACTCCCGTGGTCCCGCGCACCCGCCGAATCCTCGCCACGTCGCCGAGCGCTACCCCTCCGGCGTGACCGCGCAGCTGCGCCGGGTGTACGTCCGGCCCGGGCACCGTCGGCGCGGTCTCGCCCGGCGGCTCGTCGACGAGCTGCTCGCCTTCGCCGCCGCCGACGGCGGTTACCGGGCCGTGTATCTGCACACCGACCCGGCCGTCACCGGTGCCGAGCCGTTCTGGCGGTCGCTCGCGAAGGTCGTGCACGACGAGCGGGAGGATGCGGGGGGCGGGCAGGGGATCGTGCACTTCGACGTGCCGATGGTGTGAGGGGGCGGCAGTCGATGGAAATGATTGTCATGTAGTCTCCGATCCGTTGCGCCTTCGCCCCGCCCCGCCCCGCTCGCCCGCCCCGCCCCGATCGATCCGAGGACCATGCGCTCCCACCGCCGCTCCCGGCTGCTCGCCCCCCTCATACTCGCCCCGCTGATAGCCGGCTGCTTCGCCTCCGGAGGCGGTGACGACTCCGGGGACGGTGGCGGCGGTGACGGCTCCCGTCTTCGCGTGGCCCTCGCCTTCCCGCCCGCCGAGGGACTCTCGCCGTACGGCGCCGACGCCACCCTCCTCAGCCGCCTCGCCGTCACCGAGGGCCTCACCGCGCTCGACGCCAACGGCAGTGCCGCCCCCGCGCTCGCCGAGTCCTGGCGGCGGGACGGGGACAACACCTGGGAGTTCACGCTCCGCGACGCCACCTTCCAGGACGGCAGCGAGGTCACCCCGGCCGCCGTCGCCGACTCACTCACCCACGCCACCGACGCCAAGCCCGCGCCCGCCGCCCTGGCAGGGGTCACCCTCACCGCGAAGGCCCAGGGCGAACGGGTCGTCCGGATCACCACCGCCGAGCCCGACCCCGTACTGCCGCTGCGGCTGTCCAGTCCCAGCCTCGCCGTTCTGTCGGCCGAGGCCTACGACAAGAGCGGCCGCGTCGACCCCGTCGGCACCGCCACCGGCCCCTTCGAGCTGACCAAGGTCAACGGCGCCACCTCCGCCTCCCTCGACCGGTTCGACGACTACTGGGGTGGCCGCGCCCAGGCCTCCGGCATCGACGCCCGCTTCATCGCCGACGGCACCGCCCGCGCCAACGCCCTGCGGACCGGCGAGCTCGACATCGCCGAGGCGGTCCCGGTGGCCCAGGCGGCGACCCTCGACGAGGAGACGCGGCGCGACACCGCCACCACCCGGACCACCAGCCTGCTCTTCAACGCCTCGTCCGGGGTCTTCAAGGACGCCGGGCTGCGGGCCGCCGCCCGCGCCGCCGTCGACGCCTCCGTGTTCGCCAAGGACGTGTACGAGGGGTACGCCGACCCCGGTGCGGGGGTCTACGGGCCCGCCGTGACCTGGGCCGAGGGGAAGCGGACCGAGCCCGTCGGACGCGCGGCGGGCAAGAAGGCCGACGGTGACACCATCACCCTCGCCACCTACGACAACCGGCCCGAGCTGCCCGAGGTCGCCCAGGTGGTCAAGCAGCAGCTGGAGAAGGCCGGGTTCAAGGTGAAGCTCACCGTCCGCGAGTACTCGCGGCTGGAGGGGGACGCCCTGGCGGGGAAGTTCGACGCGTTCGTTCTCGCCCGGAACACCCTTGTCGACACCGGTGACCCCGTCGCCGTCCTCGCCAGCGACTACACCTGCGACGGCGGATACAACATCGCCCAGCTCTGCGACAAGGACGTCGACGCGGCCGTCGCCAAGGCCGAGCAGAGCGCCGACACCGCGAAGCGGCAGGACGCCGCCATGGCCGCCGAGGCCCGCATCCTCGGCAGCGACGCCGTCGTGCCGCTCGTGCACCAGCGGATCATCACCGGCGTCGGCAGCTCCGTACAGGGCGTGATCCTCGACCCGTACGAGCGCACCCTCGTCGGCACCGGCACGCGGCGCTGACCCGTGCGGCAGCAGGTGGCCACCGTCGTGTGGCGAGGTGTCCTCGCGGCGGGGCTGGTGTGCGGGATCGGGCTGCTGCCGTGGCTGACGCGGACCGATCCGGCCCACACGGTTCTCAAGGCACGGTCGGTCGAGCGTGAGCCCACGCCCGAGGTGCTCGCCGACATCCGCGCGCAGCTCGGGCTCGGCGACGGGCCGCTGCACCTGCTCGGGCGGTGGCTCGGCGGGCTCGTGCGCGGTGACGCCGGGCGGTCGTGGATCTCGGGGGGCGAGGTCCTGCCCGACGTGCTCCAAGCGCTCGGAGCCTCCTTGCTGCTCATGGCCGTCGCCCTTCTCGTCGCCGCCCTCACCGCCGGGCTCATCTGCGCCCGCACGCTCAGGCTCGGCGCCCGGCGGCGGCTCGGTGGGCGGCGGCGTGGCGGCACCGCCTCCGCCGTCGTCGCCTCGCTGCCCGAGTTCCTCGTCGCCTCCGTGCTCGCCACCGTCGTCGGGGTGCAGCTGGGATGGCTGCCCGCGCTGGGGTGGTACGGGCCACAGTGGACCGTGCTGCCCGCGCTCGCCCTCGGGCTGCCCGCCGGGGCGGTGCTCGGGCGGCTGCTCGACGATCTGCTGCCCGGCGCGTTCGGTGAGCCGTGGGCGCTGGCCGCCGCCGCCCGGGGGCTGACCGGCCGGCGCATCGCTCGGCAGGCGTTGCGGCGGTGCGTGCCCGCGCTGCTGCCCAATCTCGGGTTGTTCGTCGTGGGCCTCACCGGTGGGGCCGTCGCCGTCGAGCAGGTCTTCGACATCCCCGGGCTCGGCCGCACCACCCTCCAGGCCGCCCTCGCCCAGGACCTGCCCGTCCTCCAGGCCGGCACCCTCGCCCTCGTCCTCCTCGCCGCGCTCGCGACCGGTGCCACCCGCGTCGCCGCCCGTCTGCTCACCGGACCCGCGCTGCGCGACGGCGCCCTCTCCTCCCTGCACCGGCCCGCCCCGCCCGCCGGCGGACTGCTGCCCCTGCTCTACGGCGTCGTCCTGCTCGCCGTCATCGGCTTCGGCCTGGCGCGCGACCCGCTCGCCCTGAACACGGGGGAGCGGCTGCGGGCGCCCTCCCTCGACCATCCCTTCGGTACCGACGCCCTCGGCCGGGACCTGCTCGCCCGCGTCGGCCACGGGGCTCTGGACACGCTGCTCCTCGCCTCCGCCATCACCGCCGCCGCGCTGCTCGCGGGCGTACTCCTCGGGCTCGTACCCCGGGTGTCGGCACCGCTCGTGGACACCGTCAACGCGGTACCGCCGGTGCTGGCCGCCCTGCTCGTCACCGCCGTCGCGGGAAGCGGAACGGCCACGCCCGCCCTCGCCGTGGCCGCCGTCGCCTGGGCGCCGCTCGCCGCGCACACCTCCTCGCTGCTGCGGCAGGAACGCGCCACCCTGCACATCACCGCCACCCGGGGGCTGGGCGCCGGGCGGTGGTACCTGCTGCGCCGCGAACTGCTGCCCGCCGTCCTGCCCCCCGTCCTCCGGCACGCTCTGCTGCGGCTGCCCGGCGTCGCCCTCGCGCTCGCCTCCCTCGGCTTCCTCGGCCTGGGCGCCCAGCCGCCGTCCCCCGAGTGGGGCCTGCTCCTCGCCGAGAACCAGCCCTACGCCGAGCGCGCCCCCTGGGCCGTCCTCGCCCCCGCCGCCGTCCTCGCCCTGCTCGGCGCGCTGGCCGTCACCGCCGCGGGCGGACTGCGTCGGCCCCGGCGGCGGCCTCGGCGCACGTCCCCGGTCGTCAGCCCAGCGGTCGTCGAGCAGAAGGAACTGGTCGGCGCCCGATGACCGCACCGTCCATCGGCCGGCTCGTGCGGAAGCCCCGCCGCGGGGCCCCGCCCGCCCCGCTCTCCCCACTGCTCCGGCTGCTCATCGTCACCCAACTCGCCTTCAACGTCGGTTTCTTCGCGGTCCTGCCCTTCCTCGCCGAGCATCTGGGCCAGGGCATCGGCATGGCGGGGTGGCTGGTCGGCTTCGTGCTGGGGCTGCGGACCTTCAGCCAGCAGGGGCTGTTCGTGGTCGGCGGGGCGCTGGCCGACCGGTACGGCATCCGGCCGGTCGTACTCGCCGGATGCGTGCTGCGGATCGCCGGGTTCGGGTGGCTCGGGTTCGCCGAGCGGACCTGGGCCGTCGTCGGTGCCGTGCTGCTGATCGGGTTCGCCGCCGCGCTCTTCTCGCCGGCCGTCGAGTCCGAGGTCGCCAGACAGGCCGTCGTCCGGGAGGAGGAGGGGGGCGGGGACCGGACCCGGGTGCTCGCGCTGTTCACCGTCGCCGGGCAGGCGGGGGCTTTCGTCGGGCCGCTGCTGGGGGCTCTGCTGCTCGCCGTCGACTTCCGTACGGCGTGCCTGGCCGGCGCCGGCGTCTTCGTGCTCGTCCTCGCCGGGCACGCGTGGCTGCTGCCGCAGCGCATTCCCGGGCGGGCGCGGGTCCGGGTCAAGGGCGGGGCGCGGCTGCTGCTGCGCAACCGGCGCTTCCTCGCGCTGTGCTGCGCGTACGGCGCCTATCTGCTCGCCTACAACCAGCTCTACCTCGCGCTGCCCGCCGAGGTGGAGCGCGCCGCCGGTTCGCAGGCGCCGCTGGCCTGGCTGTTCGCGCTGTCCTCGCTGCTGGTGGTGACCGCGCAGTTGCCGGTGACGCGGTGGGCGGGGGAGCGGCTGGCGCCGCGCCGGTCGATGGTGGCGGGGCTGGTGCTGGTCGCGGCCGGGTTCGCCGTCGTCGCGGTGGCGCGGCCCGCCGGGTGGACGGGCACCGGTGGGCTGGTGCCCGCCGCCGGGTTCGTGGTGCTGCTCACCCTCGGGCAGATGCTCGTCGCGCCCGTCGCCCGTGCCTGGGTGCCGGACCTCGCCGAGGACGGACGGCTCGGGCTGTACACCGGGGCGTTGTCCTCGGTCTCCGGGTTCATCGTGCTGGCCGGCAGCTCCGCGACCGGACTGCTGCTGGACAGCGGGCTGCCGGCCGCCGTGCCGTGGCTGGTCCTGGCCGCCGTACCGCTGGCGGCGGCGGGGTTGCTGCCCCGGCGCCACTGAGCCACCCGAGCACCTTCGACCGGCCCTGGCGCATTGCCCCGCCCTTCGGACGACCTTGCCGTGGATGAAGGCCGAGTCGATCCGACAGGCCCGCGAGCCCGCGGGAAGGACGACGAGCAGGCGGACGCGGACTGGCACGGACGGACGCGGACAGGAGCGGTCAGACGCGGTCAGGCGCGGTCGGAGGCGACCGGCGGGGACGCGCCTGAGCAGGCCGTCGGCCACCGTCGGCCACCGTCGGGCGCCCGAGAAGCCTCACTGAGCGACGAGTTCCCGCATCGCCTCGGCCGCCGGGGCGGCGCTCCGCGTCCGCGACGTCCGCCACAGCCACAGCACGTCCCGGCCGAAGGACCACACCAGCAGCCCCAGCGCCAGCAGGACCACCCCGGTGTTGACCGCGGGCGACAGCAGCTCCGCGCCCGCCAGCAGCAGCAACACGCCCTGCAGCGCGGCCACCGTCTTGCGGGCCGTGCTCGGCGGCAGCGGGGCGGTCAGCCACGGCCACACCCGGGCCGCGGCGACGAACACGTAGCGCATGCCGCCGATCAGCAGTACCCACGGGCCCTGGTCCATCGCGACGTACACGCTGAGCACCAGGATCAGGAACGCGTCGACCTCCATGTCGAAGCGGGCGCCCAGCTGCGACGACGTGCCGGTGCGGCGGGCGACCCTGCCGTCCACGCCGTCCAGGATCAGGGCCACGGCGGTCAGGCCGACGAGCAGGGAGACCGGCGGCGCGCTGCGGAAGGAGTCCGCGACCAGGGCCGTGACCCCGCCGACCAGGGTGGCCCGGCCGAGGGTGACCCGGTTGGCCGGGCCGAACGACGGCAGCCGGGAACGGTGCAGGGCCCGGGAGAGCACCGCCCAGGTCGCGAACGCGAACGCGAGGCCGGTCAGCCAGCCCGCCGTGCCCATCCCGATCGCCGTGCCGAGCAGCGACAGGAGCAGGATCTGCGCGCCCGCCCCCACCGCGGTCTCCTGCTGAACGGGCCTCGCGTCGTACGCGTCGTACGTGTTGTTCAGGGCCACCGAACACCCTCCGGCCGTGTGACAGAGTCGATCAACGCCGCTACCTTGTGCGCGGCTCGTGCATCCCTCGGTACGTGGGCGGCTTCCCGATCGTTCAGGAGGACATCCGATGACAGGCATGGCACGTGCGTTCTGGCTCGAATCGCCAGGCCGGGGCGCGATCCGCGACGTCGAGCTGTCCGCGCCCGCGGCCGGCGAGGTGCTGGTGCGTACGCTCTTCAGCGGTGTGAGCCGGGGCACGGAGACGCTCGTCTTCGGCGGCGGAGTGCCCGAGAACCAGTACGCGGCCATGCGCGCGCCGTTCCAGGAGGGTGACTTCCCGGGGCCGGTGAAGTACGGCTACCTCAACGTCGGTGTGGTGGAGGAGGGTCCGGCCGCCCTCCTCGGACGCACCGTCTTCTGCCTGTACCCGCACCAGACCCGGTACGTCGTCCCGGCCGCCGCCGTCACCCCGGTGCCCCCGGAGGTCCCCGCCGAGCGGGCCGTGCTCGCCGGCACCGTCGAGACCGCCGTCAACGCCCTGTGGGACGCGGCGCCCCTGGTCGGCGACCGGATCGCCGTGGTCGGCGGCGGCATGGTCGGCTGCTCGGTGGCCGCACTGCTGGCCCGCTTCCCCGGCGTCCGCGTCCAGTTGGTCGACGCCGACCCGGCCCGGGCCGAGGTCGCCGAGGCCCTCGGGATCGGCTTCGCGTCCCCCGCCGACGCCCTCGGCGGCCTCGACCTCGTCGTCCACGCCAGTGCGACGGAGGCGGGCCTCGCCCGGTCACTGGAGCTGCTGCGGCCCGAGGGGACGGTCCTCGAACTGAGCTGGTACGGCGACCGGCGCGTCGCCCTCCCGCTCGGCGAGGCCTTCCACTCGCGGCGCCTGACCGTGCGCAGCAGCCAGGTCGGCACCGTCTCCCCGGCGCGCGGCGCCACCCGCACCTACGCCGACCGGCTCGCCCTCGCCCTCGACCTGCTCGCCGACCCGGCGCTCGACGCACTCGTCACCGGCGAGTCCGCGTTCACCGAACTGCCGGACGTGCTGGCGCGACTGGCCTCCGGCGAGATCCCCGCGCTGTGCCACCGGATCCGGTACCCCGGCGACTGACCCTCCACCCGCCGGGGACGGCATCGGCGCCTGACCTTGAGAAAAGACGTACGGGCCGCTGAACAAGGGAAGGCACCGAGCCGTAATAGACGGCACCCCGCGCACCGATCGGCGGGGGATCAGACGTGCCACACCTGGAGGGTCGTCCGTTGTTCAGCATCACCGTCCGCGATCACATCATGATCGCCCACAGCTTCCGCGGCGACGTCTTCGGGCCCGCGCAGCGCCTGCACGGAGCGACGTTCCTGGTGGACGCCACCTTCCGGCGCGAGCAGCTGGACGAGGACAACATCGTCGTCGACATCGGACTGGCCACCCGTGAACTGGGCGCCGTCGTCAGCGAGCTGAACTACCGCAACCTCGACAACGAACCCGACTTCGCCGGCGTCAACACCTCCACGGAGTTCCTGGCCAAGGTCATCGCCGACCGGCTCGCCGAGCGCGTCCACAAGGGCGGGCTCGGCGAGGGGGCCAAGGGCCTGGCCGGCCTCACCGTGACCCTGCACGAGTCGCACGTCGCCTGGGCGAGTTACGAGCGTGCGCTGTGACCGACACGTCCATCGAGACGGCGACCGGTGCGACCGCCGCCGGTCGCACTCGGCTCACCTACGTCCCCGCACAGACGTCCGCGCCGGCTTCGGCCCCGAGGAACGGGGGGATCATCCCCATGTCCCTGCGCTCCGTGCACTTCGTCATGCCGGGCGGAGTCGACGACCCGGCCGCGCCGAGCGGCGGCAACGCCTACGACCGGCGGGTGCGGCTGGACCTGCCGGGCTTCGGCTGGCGGGTACGGGGTCTGCCCGTGGCCGGGGACTGGCCACGGCCGGACGACGCCGCCCGCGCGGAACTCGCTCGCGTCCTGCGCCGGTTGCCGGACGGCGCCGTCGTCCTCCTCGACGGCCTGGTCGCCTGCGGGGTGCCGGAGGTCGTGGTCCCGGAGGCGGAGCGGCTGCGGATGGCCGTCCTCGTCCACCTCCCGCTCGGCGACGAGACCGGCCTCGACCCCGCCGTGGCCGCCGAACTGGACGCGCGTGAACGCGCGGTGCTGCGGGCCGTCCCGTCCGTCGTCGCCACCAGCGACTGGGCGGTCCGGCGCCTCGTCTCCCACCACGGCCTCGACCCGGTCCGCGTCCACGTCGCCGCCCCCGGCGCCGACATCGCGCCCCTCGCGCCCGGCACGGACGGCGTCTCGCGGCTGCTGTGCGTCGCCGCCGTCACACCCCGCAAGGGCCAGCACCGGCTGGTGGAGGCCCTGTCGGCGGTCGCCGACCTGCCGTGGAGCTGCGTGTGCGTCGGCGGACTCGGGCAGGACCCGGAGTACGTCGGCCGGCTGCGGACGCTGATCGCGCGGCACGGGCTGGAGGACCGGCTGGTCCTCGCGGGACCGCGGGCCGGCGCGGAACTGGACGCCACCTACGCCACCGCCGACCTGATGGTCCTCACCTCGTACGCCGAGACGTACGGCATGGCGGTGACGGAGGCCCTCGCGCGCGGCATCCCTGTGCTGGCCACGGACGTCGGCGGCCTCCCGGAGGCGGTCGGGCGCGCTCCCGACGGCGGGGTGCCCGGCATCCTCGTCCCGCCGGAGGACCCTGTCGCGCTCGCCGCCGAACTGCGCGGCTGGTTCGGGGAAGCGGACGTACGACGCCGGCTGAAGGCCGCGGCACGCGGCCGCCGCGCCGCCCTCGACGGCTGGGCGACCACGGCCCGGAGCCTGGCCGGAGTACTGCACCGGCTGCCGAGCGAACCCCGGAGGGCGGCATGAGGAAGACCACGGCACCGGCCACGCGGGCGATCCCGTCCCAGCCAGGCCCCCAGCACGCCCCCGACTCGGCGAGCGGCGTGATCCCGGGCGCGGGCCCGACCGATCCGCCCACCGAACGCCCCGGGCGGCCCTCGGCCGAGTCACTGGCCGGCAGCTTCGGGCGGCCGTCCGCCGATCCGCTGGCCGACGGCTTTGGGCGGCCCTCCGCCGGTCCCCTCACCGACCACCCCGCGCAGCCCTCCACCGAGTCGCTCGCCGACCGTCTCGGGCAGCCGTCCGCCGATCCGCTGGCCGACGGCCTTGGGCGGCCCTCTGCCGAGTCGCTGGCCGACGGCCTTGGGCGGTCGTCCGCCGATCCGCTCGCCGACGGCCTTGCACGGTCGTCCGCTGAGTCGCTGGCCGACGGCCCCGGGCGGCCCACCGCCGATCCGCTCGCCGACGGCCCCGGCCGGCCCTCCGCCGAGCCGCTCACCGACCGCCCCGAGCAGCCCCCCGCCGGTCCTCCCGCCGGTCCCCTCACCGACCACCCCGCGCAGCCCTCCGCCGAGCGGGCCACTCTCCGCCTGCGCGAGGAGCCGGGGCGCCCCGGTGAACCTCCGCGGTATGCCCCCGAGTGGCTACGGCTGCGTGAGCCCGCCGATGGCGCCGCGCGGGCGCACGAGTTGCTCGACCCGCTGCGGATCCGTCTCGCCAACCTGCCGCGGCGGGCGGGTGGGCTGGTCGTGCACGACGTGGGCTGCGGCACCGGCTCGATGGGACGCTGGCTCGCCCCGCTGCTCGACGGCGCCCAGCACTGGGTGCTGCACGACCACGATCCCTACCTCCTGCACTTCGCCGCCGTCGCCGCCCCGCGTTCGGCCGCCGACGGCAGCCGCGTCACGGTCGAGACTCGGCGCGGCGACCTCGGCCGCCTCACCCCGGACGCGCTGGCCGGCGCCGCGCTGGTGACGGCGTCCGCGCTGCTCGACGTCCTCACCGCCGAGGAGGTCCGCACGCTCGCCGCCGCCTGCGCCTCGGCCGGCTGCCCGGCCCTGCTGACCCTGTCCGTCGCCGGGCGCGTGGACCTCACTCCAGCCCACCCCCTGGACGCCGAGATCGCCGACGCGTTCAACGACCACCAGCGGCGTACCGGCATGCTCGGCCCGGACGCCGTGACCGTCGCGGCGGAGGCCTTCGCCGAGCACGGCGCCACGGTGCGGGCGCACCCCAGCCCCTGGCGGCTGGGCCCCGACGAGGCCGCGCTCACCGCCCAGTGGCTACGGGGCTGGGTCCGCGCGGCCGTCGAACAGCGCCCGGAACTGCGCGAACCGGCCGGCCGGTACCTGGACGAGCGCCTCGCGGCCTGCGCCGCGGGGGAGTTGCGCGTCGTCGTCCACCACACCGACCTGCTGGCCCTGTGCCGGCCGACGGGCGGGGCCTCGTGAGCGCACCGACGGTACAGGCGGCGACGGGAACCCTGCCGGCGGCGGTACGCCGGGACGCGGCGCCCGTCGGCGACCACCCCCGCCGCCGCGCCCTGCGCACCCACCTCGGCACCGTCGCCGGCGTCGCCATCCTCGCCGTACTCCTGTGGCGGATGGGGACCGGTGTGTTCCTGGAAGGGCTGCGCCGCATCGACGCGCCCACGCTGCTGGCGGCGCTCGGGATCGGACTGGTCACCACGGTGTTCAGCGCCTGGCGCTGGGCCCTGGTGGCCCGGGGCCTGCGCATCCGGCTGCCACTCGGACCAGCCGTCGCCGACTATTACCGCGCGCTGTTCCTCAACGCCGCCCTCCCCGGCGGCGTACTCGGCGACGTGCACCGCGCGGTACGGCACGGACGGAGCGCGGGCGACCTGGGGCGGGGCGTGCGGGCCGTCGTCCTCGAACGGGGCGCCGGGCAGGTCGTGTTGATCGGTGTCGGCGTCGCGGTGCTGCTCACGATGGAGTCACCCGTGCTGGCCGGGACCCGGCACCTCGCACCGCTCCTGGGAATGGCCGTGCTCGGCGCGCTCGCCGTCGTCCTCGCCCTGCGCATGAACCGGGCCCCCTCCCGCAAAGGACGGGCAGCGGCCGGGGCCCTGCGGGCGACGCTCCGCGAAGCGCGCGAAGGGCTGCTGTCCCGGCGGAACCTGCCGGGGGTCGCCGTGTCGTCCGTCGTCGTCCTGGCCGGGCACCTCGCGATGTTCGTCCTCGCCGCCCGGGTGGCCGGCAGCGGCGCCTCCGTCGCCGTACTGACGCCGCTGGCCGTGCTGGCGCTGCTCGCCATGGGACTGCCGCTGAACGTCGGCGGCTGGGGCCCCCGGGAGGGCGTCACCGCCTGGGCGTTCGGGGCGGCCGGGCTGGGCGCGGGCACCGGGCTGGGCGTGGCCGTGGTCTACGGGGTGCTCAGCCTCGTGGCGAGCCTGCCCGGGGTCGCCGTTCTCGTGGTCCGCTGGTGCGAGGGGCTGCGCGGCCGTGCCGCCCCGCACCGCGCGCCCGACGGGCACTACCCGCGCTCACCGCCCGGCGCGGTGACCGTCTCCGACGTCAGCAGCGAGAAACACGCTCCGAAGGAATCCGCGAGGCTCGCCAGCAGTTCCTTCCCCTTTTCCGCCGAACCCAGTGAGGGACGCCCGATGACACCGGAATCGGTATAGGCGGACATACCGAGGGAGAGCAGATGACGCCGGTCGTCCGCGACGAAATCGGCGGCCTCGTAACCGGGCCGGACGTATTCGGGGTGCGTGTGCAGAAGAATGGAGGTCTCGATTTCCCCCGCGTGCATGTCGGTGAGCAGCGAAGTGGCCACCCCCGCCCGCTCCCGAGCCGCCTCCCAGTCCTCCGCGGCCGGGAACAGCGCCATCCGTTCGCCGCGTGCGGAGGACTCCTGGACGACGTTGCCCAGTACGTAGTTCCCGCCGTGCCCGTTGACCACCACCAGGGCGTCGACGCCCGAGCGGCGCAGCGAGTCGGCTATGTCCCGTACCACCGCGTGAAGGGTCACCGAGGAGATGCTGACCGTCCCCGGCCAGTCCGCGTGCTCGTGGGAGCAGCCGATCGTCACCGGCGGGAGCAGGTGCACCGGGTACGCGGCGGCGATCTCCCGGGCGACGGCGCACGCGACGAGCGTGTCGGTCGCCAGCGGCAGGTGCGGGCCGTGCTGTTCGAAGCTTCCGACCGGCAGCACCGCCACCTGTCGCGGAACCCCGGAGCCCCGCCTGCGCACGTCTTCGGTCGTGTCCGCCGGCACCAGTGAAACATCCATTCCCGCACGGCCTTTCGTCTCGGTCGAGAAACTGTTGAGCAGTCTGTTGAGGAACGCGAGAATCATGACAGAAAAAATTGGTGTACTCGGCAAGAAAGCAGCGCAGCGCACGGATGTGGAGCGGGTCGTGGTGACGCCTCTGCCCACCGTGTACGGCGAATTCCGGGCATTCGGCTATTTCGACCACGAGCGCGGTGACGAGCAAGTGGCACTGGTCCACGGCGATCCGGGCGCCGACGGCGTGCTGACCCGGCTGCACTCGGAGTGCCTCACGGGTGACGCGTTCGGCTCCCAGCACTGCGAGTGCGGTGCCCAACTCGCCTGCGCACTGCGGGAGGTGGCCGCCGCGGGCGGCGGCGTCGTGGTCTATCTGCGCGGCCACGAGGGACGCGGCATCGGACTGCTCGCCAAACTGCGCGCGATGGCGTTGCAGGCGGAGGGCCTTGACACGGTGGAGGCGAACCTCGCCCTCGGCCTGCCGGTGGACGCCCGCGACTACGGCGTCGCCGCCCGCATCCTCGACGACCTCGGGGTGCGGTCCGTGCGCCTGATGTCCAACAACCCGCGCAAGCGTGAGGCGTTGGTGCGCCACGGCATCGAGGTCACCGAGCAGGTGCCGCTGCTGATACCGCCGTGCGAGAGCAACATCACCTATCTGCGCACCAAGCGGGAACGGCTCGACCACCATCTGCCCCACCTGGACGCGGTGGCGCATGTGTCGTCCTGACTCCAGGGGGCCGGATCAGCCGGTGACGGCCTCGTGCACGAGCCGCTTGAGGTCCGGGTAGACCGTGTGCGAGGACTTCGGCCGTACCTGGGTCATGAACTGCACCGTCAGGTCGCGGCCCGGGTCGACCCAGAAGGTGGTCGTCGCCACGCCGCTCCAGCCGTACGTGCCGAGCCCGGAGGGGGCCTGGGTGCGGGCCGGGTCGATGACCACGGAGACGCCGAGGCCGAAGCCGACTCCGTCGTTGCCGGGTTCGTCGTGCGCCGGGTGGCTGCCGTAGGCGCGCAGGTCGGCGTCGCCGGGCAGGTGGTTGCGGGTCATGAGGTCCACCGTCCCGGGGGCGAGCAGGCGGACGCCGTCGAGTTCGCCCCGGCGCCGCAGGAGTTCCGTGAAGCGGTGCACGTCGTACGCGGACGAGACCAGGCCGCCGCTGCCCGACAGGAACCGCGGCCGGCCCCGCAGCGGCAGCCCGGGGACCGGCTCGATGCCACCGCCGTCCGTCTCGCCGTACAGCTCGGCCAGCCGGCCGGCCTGCTCGTCGGTGACGTGGAAGCCGGTGTCCGTCATGCCCAGCGGCCGGAAGATCCGTTCGGCGCAGTACGTGTCGAGCGACTGCCCCGACACCACCTCCACGAGCCGCCCCAGCACATTGCTGGCCACCGAGTAGTTCCACCGCGTGCCCGGCTCGAACTGCAACGGCAGGCTCGCGTACAGGTCGACCGTCTCGGCCAGGCCCGCGCCCGGCCGCACCGACGACTCCAGGCCGGCCGCGCGGTACAGCTCGTCGACGGGGTGGGCGTGGTAGAAGCCGAAGGTCAGCCCGGCGGTGTGGGTCATCAGATGCCGGACGAGGATCGGCCCGGCGGCCGGCCGGGTGATGACGTCGTCCGCGGACCCTTCCACGTACACCCGCGGCTCGGCGAAGGCCGGCAGGTACCGCGCCACCGGGTCGTCGAGCGACAGCCGGCCCTCCTCCACCAGCATCAGCGCGGCCACGGACGTGACCGGCTTGGTCATGGAGTAGATCCGCCACAGCGTGTCGGCCGCCACGGGCAGCCCGGCCGCGACGTCCCGCCGGCCGTGCACGGTCAGGTGGGCGACCCGGCCGCCGCGGGCGACGGCCACCAGGAACCCGGGCAGCCGGCCCTCGTCGACCTGCCGGGCGAAGTGCCGGTCGAGCCGGTCCAGTGCCTTCGGATCCAGCCCGGCCGCACTCGGGTCGACCTCCTGCCGCAGTGGTGCCGTCACCATCGCCCTCCTTGGTCGTTCGTCGAGGTGGGTCCGGCATACCCCGCGCACACGACTTCAGGCCTGATGACCCGCCGTACGCGCCGGTGTGCACCGGCGCGCCCCGCCGCGTGGCATTCGGGCACCACGTCCTCGCAGGGGAGGGCGGAGGGCAGCCGCCCAAGGGCGTCAGGCCGTCACCGTCTCCGGCTGTGCCGCCTCCGGGCGGGCACGCTCGCCGAGCGCCTCCGTCGGGACCTTGTGGGTCTCGCGGGCGGAGAACGCGGCGATCACCGGCGGGACGCACAGCGCCGCCGTGAACAGCGCCACCGCGAACCAGTCGTCGCCGTCCGGACCGGCGATCTGCGCCGCGAACGTCACCGCGAACCCGGCCACCGCGAAACCGATCTGGGTGCCGATCGCCACGCCGGACAGCCGGACCCGGGTGGAGAACATCTCGCCGTAGAAGGCGGGCCACACGCCGTTCGCGGCGCTGTAGACGACACCGAAGGCGACGATGCCGGTCAGGAACGTCAGCGGGTAGGAGCCGGTCGAGATCGCCCACAGGTACAGGAACATCGTCACCGCGCTGCCCACCGCGCCGATCAGGAACACCGGGCGTCGGCCGATGCGGTCGGACAGCGTCGCCCACAGCGGGATCGCGGCGAGCGCGACGACGTTGGCGAGGGCGCCCACCCACAGCATCGCGGTACGGGACATGCCGACCGAGTCACTGGTGGCGTACGCCAGCGCCCAGACCGTGAAGATCGTGCTGACCGAGGCGATCAGCGCGCCCGCGACCACCCGCAGTACGTCCGCCCAGTGGTCGCGCGCCAGCACCGCCAGCGGCATCTTCGCGACGCCCTCCGTGGCGGCCTGCTGCGCGAAGGCCGGCGTCTCGTCCAGCTTGCGGCGGATGACGTAGCCGACGATCGCGACCACGACGCTCAGCCAGAACGGCACGCGCCAGCCCCAGGACAGCAGCTGGTCCTCGGGGAGCGCGGCGATGGGGAGGAAGACCAGGGTGGCGAGCAGCTGCCCGCCCTGGGTGCCGCTGAGGGTGAAACTGGTGAAGAAGCCGCGTTTGTGCGGTGGCGCGTGCTCCAGGGTCATGGAGTTGGCGCTGGCCTGCTCACCGGCCGCCGATATGCCCTGCAGGACGCGGCAGAGCACCAGCAGGACCGGGGCGAGGGTGCCGACCTGGTCGCGCGTGGGCAGACAGCCGATGAGGAACGTCGACACGCCCATCAGGATCAGCGTGAAGACCATGATCTTCTTGCGGCCCATGCGGTCGCCGATGTGGCCGAGGAAGAACGCGCCGACCGGACGGGCGGCGTAGGCGACGCCGAACGTGGCCAGCGACAGCAGGGTCGCGGTGGCCGGGTCGGACTCGTCGAAGAAGACCTCCGGGAAGATCAGCGCGGCGGCGCTGCCGTAGATGAAGAAGTCGTAGTACTCGAGCGCGCTGCCGATCCAGGCGGCGGTCGCGGCCTTCTTCGGCTGGCCGGGCGGGGCGGCGCCCTGGGACGCGGGGGCGGGGACGGACACGGCGTTGCTCCTTCGGGGGACTCCACGGTAGGCGGAGTGAGCGGAGGGGAGAAGTGCCGATCGGCTAATTAACCCACTGGGTAGTTAGTCGCGGTTGGGAAGGGATGTTGCGCGCACGTGTCCCGCGTGTCAAGAGGTCCCGTCGTTCCGCCGCCGCGGCGGTCAGTCCGCCGCGCGCTCCGCCGTGAGGTAGGCGATCACCATGTCGCCGAGCATGGCCCGGTAGTGCTCGCGCTGGTCCGGGGCGACCAGGTCGCGGCCGAACAGGGCGCCGAAGGTGTGCCGGTTGGCGACCCGGAAGAAGCAGAAGGAGCTGATCATCGCGTGCAGGTCGACGGCGTCGACGTCGGCCGTGAACAGGCCGGACCGCTGCCCGTCCGCCAGGATCCGGTGGATCACGTCGAGCGCCGGCGAGCCGATGCTGGCCAGCATCTCCGAGGACGCGATGTGCTCCGCGTCGTGGATGTTCTCGATGCTCACCAGGCGGATGAAGTCGGGGTGCCGCTCGTGGTGGTCGAAGGTCACCTCGGCGAGGCGCCGGATGGCCGCCACCGGGTCCAGGTGCTCGACGTCGAGCTGCTGCTCGGCCTCCCGGATCACGCCGTACGCCCGCTCCAGCACGGCCGTGAACAGCTGCTCCTTGCCGCCGAAGTAGTAGTAGATCATCCGCTTCGTGGTGCGGGTGCGGGCGGCGATCTCGTCGACGCGGGCACCGTCGTAGCCGGCCCGGGCGAACTCGCGCGTCGCCACGTCGAGGATCTCGGCCCGGGTGCGGGCGGCGTCACGGGTGCGCGTGGCGGCTCGTGCCGGTTCGTCGACGCTGCTCATCGGGTTCCTCCGGCTGCGGGGCGGGGACTGCGGGCTGGGGCGTGCCGGTGATTCTAGAAGCCTCCGCCTTCCCACACGCCCCACCCTCCTGCTATGACTAACGTACTGGTTCGTACATTGGTCGCTCGGGCAGCAGCCCGAGCCGCTCAGGAGGTCCCCGGTGGCCAAGGACTCGTATCTCGTCGGGCTGATCGGCTCCGGCATCGGCCCGTCGCTCAGCCCGGCACTGCACGAGCGGGAGGCCGGCCGGCAGGGTCTGCGCTACCTGTACCGGCTGATCGACATCGACACCCTCGGTGTCCGGCCCGAGGCGGTGGGCGACCTGCTGCGCGCGGCCCGGGACCTGGGCTTCGACGGGCTGAACATCACCCACCCCTGCAAGCAGCTCGTCATCGAGCACCTGGACGCCCTCGCCCCGCAGGCCGAGGCGCTCGGCGCGGTCAACACCGTCGTCCTCGACGACACCGGTCGCGCCACCGGACACAACACCGACGTCACCGGCTTCGCCGCCTCCTTCGCCCGCGGGCTGCCCGACGCGCCGCTGGAGCGGATCGTGCAGTTCGGCGCCGGTGGCGCGGGCGCGGCCGTCGCCCACGCCACGCTCACGCTGGGCGCCGGGCGGGTCACCGTCGTCGACGCGATGCCCGAGCGCGCCGCCACCCTCGCCGCCCAGCTCAACCGCCACTTCGGGGACGGCCGCGCCGACCACGCCGCCCCGGACCGGCTGGCCGGGCTGCTGACCCGGGCCGACGGCATCGTGCACGCCACCCCCACCGGCATGGCCGCCCACCCCGGCCTGCCGCTGCCCGCCGAACTGCTGCACCCCGGGCTGTGGATCGCCGAGGTCGTCTACCGCCCGCTGGAGACCGAGCTGCTGCGCACCGCCCGCGCGCTGGGCTGCGCCACGCTCGACGGCGGCGGCATGGCCGTCTTCCAGGCCGCGGACGCGTTCCGGCTGTTCACCGGGCGGGAACCCGACACCGTGCGGATGCTCGCCGACATCACCGACTTGGCGGGCGCCCTCGGCGCCCCGCAGTAGGAAAGAGGTAGCCACGTGCGGACGTCCATCGCCACCGTCTCCCTCAGCGGATCGCTCACCGAGAAGCTCACGGCCGCCTCCCTGGCCGGCTTCGACGGCGTGGAGATCTTCGAGAACGACCTGCTGGCCAGCCCCCTGACCCCCGAGGAGATCCGCGCCCGCTGCGCCGACCTCGGCCTCACCATCGACCTCTACCAGCCCATGCGGGACGTCGAGGCGCTCCCCGAGGACGAGTTCGCCCGCGCCCTGCGCCGCGCCCGGCACAAGTTCGAGCTGATGCGCAGGCTCGGCGCGGACACCGTCCTGGTCTGCTCCAGCGTCTCCTCGCACGCCGTGGACGACGACGCCCTCGCCGCCGAGCAGCTGAGCCGGCTCGCCGACCTGGCCGAGGACCACGGCGTCCGCGTCGCCTACGAGGCGCTCGCCTGGGGCCGGCACATCAGCACCTACGACCACGCCTGGCACGTCGTCGAGAGCGCCGGCCACCCCGCGCTCGGCACCTGCCTGGACAGCTTCCACATCCTCTCCCGCGGCAGTGACCCCAAGGGCATCGAGGACATCCCCGGAGAGAAGATCTTCTTCCTCCAGCTCGCCGACGCCCCGCTCCTCGCCATGGACGTCCTCCAGTGGAGCCGCCACTACCGCTGCTTCCCCGGCCAGGGCGGCTTCGACGTCGCCGGACTGCTGCGGCACGTACTGCGCGCCGGTTACGACGGTCCACTGTCCCTGGAGGTCTTCAACGACGTCTTCCGGCAGTCCGAGGCCGGCCCCACGGCCGTGGACGCCCAGCGCTCCCTGCTGACGCTCCAGGAGACGGCCGGCCTCGCCGCGCCGCCCGCCCCCGCGCCGCCCACCGGGGTCGCCTTCGCCGAACTGGTCACGCCCGACGCCGCACCCGTTACCGCCGTGCTCGGCGCGCTGGGCTTCGCCCGGACCGCACGGCACCGCGGCAAACCCGTCGACCTGTGGCAGCGGGGCGACGCCCGCGTCCTGGTCAACACCGGGCCGGCCGAACGGCGCGACGGCACCCGGCTGGCCGCCGTCGGCCTGGAGTCGCCGGACCCCGCCGGGGCGGCCCGCCGCGCCGAGGCCCTGCTCGCTCCGGTGCTGCCGCGCCGCCGTGCCCCCGGCGACGCCCCGCTGGAGGCGGTCGCCGCGCCCGACGGCACGGAGCTGTTCTTCTGCGCCACCGAGCGCCCCGGACTGCCCGACTGGCGGGCCGACTTCGAGGACACCGGCGCGCCCGCCGAGGCCGGGGCGGCCTGGCGCGTCGACCACCTCTCCCTCACTCAGCCCTGGCACCAGTTCGACGAGGCGGCGCTCTTCCACCGCGGCGTCCTCGGACTGCGCCCGCAGGAGAGCGTGGACGTCGCCGACCCCTACGGCCTGCTGCGCAGCCGCGCCGTCACCACCGACGACGGCGGGGTCCGCATCGTCCTGACCGTCGGCGCGGCACCCACCGACGACACCGCGCACGCCCAGCACATCGCCCTGGCCACCGACGACGTGGTCGCCGCCGCCCGCCGTTTCCGCGCCGCGGGCGGACCGCTGCTCCCGATCCCCGGCAACTACCACGACGACCTCGCCGCCCGCTTCGAGTTCGCCGACGGCGAGCTGGAGACGTACCGTGAGCTGGGCATCCTCTACGACCGTGACGCGCACGGCACCTTCCGGCACTGCTACACGCACACCGTCGGCCGGGTCTTCTTCGAGCTGGTCCAGCGGGACGGCGGCTACCGCGGCTACGGCGCGGCCAACGCCCCGGTCCGGCTGGCCGCGCAGCACGCGGTGCGGGGGTTCACTGGCGGCTGACGGTGCGGGTGACACCGGCGACGACGGTGGTGGCCAGGATCCAGCCCATCACGATCAGGACGTAACCGAGGTACTGGTACCAGCCCTCGGGCGCGAACGCGCTCTCCTGACCGAAGGAGATCACCGGCAGCAGCAGGTCCAGCGTGTAGAACACCGGGTTGAAGTCGGGGGACTCCGCGGGCTTGAGCGGCGGCGGGTGCCGCAGGCCGTACGCGACCGAGCCGACCGCGAGCAGCGACAGCAGCCAGCCGCCGGCCCGCAGCGGACGGAAGCCGTAGCCGACGGCGGCGTCCTGGAGCAGTCCCCAGACCCGGCCGTACCAGGGCAGGGTGCGGCGGTGCCGGCGCTGCTTGGCGAGCTGGACCAGCCGGGCCGCGTCGTCGTCGCCGATCCGGCGGTAGGAGGCGGTCAACTGCTCGTAGATGAAGGGCAGATAGCTGTCGCCGCGCTCCAGCATCGGCAGCCGCCGCTCGGCGGGCTCGTGCGGGACGAGCGACGTGTAGGTGAGGTCGTTCAGCTGGACCCAGTGCGGCACCACCTCCGGTTCGACGAACAGCACCTCCACCTGGGAGCGGCGCAGGTTGAGGGTGCCCTCCACCGCCGGGCACTGGCGCAGCCACAGTTCACCGATCACACAACTGCTCGCGCGCAGCGCGGTTCCCCCGGGATTGACCAGGCGCGCCTGCGACAGGTCCAGCCGGCCGGGTATGCGCGCACCGCGGAATTCCAGCCGGCCCCGCACCTCGGCGTGCCGCATCAGCACATCGGCCTCGGCCGCGAGCGTCTCGGCCCGCAGGGCGGTGCCGTCCGGCCGGTCGAGCGCCGCGTCGGTGAGGTTGACCGTCCCGGCGACCCGGGCGCCGTCGAGCCGCACCGTTCCCCGCGCCCGCAGCCCCGGCGCCCACAGGTCGGCCCCCAGCACCGCCTGGTTCAGCTGGAGCACCGGCCCCTCGGTGTCCGGCGCGTGGATCTCCGTGCTCTCCAGGTAGAGGCTGCCGGTGATCTCCGCACCGCCGAGCCGCACCATCCCGCCGAACCGGGCGCGGGTCAGCCGCAGTACGCCGTCCACGCGGACGGCGTGCGAGATCAGGCCGGGCAGGACGGACTCGCTCAGGTTCACCTCGCGCAGCCGGGCCGCGTAGAGCCTGGGCACGTCGTCGAAGTGGCAGTGCCGCAGCCGCACGGGGTGGTCGACCGTCGCGTACGCCAGTTCCAGCGGCCCGGTGACGCGCGCGCCCGCCAGGCTCAGCGCGGCCACCTCGCCGTCCGCCCGGGGGCCGTCGAGCAGCAGTGCGCGCAACACGCTCGCGCGTACGGTCCGTTCGGGGCCCCAGGTGCCGCCCTCGGCCGGGTCCTCGTCGTCGGCGGCACGGAAGTCCACGGCGGTGCCCGTGGCGAACGCCCGCCAGACGCGCGCCTCGGCCGGTGTCAGGTCGTTGATCTCCATCAGGGATGGACTCTGACCCGAACCGGCCGATCACGTCAACGCGCTTCGAGCGACGCCTACTTCTTGGCGGCCTCCACCGCGTGCCCGCCGAACTGGTTGCGCAGCGCGGCGATCATCTTCATCTGCGGCGAGTCGTCCTGCCGGGACGCGAACCGCGCGAAGAGGGAAGCCGTGATCGCGGGCAGCGGCACGGCGTTGTCGATGGCCGCCTCGACGGTCCAGCGGCCCTCGCCGGAATCCTCCGCGTAGCCGCGCAGCTCGTCCAGGTGGTGGTCCTCGTCGAGGGCGTTGACGGCCAGGTCGAGGAGCCAGGAGCGGATCACGGTGCCCTCCTGCCAGGAGCGGAAGACCTCGCGGACGTTGTCCACGGAGTCGACCTTCTCCAGCAGCTCCCAGCCCTCGGCGTACGCCTGCATCATGGCGTACTCGATGCCGTTGTGGACCATCTTGGAGAAGTGCCCGGCACCGACCTTGCCCGCGTGGACGTAGCCGTACGGTCCCTCGGGCTTGAGGGCGTCGAAGATGGGCTTGAGGTCGTCGACGACCTCCTTCTCGCCGCCGACCATCAGGGCGTAGCCGTTCTTCAGGCCCCACACGCCGCCCGAGACACCTGCGTCGACGAAGTTGATGCCGCGCTTGGCCAGCTCCTCGGCGTGCTTCTCGTCGTCCGTCCAGCGGCTGTTGCCGCCGTCGATGACGGTGTCGCCGTGCCTGAGCAGGTTCGCCAGCTGGTCGATGACGTGCTGGGTGGCGGCGCCGGCCGGGACCATCACCCAGACCGCGCGCGGCCGCTCCAGCTGCTCGACGAGGTCGACCAGACTGCCGACGTCGGCCCGCTCGGGATTGGTGTCGTATCCGACGACGGTGTGGCCGGCGTTGCGCAGACGCTCGCGCATGTTGCCGCCCATCTTGCCGAGACCAACAAGACCGATCTGCATGTCAGTGCACTTCCTTCAGTTCACGGTAGGCGGCCACCAGCGCGGCCGTGGACGGATCGAGACCGGGCACGTCAGCGCCTTCGGTGAGGGCGGGCTCGACGCGCTTGGCCAGCACCTTGCCGAGCTCCACGCCCCACTGGTCGAAGGAGTCGATGTTCCAGATCGCGCCCTGGACGAACACCTTGTGCTCGTACAGCGCGATCAGCTGGCCGAGGACGGACGGGGTCAGCTCGGTGGCCAGGACGGTCGTGGTGGGGTGGTTGCCCTTGAAGGTGCGGTGCGGCACCTGCTCCTCGGGCACGCCCTCCGCCCGGACCTCATCGGCGCTCTTGCCGAAGGCCAGCGCCTGTCCCTGGGCGAAGAGGTTGGCCATCAGCAGGTCGTGCTGGGCCTTCAGCTCGTCGCTCAGTTCGGCGACGGGCCGGGCGAAGCCGATCAGGTCGGCCGGGATGAGCTTGGTGCCCTGGTGGATCAACTGGTAGTACGCGTGCTGCCCGTTGGTGCCGGGCGTGCCCCAGACCACCGGACCGGTCTCCCACTCCACGGGACGCCCGTCGCGGTCGACCGACTTGCCGTTGGACTCCATGTCGAGCTGCTGGAGGTAGGCCGTGAACTTCGACAGGTAGTGGCTGTACGGCAGTACGGCGTGCGACTGGGCGCCCATGAAGTTGCCGTACCAGACGCCCAGCAGGCCCAGGACCAGCGGGGCGTTGTCCGGGGCCTCGGTGTTGCGGAAGTGCTCGTCGACGATGCGGAAGCCGTCGAGCATCTCCCGGAAGCGGTCCGGGCCGATGGCGATCATCAGGGAGAGGCCGATCGCCGAGTCGTACGAGTACCGGCCGCCGACCCAGTCCCAGAACTCGAACATGTTGGCCGTGTCGATGCCGAACGCGGCGACCTTCTCGGCGTTCGTCGACAGCGCCACGAAGTGCTTGGCGACCGCCTTCTCGTCGCCCTTTCCGGCGCCGTCCAGACCGGCCAGCAGCCAGGAGCGCGCCGAGGTCGCGTTCGTGATCGTCTCGATCGTGGTGAACGTCTTGGACGCCACGACGAACAGCGTCTCCGCCGGGTCCAGGTCCCGGACCGCCTCGTGCAGGTCGGCACCGTCCACGTTCGACACGAACCGGAACGTCAGCGAGCGGTCGGTGAAGGCCCGCAGCGCCTCGTAGGCCATCGCCGGACCGAGGTCGGAGCCGCCGATGCCGATGTTGACGACGTTGCGGATGCGCTTGCCGGTGTGTCCGGTCCACTCACCGGAACGGACCCGGTCGGCGAAGTCGGTCATGCGGTCCAGCACGGCGTGCACCTTGGGTACGACGTTCTCGCCGTCGACCTCGATCACCGCGTCCCGCGGGGCGCGCAGGGCGGTGTGCAGGACCGCCCGGTCCTCGGTGATGTTGATCCGCTCACCGCGGAACATGGCGTCGCGCAGGTCGAACACGCCGGTGGCGGCGGCGAGTTCCCGCAGCAGGGCCAGCGTGTCGTCGGTGACCAGGTTCTTGGAGTAGTCGATGCGCAGATCGCCGACGCGCACGACGTACCGCTCCGCCCGCCCGGGGTCCGAGGCGAACAGCTCGCGCAGGTCCGGCCGCGGCAGCGCGTCCTTGCGGTGGTCCGCCAGCGCGGTCCACTCGGGCCGCCGGTCGAGCTTCGGGGTGTCAGACATGGACGGGGGTCTCCTTGCCGGCCTCGCCGCGCAGGGCGACGGCGTACATATCGTCCGCGTCGAGGCGCCTGAGCTCCTCGGCGATGAGTTCGGAGGTCGAGCGGACCTTGAGCGCGAGGGAGCGCGGGGGCTGGTCGGGCAGGGTCATCGTGGCGATCGGTCCCTCGGGCCGGTCGATGACGATCTCGCCGTTCGCGGTGCCGAGGCGGACGGCCGTGACGACCGGACCGTCGGTGACCACGCGGTCCACCCGGACGTGCAGCCGCGCCTCCAGCCAGCGGGCCAGCAGCTCGGCGGCCGGGTTCTCGGCCTCGGCCTCCACGGTCGCCGAGGTCACCGGCACCCGGGCCTGGTCGAGTGCCGCGGCCAGCATGGAGCGCCACAGCGTCAGCCGGGTCCAGGCGAGGTCGGTGTCGCCGGGCGTGTACGCGCGGACCCGGCGCTCCAGGACCTCCATCGGGCGCTCGACCGCGTACAGGTCGGTGATCCTGCGCTGCGCCAGCGCGCCCAGCGGGTCCCCCGCGGGGTCGTCCGGCGCCTCCACCGGCCACCACACGACGACCGGGGCGTCCGGCAGCAGCAGCGGCAGCACCACCGAGTCGGCGTGCTCGGACACCTCCCCGTACATGCGCAGCACCACCGTCTCACCGGTGCCGGCCTCGGAGCCCACCCGCACCTCGGCGTCGAGGTGGGAGCGGGTGCGGTCGCGCAGGTTGCGGGGGTGCCGCTTGATGACGACCAGGGTGCGCGAGGGGTGCTCGTGCGAGGCCTCCTCGCCGGCCTTGACCGCGTCGTAGGCGTTCTCCTCGTCGGTGACGATCACCAGCGTGAGCACCATGCCCACAGCCGGTGTGCCGATGGCCCGGCGGCCCTGCACCAGCGCCTTGTTGATCTTGCTTGCCGTGGTGTCGGTCAGGTCGATCCTCATGGCCTGCGCCAGCTCCGTCCGTCTCGTGCGAGCATCTCGTCGGCTTCCCGCGGTCCCCAGCCGCCCGAGGGGTACTGCGCGGGCCTCTCGTGCGCGGCCCAGTACCCCTCGATCGGGTCGAGGATCCGCCAGGACTCTTCCACTTCCTGGTGACGGGGGAACAGGTTGGCGTCGCCCAGCAGGACGTCCAGGATCAGCCGTTCGTACGCCTCCGGGCTGGACTCCGTGAACGACTCGCCGTAAGCGAAGTCCATGGACACGTCCCGGATCTCCATCGAGGTGCCCGGCACCTTGGAGCCGAACCGCACCGTCATGCCCTCGTCGGGCTGGACGCGGATGACGATCGCGTTCTCGCCCAGCTCCTCCGTCGCGGTGGAGTCGAAGGGGGAGTGCGGGGCCCGCTGGAAGACGACCGCGATCTCCGTCACCCGGCGGCCCAGCCGCTTGCCGGTGCGCAGGTAGAACGGGACGCCCGCCCAGCGGCGGTTGTCGATGCCCAGCTTGATGGCCGCGTAGGTGTCGGTCGTGGAGGCCGGGTCGATGCCCTCCTCCTCCAGGTAGCCGGGCACCTGCGCGCCGCCCTGCCAGCCGCCCGCGTACTGCCCGCGCACCGTGTGCTCGCCCAGGTCGTCCGGCAGCCGCACGGCCCGCAGCACCTTCAGCTTCTCGGTGAGCAGCGACCGTGCGTCGAAGGCGGCCGGCTCCTCCATGGCGGTGAGGGCCATCAGCTGGAGCAGGTGGTTCTGGATGACGTCACGGGCGGCGCCGATGCCGTCGTAGTAGCCGGCCCGGCCGCCGATGCCGATGTCCTCGGCCATCGTGATCTGCACGTGGTCGACGTAGGACCGGTTCCAGATCGGCTCGTACATCTGGTTGGCGAAGCGCAGCGCCAGGATGTTCTGGACGGTCTCCTTGCCCAGGTAGTGGTCGATGCGGAAGACCTGCTCCGGATCGAAGACCTCGTGCACCAGCGCGTTCAGGTCGCGGGCGCTGCCCAGGTCGTGCCCGAACGGCTTCTCGATCACCGCGCGGCGCCAGGAGCCGTCCGGGGCGTCGGTCAGCCCGTGCTTCTTGAGCTGCTGGACGACCTTCGGGAAGAACTTCGGCGGCACCGAGAGGTAGAAGGCGTAGTTGCCGCTGGTGCCGCGGGAGGCGTCCAGCTCCTCGACGGCCTTGCGCAGCTGCTCGAAGGCGTTGTCGTCGTCGAAGTCGCCGGGGATGAAGCGCATGCCCTCGGCGAGCTGCTGCCAGACCTCCTCGCGGAACGGCGTGCGCGCGTGCTCCTTGACCGCGTCGTGCACGACCTGGGCGAAGTCCTGGTTCTCCCAGTCCCGGCGGGCGAAGCCGACCAGGGAGAAGCCCGGCGGCAGCAGGCCGCGGTTGGCCAGGTCGTAGACGGCCGGCATCAGCTTCCGGCGGGACAGGTCGCCGGTGACACCGAAGATGACCAGTCCCGACGGGCCCGCGATACGGGGCAGGCGCCGGTCCTGGGGATCGCGCAGGGGGTTGCTCCAGTCGAGCGGCGCGACGGGTGTCACGGCCTTCGCGTCCACCGCGGCCGCCTTCGCGCCCTTGGCGGCGCCGGCCGTCCCGGACTTCTTCGCGGTCCGGGCGGACCTGGGCGTCCTGGCCGGTTTCGAGGCCTCGGCGGCCCCGGACTCATCGGCCTCCTGGGCGTGCGACGGCCCCGCGGCCTCCTGTGCCGTCCTCGCCTCCTTGGCCTCCTTCGTCGCCTTGGTCTCGTGGACCGTCGTAGCGGGAAGGTCCTCGCTCATTCCCCGTCAACTCCCTTGCTGTCGAGGGACTTCGTCACGGCGTCCAGCAGGTCCTGCCAGGCCACCTCGAACTTGGCCACGCCCTCCTGCTCCAGCTGCTGCACCACCTCGTCGTACGAGATGCCGAGCCGCTCCACGGCTCCGAGGTCGGCCCGGGCCTGGGCGTAACCACCGGTGACCGTGTCGCCCTGTACGTCACCGTGATCGGCGGCGGCGTTCAGGGTGGCCTCCGGCATCGTGTTCACGGTGCCGGGAGCGACCAGCTCCTCCACGTACAGGGTGTCCCGGAATGCCGGGTCCTTCACCCCGGTCGACGCCCACAGGGGGCGCTGGGGGTTGGCGCGCGCCCCGGCGAGGGCGGTGAAGCGGTCACCGGCGAAGACGTTCTCGTACGCCTCGTAGGCCAGTCGCGCGTTGGCCAGCGCCGCCTTCCCCTTCAGGGCGAGGGCGTCGTCCGTGCCCAGCAGCGTCAGGCGCTTGTCGATCTCGCTGTCGACGCGGGAGACGAAGAAGGAGGCGACGGAGTGGATGCCCGCGAGGTCGAGACCGGCCGCCTGCGCCTTCTCCAGTCCGGCGAGGTAGGCGTCCATGACCTCGCGGTAGCGCTCCAGGGAGAAGATCAGCGTGACGTTGACGCTGATGCCTGCGCCGATGACCTCGGTGATCGCCGGGAGACCGGCCTTCGTCGCCGGGATCTTGATCATCACGTTGGGGCGGTCGACGAGCCAGGCCAGCTGGCGGGCCTCGGCGATCGTGGCCCGGGTGTCGTGGGCGAGACGCGGGTCGACCTCGATGGAGACCCGGCCGTCCCGGCCGCCGGTGGCGTCGTACACGCCACGCAGCACGTCGGCGGCGGCGCGGACGTCGGCGGTGGTCATCATGCGGACCGCCTCGTCGACGGTGACGCCCCGGGTCGCCAGGTCGGCGAGCTGCTCCTCGTAGCCCGCGCCGGAGCCGATGGCGACCTGGAAGATCGACGGGTTGGTGGTGACGCCGACGACGTTCCTCGTCTCGATCAGTTCGGCGAGGTTGCCGGACTCGATCCGCCGCCGCGACAGGTCGTCCAGCCAGATGGAGACGCCCGCCTCGGACAGGCGTCGCAGTGCTCCCGCGGACGCGGTTGCTTCGGTCACAGTGATCATCTTCTCTTTCTGCGGTGTTTTCCGTGGTCGAGTACGGTCGGCTCAGCCGCGGGCGGCGGCCAGGGACTCCCTGGCGGCGGCGGCCACGTGCTCCGCGGTGAAGCCGAACTCGGTGAACAGGGTCTCGGCGTCGGCGGAGGCGCCGAAGTGCTCCAGGGAGACGATGCGGCCCGCGTCCCCGGTGAACCGGTGCCAGGTGAGCCCGATACCGGCCTCCACGGCCACCCGGGCCTTCACGGACGGCGGCAGCACGCTCTCGCGGTACTCGCGCGGCTGCTCCTCGAACCACTCCACGGACGGCATCGACACCACCCGGGTGGGCGTGCCCTCCGCCTCCAGCGCCTCCCGCGCGGCCACGGCGAGCCGCACCTCGGAGCCGGTGGCGATCAGGAGGACCTCCGGGGCGCCGGTGGAGGCCTCGACGAGGACGTAGCCGCCGCGCGCCGCGTCCGGGTTGGGCTCGTACGTCGGTACGCCCTGGCGGGTGAGGGCGAGGCCGTGCGGGGCCGGGTGGGTGGAGTGCCGCTTGAGGATCTCGGCCCAGGCGGTCGCGGTCTCGTTGGCATCCGCCGGACGGACGACGTTCAGACCGGGGATGGCGCGCAGCGCGGCCAGGTGCTCGACCGGCTGGTGGGTCGGGCCGTCCTCGCCGAGGCCCACGGAGTCGTGCGTCCACACGTACGTCACCGGCAGCTGCATCAGGGCGGACATGCGCACCGCGTTGCGCATGTAGTCGGAGAAGACCAGGAAGGTGCCGCCGTAGATCCGGGTGTTGCCGTGCAGGGCGATGCCGTTCATCTCCGCGGCCATCGAGAACTCGCGGATGCCGAAGTGGACGGTGCGGCCGTACGGGTCGGCCTCCGGCAGCGGGTTGCCCTCGGGGAGGAAGGAGCTGGTCCTGTCGATCGTGGTGTTGTTGGAGCCGGCCAGGTCGGCGGAGCCGCCCCACAGCTCGGGCAGGACCGGGCCGAGTGCCTGGAGGACCTTGCCGGAGGCGGCGCGGGTGGCGACGGACTTGCCGGCCTCGAACACCGGGAGGGCGTCCTCCCAGCCCTCGGGCAGCCGGCCGGCGACCACGCGGTCGAACAGCCCGGCGCGCTCCGGCTGGTCGGCGCGCCACTCGGCGAGCCGCTTGTCCCAGGCGGCGTGCGCCTCGGCGCCCCGGTCCAGGGCCCGGCGGGTGTGGGCGAGGACCTCGTCGTCGACCTCGAAGGACCGCTCCGGGTCGAAGCCGAGGACGCGCTTGGTGGCGGCGACCTCGTCCTCACCGAGGGCGGAGCCGTGGGAGGCCTCGGTGTTCCGCGCGTTGGGGGCGGGCCAGGCGATGATCGTGCGCATCGCGATGATGGAGGGGCGCCCGGTCTCGGCCCGCGCCGCAGTCAGCGCCGCGTACAGGGCGCGCACGTCGACGTCGCCGCTCTCGGCGGGCTCGACGCGCTGCACGTGCCAGCCGTAGGCCTCGTAGCGCTTGAGCACGTCCTCGGAGAACGCGGTCGCGGTGTCGCCCTCGATGGAGATGTGGTTGTCGTCGTAGAGGAGGACCAGGTTGCCGAGCCTCTGGTGACCGGCCATCGACGACGCCTCGGCGGAGACGCCCTCCTGGAGGTCGCCGTCGGAGACGATCGCCCAGACGGTGTGGTCGAAGGGGGACTCGCCGGCGGGGGCCCCGGGGTCGAAGAGGCCGCGCTCGTAACGGGCGGCCATCGCCATGCCGACCGCGTTGGCGACGCCCTGGCCGAGCGGGCCGGTCGTCGTCTCCACGCCCGCGGTGTGCCCGTACTCGGGATGGCCGGGCGTCTTCGAGCCGTGCGTGCGGAACGCCTTCAGGTCGTCCAGCTCCAACTCGTACCCGGCGAGGTAGAGCTGCGTGTAGAGGGTCAGCGAGGTGTGGCCCGGGGAGAGGACGAAGCGGTCACGGCCGGTCCACTCGGGGTCGGCGGGGTCGTGCCGCATCACCTTCTGAAAGATCGTGTACGCCGCCGGGGCCAGGGCCATCGCCGTGCCGGGATGGCCGTTCCCGACCTTCTGCACGGCATCGGCCGCGAGAACTCGGGCGGTGTCGACGGCACGCCGGTCGAGTTCGGTCCATTCGAAGCGGTCCGCGCCGTCCAGTGTGTGCGTGCTCATCTTCAAGAAATCCTCGATCGGAGCGAAGGAACTGGTCTGATGTGTTCAAACTTAAAAGTCTGACTTTTGAGAGTGAAGGTCGAGGTGTGCCAGCCTGTGGTGAAACTGGGACATGCCCCGGCGTCCGGGCGCACGGGTGGGACGGCACGAGAAGGACATGGCGGACGAAAACATCCAATACGGCGGTGGCGGCGACGGCAGGAGCGGCGACGGAATCAGAACGTTCCCCTTCCCGGTCGATCTCAGCCTCCTCGGCGTCGGCATGCAGGTCGGTCCCATGGGTGCCGGCCGCACCTGGCACGCGCACGCCCCGCTGCACCGCGTGCACCGCATCGACTTCCACGTCGTCATGCTCTTCACCGGCGGCCCGGTACGTCACATGATCGACTTCGCCGAGTACGAGGCGACGGCCGGCGATCTGCTGTGGATCCGGCCCGGACAGGTCCACCGCTTCTCGCAGACGAGCGAGTACCGCGGAACGGTGCTCACCATGCAGCCCGGCTTCCTGCCCCGCGCCACCGTGGAGGCCACCGGCCTCTACCGCTACGACCTGCCGCCCCTGCTCCACCCCGACGGGGCACGGCTCGCCGGGCTCACGGCCGCCCTCGACCAGCTCCGCCGTGAGTACGAGGACGCCACCACCCTGCCCCTCAGCCTGCACACCGCCGTACTGCGCCACACGCTCTCCGCGTTCCTGCTGCGTCTCGCGCATCTCGCGGTCAGCTCCGCCGAGGCGGCGCGCCAGGGGCGGGCGGACACGCCGGGCGACACCACCTTCACGCTCTTCCGGGACGCGGTCGAGCGGGACTTCGCCACCAACCACAGCGTCAGCGCCTACGCCGACGCGCTCGGCTACTCCCGCCGCACCCTCGTCCGCGCGGTGCGCGCCGCCACCGGCGAGACGCCCAAGGGATTCATCGACAAACGCGTCGTCCTGGAGGCCAAGCGCCTGCTCGCCCACACCGACATGCCGATCGGCCGGGTCGGCGCGGCGGTCGGCTTCCCGGACGCGGCCAACTTCTCCAAGTTCTTCCAGCAGCACACGGACCGGGCACCGGCGGCCTTCCGGGCGGAGCTGCGCTGAGCGTCGCGCCCCCCGCCCCCTGCGGGGGCCGGGTCGCCGCTCAGCGGCCGTGCCTCAGTGGTGCGCCGGTTGTGGCGCGGCCGGGGCGGTGGCCGCCTCCTCGCGCACACCGAACCGCTCGTGCACCCGGCGCAGCGGCTTCGGAGCCCACCACGCGCGGCGGCCCAGCAGCGCCATGGTCGCCGGCACCAGCAGCATCCGTACGACCGTGGCGTCGATCAGCACCGCCAGCGTGAGGCCCAGCCCGATCTGCAGGATCGGGGAGAAGCCGCCCGTCATGAAGGCGCCGAAGACCACCGCGAGGAGCAGCGCGGCACAGGTCACCACCCGCCCCGAGCGGCGCAGCCCGGTCACCACGGCCTCCCGGTCGTCGCCGGTCCGCTCCCGGGCCTCGCGCATCCGCGCCAGGATGAACAGCTCGTAGTCCATGGCGAGTCCGAAGGCGATCGCGATGATCAGCGGCGGGGCGGTCAGACTCAGCGCGCCCAGCCCTTCGGCCCCGATCAGCCCGGCGAGATGACCGTCCTGGAACACCCACACGACGGCGCCGAGCGCGGCGGCGAGGCTGAGCAGCGTGGTCGCGATGGTGCGCAGTGGCAGCAGCACCGACCCGGTGAAGGCGAACAGCAGCACGAAGATCCCGGCCAGCACGGTCAGCGCCGCCCAGGGCGCCCGGTCGGCGAGCATCTGCCGGAAGTCGACCAGCTGGGCCGCGGTACCGGTGACCTGGACGGGGGCGTCGCCGCGTAGGTCCCGTACCCGTTCGACCAGTTCGGTGGCGGCCCTGCCGTCGACGGTGCCGGCCGGGGGCAGTTCGAGCACGGTCGTCCCGCCGGGCAGGTCACGGCTCCCGGTGCCCGGTGTGAGGGCGCGGATCCGGTCGGCCGTCGCCGCGTCGGTGCCGGGCCGCAGGACCACGGTGACCGGCGACACCCCGGTGCCCGTCGGGAAGTGCGCGTCGACGGCGTCGTACAGCTGCCGGGCCTCGGTGCTCTTCGGGAGCTGCCGCGCGTCGCCGATGTTGATCCGCATGCCGGTGACGGGCAGCGCCAGCACCAGCAGGGCCGGGACGGCGACGGCCAGGACGGCCACGCGCCGACGGGCCGCGAAGCGGGCCAGGCGGGCGAAGAGGCGGCCCTCCTCGCCCTTCGCGCGCACCTTCGCCGGGGCGATCTTCCCGCCGAACCGGGCCAGCAGCGCGGGCAGCAGCGTCAGCGCGGCGAGCATGTCGACGACGACCACCGCGGCCACCGCCAGACCCATGCTGCGCAGGAAGGTACTCGGGAAGACCAGCAGTCCGGCCAGGCTCACCGCCACCGTCAGCCCGGAGAAGAGCACGGTCCGCCCGGCCGCGGCCACCGTGCGGTGCACGGCCTCCACCACGTCGGTGGTGTCCCGCCGTTCCTCCCGGAAGCGGACCAGCATCAGCAGGGCGTAGTCCACGGCGAGGCCGAGCCCCAGCATCGTCGTGACCTGGATCGCGTACACGGAGATGTCCGTGAACTGGCTGAAGGCGAACAGGCCCAGGAACGCGCCCGCGATGCCGGCCACCGCGACCAGCAGCGGCAGTCCCGCGGCGCGCAACCCGCCGAAGACGACCAGCAGCAGCACCAGCACGACCGGCAGCGAGATCAACTCCGCGTTCTTCACGTCCTCCTGGGCCCGCTCGCCGAGCTGTTCGCCCAGCAGCGGCCCGCCGCTGACATGGACCCCGGAGGCGTCGATCCCGTGCAGCCGGCCGGCCGCCGCGTCCACCGCGGCCTCCTCGGCGTCGTCGTCCAGACCGCCCTCGAAGGTGACGGGCACGATCAGCGCCCGCCCGTCCTCGGCGACCAGGCCGCGGGTGGCGTACGGGTCGGGCACCGCGGCGACGCCCGCGATCTCCCGCAGGTCGGCGACGGCCCCCCGCACCTGGGCGCGCACCTCGGGGCCGGAGACGGCGGCGGCCTCGATGACGGCGGTGATCGACTCGCCCGACGGGTCGAGGCCGTCCAGGTACTCGGCGGCGACCTCCGACTCGGTGCCGGGGACGTCGGGCACGTCGTCGGAGAGATTTCCGAAGACCCCCGTCCCGAGGCCGAGGCCGAGCAGCAGGAACAGGCCCCACAGGAGCATCACGGTCAGTGGGCGGCGGGTCGCCGCCCGGGCGAGTGTGGACAGCACGGTGCCTCCCGGCAATCGTCATCCGGCTCGGGATGCGTCTTTCGGCATCGCCAACAGACTCGTGCCGGGGGCACGGTGCCGGATCGCCGGAGGGAGTGGTTTACGGGACTCACCCCGACGGGGGAGTCCGCCCCCCGCCTCACCCGTCAGGGGGAGCCCGGGGCCACCAGTCCGGTCTCGTACGCGCAGATCACCGCCTGCACCCGGTCCCTGAGACCGAGCTTGCCCAGCACGTTGCTGACATGGGTCTTGACGGTGTGTTCGCTCACGAACAGGGTCGTGGCGATCTCGGAGTTGGACAGCCCGCGCGCCAGCAGCCGCAGCGTCTCCACCTCGCGGGCGGTCAGCACGTCGAGGCGCTGCGGGGTGACCTCGGCGGTGGTCTCCTCCCACCGGCGCCGCACGATGTCCGCGACCAGCCGGCGCGTCACCGCCGGTGCCAGCAGCGAGTCGCCGGCCGCGACCACCCGCACCGCGTGCACCAGGTCGTCCCGGCGCACGTCCTTGAGCAGGAAGCCGCTGGCGCCCGCGTACAACGCCTCGTACACGTACTCGTCCAGGTCGAAGGTGGTCAGCATGACGACCTTGCACGCGGACCGCGCGCACACCCGCCGGGCCGCGTCGAGGCCGTCCATGACCGGCATACGGATGTCCAGGAGCAGCACGTCGGGCGCGTGCCGCTCGACCGCGGCCACCGCCTCGGCACCGTCACCCGCCTCCGCGACGACCTCGATGTCGGCCTGTGCCTCCAGGATCATGCTGAAGCCGCTGCGGACCAGCTCCTGGTCATCCGCGACGACCACCCGGATGCTCACCCGAGCGCCGCCCGCCGTCCGGTGGCGACGGGCAGGCGGACGACGACGCGGAAGCCGCCGGCCGGGCCGCCGCCCGCGGTGGCCCCGCCCCCGCAGGCGGCGGCCCGCTCCCGGATGCCTATCAGCCCGTGTCCGCCCTCGCCCAGGGCCGACGCGCCCCGTCCGTCGTCCGTCACCGTCAAGGTCACTTCGTCCTCCGCCCAGTCGAGCCCGACCGTCGCGGAGGAAGCGTACGCGTGCTTGACCGTGTTGGTGAGGGCCTCCTGGGCGATGCGGTAGGCGGCGACCTCGGTGTCCGGCGGCAGCGGGCGCGGCTCCCCGGTCACCCGCAACTCCACGCGCAGCCCGGTCGATTCGCCCACCTGCCGGACCAGGCCGGACAGCGCGGCCACACCCGGCTGCGGCAGGCGCCGCGGTGCGGTCGCCGGCTGTTCCTGCTTGAGTACGCCGAGAATGCGCCGCAGTTGGGTCATCGCGTCCCGGCCGGCGGTCGCGATGGCCTCGAACGCGGCCTCGGCGCGCGCCGGATCGCTGCGCACGACGACCGGTCCCGCCTCGGCCTGCACCACCATCAGGCTGACCGCGTGCGCCAGGATGTCGTGCATGTCGCGGGCGATGCGGGAGCGTTCCTGCGCCATGGCCCGCGCGGTGTCGGCGGCCCGCTCGCGCTCCAACCGCCGGGCCCGGTCCTCCAGTTCGGCGGTGTAGGCCCGCTGGGTGCGGGCGAGCGAGCCGAGCGCGTACGCGCACACGATGCTCAGCAGCTGGAAGGCGTACTCGAAGGGCTCGGCGTCTTCCTTGTGGCTGATGGTGCCGGCGACCCCGATCAGCCAGCCCGCCAGCATCAGGCGCCGCTGCCAGGGCCGGGCGAGGGCGGCCAGTGTGTAGAGGACGACGAACCCGCCGTACATCAGGTCGGGCGGGGGCGCGTGGTACAACGCCTGCGTGGGGGTGGCCACCGACACGGCACAGGCGGTGGCGAAGGGCGCCGCGCGCCGCCACACCAGCGGCACCGCGGTGGCGGCCCCGAGCAGCCAGCCCCGCCAGGTCAGCGGATCGTCGCCCTCGTCCGGGAACAGCCATTGCAGGGAGACGGCGAACAGCACCAGCGCGGCGACGGCCGCGTCGACGGCGTACGGATTCGTCGTACGCAGCCGTGCGGCGACGGAGGCGAGCGGGGACCGGACGGACATGGGCGGCTCCTCGGGGCAAGGGCCGTCCCAGTATCACGAGG
Source organism: Streptomyces sp. BB1-1-1 (assembly GCF_031597775.1). NCBI lineage: Bacteria > Bacillati > Actinomycetota > Actinomycetes > Kitasatosporales > Streptomycetaceae > Streptomyces > Streptomyces sp. BB1-1-1. The sequence continues at coordinate 1,226,831 of NZ_CP134203.1, read as the reverse complement.
CTCCAGGGGGCGCGTCCTCACCGGTGAGAGGGATTTCCGGTGCCCGGCGGCAGGGCCCAGGCCCTCACCGGCCGGACGGACGCCCCGCGCCGTCCCGCACCGTTTCCTCCGGCCGCCACCCCAGCGCCCGGGATATCCCGCGCGCCGCCAGCCGCACCGCGGGGACCAGCGTCGGCACCTGTGCGCCCGCGTGCGGTACGACGACCGAGACGGCCGCGGTCACCGCGCCGTCCGGGCCGTGCACCGGAGCGGCCACCGACAGGGCGTCGTCGGTGATCTGACGGTCACTCACCGCGGCGCCGGTGCGCCGCACCTCGGCCAGCACCCGGCGCAGCCGCTCCGGATCGGTGATCGTACAAGGGGTGAAGGAGGCGAGCGGACCCACGCGGTACGCCTCCTGGAACTCCGGTTCGCCATGAGCGAGCAGGGCGAGCCCGACCCCGGTGGCGTGCAGCGGCCAGCGGGCGCCGACGCGGATGTGCACACCGACCGAGGAACGCCCCGCCAGCCACTCGATGTAGACGACCTCGCCACCGTCCCGCACCGCCAACTGCACGTTCTCGTGCGTCGCCTCGTACAGGTCCTCCAGGTACGGCAGTGCGACCTGCCGCAACGGCAGACCGCGCGGGGCGAGTGCGGCGACCTCCCACAGCCGCAGTCCCACGTGGTAGACACCCGACTCGTCCCGCTCCAGCGCGCCCCATTGGGTCAGGGCCCGCACCAGCCGGTGCGCGGTGGTCAGGCTCAGCCCGGCCCGGCGGCTGATGTCCGTCAGGCACAGCGCCGGATGCTCGTGGTCGAACGCGCCGAGCACCGACAGCAGCCGTTCGGGCGCGGTGGTGGCGCCCCCGCGCACGGGGGTCCCCCCGCTCGACGAGCGAAGCCGAGAGTGGGGGAGGGCGGTCATGGCCGGGCAACCTCGGATGGCGATGGCGGAAGGCGTGGCGTGGCGGGGGCGGGGGCGCTGCGGGGCCGGGGCCGGGGCGTCGGCCCGAGCGTACGATGCCGGCCGCGCCCGGCACAGGGGGCATGCGGGCCGCGGCGAGCAACGGGGGCCGGCTCGGCCGGCCGGGCGTGCCATGATCGGCGCCAGGTGGAAGTCGGGCCGGTGACGGAAGGGTGCGGGCGTGAGACTGACGACTCTGGGCGGCGGCGGATTCCGGGTGCCGCTCGTGTACGGAGCGCTCCTCGGGGACCGCTCCGAGGGACGCGTGACGCATGTCGTGCTGCACGACCTGGACGCGGCCCGGCTGTCGGCGGTGACCCGGGTGCTCGCCGAGCAGGCCGCCGGGGTGCCGGACGCGCCGGAGGTGACCGCGACGACGGACCTGGACGAGGCGCTGCGCGGCGCCGACTTCGTGTTCTCCGCGATCCGCGTCGGCGGCCTGGAAGGGCGGGCCGACGACGAACGGGTGGCGCTGGCCGAGGGCGTCCTCGGGCAGGAGACGGTCGGCGCGGGCGGCATCGCCTACGGACTGCGCACCGTCCCGGTCGCCGTCGACATCGCGCGCCGCGTGGCCCGGCTGGCGCCGGACGCCTGGGTCATCAACTTCACCAACCCGGCCGGACTGGTCACCGAGGCCATGTCCCGGCACCTCGGCGACCGCGTCATCGGCATCTGCGACTCGCCGGTCGGCCTCGGCCGCCGCGTCGCCCGCGTGCTGGGCGCCGACCCGGACCGGGCGTGGATCGACTACGTCGGCCTCAACCACCTCGGCTGGGTACGCGGCCTGCGCGTCGCCGGCCGCGACGAACTCCCGCGGCTGCTCGCCGACCCGGCGCTGCTCGGCTCCTTCGAGGAGGGCCGGCTCTTCGGCCCCGAGTGGCTGCGCTCCCTGGGCGCGATCCCCAACGAATACCTGCACTACTACTACTTCAACCGGGAGACCGTCCGCGCCTACCGGGAGGCCGACCGCACCCGCGGCGCGTTCCTGCGCGACCAGCAGGCCCGCTTCTACGACGAGATGCGCCGCCCCGACGCCCCCGCCCTCGCGACCTGGGACCGTACCCGCGCCGAGCGCGAGGCCACCTACATGGCCGAGAACCGCGAAGCGGCGGGCGCGGGCGAGCGCGAGGCCGACGACCTGTCCGGCGGCTACGAGAAGGTGGCACTGGCGCTGATGCGGGCCGTCGCCCGCGACGAACGCACCACCCTGATCCTCAACGTCCGCAACCGCGGCACGCTGTCGGTCCTCGACGCCGACGCAGTGATCGAGGTCCCGTGCCTGGTCGACGCGAACGGCGCCCACCCGGTGGCCGTGGACCCGCTGCCGGGCCACGCCACCGGCCTGGTCTGCGCGGTCAAGGCGGTCGAGCGCGAGGTCCTGACGGCGGCCGGGTCCGGCTCCCGCACGGCAGCGGTGCGCGCCTTCGCGCTGCACCCGCTCGTCGACTCGGTCAACGTCGCCCACCGCCTCGTCGACGGCTACACGGCCGCCCATCCGGGTCTGGCGTATCTGAGGTAGCGCGGCCGGCCTCCCGGCCGCGCCCTACGCGGGAGCCCCGGCGGCCGGGTCCGGTGCGGGGGCGTTGATCGGGCCGACGGCCGGCGCGGTGACCGCCGGATACTTCACCGGGGCCGGGGCCGGGGCCGCGACGGCGGGGAGGTCCGGACGCTGATGCGGCAGGGAGACGGGCCGCAGCGGGCGCGGTCCGGACACCACCGTGTAGTCCTGGCCCAGGAACGGCGGCGTCAGCTCGCCCGGATCGTCACCGAGGGCCAGCCGGACCGCCGCCCACGGCACGTTGATCCCGCACAGCGCCAGCTGGTGCAGCCCTCCGGCCGGCCGGGTGTTGACGTCCATCAGGACGGGCCGGTCGCCGTACATCCGGAACTGCACGTTGGCCAGGTGGTGCAGCCCGAACTCCTCGGCGATCCGCCGGGCCGGCGCCAGCCACCGCTCGTGCAGAGTGAAACCCCGGCGGCGGCCGTCCTTGGTACGGCCCACGGCCAGCCGCACCCGGTTGTCGGGCCCGGTGAGGCAGTCCACCGAGACCTCCGGCTGCTCCAGCCGCGGCATCACCAGCCAGTCGACCGGCTCATCGGCCGCCCGCAGCGCCTCGACGACCAGGTGCAGCGGCACGGACGGACCCGGGAAGCCGTTCAGGTCCGCGAGGGAGAAGGAGTCCCGGGTGACCATCCGGAAGCCCACGCCACCCGCGCCGGACGCGGGCTTGAAGCACGCCCGGTGGCCGTGCGCCTCCAGCTCCTCGACGGCCGAGACGAGTTCCTCGGCGGTGCGGACCCGCCACCACGGCGGCACCGGCACGCCGATCGCCCGGACCGCCTCGTAGGCGATCACCTTGTCCTGGAAGACGGCCACCGCCTCCGGCGGCGGCGCCAGCAGCGCCGTACCGGCCGCCTCGAACTCGGCACGGTGGGCCACGATCGCCGACTGGTACAGCCGGGGCACGAACACGTCGATGCCGCGCCGTGCGCACTGGTCCAGGGCGTACTCGACGTAACCGGCCGGGGACAGGCCCTCCGGCTCCAGGTCGGCGGTGTCCGCGGCGGCGAGCACGGGGGAGTCCGGGTCACCGTGCGTGGCGTGGATCTCCACGGCCCGGTCGGCGGGATTTCTCCGCAGCTGATCCATGAAGAAGACGTTCTCCGCGTACGTGCGGTTGAGCCAGACGCGTACGGGAGAAACCATGCAGGCCGCCTTTCACGGTTCGCGGGCAGGGCGAAGCGGGCCGTGCCCGGCCAGGGGGTTGGAGGGACACCAAGCCGCCCTGCGCGGAGGGAATCGTGGCGGTGGTGTTGGGCCGATCATAGGGGGTTCCACGCCTCCGGACGCAAAGCGCGTCACACGGATGCACGGGCGGTGCCACGGGGCGGCCGGGACGCCCGGGTCCGGCGTGGGCGAGCCGCCCTTGTGACCGGGGCCCGCGATGTGATCTCGTGGCGTCGAACGGGCGTCCGGAAGGGGTGGGGGATGACGGCGACGGACGGTGGCCCGGGACGGCTGTGGGCCATCAGCGACCTGCACATCGGCTACGCGGAGAACCGCGCCCTGGTCGAGAGGATGCGTCCCGAGTCCGACGACGACTGGCTCCTGGTGGCCGGCGACGTGGCGGAGACCGTCTCCGACATCCGCTGGGCCCTCGGCACCCTCGCGGACCGCTTCCGCCGGGTCGTCTGGGCCCCCGGCAACCACGAGCTGTGGACGCATCCCAAGGACACCGTCACCCTCCGTGGCGTCGCCCGCTACGAGCACCTCGTCGAGACGTGCCGCGAGCTGGGCGTGACGACACCCGAGGACCCGTACCCCGTGTGGGAGGGGTCCGGCGGCCCGGCGGTCGTCGCGCCGCTGTTCCTGCTCTACGACTACTCGTTCCTGCCCGCCGGATCGGCGACCAAGGACGAGGGACTGGCGTACGCCCACGGCACCGGCGTCGTGTGCAACGACGAGTTCCTGCTGCACCCCGACCCCTACCCCAGCCGTGACGCCTGGTGCCGGGCGCGGGTCGCCGAGACCGAGCGCAGGCTCGCCGCGCTCCCCGCGGACCTGCCGACGATCCTCGTCAACCACTATCCGCTGGACCGGCACCCCACCGACGTCCTCTGGTACCCCGAGTTCGCCATGTGGTGCGGCACCCGGCTGACCGCCGACTGGCATCGCAGGTTCCGGGTCGACACCATGGTCTACGGGCATCTGCACATCCCGCGGACCACCTGGCACGAGGGCGTCCGGTTCGAGGAGGTGTCGGTGGGCTACCCCCGCGAATGGCGCAAGCGGACCGGGCCACCGGGAGCGCTGCGCCGCATCCTGCCGTCGCCGGCGCGAGAGGAGGTGGCCCGGTGATCGAGGAGCTGCTGCCCGACACGGTCGTCACCGTGGAGACCCACGGCCAGGACGACGCCGGGCACCTTCCCCTCTACCCGGAGGAGGAGGCGCTCGTGGCCCGGGCGGTCGCCAAGCGCCGCCGGGAGTTCACCCTCGTCCGGTCCTGCGCCCGCCGGGCCATGGAGAAGCTCGGCGTGCCCGCGCAGCCCGTGCCGACCGGCGAACGCGGTGCGCCGCGCTGGCCCGCCGGGCTGGTCGGCAGCATGACCCACTGCGACGGCTACTGCGCCGCCGCGCTGGTCCGCGCCACCGACCTGGCCTCACTCGGCATCGACGCCGAACCCGACGGGCCGCTCCCGGACGGCGTCCTGCCCACCGTGTCCCTGCCCGCGGAGGCGGAGCGGTTGCGCCGGCTGGCCGAGGAGCGTCCCGGCGTCCACTGGGACCGGCTGCTGTTCAGTGCCAAGGAGTCCGTCTACAAGGCGTGGTTCCCGCTCACCGGGGAGTGGCTGGACTTCATGGAGGCGGACATCGAGATCTCCGTGAATCCCGGCGACCCGCGCCGCGGCACCCTGCGCGCCACCCTCCTGGTACCGGGACCGACCGTGGGCGGCCGGCGGCTGACCCACTTCGACGGCCGCTGGACCGCCGGGCACGGGCTGGTCGCCACGGCGGTCACGGTCCCGCACACCTGAGCCTTCCGCCGCGCCGCCCGCACTCCCCGGGGTCCGCCCCGCCCGTCCGCCTCGCGCGCGGCTCGGTCCGGCGCCGCGTCAGGGTCGCGGGCACCAGCTCCGCAGCAGCCGGAAGAACTCCTCCTCATTGCCGGCCAGCCCAGCGGCCTCCAGCGCCTGCTCCGCCTCGGCCAGCACGGAGGGCGGGACGACGGGCGGACGAGGGGCGTCGGCCGGTCCCGCCGCGGTGTCGAAACCGGCGCGCACCGTGTGCAGCAGCCGCAGGTAGGCCTGAACGGCGGTGCGCTCGTGGTCGGTCAGTACGGCGGTGGTGGTGGTCATCGGTCGGCTCTCCCCACAACGACGTCAGCGGTCACGCGCCCCCGCACGGCGGCGGCACACTCCCAGCTTGCCGCCCACCACTGACAATCCCGCCGAGCCGCGCCCCGTACGCCGCTCATCATGGGCCGATCGAGCCATCAGCCCAGGTAGCCGAGCGACGCCCCTATCCGCCCCGCCAGGTGGTCCCGCTGCACCGGCCCGCGCAGAGCCGAACCGTCCAGCCACGTCCGGCACTTGCTGGCCAGCAGCAGCCCGAAGGCCTCCGCCTCCTTCTCGTCGGCGAGGTCGAAGCGGGAACGCGCGGCGATCGTGCGCACGGTGGCGCGCAGTACCTCCTCGTCCCGGGCCGCGCCGTCGGCGTCCAGCAGCCGGGCTGCGACCGTGGCCCCCTCGACGTGGTGCCCGCAGTGCCCGGCCTTCATGTGCCACAGCTCGTGGCCCAGGATGACCAACTGGTGGTCGGGCGCGGTGCGTTCCTCGACGACGACCAGGTCCTGGTCGGCCATGTCGAGCCACAGGCCGCTGGCCGTCCCGGGCGGGAAGGCGGCCATGCGGAACAGCACCGGACGGCCCCGCCGCCTGCTCATCGCCTCGCACAGCGCCGCGTACAACTCGGTGGGCCGCGCCGGGGCGGGGAGCGTCAGCTCCTCGATCAACTCGCCGCACAGGCGGCGCATCTCCCTACCGATGCCCACGTCTCTCCCCAGGCTCACGACTCGGGCCGCTTGACGCTTTCCAGGAGCATGTCCAGCCATTCGGCGACCTTGTCGCGGTGCTGGTCGGTGGGCAGTTGGGCGGCCCGCCAGGCGATGCCGCGGACGCCGTGGTCCTGCAGCAGCCGCTCCAGGGGGTCGCCGGCGGCGGCCGCCGCCTTCCGTTCCCGGTCGGCGAGCTGCTGGAGCAGTTCCTGCTCGGTGTGCTGGAGGGCGCCCGCGAGCGCCTCGGGGTCCTCGGCGGTGAGGAATCCGGCGTGTACCCGGAAGAAGCGCTGGATGGCGTCGCAGTGCTCCATGGTGGGCCGCCGGTCGCCGTTGATGAGGGCGCCCGCCTGCTGCCGGGACATGCCGGCGCCGTCGGCGATCTCCTGCTGGGTGTACTTGCGTCCGTTCGGTTTCAGCCGGGTGCGGCGCAGCAGGTCGAGACGCTGCACGAACCGGGCCTGCACATCGGGCTCGCCCGCCGGCCGGCCGCTCAGCAGGGCGCCCGCCACGGACTCGGGGACGCCGGAGGCGGCGGACAGGCGGCCGACGTCGAAGACCTCGGCGGCGGACACGCCGAGCCGGTCCGCGAGCGCGGTGACGCGGGCGACGACGGCGGACAGCACGGCCGTCGGCATGGCACCCGGACCCTCGAAGCCACCCGTCACCGACAGCTCTCCTACGTCTCTCACAGGCCTCACAGGCTTCTCACAAGCGGTTGCCGTGAACTTCCCGGAGAGTAGCCTGCCGCTCGAACTCACATCCAGGTCTCGCCACAACTGTGGCCTATTTCAGCCGTCAACAGGCAAGAAATGCCACGATAGTTGACACGCCTCGCGTCGGGGCACCAGGATCGGGACGCCGCGAGAAGGCCGCATAGGCAAGAGGGGTGACCTCCCGATGGCATTTCAGGCAGGAGGGCAGCGGCCGGCGCCGCGGCCCGTCCCCACGACCCCCGACGCCCAGGCGTACCTCCAGGACTACACCGCGCTCCTGGAGGCCGTGTCCTTCCCCTCCCTCGTCGTCGACCACCGCTGGGACGTGGTGCTGACCAACGGCGCCTTCCGGACACTCTTCCGGGGTGCCGGACCGCATCCGACGGCCATGCCGGGCGACAACTTCCTCAGATTCGTCCTGTTCCACCCCGACGCCTCCGCGGTCCTCGGGGAGCACGAGTCGAGCTGGTGCCTGCCCATGCTGGCGCACCTGGCCGGCGCCCTGGAGCGGAACGGCCACGACAACGGCCTGCAGGCCGTCCGCCGCGACATCGCCCAGGACCCGATCATGGAGGCCGCCTACCGCCAGGGCCTGCCGCACTGGATCCGTGCCGTCGGCGCGGAGGCCGTCGAACTCGACGGCGCCGTACGGCCGCTGCACCACCCCGACCCGCGCTGGGGCGCCACCGAGTGCCGGGTCGTGGTCGAAACGTGCAAGGCGCTGGAGGAGTTGGGCTACACCCGGCTGACGCTGGTCCTGCGCGAACCCCGCCGCGCCCCGCACCGCCCCGCGCGCCCCCGCCGCGCCGCCGCCCATCTGAGAGTGGTCCCCGCCCCCGAGTGATCCACCGCGCGAGCGGGCTCCGCCCTGTTCCCAGTCAGTGTGCTGTGTGACATAGTACTGGCGTGAGTACGCCGCTGACCTGCGATGTCGTAGTGGTCGGGGCCGGAATGGTGGGCGCGGCCTGTGCGCTGTACGCCGCCCGTGCCGGGCTCGACGTGACAGTGGTGGACCGTGGTCCGGTGGCCGGCGGCACCACCGGAGCGGGGGAGGGCAACCTCCTCGTCTCCGACAAGGAACCCGGACCCGAGCTGGAACTCGCCCTGCTGTCCACCCGCTTGTGGACCGCGCTGGCCGGCGAACTGGGCCACGCCGTCGAGTACGAGGCCAAGGGCGGCGTCGTCGTCGCGGAGACCCCCGAGTCACTGGCCGGCCTGGAGGCCTTCGCCGCCGGCCAGCGGACGGCCGGGGTGCAGGCGGTGGGCGTCCCGGTGGACCGGCTGCACGACCTCGAACCCCGTCTCGCCCCCGGCCTGGCGGGCGCCGTGCACTATCCGCAGGACGCCCAGGTCATGCCCGCCCTGGCCGCCGCCCACCTGCTGCGGGCGTCGGGGGCCCGACTGCACAGCGGCCGGACGGTGACCGGCATCCTGCGCGGCCCCGACGGGGCCGTGCGCGGAGTACGCACGGACCGCGGCGACCTGCACGCCCCGGCCGTCGTCAACGCGGCCGGACCGTGGGGCGGCGAACTGGCCGCCCTGGCCGGCGTACGGCTGCCGGTCCTGCCCAGACGCGGCTACGTCCTGGTCACCGAACCACTGCCGCCCCGCGTACGCCACAAGGTGTACGCCGCGGACTACGTCGCCGACGTCGCCAGCGACTCGGCCGTCCTGCAGACCTCCCCGGTCGTGGAGGGCACCGCCGCCGGGCCGGTCCTCATCGGTGCCAGCCGCGAACGGGTCGGCTTCGACCGGTCGGTGTCCCTTCCGGCGCTGCGGGCGCTGGCGGCGGGCGCGACCCGGCTGTTCCCCTTCCTCGCGCGGGTACGGGCGCTGCGGGCGTACGCCGGGTTCCGGCCGTATCTGCCCGATCACCTCCCGGCGATCGGCCCCGACCCGAGGGCGCCAGGTCTCCTCCACGCCTGCGGGCACGAGGGCGCCGGCATCGGCCTGTCCACCGGCACCGGACACCTGATCGCCCAACTGCTGAGCGGTGAGCGGCCCGCCCTGGACCTCACCGCGTTCCGCCCCGACCGCTTTCCCGAGGAGGCCCGGTGAACCCGCTCCGGCTGGTCCGGGCCCGGCCGGCGCCCGCCTTCACGGTGACCGTCGACGGGCGGACGATCGAGGCGCTGCCCGGCCGGACGGTCGCCGCCGCGCTGTGGGCGGCCGGCGTCACCTCCTGGCGCACCACCCGGGACACGGGCCGTCCGCGCGGGGTGTTCTGCGGGATCGGCGTGTGTTTCGACTGCCTCGTCACCGTCAACGGCCGCCCCAACCAGCGCGCCTGCCTGGTCCCCGTACACCCGGGCGACGTGATCCGCACCCAGGAGGGGACCGGCCATGAGGACTGACCTCGCGGTGATCGGGGCCGGACCGGCCGGGCTCGCGGCGGCGCTGGCGGCGGCCGCCCACGGGGTGCGGGTCACGGTCGTGGACGCGGCCGACCGGCCGGGCGGGCAGTTCTTCCGGCAGCCCGCCGCCGAGCTGGACGCCCGGCGACCACGGGCCCTGCACCACCGATGGCGCACCTGGGAGCGGCTGCGGGACGGGCTCGCCGCCAGTGACGTACGCGTCCTGACGGACCATCACGTGTGGTTCGTCGAGGAGCGGTCCGGCGCCTTCACCGTGCACGCGCTGCTCGGACCGGGGCAGGACGAGCCGGTCGCCGTACCCGCGGACGCGGTGCTGCTCGCCACCGGCGGCTACGAGCACGTCCTGCCCTTCCCCGGCTGGACCCTGCCCGGCGTACTCACCGCCGGGGGCGCCCAGGCCATGCTCAAGGGCGGGCTGGTGGTGCCCGGACGGGCCGTCGTCGTCGCCGGCACCGGGCCGCTGCTGCTGCCCGTGGCGACCGGGCTCGCGGCGGCCGGGGCGCGGGTGGCGGCGCTCGTGGAGTCCGCCGACCCGAGGCAGGTCGCCCGCCATGCCCGCGCCCTGGCCGGGAAGCTCCCCGAGGGCGCCGGATACGCCGCCCGGCTCCTGCGCCACCGCGTCCGTCCGCTCACCCGGCACACCGTCGTCCGCGCCCACGGCGACGACCGGCTGACCGGAGTCACCGTCGCCGCCCTCGACGCCGACGGACGCGTCCGGCGCGGCACCGGGCGGTACATCCCCTGCGACACGCTGGCCGTCGGCCACGGCATGCTCCCGCACACCGACCTCGCCGACGGTCTCGGCTGCCGCCTGGACGGACCGGCCGTGGCCGTCGACGCCGAGCAGCGCACGAGCGTCCCCGGCGTCTGGGCGGCCGGGGAGTCCACCGGCGTCGGCGGCGCCGCCCTCGCGCTCGCCGAGGGGCACATCGCCGGGCGCTCGGTCGCCGCCCGACTGCGGGGCACCGGGCCCGGACCGGCCGGACGGACGCCCGCCGAGCGGACCCGCGAGACGCTGCGGACCTCCGCCGAGGCCCTCGCCGCCGCCTTCGCCCCGCCCGCCCACTGGACCGACCAGGTCACCGACGACACCCTCATCTGCCGCTGCGAGGAGGTCACCGCCGGTGCCGTCCGGGAGGCCGTCGACGGACTCGGCGCGGGGGACGTGCGCACCGTGAAGCTGCTCACCCGGGCCGGGATGGGCTGGTGCCAGGGGCGGATGTGCGCCACCGCCGTCGCCGGCCTCACCGGATGCGAAGCCACCCCTTCCCGGCGGCCGTTCGCCCGCCCCGTACCCCTCGGCGTGCTCGCCCGGCCAGAACCGGAACAGCCGGAACAGCCGGAACAGCCCGAGCCGGAACAGCCCGAGAGAGGATCCTCATGACCGACCACCGCCCCTGGCGCGGCGTCCTCGTCGCCACCGCACTCCCGCTGAACGACGACCTCTCCGTCGACCACGACGCCTACGCGGACCACTGCGCCTGGCTGGTGGCGAACGGCTGCGACGGTGTCGTGCCCAACGGCTCCCTCGGCGAGTACCAGGTGCTCACTCCCGAGGAACGCACCCGGGTCGTCGAAACCGCCGTCGCCGCCGTCGGCGGGGAGCGGGTCATGCCCGGCGTCGCGGCCTACGGGTCCACCGAGGCCCGCGGCTGGGCCGAGCAGGCACGGGAGGCCGGCTGCGGCGCGGTGATGCTGCTGCCGCCCAACGCCTACCGCGCCGACGAACGTTCCGTCCTCGCCCACTACGCCGAGGTCGCGAAGGCGGGCCTGCCGGTCGTCGCGTACAACAACCCCATCGACACCAAGGTCGACCTGGTGCCGGAACTGCTCGCCCGGCTGCACGGGGAGGGACACATCCAGGGCGTCAAGGAGTTCTCCGGCGACGTCCGCCGCGCCTACCGCATCGCGGAACTCGCCCCGGAACTGGACCTGCTGGCCGGCGCCGACGACGTCCTGCTGGAGCTGGCGCTCGCGGGGGCGAAGGGCTGGATCGCCGGATACCCCAACGCACTGCCCGCCGCCTGCGTCGAGCTGTACCGCGCCGCCGTAGCCGGTGACCTGTCCACGGCCGGCCGGCTGTACCGGCAACTGCACCCGCTGTTGCGCTGGGACTCGAAGGTCGAGTTCGTGCAGGCGATCAAGGTCTCCATGGACCTCGCCGGACGGCACGGCGGCGCCTGCCGCCCGCCGCGTGTGCCGCTGCTGCCCGAACAGGAGGCCGCCGTCCGCGCCGCCACCGAGAAGGCCCTCGCGGCCGGACTGGCGTAGGGGTACGACCATGCGCAGCACACTCGTCCTGCACGCCGTCGACTCCCACACCGAGGGCATGCCCACCCGAGTGGTCACCGGCGGCATCGGCACCATCCCCGGCGCGACCATGAACGAGCGGCGGCTGTACTTCCGCGAACACCGCGACGACGTCAAGCGGTTGCTGATGAACGAACCGCGCGGCCACGCCGCCATGAGCGGCGCGATCCTCCAGCCGCCCACCCGGGCCGACTGCGACTGGGGCGTCGTCTACATCGAGGTCTCCGGCTACCTCCCCATGTGCGGACACGGCACGATCGGCGTGGCAACGGTCCTCGTGGAGACCGGCATGGTCGAGGTCGTGGAACCCGTCACCACCATCCGCCTCGACACCCCCGCCGGAGTCGTGGTCGCCGAGGTGGCGGTGGAGGGCGGCGCGGCCAGGGCGGTGACCCTGCGCAACGTGCCCTCCTTCGCCGTCGGCCTCGACCGCGAGGTGACCCTGCCCGACGGCCGGACGGTGACGTACGACCTCGCCTACGGCGGCAACTTCTACGCGATTCTGCCGCTGGAGCGGCTGGGGCTGCCCTTCGACCGGTCCCGCAAGGACGACATCCTCGCCGCCGGCCTCTCCCTGATGGCGGCCATCGACGAGGTCGAGGAGCCGGTACACCCGGAGGACTCCTCCATCCGCGGCTGCCACCATGTCCAGGTGACCGCACCCGACGCGACCGCCCGCCACTCCCGGCACGCCATGGTGATCCACCCCGGCTGGTTCGACCGCTCGCCCTGCGGCACCGGCACCAGTGCCCGCATGGCCCAGCTGCACGCCCGTGGTGAACTCCCCCTGCACACCGAGTTCGTGAACGAGTCCTTCATCGGCACCCGGTTCACCGGCCGGCTGCTCGGCACGACCGAGGCCGGGGGCCTGCCCGCCGTGCTGCCCAGTTTCACCGGCCGCGCGTGGATCACCGGCACCGCGCAGTACCTGCTCGATCCCGAGGACCCCTTCCCCGCGGGGTTCGTGCTGTGAGTGCTGTGAACTCGAACGCCACCGGTCCCGTCCTGCCCGTCCTCGGCAGCAGGAAGCCCAGTCACCGCGAGCGGGTCGCCGAGGCGCTGCGCGCCGCCCTCATCGCGGGCGAACTGCGCCCCGGCGAGGTCTACTCGGCCCCCGGCCTCGCCGCCCGCTTCGGCGTCTCCGCCACCCCCGTGCGCGAGGCGATGCTCGACCTCGCCAAGGAAGGGCTGGTCGACACCGTTCCCAACAAGGGATTCCGGGTCACCGCCGTCTCCGACCGGCAACTCGACGAGTACACCCACATCCGGTCGCTCATCGAGATCCCGACCACCGCCGGGCTCGCCACCACCGCCGACGCCGTCGCGCTGGAGGCCCTGCGCCCGGTGGCCGAGGAGATCGTCACCTCGGCCGCGGCCGGTGACCTCATCGCGTACGTCGAGGCCGACCTGCGCTTCCACTTGGGGCTGCTGGCGCTGGCCGGCAACGCCCACCTGGTGGAGGTCGTACGCGACCTGCGTCGTCGCTCCCGGCTGTACGGCCTGACGGCGCTGGTGGAGCAGGGGAGGCTGCGGGCGTCGGCCGAGGAGCACCTGGAGATCCTCGACGCGCTGCTCGCCCGCGACGAGGAGGGGGTCCGCGGGGTGATGAGGCGGCACCTGGGACACGTCCGCGGGCTGTGGGCGGCCCCGGGTCAGTGAGGCGGCGGCGCGTCCGTCTCGACCGGCTGCGCCGCCCCGCGCTTCGCCGCCTGGATCTGCTCGTACACATGGGTCCGCAGCTCGGCGAAGCGCGGGGCCACCCGCGTGTGCACCTGGTCCCGCTCGCCCGGCAGGTCGACCTCGAGCTGCTCCCGCACGACCGTGGGGGAGGCGGACAGCACGATCACGCGTTCGCCCAGGTAGAGGGCCTCGTCGATGTCGTGGGTGACGAACAGGACGGTGATCGCGCGTTCCCGCCACAGCCGCCGTACCAGATCCTCCAGGTCCGCGCGGGTCTGCGCGTCCACCGCCGCGAACGGCTCGTCCATCAGGAGCACTTCGGGCTCGTACGCCAGCGCCCGCGCGATGGCGACCCGCTGCTGCATGCCCCCGGACAACTGCCAGGGATACGCCCCGGCGGCGTCCGCGAGACCGACCGAGGCGAGGGCGTCCGTGACCAGCTCCCGGCGCCGCGCCTTGCCCAGGTCCTTCTGTTTCAGGGGCAGTTCGACGTTCTCGCCGACCCGCATCCACGGGAAGAGGCTGCGCCCGTACTCCTGGAAGACGAACGCCATGCCGGGCGGCGGACCGGCCACCTTCCGCCCGGCCAGGAGCACCTCGCCGGCCGTCGGTTCCAGCAGCCCGCCCACGCACTTCAGCAGCGTCGTCTTGCCGCAGCCCGACGGGCCGACCAGGCAGACCAGTTCCCCGGCCGCCACGGAGAAGGTCAGGTCGCGCACCGCCTCGACGCGCCGCCCCGATCCCTCGTACACCTTCTTCAGGCCGCGTACGTCGAGCATGGACCGCCCTTTCGGAAGCTTCACCCAGGCCGCCGGGCGGCGGCGCGCAGGCCGTGGTACCAGCCGAGCGCCCGCCGCTCGACCAGCTGGAACAGGACCGAGAGCACGAAACCGAGCAGGCCGAGCAGCAGGATGCCGGTCCACATGTCGGGGATCGCGAACGAGCGCTGGAACTGCACGATGGTGAAACCGAGGCCGTTGCTGGCGGCGAACATCTCGCTGATCACCATCAGGATGATGCCGATCGACAACGCCTGGCGCAGACCCGCGAAGATCTGCGGGCTCGCCGAGCGCAGCACCACGTGCCGCAGCCACGCGACACCCGTGATGCCGTAGGAGCGGGCCGTCTCGGCCATCACCGCGTCGACCGCCCGGACCCCCTCGACCGTGTTGAGCAGCACCGGCCACACACAGCCGGCCGCGATCACGACGATCTTCATGGTGTCGCCGATGCCCGCGAACAGCATGATCACCGGCACCAGCACCGGCGGCGGCACCGCCCGCAGGAACTCCAGCACCGGCTCGCACACCGCCCGCACCCGCCGGTAGGAGCCGATGAGCGTGCCGAGCGCGACACCGGCGACGGCCGCGAGCGCGTAGCCCGCCGCGAGCCTGAGCACGCTGGGCAGCACGTCACCGCGCCACCGGTCGGCGGTCCACACGTCCGGGAAGGTCTCCAGGATCGTGCCGAGCGGCGGCCAGTACACGTCCTCGCTGCCGGCCGACGACACCCACCAGACGGCCACCAGCACGGCGGGCAGCGCGAGCGCGAACACCAGTCGCAGCAGTACCCGCCTCACACCGCCACCTCCCCGCGTACCGACTGGTGCCAGGCCAGCGCCCGTCGCTCCACCGACCGGGCCCCGACGTTGATCAACAGCCCGAGCAGACCGGCGACGACGATCAGCGCGTACATCTCGGGCACGGCCTGCGAGGTCTGCGCGACGGCGATCCGGGCGCCCAGCCCCGGCGCGCCGATGACGAGTTCGGCGGTGATGGCGAGGATCAACGCGACGGCCGCCGCCAGCCGCACCCCCGTCATGACGTACGGCAGCGCGGTCGGCCACAGCACGTGCCGGACCCGCGCCCAAGTGCCCAGACCGTACGACCGCGCCGTCTCCTCGGCGACCGGGTCGACGTCCTGGACGCCGTACAGGACCTGGATCAGCATCTGCCAGAAGGCGGCGTACACGACCAGGAGCAGCACCGACCGCAGTTCGGTGCCGTACATCAGCACCGCCAGCGGGATCAGCGCGACCGACGGGATCGGGCGCAGGAACTCGATCGTGGACGCCGTCGCCTCGCGCAAGTACGGCACCACCGACAGGAGCACCCCGACGACGATTCCGGCGCCGACCGCGAGGGCCAGGCCCAGCGCCCAGCCGGTGAGCGTGTCGCCGAGCGCGGTCCAGAAGGCGCCGTCCGCGACCTCCGTGCCGAGCGCGTCGGCGATGCGGCTGGTCGGCGGGAAGTACTCGTCCTCGACCAGGCCGAGGCGCGGTACCGCCTCGCCGAGGGCGAGGAAGACCGCGAGGCCGGTCGCGCCCAGCGCGGCGTTCGCCCCCTTCACGGCAGCAGCGCGTCCAGGTCGGGGAACCGGTCGAACAGGCCGTCCTCGTAACCGAGTTTGCCCAGCGCATGGAGGGAGGAGCGGTTCGGTTCGGTCGGCCACTTCGGCAGGGTCACCTTCGCCAGCACGTCCGGCGGGATCTTCGTGTACGTGGTGACGATCTCGCGGACCTCGTCGGGGTGGGCGTCGGCGTACGCGAGGGACTCGGCGGTGGCCTCCTGGAACTTCTTCACCACCTCCGGGTTCTCCTGCGCGTACCGGGTGGAGGTGAAGTACATGGCGACCGTCAGATCCGGATGGATGTCGACCATGGGGGAGGCGATCTCCCGGCCGCCCTGGCTCTTGATGGTGGCCAGTGCCGGTTCCACCACCATCGCCGCGTCGATCCGCCCGCCGTCGAGCGCGGCCGGCATCTGGTCGAAGGCCAGCTCGACGAAGTCCACCTTGTCGGGGTCGCCGCCCGCGGCGCCGACCGAGGCCCGTACCGCGGTCTCGTTGATGTTCTTCAGCGTGTTGATGGCGACCTTCTTGCCCTCCAGCTCCTTCGCCGACTTGATCGGGCTGTCGCCCTTGACGGTGAGCGCCTCGAAGTCCTTGCCCACGACGCCGGTCGAGGCGATGCCGTTGGCCACCGCCTTGACGGGCACGTTGTTCGACTGGGCGATCATCAACGACGTCATGTTGCTGAAGCCGAACTCGAACTGGCCGCTGACCACGCCGGGCACGATCGCCGCCCCGCCCTGCGCGCCGGCGAAGGACAGCTTCAACCCGCGCTCGTCGAAGAAGCCCTTCTTCTGCCCCAGGTACAGGGGCGCGACGTCGACGATGGGGATGAGGCCCACCTTGACCGTGGTGGTGCCGCCGGACGACCCGGCGTCGCCCGACCCTCCGGAATCGGACGAGCCGCAAGCCGTCGCGGCGGTCAGGACGGACACGGCCGTGAGGCCGACGAACAGACGACGCATGACTCCCCCTGTGGGACCGGACCAGGTGCTCCGACAGGCTGTGCGCAGACAGCACGAACGTGCTCAGCGGGAACGTAGGGCCGGTGCGGAGGCCAGGTCAATGCCCGCGTCGATATGGGCCGTTGAGGATTCAACCTGGGGTCGTTGACAGTGCGGGACGCGCACTCGTAGCGTGCGCACTGCGTACGGTCGTTCGTGCCGCACGCCCTGCCGTGAGGCTCTTGCCGGAGGCCAGATGCCCGATGCAGCCCGCGCACCGCACTTCGTCAGGTCCTTCGAACGGGGCCTCGCCGTCATCCGGGCCTTCGACGCCGACCACCCGGCGCTGACCCTGAGCGAGGTCGCCCGCGCCGCGGAACTCACCCGCGCGGCGGCCCGCCGCTTCCTGCTCACCCTGGCGGATCTCGGCTACGTTCACACCGACGGTCGGCTCTTCCGGCTCACTCCGCGCGTGCTGGAGCTGGGCTACTCCTATCTGGCCGGCTTCACGCTGCCGCAGATCGCCGAACCGCACCTGGAGCGACTCGTCGCGCAGGTACGGGAGTCTTCCTCGCTGTGCGTCCTGGACGGCGACGACGTCGTGTACGTCGCACGCGTCCCGACCAGTCGCATCATGACCGCGTCGATCACCGTGGGCACCCGCTTCCCGGCACACCTCACCTCGGTGGGCCGGGTGATCCTCGCCGATCTGCCGGACGCCGAGATCGAGACCCGGATCGCCCGCGCCGACCTGCGTCCGCACACCGCCCGCACCCTCACCTCGGCGGACGCCCTGCGCGCGGAACTGCGCCGGGTGCGCCGCCAGGGCTACGCGCTCGTCGACCAGGAACTCGAGGACGGGCTCAGGTCCGTCGCCGCGCCGGTGCGGGACCGGGACGGCGAGGCGGTGGCCGGCGTGAACATCGCGGTGCACGCCGGCCGCAACTCCGTGGAGTCCGTACGCCGGGACCTGCTGCCGCACCTGCTGGCGACCGTCGCCCGGATCGACGCCGACCTCCGGATCACCGGTCAGGCGCTCACAGGTCCAGCACGAGCCGCCGGCCACGGCAGCGGGACACACAGATGAGCATCGTCTCCCCGGCGGCCCGCTCCTCGTCGGTGAGCACCGAGTCCCGGTGGTCCGGCTCGCCCTCGACGACGTCGGTCTCGCAGGTGCCGCAGGTGCCCTCCGTACAGGAGAAGAGCACCTCGACGCCGGCGGCCCGGACGGCGTCCAGGACGGAGACGCCCGGCGGGACGGCGACCGTGCGCCCGCTGCGCGCGAGTACGGCCTCGAACTCCGTGTCCGGGCTCCCCGCCCCCGCCTCCTTCGGACGGAACCGCTCCAGGCGCAGGATCCCGGCCGGGCAGCGCGCCTCGACGGCGTCCAGCAGCGGCGCCGGCCCGCAGCAGTAGACGAGGGTGTCCTCGGGGATGTCGTCGAGTACGGAGGCGAGGTCCAGCAGCCCCGACTCGTCCTCCGGGGCGATCGTGACCCGGTCGCCGTACCGCTCCAACTCCGCGGTGAACGCCATGGTGTTCCGTGTCCGCCCGCCGTAGAGCAGGCGCCACTCGGCGCCCGCCTCCTCGACGGCGGCCAGCATGGGCAGGATCGGGGTGATGCCGATACCGCCCGCGACGAAGCGGTAGTGGGGGGCCGGCTCCAGCCGGAAGTGGTTGCGCGGTCCTCGTACCCGGACCTTGTCGCCGACCCGCAACTCACCGTGCACGTGGGCCGACCCTCCCCGCCCCGCGGCCTCGCGCAACACGGCGATCCGCCACACCGTCCGGTCGGCCGGGTCGCCGCACAGCGAGTACTGCCGCTCCAGCTCCGGCGCGAGGACGACATCGATGTGGGCGCCGGGCTCCCAGACGGGCAGCGGTTCGCCGAGCGGGTGACGCAGGGCGAGGGTGAGCACGCCGTCGGCCGCGGTCTCCCGGCGGTCGACGACGAGTTCGGCTTCGTAGAGGGTCATGAGTCGCTTCCCCGGTGTTTCTCCTGCGGGTGTCCGTCCGGGTGTCCCTGCGGGTGGGCGAGCATCCAGTCCCACATCGTGACGGGGTCATCGGCGGTGTGCTCGGCGCCGCAGTGGCAGGTGCCGTGCAGTACGTCGGTGCCCGGCAGCCAGTCGATGCGGTAGACCTCGCCGGTGCGCCCGCTCATCGGGCCGCCCGTTCGGCGGGCCTGTCGCCCTCCTCGACCAGCCGGGCGAGGATGCGGCGGGCCGCCAGGCCGCCGGTGTCGATGTTGATGCTCAGCTCCTGGTAGCCGGTGCGCTCGGTGCCGAGCGTGCGCTGGAGCAGGTTGAGCGCGTCGACGTCCTGCATGACGACCGTGTGGTTGTTCTTCCGCAGGAACTCGGTGACCTCGGCGTCGTCCGTCGCCCAGTCCCGCGAGACCGCCCAGAAGTCGTACACCTTGCCGTCGCCGGACGGCGTGATGGCGTAGGTGATCTCGGTGTGGAAGCCGTTCGGATCGCTGCCGTCCGCCTCCGGCACCACACCGGTCGGTGCGACCCGGCTGTGCAGCAGGTACAGGCACGGCGCGTGGTACTCGATGTCCTGCCACCGCGAGATTCGCCCGCTGATACCGGTCGACCTGGCGTAGAACGGCGGGCACTCGGCGTCGTCCATGTGCCGGCTGACCCGGACGATCCCGGCGCCCTCGTCGACCTCCGTGGTGATCGGCGTCTCGGCGACCTCGGGCGTGCCGATGTAACCGCCGTGCAGATACGTCTCGTGGGAGAGGTCGAGGAGGTTGTCGACCAGCAGTCCGTAGTCGGCGTCGATCGGCTCCATGCCCCGGACCGTGACCCAGCCGGGGGAGTCCAGGTGGCGGGCGCGCGGCACGGTCCCGGTGTCGGCCAGCGCCGGGTCCCCGATCCACACCCACACCAGGGAGTCCTGCTCGATTACCGGGTAGGAGGCGACGCGGGCGGTGCGCGGGACGCGCTTCTGGCCCGGCACGTACACGCAGGTGCCCGTCGTGTCGTACGTGAACCCGTGGTACCCGCACACGATCCGGTCGCCGTCCAGCCGCGTCGGCGCCTCGGAGAGCGGGTAGCGGCGGTGCACGCAGCGGTCGTGCAGGACCACCGGCGTCCCGTCCCCCTCGGTGCGGTAGAGGACGAGCGGCTCACCGAGCAGTGTGCGTCCCAGCAACTCGCGGCCGACCTCGTGGCTGTAGGCGGCGACGTACCACTGGTTCCTGGCGAAGGCGGTCATGTGCGGCATCGTTGCGGCTCCCGTCCGTCGTGGGTGGTGGCATCGTCCGGGAGGGCGTCACGGGTGGCAACGCTTCTTCCGCCTCACGGAAGGCGGCGTCGCGGGGACTGTCGGTGGGTGCCTCTAGTCTTTCGCCAACGTCACAGCGGGGCGGGCCGGTTGGGCCCGCCGGACATGCTGTGCCGGATCCCGGATCCCGGATGTGGAAGAGGCGAGGAAGCGATGGGTTGGCTGGCAGCGGGCGACACATATGAAGTCGCTCTGGTGGACGGCCGGGTGGTGGCCCGGTCCGCGTCGGGCCCACCCCCGGCCGGGCAGGAGGGGAAGCGGGTAAGAGCCCTGCCCGCGGAGATACGGGACCGGCCCGAAGTCGTCGAACTCCAGCGCTTCGCCGAGTGGCTGGACCGGCACGCGGCCGAGTGCGCGGCACAGGTCGGCAACTGGATGGTGTCCTCGCTGCCGGTGCCGACCGCTCTGCTGGCCCGGGTCTGGCCCGACGAGGCATGGCGGGCGGCGCTCCGCGACATCGTTATCGTCGGTGACGGTCCCGATGGCGGTGACACCCCCGGGGAGGCCGGCTTCCTGCGCGACGTGGACGACTCGGGCGTACTGCGGGTGGTGAACCTGGACGGTGAGACCGTCCGCCTGGCAGCCCGGACGGTGACCATGCCGCACCCGGTCCTCCTCCCCGACCTGGCGGAACTCCGGACCTTCGCGGCCGAGTCGGGCGTGGTCCAGGGCGTCGAGCAGATCCACCGGGCCACCTGGCGCAAACCCGCCGGGACCGGCGGCGGAACCGACAGGGTCACCGAGTTCGCCGACGCCGAGTACCGCTCCTGGTTCCACCTCTCCTCCCGCGCCACGTCCCTCGGCTACAAGATCTCCGGCGGCAGCATCGTCGACAGGATCCGGGACGCCGGGCGCGTCATCACCGCCACGGTCGGCATGAGCGATCCCTACACCGAGGACAAGGCCTGGACCGGCAGCCTGTCCTGGAGCGACGGGGACGGGCACCGGTGTCTCCCGCTGACCGAGGTCGGCCCCGTGGCCTGGTCCGAGGGCATGCGCATGGCCGCGGCCCTGCACGCCGGCCGCACCGTGACCACGGACGGCACCGAGTGAACGGCAGCGGTACGCACACCCACGGAAGGCACGTGAGCATGAGCGACGGCACGACACGGGACGCGGCGACGGCGGCGGAGGTGGAGGAGCTGTTGCGCGCCGGTGCGGTACTGCCGCCGGGCACCACCGGCGGAGGCGACCGGGCCGTGCCCGTGTACGCCCGGGCCTACCGGCATCCGGGACTGGACGGCCGGACCGTGGTGCGCCTGATCGCCGAGGACGGGACCGGCGACCCGGACACGGGCTTCCTCGGACTCGAACCCGACGGCGAGCCGGTGGAGGTCGGTGTCGGACAACACCGGGCCATGGGCTTCCCCGAATGGGTGCTGGTCCGTCATCCCTCGGACGGACACCTGGCGATGTCCCTGGTCGATGAGATGAACAAGGTCGCGCGGACGGTGAGATCCCGGGCGAAGAAGGCCCGCGCCACCTACGAGTCGATCGGCGAACGGCTCGCGGGCTCCGTACCGCACTTCCTGCCGACCTTCTACGAGCAGGCCGGCCGGGTGTTCCTGGCCGCCGACCAGACGGCCTACGCGTCCCAGATGTTCATCAACGCGCGCAAGGCCGAGACGGCACACGCGCTGCCGTTCGACGAGGCGCGCATGGACGCGGTGTTCCTCGAGTTCGCCCTGGCCGGCGCGGTGCCGACGAAGATCCTCTCCAGTTACGCCAAGGGGCTGTCGTCCCGCGTACCGGCCGCGACGGCCTTCCGGCACCTGTGCGGGCTCTTCGTCCGGCTCGCCGCGCACGGCGTGCCGCCGTCGAGCCCGGGCGCGGCCGACCTGCGCCGGCTGGCGAAGGCGGTCGCGGGCAAGAACGCGCTCGCCGAGGAGATGGCACACCTCCGCGAGATGCTGCCGCTGCCCGGCACGGCCAAGGCCCCGCCCGGCTGGTGGAAGGCCCACCGGACCGCCCTGCTGGAACTGGCCCGGCGTGAGCCCGCCGCCCGCGGCACGCTGCTGGGGCTGCTGCCGGCGGAGTGGGAGCGGGACGAACTGCCCCAGTGGCTGGCCCTGCTGGAGGACGCCGGGGCGGCTGCCGGGCTGTGCGACGCCACGCTGCCCGCCGAGGCCCGTTCCCCCGACGGGACGGTCGGATGGACGCGCAGGTTCCTCGCGCTGTGCGGGACCGACGGACACCAGGCCGCGCCGCCGGAACTGTATCCGCTGGTCGACCGCATGGCCGACGCGCTGCGTGCCGAGCTTTGGGCCCAGGGGGACACCCTCCAGCCCCCGGTCGGCGACGTGAACCTGCTCGACCAGCTGCTGTCCCTGGACATACCGGTGGCGGAACCCGGCGACGACCAGAGGCTCGCCCTGAGCACGTGGGCGGCCCGCGAGTACCGGCGGGATCTCCTCGCGCTGGAGGCCGACGCGCGTTTCCGTCCGGCGTTCCGGCGCGGCTGTCCCGAGGGGAAGTGGGGCAACAGCGAGGAGACCGTCGTCAACCTGGCCGGGTCCCCAGGCGGGCGGACGATGCTCGCACCCTGGGTGGCGGAGGTCGGCCGGAGGTACCTCACCCGCGAACTGGCCGAACTCTCCGGCTACTCCGGCGCTCTGCGCACGCTGTCCTGGCTGCCGGGGGAGGCGCTGGCCGTCGCCGCCGACGAAGTGCGGGAGGCCCTGGCCACCGGCGTCGCACCCGCGCTGGCCAGCACCCTGCGCACCGGCGTCCTCGACGAGCTGGGCTGGCCCGCCTGGGAGGAAGCCCTGCGGTCCGACGCCTCGCGGGAGAAGAACCGTGGCATCAGGGTCATCGACGGCTGGCCGTACCTCATCGTCATGGCCGGTGGAGAGGCCCGGGTGATCGGGGCGGAGGGCACGGTTCTCGCCTGTGTGCCGAGCCTCCCGGACCCTTCGGACCTGTTCGGGTCGTTCACCTGCCAGTACGTGGACGGCGGGCTGCTCGTCTGGTGGCGACTGTCCTCCACGGCCGGCTCCACCCTCACCTGGCAGGGGTACTGGCACGACACCACCGACTCGCCACGCATGGCGGTCGAGGGTGACGTCCACGCCTGGTGGCCCTGCGAGGTGGACGGGAGCGGAGGAGTCAACGGCGGTATGGCACCCGCCTCCCTTCCCCTTCCCGGAGGCGGCCGGACCACCGGTCACGGGGTGCTGCGCCGAGGGGACGCCTTCGTACCGCAAACGCGGCAGGTGATCAGTGACGGCACCTCGTACTGGGTGGTGGCCAGGGCGGACGGGGAGGACGGGAAGTACACCTGGCGCGCGTACGACCCGGTCGGCGACACGCTGGGCGAACCCGGAGCACCGCAGTGGATCGACGAGGCGCTGCGCACCGCTCCGGAGGGAAGCACTCTGAGGAGCGCCTGGCTGCTGCCCGCCCCCTCCGCCGTACCGGGCCCGATGTGCGCCCCGGTGGACGGAGTGCTCGGCTGGCGCGTGGTGACCCTCCCCGACGGTTCGCGGCGGGGCGAGGACCTGGCCGGACGCTCGGTCGTCGTGCCACCCGAAGTGGACGGGGACCTGCAGCACGCGCTGGTGTTCCCCGGCGCCGACCGGCCGGTGACCGTGATCCACACGTCGCGCACGGTGAGGCTCGTCGACACCAAGGGCGCGCTGCTCGCCGAGACCGGGACAGGCTACAAGGCCGGACCCTTCAACGCCGGTACGGCACTGCTTCCGCACCTGCGCTACTGGCACCTCCTCCAGCCGCGCGACCCGCAGGGGTCCGCCGCGCTCCGCAAGGTGGGCGAGGACACCGCCAAGGCGCTCCTGATGGGAGCCGTGGCGGCGCTGGACGCCGAGAAGGACGGCGAGCGGGGCGAGGAGGGGGTGGAGACGGACGACCGGGACATGGTGGGCGGCCTGGTCCGGACACTCCTGCCCGAGATCGGCCACGAGGCGCTGCGCGCGGGCGTCGCCGGGGTGGTGAGGTTCGCCGCCGAGCAGCAGCGCGTCCTGGACGAGGCGCTGACCCGGCTCGACTCCGCGATCGCCGGGGTCGAGCCGCAGGAGCCACGGCCCAGGACCGGAGACAAGCTGCTCGAGGCGGCGGTGAACGGTGTCGGCCTGACCGGCCGGGGCTGGCGCCCCCATTACTGGGCCAGTGAGCACCACCTCCATAACCTGCCGCACCTGCTGGGCCGGTCGATGCGGGGCCCGGCCGAGCCGGTTCCCCCGGGCCGGACCCACCTCGAACTGGCCAGGCAGGAGTCGCTGAGGAAGATCGACGCCCTGGCTCTGCCCGAGCTGCCCGCGATACTGGCCCTGCGGGCCTGTTCGGTGCCCACCGTGGAGGAGCACCGGCAGCCCCTGGACGCGTTCCTCGCGGAATTCGACGCGCAGCAACTCACGGAGCTGGACCCCGGCCACTGGCGCCGCGTCCGGCTGCGGCTGGACCAGAGCCTGTTCGAGGGGCCCGACGCCGTGCGGGGCAACACGGACGAGACGGTGCTGGACCTCGACGGCGGCGCGTTCCTGCTCTTTCCCCACCGAGCCTTCGACTACCTGCGTGAATGGGACTCCGAGGACGACACCGCGGGCCGGTGCTACGGAGCGGTCTTCCACGATCCGTCCGGCCGGTTCGAGGTGCCCGCGCCGTACACTCCGGTCGCCGTGGGGGAGTTCGTGCCGAAGCCGACCCGAGCGCCCGGCTGGGCGGCGGCGTTCCGCGCCGAGCTGGCCGAGCGCGGCCCGGCACCCTGGTTCCCGGCGGCCGCCGAGGAGTTCGCGCGGCTCACCGGCGTCACCCCGACCATGGCCCGGCTGCTGGTCGCCGGCCTGCCCATGATCGACGACAAGCGCGAGCCGGTGCCCTCCGCGACGCTCAAGACGATCGGAGTGAAGTCGGCCGACGCGCGCGTGGCCAAGGACGAACTGCGCTCCCTCGACGCGGGCGCCCGGCAGGCCGTCGTGGCGGCGCTGCTCCCCGCCGAGCCGACACGGCTGTGGACCGACGGCCCCGACGCCGCCCGCGCGGCCGAGGTCTGGAACGAGCGGCTGGGCCGGCGCACGCCCATCTCCGAGGACGTGCTCCACGAAGCGGCCCGTACCGTGGTCTCCCCGGGATGGGCTCCGCCCGGAGCACTGCACGGCTTCGTCGACATGACCACCGAACCCCGCCTGACACAGGACCTGACCTGGAAGTTCGGCAGCTACTATCTCGAATCCGCCGAGCGGACGCCCGGCTTCGACAACGACGTCCTCAAGGGCTCCGTGGCCCTGGCCGCGTGGCTCGCCCACCGGCTCCCGTCCGGCGACCCGGTCCGCGCCACCCTGCCCGTCGTACTGAGCGCGCTGCGCGACCGGCTGGCCCACCCCGGCCTGCTGATCGCCCTCGACCGGCGCACCGACTGGGAGGCGTTCCGGCGGGCCGCCGGAGATCCCACGGAGACCGGCGAGGACTTCGTGCGCTACGGCGCGGTCGTGCTGGGCACCGAAGGGTCCAGGCCCGTCCCCGCCATCCGGCCCGCGCTGCTGGACGCGGCCGGCGACGACCCCCACCTGACGGCGCTGTTCACGGGGGAACGACCGAACGCCCAGGAGACGGCACTGAGCATGGTCCATGACCGGCCCTTCGCCGAGCTGCTCGCCGACCCCGGCAACCCGGTGGCGGGCGAGCGCGACGAGGACGGCCTGTGGTGGCCGCAGGACCCCGCCCGGTCCGTGCCCGACCTGGTCGGTGAGGTCGCCGAGCGGCACGGCATCGGTGAGGACGCCGCCGTCCTCTACCTGATGCTGCTGGCCATGCCGGATCCGACCGACCGCAACACCGCGCGCTGGACCGGATGGGGCAGGCGACGCGGTGGCACGGCCCGGCTCCGCGCCGCCCGCGCCGAACTCGCGGCCACCGACCTCGTGGTCGAAGGCAACCGCTCCAAGGCCGGACGTTCGCTGTTCCTGCCCGGCGGCTGGACCCAGCTCACCAATCCGCACCTGCCGCTGGAGCGGTGGAAGCTGCCGATGTACGACCTGCTCGACGGTGAGAGCCCCGTCCTGGGCGTCGTGGTGCCCACCCGGCCCGTCGCCGGTCTGTACCGCGACGCCTGGCAGCGGACCCAGGACGGGGACGGGCCGCGGCTGGAGGAACTGGAAGTGCCGCGACCGCGCAAGCGCCGCCGCTGAGTGCCGCCACCGGCGGGGACGGTCGCCGGGTGCGGCCGTCCCCGCCGAACCACTCACCTGGTCCCGTGACCGTATGACCGCAAGACAGGAGGCGGCCGCTCAGATGGCCGCGCCGGCAGCCCGCACCCGGCCGTACCTGATCGGCGTACGGCACCACAGTCCCGCGCTCGCCGTGGCTGCCGTATCTCTCGGATCCGCGCACCGCCGCACCGGTGGCAGCACCGGGTCGCGGCGGTGATCGGCGCGTTCCACGCGCCAGGCTTGGCCGGCGACGAGGACGCCCCGGACCCGACGGCGGCTGCCCCCGCTCCGGCTACCCGGCGGCGGGTTCGCGGCATGGTCGAGCTGTCGGTCGCCGGAGGACGCCGGGCCGTCGCCGAACCCGCACGCGAGAACGACCGCCACGGGCACGAGGCCGCGCTGCGCCGCGGCGGATTCGCCACCGGCGCGGCACTGGTCGCCGCGCTCGGCGAGGTGGCCGCGCACCGGACCCGCGACGTCTTCGGCCGCCTCCGCCCGGACGATCAGGACCACTGCACGGCCCAGTGGCTCGCCACGGCCGTCCATCTCGCCGGCACGGAAGCGGCACTCACCCGCCCTACCTGGCGCGGACGAGCCCGACCCGCACAGGGCGTCAGCGCTCCAGCTCCTTGTGTGCCGTCTCCGGCAGCCGCAGGTACACGAGCGAGGACAGCAGGCACAGGACGGCGACGTACCAGGGGAAGAGCCCGGCGTGGCCCAGGTCCTTGAACAGCGTGCCCACGTACGGCGCCGTGCCGCCGAACAGTGCGACCGTCAGCGAGTAGGGGAAGCCGATGCCGGCCGCCCGTACCCGGGGCGGGAAGATCTCGGCGTTGACGGCGGCGCTGATCGAGGTGAAGCCGGTCAGCAGGATCATGCCGGCGCACTGCACGAGCAGCAGCACGGCGAACGAGTCGCGCAGGGAGTGCAGCAGGGGCACGCTCAGCAGGGCGAACCCCACGCCGAAGAACAGCAGCAGCGGACGGCGGCCGAAGCGGTCGGAGAGCAGCCCGCCGAGCGGCTGGAGGAGTGCGAAGAAGGCGAGCGAGATGGTGCCCGCGAGCAGCGCGTCCGCCTTGTCCAGCCCGGTGTTGAGCTCGGCGTAGGTCGGCAGGTACGACGTCCAGGTGTAGTAGGCGATGGTGCCGCCCGCCGTGATGCCGCAGATCAGCAGGGACTCGCGCGGATGGCGGCGCAGCGCCTCGAACAGGCCGGGGCGCGGGGCCTTCTGCTGCTCGGCGCTGCGGGTCTCCTGGGCGCCCTGCCGGATCCAGAAGCCGACCAGGCTGAGGACGGCGCCGAGGACGAACGGCACCCGCCACCCCCAGCCGTTCATCCGCTCCTCGCTCAACGTGTTCACGAGCAGGGCCGCGACGCCGGACGCCACGAGCTGCCCCGCCGTCGTCGACACGTACTGGAAGCTGGAGAAGAGGCCGCGTCGGCCCGGCCCCGCCGACTCCACCAGGAAGGTCGTCGACGCCGCGAACTCGCCGCCCACCGACAGCCCTTGGAGCAGCCGGGCCACGACCAGGACCACCGGGGCGAGCACACCGGCCGCCGCGTACGTCGGGGTCAGGCCGACCAGCAGGCTGCTGCCGCCCATCAGCAGGATGGTGACCGTCAGCGCGGCGCGCCGCCCCCGCCGGTCGGCGATCGCGCCCATCAGCAGCCCGCCGACCGGCCGCATGAAGAAGCCCACCGCGAACACCGCGAACGTCGACAGCAGCGGCACCAGCGAGTTGTCCGCGCTCTCGGGGAAGACCTGGTCCGCGATGTAGGTGGCCAGGAACGTGTAGGCGTACCAGTCGTACCACTCCACGGCGTTGCCCACCGAGGCGGCGAGGAGCTGGCGTACGGGCCGTCGGGTCGGGGGTGCTTCCGTGTGCATGCCTGTCATGATCGCGACCATCCCCGGGCGGCGGGCCCGGCACACCTCACGTACCGGTGACTTTCACACCAGCGCCACCTGACCCTTCCCTGACGTTTGCTGCTCCTGGAACACTCCTTTCGCGCGCATTCCGTCATCATCCGGCACCGTCCGGCCGGGTGAGTCCCCCCAAGGCGAGAGGCTCTTACACCCCATGGCCGAAGTGAACCGGCGCCGATTCCTCCAACTCGCGGGCGCCACCACGGCGTTCAGCGCACTCTCGGCGAGCATCGAGCGGGCCGCCGCGCTCCCGGCGAATCACCGCTCGGGTTCCATCGAGGACGTCGAGCACATCGTCGTCCTGATGCAGGAGAACCGTTCGTTCGACCACTACTTCGGCAGGCTGCGCGGCGTGCGCGGCTTCGGCGACCCGCACCCGGTCTCCCTGGACGGCGGCAAGTCGGTCTGGCACCAGGCCAAGAGCGACGGCACCGAGGTGCTGCCCTTCCACCCCGTGGCCGACGACCTCGGCATGCAGTTCCTGGAGGGGCTGCCGCACGGCTGGTCCGACGGGCAGGACGCCTACCACAACGGCAAGTACGACCGCTGGCTGCCCGCCAAGGGCACCACCACCATGGCGTACCTGACCCGTGACGACATCCCCTTCCACTACGCGCTCGCCGACACCTTCACCGTCTGCGACGCCTACCACTGCTCCTTCATCGGCTCCACCGACCCCAACCGCTACTACATGTGGTCGGGTCACACGGGCAACGACGGCACGGGCGGCGGCCCGGTCCTCGGCAACGACGAACTCGGCTACGACTGGACGACGTACCCCGAGCGGCTGGAGGAGGCCGGGATCTCCTGGAAGATCTACCAGGACATCGGCGACGGCCTGGACGCGGCCGGCCACTGGGGCTGGATCGACGACGCCTACCGCGGCAACTACGGCGACAACTCCCTGCTGTACTTCAACAAGTACCGGAACGCCGAGCCCGGCGACCCCCTGTACGACAAGGCCCGCACCGGTACCGACGCGAAGAACGGTGACGGGTACTTCGACCGGCTCCGCGCCGACGTCAAGGCCGGGAGGCTGCCGAAGATCTCCTGGATAGCCGCCCCGGAGGCCTTCTCCGAGCACTCCAACTGGCCGTCCAACTACGGTGCCTGGTACATCTCCCAGGTTCTGGACGCGCTCACCTCCAACCCGGCCGTGTGGGCGAGGACCGCCCTGTTCATCACGTACGACGAGAACGACGGCTTCTTCGACCACCTGGTGCCGCCGCTGCCGCCGAAGTCCGCCGCGCGGGGCCGGTCCACCGTGGACGTCTCCCTCGACGTCTTCGAGGGGAGCAAGACCCACCGCGAGGGCTTCTACGGGCTCGGCCCGCGCGTGCCGATGCTGGTCGTATCGCCCTGGAGCAAGGGCGGCTTCGTCTGCTCCGAGACCTTCGACCACACCTCCGTCATCCGGTTCATGGAGCGCCGCTTCGGCGTGCGCGAGCCGGGCATCTCGCCGTGGCGGCGCGCGATCTGCGGCGACCTGACCGCCGCCTTCGACTTCTCCCGCACGGACAGCCGCCCGGCCGAGCTGCCGGACACCGACGCCTACGAGCCGCCGGACCGCGAACGCCACCCGGACTACCGCCCGACGCCGCCCGCCGACCCGGACATGCCCCGGCAGGAACGCGGTCTGCGCCCCGCCCGCCCGCTGCGGTACGCCCCGCACGTGGACGGCGCCGTGGACGCGGCGGCCGGGAAGTTCACGCTGACCTTCGCCTCCGGCGCCAAGGCCGGTGCCGCCTTCCTCGTCACCTCCGGCAACCGCACCGACGGCCCCTGGACCTACACCACCGAGGCCGGCAAGACCATCGCGGACACCTGGAACTCGGCGTACTCGGACGGCTCCTACGACCTGACCGTGCACGGACCCAACGGCTTCCTGCGCGTCTTCCGGGGCCCCAACAGGACCGCCGGGCCCGAGGTAACCGCGCGGCACACCGGCGACGACGTCCGGCTGACCCTCACCAACACGGGGTCCGGCACGGTCCGGCTCCGGATCGCCAACGCAGACGCCTACGGCGGCGGCGCCAGGACCGTCACCGTGCGCCCCGGCGCCACCGTCCACCACACCGTCGGCCTCGCGCGCAGCCGCCGCTGGTACGACGTGACGGTCACCTCCGAGGCCGACCCGGCGTTCCTGCGGCGCCTGGCCGGACACGTGGAGAACGGGCGGCCGGGGGTGAGCGACCCGGCGATGATCACGGACTGACGGCGCGGCCGGACAGGCCTACAGCCGCGTGAGGTGCCCCGGCCCCGGCTACCGGGGCACCAGCACGGGTCCGACCTGCCCAGGGGCGGCCGCCTCCAGGGCCGCGGCTTGCGGGGCCGCGGCTTGCGGGGCCACTTGCCTCGGGGCGGCGGCCGCCCTCGGGGCCGCCGCTTCCGAGCCCGCCGTTCCCGCGCCTACCGCTTCCGGGCCCACGGCTTCCGGGCCCACGGCCCCCGCGCTCACCGCTTCCCTGCCCGTCGGAGCCGCCGGTGCCGACGCCGACGCCGACGCCGGCGCGGCGGCCGTCGCCCCGGCCTCGTCGGAACGCCCGGGCGTCGCCCGGCTCAGCTGGACCACGCCCCAGGCGGCCAGTCCCGCACCGGTCAGCGCGAGCAGCACGCCGCCCGCGCCGCCCCGCAGCCGCTCACCGAGCAGGGACAGCCCGATCACCGCGGCGGCCACCGGATTGGCCAGCGTCACCACCGCCAGCGGGGCGCCGAGACCACCCCGGTACGCCGTCTGCGACAGCAGAAGTCCGCCCGCCGCGAAGGCCGCCACCAGCACCGCCACGCCGATCACCTGGGCGCTGAGCAACGAGCCCGAGTGGTCCGTGACGGCGACCGTGACGGTCTGGGTGAGCGCCGAGGCGACCCCGGAGGCGACGCCGGACGCCGTCGCGTGCCGCAGCCCCGGCCGGGTACCGGGCCGGGACAGCACACCGATCAGCGCCGCCGTCGCGCCGGAGACGGCCAGCGCCTCGGGCACGCTCAGCACGTCGTCGGGCGCGGGGCCGGACGCGGTGAGCAGCAGCGCGCCGAGCCCGAGCAGCGTCAGCCCGATGCCCCGCCACTCGACCGCGCTGACCCGCCGGCCCGCCAGCCGCGCCCCCAGGGGCACCGCCGCGACCAGGGTGAGCGCGCCGAGCGGCTGGACCACGGTGAGGGGTCCGTACTTGAGGGCCACGACGTGCAGCAGCGCGGCCGAGGCGTTGAGCGCGACCGACCACCACCAGGCCCCGCGGGCCAGCATCCGCAGCGCGCCCGTGCCGGCGCTGCGGGAGGCCAGCCGTTCCTGGGCGACGGCCGCGGCGGCGTAGGCGCAGGCGGAGACCAGCGACAGCAGGACGGCGATCAGGGCGGCGCTCATCGCCCCGCCCCCACCAGGTCACGCTGCTCCGCCGTCCGGCGCCGGACCTCGGGCCGGCGGTGTGTCACGGTGCACCGCGGCCGGTGCGGCAGGCGGACCACCGCGAGGGCGAGGCCGAGCATGGCCGCCGCCACGATCACGTCGAGCCAGTAGTGGTTCGCGGTGCCCACGATCACCAGCAGCGTGAGCAGCGGATGCAGCAGCCAGAGCCACCGAAGGCGCGACCGCGTCGCGACGATCAGCCCGACCGCCACCATCAGGGCCCAGCCGAAGTGCAGCGAGGGCATCGCCGCGAACTGGTTCGACAACTGATCGGTGCTCGGCGGGCCGTACACCGAGGGGCCGTAGACCCGGGCCGTGTCGATCAGACCGGTGGCGGCCAGCATGCGCGGCGGGGCGAGCGGAAAGAGGAGG
Source organism: Streptomyces sp. BB1-1-1 (assembly GCF_031597775.1). Classification (NCBI taxonomy): domain Bacteria; kingdom Bacillati; phylum Actinomycetota; class Actinomycetes; order Kitasatosporales; family Streptomycetaceae; genus Streptomyces; species Streptomyces sp. BB1-1-1. Next base: position 1,194,796 of record NZ_CP134203.1, on the reverse strand, counting down.
TGCACTGCCAGCGCGGCGCCGGTCACCGCGGCCAGCACCCGGCGGGCCCGGACGTAGTGCCCCGGCCGCCGCAGATAGAGCCAGATCAGGAAGGCCGCGGTGGCCGGGAAGTGGACGGTCGCGTAGTAGGTGTTCGCCGCGTGTATCAGGGTGTCGCCGTGCAGGAGCAGGGACTGCACCGTGCCCTCGTCGGGCAGTCGCAGCGTGCGCTCCCAGGCCCACACGTGGTGGGCGTTGCGGAAGGCCTCGGCGGTGTGGCCCGTCGCGAGCTGCCGGCCGAACTTGTACGCGAGGAAGAGCCCTGCCACGAGCAGCAGCTCACGGACGAGCGGTGGGCGTGCGACCGGGCGCGCGGGCTCGTCCGGCCGCGCTTGTGCAGGCTCGCTGCGGGCATTCATCCCCCGGCCCCTTCACTGACGGTGGTGCGTGTGGTTCACAGGTATGTGGCTCACACGTGCGTGGCTCACAGGTACGGGGCGTGTGACGGTTCTCATCGATACGACCCCGTTCCGATACGCCAGTGTACCGATACGCTGGTGTACCGGTACACTGACGTATCGATAGACATACGACACACTGGAGTACGGGCCGCTCGAGAGCCCTACCGCCACCCGGAACCGTGAGGAGCACCGCCGATGACGTCGCAGGCCGCGGACCGACCGGAACCGGCCGGACCCTCGCGCCGCTCCAAGATCACGCCCGAGCGTGAGCAGGAGTTCTTCGACGCCGTGCTCGAACAGATCCGGACCTGCGGCTACGACGCCGTCACCATGGACGGCATCGCCGCCAGCACCCGGTGCAGCAAGTCCACGCTGTACCGGCAGTGGAAGACCAAGCCCCAGTTCGTGGCCGCCGCACTGCGCTCCAACCGCCGGGTGCGCTTCACCGACATCGACACCGGGTCGCTCGCCGAGGACCTGCGCCAGGCGGCGCGGGCCGCGGGCGAGGGGGCGGGCAAGGACACGGGACTGCTCCAGGCGCTCGGCCACGCGGTCATGGAGGACCCGGAACTCAAGGGCGCGCTGCGCGAGGCGCTCGTCGAGCCGGAGATCGCCGCGCTGAGGGACATCCTCGCGCGCGGCGTCGCACGGGGCGAGGTCCCCGCCGGCCACCCGGCGCTGGAGTACGTGCCGGCCCAGCTGTTCGGCATGCTGCGGATGCGGCCCGTCGTCGAGGGCGAGCAGGCCGACGCGGAGTACCTCGTCGGGTTCGTGGAGGCCGTCGTGCTGCCGGCGCTCGGCCTCCCCTGAGACTCAGGTCGCCGTCCATGGGATGACTGGACGGTGGCCTGCCCGCGCCGCACCGTGGGGACGGGGGCGGCGCGCACCCCCGGCCGGGTGGGACGCCTTCTGAGCGGAAGGGCGCCCCACCCGGCCGACTGCTGTCCGGGGCCGGTCAGACGTCCTGACCGCTGCCGCCCCCGCCGCTGGAGTCCACCTCGATGCCCTTGGTGATCTCGTCGATCACCGCCTGCTTCTCCCCGACGTCGACGCCGAAGCGGACGACGGCGATGCGCTCGGGGTCGGCGGGGGAGGGGAAGGCGAGCGACTCGACGTAGCCGTCGGCGCCCTTGCTGGTGACCGCCTTCCAGCGGACCAGGTAGCCCTTCTGCCCGGCGACCGTGACCGCCTTGGACGCCAGCTCCTCGTGCGAGGTGATCGCGCCGTAGGACTCGCCGCCGTAGGACTCCTCGGCGTTGGCCTCGATGTCGGCCTTGGCGACCTCCTCCGCGGTACCGCCCTTGGTGCCCAGCACCACCGCGGGAGCCGAGTAGGCGCCGCCCTTGGTGCAGGTCTTGGAGGTGTCGCCGGGGCACTCGTAGCTGTCGTCCGACGTCACCGTCGCGCCGACCTGCAACTGCTGCCCGGACCAGCCGTCCGGAATGGGCAGGCTGATCCCGCTGACGGGGTCCGTCACCGACCCGCTGCCGATCGTGGGCGGTTCGGACCCGTCCGGGGAGTCGGGCGAGGGCGACTCCCCGCCCTCCCCGCCCTCGCCGCCGCCCGAGTCGCCGAAGGGGTCCTCTCGGCCGCCGGGGCCGCGCCGGTCCTGCTGCGAGGGCCCCGCGCTGTCGCCGCCCGAGCCGCCGTCGGCCAGCACGTACACGCCGACCCCGATGCCCGCCAGCACGGCCACGGCGGCCGCGACGGCTATGCCGGTACGCAGCCGGCGCCGCCGCGCGGACGGCGCCTGCACGGGAAGTCCCGGATAGCCCGGGTGCACGGGGTACGGGCCGGGCGCGGTGTCGTGCGCCGGCGGCTGCGCAGGAGGCGCCCACGCGGCGGCCGGACCCGTGGAACGGACCTGGTCCGTCCACGCCTTGCCGTCCCACCAGCGCTCGGTGGCGGGACCGTCATTCTTCTGTCCGGGGTCCGGGTACCACCCGGGAGGAGTCTCCTGCGTCATGTGCCCACCGTAAGAGGCGTCGGTGAAAGCGGGATGAGAGGCCCGGGTCCGGCATGCCGGGACCGCCCGCCGCCCCGCCGCCGCTCACGACGGGTTGACGGTCGCCGAACGGCGCCTTGGCTGATGACGGGGCCGGCGCGTCGTCCGCGCTTTACCGCATGTCACCCATCACGGCAACTGCTGCCCCGACACCCCGTCACTTGCGCGATCGGGCGGTTAGGCTCAAGGTCTGTACGTCATTCGGGCGACTCGGGGAGGTAGCGGGATGACGGAGGTAGGGCGAACGGCCGCCGCCTCGGCCGCCCTTTGGGAGCGCGACGAGGAAGTCGCCACCATCAAGGGGGCGGTCGACAACCTGTGCGCGGACCGCTCGTCCTCCGGGGCCCTGCTGGAGGCGCGGGGCGAGGCCGGACTGGGCAAGACCGCGCTGCTCGCCGAGACCCGCCGCCTCGCCGAGGCCCGGGGCTGCACCGTCTGGTCCGCGCGCGGCGGCGAGACACTCAGGTCCGTCCCCTTCAACGTCGTACGCCAACTGCTCCAGCCCGCACTCGTGTCCATGCTCCCGGAGGAGGCGCGCGAGTACCTCGGCGACTGGTACGAGATCGCGGGCCCCGCCCTCGGCATAGCGGACCCGGGCGAGCGGCAGGCCGACCCGCAGGGCGTGTGCGACGGCCTGGTCGCCGCCGTACGCCGGCTGGCCCGCCGGGAGTGGCCGCTGGTCCTGCTGATCGACGACGCCCACTGGGCCGACCAGGAGACCCTGCGCTGGCTCGCCGCGCTCGCCGAACGGCTCGACGAGACCTCGGTGCTGATCGTGATCGCCCGCCGCCCCGGTGACGTCAGCGGCGACAGCGCCCGCCACCTGGACGCGGCCTCCGCCGCGGGCCGGCCCCTCGCCCCGCTGAACGCCCTCACCCCCGAAGCGACGGCCGGCCTCACCCGCGCCACGCTGGGCGGCCACGCCGACGCCGCGTTCTGCCGCGAGGTGTGGGCCGTCACCGGCGGCAACCCGTACGAGACCGTCGAACTCCTCGCCAAGGTCCAGGACAGCGAACTGGAACCGGTCGAGTCGCAGGCCGCCGAACTGCGCGACCTGAACCGCTCGGCCCGGGGCGGCGGCCTCGTCGCCCGCCTGGAGCAACTCGGCGTCGACTCCACCCGGTTCGCCTGGGCGGCCGCCATCCTCGGCGGCGGCATCACCGTCGACATGGTGGCCCGGCTCGCCACCCTCGACCGCGGCGACGCCGCCCGCTGCGCCGAGTTGCTGTGCAGCGCCCGCATCCTCTCCGCGCCCGACCCCGCCGCCGGGCAGACCGCCGCGGGCGACCTGGAGTTCGTCCACCCGCTGATCGCCACCGCCGTCTACAACTCCATCCCCGACGCGCTGCGCACGGCGATGCACGGCATAGCGGCCCAGCTGGTCACCGACTCCGGACTCGGCGCCGCGGCCGCCTCCCGCCATCTGCTCCAGGTGTATCCCGACGACGACCAGGAAGTCGTCGAGCAGCTGCGCGAAGCAGCCCGCGAGCACCTCGCCGTCGGCGCCCCCGACGCGGCCCGCCGCTGCCTCGAACGCGCCCTCGAGGAACCGCCGTTGCCCGACACCCACGCGCGGGTGCTCTACGAACTGGGCTGTGCCACGCTCCTCACCGCGCCCGCCACGACCATCGGCCACCTGCGCACCGCCCTCGCCATGCCCGGCCTGGACGGCGAGCAGCGCGTCAACGCCGTCTTCCGGCTCTCCGAGGCCCTGCTCCACAACGACCAGCTGGAGGAGGCCGTCCGCACCGTCCGGGCGGAGGCCGCCCGCAACCCGGACCCGTCCGTGCGGCTTCGGCTGCAGGCCGTCCAGTACATGTGGGAGGGCATCCACCCCGGCGAGACCTCCTCGCCCGGCCGGTCCGAGCGGCTCGCCGAACTCGCCGGCACCTGCACCGGCCGCGACAACGCGGAACGTGCCCTGCTCATCCTGCGCGGCTTCGACGCCATGACGCGGGGCGAGAACGCCGAAGAGGTCGTCGAGCTGTGCGACCGGGCGCTCGTCAACGGCCGCCTCGCCTCCGGGCTCGGCTGGACCGACACCGAGTGGGGCCTCGAACTGCCGATGATGCTGGCCAACTCCTATGCCTACACCGACCGGCTCGACCGCGCCGAGGCACTCTTCACCGAGGCCCTGAGCACCTACGAGACCGCCGGCTGGAGCGGCGGCCACCTCGCCCTCGCGCACGCCTACGTCGGTCTCGGCCACCGCAGGCGGGGCCGGCTGAGGGAGGCCGAGAAGTCCCTGCGCGAATCGCTGCGCATCGCTGAACGGGTCGGCCGCGGCCTGCCGCTGTACTGGTCCGCCACCTGCAACCTGATCGACACGCTGCTCGCCCGCGGCCACGTCGAGGAGGCCAGGTCCGTCGCCGACCGCTACGGCTTCGACCCGCCGTACCCGTCCACGATCGTGCTGCCCGACCCCCGCCCAGTGCGGGCCAGGCTGCTGCTCGCGACCGGCCGCACCAAGGAGTGCGTCAACGAACTGGAGACGGCCGAGAAGGCGGCGGCCGCCCGCGGCAGGCACAATCCGGTGGTGCATCCATGGGCGACCGAGCTGGCGCGGGCCCTTGCCACGGAGGATCCGGGCCGCGCCGCCCGGCTCGTCACCGACGCCCGCCGCCAGGCCGAGCGCTTCGGCACGGACACCGCCATAGGGGAGGCACTGCGGTGCGCCGCCGCGCTGGAGACCGGGCAGCGCGCGGTCCGGCTCGCCGCGCAGGCCGTCGCCTATCTGGAGGCCTCACCCTGCCAGTACGAGCACGCCGCCGCCCGCGTGGAGTACGGCATCGCGGCCCGCTCGGAGGCCGAGCTGAACCGGGGCCTGGCGCTGGCGGACTCGTGCGGTGCGGACGGACTGGTGGCGCGGGCCCGGGAGGCACTGGCCGCGGGACAGGTGGGCTGAGGCCGGCCGAGCTCAGCGGGTGGTGCCGTCCTCCTCGGCGCTGCGGTCCTCCTCGGCCAGCACCCGCTGGGCCGCCGCGAACGCCGAGTTCGCCGCCGGCACCCCGCAGTACACCGCCGTCTGCAGCAGCACCGCGCCGATCTCGTCCGGTGTCAGCCCGTTGCGCCGCGCCGCCCGCACGTGCATGGCCAGCTCCTCGTAGTGGCCGTGCGCGACCAGCGCCGTCAGTGTGATCATGCTGCGTTCGCGGCGCGAGAGGGTCTCGTCCGTCCAGATCTCACCCCAGGCATAGCGCGAGATGAAGTCCTGGAAGCGGGCGGTGAACGGGCTCTGCCGCCCCTGCGCCCGGTCCACGTGGGCGTCCCCGAGCACCTCGCGCCGCACCGCCATGCCCCGCCTCGCACCGCCGTCGAAGTGCGCCCGCAGCGCCGTCAGCACCGCCTCGGGCCGCTCCGCCGGCGCCAGGTGCGAGGCCCCCGGCAGCTCGGTCAGCGTCGCGCCCGGCACCGCGTCGGCGATCTCCCGCAGATGCGCGGGCGGCGTCGCCGGGTCCTGACGGCCCGCGATCAGCAGCGTCGGCGCGGAGATCTCGCCGAGCCGGTCCCGCAGGTCGAACGCGGCCAGCGCGTCACAGCAGGCCGCGTACGCCCCCGGGTCGGCGTCCCGATGGTCCTGGACCAGCCTCGGCACGGTGAACCCCGGCGTGAACCACCGGCCGTCCGCCCCGTCCGCGAGCTTCGCCAGCCCTTCCGCGCGCACCGTCGCCGCCCGCTCCTCCCACGCCTTCGCACCGTTGAAGTGCGCCGACGAACAGAGGACGGCCAGCGACGACACCCGCTCGGGATGGTGCACGGCCAGGTGCAGACCCACCGCGCCGCCCAGCGACACCCCGGCGTAGGCGAACCGTTCCACCCCGAGCGAGTCGGCGAGCGCGAGCACCAGGCCGGCGAGGTCGCCGACGGTGGCGCCCGGCCCGATCAGCTCCGCCGCCGAACCTCCGTGCCCCGGCAGGTCCCAGCGGATCACCCTGTGCCCGATGGACAGCTCGGGCGCCACCTTGTCCCACAGCGCGTACGAGGTGCCCAGCGAGGGCCCGAGCAGCAGCGGGGGAGCGGAGGCGGGGCCTTCGGTCAGGTGGTCGAGCATGGTCAACGTCGCTCCAGAGCGCGGTCGGTCAGGGCTCCGGCGGAGCCGGTGTAACGGGCGGGGTCGGTCAGCGCGTCGAGGTCGGTGCCGGACAACTCCGGTACCTGGGCGAGCAGTTCGCCCAGGGCACGGTCCTCGGCGTACGTCCGCCGGGCGAGTTCGGTCAGCAGCTCCTTGGCGCGGGCCCGCCCGAGCAGCGGTGCCAGTTCGGCGGAGAGCCGCTCGGACACGATCAGTCCGTGCGTGAGGCCGAGGTGCGCGCGCATCGCGTCCGGACGCACTCGCAGTCCCTCGGTCAGTTCGGCGGCGTCACGGGCGGCACCGCCGGCCAGCCGCAGCAGGTCCCGCAGCGGCTCCCACTCGGCGTGCCAGGCCCCGGCCGGCCGCTCGTCCTCCGCCACCAGCGAGCCGTACAGCGTGGCCGCGAGCTGCGGCGCGCGCCGGGCGGCCGACGCGATGAGGGTGGCCCGCACGGGGTTGGCCTTGTGCGGCATCGCCGACGAGCCGCCACCGCTGCCCTCGGCGACCTCGCCGATCTCGGTGCGGGACAGCGTCAGCACGTCCGCGGCGGTCTTCCCGAGCGCCCCGGCCGCGAAGGCGAGGCATCCGGCCAGGTCGGCGACCGGGGTGCGCAGCGTGTGCCAGGGCAGCGCGGGTGCCCGCAGACCGAGTTCACGGGCGTACGCCGCCGGCAGCTCGACGGGGTCGGTCGCGCCGTACGCCCCGAAGGCGGCCAAGGTGCCTGCCGCGCCGCCGAGTTGGGCGGGCAGCGCATCGCGTACGGCGGTGATCCGGTCCCGCGCGTCGAGGACCAGCGTGCGCCAGCCGGCCGCCTTCAGCCCGAAGGTGGTCGGCACGGCGTGCTGGGTGAGCGTCCGGCCCGGCATCGCCGTGTCCCGGTGCTCGGCGGCCAGCCGGGCCAGCGCCCTTTCGGTGCGGGCGAGGTCGGGGAGCAGCAGGTCCAGGGTGCGGGCGGCGACCAGCATCGTCGCCGTGTCCAGGATGTCCTGGCTGGTCGCACCCCGGTGGACGTACGGCCCGTACGCCTCGCCGACCGCCTTCGTCAGGTCGGCCACCAGCGGGATGACCGGGTTCCCGCCACCGCGGGCGCGCTCGGCCAGGGAGCGCACGTCGAAACGGGCCGGGTCGGCCGCCCCGGTCACCGCGGCCGCCGCGTCGGCGGGGGCGAGCCCCAGCCCGGCCTGGGCCCGGGTCAGGGCCGCCTCCGCGTCGAGCAGCGCCCGCAGCCAGGCGCGGTCGTCGGTCGCGTCGGCGGCCGGTGAGCCCGCCCACCCGGGGGCGAGCAGGCCCGTGTCGGCAGCTGATGTCACTGGAACTCCAGGAAGACCGTCTCGCCTTCGCCCTGAAGGCGGATGTCGAAACGGTACGTCCCGGCGCCCTCGTCCGCGGCGATCAGCGTGTCGCGGCGCTCCGCGTCCACCCGGGACAGCAGCGGGTCGGCGGCGAGCACCGCCTCGTCGCCCGGCAGGTAGATCCGGGTGAACAGGTGCACGAGCAGGCCGCGCGCGAACACGCACACGCTGACATGCGGCGCACTGGCCCCGCGGGCCCCGGGTCGCAGCGTCCGCGCGTACCAGTGGCCGTTCGCGTCGGTCTGGATGCGGCCGAAGCCGGTGAACTCCACACCGTTGCGTCCGAGGAAGCCGCCGGACGCCGGGTCGCGCCGCATCGAGCCGTCGGCCGTCGGCAGCTTGCCGTCCGGGTCCGGCCCCCACACTTCCAGGAGCGCGTCCGGCAACGGATTGCCCTCGCCGTCGTACACGTACCCGTGCACGGTGATCGTGTCCGGATGCCCCACGGGCGCGATGTCCTCGCCGCCGCGGAAGGGCAGCGCGTAGCCGTAGAACGGGCCGACCGTGTGCGAAGGCGTGGGCAGCACGGTCTCCGGCCCGCTGGTGTCGATCTTCGTCATGGCGGTCAGCGTCCTTCTTCGATCCAGGTGGCGTTCGGGCCGTCGAGCACGATGTCCCAGTGGTAGCCGAGCGAGAACTCGGGCACGGACAGGCTGTGGTCGTACGTCGCGATCAGCCGCTGCCGAGCGGCGTCGTCCGTCACGGACTGCAGGATCGGGTCGTACGGGAACAGCGGGTCGTTCGGGAAGTACATCTGCGTCACGAGCCGCTGGGTGAACGCCGAGCCGAACACCGAGAAGTGGATGTGGGCCGGGCGCCAGGCGTTGACGTGGTTGCGCCACGGGTACGGGCCCGGCTGGACGGTGGTGAAGCGGTAGAAGCCGTCGTCGTCGGAGAGGGTGCGGCCGACGCCGGTGAAGTTCGGGTCCAGCGGCGCGTCGTGCTGCTCGCGCTGGTGGGCGTAGCGGCCGGCCGAGTTCGCCTGCCAGATCTCGACGAGCTGGCCGCGTACGGGCTTGCCGTTCCGGTCGAGGAGGCGGCCGGAGACGGTGATGCGCTCGCCGACCGGCTCCCCGGTGTGCTGCCGGGTCAGGTCGTTGTCGACGACCGTGATGTCCCGCTCGCCGAAGGCGGGGGAGGACAGCTCCACCAGCTCGGGATCCTTGGTGACGTCGATGGCGACCGGCGGCTGCTTGGGGTGGCGCAGCACCGAGGAGCGGTACGGGGCGTAGTCGCGGCGCGGGTGGTGCTCGACGGGCCCGCCGTCGGCGACCCGCTTCTCGTACGCGGCGTGCTCGGCCGCGATCTCCGCGTCGATGTCGTGCTGAGTGAGAGTCATGGGCAGTCCCGTGGGTGACTAGCGGTCGAGGACCAGGGCGAGGCCCTGGCCGACGCCGATGCAGAGGGTGGCGATGCCGGTGCCGCCGCCCTTGCGGGCGAGCTGGTGGGCGACGGTGCCGGCGAGGCGGGCACCGGAGGCGCCCAGGGGGTGGCCCAGCGCGATGGCTCCGCCCTGGGGGTTGAGGATCGCGGGGTCGAACTCGGGCCACTCGGCGACGCAGCCCAGCACCTGGGCGGCGAACGCCTCGTTGAGTTCGAGGACGTCCAGGTCGGCGAAGGTGCGGCCGGCCTTGGCGAGGGCGCGGTTGACGGCCTCGACCGGCGCGAGGCCGAAGTAGTGCGGGTCGGTCGCGGAGACGCCGGTGGCCGAGATCCGGGCGAGGGGTTCGCGGCCGGTCGCCTTCAGGCCCTCCTCGTCCACGAGCAGGAGGGCCGCGGCGCCGTCGTTGAGCGGCGAGGCGTTGCCCGCGGTGACGGTGCCTCCCCCAGCCTCCGGCCGGGGGGACCCCCATCTCGCTTCGCTCGTCTTACGGAAGGACGGCTTCAGCTTCGCCATCGCCTCCAGGGAGGCCGTCGGGCGTACGCACTCGTCGGCGGCGAAGTCGACCGGGTCCCCCTTGCGCTGCGGCACCGGGACGGGCGCGAGTTCGCCGTCGAACAGGCCGTCGGCCTGGGCGCGGGCGGCCTTGTGGTGGGAGGCGAGGGCGTACTCGTCCTGCCGCTCGCGGCTGATCTTGTGCTTGTCGGCGATGAGTTCGGCCGACTCGCCGAGGGGGATCGTCCACTGCGGGTCCATCCTCGGGTTGACCATGCGCCAGCCCAGGGTGGTCGAGTACAGCTCGGTGTGCCCGGCCGGGAAGGGCCGGTCCGACTTGGGCAGCACGTACGGCGCCCGGGTCATCGACTCCACACCGCCCGCGAGGGCGATCGAGGCGTCGCCGACGGCGATGGCGCGGGCGGCCTGGATCACCGCTTCGAGGCCGGAGGCGCACAGCCTGTTCACCGTCACGCCGGGGACGGTGGTGGGCAGGCCGGCCAGGAGGGCGGCCATGCGGGCGACGTTGCGGTTCTCCTCGCCGGCGCCGTTGGCGTTGCCGAAGTAGACGTCCTCGACCCGGGCCGGATCCAGGCCGGGCGTGCGGGCGAGGAGTTCCCGGATCGCGTGGGCGGCCAGGTCGTCGGGGCGTACGCCCGCCAGGGAGCCGTTGTACTTGCCGAACGGGGTGCGGACCGCGTCGACGACGTAGACGTCCTTCACTTGAGTCCCTCCGCGATGACGAGCTCGGCATCGGTCTTGGCGGTGATCTCGTCGACGCTCACCCCGAGCGCGGCCTCGACCAGGACCAGGCCGTCGTCGGTCACGTCGAGGACGCCGAGGTCGGTGACGACCCGGTCCACGCACGCTTTGCCCGTGAGCGGCAGCGCGCACTCCTGGAGGATCTTGGGTGAGCCGTCCTTGGCGGTGTGGGTCATCACCACGATGACGGTGCGGGCACCGTGCACGAGGTCCATCGCCCCGCCGATCCCGGTGATCATCTTGCCCGGGATGGCCCAGTTGGCCAGGTCGCCGGTGGCGGAGACCTGCATGGCCCCCAGCACGGCGACGTCGATGTGCCCGCCCCGGATCATGCCGAAGGACAGCGCCGAGTCGAAGAAGGAGGCGCCCGGCAGGACCGTCACGGTCTCCTTGCCGGCGTTGATCAGGTCGGGGTCCACCTCGGCCTCGGTCGGATACCGGCCGGTGCCCAGGATCCCGTTCTCGGACTCCAGCGTCACCTCCACGCCCTGCGGGAGGTAGTTCGGGATCAGCGTCGGCAGGCCGATGCCGAGGTTGACGTACTGCCCGTCCCGCAGTTCCCGGGCCGCCCGAGCGGCCATCTGCTCACGTGTCCAGGCCATCAGGAACTCACCGTCCGCCGCTCGATCCTCTTGTCCGCCGCCTGCTCCGCCGTCAGCGCGACGACCCGCTGCACGAAGATCCCCGGCAGGTGCACCGCGTCCGGATCGATCTCGCCGGGCTCGACCAGCTCCTCCACCTCGGCGACGGTCACCTGTCCGGCCATCGCCGCCAGCGGGTTGAAGTTCCGGGACGACTTGGCGAACACCAGGTTTCCGTGCCGGTCGCCCTTGGCCGCCCGGACGAGTGCGAAGTCGGTACGGATGCCGCGCTCCAGCACGTACCGCGCTCCGTCGAACTCGCGGACCTCCTTCGGCGGCGAGGTCAGTGCGACGCCGCCGGAACCGTCGTAACGCCACGGCAGCCCGCCGTCGGCGACCTGTGTGCCCACCCCGGCCGGAGTGTAGAAGGCGGGGATCCCGGCGCCGCCGGCCCGCAGCCGCTCGGCCAGCGTGCCCTGCGGGATCATCTCCACCTCCAGCTCGCCGCCCAGGTACTGCCGGGCGAATTCCTTGTTCGCCCCGATGTAGGACCCGGTCACCCGGGCGATCCGCCCCGCGGCCAGCAGAACCGCCAGCCCGGAGTCCATCGCCCCGCAGTTGTTGGAGACCACCGACAGCTCGCCGGTCCCGCGCTCGTACAGCGCCTGGATCAGCACGTTCGGCACACCGCTCAGCCCGAAACCGCCCACCGCCAGCGATGCGCCGTCCGGCACGTCGGCCACCGCCTCACCGGCCGTGGCCACCACCTTGTCCATCCGAGAAGCCCCATCTCTTCCAGGCGCCCCGGATCGCGGACCGAATCGGCGAATTAGTCAGGGCACTGAGTATTACAGCGAGGTTCGCCACACGCTGCCACCGGACGGCCGGGGCGTCAAGACCTCGCAAAGTGGGAGGTGAATCGCCTGATGTGGCAGCGGACAGTCACCGTCCGCCCGATGTATCGTCAGTGCACCGACGAAAATGACCACAGGAGTGCAGATGGCCGCGGTCGACCTGACCACCCACCCCGGGCACCTGGCCCGGCGGCTGCAGCAGGCGCACTACCTGCTGTGGAACACGATGGTCTCGGAGGAGACCACCTCGCCGCAGTTCGCGGTCCTCAACGCGCTGGTCGCCGAGCCGGGTCTGGACCAGCGCACGGTGGGGGAGCGGGTGGGGCTGGACCGGTCCACCATCGCCGAGGTGATCAGCCGGCTCGGCCGTCGCGGGCTGCTGGACAAGGTCCGCGACCCGCAGGACGGCCGTCGTTTCCTGCTGCGCGCGACCGACGAGGGCCTGCGCGTCCACCGCAAGCTGACCGTGCGTACGGCCCGGATGAACCAGGTCTTCCTCGCCCCGCTCTCCGCCGACGAGCAGGCCGTCTTCTTCGACCTGATCCGCCGGGTCGCGGACGCCGCCGAAGGGCTCCGCAACCCGGCCGAGCCCGCGGCGGCCCCGAGCTGATCAGGGCGCCTTCGTCGGGTCGACGAACACCACCCACACCTGGCCCTCGGCGAAGTTCAGCGCCGTGCCGTCCGCCGTGGTGAACGACGTGCCGTCCGCCGCCGAGCCGCGCTTCCAGGCCGCGTCGTACGAGCGCCCGTCGCGCAGCACCTCCGCCCGCCCCGAGCCCACCGACTCGACGTACGGCGAGTTGCTGCCGCGGAAGTCGCGGAAGTCCGACTGGCGCACGTTCACGTGCTGCACGACGACCGTCGCCGGCGCCAGACGTCCGCCGTCGGCCGTCCGGGCGGGGGTGCCGTCCAGGGAGACCAGCCAGCGGTCACCGCTCTCGGACCAGGTGAAGCCGAACGACGCCGACGGATAGCGCACGGTGCGCGAGGACACCGACCGGCCGCCCTCGGGAGCCTCGCCGTAGTGGAAGCCCGTGGCCAGGGCGTCGGCGCCCGCGGCTTTCGGCAGCAGCCGGCCGGGGCGCACGTAGAGGTTGTGCGGGGCGGGCCGGTCGTCGTCGCGGACATAGGCGTCGGACCCCTCGCCCGGTGGCTCCGCGTGCAGGGGCGCCTTGTCGATGAGCGGCAACAGCTTGCTCTGCGCGCCGGAGAAGGCCAGCGTCGGCCGGTCGAACTGGCGCAGCAGCTCCAGGTCGGACTCACGGGCACTGCGCACCGGACCCACCTTCTCGGGCAACTCGGTCGCGTAGATCGCCATCAGGCGGCTCAGCCCGCCCTCCACCGGTTCCGCGTAGACGACGTCCGCGGCGCCCAGGCCCGTCTGCGGCCGGGCCGCCCGCACGTTGTCGACCTTCACGGCGAGCACCGAGCCGGAGCCGGCCGCACTGTGCGACCGCTCCGGCTGAGGTGCCCGCCGGTCCTCCTTCGCACCGGGTCCCGCGGTGCAGCCCGCGGCCAGCGAGACCGCCACCGCCGCGGTCAGCAGTGCGCCGCCGCGCCGCCTGTGCGTCCCTCGTCGCATTCCGACCACCTGTCCGCCCATCCCGTGTCACTGATTGTGCGCTTCTTGAAGCATTTATTGCCATACCTGATCGAATCTGGTACGGCGCACGGAAAGCGGCCCAGAATCCGCTGTTCGGCCGAAACCGGGCGGCGGTTCGGTGGCGGAAGCCCCGGGTACCCGGCCGCCACGCAAGACCGACGGGCACGGGCGACGGAGGGAGCGCGAGGCGATGAAGGCAGTGACGTGGCAGGGCAAGCGGGACGTGCGGGTGGAGGAGGTGCCCGACCCGAAAATCCAGGAACCGACGGACGCGGTCATCCGTGTCACGTCCTCCGGGCTGTGCGGCTCCGACCTGCACCTGTACGAGGTGCTCACGCCGTTCATGACACCGGGCGACATCCTCGGCCACGAGCCCATGGGCATCGTGGAGGAGGTCGGCTCCGAGGTGACCGGTCTGCGGCCCGGCGACCGGGTCGTGGTGCCGTTCCAGATCGCGTGCGGGCACTGCTTCATGTGCGGCACCGGACTGCCGACCCAGTGCGAGACCACCCAGGTCACCGGCGAGGGCATGGGCGCCCCGCTGTTCGGCTACACCCGCCTGTACGGCGCGGTCCCCGGCGGACAGGCCGAGTACCTGCGCGTGCCGCAGGCCCAGTACGGCCCGATCAAGGTGCCGGAGGGGCCGGCCGACGACCGCTTCGTCTACCTCTCCGACGTCCTGCCCACCGCCTGGCAGGCGGTCACCTACGCCGCCGTCCCCCAGGGCGGCAGCGTCGCCGTGCTCGGCCTCGGCCCGATCGGCGACATGGCCTGCCGGGTCGCCCAGGCCAAGGGCGCCGGACGGGTGTTCGGCGTGGACCTCGTACCGGAGCGGCTGCGACGGGCCCACGAGCGGGGCGTGGAGACGTACGACCTGCGCTCCTTCGACAGCGAGAAGGAACTCGTCGCCGCCATCCAGGACGAGACCGACGGCCGGGGCCCGGACGCCGTGATCGACGCGGTGGGTACCGAGGCACACGGCGGCGCCGCCGCCAAGCTGGTGCAGCAGGCCGCCGCGGTGATGCCCCGGGCCATCGGCGGCAAGCTGGCGGAGCGCTTCAGCGTCGACCGGCTCGCAGCCCTCTACACCGCCATCGACCTGGTGCGGCGCGGCGGCACGATCTCGCTGTCCGGCGTCTACGGCGGCATGGCCGACCCGATGCCGATGCTCACGATGTTCGACAAGCAGATCCAGCTGCGGATGGGGCAGGCGAACGTGCGCCGCTGGAGCGACGAGATCATTCCCTACCTGACGGACGAGGACCCGCTCGGCGTCGACGACTTCGCCACCCACCGGGTGCCGCTGACGGACGCGCCGCACGCGTACGAGATGTTCCAGAAGAAGCAGGAGGGCGCGGTCAAGGTCCTGATGCAGCCGTAAGACCTCGGGGTGCCCTCGGGGCGCCTTCAGGGCCCGCCGAGGATCTCCGCCAGGTCGTAGCGGACCGGCTCCTCCAGCTGGGCGTACGTGCAGCTCTCGGGCGTCCGGTCCGGGCGCCAGCGGCGGAAGCGGGCCGTGTGCCGGAAACGCGCCCCGTTCTCCATGTGGTCGTACGCCACCTCGACGACCCGCTCCGGCCTGAGCGGCACCCAGGACAGGTCCTTCTTGCCCGACCAGCGGCTGGGGGCGCCGGGCAGCCGGGCCGATTCGTGCGCCGACTCCTCGGCCCAGGCGGCCCACGGATGGCCCCGGGCGTCGTCCATGCGCAACGGCTCCAGCTCCTCCACCAGTTCGGCGCGCCGCTTCATGGTGAAGGCCGCGCTCACCCCCACGTGCTGGAGGACGCCCCGGTCGTCGTAGAGGCCGAGGAGCAGCGAGCCGACCACGGGACCGCTCTTGTGGAGGCGGTAGCCGGCGACGACCACGTCCGCCGTGCGCTCGTGCTTGATCTTGTACATGGCCCGCTCGTCCTGGCGGTAGCGCAGGTCGAGCGGCTTGGCGACGACACCGTCCAGTCCCGCCCCCTCGTACTGCTCGAACCACTGCCGGGCCACCTCGATGTCGTCGGTGGCCGGTGCCACGTGCACGGGTGGCGTCACCTCGGACAGCGTCCGGACCAGCAGTGCCCGCCGGTCGACCAGTGGCACGTCGAGCAGGGACTCGTCGTCCAGCGCCAGCAGGTCGAAGGCCACGAGCGAGGCCGGCGTCTTCTCGGCCAGCATCCGCACCCGGGAGTCCGCCGGATGGATCCGCTCGGTGAGCGCGTCGAAGTCGAGGTGCCCCTCCCGTGCGATCACGATCTCCCCGTCCACCACGCAACGCTCGGGCAGCCGTTCCCGCACCGCCTCTACCAGCTCCGGGAAGTACCTGGTCAGCGGCTTGCCGGTACGGCTGCCGAGCTCGACCTCGGCGCCGTCGCGGAACACGATCGACCGGAACCCGTCCCACTTCGCCTCGTAGTGCATGCCCGGCGGGATCTTCGCCACGGACTTGGCGAGCATCGGCTTCACGGGCGGCATCACGGGCAGATCCATGGTCCGACTGTATGAGCGGCCCGGATTCCTCGCCTGTTAAGGTGGACGGGTGATCAGGTTCTACTACTTCTACATCTGATACCGCCCCGGGAGACCGGGCGCCGATGCCGCCGCGTGCAAGCGGCGTGATTCCGGCTGCCCGCTCCGTATCGGCCACCTGTTCACGTCTTCCGATATGGCGGATCACCCATGCACCGGCGTACTTCTGACGCCCCCACCTGTCCCACGACCCCTTCCACCTCCACGTCCGGGCCCGGCTCGGGTTCGTTCCAGGTCGTCCTGGACGACGTCGTCCGCGCCCCCGGAGGCCGGCCGCTGCTGGACGGCGTGCACCAGTCGGTGTCCCTCGGCGAGCGCATCGGCGTCATCGGCGAGAACGGCACCGGCAAGTCGACCCTGCTGCGCCTGCTGGCCGGCCTCGACCGGCCGGACGCGGGCCGGATCCGCGTCCACTGCCCGGGCGGCGCCGGATACCTGCCGCAGACCCCCGACCTCCCCCCGGACGACACCGTCCAGGACGCCGTCGACCACGCCCTCGCCGACCTGCGCGCCCTGGAACGGGAACTGCGCCGGGCCGAGCGGGCGCTGGCGGAGGCCGGCCCCGACGAACTCGACGGGCTGCTCGCCACGTACGGGGAGCTGCTGGATGAGTTCGAAGCCCGGGACGGCTACGCGGCCGACGCCCGGGTCGAAGCGGCCATGCACGGGCTGGGCCTGCAACGCATCGCGCCCGACCGTCGGCTGGGCACCCTGTCGGGCGGTGAGCAGGCCCGCCTGGGCCTGGCCTGCCTGCTGGCGGCCGCACCGCAACTGCTGCTGCTCGACGAGCCGACCAACCACCTCGACGTCCCGGCCGTGGAGTGGCTGGAGGAACATCTGCGCGCCCACCGGGGCAGCGTGCTGGCTGTCTCCCACGACCGTCTCTTCCTGGAACGCGTCGCCACCGCCCTGTGGGAGGTGGACGGCGAGCGCCGCACCGTCCACCGGCACGGCGGCGGCTACGCGGGGTACCTCCGGGCCAAGGCGGGCGCCCGGCGTCGCTGGGAACAGGAGTACGCCGACTGGCAGCGGGAGTTGGCGGAGCAGCGCGCCCTGGCCCGCCGCGCCGCCGACACCATGGCCGCCGGACCCCGGCGCGCGTCCAACGCAGACCGCGACAACCAGCGCCACCAGCGCAGCGTGGAGAAGCAGATCTCCGCGCGCGTCCGGCAGGCGAAGGAGCGGGTACGGCGCCTGGAGGAGAACCCGGTGCCGCGGCCCCCGGAGCCCCTGCGCTTCGGTGCCCGGGTCGCCGGTGGCGAGGCCGGCCACAAGGGGCCGGTCGCCGATCTCCACCGTGTCGTCGTCGGCGACCGGCTCGACCTGCCCGGCTTCACCGTCGAACCCGGCGAGCGCATCCTGATCACCGGGGCGAACGGCGCCGGCAAGAGCACGCTGCTGCGCGTCCTCGCCGGTGATCTGCACCCCGACCGGGGCACGTGCGCGCGGCCGGACCGCATCGGCTGGCTGCCCCAGGAGACCGCGATCACCGACCCGCGGCGGACCCTGCTGGCCGCCTTCGCCGCCGGACGGCCCGGCGTCCCCGAGGACCACCGAGGCGCTCTGCTGGGCTTCGGCCTGTTCCGCCCGTCCGACCTGACGACGGCGGTCGGTGACCTGTCGACCGGGCAACTGCGCCGACTGGCACTGGCCCGTCTGCTGCTCGCTCCGGTGGACCTGCTGCTGCTGGACGAGCCGACGAACCACCTCTCGCCCGCACTCGTGGAGGACTTCGAGGAAGCCCTGCACCACTACCGGGGCGCCCTGGTCATGGTCTCCCACGACCGCATGGTCGCCCGCCGCTTCACCGGCCGACTGGTCCGGATGAGCAACGGGAGCCTGACCGGGTAGGGGCGGCGGCGCGGCACGGCGGCAACAAACCGGCCGAGTGCCGGTGCCGCGCCGGACACGGTGCCGCCCGGGAACGTGGGTTCGACAGCGCGGACCCGGGCGGGCCGTCGCTGATGTGCGAGGTACCCGCGGTGCGCCTACCGTGGCTCGCATGGCGGAAGCGGTGGAACTGGAAGCGGGCGGACGGACCGTGCGGCTGTCCAGCCCGGGCAAGGTCTTCTTCCCGGAGCACGGCTACACCAAGCTCGACGTGGCCCGGTACTACCAGGCGGTCGCCCCCGGCATCCTGCGCGCCCTGCGCGACCGGCCGACCACCCTCCAGCGCTACCCGGACGGCGTCACCGGCGAGTGGTTCTACCAGAAGCGCGCGCCCAAGGGCATGCCCGACTGGATCCCCACCGCCCACATCACCTTCCCCAGCGGACGCAGCGCCGACGAGATGTGCCCCACCGAGGAGGCCGCGGTGCTGTGGGCCGCCCAGTACGGCACCCTCACCTTCCACCCCTGGCCGGTGCGGAGCGACGACGTCGACCACCCCGACGAACTCCGCATCGACCTCGACCCGCAGCCCGGCACCGACTACGACGACGCCGCCCGCGCCGCTCACGAACTGCGTGCGGTACTGGAGGAGTTCGGCGGGCTGACGGGCTGGCCCAAGACCTCCGGTGGACGCGGCATCCACGTCTTCGTGCCGATCGAGCCGCGCTGGACCTTCACCCAGGTGCGGCGCGCCGCCATCGCCGTCGGACGCGAGATGGAACGGCGGATGCCCGAGCAGGTGACCATCAAGTGGTGGAAGGAGGAGCGCGGCGAGCGCATCTTCATCGACTACAACCAGACCGCCCGCGACCGCACCATCGCCTCCGCCTACTCCGTACGCCCCCGCCCGCACGCCCCCGTCTCCGCACCCTTGCGCTGGGACGAGGTGGGCGTCGCGCACCCGCAGGACTTCGACATCACGACCATGCCCGCGCGCTTCGCCGAACTCGGCGACGTGCACGCGGGCATGGACGATCACTCCTACTCCCTCGACGCCCTGCTGGAACTGGCGACGAAGGACGAGCACGACCACGGGCTCGCTGATCTGCCGTACCCGCCCGAGTATCCGAAGATGCCGGGGGAACCCAGCCGGGTACAGCCGAGCCGCGCGAAGAAGCCGCGCCCTCAGGAGAGCTGAGCTACAGCTCCTTGATCCGGACGTCCCGGTACGAGACCACGTCCGTCGTGCCGTGCACCTGGAGTCCGAGGTAGCCGGAGGCGAACCGCCGCCCGTCCGTGCCCGGGTCGTCCGAGCGCGGCGGGGTGAAGTCCTGGCCGCCGATGTTGTCGAACTCGTTGATCAGCACGCCGTTGCGGTAGATGGAGTAGTGCTGGTCGACCACGCGGATCTCGTAGTCGTTCCAGGTGCCCTTCTCCGTCACACCGGCCCCGGCGAGACCCACCCGGTCGAAGCCGTAGATCGACCCCGACTTGTACATGTCGCCGGTCGGACCGTCGAACACCTGCACCTCGTGCCCGTACTTGATGGCGACCCACTCCGGCCGGGACTCCTCCGGGTGGTCGTGGACCTGCGGGAAGCGCACGAAGACGCCGCCGTTGGTGTTGGCGGTGCCCGCGGCGTCGTCACGCCACTGGAGCTTCAGCGAGAAGTCCCCGTACTTGCGCTCGGGGAACCACAGCATGCCCATGCCCGGCGTGCTGGTGCTGGAGGTGATCGAGCCGTCGTCGTTCAGCCCGAACGAACCGCCGCCCACCTGCTCCCACTTCGCGAAGGACTCCTGGGTCCCGTCGAGGATCGCGCGGTAGCCCTCGGTCTGGCCGGGCGTGCCGATCTTCGACTGACGGGCGGCCTTGTTGATCGCCCGGTACTCCCGGCGGTCGACGACGCCCTCGTCCAGGAGCGCGTCCATGACCTCCCGCACGTGCTTCAGGAACAGCTGCTGGGACGTCCACTCCTTCTCGTCCTCGATCATCTCGTTGATCCGGCACCGGTTGTTCGTGACCCGGTTCGGCACACCCGTGTCGACCGTGCCGACGATCACCGTGAGGCGTTCGTCGTACTCGGGGCAGGGCGGCGGCGGCACCTGACCCGACACCACCGTGAAGCTCACGGTCAGCGGCTCGGAGGTGTTGCCCGCCTTGTCACTCGCCCGGTAGGCCACGGTGTGCCGGCCCACACGGTCGACGACCACCGGCTCGGTGTACGCCAGGTACGGCCCGGCGTCGAGCGAGTACTCCACGCCGGCCACGCCGGAGCCGCCCTCGTCGGTGGCGCTGACGGTCACCTTGGCGCTGCCGACGTACGCGCCGTCGGAGTCCTTGGTGCCCTCCACGGTCGCGCCGGTCACCGGCGGGGCGGTGTCCTGCGGGGGAGCGGCGACGACGGTGAAGGCGACGCTCTTCTCCGCCGCGGCGTTGCCCGCCTTGTCGGTGGCGCGGTAGCGCACGGTGTGCTCGCCGACCTCGTGCACCATCACGGGCGCGGTGTACGCCTGCCAGGCGCCGTCACCGACCGCGTACTCGATGGTGTTGACGCCGGAACCGGTGTCGGAGGCGGTGACGGTCACCGTCGCCATGTCGATGTACGCGCCGTCCGGATTCTTCTCACCGCTGACCGTCGCCGAGGTCTCCGGCGCGGTCGTGTCGTCGCTGTCGGGGGCGACCACGGTGAACGTGACGCTCTTCTCGGCGGCGGCGTTGCCCGCCTTGTCGAACGCCCGGTAGCGCACCGTGTGGTCGCCGACCTGGTCGACGACGACCGGTGTGGTGTACGGCTGCCAGGCACCGTCGGCACCGATCGCGTACTCGATCCGGTCGATGCCGGAGCCGCCCTCGTCGGTGGCGCCGAGCGTCACGCTCGCGGAGCCGACGTAGGCGCCGTCCGCGTTCTGCGTGCCGCCGACGTCCGCCGAGGTCGCGGGCGCGGTGGTGTCCTCGCCACCGCCGCCCTCGGTCACCACGAGCACGCCCTTCATCTCCCCGTGGCCGGGGATCGTGCAGTGGTACATGTAGCGGCCGGGGGTGAGGGTGACCTCGGCGGTGTGCTTGCCGCCCTGGTCGTCGCCCGGGTTGGCCAGGATGTTCAGCTGGACGTCCTGGTTGTACTCGGGGTCGCTGGTCATGAACGTCAGCGTGTGCGGCATGCCGGTGGTGTTGCCGGTGGCCTCGCTGTTCTCGAAGACGATCGTGGCCGGACCGGCCACCGCCGTCTCGGGCGCGGACGTGTACTTGGTGATGTCGTTGCCGGCGGTCCAGGTGAGAACCTGGTCGGCGGCGGCCTCAGCCCCGGCCGAAGTCCCCTTGGGCTGCCCGGACGCGGACGTCGCCTGCAGACCGAGCATCATCAGCAGGCCGGCCAACAAGGCGGCCCACATTCTTCGTTGGCGTATCACTCAGACCCCCTCGCCAGCTGTCCGGCGGCCGGCGTCGGCCCACCGCCCTCGTAGGTGACCCGCCACAGGGCCGACTTGGAGTCCGAGGTGAAGAAGCCGCGGCCGTAGTCGAGGACGTACAGCGCGCCGTCCGGGCCGAACTTCCAGCCCATCAGGTTCTTGATGCCGTCGTTGCCGACCGGCACGATCTTCTTCAGCGACTCCGAGTGCACCGGCAGACCGCCGTCGCCCAGCGTCTTCGGGTCCATCAGCACCGCGTTGCGCGGCTGGTCCGAGTCGTAGAAGTCACCGACGAACCACTTGCCGTCCCAGTACGCGGGCCACTTGGTCTCACTGGTGCTGTCGGCGTCGTAGCGGTAGACCGGGCCGTTCATCGCGGCCTGGCCGCCGCCCTTGAGCCAGGGCAGCTTGTAGGTGGCCTCCTCCTGCTTGTACGACGGGATCCCGTTCTCGTCGCGCGGGAAGTCGGGTCCGCCGCCCTGCGGCGAGTACCAGATGTTGTTGCCGGTCACCGGCGGCAGGTTCACCAGGCCGTCGTTGTTCGGCGACTCGTTCTTCGGGGCGTCGCAGTCGTACCAGCCCAGCGGCTTCGACGGGTCCGGCAGGTTCCGGTCCCGGTACGGCTGCTTGTTGCCCATGCAGTACGGCCATCCCCGGTTGCCCGCCTCGGTGATCGCGGCGAACGTGTCGTACTTCGCCGGACCCCACGTCGGCGACGGAGAGCCGGCGTCCGGACCGACCCAGCCCGCGTAGAGCGTGTCGGTCTTCTTGTCGACGGAGATGCGTGCCGGGTTGCGTACACCCATCACGTAGATCTCGCCGCGCGTCTTGCCGCCGCCCTCGGCGGTCTCCTCGCCGGTGAAGAGATTGCCCTCGGGGAGCGTGTACGTCCCGTCCGGCTCCGGGTGGATGCGCAGGATCTTGCCGTTGAGGTTGTTGGTGTTGCCGGCGGTGCGGCGCGCGTCGGCGAAGGACACGCCCTTGAAGTTGGGCTCCGGGTTGTTGCCCGAGTAACCGCCGCTGAATCCACTGGAGTTGTTGTCACCCGTCGCGATGTACAGGTTGCCCTTGGAGTCCCAGGCCATCCCGCCGCCCGCGTGGCAGCAGCTGTGGATCTGCACCGGCCACTTGAGCAGCACCTTCTCGCTGCCCGGGTCCAGCTTGTTGGTCGCCTGGTCGAGCGTGAAGCGGGAGACCCGCCGCTCGGCCATGTGCGTCTCGCGGTTGATCTCGGAGTGCGGCGTGTAGTGCAGGTACACCCAGCCGTTCGCCGCGAAGTCCGGGTCCAGCTCGATGCCGAGCAGACCCTCCTCGACCTTGATCAGCTCGTCGCCGCCGCCCTTGTTGCCGAAGACGGTCAGTTCACCGGCGAGCGTGACCTTGTCGGTCTTCGGGTCCCAGACGTGGATCTCGCCCTTGCCCTTGCCGATGTCCGGGTCGTTCCAGTCGGTGACCACGGGCTGGGAGGAGTCCGCGCCGCCCCGGCCGATGTAGAACACGCGGCCGTCGGGGGCGGTGACCAGGCCGTGCGGCTCGCCGATCTGGTCGTTCTGGCCGGGCTGGTTGGGCTCGGTGAGCCGCTCGGCCTTGTAGTTGCCGTCGATGGTCGCCTTGCAGTCGGCCTGCGCCAGGCGTGTCGTCCACATGAGGGCGCCGCGCAGATGGGCGCGGAAGTCGGTCTCGTCGTACGACGACACCGTGCCGCCCATGCCGGTGTAGAAGGACCGGCCGCCGTCGTAGTCCCGGCACCAGCTGACCGGGTGGTCCCAGCCGTTGGCGCTCGCACCGGGCTGGTACGTCGACTCGCGCACCCGGGCCACGGTGTGCACGTCCCCGGACGGGTTCTCCACCCAGTTCATCCACTGGTCGGGCCGCTTCCACTGCACCGGCAGGTCCTTGGCGGCCGGATGGCGCCGGTCGCCGACCTCGACGGTGGCCCGCTGGACCTTGGTCGGGCTGGAGGCGGCCGGGCGGGCACCGACCAGACCGGTGAACCAGTCCGAGTACGGCTCCGCGCGGGCGGCGTCGTGGATGCCGACGAACCCGCCGCCGGCCTCCATGTACGCCTCCAGACCCGCCTCCTGAGCCGGATCGAGGACGTCACCGCCGCCGGTGAGGAACACGACCGCGTTGAAGCGGCCGAGCCTCTTCTCATTGGTGAACACCGAGGCGTTGTCCGTGGCCTCGACCTGGAAGCGCTCCTTGGCCGGACCGGTCAGCCCGATCCGCTCGATGGCCGCGATCCCGGCGTTCACGACCGGGGACTCGTCCCCGGCCGCGGCGGAACCGTAGAAGATCAGCACACGTACGTTGGCGCCGCCGGGCGGCGACTTGATCGACATCGTTGTCAGGGACGGATCCGGCGCCGGTCGCGCACTGGCGGTGGGGCCCGCCAACAGTCCCGCGGCGACGAACCCGGCGGTCGCGAACGCCGCCCAGCCTCTGCTTCTCGCGCTCAACCCTCTTAAGGGCATGGGCACCTCCTCGGTCACGGCAGCAGCGCCAAGGAAGTTAGACCTCTTTGCATGGTTCGCCAATAGGTATGACCGGGATCCAACGAACTTTGTCCTGAGTGTGGATAAACGCGGCCGCAGCCGGTACCGTCCCACAGGTTCATCACAGCCAATCACGGCTACGTCTCCGCAAATTCCGTATCAGCGTGGGGAGTTCGGCATGGACAGGCGAGGCTTCAACCGACGGGTACTGCTGGGCGGCGCGGCCGTCGCGACATCGTTGTCCATCGCGCCGGAGACCGCGGGCGCGGCCGGCGCGGCAGGTGCGGCCCAGGGTGTCACCGCGAAGACGGCACCGGCCGGGGGCGAGGTGAGACACATCAAGATGTACGCCGAGAAGCTGCCCGACGGTCAGATGGGCTACGGCTTCGAGAAGGGCAAGGCGTCCATCCCCGGCCCGCTGATCGAGCTGAACGAGGGCGACACGCTGCACATCGAGTTCACCAACACGATGGACGTACGGGCCAGTCTGCACGTCCACGGCCTGGACTACGAGATCTCCAGCGACGGCACGGCGATGAACAAGAGCGACGTCGAGCCCGGCGGCACCCGCACCTACACCTGGCGCACCCACAAGCCCGGCCGCCGCGGCGACGGCACCTGGCGGGCGGGCAGTGCGGGCTACTGGCACTACCACGACCACGTCGTCGGCACGGAACACGGCACCGGCGGCATCCGCAAGGGCCTGTACGGGCCGGTGATCGTGCGCCGCAAGGGCGACGTGCTGCCGGACGCCACGCACACGATCGTCTTCAACGACATGCTCATCAACAACCGGAAGCCCCACACCGGGCCGAACTTCGAGGCCACCGTGGGCGACCGCGTCGAGATCGTCATGATCACGCACGGTGAGTACTACCACACCTTCCACATGCACGGTCACCGCTGGGCGGACAACCGCACCGGCATGCTCACCGGGCCCGACGACCCGAGCCAGGTCATCGACAACAAGATCACCGGTCCGGCGGACTCCTTCGGCTTCCAGATCATCGCGGGGGAGGGGGTGGGCGCCGGGGCATGGATGTACCACTGCCATGTGCAGAGCCACTCCGACATGGGGATGGTGGGCCTGTTCCTGGTGAAGAAGGCGGACGGCACGATCCCCGGCTACGACCCGCACGAGCACGCGCACGGGCAGGGGGCCGCGACCGGGGAGGAGGCCGCGACGGGGGAGGAGGCCCCCGCACACCAGCACTGAGGGGACGGCGCCCCCCCCGCAAGCGGATTCAAGGCGCCGAGAGCGCTCTCACCCGCGCTCTCCTGCTCTCTCCTGCCGACGGCCTGCCGCTATCCTGAGCCGCAGTCGCCGAGGAGGAGTGCCCGTGACCGAGACCGCGCCGCGTCCCACGCTGGAGGCCGTGGCCGAGCGCGCCGGGGTCTCGCGGGCCACCGTGTCCCGGGTGGTGAACGGGGCGCACGGGGTGCGGGACGCGCTGGCCGAGCGGGTCCGGCGCGCGGTGGAGGAACTCGGCTACGTGCCCAACCAGGCCGCCCGCAGCCTGGTGACGCGCCGCCACGACGCGGTCGCCGTCGTCGCCGCCGAACCGGAGACCCGGATCTTCGCCGACCCCTACTTCGCCCAGCAACTCCGCGGCATCAGCAAGGAACTGACGGCCCACGACAACCAGCTCGTGCTGCTGCTCACGGAGGGCCGCGAGGACCATGCCCGCGTCGGCCGCTACCTGGCCGGCGGCCACGTCGACGGGGCGCTCGTCTTCTCCCTGCACCTCGACGACCCGCTGCCCGGCCTCGTCCGCAGCGCCGGCGTGCCGACCGTGTTCGGCGGGCGCCCCGGCTGGGACGACGGCCGGGACGACGTGGTCTACGTCGACAGTGACAACCGCGGCGGCGCCCGCGACGCCGTCCGCCACCTGGCGGGGCTCGGGCGCACCCGCATCGCGCACATCACCGGCCCGCTCGACCAGACGTCCGCGGCCGACCGGCTCGCCGGCTTCCGCGACGTCCGGGCCGACGCCGACCCCGGGCTGATCGCGCGCGGGGACTTCACCCCGGGCGGCGGCGAGCGGGCGATGCGTGAACTGCTCGACCGGTGCCCGGACCTGGACGCCGTGTTCGCGGCCAACGACCTCACCGCGGCGGGCGCCCTGCGGGTGCTGCGCGAGCGCGGGCGTCGGGTGCCGGAGGACGTTGCCGTGGTCGGCTTCGACGACATGCTGCCCGTCGCCGAGCAGACCGACCCGCCGCTGACCACGGTCCGCCAGGACATCGAGGAGATGGGCCGGCTGATGGCCCGCCTGCTGCTGCGCGGCCTGGACCGCGGCGTCGCGGCGGGGAACTCCGCGGCGGACGCGGCGACCGAGCCGGACAAGCCGTCCGGCGTCGTCCTGCCGACGACCCTGGTCCACCGCGCGACCACGTGAGACGGAGCGGGGACCACGGCCGGGCGGGGGGCGCCCCGGGCAGGCCTGGCGGCTCCTGACATGGACGCAGGCACTCCGCCTCCGACCACGCCCGTCTGCGCGCCGGGCCCCTCGCGTCGCCCGGCGCGGCAGCGGCCGCCACCACTGCCTGCTCCACCTCGCGGCGTGCCGCCTCGGACGCCGCTCACCTCCGCCGGCCGGACGCCGTCCAAGGCCCGCGACCCGACCCTCCGCGCAGCCCTACCCCTCCCGCGGCATCGGCCTGAGTACCGCGAACCGGGCGCCGTACGGGTCGGCCAGACGGGCGAGGCGTCCGGCGCCCTCGATGTCCGTCGCGGGCATCCGCACCGTGCCGCCGAGCTCCAGGGTCCGGGCGACCGCGGCGTCCGTGTCGTCGACCGCCAGGTACGGCAGCCAGTGGCCGTCCGTCTCCAGAGGGTCGTCGGCGAGCGGAACGACGCCGCCGAACATGCTCTCCTCGCCCTCGCCCGCCGGATTGACGCAGGTGTAGGTGGAGCCGGGGAAGGAGACGGCCGAGGTCTCCAGCCCCAGCACCGCCCGGTAGTACGCGGCGGCGGCCGCGATGTCCGCCGTGTACAGCTCGACCCAGCACAGCGCACCGGTCTCGCCGGCCACGGTCAGGCCGCCCAGCCGCCCCGGCTGCCAGACGCCGAACGGCACCCCGGCCCGGTCGGCGAGGATCGCCATGGTGCCCTGGTCCAGCACGTCCATGGGCCGCATGAGCACACCGCCCCGGGCCTGCTCGGAGGCCTGGGCGGCGGCCTCCGCGTCCGGGGTCTGGAAGTAGACCGTCCAGGACGGCGGGCCCTGCTCCGGCGTCGTCTGCATACCGCCGGCCACGATCCGGCCGTCCAGCTCGAAGAAGCCGTAGCCGCCGGCCTCGGGCCCCGCCGACCGGAAGCGCCAGCCGAAGAGGCCACCGTAGAAGGAGGTGGCGCCGTCGATGTCGGGCGCGCCGACGTCGATCCAGTTCGGAGCGCCGGTGACGAAACGGGTGGTGAGCATCATCGCCCTCCTCGGAAGGGTCCCGTTGCCTGCACTGCCGAGTCTTCCACCCACCACTGACAAGCGCTCCCGCGCGCCGCCGTGCGTCCCCGCACGGAGCGGAGGACCATCGGGTCGGCCACGGGCCCGCCGGCGCGGCGTTGATCCCGCGTTGATCGAACGTTTTTCGCCGTCCGGCACGCTGCTGTCCATGCACACCGAGATGATCACGACGCCCGACCTCGCCTGGCAGGAGGAGGCGTTGTGCGCACAGACCGGGGCGGACTTCTTCTTCCCCGAGCCCGGCAGTTCCGTACGGGACGCCAAGCGGATCTGCGCTTTGTGCCCGATCCGCTCGGCCTGCCTGGAGTACGCGCTGAGCAACGACGAGCGCTTCGGCGTCTGGGGCGGGCTGTCGGAGAAGGAACGGCTGGCACTGCGGCGCACCGCGCACTGATCCCGGCCCCGCGAACAGCCCCGCCCCGCACCGCCACCCGACCGGGCGGCGGCGGACGGGCAGCGGGTCAGCCCGCCGCCCGCGCCGCCATCCGCGCCTTGCGCGCCGCCAGCTTCTCGTCGAACTTGGACGCCTCGGCGTCCAGCCCGCCCATGTACAGCCCCAGCTCCTCCTGGGCCGCCTGACCCTCGGGGCCGAGGCCGTCGATCTCCATGATCTTCAGGAAGCGCAGCACGGGCTGGATCACGTCGTCGTGGTGGATGCGCAGGTTGTAGACCTCGCCGATCGCCATCTGCGCGGCGGCCCGCTCGAAGCCGGGCATGCCGTGACCGGGCATCCGGAAGTTCACGACCACGTCCCGCACCGCCTGCATCGTCAGGTCGGGCGCCAGCTCGAAGGCCGCCTTGAGCAGGTTGCGGTAGAAGACCATGTGCAGGTTCTCGTCGGTCGCGATGCGGGCCAGCATGCGGTCGCAGACCGGGTCGCCGGACTGGTGGCCCGTGTTGCGGTGCGAGATGCGGGTGGCCAGCTCCTGGAAGGCGACGTAGGCCACCGAGTGCAGCATCGAGTGCCGGTTGTCCGACTCGAAGCCCTCGCTCATGTGGGCCATGCGGAACTGCTCCAGCTTGTCCGGGTCGACCGCGCGCGAGGCGAGCAGGTAGTCGCGCATCACGATGCCGTGCCGGCCCTCCTCCGCGGTCCAGCGGTGCACCCAGGTGCCCCAGGCGCCGTCCCGGCCGAAGAGGCTCGCGATCTCGTGGTGGTAGCTGGGGAGGTTGTCCTCCGTCAGGAGGTTCACCACCAGGGCGATCCGGCCGATCTCGGTGACCTTGGACTGGCCCTTCTCCCAGGCCTCGCCGTCCTCGAAGAACCCGGGGAAGTTGCGGCCGTCGCTCCAGGGCACGTACTCGTGCGGCATCCAGTCCTTGGTGACCTTCAGGTGCCGGTTGAGTTCGGTCTCGACCACTTCCTCCAGCGCGTACAGCAGCCGGGCGTCGGTCCATTCGGCGGAACTGCCGAGGTGCGGGGAGACGATCGTCACGGAGAACTCCAGGGGACGTACGACAGAGCGGAAAGCGACCGGCGAGCGGTGCCGGGTAACCTACGGGATCGTAGGCTACGAAACCGTAGGTTACGAGACCGTAGGTTAAACGCACTGTAAAGGCCCCTGATCAGCTGCGGTCCACCGGGGTGGCGAAGGCTCCGAGACCCGCAGGTCCGGAGCCGGACGGGTGACGCTCGCGCCGGCTCAGCCGTACAATTCCCGCAACCGGACCGAGAGGCACGTCACACAGCCCTCGAGTTTCTCGAACTCGCCGATGTCGACGAGCACCGGCTCGTGGCCGAGGTCGGCGAGCAGTTCCGCCGTCTTCGGCGCGCTCGCCGCCATCAGCAGCTTGCCGCCGCCGAGCAGCACCACGTGCGCGCCGGACTCCTCCGGTACCGGAAGGAACCGGGGGAACAGCGACGGCACGTCCGTCATCGGGATGTGCCCGATCACCGTCCCGTCGGGAAGCGCGGTGACCGCCGACTTGAGGTGCAGCACCTTGCTCACGGGTACGGCGACGACCCGGGCGCCCAGCGGCTCGAAGGCGGCCCGGAGCTGCTGGACGCCGGCCGCGTCGGTGCGCCCGCCGCGCCCGACGTAGATCGTGTCGCCGACCTTCAGGACGTCGCCGCCGTCCAGGGTGCCCGGCTCCCATACCCAGTTGACCGAGCAGCCCAGACGGGCCACGGCCTCCTCGACCCCGGCCGTCTCCGCACGCCGCGACTCGGCGCCCGGCCGGGTGATCAGGGCGACGTTGCGGTACATGACGACCGTGTCCTCGACGAAGACGGAGTCGGGGCAGTCGTCGGCCGGGTCCACCTCCAGCGTCTCCCAGCCGTGCGCGCGCAGGGCCTCGGTATACGCGTCCCACTGCTCGACCGCGAGACCGTGGTCGACCTTCTCCCGCTCGACATGGGTCACCAGTCCTTCCGCCAGTCGCGGGCTGGGGCGGCGGACGAGGGCCTTCTTGCTGGGCACGAGGGGTCTCCGTATCGGCGCTGGCGGTCCGGCACCCGTGGCGCGGCGCCGACTCGCCATCATGCAGCGGGGACGCGTGCGGACGGAACCCCTGTCAGCCCCTCGTGGCCCTCCTGAGATGCTCCGCCGTGCTGGAGCCGCGGGCCGTGAGCAGCTCGCGCGGGGTGCCTTCGAAGATCACCCGGCCGCCGTCCCGGCCCCCGTCCGGACCGAGGTCGATCACCCAGTCGGCGTGCGCCACCACGTCCAGGTTGTGCTCGACGACCACGACCGAGTTGCCGGTGCCGACCAGCCGGTCCAGCAGGGCGAGCAGTCCCTCGACGTCCGACATGTGCAGTCCGGTGGTCGGCTCGTCCAGGACGTACACCGCGCCGGTGCGGTGCAGCCGGGTGGCGAGCTTGATGCGCTGCCGCTCGCCGCCGGACAGCGTGGACAGCGGCTGCCCGAGCGTGAGGTAGGTCAGCCCGACGTCGCGCAGGGCGCGCAGCCGCCGCCGTACGCCCGTGTCGGCGAAGAAGTCCAGTGCCTGGTCGGCGGTCATCGCCAGCACGTCGGCGATGGAGCTGCCGTCGACCGTCAGCCGCAGCACCTCGTCGCGGAAGCGCCGGCCGTCGCAGTCGCCGCAGGTCGTCGTCACGGGGTCCATGAACGCGAGGTCGGTGCTGATGATGCCCCGCCCCTCGCAGGTGCCGCACGCTCCCGCCGAGTTGAAGCTGAAGAACCCGGCCTCCGCGCCCGTCTCCCGGGCGAAGATCTTCCGTACCGTGTCCATGATCCCGAGGTACGTCGCCGGGGTCGACCGCGCCGAGACGCCGATCGAGGACTGGTCGACGACCACCGCGTCCGGGTGGGCGGCGATCAGCTCCGCGACCAGCGTGCTCTTGCCCGACCCGGCGACCCCGGTGACCGCGGTCAGCACCCCGGTCGGGAAGGCCACTGTCACGTCCCGCAGGTTGTGGCGGCCGGCGCCCTTCACCCACAGCTCCCCGGTCGCCGTCCGCGGGTCCTCCTTCACCGCCGTACGGCGTCCGAGGAACCGTCCGGTGAGCGTGTCCGCCCCGGCCAGTTCGTCCGGCGTCCCCTCGAACACCACCCGGCCGCCGCCCGCGCCGGCTCCCGGCCCCATGTCGACGACGTGGTCCGCCAGCGCGATGACGTCCGGGTCGTGCTCGACGACCAGCACGGTGTTGCCCTTGTCGCGCAGCCGCAGCAGCAGGTCGCCGAGGCGTCCGACGTCGCGCGGGTGCAGCCCGACGCTGGGCTCGTCGAAGATGTACGTCATCCCGGTCAGGCTGGAGCCGAGGTGCCGCACGGTCTTCAGCCGCTGTCCCTCGCCGCCGGACAGGCTGGAGGTCTCCCGGTCGAGGCTGAGATAGCCGAGGCCGATCGCCTCGACGCGCTCCAGCGCGGTGACCGCGGCACCGGCGATCGGCCGGGCCACCGGGTCGTCGATCCGCCTCAGTACGGCGATCAGGTCGGTGACCTGCATGGCCGAGCAGTCGGCGATGGAGTGCCCGTCGATCCGGGCCGCGAGCGCCGCCGCGTTCAGCCGGGCGCCGCCGCACTCGGGGCAGTCGCCCTCGACCAGGAACCGCCGTACCAGCTCCCGGGTCTTCTCGCTCATCGCCGACAGGTCCCGCTTGAGGTACAGCCGCTCGAAGCGGTCGGCGAGACCCTCGTACTCGGTGGTCCAGGTGCCGCCCGCGCCGCTGACGGTGACCTTGCTGCCGGGCCGCCCGCGCATCAGGAACGCGCGCTCGGCGTCCGTGAAGTCGCCGACCGGCTTGTCCGGGTCCAGCTCGTCCGTGTTGGTGTACGCCTGCCCCTGCCAGGTCCCCGCCGCGAACGGCGGGAAGCGGACCGCCCCGCCGGCCAGCGACCTGGCGGGGTCGAGGATGCGGTCCCAGCCGGGCTGCACCTTGCGGCCCAGGCCGTCGCAGCCGGGGCACATGCCCGACGGGTCGTTGAACGAGTACGCCGTCGCCGCCCCGGCGCTGGGCGTGCCGTGCCGGGAGAACAGCACCCGCAGCACCGAGTGGATGTCGGTCATCGTGCCGACCGTGGACCGCGAGTGGCCGCCGACCGGCCGTTGGTCGACGACGATCGCGGGGGAGAGGTCCTCCAGGGCGTCCGCGTGCGGCCGCTCGTACTTGGGCAGCCGGTTGCGCACGAACCAGGTGAACGTCTCGTTCAGCTGGCGCTGCGACTCGACCGCGATCGTGTCGAACACGACCGACGACTTCCCCGACCCCGAAACGCCGGTGAACACGGTCAGCCGGCCCTTCGGGATGCGGAGCGTGACGTCCTGGAGGTTGTTCTCCCTGGCTCCGTTGATGCTGATGAACTCGCTCATGCCGGGAACGCTAGGCGGGATACCCGACAGCTTCTGGCGTGATTTCCCTCAGTTCTCCCTCCTCCATCAGCAGCCAGCGGGTGATGCCGATCGACTCCAGGAACGGCAGGTCGTGACTGGCCACGACCAGCGCCCCCTCGTACGATTCCAGGGCGCCGGTGAGCTGCCGCACGCTCGCGATGTCCAGGTTGTTCGTCGGCTCGTCCAGCATCAGCAGCTGCGGTGCGGGATCGGCCAGCATCAGCGCGGCCAGCGCCGCCCGGAAGCGTTCGCCGCCGGACAGGGTCGCCGCCTGCTGGTCGGCCCGGGCGCCCCGGAACAGGAAGCGCGCCAGCCGCGCCCGGATCCGGTTGTTGGTGGCGCCCGGCGCGAACCGGGCCACGTTCTCGGCGACGCTCAGCTCGCCGTCGAGGACGTCCAGGCGCTGTGGCAGGAACCGCAGTGGGACGTGCGCCGTCGCCTCGCCCGCCACCGGCTCCAGCTCCCCGGCGATCGTGCGCAGCAGCGTGGTCTTGCCCGCGCCGTTGCGCCCGATCAGCGCGATCCGCTCGGGGCCGTGCAGATCGAAACCGCCCTCCACGCGTGCCCCGTAGGCCAGTTCCAGATCCCGCAGCGTCAGCACCGAGCGCCCCGGCGGTACGGCCGTGTACGGCAGGTCGACGCGGATCTCGTCGTCGTCCCGCACGGCCTCCACCGCGTCGTCGAGCCGCTCCCTGGCCTCGGCGAGCTTCTCCTCGTGCATGATGCGGTGCTTGCCCGCGGACTCCTGCGCCGCGCGCTTGCGAGCCCCCATGACGATCTTCGGCTCACGCTTCTGCTCGTACATCTTCTGGCCGTACCGCTTGCGACGGGCCAGCTTGACCTGGGCGTCGGCCAGTTCGCGCTTCTGCTTGCGCAGATCGGACTCGGCGACGCGCACCATCCGCTCGGCCGCCTCCTGCTCCACGGCCAGGACCTCCTCGTACGCCGAGAAGTTCCCGCCGTACCAGGTGATCTCGCCGGAGCGCAGGTCGGCGATCTGGTCGACGAGGTCCAGCAGCTCGCGGTCGTGGCTGACCACGACCATGACCCCCGGCCAGGAGGTGATGGCCGCGTACAGCCGCCTTCGCGCGTACAGGTCGAGGTTGTTGGTGGGCTCGTCCAGGAGCAGGACGTCGGGCCGGCGCAGCAGCAGCGCGGCCAGCCGCAGCAGCACCGACTCGCCGCCCGAGACCTCGCCGACGGTGCGGTCGAGCCCGACGTGACCGAGGCCGAGTTCGCCGAGCGTGGCGAGGGCGCGCTCCTCGACGTCCCAGTCGTCGCCGACGGTCTCGAAGTGCTCCTCGGCCACGTCACCCGCCTCGATGGCGTGCAGCGCGGCCCGCCGCGCTGCGATGCCGAGCGCCTCGTCGACCCGCAGCGCGGTGTCGAGCGTGACGTTCTGCGGCAGGTAACCGACCTCGCCGGCCACGCGGACCGTGCCGTCGGCCGGGGCGAGCTGCCCGGCGATCAGTTTCAACAGGGTGGACTTGCCCGACCCGTTGACACCGACGAGCCCGGTCCTGCCGGGGCCGAAGGCGGTGTCGAGTCCCTCGAAGACGGGCGTGCCGTCGGGCCAGGCGAACGAGAGGGACGTACAAGTGATGGAAGTAGACATACAGGGTCTCCGCGGTTGCTTGAGGCGGTCAGGGGCAAACGCGTATCGAGACACCGGGAGGCGGCGAGCGCCGTCGGACGAGGGAAGGAGGAGCCCCGGGGAGTGCTCGGGCATGAAAAAGGCCCTGCTCCGCAAAGGGACGGCTCGAACGCCGAGGTCGCACGCGGCGTACACACAAGAATGGTGTGACGCGGTGTCTCAGGACCTCAGACGAGCAACGTCCTTCTCCAATCGGCGGCAACAGAAGCGCTGTACACCGTACGAGAGACCGGCTGGGCTGTCAACGCCTTACCGTGCATCCGGTCCCACGGCCCCAAGGAGGCCCCGTGCCCAACGGCTCGCTCTCACTGCCGGCCCGGCTCTGTCTGCTGGCCTGGGACCCGGCGCGCCCCGGAGTCACCGACACCGCCCGGCACCACCACCTGGTGCGCGCCGGCGCGCTCACCGAACTGGCCCAGCGCGGCCTGCTCGTCGACGACGAGGGCATCGCCACCCCCGTCGACCTGGACTCCCGCACCGGGGACGCCGTCCTCGACGGGCTGCTGGACCTCGTCCGCGAGTCGATGCCGCACCGGTGGCGCACGTGGGTGAGGCTGCACGCGCGGCTCACCTTCGACGCCGTCCGGGAGCAGCTGGTGGCCGAGGGGTACCTGCGCGCCGAGAAGAAGCGCGTCCTCGGCGTGTTCCCGTCCGTGGAGTACGTCCTGGCGCGGAGCGCCGCGGCGCAGGCGCTCCGGGAGGAGACGCGGTACCTCCTGGAGGGTCCGGTGCCGGCCGGGGAGGTCTCCGAGCGGAACGCGGCCATGGCCGCGCTGGCGGCCGCCGCGGAACCGCGCGCCCTCGGGCCGGCCGGGACCGACGCGCGCCGGGAGGGCCGGATCGCGGAGCTGACCGAGCGCGGCGGGGCCGCGGCCCCCGGGCTGCGGAGGATCGTGGGCGAGGTGTGGGGAGCGGTCAGCGCGGAAACGGCGCGGGCCGTGGCGTCGACCGGCGGCTGAGACGGGCCGGCCGGACCCGGCGCACCGTCGGTCGCCGAACCGGCCGCGCACGCCCTGGTCCACCGCGCCGCGCGGGAGCGTCAGGGCGTCGTCAGCAGGTCCCCCGCATCAGCTCCGCCAGGTCGTGGTCCAGGTCGAGCTGGAGATGCTCCAGGCCGACGGGCACCAGCTCGCCGGTGGCCTGAAGGAACCGGCGCAGCTCGCCCGAGCGGATGTGGATCACGGCGGTGCCCTCGGGCGCGTGGAACTCCAGGACGGTCCGGTCGTAGCCGTACGGGCGCACCCGTACGTCGCCGTGACCGTCCGGCTCCCGCATCCCGGTGATGAGCAGCTCGCGGGAGAAGGTCCAGCAGACCTCCACGCCCTCGAGGGTGGCTGGAGCCGGGAAGGTCATCCGGACGGCGAACGGATCGCTGCGGTCGTAATGCAGCGTTGCGGGAATGCTGGGCATACGCGGCGCGGCAGCGACGAGACGCGCCTCGACGGGCTGCTCGATGACGGTGGACAACGCCTTGCTCCCTCGTGACGGCTGGACGGGCTTCCGGTTGGTGCGGGCCGGGCACTGGAAGAGACGACGGAATCAGCCAATCCGTGCACACGATGACCGAGTGACCTCTGTCACCGCGTTCATGCGCGGGAGTGACGCGCCTCTCCTCGCATGCCTCGTAAGGCACTTGTGGCACGCGTGCCCGCACGCGCGCGCCGCACACGGTCCTCTGGACGGCGCCCGGACGGTGGGCTAGGGGGTGTCGTTTGGATCAGGTCGGCTCCAGGCAACGGTGCCTTGTGACTGACCCGAGCGGGGTCTGGTGCGTGCAGCTGCAAGGCGGAGGAGGGCGACAGGGCGGAGCCCTGGCAACCGACGACAACGCCGCAGATGCGCGTGCCAGGGCCCGCGACCCCGGCAAGATCCAAACGACACCCCCTGGCTTCGCCCGCCATGAGGCGCTTGGGGAGCATGCGACGCACGGAACGGTCCGTCCGAACCGGTGGCAGGCGCACGGGACGGGCGGTGATCGCCGGGGCGGTGTGCGCGGCGGCACTGGCCGCGCTGACGGCGGCCGCCCCCGCGCAGGCGCACCAGCGACCGCACTGGGAGACGAAGGAGACCGGGGCGTCCGACGTCCGGTTCCGGGGACTCGCGGCGGTCAGCCGGCACACCGCCTGGGTGGCCGGCACCCGGGGCACCGTCCTGCGCACCACCGACGGCGGCGACACCTGGCGGAACGTCTCGCCGCCGGGCGCCGGCGAGTCGCAGTTCCGGGACATCGAGGCGTTCGACGCCCGCCGGGCCGTGGTCCTGGCCATCGGCGAGGGCGAGGCGTCCAGGGTCTACCGCACCGACGACGGCGGGGCGACCTGGACCGAATCCTTCCGCAACACCGACCCGCGGGCCTTCTACGACTGCCTCACGTTCTTCGACCGCCGCCACGGCCTCGCCATGAGCGACCCGGTGGACGGGAAGTTCCGCATCCTGTCGACCAGCGACGGCGGGCGCTCCTGGAAGGTGCTGCCGAGCAAGGGCATGCCGGCCGCGCAGGAGGGCGAGGCCGGGTTCGCGGCCAGTGGCCAGTGCCTGGTCGCGTCCGGACCGAAGGACGTGTGGCTGGCCACCGGCGGCGCGGCACGCGCGCGCGTGCTGCACTCCGCCGACCGCGGGCTCACCTGGACGGCCTCCGACACCCCGATCCCGGCCGGAGACCCGGCCCGGGGCGTCTTCGCCCTCGCGTTCCGGGACCGCGTCCACGGCCTCGCCGTCGGCGGCGACTTCCGCCCCGACCAGCCCTCCCCGCGGGCGGCGGCGCGGACCACCGACGGCGGCACCACCTGGCGGTCCGCCGACCGGTCGCCCTCCTCCTACCGGTCCGGCGTCGCCTGGCTCCCGTACAGCCGCACCGCCGCCCTCGCGGTCGGCCCCACCGGCACGGACCTCACCACGGACGGCGGCCGCACCTGGCGGACCGTCGACACCGGGTCGTACGACACCGTGGACTGCACGCCGGATCCGGGCTGCTGGGCCGCCGGCGAGCAGGGACGGGTCGCCCGGTTGGAGCGCTGACGGCGCGCGGGGCCGGGTGTTCGTCCGTAACGTGGGTATCCGTTCGCTGAACGTGAGAGGAAGTGAGCGGACATGCCACGCGGTTCGAGCTCCAAACGGGAGCGGCAGTACGAGCACATCAAGGACAGCGCCAAGGACCGTGGCGAGAGCACCGGCCGCGCCAAGGAGATCGCGGCCAGGACGGTGAACAAGGAGCGCGCCCAGTCCGGCGAGTCCAAGACCGCCAGCCGTACGTCCACGCAGGACAAGTCGCCGAGCAAGCGGGGCGGCCAGCGGTCCGGGAACCGGCAGGGCCCCCAGGGACCCACCTACGACCAGCTGTACCAGGAGGCCAAGCGCCGCGACATCAGCGGCCGTTCGAACATGAACAAGGGCGAACTGCAACGCGCGCTGGGCAAGTGAGCCGGACAGGACCTACTCGAGGGTCTCCCGGTACCGCTCCAGCGCCGGCGCCGTCTTCGTGGCGACGAACTCGGTGACGCGGTACGCGCACACGCCGGCCCTGACGAAGGGGTCGCCCGCGGTGATCTCCTCGATCCGCGCACGGTCCCCCGCGACGGCGATGATCACCCCGCCGTCGCGGGGCTCCTTGCGCCCGGACGCCAGGAACACCCCCTGCCGGTACAGCTCGTCCAGCCACGCCACGTGCTCCTCCAGCACCGCGTCGACCGCGTCGAGCGGGGCGGTGTAGGAGAGTTCCAGTACGAACATGATCGTGAGCCTACTCCGGCGCTCCCGTAGGCTTGCCGCCACCATGACGACCGTGACCGTGCAGATTCCCGCCGACTGGCCCGCGACCGAGGAGCGGGCCCGCGCCGTCCAGGACGAACTGCGGGTCCGCGTGGTGCTCGACGAGCCGGGCCCGCCGCCCGGCACGGGCCGGGTGACCGGCGTGGACGTCGCCTACGACGACGAACGGGACGTCGTCGCGGCGGCGGCCGTCGTACTGGACGCAGCGACCCTCGCCGTCGTCGCCGAGGCCACCGCCGTCGGCCGGATCTCCTTCCCCTACGTGCCCGGCCTGCTCGCCTTCCGCGAGATCCCGACCGTCCTCGCCGCCCTGGACGCGCTGCCCCGCCCGCCCGGCCTGGTCGTCTGCGACGGCTACGGCCTGGCCCACCCGCGCCGCTTCGGCCTCGCCAGTCACCTCGGCGTGCTCACCGGACTGCCCACGATCGGCGTGGCCAAGAACCCGTTCACCTTCACGTACGACGACCCGGACGCGCCCCGCGGCAGTACGTCCCCGCTGCTCGCCGGCGCCGAGGAGGTCGGACGTGCCGTCCGTACCCGCGACGGTGTCAAGCCGGTCTTCGTCTCCGTCGGCCATCGTGTGAGCCTCGACAACGCCTGCGCGCACACGCTGGCCCTGGCCCCCGACTACCGTCTGCCGGAGACCACCCGCAGGGCGGACGCGCTGTGCCGCGAGGCCCTGCGGGCGGCCACCACCTACCCGGCCTGACCCTCGACGCTCCAGCGGCCCACCTCCTGGTACGCCGAGTCGTAGACCACCGAACCGTCGCCGGGCCGCAGCGCGTAGTGCTTCAGGTTGCCGCCCCAGTACCGCAGGATCCGCTGCAACTCGCCCGCGGGGTCCTCGGCGAGCGCGCCCTCGTCCATGGTGACTTCGAGAAGGAACTTCATGCCTTCAAGGGTTTCATTCAACTCCTTGTTGGCACTTTGTCGGTCGGGAGTACCGGTGA
Organism: Streptomyces sp. BB1-1-1; assembly: GCF_031597775.1. NCBI lineage: Bacteria > Bacillati > Actinomycetota > Actinomycetes > Kitasatosporales > Streptomycetaceae > Streptomyces > Streptomyces sp. BB1-1-1. The sequence goes on along the minus strand of NZ_CP134203.1, from coordinate 1,156,366 downwards.
TGGTGGGCCGATAGTGGGCCAGCGATGGGCCGCTGTTGGACGGGCGGCGGGAAAAGTCTCAAATCCGTGTTGAGACCACGTGCTCGTGGCGCGGGCCGGTGCTCAGCGGCCACCTGAGTATCCGTACGGATGTGCCCCGCCGCCGGCCGCGACAGGCTGGGCCGCATGACGACGCACCGCGCACCCAAGCAGTCCGCCCACCACCCCGGCCGGCCCGTCGAGCGGGCAGTGGTCGCGGGACTGGTGCTCGCCGTGGGAGCGGGGCTGGCCTGGATCGGCGGGATGATCTACACGATCGTCGGGTGGTCCGGGTAGGGCCTGTCCGGCGGATGGGTGTGTCGGCCCCCGCGTCAGCGGCATGATCCGCCGGCCTAATCCGCCGGACAGGCCCCGGGACGGGTCGGTCAGCGGGCCGCGGCCACCCGGAAGCGGATGCCCGCCGTCCGCAGCCGCTCGATCAGCGCGTCCCCCATCGCCACGGCCGTCGTGACCTGACCGGCCACCGGCGGCAGGTCGTCGAGGGCGAGGGACAACGCCGCCTCGGCGAACATCTTCGCCGTCTCGTCGTACCCGGGGTCGCCGCCCGAGACCTCGGTGAACACCTTCCGGCCGCCGCCTTCGCCCACGAAGCGGACCGAGAACCAGCTCCTCGCCCGCTTCTCGGGGCTCGGCCCGTCACCCGGCTTGAGCCGGCCGGACAACCAGCGCCGCGCGGGCGGTACCTGAGCCGCCGCCACGAGCGCGCCCACGGCCGCCACCCCGCCCACCGCGACGGGCAGACGCCGCACGGCCGCGTAGTGGCGGTAGCGGAAGTCGGGGCCGTAGCGGTCCAGCGCCTTCGCGGAGCGGCGCACGATCTGCGCGTCGATGGTCGGCAGCGGCAGCGCCCAGGCCCCCACCTCCCCGGCGAACCGCGGCGCGCCCGTCGGCGTCGCCGCCCGGCGGCCCACCAGCCGGGGCTCGTGCCGCCGGCGTTCCCGCGCGGCGGCCTGCAACTGCCTGCCGCGCGCGAACTGGCCCAGCGCGGAGGCGAACGTACCGCCCGAGAAGGTGGCGTCGGCGGTCACGAAGCCGTCCACGGCCAGCGGCACGCCCTCCGGCAGCTGCCGCACGGTGAAGTACACACCGAGATCGTGCGGCACGGAGTCGAAACCACAGGCGTGCACCAGCCGGGCGCCGGTCTCCCGCGCGCGGGCGTCATGACGGACGTACGTCAGGTCCACGAACTCGGGCTCACCGGTGAGGTCGAGATAGTCCGCCCCGGTCTCCGCGCAGGCGGCGACCAGCGCTTCGCCGTACTGGACGTACGGTCCCACCGTCGTGGCCACCACGCGCGCCCGCTCGGCGAGTTCGCGCAGCGAGGCCGGATCGGAGACGTCCGCGCGCAGTACGCCGACGTCCGCCGCGCCCGGCAGCCTCTCCCGCAGCCTTCGCAGCTTCTCCTCGCTGCGGCCGGCGATCGCCCAGCGCAGCCCGTCGGGCGCGTGCGCGGCGAGGTACTCCGCGGTGAGTTCGCCGACGAACCCCGTCGCTCCGAAGAGCACGATGTCGTACGGCCGGTCGGCCGTTTTCAGCCTGGTCATGACATCCCTTCGTCACCCGGCGGCAACCCCTGGGCCCGCAGCACGCGCCGTTGCCGGTGGCCGAGGCTAGCGTGAGGACCGCGGGTCCGGAGGAGAGCCTGCCCCATAATTGGCTAAGCGCTTGCTCGCTCCGGTCTTGTGCCCAGTGGAACACGTTTCTAGCATCACTGGTGTTACATCAGTGGTGTCACAGACCTGGGGGCTCGATGTCGGAGGCGAAGACGGCGAGGCGCACGCCGGGCGAGGGTCCGCTCACGGGTGTGCGCGTGGTCGAGCTGGCCGGTATCGGGCCCGGGCCCTTCGCCGCCATGCTCCTGGCCGACCTGGGCGCCGACGTCGTCCGCGTCGACCGCCCCGGCGGCCCCGGCCTCGCGATCGACCCCGCGCACGACGTCACCAACCGCAACAAGCGCTCGGTGGTCGTCGACCTGAAAGCACCGGACGGCCCGGCCCAGGTCCTCGACCTCGCCGAACGCGCCGACGTGCTGATCGAGGGCTACCGCCCCGGCGTCGCCGAACGGCTCGGCGTCGGCCCCGCAGACTGCCACGCCCGCAACCCGCGCCTCGTCTACGGCCGCATGACCGGCTGGGGCCAGGACGGCCCGCTCGCCCAGCGCGCCGGTCACGACATCGGGTACATCGCGCTCACCGGCACCCTCGGCATGATCGGAGCCCCCGACGAGCCGCCGGCCGTCCCCGCCAACCTCGTCGGCGACTACGCGGGCGGCTCCCTCTACCTGGTCGTCGGCCTCCTCGCCGCCCTGCACCACGCGCGCGCGACCGGTACCGGCCAGGTCGTCGACGCCGCCATCGTCGACGGCGCCGCCCACCTCTCCTCGATGATCCACGGCATGCTCGCCGCCGGCGGCTGGCAGGACCGGCGGGGTGCCAACCTCCTCGACGGCGGCTGCCCGTTCTACGGCACCTACGAGACCGCCGACGGCCGGTACATGGCGGTCGGCGCCCTGGAACAGCGGTTCTACGCCGAGTTCATGGAGCTGCTCGGCATCCCCGAGCAGGCACCGGCCCGCGACGACATGGCCCGCTGGGACGAACTGCGCGCGGCCATCGCCGCCCGCTTCAGGTCCCGTACCCGGGACGAGTGGACGTCCGTCTTCGCGGACTCCGACGCCTGCGTGGCCCCCGTCCTGTCGCTCCGCGAGGCCCCGCATCACCCGCACCTCGCCGCCCGCTCCACCTTCACCGACCACGGCGGCGTCACCCAGCCGGCCCCGGCGCCCCGTTTCTCCGCGACCCCCACCGCCGTGCGCACCGGACCCGCCCGGCCGGGCGCCGACACCGAGGCGGTGGCCCGCGACTGGGACCTGCCGGGGAACCCACGGACGAACAGCTGAACAGCCCCGCGAAAAACCCTCAGTGAAAGGCCTGCCAGTGACCACCGAAGCGTACGTGTACGACGCGATCCGCACCCCGCGCGGACGCGGCAAGGCGAACGGCGCCCTGCACGGTACGAAGCCCGTCGACCTGGTCGTCGGCCTGATCCACGAGATCCGCGCCCGCTTCCCGGACCTCGACCCGGCCGCCGTCGACGACATCGTGCTCGGCGTCGTCGGCCCCGTCGGCGACCAGGGCTCCGACATCGCCCGCATCGCCGCCATCGCGGCCGGACTGCCGGACACCGTGGCCGGCGTCCAGGAGAACCGCTTCTGCGCCTCGGGTCTGGAGGCCGTCAACCTGGCCGCCGCCAAGGTGCGCTCCGGCTGGGAGGACCTGGTCCTCGCCGGCGGTGTCGAGTCGATGTCCCGGGTGCCCATGGCCTCGGACGGCGGCGCCTGGTTCAACGACCCGATGACCAACCTCGCCACCAACTTCGTGCCCCAGGGCATCGGCGCCGACCTGATCGCCACCATCGAGGGCTTCACCCGCCGCGACGTCGACGAGTACGCGGCCCTCTCCCAGGAGCGCGCGGCCAACGCCTGGAAGGAGAACCGCTTCGAGCGGTCCGTCGTGCCGGTCAGGGACCGCGCCGGCCTCACCGTCCTCGACCACGACGAGCACCTGCGCCCGGGCACCACCGCCGACTCCCTCGCGGGTCTCAAGCCGTCCTTCGCCGACATCGGCGAACTCGGCGGTTTCGACGCCGTGGCGCTGCAGAAGTACCACTGGGTCGAGCAGATCGACCACGTCCACCACGCGGGCAACTCCTCCGGCATCGTGGACGGCGCCTCCCTGGTCGCCATCGGCTCCAAGAAGGTGGGCGAGCGCTACGGGCTCACCCCGCGCGCGCGGATCGTCTCCGCCGCCGTCTCAGGTTCCGAGCCCACCATCATGCTCACCGGCCCCGCCCCCGCCACCCGCAAGGCGCTCGCCAAGGCCGGGCTGACCATCGACGACATCGACCTCGTCGAGATCAACGAGGCGTTCGCCGCGGTCGTCCTGCGCTTCGTCAAGGACATGGGCCTGTCCCTGGACAAGGTCAACGTGAACGGCGGCGCCATCGCGCTCGGCCACCCCCTCGGCGCCACCGGCGCGATGATCCTCGGCACGCTCGTCGACGAACTGGAGCGCCAGGACAAGCGCTACGGCCTCGCCACCCTGTGCGTGGGCGGCGGCATGGGCATCGCCACGATCGTCGAGCGCATCTGACCCCCTCCCGACGGATCACGACGGACCACCAGGAGCACACCCTCATGACCACCGAGTCCACCACCATCCGCTGGGAACAGGACGACACCGGCGTCGTCACCCTCGTCCTCGACGACCCCGCCCAGTCCGCGAACACCATGAACCAGGCGTTCCGCGAGTCCCTCGCGGTGATCACCGACCGCTTGGAGGCCGAGAAGGACGACATCCGGGGCGTCATCGTCACCTCCGCCAAGAAGACCTTCTTCGCCGGCGGCGACCTGCGCGACCTGATCCGCGTCACCCCCGAGACCGCCCAGGACCTCTTCGACGGCGGCATGGCCATCAAGCGGAACCTGCGCCGCATCGAGACCCTCGGCAAGCCGGTCGTCGCCGCCATGAACGGCGCGGCCCTCGGCGGCGGCTACGAGATCGCCCTCGCCTGCCACCACCGCGTCGCCCTCGACGCTCCGGGCTCCAAGATCGGCTGCCCCGAGGTCACCCTCGGCCTGCTCCCCGGAGGCGGCGGCGTCGTCCGCACCGTCCGGATGCTCGGCATCACCGACGCGCTGCTGAAGGTGCTCCTCCAGGGCACCCAGTACAACCCGCGCCGCGCCCAGGAGAACGGCCTGGTCGACGAGGTCGCCGAGAGCCGCGAGGACATGCTCGCCAAGGCCCGCGCCTTCATCGACGCCAACCCGGAGTCGGCCCAGCCCTGGGACCGGCCCGGCTACCGCATCCCCGGCGGTACGCCGTCGCACCCGAAGTTCGCGGCCAACCTGCCCGCCTTCCCCGCCAACCTGCGCAAGCAGACGAACGGCGCCCCCTACCCGGCCCCGCGCAACATCATGGCCGCCGCCGTCGAGGGCTCCCAGGTCGACTTCGAGACCGCGCAGGTCATCGAGGCCCGCTACTTCGTCGAGCTGGCCGCCGGGCAGACCTCGAAGAACATGATCCAGGCGTTCTTCTTCGACCTCCAGGCGGTCAACTCCGGCGCCAACCGACCCAAGGGCATCGAGCCGCGCAAGGTGACCAAGGTCGCCGTCCTCGGCGCCGGCATGATGGGCGCCGGCATCGCCTACTCGTGCGCCCGCGCGGGCATCGACGTCGTCCTCAAGGACGTCGCCCTGGAGTCGGCCGTCAAGGGCAAGGCCTACTCCGAGAAGCTGTGCGCCAAGGCCGTCGCCAAGGGCCGTACGACCCAGGAGAAGGCCGACGCGCTGCTGGCCCGCATCACGCCGACCGCCGAGGCGGCCGACCTCGCGGGCTGCGACGCGGTCATCGAGGCCGTCTTCGAGGACACCTCCCTGAAGCACAAGGTGTTCCAGGAGATCCAGGACGTCGTCGCCCCCGACGCGCTGCTCTGCTCCAACACCTCCACCCTGCCCATCACCGCGCTGGCCGAGGGCGTCGAGCGCCAGGCGGACTTCATCGGGCTGCACTTCTTCTCGCCCGTCGACAAGATGCCGCTGGTCGAGATCATCAAGGGCGAGCGGACGGGCGACGAGGCGCTGGCGCGCGCCTTCGACCTGGTCCGGCAGATCAACAAGACGCCGATCGTGGTCAACGACTCGCGCGGCTTCTTCACCTCCCGGGTCATCGGCCACTTCATCAACGAGGGCGTGGCCATGGTCGGCGAGGGCATCGAGCCCGCCTCCGTCGAGCAGGCGGCGGCCCAGGCGGGCTACCCGGCCAAGGTGCTCTCCCTGATGGACGAGCTGACCCTCACGCTGCCCCGGAAGATCCGCAAGGAGACCAGGCGGGCCGTGGAGGAGGCGGGCGGCACCTGGACCGCGCACCCCGCCGAGGCCGTCATCGACCGCATGGTCGACGAGTTCGAACGCCCCGGGCGCAGCGGCGGCGCCGGGTTCTACGAGTACGGGGACGACGGCAGGCGGGCAGGACTCTGGCCGGGCCTGCGGGAGCACTTCACGAAGCCCGGGTACGAGATCCCCTTCGCGGACATGCAGGAGCGCATGCTCTTCTCGGAGGCGCTCGACACGGTCAAGCTCCTGGAGGAGGGCGTGCTGACCTCCGTCGCCGACGCCAACATCGGCTCGATCCTCGGTATCGGCTTCCCCGGCTGGACCGGCGGCGTCCTGCAGTACATCAACGGCTACGAGGGAGGCCTGCCCGGCTTCGTGGCACGCGCGCGGGAGCTCGCCGACCGCTACGGCGAGCGCTTCACGCCGCCCGCGCTGCTGGTGGAGAAGGCGGACCAGGGGGAGGTCTTCACGGACGGCCGCTGAGCAAGCGGCTCAGTCCTCGCCGCCCACGCCGTCCACGCAGTCCCCGCCGAGCCACTCCCGCAGCTCGTCCCGCAGCGACCGCTGGAACGTGGTCAGCAGCGCCTGCACCACGAGCGGGTGCATGTGGGCGGACAGGGACCGCACGTCCCGCGCGTCGCGTTCGGCGACCGCGTCGCGCAGCAGCCGCGACAGGTCGCGCGCGGCGGCGCGGGAGTGCTCGAGCAGGGCCGTACGGGCGGCGAGGACCGTCTCGGGGGAGAAGGGCACGTCGAGCAGTTCGACGCCGAGCCGGAGCAGCCCGGCGTCGACCCGGTAGGCGTCACCGTCCGGGGCCGCGCCGTCCCGCGCGACGATGTCCATCGCGGTGAGCCGGTCCACCTCGTCGTCCGTCAGCGGTCGGCCCGCCCGCCGGCCCAGCTCCGCACGCGTGACGCTCTCCACCGTCTCCGGCGCCCAGGAGGCCACCACCGCGCGGTGCAGCGCGAGGTCGTGCGGGCTCAGGTCCGGCGGCAGCTGCTTCAGATACCGCTCGATCGCGGCCAGCGTCATGCCCTGGTGCTGCAACTCCTCGATCAGCGCCAGCCGGGCCAGGTGCTCGCCGCCGTAGTGCCCCACCCGGCGCGGGCCGATCGCCGGCGGTGGCAGCAGCCCCCTGGTGCCGTAGAAGCGGACCGTGCGGACCGTGACGCCGGCCCGCGCGGCCAGCTCGTCGATCGTGAAAGCCGGCTCCTCGGTGTCGGTCGTCGTCATGTGCAGCAGTATCGCTGTCTCACCAATGCTGTGACACCTCTCCCGCACCATGCGCACCCTGTGGAGACGGCTGACGGATCTTGTGACAAGTCACGCTGTGTGACATGAGACACCGCATGCACACGCAGGGTCGTGGGAAGGTGCTGCCTTGGTCTGTGCCGCGAAGGGTGGTGCGGGCCTTGTCGCTGTACGGACGACCTGGGCGTACCCCGCCCGGGCGCACCAGAGATTGGTACCACCCGTGAGCAAGGACGCCGTCGCCACGGCACAGGCCGCCGCCCACCCCCAGGCGGCCGAACGACCCGCGGACGCGGGTGACGCCGGCTACAGCAAGGACCTCAAGGCCCGCCACGTCAACATGATCGCCATCGGCGGCGCCATCGGCACCGGCCTCTTCCTGGGCGCCGGCGGTCGCCTGCGCGACGCGGGCCCGGCGCTCGCGATCGCCTACCTCGTCGCCGGCGTCTTCGCCTTCTTCGTCGTCAAGGCCCTCGGTGAGCTGGTGCTCTACCGGCCCTCCTCCGGGTCCTTCGTGTCGTACGCGCGTGAGTTCCTCGGCGAGAAGGGCGCCTACGTCGCCGGCTGGATGTACTTCCTGAACTGGTCGACGACCGGCATCGCCGACATCACCGCGATCGCGCTGTACACGCACTACTGGAGCATGTTCACGAGCATCCCCCAATGGGTGCTCGCCCTGATCGCCCTCGCGGTGGTCCTGGCCGTGAACCTGATCTCGGTGAAGATCTTCGGCGAGATGGAGTTCTGGTTCGCGATCGTCAAGGTCGCCACCCTCGTGGCCTTCATGCTGATCGGCATCTTCCTGCTGGCCACCCAGCACGAGGTGGGCGGCCACACCCCGGGCATGAGCATGATCACCGACCACGGCGGCATCCTCCCGCACGGCGCCATGCCCGTCATCCTGGTCATGCAGGGCGTGATCTTCTCCTACGCGGCCCTGGAGCTGGTCGGCGTCGCCGCCGGCGAGACCGCCGAGCCGCACAAGATCGTCCCCCGCGCGGTGAACTCCATCATGTGGCGCGTCGCCCTGTTCTACGTCGGCTCGGTCGTCCTGCTGGCCCTGCTGCTGCCGAGCTCGCTCTACTCGGGCGACGAGAGCCCCTTCGTCACGGTGCTGTCGGGGATCGGCGTCCCGGCCGCCGGTGACGTGATGAACCTCGTCGTCCTCACCGCGGCGATGTCCTCCCTGAACTCCGGCCTGTACTCCACCGGCCGCATCCTGCGCTCGATGGCGATGGCGGGCTCCGCGCCCAAGTTCACCGGCGTGATGAGCCGCAGCCAGGTCCCCTACGGCGGCATCCTGCTGACCTGCGCGGTCTGCGTCCTCGGCGTCGGCCTGAACTTCCTGGTGCCGAACAAGGCCTTCGAGATCGTCCTGAACGTCGCCTCCCTGGGCATCATCAGCACCTGGGTGATCATCATGATCTGCCACCTGGTCTTCGTGCGCCGGGCGCGCGCGGGCCTGGTGGAGCGGCCGCACTTCCGGCTGCCCGGCAGCCCCGTCACGGAGATCGTCACGATTGCCTTCCTGCTGGCCGTGATCGTCCTGATGTGGAACGACGAGGAGGTCGGCCGCAAGACCGTGCTGCTCGTGCCCGTGATCGCGGTGATGCTGGTGGCCGGCTGGTTCGGCGTCCGCCGCCGGGTGGCACAGAACGCCGCCGAGCAGGAGCTTGGCAGCCTCACCAAGTAAGGAGAAGCACCCGGCCACTGTCAGTGGCGGCCTCTACGGTGGCGTCATGTCGGAGATCAGGTATGTCCGGGGTGACGCCACCGTCCCGTCGGTCAAGGGCGTCAAGGTGATCGCCCATGTCTGCAACGACCTCGGCGGCTGGGGCAAGGGCTTCGTCCTGGCCGTCTCGCGCCGCTGGCCGGAGCCGGAGGCTGCCTACCGCGCCTGGCACCGCGACCGCGCGACGAACGACTTCGGACTGGGCGCGGTCCAGTTCGTCCAGGTCGAGCCGTACGTGTGGGTGGCCAACATGATCGGCCAGCGCGGCATGAGGACCGGCAGCAAGGGCGCCCCCGTGCGCTACGAGGCGATCGACACGGCCCTCGGCCGCCTCGCCGGTAAGGCGGCCGAGCTGCAGGCCTCGGTGCACATGCCCCGCATAGGCTGCGGCCTGGCCGGCGGCAAGTGGTCCCGCGTCGAGCCGCTCGTCACCGAGCGGCTCGCGCGGCGAGGCGTCCCCGTGACCGTCTACGACCACGGGGACGCCGCCTGACCCCTGCCTGTCAGTGCCCGTGCTCGTGCACGTCGTTCGTCGCGGCGATCTTCTGCCAGGACCGCGGCCGCGCGGGCACGTCCGACGTCTGCGCGAGGGACGCCGCGCGCGCCGCCGGCGCGTCCGGCTTCGACGGCTGGAACAGCCAGGTGTCGAACAGCGCGGCCAGCGGCTTGCCGGAGACCTCCTCGGCGTACCGCTGGAAGTCGGCGACGGACGCGTTGCCGTGGGCGTACCGAGCGGGCCACCCCTTGAGGATGGCGAAGAAGTCCTCGTCCCCGACCTCGTCGCGCAGCGCGTGGACGGCCAGTGCGCCCCGGTCGTAGACCGCGATGTCGAACTGGTTCTCCGGCCCCGGATCACCGGGCTTCACCGTCCAGAACGGATCGTCGGCCGGGTGCGAGGCGTACGTGTAGTCGGCCAGCTCCCGCGCCGTGCCCTCGCCCTCGTGCTCGGACCACAGCCACTGGGCGTACCGCGCGAAGCCCTCGTTGACCCAGATGTCCTTCCAGCCGCGCACCGAGACCAGGTCGCCGTACCACTGGTGGGCCAGCTCATGGACGACGACGGACACGTTCGACCCGTTCGCGAACTGCCGGGGGCTGTAGAACGGCCTGGTCTGTGTCTCCAGCGCGTACCCGGTGTCCGTGTTCGGCACGTACCCGCCGAGCGCGTTGAACGGATAGGGCCCGAAGTACCCGGCCAGCCAGTCGGCGATCTCCCCGGTCCGCTCCACGCTCGCTCGGGCCGCTCCGTCGTGGGCGCCCAGGTCCTTGCTGTAGGCGTTGACGACCGGAATGCCGCCCTCGGTCGTGCCGGTGGTGAGGTCGAACCTCCCGACCGCGAGTGTGGCCAGATACGTGGCCTGCGGCTTGTCGGACCGCCAGTTCCAGCGGGTCCAGCCGAGCCGTGAGCGCGTCGACTGCAGCGTGCCGTTCGAGATGGCCTGGGTGCCGTCCGGCACCTGCACCGACACGTCGTAGGTGGCCTTGTCGAGCGGGTGGTCGTTGCTGGGGAACCACCACCAGGCCGCCTCGGGCTCGTTGGCGGCGACACCGCCGTCCGGGGTGCGGTGCCAGCTCGTGAAGCCGTACGCCTGCTCCGACGACGGCACGCCGCTGTAGCGGACGACGACGGTGACGGGGGCGCCCTTGCGCAGCGGGCTCTTCGGGGTGATCTCCAGCTCGTGCTCGCCCGAGGTCGTGAACGACGCCTTCGCGCCGTTCACCCGCACCTCGCCGACGTCCAGCAGGAAGTCCAGGTTGAACCGTGACAGGTCCTCGGTGGTGCGGGCCAGGATCGTCGCCGTTCCCTCCAGCCGGTCCGTGTCCGGCCGGTACTTGAGGCGCAGGTCGTAGTGGGAGACGTCGTATCCGCCGTTGCCGTAGGCCGGGTAGTAGGGGTCGCCGATGCCCGGAGCGCCGGGGGAGTGGGCCGCCGCCGACGCCGGGATCGCCAGCATGAGGGAGGCGGCGCCGAGTGCGCCCGGCACGATGATTCTGCGGTGCACGAAAGCTCCAAGTCGTAGGGGCACGAAGTCTGTTCGGAGCCTATTCAGCCGCTGTGCGCACGGTCATGTCCACGGTCGCCCCTGTCACACGATCGCCATTCGGCCGTCATGAGACACACGTTGCCCTCTTCTGCGCGGGAGTTGACCGATGTACCGTCCGCGCATGCCGATACGCATGCGCTTCACGATCTGGAGACCGCTCGCGACGGCGGCCACGGCCGCTCTCATGGCAACCCTTCTCACGCCCGCCGCGACAGCCCACCCCGCGACCCCGCGACAGAGCGAACCTGTTCACTCCTACGACGACGCCATCCGCGAGGCCGTCTGGGTGGACACCGGGTACGACGGGGACGGCGACGGCGAGGACGACCGCGTCGCCGTCGACATCGTCCGCCCCCGGGAACCCGCCCAACAGGGCCGGAAGATCCCCGTCATCATGGACGCCAGCCCGTACTACTCGTGCTGCGGGCGCGGCAACGAGAGCCAGAAGAAGACGTACGACGCCGACGGCGACGTCGACGGGATGCCGCTGTACTACGACAACTACTTCGTGCCGCGCGGTTACGCCTTCGTCGGCGTCGACCTGGCCGGCACCAACCGCTCCGACGGCTGCGTCGACGTCGGCGGACGCTCCGACGTCCAGTCCGCGAAGGCCGTCGTCGACTGGCTGAACGGCCGCGCGAAGGCGTACACCAGCCGCACCGGCGGCGAGCGCGCCAAGGCGACCTGGACCAACGGCAGGACCGGCATGATCGGCAAGAGCTGGGACGGCACCATAGCCAACGGCGTCGCCGCCACCGGCGTCGAGGGCCTGGAGACCATCGTCCCGATCGCCGCCATCTCCTCCTGGTACGACTACTACTTCAGCCAGGGCGCCCCGCTCTACGGCTCCGGCCCCGACTGGCTGTCCGACTACGTCAACAGCCCCGACGCCCGCGACCGGTGCGACGCCGTCCAGCAGAAGCTCGTCGACGGCGCCCCGCGCACCGGCGACTGGACGCGGCTGTGGACCGAGCGCGACTACGTCAAGGCCGCGAGCCAGGTGAAGGCGAGCGTCTTCCTGATCCACGGCATGCAGGACCTCAACGTCCGCATGCAGCACGTCGGCCCGTGGTGGAACGCCCTCGCCAAGAACGGCGTCGACCGCAAGATCTGGCTCTCCCAGACCGGCCACGTCGACCCCTTCGACTTCCGCCGCGCCGAGTGGGTCGACACCCTGCACCGCTGGTTCGACCACGAACTCCTCGGCTACGACAACGGCATCGACCGCGAGCCCATGGCCGACATCGAACGCCGGCCCGAGCAGTGGGAGACGTCGAAGACCTGGCCGCCGCGTTCCACCGCCACCACGACGCTGCGCCCCGCCGACGGCGCGCGACCGGGCGTCGGCACCCTCGGCCTGCGCCGGGACCGCGGCACCGAGACGTTCACCGACGACCCCGCGCTGAACGAGACGGACTGGGCCGCGCACATCGACGAGCCGACCCCGGGCAAGGCCGGGTTCGTCACCGGCCCGCTCACCCGCGACCTGCGCCTGTCCGGCGCCTCCGAGGTCACCGTCACCGCGCGGTCCAGCACCCCGACGGCCCACCTCTCCGCCGTACTCGTCGACCTCGGCCCCGACACCATCCGCGACTACGCCGACCGCGGCGAGGGCATCACCACCCGCACCGACCGCACCTGTTGGGGCCCGAGCACCCCGGGCGACAGCTCCTGCTACCTGGAGACGGCGGCCAAGACCACCGACGTGGACTACACGGTCGTCAGCCGAGGCTGGGCCGACCTCGGCAACCACGCGTCCAAGTGGCGGGGACGCCCGCTCACTCCGGGCAAGGCCTACACCATCACCCTCGACCTGGCGGCCACCGACCACGTCGTCCCGGCCGGCCACCGCCTCGCGCTGATCGTCGCGGGCACCGACAAGGACCTCATCGACCCGCCCGCCGACACGCCGACCCTCACCGTGGACCTCTCGCGCACATCGGCACGCGTACCGTTCGTCGGCGGCACCGCCGCGTTCGCCGAGGCCACCGCCGGTACGGCGACCGCCGCCCCCGCGCCCCTCGACGGCGTGACCGCGCCGCACACGACCCACCGCGTTCCGAAGGGAGCCCGATGAACCGCCTGCGCGCCCTCACCGTGACCACCGCGGCCCTCGCCGCGTCCCTCCTCACCGCGCCGGCCCACGCCGCCGGCACCGCACACGACCCGCCCCGCACCGGCTTCGAGAAGACGCACGGCGCCCGCTGGACCAGCCAGCCCGAGGAGCAGGCGCTGCTGGCCGCCGCCGACCGGGCGAGCGGCCGGGTCACCGTCGACCGCATCGGCACCACGAAACAGGACCGCCCCCTCCAGCTCGTGACGATCGGCAGGCACTCCGCCCCGAACAAGGTGCTCCTCGTGTGCAGCCAGCACGGCGACGAGCCCTCCGGCCGCGAGGCCTGCCTGTCCACCGTCCGGGACCTGGCCTACGCGACGGACCGGCGGACCAGGCGGTTCCTGGACCGCACCACCGTGCTGGTCGTGCCCACCGCCAACCCCGACGGCCGGGCCGCCGACACCCGCGGCAACAGCGACGGCGTCGACATCAACCGCGACCACCTCGCCCTGAAGACGGCCGAGGCCCGCGCCCTGGCCGCCGTCGTCCGCGACCGGCGCCCCGACGTCCTCTACGACCTGCACGAGTACGGCGCCACACCCCCGTACTACGACAAGGACCTCTTCGACCTCTGGCCCCGCAACCTCAACACCCACACCCGGGTCCACGACGAGGCCCGCACCCTGTCCGGGGCGTACGTCCGCCCCGCCGCCGAGCGGGCCGGCCACTCGACCGGTACGTACGGCATCTGGACCGACCCGGTCACCGGCGACCCGATCAAGCAGACCGCCGGCGACGGCCAGGAACGCATCCTGCGGAACATGTCCGGCGTGAAACACTCGGTCGGCCTCCTCATCGAGAGCCGCGTCGACGCGCTCACCGACGCCGAGCGCGAGGACGAGGCCCTGAACAACCGGCGCCGGGTGAACTCGCAGCTCGCGGCCCTGGACGGCATGTTCCGCTACGCGGACCAGCGGCGCGGACGCGTCGAGACGGCCACCGCGGTCGCCCGGTGGTCCGGCCTGGCCGACACCGGACCCGTCTACCTCGGCGGCGCGGACAACGACCCGGCCGAGCCCACCGAGGTGATCGAGGACCCGCCCTGCGGCTACCGGCTCACTTCCGACCAGTACACGGACCTGAAGGACGAACTCGCACTGCACGGTGTACAAACGCGTCCGACCGGGGAGAAGGGCGCCTACGTACCGCTGCGCCAGCCGCTGCGCGCCCTCGTGCCGCTGCTCCTGGACGAGCGTGCGACGTACCACTTGACGGCAGGTGAACCCGACACCCGCTGCTGAAGAGGTGAGTTCTGCGTCGCACGTGGTAAGGGCGTAGCAGAGGATTGTTTTCAGCCTCACCGACTTGAAAGGTGCCGCCTGTGACGCAGGACCGACCGAGCGACAAGGAACATCACGAAAGAGGCACACTGCCGGGTTCGGAAGCGGGCCTGCCGGGGCAGGAGCACAAGCCCCGGACCGACCGCGTCGTCTTCGGCGTCACCGCGGCCCTGACCCTCGCGTTCGTCGTCTGGGGCGCGGCCGGCACGGACTCGCTGGAGGACGCCTCCGGCAGCATGCTCAGTGGCCTGATGCACAACGGCGGCTGGGCGTTCGTGCTGGCCGCCTCCGGGTTCGTCGTCTTCGCCCTCTGGCTCGCGGCCAGCCGCTACGGCCGCATCCACCTCGGCGCCGAGGGCGAGAAGCCCGAGTTCCGCACGGTGTCGTGGGTCGCCATGATGTTCAGCGCGGGCATGGGCATCGGTCTGATGTTCTGGGGCGTGAGCGAGCCGCTGGCGCACTTCGACACCGCCCCGCCCGGCAGCAGCCCCGCCGACACCGGCGACCGCATGGCGACGGCCATGGCCACGACCTTGTTCCACTGGACGCTCCACCCCTGGGCGATCTACGCGGTGGTCGGCCTCGGCATCGCCTACAGCACCTTCCGCAGGCGCCGCCGGCAGACCATCAGCGCCGTGTTCACCCCGCTCATCGGTGAGAAGCACGCCAACGGCGTGAGCGGCCGGGTCATCGACATCCTCGCCATCATCGCGACGGTCTTCGGTTCCGCGGCCTCGCTCGGCCTCGGTGCCCTGCAGATCGGCTCCGGCGTCGAGAAGCTCGACTGGATGGACAAGGTCAGCACCGGGCTGCTGGTCGGCATCATCGCGGTGCTGACCGTGGCGTTCGTGGCCTCCGCGATCTCCGGCGTCGAGAAGGGCATCCAGTGGCTGTCCAACACCAACATGGTGCTGGCCCTGCTCCTGGTCGTGTTCGTGTTCGTCGCGGGTCCGACCATCCTCATCCTCGACCTGCTGCCGACCTCGATCTTCACCTATCTCGGCGACCTGCCCGAGATGGCTGGCCGCACCGAGATCAGCGGTGGCGAGGGGGTCGCCGACTGGCTGGGCAGCTGGACCGTCTTCTACTGGGCGTGGTGGATCTCCTGGACGCCCTTCGTCGGCATGTTCATCGCCCGCATCAGCCGGGGCCGGACCATCCGCCAGTTCATCGGCGGCGTCATCCTCGTCCCCAGCACCGTCAGCCTGATCTGGTTCGCGATCTTCGGCGGTTCGGCGATGAGGCTCCAGGAGCAGAACCGGCTCGGCGACGAGACGACCCCCGAAGGCCGGCTCTTCGCGGTGCTGCAGGAGTACCCGATCGCCACCGTCACCAGCCTGCTGGTGATGGTCCTCGTCGGCATCTTCTTCGTCTCGGGCGCCGACGCGGCCTCCATCGTGATGGGCACCCTCTCGCAGAAGGGCGCGCTCGAACCCAGCCGCTGGGTGGTCGTGTTCTGGGGCGTGGTGACCGGCGCGGTCGCCGCCATCATGCTCCTGGTGGGCAGCGGCGAGGGAGACGCGCTCACCGGTCTGCAGAACCTGACGATCCTCGCGGCGGCGCCCTTCGTCATCGTGATGATCTTCATGTGTATCGCCCTGATGCGCGACTTGCGCCGTGACCCCTTGATGGTGCGCGGCGAGATGGCCTCCGAAGCCGTCGAGCTGGCCGTCATCGAGGGCCACAAGAAGTACGAGGGCGACTTCGAGATCCGCATCGGCCCGGGCCCCGGCACGGACGTGGAGGGCGACCCGATCGGCAAGCACCACTGACCGGCACGGAGTCGCTCGGTGGGGAAACGGAAAGGGGCCGGCACGCACCCGCGTGCCGGCCCCTTCCCCGTCTGAACGCGCGCCGCCCGGACCGCGGCACGGTCAGCGGGAGGCCAGCTCGGCCGCCTCCCGCGCGCAGCCCCAGGCCACGGTGACGCCCGCGCCGCCGTGGCCGTAGTTGTGCACCAGCGGCCGCCCGTCCGGCAGCCGCTCACGCTCCAGCCGCACCGCGTCCCGGGCCGGCCGCAGCCCCACCAGGTGCCCGAGCACCCGCGCCCCGGCGATCTCGGGCCGCAGCGCCGCGCACCGCCGTACGATCGCCTCCGCGACCGCCGGGTCCGGCTCGGCCGACCAGGCGTCCTCCTCGGCCGTGCCGCCCAGGACCAGCCGGCCGGGCTGCGGGAAGAAGTACGCCATCTCCCCGGAGACGGGATCGGTGGAGACCATCCAGACCCGGATGCCGGGGTTCTCCACGACGACCAGCTGCCCGCGCACCGGACGCACGGACGCGTCCGGCACCAGCTCCCGGGCGCCCAGCCCCGTGCAGTTGACCACCACCGGCGCCTCGGCCTCCGCCAGATCGGCCACCGCGCGCGTCTCCACGACACCGCCCGCCGACACCAGCCGCTTCCGCAGCCACGACAGGTGAGTCGACATGTCGATGAGCGGCAGCCGCGCCCACAGCCCCGACCCGCCGTACTCCTCCGCGGTCGCCGCCCGCAGTCCCGGCAGCCGTGCGGCCGCCCAGGTGTCCACCTCGTCCAGGCCGGCCTCGCCCAGCACCCCTTCGACCATGCGTACGCCGCTCTCCCCGGGCCGCGCCGCCAGCTCCTCGTAGACGTCCAGGGAGCGCAGCGCCCACGACCGTGCCAGCGCGACCGGCTCGATGCGGTACGGCCACCACAGCGCCCCCGCGACCGCCGAGGTGGTCCGCTCGACGGGCTCCCGCGTCCACAGCCGCACCCGCCTGCCGCGCTCGGCGAGAACGACGGCCGTCGTCAGCCCGACCACCCCGCCGCCGACCACGACGACTTCGTCATCCAGTTCGGTCTCCACACCGGGACGTTAGCGGAATGCCCCATGCCGTGCGCAGAGCGGTCGCACCCCGGGAATACTCACCGCATGGCTGCCGAGTACGCGACCTTCGCTCTGGCCCCGGCGATGCGCGCCGGCGGCGTCCGGGCCGACGGTGACTACCAGGTCCACCGCGACTTCATGGACTTCGTCGTCGACGGACGTCCCCTGCTGTTCCGCCTCTCCGACCTGGACGCCGTCTCCCCGCTCGCCTCCGACGTGCCTCCCGCGATCCTCACCGCACAGGTCCGCAGCCTGCTCCTGGAGACCGACGCGCCCCTGCCCGGCGGCCGCTACGTCGTCTACGCCTGCCCCGAGTGCGAGGACCTCGCCTGCGGTGCGGTGACCGCCGTGATCCGGCGGGACGGCGACGACTTCGTCTGGCGGGACTTCGCCTGGCAGACCGGCGAACAGGCCGACCTGGAGTTCAACGGCTACCACGGCATCGGCCCGTACCGCTTCCCCGGCGCCGAGTACCGCGCCGCCCTCGCCGCCCTGCTCGACGGCGGCTCCGCGCACACCCGACGCAGGGTCCTGCTGATCGGCGACCGCGTCGCCCTGCTCGCCAGGCTCGTCGCCGCGCTGCGCACCATCGGCATCGGCGCCGACATCACCCACGACGCCGGTGACGTGACGGCCGACGAACTGCGTGCCTACGGCGCCGTCGCCTTCGGCCGCGCGGTCGCCGAGGAGGAGCGGACGGCCGTACGCCGTGCCTTCGCGAACGCCGGGGTGGACGTGTCCTGCGTCGACGGCCTCGCCCCGATCGTCCCGCTGCTCGTCGCCCAGATCGAGAACGCCCTGGACCGCGGCCCGGCCGAGCGGCGCAGGCTGACCCGCCTGACGGCGACCGGCACCGCGGCCGACGTCGAGGTCACCTCGACCTGCCGGGTACGGCTCACCGCGTACCGACTGGACCGCCTGCACCGCGTCCACACCCACGAGGTCTTCGACGGCGTACTCGAACCGGGCGGCCACCGCGTCGACCTGGACGCGAGGACGGTGAAGGGGGAGTCGTTCGTGGTGGCGCGGGCGCCGGGAAGCGTGCTGGTGGCCGCGGTGACGCACGGGAAACCCGGCTGAGCGGGCACTGGACCACCGCTAAAATCGGCGGTCTGATGACTGCCACCCTCGTCGCCAAGAACCTCGCCGCCGGCCACGGCGACCGCTCCCTGTTCACCGGGCTCGACCTCGTCGTCGCGCCCGGCGACGTGATCGGACTCGTCGGAGCCAACGGCGCGGGCAAGTCCACCCTCCTGCGGATGCTCGCCGGACTGACCGCCCCGGAACAGGGCGAGCTGCGCCTGTCCCCGCCGACCGCCACCGTCGGCCACCTTCCGCAGGAGCCCGAGCGCCGCCCCGGCGAGACGATCCGGGCGTTCCTGGCCCGCCGCACCGGCGTCACCGAGGCGCAGCGCACCATGGACGAGGCCACCCAGGCACTGGTCGACGGCGCTCCCGGCGCCGACGACGCCTACGCGACCAGCCTGGAGCGCTGGCTGGCCCTCGGCGGCGCCGACCTCGACGACCGTGCGGCGGAGACCGCCGACGCACTGGGCCTGACGGTCGACCTGGACCAGCCGATGACGTCCCTGTCGGGCGGCCAGGCGGCGCGCGCCGGACTCGCCTCCCTCGTCCTCTCCCGCTACGACGTCTTCCTGCTCGACGAGCCGACCAACGACCTCGACCTGGACGGCCTGGAGCGCCTCGAACGCTTCGTGACCGGCCTGCGCGCCGGCACCGTCGTCGTCAGCCACGACCGCGAGTTCCTCACCCGCACCGTCACCAAGGTCCTCGAACTCGACCTCGCCCAGCGGCAGATCAACCTCTACGGCGGCGGCTACGAGGCCTACCTGGAGGAACGCGAGGTGGCCCGCCGGCACGCCCGCGACGAGTACGAGGAGTACGCCGACAAGCGGGCCTCCCTCCAGGACCGGGCCCAGACGCAGCGCTCCTGGATGGACAAGGGCGTCAAGAACGCCCGGCGCAAGGCGGGCAACGACAACGACAAGATCGGCCGCAAGTTCCGCAGCGAGGCCAGCGAGAAGCAGGCCGCCAAGGCCCGCCAGACCCAGCGCATGATCGAACGCCTGGACGTCGTCGAGGAACCCCGCAAGGAGTGGGACCTGCGCATGGAGATCGCCTCGGCGCCACGCTCGGGCGCGGTGGTCGCCACCCTGCGCGACGCCGAGGTCCGGCGCGGCGACTTCGTCCTCGGCCCGGTCTCCCTCCAGATCGACTGGGCGGACCGGGTGGCGGTGACGGGAGCGAACGGCGCGGGCAAGTCCACGCTGCTCGCCGCCCTCCTGGGCCGTGTCCCGCTGGACGCCGGACACGCGGCGCTCGGCTCCGGCGTCCTGCTCGGCGAGGTCGACCAGGCCCGCAAGCTGTTCTACGGCCCCGAGGCCCTGCTCGACGCCTTCCGCTCGGCCACGCCGGACACGGAACCGGCCGAGATCCGCACCCTCCTGGCCAAGTTCGCCCTCAAGGCGGACCACGTCATGCGCCCGGCGTCGACCCTCTCACCGGGCGAACGCACGAGGGCGGCCCTGGCCCTCCTCCAGGGCAGAGGCGTCAACCTCCTGATCCTGGACGAGCCGACCAACCACCTCGACCTGCCGGCCATCGAACAACTGGAATCGGCCCTGGACGCCTACGAGGGCACGCTCCTCCTGATCACCCACGACCGCCGCATGCTGGACGCGGTCAGGGTGACGAGACGCCTGGAGGTCACGGACGGCAAGGTAGTGGAGCGTACGTAGCTGCCCCCCTCCGCAGCTGCGGGCAGTCGTGCCGCTGGGGCGGCACGGGTGGGCGCAGCGGCACCGGCAAGCGCCGGCCCGCGCACCCACCCCCCAGCTACAACACCGCGCGCCTACGCCAACCCGGCCCGCCGCAACGCGTCAGCCATCGCGTCGTTGGACGGAGCAGGCGCCGACGACCGCCCCTTGCCGCCACCACCACCGCCGGAGGCCTGCCGCTGCTGCCGCTGCCTCGGCGGCTTCCCCCCACGCTCCCGCTTCTGCTCCCCGGGCGAACCCTGCCCACCCTGCGGAGCAGCCTCGTCGTCCAGCCGCAACGTCAACGAGATCCGCTTCCGCGGAATGTCGACGTCCATCACCTTCACCTTCACGATGTCCCCGGGCTTCACCACATCCCGCGGATCCTTCACGAACGTCTTGGACATGGCCGACACATGCACCAGCCCGTCCTGGTGCACACCGACGTCCACGAACGCACCGAAGGCCGCGACATTCGTCACGACACCCTCCAGGACCATCCCGGCGGACAGGTCGGAGATCTTCTCCACGCCCTCCTTGAAGGTGGCCGTCTTGAAGGCGGGCCGCGGGTCGCGCCCCGGCTTCTCCAGCTCCCTCAGAATGTCCGTGACCGTCGGCAGACCGAACGTCTCGTTCACGAACTCCGCCGGCTCGAGCGACCGCAGCACGGACGTGTTGCCGATCAGGCCGGCCACCTCCTGCCCGGCGGTCTTCACCATCCGGCGCACCACCGGGTACGCCTCGGGGTGCACGCTGGACGCGTCCAGCGGGTCGCTGCCGCCCCGGATCCGCAGGAAGCCCGCGCACTGCTCGTACGCCTTGGGGCCGAGGCGCGAGACCTTCTTCAGCTCGGTCCGCGACGTGAACGGCCCGTTCGCGTCCCGGTGCGCCACGATGTTCTCGGCGAGACCGGAGGTGACGCCGGACACGCGGGCGAGCAGCGGCGCGGACGCCGTGTTGACGTCCACGCCCACGCCGTTCACACAGTCCTCGACCACCGCGTCCAGCGAGCGCGACAGCTTCACCTCGGACAGGTCGTGCTGGTACTGGCCGACGCCGATCGACTTCGGGTCGATCTTCACCAGCTCGGCCAGCGGGTCCTGGAGCCGCCGGGCGATCGACACCGCGCCGCGCAGCGAGACGTCCATGTCCGGCAGCTCCTGGGAGGCGAAGGCGGAGGCCGAGTACACGGAGGCACCGGCCTCGGACACCATCACCTTGGTCAGCTTCAACTCCGGGTGCTTGGTGATCAGTTCACCGGCGAGCTTGTCGGTCTCGCGGGACGCCGTGCCGTTGCCGATGGCGACCAGTTCGACCGCGTGCTCCTTGGCGAGCCGCGCCAGCTTGGCGATCGCCTCGTCCCACCGGTTGGCGGGGACGTGCGGATGGATCACGTCCGTGGCCACGACCTTGCCGGTCGCGTCGACCACGGCGACCTTCACGCCCGTACGGAAGCCCGGGTCCAGGCCGAGCGTCGCGCGCGTGCCCGCCGGGGCGGCCAGCAGCAGATCGCGGAGGTTCGCGGCGAAGACGTTCACCGCCTCGTCCTCGGCGGCCGTGCGCAGCCGCAGCCGCAGGTCGATGCCGAGGTGCACCAGGATGCGGGTGCGCCAGGCCCAGCGGACCGTGTCCGTGAGCCACTTGTCGCCGGCCCGGCCGCGGTCGGCGATCCCGAAGCGGCTCGCGACGATCCCCTCGTACGACGACGGTCCGTCGGTGGCCTCCTCGGGCTCCAGGACGAGGTCGAGCACGTCCTCCTTCTCGCCGCGCAGCATCGCGAGGATCCGGTGCGAGGGCAGGTCTGTGAACGGCTCGGCGAAGTCGAAGTAGTCGGCGAACTTGGCGCCGGCCTCCTCCTTGCCCTCCTTCACCTTGGCGGCGAGCCGCCCGCGCACCCACATCCGCTCCCGCAGCTCGCCGATCAGGTCGGCGTCCTCCGAGAACTTCTCCGTGAGGATCGACCGCGCTCCGTCCAGGGCGGCCTGGGGGTCCGCCACGCCCTTGTCGGCGTCGACGAACGCGGAGGCCGCGGCGACCGGGTCCACGGACGGGTCGCCGAGCAGGCCCTCGGCCAGCGGCTCCAGACCCGCCTCACGCGCGATCTGCGCCTTGGTACGCCGCTTGGGCTTGTACGGCAGGTAGATGTCCTCCAGGCGGGCCTTGGTCTCCGCCCCGCGGATGCGCGCCTCGAGCTCCTCGGTGAGCTTGCCCTGCTCGCGTACCGAGTCGAGGATCGCCGTACGCCGCTCCTCCAGCTCCCGCAGATAACGCAGCCGCTCCTCGAGCGTGCGCAGCTGCGCGTCGTCGAGCATCTCGGTCGCTTCCTTGCGGTAGCGGGCGATGAAGGGCACCGTGGAGCCGCCGTCGAGCAGCTCCACCGCGGCCTTCACCTGCCGCTCCCGTACGCCGAGTTCCTCGGCGATCCTGCTCTCGATGGACCTCACGTCGATGGACGCGCTGGACCCGGGTGTCGTCACGATCCCGTACCGCCTTCTCACAGAGGTTGCGCGGCAATTGTGGCAGGTGGTGCCGACAATCGGGGATCAGGGCACCACCCGGCCCGGTCGGGAACGGGTCGCGCCGGACGCGGTGTCAGACCCGACGGCCGCGGGTCGAGGACGAGGCCCCGCCGAAAAGCCGGGCCAGGGCCCGGAAGGGAAGCGTCACGACGGTGGCGATGGCCCCACCGATCTGGCGCAGCACGTCTGCGATGGCACGGAACACGAAAAGCCCCTTTCCTCTCCCGGCCGCTGCGGCCGGAAGTCCTACGGGTACCTCCGGATCGGCCGGACATGCCCGTCGGCGGGGCCGGACCTGGTCAGCGCTTGCCGAGCAGATCCGCCGGGAAGGCGCCGGCGCCCAGCGCCGTACGGGCGAAGGACGTTCCGAGCTCCGTCAGACGGGCCACGCCCTCGGCTCCGAGGTGCGCGTAGGGGGCCGCGTCCAGCCGGTCCGTCTCCCGTTCGATCTCGTCGCGCAGTGCCACACCCCGCTCGCTCAGCTCGCCGGCGTCGTCGATCAGGCCGCGGTCGCGCAGCCGGTCCGTCGCCGCCTCCCACTCCTCCTGGGTCCAGCCACGGGTGGTGAAGATCCACTTCGGCGCCATGCCCTTGCCGGTCGCGGTGTGCGTCACCAGCGCCTCCAGGCCGTCGAGCCCCGCGGCCAGCAGCGCGGCGAGGTGGCCGTCGCCCCGGTGCTCGCGCAGCAGGGTCGCCGCGTGCCAGAACGCCAGGTGCGGCGCGTCGGGCACGGGCAGGTCCGCGTGGGCGGAGTACAGCGGACGGGCACTGCGGGAGCAGCCCTCGGCGGCGCGCAGCGCCAGACCGGCGGCCTCCGACATCTCCGCGGACGCCAGGGTCTCGTCGCCGAGCAGGCGGCGCAGGGTCGCGTCGACGGCACGCGCGCGTGCCGCCAGGACCTGTGCCGGGGTGGCGGTCTCCCACACCGCGGGCACATGCCGGGCGACGAGGTCGTGCTTGTAGTTGTAGAACGTCGCCGTCACGGCGCCGGCGCCGACCGGCCCCAGCGCGGCGGCGCGCACCGCGAAGTTGACGGCCCGGGGATCGGTGACCCCGAGGTCGCCCAGTTCCCGCCCCAGGTCGGGCGAGAAGTAGTGCGTCGAGTGCAGCGAGTTGAGCGCGTTGTGGCAGCGGCGGCCGGCGCGTGCGTCGATGGCGGCAGTGGTCATGCCACGCACGTTACCAACCGCTCAGTACGTCCTCCAGGTGTCTGCCGCGGGGCCCGCTCCGAGCGCGGGACGCATGGCAGGAAAGGTGGGGTACTCGTCATTGCGGCCATCGCCGGTCGGGCGAAGAATCGACGGCATGGCGCAGCGAACCGTCCGTACCGTACTGGTCCTCCTGTTCGACGACGTCCAGAGCCTCGATGTCACCGGCCCCGCGGAGGTCTTCGCGGGCGCCGAGCAGCACACGCCGGGGACGTACCGCATCCGTACGGCCTCGCTGGACGGCGCGCCCGTGCGCACCTCCAGCGGCCTGACCGTCGTACCGGACCTGGCCCTCGCCAAGGCGCCCGTCCCGGACACCCTGATCGTTCCCGGCGGCCTGGGCTCCCGGGACCCCGGCCCGCGCCTGGTCGAGTGGCTGCGCGGCCACGGGACGCGCGCCCGGCGCCTGGTCTCCGTCTGCACCGGGGCGATCCTGCTCGCCAGGGCGGGGCTGCTGGACGGCCGCCGCGCCACCACCCACTGGGCCTACTCCGACCGGCTCGCCCGCGACCACCCGGCCGTGGACGTCGACCCCGACCCGATCTTCATCCGCGACGGCCACGTCGCCACCTCCGCCGGCGTCACCTCCGGTATCGATCTCGCCCTCGCCCTGGTCGAGGAGGACCTGGACCGGGACGCCGCCCTGACCATCGCCCGGCACCTGGTGGTGTTCCTGCGCCGACCCGGGAACCAGGCACAGTTCAGCGCCCAGCTCGCCGCCCAGACCGCCCGGCGTGAACCCCTGCGCGAGCTCCAGCGGTGGGTCGCCGAGCACCCCGGGGCCGATCTGAGCGTCGAGGCCCTCGCCGACCGGGCCGGCCTCTCGCCCCGCCACTTCGCCCGCGCCTTCCGCGCGGAGACCGGCACGACACCCGGCCGGTACGTCGACCGGGTCCGCGTCGAACACGCCCGCCGGCTGCTGGAGGACACCGGTGACGGCGTCGAGGAGATCTCCCGTTCCAGCGGCTACGGCACGCCGGAGGCCATGCGCCGCGCCTTCGTCAAGGCCCTGGGCACCTCACCGGCCGAGTACCGCCGCCGCTTCCGTCCCGCGCCCGTCCACTGAGGACGCGACCCCGCTCGCCGAGCGAGCCCGAAAGGAAACACGTGCAGATCGCCATCGTGCTCTTCGACCGTTTCACCGCCCTCGACGCTGTGGGTCCGTACGAGATGCTGAGTCGCATACCGGACGCGGAGACCGTCTTCGTCGCCGAGCGGACCGGCCCGGTCCGCAACGATTCGGGGAGTCTGGCGCTGACCGCCGACCGGACCCTGGCGGACGTGCCGAACCCGGATGTCGTCGTCGTGCCGGGCGGCCCCGGCCAGGACACGCAGATGGACAACGAGACCCTGCTGGACTGGCTGCGCACCGTCGACACCACCAGCACCTGGACCACCTCGGTCTGCTCCGGCTCCCTGCTGCTCGCCGCCGCGGGACTGCTCACCGGCCGCCGTGCCACCTCGCACTGGCTGGCACTGAGCCTCCTCGAACAGTACGGCGTCGAGCCGACCGGGGAACGGGTGGTCACCGACGGCAAGTACGTCACCGCGGCCGGTGTCTCCTCCGGCATCGACATGGGCCTCGCGCTGGTCGGCCGCATCGCCGGCGACGAGCACGCCCAGGCGGTCCAGCTGCTGACGGAGTACGACCCGCGGCCGCCCTACGACGCGGGGTCCCCCGAGAAGGCACCCGCGCATCTCGTCGAGGAGTTCCGCGTGAAGAACCGGTTCATCCTGACGTAGACCCGCTCGGCGGCATGCTCCAGCCGAAACGCGGCTGCCTGCGCTCCAGGAAGGCGGCGACCCCCTCCGCGGTGTCGCCGCTGCCGCGCGCCTGGGCGGCCCAGTACGCGTCCCGGTCGGTGCGCCCGTTCGCGAACTCCTTCGCCGCGGCCTGCGTCAGCTGCGAGCGCGACGCCAGGACCCGGGTGAACTCCGCGACCCGCTTGCCGAGTTCGCCCTCCGGCAGCACCTCGTCGACCAGGCCGGTGCGCAACGCCCGCCCGGCGTCGATCAACTCCCCCGAGAAGAGGAGGTACTTCGCGGTGGCCGGGCCCGTCAGCGCCACCAGCCGCCGGGTGGAGGACGCGGAATACACGACCCCCAGCTTGGCCGGGGTCACCCCGAACAGCGCCGACTCCTCGGCGAACCGCAGGTCGCAGGCGGCCGCCAACTGAGCCCCGCCGCCCACGCAGTGACCGCGGATCGCCGCCAGCGTCGGCTTGGGGAAGGCCGCGAGGGCCTCCTCGGCCCGAACGGCGAGCCCCTGCGCGTCCTCCGCCGGCTCCCGCAGGGTGGTGATGTCGGCCCCGGCGCAGAACGTGGCTCCCTCACCGGTGAGCACCAGCGCCCGCACCGCCGGGTCTCCCGCCAGGGCGTCGAGCAGTTCGGGCAGCGCCCGCCACATCGCGGCCGTCATGGCGTTGCGCTTGGCCGGATGGTGGACGACGACGGTGGCGACCGAGTCGGCGACCCGGTGCAGCAGCTGGGGCTCCATGCGCCGGATGTTATCCGCCGACCCGTTGGGTTCACGCGGCCGGTGCGAGCGGGACAGGAACGGTCCCACAACTGACCGTGTCATACGCCAACGATCAGAAGTGCTCGATACCAGCTGACTTGTGTTCAGTCATCCGGAGCGGAGCGACGCGTTACCAACACTCAGGGTGTGGTGACAATCGAGCCCAGGGGTGGCGACCGGACGATGGACGAGACCGGGCCCGCCGGGCCGCTGCCGTACGAAGGCGTCTGGCGGTTCACCGCCCCCGCCGTGGACGCGTCGGTCCCGCAGGCGCGGCACGCCGTGCGGGACCTGCTGGTGCGCCAGGGCGTGCCGGTCTCCGACGACGTGACCGAGGGCCTGCTCCTGATCGTCTCGGAGCTGGTCACGAACGCCGTCCGGCACGCGGCGGTGCTGTCGCCGGTGCTCGCCGTGGAGATCGCCGTCGGGCCCGAGTGGGTGCGGGTGTCCGTGGAGGACAGCCACCCCTACCGCCCGACCGCCCTGGAGGCCGATCACGGTCAGACGGGCGGGCGCGGGCTGCTCCTGGTCCGGGAGATCACCCGGGAGGCGGGCGGGGCGTGCGACGTGGCCCACACGGCGAGCGGCGGCAAGGTGATCTGGGCCGCCCTGCCGCTCAAGCACGCCCTGCGGTAGGCGGGCTCACCAGCCGGCGGAGGGGCCCGTCAGCTCGCGGACCGCGGGCCGGGCCGCGTCCAGCACCGTCATGAACCACGCCGAGAAGGTGTCCTTGCCGTGCCGTTCGGCCAGCTCGGCGGGCGACACGAAGGCCGTCTCCGCGACTTCCTCCGCGTCGGGCCGCGGCGCTGCCTGCACCAGGCCGACGAAGAGGTGGTTGTACTCCTGCTCGACCAGCCCGGAGGCCGGGTCCGGGTGGTTGTAGCGCACGGTGCCCGCCTCGGCGAGCAGCGAAGGGGAGACGCCCAGCTCCTCGTACGTCCGCCGGGCCGCCGCCGCGAAGGGCGCCTCGCCGGGGTAGGGGTGACCGCAGCAGGTGTTGGACCACACGCCGGGGGAGTGGTACTTGCCCAGCGCCCGCTGCTGGAGCAGCAGCCGGCCCCGCTCGTCGAAGAGGAACACGGAGAAGGCGCGGTGCAGCCGCCCCGGCGGCTGGTGCGCGGAGAGCTTCTCCGCGGTGCCGATCGTCACGCCGTTCTCGTCGACCAGTTCCAGCAAAATCGCGTCTGCGGTGCCGTTCGACGAACTGTGCGTCGCGGTGGCAGGAGTGATCGGCATACCCATCCTTCACATCGGTCCTCGCGCCCCAAGTGTGCCGTACGAATCCGGCACTCTCGGCACTTCCCGGCACTCCCGCATGTCCCGCGCGGCGGCGCGGGCGGCGGTCGCCACCGGTCGGACGCCGAGGAAGGGCCCGGTTGATCATCGTGCCCGGCGTCGCGGACCGGGAACCGTCCACGGCGTGACCGGAAGGAGTGCCGCGGGGGACGGGACCGGGGCAGGACGTGAACGAACGGCGGACGGCCGCACTCCGCAGCGCGTTCCGGCGCGCGCACGCCCCCACCGCGGTTCACCGGTGCCACCGAGGCCTCAGTGGCACAACCTCGCCTCGTGCTCCGCGTGGCCGCTGGGCTCCAGCTGGAAGGTGCAGTGCTCCACGTCGAAGTGGTCGCCGAGGCAGCCCTGCAACTCGTGCAGCATCTTCTCGTGGCCGATCGCGCTCAGCGCCTCGCCGCTCACCACCACGTGCGCCGACAGCACCGGCATGCCCGAGGTGATGGTCCAGGCGTGCAGGTCGTGGACGTCCTCGACCCCGTCCAGCGCCAGTATGTGGGCGCGCACCTCGGCGATGTCCACGCCCTTGGGCGCGGCCTCCAGCAGCACGTCCAGGGTCTCGCGCAGCAGCCGCCAGGTGCGCGGCACGATCATCAGGCCGATGACCAGCGACGCGATCGGGTCGGCCGGCTGCCAGCCGGTGGCCAGGATCACCAGCGCCGAGATGATCACCGCAAGGGAGCCCAGCGCGTCCGCCGCCACCTCCAGGAAGGCGCCCCGCACGTTCAGGCTCTCCTTCTGGCCGCGCATCAGCAGGGTCAGCGACACCATGTTCGCCACCAGGCCGATCGCGCCGAAGACGACGGTGAGCCCGCCCGCGGTGCCGGCCGGTGTGATGAACCGCTCGATCGCCTCGTACAGGACGTAGCCGCCGACCCCGAGCAGCAGCAGACAGTTGGCCAGGGCGGCGAGGATCTCGGCGCGCGCGAAGCCGAAGGTGCGCCGGTCGCTCGGCGGCCGGTTCGCGAAGTGAATGGCCAGCAGCGCCATGCCGAGACCCAGGGCGTCCGTCGCCATGTGCGCGGCGTCGGCGATCAGCGCGAGCGAGTCGGCGAGCACGCCGCCGACGATCTCGACGACCATGACGAAGAGCGTGATCGCCAGCGCCACCCGCAGTCTGCCGCGGTACGCGGCCGTCGCCGTCCCGCCGGCCTGCGCCCCGTGCGCGTGCCCGTGATCATGCCCAGCCCCCATGAGAAGCAGCCTCCTGTATGTCCGGCATCCGGCGTCCAGAGCACAGTGAACTACGGGTAGGGGGTATCCGGCAACGCGGCACTGAACACCGTTGTCATCTGCCCTGACCTGCGGAAACGATACGCAGGTCAGAGCGTCACGACGTCCTGGACGGGCCGTCCGGGTGAGGTGGGCGGACGGCCGGGCAAAGGCGGCCCTGACCCTGAGCGAACGCCCGTCGACACTGTGCGATGTCCGCGATGCCCGGTCTGGGAGCGCGGTTTGTGGGGCGGGCCCCGGATCCACGATGATGATCGCGGCAAAGGCTGGTGCAAGTGGCGTCGACCGACCGTGAAACGGGCGGTGAACACGGCGTTCCAGCCATCCGATAGCCTCTGCCGACATGCCGCCCGGGTGCCGCAGGCACGGGCGTCCCACTATGCACAGGCCCGGCGCCCAGGCGTCGGCACCCAGGGAGTGAGTTCGGTTGTCGACCGCCATCCTCACCGGTCAGCCGGTCCCCGGTTCGTCGATCGAGAGCGAGCTGCGGTCCCTGGGCTTCGACGTGCGTCCCGCCGCCGACGCCGCCGACGCCGAGACGCTGCTGGCCCGGGTGCCGGCCGGTGAGCGGGTCGCCGTGGTCGACGCCCGCTTCGTCGGCCACCCGCACGCCCTGCGCCTCGGCCTCACCGACCCCCGCTTCCCGCTCGCCGCGATCCCCGGCGCCGTCACCGCCCAGCCGGACGCCCGCCAGACCCTGACCCGCGCGATGGCCCGCGAGAACTCCGGCCACGGCGGCACCGCCCGTGGGGGTGCCCCCGCGCGAGCGAAGCCGAGCGTGGGGGATGTCGACAGCCTCGCCGACCGGATCACCGCCGCCCTCGACGCCGACGGCGCGGGCGTCCACCGGCCCGAGCTCGGCAGCCTGGTCGCCGCCGTCCCCGCCGACCCCCAGGCCCGCAACGAGGCCCGGCAGGCCGTCGCCGGCGTCGACGATGAGGCCGTACGCCTGAAGTCGGCGGTCAAGGCCCGCGACGGTTTCGTCACCACCTTCCTCATCAGCCCCTACTCCCGCTACATCGCCCGCTGGTGCGCTCGACGCGGGCTGACCCCCAACCAGGTCACCACCGCCTCGCTCATCACCGCGCTCATAGCGGCGGGCTGCGCGGCCACCGGCACCCGCGGCGGTTTCGTCGCCGCCGGCGTCCTGCTCATCGCCTCCTTCGTCCTCGACTGCACCGACGGACAGCTCGCCCGCTACTCCCTGCAGTACTCCACGCTCGGCGCCTGGCTGGACGCCACCTTCGACCGCGCCAAGGAGTACGCCTACTACGCGGGCCTCGCCCTCGGAGCCGCCCGCGGCGGCGACGACGTATGGACCCTCGCCCTCGGCGCGATGGTCCTCCAGACCTGCCGGCACGTCGTCGACTTCTCCTTCAACGAGGCCAACGTCGACAGCACGGCCGCCGCCGCCAACACCAGCCCCACCGCCGCCCTCTCCGACAGGCTCGACAGCGTCGGCTGGACGGTCTGGGTGCGGCGCATGATCGTCCTGCCCATCGGCGAACGCTGGGCCATGATCGCCGTCCTGACCGCGCTCACCACGCCCCGGATCACCTTCTACGCGCTGCTGATCGGCTGCGCCTTCGCCGCGACGTACACCACCGCCGGCCGCCTCCTGCGCTCGCTGACCCGCAAGGCGACGCGCACCGACCGGGCCGCCAAGGCACTGGCCGACCTCGCCGACTCGGGACCGCTCGCCGAGGCCGCCGCCAAGGGCCTCGCGCGGACCGCCCGCCGGCTGCCCGGCTTCACCGCCCCCGCCGTCGCACTCCTCGGCGGCGCCGCCGTCGTCGCGACGACCGCGCTCACCGACTTCGGCGGCCCCTGGCCGGCCGTCGCCGCCCTCGCCTACGTCCTGACGTCCGCCCTCGCCGTCGCCCGCCCCCTCAAGGGCGCCCTCGACTGGCTGGTCCCGCCGTTCTTCCGTGCGGTCGAGTACCTCACCGTCCTGGTACTGGCGGCGAAAGCCGACGTGAACGGTGCGCTTCCAGCGGCTTTCGGGCTGGTTGCCGCGGTCGCCTACCATCACTACGACACGGTCTACCGCATCCGCGGCGACGCGGGAGCGCCGCCGCAGTGGCTGGTGCGGACGGTCGGGGGGCACGAGGGCCGCACGCTGGTGATCACCGTGCTGGCCGTGCTGCTCACCGCCTCACAGTTCAAGGTCGCGCTCACGGTCCTCGCCGTGGCCGTGGCTCTCGTGGTGCTCGTGGAGAGCATCCGCTTCTGGGTCGCCGCCCACAAGGTCGGCGCACCCGCCGTACACGACGAAGGAGAACCCGCATGATCGGCCTCGTGCTGGCGGCCGGCGCCGGACGCCGTCTGCGCCCCTACACCGACACCCTGCCCAAGGCACTGGTCCCGGTCGGCCCGGAGGGGGCGGAGGACAGCATCACCGTGCTGGACCTGACGCTGGCCAACTTCGCCGAGGTCGGCCTGACCGAGGTCGGGATCATCGTCGGCTACCGCAAGGAAGCCGTGTACGACCGCAAGGAGGCGCTGGAGCAGAAGTACGGCGTCAAGCTCACCCTCATCGACAACGACAAGGCCGAGGAGTGGAACAACGCCTACTCCCTGTGGTGCGGCCGTGACGCCCTCAAGGACGGCGTGATCCTCGCCAACGGCGACACCGTGCACCCGGTCTCCGTCGAGAAGACCCTGCTCGCCGCCCGCGGCGACGGCAAGAAGATCATCCTCGCCCTCGACACGGTGAAGAACCTCGCCGAGGAGGAGATGAAGGTCGTCGTCGACCCCGACAAGGGCGTCCAGCGCATCACCAAGCTGATGGACCCGGCCGACGCGACCGGTGAGTACATCGGCGTCACCCTCATCGAGGGCGAGGCCGCCGTCGAGCTGGCCGACGCCCTGAAGACCACCTTCGAGCGCGACCCGCAGCTGTACTACGAGGACGGCTACCAGGAGCTGGTCAACCGCGGCTTCAAGGTCGACGTGGCGCCGATCGGCGACGTCAAGTGGGTCGAGATCGACAACCACGACGACCTCGCCAAGGGCAGGGAGATCGCGTGCCTGTACTGACGAGGCTCATCCCGTCGCCGGTCGTCGTGGACATCCGCGCGGGCGCCCTCGACGACCTGGGATGTGTGCTCGCCGACGAGCGCATCTCCCACTCGGGCAAGCTCGCGGTCGCCGTCAGCGGCGGCTCGGGTGCCCGGCTGCGCGAACGTGTCGCCCCGTCGCTGCCCGGCGCCGACTGGTTCGAGGTCGGCGGCGGCACCCTGGACGACGCGATCAAGCTGGCCGGCGCCATGAAGGGCGGCCACTACGACGCGGTCGTCGGCCTCGGCGGCGGCAAGATCATCGACTGCGCGAAGTTCGCCGCGGCCCGCATCGGCCTCCCGCTGGTCGCCGTGCCCACGAACCTCGCGCACGACGGACTCTGCTCGCCGGTCGCCACCCTCGACAACGACGCGGGCCGCGGCTCCTACGGTGTCCCGAACCCCATCGCCGTCGTCATCGACCTGGACGTCATCCGCGACGCCCCGGTGCGGTTCGTGCGCGCCGGCATCGGCGACGCCGTCTCCAACATCTCCGCGATCGCGGACTGGGAGCTGGCCAACCGGGTCAAGGGCGAGCGGATCGACGGCCTGGCCGCCGCGATGGCCCGCCAGGCGGGCGAGGCCGTGCTCCGGCACCCGGGCGGCGTCGGTGACAACGACTTCCTCCAGGTGCTCGCCGAGGGCCTGGTCCTGACCGGCATCGCCATGTCGGTCTCCGGTGACTCGCGGCCCGCCTCCGGCGCCTGCCACGAGATCAACCACGCCTTCGACCTGCTCTTCCCCACCCGCGCGGCCTCCCACGGCGAGCAGTGCGGTCTGGGCGCGGCCTTCGCGATGTATCTGCGCGGTGCCCACGAGGAGTCCGCCCAGATGGCCGAGGTACTGCGCCGGCACGGGCTGCCGGTGCTGCCGGAGGAGATCGGGTTCACCCCGGAGGAGTTCTTCCAGGCGGTGGAGTACGCCCCCCAGACGCGGCCCGGCCGCTACACGATCCTCGAGCACCTCGACCTCAAAACCGACCAGATCAAGGACCTGTACGCCGACTATGTCAAGGCCATCGGTAGCTGAACTACGTCCGGTCGTCCACCCCGCGGGGGTGAAGGACCGGCGCAGCGGTGAGCACTGGGCGGGACGCCTCTACATGCGTGAGGTCTCGCTGCGGATCGACCGCTACCTGGTGAACACCAGGATCACGCCCAACCAGCTCACGTACCTGATGACCGTCTGCGGCGTGCTCGCGGCCCCGGCCCTGCTGGTGCCGGGGATCACGGGCGCCGTGCTCGGCGTCGTGGCGGTCCAGCTGTACCTGCTGCTGGACTGCGTCGACGGCGAGGTCGCGCGCTGGAAGAAGCAGTACTCGCTCGGCGGCGTCTACCTGGACCGGGTCGGCGCCTACCTGACCGACGCCGCGGTCCTGGTCGGGCTCGGCCTGCGCGCCGCCGACATCTGGGGCACCGGACGGATCGACTGGCTGTGGGCCTTCCTCGGCACCCTGGCCGCGCTCGGCGCCATCCTGATCAAGGCCGAGACCGACCTCGTCGGCGTCGCCCGGCACCAGACCGGCAAGGAGCCGGTCCAGGAGTCCGCGTCCGAGCCGCGCTCCTCCGGCATGGCGCTGGCCCGCCGGGCCGCCGGAGCGCTCAAGTTCCACCGGCTGATCCTCGGCATCGAGGCGTCCCTGCTGATCCTCGTCCTCGCGATCGTCGACGCGAGCCGCGGCGACCTGTTCTTCACCCGCCTCGGCACCGCCGTACTCGCGGGCATCGCGCTGCTGCAGACCCTGCTGCACCTGGTGTCCATCCTCGCCTCCAGCAGGCTCAAGTGAACGGGGCCATGAAGGTCGGCGCCGTCGTCATCACGATGGGCAACCGTCCCGAGGAGCTGCGCGCCCTGCTCGACTCGGTCGCCAAGCAGGACGGCGACCCGGTCGAGGTGGTCGTGGTCGGCAACGGCTCGCCCGTCCCGGAGGTGCCGGACGGCGTGCGCACCGTCGAGCTGCCCGAGAACCTGGGCATCCCCGGCGGCCGCAACGTCGGCATCGAGGCCTTCGGCCCGGGCGGCAGCGACGTCGACATCCTGCTCTTCCTCGACGACGACGGCCTGCTCGCCCGCACCGACACCGCCGAGCTGTGCCGCGAGGCGTTCGCGGCCGACGACGAGCTGGGCATCATCAGCTTCCGCATCGCCGACCCGGAGACCGGCGAGACCCAGCGCCGGCACGTCCCGCGGCTGCGCGCCTCCGACCCGATGCGCTCCTCCCGGGTCACCACCTTCCTCGGCGGCGCCAACGCCGTCCGCACCCGCGTCCTCACTCAGGTCGGCGGCCTGCCGGACGCGTTCTTCTACGCCCACGAGGAGACCGACCTGGCCTGGCGGGCGCTGGACGCGGGCTGGATGATCGACTACCGCTCCGACATGGTGCTGAACCACCCCACGACCGCGCCCTCGCGGCACGCGGTCTACCACCGCATGGTCGCCCGCAACCGCGTCTGGCTCGCCCGCCGCAACCTCCCCGCGCTCCTCGTCCCGGTCTACCTCGGGGTGTGGATGCTGCTCACACTGCTGCGCCGCCCCTCGCGACCTGCCCTGAAGGCCTGGTTCGGCGGCTTCCGCGAGGGCTGGGCCACCCCCTGCGGTCCGCGCCGGCCCATGAGGTGGCGTACGGTGTGGCGGCTGACCCGGCTGGGCCGGCCTCCCGTGATCTGACAAGCTCGTATCCGAGAGCGTCCCGGCCCGCCCGGGGCCAACAGGTCCATGCCAGGCCCGCGCGGCCGAGCATTCCGAAGACGAAAGTTTCCACCAGTGAGTGAGACAACGCACGACGGCACGGTCGCCATGACCAAGCCCGTGTCGCCCGACGAGGGCCTCACACCGGCCCGGCTCGCCGCCAAGTACGGGCTGTCCGTGAGCGGTGCCCGGCCGTCCCTCGCGGAGTACGTCCGTCAGCTCTGGAGCCGGCGCCACTTCATCCTCGCCTTCTCCCAGGCGAAGCTGACCGCCCAGTACAGCCAGGCCAAGCTCGGCCAGCTCTGGCAGGTGGCCACGCCGCTGCTGAACGCGCTCGTCTACTTCCTGATCTTCGGCCTGATCCTCAACGCGGGCCGCGGCATGGACAAGGACGTGTACATCCCGTTCCTGGTGACGGGTGTGTTCGTCTTCACCTTCACCCAGTCCTCGGCGATGGCCGGCGTACGCGCGATCTCCGGCAACCTCGGTCTGGTGCGGGCGCTGCACTTCCCGCGCGCCTCGCTCCCGATCTCGTTCGCGCTGCAACAGCTCCAGCAGCTGCTGGCCTCGATGGTCGTGATGTTCGCGGTGGTGATCGGCTTCGGCAGCTACCCCTCGCTGTCCTGGCTGCTGGTCGTCCCGGCGCTCGTCCTGCAGTTCCTCTTCAACATGGGGCTGGCGCTGATCGTGGCCCGGATGGGCGCCAAGACGCCGGACCTGGCCCAGCTGATGCCGTTCATCATGCGGACCTGGATGTACGCGTCGGGCGTCATGTTCTCCATCCCGATCATGCTGGAGGACCAGCCGGCCTGGCTGGCCGACGTACTCCAGTGGAACCCGGCCGCCGTCTACATGGACCTGATCCGCTTCGCGCTGATCGACGGCTACGGCTCCGAGCACCTGCCACCGCACGTGTGGGCGGTCGCGCTCGGCTGGGCCGTGGTCCTCGCCGTGGGCGGATTCGTGTACTTCTGGAAGGCGGAGGAGAGGTACGGCCGTGGCTGAGCAGCAGCAGGGCGAGCGGGTGCCGACGGTCATCGCGGACGAACTGCACATCGTCTACCGCGTCAACGGCGCCAAGACCGGCAAGGGCAGCGCGACCGCCGCCCTGAGCCGCATGATCAGGCGAGGCTCCGACGACGCGGCGCGGGGCGTGCGCAAGGTGCACGCCGTGCGCGGCGTCTCCTTCACCGCCTACCGGGGCGAGGCCATCGGCCTGATCGGTTCCAACGGTTCCGGCAAGTCGACCCTGCTGCGGGCCATCGCCGGCCTGCTGCCCGCCGAGCGGGGCAAGGTCTACACCGACGGCCAGCCCTCCCTGCTCGGGGTGAACGCGGCTCTGATGAACGACCTGACCGGCGAGCGGAACGTCATCCTCGGCGGACTGGCCATGGGCATGTCCCGCGAGCAGATCAGGGAGCGCTACCAGGACATCGTCGACTTCTCCGGCATCAACGAGAAGGGCGACTTCATCACCCTGCCGATGCGCACCTACTCCTCCGGCATGGCCGCCCGCCTGCGGTTCTCCATCGCCGCCGCCAAGGACCACGACGTCCTGATGATCGACGAGGCCCTGGCCACCGGCGACCGCAAGTTCCAGACGCGCTCCGAGGAGCGCATCCGGGAGCTGAAGAAGGAGGCCGGCACCGTCTTCCTGGTCAGCCACAACAACAAGTCCATCCGCGACACCTGCAACCGCGTGCTGTGGCTGGAACGCGGCGAGCTGCGCATGGACGGCCCGACCGAAGAGGTGCTCAAGGAGTACGAGAAGTTCACGGGCAAGTAGCCCGACACGCCGGGGTCGCGCAGGAACTGTCCCGCGTGGCCCCGCGTCGGCAAAGGAAACGTCAACTCCTGGCGTTCTCAGGAATCTTGAACCCGATCGGTGTGTTCTTGTGATGCGCGGAGGGCCCCGGCGAACCTCCGCGAGTTGTACAACGTAAGCTGTACCGGTCCCGAAACGCGGCACATGGGGCGATAATGCCCGACACCCTCGAGCGGGTCTGCCGCACGGGCGGTCGGGCGGCGTGTCCGAAATAGTGTGCGTTGGGTCGGCAGTGTAGAACGGGAGATGTGACGGCAATGGCTACGGAAACTCCCCACCTCCGCGAAGCGTGCGCCGTCGCCGCCCAGGGCAGTCCGCGATGACGGTGAGCGAAACGGCGCACGCCGTCGACCCGGAGCGCGGCACCCTCGCCAAGGCCGCGGACGAGAACTTCCCCGTGGCCCCCTTCTTCCTGCCGCGCGACTGGCGCACCGACCTCATGGCCGTGTACGGCTTCGCCCGCCTCGTCGACGACATCGGTGACGGCGACCTGGCCCCCGGCGGCGCCGACGCCCGCCTCCTCGGCGTCCCCGCCGACCGCGCCGAGGACCGGCTGCTGATGCTGGACGCCTTCGAGGACGACCTGCGCAGGGTCTTCGACGGCACCCCCCGCCACCCCTTGCTGCGCCGCCTCCAGCCGACCGTGCGCCGTCGCTCGCTGACCCCCGGTCCCTTCCTCGGCCTGATCGCCGCCAACCGCCAGGACCAGCTGGTCGGGCGGTACGAGACCTACGACGACCTCCTCGCCTACTGCGAGCTGTCCGCCAACCCGGTCGGCCGGCTCGTCCTCGCCGTCACCGGCACCTCGACGCCCGACCGGATCCGCCGCTCCGACGCGATCTGCACCGCCCTGCAGATCGTCGAGCACCTCCAGGACGTCGCCGAGGACCTGGGCCGCGACCGCGTCTACCTCCCCGCCGAGGACATGAAGCGCTTCCACGTCCAGGAGACGGACCTCGCCGCACCCACCGCCGGCGCGTCGGTACGCGCCCTGGTCGCGTACGAGGCCGGGCGCGCCCGCGATCTGCTGCATGAGGGCGCCCCTCTGGTGGGTAGCGTCCACGGCAGGCTGCGCCTGCTGCTCGCGGGGTTCGTGGCGGGAGGAAGGGCGGCCCTCCGGGCGATCGCCGCCGCCGATCACGACGTACTTCCCGGCCCGCCCAAGCCCGGCAAGGTCCAGTTGCTGCGCGAGGTGGGCGTGACCCTGCGAGGAGAGGGGTGATCGGGACCGTGGAGTCGTCAGTGCACGCGTCGGCACCGGTGCTCGCCGCTTACAGCTACTGCGAGGCCGTCACCGGACAGCAGGCCCGCAACTTCGCCTACGGCATCCGGCTGCTGCCGACGCCCAAGCGCCGGGCGATGTCGGCGCTGTACGCGTTCTCGCGCCGCGTCGACGACATCGGCGACGGGGTGCTGGCGGACGACGTCAAGGTCGCCAGGCTCGAGGAGACCCGGGCCGTGCTCGCCCGCATCCACGAGGGCGCCGTCGACGAGGACGACACCGACCCGGTCGCCGTCGCCCTCGCCCACGCCGCGCGTGCCTTCCCGATCCCGCTCGGCGGCCTCGACGAGCTGATCGACGGCGTCCAGATGGACCTGCGGGGCGAGACCTACGAGACCTGGGACGACCTGAAGGTCTACTGCCGCTGCGTGGCGGGCGCCATCGGACGCCTCTCACTCGGCGTGTTCGGTACCGAACCGGGGGCGCGCGGCGCCGAGCGCGCGCCCGAGTACGCCGACACGCTCGGGCTCGCGCTTCAGCTCACCAACATCCTGCGGGACGTCCGTGAGGACGCCGAGGGCGGGCGGACCTACCTGCCCGCCGACGACCTGGCCAAGTTCGGCTGTTCGGCCGGATTCAGCGGACCGACGCCACCCGAGGGCTCGGACTTCGCGGGCCTCGTGCACTTCGAAGTGCGTCGGGCCCGTGCCCTCTTCGCCGAGGGCTACCGGCTGCTGCCCATGCTCGACCGGCGCAGCGGCGCCTGCGTGGCCGCCATGGCCGGCATCTACCGCCGCCTCCTGGACCGCATCGAGCGCGATCCGGAGGCCGTGCTGCGCGGCCGGGTTTCGCTCCCCGGACGCGAGAAGGCGTACGTCGCCGTGCGCGGCCTGTCCGGTCTCGACGCCCGGCACGTCACCCGGCGGGCCGTCAGGAGGCGCGCCTGATGGACACATCCGGCACACTCGACACGCCGGGCCCGGGCGATGCCTCCGGCGAGGAACGGCGGGCAACCCTCCGGTGGCGGTCGGCGTCCCTGACTGAGACGGTCTGCCGTACGCCGTTCAAGCACCGCGGCGACCGGACAGGGAAGGGCGCACCATGACGCACGGCAACGGCACGCGTGACGGCGGGCAGCTCGCGGACGTCTCAGCCCTCCGCCCCGGCGGACACGCCGTCGTGGTCGGTGGCGGGCTCGCCGGAGTCACCGCCGCGCTCGCGCTCGCCGACGCCGGAGTGCGCGTCACCCTGCTCGAAGGGCGGCCGCGGCTGGGCGGGCTCGCCTTCTCCTTCCAGCGCGGCGACCTCACCGTCGACAACGGCCAGCACGTGTACCTGCGCTGCTGCACCGCCTACCGCTGGTTCCTCGACCGTGTCGGGGGGACGGCGCTCGCTCCCGTGCAGGACCGTCTCGACGTGCCCGTCCTCGACCTGGCCAGGCCGGAGGGACGGCGGCTCGGCAGACTGCGGCGCGACGCGCTGCCCGTACCCCTGCACCTGGGGCGGAGCCTCGCCACCTATCCGCATCTCTCGCTCGCCGAGCGCGCGAGTGTCGGGCGTGCCGCGCTCGCGCTCAAAGGGCTCGACCTTGCCGACCCGGCCCTGGACACCGAGGACTTCGGCGCCTGGCTGACCAGGCACGGTCAGTCGGCGCGTGCCGTCGAGGCCCTGTGGGACCTGGTCGGCGTCGCCACCCTCAACGCGGTCGCGGGCGACGCCTCCCTGGGGCTCGCCGCGATGGTGTTCAAGACCGGTCTGCTGTCCGACCCGGGCGCGGCCGACATCGGCTGGGCCCGCGTCCCGCTGGGCGAACTGCACGACCGGCTGGCCCGCAAGGCGCTCGACTCCGCGGGCGTCCGTACCGAGGTCCGTACACGCGTCACCTCCGTCTGTATGAACGAGAACGGCGGCTGGAGCGTTCAGGTTCCCGACGAGACGCTCGAGGCGGACGCGGTCGTCCTCGCCGTGCCGCAGCGCGAGGCGCACGACCTGCTGCCCGCCGGTGCCCTCGACGTCCCCGGCAATCTTCTGGAGATCGGCACCGCGCCGATCCTCAACATCCACGTGATCTACGACCGCAAGGTGCTCGCCACGCCGTTCCTCACGGCTCTCGGCACCCCGGTCCAGTGGGTGTTCGACCGTACCCAGGCCTCCGGGCTGAAGGAGGGTCAGTACCTGGCGCTGTCGCAGTCGACCGCGCAGAACGAGATCGACGAGCCCGTGGCCGCGTTGCGCGAGCGGTACCTGCCCGAGCTGGAGCGGCTGCTGCCGCGCACCCGGGGTGCCGAGGTCAAGGACTTCTTCGTGACCAGGGAGCGCACCGCGACCTTCGCTCCCGCCCCCGGCGTCGGACGGCTCCGGCCCGGCGCCCGTACCAAGGCACCCGGCCTCTACCTGGCCGGAGCGTGGACCGCCACAGGGTGGCCCGCGACCATGGAGAGTGCGGTTCGCAGTGGTGTCGGGGCGGCGGGCGCCGCGCTCGGCGCCCTGGGCCGGTCCCGCGGCCTCCTTCCCGATTTCTTCGAGGAGGCGGCGTGAAAGCCGATCCGCGTGGGACCGACTCCCGCACTCCCGGTACCGCAACTGGAGGAAAGACTGTGCCCACTGTGCCCCCGGCCCCGAAAGCCGCTCCGAGGACCACGGTGGACGTGACCGCGCTCCTGGAGCGCGGCCGGACCCTGTCCACGCCGGTCCTGCGGGCGGCCGTAGACCGTCTGGCACCGCCCATGGACACCGTCGCCGCCTACCACTTCGGCTGGATCGACGCCCAGGGCAACCCCGCGGACGGCGACGGCGGCAAGGCCGTCCGCCCCGCGCTCGCGGTGCTCTCCGCCGAGGTCACCGGTGCCGCGCCCGAGGTCGGCGTGCCCGGAGCGGTGGCCGTGGAGCTGGTGCACAACTTCTCCCTCCTGCACGACGACCTGATGGACGGCGACGAGCAGCGCCGCCACCGCGACACGGTCTGGAAGGTGCACGGCCCCGCCCAGGCCATCCTCGTCGGCGACGCGCTGTTCGCGCTGGCCAACGAGGTGCTCCTGGAACTGGGCACCGTCGAGGCCGGCCGCGCCACCCGCCGCCTCACCAGCGCCACCCGCGCCCTGATCGACGGTCAGGCCCAGGACATCTCCTACGAGCACCGCGACCGCGTCAGCGTCGAGGAGTGCCTGGAGATGGAGGGCAACAAGACCGGCGCCCTGCTCGCCTCCGCCAGCTCCATCGGAGCGGTGCTCGGCGGTGCCGACGAGCACACCGCCGACACGCTGGAGAAGTACGGCTACCACCTGGGCCTCGCCTTCCAGGCCGTCGACGACCTCCTCGGCATCTGGGGCGACCCGGACGCCACCGGCAAGCAGACCT
This sequence comes from Streptomyces sp. BB1-1-1, assembly GCF_031597775.1. Lineage (NCBI taxonomy): Bacteria > Bacillati > Actinomycetota > Actinomycetes > Kitasatosporales > Streptomycetaceae > Streptomyces > Streptomyces sp. BB1-1-1. The sequence goes on along the minus strand of NZ_CP134203.1, from coordinate 1,115,462 downwards.
GGAGCGACCTGCGCCAGCGCAAGAAGTCCCTCCCCGTCGTGGCCGCTCTCGCGGCGGGCGGCCCCGCCTCCGAGCGGCTCGGCGAGATCCTCGCCGCCGACGCCAAGACCAGCGACTTCGCGAACTTCTCCGAGGAGGAGTTCGCGGCCCGCGCCGCCCTCATCGAGGAGGCGGGCGGCCGGGAATGGACCGCCGACGAGGCACGCCGTCAGCACACCATCGCCATCGAAGCCCTCGACGCCGTCGACATGCCCGACCGGGTGCGGGACCGGTTCACGGCGCTCGCGGACTTCGTCGTCGTACGAAAGAGATGATCACTATCGGTCGAATAGCCCTCGCGTAGTCGCCGGCCGGTGTCGCGGGTAGACGAGCACCGGCCGACGGCGGACCCACAGCAGAAGCACCACTTGTTACTGCACGAAGGGGAAGCCATGACAGCGACGACCGACGGAAGCACCGGGGCCACCCTGAAGCCCCTCGCAGCCGCGGCCAGCGAAACCGACATCACGATCCCCGCGACGGCGGCCGGGGTACCAGAAGCCGCCGCACGCGCCACCCGGCGCGCCACGGACTTCCTGCTCTCCCGGCAGGACGCCCAGGGCTGGTGGAAGGGCGACCTCGAGACGAACGTCACGATGGACGCCGAGGACCTGCTCCTTCGCCAGTTCCTGGGCATCCTGGACGACGGGACCGCACACGCCGCCGCCCTCTTCATCCGCGGCGAGCAGCGCGAGGACGGCACCTGGGCCACCTTCTACGGCGGCCCCGGCGACCTGTCCGCCACCATCGAGGCCTACGTCGCCCTCCGCCTGGCCGGCGACTCGCCCGACGCGCCGCACATGGCCAGGGCGTCGGAGTGGATCCGCTCTCGCGGCGGCATCGCCTCCGCCCGCGTCTTCACCCGGATCTGGCTCGCCCTGTTCGGCTGGTGGAAATGGGACGACCTGCCCGAACTCCCGCCGGAACTCATCTACTTCCCCACCTGGGTGCCGCTCAACATCTACGACTTCGGCTGCTGGGCCCGGCAGACCATCGTGCCCCTCACCATCGTCTCCGCGAAGCGGCCGGTACGTCCCGCGCCCTTCCCGCTCGACGAGCTGCACACCGACCCGGCCCTCCCCAACCCTCCACGGCCCCCCGCACCGGCGGCGAGCTGGGACGGCCTCTTCCAACGCCTCGACAAGGCACTGCACGCCTACCGCAAGGTCGCCCCGCGCCGGCTGCGCCGGGCCGCGATGAACACCGCCGCCCGCTGGATCATCGAGCGTCAGGAGAACGACGGCTGCTGGGGCGGCATCCAGCCACCGGCCGTCTACTCGGTCATCGCGCTCTACCTCCTCGGCTACGACCTCGAACACCCCGTGATGCGCGCGGGCCTGGAGTCGCTGGACCGCTTCGCCGTGTGGCGCGAGGACGGCGCCCGGATGATCGAGGCCTGCCAGTCCCCGGTGTGGGACACCTGCCTGGCCACCATCGCGCTGGCCGACGCGGGCGTGCCCGCCGACCACCCGCAGCTGGTGAAGGCCGCGGACTGGATGCTCGGCGAGCAGATCGTGCGCCCCGGCGACTGGTCGGTGAAGCGGCCCGGACTCCCGCCCGGCGGCTGGGCGTTCGAGTTCCACAACGACAACTACCCCGACATCGACGACACCGCCGAGGTGGTCCTCGCCCTGCGCCGGGTCAGCCACCACGACCCGGAGCGGGTGGAGAAGGCGATCGGCCGCGGCGTGCGCTGGAACCTCGGCATGCAGTCGAAGAACGGCGCCTGGGGCGCGTTCGACGTCGACAACACCAGCTCCTTCCCCAACCGGCTGCCCTTCTGCGACTTCGGCGAGGTCATCGACCCCCCGTCCGCCGACGTCACCGCGCACGTCGTCGAGATGCTCGCCGTCGAGGGCCTCGCCCACGACCCGCGCACCCGGCGCGGCATCCAGTGGCTACTGGACGAACAGGAGGCGGACGGCTCGTGGTTCGGCCGCTGGGGCGTCAACTACGTCTACGGCACCGGCTCCGTCGTTCCCGCCCTGACCGCCGCCGGACTCCCCGCCTCGCACCCGGCCGTCCGCCGCGCGGTGACCTGGCTGGAGTCCGTCCAGAACGACGACGGCGGCTGGGGCGAGGACCTCCGCTCCTACCGGTACGTCAGGGAGTGGAGCGGCCGGGGCGCCTCGACCGCCTCGCAGACGGCCTGGGCACTGATGGCCCTGCTGGCGGCGGGGGAGCGGGAGTCCAAGGCCGTCGAACGCGGTATCGAGTGGCTGGCCGCCACCCAGCGGGAGGACGGTTCCTGGGACGAGCCCTACTTCACCGGGACCGGCTTCCCCTGGGACTTCTCCATCAACTACCACCTCTACCGGCAGGTCTTCCCGCTCACCGCGCTGGGCAGGTACGTGCACGGCGAACCCTTCTCGAAGAAGCCGCGCGCGGCGGCGGTCACCGCCCCCGCCGAGCAGCCCTCGACCGAGACGTCCGCGGCCGAGGTGAAGGGCAGCTGATGAACCGACAGTCCGGCCCGTCCCCGCTGCTGATCGCCTGCGCGCTCGGCATCGAGCACCTCGCCCTGCGCACCGGCGACCGCGGCGGCGCCGGCGGGCCGGTCACCGTCCTGCGTACGGGCATGGGCCCGAAGGCGGCCGAGCGCTCGGTCGCCCGGGTCCTGGCCGACCCGGCGCTCGACGGCGCCGCCGTGCTGGCCACCGGCTTCTGCGCGGGCCTCGCCCCCGGCATGCACCCCGGCGACCTGGTCGTCGCCGAGGAGACCCGGGACCCGCGCGGCACCGTCGCCGGCGTCGGGACGGACCGGCTGGTCAAGGAACTGGCGCGTGCCGTGCCCGGACGCACCGTCCACACCGGGCCGCTGACCGGCTCGGACCACGTCGTCCGGGGTCCCGAACGCGCCGACCTGCTCGCGACCGGCGCGATCGCCGTCGACATGGAGTCCGCGGCCACGCTCCTGAGCGCCGTCCGGGCGGGCGCGCGCCCGGTTGCGGCCGTCCGAGTGGTCGTGGACGCTCCAGAACACGAACTCGTCCGGATCGGCACGGTGCGCGGTGGAATATCGGCTTTCCGCGTCCTTCGATCCGTTCTTCCCGCATTCTTCGAATGGCACCGTTCGTTGCTGCTCCCCCGGAGGTGAGCCCAGATGGCCATGCCGCTGCGCCAGTCCATCAAGGTCGCTACATACCTGGCCGAACAGAAGATCCGCCGACGGGACAAGTTCCCGCTCATCGTGGAGTTGGAGCCGCTCTTCGCCTGCAACCTCAAGTGCGAGGGATGCGGAAAGATCCAGCACCCGGCCGGAGTGCTGAAGCAGCGCATGCCGGTCGCGCAGGCCGTGGGGGCGGTGCTCGAATCGGGAGCGCCGATGGTCTCCATCGCCGGCGGCGAGCCCCTGATGCACCCTCAGATCGACGAGATCGTCCGTCAGTTGGTGGCCAAGCGGAAGTACGTCTTCCTGTGCACCAACGCGCTGCTCATGCGCAAGAAGATGGACAAGTTCAAGCCCTCGCCGTACTTCGCCTTCGCGGTGCACATCGACGGGCTGCGGGAGCGGCACGACGAGTCCGTGGCGAAGGAGGGAGTGTTCGACGAGGCCGTGGAGGCCATCAAGGAGGCCAAGCGACGCGGCTTCCGGGTGACCACCAACTCGACCTTCTTCAACACCGACACCCCGCAGACCATCGTCGAGGTCCTCAACTTCCTCAACGACGACCTCAAGGTCGACGAGATGATGATCTCGCCCGCCTACGCCTACGAGAAGGCGCCCGACCAGGAGCACTTCCTGGGCGTGGAGCAGACCCGCGAGCTGTTCAAGAAGGCCTTCTCGGGCGGCAACCGGGCCCGCTGGCGGCTCAACCACTCCCCGCTGTTCCTCGACTTCCTGGAGGGCAAGGTCGACTTCCCGTGCACCGCGTGGGCGATCCCGAACTACTCCCTCTTCGGCTGGCAGCGCCCCTGCTACCTGATGAGCGACGGGTACGTCCCGACGTACCGGGAGCTGATCGAGGACACCGACTGGGACAAGTACGGCCGCGGCAAGGACCCGCGCTGCGCCAACTGCATGGCGCACTGCGGCTACGAGCCCACCGCCGTCCTGGCCACCATGGGCTCCCTCAAGGAGTCCCTGCGTGCCATGCGCGAGACCGTCTCCTCGAACCGGGACTGACGTCGTGAACGCCATCCCCCTGGGCGTCCCCGAGGTACCGGTCCGGCCGATCGCCGAGCGACGCGTGTCGCGACGGATCCAGGTCGGGCCGGTCCCGGTGGGGGGCGGGGCCCCGGTGTCGGTGCAGTCCATGACCACCACCCGGACGTCGGACATCGGCGCGACGCTCCAGCAGATCGCCGAGCTGACGGCGTCCGGCTGCCAGATCGTGCGGGTGGCCTGCCCCACGCAGGACGACGCCGACGCCCTTGCCGTGATCGCGAAGAAGTCGCAGATCCCGGTGATCGCCGACATCCACTTCCAGCCCAAGTACGTCTTCGCCGCGATCGAGGCGGGCTGCGCGGCGGTCCGTGTGAATCCCGGCAACATCAAGCAGTTCGACGACAAGGTCAAGGAGATCGCCAAGGCGGCCCGTGATCACGGCACGCCGATCCGCATCGGCGTCAACGCCGGCTCGCTGGACCGGCGCCTGCTTCAGAAGTACGGCAAGGCGACCCCGGAGGCGCTCGCGGAGTCCGCCCTGTGGGAGGCGTCGCTCTTCGAGGAGCACGACTTCCGGGACATCAAGATCTCCGTCAAGCACAACGACCCGGTCGTGATGGTCGAGGCGTACCGGCAGCTCGCCGCCCAGTGCGACTACCCGCTGCACCTCGGTGTCACGGAGGCCGGTCCCGCCTTCCAGGGCACCATCAAGTCGGCCGTCGCCTTCGGCGCCCTGCTTTCCCAGGGCATCGGCGACACCATCCGTGTCTCCCTGTCGGCCCCGCCGGTCGAGGAGATCAAGGTCGGCATCCAGATCCTGGAGTCCCTGGGGCTCAGGCAGCGCCGGCTGGAGATCGTGTCGTGCCCGTCCTGCGGGCGTGCCCAGGTGGACGTCTACAAGCTGGCCGAGGAGGTCACGGCCGGTCTGGAGGGCATGGAGGTGCCGTTGCGCGTCGCCGTCATGGGCTGCGTCGTCAACGGCCCCGGCGAGGCCCGGGAGGCCGACCTCGGTGTCGCCTCCGGCAACGGCAAGGGGCAGATCTTCGTCAAGGGCGAGGTCGTCAGGACCGTTCCCGAGTCCAAGATCGTGGAGACGCTGATCGACGAGGCGACGCGGATCGCCGAGCAGATGGAGAAGGACGGCGCGTCGGGGGAGCCGGCCGTCACCGTGAGCTGAACAGCACGGACCGAAGGGGGCCCGAGCGTGACGATTCTGGAGAGCATCCGGGGACCACGCGACCTGAAGGCGCTGTCCGAGGCGGAACTCGGCGAACTGTCCGACGAGATACGGGACTTCCTGGTGCACGCGGTCGCCCGCACCGGCGGACACCTCGGACCCAACCTGGGCGTGGTGGAACTCACCGTCGCCCTGCACCGGGTCTTCGAGTCACCGGCCGACCGCATCCTGTGGGACACCGGCCACCAGAGTTACGTACACAAGCTCCTGACCGGGCGTCAGGACTTCTCCAAGCTGCGCGGCAAGGGCGGACTGTCCGGCTACCCCTCGCGCGAGGAGTCCGAGCACGACGTCATCGAGAACAGCCACGCCTCCACCGTCCTCGGCTGGGCCGACGGCCTCGCCAAGGCCCGCCAGGTGCAGGGGGAGCGCGGACACGTCGTCGCCGTCATCGGCGACGGCGCGCTCACCGGAGGCATGGCCTGGGAGGCCCTGAACAACATCGCGGCGGCCAGGGACCGGCCGCTGATCATCGTCGTCAACGACAACGAACGCTCGTACGCCCCGACCATCGGCGGCCTCGCCAACCACCTCGCGACGCTCCGGACGACCGACGGCTACGAGCGGGTGCTGGCCTGGGGCAAGGACGTCCTCCAGCGCACCCCCGTGGTCGGCAACACCGTCTACGAGGCCCTGCACGGCGCCAAGAAGGGCTTCAAGGACGCCTTCGCCCCGCAGGGGCTCTTCGAGGACCTGGGGCTGAAGTACGTCGGCCCGATCGACGGGCACGACATCGGGGCCGTCGAGTCGGCGCTGCGGCGCGCGAAACGCTTCCACGGGCCGGTGCTGGTGCACTGCCTCACGGAGAAGGGCCGTGGCTACGAACCCGCCCTGCGCGACGAGGAGGACCACTTCCACACCGTCGGTGTGATGGACCCGCTCACCTGCGCGCCGCTCAGCCCCTCGAACGGGCCGTCCTGGACCTCCGTGTTCGGCGAGGAGATCGTCCGGATCGGCGAGGAACGCGACGACGTCGTGGCGATCACCGCGGCCATGCTGCACCCGGTCGGCCTCGCCGCCTTCGCCGAACGCTTCCCCGACCGGGTCTGGGACGTCGGCATCGCCGAGCAGCACGCCGCCGTGTCCGCGGCCGGGCTCGCCACCGGCGGCCTCCATCCGGTCGTCGCCGTCTACGCCACCTTCCTCAACCGCGCCTTCGACCAACTGCTCATGGACGTGGCCCTGCACCGCTGCGGGGTCACCTTCGTCCTCGACCGGGCCGGCGTCACCGGTGCCGACGGGCCCTCGCACAACGGCATGTGGGACATGTCCGTCCTCCAGGTCGTCCCGGGCCTGCGCATCGCCGCCCCGCGCGACGCCGACCAGCTGCGTGCCCAGCTGCGCGAGGCGGTCGCCGTCGACGACGCGCCGACGCTGGTGCGCTTCCCCAAGGAGTCCGTCGGACCGGCCGTACCCGCCGTCGACCGGGTCGGCGACATGGACGTCCTGCACGCGGCCGACCGGCCCGAGGTGCTGCTCGTGGCCGTCGGCGTGATGGCGCCCGTCTGCCTCCGCGCCGCCGAGCTGCTCGAAGCCCGCGGCGTCCGGTGCACCGTCGTCGACCCGCGCTGGGTCAAACCCGTCGACCCGGCGCTCGCGCCCCTGGCCGCCCGGCACCGTCTGGTGGCCGTCGTGGAGGACAACAGCCGTGCCGCCGGGGTCGGTTCGGCGGTGGCGCTGGCGCTGGGCGACGCCGACGTCGACGTACCCGTGCGCCGGTTCGGCATCCCCGAGCAGTTCCTCGCGCACGCCAAGCGCGCCGAGGTGCTCGCCGACATCGGTCTCACGCCGGTCGAGATCGCCGGGCGGATCAGCGCGAGCCTGGCCGTAGGCGCACCGGCCGTCGGTGCACAGGCCGTCGGTGCAGAGGCCGTCGATGCACAGGCCGGGGAAGAGGCCGGAGATCAGGCCGGGGACGTACGGACCGTCACGCCAGTCCAAGGAGAGAACTGAATGACCAAGGAGTTCGATCTCGCCGCGCTCTTGGCCGAGCGCGGAGCCGAGCGGTACGAGCTGCACGCCAAGCACCTCAACCACCAGCTGCCGCGCATGCTGCACACCATCGGCTTCGACAAGGTCTACGAGCGGGCCGAGGGCGCGCACTTCTGGGACGCGGACGGCAACGACTACCTGGACATGCTCGCCGGGTTCGCGGTGATGGGCCTGGGGCGCCACCACCCTGTCGTACGCAAGGCGCTGCACGACGTCCTCGACGCCTCGCTGGCCGACCTCACCCGCTTCGACTGCCCGCCGCTGCCCGGACTGCTGGCCGAGAAGCTGCTCTCCTACAGCCCGCACCTGGACCGGGTCTTCTTCGGCAACAGCGGCACGGAGGCGGTCGAGACCGCGCTGAAGTTCGCCCGGTACGCGACCGGCAGGCCGAGGGTCCTGTACTGCTCGCACGCCTTCCACGGGCTGACCACCGGCTCGCTGTCCGTCAACGGCGAGGACGGCTTCCGCGACGGCTTCGCCCCGCTGCTCCCCGACACCGCCGTCCCGCTCGGCGACCTGGACGCCCTGGCGCGGGAGCTCAAGCACGGCGACGTGGCCGCGCTGATCGTGGAGCCGGTCCAGGGCAAGGGCGTGCACGAGGCCCCGCCCGGCTATCTGCGCGCCGCGCAGGAGCTGCTGCACCGGCACAAGGCGCTGCTGATCGCCGACGAGGTGCAGACGGGCCTCGGCCGGACGGGCAGGTTCTACGCCTTCCAGCACGAGGACGGCGTCGAGCCCGACCTGGTGTGCGTGGCCAAGGCGCTGTCCGGCGGATACGTGCCGGTGGGGGCCACGCTGGGCAAGGACTGGATCTTCCAGAAGGTGTTCTCCTCGATGGACCGGGTGCAGGTCCACTCGGCGAGCTTCGGGTCCAACGCGCAGGCCATGGCGGCCGGGCTCGCGGTGCTGTCGGTGATGGAGGACGAGGAGATCGTGGCGAACGCGGCCGCGGTGGGGGAGCGGCTGAAGTCCCGGCTGACGGAACTGGTGGACCGCTACGAGCTGCTCGCCGACGTCCGGGGGCGGGGGCTGATGATCGGCATCGAGTTCGGCCGGCCCAGGTCCCTGAAGCTGCGCAGTCGCTGGACGATGCTGCAGGCCGCGCGCAAGGGTCTGTTCGCGCAGATGGTCGTGGTGCCGCTGCTGCAACGGCACCGGATCCTGACGCAGGTGTCCGGCGACCACCTGGAGGTGATCAAGTTGATCCCGCCACTGATCATCGACGCGGCGGACGCCGACCGGTTCGTCGATGCGTTCACCGAGGTGATGGACGACGCCCACAACGGCGGCGGCCTCATGTGGGACTTCGGAAAGACCCTGGTCAGGCAGGCGGTGGGCAATCGTTAGCGCGTCCACCCGCGACCGTCTTCGCCTCTGAGGACTGCCTCTCGCCGGCTCGTTCGCCTCTTTTGCCTCTGAGGCAAGGAAATTGCCTGCCGGGCAAGTTTCGGGCTGAATGGAGGCATGACCTCCCATGAGACCGGTCCGCCGTCGCCGGACGCGCCGGCGGACGCGGTGTCCGTCGTGGCACCGCAGCTGCGCGCCCTGCGGCGCAGGGCCGCCCTCACCCTGGAGGCGGCGGCCCGGGCCGCCGGGCTGTCGCCCGCCCACCTCTCCCGCCTGGAGACCGGGCAACGCCAGCCCTCGCTGCCGATGCTGCTCTCCCTCGCCCGTGTCTACGGTACGACCGTCTCGGAGCTGCTCGGCGAGACGGCCGCGGACCGGGACGCCGTCGTGCGTGCCGACGCCATGGAGCCGACGTTCGCGGGCGGCTGGACGTACTGGCAGGCCGGCGGGGCCGGGCGCGGGATGCAGGCCCTGCGGGTCCATGTGCCGCACGGCTCACAGGGTGACATCGTGCGGGTGCACCCCGGGGAGGAGTGGCTGCACGTCCTGCGCGGCCGGCTGCGTCTGCGCCTCGGGGACACCGTGCACCGGCTCGGTCCGGGTGACAGCGCGCACTTCGACTCGCTGACCCCGCACCGGATCGCCGCTCAGGACGCCGACGGGGTCGACCTCCTCTTCGTCCACACCCTGCTGCAGAGCCCGGCGACGGCGCTGTGCCTGGGACCGGCCACCACGTCGGCCCACCCCACCCTCGGAGAGACGCCATGAACCTGCAGGAGAAGTTCCCGCGCGCCCTGTGGGTGCGGCTCTTCATCTACCTCGTCGTGGGCCACGTCTTCGCGGCCTTCATCTACCTGCTCTTCGAGGTGGGCGCCAACAGCCGGTGAGCGGGTGGCTCAGTCCAGCATCCGCTCGCGCAGCCGCTCCCGGGTCTCCGGCGTGATCCGCAGGCCCTTCTCCAGGTAGGCGTCGACCCCGCCCCAGGTCTCCTCGACCGTCTCGAAGGCCGCCGCCAGATACTCGGCGCGCGCGTCGAAGAGGGGGCTGAGCAGCTCCATGACCTCGGGGGAGTAGGCGGAGGCGGCGGAGCTGCTGCGGCGCACCTTGTAGCGGCGGTGCGTGGCGTTCGACTTCAGGTAGTCGTCGACGATGGCGTCGCTCTCGACGCCCAGGGCGAGCAGGGTGATCGCGATCGACAGGCCCGCGCGGTCCTTGCCGGCCGCGCAGTGCATCAGGGCGGGGACGCTGTCCTCGGCGAGCGCGTGCAGCACCCGGGAGTGCTCCGCCGTGCGCTCCTTGATGATCATGCGGTAGGACTCGATCATCCGGTTGGCGGCCTTGTCGTCCGCCAGGATCTCGTGCAGCTGGTCGAGGTCGCCGTCGCGGACCATCTTCCAGAACTCGGCACCATCGGCCGGATCGCTCAGCGGCAGGTTCACATTGCGTACGCCGGGCAGCTCGACGTCCGGGCCCTCGAGCTTCTGGTCGGCCGCGTTGCGGAAGTCGAAGATGGTGTGCAGGCCCAGCGAGGCCAGGAACGCGGCGTCCTCCCCGGTGGCGTGCGCCAGGTGGCCGCTGCGGAACAGCACGCCGTGTCGCACCCGCCGCCCGTCCACGGTCGGCAGCCCGCCCACGTCACGGAAGTTACGCACACCGGCCAGCTCGGGTTCGGTCGACGGGACCTGCTGCGTCACGGGGGCTCCTCCCACTCCGCCCCGCCGGCGCTGCTCGCCGACGGGCACCACTCGAAGATACGGCACGGTCCGGTGGCCTCGGCGGCACGGCCGCCCGACTGCGCCGCATCTAAACCTTCTGTCCGAATTAGCACCTTCATTCCAACTGGCCCTGGAATGAAAGGGGCTGGAGAGGCGGCGCGTGAGCAGCGTCATATCCGTGACCGTGCGTTGCTCGTCATGTTCACGTAATTCGGCCGGTTTTCAAGGCTGTTTACGCGAAAGGGCACTGCGCGAATCGACGGAGGGTGACCGGTAATTCCCGTAAAGGATCAATCGGAACACCTGTCAATGGAACCCCTCGCTTGTCCCCGCGCGTCTTGGTCCCTTACGTTCACCACCGATCCGGACGGACGCCTAATCCTGCCGCCGACCGGAGCCCGCACTCATCCACCACCCGTACACGGCAGGAGCGGGGGACCCACAGGTACAACTGCCTGTTCCGGTTCCCGGAACGGCTTGGGGTTAAGCCGCGTCTCGACGCGGCCGGGCATCTCCAGCTCGCACCCGACAGCTCACCTCGTAGGCGCCGGAGAGGAAATCGCCATGCCCGCGAAGGGTAAGCACCGCCGTACCAGGGCCATGCGCCTGACCCGCACCATCGCCGTCGCCGGAACCGGTGGCGCCGCGCTCGCGCTGCCGCTGCTGGGTGCCGCCGGCGCCCACGCCGCTCCCGCGCAGTCCGTCTCCGAACAGGCCGTGCAGTCCATACCGACGACCGCGAAGAAGGCCGCCGGCAGCAGCGCCGAGAAGAACTCGGACTCGCGGACGTACACCGTGAAGAGCGGTGACTACCTCTCGAAGATCGCCGACGAGCAGGACGTCGACGGCGGCTGGAAGAAGCTGTACGCGGACAACCGTGACGTCGTCGGCTCGGACCCGTCGCTGATCCACCCCGGCCTGAAGCTCTCGGTCGGCGAGCAGGCCGCCAAGTCCTCGGCCCCCTCCTCCGCCGAGTCGGAGAAGCCGGCCGAGAAGCCCGCCGCGCCGAAGAAGTCGTCCTCCGAGAAGTCCGAGTCGGCCGAGAAGTCGTCGGACGCCGCGAAGACCTCGTCCTCGGACTCGTCCGACACGAGCGCCCAGTCCGCCGGCACCACCAGCGGCTTCACCTCCCCCGTGCCCGGCGGCAGCGTCGGCACCCCGTACCACCAGACCGGCAGCATGTGGTCCAGCGGTTACCACACCGGCACGGACTTCGTCGTCCCGACCGGCACCTCGCTCAAGGCCGTCGGCGCGGGCACCGTCGTCTCCGCCGGCTGGGGCGGCGCGTACGGCAACCAGGTCGTCATCCAGCTCGCCGACGGCCACTACGCCCAGTACGCCCACCTGTCCTCGCTCTCCGTCTCCGCCGGTCAGTCCGTGACGGCGGGTCAGCAGGTCGGTCTCTCGGGTGCCACCGGCAACGTGACCGGTCCGCACCTGCACTTCGAGATCCGCACCACGCCGGACTACGGCTCGGACGTGGACCCGATCGCCTACCTGCGCTCGCACGGCGTCTCTCTCTGACGACCGCTTGGGCGCGGCCTCCGCGCCGCTGAAGGCCGGACCCCGATCCCCGGGTCCGGCCTTCGGTGTATTCCGGAATTGACGAACACTTTAGGCGTGGTTTTTCTCACCGCCCGTCAACCCTTTCCTACGGTCGCGTAGGTCACATTCCAAGGTGAATCATGGGCCGACGTGGCAGACGATTCGAAGAGTGACAGCAGAGAAGTGATCGGGTCGTACGTGGCGGTGGGGGACAGCTTCACCGAGGGCGTCGGCGACCCGGGCCCCGACGGGTCGTTCGTCGGCTGGGCGGACCGGTTGGCCGTACTGCTCGCGGACCGGCGCCCCGAGGGCGACTTCAGGTACACGAACCTCGCCGTGCGCGGCAGGCTGCTCGACCAGATCGTGGCGGAGCAGGTCCCGAGGGTCGCCGAACTCGCGCCGGACCTGGTCTCGTTCGCGGCGGGCGGCAACGACATCATCCGGCCCGGCACCGATCCGGACGAGGTGGCCGAGCGGTTCGAACGCGCGGTGGCCGCGCTGGCCGCGGCGGCCGGCACCGTCCTGGTGACGACCGGCTTCGACACCCGTGGGGTGCCCGTCCTCAAGCATCTGCGCGGCAAGATCGCGACCTACAACGGGCACGTCCGTGCCGTCGCCGACCGCTACGGCTGCCCCGTGCTCGACCTGTGGTCGCTCCGGAGCGTCCAGGACCGCAGGGCGTGGGACGCCGACCGGCTGCACCTGTCGCCGGAGGGCCACACCCGCGTGGCGCTGCGCGCGGGCCAGGCCCTCGGCCTGCGCGTCCCCGCCGACCCGGACCAGCCCTGGCCGCCGCTGCCGCCCCGCGGCACCCTGCACGTCAGGCGCGACGACGTGCACTGGGCACGCGAGTACCTGGTGCCGTGGATCGGACGCCGGCTGCGAGGCGAGTCGTCGGGCGACCACGTGACCGCGAAGGGGGCGCTGTCGCCGGACGACATCAAGGTGCGGATCGCGGCGGTGGCCTGACGGCGGTGCGGGGTGCGGGGCGCGCGGCGGACGGCCGCGGGGTCGCTTTGCCGGTTTGCGCGGGTGGGGTGGCCGTGGGCCGGGTGGGCGGACGCCGGCGGGTGGGTGGCCGGAGTGCGGGCGGTCGGCCGGAGTCCGGCTCGCCGCCGGGTGGCGAGGAGTGGGGGGGCGGACCCGGCCGCCGGTGGAACGGTGGCCGAGGGGCCGGTCGGTCGTGCTGCGAATGTGGGGGCGGATCTGGCCACCGGTGGGATGGTCATCGAGGGACCGGTCGGTCGTGCCGCGGATGCGGGGGGCGGGCCCGGCCGCCGGTGGAACGGTGTGGCCGGGTGGCCGGTCCGTCGTGCCTCGGATGTGGGGGGCGGGTCCGGCCACTGGCGGGACGGTGGTCGAGGGGTCGGTTCGTCGCGCCCCGGACGCCGGGGCGGGGGTGTCCGTCCGCGGTGAGGTGCCGCCGGTCCCCGCTCGCGGCCGTGGCTAGCGGCGTGGTGTCGTCAAGGCCTCGCGCTTCAGGCCGAGTTCGCGGGCCAGCGCCTCGTCCGTCCACTCCTGGGCCTTGGCCCGGGACACCGCACCCGGGTAGGACGTCAGCTGGACGGCGAGCCCGTCGAGCAGAGCGGTCAGACGCAGGGCCGCGCCGTCGGGCTCCGGGCACGTGAACTCCCCGGCGGCCACGCCCTCGGCGATGACCTCGGCGATCGCCGCCTTCCACTGACGGTCCAGTTCCCGCGTGACCTCCCGCAGCGCGGGCTCGCGCAACGCCACCGCCCAGCCCTCGATCCACAGCCGCCACCCCTTGGCCTGCCCGGTCGGGGCGTACCAGCGCACGGCGGCCCGCAGCCGGCGCAGGGCCGACGTACGGCGGCCGAGCAGCTTGCGCAGACGGGAGAGATCATCCTCGGCGGCGTACGTGAACGCGGCGGCGACGAGCTTCTCCTTGGTGGAGAAGTGGTAGAGCACCAGCGCGTTGCTGACACCGAGCGCGGCGGCCACGTCGGCGATCCGCAACGCCGCCACACCCCGCGCCGATATCTGCTCGATCGCCGCGCGCAGCAACTCCTCGCGCCGCTCCGCGACACCCAACCGGACTCTCACCACGCCCGTCACCCTATACACGCGCCCGGACATGCGGCGACGGCCGCTTCAGGCCCGGTCACTCAGTCCGTCGTCGCGGTGGCCGGACCGGTGCGCCCAGTGCCGGGCAGATCGCAGGAGTCCCTGAAACCCTGGCTGGTGAGGTCGAGCGCCGCGTTGATGCGGGAGCGCAGGTTCTCGACGGCGACCATGGCCGTCAGCTCCACGAACGCCGGCTCGCCCAGCCGGGCCCGCAACCGCTCGGCGAGGTCGTCGCCGACGGTGGGCGGCGTCGCCGTCACCGCCTCGGCGTACTCCATGACGTCCCGCTCCAGCGGCGTGTACGCGTCGCTCTCCCGCCACACCGGAACGTCGTGGAGCTTGCGCCGGTCCATGCCGCGCTCGGCGTTCTCCCAGTACCCGAAGTCCATGCACCAGGAGCAGCCGATCGAGGCCGCCGAGGCCATCACCGCGAGCGCCTTCAGGTCGGAGTCCAGCCTGTTCCACTTGGCCACGGACTGCTCGAAACGCAGGTCGCCCCAGAGCACGCGCGGGTTGTGGGCGAGCGCCTTGCCGGGGTCGAGGACCTTGCCGTAGGTGCGCCGGGAGTACCACTCCATGACGCGGAGGAGGAGCGTCCGGGGCGGGGTGAGGGATACGCGGGCCATGAGGGCCACCTTCCTGTCCGTGAGTCGTGCCGTTGGTTCCCGGGCGCTCCGGCGGGGGCGCCCTCACCGGTACGACGGGTGAAGGGAACTCGGATGTGACATCGGGCGTTCGAGTGACGTCGGACGAGACGACAATGAGATCCTGACCTACTCCACCTGGAGGCACCGTGGCCGGTTTCCGTTCCCCGAACTCGGGGTTCCGCGTGCCGCGGCCCGCGGCCTTCGGTGCGGACCCCAGCGGTGAGCGCATGGCGCGCATCCGCAGATCGCCGCACTTCCGTGACGGCGTCTTCCAGAACCCCGGAGGCGGCGCCCGGACCCGGCCCTCCGGGTCGGCCGCGGAATTCGCCAAGATCTACTTCGACCGGCAGGCCCGGCTCCGTCGCGCGCCCCTGGGCACCGTGCCCGTGCACGCCACCACGCTCGCCGACCTCGCCCGGCCGCCCGCCACCGGACTGCGGCTGACCTGGATGGGGCACTCCAGCGTGCTCGCCGAGATCGACGGGCAGCGCGTGCTCTTCGACCCGGTCTGGGGCGAGCGCTGCTCCCCGTTCCCCTTCGCCGGCCCGAAGCGGCTGCACCCGGTCCCGGTGCCCTTGGCGGCCCTCGGCCCGGTCGACGTCGTCGTCATCTCCCACGACCACTACGACCACCTGGACATGCCCACGATCAAGGCGCTGGCCGGCACGGACACCCTGTTCGCGGTGCCGCTCGGCGTCG
The DNA here is from genome assembly GCF_031597775.1 of Streptomyces sp. BB1-1-1. Taxonomy (NCBI): domain Bacteria; kingdom Bacillati; phylum Actinomycetota; class Actinomycetes; order Kitasatosporales; family Streptomycetaceae; genus Streptomyces; species Streptomyces sp. BB1-1-1. The sequence continues at coordinate 1,100,048 of NZ_CP134203.1, read as the reverse complement.
GCGCCCACCTCGAACACTGGGGCGTCTCCGCCGGCCGGCTGCGCGAGCTGGACTGGCACGAGTCGACGCGCGTCGGCGGCCTCACCCTGACCGCCACTCCGGCCCGGCACTTCTGCGGACGGGGCCTGCGCAACACCCAGCACACTCTCTGGGCGTCCTGGGTCGTCGCCGGGGAGGAGCACCGCGTCTACCACAGCGGCGACACCGGCTACTTCGACGGCTTCCGGGACATCGGCGCCGCACACGGCCCGTTCGACGCCACGATGATCCAGCTCGGGGCGTACGCCGAGTTCTGGCCGGACATCCACATGACCCCCGAGGAGGGCGTACGCGCCCACCTCGACCTCCAGGGAGGCCGGCCGCACGGCGCCCTGCTGCCGATCCACTGGGGCACCTTCAACCTCGCACCGCACGCGTGGGCGGAGCCGGGGGAGTGGACGAGGGATGCCGCTGGCGAGGCAGGGCAGGCGGTGGCTTTCCCCCGCCCCGGCGAGCCGTTCGAGCCGACGGGGCAGTTGCCCGGGGAACCGTGGTGGCGGGCGGTGTCCGGTCCGATCGCGCACCCGTGGCACCATCCCCGAATCGCTGAGGGCGGGGCCGAGACGGACAAGGGCGATCTCCACCTCGCGGGTGAGCGGTGACGTCGGTCGGCGAGGAGCTGGGGAAGATGGTCCGGATGCTGGAGCATCTTCCAACTGAGGAGCTGGATTGCTGCGACACGCTCGACTAGGAGGAGGCTTACTCCTCCCTCGTGTCCCTGCCCGGCCACAAGAAGCTGGGGATGGGAAGGCACTGGCACTTCATCAGTGTCATCGGCTGGGTCCTGACCGGTGCCGTCTCCTACGTGCTGCTGTTCGCGACCGGTCAGTGGCGCCGCTACATCCCCCAGGACTGGTCCCTGTTTCCCACTGCCTGGAACGACCTGCTGACCTACCTCAGCTTCAACCTGCCGCCCCTGCTGCCGGGCCAGCCCTTGGACGCCCTGCAGAAAGTCGCTTACGCGGCCGTGATCTTCCTGCTCGCCCCCTTCCAGATCCTCACCGGCGCAGCCCAGTCCCCGGCGATCGAAGCCCGCTTCCCTTGGTACGTACGGCTGTTCGGCGGTCGGCAGGCGGCCCGCAGCCTGCACGCCCTGGGACTGTTGGCCTTCCTCGTGTTCATCGCCGTACACCTGACGATGATCGGAGTGTGGGGATGGCCGGACAGCCACTTGCGGGGTCGAGTCCGGCACCGCGTCGGCCGCGGCGCAGCCCGCGGCAAGCACAGCTACCGCCGCGCACAGGGCCACCGTCCGACGAGACTTCAACGACCTCTCCGTTCGTATCGTCCCGGTGTCGCCTCCTGGGTGCCAGGGGGCGCGCCCTCTCATGCGACCGGGCACCGCCGCACTGCGCCAGCCGGTCGTATCCATCCCGGTCAGTGTTCAGTCTGCGGCCTAGTCGTCGCGCTCCTGTTCGTCTCTGTTGATCTCCTCTCTCGTGACGTCGTCCTCTGCCTCACGGACCCGTTGGGCAACGGCGAGCTCCATCCCAGCACCGATGGGGTACAGCACGGAGACCAGGAAACCGGTCAGGGGCCAGGCCCCCACGCCCCCGACGAAGCGGGCTGTGACCCAGGCGAGGCCAACCACCGTGGCTACGGAGACGATGCTGAATGAGACTCCGAGCGCGGTGACGCTGCTGGGTTCCCGTTCCAGCGGCTTGCGGAAACCTCCCGTCGCGACGGCTTCGAGCAGGCTGAAAGCGGCCGCGGCTCCCATGGCGAAGAGCAGCAGGTGAACGGAGCCAGACTGACTGGCCTCCGCATTCAGCACCGCTGCGGCCGCGGTAATGGATACGGAGAATCCGTACGCCTGCCCGTTGTTGCGCAAGGACGAGCGCAGTCCATGCCCCATTTGCCGGTACATTTCATGCCTGCTCTCGACGGCTCGATGACCCGGGGCCGAGTCACTCACTCAAGTCATTGCCGCCCCGGTACACGTCTGGCGTCTCCTGCTGCGGAAAGCCATCCGGAAGCGTGACGGCCTTGGCCTTGGGCGGGTACATGTCTTGGTCCGCGGCTCGCTTGTCCACGGGGAGCGCGGAACCGCGAGTTGGGAAATGCGCCCGTCCGCCCAGCGTCGTTGCGGACGGATGCCAGCCGCCGGGCGAGGCGAGCCGGAGCCATCTCGGACCGGGACGATGTCCCTGGCGGTTCGTCCGATGTACTGCTCGGCGCGATCACCTCGTAGTGGTGGAGGTCGAAGGCGAGGGATACGGAGCGGATTCTCTGCAGCTTTACGAAGTTGTGGCGGGCGGTGTGCGGGCGGCGAGGCCACCGTATGCGGCACACGGGCGAAAGCAGGTGGACTCGGCCCTGTTTCGGACCGCGATCCTCGCCGCGGGTGCTGATCCTCACGACCTACGACCTGGACGAATGCGTCTTCGGCGCACTACGGGCGGGTGGGTCGGGATTTCTGCTCAAGGATGCCTCCCGCGACCGCCTGCTGGAGGCGATCCGCATCCTGCACGCCGGTGAGGCCCTGTTGTCGCCGTCGGTCACCCGAAGGCTGATCGAGGACTACGCCACCCGCACCGAACCGCTCCGGCCCACCACCAAGCTGCTGGCCGATCTCACTCCCCGGGAACGGGCAGACCCTCCTCCTGGTGGCCAGGGGCCTGTCGAACCCGGAGATCGCCGCGCACTTGGTCGTCACCGAGGCGACGGTGAAAAGCCACATCGGCAGCATGTTCGCCAAGCTCCATCTGCGTGACCGTGCCCAAGCTGTGGTATTCGCCTACGAAAACGGCTTCGTCCTTCCAGGTAGCTCAGGCTGAGCCCGCAACTGCTCCGCAGACGCCTGAGCGTCCGATGCTGTGGACGTCCGTGGTCGGGATGCGGTTACGGATCTCCAGGCCGGTTTCGCCGTCGACAAGTTGAAGGGCGACTTCGGCGCGCGCGGCGAGGTCGAGCGGGTCGAGCCCTTCGGTGCAGGAGCTCTTTTGCGAGCTGCTCGGGCGCGAGACAGAGAAAACGAGCGCCGCCCTCACGCACCTCTTCCCAATGGAAGACCGCGGACTTGCCGGAGCCGGTCGGCATCAGATGCAGGCGCAGATCCATGGCGGTGAGGCACCGCCGAGCGAGCGGGTCATGGCCGAGCACGGCGCGATGTTCGGCCGTGAGTACCGCGTCCAGTCCGAGGGCGAGTACCCCGATCCCGCGCAGCGCGAGAAGTAGGGGAGGGCTGACATCGCCGGCTCATGCCAGCGCGTTCACCGCTGCCGCAAAGAGGCGGGGCAGGCGAGCGGCCGTGGGCATGATGACCGGCGCGAGCGCGGGCTGCTGACGGGCTCGCACCAGAAGTTCGGTCAGGAGTCGGTGGCGGCGGGTCACGCGTCTCCAGTCGGTTTCGTAGCGGCTGGGTGTGCCGCGGCGCACGTTGGTGACCAGGGCTTCGGCGCCGGTGAAGGCGAGGGAGAGGCCCTCACCGGTCAGCGCGTCGGTGTATCCGGCGGCGTCGCCGACGAGCAGTACTCGTCCGTGCGTGCGGGTGCGTGCCCGCTGGCGCAGCGGCCCCGCGCCGCGTACCGCGGTGACGGCCGCTTCCTGGGGGAGGCGGGCCGCCAGTTCGGGGAAGCTCTCCAGCTGGATGCTGAAGGGCGCTCGCCGGGCGGTCAGCAGGGCGACGCCGACGAGTGCGGGGCCGAGCGGAGTTACGTACGCCTCCCCGTCCGGTCCCCAATGCACCTCCACGTAGGACGACCAGGGAGGTACCGCGTAGTGGCGGCGCAGGCCGTATCTGGGTGCCGCACTGGTTTTCACCTCCAAGCCCAGCGAACGGCGCAACGGTGAATGCAGTCCGTCTGCGGCGACCAGCCACCGTGCGCGCAGGCTCGTACCGGGCACGCTCACGCCCGTGGTGTCCTGTTGTACTGCTCCTACTCGCAGGGGCAGAACGGGTACGCCCGCGTCCACGACGGTCTGGTGCAGGGCGCTGTGCAGGTCGGTGCGGCGCACGCCCAGGCCGGGGCCGTGCCGGAACTCGGCCTGTACCTGGCGGGGGCCCTGGATGTAGCGGATGCCGGTGACCGGATGGCCGGGAACTTCCAGGCCGAAGGCGCTGAGGGCTCGGACGGCACTGGGCATGAGGCCCTCACCGCACGCCTTGTCGACCGGTGCCCGACGTGGCTCCGCCACGACGACGTCAAGTCCCGCACGCACGGCGTGCAGGGCGGTCGCGAGACCGGCGGGGCCCCCTCCGGCGATCAGCAGATCGTGGCCGCCGCTCACGCGGGCGCCGCCGAGGTCAGCGCTGTGTTCTCACACCGGATACGGACAGCGAGCAGCACCGCGTTGGCCGCGGTGAAAACCGTGGCGGTCAGCCACGCGGAGTGCACCAGTGGCAGGGCGGCGATCTCCACCACGACGGCGATGTAGTTGGGGTGGCGCAGGAACCGGTAGGGCCCGGTGCCGACCAGGTGCGCTCCGGGGACGACGATGACCCGTGTGTTCCAGTAAGGGCCCAGTGTGGTGATGCACCACCAGCGCAGTGCCTGCGCCAGGACGACAAGCACCAGCATGGGCCACCCGAGAGCGGGCAGGAACGGCCGGTGGGCGAGCACGGGTTCGGCAAGGCAGCAGGCGAGCAGACCCGTGTGCAACACCACCATGACCGGGTAATGGCCGCGGCCGTGCTCCACACCGGCGCGAGAGAGGGTCCAGGCGGCGTTGCGTCGGGCGACGACGAGTTCGGCGACGCGTTCGGCCCCGACGGCGAAGACGAGAAGCGTGTACCAGGTCATGAGGGTCACTCACCAACGCAGCAGGACGAGTTCGGAACAGAATCCCGGGCCCATCGCCATCAGCAGTCCCCACGTGCCGGGCTCTGGCCGATGGGAATTCCAGGTGCTCTGCAGGATGTGAAGCACGGAGGCGGAGGACATGTTGCCCACCGTCGCGAGGGAGCGCCAGGCGGTGTCCAGGGCGTCGCCGGGCAGGCCGAGGGTATCGGTGACGGCGGAGAGCACCTTCGGCCCGCCCGGATGGCACACCCAGATGCCGATGTCCTCGGTGCTCAGGCCGTGGTCGGCCAGGAAGGCGCACAGCTGCCGGCCGAAGTGCTTCCGTACGATGTCGGGGACACCGGCGTCGATCACCACGCGGAAACCGCTCGCGCCGATGTCCCACCCCAGGAGCTGTTCGGTGTCCGGATACAAGTGGCTGCGCGTGGCGACCACCGACGGCCCGGCCGCTTCCGATCCGGCGCTGCCGCTGGCGCCGCCACGCGCTACGAGCGCTGCCGCGCCGTCACCGAACAAGGCGCCGGCGACGAGGTTGGCGCGGGAGTCGTCGCGCTGCTGGAGTGTCAGTGAGCACAGCTCGACGGCGAGCAGCACGGCGGTGTCGTCGGGGTGCCCTCGTAGGTAGTCGTGCAGCCGGGCCAGGCCGGCCGCACCCGCCACGCATCCCAGGCCGAAAACCGGAACTCTCTTCACGTCGGGCCGCAGTCCGACGCGTCCGGCCAGCCGGGCGTCGAGCGACGGGGCTGCGATGCCGGTGATGGAGGTGCACACCAGCAGGTCGACATCGGCCGGACGCAGCCCCGCGTCATGCAGCGCGCCGGTGAGGGCTTCCTCGCCCAGTTCGAGTCCGGCGGCCATCCACGCATCGTTGCTCTGCCCGAAGTCACCCAGGTCGGCGTACCGCTCGATCGGCAGGGCGAGATGGCGTGTGCGTACACCGGCTGATGCGTGCAGGCGACGCAGCAGGGCGCGATTGGCCCCGGGGGCCAGGCAGAGGTCGCCGATCGGCTCAGTGAGGTCGTCCTGGGCGTAGCGGTGCGGTGGCAGGGCAGTGCGGACGGCGGCGATCGTGCTTGTCGTGGCGGACAGGGACGTCCAGTGTGGTGAGGTGGGCGGGGAAGGATCACCATCGGCGATCACCGGGGCGCGCATGTTGGTCATGTCTTCCTCTCACCGGAGGTTCCCGTAACGTGCATGCGTGTTCCTCTACCCGTCTGATGGCCTGTCACGTCCGACACGCCGTGTCCTGGCGCTGTTGCGCTCCTGCCATCTCGAGCCGGCCGTCGCGGTGACGGTGTTCGCGACGGCTTTAGCCGTGGCGGCGGGCCGTGGGGCGGCGGGTTCGGTAGCGGTGGGAGCGGCCGTGCTGGCCGGCCAGCTCTCAGTGGGCTGGTGCAACGACGCGGTCGACGCCCGGCGCGACAAGGCTTGCGGGCGCCTCGACAAGCCGGTGGCCACCGGTGAACTCCCGTACCGGACGGTGGCTGTCGCGGCCGGGACGGCTCTGGGATTGTGCATACCGCTGTCGCTGCTCAGCGGCGCCGCCGCGGGAGCAGCGCATCTGGGTATGGTGGCCGTGGGCTGGTCCTACAACTTGGTGCTCAAGCACACGGTGTTCTCCCCGTTGCCCTACGTCGTGGCTTTCGGATCGTTGCCGGCCTTCGTCACTCTCGGGCTGCCATCGCCGTCGTGGCCGGCCTGGTGGGCGGTGGCGGCAGGGGCCCTGCTGGGAATGGGGGCACACCTGGTCAACGTGCTTCCGGACATCGAGGACGATCTCGCGACCGGTGTGCGCGGGCTGCCACAGCGGCTGGGCCGCGGAACCTGCCGGTGGCTTGCACCGTTCGCGATGCTGGCAGCCATGGTTGTGCTGGTCTCGGGACCGCCGGGAGCGGTGGGGGACGCGGGCTGGGTACTGGTGGTGGTGGCCGGAGCCGTCGCGGTCGGGGGCACTGCCATGCCGTCGGATGTCCGGAGCCGGTGGCCGTTCCGAGCGGCGATCATCGTGGCGGGCATGGCTGTGGCGCAGCTCCTGCTGAGAGGTTCGGAGATGTTCTGACCTTCCGGGCCCGTCCGCGTGTGGTACTGAGGCCGCTGGCCACCGAGGAGACGAGGGCGGAGCTCATCCTGGATTTTGGCCCGGATCGGCTGGTCGATCGTTGGTACGGGTCTGACTCCGGCCGCGCACACCCCATGGCCCGGCGGCATGGCCAGTCAACGCCCGGATGTGGGAGCCGTCGACCGCAGCACGGGAGAAATCCAGGGCGTTCGCGCCGCGGAGCTTGGCAGGTCATGCCCGACCCGAGGCCGAGCTCCTGCGGCAGGTGTTCCCGGGCGATCCCGGTGTGCGGGGCGAACAGGATGCCCTGGAACACCAGCCGGTCCGGATGCCGCTTGCGTCCCGGATGACGGGCCCGGCCGAGCCGCCCCACACCCCCGGATCATCAGTCCCGAGTGATCCAATCACCTCGAAGGTCGTTTCGTTGGGAGTTCTCGGAGCGGGCCCTGCGTTCCGGCCGCCCGCAGGCGCCCCGGCCGGTGATTGCCCGGGAGGGAGCGATCCCGACTGCTACCGCCCCTTCCGTGATCGCAGCGGTTTTGACCGGGCTAGATGTGGGTCACGTCTGCGCCGACCTCCTCGACGTCTCCACGTCTGTGGCCGCCGGCTTTTGCGGCCGGTTCCTGTACCCGAGTCAGAGGGCGGCGCCGAACGGCAGGCCGCGATGCAGAGCTGGGTAACAGACGCCGGCGACGAGCCCGAAGAGCAGATGTCCGCCGCAGAAGGTCAATACGTCGCGGCTGCCGTAGTGCCGGTAGAACACACCCGGCGCCGCAAGACGCCCGAGAATCCGCGGACACAGGTCCGGCCAGGCACCCACCGCTACCCCGCCGAGCGTGCCGTGCACCGCCCCGGCGAGCAGTCCCCACCACACCAGGTGGTTGCTGCCGACCGCGGCGAAGAACATGGCGTACGTGAACGTGATGGCTACGGCCAGGACCGCATGGCCCGCCCAGCCGGCCAGGCGACGATACGGCGGCGGTACCCTCAGAATGGCCCCTGCCTCGGCGAAGATGTCCTGGTGCACCGCCGCGCCGGCCGCCCGTTGGATGTAGGCGGGCACCTCCATTATTTGAGCGGCCAGCACGCCGGTGACCGCTGCCGCGAGCGGGTCGATTCCCATGTGCGCGGCCGTTTCTAGGAGGCCGGGACCGGGTCGAGGCAGTCCCTGTTGGAGTCCGCCTGGACAAACGTGTGGAAGACGCTTGCCGCGGCATCCTTGCCGGGCCGAATGGGTGGTTTGTGCAGCCTCAGAGCGGTGGCGAGGGCGTGGTCAAGGGTGTGGACGGTGGTGAACACCGCGGCACCCCGCATGGTTCCAGCTGCGACGTGGGGACGTGCCATTGTCTGTTCGGGACTCGGACGAAGAGTCTTGGCCCGCACGGCGGAGTTCGCCGGGGCGCATTCGGCCACGGCTGTGAGGAAGTCTCGGCCGACGCTCTCAAACATACCCGGCACCCTTCGCGATTCGACTATCTGTTTGCCGCATTACCTTTCCTCCGTACCGCGCGGGTGTGAGTCGCAACGGAGGCGGCGCTGGACGTCGCGCTCTGTCCCCGCCGTCGGTTGACAGCTCTGGTCGCAGTGGTGAGGGCCGCCGCGCCTACGGCCAGCGTCAGTGCTTTGGCGACGAGGCGGTGATCGTGCCGACGCCATCCGTCGTCGACGGTGTGGGTCGGGGAGGCGGGGTCGAATACGGTGCCGTCGTGCGGCGGGGCGGGGACGCTCCGCAGGGCGCAGACGTCCACCACAGGCCCGATGAGACGGTCGTAGAGTGCGGGGATGAACCGGTGCACCCAGGCACCGATGCGGTGCGTCTGCCCGACGACGATCTGGCGCTGGGGATGGTCGGCCGCGCGGAGCACCGCGGCGACGACCCGCTCGGGAGACGTCACAGGCGGCAGGGGGCGGATCTGGCGGCCGGTGTAGTTCGCGGCATGACGGTAGATCGGTGTGTCGACCGCGCCGGGCAGGATGGTGCACACCGCGATTCCTGGTGTGTCGCGCAGTTCCTGGCGCAGCACCTCGGAGAAGCCGAGCAGGCCCCATTTCGCCGTGACGTACGGCGCGACATACGGGGAGGAGAGGCGCCCGTACAGCGAGGAGATGTTGATCAGCACCCCGTGGCCCTCGGCCCTGAAGTGCGGCAGCACCGCGCGGGCTGCGTACACCTGGCCAAGCAGCGTGGTCTCCACGATCTGCCGGAACACCGGGCCGGGAGTGTCCTCGAATCGTCCGTAACTCCACACGGCCGCGGCGTTCACCCAGATGTCGATGCGTCCTGACCAATCGGCAGCACGCTGGGCCAGTGCCTGGACGGCTGCCTCGTCGCTGACGTCGGTCGGCACCGCCAGCGCCCGCCCTCCCCGTTCCTCGCACTCGCGCGCGACCTCGGCGAGGGCCTGCTCGCTGCGTGCCGCCAGTACGACACTGACCCCGCGGGCGGCGAAGGCCAGTGCCGCCCCACGGCCGATGCCGCTGGAGGCGCCAGTGACGACCACCACCTGCCGAGCCGGCCCGCTCATGGCGTCTTCGGGACCCGCTGTGCCGAAATGGCTCGGCCGGGGATCGTCGACCATAGGGTCATGACCGCCTGGCAGGACCGAAGAAGTGGTCGAAGGCAGCGCCGGTTGCCTGGGCCTGCACGTATTTGCCGAGGAGATCGACGATCCAGTCCTTCTTCGACCACTGCGTCGGCTGGTAGAGCCCGAGAGCGACATTGAGGAGCACATCGCCGGTGTAGACGGTGGCGAACACCGTGTTGACCGCCTTCTGCCCGCGCAGTCCAGTGGTGGCGGCGATTCCGTAGGCGGTGCCCCACATACCGCCGAGAGAGAAGTGGGTGGCGTAGTTCAGCCGCTTGCGGGCCTCTGGACCGGCGGGGTGGACGGGAAGGATCCGCTCGGCGAACGTCGCGGGGAAGTAGCTGTCCTCCCGGTTGCTGACCGGCATTTCGACAAGCTTTTGGAAGGCGGTCATCACCGCGGTCCCGGCGACGCCGGCGAACACACCGCTTCCGATGTTCGCTGCCAGACTCGCTCGCTTGAGCTGCATGCCATCCTCCTTTGGCAAGGCCGGCGCGCAAAGGCTCAGGGCGACGCACCGACGCGGGGTCGCGCCGCTACTACGGCGTCTTACCGGCGCCGAACACGTCCTTGGCGTCCTCGGCCGAGTTGACCGGCGGTCCGGTTGAGCAGCACGCTTCCGTCGAACGCCACCGAATTCGAGGCCCGCTCCGCGGGAACCGCATAGTCGACGTACGGGGTCAGAAAGTCGGTGTGTGCTGTGGGGAAGTTCCGCACGGCTTGGTTGGCCGTCAATGCCGTCCGGCTCCGCGGTCCCGTCCAATACCACCGCCGCACACTGGTCTGGCGGGTCTCAAGCGGCCTCTGCCGCTCGTGCGTGGGCATCTTCAGGTGGTCGTCCACGGATCCCAATGTCGCCTCCTGATCGGTCAGACTCTCCAGCGAACAGCGGGTCGTACACTTCGGTAACCACCGTGTCAGCTCCCTGACGTGATTACCGCAGTACCCACTATCGGCAGTGCGACCCCTTGCGGCGTGCTCGGCGCCGCTGCGGCGGGGTGATCAGCAACTTCTCCCGGTAAGGGGCGGTCCTGCGTGGGGGTTGCTACGAGCTCACGGTGCCGGTCTCGCTCGGGCTCGGCTTCCAACTGGTCCCCGATCACCAGACGTGTTCATCGCTGGTTGCGAGCACCTGCGTGTTGAGCGTGACCGCGCCCGCGGATCATCCCCGAGTATGAGGGCGGGTCGGCCGAAGACCCCGGCTTCCTCCTGCAACGCCGGGTGATCGAAAATCCCAGCATTCCTGCACGACCCGGATCCGACCCATGCCAACCTGCGCTCGAAGTGCCCCGTGCAGCAGGTGCCGATCGGCGCGAGTGGGCACGGCAGCTACCTGGTCACCGGGTATGCCGAAGCCCGGCATGCCCTCGCCGACCCACGGCTCTCGAAGGACACGGCCGCCTTTTTCGCCGACAAGAAGTCACGGCGCCGCCTGCACCCCGCAGTCGCGCACAACATGCTCTCCAGCGACCCTCCTCAACACACCCGCCTTCGCAAACTGGACACCGCGTCGCACGCCATCGCCGAGTACATGACCGGTCTCATCACCGAGAAGCGCCTGCATTCGGGTGACTCACTCCTCGACCGCCTGATCTCGGCGCGCGACGGCAGCGACCATCTCAGCGAGGAGGAACTGGTGTCCCTGGCGGTGCTGCTGCTCGTCGCTGGACACGAGACCACCACCAACTTCCTCGGCAACGCAGTCCTGGCGCTGCTCCAGCATCCAGCCGAGCTGGAACAGCCTCCGGGAAGACCCGGAGGCCGTGTCGGCCTCGCTCGACGAGCTTCTCCGCTTCGATGGTTTCGCCCTTCTCGGTGTTGCCGCCGAGCAGCGCCCAGTGCCCGGGGCGCCGGATCGGTTTGATCGCCGCTCGACGTGCGCGACCACCTCACCGTTCAGCGGCACGACGATCTGCCAGGGGACTTCGGGGCGGGCACCAGGCGAAGGTTGATGCGGGCCCGGTGCCGGTCCTGACGATCCGCTCCGTCCCCTTCGGCCCTGCCCAGCTGGAGAGGGTTCTCTCGGCGGACACTGCCTTACTGATCGCCAGAGAACTGGCGAGGTGCTGCCCGTCCAACGAGGCGCCCGTTCTAGTGACGCTTAACCCGTCAGGGGGATCCATGCAGCCTGTGCGCGTGAGCGGTGGCTCAAAAGCGTCCATAGGTAAAAGACTGGCGAGCATATCCGTGCTCGTCGTCTGAATCGGGGTACTCCCGGCGGCGCGCGGATTCCCCACGTCCTTCAGGAGGCACCCTCATGACGTTCAATCCGCTGGAGCAGCGGGGTATCCCGCTGGACCGTCAGCTGCGTAGCTGGCGTGAGCTGAACGTGGATCCGATCGACCCGGACCACTGTGACCCGTACACCCGGTGCCGGATCATCACGATGAACGGGATCGAGGTGGAGGCGATCATGTTCAGCCACCAGCTCGCCCGGCACACCGTGGACCCGGAGATCAAGCGGCAGCTGGCGCGCGTGCGCTACATCGAGGCGCAGCAGCAGAAGGTGGTGAACTGGCTGCTGCCGGGTGTCTCCTCGGTGCTGGAGACGACGATCGCGTACGAGCAGGTGGCGGTGGACCTGACGGCGTGGGTGGCGCGGATGGAGCCGGACCCGTACCTGAAGCAGGCGTACCAGTTCGGTGTGCTGGAGGACTTCGACCACCTGTACCGGTACGCGAACCTGTACGAGATGATCGAGCACCGCAAGGCGGAGTCGATCGTCGACGGCCTGACCGAGGTCATGCCCGGCCGGCCCACCAGGCTCCACCACCGTAATCCGGTCGACAACGTCCGCGACCCGTACGCCAAGGACCAGACCGACCCGCTGTCGAAGCTGCACGCGCTGACGGTCATGTCGGCGGAGCAGCAGACCATGAACTTCTACATGAACACCGGTCCCACCTACATGGAGCCGATCGCCCGTCAGCTCTACCAGGAGATCGGGCTGATCGAGGAGGAGCACGTCACCCACTACGAGTCCCTGGTGGACCCGGGTGAGACGTGGTGGGAGCAGCTGGTCAACCACGAGTACAACGAGTGCTACCTCTACCACTCCTTCATGGAGCAGGAGAGCGATCCCAAGGTCAAGGCGATCTGGGAACTGCACCTGAACATGGAGCTGGAGCACCTGCACGCCGCCTGCGACCTCATGCGCCGCCACGACGGTCGCGACCCCGCCTCGGTGCTCGCCCCCGAGCTGCCCAACGTGCTCACGTTCGAGCCGAACAAGGGCTACCTGCGGGAACTGCTCGACACCCAGATGGACCTCACGACGCTCGGGGCGGGTTACGTCCGCGAGGCGCACGAGCGGTTCGAACAGATGCAGGAGCAGATCCACGGCGGCGAGGCACCCCCGAGCGACCGGGTGATGACCGAGCACGACGAGATGTTCGGCCGCGAGTACCGCGTCCAGACCGAGGGCGAGCACCCCGATCCCTCCCAGCGCGAGAAGTAAGGAGGCCGGGATGTCCGAGCTGAAGACCCCGCACGCCGGGGACGACCAGGCCAAGGACGACGACGTCGTCGCCCTGCTGATGCGCCAGCACGGTGACATCCGCAATCTCTTCGACGAGGTCGAGGCGGCCGAGGGCGAGGAGCGCCGCGATGCCTTCCGCCGGCTGGTGCGCCTGCTGGCCGTGCACGAGACGGCCGAGGAAGAGGTCGTCCACCCCTTCGCCCGGAAGGGATTCCCCGGCGGCGAGCAGGTCGTGAAGGACCGTCTCGCCGAGGAGAAGGCGGCCAAGGAAACACTGGCCGCCCTCGACGAACTGGACACCGACGACCCGAAGTTCATGCCCCAGCTGCTCAAGCTCCGCAAAGACGTCCAGGAGCACGCGCGGGCCGAGGAACGCTACGAGTTCAGCCACATCCGCCGCAGCACCGACGCCGTCAACCTGGCCGCGATGGCCAAGGCCATCAAGGCCGCCGAGGCCATGGCACCCACCCGGCCCCACCCGGGCGTCGAATCCGGGGCCAAGAACATGGCCCTCGGGCCGGTCGCCGCCCTCATGGACCGCACCAAGGACGCCGTCCGCAAAGCCATGGGCAAGTAGGTCCGCAACGGCCGCGCCCCGCGCCGGGTTGGATGGCCGGCCCGGGGCGCGCGGTCCGCGGACGGCACCGTCAAGGGGAAACCGTATGAAGATCGACGAGTCACTGGTAAGGAAGCTCCTGGACGCTCCGTCGGACGACACCGTCCTGGTGCTCCTGAAGGGCCGTGCTCAGGTGGTCGAGCAGGCTGCCCTCAACAGTGAGCGGTACCACGGGGCAGCCGTGCTGATTTCGCGCGCTGAGCTTGTGGAGCGGCTTGGCACTCCTTCGCCCGGCGAGGAGGAGATCACGCGCCTGTCGGCCTCCTTGCAGGACGCCGTTGACAAACTCGGTGCCTGACACCACCCCGCACCGGCGTGCCAGGCGGCCACCAAGCCTCAGCGAGCGCCTGGCGGAGCGCTTCACGGCAGTCGATAGCGGCTTCGACACCGACGAGGCTCAGCGCCGGCCTCACCGACCGCACTGAGACTCTGACGTTGGTGTGCTGGGAGATTTCCCATAGCACCGTGAACCCCTCGCCGGGGCCGATCTGGCTCAGGACGGTCCGATGACGACGGTGTGGACATCATGACGGGCGGGGCCGAGTGTGTCGGTGCTCTGCCCATTTGTGGCACGGACAACAAGTCCGAGGGGGTACTGACCGACCGGGATGTCACGACCTGGTCCAGGCCCGTCCACCGACTGAGCCGAACGCCGGCCCCGGACCTCAAGCCACCGGTGCGGAGCACCGGATTGGCGGCCCGAGCCCGGGGCACCCGGGTCGGTGTATGACCCATGTGAGCGACGGTGACGAGGGAGGCTCCCGATGCTCTTGGCACACCCCGCCGTGCTGAAGAACCTCATCGAACAGTACGAGACGCTGCGCGCCCTGCACGCCGAAAACGGCACCCAGGAAGCGCGTCGGCGTATGGAAGACGTCGCTTGCATGCTGCGCGTGTCGACCGGCACCCGCCAGATCGACGCCGCCCGCCACCGGCTGCCCGGAGCGCGTACCGAAGACGACTCCCTCCTGACCACCTGACCGGCATCGGTCTACCCGCACCATGACCATGACCGGCGATCTGCCGACGTTCAGCAGCCTCGACGAGCTCACCCGGCTCATCACTCGCCGCCGCGGCCTCTACGTGCGCTGGTCCCGCGGGCCGGAGAGCGACCTGCCGACGGCGAGCAGTACGGACGATCTGACCGGGATCAGGCTGCCGGGCCTGTCGGCCAGCCCGCTGGACGTCGAAGACTGGTGGGACGGGCGGTCCGTGCGAGTCTGGGTCGCCCGCCGACTGTACGACTACTGCCACCTGCCACACGTCAAGGACGCCCGCACTCGCCCCTGGATCCTGCACGGCTCCGAGACGGCCCGCGGACCGGACAACGAGCCCTTGGTGACGGAGATCGAACCCCTCGGCTGGATCGCCGACCAGGCGATCAGGGAAGCCTCCCGCGTCATCACCGAACAGCCGGGACGCTGGGGCCCACTCGACCGAGAGGAATCGTCCGAGAAACCGCCCGCATCCCTGGGGCCGTCACCGAGGCGGCACGACCGCCAGTAGCTTCGGGCGGCGCTACCGTCCCCACGCCTGGTCGCGAGGCACTGGGGCCACGTCCGCCTGCCGGCCGGTGCGAACCGTCGCATGGCGCTGCCCCGGACCGGGGCCCGAGCGACCTGCCAGGACATCAGCGACGATACCCGTCGCGAAGGCGTACACCGTCTTGTGCAGCAGGTCGACGACGAGTTCGCCGCGCGGCCAGGTCTGCGGCGGGGCACCAACGCCGGTGGCGTTCTCCAGGATCTGGTCGCTGGTGACCCGGACGACGGCGAACTTCCCCGACGACCACGGCCCGCGCAGCCCGGCGTGCGACATGACCGACCGCAGCACGCCGAGGAGGGCGCCCTGCCCCACGTGCATGGCCAGGTTCACTGGCACAGGCTGCCGGCCGGGATGCTCTCGCATGCCGGTCAGGCGTTCCAGGGTGCGGGCGGGGACGTGGGAGCCGGGCCGGCCGGTCAGCCGTTGCTCCGCCTTCTCGCTCAAGGTCATCACCAGCACCCCGGCCGTGCCGGCCACCAGTCCCTGCCACAGCGCACGTTTCATCATGCTGCGGCGAGTACCCACGGCTCCGCGGTCCACCTGCTCCGTTGCGCCTCGCAACCGTCGCCGTTTCGTTCGGGGGAGGGCGGAAACCCGGCGTCGGACGGTGGCCGCCGGACACCGGAGCGGAGGGCGTTCGATGAAGAAGCTGTGGTGGGCGGTTCCGGTCGCGGTCGTCGGGGCGGCGGCCGTGCGGCGGTCCCGGCCGGTGCACCGGGCCGGCGAGCGGACGGGTGACGGCTGGCTCACCGTGACGGTCAACCGTCCACCCACGGACGTGGGGTCGGAAGGGAAGCCGCCACCGCCCCTGAACGGGCTGGCGGAACGGATCGACGTACAGATCCGCCCGGCACCGGGCGACCGCGGCACAGAACTGGCCGCACGGTTCAGGGAGCCCGTGCCCGACGCGTCCACCTCCGCGCCCGCGCGTCTGGCCGGGCAGGACCCGCGCCAGGAACTGCGGCGCGCCCTGCGCGACGCCAAGGCCCTGCTGGAGGCGGGCGAGGTGCTGCGGCCCGACGCGCCGCCCACGACCCGCCCCACGATGGGCGGCAAGCTGGTCGAGGTGTTCACCCGCCGCTCTGGCGGGGAGGGAGTGCTGTGAAGGCGCTGTGTTGGGAAGGCGTAAACAAACTGTCCGTCGAGCAGGTCCCGGACCCGGAGCTGCGCAACGACCAGGACGTCATCGTGCGTCTGATCGCGGGTACCACCTGCGGCTCCGACCTGCACCTCATAGGCGGCTACATCCCCGCCATGCGCGCCGGTGACATCATCGGACACGAATTCGTCGGCGAGGTCGTGGAGACCGGGTCCGCCGTGCGCAAACACAAGGTCGGCGACCGGGTCGTCGTCTGTTCCTTCGTCGGCTGCGGGCGCTGCTGGTACTGCGCCAACGACCTGTGGTCCCTGTGCGACAACACCAACACCAACCCTGGCATCGGCCAGGCCCTCTTCGGCTACGAGACCGCCGGCATCTTCGGCTACTCGCACGCCATGGGCGGACTGCGCGGCAGCCATGCCGAATACGTCCGTGTCCCCTTCGCCGACTACGGCGCCTTCAAGGTCCCCGAGGGCATCGACGACATCAGCGCCCTGTTCGTCTCCGACTCCGTGCCCACCGGATGGATGGGCGCCGACCTGGCCGGGGTGAAGCCCGGTGACGTGGTCGCCGTCTGGGGCTGCGGCGCGGTGGGACAGATGGCCGCCCGGGCGGCCATCCTGAAGGGCGCCGAACGGGTCATCTCCATCGACCGCATCCCCGAGCGGCTGGCCATGACCGAACGGTACGTCGGCGCGGAGACCATCGACTACACCACCGCCGACGTCGCCGCGGAACTGCGCGAGCGTACCGGCGGCCGTGGCCCCGACGTGTGCATCGAGGCCGTCGGCATGGAAGCCCACAGCGACGGCCCGATGCACCTGTACGACCAGGCCAAGCAGCAGCTCCGCCTCCAGACCGACCGCCCCACCGCCGTACGCCAGGCCATCCACGCCTGTCGCAAGGCCGGCACGGTCTTCATCCTGGGCGTCTTCGCGGGCGCCGTCGACAAGTTCCCGCTCGGCGCCGTGATCAACAAGGGGCTCACCGTGCGCGGCGCCCAGATGCACGGGCAGCGGTACATCCCCATGCTCCTGGAGCGGATGACCGCGGGTGAGATCGAGACGGCCCACCTGGCCACCCACACCCTCACGCTCGACCAGGCGCCCACGGCGTACGACATGTTCAAGCACAAGACCGACGGGTGCGTCCGCGCAGTCATCCGCCCCGAGTCCCGAGGGGCCGCGTGATCGTCGGCCGCGCGGCTCACCGTGTGGCCGGCCGAGTGGCCCGGTGGCGTTCGGCACCGGCCCTGCACCCGCACGGGGTGCTGTGCACGGGAACGCTGACCGTGACCGGCCGGGCGGACGGCGACTGGAGTGCGCCCTGGCTGGACCGGCCGGGCACCTACCGGGTGACGGTGCGCTGGTCCCGTGCGCTCGGCCTGCCCCGGCGGCTGCCGGACGGACTGGGTCTGGCCGTGCGGGTCGAGGACACCGACGGCCTCGGCAACGCGCTCGACCTGCTGTTCACGTCCAGCCGCTCCGGCCGTCTCGGCCGCCACCTGCCCCTGCTGCGGTCCGACGCCCTGACCGGGCCGTACTCCACCCTGCTGTCCTACCGGGTGGGTGAGCGCGAACGGGTCCTGGCGGCCTTCCCGGTCCTCGGCCCGACCGGCGCCACGGAGGACACCATGCCGACGCTGTGGCAGGAGCTCGCTCGCCGGCCCGTCCACTTCGACCTGTGCGCCGCCGCACCCGACGAACCCTGGCGCACCTTCGCCGCACTGTCCCTGGAAGCCGTGCACCCCGCTCGGGCGACCAGCACCGTGTCCTACGACCCCTACGCCCACAGTCTGCCAGGGCTGCGTCCCACCGCACGGCTGCGCCGACTCCGCGACTGCGCGTACGCCGGCTCCCGCCACGGACGAACCGGTGACGAGCGCGATGAGTGACCGGTGGTCCGCCGCCGGGGAATGCCGGCTGTCGGGAAGGTGACGGGAGCCCCGGTTACCGAACGCGGCGCCCGGTCCGCAGCCCAGGCACGACGGGCTCGGGACGCCGCCTTCGACGTCCGCCGGCGCACGTCAGTCCCGTCCTGAACGAGGCCGAGGACAGCAGCGAGGGGTATTCACGGGGCCCACATGGTCACCGCGCCAGCGGGACGCCGGCCGCCCGAGGGCACGGCCGCCAGGCCGGCGCCGACGGCGGCGTCGACTTTCGTGGACGACTCCGGTGAGACCGTCGCGACGATGCCGGCCCCCACGATGTGGGACAGCCAGGTCGATCCGCGCTCCGGGGGAGCACGCCAACCGTGAGCGGGTCGCCATGGACGTCACCCGGTCCGGCACCACCATGCGGCTCACCCTGCACCCTGGCGCCGACTGGCTCGCCGCCCCCAGCACTCAGTACCCCGTGACGATCGACCCGGCGACGGACGATCTTCCGCCGTCACTCACGGTGACCGCTTTTGATCGAGTCGGACCGGTTGCCAGTGCTTCGGGAGCGGAAGCTTCACCGGCTTATCGGGCTGTCGTACGAAGCCTCATACCAGAGCGGGACGTTGTCCGAGGGACTTTGGCAACTGCCCACCGCACATGATGTGCGGGCGACTACTGTCAGTGTCCGTCGGGCGACGTAGACCGGATCCCCCGGTCCGCTCGGTCGACACCGCGACGACGCGTGCCCGCGTGGCGTCGCGTGTCCGCGTGGCATTCGCCACCACGCGCGAGCATCAGGGCCCGATCCGGGCCCGACGGACCAACGGACCAGTACGAGGACCCCCGATGTCTCACCTCCGCGCCCCGGCCGCGCGAGCAGACCGCCGCGAGGGCGGGCGGCACGGCCGGCCGGCCTCCCGTACCGCTCCCGCGCTGCCTGAGACCCACATACGCCCCCAACTCCTGCGTCTCGCCGTGCTGCCGCCCGTCGCGGTGGCCCTCGGCGCCTGCGCGGTCGTCCTGTTCACCATCCGGTCCACCGGCGCCCGGCCCGGCCTCGTCCTGTGGGGCGTGCTCGCGGGGGCGGTCTCGGTGACCCTCGCGGCCGTCGTCATCGCCGCCGTCGCCGCCGACCGCGCCGCGCGGTCCGTGCACGACCGCGTCGGCGCCCTGCGCCGCAGCACCGCGCGCTCGGAGGGCGATCTGCGCGCCGTGGTCGAGGCGTTGCGCCGCGGCGATACCCCGCCCCAGCGCAAACCGCGGGGCGGACCGCCGGACGACGCCGACGACTTCGAACTGCTCGCCGCCGACCTGTCCCGCGCCCACGACGGCGCCGTCACCGCCGTCGTCCGGGCCGCCCAGCTCTCCAGCCAGGCGGGCAGCGAACAGAAGCTGGAGGTCTTCGTCAACCTCGCCCGGCGCCTGCAGTCGCTGGTGCACCGGGAGATCTCCATCCTGGACGAGCTGGAGAACGAGATCGAGGACCCCGACCTCCTCAAGGGCCTCTTCCACGTCGACCACCTCGCCACCCGCATCCGCCGCCATGCCGAGAACCTCGCGGTGATGGGCGGCGCCGTCTCGCGCCGGCAGTGGAGCAACCCCGTCGACATGACCGAGGTGCTCCGCTCGGCCATCGCCGAGGTCGAGCAGTACTCGCGCGTCCGGCTGGTCCCGCCGATCGACGGCACCCTGCGCGGCCACGCCGTCGCCGACGTCATCCACCTGCTGGCCGAACTCGTCGAGAACGCCACCCTGTTCTCCGCCCCGCAGACCCAGGTGCTGATGCGCGCCAACCTCGTCACCTCGGGCCTCGCCGTCGAGGTCGAGGACCGCGGACTCGGCATGCCGGTCGGCGAGCAGAGCCGGATGAACGCCCTCCTCGCCGACCCCGACCAGGTCAACGTCGCCCGCCTGCTCGCGGACGGCCGCATCGGGCTGTACGTCGTCTCCCAGCTCGCCAAGAGGCACGGGATCACCGTCCGCCTGCAGACCAACATCTACGGCGGTGTCCAGGCCGTACTGGTCGTGCCGCAGGCCCTGTTGGGCACGGAGCCGGGAGCGCTCCCCGGGGGCGGGGCCCGGCCGGCGGAGGCCGGCGGGGCCGAACCCGTGCCGCTGCCGCCGCCCCGGCAGCAGCCGCGGACCGACGCCCCCGCGACGCCGCCGGCCGCCGCCACGCCCGCAGCCACGCCCGCTCCCGTCCCCTTCGCGCCCGCCCCCACGGTGCCCGCGCCGGCCCCGGCCCGCCGGGCGGACGCAGGCGAACCCGTGCCGCTGCCCGTGCGCGGCGCCCACCGGGACCGGCCCACTCCGGCAGCCGCCGTGCCCGGTGTCCGGCCCGAGGACCGGGGCGTCCTCGCCGAGCACGCGGCCACCCCGCCCGTCCCGCGCCACAGTGCGGTGCGCGGCACCATGGGCAAGCCCCAACTGCCCCGCCGCCGCGCCCAGGAGCACATCGTTCCCCAGCTGCGCGACGGCCCCGCACCGCGCCAGGAACCCGAGCAGCACGTCGGCCACGACCCCGGGCTCATGGCCGCCTTCCAACGCGGCATCGGCCTCGCGGAGGCCCAGCAGCACAGGGAGCCGACCCCCATGGAACCGACCCGCCTCGATCCGCCACCGGCCTCCATGGAACCTGCCCCCGTGGAGCCGATCCACATGGAGCCCACCCCCACGGAGCCCACCCCCATGGAACCGACCCCCATGGAACCGACCCACAGGGACCCGGCCGGATGAGCAACCCCGTGACCACCCCCCGCTTCCTCTCCACCCCCATCCCTACCCCCACCACCACGACCAGCGCTCCCGCAGACCTTCGCACCCCAAGGAGTCGATCCACCATGGCGAGCGACGCGCCGACCGGCCATGTATCCGACCTCGACTGGCTGATGAGCGGCCTCGTGCAGCGCGTGCCGCACACGTCCAGCGCGGTGCTCCTGTCCTGCGACGGACTGGTGAAGTCCGTCCACGGCCTCGACGCGGACAGCGCCGACCACATGGCGGCCCTGGCCTCCGGCCTGTACTCCCTCGGCCGCAGCGCCGGTGTCCGCTTCGGCGACGGCGGGGACGTACGGCAGGTCGTCGTCGAACTCGACTCGACCCTGCTCTTCGTCACCACCGCCGGCTCCGGCACCTGCCTCGCCGTGCTGGCCGGCCGCGAGGCCGACGCGGCCGTGCTCGGCTACGAGATGGCGATGCTGGTCAAGAGCGTCCGCCCCTACCTGGTCACCGCGCCCCGGCAGCACGCCGTCGAACCCCCGGCGATGAGGCCTTGAGGGTGGCCGCGGCCGGCGACGGGCCCTGGCTCGACGACGCGGCCGGACGGCTGGTGCGCCCCTTCACCGTGAGCAACGGCCGTACCCGGCCCACCGTCGAGCTCGACCTGATGTCCCAGGTGATGGCCACGGGGGCGACCCCCCTCGGTTACCTCGGTCCCGAACACGCGCAGGCACTCGACCTGTGCCGGGCGCCCCTCCCGGTCGCCGAGCTCGCCGCCCATCTGAGGCTTCCGGTGGCAGTCACCAAGGTGCTGCTGTCGGACCTCGTCGACTGCGGCGCGCTGACCACCAAACCCCCCGCCTCGTTCCACCACAACCCCACGGACCGGGCCCTTCTGGAGGCAGTGCTCGATGGACTACGACGACAGCTCTGACTACGGCCACGGACCCGTCCCGGGATCCGGCCACGACACCACCGACCCCTTCCCCACCGCGCTGAAGATCCTCGTGGCGGGTGGGTTCGGGGTGGGCAAGACGACCTTCGTCGGCGCGGTCAGCGAGATCGCACCGCTGAGCACGGAGGAACTGCTCACCACGGTCAGCGCCGCGACCGACAACCTCGACGGAATCGAGAACAAACTCGAGACGACCGTGGCCATGGACTTCGGCCGCCTCACCCTCGACCCGGAACACGTGCTGTACCTGTTCGGGACGCCCGGCCAGGAACGGTTCTGGTTCATGTGGGACGAGTTGTGCGAGGGCGCGCTCGGTGCCGTGATCATCGCCGACACCCGCCGCCTGGAGGAGTCGTTCGCCGCCGTCGACTTCTTCGAGGAGCGCGGACTCGGCTTCATCGTCGCGATCAACGAGTTCGACGGTGCGTACCGCTACGACCCCGAGGAGGTGCGCGCCGCCATGGACCTCCATCCCGAGATCCCCATCGTGCGCTGCGACGCCCGGATCTCCAGTTCCGGCGTACAGACCCTGCTCACCCTCGTACGCCACCTCATCGCCCACACACCGGCCCCCACGACGGGGCACGGCGCCCACAGGTGATCCCCAGGTGACCCCAGGTGATTCCCGTACCCACCGCCACGGAGCCGCACATGACGCACGCCCACAGCGACGGAGCCCGCCCATGAGCTATGACCCGCCGCGCCCGGTCGGACGGCTGCTGCTCACTCCCGAGGACCGGGAGGCCCCCGCACGGGTGCGACGGCTGCGTCGGCTCGGGCTGGCGGAACGCCCGGATCCGGCCCTCGACGCCTACGCGGCCCATCTCGCCCATCTCGCCGAGGCGCCGTACGCGATGGTCAACTTCCTGGTCGAGGGCGGGCAGTTCTTCGCGGGCCTGCGGGTGCCCGAGATCGCGCCGGTGACGCGGGGGGACGGCACCAGTCCCGAGTTCGCCCGGGTCCAGCCGCGCGACCACGGCTTCTGCCCCCATGTGGTGGTCCGGCGCAAGGCCCTGGTCCTGGAGGACGTGCGCGACTATCCGCGCTTCGCGGGCAACCCGGTCGTCGACGAGTTCGGCATCCGCTCCTACCTGGGAGCCCCGCTCATCGACAGCACGGGGACGGTGCTGGGCGCGGTGTCCGCCGCCGACGTGAGGCCTCGGACCTGGGGGAAGGCGGGCCTGGCGACGATCAAGTCGACGGCGGCCGATCTCGTACGGCGCATCGAACGCAGCGCGGAGGACGGGCTCCCGCTGTGAGCCGACGGGCGCGACCGGTGTGAGGGCGTGAAGGAAAGCTGCGACCGGGCTTAAGAAAGGCTCGATGGACCCGGGGCGGTGTCGTACGGCAGATTGCTGTGCGATTCCCCTCCCCTTCCCGGACGCGGGCTGCCTCTGCATGCCCGGTGCCGGGACCTCACCGTCAGGAGCCGTAGCGTTGAAGGCGCTGGTCAAGGAGAAGGCGGAGCCCGGCCTCCGGCTCGCGGACGTACCCGAGCCCGTCATCGGACCCGGTGACGTGCTCATCAAGGTGCTGCGCACCGGCATCTGCGGCACCGACCTGCACATCCGGGCCTGGGACGGCTGGGCCCAGCAGGCCATCCGCACCCCGCTCGTCGTGGGTCACGAGTTCGTCGGCGAGGTCGTCGACACCGGTCGGGACGTCACCGACACCAAGGCCGGTGACCGGGTCAGCGGCGAAGGACACCTGGTCTGCGGCAAGTGCCGCAACTGCCTGGCCGGCCGGCGCCACCTGTGCCGCGCCACCGTCGGGCTCGGCGTCGGCCGGGACGGGGCGTTCGCCGAGTACGTCGCCCTGCCCGCCACCAACGTCTGGGTGCACCGCGTCCCCGTCGACCTCGACGTCGCCGCGATCTTCGACCCGTTCGGCAACGCCGTGCACACCGCCCTGTCCTTCCCGCTGGTCGGCGAGGACGTCCTCATCACCGGCGCCGGGCCGATCGGCCTGATGGCGGCCGCCGTCGCCCGGCACGCGGGGGCCCGCAACGTCGTGATCACCGACGTGAGCGAGGAACGCCTGGACCTGGCGCTCAAGGTCGGCGTGAGCCTCGCCCTCGACGTGTCGAAGTCGACCATCGCCGACGGACAGCGCGAACTGGGCCTGCGCGAGGGCTTCGACATCGGCCTGGAGATGTCCGGCCGCCCCGAGGCCATGCGCGACATGATCGCCAACATGACGCACGGCGGCCGGATCGCCATGCTCGGCCTGCCGTCCGAGGAGTTCCCGGTCGACTGGGCCCGGATCGTCACCTCGATGATCACCGTCAAGGGCATCTACGGCCGCGAGATGTTCGAGACCTGGTACGCCATGTCGGTGCTGCTCGAAGGCGGCCTCGACCTCGCCCCCGTCATCACCGGCCGCTACAGCCACCGCGACCACGAGGCGGCGTTCGAGGACGCGGCCGGCGGCAAGGGCGGCAAGGTCATCCTCGACTGGACCGCGTAAGTCACCGCGTAAGCCAACTGCCTTCCTAGGAGCTACCGATATGTTCGACTCCGTGCGCGACGACCTGCGCGCCACCCTCGACGAGATCCGCGCCGCCGGCCTGCACAAGCCCGAGCGCGTGATCGGCACCCCGCAGTCCGCGACCGTGAACGTCACCGCGGGCGGCCGTCCCGGCGAGGTCCTCAACTTCTGCGCCAACAACTACCTCGGCCTCGCCGACCACCCCGAGGTCGTCGCCGCCGCCCACGAGGCGCTGGACCGCTGGGGCTACGGCATGGCGTCCGTGCGCTTCATCTGCGGCACCCAGGAGGTGCACAAGGAACTGGAGGCCCGGCTCTCCGCGTTCCTCGGCCAGGAGGACACGATCCTCTACTCCTCCTGCTTCGACGCCAACGGCGGCGTCTTCGAGACCCTCCTCGGCCCCGAGGACGCGGTGATCTCGGACGCCCTGAACCACGCCTCGATCATCGACGGCATCCGCCTCAGCAAGGCCAGGCGCCTGCGCTACGCCAACCGCGACATGGCCGACCTGGAGGCGCAGCTCAAGGCCGCGGGCGACGCGCGCCGCAAGCTGATCGTCACCGACGGCGTCTTCTCCATGGACGGCTACGTCGCCCCGCTCCGCGACATCTGCGACCTGGCCGACCGCTACGACGCCATGGTCATGGTCGACGACTCGCACGCCGTCGGCTTCGTCGGACCCGGCGGGCGCGGCACCCCCGAGCTGCACGGCGTCATGGACCGCGTCGACATCATCACCGGCACCCTCGGCAAGGCCCTCGGCGGCGCCTCCGGCGGCTATGTCGCCGCGCGCGCCGAGATCGTCGCCCTGCTGCGCCAGCGCTCCCGGCCGTACCTCTTCTCCAACACGCTGGCCCCGGTGATCGCGGCCGCCTCCCTCAAGGTGCTCGACCTGCTGGAGTCGGCCGACGACCTGCGCGTCCGGCTGGCCGAGAACACCGCCCTGTTCCGCCGCCGGATGACCGAGGAGGGCTTCGACATCCTCCCCGGCGACCACGCCATCGCGCCGGTGATGATCGGCGACGCGTCGAAGGCGGGCCGCATGGCCGAGCTGCTGCTGGAGCGCGGGGTGTACGTGATCGGCTTCTCCTACCCGGTCGTGCCGCAGGGCCAGGCCCGCATCCGGGTGCAGCTGTCCGCCGCCCACTCCACGGAGGACGTGAACCGCGCGGTGGACGCCTTCGCGGCGGCGCGCAAGGAGCTGGACGCCTGACGCGGGCGTGACCTGCGGCCACGGGCGCGGCGGGTGCGGCGGGTGAGAGAATCGATCCCGTGATCGAAGCGCGGCGGCTGCACATCCTCCGAGCGGTGGCGGACCACCGCACCGTGACGGCGGCTGCCGCCGCGCTGTACCTCACCCCGTCGGCGGTCTCCCAGCAGCTGGCCGCCCTGGAGCAGGAGACCGGCCACCGCCTGGTCGAGCGCGGCGCCAAGGGCGTACGGCTGACCCCGGCCGGCGAGATCCTGCTCAGCCACACCAACGCCGTCCTCGCCCAGCTGGAGCGGGCCGAGGCGGAACTCGCCGCGTACAGCTCGGGCGACGCGGGCACGGTCACGGTCGCCTCCTTCGCGACCGGTATCGCACTGGTCGTCGCGCCCGCGCTGGCCCGCCTCGCCGAGTCGGCGCCCGGCATCCGCATCCGCGTCCAGGACGCCGAGGGCGACGCCAGCCTGCCGATGGTCCTCGACCGGCAGGTCGACGTGGCCGTCGCCGTCGAGTACCGGGGGGCGCCACCCGCCGACGATCCGCGCCTGACCCACGTCCCCCTGTACGCCGAGCCCTTCGACGCCGTCGTCCCGCTCGGCCACCGGCTCGCCGATGCCGACGAGGTGCCGCTCGGGGAGCTTGCCAAGGACGCGTGGATCGGCCCCTACCCGGGCAACCCCTGCCATGACGTGGTGGTCCTGGCCTGCGAGCACGCCGGCTTCCAGCCCCGCATGGAGCACTCCTCGGACGACTTCCGCGCGGTCGTGTCGCTCGCCGCGGCCGACGTCGGCGTGGCACTCGTCCCGCGCTCGGCCCTGCACGGCACGGACCTCACGGGCGTGGTCGTCCGCCCGGTCGACGGGGTCGCGCCCACCCGCCGCGTCTTCGCGGCGGTGCGCCGGGGAGCCGAGGAGCACCCGCTGATCCGCCCGGTCCTGGACGCGCTGGACGAGGCGGCCCGGGCGTGAGGTCTCCGTAACACGGCCGTCTCATATCCGGGATAGCGTCCCGAATATGAGAGACACGGATGAGGAGCCGAAGGCTCCCGACCTCGTGGACGCCCGGCTCGCCGCCCGGCTGGCCGAGCTGCGCGCCGAACGCGGCTGGTCGCTAGGGGAATTGGCGGAGCGCAGCGGAGTGAGCCGGTCCACCCTGTCCCGCGCCGAACGGGCGGAGATCAGCCCCACCGCCTCCCTGCTGAACCGCCTGTGCGCCGTCTACGGACGAACCATGTCCCGGCTGCTCAGTGAGGTCGAGGCGGAACCCGCGCTGCTGGTGCGCGCCGGCGAGCAGCCGCTGTGGGAGGACCGGGCCGCCGGATTCGTACGCCGCTCCGTGTCCCCGCCGCACGCCGGGCTGCGCGGCGAACTGGTCGAGGGACGGCTCGCCGCAGGCGCCGACCTCGCCTACGACCGGCCGCCCGTGCCCGGCCTGGAACAGCACATCTGGGTCCTGGACGGAGCCCTGGAGGTGACGGCCCAGGACGTCGAGCACCACCTCGGCACCGGGGACTGCCTGCGGATGCGGGTGTGGGGGCCGACGAGGTTCCGGTGCGCCGGCCCCGAGGACGCGCGCTATGTGCTGGCGGTGGTGCTGCCGTGATCGTGACCCAAGTGGACGAGGGGCGGCTCACGGCCCTGCTGGAGGAGCTGGCCGACCTGCTGACCGACACCGTCGAGGGCGGCGCGTCCGTCGGCTTCCTCGCGCCGCTCGACCGGGCGGACGCCGTCGCCTGGTGGCGGGAGCGGGCCGCGGCCGTCGCCGCCGGGCGACTCGCCGTCTGGGTCGCGCACGACGGGGACCGGGTGCTCGGAACGGTGAGCCTCGCCCTGCCCGACAAGCCCAACAGCCGCCACCGCGCCGAGCTGGTCAAGCTGATGGTCTCGCGCGCGGCGCGCGGCCGGGGGCTGGGCCGCCGGCTCCTGACCGCCGCCGAGGAGGCGGCCGCGGCGGCCGGCCTCACCCTGCTCCACCTGGACACCGAGACCGGCAGCCCCGCCGAGCACCTCTACCGCTCCACCGGGTGGACCCGCGCCGGTACGATCCCCGACTACGCGGCGGACCCGGGCGGGCAACTGCGGCCGACGACGCTCTACTTCAAGCAGGTCGGCGGGGAGGCGGGCGCCCCGGCCGGCGCCGGGTGAATGTCAGTGGCGGCGGCTACCGTGCCTGACATGCCGGACGCAGAAGACGTACGCCGTATCGCCCTGTCCCTGCCGGAAACGACGGAGAAGGTCGCCTGGAACATGCCCACGTTCCGGGTCGCGGGGAAGATGTTCGCCACACTGCCCGAGGACGAGACCTCCATCGCGGTGCGCTGCCCCAAGGAGGAGCGCGACGAACTCGTGCTGGCCGAGCCGGGGAAGTTCTGGATCGCGGGCCACGAGGCGCAGTTCGCCTGGGTGCGGGCCCGCCTCGCCGCCCTGGAGGGCGAGGACGAGCTGCGCGACATCCTCGCCGACTCCTGGCGCCAGGCGGCCCCGACCCGGCTGCTGGAGGCCCACCCCCGGCTGGGGCTGCCGGCCGGGGGCTGAAAACCCCTCGGGCGTTGTCAGTGCCCCGTGGCATGATCCGGGGCGTGCGTGGCAGCCGGGGCCGGAGGGGGGCTCCGGCTGTCGGACGTACGACGCGCGCGGGGATCAGCAGGGGCCGCACGGGGCGGGTGGCCGGCGGGGGCCGGCCGTGGAGGGGAGAGCGCGGGATGGCCGGGACGTCGTCGCAGCCCAGGCACGAGCGGGCGGCCGGAGTGGGCGCGGCGCGAGCCGTCTGGTCGCGGGACTTCGGGCTGTTCTTCGTGGCCCGGGCCATCGCCCGGCTGGGCGACACCATGCTGCCCGTCGCGCTCGCCGCCGGTCTGCTCCAGCACGGGTATGGGGCGGGCGCGGTCGGTCTCGCCATGGCCGCGACGGCCGCCGCGTTCGCCGGCCTGGTCGTCTTCGGCGGGGTCCTCGCCGACCGCTTCAGCACCCGCAAACTGATGATCGGCGCCGACCTGGTGCGGCTCGGCACCCAGGCGCTGGCCGCCGGCCTGTTCTTCTCCGGCCACGTCGTGCTGTGGCAGATCTGCGCCATCGGTTTCGTCAACGGCGTCGCGGGCGCCGTCTTCCAGCCCGGCGTCGCCAGCACCGTGCCCCGGCTCGCCTCCGACATCCAGGGCGCGAACGGCGCGATACGCGTCGCCGAGTCCGCCGCCCAGCTCGCCGGACCCGCCGTCGCCGGCCTCCTGGTCGGCTTCGCCTCACCGGGCGGGGTCTTCGCCGCCCACGCGACCACGTACGGAATCAGCGCCCTGTGCCTGCTGCTGCTCCGGCTGCCCCCGCTCGCGCCGGGCGGCCGAGTGATGGTCGGCGGCGGGACGAAGGCCTTCCGCGCCGACCTGGTCGAGGGGTGGCGGGAGTTCCGCTCCCGGCGGTGGCTGTGGAGCGTCATCGCCGTCTGGTGCGTCTACATGATCGCCGTGTGGGGCCCGACCGTCCCGCTGGTGGCGACCGAGGTGGTGCAGGAGCACGGCCCACGCGCGTACGGCCTGGTCAACTCCGCCCTGGGCGCGGGCACCGTCGTCGGCGGGCTCCTCGCGCTGCGGCTGCGCCCCCGCCGCATGCTCCGCGCCGGCGCGATCGCCCTCGTCGGCTTCGCCGCCTTCCCCGCGAGCGTCGGAGCCGGGCTCGGCGTACCCGCCATGGCGGCCGGAGCCGCCGTCGCCGGGGCCGGGATGTCCTTCTGGGGCGTCATGTGGGCGACCAGTGTGCAGACCCAGGTCCCGCCGGACGTCCTCAACCGCATCCACGCCTACGACGTGGCGGGCTCGCTGGCCATGATGCCCGTCGGCCAGGCCCTCGCGGGACCGGCCGCCTCGGCCATCGGCGCCGACCACGTGCTGCTCGTCGCCGGCGCGACGAGCTTCGCCGTCTGCGCCGCGCTGCTGCTGATACCGGCGGTACGCGGACTGGTGCGGGTCGACGCGGCCGCGGCCGGCTCCGAGCGCACGGCGGCCACGCCCGAACCGTCCCGTGCGGAGAAGTGCTGACGGCGGACCGCGCCCCGGAAAGCGATGCGCGACCACCGGCCCGAGTGCGGTATGGTTTTCCTGCGCGTTCGGCCGGGGGAAACCCCAGGTCAGACGGGCAACGGGACGTGGCGCAGCTTGGTAGCGCACTTGACTGGGGGTCAAGGGGTCGCAGGTTCAAATCCTGTCGTCCCGACTGGAGACAGTCGTTGATCGAGGGGCGGTTTCGGAGAGATCCGAAACCGCCCCTCGATTGTCTGCCCTGCGGCGTGGCTGGGCGCGCAGGCGAGATGCCCGATATATCACTGTCGAGTGTCCGCGCTCATCCTCTGCCACTTCGCGCTCGCGCTGTTCGCCGCGCCGCTGGTGAGGTGGTGCGGGACCCGTGCCTTCATCGTGCTGGCCCTGCCGCCCGCCGCGACGGCCGTCTGGGCGGCCACCCGGTGGAGCACCACGGCCGCGGGCGGCGCCGACACCACCGAGTGGGCCTGGCTTCCCGCCTACCACGTGGACTGGGCGCTGCGGCTGGACGCCCTCGCCGAACTCATGGTGCTGCTCGCCGCGGGAGTGGGCGCCCTCGTCCTGGTCTACTGCGCCTCCTACTTCGACGACCGGTCGCGGCAGCTGGGCAGGTTCGCCGGGAACCTCCTCGCCTTCGCCGGGGCGATGCTCGGCCTGGTCCTCGCCGACGACCTGATCCTGCTCTACATCTTCTGGGAACTGACGACCGTCTTCTCCTACCTGCTGATCGGCCAGACCAGCGACCACAAGCGCAACCGGCGCAGCGCCCTGCAGGCCCTGACGGTCACCACGCTCGGCGGACTGACCATGCTCGTCGGTTTCCTGATCCTGGGTCACGAGGCGGGCACCTACCGGATCTCGGCGATCCTCGCCGACCCGCCGTCCGCGTCGGCGGCGCTGTCCACGGCGATCGTGCTGATCCTCGTCGGCGCCCTGTCCAAGTCCGCGATCTGGCCGTTCAGTCTGTGGCTGCCCAACGCCATGGCCGCCCCCACCCCGGTCAGCGCCTATCTGCACGCCGCCGCGATGGTCAAGGCCGGCGTCTACCTCATCGCCCGGCTCGCTCCCGCGTTCGCCGAGGTCACGCCCTGGCGGCCGCTCCTGCTCGTCCTGGGCTCCGCGACGATGCTGCTGGGCGGCTGGCGGGCGCTGCGCCTGAACGACCTGAAACTCGTCCTCGCGTACGGCACGGTCAGCCAGCTCGGCTTCCTCACCGTCCTGGCCGGCGCGGGCCGCCACGACACCGCCATCGCCGCCACCGCCATGATCCTCGCCCACGCCCTGTTCAAGGCCCCGCTCTTCCTGGTAACCGGGATCGTCGACCACGCCACCGGCACCCGTGACCTGCGAAGACTCTCCGGGCTCGGGCGGCGGCTGCCCGTCGTGTGCGCCGTCGCCGTGGTCGCCGCACTGTCCATGGCCGCCGTACCGCCGCTGCTCGGCTTCACCGCCAAGGAGGCCGCCTTCCAGTCCCTCCTGGACGGGGACACCGCCGACCGCTGGGCGCTCGCCATGACCGTCGTCGGCTCGGCCCTGACCACCGCCTACACCCTGCGCTACCTCTGGGGCGCCTTCGCCCGCAAGCCCGGTGTCCCGGACACCGACGCGCACGCCGTGCCGCCCGCCTTCCTCGCGCCGCCCGCCGTGCTGGCCCTGGCCTGCCTCGCCCTCGGACCCGGCGTGTCCTGGCTCCAGGGGCTCCTCGGCACCTACGCCGGGCAGTTCCCCGTGCCCGCCCACTCGTACCGCCTGGCGCTGTGGCACGGGGCGGGTCTGGCCCTCGGGCTGTCCTGCGCGGCGTGGGCGGGCGGTGTCCTGCTGTTCCTCGCCGCGAGCCCCGTCGGGCGTGTCGGGCAGGCCCTGGCCTGGCGCTCCGCCGACCGCATCTACGGACGGTTCCTGCTCGGCCTCGAACGCACCGCCCTGCAGTGCACCGGTTTCGTGCAGCGCGGCTCGCTGTCGGTGTACCTCGTGACGACCATGAGCGTGGTCCTCGCCGGGCAGATCGCCGTGCTCCTCGCGGACGAACCCTGGTCCGGAGTACCCGCCCCACGGCTGTGGGATCACCCGGCCCAGGCCGGTGTCGCGCTGCTGACCTGTGCCGCCGCCGTGCTGTGCCTCGGTGTGCGGCGCCGGATGAAGGCCGTCGTGCTCGCCGGGCTCACCGGATACGGCACCGCGCTGCTCTTCGTCGTGCAGGGCGCACCCGACCTCGCGCTGACCCAGTTCTGCGTGGAGACCGTCTCGATGATCGTCTTCGTGCTCGTGCTGCGCCGGATGCCGGTGCACTTCGAGGAGAACTACAGCCGGTCGCGGCGCGCACTGCGGATGCCGGTGGCGCTCGCGGGCGGCGCCGCCGTCGCCCTCGTCGTCTGGATCATGGCGGGGCACCGCCGGGCCGACAGCGCCGGGGCGGCGATGGTCGAGGAGACCGCCCACCACGGCCTGAAGGACGTCGTCGCGACGATCCTCGTCGACCTGCGGGCCTGGGACACGATGGGGGAGTCCGCGGTGCTCGCCGCCGCCGCGATCGGTGTCACCAGCCTCATCTACCTGCACCGCCGCACCGACAGCGCCGAGCAGCCCGTACTGCCGCTGCCCGGGGACCACCCGCACGCCGGCCTGCGCACCGCCTGGCGGGCGACCTCGTACGAGTCGGCGGGCCTGCCCAGCGGCGACGAGGGCGCACCGGAGCGGACCTGGCTCGCGGCCAGCTCCACCCTCGCCCCCGAGCGCCGCTCCGTGGTCCTGGAAGTGGTCGCGAGCCTCATCTTCCACCCCATCCTCGTCCTCTCCGTCTACCTGCTGATGTGCGCGGAGAACCTGCCGGGCGGCGGCTTCGTCGCGGGCCTGACCGCCGGCGTCGCCTTCATCGCCCGCTATCTCGCGGG
This sequence comes from Streptomyces sp. BB1-1-1, assembly GCF_031597775.1. NCBI lineage: Bacteria > Bacillati > Actinomycetota > Actinomycetes > Kitasatosporales > Streptomycetaceae > Streptomyces > Streptomyces sp. BB1-1-1. The sequence continues at coordinate 1,067,721 of NZ_CP134203.1, read as the reverse complement.
CGGACGGCACGAACTCGCCGACGCCGTGCCCTTCAAAGCGGGCGTTTTCACCGGGCTCGGCCTGTTCCTGTCCACCGGGGTCGCACTGGGCGGCCTGGCCGAGGGCACCGTGCTGCACGGCTGGACCTGGCACGGCCACCTGCCCGTGTGGGGCGAAGCCCACCTGTCCACCGCCGTCCTCTTCGACTGCGGCGTCTACCTCCTCGTCCTCGGCGTGGTCCTGGACATCGTGCGGGCCCTCGGCGCCCGGATCGACCGGCAGATCGAACGGGCGGCCGCCGGCCGGACCGCCCCGCGCGGTGAGGCGGGCCCCGCATGACCGTGAGCCTCTCCCTCCTGGTGGCCGCGGCCGTCCTCAGCGCCGTCGGCGCCAGCCTGCTGCTGACCCGGTCCCTGACCCGGATCCTGCTCGGCGCGGTCGTCCTCGGCAACGGCGTCAACCTGCTGATCCTCGCCTCGACGGGCAGCGCGGGCGCCGCGCCGCTGCTCTACCCGAACGTCATCCGCAACCGGGTCACCGACCCGCTGCCCCAGGCCATCGCCCTCACCGCGATCGTCATCACCCTCGCCACCACCGCGTTCCTGCTCGCCATGGCCTACCGCAGCCACCAGGTCACCGGCTCCGACGAGATCAGCGACGACACCGAGGACCGACTGGTCGCCCTGCGCGCAGAGTTCCTCGACCGGCGCGGCGAACTGCGCGACCGCTACCGCGAGGCGCGCGCCGAGCACGGCACCGACCCCGAACTGGGCGCCCGCTACCGCGCCGCACGCAAACGGCTGCGCCGGCGGGTCCGCGAGGAACGCGCCTACCAGGCCCGCGCCAACGACGTCTCCGGCAACCTGTGGAACGACATCCTCGGCGCCGACCCCGAGGACTACCGCGAGGGCCGGGAACTGGGCTCCATCGACGCGGCGGGCCGTCCCGGACCCGCACCGGCCCGTGTCGCCGGGCCCTCCAACGACCCCGAGGAGTCCGGCCGCGAGCCCGACTCCCGCCCCGGCGAGGACTCCGGCCACCCGCCGCCCGACCAGCCCGACGACCCCGAGGGCGCCGGCACGGAAGGAACCAGGTGAACGCGCTCGTCCCCCTCCCCGTCCTGCTGCCCCTGTGCGCCACCGGCCTGAAGCTGGCCATCGGCCCCCGGCTCCAGCGGTTCAAGAACTTCATCACCCTCGCCGTGCTCGGCGCGGTCCTCGTGCTCTCCGTGCTCCTCATGGTGGCCGCCGACCGCCACGGTCCGCTCAGCGTGCACCTCGGTGACTTCCCCCCGCCGGTCGGTATCACCCTCGTCGCCGACCGGCTCGCGGGCCTGATGCTCACCGTGTCCAGCGCCGTCACCCTGCTCGTCAACCTGTACTCGCTGGGCCAGGGCATGGCCGACCGCGACGACCAGACACCGGTCGGCGTCTTCCACCCCGCCTACCTCATCCTCGTGGCAGGCGTCTCCTGCACCTTCCTGTCCGGAGACCTCGTCAACCTCTACGTCGGCTTCGAGATCATGCTCGTCGCGAGCTTCGTCCTGCTCACCATCGGCGGCACCGCGACCCGGATCCGGGCCGGGTCGACGTACGTGATCATCTCGCTGTTCTCCTCGGTGCTGTTCCTCGTCGCCATCGCCATGACGTACTCGGTCGCCGGGACCGTCAACTTCGCCCAGCTCGCGGGGCGGCTGCAGGAAGTCCCGGTCGGAGTGCGCACCCTGCTGGAGGCCATGCTGCTGACGGTCTTCGCGATCAAGGCGGCGGTGTTCCCGCTCGCGGCCTGGCTGCCCGACTCCTACCCGACCGCGCCCGCACCGGTCACCGCGGTCTTCGCCGGCCTGCTCACCAAGGTCGGCGTGTACTCGATGCTGCGCACCCAGACCCTGCTCTTCCCCGGCCACCGCCTCGGCGACCTGCTGATGCTCGCCGCGCTCGCCTCCATGGTCATCGGCATCCTCGGCGCGGTCGCCCAGACCGACCTGAAACGGGTGCTCTCCTTCACCCTCATCAGCCACATCGGCTACATGGTCTTCGGTATCGCACTCGCCGGGCGCGGCTCGATCGCCGGGGCGATCGTGTACGTGGCCCACCACATCACGGTGCAGACCACCCTCTTCCTCGTCGCCGGGCTCATCGAGCGGCGCGACGGCACCACGGAACTCACCCGCCTCGGCGGCCTGGCGAAGACGGCGCCACTGCTCGCCGTGCTGTTCTTCGTGCCCGCCATGAACCTCGCGGGCATCCCGCCGTTCTCCGGGTTCATCGGCAAGCTCGGCCTGATGCGGGCGGGCGTGGACAACGGCGGCGGCTGGGCCTGGGCGCTGGTCGCCGGGTCCGCCGCCACCAGCCTGCTCACCCTCTATGTCATGGCGAAGGTCTGGAACCTCGCGTTCTGGCGCGACGCTCCGCCCGGGTCCGAGGGTGAGGGGAGGGTGCTGGAGTCCGCCGAGGACGAGCCGGGCGACGACGGGGGCGGCGGGGACGGCGGGAACGATAAGGACAGCGCGGCGACCGCCTCCGGGAGCGGCCTGCCGGAACCGGCGGGTGCCGTGGTCTCCGCCGGCTTCCTCGGGCAGTCCATCACCACCACCAAGCGGCTGCCCTGGCCGATGGTGGCGGCGACCGGCGCCGCCGTCGCCCTCGGCCTGCTCTACACCGTGCTCGGCGGCCCCCTCACCACCTTCACCGAGGCCGCCGCCACGGAACTCCTCGCCCGCACCCCCTACATCGAGGCGGTGCTCGGCCGATGAGCAACCTCTTCCGCGACCGTTCCCCCTACAGCTGGTCCTTCCGCGTCGGCAGCGGCAGACGCGTTCTCGACCTGCCGCTCACCGCCTGGCTCACGGTCATCTGGATCCTGCTGTGGGGCACCCTGTCCTGGGCCAACCTCGTCAACGGCGTCATCGTCGCGGTGTGCCTGTGCCTCGCCTTCCCGCTGCCCGCCGTCGACCTCGGTCTGCGACTGCGTCCGCTGGGCATCCTGCGGCTCACGGTCTACCTGCTGTACGACATGTTCTCGTCGAGCGTCGAGGTCACCCGGCAGATCTTCGCCAAGGGCCCGTACCCCGCCGCGGTCGTCGCCGTCCCGCTGCGGGTGCGCAGCGACCTCATGCTCACGGCCACCGCCGTCGCCGTCTCCAACGTCCCCGGCGGTTCCGTGATCGAGGTGCGCCGGTCGACGGCCACCTTGTTCCTGCACGTCCTCGACGCCGACGATCCGGGCGAGATCGAGAGCGCCCAGCGGTCGGTGTGGCGCATGGAGGAACTCGTGGCCCGCGCCTTCGGCACCGCCGAGGACATCGCCCTCGCCGCCCAGCCCGTACCGGAAGGGGACCCCTCGCCGTGACCACCCTGCGCGCCGTCGAAGAGGCCGTGCTGGCCGCCTCGGCCGTGATGATCCTCGTCGCGGGCGCCCTGCTGCTGTACCGCGTCTGGTACGGGCCCTCGATGCTGGACCGCGCGGTCGCCCTGGACGTGGCGGCGGCGTTCATCATCGCCGGCCTCGGCGTCAAGGCCGCCCACGACGGCGACTCCTTCTACTTCCCGGTGATGCTGGTGCTCGCCTTCCTCGGTTTCACCGGCTCGGTGGGCATCGCCAGGTTCATCGCCGTACGCGACCGGCCCTCGGTGCGCGCGGACGGCACGGAGGACCACCGGTGAACGCCTGGGCCGAGGCCGCCGATCTGATCGGGGCGGTCCTCCTGTTCCTCGGCTGCCTGCAGTGCCTGCTCGGCGTGATCGGGATGCTCCGCTTCCCCGACGTGCTCTCCCGCAGTCACGCCGCCACCAAGCCGCAGACCCTCGGGATGCTTCTCGTCCTCGTCGGGGTGGCGCTGAGGCTGCGCCACGGCATCGACCTGGGCACCCTCGCCCTCATCGTCTTCTTCCAGTTCCTCACCGGCCCGGTCGCCTCCCACCTGGTGGCCCGCTCCGCCTACCGCACCGGCCAGACGGGGTCCCGGGGTCTGCTCCGGGACGACCTGGACCCGCAGTTGAGCGACGGGGAGCGGCCCGGGGAGTAGCTCCGGGGGGGCGGGACGGCCACCGGGCCCTCAGACCACGCAGGCCCCTCAGACCACGCAGCCCACATGCGCCAGCGCCTGCTTCAGCAGCACCCCGTGCCCGCCCGGCATCTCGCTCTGCACCGCCGGTGACAGAGCCTCCTGCGGGCTGAACCAGACCAGGTCCAGCGCGTCCTGGCGCGGCCGGCAGTCGCCGGCCACCGGCACGACGTAGGCGAGGGAGACCGCGTGCTGCCGCGGATCGTGGTACGGCGTGACGCCGTGCGTGGGGAAGTATTCGGCCACCGTGAACGGCTGGAGCGAGGACGGCACCCGGGGCAGCGCCACCGCGCCGAGGTCCTTCTCCAGGTGACGCAGCAGGGCGTCCCGGACCCGCTCGTGGTGCAGCACCCGGCCGGAGACCAGCGTCCGGCTGACCGTCCCGTCGGGACCGATGCGCAGGAGCAGGCCGACGCTGGTGACTTCTCCGCTGTCGTCGACGCGCACGGGCACGGCCTCGACGTAGAGGATCGGCATGCGGGCGCGTGCCATCTCGAGTTCGTCGGTCGACAGCCAGCCCGGCGTGGTTTCGGTCATGTCAGACATCGCGCGATCATACTTTCAGCCGTTCCTGCTTCCCGGGCGGCGCTCCGGGACTGTGACCGGTCCCACGTCGCTCAGCCGTCGTCCACCAGGCCCCCCGGCAGTCGGTAGACCCGGCGCGCGTTGTCCCGCCCCGCCCAGCGCGCGATGCGCAGCGCGTCCGGCAGGGCCAGTTCGTCGGCGTCCACCCGCTCCTGCAACAGCCCGGCCAGCCCCTGCCGGAAGGCCAGTGCCCCGAGGTGGTGGAACTCGGCCACACCGTAGGCGTCGGAGCTGTACAGCAGCTTGCGGAACGGGGTGATCTCCAGCGCCTCAGCGAGGATCGCGCCCGCCCGGGCGGGGCCGACGTGGTGCAGGGTGAGGCCCACGTCGAGGTGCACCCGCTCGAAGACCGCCGACAGGTAGGCCGCCTGGCGCTGGTAGGGCCAGCAGTGCAGCAGCAGCACCGGGATCGTGCCGGCGGTCAGATGCAGCCAGTCGGTGAGGTGGGTGGGGTCCACGCGGTGCATGCGGATGTCGCTGTCCCCGAACCCGGTGTGCAGTTGCAGCGGCCGCCCCAGGTCCACGGCGGTCCACAGCAGATGCCGCACGAGCACCGGGTCGTCGAGCCGGCCGCCGCGGGCGAGCCAGTGGCGGGCGGCCTCGGTGACCTCCGAGGGCGAGGGGCGGGCCGGGTCCAGGTCGAAGCCGGTGCGGTAGGCCGCCACCGACTTGACGCCCACCACGCCCGGCCGCCGCACCGCCTCCCACGCGGCGGTGCGGAACGCCGCCGCGTACGCGTCCGGCTCGACGCCCCCGGCCGCCACCGCCTCCGCGACGGCCTCCAGCCGGACCACCTCGTACGCCGTCGCGCCCGCCGCCCGGGCCAGCTCCGCGGGCGCGGTCACCTGGTGCGGCGCGTGTCCCGTGTCGACGCAGAACACGCCCGTGCCCGCGGCGCGCAGGAACCGCCGGTTCACCTCGTCGGCGCCCAGCTCGGCCCGCCGGGCCAGATACACGTCGGGCGGGGCGTGGCGCGGCAGGTCCAGCAGGGGAGCGCAGTGGCGGCGGACGGCGACGCCGACGGGGCTGTCGAAGGGGGAGACGCCGGTCCACGGCTCGCCCTCGGTGAGGAGGGACTCGAAGCCCGCCCGGTCCAGGCCGGTGGTGACGGCGCCGTGGCAGTGGTGGTCCACCAACTCCAGCGCGGCGAGCCGCTCGTGGACGGATCCGGCGGCCATGTCAGTACTTCCAGCGGTAGGCCGCCGCAACCCGGTCGTCGTCCAGCCCGTCGACCGCTGCGATCTCGCCTCGTCGTACGGCGGTCACCGCGTCGGCCAGGACCGGCCCCAGCGCGGTCCGGAGCACGTCGTCGGCGCGGAACGCCTCGACCGACTCCGCGAGCGAGACCGGCAGCCGGCGCACACCCCGGGCCGAGGCCTCGGCCGCGTCGAACCGGGCGGGGTCACCGGTGATCTCCGCCGGCAGGGACGCGGACGACGCGAGCCCGTCCAGCCCGCAGGCGATCACCGAGGCGAGCGCGAGGTAGGGGTTGGCGGCCAGGTCGACCGGCTTCACCTCCAGGTTGGCCGCCCGGTCGCGCACGCCGGTGGTGCCGGTGACGATCCGCAGGGCGGCCTCGCGGGTCTCCCTGCCCCAGGCGGTGAACACCCCCGCCCACTGCGAGGGACGGAGCCGCAGGTGACTGGCCGGGCTCGGCGCGGTCATCGCCGTGAGCGCCGGGAGGTGGTCCAGCACCCCGGCCACGAAGGACTCGGCCTCGGCGGTCATGCCGTGCCGGCCAGCGCCACCCGCGTGCAGGTTCCTCCCGTCGCGCCAGGCGGAGAGGTGGATGTGCCCGCCGTTGCCGACGCCCTGCCCGAGGACCGCCGGGGCGAAGGAGACCCGCAGCCCGTGCCGCCGGCACACCGCCCGGACGGTCTGCCGCACCAGCACACTGCGGTCCGCCGCCGCCACCGGGTCGAGCGCGCCCACCGAGACCTCGAACTGCCCCGCCGCGTACTCGGGATGGAGCTGGTCCACCTCCACGCCCTCGGCCGCGAGCGCGGCCAGCAGATCGGCCGCGCAGTCGCTCAGCTCGATCTGCCGGGCGGCACCGTACGCCGGTCCCGACACCGCCGGGACGAAGGCGTCGCCGGGCGCGTCGCCCCGGCCCACCGCCCACTCGATCTCGATGGCGGCCGCGAAGGTGACGCCGTACCGCTCGGCGGCGTCGGCCACGGTCCGGCGCAGGACGGTGCGCCCGCACGCCGGATGCGGCTCGCCCTCCTGTGTGATCCGGTCGACCGGCGCCCATGCCCAGCCGGGCTGCGCCGCCAGCACGACCAGCCGGTCGAGGTCGAGGTAGAGGCGCAGATCGCCGTCGGGGGAGCCGAGGACGTCCGTGGCGACGATCGTGTCGTCGGCGAGAAACGTGTCGAACACCGGCGACATGCCGACGCCCCAGGCCGCGGCCGAGGCGAGCTTCGCGGTGGGAACGGTCTTCACCCTGCCGATCCCCGCCGTGTCGACGTAGGACAGCACGACTCCGTGCACGCCCTGCCCGGACAGCTCCCCGCTCAGTGCGGTGGCCCGCTCGACCTCACCCGGGCGCCCGCCGGGGACGGGGTCGCTCTCGCTCACGTCTCGGCTCCCTCGCGCGTGCGCTGTCCGTCCCGCACCATTGTGCCGTCCGGTGATCACGCTGTCCGGGTTTCGCCCGAGGTGGGTGGAAGACGGGGGAGCCCTCGCGGTCAGTCCAGGTTGGTGGGCCGCGGAGAAGGGGTCCCGCCGTCCAGGATGGTCTTCAGGCGCTCGGTCCCCTGCCGCACCGCCTGCTCCACGGACGCGGCCTCGTCGCCGTCGAGGCCGCCGCCGGTGACGGTGAGGGCGGAGGTGCCGACGCGTACGGCGACGAGGTCCAGGGTGAGCGTGGCCGGGTTGTCGGCCGCGGTTCCTCGCACGGTCACGTGCAGGCCCTCACGCGCGTCGCCGACCTCGGGCACCGAGGCCTCGGTGACCTGGACCGTGCGCTTCTCGCCCGCCTCGTCGGTCGCGGTGAACTGATCGCACTTCTGCGGCAGGGAGTCCATCCACGTCAGGCTGTCGTCCAGACCGGCGCGGTCGTAGGCGGCGACCTGCTCAAGCAGACGGGAGTCGCCCTGCTCGAAGCCGGTGAGCGCCGACGGTCCCGACGGCTCGCCCAGCAGATTGTCGCGGTAGAGGCCGTCGAGGAGTCTCTGGCAGTCCGCCGCGTCGGTCTTGGCGGTGAGGAAGTCGGAGACGTCGACCTCGCCGACGAGCAGCCGGTCGCGCCACTTGTCCGCGTCCTGGACCTGGTTCCAGTCGCCCTCCAGGTCGGCCTCGGTGAGCAGGGCGGCCTTCGCATCGGACTCGGTGAGGGCGGAGGGGGACGCGGTGGGCGAACCCGTGGGCGACGTCGCGGGGGAGCCCGTGGGCTGCTTCTTCGCCGCGTCCCTTCCGGCGTCCTTCTCGGCGTCCTTCTCGGCGGCGCGGGCCTGTGCGGCGGCGGTGTCCGAGGCCGCCCCCGACCCGCCGCCGTCGTCCGAGCAGGCCGCCGTGGTCAGCAGCGCGCCCGCCGCCAGGGCGGAGGCCATGAGACGGACGGGGTGGGACGGACGACGGCTCATCGCGGATGCCTCCTGGGACGTGACACGGTGTCCTCAGCGCATCACCGCACCCGCGGACGCACCAGCGCACGGGGTCGTTCGGGTGACCGGAGGCCGGAACCCGGAAGTCTCATCCGGCGCGTTCGAGGGTGTCCCGCGCGACCTCCTTGTCCAGCGACGCGCGCACCAGCGCCGCCGCGAGGACGGCCGGTTCCGTCGTCCCGGCGAGGCCCAGGAGCCGGTCGGGGTCGCCCGGCAGGCCGAGGCGTTCCGCGCCCTGGAGGGCCTTGCGGTCCAGGTAGGGAGCCGCCTCGGGCCAGACGCGCTGCGCCTCGCGCAGGAAGATGTCCGCGCCGGTCGGGCCCACCCCGGGGAACTCCTGGAGCAGCCGCCGCTCTTCGGGCACCTCGCCGTCCGCCTCCTTCCGGAGCCGGCGCAGGTCCCCGCCCCACCGCTCGGTCAGCAGATCGGCCGCGTCGCCCAGCTGGGTGGCGGTGCGCTCGTCGTAGCGCCGGTAGCCGCCCCGGCCCAGCGCGTCCACCCGCTCCTGCCAGTCGGCGGCGGCCATGCGGCGCGGGTCGCGCAGCCCCGCCTCGTGCAGGGCACGGGCGGTGGCCACGGCGATCGAACCGCTGATGCGGGCGCTGAGCAGATGGGCGAGGACGAGCAGCCGGTACAGCGGCTGCGGGGTGTCCTTCAGCCGGATGCCCGCCTCCTCGGCGTACGTCTGCCCGTGCGCGTCGACGAGTTCCCGTACGACCCGCCGCTGGTCGCGGCTCACGGCTACGGTTTCAGCGGGTCGTGACCGACCGTCATGAGCCGGTGCCTGAGCCGGGTGTCCTCGGACCGGGGCTCGTTCTCCAGGTCGGTCTGCGAGGTGACGGTGTCCACGACCTTGCGCATCGCCCGGAGGTCGTCGTCGGTCAGGTCCGTGCGCCGCTTCTGCAGGATCGCGAGGACGTGCTGCCCCAGTGGTGAGCCGGCGTCGTCCGGCAGCGGCTCGGTCAGCTCGCCGGAGTCGCGCACCCGGAGCCAGTCCGAGAGTTCCGCGGAGGTCATGTTCACCACGCGGTGGAAGTCCTCCCACAGCGCGTCGAGTTCGAGGGCGTCGGCCATGAGTTGCCCCTCATTTCGTCGTGCGTATGTGCGTATGTGCGTAGTCGTGCGCATGTGTGTACTGGGCGGTCGTACGGAGCAGAGCGACGCGCTCCTCCTCGCCGGTGCCTCCCCACACGCCCGACGTCTGCCCCAGCTCCAGGGCGAACGCCAGGCACTGGGCGCTCACCGGGCACCGGGCGCAGACGTCCTTGGCGGCCTCGGTGTCCCGCAGAGCCGGTCCGGCCGTGCCCACCGGGAAGAACAGTTCGGGGTCCTCATCCACGCAGGCGGCGCGGCGCAACCACTCCATGGGGGCGCGGGTGCCCATGGGGCTCCAGGGCAAACGCCCCCGCCGGGGCACCGGGGGCGAGCGCCCGGCCGCTCAGCGGGCGAGTACGCCGTCCAGGAAGCGCGTGACGTCGGTGAACACCTCCGCCCGGTTCGTCTCGTTGAAGATCTCGTGCCGGGCGCCCGGGTAGATCCGCTCGGTCAGGTCGCCGCCGCTGAGCCGTTCGACACCGACGCGGCTGCCGGGCAGCGGTACCAGCCGGTCGTCGTCGCCGTGCGCCCACAGCAGCGGGAGCGGGCCGACGTCGCCGCCCTCGGCCACGGTGTCCAGGGTCCGTACGAACGCCTCCGCCGTCGGCCGCTTCATGGGGCCGTGCCACACCAGCGGGTCCGCCGCGTACGCCGCGCCTACCGCCGGGTCCCGGGAGAGCGAGGACGGGCTGATCGGGGTGTCGGGGATCTCCTGAAGGGCGAGCAGCGTGCGCGGCAGCTCCCAGTCGCCGATGACCGGCCCGGACAGCACCAGCGCGGTCAGCTCGCCGGGGTGGCGCTGGGCGTAGCGGGACGCGATCAGGCCGCCCATGGAGTGCCCGATCATGACGACGGGCAGGTCCGGGTGGGCGGTCCGGGCCCGCTCCGCCACGGTGTGCACGTCGGTGACCACGTCCTCGAAGTCCTCGATCAGCACCCGTTCGCCGTCCGACCGCCCGTGCCCGGCGTGGTCGACGCCGTGGACGGCCGCGCCGTGCCCGGTCAGGACGCCGGCCACCTCGCCGTAGCGGCCGATGTGCTCGCCGTATCCGTGGACCAGCAGCGCCACGTACGTGGGCCGCCCGGCCGGCCACTCGCGGGCGGTGAGCCGTCCCCGTGTTCCGCTCAGGACGTGCTCGCGGGCCTCGGTCATCTCTCCTCCAGCTGCGTCGGTGAAGGTCACCGGAGGATCTTCCCAGGGAGCCGTCCGGCGGTCTATAGTCCAAAACTAGCAGTGCTAATTAAGTGTTCGTCTTGAGTGTTCGTTCGCCGCCCGGCGACCGAGTGACGGTCAGGAGTCCCCCGTGCGTCCCGTCCACTTCGCGGCCGCCCGCCGCACCCCGATCGGCAAGCTGCGCGGCGCCCTGTCCACCGTGCGGCCCGACGATCTCGCCGCCGCCGTGCTCCGGGGCCTGCTCGCCGATGTCCCCGCGCTCGACCCGGCCCGCGTCGACGACGTCTACTGGGGCGCCGCCAACCAGGCCGGCGAGGACAACCGCAACGTCGCCCGCATGGCCGCCCTGCTCGCGGGCCTGCCCGAGTCCGTGCCCGGCGCCACGGTGAACCGGCTGTGCGCCTCCGGCCTGGAGGCCGTCACCACCGCCGCCCGCACCATCGCCGCCGGCGAGGCCGACATCGTGCTCGCCGGCGGCTCGGAGTCGATGAGCCGCGCCCCCTTCGTGCTGCCCCGCCCCGACGAGGCCTTGCCGCACCGCATCGAGACCGTCGACACCCGCCTCGGCTGGCGCCTGGTCAACCCGGCGATGAAGGACTTGCACGGTCTGCTGGCCATGGGCGAGACCGCGGAGGAGGTCGCCGAGCGGTACGGCATCCCGCGCGAACGCCAGGACGAGTTCGCCCTGCGCAGCCACCGCCTCGCCGCCGAGGCCCGGAAGAACGGCCACTTCGACGACGAGCTGCTCCCCGTCGAACGCCCCGACGGCGTGGTCGTCGACGCCGACGAGTGCGTCCGCGAGGACACCTCCGTCGAGAAGCTGGGCCGCCTCAAGCCGGTCTTCCGCGCCGGCGGCACCGTCACGGCGGGCAACGCCTCCCCGATGAACGACGGCGCCGCCGGCCTCCTCCTGGTCAGCGAGGAGGCCCTGAACGACCTGGGCCTGGAGTCCCTCGGCCGCTACGTCGCGGGCGGCTCGGCCGGCGTCCACCCGGACGTCATGGGCATCGGCCCGGTCCCCGCCACCCGCAAGGTCCTCGCCCGCGCCGGCTGGAGCATCGACGACCTCACGGCGGCCGAGTTCAACGAGGCTTTCGCTGCCCAGGCCCTCGCCTGCGTGGACCAGCTCGGCATCGACCCCGAGCTGGTCAACCCCAGCGGCGGCGCCATCGCGCTGGGCCACCCGCTCGGCTGCTCCGGCGCCCGCATCCTCACCACCCTGCTCCACCGCATGCGCCGCACGGGAGCGGCCCGCGGGCTCGCCACGATGTGCGTCGGCGTGGGGCAGGGCAGCGCGGTGCTGGTCGAACGACACCCCTAGCCCGGCCGGACGCACATCATCCGCCCCCGCTGCGGAGCCGCAGCAAGGAAGCAGCAAGGAAACGGAGCAACACCCCATGGCAACCCTCTCCGTCGCCGCCATCCTCGCCGAGAACGCCCGGCGCCGTCCCGACAAGGAGGCACTGGTCGAGGGCGACCTGCGGCTGACCTTCGCCGAGGTGTGGCAGCGGGCCCGGGCCCAGGCCGGCGCCCTCACCGGCCTGGGGGTCCGGCCGGGGGACCGGGTGGCGCTGATGGCGCCGAACACCGCCGAATTCCCGCAGGCGTACTACGCCATCGCCGCGACCGGTGGCGTCGTCGTCCCGGTCCACCTGCTGCTGTCACCGACGGAGGTCGAGCACGTCCTGCGCGACAGCGGCGCCACCCTGCTGCTGTGCCACCCGGCACAGGCGGAGACCGGAGCGGCCGCAGCCCGGGAGGCGGGCGTACGGGTCGTCACCCTCGGCGACGAGCTGGACAAGCTCGCGGCCGACGCCGAGCCACTGCCCTCCTACGTCACCCGCGACGCCGACGACCCCGCCGTCGTCTTCTACACCAGCGGCACCACCGGCGTCCCCAAGGGCGCCGTGCTCAGCCACTTCAACCTGGTGATGAACGCGACCGTCAACGCCTTCGACGCCAACGACATCCGACCCGACGACGTCGCACTCGGCGCGCTGCCGCTGTTCCACGCCTTCGGCCAGACCGTCTCCCTGAACTCCACCTGGCGCGCCGGGGCCACCCTCGTCCTGCTGCCGCGCTTCGACGCCGCGCGCGCGATCGAGCTGATGGTGCGGGAGAAGGTCAACACCTTCCACGGCGTCCCGACCATGTTCGTCGCCCTCGCCGCCGCGGCTGCCGGGGCCGACGCCCTGCCCGGGCTGCGGGTGTGCGTCTCCGGCGGTGCCTCGCTGCCGGTGGCCGTCCTGGAGCGGTTCGAGGAGGCCTTCGGCGCGAAGATCCACGAGGGGTACGGGCTGTCGGAGACCTCCCCGGCGGCGGCCGTGAACCAGCCGGTGTTCGGCGCCAGGCCCGGCACCATCGGCCACCCCCTGTGGGGCGTGGACGTCGAGATCGCCCGCGCGGAGGCCGAGGGCCGCATCGAGCTGCTGCCGCCCGGTGAGCTGGGCGAGGTCGTCGTACGCGGCCACAACGTCTTCTCCGGCTACCTGGGCCGCCCGGAGGCCACCGCCGAGGCGCTCGTCGACGGCTGGTTCCGCACCGGGGACCTCGGCACCAAGGACGACGACGGCTTCCTCCGGATCGTCGACCGCAAGAAGGACATCATCATCCGCGGCGGTTACAACGTATATCCGCGCGAGGTCGAGGAGGTGCTGATGCGGCACCCCGGCATCGCGCAAGCAGCCGTCATCGGCCTTCCGGACGAGCTGCACGGCGAGGAGGTGTGCGCCGTCGTCGTCCCGGCCCCCGACGCGACGCCGGACGCCGCCGAGGTCATCGAGTGGTCCAAGCAGTACCTCGGCAAGTACAAGTACCCGCGCCGCGTGGAGTTCGCGGACGCGCTGCCGCTGGGCCCGAGCATGAAGGTGCTGAAGCGGGAACTGCGGGTGCGGTACGCGGCCGGCTAAGGGGCCACCTGGCGAGACGGTGCTTACGGGCACCGGACAGGTGCACATAGCATCGGTGCCCGCAATGGACACCATGACGCTGTGGCACCTCACCGGCTGGGAATTCGCCGCACTCGCCTTCGCGGCCCTGCTCGTCGGCTTCTCCAAGACCGCCGTGAGCGGGGCCAACACGGTCAGCCTCGCGATCTTCGCGGCGGTTCTGCCCGCCCGCGCCTCCACCGGCATCCTGCTGCCGGTGCTGATCGCCGGTGACATCCTGGCCGTGCTCACCTACCGGCGCCACGCGCACTGGCCCACGCTGTGGCGGCTGTTCCCGGCGGTGGCGGTCGGCGTGGTCGCGGGCACCCTGTTCCTGGTGTGGGCCGACGACGCGATCGTCCGGACGTCGATCGGTGTGATCCTGCTGTTCATGGCCGGGGTGACGATGTGGCGCCGGCGGCAGGCCGCCGACGCGGAGGGGCAGCTCGACGAGGTCACCTCACGGACCGGCCGCGTGAAGGCCCGCTCGTACGGCGTCCTCGGCGGCTTCACCACGATGGTCGCCAACGCGGGCGGCCCCGTGATGTCGATGTATCTCCTCTCCGCGGGCTTCCGCAAGCTCGGCTTCCTGGGCACGTCGGCCTTCTTCTTCCTGATCGTCAACGTCTCCAAGCTGCCCTTCAGCGCCGGCCTCGGCCTGATCGACGGCCGCTCGCTGCTTCTCGACGCCGCGCTCGTGGTCTTCGTGGTGCCCGGGGCGTTCATCGGCAAATGGGCGGTGAGCCGGATCAATCAACGTCTGTTCGAGCGGCTGGTGATCGCGGCGACGGTGGTGGGGGGCCTCCAGCTCCTGCTGCCCTGACGGACCGTAGTCTCGACGCCATGTCCCGCCTGACCCCGTCCCCGCACGTGCTGATCCTCGGCGGCACCACCGAGGCCCGCCGCCTGGCCGCCGATCTGGCGGCGCGATCCGGCGTCCGCGTCACCACCTCCCTCGCGGGACGCGTGACCCGGCCGGGCTCCCTCGCCGGGGAGGTGCGGACCGGCGGCTTCGGCGGACCCGAGGGGCTGGCCGCCTGGCTGCGCGAGCAGCACGTGGACGCCCTCGTCGACGCGACCCACCCGTTCGCCGAGACGATCACGGCGAACGCGGTCCGCGCCGCGGCGGCCACCGGCACCCCCGCGGTGGTCCTGCGCCGCCCCGGCTGGCAGGCCGGACCAGGCGACCGCTGGCATTCGGCCGCCTCCCTCGCCGAGGCGGCCGACCTGCTGCCGGGCCTCGGCCGCCGCGTCTTCCTGACCACCGGCCGACTGGGCCTGGCGGCCTTCGCGCACCTGTCCGACCACCACTTCGTCGCCCGCTCGGTGGAGCCCCCCGAGCCACCCCTCCCAGCGGACACACGCGTGCTGCTGGCCCGCGGCCCGTTCACCGAGGCCGACGAGAGGGTCCTGCTGCGCGAGCACCGCATCGACGTACTGGTGACCAAGGACAGCGGGGGAGCGGCCACCGCGGCCAAACTCACGGCGGCCCGCGAGCTGGCTCTCCCGGTGGTGGTCGTCCGCAGGCCTCCGCTGCCGCGGGGCGCGGACGTGGTGCCCGACGTGCCGGCGGTCCTGGAGCGGCTGGAGCGGCTGGGGCTCAGCGGACCGCCGTGACCGGCTGCCGCACGCGCTCCGGCAGACCGCTGCTCAGGTCCTCGACCAGCAGACGCTTGGCGATCGAGTCGACCGCGGCACGCAAGTCCGTGTCCGAGGGCCGGCCGATGTCCTGCTCCACCCGGTCCTCCAGCCATGCCGACCAGGCCCGGCCGATGACCAGGGCCTCACGGGCACCGGCGTCGGTGTGGGAGAGCAGGGAGCCGTGGCGGGTCAGGAAACCCTCCTCGACCATGCGGTCGAAGACCGGCAGCAGCACCTCCGGCGGCAGCCGGCGGCGAGCCGCGATCAGGCCGAGGCTGGCGTGCCCGACCAGCCGCGTGAACAGGTCGACCTGCATGACCGCCCAGGCACCGGCGACGTCGAGCCGGGTGTCGCTGTCCGCGATGATCCGGCGCGCGGTGTCCAGCTCCGTACTGCCGATGATCTTTCCGACGGAGGCCTCCAGCGCCCGCCTGTTGTCGGCGTCGTGCGGTGAGGCGAAGCCCTCGCCCATGTCGGTGGAGCCCAGCCGGGCGCTGTCGCGCAGCTGGACCTGCTTGAGGAACAGCGCGACGAGGAAGCCCAGCGCCGCGACCGGGACCGTCCACAGGAAAACGGTCTGGATGGTGTCCGTGTACGCGCCGACGATGGGCACCGACGCGTCCGGCGGCAGCCGGTGCACACCCTCCGGACTGGTCGCCGCCCTGCTGATCGCGGCCGGATCGGCGGCGCCGGTCCCCACGGCGGCGGACACGCCGTCCCGCAGGTTGGGGCCGAGCGCGTTGGCGTAGATGGTGCCGAAGACGGCGGTGCCGAAGGAACTGCCCAGCGTGCGGAAGAAGGTGACGCCGGAGGTCGCGGTGCCGAGGTCGGCGTAGTCGACGGTGTTCTGCACCGCGATGGTCAGCACCTGCATGGACAGGCCGATGCCCGTGCCGAGCACGAACATGTACAGCGACTCCAGCCAGGCGCCCGTGGACGGCCCCATGAGCGACATCAGATACAGGCCGACGCCCATCACCAGGGTGCCCACGATCGGGAACAGCCGGTACCGTCCGGTCTTGCTGACCACGCTCCCGCTGAAGACCGACGCGATCAGCAGCCCGGCCACCATCGGCAGCGTGCGGACGCCCGAGACGGTGGCCGAGTCGCCGTCGACGTACTGCAGGTAGGTCGGCAGATACGTCAGCGCGCCGAGCATCGCGAAGCCGACGATGAAGCTGAGGATGGAGCAGACCGTGAACACCGGGTTGGAGAACAGCCGCATCGGCAGCATCGGTTCGGCCGCCCGGGTCTCCACCCAGCCGAACAGCCCGAGTGCGATCAGCCCGCCCGCGAACAGGCCGATGATCACGGCCGAGCCCCACGCGTACTGGTTTCCGCCCCAGCTCGTCGCCAGGATCAGCGCGCTCGCGCCGACCGCGACCAGCGCGATGCCCAGGTAGTCGATGACGGGCCGGGCGGCCGACTTCACCACCGGGATGGTGCGCGCGGCGGCGATGACGACGACGATCGCGATGGGCACGTTGACGTAGAAGGCCCAGCGCCAGGACAGGTGGTCGGTGAACAACCCGCCCAGCAGCGGGCCGATGACCGTCGCCACCCCGAACACCGCGCCGATGGCGCCCTGGTACTTGCCGCGCTCCCGCAGCGGGATGACGTCCGCGATCAGCGCCATCGACGTGACCATCAGGCCGCCCGCGCCGATGCCCTGCATCGCCCGCCAGATGATCAGCAGCGGCATGCTGGTGGCCAGCCCGCACAGGAACGAGCCCGTGATGAACACGATCGCCGAGACCTGGAAGACGACCTTGCGGCCGAACATGTCGCCGAACTTGCCGACCAGCACCGTGGCCACGGTCTCGGCGAGCAGGTACGAGGTCACCACCCACGACATGTGCTCGCCGCCGCCCAGATCCGACACGATCGTCGGCAGCGCGGTGCCGACGATTGTCTGGTCGAGGGCCGCGAGGAGCATGCCCAGCATGATCGTGACGAAGACGACGTTGCGGCGGCGCTTGTCGAGCACGGGCGGCTGGGCGGTGGCGTTCCGTGGGGTTTCCTCGGCGGCTGTCACACGGTCACGATCACACCGGTGCACCGGCCACGCATGCGGGGACGGTCCGCCCGGGTGCGGCCCTCGGGGTGGCCGGCCGGTCGGTCCGGCTAGCCGTCGCCCGGGTTGCGCCGCAGCAGATACGTGTCCATGATCCAGCCCTTGCGTTCCCGCGCCTCGGCGCGCAGCCGCTCGATGCGGGGCGCGGCCTCGGCGATCGGGCCGGAGGCGAGGATCTCGTCCGGGGTGCCTATGTAGGCGCCCCAGTAGATGTCGATGTCCTGGTCCGCGTACCGCCGGAAGGCCTGGTGGGCGTCGAGCATCACCACGACGTCGTCCACCCCTTCCGGGAAGCCCTCGGCGAGCCGCCGCCCGGTGGTGATCTGCACCGGCCGCGCCACCCGGTTCAGCCCGGTCCGGTGCCGGGCGACGAGTGAGGAGACGCTGCTGATGCCCGGCACGACGTCGTACTCGAAGGCCACCGCGCCGCGCTCCAGGATCTCCTCCAGGATGCCCAGCGTGCTGTCGTAGAGCGCCGGGTCGCCCCACACCAGGAAGGCACCGCTCTCGTCCTCGCCCAGCTCCTCGGCGATCAGCCGCTCGTAGATGCCGGCGCGGGCACTGCGCCAGTCCCCGACGGCGGGGGAGTACGCCGTGCCGCCCGCGCTCCGGTCCCGCTCCGGGTCGCGCGCCTCGACGACCCGGTACGTCCCCTCCGGTATGTGCGTCTCCAGCATGTCCCGGCGCAGCCGCACCAGGTCGGCCTTCACCTCGCCCTTGTCCAGGACGAAGAACACGTCCGTGCCGCGCAGCGCCCTCACCGCCTGCAGGGTGAGCTGGTCGGGGTCGCCCGCGCCGATACCGATCACATGAATCTTCCGCACGCCACGAGTCTGCCGTACGCCACTGACAACGCCCCGGCCGGGCTGCCCTCAGCCCCGCAGCCGAGGTGCCCGCGCCCCCGCGTCCACGGTCGCGCCGCCCTCCACGTCCTCCGCCAGCTCCCGGGCCCAGCCGGCGACCCGGTCCAGGTCCATCCCGTACGGCCGTCCCCGCCCGGACGTCGAAGCCGCCCACGCGGTCACCGCCCCGGCCCCGCGCCGCAGCAGCCTGGCCCCGCCGGTGACGTTGCCGCGGGCCGCGTGCGTGAGTCCCACGGCCAGCTGGGCCATCCCCCGCCACAGCTCCCGCTCCTCCTCGGGGCCCGACTTCCAGGCGTCCTCGAACACCTCGTGCGCGTGGAACGGCCGCCCCGCGTCCAGCAGCCGCTGCGCCTCGGCGACCGTCTCCTCGGGGGCCCGTACGACGCCTTCCGGCTGGCGGGGGACGCCGTCCGTGCCGTACGGCAAGGGGCGGCCGAGGCCGTCCCGGGGCCGGGCGTTGCGCGCCCGGCCCTCCTCGTCGCGGTCCCGCGCGTCCGCCGGCCGGTTCGAGGCTGTGCTGTCCATGGGGCTGTCGGCAGGGCTGTCCATGGGACCGATTGTCCCGCCCGTGCCCGCTTAGGCGTGGTCCGGGGTGTGAGGTAAAGTTCTGTCCGCGTGATCGCGCGGTTCGCCGCGTGTGAGCGGACCGGGACGTGGCGCAGCTTGGTAGCGCACTTGACTGGGGGTCAAGGGGTCGCAGGTTCAAATCCTGTCGTCCCGACGGTGTGAAGGGCCTTCACGGGCGAGAATCCGTGGAGGCCCTTTTCTGTGCCGCTCCGTGCCGCGGGGTGCCGCCCTTCCCGCCGTGGTCACGAGCGCGGGCGTGCCCCCGCCGCGACGAGCAGGTCCACCGTCTCCGGATACGGCCCCTTCGAGGCCCAGTCGAGCGGTGCCCAGCCCGTGCCGTGGTCCTCCCGGAGGTTCGGGTCGGCGCCGTGTTCGAGGAGTGCGCGTACGGCCTCGGTGTGGCCCCAGCAGGCGGCCCCGCACAGCGGGGTGCCCTCCGAGCCGATCCCGCTCTCCGTGTCGGGCGAGGCGCCGGCCGCCAGCAGCACGCGGACGATGTCGGCGGCGCCGTTCACGGAGGCCTGGTACAGCGGTGTGGTGCCCGCGGCGTCGGCCGTCTCGGCCGGCGCTCCGGCTCGCAGTACCGCTCTCACCAGCGCGATGTCGCCGACCAGCGTCGCGTCGACGAGGCGCCGGGACAGCTTCTTGTGCCGTCGCCTGTTCACGGGGCCTCCACGACCGGCGGCTCGCCGCGCGGCAGGGTCAGGGCGGTCCGCAGTGCCGTGGCCTGCGCGACGCCGATGCGGTCGGCCAGCACGCCCTCGATGACGTCGAGGGTCGCCTGGGCGCGTCGGTGGACGCGGGTGCCCTCCGTGGTGATGCGGATCAGGCGGTTGCGTGCCGAGGAGGGGTCCGGCACCTGTTCCAGCAGACCCAGGGTGAGCAGCCCGTGCACGGCCTGGTGGGCGGTCTGACGGGTGACGCCGAGGCGGCGGGCGAGCTCGGCGACCGTGGTGCCCTCCGGGTCCAGGAGGGCGAAGATCTGTCCCTGGGCGCTGCTCAGCGGCTGTTCGCCGGCTGCCCGCATGCTCGCCGTCAGCGCTTCGTCGAGCCAGCGCTTGGCCCCGGCCAGCAGCAGGGGCAGGTTCTGTACGGTTTCCGTCATGTCTCCTCGGGTTCCTCCGGCTCCGAGCATACGGGCAGCCTCGCCAGGCGTTCGGGTCGGTCCGCGGGGCGCCGTCCGGCTTTTCGTCACTACTTCGTGCGCGGCCGGACCAGGTGGTAGAAGCGGGCATGACCAACTCGCCCCACCCCACGCCGCCGAAGCGACCGAGTCCGGACGGCCGCCGATGACCGCCGGCATCGACACCCCGGACCGCCGGGGCCGCACCGGACTCGACCGGGCCGGCCGGGACCTGACCGGCAACCCCCGGGTGAAGGTCCGGGACGTACGGCTCCTCTCCAGCCACTGGTACGTCGAACGCACCACGACCTTCGACTTCCGGCGAGCCGACGGCACCTGGAGCACCCAGGAGCGCGAGACCCACGACCGCGGCAACGGCGCCACCGTCCTGCTCTACGACACGGAACGCGAAACCGTGCTGCTCACCCGCCAGTTCCGCCTCCCCGTCTACGTCAACGGCCATCCCGACGGCATGCTGATCGAGACCCCCGGCGGGCTGCTCGACGACGAGGACGAGCACCCCGAGGTCGCCGTGCGGCGCGAGGTCGTCGAGGAGACCGGGCACACCGTCGGAGAGGTCCGGCACGTCTTCGACGTCTACATGAGCCCCGGCTCGGTCACCGAACGCGTCAGCTTCTACGCCGCCGCCTACGGTCCCGCCACCCGCACCCACCAGGGCGGCGGCCTGGACGAGGAGGGCGAGGACATCGAGACCCTCGAACTGCCCTTCCGCCGGGCCCTGGAGATGATCCGCACCGGCGAGATCGCCGACGCGAAGACCATCATGCTGCTGCAGTGGGCGGCGCTGGAAGGCCCCTTCGCCCGCCCTGCCGGAAAGGGCTGACGCCGAAGCCGCTTGACTTGAAGCGCACTTCAAACTGAAGACTCCCTCTCGTGCCCGGACGACCGGGTACGAAGGGGAGGAACTCCATGAAGTACCGCACTCTCGGCACCGACCCGGCCCACCGCCGTGAGGTGAGCGTGCTCGCGCTCGGCGCGATGCTGTTCGGCTCGCTGACCGACGAGAAGACCTCCTTGGCCGTCCTCGACCGCTACGTCGAGGCCGGCGGGAACTTCATCGACACGTCCGACAACTACGCCTTCTGGACGGACGGCGGCCAGGGCGGCCAGAGTGAGGAACTCCTCGGCCGCTGGCGGCGCAGCCGCGGTATCGGCGACGAGATCGTCATCGCCACCAAGCTCGGCGCCCGCCCCCTGGCCCCCGGCACCAGCTACACCGACAACCCCGAGGGTCTGTCGGCCAAGGTGATCCGCGAGGCCGCGGACCGCAGCCGGGAGCGGCTCGGCGTCGACAAGCTGGACCTGCTGTACGCGCACATCGACGACCACACCGTGCCGCAGCGCGAGACCGTCGAGGCGTTCGGTGAGCTGGGGACGGAGGGCACGGTCGGACTGCTCGGCGTCAGCAACCAGGCGATATGGCGGGTGGAGCGGGCCCGCGCCCTCGCCGCCGCGGCCGCACTGCCCGGCTACGAGGTGCTCCAGTACCAGCACAGCCACCTGCGCCCCCGCTTCGACGTGCCCGGCGACTTCTCCCCGGACGGCAGCCTCGGCCACGCCGGCCCGGAACTGCTCGGCTACCTGCGGTCCGAGCCCGCCCTGACCCTGGTCGCCTACTCACCCCTCCTGGCCGGCGCCTACGACCGCGACGACAAGCCGCTGCCCCCGGACTACGACCACCCGGGCACCCCGGCCCGGCTCGCGGTGCTCCGCGACATCGCCCGGGAGACCGGCGCCACCGTGGGCCAGGTCGTCCTGGCCTGGCAGATCGGCGCCGAACTGCCGATCGTCCCGCTCGCCGGAGCGTCGTCGGTGGCCCAACTGGAGGCGAACCTGGCGGCCGTGGACCTGGACCTCACCCCGGAGCAGCGGACCCGACTGGACACGGTCCACTAACTCCTGACCAGCAGCTGGAAGTCGAACGCGTACCGGGACGCGCGGTATATGTGCGTCCCGTACTCGACCGGGCGCCCGGTGTCGTCGTACGCCGTGCGCTGCATGGTCAGCAGTGCGGCGCCCTCCTCCTCGTCCAGGCGGTCCGCCTCCTCGCGGGTGGCCGAGCGGGCGCCCACGGTCTGGCGGGCGCTGTGCAGGGTGATGCCGGACGCGCGCATCATCCGGTACAGGCCGGTCGACTCCAGCCGGGCGTCGTCGAGGTCCAGCAGCGTCGCCGGCAGGTAGTTGCACAGCAGCGCCACCGGCTGGCCGTGGGTGAGGCGCAGCCGCTCCAGGACGGTGACCTCGCCGCCCTCCGCGACGCCGAGGGCCGCCGCCACGTCGGCCGGGGCGGGCACTCCCTCGTTGCGCACCACCCGCGTGGTGGGTCCCTGCCCGGCCGCCTCCAGGTCGTCGTAGAGACTGCTCAGCTCCAGGGGACGTTTGACCTGGCTGTGCACCACCTGCGTGCCGACCCCGCGCCGTCGGACCAGCAGCCCCTTGTCGACCAGGGACTGGATGGCCTGACGGACGGTCGGCCGGGACAGGCCGAGGCGCACGGAGAGGTCCACCTCGTTGCCCAGCAGGTTCCCCGGGGCGAGGACGCCCTGTTCGATCGCCGCCTCCAACTGCTGGGCCAGCTGGTAGTACAGCGGCACCGGACTGCCCCGGTCCAGGGCGAAGTCCAGGGTGCTGAGCGCGGGGGCGGTCACGGCACGTGCGGGGACGCCGGTCTTCGCCATGGACGTACCTCCCTTGGATAGGTGACGGAGCGTCATGGAGGACGGTTCGTCAGAGGTGACGGCGGCGGTCGGCGACGGCGCGTTCGTACTCCGCGCGGGCGCCGGTGGCGGCCTCGCGGGCGGACACCTCGGCCACCGGCACGTCCCACCAGGCGGCGGCCGGGGGAGCGGCCTGCGGCGCCGGGTCGGTCTCCACGTACACGCATGTCGGACGGTCCGCCGAGCGGGCCGTCCGCAGGGCCTCGCGCAGTTCCCCCACCGTCTTGGCGCGCAGTACGTCCATGCCGAGGCTGGCCGCGTTGGCGGCGAGGTCGACGGGGAGCGGGGCGCCGGTGAAGGTGCCGTCGGCGGCGCGGTGGCGGTAGTCGGTGCCGAAGCGCTCGGCGCCGACCGACTCGGACAGGCCGCCGATGGAGGCGTAGCCGTGGTTCTGGACCAGGACCAGCTTGACCGGCAGGTTCTCCTGGACGGCGGTGACGATCTCCGTCGGGTTCATCAGGTACGTGCCGTCGCCGACCAGCGCCCACACCGGCGTGCCGGGCGCGGCCTGCTGGACGCCGAGCGCGGCCGGGATCTCGTAACCCATGCAGGAGTAGCCGTACTCCAGGTGGTACTGGCGCGGCGAGCGGGCCCGCCAGAGTTTGTGCAGGTCGCCGGGGAGCGAGCCGGCCGCGTTGATCACCACGTCCTCGTCGCCGACGACCGCGTCCAGCGCGCCCAGCACCTGCGTCTGGGTCGGCACGGTGCTGTCGTCGTCGGCGCGGTAGGCCGCCTCCACCGCCTCGTCCCAGCGGGCCCTGCCGGCGCGGTACTCGGCCTCGTACGCCGCGTCCACCCGGTGGCCGGACAGCGCATCCGTCAGCGCCGTGAGCCCCGTCCGGGCGTCGCAGACCAGGGTGCGGGCGGCGAGCTTGTGGGCGTCGAAGGCGGTGATGTTGAGGTTCAGGAAGCGGACGTCCGGGTGCTGGAAGAGGGTGCCGGAGGCCGTGGTGAAGTCCGAGTAGCGGGTGCCGACCCCGATCACCAGGTCCGCTGTGCGGGCGAGGTCGTCGCTGGCGGCGGTGCCGGTGTGGCCGATGCCGCCCAGGTCGGCCGGGTGGTCGTGGCGCAGCGCGCCCTTGCCCGCCTGGGTGGAGGCGACCGGGATACCGGTGGCGTCCACCAGGGCTACGAGGGCCTCCTCCGCCTCGCTGTGGTGGATGCCGCCGCCCGCGACGATCAGCGGGCGCCCGGCGGCCCGGATCGCCCGGACCGCCTCGGTCAGCTCCACCGGGTCGGGCGCCGGACGCCGTACCCGCCAGACCCGGTCGGCGAAGAACTCCTCCGGCCAGTCGTACGCCTCCGCCTGCACGTCCTGGGGCAGCGCGAGGGTGACCGCGCCGGTCTCGGCCGGGTCGGTGAGCACGCGCATTGCCTGGAGGGCGGAGGCGACGAGGGCCTCGGGGCGGGTGACGCGGTCGAAGTAGCGGGAGACGGGGCGCAGGGTGTCGTTGACGGAGACGTCGGCCTCGATCGGGTGCTCCAGTTGCTGGAGCACCGGGTCGGCGGCGTGCGAGGCGAAGTAGTCGCCGGGCAGGAGCAGGACCGGCAGGCGGTTGACGGTGGCGAGGGCGGCGCCGGTGACCAGGTTGGTGGCGCCGGGGCCGATGGACGTCGTCACCGCCTGCGCGGACAGGCGGTTCAGCTGGCGGGCGTGGCCGACGGCGGCGTGCACCATCGCCTGTTCGCTGCGTCCCTGGTGGTACGGCATGACGTCGGCGTACTCGACGAGGGCCTGGCCGAGGCCGGCCACGTTGCCGTGGCCGAAGATGCCCCAGGTGCCCGCGATCAGGCGGTGCCGTACACCGTCGCGTTCGCTGTACTGGGCGGCCAGGAAGCGCACCAGGGCCTGGGCGGTCGTCAGTCGGCGGGTGGCGGCGCTCATGCGGACCTCTCCGGTGCGGTGTAGAGGGGGAGTCGGGGGTCGACCGGCTGGTCCGCCCAGGTGTCGCGGACCCAGGCGTGGTCGGGGTGGTCGCAGATCAGCCAGGCGCGTTCGGCCTCCGGGCCGGCCATGACGTTGAGGTAGTACATGTGGTGGCCGGGGGCGGCCATCGACGGTCCGTGCCAGCCGTCGGGGATGAGGACCACGTCGCCGTCGCGGACCTCGGCCAGCACGTCCGTGCCCTGCCCCCGGCCGGACGGGGAGACCCGCTGGTAGCCGAGGCCGGGGGTGCCTTCGTGGTCCGCGAACTCGAAGTAGTAGATCTCCTCCAGTACCGACTCCTCGCCGGGGCGGTGCTCGTCGTGCTTGTGCGGCGGGAAGGAGGACCAGTTGCCGCCCGGGGTGATGACCTCGACCGCGATGAGACTGTCGCACTCGAACACCCCGGCCGCACCGAAGTTGTTGACCTGCCGGGAGCAGTTCCCCGTGCCCCTCAGCTCCACCGGAACCGACGACGCCGGGCCGTAGCGGCTGGGCAGGCGGCGGGTGCAGCGGGCGCCGGTGAGGGCGAAGCGGCCACCGCCGGTGGAGGTCACGGTCGTGCGGGCGTCGCGCGGTACGTACGCGAAGTCGCTGACGCCGCTGAACACGTCGGCGCGGCCGGTGAGTTCGAAGGTGTCCCGGCCGAAGTCGTCGGCGGTGGCGACCGTGCAGCCGCCGCTGAGCGGGAGGACGATCCACTCGCTGCCGCCGCTGTCGAAGGTGTGGGTGCCGCCGGGCGGCAGTTCGAGTACGCGCAGGGCCGAGTGGCCCCAGCCGGCTTTCTCGGGCGTCACGTCCACGGCGTAGGCGCCGCTCGCCGTCTTGCCCGCCGGAAGGTGGTACGTCATCTCCTCGTCCTCTCCTGGTAGGTCACAGCAGTCCGACGGCCGTGTCCACCGCCTGTTCCACGCTGCCCTCGGCCGGGTAGAGCAGCGAGCGGCCGACGACCATGCCCTGCACGGTGGGCAGCCTGAGTGCCTTGCGCCAGCGTTCGTAGGCGGCGACCTGGTCCGCGGGGGAGCCCCCTATGTCACCGCCGAGCAGGACGGCGGGCAGTGTCGAGGTCTCCAGGACCTCGCCCATGTCGTCCGGGTCGTGGGTGACGGGCAGCTTCAGCCAGGTGTAGGCGGAGGTGCCGCCGAGGCCCGAGGCGATGGCGACGGACCGGGTGACCGCGTCGGCGGACAGGTCGTTGCGGACCCGCCCCTCGACGCGGCGCGAGATGAACGGCTCCACGAAGACGGGCAGTTCCCGCTCGGCCATGGCGTCGACCGCGCGCGCCGTGGACTCCAGGGTGGCCAGCGAACCGGGGTCGTCGTAGTCGATGCGCAGCAGCAGTTTGCCCGCGTCGAAGCGCAGGCGGGCGATGTCCTCGGCGCGGTGACCGGTGAAGCGGTCGTCCATCTCGAAGGCGGCGCCCGCGAGGCCGCCGCGGTTCATCGAGCCCATGACGACCTTGTTCTCCAGCGCCCCGAGCAGCAGCAGGTCCTCCAGCACGTCGGCGGTGGCGAGCACCCCGTCGACGCCGGGCCGGGACAGCGCGGTGCACAGGCGCTCCAGCAGGTCGGCCCGGTTGGCCATGGCGAGCCGGCGGTCGCCCACGCCGAGCGCTCCGCGCGCCGGATGGTCGGCGGCCACGATCATCAGGCGGCCGGAGCCGCCGATCAGCGGGCGGCGTACCCGGCGGGCCGCCGCCTCGGCGATCGCCTCCGGGTGCCGGGCTCTGACCGCGGTGAGGTCGGGGATGCTGAGGGACAAGACGAAGCTCCGTTCAGGGAGTGGCTCGCGCGAGGAGGTCGTCGACCTCGGCCTCGGTGGGCATCGCGGAGGAGCAGGCGAGACGGGAGGCGACGAGGGCGCCGGCCGCGTTGGCGTACCGCATGGTCCGCTCCAGCTCCCAGCCGGAGAGCAGACCGTGGCAGAGCGAGCCGCCGAACGCGTCGCCCGCGCCGAGGCCGTTGACGACCTCGACCGGCACCGGCGGAACCTCGGCGCTCCGGCCGTCGCGGTGCACGGCGAGGACGCCCTTCGGGCCCTGTTTGACGACGGCCAGCTCCACACCGGCCGCCAGGAGCGCCTCGGCGCAGGCGTGCGGCTCGCGTACGCCCGTGGCGATCTCGCACTCGTCGAGGTTGCCGACCGCGACGGTCGCGTGCCGCAGCGCCTCGGTGTAGTACGGGCGGGCCTGGTCGGGGTCGGCCCAGAACATCGGGCGCCAGTCCAGGTCGAAGACCGTGGTGCCGGCCTTGGCGCGGTGGGCGAGGGCGGCCAGGGTCGCCGTACGGCTCGGCTCCTCGCTGAGCCCGGTGCCGGTGATCCAGAAGATGGCGGCCGCCCGGATCGCGTCGAGGTCCAGCTCCTCCGGGTGGATCTCGAGGTCGGGGGCCTTGGGACGGCGGTAGAAGTACAGCGGGAAGTCGTCCGGCGGGAAGATCTCGCAGAAGGTGACGGGCGTCGGGTACGCGGCGACCGGGGCGACCCAGCGGTCGTCGACACCGAACTCCTCGAGCGCCTGGTGCAGATATCCGCCGAACGGGTCGTCGCCCGTGCGGGTGACGACGGCCGTGCGGCGGCCGAGACGCGCGGCGGCGACGGCCACGTTGGCGGCCGAACCGCCGAGAAACTTGCCGAAGGTCTCAACCTCCGCCAGGGGTACGCCCGTCTGCAAGGGATAGAGATCGACCCCGATGCGGCCCATCGTGATCAGATCGAAACGCGGGACTGACTCGGCCATGTGCGACGCTCCTCGGGCTGGGCGGGGGCCTGCCGCCTCCCAGGTGTATGACTCCGAGGCGACCGTGTCAATACTTTGTACTTACATTCGGACCTGTGAGTGAAATGATGTCTTGACAAAGTATTGACAGCGGGCGTCCCAAGGACTTGTATCCGGTCCCAGCGCAACAGCCGTTCTTCTCTGGTCTGGCACACGGCTCCCCCGTCGCACAGTCGCACAGTGAGGTGCAGGAAAGATGGACCGCTCTTCGCACGCCCGCTCCCGCAGATTCGCCCCCGCCGTGGCCCTCGCCGCCGCCGCGGCCCTGACCCTCGCCGGCTGCTCCAGCGGCTCCGGGGGCAAGAAGGCCGACGAGGAAGGGGACTCGGGCGCCTCCGCGGGCAAGGCGAACACCCCCCGCATGACCGTCGCCCTGGTCACCCACCAGGCACCCGGCGACACCTTCTGGGACATCGTCCGCAAGGGTGCCGAGGCGGCCGCGGCCAAGGACAACATCAAGCTCGTCTACTCCGCCGACCCGAACGCGGGCAACCAGGCCAACCTGGTGCAGAACGCGATCGACCAGAAGGTCGACGGCATCGCCGTCACCCTCGCCAAGCCGGACGCCCTCCGCGGCGTGCTCGGCAAGGCCGAGAAGGCCGGCATACCCGTCGTCGGCCTCAACTCCGGACTGGCGGACTGGAAGAAGCTCGGCCTGATGTCGTTCTTCGGGCAGGACGAGACCGTGGCCGGCGAGGCGCTCGGGAAGCGGCTGAACGAGGACGGCGCCAAGAAGGCCGTCTGCGTGATCCACGAGCAGGGCAACGTCGGCCTGACCCAGCGCTGCGACGGTGTGAAGAAGACCTTCGAGGGCTCCATCGAGAACCTCTACGTCAACGGCACCGACATGCCCTCGGTGAAGTCGACCATCACCGCCAAGCTCAAGCAGGACGGCGAGATCGACCGCCTCGTCACGCTCGGCGCCCCGTTCGCCATGACCGCCGTGCAGTCGGTGGACGAGACCGGCAGTGAGGCGAAGATCGCCACCTTCGACCTCAACAAGGAACTGACCGGGGCCATCGAGAAGGGCGACATCGAGTTCGCCGTCGACCAGCAGCCCTACCTCCAGGGCTACCTGGCGGTCGACGGCATGTGGCTCTACAAGAACAACGGCAACTACAGCGGCGGCGGTGAGCAGCCGGTGCTGACCGGCCCGGCCTTCGTCGACAAGTCCAACGTGAAGGCCGTCGCCGAGTTCGCCGCGAAGGGCACCCGGTGATGAGCATGACCCAACAGGCTGAACCGGCGGTGACCACACCGCCGGTCCCCGGCCCGGGGCAGACCGACGGACGGACCCGGCAGCGCTCGCTGGCGCTGCGGCTGCTCGCCCGGCCCGAGGTCGGGGTCTTCCTCGGCGCCGTCGCCGTGTTCGTGTTCTTCCTGATCGCCGCCCCCTCGCTCCGCGAGGGCGGCTCCATGGCGACGGTCCTGTACCAGTCGTCCACCATCGGCATCATGGCGCTGCCCGTCGCCCTGCTGATGATCGGCGGCGAGTTCGACCTGTCGGCCGGTGTCGCCGTCATCACCTCGGCGCTCACCGCCAGCATGCTCAGCTACCAGCTGACCATGAACGTCTGGGTGGGCGTGATCGTCGCCCTCGCCGTCTCCCTCGCCGTCGGCGCGTTCAACGGCTGGGTGCTGATGAAGACCGGCCTGCCGAGCTTCCTGGTGACGCTCGGTACCTTCCTGATCCTCCAGGGCGTCAATCTCGCGGTCACCAAACTGGTCACCGGCAACGTTGCCACCGACGACATCAGCGACATGGACGGCTTCGACCAGGCCAAGGCCCTCTTCGCCTCGTCCTTCGACGTCGGCGGCGTCCAGGTGAAGATCACGGTCGTGTGGTGGCTCGTCTTCGCCGCCCTGGCCACCTGGGTGCTGCTGCGCACCAAGTACGGCAACTGGATCTTCGCGGTGGGCGGCAACAAGGACAGCGCCCGCGCGGTCGGCGTCCCCGTCGCCTTCACGAAGATCACGCTGTTCATGCTGGTCGGTTTCGGCGCCTGGTTCGTCGGCATGCACCAGCTGTTCTCCTTCAACACCGTGCAGTCCGGCGAGGGCGTCGGCCAGGAGCTGATCTACATCGCCGCGGCGGTGATCGGCGGCTGTCTGCTGACCGGCGGTTACGGCTCCGCCATCGGCCCGGTCTTCGGCGCCTTCATGTTCGGCATGGTGAACCAGGGCATCGTCTTCGCGGGCTGGAACCCCGACTGGTTCAAGGCCTTCCTCGGCGTGATGCTCCTCGGCGCCGTCCTCATCAATCTGTGGGTCCGCCGCGCGGCGACCCGGAGGTGATCGGAAAATGACCAGCAAGACCGCCGGCACCCACGGGGCCGTCCTCGCCGACATCGTGCCCGAGGCGGACCGGCCGATCGTCCAACTGCGCGGCGCCGGCAAGGCCTACGGCAACATCCGCGCCCTGCACGGCGTCGACCTCGCGGTCCATCCCGGCCGGGTGACCTGCGTGCTCGGCGACAACGGCGCCGGCAAGTCCACCCTCATCAAGATCATCTCCGGGCTGCACCAGCACACCGAGGGCGAGTTCCTCGTCGACGGCGGGGCCGTGCGCTTCACCACCCCGCGTGACGCCCTCGCCCGGGGCATCGCCACCGTCTACCAGGACCTCGCCACCGTGCCCCTGATGCCGGTGTGGCGCAACTTCTTCCTCGGCTCCGAGATGACCAAGGGCCCCTGGCCCGTGCGCCGCCTCGACATCGCCCGCATGAAGCGGACCGCCGACGAGGAACTGCGCAACATGGGCATCGTCCTGGACGACCTGGAACAGCCCATCGGCACGCTCTCCGGCGGCCAGCGCCAGTGCGTCGCCATCGCCCGCGCCGTCTACTTCGGCGCCCGCGTCCTCATCCTCGACGAGCCCACCGCCGCCCTCGGCGTCAAGCAGTCCGGCGTGGTCCTCAAGTACATCGCCGCCGCCCGCGAACGCGGCCTCGGCGTCATCTTCATCACCCACAACCCCCACCACGCGTACATGGTCGGCGACCACTTCAGCGTGCTGCGCCTGGGCACCCTGGAACTCAGCGCCGCCCGCGCCGACATCACCCTCGAAGAACTCACCAACCACATGGCGGGCGGTGCCGAACTCGCCGCCCTCAAGCACGAACTGGCGCAGGTCGGCGGGGTCGACGTGGAGGCCCTCCCGGACGAGGAGCCGGAGGTGTCCGCGCCGGACACCGCGGCGCCCCACTCCGCCGCACGGGACTCCGCGGCGCCCCACACCGCCGCACCGGACTCCGTGGCGCCCGACACCGCCGCCCCGGACTCCGCCGCACCCGCTGAAGGGAAGGCCTGACATGCCCGCTGCCCTCAACCGCATCCGCGTCGGCTCGGCCCCCGACTCCTGGGGCGTCTGGTTCCCCGACGACCCCCGGCAGGTGCCCTGGGAGCGTTTCCTGGACGAGGTCACCGAGGCCGGCTACGAGTGGATCGAGCTGGGCCCCTACGGCTACCTCCCCACCGACCCGGCCCGCCTCACCGACGAGGTGACCCGGCGCGGCCTCAAGGTCTCCGCGGGCACCATCTTCTGCGGCCTGCACCGCGGCCCCTCGGAATGGGACGCCACCTGGGAGCAGGTCAGCCGCGTCGCCGCCCTGACCCGGGCCATGGACGCGAAACACCTCGTCGTCATCCCGTCCTTCTGGCGCGACGACAAGACCGCCGAGATCCTGGAACCGCCGGAGCTGACCGGCGAGCAGTGGGCGCACCTGACCAAGGGCATGGAACGCCTCGGCCACGAGGTGCGGGAGACCTACGGCCTCGACATCGTCGTCCACCCGCACGCCGACACCCACATCGACACCGAGGAGCACGTCGAGCGCTTCCTCGACTCCACCGACTCCGACCTGGTCAACCTCTGCCTGGACACCGGCCACTACGCCTACTGCGGCGGCGACAGCGTCAAGCTGATCGAGACGTACGCCGAGCGCATCGGCTACCTGCACCTCAAGCAGGTCGACCCGGAGATCCTCGCCGAGGTGCGGGCGGGAGGGGTGCCGTTCGGGCCGGCCGTGCAGCGCGGGGTGATGTGCGAACCGCCCACCGGCGTACCCGAGCTGGGTCCGGTGCTCACGGCGGCCCAGAAACTGGGCGTGGACCTGTTCGCCATCGTCGAGCAGGACATGTACCCCTGCGAGCCCGACAAGCCCCTGCCCATCGCCGTCCGCACCCGCAGGTTCCTGCGCTCCTGCGGCGCCTGAGACGTCGGAGGCGTTCGAGGCCCCGAGGCTCCGAGACTTCCGAGACCGAGGCTGCTGACCGTGCCGGCGGGGCGGGTCCCGCCGGCGCGCCGCTCGGCGGGCCGTTGTCAGTGGGGCGCGCTAGCGTGCACAGCACTGGCACTTCGTCCCGTTCCGGGAGGCAGTCATGTCCTCACGTCTCAACCCCTACCTCAGCTTCGACGGCGATGCCCGACAGGCGATGGAGTTCTACGAGCAGGTGTTCGGCGGCACGCTGGCGCTGAACACCTTCGGCGCGTCCGGCATGGCCGACAGCCCCGACGCCGACAAGATCATGCACGGCATGCTGGAGACACCGAGCGGCTTCACCCTGATGGGCGCCGACACCCCGCCCGGGATGGAGTACAGCCCGGGGAACACCTTCTCGGTGAGTCTCAGCGGCGACGACGAGACCGAGCTGCGCGGCTACTGGGAGCAGCTCTCCGCCGGCGGCTCCGTCGCCGTGCCGCTGGAGAAGCAGATGTGGGGCGATGTCTTCGGCATGTGCACGGACCGGTTCGGCGTCCCCTGGATGGTGAACATCAGCGAGCCGGCGAGCTGATCGCGCCGCCCGCCGACCCGCACGCCCGTCTCACCCCCGCCGTACCTCCTCGATCGTCACCGGCCGGTGCTCGTGCAGCGACAGCGTGCAGGCCTCGGCGATCCAGCCCGCCTCCAGCGCGTCCTCGATCGTGCAGGGGGAGGTGCGGTCACCGGCGACGACCTCGGTGAACGCGGTGAGTTCGGCGCGGTAGGCGGCGGTGAAGCGGTCCATGAAGAAGTCGTGCGGAGTGCCGGCCGGGAAGGTCACGCCGGGCTCGACCGAGCGCAGCGGCAGCTTGTCCTCCAGGCCGACGGCGATGGAGTCCGCGAAGCCGTGGATCTCCATGCGTACGTCGTAACCACGCGCGTTGTGGCGGCTGTTGGAGACCACGGCGATCGTGCCGTCGTCCAGGGTGAGAATCGCTCCGGTGGTGTCGGCGTCGCCAGCGTCCTTGATGAAGTCGGCGCCGCGGTTGCCGCCGACGGCGTACACCTCGGTCACCTCGCGGCCGGTCACCCAGCGGATGATGTCGAAGTCGTGCACCGAGCAGTCGCGGAAGATGCCGCCGGAGGCGGCGATGTACGCGGCGGGCGGTGGCGCCGGGTCCAGCGTGGTGGACCGCACGGTGTGCAGCTTGCCCAGCTCACCGCCCCGCACGGCCGCCCGCGCGGCGACGAACCCGGCGTCGAAGCGGCGGTTGTAGCCGATCTGGATCGGCACGTCGTGACCGGCGACCGCCTTGAGCACCTCGACGCCCTCCGCCATGGTGCGGGCGACGGGCTTCTCGCAGAAGACGGGGACGCCGGCCTCGACGGCGGCCAGGATCAGCCCCGGGTGGGCGTCGGTCGCCGCCGCGACCACCACTGCGTCCACCCCGGCGGCCAGCACCGCCTCGGGGGAGTCCGCGACCTCGGCGCCGAACCGCTCGGCGGCGGCCTTCGCGGCGTCCGCGAACGGGTCGGCGACGACCAGCGAGTCGACGGACTCGAGTCCGGAGAGGGTCTCGGCGTGAAAGGCGCCGATGCGGCCGAGGCCGAGGATTCCGATACGCATGTGCTCCGCTGCTCCCTGTGTGTGGTTGCGGTGGTGAGAACTCAGTCCAGGCCACCGAGGACGTTCTGGTCCCAGTCGATCACCGAGCCGGTGACCACCCCGGACCGGTCCGACAGCAGCAGGACCACGAAGTCGGCGATCTCGTCCGGCTGCCCGAGCCTGCCCATCGGCAGCCGGGCGGCGGCCTCCTCGCGCCAGCCGTCCCCGGCACCGTGGAAGGCGCGCTGGGTCGCGTCCTCGCCCTCGGTCGCCGTCCAGCCGATGTTCAGGCCGTTGATCCGCACCCGGTCCCAGCGGTGCGCGTGCGCGGCGTTCCTGGTGAGACCCACGAGCCCCGCCTTCGCGGCGACGTACGGCGCGAGGAACGGCTGCCCGCCGTGCGCCGAGGACGTGATGATGTTGACGACGGTGCCGGGCGCTCCCCGGCCCACCATGTCCGCGACCGCGGCCTGCATCGCGAAGAACGGCGCCTTGAGGTTGATCGCGATGTGCTGGTCGAACAGCTCGGGAGTCGTGTCCAGCAGCGTCCCCCGCGAGGTCAGCCCGGCCGAGTTCACCAGGCAGTCGACACGGCCGTACGCCTCCACCACCCGGGCCACGCAGGTCTTCGCCTGCTCCGCGTCCGCCAGGTCGGCCCGTACGAACATCGCCGTGCCGCCCGCCGCCGTCAGCTCGGCCACCAGGGCGTCACCGGGCTCCGGGCGCCGTCCGGTGACGGCCACGACCGCGCCCTCGCGGACGGCGGCCCGCGCGATGGCGGCCCCGACGCCCTGACTTCCGCCGTTGACCAGGACGGCCTTGTCGTCGAGAAGTCCCCTCATGCCCGTCACCTCCCTCGGCTCTCCCGGCGTTCCCGGCCGGCCCGCAGCACCTCGCGCAGTGCCTCCGGCGTCCACTCCTCGCGCAGCGCCCGCCGTACGACATCCGCCTGGGAGGGCGGGGCCAGACCGTCGACCGGTGGATCGCTGTCGAGGTTGGTGGGGAAGGGGTAGCCCTCGGCGCTCGCGGCGATCACGTTCTCCAGCCACCGCTCGTCCACGCCCTCGCCCCGGCGCTTGAGCAGCACCGGGTAGACGGCGTTCGCCATCGCCTCCCGGTCCACGGTCTCCATGGCGCGGCCGAACGCGGAGGAGACCTGGAGCAGGTTGGCCATGCGACGGATGTCCGCGGAGCGGTTGGTGCCGGCCGCGTGGAAGAGCGCGGGGTTGAAGAAGACCGCGTCGCCCTTGGCCAGGGGCAGTTGAACGTGGTGCGCCTCGAAGTAGGCCCGGAACTCCGGGAGCCGCCAGGCCAGGTAGCCCGGCTCGTACTTCTGGGAGTGCGGAAGGTACATCGTGGGCCCCGACTCCACGGGCATGTCGCGGTGCGCGACCGCACCCTGCAGCGTGAGCACGGGGGAGAGGCGGTGCACGTGCGCCGGATAGGCGGCGGCGACCTCGTTCGAGAGGAAGCCGAGGTGGTAGTCCCGGTGCACGGTCTGGGCCGTGCCGCCCGGGTTGACCACGTTGATCTGGGAGGTGACCTGGTAGCCGGGGCCGAGCCAGGCCCGGGCGACCAGGGCCAGCGCGTCGTTGGCGTAGTAGTCGGCGAAGGCCTCGGCGTCGTGCAGGGCCGCCTTCTCCAGGGCGTTCCACACCCGGTCGTTGGCCCCGGGCGCCGCGAAGTGGTCGCCGGCGTTGGTGCCCGAGGCGCGCTGCTCGGCGATCAGGGCGTCGAACACGGCGGTGGCCCGGTCGACGACCGACGGGTCCGGGAACGCGCCCTCCAGGACGACGATGCCGGGGCCGTCGGCGAGGGCGCGGACCAGCTCGGCGGCCGTCTCGCGGTCGTCGCGCAGGCGGCCGGCCTCATAGACCGGGACGTTCCGCTCCATGGCGCGGGCCCGCGGATGATCGGCGGGGTCGGTGGGCCGCTCGACGAGCGCGCGGAACGTGTCGAGGTCGCAGTCCCGCTCGGACAGCCAGGCGCGGCGGGAGGGGACGGGGGACAAGGACATCGTCGTCCTTTCGGTGGCCGGTGGCCGGTGGCCGGTGGCCGGGGACGGGGAGGGGGGGACGGGGACGCGGCGCGAGCGCGCCGGCCGGTGCGGGGACCTACGGGCGTCTGCGGGTGTCCCGCTCTCACCCCTCCGGCCGGACCTCGGTCCAAGCCCCCCGCTCCGCCGACCGCGCCATCGCGTCCAGTACGGCCGCGCTGCGCACCGCGTCCGGCAGGGTGGCGCCGTACGGGGTGCCCTCCGCGATCGAGCGCAGGAAGCGGTGGGCCTCCACCACCTTGAGGTCGTCGTAGCCCATGGCGTTCGCGGCTCCCGGCTGGAAGGCGGCGAACTCGCCGTGCGCGGGGCCGACGTAGACGGTACTGACCGGCTGGTCCTGGTAGGCCGTGCCGCGGCTGACGCCCAGTTCGTTCATGCGGCGGAAGTCCCAGAACACCGCGCCCTTGGTGCCGTGCACCTCGAAGCCGTAGTTGTTCTGCTCGCCGACCGAGACCCGGCAGGCCTCCAGGACACCGCGGGCGCCGGAGGCGAAGCGCAGCAGGCAGCTGACGTAGTCCTCGTTCTCGACCGGGCCGGGCTCGCCGCCCGCGGCCAGGGAGTGACCGGCGGTGGCGGCGGCCGGGCGGGCCCGCTCGGGCAGGAAGATCGCCGTGTCGGCGGTCAGCGACGCGATGTCGCCGAGCAGGAAGCGGGCCAGGTCGGCGCCGTGCGAGGCCAGGTCGCCGAGCACCCCGCTGCCGCCGCGCTCCCGCTCGTAGCGCCAGGTGAGCGCGGACTCGGGATGGGCCGCGTAGTCGCTGAAGAGCCGGATGCGGACATGCGTGACGGTGCCGATCTCCCCGGACGTGATCAGCTCGCGGGCGGCCTCGACGGCGGGCGCGTTGCGGTAGTTGAAGCCGACCGCGCCCTGGACACCGGCCTTGGCGACCGCGTCCGCCACCGCACGGGCGTCGCCGGCGGTCAGGCCGACCGGCTTCTCGATCCAGATGTGCTTGCCGGCCTCGGCCATCGCTACGGCGATCTCGCGGTGCAGGAAGTTCGGGGCGGTGATGCTGACCGCCCCCACCCTCGGGTCGGCGGCCACGTCGCGCCAGTCCCGGGTCGTCGACGCGAACCCGAACTGCGCGGCGGCCTCCTCCGCCCGCCCCGGCACCTCCTCGGCGACCGTCACCAGTTCCGGGCGCAGGGCGAGTTGCGGGTAGTGGTGCCGGACACGGGCGTACGCCTGGGTGTGCACCCGGCCCATCCAGCCGAAACCGACGACGGCGACACCCAGCGCGTCCACCATGAAAGCCCCTCTTCGGACCGGTCCCTGCTCTGTCCCGCCCACCCTCGGCGAGCGCAGGCATCATGTCAACCTTTTGACAGGACAAAGGTACGGAGGGGAGGGGAGGGACGGGGGTAGGGGTCGAGGACGTCCGGCCGAGGCCGTCGGCCCGCGGGTGCTAGCCGACGTTGATCGCGTACGCCTTGCGCAGCGTCTCGTGCACCGTCCACGTCGTACGGTCACCCTCGCGCAGCACGGCCAGGTCGCCCGGCCCCACCGTCAGCGTCGGGCCGCCCTCCACCTCGATCGTGGCCGACCCGCTGAGCACGACGAACATCTCGTCCGCCTCGGTGTCGGTGACGACGCCCGGGGTGATCTGCCAGACGCCGCGCACCTGTCGGCCGTCCGCCGACTCCCAGACCACCTTTCCGGTCACCTCCGGGGTGCCGGACACGATCTGCGCGGGGGAGAGGGGCTCGGGTGCGAGCTCGGCGTCGGGGACGCGGACAACGAAGCTGTGGGTCATGCGGTGACGTTAACCGGGGCGCACGGTGCGTCGGGGGCGACAGGGTGTGGTGTATCCGTCGGGGCGTGCGGACACTTCGTCGCGCGTACGGCGACCAGGTGGCCGCCGCGTGCCGGCCGCCGCGTCCGCGCGGTGACTGGCGTACATGGGAACCGATATCCGCCCGGCACCGGCGGCGCCCGGCCGGTAACCTGCCGATCATGGTGGAGTGGGGGCTGAGGCCGGCGTCGACGTCGGACGTGGAAGCCGTCGCCGAGTTGCGGGCCGTGGTACTGCGGACGGATCTGGAGCGGCTCGGCCGGTACGACGAGCGGCGGGTACGGCAGCGGCTGAGGGACGGATTCGACCGGACGCACACCTGGGTGATCGAGGTGGAGGGCGGGTTCGCCGGCTGCGTGGCGCTGCGACCGGCCGGGAACGCCCGGTGGCTGGAGCACTTCTACCTCGCCCCGAGCCTCCAGGGCGCGGGCATCGGCTCGGCCGTGCTCCGCGCGCTGCTGGCCCGGTGCGACCGCGACGGCGACCTCGTCCGGTTGAACGTGCTGCGGGGCAGTGCGGCCCGACGGCTGTACGAGCGGCACGGGTTCACCGTCGAGACCGAGGACCCCGTGGACGTGTTCATGGTGCGCGAGCCGGTCCGGACCTGACCGGCGGCGGAAGCGCGCGCCGGGCCCGCGTCGGAGAACCCGACCCCCGCGCGTCCGATCGCGGGTCACCGCCCCCGGCGCGACAGCCAGGCCGCGGTGACCGCGCCGGAGACGTTGTGCCAGACGGAGAACACCGCGGCCGGCAGGGCCGCCAGCGGGCTGAAGTGGGCGGTGGCCAGGGACGCCGCGAGGCCGGAGTTCTGCATGCCGACCTCGAAGGCCATGGCCCGGCTCGCCGGTTCGCCGAGCCGGCCGATCCGCCCCGCGCCGTAACCGAGCGCCAGCCCCAGGCCGTTGTGCAGCACGACGGCGACGAACACCAGCCCCGCGGCCGACTTGATCGCGTCGGCGCTGCCCGCCACCACCACCGCCACGATCACCGAGATCGTCAGCGCGGACAGCCAGGGCAGCGCCGGCAGCGCCCGCTCCACGAACCGCCCCGCCAGCAGCCGTACGGCCAGGCCGGCGAGGACCGGCAGCAGCACCGTCTTGAGGATGTCGGTGACCATGGACCCGGCGTCCACCGGGAGGTACTCACCGGCCAGCAGCAGCGTCAGCGGCGGCGTGACCAGCGGGGCGACGAGCGTCGAGACGGTCGCGACGGAGACCGACAGGGCGACGTCACCCCGGGCCAGGTACGTCACCACGTTGGAGGCCGTGCCGCTGGGCGCGCAGCCGACGAGGATCACGCCCGCGGCGAGTTGCGGGGGAAGGTCGAGCAGGTGGGCGATGGCCCAGCCGAGCCCCGGCATGATGACGTAGTGCGCGACCAGCCCGAGGGCCACCGCCCAGGGCCGCTTGGCGACCCCGCGGAAGTCCTCCGGGGTCATGGTGATGCCCATGCAGAACATCACGACACCCAGCAGGTACGGCACCGACTCGCTCCACCCGGTGAAACTCCCGGGGAGCAGCAGGCCGAGGGCGCCGGCCGCGAGGACGAGGATCGGGAAGACGGTCACGGCGCGCCGCGCGGAGCGGTCGCCGGTGGCGTCGTCGCTGAGGTGTTCGGGTCGTTCGGTTCGCACCGTGCGAGGTAACGCCTGGTGGGCGGCGTGACGCAAAGCCGTCTCGCGATGTGATCATCGGGGTGGCTCGCGGCACGCCGCCACCGGTCTGCGGATGGGGTAGGGTTGACCTGCGCGATCACACGGAACGTGGGCCGCGCACCGGGACGTGGCGCAGCTTGGTAGCGCACTTGACTGGGGGTCAAGGGGTCGCAGGTTCAAATCCTGTCGTCCCGACTTGCGTTTTCGCAGGTCATAGGCCGTTTCCGCCGAACAGCGGGAACGGCTTTTCTGTCGTTGCACCGTTCACACGCCGCCGACCCGTCCTGGCCGGCGGCGTCGCCGTGTCCGCCGCCCCCTCGCGGCGGACACGGCGTAGCCGGGACCACGTCACCCTCCCCCGAAGGCGACGTGGCCCCGGCCGTCCCCCGGCGCCGGTCTGTGGCCGTGGCGCCCGGGTGCTCTGGAGCCGCGCGGTCACCAGCACATGACCGCCGTCTCGCCCGCACCCCACGAGGAGTACAGACGCACCCGGACGACATAGCGGCGGCCCTTGACGAAACGGGCCCTGATCGTGGCGTTGCGGGGTGTTCCCCCGTCGTCCAGACCGGCGAGGTAGCGCGGCACGCCGTCCCGCTCCTCGAAGATCACGACGACGGCGTCGCTGTCACCGAAGGTGCCCACGGTGTACTCCCGGGTCTCCGGCGGATCCACGCGGAAGTCGGCCTGCTCGCCCGGCCCGAGACCGAGCGGCACCGAACGGAACGGCACCAGCGGCCCCGGCCGGCTGGTGGGCGGATACCAGCGCAGGGCGAACTCCTTGTCGGCGGCGGAGAGGGTGCCGGGCGGGTGCAGACCCGAACGGTAGTGCTCCGGCTCCAGTATCAGCCCCGACGGGAAGGGGTACTCCATGATCGACTGCGGGTCCCAGACCGGGTTGTTGGCCTCGTCCGTGTCGAGCTTGCGCAGGATGTTGTGGAACGTCCGCTCCCGGCTCCAGTGGTTCGGCGGGCCCGCCAGTTCGGCGTAGACGGCCTCGTCGTCCCAGAGGATGCCGGCGAACGGGCTCTGGTGCTCGTGCAGCATGCCGAGCGCGTGCCCGATCTGGTGCAGGGCCGTCGCACGCTCCCCGGACGCGGTAAGGTCCCAGCCGAAGTTCATCGTACGGTCGTTCAGACCGACCCGGAGCGCGTCCTTGCCCACCGCCGACCAGGAGCCGTCACCGGGCTGGAAGCCTATCCGCAGCTCGGCCTCCGAGCGGTCGCCGACCTCGGCGAGGACGAGTCCGATGCCGAGGTCCTGCCACTCCCGGAAGCAGTCGCGGACCACGTCCCGCTGCTCGTCGGTGCCCACCCACGACCCCCGCCGAGGCCGGCCGGTGCCCGGCATGGGGACGACGGACGAGTCGGTGTCGCCACCGAGGAAGCAGTAGTGCAGAACCGTGCCGTTGACCCACATCCGCTGCCCGCCGACGAGCGCGGCGAGGCGCTCTGCGGCCAGCCCCGGCGCGAACACGGGGGCAGGCTGCTGCGCGAGCGAGCAGTAGCGTGCGGTCATGACCCCCAGACTGCCGTCCGGGCCGGTCCGGGCGCCTGAGTCGGGGGCTACTCAAGTCACCCTGTATCAGGGATGAGTATGCCGACTCATGTTGCCGTGACGACTTCTCCGCGGGACCCGAAGACCCTTCAGACGCCCTGGCCGTTCACCGGACGGGCGGACGAACTGGAACTGGTGCGCCGGTCCCTGACCGCCGGACGCGGCGGCATCGTGGTGACGGGCCCGGCGGGCCGCGGCAAGAGCAGGCTCGTGACGGAGGCCGCCCGGGGCACGGACTGCGCCAGGGCGGCCGGGACGCCCGAGACCCGGGAGATCCCCTTCGCCGCGTTCGCCCACCTGCTGCCCGAGACCGTCACCCTGAACCGTGCGGTACAACTCCTGTCCGGCGTACGGCTGCTGCTGGTCGACGACGCCCATCTGCTCGACGACGCGTCCGCCGCCCTCGTGCACCAACTCGCCGTGCACGGCCGCACCCGGCTCCTGGTCGTCGCCACGGAAGGCGTCCCCGTGCCGGGCGCGGTGTCCCGGCTGTGGTCCGGTGAGCTGCTGCCGCGCCTCTGCCTGGAGCCGCTGCCCCGCGAGGAGACCGCCGACCTGCTCACGGCCGGTGCGGGCGCCGTCGTCGAGCCGCTCACCGTCGACCGGCTGCACCGCCTGTGCCGGGGGGACCTGCGGCTGCTGCGCGAGCTGCTGACCGCCGTGCGCGAGCGAGGGCTGCTCGCCCGGGTCCCGGACACGGACCAGCGGGAGTGGCGGGGACCGGTCCCGATCACCGCGGCCGTACGGGAGCGCACCGCCCACGTCCTCGACCGCGCCCGCGTCGAGGAGCGCGAGACGCTCGAACGCCTCGCGTTCGCCGAGCCCCTTCCTCTCGGCCTGGACGCCTTGGACGTATGGACCCTGGAGCGGCTGGAGGCCGAGGGCCTGGTCGCCGTCGACGACCACGGTGCCACCCGGCTCGCCCACCCCCTGCACGGCCCCGTCCTGCGCGCCGCCGCCGGCCGGCTCCGGGCCCGGCGGCTGGCCCGCACCCCGGACCAGTGCGCGCCCGCCCTGGCGGCGGAGCGGGCCGCCCTGTCCCTGCGCATCGAGCAGGCCGACGTACGGGCGTTGGAGACACCGGTGGGGGAGTGGCTGGTGGCCGAGGGAGCGCCCCTGCCGGTGGAGTACGCGGCGCTCCGCGCCCGGTTCGCACGCCTGCGCGGCCGGCTGGGCGAGGCCGCGGCCTGGGCCCGTGAGGGCCTGCGCGCCGACCCCGACGACGCGTGGTGCCGCGAGGAACTCGCCCTGGCCGCCGCCCAGTCGGGCGACGCGACGGCGGAGAGCCACGGGGCGGCCGCGGCCTGGGCCGCCGCCGCACGCGGAGACCTGGACGAGGCGGTCCGGGCGGCCGCTCGCACCGGGGACCCGTACGACGCCGTCCGGCTCGGCGCCCCCGAGGGGTCGGCCGGCCGACTGACCGGAGTCTTCGCCGCGCACGCCGACGCTCTCCTGCGGGGCGACGGACCGGCGCTGGACCGCGTGGCCGAGGAACTGGAACGACGCGGCTTCCTGCTCTTCGCGGCCGAGGCGCAGGCCCAGGCGGTACGCGCCCACCGCGCCCCGGGCGCCGCCCGCACCGCCCGCACCCGCGCCCTCGCCCTCGCCCGGCGCTGCGAGGGCGCGCGCACCCCCGCCCTGTCCGGTCTGGTGCTCGGCGAACTCACCGCACGTCAGCGGCAGATCGTCACCCTCGCCGCCGCCGGTCTGAGCAACCGGCAGATCGCGGAGAGACTCACCCTCTCCGTCCGCACCGTCGGCAACCACCTCTACGGCGCCTACACCCGCCTCGGCGCGGGCGACCGGGGCGCCCTGCCCTGGCTGATGGAGCTGCCCGAGCCGCAATCCGCCTGACGCACGGAGAAACCACGGAGGGGCCACGCCACGGAGGGACCAACGGAGACCGGCCGGTGCTCAGGCCGCCCCGAACGCGGAGAACGCCCACCCCGTCGCCTGGTGCACCGCGTCGTCCGGCAGCGCCGCCCGCGCGTCGCGCAGCGCCTCCGCCAGGGACAGCCCCGCGTCCAGGCCCTTGTGCAGCGCGAGCATCAGCGGCACCACCGCCGCGTCGTTGACCGGCGCGCTGCACGCCACCACCCCGGCCGTACCCAGCGGCAGCAGCGCGGTGACCAGCCCGAGCAACTCGTCCGCGCCGACCGAGGCGAAGCGGGCGGTGTCGCAGCAGGACAGGATGATCCGGTACGGGCTGCGGTCCAGCCGCTCGAAGTCGTGCACGATGAGCGGCCCGTCCGCCATCCGCAACGACGAGAACAAGGGGCTGTCCGCGCGGAACGTCCCGTGCGCCGCGATGTGCGCCAACGCCGCCCCGTCCAGCTCCCGCAACACCCGCGGCACCCGCGCCGCGTCCCCCTCCAGCACGGTGGGCACCGCACGCCGCCCGGCGCCGCCGTCCGGTCCGGCGGGCTGGGCCGCATGTGCCGCTGGCGTTTCTTCGCCGCCCTGCGGTCCGGCGGGCTGGACCGCATGTGCCGCTGGCGTTTCCTCGCCGCCCTGCGGTCCGGCGGGCTGGGCCGCATGTGCCGCTGGCGTTTCCTCGCCGCCCTGCGGTCCGGCGGGCGGGGCCGCATGTGCCGCTGACGTCTCTTCGCCGCCCTGCGGTCCGGCGGGCCGGGCCCCGCGTGCCGCCCACGCCTCCTCGCCGCCCGGCGTCCGCGGCGACGTTCCGTACCGGTCGGCGAGTTCCGGTACCTCGGCACCGCCGCTCGCCAGCCCCGGCCCGCGCACCAGGACCTGGCGGCCGCCCCGCGGGGGCGCGGTCTCCCTCGCGCGGAGCCAGCTGCTCGCGGACGGCGACACACTCAGGACCCGTTCGCGCAGTGCGGGCAGCAGGGCCCAGGGCACCCGGTGCAGCCGGCCCGGGGGGACCACGACGACCGGGCCGGAGCCGAGGTGCGCCGCGGCGGGACCCAGCAGCAGCTCCTGGAGGCGCGCGCCCGCCGCCTCCACCAGCGGCAGCCGGGCCTCCGCGCCCGGGTGGGCCAGACGCCGCAGGCCGGCCTGTACGTGCTCGGCCTCCCGTTCCGCG
Source organism: Streptomyces sp. BB1-1-1 (assembly GCF_031597775.1). NCBI lineage: Bacteria > Bacillati > Actinomycetota > Actinomycetes > Kitasatosporales > Streptomycetaceae > Streptomyces > Streptomyces sp. BB1-1-1. The sequence goes on along the minus strand of NZ_CP134203.1, from coordinate 1,024,669 downwards.
TCGGCCAGCAAACCGGCCTCGAACCGCCGTACCCGGCCCCGCCCGCACAGCAGTACGTGCACGCGTCCGTCGAGCACCGCCAGCTCCACCAGCCGCACGTCGTCGCCCAGCCGCCGCAGCAGGCGCCCCACGTCGAACCGGTCGCCGTCCCCCGGCGCCTCGCCGCGCATGTGCAGGGTGCGGGAGCGGATCTCCCGCTCCAGGCGGCGCTGTTCGCGCTCCAGGGCGGGGACGGGACGGCCGCCGTCCGTCCGGGCCTCCTCCGCGCGGGCGGCGATCTCGCGGAACGCCGTCATGCCGCTCAGCAGCGCGGGGTCGGCCGGCGGCCGGGTCGGCGGCGCGGACAGCACGGTCGCCCGCCAGCGCTCGCTCCACACCAGCAGCCGCCGCGGCCCGCCCGAGACCAGACTCGCGCGCTGCGCCAGCGCCGCCAGCTCCGCGCCCTGCGCGGTGGCCCGTGCCCGCAACTCCGAGGCGCCCAGCGTCATCCGGTGGTCGTCGAGGACGTCCAGACCCCGCCGGCATGCCTCCAGCACGCCCCGCGCCGACCCCGCCCGCAGCGCCTGCGCCGCCCAGCCCGTCATTCGCGCCAGCGGCGGCCCGCTGTGCCGGCTGCGCGCGGCGACCGCCAGATGCCGTTCCGCGTCCGCCGTCCAGCCCAAACCGAGCGCGATCCGGCCCGCCAGCAGCGACGCCTCCGGCGCGGCCGGCGCCCCGAAGGCGGCCAGCCGCTCCGCGACCTCCGCCGCGTCCGCGACCAGCCGGCCCGAGCCGCGCCCCGTCGCGACGCGCGCCTCGATCAGCACCAGTCGGGCGTGCGTCTCGTACCAGGTGCGCCGCTGCCCGGCGAACAGCCGTACCGCGACGGCCGCGCGCGCGAGCGCCGTCCCCGGATCACCCGCCAGCCGGGCGGCCCGCGCCGCGACCAGCAGCAACTCCGCCTTGCGGGTGGACTGGCCGCCGATCCCGTCCAGCGCGGCGATCGCCCCGTCCGCCTCGGTCAGCGCCTCCGTCGCGAGCCCCGCCGCCATCAGCACCTCGCAGCGCCGGATGGTGAGCATGAACGTGGGCGTGCCCAGCTTCGCGTACCGTTCCTCCGCCTCGTCCAGCAGCCGCAGCGCCGCCGGCACGTCACCGGACCGGAACGCCGCGAGCCCCCGGCTCTCCACCGCGTCCGCCTTGTCGTGCTCCTGGCCGGTGGTGTCCCACAGCGCCTCCGCCGCCGTGAAGTCGGCGTCCGCCCGCTCCACCGCGCCGAGCGCCAGGTGCACGGTGGCCCGCAGGGTCAGCGCCCGCGCCGTCCAGATCACGTCGTCCGCCTGCCGCAGCACCGGAATCGCCCGCCGTACGTCCTCCAGCGCCTCGCCGTGCCGGCCCAGCACCCACCACACGTACGCCCGCCGGTACAGCACCCGCGCGCGCGTGTGCCCGGTACCGCGCGCCACGCCCCGCTCGAAGGCGGCCAGGCCCTCCCGGGTGCGGCCGGAGTGCACCAGCGCGACACCCAGCGTGGCCAGTACGTCCGCCTCCCGCTCGGCCGAGTCCGCGCGCGCCGCGAGATCGCGGGCCCGCCGCAGATGCGCCAGAGCCCGCCGGGTGTCCCCGAAGTCCCGCTGCCAGATGCCGATCACCTGATGGGCGATCGAGGCGTGCAGCGGTGAGGGATCGGCCCCGAGCAGGCCCTCCGCCCGCGCCAGCGCTTCGTTGGGGGCGGCGAACACCATCGGCAGCAGTTGGAGAACCGAGTCGCTTCCCGCTGTCACTCCACGGATGGTAGTGCTCCGGAACCACGCCACACAGGTTCGAGTCTGTATCAATCAGCCACCCCCGGACTCTGATTGACGACCGTCACCGAGACCGTGGACGAGACGGTCGCGGCGACCGCCGCCACCACCGCCGCCCCAGTGGAGGAAATGCCATGGCACCACAGAGATTCCGCGAGCAGTTCGACCAGATCCAGCGCTCGATGCCGGACGTCCCGCTGGCGATGGGGCCGGACGACTCCGCCGAGTTCCTCTACGAGAAGGGCGTCGTCCTCGCCCGCGACGGTGAGGAGGCCCGCCTCGTCGAGGACACCGTGCGCGACCACTTCACCACGATGTCCGGCCTGACCCCGGACCACGTGCGCCGGGCGAGCCCCGAGACCAACCGCACCGGCATCACCCGCATCCAGGTCGCCGACCCCGGTGAGGGCGACCACGGCGGCGATCCGACCGTCGCGCACGCCCTGCGCTCCCTGCGGACGATGGAGGGACGCGCGGGCCGCCGGCTGATCAGCCGCAACCACGTCGTCTCCATCGCCGTCAACGCCTGCCCAGGCGACGAACCCGTCCCCGTCCCGATCAGCGAGCCGCCGAACCCGGCCGCCGCCGAGACGGCGTACGACGCCGGGACCGCCGTCGGCGTCCTCGTCATCGACACCGGCCTCATGCACGACTACCGGTCCTACCCGCTGCTGGCCCACACCGACGGCGACGCCCAGATCAGGGAGTGCGACGACGACGGCATCCTCCAGCAGTACGTCGGCCACGGCACGTTCATCGCCGGGCTCGTCGCCGCCGTCGCCCCCAACACCGAGGTGACCGTCCGCAACACCCTCAACGACGCGGGCGCCATCCTGGAGTCGGAGCTGGGCGAGAAGCTCTTCGAGGCCGTCGACCGGAGCGGCTGGCCCGAGGTGCTGAGCCTCTCCGCCGGCACCTCCAACGGCCGCACCGACGGCCTGCTCGGCGTGCACGCCTTCATGGAGGAACTGCGCGACCGGCGTACCCTGCTCGTCGCCGCCGCCGGCAACAACGCGAGTGCCACGCCCTTCTGGCCCGCCGCCTACGCCGACCTGCCCGGCTGGGAGAACTCCGTGCTGTCGGTCGGCGCGCTGCGCGCCGACGGCGAGTTCGGCGCCTGCTTCAGCAACCACGGCGGCTGGGTCAAGGCCTACGCCCCCGGCGAGCGCCTCACCAGCGCCCTCACCGGCTTCGGCACACCCGTGCCGTACGTCTACCAGCACTCCACCTACGACGCCTGCCGGTACGGCTTCGGCTACGCCTGCACCTGCCAGTTCCCCCGGCACAACGGGGTCCTGAGCGAACCGGGCGAGGCACCCGCCAAGCCGGACCAGGTGATGTTCGAGGGGCACGCGCAGTGGAGCGGCACCTCCTTCGCCACCCCCGTCGTCGCCGGACTGGTCGCCTCCCACATGACGGCGCACAAGGAACGGGACCCGCGCGCGGCCCGCAAGCAACTGCTCGCGGCCAACACCGAGTACGCGGAGGTGCGCGGCGCACACGTACCGGCGCTGCTGCCGCCCACCTGGCGCCCCGTCACCCTCGACCCGCCGTCCGGCGGGGCGTGAGCGGCCGGATGCCGGCCGGAACCACCCACTCCACGGCGTACGATGGCGTGTCGTACACGAGGGGTGGGACCGTGGACCGTGCAGATGTCGGGGTGCTCGTCCAGTCTGCCGCCGACGGGGACGCGGCGGCCTGGAAGTCACTGGTGGACGGGCTGGGCCCGCTGGTGTGGTCCGTCGTGCGGGCCCACGGGCTGTCCGACGCCGACGCGCACGAGGTGTACCAGACCGCCTGGTTCCGGTTCGCCCAGCACCTGGGGCGGATCCGCGAACCGGAGAAGACCGGCTCCTGGCTGGCGAGCACGGCACGGCACGAGTGCCTGAAGCTGATCAGGGCGTCGAAGCGGTGGACGCCGACCGACGACCCGCAGCTGCTCGACCGGCCGAGCGAGGACCGTACGCCGGAGGAGTCGGTGCTCGACTCCGAGGAGGCCGCCGCGCAGACCGAGCGCGTGCGCCGGCTGTGGCAGGAGTTCGAGGAACTGGGCGAGCGGTGCCGCCAGTTGCTGCGCGTGCTGATCTCCTCGCCGCCGCCCAGTTACCAGGAGGTGTCCGCCGCGCTGGGTATCGCGGTGGGCAGCATCGGGCCGATGCGCCAGCGCTGTCTGCGCCGGCTGCGGGCCCGGCTAGAGGCACGGGGGACGATATGAGCGACATGAACGACGACTTCGGGGACGAACCGTCCGACGGGACGTTCACCGACGAGGAACTCGGCACCGGGCTGCTGGAGGAGGAGCTGCGGCAGGCCGCCGCGATCCTGGACCCGGTCCCGGCCGGGCTGCGGCAGATCGCCGTCGACGCCTTCGCCCTGCACGATCTCGAAGCCCGCGTCGCCGAGCTGACCTTCGACTCGCTGGTCGACGCCATCCCGGTCAGAGGAGAGACGGACCCGCCGCGGATGCTGACCTTCCGCGCGGACGAGGTGACCGTCGACGTCGAGGTGACCGCGGACGGTCTGATCGGCCAGGTGCTGCCGCCGGGGCCGGCCCGGATCGAGGTGCTGAGCGGTCCGCTGGCCCATGCGCGGCTGACGGCGGACGACATGGGCCGGTTCACCGGCGGGGCCCCGCCCACCGGCCCGTTCGCGCTGCGGCTGCGGACCGGCCGGGAGGTGGTCGTGACGGAGTGGCTGCGCGCCTGAGCCGCCGGTCCGCCGTGCGGGCCTACCAGGCGCAGGGCAGGGTGCGCGGCCCGCGGATCATGGTCTTGCGGCGCCAGGCCACCTGGTCGGCGGGGACCGCGAGCCGCAGCCCCGGCAGCCGCTCCAGCAGGGTGTCGACGAGCAGCTCGGTCTGCATCCGCGCGAGGACGGCACCCGTGCAGTAGTGGTGCCCGTTGCCGAAGGCGAGGTGCGGGTTGGGATCGCGGTCGAGGTCGATCCGGTCCGGGTCGGGGAAGACGTCCGGGTCGCGGTTGGCGGCGAGGTAGGACACGTAGACGGGGTCGCCGGCGCCGATGCGCACCCCGTGCACCTCGACGTCCTCCGACGCGATGCGGGCGAGGCCCACCGAGGTGCGGTGCGAGATCCAGCGCAGCAGCTCGTCCAGGGCGGTGCCCCGCGCGTCCGGGCGCTCCCGCATCCGGGCCATCAGCTCGGGGCGGGTCAGCAGCAGATACAGCATCTGGCCCACGTTGTGGGTGACGGCCTCGCCGCCGATCTGCAGCGGCCCGGCCAGGCCCACCGCCTCCGTCTCGCCGACCTCGCCCCGGCCCACGGCGGCGCCGAGCATCGAGTACACGTCGTCGCCGGTGCTGCCGGCGCGGGCGCGGACGGTCTCGGTGATCCACCCGTACAGTCCCTGCTTCGCCCGCTCGGCGGCCTCCGCGCCCCCGGAGATGGAGATGATCTGCCGCGTCCAGGAGTGCACGCGCTCCCGGTCGGCGGCCGGCACGCCCATCACCTCGCTGACGACGGCGATCGGGAACGGCTCCAGGACCCGCTCGACCAGGTCCGCCGGCGGCCCGTCCCGGACGACCCCGTCCACCAGGCCGTCGAGGATCTCCCGCGCCCGGGGCCGCAACCCCTTCGTCGCGCCCACGGTGAACGCCCCCGCGACCGCGCGCCGCAGCCGGTTGTGGTCGGGCTGGTCGGCGAAGGCGAGCGAGCCGGGACGCGGCTTGAAGTGCGGGGCGAGCCGCGTGATCTGCCGCTTCGTCACCTCGGCCCGCCCGAACCGCGGGTCGTTGGTGATCGCCTTCACGTCCTCGTACCGGGTGGCCAGCCACGCCCAGCCCTCGCCGTGCGGCAGCCGGACGCGGGTCAGCGGCCCCTCGCGCATCAGATCGGCGAGCACCGGGTCGAACTGCGGCCCGTCCAGATCGAGGGCGGGCCAGTCCCGTACCGGGGGCGGGGACTGGCCGGTCAGCGTGGTGGTCTCCTGCGTCATGCACCCACCTTCACCGCGCCCCGGCGCGGCTGTCGCGCGGGAGTGCTCCAGCCGGTGGGCGGGATGCCGGTCAGCCCGATACGGCGTCGACGAGCGCCCCCAGCGACTCGGCGAGGCGGGCGAGCCCGGGCCCGGCCGCACCGCCCGGCTCGGTCATGTAGGTGTCCCGGCGGATCTCCACCATCAGCGCGCCCACCTCGCGCCGCTTCCCGTAGAAGTCCAGCGGCACGTACGTCCCGCTGAACGGGCTGTCCAGCCCCGTCTCCCCGCACGGGGCGAACGCCTCCCGGGCGGCGGCGAGCAGTCCGGACGGCGTGTGGAACTCGTCGGTGCCCAGGCATACCGGCGGGCGCGGCCCCTCGCCGTGCAGTTCGTAGGGCAGCGGCTCGGTGGGGTAGGAATGCACGTCGATGATCACGGCCCGTCCGGTGGCCGCGAGGCGGTCGGCGACCGCGTCGGTCATCGCCCGCGCGTACGGCCGGAAGTACCGCTCGATCAGCGGCTCCGGGTCGGTGTCCTCGCCCCGCAGCACCTCGCGGTGCGACGTCCGCGTGTACACGGCGCCCATCCCGACGGCCGTCATCTCCTCCCGCTCGTCCGGGAACCGCTCCGGGTCGACGACCAGCCGCGACGCCCGGTTGACGAACCGCCAGGGCGTGACACCGGCCAGATCGGCCGCCGCCTCGGCGATCTCCTCGGTGTGCGAGTCGGTGATGTGGTCCAGCTCCCGTTCCAGCGCGGCGTCGTCCAGGACGATGCCGGGGCGGACGTCGGCCGGTATCCGCCGCGAGGAGTGCGGCACGTGCAGGATCACGGGGGAGGCCGGGGCGCCGGGGACGAGCTCGAAGGAGGGCATGAGGCTGCTCCGCAGGAACGTAGAGAACGCGGGGACGCGGGGACGGGAGAACGCGGGGACGAGACAGACGCGCACCCCGCCTCCGTGAACGGAGACGGGGTGCGCCGCGGGCCTTCGGGCCGGGTGAGGATCAGGCGAGGGACGCCAGCGCCTCGTTCCACGTGGCCGACGGGCGCATGATCTCGGCGGCCTTGGCCGGGTCGGGCTGGTAGTAGCCGCCGATCTCGGCGGGCTTGCCCTGGACGGCGTTCAGCTCGTCGACGATCTTCTGCTCGTTCGCGGACAGCGTCTCGGCGAGCGGGGCGAAGGCCTTGGCCAGGTCCGCGTCGTCGGTCTGCTTGGCCAGCTCCTGCGCCCAGTACAGGGACAGGAAGAAGTGGCTGCCGCGGTTGTCGATGCCGCCGACGCGCCGGGTCGGGGACTTGTCCTCGTTGAGGAAGGTCGCCGTGGCGCGGTCGAGGGCGTCGGCGAGGACCTTGGCGCGGGTGTTGCCGGTGACCTCGGCGTACTGCTCCAGGGACGGCACCAGGGCGAAGAACTCGCCGAGGGAGTCCCAGCGCAGGTAGTCCTCCTTGACCAGCTGCTGCACGTGCTTGGGCGCGGAGCCGCCGGCGCCGGTCTCGAAGAGGCCGCCGCCCGCCATCAGCGGGACGACCGACAGCATCTTGGCGCTGGTGCCCAGCTCCAGGATCGGGAAGAGGTCGGTCAGGTAGTCCCGCAGCACGTTGCCGGTGACGGAGATGGTGTTCTCACCGCGGCGGATGCGCTCCACCGACAGCTTGGTCGCCTCGACCGGGGACAGGATCTTGATGTCCAGGCCCTCGGTGTCGTGCTCCGGCAGGTACGCCTTGACCTTGGCGATCAGGTTGGCGTCGTGGGCGCGGCCCTCGTCGAGCCAGAAGACGGCCGGGTCGCCGGTGGCGCGGGCGCGGGTGACGGCCAGCTTGACCCAGTCGCGGATCGGGGCGTCCTTGGTCTGGCAGGCGCGGAAGATGTCGCCGGCGGAGACCGTCTGCTCCAGGACGGCGTTGCCGTCGGCGTCGACCAGGCGGACCGTGCCCGTGGTGGGGATCTCGAAGGTCTTGTCGTGGCTGCCGTACTCCTCGGCCTTCTGCGCCATGAGGCCGACGTTCGGGACCGAGCCCATGGTGGAGGGGTCGTAGGCGCCGTTGGCGCGGCAGTCCTCGATGACGGCCTGGTACACGCCGGCGTAGGAGGAGTCCGGGATGACGGCGAGGGCGTCGTGCTCCTGGCCGTCCGGGCCCCACATGTGGCCGGAGGTGCGGATCATGGCCGGCATGGAGGCGTCGATGATGACGTCGGAGGGCACGTGCAGGTTGCTGATGCCCTTGTCGGAGTCGACCATGGCCAGCTCCGGGCCCTCGGCGAGCTCGGCGTCGAAGGAGGCCTTGATCTCGGCACCCTCGGGCAGGGACTCCAGGCCCTTGTAGATGCCGCCCAGGCCGTCGTTCGGGGTGAGGCCGGCCTTGGCGAGCGCCTCGCCGTACTGGGCGAAGGTCTTCGGGAAGAAGGCGCGGACCACGTGGCCGAAGATGATCGGGTCGGAGACCTTCATCATCGTGGCCTTCAGGTGCACGGAGTACAGGATGCCCTCGGACTTGGCGCGGGCGATCTGGGCCGTGAGGAACTCGCGCAGCGCGGCGACGCGCAGCACGGAGGCGTCGACGACCTCGTCCTTCTTCACGGGCACGGACTCGCGCAGCACCGTGGTGGTGCCGTCGTCGCCGACCAGCTCGATCCGCAGCGCGCCGTCCTCGGCGATCACCACGGACTTCTCCGTGGAGCGGAAGTCGTTCTCGCCCATGGTCGCCACGTTGGTCTTGGACTCGGCGGTCCAGGCGCCCATGCGGTGCGGGTGGTTCTTGGCGTAGTTCTTCACCGAGGCCGGGGCGCGGCGGTCGGAGTTGCCCTCGCGCAGCACCGGGTTGACCGCGGAGCCCTTGACCTTGTCGTAGCGGGCGCGGATGTCGCGCTCCTCGTCGGTCTTCGGGTCGTCCGGGTAGGCCGGCAGCGCGTAGCCCTGGCCCTGCAGCTCGGCGATGGCGGCCTTGAGCTGCGGGATGGACGCCGAGATGTTCGGCAGCTTGATGATGTTGGCGGCGGGCGTCTTGGCCAGCTCACCGAGCTCCGCCAGGGCGTCCGGGATGCGCTGGTCCTCGGCGAGGTACTCCGGGAACAGGGCGATGATGCGGCCGGCCAGCGAGATGTCGCGGGTCTCGACCGCGACACCCGCCTGCGAGGCGTACGCCCGGATCACCGGCAGGAACGAATACGTCGCCAGGGCCGGGGCCTCGTCAGTGTGTGTATAGATGATGGTCGAGTCAGTCACCGGGTGCTCCGCTCCACGTCTGCAACATTGCTCGACATCAAGATATCTCCTGATCGACCCGGGCTCGACAGGGGCCGTGCGGAGATTCCGGACAACCGGCCGCACGACCCATGTCGAACACGCGAGCGAACACGCGAACGGGCCGGTGGATGATCAGGCGAACGGCACGACGTCCTCGCCCGCCCGCTGCTGCGGGAACACCACGGTCCCCTGCTGGAGAGCGACCGTCCGGGCGGGCGCCGGAATGCGGATGCCCTCCTCGCGGTAGCGCTTGTGCAGGCGCTTGATGAACTCGTGCTTGATCCGGTACTGGTCGCTGAACTCGCCGACGCCCAGGATCACCGTGAAACCGATCCGCGAGTCGCCGAACGTGTGGAACCGCACCGCCGGCTCGTGCTCCGGCACCGCGCCGGCGATCTCGGTCATCACCTCGGCGACCACCTCCGTCGTCACCCGCTCCACGTGCTCCAGGTCACTGTCGTAGGAGACGCCGGCCTGGACCATGATGGTCAGCTGCTGCTCGGGCCGCATGAAGTTGGTCATGTTCGACTGCGCGAGCTTGCCGTTCGGGATGACGACCAGGTTGTTGGACAGGTCGCGGACGGTGGTCTGCCGCCAGTTGATGTCCTCGACGTAACCGTCCTCGCCGCTGCTGAGCTGGATGTAGTCACCCGGCTGCACGGTCTTCGACGCCAGGATGTGCACGCCCGCGAAGAGGTTGGCCAGCGTGTCCTGGAGGGCCAGCGCGACCGCCAGACCACCGACGCCCAGGGCGGTGAGCAGCGGCGCTATGGAGATGCCCAAGGACTGCAGCATCACCAGGAAGCCGATGGCCAGCACCAGGATGCGGGTGATGTTGACGAAGATCGTGGCCGATCCGGCGACCCCGGAACGGGACAGGGTCACCGATCGCACCAGACCGGCGACCACTCGGGCCGACGACACCGTCGCCACGAAGATCAGCAGGACCGTCAGCGCCTGGTTGACGTTGTGCTGCACCGCCCGGGTCAGCGGCAGCGCCGCCGCGGCGCCCGCCACGCCGCCCGCGACCGCCGCCCACGGCGCCACCGTGCGCAGCGCGGCCACCATGACGTCGTCGCCGCTCCAGCGGGTGCGCCCGGCGTGTCCGGCCAGCCAGCGCAGCACCATGCGCAGCAGGAAGGCCCCCACGAGGCCCGCCGCCAGCGCGATGCCGGCGGGCACCAGGTGATCCATGGTCGGGTCGTCGGTCACCGGCCACCTCCATGGGACACGGCTGCGGCGAAGTCCCTCGCCGACGGCCGGATGTGAAGTCTCGTCACGTCGTCACCTGCTCGATACCTGCTGGATTACGGGATACGCGAATCGCGCCGGTCCGCAAGAGGGTTCGACCGGCGCGAGCGTTCATCCTGCCGCATCGCGCGTGGTGGTCGGTACCGCGCCGAGGTGCGAGGCGCGGTGTTTCGGCCTCAGATCACCTTCATCCGCACCAGCGCCGCCAACGTCAGCGCCCCGGGCAGCAGCGGCAGCCAGACGGTCATGAGCCGGAACGCGAGCACCACCGCCGTGGCCACGGCCGCCGGGCCGCCCGCCGCCACCAGCGCCACGACCAGCGCCGCCTCCACCGAACCGATCCCGCCCGGGGTGGGCACCAGGGCGACCGCGACCGTCGCCGCCAGATACGCCACCGCCATGTGCGCGGCCGGCACCGGCAGCCCCAGCGACTCACCCACCAGCACCAGCACCGCCGCCTGGAGCGCGGGGAAGACGAGCGCGCCGCCCCACAGCGCCAGCGCCCGCGCCGGGAGGGCGTGCACCGAGCGGGCCTCGCCGAGCGCCGTCCGCAGGAAGGAGGCCAGCGCCCCACGCAGCCGTGGCGCCAGCGCGAGTACGCCCGCCGCCACGACCGGCACCGCGCCCGCGACGATCAGCAGCGGACCCACGGCCCCCTCGGGCAGCAGCGTGCCGAGCCGCAGCGCGCCGGGGAACGCGATCAGCAGGGCGCCCAGCAGGGCGAGGCGGCCCACGCTCTCCGCCAGCAGATACAGGGCGAGAGCGGCCGAGGAACGGGCGAGCGGCAGCCCGCACACCGCCATGAACCGCAGGTTGACCGCGCTCGCGCCCAGCCCCGTCGGCAGCAGGTGGTTGGCCGCGCCCGCCGCGAACTGCGCGGCGAGCAGCCGCCGCCGCGGCAGCCGCTCCACCACGGCGCCCTGCCGGGTGCAGGCGGCGGCGACCCAGGTCAGACAGGTCGCGCAGGCCGCGGCCAGCAACCAGGGCCAACGGGCGGTGGCGAGATGGCCGAGGCCTTCGGCGAGCACGGACCGGTGCCGCACGGCGACCACGGTGACCAGCAGCAACGGAAGCACGCAGAAGACCCGACGGACCAGACGGGCGCGGCTGTTGCGGCGGACGGGGGCGAAGCCGGGGACGGGCTTCTCGGGGAGTTGTACCGCTGTCACACCACAAGAGATTCCCGGTAGGGCGCCAACTACGGATGGCCGACGCGCGGACGACGTCTTACGGATCGCGGGCGACCGGTCCACCCCGGGGCTCTTGACCTCAAGGAAGATTGAGGTTCTACCGTCACTCGCATGAGCATGGAGACCACAGCCTGGACCCAACTGCACAGCGTCATGAACGCCGAGCAGGAGCGCCGACCCCTCGCCCGCGCGACGCTGCGCCGCATCGGTGCGTTCGCCCGCCCGCACCGCCGCCGCATCGCCCGGTTCGTCCTGCTCGGGGTGGTGACGGCGCTGCTCGCCGTCGCCACGCCCGTCCTGGCCGGCCGCGTCGTCAACGCGATCGTGTCGGGCGACGACGAGAGCGCGGTCGTCCGCCTCGCCCTGCTGATCGCGCTCATCGCGGTCGCCGAGGCGGTGCTCGGCATCCTCTCCCGGAGGCTCTCGGCGAGACTCGGGGAGGGACTCATCCTCGATCTGCGCACGGCCGTGTTCGATCATGTGCAGCGCATGCCGGTCGCGTTCTTCACACGTACTCGTACGGGAGCACTGGTCTCCCGTCTCAACAACGACGTCATCGGCGCCCAACGGGCCTTCAGCAACACGCTGTCCGGGGTGGTGAGCAACCTGGTCACGCTGCTGCTCACCCTGGTCGTCATGCTCACCCTGTCCTGGCAGATCACCCTGCTCGCGCTGGTGCTGCTGCCGGTCTTCGTGTTCCCGGCCCGGCGCATGGGCCGCCGCATGGCCCGCATGCAGCGCGAGGCAGCCACCCTGAACGCCGCCATGGGCACCCGCATGACCGAGCGCTTCTCGGCCCCCGGCGCCACCCTGATCAAGCTGTTCGGCCGCCCCGAGGACGAGTCGGCCGAGTTCGCCGACCGCGCCCGCCGCGTCGCCGACATCGGGGTGCGCACCGCCACCGCCCAGGCGGCGTTCATCACCGCCCTCACCCTGGTCTCCGCCCTCGCCCTGGCCCTGGTCTACGGCCTCGGCGGCTGGTTCGCCCTGCGCGGCACCCTGGACCCGGGCGCCGTCGTGGCGCTCGCGCTGCTGCTGACCCGCCTGTACGCGCCGCTCACCGCGCTCGCCGGGGCCCGCGTGGAGGTCATGAGCGCCCTGGTCAGCTTCGAGCGGGTCTTCGAGGTGCTGGACCTGACCCCGCTCATCGACGAGAAGCCCGACGCCCGCCCGGTCCCCGACGGCCCGGTCGCCGTCGAGTTCGACGACGTCCGCTTCGGCTACCCGTCCGCCGACAAGGTCTCCCTGGCCTCCCTCGAAGAGGTCGCCTCCCTGGACACCCGGGGCGGCGACGAGGTGCTGCACGGCCTCTCCTTCCGCGCCGAACCGGGGCAGACCATCGCGCTCGTCGGCTCCTCCGGCGCCGGCAAGTCGACCATCGCCCAGCTGCTGCCGCGCCTGTACGACGCCGACGGGGGCACCGTCCGCGTCGGCGGCGTCGACGTCCGCGACCTGGGCGCCCGGTCACTGCGCGACACCGTCGGCATGGTCACCCAGGACGGCCACCTCTTCCACGACACGGTCCGCGCCAACCTGCTGCTGGCCCGCCCCGGCGCCACCGACACCGAGCTGTGGGACGCGCTGGACCGCGCCCGCCTGGTCGACCTCGTGCGGTCCCTGCCCGACGGCCTCGACACGGTGGTCGGCGAGCGGGGCTACCGGCTCTCCGGCGGTGAGCGCCAGCGCATGACCATCGCCCGGCTGCTGCTGGCCCGCCAGCGCGTCGTCATCCTCGACGAGGCCACCGCCCACCTCGACAACACCTCCGAGGCGGCCGTCCAGGAAGCCCTCGCGGAGGCGTTGGAGGGCAGGACCGCCGTGGTGATCGCGCACCGGCTGTCGACGATCCGGGCGGCCGACCAGATCCTGGTGGTCGAGGCCGGCCGCATCGTGGAACGCGGCACCCACGACGAACTCCTGGCCGTCGGCGGCCGCTACGCCCAGCTGCACCGCACCCAGTTCGGACGCCGGGCGACGGAGAAGGCGAAGCAGGCGGCGTGAGCGCGCGGGGGCGGGAGGTGCGTCCGGGACGGTACGGGCGGCGCTACGGCGGGCCGGCCGCCCCGGTACGCACGGGCAGGTCCTGCTCGGCCCAGACGACCTTCCCCCCGGGTGTGCGGCACGAACCCCAGCGCCGGCACAGCATGTTGATCAGCTGGAGACCGCGCCCGCTCTCGTCGCTCACGTCCGCGTGCTGGATCTGCGGCAGGTCGGGCCCGGAGTCGGAGACCTCCACGGACAGCCGTTCGTGCCGCAACAGCCGCAGCTCACCGGGGGCGTTGCCGTACCGCAGGGCATTGCCGACCAGCTCGCTGACCACCAGCTCCGTCGTGTCGACCAGGTCGTCCAGACCCCACTTCACCAGTTGTTCGCGCACCGCGGTCCGGGCCTGCCCGGCGGCCTTGCCGTCCGGCGGCAGCGTCCGCACGTACACATCTCCTTCCGGACCGAGCGGCCGTACGCCGGCGAACAGGACGATCGCGTCGTCGGACCGGTCTCCGCCGACCCGCTCGATGATCGCCCGGCACACCGAGCCGTCCACGGGCACCCCGTCGCCGACCGCCTCGCGCAGCCGCTCCATCCGGCCGGTGAGGCCTGCGGTGCGCGACCTGATCAGGCCGTCCGTGTACAGCGTCAGCCGGCTCTGCCCGGGTACCGGGCAGTCGACCGGATCGTACGGGATCACTCCGGCCCCCAGCGGCGCCCCGGTGGGCACGTCCAGGAACGAGGCGGTGCCGTCGGGACCGGTCAGCAGCGGCGGCGGGTGACCGGCGCTGGCGATGCGGAAGGTGCTGCCGCACGGGTCGTAGACCGCGCACAGACAGGTGGCGACCTGGTCCTCCTCCAGGTCGCGGGCGGCCAGGTCCAGCCGGGCCAGCAGCCGCTCGGGCGCGATGTCGAGCGCCATCAGGGTCCGGGCCACGGTGCGCAGCCGGCCCATGGTCGCGGCGGCGGCCAGCCCGCGCCCCATCACGTCGCCCACCATCAGCGCCGTACGGCCGCTGGGCAGCGCGACGACGTCGAACCAGTCGCCGCCCACGGCGGCCGGATCACCGGCCGGGTCGTAGCACGAGGACACGTCGAGGCCGGGCGTACTCGGGCTGGAGCGGGGGAGCAGGGCCCGCTGCAGCGTGACCACGTGTTCGCGCTCGCGCCCGTAGAGCCGGGCGTTGTCGATGTACACGGCCGCCTTGGACGCCAGCTCCATGGCCAGCGCGACGTCGGCCTGGGTGAACGGCGCCCGGCTCCCCGCCCGGACGAAGTCGGCGAGACCCAGCAGCACGCCGCGGGCCACCAGCGGAACCACCAGATAGGAGTGGACTCCGGCGCGACGCATGATGTCGGCCGACTCGGGCGTGGGAGCGACGACGGCGAAGTCGGACCGCGTCATCCGGGCGATCAGCACCGGTTCGCGGGAGATCAGGCACCTGAGCCCGAGCCGGTCGGCGGTGTGCACGGACAGCTCGCCCACCGGGTCCGGCGCGAGGTCCAGACCGTCGATCTCCGACACCGCCATGGCCCTGAGCTGCGGGGGTTCCGTCCCGCGGACGCGATCACCCTCCTGGAACCGCAGCACGGTGTCCAGCAGATCCACCGCGGAGCCGTCGGCCAGCTCCGGCACGGTGAACGCGGCCAGCTCCTCCGCCGTGCACCGCAGGTCAAGCGTGGTTCCGATCCGCAGACCGGCCTCGTTCAGCCAGGCCAGCCGGCGCCGCGCGCCCAGAGCCTCCGTCATCGGCCGCAGCGTGCCCCGCAGGATCCGGCGCCCGCCGACGAATGGGCTCCGAGGGCGGCGCAGCCCGCGCTGCCACGGTCGTTCCCGCACGCGTCGCCTCCTCCCACGGCCTCCTGCCCCGATTCTGCCCTGCCTCGGGGAGACCGGCGACGGCGGCGCCTCCATCGGTTGGCCCACCCGTCGAGGGGGCCGTCACCCGCAACCGTCGGTGGGGCGCCGCTCACTCAACCACCCAGAACAAGCGAACGTAATATATCGCGCTGATGGCGCAATTGCTCGACAGCCTGCCGAAGACGCTGAGGGGCGGTTACTCGGCGGATGCCTGTGCGGTGGAGCCGCGGACGACGAGTTCGGGTTCGAAGAGCAGCTCCCTGTGGGGGACTTCGGTGCCTTGGATTTGTGCGCAGAGGAGGTCGACGGCGGCGCGTCCCATGGCCTCGATGGGTTGGCGGACGGTGGTGAGTGGGGGTTCGGTGCAGGTCATGAAGGCGGAGTCGTCGTAGCCGACGACGGAGATGTCGTGGGGTACGTGGAGTCCGCGTCGGCGGGCGGCGCGGACGGCGCCGAGGGCGAGGGGGTCGCTGGCGCAGATGATGCCGGTGACGCCGCGCTCCAGCAGGCGTGAGGCGGCTGCCTGGCCGCCCTCCAGGGAGAACATGGCCCGTTCGACGAACTCCTCGGGCAGCTCGGCGTTCATGGCGTGGGCGGCGTCCTGGGCGGCGGCCAGTTTCCTGCGGGAGGGGATGTGGTCGGAGGGGCCGAGCACCAGACCGATGCGCTCGTGACCGAGCGAGACCAGGTGACGCCAGGACTGCTCCACGGCCACGGCGTCGTCGCAGGCGATGCAGGGAAAGTCGAGGTCCGCGATGGAGGCGTTGATCAGCACGACGGGGATATTGCGCTCGGCGAGCAGCCGGTAGTGGTCGTGCGGGGCGTCGGCCTGGGCGAACAGCCCACCGCCGGCGAACACCACGCCCGACACCTGCTGCTGCAGCAGCAGCTCGACGTAGTCGGCCTCGGAGACGCCGCCCTTGGTCTGGGTGCACAGCACCGGCGTCAGCCCCTGCTGGGCGAGGGCACCGCCGATGACCTCGGCGAACGCGGGGAAGATCGGGTTCTGCAACTCCGGCAGCACCAGCCCCACCAGCCGCGCGCGCTCACCCCGCAACTGCGTCGGCCGCTCGTAGCCGAGAACGTCCAAGGCGCTCAGCACGGACTGCCGGGTCGCCTCCGAGACCCCCGGTTTGTCGTTGAGTACCCGGCTGACCGTGGCCTCGCTGACCCCAACCTTTTTCGCTACTTGAGCAAGTCGTCGCGTCACATACGCAAGACTAGCGCAAACCTCCGCAAGAGGCTTGCGCCAGTCTTCGACCCGTCCGACACGACCGTCGCCGTGCCGGCGTCGGCCTACGGGTTTCTGATGATCTTGAAGGTGGACGTCGTGTTGCGTATGTCCACGGCGTTGTCGCTGAGCTTCAGCCCGTTGAAGACGACCTCACCGACCGCCGGGCCCTGGCCCGCCTCGGGCATCTCATTGGCCCAGAGGCCGAAACCGGACTTGGCGTCGAACGCGTCACCGCTCTTGCGCGCGCCCGAGATGGTGACATCGGTGAAGACCGTGTCCTTGATCGGGAACTGCGGCTGCCCTCCCACGTAGTTCGTCTGGAACATGATCCCGCTGTAGGTCGGGTCGACGATGTCGACGTTGTTGACCCGGATGCCCTGGAACACCTTGGACGCCGAGAACACCCAGATGCCCGGGAAGGTCTGGTTCCCCCAGAAGTGACCGCCGGCCCGGACGATCGAGATGTTCTCGAAGGTCGTCGGATCCGTCCCGAAGCCGTTCATCGGATACCCGAAGTCCAGCGAGCTGATGGTGATGCCCGAGTAGACCAAAGTGTCCGCGATGTGGATGTTGCGGAAGGTGTTGTTGTAGCCGCCGTAGACGGCGAGACCCGCGGCGCGCCAGGTCAGCGTCGTCGTGAGGTTCTCGTACAGGTTGTTCTTCATGTCCGCGCCGCCCGCGTCGATCGCGGAGAACAGCGCGAAGCTGTCGTCACCGGTCGCCCTGGCGTCGTTGTTGGACACGAGGTTGTCGGTCGAACCGTTGGTCATGTTGACGCCGTCGGCGAACATGTTGCGGATCCGGGAGTTCTTGATCGTGACCCGGTCCGTGTTGGCGCCCCAGTAGAGGCACACCATGTGCTCGTTCCAGATGTTGTCGATGACGATGTCCGACACGTTGGAGAAGTCGAACACCTTGCCCGGCCCGTCGATGCGGGACGTGTAGTTGCCGAAGTAGGCGAAGTCCGAGAAGGACGAGCCCTTCGCGGTGGCGTCGGCGCGGAAGCCGACATCGGTGTTGTCCTGCGTCGTGGGCGCGTGGAACTGGGTGAACCACGGACCGGCGCCCACCACCTTGACCGCCTTGCCGTACACCTGGAACTTGCTGGACGTCTGGTAGTCGCCGGGCGGCAGGTACACACCGAGCAGCTTGCCGGAGGCGTCCATGCGCACCCGGTCGAGCGCGTTCTGCACGTCCTGGTGCGTGAATCCGGTGGGCACCGCGTACGCCGCCGGGTCCGGGTTGGCCACCGGGGCGACCTGCTCCAGGTTGACGAAGTCGATCGCGTAGTCGGTGGTGTTCGCGGCGTCCTTCTGGAGCCGGATCCTGCTGCCCGCCGGGACGGTCTCGCCCAGCATGATGTGGGCCTCGTCGTAGATGTGACGCGGCGCGCCCGCGCCGGGCGAGTTGCCGGGCGCCGCCTCGTTGCCGTACAGCCAGGCGTACTTCGAGGTGAGCGGCAGCGCCTTCTTCATGACGCCGTCGACGTACACGTTGATCGTCGAGTCGATGCCGCCGCCGCCCGGCGCGTCCGGGATGGAGAAGCGGGTCACCAGGGTGTTGGTCTCGGCCTTCGTGGTGAACTCGACGTACTCACCGGTGGCGTCGAGGTGCACGGCCTCGCGGCCGGACGCCTCGCCGGCGATGTCGCCGATGGTCCGGTTCGGCCCGACCACCTTGGCGCCGCCGCCGACGGTGCCGTCCTCCGCCTCGTACATGTCGTACGGCATGTTGGCGCCGCGTCCGACGAACAGCGGCTGTGTGGAGGTGTTGTTCTCCCGCTTGACCGGCAGCTCGTTCGCGTCGTCGGCGACCGTGACCTTCAGGGTGTACGAGCCGTTGGCCGCCTTCCAGGTGCCGAGGCTCACGGCCGGGGCCGTGGTGCCGGCGGCGATGACACCGGAGTGCGCGCCGGTCAGGGTCTTGACCGTGGTGCCCTTGGAGTCGACCAGGGCGAGCGTCACCGCGTGGCCGCCGCCCGCCGAGTCCTGGGTGCCCTGGTTCTTCAGGGCGACCTTGAAGGTCACGTCGTCACCGGCGGCCGGGCTGGAGGGCGAGGTGGTGACCGTCGCGGCGACCAGGTCGGAGCTCTGGACGGGCTTGACCACCAGCGGTTCGGGCCGCGTGTAGGTGTTGTTGGTCTCGTTCTGCTCGGTGATCTCGTTCGCCTCGTCGGCGACCGCGCTCAGTTCGTAGGAACCGGCCTCGCGTGCCCCGATGGACGCGCTGACCGTGCTCTGCGCGCCGGCCTCCAGGGCGCCGACCTCGGCGGTGGCGACCTCGGTGTCGCCCAGCCGCAGGGCGACCGTGCCGGCCGGGGCGTTCGCCGGGCCGCTGTTGCGGACCGTGGCGGACACGGTGATCTCGTCCGACTCGACGGGCGAGGCGGGCGAGGTGGTCAGCTTCGTCACCTCCAGGTCGGGGTTGGGCGCCGGGGCGCCGATGACCTGGAACTCGGCGATCTGCCCGGCCGTCGCCCCGGTGTTGGACGTGAAGCTGAGCCGGACGTCGGCGACCCGGTCGTCGACGGGTACGGTCACGCTGTTGCCGCCGCTCGCCGGGTCGAAGACGTAGTCCTTCGCGGCCACCAGAGTGGTGAAGCCGGACGCGTCCTGCTCCCGTCCGAGCACCTGGATGTTCTGGGTGCGCTTGGACCAGCTGGTGTCGGGGTTGAGCTTGAGGACGACGCTGTCGACGTCCGCGTTGGCGCCCAGCTCGAGGGTGAGCGTGTTCGGGTAGCTGCCCGCCGCCCCCTCCCAGTAGGTCGACGTGCTGTTGTCGTTGGCGTTCTGGGCGGCGTAGGTGTGGATGAAGGACGAGGCGCTGATCGGCTTGCCGACGGCCAGGTTCGACCCTCCTCCGCTGCCGGTGCGGGTCACCGCGTTGCTGTTGCCCGACTGGTTGCCGGCCGCGTCCTTCGCCCGCACGTAGTAGGTCACGTTCGCGGACGCCGGCTGGGTGTCGGTGTAGGTGGTGACGTCACCGGCGACGCTCTTGCGCAGCTTGTTGTCGGCGTATATGTCGTAGCCGGTGACGCCCTTGTCGTCCGTCGAGGCGTCCCAGGTCAGCTTGATCTGACCGGCGGCCGGCTCGGTCAGGGCGAGGTTCGCGGGCGCGGTCGGCGCCTGCGTGTCACCGGTGTCGGCGCGGCGGGTGACCGCGTTGCTGTTGCCCGACTGGTTGCCGGCCGCGTCCTTGGCCCGCACGTGGTAGGTGACCGTCGCGTCGGCCGGCCGGGTGTCGGTGTAGGTGGTGACGTCGCCCGCGACCGTGGTCAGCAGGTCGCCGTTGGCGTAGATGTCGTAGCCCGTGACGGCCGTGTCGTCCGTCGCCTCGTTCCAGGTCAGCCTGACCTGACCGGTCGCCGGCTCGGTGAAGGCGAGGTTCGCGGGCGCGGTCGGGGCCTGCGTGTCGCCGGTCGCCGGGCCGTAGACCTCCAGCTCGGAGACCTGGGCGGCGGGCTGACCGGTGTTGGCCGTCACCAGGACGCGCACGTACCGCGCGGTGGTCGCGTCGAAGGTGATCGTGGCCGACTGGCCGCCCGCCGCGTCGAAGGTGTGCGCCTCGGCGGCGGTCAGGTCGGTGAAGTCCGAGCCGTTGTCGCTGCTCTGGATCTTCAGGGTCTGGCTGCGGGCCGGCCAGCCGTCCGGCAGACGCAGCACGACGCGGTCGATCCGACGGGACGAGCCGAGGTCGGCCTGGAGCCACTGCGGCAGGTCGTTGTTGGTGCTCTCCCAGTAGGTGGCCTTGTTCCCGTCGTTTCCGTTCCCGGGCGTGTACGCCCCCGTGGAACTGCTCGCCGTCAGCCGGCGGCCGGCGGCGAGGTTCGTGGACGCCTCCCCGGCCGCGTGCACTTCCAGCTCGGACAGCTGGGCCGCCCGCCACCCGGTGTTCGCCGTGACATCGATCCGCACGAACCGCGTCCGGGTGGCGGGGAAGCTCACGGTGACCGTGTTGCCCGACCCCGGGCTGAAGGCGTAGGTGGCGGAACTCTTCAGCGTGCTGAAGCTCGTGCCGTCGGCGCTGCCCTGGACCGAGAGTGTCTGGTCGCGGCTCTCCCAGCCGGCGGGCAGTCGCAGGACGACCTCGTCGATCCGTTCGGTGGCACCGAGGTCGGTCTGTACCCACTGGGGCAGGCTGGCGCCGCCGCTCTGCCAGTACGAACCCTGGTTGCCGTCGGTGATGTTGGCGGCGCCGTACTCGCCGTGCGAGCTGCTCGCCGCCGTGGGGTCTCCCACGGCGATGTTGGGGCCGCCCGCTGCCGTGGCCGACAGCAGCGGTCCTCCCAACGCCAGGAGACTGGTCGCGACCACGGTGCACAGCGCACGTGATCTCCAGTTCCGGTTTCTCATCTGTTCTGTCCCCGATCTCCGCCTCGCGCCGCATGGCCACGAGGCACGGCTCAGTCGGATGCGCTCATCAGGTAGACACTCAATGTTCTCCGTCATTTACGTTGAGCGCTCAGAGAGTTGCAGAGAACTGTCGAGTCGTCCACAGGGAAGGCAGGGCGATCTCAGCACCGTGCGCAGGGGAGTGTCCTCTGTGGTCACCGGGAGAGCCCCGGTTGGCGCCCCGGATCAGGGACTTTCACGGGCTGCGTCGGGTAGCCGCAAGCCACTGTCATTTCCCGCAAGAGACTTGCGGCGAGGGATCCGGGGTGAGCGACGTTCTGTTACTTGGCGGATGCCTGTGCGGTGGAGCCGCGGACGACGAGTTCGGGTTCGAAGAGCAGCTCGCCGTGGGGGACTTCGGTGCCTTGGATCTGTGCGCAGAGGAGGTCGACGGCGGCGCGTCCCATGGCCTCGATGGGTTGGCGGACGGTGGTGAGTGGGGGTTCGGTGCAGGTCATGAAGGCGGAGTCGTCGTAGCCGACGACGGAGATGTCGTGGGGTACGTGGAGTCCGCGTCGGCGGGCGGCGCGGACGGCGCCGAGGGCGAGGGGGTCGCTGGCGCAGATGATGCCGGTGACGCCGCGCTCCAGCAGGCGTGAGGCGGCTGCCTGGCCGCCCTCCAGGGAGAACATGGCCCGTTCGACGAACTCCTCGGGCAGCTCGGCGTTCATGGCGTGGGCGGCGTCCTGGGCGGCGGCCAGTTTCCTGCGGGAGGGGATGTGGTCGGAGGGGCCGAGCACCAGGCCGATGCGCTCGTGACCGAGCGAGACCAGGTGACGCCAGGACTGCTCCACGGCCACGGCGTCGTCGCAGGCGATGCACGGGAAGTGGAGATTCTCGATGGAGGCGTTGATCAGCACCACCGGGATGTTGCGCTCCGCGAGCAGCCGGTAGTGCTCGTGCGGGGCGTCGGCCTGGGCGAACAAGCCGCCCGCGAAGACGACCCCCGACACCTGCTGCTGCAGCAGCAGCTCGACGTAGTCGGCCTCGGAGACGCCGCCCTTGGTCTGGGTGCACAGCACCGGCGTCAGCCCCTGCTGGGCGAGGGCGCCACCGATGACCTCGGCGAACGCGGGAAAGATCGGGTTCTGCAACTCCGGCAGCACCAGCCCCACCAGCCGCGCGCGCTCACCCCGCAACTGCGTCGGCCGCTCGTACCCCAGGACGTCCAAGGCGCTCAGCACGGACTGCCGGGTCGCCTCGGAAACCCCCGGCTTGCCATTGAGCACCCGGCTGACCGTGGCCTCGCTGACCCCAACCTTCTTGGCCACCTGAGCAAGTCGTCGCGTCACAGCGAAAGGCTAACGCAAGCTCCGTAAGCGGCTTGCTCTCCAGACGTATTGGGAGGTGTACGCGGAATGCGAAGTGTATGCCTCTTTTAGTCCATCCTGATCCGGGCGACGACCGGAAGATGATCGCTTCCGGTGGCGGGGAGGGTGCGGATGTGGCCGACGGTCGCGGAGCGGGCCATGACCTGGTCGATCCGGGCCACCGGGAAGGCGGCGGGGAAGCTGAGGGCGACGCCCCGCTCGGCCACGTTCAGGTGCGTCGTCAGCGGATCCAGCGCGCGGTCGTCGACCGTGCCGTTGAGGTCGCCCAGCAGGAGGACCCGGCTCAGTCGCTCGGCCGCGACGGCGTCCCCCAGCAGACCGGCGCTCTCGTCCCGCCAGGACGACGCGAGGCCGCTCGCCCCGACGCGGACCGAGGGCAGGTGCGCGACGTACACGGCGATCTCGCCGTGCGGCGTGCGCACCGAGGACCGCAGGCCGCGGTTCCACTCCTCCGTGATGCCCCGGGGCTTGATGTCGAGCGGCCGGGCGCCGGTGAGCGGGTGCTTCGACCAGAGTCCGACCGTGCCCTGAACCGTCCGGTACGGGTAGTCCGGGGCGAGGGTCCTCTCGTACACATCGAGGGCCGGCGGCACCAGCTCCTGGAGCGCGATGAGGTCGGGCCCGGCGTCGGTCAGCGCACGGGCCGTGCCCGCGGGGTCGGTGTTCTCGTCGCTGACGTTGTGCTGCACCACGACCAGGTCGGCGGCGCCGGGCTCCGGCGCGGGCAGGAGCAGGCCGCCGAAGAGATACGTCCAGGCCGCCAGCGGCAGGAGCAGCGCCACCAGCGCGACGGCCGAACGGCGCAGCAGCGCGAGGGGGAGCAGCACCACGACCACCAGGCCGAGCCACGGCAGGAACGATTCCAGCAGACTGCCCAGCCCGCCCACCGCGTTGGGGACCACCCCGTGGAGCATCAGCAGGGCGGCCGTCAGCACCGCCGCCCCCGCGAGCACTCGCCCCCGCGCCCAGGCCGACCTGGCCCGCGCTTCCGTTCGTTCGACCATGGTTCCCGTCCACTCGTCCTCGCTCGTCAGGACGCCGCACCAGGTGGATCGGGTTCCAGTGGGGTCGGGCGCGACCGTTCCCCCGCTGCAAGAGGATGCGGAAATTTGCAGAAATGACGCCACGTCATGCCCCGGAGTCGGCCTCGTCCGAAGGCTTGACCGGCACCGAACAGTGCCTTTACGGTCACGTCTGCAACACCTTGCAGTCATCTTGCAGCAACGTATTGCAAGAGCGCGCCGACTCCCCAGTCAGCCATCGATCGGCATCCAGGACACCCGCATCCTCACACGGGAGACTCCATGCACGGGAGCACCAGCAGAGCGCGAAGAGGCACCGCCGCAGCGCTCGCACTCACCGCCGGCGTGGCCGGTGGCCTCCTCACCACCGCGGTACCGGCGCAGGCTTCGCCGCCCGGCGACAAGGACGTCACCGCGGTGATGTTCGAATGGAAGTTCAGCTCGGTCGCCAAGGCGTGCACCGACACCCTCGGCCCGGCCGGCTACGGCTTCGTCCAGGTCTCCCCGCCGCAGGAGCACATCCAGGGCGGACAGTGGTGGACCTCCTACCAGCCGGTCAGCTACAGGATCGCGGGCCGCCTCGGCGACCGCGGACAGTTCAAGAGCATGGTCGACACGTGTCACGCGGCGGGTGTGAAGGTCGTCGCCGACTCGGTCATCAACCACATGTCGGCCGGGAACGGCACCGGAACCGGCGGCTCGTCGTACACCAAGTACAACTATCCGGGCAGCTACTCGGCGCCCGACTTCGACAACTGCACCTCGCAGATCAACGACTACCGCAACCGCTTCAACGTCCAGGAGTGCGAACTGGTCGGGCTCGCGGACCTGGACACCGGCGAGGACCACGTCCGGGGCAGGATCGCCGGCTACCTCAACGACCTGCTGTCACTCGGCGTCGACGGCTTCCGGATCGACGCGGCCAAGCACATGGCCGCCGCCGACCTGGCCGACATCAAGTCCCGCCTCAGCGACCCGAACGTGTACTGGAAGCACGAGGCCATCCACGGCGCCGGCGAGGCGGTGTCCCCGACCGAGTACCTCGGCAGCGGCGACGTCCAGGAGTTCCGCTACGGACGCGACCTCAAGCGCGTCTTCAACAGCGAGAACCTCGCGTACCTGAAGAATTTCGGCGAAGCCTGGGGCCACATGCCCTCGGACAAGTCCAACGTCTTCGTCGCCAACCACGACACCGAACGCAACGGCGAGACCCTCAGCTACCAGGACGGTGCCCACTACACCCTGGCCCACGTCTTCATGCTGGCCTGGCCGTACGGCAACCCCGACGTCCACTCCGGCTACGAGTTCACCGACCGCGACGCGGGCCCGCCGAACGGCGGCCAGGTGAACGCCTGCTACAGCGACGGCTGGCAGTGCCAGCACGCCTGGCGCGAGATCTCCTCCATGGTCGACTTCCGCAACACCGCCCGCGGCCAGGCGGTGACCGACTGGTGGGACAACGGCGGCGACCGGATCGCCTTCGGGCGCGGCTCCAAGGCGTACGTCGCCATCAACCACGAGGGCTCCTCGCTGACCCGAACGTTCCAGACGTCGCTGCCCGCCGGTGACTACTGCGACGTCCAGTCCGGCAAGGGCGTCACCGTCGACGGCTCCGGCCGGTTCACCGCCACCCTCGGCGCCCACACGGCCGTGGCCCTGCACGTCAACGCCCGTAACTGCGACGGCGGCACCGCTCCCGGTCCCGACCCGGTGACCTCCGGAGTGTCCTTCGCCGTCGACGCCCCCACCGTCCTGGGCCAGAACATCCACGTGACCGGCGACAGGCCGGAACTGGGCAACTGGAACCCGGGCAGCGCCCTCAAGCTCGACCCGGCCGCCTACCCCGTGTGGAAACTGGACGTGGCGCTGCCCGAGGGCACGTCCTTCGAGTACAAGTACATCCGCAAGGACGAGGCAGGGAACGTGACCTGGGAAAGCGGCGCCAACCGCACCGCGACCGTCACCTCCACCAGGGTCACCCTCAACGACACCTGGCGCGGCTGACGCCGCCCGCGCGCCGTGTGGCCGCCCCCGCCTCCTTCACCGGGGCGGCCACGCCCGCAGTATCCGGCCCGCAGCGCGATGTCCGAACCGGTCGGCGCTCGCCCTGTACCTTCCCCGTGCCGAGCAGGCGTGGGACAGGCGCTAAGCTGCAAGCGCCTCGCGGGGGAAGTCCGGTCGAATTCCGGCGCTGACCCGCAACGGTAGGCGGAGCCCCGCACAGGGTTCCGCAAGCCCGATTACCCGCGGTGGTGAAGCTCCTGTCAATCGCCGTGGACTGCGAGAGGTGCTGCGCACGGCGCTCAGCGCCCGGGCCCGCTCCTTCGATCACGCAGGTGCACGGCCCGAGGCGAAAGCGATCCGCCTGTGGCCACGCTCCGCGACCGAACACCCGTCGAACCGCACCACCGTACGAGCAGCGGACCCCCGCGACCCAAGCGCGTCTCGTTGCCCCTGCTCATGACCGTCCTGTGCGTCGCGCTCCCCGTCTCGCTGGCCTGCGGTGCGGGCATCGGGGCCTCGGGACTCTCGTGGAGTGAGGCGCTGCACTACCTCTGGGCGGGGCTGACCGGTGGGGCCATAGCACCGGACGAGGTCTCCTCCTACACCATCGTGTGGGAACTCCGCTTCCCCCGCGCCGTGCTCGCCGCGGTCGTCGGCGCCGGTCTGGCAGCGGTCGGTGTCGCCGTACAGGCCATGGTCCGCAACGCGCTCGCGGACCCGTTCGTCCTCGGTATCTCCTCCGGCGCGGCCGTCGGAGCCAACGCCGTGCTCATCTTCGGCGCCTTCGGCGCGCTCGGTGTCTGGGCGCTGTCCACGGCGGCGTTCGTCTCCGCGCTCGCCGCGATGACGCTGGTGTACGCGATCGCCCGGACCCCGCGAGGGCTGACGCCGCTCCGGCTCGTGCTGACCGGTACCGCGTTGTACTACGGGTTCTCGGCCATCACCACGTTCATGGTGTTCGCCGCCGAGCACGGTGAAGCGGCCCGTTCGGCGCTGATGTGGCTGCTCGGCAGCCTGGGCGGCGCGAGCTGGTCCTCCGTACCCATCGCCGCGGGCGCCGTGCTCGGCGGCCTCGTCCACCTCGGCTGGTCGGCCCGGCGGCTGAACGCCCTCGCCATGGGCGACGAGACCGCTGCCGCGCTGGGCGTGGACCCCGGGCGGCTGCGCAAGGAACTCTTCCTCACCGCCGCCGCCGTCACCGGGGCCGTGGTCGCGGTCAGCGGGGCGATCGGCTTCGTGGGCCTCATGGTTCCGCACGCCGCCCGGATGCTGGTCGGGGCGGACCACCGCCGGCTGCTGGCCGTGGCCCCGCCGGCCGGTGCCGTGCTGCTGATCTGGGTGGACATCCTGTCGCGCGTGGTGCTCGCCCCGGCCGAGCTGCCGCTCGGCGTACTGACCGCCGCGATCGGCGTGCCCTGCTTCGTCCTGTTGATGCGCCGCCGTACCTACACCTTCGGAGGCGTGTGATGCAGGTCGACATCGACACCGTCACAGTGGAGATCTCCGGGACGCGCGTGGTGGAGGACGTCTCACTGCGGGCGGGCAGTGGCCAGGTCGTGGGACTCGTCGGGCCCAACGGCAGCGGTAAGTCGACCCTGTTGCGATGCGTCTACCGGGCCCTGCGCCCCACGGCCGGCGCGGTCCGTCTCGGCGGCGACGACCTCCTGACCATGAGCACGCGGGAAAGCGCGCGCCGGCTCGCCGCCCTCCCGCAGGAAGCGGTCGCGGAGTTCGACTTCACGGTGGCCGAGGTCGTGGCCATGGGGAGGCTGCCGCGCCAGGGTGCGGTGGCCCGGGAGACCGACGAGGACCGGCGGACGTGTGCCGCCGCACTGGAAGGAGTCGGCGCCGGCCATCTGGCCGACCGCGGCTTCCTCACCCTCTCCGGCGGTGAGAAGCAGCGGGTCCTGATCGCCCGCGCACTCGCTCAGCAGCCGCGGGTACTGGTGCTGGACGAGCCCACCAACCACCTGGACATCGCGCAGCAGTTGGAGGTGCTGTCCCTGGTACGGGGCAGCGGGCTGACCGTGCTCACGGCACTGCACGACCTGAACCTCGCCGCCCTCCACTGCGATCTCCTCCACGTCATCGACGGCGGGCGGATCGTCGCTTCCGGCGTCCCCCACGACGTCCTCACGCCCGTCCTGCTGGCCGACGTCTTCGGTGTCCGGGCGCACCGTGTCGCCCACCCGGAGACAGGCGCGGTCCAACTACTCTTCGACCGCCTCCCCTCCCCGTAGTCCGCCTTCCCGGTCCGTTCTCCAAGGAGTCACCGCCACCATGCCCAACCTCGCACGCCCAGCCGCCTTTGCCTTCGCCCTGGCCCTCGCCGTCACCGGCTGCGGGGCAGACGTCTCGCGGGAGGAGGGGAAGGGAGACGGCGCCACGGCGTCGTCCGGCAGCCACTACCCCGTCACGGTCGAGAACTGCGGCGAGAAGAAGACGTTCGACAGCGCTCCGCGGCGCGTGGTCACCAACGACGTGGGAATCACCGAGATCATGTTCGCCCTCGGCCTCGAGGACCACATGGCCGGATACGTCATGCCCGACGACAAGGGCGACCTCACGGCGGTGCCGTGGAAGGACGGCTATGCGAAGACCAAGTGGCTCTCCAAGGAGCGGATCAACAAGGAACTGGTCCTTGACGCCCGTGCCGACCTGGTCTTCGCGGGCTGGAACTACGGCTTCGACGAAGGCGAGGGTTTCACGCCTGCCGCGCTGCAACGCGTGGGCATCGACTCGTACCTGCTCAGCGAGTCGTGCCGCAACGGACAGGGCAAGGCCCGCGGCGTGATGTCGCCGCTCGACGCGCTGTACACGGACCTGCGGAACCTGGGCAAGGTGTTCGACGTCGAGGACAGGGCCGAAACCCTCGTCACCTCGTTCCGCGAGCAGGTGGCCGAAGTACAGGCGAAGACCCCGAAGGGCGCCGACCGGCCGCGGGTGTTCCTCTACGACAGCGGCGAGGACAAACCGCTCACCTCCGGCGCCTTCGCGGGGCCGCACGACATCATCACCAAGGCCGGCGGCGACCACATCATGAAGGACCTCGAGGACAGCTGGACCACCGTGGGGTGGGAGACGGTCGTCGCCCGCGACCCCGAGGTCATCGTGATCAACGACTACGGGGACATCACCGCGGAACAGAAGCGGAAGTTCCTCAAGTCCTACAAGCCGCTCGCGAACGTGTCCCCGGTCAAGAACGACCGGATCGTCGTTCTCGACTACGTCGACCTCGTCGAGAGCCCGCGCAACCCCGCGGCCATCAGCTCACTCGCGGCGGACCTGAGCGGCCTCGGCTCCTGAACGGGACCGCCCCTGGAGAAGCCTGGAGAAGAGGGTGCGCGCCGTCGGGAACTCGTCGGCGGCGCGCGGCGACTGCTTGTTCGTCGGCGCCCCGCCGGGGGCGCGTCTCAAGACAGGGAGTCGGAGATGGCGGAGACAGACCGTGATCGTCGTCGGTTACTGCGGACAGTGGTGGCGGGTGGTATCGGCGCGGGGCTGGTGACGGCCGGCGGAGCGTCGTCGGCGCGGGCCGAACCGGCGGCACGGGAGGACATGGCGGGAGAGGAGGGGGAGGTACGGGTCGCGGTGCTGCTGTACGACGGCTTCACCGCTCTCGACGCGGTCGGACCGTACGAGGTGCTGTGCCGGGTGCCGGGAGTGACGGTGACGACCGTGGCCGAGAGGGCGGGACGAGTCCGTACCGACACCGGCGAGCTGAGCCTGGTGGCCGAGCGTTCCCTGGAGAGCGTCACGCGGGCCGAGATCCTGCTCGTGCCGGGTGGGGGACAGCGCGGGACCACGGCGACGATGGCCAATCCCGCGGTCCTCGACTGGATACGTCACATTCACCGCCGGACGGTATGGACCACTTCCGTGTGCACGGGGTCGTTGATCCTCGGCGCGGCCGGTCTGCTGCGAGGCCTGCCCGCCACCACCTACTGGGCCTCTCGCCCCTATTTGGCGGAGGTGGGCGCCGTCTACACCCCGGGGCGCTTCGTCGAAGCCGGGAAGATCGTGACCGCCGCCGGGGTCTCGGCCGGCATCGACATGGGACTGCACCTGGCCGCGCGACTGGCGGGCGACCAGGTGGGCCGGGCCATGCAACTCGCCGTGGAATACGATCCCGACCCGCCGTTCGACACCGGCAGCCCCGAGAACGCGAGCCCCGAACTGCAACGGTTGGCGCTGCGCCTGCTCGCGGACGCGGCGACGTAGGTCACCCCTTGGGTCACCAAGGGGGAACGACCGTCCCAAGTCCGATCTCTCGAACGATCTCCGGGCCCAGGCGTCCCGTTGTAGAGTGAAGAACGCCCTTGACCTGCAGCAAGCAGGCAGGGAGCCGTCTTCCAGGAGTCCGACATGCTGCGCACCATGTTCAAGTCCAAGATCCACCGCGCCACCGTCACCCAGGCCGACCTGCACTACGTCGGCTCGGTGACCATCGACGCCGATCTGCTCGACGCCGCCGATCTGCTGCCCGGTGAGCTCGTGCACATCGTGGACGTCACCAACGGTGCCCGGCTGGAGACGTACGTCATCGAGGGCGAGCGGGGTTCCGGCGTGATCGGGATCAACGGGGCCGCGGCGCACCTCGTCCACCCCGGCGACCTGGTGATCCTCATCAGCTACGCCCAGGTCACCGACGCCGAGGCGCGGTCGCTGCGGCCGCGGGTCGTGCACGTGGACGGCGACAACCGTATCGTCGCCCTGGGCGCCGACGCGTCCGAGCCGGCGCCGGGCTCCGACCAGGAGCGCAGCCCGCAGGCCGTGTCCGCCTGACGAAACGACGTAACCAACCTGCGCGGACGAGGAGCGTGGCCGTGAGCGACATCGAGATCCGTGAGGACCGGGCGGCGGGCCGTCTGGAGGCGGTCGCGGGCGGCGAGGTCGTCGGACGAATCGAGTACTTCGTCCTGGACGCCCCCGAGCGCGCCCTCGTCCCCGTGCACACCGTCGTCGAGCCGGCCCACGAGGGCCAGGGCATCGCGGGCTCGCTCGCCCGTGAGCTGTACGCCGTCGCGCGGGGCGAGGGCGTCGCCGTCGCCCCGCTGTGTCCGTACGTGGTGAAGTGGGCCGAGCGCCACCCGGACGAGGCGCCCGCGACCGACCCCGAGCTGCTGCGCGCGGCGAAGGAGTGGCTCCTGGCGCATCCCGAGCGGTTCTGAACCGAGGATTCCCGAAGATCACGAGGACCTGCGACGAAGGGGCGTCCGTGCTGGCGCTGCTGCACACCTCGCCCGTGCACGTCCCCGTCTTCGACGCCCTGCGTGACGAGGCGCACCCGGGGCTGGAGCTGCGGCATCACGTCGACGCCGAGCTGCTGGAACGGGCGCGCCGCGAGGGGCCGGAGGCCGTGACGGACGCCGTGCTGGTCGTGCTGCGGCAGGCCGTCGCCGAGGGGGCGCGGGCCGTGCTGTGCACCTGCTCGACCATCGGCGGTGTCGCCGAGGCGGCCGCCGACGGGGCCGGGGTACCGGTGCTGCGGGTCGACCGGCCGATGGCCGCCGCCGCAGTGGCCGCGGGTCCGCGCGTCGTCGTCCTCGCCGCCCTGGACAGCACGCTCGCGCCGACCGCGGCACTGATCGGCGAGGAGGCCCGGCGCTCCGGCCGCCCCGTCGAGGTGCGGACCCTCCTGGTCGACGGTGCCTGGCCGCGGTTCGAGGGCGGCGACACCGAGGGCTACCTGCGCCTGGTGGCGGAAGCGGCCGACGTCGTCCCGGATGCCGACGCGATCGTCCTGGCCCAGGCTTCCATGGCACCGGCCCGTGAACTGACCAGGGCCACTGTCCCGGTGCTGGCCAGCCCCGCGCCGGGACTGGCCGCCGGGGCGGCGGCGGCACGCCGCGTACGGCGCTCGCCGACGCCCCTGTCATCCGGCGCGGTGGGCCACCCGGGTCCGGCCGTTCACGCGGGGGAGTGAGTGGGGAGGCGGCCGTCGGGTAGGCGGGGGACAAGTCCAGAGCCGACGTCGACCGACTGGCCGGAGGACAGCGCCATGACGAACCCGTATCCGGATCCCGTCCCGCCAGGGCCCACCCCGGGACCCGCTCCCGGTCCGGACCCGGAGCCACAGCCGCACCCCGACCCGGTGCCGTCCCCGGGTCCCGCCCCGGCGCCCCCGCATCCCGGCCCCGGCCCCGGTCCGGAGCCGACACCCCCGCCGCCCCCGGGTCCCGGCCCCGAACCCACACCTCAGCCTCCGGGCCCCGGACCGCAGCCGACGCCACCGCCCCCGGGCCCGCCCGAGCCCTCCCCGTCGCCGATCCCGCCGGGACCGGAGCCGGTGCCCAGCCCGGAGCCGGGCCCACCGCTCACCTGAGCCACAGGCCGACCCCCGCAGACACGTAGGGCAGGCACTGGGGCCGGCGGGCGGTGGGCGGTGGGCGACGGGCGGCGGACGTGCCGGGTGGCGACCGTACCGCCCGTCGCCCGTCGTCCTCGCCCGCCGCCCCTCCCATCAGGCACTACGCACCACGTACGACTACGCGGTGACCTCCGACCGGTCCCCGCCCCACAGCGTGTGGAACGCGCCGTCCCGGTCGGTCCGCCGGTACGTGTGCGCCCCGAAGAAGTCCCGCTGCCCCTGCGTCAGCGCGGCCGGCAGCCGCTCCGCGCGCAGGGCGTCGTAGTAGGCGAGGGCCGCGGCGAAGCCGGGCGTCGGCACGCCCTGCCGGGTCGCGGCGACCAGGACCTCGCGCCAGTCGTCCTGCGCGTCGGCGATCTCCTGCGCGAACGTCTCGTCCGACAGCAGGCTCGGCAGATCCGCCCGGGCGTCGTAGGCGGCGCGGATGCGGTCCAGGAAGGCCGCGCGGATGATGCAGCCGCCGCGCCAGATCGCGGAGACCGCGCCCAGGTCGATGTCCCAGCCGTACTCCTCGCTGCCCGCCGCGACCTCGTGGAAGCCCTGTGTGTACGACACGATCTTCGACGCGTACAGCGCCTGCTCGACGCGGTCGGCGAAGGCGGCCGCCTCCGACTCGCCGAGCGCCGACGCCTTCGGCCCCGCCAGCCCGCGCGAGGCCTCCCGCAGCGCCGCGTGCCCGGACAGCGACCGGGCGAAGACGGCCTCCGCGATGCCGGACACCGGCACGCCCAGGTCCAGCGCGATCTGCACCGTCCAGCGGCCCGTGCCCTTCTGCTCCGCCTGGTCGACCACCACGTCGACGAACGGCCTGCCCGTCGCCGCGTCCACGTGCGACAGCACCTCGGCGGTGATCTCGATCAGGTAGGAGTCCAGGCGACCGGTGTTCCAGGTGCGGAAGATGTCGGCGATCTGCGCGGGGGAGTACCCGGCGACGTCGCGCAGCAGCTGGTACGCCTCGCCGATCAGCTGCATGTCGGCGTACTCGATGCCGTTGTGGACCATCTTCACGAAGTGCCCGGCGCCGTCGGGGCCGACGTGCGTCACGCAGGGCGCCCCGTCCGCCGCCTTCGCGGAGATCTTCTCCAGCATCGGGCCGAGCGAGTCGTACGACTCCTTCGAGCCACCCGGCATGATGCTCGGGCCGTTCAGCGCCCCCTCCTCGCCGCCCGAGATGCCGGTGCCGACGAAGTGGATGCCCTGCTCGCGCAGTTCGCGTTCCCGGCGGCGGCTGTCCGCGAAGTGGGCGTTGCCCCCGTCGATGATCATGTCGCCGGGCTCCAGCAGGGGGGCGAACTCCTGGATCACCGCATCCGTCGGGTCACCGGCCTTCACCATGATCACCAGGCGTCGGGGCCGCTCCAGCGCCGCCACGAACTCCTTGGCGGTCTCGGTCGCGACGAAGTCGCCCTCGCTCCCGAACTCCTCCACCAGCGCGTGCGTGCGGGACGCCGTCCGGTTGTGCACCGCGACCGTGTAACCGTTGCGGGCGAAGTTGCGGGCGAGGTTGCGGCCCATGACCGCGAGACCCGTGACGCCGATCTGCGCTGTAGTGCTCATTGGGTTGGCTCCTAGTGACCTTGATGTCTGTCTGTGGTGCCCTGTGTCTGTGGTGCCCTGTGTCCGTGGTGCCGTGATGCCCGCCAGTATTGCCGGTCTGTCCGCTCGACCATCCTGACGTGCCGGTACTCGGGTCGCACTTTCTGGTCCGGCGGACTTCAGTACGCACCGGATGGGCCCGGTGCCTCAGCGCGCGGTCGACGCATCCGGCCAACGGCCACCCGTTCTTGGCCACTTGGCGTGACCAACCGGCCGATTGCCGTCTTGTCATGGCCTGTTAGCGGCGCTTACTTTTGCCACTCCTGACGCAATGTCGAGGGGGACTCCATGGCCGTACGCGGCCGGCACCGCCGGTATCAGCCGAACAGGATCAACCGCGCGTCACTGACCGTCACCGCGGGTGGCGCGGGACTGGCGCTCCCGCTCATGGGTACCGGCACCGCGCAGGCGGCCGACGTGGAGACCTGGGACAAGGTCGCCGCCTGCGAATCCACCAACGACTGGGACATCAACACCGGCAACGGCTACTACGGCGGGTTGCAGTTCACCCAGTCCACCTGGGAGGCGTTCGGCGGCACCGAGTACGCCCCGCGTGCGGATCTGGCCACCAAGGACCAGCAGATCGCCATCGCCGAGAAGGTGCTCGACGGGCAGGGCCCCGGCGCCTGGCCGGTGTGCTCGGAGCGCGCCGGACTGTCCCGGGGCGGTGACGCCCCGGACATTCGCCCGGCCGGAGGCGCGGGAACCGGGAAGAGTCCGGAACGGACCGCCAAGAAGTCCACCGAAAGGTCCGCCGGGAAGTCCGACTCGGTGCAGGACGTCCAGCCCCAGATCACCCCGCAGTCCCGGGCCGGCAAGGCCAGGATGTACACGGTGGTCACCGGCGACACCCTGTCCGGCATCGCCGACACCCAGCAGGTCCGGGGCGGCTGGCGGGGGCTGTACGAAGCCAACCGCGCCGCGATCGGAACGGACCCCGACCTGATCCTGCCGGGCCAGCGCCTGGCGGTGCGCGGCGAGGCGACGGCGACCGAGCCGCGGCAGAAACAGAAGCAGAAGCAGGAGCAGAAACAGAAGCAGAAGCAGCCGAAGAAGTCGGCCCCGGACAGCGGCAAGGAGAAGCAGGGCGGGCAGGGCAAGAAGGAGAAGGCGGACAGGGCCGACAAGGCAGCGAGCAAGGCCGACAAGGCCACCACCCGCCAAGGCGTCGTCGCGCCCGTCGACGCCTCCACCGGCACGCCGTACCACCAGGCGGGCTCTTCCTGGTCGAAGGGCTATCACACCGGCGTCGACTTCCCCGTCCCCACCGGCACCTCGGTCAAGTCGGTCGCGGAGGGCCGGGTCGTCAGCGCGGGCTGGGGTGGCTCCTACGGGTACGAGGTGGTCGTACGGCACAGCGACGGCCGCTACTCCCAGTACGCGCACCTCTCGGCGATCTCGGTGAAGGACGGTCAGTCGGTCGGCGCCGGCCAGCGCATCGGCCGCTCGGGCTCCACCGGCAACAGCACGGGCCCGCATCTGCACTTCGAGGTGCGGACGGGGCCCGGCTTCGGTTCCGACGTCGACCCGGTGGCGTATCTGCGGGCCGGCGGCGTCAGGATCTGATCCGCACCCGTTTCCGGCTGAGAACGGGCGGCGGTACGAACGGACCGCCGTAGAAGGGGCCGTAGGAGAGCGGCGTGTCGTCGCTCTCCGCCGGTTCCCGGTCCCCGTATCTGTCCCCGTACCTGTCCTCGTACCTCTCCTCGGCGGGGACGCTGTCGGGGGCCGCCGGTGACATCGGGGAGGGCAGGAAGACCTTGTCGGGCAGCGGGGCGACCCGCGTCCCGTCTCCGTCCCGAATCTCCCGGGCATCCCGAATCTCCTGGACCTCCCCGGCCTCCCGGGCCGGCACCGCCGCGGGCCCGGCGGACTCGGTCGCCGCCGGAACGGCCGCGACCTCCTCGGCGGACTCCCGCGCGATCCGCTCCGTCGTCAGCAGGATCAGCCCGCCCGCGGCCACCACACCGCAGCTCAGGGCCAGCGCGGTGCCCGTCGTCCCGTAGCGGAAGGTTTCGCCGAACATCGTGATGCCGACCACCGCGGCCACCACCGGGTTCACGACCGTCAGCGTGGCCAGCGGGGCCGCGAGACCGGCGCCCCGGTAGGAGGCCTGCGACAGCAGCATGCCCGCCGTGGCGAGCACACCGATCACGGCGAGGGACGGCACGTCGGCGGCCGACATCCCGCCGGACCAGTCGACCGCGACCGTCTTGGTGAAGACCGAGGACATACCGAAGGCTATGCCGGACGCCGTCGCCAGCAGGATGCTGCGGACCGCCGGGTGCCGGTGCGCGGCCCGGCCGGCGATCATCAGCGCCACGACCACAGCGCCGGTGACGACGGCCGCCCCGACCCGCTGCCCCGTGTCCAGCGACTGCGCGTCGGACGCGCCGACCAGGGACAGCAGCCCCGCGAGACCGACCGTCGCCATGAGCGCGCCCCGCCATGCCGTCGCACCGGCCTTGCGGCCCACGAACAACGCCGCCATGGGCAGCGCGAACACGATGGTGAGCGCGCCCAGCGGCTGCACCAGGCTCAGCGGGCCGAGGGCGAGCGCCACCACGTGCAACAGGCCGCCGAGGCCGTTGAGTCCGACCGCCGCCCACCAGCCGGGCCGGCGCAGTGGAGCGTACTGAGCACCCGGAGAGGACGCCGCGACCCGCTCCTGCACGATCGCTCCGCCCGCGTACGCCACGGCGGAGACGAGCGACAGCAGCACGGACAGCGCGAGGGCGCTCATCGGCTGCTCCTCTGCGTGAGGCGGGGGCCCTGGGCCCGGCGCGGCGAACGGTCGTCTTCCATGGACAACACGATGCCGTCTCAGGGTCTTCCCGTCGTCGTCCCTGAGCACTCATTGGGTCCTACTGCCGATGGAGTACGACGGCGGCGCCGTCCTCCCCAGGGTGGGCGACCGAGGGACGGGACCCCTTACCCAGGCCCCTAGGGGCCTTGATACTACTGCTCTCCGTGGACCTCGACGTGGACTTCGACCCCGGCCTCACCGCACTCCGCCCGCTCGGCGGTTTCTTCGTCCTACGTGCCTCGCGGCCGTCGCCGCCCCGGCCTCTTCCCACCCTCGCACACGCCTACGCACCGGTATACGGAGCTGCGACGCCGGACGTTCACCTACCGGCTCGGGAGGACCCGCTCGCCTTCCGCGTCCGGAAGGTCGCCGCCGCACTCCGTGCCCCCGAGATCCGCGTCGCCGCCTCCGTGGCCCAGCAGGGGCTGGCGGCCCGCCTGTGGTCGGTGACGCTCGGATGCGCCGTCCTCTACGGCGGCGTCCCCGACCTCGCTCCGCGCCTGCTGCACTGGGACCCCGACGCCGGCGCCCCCGACGACCTGTGGCTCGCCGGGGTGAAGCGCCTGCCGGGCGACGCCGGCACGATCGCGGAGGTCGTGCTCGACGGCCACCTGGCACCACTGACGGCGGCCCTGCACGCCCGGTACCGCGTCGCGACCGGTCTGTTGTGGGGCAACGCGGCGTCCGCGCTGGCGGGCGCCGGCCGGGAACTGGACCGCTGGTCCCGGCGCCACGGCCGGGCCGACGCCGCCGCCCGCGCCCGCTCGCTCACCGCCGGCCTGATGGCCCACCCCCTGCTGGCCGGGACCGGCACCCTCACCGGCAACGGCTTCCGGCGGCGCAGTTGCTGTCTGTACTACCGGGTGCCCGGCGCGGGTGTCTGCGGCGACTGCTGCTTCTCCCACCCTCCTCGATCCCCGCAGCCCCGGCGCTCTTCCCCAGGCGCCCCGTCTGGGTGACCATGAGGGGACCAGCCGCCGAGCACGGGAGGTTCCGGGTGCGTGTGGGACTGCTGACCCGGGAGTACCCGCCGGACGTGTACGGCGGCGCGGGCGTCCACGTCGAGTTCCTCGCCCGGGAACTCGCCCGCATCGTCGACCTGGACGTGCACTGCTGGGGCGAGGGCCGCACCGACGGCGTGCTGCGCCACCGACCCTGGCCCGCGCTCGACGGCGCCAACGACGCGCTGCGCACCTTCTCCGTGGACCTCGCCATGGCCGCCGCCCTCGAAGGCCGCGAACTGGTCCACTCCCACACCTGGTACGCGGGTCTCGGCGGCCACCTCGCCAAGCTGCTGCACGGCATCCCGCACGTGGTGACCGCCCACTCCCTGGAGCCCCTGCGCCCCTGGAAGGCCGAGCAACTCGGTGGCGGTTACGCCCTGTCCGGCTGGGCCGAGCGCACCGCGGTCGAGTCCGCCGACGCGGTGATAGCCGTGTCCGCCGCCATGCGCGAGGACATCCTCGGCTGCTACCCGGCGCTGGACCCCTCCAGGGTCCACGTCGTGCACAACGGCATCGACACCACCCTCTACCGGCCCGACCCCGGCACCGACGCGCTGGACCGGATCGGCCTGGACCGCTCCCGCCCGTACGTCCTGTTCGTCGGTCGCATCACCCGCCAGAAGGGCGTGCCCCACCTGCTGCGCGCCGTACGGGACATCGACCCCGCCGCGCAGGTCGTGCTGTGCGCCGGCGCCCCGGACACCCCCGAGATCGACCAGGAGTTCCGCGACCTCTTCGCCGAGCTGAGCCGCGCCCGCGAGGGCGTGCACTGGATCCCGCGCATGCTGCCGCGCCCGGAGGTGATCCAGTTGCTGACCCACGCCGCGGTCTTCGTCTGCCCCTCGGTGTACGAGCCCCTCGGCATCGTCAACCTGGAGGCGATGGCCTGCGGTACGCCCGTGGTCGCCTCCCGGGTCGGCGGCATCCCCGAGGTCGTGGCGGACGGCGCGACGGGGCTGCTCGTCCCCAAGGACGACGACGGGAGCGGCAGCCGGGACGACGACTTCGAGGCGGGCCTCGCCCGGGCACTGGACTCCGTCCTCGGCGATCCGGACACCGCCCGGCGGATGGGCGAGGAGGGCCGGAAACGCGCGGTGGACGAGTTCGGCTGGGACGCGGTCGCCCGCCGCACCGTCCGGCTCTACGAGGAGATCCTCAAGCAGGCGTAGTACGAGGAGCCCGTCAAGCAGGCTTAGGCCGCCCCGCCCCGGGGCAGCCGAGGGTGAACGAGGGTGAGGGGAGCGGCCATGCGTCGTGGAGGTCCTTCGGTGCTCGGGATCGTGCTGGCGGGCGGAGAGGGCAAACGTCTGATGCCCCTGACCGCGGACCGAGCCAAACCCGCGGTCACCTTCGGCGGCACGTACCGACTGGTCGACTTCGTGCTGTCCAACCTGGTCAACGGCGACATCCTGCGGATCTGCGTCCTCACCCAGTACAAGTCGCACTCACTGGACCGCCACATCACCACCACCTGGCGGATGTCCAGCCTGCTCGGCAACTACGTCACCCCCGTCCCCGCCCAGCAGCGACTGGGCCCGCGCTGGTACCTGGGCAGCGCCGACGCGATCCTCCAGTCCCTGAACCTCGTGTACGACGAACGGCCCGAGTACGTCGCGGTCTTCGGCGCCGACCACGTGTACCGGATGGACCCGCGCCAGATGCTCACCCAGCACATCGAGTCCGGCGCCGGCGTGACCGTGGCGGGGATACGGGTCCCGCGCGCCGAGTCGCCGTCCTTCGGCGTGATCACCCCGGGCTCCGACGGCCAGACCGTCACCGGCTTCCTGGAGAAGCCCGCCGACCCGCCCGGACTGGCCGACGACCCCGAATGCGTCTTCGCCTCGATGGGCAACTACGTCTTCACCACCAAGGCCCTCATCGAGGCCCTGCACCGGGACGCCGAGGACGGGAACTCCGTGCACGACATGGGCGGCTCGATCCTGCCCGGGCTCACCGACCGGGGCGAGGCCGCGCTGTACGACTTCAGCGCCAACCACGTGCCGGGGGAGACCACCCGGGACCAGGGCTACTGGCGGGACGTCGGCACGCTCGACGCCTACTACGACGCCCACATGGACCTGATCGCCGAGCGGCCCGCCTTCAACCTCTACAACCGGGACTGGCCGATCTACACCCACTCCACCCAGCTCTCGCCCGCCCGCTTCAACGCCGGGGGCATCGCCAGCGAGTCGATCATCAGCGCGGGCTGCCTGATCCGGGGACAGGTCACCCGGTCCGTGCTCTCGCCGGGCGTGGTGGTCGACCCGGGAGCCGTGGTGCAGGGCTCGGTGCTGCACGACAACGTGCACATCGGCCGGGGCGCGGTCGTGCGCGGGGCGGTGCTGGACAAGAACGTGGACGTGCCGCCGGGCGCGACGATCGGCGTCAACCCGGAGCGGGACGCCGAGCTGTACAGCGTCTCCAAGGGCGGCGTGATCGCGCTGGGCAAGGGGCAGCGGGTGCCGTGACGGGCGGGTGACGGCCCCGGGTCGCGCGGTGCGCCCGGGGCCGTTGTCATGTCCCTGGACGCCAAGCGGAATCCGTGCTGTCATGCCTCTGCACCGCTGCTGTACATCGTTGTATGACATCGATGTCCTGAGCCATCGGCCACCACCCGTTTCCACCCGTTCTCGAGGAGAGGGTCAGTGCGCACCAAACGACTCAGAGACCGACTGGCATTACTGCTCGCCGCCGTACTCGGCGTCGCCGGACTCGCCGCCGTGCCGAACGCGACCGCGGCCGCCGAGGACGCCGCGGAGATCCACGGCCTGAAGGGCGAGTACTACACCCAGTCCGCCCCCGGCGCCTTCGACTTCCACGAACTCAAGGCCACCGGCTTCGATCCGCAGCTCGACTTCGACACCCTGGAGCCGCGGCTGAACTTCGCCACCGGGCAGTCGGACGACGTCAGCGTCCGCTGGACCGGCAAGCTGGTGCCGGAGAAGACCGGCGCCCACACCTTCTCGATCACCGCCGACAACGGCTTCCGCCTCTGGATCGGCGGAGAACCGGCCATCGACCACTGGGTCGACGACTGGGACCGCGAACAGACCTCCCGGCCCATCGAGCTGACGGCAGGGCAGGCCTACGACGTCAAGCTCGAGTACTTCGAGCACTACGGAGGCTCCAACCTCCACCTGCGCTGGACCGAGCCCGGCGGCGGCAAGGAGCCGGTCCCGCAGTCGGCGTTCCGCCTGCCGGACGGCTTCGACTACGACGGCGCGACGGCGACCACCGTCCAGGCCACCGGCCGCACCCTCAAGCTCGACTTCCCGAGCCCTCTCGCCGCGGCCCCCGCCGGCCTCACCGACCACCTCGAAGCGGTGATCGGCGGCGCCAAGTGGCCCCTGGGCGAGGCCGAGGTCGACCCCGCCGACCCCACCGCCCTCCTCGTCGCCCTCGACCAGCCCGTCGTCGGCAACAAGAACGGCGACGCACCCGGCACCGCCGACGTCCGCTACGACGGGGACGGCGGCCTCACCGACGCCGAAGGCAACGTTGTCAACGCCTTCTGGAGCAGCGGCGGCAACAAGTCCACCTACGAGCTGCGCACCGACTGGGCCGAAGAGGTCGGCCCGGACAACGCCCACCCGGAGTACCCGCGCCCGCAGTTGACGCGGGACGCCTGGCGCAACCTGAACGGCCGCTGGCAGTTCGCCGCCGCCGAGGCGGGCGAGCAGCCGCCGGTCGGCAAGAACCTCAAGGAGCGGATCCTCGTCCCGTACCCGGTGGAGTCCCAGCTCTCCGGCATCCAGCGGCACGAGGACCGCATGTGGTACCGCCGGACCTTCACCGTGCCCCGCGACTGGCACATCGGCTCGGGGCAGCGGCTGAAGCTCAACTTCGGCGCCGTCGACTGGCAGTCCGAGGTCTACGTCAACGGCACCAAGGTCGCCGACCACAAGGGCGGGTACGACAAGTTCAGCGCCGACGTCACCGACGCGCTGAAGCCGGGCCGCACCCAGGAGCTGATCGTCGGCGTCCACGACCCGACCGACGCGCGGGGCGGCGAGAACCCGCCGGTCGGCAAGCAAAGCCTGGACCCGAGCGGCATCTGGTACACGCCCAGCTCCGGCATCTGGCAGACGGTCTGGATGGAGCCGGTCGCCCGGGACCACGTCGACTCCCTGAAGCTGACCCCGCACGTCGACGGGGCGGCGGGCACGCTGACCGTCGAGCCGAAGGGCGTGCGCGACGGCGTACGGGTCGAGGCGACGGCGTACGCCGGACACCGCAGGGTCGCCACGGCGAGCGGACGCACCGGCGAGCCGCTGACCCTGAGGATCCACGACCCGCGCCTGTGGTCGCCCGACGACCCCTTCCTCTACGACCTGAAGGTCACCGTCGGCCGCGACCGCGTCGACAGCTACTTCGGGATGCGCTCGATCGCCGTCGAGAAGGTGAACGGCGTTCCGCGCACGGTCCTCAACGGTGAACCGGTGTTCATGATGGCCACCCTCGACCAGGGCTTCTGGCCGGACGGCCTGCACACCGCGCCCACCGACGAGGCCCTCGCGCACGACCTGAAGCTGCACAAGCAGCTCGGCTTCAACTCCGTGCGCAAACACATCAAGGTCGAGCCGGACCGCTGGTTCTACTGGGCCGACAAGCTGGGCCTGATGGTGTGGCAGGACATGCCCTCCATGACTCCGGGGGTGAATCCGAACGCCGCCTCCCGGGCCGAGTTCGAGCGCGAGATGAAGGAGATGATCGACGAACACGTCAGCCACCCGTCGATCATCATGTGGGTCACCTTCAACGAGGGCTGGGGCCAGTACGACATCAAGCGCGTCGCCGAGCAGGCCAAGGCCTGGGACCCGACCCGCCTCGTCAACAACCAGTCCGGCCTGAACCTCGGGGCCGACGGCGGCGCCGGCGACATCATGGACGAGCACGGCTATCCGAGTCCCGCCCTGCCGCCCTCCCCGGACGGCGAACGCGCCCTGGTCACCGGCGAGTACGGCGGCCTCGGTCTCGCGGTGCCCGGACACGCCTGGTCGGTGCAGCAGTCGTACGTCGACGTCGACCCGCAGACGTACACCGACGACTACCTCACCAAGCTCGACGAGGTGCGCGCCCTGGTCTGCCGGGGCAGCAACGGCGCGGTCTACACCCAGATCTCGGACGTCGAGGGCGAGCTGAACGGCCTGACGACCTACGACCGCAAGGTCCTCAAGCCGGACGTCGAGCGGGTGAAGGCGGCCCACGAGGCCCTGATCCACGACGCGTCCCGGCCCACCCCCGCGGGATGCCCGACCGCCTGAGCGGCGGCCGGTACGGACAGGCCGTGGACCGGCGCGCTCGGTCCACGGTCGGCCCGCACCCGTCCGGGTGGGGAACGTCACCGCAGGCGGCGCCACCTCCGCTGACCTGACCTCAGACGCCCCATGAGTCCCTGGAGTCCCGCCCCTGCCGTCGGGGGCGGGACTTTAATCTGCTGTTAACTGTGCGTAGCTTGATCGTACTTGACCGTAATCGGCGGAGGACGATTGACTGCTTGTCCACCCGTCGTCCATGCGTCGTCCTTGCGAGGCAAGCCCTTGACTCCCGATCCGCTCGCTCCCCTCGACCTCGCGTTCTGGAACATCGAGTCCGCCGAGCACCCCATGCACCTCGGCGCGCTCGGGGTCTTCACGGCCGACTCGCCCACCGCGGGCGCCCACGCGGCCGACCTGCTCGCCGCCCGCGCCCCCGCGGTGCCCGGACTGCGGATGCGGATCCGGGACACCTGGCAGCCGCCGCTCGCCCTGCGCCGGCCGTTCTCGTTCGGCGGCGCGACCCGTGAGCCCGACCCCGCTTTCGACCCGCTCGACCACGTCCGGCTGCACGCCCCGACGACGGACTTCCACGCCCGGGCGGGCCTCCTCATGGGACGCCCGCTGGAGCGCGGCCGGCCGCCGTGGGAGGCCCACGTGCTGCCGGGCGCGGACGGCGGCTCCTTCGCCGTGCTGTTCAAGTTCCACCACGCCCTCGCCGACGGCCTGCGGGCGCTGACCCTCGCCGCGGGGATCCTCGACCCGATGGACCTGCCCGCACCCCGGCGCCGGCCCGAGGAGCCCCCGCGAGGGCTTCTCCCGGACGTGCGCGGG
Source organism: Streptomyces sp. BB1-1-1 (assembly GCF_031597775.1). Lineage (NCBI taxonomy): Bacteria > Bacillati > Actinomycetota > Actinomycetes > Kitasatosporales > Streptomycetaceae > Streptomyces > Streptomyces sp. BB1-1-1. The sequence continues at coordinate 981,571 of NZ_CP134203.1, read as the reverse complement.
CTGCCGGGGAAGCTGCGCGGCGCGCTGTCCGACGCGGGCCGCGCCCTCGACATCGGTGCCGCCGCGGCCCTGTCCACCCTCGACGTGCGTTCCTCGGCCGCGCTCACCGCCGAGTCCTCCGGCACCCGCCGCACCGCGGGCGTCGCCGTCGACCTCGACGACGTGCACCGCGTGCGCAAGACCGTCGGCGGCACCGTCAACGACGTCCTGATCGCGGTCGTCGCCGGCGCCCTGCGCCGCTGGCTGGACGAGCGCGGCGACGGCAGCGAGGGGGTCGCCCCCCGCGCCCTGATCCCCGTCTCCAAGCGCCGCCCGCGCACCGCCCACCCGCAGGGAAACCGGCTCTCCGGTTACCTGATACGGCTTCCGGTCGGCGACCCCGACCCGCTGTCCCGCCTCGGCACGGTCCGCGCCGCCATGGACCGCAACAAGGACGCGGGACCCGGCCGGGGCGCCGGTGCCGTCGCCCTGCTCGCCGACCACGTGCCCGCGCTCGGTCACCGGCTCGGCGGGCCGCTGGTCGGGCAGGCCGCCCGGCTCTGGTTCGACATCCTGGTCACCAGCGTCCCCCTGCCCAGCCTCGGCCTGCGGCTCGGCGGCCACCCGCTCACCGAGGTCTACCCGCTGGCGCCGCTGGCCCGCGGCCACTCCCTGGCGGTGGCCGTCTCGACGTACCGCGGACAGGTCCACTACGGCCTGGTCGCCGACGCGAAGGCGGTGCCGGACCTCGACCGGTTCGCCCTGGCCCTGGCGGAGGAGGTGGAGACATTGCTCACCGCCTGCGGTCCCTGAGACGAACGGGTTTGGCTCCGTGCCCCGGCGCTGAATAAAATCCGCTGTTCGAAAGCGGACGCGTCTCGGAGCGCCGCGACGGTGACCAGGGAACGGCAGCGGCGATGACGGTGACACAGGACGGTTCGGCGACCACGGACGAGGTGGTGCGCGAGTCCGGTGACGAGGCGGTGGCGTACCCGTCCGGTGACGAGGCGGCGTACGGCCCCGGTATCGACCCGGAGCGGCTCGCCGTCTGCCTGAGCGTGCTGGAGGAGCTCGACGGGATCGACCTCGACCACCCGGACGCGATCCGGGTCCGCCGGGCCACCTCGCACATCTACCGGATGGTCAAGCAGCGCCGCCGCCAGGAGCGCCGGGCCGCCAAGACCGCCCACGACAAGGCCGTGACCGAGGCCACCGCCACCGGATCCGCCGAGCGCATCGACGACGAGACCGAAGGCATCCTGCCCTCCTCCCGCACCGAGGAGGGCAGCATCGCGGGGATACTCCAGCGCCCCCGCTCCTGCTACATCTGCAAGCAGCGGTACGTCGAGGTCGACTACTTCTACCACCAGCTCTGCCAGAGCTGCGCCGCCGAGAACCGCGCCCGCCGCGACGCCCGCGCCGACCTCACCGGCAAGCGGGCGCTGCTCACCGGCGGCCGCGCCAAGATCGGCATGTACATCGCGCTCAGGCTGCTGCGGGACGGCGCGCACACCACGATCACGACCCGCTTCCCCAAGGACGCCATCCGCCGCTTCAAGGCCATGGACGACTCCGCGGACTGGATCCACCGTCTGGAGGTCGTCGGCATCGACCTGCGCGACCCCGCCCAGGCCGTGGCCCTGGCCGACCAGGTCACCGAGCGGGGCCCGCTCGACATCCTGATCAACAACGCCACCCAGACCGTGCGCCGGCTGCCCTCCGCGTACGCCGCGCTCGTCGAGGGCGAGAGCGCCCCGCTGCCCGCCGGTGAACTGCCGCCCCACCATGTCATCGGCGCCTTCAACTCGGGCGCGGTGGACGGCCTGGCCGCGCTGCCCGTCGGTGCCACGGGGCTCGACGCGCAGAAGGTGGCCGACCTCGCGCTGGTCGCCGGCAACGCCAGTGTGGTCCGGCACCGCGAGGGCACCGCCATCGACGCGGGCGGCCTGGTCCCCGACGTCGTCGACACCAACACCTGGGTCCAGACCATCGAGCAGATCTCCCCGGTCGAACTGCTCGAGACCCAGCTGTGCAACTACACGTCGCCGTTCATCCTCATCAGCGCGCTGCGGCCGGCGATGGCCGAGGCCGCGCGCAGGGCGACCGCGGGGCGCGCCTACGTCGTCAACGTCTCGGCGATGGAGGGCGTGTTCGCCCGCGGCTACAAGGGCGCGGGCCACCCCAACACCAACGCGGCCAAGGCCGCCATGAACATGGTGACGCGGACCAGTGCCCAGGAGATGTTCGACACCGACGGCATCCTGATGACCTCGGTCGACACCGGCTGGATCACCGACGAGCGCCCCCACTACGACAAGCTGCGGCTGGCCGAGGCCGGCTTCCACGCCCCGCTCGACCTGGTCGACGGCGCCGCCCGCGTCTACGACCCGATCGTGCGCGGCGAGGCGGGCGAGGACCTGTACGGCGTCTTCCTCAAGGACTACGCACCCGGCAAGTGGTGACCGGCCCCGCCGGGCGGACGGCGGCAGGGCGCGTCGAGTGTCAACGGCGGTAATCCGCCGGCCCGTCGACGGGGCGCCGCCCTGCTCCGGGGCGAGCGCCGGGGCGCCCGGTGCGCCGGACGCTCAGTCGACGGCGCCGAGCCGCGAGTTCCGCGCCGCCGTCAGCTCCAGCACCGTGCGCCAGTCCTCGAGGACCCCGGCGTCGAAGACGGCGGTGCGGGCCTCCTCGTCCGCCTGGCGCAGGCTGACCAGGTCGTCGTCGTGGGTCCAGGCGTCCGGGTGGGCGTGCCGGCGCAGCAGGCGGGCGACGCGCGCGCCGAGCAGCGGCCGCACCGCGTCGGCGGTCCGGCCGACCGGATTGCCGGGCCACAGCAGCCGGCCCACGGGCGACACCAGACCGGCGACCTGGAGCTCCTTGTCGGCGGGGCGGCGCCGGCGCAGCAGCGCGGCGGTCCGCAGCGCGTGCCCGTGCAGGTCCCCGGGCCCGCTGCCGTGCTCGGCGGCGGCCCGTTCGCCCCGGCAGGCGTACAGCAGGTCCATCAGCTCCTCGACGCTGCGCAGTTCCATGCCTCGGTCCTCCCACGAGACAGCCGTTGCCGACCGGCAGCAGACCATGGCGAGCTTGCGCCGCAGCCAACGGCAACTTAACTGCGCGACCCGTCGCCGCCGACAATCGAAGGTACGGGCGGCAATGTGGGCCGAATGGGTGAGTCGCACACGGTGCAGAGGCGGGCGAACCCGGGCAGACTGGGCCCAACTGTGCGCGGAACGAAGGGCAATGGTTCTCCCATGTTTTGAGCCCCATAGAGCGCACCCCCGCTCATTTGGTTAATCTGGAGCGGACGGACGGCAGCACAGGGCACTACCCACACCCAAGGTCCGTCATGGGACAAGCCGGTTCACAACGGCCTGCTCTCGCACGAGTGACCGGCGCCACCGCGTCCGAACTGCATTCGACTCACACCCGAGCGGGCGCCGGGCGCCGGACAGGAGACCGGCCCGACAGGCCCCGAGGGTGATCCGACACATAAGGAGTGCGCGGTGACACCGGAGACGACGACGAATCCAGAACAACGCCCGAAGGAACGCACCGAGCGTGCGGGCCGCCGGCCCGGAGAGATCGGCAGCCTCGACGTGTGGGCCCGGTCCGCCCCCATCCGTCTCGCGGGCTACGAGGACGACCTCGCCGAGCCCCACATCCTGCCCAGCGTGGACTGACCCGCCGAAGCCGCCGCGAGCATGGGCGTGCGAGACTCACGCCCATGCTGATCAGGGAAGCGACGGCCGAGGACTGGCCGCAGATCTGGCCCTTCTGGCACCGCATCGTCGCCGCCGGCGAAACCTACGCCTGGGACCCGGGCACGTCCGAGGAGGACGCCCGGGCCCTGTGGACGAACCCCGCCAAACGCGTCTACGTCACCGAGGACGACACCGGCACCGTCGTCGCCTCCGCCTACGTCACCCCCAACTACGGCGGCCCCGCCGCCCGTATCGCCAACGCCGGCTTCATGGTCGACCCCGACCGGGCCGGCCGCGGCACCGGCCGGGCCCTCGCCGAACACGTCCTGGCCGCCGCCAGGGCCGACGGATATCGCGGCATGGTCTTCAACGCCGTCGTCGAGACCAACCCGGCCGTGAAGCTCTGGACCTCCCTCGGCTTCACGATCCTGGGCACGGTGCCGGACGCCTTCGACCACCCGCGGCACGGACGGGTCGGCCTGCACATCATGTACCGGGCGCTGTAGAACGCCGTTCAGTCCAGAGGTGCCGTCCGCCGCCAGGGGCGCAGCGCCTCGATCCGCCCCGCCAGCTCCAGCAGGGCCGCCTCCGACCCCGGGCGCCCCACCAGCTGTACGGCGCAGGGGGCGCCCGAGGGCAAAGTGCCGACCGGCACCGTCATCGCGGGCCAGCCGGTCAGGTTCCACGGCGGTGTGAAGGGCGAGTACGCCGAGTTGGCCAGGATGTTGCGCAGCCAGCCCCGCTCGTGCCAGGGCCCGGCCTTGGGGGAGCGGCGGGCCAGCGCGGGGGTGAGCAGGACGTCGTGCTCGGCGAAGAACGGCTCCAGGCGTTCGCGCAGCACGTTCTGGCCCTTTCCGGTGGCGACCGTGCGTACGAAGGGCCGTCCGAGGGCCGCGTGCACCCGCGTCCGCCTGGCCAGCAGCCGCCGGTCCAGTTCCCGCGCGTCCACGGACACCCCGGCCGTCCAGTGGGTCAGGGCGGTCAGGCCCAGCGACGCCGGGTAGGGCGGGTCCGCCCGCCGCACCTGGTGCCCCGCCTTCATCAGCACCCCGGCCGCCTCGCGGACGGCGTCCGTGCAGGGGCGGGAGACGGTGACGCCGGCCAGCGGGCTGCGCAGGGAGGCGGCGACGCGGAGGGTGCCGGGCTCCGCGCGGCGCGGCGGCTCGCCGTCCGCGAGGTCGTCCGCCAGCACCGCCAGCATCAGACGCGCGTCCTCGACCGTCGTGGCCAGCGGCCCGTTCTCCGACATGCCGAACCAGTCGCCGTCGCCGATCCCGGCCGGCACCACGCCGTACCCCGGCTTGATGGTGACCAGACCGCAGTTGGCCGCCGGTATGCGCAGCGAACCCATGCCGTCGTTGCCGAGCGCGATCGGCACCATCCCGGCGGCGACCGCGGCGGCGCTCCCGCCCGAGGAGCCGCCCGCCGAGCGAGCCGGGTCCCACGGGTTGCGGGCGGTGCCGTGCACGCCCTCGCTGGTGCCGAACACGCACAGCTCGGGCACGTTCGTCAGCCCCACCATCACCGCGCCGGCCGCCCGCAGCCGGGCCACGGTGACGTGGTCGTCCGCGGCGGGCGTGTCGGGCGTCGCGGCGGAGCCGTTGCGCGTGGACTCGCCGCGCACCGCCAGGTTGTCCTTGACCGCCACCGGCACACCGGCCAGCGGCAGTTCGCCCAGGTCGCCCCGGGCGCCGACCTCCTCGGCCTCGGCGAGCGCCGCCTCGGCGCGCACCGCGCGGAAGGCGCCGACGCGGCCGTCGAGCCGCTCGATCCGGGCCAGGTGCGCCGCCATCACTTCGCGGGGCGTGGCCCGGTTCTCCCGTACGGCGGCGGCGATCTCGGCGGCGGTGCGGCCGGCCCAGTCGGTCACGGAGGGCTCCTAGGGTGGCGTCGGGACGTGATTACTGGCGAGTAGGCAGGAAGCACTCTGCCCGTCCGGCGCCCCCACGTCGAGAGCCCGGACCCGCCGACCGCCCCGTTCGGGCCGACCGCCCCGTTCACACCGTGCCGGCCGACCGTCCCGTTCACCCCACTCCAGCCGACCGCGCCGGCCCCGTGCTGTCCCGTTCGATCAGCCGCGGCACCGGCACCCGCACCGTCCGCGCGGGGCCGCCGTCCAGCAGGGCGGTCAGTTCCGTCGCCGCCGTGCGGCCGAACTCCACGCTGTCCCGGGAGAGCGCGGACAGCCACGGCTTGACCATGCGGCACAGCGCCGAGTCCTCCCAGGCCACCACGGACACGTCCGCCGGTACCGAGAAACCGAGTTCGGCCGCGGCGGCGACCCCGGCGACGGCCATCACGTCGTTGTCGTAGATCAGGGCGGTCGGCGGAGCGGGGGCCTCCAGGACCCGGCGGGTGACGGCGGCGCCCTCCGCGTCGGAGTAGTCCGTGGGCACCGACTGCACCTCGGTCAGGCCCCGGCGTCCCGCCTCGGCGCGCAGGGCCCGGATGCGGCGCTCGGTGTGCGCGAGGCCCGGCAGTCCGGCGATGTGCGCGATCCGCCGGTGGCCGAGCGCGTGCAGCCCGTCCACCAGCGCGGCCATCGCGCCCGCGTCGTCCGCCCACACCGACGAAAGCCCCGGATGGCGTTGGTCGGGCGCCCCGCCGATCACCACGGCGGGCAGGCCGAGTTCGTCGAGCAGGTCCGGACGCGGGTCGTCGGTGCGCGGGTCGACCACCAGGACGCCGTCCACCCGGTGCTCGGCCCACCAGCGCCGGTAGACCGCGCACTCGTCGTCGACGTCCTGCGCCACCTGGAACAGCAGACCGAGATGACGCCGTGCCAGCACCTCCTGGATGCCGGAGACCAGTTGCAGGAAGAAGGAGTCCACGCCGAGGGTGTGCGCGGGCCGCGCCAGCACGAAGCCGACCGTCGCCGCGCCCTCCCCGGACAGCGCGCGGGCCGCCGTACTGGGCCGCCAGCCGAGCTGCTCGGCCACCCGGCGCACCCGGTCCCGGGTGATCTCGGAGACCCCCGGCCGGTCGTTCAGCGCGAAGGAGACCGCGCTCTCGGATACCCCGGCCCGCCGCGCGATGTCCTTCATCGTCGGCCGGCGCGCGGCAGGCCGCTTGGCCGGCATGCACGCCCCTTTCCCCAGTGCGTGAGTTGAAGCCCGAGCTAAAGCGCTTGAGTGGAAAGATCCTAAAGCGCATTAGTAGATCGTGGCAAGTCACCTCTCACACCCACTGTGACCTGGACTAATGCTGTTCGTTTCGCTTTAGTTCCACTGAATCCATTGACTTTGCGGGAACTCGCCGTGCATGGTCGCTGGCATCCAGCCGCCGACGTCCTCCAGGGAGACGTGTCACCGTGCCCACATCGCGCAGAAGCTTCGCTGTCGCAGCCGTAGCCGCCCTCGTCCTGCCGCTCAGCGCCTGCGGGTCGGGAGGGGACGGCGGCTCGTCCGACGCCTCCGGCAAGGTCGAGGGCGACATCACCTTCCAGACCTGGAACCTGCGGGCCAACTTCAAGCCGTACTTCGAGGACCTGATCGCGGACTTCGAGAAGAAGTACCCCGGCACCCACGTCAAGTGGATCGACCAGCCCGCCGAGGGCTACGCCGACAAGATCAGCGCCGACGCCGCCGGCGGCACCCTGGCCGATGTCGTCAACGTCTCCCCGGACCTCGCCGCCCCGCTCGCCCAGGCCGGGCTCGCCCTCGACCTGGACAAGGCCGCGGGACAGTACAAGAAGGACTACCTGGAGGCCGCCTGGGCCAGCCAGCGGGTACCGGGCCTGGAAGGGACCTACGCGTTCCCCTGGTACCTCAACACCGGCCCGCTCTTCTACAACAAGTCCCTGTTCGAGAAGGCCGGTCTCGACGCCGACAAGCCGCCGACGACGTACGACGAACTCTTCGACACCGCGCTGAAGCTCGCCCGGAAGACCGACGGCGAGGTGGCCACGCTCGCCAACGTGCCCACCATCGAGGACTTCGGCCGCTACGGCGTCCCGCTCATGAACGACGAGGGCACGGCCTTCGCGTTCGACGACGCCAAGGGCGTCGAACTCCTCACCCGCTACAAGGAGCTGTACGACGCCGGAGGCCTGGACTCGCAGGCGCTCACGGCCACGCCCGAGTCGTCCGGGAAGAAGTTCCTGACCGGCGCGGTCGCCATGAACCCCGGCAGCGCCCTCGACCTCGCCAACTTCAAGAAGCAGGCCCCGAGCCTGTACGAGAACATCGGCATCACCGACCAGATCACCAGCACCGGCCACGTCAACATGTACGTGATGGGCCTGCTGGTGAACTCCCAGAGCGAGCGCAAGCCCGCCGCGGTCGCCTTCGCCCGCTTCGTCACCGACGCCGCCCACCAGATGTCGTTCGCGAAGCAGGTCGCCGTCTTCCCGAGCAGTGCCGGTTCGCTGGACGACCCGTACTTCACCGAGGAGGACGGGACCGACGAGACCCGGGTCCGGGTGGCCGCCGCCAAGTCGCTGAAGACCGCGGTCAACTACACGCCGGTGCTCTTCAGCGAACAGATGAAGACCGAGCTGCGCAACGAGGTCGCCAAGGCGCTCCAGGGCAAGCAGAGCCCCGAAGAAGCTCTTGACAACGCTGTCAAGGCGTGTGACCGGCTCCTGAAGCAGCAGGGCTGAGCGCCATGGCGAGTTCCACCGTGTCCTCCGGCACGCGCCGGGTCCGGCGCCAACTGCCTACCAGTCCCTGGCTGTTCGCCGCCCCCGGACTGCTGATCGCCGGCGCCTTCATCCTCTACCCGTTCGTCTCGACGCTGGTCAACTCCTTCACCGACCGCCGCACCCTGGTGCCCGGTGAGTTCGTGGGCCTCGCCAACTTCCGCGAGCTGCTCCACGACGACATGTTCTGGATCGGCCTGCGCAACAGCACCCTGTACGTCCTCGGGGTCGTACCCGCGCTCGTCCTGCTGCCGCTGCTGCTCGCGATGCTGGTGCAGAAGACCATCCCCGGCATCACCTTCTTCCGGTCCGCCTTCTACACCCCCGTCGTCGCCTCGATCGTCGTCGTCGGGCTGATCTGGGTGTGGTTGCTGGACGAGCGCGGCCTGGTCAACTCGGTGCTGGAGACCATCGGCGTCGGGCGGATCGGCTTCCTCAGCGACCAGTGGCTGATCCTGCTCAGCGCCATGGCCGTCACGGTCTGGAAGGGCCTCGGCTACTACATGATCATCTACTTGGCGGCGCTGGCCAACGTGCCCCGCGAACTGCACGAGGCCGCCGCCGTCGACGGTGCGGGCGCCCTGCGCCGCTTCGTGACCGTCACCATGCCCGCCGTGCGCTCCACCATGGTCCTGGTCGCGGCCCTCGCCTCGGTCGCCGCGTTCAAGGTCTTCTCCGAGGTGTATCTGATGGCCGGCCCGGACGGCGGCCCGGCGGGCGAGGACACCACCCTCGTCATGCTCGTCCAGCGCACCGGCACCGGCCTGACCGGACGCGTCGGCTACGCCTCGGCCATCTCCGTCGTCGTCTTCGTCGTCACCCTGGTCCTGATGCTGCTCGTACTGCGCGCCGACCGGAAGGAGGAGTCGTGAGCGTCATGGACAAGGTCCGGACCGCCCCGGAGCAGCCGGCTCCGGCCCCGGCCCAAAAGCCCCGGATCACCGACGAGCACGGCCGACGGGTACGCGTCTGGGAACTCGCCCTGCGCTACCTGCTGCTGCTCGGCGTACTCGCCCTGACCATCGGCCCGTTCGTGTGGCAGCTGTCGACCTCGCTGAAGGGCCCGACGGAGGACATCTTCAGCTCCCCGCCGAAGTTCCTGCCCTCCGATCCCACCCTGCACAACTACGAGCGGGTCGCCGAGACCATCCCCGTCTGGGACTACGCGCTGAACTCGCTGAAGGTCGCCGTCGCCAACGTCGTGACCAACTGCGTCGGCGCCGCGCTGGCGGGCTACGCGCTGGCCCGGCTGCGCTACCGCGGCCGCCGCGTCGCCACCCTGGTCTTCATCCTGACCATGCTCGTCCCGGTGGAGGGCATCATCATCGCCCAGTTCACCACCATGCGGGAGCTGGGCCTCAACAACACCCTCGTCGGCGTCCTGCTGCCCGGCTGCATCAGCGCCCTCAACGTCCTGCTGATGCGCAACGCCTTCCTCAACCTCCCCTACGAGATCGAGGAGGCGGCCTACGTCGACGGCGCCAACGTCTGGCAGCGGTTCCTGCGCATCGCCCTGCCCGCCGTGAAGGGCACCCTGGCGGTCGTCGCGATCTTCGCCTTCATGGGCGCCTGGGACGACTTCCTGTGGCCGCTGATCGTGCTGAGCGACCCGTCCAACTTCACGCTCACCATCGGCCTCAACTACCTGCACGGCACCTTCGCCAACGACGAACGCCTCGTCGCCGCGGGCACGATCATCGCCGTGGCGCCGCTCATCATCCTCTTCGCCTGCCTCCAGCGGTACTTCTTCCGCGGGGTCGGCGAGGGCGCCGTCAAGGGCTGATCCACCGACTTCCCCCTCACAAGGACACCGCATGCCTTCTGCCGTGCGCTTCGGCGTCAACTACACGCCCAGCGAAGGGTGGTTCCACTCCTGGCTCGACTTCGACCCGGACTCCGTACGCGCCGACCTCGACTCCATAGCCGCCCTGGGCGTGGACCACGTCCGGGTCTTCCCGCTGTGGCCCTACTTCCAGCCCAACCGCACCCTGATCCGCGACCGCGCGGTCGGGCACCTGGTGGAGCTGGTCGACGCGGCCGGCGAACGCGGCCTCGACGTCAACGTGGACGGCCTCCAGGGCCACCTGAGCAGCTTCGACTACCTGCCGGCCTGGACCCGCACCTGGCACCGCCGCAACCTGTTCACCGACCCCGAGGTCGTCGACGGCCAGGCCACCTACCTGCGCACCCTCGCCGCCGCCCTCGCCGGCCGGCCGAACTTCCTCGGCATGACCCTCGGCAACGAGGTCAACCAGTTCTCCGCCGGACCCCACCCCGACCCGGACCGGGCGACCGCCGACCAGATCGACGCCTGGCTGGAGCGGATGCTCGCCGCCTGCGAGGAGGGCGCCCCGGGCCGGATGCACCTGCACGCCGAGTACGACGCCACCTGGTACCAGGACGACCAGCCCTTCACCCCGGCCCAGGCCGCCCGCCGTGGCGCCGTGACGGCCGTGCACTCCTGGGTCTTCAACGGCACCGCCCAGCGCCACGGCCGCACCTCCGTGCCCAGCGAGCACCACGCCGCCTACCTGATCGAGCTGAGCAAGGCCTGGGCCGACGAACCGCACCGCCCGGTGTGGCTCCAGGAGGTCGGCGCCCCCGCGCCCCTCGTCCCCGCCGAGCACGCCGCCGCCTTCACCGAGGCCACCATCGCGAACGCCCTGGACTGCCCCGACCTGTGGGGCGTCACCTGGTGGTGCTCCCACGACGTGTCCCGGGCGCTGGCCGACTTCCCCGAGCTGGAGTACGGGCTCGGTCTGCTGACCAACGACCGCCGCCCCAAGGACACGGCCCGGGCGCTGGCCCGCGCGGCCCGCTCGGCGCGCGAGGGGGGCCACCCCGCCCCCGCCCCGCGCACCACCGCGCTCGCCGTTCCGGCCGACCCGGCGGCGCGCTCGGCCTGCGCCCCCGGCGGCGCGGTCTTCGACGCCTACTTCCGGCTGGTCGCCGACGGCGCCCGCCCGACCACCGTCCTCGACACGCGTGCCGCCGACACCGCGCACCTCGCGGCACGCGGCATCACCGAGGTCGTCACCCCCGACCAGGTACTCCCCACCCCGCACAGGACCGTCGGATCAACGGTTCGCCAAGGAGGCACCCGCTCGTGACCCCCACCCGACGCACCGTCCTGCTCGCCGGAGCCGCGGCCGCCCTGTGGCCCGCGCTGCCCGCGCACGCCGCCCCGAAAGGCCCCGGAAAGGCCGACACGGCGCTCCAGCCGTACGCCTCCTACTGGTTCCCCGACTCGCTGCCCTCCGGCACGCCCGGCGAGGGGATCACCTGGCGCAGTCTCAAGGCGTGGCGCGCGGCCGACGACCCCGACCTCGCCTTCAACAGCGCCTCCGTCCCGCTCGCCGGACGCTTCACCCCGACGCCCGCCAACACCACGGCCCGCGCCGGCCAGGCCCGCGTCCAGTCCCTGGTCTCCTTCGGACCCACCGCGAGCAACCCCTCGCAGGGCTCCGCCACCGCCGACTACTACGCCCTCACGCACTGGGCCTACGTCGACGAACTCGTCTTCTGGGGCGGCTCCTCGGGCGAGGGGCTGATCCTCGCCCCGAACGCGCCGGTCGTCGACGCCGCGCACCGGCACGGCGTACCCGTCCTCGGCAACGTCTTCCTGCCGCCCGCCGCCTACGGCGGACAACTGGGCTGGACCCGCGACCTCGTACAGAAGGACGCCGCCGGGCGCCACCCGCTCGCCGCGCAGCTGGTCGCCGTCGCCGAGGCGTACGGCTTCGACGGCTGGTTCGTCAACGCCGAGACCGGCGGAGGCGACGCCGCGCTCGGCGCGGACATGCGGGGCTTCCTGCGCGAGCTGAAGTCCCTCGCCGCGGCCAAGGGACAGCGCGTGACCTGGTACGACTCGATGACCGTGGACGGGGCGGTGAGCTGGCAGGGGGCGCTCAACGACCGGAACGAGGCGTTCTTCGAGGCCGCCGACGACATGTTCGTGGACTTCCGCTGGACGGCCGACCGGCTGGCCACCTCCGGGGACCGGGCCGAGCGGCTGGGCCGCAGCCGCTACGAGCTGTGGGCCGGCGTGGACGTGGAGAGCGACGGCTGGAACACCTCCGAGAACTGGGACGCGATCGTGCCGCGCGACACCGCGCACATCACGTCGATCGGCCTGTACCGGCCCGAGTGGACCCGCAACCACCTGCCCGAGGACCGCCGGACGCCGGAGGACTTCCACGCCGCCGACGACCGGTTCTGGACGGGCGCGTCGCTCGACCCGTCCCGCCCGGGCGGCGGGGACGACGCGGACGGCTGGCGGGCGCCCGCCGTGTCGGTCGCCGACCGGTCGACGGTGACGTCGCTGCCGTTCGCGAGCGCGTTCAACACCGGGCACGGACTGCGGTGGTACGAGGAGGGCGCCGTCACCTCCGAGACGCCCTGGAACCACCTCGGCCTCCAGGACCGGCTGCCGTCCCGGCGCTGGGTGGTGCGCACGGAGGGCGCGCGCCCGGCGGTCTCCTTCGACTTCGCGGACGCCTGGCGGGGCGGCAGCAGCGTCCTGGTCGACGGCGAACTCGACCGGCCGGCGGTCCTCGACCTGTACGCGACACGGCTGCCGCTGGGTGTCGACACGGTCGTCGAGCTGACGCACCGCACGGACGCGGGCGCCGTGGACATCGAACTCGCCGTCGCCACCGCCGAAGCCGGCGAACCGGGCGAGGCACCGCCGTACCACTGGCTTCCCGTGACGGCCGCGCGGACCGCGATGAAGTCGGCCAACGGCTGGCAGACGGCCACCGTGCCGCTCAGAGGCCTGTCCGGCACCCTGCACGCGATAGGCGTGCGGCTCACGGCGTCCGACGGCCCCGTGCGGTGGCGGGCGGGCGGACTCGCCGTCCGCACCGGCGCGGCGACGGCGCCCGCCGCTCCCACCGCCGCCCGCGTCACCGCCGCGAACGGTGGCGACCTGCGGCTCGCCTGGAACCATCCCCACGGCGACGACGTACGGCACTACACCCTGCACCGCGTGCTGCCCGACGGCACCCGCCGCTTCCTCGGCGGCACCTGCCAGCGGGCCTGGTTCGCCGGCGGCCTGCGCCGCGAGCAGGACGAGCGCGCCGCACGGTTCGAAGTACGCGCCGTGGGGGAGCTGTACACCACGTCGGCCCCCGCCACCGTGACCCACCCCTGGTAACCAACCGCCCCACCGACCCCGGAGCACCCGCATGCATGACGACCGCAACCTGGTCGAAGCCCGCCTCAAGCGCGTCCTCGACGAGCGCGTCCGCCCCGCCGTGTACCCCGAGTCCGTGCCGCTGGACGTCGCGGTGTGGCACGCCCCCGGCGAGCCCGTGCCGGTCGCCGAGGGACTCGCGGCCGACCCCCAGCCCGTCGAGGTGGGCGCCCGCTGGGGCGCTCCCTGGGGCACCAGCTGGTTCCGCGTCACCGGCACCGTGCCGAAGGAGTGGGCCGGGAGGACCGTCGAGGCGATCCTCGACCTCGGCTTCGACGAGAACATGCCCGGCTTCCAGTGCGAGGGCCTGGTCTACCGCCCCGACGGCACCCCGGTGAAGGGCCTCAACCCGCGCAACCAGTGGGTGCGCGTCGGCGCCCCCGCCGAGGGCGGCGAGGAGGTCCGCCTGCACATCGAGGCCGCCTCCAACCCCGTCATCCTCGACTACCACCCCTTCGTGCCCACCCAGCTCGGCGACAAGGACACCGCCGGCGGCGAACCGCAGTACACGCTCACCCGCATGGATCTCGCGGTCCTCGACGAGACGGTCTGGCACCTCGTGCTCGACCTGGAGGTCCTCGGCGAGCTGATGGCCGAGCTGCCGGTGGAGTCGCCGCGCCGCTGGGAGATCCTGCGCGCCGTCGACAAGGCGCTGGACGCCATCGATCTCCAGGACGTGAACGGCACGGCGGAGCAGGCCCGTGCCCGCCTCACCGGCGTCCTCTCCGCCCCCGCCGTCCCCTCCGCGCACCGCATCAGCGCCGTCGGGCACGCGCACATCGACTCGGCGTGGCTGTGGCCGCTGCGCGAGACCGTGCGCAAGGTGGCCCGCACGACCTCCAACATGACCGCCCTCCTGGAGGACGAGCCGGACTTCGTCTTCGCCATGTCGCAGGCCCAGCAGTGGGCGTGGGTGCGCGACCACCGGCCCGAGGTGTGGGCCCGGGTGAAGAAGGCCGTGGCGGACGGCCGGTTCGTGCCGGCCGGCGGCATGTGGGTGGAGTCGGACACCAACATGCCGGGCTCGGAGGCGATGGCCCGGCAGTTCGTGCACGGCAAGCGGTTCTTCCTCGACGAGTTCGGCGTCGAGAACGACGAGGCGTGGCTCCCGGACACCTTCGGGTTCGCGGCCGGACTGCCGCAGATCATCAAGGCGGCCGGCACGAAGTACCTGCTGACGCAGAAGATCTCCTGGTCGCAGACGAACAAGTTCCCGCACCACACCTTCCGCTGGGAGGGCATCGACGGCACCCGGATCTTCACCCACTTCCCGCCCGTCGACACCTACAACTGCTCGATGAAGGGCAGCGAGATCGCCCACGCGGCGAAGAACTTCAAGGACAAGGGAGTCGCCCGGCACTCCCTCGCCCCGACCGGCTGGGGCGACGGAGGCGGCGGCACCACCCGCGAGATGGTCGCCAAGGCGGCCCGGCTGCGCGACCTCGAAGGCTCGGCGACGGTCGAGTGGGAGACCCCGCAGGCCTTCTTCGAGAAGGCCGAGGCCGAGAACCCCGAGCCGCCCGTCTGGGTCGGCGAGCTGTACCTCGAACTCCACCGCGCCACCCTCACCAGCCAGGCCAAGACCAAGCAGGGCAACCGCCGCAGCGAACACCTGCTGATGGAGGCCGAGCTGTGGGCGACGACGGCGGCCGTGCGCGCCGGGTTCCCCTACCCGTACGACGACCTGGACCGCGTCTGGAAGACCGTCCTGCTGCACCAGTTCCACGACATCCTGCCCGGCTCGTCCATCGCCTGGGTGCACCGCGAGGCCCGCGCGACCTACGACCGGGTCGCCGACGAGCTGAACGGGATCATCGACGCCGCCCAGCGCGCCCTGGCCGGCGAGGGCGACACCCCGCTGGTCTTCAACTCCGCCCCGCACGCCCGGTCCGGCGTCCGGGCGGGCGCCGCCGCCACCCCCGCCGACGCGGGCCGCACCGCCCTCACCCCGCGCCCCGACGGCGGGCACGTCCTCGACAACGGCCTGCTGCGCGTGGAGATCGACGACCGGGGGCTGGTCGTGTCGGCGTACGACATCGCCGCCGACCGCGAGACGATCGCGCCGGGCGGGGCCGGCAACCTGCTCCAACTCCACTCCGACTTCCCGAACATGTGGGACGCCTGGGACGTCGACGAGTTCTACCGCAACACGGTCACCGACCTCACCGGCGCCGACGAGGTCGTCCCCGGCGACGACGGCGCCTCGGTGCGGATCGTCCGATCCTTCGGTTCCTCCCGCGTCACCCAGGTGCTGACGCTGGCGCCGGGGGAGCGGCGGCTGGAGGTGGACACCGAGGTCGACTGGCACGAGACGGAGAAGTTCCTCAAGCTCGCCTTCCCGCTCGACGTGCACGCCGAGCGGTACGCGTCGGAGACCCAGTTCGGGCACTTCCACCGGCCCACGCACTCCAACACCAGCTGGGAGGCGGCCAAGTTCGAGGCCTGCAACCACCGGTTCGTCCACCTGGAGGAGCCCGGCTGGGGTGTGGCCGTCGTCAACGACTCGACGTACGGCCACGACGTCACCCGCACGGTCCGTACCGACGGCGACGCCGGTACGACCACCACGGTCCGGGTCTCCCTGCTGCGCGCCCCGCGCTTCCCCGACCCCGAGACCGACCAGGGCGTGCACCGCTTCCGGCACGCGCTGGTGCCGGGGGCGGGCATCGGCGACGCCGTGCGCGAGGGCTGGCGGATCAACCTGCCCGAGCGGCGGGTCACGGGCGCCGGCGAGGTCGCGCCGCTGGTCTCGGCCGACCGGGACGCGGTCGTGGCCACCGCCGTCAAGCTGGCCGACGACGGCAGCGGCGACGTGGTGGTCCGCTTCCACGAGGCCCACGGCGGCCGGGCGCGGGCCACGCTGACGGCCGGTTTCCCGGTCGCGGGGGTGGCGGTCACCGACCTGCTGGAGCGTCCGCTCGCCGGGGAGGAGTCCGCGGTCGAGGCCGACGGCGACCGGATCGCCGTACGGCTGCGTCCGTTCCAGCTGATGACCCTGCGCCTGAAGCGCGCGTAGCGCGCGGGACGGGCCCGGCTCGCCCGGCGGGCCGGGCCCGTCCACCCGTCACGGTCGCGGGCCCGTGTCCACCAGCCGTGTCGGCGGGAGATACTCCCGCACGTACGTCCGTTCCCAGCACGCGCCCGTCTCGCGCAGTTCGCGCCACGTCGTGTACCGGTACCGGAACAGCCGGGCGCGGACGAAGCGCGGCGGCGCGTCGGGCGGGAACGGGGAGCTGCGCAGCAGCTTGAGCGTGGCCCGGTCGTTCTCCAGCAGCCGTTCCACCAGGGCGCCGAACCACGACCCGGCGTACGACGGCGACAGCGCGGCGAACCACATCAGCCAGTCCAGCCGCAGGTGGTACGGCGCGAACTGGCGCGGCCAGCGCCGCGGATCACCGGGCTTGCCCTTGAACTCGTACTCCCGCCAGTCCCCGTCTTCCCGGGCCGCCTCGTCGGCGGTGCCCTCGATCACCACCTCGTAGCGGACCCGGCTGACGGTCCCGAAGGCGCCGTAGGTGTTGACCAGGTGGAGCGAGTCGAAGGAGCGGTTCATCACCTGGCGGCGGGAGAGCATGTTGCGGACCGGCCGGTGGCTCAGGAACACCAGCAGCGCCGCCACCGCGAGGACCACGACCTCGTACCAGAGCGGCGCGACGGACACGGACGGCGGATCGGCCGGGAACCGGACCGCCGACAGGGCCAGCACGATGGTGATCCAGTTCAGCCAGGAGAAGTTCCCCGACAGCACCAGCCACAGCTGGGTCAGGATCATCAGTGCCGCGGCGGCCGTCGCGACGGGTTGCGGCGTGAACAGCAGGAAGGGCACGACGAGCTGTGTGACGTGGTTCGCGGCCACCTCGACGCGGTGCAGGTGGCGGGGGAGGTGGTGGAAGAACCAGCTCAGCGGGCCCGGCATCGGCTGGGTCTCGTGGTGGTGGTCCAGGCAGGTCAGCTTCCGCCAGCACTCGTCGCCGCGCATCTTGATCAGCCCTGCCCCGAACTCGACCCGGAACAGCAGCCAGCGCAGCAGGAACAGCACGACGATCGGCGGCGCCACCTCGTCGTTGCCGAGGAACACGGCGACGAAGCCGGTCTCCAGCAGCAGCGACTCCCACCCGAACGAGTACCAGGTCTGCCCGACGTTGACGATCGACAGGTACAGCACCCACGGCACCAGCCACAGCAGCATCGCGCCCCACAGCGGCAGCAGCGAGTCCAGCCCCGCCACCAGCGCCGCCGACACCGCGCAGCCCGCCCACGCGACGACCGCGAAGAGACGGTCCGAGTAGCGCAGCTGGAACAGGCTCGGCGCCCGCTTGAACGGCACCCGCTCGACGAACCGGGGCACGGGCGTCAGACCGCGCTCGCCCATCAGCGGGCGGAACTGCAGGGCCGCCGTCAGGAACGCGACCAGGTACATGACGGCCAGGGCCCGCTGGAAGACCAGCCGGCTCAGCCAGTAGTCGGGTGCGATGAACCACTCCACGGTGCTCCTAGCGTGCGTCACTCTCCGTACGACGTCGCTCCGGTTGCGTGACGTGAGCGAGCGAAGCAGACAATAGTGGCCGGTTGTCTGAATTGTTGCTGTTTGTTCTTCCCGTGAATCTTCTTCTCCCTCGATCAACAGGAGCGCGCGGTGCGGACACCTCTCGGCCCCTCAGTCGGCGCCTGCCTGCTCTCGGTGGCGCTTCTGGCCGGCGCCACCGGCTGCGGCGTCGCCGGTGCCGACGGCGACGGCGACCCGGCCGCCGCCACGGGCGGAGTGCTCCACCTCCAACCGGTCGCCACCCAGGGCCCCGACCCGTTCACGGACTCCACGGCCGTCTCGACGGCTACCCCGCCCCCGGCCGCCCGAACGCCGGGGCCCGTCTCCGCCGGCGCCGCGTCCGTCGCGCTCGACGGGCTGCGTCCCCTCTCGGGCGGGACGCCCGGCCTCTACGGCGGCATCCAGCACGTCGGCAGCTGCGACGTCACCCGGCAGATCGGCCATCTGGCCGCGCACCCGGCCCGGAAGAGCGCCTTCGCCGAGGTCGCCGGGGTCTCCGCGACGGCGCTCCCCGCCTACCTGCGGGGACTCACCCCGGTCGTGCTCCGCTCCGACACCCGGGTCACCAACCACGGCTACCGGGACGGCCGGGCCGCCGGATACCAGGCGGTCCTCCAGGCGGGTACCGCCGTCCTCGTCGACGACCGGGGTGTGCCGCGCGTGCGCTGCGCCTGCGGCAACCCGCTGAAGGCGCCGGTCGCGGCCGGCGACGAGCCCGCCACCCGCGGCACGCCCTGGCCCGGCTACCGGCCCTCCGAGGTGGTCGTGGTGACCCCGGCACCCCGGGCCGTCACCGACCTGACTCTCGTCAGCACCGTGGACGACACCTGGATCGGGCGGCGGCTCGGCCACGACACCCGCCACGACCGGCCCGTCCCCCCGCCCGCGTGGGTCACCGGCGCACCGACCCCGGCACCGTCCGCGCCGCCCACCACCCCGCCGGCCGACCCGCCCAGCGCCCCGCCGAGCCAGGGGGAGGCGAGCGAAGAGGCAAGCGAAGAGGTGTTCGAGGAGCCGTACGAAGTGCCGTACGCGGACCCGCACACCGACCCGTATGCAGACCCGTACGAGGACCCGTACGGAGACCTGTACGAGAACCCGTACGGAGACCAGGACCCGTACGGGGACCTGTACGAAGAGTCGTACGAGGACATGCCCGACGGCGGCGCTTCCGCGGATGTCGTCTGACAGCGCGAAGAAGCCGAACAAGTCGAAGAATCAGGCAAATCCTGGCAAGGTGGGGCCCATGGCTGATCGGGGTGCGAGTGCCCTGTCACTCCCGGACGACTGGCCCGCCCACCCGGACCCGATCCTGGCGCTCAACCGCATGGGCAGCTTCGACTGGGACCTGGACACGGGACTGTTCCACATGGACGCCCAGGCCTACGAGGTGTTCGACCTGCGCCCGGAGGAGTACGACGGGCGCCCCGAGTCGCTGTCGGTGCGCGTACCCACCGCCGAGGGCCACCGCCTGGACGCCCTGGTCGCCCAGGCCATGAAGGACGGCAGCGAGAACTACGGCACCTACTTCCGGCTGCGCTGCCGCGACGGCACCCTGCGCTGGACCCGCACCCAGGGCTACATCCGCCGCGACGAGACCGGCCGCCCCCGCCGGATCATCGGCATCGTCCGCGACGCCACCCAGGAGGTCGGCGACATCGAGGCCCGCCGCGAGCAGGCCGCGCAGGACGAGGCCCGCCGCCGGCTCACCAACGTCGTCCAGCTCGCCACGGCCGCCCTCGCGCACGCCCGTACGGTGGACGACGTCATCGAGGTCCTGCGGGACACCCACGGCCTCACCCGCCTGGGCGCCACCAGCCTCGTGATGGGCCTGGTCGAGGCCGGCCGCATCCGGCTGGTCGCCGACGGCCCCGACAACAGCTTCGTCCCGGGCACCCGCGTCACCCGGATCGACGAGCCGTACCCGATGAGCGAGGCCGTACGGACCCTCAGTCCCCGCTTCATCGAGTCGCCGGAGGAGTTCGCGGAGCGCTACCCCCTCCTCTGGCAGAGCATCACCCACCTGAACATCACCGCGGCCGCCTACCTCCCGCTGATCGCCCAGGCCCGGCCGATCGGCGCGATCGGGCTGCTCTACAGCGACCGGCGCGGCTTCTCCGCGGAGGACCGCAACGTACTCGTGGCGCTGGGCAGCGGCATCGCGCAGAGCCTGCAGCGGGCCATGCTCTACGAGCAGGAGATGGACCTCGCCGAGGGCCTCCAGCAGGCCATGCTCCCGCGCTCCATCCCCAGCGTCCCCGGCTGCGACGTCGCCGTCCGCTACCGCGCGGCCACCATCGGCGGTTCCCTCGGGCGCGACATCGGCGGTGACTGGTACGACCTGATCCCGCTGCCCGGCGGCCGGGTGGGCGCCGTCATCGGCGACGTCCAGGGCCACGACACGCACGCCGCCGCCGTCATGGGCCAGCTGCGCATCGTGCTGCGCGCCTACGCCGCCGAGGGCCACCCCCCGGCCACGGTGATGGCACGGGCCTCCGTCTTCCTCCACGAACTCGACACCGACCGCTTCGCCACCTGCCTGTACGCGGAGGCCGACCTGGGCACCGGAGTGGTCCAGGTGGTCCGCGCCGGGCACATCGACCCCCTGCTGCGGCGCGACGACAGGACCTGCCGCCGCGTCCCCGTCGAGGGCGGGCTGCCGCTCGGCCTGTCCGCCGAGTTCGGGCGCCTCGCCTACCCGGTCTCCACCGTCGAGCTGGACCCGGGCAACACCCTGCTGCTGTGCACCGACGGCCTGGTCGAGCAGCCCGGCGCCGACCTCGACGAGGGGATAGAAGTGCTCACGGCGCTGGTCGCCTCCGGCCCGCAGGACGTACGGGACCTGGCCGACCGGCTCATCGACGTGGCCGAGGAGCGCGGCGGCGACGACGACGTGGCGCTGCTCCTGCTGCGCCGCCACGGGGTGAACACTCCCCGGACCTTCGGCCGGCTCCAGCAGCACGTGTCCCCGGGCGACCCCGAGGCCCTCACCGAGGCCCGGCACATGATCCGCGCCGCCGTCCGCGCCTGGGGCGCCGCGGGCCAGAGCGACGAGATCGAGCTGGTCGCCGACGAACTGGTCACCAACGCCCTCATGCACACCGAGGGCTCCGCCGTCGTCACCCTGCGGCTGCTCACCGGCACCGACCGCCGGCTGCGGGTCGAGGTCGAGGACTCCTCCAGCGCCCTGCCGCGCCGCCGCGACGCCGGGGACGCCGGCGTCTCCGGACGCGGGCTGCTCCTGGTCGAGACCCTCGCCGACGAGTGGGGCGTGGAGGCGCGCGGCGGCGGCAAGTGCGTGTGGTCCGAGTTCGTGGTGTCCCACCGCGCGGGCTGAGCCCCACTGGCACTGTCGGTCCCCGGTGGCACTCTGGACGTATGCCCGAACTGCCCGAGGTCGAGGCGCTCAGGGACTTCCTGACCGAGCACCTCACCGGCCGAGAGATCGTCCGCGTCCTGCCCGTGGCGATCAGCGTCCTGAAGACGTATGACCCTCCGCTCACCGCCCTGGAGGGCCACCAGGTGGCGGCGGTGCACCGCCACGGCAAGTTCCTCGACGTGGAGACCGCCGACGGCCCGCATCTGGTGACCCATCTGGCCCGCGCGGGCTGGCTGCACTGGAAGGACAGCCTCCCCAGCGGCCTTCCCCGCCCCGGCAAGGGCCCGCTCGCCCTGCGCGTCGCCCTGGAGACCGGCGCCGGCTTCGACCTGACGGAGGCGGGCACGCAGAAGCGGCTCGCCGTGTACGTCGTGGCCGACCCGCGGCAGGTGCCCGGCGTGGCCCGGCTCGGCCCCGACCCGCTCGCCGACGACTTCGACGAGGCGCGTTTCGCCGCTCTCCTCGAAGGCGAGCGGCGGCAGCTCAAGGGCGCCCTGCGCGACCAGAGCCTGATCGCGGGCGTGGGAAACGCGTACAGCGACGAGATCCTGCACGCGGCGAGGATGTCCCCCTTCAAACTGGCCGCGTCGCTCACCGACGAGGAGACCGCACGGCTGTACGCCGCGCTGCGCGGCACGCTCACCGAGGCGGTCGAACGCTCCCGGGGCATCGCCGCCGGCCGGCTCAAGGCCGAGAAGAAGAGCGGGCTGCGCGTGCACGGCCGCACCGGCGAACCCTGCCCGGTGTGCGGCGACACCGTTCGCGAGGTCTCCTTCAGCGACTCCTCGCTCCAGTACTGCCCGACCTGCCAGACCGGCGGCAAGCCGCTGGCGGACCGGAGGCTGTCCCGGCTGCTCAAGTAGCGCCGCCCGGTTCAGCGAGAAAAGCTACGGTTCCGCACAGTTAGGGACGAAAGTCCCGAATGCGGCCAAGGGGGGCATGGGCAGAGAAGGTCGGAGAGAGCGTGACCGAGCCCACAGTGAGGAACCCCGCCCTATGCCGACCCATGTCGCCGCACGCCCGCACCCCACCGCGGCCGCCGTCCGGCGCCCCGCGCCCGACACCCCGGACGCCGTCACCGCGGCCTTCGCCCGTCTCGCCGTACTGGACGACGGGCCCGAGAAGGAGCGGCTGCGGGACGAGCTGACCCGGGCCTGGCTGCCCATGGCCCACCGGCTGGCCTCCCGCTTCCGTGACAAGGGCGAGAGCACCGAGGACCTGCGCCAGGTCGCCGCCCTGGGGCTGCTCAAGGCGATCCGCCGGTACGACCCGGCCAGGGGGCCGTTCGAGCCGTTCGCGATACCCACCATCCGCGGGGAACTGCGGCGGCACTTCCGCGACCGCACCTGGGACGTCCGGGTGCCGCGCCGCGTCCAGGAACTCCGCAACCGCGTGCGGGCCGCGTATGTGGAACTGGCCCTCGGCCCCGGCGGCGCGTGCCCCACCGTCGACGATCTGGCCCGGCACACCGGGCTGTCCGAGCAGCAGGTCCGCGACGGGCTGGAGGCGCTCGAGAGCTACCGCGCCCTGTCCCTCGACGCCGGGAGCGGCGGCGCGGACGGTGACGGGCCGAGCCCGGCGGACTTCCTCGGGGAGCCGGACCACGCCTTCCAGCTGGTGGTCGACCGGGAGAGCGTCAAGGAGGCGGTGCGCCGGCTGCCGTCGCGTGAACGCGCCATCCTCTACCTGCGCTTCTTCGAGGACTGGTCGCAGAGCCGCATCGCGGAACGCATGGGCATCTCCCAGATGCACGTCTCCCGGCTGCTCGGCCAGACCTGCGCCCGGCTGCGGCGCGAGACGCTCGACTGACGGTGACTGACGGTGACCACTCAGCCGGCGGGAAGTGTCACCAGGTGTTCCCCGTCCGCGGTGCGCACCTCGTAGCGGGCGATCTGGTCGGGATGCAGGGCGGCCCCGCCGTGCATGGTGTTCGGCCGGGCGTCGTGCCCGGGGACGTTCCAACTCGTGACCGTCTGCTCCGTGCCGTCGAGTCCGACGGCGACCAGGCGGCAGGAGCGCGGCCCCGCCCCGTCCTTGACCTCAAGCTCCACATCGGTGCCCCAGACCTCGTCCTCGGTGGTGACCCGCGCCCACACCCCGGACCGCTCGTCGGTCGCGGTGATCCGCACCGCCGGGTCGGCCTGTCCCGCGTGGATGACGACGCCGGGACCGGCCACGGCGCACACCACCGCGGCGGCCACGGCGTACAGCACCCGCCTGCGGCCGGCCCTCCGGCGCGTGGTCACCTCGGACAGCAGGCGGTCCAGCAGCCTCGGACCGGGCCTGGTCATGGGATGGACGAGGTGTGGCGTCGCCCGCCGGTACAGCATCAACTGGCGGGTGGCGGGGCCGAATTCGGTCACCTGCGCCGCGCACCGGGGGCACTCCATGAGGTGGTCCTCGAAGCGGAACGCTTCCGCCTCGTCCAGCACGCCGAGCGCGTAGGCGCCGACGTCACGATGCCTTTCCAGGGACCTCATGCCGAATCCTCGTGCCGTTGGGTGTGGGTGGGGTCACTCCTTGCTCCCACCCGTACGCACCGGACAGCCGAATCACTCAAGCCACGGACAGAATCGCAACCAAGGGGTTCGGAGCGGTCGGGCCCGTGGATTGCTCCGCCCGAGAAGAAGTTCGGGAAACCGGCCGGGTCTCCGGGAAACCGGCCCGTCCCCTAGAAGAGATGGATGGCCAGGTGGCCGAGCGGCAGCCCCAGCTGCCACGCCGGGGTCCACACCTTCGGCCCCTCGTCCTCCCCGGTCACCGCCCCGCCCGGGACCGCGTTCAGGTCCGGGGCGAGCAGCTCGGTGTCCTGGAGCCAGCGCCAGGCGTCCCGCGCCAGCTCCAGGTCCGGCGAGTGCCGGCCGGCGGCGATCGTGTCGGCCGTGACCTCGGCCAGCCGCACCCGCACCCACTCGTGCCACGGCTGGTCGTACGCGGTCAGCGACAGCCAGGTCTCCAGCCGGGTGATGACCCGGATGCCGACCAGCTCGTCGTCGGTGTCGGACAGGAAGACGGTCAGCGCCAGGGCGTCGCGCCCGGCGCGGAACTCGAAGGACGTCGGCGGCATCAGGTCGCCGGTCCGCAGCAGCTCGTCGGCGATGTACTCGGCGTACAACCACGCCATGGGAACGGTCAGTTCGCCCCCACCGGTGCCGTCCGTGCTCTCTTGACCTCTGTGCAGCATCCCTTCCTGCCTTCCTCCGGTGCGTACGCGTCGCCCGACCCGGGTCATGGGCCCCCGTCCGGAACACGGATGAGGACAGCCGATTACTCAACCGGGGTCCTGGGCAAGGCGCTTTACGGAGGTTTGACCATACGGTCGGTTTCACCGCAGGTCGGCGGCGTATCCCGGTAGCACCCTGCGCAGGGCTCGCAGCGCGTAGTACGCGCGGGACTTCACGGTACCGGGCGGGATGCCCAGGGCTGCCGCGGCTTCCGCCACACTCGCCCCCTGGAAGTACACCAGCACCAGGACTTCACGGTGCTCCGGAGTGAGTGTCTTCACAGCCTCGCGCACATCCAGGGCCGCCGCGGCCCGTTCGGCGTGATCGGCACAGACCCGCGCGTTCTCCAGCACGGCGTCGCCGACCTCCGCGGGCCGCGCCTGCCGGGCCCGGCGCGCGTCGATCGCGAGTCGCCGGGCCACGGTGAGCAGCCAGGGCCGTACGGAGTCGAAGTCGTCGGCGCGCAGCGCCTCGGGGTGCTGCCAGGCGCGGACCAGGGTCTCCTGCACGAGGTCTTCGGCGCGCTGCCGGTCGCCGTCGCTGAGCCGCAGCAGCAACGCGAAGAGCGGCCGGCCGTGCTCGCGCTGCAGTGCGGCGAGCTCGTGCTCGGCGGTCGTCCCGTTCGTTCTGTCCGTCAGGGTGATTCCGGCCGTCATGGCCGTATGGCACCGCAGGCCGCCGCCCGGGGACAGGGCGCGCGCACGGGTGTGCGACGGACGGTCGATCGCGTCGACGAACGGTTCGACGAACGGTCGGCGTCCCCCGTTCGACCGGCCGGCGCACCCCGTTCGCGCACGCCGGACGGGCTAATGGGCGTGTCGGAGCCGCCTGGGACACCGTGAGCCTCATTACCTGTTTGTAAGTAAATGTGACTATTCATCGGTGTGTGCGACCCCAGCGGAGTGAACGGATGATCACACGCAGTCGGCAGGTGGCCCTGGCCCTGACCGCCCTTCTCACGGTGGGCGCGGCCTGCCAGGCCCGCGACCACGAACCGCCGAAACGGCCGGCCCCGGCCCCGTCCGCCGCGGACACCGGCGTCTTCACCCTGGTCGCCTCCGGCGACGTACTGCCGCACGACTCGATCATCGAACGGGCCCGCTTCGACGCGGGCGGCACCGGCTACGACTTCCGCCCCATGCTGGCCGGCGCCGAACCGGTCGTCTCGCGCGCCGACCTCGCCCTGTGTCACATGGAGACCGTGTACGGCGTGAACGGCGACTACAGCGGCTACCCCCTCTTCAAGTCCCCGCCCCAGGTGGCCGAGGCGCTGGCCGCCACCGGCTACGACGGCTGCTCCACCGCCTCCAACCACAGCGTCGACGACGGCGCCGACGGTATCCGCCGCACCCTGGACGCCCTCGACCGCGCCGGTGTACGGCACGCCGGTACGGCACGCACCGAGGCCGAGGCGCGCACCACGACGGTCCTGCGCGCGGGCCGCGCCGACGTCGCCCACCTCGCCTACACCCTGCACACCAACGGCCACCCGATTCCCGAGGAGCAGCCCTGGGCGGTCGGCATGATCGACGAGGAGCGGATCGTCACGGACTCCCGGGCCGCCCGGGAAGCCGGCGCGGACATCGTCGTCGTGTCCCTGCACTGGGGCACCGAATGGCAGGACGAGCCCGACCAGGACCAGTTGACCCTGGCCCGGAGCCTGACCGCCGCCAAGACCGGCGACCGCCCCGACATCGACCTGATCCTCGGCACCCACGCCCACGTCCCGCAGGCGTACGAGAAGGTCAACGGCACCTGGGTGATCTACGGGATGGGCGACCAGATCGCGGGCGAGATGATCAACGACGAGGGTGCCCGGGACCCGCGCGGCAACCAGTCGTCCATCGGCCGCTTCACCTTCGCCCCGCCCGCCCGGCCCGGTGAACGCTGGCGGGTGACCCGGGCCGAGTTCGTCCCGCAGCTGTTCGACGTGGACGCCGGCCGGGTGGTGAACCTCAACCGCGCGCTGGAGCAGGGCGCCGACCTGCGTGCCGTGCGCGACCGGATCCGCGACGTCGTGCTCAGCCGGGGCGCGGCCGAGGACGGGCTGGTGATGGGGGAGTAGGCCGGGCTAACGGCGCGCCAGCTCCGACTTCCGGTACGAGTACCCGAAGTAGATCACCAGCCCGAGCGCGAACCACACGGCGAACCGCGCCCACGTCTGCCACTGCAGGAACGTGATCAGCCAGATCGAGAAGACGATCCCCAGGGCGGGGACGAACGGCATGAACGGCGTGCGGAAGGTGCGCGGCAGGTCCGGCTGCCGGTAGCGCAGCACGATCACCGCCGCGCACACCACCACGAACGCCAGCAGGATGCCGATGTTGGTCAGCTCGGCCGCCTCGCCGATCGGCAGGAACCCGGCGATCGCGGCCGACGCGAACCCGACGATCCAGGTGACCCGGGTCGGCACGTGCCGCGTCGGGTGGGTCTTCGCGAACCACTTGGGCAGCAGCCCGTCGCGCGACATCGAGAACCACACGCGGGTGACGCCCAGCATGAAGGTGAACATCACGGTGAGGATGCCGATGATGGCGCCCACCGCGATGACGTCGGCCAGGGAACTCAGCCCCACCGACTTGAAGGCCGTCGAGAAGCCGCTCTCCGGGTCGATGCTCCTGTAGTTCTGCATGCCGGTCAGCACCAGGCAGGCGGCCACGTACAGCACCATCGAGATCACCAGCGAGTAGATGATCGCCTTCGGCATGTGCCGCTGGGCGTCCTTCGACTCCTCGGCCGCCGTCGACATGGCGTCGTAGCCGAAGACCGCGAAGAACACCGTCGCCGCGCCCGTGAACGCGCCGCCGACCCCGTACGGGAAGAACGGGTTGTAGTTCGAGGTGTCGATGTGGAAGACGCCGACCGCGATCACCAGCAGCACCACCAGGACCTTCAGCACGACCACGACCATCTCGAAGCGGGCCGCGTTCTTGATTCCCAGGTTCAGCAGGTACGCGATGAGCAGGCAGAGCAGCGCGGCGAACAGGTCGACCCTGTGACCGTCGCCGGTGCCCGGCGCGCCCAGCATCCAGCTCGGGATGTCGGCGCCCATCTCGCCCACCAGGAAGCTGAAGTAGCCCGAGATGCCGATCGCCACGACCGCCACGATCGCCGTGTACTCCAGGAGCAGGTCCCAGCCGATGAACCAGCCCGCCAGCTCACCGAGGACCGCGTAACCGTAGGTGTAGGCGGAACCCGCCTTCGGAATCATCCCGGCGAACTCGGCGTACGACAGCGCCGCCGCCGCGCTCGCGACGCCGGCGATGAGGAAGGAGACGAGGACCGCCGGTCCCGCCGTGCCGTTGGCGACCGTGCCGGCCAGGGTGAAGATGCCCGCCCCGATGATGCCGCCGACGCCGATCGCGGTCAGCTGCCACAGCCCCAGCGTCCGCTGCAGGCCGGTGCCCTCCCCGCCCTCGGTGTCCTCGATGTGCTCGATGGGTTTGCGGCGGAGAACGCCCTCGCCCATGCGGAACCCGGCCACGCGCCTCACCTCTTTGTGAATGGCAAACGGCTGACGGTGGATCATGATGACTCACACGCGCCCGCGACGGAAGCCACGACGCACGCACCGCTCACGCGTCGCCCACACACCGCTCACGCACCGCTGAGACCGGTGCTACGGCACCACTGTCACGGGCCAGCGACCCGCCTTCACCAGCCGCACCGCGACGGAACCGACGATCCGGTGTCCGGCCTGCTCGGAGGCGCCCACCACCACGGCGTCGGCCTTCAGTTCGTCGGCCGCCCTGACCAGCCCGCTGTAGGGGTCGCCGCGGAAGGTGTGGAACTCCCAGCGCACGTCGAATATCCCCTTGGACCGCTCGGTCGCCTCCCGGATCTGGGCCACCAGGTCCTCGGCGATCTCGTCGGTCGTCTCCGCCACCGGCGCCCCGAGCGCCGCGCCCGACGCCAGCACCGGCTGCACGTACACCACGGCGAGCAGCGCGCGCTGCCGCCGGGCCAGACCACCTGCGTAGGCCGCCGCCCGGAGCGAGGAGTCGGAGCCGTCCACCCCGGCCACGATGACCTTCGGCCCGTCCGTGCCCCGTTCGAACTGCTGGGAGTGCTGTTCCGTCACGCGGCGAGGTTATCCGGTCGCTCGTGATCTTGGGCCGTGCGGGTGGTTCCGTGCCGCCGCACCGGTGTTGCTCAGGTGCGCCGGACCGTGGCCGGGCGACTGATGAGTCATGAAGAAGGATCAGTTGCTGACACGACGCCGCGCACTGCTGGCCGGCGCCGCGGCCGTGGGAGCGGCGGGCACGGCCGGCGCGCTCGCGGTGGCTCTGGGGGACGGACCGGCCCGGCCGGTCGCCCCCGCCCCGGGTTCCCCGGCGCACCGCCCGCTCAAGCCCTCCGCATACCGCCTTCAGCCCTTGACCGGATACGGTGCGCCACGTGCCGCGCCCGCGCGGACCCCGGTGCGCAGCGAGCCGATCCTGCGCGTGTCGGGCCGGGGCCGCACCATGCTGCTCACCTTCGACGACGGGCCCGACCCCCGCTACACCCCGGACATCCTGGACACACTGGCGAAGTACGACGTGCGCGCGACGTTCTTCGTGTGCGGCGAGATGGCGGACCACAACAGGGACCTGCTGTCCCGGATGGCCGACGAAGGGCACGTCGTCGGCAACCACACCTGGTCCCACCCGCTGCTGACCAAGCTCGGCCGGCGCCGTATCCGCTCCGAGATGGAGCGCACGAGCGAGGTCGTCGAGCAGGCCTACGGCGAGCCGCCCCGGTGGTTCCGGGCCCCGTACGGAGCGTGGAACCGCGCCGCCTTCCAACTCGGCGCCGAACTCGGCATGGAACCGCTCGCCTGGACCGTGGACACCCTCGACTGGACCACCCCCGGCACCGGCACCATCGTCGACCGGGTCGAGGACGGTGCCGCCCCCGGCGTCGTGGTGCTCTCGCACGACGCCGGGGGCGACCGCTCGCAGAGCGTCCGCGCCCTGCGCTCCTACCTGCCGGAGCTGCTGGACTCCGGCTACCACCTCACCGTCCCCCGGCGGCGCTACGTCTGACGCCCGCGACGCCCGCCCGGCCGGGGCACGCTCAGCGGATCCCGGTCATGCGGGCGAAGGCGACGACGTTCCCCTCGTATCCGTTCTGCTTCGAGAAACCGCCACCGCAGGTGATGACCCGCAATTCCGGGCTGCCCTTGGAGGCGTACACCCGGTCGCCGGGGAAATCGTCCTTCTCGAAAACCTCGATGCCGTAGATCTCGAAAACCGCCGTCTTTCCGTCCTGGCGGTGCACGTCGACCTTGTTTCCCTTTTTCAGCGCCCCGAGCCCGTAGAAGACGGCGGGACCCTGTTGGTTGTCGACATGGCCGACGACGACCGCGGTGCCCTTTTCCCCGGGGGAGACCGCGCCGGTGAACCAGCCGGCCAGATTCGGGTCCTCGGGCGGCGGCGCGCCGACCCAGCCGTCCGCGTCGAGACCGACCGGCATCATCGGCGCGTCCACCTGGATGGCGGGAATGCCGACCCGGTCGGGCACCGAGTACGGCAGTGGTGTGAGCCCCGCGGCGGCGCCGTCGCCCCCTGCGACGCGGGTGTCCGAGGCGGCGGCCGACGCCGGCTGCGGCGGGCCCACGTCGAATTCCCCCGAACCGTTCCGGATGAGCGCGAGCCCGGTCAGCAGAACAAGCGCTATCACGCCCCAGGGAGCGCGCTTCCGGGTCCGCTCCTCCTCTTCGGCCAACTCGGACGCATACATTCGCCATCCCCTCTCGACGCGGCCGTCGCCGTGTCATTCGCGCATACGAGCACGCTAAGCGCCGTGCGCCCGACCGGCGACGGGGCGGCGGCGAACGGGTGGCGCGCACGCCCTTCCATGAGCCATCCGGGATTTCCCCGGCAGGAAATTTCTGACGGTCCGTGACCTGCGGCGATATCCACTCGCGCGGCACCGGCCCGGTATGCCCCCTCACCAGGACGGACCATTCCCGAAATGCGGCTCCGCGCAGGTCAACTGAGGGTCTTTCTGGGAGGCGCTTTCTCGCCGATCGACCGGGGACGGGACCCGGGGCGTCTTCCGCGGAGGATCACATGCGTAACACTCGTGCCCTCGCGGCAGCCGGCGCCGCGGTCGCTGTCCTCGGGCTGGCCGCCCCCACGGCCACCGCCGGCGGCGACCACAACCAGCCGTCCAACATCGTCGCGCTGCCCAGTGTGATCGCCCGCGGCGGTCAGATGACCGTCACGGTCGACGGCTGCCCGCAGGGCGGCACGATGACCTCGGACGCGTTCCGGACGACCCACCTGACCCCGGTCAAGGGTGCCAACGAGACCTCCAAGGGCACCGCCACCATCAAGGAGGACGCCCGGCCGGGCTCTTACGACATCACCGTCAACTGCTCGGGCAGGCGACTGACGCGTCCGGCTGCCTTCACCGTCATCGGCGGCGTCCGCGGCGGCGTCGGCGGCAGCAGCTCCAGCGGGGCGACCCCGACCGACATCGCGATCGGCGGCGGGCTCGTCGCCGCGGCCGTCGCCGGTGGTGGCCTGTTCTGGATGCGCCGCCGGGCCGAGCGGCGGTTCTGAACCGTCCCCGTCCGCTTCGTCCGGCAGCGTACGGGCTCGCCTTCACAGGCGGGTCCGTGCGGCCCCCTTCGGACCGCGCGCCGGCGTCGCACGTCGACAGGGCTTCGCCCCGGATCCACAACGGGTCCGGGGCGAAGCCCTGTACGGCGCGTGGGGCAGCGGGATGTCAGGCGCCGTCCCCGGCGGAGCGGCGGCGCGAGAGGTGGTAGGCCGCGCCGACCGAGCCCGCGATGAGCAGGGCGCCGAGCCCGATCTCCTTCACGTCGAGCCCGGCGACGCTGCCACCCTCGCCGGCGTGCACGCCCTTGGAGGGGTGGCGGGGTTCGTGCGTGGGGTGGTCGGAGTGGTGGCCCGCGATGGTCAGGTTCACGGTGCCGGTCGTCTTGGCGCAGGCGAACGTCACCTGGTAGACCGCCCCACGTCTGGCGTCCCGGTCGACCTGTGCCGTCGCGGACGACTCGTGCCGCGGGATGGTGACCGTGTCGAACACCGCCGACGAGACCGTGACGCGGCCCCGGCAGCCGTCGGCACCGCGGCCCACCCCCAGCGTGACCTCGCCGCCCGGCGCGACCGTGGCGGGATGGACGGTGAAGCCGAACGTCGAACTGCTGCCCCCTACGGCAGCCCCGGCCGGTACGCAGGCGGAAAGGGCGGCGACGCCCAGCAGAGCGACCGAGGCGGCGGGTATCGCGCGCATGGTGAATCCTCCGGGTCCCCGAGGAGCGGCGGCGGACCTGTTCCGCTCGCGCCAGAATGCACCTCGATGCCCGAAACGCTAGGAAACCGTGCACGTAGGCGCGATCGCAGTCGCGCGAATGGGGCAAGTGTGTGGGCCGCTCAGGGGACGGTGCCGGTGTGTCGGGCGTCCCCCGGCGGGTGCCCGGTGCAGGGGCCGCCGGGGGCGCCCGTAGGTGCCCGTCCGCGTGGACGCCTCAGCCCTCGGCCCCCGGGAACAGGTTCAGGAACGGATCCGTCGACGCCGCCACGCCGCGGCTGAACGGTGCGTCGAAGTCCCAGATCAGGAAGAGCAGGAAGGCGATCAGCGCCGAGAACAGCCCGGCGAGGATCAGTTCGCGCGCCGTACGCCGGATCTGCAGGGCGAAGACCATGCCGACCGTGACGACGCCTCCTGTGACGAGCCCGAACCACACCACGCCCGGCATGGTCGCCCCGGTCGACTCCGCCCGGGCGATGCGGGCCTGGTCCGCCGCGGTCACCTGGTCGACGAGCGGCTGGTACGCCTGGGCCTCGAAGTCCGTCCTCGGCTCGTAGTCGGTGACGTCCGCGCGGACGCGGTCGAGGAGTTCGGTACCGCGTTCGGTCACCTCGCCGCGGTCGGCCATGGCCTTCCACTCGGTGGTGACGACGTGTCCGACATAGGCGTTGACATCCTCCCGGATGCGGTCACGGACGTCGGGCGGATAGACCCGGACGCGTTCCGAGATCTCGTGCAGCGCGACCGCCTCCGCCTGTACGTGGTCCTGGGCGGCGCTGCGTGCCTCCCAGACACCGGCGATGGCCAGGCCCAGGACGATGGCGTACACCACGCCGATCCACATCGTCATGTACTCGATGACGTCCGGGGTCTCGGTGATGTCCTCGTCGTCGGACGCCCGGCGGTGCCGTACGAGGGTGATGATGACGACCACGACACAGGCCGCCAGCATCGCGAGGGTGAGAACAAGCCATTCCGGCAAGAGAGGCTCCAGAAGATCAGCGCGCACGGAGCGCGGCGACGGCGACCACCGCGGGCACCGTGATGAGCAGGACGAAGACGAGCGGCGACGTGGCCCCGCGCGAGGACCGCTGCTGCGGCCGGGCGGCGCGGTAGCGGGGGTAGTGCACCGGGCTCAGCGACGGCCGCGGCGTGGGCGTGGCCGACGACGGGGCGGGCGCGGGAGGCGCGGGACGGGGCGGCGTAGGGGCGGGGCTGGGGGGCGGTGCCGGTGCGGGCCGGGCCGGCGCCGGGGGCGGCGGAGGCGGCGGCTCGGGCTTCGGGTCGGGCGGCGTCGGCCGGGGAGGCTTCGGCGCGGGGGGCGGCGGGGGAGTGGGCTCCGGCGGAGGCGGAGGTGGCGGTGGCTTGGGAGGCGGGGTGGGAGTGGGCGTCGGTGAGGGCTCGGGGCACGGCGGGAAGGTGGGCCAGGAGTCGCTCCCGGCGACGGCAACCGCGTCGGTGCCGCCCGGTCCGGTCGACGCGTACGCGCAGGCGTCGGCCTGCGCCGGGCCGACCGGTACGCCGACGAGTGTGAACGTCAGCGTCACCAGGGCCAACACCCGTCCGGCAGAAGCGGATCGGGTCGGTTCGGGTCCATGCACGACGCAGATCATGGAGCCTGCCGGGCCGGGCCACGCCCGATTACCGGACGATTGCCCCGAAGGAGGGACGCGGGCCGACCGGCGGTTTGACCAGCGCACACCTCTGCCCCCAAGGAGGCGCACGTGTGTACGGGCAGGGGTGTGGCAGGCGCGGGTCGCGGGTCGAGGCGGGTCCGCCGCTCGTCGGGCGACACCGTGGTCGTCGCCGGAGTGGTCGCCGTATTGGTCCGGCCGGGAAAGAAAACCGCGGCTCCGTTGAACACAACCGGCTGCGCCGTGCGTACCCAGTGTCGTGCGGCGGCGCAGCGGCCGCCCCAACACCTTCGTGACGATCGGGGATTGACGATGAAGACCTCCTGGCGGAGCGCCTCACTCGTGGCGAGCGCTGCGGTGGTGCTGGCGCTGACGACGGCGTGCGGCCAGGACGGCGGCGGCGCCACCGGCAGCCAGAACGTGGGCGCCACGGCCGCGCCCGGCGACGTCGGCGACATCGGAGCAGGGGCCGGGGCCGGCGACGGACTGGCGAGCGGCACCGGCGGCGCCCAGGCGTCGGCGAGCCCGCCGGAGTCCGCGGGCAAGCTGTCCGTCTCCACCAACGCGGAGATCGGCGAACTGGTGACCGACGGAGCGGGCCGCACCCTCTACCGCTTCGACGCGGACACCGCCAAGCCGCCCAAGACGACGTGCGAGAACGACTGCGCCACCGCCTGGCCGCCCGTGGCCGCCGACGACGCCCTCGCCGGCGAGGGCATCGACAAGGCGCTGCTCGGCGAGGTCACCCGCCCCGACGGCACCAAGCAGCTGACCATCGGCGGCTGGCCGGCGTACCGCTACGCCAAGGACACCGCCGCCGGTGACGTCAAGGGCCAGGGTGTCGGCGGCAAGTGGTACGCGCTGGCCGCCGACGGCAAGAAGGCCAAGGCCGAGGAGGCGCCCGGGCTCTCCACCCGCGACGACCCGAAGCTCGGCGAGATCGTCGTCGACAAGAACGGCATGACCGTCTACCGCTTCATGAAGGACGAGGCCTGGCCGAAGCCGGTGTCGGCCTGCACCGGCGCCTGCCTGGAGAAGTGGCCGGTCGTCGCGCCCGTGGAGCCCAACGACACCGAGGGCGTCGTCAAGAAGGACCTGATGACCTTCACCCGGCCCGACGGCGCCGAGCAGCAGACGGTCGACTGCTGGCCGATCTACACCTTCGCCGGTGACAAGAAGGCCGGCGACACCAACGGTCAGGGCGTCGGCGGCACCTGGTACGCCGTCTCGCCCGACGGAAAGCCGGTCGGCGCGCCGAAGAAGTAGCGGCCTCCCGCCCGCCGCCCTCGGCGCGCGACCCGCGGACCGTCCCCTCCGTACCCAGGCGGAGGGGACGGTCCCGTTCGCGCGCTTTGGTGTGCCTTGGCACGCGGCACGTGCCGCAGGCAGTGACCGGGAACGGACGGTCAATTTCCGTTTGGGCTCGCCCCTTTGGCAGGCGATCAGTAGCCTCAGCTCGAACACCGGATCGCCAATGCCCCTTGGAGAGCTAGATGGAGCGTCCCGCCTGGGCCCCTCGCAGCATCGACATCTCGGTGCCCAGCGTGTCCCGGATCTACGACTTCTACCTGGGCGGTTCGCACAACTTCGAGGTCGACCGGGAAGCGGCCCGCAGGGCCATGGAGTTCATGCCGGGCCTCCCCAAGATCATGCAGGCGAACCGGGCGTTCATGCGCCGCGCCGTGCGCTTCGCGGCCGACGAGGGCATCGACCAGTTCCTGGACATCGGCTCCGGCATCCCCACCTTCGGCAACGTCCACGAGGTGGCCGCACGCAGCCGCCCCGGCGCCCGCGTCGTGTACGTCGACCACGACCCGGTGGCGGTCGCGCACAGCGAGGCCGTCCTGGCGGGCAACGACGACGCGGACGTCGTGGCCGCCGACCTCCTCAAGCCGCGGGAGATCCTCGCCAGCCCCCAGGTGGAGCGGCTGATCGACCTGAATCGGCCGGTGGCCCTGCTGCTGGTTGCCATACTGCACTTCGTGGAAGACGCGGACGACCCGTATGCGGCGGTGGCCGAGCTGAGCGACGCGCTCGCGCCCGGCAGCCTGCTCGTGCTCACGCATGCCTCGTACGAGGGGATCCCGCTGCCCGCCGAGCGGGCCGGGGGCGCGGTGGACGTGTACAAGGACATCCGCAATCCGCTGATCATGCGTTCGCGCGAGGAGATCGCGCGGTTCTTCGAGGGGTACGACATGGTGGAACCCGGACTGGTTCCGATGCCGCGCTGGCGGCCCGACGAGGCGCCGGAGGACGAGGACCCGTATACGTTCTCCGGGTTCGCCGGCGTGGGGCGTACGGCGTGATCGCGGAACCGGACGGGCCGGAGGACAGACTGCGCCGGTTCGCGACGATCTGGAGCCGGGCGGTGTTCCCGGTGACCTCCACGTCGTCGACCCGGCCCGAGTTCGAGGAACAACTGCTGCCGCTGGCCCGCCGGCTGAGCGAGGTGCTGCGGGCGCGGAGCTTCGACGCGGACGAGGCCAGGGCGGTCGGCGCCGCGCTCGTCGACTCCCACTGCACCGACCCCGAGGCGCTCGCCCGGACGCTGGACTGCGTCGACGCCTACCTCGTGCTCTACTGCGGCGAGGACGGCGACGTCGAGGGCCTGCGGGCCCGTTCGGCACGGATGCAGCACGCCATGGCGGCCGGGTTCGCCGCCGCGCTGCGCGCCCGGACCCTCGCCGAACAGGAGGCCATCGCGCAGGCCGCCCTGCGGGCGCAAGGAGTGGTGGCCGAGGCCCTGCACGACAGCGAGGCCCGCTTCCGCGCGGTCTTCGAGGGCGCCGCCATAGGCATCGGCATCGCCGACCTGGACGGCAACGTCCTCCAGGTGAACGGGGCCCTGATGCGCATGTTCGGCATCGCCGACCCGACGCTGCGCGGCCGCAACGTCAGGGAGTGGTCGCACCCCGACGACGCGCCCCAGACCTGGCGGCTCTACGACGAACTGGTGCGCGGCGAGCGCGAGGCCTACCACCTGGAGAAGGCCTTCTACCGGCCCGACGGAACGGTCCTGTGGACCAACCTGACCGTCTCCCTGCTGCGCGACGCCGACGGCACCCCGCAGTACCAGCTCGCGCTGATGGAGGACACCACCGAACGCCGGCTGCTCAATCTGCGGCTGCGCTACGAGGCCACGCACGACGCGCTCACCGGCCTGCCCAACCGCAGCTTCTTCTTCGAACGCCTGGAGAAGGCCCTCAACGCGGGCCCGGGCCAGCGCTTCGGCCTGTGCTACCTGGACCTCGACGGCTTCAAGACCGTCAACGACAGCCTCGGCCACGCGGCCGGCGACCGGCTGCTCGTGGAGGTCGCCGACCGCCTGCAGTCCTGCGCCACCGCGCCCGGCGAGATGGTCGCCCGGCTCGGCGGCGACGAGTTCGTCGCGCTGACCACGGGCCCGGGCACCCGGGACGAGGTCGACGAACTCGCCGGGCGGATCATGAACGCGCTGCTCGCCCCGATCAGCGTCGACGGCCGCGAGCTGACCGTGCGCGGCAGCATCGGCATCGTCGAGGGCCCGGCGGGGGAGCGCAGCCCGGCGGAGGTGCTGCGCAGCGCCGACATCACCATGTACCGGGCCAAGTCGGCGGGCGGCAACCGCTACGAGCTGGCCGACCCGGAGGCCGACGCCCGCGTCATCACCCGGCACGGCCTGACGACCGCGCTGCCGGCGGCCCTGGAGCGGGGCGAGTTCTTCATCGAGTACCAGCCGCTGGTGCACCTCGGCGACGGCAGCGTGCGCGGCGCCGAGGCCCTGGTGCGCTGGCTGCACCCGCAGCACGGGGTGCTCGGCCCGGACCGGTTCATCCCGCTCGCCGAGCACACCGGACTGATCGTGCCGCTGGGCCGCTGGGTGCTGGAGCAGTCGGTGCGCCAGGCCCGCGCGTGGCGGGAGCGGTACGGCGCGACGACCGCCGCCGGCCCGCTGCGCATCAACGTCAACCTCTCGCCCTGCCAGCTCACCCACCCCGGCCTGGTCCAGGACACCGTCGACATCCTGGAGCGGACCGGCGTCGCGCCCGACGCGCTGTGCCTGGAGGTCACGGAGTCGGCGCTGATCGGTGCCGACGACGACCTGCTCAAGCCGCTGCGCCGGCTGGCCGAGATGGGCGTCGACATCGCCCTGGACGACTTCGGCACCGGCTACTCCAACCTCGCCAACCTGCGCCGCCTCCCGGTGAGCGTCCTCAAGCTCGACCGCTCCTTCACCCAGAGCATGCAGCAGTTCCCGGCCGACCCCGTCGACCTCAAGATCGTCGAGGGCATCGTCGCCCTGGCCCACAGCCTGGACCTCGCGGTCACTGTGGAGGGCGTGGAGACCGGCGCCCAGGCCGAGCAACTGCGCATACTCGGCTGCGACACGGCCCAGGGCTGGTACTACGCCCGCCCGGGGCCGCCGGAAAGACTCCACGACCTGGCCCTGGTCGACGCAACGGCGTAAATCCCCCTGCGCCCTTCCACTGGCGTGGGGGCAGCGCCCCGAAAGGGGCGCGGGGAACTGCGCGACCAGCCCCCACGCACCCGCAGCCGGCGATGGCGCCCAACCACAACGGCGCTTCCTCACCGCTCCAACAGCATCCGCTGCAACTCCCGAGCCGCCCGAGGCGGAGCCACATCGCTGCGATGGGCCAGCGCGATCGTCCGGTACAACCCCGGCCGAGCCAACGGAGTGACCCGCAGCCCCCGCCCCGACCGCGCCGCCACCATCCGGGGCACGACCGCCATGCCCAGCCCCGCCCGCACGAACCCCAGCACCGCGTCCATCTCCCCGCCCTCGACCGCGAAGTCCGGCTCGAAGCCCTCCGCGCGGCACGCGGCCACGGTCAGCTCCCGCAGGTCGTACCCGTGCCGGAACATCACCAGCCGCTCGCCCTCCAGGTCCGCGATGCGCACCGCCCGCCGCCCACCGCCCGGCCGGGGCGACTCCGGGGACGACACCACCACCAGGTCCTCCCGCAGCAACTCCACCGTGGTCAGCGCCGGCGACGCGGTGGGCAGCGGCAGCACCACCAGCGCCAGGTCGAGCGCGCCGCGCGCCAGCTCCCGCACCAGGTCGTGCGAGCCGCCCTCCTCGATCATGAGCTGGATGCCGGGGTACCGGTCGTGGAACGCGCGCAGCACGTCCGGCAGCAGCCCGGTGCACAGACTCGGCGTGGCGCCCAGCCGCACCCGCCCGCGTCGCAGCTGCACCAGCTCCAGCACCTCGTGGCGGGCCGTGTCCGCGTCGGCCAGGATGCGCCGGGCCAGCGGCAGCAGGGCCTCCCCGGCGTCGGTGAGCGTGATGTTGCCCCGCGCCCGCAGGAACAGGTCGGCGCCCAGCTCCCGCTCCAGCGCCTTGATCTGCTGGGACAGCGACGGCTGGGCCACGTGGACCGTCTCCGCGGCCCGGGTGAAGTGCCGGGTCTCGGCGACCGCCACGAAGTACTGGAGCTGCTGCAACTGCATACCGCGAGCATACGCCGTGGATAGCCACAGCCTATGGAAACGAGCCAGACCATGTCTTGGACCGATTACCCCTTCGCCCCGTAGCGTCCTGTGCCATGGCTCTGGCAACGCGGACGGACCGACGGCCGTCCCTGGCGCGCACCGTGTGGGACTCGACCGTCGGCAAGAAGACAGTGATGGCGATCAGTGGTCTCGTCATGCTGCTGTACCTGGTCGCCCACATGATCGGGAACCTGAAGATCTTCTTCGGGACGAGCGAGTTCAACGAGTACGCCCACTGGCTGCGCACGGTCGGCGAACCGTTCATGCACTACGAGTGGACGCTCTGGCTGATCCGCGTCGTGCTGGTCGTCGCCGTCGTCGCCCACGCCGTCTCCGCGTACCAGCTCAGCCGCCGCGACATCAAGGCGCGGCCCAGCAGGTACGTGCACAAGAAGCCGCGCTCCAGCTACGCGACGCGCACCATGCGCTGGGGCGGGATCATCCTGGCCCTGTTCATCGTCTGGCACATCCTGGACCTGACCACCGGCACCGTGCACCCCGGCGGCTTCGAGACGGGCAAGCCCTACCAGAACGTCGTGGACACCTTCTCCACCTGGTACGGCAACGTCGTCTACATCGTCGCGGTGCTCGCCGTCGGCATGCACATCCGGCACGGCTTCTGGAGTGCCGCCCAGACCCTCGGCGCCGGCAGCCGCACCCGCGACCGCGCCCTGAAGGCCGTCGCCAACGTCCTCGCGCTGCTGCTCACGGTCGGTTTCGTCGCCGTACCCGTGGGCGTCATGACCGGAGTGGTGAGCTGACATGACAACCTACGTCGACTACACGACCGGTGAGCCGGTCGCCGACACCAAGGCCCCCGCCGGACCCGTCAACGAACGCTGGGACACCCGCCGTTTCGAGGCCAAGCTGGTCAACCCCGCCAACCGGCGGGGGCAGACGGTCATCGTCGTCGGCACCGGGCTCGCCGGCGGCTCCGCCGGCGCGACCCTCGCCGAACAGGGCTACCGCGTCGTCCAGTTCTGCTACCAGGACTCCCCGCGCCGGGCCCACTCCATCGCCGCGCAGGGCGGCATCAACGCCGCGAAGAACTACCGCAACGACGGCGACTCCATCCACCGCCTGTTCTACGACACCGTCAAGGGCGGCGACTTCCGCTCCCGCGAGTCCAACGTGCACCGGCTCGCGCAGATCTCGGTCGAGATCATCGACCAGTGCGTGGCCCAGGGCGTGCCCTTCGCCCGCGAGTACGGGGGCCTGCTCGACACCCGCTCCTTCGGCGGCGTCCAGGTCTCCCGCACGTTCTACGCCCGCGGCCAGACGGGGCAGCAGTTGCTGCTCGGCGCCTACCAGGCCCTCAGCAGGCAGATCGCGGCCGGCAACATCGAGATGCACCCGCGCACCGAGATGCTCGACCTGATCGTCGTGGACGGCCGGGCGCGCGGCATCGTCGCCCGGGACCTGGTCACCGGGAAGATCAACACGTACTTCGCGGACGCGGTCGTCCTCGCCAGCGGTGGTTACGGCAACGTCTTCTACCTCTCCACCAACGCCATGAACTCCAACGCGACCGCCGTGTGGCGGGCGCACCGGCGCGGTGCCTACTTCGCCAACCCCTGCTTCACGCAGATCCACCCCACCTGCATCCCGCGCACCGGCGACCACCAGTCCAAGCTGACGCTGATGAGCGAGTCGCTGCGCAACGACGGCCGGATCTGGGTGCCGAAGGCCAAGGGCGACGACCGGCCGCCGAACAAGATCCCCGAGGACGAGCGCGACTACTACCTGGAGCGCATCTACCCGTCCTTCGGCAACCTGGTGCCCCGCGACATCGCCTCCCGCGCCGCCAAGAACGTCTGCGACGAGGGCCGGGGCGTCGGCCCCGGCGGCCAGGGCGTGTACCTGGACTTCGCCGACGCCATCAAGCGCATGGGCCGGGGGGCCGTCGAGGCCAAGTACGGCAACCTCTTCGACATGTACCAGCGGATCACCGACGAGGACCCGTACCAGGTACCCATGCGGATCTACCCGGCCGTGCACTACACGATGGGCGGGCTGTGGGTCGACTACGACCTCCAGACCACCGTCCCCGGCCTGTTCGCCGTCGGCGAGGCCAACTTCTCCGACCACGGTGCCAACCGGCTCGGCGCCTCCGCGCTGATGCAGGGCCTGGCCGACGGCTACTTCGTCCTCCCGGCCACCATCAACGACTACCTCGCCCGCAACCCGCACAAGGACGAGGTGGACGACGGCCACCCGGTCGTGCAGGAGGTGCTGGCCGAGACCGAGGACCGGCTCAACCTGCTCCTGTCCGTCGACGGCGACCGCACCCCCGACTCCTTCCACCGCGAACTCGGCGAGCTGATGTGGGAGTTCTGCGGCATGGCCCGTACCGACACCGGGCTGCGCAAGGCCCTGGAGCGCATCCCCCAGATCCGCGAGGAGTTCTGGCGGCGCATCAAGGTCCCCGGCACCGGCGAGGAGTTCAACCAGTCGCTGGAGAAGGCCAACCGCATCGTCGACTACCTGGAACTCGCCGAGCTGATGTGCCTCGACGCGCTGCACCGGGCCGAGTCCTGCGGCGGTCACTTCCGCGAGGAGTCCCAGACCCCCGACGGCGAGGCGGCCCGCAGGGACGACGAGTTCGGGTACGCCGCCGCCTGGGAGTTCACGGGCACGGGCGAGGCCCCGGCCCTGCACAAGGAAGACCTGGTCTTCGAGTACGTCCACCCCACTCAGCGGAGCTACGCATGAAGCTCACCCTGCGCGTCTGGCGGCAGAAGAACGCCGACGCCGACGGCGCCATGTCCACGTACGAGGTGGACGGCATCTCCCGCGACATGTCCTTCCTGGAGATGCTCGACACCCTCAACGAGGAGCTCATCCTCAAGGGCGAGGACCCGGTCGCCTTCGACCACGACTGCCGCGAGGGCATCTGCGGCGCCTGCTCGCTGGTCATCAACGGCGACGCCCACGGCCCCGAGCGCACCACCACCTGCCAGCTGCACATGCGGTCCTTCCAGGACGGCGACACCATCGACATCGAGCCGTGGCGGGCATCCGCCTTTCCGGTCGTGAAGGACCTGGTCGTCGACCGCTCGGCCTTCGACCGGATCATCCAGGCCGGCGGCTACATCAGCGCGCCGACCGGTGCCGCGCCGGAAGCCCACGCGGCCCCGGTGCCCAAGCCGGACGCCGACTTCGCCTTCGAGCACGCCGAGTGCATCGGCTGCGGCGCCTGCGTGGCGGCCTGCCCGAACGGGGCGGCGATGCTCTTCACGTCCGCGAAGGTGAATCACCTGAACGTCCTGCCGCAGGGGGCGCCCGAGCGGGAGACCCGGGTGCTGGACATGGTCGCGCAGATGGACGACGAGGGCTTCGGCGGCTGCACCCTCGCCGGCGAGTGCGCGACGGCGTGCCCCAAGGGCATCCCGCTCTTCTCCATCACCAGCATGAACAAGGAATGGCTGCGGGCCACGCGCAAGGTGGCGAAGCGCTAGCGCGGGCCCGACCGAACGTTCGCCGAAGGGTGCGGACGGACGGGGCCGGGGGAGGTGCTCCTCCCGGCCCCGTCTCGCTTTCGCCCCTGGCATTCAACAGCCCAACATCCACTCTCCCGGCCCAGGTCACGCACCGGCCAACCGGCAGCGGAAGAACAGGTGCGGCGGACCGTACACCGTCGGCCCGCCGTCGCCGCCCCTGCCCGTGACCAGGAGAGTGCTATGACCGGCGTACTGACCGCAGACCGCCCCCCGAAGCCCGCCGCACCCCACCGCTACACCGTCGCCCTCGCCCGCGACGAGGAGGACGTGCGGGCCGCGCAGCGCCTGCGGCACGACGTCTTCGCCGGGGAGCTGGGCGCCCTGCTGGCGAGCCCGCAGCCCGGGCACGACGTCGATCCCTTCGACGCCTACTGCGATCACCTGCTGGTGCGGGAGGAGACGACCGGGCAGGTCGTCGGCACCTACCGGCTGCTGCCGCCGGAGCGCGCGGCGGTCGCCGGGCGGCTGTACGCGGAGAGCGAGTTCGACCTCGCGGCGCTGGACGCGATCCGC
This sequence comes from Streptomyces sp. BB1-1-1, assembly GCF_031597775.1. Taxonomy (NCBI): domain Bacteria; kingdom Bacillati; phylum Actinomycetota; class Actinomycetes; order Kitasatosporales; family Streptomycetaceae; genus Streptomyces; species Streptomyces sp. BB1-1-1. The sequence goes on along the minus strand of NZ_CP134203.1, from coordinate 938,503 downwards.
CCCGGGCTCGTCGAGGTCGGCCGCTCCTGTGTGCACCCCGACCACCGCGACGGTGCCGTCATCGGGCTCATCTGGGCCGGCATAGCCCGCTACATGACCGACCACGGCCACGAGTGGCTGGCGGGCTGCTGCTCGATCCCGCTCGCCGACGGCGGCACCCTGGCCGCGGGCACCTGGAACCGGGTGCGGGCCAAGCACCTGGCGCCCGAGGAGTTCCGGGTACGGCCGCTGCTCCCGTGGACCCCGCGCAGCGCGGCGCCCGCCGCCCGCACCGAACTGCCGGCCCTGCTGCGCGGCTACCTCCGCCTCGGTGCCTGGGTCTGCGGGGAACCCGCGCACGACGTGGACTTCGGCGTCGCCGACCTCTACGTGCTGCTGCCGATGAGCCGGGTCGACCCGCGCTATCTGCGGCACTTCCTCTCGCTCGTCCCGGCCTGATGGGCGCCTGGCTGCCCGCCGCGCCCTGCACCCCGGGGGCATGCGTGGAGCCGTCCCGGGCCGTGGCAGCCGTACCGCGCGCCGTGCTGCGGCTGACCGCGGTCGCCGTTCTGCTGCTGGCCGGGATCGCGATCGTGCTGACACCGCTCGGCAGACAGGTACCCGCGGCGGTGGTGCGACGCTGGTGCCGGTGGATCGTGCGGGCCGCCGGCGTCCGGGTCCGCGTCACCGGCGCCGCCGCGCCCGCCGGCGGGCTGCTCCTCGTCGCCAACCACGTTTCCTGGCTCGACATCCCGCTGCTCGCCGTCGTGCGCCCCGCGCGGATGCTGGCCAAGAGCGAGATCCGGCGCTGGCCGGTGGCGGGGTCCCTCGCCGCGCGCGGCGGGGTTCTGTTCATCGAGCGGAACCGGCTGCGGGCCCTGCCGGACACGGTCGCCGTGCTCGCGCGGGCCCTGCGTGCGGGTGCCGCCGTCGCCGCCTTTCCCGAGGGCAGCACCTGGTGCGGACGCGCTCAGGGGCCCTTCCGCCGGGCCGTCTTCCAGGCCGCCCTGGACGCCGGGGTGCCCGTCCAGCCGGTCCGTATCCGGTACCGGGCCGGGGAGCGGGCGGTGAGCACGGCGCCCGCGTTCGTCGGGGAGGACACCCTGCTCGCCTCCCTGTGGCGGGTGGCGTCGGCGCGCGGGCTGACCGCGGAGGTGGAGGTACGGCCGGTCATCGGACCGGGCGGCCACGCCGACCGCCGCTCGCTCGCCCACGCCGCCCAGGGGAAAGCACCTTCGAAAAGTATGTGGCATTTGTGACGTATGATCCGTTTTCGTACCTCTGATACGGACATTCGGAAGGCAGGCACTCCGGAAGGAGGGTGATGCCAGATGATCACCCGTGAAGAGATCGCCAACGTCCTGGACCATCCGGTCTACGATGGTGACGGCAACAAGATCGGCGACGCCAAGCACGTCTTCTTCGACGACATGACCGGTCGCCCCGAGTGGGTGAGCGTGAAGACGGGAATGCTCGGTTCCAACGAGTCCTTCGTGCCCATCCGCGACGCCGCGCTGGTGCAGGACCACCTTGAGGTCCCTTACCGCAAGGACATGGTCAAGGGCGCCCCCAGCGTGGACGTCGACGCGGGCGGACATCTGTCGGAGACCGAGGAGCACCGGCTCTACGACTACTACGGCATCAACTGGGACAGCGTGCTCTCCGAGGCCGAGCGGACCGACGACGGCCGCTGGGCCGCGGGGCCGGGCCCGGCCGGGACGGCCGGAGCCGCCGGAGCCGGCGGGGTGGCCGGCGCGGCCGGTGCGGCCGGCATGGCCGGCAGGCAGGACGCGGCGGACCGGACGGGCATGCGCGGCGACGACGCCATGACCCGCTCCGAGGAGCAGATGCACGTCGGCGTCGAACGGCGCGAGAGCGGCCGGGCCCGGCTGCGCAAGTACGTGGTCACGGAGGAGGTCCAGCAGACCGTTCCGGTGACCCACGAGGAAGTGCGGGTGGAGCGCGAGCCCATCACGGACGCCAACCGCGGCGAGGCGCTCTCCGGTCCGGAGATCAGCGAGGACGAGCACGAGGTCACGCTGCACGAGGAACGCCCCGTCGTGGAGACCGAGACGGTGCCGGTGGAGCGCGTCCGGATGACCACCGAGGAGCACACCGAGAACGAGACCGTGCGGGGCCGGGTCCGCAAGGAGCGGATCGAGGCCGAGACGGAGGAGTACACCGACGACGACCTGCGCAAGGGCCGCGAGTAGCCGCCCTGGGCCGTCACCAGGAGGGCCCGCGCCGGTGAAGCGCCTTCACCGGCGCGTCCCGCCGTCCACGGCGCCGTCCAGGGCCCTGGCCAGATACGGCGCGGTGGCACTCCCGCTCGCCCGCGCCACCTCGGCCGGCGACCCCGCGGCGACGATCCGGCCGCCCGCCTCGCCGCCGCCCGGCCCCAGGTCGATCACCCGGTCGGCGCCCGCGACCACGGCCATGTCGTGCTCGACGACGACCACCGTGTGCCCGGCGTCCACCAGGCCGTGCAACTGGCGCATCAGCACCTCGACATCGGCCGGATGCAGACCGGTCGTCGGCTCGTCGAGGAGATACAGGGTGTGCCGGCGGCGCCCGCGCTGCAACTCGCTCGCCAGCTTGATGCGCTGCGCCTCGCCGCCGGACAGCTCGGTCGCCGGCTGGCCGAGCCGCAGATAGCCCAGCCCGACATCGAGCAGCGCGGCCAGGCTGCGCGCCACCGCGGGCGTGTCCGTGAAGAACTCCGCCGCCTCCTCCACCGTCAGGTCCAGCACACCGGCGATGTTCCGTCCCCGGTACGCCACTTCGAGCGTCTTTGGGTTGTACCGCGCCCCGCCGCAGTCCGGGCACGGCGCGTACGTACTCGGCAGGAACAGCAGCTCGACGCTGACGAACCCCTCGCCCTGGCAGGTCTCGCAGCGCCCACCGGGCACGTTGAAGGAGAAGCGGCCGACGCCGTAACCCCTCTTCCGCGCCTCGTCGGTGGCCGCGAACACCTTGCGCACGACGTCGAAGAGGCCCGTGTACGTGGCCAGGTTGGAGCGCGGGGTGCGTCCGATCGGCCGCTGGTCGACGGAGACCAGGCGACCCACGCCCGGCAGGTCCTCGGTGATCTCGCCGACCAGCGTCGACTTCCCCGAGCCGGACACGCCCGTCACCGCGGTGAGCACACCGAGCGGGAACTCGGCCGTCACCCCGCGCAGGTTGTGCCGGGTGACCGGACCGACCGTCAGCGTGCCCCGCGGGGTCCGGGCCGCACGGACCGGAGCGGGGGAGCGGTCGAAGAGGTGGCGGGCCGTGGCGGACTCCCCGACATCGGCCAGCCCCGGGACGGGGCCGCTGTACAGCACCCGCCCGCCGTGCTCGCCCGCCCGCGGGCCCACGTCCACGATCCAGTCGGCACCGCGCATCACGCCGAGGTGGTGCTCCACCACGAACACCGAGTTGCCGGCCGTCTTCAGCCGTTCCAGCACCGTCAGCAGCGCCTCGGTGTCCGCCGGGTGCAGTCCCGCGGACGGCTCGTCCAGGACGTACACGACCCCGAACAGCCCGGAGCGCAGCTGTGTCGCCAGCCGCAGCCGCTGCAGCTCGCCCGCCGACAGGGTGGGCGTCGGGCGGTCGAGGCTCAGGTAGCCGAGCCCCAGCTCGACCACGGGCGCGATGCGGGAGGTGAGGTCCCCGGTGAGCACCCGGGCCGTCTCGCCGCCGGTCGGCAGCGCGTCCACCAGTTCCGTGAGCGGGAGTGCGGCCAGCTCGGCGATGGTGCGCCCGCCGACGGTCACGGCCATGGCCTCGGGCCGCAGCCTGCCGCCGCCGCAGACCGGGCAGGGCGCACTGGTGAGGAAGCGCTCCGCCTTCGCCCGCAGCGTCGCGCTCCTGGAGTCCGAGAACGTCTTCATCACATACCGTCGGGCGCTCATGTACGTGCCCTGGTACGGCCGCTGGATGCGGCCCGCGTCCCGCACGGGGTGCACCGTGACCACCGGCTGCTCGTCCGTGAACAGGATCCACTCCCGCTGCCCGGCCGGCAGCTCGCGCCAGGGACGGTCCACGTCGTACCCCAGCGCGTCGAGGACGTCCCGCAGGTTCTTGCCCTGCCAGGCGCCCGGCCACGCCGCGATCGCGCCGTCCCGGATCGAGCGGGACGGGTCCGGAACCAGCAGCTCCTCGGTGGTGCGGTGCACCCGGCCGAGCCCGTGGCACTCCGGGCAGGCCCCCGCCGCCGTGTTCGGCGAGAAGGCGTCGGAGTCGAGCCGCGGGGCGCCGGGCGGATGGTCGCCGGCGCGGGAGAACAGCATCCGCAGGGAGTTGGAGAGGTTGGTGACCGTGCCGACCGAGGAGCGGGACGTGGGCGCCGAGCGGCGCTGCTGGAGCGACACGGCGGGCGGCAGCCCGGTGATCTCGCCGACCTCCGGGGCGCCGACCTGGTGGATCAGCCTCCGGGCGTACGGCGCGACCGACTCGAAGTAACGCCGCTGCGCCTCCGCGTAGACCGTCCCGAACGCGAGCGACGACTTCCCCGACCCCGACACACCGGTGAACACGGCCACCACGTCCCGGGGAATGTCCACGTCCACGCTCTTGAGGTTGTGCTCACGGGCGTCGCGCACCCGGACGTACGGGTCGTGGGGGCTGTGCATCGCGGGGAACTCCGTACGGTCTTCGACGACGGCCGGTGGGGCCGGTGGGACAAACCCCGCGATTCTACGCCGGAGCGGTGGCCGCCCCGGCGCCGACGACGCGGGCGAGCCGCCCGTAGGAGTCCAGCAGCGCCTCGCGGTCGTACGTGCTCGTGGTCACCAGGACCTCCTGCGCGCCCGTGTCCGCGAGGAGCGACTCCAGCTCGTCGGCGACCTGTTCCTCGGTGCCCGCGATGTGGCCGGTGAGACCGGAGTCGTAGAGATCCCGTTCCTTGGCGGTCATCGTCCGGGCCTCGACCTCCTCGGCCGGGGGCAGGGGAGGGAAGGAGCCCCGGGTGCGGGCGTGGGTCATGGACCAGGCCTCCGGGACCAGGAGCCGCCGGGCCGCCTCGGGCGTGCCGGCCACGGCGACGGTGCCCGAGATCACGACGTAGGGCTCCCGGCTCCACTCCGAGGGACGGAACCGGGCGCGGTAGCGGTCGATGCCGCGGCGCATCCGGTCGCGGTCGCGCAGGTCCCCGATGACCATCGGCAGGCCCGCCCGGGCGGCGACGGCCGCGCCCTCGCCCATGGCCAGCACGAACGGCGGGACGGCCAGCCCCTCCGCCGGGCGGGCGTGCGCTCCGGTCGGGGAGGTGCCCCGGAACCAGCCCAGCAGCTCGGCCAGTTGGGCGTCGAAGTCCTCGGCGTCGTCCTTGTCCCGGCCCAGTGCCCTGCGTACGCCGTCGGTGAAGCCGACCGAGCGGCCGAGTCCCATGTCGATCCGGCCGGGGAAGAGCGACTCCAGTACGCCGAACTGCTCGGCGACGACCAGGGGCCGGTGGTTGGGCAGCATCACGCCGCCGGTGCCGACCCGGATGCGCCGGGTGGCACCGGCGACGGCGGCGGCCAGCACGGTCGGCGCCGAGCCGGCCACCCCGGGCACGCCGTGGTGCTCCGACACCCAGAACCGGTGGTAGCCGAGCCGCTCGGCCTCCCGCGCCAGCTCCACGGTGTCGTGCAGCGCCTGCGCGCCGGTGTGGCCCTCGCGGATGCGGGAGCGGTCGAGGACGGAGAAGCGGGTGTTCGCGATCACTGGGCTCACACCGTCTTCAACGCCCGGGCGGCGTCAGGATTCCCGGCACGGCGCTTAGGGTGGGCGGGTGACCGACAGCAGGAAGCCCCCGGTGGCCGTCTTCGACCTGGACAACACCCTCGCCGACACCGCGCACCGGCAGCGGTTCCTGGAGCGGCGGCCGCGCGACTGGGACGCCTTCTTCGCCGCCGCGCCGCACGATCCGCCGCTCGCGGAGGGCATCGCTCTGGTGCGGGAGAGCGCCGAGGAATGCACGATCGTCTACCTCACCGGGCGGCCGGAGCGCTGCCGGCGCGACACGCTCGACTGGCTGACCGCCCACGGCCTGCCCGACGGGCCCGTGCACATGCGCGGCAACGCCGATCGCCGGCCCGCCCGGCGCACCAAGCTGGAGATCCTGCGGCGGCTCGCCCGTACCCACGAGGTCCGGGTCCTCGTGGACGACGACGAGCTGGTGTGCGACGACGCCGAACGGGCCGGATTCACCGTCGTCCGGGCACGCTGGGCGGCCCGGTCGGCCGAGCTGCGCGAGGCGCAGGAGCGCGAGGGGCGTACCTGACCGCTCCCGGGGTCGTCAGTCCGACTCCTCCAGGCGGAAGCCGAGCTTGAGGCCGACCTGCCAGTGCGCGACCTCGCCTTCCTCGATCTGGCCGCGCACCTGGGTCACCTCGAACCAGTCCAGGTTGCGCAGGGTCTGCGAGGCGCGGGTGATGCCGTTGCGGACGGCCTGGTCGACGCCGTCGGGCGAGGTGCCGACGATCTCGGTGACCCGGTAGGTGTGGTTCGACATGCGGGTGCTCCCTTCCGCGGGGCAGCGGTGTGTCGTACGTCACTCCACCGTGCCCCAAGCCGCGGCGGAGCGCGAGGCGTCGGGGGCCCGGCAGGGTAACCGCCCGTCACCCCTTGACCTCCGCATTGGTCCATACCAAAATCCCAGACACCCGTTCGAGCCTCGGGCTCGCCCCCCACGTCGGGTCTCCCTTCGCGTGCGCAGGACCTCCCTGTCCGCTCCGCCCCCTGTCCGTCAGACAGAAGGACCCCTCGTGAGACGTCGCCTGCTCGCCCTTGTCTGTGTGTCCGCCTCCCTGCTCAGCGGCTGCGGCCTGATCTCGCAGGACGACGGGGGCGAGCGGCGCACCGTCACCGTGTGGCTGATGAAGGACAGCGCCTCGCAGGACTTCCTGCGGCGGTTCACCGAGGAGTTCGAGCGGGAGAATCCGGACCTCGACCTCGACATCCGGATCCAGAGTTGGACCGGGATCGGCGACAAGGTGCAGACCGCGCTCAAGGCCGACGGCACGGACGGTCCCGACGTCATCGAGGTCGGCAACACCCAGGTCCCGCAGTACGCGGAGGGCGGCCGGCTGCAGGACCTCACGCTGGAGTCGATGCGTGACTGGGGCATCCGCGACTGGCTGCCGGGCCTCGCCGAACCGGGCCAGTGGATGTCCCAGCAGTTCGGCATCCCCTGGTACGCCGCCAACCGCGTGGTCATCTACCGCAAGGACCTGTTCGAACAGGCCGGCGTCACCGAGCCGCCCCGCACCCGCGAGGAGTGGCTCACCGTCTCCGAAAAGCTCGACTCGGGCGGTGACCAGGGCATCTACCTGGCCGGACAGGACTGGTACACGCTCTCCGGCTTCATCTGGGACGAGGGCGGTGAGCTGGCCACGCAGGAGGGTGGCACCTGGGCGGGTGCCCTGGACTCGGAGGCCGCCCTGCGCGGCATGGACTTCTACCGCGAGCTCCAGGCCCTGGGCGACGGTCCGCTGGACGCCGATGAGGAGCACCCGCCGCAGGCCGGCGTGTTCGCGAAGGGGCAGGTGGCGCAGATCGTCGCGGTGCCGGGGCTCGCCCGGTCCATCGTGCGCGAGAACCCCGAACTCGAGGGCAAGCTGGGCTTCTTCCCCGTGCCCGGCAAGAAGGCCGGCAAGCCCGGCGCCGTCTTCACCGGCGGCTCCGACCTCGTCGTCCCGAAGAACACCGACGAACGGGAGGGTGCCCTCGCCGTGGTCGAGGCGCTCGTGGGCACCAAGTGGAACACCAACCTGGCCCGCACCATGAACTACGTCCCGAACAAGAAGTCGCTCGCCAAGGCCGTCGCGGGCGAGGAGGGGGTCGCCGCCATGGCGGCCGGCGCCGCGCAGGGCCGGGCGACTCCCGGTACGCCCCGGTGGGGCGCGGTCGAGGCGGACAACCCGATCAAGGAATACATGACGAAGGTGCTCACCGGGCAAGACGCGGAGTCGGAGGCCCGAAAGGCCTCCGACCGCATCACCGAACTGCTGGACCTCGACGCGCGCTGACGCGTCGCCGCGTCAGCGCACCTGACTCATCGCACGGTGCTCTCACCGCACGATGCTCTCAGCGCACGATGCTCATCGCGCCACGCTCAGCGACAGCGCGAAACGGTCCTCGCCGTCCGTCCACCAGTGGGCCAGTTCCAGCCCCGCCGCGGCCAGTTCGGTCCGTACCCCCTCCTGCCGGAACTTCGCGGACACCTCGGTCCGCAGCTCCTCCCCGTCCGCGAAGTCCACGGCCAGGTCGAGCGCCTGGACCTTGACCGTCTGCGCGGTGCGCGAGCGCAGCCGCATCTCGATCCACTCCCGTTCGGCGTTCCACAGCGCCACGTGCTCGAAGGCGGCGGGCGCGAAGTCGGCCTCCAGCTCCCGGTTGATCACGGACAGCACGTTCTTGTTGAACGCGGCCGTCACCCCGGCCGCGTCGTCGTACGCCCGGACCAGCACCCGCTCGTCCTTGACCAGGTCCGTGCCCAGCAGCAGGGCGTCGCCCGGGGAGAGCAGCGCGCGGACGGCGGCCAGGAACGCGGCGCGCTCGCCGGGCAGCAGATTGCCGAGCGTGCCGCCGAGGAACGCCACCAGCCGGGGGCCCGGCGTCTCGGGCAGCGTCAGCCCGCCGGTGAAGTCGGCGATCAGCGCGTGCACCTGGAGCTCCGGCCGCTCCGCGACGAGCGCCTGACCTGCCTGGGTGAGGGCGCTCTCACTGACGTCCACCGGCACATAGCCGCGCAGACCCGTCAGCGCGTCGAGCAGGAACCGCGTCTTCTCCGAGGAACCGGAACCCAGCTCCACCAGGGTGCGGGCACCGGTCGCCGCGGCGATCTCGCCGGCCCGGTCGACGAGGATCTCCCGCTCGGCCCGGGTCGGGTAGTACTCGGGCAGCGCGGTGATCTCCTCGAACAGCTCGCTGCCCCGAGCGTCGTAGAACCACTTGGGCGGCAGCCACTTGGGCGTGCTCGTCAGGCCCGCCAGGACGTCGGCGCGCAGGGCGGCGCCGGTGGCGTCCTCGGGCAGCGTGCGGGTGAGACGGAACGGGCTCACGTGCGGGGCTCCTTCGGGGAGACGAAAGCGTCTGCGAGGGCGTGGTCGCAGGGGTCCTTGAGGGCAGTGAGCCGCACGTCCGTGCGGCTCGCCGTGAGCAGGGTGCGGTCGGGGACCTCCTGCCAGCGCGGGTCGTCGTCGTACGGCTCCGAGGCGACCGCCGTGCCGCCGCCGGGACGGGTCAGGTACCACAGGGTGTCGCCCCAGGTGGTGGCCGTGATGGTGTCGCCGCCCGTGAGCAGCAGGTTGAGCCGGGAGGCGGGGGCGGCCGCCGCGACCTCCAGGACCGTCTCGCCGAGCGCCCGGCCCTCGTCGTCCCCGGCACGCAGCCGGGCCAGGACCAGCGCCCACACGAGCGCCGAGTCGTTGCGGGCCTCCAGCGACAGCAACTCCTCGGGCGGCAGCGTGCCGGCCACCCGCGCCAGCGAACCGGGCCAGCCCGCCACGGCACCGTTGTGGCTGAACAGCCAGGCTCCCGAGGCGAACGGCGCCGCCGCGGCCTCCGCGTCCGCCCCCGACAGCGTCGCGTCCCGCACGGCGGCGAGCAGCGCGCCGGTCCGCACCACCCGGGCCAGGTCGGCGAAGGACTGGTCGGCCCAGATCGGCCCGGCCCGGCGGTACCGGGCCGGCACCGGATCACCCTCGGCGTACCAGCCGACGCCGAACCCGTCGGCGTTGACCGTGCCGTAGCGCTGGTGCCGGGGCGCCCAGGACTGCCGGTACAGCCCGTGCGGCGGGGTCACGAGAAGCGACCCGAGCGGTTCATCGGGGCCCACGTAGGCGAGGTGACGGCACATCAGGAGACCTCCGCCGACCGGGCGGTCCGGAACCCGGAGAAGATCTGCCGCCGGATCGGATAGTCCCAGTTGCGGAACGTGCCCCGGCAGGCCACCGCGTCCACGGCGAACGAACCGCCGCGCAGCACCTTGTGGTCGGGCCCGAAGAACACCTCCGAGTACTCCTTGTACGGGAACGCCCGGAAACCCGGGTACGGGGCGAAGTCGCTCGACGTCCACTCCCAGACGTCGCCGATCAACTGCCGTATCCCGAGCGGCGACTCGCCTGCCGGGTAGCTGCCGGCGGGTGCCGGGCGCAGATGGCGCTGGCCGAGGTTGGCGTGTTCCGGGCCCGGGTCGGCCTCGCCCCACGGGTAGCGGGCCGAGCGGTCGCCGGCCGGGTCGTACCTGGCCGCCTTCTCCCACTCGGCCTCGGTCGGCAGCCGCCGCCCGGCCCAGCGGGCGTACGCGTCCGCCTCGTACCAGCACACGTGCACCACCGGCTCGTCGGACGGCACCACTTCGGTGACCCCGAAGCGGCGCCGCAGCCACTGCCCGCCGTCGCGGCGCCAGTACAACGGGGCGGTGACGGAATGCCGGCGGATGTGGTCCCAGCCCTCCGGAGCCCACCAGCGCGGGTCGTCGTAGCCGCCGTCGTCGATGAACGCCCGGTAGGCGCCGTTGGTCACCGGCGTGGTGTCGAGGAAGAACGGCGCCACCTCGCGCCGGTGCGCGGGGCGTTCGTTGTCCAGGGCCCACGGCTCGGTCGACGTGCCCATCACGAACGGGCCGCCGGGCACCAGGACCTCGGCCGGGCCGGTGAACAGCGGCACGGGGTCCGGGTCCGGGGCGGTGAGGGCCTGCGGGCCCTTGCGGAGCTGGTGCGTGATCAGCATGGTCTCGTCGTGCTGCTGCTCGTGCTGGGCGATCATCCCGAAGGCGAAGCCCGCCTCCGTCAGCCGCGTCCCGTGGAACGCGGTGCTCTCCAGCACGTCCAGCGCCCGGCCGCGCACGTCGGCCGCGTACCGGCGGGCCTCGGCGGGCGACAGCAGCGGCAGCTTGGGCCGCTCGGCGCGCGGGTGCTCGAAGGCGTCGTAGAGGCTGTCGATCTCGGGCCGTATCGCCTCCTGCCCGGCGACGGCCCGCAGCAGCCACTGCTCCTCCTGGTTGCCGATGTGCGCGAGGTCCCACACCAGCGGGGACATCAGCGGCGACACCTGGGCGGTCAGGTCGGGGCCCTCCACGCAGCTGGTCAGCAGTGTGGTGCGGTCCCGGGCCGTGACGAGTGTGGCCAGGGCCCGCTCGCGCAGGGTCTCGGCGTCGACGGCCGACTCGCCGGCGCTTGCGGTGTCGGTGTCGGTGGCGGTGTCCATGGCGGGGTCGGTCATGGGCGGGTCTCCCTCCCGTGCGGGCCACGGCTCGCGCCGTCCGGCATGTCCAGCAGGTCGTCGGCGGGGCAGCGGCCCCGCTGGACGTAGCGCTCCAGGTACCCGGCGACGGCGTCCGTCACCTCGGTCGTGGCACCGAGCCGGGGCAGGGCGGCGAGCGCCGCCGTGAAGCACGTGACGGCCGCCTCGCGCAGCTCCGGATCGGTGAGGGCGTCGCGGGCCGCGTCCTCGTACAGCGGGTTGTGCGGGGCGGGCAGCCCGAACGTGCGCTCGGCCAGGGGCTTCACGGCCCGGTAGGCGGTCTCGGTGGCCTCCGGATCGTCGAACAGCGCCGCCGTCACCGCGAGCGGCACCATCCAGCCGTCCTCTCCGGGCTGCGCGTCGATCATGCGCAGCTCCAGGTGGCCGCGCGGCCTGACCGGCGGGAACAGCGTGGTGAGGTGGTAGTCGAGATCCTCCCGGGTCGGCGGTCTCGGCGCCCCGGTCCTGGTCCACTGCCGGAAGGTCATGCCCTCGGGTACGTCCCAGGGTCCGCCGTCGCGGCGGACGCACATCACCGGCGCGTCCAGGACGTGTCGGGTCCAGGCGCCGCGCGGGTCGGCGTCCAGCTGGGGACCGCCCGCCCGGCCGGTGCCGATCTGCGCCCAGCGCAGCTGCCGGGTGGACCGCCAGCCGGTGGGCCGGCCACCGGCCAGCGGGGAGTTGGCGAACGCGGCCAGCAGGACCGCGCCCAGCTGATGGGCCAGCCACCAGCGGCGCACGTGACCGAGAGGGCCGGGCTCCTCGTGCCCGGCGTCCACGCACACCTGCACGGAGGCCGAGGTGCACATCATGTAGCGGCCGGCGGGACCGGAGCGGTCGAGGCAGGCCTCCATGGCGTCGTAGCGCGGCTGCCGCAGGAAGCGGCGGGGCGCGTGCCAGGGGTCGTGGCCGAGGCCGACGAGGGCGAGACCGTCCTCGCGCAGCACCGCGCGGACGGCGGCGAGGTCGGCGGAGACGGTACCGATGCACTCCATGAGGGAGGCGGCGGGGAGCGAGCTCAGCTCCAGCTGGCCGCCGGGTTCGACGGTCAGCGCCGATCTCAGGGGCACGGTGCGCAGTGCGGAGTAGACCGCTTCGAGCCGTTCGGGTGACACGGGGAGCCGCGGCGCGCGCAGCTCGTGGACGAGCCATTCCACTTCGACACCGAGACGCCTCGGTGGACCGGTCTTGAAGCAGATGCCGTGGACCAGCGCCTCGACCTCGGCTTCGGTGACGGTGGTGCGTGGCCGGGTGCAGCCACTTACCGCATCGGACATGTCGGGATCCTCCTGAGATTCCATCCATGCCGCCGACCCTCTTGCGGTGGGCCGGGTCGGCACACTCGTCCCACCCAAGACCCTCGTGTCGCTCCGCACAAGGGTGCATAACGGGACGTTTCAGCTCGGTAATCTCCGCGACCCATCCGTTTCCGGGGGCTTTCCCCGTCGTTCGCCGGTCGGGAAACTCCGTTGCACCGCACCACCAGCATCACCCACGATTCCTGCATGAGCACGACGGGGGAGGCCGCGCGGCGCGCGGTCACGGCGTCCACGGGGGTGGCGCCGTGAGCGCGCGCCTGCGGGGCATCGCACAGCAGACGGAACAGATCGTGACGGCGGGGTCCTACCGCGCGTCCGACGGGCGCGAGGTGCCGATCGCGGCGGCGGTCGGGACGGCACGCGACGGTACGCGGATGTACGGGCCGGGGCCGGTCGAGCCCGCCCCCTTCGCTCCGGTGCGGACGGCCTTCGAGGTCACCGGCGAGAGCAGCCTGGAGGCCGCACGCCGCCTCGGCGGCGAGGTCGCCGTCCTCAACTTCGCCTCCGCCCGCAATCCGGGCGGCGGCTACCTGAACGGCGCTCAGGCGCAGGAAGAGGCCCTGTGCCGGGCCTCCGCGCTGTACACCTGCCTGCTGCGGGCGCGCGAGTTCTACGATCACCACCGCGCCCACCGCGACCCGTTCTACACGGATCGCGTCATCCACTCGCCGGCCGTGCCCGTCTTCCGCGACGACCGCGGCCGCCTGCTGGACGAGCCGTACACCGCCGGCTTCCTCACGTCCGCCGCGCCGAACGCGGGCGTGGTGCTGCGCACGGCCCCGGAGCGGGCCGCCGAGCTGCCCGGCGCCCTGGCGGCACGCGCCGAGCGGGTGCTGGAGACGGCCGCGGCCCACGGCTATCGGCGGCTGGTGCTCGGCGCCTGGGGCTGCGGGGTCTTCCGCAACGACCCCGCCCAGGTCGCGGGCGCGTTCCGGGGGCTGCTCGGGCCCGGCGGACGGTTCGCGGCGGCCTTCGAGCGGGTGGCGTTCGGCATCCTGGACCGCACGCCGGGCGGCACGGTCCGGGAGGCGTTCGCGCGTGCCTTCCCGGAGGGGGCGGCCGCCCCCGGGGCGGGCGGCCCCGGTCAGCTCCAGCCGTAGCGCTCCCGCAGCCGCTGCCGTACGAGGTCGAAGCGCATCCGGTCCAGGGCACACGCCTCGCGGCGCATGCCGGCGTCGTGCAACCGCAGCACCCGGTCCACGTCGACCCAGGACGCGCGCCCGGAACGGTCCCAGGGACCGCTCCCGATCGGGACCCACTCCCGGTCCCCGTCGTGGCGTTTGCTGGACAACCGCACGGCCAGCAGCGTGCCGGCGGCCTCGCGGGCGACGACGAGCACGGGCCGGTCCTTGCCCCGGCCGTCGTTCTCCTCGTAGGGCACCCACGTCCAGACGATCTCGCCGGGGTCCGGGTCCCCGTCGTGCGCGGGGGAGTACTCGGTACGCACCCGGCCCACGTCCCGGGGATCGGCCTCGGTGGTGGCGGCGGGGCCGTAGCGGCCGGGGACGGTGTCGTCGGCGTCATCGCTGTCGTCGGTAAAGGCGCTCACGGCCGTACCGTACGGGACGCGCACGCGCGGCCCTCCACGTGCCGGCAGGCGTCAGGCAGGCGCCGACGCGGGGACGGCCACCAGGCGCCCGGCCCGCCGGACCGACCGGCGCCGCCCGCCACCGGATGGCAGGCTGATCACCGGGGTTCCGCGCCCGGGACCCCGGCCACCGAACCGAACGAGCACAGGAAGCCGACCTCATGACCGACCAGCTCACCGTGAGCGTCCTGGGCACCGGCATCATGGGTGCCGCGATGGCCCGCAACCTCGCCCGGGCCGGGCACACCGTCCGGGCCTGGAACCGCAGCCGGGACAAGGCCGAGCCCCTGGCCGCCGACGGCGCGCACGTCGCGGGCAGTCCCGAGGAGGCGGTGCGGGGCGCCGACGTCGTCCTCACCATGCTGTACGACGGCCCGGCAGCCCTCGACGTCATGCGACAGGCCGCGCCCGGGCTGCGTCCCGGCACGGCGTGGGTCCAGTCGACCACCGCCGGCGTCGACGCGGTCGCCGACCTGGCGGCGTTCGCCCGGGAACACGGCCTCGTCTTCTTCGACGCGCCCGTCCTCGGCACCCGCCAACCCGCCGAGGCCGGACAACTGCTGGTGCTCGCCGCAGGGCCGGCCGACGCTCGGGACGTGGTGGCACCCGTCCTGGACGCCGTCGGCTCCCGCACGGTGTGGACCGGCGAGGACGGCGCCGCCGGCAGTGCCACCCGGCTGAAACTGGTGGCCAACAGCTGGGTTCTCGCCGCCACCAACGCGGCGGGCGAGGTCCTGGCGCTCGCCAAGGCACTGGGCGTGGACCCGGACGGCTTCTTCGACGCCATCGCCGGCGGCCCGCTCGACATGGGCTACCTGCGCGCCAAGACCGGAATGATCCGTGACGGCGCGCTGACGCCGCCCCAGTTCGCGGTCACCACCGCCGCGAAGGACGCCCGGCTGATCGTCCAGGCCGGCGAGGCGAACGGCGTCCGCCTGGACGTGGCCGCCGCCGGCGCGGAACGCCTGGCGCGCGCCGCCGCGCAGGGGCACGGCGACGAGGACATGGCGGCGGCGTACTTCGCCAGTTTCGAGGAGAAGCCGTCCGACTGAGCGCACCCGGGGTACCGGGTGTACGAGCAACCTGAACGCCGACACCGCCGACACGGTCTCGGCTCACACCAAGAACAGAGGAGTCCGCATGTCCAAGCCGCCGCTGCCGTCCGAGGCCGTCGAGCTGCTGCGCCGTCCCAACCCGTGCGTCATGGCCACCCTCCGCTCGGACGGTGCTCCCGTCTCCACGCCCACCTGGTACCTGTGGGAGGACGACGGCCGGGTCCTGATCAACCTCGACGAGGGCCGGGTACGCCTGGGGCACCTGCGCCGCGATCCGCGCGTGACCCTCACCGTCCTCGCGGGCGACGACTGGTACACCCACGTCACCCTGATCGGCCGTGTCGACGAGACCCGCGACGACGAGGACCTCACCGGCATCGACCGCCTCTCCCGGCACTACACGGGCAACCCGTACCCGGACCGGGTCCGTCCCCGGGTCAGTGCCTGGATCGAGGTGGAGCGCTGGCACGGCTGGGGGGCGATGAAGGACAGCGACCAGGCGTCCCCCTGAAGGAACGACCAGAAACCACTGGTGGGTTTCGTCGGGTGTCGACACCTCGCCGCGCCTTGTCTAGGATCTTCGGCGCGGCATCGCGTGTCGGTCACCGTCCGGGTGAGGCATGGAGGCGCCGCGGAGATGCCCGTGGAGGCATTGACCCGTGTCAGTCGAGTTCAACCACACCATCGTTCTCTCCCAGGACCGGGAGAAGTCCGCTCACTTCCTCGCCGGAATCCTGGGGCTGGAGGTCGGCGAGCCGGCCGGAATCTTCCTGCCCGTGACGACCGCGAACGGCGTCACCCTCGATTTCGCCACCGTCGACACCGACTTCACCGTGCAGCACTACGCGTTCCTCGTCTCCGAGGGCGAGTTCGACGCGGTCCTCGCCCGGCTCGTGGAGGGCGGGGTGCCCATCCAGGCCGACCCGCAAGGCCGGCACCCGCGCCGGATCAACCGTAACGACGGCGGGCGGGGCGTGTACTTCATCGACCCTTCCGGGCACGCGGTGGAAGCCTTCACCCGCCCTTACGGCAGCGACCCGTCCTCGCCGTTGAACGGCGTCACGGAGGACGTCCCCGGGGCGCGCTGACCGGCGTCCGCGCATCCGTCGGCTTTCTCGTCGCCCGGCCTGTTGTCAGACCCCCTCCGCATACTGGTGGCCTCACAGGGAGTCGGACGCGATCAGGGGGCGGTCATGCGGAGGGTGTACAGCGGTGAACTGGCGGTCGTTCACGGGCGGTTCCACGTGGACAGCCGCCGGGACCCGCACGGTCCCGGACCGTCGGAGGCCTGCGCCGGACAGATCAACGGTCTGTGCGGTGCGGCCGTCCCCGGCTGTCTCCTCCTGGGCACCGGCCTGCGTACCGGCAGGGTCGGGCTGACCGTCGAGGTGCACGGGGCCGCCCCGCCGCTCGACGACGGCTGGGAGGACGTGGTGGAGGCGTCCTTCCGGCCCGTCTCCTTCTCGACGGCCGTTCTGCCCTGCGGCCGCGGGGCGTTGTGCGAGGTGGACCTGCCGCCCGCCGACCACCGGGTGCGCTACTGCGGGCGCGGAATGGACCGGAGCGAGGAGACCGAGTTCACCGCGGGCGAGGTCGCCGGACCGGTCGGCCACTATCTGCTGCAGTTCTGGCCCGCTCCGCCCGCCGCGGACCGGGTGGTCCGGCAGACCTCACGCAGCGCCGAGGGCCGGCACCGGTACGCGCGCAGCCTGCCGCCGCCCCCTTCCGGGGAAGGGACCGCACGGGAGTGCGCGGAGACCCTGTCCTGGGGCGGTCGGCTGCCCAGCCGGCGAGTACGGGAGGTCGGCGGCGACGCACGCGGGCTCGTCCCACTGGACCGGGACCTGCTCGACGCCGTCGACGCGGCGTGTCCGGCGACGCAGCGGAGCCTCGCCCGGTGGGCAGCCCACCGGGCCTTCACCGCGGCGGGGCTGGACGACGTCGACTGGATCACGCCCGCGCTGGTGGCGCTGGACCGGGGGGAGCCCCTGCCCGCCCCGTTCGACGACCCCCGGCGGGCCTGGGAACGCTTCTTCACCGACGACCGCACAACCCCCGGCGCGTCGCATGCGTCCGACGGATGCCGTGGCAACCCGCTGCGACAGGCCATGGCCATGCCCGCGCTGCGTGCCGCGGCCCAACCGGACCCGCTGCGCGCCGCGCTCGGCGCCCTCTTCGCCGCCGCGGTCACCCACGGCACCGACTACCCGGCCCTGTTCGCCGAGGCCCGCCGGGAGTTCCCCGCCCTCGGCCGGGGCGTGCCGCCGCGGTGACAAGCGACAGGATGCGACAGGACATGCGCGGGAGTCGGGGCCTCCGTCGGTACCGCGACGACTGGCAGGGCTTCACCGGTCACGGTCACCGGTAGCCCCCACCAGGGCCTGACCGGACACGTGATCCTGCCGCGGCAGCAGCAGCGGGGTCGCGAGGAGCAGTACGCCCGCGAGCGCGACGGCCGCACGCGTTCCGGTCAGGCTCGCCAACAGGCCCCACACCGCGGTCAGTCCCGCGGTCGCCAGCTTCCCGCTGACCGTCCAGGCGGACAGCGTACGAGCGACCCGGCCCGTCGGGGTCAGCTCCAGCCGACGGGTGGCGTACACCGGGTTGAACACGCCGATGGACGTGATCAGCCCGAACTCGACGACCATCACCAGGACCAGCCCCGAGGTGCCGGGGCCGACGAAGGCCAGCCCGACCGGCCAGCACACGCGCAGCACCCCGCTGGTGACCAGCACCCGGTGCTCCCCGAAGCGCGCCACGAGTGTCCGGGCCAGCCGGGAGCCGACCAGTCCGCCGGCGCAGGGCACCGCGAAGGCGAGACCGTACTGCCAGGGCGCGAAGCCCAGATCGCCCAGCATGAGGACGGCGAGCAGGGGTGCGGTCGCCATGATCAGGCCGTTGACCAGGACCGTGTTGAGGAACAGCGGACGCAGACCCGGCGAGGCGAGGACGTACCGCCAGCCGTCCAGCAGGTCACCGGCCCGCAGCCGGGGCACGTCGGCGGGCCGCGGGCGTGGCTCCTCGCGGCCGATCGCCCGGATCCCCACCGCCGACAGCAGATAGCCGGCCGCGTCGACCGCCACCGTCACCACCGGCCCGAAGAGCCCGACCGCGGCCCCGCCGACCGGGGGCCCGAGCATCGTCGCGGTCCAGGTCGTCGCCTCGAACCGGCCGTTCGCGGTCAGCAGGTCCCGCGGCGGCACCAGAGCCTTGAGACAGGAACCGGCGGCGGCCCTGAACGTGATGTCGGCCGCGGCGACGACGACCGACACGACCAGCAACTGGGCGAAGCCGAGCCGGCCGAACGCGAACGCGAGCGGCACACTCAGCAGCACCACGCACCGGACCAGGTCCATCGCGACCATGACCGGCCGCTTGCGCCGGAACTCCACCCACGGCCCCAGCGGCACCGCCACCAGCGCTCCCACCGCGAGTCCGGCCGCCGCGAGCGCCGCCACCTGCGCCGTTCCGGCGTCCAGCACGACGACCGCGATCAGCGGAAAGGCGTCGAACGCGAGCCGCGTGCCGAACGTGCTGACGGAGTACGCGGCCCACAGCCACCCGAACCGCCGCCCCAGCGACCCGCTGCCCACGACACCCGACTCCGTCACGCCCGACATCAAAGCGAGTGGCGGCCGCGCGGATCAAACAACCACTCGGAGACCACGCACAACGGGCCGTTGTACGCCGGTCGACGCCGCCTGGACCCGCCGCCTGGACCCGCCGCCCGGCCCCGCGGCCCGGGGCCTACCGCGCCAGCAGCTTCCGCAAGGCCCCGGCGACCTCGCCGGGCGCCTCCTCCGCCATGAAGTGGCCGCAGTCGACGGTGTCGTGCCGCAGATCCGGGGCCCACGCCCGCCACAACGCGGCGGCGTCGTAGCCGAGGGCGGCGCCCCAGTCCTGCTGGAGGACGGTCACGGGCATCCGCAGCCGGTTGCCGCTGTCGCGGTCGGCCCGGTCATGGGCGACGTCGATACCGGCCGAGGCCCGGTAGTCGGCCACGATGGACGGCACCGCCTCGCGGGACGCCTTCAGATAGGCCGCGCGTACGCCGACGGGCAGGGCGTCCGGGTCCCGCGTCCAGATGTCGAGGAAGTGACCGAAGAACGCGTCCGGCGCCGCACCGATCAACTGCTCCGGCAGCCCCGGCGGCTGCGCCATCAGGTACAGGTGGAAGCCCACCGCGGCGGTGGTGCCGCGCAGCACGTCCCACATGTCGAGGGTCGGCAGCACGTCCAGCGCGGCCAGGTGCGTCACCGCGTCCGGATGGTCGAGCCCCGCCCGCACCGCGACGAGGGCGCCCCGGTCGTGCCCGGCCAGCGCGAACCGCTCGTGCCCGAGCGCCCGGGCGAGGGCGACGACGTCGGCGGCCATCGCCCGCTTGGCGTAGGCGGTGCCGTCCGGGTTGGCCGGCTTGTCGCTGTCGCCGTAACCGCGCAGGTCGGGGCAGATGACGGTGTGGTCGGCCGCGAGGTCGGCGGCGACGTGCCGCCACATCAGATGGGTCTGCGGGAAGCCGTGCAGCAGCACGACCGGGCTGCCGGAGCCGCCGACGGCCACGTGCAGGGCGACGCCGTCGGCGACCGGCACGCGGTCGTGGGTGAAGCCCGGGATGGTCGGTTCCATGGCTGGTCTGTACCTTTCAGGTCACATCGGATCTGTTCGCGTCTCGCTGATGACGTCCTCGAGCCTGCCGGGCCTCGATCAGCAACCGATCAGCACGCGTACCGTGGTGATCGCACGAGCGGTGGCGGATCGGAGCGGACGGAACATGGAAGCGGTCACGTTCGGTGTGCTCGGACCGGTCACGGCCGAGCGCGCGGGCGCCGCGCTCGCCCTCAAGGGCCCCCGGCACCGCGCCGTGCTGGCCCGCCTCCTCCTGGCCCGGCGGCGGGTCGTTCCGCTCGCCCGCCTGGTCGATGACCTGTGGGACGAACCACCGCCGCGAGCCGTGGGCGCGGTGCGCACCTTCGTCGGGGACCTGCGCCGCGCCCTGGAACCCGACCGCCCGCCACGGGCCCCGGCCCGGCTGCTGGTCACCGAGGGGCCCGGCTACGCCCTGCGCGCGGCGCCGGAGGCCGTGGACGCGTGGCGCTTCGAGGCGGCCGTCGCCCAGGCCGACCGGCTGCCGGCCGCACAGGCGCCGGACCGGCTGCGGGCGGCGCTGGGGGAGTGGCGGGGGCCCGCCTACGCCGAGGTCAGCGGGGCGGAGTGGGCCCGCGGCGAGCGCTCCCGGCTCACCGAACTGCGGCTGCGTGCGGTCGAACGGCACGCGGAACTGCTCGTGGAGCTGGGCCGCGCCGCCGAGGCGGTCCCCGACCTGGACGCACACCTGACCGAGCACCCCTGGCGCGAGGAGGCCTGGCGCCTGCTCGCCCTGGCCCTGTACCGGACCGGACGCCAGGCGGACGCTCTCGCCGTGCTGCACCGCGCCCGCGCCCTGCTCGCCGGACAGCTGGGCGTCGACCCCGGGCCCCGGCTGCGCCGCCTGGAGGCCGGCATCCTCGCCCAGGACCCCGGCCTGGACCCGCCCAGCGAGCCGGCGGAAGCGGCGGCCCGGCTGTGGGCCCGCGCCACCGAGGCGTACGACCGCACGGTCGCCGCCGGTGCCCACGCCCGCCTGGAGTCGACCGTCGGCCTGCTGCGCTCCCTCGCGGTCACCGGCGGCGGCGGTCTGGAGGCCGCCCGGGAGCACCGTACGGCGGCCGTCGCGGCGGCGGAGGAGACGGGCGACGCGGAACTGACGGCCCGGGTGATCGGCGCCTACGACGTGCCCGCCAACTGGACCCGCAGCGACGACCCCGAACGGGCCCGGCGGATCGTCGAGGCGGCCGAGCGCACCCTCGCCGCCCTGCCGGACGACACCACCGCCGAAGCGGACCGCTGCCGCCTGCTGGCCACCGTCGCCATGGAGTCCCGGGGCGTCCGGTCACCGCGCGGACCGCGGGCGGCGGACGCGGCCGAGCGGATCGCCCGCCGCCTGGACGACCCCGCGCTGCTCGCCTTCGCCCTCAACGGCGTCTTCATGCAGTCCTGCACCACCGCCGGACTGGCCCCGCGCCGCGACGCGACCGGCGCCCAACTCGTCGCCCTCGCCGCCCGGCACGGCCTGGTCAACTACGCGGTCCTCGGCCGTCTGATCCGGCTCCAGGCACGCTCGGCACTCGCCGACTTCACCGCCGCCGACGAGCACGCCACCGCCGTGGACCGCCTGGCCGAACGGCACGAACGGCCGCTCGTGGCCGTCTTCACCGAGTGGTACCGCGCTCTGCGCCGGGCCGCCACCGGCAGCCCGTACGACAGCGCCGAGGCCGCCTACCGGTCCGCCGCCGCACGGCTCGACGGCGCGGGAATGCCGGGCCTGGAACGCGGACTGCTGCCCCTCGCCCTGCTGGGCCTGCGCCTGGCCCGCGGGCGCCCGGCGGAGGTGGACCCGCGCGCGGACTGGGGACCGTACCGCCCCTGGGCCGAACCGTTCGCCCTCCTCGCCGACGGCCGTGACGCCGAGGCCCGGACGGCACTGCGGGCGCTCCCGGAGCCGCCGCCCGACCTCCTGTACGAGGCCCTGTGCTGCGCCGAGGCCGCACTCGCCCTCGAACTCGGCGACCGCCCGGCCCTGGAGCGGACGTACGGACGACTGCTGCCCGCGTCCGGCGAACTGGCGGGCGCGGGCAGCGGGCTGCTCACCTTCGGACCGGTCGACGACTGGCTCACCGCGATCCGCCGGGCACTCGGCCCCGCCGCGGCGGACCCGGCGGCGGGGTGCCGGCCGGGCGGGTTGTCCCGGTCCGCGCCGGGTACCCGGCGGGCATGAAGTGGCGACAGGTGCAGGACGGTCCGTCCGCGGTGTACGTGGTGGTGCTCGACCCCGGCGAGGACGCGGTCGCCGAACTCACCGCCTTCGCCCGTGACCGCTCCCTCGGCGCCTCCCAGGTGACCGCCGTGGGCGCCTTCTCGGAGGCGGTCGTCGGCTGGTTCGACCGGCAGGCCAAGGACTACCGGCCCATCCCCGTGGAGGAGCAGTGCGAGGTGCTGTCGCTGATCGGTGACGTCGCCGTCGCCGACGACGGGCCGACCCCGCACCTGCACGCCGTAGTGGGCCTGTCCGACGGCTCCACCCGCGGCGGCCACCTGCTGTCCGGGCGGGTCTGGCCGACGCTGGAGGTCGTCGTCCGGGACAGCCCCGCCGAACTGGCCAAGACCCACCGACCCGACATCGGCCTGGCCCTGATCGACCTCGGCTGAGCCGGCCGCCGGAGAACGGTTTACCGGCCCGGGTGCGGGCTACGCGGCCCGCACGGAACCGAGTACCCACACCCCGGGAGGCGTGACCATGACACGGCGCATCCGAGACGTGATGTCACCCGCCGCGGTGGCCGTCGAGCCCATGACCACGGTGGCGCGGGCGGCGCGGCTGATGCGCGAGGAGGACGTCGGCGACGTCCTCGTGACCTACGACAGCGACCTGTTCGGCCTGCTCACCGACCGCGACATCGTGCTCCGGAGCGTCGCCGACGGCCGCGACCCCGACGACACCACGGTCGGCTCGGTGTGCACACCCCCGCCCGTCGTGACCCTCGAACCCGACGACACCACCGACCGCGCGGCCGAGCTGATGCGACGTCACGCGGTCCGGCGGCTCCCCGTCGTCGAACACGGCGGCGTCCCGGTCGGCGTGGTCACCCTCGGCGACCTCGCGGCCGCCGACGACCCGCGCTCCGCCCTGGCGGACATCAGCAGGGCCGCGCCCGACCACTGAGGCGCCCCGAGCACCGACGTTCCCGACTCCTGTACGGAGGGAAGGCATGAGTGACCGACGCCGCCCCGACGGGGCCACGGAACCCGCCTCTCGCGCGCGGTCCGGCGCGATCGGCCGTCGCTTCCCGCGCACCGGCACCGAACCGGTGACCGCACAGAGCCCGCTGCGGCTGCGACTGCTGCTGTCGGCCGTCTTCCTGCCGCTGTTCGTGGCCGGGGCCGCGTTCTTCGGCGTATGGGCCGCGGACACCGGTCCCGGCGACAGCCCCGGACGCGGCAGCCTGGTGGCCCTCGCCGCCGTGTGCGCGGCGTTCGTCCTGCTGGCGGCGGCGGACCTGATGGTCGTGGCCGGCAGGCTGCGGCGGGAACGGGGCGCCCCCGCCCCGCACTGACCCCAGGACTCCATCAGGGGACGGAGGAAACGACATGGCTCCCCTGGCACGAACCCCGACCCCCGCGGCGGGCCCCGGGCAGGACCGCCGGGCCCCTGCCCGCACCGCACGGCTGCGCAGCCGGATCCCCGAACCCGACGAGGAACCGGACCTGCTCGGCCAGTACCTGACCCAGATCGGCGCCACCCCGCTGCTGACCGCCGAGGACGAGGTGAGCCTGGCCCGGCGCATCGAGGCCGGTGTCCGGGCCATGGAGGACCTGGAGTCGGCCGACACCGGCGAGCCCGCACCGACCCCCGGACGCCGTCGCGCACTGGAGGAGACCGTCCACGACGGCCAGGCCGCCAAGGACCACATGGTGCGGGCCAACCTGCGGCTCGTGGTGTCGATGGCCAAGCGCCACGCCCACCGCGGGCTGCCCCTCCTGGACGTCATCCAGGAGGGCAACCTCGGCCTGATCCGGGCCGTCGAGAAGTTCGACCACACCAAGGGCTTCAAGTTCTCCACGTACGCCACCTGGTGGATCCGCCAGGCCATCGAGCGGGGCCTGGCGACCCACGCGCGCACGGTACGGCTGCCGGTGCACGTCGTGGAGCAGCTGCAGAAGCTGGCCAAGGTCGAGCGCAAGCTCCGGGGAAGCCTCGACCGCGAGCCGACCGCCGAGGAGGTGGCCGCCGAGAGCGGCATCGACGGCGACAAGGTCGTCTGGCTGCGCCGCGTCGGACGGGACGCCGTCAGCCTGGACACCCCGGTCGACGAGACCGGCGAGACCGTCGTCGGCGACCTCATCCCCGACACCGAGGTGCTCCAGGCACCCGAGGTCGCCGAGTTCCAGGCGCTCGCGGAGGAACTGCGGGAAGCCGTCGGCACCCTCGCGCCCCGCGAGGCCCTGATCCTCAGCCTGCGCTACGGGCTGCACGACGGCCGCCCCCGCACCCTGCACCAGGTGGCACAGCACGTGGGCCTGACCCGCGAGCGCGTCCGCCAGCTGGAGAAGGCGTCCCTCGACCACCTCCGCGCCCCGGAGACCCGGGACCGCCTGCTGGACTGGGCGAGCTGACCGACAACGCTCGTGATCAATAGATCTAGACGCGCAGCCGGGCCCCCTGCCGCAGCAGCTCGTGCTGGACCATCCGGTAGGGCAGGCCGCGCGGTCCGCGCCCGTGCCGGACGGTCAGCGCCGCGCACACCCCGGCCGCCTGCCCGGTCGCCATGGCGATGGGCATGACCCGGTACGAGGAGTGCGCCACGTGCGTCCCGGAGATGCAGCGCCCGGCCACCAGCAGCCGCTCGGTGTCCCGGGGCACCAGGCAGCGCAGCGGGATGTCGTAGAAGCTGCCCTGCGGAACCCGCTTGAGGATGGTGCCGGAGCCGCGCGGGTTGTGGATGTCGACCGGGTAGGCGCCGTGCGCGACCACGTCCGGGAAGGTGCGCGCGGCCAGGATGTCGTGGCCGGTCAGCTGGTAGTCGCCGAGCACCCGCCGGGTCTCCCGTACGCCGATGTGCGTGCCGCTCTGCACCACGTACGCCTCCTCGAAACCGGGCACGCGGGTGCGCAGGAAGCGGTCGATCTGGGAGAGCTGGCGCCGGGCCGTGTACTCGGCACGGGTCAGGTCCCACACGCTGGTGCCGAGCACGCGGTTGACCCGGGTGCTGTTGACCGCGACCTCGCGCGGGTGCGGGGTGGCGAAGAAGAGGATGTCCTCGCGCGGCAGCCGCAGCTCGCCGTTGGCCCTGGCCTCCTCGATCAGGTCCCACAGGCCGTGCACGCCCCGCCACTGGTCGGGGTGCTCGCGCACGTAGTCGGCGAAGTCCGGCCGTGCGAAGTCCGCGACGCGGAACATCAGCGTCATGGGCTGCACCAGCCCGTCCTCGGGCCGGCCGATCTCGTACGGTGCCCCGCAGGCGGTCGCCACGTCACCGTCGCCGGTGCCGTCCACGACCACCCCGGCGTCGATCACCACGGGCCCCGACTTCGTCTCGAACACCACCCGCCAGCCGGAGCCGTCGTCGAGGGGCAGCGCGCCGGAGGCGAAGGCGTGGAACAGCATCCGGACCCCCGACTCGTCCATCATCTCGAGCAGGGAGAGCTTGAACAGCTCCGGGTCGAAGGGGACCGTGTACCCGGTCTTCGGCGAGGGCGGCAGACAGCCGCCGCGTCCCATGAGCCGGTCGAGCAGCTGCCACAGCACACCCGCGACCACCGGCTCGCCCTCGCCGTGGTCGGTGGGCAGCAGCCGTGAGGTGTCCCCGGACTCGGTGAACGCGGCCTGCTTGTGCTCGTTGTGGAACGACATCAGCGGCATCACCAGCGCCACGGTCGCGTTGCCGCCGAGGAACCCGTACCGCTCCACCAGCACGACATCGGCCCCGGTGTCGGCCGCGCCGACCGCGGCGGCGAAGCCGGCGGGACCGCCGCCCACCACCAGGACGTCGCACCGGCCCCCGTGCCGGGCGGGCCGCGGGGGCAGGGTGACCGTGCGGGGCTCGCGGGGCTCTTCCAGGATCGGCATCGCTCTCCTCGGGGGTCAGGCGTGCAACGGTCGCGGCTCGTCGGCGTACGGCTCGGGGCCCGCCGTCCCCGCGCGCCGTCCGTCGCCGATCGCGTCGATCTCGTCCAGCAGCGAGCCGCAGCGCACGCAGGTCTCCCCGGCCGCCGCGGACAGCTCCCGGATCCGGGACCGGAAGTCCTCCCGGCGCTGCGGATACTCGTCCCAGAGCCGGTCCACCTCCGCCAGCAGCAGCCCGGCCTGCTCCCGCGCCACGCCCACCAGCGCCGGTGCGCCCAGTCGGCGCGCGAAGTCGAAGACCTTGCCGGAGTAGGGCAGCGGCAGCACCGGCACCCCGGTGAGCGCCGCGAAGATCACGAAGTGCAGCCGCATGCCGACGGCCACGTCCAGATGGCGCATGAAGCCGAGGACCTGTCCCGGGCTGTAGTCGCCGTGCAGGATCCGGCCCTTGTCCGGCGCGGTCATGTGGGACAGCACGGCGTGCGCGTGCCGTACGTCGTGCCGCTCCATCGGCAGGAACACCACGTGTGCGTCCAGCCGCCGCACGAGGAAGTCCGCGACGTCGGCGAGCAGCGCGTGGTAGTCGCCCTCGTCGAGCTTCTCCGCGGCCCGCCCCGGTTCGCGCACCGACATCCCCACCAGCCGGGCACCGGAGGGGATGCCCTCGTCCCGCATCATGGCCTCGGTGAACGGTTCGGGCCCCAGCAGCAGGGCCGGGTCGGCGGTGACCGCGACCTCGCGTTCCAGGCCGACCTCCTCCAGCACCAGCCGGGACTCCTCGTCCCGCACCACGACGTCGTCCATGTCGGCCAGCACGGTGCGCACCGCGTCCCGGTCCTCGGCGTCCGTCAGCGGCCCGGCCCCGACGGCGTACGCGAAGGTCGGCACGTTCCGGGTCTGGGCGGCGCGCACCAGCCGCAGGTAGCGGCGTGCCTCACCGTCGTAGAGGATGCCGCCGCCGCCGAGGACCAGCAGGTCCAGGCCGGGCAGCACGTCCAGGACGTGGTTGCGGCTGACCCCCTCCCAGGGGACCACCTCGTCGGCGTCGGGGTGGTGGGTGCGGGTGTGCTCCGCGTTCCGGCTCAGGACGACCAGGTGCGCGTCGGGTCGCTGCGCGCGCAGACAGCTCAGGACGCAGGTCAGGATCGCCTCGTCGCCGATGTTGAAGCCGCCGTAGGAGCCGAGCACGCCGATGCGCGGGCCCGGCCGGGCGGGGTGCGGATGCGAGGGGGCAGTGGTCATCCGGGGGCTCCCGTCACGTCGGAGTCGGCCGGCCCGCCGGCCTCGGTGCGCAGGCCGCGCACGGTGCCGGGTTGCCTGGGCCGCTCCGTGGAAACACCCTGACCAAGAACGTGTACGTGGTCCCCTTCCGCCGCCTGTCACAGGAGTACCGGTGAACGTCTCCCTCAGCGTGTGGCTGCTGACCGTCGCGGCCCTGTGCGTCCTCGTCGCCGCCGACTTCTTCATCGGCCGCAAGCCGCACGACGTGTCGATCAGGGAGGCCGGGATCTGGACGGCCGTCTGGGTGGTCCTGGCCTGTCTGTTCGGCGTGGGGCTGCTGGTGTTCGCGGGCGCCGGCCCCGGGGGTGAGTTCTTCGCCGGTTACATCACCGAGAAGTCGCTCAGCGTCGACAACCTCTTCGTCTTCGTCCTGATCATGGCCAAGTTCGCGGTGCCCACGCAGTACCAGCAGCGCGTACTGATGGTCGGCGTCATCGTCGCCCTGGTGCTGCGCGCAGCGTTCATCGCGGCCGGCGCGGCGATCATCTCCGCCTTCTCCTGGGTCTTCTACATCTTCGGCGCCTTCCTGATCTGGACCGCCTGGAAGCTCATCCAGGACGCCCGCAAGGGAGGGCACGACGAGGAGTACGAGGAGAACAAGCTGCTGAAGTCGATCGAACACCGTTTCGGTGTCGCCGACCGCTATCACGGCACCAAGCTGTGGATCGAGGAGAACGGCAAGCGGGTGATGACCCCGATGCTGGTCGTGATGCTCGCGATCGGCTCCACCGACGTCCTGTTCGCCCTGGACTCCATCCCCGCCATCTACGGCCTGACCCAGGACCCGTACATCGTGTTCACGGCCAACGCGTTCGCTCTGATGGGCCTGCGCCAGCTGTACTTCCTCATCGGCGGTCTGCTGAAGAAGCTGGTGCACCTCTCGTACGGCCTGTCGGTCATCCTGGGCTTCATCGGCGTCAAACTGATCCTGCACGCCCTGCACGAGTCCGGGGTGCACGTCCCCGAGATCGGCATCCCCTTCTCGCTCGGCTTCATCGTGATCGTCCTCGCGGTCACCACGGCGACGAGCCTGTGGGCCGCGAGGAGACAGGACCAGGGGCGGGACGTGTGACGAAGGCCCGAAGGCCTACTGGATGGTCCAGCCCACGCTGCCGACCCCCGAGCTGTAGATCGCGCAGACGCCCGAGGACTCGCCGTACTGCCCCGGCGCCAGCGTCACCCACTGTCCCGAGACGTCCGGCGCCCAGCCGCAGACGACCTCGGCGCGGAAGGTGACGGTGCGGTCGGTGTTGTTGCTGCAGCCGGCGATGCCGTGGTCCGGGTTGTTGTTGTGGACCCAGCCGTCGCAGTCGACGCCGGCCGCCGCCGGTGCCGACGGGGCGGCCTGCGCCGGAACCGCGAACCCGGCGGCGGTCAGGGCCAGGGCCGAGACCGTGGCCGCCAGCCCGGCCGTGACGACGTTCTTCCCGCGGTGCATAAGTACCCCCATGAGGTCGCGCTTCCTTCGGTTGCGCGACCAGTCAAGGAGATGACGGCTCCCGCGTGAACCTCGGACATGTGAGGGTCGCTCCTGCTCGCTGCCTGCCCGGGTGGGCCGGTGCCTCAGCAGCCCGCCCGGGGAGGGCCTGCCGCGCGAGACGACGCGGGTGCCGTGCTCGTCGACGACGCGGGCCTGGAGCGAACCGCAGGCGCACCGGGTCCACAGGGTGCCGCCCGCCGCGGTCGGGTGCGCGGACACCACCTGGAAGGGCTCGGCACCGTCGGGCCACCCGCAGTGCGGGCAGGCGACACCGGTCGTGCTGGACATGGCGACTCCTCGTTCGTCGGTCGGCGGGTGTGCGACCCTCGCTCCACAGACAGGGTGCGGTCACGGGTCCGTTCACGTCCAGGTTGACTTTACGGACTTCACCGTGAAGCGTGCACTTCATGATTGACCTGCGCAGGTTGCACGTCCTCCGGGCCGTCTCCCACTACGGCACAGTCACCGCGGCGGCCCGCGCCCTGCACTTCACCCCGTCCGCCGCCTCCCAGCAGATCCGCCAGCTCGCCCGCGACCTGGGCGTCGACCTGCTGGAGCCGCAGGGCCGCGGGGTCCGGCTGACCCCGGCCGCGGAGAGTCTGCTGGCGCACGCCGACGCCATCGAGGCCCGCTGGGACGAGGCCGAACTCGACCTGCGGGCGGAGGAGGGGGCGCCGGCCGGGCCGCTGCGGGTGACGGGGTTCCCGGTGGCCGTCTCCGTGCTGCTGGCACCGATGGCCGCGCGGCTGCGGGAACGGCATCCACGGCTGTCGGTCCGGATCCGGGAGGTCGAGGTGGCGGAGAGCTTCGACCTGCTCTTCGAGGGTGAGGCCGATCTGGCGGTGGTGGAGGCGACCCCGTCCAACCCGCCGTCGGCCGACGCGCGTTTCGACCAGCGGCCGCTTCTCGACGACCCGTTCGACCTGGTCGTCCCCGAGGGCCACCCGCTGGCCGGACGGGAAGGGGTCGATCTCGCTCTCGCGGCCGACGAGCCGTGGATCGCCCCCGTGCCGCAGAGCCCCTGCCGCCCGCACGTGATGTCGGCGTGCGGTGCCGCCGGTTTCACCCCCGACGTGGTCCATCACGCGCTCGACTGGAACGTCGTCGCCCACCTGGTCGCCCACGGGCTCGGTGTCGCGCTGATACCCCGGCTCGCCCAGCTGGCCCCGCAGCTGCCGATCGTCCGGGTGCCCTGCGTCAACCGGCCGCACCGCAAGCTGCTGACCTGCACACGGAGCGGCGGTCACCGGCGTCCGGCGGTGGCGGCCGCACTGGAGGAACTGCACACCCTCGCCGCGACCGCGGTGGCCTGACGCGCAGCGGTACAGACGCCGGTACGCACGCCGGGACCGGAGCTCGGCGGAGCCCCGGTCCCGTATGCGTCCTGCGTGCCGGTCAGGCGGCGACGGCCTCGTCCGCGTGGCCGTGCAGCCGGGCGACGACCTCGGTCAGCTGGGCGGCGACCTCGGCGTCGTCGGCCGGGTGGGTCTCGGCGAAACGGGTCACCGAACCGGGGATGGACAGCTTGATGTCCTCGATCACCTTGCCGCCGGCGATGCCCACGGCCTTGCGGGTGTCGTCCTGCGCCCACACGCCGCCGTACTGGCCGAAGGCGGTGCCGACGACGGCGGCGGGCTTGCCGGAGAGGGCGCCGGCGCCGTACGGACGGGACAGCCAGTCGATGGCGTTCTTCAGGACGGCCGGGATGGTGCCGTTGTACTCGGGCGAGAAGTACAGGAAGGCGTCGGCGGCCTGGGCGGCCTCGCGCAGCTTGGCGGCGGCGGCCGGGACGCTCCCCTCGACGTCGATGTCCTCGTTGTAGAAGGGGATCTCGGCCAGCCCCTCGAACAGCTGCACCTCGGCGCCCTCCGGCGCGAACTTGGCGGCCGCCTCGGCGAGCTGGCGGTTGTGCGAACCGGCGCGAAGGCTGCCGACGAGCGCAAGGATGCGGACAGACATGAGTACTCCCACTGACGGAGCAGAGGCTGCGGGAACAGACGCTGCTGAAACACTGCCGTAAAGGATCCGGACCGAGGTCCGTTTAATTTCTAACATCCCAAACGGACCGCGGTCCAGTTTTCTTCCCGATGCTTTACGCTGGCTTCATGTCCGCCGCCCTGCCACCCTTCCCGAAACCCCAGGAGACCGCCGGTCCCCCTGAGTTGCTGCAAGTCGGCACGGGGACCGAGGAGGACGAGCCCTGCCTGCGCGCCGACGCCGCGCGCAACCGGGCCCGGCTGCTGGAGGCCGCCGCCCGGCTGGTCGCCGAGCACGGCGCGGCCGGCGTCACGATGGAGGCGGTGGCCGCGGCGGCCTCGGTGGGCAAGGGCACGGTCTTCCGCCGCTTCGGCGACCGCACCGGCCTGCTCATGGCGCTCCTCGACCACTCCGAGAAGAAGTTCCAGGCCGCACTCCTCGGCGGCCCGCCGCCCCTGGGACCCGGGGCGCCGCCCGTCGAGCGGCTGCGCGCCTTCGGCTGCGCGATGCTGCGCCGCTCCATCGACGAGATGGACCTGCAACTGGCCGCGGAGCCGAGCGCGGAGCGCCGTTACACCTCCGCACCGCGCCGCTTCCTGCGCGGCCACGTCGCCCTGCTGCTGCGGCAGGCGGTCCCGGACGGGGACAGCGAACTCCTCTCCCACACGCTGCTGGCGTACCTCGACGCCGCCCTCGTCCACCACCTCACCGAACAGTGCGGGGTGCCCCCGACGCGGCTGCAGGCGGGCTGGCTCGATCTGGTCGCGCGGGTGACCCGCACCGAGCACCCGGCCTGACCCCGCGACCGTCGCGCCCACGAGGTGGGATTTCGTCCGATCCGGACGGCGTCGCCCCGCCCGTCGCCCCGTACCCGGCTTCTGCCAAGATGCCGTACGTCATGGTGCAGATACCGAAACAGCCCGCCCCCGAGTCCCTCGCACCGCGCTCCGTCCCCACGAGCGCCGATGTGGCCCGCCTGGCCGGCGTCTCGCGCGCGACCGTCTCCTATGTTCTCAACAACACCAGCGCCGTCCGGATCAGCGAACCCACCCGCCGCCGCGTCCACGAGGCCGCCCGGGATCTCGGGTACGTCCCGCACGCCGCGGCCCGCTCCCTGCGCGCCGGACACAGCCGTACGGTGCTGATGCCCGCGCCGTCCTTCCCCTCCGGACCGCTCTACAGCCGGTTCCTCAGCGAACTCCAGGGGGCCCTCGGCCGCCTCGACTACACCGTCGTGCAGTACGGCACCGTCGGCCTGTACGACGACGAGGCCGCCCGGGCGTGGGCGGAACTGCGCCCGGTCGCCGTCCTGGTACCCGGCTCCGGCCTCGGCCCGCGCGGCGTGGAGGTCCTCAAACGCTCCGGCGCCCGCGCGGTCGTCACCCTCGGCCCCGAGGCCGTCGAGGGAGCACACGCCCTGCTCATGGACCACGAGACCGTCGGCCACACCGCGGCCCGCCACCTCTACGACCGCGGACGCCGCGGGATCGGCGTCGTCGTGCCCGCCGAGGACGGGCTTGAGGTCTTCTCGGCACCGCGACTGGCCGGCGCCCGCCGCGCCGTGCGCGACACCGACGCCACCGTCACCGAACTGCCCCTCGCCTACGAGGAACGGGACGCCGCCCGGCTGGCCGCCCGCTGGCGCTCCCTCGGCCTGGACGCCGTGTTCGCGTACAACGACGAGTACGCGATGCTGCTGATGCGGGCCATGCAGGACGAGGGCCTCGGCATCCCGGCCGACGCGGCCGTGATCGGCGCCGACGACCTGATGCTCGGCCGCCTGCTGCGGCCCCGGCTGAGCACCGTCCACCTGGAGCTGCCCTCCGGCCGCGACCTGGCCGCCCTGGTCGACCGCGCGGTCCACGACCCCACCGCCGCGCCCGAGCGCCATGAGGTGCTGGGCGCGGCGGTGGTGCACCGCGAGTCGAGCTGACCGTCGGCCGGCTCCACTGCGCCGCTACTGGCCTGCGATTGACCTGCTATCGACCTTCTGCCGACCTGCTACTGGCCGTCCTGCCCGGCCTGGCCCTCGGCCTGCGCCTGCTGATCGGCGACCGCCTTGCGGACCTCGTCCATGTCCAGCTTGCGGGCCTGGCCGATGACGTCCGTCAGGGCCTCCTCGGGCAGCGCGCCCGGCTGCGCGAACACGGCCACCTGGTCACGGACGATCATCAGCGTCGGAATCGACTGGATACCGAAGGCCTGCGCCAGCTCGGGCTGCGCCTCGGTGTCCACCTTGCCGAACACGAGGTCGGGGTTGGCCTCGGCCGCCTTCTCGTAGACCGGGGCGAACTGCTTGCACGGACCGCACCACGACGCCCAGAAGTCGATCAGGACGAATTCGTTGTCCGTGACCGTCTGGTCGAAGTTCTCCTTGGTGAGCTCCACGGTGCTGGTCATGGGGGATCCCTCTTCCTGCGTTCGGGGCGTGAACCGTCGGCACAACACTGCCGACCTGGTGGGTATTCCGCGCACGTACCCATGTGGCCACGTCGCACACCACCCACCAGACTGACCCCATGACGCAATCGGATTCCATCGCGTACGACGTCGTCGTGATCGGCGCGGGCCCCGTGGGGGAGAACGTCGCCGACCGTACCCGTGCGGCCGGACTGTCCACCGCGATCGTGGAGAGCGAACTGGTCGGCGGCGAATGCTCCTATTGGGCGTGCATGCCCAGCAAGGCCCTGCTGCGCCCCGTCCTCGCCCGCGCGGACGCCCGCCGCCTGCCCGGTCTGAGCCGGTCGGTGCGAGACCCCCTCGACACGGCGGCGGTTCTCGCCCGCCGCGACGAGTACACCTCGCACTGGAAGGACGACGGCCAGGTCCAGTGGGTGGAGGGCATCGGGGCCGACCTGTACCGAGGTCAGGGGCGGCTCGCCGGGCCGCGCACGGTCGAGGTGGCCGCGCCCGACGGCACCCGCCGGGTACTGACCGCCCGGCACGCCGTCGCCGTCTGCACCGGCAGCGGCGCCGCCCTGCCGGGTCTGCCCGGACTCGCCGAGGTACGCCCCTGGACCAGCCGCGAGGCCACCAGCGCCAAGAGCGCGCCCGGCCGGCTCATCGTGGTCGGCGGCGGGGTCGTCGCCGTCGAGATGGCAACCGCCTGGCAGGCCCTCGGCTCCCGGGTGACCCTCCTGGTACGCGGCAACGACGGCCTGCTCGCCCGCATGGAGCCGTTCGCCGGCGAACTGGTCGCCGAGGCGCTCACCGAGGCCGGCGTCGACATCCGCACCGGCACCTCCGTCGAGTCCGTCAAGCGCGAGGGCGGCACCGTCGTCGCCGTCACCGACACCGGCGACCGCGTCGAGGCCGACGAGATCCTCTTCGCCACCGGCCGCTTCCCCCGCACCGACGACATCGGCCTGGACACCGTAGGACTGGAACCGGGCTCCTGGCTCCCCGTCGACGACAGCCTCCGAGTCGAGGGCCAGGACTGGCTCTACGCCGTCGGCGACGTCAACCACCGTGCCCTGCTCACCCATCAGGGCAAGTACCAGGCCCGCATCGCGGGCGCCGCCATCGCCGCCCGCGCCTCCGGCGTACCGGACCTGGACTCCGGCCCGTGGGGCGCGCACGCCGCGACCGCCGACCACGACGCCGTCCCCCAGGTGGTGTTCACCGACCCCGAGGCGGCCTCCGTCGGCCTGACCCTGGCCGAGGCCGAGCAGGCCGGCCACCGTGTCCGCGCCGTCGACGTCGACCTCGCCACGGTGGCCGGCGCGAGCCTGTACGGCGACGGCTACAAGGGCCGGGCCCGCATGGTCGTCGACCTGGAGGACGAGATCGTGCGTGGCGTCACCTTCGTCGGCCCCGGCGTCGGCGAGATGATCCACTCCGCGACCGTCGCCGTCGCCGGACGAGTGCCGATCAGCCGCCTGTGGCACGCGGTCCCGTCGTACCCGACGATCAGCGAGGTATGGCTGCGGCTGCTGGAGACATACCGCGACAACTGACCGGCTCCCGCCACCGCCCCAGCGGCACCACCGCCCAAGCCCGCAGCCTGTTGTTGCCGTGTTGCTGCTG
The DNA here is from genome assembly GCF_031597775.1 of Streptomyces sp. BB1-1-1. NCBI lineage: Bacteria > Bacillati > Actinomycetota > Actinomycetes > Kitasatosporales > Streptomycetaceae > Streptomyces > Streptomyces sp. BB1-1-1. The sequence goes on along the minus strand of NZ_CP134203.1, from coordinate 903,921 downwards.
CTCTGCTGCCGTCGTCGCCGCCGCCGCAGCTGCCGTCGCCGTCGCCGCAGCTGCCGTCGCCGCAGCTGCCGTCGCCGTCGCCGCAGCTGCGGGCAGTCGTGCCGCTGGGGCGGCACGGGTGGGCGCAGCGGCACCCCGCAACGCCGGGCCGCGCACTCCCCGGCGCCCACACCCCCCAGCGGCCCATCAGCCCGCCGGCTCACCTACCCGGCTGCCCCCGCAGATCCCGCAGCGCCAGAAGGCAGCCCAAACCCCAACCCCACCGCAGCCCGCTCCGGAGTCACCTGCCCCCACAACTCCACCATCGCCCGATTCGACGCCAGCGACCGCAACTCAGCCCGGTCCAGGTACAACACACCGTCCAGATGATCCGTCTCGTGCTGCACGATCCGCGCGGGCCACCCCGCGAACACCTCGTCCACGGCCCGCCCGTGCTCGTCCCGCGCCACCAACCGCACCTCGGCATGCCGAGCCACCACCGCCTGCCACCCCGGCACACTCAGGCAGCCCTCGAAGAACGCGGCGCGCCCGCCGCCCACGGCCTCGTACGACGGATTCACCAGCACCCGGAACGGCTGCGGCACCCGCCCGCGCGCCACCCGCACCTCGTCCGGCACCGGCGCCGGATCCTCGATCACCGCGATCCTGAGTCCCACCCCCACCTGCGGCGCGGCCAGGCCGACACCCGGCGCCGCGCGCATGGTGAGGCGCAGCGCCTCGACGAACCGCGCCAGCAGCGCCGGCTCCAACTGCCCGTCGAAGGGCTCGGCGACGCGCCGCAGCACCGGATCGCCGGCCTCGACGATCGGCAACGGTCCATCGGTGGCGAGCAGTTCCTCGACCCGCTCGGCAAGGGGGGCGCGATCACTCGGAGTTCCCATCGCGCCAGGATGCCACGGCGTACGGCATCCACCCGCCGACCATGACGGTGTGACGCAGGCCACGTTCGGGGCCGGGAACCCGGCGCGCTCCCGCCCCGACCACTGGGACCACCCCGTCCCCACGACGTCCCCGGAGCGCCCACCGATGACCACCACGTCCCCGACCCCCACGGACGAGGCCGCCAAACCGCCGACCCCGCCGCCTCCGCCCGGCAGATGGTCCACCCTCCGCCCGCTCGTCCTGCGCCTGCACTTCTACGCCGGGCTGTTCGTGGCCCCCTTCCTCCTGGTGGCGGCGGCGACCGGCTTCCTCTACGCCGCCTCGTTCCAGGCCGAGAAGCTGGTCTACGCACACGAGTTGACCGTCCCCGACGTGGGCGACCGCAAGCTGCCGGTCTCCGAGCAGGTCGCCGCCGCCCGGCAGGCCCACCCCGAGGGCACGGTGTCGGCCGTACGCCCCTCACCCGAGGCCGACGCCACCACCAGGGTGCTGCTGTCCGGCGTCGAGGGCGTCGACCCGGACCACACGCTCGCGGTCTTCGTCGACCCGTACACCGCGAAGGTGCGCGGCGCCCTCGAACAGTACGGCTCGACCGGCGCGCTGCCGCTGCGCACCTGGATCGACGAGTTCCACCGGGACCTGCACCTGGGTGAGACCGGCCGTCTGTACAGCGAGTTCGCCGCGAGCTGGCTGTGGGTGATCGCGGGCGGCGGCCTGGTGCTGTGGTTCTCCCGCCGCCGGGCCCGGCGCAAGCTGCGCGGCACCAGCGGCCGGCGCCGCACCCTGGGCCTGCACGGCACGGTCGGCGCGTGGGCGGCGGCCGGATTCGTCTTCCTCTCGGCGACCGGCCTGACCTGGTCGACCTACGCCGGGGCGAACATCGAGGACCTGCGCGTCTCGCTCGGCCAGACCACCCCGTCCGTGTCGGCGTCGGCAGCCGGGGGAGGGGAGCACGCGGGCCACGGTGCGGCATCGGGCGCGGGCGGGGACGCCGCGCACGGGGTCGGCCTCGACAAGGTCCTGTCCGCCGCGCGCGCCGAGGGCCTGGGCGACCCCGTGGAGATCGTCCCGCCCGCCGACGCGTCCTCCGCCTACGTCGTCAAGCAGGTGCAGCGCAGCTGGCCCGAGAAGCAGGACTCGGTCGCAGTCGACCCGGCGACCGGCGAGGTCACCGACGTACTCCGCTTCGCCGACTATCCGGTGCTCGCCAAGCTCAGCCGCTGGGGCATCGACCTGCACACCGGCAGCCTGTTCGGCCTGCCCAACCAGATCGCCCTGATGCTGCTGGCCGCTTCCCTCGTCCTGCTCATCATCTGGGGCTACCGCATGTGGTGGCAGCGCGGCCGGGGCTCCGCGTTCGGCCGCCCGATCCCGCGCGGGGCGTGGCAGCAGGTGCCGCCGTTGCTCCTCGTCCCGCTGCTCGCGGCGGTCGCCGTCCTCGGCTACTTCGTGCCGCTGCTCGGCATCCCGCTGGCCGCGTTCGTCGCGGCCGACGTCGTACTCGGCGAGATCGCCCACCGGCGGGGGCGGCGGACGCACACGGGTCCCGCGACGCCGAAACGCTGACTCGCGGCGGCGGGGCGGTGGATCACGGCGGCGAGGGGTGACTCACGGCGGCGAGGCGGTAGGCCGGCACCGCACCCTCACCGCCTCACCGCCTCACCATGACGCCTCCCCGCCGTGACGCCGACGTTCAGCGGTCGGCGAAGTCGCCCGCCAGCGCGGAGGCGATCCGCAGCTGCGCGTCGGCCTCGTCCTGGCGCCCCTGCCGTTCGAGGGTGCGTCCCAGCATCAGCCGGGCGTACTGCTCGACGGGATCGCGCTCGACGACGATCCGCAGCTCGTCCTCCGCCCGCCGCAGTTGGGCGGAGTGGTAGTAGGCGCGCGCCAGCAGCAGCCGCGGTCCGGTCCGCTCGGGCACCTCCTCGACCAGACCGCTCAGGACGCGTGCCGCGGCGGCGTAGTCCTTGGCGTCGAAGAACATCGTCGCGCGCTCCCAGCGCTCCGCCTGCGTTCCGTGGTCGTAGTACGTCGTGTCCACTCGTGACCTCCTTCGGTGTGCTGCAACCACGCCACCTGGTTGAACATTCCACCATCGGTGGGGCGGCGTAGTGGGAGGGGCGTATCCGCCCGTCACGGTGACGGCCGGAGTACGGTCTGACGCGAAGGCCCGTCCGGCGCTAGTTTGGGCGGCATGAGCAATCTTGATCGCGAGGCGGTTCCCAGCCTGTGCGGCGGCCGCGGCTTCGTGGTGGCGGAGCCCGTGCGGGAACTCCTCAGCCCTCGCCACGTCAAGCTCGGCGAGTCCACCGAGGTCCGCCGACTCCTGCCCAACCTGGGCCGGCGCATGGTCGGCGCCTGGTGTTTCGTCGATCACTACGGTCCCGACGACATCGCCGACGAGCCCGGCATGCAGGTGCCGCCGCATCCGCACATGGGCCTGCAGACGGTGAGCTGGCTGCACGAGGGCGAGGTACTGCACCGCGACTCCACCGGCAGCCTCCAGACCATCCGCCCGCGCGAGCTGGGCCTGATGACCTCGGGCCGCGCGATCAGCCACTCCGAGGAGAGCCCGCGGTCGCACGCCCGCTTCCTGCACGGCGCGCAACTGTGGGTCGCCCTTCCGGACGCCCACCGCCACACCGACCCGCGCTTCGAGTTCCACGCCGACCTGCCCGTCGTCACCGCCCCCGGCCTGACGGCCACCCTGCTCCTCGGCTCCCTCGACGGCACCTCCTCGCCGGGAACGACGTACACCCCCATCGTCGGCGCCGACCTGACCCTCACCGGCGGCACGGACGTACGTCTACCGCTGGAACGGGACTTCGAGTACGCCGTCCTGTCCATGGCCGGCGAGGCCCACGTCGACGGCGTGCCGCTGGTGCCGGGCTCGATGCTCTACCTCGGCTGCGGCCGCGACGAACTACCCCTGCGCGCCGACTCGGACGCGAGCCTGATGCTCCTGGGCGGCGAGCCGTTCGAGGAGGAGCTGATCATGTTCTGGAACTGGATCGGGCGCTCCCAGGAGGAGATCGTGCAGGCCCGCCGGGACTGGATGGAAGGGACCCGGTTCGGCGAGGTGAAGGGCTACGACGGCGCCCCGCTGCCTGCACCTTCACTGCCCGCTGTGCCGCTGAAGCCTCGTGGAAGAGCTCGTTGACATCCGTATGCCGGACGATTCCGAAGTCAGCTGTCGGTGGTGTCGCTTGTCTCTCTAGCGCTCAGCGTGGGCGCTCGGCCCAGTCGGCGGGTCCTGTTGGTTTGCCGCAGCGACGCGCACGAGGGCTGTTGCCGCCACGTCGATGTCTCCTTCAGTGGTCCAGCGCCCCAGACTGAGCCGCAGGGCGCCGAGGGCCCGCTCGGTGGATACACCCATCGCGGTCAGGACGGGGGAAGGGGTGTGGGTACCGGTGTGGCAGGCGGAGCCGGTCGAGGCAGCGATCTCGGGGGCGGAAGCGAGGAGTTCATGCCCGAGTGCGCCGTCGACGCTGATGTTGAGCGTGTTCGGCAGACGCCCTCGCTCGGGTCCGTTGAGGTGGACGCGCCCGGGCAGCGCGGCTGTCAGGCGCTGGTGGAGGTCGTCGCGCAGTGCCGCGATCCGGTCGGCGGTGCGCTCGGCGAGCTCCTCGCCGGCCAGCCGGGCCGCGGCACCGAGTGCCACCGCAAGAGCGACATTCTCGGTGCCGGCGCGCAGTCCATGCTCCTGGCCGCCGCCGTAGACCACCGGCTCGAGGTGCACACCGTCGCGTACGTAGAGGGCAGCCGCACCCCTCGGGGCGTACATCTTGTGCCCGACCACGGTGAGCAGATCCACGTCCGAAGCGCCGACATCGACCCGGATCTTGCCGACGGCCTGGGCGGCGTCACAATGGAAGAGCGCCCCGTGCTCATGGGCCAAGGCGGCCAGCTCGGTGACCGGCTGGAGCGCACCGGTCTCGTTGTTGGCGGCCATCACCGATACAAGGACCGTTTCCTTCGTGAAGGCGCCGGCCAGCGTGGCCGGATCGACCAGCCCGTCGCCGTCGACGGGCAGCACGGTGACCCGCACCCCGTGCAACCGTTGGAGCGCGCGGCAGGTCTCCAGCACGGCTGGATGTTCCGTGCCCTGTGTGATGACATGCGGGCGAGGTCTGCCCGAGCCCAGCGCCACGCCACGCAGTGCGAGCAGGTCGGCCTCGGAGCCGGAGGCGGTGAAGACCATCTCCTGGGGACGGGCACCGATCAGTGCGGCGACCTCCGCCCGCGCATCGGCCAAGGCTGCCCCAGGCTCGGCGCCGTACGGGTGGCTGCTGGCGGGGTTGCCGAAGAACTCCGTCAGGTGCGGGGACATCACCTCAACCACCCGGGGATCGATGGGTGTTGTGGCGTTGTAGTCCAGATAGACCGGCCCATTGGCCAGGCCGGGGTGCCGAGGCTTCGATCGAGGAGTCATAGTGTCCGACATGATACCTTCCATATATCCATGGAATAGTGAAGGGAGCGGTCTGGATGAGCCGGACCACCCCTCGGACGGAGGACTGTCATGGGCTTCGCCGATGACCACCTGATACCGCTCATCGACGAGGGGCTCGGCAACAGCGCCTACCTCGTCGACCTGGGTGACGGCCGCGCACTGGCTGTGGACGCGGCCCGAGACCTGCGCGCCCTGAGTGCGGCCGCCGAGCGGCGCGGCCTCTCAGTCGCCTACGCGGCGGACACGCACCTGCACGCCGACTTCCTCTCGGGCGCCGTCCAACTCGGTCATGACCACGGCGCCACTGTGCTGGCGTCCGCCGCGGGACGGCGCGCGTTCCCTCACACGCCCCTCACAGACGGCGACGAGGTGGATCTGGGCGGCCTCACCCTGCGCGCCCTGGCCACTCCCGGGCACACCGACGAACACCTCGCCTTCCTTCTCCTGGACGGCAACCGCGAACTGGGCGTGTTCACCGGCGGCTCCCTGATCGTGGGCTCCGCCGCCCGCACCGATCTCCTGGGCGCGGACCGCGCGGAAGAGCTCACGCGTGCCCAGTACCGCTCGCTGCGCAGGCTGACGAGTCTGCCGGATGACACAGCGGTGTGGCCCACCCATGGCGCCGGGTCGTTCTGTTCAGCGCCGCCCGGAGCGGAGCGCACCACGACGATCGGCGCCGAGAGGCGGGCCAACCCGCTCCTGGCCGCCTCGAACGAGGACGCCTTCGTACGTCGGCTGCTCGCAGGTCTCGGTTCCTACCCCTCCTACTTCGACCGACTCTCCGAGGCCAACCGGCGCGGCCCCGCCGTCCTGACCCACGCGCCGGAGCTGCCCCCGCTTGACCCCGCGCGGGTGGGGGCGCTGCTCGCCGACGGTGGCCTGGTCGTGGACGTCCGGCCCGCAGCCGACTACGCCGCCGGCCATGCCCCCGGCTCCCTGTCCATCCCTCTGCGCGCCCAGTTCGCCACCTGGCTCGGCTGGCTCCTGCCGCAGGACGCGCCTCTCGCCTTCGTCGCCCGCGACGACCAGGACCTCGCCGAGGTCGTCTGGCAGTCGTACAAGATCGGCTATGAGCGGCTGGCCGGCCACCTGGCCGGCGGTATGGCGGCCTGGCTCGCTGCCGGAAACCCGCAGCTGGCCACGGACTTCCTCACCGCCGACCGGACCGGGGACCGACCCTACGTCGACGTCCGGCAGGCGGCCGAGTACAACGCCGGGCATGTCCTCGGCGCTGTCCACATCGAGCTCGGCGACCTCGCCGCACGGATCGCCGAAGCGCCCAGGGGCGCGGTGCTGGCCTGTGGCCACGGCGAGCGCGCGATGACCGCAGCCAGCCTGCTCGAGCGCGCGGGCCGTCGCGACTTCGCCGTGCTGAGGGGCGCGCCGGAGGACTACGCCGTGGCACATGGGCAGCGGCTCGCCCAGGGCGACGCCGAGTGAAAGAGACGGTGAGCCCTGCGACGAGACAGCCCGCGGAGGGCCCGATGCACAACCCGATCGATGGTGACACGGCGGCGCCCTTGCCACCGGTCAGGCTGGGACTTAGGGAGAATTTGGGTCAGTTCACCCTGCTCGTTGTCGTCAACGTGTGCGTGGGCGCACTGGTGGGCCTCGAGCGCACCACCGTTCCGCTCATCGGCACGGACGTCTTCGGACTGACGAGCGATTTGGCGGTCTTCTCGTTCATCATCGCGTTTGGCGTCACCAAGGCCCTGACCAACCTCGCCGTCGGCCCCCTCACCGCCCGGTTCAGCCGTCGGCAGCTGCTTCTGGCCGGCTGGCTGATCGGGATCCCGGTGCCCTTCGCGCTGGCGTGGGCGCCGTCCTGGGGCTGGATCGTCGCTGCCAACGTGTTGCTCGGCCTCAACCAGGGCTTGACCTGGTCGATGACCGTCAACATGAAGATCGACCTGGTCGGACCGGAGCGCCGGGGGCTGGCGACGGGGCTGAACGAGGCCGCAGGGTACACGGCCGTCGGCGCCACTGCCCTGCTCACTGGCTATCTCGCGACCGAATACGGTCTGCGTCCCGCCCCTGAGCTCATCGGTGTCGTCTTCGTTGCCGCCGGACTCGTCCTGTCTCTGGCGGTACGGGACACCGCGGCGCACGTCGCCCTCGAACTCGCCCAACACCGCAAGCCCTTGCCGTCCGGTCAGCACACGAGCATGGCCGCCACCTTCGCCCGTACGTCCTGGCGCGACCGTTCTCTGCGCGGCGCCAGCCAGGCGGGACTGGTCAACAACCTCAACGACGGCCTCACGTGGGGCGTGTTCCCGCTGCTGTTCACCGAGCACGGCCTGGGACTGGCCGCTGTCGGTCTCATCAAGGGCCTCTACCCGATCCTTTGGGGCATCGGACAGATTCCCACCGGGCATCTCGCCGACCGGGTCGGCCGCAAACCGCTGATCGTGTACGGCATGCTCGTCCAGGCCGCCGGATTCCTCCTCGCCCTGGCCCTGCTGGACCGGCCTTTGCTCGCCGGGCTTCTTTCCGCGGTGGCCCTGGGCATCGGCACCGCGATGGTCTACCCGGCCCTGATCGCCTCCGTCTCCGACCACGCCCACCCGGCCTGGCGGGTGGGCGCGCTCGGCACGTACCGCTTCTGGCGGGACACTGGCTACGCGGTGGGCGCGCTGGTGGCCGGGATCCTCGCCGACACCCTCGGCCTGAACGCAACAGTGATCGCCGCAGCCGTCCTCACCGCTGCCTCGGGCCTGATGGCCGCGCGCTGGATCACCGAGCATCCTGCTCGGTGAGTGGCTCCCGTTGGAGTCGGTGGAGCGGAAATGACCAAGAAAAGGGTGGCACCGAAGGAAGGGCTTCTCCTATCATTATCCATGAATAATTGGAGGAAGTGATGGTGGATGCTGCTCTCAAGTCCGCTCTCTTCGACACGCTGGCAATGGCGGGCCGAGCGCTGGCCAATGGCAAGCGGCTGGAGCTGTTGCAGCTCCTTGCCCAGGGGGAGCGGAGTGTCGAGATCCTCGCCGCGGCAGCGGGGCTGAACCTGACCACGGCATCGGCGCACCTGCAGACGCTGAAGCAGACGGGCCTGGTCACCACGCGCCGCGACGGTGTGCGCATCTGCTATCGCCTCGCCGGTGAGGACGTCGCACGGCTCTGCGTGATGCTGCAGCAGGTCGCGCAGCGTCACCTGGCCGAGGTCGGTGTCGCGAGGGAGGCCTACCTGGGTGCCGACGACACCGTCCAGCTCACGCGCGACGAACTCCTGGAACGGGTGGCCCAGGGCAGGGCGGTCGTCCTGGACGTCCGGCCCCTCGAAGAATATCTGGCGGGCCACATCCCAGGCGCCCTCTCGATTCCGCTGGCGGAACTCGAGGCCCGGCTCGAGGAGTTGTCGAACCCTGTCGAGGTCGTCGCCTACTGCCGTGGCGCCAACTGCGTGCTGTCCAGAGAGGCGGCCAGGCTGCTCTCCGCCCGAGGGCGCAGGACCGTTCGCCTGGCGGACGGGATGTTGGAGTGGCGGCTCGCAGGGCTGCCGGTGGAAAGCCCGGGCGCGGGCGGCTAGCGGCCGCACGGTCCGGAACGGGGAGAAGGGGTGTGCGAGGTTGGCCCTTTGGGTGACGGGACCCCCTTCACAGGGCGGACTCGCTCTGGTAGAGGACCGTCAAGAGATGTTACCGTAATCCTAGGAATACTTGGGGAGTGGATATGGGTAACTCGCAGCTCAAGACGGAGCTGTACGAGCAGTTCGCGCGGATCGGGAAGGCCTTCGGCAGCGGCAAGCGCCTGGAGCTGCTCGATCTGATCGCCCAGGGCGAGCGGACCGTGGAGTCGCTCGCCAAGGCGGCTGAGCTGGGTCTCACCACTGCCTCGGCTCATCTGCAGGCGCTCAAGCGTGCCGGCGTCGTCACGACACGCAAAGAGGGCACGCGGGTCTACTACCGGCTTGCCGGTGATGACGTGGCCGCCCTCTATGTGCTGATCCGCAACGTCGCGCAGAACCACATTGCCGACACCGAGCGGGTGCGCGCCGCATACCTGGGTGAGGAGACCGAGGCCATCGGCAGGGAGGAACTCCTGGCCAGGGCCAAGGAAGGCAATGTGATAGTGCTGGACGTGCGGTCCCACGAGGAGTACCTGTCCGGGCACATCCCCGGTGCGCTCAGCATTCCCCTGGAGGAGTTGGGTGAACGGCTCACCGCCCTGCCGTCGGACCGGGACATCGTGGCGTACTGCCGCGGCAGCTACTGCGTGCTCGCCCACGAGGCCGTTCGCCTGCTCAGGGGGCAGGGCCGCTCGGCCGTGCGCCTCGAGGACGGCATGCTGGAGTGGCGTGTCGACGGTCTGCCGGTGACCGCGGAGAAGGTTTGAGCGCGCCGCCGAGTTCCCTCGGGAACATCTGCGGGACTCGGCCGCCGAGCCGAGCCGACCAGGCGGTGGGCTGCGGGCCCTTCACACATACTGCAGGGCCCCGTTTGGACGTTCCAGGCGCCGGACGGGCCGGGACGTGCCTCCCAGGCAGGGAGACAGCGATGCCTCCTGCGCCGCATGACGGACCAGCCGCGAGACGCCTTCGCCGTCGAAGCGCCCCGTGGGCCCCGATACGGAGACGGCCGCAACGACGGATCGGTCGGCGTCGAGGATCGGTGCTGCCACCTCCGTCATCCCGGTCAGGAACTGGTTCGCCGTGTGCGCCACCCCGAGGCGGTGCACTCCTTCCAGCTCCCGCGCCAGTAGCACAGGCGACACCACGGTCTCCGCTGTGTAGGAGCGCAGTCCGCCCCGCAGAGCGCGCAGGCGTGCGTATTGGCCGGCATGGGCCAGCAGCACTCGTCCCAGCGCGGTGCAGTGGGCGGGGACGAGTGAGCCGGCCTCGGCGAAGGTTCTGGCGGCGGTTCTGCCGTGCAGGTTCTCCACGATGAGAACTCTCCCCCCGCTCCAGACGCCGAGGTGGACCGTGAGATGTGTGGCCTCGTAGAGGTCCAGCAGATACGGCAGCACACAGTTCCTCAATTGCGAGGGTGATCTGCCGTCGTAGGTGTCGGCCAGCAGCCGGATACGTGCCCCCAGCAAGTAGCCGGTCTCTTGACGCTCGACCATGCCGATGGTTTCCAGGACCTGCAGGATCCTGTGGGTCGTCGACTTGGGCAGGCGGCACCTCCGGGCGAGCTCGGTGACGCCGAGAGCCGTGCGCCCCGGCGGAAAGGCCTCCAGCACCAGCGCCGCCTTCTCGACCGCACCCGAGGGGATGCCCTCGGAAGCTCCGTTGCGCACGGGATTCATGACACCGGCCTCCTTCCGCCGCCGTTGAGGAGTGTGATGTCAGCAGTCCCGGTTGATGACGGCGTCGGCGAAGAAGGTGAGCCGCTCGCGGCTCGGTGAGGGAGGCAGGGTCAGCACGGCGTTCTTGGCCGTCTCCGCGTAGGTGCGGGCCATATGGGTGGCAGCGGTGATCGCCCCGGTGTTCCGGGCGATCCGCGTGACCACCCTCAGAGCCTGCTCGGCGTCCGAGGACCGGAACAGCGCATCCGTCAACTGCCGCCTCTGGTCCGGTGTGCCGGCCTCATGGGCGAGGATCACCGGCAGCGTGACACGGCCGTTCTGCACGTCGCTGATGTCGGGTTTGCCGGTCACCTCGCTGTTGCTGAGGTAGGCCAGCAGGTCGTCGTGGATCTGGAAGGCCGTACCGATTGTCTCGCCGTACAGGCGCAGCGCCGCCACCTGCTCCGACGATCCCCCGCCAAGGATGGCGCCGCTCTCGCAGGCTCCTCGGAAGAACGCGGCGGTCTTCAGTATGGCGACCTGGATGTAGGTGGCCGCGTCGAACCGTCGGCTGGCGGTGAGCTCCGCTTCCAGGCTCTGACCCCGGCACAGGTCCAGGCCGGCGTGTGCGACGGCCCCCAGCGCCCTGGCGACGCGACTGTCGGGGACACCGGTTCGCCGGCACTCGGCGAGCGAGGCGAACAGGTCGAAGATCAGGGCGTCGCCGGCGACTATGGCGTCGTTTATCCCGTACTTGCTCTGTACCGACGGCCGTCCGCGCCGCAGGTCGTCCTGATCGATGATGTCGTCGTGGATGAGGCTGGCGACGTGCCCGCACTCCGCCCCCGCGGCCGCGGGAAGCACCGCCACGGGATCGCCGCCGACTGCCTGGGCCGAGTCCAGCAGCAGGATGGGCCGGAACAACTTGCCCGCCGGCACCAGCGAGTAGTAGCAGATTGCGTCGAGCGCGCCCGCTCCGCCGGCCCACCGCCTCTCCAGCTCGTCTGCCACGAGCTGCCCGAGAGGTTCGACGCCGTCACGCTGTATAAGGCTGTCCTGGACAGGCATGCTGCCACCTCGCTTCCTGGTACGTTCCGCCGCTTGTCCATTAATCCATAAGTTTCTGTATCTATGGATTAACTGTTATCATACAGACCGCACCATGAAGTGCAAGAGGATTGCCAAACACGCTCGACATCAGGGAGTCGATGTGAAGGTCTGGGAATGCCAGGTCTGTGGCTTTATTTATGACGAGGCCAAGGGGTGGCCCGAAGAAGGATTTCCGCCGGGCACCCAATGGGCGGATATACCCGATGACTGGGCGTGTCCTGAGTGCGGTGCCGCAAAGGCGACTTTCGAGATGGTCGAGATCACTCCGCGTTGACGGAGTATATCGCCATCCCGTCCGGGCGGCGTCGGAGTGAATTCCGGCGCCGCCCGGACTTCGAGCGACGCCGGAACTGTCGCGTCCGGCCGGAACGGGGAAATCAGGCCGACGCGACGGCCGTCCCCAGGACGTGCTGGGAGGCCGGCATGGGGACGGAGGTCTCGGGGAAGCGGAAGCGCTCGCACTGTTCGATACGGAACCCCGCCCGGGTGATCGCCGAGAGGGTGTCCCGTCCGCTGTGACATCCGCCGCACAGGGCCGGGCCGACGGTGGCGTCGAGCATACGTTGGGCCCTGCGCAGGCCCGGGGACTCGGCTCGGACGTGCTCGAAGAAGCGCAGCTGACCGCCCGGCCGCAGGACGCGCATGATCTCGTTCAGCGCCTCAGTCTGCTCCGGCACGGAGCACAGGACGAGCGAGACGACGGCCGCGTCGAAATGGGCATCCGGAAACGGCAGGCGATCGGCTGCCGCGTCAACCACCTCGGTCGGAATTTTCGCGCCTTCAGCGGCGCTTTTCGCACGCTTTCGGAGATGAGATTCCGGTTCTACGGCGGAAAGGTGAGTCACATCGGCCGGATAGAAAGGGAAGCTGGCGCCGTCGCCCGCTCCGATTTCGATCACTCTGCCGGTCAGTCCGGCAAGCATTCGCTCCCGATGGATGGAGATACCGGCCTTTTCCATGGCCCGGTTCATCCGAGGATAGAGGCGTCCAAAGATCGGACGGCTTGTCGTCATGGCCCCCCGCTTCCTCGCCGGCACCCCGCAGGATGTCGTAGCTACTTCATCATGAAGCATATACACGATCCTCCCGGGATGCCAGCCGTGGACGAGGGTGTCGTCAGGCGAACGAGTGGGTGACCGTCACCGCGCCGGGTGTGCCCGCTGCCGCGCGGCCCACCACGGCGGCTGGCAGGCCCTGGCTCTTCAGTGTGTCGAGCAGCCTGGTGTCGTCTTCCGGTACGGCGAGGAGGAGGCCGCCGGAGGTCTGCGCGTCGAACAGGAGGGTCGACAGTTCCTCGGGCACGGAGCTGTCGACGGTGACTACGTCCTTCAGCCGGTCCATGTTGGCCCGTGTGCCGCCGGACACGAACCCCTCACCCACGAGATCGGCCGCGTGGGGCAGCAGGGGGACCGCCGCCGCGTCGATCGAGGCGGCGAGTCCGCTGGCCCGCAGCATGCGGTGCAAGTGCCCCAGCAGACTGAAACCGGTGACATCGGTCGCCGCTCGGACGCCCGCCTCCAGGGCGGCCTCGCTCCCGCCGGCGTTCAGCTGTGTCATCGATTCCACGGCGGCCTGGATGGTCGCCTCGTCGGCGGCGCCCTTCTTGAGCGCGGTCGAGATGACACCGGTGCCGATTGCCTTGGTGAGAATCAGCTGGTTGCCCGGGATCACCTTGTCGATCGCGAACAGACGGTCCGGATGGGCGATTCCGACAACGGCCATGCCGTACTTGGGGATGGGGTCGTCGACGGTGTGACCACCCACGACCGCGCACTGCGCCGAGGCGGCGATGTCGGCCCCACCGCGCAGCACATCGCCCAGCATCTCGATGGGCAGGTCGCTGCCCGGCCAGGCGGCCAGATTGACGGCGATGAGCGGCTTGCCGCCCATCGCGTAGACGTCCGACAGGGCGTTGGCCGCGGCGATCCGGCCCCAGTCCCTGGGGTCGTCGACGATGGGGGTGAAGAAGTCCGTGGTGAGTACGATCGCCCGCTCCTCGTCGAGGCGCAGGACGGCGGCGTCGTCACCCTCGAGGGCCCCGATGAGCAGGTCCCCGGAGGCGGGCTGAAGCCCGGCAGTCAAGGAGGAGAAGAGGGCCTCGAGCTTGCTCATGGGCAGCTTGCATGCGCACCCGGCGCCGGGGGAGAGCGAGGTGAGGCGGGGCAGTTGGGGCGAGGGAGGGGTGGTCATCAATGCTCCAAATGTCTTTGGAATTGCGTGACTTGATGACGCTAGCAGTTTGTCCGGTGTCGGCGAAAGGGTGCACGCCGGTTGTGCGCCGTTCTGTGAGGGAGGTGCACGCAAGACAAAGGCCTGCCCGGCAGGGGCGGGGGTAGCTCTGCCGGGCAGGCTGATCAGGAGGTGGTATGGAGTCCGCAGGTTGCTGGAGTGAGTGGTCGGTGATCTTGCCGAGCCGTGGTGCGGAGGTCGGGTCAGGTCACGTCGCGCCGCTTGGTGAGGAACACACCGAAGGCCGCGAGAGCCGCCGCGTAGAGGGCGAGGACGATGCCTCCCTGCCAGGGCTCCAGAAGGTCGACGTCCCATTGGTGGACTTGGGCGAGAGCACGTTCCGCGACTCCTGGGAAGTACGTCGCGACCCCGCTCAGCGGCTCGAGTCGGGCCAGGAGTCCCTCGATGAGAAGGGTGTACAGCAGGAGGGCCACGACGGCGGCGACCTGCTCCCGGATCAGGGCGCCCAGGGCCACGCCCAGCACGGCGTAGAGCATGACGGCAATGACGACTCCGAGGAAAGCCCCGGGGATTCCGCTGCCGGTGAGTGAGACGTCGATGTCCTTGTTCGACAGCCAGGGGACGGCGATCGCTGCCGCCAAGGCGAAGTTGACCGCGCCGTAGACGACGCCGACCAGTGGGTACGTGATCATCTTGGCGAGGAGCACCCGGTCTCGCCGGGGTGTGGCGAGGAAGGTCGAGGTCGCGGTCTTGTGGCGGTACTCCCCGGACATGCCGATCGCGGCCAGTACGGCGATCAGTGGTGCGGCACCCATGACCGACGCGGCCAGTACGGTGCGCTGTCCCGCGGCTGTGTCGAGTGCCGGCTGCACATTGCCCGCCTCGTCGCCGTATTCGATGGCGATGTAGACGAACACCCATGTCAGCCACATCGAGATGAGGAGTAGCCACAGCCACAGCCGTGTCGTGAACATCTTCTGGAATTCTGCGGCGATCAGCCGACGCATGCGGGCTCACATCCTTGAAGGCAGGGCAGGCTGCTGGTTCACACAGATCGTGAGCATAGAACATCGTGAACTCATTGCATAGTGTTGCTCCGGCTCTAGCTCTCGATGACGCCGGCGATGACGCCTCGAATGGCCTGATCGATGCGCCGGGCCGCCGCCTCGGCGTCCGGCCTGCCCGCGTCGAGCCAGCACAGAACGGCCTCGATGGCCACGGTGGGCACGAGTTGTGACGCCCACTTCGCCCAGGTCGGATCAGGAACGACAGCGGCGAGGTAGTGTGCCGCGGCGGCCTCGGCGTCGGCGCTGAAGCGGTCCATCTGGTCGCGGAACTCCGCCTCCCTGGCCGCGTACCTGAAGAGGAGTCGGAAACCCTCGGGGTCCTCGTCGGCGGCGCGGAGGAGAGCCGGGATGCTGTCATCGCCGAAACCGCCGCTCCCTACAGCGTCCGACAGCCGGGCGAAAGCTCGGTCGAGCACGGCGCGGTAGAGGTCGCTCTTCGAATCGAAGTGCCGGTAGAGCAGTACGCGCGTGATGCCCGCCTCTGCGGCGATGGCGTCGAGGCCCGTGTCCGCGTAGCCGGCGCGGGAGAAGGTGCGAGTGGCCGCGGCGAGGATCTGCTCCCGGCGTTCGGGGCGGCGCAGCCGACGCTCCCCTCCCGAACGGCCTTGGGGTGCAGGCGCCTGATTGCTCGTCATCGACACGGTGTTCCTCGGAAGGGCGTTGTCTACTTCGGAGTGTTAACTCTAGGATATACAAACCGAAGTTGCACTGTTGCGGGAGGAACCATGAGCAGTTCCGCCGAGTTGCCTCGGCTGCCCTTCGCCCGCCCCGACGGCCTGTCCATACCGCCGCGCGTGCATGAGCTCCGCGAGGACGGTCCCCTGCACCGAGTGCTCACCCCCGCAGGTGACGAGGCCTGGTTCGCCGTAGGGCACGACGTTGTCAAGCAGCTCTTCGCCGACAAGCGGTTGGGACGGGCCCACCCGAGCCCCGAGGAGGCCGCTCGCGTCAGTGACTCAGCCTGGCTGGGAGGGCCCGCCGGCAACTACGAAACGGAGGAGTCGGACCACACGCGGATGCGCGATCTGCTGCAGCCGTACTTCTCGCCCAGGCGGATGCGAACCCTGCGCCCCCGTATCGAGGTCCTCGTCGACGATCTCCTGGACGAGATGGAGGTCATCGGCCAGCCCGCCGACCTCCATGAGCTCGTGGCCTTTCCGCTGCCCGCGTTGGTGATCTGCGAGATGCTGGGCGTCCCCGCCGAGGACCGCTCCCTCATCCGTGAGTGGTCCGACGGCATCTCCGACATGGCCGACCAGCAGCGATCCAGCGCGTCGTTGGCCGCGCTGTACGACTACATGAGTCGACTGACCAGCAAGAAGCGGGAGAGCGACGATCCCGGCGACGACCTGATCGCCGTACTGTGCGCCGCCGAAGGCGGCACCCTGGACGACGACTACATCACCTACCTGGCCATGATGACGGTCTTCGCCGGTCACGAGACCACCGTAACCAGCATCGATCTCGGAGTACTGCTGCTGCTGACCAACCCGGCCCAGCACCAGGCCCTCCTCGACGACATCGATCTCGTGCCGAGCGCCGTCGATGAGATCCTCCGGGCGTCCGCCCACGCCGAGGCCTGGGCTCTGCGGTACGCCCGGGAGGACATCGACATCGCGGGCCTGACCATCCGCGCCGGCGACTGTGTGCTCCTCGAACGTCCGGGCGCCGATCGGGACGAGAGTGTCCACGCGCGCCCGGACGAGTTCGACATCCGGCGCAGCCCCAACCCACACCTGGCCTTCGGCTACGGACCCCGCTACTGCATGGGGGCGCCGCTGGCCCGCCTCGAACTCGAGGTGCTGTTCGCCCGGCTCGTCCCCCGCTTCCCCCGCCTGCGTCCCGCCGTGCCGGTCGAGGAGATGACGATCCGCCGAGGGCTGCTCACGGCCGGGTTCCATGAGGTCCCGGTGAACTGGTAGCCCGCTCGAGAACCGCCCTCACGGCTCCATCACGTACTCAGGGGAGGAATGCATGACCACCGACGAGTTGCCCGAGCTGCCATTCGCCTGTCCGCACGCACTCACCGTTCCACCACGCTACGCGGAGCTGCGCGAGCAGGCTCCTCTTCACCGTGTCATCACTCCCGCCGGAGACGAGGCGTGGCTCGCGCTGGGGCACAAGGTGGTGAAGCAGCTGATGGCCGACCGGAGGCTGGGCTACAGCCATCCGGACCCGGACAACGCACCGAGGGCCAGTGACTCCGTCTGGTTCGGCGGACCCTCGGGGGTGTACGAGACGGAGGAGGCCGATCACGCCAAGCAGCGTCGACTGATCCAGCCGTATTTCTCACCGAAGCGCATGCGAACGCTGCGGCCGCGACTGGAGGAACTCACCGATCGGCTGCTCGACCAGTTGGAGGCCTCGCCGCAGCCGGCGGATCTGCACGCGATCGTCTCCTTCCCGCTGCCGGCGTTGATGATCTGCGAACTGCTCGGTGTGCCCACCGAGGACCACCAGCTGATCCGCAGGGTCTCGCTCGGCATCTCCGACATGACCGACGGCGAGCACTCCCAGGCCTCCCTGGGGGAGCTGTACGCCTACATGAGCGAGCTGACCAGGAAGAAGCGCAAGGAGCCCGGCGAGGACCTGACGTCCACGCTCTGCCTGGCGGAGGGAGGGACGCTCGACGACGAGTACATCACCCGCCAGGCGATGATGATGGTGTTCGCCGGCCACGAGGCCACGATTCCGATGATCGACATCGGCGTGCTGATGCTTCTCGCCCATCCCGAGGCGCATCACGAGCTGCTCGACGACATGACCCTGCTGCCGTCGGCCCTGGACGAGATCCTGCGCATCGCGCCGCACTCCGAGGGCTGGGCCCCTCGGTACGCCAAGCAGGACCTCGACATAGGCGGGGTGCGTGTCAAGGCCGGTGAACTGGTGCTTCTCGACCGCCCCAGCGCCGACCACGACGGTGAGGTCCACCCTGATCCGGAGACGTTCGACATCCGGCGCTCGCCCAACCCGCACATCGCCTTCGGTCAGGGTGACCACTACTGCATGGGGGCGCCGCTGGCCCGGCTCCAGCTGGAGATCCTCTTCTCGCGGCTGTTGCCGCGGTTCCCCGGGTTGCGTCCCGCCCTGCCGATCGAGGAGATGCCCGCCCGCAAGGGCAAGCTGACGGCCGGATTCGAGCAGGTACTGGTGACCTGGTAGCCGTTGTACACGACGGACGGGGCCGGCCGGCCACCACTTCGCGTGGTGGCCGGCCGGCCCCGTTTTCGCTGAGCGGCGTCAGCGCAGGAACTCTTCCAGCGCATCCACCAGATCGGCGTTGTGCTGGACGTCGACGATCCGCTTCACCGGCTCTCCGTCGACGAAGACCAAGAGGGTCGGCAGCTTCATGATGTCGAAACGCCGCGCGAGGCCGGGCGCGTCATCGAGACGGACCGCGCCCACGCGCAGCGTTCCGGTGTGCTCCTGGGCGAGCTCCTCCAGCAGCGGGAACAGGGCCTTGCACGAGGAGCAGTCCTCGGCCCAGAAGTCGACGAGGACCGGTTGAAGTGCGCTGCCGACATGTTGGTCGAAGTCCGCCTCGGTCAGCGTCTGGACATGCTGAACCATCACGCCTCATTTCTCTCCACGAATTAGTGAAGACACTACACAATGAAGTGATGGTTGAGAAGCGTGGCCGGGAGTCAGCCGGTAGTCGGGCTGACGCGGATCATGCCGCCGAGTACGCCCTGGTAGTAGCTGCCGTCCGGCCCCAGCATGCCGTTGAGCTGGAGGCCCTCATAGACGAAGTGGTGGCCGAGCGGAGTCCGGGAGAGGGTCTTGCCCGTGTGCGCGTCGATGGCCATGAACGAGTAGGTGGGAACGCCCGCGTCGTCCACCGTCCGCTCGAAGTTGTAGACGATGCCCTTGCTCATGGACAGCTTGGCCATGGTGGTCGTCGAGGTGGGGTTGTTCCACACCACGTCGCAGCCCGACTCGTCCTTGCGCACATCGATACGGGTCATGCCGCCCGGCAGCGGCTTCGGCGTGTAGTCGAAGTAGTCGTAGCCGTTGGTGTTCACCGCGATGACGCTGCGCCCCGCCACGATGAAAGTGTCGTCGGTGCTACTGGCGCCGTCGGCGAAGACCGGGATCGTGCACAGGAGCCGACGGCCCGCGCGGGCGTCCACCCGGTAGACGCGCACGCTCTCCCGGGGCGCACCGCCGTCCATGAGGGCGAGGTAGCGATCGTCGCCCGGACCGAAGAAGCTGGGTGAAGTGCCGCTGCCCTCGGTCCACTTGCCGGGTTTGATGAAGTCGGCGCGGTCGTACGTCTCGCGCCAGCGGATTCTGGGCCGCCCGAGGCCGTCTGCCTTGAGGAGGTACACCGCGTAGTCGGAAGCGAGTGCGACTCCTCTGAAGGAGGTCGAAATCGCCTTGACCACGCGTTCGCCATCCGGCAGGTGGAGCGTGCGCACCGCGCCGGTGCGCGGGTTCAGGGTCCCCACGACCCCTTCCAGGGAGGAGAACCAGATCCGCCCGGCCCAGTCCGGCTTGACGCTCACCAGGTAGTCGCAGCGCGGAGCGCCACAGTGATCGCTCACCTGACGGCTGAGGTCCCAGTCGTCGTCGACCCGCAGCCTCCATTGCCCCGAGGAGTCCTGGCGGTGACTCACCCGGAGGATGTGGCCGTCGCCGTTGGAGATGACGGTCCGGTCGTAGGGGTCGATGTAGAAGTGCACGGCGTACTGACTGGTGGGCGGCTGCGGTATGGAGGCCAGTACGGCCAACGTCTTGGGGTCCATCAGGCGGATGCTGGGTTTGTCGTGCCCGTCCATACACAGCCCGACCAAGAGCCCCTTGCTGTCCATCACCGTCGAAGGACAGGTGGGTCCGTAGGCCATGGACGTGTTGTACGGGCCGGCCCCCGGCCCCGTCTGGGGCGTCGCGTCCGACGACTGGCTGTCGTTGTGGGCGGTTCCGACGCCCTGGGGCGCGACGAACGGGTTCTGCGGTCCGAGGACACCCGGGAAGGGTGCCGGCTCGGCGGAGGAGGCGGTAGTACGGGCGGGGGAAGCTCCCGTGGCCTGCGCTTGCGGGAGTGCGGCCAGGACGACTGCCGCCAGGGACAGTGCTATCCGGGGACGTCTGCGGAGCGAAGGAGACATCTTCCCTCACCAGGTGATGGGCAGCGCGGTCAGGCCACCGGTGGACGGATTCTCGTGCTGGAGCAGGTCCTCGACGGGGGCCGCGAGTCGCAGTGTCGGCTCATGCCGTACGAGGGCCGAGAAGACCGCTTCGAGTTCGAGCCGGGCCATGCTGGCCCCGAGGCAGAAGTGGCCGCCGTGACCGAAGCTGAGATGGGGATTGGGGGACCGGGTCACGTCGAAGCGCTGGGGGTCTTCGAACACGCGCGGGTCGTGGTTGGCGGCTTGTATGGCCAGCATGACCAGATCGCCGGACTTGATGGACACCCCGCGCACGTCAAGGTCGGCGCGGGCATAGGCGATGCGTGGCGGGCGGCTGGGAGCGGCCACCCTGAGAACCTCCTCGACCGCCGAGGGCATCAGGGACGGATCCTTGCGGAGCAGTCGCATCTGATCCGGATGGGCGAGCAGGTGCAGGGCTCCGAACCCGAGGCGCTCGACGGTGGTTTCGTAGCCGGCGTAGAGCAGTCCGGCCACCAGTTGCGGCAGCTTGGCCGCTGCCTCCGACTCGTCCACGGCCGCGAGCAGGTCCGTGATGATGTCCTCGCCCGGCTTCTCCCGCTTGAGGCGCACCAGTTCGTCGGTGTATCCCATCAGGGCCGCGTAGCCGCTCGCTATCTGGTTCTGGTCGTACAGAGCGGTCGCTGCGTCGAGCCAGCCCCGGAACCGGTCGCGGTCGTCCTCGGGCACGCCCAGCAGCCGGCAGATGACCATGACCGGCAGCTGGAAGGCGATCGCCTCATGGAAGTCGACGGGCGCCGGCCGGCTCAGGGCCTGGTCGAACAACTCGTCGACCAGGGCGAGGATGCGGTCGTGCACGGTGTGCATGCGTCGCGGGGCGAACGAGGGGGAGAGCAGACTCCGCATGCGTCCGTACTCGGCGTCCTCGGTCTTCGGGTCGCCGAGCGGACCGCCCTCCATGCGTGAACGGGAGTAGCGGGCGGCACGTTCCGGTTCGGCGTGTCCGCGGCCGAGGCGAGGATCCGCCAGCAACTGCTTCACGTCTGCATGCCGTGTCACGAGCCAGCCGAAGTCGCCGGTAGGGGTGCGGACCCGGGCCACCGGGTCCTGTTCCTGGAGCTCGTTGAAGAGAGGCGCCAGGCCGAGGATGTCCGGCCTGGCGAAGGGGAGCGTGGGGTGATTCTCGGTGATGGTCATGCACGTGATCCCTTACGGTGAGGGAGAGATCAGGAAGTCCCATCATGCATGAATGCAAGGTTTATTGGAATAAGAGTCGACGCGTGTGAGGGGTGCCCGTCCGGACGGAGGCGGGTCACCTCGATGGTCAACTCCCGCAGTGCGGTTGGTCGCCCCTGGGTGCCACGGAGGAGTCGAGGGTGTCGAGGATGGCGATGAACATGTCGAGTTCGCCCTCGGGCACCTTCGCGAAGAGTTGCTCCGCCCAGTTGTGCCGTTCCTCGTTCATGACGGCGACGGCTGCGTCGCCCTTGGTGGTGAGGGTGACCATGGAGGCCCGCCGATCGGTGGGGTGCGGGCGGCGCTCGACCCACCCGTCGGCCTCCAGTGTGTCCACGAGGCCCGTCACGTGACGGGGTGTGACCCCGAGGGCCTGGCTCAAGCCGCGCTGAACTGTCGGGCCGCCGTGGTGCAGCACCATGAGCAGCGTGGCGTGAGCGCGGTTCAGGCCGCGCTCGGCCATGCCGCGTTCCATCGCCTCGGTCAGGCGCCCCGCAAGGGTCAGTAGGCGGTCGAGAGCTGCGGTTCGGCTGGTCACAGTTGCTGCCCCGGAGACATTGTGTATTGACTTCACCATGTTGTATGGTCCCTATCCACGAGGCATCTTAAACCGATCTCGACAGATGTCCCACGGTGGTGGGCGGGGGGACCGTCCGAACGGCGAGCCGGGCTGGATTCCCCGGTGTTCGGCGCCGTGTCCGATGTCGTAGCCACCTGCGATCTGCGAACCCGCATCCGGCACAGTGTCCCGACTCACGATGGAGAACTGTTCTCATGGGCAAGAGTAGCGTTCCGATCGAAATCTCTGGCCTGACCAAGTCGTTCGGTGCCGTCAAAGCGGTCGACGGGCTGTCCTTCTCCGTGCAGCCCGGGTCGGTCACCGGCTTCCTCGGCCCCAATGGTGCGGGCAAGAGCACCACGCTGCGCATGCTGCTCGGGCTCGTACGCCCGGACGCCGGTGTGGCCACCATCGGAGGGCGCCGCTACGGGGAACTCGCCTCGCCCGGCGGGGAGGTCGGTGCGGCCCTGGACGCGTCCGGATTCCACCCGCGGCGCAGCGGCCGGGGACACCTGCGAGTGCTGTGCACCGCCAACGGGATCCCGGCCAAGCGCGCTGATGAAGTGCTGGAAAAGGTGGGCCTGGCGGATGCCGCGCAACGCAAGGTGAAGGGCTACTCCCTCGGTATGCGCCAGCGCCTCGCGCTCGCCGGCGCTCTGCTCGGCAACCCTTCGGTCCTGGTGCTCGACGAGCCGGCCAACGGGCTGGATCCGAAGGGGATCAACTGGATGCGTTCGATGCTGCGGGAGTTCGCCGACCAGGGTGGGACCGTGCTGGTCTCGAGTCATGTGCTCTCCGAGGTGGAGCAACTGGTGGATCGGGTGGTCGTCATCAATAAGGGCAGGCTGGTCCGCGAGGGCACCCTGGACGAGGTGGCGGGTGGGGAGGGGGGCGTCGTGACGGTGCGCACCCCGCATGCCGACGCCCTGATGGAGCTGTTCGGCGAGCGCATGGCCAGCGGGGTCCGGGCCGATCGCGCGGAGGCCGACCTTGTGCGGGTGTGGGGCCTGGATGTGGCGGAGGTGGGGCGCATCGCTTCCGCGGCAGGTCTCGAGATTCATGAGCTGGGCTCCGAGCGCAACAGTCTCGAGGACATCTTCTTCGCCCTCACCGGGGATCAGTAGCGGCTCTCACGGGCGGGCTCGATGTCGTGGAGGGGCTTCTGGCGGCCCTCCACGACATGTTATGGTCCTGCTCGATCGCCAAGCTCCATTATTTTCAGGAATAACGCATAAGCTAGGACGCGCAAGGCCCCGTCCCCTGGTGAGGCGGCGGCCGTCGTAGGAGACCGCGGAGGGCTTGTATG
Organism: Streptomyces sp. BB1-1-1; assembly: GCF_031597775.1. Classification (NCBI taxonomy): domain Bacteria; kingdom Bacillati; phylum Actinomycetota; class Actinomycetes; order Kitasatosporales; family Streptomycetaceae; genus Streptomyces; species Streptomyces sp. BB1-1-1. The sequence goes on along the minus strand of NZ_CP134203.1, from coordinate 880,784 downwards.
AGCGAAAATGCGGTACCGACCCTGAAATTCCCGCAGCCCCTCACCCCCGAGGGGCTGCCTGACCCCCTGCTGCTGAAAGCGGCTCGCAGCAACCCGGTCCTGCGGGTGATCGGCCCAGGGGGCAACGAGGCCTGGCTGGTGGCCGGCGAGAAGGAAGTGCGCGAGGTGCTGTCCGAGCCCGCCCGCTTCACCAGTCGGCCTGACCCCGGTCTCGAGGACAAGCGAGCTCAGGCGGCCGTTCCGATGGTGGGAATGGATCCGCCCGAGCACACCCGTATCCGCCGCCTGGCCGCGAAGGTCTTCACGGCACGCCGTATCCAGGTGATGGTCCCCACCATCAAGGGGCTGGTGGAGTCCCTTCTCGACGACGTGGAGGAGAAGGGCCCCGGCGTAGACCTCATTTCCACACTCGCGCTCCCCCTTCCCATGGCGGTCATCTTCGGCGTGCTCGGGGGCGTCCCGGACGAGGACAAAGCCGACCTGAGGCGCTGGTCGGAGGTGTTCATCTCACTCAGCACGAGCACGGCGGAGGAGATCGAGACCGCGGTCGTGGAGTTCCACGCCTCTATTCAGCGGCTCGTCGTCGACCGGCGGAAGAACCTCGGTGACGACCTCCTGTCCGACCTCATCCGGGCCCGGGACGGCCGGGACGCGATGACGGAGGAAGAGCTCATCGCCACGACCGGCTTGATCATCATCGCCGGTCATGAGACCACCGCCAAGGCCATCACCAGGGGAGTGATGGTGCTGAGCGCTACCGGTCAGTGGTCTCGCATCGCTTCGGGCGAGATCCCGATGGAGCAGGTCGCCGAGGAAGTGCTCCGTCATCAGCCGCCCATCGACACCTCCATCTGGCGGACTGCGGCAGTGGACACGGAACTCGCGGGGCAGCGGATCCGGAAGGGCGAGCAGGTTCTGGTCAGTCTCAACCTGGCCAATCTCGACCCGACCGCGCGCATGGCGCCGCTCGTCTTCGACGCTGAGCGTACCGACGCGGGTCACATGACCTTCGGCTACGGCGCGCACTTCTGCTTGGGCGCCGCGCTGGCGCGGGCGGAGATGGTGGTCGCGTTCGAGGGGCTGGCGAGGCGCTTCCCGAACCTGCGACTGGCAGTGGAGCCGGGGGAGTTGGAGTGGTCGGTCGGATCCATGCTCAACGCACCGGTCGAACTGCCCGTGACATGGTGACCCGCAGCCCGGCGTCGTGGACGCGCGGTGTGCCGGTGAGTGAGGCGGGCCCGGGACAGGCGTCATGAGCGCCGACAGCTTCGAGACGGTCGTGGTAGGCGGCGGCCAGGCCGGCCTGGCCGCCGCCTACCACCTGGCTCGGCGAGGGCGGGACTTCGTCGTTCTCGAGGCGGCGGAGCGCCTGGGGCACTCCTGGCGCTCACGCTGGGACTCGCTCAGGCTGTTCACTCCCGTGAGCTACTCGCACCTGCCTGGGATGAAGGGTCGGGCCGCCGACGGTCTCTACCAGACCAAGGACGAAGTGGCCGATTATCTCGAGACGTACGCCATGTCGTTCGGTCTGCCGGTGCGGCTCGGCTCCCGCGTGGAGTCGCTGACCCGGTTCGGTGACCGCTATGGGCTCACGGCAGGGGGGCGTGGGATCGAGGCAGCCCAGGTGGTTCTGGCCACAGGGGCCTTCACTGCGCCGTACGTTCCCGAGTTCGCGGACAAGCTGGACCCTTCCGTCGACCAGCTCCACTCCTTCGACTACCTCAACCCCGGCAGGCTGAAGCCGGGTGACGTCATGGTGGTCGGGGCGGGTAACTCGGGCGCGGAGATCGCCCTGGAACTGGCCGCGTCCCATCGAGTCTGGCTCGCCGGCCGCGACACCGGCCACGTCCCTTTTCCCATGGGAGCTGCCGCGTACCGCGTCATGGGAAAGCTGTCCGTCCACACCTGGCCCGGCCGGGGCATTGCGGCGTCCGGGACGGGCCGGGGACACCCGCTGATCAGCGTCAGCCCGGATGATCTGCGCCGTGCGGGAGTGCGGCGGGTGCCGCGAGTGGTCGGCGTGGCAGAAGGGCGTCCTCTGCTCGCCGACGGCCGGCTCCAGGACGTTCGTACCGTCGTGTGGTGCACCGGTTTCGTGCCGGACTATTCCTGGGTCGACCTTCCGTTCATCGCGCCCGACCGCATCCCGGGCCACCGCGATGGATCCGTGCGGGGGGAGCCGGGACTTCATCTCCTCGGCCTGCCCTTCCAGTCCACGGTCACCTCTCACCTGGTGGGAGGCGTCGGGGCCGACGCGGCGCGTCTGGTGAGGCGCCTGACGTACCGCGTCGCCCACTGAGCCTCGGAGTTCCGGCGCTCAACTCTCATATGTCTGCGCCTCATTGACGGACCAGGAAGCCGCCTTTAGGCTTCTTTCTACAAAGATACGTGGATAAACGTATTCGGGAGGATGGGTTCCGGTATGGGACTGATCGAGAAGAAACTGTTCCCAGGTAAAAAGGCAGAGGACATCCCCGCACTCGCGAAGGCCGAGACGGAACCGACCATCGTGCCGTTCTTCGCCGATCACGAGATCATGGTGGAGCCGTACGAGCTCTACCAGCGGCTGCTGCGCGAGCGCCCGGTCCACCAACTCGGCGAGACGCTGGTGATGATGAACTACGCGGATGTGTCCGCGGCCCTGCGGCACCCCGACGTCAGCAGCGACGACCAGCACGGCGCGGGCCAGCAGTCCAAGATCGCCTCCGGCGAGCTTCCGCAGAACCTCATCGACACCCTCGGGCAGCGGTCGTTCCTGCACCGTGACCCGCCGGACCACACCCGGCTGAGGGGTGTCGTGAGTGAGATGTTCACGCCGCGGCGGATCGAGCGGCTGCGCCCGGTCGCCCAGCAGGTCGTCGACGAGGTCCTTGACAAGACCGCTGCGCGCGGTGAGATCGAACTAGTCGAGGAGCTGGCCTATCCCCTCCCGATCAAAGTCATCTGCACCATGCTCGGTATCCCGCCCGAGGACCACCTGGGCGAGGTGGCCTGGAAGCGGTCGCAGCTCTGCTGCGACTTCGAGGCACCCGCCGGAGCAGGCGCCTGCCTCAGCTACAGCGCCGGCGTGCAGGACGAGATGACGCTGTACTTCGACCGGCAGATCGCCAAGAAGCGTGACAACCTCGGCGACGACCTCCTGTCGGTCATGCTGGAGGCAGAGGCGCGCGGTGAGATCACCACATCGGAGATCAACGACACGTGCCGTCTGATGGTGGTCGCCGGCCACGAGACGACCATCGGCCTCATCGTCAACGGCATGCTGGCCCTGCTGCGCGACCCCGACCAGCTCCAGCTGCTGCGGGACAAGCCCGAACTGGCCGCCTCCGCGGTCGAGGAGGTGCTGCGATACGACTCGCCGATCCAGTTCACCCGGCGAGTGGCCGCGAAGGACCTCGAGATCAACGGCACCCGGGTGAACAAGGGCACGCCGATCATGCTCTGGCTGGCGTCCGCGAACCGCGACCCCGCGCGTTTCCCCGACCCCGACCGGTTCGACATCACGCGGACCGACAACCGTCATCTGGAGTTCGGCGGTGGCATCCACTACTGCCTCGGTGCGCCGCTGGCCCGTATGCAGGGCGAAGTGGTCTTCACGACGCTGGCGCGCCGGCTGGCCAACCCGCAACTGGTCCAGGACCCGCCGACCTACATGCCCGAGGCCGTGCACGCCATCAACGACATGACCCTCACCTTCACCCCCGAGCCGGCCTCCGCACTCGCCTGAACCACGGTCGGTGGCACCGGTCCAGCATCCGTCGCCGCCGACCGGACAGCGGTCCCTCGCGGTACCACCGCGGCAGGTCGCCCGTGTCCCTGCCCCGAGCGAACCTCCACAGGAGTTCAAAAGCGTGAGTTCCGAGACTCTGAAGAAACGAGTGGCCGAAGCCGTCGCCAGGGGCACGGAGTACCTCTACACGCAGCAGCGAGCCGACGGCGGCTGGACGGATCGCCTGTCGTCATCGGCCATGCCGACGGCCCTCGCGGTGCTGGCGTTCGCCCGCGCGGGCCGCCGGACGTACCGGGAAGAGATCCAGGACGGGCTCGACTGGCTGCGACAGAACCAGCGTGAGGACGGCGGATGGAGCGTGGCCGACGCCGACCCGCCCTCCGACGTCAGCGTCACCGCGTTCGCCCTGGCCGCCCTCAAGGTCCTGGACCCCGAGGGCTCCAGGCAGGCCATCGACGCGGGCACGGCCTTCATCGACGCCAACGGTGGTGAGGCCGCCGTCTTCCCCAACGTCAGGACGTGGCGGGAACTCGTCGCCATCACCTGGGCGATGGAAGGGCTGCGGGACGTGGAACAGCAGCCCGTCCAACCGCTGGAGATCATGCTGCTGCCCGCCGGCATGCGCGCCCGGGCGTCCATAGCGCTGCCCGGAGTCGTCGCGCTCGGCATCGGTCATTCACGCCGGCTCCCGGCCGGTCGCGCACGGAGGACCGTACAACGCCTGGCGGAGCACAAGGGCCTGGACTGGCTGCGCACCACTATGGCCACCAATGGGGGCATCGAGGAATGCCCGCTGATGGCGGCACTCGTCTACACCGGCCTGCGGGTCGCGGGCGAGGACGTAGGCCCCGACATCCAGCGTGGCTGCCTGGAGTACCTCAAGGAGACCAGGCGGGCGGACGGCTCCTGGGCAATCGACCGCGACCTGGAGCTCGCGGTGACCTCCTACGCGGTGCTGGCCCTGGCCGAGAGCACCGACGTGGCGACGGAGCCCCGGCTGCGCCGTACCCGCGACTGGCTGCTGTCGGCGCAGTGGAACGGACCCTTCGAACCCCTCAAGCTTCCCGCCGGCGGCTGGTCCTGGGCGAACCCGTCCGGCTGGCCCGAATCCGAGGACACCGCGGTGGTGCTCACCGCACTGTCCCTGCTCGGGCTCCCGCATCGCCACCCGGCCGTACGCAAGGCCCTGCGTTGGCTGTACGGCATGCAGAACAGGGACGGTTCCTGGTCGGAGTGGATGCGGGACTCCTCGATGGTCCACGACGGCCCGTGCACGGGTGTCACCTCGCACGTGGTGATGGGCTTCCATCGGCTCGGTATCGGGCGCGGACCCAAGTCGCCCATCGACAAGGCGCTGCGCTGGTTCGAGACCACGCAGCAGGCCGACGGCGCGCTGCCCTCGCTGTGGTTCCGCGACTCGACCCATGGCACCGCCAAGGTGCTGGAGACATACGCCGAGCTGGGTGACCTGGCGAGCACCGTTCCGGTTCGGGCACGCGCTTGGCTGCTGGAGAACCAGCGGGCGGACGGAGCCTGGCCGGAGAAGGCCATCGAGGGCGCTCCGGACGGCGGCACGGCCGAGGAGACGGGCTGGGCGCTGTACTCACTGCTGAGGTCCGGCCTGCCGTGCCGGGACGAGCGCCTGGTCCGCGCGGTGGAATGGCTGCTCGACCACCAGAACGACCAGGGCACTTGGCGGCAGAGCATGGTCGGGCTGTACTACGACCAGCTCTACTACAGCGACGACCTGATTGCCCACACCTATGCCCAGCGTGCCCTCGCCCGCTGGCTGAAGCTGGCCGACGCGCAGGGCCCGGAGGCCGGTTCCGCGTCCGCGTGAACGATGTCTGGAGCTGATATGGAAGCCAACGCACCCGCACCCGATGAACTCGCCGAGTGGGTCCTCGACGGTACTGAACGCGCGATTCAGCTCGTCGCGGACCTCGACGACAGCCAGCTGCTCGGCCCCCTGCTGCCCATGGTGAACCCCATGCTGTGGGAGATCGGCCACCAGGCCTGGTTCCAGGAGAAGTTCGTCCTGCGCGGCGCGTGCGGACAGGACCCCGTCCTCTCCTACGCCGACTCGATCTACGACTCCGGTGCCATCCCGCACGACACCCGCTGGCGACTCGACCTGCCCTCGCGCGAGGAGACCATCGCCTACATGCGCACCGTGGCCGAACGTGTCGCCGAGGAGGTTGCCCGCCCGGACGCCACCGACGTGGTGCGCCACTTCGCGCGCTACACGGTCCACCACTACGACACCCACACCGAGGCCTTCACGTACACGCGTCAGGCCCTCGGCTACGCGCCGCCCGCACTGCCGGGGCTCACCGACGCCGAACCCTCGCACGGCGCGAGCTCCGGGCCGTGGACCGGGGACGTGTCGGTCGGGGGAGGGCAGTTCCTGCTCGGCGCCCTGCGCCGGGACCCCTTCGTCTACGACAACGAGAAGTGGGGTCACCTGACGCGCGTCGCGCCGTTCACCATCGCCAAGGCCCCGGTGACGCAGGCCGAGTTCGCGGCCTTCGTCGCGGACGGCGGATACACGGACCCCCGGCTCTGGGCCGACCAGGGCGCCTGGCTCGCGGCAACCGGAGCCGAGCACCCCCTGTACTGGCGCGGCAGCCCGGACGAAGGCTTCCAGCGCCGGCACTTCGACACATGGTTCGACCTCGAACCGCACCTCCCCGTACATCACGTCTGCTGGTGGGAGGCCGACGCCTACGCGCGATGGGCGGGGCGGCGCCTGCCCACCGAGGCGGAGTGGGAGTTCGCGGCGTCAGGAGGCGACGCGCCGAAGAGCTGCTACCCCTGGGGTGACCACGCCTCCGATGCGAAGAACGCCACGACGGACTGGCGCGGCGGCGGTCCCTCCGATGTGGCCGCCTGCGAGGCCGGCGACAGTCCATTCGGATGTCGTCAGATGATCGGCAACGTCTGGGAGTGGACCGCGAGCGACTTCGCCGCCTATCCCAACTTCGAACGGGACTCCTACGCCGACAACTCCGAGCAGTTCTTCGGCAGCCGTAGGGTGCTGCGCGGCGGATCGTGGGCTACACGCGGTCGCTACGTCCGTTCGACCATGCGCAACTACTTCACTCCGGACCGGCGGGACGTGCTCGGCGGCTTCCGTACCTGCGCGGTCGACGCATGATCCTCCTCGTCACGCCGACGGCGGTCGACAGTACGCACGGCAACGGGGTGACGGCACGCCGATGGGCCGGGATCCTGCGCGACCTCGGCCATCGCGTGGAGATCGCGCAGGAGTACCGGCCGGGCCGGTATGACGCCCTGCTCGCTCTCCACGCCCGCAAGAGCGCGGACGCCATACGTGCCTTCCGGGCCGACCGCTTCGGCGCCCCCGTGGTGATCGCCCTCACGGGAACCGACCTGTACCCCAGTCTTCAGGACTCGGGAGTGGACCCCGAGATCCTGGCCATGGCGGATCGGTTCATCGTGCTCCAGCGCCGAGGCCTTGCCCAACTGCCTCCGGACCTCGCCAAGCGCGCCGACGTCATCGTGCAGTCCCTCCCTCCCGTTCCGCCGTGTCCGCAGCGGGAGGACTGCTTCGAGGTGGCGTTCCTGACCCACGTCCGGCCCGTCAAGGACCCGATGCGGCTCGCCGGAGCTGTACGGCTGCTGCCCGCCGACTCCAGGATTCGGGTCACCCACGTGGGGGAGGACCGAGACGAATCGCTGTCCGTGGAACTGGCCGCGGAATCGGCGGTCAACCCGCGCTACGACTGGCGTGGCGCGGTGTCCCGCGAAGAGGCGCTGGCGATCCTGGCGCGCAGCCGCCTGCTGGTCCTCACATCCCTGCACGAGGGCGGTGCCAACGTCGTCTCCGAGGCGCTGGCCGCCCGGGTGCCTGTGATCTCATCGGCGATCGAAGGATCCATCGGTCTCCTCGGCGAGGACTACCCCGGCTATTTCCCCGCGGAGGACACCCGGGCGCTCACCGACGCGCTTTACGCCGCAGAGCGCGACGAGACCGGCTATCTGCGGAAACTGACCGAGCACTGCGAGCAATTGGCCGGGCAGGTGGATCCCGCGCTTGAAAGAGAGGCATTCCGCCGGCTTCTGGACACGCTCGGCGTCACCACATCAGCCCGGCGCATCTCGGCGTAGCGCCGAGGAGGTATTGAGGAAGAGGAGCGTGAATGACCTACGTCATTGCGCAGCCGTGCGTCGACGTGAAGGACAAGGCCTGCATCGAAGAGTGCCCGGTCGACTGCATTTACGAAGGCTCGCGGGCCCTGTATGTCCATCCGGACGAATGCGTCGACTGCGGAGCATGCGAACCGGTTTGCCCGGTCGAGGCCATCTTCTTCGAGGACGACCTGCCGGAGGAGTGGGAGGACCACCGCCGGGCGAACGCGGAATTCTTCTCGGAGCTGGGCTCGCCGGGAGGCGCCGGCAAGGTCGGCCTCGTGGAGCACGACCACCCACTGATCGACGGCCTGCCACTGCAGGCCGGCACTGGCTGAGGACGCCCGCCCGAGACCAGAGGCAGTCGGCTGCCGGGTCCATGCTCCCTTTGGCGTGAACCGGCAGCCGACTGCGTGGCGAGCGGGGCCGCAGCCGTGTCAACCGGCCGACGGAAGACGCAGCACGGGCTCGTACCTACGCGGCCGGTGCGCGGCGGCGTTCCTCGAGCCGGCTTCCGCCATGCGCCGCCAGGTGAACTCCCGCCCCCTCACCTCCAGCGAGTAGTGGTAGAGAAGTTCGGGGTCGAGATGAGGGCCGAGCGGCCCGGAACCCAGCAGATGTGCGTCCACACCCATCACCCGCGCGGCCCGCACCGCATCCGTGATGCCAGGGGTGCCCGCCGGCTCCGATTCCGCGCGACCCGTTACGGCGACCAGCGCGCCGGCATGTTGCAGCATGCGGGCGGCTCGCACGGCCGATTCCACCGCAGCCGTCCCCGTCCCTGAGCCGAGGCCCGGAGCCGCCAGGAAGACCATGTCGGCCCCCGCTTCGACCAGCCGCATCGGGCCCGCCGCTCCAGTGCGAGCGCCGAACGGTCCGTCCTCGGGCGCACGGCCTGCCCAGAGAGACACCTCGGGACCGATCAGGGATCGGATCCTGGCGACATCCCGCGCGAGATCGGTGTACGAGGCCGAAGCTGCCGCGTCGTCCGTGACCCAGATCGCCGCCGCGCCCTGATCGGCCAGCCGCTGGGCGTTCCAAGGCGTCGCGCGACCCGGCACCGGTACGTCACCGGTGCGCAGCACCACGCAGACCGGTCGGCCCAAGTCCCGGGCGACCGCGTGCAGATCCGTGTAGCGGCCGAGTACGGGGAAGTTCCAGGTGTCGCCGTCCCACACTCCCTGGATGGAGTCGAGCACCAGCACGTCCGCACCGAAGGCGCGAGCGAGCTGGAGGGCATGGGCTCGTCCGGCGAAGGTGCCGTCCGCCGGCGCCCGCACCAGCAAGGTCCGTCCCGACGCGGCACGGACCGAGGTCGTCAACTCCCTTCCTCGCAGCTCCGGCAATTGCTCGGCACCGAGATCAAGTATTCCGTCGGACACGAGACGTCACCCCGTTTATCGACTACAGGCGAGCGTGAATCGAGTGCGAACGATCAGCCTACGAGCCGTCGCGCCACCCGACCAGAACTGTTCCGCTCTGCTGGACAGCACTGGCCACCCGCCAGACGTTCTCCCTACCGTGGGGTACATCGTCTCTGCAGAGGGGAAAGCGCATATGGGCCTACTGGAAAAGATTCGATGCCCGGCCGACGTACGCGCGTTGGGCCCTGAAGAGTTGCCGGACCTCGCGGCGGAAATTCGTGAATTTCTAGTGGACGCGGTATCGAGAACGGGCGGGCACATAGGGCCGAATCTCGGTGTCGTCGAGCTCACCATCGCTCTGCACCGGGTCTTCGAATCCCCCAGGGACCGGCTGTTGTTCGACACCGGTCACCAGGCATACGTGCACAAGCTTCTGACGGGACGCCAGGAAGGATTCCGGCTGCTGCGGCAGCGCGGGGGCCTGTCCGGCTACCCGAGCAGAGCGGAGTCCGAGCACGACATCATCGAGAACTCCCATGCCTCCACCGCCCTGTCGTACGCCGACGGACTGGCCAAGGCGAACGCGCTGCGGGGCACGGACGGCAAGGTGGTCGCCCTCGTGGGCGACGGCGCCCTCACCGGCGGCATGGCCTGGGAAGCTCTGAACAACATCGCCGCCGGTGAGAAGCGGCCGGTCGTCATCGTGGTCAACGACAACGGCCGCTCCTACTCACCCACCATCGGCGGCTTCGCCAGCCACCTCGCCCAGCTCCGGCTGGACCCCGGCTACGAGAACGCCATGGGCATCGTCAAGCGCGTCATGCCGCGCGCTCCGGTGGCCGGCTCCGCCGTGTACGAAGCACTGCACGCGCTCAAGAAGGGGCTGAAGGACGCGTTCACCCCGCAAGCCATGTTCGAGGACCTCGGACTGAAGTACGTCGGGCCCATCGACGGACACGACGTCCATCTTCTCGAGGAGGCACTGCGCAGCGCCCGGGACTTCGGCGCCCCCGTGATCGTCCACTGCGTGACGAAGAAGGGCTGCGGCTACCGGCCGGCCGAGAGCAACGCCGAGGACTGCTTCCACGGCCCCGGCGCCTTCGATCCCGCCACGGGCACGACCCTCGCCGGCGCCTCCACCTCGTGGACCGAGGTGTTCGGCACGGAGATGGTGCGTCTGGGCGCCGAACGGTCCGACCTCGTCGCGATCACAGCGGCCATGCTCCATCCGACCGGTCTGGCCCGCTTCGCCGACGCCTACCCCGACCGGGTCTTCGACGTGGGGATCGCAGAACAGCACGCCGCGACCTCGGCCGCCGGTCTGGCCGTCGGTGGACTGCACCCGGTGGTGGCCATGTACGCGACGTTCCTGAACCGCGCCTTCGACCAGGTGCTGATGGACGTCGCCCTGCACCGGCTGCCCGTCACCTTTGTCCTGGACCGCGCAGGGGTCACCGGCAGCGACGGGCCGAGCCACAACGGCATGTGGGACCTGTCCATCCTCCAGGTCGTTCCCGGTCTGCGTATCGCCGCCCCCCGCGACGCCGGGCGGCTGCGGCAACTGATGCGCGAGGCAGTGGCGGTCGACGACGGCCCGACGGTCGTGCGCTTTCCCAAGGGCTCGGTGGGGGCAGACACGGAGGCCATCGACCGGATGGGTGAGATGGACGTACTCCTCCGCAAGCCGGGGCTGAGCCGAGTGGCGGGCGGGCCCGAAGACGTTCTCATCGTCGCCGTGGGCGCCATGGCCGGGCCGTGTGTGGAGGCCGCTTCACTGGTCGCCGCGCACGGACTGGGCGTGACGGTCGTTGACCCCCGTTGGGCCAAGCCGCTCGACACCGAGCTCCTCGGAGCCGCGCGCCGCCACCGGCTGGTCGCCACTGTCGAGGACAACGGACGTGTGGGAGGGGTCGGCGACGCCGTCGCACGGATGCTGCGCGATGCCGAGATCACCACGCCGGTCGTGACCTTCGGCCTGCCGCAGACCTTCCTCGACCACGCCAAGCGGGAGGAGATCCTCGGCGACGCCGGGCTCACCCCGCAGGGCATCGCCCAGGAGATCACCCGACTCGTCCACGGGCCGATGACAGCCACCGACGACGGCCGGTCGGCCTCACTCCACGCATGAGGGGATTGCGGACCATGTCAACCACCCCGACCACCCGCGGCGCCCGGACGGTGGGCAACCCGGTGGGAGGCGCCCCGTGAGCGTCGCCCTCGGTATGCCCCGGACGCGACCGCGAGCCGTGGCCGAGCGCCGCAAGTCCCGACGGATCCATGTCGGTTCCGTGGCGGTCGGCGGCGACGCCCCGATCTCGGTCCAGTCGATGACCACCACTCTGACCTCGGATGTCAACGCCACCCTGCAACAGATCGCGGAGCTGACCGCGTCCGGCTGCCAGATCGTGCGGGTGGCAGTCCCTTCGCAGGACGACGCCGACGCTCTGCCCACCATCGCGCGCAAATCGCAGATCCCAGTCATCGCCGACATCCACTTCCAACCACGCTATGTCTTCGCGGCGATCGAGGCGGGCTGCGCCGCGGTTCGTGTCAACCCGGGCAACATCAAGAGGTTCGACGACCAGGTCAAGGAGATCGCGCGGGCCGCCAAGGACCACGGCACCCCGATCCGTATCGGCGTCAACGCCGGCTCCCTCGACAAGCGTCTGCTGCAGAAGTACGGCAAGGCGACTCCCGAGGCACTGGTGGAGAGCGCCCTGTGGGAGGCGTCCCTCTTCGAGGAGCACGACTTCCGGGACATCAAGATCTCCGTCAAGCACAACGACCCGGTCGTGATGATCGAGGCCTATCGCCGGCTCGCCGAGCAGTGCGACTACCCCCTCCACCTCGGCGTTACCGAGGCGGGCCCGGCCTTCCAGGGCACCGTCAAGTCCGCCGTCGCCTTTGGAGCCCTGCTGAGCGAGGGGATAGGAGACACGATCCGGGTCTCGCTGTCGGCGCCGCCGGTCGAGGAGGTCAAGGTCGGCACTCAGATCCTGGAGTCGCTCGGCCTGCGGGAGCGGGGGCTGGAAGTGGTCTCCTGCCCGTCGTGCGGTCGAGCACAGGTCGATGTGTACAAGCTCGCCGACGAGGTGACAGCGGCACTGGAAGGATTCCCCGTCCCCCTGCGCGTCGCCGTCATGGGCTGCGTGGTGAACGGACCCGGCGAGGCCCGTGAGGCCGACCTGGGCGTCGCCTCCGGCAACGGCAAGGGGCAGATCTTCGTCAAGGGACAGGTCGTCAAGACCGTCCCCGAGTCACAGATCGTGGAGACCCTCATCGAGGAAGCGATGCGCATCGCCGAGGAGTTGGGCATCGACCCGCTGGAAGGGAGTGCGGGTGACACCCCCACCGCCTGAGAACGCCGAGCCGTCCGCGGAACGGCGTGTGCTGCTCGCTCAGCCGCGCGGATACTGCGCCGGCGTGGACCGGGCCGTCAAGACGGTCGAGGTCGCGCTGGATCGATTCGGCGCCCCGGTGTACGTGCGCAAGCAGATCGTGCACAACGTGCACGTCGTGAAGACGCTCGAGGAGCGCGGGGCCGTCTTCGTCGAGGAAACGGAGGAGGTCCCGCCGGGTGCGGTGGTGGTCTTCTCCGCACACGGTGTGGCCCCGGTCGTCCACGAGGAGGCCCAGGCACTGGACCTGAGAACGATCGACGCGACCTGTCCACTCGTGACGAAAGTGCACCGCGAGGCGGTCAACTTCGCCAAGGCCGACTACGACATCCTCCTGATCGGCCACGAGGGCCACGAGGAGGTGATCGGAACGGCGGGCGAAGCACCCGACCACGTCCACCTGGTCGACGGCCCGCAGGGCGCGGCCGATGTGCAGGTACGCGATCCCGAGCGCGTGGCGTGGCTGTCCCAGACCACGCTGTCGGTCGACGAGACGATGGCCACGGTCGAAGCGCTGCGTGCCCGGTTCCCGCGTCTGGTCGATCCTCCGTCCGACGACATCTGCTATGCGACACAGAACCGGCAGGTCGCCGTGAAGGAGATGGCCGCACAGTCCCAGCTGGTGATCGTGGTGGGCTCGGCCAATTCCTCCAACTCCGTACGTCTCGTCGAGGTCGCCCTGGAGTACGGCGCGGCGGACGCCCATCTGGTCGACTACGCCAGGGACATCGACGAGTCCTGGCTGGCCGGTGTCACCACGGTAGGCGTCACCAGCGGCGCCTCCGTTCCCGAAGAACTGGTGCAGGACGTCCTGGCCTGGCTCGCGGCACGGGGATACCGGGACATGGAGGTGATCGAGCCCGTGACGGAGAGCATGCGCTTCGCCCTTCCGCGGGAACTCCGACAGCTTTCCCTCGCCCCGGGGAAAGAAGGAAAGGGATAGAAGAAGGAAAGGCAAGGGCGCGGTGGCCGTCACGGCCACCGCGCCTTTGCCTTTGGTCGATCAGAGAACCCGGGAGTGGCCGCCGGCCTTCTTGCGCCAGCCGTGCCGGGAGGGTTCGTAGCTCCTGCGCATGATGGCCACGGAGGCGACCAGGGCCGCGGCCGCCGAAGGCAGGAACACCAGCACTCCGACGACGGCGGACGTCACCGTGGCCACCAGGCCCGCGGTCAGGACCAGCCGCTCGATGACCAGGACCTCGTGCGCGCGCAGGCCGATCAGGCGGGGTATGGGACGCGGACTGCGGAAGAGCATGCCCGCGGAGACCACCGCCATGACCACGGCGACGGCGAGGAAGCCCGCGTACGTGGGGGAGAAGACGTCGTCGAGGGTCAGTGGATACCAGATCGCCAGGCTCACCCACGCGACGTCGAAGCTCAGCATCAGCCACAGCGAAGCTGTGTCCCCGTGGCGTACGGGGAATGTCCCGTACCCGCCCTCGCGGTCGCCCTCGCGGTCGCAGATCGCGCCCACGACATTGGACCCCGAGTCGTGGAGCCAGAAGATCAGAGCCAGCGGCAGAAGCTCAGGTTGCAGATCCGGGTCGGTGGCCAGGGTGCCCATCACGAAGGCCATCGCGGTCACGCCCCCACGGCTGACGTTCCCCAGCACGCCGTGGGACTTGAGGCTGGCGTTGTAGGCGACACCGAGCCCCAGCGTGACGAAGACGACGACGACGTTCAGGGGGTTGAGGACCGCGGCGACGACCAGCCCGAGCAGCACGTTGATCACCATGCCGAGGAACGCGCCGCGCGCGGTCACCCGCCCCGACGGCACGGGACGCTGGGGCTTGGACGTCGCGTCGAGGTCGCGGTCGAAGTAGTCGCCCCCGTACATCGCGGCGAGCCAGCCGAAGGTGGGCGCCAGCCAGGCACCGACGATCCGCCACAGGGCAGGGTCGTCCGAACCGAACAGCGCGCCTGCCACGCCCACGAGCCCCGCGTAGGAGAACAGATCGAGTCGCCAGATCTCGATGTGGGCGAGAAGCCGCTCCTTGAGACCGAACGGTCCGGCGGGCGGGCCACCGCGCACGATGTTCGACCGGAGGGGTGGGTTCGCCTGTGTCATGCGTTGGAGCCCTTCTCTACCAGGACCGAGCAGTCGGGAAGGCCGCCTGGCCGTTCGTTCGGGCCGGTGCCGCCGTGTGCGGGGCCCGGAACGGCGCGAGGAGCCGGGGCGAAGCGATGAGGTGGGTGTGGCCGCGGGCTCAACGTGTCGCGGCCCCGAGGGGCTTGCGCAGCAGCCGGGAGATGCGGTCGACAACCAGGATCAGGAGCAGCACGGCGATGAGCAGCGTGGCGAGTTCCTCGTAGCGGAACAGCGAGAGGGAGATTCCGAGGGCCTGTCCGATGCCGCCCGCACCGACGAATCCGACCACGGTCGAGCTGCGGATGTTGCACTCCCACTGGTAGAGCAGCAGCGAGATGATCCCGCTGCGGCTCTGCGGAAGGATCGCGAGCAGCATGGTGGCAGTTCGAGAGGCGCCGGTCAGGCGCATGGCCTCCACGGGCGCGGGGTCGACCGCCTCCATCTGCTCCGAACACAGCTTGGCGAGCAGCCCTGCGGCGTGCAGCGCCACCGCGTACACGCCGGCGGCCGGCCCTAGGCCGACCGTCGCCACGAACAGCAGCGCCCACAGCAGTTCGGGTACGCCCCGCAGGAACGCGGCCACGACACGCGCGCCACTGACGCACCAGCGCGGAGCCCCGACATTGCCCGCGATGAGCGCGGCGAGGGGCAGACCCATCACGGCGCCCAGGCAGAGCGCGGTGATCGAGATCTGAAGTGTCTCCAGCGTTGCTGTCAGAACTGCCGACAGCAGATCGGTGCTGAAGTCGGGAGGAAAGAGACCGTTCAGCAGCCGGCCGGCCCCCTCCCGGCCCGCGACGAGCGAACTCACTCCGACGTCGGTGCCGTGCACTGACCAGGCGATGAGGAGCACGGTGGCGGCGACAAGTGTCCAGCGCAGAAGGCGTCTGCCTGGGGGCCGTTCCTCGGAGGAGAGCTCCGGGTGGAGGTCCGTCTTCCGGTCACTCGGGGGACGGGGTGGCGGAGGGCTGGTGAGTACGTGAAGGTTCAGGCGCATGCGGGTTCCTCGGCGGCGGCGTAGATCCGGTCGAGAACGTCCTGGCCGGGAGGCGGGCCGTCGTAGGTGACACGCCCTTCGCGCAGGGCGACGACACGGTCTAAGCGTTTGGCCACGGCGAGGTCATGGGTCGCCATCACTACGGTGCGAGAGCCTTCGAGGATGCCGTCGATCACGATCGACGTGTTTCTGGGGTCCAGCCCGGAGGTCGGTTCGTCGGCGAGCAGGAGGGACGGGTGGTTCATCAGTGCCCTCACCAAGGCCACTCGCTGCCGCTGCCCGCCGGAGAGGTTCTTCACCTGTGAGGTGAGGCAGGAGGTGATGCCGTAGCGTTCGGCCAGCGTCGCCAGATCCTCGTTGTACCGTCTGGGCGTTCTGCCCCTCATGACGGACAGCCAGTCACCGAGCCGCCATGCGGGAGTCGTCGCCATCAGCGCGTTGGTGCGTCCACTGATCCCGGATACCAGGTCGTCACGCTGCCGGACGCATCCGGTGCGCCGACGCAGCCAGGAGACCTCGTCCACTGTGCCGAAAGGATTCCGCCCGCCAAGGCGCACGTCGCCGGCGGCGGGGCGGACGGCGCCGAGAAATAACCGCAGCAGGCTGGTCTTGCCAGACCCGGAGGGCCCGAGCAGGGCTACCCGCTCGCCTTCCTCGATGACGAGGTCGACATCGTCCAGGACGCGGGTTCTGGGTTGATCAAATTCGATGACGATGTTGCGCAGCACGATGTCCACGTGGCTCAAGCCTCCATGGGCGCGTCGGCAGAATCCGGACGACCGCACCGATCAGCGGTCGAGGCAGTGCGAGCAGGCTGAAGCAGCCGCTGTACAGGAGTGCTCATCCCTGTCCCTCTGTGGGTGCGGGCAGATCGCTGTGCGGGTGCTGACCAGGGAGGGCTGGAACCTATCATCTAAAGATAACGAGAGTAAAGGAGCTTTGGGACGCGGGTAGACATGCTCAGGTGGGGCGGAAAACGGAATTGCTGACTCCGAGATGGGGTCGGTCGACGGCGGCACTGTATCTGCCGTGTAACCCAAAAGTTGATCAAAACACGGTCTTCTCGCGGCCTGAACCCACTGCTAGGCTCCAGCCGCTGGCTAGGGAGATCCAATCCATGTGAAGGGATCCGTAACGGGGGCAAGAATCGCCTGGTCCTTGGGGGGTGCGCCATTCGGCGTTTGCCCTCCTTTGAGCTGCCAGTAACATCCCGTTTGGGTTCCGCCTTGAAAGCGGAGACGAACGATGAAGCGACTCATGGCGGGGCTCCTCGTCCTGCTCATTTCCGCAACGCTGAGTGCCTGTTCATCGGCCGACGATGCGCCGAAGAACGCAATGGGAGTACCGAAGACCCTCCGCGTGGGGATCATTCCCAATGTCTCCCCGGACAAGCAGAAAGCCCAGTACGAACCGTTCGCCGGCTACCTTTCCGACCGGCTGGACGTCAAGGTCGAGCTGTTCGTCGCGAGTGACTACGCCGGCGTCGTCGAGGCCCTGGCCTCGAAGCATGTGGACATCGCCTACGTGGGCGGGCTCACCTACGTGCAGGCGGAACGGCAGGTGGACCTCACCCCGCTGGTGACGGAGGTGGACAAGGACACCGGCACCCGGGAATACGAGTCGGCCATCGTCGTCAAGCAGGACTCCGATGCCCGGTCCGTCAAGGACTTGCTCGACAGCAAGGCGTCCTTCGCCTTCGGCGACATCAGCTCGACCTCGGGCAGTCTCTACCCCCGGATGATGCTCGTCGACGCCGGCGCCGACTGTGACGACCGGTCCCTGACCTCGTGTGCTCCGCTGTCGAGGGTCACCTTCGCCGGTGGGCACGACGCCGTGGCCCAGGCGGTCGCGAACGGCAGCGCCGACGCCGGCGGACTCGAACTTCGCATTCTGCGCCGACTGGAGGCGGACGGTTCGGTGGCCGGGGAGGCGCTGCGCGTCGTGGAGTCCCGCCGTGTCATGGGCTACCCCTGGGTCGCGCGCAGCGCCCTGGGCGAGAAGGCCATGGGGCAGATCCGGGCGGCCTTCGAGTCGATGTCCGACCCGGAGCTCCTCGACCTGATGAGGGCCCACAAGTACGCCGCGGTCACCTCCGCCGACTATGCGGACGTCCGAGCCAGGGCGGAGAAGCTCGGACTGGTCACGGGCTAGACGCGGCCGGACCGCTGGGCTGGCCGCGCCAGTCCCGGCCACGGTCCGTTCCGGCGCCCGCCCCGCAACCGCACAGAACAGCTCCCGCCGCGTCGTGCCATGTGCGGCTTACCCGCAGGAAGGCGTAATTGTGCATTTTCTCGGACCCGAATGCTTCGCCACCACCGGCCGATATGGAGCAGGCGCTGCGCAGTGATGTCGCGCGCGGACTGTCCAGAATGCCCAAGGAAGTTCCTCCCAAGTGGGCGAGCGGCGAAGATCGCTCCTGATTATCCCGGGCCCCGGATTCATGCTGTGGCGGCCGACCGCGATCGGCGTCTTTCCCTGCTTCCGTACGAAGAACGGAGGTCGATCTGGTGAAGGACCGATCGCAGTTGGCCGCAGCGGGTTCCGCTCTGTTGTGATCAGAAGGGGCTGTCGCGATCGCCCAAGAGGTCCTATCATCCAAAAAGTTCTAGACAAGCAGAATACTTCGTCTGGCTGTCCTGTGTGCTGGCCTGGAGGTGCCCCCTGTGGCCCGTTTCGGAATGATCATTGATCTGAACACCTGTATCGGCTGTCACGCATGTTCGGTGGCCTGCAAGAACGAGTTCGACGTCCCGCTGGGGGTGTTCCGGGACACCGTCAAGTACGTCGAGGAAGGCGAGTACCCGAAGGCGACGCGTCACTTCATCCCGGTGCTGTGCAACCAGTGCGAGGACGCGCCCTGTCTCAACGCCTGTCCGACGGACGCGATCACCCGCAAGCCGAACGGCGAGGTGGTGATCGAGGAAGGCGACTGCAACCTCAACCGCTTCTGCATGGCGGCATGCCCGTACGACGCCATTTACGAAGACCCTCAGACCAAGACCGCGAGCAAGTGCACCTTTTGTGAGCATCGCACGTCGCAGGGCGGCCAGCCGGCCTGTGTGGAGGCCTGCCCGACCGGCTGCCGGATCTTCGGTGATCTGGACGACCCGGACAGCGAGATCTCCGCCAAGGCCCGGCAGCACGAGCTGGACGTGTGGAAGCCCGAGGCGAACACGCGCCCCAAGGTGTTCTACGTGGACCCGCGCCGGGCACTGCCGCTGATCGCGGTCGACGGAGTCCAGGTCGACTCGGGTGCGGACCTCGAGGGACGGTGAGAATGCCGACGCAGCTGGCACAGGTGGCGCCGATGGCGGACTCCCCCTGGGGAGGGCTGCTCGCGGTGTACTTCGCGATGATCGGTGTGCCCAGTGGGCTCACGCTGGCGGTGTGGTGGCATCGCCAGCGCTGTCCGACCGCGGCGCTGACGTTGGACTGGCGGGCGGGCTGGGCAAGCCTCGGCCTGCTCGCCGCCGCCGGGGCGCTGCTGACGATCGACCTCGGCCGGCCCGAACGGTTCACCCTGATGCTCACGGAGTTCGGCAACTGGGACTCCCCGATCTCGCTCGGTGCGAAGATCATCGCCTTGAAGGTCTTCCTTCTGGGTGTGGCTCTTTACATGCTGTCGCGCAGGCGCGCTGCCTCCGCGGGTGCCGCCGCGCCACTTCCGGCGCGAGGTGCGACTCGGCAGCTGGAACGGGCGGTGACATGGCTGCTCGTGGCCAGCAGTATCGCGCTGGCGATCTACCCGGTGGCCGTGCTGGCAAGAACGTGGGTCTCCCCGCTGGCCGGTACGAGCGGCTCCGCTCTGCTGTTCCTCGTCACGTCGCTGCTGACGGGCTACGCCGTCGTCGAGCTCATCGCCACGGGCATCGAACCGCGGGGCAACCAGGACGCCGGACGCCGAAGCATGATGCTGCTGCTCCTGATGACCTTCGGCGCCGCGATGGTGTTCACCGCGGTGTCGGAACCCGTTGGACCGGCACGTGAGTCACTCGATGCCGTCCTGCGCGGGGATTGGATGCTTCTGTTCTACGGCGGTGTCCTCGGCATCGGCCTCGCCGTGCCTGTCCTGGTACTGCTCCTGGCGCGACGTAGGCGGGTGGCCCGAATGCTCGGCGCCGTCGCCGTCCTGGTCGGCTCCTGCCTCGCGCGCTTTCTCGTTTTCACGGCCTAGCCACGGGGGGACATCGTGACAACCGAAACAGGATCCGCCGACATGGAGACACCGGACACATCATCGACGTCTGAGGCTTCCTGGGAACTGGACCGGCGGGACCTGCTGCGGCTGAGTGCGGCGGCCGGCTTGGCCCTGGGTGGACTCGGGGCAGTGGCGATCATCCGTGAGCCGGGCTCGGCAGCGGTCCCCGCGACTGACGAGCGGAAGGTGCGCACCGTCGCCTCCATGTGCCAGATGTGCACGACAGCGTGCGGCATCATCGGGCATGTCGCAGGCGGCCGGCTGCTGAAGGTCACCGGCAACTTCGAGGATC
This sequence comes from Streptomyces sp. BB1-1-1, assembly GCF_031597775.1. Classification (NCBI taxonomy): domain Bacteria; kingdom Bacillati; phylum Actinomycetota; class Actinomycetes; order Kitasatosporales; family Streptomycetaceae; genus Streptomyces; species Streptomyces sp. BB1-1-1. Next base: position 860,564 of record NZ_CP134203.1, on the reverse strand, counting down.
CCAACAGTCAGGGCTCTGTCTGCGCCAAGGGAGTCGCGGGACCGTCGGTCCTCTACGATCCCTACCGGCTGCTGTATCCGCTGCGGCGAGTCGGCGAACGCGGCTCGGGCAAGTGGCGGCGGATCACCTGGGACGAGGCGTACGCCGAGATCGCCGATCGGCTGAGGGAGATCCGCGAGCGAGGGAAACCCGAGGAGTTCGCCTTCCAGCAGGGACGCAACCGGTCCACCGACATCGTGGCCCGGTTCCTGAACGCTTATGGAACCCCCTCCCACTTCAACCATCGTGCCCTGTGCTCGTCGAATCGCCGGGCGGCGATCGTCACTACAATCGGCGAATCGGACTGGGACCTCGGCGACTTCGAGAACAGCCAGTTCGTCCTGAACTTCGGGTCGAACTGGGCCGAGGCCCACCAAGGCCATATCCCCGTTGCCATCCGCATGATGCGGGCCCGGCAGAAGGGCGCGAAGCTCGTAACCTTCGAGACTCGACTGTCCAACACGGCCGCTCTGTCGGACGAATGGTTCTGTGTCAAGCCCGGTACCGATGGGCTGATCGCGCTGGCCATGGCGCATGTCATCTGCAGCGAGGGTCTGTGGGACCGCAAGTGGCTGGACACATGGTCGAACCCTCCGGCTGAGAAAATCGCCGAGCACGTCAGCGCCTACACGCCCGAGTTCGCGGAGCGGGAGAGCGGGGTGCCGGCCGCGGACATCAGACGGATCGCCCGGGAGTTCGCCGCTGCGGCTCCCCAGTGCACCACGATCTGCAACCGCGGTTCGCAGGCGCATCGCAACGGCTACTACAACGACCGGGCCATCACCATGCTCAACGCCCTGGTCGGAAATATGGGCAAGCCGGGTGGTTGGTGCTGGCATCCCAAGTCCGCGTGGGACAAGGACCTGCTGCCTGAGCCGGGGCCAGTACCGGACAAGCCCACGGCCAAGAGTGTCATCGTCGAGGCCAAGGACTGGCCGCTGGCCAACGCCTTCAACGGCAAGAAGATGAAGGTGGGCCAGATCGTCTATCCCTGGATCAAGGAGCGCAGACAGAAGGTCTCCGCCCTGATGACCTACAACGCCGACACCGCGTGGTCGTTCCCCGAATCCCAGCTCGTCCGCTCCGTCCTGGCGGACGAAGAACTCATCCCCTTTCACGTCTGCATCGATGTGATGTATACCGACACCGGGCATCTGGCGGACATCATCCTGCCGTGGGCCACCTACCTGGAACGATGGGACATCGACGCCCGGCCACCACAGGGACTGGTCGACTACGTCGGGCTGCGTCAGCCTGTGGTGCCGCCCCGCGGCGAGTCCAAGGACATCCGCGAGATCTTCCCGGAACTTGCCCGTCGTATCGGGGGAGGGATGGAGAAGTACTTTCCGTGGAAGACCGTCGAGAGCTACTTCGAGGAGTACTTCAAGCCGATCCCGGGCGGCTTCGCCACGATGCGGGCCAAGGGCATCTGGCTGGACCCGACGAAGAAGCCCTTCTACGAGCCGCACATGAAACGGCTCACCCCCGAGGAACTCGAGGGTGCCCGAGAGGACCCGAGAACGGGCATCCTCTATAAGGGGACTGATGAAGACGGCGCTCCGATGGCCATCGGCGTCATGGTCCAAGGAGTCGCCCGCAGAGGCTTCCTCACCCCGTCCCGGAAGGTCGAGATCCGCAGCGACTTCATTGTCGACAAGGGCAGAGAAGTCGACCGCAGGATCGAACCACTGCCGGTCTACGAGCCCATTCCCAGCCACCAACGCGAGTTCCCCGACGACCACTTCGTCATGACCAGTTTCAAGATCAACGTGCACAACGCGCATCGGACCATGCAGTCCAAATGGCTCCAGGAGATCTCGCACACCAACCCCGCCCTGATGAACCGCCGTTCGGCGGAGAGACTCGGCATTCGCGACGGCGACTGGATCGAGGTGGAGAGTTTCCGGCCCGAGGACGCGGACGTCCCGCGCGGCGACGGCAGCAAGGTCGGCACCCTGCAGACCAGAGTCCGGCTGACCGAAGGGGTCCATCCCCTTGTGGTGGCCATCGCGCACAACGCCGGCCGCGAGGTGGGCGGCGCCTACGCCACCAATGGAAAGGACCAGCAGGACAACCCGGGCTTCGCGAAGATCGCGGACGCGGACCTCGACCGGTTGTGGTGGGAGGGAGCCATCAGCGTTCCGCAGAACGACCTGCTCCCGGTCTATCCCGACCCGACCGCCGGTGGCCAGGCCTACCACGACACCGTCGTGCGGATCCGGAGGATCGAGCGATGATGAAGCCAGCACTGGCTGTGAGCGCCGAGCACGTGAGGGTGTACACCGCCGTGCTCCAATTGGCGGTGAGAGTTCTCTGCCGGGAGATCGACGCCCAGTTGTACCGGCAGATGCAGGACTCGGACCGGCGCATGGATCCCGGTGACGCCCCGCTGAGCGACCCGGTCCTGGCCCTGCGTACCGAGACCGAGGCGCTCGAGGAACTGGCCGTGGAGTTCTGCAGGCTGTTCGTCGGTCCCCGACCGGTCTGCCCGCCGTACGCCTCCGAACAGCTCGGCGAGATCAAGGCGGGTGGGCGCGCGGCGCACGACATCGAGGCGTTCATGAGCAGACACGCCCTGCGGGCGGCTCTGCACGCTCAGGACGCCATCCTCGACAAGGACCATCTCGCGGTGGAGCTGGCGGTGCTGGCTCATTTGCTGCAGATGGCGGCCGGCGCCGTGACCGGCGAGCAGGCCCGCGCCGAGGCCTGGGCGGCCGCCCACGATCTGCTCCATCGGCACATCCTGCCCTGGGCTTGCGACTACCTGGGCCGCCTGGAGAACGCCGCCCGATACGCCCCCTACACGACCGTTGCCCACCTGGCACGCAAGGTGCTGGAAGAAGCCGCGGACTGGCCGGCCTCCGCGCCGTCCTACGTAGCCTTCTGATCTCATGCAGAGGTGAGATTGTCATGCCGTCTTCTCGACCAGACAGTGCGGAACAATCATCCAGAAAGGACGTCCGGTGTGTCGACCGGGTGATCATCAGGTTCGCGGGGGACTCGGGCGACGGTATGCAGCTCACCGGTGACCGCTTCACGTCGGAGACGGCGTTCTTCGGCAACGACCTGTCGACGCTGCCGAACTTCCCCGCCGAGATCCGGGCCCCCGCCGGCACCCTGCCCGGTGTGTCGAGCTTCCAGCTGCACTTCGCCGACCACGACATCCTCACGCCGGGTGACGCGCCGAACGTGTTGGTGGCGATGAATCCGGCCGCGCTGAAGGCGAATGTGGGAGATCTGCCGCGCGGCGCGGAGATCATCGTCAACACGGACGAGTTCACCGAACGGGCGATGCAGAAGGTCGGCTACGAGACCGACCCGCTGCAGGACGGTTCGCTCGACGACTACCACCTCCACCCCGTCCCCCTGACGACACTGACGGTGGGGGCCCTGAAGGACTTCGACCTCACCCGCAAGGAGGCCGAGCGCAGCAAGAACATGTTCGCGCTCGGCCTCTTGTCGTGGATGTACCACCGGCCGACGGAGGGCACGGAGAAGTTCCTGAAGTCGAAGTTCGCGAAGAAGCCGCAGATCGCGGAGGCCAACATCGCCGCGTTCCGCGCGGGCTGGAACTTCGGCGAGACGACCGAGGACTTCGCGGTGTCCTACGAGGTGGCGCCGGCAGCTCAGGCCTTCCGCGCCGGGACCTACCGCAACATCTCCGGGAACGTCGCCTTGGCGTACGGTCTGCTGACCGCCTCCCGCCAGGCGGATCTGCCGCTGTTCCTGGGCTCGTACCCGATCACCCCGGCCTCCGACATCCTGCACGAGCTGTCGAAGCAGAAGAACTTCGGGGTGCGCACCTTTCAGGCCGAGGACGAGATCGCGGGCATCGGCGCGGCGCTGGGCGCGGCCTTCGGGGGCTCCCTGGCGGTGACGACGACGAGCGGCCCCGGTGTGGCGCTGAAGTCGGAGACCATCGGGCTGGCGGTGTCGCTGGAGCTGCCGCTGCTGGTGGTGGACATCCAGCGCGGCGGGCCGTCGACGGGCCTGCCGACCAAGACCGAGCAGGCCGACCTGCTCCAGGCGATGTACGGCCGGAACGGCGAGGCGCCGGTGCCGGTGGTCGCGCCGCGAACCCCGGCGGACTGCTTCGACGCGGCCCTGGAGGCGGCCCGGATCGCGCTGACTTACCGCACGCCGGTGTTCCTGCTCTCCGACGGCTATCTCGCCAACGGCTCCGAGCCGTGGCGGATCCCGGAGCTGGACGAGCTGCCCGACCTCGCCGTGCGGTTTGCGCAGGGCCCGAACCACACCCTCAAGGACGGTTCGGAGGTGTTCTGGCCGTACAAGCGGGACCCGCAGACGCTGGCCCGCCCCTGGGCGGTGCCGGGCACGCCGGGTCTGGAGCACCGGATCGGCGGCATCGAGAAGCAGGACGGCACCGGGAACATCTCCTACGACCCGGCCAACCACGACTTCATGGTCCGCACCCGGCAGGCCAAGGTCGACGGCATCGAGGTGCCGGACGTGGAGGTCGACGACCCGGCCGGCGCGCGGACGCTGGTGCTGGGCTGGGGATCGACGTACGGACCGATCACCGCGGCGGTGCGGCGGCTGCGCGCGGCCGGGCAGGAGATCGCGCAGGCCCATCTGCGCCACCTCAACCCCTTCCCGAAGAACCTCGGTGAGGCCCTCGGACGCTATGACCGGGTCGTGGTCCCTGAGATGAACCTCGGCCACCTCGCCGGTCTGGTCCGGGCCCGGTACCTCGTGGACGCGCGCTCGTACAACCAGGTCAACGGCATGCCGTTCAAAGCGGAGCAGCTCGCCAAGGCCCTGAAGGAGGCCATCGATGACTGAGGCACTGAAGCTGGTCCCCAAAGCCGAGGCCAAGCAGTCCATGAAGGACTTCAAGTCCGATCAGGAAGTGCGCTGGTGCCCCGGCTGTGGTGACTACGCGATTCTCGCCGCGGTCCAGGGCTTCATGCCGGAGCTGGGCCTGGCCCGCGAGAACATCGTCTTCGTCTCCGGCATCGGCTGTTCATCCCGCTTCCCGTACTACATGAACACGTACGGCATGCACTCCATCCACGGCCGCGCCCCCGCCATCGCCGCGGGCCTCGCGTCCAGCAGACGGGACCTGAGTGTGTGGGTGGTCACCGGTGACGGTGACGCGCTGTCCATCGGCGGCAATCACCTCATCCACGCCCTCCGCCGCAATGTGAACCTCAAGATCCTACTGTTCAACAACCGGATCTACGGCCTGACCAAGGGCCAGTACTCCCCCACCTCCGAGGTCGGGAAGATCACCAAGTCGACGCCGATGGGCTCGCTGGACGCGCCCTTCAACCCGGTGTCGCTGGCGCTCGGCGCGGAGGCGACCTTCGTGGCCCGCACGATCGACTCCGACCGCAAGCATCTGACGGAGGTGCTGCGCCAGGCCGCCGCCCACCCGGGCACGGCACTGATCGAGATCTACCAGAACTGCAACATCTTCAACGACGGCGCCTTCGATGCCCTGAAGGACAAGGACTCGGCGGAGGAGGCGGTGATCCGGCTCGAGCACGCGCAGCCGATCCGCTTCGGCGCGGGCCTCGCCCGGGGCGTCGTCCGCGATCCGGTGACCGGCGACCTGGAGGTGGTCACCGTGACCTCGGAGAACGAGTCGGACGTGCTGGTCCACGACGCCCACGCGGCGTCCCCGACCACCGCGTTCGCGCTGTCGCGCCTCGCCGACCCCGACACCCTGCACCACACGCCGATCGGCGTGCTGCGCTCGGTCGAGCGGCCGGTCTACGACGAGCGGATGTCCGAGCAGCTCGACGCGGCCATCGAGCAGAACGGCAAGGGCGACCTGGCCACCCTGCTGGCCGGCGGCGACACCTGGACCGTGGCGGTCACGCCGAGGCGGCCGGCTCGATGCAAGGGGCGACTCGATGGCTGAGGCGGCGCCGTTGTCCGACCCGCACACGCTCTTCGACCCAGGCGAGGGCCGCCGAGACCTAGTGATCCTTGGTTCAACGGGGTCCATCGGCACCCAGGCAGTCGATTTGGTCCTCTCCCATCCCGAGCGATTTCGGGTGACGGCACTGTCGGCAGCGGGTGGACAGGTCGAATTGCTGGCCCAACAGGCGAGGCTGCTCCGTGTGGACGCGATCGCCGTGGCCCGGCAGAACACAGCAGGCCGACTCCGTGACGCACTGCGGGCGGCGTACGGATCGGAGCCCCTACCCGAAATCCTCGCCGGGCCACATGCGGCGAGTGAGCTGGCAGCTTCACGCTGCCACACGGTACTGAACGGCATCAGCGGTTCCATAGGGCTCGGGCCGACGCTTGCGGCACTGGATGCGGGGCGAACTCTCGCACTGGCCAACAAGGAGTCCTTGATCGTGGGCGGGCCGCTGGTGAAGGCCCTGGCGAAGCCGGGGCAGGTCATTCCGGTCGACTCCGAGCATGCCGCGCTGTTCCAGGCACTGAGGGCCGGGGCGCGTTCCGATGTGCGCAGGCTGGTGCTGACCGCCTCCGGTGGGCCCTTCCGGGGCCGTTCGAAGAAGGAGCTGGCCCATGTCACTCCGGAGCAGACGCTGGCTCACCCCACCTGGGCCATGGGTCCGGTCATCACGGTCAACAGTGCCACGCTCGTGAACAAGGGCATCGAGGTGATCGAGGCCCACCTTCTCTACGACATTCCGTTCCAGGACATCGAGGTCGTTGTCCATCCTCAGTCGTACGTGCACTCGATGGTGGAGTTCAAGGACGGCTCGACCCTGGCCCAGGCGTCTCCACCGGATATGCGGGGCCCCATCGGAATCGGCATCGGCTGGCCTGAACGGGTCCCGGGGGCGGCTCCGGTCATCGACTGGTCCTCCGCGACAGCCTGGGAGTTCTTCCGACTCGACCACGAGGCGTTCCCGGCCGTGCAGCTCGCCCGGCAAGTAGGGGAGTCGGGCGGGACCGCGCCCGCGGTCTTCAACGCGGCCAACGAGGAATGCGTCTCGTCCTTCCTTCAAGGAAGGCTGCCGTTCAACGGCATTGTGGAGACCGTTGCGGAGATCGTGGCGGAACACGCAACGCCCCGGAGCGGAGAGACCCTGACCCTGGAGGACGTGCTCGAGGCGGAGGTGTGGGCACGGCGACGCGCGCGTTCACGGATCGCGGTCATGCGGGGCCCTGGCCCTGTCACCGCGCTCGCCCGGGAGAGGCGCGAGTGATGACCGAACTCCCGAGCGGGACGGAAGCGCCCGCGGCGGAGCGAGAGGACGCCGTTGCCGCGGCGACGGGTGCTGGCCGGATGTCCTGCGTCCGTCCTTCACGGTCCCTTACGGGCGTTGGGCGGCCAGGTGCGTTGTGAGCCCGATGCGCAGGGGCGTCTGTTCGATAGCCGTACCGGCGGGCCGCGCCGGACATAGGCATGGCGGAGAATTTGGTCCGCAGCGAGGGCGTCATCCACGATTTCCACTCATTGGCGGTCCCGCTCCGCATCGCAGTGAAGCTGCTGTTTTCGACGGCTCGGGGAAGATCTGGTTCGGGCACCTCGACACCCAGTTCCTCGAGGGCGGCACGCATGGATGAGACTGGTGCCTTTTTGAGATCTTCGAAGGTTGTCACTGTAGTCCGCTCAAAACCCCCTCGCGCCTCGGTCCACTGATCGTAGAAATTCCCCCAGTCCTCAAGGCGGCTCACTCCGTTCGGGCCCGGCTGGTCAAGCCATCGCTCGAAAGATCCCGCCCGGATGTCCAGGGGGTCCTTGGCGAAGTGGATGCGGAAGTTGTACCAGGAGAACAGGGCGTCGCGTGGGTCCCGGACCAGTATCCACGCGCCCAGCAACGGCCGTTCGGTGAAGAATTCCGGGGTGAGGTGGGTTTTCACGAAGCGTGGCCACCTGCGTTTCGGGACGCTGGTGTGGCCGTCGCGTTTCGCGGTGGCTGCCAGACGGCTGCGGTAGTCGGCGTACGCAGGCTCGGGAGTGTTCGTACCATCTGGGTTCAGCACCTCAGTGTATGCGTCCGCATAATTCAGTCCCAGTTCCAGCAGAATGTTTCCCAGGAAGGACTGCCCCGAGCCGCCGATGCTGGCGACCAGTACGTCTTGGTTCCCCAACTTGTCGATGTTCTCCTGGTACAGCGCGTTGTACCTGTCCTGTATGCCATGGAGAAGGTAGTGGATCTTCTCGCTCACGGTTTCTCCTTCGAGTGCCGATGGAGTTCCTGGCCTGTGGCCGCTCGGTCGCCCAGGAGGAGGACGAGAATTCCCCCCAGTACGGATACTGCCGCGGCTACCAGAAAGGCCATCTGGTAGCCGGACGCAAGAGCAGATGTGTGGTTGTCGGAAGCAATGGCATCGCTCCGGGCGACGGCCACCGTGTTCAGGCCGGCGATGGCGAAAGCGCCGGCCGTGTATTTCGCGGTTTCGAATGCTCCGTAGCCGGCTCCCTTGTCGCCGGGGGCTACGTCCTTCCCGGCTGCCACGTTGAAGGCGACGGCTCCCAGAACTGTGCCCAGTCCCAGGGCGAGGAAGCCGGGCAGAATGTGCGGGAAGTACCTACTGTCGGCCGAAGCGAAGGACAGAAACAGAAGGCCGCCGGCGCTGACCAGTTGCGCTGCTGCCGCCACCTGAGTCCACGGGATGCGGCGTAGTAGCCGGTCGGCCAGGGCTGACCCGGACAGCACGACGAGGCCGAGGGGGCAGAATGCCAATCCCGCGATCAAGGCGCTGTAGCCGAGCACCTGCTGGAGGAAGAGCAGCCCGACGAAGATGCTTCCTTGGTAGGCGAACTCGTTCGCAGGCATGGTGAGCACCGCAGTACGCAGCGAGTGAATGCGTAGCATGTCGAGCCGCAACAGCGGTTCTCTCGCCCTGCGTTCCCGGAAAAGGAAGCCTGCCAGGCAAAGAACGGACAGGCCGAGGGCCGTTACCGTGAAAGGCGAGAGCAGGCCCCGGCTCTCCGTGCTGGTGATGGAGAGTACAAGGAGCATGAGCCCGGCGGTTGACAGCGCTGCCCCCGGCACATCGAGGGAACGGGGACCTGCTTCGGGCTTTGTCCCCGCCAGCAGCACGGGCACTGCGACAGCGGCCAGCAGAGCGACGGGCGCGGACAACAGGAACACATACCGCCATCCGAGCCCTTGGGTCACCACTCCGCCGATCACCGCACCACCCGCCGCGCCCAGGCCCCCGGCCACCGCGACCGCCGCGAACAAGCGGGTGCGCTGGGCGGGCGAGGGGAGGGGCAAGCAGCAGACCCGCAGCGAACAGTGTCAGACCCGTGGTCAGCACGCGACGCCGACCGAAACGGTCGCCAAGCCGGCCCCCGAGCAGGAGCAGCCCGCCCAGGGGGAGGGAATAGGCGGTCAACGCCCACTGGGCGTCCGCCTGCGCCAGGGAAAAGCTGTGCTGGATCGTCGGAAGCGCCACGGTGACGACCAACCCGTCGAAGACGACCAGGAAGTTGGTCACCGTCAGCAGAATCGCCAGGAATGCTGTCCGACGCGTTGGCGACACGTCGCTGACCCGCGAACCAGCCGTAATGGGCATCGACTCCGCACCCCCGCGACGACACGTTGCTTGATCCGGTACGCACTGCAGCCAGGGCCGGCTACGGTCTCCACGGCTTCCACGCCGTCCAGACGTTCTTTGACGTAGGCGAGGAATCGGTAGAACCCGTCCTCGCCCAGTTGCACCCGGACGTCATTGACGGAGCGCCAGGCGCCCAGATAGTGCTGAGGGGCTTTGGCGAACGGTGTGGAGGCCTTCGAGATAGATGACGCGGTCGAATGCCGGATGGGCCGAGAGCCGATCGGTGAGGGTGCTCGTCGTGCCGGACCGACCGGACGAGACGCGTTTCAGGTTGGGTTTGGGTGAAGCTGGCTCGTACGTCGATGTAGGGCAGGCCCTGCAGATCGACCAGTAAGGGCATCCCGCGCAAGTCCCGGTAACCGTACGCCAGTCGTGCCTCTGCCCACTCGCTGTCCGTGATCAACTCGCGGTACAGGGAGAGCGCCAAGGGGCTGGGCCGCACACCCAGAATCTCAGCGGGATTCCAGTCCGGCATGACACCCAGTGCGGTTTCGGCGCCCAGCGCAGGGGGCCGCTCCCGGTTCAGCGCGCGAAACCGTTTCTGACACGCCGCGACGGCGTTTCGGTGCCGCCGCCAGGGCACCGAGCGGCGTTTGGCCGCCAGGGCCCGCATCTGGAACAGCATCAGAGATCCGCCGTCGGTCACGCCGAACTCGAACTCGAACGGCTGGCCTTCTCCGGGAGCTTCGTCCCCGAGTATCGCCTCGGGTTCCTCGACGAGAGCAGGCAGACCGCGAAGGGAGGGAGAGGGAGCATAGCCGTGCTGGTAAGGCAGGAAGTACCAGGACTTGACGTCCGGCTGGCCGGCGGTGACCACCGTGGTGTCAGAACCTTCCGACCAATTGACCAGCCGGTACGGCGCCTCGGTGCCGGGGTCGCAGGAAGAAGCGACTCCGCGGGCCACAGCCCCCGATAACAGTGGCTGGACCAACACCTGGTCCTCAGCGTCAGCGGCACCGAAGGAGTCGATCACCGCGTCCACGGCGCCTCGCAGTCCCGCCTCGCCTTTCACATCGAGCCGCGAATCGAACCGGCCGGCCTGGGACGCCCCGTCCCGGTCCTCGCTCAAGACGCTGCTGCGCACGACCAGAGGGCCCCTCGCCCAGGGCTTGCCGCGGACACGGGCCAACACCCGCTCGGGCGCATCGCGCCACTGTTTGACCGTGAAGTACTCCAATGGCAGCACCTTGGCCGACCTCAAAAGGCCCGACAGGCGCGCCAGCGTCTCTGCCTTCGTGCCGAAGCAGAACTCTTGATCCCGAAGCACTGACACGCACCCCACCCCTCACATCCATCCATCCATCCTTGATCGGTGATGCTGTCGGGTACCGAAGCAACCATGCGAAAATCTCAGACGGACGACAGTCGGGACAGGGGATCCTTCGGGGGCCGGTCCGGACGAAGCCACCTGGCTGTGGTCGGGGCATGTCGTTGAGTGCCTGGGCCGCTCGCGGGGCTTCCGTGCTTACAGCAACGGGCTACGACAAGCGCGGCCGCGACCCTCGTTATCCGGTTCCGCGCGTGATCGGCCGGACAAGTCCTGGGCGCCCCTACGACCCTGCCCTTGAGTCCAGACACCGTATGGACAGCGCTTGGCACGCTGCCGGGAGGCTGCTGACCTCTCGACGGCACCGGATGCTTACCCGCCTGCCGGCCGTGGCCGACGTGACGTGAGCGATCAGGTGGGACGTGAGCGTTGACTCCACGGGGTGCCGCGCCCATCAGCAGGCGGCCGGGCTCGGAGCCGCCGGGCTCGCAGGTCGAGCTCGTGCTGTACCGCATCCAGTCCAGAGTTGATGCGGCAGGGGGTGCGGCGGCAGTAGAGAATGAGGTCATGGCGATATGCAAGAAGTGCCGTGCGCAAAAGCGCGGTTGGCCTCGTTCCTGTGCCCGGTGCCGGTCCGAGTCGGACCGGACGGACGCTGCTGAAACCGCCGCTGAGATCGCTGTGGAGGCAGGACTGCTGGGGTGGATCTGGCGAGGAGTCATGGGAGTTGTACGGCTGGTGCTGCGTGGGCTCAACTGACCGTTTCAGAGCGAGATCGGTGTGTCGGCCGACGGTTGGCGCACCTCCGCGACGGGACGGAGCACCGTCAGAGAGTCTTCCTGGCGAGCCACCATCGCGAAGGGGAACCTGTCGATCTCCAAGCAGAGACCGACGTCGTCCGGGTGGTATCCGCTCCGCAGCCCACCGGTGAGATCGGCCGCGGCACGAGAAGTCCTCGCGCGGTGGAGATACGGGGCCGCCTCGACGCCGTCCTCGGCGATGGACCGGCCGATGTATTCGGCGCAGGCCAGGTCCTCGTCGGCCCGGCCTCCCTCACCGGTGACCACGAACGTCACCGGGCGGGGCTCCTTGGTTCGCAGGAACCGCGCGGTCGGGCCGGCCACCACAAAACTCGCGCACAGGACCAGTGGTGCGTTCGCCACGGCCAGCGCGCCCACGGTTCCCGCCGTCGTCTTCTGCACCAGCGTGCGGCCGGCGAGATCGCATGACCTGAGCAAGCCGGGTGAGTTCACCGCGTCGAAGCCCGCTGCCGGAGCTCCGTCCTTCAGGGCCAGCCAACCCGGGTGGCTCTCCTTCAGGGCAAGTGCCTCTCTCTCCGTCGAGGCCAGGACGATTCTCTCGACGCCGCGTGAGAAGGCCCAGGCAGCCACGGTGAAGGCGCGCATGACGTCGATGACGACAGCGACACGGGGAACGCCGGTCAACTCCGGTATGCCGACGAAGTGATGGTCCATCGCACCATCCTGCCGCTTCCCACAGCGCACGGGGCCGATTTGGCACACCGCTCCCCGGGAACGAGAGCCTGCGGGATCATGAAGCATGCGTTCGGATGCTTGGCACCTCACCGAAGACATCGACGATTTCCTCGCCCGGGCCGGGGACTTCCTCCGCTCGCGCCCCGTCCTGCACAACACACCGCTCACCGTGATGGAGAAGTGGCGGACCCGGCCGGGCGCGTTCGAGCCCGGTACCGTCCTCTTCGGCCGGCTGGAGTCGGAAGGCGAGACCCGGGCGATCTTCTTCCGTCCGTCGACCCGCCGGCTGACCCTCACCCCGCTCTCTCCCGAACGGGCCGACGCCCTCGCCGCCCGTCTGCACGGCCTCGGTCACACTCTTTCCGGCGTCACCGCGGACCACGACACCGCCACCGCGTTCGCCGAGGCCTGGCAGCGGCACACCGGCGCGACGCCGACGCTCCGCGTCCGAATGCACCTGTACCGCCTCGGCACGCTCACCCCGCCGGAACCGCACCCGGAGGGCCGCGGCCGGATCCTGGACGAGCAGGACCACGACGACCTCATGCGCTGGTGCCGCGAACTCGCCGCAGACCTCGGGGAGACCGTCACCATCGACGCCGGCTCCTGGGCCGGCACGCGCTTCGCCGAGAAGCGCTACACCTTCTGGGAGACCCCGGACGGCACCCCCGTCTCCATAGCGGGCGTGAACCCGTTGGTCGCCGGAATGGTCCGGGTGGACCCCGTCTACACCCCGGCTCACCTCCGCGGACGTGGCTACGCGGCCGCCGTGACGGCCGAGGTGAGCCGGGCCGCGCTCACCTCGGGCGCCACGGAGGTCGTGCTGTACACGAACGCGGCCAACCCCACCAGTAACGCCCTCTACCAGCGCCTCGGGTACCGCCGGGTCACCGACTGGGCGCCGTACGACTTCGCGTACGCCGAACCGCGGCCTGGTGAGCGCCAGGAACGCTGAAGCCCACTCCGCCCGCCCCACCGTCGAGGGGGAGGCGCTGATTCGACTCTGGTCCAGGGCGCGCGTCAGCCCTGCGGCTGACTCGGCGGCGGCACCGTTTCGCGATAATGACCAGGTGAACACGGACGTCGCGCCACGGCTCGGGTGGTGGCAGCAGACCTGGCGGCTGGCGGCGGCCGCGGCAATGGGCGTACCGGCCTGGCTCTCCACCGGTGTGCTGCTGGCACGGGGGCAGGCGGCCGAAACGGGCCCCTGGTTCTTCATCGGTGACCCGCTGGTGGCACTCGGCTGCCTGACGGCGCTCTGGTGGCGGCGGCGGTTCCCGCTCGCCGTCGCCCTGACGGTCGCGATCGCCTCGGCCGCGTCGACACTCGCCACCGGCGCCGCGCTCGTGGCGCTGGGATCGATCTCCGCCCGTCGTCGCCCGGTGGAGATCGGGATCGTCGTGCTCGCCTACGTGATCGCCTCACAGTTCGCTGTCGGGTTCTACCCGGTCCAGAGTCCGCCCGGCTCGTGGTGGCTCCAACTCGCCTTCCCGGCACTGACCGCGGGCATCGCGGTGGCCGTGGGCATGGCCATCGGGGCACGGCGTGTCGAAGTGCGGTCCTTGCGGGACCGGGCGGAGAGCGCGGAACGGGAACAGACCGCACGAGCGGCGCAGGCACGGGCCCTGGAACGCAACCGGATCGCCCGCGAGATGCACGACGTGCTCGCGCACCGGATCTCGCTGGTCGCCATGCAGGCCGGAGTGCTGGATCACCGCGGCGACCTCGGAGCCGAGGAGAGCCGGGTGCTGGTCCGCGGCATCGCCGAGGGCTCGCACCAGGCCCTGGAAGAACTACGGGACGTCCTCGGCGTGCTCCGGGCCGACCCCGGCCACCCGGAAGCGCCACAGCCCTCCTTCGAGGCGATCCCCGGCCTGGTGGCCGACGCCCGCACCTCCGGACTGGACGTGACGCTCACCACCACGGTGACGGGAACGCCGTCCGACGCCGTCGGACGCACCTGTTACCGGGTCGTCCAGGAGGGGCTGACCAACGCCGCCAAACACGCTCCAGGCGCACACATACACATCACCCTCGAAGGACCAGCGGGCGGCCGACTCGACGTCGGAGTCCGCAACTCCCCGGCCACCACCGGGTCCGCACAGCCACCGGCATCGGGGTTCGGCCTGCTCGGTCTCACCGAACGAGTCGATCTCGTCGGCGGAGAACTCGACCACCACCCCACACCCGACGACGGCTACGTCCTCACCGCACGACTACCCTGGCCGAACGCCACCCACGAAAAGAGAACATGAGTGGACAGCGAGCGGGAACCGGTGCGTGTCGTCATCGTCGATGACGAACAGCTGGTGCGCATGGCCCTGCGGCTCGTCATCGACGGCGAGCCGGACCTGACCGTCGTCGCGGAGGCGGCCGACGGGGACGCCGCGATCACCGCGGTGGGCGAGCAGCGGCCGGACGTCGTGCTGATGGACGTCCGGATGCCCGGCCGTGACGGTCTCAGTGCGACCCGGGAACTCGTCGCCCGGCCGGCGCCGCCCCGGGTGCTCATGCTGACCACGTTCGACTCCGACGACCTGGTGCTCGGCGCACTGCGCGCCGGAGCACTCGGGTTCGTCCTCAAGGACACCCAGCCGTCGCAGATCCTCGACGCGGTGCGCACCGTCGCGGAGGGCAACCCCGTGCTGTCCCCGGCGGCCACGGCACGGGTGATCGCCGCGGCCACCGGCCCGCAGTCCTCCCACGCTCGCAAGTCATCCCGCGAAGCCGCACGGAAGCAGCTGTCCACACTGACCGAACGAGAACTCGAAACCGCTCGGGCCATCGCGGACGGACTGGGCAACCCGGAGATCGCCCGGAAACTGCGCATCAGCATCGCGACCGTCAAGGCACACACAGGCAGCCTCTTCGCCAAGCTGGCGGCCGAGAACCGGGTACAGATCGCACTCCTGGTCCGCGACGCGGAGGAATGACCGGCCCGGCGACAGAAGGTGCCGGCCCCTCACCGTTACTACCCGTTACCCGTTACCCGTCGTGTCGGCGGCGCACGATCTCGGTGATCCAGGTGGGCGCGTACGGAGACGTGCGGCCCGGGGGAGTCGGATAGTCCTTGAGCACCTCCAGGCGCTCACCGATGCCGATCGCACGGGTGCGGTGCTCGGCGTGCTCGATCCCGATCTGAGCCAGGCAGCGGTTCATCGCCCACTGCAGACGCTCCGGGGCGTCCCGTATCTCCGCCTCGATGACGTCGAGCAGCCCTGCGAGGTCGAGACCGTCGGGCTTCTTCGCCACGCGTTCGATGGTCAGCGCCCAGCCGGCGCTCGCGACCAGCGGATCCGGATCGCCGGATCGGCGGACCAGGCCAGGCACAGCTCCTCGGAGTGCGGGTACGCCGTGATCGTCACCGTGTCTCTCGTTCACCGCGCGCAGCCTGACGTCGCCGGCCGAAGGGGGCGGCGGTCGGACCCGCCCCCGTCAGCGGCCGTGGGGCCGGAGCCACTGCGGCCGGTGGGTGGTCGGACGACGATGTCCTGCCGGCTCGCCGCCCGTGCCACTGCCGCCTTCGCCTTCCATGCGGCCGGCCAGGTCGTCGCGCTCCGCGGCGGCCCGCGTGGCGGTGTCACGGTCCCTGCGGCGCTTCTTGCTGCGATGGCGCGCCAGCACCGTTCCGGCCAGCAGCATCCACATCCCCAGGCCGAAGATCAGGGTCAGCGCGATACCGCCGAGGAACGCCCCGAGCGTGCTGATCGTGAAGGGATCGCTCCCCAGCAGGGACACCGTGTAGTCCGGACCGCCGGACAGATTGTCCGCGATCAGTAGCCCCGCGAAGGCGGCGGCACCCGCCATGAGCAGGAGACCCAGCACCAGCATGGTTCTCACCTCGTCGCACGTGGGTGTACGCCGTACGGGTCACCAGGAGGAAAGAGACAAAACGCGCCGTGCTCGACCAGTGGCGTTCACCTGGCCTACCGTGGTGAGAGGTTCCACGTCGGCGGCATCGCAGTCTTGGGGTCCGAGGGCTTCTCGGGAGGTGCGCGGTGAGCGCGCCCTCGCCGCAGCCGATGTCCAGCGCCGGCCCCTGTCGATGGCCCGGTAGCGGCTGCCTCGCCGCCACAGATCCACAAGGTGATGTCGCGCCAGGAATTCCGGTTCGACGTAGCCCAGCGAACCACCGGTGCCCAAGTTCCGCACAGGCACCGGTGGTTCGACGGCGCGGGTGTCAGGCGCCGAGGTCGTACAGGACGAACTCCTCCCAGGAGCCGGTGATGTCGGTGGAGCGGGCGCGCAGCGCGTACTGGAGGGATCCGGTGTAGCCGTTCTCCATGGTGACGAAGAGACCGTTCAGCGTGGACTGGAGCGCCCAGCGGTCCAGGTCCTCGTTGTAGTACACGAAGAACCGCTCCCAGCCGCCCACGCTCGTGGAACGGGCACGCAGCACGTTCTGCGCGCTGCCGGTGAAGTTCTTCTCCACCGCCACGTAGCGGTTGTTCGCCAGGGACCTCAGGGCGTACGTCTCGGTGGCCTCGTCCCACTCGAAGGCGAAGCTCTCCCAGGAGCCGCCGAACTCGGCCGAACGAGCCCGCAGCACGCCGGTGTTCGGGGCGGCGTAGTTCACCTCGGTGGCCACGAACCTGCCGTTGCGGGCCGACTGCATGGCCAGCAGCTCCGGCTCCGCCTCCGCGGCGAGGGTGCCGTCACCGGCGGCGAGCGGCGCCTTCCGGGCGCCCGTCTCCTCGGTGATCCGCGCCAGATCGCTCGCGTTCACCGCCTCCCACCCGGCGGGCACGGCGGCCGGCCGGTCGGCCCCGGGGGCGGCCACGGCCGCGGGAGCGGCCAGGGCGGAGGTCGCCAGCAGGGCGCTCAGGGAAAGAAGTACGGAGGTCATGCGTCTCACGGGAATTCCTCAGCTCTCGTCGAACGAATTCCGGGGGTGGCGAGACAATGGGCCCGCGACGGGTCTGGTCGGCCTCTCGAGATATTCGCGACATGCGCAATATCCGAGATACTCGAGATTTCGAGATATTCGAGGAAGGTACAGCACCCGCCGTTCCCCCGATTTCCCCGCACCCCCGACAACTGCGGTCGGCGCCCCTCCCCGGGCACGTCGGCAGCCGCTGCGCCAACTCGGCGAAGCGGCTTCAGCATAGTGATGTGACGTGCGTTTCAGCAGTGCTCTGGCGTTGAATCGGCGAAAGCTGAACGGAATCACACGGCATTATGGATTCCGTGGTTCTCCGTTCAGGGCGGTGATGCTTCTCGTTACCGTCGCGGCCACTTGGTGTGGGCGGTGTGCCGTCACCGGCCCCTGCGGGTGAGTCCGTCGACGACGAATCCGATCCCGATGCCGAGCATCCAGGTGTCCTTCGCCAAGGCCGTGCCCTCCTGGGTCGGGCGCAGGCTGCCCTCCTCGCGCATGCCGGGCGTGCGCAGGTACAGACCCACCAGCCCGGCGGAGAACGCCGTCAGGCCGGCACCCGCCACCGCCGTCGGTACGATCGGCAGGAGCAGCGCGGCGCCGAGCGCCGTCTCACCGGCGGAGAGCAGCCGGGCGAAGGTCGCGGGCCGCAGCCTGCCGAGGAACGGATAGGTGTTCTTCGCCATTCCGTGCAGCATGGCGGCGGTCTGCTCATCGGCCCCGCGCTTCGACAGCCCGGAGTTGAGCATGAAGGCCCCGGTCGCCAGTCGTGGGGCGACATGCCTGAGTTCGATGGGCAGACGCATGAGAACTCCTAGCGGCGTTTCCTTCGGACGCGTGTCAGCCTAGGGCGCACGGCGGCGCCCGGCAGGGCGGGAGAGCGACGGCTGCGCCGTTCGGGGCATGGCGGCGTCTCGTCGCGTACGCCCGGGTCAGTACACGGGGTTACTCCCGTCGCCGGACGTCTTCACGGCCGCCGCCCGGCAGCGTGGGTGGGGTGAAACTCAGCCGTCCCGCCCGCCGGGTCTCCCTCATCGTCCATGTCGTCGCCTCCGCCGGCTGGCTCGGGCTCTCGCTCGGGCTGCTGGCGCTCGGGGCCACCGCCGCCACCACCGCTTCCGCGGTGACCGTGGAGGCCAGTGTCCGTGGCATGAAGCTCTTCGCCGACTGGCTCCTGCTCCCCCTCGCTTTCCTGACCCTGTCGAGCGGTGTGGTGCTGGCCCTGGGCACTCCCTGGGGACTGGCCCGGCACCGGTGGGTGTACACGAAGTTCTGGCTGACGCTGGCCACGGCGACCGCCACGGTCTTCGCGCTGCGCCCCGGGGTGAACTCGGCCGTTGCCGCGGTCGCCGCGGGCGAGTCGCTGCCCGACGCGGGCGACGTGCTGTTCGGGCCGGTCGTCTCCCTGTCCGCCTACGTCTTCATGACGGTGATCTCGCTCCTCAAGCCCTGGGGGCCGACACGGCGCGGCCGGCGGCTGCGAGCGGCGGCCGGGTCCGGCGGGCGCGACCACCGCACCCGCACCCGCACCGCCGGAGTGTGAACAGGCCGGCCCCGGGCGGTCCTCCTGCGCGGGGACATGACGCCGCAGCCCTCCGCCGTCGGCCGGCGCTGCGCCGGGACCGGCCGGTTCGTAGCATGAGGGCATGACCGGCACAGCCCCCGACCTGATGCGCGCGGCGTACATCGACTCCGTCGGCCCGGCCGACCGCATCCGATACGGGCGGCTCCCCGTGCCGTCGACCGGCCCCACGGACGTGCTCGTGCGGGTCGACGCCGTGGCCGTCAACCCCGTTGACACCTTCGTACGGTCGGGGGCGTACGCCACACCGGTGCCGTTCCCCTTCGTCGTCGGACGTGACCTGGTGGGCGAGGTCGCCCTGGCCGGCCCCGGCGCGGCGGGCTTCACGCCCGGGCAGCGGGTGTGGTGCAACAGCCTGGGCCACGCGGGCCGGCAGGGATCCTGCGCCCAGTACGCGACGGTCGCCGCCGAACGCCTCTACGCGGCACCGCGCGACATCGACGGGGAACACCTAGTGGCGGCCGCCCACCCGGCGGCGTCGGCCTGGCTGGCGCTGTTCCGGCACGGGCGACTGAGGCCGGAGGAGACCGTGTACATCGGGGGCGGCGCCGGAAACGTGGGCGGCGCCGCCGTGGCCCTGGCCTCCCGGGCCGGGGCGCGGGTGGTCGCCACGGCGCGTGCCGAGGACGCCGCGGCCGTCCGGGAACTGGGCGCCGCCGAGGTCCTCGACCACCGGGCGCCGGCTCTCGTCGAGCGTTCGCGCCGGGCCGCACCCCACGGCTACGACGTGCACCTGGACACGTCCGGACACGGAACGCTCGCCGACGCCGTGGACCTGTTGGCGCCGGGCGGGCGCCTGGTGGCGATGGTCGGGCTGGGCTCAGGGCCCGCCGGACTGCCGGTGAGCCGGCTCTACACCAAGGACGCGAGCATCGTGGGCTTCGCCATCAGCAACGCCACGACCGCCGACCTCGCCGAGGCGGCGGAGGGCGTCGTACGCGTGCTGAGAGACACGCCGTGGCGCCCGCGCATCGCCGACCGGCTGCCGTTGTCGATGACGGCGGAGGCGCACCGCAGGCTGGAAGCGGGCGAGGTGCGAGGGCGGCTGGTCCTCACACCCTCTTGATCGTCTTTCCGGCCCGGCGACCGGCCGATCCGGGGACGGCCACGAGCTTCCTCAACATCCGGGTGGCCGACATCGAGCGCTGCTACCGCGAGTGGAGCGCGCTCGGCGCGGAGTTCCTCACTGAGCCGATCGGCCGGAAGGCCGAACTCCGGTGCTGTCTGCGGGACCCGGACGGCTACCTGATCGAAGTGGGCCAGGCCACCGGACTGCTCGACGGCATCCTCGCCGACCCGCCGGCGAGCCGGGGCTGACGCGTCGTCGGGCGCGGACGGGCCGCCGGCCGCTCACGGCTGCGGGCGGACGGTGAGCAGCTGCTGCGCGTGTCCGACGGGGCCGTCCACGTCGTGCAGCACCGTACTGGTGATGCCCTGACCGGAGGGGCCGAAGACGACGGTGGTGTCCAGGCCGGTCCAGCGGCCGCGCGGCGCGCGGTGCAGGTGCAGCGTCAGGTCGACGTTCGGGAACATCCACTCCGCCGGCGACTCCCGTACCGCGATGCCGTTGGCCGTGTCGACCAGCGCCACGTAGGACGCCAGCGGGCTCGCGGCCTCCCCGGCGACCAGGTCGAGCCCGGTGGCGACCCAGGCGGTGGTGCGGCCCGGCCGGGGCGGGGCGAGCGGGCGTACGTCCAGGGAGGCGATGTATCCGCCGGGCCACTCGGAGGCCATGGGCCAGGGTTCGAGCGTCTCCGGCGCGGTGAGCGGGTCGGCGGCGCCACCGGCGACGGCGCTGGTGTCCACGTCGGCCAGCAGCCACGCCCTGGCCCGTGCCACGGACCGGCCGGCGATGAGTACGGTCGCCTCGACCAGTTCGATGGTGCGCCCGGGCCGGACGGTCTCCACCCGTATCTCGCACTCGTCCAGAGCCGGGCGACCGAGGATGTCGAAGCTGATCCGGCTCAGTGACAGGCCGGCACCGGCACGCTCGGCCAGGTGGCGGTCGACGGCGTGGACGATCAGGCCCCCGAGCGGACTGAAGTGCTGCTCGTCCGCGCTCCACGCCCCGCCGGCGTGGACCGTGGGCTTGTAGCGGTGCTCGTCGATGCGCTCGTAGTAGCTGTCCGGGGTCGCTGTGCTGGTGTTCAACGGGCTGCTCCTGGAACGACGGCGGTGACGAGTGAGGCGGTGGACGGCGGCGCCGGGGCCAGGATAGTTCGGCCCCGGACGACGGGTCCGGCGCCCCCGGAGGGGGCCGTGGGACCGCCGCCCCGGCCGGCGCGCGGCGACCGGCGGGGCTCCGTCCGAGTGGTGTGACCCCCGCGCTGGGCTCAGGCTGTTGTGGAGCCGGAAGGAGCACGCATGGTGAGCACCGGGCACGGCCGGGAACCGGACGTCATCGTGGTCGGGGGCGGCCTCGCCGGGCTGGCCTGCGCCTTCGGCCTCACCCGCGCCGGCCTGCGCGTCATGGTCCACGAGGCCTCCGACGAGGTCGGCGGGCGCATGCGCACGGACCGCCGGGACGGCTTCCTCCTGGACCGCGGCTTCCAGGTCTTCAACACCGCCTATCCGCAGGTCCGGCGGCTGCTGCCGCTGCGCAGGCTGCGCCTGCGGCCGTTCACCCCCGGGGTACTGGCCCACACACCGTCCGGCGTCGCGCGCCTCACCGACCCGACCCGGCGCCCGCGCGAAGCCGGCGGTCTGCTGCCGGGCCGGGCCCTGGGAGCCCGGGACCTCGCCGCCCTGGCCGGCCTCACCGCCCGGGACGCGCTGGCTCCCACCGCCCTCCTCAAACGCGGCCGGGACCGGACCACCGCCCAGGCCCTGGCGCGCGGCGGACTGTCCCGCGACGCCGTCGACCACCTGCTGCGCCCCTTCCTGGCCGGCGTGTTCCTGGAGCCGGAACTGGAGACGTCGGCCCGCTTCTTCCACCTC
This sequence comes from Streptomyces sp. BB1-1-1, assembly GCF_031597775.1. Taxonomy (NCBI): domain Bacteria; kingdom Bacillati; phylum Actinomycetota; class Actinomycetes; order Kitasatosporales; family Streptomycetaceae; genus Streptomyces; species Streptomyces sp. BB1-1-1. Next base: position 838,848 of record NZ_CP134203.1, on the reverse strand, counting down.
GTGTGGCGCAGCATGGCCCGCGGCACCCTCTGCCTCCCGGCCCAGGGGATCGGCAGTGTGCCGCGCCTCCTGGCCGCCCGGCTCCCCGAGGGCACCGTGCGGCTGGACTCACCGGTCCGCGGCCTCACCGACCGGGGCGTGCTGCTCCACGACGGCACCGAACGACCGGCCGGCACCGTGGTCGTGGCCACCGACGCGGCCACCGCGGCACGTCTGCTGCCGGGGCTCGACGTGCCGCCCGGCCGGACCGTCACCACCTACTACCACGCGACCGGCCGCTCACCGCTGCCCGAGCCGACCCTCGTGGTCGACAGCACGCTCGCCGTCCTCAACACCTGCGTGCTCACCGAGGTCAGCCCCACCTACGCGCCGCCGGGCACCGCGCTGGTCTCCACGTCGGTCCTGGGCGCGGACGCACCGGACGGCGAGAGCGCCGTCCGCCGGCGGGCGGCGCTGCTGTACGGCACCGACACGGCCGACTGGCGACCGGTCGCCACGTACACCGTCGAGGACGCGCTCCCGGCGATGCGGCCCCCGTGGCCGCTGAACCGCGACACACGCTGGGCCGAGGGCCGTTACGTGTGCGGGGACCACCGCGCCACCGGATCGGTCCAGGGCGCTCTGGCCTCCGGCAGCCGGGCCGCCCGCGACGTCCTGGCTGACCTGTGGACCGGACCGCATCCGAAGGGCGAGCTCCCCGGGAACCACCGGAGAGACGGCTTTCGACCGTGACCCGTTCTCCGGCCTGCGCGAGCGACCGGCAAGCGAAGGAGTACCGAGATGGCGAAGAACCGCGACCAGGGCGAGAACCTCAAGAAGGGCGACGAGGTCGAATGGAGCACCCACGGCACCCGGACCGGGGGCGAGGTCGAGAAGAAGATCACCGAGCGGACCGAGGCCGCGGGCCGCACGGTGGACGCCTCTCCCGACGACCCGCAGTACCAGGTCCGCAGTGAGAAGTCGGGCAAGTCCGCGGTGCACAAGCCGTCCGCGCTGAAGAAGAAGAGGAAGTGAGGCGGCATGGACGGCGAGGAGCAGAAGGAGGCCTGGGACGGCTTCCGCGAGCTGGTGAACATGACGCCGGCCGAACTGGAGAAGTGGCTGGCCGCCGACCGGTCACAGGACGCCGGACAGCACAAGGACGGGGGAGAGTCCACCGGGCACGCGTCCGGACGCAGGATCGTCGACATCCTGCGGACGAAGAAGGGCGACCTCTCGGACGACGACTACCAGCACATGCGCAAGGTCGTCGGCTACATCCGCCGACACCTGGCCCAGCGTCCCTCGGGCGACGTCCAGGACACCCGCTGGCGGTACTCGCTCATGAACTGGGGCCACGACCCGCTGGCGTGACGCCTCCTCGCGAGCACCGATACCCGCATCGACCCGCATACCGGCCCTTCGTACGGAAAGGAACCACCACGGTATGGAAGACCCGCACCGGCGCCCCGAGAACGTCAGCGACGAGACCGTGGAAGCACTCGGGTCCCTGTCGAAGGCGCTGGAGACGACCGAGCGTGCCCGTGGGCACCTGTTCTCCTTCCACCAGCTCACCGGCACGGCGGACCTGGAACTGGACCGCGCGGTGGCACTGCTGCGCAAGGCGGGCCACGTGGAGTGGGCCGAGCGGGTCGAGAGGGAGATCCTCGGGCGCAACGTCATCCCCGGCCACTGGACGTTCCAGATCGTCGAGGCCTACGACCGGACGTACTACGAGGCGTTCAAGGACCTGGAGCGCGCGGCGGTGGAGCGGCTCGCCGAGGGCCGGGACCATCTGTACGAGGCGGAGATGAAGGAAGCCCGCCGGACCCGGAACCACCCGGACCACACGGCCCGCCCCGACAGCCCCGGCACCCGTACGCCGAACAGCCCCTTCACCTGACGGCCGCCCGGCCCCCGAGAGGGTGCGCGCCCCGCCCGGTCAGTCGCGTCCGCGGGCCCGGCGGAAACGGTCCAGGCCCTCGGCGAGGTCCACGATCGGGTCGGGATAGGCGTCGTACGCGGCCCGCTCCGCGCCGGGCAGTCGCCACGGCTCGTGCACGGCCCGTCCCTCCAGGCCCGCCAGCTCGGGCACCCAGCGCCGGACGTACGCTCCTGCGGGGTCGAAGCGCCGTGCCTGGGTCGTGGGGTTGAGGACCCGGTGGGGGCGGGTGTCCGTCCCGGTGCCCGCCGCCCACTGCCAGTTGAGCTGGTTGTTGGCGATGTCGCCGTCCACGAGCAGGTCCAGGAAGTGCCGCGCACCGACCCGCCAGTCCACGTAGAGCGTCTTGGTGAGGAAACTGGCGGTCAGCAGGCGGCCCCGGTTGTGCATCCAGCCGTCGTGCCGCAGTTGGCGCATCGCGGCGTCGACGATCGGGTAACCCGTGCGCCCGTCCTGCCACGCGGCGACGTCCTCCTCCGCCTCCGTCCCGGTACGCCAGCGGTCGTGCCGGGTGCGGTAGTCGAGCGAGGCGGCGTGCGGACGTGCGGACAGGACCTGGTGGTGGAAGTCCCGCCAGGCCAGCTGCCGTACGAACGCCTCGGCGCCGGGGCCGCCCTTGCGGCGGGCGCGGTGGACCAGCTCGACGGGGGAGAGGGCACCGAAGTGCAGGTAGGGCGAGAGACGGGAGGTGGCGTCACCGGCCAGGTCGTCGTGGTGCTCCGCGTAACCGGTGATGCCGTCGCGCAGCCAGGCCGCCAGCCGTTTCCTGGCCTCCTCCTCACCGCCGGCGGGCAGCCCCGGGGACAGTCCCGGCAGGTCACCGCGGGAGGGCAGCGGCTGTGATCCGACGCCGTCCGGGACGGGGATCCTCCGGGGTGCGGCCAGGACGTTCCGGACCGGGCGCTCGCCCCAACGCCGGAAGTACGGAGTGAAGACGGCGAAGTGGTCGGAGGAGGCGGGGGTGACGGACCCCGGGGCCAGCACGGTGGTCACTGCGTCGTGGACGTGCAGCCTGCAGCCCTGGGCCTCGAGTGCGGCCCGCAGGAGTTCCTCACGCCGGTGCGCGTGCGCGCTGACGTCGGCCGCCATGTGCACCTCGTCGGCGTCCGCCTCGCCGACCACCGCGCACACCTCCTCGACCAGGTCACCGGAGCGGACGATCAGCCGCCCGTCCCGCTCCCGGAGCCCCGCGTCCAGGCTCCGCAGACAGTCGGCGAGGAAGGCGAGCCGGTTGGGCGCGGCGTAACCGGCGGCGTCGACGGCGCGGTCGCGGACGAACAGCGGCACGACGGCCCGGGAATCGTCGAGAGCGGCGCGCAGCGGCGGATGGTCGTGCAGCCGCAGGTCGCGGGTGAACAGGACGACCGACGTGGTCATGGCGCTCCTCGGTGGTACGGGATGCGGGAGGGGGCTGCCGCGTGCTCTGGACGGTGGGGTGCGGAAGGCCGGTCGGCGCGCGCCCCGCACGCGGTACCGACTCGGGAGGTGCGCCGGGGGTGGCGCGGCCGCCGGGCTCAGGAGGCGGGGGCGTCCCGCACCGGGCCGGACGGCCGGGGGTCCCGTGCGGCGGCGCGGGCGATGTTGCGGGCCATGCCGCCGAACACCACGGAGTGGAAGGCCCACACGCTCCACCAGTAGGCGTGGCCCGCCAGCCCGTGCGGATGGAACAGGGCACGCTGGCGGTACCGTGTCCGGCCCGCGTCGTCCGTCTCGGCGTACATCTCCAGCCAGGCCAGTCCCGGCAGCCGCATCTCCGCGCGCAGGCGCAGCAGACGGCCGGGGACGATCTCCTCCACCCGCCAGAAGTCGAGCGAGTCACCGGCCCGCAGCCGGGCGGCGTCCCGGCGCCCGCGGCGCAGGCCGACCCCGCCGACCAGCCGGTCCAGCCAGCCCCGTACCGCCCAGGCGAGCGGGAAGGAGTACCAGCCGTTGTCGCCGCCGATCCCCTCGATGACCCGCCACAGCGCGTCGGGCGGCGCGGCGACGGTCAGCGCACGGTGGTCGGTGTAGAGGCTGCCTCCCGCCCAGTCGGGGTCGGTGGGCAGCGGGTCGCTCGGCGCCCCGGGCACCGACGCGGAGGACCAGCGGGTGGTGACCCGGGCGTCCCGCACGCGTTGCAGCGCCAGCCGGACGGCGTCGTCGAAGCCGAGCGGATACCCCGGCGGGGCCGGCACGTACCGGACGATGTCGTTCTCGCGGCACACCACCTCGTGCCGCAGCGACTCGGTGAGCGGGCGCGCGATGGACGCGGGCACCGGGGTGACCAGGCCGACCCAGTGGCTGGACAGGCCGGGAGTGAGCATCGGCACGGGCAGGATGAGCCGCCGCGGCAGCTCGGCGATCCCGGCGTACCGGACCATCATGTCCCGGTAGGTGAGGACGTCCGGTCCGCCGATGTCGAAGGCGCGGGAGACGTCGCCCGGCATGCGCGCGCTGCCGACGAGGGCGCGCAGTACGTCCCGGACGGCGACCGGCTGGATACGGGTGTGGACCCAGCTCGGCGTGACCATCACGGGCAGCCGCTCGGTGAGGTAGCGCAGCATCTCGAAGGAGGCCGACCCGGAGCCGATGACGACCGCGGCCCGCAGGACGGTCGTGGGCACCCCGGAGGCCAGCAGGACGCGGCCGACCTCAGCGCGGGAGCGCAGGTGCGGCGACAGGTCGTGCTCCGGTACGCCCGGTGGCGTCAGGCCGCCGAGATAGACGATGCGCCGTACCCCGGCCGCCTCCGCCCGCTCCGCGAAGGTGCGCGCCGCCCGCCGGTCGGTCTCCTCGAAGTCCCCGCCGCCGCCCAGCGCGTGCACCAGGTAGTAGGCGACGTCGATGCCCTCCATCGCCCCGGCCACCGAGTCCGCGTCCGTGACGTCCCCCCGTACCACCTCGGCCTGCCCGGCCCAGGGGTGGTCGCGCAGCTTGTGCGGGGAACGGGCCAGGCACCGCACCCGGTGCCCGGCGGCGAGGAGCTCCGGCACGAGCCGGCCGCCGATGTACCCCGTGGCACCGGTGACCAGACAGCGCAGCCCCGCTCCGCCGCCTCCCCCGTCGTTGTCGGCGCCGCCGTCGCCGTTCACGCGGCCGTGTCCTTCGCTCATGGGGCAGGCTCCGTCTCGCACGGGAAGTCGTCGCGGTGATCACTTCCCGCTCGGGGACCGCGGTGGATGCGCGATGACCCAGGTTGACCCTTCTATACGCTGATCGCGTGGCGACAGCGAACCAGCGCGGACAGCACGCGCACGAACGGGGGACCGGAGCCGGGTCCGGGGCGAGCGACCTGTACGTCCTCGCCGCGGAGCTCCGGCGGATGAACGGCGAGATCAACCGTCTCGTGCAGAGCTTCGCCGGCGAGCACGGGCTGCACGCCACCGACGTCCAGGCGCTCGCGGCGATCCTGGACGCACAGGAGCCCATGACGCCGGGGCGGCTGCGCGAACACCTGGGGCTGACCTCGGGCGCGGTGACGGCGTGCGTGGACCGGCTGGAGCGCGCCGGGCACGTGCGCCGGGTCCGGGAGAGCGCCGACCGCCGGGTCGTCCATCTGCACTACGTGCCCGACGCCCGGGCGGCGGCCCGGACGTACTTCCGCCCACTGGCCGAGGCCGCCGCCGCCACCTGCGCGCGCTTCGACGACAGCGAACTGACGGCGGTGCTCCGCTTTCTGGCGGCGATGAACGAGGAGTTGCGGCTGATGCGGTCCGACGGCCGCTGATTCCCCGGCGCGTGCCGCATCCGGAGGACGGGACGGGGCAGAAGTCGGTGTGTCACGTCGTCCCCTGGTAACTCAATCATTGAGATTGTTTATGATCGAGTCGCTTTCGTGCCGCTGGAGACCTGGAGACCCGAAGACCGATGTCCATGCCCTCCCGACGAGCCCGCTGGCTCGTCCCCGTCGTCCTCCTCCTGATCTGGCTCGGCATCGGTGGAACGCTCGGCCCGTACGCCGGAAAGCTCGGCGAGGTCGCCACCAACGACCAGGCCGCCTTCCTGCCCCGCAGCGCCGAGTCCACCCGGGTCGTCGACGCGCAGAAGGCCTTCCAGCAGGACGAGACCCTCCCGGTGATCGTCGTGTGGACCGCGGACGGCGGCGGCGCCGTCACCGAACACCGGGCGGCGGCCACCCGGTCGGTCGTGGGCCTCGAAGGGCAGCCCGGGGTCGTCGGTCCCGCGACGCCCGCCCTGCCCTCCGACGACGGCGAGGCCCTCCAAGCCGTCGTCCAGGTCGAGCCCGACCTCGGCGACCGCCTGCCCGACGTCCTGGAGCGCATCGGGGACGCCGCCGGGCAGGTGCCCGGCACCCAGGCCCAGCTCGCCGGGCCGGCGGCCTCCCAGGCCGATCTCTCCGACGCCTTCGCGGGCATCGACGGGCTGCTGCTCGGCGTCGCACTGGTCACCGTGCTGGTGATCCTGCTGCTCGTCTACCGCAGCGTCCTGCTGCCCCTCGTCATCATCCTCGGCGCCGTCTTCGCACTGGGCCTGGCCTGCGCGATCGTCTACGCGCTCGCCGACCGCGACGTCGTACGCGTCGACGGACAGGTCCAGGGCATCCTCTCCATCCTGGTCATCGGCGCCGCCACCGACTACGCGCTGCTGCTCACCGCCCGCTACCGCGAGGAACTGGCCAGGCACCCGGACCGATTCAGCGCCGTCCGCGCCGCCCTGCGCGCCTCCTGGGGAGCGGTCGTCGCCAGCGCGGCGACCGTCGCCCTGGGCCTGCTGGCGCTGCTGCTCAGCGACCTGACCAACAACCGCGCGCTCGGGCCCGTCGGGGCCATCGGCATCGTCTGCGCCGTACTGAGCACGCTCACCTTCCTGCCCGCCGTCCTGGTCCTGCTCGGCCGGGCCGCCTACTGGCCGGCCAAGCCCGTCCGGACCGGCGATCCGGACGCCGGGCACCGCCTGTGGCACCGCATCGCCGAACTCGTGGACCGGGCCCCGCGCCGCATCTGGGCGATCTCCCTCGCCGCGCTGCTGGCCTGCGCCGCGTTCTCGCCGACCCTGACCTCCAAGGGCGTACCGCTGGACGAGATCTTCGTGAACGACGCGCCCTCCGTCGCCGCCCAGCAGACCCTGGCGCGGCACTTCCCGGGCGGCTCCGGCAACCCCGCCGTGATCATCGCGGACGCCGACCGTCTCGACCCCGTCCTCGCGGCGGCCCGCGACACCCGCGGCGTCGCCACCGCCGCCGCGGTGACCGCCTCCGGCCGGCCCGGCGGCGGCGAACCGAAGGTGGTCGACGGGCGCGTACGGATCGACGCGACGCTCCAGGCGCCCGCGGACAGCGACGCCGCCAAGAGCACCGTGGCCCGGCTGAGGTCGGCCGTCCACGACGTGCCCGGCGCGGACGCCCTCGTCGGCGGCTACACCGCCCAGCAGTACGACACCCAGCGCACCGCCGAACACGACCGCACGCTCATCGTGCCCGTGGTCCTCGCCATCATCCTGGTCATCCTGATCGTCCTGCTGCGCTCCCTGCTGATGCCCGTGCTGCTCGTGGCGACGGTGGCGCTGAACTTCCTGGCCACGCTGGGCGTCTCGGCCCTCGTCTTCACCCACGTGTTCGGCTTCAGCGGCACCGACGCGTCCGTGCCGCTGTACGGGTTCGTGTTCCTGGTCGCCCTCGGCGTGGACTACAACATCTTCCTCATGTCCCGGGTACGGCAGGAAGCGCTGGACCACGGGGTACGGGAGGGCATCCTGCGCGGGCTGACCGCCACCGGCGGCGTGATCACCTCGGCCGGCGTCGTCCTCGCCGCCACGTTCGCCGCCCTCGGGGTGATTCCGCTGGCCTTCCTCGTGCAGATCGCCTTCATCGTGGCCTTCGGCGTCCTGTTGGACACGCTCGTGGTGCGCTCGCTGCTCGTCCCGGCGCTCGCCCGCGACATCGGCGCCGTCGCGTGGTGGCCCGGGCGACTCGGCCGCCGGTCACCGGCCGGGGCGGCCGAGGCGCCCGCTGCCCGCCCCGGGAGCGGCGACTGACCCCTCGGGGCTCTCACCCCCCGGGGGCGTCGCTCCCGGAGGGCGCGAGGGGGCGCACCGTGCCCAGGAAGCGCCGGACGGCGATTTCGATGACGACCCGCTCCGGGTTCGCCCGGGGCTGCCGGTAGCGGGCCGCGTACCGCGCCTCCGCGTCGCGGACCGCCTCGGCGTCGTCCCGCACGGTCGCGACGCCCTCCAGCGTGGACCAGCGCCGGCCGTCCACCTGACCCACGGCGACGACGGGACTCTCCGCCCGCTCGACGTTGCGCACCTTCGCGGTACCCCGGCTCGTGATGACGCGTGCCGTACGGGTGACGGGGTCGTACGTCACCCCGATCGGGACCAGGTGCGGGGTCCCGTCGGCACGCTGGGTCGACAGGAAGCACACCCGGCGCTCCTGCCAGAAGCGCACGAACTCCGCGTCCGGGTCCGTGGCGTGCCGTTCCTCAGTGTTCACCGGGTCTCCTCGCGTGAGCTGTGCCTGTTCCCGTCCGGGACAGCATGGTCAGTGCCTCGGCCAGTTCGCGCGGCCGCGGCAGCCCCGGCAGCGCCCGGTGTCCCCACCCCGGACCGGCGACCAGCACGACGGGGCCCCGCCGGGCGCCCCTGACGCCCCACCGCGTGTCGGCGAGGCGGCGGGCGAGGGGGGAGTCGGCCGTGGACCGCGTCTGGGACCACAGCACGACGGCACCCGGTCCCGTGCGGCGCACGGCGGCGGTCAGCGCCTCCGCCGGTACGGCGCCGCCCAGCATGCGCGTCGCCGTGCCCCGCTCGCGCAGCGCCGCGTCGAGCGCTTCGAGCGGCAGCGTGTGCTGCTCGTCCGGGAGACAGGCGAGCAGCACGGGTGCCGCCTCCGGCGGCGGCTCGGGGCAGGGCCGGAGCAACGGCGCGCTGCGCAGGGCGGTGGAGACGTGCCAGGACAGCAGGTGCTCGACCTCCACGTAACGGTCGCCGCTGGACTGCCACTTGCGGCCCACCGCGTGCAGCGTCGGCATCATCACGTCCTCCCACGCGGCTACGACGCCGTGCTCCCGGACGAAGGCGTTCAGCAGGTGCTGCACCGTCGGCGAGTCCAGCCGCACCGAGGCCCGGGCAACCCCTCGCGCCTCACGCCGCACATCACCGAGCGGCAGCCCACTGCCACCGGCCCGCACGCGCATGCCGGGGACGGCGACGGAGGGCGGGGGCGGAGCACCTCCCGGTGCCGGCGTTGGCGGCGCGGTGCCGGGCGCCGAGGCGGAGGGCGAAGGGCCTGGCGCGGAGGGCGGACCGCCCGGTGCCGGAGATGCGACCCCGGGCCTCGGTGACGTGGCACCCGGCGTGCGGGGCGCGGCGCTAGGCGTGGACGGCGCCGCGCTCGGCGTGGAGGGCGTGGCGCTCGGTGTGCGGGGCGTGGCGCTCGGGGTGGAGGACGTGGCGCTCGGCGTCGGGGGCGTGGCGCCCGATGTGTGGGGCGCGGCGCTCGGTGTGCGGGGCGCCGCGCTCGGCGTTGAGGATGCGTCGCCCAGTGTGCGGGGCGCGTCGCTCGGTGTCCGGGGCACGGCGCTCGGCGTGGAGGGCGTGGCGCCCGATGTGTGGGGCGCGGTGCCGGGCGTGTGCGGCGTGGTGCCCGGCGTCGGGCGCCGGACGGCCGGCGTCGAGGGTGTGGTCCGGTCCGCGTGTGCCCCGGCGTGGTCCCGCCGTTCGGCGGTCCTCGCCGCGCGGGCGGCCTCGGCGGGCGGGATCCCGGTGGCGGTCAGCCGGCACATCTCCTCCAGCACCGCGATGTCCGCCGCCCGCCAGCGCCGGTGCCGGCCGCCTTCCCGGTCGGCCGGACCCAGCCCGTAGCGCCGGTCCCACGATCTGATCGTCGTCGGGGACACGCCGAGCCGTCGGGCCAGGGCGCCGGTCGTGACACCGACGTCGTCCGCCGGGCCCGGTCCCGCGCCGTCGTCGCTCACACCTTCCACCCCGGACACCCCCACACCATACGACGCACATTCGCTGCGAGTTGCCCGCCCGTGGCCGTCCTTTCCAGGCTGGACCGGCCGGAGCCCGGCCGACTCGTGAAGGAGCAGCAGCCATCATGACCGCACAGTGGCCCACCGGGGGGCCCGCCCCCGTTCCGCCCCCCTCGCCGGCGGCGGCCGCGGAACCGCTCGCCGAGGAGGAACTGGCCGAAGGGTTCGTGCGCGGCGAGGAGGCGTGCCTGGTGGCCGCCTACCACCGATGGAGCGGCCTCGTGTTCACGCTGGCGCAGCGGGCGCTGGGCGACGCTCGGGAGGCGGAGGACGTCACCCAGGTCGTGTTCCTGGCCGCATGGCGGGGCCGCCACACCTTCGTGCCCGCGCGGGGCGTACTGGCCGGCTGGCTGGTCGGCATCGCCCGGCGCAAGATCGCCGACGCGCTGACGGCCCGCACCCGGCGCGCCGACCTCGTGGCGGCGGCCGGCGCCCGGCTCGCGCAGACCCCGTACGACACGGCCGACCGGCCGGAAGCCGTACTCGACCGGATGGTCGTCGGCCAGGAGCTGGCCAAGCTGCCCGCACCGCAGCGCCGTGTCCTCGGCCTCGCCTTCTACGACGACCTGACGCACACGCAGATCGCCCGGCTGACCGGATGGCCCCTCGGCACGGTCAAGAGCCACGCCCGCCGCGGCCTGCGCCGGCTCGGCCACCGGCTGCGGGAGGCGGACGTGCCGCGGACCCCCTCGTAGCTCCGCCACAAGAGTGATGCGAGCCATCGAGGAGGCTGACGCGAAACGGTGGAACGATCCCGCCAGTGGGTGACACCGGCCCGCCGAACGGGAAACCGTGTCCCGTAGGTCCGCGCACACCGCCGACGGGACGGAGTACAGGCGATGGCCAGCACGACAGGTGAGACCCGAGCGGCCACGACGGCACCGAACAGCATCCGGCTGCCCGGCATCGTCCTCGGGGTCGGGCTCGGCGGCTTTGTCGACGGCATCCTGCTCCACCAGCTCCTCCAGTGGCACCACATGCTCACCAGCACCAACGACGACCGCATCGGCGTGAAGTACTACGACCCGAACACCGTCTCCGGGCTGGAGATGAACACGGTGTGGGACGGCGTCTTCCACACCGTGTGCTGGATCGCCGTGCTGCTCGGCCTGGGCCTCCTGTACTCCCGGGTCACACACAACCGGCGGGCGGTGTGGGCCTCGCGGGTGCTGTGGGGCTGGATCCTCGTCGGCTGGGGCCTGTTCAACCTGGTCGAAGGCGTCCTGGACCACCACATCCTGGGCATCCATCATGTCTACGCCGGCCCGCACCAGGCATGGTGGGACGCCGGTTTCCTCGTCCTGGGAGCCCTGTTCCTGGTCGGCGGTCATCTGCTCCAGCGCGGCGGACAGCCCTTCGACCCCGACACCCCCCGCGGCACCGCACGGCCCCGGGGCCAGGCCTGATGGACGGCGCACACGGCGGCGCCCACGGCGGCGCCCACGACGGCACCCACTCCGTGCCCCACGACGGCTCCGGCAGCGGCGAAGGGGTGCTCGACGCGGCACCCACCGTGCTGGTCCTCGCGATCGTCCTCGCCGCGGCCGGGGGCTACCTGCTCGCCGTACGCCGCGCTCGTCGCCGCAACCCCGTGCAGGGCTGGAGCGGTTGGCGGTCGGCGGCGTTCCTGGGCGGGCTGGCGCTGCTGGCCGTCGCCCTGCTGCCACCGCTGGGACCGGCCGCGCACCACGACTTCCGGGGGCACATGGCCCAGCACATGCTGATCGGCATGTACGCCCCGCTCGCACTGGTGCTGGCCGCGCCGGTCACCCTGGCGCTGCGCACCCTGCCACCGGTCGGCGCCCGCCGGGTGACCACCCTGCTGCACGGCCGCGCCGCGCGCCTGCTGACCCACCCCGCGGTGGCGCTCGCGCTGAGCACGGGCACCCTGGGGGTGCTGTACTTCACCCCGCTGTACGACACGGCGATGAGCCACCCCGCGGGGCACTGGCTGATGAACGCCCACTTCCTGGCCGCCGGATGCCTCTTCGCGCACGCCGTCGCCGGCCCCGACCCCGCTCCCGCGCGGCCCGGCGTCCCGGCCCGGCTGGTGTACCTGGGCGTCGCGATCGCCGCCCACGCCCTGATCGCCCAGGCGATGTACGGCGGATTCCTCGTCCACATCCACGCGCCCGTCGACCAGGTCCAGCAGGGCGCGGAGATCATGTACTACGCCGGGGACATCGCCGAACTCCTGCTCGCCGCGGCACTGGTGGCCACCTGGCGCCCCGAACGCCGGAGCCGGCGCCCGCGGACCGGCCGGGGAGCCGTATCGGCGGGACCGGCCTCGTCAGGCGGCGTCCCGGTCGGGTGAGCGGTGCCCGGCCGGCTTCGGGTTCCGGGCCGGCCGGGCCTCCTCGGCTCTGCCGCCCGGAATGAGACGCAAGTGCCGGCGCCGGGCGTGCCGGGCCTGGCCCGCATCGCCGAACAGCCGGTCCTCCAGATACGTCATGGTGAACAACAGCAGCCCCATTGCGGGCAGCAGTAGGACGGCAACGGTAACCACGCCGCAGGTCCCCCTCCGCTGTGGACGACTCCCCTCCGGGTGCCCGGGCCGGCCCCGGCGATGGGCCGGTACCGAGTGAAGATGACGCAACCTCCGGACATAAGGGGCAAGGAGGCGAAATGGCTGTGCCCGTGCCGAAGTGCGCCGGGCGTCATGCTCGAGCCGTCCTCGGGTAGGCGGCCCCGACGGCAGAGACGTAGTCCCCCAGGAACGGAGCACTTGAGCCGATGTCGCACACCTCCCCACCCACCGGCCCGGCCACCGACCCGCAGTTGGCGGCCTCGTGGTCGGGCTGGATCGGCGACCACACCACGGCACTGATCGGGATACCGCTGCGCATCGCGCTCATCGTCGTCGTCCTGCTGGTGGTGCGCGTGGTGGCCAAGCGGGCCATCACCCGGGTCGTCCAGCGAGTACTGGAACCGTCGGCCGGAGAGGCCGAGCGTGGCCGGCCCCGGCGGTCGGGCCGCGGGGCCGCCGTACTGCACCGCGACCGGTCCCGGGCGCGGCAGCGCCGCGAACAGCGGGCCCGCACGATCGGCTCGGTGCTCAGCAGTGCCGTGACCATCGTGCTGTTCATGGTCGGCGTGGCCATGGTGCTGGACCAGGTGGGCATCGCGCTCGGCCCGCTGCTGGCCAGTGCCGGAGTGGTCGGCCTGGCGATCGGTTTCGGCGCGCAGAGCCTGGTCGCCGACTACCTGTCCGGCCTGCTCATCATGGTGGAGGACCAGTACGGCGTCGGTGACTCGGTCGACCTCGGCGAGGCCGTCGGCGAGGTGGAGCACGTCGGCCTGCGGCTGACGCAGGTACGTGACCTCAACGGCGGCCTGTGGCACATCCGCAACGGCGAGATCCTGCGGGTCCGCAACGACAGCCAGGAATGGGCGCGTGCCGTGCTGGACGTCGCCGTGGCCCACGACGCGAACCTCGACACCGTCTACCGCGTGCTGGAGGACACCGGCCGTGCCCTGCGCCAGGACCCGGACTTCGAGGACCTCCTGCTCGAGGACCCCGCGGTGTGGGGCGTGCAGTCCCTGGACGCCGACGGTGTGCTCGTGCGCCTCGCGGTCAAGACCGTGCCGCTCCAGCAGTGGGGCGTCACCCGTGAGCTGCGGCGCCGGGTCAAGGACGCCCTGGACGAGGCCGGTATCGACATCCCGTTCCCGCAGCGGACGGTCTGGGTGCGCACCGACGCCCAGGACTCCGAGCCCGGCGCCCTGATGCGCTGACTCGCGCGGGACGGGCGGGACCGGCGGCGCGTTTTGCCGGACCGGCAAAGATCTTTGTCGGTCCGGCGTCCGCCGGTGCAACCTGCGTACGGCGGGGCGCGTGGCCGTCGCGCGCCCCGCCGAGCAGACGATCCCGCCCGTTCCCAGGAGGCACCATGTCCGACACGCCCGCCCCGGCCCCCGCCGCGGAGTTCTGGGAGGCCCGCTACCGCGACACCGACCGTGTCTGGAGCGGCCGCCCCAACGCCCTGCTGGTCCGCGAGGCGAGCGACCTCGCCCCCGGCACCGCCTTGGACCTGGGCTGCGGCGAGGGGGCGGACGCCGTGTGGCTGGCCTCGCGCGGCTGGCGGGTCACCGGTGTGGACATCTCCGGCACCGCGCTCGACCGTGCCGCCGGGCACGCCGCCGACGCGGGGGTCGGCGACCGCGTCGCCTGGGAACGCCACGAGCTCGGCCAGTCGTTCCCCGAGGGCTCGTTCGACCTGGTGAGCGCCCACTACCTGCAGTCCCCGGTCGCGCTCGACCAGCAGGCCGTCCTGCGCGACGCCGCGCGGGCCGTGGCACACGGCGGCACCCTGCTGCTCGTCCTGCACGCCGGCTGGCCCTCCTGGCAGACCGAACCGCCGTTCGACGCCGTCTTCCCCACCCTGGACGGGGTCCTCGACGAACTCGCCCTGCCCGACGGCGAGTGGACCGTCGAGACCAAGGAGACGGTCCGGCGGCCGAGCACCTCGCCCGAGGGGGTCGAGGGCTTCCGCGAGGACAACGTGTGGCGTCTGCGGCGAGTGGAGTAGATGGATGTATGTCCTATTTGTTGAAAAAGTTACCTTCTGAGAATTTTGAGAAGAGAGGCATGCTTCGTGACTTCCCGGACACCTGTGGTGTGAAGGCCATTGGCTACCAGAGGGAGATGGTGAAATGCCTTCCAAGGACAAGGTGCTCGACGAAGTCCGCACCGAGAACATCGACATCGAAGCGGCACTCGACCCCGCCGAGCCCGACGGAGTCTTCCGCGACAGCCGCGAGTGCGCCGCACTCGCCCTCCAGTCCGGAGGCACCACCCTGCTGCTTTCGCCGCCGACCCCGCGCCCGAAGAAGGGTTGACGGACCGACGGGAGCAGTGAGATGGAGCAGTCGAGCACGTCAGCCCTTCTCCAGGGCACGGTGCTGGACCTCGCTTCCGACGTGGTCTCCGCTCTTCGGAGCGGAGACCACGTGCGAGCGGGGGGCACCCTCACCGGAGGGGGAGCGGGCGAAGGCGTCGCACGTGCGGCGGTACGCGTTCTGGGCGCCGACACGCTGTTGCCCACCGCCCTCCTGCGCGTTCCGCCCGACCCCGGACAACTCGCCGTGTTCAAGGACGCGGTGGCGGCCCATCCGCCGCGGGACGACGCGGCCCCCGCCGTCGTATGGAGCCACTGGGCCATGGCCCGTGCCCTGCGCCGGCTCGAACAACCCCCGACCGACCCGCTCGCCGACGACCCGGGCGCGGAACCCGGCGCCGGCTGGCTCGACGACGCGGGCTGGCAGTTCCTGACCCACCAGCTCGCCGTACTCGCCCCCCTCGCGCTGCCCGGCGAGGAGTGCGCGGTGACCCGTGCGGCCCGGCGCCGTCCGGTGGACGTCGCCCGCGGCTTCGTACGGGCGGTACGCCGCCGGGACTGGCAGCAGGCCGCCGGAGCCGGGCGCTGGCTCACCCTCCTGGACGGGGTGCCCGACACCCTCGGTCTCGAGGCGGGCCTCGACTTCGTACGGCTCATGGGCGGCAGCGACCCGCGGGTGGCCCTGCAACTGGAGGCGGCACGGCTGATGCCGGCCGGAGTCCTCCTGTGAGCGTCCGGGAGGTCGAGGAGACCGCCCTGGAGTGGGTGTGGGCCCACCGCGACCGCTTCGCCCTCGGCGACGACGCGCTGGCCGCCGACGGCCAGGTGAACCGCACCTGGAAACCACTGGGCGAACTGGCCCAGGTCTGCGCGTCCGTGTCCGCCCGCACCCCGCCGTCGGACCCGGTCCACACCCGCGTGTCCGACCTGCTCGACTTCGCCTGGCAGCAGACCCGCCAGGGCGAGCTGTTCCTGTTGATGCAGTCGCTGGAGCCCTTCGCCACCTACCCGCTGGAGGTGTACGCGGCCTTCGCCTCGGCCGGCCACCGGCACACCGGCTACGAGGCGTCCGCCGCAGTGGTGGCCCGGACCCGCGGCTGGCGGCTCACCGAGCAGTACCCCACCCGGCGGCTCGGCGTCATCGAGGCCGAGCGGCGCAGCGGCCTGAGCCCGCACGGCCGGGTACCGCAGGCGCTGAGCCGCACCTGGCTGGGCGGCCTGCCGGAACCCTGGACCTTCGAACGCGCGGCCGGTTACGCGCTCACCCATGTCGTCTTCCACCTCACCGAATGGGGACGCACCGCCCAGGGGGTGCCACCGGACCTGGCGGACTATCTGCGGCACTGGCTGCCGCCCTGGCTCGACACCTGCCTAGAGGCCCGGATGTGGGACCTGAGCTGCGAGTTGCTGGCGGTGGCGGCGAGCGTGCCGCACCCGCCGGACCCGGCCGTCCTGGACGAGGCCTGGCAGCGCGTCGCGGCGGCACAGCACGCCTCCGGCGCGATCCCCGAGGAGGGCGTGATCCAGGACGCCGCCGGATCCGCCGACGGCGCGGACCCCTACGCCTTCACCGACTGCTACCACTCCACCCTGATGGCTGCGTTCGCGGCGGCCCTCACCACGGCACGGCCGAGGGACGTGGACCACGCCGGACAAGGAGTGCCGGGATGACGGACACCCGCCTGATCCACCGCGTCGGAGTCGGTGCCCTGGAGTGGCTGTGGGCCCACCGCGACGGCTTCCGGCTGGAGCCGGACGTGGACCCCGAGATCGGCTTCCTGGAACGCTTCAAGCCGATCGGGGAACTCGCCCTGATCTGCAAGGTGCTCTTCCGCGAGGGCGTCGCCGGCTCCCGGCAGGCGCAACTCGCCCGCCAACTGCTCGACCACACCTGGCGCGAAACCCTGGACGGCGGCCGCATGCTGGTGCGCGGGCAGCGCATCGAGCCGTTCTCGCCGGTCCCCTTCGAGGTGTACCTGCCCTTCAAGGAGCTGGGCTACAGCCAGCCCGAGGTGGAGCGGGCCACGGTCCTCAACCACCGGCTGGACAGCTGGACGCGGTTCCCGGTGACACCGACCCGGCGCCTGGGCCTGTCCGCCTTCCAGCGTCGCTTCGGCCTCACGGCCCGGCCGCCCGAGGCCGGCCTGGTGGCCACCACCTGGCTGGCCGGCACTCCCGAACCCTGGACGGTCGAGGGCCACACGGCCTACGACATCACCCATACCGTCTTCCACCTCACCGACTGGGGCGAGAACCCCGACGGCCTGCCGCCGGCCATCGCCGACTACCTCGCCGCCTGGCTCCCGGTCTGGATCGACGACTGGCTGGACCTCGAACGCTGGGACCTGCTCGGCGAACTCCTCGTCGTCGACGCCTGCCTGCCCCGGCCCACCCTCGACGAGCCCGCCTGGCAGGGCTTCGCCGCCGCGCAGCAGCCCGACGGCGCCATGCCCGCCGTACGGACGATGCCCGAGGGTGATCCCGAGACGGTGTTCGACATCGTCTACCACCCGACGCTGGTCGCCGCCTTCGCCTCCCTGCTGGCCACCTCCCGCGCCCTCACCGAGCTGGCGCACACCGGCTCATGACGGACCGCCCCACGCCCTGGCCGGGCGACCCCGCCGACCACGAGGACACCCCACCGGAGCGCGCACGCCCCGGACCCGCCGACGAGGGCGCCCTGCGTGAACGGCTCGCCGACGCCGTCGACGCCTCCGACGCACCCGACGTCGTCTTCGCCGTCTCCCGGCACGGCCGGCGCACCCTGCACACCGGCGGCACCGCCCCGCCCCCCGCCGTCCCCCGCGAGGACCTGCGCTACGAGATCGGGTCGGCCTCCAAGACGTTCACCGGACTGCTGCTGACCCGGCTGATCCGGAGCGGTGTGCTCACCGGCGGCGAAGCGGCCGCCGCCTGCCTGGACCCCGCCCGCCCGGCCGGCCCCGACCCCGTGACGCTCGCCCACCTCATCACCCACACGTCGGGCCTGCCCGCCCTGCCGGCCGACTTCGTCCCCCGCGCCCTGCCCGCCTGGCGCACCAACCCCTACGCCCGCTACCCGGCCGAGCGGCTGACCGGCACCTTCCTGCGGCACCGCCCCAAACACCGCCCCGGAACCCGCTGGCACTACTCGAACTACGGCGTCTCCGTGCTCGGACACGCCGTCGCCGCGGCCACCGGCACGGCCTGGGAGGACCTGCTCACCGCCTACGTCCTGCGCCCGCTCGGCCTGAGCGGTACGGCCCTGCGCGCGGAGGACCCCAAGACCGACGCCACGGGTCACCGCAAGGACGGCCGCACCCCCGTCCCGGCCTTCGACGCGGGCGGCTTCCAGGCGGCCGGGGCCGTCCGGTCCACCCCGCACGACCTGCTCACCTTCCTGGAGGACCACGTCGACCCGGCCGGCTCACCGGCCGCCGGCGCGCTGCGCGCGGTACGGGTGCCGGTGCTCAGGCGCGGGCTGGGGCACCGGCACGTGCACACGGTGGCGTGGTTCCGGCACCCCACCGACGGCGGGCCGATGTACTTCCACAGCGGCGCCACCCTCGGCCAGCAGGCGTTCCTGGGCTTCCGGCCCGACACCGGCACGGCCCTGGCCGCGGTGTGCACCCGGCGGTTCCGCGCCCGCGACCCGTTCATCGCCACCGCCTACGCGTTCCTCGCCGAGGAATGACGAAGGCGCGGGGCCGCCGTCGGCAGCGGCCCCGCGCCCCGCCGCCGTACGGCGGCTCACCGTCCGTCAGACACGCTGCCACAGGGCCGGCGTGCTCTCCGGCGACCAGACACCCTGCGCCTGGTGGTTCTGCAGGCACCGGTACCGCAGGCCCGCGTGGGACACCGTGGCCCCCGCCTCGTAGACCCGGCCCGCCGCCCACGCGTCCGCCGCCGCGTTGTCCTGCGGCGCGGGGGTTCCGGCCGAGGCCGAGGTGGTCTTCAGGGTGAGGCCGAAGTCGCTGAGCAGCGGGTTGACCGGCTGGTAGAACGTGGTCCCGCCGTTCGTGCAGTCACCCGAGCCGCCGGACGTGGTGCCCTGCGCCTGGGCGCCCGCGACGAAGGGGCCGCCGGAGTCGCCGGGTTCGGCGCACACCGTCGTCCCGGTCAGCCCGTCGACGGTGCCCTGCGGGTAGCTGACGCTCGTGTCGTGCTGCTGGACCGTGCCGCAGTGCCATCCGGTGGTGGAGCCGGAGCGGCACACGGCCGCGCCCACGAGCGCCTCCACCGAGCCGGCGACCTGCACCTTCTCGCCGTCCTGCGCCTTCACGTCCGGTGTGGCGGTCCAGTCGGCGTTGACGCCCACCCAGGCCATGTCCTTGCCGGGGAAGGTCGAGGCCTGGAAGGTGCCCTGGGCGGCCTCGTTGAACCCGGTGGTGGTGGCGCCCGGGGCGCCGCAGTGACCGGCCGTGGCGAATCCCTGCTGGTCGTCCTTGGTGACGGAGAACCCGATCGAGCAGCGGGCCTGACCGTCGATGTAGTAGGCGTCGCCGCCGACGAGGTCCTCCAGCACCCGCGGCCGGTCCGGCGAGACCCGGACGCCCACGTCCTGGCCCGCCACCCCGGCTGCCTCGACGAAGGCCGCCGCGGCCGGCTCGGCGGTGGCCTGGACCATGACCCGGTTGGCCTTCACGTCGACGTACCAGACGGGCGTCTCGGGGGTCTGGGTGCGCACGGCGGCGGCGTCCAGCTTCTCCTTGACCGCGCGGAGCTCGGCCAGCCCCCGCTCGACGACCGCCGCCTTCGCGCCCTGAGCCTCGATGGCGGCGGTGTCCGCGGCGTCGGTCGTGGCGACGGTCAGCTCGGCCGAGGTCGCGCCGCTCACCCAGGCCCCGGCGAAGCGGTCGCCCAGCGTGTTGCGCAGCATGCCCGCCCGGGTGCCGGCCTCCGCCTCGTTGACCAGCCGCGCCGCCGCCTGCTCCGGCGTCAGGTTCAGGTCGCGCTGCATCGCGCGCATCATCTGTGCCGGGGCCTTGCCGGCGCCCAGCGTCCGGGCGACGCCGGGCTGCGCCCCCGGAGCGGGCGGGGGCGCGGCCGAGGCGGCCGAGGGGAGGGTGGTCAGGACCAGGGCGCCGAGCGCGGTCAGGGCTGCGCGGCGGCTGCGCGCGGCATGTCTGCCGACCATGCGATGTGCCTCCTTCGAGGGCTGTGCGAGACAGCGGGGATCGGTGAGTGACCGTGGGTTACGGTGCGACTGCGGCGAAGTCACAGTCCTTGCCGGAAAGATCCGCGGGAATGTCGGGTCCCGGCGTCTTTCGCGCTATGGGGGACGCGGTGGGCGGCAAGTGCAGTACGCGGCCGCGCACGCCGGGCCGGGTTAGGCGGGGTTCAGCCCCGGGGCGCCCGCCTCGGTGACGAAGGACGCGGCCGTGCTGATGGGAGCGCCGGGCGTGCTGATGGCGGAGACCGTCCTGAAGTCGAGGCGGGCGGCCTGGCGGTCGAGTTCGACCCGGACGTAGCCGCGCCTGCCGTCGTAGTACTTCATGTGCGGGTTGGCCTGCATGTACAGGTCCCAGTTGGCGGGCCGCTCCACGCCGTCCCGGCCGCTGGCCACCGACGTGCAGGTGACCTCCGTGCCGACGGTGGCGGACGCCGGGTCGTCGAAGTTCTCCTTGACGTCGAGGGCGTAGCCCACGTGCACGTCGCCGGTGAGGATCAGCCAGTTCTCCACCCCGGCGGCCTTCGCTCCGGCGACGACCCGGGCGCGCGAGGCGCGGTAGCCGTCCCAGGCGTCCATCGAGAGCGCCGCGTCGGCGGTCACGTCGAACTTGCGCTGCGAGAAGCAGACCTGCTGGGGCATCACGTTCCACAGCGCGGTCGAGCTCTGCCAGCCGCCGAGCAGCCACTGCTCCTGCGCGGCGCCGGTGATGGTGCGCGCCGGGTCGTCCGACTCGGGCCCGGGGGCGTGAGGCCGGTCGTCGTAGGCCTGGTCGGAGCGGTACTGCCGGGTGTCGAGGATGTCGAACTGGGCGAGCGTGCCCCAGTGCAGCCGACGGTACAGCTGCGCGTCCGGGCCCTGGGGCAGCTGTGCGGCGCGCAACGGCTGGTTCTCCCAGTACGCCCGGTAGGCGGCTGCCCGCCGCAGCAGGAACTCCTCGGGCGGGATGCCGTTCTCCGGGATGCTGTCGGCGTAATTGTTCTCGGTCTCGTGGTCGTCCCAGGTGACCACGAAGGGGTGCGCGGCGTGGGCCGCCTTGAGGTCCTCGTCGTTCTTGTAGAGCGAGTAGCGCAGCCGGTAGTCGGCGAGGGTCATCGTCTCGCGGTTGAACACGTCGGGCAGCACGCGGTCGGTGTAGCGGCGCTCCCCGCCCTCCGAGTTCACCGCGTACTCGTACAGGTAGTCGCCGAGGTGGAAGACCACGTCGACGTCGTCCTGGGCGAGGTGCCGGAGCACCGTGTAGTAGCCGTCCTGGTAGGCCTGGCAGGCGACGGCCGCCAGTTTCAGCCCCGACGTGGCGCTGCCCGCCGGCGGCGCGGTGCGGGTGCGGCCGGCCGGGCTGAGCCAGACGCCGGTCCGGAAGCGGTAGTAGTACACCGTGCCCGGCGTCAGGCCCTTCACGTCGACGTGCACGCTGTGGTTGTACTCGGCGTGGGCGTCGGCGGTGCCCCGGAACAGGACGGCGGCGAAGTACTCGTCGAGCGCCACCTCCCACTCGACCGTGACCCGCTCCGTGCCCATCCCGCCGTCCTCCAGGAACGGCTCCGGCGCCAGCCGGGTCCACAGCAGCACCGAGTCCGGCTGGGGGTCGCCGGAGGCGACGCCGAGGGTGAACGGGTCGCTGCTGATCCGGGCGCTGCGCAGCGGGGCGGCGGCCGCGCCGCGGGCCGGCAGGTTGGTGGAGAAGGCGAGCGCGGCGGCCGCCGCGGTGACGGTGAGGAAGCGCCGGCGGCCCAGGTGCCGGGCGGCGGCGCCCATCACGGCGTCGTGCGGGGAGAAGGCGTGCTCGGCCAGTCGGCTGTGACGGCCCGTGGGCGCCATCTGGTGTCCTCTCGTACGGGGCGGGCGGTCCATGGGCGAGCGGCACGGGGAACCGGGTGGGGCCCCGGGCGGTCGCCCCACGCACGCCGGCACGGGGTACTCGCGTCGGGGCGAGCCGGTGCGCGCCGTCCGCGCCCGGGCCTCGTCGCGCGGTGGCGCCGACCCGCGATGCGCGGACCCCGCATGCTAAGCAGACAAAACACCCGAAATCGGCAGGACTTGCGGAGTGATCACACAGGAGGGGGTACGCGCGTGTGGGTGTCGACCGTCCGGGGCACCCGGAACGGACGGTAAGCGGATACACGGTGAGAAAGGCGGCGGGCCGAGCCGATGGCGAGGACACGGCGCTACGAGGTGGCGGCCTCCGGCCGCTGGTGGGACCCGGAGGACGGCCGCTGGCTGCCGTCCGGCGAGGTGCACGCGTGGGAGCAGGGCATGAACCAGACCGTGTGCGGTCTGTCCCTCAACCGTTCGCGGCTGTCCGGGTTCCCGGCGGTCACCTGGACCGACGTGCTGCCGGAGTCCGGCGGCGCGGCCGACGCGGTCCGCCGGGTCTGCCCCCGCTGCGCCGCCGCGGCCGGCCGCCGGGGCGCGGACGCCCGGCCCGGCTGGCGGCGCACCAACCCGCGGCCCTGACCCACGCCCGTAGGGACCGGACGGACGGTCCGGCCCCAGGGACATCGCTGTTCGGCGCCTACGACGGCAGCGGCGAGCGGCTGACGCGGATCTTGGACTGGCCGTGCGGCCGCTTCTCCCAGTCCGCCATGAACCGCGCGTGCAGACCGTACCCGCGGGCCAGCGTGAGCAGGGTGTCGGTGCGGTAGTAGAAGTCCTCGCGGAGCACCTGGTGTTCGGTGCCCTCGGTGCGGTCGAAGGTGAAGTCGAAGAACCCGGTGTCGGTCAGGACGCGGCCGACGTGGGAGAGGCACTCCTCGATCACGTTCAGCGGCGAGTGCGAGAAGACGCTGTGCGCGTGCACGACGTCGAAGTGGTCGTCCGGCAGGAAGTCCAGGGTGAGGTCCCCGGTGATGGTCAGGTGGGGCAGCTTGGCCTGGAGCCCGTGCTCGGTCAGCGTCTTCTTGGCGGCGATCAGGATGTCCGGCGAGATGTCGATGCCGTAGTAGTGCCCCGCGTCCAAGTGGTCGATGAAGTGCCGACCGCCGCGCAGGTTGCCGCAGCCGATGTCGAGCATGTGGTGCTCGGGGCGCAGCCCGTGCTCGATCAGGTACTCGAACTGCATCTGCCCGAGCGCCAGCCACCGGTCGTGGGTCTGGCTGCCGACCGCGGCCTCCGGGTTGCGGCGGGCGTCGGAGGCCATCACGGCCCGGTAGTAGCCGACGTGGTCCGGGTGCTTGATCCGCAGCCACGCGTCCCGGCCGGCCCGGCGGACGTAGGGGCCGACGCGCTCGGGATGGCGCAGCGCGTACGCGACCTTGTGCCTGAGCGCGGCCCGGTTGCTGCGCAGCTTCTTCGGGGACCTGGCGTCCTTGGGCATGGGATCGATCCTCCGTGTGAGCGCGGGGACGGACGGTGCCGCAGAGGGTGTCAGACCCGGCGGCGCGGCGACAGGACCGCGATGACGGCGAGTCCGAGGGCGAGGCCACCGAGGAGGGCCGTGTCGATCCGCCGGAATGTCCGGCAGTCGCCGGCCGGGCGCCGGCTCCGACGCACACCGACCGCGCCTCGTGGTCGGATTTGGACTGTCAGTCCAGCCGTTGGACGTGTAGTCTTAAACCTCCGGAAAACGAGTACGGAGGCCTCTGATGAGCGAATCGGCCCTGGACGCCGAACGGGACGCCGTCCTCGCCGCCCTGCGCCCCGTCGTGGACGGCGTCGCGGCGACGTTCGGCCCGGTCTGCGAGGTGGTCCTGCACGACTACCGACGCCCCGAGCGGTCGGTCGTGGCCGTCGCCGGCTCGGTGACCGGGCGGACGGTGGGCGGGGCGATGAGCGAGATCGGCATGCGCGTGCTGGCCCGCGGCGACGAGGCCCGGGACGAGCTGAACTACGTCACGCGGACGGCCGACGGCATCCTGCTGAAGTCCTCCACCATGGTGCTGCGCGACTCCACCGGGGCCGTGTTCGGCGCCCTGTGCGTCAACCTGGACGTCACCGCCGTGGACCGGGCCCAGTCCCTGCTCGGCGCCCTGGCCGGCACCGCGGCCGCCCCCGCCGACCCACCGGCGACCACCTTCGCCGACGACATCGACGCGGTGGTCGACGCGATCGTGGACGCCCACCCGCTGCGCCGGGACAGGAGCTGGGCGGCGCTGGAGCGCGCACAGCGACTGGAGCTGTTCCGCGACCTGGACGGGCGCGGCGTGTTCGCCGTACGCCGCTCGGTCGAGCAGGTCGCCGCCCGGCTCGGCATCTCCCGGGCCTCCGCCTACAACTACCTCTCCCAGGCCCGCGCCGCGGCCGGCCCGGCCGCCGACCCCGCTGGAGGACACGCGTGACGACCACCACCCCGCCGGTCACCCTCGACGACGTCCGCTCCGCCGCCGCCCGCCTCCGGGGTGTCGCGCACCGCACCCCGGTGCTGCGCTCGCGCACCCTGGACGCCCTGGCGGGCGCCGAGATCCTCCTCAAGTGCGAGAACCAGCAGCGGGTGGGCGCCTTCAAGTTCCGCGGCGCCTACAACGCGGCCTCCCGCCTCACGCCGGAGCAGCTCTCCCGCGGCATCGCCGCCTACTCCTCCGGGAACCACGCCCAGGCGGTCGCCCTCGCCGCGCGCGAGCTGGGCACCACCGCCGTGATCGTCATGCCCGAGGACGCGCCGCCCTCCAAGCGGGCGGCCACCGCCGGCTACGGCGCGGAGATCGTCACCTACGACCGCTACACCGGCGACCGTGTCGCCGTCGCCGAGGCCCTGGCCGCCGAACGCGGGCTGAGCCTGATCCCGCCCTACGAGCACCCGCACGTCATCGCCGGACAAGGCACCGCCGCCCTCGAACTCGTCGAGGAGACGGGACCACTGGACACCCTGATCGCACCGGTCGGCGGCGGCGGACTGATCGCCGGGAGCGCCACCGCCGTCAAGGGCCTGCACGCCGGCACCCGGGTCATCGGCGTCGAACCGGAGGCCGGTGACGACACCAAGCGGTCCCTGGAGGCGGGGCGGCGCGTCACCGTCCCGGTCCCGCGCACCATCGCCGACGGCCAGGCCCTGCACACCCCCGGCGAGCTGACCTTCTCCCTCAACCGGCGACTGCTCGACGGGATCGTGCTGGTCGGCGACGACGAGATCCGGGACGCGATGCGCTTCGCCTTCGAACGGCTGAAGACCGTGCTCGAACCGAGCGGCGCCACCCCGCTGGCCGCCCTCCTCACCGGCCGCGCCGGCCCGCTGACCGGCCGCGTGGGCGTGATCCTCTCCGGCGGCAACGTGGACGCCGAGCGCTTCGCCCGGCTGTGCGGCACACCGCGCTGACCGTGCGCGTCCCCCGGATGGCGGCCCCGAGTTGACAGGCGGACGATGGAGTGGTGGGGCCAGGGAAAGGAGGAGCGTCATGTTCGAGGCAAAGACGATCGACAAGCCGGACGAGCGGCGCGATTTCCCCCGCGGGCACATCGAGGCCGTGCACATGGAAGGACTCGACTTCGCCGTCGCCACCTTCGAGCCGGGCTGGCGCTGGTCGGAGTCCGTCGCCCCCATCGCGGGCACCGACAGCTGCATGATCCACCACAACTGCTACGTGGCCGAGGGACGCATGTGCGTCCGCATGGACGACGGCGCCGAGAGCGAGGTGGGCCCCGGCGACGTCTTCGTCTGCTCGCCCGGCCACGACGCCTGGGTCGTGGGCGACGGACAGTGCGTCGTGTACGACTTCGCCGGAGGCATGGCCAAGGAGTACGCCAAGGCCGACTAGGCGGAGACCGGCACGTCACACGAGGAACCGCGAACAACGAGAGGAGGGGGTGGCCGTCGCGACGGCCACCCCCTCCCGCTCCCGGCTCACGCGGCCTGCGCCACCGCCCCGACCGCCGGCGTACGCAGCACCCGCCGGGCCGTCACCAGACTCGTCCCCAGCGTCACCGCCGCCGACACCGACGCCATCGCGAGCCAGACCCCGAGGAACTGGTCCGGTAGCACCCCGTCGGTACGCACGACCGTGAACGGCACCACCCCGGCCAGCGCGGCCACCGTCCCGAAGAACACCCCGGTGACCGTCAGGATCCCGCTCTCGGCGCCGACCACACCCAGCACCTGCCCCGGAGTCGCCCCCGCCAGCCGCTGCTGCCCGAACTCACGGGAGCGGTACGTCGTCGCCGCGTACAGCGAGTTGACCAGCATCACGCAGACGAACACCGCGATGATGCCGACCACCGTGAGATTGAGCGTCTCCAGGTTCTTGGCGTCGACCGACTTGACCAGACCGGAGGCCCGCACGGCGTCGCTCTCCACCGCCTGCATGGTGACCGTCGCGGTCGACACCGCCGTGAACAGGATCAGCGACATCAGGATCCCGGCGAGGTGCCCGGCCCGCTCCCGCAGATTGCGCACGGCCAGCCAGCCGCTCGCCCCGCTCAGCGGCAGCCGGTCCAGCACGCCCCGCAGCAGCCGCGGCGACAGCAGCGCGAAGCCGACCGACAGCAGGATCGCCCCGTAGGCCGGCGGCGCCATCAGCCCCTCGTCCGTCGCGGACAACAGGAAGGTGGAGCAGGCCCCCGCGGCACCGGTGACCAGCGCGGCATACGTCAGGAACCGCCGGGCCCCCGCCCGCTCCCTGCTGCCCCGCGTCACCCGCCGCACCGCCAGGAACGCGGCGCCCGCCGACGCGAGCAGCGTGATGTGCACGCCGCTCATCAGCGCGATCGGACCGAAGGAGTACCCGACGGACCGCGCCACCTGGCCGCCGTCCTGGAACATCTCCAGCAGCGCCCGTCCACCGAGCATCGCCGGACCGATCGCCAGCGCCGCGCCCACCAGCGCCACGGCCACCGCCTCACCCACGACCATCCGCTTGATCTGGGCGGGCGTCGCCCCCGAGCAGCGCAACAGCTCCAGCTCGGCGGCCCGCTGACGCACGTTGACCGTCAGCGTCGAGGCCACGGCGAAGAACACCAGCAGGGTCCCGTAGCCGCCCACGACGCCCGCCGCCGTGCCCAGCGTCTCCGAGCTGACCGGATCCACGCCGTCCTGTCCCGCCGTGTCGTGCATCGAGTTGAACACCATGATGATCGCCGCGCCCAGGAAGGCGGACAGCAGCGTCGCGAGAAACCGTCCGGGGCGTTGCCGGATCGACCGCAGGGCCAGTACGAACATCGCTCACACCCCCGCCGGCACGTCGTCGCCGAGGTGCGCCAGCCGCTCCGCGACCGCGTCCGGCGTCGGAGCGTCCATCCGCCCCGCGAGCCGGCCGTCGGCGAGGAAGACGACCGAGTCGGCGTACGAGGCGGCCACCGGGTCGTGCGTCACCATCACCACGGTCCGGCCGTGCACCCGCACCGCCCCCTGCAACAGCAGCATCACCTGCCGTGCGCTGCGTGTGTCCAGCGCGCCCGTCGGCTCGTCCGCGAAGATCACCCGGGGCTCGGTGACCAGGGCACGGGCGATCGCCACCCGCTGCCGCTGACCGCCGGAGAGCTGGTCGGGACGGTGCCCGAGCCGGTCCCCGAGGCCGACGGTGGTCAGGATCTCCCGGGCCCGCTTCCGATCGACCCGGCGCCCTGCCAGCTTCAGCGGCAGCACCGTGTTCTGCGCGACCGTCAGCGTCTCCAGCAGGTTGTACTGCTGGAACACGAACCCCACCCGGCCGCGCCGGAACTTCGTCAGCTCCGCCTCGCCGCCGCCCGTCAGCTCGGTGCCGTCCACGCACACGATGCCGCTGTCCGGCCGGTCCAGACCCGCCGCGCACTGCAACAGCGTGGACTTGCCCGAGCCCGACGGTCCCATCACCGCGGTGAACGTGCCGCGCCCCAGGCTCAGCGTCACCCCGTCCAGCGCGGTCACCGCGTTCTCCGCGGTGCCGTAGGTCCGGGTCACCTTGACCAGACGGAGCGCCTCCGGGGCGGGGCCCGGGTCGTGGTCGCCTCGTGCGCCGGTGCGAAACATCGTCATCACCCTCCGTGCGGCACGCCCTGTGCGGTGCCTCACCGAGGACGCTACGGAGCGGGACGCCGGGGCACACTGGGCGCAGAGCCCCTGTCGAAGGGTGTACTCAGCGACACCGTGGCCCGGCATCCGTCCGGATCGGTCACCGCCTGCCCGCTCACCCCTCCACCAGCACCACCTCCAGCGTGCGCGGACCGTGCACCCCCTCGACCCGGTCCAGCTCGATGTCACTGGTCGCCGACGGACCGGAGATCCAGGTCAACGGACGGGCGGGGTCGAGGCGTTCGAGGGCCTGGGGCACCGATGACACCACCTGGTCCGGCACCCGTACGACGCAGACGTGGTGGTCGGGGACGAGGGTGATGCGGCGGCGGCCCTGGTCGGGGGAGCCGTCCAGGACGATGGTGCCGGTCTCGGCGACGGCGACCGCGCAGCCCGTGACCACGCTGTCGACCCGGTCGAGGTCCCGCGGGGTGTTCGCCGCGCGGTCGTGGACGCGGGTCGCGTCGACCGTCGTGAGCCAGTGCGGGGGCAGCTCCGGCGGAACCACCATGCTCCGCGAGCCGTGTGCCGCCAGGAGCCGCATCAGCAGCTCGGGCAACCGCGCGTCCGTGCACCGGTGCACGATCGCCCGGTAGTCCGCCAGGTTCTCGGCGAGCAGCTCCACCGTCTCGGCGGCGCCGCGCCGCCCGTGCTCGCGCAGATAGTCCCGCAACACCGGAGTCTCGTCGGCCGGCACGTCCGCGAGAGCGCGCCGTACCCGGCCCAGAATCCGTTCCCTGCTGCTCACTTCGCCCCGTCCTTCCCACCGCGCGTGCGCTGCCACCAGTCGCGGAACGGCTCCGCGGGAACCTCGGGAAGATCCCGGCTGCCGCTCCACGCCCGGCCCGGTCCGGGGAGCGTACGGGGATGGAGCCGCCGGGTCCGCGACGTCAGCCGCTGCCCGGCGCGCAGCGCGCCCGGGTGCGTGAACGCCCACTGCGCCGCCCGCATCGCCGCCCGCTCGGCCGCGTGCCCCTTGGCCGGTTTCAGGACGACCTTGTTGCCCTGCCGGACGGCGGGCCCGCCCTGCACCACCCGCTCCCGCAGGTGCACCAGCACCTCGGGGATGTCGATGGCGACCGGGCACACCTCGTAGCAGGCACCGCAGAGCGAGGACGCGTACGGCAGGGAGGCGTCGATCTCGCTGCCCGTGCCCCGCAGTTGCGGGCTGAGGATCGCGCCGATCGGGCCCGGGTACACCGAGCCGTAGGCGTGGCCGCCGGCCCGCTCGTAGACCGGG
The DNA here is from genome assembly GCF_031597775.1 of Streptomyces sp. BB1-1-1. NCBI lineage: Bacteria > Bacillati > Actinomycetota > Actinomycetes > Kitasatosporales > Streptomycetaceae > Streptomyces > Streptomyces sp. BB1-1-1. The sequence goes on along the minus strand of NZ_CP134203.1, from coordinate 809,809 downwards.
CAGACGTTCAGGCACGCCGAGCAGCGGATGCAGCGCAGTGCCTGGCGGCCGACCTCGTCGGCGAGGGTGTCGGTGCGGCCGTTGTCCAGCAGGACCAGGTGGAAGGTGCGGGGGCCGTCCTCGTCGGTGGTGCCGGTCCACATGGACGTGTACGGGTTCATGCGCTCGGCCGTCGAGGAGCGGGGGAGGGTCTGCAGGAAGACCTCCAGGTCCTGCCAGGTCGGCACGATCTTCTCGATGCCGACGACCGAGATCAGGGTCTCGGGCAGGGTCAGGCACATCCGGCCGTTGCCCTCGGACTCCACGACCACGAGTGTGCCGGTCTCGGCGACCATGAAGTTGGCGCCGGAGATGCCGACCTTGGCGCGCAGGAACTTCTCCCGCAGGTGGAGGCGGGCGGCCTCGGCGAGTTCGGCGGGCGTGTCGGTCAGGCCCTCGGGTGCCGGGCGGCCCCACTCGCCCATCTCGGAGCGGAAGATGTCCCGGATCTCGCCGCGGTTGCGGTGGATCGCCGGCACCAGGATGTGCGAGGGCCGGTCCTTGCCCAACTGCACGATCAGCTCGGCGAGATCGGTCTCGTAGGCGCGGATGCCCTCCGCCTCCAGCGCCTCGTTGAGACCGATCTCCTGCGTCGCCATCGACTTGACCTTGACGACCTCCGACTCCCCGGTCGCCTTCACCAGGTCCGCGACGATCCGGTTGGCCTCCTCGGCGTCCGCGGCCCAGTGCACCGTCCCCCCGGCCGCCGTCACCGCCTCCTCCACCCGCACCAGATACCGGTCCAGATGCCGCAGCGTGTGATCCTTGATCCGCTTCCCGGCCTCGCGCAGCGCCGCCCAGTCGTCCAGCTCCGCGACCGCACGGGCCCGCTTGTCCCGGATGGTGTGCGTCGCGTGCCGCAGATTCCCGCGCAGCGTCGGATCGTTTACGGCCGCACGGGCGGCCTCGGGAAAGGCCGGCATCCCCAGATAGGTCCCGCTCATACGGTCACCGCCTCCTCCGTGCCCGCCAGGATCTCCGCGATGTGCACCGGCCGCATGCCCGTCCGCAGCCGCGTCATGGTCCCGCCGATGTGCATCAGGCAGGAGTTGTCGGCCGCGCACAGCACCTCGGCGCCGGTGGACTCGGCGTTGCGCACCTTGTCCGCGCCCATCGCGGCCGACACGTCGGAGTTCTTCACGGCGAAGGTGCCGCCGAAGCCGCAGCACTCCTCGGCGCCGGGCAGCTCGACCAGCTCCAGCCCCTTCACCGCCTCCAGCAGCCGCCGGGGCCGGTCGCCGAGGCCCAGACTCCGCAGCCCGTGGCAGGTCGGGTGGTACGTCACCGTGTGCGGGTAGTACGCCCCCACGTCCGTGACCCCCAGCACGTCCACCAGGAACTCCGTCAGCTCGTACGTCTTCGGCACCACCGGCGCCAGAGTGGCCGCGAGCGTGTCCCCGCGCCCCTCCGCCCGCGCCCGTTCACCCATCCGCGGATACAGCTCCCGCACCATCGCCCCGCAGGAACCCGACGGCGTCACGATCGCCTCGTACTCCGCGAACACCTTTGAGAAGCGCCGGGCCAGCGGCTCCGCCTCGTGCCGGTACCCGGTGTTGTAGTGCGCCTGCCCGCAGCAGGTCTGGGCCACCGGGAAGTCGACCTCGACGCCCAGTCTGGTCAGCAGCTTCACCACGGCACGGCCGGTGTCCGGATACAACGTGTCGTTGACGCAGGTCAGGAACAGGGCGACACGCATCGCGGCTCCTTGTGATCGGCCGGCTCGAACATCGTGATCATCGGATGAACCGCAGGGTAGTCGGCATAGCCGGGCCGGGGGAGACCCCCGTCGGCGCGTCCCTCCACGCCGCCCGCTTCCGGCTGCCCGCCTGACGGGGACCTCCGCAGGGCGGCGCGGGTAATGTGTGAAGGTCTTCCGGCCGCCCACGTCCCGGTGCGTTGCCCAGCCCGACCCTGGAGGTCCCTGCCCGATGGCCCATTCGGTGGGTATCAAGGACGTCGCCCGAGCCGCCGGAGTGTCCGTGGGCACGGTCTCCAACGTCATCAACCGCCCCGACACCGTGGCGACCGAGACCCGCGCGCGCGTACTGGCCGAGATCGACCGGCTCGGCTACGTCCGCAGTGAGTCCGCGCGTCAGCTGCGCGCGGGCCGCAGCCGCATCATGGGGCTGCTCGTGCTGGACATGGGCAACCCCTTCTTCGTCGACGTCGCGCGCGGCGCCGAGCGGGCCGCGCGCGACGCCGGGCTCGGCGTGATGGTCTGCAACAGCGCCCAGAACCCGGGGGAGGAGGCCGAGTACCTCTCGCTCTTCGCCGAACAGCGGGTCCGCGGCGTACTGCTGACCCCGGCCGACGCCACCGGCCGCAACATCGAGGGCTTCCGGCGGCACAACATCCCCTTCGTGCTGGTCGACCGTGTCGCCGAGGGCACCACCGAGTGCTCCGTCTCCGTCGACGACGTCGCGGGCGGCGCCCTGGCGGTACGTCACCTCGTGGACGCCGGACACCGCTCCATCGCCTACGTCAGCGGCCCGCCCGGCCTCAACCAGGTGCGCGACCGCCGCACCGGCGCCCTGCACGCGCTCGCCGAGGCCGGACTCGGTCCCGACGCGCTGCGCGAACTGCCCACCGAGCGGCTCGACGTCGCCGCGGGCCGGGACGCCGGCGCCCGCCTCCTCGGCCTCTCCGACCGGCCGACCGCCGTCTTCTGCGCCAACGACCTGCTGGCCCTCGGCGTCCTCCAGGCCGTGTACGCCGCCGGGGTCGGCGTCCCCGACGACCTCGCGATCGTCGGCTACGACGACATCGAGTTCGCCGCCGCCGCGGCCGTCCCGCTCACCTCCGTGCGCCAGCCGGCCGTCACCATGGGCGCCATGGCCGCCGAGCTGCTGCTCGAGGAGACGGAGTCGCAGGGCGCGGACCGGGCCCACACGCACCGGCGGGTCGTGCTCCAGCCCGAGCTGGTCGTGCGGCGCTCCAGCCTCGCCGCCCGCTGACCCGTCGTTCAGCACGAATTTCCCCTCCCGGGGGTCGGATGCCGCACAACCGTGTGCTGAACTGGGACACGGTCGAAAGATCCGTCCGTATGGTCCATCCGTTCCGGGAGCCCCGTTGAGCGTCAGCTACCGTCAGCCCGGCGTCGTCCTCACCGACCGCCGTTTCACCGTGCCCCTCGACCACGCGAACCCCTCCGGGGAGACGATCGAGCTGTACGCCCGCGAGGCCGTGGCGAGCGACAGGACGGGCCAGAACCTGCCGTGGCTGGTCTATCTCCAGGGCGGCCCCGGCTTCGGGGCGAACCGTTTCATCGGCCGCCCCGCCTGGCTCGGCCGCGCCCTGAAGGACTACCGGGTGCTGCTCCTGGACCAGCGCGGCACCGGCGCCTCCACGCCCGCGGGCCGCCAGACGCTCCCGCTGCGCGGCGGCCCCGCCGAGCAGGCCGACTACCTCACCCACTTCCGCGCCGACGCCATCGTCCGCGACTGCGAGGCCATCCGCCCCCAGATCACCGGTGGCGCCCCCTGGGCCGTCCTCGGCCAGAGCTTCGGCGGCTTCTGCACCGTCGCCTACCTGTCGCTGGCCCCCGAGGGGCTGAGCACCGCCCTGATCACCGGCGGCCTGCCCTCCCTGGACGCCCACGCCGACGACGTCTACCGGGCCGCCTACCCGCGCATCGAACGCAAGGTCGCCGCGCACTACGCCCGCTACCCGCAGGACGTCGAACGCGCCCGCCGCATCGCCGACCACCTGCTCACCCACGACGTGGTCCTGCCGAACGGCTACCGGCTCACCGTGGAGGCATTCCAGTCCCTCGGCATCCTCCTCGGCGGCGGCGAGGGCAGCCACCGCCTGCACTTCCTCCTGGAGGACGCCTTCGTCCGCACCCCGCGCGGACACGAACTGTCCGACGCCTTCCAGGAGCAGGTCCAGGGCCTGCTGTCGTACGCCGGCCACCCGCTCTACGCCCTGGTCCACGAGGCGATCTACGGCCAGGACGCGCGCCCCACCGACTGGTCGGCCGAGCGGGTCCGCGCCGAGTTCCCGCGCTTCGACGCCGCCAAGGCCCTCGCCGGCGACGAACCGCTGCTGTTCACCGGCGAGTCCGTCCACCCCTGGATGTTCGACTGCGACCCGGCGCTGCGCCCGCTGCGCGAGACCGCCGAACTGCTCGCCGCCCGCACCGACTGGACGCCCCTGTACGACCCGGCCCGCCTCGCCGCCAACGAGGTGCCGGCCGCCGCCGCCGTCTACCACGACGACATGTACGTCGACACCGGCCACGCGCTGACCACGGCACGCGCGATCCGCGGCCTGCGCACCTGGGTCACCGACGAGTTCGAGCACGACGGCGTACGGGCCGGCGGCCCCCGCGTCCTGGACCGGCTGCTCGCACTCGCCCGCGACGAGGCCTGAACGGCGACGCGTTCGAATTCCGGGTGGGATGTCAGCGGCACGGGTTAATGTGCGGGCATGACGGAGCCGACGATCACGCAACTGGAGCCCATGCCCGGCGACTGGCGGCGCGCCCTGGCCGTCGTCGCCCACCCGGACGACCTGGAGTACGGCTGCTCGGCGGCGATCGCGGCCTGGACCGACGAGGGCCGCGAGGTCGCCTACGTCCTCGCGACCCGGGGCGAGGCGGGCATCGACACGCTGGCGCCCGCCGAGTGCGGCCCCCTGCGCGAGCGGGAGCAGCGGGCGAGCGCGGCCGTCGTCGGGGTGAGCGAGGTGGAGTTCCTCGACCACCAGGACGGTGTCGTCGAGTACGGCACCGCCCTGCGCCGCGACATCGCCGCCGCGATCCGCAGGTACCGCCCCGAGCTGGTCATCACCATGAACCACCGGGACACCTGGGGCGGCGTCGCCTGGAACACCCCGGACCATGTCGCCGTCGGCCGTGCCACGCTCGACGCGGCGGGCGACGCCGGCAACCGGTGGATCTTCCCGGAGCTGACCGAGCAGGGCCTCGAACCCTGGAACGGCGTGCGCTGGGTCGCCGTCGCGGGCTCCTCCTCGCCCACGCACGCCGTGGACGCCACGCCGGGGCTGGAGCGCGCGGTGCGCTCCCTGCTCGAACACCGCACGTACATCGAGGTGCTGACCGACGAGGACCCGGAGACGTACGTGCGCGGATTCCTCGTCGGGTTCGCCGAGGCGGCGGGTGAGCGGTTCGGCGGAAAGCCGGCGGTGACCTTCGAAGTCTTCGGACGGTAGCGGCATGGCGGGGGAGCGGGGGGAGCACCACGTGCGGGGGGAACAGAGCGTGCGGGAGGAACAGAACGCGCGGGGGCCGCAGTCCGTGCCGGGGCAGCAGCGTCTGGCGGAGCGGTTCGAGGAGCACCGGGGGCAGCTGAAGGCCGTGGCCTACCGCATGCTCGGTTCACTCACCGAGGCGGAGGACGCCGTGCAGGAGGCGTGGCTGCGCCTCGACCGCACCGGCGCGGACGGCATCGACAACCTCGGCGCCTGGCTGACCACGGTGACCGGCCGCGTCTGCCTGGACCTGCTGCGCTCACGCACCGCGCGCCGCGAGGAGCCGATGACCGAGGGCTTCGACACCTTCGTCCCGGACCCCGTGCTGAGGGCACTGCCGCAGGGCGATCCCGAGCAGGAGGCCCTGCACACCGACTCGGTGGGCCTGGCCCTGCTGGTCGTACTGGAGACCCTGGAGCCCGCCGAGCGGCTGGCGTTCGTGCTGCACGACATGTTCTCCGTGCCCTTCGACGACATCGCGACGATCGTGGAGCGCAGCCCGGCCGCCACCCGGCAGCTGGCCAGCAGGGCCCGGCGCCGGGCCCGGGAGGCCACGCCCGCGGCCGATCCCGATCTCGGCCGGCAGCGTCAGGCCGTCGAGGCGTTCCTGGCCGCCAGCCGCGCCGGCGACTTCGAGGCCCTGGTGTCCGTCCTCCACCCGGACGTGGTGCTGCGGGCCGACGCCGGCGCGCTCGCCTCGGGAATCGCGGCGTCGAAGGTGGTGCGGGGGGCGCGGACGGTCGCCACCGGGGCGTTCCACTTCCGCCGTCTCGCCGGTCTCGCACGTCTCGTCCTGGTCAACGGCGCGGTCGGCACCGTCGCCCTGTCCGAGGGGCGTCCGCGGTCGGTCACCTACGTCACCGTCGTCGACGGGCTCATCACCGGCCTCTACATCCTGTCCGACCCCGAGCGGCTGGCCCGACTGGACCTGTCCGCCCTGGAGGCCTGACCGGCGCCGCCCACCGGGACCGGGGCCGTCGGCGCGGTGGTGCGACGGCGGCCCGTATCCTCGACGTCATGCGAGAAAACACGACTGACCAGGCGGAACTGCGCGGCGACTGCGAGCGCTGCTTCGGCCTGTGCTGCGTGGCCCTGCCCTTCTCTCGCTCGGCGGACTTCGCCATCGACAAGGACGCCGGAAAGCCCTGCCCGAACCTTCAGGGCGACCACCGCTGCGGTATCCACGCGCGGCTGCGGCAGAGCGGCTTCACCGGCTGCACGGTCTACGACTGCTTCGGCGCCGGACAGAAGGTCTCACAGGTCACCTTCGGCGGCCAGGACTGGCGCACCGGCCCGCCGGAGCGAACCCGCCGCGTCTTCGACGTGTTCCCGGTCGTCCGCCAGCTGCACGAACTGCTCTGGTACCTGACCGAGGCGCTGACCCTGCCCGCGGCCCGCCCGGTCCACGCCGACCTGCGCCGCGCCCTGACCGACACCGAGCGCCTCACCGACGGCTCTCCCGACGAGCTGGCCGCCCTCGACGTCGCCGAGCAGCGGCGGCGGGTCAACGCCCTGCTGCTGCGCACCAGCGAACTCGTGCGGGCCGGTACACGCGGCAAGAAGAAGAACCGCCGCAACGCCGACCTCATGGGCGCCCGCCTCAAGGGCGCCGATCTCAGCGGGGCCGATCTGCGCGGGGCCTACCTCATCGCCGCCGACCTCACCGGCGCGGATCTGCGGGGCGCGGACCTGATCGGCGCCGACCTGCGCGACGCCGACCTCACGGACGCGGACCTGACCGGCGCCTTCTTCCTCACCCAGCCGCAGCTCACCGCGGCCCGGGGCAGCGCCGGTACGAGGCTGCCCGGGTCAGTCACCCATCCCCCGCACTGGACAGCGGGGCGCTGAGGCGGCGTCCTCGGCGACGGCGGCCCGGTCAGGAGCGCCCCCGGGCCGGCCGGCCGCGGTCCGCCGGTCCAGCCGCAGCCGCAGCCCTTCCGGCATCAGCGTCAGCCGCTCGGTCACCCGGAGCCGGTAGTCCGGGTCGGGCCGCAGCTCGTAGCGGCGCAGCAGCAGACCCAGGACCAGCGTCGCCTCGTGCAGCGCGAACTGCCGCCCGATGCACGCCCGCGCCCCCGTTCCGAACGGCTTGAAGGTGTGCGGGGCACGCGACCGTACGGCCTTGGCGTCGAAGCGGTCCGGGTCGAACCGCTCGGCGTCCGGTCCCCAGACCTCCGGGTCGCGGTGCAGCATCCCCGCGAGCACCAGCGCCCAGGCACCGCGCCGCATCGGATACTCACCACCCAGCACCGTGTCCCGGCGGGCCTCCCGCGCGAAGGCCGGCGCGGTCGGCCACAGCCGCAGCGACTCGTCCAGCACCCGGCGCAGGTAGCGCAGTTTGGCCACCTGCTCGTAGCCGGGCGCCTCCGTGTCGCCCCACACCCGGTCCACCTCGGCCCGGGCCCGGGCCGCGGCATCGGGGTGCTGCGCGAGGTAGTGCAGGGCGAAGGAGAGCGCGCCCGAGGTGGTTTCGTGCCCGGCCACCAGGAAGGTGATGACCTGGCGGCGGACGTTCTCCGGCGACAGCCGCTCACCGGTTTCGGGATGGGCGGTCTCCAGCATCCGGTCGAGCAGGTCGCCCTCGCCGCCGGCGCCCCTGCGGGCGCGGACCAGGTCGTCGACGGTGCGGTTGAGGTAGGCGATGTCGGCGGCGTTGCGGCGGCTCGCGCGGCGCAGCAGCCACGGGGCCAGCGGGGCGGGCACGGTGTTGAGGCGCTGTGCGTAGGTGAGTGTGCCCACCATCGCGGTCACGAAGGGATGGAGCCGGGCGCGCTCGAAGGACCCGAAGTCGTGCCCGAATCCGGTGCGCGCGATCGTCTCCAGCGTCAGCTTGGTCATGTCGCCGGGCACGTCCACCGCCCGCCCCGCCGCCTGAGCCCGGTCCCAGTGGTCCGTGAGCCGTCCGGCCACGTCCAGCATCATCACGTGGTAGCCCGCCATGGCCTCGCGGCTGAACCCGGGCGCCAGGACGTCGTGCGCGAGCTGCCAGTTGGACTCGTGGTTGTACGCCGTGAACAGCCCGTCCCCGGCGATCGGCCGCAGGTTGGCCACGCCGAGTCCCACATGCTTGGCGAACCGCTCCTCGTCGGCGAGGTCGGCGGTGAGCGAGGCGCCCCACACGAACACGAACTCCTTGCCGAAGGCCCGCCGCCGGAATATCGGCCCCAGTCGCCGGGCGTAGCGCAGCGAGTCCTGCATCGGGGTGCGCCTGCTCGCGCCGACCACGTCCCCCAGCAGCGGTAGCCGGTACGGCGGGTGCGGGAGGCGATGCAGTTCGGGCCAGCCCAGCTCGGCGCTGCGGAACCCCTTCGGCAGTCCGTCCGGTTTCGTTCCGTTCGTCGTCTCCGCCATGACGCGATCTCCCTTGACGCAGCGGCGTGTCGCACGTGCCGAGGCAAGCCTGTTGTACATGGATTCAATAACGCGGCTCAGTCTCGTCCCGTTGTTGAACCGACGTCAAGTAAGGTGCGCACATGGCCGCGAACCAGGGCGAGCGCACACGCCGCCGGCTCAGCACCGGCGAGCGACGTGAGCAGTTGCTGTCGGTGGGCGCGCGGCTGTTCTCGGACAGCCCCTACGACGACGTGTGGATCGAGCAGGTCGCCGAGATCGCCGGCGTCTCCCGGGGGTTGCTGTACCACTATTTCCCGACCAAACGGGACTTCTTCGCGGCGGTCGTCGAGCGCGAGAGCGAGCGCATGCTGCGGATGACGGCGGCCGTGCCCGGCGTTCCGGTCCGGGAGCAGCTCACCGCCGGACTCGACGCGTACCTGGAGTACGTCCGGGCCCACGCGCACGGATACCGCGCCTTCCACCGCGCCGACGCGACCGGGGACCAGGCGGTGCGCCGGGTCTATCGGCAGGCCCTCGCGGCACAGGAGCGGCAGATCCTCGAAGCCCTGTCCGCGGACCCCGAGTTCGGCCCGGCCTTCGAGGCGCGGACCGACGTACGGCTGGCGGTGCGCGGCTGGCTGGCGTTCACCACCGCCGTCTGCCTGGAGTGGCTGCGGGATCCGGAGCCGGCCCGTGAGCAGGTGCGCGACCTGTGCGCACGGGCTCTGCTGGGTGCCATCGCGCCGTGAGCGCCCCCGTTGCACTTCGAAACGCGCGCTCAAGTCGCTGAAACGCGCCCTCCGGTGCACGGAAAAAGTTCCGCGAAGATCACGCGTCCTGGTTGGCGCACACCTCGATCTCCGATAAGTTAGGTGAGCCTTACCTAATGAACCTGATGATCTGTGCTCAACGAACTGACGAAGGAGGTCGGGGATGGGTGACAGCCACACCTGGACGGCCGCGCCTGCCGCGGCGGAGCAGGCCCGTTCCGTACTCGCCGCCGCCTGGTCCTGCGCGGTGACCGCGGAAGGCGGCCGCGAGGAGTTCGTCGGCGCGCACTCCGTGACCGACGACGGCCGGGTGCTGCTGCACGTGCCCGAGGACAGCGCTCTGCTCGCGGCCGCGATCTGCGCGCCACGGGGCGAGCCGTCCGCCGTACTGGAGTTCGCCGACGTGGCGCCCGTCCCGGTGCGGGGCCGGATCAGGGCGCGGCTCTGGCTCGCGGGCTGGTTCGTCCTGGAGGACGGCCACTTGGCGTTCACACCCACCCGCGTGGTGCTGCGGCAGCCGTCCGGTGCCGTGGTCGTCGGCCTCGACGAGTTCACCGCCGCCGGGCCCGACCCGCTGGCCCTGGCCGAGGCCCGGCTGCTGACCCATCTCGCCGACTGCCACGGTGACGCCGTGGAGCGGCTGACCCGGCTCGTCGACGCCGACAGCCTGCACGGCGCGGTCCGGGTACGGCCGTTCGCCGTCGACCGGCACGGACTGACGCTGCGCGTCGAGCGCGCCCGCTCCCACGGCGACGTACGCCTGCCCTTCCACGCGCCCGCCGACGACGTCGCGCAGCTCACCGAGCGGATGCACGTGCTGCTGGCGCAGGCGAGCGCCGCCTCCTGCCCCCGGGCCCTGCAACGGCAGCGCACCGACGGCGACGGGTGAGACGAACGGCCTCGCCGGCGCCGGCCGGTGAAGCCGGCCCCGTCCCGAGGCCCCCCGCAACGCCGGCGGCCCCGTGACTACCAGTCCCCGTCCTCCACGGGTGCGCCCGGTGCGTCCTTGAGCGGCCGGACCTGCTGCTGTGCGGGCGACTGCCACGGCTCGTGGTCGTCCCCGATCCAGTCCCCGACCGGCTTGACGTCCTGGAGCGGGTCGGTCGGCGCGAGGTCGTGGGCGTCCTGGTCGTAGTAGTCGTACCAGGGCAGCCCGGCCCGCGTGTACGCGGCCCGGTCCACCGGGGACGGCGGCGGCTCCTCGCCGGTGATGCGCCGCCACTCCGGCGGCGTCACCAGATGCACGAAGACCCGGCCCGCGGGCCGCTCGGCCCAGTCCGTCAGCGGACGTTCGTCGCGGTAGACCTCCTGCCGCATGGACCCTCCGACACCGAGCCCCATGGCCGGCGCGGACCGGGCCCGGGCCGCGCCCGCGTGGGCCGGGGCCGCGCCGGGAGCGGCCGGGGCGGACATCGGCATCGCGGCCCCGTAGGCTCCGCCCGACCGGGCCGCCCCGCGCGCCAGTTCTCTCCGGCGCCGTTCCTCCTCGCGCCAGCGGGCCAGCTCGGCGTCGCCCAGTGTGAAGGCCTGCAACTGGACGCCGCCCCAGACCTCCTCGCCGGTGACCTGGCCCTCGACGGTCGCCCCCATGCCGAGCGGTACCGCCACGAACTGGCGGACCGTACCCGTCCCGGAGTTGATGCCGTCCAGCCAGGGCTGGCGGGGGAGCACCACGTAGTTCTGCGGGTCGCGGGCGAGCCGGTCGCTCCAGGGCTTGCCCGAGACCGCGCACACCTTGCCCACCCCGACCTGGAGCGCGGCGGGCTCCGTCGTGCCGGCGAAACTCAGCCACATGGCCTCGCGCAGGTACACCGGCAGCATCACGCCGCCGCGCGCCCGCCACGTCTCGGGCACGGTGTCGGCGTAGTCGGCGACCCGGCGGACCGGGAACTCGCCGAGCCCCGGCGGCAGCGGGTGGGTGCCCGTCTCGGGCAGTCGCAGGGTGCGGACGAAGCGGACCGCCGCACCGCCCGGCAGCAGCAGTCTGTTCCCGTCGATCCGCACGCTGGTGTCGGTCATCCGTACGCCCCCTCTTCCCAGTCCCACTGTTCCTCCTCAAGGAGAACGTCGCGCGGCGGCGCCGCGGTTCCGCTTCCGGAGCCGGGCCCGCACCCCGTCCCGCAGCCGGGACAGTCGCGGCATGCGTTCGCGCAGCTCGCGCGTGTGGTGGTCCAGCTCCTCCAGGAGCCGGCGAGAGCGGTGCTCGGTGTCCATCTCGTCGATGATGCGGTTGACCTCGGTCAGTACCGCGCCCTGCAACTGCCAGTGCAGGGGACTGCGCTGCACCTCCGTCAGGAGCAGCTGGGCCAGCTTGTCCCGGGTGACCGCGGCCTGCCGCAGCTCGGCGGTCAGGCGCTCCTCCGCGGACTCGGCGTCCTCGCTCGCGCTGGTGGTCACCAGCACCGCGAAGCTGACCACGGCGTCGGCGATCTCGGACAGCAACTGCTGGATGGTGGCGCCCGTCTCCGGCGGGAACAGGGGATCCGGTTCCCGTTCCTTCGCGAGGTCGGTGAAGGTGCGCGCCAGGACCCGCATCACCACCGTGCAGATCTCCAGGGTGTCCAGACCGGTCCGCAGGACCACCCGGTGGAGCAGTCCCTCGCGTACCCGGGGGTTGAGCCGCAGGCTGTCCTCGGCCTGACGGAGGTCCTCGTCCACCTCGCCGATGTCGTGGTCGAGCCGGCGGGCCTCGTGCAGCCGGGCCGCCGCCTCGTGGAAGGGCGTGCTGTCGGCGGCCTCCTCACCCATGCGCAGCATCAGCTGCCGCACCCGCCGGGCCAGTCCCTCGATGGACTCGCCGGCCTGCTCCACCCACACCGGAGGGGCGAGGATCAGGTTGAACGACAGCCCGACGATCGCCCCGATCAGTGTCTCCACCACCCGCGCCCACGCCAGGCTTCCGTGCGAGGTCACGCCGAGCACCAGCATCGCGCTGATCGCCACCTCGGCCACGAACTCGTGCGCCCGCACCAGGTGCCCCACGCCCAGTGCCGCCACGATCAGCAGGGCCAGGCTCCACCAGCTCAGTCCGACGAGTTGGCTGAAGGCGATGGCGACCAGGACACCGGCCACCACGGCGTTCACACGGCGGAAGCTCATCTTGAGCGTGGCGTACAGGGTGACCTGGACGACCAGCAGCGCGGTCAGGGGCGCGGTGAGCGGTGCCGCCGACTTGTCGGGGGTCAGCCGCACCGCGATGACATAGGCGATCGAGGCCGCGGCGGCCGATCGGAGCGCCTGCACGACCATGGGGTCCCTGAGCCACTTCACCCGCCGCAGAGCCGCCGCCGCACTCTTACGTACATCCCGCATCCTCGGGCTGTTCCCTTCCCCAGGCGCCTCGAACGTATCCGGACAGGACGGTAACCGGACAAAGGGGGCGGGGGCGGTTCTCACGCGCCGTACGCAGGCGGGCATCCGTGAACGTCAGGCGGACACCTTGGCGAGGAAGGCCGACAGGTTGCCCAGGGTCCGGGCGACCTGCTCCTCCAGGGTGAGACTCTCCTCGAAGCGGGTGCCGCTCTCCGGCGCCTTCCTGCCCCGCACATACAGGGAACAGGCGAGGTCGGTGCACATGTACAGGCCGACCGAATTGCCCTCGCGGCCGGCCGGGCCCGCCTTGCGCGCGGTCATCAGCGACACCCCGCCCCGGGGGTGGGTGGTCAGGCACAGCGCGCACATGCTCCGCTGGAAGAAGCCGCGCCGAGCCTGCTGGAACCGCAGGGCGACGCCGGTGAGGCGCTCACCGTGGTCGGTGACCAGATAACTGCGGTCGGGAGCCCCGGGGTCCCGCCAGCCCAGGAAGTCGAGATCGTCCCAGGGGTGCTCGCCGAGGTCGCGAGGGACGGCCAGGCGCTTGGCCTCGCCCTTCGAGCAGTTGATGAAGGAGTCGCGGATGTCCTGCTCGGTGAGTGCTCTCATGGGGGAACTCCGATCGCGTATCGACGGGCCGGCTTGGCAAAACCTAGGGGCTCTAGGTTTCCGCCTAGCGTAGATAGCCGTCGAGAGGCGACGCCAGTGAATTTCGCGAGCGCGAGTTCATAGCATGAATTAAGGATAGAGGGAAGTCGCGTGCCGTAGTCCTGGAGAGGTATGTTGCAGACCGGGCAAGGTACGGGAGGAGCCACATGACGGGGCGGAACGGGCGCACGGTGCGCGACCTCAGAAGGGCCAACCGTACGGCCGTGCTGCAACGGCTCTACTTCGACGGACCGCTCAGCCGCTTCGAACTGGGCCCGGCGACCGGGCTCAGCTCCGGCTCGGTCAGCAACGTCGTCGCCGACCTGCTCGCCGACGGCCTGGTGGAGGAGGCCGGCAGCGTCGACTCCGACGGCGGCAGGCCCCGCACCCTGCTGCGCGTGGCCCCCGGCAGCGGCCACATGATCGGCGTGGACGTCGGCGAGACCCGGGTCCGCGTCGAGCTGTTCGACCTGACACTCACCGAACTGGCCCGCGCCGAACGCCCGCTGACCCAGCAGCGGTACGACGTCGAGGTGATCGTCGGCCACATCCGCGACGGGATCGCCGAGGTGCTGGACGCGGCCGGCCTCGCACCCGAACGGCTGCTCGGCGCCGGAATCGGCGTCCCCGGCATCGTCGAGCAGACCCCGGACCGGGGAGCCGTCGTGCACGGCCAGACCATCGGCTGGGACGCGGTCCCGCTGGAGGCCCTGCTCCGCGCCGGTTCCCCGCTGCCCGACACCGTCCCCTACCTCATCGACAACGGTGCCAAGACCCTCGGCCAGGCCGAGATGTGGTTCGGCGCCGGACGCGGCGCCCGCAACGCGGTCGTGGTGCTCTTCGGCTCCGGCGTCGGCGCCAGCCTCGTCACCCCCGAGGCCGAGCACGGCCGGGCGGTCGAATGGGGGCACTTGACGGTCCGGGTCAGGGGCCGCCGCTGCCGCTGCGGCGCGCTCGGCTGCCTGGAGGCGTACGCGGGCGCCGAGTCCCTGCTGGCCCGCTGGCGTGAGGAGGGCGGCCGGGTGCCCGAGGGCACCGACGAGGAGAGCGCCCTGACCACGATGCTCGCCGCCGCCTACCCGGCCGACTGCGAGGCGGCCGACCCGGTCGCGCTCGCCGTCCTGGAGGAGACCGCCGAGTACCTGGGTGCCGGTCTGTCCGACCTGATCAACCTCTTCCAGCCCGAGCGCATCCTCATCGGCGGCTGGGCCGGGCTCCAGCTCGGCACCCGCTTCCTGCCCGCCGTACGCCGCCACGCGGTGTCGTACGCGCTGCGCCATCCCGCCGAGAAGGTGACGGTCGACCTGGGGCGGCTCGGCCCGGACGCGGTCACCGTCGGGGCCGCGATCCTGCCGCTGGCCGACTTCTTCTCGCGCGGCGGCCGGCGCCCCGAGCCGGCTCCCGAGTACCCGGAGCCCGCCTGGCGCACGGCGCTCGAGGAGCGGGCGCACTGAGGTTTCGCCGGTCGTCGCGGAGGTACCCGATGCCGCTCGGACGACCCGCAGGACCGCAGTGAGAAGGAGTGCGCCGTGACCGACCACCGCCTCGAAGGACCGGGCGAGAACGGTGCCGCCCCCGTGCCGCGGGACATGCCCGACCAGCAGGCCGGCACCGGCGACGACCCGTGGGAGGCCGCCGCGCCCACGCGCGAGCAGCGCGAGCAGGGCCAGCGTTCCGAGGGCGACGAGGGCGACGAGGAGGCCCGGACCGGCGACACCGACGACGCCCGCGGCGACACGGCGGAACCGGCTGCCGGGTCCGCCACCGATGTTCCGGACACGGACGAGGCGGGGACCGGCCGGCAGGGCGAACCGCAGTCGGGTGCCGTACACCCCGAACACCCGGCACCCGACGAGTCCTCCGGCTGACCGGGAAATACGTCCCACCGGAGGCGACGCGAAACGAGGGCGCGAAACGAGGGCGGGGCGGGCCTGGGCCCGCCCCGCCCTCGCGCTCGGCCGGCTCAGCCGACCTTGCGCCCCCGCATCGGCTCCGTGGGCGCCCCCGCACCCTGCTGGAAGCCCAGGAGGAACTCCTCCAGCACCTCGGTTGCCGTGTGCTCCGGGCGCCAGCCCAGCTCCGCCCGCGCCCGCGTGCAGTCCATGAGGGGCAGCCGCAGCACCGCGTCGAAGAGGTGCGGAGAGGCGGGCAGCAGATGCAGCCCCCACGCGGCGGCGATCGCCGAGCGGGCCGCGGTGCGGGGCAGCCGCACCGGACGCGCACCGAACATCTCGCCGAGCAGCTCGGCGTCGACCGTGGGCTCGGCCGCGAGGTTGAAGGGGCCCCTGGCATCCTCGGAACGCACCGCCAGCCGGTACGCGTTGGCCGCGTCGTCCGTGTGCAACGCCTGCACCCGCAGGCCGGGAATGTCCGGCAGGAAGGGCAGGAGTTCCGGACGCGCCAGCGGCCCCGGCAGGAACTTGCCGCCGAAGATGCGGCGCTGCTCGCTCGCCGACTCCCGCTTGAAGAGGAAGGCCGGTCGCATACGTACCGTCCGGATCCCCGGGTGGTCGCGCTCGAAGGTGTCCAGGGCGCGCTCCAGGTAGGCCTTCTCCCGGCAGTAAGCGGCGTCCGGCCAGCCGTGCGTCGGCCAGGACTCGTCGACCGCGTGGTCCTTCGGCCCCGGCGAGTAGGCGCCGACCGACGAGGCGTGCACCAGTGCCGGCACCCCGGCCGCGGCCACCGCCTCGAAGACCCGGATGGAGCCGAGCACGTTCGTGCGCCAGGTCGTCGCCGGGTCGTGCGTCGGCTGGAACGCCCAGGCCAGATGCACCACCGCGTCGGCGCCGGCGAAGTGTCCGGTCAGGTCGGCCCGCTCCGAGGCCAGGTCGACCGCGGCCCACTCCGTCTTCGGCGGCGACCAGTCGGGAATCCGCCGGGCCAGCCCCAGCACGGACGCCACCTCCGGATCCTCCGACAGGAACCGCACCACGCTGGTGCCCACGTTGCCGGTGGCACCCGTGACCACGATCCTGCTGCCCGTTGCGCTGCTCACCTTGCGCTCCTCTCGGCCGCTTGCCCGTAGGGAGGTCACCGGGTACCCGCCTGGTCGCCGAGGCACGCAAGAAGAAGCCCCGATCGCGACGGGGGAATCACGATCGGGGCGGTACGAGGTGGATACGGACGGCGGTCGCCTCTCGGCGAAAGGCTCCACAGGGCTTCAGCCGAACGATCGTCCCTGTGGGCAATAGGTGGGGCCCGGGGACACTGTCCCGTCCGTACCCACGCCCTCTTCAACGGGGGAGGAGCCGCCGGTGTTCCACCGTCTGTCGCGTTTTGGGGTGATGTGCGTCACCGCTCCTGGGGCTCGGGCACGATCTCGGCCCAGAGGTTCTCGGCCTGCAGCAGCAGCGTGCCCAGGACCGCGGTCCGAGCGGCCTCCTGACCGGCGCGCTCCCGCAACCCCTCCTGCAGCCGCCGGTGCAGTTCCTCCATCGTCGCCTCCGTCGCCTCCTCCGGCCGGGCCTCGACGCTCTCGCCCAGCAGACGGCCGGCCTCGGCGTGGCAGGAGTCGCCGATCAGCTTCAGCAGCCGCGCGTACAGGTCCAGCACCGGACCCTCGGGCGGGGTGGGCGTGCGCCGCTCGTCGGCCGCCACCGCCAGCGTCCGGGTCAGCGCCGTGATGTTTCCGGTGACGCGGCTCCACCGCTGGTCCTCGTCCTCGGGCGGGACGGCGGTGGGCGCGCGGTGCAGCTTGCGCAGCGGGCCGTAGGTCAGACGCAGGCTCTCCGTGCTCCAGGACCGGGCCGAGTGCAGCGCGTCCAGCCGCCGCTGCAGCCGCGCGGCGTCGCTCGACCAGCCGGCCGCCGTCTGCGCGTCCCACTCGGTCTTCCGTAGGTCGTCGGCGACGGAGTGCAGGACCTCGCCCGCCTCCCGGGCCAGCGCGGCGAGGTTTTCGCGCACGTCCCGCAGGTGGATCGGCGGCAGCACGAAGGCGTTGACCGCGACGCCGATGACCGCGCCGAGCGCCGCCTGCCCCACCCGGTGCCCGACCGCGGGAGCGGAGATCGCCGTGCCGGAGGCCAGGACGAAGACCGCGGTGGTGGCCGTGTAGATGCCCTGGCCGCCGAAACGGGACCAGTTCGCGATCAGCATCAGCACCGGCAGGGACAGCACCAGCGCCCCCGTGTTGTCCTCCGTGAGGGCCTGCGCCCCCGACGCGACCAGCGCGCCGACGCAGATCGCCGCGAACTGCTGCCCGGCCTGCCGCACGGAGCTGTAGACGGTGGCCTGGACGAGGACGAGGGCGACCCAGGGCGCCATCAGCGCCATCGGATCGTCCAGCCAGACGCCCGCCACGGCCCAGGCGATCAGCGCCGCGCCCGCGGCCTTCAGCGACTGCACCACCAGGTCGCGTTCCCGTCCGGGGCCCTGCCAGGCGGCCCGGACGGACCGTCCCACGGCACACGTGCCCCGCCACATCGCGGTCAGGGGCCGCCGTCCCCGGAGCGTCTCCCGGAGGGCACTCGTCACAGCGGTCATGCGGTGCCGGGTATCCGCGTGACCGGCCGGCACGTCCCGAAGTGAGCCACGACACGGCGGCTCATGCGAACGGGCTCCGCTCCAGGGAGGCCAGCAGGTCGGCCGGGTCGGCGTAGACCGCGTCCGCGCCCGCCTCCGCCAGGTCGGCGCGGGGCAGGCCGCCGCACAGCACCGCCACGCAGCGCACCCCGGCCCGGCTGCCCGCGCGCATGTCCCAGACGGTGTCGCCGACGAAGACCGCCCGCTCGGCCGGCACCCCGGCCAGTTCCAGGGCGTGCTCCACCGGCTCGGGCGACGGCTTGCCCGCGTCGACGTCGTCGGCGCTCGCGGTGGCGGCGATCGCGTCGTCCGCGTCGATCGCCCGCCGCAGCGCGCCCAGCTCCGGGCCGCCCGCCGAGGTGGCGAGGACGACCTTCCAGCCGTCGCCGGCCAGGCGGCGCAGCAGCTCACCGGCGTCCGGCAGCGCCGGCAGGCGGTCGAAGTACTGCCCGTACAGCGCCTTGTGGGCGGCGCTCAGCCGGGCGTCCTGGTCCGCGTCCCGGTCCTCGCCCAGCAGGTGTCCGATGAGGTCGGTGGAGGCGAGGCCCACCGCGCGGTGGATGGCGTGCATCGGCACTCGGTGGCCCGCCTGCCGAAACGCCTCCCACCAGGTCGCCACATGCAGGTGATTGGTGTCGACGAGGGTTCCGTCGACGTCGAACACGGCCGCCCGTTCCATGCACTGTTCCCTTCGTGATCCGTCCTGGTCGTGTGTGGCCCGGCGGGTACCACGTCAGCGGTCCGCCACTCCGGGCGGTGTTCGGCCCTCCCGCGTCCAGGCCAGCAGTTCGTCCAGGGACCAGGTGGTGACGACGCGCTCCGCGGGCACCCCGCACTCCTCCGCCCGCGCGCACCCGTGGATCTGCCAGTCCAGCTGGCCGGGCGCGTGCGCGTCGGTGTCGACGGAGAACAGCACTCCCGCCTCGACCGCCCGGCGCAGCAGCCGACGTGGCGGATCGAGCCGCTCCGGCCGGCTGTTGATCTCCACGGCCGTGCCGGACCCCGCGCAGGCGGCGAACACCTCGTCCGCGTCGAACTCCGACTCCGGCCGCCCCCGCCCGGTCAGCAGCCGCCCGGTGCAGTGGCCCAGGATGTCCGCGTGCGGATCACGTACGGCGGTGACCATGCGGCGGGTCATCGCGCGGGAGTCCATCCGCAGCTTGGAGTGCACGGACACCACGACGACGTCGAGCCGCTCCAGCAGCTCCGGTTCCTGGTCCAGCGAACCGTCGTCGAGAATGTCGCACTCGATGCCGGTCAGCAGCCGGAACGGCGCCCAGGTCTCGTTGAGCCCGGCCACCACGTCCAGCTGCTCGCGCAGCCGCTCGGGGGACAGGCCGCGCGCCACCGTCAGCCGTGGCGAGTGGTCGGTCAGCGCGGCCCAGTCGTGCCCGAGTGCCGCGGCGGCCCGGCCCATCTCCTCGATCGGGCTGCCGCCGTCGGACCAGTCGGAGTGCAGATGGCAGTCGCCGCGCAGCCGCTCCCGCAGCCGCTCACCGCCCTGGGCGAGCGGGGCCCGGGCCTCGTCCTCCAGCTTCTCCAGGTAGCCGGGCACCTGCCCGGACAGTGCCTCGCGTGCGACCTGGGCCGTCTTGGGGCCGACGCCCTTCAGCGACTCCAGCGACCCGGCCCGCTCGCGCAGCTCGCCGGCGGGCAGCTCACCGAGGACCCGGGCCGCGGTGCGGAAGGCGCGGACACGGTACGTCGGCGCCTGGGACCGCTCCAGAAGGAACGCGATCCGCTCCAGCGCCTCGACGGGCTCCATCGCCACCTCCTCCTGCGGCCTGCTCCGGCACGTCCAGGGTTCCCCAGCGCCCCCGTGCCCGCACCACGGGCCGACCGGTTTGTGCCGACCGCTCCCGGGTACTGCGACGCCCCGCGCACCGCTCCGTGCCGCGGGGCCGAGGATCCGCAGTGCCGAGGAGCGCCGAAGAGGAGGCCGTCATGCCCAGTCCCAGCCCGTCCGACGCCGAGGTGGCCGTCATCACCGGCTCCGACTCCGGCATCGGCCGCGCCACCGCCGTACGCCTGGCCGAGGCGGGGATGGACGTCGGCATCACCTGGCACACCGACGAGGAGGGTGCCGAACGGACCGCCGAGGAGGTCCGCGCCCTGGGGCGCCGGGCCGAGACCGCCCGCGTGGACCTGACCCGGCTGCCCGAGGCCGCGGACACGGTCGACGCACTGTGCGAGCGGCTCGGCCGGATCGACGTCCTGGTCAACAACGCCGGTACGGGCACCGCCACTCCCTTCCTGGAGCTGGGGCTGGACGACCTGCGGCACGTCCTGGACGTCGACCTGGCCGGACCGTTCCTGTGCGGGCAGAAGGCGGCCCGGCGCATGATCCGGCAGGGGCGGGGCGGCCGGATCGTCAACGTGACCTCCGTCCACGAGCACCAGCCGCGGGTGGGCGCCGCCCCGTACTGCGCGGCCAAGGGCGGCCTCGGTCTGCTCACCCAGGTCATGGCGATCGAGCTCGCCGAGCACGGCATCACCGTCAACGCGGTGGCGCCCGGCGAGATCGCCACGCCCATGACGGGCCAGGAGGACACCGACCCGCACACGGAGCGCCGTCCCGGCGTGCCGCTCGGCCGGCCCGGCGACGCCCGCGAGGTCGCCGCCGTGATCGCCTTCCTCGCCGGGCCGGACGCCTCGTACGTCACCGGTGCGTCGTGGAGCGTGGACGGCGGCATGCTCCGGATGGGCCCGATGGCCGGCTCCCATCTGACGGGCGACGACTGGCGGCGCCCTTGACGAGGGGAGCCCGCCGCGGGACGAACCCGCGGCGGCCCCGCCGCGGGCTCCTCCGCCCGGCCGCTACCGCGGGTTCCGGCCTACCCTCGAGGCATGACCGAAATCCAGAGCCCGCACATCGGCAGCCCGCGGATCCTCGTGCTCCAGGTGCAGCCGGGAACGCCGCCGTTCCGGATCGTGGAGATCGACGGCCAGGTGGTCGGTGAGGCCAAGGCGGTCACCGATGTACTGGTGGCCGCCGCGGCCTTCGGCATCACGGTCCACGACCTGGACGACCCGGACGTGGTCCGCTGGGTGGGCGGGGACAAGTTCACCTGGACGCCTCGTTAGGGCCCGTCGGGCGCCTCAGCCGACCGTCCACTTCTGGTTGGCGCCGCCCGTGCAGGTCCAGATCTGCAGGCGGGTGCCGTTGGCCGAGCTGTTGCCGGTGGCGTCGAGGCACTTGTCGGCCTGCGGATTGACGATGTCACGCGCCGCGGTGACGACCCACCGCTGGGCGGCGCTGCCGTTGCAGTCCCACAGCTGGACGACCGTGCCGTCCGCGGTGCCGCCGGCGTTGACGTCCAGGCACTTGCCGAGCGCCCGGATCGTGCCGTCGGAGCCCACCGTCCACCGCTGGGCCGCGGTGCCGTTGCAGTCGTAGAGCTGTACGGGGGTGCCGTTGGCCGAGTTCGCCGCGGCGACGTCCACGCACTTGCCGCCGAGGCCGCTGATCGCGCCGCCGGTCGACGAGTCGCTCGTCGTCACCGAGACGTGGTCCACCACCAGCGACTGCGGGAAGACGGTGGAGCCGTCCGGGTCGCCGGGCCAGTAGCCGCCGACCGCCAGGTTGAGGATCAGGAAGTACGGCCTGTTGAACACCCACTGCTTCCCGCCCAGGTCGGCCGGGGTGCGCCGCTGGTAGACGTTGCCGTCCACCGACCAGGTGATCGAGTCGGGCGCCCAGTCGACGGCGAAGGTGTGGAAGCCGTCCGCGAAGGCCTGGCCGCCCGGCAGGGTGTATCCGGCGCCGATGCCGCCCGCGCCTGAGTAGCCGGGACCGTGGATGGTGCCGTGGACGGTGGAGGGCTCGAAGCCGACGTTCTCCATGATGTCGATCTCGCCGGAGTCCGGCCAGTTGACCGGGGTGCCGAGCATCCAGAACGCGGGCCACATGCCCTGCCCGCGCGGCACCTTCATCCGCGCCTCCACGTGCCCGTACTGCGCGGTGAACTTGCCCGAAGTGTTGAGCCGGGCGGAGGTGTACTGGCAGGTGCCGTACCAGCACTGGTAGTTGGCCGGGTTCTCCTTGCGGGCCGTGATGACCAGGTTGCCCTGGCCGTCCAGGGCGGCGTTCTTGTTGCCGGAGGTGTAGTACTGCCGTTCGTGGTTGTTGACGTTGTCGCCGGTCTCGATCTGCCACTTCGAGGAGTCGACCGCCGCACCGGCCGGTCCGTCGAAGGTGTCGGAGAACGTCATGGCGGCGGCCGAGGCGTCGGCCGCCCTGGCGGTTCCGGATTCAGCCTGGGCGGGACCGGTCACCAGGGAAGCGGCCAGCCCGGCGGACAGGGCGGCGGCGAGGAGACATCTGCGGAGCAGGCGTGGACGGACCACGGCTCTCCCTTCCGTACGGCGTCCCGGGGACGGGGGCGCCGACCGAGGTGGGGGGTAGGGGTGTCGCCTCTTGATTCAAGTAGTGAATTAAGAGGTGGTCAATACCTTGGTACGGACCACCTGTCGTTCTCTCAGGTACGGCGCCGGCGCGCGTGCACCGCACGGCTCATCCGCCGGCCGAGGAGCAGGTAACCGATCAGCGCCCCGGAGGTGTTGAGGATGACGTCGTCGATGTCGAAGGCCCGCCCCGTGACCAGGGCACCCTGCGCGAACTCCACCAGCAGCATCACGACGGCCGTCAGCAGCAGCACCCGCAGCAGCCCGCGCGTGCGTGGGGCGACGACCGGGACCAGTACGCCGAACGGGACGCCCAGCAGGATGTTGCCGCCGATCTGCTTGACGGCGTCCCGCAGCGCGGGCTGGTCCAGATAGGCCTTCAGCGAGCGGCCGGGATGCATGTTGGTGTGCGTCAGCGCCTCCGACGCGGGGGAGGGGTGCAGGGTCAGCCGCGCCAGCACCACCGCGAACGCCACCATGAAGGCGAACGCGCAGACCATCGCCAGAACGCGCAACGGAAGGGCGAGCGGGCGCCGTTCGCGCCGGTCGGCGTCCTCGTCCTTGGTGGCGCGGGGGCGCAGTAGGGAACGCGGCCCTGATGAGGCGGCACGAGCCATTCGGTCCTCCAGTCGTCAACTTCCCCGCGTGGTGAGGCGGTTACCCGCCGAACCGTCGAGGATGCCGGGCGGAAACCGGAACCGGCCGGTCCCGCCCCCGTGACGGGCCGCTCAGGGCCCGTAGACCACCCGCACCTCCTCGAAGCCGAGGGAGTGCAGCAGGCCCCGGAGCATCGCCGTGGTGTTGCTCTCGGCGCGCGCCTTCAGCTCACTGTCCTTCGCCGCGTCGCCGATGTGCCGGGCCGCGAGTTTCTGCACGGCCTGCTCGCCGTTCGGGTTGTCCGAGAACAGGTCGCCGAGGCGGTCGAGGAGCCCCCGCTGCTTGGACACGGCGTAGGAGTGCTCGGGGTCGAGGGCCGGCTCGCCGAGCGCCGCGTGCGGCAGCCGGAGAGTGGCCGACGTGCGGTCGCCGTTGACCTTCACGTCGTCCTCGTCCACCTTGCCGAGGTCGACGAAGGCGTCGACGGTGCCCGCCCCGACGTACAGGGTGCGGGTGCCGCGGATCGCGTCGGGCAGGAGCTTGGCGTCCTTCTCCAGGTCCACGACGACCTGGAAGTTGCCGGAGGCGGCCTCGTAACGGCTGATGTCCTGGACGGACTTCAGCAGCGCGGGGCCCGAGCGGTCCTGGGTCTCGGTGCCGAAGAGATCCTTCAGCCCCGGTACGACGCTCAGCCGGAGCCCCGCGAACAGCACGACGAGCACCAGCACGACCGCACACAGCACCTTCGCCCAGCCGGGCATGCGCCGGGGGAGCTTCCTGATGGGAGTCGTCATGGCGACGGCCCTCCTTCCTACTGTCCTGATGCCCTCCATCTCCCTTGCCAGGCGGAGCAGTTGGCGGTCGGTTCAGTGCGACGGCTTGAGCGGACGGTCCTCGGAGGGCCGGGACGACCACACCGCCTCCCCGCGCGTGAGACCCGGCAGCCGCAGCTCGGCCTCCCGTACCCGCCGGGCCGGCAGTTCGCCGGTGATCAGCCAGGCGGGGTCGCCGCCCGTCGTACCGGTGAAGTCCGCGCCCAGCGAGGCGAGCTGGGCCGTCACCGGCGCCAGCGCGTCCGGCGGAACCTCCGCCTCGAAAGCGTGGTACGGCTCGTACAGCAGCGTCCCCGCCTGCCGTAGGGCCCGGCGCAGCACGATCGGCGTCAACCCGCGGAAGTCCGCCGCGGTGCTGACCGGCGAGCTGAAACCCGAGCGGGTCAGCGTGACCCGGTAGTCCGTCACCGCGGCGCCGGTCAGGCCGGTCAGCAGCGTGGCGTGGACCGTCTCCTCGACGGCCTGGTGGAAGGCGCGGGGGAGCGCGCCTAGCTCCGTCTCGTACCCGAACGCCGCTCCCGAGCCGCGCGGCCCCGGCTCGACGCGCAGCCCGATCGTCGCCCAGTACCGGGTGCGGTCGAGCCACGGCATCTCTTCCGCGGCCTCGCCGGTGCCCGCCGGGCGCTCCAGGAACCGGACCCGGCCCGGCGTGAACTCCGCCTCGATGCCGAAGTCCTCGGCCAGCGTCGCCGCGAGCACCTCCATCTGCACCTCGCCGTACAGGAGCAGGGTGGTGGCGCCGGAGTCCGCCGGGCGGGCGTGCAGCAGCGGGTCCTGGTCGGCCAGCGCCAGCAGGGTGGAGCGCAGCGGCGCCGCCTGCTCGGGGCGCCGGGCCCGGACCACGGTCTGCAGGGTCGGCGGCGCGAACTGCGGGGCGCGGTCGGTCAGCCCGCCGAGCCGGTCGCCGACACGCAGGCCGCCGGAGACGGTGAGCGCGGCGATGTTCCCGGCGGTGAGTGTTCCGGCCCCGCCGACCACGTCCAGACGCGTCACCCGGCCGGGGACCTCGGTGGTCCGCCCGTCGGACTCGCGCCGCAGGAACGTCAGCCGCCGGCGTGGGCGCACCTCACCGTCGTACAGGCGCAGATACGCCGTCCGCTCGCCGCCGGGTCCCGGGCGCACGGCGAAGACCGTGCCGCTCGGTGTCGCGGGGCCGGTCGTGGCGGGTGCGGCGGCCGGGACCAGCCCGACCAGGCCCTCGACCAGCTCCGCGACGCCCTGGCCGCCGAGCGCGGAGCCGTGGTACAGCGGGTGGAACGAGCCGTCGGCGGTGCGGGCGGCGAGTGCGGCGGCGAGGTCCCGGGCGGTCGGCTCGGGGCCGTCCACCAGCGCCGCCAGGACGTCCGGGTCGACCTCGGCGAGCGCCTCGGCGGTCCGCTCGTCCGGCGTGCGGCGCGTGACCCGGGCGCCCGCGGTGCCGGCGTCCGTCACCTGGGTCAGCGGCGCGACGTGCGGCGTCAGCAGGCGCCGGACGTCGGTGAGCAGGTCGTCGGTGCGCGCGCCGGCCCGGTCGATCTTGTTGACGAAGACGAGCGTGGGCAGCCGCAGCCGCCGCAGGGTACGCATCAGCACGCGGGTCCGCGCCTGTACGCCCTCCACGGCGGACAGCAGCAGCACCGCGCCGTCCAGCACCTCCAGGGCACGCTCGACCTCGGCGACGAAGTCGGAGTGTCCCGGGGTGTCGATCAGGTTGACCTGGGTGTCGCCGACGGTGAACGCGGCGACCGCGGAGCGGATGGTGATGCCGCGGCGCCGCTCGATGCCGCCGTCGTCCGTACGGGTGTCGCCGGCGTCGACGCTCCCCAGCCGGTCGATGGCGCCGTGGTCGAACAGGAGCCGTTCGGTGAGGCTGGTCTTACCGGCGTCGACGTGGGCCAGGATGCCGATGTTCAGGGTGTGCGGTGTGTCCAGGGTGTTCTGGATGTGCATGCGGGGTCGAGTCCTCGATGACCGTGGGCCGGAAGGGGCACTGGGTGATGTCGAGGAGTCGGCGCATGCGGGGGATCCTGACCTGGTGAGGGGCGAACACGGACGGCGTCATCATGGCGCCACCCCCCGGGCCCGCCGCAACCGGATATCCGTAAGCTGAGGTCCCCCGGCCGGCCAGGATCATGCTAGGAGCGGTCCGTGCGAGACATCGCCGTGTTCAGCGGTAGTGCCCATCCCGAGCTGGCCGAGGAGGTCTGCGCACACCTGGGCGTCCCCCTGAGCCCCACCCGGGTCAGCCGGTTCGCCAACGACTGTCTGGAGGTGCAGCTCCAGGCCAACTGCCGCGAGCGGGACGTCTTCCTGGTCCAGCCGCTGGTCAAGCCGGTCCAGGAACATCTCGTCGAACTGCTGCTGATGTGCGACGCGGCCCGCGGGGCGTCGGCCGGCCGCATCACCGTCGTCATGCCCCACTACTCCTACGCCCGCTCCGACAAGAAGGACGCGCCCCGCATCTCGCTGGGCGGGCGTCTGGCGGCGGACCTGCTGGTGGCGGCGGGCGCGAGCCGGGTCCTCGCCATGACCCTGCACTCGCCCCAGGTGCACGGGTTCTTCTCGGTCCCGGTCGACCACCTGCACGCGCTGCGCGAACTGGCCGCGCACTTCCGTCAGTACGACCTGTCCCGCACCACGGTCGTCTCACCTGACCTGGGCAACGCCAAGGAGGCCGCGGCGTTCGCCCGGATGCTCGGCGCCCAGGTCGCGGCCGGCGCCAAGCAGCGGTACGCCGACGACCGGGTCAGTATCAGCGCCGTGATCGGGGACGTCGCCGGGCGGGACGTCATCGTGCTCGACGACGAGATCGCCAAGGGCAGCACCGTGCTGGAGCTTCTCGACCGGCTGCGGGAGGCGGGGCCGCGCACGATCCGGATCGCCTGCACGCACGGGCTGTTCGCGGCCGGTGCGCTGGGGCGGCTCAGCGAGCAGCCGGACGTGCTGGAGATCGTGTGCACCAACACCGTGCCGGTGCCGGCCGACGACCACACGGAGAAGCTGCGGATCCTCTCCATCGCCCCCGCGCTCGCCGAGGCCGTGCGCCGCATCCACAACGGCGAGTCGGTCAGCGCCCTGTTCGACGCTCCGCCGTCCGGCTGACGCCGAGCACCTCCTCCAGGGTCGGCCGCGGCGGCATCAGTCGCGCCAGGCCGGTGATCCGCAGCATGCGCAGGGTCAGCGGGTGGGCGCACACCAGGTGCACCTGCCCGCCACGGTCGAGCACCTGGCTGCGGGCCCGGTACAGCAGCCGCAGTCCGGAGCAGTCGAAGAACTCGATCCCGCTGAGGTCGAGCACGACCAGGGCGTCGGGGCGCTCCGTCTCGCGGTCCAGACGCGGGGCGATCTCCTCCGCCGACGCGATGTCGATCTCGCCCCGGAACTCCAGCACCGTGTGCCCCCGGTCGCGGCGCACGTGCAGATGCCGGGTGGGCGACGGGGATTGCTGCCGCACGACGACCTTGCCTCCAGCCTGTTCCGGGGGCTCGACTACCTACGTTCTACTGCCTGCTCCGCTCGAAAAGTTACCCCGATCGAGCGAGTTTGAGCATGTTCGATTGACATATGTCATCGAAATCTCACACCCGGTCGCTCAGTCGACCACGAGGACCAGCTTCCCCGTGGTGCGGCCGGTCTCGCCGAGCGCGTGTGCCTCCGCCGCCTCCGCCAGCGGGAACGTCCGCGCGATCGTGGCCCGCAGCTTCCCCGACTCGACCAGGGCGGCGATCTGCCGCATGTCGGCCCGGTCGGCGTCCACGAGCATCCGCACCGCACGCACGCCCAGCCGCTCGGCCTCCTCGTAGAACTCGTCCGACCCGACCGGCAGGATCGAGACCACCACCCCGCCCGGGCGCAGTACGCGCAGCGACCGCAGGGACGTGTCGCCGCCGATCGTGTCCAGGACGACGTCGACGTCCTTCACGGCCTCGGCGAAGTCGGTCTCCCGGTAGTCCACCGTCTCGTCCGCCCCGAGGGAGCGCAGGAACTCGTGCTTGCCCGCGCTGGCGGTGCCGATCACGTGGGCGCCGAGCGCCTTGGCGATCTGCACCGCCACATGACCGACGCCGCCGGCCGCCGCGTGGATCAGCACCCGTTGTCCCGGCTGGACGTCCGCCCGCTCCACCAGCGCCTGCCACGCCGTCAGTGAGACCAGGGGAAGCGCGCCCGCCTGGACGTGGTCGATCCCGGCCGGCTTGTGCGTGAAGGCGCGCGCGGGCGCGGTGACGTACTCCGCGTGGGAGCCGTGGCCGAACGGGTAGGACAGCATGCCGAAGACCTCGTCGCCGGGCCGGAAGGCGGCGACGCCGATCCCCGCCGCCTCCACGACGCCCGAGACGTCCCAGCCCAGTACGAAGGGCGGTTCGCCGAGGAAGCCGCCGTTCGCCCGGTGCTTCCAGTCGGTCGGGTTCACTCCGGCGGCACGCACCCGTACCAGCACCTCGTTCGGGCGCGGCTCGGGCCGCTCGGGCCGTACTTCCTTCAAGACCTCGGGACCGCCGAGGACGTCCTGGCTGATGGCTCGCATGGTGTTCACGTCGCTCATGGTCACCCAGCTTGCCTCGCTCCGCCACGTCGGGGAAACAGTGCGTTCATCCGCTGGCGGAGCGTGACGGAATCCTCACTTCCGCGGGGCCGTGGAATTGATCTTTTGTGCTTCCCAACCGATAAGCTCCCTGACGGCGCTGCGAGTTGACGCGATCGCGACGGGTCGACTCACGGTGCGTACTCATGAGTGCGGTCCCCTTGCACACCTCCCCTTGCACACCCCCCATGTTCGATCGTTCTGGTTCGAAGGATGCAGATGGAACTCGCCACTCCGCCACCGGCGGCGCGGGCCCCTGGCGCCTGGTACAGCTGGTGGCTGATGCCGCTCGGCCTGGGAGGCGGCACGGTGGCCGCCACGTTCATGAGCTCGGAGCGAATAACCGCGGCCGTCGCCGGTGTGGTGGCGACGGCGGCCGGCACCGTGTGCGTACGCCTCCTCCTGCGTACCCGGGCACAGCTGCGCCGGGCCGAGGACGCCCATCGCACCGCGCAGGCCGAGCACTCCCAGCAGTGGCAGCGGCACGTGGCCGGTCTGGAGCGCAAGTTCTCCGCCGAGCGCGCCGGGCTGGACGCACAGCTCACCGAGCAGGCACAGACGTACGAGGTGCGGCTGACGGAGCACGACCGGGCCTACAAGGACCGGCTGACCGAGCAGGCCACGACGTACGAGACCCGCCTCGCCGAGCAGGACGAGGCCCGGCGGGAGCAGCTGAGTCACCAGCTGGCCGCGGTCTCCCGGCTCGCCGACGAGCAGCTGCCCGACGCGATGCGCAGGCTGCGCGCCGGTGACGCCATCGACGACATCCTGCCGACCGTCGAGCAGTGCGCCAAGGTCGGTGCCGACCTCCAGGCCGAACTGCGCAAGGTGCTCAGGACCGCGCTGATCGGCGTCGAGGCGGAGTTCGACCGCTCGACCTCCGCCGAACAGGCGGTCATCGGCGTGGGCAACCGCATCCACGTCCTGACCAGCAAACTCCGCGGTCGGCTCCACGAGATGCAGGGCGAACACGGACGGCTGCCGGCCGTCGCCCGGGGCCTGATGGAACTCGACCAGGCCATCGGCCCCGCCGACTGCCTCGCCGCCAGTATCGGGGTGCTCGGCGGGTCCGACCGCCCGGGCCGGCAGTGGCAGGAGCCGCAGCGCCTGCTGAGCGTGATGCGTGGCGGCATCGGCCGGATCAAGGACTTCCACCGCGTCCAGCTGCGTCATCTGCCCGAGCTCGGCGTCGACGGCGGTCTGGTGGACCACCTCACGCTGGTCTTCGCCCACCTGCTGGACAACGCCGCGCGCTACTCGCCGCCCACCGAGCCGGTGGTCGTCTCGGGCAAGGAGGTCCCCAACGGCGTCGGCATCGAGATCCAGGACTCCGGCAAGGGCCTGAGCGAGGAGAAGAAGCGCGAGGCCGAACACGCCCTCGCCGGCACCTCGCCCGGCCCGGGCCTCGGCGGCATCTCGGAGGACGCCAACATCGGCCTCCGCGTCGTCGGCGCCCTGGCGCGCCGCTACGGCATCCGCGTCACCTTCGCCGACTCGCCGTGGCTGGGTACGTCTGTCGTAGTCGTTGTACCGCACAAGTACTTCGGTCCGCTGCCGGCGGCCGCCACCGCCCCCGCCGTCCCACAGGCCCCGCAGGCGGCCAAGGCGGCACCCGCCCCCGCGGCCCCGGCACCGGCGCCCGCCACCGTCCCGGCCCCCACCGGCGGCGGCACCGGCTCCGAGGAGACCACGCCGGGCGGCCTGCCCCGGCGCCGGAGCAGGCGAGGCGATCCGGCAGCCGGGCAGGCCCCGGCCCCCGGCCCGGCCGCGCACGCCGACCGGACCGATCCGGCCGAACGGGGTGCCCTCCCCGCCGCCCCCGCCGTCCCACCCGTCCCGCCGGACGCCTCCTTCGCCGGCCTGGCCGCGTTCGCCACCGCCGGACGCGACCCCGGCGCGGTGACCGGCGTCTCCCCGCCACCGGAGACCGCCGACGTCCGTGACCCGACCACCGGTGGCGCGTCCACCGAGCAACGCACTGAAGAGAGCGACTAGTCCCCATGACGCACCAGGGAACCGACGTGAGCTGGGCGCTCCGCGACCTTGTGGAGAGCATCCAGGAGATCCGCTTCGCCCTCGTGGCCTCCAGCGACGGCAAGGCCATCACCTCCTACGGGGCCGAAGACCCCGACGACGTGGACCGTTTCGCCGCCGTGGTGGCCGGACTGCAGGCCCTGGCCCAGCCGGTCGCCGAGCAGTTCCCGCAGCACGCGGGGCAGTTGCGGCTGGCGATGATCGAGGTGGACGGCGGACACCTCTTCGTCGTCCGCGCGGGCCTGGAGACGTATCTCGGCGTCCTCGCCCGCGAAGGCCTCGACCAGGGCCTGCTCGGCCATCAGATGCGCGACCTGGCCCGCAGGATGGGTGAACTCCTCGGCACCACTCCGCGCCAGGACGAGCACTCTGGATGAGTGCTCCCCGCCGACCGACCGATCCGTCCGGGCTCGAGCGCTACTACGTCCTCACCGGAGGGCGCAGCGGGCCGGGCGGTTCGGCTTCGACCCTCGACGTGGCGACCCTCGTCGTCTCCCGCGCCGCCCCCTTACCGGGCATGCAGCACGAGCACGAGGAGATCCTCCGGCGCTGCCGCGAACCGCTGTCGGTGGCCGAACTCGGCGCCCACCTCGACCTGCCCTTCAACATTCTCGCGGTGCTGCTGTCCGACCTGCTCCAGGCAGGCCGCGTCGAAGCCCGTGATCCCATCCCGGCACACGACGCCGGCCGCGGGCCCGACCTCGCGCTCCTTGAGGAGGTACTCAGTGGACTTGAAAGGCTTTGACCGTCCGGGGTCACCGACGGCCGGGGACACCCGCTCGGTGAAGGTGATGATCGCCGGCGGCTTCGGCACGGGCAAGACCACCATGGTCCGCTCCGTCAGTGACATCAAGCCGCTGACCACCGAGGAGACCCTCACGCAGGCCAGCGCCGACGTCGACCACCTCATCGGCGTCGCCGACAAGACGCAGACCACCGTCAGCCTGGACTTCGGCAAGATCAGCCTCAACGACACGCTGATGCTGTACCTGTTCGGCACCCCGGGCCAGGAGAGATTCTGGTTCCTGTGGAACGGCCTGTTCAAGGGCGCGCTCGGCGCGGTCGTCCTGGTGGACACCCGGCGGCTGGCCTCCAGCTTCCGGGCGATCGAGGAGATGGAGCGGCAGAAGGTCCCCTTCGTCATCGCGCTCAACGTCTTCCCCGACTCCCGCGACTACCCCGTCGAGGAGATCCGGGACGCCCTCGACATCCCGCCGCACACGCCCGTCGTCTCCTTCGACGCCCGCGACCGCACCGCCAGCCGCGACGTGCTCGTCACCCTGATACGGCACCTGAAGGACCGTTCGGCCGCCGCACTGGAGCCCCGATGAACGACGACCAGACCCCGTCCGGCCCCACGGGCGGCGGCTGCCCCGTCGCCCACGGCGAGGACGCCACCCGGCTCTACGGCCCCGAGGCGGCCACCGACCCGCACGACATCTACACGCGGCTCCGCAAGGAACACGGCAGCGTCGCACCGGTGCTGCTGGAGGGCGACGTCCCCGCCTGGCTGGTGCTCGGGTACCGGGAGGTCCGGCGGGTGCTGGACAACCCCCTGCAGTTCAGCCGCGACTCGCGGATCTGGCGGGACTTCCGGGACGGCCGCGTCGAGGCGACATCCCCGCTGATGCAGATGGTGGGCTGGCGTCCCGACTGCGTCTCCCAGGACGGCGAACCGCACCGCCGGCTGCGCGGGGCGGTCACCGACAACCTGTACGCCGTGGCCGGCCGGGGCATCCGCCGGCACGCCACGCACTTCGCCAACAAGCAGATCGACGCGTTCGCCGACGCGGGCCGCGCCGACCTGGTGGCCGACTTCGCCGAGTACCTGCCCATGCTGGTCCTCACCCGCGTCTTCGGGCTCGCCGAGCGGGAGGGCCGCAGCCTCGCCGAGTCCAGCAAGCAGGTGATCAAGGGCGGCGCGGACGCCCTCACGCACAACGAGCGCATCATGGGCATCCTCGGCGAACTCGCCGCGCGCAAGCGCCAGGAGCCCGGGTCCGACTTCACCTCCGGCCTCATCGAGCACCACGCCGGCCTGGACGAGGACGAGATCGTCAACCATCTGCGCCTGGTGCTGATCACCGCCCACACCACGACCAGCAACCTGCTGGCCCGGGCGCTCCAGCTCCTGCTCACCGACACCTCCTGGCTCTCCGGACTGGTGAGCGGCCAGCTGAACCTGTCCACGCTCGTGGAGGAGGTGATGTGGAACTCCCCGCCGCTCGCCGTGCTGCCGGGCCGCTTCGCCACCGCCGACCTGGAACTCGGCGGCTGCCCGGTCAAGGAGGGCGACCTGCTCGTGCTGGGCCTCGCGGCCGGCAACCACGACCCCGAGATCCGCCCCGACACCGCCGTCTCGGTCCAGGGCAACGCCTCGCACCTCGCCTTCAGCGCGGGCCCGCACGAATGCCCGGGGCAGAACATCGGCCAGGCCATCATCGAGACGGCCGTCGACGTCCTGCTGCACCGCCTGCCGGGGCTCCGCCTGGCCGTTCCCCCGGCCGAGCTGACCTCCACGGCTTCCACCTGGGAGTCACGGCTGGACAGCCTGCCGGTCGAGTTCGCCGTATAGGGTCCGCTTCGCCGTACAGGGTCCGCCGGCGCGGACCGCTTACCGCGGCGCCGCCGCCCGGCCGGAGCGTCCGGCCGGGCGGCGCGCTCGCCTCACACGGTCAGCAGGTCGTCCACCGATCCCCGCCCGGCCAGTTCGGCGGTGGCCACCGGGCCCTCCTTGACCGCCGCGTACCGGCCGGTGGTCAGCGCCCACTCGTAGTTGCCGTTGATCCAGTGCTGGATGGCCTCCACGCCCATCGCCACCCGGGCCCGTTCGTCCGCGTCCAGACCCAGTTCGCCGCACATCATCGGTACGCGGGCCTCGAGGGCGACGTACGCGTCGAGGCAGCCGGTCGTCATGCGGTACGCCTCGTCGGCGGCCTCCCGCCACGAGCAGTCCCGCTCCCGGCGCAGGACGGCGATGAGGTTGTGGCCGTCCCCGCGGCGGCGTTCACGCTCGAAGGAGTGGATGTCGTTCATGAACCCGATGGTGTCCGCGGCCAGGTCCCGCATCCGTTCCATCAGCGGATGCGCCATCGCCGCGGCCGGCACCTCGAAGCCCCGGCTGCGCTCACCCGCGTCGATGCTGTGGTGGATGCCGACCGTACGGCGCCTGAAGACGGTGTAGTCGTCGAGTCCGAGCGTCCCGGCCCGGCCGTGGGCGGCCAGGTCGACCTCCTCGCAGTGCGCCACCAGGAAGCGCCCCCAGGAAGCGGCGAACCGCGACTTCCAGGTCAGGGACATGCCATCCGAGAGACTGGCCCAGACCTCCGCCCAGGCCAGCGTGATGGGGCATTCCACCCGCGGCGGGGTGCCCGCCGGGCGCAGCGGGGTGGCGATGAGTTCGCGCGCCACCTCGGCTATGCGCTCCGCGCGGTCCGGCCGGCCGGCGTCGAACTGGTCGTCGAAGAGGAAGGCGAGGGAGAACCAGTTCATCAGGACGACCATGTCGTCCGCCGACGCGTGGGGATAGGTACGGGCCGCGGCCTGAGCGAGGTCCCACGACTGGTACTCCTCGAATCCGGCCCGGCTGCGCACCAGCCCCCGCTCGCGCACCCAGCGCAGATGACGGTCCCGCGCATGGGCGAGATACGGGCTGACGGGAGTGTCGAAGGGGAGGTCGAACCGGACGTCCTGAGACATGTGCTTCCTTTCGGGAGACGAAGCGCAGAGTCCCCCCGGCCCTGCGAGCGGGCGGCCACCGGGCCACCCGCGCACTCGAACTGGGCTTCCCGATCCGAAAGTTGAACCGAGAAGCGATACGAGGCTGCCCCGACCCCAAATGATCTACACGGCGCCCGTTCGTGATCTCCGTTACTGCTCGTGCCTCGTGGCACCATCGGTAGCCCCGATCATGACGACGTATCAGGAGGCCGTCCGCCGATGACCCGGTCACCCGCCCGCAGCGCCGAACAGCGCAAGCACGACACCCTGCACCGCCTGGAACACGACGAGGACGCCTGGGTGGCCACGGCCGACGGCGCGTCCGGCATGCCGTACCTCGTGCCGCTGTCCTTCCTCTGGAACGGCTCCTACCTGCTGTTCTCCACCCCCGCCGCCAGTCCCACCGGCCGGAACCTGGCGGCGAGCGGGCGGGCGCGCGTCGGCATCGGACCGACCCGTGACGTGGTGATGGTCGAGGGCACCGTCGAGACCGTGGAGCCCGTCGAACTGACCGAGCAGGACGCCGAGTTGTTCGCCGCCAAGACCGGCTTCGACCCGCGCGCGCTCGCCACGCCCTACCTGTACTTCCGTATCCACCCGCAGCGGATCCAGGCGTGGCGCGAGGCCAACGAGATCGAGGGGCGCGAACTGATGCGCGACGGCCGGTGGCTGCCGACCGAGTGAATCGGCCGGGCCGGGATATCCGCAAGGTACAGGGCGCGGGGCACGAACGCCCCGCGCCCGGAATCCTTCGGAGGAGACATGGCACTGGTCAACGCGGGCGTCGTGGTGCTCGACTGCGCCGAGCCCGAGAAGCTCGCCGAGTTCTACAAGGGGCTGCTGGGAGCGGAAGGGACCGACGCGACCGCCAACCGGATCGAGATCAGGTCGGCCGACGGCTTCCGTATGGCGTTCCGGCGGGACGTCAACGCCACCCCGCCGAGCTGGCCCCGGCCCGAGAACTCCCTCCAGGCCCATCTGGACTTCTGGGTGGACGACCTGGACGAGGCGGAACGCGGTGTCGTCGAACTCGGTGGGCGTCCGGTGGAGGCGAAGGACGCACTCGGGGTGCATGAGGAGCGCGGCTACTCGGACCCGGCGGGTCACTCCTTCACCCTGCGCCGCACCGCACAAACGGCACCCAAGCAGGGCTAGCCACTGCCTGCCGGGTGCCGTCGGTGACGGGGGAGGGGGCGGGGCCCCGTGCGGTCAGTCGCGTCCGCCCTTCCCGCCGGCCGGCCAGACACCGGTCGAGCGTTCGATGGCCTTGGCTCCCGTCCGGTCCACGGCGCTGCGCACCGCGGCGAAGATGGCGCCCTGGATCGCGGCGGCGAGCAGGATCTCCCCCCAGCCGCGGTCCGGGTCCAGCGCGTCGGGCGCGTCGTCCTCGTGCCGGATCACCTTCCACGTCTTCTGGAACGCCAGCCCGGCCAGCGTGCCGCCCACCCAGCCCAGCGCGAAGCCGACGGGCTTGTAGGCGAGGGGGAGCTTCTGCTTCTTCTTCTTGGCCACGTGGATCTCCTTTGGCTCGGTGAGTGAATCGGTGGCGGGGTCGGTCGTACGGTCAGGGCCTGCCCCGCACCGGAACCGCCTCGTCGGCGGGGACCGGCCCCGGCGGTGTGCCGTCGCCGAACGGCCGGCCGCCCAGTTCCTGCCGGTGATGGGGCGTGAGCCAGCCGGACAGGTCCGGGCCCAGGGGCACGACGGCGGTCGGGTTGATGCCGGTGTGCACCTGGTAGTAGTGGCGTTTGATGTGGTCGAAGTCGACGGTGTCGCCGAAGCCGGGCGTCTGGAACAGATCGCGGACGTACCCCCACAGCACCGGGTTCTCCGTCAGCTTCCAGCGGTTGCACTTGAAGTGGCCGTGGTAGACGGCGTCGAAACGGACCAGCGTCGTGAAGAGCCGGATGTCCGCCTCGGTGATCGTGTCGCCGACCAGATAGCGTTGCCGCTCCAGCCGGGGCGTCAGCCGCTCCAGGCGCCGGAACACGCCCGCGCACGCGGCCTCGTACTCCTCCTGGCCCGTGGCGAAGCCTGCCCGGTACACACCGTTGTTGACGTCCTCGTAGACGCCCGCCATCACCTCGTCGATCTCGTCGCGCAGGGCGTCGGGATACAGGTCGGGCGCGCCCGGCCGGTGCAGGGACGTCCACTCGGTCGCGAGGTCGAGGGTGATCCGCTGGTAGTCGTTGGTGACCAGCTTCCCGCTGGGTACGTCCACGACCGCCGGCACGCTCACCCCGCCCGGGTAACCCGTCTCGCGCCGGTCGTAGGCCTCGCTGAGGTAGCGGATGCCGAGGACCGGGTCGCGGTCGTCCGGGTCCAGGGTGAAGCGCCAGCTGCGGTCGTCCTGGACGGGGTCGGTGATCGCCAGGGACAGGGCAGCCTCCAGACCGAGCAGCCGCCGCGAGACCAGGGCGCGGCTCGCCCACGGACAGGCACGGCTCACCACCAGCCGGTACCGGCCGGGTGCCACCGGCCACCCGTCCCGGCCGTCCGCGGTGATCCGGTCCGCGAAGTGGCTCTTGGACCGCTTGAACGCCTTCCTGCCGTAGCCGCTGTTGCCGGGCGTCCCGTCGTCACCGCTCATGGGTCTGCCTTCCCGTCGTTCGTGTGCCCTGGTGGACGCGTTCCCCGTTTTCGGCCGTCGGCACTGGTGGGCCACCCACAAGGGGGTGTGACCCGCGTCGGCCGGGGGCATTCGGCCCCTCGTGTATGGGACAGCCTCGGAAGAGAAGCAGGACCGGAAGACCGACATCGACGCCGACCGCGGCCCCGACCGCGAGGCCGACGGGAAGGCCGACGGGAAGGCAGACCGCAGGACGCGCGTCACCGTGCTGGTGGCCCTGGCGGCCAACCTGGTGATCGCCGTCGCCAAGGCGGTGGGCGGTTTCATCGCGGGATCGCCCGCGCTGCTGTCGGAGGCGGCGCACTCGGCGGCGGACAGCATGAACGAGGTCTTCCTCCTCGCCGCCCTGCGCCGCAGCCGCCGCCCCGCCGACCGGCGCCACCCCTTCGGCTACGGCAAGGAACGATTCTTCTGGTCGCTCCTGGCGGCCGTCGGCATCTTCGTCATGGGCGGCTGCTTCTCCTTCTTCCAGGGCGTCGAGGCCCTGCGCACCGGCGGCCAGGAGGAGCTGAGCGGCTACGTCGCCGGACTGATCGTGCTCGGTGTCGCCCTGCTCGCCGAGGGCGGCTCCCTGCTGCGGGCCCTGCACCAGGTGCGGGGCCAGGGCGGAATCGCCACCGGGCTGCGTGACCCGGCCCTGCGCACGGTCGTCGCCGAGGACGGCACCGCGGTGCTCGGCGTGACCCTCGCCATGACCGGCATGGTCCTGCACATGGTGACCGGACAGGTGGTGTGGGAGGCCTGCGCCTCGCTCGCCATCGGCGCGCTGCTCGTGTTCGTGGCCTACCGGCTGGGCCGCGAGGCCCGCGACCAGCTGATCGGCGAGGCCGCCGACCCGGAGGCCAGCGGCCGGATCCGGTCACTGCTGCGGGCACAGCCGGAGATCGACAGCGTCGAGGCGCTGTTCACCATGAAGACGGGGCTCGACTCCACCCTGGTGGCCGCCCGCATCGACCTGGTCCCGGGCCTCGACAGCGAGCGGGTGGAGGAGGTCGCCGTACGCATCAAGAGGTCGATCGCACGCACCGTTCCCGAGGCGAGGCAGATCTTCCTCGACGTCACCGACCGGCCCGCGCGGGAGGCAGCCGAAAGCCCCGCCGCGACGGGGGAACGCGGCGGGGCCTGAACGACGTGTTCCCGGTCGGCGTCGGTCCATGCACGCGGATCCGGGAAACTTCTGGCCGCCGGGTTCAGCTCCCGTCGGCCACTTCCAGGACGAAGACCGGGATCTCCCGGTCCGTCTTCTTCTGGTAGTCGGCGTACGGCGGATACGCCGCGACGGCACGCTCCCACCACTCGGCCTTCTCCGCGCCGGTGACCTCACGGGCCGTCATGTCCCGCTTCACCGGGCCGTCCTGGAGTTCCACATGGGGATCGGCCTTCACATTGTGGTACCAGACCGGGTGCTTGGGCGCCCCGCCCAGCGAGGCGACCACGGCGTAACGGCCCTCGTGCTCGACGCGCATCAGCGGCGTCTTGCGGAGCTTGCCGCTCCGCGCGCCCCGCGTGGTCAGCACGATGACGGGCATCCCCGTGTCCAACAGGGTCAGGCCCTTCGTGCCGCCCGAGCTCTCGTAGAGCTCCACCTGCTCGCGCACCCACTGCGTCGGGCTGGGTTCGTACTCGCCCTCAAGAGGCATGGCTTCCGTCCCATCGTCGTGTCGTACGGCTGACTGACACCGTGGTGCAACACCGGCCGGTGCAGGATCCATCCGTACCCCGTCCAGCCCGCCGATCTCCGACGATCCCCGGCCAGTGCGCTCCCGCCACCGATCTGGCCGAACTTGGCGTCGCCGTATAGGTGCCCGGGGCATCTAATGAAGATCGGCACGAGGCACTCTTCGTCTGCGAGGTCTTCCATGACGGACACGCACACCACGCCGGACACGCACACGACGCCGGGCGGGGGCGCGACGGAACCCGTCGCCTTCCCGCGGGACCGGACCTGTCCCTACCACCCACCCGCCGCCTACGACCCGCTGCGCGCCGCCCGGCCGCTGGCCCGGATCACCCTCTTCGACGGCCGTCCGGCCTGGCTGGTGACCGGACACGCCGCCGCCCGCAGGCTGCTGGCCGACCAGCGGCTGTCCACCGACCGCACCCGCGACGGCTTCCCCGCCACCTCGGCGCGCCTCGCCGCCGTACGCGATCGCAGGACCGCCCTGCTCGGTGTCGACGACCCCGAACACCGCGCCCAGCGCAGGATGGTCCTCCCCGAGTTCACCCTCAAACGCGCCACCGCCCTGCGCCCGCGGATCCAGCGGATCGTGGACGAACGGCTCGACGCGATGATCGCGCAGGGCCCGCCCGCCGAACTGGTGACGGACTTCGCGCTGCCCGTCCCCTCGATGGTGATCTGCGCGCTGCTCGGTGTCCCCTACGCCGACCACGACTTCTTCGAGGAACAGTCCCGTCGCCTGCTGCGCGGGCCCCGGCCCGCCGACACCCAGGACGCCCGCGACCGACTGGAGGCGTATCTGGGCGAGTTGATCGACCGCAAGAGCGGGACACCCGGCGAGGGCCTGCTGGACGACCTGGTCCGGCATCAGCTGAGCGAGGGCGCCGTCGACCGCGAGCAGCTGGTCGCGCTGGCGGTCATCCTGCTGGTCGCCGGCCACGAGACGACCGCCAACATGATCTCGCTCGGCACCTACACCCTCCTGAGCAACCCCCGCCGCCTGGCCGAGCTGCGCGAGGACCCCGCTCTGCTGCCCGGCGCGGTCGAGGAACTGATGCGCGTCCTGTCCATCGCGGACGGGCTGCTGCGGCTGGCCACCGAGGACATCGAGGTGGACGGGCAGACCATCCGGGCCGGTGACGGGGTCGTCTTCTCGACCTCCGTCATCAACCGCGACGAGACCGTCTACCCCGACCCGGACGCCCTCGACTGGCACCGCCCGGCCCGCCACCACGTCGCCTTCGGGTTCGGCATCCACCAGTGCCTCGGCCAGAACCTGGCCCGCGCGGAGCTGGAGATCGCCCTGCACACGCTCTTCGAGAGGCTGCCCTCGCTGCGCCTGGCCGCCCCAGCGGAGGAGATCCCCTTCAAACCCGGCGACACGATCCAGGGGATGCTGGAACTCCCCGTGGCCTGGTAGGAGGCTCCCGACATGCACATCGGCATCGACAAGGACACCTGCATCGGCGCGGGCCAGTGCGCGCTGACCGCACCGGACGTGTTCACCCAGGACGACGACGGCTACAGCACGGTCCGGCCCGGCCGGGAGGACGGCGGCGGCAGCGCACTGGTGCGCGAAGCGGCCCGGGCCTGCCCCGTCGGAGCCATCACCGTGTCGCAGGCGGTGGGCTGACACCGCCGGCGTCCGCCGCCGGGGTATCCGCCCCGGCGGCACCCAGCAGCAGTACCCGCGCCGCCTCGCGTGCCGCCCGGGCAGGTTCCGCGCCGCCCGTGACGCCCGCCGTCACCATGGCGCCCTCGGCCAGCAGGAACAGCTGCCCGCCCACCGCGGCCGGCAGTCCCGCGCCCGCCGCCAGGCCGTCGAGGAACTCCCGGAAAGCGCCCTTGTGCGCCCGCACCCGGTCCGCCACCGGAGCAGAGGTGGCCCCCAGTTCGCCGTACGCGTTGATCCACGCGCAGCCGCGGAAGTCCGGTTCGGCGAACCACTGCCCGAGCCAGTCGAAGACGGCCAAAATCCGGGCGCCGGGCTCCTCGTACCGGTCGACGTGTGCGGCCAGCCGCTCCCGCCAGCGCACGTCGCGCCGCTCCAGGTAGGCCACCACGAGCTGCTCCTTGGCCGGGAACAGCTGGTAGAGGCGTTTGAGCGAGACACCGGAGTCGCCGCGGACGTCGTCCATGCCGACGGCCTGGACGCCCCGCCCGTAGAAGAGCCGCTCCGCCGCGTCCAGAGCCCGTTCCCGGGCGACCTCGCTGTCCATGGAGACCTCTTCCCCGACGTGTGCCTCGATGCGTTCCTTGACCAGAGAACGGGCGTTCTCATACGGTAGCAGCCAGCACGCAGAGAACACCCGTTCTCCACTTCTCCGCACGGAGGTTCGGCCATGACCACCGACCGCCCGCCCCTGCCGCCGTTCACCCGGGAAACCGCCGCCCGCAAGGTGCGGGCCGCCGAGGACGCGTGGAACACCCGCGACCCGCACAAGGTCGCGCTCGCCTACTCCGAGGACTCGGTCTGGCGCAACCGCGACACCTTTCTCACCGGCCGTGCCGCCATCGTCGAGTTCCTGACCGCCAAGTGGGCGCGCGAACTCGAGTACGCGCTGCGCAAGGATCTCTGGGCCTTCGACGGCAACCGCATCGCCGTCCGCTTCCAGTACGAGTCCCGCGACGCCGACGGCCAGTGGTGGCGCTCCTACGGCAACGAACTCTGGGAGTTCGACGAGCACGGCCTGATGACCCGGCGGGAGGCGAGCATCAACGACGTGGCCATCACGGAGTCGGACCGCCGCATCCACGGCCCGCGGCCCGTTCAGTAGGGTTCCCGGGTGAGCGAACAGGTCCGGAACGCCGAGGAATCCGAGAAGCCGGCGAAGCCCTTTCTCTACGTCGTCGTCTGCGCCGCGGGCGTGGCCTCCGGCGTCAGCAAGCTGATCACCGCCGCGCAGGAGCGTGACTGGGAGGTCGGCGTCTTCGCGACCCCGGTCGCCATGGACGGCTTCTTCGACACCGCCGCCGTCGAGGCACAGACCGGCCGCCCCATCCGCTCGGCCTGGCGCCGCCCCGGCGATCCGCGGCCCTTCCCGGCGCCGGACGCCGTCGTGGTCGCGCCCGCCACCTTCAACACGGTCAACAAATGGGCCGCCGGCCTGGCCGACACCCTCGCCGTCGCCACCCTGTGCGAGGCCTGCGGCCTGGGCGTCCCCGTCGCCGTCCTGCCGTGCGTGGCCGACGCGCTGGCCTCCCACCCCGCGTACCGGGAGAGCCTGACCCGGCTGCGCGGGATGGGCGTGCGCTTCGGCGACCCGTACGCCGGTGCGGCGGGGGAGGACGGCGGTCGCCCGGAGTTCGCCTGGGAGCGGGCGCTCGACCTGCTCGAACAGCGCTGACCCGCCCCGGCTTCGAGCCCGCACGAAGACGTACGCTCGCCCCTGGTACTGATGATCCCGAAGACAGGAGCAGCAACGATGCAGTACGTGAAGCTCGGCTCGACGGGCCTGGACGTGTCGCGGATCTGCCTGGGCTGCATGACCTACGGCGATCCGGGCCGTGGCACGCACGAGTGGACCCTCGACGAGGAGGCCTCGCGCCCGCTGATCCGGCAGGCGCTGGAGGCCGGCGTCACCTTCTTCGACACGGCCAACGTCTACTCCGACGGCACCAGCGAGGAGATCGTCGGCAAGGCGCTGCGCGACTTCGCCCGCCGGGACGACATCGTGCTCGCGACCAAGGTGAACGGCCGGATGCGGCCCGGGCCCAACGGCGCCGGACTGTCCCGCAAGGCGATCATGACCGAGATCGACCACAGCCTGGAGCGCCTGGGCACCGACTACGTCGACCTCTACCAGATCCACCGCTTCGACCCGCACACGCCGGTCGAGGAGACGATGGAGGCCCTGCACGATCTGGTGAAGGCGGGCAAGGTCCGCTACATCGGGGCCAGTTCGATGTACGCCTGGCAGTTCTCCAAGATGCAGTACACCGCCGAGCGGCACGGCTGGACGAAGTTCGTGTCCATGCAGAACCACTACAACCTCGTCTACCGCGAGGAGGAGCGCGAGATGCTGCCCCTCTGCGCGGACCAGGGCGTCGGCGTGCTGCCCTGGAGCCCGCTCGCCCGCGGCCGGCTCACCCGGGACTGGGACACCGCCACCGAGCGCAGCGCCACCGACAACTTCGGCAGCACTCTCTACCAGGAGGGCGACCGTGCCGTGGTCGAGGCCGTCACGCGCATCGCCGGTGACCGCGGTGTGCCGCGCGCCCAGGTGGCTCTCGCCTGGCTGCTGCACCAGGACACGGTGACCGCGCCGATCATCGGCGCGTCGAAGCCGGGGCACCTGGAGGACGCCGTGGCGGCGGTCGAACTGACGCTCGGTGAGAAGGAGATCGAGGAGCTGGAGCGGCCCTACGCGCCGCACCCGATCGCCGGGCACTGATACCCGGCTCGACGTGTCAGGGACCCGTCCCGGGCTCCAGGGCGGTGACGGACACCGACGACTCGTCGCCGCCCACCGGGACCTCGCCGGCCTTCCACTCGACCTTGATCGGGTCCCGCTCGTCCGGCGGGGTGACTAGCAGCGCCGCCGGGGTGGCGGTGCGGGCGCCGCTGATCTGCGGGCTGGAGAACGACAGCCCGGCCCACGCGCTCTTCCCCGCGCTCAGCGTGACCGTCCGGGGGGAGGAGGGCGCGCGTTCGGGGTCCGGGCCCAGTTGCTTGCCGGACGCGTCGACGAAGGCGGCGCCGGGATATCCGTACAGGGTGCAGGTGCGGTCGGAGGTGTTGGTCAGCACGATCGGGAAGTTCCGCTGTCCGGCGCCGGGGTCGACGCGGCCGACGGCGGCGCGCAGCTCGGAGGTGTGGCAGCGGCCGTCGGTGCGGGCGGAGGCGGAGGCCGATCCGGCGGTGTCGCTGGGCGCGGTGGTGACCGCGGTGGCGGTGGACGCACCGGTGTCCGGACTGGTCGTGCGCGGGGCCTCGGTGGGTTGTGGGGCGCTCGACGTGCCGCTCTCGCTGCCGCAGGCGCTCACCAGGCCGAGGAGCGCGATCGCGCTCGCCAGCAGGGCGGTGCGGTGTCCGGGCTGGGACGTGTTCGCCATGGCTTCTCCACACTCCCGTCGGTCTCGCGCACGGTCCGCCGCCTGTGCGGCGGCACCGTACGCCCTGTGCCTTCGAGTGTCCCGCCGCGCGGGCCGGGAAACGACGAGCGCACTCCGTAGATGGGGTGCGCTCATCCGGCGCGGTCCTCCGGCTCACGCCTGCGGCTCACGCCTGCGGCTCACGCTCCCGGCTCACGCCTGCGGCTCACGCTCCCGGCTCACGCCTGCGGCTCACTCCTCGTCGAGCAGCCCCAGCTCCGCCCAGATCGTCTTGCCCTCGGTCGTGTGCCGGCTCCCCCAGCGCTGGGTGAGCTGGGCCACCAGCAGCAGTCCGCGGCCGCCCTCGTCCCAGGTCTTGGCCCGGCGCAGATGCGGCGCCGTGTGGCTGGTGTCGGAGACCTCGCAGATCAGCGTGGCCGTGTCGTGGATCAGCCGCAGCCGGATGGGCGGGGAGCCGTACCGGATGGCGTTGGTGACCAGCTCGCTCACGACCAGTTCGGCGGTGAAGGACGCCTCCAGCAGGGCCCAGGCGGACAACTGCTCGACGACCTGCTTGCGGACGGGGGAGACCAGCGACGGGTCGGCCGGAATGTCCCAGGTCGCGACCTGGCCGGCGGGCAGCCCCCGGGTGCGGGCCAGCAGCAGCGCCACGTCGTCGGCGGCGCTGCCCGAGGGGAGCAGCGCGTTCAGC
This sequence comes from Streptomyces sp. BB1-1-1, assembly GCF_031597775.1. Classification (NCBI taxonomy): domain Bacteria; kingdom Bacillati; phylum Actinomycetota; class Actinomycetes; order Kitasatosporales; family Streptomycetaceae; genus Streptomyces; species Streptomyces sp. BB1-1-1. The sequence continues at coordinate 765,773 of NZ_CP134203.1, read as the reverse complement.
ACCCGGTCGCACGTCGCGTCCAGCGATTCGGCGGGGGCCGCCAGGGCCTCGCGCAGCAGCGCCTGACCGGCGTCGGCGTCCCGCTCCCGGCTCTCGACCAGCCCGTCGGTGTAGAACGACAGCACGCTGCCCTCGCGCAGCTCCAGCTCGGCGGACTCGAACGGCAGCCCGCCCACGCCCAGCGGGGGACCCGAGGGCAGCTCGACCTGTTGGGGCGGGCCGTCCGGCGGGACGAGGACGGGCGGCGGATGCCCGGCCCGCGCCAGGGAGCAACGCCGCGACACCGGGTCGTACACCGCGTACAGGCAGGTGGCGCCGACCTCGCCCGCGCTGTCGTCGCCGGACTCCTCGGACAGCCGGACGACCAGGTCGTCGAGGTGGGTGAGCAGCTCGTCGGGCGTCAGGTCGATGTCGGCGAGGGTGCGGACGGCGGTGCGCAGCCGGCCCATGGTGGCCGAGGCCTGGATGCCGTGGCCGACGACGTCCCCGACGACCATGGCCACCCGCATCCCGGACAGCGGGATGACGTCGAACCAGTCGCCGCCGACCCCCGAACGGGCCGCCGGGAGGTAGCGGGAGGCCGCCTCCACCGCGGCGGTGGGCGGCAGCCAGCGCGGGAGCAGACTGCGCTGCAGGGTCAGCGTGGCCTCGCGCTCACGGGAGTAACGGCGGGCGTTGTCGATGCAGACGGCGGCGCGGGCCGAAACCTCCTCGGCCAGCAGCACGTCGTCGTGGGTGAACGGGTAGGGCTGCCGGAACCGGGTGAAGACCGCGACGCCGAGGGTGGTGCCGCGGGCCTGGAGCGGCACGGACATCGTGGAGTGAATGCCGTACTCCCTGACCCGCCGCAGGCGGACGGGGTCCCATTCCAGCCACCGTTCGAGGTCGCCGAAGGCGTCCGCGGCGACGATCGCCTGCCCCGAGAGCAGGGATTCGGCCTGGGGCGAGCCGGCCGGGTAGACGTCCAGCTGTCCCGGTTCGGCCACCGCCTCCGGGCCGCCCGGGGCGACCGACCGGTAGGCCGTCCTGCGCAGGCCGACCGGCGGCTCGAGCACGGTGGCGGGCTCACCGCCGTGTTCGAGCGGGTCCAGCAGGTCGACGCTCACGAAGTCGGCGAGCGCGGGCACGCACACGTCCGCCAGCTCCTGGGCCGTACGGGTCACGTCGAGCGTGCTGCCGATGCGCACGCTGGCCTCGTTGACCAGCTGCAGCCGCTCCCGGGCGAGGTGCTGCTCCGTGAGGTCGTGGACGCTCACACACACGCCGAGGACCTGGCCGCCGGCGTCGGTGAGCGGCGCGATACGGGCGTTCCACGCGTGGGCGCGGCTCTCGCCGACGGCCCTGAGATGGGCCTGCATGTCGTACCGGTGGCCGGAGGCCAGTACCCGCCGCATGTGACGTTCGAGTTCCGCGTTCTGCGGCCGGCCGCTCATGTCGGTGGCCCGCAGACCGCGGAGGCGGTCGGGCGGGAGCCCGACGAGCTGCGCCATGGCGTCGTTGACACCGCGCAGCAGGAGCCGGTCGTCGAAGATCATCATGGCGCAGGGGGCCTGGGTGAGAGCGGCTCTGACCAGCGGGTCGTCCGCCGGGTCGGGACCACGCTCCAAGGGGGCGACGGCCAGCCACGTGCGAGGTGCGCCGTCCTGCGACGGTCTGCGGTGGGCGAGCACCCACACGGACACGGTGTGCCCGTCGCGGTGCCGCAGCGCCAGGGTGCCGTGCCAGTGCTCGTCGCCCGGCCCGGGGGGAGTGCCGTCGCCGCCGTCGGCCAGCAGCCCGGCGGCGGGGCGCCCCACGACCTCGGCGGCGGGATGACCCAGCAGCAGGCCGGCGCCCTCGTTCCACTCCAGCAGGGTGCCGGAGTCGTCGACGACTGCGCGGGCCGTGGCGGCATCGTCGAACGGGTTGACCGGACTCATCGTCGCCACTCCATTGCGCACACCCTCAGTGAACAGCGCGTCACCTGAGTCCCAGCCTAGTGCGTCCGGGCCCCGCGCGGACCCGAACCACCGGGCCCGCGATCGCCCCGGGGACGCGGGGGCCGCCGAACGGCCGGGCCGCCCGGGACAGAAAGAGCTTTCCGTGGTCTTGACGGCCACGTGTGGCACGACGTCAGAATCTGTTTGTTCCCGATCAGTTGTGAGTACTTCTGAGTTCTGATGAGCTTGATGAGGGAGATCCGCCATGACGGTCACGCGCAGATCGGTTCTGATCGCCTCCGCCGCCGCCCCGGCGGCCGGGGCGGTGCTGGGCGCCCCGTCGGCGTGGGCCGCGGACGCCACGGAGAGCGGCGCGGGCCGCGGCACCATCCCCCTGCTCGACGGCTGGCGCTTCCTGCTGGTCGACCCCGACGGTTCCGCCGACGACTCCACCGGCGCCGCGGACCCCGCGTACGACGACTCGGCGTGGCGCGAGGTCGCCGTACCGCACGACTGGAGCATCGAACAGACGCCCACCACCGAGCACGGCACCACCAGCGGCACCGGCTTCCTGCCGGGCGGCCTCGGCTGGTACCGCCTCGCGTTCACCCTGCCGCCCGCCTTCGCCGGCAAGCGGATATCGGTCGAGTTCGACGGCGTCTACATGGACTCCCGCGTCCACTGCAACGGCCGGGAGGCCGGACGCCACCCCTACGGCTACACCGGCTTCGCCCTCGATCTCACCGACCTGGTGCACACCGACGGCCGCACCGAGAACGTCCTCGCGGTCCAGGTGCGCAACCGGTTGCCGAGCAGCCGCTGGTACTCCGGCAGCGGCATCTACCGCGAGGTCCGCCTCGTCGTCACCGAACCGGTGCACGTACGGCGCTGGGGCACGTACGTCACCACACCGCAGGTGAGCGAGGAGCGCGCCGTCGTCCGAGTGGAGACGTCCGTCGTGAACGCGTCGGGCACCGCGCGCGAGGTCGAGATCAGGTCGGCGGTCAAGGACGCGGACGGACGCACCGTGGCCCGCGCCGCCTCCACGGCCCGCGTCGCCGAAGAGACGAACGAAGTCCACGAACTCACCGTCACCCGCCCGCGGATGTGGGACTTCGCGACCCCGCACCGCTACACCCTGCACACCGAACTGCGCGTCGGCGGCCGGACCGTCGACACCTACCGCACCCCGTTCGGCGTCCGCACCTGCCACGTCGACCCCGAGGAGGGCTTCCACCTCAACGGCCGGTACGCCAAGATCAAGGGCGTCGACCTGCACCACGACCTCGGCGCGCTCGGCGCCGCCGTCAGCATCGACGCGATCCGTCGCCAGATGACCATCATGAGGTCGATGGGCGTCAACGCCTTCCGCACCTCGCACAACCCGCCCGCGCCCGAGATGATCGAGGTCTGCGAGGAGATGGGCATCGTGATGCTGGTGGAGGCCTTCGACTGCTGGCGCACCGGCAAGAACCGCTACGACTACGGCCGGTTCTTCGACGAGTGGTGCGAGAAGGACGCCACCGAGATGGTGCTGGCGGCCCGCAACTCGCCCGCCGTGGTGATGTGGTCCATCGGCAACGAGGTCCCCGACTCCACCTCCACCGCCGGACTCGCCATGGCCGACCGGGTCATCGACGCCATCCGGGCCGCCGACGACACCCGCCCGCTGGTCATCGGCTCCGACAAGTACCGCCGGATGCCCGCCAAGGGCTCCGCGGCCGACCTGATGCTGGCCAAGCTGGACGGACTCGGCCTCAACTACAACACCGCCAAGTCGGTGGACGACCTGCACGCGGCCTACCCGCACCTCTTCCTCTTCGAGTCCGAGTCGTCGTCCGAGACCTCCACGCGCGGCACCTACCAGGAACCGGAACACCTCAACACCGGCGAGAACCAGACGCCCGGGAAGCGGGCCACCTCGTCCTACGACAACAACCTCGCCTCCTGGACCATGAGCGGCGAGTACGGCCACAAGAAGGACCGGGACCGGAAGTGGTTCGCCGGCCAGTTCCTGTGGTCCGGCATCGACTACATCGGCGAGCCGACGCCGTACGACGTCTTCCCGGTGAAGGCGTCCTTCTTCGGCGCGGTCGACACCGCCGGCTTCCCGAAGGACATGTACCACCTGTTCCGGAGCCAGTGGACGGACGAGCCGATGGTCCACCTGCTGCCGACGACCTGGAACCACCGCGAGGGCGACCCGGTCGAGGTCTGGGCGTACGCCAACGTCGACACCGTCGAACTGTTCCTGAACGGCAGGTCCCTCGGTACCCGTACGTTCGACACCAAGAAGACCGTCGACGGCCGTACCTACCTGGAGACCACCGAGGCCACCGGCGACGACAAGACCTTCACCGACGGCCCCTACCCCGGCAGTTACACCAGCCCGAACGGCAGCGCGGGCAAGCTCCACCTGACCTGGAAGGTGCCCTTCGAGGCGGGCGAACTGAAGGCCGTCGCCCGGCGGGCCGGCCGGGCGGTCGCCACCGACGTCCTGCGCACCGCGGGGGCGCCGCACGCCGTACGCCTCACCCCGGACCGCGACAGCGTCGCCGCGGACGGCCGCTCCCTGGTCTTCGTGACCGCCGAGGTGGTCGACCGGCGCGGCGTGGTGGTCCCCGGCGCCGAACACCTCATCTCCTTCGACGTCGCGGGCGGCTCCCTCGCCGGACTCGACAACGGCCGCCAGGAGAGCGCCGAGCGCTACCAGGCCAGCACCCGCACCGCCTTCCACGGCAAGGCCCTCGCCATCGTGCGGTCCGGCACCCGGCCGGGCACCGTACGGGTGACCGCCCGCGCGGACGGGCTGTGTACGGACACGGCGACCGTGCGCGCCCGCCGGGCCGCGTCCCGCGCCACCACACCGGCCGCGGAGTTCCGGCCCGAGCACCCGGCGCCCCCGGACCTCCCGCACGCGGACGCGAGTTACTCCGGCCGCCCCGACACGCTCCCCGCCGCCATGCTCGACGGCGACCCGGCGACCGGCTGGTCCAACGGCTTCCACAAGGCGGCCACCGCCCTGCTGCCCGCGTTCGACGGGGCCCGCGCCGAGGACTGGGTCTCGGTCGACCACGGCCGCGGGCGCACCTACGACCGGATCGAGGTCTCCTTCACCGTCGACGCCACCCACAGCCCGCCCGCCACGGTCGAGGTCGCCGTCTGGGACGGCCGCGCCTGGCGCGCGGCCGAGGGGGCGCGGACCGACTGGGCCGCCGCGTCCGACGTGCCCACCCTCATCACCTTCGAGCCGGTGCGCGGCTCCCGGGTCCGCCTCACGCTGACCAGCCGCCACCCCGGTGAGCCGAAGGGCGCGATCCGCATCAGCCGCCTGGAGGCGCCCGTCGCCTGAGCCGTCGCGCGGGGTCCGGACGGGAACCAGTCCCGTCCGGACCGTTGACGGCGTGTCATGTCTGCCACAAGCATGGCTGCGACCGCTTTTGGGAGCGCTCCCATTCGACGCCTCCCTCGACGTGAGCGCCATCCGCACCTCCCCCGAGGAGCCCAGACGTGAGAAAACGCAGAACCGCGCTCGTCTCCCTGACCGCGCTGCTGGCGGCGGCCGTCACCGCGCTGCCCGCCGCCCCGGCCGGAGCCGAGGAGACCGAGCAGGTCAAGAACGGCACCTTCGACAACGGCACCGAGTCCTGGTGGACGAGCAGCAACGTCACCGCGGGCGTGTCCGACGGCCGGCTGTGCGCCGACGCCCCCGGCGGCACCGCCAACCGCTGGGACGCGGCCGTCGGCCAGAACGACATCACCCTGGTCGCGGGGGAGTCGTACAGGTTCTCCTTCACCGCGACCGGCACGCCCGCCGACCACGTGGTCCGGGCGATCGTGGGCCTGTCGGTGTCCCCGTACGACACCTACCACGAGGTCAGCCCGCAGCTGAGCGTCTCCGGCAACACCTACTCGTACACCTTCACCTCACCCGTCGACACCACCCAGGGCCAGGTCGGCTTCCAGCTCGGCGGCACCCCCGACCCCTGGCGGTTCTGCGTGGACGACGTGTCCCTGCTGGGCGGTGTGGCGCCCGAGCCGTACGTGCCGGACACGGGGCCGCGGGTCCGGGTCAACCAGGTCGGCTACCTGCCGTCCGGCCCGAAGAACGCCACGCTGGTCACCGACGCGACCTCGCGCCTGCCCTGGCAGCTCAAGGACGACGGCGGCCGGGTCGTCGCCCACGGCTGGAGCAAGCCGCGCGGCGTCGACGCCTCCTCCGGGCAGAACGTCCACTCGATCGACTTCGGCCGCCACAAGAAGCGCGGCGAGGGCTACACGCTGGTCGCCGACGGGGAGACCAGCCGCCCGTTCGACATCGGCACCGCCGCCTACGAGCGGCTGCGCACCGACTCCGCGAAGTACTACTACACACAGCGCAGCGGCACCCCGATCAGCGGCGACCTGCGCCCCGGCTACGCCCGCCCGGCCGGACACGTGGGCGTGGCACCCAACCAGGGCGACACCGAGGTGCCCTGCCAGCCCGGCGTCTGCGACTACACCCTCGACGTCTCCGGCGGCTGGTACGACGCCGGCGACCACGGCAAGTACGTCGTCAACGGCGGCATCTCCACCTGGGAGCTGCTCAGCACCTACGAGCGCTCGCTGCACGCCCGCACCGGTGAGCCCTCGAAGCTCGGCGACGGCACGCTCGACATCCCGGAGAGCGGGAACAAGGTGCCGGACATCCTCGACGAGGTCCGCTGGGAGCTGGACTTCCTGCTGAAGATGCAGGTGCCGGACGGGCAGCCGCTGGCCGGCATGGCCCACCACAAGATCCACGACGAGGCGTGGACCGGACTGCCGCTGCTGCCCAGCGACGACCCGCAGAAGCGCGAACTGCACCCGCCGACCACCGCGGCCACCCTCAACCTGGCGGCGACTGCGGCCCAGGCGGCCCGCCTCTACCGCCCCTACGACCGGGAGTTCGCCGCGAAGGCACTCGACGCGGCCCGCACGGCATGGGCGGCGGCGCTGGCCCACCCGGACGTGCTCGCCGACGAGAGCGACGGCATCGGCGGCGGGGCCTACCCGGACGGCCAGGTCGAGGACGAGTTCTACTGGGCCGCCGCCGAGCTGTACCTGACGACGGGGGAGCGGGACTTCAAGGAGTACGTGCTGGACTCCCCGGTCCACACCGCCGACATCTTCGGCCCGCTCGGCTTCGACTGGGCCCGCACCGCGGCGGCGGCCCGGCTGGACCTCGCGACCGTGCCCAGCCGGCTCCCCGGCCGGGACCAGGTACGCCGCTCCGTCGTCCAGGGCGCCGACCAGTACCTGGCCACGCTCAAGGCGCATCCCTACGGCATGCCCTACGCCCCCGAGGACAACGTCTACGACTGGGGCTCCAGCCATCAGATCCTCAACAACGCGGTCGTCCTCGCCACCGCCTACGACATCACCGGCGGCTCCAAGTACCGTGACGGCGCCCTGCAGAGCATGGACTACATCCTGGGCCGCAACGCGCTGAACATGTCGTACGTCACCGGCTACGGCGAGGTCAACGCGCACAACCAGCACAGCCGCTGGTACGCCAAGCAGCTCGACCCGGCGCTGCCGGCCCCGCCCGACGGCACCCTGTCCGGCGGGCCGAACTCGAACATCCAGGACCCCTACGCACAGAGCAAACTCCAGGGCTGCGTCGCCCAGTTCTGCTTCATCGACGACATCCAGTCCTGGTCGACCAACGAGCACACCATCAACTGGAACGCCGCACTGGCCCGCATGGCCTCCTTCGTGGCGGACCAGAGCTGACCGCACCACCGCCCCGCCCGCCTCCCGCGGTACCGCCGTGACACTGCTCTGACCTGCGCGTATTTACGGGTCAGTACCCGCGCGGTACCGTGGAGGTATGCCAGCTCTGAACGTGGAGTTCAGCGACCGCGAGCTCGAGGACCTTCGGCAGATCGCCAAGGAACGCGGTACGTCGATGAAGGCGCTCGTGCGGGACGCCGCCGCCGCCGACATAGCCCGGCACCGGGCGCTGCAGGAGGGCGCGGAGGCGTTCCGCCGGTTCTTCTCGGCCCACGCCGACGAGTTCGCGGCCGCCTTTCCCGACGACGAACCACCGTCCGTCAGGGGCGAGGGGCGGGCCGCCTGACCCATGGCGCCGGTCCTGCACATCGACGTGCCCTGGCTGCTCCAGCGCCATGAGGAAGTGCTGCCGGAGCAGCCCACCATCAACGACTTCTCCGCGTTGGTCGCCGCCGTCGCCCGGCACCGCGTCGACCCGCCCCGCCTCGGGGTGGACTCCGACCCGGCCTGGCGGGCCGCCGCCCTGCTGCACACGCTCGCCGTGCTCAAGCCCCTGCCCTCGGCCAACGCCCGCTTCGCCTGCGCGACCGCCGTCGCCTACATGTTCGCCAGTGGCGTCGGCATCGACCCGCCCTACGGCGCCCTGGTCGACCTCGCGCGTGACCTGATGTCCGGCGGGGCCGACGCCTACGGCGCGGCCGACCGGCTGCGTTCCTGGCAGATCTGAAGCCCGGCCAGTCCACCACGCCGGGACGTGCGCCGGGAGCGTGCGCGGCGCACCGGCGCGTGCACGTGTTTCACACGGGGCGCGTGAAGAAAGCCGAAAGCAGGTGCCGGCCGCGTGAGTTGCCGCGGAATCTGACCTTCTTTCAAAGGGGACGCATGTTGCCCGGTCCGCCTTGTTGACCATGAGTGGTTTGTGCGAGAGTGAAGCACTCGTGCGGGGGGTAAAGGCCGGGTCTCGCACGCGTCTTGATGAACCAGGTCCGTTTTCGCCGTGGCGAATTCACGCTCCCCACACCGCGCCCAAAAGGTATACACCAATCCGGGGTTCCTTTTCGGCGATCGGAACTTCTGAGTCACCTGCGCGTGGGAAGGAAACATCTCAGTGCCCACCCCCCACCCCCCTCGACCCGCGTACCCGCCCTCCGGCGGGGACCCCGGGGAGTCCGACGAGTTGCTGGCCGCGCGGCTCAGGGACGGCCCGGAGAGCGAGGCGTCCCGGACCGCCGCGCTGCTGATGGCGCGCCACTGGCAGCCCGCCCACGACTACGCGACCATCTGCCTCGCCACCTCGGCCCAGGTGACCGCCATGGTCACCGCCGCCGCCTGGCACCGGGTCCTGGACCGGCTCGCCGAGGGCGAGCCCGCCACGGCCCTGCGTCCGCGACTGCTGGTGGCCGTACGGGACACGGTCCGGCAGTGGTCCGCAGACGACGGGATATCCGGCGTTCTTCCGCAACTGCTCAAACCCGCGGGCGGACGTGGTATGCGGGCGGCGAAGTCCCTGACTCCGGAAAACCGAACGCTTGCCGCACGGGCATTCGCTTCCCTTCCCGGACCGGCCCGTTGTTTGCTGTGGCACACGGAGGTCGAGGGCGAGCCCATAAGCGTCCCGGCCGGTCTGCTCGGCATGGATACCGACACCGCGTCGGCCACACTCGAACAAGCGCGTGAGAAATTCCGCGAGGGTTGTCTGCACGCACATCGGCAACTCGCGCCGACCCAGGACTGCCGCTTCCACGGCCGTCTCCTCGACGTCCCGATCCGCCGGGGCGGCGCCCTGCTGCCGGACGTCCGGAAACATCTGGCGGACTGCCGCCACTGCCGGCACGCGGCCGAACAACTCAGCCACTTCGAGCGCGAGTTGGGCACGCTGATCGCCGAAGCGGTGCTCGGCTGGGGTGCCCGGCGCTATCTCGACTCCCGTCCGGGACGCGCGACGCTGGGCGCGCTCGCCAAGGGCGCCGCACGGCACCGCGGTGGACGCCCCGGGCTGCTGGCCCGGATCCCCGTGCCCGTGCGCGGAGTGCCGGGCCGGTCGCGTTCCGGCCGGTCGGCGCTCAGGCAGCTCGGCGCCGCCTCGGCCGGAGTGCTGGCGATCGTGCTCGTGGTCAGTGTGTGGTCGTACGACGGTGGTGGCGCCGATCCGGCCGCCTCCACCAGCGCCGTCGGCGACGACGGTGACACGTCCGGGACCAGCCGCCCGAAACCGCCCGGCGCGGCCGGGCTGCCCACGGCGGCGGACCGGACGCGGCTGCGCAACGTCGCCGCGGACCTGTGCCTCGACGTCCGGGGCGAGCCGAAGGCCGGCGCGGGCGCCCGGCTGGCGAGGTGCTCCGAGGCGTGGACCCAGCAGTGGACCTACGAGGACGACGGGCTGCTGCGCAGCGTCGCCGACCCGGGGCTGTGTCTGGACTCGCAGGCGGACGCCGGAGTCGTCATTCTCGGTACCTGCGCCGACGAGGGCACCGAGCGGGGCGACGACGTGCGCTACGACCTGACCGGGCAGGGGGAACTGGTGCCGCGCCGGCAGAAGCAGCTGGCCCTCGCCGCCACCACGGGTGCCCCGGACGCCGACATCGTCGTCAAGATCCACGACGGCTCCGACGGCCAGCGCTGGCGGACCGACCCGGTACCGACGGCGGAGGGTTCCCTGTCGATCGCCGGTACCGGCGCCCCGGACGCCCGGCGCGTGGAGCTGCCGGGCGGCTGAGGCGGGCCGGGCGGCGTCCGGTGCGTCGGACGGCGCTCCGAAGAGGCGCGGGGCCGCTTCCGCGATGACGGCGGCGAGCCCCGCGCCGCCACCACGGCCGCCGGGCGGGGCGAGTCGGTCGCGGGGACGTCCCCCCCCGTCGGGGAGAGGTCCCCCCGGCAGGTCGGGACGTCCCCTCGGCGGGTCGGGTCGTCCCCTCGGCGGGTCAGGACGTCTCCCCGACGGGTCAGGCGGGATCCACGACGAGGTCGGCGGGGCCGGGCGTGGCCGGAGAAGCGTGCCCGGACAGGGCCAGGGTGAGGTCGAGTTCGGCGAGCAGGCAGCGGATCACGTGCTCGACGCCCGCCTGTCCGTCGAGGCCCAGACCGTAGACGTAGGGGCGGCCGAGGAGCACCGCTCGCGCGCCGAGCGCCAGCGCCTTGAAGACGTCGTCACCGGTGCGTACCCCGCTGTCGAACAGCACGGTGAGCCGGTCGCCGACCGCCTCCACCACGCGCGGCAGGGCATCGGCCGCCGCGACGGAGCCCGCCACCTGACGGCCGCCGTGGTTGGAGACCACCACGCCGTCCATCCCGGCGTCGGCGGCGAGCCGGGCGTCGTCCGGGTGCAGGACGCCCTTGAGGACGATCGGGCCGTCCCAGTTCTCCCGCAGGAACGCCAGATCCGGCCAGGACTTGGCGGGATCGGAGAACATGCCGACGAAGTGCATCACGGCCGCGTTCGGGTCCTCGTGCACGGGCTTCGCCAGCCCTGCCCGGAACGCCGGGTCGGAGAAGTAGTTGGCGGTGCCCACCCCGTGCAGGAACGGCAGGTAGGCCTGGTCGAGATCGCGCGGGCGCCAGGACAGCAGCGGCGTGTCCAGCGTGACGAACAGCGCACTGTATCCGGCCGCCTTCGCCCGGTCCAGGAAACTGCGGGCCACCTCGCGGTCCTTCGGCCAGTACAGCTGGAACCAGCGCTCGGCGTCGCCCATCGCCTCGGCGACCTGCTCCATGGGCGTGCTCGACGCCGAGGACAGGATGCACGGCACGCCCTGCGCGGCGGCTGCCCGGGCGGCGGCCGGCTCCGCCTCCGGATGCATGATCGACAGGACACCGACCGGTGCCAGCGCCAGCGGAGCGGGCAGGGAGCGGCCCAGCACCTCGACCGAGAGATCCCGTTCGTGCACGTCCCGCAGCATGCGCGGGACGATCCGGCGCCGGTCGAGGGCCGCCCGGTTGGCGCGCGCGGTGCTGCCGTCACCCGCGCTGCCCGCGACGTAACCGACGGGGCCGGGGCCGAGGCGTCGCTCGGTGAGCTCCTCCAGCCGGGTCAGGTCCGTGGGCAGCCGCGGCACGGCACCCGTCATCCCGTTGAGATAGATCTCGTACTGGAAGTCCGCCCAGTGCTTCGCCATCCCCAGGTACCGCCTCTCGTCGTCGAGCTCGCGCCGTCAGCACCATACCGGTGAGTATGCCGAGGTCGGCCGTCAGGGGGAACGGCCCTGTTTCAGGGGTGTTTCAGGCCTATTGGCGAAGGTGCGGATCACGCCATTCGGCCAGTTCAGGTCTCAATAACCGATCAAGACCCGCCCCGTTCCGGACTTGGAACGTTCGAATTCCGTGACTTCACGCCACTGATTCAATACGCAAGGTTACCGAAACCCATGGGGTCGAGATGAGTTTCGGCGACGGACTCGGCAGACTCGCGCTCGCCGTTCCGGCACTGACCGAGCTGGGCCGGCTACATCTCATATCGAGCGGAAGGATGCACACAATGCGGAACACCGCGCGCTGGGCAGCGACTCTGGGCCTGACGGCCACCGCCGTCTGCGGGCCCCTCGCCGGGGCCTCCCTCGCCTCCCCGGCCATCGCCCCCGCGTCGCTCTACGCCCCCTCGGCCCTCGTGCTGACCGTGGGGCACGGAGAGAGCGCTGCCACCGCCGCACCGGTACGCGCGGTCACCCTGACCTGTGCCCCGGAGGCCTCCGGAACCCACCCCGCCGCCGAATCGGCCTGCGCGGAACTGCGCGGCGCGGGCGGCGACTTCGACGCCCTGGCCGCGGACGACGGCGTGCTGTGCACCCGGGAGTACGCCCCCGTGGTCGTGACCGTCGACGGGGTCTGGCAGGGCCGGCACGTCTCCTACGAGCGCACCTTCGCCAACGAGTGCGTGAAGAACGCGGGCAGCGCGAGCGTCTTCACGTTCTGAGGACCGGGACCGCCCGGCCCGTACGGCGTGACCGGCGGCTCGCTACTGGGGAGTGCGAGCGCCGCCGTACGGATCCAGCGGTCCCGCACCGGGAGCGGCGGACGGAGTGGGGCCGTCCGCCGCTCTCCCGCAAGGCGAGAACCGTCAGCCCGCAGCCGCCGGCCCGTCACCCGTCCCGGACGACCTGGCGCGGTGGCTGGTGTCGCACCAGGGGAAGCGCCGGCTACGGCGACAGGTGCACAGCGCGACCCGGAAGCGGTCGGACGACACCGTCGTCCCGTCCTCCAGCTCCACCTCCACCGGACCTTCCACCAGCATCGGCCCCCGGCGCTGGACCTTGACCCGGCGCGCGGCGCCGGACGGGCGAGGGGCGTCAGACGGGGAGTTCGGCACGGACGACCACCAGCTCCTCCTCGTTGTCGGACAGGGACAGCAGCCCGCGCTGCCGCAGCCAGCGCTCCCGGCCGCGCACCACGGGCCCGAACGCGATCCGCTGCCGCCGGGTCACCGCGGCCTTCAGACCCGCCTCACGCAGCAGCCCGACGGTCCGCCCGGGGTCGCTGAGCGCCGACTGCACCAGCAGCAGCACACCGCCCGGACGCAGCAGGGCGGGCACCTCCCGGCAGATCCGGTCCAGGACCAGCCGCCCGTCGTGGCCCGCGTCCCAGGCCCGCGCCGCACCCCGCGGCCGGCCGCCGTCGCCCGGCGCCGGCACGTAGGGCGGATTGGCCAGCACGAGGTCGAACGGCTCACCGCGCACGGGCGTGAAGAGGTTGCCGTGCCGGACGCGGATCCGCAGTCCGGCCCGCGCGGCGTTCACCCGGGCCGCCCACACCGCGCGCCACGACACGTCCACCGCGGTCACCCGCGCGCCCCGCCGTGCCGCCGCCAGGGCCAGGGCGCCCGTGCCGGTCCCCACGTCGAGTACGGCCGCGCCGGGTGGGAGCGACTCGTCGGACAGCGCCCCGGCCAGCAGGGCGGTGTCCTCCTGAGGGGCATAGACGCCCGGTAGCACCATGAAATTCACGGAACCCACGTACCCCGGCCGTCACGGAATATGGGAGGTTTCGCAAGGTTCGCGGTGCGGGTGGGGCAGCGCCGTACGCAGGGACGACCGGCCGGCCCGCCAGTCGGCGAGCAGCCGGGCGCCGAAGCGGTCCTCGACGTACCCGGTGGCGTCGATGCCGAAGGCGACGTCCGCCGCGAGGTGCGGCTCCTGCTCCAGCAGGCCGTCGATCACCTCGTGCCGCACGATCTGCTCGTGCACCGCGTCGGCCTCGACGTGCTCGTCGTAGAAGTGTTCGGCGGCGGGCCCGGCGCCGGTGCGGCGCATCGCCTCGGCGAGCCGCCGGGAACCGGGCGACGAGGTGATCTCGACCGCCGCGAAATGGCCCACCAGGGCGCCGCGCAGGGCGCGGTGCAGGCCGAACAGGGACATCATGTTCACCGTTGCCAGGCACTCGGCGGAGGCCGCGTCGAGATGGCGCCCGTACGCGGTGTCCAGGCCCAGGTCCCGCATCAGGTCGGCGAACAGACGGGCGTGCACCCGGTCGGACCGGCCACCGCCGTACTCGTCGAACTCCACCGCCGCCATCGCCGCCTTCGCGCGCCCCCACAGCCGGGGCAGCACCCAGGCGTGCGGGTCGGCCTCCTTCAGGTGGTACAGGGAGCGCTGGGCCGCGTACTCGCGCAGGTGCCACAACTCGCCCTCGTCCCGCAGGAAGTGGCTGACGCCCTTCCCGTCGACCGGTTCGACGAGCAGCTCACCGACGGCTTCCTCCACGCTGTCGTGCACCTCGGTGTCGGCGCGCAGCGAGGACAGGAAGCGGTGCTCCAGCGCGGCCCGGGTGCGCAGCAGGTCGGGGTCCCACTCGAGGCCGGGGGAGACACCGGCGAAACCCCGGTAATGCAACTCGTAGCACTGGTACAGGGCGAGCTGGAGGTCGTCGCCGTACGCCTGCGCGGCGGCGACGTCCTCCGGGCCGGGCAGCGGGCCCGTCCCGAGCAGGTACGCGCCGACGGCCGCGGAGAGCGGGCCCCGGGCCGTCGGCAACTGTGGTCCTTCGCGGTCGTACTCCATGGAGTCGCGAGTACCCGGAGACCACCGTGGCACCCCCGACCGCGCTCAGTGGCGCGTCACTCGCCCTCGGCGTCCTTCTGGGCCCCGGGGTTGGGCGAGGTGGCGTCGCCCGCCTCGCCCCGGCGCGGGCCCTCGTCGGACTCCGCGTCGCGGGGCCTGGCCTCCTCGATCTCGCGCAGAACCTCCTCGATGGCCGTCTCGGGCTGCTTGTGGTCGCGGTCGTCGTTCTGGGACACGAAGGTCTCCTCTTCCTCGCACTGTTCGTTCGTTCCCGGCCTGTCCCGGCCTGTCCCGGCCGGGCAGGGCCGGTCGCGTGGTCAGCCGTGTGTGCTCGCGACGCGCAGGGGCACCGGGGTCGGCATGTGCGCCTCTTCGTTGCGGCGGGTGACCTCCGCCCACCAGGACGGGCCGTCCTCGATGTGGCGCAGCAGGACGCCCTCGCGGATCGCCCAGGGACAGAGCGTGACCGTCTCCAGCCCGGTCAGCTTCATCGCCGTGTGCCCGACCACCGCCCCGGCCAGACTCTGCGCCGCCCGGGGTGCGGAGATGCCGGGCAGCCGGGCCCGCTCGGCGGCGGTCAGCGCGGCCAGCCGGCCGATCGCCTCTCCCAGGTCCGAGCAGCGCATCTGCCGCTCCACGAAGGGGCCGTGCCGGCCCGGCAGAGCCCCGCACAGCCGTCCGAGCTGCTGGAAGGTCCGCGAGGTGGCCACCGCGGTACGCGGCCCCTCCCAGCGGATCCGCGCCGCGACGTCCCGCAGCTGATGGCGGACCTTGCGGCGCAGCGCCCGGACCTGCTCCGGCCGCGGCGCGTCCTCGCCGCCGTCGAGGAACTCGTGGGTCAGCCGTGCCGCCCCCAGCGGCAGCGAGGCCACGAAGTCGGGCAGCCGGCCGCGGCCGAAGGCGACCTCCAGTGAGCCGCCGCCTATGTCGAGCAGGGCGAGCGGCCCCGCCCGCCAGCCCATCCAGCGCCGGGCCCCGAGGAACGTCAGCTCCGCCTCCACCTCGCCCGGCAGGGTGCACAGGGCGATGCCCGTACGGGCCCGGACGGTGCGCAGTACCTCGCGGCGGTTGGGCGCGGCGCGTACCACGGCGGTCGCGAAGGCCAGCGGGTCGGCCGCTCCCCAGCGGGCCGCCGTCCGGCTCGCGTCGGCGACCGCCTCCGCGAGCCGCTCCACGGCCTCCTCGGGGACCGGGCCGCCCGGCTTGACCTGCTCGGACAGCCGCAGCCGCCACTTCGCGGTGTGGACCGGCAGCGGCACCCCGCCCTCCGCGTCCGCCACCATGAGCCGGACGGTGTTCGACCCCACATCCACCACGCTGATACGCATGAAGGCGCAGGTACCCATTTTGGCGCCGGTCAGACGGTCCCTGCGGCGGTACGGCCGGAAACCGGACGGCCCCGTCAGGCCAGCTGCCGCCGTACCAGCTCGTGCAGCCGGCCGCCGGTGTCCGCGAGCAGCTCGGCGGGCGGGCCCTGCTGGGCGACCTTGCCGTCCTCCATCACGATCACGCGGTCGGCGTCCAGCACCGTGGACAGACGGTGGGCGATGACGATCCGGGTGGCGTTGAGGGCCTTGGTGGACTCGATCACCGTGCGCTGCGTCTCGTTGTCCAGGGCGCTGGTCGCCTCGTCGAAGAAGAGGATGCGCGGGCGGCGGATCAGCGCCTGCGCGATCATCAGCCGCTGCCGCTGGCCCCCGGAGACCGCCCCGCTGCCCGAGACGATCGTGTGCAGGCCCATCGGCATCCGCTTGATGTCCTCCGCGAGCCCCGCCATCTCGGCCGCCGCCATCGCCTCCTCCGGCGTGTACGGCTCGGTGCCGCAGATGACGTCCAGGATCGAGCCGGTGAACGGCTGCGCGTGCTGGAGCACCACCCCGCACTGCCGGCGCACCGCCGACTGGTCGAGCGCGGCGAGATCCTGCCCGTCGTACAGGACGCTGCCCGACAGCGGCCGGTCGAAGCCGATGAGCAGCCTCAGCAGGGTCGACTTGCCGCAGCCGCTGGGGCCGACGACCGCCACGAACTCACCCGGCCGGATCCCGAAGGACACGTCGTCCAGGACCAGCGGCCCGTCGTCGGTGTACCGGAACGACAGCCGCCGCGCCTCGATCGCCCCGGACAGCGGCCCCGGCCGGGTGCTCCCCGTACGCACCTCGGGCGTGGCGTCCAGCACCGGCCTGATCTCCTCGAACAGCGGCAGCGCGGCCACCGCCGACACGAACGCGCCCGTCAGCTGGGTGACCGAGGTCAGCAGCATCGTCACCGCCGCGTTGAAGGTGAGGAACTCGGCCGCCGACATCGAACCGCGGGCCGGACCCGCCAGCAGCATGAACATCAGCAGCGTGCACAGCGGCAGGTACACCGCGCCGAGCACCGCGTTCAGGTTCTTGACGCGCCCCGCCTGCTGCTGGAGCTCACGA
This sequence comes from Streptomyces sp. BB1-1-1, assembly GCF_031597775.1. Lineage (NCBI taxonomy): Bacteria > Bacillati > Actinomycetota > Actinomycetes > Kitasatosporales > Streptomycetaceae > Streptomyces > Streptomyces sp. BB1-1-1. The sequence continues at coordinate 748,691 of NZ_CP134203.1, read as the reverse complement.
CTGCGCGCGAACTGCTCCGCCCACGCCGCGTACGCGTAGTTCTCGGCCGCCGCGACGCGCAGTTTGGGCAGCCCGCGCAAGGTCTGGAACGCCTGGTTGTTCAGTTTGTTGGTGAGCTTGACCAGCCGCCGCTGCCAGCGCACCTGCCACAGCCCGAGCCCCAGGAACACGGCGGCCACGACCACCAGCATGCCGATCGCCGCGAGCGCCATCGGCACGCTGTACCAGAGCAGCAGCGCCAGGTTCATCACCCCGACGGTCACCGACTGGGCCACCGTCGGACCGACGCCCGCCAGCAGTCTGCGGATCGCGCTGATGCCCATGGCCGCGCTGGCCAGCTCACCGGTGGAGCGCTCGGTGAAGAACTTCGTCGGCAGCCGCAGCAGACGGTCCCACACCGCGGGCTGGAGGGTCGCCTCCACACGTCCTTCCAGCCGCAGGATGGTGAGGTTCTGCATCAGCATGAAGGCCGCCGCGACGACGCTGCTCAGCATCACCGCGAGACAGACCTGCACGATCAACCCGGTCTGCGCCTTCGGCACGAACTCGCCGAGCACCTTGCCGGTCGCGATCGGCACCAGCGCGCCGAGCCCCACCGTCACCAGTCCGGCCAGCAGCAGACCGGTCAGATCACCGCGCGTGCCCCGCATGCAGAACCGCAGCAGCCGCAACGGGCTGAGCCGGTGCTCGGGCAGCGGCCGGTAGAACATCACCGCACGCGGCTCGAACTCCCCGGCGTTCGCCTTCTCGACCGGCGTCTCGCGGCCGGTCGCGGGGTGGACGGCCACATAGCCGCCGCGCCGCCACAGCAGTGCCACCGGCGCTCCCGACAGGGCGCGGTGACCGATCAGCGGACCGACGTCGTCCCGCCACCAGCGGCCGTCCAGCCGCACGGTCCGGGTGCGCACGCGCGAGGCGACGGCGACCCGCTCCACCGGGTCGAGCCGGTCGCTCTCCGTGCCGTTCTGCGCGGGCTCGGCGAGCGGGATCCCGGCGGCGCGGGCGACGAGCTTGCACGCCGCGTACGTCGCGTCCGCGTCGGCGGCCGTGGTGCGCTGCCCGGACCGCTTGCCGATGGAGGCCAGCAGCGTCCGGTCGGCCTGGGCGCGCACCGCCTCACCGGCCTTGATACCGGCGGCCGTACGGGTCTCGTGGGTGCGCTCCAACTGCTCGATCCAGCGGTCCAGCGTGGTCAGCAGCCGGTACTGCTGGTCGACCATGCTCTGCCACAGCGCCGGGTCCATCAGCAGGTCGGCGGCGGCCTCGTCGCCGTACAGCGCCCCGTACTGCACGCTGCCCGGCGGCACCTGCATCCAGAACACGTCGTCGTCGGTGGGCGCCGCGGCCCGTTCGGTGGCCATCGGCGCCTGGAAGAGGATGGTCAGGCTGCGGCCCACGCCGAGGGCGAGGGCGTACTCCAGCGGACTCGTCGTGGGCGGTACGTACTGGGGGTTGCCGTACTCGTCGTACGACCACGTCTGCGTACTCGCCGGCTGGTACAGCTCGCGCAGCCCGATGCGGTGCACCACGCAGTCCCGCAGCGGACGCGCGACCAGCGTGTGCTGGGGCCCGGCGACCGGCCCGAGCAGCACCGACCCCGCCTCCAGGCGGCCCAGGTGGTGCCAGTGGCCCTGTTCCCCGGCGTCGACCGCGAACAGGTCGACCGCGCCGGACGCCACCAGCCACAGCACCTGCGGACCCTCCAGGTCCAGGCGGTTGAACCCGGCGCAGTCGACGCGGGTGCCCAGCGAGCCGAGCGCCCCGAGGACGAGGTCGCCCTGTCCCTCGTGCACGGTCGTCATCTCACCGCTCCCTGACCAGCGCCGCGTACGCGCCACCGTGCGCGACCAGTTCCTCGTGCCGTCCGCGCTCCACGACGGTGCCGTGCTGGAGTACGACGATCTCGTCGCTGTCCCGCACGGTGCTGAGCCGGTGCGCGATCACCACGCAGGCACAGCCGCGCCGGCGCAGGTTGTCCATGACCACCAGCTCGGTCTCCGCGTCCAGGGCGCTGGTCACCTCGTCGAGGACGAGGATGCTGGGCCGGCGAACCAGGGCCCGCGCGATCTCCAGGCGCTGGCGCTGCCCGCCGGAGAAGTTCCGGCCGTCCTGCTCGACGCTGCTGCGGATGCCGCCCGGGCGGCGCATCACCACGTCGTACAGCGCGGCGTCCCGCAGGGCGTCCACCACCGCGTCGTCCGGGACCGACGGGTCCCACAGCGCCACGTTGTCGCGGACGGAACCCTCGAAGAGGAACACGTCCTGGTCGACGAAGGAGACGGAGGACGCCAGCGCCCCGCGCGGAATGTCCTCCAGCCGCTGCCCGTCGATGCGGATCACGCCGTCCCACGGGGCGTACAGCCCCGAGATCAGCCGGGACACGGTGGACTTGCCGCTGCCCGAGCCGCCGACCAGGGCCACCTGCTGCCCCGGCCCGACGGTCAGGTCGAAGCCGGTGAGCAGGGGCTTGTCGAGCGGGTTGTAGCCGAAGGAGACGTTCTGCAACTCCACGTGGCCGTGCAGCCGGCGGGTGGAGTCGATGCCGCCGGGGCGGTCGTAGAGCGGATCGGCGCGGAAGTTCTCCACGTCCTTCAGCCGGGCCACGTCGGCGGCGAAGTCCTGGATGCGGCCCGCGACGCCGTTCAGGCGGGTCAGCGGGGCCGTGAAACGGACGACCAGCGCCTGGAAGGCGACCAGCAGGCCGATGGAGATGTGTCCCTCGACCGCCCGCATGCCGCCGATCCACAGGATCAGCCCGCTGTTGAGGGTGGCGAGGGTCGGCGCGACCACGCCCAGCCAGGCGCTCGGCACCCCGAGCCGCTGCTGCTCCTCCAGGGTGGTGGCGTGCTGCCCCGCCCACTTGCGGAAGTAGCCGTCCTCACCACCGGTCGCCTTCATCGTCTCGATCAGCTGGAGGCCGGTGTACGCGGTGTTGGTCAGCCGCGCCGTGTCCGCCCGCAGCTTCGCCGTACGGGTCGCGCGCAGCCGGATGACGACGCGCATCGCGAGGATGTTGAGCAGCGCCACACCGATGCCGACGAAGGTCAGCTGGGGGTCGTACGTGTACAGCAGTACGGCGTACAGGACCACGACGATGGCGTCGACACCCGCCGCGGCGAGGTCGCGGGCCAGCGTCTCGGCGACGGCGTCGTTGGACTGGAGGCGTTGTACGAGGTCGGCCGGGCTGCGCTGGGAGAAGAAGGTCACCGGCAGCCGCAGCAGATGGCGCAGGAAGCGGGCGCTGGAGAGGGTGGAGGAGATGATGCGGCCGTGCAGCAGGTTGGCCTGCTGGAGCCAGGTCAGCACGATCGTGAGCAGCACGCAGGCGCCCATCGACGCGAACAGCACGCCCAGTAGCGAGGTCTGCCCGCCGATCAGGAACATGTCGATATAGGTGCGGCTGAGCGCGGGCACCGCCGCGCCGACCGCCACCAGCAGCAGGCTCGCCAGCACGGCGGCGGGCAGCGTGCCCGCCGTGCCGCGCAGCCGGGCCGGCATCGCGCCCAGCACGCCCGGTTTGCGGCCGCCCCGGGTGAAGTCGTCGCCGGGTTCCATGGTCAGCACGACCCCGGTGAAGGACCCGTCGAAGTCCTCCAGGGACACGAAGCGGCGGCCCTTGCCGGGGTCGTTGATGAACACCCCGCGGCGGCCGAAGCGGCGCCCCACGCCGTCGTAGACGACGTAGTGGTTGAACTCCCAGAACAGGATGGCCGGTGCGGTCACCTCGGCGAGGGCGGCCAGGTCCATCTGCATGCCCTTGGCGGTGAAGCCGTAGCTGCGCGCCGCCTTCAGCAGGTTGCTGGCGCGCGAGCCGTCCCGGGAGACACCGCAGGCGATGCGCAGCTCCTCCAGCGGGACGTGCCGGCCGTAGTGACCGAGCACCATGGCGAGCGAGGCGGCGCCGCACTCCACGGCCTCCATCTGGAGGACGGTGGGGGTACGGACGGTCTTCGCCCGGCTCCTGGGCACCCTGCGCTTCGGCGGGGCGGCGCGGCGTCTGCCCCGGGTCTCCTGTGCGGTGCTCACGGCAGCAGCCAATCGACGGGACGCTGATCGGCCAGCCGGATGGAGCCGGTGGCCATGGTCATGGAGGTCAGGCCGAACGGCGGTCCGTCCGCGGACGACCACTCGTAGCCGCTCTTCGTGGACTTCGAGGTGTCCAGCCGGACCGTCACGGCCACCGGCCTGCCCTCCTTGGTGAACTGCTCGCCGAGCTGGCTGTCGCCGAGGAACGCGGAGATCGTCTGCGCCGACTGCACCGAGCGGTCGACCGACTTCACCTCCCCGTGCAGTACGCCGTACTGCTGCGTCGGCACCGACTGGACGGTCAGGTCGACGGAGGCGTGCGCGGGGATGGCGGCGGCCTTCTCGGCGGGGACGTAGACGGTGGCGTAGAGCGGGTCGCCCGCGTGGGCGACCTTCTCCACGGAGGCGACGTTCGCGCCGGTCTGGATGATCTGCCCGACGGTGGCGGCGAGCGCGCTGACCCGGCCGGCGTCGACCGTGCGGACCACGGTCTCGCCCTCGCCCGTACGCACCTTCAGCACGGGGGAGTCGGCGGCGAGCCGCTCGCCCTGGCGGGCGAGGACGGCGGTGACCTGGCCGGAGACCGGGCTCTGCAGGAGGTAACTGCCCTGTCCGTGCGTGAGGATGGCCGGCGCGCCGACCGTGGAGGTCACCGAGCCGCTCACCGCCCACACCGACGCGGCGGCCATCGCGACGACGGTCACGGCGAGCACCAGCCAGCCCTGCGGGCGGGCGAAACGCACCGGAAGGTCGAGTTCCTCCGGTGACTGGAGTTTTGCGAGGGCCTGTTGGCGGAACTGCACGTCGGACGTATCCCAGAGTTTCCGGAGAAGCCGCGGAGAAGCAGCCGCAGAGAAGGAGCGGCGCAGGAGAAGCCGCGGAAGAACGGCCGAAAAGCCCCGGAGCCTGGAGGGCTCCGGGACTCAGCGACACATGGGCGCGATCAGAGACCGGCGACCAGGCCCGTGACCGGGGCCGTGTTCAGGCCGGTGACACCCTCGACGGTGCCGACGGCGGTGTTGAGCAGGCCGGAGACCGGGGCGATGCCGTCCACCAGGCCGGTGACGGTGCCGACGGCGTTGACGTTCAGGCCGCCGGAGACGTTGTCGAGGTCGGCGTCCGAGATCTCGACGGTCTCAACCTGGGGGGTGGAGTTCATGATGGAACTTCCCTTCGTATAGCCATTTCACAAGGGGGGAGCGGCCCCCTCTGGGGACAGATGACGGCCGCGACCGCGGGCGCCGGGCGCCCTTTTCCGGAGCCCTCCGCGGCCCCCGCGGTGCGATGGATCAAAGCACGCGGCCGGTCCGCGCTTCCAATCAATCACCCCGTCCCACCAGGGCACTTGCAACGCCCGGGCGTCCAACCGTGCAGGTGCGCGCACGCCTTCGCGGCGACTTCTTCACATGCGCCGCGACATCGTCCCGTGCGACCCCTTGCCCGTACGGAGGCGAATCCGGCACACCCGCCCCAAAGACGTGCGGAGCGCTTCGGATTTGTGCAGATCCCCCAACGAGGATGACCGGGTTGAGCATTCGATGTGCAGATTCGCTGAAGCATGGATTCCGCTCCGTGATCGGAACAGAACGTTTCCGTGCGAATGCGGAGTGTGGCGATCCGGCGGGATTGAACGGCCGGTCCGGCCCGTGCGTACCAACAGCCATCCAGGCGCCCCCCAACAGCCGCCGGACCGGCGGCACGGACCCCGTCCCAGGAGGTCGAGAAGGTTGAGTCACAAGCGAATTCCGAAGCGCAGGGCCGCGATGGCGGCAGGCGGTGTGGTGGCGCTCGGCGCGGCCGCCATCCTGCTGCCGAACGCCAACGCCTCGCAGGACGGCGGGTCCTCGGACGACGCCGCGGCGGCGCCGAGGACCCTGAAGGCGGGGGACGCGTCGGATCTCGCCTCGCAGCTCGCCGGCCTGCTCGGCGACGCCTTCGCCGGGTCGTACTACGACGCCGGCGAGCAGCAGCTCGTCGTCAACGTCGTACCCGGCGACAACAACCAGGTCATCGTGCAGGCGAAGAAGGCGGGCGCGGACGTCCGCGAGGTCGACAACAGCATGGGCGAGCTGCGGACCGGCGCGCAGACCTTGAAGTCCGAGGCGACCATCCCGGGCACCTCGTGGGCGATCGACCCGCGCACCAACAAGATCCTGGTGACCGCCGACAGCACCGTCACCGGCGCCGGCTGGGACCGGCTGGAGTCCACGGTCGAGGGCCTCGGCTCCGGCATGGCGACCATCAAGAAGTCCCAGGGCACCTTCAAGACCTTCGTGTCGGGCGGCGACGCCATCTTCGGCGGCGGCGCGCGCTGCTCCCTCGGCTTCAACGTCACCGCGGGCGACGGCTCACCCGCCTTCCTGACGGCCGGTCACTGCGGCGTCGCGGACGACCAGTGGTCCGACGCGCAGGACGGGCAGCCGATCGCCACCGTCGACCAGGCGGTCTTCCCCGGCGAGGGCGACTTCGCGCTCGTCAAGTACGACGACCCGGCCACCGAGGCGCCGAGCGAGGTCAACCTCGGGGACCAGACCGTCCAGATCAGCCAGGCCTCGGAGGCGACGGTCGGGCAGCAGGTCTTCCGCATGGGCAGTACGACCGGACTGGCCGACGGCCAGGTCCTCGGCCTGGACGCCACCGTCAACTACCCGGAGGGCACCGTCACCGGCCTCATACAGACCGACGTCTGCGCCGAACCGGGCGACAGCGGCGGCTCCCTCTTCACCCAGGACGGCCTCGCGATCGGCCTGACCTCCGGCGGCAGCGGCGACTGCGCGGTCGGCGGCGAGACCTTCTTCCAGCCGGTCACCACGGCCCTGGAGGCCGTCGGCGCCACCCTCGGCGGCGACGCGGCGGGCGGCGCGGGTGACCAGGCGGGCGGCGAGGACGCCGGTGCCGGCGACCAGGCAGGCGGGGAAGAGGCCGGGGGCGGCGACGCCGTCGGCGGCGGTGACGAGGCGGGCGGCGACGGCGCCGGTGCCGGCGATGCAGGTGATGGTGCCGGTCTCGGGGAGGCCGGTGACGGCACGGGCACCGGCAGCAGGGACGACTCCGGCCTGACCGGCTGATTCGCAGGCCCCGCGCCTCCGGCACAGGCTCGGGAACCACCGACCGGCTCCCTTAAGAACCGGTCGGCGGCGAGCGGTCCGGCCCTCCGGCGGGAGGACCCGGACCGCCGCGCCGTCAGACACGTGCCCGCAGCAGCATCAGCGCGATGTCGTCGGGGCGTTCCTCCGCGCCCGCCTCGTGCCGCACCAGATGGTCGGCGAGTTCGTCCAGCGGCAGATCCCCGGCCTCGGACAGCCGGTGGGCCAGGTCGGCGAGGGCGTCCTCGAAGTCGACGTCGGGGGACTCCACCAGGCCGTCGGTGTAGAGAGCGAGCAGGGAGCCGGGGGCGAGGGCGACCTCCGTGCGGGGGTACTCGGCCGAGGGGTCGATGCCCAGCAGGGGGCCGCCGGGGACTTCCAGCACCCCGACCTGCCCGTCCGGGCGGCGCAGCAGCGGCGGCGGATGACCCGCGCGGGCCAGTACCGCCCGCCCGCGCCCCGGGTCGAGCCGCAGGTACAGAGCGCTGACGAACAGATCGGTCCCGAGGTCGATCAGCAGCCGGTTGGTGCTGCGCACCACCTCCTCGGGCGCCTGGCCGACGGTCGTGTACGCGCGGACCGCGGTGCGGACCTGTCCCATCAGCCCGGCCGCGGTCACGTTGTGCCCCTGGACGTCCCCGATCACCGCCGCCGCCGTGCCCCGGGCCGGCACCAGGTCGTAGAAGTCGCCGCCGATGTCCATGCCCCGGGTGGCCGGCAGATACCGGGCGGCGGCCTCGATACCGGGCAGCGCGGGCAGCGAGTGCGGCAGCAGCGCCTCCTGCAGCCCGTGAGCCAGCCGGTGTTTCGCGTCGTAGAGCAGGGCGCGGTCCAGGGCCTGCGCCACCAGCCCGGCCAGGCTGGTCAGGATCGCCCGCTCCTCCGTCGTGAAGGAGTGCGGCCGCTCGTAGGCGAGCACACAGGTGCCCACCGGCCGCCCCGAGGCGATCAGCGGCAGGAAGGCCCAGGCCGCGAAGCCGTCGTGCGTACCCCGTCGCGCCGGGTACAGACGCTCCAGCTGCTCCCAGGACTCGAAGAACGCGGGCACCCCCGTCCGGAGGACCTGCGCGCCCGGGATCCGCTCGGTGAGCGGCGTACCGTCGAAGCGTTCCGCGTTGCGCCGGTCGGGATAGCCGCGGTGCCCCAGGACGTGCAGCCGGCCGGCCCGCGAGCCGAGGACGACCAGGCCCTGGCTGCCCACGGTCGGGGCGATCTCGTCCGCGATCAGCTGCACCACGTCCTGCACACCCACCGCCTCGGACAGCGCGCCGGTCAGACTGACCACCTGGGAGATGGTCACCAGCCGCGGCGGGGCGCCCTCGTCCGGCACCGGCTCGGCGGGGCCCGGCCGCGACACGCCCCGGGCCCGGCTGATGCGGACGCTGAGCCCGGTCCGGGTCGGATACAGCCGGAACGACAGCCAGTCGCCGGGCGGACGCAGCGCGACGAAGGACGTGGCGTGCTGGCTGAACAGCGCGGCCCGGTACCGGTCCTCGTACACCGGGTCGTTGAGCCACGGCACCGACGTCCACAACTGCGTACCCAGCAGTCCGGCGACCGGCACGTCCAGGAGCTCGGCCGCCGCCGGGTTGGCGAAGCCGACCCGACCGTGCAGGTCGAGGGAGCACAGCCCGTACGGCAGGCGTCCCACCATCCGCACGGCCTCCAGCGAGCCGAGCGTGCCCGGCGCGCCGCCGACCACCGGGGCGGCCAGCAGATCGGGCTCGGGGTGTACGGGGACACTCGCCGCGGCCGCCCGCTCCAGCCGCACCGCCAGGCGCTCGCAGGCCGCCGTCAGATGGTCGCGCTCCCGGTCCGACAGCGCCGGGGAACGCGTACCGGGCCAGGTCAGGAAGACCGCGCCGTACGCCGTGGACCCGGTCGCGACCGGCAGCGCGACCAGCGCGAACGGATAGGGCAGGACGACCGCGACCCGGGGATACCGCCGCGCCATCTCCTGCTCGTCGCCGACCCAGATCAGCCGCCGCCCACGCACCGCGTCGGCCACCGGGACCCGCGCGTGCAGCGTCACCCGTTCCCAGGGCGCCGCGAACGCCCTCGGCAGCCCCGCCATCACCGCCATCTCCAGCACCGGAGGATCGGCACCGAGCAGGTACACCGCCCCGGAGTGCGCGTGGACGTCCTCCATCATCGCGGCCAGCGCCAGGGACAGCACCGGGTCACCGCCGGATGCCCTCGCGTCCACGGGCACCGGTGACGTCGACCGATCGTCGGACACGCCGACCACCTCCTCGCACGGCGGCGCCCGCGGGCCCCCGGGTTCAAATCTCCTCCCGGAGGGCCCGCCGCGCACGGCGAGCGCCATATCGGCACGTTCGGTGCGTGCTGCGCGCGGTGTCCCGCCCCCGCGCCGGGGCCCGCCCCGCACCGCGCCCGCGAGCCCTTCCACGCGTCCGCTCGCCGGTTCCCCGTCCGCAGGGGCTGCGCAGGTGTCCCATAAGCGCTGTAATGGCGGCGTGGTCAGTGAGGGCGCTGCGGAACGCGGATCGAGAACGCTGCGTGCCGAGGGTGCCCTGAAGGCGATCGCGTCCGGCCCGGACCCGGGCGAGCGGCTGCGCCGCGTCCTCGAACAGGCGCTGGTCTTCGCGGGCGCCTCCTTCGCCGCCCTCTACACGCCCGGCGAGAACCGGGAGCTGCTCTGCCTGGTCGAGTCGGCCGGTGTGCCGCGGATCCTGTACGGCCTGCGCGACAGCTACCCCGCGTCCGGCGGCTCCCCGGTCGCCGACGCCCACCGCGGCGGCAGGCCGGTCTGGCTCGGACCCGAGGAGTTCGCCGGCTCGGCCGAGTCGCGGCGCGTGCCGTCGAGCGGCTTCTCCCTCGCCACCGTGCCCGTGCACGGGGACGGCGGCGGGTGCCTCCTCGCCCTGACCGAACGCCCGCAAGGCTTCGACGGCGACGACCGGGCCTGCCTCGAACTGATCGCCGACGCCGTGACCTGCCCCGCGCCGGCCGCGGTCGCCGAGGCGCGGGAACTGCAGCCGGGCTCCTTCACCCTGGCCATGGACACCGGCCGGGTCCAGATCGGCGACGACATCCTGCGCCTGTTCGGACTCGCCCCGGGCGACTTCGACGGCAAGGTCGAGACGCTGCTCGGCCTGACCGTGCCCGAGGACCTGCCCTCGCTGATGTCGGTGACGGAGGCCGACCACATGACCATCGGCGACCGCGAGCTGGAGTTCCGGGTGCTCCAGCCCACCGGCCCGCCCAAGTGGCTCCGGCTGAGCGGTCGGCTGCTGCCCGGCGGCGAAGGGCAACCGGCCCGTCTCGTCGGTACCGTCGCCGACGCCTCCACCCTGCGCCCCGACGTGACCGACGTGGCCCGCGTCCAGCGCCTGGCCGCAGCGCTCGCCACCGCCGGCACCGTCCGGGACGTCAGCCAGGCCGTGGTCGCCGCGCTGCGCAGGCCGCTGCGCGCCGACCGGATCGCGCTGGCCGAGCTGGAGAACGACCGGCTCGTCGTCACCGTCCTCGACCCGCCCGAGCCCGAGTCCTGGCCCGAGCTGTGGCGGCTGGAGTGGCGCACCGAGTGGCCCGACGCGCCCGTACGGGCCATGCCCACCCTCGCCGCCGCGCTCCGTGAGGGCCGGGCCCGGATCTGGCCCGCCGGCACCGGCGACCTGGAACCCGCCCTCGCCGACGTCGGCCCCGGCGGTCTCGCCGTCCTGCCGCTGCCCGCCGGCGGTCGCATGGCCGGCGCCTGTCTGATCGGCTGGGACACCCCGCACGACTTCGGCCCCGACGAACGCGCCCTGCTCACCGCCTCCGCCGGCCTCGCCGGACAGGCCCTGATGCGCGCCCACGCCTTCGACGCGGAGCACGAACTCGTCGGCATGCTCCAGCGCCAGCTGCTCCCGCGCCGCCTGCCCAAACTGCCCGGCGCGGTCGCCGTCGCCCGTTACCTGCCCAGCACCGCCGGACTGGAGCTGGGCGGCGACTGGTACGACGTGATCCCGCTGCCCGACCACCACGTCGCCCTCATCATCGGCGACGTCCAGGGCCACAGCGCCGGCGCCGCCACCCTCATGGGCCAGATGCGCACGGCCCTGCGCGCCTACGCCGTCGAGGGTCATCCGCCGGACGTGGTCGTCTCCCACGCCAACCGGCTGCTCGTGGACATGGAGAGTGACCTCTTCGCCACCTGCGTCTACGTCGACCTCGACATGGAGGAGGGCTCCGCCTGGTGCGTCCGGGCCGGGCATCTGCCGCCGGTACTGCGCCACTCCGACGGCACGACGGAGATCGCGGAGGTGGAGGGCGGCCCGCCGCTGGGCGTGGTGACGCAGGCCGACTTCCCGATGAGTCCGCTGCGGGTGCGGCCCGGCACGCTGATCGGCCTCACCACGGACGGCCTCGTGGAGTCCCACGACGCCGACATCGACGAGGGCATGGACCGGTTCGCGCACGCGCTGGCCGCCTCCGACCCCGCCCACCTCGGGCTCGTCGCCGACGCCCTGCTCGGCGACGCCCGCCGCAGCGACGACGTGGCCCTGCTGCTGGTGCGCTACGACGGCATGGCCCTGCGCCCGCTGCGGGAGAGCTGGTCGGTGTGGCGGCTGCCCGAGGCCGTGCGGCACGCCCGCCGCTTCACCCGCCGCACCCTGCGTTCCTGGGGAGTGCCGGACGACGATATCGACGGCGTCCTCCTGATCGTCTCCGAGCTGGTCACCAACGCCCTCGTGCACACCGACGGCAAGGTCCGCCTCGACCTCACCCTGATCGGCGCCCGACTGCGCGTCGCGGTCGCCGACGCCTCGCCCCGTACGCCCGTCAAGCCGACCAGCATCGGCTGGGAGGCGACGGGCGGACGCGGCATCCTCCTCGTCGAGGCGATGTCGGCGACGTGGGGGACGCTGCCGGTCAGCGGCGGCAAGCAGGTCTGGAGCGAGATCCCCCTGCGCCACGCCCCGAAGTAGGTGCCGGTGCCGCTTCGCCGGGTACCCGGCGGGCCACACACCACGAACGAGGGAACGAGGGATCACGACATGACCCAGTACGTCCGCGACATCATGACCGGCGACCCGGTGACCGTGGAGCCGCAGACCTCCGTCACCGCGGTGGCCCGCATCATGCGCGACCAGGACCTCGGCGCCGTCCTCGTCACGGACGGCGACGAACTGCGCGGCCTGGTCACCGACCGTGACCTGGTGATCCGGTCCGTCGCGGAGGGCGGCGACCCGGAGCAGACCACCGTGGCCGGCGCGTGCAGCGACGACGTGGTGACCGTGCGGTCCGACGACGAGCTGAACCACGCCGTCGAGCTGATGCGCGAGCACGCCGTACGACGTGTCCCGGTCGTCGACGACGGACGCCCCGTCGGCATCGTCTCCCTCGGAGACCTGGCCATGGAGCGCGACCCGGAGTCGGCGCTGGGCGACATCAGCGTGGCCCGGCCCAACCCGTAGGGGCGCCGGCGCCCGGTGTTTCGCGGAGTCACGGCCGGGGACCCGCACGGCAACGGCACCGGACGCAGAAGGAAGATGATGCATCGTGACCACGGACACCAGCGAGAAACCCGTTGTCCGTCGCCTGGAGACAGGCTGGTCGAAAGCCCGCCGCCTGCGGGGCAGGGGCGCCATGCGCACCTGGATACCGGCGGTCGAGGACGGCAACGTCGCACGCGCACCGCAATGGGGCCAGGAGTCGAACATCGTCAGGGGCGAGGACTGACCGCCCGGGGGTGAGGGAAGCCGCCCAGCGCGCCGGCCGTGTGCCGGCGCGGTGCGCGTCCGGGCCGGTCGCGGACCACGCGGGGCACGCAGGTAACGTCGGGGGCGTCCCGTACCGTCCGTTCCCCTCCGACCGCGGCAAGGCACAGCACCGTCCATGAACCTCCTGGTCACCGGCGCCGCCGGATTCATCGGCTCACGGTACGTCCGGACGCTCCTCGCCCCCGGCGCGCCCGAGCCGCCGCGGATCACGGTCCTGGACGGCCTCACCTACGCAGGCACCCTCGACAACCTCGACCTCGGCCACCCCCGGCTGGATTTCGTGCACGGCGACATCCGGGACGCCGCACTCGTCGACAAGCTGATGGCCGGGGCCGACCAGGTGGTGCACTTCGCCGCCGAGTCCCACGTGGACCGCTCGATCCACGACGCCGCCGAGTTCGTCCTCACCAACGTCGTCGGCACCCAGACCCTGCTGGACGCGGCCCTGCGCCACGGCGTGGGACCCTTCGTGCACGTCTCCACCGACGAGGTCTACGGCTCCGTCGACTCCGGCTCGGCCACCGAGGAGCACCCGCTGCGGCCGAGTTCCCCGTACTCCGCATCGAAGGCGTCGGGCGACCTGCTGGCCCTCTCGTACCACCGCACCCACGGCCTGGACGTGCGGGTGACAAGGTGCTCCAACAACTACGGCCCGCACCAGTTCCCCGAGAAACTCGTGCCGCTGTTCGTCACCCACCTCCTCGACGGCCGACGGGTCCCGCTCTACGGCGACGGGCGCAACGTCCGCGACTGGCTGCACGTCGACGACCACTGCCTGGGCGTCGACCTCGTGCGGACCAGGGGCCGGGCCGGCGAGGTGTACAACATCGGCGGCGGCACCGAGCTGAGCAACCGCGACCTCACCGGCCTGCTCCTCGACGCCTGCGGCGCCGGCTGGGACCGGGTCGTGCGGGTCGAGGACCGCAAGGGCCACGACCTGCGCTACAGCGTCGACTGGAGCAAGGCCCGCGACGAACTGGGCTACCGCCCCCGCCACGACTTCACGGCCGGGCTGGCCGGGACCGTCGCCTGGTATCGGGACAACCGTTCCTGGTGGGAGCCGCTCAAACGACGCACGGCCCCGTAGGCGCCGTTACGCGTTACAGGCCACATCAGCCCCTTCCTCTAGGCTGGATCCGTGCGCCTGCTGCTCATGTCCGACACCCACCTGCCGAAGCGGGCCAGGGAACTGCCCGCGCCGCTACTGGCCGAAATCCCCCGGGCCGACGTCGTCCTGCACGCGGGCGACTGGGTCGACACGGCCACCCTCGACCTGCTGGAGAGCCGCAGCCGCGGACTCGTCGCCGTGTACGGCAACAACGACGGACCCGGGCTGCGCGCCCGGCTGCCCGAGGTGGCGTACGCCGACCTCGGCGGCCTGCGCTTCGGTGTCGTCCACGAGACGGGTGCCGCCCAGGGGCGCGAGAGACGCTGCGCCGACCGCTACCCCGACCTCGACGTCCTGGTCTTCGGACACAGCCACATCCCCTGGGACACCACCACCGACACCGGCCTGCGCCTGCTCAACCCCGGTTCGCCGACCGACCGGCGGCGTCAGCCCTACTGCACCTACATGACGGCCGAGGTCGCCGACGGCCGGCTCGCGGACGTCGAACTGCACCGGCTGCCGAGGCGGTAGGCGGTCACTCCCGCGAGGGCTGGGGCCGAAGGAGGAGAAAGAGAGGGGGCAGCGCCCGTGAGGACGCTGCCCGGTGCGGCCCGGGACGCTCCGTGTCGGAGGAAGCGGCCCGGGCGCTTCTGGAGTGCGCTGTCACGGACCTCCTTCCGAGGGAAGTAGTGCCGAGGACATGCATGCCTCATCCGTTGCCGGGCGACTACCCCTCCCGGGCGGGCTCACACACGCGAATTCGGACGACATGTCCGGCGCGGGCCGCACGGCACCTCAGCCGGCCGACGGCCCCGTCCAGTCCGCCGCCACATGCCCGAGACGGACGCGCTGGGGGTGGTCGCCGACGGGGACGGACACCGACTTCTCGCCGGTCGCGAAGTCGATCGCCGTGACCTGGTCGGACCCGCTCTCGGACACCACGCAATGGGTGCCGTCGCCGCTGACCGTGGCCCAGTACGGCTTGGCGGCGGGGACGAGCGGCCCCTCCTTGAGCGTCGTGCGGTCGACGACCGTCGCGTAGTCGTCCATCGTGCCCGCCACGCACAGCTTGGCGCCGTCCGGGCTCATGGAGATGCCGTGGTGCCGCGAGTCGTTGACCCAGGTGGTGCGGTCCTCGCTGGTGGCCGGGTTCTTCGGCAGGGTCTTCGTGCGGGTGATCCGGTCGGCGGCGATGTCGTACTCGAAGAAGCCGTTGAAGAACGAGACCTGGAAGTACAGCTTGGACTCGTCGGGCGAGAAGACGGCGGGCCGGACGGCGTCGGAACGGTCGTCGAGACCGATCGCGTCGAGGCGCTCGCGCATGTCGATCACCTTGACCTGCTCGTACGTCGTCGCGTCCACGACCGTGATGCGCCGGTTGCCCTTCGTCCAGTCCAGCCAGGGGGCGTCGAGTGCGGTGTTCACCTCGCCGATGGACATGTTCCAGATGTACTTGCCGTCACTGGTGAAGATGTTCTCGTGCGGCTTGTCACCGGTGCCGAAGGAGCCGAGTTCCTCGCCCGTCCGGATGTCCAGGACGTGCACGGTGTTGGAGGTCGAGGCCGACACCGCGACCCGGGTGCCGTCGGGGGAGACCGCCATGTGGTCGGAGCGGTAACCCGAGACGGGGAAGCGCCAGTCGATGTCACCGGTGGCGAGGTCGATGGACACGACGTCGGCGAAGCTCGGCCGGGAGACGACCACCGACCCGCCGTCCGGCGTCGAGTACATGTCGTCCACGAACTGGTCGTGTCCCTCGCCGACGCTGTTGCGGATGGCCTGGAAGTAGATCCACTTGATCGGATCGGCGTTGATCTCGGCCATCCGCTCGTCGCGGTCCGGGATGACGTCGATCCGGCCGATTCTCGCGAAGTCGCCGGTGGAGCGGATGACGTCGGCGGTGCCGTCCCAGTTGTTGCCGACGAACATCACCTCGCGCAGGCTGTCCCGGGCGTCCGGGGCCGCCGCGGCGGTGGTCGCGGGCGCGGTGACGGTGAGGGCGAGTGCGGCGGCTACGGCGCAAAGGTGCCTGGTACCGAAGGCAGGCATGCTGCTCTCCTCTGGCAGTGGGCGTGATGGGCGTGATGGGCGTGATGGGCGTGATGGGCGTGATGGGCGTGATGGGGGCGCTGGGGCGCGAATTCTGAACACAGCCGCTTTCAGAGTGAACTTACTGCAAAGTAAGGAAGGGGTGCCCTTCTCCACAAGACCGCGTTCACGACAAAATTGGCCGCGGGGCGAGGAGTTGGCGCGGGAGGGGGACCGGGTGGCGGGCAGGCTCAGGGCGCCGACGGGCCGCTACGGCGGCAAGTCCGCCGCGCAGCGACAGGCGGAGCGGCGCGACCGCTTCCTCACCGCCGCGCTCCGACTGTTCGGCGACACCCCCGGCTACCGCGCCACGACCGTGGCGGCCCTCAGCGAGGCCGCCGGCCTGTCCACCCGGCAGTTCTACGAGGAATTCCGCACCCTGGAGGACGTGCTCGCCGCCCTCCACCTCCAGGTCAACGCCTGGGCCGAGCAAGCCGTCCTCGCCGCGGCGGCCGACGCGCGCGAACTCCCGCTTCCCGAACGTGCCGCCGCGATCTTCCGTGCCTACGCCGCCGACGTCACCGGCGATCCGCGCCGCGTCCGCATCACCTTCGTCGAGATCATCGGCGTCAGCCCGCGCCTGGAGGAACAGCGGCTGGCCCGCCGCGCCCGCTGGGTCGACCTCATCTGCGCCGAGGCCCAGTCGGCCGCCGCGCGCGGGGAGGCGGCGCCCCGCGACTACCGGCTCGCCGCCACGGCGTTCATCGGCGGCGTCAACGGCCTGCTCCACGACTACAGCGCGGGCTGGGTGGACGCGACCCTCGACGAGGTCGTGGACGAACTGGTCCGCCAGCTCCTGGCCGTCCTCCGCCCACCGGGATGGAGCCCCGCCGCCCCGGCGAGCTGATCACGTACGGGGCGGGGCCGGCGCCCCCGCGCACCCCAGCACCGCAGACCACCCCGGCGGAGAGCCGATCAGTAGTCGGCGAGCCCGTCGGACGGCCCCGCTGCTCGGCTACTCGTCCCAGACCTGGATGGTGGTCTGCTCGACGATCCTGCCGTCCCGCAGCGACAGCATCGACTCGGCGAGGACCCGCTCACCGTCCGGATACGTGCACTCCTCGGTGAACGCGGCGTGGTCGCCCTGGACGACGCAGCGGTCCAGCCGGTGCGTCATGTCGCGGCCGTACACGTCGTCGAGCATCTCGGCGATCTGGTCCCGGCCGTGCAGGACCTTGGGACGGCTGGGCTGGTCGTACCTGTCGACGATGCGGACCTCCGCGTCCGGCGCGTAGAGCGACACGAGGGGTGCCGCCGTCTCTCCTTCGATGCCCCGGCGCAGCGCTTCGGTGTCGAAGCCGGGGTCTGCCGTGGTGCCCATGACGACCTCCTTCGAAGGCCGCGGGCCCGGGGGAGGGGGGAACGGGCCGCCGTGGCCCTCTCCTTCGAGCTTCCTCCGTCCGGACGCCCACGGCAATCGCGGCCGGGCCACTGGTCCTCACGAGTGAGCGGCGCCACCCGCCCGTGTCCGGGCCCGGCCCGCGCGCGTTGCTCAGAGCATGATCTCAACACGACGTATCGTCGCCGCCGTCGGTCTCGCCGCCGGTGTCACCGGCCTCGCCGCGCCGATGGCGAGCGCGGCCGAGGGAGGCGCGCTGGGCATGGACAAGCTCAGCGTGACGCAGACGCTGGACTCGCTCGCGGTCGGTGACATGCCCGCCGAGGACCGCGCCCAGCTGCCGCGCCCCTCCCAGCAGCTGAACCGGCTCAACGACCTCGAGCAGCTCCAGCAGGTCACCGGCCTGGTCTCGCCGCTGTTCGGCGCCGTCCCCGCCCTGGGCTGACCGCCGGACCGACCCACCGTCGAGGGCCGCCCGACTCCGGGCGGCCCTCACGCGCGTCCGGACGGACTCCGGCGCGGCTCAGCCGCCGGTGGCCAGGAACTGGGTCGCCGCCAGCTCCGCGTACAGCGGATCGGCGGTCACCAGCTCCCGGTGCGTGCCGACGGCGCGGACGCTTCCCGCGTCCATCACCACGATCCGGTCGGCCATCGTCACCGTGGACAGCCGGTGGGCGACGACCAGCACCGTCGTCGTGCGGGACACGTCGGCCACGGTGTCGCGCAGCGCCGCCTCGTTGACCGCGTCCAGCTGCGAGGTGGCCTCGTCGAGCAGCAGCAGCCGGGGACGGCGCAGCAGCGCCCGGGCGATGGCGACGCGCTGGCGCTCGCCCCCGGACAGCTTGGTGCCGCGGTGCCCGACCAGGGTGTCGAGACCCTTCGGCAGCTTGGCGACCATTCCGTCCAGCCGGGTCGTCTTCAGCACCCCGGCGAGCGTGTCGTCGGCCGCCTCCCCGTTGCCCAGCAGCAGGTTGTCCCGCAGCGACCCGGACAGCACCGGGGCGTCCTGCTCCACGTAGCCGATGGCGGCCCGCAGCGAGGACAGTTCCCAGTCCGCCAGACTCCGCCCGTCCAGCGTGATCTCCCCCGACTCGGGGTCGTAGAACCGCTCGACGAGCGAGAACACGGTGGTCTTGCCCGCACCCGACGGGCCGACGAACGCCGTCATCCCCCGGGCCGGCACGTCGAAGGTCACCCCGTGATGGACGTACGGCAGATCGTCCGCGTAGCGGAAGCGGACGTCGTGGAAGGCGAGGGCGGCGGGCCGGTCCCCGGCGGAGGGCAGCGGGGCGGCCGACCGCACCGGCGGCTCGGCGGGCAGCCGCAGCGCCTCCTGGATGCGCACCAGCGCCGCCGCACCCGTCTGGTACTGCGCCACGGCGCCGATCACCTCCTGCAGCGGGGATATCAGGAAGAACACGTACAGCAGGAACGCGACCAGCGTGCCCACGTCCACGGCCCCGGTCGCCACCCGCGCCCCGCCCACCGCCAGCACCGTGATGAAGGCGATCTGGATGGCCAGCCCCGCCGTGTTGCCCGCCGCCGCGGACCACTTGGCGGCCCGCACACTCTGCCGCCACGACTCCTCGGCCGCGTCGTGCAGCACCCGCTCCTCCCGGTGCTCGGCACCCGACGCCTTCACCGTGCGCAGGGCGCCCAGCACCCGCTCCAGCGCGGCCCCCATCACACCGACGGCCTTCTGGGCCTCCTTGCTCGCCCGGTTGATGTGCGGCGCGATCAGCCCGATCACCGTCCCCGCGCCCGCGATCACCGCCAGCGTCACCCCGAGCAGTACCGGATCGACCAGGCCCATCATCACGATCGTCGCCACCAGCGTGAGCCCGCCGGTGCCGAGGCCGACCAGCGACTCGGAGGTGACCGTGCGCAGCAGCGTCGTGTCGGAGGTGATCCGGGCCATCAGGTCACCGGGCTCGGTGCGGTCCACGGCCGCGACGCGCAGCCGCAGCAGATACGACGACAGGGTGCGCCGCGCGTCGAGCACCACCGACTCGGCGGTGCGCCGCAGCACGTAGGAACCCAGGGCGCCCACCACCGCGTTGGCCACGACCAGACCCGACATGGCGAGCAGCGCGCCGGTGATGGCGCGGTCGTGTGACAGGTCGTCGATCAGGCCGCGGGCCACCAGCGGCAGCAGCAGCCCCGTCCCTCCGGTGAGCAGCGAGAGCAGCGCGCCTGCGAACAGCGCGCGGCGGTGCGGCCGGACGTAACCCAGCAGCAGCCGCCAGGCGGGCGGACCGGTCTCCGTCTCTGCGATGCTCACGACGCTCCTTCGATGGCTGGACGGGCGTATTGGCGGACGGGCGGACGGGCGGACGACTCAGGTTATGTCGCCCTGTCGTCGGCCCGTACCGATCAGTTGAGCGTAGGGTCGGAGTGATTCATCGAGTGGCCGAAGAAGGAGTCCAGACCATGGCGCAGGAAGTACGCGGCGTGATCGCACCGGGCAAGGACGAACCCGTGCGGATCGAGACGATCGTCGTGCCCGATCCCGGACCTGGCGAGGCCGTGGTCGCCGTCCAGGCCTGCGGGGTGTGCCACACCGACCTGCACTACAAGCAGGGCGGCATCAGCGACGAGTACCCGTTCCTGCTCGGCCACGAGGCCGCGGGCGTCGTGGAGTCCGTCGGCGCCGGCGTCACCGACGTGGCCCCGGGCGACTTCGTGATCCTCAACTGGCGCGCGGTGTGCGGCAAGTGCCGGGCCTGTCTGCGCGGCCGGCCCTGGTACTGTTTCGACACCCACAACGCCGAGCAGAAGATGACCCTCGCCTCGACCGGCCAGGAACTCTCCCCGGCCCTGGGCATCGGCGCCTTCGCCGAGAAGACGCTGGTCGCCGCCGGACAGTGCACCAAAGTCGATCCGGCCGTCTCCGCGCAGGTGGCCGGACTGCTGGGCTGCGGGGTGATGGCCGGTATCGGTGCCGCCATCAACACCGGCAACGTCGGCCGCGGTGACACGGTCGCCGTCATCGGCTGCGGCGGCGTCGGTGACGCGGCCATCGCAGGTTCCCACCTGGCCGGGGCGGCGAAGGTCATCGCCGTGGACATCGACGACCGCAAGCTGGAGACCGCCCGGAGCATGGGCGCCACCCACACCGTCAACTCCCGCGAGAACGACCCCGTCGAGGCGATCCGCGAACTGACCGGTGGCTTCGGCGCCGACGTGGTCATCGAGGCGGTCGGCCGCCCGGAGACGTACCAGCAGGCCTTCTACGCCCGCGACCTGGCCGGCACCGTCGTCCTCGTCGGCGTACCGACCCCCGAGATGAAGCTGGAACTGCCGCTCCTCGACGTCTTCGGACGCGGCGGATCCCTGAAGTCGTCCTGGTACGGCGACTGCCTGCCCTCCCGTGACTTCCCGATGCTCATCGACCTCCACCTCCAGGGCCGCCTGGACCTCGGCAAGTTCGTCACGGAGACCATCCAGCTCGACGAGGTCGAGAAGGCCTTCGAGCGGATGCACGCCGGTGACGTGCTGCGCTCGGTGGTGGTGCTGTGATGGCCGCCCGCATCGAACGCCTCGTCACCTCCGGACAGTTCAGCCTCGACGGCGGTACCTGGGACGTCGACAACAACGTCTGGCTCGTCGGCGACGACCACGAGGTGATCGTCATCGACGCCGCCCACGACGCCGACGCGATCGCCGAAGCCGTCGGGGACCGCAGGCTGACGGCCATCGTGTGCACCCACGCCCACAACGACCACGTCAACGCCGCGCCGCTCCTCGCCGAGCGCACCGGCGCCGTCATCTGGCTGCACCCCGACGACCTGCCGCTGTGGCACCAGACCCACCCCGACCGCGACCCCGACGCCTGGCTGACCGACGGCCAGGTCATCGAGGCCGCCGGCGCCGACCTGACGGTCCTGCACACCCCCGGGCACGCCCCCGGCGCCGTCTGCCTCTACGACCCGGGCCTCGGCGCCCTCTTCAGCGGCGACACCCTTTTCCAGGGCGGACCCGGCGCCACCGGACGCTCCTACTCCCACTTCCCGACCATCATCGACTCGATCCGCGACCGGCTGCTGGTCCTCCCGCCCGAGACGAAGGTCCACACCGGCCACGGCGACCCGACCACCATCGGAGCCGAGGCCCCGCGACTGGACGAGTGGATCAAGCGCGGGCACTGAGGCACCGGCCGCTGTGGGACACGCGTAAAAGGTGACAGAAGATGTCCGGCTTCCCGGGCACTCTCGATCACGACATCGCTCGTGCGGGAGAGAAACGGGAGCCGGACATGACAACGTCACCGAAAGAGCCGCTGGAGAAGCCGCTGGCGGGCAGGGTCGCACTGGTCGCCGGAGCCACCCGGGGCGCCGGACGCGGCATCGCCGTCGAACTGGGCGCGGCCGGCGCCACCGTCTACGTCACCGGCCGCAGCACCCGCGCCCGGCGCTCCGAGTACGACCGCCCCGAGACCATCGAGGACACCGCCGACCTGGTCACCGAGGCCGGCGGCCGGGGCATCGCCGTACCGACCGACCACCTCGACCCGGCGCAGGTCGCCGCGCTCGTCGACCGCGTCGCCCGCGAACAGGACCGCCTCGACATCCTGGTCAACGACATCTGGGGTGGCGAGAACCTCTTCGACTGGGACAACCCCGTCTGGGAGCACGACCTCGACAAGGGCCTCAGACTTCTGCGGCTCGCCGTCGAGACCCACGCCGTCACCAGCCACCACGCACTGCCGCTGCTGCTGCGCCGCCCCGGCGGACTGGTCGTCGAGGTCACCGACGGCACCGACGACTACAACCGCGACCACTACCGCGTCTCCTTCTTCTACGACCTGGCCAAGACGTCGGTCCTGCGCATGGCCTTCGCCCTCGGCCACGAACTCGGCCCGCGCGGCGCGACGGCCGTCGCGCTCACCCCCGGCTGGCTGCGCTCGGAGATCATGCTCGACCACTTCGGCGTACGCGAGGAGAACTGGCGCGACGCCCTCGACCGCGTCCCGCACTTCGCCATCTCCGAGACGCCCCGCTACGTGGGCCGCGCCGTCACCGCCCTCGCCGCCGACCCGGACGTGGCGCGCTTCAACGGCCGGTCCCTCTCCAGCGGCGGTCTCGCCCAGGAGTACGGCTTCACCGACCTCGACGGCAGCCGCCCGGACGCCTGGCGCTACGTCGTCGAGGTGCAGGACGCGGACAAGCCCGCCGACGTCACCGGTTACCGCTGACGGGCGGCAGCGGCCAGCGGGCCGCGTGACCCGGGGGGAGGGCCAGGTCCTCCCGTACGGCCGTGTAGTAGCCCTCTCGACCGGCGCGCTGCCGCTCCAGCAGGGCCTGCCAGGCGTCGGGGTCACGCGTCTCCTCGCGCAGGAAGCGCTCCATTTCCAGCACCGTCACGACCCAGACCCGTGCCTTCTCCACGACCTCCCTGCCGCCGAGCAGGAGCAGCGCCTCCCCGGCGGGGTCCCGGGCGAGGGCGGCCTCGGCCTGGGCCGGCGCGGCCTCCTCGGGGCTCAGCGGGTGCGGGTGCGGGTCGTTGCCGAGGTGGGCGGCGACCCGGTACGTCAGCGTGACGGAGGTCTTGAGGGTCCGCGCGTAGTCGGCGTAGACCGCGAGCCTGCGCTCCTCCCAGCGGGCCGCGGTCTCACGGCGGAACCGGGCCCGGTCACTGCGGACGACGGCGAGATACGAACCGAGCGCTCCGATGACGACACCTATGAGCGCGGGGAGTTGCTGCAAGAACGCGGACATGGGGGCACGCTAGCTGCCCGAGTGATCGTCGCGGCAGTACCGTCGGGCCATGACGGACACAGGGCGATTCACCGACCACGGAGTACTGATCACCGGCGCCGCCCGGGGCATCGGCGCGGCCACCGCACGCCGGTTCGCCGCCGAGGGGGCGCGGGTGCTGCTGACCGACGCGGACCTCGCGGCGGCGCGGCGTACGGCGGGGGAGCTGACGGAACAGGGCCTCACCGCGGAGGCGTTCGGCTGCGACGTGGCCGACCGGGCGTCCGTCGAGGCGGCAGTCGCCCGCGCGGTGGACACCTTCGGCGCCCTCGACGTGCTGGTGAACAACGCCTACGCCTGCTCGCCCGACGCCCCGCTCTTCGAGGACGAACCCGACGAGGTCTGGGCCCGCGACCTCGACGTCACCCTCACCGGCGCCTACCGCTGCTGCCGTGCCGCGCTGCCCCACCTCGCGGCCTCGGGGCGCGGGGCGATCGTGAGCGTCGGCTCGGTCAACGGCGTCCAGGACTTCGGCAACCACGCCTACAGCGCCGCCAAGGCGGGGCTCGCCTCCCTGACCCGCACCCTCGCCGGACACGCGGCCGCGCGCGGCGTCCGCGTCAACCTCGTGACGCCGGGCACCGTGCGCACCACGGCCTGGGAGGGCCGGGAGGACGATCTCGCGGCGGTCCGGCGGCTGTACCCGCTGGGGCGGGTCGGCGAACCCGAGGACATCGCGGCGGCCGTAGCCTTCCTCGCCTCGCGGGACGCGGCCTGGATCACCGGCACCACGCTGGCCGTCGACGGTGGTCTGACCGCGGTCAACACCGGGTTCCGGCAGGCGGTCCAGGAGTGGGGCGACACGGACTGACGGCCGGCCGGCGGTTCGAGGACGCCCGGTGGCGTTTGTCACCGTTCGGTCGCGACGTGGGCGCGGCGGGCAACCGAAGCCACCGGGCGGCGGTCTAGCAGGCGGGGAGCACACCCACCGCTTCGACGCGAAAGGCTGACCGGCCATGGGGGACATACGCAGACGGGGAGCCGTCGCACTCGGAGTCACCGCACTGGTGGCACCGCTCACGCTCGCGCTCGGCGCCGCACCGGCCCAGGCGGCGAGCTGCACCACGCAGACCGGCCCGTACCAGAAGAAGGTGGAGAAGTTCCTCGGCCGCCCGGCCGACGGCAAGCAGTCCACCGCCGACTGCAAGGCGATCCGCGCCTTCCAGACCAAGCACGGCATCAAGCCGAACATCGGCTACGCGGGCCCTGTCACCTGGGGCGTGATGGACCTGATGACGAAGCAGAAGGCCGTCGGCAAGAACCCCAACAAGTCGGGCAAGTGCCCCGTCAACAAGGGCCGTATCGCCTGCGTGGACCTCACCCTCCAGCTGAGCTGGATCCAGGACGGCAAGAAGGTCGTGTACGGTCCCGTGCCGGTCCGCACCGGCCGCAACGGATACGAGACCCGCACCGGCCTGAAGAAGGTCTACTGGCGCAACATCGACCACCACTCGACCATCTACGACGTGCCGATGCCCTACAGCCAGTTCTTCGACGGCGGCCAGGCCTTCCACTCGGCCGGCGTCAGCATGTGGAACCCGCCGGGCTCGCACGGCTGCGTCAACATGACGAAGACCGACGCCAAGAAGTACTGGTCGCTGCTGAAGAAGGGCGACGACGTCTACGTGTACGGCCGCAAGCCGGGCACCTGACGGTTGTCCTCGGGCACCCGGCTCGCGCGGCCGCGTCACAGCACCGGCGCGTCCCCGAAGTCCGGGATCTCCAGCCTCGTCCCGCCCTGCCGGGCTGACTCGTGCGCGACGATGCCCGGCAGGGTGTAGCGGGCGGCGACCCACGCGTTCACGGACGGCAGGGTCCGGGAGTTCACCGCCGTCACGAAGTCGTCCACCAGGAAGTGGTGGCTGCCCTCGTGTCCGTTGTGCATCTCGTCGAACGCCCTCGGCAGCCGTGCCCGGTCGTGCACCGGCGCCGAACCCGAGGTGAAGGCGGCCCGCAGTTTTGGCGCGACGTGCTGGAGGGACGGGTCGTCGGGCGACATGGTGGGCTTGGGCTCCAGCAGGTCGCTGATGTCCTCGACCCCGCTCTTGTCCTGCCACAGGGCCACCGTGGCGAGCTGCTCCATGCTCGCCTCGGTGCCGAAGAAGCGGAAACGGGACTCCCGGATGTGCGAGGGGTAGCCGACCCGCCGGAACTCGTTCGTGCGGAACGACCCGCCGCCGGCCACCTCGAACAACGCCGTCGCGTTGGAGACGTCGTTGTCGAACCGGCTCACCGACCGGTCGAAGACCCCGTCCCCGCGCTCGTCCACCACTCCGAGCGCCGAGACGCTGACCGCGTGCGTCCGCCAGGCGCCCAGCACCCCGCCCACCGAGTGCGTCGGGTACAGCAGCGGCGGATAGCTGGCGGTGGACTTCCACTCCTCGCCGCCGCTGTACCGGTACGCGTCGTAGAAGCCCAGGTCCATGTCGTGGACGTAGTCGCCCTCGGCGTAGAAGAGCCGCCCGAAGGCGCCCTCGGCGATGCGGTTGCGGGCGTGCACGGTCGCCGGGTTGTACTGGCTGGTCTCGCCCATCATGTACGTCAGTCCGGTCGCCTTGACCGCGTCTATGATCTCCGCGATCTCCCGGGTGCTGATCGCCATGGGGACCGCCGAGTACACGTGCTTGCCCGCGCCCAGCCCCTGGAGCACGAGCGGGCCGTGGGTCCAGCGCTGCGTGAAGATCGCGACGGCGTCGACCGCCTCCGACTCCAGCATCGCCTCGTAGGTCGGGAAGGTGCCGGTGAGGCCTTCGGCGGCGGCGAGCCGCTCGGCCCGGTCCGGGAGCAGGTCGGTGACATACACGTCGCTCACACCTGGGTGGGCCAGGAACAGCCTGGCGAACTGGCCGGAGAACTGGCCGGCACCGACGATGCCGAGGGAGAACGTCATGAATGGCGTGCCCTTCACTGGTCGCGTCACTGGTCGCGTCACTGGTCGAGGATGAGATTGATCTGGTCGTTGGTCTCGTCGAGGCCGCTCACCGGCTTCCCGCCGCCGTAGATGTCCTGCATGGCGGGCTGCATGAGCGCGTGCACATCCGCCGCGTAGTTGGTGATGGGGTACGTGAAGGTCCGGAAGTCCGTCTTCTCGTCGACCGGCCGGGTGAAGGCCGATACGTCGATGCCCTTCTTCTCGTAGGCCGCGACGGCCGCCTCCGTGCCGTCGGGCGTGGCCGGGAAGACGATGCCGTGGCCGCCCACGGTGCGCTGGCACTCCTCGGAGGCCAGGTACTTCACCCACTTCAGGGCGCCCGGCTTGTTGCGGGCATTCCTGGTGACGGAGTCCGCGAGGCCGTTCATCATCGTGGCCCGCTTGCCGGTCGGGCCCACCGGGGTGACGGCGGTGGCGACGTCCATGCCCTCGAAACCGGCGTAGGTCGAGAGCATCCACGCCCCGTCGAAGGCGGTGGCCGCCCTGCCCGCGGCCACCTGTGCGTTGGCCTCGTTGGACTGGGAGTAGTCGGTGAGGGGGGCCAGGTAGCCCTTGTCCGCCAGTCCGAAGTACCACTCGATCACCGACTGGAAGGTGTCGTCGTCGTACCGGTACTCGGTGCCCCACCGCTCCTTGTCGGTGTAGGTCCAGCCCGCCGACGCGGCGAAGTGGCTCCAGGTGGTCTGACCGTCGCCGTCACCGCCGCCGTTGGAGGCGAGGCCGTAGGTCTTGACGTTGTCCTTGTCGAAGCCGGGTTCGTCGCCCCGCCTGCCCTGCTCGTCCACCGTCAGGTGCGCGACGGCCTTCTCGAAGGTGCCGCCGTCCTCGGGGTTCCAGGAGAGACCGTTCAGCTCCTCGGCGCTCAGCCCGGCGTCCCGCGTCATCCTCTCGTTGTAGAAGAGGGCGACGGTGTCCCAGTCCTTCGGGGTGCCGTAGCGGTGGCCGTCCTCGCCGATCCAGCTGGCGGCCAGCCCGGGCTGGTAGTCGGAGTCCTCGATGCCCAGGTCGTCGAGCGGTTCCAGCACCTTCAGGCCGGCGAACTGGCCGAACTTCTGGATGTGGTCGGTGAACACGTCCGGCTGAGTGCCCGCGATGAAGCTCGCGGTGAGCTTGGTCCAGTAGTCGTCCCAGCCCATCTGGGAGATCCTCACGTCCAGGCCGGGGTTCCGCTTCTCGAAGTCCTCGGCGCACGCCTGGTAGGCGGGCAGCTGGTTGGTGTCCCAGAGCCAGTACGTCACCGTGTTCGCGGACGACCCGGCGCCGCCCTGCGCGCAGCCGCTCACCAGGGACAGCGCCAGTGCCCCGGTCAGAGCGGCGGCCGTACGAAATCGCATGTCCGTCCCCTCACTTGATGCCGGTGAAGCTGATGGTGCCGACGATGCGACGCGCGAAGACGCCGAAGAGCAGCAGCATGGGCAGCGCCGCGATGAGCGTGGCCGCCATCAGGCCGGACCAGTCGACGCCGGTCGTCGGGGTCTGCGCGCGGAAGATGGCCAGCGCCACGGTCAGTACGCGCGAGCTGTCGCTGTAGGAGACCATCAGCGGCCAGAAGTAGTCGTTCCAGGACGTGATGTACGTCAGCACGGCCAGGGTCAGCACGGGCGTGGCCGCCATCGGCAGCAGCACCCGGAAGAAGACCCGCACCTTTCCGGCACCGTCGAGGAGCGCCGCCTCCTCCACCTCCCGGGGGACGTTCATGAAGAACTGCCGCAGGAAGAACACCGCGAACGGGGTCATGAACATCGTGGGCAGGGCGATGCCCAGCAGCGAGTCCACCAGGCCGAGTTCCTTGATGAGCACGAAGTTCGGCAGCAGGGTGAAGACGGCCGGCACCATCAGCCCGGCCAGGAACAGGCCGAACACCGTGTCCCGGCCCCGCCACCGCAGTCGGGCGAAGGCGTACGCGGCCATGGCGGAGAAGAGGATCTGGCAGACGGTGACCAGGGTGGAGACGAACACCGAGTTGAGCAGGTACCGCCAGAACTCGAGCCCGCCGCCCGCGCCGCCCTGCGCGATGGCCTCCTCGGCGGACTGCAGGCCGAGGGCCCGTTCGAAACCGCCGGTCGTCGGATCGACGGGCAGCGGGTCGGCCGGGTGGCCGGCCAGTCCGGTGTTGGTGGACAGCGCGGTGCGCAGGATCCAGTAGAAGGGCAGCAGGGTGACGAGCACGATCGCCGCCATCACCGCCCAGGCCACGATCCGCCCGGGGGAGAGGCGGCGCCTGCCGCGCCGTACCGTCGCCCGGTCGGCCGAAGACGCCCCGGCCGACGCCGGAGACGCCTCGGTGGACACGGAGGCCGTGTCGGCCATCTCGTTCTCCTCTCCGTCAGCCGAGGTCGGTCCGGCCGGCCCGGGTGAGCCGGTACTGGACGAAGGTGATGGCGCTCAGCACGACGAGCAGGGCGACGGACATCGCCGAGGCGTACCCGAACTGGAAGCGGCCGAAGGCGGCGCCGTAGATGTAGAACTGCAGCACGTTGGTGGCGTTCGCCGGTCCGCCGGCGGTGGTCACGGCGACCGTGTCGAAGACCTGGAACGAGCCGATCACGGTCATGATGAGGACGACCGCGAGGACCGGCCGCAGCAGCGGCATCGTGATCCGCCAGAACATCCGCCACTCGCTCGCGCCGTCCACCTTCGCGGCCTCGTACATGTCGTTGGGGATGGCCTGGAGCCCCGCGAACAGCAGGAGCGCGGTGTAGCCGACGTGCCGCCACACGTTGATCAGCGCGATGGTCGGGACGGCCCAGGTCTCGTCGGCGAGGAACGGGACGCGGTCGAGACCGAGCGCCGCGAGGATCTCGTTCCCGATGCCGAGCTGCGTGTCCAGGATCCACAGCCAGACGATGCCCGCCACGACGTTGGACATCAGATACGGCGTGAGCACGATCCCGCGCAGCACCGACGACTGCGTCAGCCGCTGGAGCAACACGGCGACGGCCAGCGCCGACACCGTCTGCACGCCGATGTTGATGACGACGTAGACGACCGTGATCCGCAGCGAGTCCCAGAAGATGGGGTCGTGGACCATCCGCACGTAGTTGTCCAGGCCCACCCACTCAGCCGGCGTCAGCAGGTTGAAGCGGGTGAAGCTCAGGTAGATCCCGCGCAGTGTCGGCCAGAGCAGGAAGACCGTGTAGCCCAGAAGTGCCGGCGCGACGAACACCGCGGCCAGACGTCCGTCGCCCCGGTTCTCGGCACGACGGCCGGAGGGGATGGTCATCGGGAGACTCCCTCTCATGCGGCGGCTCGGTACTTACTTTTGGCGCGGAACAATCAGCGCGTCAAGGGGTGGTGCCAGTATCTTTTCCTGGAGTCAACGCCGACCTCGACTGGTCTTGTTAGTTCCGTTATGGAAGAAAGTGGGGCTCGACCGTCATGACCACAAGTGCCGAAGGCTGGCTTCCGCTGAGTCCCGGCGAGCGCTCCGTGGCGATCGAGGTGCTCGTGCACGGGCCGCTGTCCCGTACCGAGATCGCCCGGCGGCTCGCTCTCTCCCCGGGCAGCCTCACCCGGCTGACCAAGCCGCTCATCGAGTCGCGGCTGCTGGTCGAGGTCCCGGAGGCGGGCGCGCCGGCCGGAGTGCGGCAGGGCAGGCCCTCGCAGCCGCTCGACGTGGTCGCCGACTCCCGGTACTTCCTCGGCTTCAAGATCACCGGTGACATGGTGTACGGCGTCGTCACCACCCTCAGAAGCGAGATCGTCGCCCGCCACGACCGTCCGCTCGCCACGCACGACCCCGTCGAGGTCGCCGAGCTGGTGGCCGCGATGACCCGGGAGCTGTCCCGTGACCGGACCCGGGTCGCCGGCATCGGCATCGGTGTCGGAGGGCTCGTGGAGGGCCGCGCCGTGGTCGGCGAGTCACCCTTCCTGGGGTGGCGGGGCGTTCCACTGGCCGGACTCGTCGAGGAGCGCACCGGGCTGCCGGTCGTCGTCGAGAACGACACCGCCGCCTTCGTGGAGGCCGAGACCTGGTTCGGGGCGGGGCGCGGCCTGGACCGGTTCGTCGTCCTCACCATCGGCGCCGGCGTCGGTTACGGACTCGTGCTCGGCGGCAAGCGGGTGCCGTACTCGGGGGGCGAGGACCGCGGGTTCGGCCGCCACTGGATCCTCGACCCGTACGGCCCGCTCACCCCCGACGGCCGACGCGGCAGCGCCGTGTCACTGCTGACCATCCCCAACATCCGCTACCAGGTCAGGGCCGCCACCGGCCGGGACTGGAGCTACGAGGAGATCCTCGCGGCCGCAGCCGAAGGCGAGCCCATGCCCGCCCGGGTCGTCGAGGAGGCCGGGCGCGCCCTGGGCACCCTGGTGGCGCAGATCGCCAACTTCGTGATGCCGCAGCGGATCCTGCTCGCCGGGGAGGGGGTCGGCCTGATGGACATGGCCGGTGATGTGGTGGAGGACACCATCCGCGACAACCGGCATCCGCAGGCCGTGCCGGTCGGTCTGGAGACCCGGGTGTCCGACTTTCACGACTGGGCGCGCGGTGCCGCCGTGCTGGCGATCCAGGTGCTGGTGCTGGGGGCCGCGCAGATGTGAAGTGGCGGGCCGTGTGCGGCGGAACACAGTCGCCGAGAACGAACTCGCCGGTAGACCTTGACAGATGAGAAGATCGACGTGATCAGTAACACGGTCCGGTATGTCCGTTTGGCTCGCCATTACTCACATCGTCTTCACGCCGGGCGCCGTATGCTTCACAGCATGTCCACCACTGTTGAACCCTCCTCCGAGCGATCGGCTGCCGAGGTCAACGAGGAGATCCGGGCCCTGTGGCTCCGGTCGGGCGGGACACTGAGCGTCGAGCAGCGCGCGGAATACCAGCGGCTGGTCATGGAGTGGGCCACCGCGGCCCCGGAGCCCGCGCAGGCCGCCTGAGCGGCTGAGGCTCCTCGGCGCATCGGAGCCCCGGCCCCGGGCACCCCCTCGGGATGGGTGCCCTTCTCGCACTGACCTCGGCCGTTCTCTACGGCGTCGTCGACTTCGCCGGCGGCCTTCTGTCCCGGCGCATCCACTTCGCCGCCGTCACCTTCCTCGGCCAGGTCGGCGGGCTCGTCCTCGCCTGCGTGGCCGCCCTCCTCGTGACCACCCCCGACGTCCGCACCGCGGACCTGCTGTGGGGCGCCCTGTCCGGCGTGGGCAGCGGCGTCGCCATGCACTTCCTCAACCGGGGCCTGAGCCGCGGCGCGATGAGCGTGGTGGTGCCGGTGAGCGCCGTCACAGGTGTCGCGCTCTCCGTCCTGTGCGGCGTACTCGTCCTCGGAGACCGCCCCGGCGGCCTCGCGTGGGTGGGAATCGCCGTCACCGTGCCCGCGCTCTGGCTCGTCTCCGGCGGCGGCACCGGCCCGGGCCACGCCGTCACCGACGGTCTGCTCGCCAGCGCGGGCGTCGCCGTCCAGTACCTCGCCCTCGGGCAGGCCGGCCCCGAAAGCGGCCTGTGGCCCGTGGCGGCCGGCCGCGTCGCCGCCGTACTCCTGCTGCTCCCCGCCGCCGCCCGGCACACCGGGCGCCTGCGGCTGCCGCCGCGTCGGGCCGCCGAGGCACTGCTGATCGGCGCCGGTGCCGCGCTCGGCCTGATCCTGTACCTTCTCGCCGCCCAGCGGCAACTGCTGTCGGTCGCCGTGGTCCTCGCCTCCCTCTACCCGGCACTGCCCGTCGTCCTGGGCCTCGCCCTCCTCCACGAGCGGGCCGACCGGCGGCGGGCCGTGGGCCTGATCGGCGCGGCGGCGGCCACGGTGCTGCTGACGCTGGGCTGAGCGCCGGGACCCCGTGTGCGGCGCACGTCGCCGTCCCACGCCCGGACACGGGCGGCCGGCCGTGGCGGCCGAGGGTGGGCGCCGGTCCGTGTCCGCCCCACAGCTCAGCCCCATGTCGCCGAATAGTGCCGTCGATAGGCCTTGCGGTCCTGATCCGCGCGGATCCACCGGGTGGCCACCAGGGCGACCAGGCTGCCCGCGACGACGAGCATGCCCGGGCCGACGTTGCGGCGGTCGGTGAGACGGGAGAGCAGGGTCGAGCCGGTGACGCCCGTCGCGGGCGCCGCGGCCCCGGGCGTCACGGCACCCGGCACGGTTCCACCGCCACCACCGCCGGTGGCGGCCGGTGAGGAGGGCGTGGCGCCGGACCCCGCTCCTTCCCGCGCGGAGACGATCAGCTCGACACCGAGCGACTTCATCGCCTCCGGCAGCGGCTGGAAGAACGTCGTACCCCCCTTGTCGCAGTCGCCGCTGCCGCCCGACGTCACACCGAGCGCGACGCCCTCGGAGAACATCGGCCCCCCGCTGTCCCCGGGTTCGGCGCACACGTCGGTCTCGATGAGGCCGGTGACCGTGCCCTCCGGGTAGTTCACCGTCGCGTCGAGCGCGGACACTCGGCCGTCGCGCAGCCCGCTGGTGCTGCCGCTGCGGAACACCCGCTGCCCGACGGCCGGTTCACCCGCACCCGTGATCCGCACCCCCTTGCCTCCACCGACCGCCACCACGTCGGCGCCGCCACCCGCCTTGCCGTTCGCGTACTCCACGAGGGAGAAGTCGTCCCCGGGGAAGCTCCCGGCGACCGTCCTGCCGACCTGCCGGTCGCCCCCGTCGTCGCCGAACCAGACGGACCCCGTCGGCCCGCAGTGGCCGGCGGTGAGGATGAAGTCGCTCTGTCCGTCGGTCACGTTGAAGCCCGCCGAGCAGCGCCCCGCCGTGGACAGGATCGGCTCCGCGCCGTTCAGCCGAGTCGTGAACGTGCCCTCGGTCCGCTCCATCCGGACGAAGCCGCCGATGTCCTCCGCGACGCCCGTCAGCCGGGACCAGTCGGACCCGGAGACCGTGCTGTCACCCCGTACCACCAC
Organism: Streptomyces sp. BB1-1-1; assembly: GCF_031597775.1. Taxonomy (NCBI): domain Bacteria; kingdom Bacillati; phylum Actinomycetota; class Actinomycetes; order Kitasatosporales; family Streptomycetaceae; genus Streptomyces; species Streptomyces sp. BB1-1-1. Next base: position 715,789 of record NZ_CP134203.1, on the reverse strand, counting down.
CTCGTTCGACCGGTAGTCGAGGGCCCACGCCGTACCGGGCACCCGGGGTGCCGAACGCAGCGTCGAGGTCGCCGACTTCAGCTCGGACATGCTGTGCCGCACGAGCTTCGCCTCGGCACCGGCCCGCCGCACCGCCTCGGCCGTGCTCTCGTCGGTGACCGCGACGACCGGCCGCCCGTCGGAGCCGACCCAGTGGCCCGCCGTACGGGAGGCGCCCAGCCGTGACACGAGGCCGGCGCCGGTACCGGGCGCGGGCCGCGCCAGCGTGTGCGGCGCGGCGGACGTGTCGGGGGGTTCGCTCGCCACCGCCCGGGTGACCATCGTCCCCCCGACCAGGAGTCCGCCGACGGCCGCCAGCCGTGCCACTCGCCGGACGATGCGTCGTCGTGCGTGCCTCATGCGTGCGCTCCCGAACCCGGACACACGGCGTCGCCGCCGCGGGGGCCTCCGGACGTCGAGCGCCCTCCTCCCATACGGGGGCGGCCCCGCCCGTGTTCACCGGGTCGGCGGTCCCGTCGGTGCTCGTCCATGCCGGCGGGCGGCGTCGGCGGCGTCCGTGCTCCCCGTTCCCCGGTCGCACCGCGGGCCCCTATCTTGTGCCCCATGACCAGCATCCCGCAGCACCAGCCAGGTGAACCGAACCCCCTGCGCGCACTCACCCTCGACCAGCTGCGCCGCCGGACGAGCATGAAGTGGCGCACCTACCCCGCGGACGTGCTGCCGCTGTGGGTGGCCGAGATGGACGTGCCGCTCGCCGAACCCGTCGCGCGCGCCGTCACCGACGCCATGGAACTCGGCGACACCGGCTACCCCGTCGGCACCGCCTACGCCGAGGCCCTGGCCGCCTTCGCCGGCAAGCGGTGGGGGTGGGACGACCTCGCGGTGGAACGCACCGCGATCGTGCCCGACGTGATGCTGGGCGTCGTCGAGATGCTCAAGCTGGTCACGGGGCCGGGCGATCCGGTGGTCCTGAACCCGCCGGTGTACCCGCCGTTCTACCAGTTCGTGACGCACATGGACCGGCGAGTCGTCGAGGCGCCGCTCGGCGCGGACCTGCGCATCGACCTCGGGACACTGGAGGAGGCGTTCCGGCGGGCCGTCGCGGACGGCGGGCGGGCCGCCTACCTGCTGTGCAGCCCGCACAACCCGACCGGTACGGTGCACACCGCCGAGGAGCTGGCCGCCGTCGCGGCCCTCGCCGAGCGGTACGGCGTCCGGGTCGTCGCCGACGAGATCCACGCGCCGGTCGTGTCCGCGGGCGCGCGGTTCGTGCCGTACCTGAGCGTGCCCGGCGCCGAGCGCGGCCTCGCCCTGATGTCGGCGTCCAAGGGCTGGAACCTGGCCGGGCTCAAGGCGGCCCTCGCCCTCGCCGGACCCGGCGCCGCCGCCGACCTGGCGCGGATGCCCGAGGAGGTCGGCCACGGACCGAGCCATGTCGGCGTCCTCGCCCACACCGCCGCCCTGCGCGACGGCGCCGCCTGGCTGGACGCGGTCCTGGCCGGGCTCGACGAGAACCGGCGGCTGCTGACCGACCTGCTGGCCGAGCACCTGCCCGGCGTCGTCCACCACGCCGGGGAGGCGACCTACCTGGCCTGGCTCGACTGCCGCGCGCTCGGCCTCGGCGACGACCCGGCGGACGTCTTCCTCCACCGCGGCCGGGTCGCCCTCAGCTCCGGCATCCCCTTCGGCACCGGCGGGGCGGGACACGTACGGCTCAACCTGGCGGCCTCGCCCGAGGTGATCACGGAGGCGGTGCGGAGGATGACGGCGGCCCTGGCCTGAGCGAGGGGCGCGACATCGTCCGGCACCTATACTTCCGGACCATGGACGACGCCTCACTCGCCCGGCTGGGCGCCGGCAAGTACCTGCTGGTCACCACGTACCGGAAGAACGGCACGCCGGTCGCCACCCCGGTGTGGGTGGTGCGGGACGAGGACACCCTCGGCGTCTGGACGGCCGCCGACTCCTGGAAGGTCAAGCGCGTGCGCAACCGCGCCGACGTCCTGGTCGGCCCCTGCGACGTGCGCGGGAGGCCGACCGGCGAGCAGGTCCCGGCGACCGCGGAGATCTGCGACCCGGCCACCACCGGCCGCTACCGCCGGCTGATCGCCCGCAAGTACGGCATCGTAGGCCGGCTCACCCTGTTCGGCAGCCGGCTGCGCCGGGGCCTGGACGGCACCCTGGGGATCCGCATCACGCTCGCGTCCTGACGGCCCGGCGGCCGCGCCCCGACGTAGGGGACGGAGCGTCCCGCGCAGGGCTGACCGGCTCTCAGGTCCAGGCCCGGTACGGCTCGTCGACCAACTGGAAGACGGGTTCGCCGCGTACCGGGTCCTTGGCCGTGGACAGCCGCACCCGGTCCCCGCTGTGGATGCCGATGAGCGGGCCCATGACCCGGCCGCGCAGCACGAAGCCCTCGGCCATCTCGATCAGGGACACGTTGCGCGCGGCGGGGGTGTTGCGGTGCACCACCGTGGCGTGGCGCACCGTCCCCATGCCCTCGCTGCGTTCGGTCCGCAGGTCGCTGCCGCGACAGACCGGGCACAGCACCCGGTGGTACATGGAGGTGCCGCACCAGGTGCAGCGCTGGAAGAAGACGGCCTCGGCGTCCGGGGCCTTGGGGTCGAGCACGCCCGTCGCGGAGCCGACTGCCTGCTGAGCGACGTTTCCTGAGTGGTGGTACACGCTGGTCAACTCCCTGCACTCGGGCCGGAATCCCACGTGCGCGGTCGCCCGGGCACGCGTGTGCGCGGCTCGCCGTGCCACCGTGCACGCCCCACAGCGTATGGCACTGAGTGTCACTCGTAAAGGCACTGCGTACCCTCGAGTCCGCGCCCGTGACCCCGCGGCCTGCGGTCCTCAGTCGCGGGCGAACGCGGTCTCGACCTCCCGCACGACCTGCCACAGGGGCGTCCCGCGCCGGGAGACCACGACCACCACGTCCTCGGGCGCCTCGTCGCGGGGCGCGACGGGGACATCCCCGAACGTCGACTGCGCGTACCCCAGCGCGTGGTCCACCGCGGCGCCCGCGTCGTCCCGCCCGTCCGAACGCAGCCAGGAGCGCAGGGCGTTGTTGTGCGCCGCGACCACCGCGGCCGCGATCACGTCGGCCCGCAGGGTCCCGTCCGGCCGCCCGCCCAGGCGTCCGCGCAGGTACTCGGCGAGGGCGCGCTCGTAGCGCCAGACCACCGACAGCTCGTACGCGCGCAGTCCGGGGACCTTCTTGGTGAGGTGGTAACGCTGCACCGAGAAGGCCGGGTTCTCGGCGTACATGCGCAGCACGAGCCGGGCCGCGTCGCAGACCCGCACCACCGGGTCGGCGTCCTCGGGGGAGGCGGCCAGGAAGGCCGTCATGTCGGCCAGGCACCGCTCGTGGTCGGGGAAGACCACGTCTTCCTTGGAGGGGAAGTAGCGGAAGAACGACCGCCGTCCGACACCGGCGAGCGCGACGATGTCGTCGACGGTCGTCTGCTCGTAGCCCCGTTCCAGAAACAGCTGGAAGGCCGCCGCGACCAGCGCCTCCCGCATCGGCGGCCGGATACCCGCCGCGTCCGTCCGGTCCCCGCGGCGGGGCGCCGCACTGCTGGAGCTCATGAAGGGGAACGTAGCAGCTCACCGGCGCCCGTGACACTCAGTGCAGGGAAGGGAGGGAACTGAGTGCCCTCATCGAGTGACTGCCTCGCCACCTCGTCGCGCCGGTCGCATACGATCACTTCCGGTCAGCCTCGAGGAGTTCCGCATGCCGTCCCCCCGCCCCCGCATCCTGTACGTCACCGACCTGGCCTATGAGGCGCGCGGGCGGCGCTACTGCGACGAGGACATCTTCCTGGCCTCCCGTCTGCGCGAGGACTTCGACCTGGCCCTGTGCCACCCCGGGGAGGCCGCCGCGCTGTTGGACGCCTTCGACGCGGTCGTCGTCCGCAACAGCGGTCCCGTGCTGGGTCACCAGGCCGCCTACGACGCCTTTCGCGAGCGCGCGGCCGAGCGCGGAACCCTCGTCTACAACCAGCTCACCGGCCGGGCGGACATGGTCGGCAAGCAGTACCTCCTCGACCTGACCGACGCGGGATACCCGGTCATCCCCACCGTCGGACGGCCGGAGGACCTGCACCGGCTGCCCCCGGCGGACGAGTACGTCGTCAAGCCCAGGCTCGGCGCGGACTCGGTGGGCCTGCGGTTCGTGCCCGCGGACCGCCTGCGGGAAACGGTGCGCGGCGACGCCGGGGACCTCCTCGTCCAGCCGCGCGTCGACTTCGCCCACGAGATCTCCTTCTACTTCGTCGACCACGACTTCCAGTACGCCCTGTACGCGCCGCACCCCGACCGGCGCTGGCGGCTGGAGCCGTACGACGCCTCACCGCAGGACCTCGACTTCGCGCGCCTGTTCATCGAGTGGAACGGCATCGACCACGGCATCCAGCGCGTGGACGCCTGCCGCGCGCCCGGCGGTGAACTGCTCCTGGTCGAGCTGGAGGACCTCAACCCCTACCTGTCGCTGGACGCCCTCGACGAGGCGGGCCGGGACTCCTTCGTCACCGCCCTGCGGACGGCCCTGCGGCGCCTCCTCGCGGAATGATCCCGTCCGGGAACGGCGCCTAACATGATTGGCATGGACGTGTTTCTCGGCCGGCTCGACCCGGACATGTGCGTGGTGACGGCCGCGGCGGACGGGGAACGGGCGGGCTGCCTGGTCGGCTTCTCCTCGCAGTGCTCCCTCGACCCCGTGCGTTTCGTCGTATGGCTCTCCGAGGTCAACCGGACCTTCCGGGTGGCGCGTTCCGCCGACGTCCTGGCCGTCCATCTGCTCGCCCGCGACCAGCGCGGGACGGCCGAGATCTTCGGCGGGCAGACCGGCGACCGGGTGGACAAGTTCCGGCAGGTCCGCTGGCGTGAGGGGTACGGCGGGGCGGTCGTGCTGGAGGACGCCGAGGCGTGGTTCGTCGGCCGCGTGGTGGAGCGCGCCGCCGGAGGAGATCACGTCGGTTTCGTCCTCGAACCGGTCGAGTGGGGTGGGCGGGAGGCGTCCGGCGGACGGCTGCTGCGGCTCGCCGACGCCCACACCATCCGGCCCGGCCACCCGGTGGACTGACTGACCGGCGCGGTCCGGGGCGAGCGCGGGGCGGTCCGGGACGGCGCGGGTCAGCGTCCGGCGGCGCCCCGCTCGACCAGCGCCTCGGTGACCGCCCGCACGCTGCGCGCGATGTGCTGCAACTGCAGGACCTCCGCCGCGTACAGCTTGATGGTGTGCTCGATGACCGACTCGGGCAGGCCGAGCCGGGGCAGGTCCGCCCGGGCGGTCTGCAGGGCGGTGCGGGCCACCCGGATCTCGTGCTGGACCTGGATCTGCGCATGGCGGGCGAGCAGCACAGGGTGGCGGATCAGCGCCGGGTAGCCCGCGTAACGGGCCGGCACCAGCTCGCGCAGCCACTTGGCCGCCGAGCGTTCCCAGTCGTAGCTGCCGGGTGTCTTGACCTGGCACGGCCAGTCCGGGCTGATGCGCGTGGTCGTCAGGGGCATGATCATCGCTTCCGGGTGTGCGGCGTCGACGGGGTGGGGCGACGGTTGGGGCGGCCCCGGTCCAGGGGACGACCGGGACCGCCGCGGGCGCTCGCGCAGGCGATGCCCGACGGAACACCCCCGGGTTGCGCCGGAGCGGGTAGGAGCCGGCTGCCAGAGGTGTTCGCGCAGGTGTGGACGCGCTCCGGGGCGGCCGGGTCGCGATCCGTGAGCAGTATTTATATATGCCAACCGCTTTGCAAGGCGTATGAAAACATTCATGCCTGCTTTGACGGGGATGGCCCCCGTCTGCGCCGACCAATCGGGGCCGAAACCGGGACGGCTCAGTCCCGGAGAAAGAACTGGTGCTGGTCGGCGACCTGCTCGTACTCCTCCAGCCGGGCCTGCGTCCGCTCGGGATCGGCGTCGGTCATGGCCTGGAGCAGCGCCGCGCACATCACGCCCGGTGCCGCGTAGGAGTCGAAGACCAGCCGAGACCCGGTGCCGGTGGCGAAGGTGACGTCGGCCTCGTCCACGACGGGGCCGAGCGCCAGGTCGGTGATCAGCGCCACCTTCAGTCCGGCACCGCGTGCCACCCGGACGGCGCCCAGGGTCTCGTGGGCGTGCCGGGGCATGGAGAAGGCCAGCACCCAGGTGCCGCCCGCCTCCCGGGACTGGAGCAGGGCGTCGTAGGCGACGGTGCCGCCCCGGGTCACCAGGCGTACGTCGGGGTGGACGCGGCGGGCGGCGTAGGCGAAGTACTCGGCGAGCGAGACGGAGATGCGCAGCCCGAGGACGGTCAGCGGCGCGGAGGCGGCCAGCTTGCGTCCGACGTCGATCACCCGGTCGGCGTCGGCGAAGTCGCGCCGCAGGTTCTCCAGGTTCTCGATCTCGGCGTCGACGGCCGCCTGGAGTTCGTTGCCCCGGTTCTCCTCGGCCGGAGTGCCGCCGCGGGTGCCCAGCGCGATCGACTGGAGCTGCTCCCGCAGCGCCGGGTAGCCGCTGAAGCCGACCGCCGAGGCGAACCGCGTCACCGAGGGCTGGCTCACGCCCACCCGGTCGGCGAGGTCGGTGATCGACAGGAACGCCGCCTCGGTGAGGTGCTCGATGAGGTACTGCGCGATGCGCCGCTGGCCCGGGGAGAGGCGGGGCCGGTCGAACAGCGTCCTGAGCCGGGAGGTGGGGGAGACCTCCGTCTCCGGGGCCGCCCTTCCCGAGGTGATCGCCGATGCCTGCGCGCGTGCCTGCTGCGGCGATGGCACGGATGCGCCTCCTTTGTCTCCCACGGAGGTCAACATAGCTCACCCCCTGTGTCCGGCAGGACGGCGTCATGGGCCGTCCCTGAGCCCGCACGGGCCGGCATCCGCCCCGCGGCGAACCGGCACGCGCACCCGCAGGGCACCGGCATCCGCACCCGCGGGGATAGCACGGCCCTGGCCGGGAACCCGCCGCCACGGAAGCAGGAAGTACTCACAGCACGGACGAGGAGCCACCGTCATGACCGTCCCGGAAGAGAACCGGCCGAAGACCGACACCACCGACGACGTTCTCGACCAGCGTGACCAGGAGGCGCCCCGCCCGCAGGGTGGCACCGGCCGGACCATGCGCGAGGCCCTGGAGGAGGCGCACGTCCGCCCGGACGACTACGACGAGGAATGACCGCCCGGTAGCCGCGCGACGCCCGCGCACATCCGGGCGGCCGACCCCGAGTACACCCGGCAGGTGAATACCGCATGGGCGCCATCAGCGCGCTGGAGAAAGTCCTGGAGAACGGTTGGGAAGCGCTGTGGGCGCGGGTCTTCGACAGGGACCCTGTCGAACTCCTCGACGCCCTGCGCACGGAATGCGACAGCAACGCCGTGGTCTCGCCCCAGGGGCGGGTCATGGTGCCCAACGCCTACGACGTCGCGCTCGCCGACGTCGTCCACGAGGAACTGACACGCCGCGACAGCCGGGTGGGCCAGGTGCTCACCGACAGCCTGGCCCGGCACGCCGAACGGCACGGATACGAGTGGGCGGGCCCGCTGGCGGTGCACATCACGAAGTCGGACGACGTGCCCAACGGCCGCTACCGTGTGGCGAGCGGTGTGATGCCGCACGTGAGCGCCGACGGCTTCCCGCACGCGGAGCCCCAGCCGCGCTCCACCGACGGCCGTCTCACGACCTAGGGCCGGTCTGGCATCGCCCCCGCCGGTACCACGAGGTCGGCGCGGTCCCGGGTCGCGGTGACCAGGTCGGCGTTGCGCTGGTCGGTGCCGAGTACCCAGGCGACCGCGTCCTCGTGGGACTTGCCGAACCGCTCGTGCCGAGCCACCAGCCGGCGGACCCGCTCGGTCTCCGCCGGCTCGCAGAACCACACCTCGTCGAGCCGGGAGCGCACCCGCGCCCACGCGCCGGTCTCCAGCAGCAGGTAGTTGCCCTCCGTCACGACCAGCCGCGCCGACGCCGGCACCGGCACGGCCCCGGCGATCGGCTGCTCCAAATTGCGCTCGAAGCCGGGCGCGTACACGGTCTCGCCGCCCGCCCCCTCGCCGCCCGCCCCCTCGTCGTCCGGCTCCTCGCGCAGCCGGCCCAGCAGCGCCGCGTACCCGGCCGCGTCGAAGGTGTCGGGCGCGCCCTTGCGGTCCCGGCGGCCGAGACGGTCCAGTTCGGCGTCGGCGAGGTGGAAGCCGTCCATGGGGACGTGTGCGACCCACGGCGCGCCGGTCCCGTTCAGTTCCCGCACCAGACGCTCGGCGAGCGTCGACTTCCCGGCGCCGGGGCTGCCGGCGATGCCGAGGATCGCGCGCCGCCCGCCCACCGGCAGTGAGCGGGCCCGGGTGAGGAGGTCGTCGAAAGTCAGCGGCACACCGCAGAGTGTGTCACCTGATCGGACCCGCCCCGGCGGGGAACTGTGTCGGTATGACGACGCAGCTAGGACTTCCCGACTCCATCCGCGCCTGCCTCTTCGACCTCGACGGGGTCGTCACCAGGACGGCGGTGGTGCACGCCGCCGCCTGGAAGGAGACGTTCGACGCCTTCCTGCGCGAGCGGGACGGCGCGGACTTCCGCCCCTTCAGCGACTCCGACTACGACGAGTACGTCGACGGCCGCCCGCGCGCCGACGGCGTCCGCTCCTTCCTCGCCTCCCGCGGCGTCGAACTGCCCGACGGGGACCCCGACGACCCGCCGGACGCGCAGACCGTCAACGGCGTCGGCAACCGCAAGAACGAGCTGCTCCTGGAGAAGATCCGCACCGACGGCGTGAAGCCGTACGAGGGCACGCTGCGCTACATCGACGCGGTCCGCGCCGCCGGCCTCGCCACCGCGATCGTCTCCTCCAGCGCCAACACCCGGGACGTGCTGCACTCCATCGACGCCGAGCGCCTGTTCGACGTACGGATCGACGGCGTCGTGGCCCGCGAGCGGAAGCTGCCGGGCAAACCACGCCCCGACACCTTCCTCGCCGCCGCCCGCGACCTCGGCGTCGAGCCGTCCCGCGCCGCCGTGTTCGAGGACGCGCTCGCCGGCATGGACGCCGGCCGCTCCGGGCACTTCGGCTACGTCGTCGGCGTCGACCGCGTCGGCCAGACCGACGCCCTCTATGCCCACGGCGCCGACCGCGTCGTCAAGGACCTCGCCGAACTGGGAGGCCAGGCGTGATCACCAACCGGACGTACGCCGTCGAGCCCTGGTCCGTGCGCGAGACGGCCCTCAACCTCGACCTCCTCGCCCAGAGCGAGTCCGTCTTCGCCCTGTCCAACGGGCACATCGGCTGGCGCGGCAACCTCGACGAGGGCGAACCGCACGGCCTGCCCGGCAGCTACCTCAACGGCGTCTACGAACTCCACCCGCTGCCGTACGCCGAAGCGGGCTACGGCTACCCCGAGTCCGGCCAGACCGTCATCAACGTCACCAACGGCAAGCTGCTGCGGCTGCTCGTCGACGACGAACCCTTCGACCTGCGCTACGGACGGCTCGTCAAGCACGAACGCACCCTGGACCTGCGGCGCGGCGTGCTGGAGCGGACCTGCGAGTGGACCTCCCCGGCCGGTACGACCATCCGGGTGCGCTCCACCCGGCTGGTCTCCCTCACCCAGCGGGCCATCGCCGCCGTGGAGTACGAGGTGGAGCCCGTCGACAGCCGGACCCGGGTGGTCATCCAGTCGGAACTCGTCACCAACGAGAGCCTGCCCTCCCCGGACGGCGACCCCCGGACGGCCAAGGCGCTGCAGTCCCCGCTGGAGCCGGAGGAGGACCTCGCCATCGGCTCCCGGCTGCGCCTGGTCCACCGGACGCGGCGCAGCGGCCTGCGGGTCGCCGTGGCCGCCGACCACGTCGTGGACACCTCCGGGGAGATCACCACCAGCAGCGAGAGCAACACGGACGTGGCCCGACTGACCATCACCTCCGTGCTGGAGCCGGGACAGCGGCTGCGGGTGCAGAAGACCGTCGCCCACGGCTGGTCGGGCGCCCGCTCCCGCCCCGCGATGAGCGACCAGGTCGAGGCCGCGCTCGCCGCCGCCGCGCACAGCGGCTGGGACGGGCTGGTGGCGGAACAGCGCGCCTACCTCGACGACTTCTGGGCGCGGGCGGACGTGGAGGTGCACGGCGACGAGGAGATCCAGCAGGCGGTGCGCTTCGCCCTCTTCCACGTGCTGCAGGCCGGAGCCCGCGCCGAACAGCGGGCGATCCCGGCCAAGGGACTGACCGGCTCCGGTTACGACGGACACGCCTTCTGGGACACCGAGATGTTCGTGCTGCCCGTACTGACCTACACCGAGCCCAAGGCCGTCGCCGAGGCGCTGCGCTGGCGCCGGGACACCCTGCCCGCCGCCCGGGACCGCGCCACCCAGCTCGGGCTGCGCGGCGCCGCGTTCCCGTGGCGGACCATCGACGGCTCGGAGGGCTCCGCGTACTGGCCGGCCGGCACGGCCGCCTTCCACGTGGCCGCCGACATCGCGCACGCGGCGGTGCGGTACACGGCGGCGACCGGCGACACCGACTTCGAACGCGACACCGCCCTCGAACTCCTGGTGGAGACGGCCCGGCTGTGGCGCTCGCTGGGTCACCACGACCACCACGGCGTCTTCCACATCGACGGCGTCACCGGTCCGGACGAGTACAGCGCCATCGCCTACGACAACACGTACACCAACCTCATGGCACGGTCGAACCTGCTCGCCGCGGCCGACGTGTGCGAACGGCACCCGGACGAGGCGGCCCGCCTGGGCGTCGACGACGAGGAGAGCGCCGCCTGGCGGGACGCCGCCCTGTCCGTGCACATCCCCTACAACGAGGAGCTGGGCGTCCACGAGCAGCACTCGGGCTTCACCCGCCACCAGCGCTGGGACTTCGCCGCCACCGCCGCCGACCAGTACCCGCTGATGCTGCACTTCCCCTACTTCGACCTCTACCGCAAGCAGGTCATCAAGCAGTCCGACCTCGTCCTGGCGATGTACACCTGCGGCAGCTGGTTCGACGCCCACTGCGACGAGGACCAGATCGCCCGCAACTTCGCCTACTACGAGCCGCTGACCGTACGGGACTCCTCCCTGTCCGCCTGCTGCCAGGCCGTCGTCGCCGCCCAGACCGGACATCTGCGGCTGGCCTACGACTACGCCGCCGAGGCCGCCCTGATGGACCTGGCGGACCTGGAGCACAACACCCGCGACGGGCTGCACATCGCCTCGCTCGCCGGTACGTGGATGGCGCTGGTCGCCGGGTTCGGCGGCACCCGCCGGGACGGCGACAGCCTCCGGTTCACGCCCCGCCTGCCCGAGAAGTTCAGCCGCCTCGCCTTCCGGCTCCAGTTCCGCGGGCGGTGCCTGCGCGTGGAGATCCGCGCCGACAAGGCGACGTACACGCTGCTGGAGGGCGCACCGCTGACCATCCACCACCACGGAGCCGCCCTGACGGTGAACGGGGACGGCCCCGTCACCCGCGCCGTCCCCGAACCCAAACGGCGCCCCACCCCCGAACAGCCCCCGCACCGCCGCCCCAACGCCCACTGACAAGGCCGGACGCTTGACCGAGGAGAAAGGATGGGGCGGGAACGAGACAGCGCGACTGGCCGAGTTCAACCCTGCGCTTCCCTGGCACGCGGGTTAGTTTGACCTTGTTTTCCGGGTTTCCGGGCTCCCGCCACTGGCGGCAGGAGGTGAGCAACGAGCGGCCCCGCGACGAGTGGGGGTGAGGGGTGCACGATGGCCGACGGCGCGAACGCCATGCTCGCCGGCAGACGGCGGGACGAGGCGACGACGGCGTCCGGCACCCCCTGGCGCCTGCGCGGTGACGCCCTGATCGCGGCGGTGGCCGCCGCCTTCACCCTGTCGCAACTGGTCTTCGTCCACCCCTGGATGGGCCTCGGCTGGGACGAGACGGTGTACGTCAGCCAGGTCACCTCCCACCATCCCGCCGCCTTCTTCAGCGCACCGCGCTCCCGCGGCGTCTCCCTGCTGGTCGCGCCCGTCGCGTCCTGGTCGTCGTCCACCGAACTGCTGCGCGTCTACCTCGCCGTGCTGTCCGGCCTCGGCCTGTACCTCGCCCTGCGGGCCTGGAAGGGCCTCTTCCCGGCCCGCGTCCTGGCCACGGCCGGGGCGTTCTTCGCCACCCTGTGGGTGACCCTCTTCTACGGTCCGCAGGCCATGCCCAACTACTGGGTCGCCATCGGCGCCCTGGTCTGCGTCGGCTGCTTCCTCCGGGCGTGGCAGGGGCTGTCCGGGCGGGCCGCGCTGTGGGGAGTGGTGGCCGGAGCGGCGCTGATGGCGTGGATGCGCCCCACGGACGCGGTCTGGGTGACGCTGCCCCTGCTGGTCCTCGTCCTCGTACGCCGCCACTGGCTGCTGCTGCTCGCCCTCGTGGGTGGCCTCGCCGCCGGGGGAGTGGAGTGGGTGATCGAGGCGTACGGCTGGTACGGCGGCCTCGGGGAGCGGCTGTCCAGGGCCTCCGAGATCCAGGGCGGCCTCGGCTGGAACATCGCCGTCGACGACCAGATGCGCAGCCTGGGCGGGCGGGGCCTGTGCCGCCCGTGCACCGGATCGATGCCGCACCCGGTGGTCACCCTGTGGTGGATCGTCCTCCCGGCCGTCGCCGTCCTCGGGGTCGTCGTCGCCGTGCGGGCCCGGCGCGCGGCCCGCACGGTGATCCCGTTCGCCTGTGCGGTGACGGCCGCGCTGCCCTACCTGTTCATGATCGGCTATGCGGCGCCCCGCTTCCTCCAGCCCGCCTACGCCCTGCTGGCCGTCCCGGTCGCCGTGGCGCTGTGGCACCTGGTCAGGACGGCGGGCGGCCGGTGGCGCCCGGTGGCCGCGTCCCTCGTCGCGCTCGCGCTGGCCGGCCACCTGGCGGTGCAGTTCGCCGTCCTCGTGGGCACCGTGGACCGCAACGTCGAAAGCCGCGAGGACTGGGCCCGCGTCGCCGACGAACTGCACCGGCTGGGCGTCCGCCCGCCGTGTCTGATCACCGGGCACGAGTCCATCCCGATCGGCTACTACACGGGCTGCTCCTCCGGCGCCACCAGCGGCAACAACGAGAACATCACGGCCGCCGAGATCGTGGACACCGCCCGCCGCGTCCCGGTCGCCGACGTCACAGGACCGGGCGGCACCACGCCCGGCTACGCCCGCGACTGGGCACCGCACCGCATCACCGACCTGAGCATCCGCGTCGCACCCCGGGGGTGAAGATCCCGGGTCGGGAACGGGTTAGAGATCGCGTATCGGGAAACGCGAACCGCACACCCAGACCACCGAGCCGACGCAGCGCGAGAGGGAGGCAGCGATGGGCACGGACCCGATGGCCGACGACGTCTACCAGCCCACCGGAACCAACGAGGAGCAGGAGGACGCCGCGCCCCTCGACCTCCAGGACGCCGTCGACGAGCGGACCTACGACGACACGCTCGACGAGGGCTACTCCCCGCCGGAGAAACCCCTCGGCGTGACCAAGCACGGCACCACGGCCGCCGAGCAGCACGACGGCGAGACCCTGGACGAGCGGCTGTCCCAGGAGACACCCGACGTGTCCGCGCCGGACGGCGACGGCGTGGGCGACAAGCCCGGAGGCGACGGAGAGCCGGTCGACCCCGAGGCGGGCACCGAACGCTCCGGCCGACTGGTCGCCCCCGACGAGGGCGTACGCACCGACACGACGAAGGAGACCGTCGCCGAGGACGTCGGCATCGACGGCGGAGCGGCGGGTGCCGAGGAGGCCGCCATGCACGTCGTGGAGGACGAGACGGCGCTGCCGGACAGGGAGAACGACCGGTAGGGTCCCGGCTGCGCCCGCCGACCCGCCCGCGAGCCCGCTCACGCGTCACACGGCCCGGACCGGTGCCTCTCGCACCGGTCCGGGCCGTGTGACGCCCGGTGGCCGCCTTCCGGTCAGGGCAGAAGCTTGTCGAGGGCGGCGGGTCCCTCCTCGTCCAGCTTGCGCCTGGCCCATTCGAGGTTCTTCGGGGTGACGTCCCGGCCGGCCGCGAGGACGAGGTCCTCCGGGGACACCTCGGTGCCGGTACGGGTGTGGAGCAGGTCGTCCGGGGTGGCGCGGTCGTCCCCCGCGCGTGCTTCGGACGGCCGGGAGGCGTCGGGCTGTGACGTCGACATGATCAGTGCTCCTCGGATCCGGATCGCTGCTTCGGTGCCGTGCTGTTGTCGGTCCCGAATATCCCGATAACACCATTCAATGCGGAAGCGGCCACCGCATCCGGAGACCGACGGGATTCAGACCGGCGCCGGGGGCGAAGGAGTGAGGACGAGCATCGTGACGTCGTCGTCCACGTCCGGGCAGAAGCGCACCAGATCGGCCCAGACCCGGTCGGGGAGCACGGCGGGGTCCTCGTCGGCGAAGGCGGTCAGCCGGTCGGCCAGCGGGTAGAACGCGCCGCCGGCGCCCCGGGCCTCGACCACTCCGTCCGAGGCGAGGAAGAGCCGGTCACCGGGGCGCAGGGACACCGTGCACGCCTCGATCGCGCCGGCGTCCGCCAGCCCGAGCCCGAGCGGCGTCCACGGCGATACCTCCAGCTCCGTGGCCCGCGCGCCCCGCAGCAGCAGCGGCGGCGGGTTGCCGCAGACCACGACGCGGACCTCCAGGGCGTCGGCGGAGAACTCCAGCAGCGCGGCCGTCGCGAACAGCTCGGCGTGCCGCGCGTCCGCCGAGTCCACCAGCAGCCTCCGGTCGAGCCGCCCGGCCACCGACGCGAGATCCGGCTGGTCGAGCACCGCCTCGCGGAACGCCCCCAGCAGCGAGGCGACCGTCGACACCGCCGACAGCCCGTGCCCCTGCACGTCCCCCGTCACGACCCGTACGCCGAAGGGGCCGTCCCGTACGTCGAAGAAGTCGCCCCCGACGAGCGTCCCGCGCTGCGCCGCCCGGTACAGCCCGGCACAGCGCACCGCCCCGACCCGCTCGGGCAGCGGGGGCACGACGGCATGCTGCGCGGCCTCGGCGACCGTGCGCTCCAGACCCAGCTGGGCGTCGCGGCGACTGCGTACGAAGGACACGAAGACGCTGAGCCCGGCGACGAAGACGACGGTCAGCAGGTCGGTGTCGCCCGGCCGGTCGAGCTGGAAGGCCGGGATGTTCAGCAGCGCGACCACCACGCCGCCCAGCAGAGCGGTGGCCAGCGGGCTGTAGGAGAGCACGGCCAGCGGCGGGATGGCGCCCAGCAGGAAGCCGATGTCGAGGGGATCGTGGCTGATGAGCGTCGCCGCGCAGATCGCCACGACGAGGGCCGGCGGCAGCACCCGCACCCAACGGGGTGGCGGAGCCCCGCTCAGCCAGCTCCGCCGGTCCTCGCCCCGGCGCGGTGGCAGGGCCGACACCTTTCGCACACCACCACGCTCCTACGCCGCCCGGCCCACCGCACGCCGGGCGCCTCCCCGGCCCCGGACCGGCCCTAGAACCCGGTGAGCGTCAGCCGGAACCCGGTGGGCGCCGTGTCCTGGATGTAGGAGGCGAAGTCGGCCACGTCGTCGAAGGCGAAGCCGTACGCCCTGCCGTCCTCGGTGGCCGCGTGCACCGCCTTGGAGTAGTGGTTGGTCAGCGCGGTCCCGTAGAACGCCGCCGGGTCGGTCGTCGGCTGGTCGGCCGAGGAGACCAGCGTGGAGCGGTTGAAGCCGGCGCCGAGGACCGCGGCGACGGGACCGGTCGTGCCGTCGTTGGGCGCGGCGAGGGCGCCGTCGCAGAACAGCACGTCCCGCGTGGACGGCTTGCCGAAGGACACCTGGGCGGGCCCGTCGAAGGTCAGCCGGTCACCGCGCACCCGGCCGGTGAAGGTGCCGGCGTTGGTGGTGATCCTGAGATCCTTGCCGGTGTAGGTGCTCCAGACCTCGTCGATGTACGGGGCGAGGTAGTCCTTGGGGAACAGGCCGGCGTCCAGTCCGTGGCCGGGGGCGATCACGCGGGTGTCGTCCACCACCAGCGGCGCGAACTCCTCGACCTGCCGCAGCGCGGCGAAGACGTCCGCCCGTCCGCCCGCGCGCACGGTGCCGGTGGTCTGATCCTTGGCACCGGTCAGCCGGATGGCGAGCGGCACGCTGAACATGTCGACCATGGTGGTGTTGCAGAACATCCCGGAGGAGTTGTACGTGAACTCCGCGCAGTCGTGGAGCACTCCGTAGTTCGGGTCGGACTCGACCCAGCCCGCCGGATACTGCAGCGCGGCGTTGCCGGCGCCGTCGGCGACCGCCTTGAACCTCAGCTTCCCGCCGAGGGACACGTAGATCCGGCCGGAGAGGTACGGCAGGTTCAGCTGGGTCTCGCCGCTGCCGGCGAGGCTGATCGCGTAGTCGGTGAAGCCGTCGGCGCCGTTGTCGGAGAGGGCCACGGGCGCGACGGTGCCGTCGGGGGTGACGCGCACCTGCCGGCCGTCCACGTTTCCGACGATGTAGACGTGCACGTCGCCGTTGCCGAAGGAACCGGTGCTGTTGACGATCGTCAGCGGCAGGGCTCCGGCGGCCTTGGTGCCGGAGTCGGCCGCGGAGTCGTCCGAGCCGACGCCCGCGAGGGCGTGCGGGGCGACGGCGGCGGCGACCGGTGCGGCCACGACCATTCCGCCGAGGGCGACGAGGAGCTTGCGGCGGGCGAGTGGACGCTGGTGACGGGGAGTCATGTGGGGGGGCTCCAGTGTGATCGGGACATGACAGTGGGGAACGGAAGCCTGAGAGCGCTCTCACGACGTGCGCCGATGGTACGCATGACGGATGGCCCGGCCAACCGTCTCCGCCGGCCCTCAAACCCGTTGTGCCAGTTGGGACTTGGGGTGACCGGCGCCACGCAGGGAACGCTTAACCGCCGTTTAAGGCCCGTTTAATCCGCGCCGGAAAACCGGTGGCCGCCCTCGCACGGCACCCGGTACTGTCCGGGACACGCCCTGAGACCGACGGAAGGAGGGCAGAGCCGTGCAGTTCACATCGTTTCCGCGCTCCCTCCCCGTTGTCCCGGCGTACCTCGACTGACACCGGGAGCGCACCACGCATGACGCATCCCGGAGGAATCCGTGACCGATCTGGTCATCCGCGCGCTCGACGCGAGCGACGCCCATCTCTTCGACACCCTGCCCGACCCGCTGGGCGCCCGTGAGGGCCACCGGCTCACCCACCACCGCCCCGACTGGAAGCGGATCGCCCTGCGCGACGGCGCCGTCGTCGCCCGCGGCGCCTGGTGGGGCGGCCCCGACGACACCGAACCCGTCACCCTCAACTGGTTCGACGTGGCCGAGGGCGAGGAGGAGGCGGGAGCCGAACTCCTGAGCACCGCCCCCTGGCAGGTCGAACTGGAACTCAACCCGCCCGGCACCTGGCGCGAGGACCCCGCCCTGCGCGCCGCCACCGAGGCACGCTTCGCCGCCGCCCGAACGGCCGGGTACGACCTCCTGGTCGAACGCTTCCTGTACCGGTGGACGCCGGAGTGCGGGCTCCCCGAGCGGCCCGGCCGTCTGGACTTCCGCCCCGAACCGGACGACGCGGTGTTCTTCGACGCGCTGCGCCGCATCCACTCCGTCACCCTGGACGCCCACGCGCTCTTGGACATCGAGAAGGGCGGGCTCGACCAGGCCGCGCAGTCGGAACTCGACTTCTTCCACTGGTGCCCCTCGCCGCGGGAGTGGTGGCAGCTGGCGTACACCCCGGAGGGTGAACTCGCGGGCATCCACATCCCCGCGCACAACCCGTCCGGCCCGTGCGTCGGCTTCATCGGCGTACTGCCGGAACACCGTGGACACGGGTACGCCTTCGACCTGCTGGCCGAGTGCACCCACTTCCTGGTGGAGCGGGGCGCGGAGTTCGTCTCCGCCGCGACCGACCGGGGGAACCACCCCATGGCCGCCAACTTCGCCAAGGCCGGCTACCCGATCGCGCGGGAACGGATCAACTTCCATCCGGTAGCGGCCGGCCGGTAGGCCTGCGTCGGGGGCGGCGTCGGTGTCAGTGCCGGGTGGCATGCTGTCCGGCACGGTGGTCAACGGCGTGCGCGGAGGCGATGTGGGGTTCGAGGGCGAGATCTGGCACGTGCGCGGGGCGCCGGACGTGGGGGAGGAGGGAGCCGCCACGGAGGTCGGGGAGATCCTGATCGACGACGCCGACTTCCCCTGGCTGTCGGGCCGGTTCCGCGCCGGCCCGGCGTTCGCCGCCGTCCAGGACCTGTTCGCCCGCGAACTCGCCCTGGCGGAGCGGGACGACGAGGGGCACTGGGCCCAGTGGGAGGCGGTCTACGGCGAGATCGAACGACGCGTGCGGCTGGTCTCTCCCGACGGCCCGGTCGCCGAGTTCCTGCTGCATATCCAGGGAGAGAGAGCCTGGTTCCGGTGGAGCGACGAGCCGTTCGAGCGGGAGCGGGCCGGCGGCTGACGGCGGTCACCGCCGGTCGCTCAGCAGGGCCTCGGCCTCGGCGAGGATCTCGGTGACCCGCAGGCCGAACGCGGCGTCGCACGCGTGCGGGCCTCCGCCCCCGGCGGCGGAAAGAAGCGCGTCCGCGGCTCGCAGCAGAGCGGGCACCGGTCCCTCCGCGCTCTCCGGAAGCAGCGTCACACCGGCCCGGCCATGCAACTCCACGGTCGCGCCCGCCGCGGCCGGCGGCGCCGTCAGGCTGAGCGTGAGCGTGCTCGACGCGCCGCCGGTGTGGTCGAGGACCAGATGGACGGTGTCGCCGGGGCCCGGCGCCGCCGCCGTCACGCCCCGGGCGTCACCGAGGACCGGAAGCAGCACCGACAGGGCGTGCGGCCCCACGTCCCACAGGGCGCCCTTCTCCCGTCGCCACGGCGAGTCCGCGAACGGGCTGTCGCCGCTGAACACCGCGCCGAGCCACTGCGCCCGCGCCGTGAACCAGCCGCCCCTGGCGGCCTGTTCGGTGATCCACGCCTCGGTCCCGAGCTGGAACCGGGCGGTGAAGAAGACGACGGAGGCGACGCCCGCCGCACGCACCGCCTCGACCACCGCCCGCCCCTGCGGCACCGTCGCCGCGAGTGGCTTGTCGAGCAGCAGATGGCACCCGGCCCGCGCCGCCCGCACCGCCAGCTCGGCCTGCACGGCCGGTGGCAGCGCGACCGCGACCGCCTCCACGTCCGCCAGCAGGGCGTCGGCGTCGTCGTAGGCACGTGTGCCGTGCCGGTCCGCCAACTCCTTGGCGGCGTCCGGGCGGCGCCCCCACACGCCCACGAAGTCCAGGCCGTCGTGCCGGCGCAGGGCGGGCGCGTGTGCCATGTCCGCCCAGGGACCGGTGCCGAGCAGTCCGATACGCATGCCATCGCCTCTCCGCAGTGCCGAACCCGAACCCGGGCCCGCCGACGTTGCTCCCTGACGGCCGGCGCGCGACGGCCCGGCCGACGCCGAGCGTGTCACACCGGCCCGGTGCCGGGGCAAGACCGCGGACCTCGGGACGGCGGCGTCGTCGCCGGCTCGTCCGTCGCGCCGCCGCCGCCTCATGGCCCCGCCGCCACTCTCTACCCCTGCGCTCTACCCCTGCGCTCTACCCCAGCGCTCTGCCCCTCTGCTCTTCCTCTGCGCTCTTCCCCTGCCCAGGCCCGTCGTCCGCGCTCTTGCCCGACCTCCCTTCGCTCCCCCAGGCCCGCCGCCTCCCCCTCGGGCCCCACGACCCACCCGGCGCACGAGGCCGGTAATTCTGCCGATCCCCCGCACCGCACCACCCGCCGACAGTGACACCGCCAGCACAACGGCGACGCCCGTCCGGCGGATGTCCCGGGACGCGACCCCACGCGTTCCGGGCCGTGTGCGATCACCGGCCGGGCCCCTCGCCACGACAGAGAGGACGACCCTCGTGCAGCAGAACCCCCACACCCACGCCGCTTCCCGGGCCGAGCGCCCGGCGTTCCGCGGAACGCGGCGGCGGCTCGCCGGCGTCACGGCGGCCGTGGCCGCCGTCGTCGCGCTCAGCACCCTCACCGGCCCCGGCGCCCACGCCGCCGCCGACAACCCCTACGAGCGCGGTCCGGCGCCCACCGAGTCCAGCATCGAGGCACTGCGCGGCCCGTACTCCGTGGCGGACACCAGCGTCTCCTCGCTCGCGGTCACCGGCTTCGGCGGCGGCACGATCTACTACCCGACCAGCACCAGTGACGGCACGTTCGGCGCCGTCGTGATCTCGCCCGGCTTCACCGCGTACGAGTCCTCCATCGCCTGGCTCGGTCCGCGGCTGGCCTCGCAGGGCTTCGTCGTGTTCACCATCGACACCAACACCACCCTGGACCAGCCCGCCTCCCGCGGCCGGCAGCTGCTGGCGGCCCTGGACTACCTCACCGAGCGCAGTTCCGTCCGCGGGCGGGTCGACAGCAGCCGACTCGGCGTCATGGGCCACTCGATGGGCGGCGGCGGCTCTCTGGAGGCAGCCAAGTCCCGGCCGTCGCTCCAGGCCGCGATCCCGCTCACCCCCTGGAACACGGACAAGAGCTGGCCAGAGGTCAGCACCCCGACGCTGATCGTGGGGGCCGACGGCGACACCATCGCCCCGGTCTCCTCGCACTCCGAGCCGTTCTACTCCAGCCTGCCGTCCCGAACGGACCGCGCCTACCTGGAGCTGAACAACGCGAGCCACTTCACGCCGAACACCTCGGACACCACGATCGCGAAGTACAGCATTTCCTGGCTCAAGCGGTTCATCGACAACGACACCCGCTACGAGCAGTTCCTGTGCCCGCTGCCCCGGCCGAGCCTGACCATCGAGGAGTACCGGGGCAACTGCCCGCACGGCTCCTGACCCGGCTCACGGCACCATCCGGCGGCGGTCGCGGGCAGGTCGCGGCCGCCGCCGGCGGTGTTACCCGCGGTTGTGCCGCCGCACGGCCCCGGACCGGGACCGCTGGGCAGCGGCACAGTGCGTGCCCCGGCCCCACGGTGCACAACCGCAGGTGACACCGCCGATGCTCCGGCGGGCCGCGGCGGACCGATGGCTTCCGCGTCAGGTTACGCGCGCGTAACCTCCCGGGAATG
This sequence comes from Streptomyces sp. BB1-1-1, assembly GCF_031597775.1. NCBI lineage: Bacteria > Bacillati > Actinomycetota > Actinomycetes > Kitasatosporales > Streptomycetaceae > Streptomyces > Streptomyces sp. BB1-1-1. The sequence continues at coordinate 694,871 of NZ_CP134203.1, read as the reverse complement.
ACCGGAGAGACGACCGTACGTGCGGCCGTGCGGATCCACGGCCGGGACGCGCAACGGCAGGAGGTGCGCGCCCTGCTGGACGGCCTGCGCACCCACAGCGGCCACCTCGTCGTGACCGGCGAACCCGGGCTCGGCCGGACCGCCCTCCTCCACTGGGCCGCCCGCTCCTTCCGGGCCGGTCGCGTACTCCACCTCGGGCCCGGACCGGGCCGAAGCGCACGCGTCACCGCCGGGGAACTGCTCGACACGCTGCGGGCAGCGGCCGGCGAGGCACCTCTGCTCGTGTGCGTCGACGACGCGCACCTGTGGGACGCCCCGGCCCGGACCGCCCTGGGCCGTGCGGCCGAACGCCTGCACCCCACGGTCCGCGTCGGCGTACTCCTCTCCGTCGCCGGCCACCGTGCCGTCGACCCGGAGTACGCCCACCTGCCCGCCGTACGCCTGGACCCGCTCACGCCGCCGCAGGCCGACGCCCTGCTCGACGACGTGACCGACGGCGCCGCCGACCCGGCCGTGCGCGAGCAGCTGGTCGCGGAGGCGGAGGGCAACCCGGCCCTGCTCCTCGCCCTCGTCCGCCGGCTCTCACCGGCCGAACTGCGCGGGCACCGGCCCCCGCCCAGACCCCTGGCCGACGCCACGGTCCTGGCGGAGGTGGCGGGGGAGGCCCTGACCGGTCTGTCCGCGGACGCGCACGACCTGCTGCTGACGGTGGCGGCGGCCGTACGCGCTTCCGACGGACCGGACGTCGACGCGGGCCTGGTCTTCGACGCCGTACGGCACCTGCGGCCGGCGTCCACGCCGCCCCCCGCACCTTTCCCGGGACCGCTTCCCGCGCTCCTCGCCCTGGCCGACGACCGGCTCCGCTTCCACGGCCCCCTGGTCCGTCGTACGGTCCACGCCACCGCCGCACCGGACCGGCGCCGCGCCGCGCACCGGGCGCTGGCCGACGTGCTGGAGGCCGGCGGCCGGCGGCTCCCGGCGCTGCTGCACCGCTCCTGGTCCCTGACCGGCCCGCCGCCCGCGCCGTCGCTCGCGGACCGGCTCGCCGCGGTCGCCGCCGACGGCACGGTGCCGGGCTCGTCCCGGCTGCGCGCCATGGTGTACGCCCGTGCCGCCGAGCTGACGGCCGACGACCCCGCCCGCGCGGAGCGGTACACGGCCGCGGCCGAGCAGGCGCTGCTCGCCGGCCGCCCCGACCGGGCCCGCCCGCTGCTCGCCGCGGCCCGCGGCTGCGCCGCCCCGGCCGGTGTCCGGGGGCGGGCCGAGCTGGTGCGTGGCCTGACGGAACTCCGGGACGGCCCCGTGGGCGACGCCCACCAGACGCTGCTGCTGGCCGCGTCCCTGCTCGCCGCGGACGCCCCCGCCGACGCCGCGACCGCCGCCCTGGCCGCCGCCGACGCGGCCTGGGCGGCGGGCGACCTGTCGGCGTGCCTGGCCGCACTCGCGCCGGAACCGCCGTCGAAGACCCCGGCCGCCCGGCACACGGACGCCCGGTGCCCCACGGCGTACGTGGCCGGCGCTGTGCGCGACCACCGTGTCGGCATGCGGGCGCTGCTCGAAGGGCGACTCGACCGGGCCGTCGTGCCGCTCGGGCAGGTGGTGGAGCGGGCCAGGACCGGCGACCGGCCGGAGGGGCTGCTGCGGTCGGCGTCGGCCGCGTTGCTGCTCGGGGACGTGGACGCCGCGCGCCGGGCCGGGGCCCGGGCCCTGGCCGCCGCCCGGCAGCTCGGGTCGGACGCGCTGGTGCCGCAGGCACTGGAGTACCTGGCCTACGCCGAACTGCGCGCCGGCCGGCACCCGCAGGCCCGCACCCACGCGGAGGAGGGACTGCGCACCGCCCTGCGGGCCGGCCAGCGCAACACGGCGGCCCACCACCGGGCGGTGCTGGCCCTCGCGGCGTCGATCGAGGAGGAACCGGACGTCGTCGCCCGGCATGTGACGGCCGCGCTGACCACCGCCCGGCGGCACGGACTCGCGCAGGCGGCCACCCTCGCGGAGTGGGCGGCGGCCCGGGCCGACCTCGGCCGGGGACGCCCCCTCGACGCCGCCGACCGGCTCGGGCTCCTGGTCCTGCCCGGACCCGGGCGCGGACACTTCGCGGTGTGGCGGCTCGCCGTGCCGTGCTTCGTGGAGGCCGCGGTCCTCGCCGGACGCCACGAGGACACCCGCGCGGTCCTCACGGACTTCGCCGGCTGGGCGGCGTTCGGCGCCGATCCGCAGGCCGCCGCGCAACTGGCCCGCTGCCACGCCCTCCTCGCCCCGCCGGACCGCGCCGACGACCTCTACCGGCGCGCCCTCGCCCGGCACGACGAGGCGGGCGGCGACTTCGAACGGGCCCGCACCGCGCTCCTGTACGGCAAGTGGCTGCGCCGGCGGCGCAGGCCGCGTGAGGCCCGTGGCCGCCTGGGCACCGCGCTGGCCGGCTTCGACCGCTGCGGGGCCGGCGTCTGGGCGGCGCAGGCGCGTGGCGAGCTGCGGGCGCTCGGAGCGGCCCCGCACGAGTCGGGTGCCGGCGCGCTGTCCCGCCTTACGCCGCAGCAGCTGCGCATCGCCCGGCAGGTCGCCGAGGGCGCCACCAACCGCGAGGTCGCGCTGACCCTCGCGGTGAGCACCCGCACCGTCGACTACCACCTCCGCAAGGTGTTCGCGGCGCTCGGCGTACGGTCCCGCCTGGAGCTGGCCCGCATGGTCGAGCATGCCGGACAGGCCGAACGGGGCGAAAAGACCGGTGCACAACCCTAGGGACCGACCGGACGGTATGCCATCCTTCGGGGCAGGACGAGTCAGGGGGCAGGCCCGGCACGGGCGGACAGCCCGTCGCGGGGCGTCCCCGCAAGCCCTGGCCTGGGGAGGACCGCGATGCAGCACGCCGTACGGTCACGAGCAGCGATCCGCACCGGGCTGACGCCCGTACCACGCCCGCGGACACCGAGCGTCGCGTCGTTGATGGACGCCGACGCCCTGCGTGTCCTGCACCGGGCCGCCCGCGCCCTGCTCGACGACCTGCCCGACCTGGCCGACCGGCTGGTGGCCCTGCTGCAGGAGCAGGAGCCGGCGTACCGCGCGGCCATCACGAAGGATCCCACCGCCACCTGGCAGGAGGTCCACCGCTCGCTGCGGCACAGCGTGGCCTCGCTGCTCGACCCGCGCGGCGCGCGGGAAGCGGCCCGCCGCTGCTCCTGGCGGATCGGCGCCACCCGTGCCGAGCAGGGGCTTCCGCTGGACGCGCTGCTGCACGCCTTCCGTCTCGGCGGCTCACTGGTGTGGCAGCGGTTGATCGAGGAGACCTCCCGGACCGCACCCGAGGACGTGCGCCTCCTCGTGCACGTGGCCGCCGACGTGTGGAACTTCGTCGACGAGCACTGCACCCTCGTCGCGGACGCCTACCGGCAGACCGAGTGGCAGCTCGCCCGACGCCGCGAGAACCGGGCCCGGCTGCTGGCGGCCGGTCTGCTCGACGGCACCAGCCGCATCGCCGACCTGCCCGAGGCCGCGCAGGCGCTGGGCCTGCCGGAGCAGGGCCGCTACGTCGTCGTCGCCGTCAGCGGCCGACACCCCGCGCGGTCCGACGCCGCCCGTGCCGCCGCCGTGGCGTCCGGTACACGCGTCCACTGGCACGCGGGAGGCGAGGTCGACTACGGCATCGTCCTGGTCGGCACCGGCGACGACGGGCTCCCGGGACCGGAGGACGCCGAGTCCGGGCCGCGTGCCGTGCTTCCCGGCGTCCGGATCGGCGTCGGCACCCCGGTCGACGGACTCGCCTCCGTCGGCGACGCCCGCCGGCACGCCGACACGGCCCTGGACATCTGCCCCGAGGCCGGCGGCACGGTCCGGCTCGCCGACCACCTCCCCGCCGCCCTCGTCGTCTCCAGCCCCGAACTCGGCCGGGCCCTCGCCGAGAGGGTGCTCGGCCCCCTGCTGCGGCTGGAGCCGGCCGACCGTGAGGTGCTGCTGGACACCCTCACCACCTGGCTCGACTGCGACGGCTCGGCCCAGCGGGCCGGCGAACGCCTCTATTGCCACCGCAACACGGTCCTCAACCGCCTCCGCCGCTGCGAGCAACTGACCGGCCGCTCACTGGCCCGCCCGGCCGACGTCGTCGAAATGACCCTGGCTTTGACCGCCCGACGACTCCTACACAACTGACGAACCCGGCGACGCCTCCGGCGCCCGGGCCCTGGCTTCGCCGCCCGGGCCCCGGCCCCGCCCTGGGCCCCGGCCCCGCCACGGGCCCGGCTCTGGCCCGGCTCCACGCGGGCCCCGGCCTGGCTCCGCAGGGGGAGCCCGGCCCCCCGGCTCCGCCTCAGCCCCACCCCGGCGCCGGGCGGCGTCCCGCGCTGCCCGGCGAGGCCCCGAGACACCCGTCGCGGGCTCACCTCGCCCACCCGTGGCCGAGGCCGCGGCCCCGCCGCCCCGGACGTCCCGGGCCGGCGGGGGCACCGGACGCCGCCGTGCGGGCGAATCCCGGCCCCTGGTCTTCCGGCGCGGCGTGGACCCCCGGTGCTCTGGCGCGCGCGGAGAGGAGCCCGCGCAGGGAGCGAGGGTGACTACGGCCCCCTTGGTGCGCATGATGCGGGCCCCGGGCGTGTGACGATGCGCCGGGCGTCGTCCCGCGGCCCGGCTCCGGGCGCGATGCCCCGGCCCGAGCGAAGGCGTCTTCCCTTCGGTGTCTCGCGACCCGGCTCCGGGCGCGATGCCCCGGCCCGCGCGAAGGCGCCTCCCCCCGGTGTCTCGCGACCCGGCTCCGGGCACGACGCCCCGGGCCGCGCGAAGGCGCCTCCCCCCCCGGTGTCTCGCGACCCGGCTCCGGGCACGACGCCCCGGGCCGCGCGAAGGCACCGTCCCCCCGGTGCCCCGCGGCCCGGCTCGGACACGACGCCCCGATGTACGCGAAGGCGCCGTCTCCCCGCCACGCCCCCGCCCTCCCCGGCGGCCTCGGCACCCGCGGCGACGCCGATCCCGGCGCGGCCCCCGCCCGCAGCGTCGAGGCCGCCCTCTGGCGTGGCCCCGCCCGCGGCGACGCCGCCCCCCGGCGCGACCCCCGCCCGCAGCGACGCCGCCCCCTGGCGTGGCCCCGCCCGCGGCGATGCCGCCCCCCGGCGCGACCCCCGCCCGCAGCGACGCCGCCCCCTGGCGTGGCCCCGCCCGCGGCGATGCCGCCCTCTGGCGTGGCCCCGCCCGCGGCGATGCCGCCCTCTGGCGTGGCCCCGCCCGCGGCGACGCCGCCCCCCGGCGCGACCCCCGCCCGCAGCGACGCCGCCCCCTGGCGCGGCCCCCCGCCGCCCGGGTCTGGGCATCCGCACAGACTCTCCGCCCCGGGACTGGGACGCCGCAGCGACCCAGGCCGTGGCTCTGTACCGGCACCGGCGTGCGTGCTGTCGTGAGCTCCCCCTTTCCCGTCACCGTGCCGGCCTCGGCACGGTCCCAAGGAGCCGCGATGCCCGCAGCACCACCGGACGGCGAGCCCGCCCTGCACGTCGAGAGCCTCGACGTGAAGTACGGGCGCGCACTGTCCGCCCTCCGTTCCGTGTCCCTGACCGTCCCCTACGGCGGCGTGGTCGCGCTGCTCGGCGCCAACGGCGCCGGCAAGACGACGCTGCTGCGGGCCGTGTCGGGCACACTGCGCCTGCACCGCGGCGCGATCACGGCCGGCCGTGTCCGCTACGGCGACACGGCCCTGGACGGCCGGGACCCGGTCGCCGCCGTACGCGCCGGAGTCGTGCAGGTACCCGAGGGCAGGCGGGTGTTCGCCGGACTCAGCGTCGACGAGAACCTGCGGGCCGGCGGGCTCGGCCTGGGCCGGCGTGCCCCGGCCCAGGTCCGTGAGGCCCGGGAGCGGGTCTTCACGCTGTTCCCGCGGCTGGCCGAGCGCACCCGCCAGGCCGCCGGCCTGCTGTCCGGCGGCGAGCAGCAGATGCTCGCCATCGGCCGCGCCCTGATGGCCGCACCCCGCCTGCTCCTCCTCGACGAACCCTCCCTCGGACTCGCCCCGATGATGGTGGACCGCATCGCCGAGGTCGTCCGCGAGATCAACACCCAGGGCACCGCCGTACTCCTCGTGGAACAGAACGCCGGCATGGCCTTGTCCCTCGCCGAACACGCCTACGTCCTGGACGTCGGCGAGATCGGGCTGTCCGGCGCCGCCGACGAACTCGCGCGGACGGACGCCGTACGCCGCCTCTACCTGGGCGACACCGCTGACGGTCAGGGGGCCGCGTGACCACCCGCACCGCCACACCCCCCGCGCTCGAGGTCCGGAACGTGACCGTGCGATTCGCCGGCCTCGTCGCCCTCGACGACGTCTCCTTCACCGTCGCCCCGGGCACCGTGCACGCCGTCATCGGCCCCAACGGCGCGGGCAAGTCCACCTGCTTCAACGTCCTGTCGGGGCTGTACCGGCCCACCGCCGGCACGGTACGGCTCGGCGACGCCGAGCTGACCCGGCTCGCCCCGCACCGGATCGCCGCTCTCGGCGTGGCCCGCACCTTCCAGAACATCGTCACCACCCAGGGCACCGTCGCCGACAACCTGATGCTCGGCCGCCACGCCCTGTCCCACGCCGGTTTCGCCGCCAGCGCCCTGCGTCTGCCGCGCGCCGTGCGCGAACAGCGCGAACACCTCGCCAAAGCCCGCGAGATCGCCGAACTCACCGGCCTCGGCGCCCACTTCGACGCACCCGTCGCCCTGCTGTCCTACGGCGACCGCAAGCGGGTCGAACTCGCCCGCGCCCTCTGTCTGGAGCCCCGTGTACTGCTGCTCGACGAACCCGTGGCCGGCATGAACGCCGCCGAACGCACCCGCATGACCGAGGTCGTCCGGGAGATCCGCGCCGAACTCGGCCTGTCCGTCGTGCTGGTCGAGCACGACATGGGACTGGTCATGCGGCTCGCCGACGAGGTCACCGTCCTCGACTTCGGCAAGGCCATCGCCCACGGCGCCCCGGACCAGGTCCGGCGCGACCCCGAGGTGCTGCGCGCCTACCTCGGCACCGGCACCACCGGGGAGGACGCGGCATGACCGGCTTCTTCGACAACCTCCTCAACGGCCTCGCCCTGGGGTCCGTCTACGCCCTGATCGCCCTCGGCTTCGTCACCATCTTCAAGGCGTCGGGCGTGCTGAGCTTCACCCACGGCTCGCTCCTGCTCCTCGGCGGGTACCTCGTCGCCGTCCTCCACGACGACATCGGCTTCGCCGGGGCGCTGGCCGTCGCGGTCCTCGTGACGGCCGCCGTCGCCGGGGCGCTGGACCGGCTGGTGCTCCAGCGGGTCGGGGGGACCGACCCGCACGCCGCCCATGTCCAGACCATCGTCACCATCGGCATAGACATCGTCCTGGTCACCGACCTGGCCCGGCGGATCGGCGGTGACCTGCTGCCGCTCGGCGACCCCTGGGGCAACTCGGTGACCGACCTGGGCCCGGTGACCGTCGCCGACAGCCGCATCGCCGCGATCCTGGTGTCCGCCGTGGCCATCGGCGGCGCCTTCGCCCTCTTCCGGTTCACCCCCTGGGGCCTGTCGCTGCGCGCGGCGGCCGAGGACCGTGAGGCCGCCGCCCTCATGGGCGTACGGCTGACCCGCGTACGCACCGTCGCCTGGTGCCTGGCCGGTGGACTCGCCGCGCTCGCCGCGGTCTTCCTGGTCGCCTTCCCGGCACCGGGACTGGAGCGCACCACCGGGCAGATCGCCCTGAAGGCGTTCCCGGCGGCCATCCTCGGCGGCATGGCCTCCCCGGTCGGCGCCCTGGTCGGCAGCATGCTGATCGGCCTCACCGAGGCCTTCGTCGCCGGCTACCAGTCCGAACTGCACGTCCTCGGCGAGGGCTTCGGCGATGTCGCCCCGTACGCCGTGATGGTGCTGGTCCTCCTGGTGCGCCCCGCCGGACTCTTCGCGGCGAAGGGAGCGGCACGTGTCTGACCTCCTCAAGAGGAGCACCCTCCTCGGGCGCGGCGGGCTCCTCAAGCAGGGCCGGCTCCTGCTGCCCGCCCTCCTCCTGTGCGCCCTGCCCTTCTACCTGGACGCCTTCTGGCTGCGCATCGGCCTGTTCTCCATGGCCGCGGCCATCGGCGCCGTCGGACTCGGCCTGCTCAGCGGCACCGCGGGACAGCTCTCCCTCGGGCACGCCTTCTTCCTCGCCGTCGGCGCCTACGGGTACGTATGGCTGGCGGGCGAGCCCGGACCGGGGCTGCCGCCGGCCGTCGCCGCCGTCCTCGCCGTGCTGCTCGCCGGAGCCGCGGGCGGCCTGTTCAGCCCCGTCGCCGGCCGGGTGAAGGGCATCTACCTCGGCGTGGCCACCCTCGCCCTGGTCTTCCTCGGCCACCACGTCCTGCTCACCGCCGACTCCGTCACCGGCGGCTTCAACGGACGCTCGGTGCCGCCCCTGGAGATCGGCGGATTCACCTTCGCCGAGACCGACCCGGAACTGACGGTCCTGGGCGTGCCGTTCGGGGCCGAGGAACGGCTCTGGTACCTGGGACTCGTCCTGTTCGCGCTGACCTGGTTCACCGCGCGCGGGCTGCTGCGCGGGCGCCCCGGACGCGCCCTGGTGGCGCTGCGCGACAGCGAGACCGCGGCTTCCGTGATGGGCGTGCACGTGGCCCGGTACCGCTCGGCCGCGTTCGTCGTCTCCTCGATGTACGCGGGCCTGGCCGGCGTCCTCCTCGCGCTCTCCTTCCGCCGCGTCGTGCCCGACTACTTCTCGCTCCTCCTCTCCGTCGACTACCTCGCCATGATCGTCATCGGCGGCCTCGGGTCGGTGGCGGGCGCCACCGCCGGCGCCGTCTTCGTCACCGCGCTGCCCCTGCTGATGACCCGCTACGCCGACCAGTTGCCGCTGGTGGCGACCCCGGGCTCCGGTGACGGCTCGATCGGCCCGACCGAGGCCTCCCGCTACCTCTACGGCGCGGCGATCGTCGTGATCCTGCTCTACGCCCCGGACGGCCTGCACGGACTGGCCCGCCGGACCCGCGCACGCCTGCGCCGCAAGTCACCCGACACCGGCCCGCCCGACGCCGGGCCCACGTCCCTGCCTCCCGCCACCACCGCCAACGCCGCACGAACCAAGGAGCACACCCCGTGAACGTCACGCACTCCAGGCCCCGCACCACCCGGACCGCCGCCCTGGCCGCGGCCCTGGCCGCCGTGCTGCTCGCGGGCACCGCATGCAGCACGAAGGCGGACGGCGGGTCCACCGACGACGCCGCCGACGGCGTCAAGGCCGGCCCCGGAGTCAGCGACAAGGCCATCAAGCTGGGCGCGCTGACCGACCTCACCGGTCCCTACGCCACCCTCGGCAAGAGCATCGTGCAGGCCCAGCAGATGTGGGCCGACGAGACCAACGCCGCGGGCGGCATCTGCGGCCGCAAGGTCGAGATCGTCGTCAAGGACCACGGCTACGACGTGCAGAAGGCGGTCACCGCCTACGCCGACATCTCCCCGGACGTCGTCGCCCTGCCGCAGGTCATCGGCTCGCCGGTGGTCGCGGCCCTGCTCGACGACATCGAGCGGGACCACATGCTGACCTTCCCGCAGGCCTGGGCCGCCTCCCTGCTCGGGATGGACCCCGTCCAGGTCCTCGGCACCACCTACGACCTCGACATGATCGCCGCCGTCGACTTCCTCACCCGCACCAAGAAGATCGCCAAGGGCGACACGATCGGCCACGTGTACTTCGAGGGCGACTACGGCGCCAACGCGCTGGAGGGCTCGGAGTGGGCCGCGGAGCAGGCCGGGATGAAGGTGGTGGGCCAGAAGATCAAGGCCACGGACACCGATCTGACCGCGCAGGTGTCGGCGCTGAGCAAGGCCGGGGTGAAGGCGGTCCTGATCAGCGCGGGCCCCGCCCAGACCGCCTCCCTCGCCGGCGTGGCCGCCGCCCGGGGCCTGAAGGTGCCGATCGTCAGCAGCGCTCCCGGATACTCCCCGCAGCTGATGAAGACGCCCGCGGCGCCGGCGCTGGAGGCCATGGTCCACGTGGTCAGCGCCGCACCGGCGGTCAGCTCCGACCTGCCGGGCGTCAAGAAGATGGTCGCCTCCTACAACAAGAAGTACCCGGGCGAGCCGGTCGACTCCGGCGTGCTCTCGGGCTACAACGCCGCCCAGCTGATGGGCGCCGACCTGAAGAAGGCGTGCGAGGGCGGCAGCCTCACCCGACAGGACGTGGTCAAGGCGCACCGCTCGCAGAAGAACGCCGACACCGGCCTCGGCACCCCGCAGAACTTCACCCTGGTGACCGAGCCGGCCAGCCGGTCCACCTACGTGCTGAAGCCCGACGCCAAGGCGGCCGGCGGCCTGGTCGGCGTGGAGGAGGCCCACAAGGCGCCCGGCGTCGACGCGTACCTGGCCGGACGCGGCTGACCGAGGTGGGTGGCCGTCAACTCGACTGTCCCGCAGTCGCCTTGGCGGCCACCTGATCCGCGTACTGGTTTCCCTGACCGCCGCGTCTCTAGGATGTACTCTCGGTCATGCCAGTGCAGTTGGCGCGGTACAGAGCTGGGGGAACGATGCAAGCCGACAAGCAGTTGTCCACGGAGATCGACGCCAACGTGCCAACGGCAGCACGTATGTACGACTACTACCTCGGCGGCAAGGACAACTACGCGGCCGACCGGGCGGCGGTCGGGGAACTCGACAAGGTCGTCCCCAGCACCCGTCGGCTCGCGCTCAACAACCGGTGCTTCCTGCAGCGGGTCGTCAGGACCCTCGCGGAGGACTACGGCATCCGCCAGTTCCTGGACCACGGCTCCGGCCTGCCCACGCAGGACAACGTCCACCAGGTCGCACAGCGGGTCGCCCCCGAGTCCCGTGTCGTCTACGTCGACAACGACCCGATGGTGCTGGTCCACGGTCGTGCGCTGCTCGACCAGAACGACCGGACCGCCGTCATCCACGCCGACATGCGTTCGACGGAGGAGATCTTCTCCCACCCGGACACCCAGCGCCTGATCGACTTCTCGCAGCCGGTGGCCGTGCTGTTCAACTCGGTCTTCCACTGCATCCCGGACAGCGACACCGACGGCCCGACGGCCGTGATCCGCCGCGTCACCGAGCGACTGGTGCCCGGAAGCTACGCCGTGATGTGCCAGCTGGTCAGTGACGACGCCGAGGTGCGGGAGTCCGTCACGGCCTTCATGGACCAGGCGACGCAGGGGCACTGGGGCCGGGTCCGCGAGCCCAAGGACGTCGAGGCCTACTTCGAGGGCATGGACATCATGGAGCCGGGCCTGGTGGAGGTCTCCACCTGGCGTCCGGACAACGAGGTGGCTCCGCGCCAGCTCACCGACGAGTGGATCGAGTTCGGCGGTCTGGGCCGCATCCGCTAGCGGAGAGAGCATCCCGGGCCGCGCGCTACGTGTGCGGCCCTTCTCCTTCGCGCCGCTACTTCTGGGCGTAGCGCTGCGCCATCGCCTCGCGCAGCAGTTCCAGTGACTCGCGCGGAGTGAGCGCCTCGTCGGCCAGGCGGTCCAGCGCGACCCGGTACTCCTCGGTCTCGTCGCGGTCCTCGAGGAAGTTGGCGCTCTTGATGTGCTCCAGGTAGACCACGTCGGGCAGGTCGATGCCGCCGAAACGCAGATAGGTGACCGGGATCGCGGGTGCCGAAGCGTTCGTCACGTCCAGCGGCACGATCTGCAGCGTCACATGGGGCTGCCCGGCCATCTCGACGAGGTGCGCGAGCTGTTCACGCATGACTTCGCGACTGCCCAGGACCCGCAGCAGCACGGACTCGTCGATGATCGCCCACAACTGAGGCGCGTCTCCGCGGCGCAGCAACTCCGCGCGGCGCATACGCAGTTCGACACGCCGCTGAACCTCACCGGCAGGCGCGTTCGGCAGGCCCCGCTCGACCACGGCCCGGGTGTAGTCCGGGGTCTGGAGCAGGCCGGGGACGTACTGGATCTCGAAGGTGCGGATGGTCGCCGCGGCCTCCTGGAGTCCGACCAGACGGTCGAACCACTCGGGCATGAGGCGCTTGTCGTACCGCTGCCACCAGCCCGGTTCGCCGGCCCGCTGCAACAGCTTGACCAGCACCGAGGCCTCGTAGGCGTCGGTGCCGTACCGCTCCAGGATCGCGCGGACGTCCGTCTCCGTCGGAGGTTTGCGGCCCTTGCCCGACTCGATGCGGGAGAGCTTCGCCGGACTGAACCCGATGTCGCGCGCCGCCTGTTCCTGGGACAGGCCGGCGTCCTCGCGGAAGCCCGCCAGCTGAACACCGACGAGCATCTTCAGCAGAGTCGGAGCAGGCTCGGCCCTGTCCAGATAGGGTTCGAGACGGGAGAGGCGATGCGATGCGGCGGACATCCTGACTCCCAGCAGACCGGCAGACTTGAGAAACCACACTATCTCATCCCGCATGTGCCCGCCGCATCGGCCAGTGGAAAACGGGTAGTTGGCCTCCGCTTCACGAGGCCTCCGCTTCACGATGGCCGCCCGCCTCGCCGGCCGCTCCCGGCCCTGCTTCACAGCAGGTGGTCGAACTCGCCCTCCTTCGCCCCGGCCAGGAAGGCGGCCACCTCCGCGGGGGTGTAGACGAGCGCGGGGCCGTCCGGATCACGGGAGTTGCGCATCGCGATGCCTCCGTCCACGAGGGCCACCTCGACGCAGTTGCCCTCGGCGTTGCTGTGCCGACTCTTCTTCCAGCAGGCGTCCAACAGGCTGGCCTGCACTCCGTTGCGCACTGGTGGCACCGCGGTCTCCTTGCCGTTCGGGGGAGCGGACCGAGCCCCGTCGGTCCCCGTGCGCTCCCGTCCGATTTTTTTCGCGCAATTTCCCGTGCAATTGCACGCGAGCGCTGTCAGCGTGGATAATAGCCGTGGCGTCAACCCCCCGGTCGGCGCCCCGTTCTGACGTCGCATCAGGGAGATGCCGTGTCGTCACCTGCGCATCCAACGCTCCGGTCGCCCGGCGAACCCGTGTCGGAGGCAGGCCCGGCGAGCCGGTTCGGACAGCTCCCGCGCGCGGCGCGACCGGCCGCCGGCCGGGGTGAGTGGCCGTTCCCCGCTTCCCGCGCGAAGCACCACGCCCCAGGCGGCCCACCCGCATCCGCCGTGCTGCGCGTCGCGTGCAGCGGGGAGGGGTTCGCCCGGGCCCGGGTCTTCACGCGGGACACGTTGAGCGGCTGGTCCCTGGACCGGCACGCCGACGACGCGGTCCTCGTGATCACCGAGCTCGTCTCCAACGCCGTGCGGCACGCGGTGCCGTCGGCGGCGGCCGGCGCACCCGAGGTCAGGCTGGGGCTCGCCCTGGACTCCGACCACCTGACGCTGACCGTCTCCGACCCCGGGGACAACGCGCCCGTGTTCGCCCCGTCCGGAATCTCCGCCCTCCAGGAGCACGGACGCGGCCTGTGCATCGTCGACGCCCTCGCCGAGGAGTGGGGCTGGACCCCGAGGCCTCCGGCGGGCAAGACCGTCTGGGTCAAGTTGTCGACCCGCTCCCTCACCTGACCCGACTGCCGCGGAAGGGCCCCACACCATGCGCAGCGCTCCGAAACCCGACCCGAGCACCCGGCGCACCGACCGTCAGACGCAGCCGCCCGGTTCGCCCCGGGCCGCCGGTCCCCTCGCGGGGCTGGACGGCGTGCCCTGGAGCGAGATCCAGGACTCCAGCGGTTCCGCAGCGGCCATTCCCCGGCTGCTGCGCAAGGTCGCGTTGGGGGACGCCGAGACCGCCCGTGCCGCCCTCGGTGATCTGCGGAAACGCATCTGCCAGTACGGGTTCGTCGTCGAACAGGCCACCGCCGCGACCGTCCCCTTCCTGTGGGAACTGGCGCAGCGGCCCCAGGTGAGCTGCCGGGCGCAGATCATCCAGCTGCTCAAGAACATCGCCGACGCCCGCCAGTGGGAGACCACCGCCACCGCCTACCCGAAGCTGCTCAACCACCGGGAGAACCCCGTGGCATGGGAGCGCGCGGCGCGGCAGGCCGTCCGCGCCCGGCGGGACGGGCTGGAGCGGCTGCTGGCCGAGGGCGACAGCGAGATCGCGCGGGCCACGACCGAACTGGCCCGCACACTCGGAGACTGAGACCCGCGCCCTCCACGGGGGAGAAGGCGCGGGTCTCCCTCCGACGCACCGACACACGGGCGGACGGGCCTACGGGTGTACGGCGCAGGGGCGTTCCGGCCTTCGGAACGGTGTGGCGTACTCCTCGGCGACGGGGTAGGAAAGCGCGGGACGAAAGCGCTTGCCCCCTCGGTCACCAGGAGGACCACGCCGATGGCGTCGCCGCTCGAAAAACCACTCGATCACCGCTACCGGGGCGAACACCCGATACGCACGCTCGTCTACCTGTTCCGCGCCGACCGCCGCCGTCTGGCGGGGGCGGTCGCGGTCTTCACCGTCAAGCACAGTCCCGTCTGGCTGCTGCCGCTCATCACCGCGTCGATCATCGACACCGTCGTCCAGCACGGACCGATCGGCGACCTGTGGACCAGTACCGGGATCATCATGTTCATCCTGGTGGTCAACTACCCGCTGCACCTGCTGTACGTCCGTCTCCTGTACGGCAGTGTGCGCCGCATGGGCACCGCCCTGCGTTCCGCGCTGTGCACCCGCATGCAGCAGCTCTCCATCGGCTACCACTCGCGCGTCAGCGCCGGCGTCCTGCAGGCCAAGGTCGTCCGGGACGTGGAGACGGTGGAGCAGATGGTGCAGCAGACCGCGGAGACAGGGCTGGGCGCGTTCACCGTCCTCACCGGCGGCCTGATCATCGTCGCCGTGCGCACGCCGGAGTTCCTGCCCGTCTTCCTCGTCGTCGTACCCGCCGCCTCCCTTCTCGTGGCCCGGCTCCGCGCCCGGCTGCGCAGCCACAACGAGCACTTCCGCCACGAGGTCGAGACCCTGTCCTCCAGGGTCACGGAGATGACCCGGCTCATCCCGGTCACCCGCGCCCACGGCCTGGAGGGCAAGGCGCTGCGCCGCATGGACGGCACCCTGGACCGCCTGCTGACCTCCGGCAACCGCCTCGACCTGGTCAACGGCCGCTTCGGCTCGCTGTCCTGGGTCGTGCTCAACGTGGTCGGCGTACTGGTCCTCGCGGGAGCCGCGCTGGTCTCGTACCACGGCGTCTGGGGCGTCACCGCCGGCGACGTCGTCATGCTCAGCGCCTTCCTGACCACCCTCACCAGCTCCACGACAACGTTGGCAGGGCTGGCGCCGGTCATCACCAAGGGCCTGGAGTCCGTCCGTTCGGTCGGCGAGGTGCTCCAGGCCCCCGAACTGGAGGACAACGAGGGGAAGGCGGAGCTCGCCTCGCTGCGCGGCGCCGTCACCTTCGAGGGCGTCGGACACCTCTACGAGAGCGACGGGCGGCCCGCCGTCAGCGACTTCACGCTCGCGGTCCGACCCGGCGAGACCATCGCGCTGGTGGGCGCGTCCGGGGCGGGCAAGTCCACCGTCCTCAACCTGGTCATCGGCTTCCTGCGGCCGACCGCGGGCCGGCTGCTGCTCGACGGCACCGACATGAACACCCTCGACCTGCGCACGTACCGGCGCTTCGTCTCGGTGGTGCCGCAGGAGTCCATCCTCTTCGACGGCACGGTCCGGGAGAACGTCGCCTACGGCATGGACGACGCCGACGAGGAGGCGGTGCGCGCGGCCCTGCGGGACGCCAACGCGCTGGAGTTCGTCGACCGGCTGCCGCAGGGCCTCGACACCCTGGTCGGGGAGCACGGCGCACGGCTCTCCGGTGGTCAGCGCCAGCGCCTGGCCATCGCCCGCGCGCTGATCCGGGACCCGAGGGTGCTCATTCTGGACGAGGCCACCTCGGCGCTGGACACCCGCTCGGAGGCGCTCGTCCAGCAGGCCCTGGCCAGGCTCCTGCGCGGGCGCACCACGTTCGTCGTCGCGCACCGGCTGTCCACCGTGCGGGGTGCGGACCGGATCGTGGTGATGGGCGAGGGCCGGATCCAGGAGACCGGAACCCACGAGGAACTGCTGGGCAGGGGTGGGGCGTACGCGGCACTGCACAGCGGCCAGGCCGCCTGAGCGGGGCCGGCGGCCAGTGCCCCGGACGTCAGGCCCCGGCCGGGGCGGCGCCCAGTACCTGGCCGGTGAAGTCCGCCAGTTGGGCCCGCATCCTCTCGCGCGGCACGCCCTCCGGGCCGGCCAGGTGCTCGACCAGGTCGGCCCGGACGGCGGCGAGCAGCGCGTGGGCGGCGAAGTCGCCGTCGGCGAGGCCGGGAACCTGCTCCAGCATGGTGCGCAGGAGGGTGTGCCAGCGCCCGTAGTGCGCCGCCCCGTAGGGGCTGTCGCCGCCGGCGCCCTCCAGGGCCAGGGCGAGGCGGCGGTTGTCGAGTTTGAAGCACAGGAGCGCGTCGAGCACGGCGGGGACGCGCTGCGGCGGGGGAGTGCCGGGGCCCAGCGGTGGCGGGCCCGTCGTGACGGCCTCCTCGATCGGCTCCAGCCGTGCCTCGTACAGCGCCTTGATCAGTCCGGTCCGGTCGCCGAAGGCCCGGAAGAGCGTCCCCTTGCCTACACCGGCCGCCGCCGCGACGTCCGCCATGGTCACGTCGTCCGGGCGCGCGCAGCGGACGAAGAGGGTGTCGGCGGCCGCGAGAACGGCCGCCCGGTTGCGGGCCGCGTCCTTGCGGGGCTTGCGCTCGGTCACAGGGGGTCTCCTCCGTCGCGGGCTCGGTGGGTGTTGCAAAGCGGACCGGCGGTCCGTATCGTTCGAAGCGGACTTACGGTCCGCATTCTATGCGACGGAGGAGCACCCACCCATGCCCACGCCCACCCCGCCCACCGCGCCCGCCCCGGCGGCGGACCTGTACCGCCACAGCCTCCGGCTCCTGCTGGACAAGGACATCGACGCCTGGGTCGGCCTGTGGGCCGACGACGGAGTCATGGAATTCCCCTTCGCCCCCGGGGACCGGCCCCGGCGGCTGGAGGGCCGGGAGGCCGTCGCCGCCTACATGCGCCCCTATCCCGACCACATCGACCTGCACGACTTTCCCGACCTGCGGATCCACGAGACCACCGACCCGCGGACCGTCGTGGTGGAGATGCGCGGCGTGGGACGGGTGGTGAAGACCGGCGCGCCCTTCGACATGACGTACATCGCCGTCGTGACCGTCGAGGACGGGCGGTTCACCTCCTACCGCGACTACTGGAACCCGCTCACCCTCCAGGAGCCCGGCACCGACTTCACCGGGAGCGGACGATGACCGGCACCGGGACCACGCTGGTCGTCGGAGCCACCGGCACGACGGGCGGCCGCACCGCCGGGCAACTGATCGCCGCGGGCCACCGTGTGAAGGCCGCGAGCCGGCGCGCGACCCCGCTGCCTGGCGCGGAACCGGTCCGTTTCGACTGGCACGACACCGCCGCGCACGACGCGGCGCTCGACGGCGCCGACCGCGTCTACCTCGTTCCGCCGCCGGGTGACTCGGACCCGGCCGCGGTCATGCTGCCCTTCCTGCGAAGGGCCCGCGCCGCGGGCGTGCGGCGTGCGGTGCTGCTCAGCTCCTCGGCCGTCCCCGAGGGCGGCCCGGCGGTGGGCGCGGTGCACCGGGCCCTCCCCGGTCTGTTCGAGGAGTGGGCGGTACTGCGGCCCTCCTGGTTCATGCAGAACTTCACCGGCACCCACGCCCACGCCGTCAGCGTCCGGGAGGACGGCACCATCCTGACCGCCGCCGGGAGCGGCCGTGTGGGCTTCGTCGACGCCGACGACATCGCCGCCGTCGCGGTGCGCGCCCTCACCGACGACGAGGCCCCCTGTGAGGACCTGATCCTCACCGGCCCCGAGGCCCTCGACCACGACGACATCGCCGCGATCCTCACCCGGGCCGGCGGCCGCCCCGTGGTCCACCGGCGCCTGACCCACGAGCAGTTGCGCGACCGCCTCGCGGAACTGGTGCCGCCGGATTTCGCCGCGATGCTGGCCGACATGGACCGGGCCATCGCTCTGGGGGCCGAGGACCGCACCACCGACACCGTTCGGCGTGTCACCGGGCGTCCGCCGCACGGATTTCGGGAGGTGCTGGAACGGGAGCTCGGTGCCCGGTGAGTGACGTGCGAACGGGCGGGGCGCCCAAGCCCGTTCAGTCCCTTTTCAACCAAGTCGTCGCCCGCTCGCGATAGTGGTCGGACACGAAGCGATGGATTCTCGTCAATTGCGAGCAGGGGCACGCACGGTGTGATTGTTTCGGCCGGGTACGGGCATACGCAGCGAAACTCGAGAGAGGGGCGCTTCGTGCTCGAACCGGACCCGAAGGTCGTCAGGGAGTTGCTGACGCGGTACGCGGCACTGCGGATCGCTCAGGCGGAGAGGGCAAGGTCGGCGACGGCGCGGGAGCTGGCGGACGTCAGCTACACGCTGTGCGTGATGACGGCGACGACCAGCATCCACGACGCGGTGGCCAAGGCGGACGCGCTGCTGCTCGCCAAGGGACGGGCTCCGGACGCCGTCCGCGCGGCGGACCCCGACGGGGAGAGCGGCCTGTCGCTGGCCGTGTGACACCGTCGCGTCAGGGGCCCGCCTCGGACCGGAACAGCCGGGACGATCCGCGAGGCGGGCCCTACGCGGGGCCCGCCGACGCGGCAGGCTTCCCGTGGAACGCCGCGCGATAGGCGTACGGAGTGGTGCCGACCACCCGGCGGAACCGCTCGCGGAAGGCGGTGGGGGAGCCGAACCCGGCCTGCCGCGCGATCCGTTCGATCGAGTGGTCGCCGTTCTCCAGCAGGTACTGGGCGCGCCGCACCCGCGCCCGCAGCAGCCACTGCAGCGGCGTGGTGCCCGTCTGTTCCCGGAACCGCCGGCTGAAGGTGCGCTCGCTCATGCCCGAGCGCGCCGCCATCGCCCCGAGGGTGACCTCCTCCGCCAGGTTGTCCTCGATCCACTCCAGCAGCGGCTCCAGGTCCGAGCCCCGCGGCACGGGCGGGCGCTCGTGCACGATGAACTGGGCCTGGCCGCCCTCCCGCTCCAGCGGCACGACACACATCCGGGCGGCGTGCGCGGCGACGGCCGACCCCAGGTCCCGGCGGATCATGTGCAGGCACATGTCCAGACCGGCGGCGGCGCCCGCGGAGGTGAGGATCCGTCCGTTGTCGACGTACAGCACGTCCGGCTGCACCTCCACGCGCGGGTAGCGGCGGGCCAGTTCCGCCGCGGCGATCCAGTGGGTGGTGGCCCGCAGCCCGTCCAGCAGCCCGGCCTCCGCGAGGACGAAGGCGCCCACGCACACCGACGCGATCCGCGTACCCGCACCGGCGGCCCGCCGCAGCGCCGCGAGGACGCGTTCCGAGGGCGGGCCGTGCTCCTCGGAGCGGCCCGGCACGATGATCGTGTCGGCGGTCTCCAGCGCCTCCAGGCCCAGGTCGATACGGAGGACCAGCCCGTCCGTGCGTACCTCGGGCGACTCCGCGCACAGTCGGACCCGGTAGGGGCTGCGCCCGTCGGGCAGCCGCGTCCAGTCGAACGCCTGCATGGGCGCCGCCATGTCGAACGGCACCACGTCGTCGAGGACCAGGATCGCCACCGAGTGCATGACCGCCACGATAGGCGGATTCCCGCCGTGGGCAGAACCCCCGCGCACGTCCCTCACTCCGCCTTGTCCCGCCGATTCTCTCCTGGTGAAGGCGTTGGCGAGATTCCGTTGGAAGCTGTCGTTTCAGCCCCTGTGCGATCACCCGGCGGTCTTTCTAGCGTGGCTCCGACCGCATCGACCGAACTGCCTCCCGGAGCCCCGACCGATGACCAAGATCCTGCTGTCCCTCCACGTCCTGGCCGCCATCATCGCCATCGGGCCCGTCACCGTCGCGGCCAGCATGTTCCCGCCGGCCGCCCGACGTGCGGTGGTGCCGGCGGGGGCCGGGGGCGGAACCGACGCCGGGGACGTGGGCACCGTACGGCTGCTGCACCGCATCTGCCGGGTCTACGCCGGTCTCGGCATCGCGGTTCCGGTCCTCGGCTTCGCCACCGCCGCGGCGATGGGTGTCCTGGGGGACGCGTGGCTCATCACGTCCATCGCGCTGACCGCGGCCGCCGCCGGCCTCCTGATCGCCTTCGTCCTGCCCCGCCAGGAGGAACTCCTGGAGCAGCTGACCGACCGGCAGCCCGTCGAGCGCGCCCGTACCGCCCGGCTCGCCATGTTCACCGGTCTGTTCAACCTGCTGTGGGCCACGGTCACGGTCCTCATGATCGTCCGGCCCGGCTCCACGACCGGCGCGTGAGCCGCCGTCACCTTGTGGGTGGAATGCGCACCACCGGGTGAACGGGCGCCTAGACTGCTCAGTCGCGCCTCCGTACGGGGGCGGACGACACGAAAGGCACGTTGACGGGTGTTCCACGATTCCCCCATCTACGACCGACTCGTCGCCGAACGCGGTGACGTCCCCGAGCAGGTGCGGCGGGACGCCGAGCGTGTGAGCAGGGAGCTGGAGGTTGTCATGCGCCCGCTGCGCTCACCCGGCCACCTGCCCGGCGCCGAACGGCAGCCGTCCCCGGGCGCCGGCTGGCAGCGCACCGCCCTGCTGCCCGGCCCCCGCCCGCACTAGGTCCTGTCGTCAAACTCCCGTCGTCCGCCCGGAGGGCGGGCCTCGCGGCGTCAGGTGCGTGCTCTCGGCGCGCGGGGCCCTGATCCTCGTACTGGATGTACTTGGGTCGGGGCCCCGTGCGGCGAGAGTGCGTGCATGGCGTCGCGAGGCAGACGGGAGTTTGACGACAGGGCCTAGGGGCGCCGGCGACGCGGGCGCACCTCACCCGACGACCGCCGTGCCGGGGCCGCCCGCGTCCACCGGGTCCTCCGGCCCGGGCCGGGCCAGCCATTCGGCGATGGTGCGGGCGATCGGCTGGCCCGTGTCCACCTCGACGAAGCCGAACTGGCCCGACTGGTTGCACTCCAGGAACCACCAGGTGCCGTCGCCGTCCTCGGCGAAGTCGAGGGCACCGTAGGCCAGTCCCGCGGTGCGGAGGTAGGCGCGGACGGATTCGGCGACGCGCGGCGGCACCTCGGCGGGCCGCCACGGCTCGGCGGACGCCGTGAAGCGGACGTCCACCTCGTCGGGGTCCGAGCCCGCGAGGGTCGTCTTCCGCGCGGCCAGCAGCTCGTCGCCGACGACGGTGAGGCGGACGTCGGCACGCTTGGCGACCCGGCGCTGCAGCAGGGTCGGGCCGTGGGCGACGGCGGAGAAGTCGGCCTCGGGCGGAACCCTGCTGGTCGGCACCGCCAGGGGCGGGTCCTGCGGATGGGCGCCCGAGACGGGCTTGACCACCAGGTCCGGGTAGCGCTCGGCGAACTCGCGTGCCGCCCGTGGAAACGTCGTGATCAGCGTGGCCGGCACGGGCAGCCCGCACTGCTGGGCGAGACGCAGCTGCCAGGGCTTGTACCGGGCCCGGTGCGCCGCGTCGGGCTGGTTCATCCAGCGCGCCCCGCAGCCGCGGAGCATGCCGTAGAGCGCCTGCCCGGACTCCTCGGTCAGCCACGCGGAGGGCTCGGCGGCCCGCGTGGCCGCGCCGCCCGGCCTGCGCACCCAGACGGACCGCAGTCCGCCGATGCTCACCAGGCGGCCCCCCGAGGACAGATGACCCCGGAAGGAGCCGTGCACGAACTCGCCGGAGAGCGCGACGGAGTCGGTCAGATCGGCGGGGTCCAGGCGGACCACCGGGACTCCCGACGCGTTCAGGTGCACGACCACCATGTCGGCGGTGACGTCCTCTTCACAGGTCAGGATCAAGACGGTCATTCTCGACGGCCCGTGTTCAGTCGTCGAAGTGAGTCTTCGACCCCGCGGTGGAGGTCGTGGTCCCCAGTTCTCTCAGCAGTGCGTGGTCACAGGCGGCCGCCCGTCCGTCCCGAAGTACGTTCAACTGCCGCCCGGAGTCGTAGACGTACGGAGTCGTGGCTTCCAACTCCACGGCCGGACGTGCGTAGTTGAGGGCGAACGGTTTCATCGTCTCTCCCTGGTCGGTGCTGCGCCGAGCAGGCGATGGTCCCTTGCGCCGTCGCCTGGTCCGCCGACTGCCTTCGGCTTCCAGAGACTTATACGAATCGAACGGGTGATTGGTTTCCTTACGCAGCGTAGTCATGGGGCGGGCCGGCGCCTTCACGCCGGTCCGCGGCGCCCCGCCGCCCGCCGAGAGAACCGCGCGCCGAGCGCAGGGCGAGCAGCAGTACACCGATGTCGTCCAGGTAGACGGGATCGGGCACCAGGTCGGTCGGCAGTACCAAGTAGAGGACGGCGCCCCAGAAGACCCACCGCGGACCGGTGGGGAGACCGGCCCGCCTGAGATCCCGTCGGGTGCGGACCAGCCGCACCAGGACGCCGACCGCCGTCGCGAGGACGACCGCCGCGAGCAACACCGCCGCGACGATCACCACTGTGGTCGTATCCACCCGCCCCTCCTCATGGTGCGTGCTCGTGCTGCGCGGCACATACCTTCTTTCCCCGGATGCCCGCTCGGGGCGGCGACAAGTCCGCACGCGAGGGTCTCTCATCCCTGTGGCCCACTCCAGTGGCACGGTGCGGTGGACGTGCTTAGTAATGGTCAGCACAGAGCGCGAGTCGCATGTCGGGGACGCAGGGCGGCCGCACCCCCACCACACGGAGAGATCATGACTACCGGCTCTTCATCACCTCGTTCGCCCGAGTACGCCATATCCGCCGTGGACCTGCCCACCGGGGAGACGACCACGGCCACCGGCACGCACCCGGTGCGTCCGCCGGCCGTGCAAGCCGACGCCGAGGCGTCAACCGTCCACCCCTCGGCCGCCCGTTCGCCCGCCCCTCAAGCGCCCGCACCCCAGCCGCCCGCACCCCAGCCGTCCGTCCTCCAGGAACCAGTACCCGCCCCGCACGACCCCGGCCCCCAGGAGCCTTTCGTCCAGGAGCCCTTCGTCCAGGATCCCGCCACCCACGAGGGAGCGGTGCACGAGTACGGCGATCCCGTCGGCGACCTGGTGCGTGCCGCCGTGGCCGACCGGCCGCTGGAGGAGGTCGTCGACCTGATCACGATGCTGGAGGGGGCACCCCAGTACGCGCAGGCCACGATCGACGCCCTGCGCGCGGTCGGCGTGAACCGCTCCGTGGAGGACGTCACCCGGCTGGTCGGCCTGCTGACCCGCCCGCCGCGCCATTCGGACAGCGCGGACGAGGCGATCCGGGCCGCGGCGGAGTGCCGCTCGGTCGAGGACGTCACCCGCCTGATGGAACTGCTGCACCGCACACCCCTGGAACCGCACTGCGGGCAGGAGGCCGTACGGGCCGCCGCCACCGGCCGGCCCGTCGAGGAACTGGTCCAGCTGATCGGCCGGCTGGCCGAGGACGGGCGGGTACGCCCGGACCGCCCCGACGCCCGGCACCTGCGGGCGGCACTGGACGGGACCGGCGACGACGGCGAACCGGGGCCCGACGACCGTCCGGCCGGACTGGCCGGCGCCTTCACCGCGGCGGACCGTCGCGGTCGCGAGCGCCGCAGGACACCGCGCCTGGGCCGCCGGGGACGTGACCGGGCGCAGGAGCGCCCATCGCGTGGGCGCGAGCAGGACCCCGAGTCGCACGACCGGGACCGTGCGTCCCGTGACCGCGGCCGTGCGTCCGGTGACCGCGACGGTGCGGCGCGCCGGTCCGCCCGGGGCGCGGCCTGGCCGGCCTGGCTCACCGTCGCCGTCCTGGCCGGGTGCGGGGTGGCCTACTTCCCGCTGCATCAGGGCGACGCCTCCGCCCGCGCCTACGGGGTCGCCCTCGGCCTGTCGGCGCTCTGCCTGGTGCTGGCCCTGCTGCTCACCGTGCGGCCCGCCGTACCGCTGCTCGCCGTGGCGGTCGTGGGACCGGCGGTGCTGGCCGCGGTCAAGCTCTACGGCAGTGTGACCCCGTCGGCTCGGGTGTCCCCGGCCGTGGACCTCACCCTGGCGCCCACCTGGATCGCCGTCGCGGTCGCCGTACTGGCGTCGCTGATCGCGCTCCTGGCGCTGTGCGTACGGGTGGCCTCGCAGGCGCCCGCGAGGCGCTGGTCGGCCCGTCCGATGGCCGGCGCGAGCCGCGCCGCGGACTGACCGCCCGGCCCGCCGCACGCGGCACGTGGTCCGCGCCGGACTTCCGGTGCGGACCACGTGCCGCGTTCACGTGCCCAGCGTGCCCGCGGGGTGCTCGTGTTCGAGCAGGCCGGTGAGCACCCGGTCCGGGGTGAGCGGGAGTTCCCGGAAGCGGATGCCCGTGGCGTGGTGGACCGCGTTGCCGACGGCCGCGGCCGAGCCGACGATGCCGATCTCCCCGATCCCCTTGCTGCCCATGGGGTTGAGGTGGGCGTCCTCCTCGTCGACCCAGTGCGCCTCCACCGCCGCCACGTCGGCGTGCGCGGGCACGTGGTACGAGGCCAGGTCGGACTCGGCGAAGTCGCCGAAC
The DNA here is from genome assembly GCF_031597775.1 of Streptomyces sp. BB1-1-1. Lineage (NCBI taxonomy): Bacteria > Bacillati > Actinomycetota > Actinomycetes > Kitasatosporales > Streptomycetaceae > Streptomyces > Streptomyces sp. BB1-1-1. Next base: position 670,539 of record NZ_CP134203.1, on the reverse strand, counting down.
GCCGGGTCCACCGTGCTGTCCTCGGTCAGCGCCATGCCCAGGCCCATCGTCATGCCCCCGATGAACTGCGAGCGGGCCGTACGGGCGTTGAGGATGCGCCCCGCCGCGAAGACGCCGAGCAGCCGCGTCACCCGTACCTCACCGGTGACCGTGTCCACGGTCACCTCGACGAAGTGCGCGCCGAACGCGTGGCGTGCGTAGGGGCTCTCGGCGTCGGCGGTACCGGAGGTGTCGGCGTCGGCCGCGATGCCCTCGTCGGGCAGCGGTCCCGAGCGCTCGGCCAGCCGGCCGGTCAGCCGCACGCACGCCTCGTGCACGGCCCACCCCCAGGAGGCGGTGCCTGACGAGCCGCCGGCCATCGGCGCGAAACCGATGTCGCTGTCGGCGACTTCGATACGGACCCGGTCCAGCGGGACACCGAGGGCGTCGGCCGCGACCTGGGCGCAGACCGTCCGGGCGCCCGTGCCGATGTCGGTGGCGTTGACGCGCACCAGGAAACCGCCGCCGGGCAGGGCCCGCGCGGACGCCGCGCACGGCGACACCAGGACCGGATACGTGGCCGCGGCCACCCCGCTGCCGATGAGCAGCGGTCCGGCAGCGCGGGAGCGCGGGCGCGGATCGCGGCCCTCCCACCCGAAGCGGCGGGCACCCTCGCGCAGGCACTCCACCAGATGCCTGCTGCTGAACGGCTTGCCGCTGTCGGGCTCGGTCTCCGGCTCGTTGCGGATCCGCAGCTCCACCGGGTCCATGCCGAGTTCCACGGCCAGTTCGTCCACCGCGGACTCCAGCGCGTACATGCCGGGGCACTCGCCGGGCGCGCGCATCCAGGACGGCGTGGGCACATCGAGCCGCACCACTCGGTGGGCCGTGCGCAGGGCGGGGGCGGCGTACATGACGCGCGCCGGGACCGCCGCCTGTTCCACGAACTCCTTCACCCGGGAGGTGTGCGTCGTCACCTCGTGCGTGAGGGACGTGAGCCGGCCGCCCGCGTCGGCGCCGAGGCGCAGCCGGTGCAGGGTCGGCGCGCGGTGGCCGACGACGGCGGGCAGGTAGCGGCGCGGCAGCGCGACGGTGACCGGCCGGCCGGTCTCGCGTGCCGCCATCGCGGCCAGCACCACCTCGGGGCGAGGCGTCCCCTTCGACCCGAAGCCGCCGCCCACGTGCTCGGCGAGCACCGTGATCCGGTCCTCGGGCACCTCGAACAGCCTGGCGAGTTCCGTGCGCACGGCGCTGGTGCCCTGGCTGGAGGAGTGCACGGTCAGCCGGTCGCCGTCCCACTGCGCCGTGCTGGTGTGCGGTTCCATCGGGTGGTTGTGCAGTGGCGGTATCCGGTACTCGACGTCGACGCGCGTCGCCGACGAGGCGAAGGCACCCTCGGGGTCGCCGTGTTCGGTGACGGCCGGGAAGCCGCCGTTGGCGGACTCGGGGACGTACGCCTCCGGATGCGCCGCGGTGAGCGTCACGTCGTGGCCCTCCGCCTCGTACGTGACACGGACGGCGGCGGCACCGGCGCGGGCCGCCTCCAGCGTCTCGGCCACCACCAGGCCGACGAACCAGCCCCGGTGCGGGACGTGCGGGCTCTGCAGCAGGGCCAGGGTGGGGTCGTCCGGGTCCCCGAGCCGGGGCGCGTTCTCGTGCGTGAGCACCGCGAGTACGCCGGGCACGGCGAGCGCGGGGGCGGGGTCGACGCCGGTCACCCGGCCCCGCGCGACCGCCGCCGGCACGGGCCAGGCCTGGGCGCGGCCCGGGGGGTCGTACTCGGCGGCGTACCGGGCGGTGCCGGTGACCTTCTCCCGCCCCTCCCGGCGCTCGACCGGAGCGCCCAGGACGGTTTCGGTGCCGGTCATGGGGGTCCTCCTCGTGGACGCCGGGTTCAGGTGGTGGCGGGCGGCGCGAGGCGGCCCAGTACGTCCAGGGCCAGCCGGCGGGCCAGCGGCACCTTGTAGGCGTTGTCCCGCAGCGGCTCGGCGGCGGCCAGTTCCAGGTCGACGGCGTGCTCGAACGCCGCCGTGGTGGGCGCCGCGCCCACCAGCGCGTCCTCGGCCCGCCGCGCCCGCCAGGGCCGGTGCGCCAGCGCCCCGAAGGCGATCCCGGCGCGTGACACCACGCCGTCCTCCAGGTGCAGCACGGCGGCGACGGAGGCCAGCGCGAAGGCGTACGACGCCCGGTCGCGGGCCTTGCGGTACGCCGACGGCAGCCCGGCCGTGGCGGACGGCAGCACCACTGCGGTGATCAGCTCACCGGGGTGGATCTCCGTGTCTCGCTCCGGGTGCTGCCCCGGCAGCCGGTGGAAGTCGGCGGCGGGCACACTGCGCGTGCCCTCGGGGCCGTGCAGCTCCACGCGTGCGTCCAGGGCGGCGAGCGCCACCGCCATGTCCGAGGGGTGGGTGGCGATGCACTGCTCGGAGTGGCCGAGCACCGCGTGGTCGCGGTGCACGCCCTCCAGCGCGCCGCAGCCGGTGCCGGGCTCGCGCTTGTTGCACGGCTTGGACAGGTCCTGGAAGTAGGGGCAGCGGGTGCGCTGGAGCAGGTTGCCGCCCGTGGTGGCGGCGTTGCGCAGCTGTCCCGAGGCGCCCGCCAGCAGGGCCTGGGACAGCGCCGGGTAGCGGTCGCGGACGGTGGGGTGGGCCGCGAGGTCGCTGTTGCGGACCATCGCGCCGACCCGCAGCGCGCCGTCGGGCAGCTCCTCCACCGCGTCCAGCGGGAGGCGGGTGATGTCGACGAGGGCGGCGGGCGTCTCCACGCCGAGCTTCATCAGGTCGACCAGGTTGGTGCCGCCGCCGAGATAGCGGGCGCCGGGGTGGGCGGCGAACGCGTCGGTGGCCTCCTCGACGCTGTCGGCCCGTACGTAGGCGAAGGGCTTCACGGGATCACGTCCTCGACGGCGTCGGCGATGCGCGGATACGCACCGCACCGGCAGATGTTTCCGCTCAGCCGCTCGCGGATCTCGTCCCGGACCAGCGGAACGGGCTCACCGGAGGGTGCCGCCGGGTCGGTGACGTGGGACGGGTGTCCGGCCGCGGCCTCGGCGAGCACGCCGACCGCGGAGCAGATCTGGCCCGGCGTGCAGTACCCGCACTGGAAGGCGTCGCGCTCCAGGAACGCCCGCTGCATCGGATGCAGTTCCTCCCCGTCCCCGGCGAGGCCCTCGACGGTGGTGATCTCACAGCCGTCCAGGGCGACGGCGAACAGCAGGCAGCTGTTGACCCGCCGCCCGTCCACCAGGACCGTACAGGCGCCGCACTGCCCGTGGTCGCAGCCCTTCTTGGCGCCCGCGAGCCCGAGATCCTCCCGCAGCAGGTCCAGCAGGACCCGGCGGTGGTCGACGGTGAGGGTGTGCGGTTTGCCGTTGACGCGGAGCGTGGTCTCCGATCGGGACGTCTGAGGTGGGGAAGCGGGGGCGGTGCCCTCGTGCTGGCTGTCCATGGCGTCGATGACCTTCCGGGACGGGCCGTGCTGCCGTTCCGTCCGCGTATCCACGTCGGGCCCGCTGACACGTGAGGGTGCCCTCAGTCGGCGGACCGCCGCCGGGCCCGCCCTAGGGTGGCGCCATGGCCACGGGATCCGCGGAACGCCCACATCCGGCTCACGTCGTGCGCGACGCCTACGAGGCCCTCGCGGCGGTGGTCCGCCCGCTGGGGGAGGACGACTCGTGGCTGCCGACCGACTGCACCGGATGGGCGGTGCGCGATCTGGTGTTCCACCTGCTCGCGGACGCCCAGCGGGCCCTGGTGGCCCTGCACACGCCCGCCGGCGATCCCCCTGACCGGGATGCCGTCACCTACTGGCGGGACTGGACGCCCGATACCGACGACGCGGCCCAGGAGCGGCGCTGGAACCGGGTCTGCGCCGGCATGATCCCCGAATTCGGCCAGTTGAAAGACCTGTATCTGGAGACGGCGGCGGCCGCGGTCACGGTCGCGCCGGCGGCCGAGCCCCGGAGCCGAGTGGGCACCCAGGGACACGTCCTGACCGTCGCCGACCTGCTCACGACCCTCGGCGTCGAGGCGACCGTCCACCACCTCGATCTGACCGTGGCGCTGCCCACCGCACCGGGACCGTCCCCCGCCGGGCTGACCGCGGTCCGCGCCACACTCGACGGACTCCTGGGCCGCCCGGTGCCGCTGGACTGGAGCGACGAGCACTACGCCCGCGCCGCCACCGGCCGCACACCGCTCACCGAGAGTGAACGGCACGCCCTGGGACCCGACGCGGACCGGGTCCCGCTCTTCGGCTGACCGAGCCGCCCGGACGCCGCCGTGCGCCGGGCCCGGCGGCGGTCAGTCCTCTCGTGCGGCGCTCTGCCGCGCGGTGCCCGGCTCGCCGGCCTCGGCACGCGGTGTCCGGCCCGGGCCCCTGAACCTCTCCAGCGTGCGGGTCAGACTCCGCAGCGGCGACACCTGGGGCTCCTCGGCCGGCGGGGGGCCGGTGGGGGCGGACGCGGCGGACTCCCGGTACGCGGCCAGGGCCTCGGCCGCGCGTTCGGCCGCCTCCCGGTACAGGTCCCGGGACTGCGTCATGGCCTCCAGCGCCTCGGCGTACATGGCCACCAGCTTGCGCTCGCGGTCCAGTTCCTCCGCCATGGTCAGCAGCCGCCAGTCCTCCCGCAGCGCGGTGAGGGCCTCCTCCGCGCCGTCCGGCAGCGGCCTCGGCAGCGCGGCGAAGGACGTCACCGCCGCGATCAGGGCGGTGGGCTCGGAGCCGTCCAGGAAGACGGAGCGGACGGAGAAGTCCCCGGCGTCGTAGTCCGCCGGGACCGGGAATCCGGGCAGCACCACGGCGCCGCCGCGCGGCACCTGGACGCCGAAGTCCTCCAGGGCCCAGTTGACCACCCGCAGTTGCTGCGGCGCGGCGCGGTGCTCGACCACGCGGTGCCGCAGGCCGGGAGGCAACCGGTCCGCCAGCGGCACCCGGCCGCGATGGTCGGGGGTCATCGCCTCGTGCACGACGACGTGGATGTTCCACGGGCTGCGCCCGGCCTCCTTGAGGAGCCGGCGCAGGGTCTTGTCGTCGCCGGGCAGGGTGTTGATGCCCCGCAGCCGCAGCCCCGTGGCGGCGTCGCGGTCCCAGGTGACGTCCGGGTCGTCGGGCCAGAACATCGTGGCGGGGGAGGGCCAGGCAGGATCCCAGGCCTCCTCGGCCTCCGCGAGCAGGGTCCACTCCTGCCCGCCGGCCGAACCGGGCGCGAGGACCAGTCTGGCCCGCACCGTGACGGCCCCCGCGGCCTTCCAGCGCGCCTCGAAGATCCGAGGGCCGGCGGCCTCGCCGTCCGGCTGCTCCTCGGCGGGCAGTTCCAGGAAGTCGTCGACGACGCGGCTGTCCTTGAGCCGCTGCAGGGTGTGCCGGACGGTGTCCTCCGCCGCGGATCCGACGTGGCGGCCGCGAGCGGGCCACACCGTGGGCGGAGTCGTGGGGCGGGCGGTGGCAGAGGTCGGCATGAGTCCATCGGGAGGCAGAAGCGGGGGCACGGACACACGCAAGTATCGTCGCCGCAGGTCAGCGGAGAGCACCCGGGGGTCCGCCGAGCGGGCGGGGCGCGGCACCGTTCGCGGTGCGGTGGGCGGCGTACGAGGTGCGCCATGGGCGAGGGTGGACAGGAGTACCGCGACCGACCGTACGGCACGAGAAGGAGCGACCGATGAACCTCGACCTCGGCGGACGAACCGCGCTGGTGACCGGCTCCTCGCAGGGCATCGGAGCGGCGATCGCCGCCGGCCTGGCCCGGGCCGGCGCCACCGTGGGCGTCAACGGACGCGACGCCGGCCGCCTGGAGGAGAGCGTCGGGAAACTGCGCGCCGAGGTGCCGGACGGGGAGTTCGTGCCGGTCGCGGCGGACCTCGGCACCGCGGAGGGCGCCGAGCGGGCCTTGGCGACGCTGCCCGACGTGGACATCCTCGTGAACAACCTCGGCGTCTTCGGCGCGGTGCCCGCACTGGAGATCAGCGACGACGAGTGGCGCCGCTACTTCGAGATCAACGTCCTCGCGGGCGTCAGGCTGACGCGCGCCCATCTCCCCCGGATGAGGGAACGGGGCTGGGGCCGGGTGCTGTACATCGCGAGTGACTCGGCCGTCGTCGTCCCGGCCGAGATGATCCACTACGGGGTCTCCAAGACGGCACTGCTCGCGGTGAGCCGCGGCTTCGCCAAGGAGGCGGCGGGCAGCGGCGTCACGGTGAACTCCGTCATCGCCGGACCCACCCACACCGAGGGCGTCGAGGACTTCGTGTACCAGCTGGTCGACCGCGAGCTGCCCTGGGACGAGGCCCAGCGCGCCTTCATGCGCGAGCACCGCCCGCAGTCGCTGCTCCAGCGGCTGATCGAGCCCGAGGAGATCGCCAACCTCGTGGTGTACCTGAGTTCGCCCCAGGCCTCCGCCACGACCGGTGCGGCCGTCCGCGTCGACGGGGGCTACGTCGACTCGATCCTCCCGTAGTCACTCTCCCGGGCTCGTGGTCACTCTCCCGGTGCCGCGCGCCGCCGGTCCGTCTCGTCCCAGGCCCGGGTGTCCCGCGGCTCCACGTACGGCTCCTCCTCGGGCGGGTGGCCGCCGTCGATCACACGCTGCCGGGCCAGTTCGGCGTCGAACTCGAGACCGAGCAGGATGGCCAGGTTCGTCACCCACAGCCACACCAGGAAGATGATGACACCGGCCAGGGTGCCGTACGTCTTGTTGTACGAGCCGAAGTTGGCCACGTAGAACGCGAAACCGGCGGAGGCGAGAAGCCAGATCAGCAGGGCGACGACGCTGCCCGGCGAGATCCACTTGAAGCCCTTGACCCGGGCGTTCGGGGTGGCCCAGTACAGGATCGCGATCATGAACGTGACGAGCACGACCAGTACCGGCCACTTGGCGATCGACCACACCGTCATGGCGGTGTCGCCGACGCCGAGCGCGGTGCCCACCTGCTGGGCCAGACCGCCGGTGAACACGACGATCAGCGCGCTGACGACGGCGAGCACCAGCAGCACCACGGTCAGGGCCACGCGCAACGGCAGCACCTTCCACACCGGGCGCCCTTCGGGCATGTCATAGACCGCGTTGGCCGCGCGGATGAACGCGGCCACATAGCCGGACGCCGACCAGATGGCACCGACCAGGCCGACCACCGCCAGCACGGAGCCCAGACCGGCCTTGGCCTGCAACTGCTCCACCGCGTTGGTGATGACGTCCCGTGCGGCCCCGGGCGCCAGCTTCTGGATGTTGTCCAGCACCTCCTGGGTGACGGACTGCCCGGCGATCCCCAGCAGGGAGACCAGCACCAGCAGGGCCGGGAACAGCGACAGAATCCCGTAGTAGGTGAGAGCGGCGGCGCGGTCGGTCAGCTCGTCGTCCTTGAACTCGGCGACCACGCGCCGCAGCAGCGAGGACCACGAGCGCTTCGCCAGATCGGTGGGGGAGTCGGGAGCGGCGCGCTCGGTGGAGGAGCCCGGACCGTAGACCTCGGGCGCCGTCTCGTCCGTGGTGTCGTCCTTCGGGTGCTTCCCGCGACGGGGAAGATGCAGTCGGGCCATGGGCCCCGGGTTGCCAGTCTCGGCGTACCCACGCCCCCGTGCGCGGGAAGCGCACGGGTGTGCGGCCGCCACCCGGAACCGCGTCGTTCACCCGTGGTCCGGGACGGCCCGCAGTCCCCACAATGGTCGGCGCGGACAGGTCCGCCCGTCATCCGCTCAGGGGCGGGCCTGCCCGCGCCACCCCTCGCCCGACGGGCCCTCGCACGGCCGAAATACCGCAGTATGCCGGAGCGCGCGCACGTTCCTCTGGAAAATGCCAAAGCGCTCACCAGATGCGTGCACTTTCCGTAGTCTCGGCGTCACGTTCGCGGTACAGCCGTGCGGGGAGAGGGGATCCGGCGTGCCCGGAATCGACGAAAGTCTGCTGGAAGCCATGCGGCTGCCCGGCGCGCGGGGCGCGTCGCTGGTCGACTGGATCAGCGGGCTCGCCCTGGGCGCCGTCGGCGAGGCGCCGGGCGGCGACTGGGAGGCGACCGCGGCGGAGACCGCGGAACTGGCCCGGCACGTGGCGGAGAGCGGCTCCCTGGCAGCGGCCGTCGCGCCGGAGAAGGAACCGCCGGTCGAGGACCTGATCGCCACCACCGCCGACGCCTACCACCTGCTCAGGTTCGTCAGCACTCCGTTCGACAGCACCGTCTTCCTCCACCTGTGGCTGGACCGCAACGACGGAAACCTCGCCCTGGCCCGCATCCGGCTGTCCGAGATGGCGGATCGACTGGTGCTCGGATGACCAGGGTGACGACCACCTGGACCACGCACGAAACGACGTCGGCGGCTCTCGGCGCGCTCGCGGCCGAAGGGGCGACGGGCGCCCTGTCGGGGGAGCGGGGCATCGTCTACCTCGCGGCGGGGCGGGTCGTACACGTCGAGTCCGCCTTCACCCCGGACCTCGGAGCGCTGCTCACCCGCAGCGGCGCCGTCGCGCCGGACGGCTGGTGGGACGCGGTCGACCGCGGCGGCAGGCAGGCCCGGGTCGGACACCGGCTCGTGGACAGCGGCCGGCTCGCCGCCGGGGCGCTGGAGGTCTGCCACCTGGGCGCGCTGTTCGACGCCGCGTACTTCGTCCTCGCCCACGACACACGCGCACACCGCTTCCGGCCCGGCGCGGTGCACTGGCTCGGCGCGGTCCGGTCCGTACCGGTGGACGTCGTCGTCCGCGAGTGCGGACGCCGGCGCGCCCTGCTGGACCGGATCTGGCCGGACCCCGACATCGACACCGTCCCCCTCACGCGGGTGCCCGACGCGGGTGCGGCGGCCCTGCCGGTGCGGCGCGGCCGGACCCTCACCCAGGTCGACGGTGTCCGCACCGCGGCGGAGATCGCCTCGGCGCTCGCCTGCCGCACGTACCACACCCTCGTCGAACTGCGCCGCCTGGCCGCCGACGGCCTCGTCACCGCCGCGCCGCCCGCTCCCGCCCCCGTCACGCCGGGCCCGAGCCCCCGCGACGTGGTGTGGGACGACCCGGACACGGCCCTGCTGCGACGGCTTCGAGACGCCTTGGAGGCCCTGTGATACGCGCGCGTCGACAGCGTGCCGAAAGGAGACTGCTCATGGCCGTCGAGAGCGACGTCCTGGACGAACTGCACCGACTGCGCAACCGCGTACCCCAGTTGACCGGATCGCTCGCGGCCACCGTCGACGGGCTCGTGCTGGCCCACGACGCACCGGGCACCGAACCCGAGGGTCTCGCCGCGCTCACCGCCGCCGCCCTCGGGGTCGCGCACCGCATGGCCGACGCCACCGCGCGCGGCGGGTTCCGCGAACTGCTGCTGCGTGGGGCCGACGGCTACGTCGCCACCTACGCGGCCGGTCCGGCCGCCGTGCTCACGCTGCTCGCCGACGGCCGGGTCAACGTGGGCCGGCTGCACCTGGAGGGCCGGCGCAGCGGCGCCCGGATCGGGGAGCTGGTCGTCGACCGCATCGGCCGGGACCGGGGCCGCTTCCCGGCCGCGGAAGCCGTCGAACACGTCACGGCGCCCGCCGGGGAAACGGCCCGCCCCATCGGCACCCTGCCGGTGCGCACCCCGCAGCGGCCCACACACCGACCGAGTCCCCAGATCGGCGGCCAACGCCGGCCGACCTGATCGACAGCGCTACCGATCCCGTACCGAGCACGTCCGAAAGGAACCCACGCATGGCCAACCTGGAGACCACACTCAAGGAATGCCTCAGCTCCATCGACGGAGCCAAAGCCGCCGCGCTGGTCGACTACACCAGCGGGATGGCCCTCGGCACGCTGGGCGGCACCAAGGACTTCAACCTGGAGGTCGCCGCCGCCGGCAACACCGACGTGGTGCGGTCCAAGCTGCGCACCATGGAGCACCTCGGTCTCAAGGAGGAGATCGAGGACATCCTGATCACCCTGAACACCCAGTACCACATGATCCGCCTGCTCAAGGGCCGTGGCGGCAACGGGCTGTTCCTCTACCTGGTGCTCGACGCGAGCCGCGCCAACCTGGCGATGGCCCGCCACCAGCTGCGCCGGATCGAGACCGAGCTGGAGATCTGAACCGGCCGACCGCGCAACCGGGCGCGGGCCCGGCGGGAGAAGCTCCCCGCCGGGCCCGCGCCGGTCACCGAGGTTCAGGCGCCGCTCTCCCGGAGCATGTCCTCGCGCTCGACGAGCTTCACGCGCTCGCGGCCCTGCGGCTCGCCCAGCGCCTTCTCCGCGGCGTCGAGCCGGTACCAGCCGTCCCAGGTGGTGAAGCGGACGTTCCGCTCGGCGAGGAAGGCGTCCACGGCCTCCGGAGCGGGCGAGGCGGGAGTCTGCAGCCTGCCGTTCGCGAAGTCGTCCAGCAGGTTGGACACCGTCTCGTTGGCGTCGCCCTTGGTGTGACCGATCAGGCCGACCGGACCGCGCCGGATCCAGCCGGTGACGTATGTCGACTGCAGGTGCTCGCCGGACTCCTGGATCACCCGGCCGCCCTCGTCCGGGACCGTGCCCGAGTCGATGTCCCAGGGCAGCTTGGGCAGCTGGTCGGACAGGTAGCCGACGGCCCGGTAGACCGCCTGGACGTCCCAGTCCTTGAACTCGCCGGTGCCCTTGACGTTGCCGGTGCCGTCCAATTCGGTGCGCTCGGTGCGCAGGCCGACGACCTTGCCGTCCTCGCCGAGGATCTCCGAGGGTGACTCGAAGAAGTGCAGGAACAGCTTGTGCGGCCGGTCGCCGACGTCGCGGATCGCCCAGTTCTCCAGGGTCTTGGCGACCATGTCGGCCTGCTTGTTGCCGCGCCGGGTGGCGATCGAGCCCTCGTCGTAGTCGATGTCCTCGGGGTCGACGATGACCTCGATGTTGGGGGAGTGGTCCAGCTCCCGCAGCTCCATCGGGCTGAACTTCGCCTGCGCCGGGCCGCGGCGGCCGAAGACGTGGACCTCCAGCGCCTTGTTGGCCTTCAGGCCCTCGTAGACGTTCGGCGGGATCTCGGTCGGCAGTAGCTCGTCCGCCGTCTTGGCGAGGACGCGCGCGATGTCCAGGGCGACGTTGCCGACGCCGAGGACGGCGACCTTCTCCGCCTCCAGCGGCCAGGTGCGCGGGAAGTCGGGGTGGCCGTCGTACCAGGCCACGAAGTCGGCGGCCCCGTACGAGCCGTCGAGCTCGATGCCGGGAACGGAGAGCGCCCGGTCCGCCGTGGCGCCGGTGGCGAAGATCACACCGTCGTAGAAGGCACGCAGGTCGTCCAGGCTGATGTCGGTCGGGTAGTCCACGTTGCCGAAGAGACGGATCTGCGGCTTGTCGAGCACCTGGTGCAGGGCCGTGATGATGCCCTTGATCCGCGGGTGGTCGGGGGCGACGCCGTAACGGATCAGTCCGAACGGGGCGGGCATGCGCTCGAAGATGTCTATGGACACACCGGGGTCGGCGGCCACTTCGGACTTGAGCAGGGCGTCGGCGGCGTAGATGCCGGCCGGGCCCGATCCGACGATGGCTACCCGCAGAGGGCGGGGCATGTTCAGGTTCCCTTCGAGCGGTGATAGATCGACTCGTGGGGAAGCCTAAGCTAAGGCAAGCCTAAGTCGGTACGCGGGTCCGGTCTATGAGGACATAAGGGCGGCTTATGGGCTCTCATGGCTCCGCTTTGTGGCCCGGCTCTGAACCCGGTTCTGTGACCGGGTTTGAACCCCTGGTCACGGGTGACGCAGGCGTGGGGCGCGGTCACCGCGTCCCACGTCCACCTCGCGAGGGGAGTCTGCGTGCGCCGTCCGGACGACCACCCGGACCCGAACCGGTGGCGGGCCCTCTGGGTGACCCTGGTCGCCGGTTTCATGACCCTGCTGGACGTGACGATCGTCGCCGTCGCCCTGCCGTCCATGCAGCAGGGCCTGCACGCCTCCGCCGCGTCCGTGCAGTGGGTCGTGTCCGGCTACGCCCTCGCGTTCGCCCTGACCCTGGTGACGGCGGGCCGGATCGGCGACGCGTTCGGCAGGCGCCGCGTCTTCCTCGCCGCGCTGGCCGCCTTCGTGCTCTGCAGCGCGGCCGCCGGGGCCGCACCGGGCATCGAGCTGCTGGTGGTCGCCCGGCTCGCCCAGGGAGTCGCCGCGGGCTGCATCGCGCCGCAGAACTCGGCACTGATCCAGCAGATGTTCCGGGGCGCCGAACGCGGGCGCGCGTTCGGGCTGTTCGGTGCCACCGTGGGTGTCTCCAGCGCCGTGGGCCCGGTCGTCGGCGGTCTGATCCTGGCACTGGCCGGCCCAGAGGGCTGGCGGTGGATCTTCTACGTCAACGTGCCGGTCGGCGCTCTCGCCCTCCTGCTCGGCTTCCGTCTGCTGCCCCGGGTCGCCCCCGGCGGCCGGGGGCATCTGGACCCGGTGGGCGTGCTGCTCCTCGGTGCCGGAATCCTGGCCCTGATGCTGCCGCTCGTCCTCGCCGAGGGCGGCGGAGTGGGCAGGGTGTGGTGGCTCTTCCCGGCGGGAGTGCTCGTCCTGTTCGCCTTCGCGCGGTGGGAGCGCCGCGTCGCCCGCCGCGGCGGGCATCCACTGCTGGAACCCGGCCTGCTCACCGAGACCCGCGGCTACGTCACGGGCGCGGGTCTGGCCGCCCTGTACTTCGTCGGGTTCAGCGGGGTGTGGCTCGTCTTCGCGCTCTTCTTCCAGAACGGGCTGGGCTTCTCACCCCTCATGTCCGGCCTGGCGGTGACCCCGTTCGCCGTGGGCTCGGCCACCGCGGCGGCCGTGGCGGGCCGGCTGGTCGACCGGCTGGGGCGGCTGCTGACCGTCTGGGGACTCGTCGCCGTCATGCTGGGACTCGGCACGACCGCGCTGGTGCTCTGGCTCGCGCCCTCCGACCGGGCCGCCTGGATCGCGGCCCCGGCGCTGCTGGTCGGCGGGCTCGGCAGTGGCTGTGTGATCTCCCCGAACATCACGATGACGCTGCGGGACGTCCCGGTGCGGATGGCGGGCGCCGCCGGGGGCGCCCTGCAGACGGGACAGCGCCTCGGCGGCGCCGTGGGCACCGCCGCGCTGCCGGGGCTCTACTACCTGACGCTGAACGCGACCCACGACGACTACCACGAGGCCGTGGCCCTGTCGGTCGGCTCGGGGGTCGCCGCCATGCTCTGCGCGCTGACCGTCGCGGTCCTCGACTGGCGACGGGACCGCTCCGAGAGCGCCGGACGCTGCCCGCCGGAGACGTCCCACAGCCACACCCACGCGGGGCAGGGCTGAGACGCTCCCCGACGCGGCGGCGAACCGGCCCGGCACGCTCAGCGCCGCTTGCCGAACTTCCGGAGCATCTCCTGCGCCTGCGCGCGGCGGCGGGGGTCCGAGGCGGCCCGGCGTACCTGCTCCGTCGCCCGGCGGCCCTGCGGGCTGCGCGCGAAGCGCTTGATCCGGTCCAGCATTCCGGCCATGACGTTCCTCCGAGTCGACGACGGACGTGCTTGTCCGTCCTCCTACCCCGCGGCCCCGCGCTCACCCCGGCGGCCGGCGCCGGGTTTGACCCGGCCGTCACGGGCGACCCGCAGGGCAGGACATCGGAAGCGAACGAACGCCGTGAGGTGAGCAGCTGTGGCCGGCAACCAGAAGTCCAAGGCCAAGATGGAACAGGCCAAGGGAAAGGCCAAGGAAGCGGCCGGCCGGGCCGTCGGCAACGAGCGGATGACGGCCGAGGGCCGCGCCGAGCAGTCCAAGGGCGACGCCCGGCAGGCCAAGGAGAAGGGCAAGGACACGTTCCGGCACTGACACCGGAACCGGCACAGGCACTGCCATCGGAACGGATGGCGGCACACGGGCCGCGGAACCCGGCACACGCCCGGTTCCGCGACCCGCGCCGTGCCGGTGGGGCCGCTCGCGGGACGTGGGGGTCAGCCGACGTGGTAGGCGTCCCCGTACACGTGCCAGTCCAGCGCCGGGTCGAGGTCCAGGTCGCCCTCGCGCAGGAAGACGCGCTGTGCCGTGTCGACCCGGCCGGTGTCGCTGTGCGCCTCCTCCTGCTTCATGGCCCACACCCGCGCGTCGAGGAAGGCGTGCAGGTACGCCACCTCGTCGCCGCCCCGCGCCGGGGGCCGGGCCCGGCCGAGGACCCGTGCCCGGATGCTGCCGAAGCTCGCGGAGTCGCCGCCGTCGCCGTGCATGACGATCGCGTCGTGGTACGCGAACTGCCCGAGCGTCCACAGCCCGTCCGCCTTCGCCCGCCGTACGGCCGGACCGAAGTGGACGCGGTCGCGCTCGTGGTCCTGTGCCCGGCGGAACTCCGGGTCACCGGCCGCCCGGCGCCAGTCGCCGGGGAAGCCGGGGTCGAGCCCCTCGTGCGAGTCGGAGCCGTCGACCTCGCGCAGCGCCGGCAGATAGCGCGCGAGCACGTTGCCGGGGCCGGTGTAGTGCTCCACCAGGTCGAGCATGTCGCCGGTGCCCGAGCAGAAGCCGATGATGCCGGCGGTGCAGCCGCGGCCGTCACCGATGTCCTCGATGTACTCGTACTGCGCCTTCCAGTCGAGCGAGGAGGTCTCCGCGCTCGACACCAGCCGCATGGCGATGTCCTTCTTCACCGGGTCGTCGAGCCCCGCCGCGCGCTCGGTCGCCGCCGCGGCGGGCGACGGGGTGATGAGGGGGACTGCCGCCAGGGACGCACATGCCATGGCGAGCACGGTACGGCGCGAGGTGCCTGCCGGGCGTGCCGGGTCGGGATACGGGCGCCTGACGGAATCTCCAGGTACGGACCGAGGGCGGAGCCCGAGCCCGTCAGGGCACCGGCTGCTCCGCCCAGATGACCTTGCCCCCCGGCGTGTAGCGGGTGCCCCAGCGCTCCGCCAGCTGCGCGACGAGGAACAGCCCGCGCCCGCCCTCGTCCGTCATGGCCGCGTAGCGCAGATGGGGCGAGGTGCTGCTGCTGTCGAACACCTCGCAGATCAGGCTGCGGTCGCGCAGCACCCGGACATGGACGGTCTCGCCGCCGTAGCGGATCGCGTTGGTGACCAGCTCGCTGAGGATCAGCTCCGTCGTGAACGTCAGCTCGTCCAGCCCCCACTCGGCCAGCCGCCGGGTGACCTGGGCGCGTACCTCGCCGACCGCGGCCGGGTCGTTCGGCACCTGCCACTCGGCGACCCGGTCCGGACCGAGCGCGCGGGTGCGGGCGACGAGCAGGGCGATGTCGTCGCCCGGCCGTTCCGGAAGCCGGGCGTCCAGGACGGTCCGGCAGGTCTCCTCGGGCGACTCGCCGGCCGTCTCCAGCGCCTGGCGCAGGTGTTCGAGGCCGACGTCGATGTCGTGCTCCCGGTCCTCGACGAGCCCGTCGGTGTACAGGACCAGCCGGCTGCCCTCCGCCAGGCGCAGCTCGGTCGTCTCGAACGGAAGGCCGCCCAGGCCCAGCGGGGGACCGGCGGGCACCTCGGGGAACTCCACACCCCCGTCCGGCCCGATCAGCGCAGGCGGCGGGTGGCCCGCCCGCGCGATCACGCAGGTGCTGGAGACCGGGTCGTAGATCGCGTAGAGGCAGGTCGCGCCGGTGACCGGGGCGGTGCCGTCGTCGGCCGCCTCGTCCTGGTCGATGCGGCCGACCAGCTCGTCCAGCAGACCGAGCAGCTCGTCGGGCGGCAGGTCGAGGGCGGTGAAGTTGTGCACCGCCGTCCGCAGCCGCCCCATGGTGGCCGCGGCGTGCAGCCCGTGACCGACGACGTCGCCGACCACGAGCGCCACCCGGGCCCCCGACAGCGGCAGTACGTCGAACCAGTCCCCGCCGACCCCGGCCTGCGCGGGCAGGTACCGGTAGGCGATGTCCAGGGCGTTCTGCTCGGGCATCCTGCGGGGCAGCAGACTGCGCTGGAGGGTCACCGCCATGCTGTGCTCGCGGGTGTAGCGGCGCGCGTTGTCGATGGAGACCGCGGCGCGCGCGACCAGCTCCTCGGCGAGCGTCATCTCGTCCTCGTCGAACGGCTCGGGTTTCTCCGAACGCCAGAAGCTGACCACCCCGAGCACCAGGGTGCCCGCGCGCAGCGGCACGGTGATCAGCGAGTGGACGCCGTACTCCACCACCTGCGCCGAACGTTCGAGGTCCTGCGCCTGCCAGCCCCGGGCCTCGCGGAGGCGGGGCGCCAGTACGGGTCGGCCGGTCTGCAGGGAGCGGCCCTGCGGGGAGGAGGTGACGAAGCGGATCTGCCGGCCCACCGGGTAGAGCGGGACCTCCTCGCGGACACCGCTGAGCGCGGCGCGGCGCAGCGGGGTCACGCCTCCCGGCTGGCCGCCGGCCAGCACGGTGTCGAACAGGTCCACGCTGACGTAGTCCGCGAACCGGGGCACGGCCAGCTCCGCCAGTTCCTCGGCGGTACGGGCGACGTCCAGGCTGGTGCCGATGCCCACGCCGGCGGCGTACAGGATGTCCAGGCGTTCCCGGGCGGTCTCGGCCCGGCCGGACAGGGCCCGCAGCTCCGTGGAGTCGCGGAGCGTGGCGACGCTGCCGGCCGGGCCGCCCCGTACGTCCGTGGGCCGCTGGTTGACCGCCAGCAACCGGTCCTTGACCAGGTGCACCTCGTCGGTGGCGACCCGCCCGGAGGCCAGCAGCTCCGCCGTGTCGTCCGGGAGCCCGAGGCCGAGGACGTGCCGTCCCTCCGCGTCGTCGGGCAGGTCGAGCAGGCGCTGTGCCTCGTCGTTGGCGAGCAGCAGCCCGCCCTCCCCGCCGACGATGAGCACGCCCTCCCGGACGCTGTGCAGAACCGCGTCGTGGTGTTCGTACATCCGGGTCATCTCGTGCGGTCCCAGGCCGTGCGTCTGCCGCAGCAGCCGCCGGCTGACGAGCGCCGTGCCCGCCGTCGCCAGGGCCAGTCCGACGCCCGCCACGATCAGCACCAGTGGCAGCTGCCGGTCGGCGGCGCCACCCACGTTCTCCGTCGTGATGCCGGCCGAGACCAGGCCCACGACGGTCCCGTCGGGCGCCTCGACGGGCACGACGGCCTGGACCAGCGGGCCGATGGTCCCCTCGATCTCCTCGGTCACCGTCTCCCCGGCCAGCGCGGGGGCGATGTTCCCCACGAACTCCTTGCCGATGCGGTCGGGTTTGGGATGGGTGTAGCGGATGCCGTCGGTGTTCATGACGACGATGAAGTCCACGCCCGTGGCCCTGCGAGCTGCCTCGGCCCGGGGCTGGAGCACCGCCGTGGGGTCGGGACTGCGCAGCGCCTCGCGGATGCCGGGGGAGTTGGCGAACGTCGCGGCCACGGCGACGGACCGGTTGCGGGCCTCGACCGTGCTGTCGTGGCGTACCTGGAGCACCAGCGCGACGGCCGCGGCCACCACGAGCAGCAGCACGATGACCACGTTCATGGCGAAGACCTGGCCGGCGACACTGCGTCCGGACATGGCCGAGCGCAGTGCCGCGGCACGCCGCCGCCGTCCCGCGTCCGCCCCCCGCCGTGATCGGTCCGCGTCTCGCCGGTACCGGGCGAGCGGGCCGCTGGGACGACGGGGTGACCGCTCTCCCGATCGACCCATCAGTCGGACCATGTGCCCATGTCTACACTGCCGGGCCCGAGGAGGCGAGGGGCACCCCTGGTGGAGGAGTGGCCCGCCGGGCCCGGTCCCGGCGCGGTCCTCACCGCGGGCTCCCGCGCCGGTGGCGGCGCGTGGCGAGCAGCAGGGCGATGTCGTCGGGGCGGTCCGTGGCGTGGCGGGCGGTGACGACGATCCGGTCGGCGACGCCCGCCAGCGAACGGCTGCCCGGCCGTGCGGCGGGCGCACCGGCCCTGGCCAGGGCCAGCCGCAGGGCGGTGATGCCGTCGTCGATGTCGGTGCCGGGCCGCTCCACCAGCCCGTCCGTGTAGAGGGCGAGGACGGCACCGGGCTCGACGTGGAACTCCGTCAGCGGGTACGGCGCGCCGGGGTCCACGCCGAGCACCACCCCGCCGGGCAGGTCCAGTGCCTCGGTGCGTCCGTCCGGGTGGCGCAGGAGCGGCGGCGGGTGTCCCGCGCGGGCCGCGCACGCCCGTCCGGTGGCCGGGCCGAGCCGGATGTAGCAGCAGCTCGCGAACAGACCCGGGTCCAGATCCGTCAGCAGGTGGTTGACGCCGCTCAGCACCTCGTCGGGCGGACGGTCGCCGAGGGCGAAGGCGCGTACGGCGCTGCGCAGTTGTCCCATCGTGGCCGCCGCCTGCACGCCGTGCCCCTGCACGTCGCCGATGACCAGGGCCATGCCGTCCCCCGAGGCGACGACGTCGTACCAGTCGCCGCCCACGTCCATGCCCTGGGTCCCCGGCAGATAGCGCCCCGCCGTCTCCAGCAGGGGGTGCGCGGGCAGCCGGCGCGGCAGCAGGGCCCGCTGGAGTCCGCGGGCGAGCGCGGTCTCGGTCTCGTAGCGCCGTGCCTTCTCCATGGCGTGGGCGATCACGCCGGCGAGGGCGGTGAGGACCGCGCGTTCCTCGGTGCCGAAGCCGCGGGCACGGTCGAAGCCGAGGATGCAGGAGCCGACCGGGCGCCCGGAGGCGATCAGCGGCAGGAAGGCGCGGGCGCCCTCCGTGGCGTCCAGCGGGATGCCCGGGTACGCGGCGGCCAGCGCCTGCATCGAGTCGAAGAAGAGCGGCCGGCCGCTGGTCAGCGTCTCGACCCCGGGCAGCCGGGCATCCAGGGCCACCCCCTCGAAGGGCGCGAGGAAGCCCGGCGGGAAGCCGGTCTCCCACGCCAGGTACAGATGCCTTTCCTGGAGCAGGTAGATGGCGAGCCGGCGGCCGCCGAACGCCGGCAGCAGTTCGCGCACGACCACGGCGGACACCTGGCGGGCGGTGACCGCCTCGGTCAGGGCCACGGCCAGGAGGATGGGGCGGTACACGGGTGCCGTCGTGGCGACGAGGGCCGGGCCCGGGTCGCCGGTGCCGGACGCCGTCTCCGCTGCGCCGTGCTCGGGCGTGAGGCCGGCGGACGCGTCGGCCACCCGGTTGGCGGGGCGGAGCGTGCCCGTCAGGAGGTCCGGCCCGGGGTGCACGGAGACGGCGAGCCAGTCCCCCTCGTAGGGCTGCGGCGTGGTCCGGAGGCTGCCGTCGGGCGGGCGCCGGACATGGAAGTGGACCGGCTCGGGGGACAGCAGGGCACCGCGGAGATGATCCTCGTAGGCCGCCTGGTCCAGCCAGGGCACGGCCTCCCACAGGGAGTGGCCGAGCAGCCGCGCCCGTGGCTGCCCCAGCAGCGCGGCGGCGCGCGGATTGGCGTAGACGATCGTGCCCAGCCGGTCCACGCAGAACACGCCGTCCGGAAGCAGGTCGGCCGCGGCGTCGGCCACGGCACCGGCGGACGTGTCGCGTACGACGCCGCGCACCGGGCCGTCGACGGGCGGCGCGGCCTGCGGTTTCCACAGCTCCATCAGGAGCAGCCCACCGTCCGCGGCACGCACGTACAGGGGCAGCGGAGGAGGCCGGCCGGCGGCCGTCTGCCGCAGCGCCGCGGCGATCCGGTGCCCCTCGTCGGGCGCCAGGGCGGCGGTGAGTGTGCCGAGCGAGGCGCCGGCGGGTCCGTCGGTGGCCGCGACCACGCCGAGCAGGGCGCACAGCGGCTCGTCGACGGTGACGGCACCGGTGCCCGGGTCCCAGGCGAAACTCCCGGCGCGCGGCGCGTGCCGTTCGGCCGGGGGCGGCCGGAGGCACAGCGGCTCGCCGTCCCACGCGACCGGCGGGGCGTCCAGGTCCTCGTCCAGCCGTTCCAGGGCCGAGCCGAGTTCCCGCGCCAGCCGCTCCATCCGGTCGAGGCCGTCCAGCGCCTCGGCGGTGTCGGAGGCGGAGGGGCGCAGGACGGTCAGGACACCGTACGTGCGCGCCGCGGCGGCGACGGGCACGTACAGGGATCCGAACGGGAAGGGCAGGCCTGCCGCGAACTGCGGGTACCGGCGCATCGTCTCCGTCGCGTTGGGCAGCACCACCCGGACGCCCAGCCGGTAGGCGTCGGCGACCGGGAAGGGGCTGTCGGCGTGCAGCCGCCACCAGGGCCGGAAAAGTGGCCCGGGCAGTCCGGCGAGGACGGCCAGTCGCAGCAGGCCGGGGGTGCGGGAGCGCAGGTAGACCCCGCCCGCATGGCCGCCGGACGCGCCGATGGCCTGGGCGCAGGCGTCGATCAGCAGCGCCGTCAGCCGCCCGGGCATGCGGTCTGCGTCCTCGGCGCCTGCACTCATCGGCCCCACCTAGGGGGTGTCGTTTGGATCTTGCCGGGGTCGCGGGGCCTGGCACGCCCATCTGCGGCGTTGTCGTCGGTTGCCAGGGCTCCGCCCTGCCGCCCTCCTCCGCCTTGCAGCTGCACGCACCAGGCCCCGCTCGGGTCGGTCGCAAGGCACCGTTGCCCGGAGCCGGCCTGATCCAAACGACACCCCCTAGTCCGTGCGCCGTCACGCGGGCGACACCGCAAGAATGCGCCACGACACCCGGATCGCGCACCCGGTCGGGCCGCACGGGTGACCGCGACGGGCGTTGACCTCGCGGACCTGAGTCCGTAACCTCCTCCGCGACATTCGGAAATACTTCCGAAACTTTCGGAGTTTCCTGCCCTTCCGAACGGCTCCGCACACCGATTCAAGGACCGGGATGACATGCGCATGACTCTGCTACGTCTGTCGAGAGCGGCCACCGCCGGTCTCGTCGCCGCCGCGGCGCTGACGGCCGCGACCCACTCCGCCGAAGCCGCCCGAGCCGCCGACACGCTCGGATCCGCGGCGGCCGGCCAGGGCCGCTACTTCGGCACCGCCGTCGCGGCGAGCCACCTCGACGAGGCCGACTACGTCTCCACGCTGAACCGCGAGTTCGCCTCGGCGACCCCCGAGAACGAGATGAAGTGGGACGCCACCGAGCCCAGCCGGGGCAACTTCACCTTCGGCGCCGCCGACCAGGTCGTGGACCACGCCCGAAGCCAGGGCATGGACGTCCGCGGCCACACCCTCGTCTGGCACTCCCAGCTGCCCTCCTGGGTGGGCGGCCTCGGCGCGGCCGACCTGCGCACCGCCATGAACAACCACATCAACAGCGTGATGGGCCACTACAAGGGCCAGATCCACAGCTGGGACGTCGTCAACGAGGCCTTCCAGGACGGCGGCAGCGGCGCCCGGCGCAGCTCGCCCTTCCAGGACAAGCTGGGCAACGGCTTCATAGAGGAGGCGTTCCGCACCGCCCGCGCCGCCGACCCGGCCGCCAAGCTCTGCTACAACGACTACAACACCGACGGCGTCAACGCGAAGAGCAATGCCGTCTACGACATGGTCAAGGACTTCAAGTCCCGCGGCGTGCCCATCGACTGCGTGGGCTTCCAGGGCCACTTCAACAGCAACTCCCCGGTCCCCGCCGACTTCCAGGCCAACCTCCAGCGCTTCGCCGACCTCGGCGTCGACGTGCAGATCACCGAACTCGACATCGAGGGCTCCGGCACGGCGCAGGCCAACAGCTACGCCGACGTGGTCGAGGCCTGTCTCGCCGTGGACCGCTGCACCGGCATCACCGTCTGGGGCGTCACCGACAAGTACTCGTGGCGCAGTAGCGGCACCCCGCTGCTCTTCGACGGCGACTACCAGGAGAAGCCCGCCTACGGCGCCGTCCTGTCCGCCCTCGGCGGCGACGGCGGCGGCGACCCGGGCAACGGCACGGCGAGCTGCACCGCCACGTACACCAGGACCGCCGACTGGAGCAGCGGCTACAACGGCCAGGTCACCATCACCGCGGGCAGCGAACCGATCGGCTCCTGGACCACGACCGTCACCTTCGCCTCGCCGCAGCGGGTCCAGGCCACCTGGAACGCCACGCCCACCTGGGACGGCGGCGGCAACGTCATGACGGCGCGGCCGAGTTGGAACGGCACCCTGGCGGCCGGCGCGTCGACCAGCTTCGGGTTCACCGTGTCGAAGAACGGCAGCGACACCGCACCCGCGGTCGGAGCCTGCACCGCCTCCTGACCCGTCCGGCGCACCGGGTCGCCCCGAAGTCGACGAGGAGTCGGGGCGACTCGGCGCGCCTCGTCGCGAGACCCGGCCGTGCCCGTCGCCGACCGGGACGGCGCCCTTTCCGGCGCACTGGGTCCGGGCCTGTCCGAAAAACGGCGCGTCCGGCGGAAGTTGGGGCAAAGAGATCGTGGAAACCGCGCCGGTGCGTATCGTGAAGGACCGGGGGCATGTGCTTCCCCTACTCGGCCCCGGACCGGACGGTGAGGCTCTGTATGACTCCGGCGCACAGACCCGATGCCGCAGACGCCTCGGTCGTGTCCACGGCGGTGGAGTTCAGGGGCGGATCGGCGATGATCCCGGCCTCCCGGGACGTCGTGCACGGCTTCGTCGCGGGACTGGGCGAGAAGGGCGTGGACCTGGCCGACACCTTCCTGGACGCCGCCCGCCTGGTCGCCAGCGAGCTGGTGACGAACGCGCTCCGTCACGCGCCCGGCCCCTGCCGCCTGGAACTGACCCTCCTGGACGACGCGGTGGAGATCGCGGTGTCGGACACGGGGGAGGCGTTCCCCACGTTCCTGCCCCGCGATCCCCTGCGGGTCGGCCGGCACGGTCTGGAGATCGTGACGCGCCTGTGCGACGAGGTCATCACCAAGCCGCACGCGACGGGGAAGACGGTGTACGCGCGCCTGCCGATGCGCTGACCCGCGTCAGGCCGCGAGGGCCTGTTCGACGGTCGGGTAGCAGGCGATGAGTGTGTCCACGCCGACGAGTTGCAGCACGCGCTCGACGGCGTGCTGCGGTGCGGCGAGCCGCAACCAGACGCCGCGGGACTCGGCGGCCCGGTGCGCGGAGATGAGCACGTTTATGCCGCTGGAGTCCAGGAAGACCACCTCGCCGAAGTCGACCACCGTGCCCGGCGCCGTCTGCACGCAGGACAGCAGGACGTCGCGGAGCTGACTGCTGCCGTCGAGATCGACTTCTCCGGCGAGCAGGACGAGGCTGACGCCGTCGCCCGTGGTGGTACGGGTGATCAGCAGCCGCTCCGGTACTGCCGCTCCCTCGATGTCCGCCACGCTTCCCTCACTTCTCGCATATGCCCGGCCGTCCTCGGTGGCTTGATGTTATGGCTCTCGGGGGCCCGCGTGGGCCACTTGCGCAGACCGGCGGCGGCGGACCGGCGGCCAAGGGCTCGACGCGCGCGACGGCGCTCCTCTGACTACGGTCGAGATGTGGTGGCTCACACATTCGAAGAGCTCGTGCACAAGCGTCGCGCGGCGGACCTGGCCCGGCACCGGGTCGAGGAGCTGCGTGACGCGTACGGGCCTCCCACGCAGCATCAGTGGACCCAACGGCAGTCCCACACGTACGAGACCGCCGTTCGGGCCTGGCGCGACCTGGACCGGGACGCGCAGTCCGCGATGACGGAGTACGTCAAGGAGGGGGGTCAGTCCCGGCACAAGTTGGAGGCGAAGGTGCGCAAGGCCGTCCAGGACGGGGGGCAGGGCACCTGACCGGTCCCCGGCGGGGCCGGCACCGGACGGGTTTCGACCGGTCTCAGTCCCGCCGGGCGGCCGTGACCTCGCCGACGAGACCGCGCACGGCCGCCAGCGCCGCCGCCCGGTCCTCGGGCACCAGCCCGATGCGGGTGCGGCGGTCGAGCAGGTCGGCCTCGTCCAGGGCCCCCTCGTGGCGCAGCGCCCAGAGCAGCTCGGCCCCGGTGACGGGGTGGTCCGGCAGGACCCGCTCGCCGAGCCGGGGGTCCCGGTCGGCGAGTGCCCGCACGGCCGGGGCCTCGGTGCCGTAGCGCCGCACCAGGCGGCGCGGCGCCCGCAACGCGGCCAGGGCGTGCGGCGCGGCGGCGCCGACCAGCGGCAGCGCGGCGGTGGGGGACGGGCCGGCGCCGAGGCGGCGGGCGGCGACGGCGGCGTCCACGGCGTCCTCGGCCATGCGCCGGTACGTGGTGAGTTTTCCGCCGACCACGGTGATCACGCCCTCCGACGAGGTGAGCACGGCGTGCCTGCGTGAGACGTCCGCCGTGCGGGCCCCGCTGCCGGGCCGGTCCGCGGACGTGGTGTCCAGCAGGGGGCGCAGGCCCGCGAAGGAGCCCACGACGTCCTCGCGGTGGACCGGCACGTCCAGCACGGAGCCGAGCACGTCGAGCAGGAAACCGACGTCGGTCTCGGGCACCTCGGGCACGTCCGGGATCTCCCCGTCGACGGGCTCGTCGGTCAGTCCGACGTAGACGCGGCCGTCGCCCTGGGGCAGGACCAGGACGAAGCGGTTGGTCTCCCCGGGGATCGGCACGTGCAGGCCGGCGGGGAGCGGGCCGAGCCGGTCGGAGCGCAGGACCAGGTGGGTGCCGCGGGAGGGCCGGACGCGGATGCCGTCGACCAGGTCGCCGGCCCACACACCGGAGGCGTTGACCACCGCGCGGGCGCGGATCACGCCCTCCTCCCCGGTGAGCTCGTCGCGTATCCGGGCGCCGGACGAGGTCAGTTCCAGGGCCCTGACCCGGGTCAGGATCCGGGCGCCGCGCGCGGCGGCGGTCCGGGCGAGCGCGGTCACCAGCCGGGCGTCGTCGGTGACCCGGCCGTCCCAGGAGAGCAGGCCGCCGCGCAGCCGGTCGGAGCGCAGCGCCGGCGCGAGGTGGCGGGTCTCCACGGCGGACAGCCGGCGCGGCGCGGGCAGCGTGGCCCGAGCGGTGCGCGCCGCCAGCCGCAGCGTGTCGCCGGCTCGGAACCCGGCCCAGGCCAGCGCGGCCTGACCGCGGGAGACCATGGGCGTCAGCGGCAGCACGAACGGCTGCGCGCGCACCAGATGGGGCGCCGTGTGCTCCATCAGCACACCGCGCTCCACCGCGCTCTCGTGGGCGACGTCGAGCTGGCCGGAGGCGAGGTAGCGCAGGCCGCCGTGGATGAGCTTCGAGCTCCAGCGGGAGGTGCCGAAGGCCAGGTCCTGGGCGTCCACGGCGACGACGCTCAGGCCGCGGGCCGCGGCGTCCAGGGCGGCGCCGGCCCCGGTCGCGCCGAGACCGACGACCAGGACGTCCACGACGGGGCCGCCGACGGCGTCGGTCAGCTCGCGCGAACGCCGCCCGGCGGACAGGGAGGCCCCGGCGGCGGGGGTGCTGCTGATGGGGCTCATGGCGTGAGGGTCCTCTCCAGGATGGTGCGCAGCTCCGCGAGGAAGGCCGCGGGGGTCAGCTCGGCGTCGTCCTCGTCGGTCATGGTCCGCAGCGACAGGGCGAAGGACTGGACGATCAGCAGTACGGAGCGTGCCTGCCGCCCGGTGTGGGCCGGGCGCACCGTCCCGTCGGCGTGGCCCTCGCCGAGCGCGTCGGCCAGCAGTCCCAGCAGGGCCTCCTGGCTCGCCCCGCGCCGGTCGAGGACGTAGGGCAGGAGCAGCTCGGGGTCGACGTCGACGATCTTCCGGAAGAGCGGGTGGGCGCGGAACGCCTCGACCCCGGTCACGAGTCCCTCGACGACGCGCGGGCGGGTGCCCAGGCCCGGCCGGGGCTCGGGGATGGCGCCGGTGGCCACCGCGATCCACTCGCGGGTCATCAGGTCGCCGACCAGGGACCGCACGTCCGGATAGCGCCGGTACAGCGTCATCCGGGAGACGCCGGCGCGGCGGGCGACGTCGGTCATCGTCGTACGGCGGACCCCGACGGCCAGTACGCAGTCGCGCACGGCGTCCAGCAGCGCGTCGTTGTCCGAGGTGTTCGGTCGGCCCGAGTTGTTGTGACGGTTCGGCGTCATGTGTAACAGTGTAACGCCAGTGGGGCCGTGCGGACCGCGTTCCGACCGCATCCCGGCGGCGTCCCGAAGGCACCCCCCGAACCGACCGTGAGGACGACAGGCAATGGACATGCTGTGGAACGGCTGGGGCGACCCGGCCCGGGCGACGCCGCTGCCCGACACGGTGACCGGGCTGCTGCGCGAGCTGCTCGGCGTCAAGCCCCGCGACGCCGCCTCCGTCCCGCTGGCGGAGATCGACGTACCCGCCTCGCCGCTGGACGAGGCCGCCCGCCGCGCGCTGGAGGCCGCCGTCGGCGACCGCGCGGACGGCGTGCGCACGGACGCGGAGACCCGCATACGCCACACCCGCGGCAAGTCCACCCCCGACCTGCTGCGGATGCGGACCGGCGACACCGCCGGCACCCCGGCCGCCGTCGTCCTGCCGGACAGCCACGACGAGGTGCTCGCCGTACTGGAGGCCTGCGCCGGGCACGGCCTGGCCCTCGTCCCGTTCGGCGGCGGCACCTCCGTCGTCGGCGGCCTCGCCCCCGGCCGCGACGGCACCTTCGTCGCCCTCGACCTGCGCCGCATGAACGGCCTGCTCGACCTCGACGAGGTCTCCCGGACCGCCACCCTGCAACCCGGCCTGCGCGCCCCCGAGGCAGAGGCGCTCCTCGCCGCGCACGGCTACACCCTCGGCCACTTCCCCCAGTCCTACGAGTGGGCCACCATCGGCGGCTTCGCCGCGACCCGCTCCAGCGGCCAGGCCTCCGCCGGCTACGGACGCTTCGACGAGATGGTCCTGGGCCTCACCCTCGCCACCCCCGAGGGCACCCTCGACACCGGCCGCGCCCCGCGCTCGGCGGCCGGCCCCGACCTGCGCCAGCTCGTACTGGGCTCGGAGGGCGCCTTCGGCGTCATCACCTCCGTCACCGTGCGGATGAGGCCCGTGCCGAAGGTCCGCCGCTACGAGGGCTGGCGCTTCGCCTCCTTCGACGAGGGCGCCGCGGCCCTGCGCCGGCTCGCCCAGGACGGCCCCCGCCCGACGGTGCTGCGGCTGTCCGACGAGACGGAGACACTGATCGGCCTCGCGCAGCCCGACGCCATCGGCGCCTCACTCGCCCGGCAGGACGCCGGATGCCTGGCCGTCGTCGGCTTCGAGGGCACCGAGGACGACACCGCCCACCGCCAGGGCGGCGCCGCCGCCGTACTGCGCGAGAGCGGCGGCACCTTCGCCGGCGAGGAACCGGGGGAGCGCTGGGCCCACGGCCGGTACTCGGCGCCCTACCTGCGCGACTCCCTGCTGGACGCCGGGGCGCTCGCCGAGACCCTGGAGACGGCGACCTACTGGTCCCGCCTCCCCGCGCTGTACGCCGCCGTCCGTGACGCGCTCACCGGCACCCTCACCGGGGCCGGCACCCCGCCGCTGGTCATGTGCCACATCTCGCACGTCTACGAGAACGGCGCCTCCCTGTACTTCACCGTCGTCTCGGCCCAGGGCGACGACGCCCTGGCGCACTGGACCCGGGCCAAGCACGCCGCCAACGAGGCGATCCTCGCCGCGGGCGGCACCATCACCCACCACCACGGCGTCGGCACCGACCACCGCGACTGGTACGTCCGGGAGGCGGGCGCCCTCGGCGTCGAGGCCCTGCGCGCGGTCAAGCGGAGTCTGGACCCCGCCGGACTGCTCAGCCCGGGCGTCCTCCTGCCCGAGGACTGACCCCGCACAGCGGCTCGCCCCGACCCCGTGAGACAACAGTCCGGCACCACCCGTCAGCCCGGAGGCACATCGATGCGACAGTTCACCGCCGTCGTCAACCCCACCGCGGGCGGCGCCACATCGGCCGCCGCGCTGCTCGGGGTGGCCAGGCTGCTGCGGGAGGCGGGGGCGGAGCTGGAGACGGAGTACAGCCGCAGCCTCGCGCACGCACGGGATCTCGCCCGGCGGGCCGGTGAGCGTGGCCGGGTGGTGCTCGCCGTCGGCGGCGACGGGATGGCCGGCGGGATCGGCGGCGCCCTCAGCGGCACCGGGGCCCTCCTCGGTCTCGTCCCGGCGGGCCGCGGCAACGACTTCGCCCGCGCCCTGGAGCTGCCCACCGAGCCCGCCAGCCTCGCCGAGGTGCTGCTGCGGGGCGAGCCGCGCCCCGTCGACACCATCGAGGTCACCTCGGCCGTCCACGACCGCGCCGTCGTGCTCGGCAGCGTCTATGCCGGCGTCGACGCGCTCGCCAACCACCACGCCAACCGGGCGCGCCTGCTGCGCGGCACCGCCTCCTACTACGCCGGCGCGCTGCGCGCGGTCGTCACCTGGCGCGCGACGCGCTATCGCGTCACCGTCGACGGCGAGGAGCACGCGTTCACCGGCTACACCGCCGTGGCCGCCAACTCCGGCTACTACGGGTCCAACCGCCTCATCGCGCCGTCCGCCCGGGTGGACGACGGACTGCTGGAGGTCGTGATGATCCACGACGCGCCGCGGCGGCTGTTCTTCGCCCTCATGAACGAACTCGGCTCGGGCGCCCACGTCCGCAGGCCGCAGGTGCGTGTCCTGCGCGGCCGGGAGGTCCGCATCGAGGCCGACCGGGCGATACCCTACGGCGCCGACGGCGAGGTCGAGGCCGTCGTCCCCGTCACGGCGAGAGTGCTCCCCGGGGCGCTGAACGTCCTGTGCTGAACACGCCGCCGGGCCGGCCACCGACATCGGTGACCGGCCCGGCGGGTACGCGGATCAGCCGCGGGGCGTGGTGAAGCGTTCCCACACCCGGTGGGCGCCCATCAGCTCCGTGAGCTGCTCCAGGGCCGCCGTGCCGGACGCCGCGACGACCACGCCGGCGGCGTCGGTGGGCACGCCCGACGCGTCGAGCGCGGCCTCGCCGCCCGCCCAGACACCGATCGCCTTGCCGTGCCGGTACGCCTCCGACACCAGCAGGCTCACCCGCGGGTCGATGGTCCCCGGCCGCGCGGGCGGCGGAGTGGCCTTGTAGTCCCGCGGGGTGTAGGCGTCGCCGCCCATGTCGGGCGTGCCCGCCACCAGGACGGCGTCGAACTCGACGGACCGTGCGGTGACGTAGCTGCGCTGTACGGTCAGCGCCGCGTCGCCCGAGCCGATGGTGCCGCCGGTCGGCGCCACGACCAGCGGCACCATCCCGGCGTTCAGCACCGCCTCCCGTACGGCCGTCACGCCCTCCAGGTCCGCGCCGCCGGTGACGATGCCGACGACCCGGCCGTCGAGGGGCCAGGTCCGGCCGACCTGGGACAGCGCGGGGCTGGGCTCGACGTCGGCCAGCGGCACGGTCGGTTTCGGGGCGGGCAGGCCGAGGCCCTCGGCGACGCCCGCGCACAGCTCCGGGTCGATGTTGGCCAGGACCTGAAGTGTCCGCTCCCGGACGGCCTGTTCGTAGCACTTGCCCAGCTCGAAGGTGTAGGCGCCGATGATGTGCTCGCGCTCCACCGGGCTCATGCTCAGCCAGAAGCGGCGGGGCTGGCTGAAGTGGTCCGCGAACGACTCCGGCGCCTCCCGCACCTTGGTCGCCTCCGGCACCCGGACCGGCGCCTCCACGAAGGCACTCATGTCCGCCCCGGCGGTGAACGGGCAGCCGCCGTCCAGGGAGTTGGGCCGGTAGGGCGCCACGCCCCGGTGCACGGCCGTCTGGTGCATGCCGTCGCGCAGCATGTCGTTGACCGGCGCCTGGGGGCGGTTGATGGGCAGCTGCGGGAAGTTGGGACCGCCCAGACGCGTGATCTGCGTGTCCAGGTACGAGAACAGCCGCCCGGCGAGCAGCGGGTCGTCGGTGACGTCGATGCCCGGGACGAGGTGGCCGACGTGGAAGGCGATCTGCTCGGTCTCGGCGAAGAAGTTCGACGGGTTCCGGTTCAGCGTCAGCAGCCCGACCGGCTGCACCGGCGCCAGCTCCTCCGGGACGATGTTCGTCGGGTCCAGCAGGTCGATGCCCTCGAAGGTCTGTTCCGGGTTGTCGGGGAAGGTCTGGATGCCCAGTTCCCACTGCGGGTACGCGCCCGCCTCGATCGCGTCGGCGAGGTCCCGGCGGTGGAAGTCCGGGTCGATGCCGTTGATCATCTGTGCCTCGTCCCACACCAGGGAGTGCACGCCCAGCTTGGGCTTCCAGTGGAATTTGACCAGCGTGGTCTCGCCCGCGGCGTTCACCAGCCGGAAGGTGTGGACGCCGAAGCCCTCCATCATCCGGTAGGAGCGCGGGATGCCGCGGTCGCCCATGAAGAAGATGGTGTGGTGGGTCGCCTCGGTGTGCAGCGACACGAAGTCCCAGAAGGTGTCGTGCGCGCTCTGCGCCTGCGGGATCTCCCGGTCGGGGTGCGGCTTCGCGGCGTGCACGACGTCCGGGAACTTGATGGCGTCCTGGATGAAGAAGACCGGGATGTTGTTGCCGACCAGGTCGAAGACGCCCTCACTGGTGTAGAACTTCGTCGCGAAACCGCGGGTGTCCCGCACCGTGTCCGACGACCCCCGTGAGCCGACCACCGTGGAGAACCGCGTGAACACCGGCGTCTCCACGTCCGCGGCGAGGAACCCCGCCTTGGTCACGGAGGCCGCCGTGCCGTAGCTCTGGAAGACCCCGTGCGCGCCCGCGCCCCGGGCGTGCACCACGCGCTCCGGGATGCGCTCGTGGTCGAAGTGCATGACCTTCTCGCGCAGGTGATGGTCCTGCAGCAGCACGGGCCCGCGCGGCCCGGCCTTCAGCGAGTGGTCCGTGTCGTACAGCCGCGTGCCCTGAGCGTTCGTCAGGTAGCTGCCGGACTGCGCCACCCGGGCCTGGTCGGCGCCGGTGGGCTGACCGGTCGGCGACACGGTGTCCGGACCGCTCTGGTCCGGCTTAGGGGGCAGCGGTTCCCGGGGCTCGGTGGGCTCGGCGACGGAGGGCGACTCGGGACCGGGTTTGCCGGGAATCCCCTCCGCCGGTCCGCCACCGTCGCCCTGCAGGCTCTCGGTGACCTTGTGGGCTACCCGCTTGAGGGGGTTGGCCTCGCTCATCAGCCTCTTCTCCGTTCTGGGCGGGCCGCTGCACGCGGCCGGTCGTGTTCGAGTACCGACTGCCGTGGTGGGCCGTGACCGCGTACCCAGCGAGCGGGACTCAAGGCATGGGCGCGTGGAACGGAGGCCGCCGTCTCAGGTGACGGTCTCCCCGTCGTGGGTGCCGCCCTGACAGCGCTTCGTGAAGGAGCCCGTCCCCGACCCGTCCACCGAGATGATGATCACTCCGCCGCCCTGGATGCACTCGGTCGCCGTCACGTCGACCGGAAGGTGCACGGCGCGGGACACGGCGGCCTCCGCCGGAGCGGCGGACAGTACCGACAGGGCCAGGGCCGCGACCGCGGCCCACGACGACTTGCGCATGGGGCACTCCCTCTTTCCACCGGTGCCGTACCAGCGTCACCGGGCCGGGGACGCCGCGCCACCGGAGGCGCGCGCACGGGGGAGGACGCACGGGGAAGGGCCCCGACCGGCGGAGTTCCGGTCGGGGCCCTCGGGGAGCCGGGAGGCTCTAGCTCACCTCGTGCGTCACCCCCACCGGTTCGAACGAGACCCGGGTGCGCCCGCCGCCGTCCGCCCAGACCACCTCGACGCCGGTGTCACCGGCCACGACCTCCGTGACCGCCTCCGCGAGCGGACCGGGACCGGGCTCCCCGGTGAGCGCGGCCAGGCAGACGTGCACGGAGGTGCCGCCCGCGTCGCCGGACAGCCGGGGCAGCTCGGCCCACGGAACGTAGGCCGTGCCCTGCGGGGCGCGGACGGTCTCCGGCTCGGGTTGCCAGCCGTGCAGGCCGTGCAGCGCCGAGACCAGCGGCTCCTCCGGGCCGGTGGCCCACCCGGTGTGCGTGAGGCGGGCCTTGGCCGGCGCCCCGACCACCCGGTGCACCCGCAGCTCGTACGGCCCCCGTGCCACGGTCACGCTCTCCACCCGCAGCCCCGGCACCATCGGGGGCCCGCCGGCGAAGGCGGGCCGGTGCCAGGACGCCGCCCAGCCCCAGCCGTCGCCGTGTCCCGCGCCGAGCGGGTGGATCCGACGCCGGACGCTGCGCCGGCCGTTCACCTCCACCGACAGGTGGTTGTCGGCGACGTTCCCGGACGCCGTGGGGCCGGTACGGGTGGAGTAGGCCTGCCGCCCGTAGTGCGGGTCGTCCTCGGCGGCCGACTCGCCCTCGTGCGGCCGGACATGGTCGCTGCCGTGGTTGTGCAGCCGTACGATCCCGTCGCCGCGCGTCGCCTGCACCAGCAGCCCGGGCGCGGGCAGGGCCAGCACCCGGTCGGCCTCCTCCACCGGCGCGGCCTCCTCCGCGGCCGTCCACAGCGGGTGACCGGCGGGGGCGAGGAGGGACACGAACGCCTTCGACGCCCAGTAGGGGGAGGCGGGACCGGAGTACGACTGGAGGGTGGCCTCGTGCGGGCCGTGCCACCCCAGGCTCAGCAGCCCGTCGTCGGTCAGCGCGCCGCGTTCCATGAAGTAGCGCAGACTGCCGCTCGCCAGCCGCCGCGAGGTGCCCGGCGTCAGCGGCGTGTGCCCGGTGACCGCGCCCAGACCCACGGCGGCACCGGCGGCGAACCGGTACGACAGCGAACGGCCGTAGTGCAGCGGAGCCCCGTCCGCGCCGAACATCAGCGCGAAGCCTTCGAGGTGCGCGCGCAGCCGTTCCCCGTACCGGGCGGCCTGACCGGTGTCGCCGCCGAGGTGGGCGTCCAGCACCGGGTAGAGGTGCAGCGCCCAGCCGTTGTAGTGGTCGAAGGCGCGTCCGTCGCCGTCGGCGTACCAGCCCCCGCCCCGGTACCAGCCCTCCATCAGCTCCAGCGCCCGCGTCCGGGCCGCGGCCGTCTCGTCGTCGCCGCGTCCCACCGACTCCAGGAACCCGGCGACCGTGTACGGGAACAGGTACCAGTTGTTCGGCGCCGGCACGTGCCG
The DNA here is from genome assembly GCF_031597775.1 of Streptomyces sp. BB1-1-1. Taxonomy (NCBI): domain Bacteria; kingdom Bacillati; phylum Actinomycetota; class Actinomycetes; order Kitasatosporales; family Streptomycetaceae; genus Streptomyces; species Streptomyces sp. BB1-1-1. The sequence continues at coordinate 638,029 of NZ_CP134203.1, read as the reverse complement.
CAGCGCCCCGCGCAGCCACTCCTCCACCCGGTCCTGGACCCCGGCGTCGAGGTTCTTCCACAGCCACGGCGCGGTGAGCCGCAGCCCGAGCGCGACCGACGCCGACTCGACCATGGGCTGGCCCTGCACGTCGTGGTCGAGGATCAGCGGCCAGGACTCGGTGTCGTCGCGGCCGGGGGTGAGGGTGCCCGAGGCCAGGCCGCGCGCGTAGCGCTCCAGCCAGCCGTGCGGGTCCGCGCCGTCGGCGCCCGCGACGCGGAAGGCCGCCGCGAGGAACGTCCGGGCGAACCCCTCCAGCCCGTCGGAGCGCACGCCCGAGCGCGAGGGGCGCCCCGGCAGGTCGAGCAGGGCGCAGCCAGGGGTGCTCCAGCGCCACGCGGCCCACAGCAGCCCGTCCGCGACGGCTTCCCAGTGGTCCCGGGTGTAACCGGTGTACGGGCTCAGCGCACGGTCCTCGGTGGGCAGTTCGAACGGGATGCTCATGCCAGGAACGCCAGCCTTTCGCGTCGTACGGGATGGAGGAAACCGGCACCGGACGCCCAGCGGGTCGTCTCGGCGAGCGCGAGGTCGGCCAGGCGGCGCCACTCGTTGCCCTCGGAGCCGGCGAGGTGCGGGGTGATCAGCGCGTTCTCGCACTCCCACAGCGGATGGTCCGGTGGCAGCACCTCGGGGTCGGTGACGTCCAGCACCGCCCGGATCCGGCCCGCCCGGACCGCGTCGGTGAGCGCCTCCTGCTCGACGACCGCCCCGCGGGAGGTGTTGATCAGCACCGCGTCCGCGGGCATGGCGTCGATCAGGGCACGGCTCACCAGCCCGCGCGTCGTGGGCAGCAGCGGGGTGTGCACGCTGACGGTGTCGCAGCGCGCGAACAGCTCCGGCAGCTCGACGCGTTCCACGCCCAGTTCGGCGGCGTCCGCGTCGCTGACGTACGGGTCGTGCAGCAGGACGTCGACGTCGTGCGGCCGCAGCAGCTCGACGACGCGGCGGCCGATCAGCGAGGCCGACAGGATGCCCACCGTGCGGCGGTAGTTGCCGACGCCGCGCGGGGTGCGCAGCCAGTTGCCGCGCGTCCGGGACACCCGGAAGTCGCGGGCCCGCTCCAGCACCCGCTTGCCGGTGAGCAGGATCATCCCGAGCGTGTACTCGGCCACCGGCAGCGCGTTGGCCGCGGCGGCCGAGGAGACCTCGATCCCCCGCTCCCAGCACGCGTCGGTGACATGCCCGCGGACACTGCCCGCCGTGTGCACCACCGCCCGCAGCCTCGGCGCCGACCGCAGCACTTCCGCGTCCAGCCGGGGGCAGCCCCAACCGGTGATCAGCAGGTCCACGTCCGCCAGTACGGACTCGGCCCGCGGTGCGGTGAGGTCGTCAAGCACCGGGAACGGCGCCAGGTCGCAGACCCGGCGGAACGCGCCGAGCGACTGGGGGTCGAGGACGGCCGAGGCGGCGTCCGGGGACATGGCCACGGCGGCACGGGGCCGGGACCCACAGCCGGGGGTGTCGGGGGCGTACAGGGTCACTTGACGGCTCCGGCGGTCAGCCCGCTCCGCCAGAAGCGCTGGAGCAGGACGAAGGCGAGGATGAGCGGCAGTACGGCGAGCAGCGAACCCATGATCACCACGGGGTAGTACTCCGGCGAGACGGACGCCGCGCTGTTCCACTGGTACAGGCCGAGACTGACGGGATACAGGTCTTGGTCGGACAGCATCACCATGGGCAGGAAGAAGTTGTTCCAGATCGCGGTCAGCTGGAAGAGGAAGACGGTGATCAGGCCGGGGCCGAGCATCCTGAGCGCCACCCGGGCGTACGTGGTCAGTTCGCCCGCCCCGTCCACGCGCGCCGCCTCCAGCACCTCGTCGGGCACGTAGCCCCGCGCGAAGATACGGCCGAGGTAGACGCCGAACGGGTTGAACAGCACCGGGATGAACACCGCCCAGAAGGTGTTGACCAGGCCGGCCTCGGAGGCCATCAGGTACAGCGGCAGCGCGAGGACCGTCTGCGGCACCATGACCGCCGCCAGCACCAGGCCGAACAGCTTCTCCTTGTGCCGGAAGCGGTACTTGTCGAAGGCGTAGCCGCAGGCCACGCTCACCAGCGCGCCGACGGCGGCGCCCACCACCGCGTACAGCAGGCTGTTCACGTACCAGCGGCCGTACAGTCCGCCGTCCATGGCGAACAGGTCCGTGAGGTTCTGTCCGAAGGAGAAGTCGCTCAGGGAGAGCAGGTCGCTGCTGAACAGCGCGTCCCGGGTCTTCGTGGAGGCGAGCACCAGCCACAGCACCGGCAGCAGCGTGTAGAGGACGGAGATCGCGACGACCACGTTGACCGTCGCCCGGCCCAGCAGCCTCGGGCGGAGCAGGGAGCTGTCGGTGGCGCTCATCGGGCCTCCTCGGAGTCGGCGCGGCTGGTGAAGCGGGTGACGCCGTAGGACAGGGCGATGGTGCACACCAGCAGGACCACCGAGGCGGCCGCCGCGAGGCTGTAGTTGTTGCGGGTGAAGGCCGCGTCGTAGATGTACATGCTCGGCGAGAAACGGGAGCTGACCATGGGGGAGGACTGGTTGAGCAGCATCGGCTCCGTGAACAGCTGGAGCGCCCAGATCAGGGTGAAGATGGCGACCATGACGATCGAGGCACGCACCAGGGGCGTCTTCACCTGGAGCGCCGTGCGCACCGGCCCGGCACCGTCGACCACGGACGCCTCGATCACCTCGCGGGGCACGGCCTGCAGGGCGGCGTAGAAGACCACCATGTTGTAGCCGAGGTTGCTCCACAGGGCGATGTTCACGATGGACGGGATGACCGTGTGCACGCCGAGGAAGTCGATCGTGATGTCGCCCTGGGCGAAGAGTTCGATGACCGGGCTGATGCCGGGCGTGTACAGGTACAGCCAGATCAGCGCGGCGATGATGCCGGGCACCGCGTGCGGCAGGAACAGCGCGAGCTGGGCGAAGGCGCGCAGCCGGACCACGCCGGAGTCCAGCAGCAGGGCGAGGGCGAGCGCGCCCACGACCATCAGCGGGATGTAGATCAGGCAGTAGAGCGCGACCGTGCCGAGCCCGCCGAGGAAGGTCGGGTCGGTGAGCACGGCCGCGTAGGAGCGCAGTCCGACGAAGACCTGGCGCTCGGGGCCGAAGCCGAGACCGGGCTGGTCGTCACTGAAGAAGCTCAGGTAGACGGCCGTGCCGACGGGGATCAGGAAGACGGTGACCAGCAGGGCGAAGAACGGCGTCATCAGGACGCCGGCGGCGGTCAGTTGCCGCCGCTTGGCCGCTCTGCGGGCGCGCAGGCCGGAAGCGGAGGGCGCCGGGGCGGTGGCGCGGGACGCGCCGGTCGGCACCCGGGGCTGGGTGGTCGTGGTCATGGGGTGTCACCTGCCTTTCGTCGGCTCAGGTGCTGTGCTGGGTGGTGGACAGGCCGAGGGCCTTGAGATCGGGCATGGTGCCCTCCTGCGCGGTGCGCAGCGACTCGACGAGGGAGCCCTGGCCGGCGCCGACGCGGGCGAAGGAGTCCTGCATGACCTTCTGGGTGGCGCTCATCCGCGGCCCCCACAGCCACTGCTCGCCGATCTTCTCGGCCTCCCGCTCGAACAGGGTGTAGATGTCCTGCCCGCCGTAGTACGACCGGTCGAAGGCGTCGCGACCCACGGAGACCAGGCCGGGAGCGGCCGGGTACTGGCTGCTGGTGCCGCTGGAGAGCCGGGCGCGCAGGGCGTCGGGGTGGGACACCTGCCACTCGATGAACTCCATCGCGGCCTCGGGGTGGCGGCTGTCCTTGGTGACCGCGAAGGTCGAACCGCCGTGCGTGCCGACGGACGGGCTGCCGGTGTCCCACTGGGGCAGCGGCGCGATCCGCCACTGGCCCTTCTGTCCGGGCCGCGCGTTCATCTGGGCGCCGGCGTCCCAGGCGCCGCTGAGCCGGGTGAGGACCAGCCCGTTGCCGATCTGCGCGTCGGACTGCCTGCTCTCGACGGCGTTCACGAAGACGTCGTCCCGGTCGATGAGCCCTTGCCAGTAGTCCGCGACCCGCCGGGAGGGAGCGTCGGCGAGGGACACGTTCCAGGCGCCGCGCGAGGTGTCGAACCACTGGGCGCCCGCCTGCCAGGCGTAGCAGGCGAACTGGGTCATCCCGTCGGTGGGGAACAGCACCAGCCGCCGGTCGGGCGCCTCGCGGCGCACGGTCGCGGCCTGCTCGGCGAACTCGTCCCAGGTGCGCGCGACACTCAGCCCGTACTGGTCGAACAGGTCGGCGCGGTAGTGCATCACCATGGGCTCGACGTCCAGCGGTACGGCGAACACCCGGTCCTCGAAGGTGGTCAGCCCGAGCGCCTGCGGCAGCAGCTTCCGGCGCAGCCCGTCGCTGACGAGGTCGGTGATGTCACGGGCGACGCCGTCGATGGCGTACCCCGGCACCTGCGGATACTCGATGGTGGCGACGTCGGGCGCGTTGCCCGCCCGGGCGGCGTTGCTGAGCTTGGCGTAGCCGCCCTGCCCGCCGGAGGGGATCTGCTGGAAGTCCACCCGGATGTTCCGGTGGGTGCGGTTGAAGGCGTCGACCACCTCCTGGCTGCCGCGCAGGGCGGACCAGAAGGTGACGCGCGTGGTGGTGCTCGTGCGGGCCGACGAGGCGCCGTTCCCCCCGCTGCAGGCGCTCACGGCTCCTGTCAGGGGTACGGCGGCCATCGCGGCGAGCACGGACCGACGGCTGGGTCGTCCGGGCATGGCGCCTCCCGCGGCTCCTGCGGGTCCGCGTGGGTGCGGACACGACTGTTCGGGACACGGGAATCCTGAACGCTCCGCCTCAAACGGTCAATAGATCGATCAGAAGAAAATAAAGCGATCAAACGCTCACATGGTCGAGCGGTCGGTCGAGCGGTCGGTAGGGCACTCGGTCGGGCGGTCCGTCGATCCGCGCACCATCAGCCGCGGCAGCAACTCCACCCGCCGGCCCGGCCGGCTGCCGGGCGCCTCGGACAGCCGCTGGAGCAGCAGCTCCGCGGCCGTGCGCCCGACCTCGGTCTTCGGCGGCGACACGGCCGTCAGCGGCGGCGAGCCCAGCCCGGCCACGACATCGTCGTACGCCACGACCGAGCAGTCCTCCGGCACCCGTACCGCTTCCTCCGCCAGCCGCTGGACGATCATCAGCGCGTCCACGTCGCCGTGCAGCACCATGGCCGTCGCGCCCACCTTGCGCATCAGCGCCGGCAACTCGGCCGTCTCGTCCGCCGCGTACGGCCCGTCGGCCCCGGCCTCCGGCGCGACGAGCGTCCACGCCCACTGCTCCACCAGCGGATGCGCCTCGGCTATCTCGGCGAAGGCGGCACGCAGCGAGCGCGCGGTGGGACTGTCGTGGCGCGTGGCGAACACGATGCGCCGGTGACCGAGCCCCACCAGGTGCTCCACGGCCAGATGCGCGCCGTACCAGTGGTCCGAGCACACCGAGTCCAGCGCGTGCAGCGCGCTGCCGCGCCACGGGCGGCGCTCCATCAGCACCGTCGGCACGCCGAGCGCGGCGAGCCACTCGTGGTCGGCCTCCTCCTCGGCCCGGCCGCGCCAGCGGGGGGCGATCAGCAGCCCGTGCGCCCCGTCCGCCAGCGCCCGCTCCACCAGCGGGCGTTCGGCGCCGGACGCCTGCGGCGCGAGGTGCAGGGCCATGCGCACCCCGGCGTCCTCCAGGACGGTGCGGGCGCCGTGCAGCGCCTCGGTGAGGTACGAGTGCCGCACCGGGACGACCACGGCCACCCGGTCCCCGGCCGCCGCAGCCGACTCGGCCGCGCCGGAGGGTGCCTCCTCGGCGGCCAGGGCGGACCGGACGACGCCGTGGCCGCGACTCAGCCTGCCCTCCCGCGTCAGCTCCTCCACGTCACGGCGCACCGTCACCACGGAGACCTGCAGCTCGTCGGCGAGATCGCGCACCCGCGCGGTACCGCGCGCCTGGACCGCCGCCAGAATCCGCTGGCGCCTGAGATCGACCGGCTCCCGCATCAGGCCTCCCCACCCGAGAATGTTCGTTTGAGCGATTCGCCGTCATCATAGCGATCGCTCGTCCCGGGTGTGCGCTCCGCCTTCCCGCCCGCGGGTGGCCTCTACGGTTCCGGGTCCGCGAGGAGCGGTCCCAGGGGGCCCAGATCGAGGTTCAGGTCGGAGCGGCTCAGGCCGTGCTGCGCGCACAGGTCGTCCATGCGCTCGTCGAGCAGCATGAGCGCCGTGCCGAGCCGGTCCTCCTGCTCCGTGCTCAGCGTGCCCTCGTCGAAGCGGCGCACGGCCTGGCGTTCCATGAGCTGGCGCAGCAACTCCACGACGGTGAGGACCAGGGCGGCCAGGTCGTTCGTGACCCGCTCGGGGTCCAGGTCGAGGGCGTGCGCCCGGGGCGCGGTCACAGCGGCCCGCTGTCCGGCCAGGGGGCGGGCACCCGCTCGTTCACCGACGACAGCAGGGCGTGCAGGGAGATCCGCACCAGCGGCACGTCCGCGATCGCCAGGACCAGGTCGCCGCTGACGACGACACCGGTCGCCAGCACCCGGTCGAGGAGGTCGACCAGGGGCACCCCGACCGGTGCGTACGGCTCCGGTCCGCCCCAGGGCACGGGGGCCGGGCCCGGCGTACGGGTGGCCGGGGAGGTCATGAGCGGGCCTCCTGTTTCATGGGGCGCTGTTCCGCGCGGTTCGGTTCCGTGACGTCCAAGGCCATGGCGTCCGCCGGGGCTTCGTCCCAGCGGGCGAAGGAGTACGGGATCCACGGGCCCGAGGCGCTGACCTCGACGGCCGTGTGCCGGCCGTCGGCGGTGAGCCGGGCCAGGGCGTGCTTGAAGGCGGCGCTCTCCGCGTCCTCCACCAGGTAGGCGGCATTGATCAGTTGCGGGGCGCGCCGGCCCGTCAGCCGCTCGCTCTGCGGGCGGTGCCGCGTCGCGTCGACGGCGTACCGCCGCAGCTCCGCGTCGACGGCGTCCGCCTCGGCCAGGGCCCTCCCGTGCGCGTCCTGCCGGTCGCGTCGCCGTGCGCTGGCCCGGCTGAGGTAGGCACGCCCACGCGCGCCCGCGCCGGTACCGGAGTCGGCAGGGGTGTCGGAAGCGGTGGCGTTCGCCGCGCCGCCTGTGGCGTGTACCTTCACCGCCCATTCCGTACGGCCCCGGAGACGGTCGAGCAGCGCGCCCAGTACCGCTTCCCGGGCGGTGACGGCCTGCTCCGCGCTCCGGTCGCCGCGGTACAGGGTCGCCATCGGCAGCGGAACGACCGGGCCCCGCCGGGCCGCGGCCTCGACGCCCCGGTGATGGGCACGGGCGCAGCGTTCCAGGTCGTCGGGCCGGTTGAGCCGCTCGGCCAGCGCCTCCTCGTCGAACAGCGCCGCGGGGACGTCCTGGACGACCAGGCACAGGCCGCCCGCGCGCAGCACGCGCAGCGGACCGCCCTCCTCGTGGCCGGTCGCCGCGGCCGACGTGGCGAGGTCCGGCGGAGTGCGGGTGACGGCGAACGCGCAGACGAGGACGGGGGCCGCCGGTCCGGCAGGGGGAGCGTTCACCGGGCGGCTCCCTGCGTCTCCTCGGCGGCCCCCACCAGGGCGTCCAGCCGGGCCCGCAACCGCTCGTTCTCCTCGGTGAGCGCGTCCCGCGCGGCCCTGGACGAAAGCGCCGGGTCGGTCTCCCACCAGTCGATGCCCGCCTTCTTCGCGGTGTCCACCGAGGCGATGAACAGGCGCAGGCGGATGGTGAGCAGTTCGATGTCGAGCAGGTCGATCTTGATGTCGCCGGCGATGACGATGCCCTTGTCGAGGACCCGTTCGAGCAGGTCGGCGAGGTTGCCGGTGACAGGCGCGTACGGCTGTGTCTCCGGGCTCGCGAACCGGTGGTCGACGTCTGTCACCGCACACTCCCGGCCGCGTCAGCGATGCGGGCGGGCACGTTCGTCGTCCTCATACGCCTCGTCCTCGTCGTCGTACTCACCTTCCTCGTCCTCGTCCTCGTCGTACTCGGAGCCTTCCTCGCCGTCTTCGTACTCGGCGTCGTCGTCCTCATCTGCGTCCTCGTACTCGGCGTCGTCGTCGGAGGCGTTCTCCTCCTCCAGTGCTTCCTCGTGGCTGCGCACGACCTCGCCGTCGCGGATCTCGCCGCGCCAGCCCTCCACCTCCTCGTCGCCCAGCAGGGTGACGTGGCGCGCGAAGTGCTTCAGATCAAGCCGCAGCCGCCGCCCCTGGGCGCGCCAGAGGTTGCCGGTCTTCTCGAAGAAGCCCGCCGGGTAGTACTCGACGACCAAGACGACCCGGGTGAGCCGGGGCGCCAGTTCGTGGAACGTGACCGCCCCGCGGGTACTGCCCTTGGCGCCCTCGGAGGTCCAGACGATCCGCTCGTCGGGAACCTGCTCCTGGACGGTCGCCTTCCAACTGCGACTCGAAGGACCGACCTTGACGTTCCAGTCGGACGTCACCTCGTCGTTGGTGCTGACGCTGCGAACGCCCTTGGTGAAGCCACTGAAGTCCTGGAGCTGCGTCCAGTGGTCGTAGACGGTGCGCAGGGGGACGCCGATGTCGACGGTCTCCATGATGTGCGTCGCCTTGACACTGCCGCCGCCGCTCCCGGAGCCGCCCCGACCGCCGGAACCACCCCCACCGCCTGAGCCGCCGCCCTCGGCGGATTCGGTCAGGCGGCCCGTCAGGCCCCCGATCCGTTCCCCCGCCTTGCCGACGAGGCTGTGCCCCGTGGCGGAGAGGTAGCCGCCGAGAGCGTCCTTGAGATCGCCGAAGGGTGAGGGTCCGTCGTTGCCCTGCCGGTCGGGGGTCATCCGCGCTCACCTCCGGGCCGGCCCGAGCCCATGGTCTTCTTCGCCGGCACGGTCTTCTTGGCTGTCTTCTTCGCAGCCCTCGGGGGAGGTGCCGCCTTGCGCGGGGGAGCCTTCTTGGCCGTCTTCCGGGGCGGCGCCGGCGCGGGCCGCCGCGCCTCCTCCCGGTCCTCCTCGTCGAAGTAGGCGTCCTCGTCCGGGCCGTCGTGGTCCCCGTCGTCGTCCTCGTAGCCGCCGTCGTCCCGTCGGCCCGCGCCGGTGAGCGCGTCGGTACGGTCGCGAAGGGTGTCCGCCAGGCCGGTGAGCCTGCGGTTCGCCGCGGCGGTGACGGCGGTGCGCCCGGCGGTCAGCAACTCGCCGCGCACCTGGTCCGTCAGCTCCTGGAGCTGCGGTGTCCGCTGGAGACCGGCCAGGCCCTGGGACAGCACCTGGCCGGGGGACAGGCCGATGCGCCGGCCCATGAGGTACGAGCCCACCACGAAGGCGAGTTTCGCCTTCTTCGTGCGGCCCAGGAGATACCCGCCCGCCACGGCCGCCGCCATGGTCGCCTTGCTGTCGCTCATACGTGCCTTCTCTGCGCTCGATCCATGGTTGTGGTGCGGCCGGTGGGCCGGTACGGCCGTTCGAGGAGGGTGAGCAGGCGTTCCTCCTCCCGTTCGAAGGCCGCCTCGTCGATGGCGCCCTCGTCCAGGGCCCGGTTGAGTGCGGCCAGACGCGCTTGGACGGCGCGCGGGTCGTGGGTCTGGCGCCGGGCCTCCTGGAGCAGGTGGTCGGCGATCCACGCCGTGCCGCGCACCGGGGCCAGGGGCAGCAGCAGGAGACCGCTCACGATGCCCACCGCGTCACCGCCCGGCCGGCGCGGGACGGGGGTCGACGAAGCTGTAGCACGGCAGGGGCCCGGTGACGCTGAGTGCCAGCCGGTCCCCGCAGTCACGTGCCCGTACGTCGACCGCCTGCCGGAACCGCCGCTCGTCGGTGGAGCGCAGCAGGAACGACGCGCTCAGCACCTGTTCGTCGTCGGTCGCACCCTGCACCGTGCGAACGGCGAGCGGGGTCAGGTGGTCGAGGACCTCCCGGGCCGCGCGCCGCGCCTCGCGGCGGACCCCGCGGGCGATCGCCTCACCCAGCCGGATGTTGGCCTCGTAGTCCGGACGGCGCCGCGTCCGCAGGGCCAGGTCCCGCAGGGTCTCGTCCCGGCGCACCAGATCGGCGAAGTGGCCGGGCACGACCGTTCCCTTGACGTTGAGTTCGACGCACCCACGGACTTCGTCGAGCTGCCGTGACAAGTGGGCCGCGTCGGCACGCAGTTGGGAGAGCAGGGCATCCGGCCGGGGACTGAGTACCGCGAACCGCATGGGCAGCAGCGGTCCCTGTTCCGCCAGTTCGTCCAGTACGGCCTGGTGGGCCAGCAGGTCACGGCGTCGGGGCCGGATCCGTGCGGGTGCGGCCGACACCGCCGCGCACAGGCCGGACTCGGTCAGCAGCCGTACGGGGGCACCGTCGACCCCGGGGAAGCGGGGAGTACGGATCCCGGCGGGGGCGATGCCGTAGACGTACAGGGCCTCCGGGGCGGAGGCGGTGGTGCCTGCGACTGTGGTGCCTGCGGCTGTGGCGGGCGCGCTCATTCGTCCTCCGTCTCCGTGCGCCGGCGGGGGCGGCTGCGCGGGCGGTCGTCCTCGTCGCGGGGGCGTGCGGCCGGCCGGCTACGGGGCCGTTCGGGGCTCCGGCCGCGTGTCGCGCGCTCGCGGGTGTGCTCGCGGGGGCTGGCCTTCTCCTCTTCCGCCGCCGTCTCCTCCTCCTCGGGCGTGAGGATGCCCCGCACCTTGTCGGTCAGTGAGCGCGCCGTCCGCTTGGCGCCCGCCCTGCCCATGGTCTTGGCGACCGGCCCGCCGAACAGCTCGGGAACGGTCTTGGAGCGCACGTCGTGCTCCAGGTCCAGGCGGTTGCACGCCTCGGCGAACCGCAGGTACGTGTCCACGCTCGCGACCACGATGCGGGCGTCCACCTTGAGGATCTCGATGCCGACCAGCGAGACGCGCACGAAGACGTCGATCACCATGCCGCGGTCGAGGATGAGTTCGAGGACGTCGTAGAGGGTCCCGGCGCGGGGCGCGCAGACGACCTCGTCGTCGTAGGTGATCATGCGGTGGTCCTTCCGGGTGCGGGCCGCAGGGCCCGGTCACTGGTCCTGGGCACCGCGCCGGTAACGGGCGACCCTGCGGTACTGGAGCAGGTCGCCCGCCGAATCCAGCTCGACCTCGTAGGTGGCGAGCAGGCTGGTGGTGTCGGGGATACGGGCCACCTCCAGCACGTCCACGTTGACGATCCAGCCGTCGTCCTCGCTCCGGCACACCGCGGAGACCCCCTCCAGGTGGTGCCGGATCAGCTCGGACAGGGCGTCCGCGGCGCGCTGGGCGGCGTCCCGAGCGCCCCGCACGGCACGCTCACGCGTCCTCGTGGAAGTCGTGCCGCGCCGCCGCTCGCCAGGTTCTGTCATGCTGCCCACTCTGGCCGCGGACCCGGGGCGGCGCGTGCGCAGTTACCCCATCCGGGGTGAGGTGGCGCCCCGGCGCCGGCAGTGCAGGAACAGGTGCGGCTCCGGCCGCGCCTCCGGGTGGGCCGGGGTGAACAGGGACGCCTCCTGCGCCAGCACCTCCAGGCCGGCCTCCTCGGCCACGGTGGTGAGGCCCTGCGCGGTGAAACTGGACACGCGCACCGGCTGACCCATGAAGACGGCGTCGACGCCCTCCACGTCCAACGGCACGGTGGCCAGGACCATGTACCCCGCCGGCCTCAGCGCCCGCACCAGGAGCCGGACCAGGTCCGCCTGCTCCCGCCGGTCCAGCTGGAGCAGCGAGAAGTACACGCAGACCGCGTCGAACGAGCCGTCCGCGAGCGGTACGTCACGGACGTCGGCGCACTGGAAGGTCGCGGCCGGCACCTGCCGCGTCGCCAGGTCCACCATCACGGGGGAGACGTCGACACCCAGCACGTCGTGCCCGGCGCCCGCGAGGGCCTCGGCGGTGGGCCGGCCCGTACCGCTGCCCACGTCCAGCACCTTGCTGCCCGGCGCGAGCCGCCCGAGCAGCCACTCCAGCGAGCGCCGGTGCGTCGTCGAGCCGGCGAACGCCTTCTCGTACTCGGCGCCCAGTGCGTCGAACGCGGCGGCGGCCTGCGGCCGTTGCTGCTCGTCGGTCACGACGGTCCCTTCGCTGGGCGAGCCCGTGGGTGAGCCGGTGCCGTGAGCATCGTTCCACCGGGAGCGAGCCACCGACAAGGGGCCCGCCGAGCGACCGGCCACGCGCCCGCAGTTCTACCGGCCGCCCGCGCTCCTGTCGGCCCCACCCCGTCCTACCGGTCGCCCGCGGTCCTGTCGGCCCCACCCGTCCTACCGGTCGCCCGCGGTCCTGTCGGCCCCACCCGTCCTACCGGCTGCCCGCGGTCCTGTCGGCCCTCACCCGTCCTACCGGCCGTCGTCGTCCGGCGCCGTCCCCGGCTCCGCCATCCGGCGGTGCACGGCGGCCTTGACCCGGTCCGGCAGGACCTTGTCGGCCACGCCCTGCGCCTTGGTCCTCGCCGAGCCGGTGACCAGCTTCCCGCGGCCCTTCATGACGGCGTCGTACGCCTGCCGGGCGACCTGCGCGGGGTCGTCCTTGTCCATGGTGCCGACCTTGGTGTCCTGCATCCCGGCCCGCCGGAAGAAGTCGGTCTCCGTCGGACCCGGCATGAAGGAGGTGACCGTGACCCCGGTGTCCTCGACCTCCTCCTGCAACGCCTGGGCGAAGGACTGCACGAACGACTTCGAGGCGTTGTACACCGACTGGAAGGACCCCGGCATCGTCGCGGCCACCGACGACGTGAACATCAGCCGGCCCACCCCGCGCGCCACCATGTCCCGCAGCAGCGGCTTGGCGAGCCGCACGGTCGACGTCACGTTGAGGTCGATGACGGACTGGTCGTCGCCCGGGTCGGTGTCGACGAAGGCGCCGCCCTGCCCCACACCGGCGTTGAGCGCCGCGACGTCCACGGTGAGCCCGGTCAGAGCGGCGACCAGCCGGTCCACGCCCTCGGCGGTACGGAGATCCGCGCGCACGGCCCGTACCTCGGCGCCGGTCTCCCGCAGCCGCTGGGCGGCGTGCTCCAGCCGGTCGTCCTCGGCGTTGACCACCAGGTCGTAGCCGTGTTCCGCGAACAGTGCGGCGAGTTCGTACCCGATTCCGCTGGACGCCCCGGTGACCAGGGCGAGCGGCCTGCTGCCGGCCATGATGCCTCCGTTCAGCGCAGTGCCTGGTAGACCGATGCCGTGGTGAAGCCGTACACCAGATGCGGCACGATGTCCGACACCCATGACGTCCGGTCCCACGAGGCCGGGTCGGTCACCCCGAGCACCGTGGCCGGCAGATCGCTGCCCGCCATGGCGGCCGCGCCGAGCAGTGGACCGGCCACCCAGTCGGGCAGCGCGCCGCGCCCGCTCCGCAGCAGCCCGTAGGCCGCCCCGACCCCGAGGCCGGTGACGTAGCCAAGGAGGGCTCCGGCCGCCTGCTCACGGTTGGCCGTGGTCTCCTCGTCGCCCAGATCGACGCCGGCCCGGTTGACGAACCGGTCCGCGACCTGGGCCGGCATGTCGCTGGACCCCCGGCCGCGCAGCAGCATGTCGCCGTACGTGGTGAGGTTCAGCGCGACGGTGCCGGCCGCTCCGGCGACGAGGCCTTTGGTCAGTGACATCCGGTAACTCCCTCGGCGTGGGCGCTGGCGCGCGGGTGGATACGGCGGGCCCCGGGTTCCCCGAACCCCGGCCCCTAACAGAGCTTCCGGTGCGCCCCGAGCCGATCCCTGGCCCTCTCAGCCCTCCAAGCCCTTGCGCCCGTCCCCTCGGCGGTGACAGCAACTGTTCGCGCGGCAGGATCCACTCACCGGGCGCGGGGCCGGGCCCCGCCCAGGGCCAGGTCGACCAGCCGCCGCACGAGCGCGTCGTCCAGCGGCGCCCCGCTGAGCAGCACCCGGACGAACAGCGGGCCACCGGCGGCCTCGATCAGCAGCCCGGGATGCACCGCTGCTGCTCCAGGGCGGCACGGTCACCCTCGGCCACGAGGTCTCCGGCACCGTCGCGGAGGTCGGCGCGGGCGTCACCGCGTGGTCGCCCGGGCAGCGGGTCGTGCTCCACGCGGGCGAGGTGCGCGACGGCGTCACCTACACCCGCGGCGTCGACTACGACGGCGGCTGGGCCGAGTACGCCCTGTCCGCCGCCGGTGCCCTGACCCCGCTGCCCGACGCCATCCCCTTCGACCAGGGCGCGATCATCCCCGACGCCGTGTCCACGCCGTGGGGCGCGATCACCGAGTCCGGCGCCGTCCGCCCCGCCGAGGCGGTCGGCGTGTGGGGCGTCGGTGGGCTCGGTGTGCACGCCGTGCAGCTGCTGCGGGCCATCGGCGCCTGCCCGGTCGTGGCCGTCGACCCCAGCCCCGTCGCCCGCGAACGCGCCCTGGCCGCCGGCGCCGACCTCGCCCTGGACTCCGCCGACCCGGACCTGCGCAAGGCCGTCCGAGCGGTGACCGGCAGGGCGGGCCTGGCCGCCGCCTTCGACTTCGCGGGCGTGCCGCCCGTGCGGGAGCAGGCGGTCTCCGTGCTCGCGCCCAAGGGACGGCTGGTCCTGGTGGGCCTGACCGACAAGCCGCTCACGGTCACCGACGGGACCCGCTTCAGCTACCTCCAACAGCGCGTCCTCGGCCACTACGGCTCCGACATGCGGGTGGCGTTGCCGCAGCTCCTGCGGCTGATCCTGCGCCCGTGAGGTGAGGGATTCCTGAGAATCCGCGAGGCGTTTGAACGCTCCGGCCCCCGACTCCGTATGGAGCCGGGGGCATTTCACGTCCGAGTCCGCCACGACACAGGAGCACGCCTTGGGACACAACAGGCGCAGACGCCCGACCGGGGCGCGCCGCGCGACCTTCGGAGCATTCGCGCTGATACTGGGAGGCGGCGGCCTGGTGGCCGTGAACGTGTTCGCCTCCGCGACCGAAGCCGGTGACACCGCTGTTCCCCTGGGCAGCTCCGGTGTGGCGGCCACCGTCGACTGCCCCGATCTGAGCGAGCGGCTGACGACGGTGCCGGAGCAGGCGAGGCCGGACGTCGACACGGAACTCGCCCGGCTCGACGAACAGATCGCCGCTGCCTACCGGCAACTCCAGGAAGCCGCCCGCACCGCGGACGACGGCAAGCTCGACGAGGGCGCCATCCTCGACCCGTTGAAGAAGGACCGGGCCGGGACGATCGAGCGCATCGCCGCCGCCATCGGCAAGGCCGGCGATCGCCCCGAGGGCCTGGACACCCTGGCGGAGTGCACACTGCGCCGCACCGAGGTCGCCGCGACGGACGCACCTGGCGGCAGCCCCGACCAGCAGCAGCAGAACGGCAAGGGCGAGGTCCCCGGAAACGACGGGAACGGCGGAAACGACGGCGAAGGCGGCGACGACGGACAGGCCGGTGACGGGCAGCAGCCCGGCAACGGCGGACAGGCGGGCAACGGCCCCGTGGCCGCGGACTACGTCGACATCAACTCCGTAGAGCCGAACGTCGTGCAGGCACCCCGGCAGAAGAACGCCTCGACCGGCTCCTTCGCCACCAGCTGCGGCGTCAACGCCGAGGGACTGTTCAACTCGGACAACCTGATCGCCGCCCCCGGCGTCAGCAACGGGGCCCACCACTTCCACGACTACGTCGGCAACCAGGCCAACGACGCCTTCTCCAGCGACGAGGACCTGGCCGCCGCCGGCACCAGCTGCGCCGACCAGGGCGACAAGTCCTCGTACTACTGGCCCGTGCTCAGGCTCCAGAACGGCACCGTCGAACAGGACGCCGAGTCACCCGGCGGCGGCATCGAGGGCAACGCCGGCGAGATCGTCACGCCCGCCGAGGTCACACTGACGTTCGTGGGCAACGAGCGCGGCGAGGTCACGGAGATGCCGCGGCTGCTGCGCATCATCACCGGTGACGCGAAGGCGTTCGTCAACGGCAACACCAACGCGAACGCCTCCTGGAGCTGCACCGGTTTCGAGGACCGGCAGCTGAAGGACAAGTACCCGCTCTGTCCGTCCGGCAGTGACGTGGTGCGCACCTTCACCTTCCAGAGTTGCTGGGACGGCCGCAACATCGACAGCGCCAACCACCGCACCCACGTGGCCTTCGCCGCCGCCGACGGCAGCTGCCCCGAGGGATTCCGGGCCATCCCGCGGCTGGTCCAGCGCGTCGTGTACGACGTGGACGCGCCCAGCCTCCAGGACGGCGGCAGGACCGTGCCGCTGTTCGCCGTGGACTCCTTCCCCGAGCAGCTGCACAAGCCGGTCACGGACCACAGCGACTTCATCAACGTGTTCGACGAGGACCTGATGCGGGAGATGGCCGACTGCATCAACAGCGGCCGCGAGTGCGGTCCGGACACGCCCCCGGGATCGGAGCCCGGCCAGGGCGAGGACCCGCAGGAGCAGCCGACCGAGAACCCCACGAAGGACCCCACGGAGAACCCGCAGGACCAGCCGACCGAGAACCCCACGGAGAACCCGCAGGACCAGCCGACCGAGAACCCTGACGCCTCCGAGCCCCCGGCCGAGCAGACCGCCACGGCCTCGGCACCCGTGGACCCCGGGCAGGACGGCCGGGGCGACGGAGTGGACGAGGGGAAGGGCGCAGGGAACGACGCCGGGCAGAACGACGGGGAGGCGCCCGTGCCCCCGGCCCAGGAAAGGGACGACGACGCCTCCCCGCGCGCCGAGCCCAGGGCCGCCACGACACCCGCCGGCGACACAGCCGACGACGCACCGGACGACGCGAGCGGCGCCGCGCCCGCACCAGCGGCGACGCAGGGCACGGGCGGCGCTGACGACGCCGCGGCCGGGTCGGCGACCGAACCGCAGACGACGCAGGGCGGCCTCGCGGAGACGGGTTCCGGCCTGGGGCTGTGGCCCGCGGCCGCCGGCGGCGTCCTCTTCGCCGGTGGCTGTGTGCTGCTGATCCGCTCCAGGCGGCGTTCACTGTGACACCGGCACCGGCATGACGCCGTCGTGACGAGGGGCGGACAGGGCCAGGCCCCGTCCGCCCCTCGTCACGACCGCATCGAACGCGCCATCGTCGGGCGGGAACTGGCGCATTTCAACTATTGCCATTCCGTTTGTCCGGGCGCAGCCTGTTCTCCGAAGGCTTTGGGAGCGCTCCCACTGGTGCTTCCGGTGTTCGACCCTCCATCGCTGTCCCCCCACGCGAAAGAAGGACGTCGTGACTTGTCATGATCGCACCAAAAGGATCCGGCGTGCGTCGACCGTGGCCCTCGGCACCGTGACCGCGGCACTGCTCACCCTGATCCCCTGGAGCGGCACCGCCGTCGCCCACGGCTCGGTCGTCGACCCCGCATCCCGGAACTACGGCTGCTGGCAGCGCTGGGGCGACGACTTCCAGAACCCCGCCATGGCGCAGGAAGACCCCATGTGCTGGCAGGCCTGGCAGGACAACCCCAACGCCATGTGGAACTGGAACGGCCTGTACCGCAACGGCTCCGCGGGCAACTTCGAGGCGGTCGTGCCCGACGGCCAGCTGTGCAGCGGCGGCCGTACCGAGGGCGGGCGCTACAACTCCCTGGACACCGTGGGCGCCTGGCAGACCACGGACGTCACCGACAACTTCACCGTCAAGCTGTACGACCAGGCCAGCCACGGCGCCGACTACTTCAAGGTCTACGTCACCCGGCAGGGCTTCGACCCCGCCACGCAGCCCATGGGCTGGGACGACCTCCAACTGGTCGCGACCACCGGCAGGTACGCGCCCAGCCAGAACTACGAGATCCCGGTGAGCACCTCGGGCCTGAGCGGCCGGCACGTCGTCTACACGATCTGGCAGGCGTCGCACATGGACCAGACGTACTTCCTGTGCAGCGACGTCGACTTCGGCTGATCCGCTGATCCGCTGATCCGCGCAACACCGCCCCCACCCCCGCCGGGCGCACCGCGCCCGGCGGGGACACCGGTCGGTGTGACCGTCCCGCGAAGTACTCCGTGGCCGTCCCGGAGTGCGGTATACGTCCCCTCATGGACCCCACGGACTACTACGACCTCGGCACCCACGGTCGCCCGGTGACGACCTCGTCCCCCGAGGCCCAGCGGTGGTTCGACCGCGGGCTGGTGTGGACGTACGCCTTCCACCACGAGGAGGCCGTCGCCTGCTTCGAGGCCGCCGCCGCGGCCGACCCGGACTGCGCCATGGCCCACTGGGGCATCGCCTACGCCCTCGGCCCGAACTACAACAAGCCGTGGGAGGCCTTCGACACCGCGGAGCTGACGCGCACCGTCGACCGCACCCACGCCGCCGTCGAACTCGCCCACGAGAAGGCGGCCCGCTCCGCCACCCCGCTCGAACGCGCCCTGATCGGCGCCCTGCGCGCCCGTTACCCGCAGGCGCGCGCCGTCGAGGACTGCTCGGTGTGGAACGAGCCGTACGCCGAGAGCATGCGGGCCGTCCACGACCTCGCCCCCGACGACCTGGACGTGACCACCCTCTACGCCGACGCGCTCATGAACCTGACGCCCTGGCAGCTCTGGGACCTGCGCACCGGACTGCCCGCCGAGGGCGCCCGCACCCTGGAGGCGAAGGCCGTCCTCGACCGGGCCCTGGCCACCGAGGGCGGACGCGAGCACCCCGGCGTCCTGCACCTGTACGTCCACCTGATGGAGATGTCCGCCACCCCCGAGGCGGCCCTCGGCGTCGCCGACCGGCTGCGCGGCCTGGTGCCCGACGCCGGGCACCTCAACCACATGCCGTCCCACCTCGAAGTGCTGTGCGGCGACTACCGGCGCGTCGTGTCGGACAACAGTGCCGCGATCGCCGCCGACGAGAAGTACCGCGCGCGGGCCGGGGCGATGAACTTCTACACCCTCTACCGCTCGCACAACTACCACTTCAGGATCTACGGCGCGATGTTCCTCGGCCAGTACGGAGTCGCCCTGGAGACCGCGGCGCAGCTGGAGGCGTCCGTCCCCGAGGAGTTGCTGCGCGTCGAAAGCCCGCCGATGGCCGACTGGCTGGAGGGTTTCGTGGCCATGCGGGTGCACGTCCTGATCCGGTTCGGCCGCTGGGCGGACATCCTCGGGCTGCCGTTGCCCGCCGACCCGCGCCTGTACTGCGTGACGACCGTGATGCTCCACTACGCCCGCGGGGTCGCCCTCTCCGCCACCGGCCAGGTCGCCGAGGCGGAGGCCGAACGCGTCCGGTTCCGCGAGGCGGTCGGCCGGGTGCCGGAGACACGCACGCTGTTCAACAACACCTGCGCCGACATCCTCGCCATCGCCTCCGCCATGCTCGACGGCGAACTGGAGTACCGAAAGGGCGACCACGCCGCCGCCTTCGCCGCCCTGGAGCGGTCGATCGAACTGGACGACGGTCTTCCCTACGACGAACCGTGGGGCTGGATGCAGCCCACCCGGCACGCCTACGGTGCCCTGCTCCTGGAACAGGGCCGGGTCGCGGAGGCCGAGGCGGTCTACCGGGCCGACCTGGGCCTGGACGACACCCTGCCCCGCGCCCTGCAGCACCCCGGCAACGTCTGGGCCCTGCACGGACTCCACGAGTGCCTGGTGCGCCTGGGCAAGGAGGGGGAGGCGCGGATCGTGGCACAGCAACTGAAGCTCGCCACCGCCCTGGCGGACGTCCCGGTCGAGGCCTCCTGCTACTGCCGCCTCGACACCGCGCCGGCCACCGGCGACGGCGCGGGCGGCTGCTGCGCCACGGACCACTGAAACCGGCACCAGGGGCGATGTCCGGCATGTTCCCGACGAACCGGTCGCGGTCCGGTACGGCGCGGTGGTCGGTTTCGTGACGTACGCCGGGCGCCTGGGCGGCTGACGGGGCCGGCGCGTCTATACGATGTCCGTTCGGACAGACATCGGACAGACGTGGCACTGCGGCGGAAGGAGACGGGCCGTGAGCGATCACCGGCGTCCGCGGCGGCGGGGGCAGGGCGAGCTGGAGGCGCTGGTGCTGTCGGCGCTGCGCGAGGCGGACGGACCCGCGACGGCCGGCTGGGTGCAGGAGCGCCTGGGCGGCGACCTCGCCTACACCACGGTGATCACGATCCTGACCCGGCTGCTGGAGAAGGGCGCGGTCGCCCGCGAGCGCGCGGGCCGTTCCTTCGCCTGGACACCGGCCTCGGACCAGGCGGGCCTGGCCGCGCGGAAGATGCGCAAGGTCCTGGACGCCGAGAGCGACCGGGAAGCGGTGCTGGCCAGCTTCGTCACCGGCCTCGACCCGGACGACGAGCGGCTGCTGCGCGAACTGCTGGGTCACGTACCCGACGCGGGGGACGGCTGACGCCGCATGGGGGTATTCGTCTTTCTGCCGCTGGTCCTGCCGTTGACGGCGTGGCCGATCGCCCGGCTGGCGGAACAGCATCTGCACCCGCGCACCGCGACCCGGCTGCTCACCGCCGTGGCCGCGGTGATGGCCCTGTGCAGCACGGTGTGCCTGGCCCTGGTGATGGTGGTCGGCACCGCGCAGCTGCCGGGCAACCCCCTGCCGGACGGCTGGTCCGACCCGGAGGTGCGGGCGGCGGTGCCGTACGACGAGGTCGTCGGCAAGGCGGCGATCCCCGCGCTGTGCGCGGTGGTCGTGGCCTCGGCGCGAGCCCTGTGGCGGCACGGCAGGGTGCGTCGCCGTGCCCACCGCGCGCTGGACGGCCTGCCGGGCACCGAGGTGGCCGTACTGCCGGACGACGTGCCCTACGCGTACGCGCTGCCCGGCGGACGCCGGGACCGGGTGGTGGTGACCACGGCCCTGCTCGACTGCCTCGCACCGGCCGAGCGGCGCGCGCTGTTCGCCCACGAGCGGGCCCACCTGACCGGCCGGCACCATCGCTTCCTGCTGGCCGTCCGGCTCGCCGCCCTGGCCAACCCGTTCCTGCGGCCGCTGCGTACCGCCGTGTCCTACACGGCGGAGCGGTGGGCGGACGAGGCGGCCGCGCGGGCGGTCGGCAGCCGCCGCGCGGTGGCGACCGCGATCGGCAAGGCGGCCCTCGTCTCCCGGGGCACCCCGGTCGCCACCCTCGCCGGCCTGGCGGCGCCCGGTCCGGTACCGCGCCGGGTGGCGGCCCTGCTGGGCCCCGCTCCCGCCGTCCGCACCTGGCCCTCGGTCTTCACCTCGGTGGGCCTGGCGGCATGGGCCGCGGCCGCCGGAACCGCCGTGTCGGCGATGTCCTCCGCGAACGCCGCCGTCACGATGTTCCTCATCCTCCGCGCCGCGACGCCCCTCTGACCGTCCCTCGTGGCCGAAGAAAACCCCAGGTCACAGGCGTAGTCGCGAAACATCTTCACTCGATCGGGTGATCGGCCAATCCGGAGCCGGTCCGGCTCCGGATTCCCCATGTGAGGGAAGAACCGAGGACACACCGACACCGGCCCGCCGGCCCGCGCCCTGCGCGGTCCATATGCGCGGGGCGGCTCGACCCCCACACGCCCGCGCCGGGTCCCCGGCCGAGCGGGGACACCCCCGCGACGAGCGCGGAACCTCCGAGTGCGCTCGTCGCGACGAGGGATGCCGACCGGGACCGGCGCGGGTCCGACGACTGACGACGAGCGGGGCCGCGCACCCCGTCGACCGACCACCACTTCACCGCCGTAACGGCAGTCCGCACCAACGCAGCCTTCGTGCTGCCCTTTTATCCGGGAGAACCCATGAACGCCCGCATTCGCCGCTCCGCCGTCGCCGTCGCCGCGGCCGCCATCCTGCCCCTGGCCCTGGTCGCCTGCTCCGACGACGGCGACAGCGGCTCGTCGGACTCCGCCCAGGCGGCCTCCTCGGCCCCCGCGGCCGGCGAAGACCAGTCCGCCGACACCGGCGGCGACATGGCCGGTGCGGACGAGCCGTTCGGTCCGGCGTGTTCGTCGGTGCCGAAGGACGGTGCCGGTTCCTTCGACGGCATGGCCAAGGACCCGGTCGCCACCGCCGCGTCGAACAACCCGGCGCTGTCCACGCTGGTGACGGCGGTGAAGAAGGCCGGTCTGGTCGACACGCTGAACAACGCCGAGAACATCACGGTGTTCGCGCCGACCAACGACGCCTTCGCCAAGATCCCGAAGGCCGACCTGGACAAGGTCCTCAACGACAAGGCGATGCTCACCGACATCCTGACCTACCACGTGGTGGGCCAGAAGCTGGCTCCCCAGGACCTGGAGAACGGCTCCTTCGAGACGCTGCAGAAGTCCAAGCTGACCACGTCCGGCTCGGACGAGTCCTACACGGTCAACGACTCGGCCAAGGTCGTCTGCGGCAACGTCAAGACCGCCAACGCCAACGTGTACATCATCGACACCGTCCTGATGCCCAAGAGCTGACGGGCGAGCGGGCGGGCGGCGCCGGGGACGGTCGGGCTAGACGGCCGGCCCCGGCCGCTCGGCGTGGCAGAGAACGGCCGCCGGCCGAGAACGACCGCATTGCTTGAGTAACGCAAGCGACGGCTAAAATGGCGCGCATGCCCAAGCCGCCGTCCGCCCCCGCGGCCCCGGCCGACCCGTCCGCGCGCGAGTCCCGCGGTGGGGAGTCCGCACGCCGTGCGGGCGTGCCGCACGTCCTGCTCACCGTCGGTGACGACCGCACCGCGGAGCTGCTGCGGAGCACGCTGCGGCTGGCGGGCTACCGGGTCGTCCTGGCGCGGGGCGGTGCCCAGGCCATGGCCCGGCTGACCGAGCGGTGCTTCGACCTGGTCGTCCTCGACGTGACGCTGCCGGACCTGCACCGGCTCGGGGGCCGGACCGGCAGGCTCGCCGAGCCCGTCCGGCCGCCCGTGCTCCTGCTCGCCGGCGGCGAGTTCCTCGGCAGCATGCGGTCCGGCGCCGGGGACGGGCCGGTGCAGACGGCGGAGATCCTCGCCACCGCCGAGCGGCTGGTCCGGGCGGCCGAGCCTGCCGGACCGGTCCTCGCCCTGCGCTACGACGACCTGGTCCTGGACGAGGCGTCCTGCCGGGCGCGGCGCGGACGGCGCCCCATCGCACTCACCCCCAGCGAGTACCGCCTGCTGCGCTGCCTCCTCCAGCACGCGGAACGGGTGCTGTCCAAGGAGCAGCTCGGCCGTCACGTGTGGACCGACCTGCCGACCTCCGGCGCCGTGGAACGGCTCGTCTCGCGGCTGCGCCGCAAGGTCGACGAGGAGGGAGACACGCTGATCCACACCCGCCGGGGATTCGGCTACTGGCTGGGGCGGCCCGCCCGTCTCTGACCGTCCCCGACCCTGTGACGTGCAGCACGTGCGGTCGTCCACGGCCGACTGTCAGGGAGTTGTCCGACTGGTTCGCTTGACTGTGCCCGACCGGCACAGCCCGCAGAGAGGAACCAGGACGCGCATGTCCGCCCCCCACACCTCACCCCTCACTCCCGGCCCCCACGAGCTGGGTTTCGACCCGGAAGCCCTGCGCGCCAAGTACCGCGCGGAGCGCGACCGCCGGGTCCGCCCGGACGGCAACTCCCAGTACCGGCGCCCCACCGGCGCCTTCGACTCCTTCGACACCGACCCCCACGCCGACCCCGAGTACACCAGGCCGCCCCTGACCGACCGCGTCGAGGCACTCGTCATCGGCGGTGGCTTCGGCGGTCTGCTCGCCGGGGCGCGGCTGCGTCAGGCCGGCGTGGGCTCGATCCGGGTGATCGAGCAGGGCGGCGACTTCGGCGGCACCTGGTACTGGAACCGCTACCCGGGCATCCACTGCGACATCGAGTCCTACGTCTATCTGCCCCTGCTGGAGGAGATCGGCTACGTCCCGAAGTGGAAGTACGCGCCGGGGGAGGAGATCCGGCAGCACGCGCAGGCGATCGCACGGCACTTCGGCCTCTACGACGACGCCTGCTTCCAGACCCGGGCCACCGGCCTGCACTGGGACGAGACCGAGGCGGAGTGGACCGTCTTCACCGACCGCGGCGACCGGATCAGGGCCCGCTGGGTGGTGGTCGCCAGCGGCACCCTCAGCCAGGCCAAACTGCCCGGCATTCCCGGCATCGAGACCTTCAAGGGACACGTCTTCCACACCAGCCGCTGGGACTACGACTACACCGGCGGCGACGCGAGCGGCGGCCTGCACGGCCTCGCGGACAAGCGCGTCGCCCTCGTCGGCACCGGCGCCACGGCCATCCAGGCGGTCCCGCACCTCGGAGCCGACGCCCAGCACCTGTACGTGTTCCAGCGCACCCCCTCCTCGGTCGACGTCCGGGACAACGGCCCCACCGACCTCGAGTGGGCGAAGTCCCTGGAGCCGGGCTGGCAGCGGCGCCGCCGGGACAACTTCCTTCAGACCGTCACCGGCGTCGGGACGGACGAGGACATGGTCGGCGACGCCTGGACCGGTACCGCCCGCCTCCAGCAGAAGCTGATCCCGACCGACGGCTACGCGGACCTCTCGCCCGAGGAACGCGAACTCGCCTACGAGCTCGCCGACTTCCAGAAGATGAACGAGCTGCGGGACCGCGTGGACGCCGTCGTCCGGGACCCGGCGACGGCCGAGAAGCTCAAGCCCTGGTACCGCTACATGTGCAAGCGGCCCACCTTCAGCGACCACTACCTCCAGACCTTCAACCGCCCCAACGTCACCCTCGTCGACACCGCCGACAGCCACGGCGTGGAGCGGATCACCGAGCACGCCGTCGTGACCGGGGGAGAGGAGTACGAGGTCGACTGCGTGATCTTCTCCACCGGATTCGAGACCGGGATCTCCGGCGTCCTGTCCGGCAGGCTCCCCGTGTACGGCAGGGGAGGCGTGCCGCTGCTGGAGGCCTGGAAGAGCGGCCCGAAGACGCTCCACGGCTTCTACAGCCACGGCTTCCCCAACTTCTTCCAGCTCGGACCGCTGCAGAACGCCAGCGCGGTCAACTACGTCCACATCCTCGACGAACAGGCCACCCACGTCGCCGAGATCGTCGCGCGGGCCCGGGAGCGCCGCGCCCGGTACGTCGAACCGACCGCCGAGGCCCAGGACGCCTGGGTCGCCACCATCCGCGAGAAGGCGGCCGACCTGTACGCCTTCCAGGCCGAGTGCACCCCCGGCTACTACAACAACGAGGGCAGGCCCCGGGAGCACAGCCAGGCGTACGGCGACGGCCCGGTCGCCTTCCACGAACTCCTCCGCCGCTGGCGCGCGGACGGCGGCATGGCCGAGGTCATCGTCGAGGACGGGCAGCCGTGACGGCCGCGCCCAGCCGCTTCGACCCGACCGGCGACCACCGCGTCACCAGCCCGCACCGGCGGGTGAGCCGCCTGAACCGGCCCAACCGGCTCTGGGGTTCCAACGGTGTCGCGTTCGGCCCCGACGGCCGGCTGTACGTCGCCCAGTTCCTCGCCGGGCAGATCAGCGCCGTCGACCCCGCGACCGGCGACGTCGACGTGGTCGTACCGATGGACGGCCCGATCCAGTCGCCGGACGACCTCGCCTTCGGCGCGGACGGTTCGATGTACGTCGCCGACCTGGTGCCCGGCCGGGTGTGGCGCCGCGACCCCGCCGGCGAGTACGGCCTCGTCTCCGCGGCCGTGACCAACCCCAACGGCATCACCTGCGTCGGCGACCGTCTCTTCGTCAACGAGATGAAGCCCGACGGCCGCCTGCTGGAACTCTTCCCGGACGGCGGCGACCCGGTCGTGCTCACCGGCGGACTCGCGCTCGGCAACGCCATGCAGCTCGGCCCGGACGGCCACCTGTACTACCCGCACATGATCACGGGGCAGGTCTGGCGCATCCCGCCCGACGGCGGCGTACCCGAGGTGGTCGCCGAGAACGTGCACGAACCGGTCGCCGTCCGCTTCGACCAGGGCGGCGTCCTCCACGTCCTCTCCCGGGGCGTGGAGGGCATCGTGACCCGCGTCGACCTGCACGGCACCGGCTCCCGCACCCTCGTCACCAGCGGACTGACCGGTCTGGACAACGCCGCGTTCGACGCGGAGAACCGGATGTTCGTCTCCAGCTACGCCAGTGGCGGCGTCACCGAGCTGCACTCCGACGGCCGGACCCGCGACCTCGTGCCGCGCGGACTCGACGGACCGTACGGCGTCACGATCGACCTGGGCGGCACGGTGCACGCGGCCGACCACTACCGGGTGGCGAGCCCGGAGCCGCCCGGCGAAGGCACCGGCGGTGACGTGACGACCCTCGCCCTGCTCACCTTCGCCCACGGCATCGCCGCCGACGGCGACCTGCTGCACCTCACCTCGCAGTACGGCACCGTCGTCACGTACGACCCCGCGCGCCGCAGTTCCCGGACCCGGGCGACCGGGCTCGACCGGCCCCTCGGCATCGCGGTCGGACCGGACGGCTCCCTCGTCGTCGCGGAGACGGGGGCAGGCCGGGTCGTGGCCATCGACTCCGGGGGCGCGGTCACCGTGCTGGCGGAAGGGCTCGACCACCCGGTCGACGTGGCGTTCGACGACGCGGGCCGCTGCTACGTGAGCGACGAACGGGCCGGATCGGTGCTCCGCGTCCACCACGGCGACGGCGGCGAAGGCCGGACGGCGACCCTCGCGACCCTCGCGGACGGGCTGGGCGCACCGCAGGGCCTGGCAGTCCTCGGCGACGACCTGTTCACGGTGGAGACCGCCCACCGCACGCTCCGGGCGATCTCGCTCACCACCGGAGAGACCCGCGTCGAGGCGGAGCACCTCCCCGTCGGACCGCCCCCGGGCGTCGTCCCCCGCACCGAGCCCGCGCTGTTCGCGGGCGGCATGCCGGGCCTGGCGCCCCGCTTCGCCGGACTCGCCGCGGCCCCGGACGGCTCACTCCTGCTGTCGGCCAACGGGGAGGGCACGGTCCTGCACCTGTCTCGGTCACCGGCCGACGCCTGACGCGCGGCGGGCGCGTCAGCGTCCCGTCAGCATCCCCGCGCAGGCCGTCAGCGTTCCGTCAGGGAGTGCCCGGACGCGGGGGCGGGCGGCATACCGTGAGGAACGAGCCCCGGCCCGCCTCCCCGCGTCCGGGGCCTTCGACCCGCTCCGAGGCCCGCGCCGGGCCGGTCAGTCCATCAGCCCGGCGGCGAGCGTGGCCCCCAGTTCCCAGCAGGCCTCCAGATCGGCCTTGCCGGGCGCACCGGCCACGCTCACCACCGGCGCCGCGCGCTGCCAGGCGAGGCCCGTCGTGACCGACTCGACGGCGCGCACCGCGCCGGTGGTGTCACTGCCGCCGTGCACGTAGTAGCCGAAGGGCCGGCCCCGGGTCTGGTCCAGGCAGGGGTAGTAGACCTGGTCGAAGAAGTGCTTCAGCGCCCCGGACATGTAGCCGAGGTTCGCCGGGGTGCCCAGCAGGTACCCGTCGGCCTCCAGCACGTCGACGGCGGTGGCCGCCAGCGCCGCGCGCCGGACCACCCGCACCCCCTCGATCTCCGGCGCGGTCGCCCCGGACACGACGGCTTCCAGCATCGCCTGGCAGTTCGGCGACGGCGTGTGATGCACGATGAGCAAAGTGGCCACACCCCGAAGCCTGCCGTCCGGCACCCACCGACCGCAAGAAACACCACCGGGCCGGGGTGGAGCGGCGGCCGGCGGCGCCCGACGGGCGCCGGGCCGGACGGCATGACTGCCGCCGCCCCCCAGGCGGCCCGGGTGAGTGGGCAGGGTCCGCGCGGGCCCGGTGGCCGGGGGTACAGTCGGCTCGCCGCTCAGCCCGTGCCGGACCGGGCGCCGCGGCCCGATGTTTCCTCGTCGTGATCCGGCCAGGGAATGCCATGACCAGCACGCAGGAACCGCCCGGACTGACCCCGCCGGCCCCGAAGGCGTCGGGGGCGGCCCCCGCCTCTGCCTCGGTCGACGCCCGCGTCACGCGGATACGGCGGCGTCTGGAGCGGCTGATCGGGATCGCGGCGACCGAGGGCAACGCGCTCACCGTCCTGCGCAACGGCGACGAGATCTTCGCCGCGATGCTGGCCGGTATCCGCCGTGCCGAGCACACGGTGGACATGATGACGTTCGTGTACTGGAAGGGCGACATCGCCCGCCGCTTCGCCGAGGCCCTCGCGGAGCGCGCCCGTGCCGGGGTACGGGTTCGGCTGCTGCTGGACGGGTTCGGCAGCCGGCTGATCGAGGCCGAGCAGCTGCGGACGATGGAGCGGGCCGGGGTGCAGGTGGCGTGGTTCCGCAAGCCGCTGTACCTGTCGCCGCTCAAGCAGAACCACCGCTGTCACCGCAAGGTCCTCGTCGTCGACGAGGAGACCGCCTTCACCGGCGGGGTGGGGATCGCCGAGGAGTGGTGCGGTGACGCGCGCAACCCGAACGAGTGGCGTGACACCCACGTCGAGGTCCGGGGGCCCGCGGTGGACGGCGTCGCCGCGGCCTTCGCGCAGAACTGGGCGGAGTGCCACGACGAACTCTTCGACGACCGGGACCGGTTCGTCACGCACCCGCGCCAGGGCGACGCGATCGTTCAGGTGGTGCGCGGTTCGGCGAGCTTCGGCTGGCAGGACATGCAGACCCTGATCCGCGTGATGCTGGAGTCGGCCGAGGAACGCGTCCGCCTGGCCACCGCGTACTTCTCACCGGACGAGTACTTCGTCGAGCTGCTGTGCGCCGCCGCTCGCCGCGGGGTCGAGGTGGAGATCGTGCTGCCCGGGCCGCACACCGACAAACGGGTCTGCCAGTTGGCCGGGCAGCACTACTACGAGGACCTCATCGCGTGCGGGGTGAAGATCTACCAGTACCAGCCGACGATGATGCACGCCAAAGTCATCACCGTCGACCGCGTCGCCGCCCTGATCGGCTCGACCAACTTCAACCGCCGCTCCCTCGACCACGACGAGGAGGTCATGCTGGCCGTGCTGAACCCGGAGTTCACCGCGACACTGGACGATCACTTCGAGGCGGACATCGCGGCCAGCACCCTGATCAGGGCGGGCCGCTGGAAGAGACGCTCCGCCGTCCAGCGGGTGCGTGAGGTCGCCGTCCGGCCCATCCGCCGGTTCCTGTGAGCCCGGGCTGGGGCCGGCCGTCCGGCCGGCTCAACTCGTGCCCGTAGAGCTCACGCCGAAGGAGATCCAGACGTCCGGTGGCAGGTCCGGGCGATGGGGTACCGGCCTGCGCTCCTCGGCCCACGCCTCGCCCGCGATCTCGGCGGCGACGTGACGCCAGAAGCGAACCGCGGCCTGGTTGGCGTCCTGGAAGGCGACTTCCCACCGCCCCGGGTGCCTGGCCACGATCTCCTGGACGGCCCGCAGCCCGATCCCTCTCCTGCGCCCTCCGCGGACGACGAAGAAGCTGTTCAGCACGCGGACCCGGCCGGACAGGTCGCGCACGAACGCGAAACCGGCGGGGCGGTCCCCGCTCAACAACAGGTACGGCGCCCAGTCGGCGTCGGTGAAGGCCGCCCGGAGCCGATCGGCGCGGAAGGTTCCGTCCGGGCCGGGCAGTTGGCCGTCCGTCTCCGACATGTCATGGCGGAACATCAGCCACAACCGCTCCACTGTCGGACGGTCGGCAGCGGTCGCGGGGCGCACAACGACTGACATGGGACTCCTTCGCGGGGACTGGTCGACTGGCCCTCCAGGGCATGAAAAAAGCCTCCCCGGCGGACACGTGTCCGAGCCCGGGAAGGCGTCGGTTCGCCGATGATCCTAACAGACGCGGTCACTCGCGTGCGACGACCACGAGGCCCTGGCGCAGGACCGGAGGTTCGACGGCCGAAGCGGCGAGCGTGAAGAGCGGGGAGGGGGACGTCTCGGGGGCGATCAGATGGGCGACGGCCGAGGAAGCGGTGCGGTGCCAGCCGTCGTGGTGGCGGAGCATGGCGTGGTCGCCGTTCTCCACGATCAGCATGCCGGCCCGGGCACCGGCGGTGCGGGCGCGGGAGACGTACGCGGCGGATTCCCGGGGATCGGTGATCCGGTCACGACTGCCGTGCAGGACGAGTACCTGCCGGTCCCGCAGCTGGTCGACGGGCTCGCCGGGCGGACACCAGGGGGCGAGGGCCACCACACCCCGTACGTGAGGGGCGTCCGCGGCTCGCAGGGCGGCCCGGCCGCCCATGGAGTGGCCCAGCAGGACCACCGGCACCTCACCGACGAGGTCCCGCAGCTCGGTGAGTGCCCGCCGGGTGTCCCGCAGCGGCTCCGCGCCGGCGCCGTTCCAGCCGCGGCTGCGGTAGCGCACCTGCCCCAGGAGTACGTCGTCGCGGTCGGTGTCCGCCTTCAGGGCGCGCAGGAAAGGGTGCATCCGGAGCGCCGCGAGGTGCCAGGGCCGCGCGGTGCGGCGGCTCTCCGCCCGGCCGCCGTGCAGCACCAGCACGGCCGCGCGCGTCAGCGGCGGCCGGCGTCGTACCAGAAGTGTCCTCGTCAACGGTTCGTCCTCCGCGCTCATCCGGTCTCCTCCCCTTCCCTGCTGATCCCTGCTGATCCCCGCTGATCCCTGCTGATCCCCGCTGATCCCCGCTGATCCCCGCTGATCCCCGCTGATCACCGCCGACCACCGCCGACCACCGAGGACCACCGAGGACCAACGGTGATCCGTTGCCGCGCCGTGGACGGATGGGTCCGCCACCGTCGGGTGTCACCGGCCGTCAGCACAGATCGGCCCAGACAGTGTGCCCGCCCTCGGCCGGACGGTCGCCCCACCGGGAACACAGGGCGTCCACGAGGAACAGCCCCCGGCCGGTCTCCCCCACGCGGAACGACGGATGCCGCCACCGGGCCCGGACGAGGCCGACGTCGAAGGCGGCACCGGAGTCGGTGACCTCGACCCGCACCGAGGACCGGCCGCGCGGCGCGCACAGCACGGTCAGCGCGACCCGCACCGGCGGCCTGCCGTGCCGCAGGGCGTTGCTCAGCAGCTCCGTGACGACCAGCTCGGCGTCGGGGGCGAGGGCACCCGAACCCCAGCGGTCGAGCTGGTCCCGCACGCCGTCGCGCACGGCACGCGACCCGCACACATCCTGGCAGTCGGCCAGTTCGCAAGTGTCGTTCATGGCGTTTCATCCCTCTTCGTCGCCTCACAAGTGATTCGTTGCCGCCCGCCGCGCGGATGGCTCCGGACGATCGTCGGAACCTCCGCCAATCCGCCCGGGCCGCGGCCTCGGATTACCCACGCCAGCGTTGATCACTGCGGGGTGGAGGAGAAGCGATGCCGCGAGCGTCAGGGGAGGCGCGGCCGGAACGTGCCGGGGCGAACGTCCGCCGTACGGCCGTCATCGGCAGCGGGGTGGCGGGACTGACCGCCGCGTACGTACTGGGCCACGCCCACCACGTCACCGTCTACGAGGCGGACGACCGCCTCGGCGGGCACGCCCACACGCACGACCTGACGTCGTCCGACGGCCGGGTCCACCGGGTCGACTCCGGTTTCATCGTCCACAACCGCGGCACCTACCCGAACCTGCTGCGCCTCTTCGACGAACTGGGTGTCGCCACCCAGGAGTCGGAGATGAGCATGTCGGTGCGGTGCGAGGGCTGCGGACTGGAATACGCCGGCGCCCGAGGCCCGGCGGGCATCCTCGCGCGTCCGCGGAACGTCCTGCGCGGCCCGTATCTGCGGATGCTCGCGCAGGTGCCCCGATTCCACCGCGCGGCCCGGCGGTTGCTCCTCACGGACCCGGACCACACCCTCACACTGGGCGAGTTCCTGGACCGCGAGGGCTTCTCGCCGTACTTCCGCGCCCACTTCATGACTCCGGTCGTGTCCGCCGTGTGGTCCTGCGACGCGGCCACCGCCCTGCGCTACCCGGCCGCCTACCTGTTCCGCTTCCTGCACCACCACGGCCTGCTCGCGGTGGGCGGGTCGCCGGTGTGGCGCACGGTCACCGGCGGCTCCCGCTCCTACGTGGACCGGATCGCCGAACGGCTGCCCGAGGTGCGCACCGCCACCCCGGTCCGCTCGGTGACCCGGCACGCGGACGGCGTGGACGTCACCGCCGCCGACGGCGGGACGGACTCGTACGACCACCTCGTCGTCGCCGTCCACCCGGACCAGGCACTGGAGTTGCTGGCCGACGCGACGCCCGAGGAGAAGGAGGTCCTCGGCGCGTTCCGCTACTCCCGCAACGCCACCCTCCTGCACACCGACACCGCCCTGCTGCCGCGCGCACGGGGCGCCAGGTCGTCCTGGAACTACCTCGTGCCGTCCTGCGACGCGGGCGCCGACCGGGTCCGCGTCAGCTACGACATGAACCGGCTGCAACGCCTCGACGCGTCCGACACCTACGTCGTCACGCTCGGCGGCGAGGACCGCGTCGACCCCGGCCGGGTGCTGGCCCGCATGACGTACGAACACCCCGTCTACACACCCGAGTCGGTCGCCGCCCAGCGCCGCCTGCCCGGCCTGCGCACCCCGGTCACCGCCTTCGCCGGCGCCTACCACGGCTGGGGGTTCCACGAGGACGGCTGCCGTTCGGGAGTGGAGGCCGCCGCGGCCCTCGGAGTGACCTGGTGACCGACGCCCTCCAGGGGCGGCCCGGTCTGTACCCGTGCGAGACAGGCCACGTACGCACCGAACCGGTCCACTACACCCTGCGCCACCGCACCTACATGTGGCTCGTCGACATCGACCGGCTCCCCGTGCTGCCGCGCCCCTTGCGCCCCCTGGCCGGATTCCGCGCTGCCGACCACTTCACCGGCGACGCCCCCTCCCTGCGAGCCGGCCTCGAACGCTTCCTCGCCACCCGCGGCGTCGACCTGGAAGGGGGCCGGGTCCTCATGCTCACCCACGCCCGCGTCCTCGGCCACGTCTTCAACCCGCTGACCCTGTACTGGTGCCACGGCCCCGACGGCGCCCCGCGCTGCGTGGTCGCCGAGGTGCACAACACCTACGGCCAGCGGCACGCCTACCTGCTGCACCCCGACGAAGCGGGCATCGCGCACGTCGACAAGGACTTCTACGTCTCGCCGTTCTTCCCCGTCGACGGCGCCTACCGCATGCGGCTGCCCCTGCCGGCCGACCGCCTCGACCTGACCGTACGGCTCGACCGGCCCGGCGCCCGGCCGTTCACCGCGACGGTCCGGGGCGTCCGACGCGAACCGACCGGGGCCTCCCTGCTGCGCCTCGCGCTGCGGCACCCCTTCTCGACCCTCGCGGTGTCGGCCGGCATCCGCAGGCACGGCATCCGCCTCTACCTGCGCGGTCTGCCCGTCCAGCCGCGCCCGAGTCACCGCACCACGGAGAAAGCGACATGACCACAACCCATCCCCGCCCCGCCACCGCCCCCCGGGTCCCGGGCGCCCGCAGCACCCCGGTCGACCCGGCCCGCTGGCCCGACGTGGCCGCCCCGCCCCGGACCTCCCGGGCGCGCCGCGCCACCGCCGCGACCGTCGTACGCAGGGCCCTGGACCGGCTGCCGCTGCGGGTGCGCTTCGCCGACGGCGACACCGTGGGCCTCGGCGGGCCGCTGGTGGAGGTCCACGACCCCGACGCGTTCCACGGACGGATCGGCGCCCAGGGCCTCATCGGCTTCGGCGAGTCCTACATGGCCGGCGAGTGGGACGCCCCGGACCTGGTCGGCGCCCTCACCGTGCTCGCCGCCAACGCCGCGGAACTGGTCCCCGCCCCGCTCCAGCGGCTGCGCGGCCTGTGGGCCCAGCGCCACCCCGCCGCCCGGCGCAACACGCCCGAGGGCGCCCGCTCCAACATCAGCAGCCACTACGACCTGTCCAACGACCTGTTCGCCCTCTTCCTGGACGAGACCCTCAGCTACTCCTCCGCCGTCTTCCTCGGCTTCCCCTCCCGCCAGGAGTCGCTCGCCGCCGCCCAGCGGCGCAAGATCGACCGGCTCCTCGACCTCGCCGAGGTCGGCGAGGGCACCCGCCTGCTGGAGATCGGCACCGGCTGGGGCGAGTTGGCGCTGCGGGCCGCCGCGCGCGGCGCCCACGTCACGACGCTCACGCTCTCCCGCGAACAGCGCGACCGCGCCGTCGAACGCGCCCACGAGGCCGGGCTCGCCGACCGCGTCCGGGTCGAACTGCGCGACTACCGCGAGGAGACCGGCACCTACGACGCCGTCGTCAGCGTCGAGATGATCGAGGCCGTCGGAGCCGAGTTCTGGCCGGTCTACTTCCGCACCCTCGACGACCGCCTCGAACCGGGCGGCCGGGCCGCGCTCCAGGCCATCACCATGCCGCACGACCGCATGACGGCCGCCCGCGACACCTACACCTGGATCCAGAAGTACGTCTTCCCCGGCGGCCTGATCCCCTCCACCGACGCCATAGAAGACACCGTCCGCGACCACACCGGGCTGCGCACCGCCCGCCGTGACGACTTCGGCGCGCACTACGCCGAGACGCTGCGCCTGTGGCGGGAGCGGTTCACCGAGCACACCGACGAGGTCGGCGCCCTCGGCTTCGACGAGACGTTCCGGCGCCTGTGGACCTTCTACCTCGCCTACTCCGAGGCCGGTTTCCGGGCCGGCTACCTCGACGTCCAGCAGTACCTGTTCACCAAGGAGGGCCAGGCCCGATGACCATCGCCCGCACCACCCGGCCGGGCGCCGCGCACCGGCTCGCCGCGCTCGTCGAGGACGCGCTCGGCGGTCCCCTCCCCGTCCGGCTGCGCGCCTGGGACGGCACCGAGACCGGCCCGGCCGACGGCCCCGTGGTCGTCGTACGCTCCCGGCGCGCGCTGCGCCGCCTGCTCTGGCAGCCCGGCGAACTGGGCCTGGCCCAGGCCTACGTCACCGGCGAACTCGACGTGGACGGCGACCTCGCCGACGGCCTGCGCCGGATGTGGGCGGCCACCCGCGAACGCCGCCTGCACCCGCCCCGCCTCGGCCTCGCCGACCGCGCCCGCGCCTCCGGCACCGCCATCCGCCTCGGCGCCGTCGGCCCCCGCCCGGCGGCCCCCGCCTCCCAGGCCCGGCTGCGCGGCGGCCTGCACACCAAGTCCCGCGACCGGGCCGCCATCAGCCACCACTACGACCTCTCCAACGACTTCTACCGCCTGCTCCTCGACGACACCATGGCCTACTCGTGCGGCGTGTGGGCCGACGAGCACACCGACGCGGACCTCGCGAGCGCCGCGGACGCCCAGCGCGCCAAGCTGGAGCTGATCTGCCGCAAGCTGGGCCTCACCTCCGGCGCCCGCCTGCTCGACATCGGCTGCGGCTGGGGATCACTCACCCTGTACGCCGCCGAACAGCACAAGGCACAGGTCACCGCGGTCACCCTGGCCGCGGAACAGGCTGCGTACGTGCGCGAGCAGGTGCGCGAGCGCGGACTGGAGCACCGGGTCGAGGTGATCTGCCAGGACTACCGCGACATCGCGGGCGGCGACTACGACGCCGTGTCCACCGTCGAGATGGGCGAACACGTCGGAGACGCCGAGTACCCGGCGTTCGCCGCAGCCCTGCACCGCCTGGTCCGTCCACGGGGCCGCGTGCTGGTGCAGCAGATGTCCCGGGGTCGCAAGGCGCCCGGCGGCGGCGCCTTCATCGAGGCCTACATCGCGCCCGACATGCACATGCGCCCCCTCGGGGAGACGGTCCAGCTCCTGGAGGACGCCGGACTCGAAGTGCGCCACACCGAGTCCCTGCGCGAGCACTACGTCCGCACGGTCACCGCCTGGGAACACACCCTGGAGCAGCGCTGGGACGACTTCGTCGCGCTGGTCGGCGAGGAGACCGCACGGGTGTGGCGGCTGTACCTGGTGGGCGGCGCGCTCGCCTTCGAGCAGCGGCGCATGGGCGTCGACCAGATCTTGAGCGTCCGGCCCACCCGGGAAGGCGTCAGCGGCATGCCCGCGACGCCGGGGGAGTGGTACGAGCGGGCGGACCGCCCGTGAGCGGCTTCCCGTGGGGCGCGTTCGCCGTCGGCCTCGGCTGGGCGGCGGCGACCGCGCTCGCCGTCATGCTGGCCACCTTCGCCGTCGCCGTGCGCAAGGGCGTGCACCGTGTCGTGGACGTGGCGTGGGGCCTCGGCTTCGCCGCGGTCGCCGCCGTGACCTGCGCCGTGGCGACGACGGCCGGGGAGGGCGACACCGGGCGCCGCGCCCTGGTCGCGGCCCTGACCGTCGTATGGGGGCTGCGCCTCGCCGCGCACATCGCCCGGCGCGGCCGGGGCCACGGCGAGGACCCCCGCTACGACGCCATGCTCGCCCAGGCGCACGGCAACCGGAACCTCTACGCCCTGCGCATGGTCTACCTGCTCCAGGGCACCCTGGTGTGGCTGGTGTCGCTGCCCGTCCAGGCCGCCTCGTACGGCCCCGGCCCGATGACGGCCCTGGCCTGGACCGGGGCCGCCGTATGGGCCGTCGGGCTGGGCTTCGAGGCGGTCGGCGACGCTCAGCTGGCCCGGTTCAAGGCGGACCCGGCCAACCGGGGCCGCGTCATGGACCGCGGCCTGTGGAGCTGGACCCGGCACCCCAACTACTTCGGTGACTTCCTCGTCTGGTGGGGCCTCTTCCTGATCGCCTGCGACGCGGGCGGCCCGGCCGCCGCCGTGTCCGTCGTCTCCCCGCTCGTCATGACGTACCTGCTGATCGGCGGCAGCGGGAAGCGGCTGCTGGAACGGCACATGGCCGACCGCCCCGGCTGGGCGGAGTACGCGGCACGCACCAGCGGCTTCTTCCCGCGCCCGCCGCGTCGGAATCCGTAGAGGATCCTCCAAGGGTGGGGGCCACGCGGGCCCCCACCCGGTTCACGCGGGCATGCTCATCAGCGCGATCGGCGTGCTGGTCGGCTGCTGAGAGCCACCCGCCGGCTCCACGGTGATGCCGACGCCCGCCGCGTCGTCCACGGCACCCTCCATCAGCACCGCCTGGCTGCCGCGACCGCGGTCCATCAGGCCCGCCGACCGCATCGTGCCGTGGTCGTCGAACCAGAGCTGGTAGACCTTGCCGGCCGGCGGCTCGGCCATGCCGGAGGCCAGGAAGACGGCGCGGTCCTGACGGTCGGAGACGACCAGCGTCCCGCTCGCCCCGTCGGCCAGGCGCACGGTGCGCGAGGCGGCGTCGGGCGCGGCCAGCACCCCGGCCAGCTCCTCGGCCCGCTGCTGTGCCTGCGTGGCCCGTTCCCCGGCGTCCTGCGCCCGTTCGTACTGCCACACCGCCGTGCCGCCGAGCCCGGCCGCCGCGGCCACACACGCCGCCAGTGCCCACCGGGCCAGGCCGCGCCCCCGGGGCACGACGCGACGCGCCCGCTCCACGGTCCCGCCGCCCGGCGGCACCTGGCGCACGGTGGTGATGCGGTGCAGCACCCGGTCCTTGAGCACGGGACCGGGCGAGACCGTGGCGGCCAGCCCCAGCCGCGCCGCCGCGGCGGCGAACTCCAGGCTCTCCTGCTCGCAGGAGCCGCAGTCCGGCAGATGGCGTTCGAAGGCCGCCCGCTCGTCGTCGGGCAGCGCGTGCAGGGCGTAGGCGCCCGTCAGGCTGTGCAGGTCCTCGGTGCGCATCACGCGCTCACCCCCAGGCAGTCACGGAGCCGGATGAGACCGTCGCGCAGCCGTGTCTTGACCGTGCCGAGCGGCAGCGCGAGCGCCTCGGCGACCTGCCGGTAGGTCAGGCCGCGGTAGTAGGCCAGGGTGACGGACTGGCGCTGGATCTCGGTCAGGGTGCGCAGACAGCGCCGCACCTGCTCCCGTTCCAGCCGTGTCTCCACCTGTTCGGTCACTTCGTCGTACTCGGGCGTACGGTCGAGCAGTGCGGCCTTGTGATCGCGGGCCGCCGCGGCCTCCACCGAACGCACCCGGTCCACGGCCCGCCGGTGGGCCAGGGTCAGGATCCAGTTGACCACCGTGCCGCGCTCGGGCCGGTAGCGGGGCGCCGTGCGCCACACCTCCACCAGCACCTCCTGCGCGACCTCCTCCGACTGCGCCTGGTCCCGCAGCACCGCCCGGGCGACCCCGAGAACGGACCCCGCCACGGCGTCGTAGACCGCGGCGAAAGAGTCCTGATCGCCCAGGGCCACCTCATGGATGAGCTTTTGCAGATCTGGCTGGGCCGATGGATTTCTGCCGATGTGCACGGCTTCCTTCACGACGGTTTCTCCAAAAGAATGCGACGGGCGGGGATGTCCCCACGTAATCCGAGGCCGCGCGGCCCGTGGATTGGTCGGGACGCCGCCCGGAGGCGCGGGTGACCTCGCCCGTGGAGCCGGGCACGGTGTCCCGTGCGACGCGCCGGCTCCCCCACCCTCCCACGCGGGCCGTCGCACCGGCCGCCCGTCCGCGGACCCGAAGGCCGGGCGCTCCCCGCCGCTCCGGCCTGACCTGCCGTATTACCAGCCGTTTACGGTCCGGCCCCGGGGCAACCCGGACGCGGATACCGGACCGCTGTACTGGAGGCTCCATGGTGCTCACCCGCGGGAGAACCGCCCGTTCCGCCGCCGCTGCCGTGCTGGCCGCGACGGCTCTGGCGCTGAGTGGCTGCGGCGGGGACGACAGTTTCGAACTGCGGGACTGGCACGCGCCCGGCCAGAACGCGAGCGTCGGCCCCGTCCTGATCCGCTACGCCCACGTGGCCGAGCCCGAGGGAGACCCGTGGCAGCCCGGTGACGACGTGCCTGCCTACGTCTGGCTGATGAACGAGGGCGACAAGACCGACCGGCTGGTGGGCGCGAGCAGCCCCAACGCGGAGTCGGTGAGCATCGTGGACGCGGACGGCAAGACCCTGCCGAACGGGGTGGAACTGCCGCCGAACAAGTTGCAGCAACTGGAGCCGACCAACAACCACCTGCTCCTGCGGGACGTACGCGAGGTCGTCCGCGGCGGTGACTTCATGAAGATCACCCTGAACTTCGAGAAGGCGGGCTCCGTCACCTTCAACATCCAGTCGCAGGTCCCGGTCTACGACTCCAGCCCTTCCCCCAGCGAGTGAGCCCGCCCGCCCCCGCGGGGTCCCGTACGGAGTAGGCTGGGGCCGTTCGCGTTCGACCAAGACGGAGTAGACCAGGACGAAAGGGGCGTGAGGTCGATGACCGCGCTCGATGCCGCCCCGCGCGGCGCCCGGGTCTCCCTCACGTCCCGGGCCATGGCCTGACCCAGTCGAACGCAACCCGGAAACGGATCCTCATCCCGTCATGACCCATACCTGGAACACACGCGCCGAGACCGGCGCCGACGTCCCCGTCATCCGTGACATCGTCCGCACCGCCTTCCCCACGCCGGAAGAGGCCGCCCTCGTCGACGCCCTGCGCGCCGACCCCGAGGCCTGGATCGACGGACTGTCCCTCGTCGCGGTGGACGACGACGACCGCCCCGTGGGCCACGCCCTGCTGACCCGCTGCCACATCGGGGACAGCCCGGCGCTCTGCCTGGCACCCGTCGCCGTCCGGCCCGATCGGCAGAAGGGCGGCGCCGGCACGGCGGCCGTCCGGGCGGCGCTGGCCGCGGCCGAGCGTCTGGGCGAGCACCATGTCGTCGTCCTCGGACACCCGGAGTACTACCCGCGGTTCGGCTTCGGCAGGGCCTCCGCCCACGGCATCGGCCTGACCATCGACGTCCCGGACGAGGCCCTCATGGCCCTCACCCTGGACACCGCCCACCCGCTGCCCGCCGGCACCGTCCGCTACGCGGCACCGTTCGGCATCTGAGGCACCGGACCCACCACACCGCACGGGCGGCGGGACGTCCTCCCGCCGCCCGTGCGGCATCTTCGCCGGGGTCTGCGTGTACTGTCCGCCGGCGGTCAGCCGACCGGCGCCGCCGGGCCCTTGTCGGCCGGAACGGCGGCCGCTTCGCCGGACTCCTCGGCGAGGCGCTCCATGCCGCTGGTGGTCTTGAGCGGCTTCTCCTTCAGGAACACGACGGCGACCAGCGCCAGCAGCGCGAACGGCGTGGCGACGAGGAACAGGTCGGCCGTGGCGACCCCGTAGGCGTGCTCGACGATGGACCGCATCGGTGCGGGCAGCGTGGACATGTCCGGGACGCTGCCCTCGCCCGAGCCCTCACCGCCGGGCACGGTGATGCCCGCGTTGCTGAGCCCCTTGGTCATCTCACTGGCGACCCGGTTGGCGAGGATGGCGCCGAGGACGCTGACGCCGATGGTGCCGCCCATGCTGCGGAAGAAGGACAGTACGGAGGTCGCGGCGCCCAGGTCGGCGGCGGGCACGTCGTTCTGCGCGGCCAGCACCAGGTTCTGCATCAGCATGCCGACGCCGACGCCGAGGATCGCCATGTAGAGGCTGAGCAGGCCGAAGTGCGTCTTCGCGTCGATCGTGGCGAGCAGCGCGAGGCCGACGGCCATGAGGGCGGCGCCCGCCACCAGGTACCGCTTCCACTTGCCGGTCCGGCTGATCACCTGCCCGGCGACGGTGGACGACACCAGCAGGCCGAGGATCATGGGCAGGCTCATCAGACCCGCGACGGTCGGCGACTTGCCCAGGGAGACCTGGAAGTACTGCGAGAGGAAGACGGTCCCGCCGAACATGGCGACACCGACCAGGAGGCTGGCGACGGTGGTCAGCGTGACCGTGCGGTTGCGGAAGATGCCGAGCGGGATGACCGGCTCGGGGGTGCGGGCTTCGACGAAGACCGCGGCGACCAGCAGCAGCACGCCACCGCCGGCGAGCGCACCGGTCTGCCAGGACGCCCAGTCGAACTCGTTGCCGGCCAGCGACACCCAGATGAGCAGCGCGCAGACACCGGCGACGATCAGGAAGGCGCCGAGCCAGTCGATGCGCACCTTGCGCGACACGGTGGGCAGCCGCAGCGTGCGCTGCAGCAGCGCGATGGCGAGCAGCGCGAACGGCACGCCGATGAAGAAGCACCAGCGCCAGCCCAGCCACGAGGTGTCCACCAGGACACCGCCGATCAGCGGACCGGCCACGGTGCCCACGGCGAAGACGGCACCGAAGATGCCGGCGTACTTGCCCAGTTGGCGGGGCGGGATGACGGAGGCCATCACGACCTGCGCGAGGGCGGTCAGACCGCCCGCGCCGATGCCCTGCACGACCCGGCTGAAGATCAGCAGTCCGACACCGTGGGAGAAGCCGGCCAGCAGCGAGCCGACCACGAACATGGCCAGCGAGAGCTGCAGCAGGAGCTTCTTGTTGAAGAGGTCGGACAGCTTGCCCCACAGGGGCACCGTCGCGGTCATCGCCAGCAGTTCGGAGGTGACGACCCAGGTGTAGGAGGACTGGCTGGCGCCCAGGTCGGCGATGATCGTGGGCAGCGCGTTGGAGACGACGGTGCCGGCCAGGATGGCGACGAACATGCCGGCCATCAGGCCGGACATGGCCTGGAGTATCTGCCGTGGGGTCATGGAGGTGGGAGGCGCGTCGGCGGGCGCCTGGGATGCGGTCACAGCATCTCTTTCGGTGGTGGTCTGATGGGTCGCGCGAGCCCGGCGCGGAGGCTACGCGGAAGGTGCCGGGAGACCGGCGGCGAGGAGGGCGAACACCTCGTGGAACACGTCGAGGAAGGCGGCGTCCTCCTGATGGGCGGACCAGTGGTCCATGCTGGTCCGCACCGCGGCGTTCGCCACCGAGGCCAGCAGTCGCGGGTAGAGGCCCGGCGCCGCGCGCCGTTCCTCGCCGCCTCCGGGCCCGGAACCGGGCCGATCGCCGCCCCCGGCGCCGTGGAGGCGTTCGGCGATGGCTTCCGCCAGGTCCGCCTCGGCCGCCATGTGCGCCCCGACGCCGCGTGCCAGGAGGTGCGGTGAGGCATGCAGCACCTCGGCGTGCAGCCGCCACAGCTCATGGTGCTGCTCCGCCTCGGCGAGCTCGGCCGCCATGGCTTCGCGCAGGGCTTCCAGCGGGGAGAGACCGGCCGGTGCGTCGAGTACGGCGTGCCGCAGACGTACGCCCGCGTCGACGTCGATGACGACGAAGGCGTCGTCACGGGTGTCGAAGTAGTTGAAGAAGGTTCGCACCGACACACCGGCCGCGGCGCTGATCGCCTCGACGGTGACCTTCTCCGCTCCGTGTTCGGCGGCGAGGCGTACCGCGGCCTCGGTGAGGGCGGCACGCGTGGCCCGCTTCTTCCGCTCCCGCAGACCGCCTCCCGCGGCACTCTTCTCCGACATAAATTGCATGGTATGCAAAGATGCACGTCATGCAAAATTAGGTTTCTCAGCCCTCCAGCCGCGCCAGCGTCTCCTCGAACGGGACGGTGCCCCCCGTGGGCCGGTTGTGCGGCAGCCTGGCCAGCACGGCGGCCATGCCGCAGGTGTTGGTCACCCCCGAGAAGACCAGGCCCGCGCCGATCGCGCCGGACAGCCAGTGCCCGGGACGCCAGACGCGGCCCGCCAGGAAGCCGGCGGCGACGAGCGACCCGGCGGCGAGGCGCACCTGCCGGTCCATGGGCCACGGCGTGCGGGCCCCGGCCGGACGCTCGACCGGGTGGCCGGCCGCCGCCCACGCGCCGGTGCCGCCCTGAAGGGTGGCCGCCTCGACGCCGCGTGCGGCCAGCCGCGCGCAGCCCTTGGCGGACCGGGCCCCGGAGGCGCACACGAGCAGCAGCGGCCCGCGCGCGGCGGCCGCCGTCAGGGCGCCCGCGGCCTCGTCGAGCCGTTCCAGCGGAACGTTGTGCGCGCCGGGGAGGTGGCCGCCGGCGTACTCGCCGGGGGAGCGGACGTCGACGACGGTGAACTCGTCGAGGCGGTCCGCTGCCTGGCCGGTGCTCAGAGTGGTGGCCGGTGTGGCGGGGGTGATCACGGAGGAGAACCTTTCTCGTTGCTGCCCTGGTGCGGGGTAGGATACCCGCGGGGGTATATGGGGCAGTGTGGGCTTCGTGGAGGAGTAGGCGTGGAACTCGACATGTCGGCCGACGAACTGAAGTCGGCGCTCAACCGGCTGCGGCGCGCCCAGGGACAGCTCGCGGGAGTCATCCGGATGATCGAGGAGGGGCGCGACTGCGAAGACGTGGTCACCCAGCTCGCCGCCGTCTCCCGGGCTCTGGACCGGGCCGGTTTCTCGATCATCGCCACGGGTCTGCAGCAGTGCATGACCAGCGACGACCCCGAGGTGCGGGATTCGGCGCAGATGCGGGCCCGGTTGGAGAAGCTCTTCCTCTCCCTGGCCTGACCCGCCGTCCGCTCACAGCACCGCCGCGGCGCCCATCGCCACGGCGACGGTGAGCAGCACGGCGCCGAAGACGCGCCGCAGCGTGGCGGCGGAGACCTTCGCCGCCAGCCGCCTGCCGTCCCACGCGCCCAGGACGGCGGTGGCCAGGAACGGCAGGAGCAGCGTGAGATCCAGGTGCACGGCGGTGTACGCCCGGGCCGCCAGGGCCACCAGCGCGTTGGCCATGACCGCCAGCAGACTCGTGCCCACCGCCGCGCTCATCGGCACGGCCAGCACCGTCACCAGCGCGGGCACCGCCAGGAAGCCGCCGCCGACCCCCAGGAACCCGGTCACCGCGCCCAGCCCGGCCCCCGCCCCCGCC
The DNA here is from genome assembly GCF_031597775.1 of Streptomyces sp. BB1-1-1. Classification (NCBI taxonomy): domain Bacteria; kingdom Bacillati; phylum Actinomycetota; class Actinomycetes; order Kitasatosporales; family Streptomycetaceae; genus Streptomyces; species Streptomyces sp. BB1-1-1. The sequence continues at coordinate 594,976 of NZ_CP134203.1, read as the reverse complement.
GCCCGGACACCCGACACGGTGCCGCTGTCGCGCGGTGCGCGGCGGCGCAGCATGTGCAGGCCGGCCAGTGCGGCCAGCGCCGCGAACAGCAGAGTCAGTACGGTCCCCGGGACGCGCGCGGACAGGGCGCCGGCCACCGCGGCGGGCAGCAGCCCCGCCGCCGCGAACAGCAGCCCGGCCCGCCAGCGCACCGCCCCCGCCCGGGCATGGGCGACCAGCGCGGTGACCGATGTGACGATCACGACGACCAGGCTCGCCGTGGTCGCCGCGGCCGGGGTGTAGCCGAGCAGGTAGATGAGCGCGGGAACGGTGAGGATGCTGCCGCCCGCTCCCAGCGCGCCCAGGGACAGACCGGCCGCGGCGCCGGCGAGCAGGGCAAGGACGAGCGGGGTCATCCGGCGGTGCCGCCCGAGGGCGCGACCAGCGGGAGACCGGCCTCGGCCGCCGCGGCGAAACCGTCGTCGACCGCGACCACCACGCGTCCGGCGGCGTCCAGCACGGACGCGGCGACGGCCGCGCGCATTCCGCCCGCACAGTGCACCCACACCGTGCCCGGCGGCACCTCGTCCAGCCGCCGGTGGATCTCGTGGACGGGAAGGTGCACGCTGCCCTCGACCCAGCCGTCCGCGCGCTCGCTGTCCCGGCGTACGTCGACCACCACCACGTCCTCGCCGTCCCGCCGCGTCGCGGCCAGCTCGGCGAACGTGGCGCGCCGGAACGAGGCCGGTCCGGACCCGTCCACGAGCCAGTCGGCCGGGGAGCCGACCGCCGCCGCGGCCGGCCGGTCGATGCCCACCCGGGTCAGTTCCCGCTGGGCGCGGGCGAGGTCCTCGGCGCTCCGCGCGAGCAGCGTCACCGGTCTGCCCCACGGGATCATCCACGCGAGATAGGTCGCGAGCTGCCCGTCGACCTCGAAGTTGAACGACCCGGCGACATGGCCGGAGGCGAACGCCACTCGGCTGCGCAGGTCCACGACCCACTCACCGGCGGCCAGCCGCCGGGCGATCTCCTCCGCGTCGGCCCGCCGGGGCTCGGTCAGGTCCACGGGGGCGGGGCCGTCGGCGTTCACCGGCCCCATGTGCGCGTAGTAGGCGGGCACGTCCTCCAGCCCGGCCAGCAGCTCCTGGACGAAGGTGTCCACGTCCTGGACGAGTGCCGGGTTGGCCGCCTTCTCGGCGCCGATGGTGGTGTGCTCGCCGCCGGACGGCGAGGAGGAGCAGAAGCTGCCGAAGCCGTGCGTGGGCAGCACCGCCACCCGGTCCTCCAGCTGGGCCGCGAGACGGTGCGCGGAGGCGTGCTGCGCGCGGGCCAGCTCCTCGGTCAGCCGCGGCTCCACGAGGTCGGGCCGGCCCACGCCGCCGATCAGCAGCGAGCCGCCGGTGAAGGCGGCCACCGCCCGCCCCGACTCCTCAAGGACGTACGAGGTGTGGTGCGGGGTGTGGCCGGGCGTGGCCACGGCGCGCAGCCCCAGCCCCTCGTCGACCGGCTCCACGTCCCCGTCGGCCACCGCCACGCGCGCGTACGCCACCTCGGCCCCGGCCGGCACCAGGTAGCGTGCGCCGGTGAGGCGGGCGAGCTCCAGCCCGCCGGTGACGTAGTCGTTGTGCACATGCGTCTCGGCGACGGCGGCGATCCGCACCCCGCGCCGAGCGGCCTCGGCCATGACGCGGTCGATGTCCCGCGGCGGGTCCACGACGACGGCAGAGCGGGCACCGCCCGCCAGGTAGCTGCGGTTGCCCAGCCCCTCGGTCTCCAGGACCTCGACAAAGAACACGGCGTACTCTCCTTCCGAAATTACCCCCGGGGGTATCTCCGTCGTCCACCGTAACAGAGATACCCAGGGGGGTATTGGGGAGTACGGGGCCGACGGAAGCGTGGGCTCCGTCCGCGCGAAGCAACTCCTGCGTGCGGAAGAGAAGTTGGGGTACACGGTGCGTCAGCACGGTCGGCACCGGGGTCGGCGCCGGTGACGGCCGTGCTGCTCGTGTCACCCACCGCCCCCGGTACGGGGGGTCCGGCCTCCGTTCGGGAACCGACGTGACCCGAACGGCCCTGTCGGGTACCCGGCCGGTCCGCGCGGGGTTGGGATGTGCACGGGACACCCGTGCCCACCCGGCCCGACCGCTGTCCCGACACGGAAAGGACCCCCGATGTCCGCCGACACGCAGCAGGCGCCCTCCGGGCTCACGGACGAGGAGCTCGCCGGTCTGGACGCCCACTGGCGCGCCGCGAACTACCTCTCCGTCGGCCAGATCTATCTGATGGCCAATCCCCTGCTGACCGAGCCACTGCGCCCCGAGCACGTCAAGCCCCGGCTGCTCGGCCACTGGGGCACCTCACCCGGTCTCAACCTGGTCCACACCCATCTCAACCGGGTGATCAAGGCCCGGGACCTCGACGCCCTGTGTGTCTGGGGCCCTGGCCACGGCGGGCCCGCCGTCCTGGCCAACTCGTGGCTGGAGGGCTCGTACACCGAGACCTACCCGGACATCACCCGGGACGCGAGCGGAATGGGCCGGCTGTTCAAGCAGTTCTCGTTCCCCGGCGGCGTGCCGAGCCATGTCGCACCCGAGACGCCGGGCTCGATCCACGAGGGCGGCGAGCTCGGCTACTCGCTCTCGCACGCCTACGGCGCCGCCTTCGACCACCCCGGCCTGGTGGTCGCCTGCGTGATCGGCGACGGCGAGGCGGAGACCGGCCCGCTGGCGACGTCCTGGCACTCCAACAAGTTCCTCGACCCGGTCAACGACGGCGCCGTCCTGCCGATCCTGCACCTCAACGGCTACAAGATCGCCAACCCGACGGTGCTCGCCCGCCTCCCCGAGGCCGAACTCGACGAACTCCTGCGCGGCTACGGCCACGACCCGATCCACGTCACCGGCGACGAACCGGCCGCCGTCCACCGCACGATGGCCCACGCCATGGACACCGCCCTGGACCGCATCGCCGCCATCCAGCGCGCCGCGCACGAGGACGGCGCCGGCGACCGCCCCCGCTGGCCGGTGATCGTACTGCGCACCCCCAAGGGCTGGACCGGCCCGGCCGAGGTCGACGGCCTGCCCGTGGAGAACACCTGGCGCGCCCACCAGGTGCCCCTGTCCGCCGTACGGACCAACCCGGAGCACCTCGCGCAGCTGGAGCAGTGGCTGCGCTCCTACCGGCCCGAGGAGCTGTTCGACGACGCCGGGGCACCACGGCCCGCGGTCCTCGCCACCGTCCCGCGGGGGACACGCCGACTGGGCGCCACCCCCTTCGCCAACGGCGGACTCCTGCTGCGCGAGCTGCCCCTGCCGCCACTGGAGAAGTACGCCGTCCCCGTCGACGAACCCGGCGCGAGCGCGCACGAACCCACCCGGGTCCTGGGCGACCTGCTGGCGGACGTCATGGCCGCCACCGCCGACCGGCGCGACTTCCGCCTCGTCGGCCCCGACGAGACCGCCTCCAACCGCCTCCAGGCCGTCTACGCCGCCAGCGGCAAGACATGGCAGGAACGGACGCTGCCCGTCGACGAGGACCTCGACCGGCACGGCCGCGTGATGGAGATCCTCTCCGAACACACCTGCCAGGGCTGGCTGGAGGGCTACCTCCTCACCGGCCGGCACGGACTCTTCTCCTGCTACGAGGCCTTCGTCCACATCGTCGACTCCATGGTCAATCAGCACGTCAAATGGCTGCGCGTGACCCGCCGCCTGCCCTGGCGCGCCCCCATCGCCTCCCTCAACTACCTGCTCACCTCCCATGTATGGCGCCAGGACCACAACGGCTTCTCCCACCAGGACCCCGGCTTCGTCGACCACATCATCAACAAGAGCCCCGAGGCCGTGCGGGTCTACCTGCCGCCGGACGCCAACACCCTGCTCTCCGTCGCCGACCACGCCCTGCGCAGCCGCGACTACGTCAACGTGATCGTCGCCGGCAAGCAGCCCTGCTTCGACTGGCTGTCCATGGAACAGGCGAAGGTGCACTGCGCCCGGGGCGCCGGCATCTGGGACTGGGCCGGCACCGAGGACGGCAGCCGCGACCCCGACGTGGTGCTCGCCTGCGCGGGCGACGTCCCGACCCAGGAGGTACTGGCGGCCGCCCAGCTGATCCGCCGCCACCTGCCCGACCTCGCCGTACGGGTGGTCAACGTCGTCGACATCGCCCGGCTGCTGCCCAGCGGGGAACACCCGCACGGCATGAGCGACTTCGAGTACGACGGCCTGTTCACCGCCGACAAGCCGGTCATCTTCGCCTACCACGGCTACCCCTGGCTGATCCACCGGCTCGCCTACCGGCGCACCGGCCACGCACATCTGCACGTGCGCGGCTACAAGGAGATCGGGACCACCACCACACCCTTCGACATGGTCGTCGGCAACGACATGGACCGCTACCGCCTGGTCATGGACGTCATCGACCGCGTACCCGGCCTCGCCGTGCGCGCGGCGGCCGTACGGCAGCGCATGGAGGACGCCAGGCTGCGCCACCACGACTGGATCCGCGAACACGGAGTGGACCTGCCCGAGGTCGCCGACTGGTCCTGGGCGGGCTCGCGGTGACGGCGACGCCCACTACCTGGGACTACGACCACTACGACCCCGCCGAGGAGCGGCTGCGCGAGTCGTTGTGCACGCTCGGCAACGGCTACTTCGCCACCCGGGGCGCGCTGCCCGAGTGCGTCGCGGACGACGTGCACTACCCGGGCACCTACGTGGCCGGTTGTTACAACCGGCTCACCTCCGGGGTCGCCGGACGCGACGTGGAGAACGAGGACATGGTCAACCTCCCGAACTGGCTGCCCCTGCGCTTCCGGGTCGCCGGAGGGGACTGGCTCACGCCGGACACCGCCGACGTACTCGACCACCGCCAGACCGTGCATCTGGACTCGGGCGTGCTGGAGCGCCGCACCCACTTCGCGCTCGGCGGGGGACGTGTGCTGTCCGTGCGCCAGCTGCGCCTGGTGCACATGGCCGATCCCCACCTCGCCGCGATGCGCACGGAGTTCACGGTCGACGCGGGCACGGCGGACCTCGACGTGGAGGCGGCCCTCGACGGCGGCGTCACCAACTCCGGGGTGCCGCGCTACCGGGACCTGGAGGGCCGCCACCTGACCCACGTGCACACCGGCAGCGCCGACGACGGCACGGTCTGGCTGCGCTGCCGCACCCGCACCTCGGACATCCGGGTCGGCCTGGCGGCCCGCACGACGGCCGCCGCGCCGGTCACACCGGCACGGGAGCACCTGCGGGTCACCCAGCGCACGACCCTGCGGGCGACACCGGGCCGCACCGTCACCGTCGACAAGGTCGTGGCCCTGCACACCTCACGCGACCCGGCGATCAGCGACCCGCTGCAGGCCGCCGTCGACCGGGTGGCCGACGCCCCCGGCTTCGACGAACTGCTGGTGTCGCACCGGACGGCCTGGGGCCAGCTGTGGCGCCGCGCCGAACTCGAGGTACCCGGCGAGGCGGGCAGCATCCTGCGCCTGCACCTCTTCCACGTACTGCAGACCCTCTCCCCGCACACCGCCGACCTCGACGTGGGCGTACCGGCCCGCGGACTGCACGGGGAGGCCTACCGGGGACATGTCTTCTGGGACGAGCTGTTCGTCCTGCCCTACCTCAACCTGCACTTCCCCGAGGTGTCCCGGGCCCTGCTCCACTACCGGCACCGCCGCCTGGAACGGGCCCGCGCCGCGGCCCGCGCGATCGGCAGGCGCGGCGCGCTCTACCCGTGGCAGAGCGGCAGCGACGGACGCGAGGAGACCCAGCAGCTCCACCTCAACCCGCACTCGGGCCGCTGGCTGCCGGACCACTCGCACCTCCAGCACCATGTGGGGTCGGCGATCGCGTACAACGTGTGGCAGTACTGCGAGGCGAGCGGCGACGAGGAGTTCCTGCACACCAAGGGTGCCGAGATGCTGCTGCAGATCGCGCGCTTCTGGGCGGACTCCGCCACCTGGGACGAGCACCTGGGAAGGCACCGCATCAGGGGCGTCGTCGGCCCCGACGAGTACCACGAGGCCTACCCCGGCGCCGTGCGTCCGGGCCTCGACGACAACGCGTACACCAACGTCACCGCCGCCTGGGTCCTGTCCCGCACCCTGGAGGTCCTGGCGGACCTGCCCGAGCCCCGCCGCCGGGAACTCGTCGAGCGCACCGCCCTGCACGACGGCGAACTGGAACAGTGGGAGGACGTCTCCCGCACCCTCCACGTGCCCTTCCACGAGGGCGTCGTCAGCCAGTTCGACGGGTACGGCGACCTCGCCGAACTCGACTGGGAGGGCCTGCGCGAGCGCTACGGCGACATCCGGCGCCTCGACCGCGTCCTGGAGGCCGAGGACGACAGCGTCAACAACTACCAGGCGTCCAAGCAGGCCGACGTACTGATGCTGGGCTACCTCTTCTCACCGGCCGAACTCCGCTCGCTCTTCGAGCGGCTGGGGTACCGCCTGGACGAGGCGACCTGGCAGCGCACCGTCGACTACTACCTCGCCCGCACCAGCCACGGCTCCACCCTCAGCGGGCTCGTCCACGGCTGGATCCTGGCCCGGGCCCGCCGCGCCGAGGCCTGGACGTTCTGCCAGGAGGCCCTCAAGGGCGACGTCGCCGACCTCCAGGGCGGCACCACCGGCGAGGGCATCCACCTCGGCGCCATGGCCGGCACCCTCGACCTGGTCCAGCGCGGCCTGACCGGACTGGAGACCCGTGCGGGCGCCCTGTGGCTGGACCCGGTGCCGCTGCCGGAGCTGTCGTCGTACGGGTTCTCCATCCGCTACCAGGGTCACTGGGGGGTACGGCTCCGGCTGGAGCACGGCAGCCTGGAGATCGCCGTGCCGGCCTCCGGCAGCCTGCCGTTCGACGTCCGGCTGCCGGACCGCGCGGTGCGCCTCCAGCCGGGCGACACCTGCCGCCTCGCGCTCCCGGACTGACCGCTCCGTCCCGTCAGGCCCACAGGGAGTAGGTCACGACGCGGGGTGCTCCGTCCGGCCTGCCGTCGGTGTAGGTCAGCGTCATCCGCGTGTAGTGCCGCTCGCCCGGGTCCTTCTCCCAGGCCCGCGGCTGGTCGAGCCGGACGGTGACGGGATACGAGTGGAAGGTGCCCGCGGCGCAGTACGGGTCGCAGTCGTTGATGGCGTTGCTGCCCCGGCCCACCGCGGCGTTCGCGTCCCACCGGAACCAGTGCAGCGACACCAGGCGACTGTTGCCGTCACCGCAGGCCAGCAGGAACGCCTCGGGCCGCACCTCCGGCCGCCAGGAGCAGTCGACCAGCACGGGGTCCCGCGTCTGCTGTGACGATGTCGCCCGTTCCGCCGACGGTGCGGCGGAGGCCGTGCCCAGGGGTACTGCGAGCGCGGCGGCGGCACAGAGCGTGACCGCTGCCCTCATCGGGTTCCTGCCCATGTCTGCTCCCGGCCGTCTCGGGGTCGCCTGTCTCCGCTCTCCGTCTCCCCGTACCGACCGTACGGCCGTGTCCGGAAACCCACCACTCGTACGGAGCAACGCGGGCCGGGAGGCGCGGTGATGTGCGGTGGCGTGCCCGCGGGACTCGCGCTCAGAAGTCGACGGGGTCCCGTACCAACGGGCACGTCATGCAGTGCCCCCCGCCGCGGCCCCGGCCCAGTTCCGCGCCCACGATGGTGACGACCTCGACGCGGGCCTCGCGCAGCAGGGCGTTGGTGAGGGTGTTGCGGTCATAGGTGAACACCACGCCGGGTTCCACGGCGACGGCGTTGTTGCCGCTGTCCCACTGCTGGCGTTCGGAGGCGTAGGCGTCGCCGCCCGTCTCCACCACCCGCAGCGAGGACAGCCCGAGCGCCTTGGCGACTACGTCCACGAAGGGGGTGGTGCCCTCGTCGATGATGTCGAAGCCGGGCGCGCGGTCTCCGGGACGCAGGGAGAAGGTGTGCACCCCGTCCATGATCCGGGGGTAGAGGGTGACCACGTCCCGGTCGGCGAAGGTGAACACCGTGTCCAGGTGCATGGCGGACCGCAGCTTCGGCATCCCGGCGACCACGACGTGCCGTGCGGCGCCGTTGCGGAACAGCGCGGCGGCCACCTGGGTGATGGCCTGACGCGAGGTGCGCTCGCTCATGCCCATGAGGACGACGCCGTTGCCCACCGGCATGATGTCGCCGCCCTCGAAAGTGGCCTCGCCCCAGTCGAGTTCGGGGTCGCCCCACCACACCGTCGAGCCCCTGAAGTCGGGGTGGAAGGTGTAGATCGCCTTCATCAGCAGCGTCTCGTCGTGCCGCGCCGGCCAGTACAGCGGGTTGAGGGTGAGCCCGCCGTACAGCCAGCAGGTCGTGTCGCGGGTGTACAGCGTGTTGGGCAGGGGCGGCATCAGGTACTCGCGCGCGCCGGTGGATTCGCGGGCCAGTGTGAGGTGGGGGGTGCGGAAGTCCTCGGGCAGGTCGCCGGTGGCGAGCCCGCCGACGAGGTACTCGGCCAGTTCCCTGGGCGACAGGGTCTCCAGGTAGGCGCGGGTCGCGTCGATGAGGCCGATGCCGACCTGGTTGGCGGTGATCTTCCGGTCCAGGAGCCATGTCCTCGCCTCCGGGATCGCCATGATCTGCGCCAGCAGGTCGTGCAGCTCCACCACCTCCACCCCGCGCCGGCGCAGCTCGCCGACGAACGCGGCATGGTCGCGCTGGGCGTTCTCCACCCACATCACGTCGTCGAAGAGCAGGTCGTCGGAGTTGGTCGGGGTGAGCCGCCGGTGCGCCAGGCCGGGGGAGCACACCAGGACCTTGCGCAGCCTGCCGACCTCGGAGTGGACGCCGAGCGCGGGCATCGCGGCGCTCTCGTTGCTGTTCACACGGCCTCCTTGAAGGATGCGGGACGAGGCGGGGGGGAGGGGGGAAACGACGGGGACGCGGCGGCTCACAGGCTGATCCATCCGGCCGCCAGGGCCACGATGCCGAGCACCGCGCCGACCACGGACACGGCCAGCACGACGAGTTCCCCGGGCGAGAACAGCCGTCGGCCCTGTTCGCGGCGGGCCATCACGAACAGGGCGGTCGCCGGGGCGTAGAGGATGAAGGAGACCAGCACGAACTTCAGACCGGCCGCGTACAGCAGGAACGCGGTGTACAGCGTGGCGACGACACCGACGACGAACTCGCGCCGGGAGGTACGGCCGCCCGCCGTGAGCGGGTCGGCACGGGCACCGATCCGCACCGCGAACCCCGCCGCCAGCAGATACGGGATCAGTGAGAGCGCGCTGGTCAGGTTGAGCGCGAAGTTGAAGGCGTCGTCCGAGAAACTGGTGGCGATCAGCACCACCTGGGTGAGCAGCGAGGTCATCAGCAGCGCCGGCACGGGCACGTCGACGGCGTTGGCCCGGCGCAGGAAGCGCGGCATGTCGTCGTCCTTGGCCGCGACGAAGAGCACCTCCGCCGCCATCAGCGTCCACGCCAGATAGGCGCCCAGCACCGACACGATCAGGCCGACGCTGATGAACACCCGGCCCCAGGTGCCGACGGCCTCCTCCAGGATGCCCGCCATGGACGGCTGACGCAGTTCGGCGATCTCGGCCATCGGCATGATGCCGTACGACACGATGGTCACCGACGCGAAGACGGCGAACACGCTGAGGAAGCCGAGCACCGTCGCCCTGCCCACGTCCGACCGGCGCTTGGCGTGCCGGGAGTAGACGCTGGCGCCCTCCACGCCGAGGAAGACGAAGACGGTGGCCAGCATGGTGCCGCGCACCTGCGAGAAGAGGGAACCGGCGTAGTCCGCGCCGCCGAAGTTGTCGGCGAACACGCTCGGCCTGAAGTACACCAGGGCGAGGACGACGAAGATCACGATGGGTACGAGCTTGGCCACCGTGACGACCTTGTTGATGGCGGTCGCTTCCTTCACACCGCGCCGGATCATCCAGAAGAACGCCCACAGCCCGATCGAGGACAGGACGACCGCGAGAGCGGTGTCCCCGTCGCCGAGGCCCGGCCAGATCGAGCCGATGGTCGACATGATGAGGACCCAGTACGTCACGTTGCCGACGCAGGTGCTGGCCCAGTAGCCGAAGGCGGCGAAGAAGCCCAGGTACTCACCGAAGCCGGCCTTGGCGTACGCGTACACACCGGCGTCCAGGTCGGGTCTGCGTACGGCGAGCGACTGGAAGACGAAGGCCAGCATCAGCATGCCGGTGCCGGCGATGGCCCAGGCGATCAGCGCCCCCGCGACGCCGGTCTCCTCGGCGAACCGCCCCGGCAGCGAGAACACCCCGGCGCCCACCATCGAGCCGACGACCATGGCCGTCAGGGTGAACAGCGGCAGCTTGGCGGCCGGCGGGGACTCCCCGTCGGTGTCGGAAGCAGCGGCCTGTGACATGCCGTCCCTCTGGGTCGCCGAGCGATTGCGACCACTGTGCATCACATGGTGGCTCCGGGCATCTTGTTCACCTCCGCCACCCGGCTCCGCACGGCGCGCTCATCGCCCGGTGCGCAGGTCGATGCCGCGCCGGGCGAGGGTGAGTACACCCATGACGATCAGGGCGACGCCGAGCAACTGGGGCACGATCCACCAGCCGGCGCGCACGTCCTCCTGGTAGAGGACGATGCCGAGCAGGAGGCTCACCGCGGCGTCCCCCAGAGTGAGGGCGGGCTGGGAGGCGACGAGGGGGCCGCCCTGCATGGCGTGCTCCAGCAGGAGCACGGCACCCACACCGGCCGCGGCGAAGCCGTACGTCTGCCACGTGGTCAGGAAGCCGACCAGGCCGTCGGTGTCCAGGACGCGCATGGAGTCCTTCATGAGAGCGGCCGTCAGGGCGTAGCACACCGCGGTGGCCGCACCGAGACAACCGGCACGGGCCTTGCCGACGGGGCGCTTCAGACCGGCCGTGGTCAGCAGTACGGCCGCCACGGCGCAGGCCACCAGCGCGGGCACCCACCGATCCAGGGGCACGTCGGCCTCGCCGCCGTCGGGCGCGGCCGACGCCAGCGCGACACCGAGCCCGACGACGACACCGCCGACGGCGAGCCACATGACGTGACTCATGTGGCGGCCGGTCATCAGCGAGGCCAGCAGCAGGGCCAGGGGAAGCTCCAGCACGAACAACGGCTGTACGAGTGACAGCGGCCCCGTCGCCAGAGCCACCGCCTGCGCCACACCGGCGACGACGACGGCCAGCATGCCGCCGATCCAGACCGGCCGCCGCAACAGGTCGAGCACCAGCCCCGGGCGGAAGCCCTGGGTCTGCGGCACACTCAGCGCGGCACGCCGCTGGAGCACGGTGGCCAGCGCGTTGCTGAACGCGGCGAGGAGTGCGAAGAGCACCGGCAGTACAACACCCATCCACCGATCCTCACCCCGTATCCCCCCGACCGCGCGCCGCGCCACGACGGGGGAGGACGGTGCGACCGTGTGCGGTGCCGGGCGCGAGCGCCGTCAGTTGTCGCTCTGCGGGGCCGGCTTCTCCGTTCCCGCGTCCTGCGTCTCCTGCTTCTGCTTCGCCTCCGGCGTCTCGGTGGCGGTGTAGTAGACCGAGGTGCCCTGCTTGGAACGCTGGGCCTGGTTCTTGGCGACGAGTCCCTCGAGGGTGGTGCGGACGACCGTGGTCTTGATGGTGCGTCCGGAGTTGGCCTGACCGAGCGCCGTGGTGACCTCGGCGGCGGAGCGCGGCTCACTCTGTTCGACGAGGTGGTTGCGCACCAGCTCGACCAGCGTGGGCCGGTCGGCGACCGGCGTCGACGCCTTCTTCGCCGCCGGCTTCTTGGCGGCCTTGGTGGACGACTTGGCGGTCGGCTTGGCGGTCGACTTGGTGGCAGGCGCCGCGTCGGTCTTCGAGGCCGGCTTGGCACCCGGCTTCGGGGCGGCGGCGCGCTTGGGAGCGGTGGCGGCCTTCCTGCTCCGCGTGCGCTTTCCGGCGGCCGACTCCGTGGCGGCACTGTCCCGGGGAGCGGGGACGGCGGCCGTGTCGGTCGCGGCGGCGGGCTCCGTGGCGCTCGCGGGCTGGGCCGACGGGGAGGTGATGCCGAGCGCCTGCTGCATGTTCACCAGCAGGGCGTGGTCGTGCTGCAGTGCGGCCAGCTGCTGCTGCAGAGCGGTGATCTCCGCGCTGATGCGCTCCTGCTCCTTGATGTTGCGCTCCAGGTCGTCGGTCACCTGGACGCTGTACTGCGATGCCAGTTGGGTGGCGGCCTGCATCGTGCTCTCGGACATGGTGTTGACTCTCCTCGATTCGCGGCCGTGAAGGCTCGTGAGGAACGGCGGGACATCAGGCGCGGGACATGGGGACCATGTCCGATCGGCGCCCGGCAGCGGAGAACTGGAGACTGCCACCGGCTGTGCTGACACACAGATAGTACGGACGGACAGCGCCTGTTGTTCCCCTGTTTGCTGCCGGGCCGGTATACCACGTATGGCCGCCAACGTGGTATGTGCCGCGAGTTACTCGCGCACATGTTCGGAGCGCCGACACCTGGTACTCACTCGCCGCCGGGCACCTCGACGATGTTTCCGTCCTTGTCGACGGTGTGAGTCTGCCAGTAGGTGTCCCACTCGTCGCCGACGTGCTCGGGGACCTTGCCCTCGGGGTAACGGGTGTAACCCTCGGGCGGCTCCTCGTCGTTGGGAACGCAGGCACTGCCGGTGCTGCCGATGGTCATGACCGGGTACTCGCCGCCGCCGCAGGTCGCCTCCTGCATGGAGCAGCCGGTCAGGATCGTGGCGACGGTCACGCAGACCAGGGCGAACCCCGGGGCGGACCGCGTCGCGCGGTTGACGCGCGGGGGCGACGGGCGGTGAACTCGGCCGGTGGTGCGCACGGTTGGCTCCCTCTGGGTGGCTGGTACGGCAAGCCTCCCCCGGCGGGGGGAAACACCTCATGAGTACGAGTACTCAATCGGGAGGGCCGTACTACCTGACACGGCCGGCCAAACGGTCGACCTCGCGCGCGGTCTCATGTGCCTCCCGCTCGGCCCGGGAGAGCGCGTCGGCGGCCGTACGCCTCCGCTCGTCGGCATCGCGCCGCTCCCGCTCGGCCCGGTCGAGTTCCTCGTGTGCCTGCCTCAGTCGTTGCTCCGCGGCGGACACCTCCTCGCGTGCCCGCTCGTGTTCCTCGTCGGTCCGCCGCAGGGACGCCTCGGCGTCGGCCTCTTCCGCGCGTCTGTCACTCAGCTGTCGCGCGGCGTCCTCCGCGGCCTGTTCGGCCCGGGCGAGTTCCTCCTGCCGTTTGCGGCGCCGCTCGGCGAGTTCGTCCCGCGCCCGGCCCGCGGACGCGCGCCGACGGGTGTCCGGCCGGGGTCGCTCGCGCGGTGCGGGTTCGGCCGACGCGATGTCCGAGGGGAACTCCGACGGCGGGGTGAGGGCGACCTCCAGGCGTCCGCCTGCCCACTGCCCGGCCGCGTCCGGGTCCGCGAGGACCGCGCGCAGGGTCGACTCGACCTCCCGCTGCGCCGCTTGCGACAGTTGGTGTCCGGCCTCGCGGGAGAGCTGGGCGGCCTGCCGGGACAGGGCGGAGACGATGTGCCGACGCTGCGCGGAGAGTTCCTTGAGGCCGGTCGCGTCCAGGGTGCGGTGTGCCTCGCGCAGCGCCTGCCCCAGCTCCAGGAACCGCCGGCTCTCCTCCGGTCGGGAGCGCCTCAGCAGGTTCGCCGCCCAGGCCGCCAGCGTGGGCCGACGGGCGGTGTGGATGCGGCGGGCGTCCTCCTTACGGCCGGCCGTTCTGGCGGCCGCGGCGTGTTCCTCACGACGGGCGACGAATTCGGACGGCGGCGTCGCGTAGAGCTCGTCGAGTACCGCCTCGACCGGCTCGACGTCGTGATCGCCGGTCTCCCGCCGGCGCCCGCCCTTGCGCTGCATGTCCGCTGCCTCCGCCTCGCCGCTACGACCGTCCCGACCTCGACGCGGCCGACTTCGCCGCCGCCGCCTCCTCGTCGTCGTAGACGAGGAGGCCGTCCGTCCGCAGTCGAGCGCCGGGGGTGGGGGAGTGGGCCGTCAGGCGGCCGTCGTGCATGAGGTGGTCCACGGGCGTGCCGCGGGCCAGGACGGCGAAGTCGGCGATGAGGCGCCGGTGGCACCGCCACCACACCGCTTCGCCGCACATGACCGCGGTGCGTTCCCGCGCCGCCTGCTCCAGCAGCTCGTCCATGGCGGTGACGAACTCCGGCGTGCGGGTGTGTCCGGCGTACCCGCGGAACGAGGTGTTGCGCCAGATGACGTCGGGCGAGTCCGGCACCGGCTTGCGGAAGCCGCCCAGGCGCTGCTCCCACCGATAGGCGAGGCCCTCCTCGGGCATCCACCCGGCGAGCCGGTCCCGCAGCAGGTCGGGGTCGCGGCGGCTGCCGGGCGCCGTCCTGACGTCGACCACGGCGGCGACGTCGGCACCACGCAGCAGTTCGGCCAGCGCGGAGCGGCCCGCGGTGCCGTGCCCGAACGTGACCAGGTGGGGCTGGGACATGTCGTCGGGGTCCCCTCGCTGCCTGCGCTCATGCCTCCTGTGTACGGTCACGCGGCCCGCCGGCAGCCGCCCAGCGCACCGCCCTTGATCATTACCGGATCATAGGAGGTGTCGCGGAACGCCCCTCATGCGATCACCTTGTCGACGAATGCCGCGAGGTTCGCCACGGTCCGCCGGATCTTCTCCTCCTGCGTGATCGTCTCGTGCAGTCGCGCGCCGGCGCCCGCCTCCCGCTTGCCCCGCACATACAGCGAACAGGCCAGGTCGCTGCATATGTAGGCGCCCACCGAGTTGCCCTGCTGCCCGGCCCTGCCCGCCTTCGGCGCGACCATCAGGGAGACGCCGCCGGAGTGGGTGGTCAGGCACATCGAGCACATGCTGCGGCGTGCCTGCCCGGAGGCGGCGCCGGAGGAGCGCAGCGCGAGTGCCGTCGGACGACCGCCCAGTTCGGTCACCAGGTAGGCGCGGTCCGGCGCCTGGGGATCCCGCCACCCGAAGTAGTCCAGGTCGTCCCACGGGCGGTCGGCCAGGTCGTGGGGTATGGACAGGCGCTTGGCCGCGCCCTTGGTGCAGTTCACGAAGGCGGCACGGATCTCTTTGTCGGTCAACGGGTTCATACCCATGAGGCTAAGTTGCCTAAAGGCTTTAGGCAACTGCATAATGAGTTCAGGCCGACGGAAGGATGACTATGGTGCGGGTGGGGCTGACCACGGAACGCCTGGTCCGGGCGGGCGCGGAACTGGCCGACGAGGTCGGCTTCGACCAGGTGACGGTCTCCGCGCTGGCCAGACACTTCGACGTCAAGGTCGCGAGTCTGTACTCGCACGTGAGGAACTCCCAGGACCTCAAGACCCGGATCGCCCTGCTGGCCCTCGCCGAACTCGCCGACCGGGGCGCCACGGCGCTGGCCGGGCGGGCCGGCAAGGACGCCCTCGCCGCCTTCGCGAACGTCTATCGCGACTACGCCCGGGAACACCCCGGCCGGTACGCCGCGGCCCAGCTGCGGCTCGACGCGGAGACGGCGGCGGCCAGCGCGGGCGTCCGCCACGCACAGATGACCCGGGCCATCCTGCGCGGCTACGACCTGGCCGAACCCGACCAGACCCACGCCGTCCGACTCCTGGGCAGCGTCTTCCACGGCTACGTCAGTCTGGAGATGGGCGGCGGCTTCAGCCACAGCGCCCCGGACACCCAGGAGACGTGGACGCGGATCGTGGACGCCCTCGACGCCCTGCTGCGCAACTGGCCCGCGGCGTGAACCAACCCCGCCCCCGCGGCCGAACACACCCCCACAGCCGGAGACGACATGCACACCACGGACGACTGGATCACCACGCCGATCACCATGGACCTCCTGCGTGGTGCCCTCGACCTCGAGCGCACCGAGCACGGCCTGCTGCCGCACCGGCTGCCCGCCCGGGCCCGCGCCCGGAACACCGACGGACAGCTGGCCATGGCCGAGTCCCAGCCCTCCGGCGTACGCCTGGCCCTGCGCACCCGGGCCACCGCCCTCGAACTGGACACCCTGCCCACCAAGCGGGTCTACGCCGGCGTCCCGCCGCGCCCGGACGGCGTGTACGACCTGCTCGTCGACGGCCGCCCGGCGGGCCGGGGCAGTGTCGCGGGTGGCAACCTCCTGACCATCGACATGACCACCGGCACGACGGGCGTCGAACCCGGTCCCGTCGGCACCCTCCGCTTCGCGGGCCTGCCCGAGGGCGCCAAGGACATCGAGATCTGGCTGCCGCACAACGAGACCACCGAACTCGTCGCCCTGCGCACGAACGCCCCCGTCGAGCCCGCCCCGGACCCGGGCCGAAGGATCTGGCTGCACCACGGCAGCTCGATCAGCCACGGCTCCGACGCCGCGAGCCCCACCACCACCTGGCCCGCGCTCGCGGCCTCCCTCGGCGGCGTCGAACTCGTCAACCTGGGCCTGGCGGGCAGCGCCCTGCTCGACCCCTTCACCGCGCAGGCCCTGCGCGACACCCCCGCCGACCTGATCAGCCTCAAGATCGGCATCAACATCGTCAACGCGGACGTCATGCGCCTGCGTGCCTTCGGTCCCGCCGTCCACGGCTTCCTCGACACCGTCCGCGACGGCCACCCCACCACCCCGCTGCTGGTCGTCTCGCCCATCCTGTGCCCCATCCACGAGGACACCCCCGGCCCCAGCGCCCCCGACTTCTCCCATCTCCCCGAGGGGCGACTGCGCTTCACGGCCATGGGCGACCCGGCGGAACGCGCGAGCGGCAAACTGACCCTGAACATGGTCCGGGACGAGCTGGCCCGGGTCGTCGGGCAGCGGGCGGCCGACGACCCGAACCTGCACTACCTCGACGGCCGCGACCTCTACGGCGAAGCCGATTCCGCCGAACTGCCCCTGCCCGACGACCTCCACCCGGACGCGGCCACCCACCGCCGCATCGGCGAACGCTTCGCCAAGCTGGTCTTCACCGACCAGGGCGCCTTCACGGGCTGACCCACAACCCTGCTGTGCCTCCCGGCCTGCTGACCCTTCCGGCCTGCCGGCCCTCCGACGCTCCCGGCCGCTCATGTGCCGACGACCGCGGCGAAGCGCCGGGCGACCTCGCGCCAGACCACTTCGGCCGCGGTCTCGTCGCGTTCCGCCCGGCGGAAGAGTTCCGCCGGGTCCAGGCCCTTGGCCCGAATCCGCTCCGGAGCCCACGACCGGACCCGGTCCGCGCCCGCCTCGGGGTGGAACTGCACCCCCCACGCCCGGTCGCCGACCCGGAACGCCTGGTACGGGCACCGCTCGCTCTCCATCAGCCAGACGGCGCCCGGCGGCAGGGCGGTGACGGCGTCCACATGGTGCTCGACCGCCGTCACCCGCTCCGGCAGACCTCGGAAGAGCGGATCACTCCCGGTCTCCGCCCGCAGGGTGAGCGGCGTGCTGCCGAACTCCGGTTCGCCGTGGTCGGCCCGGACCGTTCCTCCCGCGACATGGGCGAGGAGTTGCCCGCCGAGGCAGATCCCGAACACGGGGACGCCTCGCTCCACCGCCTCGGCGACCAGTGCCCGGGTGGGCGCGAGCCAGGGCGCGCGGACGTCGTCGTCGGGCAGATAGCCGCCGCCGAGCACCATGACGCCCTCGTGCGCCAGGCGCCGGGGGAGCGGCGCACCGGCGTACGCGTGGACCACGTCCAGTGCCGGCCCGTCCGAGGCCAGCCAGTCACCGAACCGGCCCGGCCCGCCGTCCGGACCGTTCTGCACCACCAGCAGCCGCGACATCGCCCACTCCTCGCTTCACACCCCTAGGGGGTGTCGTTTGGATCTTGCAAGGGTCGCGGGGCCTGGCACGCGCATCTGCGGCGTTGTCGTCGGTTGCCAGGGCTCCGCCCTGTCGCCCTCCTCCGCCTTGCAACTGCACGCACCAGACCCCGCTCGGGCCGGTTGCAAGGCACCGTCGTCTGGAGCCGGCCTGATCCAAACGACACCCCCTAGGACACCGTCCCACTGCCCAGGACGGGGAGGGCCGCAACCCTCCGGCCGGATCACAGACTCGCGGCGCGATGCGTCGGGTCGCCGTCGAGTACGGTCAACAGCACCGGCACATCGGCCAGTTCGGTGGCCGGCACGGTGAGCGGGTCGGCGGCGAGGACCGTCAGGTCCGCGCGGTACCCGACGGCGATCCGGCCGGCCTCGTCCTCCTCGCCCGCCGCGTACGCCGCGTTGACGGTCATGCCGCGCAGCGCCTCCAGAGCCGTCAGCGCCTGTTCCGGGCCGTGCGGGTCCCGGCCGAGGTCGCGGGTCGGCCGGCGGTGACGGGCGCCCGCCATGACGCCCAGCGGCGGGTAGGAGGCGATGGGCCAGTCGGAGCCGAGGACCACGACGGCACCGGAGTCGTGCAGGTCGCGGCAGCGCCAGGCCCGCGAGGCGCGCGGCTCGCCCAGCCGGCGGGACCAGTTGTCGGTGTGGTCGGCGCGGGTGAAGTCGCAGCAGTGGGTGGGCTGCATGGACGCCACGACACCGAGCTCGGCGAACCGGCGCAGGGTGTCGTCCGGGACGGTCTCGATGTGCTCGACCCGGTGCCGTACCCCGCGTCCGCCCCCGGCCTGCGCCTTCTCGACGGCATCGAGCACATGACGTACGGCGGCGTCGCCGATCGCGTGGGTGGCCGTGGGTACCCCGGCCCGGTGCAGCTCGCCGATGACCCGGGTGTACTCCTCCGGGTCCGGCCAGAAGGCGTGCCGGGACTCGCCGTGGCAGTCCGGCTGCTCCAGCCAGGCGGTGCCGTTGTCGACCGTCCCGTCCATGAAGATCTTGACGCCGGCGGTCCGCCACAGCCGCCCGCCCGCATCCTGCTGCCCGATGAGCGTGCGCACACCCTCGGCGTCGGTGCCGGGCTGGCACCACGGCGCCACCCGCAGCCGCAGCGGCAGCCGTCCGGCCTGGTCCAGGTCACCGTAGAAGGCGAGGCTGTCGCCGTTCGCGTCCATGACATGACCGCCCGTCAGGCCGGTGGCGGCCATGGCGCGCAGGGCCGCGGCGAGCCGGTCGCGGCGCTCCTCGCGCGTGGGCTGCGGAGCGATCCGCTCCACCAGCTCGCACGCGGCGTCCTCCAGCAGCAGACCGGTCGGCCTGCCGTCCGCGTCGCACACCACCTCCGCCGTGGCCTGGTCGAAGGTGCGCGGCCCGTCCACCCCCGCCAGCTCCAGCGCGCGCCGGCTGGCGAGCATGGAGTGCGCGTCGAAGAGCAGCAACAGCGCGGGCACGCCGTCGAGTACGGCGTCGAAGGGTGCCGTCTCGACGGTGCGGCCGGCGAAGACGTTGGGGTCGAGGCCCCAGGCGTGCAGCCACGCCCCGGGGGCGAGGTCCCGTACCGCGCGGGCCAGCGCCTCGCGCACCTGGCCGACGTCGGTGCAGCCCGACAGGTCGAGACCGTGGGTCAGTTCGGCGCCCGAGACGGGGTGGATGTGCCCGTCCACCAGGCCGGGCGTCACCACGGCG
The DNA here is from genome assembly GCF_031597775.1 of Streptomyces sp. BB1-1-1. Taxonomy (NCBI): domain Bacteria; kingdom Bacillati; phylum Actinomycetota; class Actinomycetes; order Kitasatosporales; family Streptomycetaceae; genus Streptomyces; species Streptomyces sp. BB1-1-1. Next base: position 575,617 of record NZ_CP134203.1, on the reverse strand, counting down.
CCCTTGAGGTCGACCACCGTGGTGGAGGCGTCCGCGAGCGCGCGGATGTCCCGGTCGTCACCGAGGGCGGAAATCCGGCCGTCGGCCGCGGCCAGCGCGGTCTGCGGCAGGAACTCCCCGGTGACCGGGTCGAGCAGCCGGGCCGAGAGCAGGATGAGAGAGGTGCGCACGGTCACTCCTTGGGGGCGGGGCGGTTCGGGGTGTCGGAGGTCGCCAGGGTGCCTGCGGGCAGGCCGAGTTCGCGCTCCGCCGTGGTGACGGGCATCAGCCGGACCGCGGGCGGATCGTCAGCGGTGTCGGCGCTGTTGACGAGCATGCCGAGACCGTCGAGGACGACCAGGATCTGGATGGCGGCCACCAGCGGGTCCTCGGTGCGGAACTCGCCCCGCCGCACGCCTTCGCGGATGAGTGCCTCCATCCGGTCGCGCCAGGCGGCCTCCTGGACGGCGACGCGGTCGCGCAGCGTGGGCCGGTAGCGGCTCAGGTGCCGGGCGTTGAGCCAGAGCCGGCTGATGTCGTCGAACGCCGCTCCGGTCGCCCGGGCGAAGAACCGCGCCAGATGCCGCGTCGGCGTCGCACCGGCCAGGTCGGCAGGCAGGAGCGTCTCCAACTCGGCGTCCGCGGCGTCGCCGTAGGCCTCGGCCACCAGGTCCTCCACCGCGGGGAAGTAGTGACTGATCAGCCCCGGGCGGACGTCGAGTTCCTCGGCGATCCGTCTCAGGGTGATGCACTCCAGTCCTTCGGTCAGTGCGACACCGGACGCTGCGGCAACGATTTCCGCACGTCTGGCCGCTGGAGATTTGCGGATTCGCTTGTTCGGGACGCTTGACGGCATGGAATCAATGCTATTGAGTGTGCGACCAACAAGCAAGCAGGTGGGATACCAGCACCCCGGAGGAGCCTCATGGCGTCCACGATCCCCGACCCGCACCCCGGCACCGGCGCCGCGCATCAGGAGGCTCCGCCACCCCAGCCCCCGTCGGAACGGGCGGGCCGCGTCGAGGCCCACGGCATCGACCACATCCCCGACCACGAACGCCACGGCAGCCCGAGGCAGCTCTTCTCCGTCTGGGCGGCGGCCAACGTCACCTATCTCAACCTGGTGACCGGCGGCGCCCTGATCCTCATGGGCCTGACCCTGTGGCAGGCCCTCGCGGTGATCGTGGTGGGCAACCTGTTCTGGCTGCTCACCGGCCTCCTAGCCATATCCGGCCCGGCGGCGGGCGCGCCGAGCGAGGTCGTCACGCGGGCGATGTACGGGGTGCGCGGCAACCGCGTGAACAACGCGGTCGTCGGCTGGCTCATCTCCGTCTGCTACTTCGCCCTCAACCTGGCCGCCGCCGCGACCGCCGCCTTCGCCCTCGTCGAGATGGCCGGCATCACCGCGACCACCGGCGTCAAGGTCGTCGTGGTGATGGTCGTCGCCGCCCTCACCCTGACCATCGGGGTCTACGGCCACGGCATGATCATGAAGCTGTACCTCCCGATCACGCTCACCCTGACGGCCGCCTTCGCCGTCGTCGCGGTCGGCGTCTTCCGGCACACCGACTTCGCGTACCTACCGGCCGAACCGCTCACCGGCACCGACCTGTGGGCGGTCCTGATCGCCGGCGTCACCCTCATCGGATCCGGCCCGCTCTCGTACACCACCAGCGCCGACTTCTCCCGCTACCTGCCCCGCACGACGTCCCCCAAGGCGATCGCCGGCTGGACCGCCCTGGGCGGCTTCCTGCCCGGCGTGCTCGTCTGCTCCCTCGGCGCCCTCGCCGCGACCGCCGTCGACATGACGGACCCGCAGGCCGGTCTGCGGCAGCTCCTGCCCGACTGGTTCGGCCCGGTGCTCCTGCTCGCCCTGGTCCTCGGCACCATCGCCATCAACGCCCTGACCGCCTACAGCGCGGGCCTCGCCCTCCAGGCCGTCGGCATCCGCATCCGCCGCTCGCTCAGCGTGCTCGCCGACGGCACCGCGGCCGTCGCCCTCACCCTGTACGGGCTCCTCGCCTCCGACTTCCTCGACACCGTCAGCAACGTCCTCCAGCTCACCGTCGTCCTCCTCGGCCCCGCCATGGCCGTCTACGCCACGGACATCGTGCTGCGCCGCAACCGCTACGACGGCCGGGCCCTGATGGACGAGACACCCGACAGCGCCTTCTGGTACACCGCCGGTGTCAACCCGGCGGGCGCGCTGGCCCTCGCCGGCGGCGTCACCGTGGCCGCCCTGAGCGTCAACACCCTCTACACCGGGCCCATCGCACGCGCCCTGGGCGGCCTGGACCTCGCCCTGCCGGCGGGCATCGTCGTCGCCTCGCTGCTCTACGCGGTCCTGGCGCGCGGCGGAAAATCACGGGCGCCGGCGGCCTGACGAGCGGTACGGTCCCTCGCATGTCTGATGAGGACGGCTACTTCGGGGAAAGCGTCGCCGCGCACTACGACGAGTCGGCGGCGGACCGGTTCACACCCGAGGCGGTGGATCCCGCCGTCGACCTGCTGACCGAACTGGCGGGCACCGGCCGGGCGCTCGAGTTCGGCGTCGGCACCGGCCGGATCGCGCTGCCCCTGGCGGGGCGCGGAGTCCCGGTGCACGGCATCGACATGTCCCGGGCCATGACCTCCCGGCTGAGTGCCAAGCCGGGCGGCCACGCCGTAGGGGTGACCATCGGCGACTTCGCGACGACCCGGGTACCGGGCACCTTCACGGTCGCCTATCTCGTCTTCAACACCATCAACAACCTGACGACGCAGGACGCCCAGGTCGACTGCTTCCGCAACGCCGCCGACCATCTGGAGCCCGGCGGCTGCTTCGTCATCGAGGTGGGCGTGCCGGAGCTGCGCCGGCTGCCCCCGGGACAGACCGCCGTGCCGTTCCGCATCGGCCCGACCGGGTGGGCGTTCGACACCTACGACACCGCCACCCAGGCGATGAGTTCGAACTACGTCACCCTCGTGGACGGACGCCCCGAGTACGAGTACTACCCCTTCCGGTACGTGTGGCCCTCCGAACTCGACCTGATGGCCCGGCTCGCCGGACTGCGGCTGCGCGACCGGTGGGAGGGGTGGACCCGGAAGCCGTTCACCCACGAGAGCGACGGCCACGTGTCGGTCTGGGAGAAGCCCGCCGACTGACCGGCCGGGTCCGGACCGCTCCGGGCCGGTCTTGTCTGGCCCTGGCCGGTCCGGTACGGCTCAGCGCCGCGCCAGGTACAGGCCCAGGGCCTTGTGCAGCAGCTTGTTGAGCGGGTAGTCCCACTCGCCGAGGTACTCCACGGCCTCACCGCCCGCTCCGATCTTGAACCGCAGCAGTCCCACCAGGTGGTCGTCCTCGTCCAGGGTGTCGGTGATGCCGCGGAAGTCGTAGACGGCCGCGCCGAGTTCATGGGCGTCGCACATCATCCGCCACTGGAGCGCGTTGTTGGGCTGCACCTCGCGCCGGCGGCTCGTGGAAGCGCCGTAGGAGTACCAGACGTGCTCGCCGACGGTCAGCATCGTGGCACCGGCGAGCACCTCCCCGTCGTGGTGGGCGAGGTAGAGGCGCATGCGGTCCGGGTCCTCGGCCGTCAGCGCGGTCCACATGCGCTGGAAGTAGGCGAGGGGGCGCGGGACGAACCGGTCCCGTTCGGCGGTCTCGACGTAGAGCTCGTAGAAGGCCGGGAGGTCCTCCTGGTCGCCCCGGACGACTTTGACGCCGGCCTTCTCGGACTTCTTGATGTTGCGGCGCCACTGCTGGTTGAAGCCGTTCTGGAGCTGCTCCAGTGACCGCCCGGCGAGCGGTACCTGACACACGTAGCGCGGCTGGCCCGCGGCGAAGCCGTCCTCGCCGCCCGACGCGGTCTGCCGCCACCCCGCCCGGCGCAGCCGCTCGGCGACGTCGTCGGCCCCGGGCTCGCGCACGGTGGCCTCCACGTCCCCCAGCCGTCGGGCCCCAGGGTCGGCGATCGCGGCCTTGACCGCCTCGGCACTCCAGCGCCGGGCCACCACGGGCGGTCCCATCCGCACCGAGAAGACGCCCCGCTTCTTCAGGTACGCGAGCATCGGCTCCAGCCACCGCTCCAGATCCGCCGCGCCCCAGTCGATGACCGGGCCCTCGGGCAGATAGGCCAGATACCGCTTCAGCCTCGGCAACGGCCGCAGCAGCACCAGCCCCGCGCCCACGAGGTCGCCGCCCTCGTCGAACCAGCCCAGGCTCTCCGCCCGCCAGTCCGGCTTCACGTCGCCCCACGAGGGCGTCTGCAGATGACTGACGGAAGGCCGGGACGTGACGAAGCGCAGATGCTCCTCGCGGGTGATCGCCTTCAGGTGACAGCTCATGGGTCGGGGCCCCTTTGCTCGACGTTGTCCGTCCTCGTTCGACGGGGGAGCGGCGAGGGCGCGCAGTGTGTTCGCCGTCCCGCACCTCACAGGGAATACCGACTGAGGCCGATGCGCGCGCTGTCACCCGGCTGTTGACCCGTGTGCGCCGTCCGGCGCGCACGATCGCGCACGTGGTGTGAGCGTGGTGGGGTTGGGCGGTGCGGGCACGACGGACGGGAGCGGACGGCCATGGCGCGGGCGATCTGGACAGGTGTCATCACCTTCGGGCTGGTCTCGGTGCCCGTCGGTCTGTTCACGGCGACCCAGGACCACACGGTCCACTTCCACCAGTTGCAGCGCGGCACCTCGGACCGGATCCGCAACCGCCGGGTCAACGAGCGCACCGGCAAGGAGGTCGGCCCCGGTGACATCGTCAAGGGCTACGAGGTCGGCGAGGGCGAGTACGTCGTCGTCGAGCCGGAGGAACTGGACGAGATCGCGCCGGGCCGCTCCCAGACCCTGGAGATCACCGACTTCGTCGACCTCGACCGCATCGCCCCGGTGTACTTCGGCCGCACCTACTACGTCGCCCCGCGCGGCAAGGAGTACCTCAAGGTCTACGAGCTGCTCCGCACCGCCCTCGCCGAGGCCGGCAAGGTCGGCGTCGCCACCTTCGTCATGCGCAACCGGCAGTACCTGACCGCGCTCCGCGCCGAGGACAAGGTCCTGGTGCTCCAGACGCTGCACTGGGCCGACGAGGTCCGCGACCCGGTCGAGGAGCTGCCCGAGCTGCCGGAGGGCCGGGCGGGCCGGGGCAAGGAACTGGACATGGCGATGCGTCTCGTCGACGCCCTCAGCGGCCCCTGGGACCCCGCCCGCTACCACGACTCCTATCAGGAGAAGGTCCGCGAGCTGGTCCGGGCCAAGGCCGAGGGCAAGGAGGTCGCCGTCGCCGAGGAAGCGCCCCGGGCCACCAACGTCGTCGACCTGATGGAGGTCCTGCAGGGCAGCCTGGAGCAGGCGAAGGGCACCGGAGGCAAGAAGCCCTCGGCACAGCGGAAGAAGGCCACCGCACCCTCCCGCAAGGCGTCGCCCAAGCGGGGCGAGCTGCGGGAGCTGAGCAAGGCGGAGCTCTACCAGCGGGCCACCGACCAGGACATCGCCGGACGGTCGAAGATGAGCCGCGAACAGCTCATCGACGCCCTCGCCGGTGCCGGCGGCGGCCGGAAGAAGAAGACGGCCGCCGCCTGAGACGCCACTCAGTGGTTGCTGAGCATGCCTTCCCGCAGACGGGCCAGCAGGCGCGAGATCAGGCGGGAGACGTGCATCTGCGAGACCCCGAGGCGTTCACCGATGTCCTTCTGGGTGAGCTCCTCGACGAACCGCCAGTGGATGATCTGCCGGTCGCGCTCGTTCAGCTCGGCGATCATCGGGGCCAGGGCGTGGAAGTCGTCCACGAGCGCCAGCGCCGCGTCGTCCGCGCCGATGAAGTCGGCCAGCGCCGATTCGCCGTCCTCGCTGCCGTTGATGGCCGCGTCCAGGGAGGCGGAGTTGTAGCCGTTGGCCGCCAGGCGGGCCTCGACGACCTCGTCCTCCGGCAGGCTCATCAGCTCGGACAGTTCCTTGGTGGTGGGGTTGCGGCCCAGACGGCTGCGCAGCTCCTCGGTGGCCCGGGCCAGCTGGACACGGGCCTCCTGGAGCCGCCGGGGCACGTGCACGGCCCAGGAGGTGTCACGGAAGAACCGCTTGATCTCACCGACGATGTACGGCACGGCGAAGGAGGTGAACTCGACCTCACGGGTCAGCTCGAACCGGTCGATGGCCTTGATCAGGCCGATCATGCCGACCTGGACGATGTCCTCCATCTCCTCCGGACCGCGGCTGCGGAACCGGCCGGCCGCGAAGCGGACCAGGGACATGTTCATCTCGATCAGCGTGTTGCGCGCGTACTGGTATTCGGGCGTGCCCTCTTCGAGCACCGTCAGCTGCTTGAAGAACAGCTTCGACAACTCCCGCGCGTCCTTGGGCGCCACCTTGGACGGGTCCGCTACCTCCGGCATGCCCGTGGTGGTGTGCTCGGTGATCTGTGCGGTCGTCGTCGCCATGATGTGCCCTCCCAGTCGATCGGCCCCCGTCACTGTCGGCTTGTCGGCCGACGAGAGAGCGCCTACCCCGGGCCAAGGCACGCACACATGCTTTCGCGATCGGCATGGCGGGCGAGCGGCTTCCGACACCGTTTCAGAGGCCGAGGTAGAAGCGGACGGTGGTGCCGTCGTCCGACGTGTGCACCCGCACCAGATCGGCGACGTAGTGGACGAGCAGCAGGCCGCGGCCGCCGATCTGCCCGTGCTCCGGGGGCCGGCGGCCGGCCAGCGGATCCGTGAGGCGCCCCGTGTCGCGGACCTCGCACACCATCTGCCCGGCAGCGGACCAGATCGCCAGCGTCCCGTGACCGCCGCCGTGGACCACGCTGTTGGTGGTGAGCTCCGCCACCGCCAACTCCGTGTCCTGAAGGCGTTGCTCGGCCAGCCCGAGCGACGCGGCCCGGCCGACGGCGAAGCGCCGCACCTCGGGCAGCTCCCGGGCACCGAAGGCGAGGACGTCGGCGTCCGGCGCGGGATCCAGCGGCTCGTTGTAGCGGGCGACGACCGCGGGCCAGTCGTAGGCCCCGCTGGCCCGCTCACTGCCTCCGGCGATGACCGTCGGATGGGTGACGAAGGCGTCGGCCAGGACGTCCGCGTCCAGCCCTGCCTCGTCGTACGGGCACAGGATCGTCGCGGAACGGCCCGCGAACGCCGCGTTGATCAGTGCCTCGTGCTGGGCGCACGCCGGGTACTCCGCCGCGCTGCGCCCGGCCCAGACGGGCTCGCCGATGATGCGCACCCGTTCGTCCGCGTGCGCGTCGGCGAACGCCCTGAGCACCCCGGGGATGATCCGCCCCGGATTGCGCCCGGCCTCCGTCATGTCCAGGAAGGAGACGTCCCGCGCGTCCGTTCCCAGCCCATCCCTGATCAGCTCCAGGTTGCGGGCGGGCACGGCCACCGCCACGGGTTCGCCCGCGGCCAGTCCCTCCCGTACGAACGTCACCGTCCGGTCGGCGTACTCGCGCTCCGAGCGGTAGAACAGCGCCGGATGCGCGAACGCCTCCTCGTGGGTCACCGTGCTCATCGCGGCGCCACCTCGATACGGCGCAGGGACGGCCAGAACAACTCCAGCACCCGGGGCAGTTGCGGCGGGGGCTGTTCCACCACGACCCGCCCGCCGGGCAGGTTCATGGCGGTGACGGCGAGTGCCGCGACGCCGGCCACATCGACGAACCGCACACCGGACAGTTCCAGGTAGGACACGTCCGTGTGCTGCCTGGACAGTTCCGTGAGGGCCTTCTCCCAGGACGGGCGGGTGGTCACGCTGATCTCTCCGCTGGCGCGGAGTCCGGGACGGCCGGGCAGCGGGCGTACCTCCAGCACGGCCCCGCTGCGCACCCGGGGCGGTCCGCCCGTGGGGCCTGTGGCATCCACACTCGATCTCCTTCGGAAATTCGCCGGGTGTCCGTCCGCGCCCCGGGCGCCTCGTCCGGCCAGGCAGCCTATCGCGATGAGCTGCCGTACGCCGGTGCGGGGACAGAACATGCGAGGGGGAGACGAAGCGGGGAACAAGACAGTGAGCGTCCTCGGAAGGGAAGACCGATGTTTGAAGCAGACAACATTCGTGACTGGCGTGGACATGACGTCGTGGACGGTGACGGCCGTAAGATCGGGGCTCTCGAGTCCATCTACTTCGACACCGCCACCGACCGGCCCGCGTTCGCGGCGGTCATGATCGGCCTGCCGACCCGCCGGCGTCTGGTGTTCGTCCCGGTGGACAAGGCCACCGTCGGGCCGGGATACCTGAAGGTGGGCTACGACAAGAGCCTGGTCAAGGACGCGCCCGGGATCGACCCCGACGGTGAACTCGCGGCCGAGGACGAGGGCGCCGTCTTCGCCCACTACCAGCTGCCCTACGAGCAGGGCAGCCGCGGTGAGCGCCGGCTCGGCCGACGCTGAACCGTCCGACGAGCCTCTTCGAGGGGAGACGACCTTGAGCCTGTTCCTCCTGCTGTTGCTGGTGGCGCTCGTCCTCGGCGTGATCGGGCTGGCCGCCGAGGGGCTGTTCTACCTGTTCGTCATCGGCGCCGTGGTCCTGGTCGCCGACCTGGTCCTCGTCGGGGTACTCATCGGCCGCCGAGGACGACCCGCACGCTGAGTGGCACGCCGGGCGGCCCCGCACGCCGGGCGGGCGCGCACCGGGGGCCGACCGCGCCGTCACCGGCACGGTCGGCCCACCTCGCGCCACCGGGGACAGCCCCCGGCTAGGCCAGTTCCGCGCCGCGGTCCGCGGCCTCCGTCTCGGACGTCGCGCCGCCCGTCGCCAGGGTGCCTCCGGAGCTCTCCAGATGGGCCCGCACGAACCACTGGAACTGCTCCAGGTCCCGGAGCTGGCCGATCAGGAGGTCCTCCGTGGCGGGATCGATGTCGCCCGCCTCCTTCACCGCCTCGCGCACTCCCTCGATCACGCCGGTGTACACGACATCGAGCGCGGCGAGGTGGGCGATGGCGTCGGCCCGGCCGATGGAGTAGTCGTCCCAGGGCCGCTCCGCCACCAGCGCCCCGGGCGTGCCCTGCGCCACCCCGCCGAGTGCGGCGATGCGCTCCGCGACGTCGTCGGCCATCTCGCGCACCTGGTCGACCTGCGGGTCGATCATCTCGTGCACGGCGATGAAGTGCGGTCCCACGACGTTCCAGTGCACGTGCTTGAGGGTCAGATGCAGGTCGTTGAGGGCGTGCAGGCGCATCCGCAGCGCGCCGATCAGCCGGCCGGCGGCCTCGCGCTCGATGCCGGGGACCGTGTACTTCGGGGTCAGGTCGTGCGTCATGGCGGACACCAGCTCCTCATGCGTTTCGTACGTCGTTGCACGTGAACGACTGCCCCGCATCGGCGACGGCAGACATGCACGTGCGCTGTGCCTCGAGGAGGACGGGTCTCCCCCGAGCGGGGGAGTCAACCCTCGGGGGCGTCCTTCCGGCGCCGCGTCGCGGACCGTACCCGGGAGCGACGCCGGGGCGGCGGCCCGCCGACAGGATGATGTGCGTGACCACGACACCACAGCATCCCGCCCCCGCCCGCTGGGCGGTCCTCGCCGCCCACGCCGTCGCGCTCCTCACCCTGCCGACCGGACTGTGGCGCCTCCTGCTGGCGGCCGGGCAGCCCGCCGGGTACACCGAGGCGGGCTACGAGGCGATGGGCGTCGACGGATGGGGCGTGGTGTACGTGGTGGGACTGAGCGTGGTGAGCGAGGCGCTGGCCCTGCTCACGCTCGGCCTGGTCCGGCCCTGGGGCGAGGTGGTCCCGCGCCGGGTCCCGCTGCTCGGCGGGCGGCCGGTCCCGGTGATGGCGGCGGTCCTCCCGGCAGGCCTGGGCGCCGTCGTGCTGACCGCCCTGTGGACCCCGTTCGCCTGGTGGTGGGCCACCCCGCACCCCGACATGACGTCGCTCGGCGCCACGCTCCTCGGCTTCGCCTACCTGCCCCTGGTCGCGTGGGGCCCGCTGCTCGGCGCCGTCACCGTCTCCTACTACCGCCGACGCCGTCCCGCGGTGGCCGGTTCCGGGCGGGCGCCGATCACAGGGCTCTAGGGTGCCTGCCCGTGACGGATGCCCCGGATTTCCACGACGGCGTGCCCCTGTGGCGCGATCAGCGCTTCGTGCTGCTCCTGAGCGCACGCGTCATTTCGGTCCTGGGCAACGGCTTCGCCCCGGTGGCGCTGGCGTTCGCGGTACTCGCGCTGCCGGGGGCCGGGGCGGGCCGGCTGTCACTGGTGCTGGCGTGCCAGGCGTTGCCGCAGCTCCTGTTCATCCTGATCGGCGGCGTCACTGGTTCGGCTCGCTCGCCTTCGCCCCGCTCGGCCTGCTCGTCGCCGGCCCCGTGGCGGCGGCCGTGGGCACCGCCCGCGCGCTGGCCGGCTGCGCGGCCCTGATCGTCCTGGCCGGCGCGGCGGCCCCGCTCTCCCCGCAGGTGCGCGGGCTGCGCGCCGACGACGTCAGGACGGCGGAGCGGGCAGGGGCATCGCGCTGAGCGCACGCGCCGCGTGGACGAGATTGGAGGCCATGGCCCGGCCGGTCGAGGTCGACCAGTCGTGGCCGCGGTCGTCGTCGAGGTAGTCGGGTCCGGGGCCGGGACCCAGGTGCCAGTAGGTCCAGGCCTGACCCGGAATGGTGTAGCCGATGTCCGAGAGCCCGCCGCTGATCTCGCTGATGACGTGGTGGGCGCCGTCCTCGTTCCCGGTGACCAGGACTCCGGCGACACGGTTGTAGGCGACGGGACGCTCCTCGTCGTCGGTCTCGCTGAGCATGGCGTCCATGCGTTCGAGGACCCGCTGGGCCACCGAGGACGGGCGGCCGAGCCAGGTCGGCGAGGCGATGATCAGGATCTGCGACGCCAGCAGCTTCTCGTGCACGCCCGGCCAGTCGTCGCCGTCGCCCATGTCGGTCTCGACCCCCGGTTTCAGGTTCAGGTCGACGGCCCGTACGACATCCACCTCCACCCCGTGGCCTTTGAGGGCCGCGATGACCGTGGCGGCGAGGGCCTCGGTGTTCGACGGCTGAGGGGAGGGCTTGAGAGTGCAGTTGATGACGAGTGCGCGCATGCCTACCCCTCTTCCCCGGGCGGCGGCTTTCGATCGTCCGAACGCGGGACCGTTCACCCGCCCGGACGCGCGGCGGACCGGCGGTGTCCGCTCAGGGCAGGGCGATGCCGTCCAGTCTGCCCTGCTTGGCGTCGTCGACCAGCGACGAGAACTGGTCGGCGCTCATCTGCACGCGCTGGCCGAAGTCGTCGGTCAGGACGACCCGTTGCTCCGCCGGGGCGTCGGGGTCGACGAACAGCTGGGGGCAGCCGCAGTCGCAGTTTCCGCAGAACGTCGCTACGGGCTCCAGGCCATGAGGGTCGGTCATACCGGTGCACCTTCCGTGGGAGACGGGTGTCCGCGCCGGTGTCCGCACCGGCGGTCGTGGGGGAACTGACTGGGGGATACCCGGCGCGACGGCCGCGGACGCGTGCCTCCGCCGGGCGCGGAGGCACGGCGGACGGTCCTCGTGCGCCGGCGCTCCCGCGTCCGCTTCCGGTGCTCCGGTCCGGCGGGGACGGCCGGGAACCGGACGGGCCTTCGGTCCGACCGTATGTGGGCGAAGTGTGCTGTGGATGTGGTGTGGATCACGCACGTCGTGTTGAGTGGGGGACCGGACCGGAATCCGTACCCACCGGTGATCACGGGAGCCCGGATGCAAGGATGAGGCCGCCATGACTGCAGGGTGGTGTTCTCGCACGGTACGGGCCGCGGTGTTCGCGGCCGTCTGCGTGCTGCTCGCCGCCCTGGGCCACATCCTGATGTCCGGGACCGCGGTGCCCTGGTGGGCCATGGCGGCGGGCGCGTCGGCCACGGGCGGCGCCGCCTGGTGGCTCGCCGACCGGGAACGCGGACCGCTCGCCGTCGTCGGTGTCGCCGTGGCCGCCCAGACCGTACTGCACACGTCCTTCTCGCTCGCCCAGGCGACGAAGCGGCCGCCGTCGTCGGACGACGAGTCCCTCGCGCGCCGTTGGCTGGACGTCCTGCTGTGCCGGATGCCGTCCGGCCCGGGCGGGGAGCACGGGGCCGTGCCGACGTCGATGAACACCGCGGGCCACGGCCCTCATGCCGGGCACTCCATGCCCGGCATGGACGCCATGGAGGCCATGGACCCCGCGGGCCACGCCATGGGCGGCATGTCCTCGACCGGCATGCTCACCGCCCACCTGGTGGCCGCGCTGCTGTGCGGCCTCTGGCTCGCCCACGGCGAACGCGCCGTCTTCCGCGTCCTGCGGTGCCTCGCCACCCGGCTCGTCGCGCCCCTGCGCCTGCTGTTCCGGCTGCCCGCGCCGCCGCACCGCCCGCGCGTCCGGGCCCGCCGAGCGGCCTCGGACCGGGCACCGCGCCGTCTTCTCCTCGCCCATGCGATCACTTCTCGGGGTCCGCCCGCCGGGGTCGCTGCCGTCTGACGGCAGCAGGTCCCCCGAGGCCACCGGCGAATCGTCGAGCCGTCGAGCCGTCGGCGTCGCGCCTCGGGCACCGGCCGTGCGCTCCCGCGCCCGGCCGCCCACCCCTTGGCCGGTCCCGCCGTGCCGCCGGTCCCGTTCCGCACGGGGCCGGCCTCGCCCGGAGACCGGGTCCCTGATCCCGAGAAGGACAGACACAGGTGATCACTCCTGCCCTGCCCCCACCACGCCGGCAGCCGGGTACGTCCGCGAAGGAGGCGTCCATCACGGCCTGGGCACTCGCCGCGCGCACCGGCGACCCCGTCGCCGTCGACCGCTTCGTACGCGCCCTGCACCGGGACGTCCGCCACTACGTGACCTTCCTCGGTGCCGATCCGCAGAGCGCCGAGGACCTGACCCAGGACACCTTCCTGCGGGCCCTCGGCAGCCTGCACCGCTTCGAAGGGCGCTCCTCGGCCCGCACCTGGCTGCTCGCCATCGCCCGCCGCGCGGTGGTCGACAGCATCCGTTACGACTCCTCCCGGCCCCGCCTGGCGGCCACGGACGACTGGGAGTCGGCCGTGGAGCGCACCCAGCCACGCGATCTGCCCGGCTTCGACGACGGCATCGCCCTGGCCGAACTGCTCGCCGCGCTGCCCGACGACCGCCGCGAGGCGTTCGTCCTCACGCAGATGCTGGGGCTGCCCTACGCGGAGGCGGCCGACGTCAGCGACTGCCCGATAGGGACGGTGCGGTCACGGGTCGCCCGCGCCCGTACCTCCCTGATCGCGTGGCTGAACGAAGCCGAGCGCACCGTGCCGGTGGCCGCCGCCGCGTGACGGCCGGTCCGGACGGCGGCGGGCCCGGATCACCTGGTGACCCGGGCCTGCCGTTGACGTCTCCACGAAGTCCTCGGTCCCGGCCCGAGGACTTCGTGGAGGGCTTCGGCTACCGTCGGCCGCATGGCTGACGAGTGCTTCCGGCATCCACGGCTGGCCGCAGTGTACGACGCCCTCGACCCCGACCGCGGCGACCTCGACGCGTACGTGCGCATGGCCGAGGAGTTCGGCGCGCGGCGGGTGCTGGACATCGGCTGTGGAACAGGCGTGTTCGCCCTGCTGCTGGCCGGCCGCGGCGTGGAGGTCGTCGGCGTCGACCCCGCCCGGGCCTCCATCGAGGTGGCCCGGGGCAAGGCGGGTGGCGACCGGGTGCGTTGGATCGAGGGCGACGCCACCTCACTGCCCGCGCTGCGGGTGGACCTGGCGACCATGACGGCGAACGCCGCCCAGGAGGTCACCGACACGCGGCTGTGGCACAGGACGCTGAAGGGCGCCTACGAAGCCCTGCGCCCCGGCGGACGCCTCGTGTTCGAGACGCGGGACCCGGACCGGCGTGCCTGGGAGGAGTGGAACCGGCAGCGGACCCACCGGGTCACGGAGATCCCCGGCGTGGGCGCGGTCGAGAGCTGGTGCCGGCTGGTGGAGGTGAGGTGGCCGCTGGTCTCGTTCCGCTGGACCTACGTATTCGGCTCGGACGGCGAAGTGCTGACCTCCGACTCGACGTTGCGCTTCCGCGGGCGGCAGGAGGTCGAGGCGGACCTGGACGCGCAGGGTTACGTGGTGGAGGAGGTGCGCGACGCACCCGACCGTGAGGGCAAGGAGTTCGTCTTCGTCGCACGGCGCCCTGCGGACGACCGGCAGCTCACCGGTCGTCCGACCCCACGGCAGGGTGGATGAACCAGGAGCGGGAGGCCCGCCCGAAACCGGCAACCGACTTCGTCCCCTCACTGCCGGGCCACACCCGTGACCCGGCGACCCCAGGCGCCCATCCTTGACCCCATGGCCCGCTTCGAGCACACCGTGACGCTCGCCCCCGTACCCCGCCGCTGGTTCGAGTCGTGCGTCACCGCACTCCACGACCTCGCGGAAGACCTCGACGTCGAGGGAGCGTGCCTGCGCCTGCCCGACGGGCGACCGCTGCCCGGGCTGGTCCTGTCCGAGGGGCGTCACCTGCGGCCGGGCGCCCGCTACCGGCCGGTGAACGAGGAGGACGGGCGACCGGACGCCGGCCAGGCGGTCACCGTCCTCGCCTGGGACCGCCACCGCGAGACGGCGCTGGAGGCCGTCACCCTCGACGACGACCCGGCACACCCGGCCCAGTCGACCTGCGTACTCCGGCTCGTGAGCGCCGCACGGCCGCGAGAGGCGTGGTTCTCGGCGACGCTGCGGACCGGCGGGGACACACGGGCGAAGTACCTCGGCGGCACCGTACGACTGCACCTCGATCTCGGCGGATGGTGGCCGGCGGCGGCCGGCCGAGGTCGCCGCCCCCTCACCGCGCCCCTGAGCGGCACCCTCACACACGCACTCGCCCGCGCCACCGTGACGGTCGTACCGCGCCCGGCCCCCGACGGACACTGGCGGGTGACGGTGAAGGCGCGGGTCAAGGGCCGCTCCTTCGCCCGGCCCCTGCTCCCCGTCGCGATGGCCGTCGTGGGGCGGCGCGCGCACAGGGCCTTCGCCGAGGCGCTGGACGACGCGGCGCGCGAGTGGAACGGGCGGCTGCCCGCGCTGGTCCGCAAGGAAGGAGAGGAACTGCGTGCGGAGTTGGCCGGTGCGCTGCTCGCCCCTTGAGACATGCGCACGCCCCATGCTCCCCGCCGGGTGACGCCCCGTTAGGGTCCCGGAATGGACTCCACAACCGTGCGCGGCGCCACGATCGACTACGACGACCTCGGCCCCTCGACAGGGCTCCCGATCCTCCTGATCCACGGGCACCCCTTCAACCGCACCCTGTGGGCGCCCCAGGTGACGGCACTGACGGAAGCCGGCTACCGGGTCGTCACCCCCGACCTGCGCGGCTACGGCCGCAGCAGCGTGAGCACCGGCAAGGTTCTGCTCGCGGACTTCGCCGACGACCTCGCCGAGCTCTTGGACCACTTGGGCATCGAGCGCGCGGTGGTCGGCGGCGTCTCCATGGGCGGTCAGATCGCCATGGAGTTGCAGCTGCGGCACCCGGGGCGGGTGCGGGCCCTCGTCCTGTCCGACACCTCCGCGCCCGCCGAGACCGCCGAGGGCAGGCGGTTCCGCAACCGGCTGGCCGACAGGCTCCTCGCGGAGGGCATGGACGGTTACGCGCACGAGGTCATCGACAAGATGCTCGCCGCCTACAACGTCACCGCCATGCCGGACGTGGCCGCCCGCGTCCTGGAGATGATGTGCGCCACCGACCCGCGGGGCGCCGCGGCGGCACTGCGCGGACGTGCCGAACGCCCCGACTACCGGGACGTCCTGGCCGCCGTCGAGGTGCCGGTCCTGATCGTCGTGGGCGCGGACGACGTCTACACCCCCGTGGCGGAGGCCGAGTCCATCCGGCGCCTCGTCCCGCACTCCACCCTGGCCGTCATCGACAAGGCCGGTCACCTGCCGGGTGCCGAGCAACCCGAGCGCTTCAACGCCGTGCTGCTGGAATTCCTGGCCGCGCGGCTGTGATCGTAGGCGCGCGAAGGGCGCACATGGTGAATGAGTGAGCCCTGTACGCGCCCCCGCGGCGGTGCGGACAATGCGCAGTGGCCGTGATCACGCGGCGGGAGGCGCGGGTCGTCCACCGCCGCCTTCCCGGGAAAGCAGGTCGATCGCCATGCTGTTGCGTCTGCCCACGTCCGTGTCCGAAGCGCAGGAGTGCATGGCCGAGGGGGCGGTGCCCATCGGCGGCGCCACCCTCGTGTGGGCGACCTGGCAGCGGGACGGCTTCCCGGAACTGGCCATGTCGCTGCGGAACCTGCCCGAGGCGACCGCGGTCGCACCCGAGACGCTGGGGGCGGCCGTGGTGCTGCACCGCATCGACGAGCGCGTCCCCGAGGTGCTGCGAAGGGCGGCCGGCACGGTGGGCACCGGAGCGGTACGCCGGACGGCCACGGTCGGCGGCAACCTCGTCGGCAGCAGCCTGCGCTGCCTGCTGCCCGCGGCCCTCGTCCTGGACGCCCGCGCCACGGTGCTGGGGCCGGACCGGGCCTACGAGACCGACCTCGCCGAGGTCATGGCCAAGCGTCACCTTATGCTGAGCCTCGGCTGGCGCACCCCGACAGCCAGCGGCTACCGCAAGCAGCCCGCCGAAGCCGGCGGGCCGCCGCCCCTGGTCGTCGCCACCGCCGTGCACGCCGACGGCGAGGGGCGGCACCGCCTTCGGATCGCCGTCCGCGACGGCTACGAGGTCGTGAGCGAGAGCGCACCGTGCGACGCGGGTGCCGACGAGGTACTCGGCGCTCTGGAACGTACGGACGTCGGCGCCCTGCCCCCCGGGGCCCGGGACGTGGTGCGTGAGCAGGTCGCCGACATCGTGGGGTCTCTCACCGATCGCTGAGCCACGGACGGCCGGGGGCCCGGCGGTCCGCGTCAGCCGTTGGCCAGCGCCTTGACGCGATCGAGCGTCCCGTTGAACTTGTCGTGGTCCCCGACGGTCGGCCCGGAGGAGGTGTACTGCCACATCGTGTGGACGTCCCAGCCGGCCGGGAGGGGGCCCACGGTCGAGGCGTACCGGGCGATCCACAGCGGGTTGGCGGAGCCGAAGCCGCTGTAGTCCCCGGTGCACTGCTTCCACCAGTTGGTGGAGGTGTAGATCACGGCCTGCCGGCCGGTGCGCTCCTCGTACCGGTCGAGGAAGTCCCGGATCCAGCCGACCATCTGACTCGGCGTCCTGCCGTAGCAGGTGTCCCCGTACGGGTTGTACTCGATGTCGAGCACGCCCGGCAGCGTCCTGCCGTCCTTCGACCAGCCGCCTCCGTGGTCGACGAAGTAGTCGGCCTGGGCCGCGCCGCCGGCGCCGTCGGGGATGGCGAAGTGGTAGGCGCCGCGGATCATGCCGACGTCGTACGAACCGTCGTACTGCTGGGAGTAGTAGGGATTGCGGTACGACGTTCCCTCGGTGGCCTTCGTGTAGGCCCACTTCACCCCACTGTTCCAGAGGGTCGACCAGGCGACGTTGCCCTGATGGCTGGAGACGTCCACGCCCTCCGTCTGGGTGGCGCGGGTGTCGGCGGGCCGCCCCTGGACCCCCTCGTGGGCGAGAACCCCGCTGCCCATGTAGGCGGTACCGCGGACGGGCGTCCCCGCGTCGTCGGCCGACGCGGGGGCCGCGGACAGGGTGAGCAGGAGTGACTGGGAGGCGAGGAGGACGCCCGACGTGAGCAGGCGGCGTGAGTGGCTGGACGCCACGGCTATGGGTCTGCGCATGGCACCCATCCGAACCGCTGTCACGCCCGACCGCATCCCACGGGCGCCCAGACGGTGTTGGGCGGTCGGCTCCCGAGGGCCAAGGCCTCGCCGCCTCCCGCATTTGAACGTGTTCAAATATGGGATAGGGTCGATCGCGGGAAGACATCGAGGCGGGGGAGGGAGCGTCCGATGAAGATCGTGATCCCCGGGGGAACCGGGCAGGTCGGTACGGTGCTGAAGCGTGCGTGGACCGCCGCCGGCCATGAGGTCGTGGTGCTCACCCGGCGGCCGCAGCGGCCGGGCGAAGTCCGTTGGGACGGCCGGACGGCGGGGGAGTGGATCAGGGAGATCGACGGCAGCGACGTGGTCGTCAACCTGGCCGGCCGCAGCGTGAGCTGCCGCTACACCCCCGGCAACCTGAAGGCGATGATGGACTCACGCGTGGAGTCCGCGCGTGTCGTCGGCGAGGCGATCTCGGCGGCCGCCGTGCCGCCCCGCGTCTGGCTCCAGATGAGCACCGCCACCGTCTACGCCCACCGCTTCGACGCGCCCAACGACGAGGCCACCGGCCTGATCGGCGGAGCCGAACCCGGAGTTCCGGACTACTGGTCCTACAGCGTCGACATCGCCAAGGCCTGGGAGCGCGAACAGGAGCGGGCCGACACCCCGCACACCCGCAAGGTGGCCCTGCGCTCCGCCATGGTGATGAGTCCGGACCGGGGCGGTGTCCTGGACGTCCTGCTGTGGCTGGCGCGACTCGGGCTCGGCGGCTCCGTCGCGGGCGGTGCGCAGTACGTGTCCTGGATCCACGACCAGGACTTCGTCCGCGCGGTCGACTTCCTCGTCGGCCGTGACGACATCACCGGCCCCGTGAACCTCGCCGCACCGGCTCCGCTGCCCCAGCGCACGTTCATGCGGGCGCTGCGCAAGGCGTGGGGCATGCCGGTGGGTCTGCCCGCGACACGGTGGATGGCCGAACTCGGCGCCCTCGTCCTGCGCTCGGACACCGAGCTGCTCCTCAAGAGCCGGCGCGTCGTCCCCGGCCGGCTGCGCGAAGCGGGCTTCGCCTTCGACCACCCCGAGTGGCCCGAAGCCGCCGACGACCTCGTACGGCGGGTGCGCGGAGGTCGGCAAGGAGGGCGGCGCCCCGAAGACACCCCTCTGAGCTGAGCCGAGGCCGTCAGCGTCCCCGTTCCCGGGCCCCGCGCACCAGGACGGCCAGGGCCCCCGCGGCCACCACGAGGGCGAGCACGCCCAGCAGGGCACGGTCGGGGACGGCGTCCCCGAGGCGGGACAGGCGCTGCTCCCAGGTGAACTCCGTGTCCACGCCCATCAGCGACGGCAGCGCCGACGTCCCGTCGAAGAGCAGGAACACCGTACCCAGGGCGATGAACATCGCCCCGCCGAGCAGTGACGTGGAGTGCGACCGCAACGGGCCCAGTCGTACCGGCCGGCCGCGCAGCCCGCGTCGCCGGCCCAGGTCGAACCGGTCCCACAACGCCGCCAACACGAACATCGGCACGGCCATACCCAGGGCGTACACCGCGAGCAGCGACCCACCGCGCCAGGGGTCACCGCCGATCGCGGCCACCGTGAGAACGCTGCCGAGGATCGGGCCCGCGCAGAAGCCGGCCAGCCCGTACACCGCGCCCAGTGCCGTCACGGACAGCGCCGAACCGGACCGGCGTGCCCCGGCGGACTGCTGGAGACGGCGCGAACCGAACCCCAGGCCCAGCAGTTGCGCCACCCCGAGGGCGATGACGAGCCAGCCGCCCGCCGTGACCAGCAGGTCGCGATGCCCGTAGAAGAGGCGCCCGGCCAGCGAGCCCGCCACACCCAGCGGCACCATGGTCAGGCACAGCCCGGCGTAGAAGAGCGCGGTGCGTCCGAGCAGCCGGGTGCGGCTGGTGAACGAGTAGGCGAAGAACGCGGGCAGCAGAAGCGCCGAGCAGGGGCTGAGGAGCGCCAGCAGTCCACCGAGGAAGGCGACCACGAAGCCCGGGTCACTCATCGGTGCCGCCCTGTGCGCGCGCCTCCGCGGCTGACTCGGCCGCCTCGATCGCTTCGGCGAACACGTCCGTGGGCTGGGCGCCCAGGATCGGACGGTCGTTGACGAGGAAGGCGGGTGTGCTGCTGACGCCGAGCGCGTAGCCCTCCTCGATGTCCCGGGTCACGGCCGCGTCTGCCGCCGGGGAGGCCATGTCCGCGCGGAAGCGGTCGAGGTCCTCGATCCCCGCCTCCCCGGCCATCTTGAGCAGTGCCTTCTCGGCGAAGTCGCCCTTGTTGCGCTCGCGCGGCTGTGCGTAGGCGGTGTCGTGGAACTGCCAGAACCGGCCCTGTCGTCCCGCCGCCCAGGAGGCCCGGGCCGCCTGCTCCGACTCCGCGCCGAAGACCGGGAAGTGGCGCCACTCGATCCGCAGTACGCCCTTCTCGACGTAGTCACGCAGCAGTTCCGGCTTGGTCTCGCGGGCGAACCTGCCGCAGAAGGGGCACTGGAAGTCCGAGTACTCGATCAGTACGACGGGTGCGTCCGGCTTCCCCACGGCGTACGGGTCACCGGACTCCCGTCGGGCGAGTGCGAGCAGCGCGGGGTCGGCGGGAGGGGCCGCGGACTGCGCGTCGGAGGCCGACGCGCCGGAGGGACGGTCGGACTCTCCGCCTCCGCCCAGGGCGACGACGGCGACGACGACGGAGGCCACGAGGACGAGGGCGGCGAGGGCCGGTCGCAGACGGCGACGCGGTAGCGGGCTCCTGCCGGGGACGGACTTCGAGCCGGGCTTCTCGGGCAGGCGTGATTCAGCGTTCATGGGTCGACTCCACAGAAGGGGGAGAAGTGAGGGAGGAAGAGCTAGACGCGGGGATGCGCGGCGCGCGGACTCAGGCGCGGGCCGGCAGCGGGCAGGCCTCGGCCGTCGACAACCTGCGCAGCGCCGCCTCGGCCAGCAGCACCAGGGAGGCGACGGCGACGACCGGCTGGAGCGGAGCCCAGTAGGTCAGCGCGCCGGAACCGCCGAGCAGCAGCAGGACGACCTTGTTGCAGACGGGGCAGCCCACGGCTAGGAAGGACAGCAGGCCGCCGAGCGGGCCGAGCCTGCTGCCGGAGCCGTCGGCCCGCGGTGCGTCCGCAGCCCCGGGGAGGCGGACGAAGGTGGCCAGGACCACGCCCGCGAGCGCGGCGGTGGCGGCGAGCACCGGATAGTTCCACCACTGGACGGGGACGGTCCGGCCGAAGAAGGGGGAGGGCACGACCGCGGTGGGAACACCCACGACGACGGCGGTCAGGACGGCACCGGCTCCGGCGGCGGACCACTGGGCGGGCCGCCAGGACGCGAGCGCCGCTCCCGCCCGGCGCGGTGACCGGGAGGAGGAAGGCATGGAAAGGCTCCGTTCGAGGAGGATGAGACGGACGCGGCACGAAGGGCCGGTCTAGATCCTCAGAACGGTGGTCGAGACACCACTGGCACAACGCGGTGGCGGGGCGGGTCCGGCGGACGCGTGGGCGGGCGTCGCCGACAGCGGCGTTCCGCGCTGCGCGGTCGTGTCCGCCGACCCCGCGGCCGACGGTTCGCCGGTGCGGAGATCCCCGCGCGTCGAAGTCGGCTCGGACAGCCCCTTCTTCTCGCACGGGCGAGGCGCGGTGGCTCCCAGTTCGTCCCCGGCGACCAGGTCGACGGAGAGCACGGCGGCCGGAGACGAGGAGGCCGCCACGGCGCTCTCCTCGCCGGCGCCCGCGGCCGCCGAGCGGCCCGCCCCCGTCACACACAGGACGGCGACGGTCAGGGTGACCATCGCCAGCACACAACGCAGCAGCGACACCGCTCGGGTGTGCCTGCCGCGCTGAGACATGGGGAACGGCTCCTACCGCTGGGACTGCTCGGGGACGTGCGCGAAGCGACGTGTACGAAGCGACGTGTACGAAGCGACGTGTACGAAGCGACGTGTACGAAGCGACGTATGCGAAGCGACGTACGCGGAAGCCACCCTACATACCCGCCCCCGAGCCGGCCGAGGCGACTAAGGGATGGGCACCGCCTGTCCCGTGACCCGTGTGCGCGGGTCCCGCGGGCTCACGTCGATGAGCAGGTCGCTGGGGCGGCCCATGTCCTCGCCCTGGCGGATCGCGATCGTGCCGGGCCGGGTCACCAGGCCCAGTTCACGGAGGTACCCGCCGAACGCGGCGGCGGCCGCTCCCGTCGCCGGGTCCTCCACTACACCGCCGACGGGGAACGGGTTGCGGGCGTGGAAGCGCTCCGGCGACTCCCGCCAGACCAGGTCCACCGTCGTCCAGTCGTGCCGCCGCATGACCTCGGCGAGCCCGTCGAAGTCGTAGTCGAGGTCGGCGAGTCGGGCCCGGGACGCCGCGGCGAGCACCAGGTGGTCGTTGCCGCCGAACGCCACGTGCGGGGGCAGGGCGGGGTCCAGGTCGTCCGGAGCCCACCCGAGCGCCCGGAGCGTGGCGTCCAGCTCCGTGGCGAGAGCCGGGCGGGAACGCGTCGGCACACTGGTGAGGGTGGCCCGCACCGCGCCGGCGTCGTCGGCCGCGGTGGACACGGGAATCTCGCCGGCGGGCGTGTCGAGGACGATCTCGCCGGGCCCCATCCGCTCGGCGAGGGCGACTGCCAGCGCGACCGTCGCGTGCCCGCAGAACGCCACCTCGGCGAGCGGACTGAAGTAGCGGACCCGGAAGCGCCGCGCCGCCGCGTCGCCGCCGGTGACGAAGGCGGTCTCGGAGTAGCCCACCTCGGCGGCGATCGCCCGCATCGCCGTGCCGTCGAGCCCGGAGGCGTCGAGGACCACTCCGGCCGGGTTCCCGCCCACCGGGTCGTGGGTGAAGGCGGAGTAGCGCAGGATCTCGGTCTCGTAGGGCGGCTCGGAACGGTCTGTCACGTCGCTCGTTCCCGTCACGTCGGTGCTCATGACCCCCACGCTGCCACCCGGCCCCCATCGTGTCCAACGATCGATCTCGATACTCCCCATCGGAAAAGCGCATAGGCTGGCTCGCGTGGACACCCGACTGCTGACGACCTTCACCACGCTCGCCCGCACGGGCAGCTTCACCGCCGCCGCCGCCGAACTGCACCTGGCCCAGTCCACCGTCACGGTGCACATCCGCACCCTGGAACGGGACCTCGGCGTCCGGCTCTTCGACCGCCTGCCCACCGGCGCGCTGCTCACCGACACCGGCCACCGGCTGCTGGAGCGGGCCGAGGAGGTACTCGACACCGTGGCGCGGTTGCGGGCCGCGTGCGACGACACGGGCGTCGTGTCCGGGCGGGTGGTCGTCGGCAGCCCGGAGTCCCTGTGCGCGAGCCGCCTGCCCGGCGTCGTCGCCGCCCTGCGGACGAGCCACCCCGAGGTGGACGTCCATCTCTACGCGGCCGGGACCGCGGAGTGCCTCGAAGGACTCAGGTCCGGACGGCTCGACCTGGCGCTGCTGCTGGAGGAGGAGACCGAGTTCCCCGACGTGACGGGCGAACCCGTCGCCCGCGAACCGCTCGCGCTCGTATCCGCTCCCGGGCACCCCCTCGCCGCCCGGGCGCACGCGGCGGGCTGGCCGGAACTGGCGGCGGAGAGCTTCTTCCTCCTGGAGGAGGGCTGCTCCTACAGCGACGCGCTGGCACGGCGGTTGCTCGACGTGCCGGGCGGGCGGCCGAGGCTCACCCGGTTCGGCAGCGTCGACGCGGCGCGCAACTGCGTGGCGGCGGGGCTGGGGCTGACACTCCTGCCGCTGACCACCGTGGCGGAGGAACTGCGACGGGGCCGGCTGGTACGGGTCGACGGGCCGCGCTTCCCCGACGTACCGGTGCGGCTGGCTCGGCACCGCCGGCGGTGGGCGGCACCGGCCGCACAGGAGGTCGCGCAGGCACTCGTGCGGCACCTGGGCGACTGACCGGGCTCCGCGTCGGAACAGCCCGGGTGGGTGAGGACACCCAGGGTCGGGACACCCCCCTCAGCGGGAGGTGACGCCGGAGGCCGGTTCGACGGGCCTCCGGCGTCCTCGTGCCTACGCCCGCGTGTCGAACGCCGCCGTGATCCGCAGCAGTTCGGACACGTCCGAACCCGCGCCGATCTCGCGGGGAGCCGAGCCCCGCCGGAAGAGCCGGGCGTCCCGTTCGCCCCCGGTCACGGCCCTGTCGCCCTCGACCCGCAGCCAGGAACCCTCCCGCAGCCCGAGTACGGGGACGTCGTTCTCCTCCAGGAACTCCGTCAGCCGCTCCTCGCGCGTCTCGCCCTTGTGCGTCGAGGCGGGGTCCGGGTCGAGGTAGTGCGGGTTGATCTGGAACGGGACCAGCCCGAGCGCCTCGAAGGACGGGGGCTCGACGATCGGCATGTCGTTGGTGGTGCGCAGCGAGGGCGCCGCCATGTTGGTGCCGGCGCTGGCGCCCATGTAGGGCAGCCCGTCACCGACCGCCTTGATCAGCGTCTCCCGCAGACCGGTGCGGTACAGCGTGCTGAGCAGCCGGAAGGAGTTGCCGCCGCCGACGAACACGGCGTCCGCCTCGCCGAGCCGGGCCGACGGGTCGCCGCCTTCGTGGACGCCCCGCACGTCGATCCCCGCGCCGGCGAGTGCGCCGCGCACCTTGGCGGTGTAGGCGTCGTGGTCGGCGAGCGCGTACGGCACGAAGGCCAGTCGCGCCCCCGCGGGCAGGAAGCCGGTCACGGTGTCCAGGGCGTGTTCCAGGTAGCCGCGGCCGTGCTGGGTGGAGTTGGAAAGGAGCAGCAGATTCACGGGTGGTCCTCATCGGCGGGGTGGATCGGCGGGGGAGGGGGAGGGTGGAGGGGGCGATCGGTGCGTCAGGTGGTGCGGGGGGAGCGCGGGCGGCGCTGGTGCTGCGGCGGGTGCGTCAGGCGCTGTTCCAGCAGCCGTGCGGCGCGGCGCAGCATTTCGAGCCGGTCCTCGGGCCCCTCCGGGAAGCGCTCCTTGGCGGCGCCGAGGCTGAGGCTGCCGTAGGGCTCCGAGCCGAGGAACACCGGCATGGCGACCGTGCCGATACCGGCGTCGTACTCGCCGACCGTCCAGGCGTAGCCCTGCGCGCGGACCTGGCGGAACTCGCGCTCCAGCTGATCGGGGTCGGTGACCGTGCGCTCGGTGAAGCGCGCCATGGGGCGCCCGCGGAAGAGCCGGTGGCGCTGGTCGTCGGGCAGGAAGGCGTAGAACGACTTGCTGGTGGCGCCCGCGTGCGCCGGGTACAGCTCGCCGACCAGCGGGTAGTAGCGCAGCGGCCCCTCCTCGCCCTCGACGGCCGCGACGCAGCGCATGTGGAAGCTGTCGGGCAGGCAGAAGAGCACCGTGTCGCCGGTCGCCGCCCGCAAGTCCTGGAGGACCGGTTCCGCGAGCAGTTCCAGGGAGCCCGAGCGTTCCCAGAGGCGGCCCAGGCGCAGGGCGGCCGGGCCGATGCGGTAACGGCGGGTCGCCGGGTCGGAGACCAGGAAGCCGCGGCCCGCGAGCGTGGACAGCAGCCGCTGGGCGACCGAGGTGTCCCAGCCGAACTCGGCGGCGATCTCCGTCACGCCCCAGTCGGGCCGGGTGCGCTCGAACGCCAGCAGCACCAGCAGGGCGCGGTCGACGGTCTGCAGTGCCCCGGCCGGGGTCTTGCGGTCCGCGGGCTGAACGGGCCGGTCGGCCACGGCGGCTCCTCTCACTGGTGCGCCTCACTCGTTGCGCCGTTGCCCCGTTCATCTCACCATTCAGACCTTGATTGCAGATAACGGGAAACAGTTGCGGAGAACGTTAGTCGATCCCGAACCTGCTGTCAGCACCGTCCCAGGTGCGGATCAGGAGAACTGCCCATGTTGAAGTACGTCCTGGACCTCGTGGATCTGCTGGACGATCCCGACGTCGACGGCAAGCGCGTCGCCGCCCACCTCGACTCCGTGGCGGGGCCCGAGGGCTCCGGCGCCGAGGTCACCACCGTCACCGGCGAGCGCGGCTCGACGGACTTCGTGCTCGTGCGGGTGCCGGGCCGCGACGGCCGTTCCCGCGGCGGCTCGGCGCGCACCCTCGGCGTGGTGGGGCGGCTCGGCGGCATCGGGGCGCGCCCGGAGATGACCGGCCTGGTCTCCGACGCGGACGGCGCGGTCGCGGCGCTCGCCACCGCGGCCAAGCTCCTCGACATGCGCCGCCGCGGAGACGTGCTCGAAGGCGACGTGATGATCGCCACGCACATCTGCCCGAACGCCCCGACCGCACCGCACGACCCGGTGCCGTTCATGGACTCGCCCGTCGACATCGCGACCATGAACCGGCACGAGGTCACCGGCGAGATGGAGGCCGTGCTCTCCGTCGACACCACCAAGGGCAACCGGATCATCAACCACAGGGGCCTCGCCCTGTCGCCCACCGTCAAGGAGGGCTGGGTGCTCAAGGTGAGCGAGCAGCTGGGGGAGCTGCTGGCCGTGGTGACCGGTGAGCCGTTGGTCACGTACCCGGTGACCACCCAGGACATCACCCCGTACGGTAACGGTGTACACCACATCAATTCGATCCTGCAGCCGGCCACGGCGACGGCGGCTCCGGTCGTCGGCCTGGCGATCACCTCCGCCTCGGCGGTGCCCGGCTGTCAGACGGGCGCGAGCCACGAGACCGACATCGCGGCGGCGGCCCGGTTCGCCGTCGAGACCGCCAAGGCCTACGGCGGCGGACGCCTCGACTTCCACGACGACCAGGAGTTCGACGCGCTCGTGTCCCGTTACGGCTCCCTGACCCACCTGCAGACCCTCGGCCGCGAACCCCGGGAGTCGTGATCATGGCCGCGCACAAGAACACCGCCGAGGAGGCGGGCGGCGCCAAGGCCGTGGGCAGCGACGACTACGCCCTGTCCCGCGTCCCGCGCGACAAGCGGCTCGGCTTCTGGACGATGCTGCTCCAGTGGCTCGCGCAGTCGGGCTCCATCTCGCAGTTCACCCTCGGCGCCACCATCGGCGTGGGCATGTCCTTCGGCGACGCGTTCCTCGCGTTCACCCTCGGCGCGGTGATCCTCGAGGTCGTGATCTTCGCGATCGGGCTGGCCGGCATGCGCGAGGGTCTGGCGACCCCGCTGCTCACCCGCTGGGCCGGCTTCGGCCGCAACGGCTCGGCCCTGGTCAGCCTGGTCATCTCGGTCAGTCTCGTCGGCTGGTTCGGCGTCCAGAACACGATCTTCGGCGACAGTGTGTCCGCGCTCGTCGGCGGTCCTTCCTGGCTGTGGTGCATGGCCGCAGGTTTCGCCATCACCGTCCTGGTGATCTTCGGCTTCCGGTACATGGCCGTCTTCGCGAAGATCGTCACCCCGCTGTTCTTCGCGATGGTCGCCTGGTCGGTCACCGACGCGCTGAGCGACCACTCGCTGTCCGAGCTGATCAACTCCCCGGCGCCCGGCGAGACCATCCCGCTCGCCGTCGCCGCGACCGCCATCGCGGGCGGCTTCATGACCGGCGCGATCGTCTCCCCGGAGATGACCCGCTACAACCGCAAGGGCTCCCACGTCTTCCTGCAGAGCGCCTCGTCGATGATCCTCTCCGAGTACATCGTCGGCATGACCGGCGTCCTCCTCGGTCACATGGTCGGCAGCGGCCAGGTCTCCCAGATCGTGCTCTCCACCTCCGGCGTCTTCGGCGTGCTGGTCGTCCTGATGTCCACGGCGAAGATCAACGACTGGAACCTGTACGGCTCCTCGCTCGGCGTCGTCAACTTCTTCCAGGTCGTCTTCAAGAAGCGCGTGCACCGAGGCGCGGTCACCATCGTCCTCGGCATCGCCGGCACCGTCCTGTCCGCCGTCGGCATCATGAGCCACTTCACCGACTTCCTGTCCGTGCTGGGCGTCGCCATCCCGCCGGTGGGCGGCATCATCGTCGCCGAGTACTGGGTGGTGCGCCGTATGCGCGCACCCCTGGACGCCACCCGCGAGGCGCAGACCCTGCCCGCCACCTCGCCGACCTGGGTGCCGATGTCCCTGGTCATCTGGGCCCTCGCCTTCTGCGTCGGCAAGTTCTACGACGGCGGCATCCCCGCCCTGAACTCCCTGCTGACCGCCTTCGTCCTCTACAGCGTCCTCGGCCTCGCCGGCTGGATCAGGACGTACGGCACCACCACCCTCGACGACGACGACGACGACGACGCCGCCGACGCCGACCGCACCCCGGCCGCGTCCGGCACCGCCCCCGTAGGAGCACCATGAGCACCACCGACCTGCCCGCCTCCGAGGAGGCGCAGCGTGAAGTCGTCGACCTGTGCGCGGAGCTGATCCGCTTCGACACCTCCAACCCCACCAGCGACGAGCGCGCCTGCGCCGACTGGGTCGTGGCCCGTCTCGCCGAGGCCGGCCTCGCCCCGGAGCTGGTGGAGAGCGCCCCGGGCCGCGCCAACGTCGTCGCCCGCATCCCCGGCGCCGACCCCTCCCGGGGCGCCCTGCTGGTCCACGGCCACCTGGACGTCGTACCGGCCGACCCGGCCGAATGGCAGGTGCCGCCGTTCTCCGGAGAGATCCGCGACGGCTACCTGTGGGGCCGCGGCGCCATCGACATGAAGGACACGGTGGCCGTCATGCTGGCCACCGCCCGGCACTTCGCCCGCACCGGCACCCGGCCGGCCCGCGAGATCGTCCTCGCCTTCCTCGCCGACGAGGAGGCGGGCGGCAAGTACGGCGCCCACTGGCTGGTCGAGCACCGGCCCGAGTTGTTCGCGGGCGTCACCGAGGCGATCGGTGAGGGCGGCGGCTTCAGCTTCGCCCTCGACGACACCCGGCGCCTGTACCCGATCGAGAACGCCCAGCGCGGCATGGCGTGGATGGAGCTGACGGCGTCGGGCCGGGCCGGGCACGGCTCCTCCCCGAACGACGAGAACGCCGTCACCGACCTCGCCGAGTCCCTCACCCGCATCGGCCGGCACACCTTCCCCGTCCGGCTGATCGAGCCGGTGCGCGCCCTGCTCGCCGAGGCCGCCCGCCTGAAGGGCGTCGACATCGACTTCGACGCGGAGGACCTGGACGCCGAACTGGCCGAGCTGGGTCACGTGGCCGACTTCATGCAGGTGGTGCTGCGCAACTCGGCCAACCCCACCATGTTCACCGCCGGCTACCAGACCAACGTCATCCCGGGGAAGGCCACGGCCCGCGTCGACGGCCGCTTCCTGCCCGGCCACGAGCAGGAGCTGATCGACACGATCGACGCGCTGCTCCTGCCCTCGGTGTCCCGTGAGTGGGTCAACCACGACATCGCGATGGAGACCGCCTTCGACGGCCCGCTCGTCGACGCCATGTGCGCGGCCGTGCGCGCCGAGGACCCCGACGGCCACCCGGTGCCGTACTGCAACCCGGGCGGCACCGACGCGAAGGCCTTCACCAAGCTGGACATCCGCTGCTTCGGCTTCAAGGGCCTGAAGCTGCCCCACGACCTCGACTACGGCCGGCTGTTCCACGGCGTCGACGAACGGGTGCCGCTGGAGGGGCTGCGCTTCGGGGTACGGGTGATGACCCGGCTGTGGCAGGGCTGCTGAGGACGGGCGGACGCCCCTGACACACTGTTCACGTGTCACCCGCCCGGCCGCCAGGAGGACTTCGCCATGACCGAGCAACCGCTGGACCGTGTCGCCCGGTACGAGCGACGGTTCAACGCGCTCTTCGCGGCGTACTTCGACTCACTGGGCGCGACGCTGGACGCGCCGTCGTTCAGCCGCTTCACCCCGGAGTGCCTGGAACTGCTGCGCGACCTGTCCCTGCGCGGCGGCAAGCGGATGCGGGTGGTACTGCTCCACGAGGCCGCGCGGCTGGTGACCGACGAGCCGGTCGAAGGGCTGGACGCCGCCGCGCTGAGCGTCGAACTGCTCCAGACCCACGGCCTGGTGCACGACGACCTCATCGACGACAGCGCCACCCGCCGGGGCGGGCCCACGACCTACTACGCCTACCGGGAGCGGTTCCCCCGCCATCCGCGGGCGGCGCTGGGGCTCACCGTACTCGCGGGCGACCTCGCGCTCGCCCTCTCGCTGCGCGTGCTCCTGGACTCGGGGCTTCCGGTCGAGGTGCGTCAGGCCATGGTCGAGGTGCAGACCCGGGCCGCGGCGGACACGTTCGTGGGTCAGATCGTCGACCTGGAGCGCGACTTCGCCTCCGCGGTCCCGGACGACGATGTCCTGCACGACGTGGCCGACCACAAGTCGGCCCGCTACTCGGTCCTCGCCCCCCTGCAGCTCGGACTCCTGGCCGCGGGCGAACAACCGGCCGCCCACGAGAAGGAGTTGCGTC
This sequence comes from Streptomyces sp. BB1-1-1, assembly GCF_031597775.1. NCBI lineage: Bacteria > Bacillati > Actinomycetota > Actinomycetes > Kitasatosporales > Streptomycetaceae > Streptomyces > Streptomyces sp. BB1-1-1. The sequence continues at coordinate 545,852 of NZ_CP134203.1, read as the reverse complement.
GCTACGCGCGACTGGTCGGCATCTGCGGGCAGCTGCGCGACGACTACCTGGACCTGTTCGGCGACGCGGCCGCCATGGGCAAGCCGACCGGCACCGACATCCGTGAGGGCAGGCGCAGTTACACCGTCGCCCGCCTGCTGTCCGCCGTGAGCGGCGCCGAGCGCGCCGTCGTCGAGGAGGCGCTGGGCAACCCCGCCTGCACGTCGGAGACCGTCGCCGCGGTCCGCGAGATCGGCGAGCGCCACGGTGTCGCCGACCGGATGCGGGCGGACATGCGGGAGTACGCCGAGCAGGCCCGCCTGGTGGCCGAGGGCTGGCGTCCGCGGTGGCGCGAGGAGGCGGTCGCCTTCTTCGAGAGTCTGCCGCGGTGGAGCGTCGAACGGGCCGGGTGAACCCGCGAACGTGGGCCTCGCCGCGGATCGCGGAAGAACCGAAGGAAAGGAAGGGAGGACAATGGCCGAGCTGGTCCTGTCCGTTGTCGTAGTGGTCGTCCTCGGAGGGCTCGTCTGCGTGGTGTGGGCGGAGGCGCGGGGCGGTCCGCGCTGGGTGCGCGCGGTGTCCGCCGTGACCCTGGCGGCGGGCGAACTCGTGCGCAGTTCGAAGAGTTCCGGCCGAGGCGGGAGCGGCCGGAACGACTCCGGCGACTGAACCGGTCTGCCTGACACCTGTTCCCCATGTCCCTCAAAGGGGGATTCGGGATCTTCTGCCCCGTGCGTCCGGTCATGCTCTGAGCGGACGCGCCGTTGACCAGGCGCGTCCGTGACGACGCGACCCCTGGGGGAGAAGCATGACGCACACGACGCAACGGGGCTCGGGCCCGGACGGCCAGGCGGTGCTGCTGGTCGCCGGACTCGCCCACCTCGCGGTGAGCACGATCGGCTCGGCGGTGGGCGGCCTGCGCGGGCTCCTCGGCCGTTCGGACACCGCCGACCTGGTGCGGGAGGCGGAACGGGACCTCCAGGCGCGGGGCAAGCTCGCGCTGGACCGGTGCACGAACGTGCCGCCCGCCCACCTGGAGGTACTCGCCCAGCACGCACGGGCACGGCGGGCGGCCGACGGCGGCGATGTCTGACTCCTGGGACCCGGCCGGCTTCAAGACCCGCGTCGACGGCGTCCTGCGGAGCTTCCTCGACGAGGAGGCCGGCCACCTCGTGGCCCTCGACGACGCTCTCGCACCCGTGGCCGGGCAGTTGCGGAGCGCGGCCGGGCACGGCAAACGGCTGCGGGCGGCCTTCTGCTACTGGGGCTGGCGGGCGGCCGGACAACCGGACAGCGACGCCCTGGTACGGGCGGCGGCCGCCATGGAACTGGTGCACGCGGCGGCGGTCGTGCACGACGACCTCATCGACGACAGCGGCCTGCGCCACGGCCTGCCCACCGCCCACGTCGCCCTGGAAACCGTACTGACGGCGGCCCCGGGCCCGGCCCGGGACGGCCGCCGGGCCCGGACGGCCGCCCGGTCCCTGGCCATGCTCGTGGGCGATCACCTGATGGCCCTCGCCGCGCAGCTCTTCACCACCAGCGGTCTCCCCGCCGCCTACCTCGCCCGCGCCCGGCACCTGTGGGCCGCGCTCGCCCGCGAACTCATCGCCGGCGAGTGCCTGGAGATCCTGCACACCGGCGGACCACCGGACACCGCGACCTCCCTCAAGGTGGTCCGGTACAAGACCGCCAAGTACACCGTCGAGCACCCCCTGCTCATCGGCGGCCTGCTCGCCGGCGCCCCCGCCGCGCTGCGGGACACCTACTCCGCCTACGGCCTGCCGCTCGGCGAGGCCTTCCAGCTCCGTGACGACCTGCTCGGCCTGTTCGGCGACCCGGAGCGCACCGGCAAGGCCGGCCTGGACGACCTGCGCGCCCACCGGCCCACCGCACTGCTGGCCGAGACCTGGCAGGCCGCCGACACCTCCCAGCGGGAGCGGTTGCGGCAGGTGCTGGGCCGGAGCGACCTGGACGAGAACCACCTGCGCGAGGTACGCGACCTCATGGTGGAGCTGGAGGCACCGCGGCGGGTCGAGCGGATGATCCTCGCCCGCGTGGAGCGGGCCACCCGCGCCCTGGACGCCGCCGGGACATCACCGCAGGCGCGCCGGGCGCTGCGCGAGCTCGCACAGCGGGCCACCGACCGCGTCCACTGACGCAACCGACCGCATCCACTGACGAGGAGACCGCGATGACCTACACCGACACGTCGATGGACACCCTGCGCCGCGGCGGCGACGAACTGGCCGACGCCGTCGTCGCCACCCTTTTCGAGCGCGGCGAGGTCGGCAAGTTCAACTCCCTGATGCGTTACGTCTCCACCAGCGGCCAGGAACTGCCGGACGGCCTCCCCGGGGTGGCCCGGGAGTACCTGCGGGCGACCGCCACCCCGCCGGCCTGGGTGGACTGGGCCGAGATGGAGAAGGCCCGCCTGTTCTTCATCGACAACAACGTGCACATCTCCACCGCCCTGTCGTTCGCGTCGATGCCCGCCTGCTACGTCGTCCCGCACGTCGCCAGGCTGCTGTCGGCCACCCACGGGCTGAGCTACCCCTCCAAACGGATGGCGGAGACCGGCCAGTTCACCGTCCACCTCATGCAGCCGGACGCGTTCGAGGCCGGCGGACGCTTCGTCCCGGCCGCCCAGAAGGTACGCCTGCTGCACGCCGCCATCCGCCACCACCTGAAGCGGGAGAACCGCTGGGACACCGACACCCTCGGCGTACCGATCTGCCAGGAGGACATGATCGGCGGGCAGATGTTCTTCTCCCTGCTCGTCCTGGACAGCCTGCACCGTCTCGGCATCCACATGTCCGCCGAAGGCGCGGACGCCTACTTCTACGCCTGGCGGGTGGTCGGCGCCATCCTCGGCGTCGACCAGTCGGCCGTGCCCACCACGCTCGACGAAGGACGGCGGTTCCTCGACCTGTACATGCTGCGCCACATGGGCCCCTCCGAGGAGGGCGCCCATCTGACGAGGCAGCTGATCGACCTGTACGAGGAAGTGGTGCCCGGCACCCTCTTCGACCCGGTCGTCTCGGCCCTGATCCGCTACCTCGTCGGGGACACGTGCGCCGACTGGCTGGACGTGCCCCGCACCCCCTGGGACACCTTGGTCAAGGCCGCCCCGCGCCTCCTCGGCGTCCTGGAGACGATCGAGGACCGCTCACCCATGGGCGCGTGGGCGCTGGACCGGCTGGGCCACCTCACCACGATCCTCGAACTGTCCTCCCTCACCCGCGGACGCGTCATGCACTACGCCATCCCCGAACAACTGAAGAAGGACTACGGCGTCTCCGGTGCCACCGCCCGCACCCGCCGCTGGACCCCGCCGCCCGCGACCGTCTCCTGACTCACGGCCTGCGCGGCCGGGCGGCCCAACGGCGTCAGGCGATGGAGGCCGAGACGACCGCGGAAACGGCCAGGTTGCAGGAGGCCGTCACCCACACCGCGGGGTGGGGCTCGGGCTCGACCAGCGTCTCGCCCAGCCGGCCCGGGGTGATGAGGTCGACGATCAGGAAGGCCACGGCCATCATCACGAGGCCCAGCAGCCCGAACACCGCGGTGGACACCAGGCCCTTGCCGAAGTCCTCGTACGTCGTCCAGATGGAGGTGAACACGATGCCGCCGATGCCGAGCAGCGCCGAGCTGAGCACCATGGCCGCGTTGCGGTTGCGCTGCTCCCAGATCTGCCGGCCGAGCTTTCCGGGCGTCAGCACGTCGACCAGGACGATGCCGAGGACCAGAAGGACCAGGCCGAGGCCGCCGTAGGCGGTGGCACGGCCGAGTCCGTTGACGATGTCGCTCATGGGGTTGCCGGCTCCGTAGCGTGAGTGATCGTGGTCAAGGCGCTGCAAAATGTAGCGCACCCGTTCGGCCCCTTGACTCCTCGGTCCGGCAATCCGGGATTTCGGCCGGACGTGGAGTCAGGAGGACGCCGCCAGTGCGCGGTTGCGGCGCACGGAGGACCAGAAGGAGGCGCCGATCAGGACCACGCCGATGAGGCCGGTGACGATCTCGTTGATCTCGTACTGGATGGTCACCAGGAGGACGGTGGCGAGGGCGCCGATGGCGTAGTGGGCGCCGTGCTCCAGGTAGACGTAGTCGTCGAGGGTGCCCTGGCGGACCAGGTAGACGGTGAGGGACCGGACGTACATGGCGCCGATGCCCAGGCCGATCGCCATCAGCACGATGTCGTTGGTGATGGCGAAGGCGCCGATGACGCCGTCGAAGGAGAAGGACGCGTCCAGGACCTCCAGGTACAGGAACATGAAGAACGCGGCCTTGCCGGTGAGGGCGACGGCCGAGCGGGGCCTGCCGGCGCGTTCGGCCGCTTCCTCGGCCGCGTGCTCCCGCTCCTCCTCCCGTTGGAGCTTCCCCTCGAAGTAGCCGGAGAGACCGCCGACGACCATGTAGGTGATCAGACCGGCGACCCCGGCGAGCAGGACCGTCTGCGTCTTGTCGACGTGGGTGCCGCCGTGCTGGTGGGCGTGGGCGCCGACGGTCATCGCCGCGACGAGCAGCACGATCAACGCGATGCAGACCGACAGCATGTCGACCCTGCCTAGCTTGGCCAGCGGGCGCTCCAGCGGGCCGAGCCACTTGATCTCCCGGTCCGTGAAGACGAAGTCGAGGAAGATCATCAGGAGGAACATGCCACCGAAGGCCGCGATCGACGGATGGGCGTCCGTCACCAGCTCCTGGTAGCGCTGCTTGTCGGTGAGTGCCAGATGCACCGCGGACCAGGGGCTCAGCCGGGCGCTGATCGCCACGATCACCACCGGGAAGACCAGGCGCATGCCGAAGACGGCGATCAGGATGCCGACGGTGAGGAAGATCTTCTGCCAGAAGGCGCTCATCTTCTTCAGGATCCCGGCGTTGATCACCGCGTTGTCGAAGGACAGGGAGATCTCCAGCACGGCGAGGATGGCCACGAGGCCGAAGGCGGTCCACCCTTCGTACAGCACTCCCGCGGCCAGGCCCAGGGCAGTGACGGCGAAGGCCCAACGGAACGTCTTCAATAGCACGGGCTGCTCACTCACTCCTGTTGTCGCGCGGTGCCGGGATGCGGCATTTCGTTGCCAGTGCCCCTCACCGACGTTGTCTACCACGATCGTTCGCCGTCACCGGGGCAGGCCGGGTACGGCACCTGGCGGTCACTGAAATGGATCGGTTCGTTTCCTTGAGGGGTTCGTGTTTACGGGAGTAGGTTCGCCGCCATGACCGCATCCCGGGATCCGGCCGTCGCCGCGGAACTGCGCGGGGCCGGCCTACGCGTGACCGCCGCCCGTCTCGCGCTGCTCGAGACCGTCCGACGAGGCGATCACCTCGTCGTCGAGGCGATCGCGTCCGGGGTGCGCCTGCGCGTGGGCCACGTCTCCCTCCAGGCCGTGTACGAGGGCCTGCACGCGCTCACCGCGGCGGGACTCGTGCGCCGCATCCAGCCGCCCGGCGGCCCGGCGCGGTTCGAGGGACGGGTGGGGGACAACCACCACCACGTCCTGTGCCGGTCCTGCGGCGCGCTCGCCGACGTCGACTGCGCCGTCGGCGAGGCGCCCTGCCTGACCGCCTCCGACGACCACGGCTTCTCGATAGACGAGGCCGAGGTCATCTACCGGGGCCTGTGCCCCGACTGCTCCACCACCGGCAGTTCCCCAGCACCTTGATCCGCCCCGCTTGGAAGGATTCCCATGTCCGAGAACCACGACGCCATCGTGACCGACGCGAAAACCGAGGAGGCGGGTGGCTGCCCGGTCGCCCACGGGCGCGCCCCGCACCCCACGCAGGGAGGCGGAAACCGTCAGTGGTGGCCGGAGCGGCTCAACCTGAAGATCCTCGCCAAGAACCCGGTCGTCGCCAACCCGCTTGGTGAGGAGTTCGACTACGCCGCGGCGTTCAACGCCCTCGACCTGCCGGCCGTGAAGCGGGACATCGCCGAGGTGCTGACCACCTCGCAGGACTGGTGGCCCGCCGACTTCGGGCACTACGGCCCGCTGATGATCCGTATGGCCTGGCACAGCGCGGGCACCTACCGCATCAGCGACGGCCGCGGCGGCGCCGGCGCCGGCCAGCAGCGTTTCGCGCCGCTCAACAGCTGGCCGGACAACGGCAACCTCGACAAGGCCCGCCGCCTGCTGTGGCCCGTCAAGAAGAAGTACGGCCAGAACATCTCGTGGGCCGACCTGCTGGTCCTCACCGGCAACGTCGCCCTGGAGCAGATGGGCTTCGAGACCTTCGGCTTCGCCGGTGGCCGCGCCGACGTCTGGGAGGCCGAGGAGGACGTCTACTGGGGTCCCGAGACGACCTGGCTCGACGACGGGCGCTACACCGGCGACCGCGAGCTGGAGAACCCGCTCGGCGCGGTCCAGATGGGCCTGATCTACGTCAACCCGGAGGGTCCGAACGGCAACCCGGACCCGATCGCCGCCGCCCGCGACATCCGTGAGACGTTCCGTCGCATGGCGATGAACGACGAGGAGACCGTCGCGCTGATCGCCGGCGGACACACCTTCGGCAAGACCCACGGCGCCGGCCCCGCCGACGCCGTCGGCGACGACCCCGAGGCCGCCGCCATGGAGGAGATGGGCCTGGGCTGGAAGAGCACCCACGGCACGGGCAAGGGCCCGGACGCCATCACCTCCGGCCTGGAGGTCACCTGGACCACGACCCCGACCCGGTGGAGCAACGGCTTCTTCAAGAACCTCTTCGAGTACGAGTACGAGCTGGAACAGAGCCCGGCCGGCGCCAACCAGTGGGTGGCCAAGGACGCCCCGGAGATCGTCCCCGACGCGCACGACCCGGCGAAGAAGCACCGCCCGAAGATGCTCACCACCGACCTGTCGCTGCGCTACGACCCGGTCTACGAGCCGATCTCCCGCCGGTTCCACGAGAACCCGGAGGAGTTCGCGGACGCCTTCGCCCGCGCCTGGTACAAGCTGACCCACCGTGACATGGGCCCGAAGTCCCTGTACCTCGGCCCGGAGGTCCCCGAGGAGACCCTGCTCTGGCAGGACCCGCTGCCCGAGCCCGAGGGCGAGGCCATCGACGCCGAGGACATCAAGACCCTCAAGACCAAGCTCCTCGAGTCCGGTCTGTCCGTCTCGCAGCTGGTGTCCACCGCGTGGGCCTCGGCGTCCACCTTCCGCGGCAGCGACAAGCGCGGCGGTGCCAACGGCGCCCGCATCCGCCTCGAGCCGCAGCGCGGCTGGGAGGTCAACGAACCCGACGAGCTGGCGCAGGTCCTGCGCGTCCTGGAGGGCGTCCGGCGGGAGTTCGACTCCGGCGCCGGCGCCAAGAGGGTGTCGCTGGCCGACCTGATCGTCCTCGGCGGTACCGCCGCCGTCGAGAAGGCCGCCAAGGAAGCCGGCTTCCAGGTGGAGGTTCCCTTCGCCGCGGGCCGCGTGGACGCGACGGAGGAGCACACCGACGCCGAGTCGTTCGAGGCACTCGAGCCGACCGCCGACGGCTTCCGCAACTACCACGGCAAGGGCAACCGCCTGCCGGCCGAGTTCCTGCTGCTCGACCGCGCGAACCTGCTCACCCTCAGCGCGCCCGAGATGACCGTCCTGGTCGGTGGCCTGCGCGTCCTCGGCGCCAACCACCAGCAGTCCCAGCTCGGCGCCTTCACCAGGACGCCCGGCTCGCTCACCAACGACTTCTTCGTCAACCTGCTCGACCTGGGCACCACGTGGAAGTCGACGTCCGAAGACCAGACCACCTTCGAGGGCCGCGACGCCGCCACCGGTGAGATCAAGTGGGCCGGCAGCCGCGCCGACCTGGTCTTCGGCTCGAACTCCGAGCTGCGGGCACTCGCCGAGGTCTACGCGAGCGACGACGCGAAGGAGAAGTTCGTGCACGACTTCGTCGCCGCCTGGGTCAAGGTCATGAACCTCGACCGCTTCGACCTGGTCTGACCCACCGGCGTCCGGGCCGGGCCCGCCACCCGCCCGGCCCGGACGCCCTGGTACTACGCCGTCCCGCGGAAGGTGTTGCGATACGCGCGCGGTGACACACCGAGGACCTCACGGAAGTGCTGGCGCATCGCGGTCCCGGTGCCGAAACCGGAACGGGCGGCGACGCGGTCGACCGGCTCGTCGCTGCGCTCCAGCAGCCGCCGGGCGTAGTCGAGACGTTGCCGGCCGAGCCACTGCATGGGCGTCACCCCGGTCTCCTGCCGGAACCTCCGGTTGAGGGTCCGCACGCTCATCGCCGCCTGCCGGGCGAGTTCTTCGAGGGTGAGGGGCTCGCCCAGCCGCTGGAGCGCGTACGTACGGGCGGCGGCCGTCGAGCAGTCGTCCACCTGCTGGATCGGCCGGTCGATGTACTGCGCCTGACCGCCCTCGCGATGGGGCGGCACCACGGTGCCGCGTGCCACCGTGTTCGCCACCTCCGCGCCGTGGTCGTCACGGATCATGTGCAGGCACAGATCGATCCCGGCGGCCACACCGGCCGAGGTGAGCACGCCCCGGTCGTCGGTGTAGAGCACGTCCGGATCGACGTCGACCTCCGGATACAGCGAGGCCAGTTCGGCGCACGACTTCCAGTGCGTGGTGGCCCGGCGCCCCTCCAGCGCGCCGGCCGCGGCCAGCACGAACGAACCGGTGCAGATGGACGCCAGCCGGGCCCCCGCCGGAACCCGCGCCAGGGCCGCGCGCACCGGCGCGGCGAGCCGCCCCCGCTCCTGCGGCCCGTAGTCCTCCACGGCCGCCGGCACCACCACCGTGTCGGCGCTCTCCAGAACCTCCGGCCCGTGGGGGACGTTGACGCTGAAGTCCGTGTCGGTGGCCACCTCGCCCGGCGCGGACGCGCACGTCAGCACCGAGTACAGGGGCCGCCCGCCGTCGTCGGCGGCCGTCCCGAACAGGCGGTGCACGATCCCCAGCTCCATCGGCAGCAGTCCGGGACGTACGAACACCACCACCCGGTGCACCGCGTCGACCTTCGTGTCTCGCATGACCAGATTCTTTCACTCGCTGTCCATCCGGCCAGTGGTTTGCGTCCCGCACCCGGCGAAGGGTGGGGTGCATGCGCTACCCGACCCGACACCCCCGCGCCCTCCACGGACACCGCGCCTGGTGGGTGGCAGCCGTCACCGGAATCGCGATCGTCGTCGCCGGTGCCTTCTCCACCATGCCCGGCATCCTCCAGGGGCCGCTGCAGCGCGACTTCCACTGGTCCCGCGGCTCCATCGGCCTCGCCGCGTCGCTGAACATGGTCCTGTACGGCCTCACCGCCCCGTTCGCCGCCGCCCTGATGGACCGCTTCGGGATCCGGCGGATCGCCGTCACCGCCCTGGGCGTGGTCGCCGGGGGAGCGCTGCTCACCACCGGCATGGCCGCCACCTGGCAGTTCACCCTCTTCTGGGGCCTCCTCGTCGGCCTGGGCACCGGAGCCCTGTCCATGACCCTCGCCACCACCGTGGCGAACCGCTGGTTCACCGAGCGCCGCGGCCTGGTCACCGGCATCCTCGCCTCGGCCGGTGTCCTCGGCCAGATGGTCTTCCTGCCCGCCCTGTCCTGGACCATCGACCACTACGACTGGCGCCCCGCCCTGGCCACCCTCGCCCTCGCCGCACTGGCCACCGCGCTCCTCGTGCGGCTCGCCCTGAGCGACCACCCCGCCGACAGCGGCCGGCGCCCCTACGGCAGCCCCGTCTTCGTCCCCAAGCCGCCGCCCGTGCCCGGCGCCGCGCGCCGCGCCGTCACCGTCCTCGGCCACGCGGCCCGCACCGGTCCCTTCTGGCTGCTCGCCGCCGCGTTCGCCGTCTGCGGGGCCTCCACCAACGGCGTCATGTGGACCCACTTCGCGCCCGCCGCCCACGACCACGGCATGCCGGTCACCACCGCGGCCACGCTGCTCGCCCTCATCGGTGTGTTCAACGTCGCCGGCACCGTCGCCGCGGGATGGCTCACCGACCGCGTCGACGCGCGCAGGCTGCTCGCCGTCGTCTTCACCCTGCGCGGCCTCCTGCTGGTGGCGCTGCCCCTGATCATGAGCGCGACCGTCACGCCGCCGATGATGGCCTTCGTCGTCCTCTTCGGCCTCCTCGACCTCGCCACGGTGCCGCCCGTCATCGCCCTGTGCCGCCGGTTCCACGGCGACGACAGCGCCATCGTCTTCGGCTGGACCAGCGCGGCCCACCAGGTCGGCGCGGCACTGGCCGCCTTCCTCGGCGGCGTCGCCCGGGACGCCTTCGCCGGCTACGGCCCCGTCTGGGTCGTCCTCGGCGCGGCGTGCGCCGTCGCGGCCCTCCTCGCGCTCACCGTCCGCCGTACCGGGCCGCACCCGGCAGCGGCGCCCCCGCCGGGGCGAAAAGCGCTGGCAACCCGTGGGACGCGACGCTGAGATGGCGTGATGCGGAGCGAGCCGGAGACGTCGGTGGTCGTGGACCGGGGTCGGTACCAGGACACTGTGACTCCCTGGGAGGACGAGGCCTGGCGGACCGCGGCCCTCGGCTGGGTGGCGGGCGAGCTGGCCGCCCGTGGCCTGCGGGCGACGGGGCAGCGGCGGGTACGGCTGCGGCCCTGGTCGGTCCTGCTGCGGCTGTCCGTCGAGGGGCGCGGCGCGGTCTGGTTCAAGGCGAATCCGCCGGCCAGTGCCTTCGAGGGACCGTTGACCGAGGCGCTGGCCCGCTGGGTGCCGGAGCACGTACTGGAGCCGCTGGCGGTGGACACCGACCGAGGCTGGTCGCTGCTGCCCGACGGGGGACCGCTCTTCCGGGACGTACTCGACCGGGAGCCGGCCGGTCCCGACGCCTGGGAGGAGCTGCTGCGCCAGTACGCCGCCATGCAGCACGCCCTGACTCCGCGCGTCCGGGAGATCGAGCGGCTGGGTGTCCCCGGCGCGCCGGTCACCGCACTGCCCGACGTCTTCGACCGGCTCGACCACACCTCGCTGCGGCCGGAGGAACGGGCAGGACTCCGGGAACTGCGCCCCCGCCTCACGGAATGGTGCGCGGAACTCGCGGCCCTGGGCGTCCCGGACTCCCTCGACCACGCGGATCTGCACGACGGCCAGCTGTTCCACCCCGGACCGGGCAGGTTCACGTTCTTCGACTGGGGGGACGCCGTCGTCTCGCACCCCTTCTGCAGCCTGCCGGTCCCCGCCCGCGGGGCCCGCGAGCGATACGGGCCGCACGTACTGCCGCGGCTGCGTGACGCCTACCTGGAGCCGTGGACGGGCGGCGGCCGGAGCACGGCGGAACTACGGCGTGCGGTGAGCCTCGCGTGGCGGCTGAGTGCCCTGAGCCGGGCCGGCGCCTACGGCAGGCTGTTCCCCGCCGCGGGCGGCGCCGCCGGTGCCGCGGTGGCCGGGGAGGGCGCCCGCTGCCTGCTGGAACTGCTCGACGAGCCGCCCGTCTAGGACGGACGGGGCGGACGGGCCCTGCGCGCCGTTGTCAGTGGCGGATGCGAGGCTGCGAGGCATGGATGAAGTGGAGTTCATGCGGGGCAGGGTCTACGGCGCCGACCACGACGACCCCGGGCCGCGAGCCGGACGCGTCTACGCCCAACTCGTGGGCGGCCCCCTGGACGGCCTGCTCCTGGACGTCACCGACCTCACCGAGCGGGAGCGCGGCCGGGGAGTGTCACTGGCGACGGAGATAGGCCGCTACGGCCCGGGCGGCCGCTCCGCCTACTCCCCACGGCCGGGCGACTCCCACCGCTTCGACTGGCGGGGCGACGTGCCCTGACGTCGGGTGTGCCGCGTCAGCCGACGCGGCACACCGCGAGAACGCAGAGATTGATTCCCTGAATCCCGCGGAAAACGGGTGAGTCCGAGTCCGACGCGTTCTCCCGGTCCGTGCCCGCGACCGTGCACCGTGACAACAGGCAGAAATTCCTTCCCTGCACGCCGCGGTATTCGACCGTCCTTTCCTCCTGGGCGGCGCCTGCCGAGGCTCGTTGCTGTGGCAACCCACTGCCGTCGCCCGCAGAGGCTCCGTAGGCAGTACTGCCCATGCCCAGCGTTCCCGCCGCGACGAGGGCCGTAACCGCCACACCTCGCAGGCCGATGCCTATGCTCACCTGTTCATCTCCCGTTTTCCTCAAGGCCGATGACCGTCCTTCCGGTCGATCCGGCGATCCGGTGCTGCGTGCTTCCTCTCTGTGACTGGTCCGGAGCGATCGCGGCGGCGGATTGGTGCGAGCGGGAAGTGCGTTGCGAAAGTGATTGCTGTCACACGACCAATCCCCCTGTTCGGGCGGTTCCGGATCAACGGTGAGCGCGCGGAAGAAGTCGTCCATACGGCAGCAGGGTGTTTTGGTGATACAGCAGCGATCCGTTCTCCCCTTGACCGTCGGCCAGCGAGGTCTGTGGCTGGCGCACAAGCTGGATCCGGGAAATCCTGTTCTCAACATCGGTGAGTACGTCGACATTCGCGGCCCACTCGACGTCGGCCTCTTCCGTTCCTGCGTGCGGCGAGTGGTCCGGGAGTGCGAGGGTCTGCGGGTCGGGTTCACCGAGGAACGCGGCGAACCACGCCAGTTCGTCACGGACAACCCCGAAGCACTGGACGTCCCACTGCTGGACCTGCGCGGTACGCGCGAAGCCGCCGCGAGAGCCCGGGACCACATGCGGTCCGAACTCGCCCGGCCGGTGGACCTCACCGACGGCCGGCTGGTGTCGATCGTCCTGTACCGCCTCGCCGACGACCGGTATCTCTGCTTCCAGCGCGTCCACCACCTCGGGGTGGACGGATACGGCGCGGCCCTCGGCCTGCGCCGCATCGCCGACCTGTACTCCCTGGGAGCCGCCGGCCAGGCCTTCGACTCCCGGCCCCGGCCGCTGGAACCGCTCCTGGCGGAGGAACGGGCCTACCGCGACGGCCCGTTGTTCCAGCGCGACGCCGCGTTCTTCGCCGACGCCCTGGCCGGCACGGCCGACGCCGGCGGCCTGAAGGACGCGCCGCCCGCGCTCGGACGCGGTGTGCTGCGTGAGCGGGTGCGGTGGAGCGAGGAGCGGGCCGGGCTGCTGCGCCGGCGGGCGAAGGCGTACGGGACGGGCTGGCCGACCCTGTTCATGGCCGCGACCGCCGCCTACCTGCACCGCATGCGCGGCGCCGAGGACCTCGTCCTCGGGCTGCCCGTCTCCGGACGGCGCACCCCCACCGCGCGGAGCACGCCCGCCATGATGTCCGACATCCTGCCGCTGCGCCTGCGCGTGCTCCCCTCCGACACCGCGCACGACCTGGTACGGCAGGTGTCCGCCCAGGCCCGCGCGGTCCTGCGCCACCAGCGTTACCGCTCCGAGGACCTGCGCGGCGACCTCGGTCTGCAGCCGGGGCAGCGGCTGACCGGTCCCGTCGTCAACATCCTCGCGTTCGACGACACCCTGCGGTTCGGGGACCTGCCCGCCACGCTCCACAACCTCTCCGTCGGACCGGTCGACGACCTCACCGTCGCCGTCCACGGTTCCTTCGGCGACGGCGCGATGGACATCGACCTGCTCGCCAGCCCGGAGCTGTACGACCAGGACGAACTCGCCCTGCACCAGGAACGCTTCGGCCGCCTCCTGGAGGCGCTCGCCGACGACCCCGACCGCACCGTGGGCACCCTTCCGGTCCTGGGCGAGGGCGAGGCGCAGGGCGTCCTCCGCCTCGGGCGGGGCGCCGCGACGTCCCCGCCGGCCGACGCGGCGGCGGACACACTGCCCCGCGCCCTGACGGCACAGGCCCGCCGGACACCGGACGCCGTCGCCGTGGTGTGCGGCCCGGAACGGCTCACCTTCGCGGAACTGGAAGCCCGCGTGGAGGCCCTCGTACCGGCCCTGGTCGCCCACGGCGCCCGGCCCGGGACCCGGGTGGCCGTCGCACTGCCCCGGCGGGTGGAACTCGTCGTCGCGCTGGTGGCCGCGATGCGGGCCGGCGCCGCCTATCTGCCGGTCGACCCCGCCTACCCCGCCGAGCGCGTCGCGTTCCTGCTGCGGGACTCCGCCCCGGTGTGCCTGCTGACCGACCGGACCACCGGCGCCGCCGTCGACCCGGACGGACACCTGCCCCATGTGGACGTCGTGTCCGACGCGGTCGCGTACGGCCCGGACCTCCGACCGGTCGCCGAGGCAGCCGCGGACGACCCGGCCTACGTCATCTACACCTCCGGTTCCACGGGCCGCCCCAAGGGCGTCGTCGTGGAGCACCGCTCCCTGATGAACCTCCTCGAACACCACCGCCGTGACGCCCACACGGAGGCGGCACGGCGGCTGGGCCGCAGACTGCGGGTGGCGCTGACCGCGGCCACCTCCTTCGACGCCTCCTGGGACCCGGTGCTGTGGATGGTTGCCGGGCACGAGCTGTACATCGTGGACGACTCCGTGCGCCGCGACCCGGAGGCCCTGGTGGCCCACCTGGCCGAGGAGCGCATCGACGCGATCGAGACGACCCCCGCACAGGCGCAGCAACTCGTCACCGCGGGCCTGCTCACGGAGGGCGCGCACCGTCCGCAGGTGCTCGCCCTCGGCGGCGAGCCCGTCGGGGAGGGGCTGTGGCGGCAGTTGGCCGAGCGGCCCGACCTGACCGTGTACAACTTCTACGGGCCGACCGAGGCGACCGTGGACGCCGTCACCACCCGGATCACCGGGTCCGGCACCCCCGCCATCGGCCGCCCCGTCGCCGGTGCCCGCGTCTACGTGCTCGACGCGTCGCTGCGGCCCCTGCCCGTCGGCGTGGCGGGAGAGCTGTACATCGCCGGTGCCGGTGTGGCGCGCGGCTACGCGGGACGTGCCGGGCTGACCGCCGCGAGCTTCCTCGCCGACCCGTTCGGTCCGGCAGGCAGCCGCATGTACCGCACGGGCGACCTGGCACGGTGGCGGCCCGACGGCGACCTGGAATTCCTCGGCCGCGGCGACCGGCAGGTCAAGGTGCGGGGCTTCCGGATCGAGACCGGCGAGGTGGAGACGGCGCTGCGCGCCGTACCCGGCGTGGGCGAGGCCGCCGTCGTGACGCGCACCGGCCCCGCGGGTGACGAGCGCCTGGTGGCGTACGTCGTGCCCGAAGCCGCCGGTACGACCGGGGCACCCTCGGCGGAACACCTGCGTCGGACCCTGCACCGCGCGCTGCCCGAGCACATGGTGCCCACCGCGTTCACCACCCTGGCCGGGCTGCCGCTGAGCCCCAACGGCAAACTGGACGAGGCCGGGCTCCCCGAGCCCGCCTGGCGGCAGGACGCGCGGCAACGGGGCGGCGCCCCGCGCACCGACCGCGAGCGCGCCTTGTGCGAGATCTTCGCGGAGACCCTCTCGGGCCCACCGGTGGGCCGCGAGGACGACTTCTTCGCACTCGGCGGCCACTCCCTGCTGGCCACCCAGGTGGTGGCCCGCATACGCGCGGTCCTGGGAGCGGACGTGTCGGTCCGCGACCTCTTCGACCACCCCACCCCCGCCGCACTCGCCACCCGCCTGCGCGACGGCGGCGCCACCCGGCGGGCCCTCACGCGCGTCGAGCCGCGCCCGGCGCCCGTCCCCGCGTCCTTCGCGCAGAACCGGCTCTGGCTCCTCGAACGCCTCGGCGAGGGCGGTGCCGCCTACCACCTGCCGATCGCCGTACGGCTGCGCGGCACCCTGGACGAGCGGGCGCTGCGCAGCGCGGTCGGCGATGTGCTCACCCGGCACGAGTCCCTGCGCACGGTGATCCGGGAGGGCGAGGACGGACCCGTGCAGCACGTACTGACCGAGCCCGCGATCCCCTTCTCGGTGACCGAGGCGCCCCGGGGCACACCCGAGGACGCAGCACACGCGCCGTTCGCTCTGGACAGCCAGGTCCCCCTGCGCGCCGAGCTGTTCCGCGTCGCGGACGACGAGCACGTACTTCTGCTGACGGTGCATCACATCGCGGCGGACGGCTGGTCGATGGGTCCGCTGGCGCGTGACTTGGGGGTGGCGTACGCGGCGCGGTGCGGCGGGCGGGCCCCGGACTGGGAGCCGCTGCCGGTGCAGTACGCCGACTACGCGCTGTGGCAGCGGGAGGTGCTGGGTTCGGCGGACGATCCGGACAGTGTGCTGGCCGGGCAGCTGGCGTACTGGCGCAAGGCCCTCGAAGGAGCCCCGGAGGAGACCGTCCCCGCCCTCGACTCGGCCAGGTCCGAGCGGTCGGGCGGCGCGGGCGGCACGGTCCCCGTCCGCATCGACGCGGCGACACACCGCCTGCTGGCGGAGAACGCCCGCTCCTGCGAGGCGAGCACCTTCATGGTCCTGCACGCCGCCGTCGCCGCGTTGCTGTCGCGGTGGGGCGCCGGTTCGGACGTGGTGCTCGGCACCCCGGTGGCGGGCCGCACCGACGAGGCGCTGTCCGAGTTGGTGGGGTTCTTCGTGAACACGCTGGTGCTGCGGCTGGACACGTCGGGGGCGCCGTCGCTGGAGGAGTTGGTGCGGCGGGCTCGTGCGGCCGATCTGGCGGCGTACGCGCATCAGGACGTGCCGTTCGAGCGGCTGGTGGAGGAGGTGCGACCGGCGCGGGTGCCGGGCCGGCACCCCCTGTTCCAGGTGATGCTGGCGCTGAACAACACCCCGGCGCCCCGCCTGGACCTGCCCGGGCTCACCGCGACGCCCGAGGACGTCGGACGAGCGGGCGCCAAGTTCGACCTGACCTGGGACCTCACCGAGCGCATCGGCGCCGGCGGCGAGCCGCAGGGCCTGTCCGGCGTCCTGGAGTACGACCGCGACCTGTTCGACGAGACCACGGCGCTCAGGCTGGCGCAGGCGCTGCCACGGCTGCTGACCGGTGCCCTCGCCGACCCCGGGCGCCCCGTCGACGACGTCGGCCTCCTGTCCGACGACGAACGCCGCGCCGCCCTCGCACCGGCCCGCGCCACTCGCCCCGCCCCCCAGCACCGCACCGTCCTGGAGGCACTGTCCGCCCAGGCCGCACGCACCCCCGACCGGACGGCCCTCGTCGACGGCGCCGAACGGCTCACCTTCGCCGAACTGACCGGCAGGGCCGGAGCGGTGGCCGATGGCCTGCGGGACCTCGGTGTGAGCGGGGGAGACGTGGTGGCCGTCGCCGTGCCGCGCTCCGCCGACCAGATCGCCGCCCTGCTCGGCGTGCTCACGGCCGGCGCCGTCTACCTGCCCGTCGACCTCACCCAGCCCGCGGCACGCAACCAGGCCGTCGTCGGGGACGCCCGGCCGCGCTGCGTCGTGGTCCGGGCGGGGGAGGAGCACCTCGTACCCGGCCCTCGGGGGAGCTTCCTGCACGTCGACGGACACATGTCCGTCAGCGCCCCGAAGGACATCCCGGCCGGGCCGGGGCCCGGTGACGCGGCGTACCTGCTCTACACCTCCGGCTCCACCGGCACGCCCAAGGGAGTGCTCGTGGAGCACGCCGCCCTCGCGGCCCTCCTCGCCGGCCACCGGGGCCGGCTCATCGAACCGGCGGCAGCGGCGGCCGGCGGGCGGCCCCTGCGGGTGGCGCTCACCGCCGCACCGACCTTCGACGCCTCCTGGGACCCGCTGCTGTGGATGATCGCGGGCCACGAGCTGCACCTCGTCGGCGACTCCGTACGCCGCGACCCCGAGGCACTCACCGCCTTCCTGCACGACCGGCGCGTGGACGTCATCGAGACGACCCCCTCCTTCGCCGAGCAGCTCCGCCTGTACGGCCTGTTCGCGGCCGACCGGCACCGCCCCTCGGTCGTCGCCCTCGGGGGCGAACCGGTGTCCCCGTCCCTGTGGCGGGAACTGGCCGCCCTGCCCGGCGTCACCGCGTGGAACCTCTACGGTCCCACCGAGGCCACCGTCGACTCCGTGACCGCCCCGATCGAGGGCGACGGACCCCCGGTCATCGGCCGCCCGGTGGACGGCATGCGGGCCTACGTCCTCGACGAGCGCCTGTACCCCGTACCCGACGGCGTCACCGGAGAGCTCTACCTCGCCGGCACCGGCCTGGCCCGCGGCTACGCCGGCCGCGCCGCGATGACCGCCGAGCGCTTCGTCGCCGACCCGTACGCCGGACTCCACGGAGAGCACGGCAGCCGCATGTACCGCACCGGCGACCTGGTGCGCCGACGGTCCGACGGCCGCCTGGAGTTCTCCGGGCGCGACGACGGACAGGTCAAGATCCGCGGGTACCGTGTGGAGACCGCGGAGGTGGAGTCGGCCCTGGCCGGACACCCCGACGTGGCCCACGCGGTGGTCGCGGCACGGCCCGGGCCCGACCACACCGCACGCCTGCTCGCCTGGGTGGTCCCGGCGGCGGGCCGCGCGCCGGACCCGAGCGAGCTGCGCGCCCGCCTGGCCGGCCTGCTCCCCGCCTACATGGTCCCGGCCGCCGTCGGCGTCGTCGCGGAGGTGCCGCTGACGGCCAACGGCAAGGCCGACACCTCCGCCCTCCCGGAACCGGCCCCCGCCGCCCGGACCGCCCCCGCCGCCCGCACCCCGCGGGAGGAGGCGCTCACCGCCCTGTTCGCCGAGGTGCTCGGCGTGCCCGCCGTTGGCCCCGAGGAGGACTTCTTCGCCCTCGGCGGTCACTCCCTGCTGGCCACCCGCCTCGTCGGCCGCATCAGGGCGTCCCTCGGCACGGAACTGCCCGTGCGGGCCCTGTTCGAGGAACCGACGCCCGCCGGACTGGCCGCCAGGCTCGACGACACCACAGCCACGGCCGCCGCCCCGCGCCCCGCCCTGCGCCGGGCGGACCCGCGCCCCGACCCGCTGCCCCTGTCACCCGCCCAGCGACGCCTGTGGTTCCTCGGCCGCGCGGAGACCGACCGCTCGGCCTACACCATCCCGCTGGCGGTCCGGCTGACCGGCCTGCTGGACCAGGACGCGCTGCGCCGCGCGCTGGCCGACGTCACGGCGCGGCACGAGGCACTGCGCACCTGCTTCCCCGAGCACGACGGAACGGTGCGCCAGCACGTCCTCCCGGCCGCCTCGGCACGGCCCGAACCGCAGGCGCACGAGGCGGACCGCCGGGACGTCGACCGGCTGCTGCGCGAGGCCGCCGTTCGTCCCTTCGACCTGACCCGCGAACCGCCCCTGCGCGCGGACCTCTTCCGCACCGGCGCCAAGGACCACGTACTGCTGCTGACGGTGCATCACATCGCGGCGGACGGCTGGTCGATGGGTCCGCTGGCGCGTGACTTGGGGGTGGCGTACGCGGCGCGGTGCGGCGGGCGGGCCCCGGACTGGGAGCCGCTGCCGGTGCAGTACGCCGACTACGCGCTGTGGCAGCGGGAGGTGCTGGGTTCGGCGGACGATCCGGACAGTGTGCTGGCCGGGCAGCTGGCGTACTGGCGCAAGGCCCTCGAAGGAGCCCCGGAGGAGACCGTACTGCCCGCCGACCGGAACCGCCCCGAGCGGCCGAGCGGCGAAGGCGCCACAGTGCGACTGCGACTGGACCCCGAGCTGCAGACGAAGGTCGAGACCCTCGCACGCTCCCACGGCGCGACCGGCTTCATGGTCTACCACGCCGTCCTCGCCGCTCTGTTGTCGCGGTGGGGCGCCGGCACGGACATCACGATCGGTACCCCGGTGGCGGGGCGGACGGACGAGAGCCTCTCGGAGCTGGTGGGGTTCTTCGTGAACACGCTGGTGCTGCGGCTGGACACGTCGGGGGCGCCGTCGCTGGAGGAGTTGGTGCGGCGGGCTCGTGCGGCCGATCTGGCGGCGTACGCGCATCAGGACGTGCCGTTCGAGCGGCTGGTGGAGGAGCTGCGGCCCGCGCGGGCCCCCGGTCGGCACCCCCTCTTCCAGGTGATGCTGGCGCTGAACAACACCCCGGCACCTCTCCTGAACCTGCCCGGACTCACCGCGAAGGCCACCGGAGTCGCCACCTCCACCGCCAAGTTCGGCCTCTCGTTCAGCCTCACCGAACGGCACCGTCCCGACGGTGCCGCCCAAGGAGTCGACGGCACGTTGGAGTTCGACAGGGACCTCTTCGCTCCCCGGACCGCCCAGACCATCGCCGAGAGCTACGTCCGGCTGCTCGCCGCGGCCGTCGGGGTGCCCGACGCACCGGTGACCGGCCACCGCGTCCTCCCGGTCGCCGACGAGAACCGGCTGATCGGGCTCGGCACCACGTCCGAGCCGGAGACGGCACAGGACGCACCGACCGCGACCGGGACCAGGCCGGGGCGCACGCCCCACGCACCGGCCGCCACGCCGGGAACCGCACCACAGGACACCCCCCGCGCACCGGCCGCCACGACCGGAACCGGAACACAGGACGCTCCCCACGCACCGGCCGCCACGCCCGGAACCGTCCTCGACAGGTGGGCCGCCACCGTGGCCGCGGCGCCCGGGCGCACCGCGGTCGTCGCGCCCGACGGTGCCGCCTCCTTCGGCGCTCTCGACGCGCGCGCCCACCGGATCGCCCGCCACCTCACCGATCTCGGCCTCGCACCCGGCGACACCGTGAGCGTGCTGCTGCCCCGGTGCGTGGACTCGCTCGCCGCGTTGCTGGGTGTCCTGGAGGCCGGGTGCGTCTACGCGCCCCTCGACCCGGCGACACCGGCCGGGCGGGTGCGGGACATCCTCCAGGACGCCCGCCCGGCCCTCGTCCTCGCCGCCGCCGAGACCGCCGACCGCCTCCCGGAGGGCTGCCCGCGCGTCCTGCTGGACGACCCGGCCACGGTGGCGGCGACGGCCGCCCTCCCCGGCGCCGGTGACCTGCGGGGCAGGGAAGGCCCGCGCCCCGACGACGCCGCCTACCTCCTGCACACGTCCGGCTCCACCGGCCGCCCCAAGGGCGTGGTCGTCGCCCACGCCTCGCTGGAGCGCCTCGCCGCCCACCACGCGGAGCGCCTGCACGCGTCGGGCCCGCGGGCGGGCGGCCGGGACCGGCAGCGGGTGGCGCTGACCGCCTCCCTGTCCTTCGACGCGTCCTGGGACCCCATCCTGTGGCTGCTCCACGGACACGAACTCCACCTGGTCGACGACACCACGCGCCGCGACCCCGAGGCGCTCGTCCAGTACCTGCGCGCCCGGCGCATCGACGTCGTCGAAACCACGCCCAGTCACGTCGGGCTCCTGCTGGACGCCGGGCTCCTGCGCACCGGCGAACCCGCCCCCGGCGTGCTCGCCCTCGGCGGCGAGGCGATACCCGACGACCTCTGGACCACCCTGAGAAACACCCCCGGCCTGACCGCCTGGAACCTCTACGGCCCCACCGAAAGCACCGTGGACGCCACCGACGCACGGCTCGCCGAGGCCGACCACCCCGTCCTGGGCCGACCGGTCCGCGGCACCCACGCCTACGTCCTGGACGACGCCCTGCGGCCCGTCCCCCAGGGCGTCACCGGCGAGCTGTACCTGGCGGGCGCCGGCCTCGCCCTCGGCTACCTGCGCCGCCCCGACCTGACGGCGGAACGCTTCGTCGCCGACCCCTTCGCACCGCGCCGCGGCGCCACGGGCGCCCGTATGTACCGCACCGGCGACCTTGCCCGCTGGAACGAGCGGGGGCAACTGGAGTCCCGGGGCCGCGCGGACGAGCAGGTCAAGATACGGGGCTACCGCATCGAACCGGCCGAGATCGCCGCCGCACTCGAACAGCATCCCGCGATCGCCACGGCCGCGGTGCTCGTCGACGGAGACGGAGACGGAGAGGGACGCGGCAACGGCCCCGCACGCCCCCAACGGCTCGTCGCCTACGTCGTCCCCGCCCCCGGCCACACACCGGAGCCGCGCGACCTGCGCGCCCACGCCGCGCACCTGCTGCCCGGCTACATGGTCCCCAGCGCCTACGTCACCCTGCCCCGGCTCCCCCTCAACGCGAGCGGCAAGCTGGACCGCCGCGCCCTGCCCCCGGCCGCCCCGGCCTCCGTGACCGGCACGGGCCGGGGACCGGGCGACCCCTACGAGACCGTGCTGTGCTCCCTGTACGCGGAGGTGCTCGGCCTCGACGGCGTCGGCGCCGACGACGGCTTCTTCGACCTCGGCGGCCACTCCCTGCTGGCCACCCGCCTGGTGAGCCGCATCGAGGAGGTGTTCGGCGTACGACCCCCCATCCGGACCCTGTTCGAGGCCGACACGGTCGCCGCCCTGGCCCCCCGGCTGCGCGACGACGCGACCCTCGGGGACGAGCAGGGGTCCCTCGGCACCCTGCTGCCGCTGCGCACGGCGGGCACCGCCCGCCCCCTGTTCTGCGTGCATCCCGCGTCCAGCCTCGCCTGGTCCTACGCGGGACTCATGCGCCACCTCGGCCCCGACCAGCCGCTGTACGGGCTCCAGACGCCCAACCTGCGTCCGTCCTCCCCGGGCGACCTCGCCGCGTCCGTCGACGAACTCGCCGCCCAGTACGCGGCCACCCTGCGCACGGTCCAGCCCGAGGGCCCGTACCGGATCCTCGGGTGGTCGTTCGGCGGGAACATCGCCCACCAGGTCGCGGTGCGGCTGCGCGCACTGGGCGAGGAGGTGGAACTGCTCGCCCTGCTCGACGCCTTCCCCCTCCCTCCGCTGGACGACCTGGAGCACGCCGACCGGGACACCGTCTTCCGGGCGCTGCTGGCCAACATCGGCGCGGACCCGGCCGCCCTGGGCGACGCACCCCTCGACAGCGGGGCCGCCCTCACCGCGCTGCGCGCCCTCGGCAATCCGATGGGCGGCCTGACGGAGGAGAGCCTGGACGTCGTCGTCGACAACTTCGCCGTGCAGAGCCGGCTGATGCGGGAGCACCGGCCGGGCGTCTACGACGGGGACGTCCTGTTCTTCACGGCCACCGAGGGACCCCGCCCCGACCAGCTGCGGCTCGCCCTCTGGGAGCCGTACGTCACGGGGCGCGTCGACAACCACGAGGTCCGCGTCGAACACGCGCGGATGATGACGCCCGACGCCCAGGCGGAGATCGGCGCGGTCCTCCGCCGGCACCTGTGACCGGCCGACTCCCACCCCCTGCCCCCCACGCACCCGCCTGCCCCCACGCACCCGCGAGTCAGGAGCACCACCCCCATGACCAACCCCTTCGACGACCCCCGGATCCAGCACCTCGTCCTCGTCAACGACCGGCGGGAGCACTCCCTGTGGCCCTCGTTCGCCGACGTCCCGGCGGGCTGGCACACCGTCCACGGCCCGGACTCCCGCGAGGAGTGCGTGCGCTACGTGGAGGCCAACTGGACCGACCCCACCGGCCCGCACACGCGCGGGACGACGCGTTGAGCGCGCCGCTGCCGCCCCTGACCGCGCGTGCGCCCGGACCCGGCGGCCACGCCCCGCCGGGCACCGACACGACGGCGGGCATCCGGGCCGAGGGGCTGGTGCGCAGCTTCGGCGCCCGGCGCGCCCTCGACGGCGTGGACCTGGAGGTGCCCGCCGGCAGCGTCCTCGGGCTGCTCGGACCCAACGGCGCGGGCAAGACCACGATCGTCAAGGTGCTGACCACGCTGCTGCGGGCGGACGCCGGCCGCGCCTGGGTGGACGGCGCCGACGTGCTCGCCGAGCCGGACGAGGTGCGCCGCCGCATCGGGCTCTCGGGCCAGTACGCCGCCGTCGACGCCCGCCTGACCGCCACCGAGAACCTGTACCTCGTCGGCCGCCTCTACGGCATGTCCCGGCGCACGGCACGGACCCGGGCCCGCGATCTGCTGGACAGGTTCCGGCTCACCGAGGTCGCCGACGAGCGCAGCGGCTCCTTCTCGGGCGGCATGCGGCGCCGCCTCGATCTCGCCGGCGCCCTGGTGGCCAGGCCCTCGGTGGTCGTACTGGACGAACCCACCACCGGGCTCGATCCCCGGGGCCGCTCCGACACCTGGACCTGCGTCCGCGAACTCGTCGCCGACGGCACCACCGTGCTGCTCACCACCCAGTACCTGGAGGAGGCCGACCAGCTCGCCGACAGCATCGCCGTGATCGACCGCGGCCGGGTCGTCGCCCGGGGAACCGCCGGCCAGCTCAAGCAGCGCGTCGGCGGCCGGCGCCTGTCCCTGACCGTGGCCCACGACCACCACGTGCCGACGGTGTGCGCCGTGCTGGAGGAGCTGGGCCCCCACCACCCGCGCCGCGCCGACCGGGGCCGTACCGTCTCCGTCGCCACCGACGACGGTGAGGGCCTGCTCGCCCGGACGCTGTACCGGTTCGCCGAACTCGGTGTCACCGTGGACGACGTCACCCTGAGCCCGCCCACGCTCGACGACGTCTTCCTCGCCCTCACGGGCGGCACCGCGACCCCGCCGGCGGCCTCCGACACCCCACGCTCCCCGGGACGAACGAAGGGGGCCCACGCATGGCGACCGTGAACCGGACCCTGCGGGACGCCTGCGTGGTCGCCTGGCGCAACCTCGTCAACCTCCGCCGCACCCCGGGCTCCGTCTTCGCGGCGCTCGTCCAGCCCCTGATGTTCGTGCTGCTGCTGGCCTACGTCTTCGGCGGCAGCCTCGGCGGCTCCGCCTACCGCGAGTTCCTGATCGGCGGGATCTTCGCGCAGGCCGTCACCTTCAACGCCTCCTTCACCGCACTGGGGCTCGCCAACGACCTGCAGCAGGGCATGGTCGACCGCTTCCGGTCGCTCCCCATGCCCCGCACGTCGGTCATCCTGGGCCGCGCCCTGTCCGACCTGCTGGTGAGCGCCGTCAGCCTCACGGCCGCCTCACTGTGCGGCCTGGCCATCGGCTGGCGCATCCACGGAGGCGTCCTCGACGCGGTCGCGGCCTACGGTCTCGTCCTGCTGCTCGCCTTCGGCATGTCCTGGGTCGGCGCGACGATCGGACTCACCGCCCGCAACGTGGAGGTGGTGCAGAGCCTCGGGCTCATCTGGCTCTTCCCGGTCACCTTCGTCTCCTCGGCGTTCGTCTCGACCCGCTCCATGCCCGAACCCCTGCGGGTCTTCGCCGACTGGAACCCGGTGTCCGCCACGGCGACGGCCGTCCGCGACCTCTTCGGCAACCCGCCCCCGCCGGGCCTCGAAAGCAGCACGTCCTGGCCCGTCACGCACGCCCTGCCGTACGCCTTCGTCAGCGTCGGGGCGATCATCGTGACGTTCATGCTCCTCGCCGTGACCAGATACCGGTCCGTGGCGCACGCCTGACCCCGCCCGTCCTTTCGCCCGGCCCACCCGGAATTCGACTCCATGTTCGCCCGCACTGCCTCCTTCGAGTGACAACCACACGGTCCGGCAATCCGGATTTCCCGGCAGAGCGGATTACCCGTACCCGCCGCGTTGGGTGGCGGGTCCGGCGCGTTCGGCTGCCGGACCACCTCTGCAAGGAGAGTTCCATGAAGACTCGCGCGATCAGGACTGCCGGTCTCTTCGCCGCCGCCGGTGCCGTGGTGCTGGCCGGGGCCGGGGCGGCGTCGGCGGACAGCGGCGCCCAGGGCGCGGCGGTCGGTTCCCCGGGCGTCGCCTCGGGCAACGTCGTGCAGGTCCCCGTCCACGTCCCCGTGAACGTCTGCGGCAACACGGTCAACGTCATCGGTCTGCTCAACCCGGCGTTCGGCAACGGCTGCGCCAACGTGGGCGACGGCCGGGACATGGGCCACTGAGGCGAGCGGAATATCCGTAGCCGGTGAACGCGCGGATTGGTCCGGAAGGGAATCGCATTCCTTTGGGTGCCGGGCCAATCCGCCGATCGCGCGGGATCGGATTACCGACGTGAGCGACGTAGAGAAGAAACCGCGGAATCCCGGGAGCCGGACACGGCTCGGGCTGGGCGCGCTGAGCGGTCTCCTGGCGGGCTTCGCCGCGCTCGCCGTCGCCGAACTGGTGGCGGCGGCGGTACGCCCGCAGGCCGGCCCGGTCGTCGCGGTCGGCGGGGCCGCCATCGACCGTACGCCGATCGCCGTGAAGGACTGGGCGATCCGCAACTTCGGCACCAACGACAAGCTGATCCTCCAGCTCGGCATCCTCGCCGTCCTGGCGCTCTTCGCCCTGGCCCTCGGCGTCTTCGCCCTCCGCCACCGGCGCACGGGGGCGGCGGGGGTCCTGGTCTTCGGGGCCGTCGGGGCGGCGGCGGCCACCAGCCGCCCCGACTCCACGAGCGTCACCGACGCCCTCCCCTCCGTCCTGGGGGCGATCGTGGGCGCGGGGCTCCTGTACGTCCTCGTCGGCCGCCTCCTGGCGCCGCCCCGGGACGTGCCGGAAGCGCTGGAAGCCCCCGAAGCGTCTGGAGCGGCACCGCGAGGGCCCGGCGAAGGCTGGGACCGGCGCGGGTTCGTGATCGCGGCGACCGCCGCTGCCGCCGCCTCGGCCGGGGCGGGCGTACTGGGCCGGGTCCTGAACGGTTCCAGCGGCCAGGAGGCCGTGGCCTCCCGCAAGAACATCGACCTGCCGCCGCCCGACTCACGCGCCCCCGCGGTGCCCCGGGGCGCACAGGTCAGGGTGGCGGGCGTCAGCCCGTTCATCACGCCCAACGGCGACTTCTACCGGGTGGACACCGCCCTGGTGGTCCCCAAGGTGGACGCCACGGCCTGGCGGTTGCGCATCCACGGCGAGGGCGTCACCAGGGAGAAGACCCTGACCTTCGACGACCTGCTGCGCCGCGAGCTGATCGAGCGGGACATCACCCTGACCTGCGTGTCCAACGAGGTCGGTGGCCCGTACGTCGGCAACGCCCGCTGGATCGGCGTCCGGCTCGACGACCTGCTGAAGGAGTGCGGCGTCCGGCCCCCGTCGGCGGGCGGCCCCGCCGATCAGCTGGTGGCCCGCTCCGTGGACGGCATGACCATCGGCAGCCCGGTCGAGGAGGTCATGGACGGCCGCGACGCGATGCTCGCCATCGGCATGAACGGCCGGCCGCTGCCGTTCGACCACGGCTTCCCCGTCCGCATGCTCGTCCCCGGCCTGTACGGCTACGTGTCCGCCTGCAAGTGGATCGAGGACATCGAGCTGACCACGTTCGACGCGTACGACTCCTACTGGGTCAAGCGCGACTGGGCCCGCGAGGCCCCGATCAAGACCCAGTCCCGGATCGACACCCCGAAGCCGTTCGCCCGGCCGAAGGCGGGCACGGTGATGGTGGCCGGCGTCGCCTGGGCCCAGCACCGCGGCATCGACAAGGTCGAGGTCCGCGTCGACGACGGGCCCTGGCAGGAGGCCACCCTCGCGGCCGAGGACTCGCGCGACACCTGGCGCCAGTGGTCCTACGCCTGGCAGGCCGCCAAGGGCGGCCACACCCTCACCGTGCGGGCGACCGACCGCACCGGCGAGGTGCAGACCGAGAAGCGCACCCGCACCGTTCCCGACGGCGCCAGTGGCTGGCACTCCGTCGTGGTGACGGTCGAGTGACCCACCGGACCAACCACCCTTCCCCTGCTCGGCGGCAGTCGCCGTGCCGATCCCACAGGAGTAACACCATGCAGACCCGCATCCGCCGTATCGCCGTCACCGTCGCCGCGGTGGCCGTCCTGCCGCTCACGCTGAGCGCCTGCTCCGACGACAGCGGTGACTCCGCGAAGTCGGACTCCGACAGCAAGGCGTCGGCGTCCGCGCCCGCCTCGGACGACGGCATGGGCGACTCGGACACCGGCTCGGGCACCAGCGCCTCCCCGGCGGACGAGCCGTTCGGTCCGGCGTGTTCGTCGGTGCCGAAGGACGGTGCCGGTTCCTTCGACGGCATGGCCAAGGACCCGGTCGCCACCGCCGCGTCGAACAACCCGGCGCTGTCCACGCTGGTGACGGCGGTGAAGAAGGCCGGTCTGGTCGACACGCTGAACAACGCCGAGAACATCACGGTGTTCGCGCCGACCAACGACGCCTTCGCCAAGATCCCGAAGGCCGACCTGGACAAGGTCCTCAACGACAAGGCGATGCTCACCGACATCCTGACCTACCACGTGGTGGGCCAGAAGCTGGCTCCCCAGGACCTGGAGAACGGCTCCTTCGAGACGCTGCAGAAGTCCAAGCTGACCACGTCCGGCTCGGACGAGTCCTACACGGTCAACGACTCGGCCAAGGTCGTCTGCGGGAACGTCAAGACCGCCAACGCCAACGTGTACATCATCGACACCGTCCTGATGCCCAAGAGCTGACGGCCCGTTGTCTGCCGGGCATCGCGCAAGGGCGCCCGGCGGGACGGTTCCGGCGAGACCGGAGCCACAGGGGCGGCCGGTGTCCTCCACCCGGCCGCCCCGTTCCACCCGGCCGCCTCGTTCCCTGTGAACGAGGCGGTCACCTGGTGAGACGGCTGCTCACCAGCCAAGAAAATGCGAGGTCTCCTCATACCTCGCCTCCCTGGCGACGAATACCTGGCAAGACAGCAGGACGTTCGACCGGCAGCAGCCCAGGGAGTCCTCATGACGGGACAGCAGCTCGAGGTGAGGGACACCGGCCCCTCGGTCACCACTCACCACCACACAGGGCTCGCGTGTCCCCCAGCACCCGGCATGGAAGAGACACTCGCCCGGGTGCTGGCGGACGTCGTCCACGTGGACGAGGTGCCACTCGACAGTCACTTCTTCCACGACCTGGGTGCTGACTCCCTGGTCATGGCGCACTTCTGCGCCCGGATCAGGAAACGGCCCGACCTGCCGTCGGTGTCGATGCGCGACATCTACCGGCACCCGACCATCGGCGCCCTGACAGCGGCCCTCGCGGACCCGGCGGCGCCCGCTCCCGCCCCCGAGGCGACCGCTGCGGAAAGGCCCGGGCCATCGGCGCCGGCGCCGACGGGCCGACCCCACCGCGTGCTCTGCGGAGCCGTGCAACTCCTGGGTTACCTCGGCTACGCACTCCTCCTCGCCTTCGTCAGCGCCCGGGGCTACGACTGGATCTCCGCCGGAACCGGCCTGCTCGACTCCTACCTGCGGTCCGTCGCCTTCGGCGCCGTGCTGCTCGCGGTCCTGTGCGCACTGCCGGTGATCGCCAAGTGGCTGCTGGTCGGCCGGTGGACGCCACGGCGGTTCCGCGTCTGGAGCCTCGCCTACGTTCGCTTCTGGCTGGTCAAGGCGCTGCTCCGGACGAGCCCCCTCGCGCTGTTCGCCGGTTCGCCCCTGTATCCGCTCTATCTCAGAGCACTGGGCGCGCGGATCGGACGAGGGGTGACGTTCCTGTCGCGCACGGTTCCCGTCTGCACCGACCTGCTGACGATCGGCGACGGCACGATCGTCCGCAAGGACTCGCTCATCAGTTGCTACCACGCCCACGACGGCGTCATCGAGACCGGGCCGGTCACCCTGGGCCGCGACGCGGTCGTCAGCGAGGCGACGGTACTGGACATCGACTCCCGTCTCGGCGACGGCTCCCAGCTCGGCCACGCGTCCTCGCTGCACACCGGCCAGACGGTCCCGGACGGCGAGCACTGGCACGGCTCACCGGCCCAGCCCGCCGACGTCGACTTCCAGCCCGTGCCCCCCGCCCGCTGCGGCACCGTACGCCGGGCGGTCAACGGAGTCCTGCTGCTGCTCACCGCCCAGCTGGTCTACGTACCGCTGGCGGTGGGCCTCCTGGACGCGCTGCTCTCCCCGATCCTGGAAGGCTCCACGGTGCTGAGCCGGGGACGCGCGACGCCGGCCGGCTGGGTGCTCTACGTCGACGTACTGGTGATCACCGCCGTGACCTTCTTCGGTGCCGTGCTCGCCGCCCTCGCCGTCGTGGGCACCGTCCCGCGCCTGCTGAGCCGATGCGTCACCCCGGGCCGGACCTACCCGCTCTACGGCCTCCACCACGCCCTGCACCGGGCGACGCTCCTGATCAGCAACCGGACGTCGCTCACACGGCTGTTCGGCGACAGCACGTGCATCGTGCACTACCTGCGGTGGATCGGGTACGACCTGTGCCGGATCGAGCAGACCGGTTCGAACTTCGGCACCCGGGTCAAGCACGAGACCCCCTTCACCAGCGTGATCGGCACCGGCACCATGGTCGCGGACGGCCTCTCGATGATGAACGGCGAGTACTCCAGCACCTCCTTCCGCCTGTCGCGGACCGCCATCGGCGCGCACAACTTCCTGGGCAACCGGATCGCCTACCCGCCGGGCGGCAGGACCGGCGCCAACTGCCTCCTGGCGACCAAGGTGATGATCCCCGTCGACGGCCCGCTCCGGCACGACGTGGGACTGCTCGGTTCCCCCTCCTTCGAGATCCCGCGGTCGGTGGCGCGGGACGCCACCTTCGACGAGCTGAAGGAGGGGGACGGCCTGCGCCGCCGTCTGGCGGCCAAGAACCGGCACAACGCGGTGACGATGGCCTGCCACCTGTTCTCGGGCTGGCTGTTCTTCTTCTGCGTCACCGTGCTCTTCGCGTGCGCGGCGAGCCTGTACCCGCAGTGGGGCACGCTGGTGATCGCCCTGGCCAACGCGGTCCTGCTGCCGTTCACCCTCCTGTACTTCGTCGCCGTGGAGCGGGCCGTCACGGCCCGGCGTCGTCCGGGGCCGCTGTTCTGCTCGATCTACGACCGCCGCTTCTGGCACCGCGAGCGGTACTGGAAGGTGCCGTCGGAGACATACATCCAGGTCCTCAACGGCACCCCGTTCAAGCCCGTCGTGTGGCGGCTGCTCGGCGTCCGCGTCGGAGCCCGGGTGTTCGACGACGGATGCAGCCTGACCGAGCGACCGATGGTCGCCATCGGCGACGACTGCACGCTCAACTCGGGCAGCGCCGTGCAGTGCCACTCGCAGGAGGACGGCACGTTCAAGTCGGACCGCAGCGCGATCGGCGCCGGCTGCACCCTCGGCGTCGGAGCGTTCGTGCACTACGGCGTGACGGTCGGCGACGGGGCGGTACTGGCCGCGGACGTCTTCCTGATGAAGGGCGAGACCGTCCCCGAACACACCCGCTGGGCGGGGAATCCGGCCCTCCCCGTACCCGACGGCACCCATGGCAGTGGAGGTGGGCTGTGATGACGACGGCAGTGACCGGCGGACACATCCCCGGAGCCGAGACCCCGGACACCGGCGGCGCCCGCACGACCGTCCCGCGTTGGACCCTCGCACCCGTGCCCGGCACCGCCGAGCACGTAGTCACCCTCCCCGACGGAGTGACCTCGGAGCTGCACCGACGGGCAGGTGAACTGGGCGTGCCGCTCACCGCGATCCTCCTGGCGGCCCACGCGAAGGTGCTCGCCCTGCTCTCCGGCGACCCCGTCGTCCGTGGCGGCTACCTGCCTGCTCAGGCAGGGATCGGGCCGCTGCCCTGGGAGCTCACGGCCGGCCCCGGCCCCTGGGCCCGACTGGTGTCCGCGGCCACGCGGGCGGAGGCGGAGGCGGTGACGCCGCCGCCCACGAGGACCGGGCCGTCCCCGGCTCCCGAGGTCGTGTTCGACCCGACCGGGCATGCGCCCGCCACTCTCGCGGACGGCACCGTCCTCGCCGTCACGGCGGGGGAGCGGAGCGGTCGGCGCGTACTGCGCCTGCGGTACCGGACCGACGTGCTGGACGCCGACTGCGCCGCCCGCATCGGTGGCTACCACCTGGCCGCGCTCGAACAGATCGCCGCCGACCCGGACGCCCCGCACGACCGGCGCGGCCTGCTGTCCGGCGAGGAGATCAGCTTCCAGCTCGACGGCCTCGCCGGCCCGCGCCGCGAACTGCCGGACCGCCGCGTCCACGAACTCTTCGAGGAGCGCGTGCGCCGCCACCCCGACGCCGTCGCCGCCGTGCACCGAGACCGGCAGTGGACGTACCGGGAACTCGACGTACGGGCCAACCGGCTGGCACGCGCCCTGCTGGCGCGAGGGCTGCGCCCCGAGGACACGGTCGCCGTGGTGACCGAACGTGACCTGAACTGGACGGCCGCCGTCCTCGCCGTCCTCAAGGCCGGCGGCGCCTACCTGCCCGTCGACCCGCACTACCCGCCCGGACGCATCACCGCCATGCTCACCCGCGCCGACTGCGCCCTCGTGCTCACCGAGCCGGGCAGTACGGCCAACCTGGACCGAGCCCTCGCCTCCCTGCCCGGCACCCGCGAGCTCCTTGTCCCCGACCTCACCGAACAGGCCACCGACGGCACCCGCCTCGGCATGGACATAGCCGCGGACCGCCTCGCGTACGTGTTCTTCACCTCCGGCTCCACGGGAGAGCCCAAGGGCGCGATGTGCGAGCACGCCGGTCTGCTCAACCACCTCCTCGCCAAGATCGAGGACCTGGACATCGGCGAAGGCACGGTCGTGGCGCAGACGGCGTCGCAGTGCTTCGACATCTCCCTGTGGCAGCTGCTCGCCGGCCTGCTGACCGGCGGACGGACCCTGCTGGTCGAGCAGGACGCGATCCTCGACGCCGACCGGTTCCTCGACACGATCACCGGAGGCCGGGTCAACGTCCTCCAGCTCGTGCCCTCCTACCTCGACGTCCTCCTGACCGCGCTGGAGCGCGAGCCGCGCGACCTGCCGGACCTGCGGTGTGTGTCGGTCACCGGCGAGGCGCTCAAGGCGGAACTCGTCCAGCGGTGGTTCAAGGGCGGGCCCGGCGTCCGGCTGGTGAACGCCTACGGACTGACCGAGACGTCCGACGACACCAACCACGAGGTGCTGGACGGCATGCCGGTCACCGACCGGATACCGCTCGGCCGCCCCGTGCGGAACGTGCGCGTCTACGTCGTCGACGACAACCTCGTCCCCGTGCCGCTAGGCGCTCCCGGTGCCATCGTCTTCTCCGGCGTCTGTGTCGGCCGCGGCTACGTCAACGATCCCGAACGCACCCGGCTCGCCTACCGGAACGACCCCCACCGGCCCGGCCAGCGGCTCTACCGGGGCGGCGACTTCGGCCGCTGGCTGCCGGACGGGAAGCTGGAGTTCCTCGGCCGCGAGGACGCACAGGTCAAGATCCGTGGGTTCCGCATAGAGATCGGTGAGGTCGAGAACGCGCTGCTGCGGGTGGACGGCGTCCGCGACGGCGCGGTGGTGGCCACCGGCCCGGAGGGCCACGGCCGCCAACTCACCGCCTTCTGCACGGGCGGCCGGCCCCTGACCGGCGACCACCTGCGGGAGGGGCTCGGCGACCTGCTGCCCGCATACATGGTCCCGGTCTCCTTCCACCAACTGGAGAGCCTGCCGCTCACGGCCAACGGCAAGACCGACAAGAAGGCGCTGGCCGCGCTCGCCGACGAACTCGGCACGGCCGAGGACTCCCACCGGCCCCCGCGGACACCGACCGAGCGGCGGCTCGCGGCGGCCTGGGCGGCGGTACTGGGCGTACCGACCGAACGGATCGGCCGGGGCGACGACTTCTTCGGGCTGGGCGGCACCTCCCTGTCGGCCGTACGGCTCGCGGTCTGTCTGGACCGGGCGATCTCCCTGCGCGACCTCACCGCCCATCCGGCGCTCGCCGAACTGGCCCGCCTGCTCGACACCCGGACCGGCACGGGCACCACCGCGTCCCCGGCCGGGCCCTGAAGAGACACCTTCCGAGGAGAATCCCATGCTGTCCGCACTGTTCCGCAAGCACGCGGCACCCGCCCCGCCGGCTCCGCCCTCCGGGAGCCCCGCACCACCGGACACCGAAGGCTCTCCGGACACCGCAGGCTCCTCGGACACCACCGGCTCTCCGGACACCACCGGCTGCCAGGTCGTCGACGGCGCCGCGGTCATCCACGCCCGGCCCACCGACCCGGCCGGCTGGGTGGCCGAGCACCGGGACACCCTGCTCGACCTGGTCGCCGAGCACGGCGCACTCACGGTCCGCGGACTCGGCCCGCGCACCCCGGCCGACGTCGAGGCGCTCCTCCACCGACTGGCCGACCGCCCCGCGATCGAACGTGAGGCGTTCGCCGCCCGCGACGTCCACGCGGAGGGCGTCTACTCGTCGTCGGTGTGGCCACCCAACCAGCCCATGTGCATGCACCACGAGCTGAGCTACGCGACACGGTGCCCCGGCCTGCTGCTGTTCGCCTGCCTCCGGCCGCCCACCGAGGGCGGCGCCACCGCCGTGGCCGACTCGGCCGCCGTACTGCGCACGCTGCCCGCCGAACTGACCGACCGCTTCGAGCGGGAGGGCTGGCTGCTCACCCGCACCTACCACGACGAGATCGGCGCCACGCTGACCCAGTCGTTCGGCACCGAGGACCGCGGCGCCGTCGAGGCGTACTGCCGGGCAGGCGACATCGACTGGTCCTGGCAGCCGGACGGCTCACTGCGCACCCGGCAGCACCGCCCCGCCGTGGTGCGCCACCCGGTCTCCGGCGTGCGCTGCTGGTTCAACCAGATCGCGTTCCTCAACGAGTGGACCATGGCCCCCGAGGTCCGGGAGTTCCTCGTCGAGGAGTACGGCCCCGACGGCCTCCCCTTCAACACCCGTTACGGCAATGGCGATCCCGTCCCCCGGAGCGCCGTCGAGCAGATCAACAAGGCCTACGAGGCGCACACCGTACGCCGGCCCTGGACCGCCGGAGACCTGATGGTCGTCGACAACATCCGCACCGCACACAGCCGGGAGGCGTACGAGGGACCGCGCGAGGTGCTGGTGGCGATGGGCAACCCCGTACACCCGCACTCCGCACGCCCCGAACACTCCGCCCCGCGATCCGGGAGGGCAGCGGTATGACCACCGTACGTCCCGCCACAGCCGCGACCGCACGCGCCGGCACACCGACCGTGCCGCCCTTCGCCGTCATCCCCGGCGCCCAGGTCAAGGACGTCCTCGACGGACGGGAGAAGACCGTGATGGAGGTGGTCGAGGAGACCTACCGCCTGCACGGCGCCGGCCGCTCGGTCAACCCCCCGTCCTCCTTCCTCCGCTTCACCGACCGGCCCACGGCACGGATCATCGCGCTGCCCGCCTCGCTGGGCGGCGAGAACAGCGTGGACGGCCTGAAGTGGATCTCCAGCTTCCCCACCAACGTCGCGTCGGACATCCCCAGGGCGTCGGCCGTGCTCGTCCTCAACGACCACGACACGGGCTACCCCTTCGCCTGCATGGAGAGCTCGATCATCAGCGCCGCCAGGACCGCCGCGTCCGCCGCGTCGGCCGCCGACCGGCTCAGCAGGGGACGACCGCGCCCCACCCGGCTGGGCTTCGTCGGGGCGGGTCTGATCGCCCGTTACATCCACACCTATCTCGAAGGCACCGGCTGGTCGTTCGACGCCATCGGCGTGCACGACGTGTCCGCCGACAGCTCGGCCGGCTTCCGGACCTACCTGGAGCAGTCCGGGGCCGTCGGCCGCGTCACCGTGCACCACAGCGCCGAGGAACTGGTCCGCAACAGCGACCTGATCGTCTTCGCCACGGTCGCGGGCCGGCCGCACATCGACGACCCGTCCTGGTTCCACCACAACCCGGTGGTCCTGCACGTGTCCCTGCGCGACCTCGCGCCCGAGGTCCTGCTGTCCGCCACCAACATCGTCGACGACATCGACCACTGCCTGCGGGCCGAGACCTCGCCCCACCTGACCGAACGCCTCACCGGCAGCCGCGACTTCCTGCTCGGCACGCTCGACGACGTGATGGCCGGCCGGGTGACGGTGCCCGCCGACCGGACGGTGGTCTTCTCGCCGTTCGGCCTGGGCGTCCTCGATCTCGCCGTCGGCAAGTTCGTCTACGACGAGGTGGCCCGCTCCGGCGAACTGCGCGTCATCGACGACTTCTTCCACGAACTGCGGCGCCACGGCTGAGGACGGCCCGCCGTCCACCATCCGGTCCCACCCGAGGAGACCATCGTGCCAGTCATATCCGTTCCCCAGGCCTTCAACGAGGAGGACCTGTACGTCGACCTCGCGTCGATGTCCGGGCACCGGCTCTTCCTCAAGTGCGAGGGCTTCAACTTCGCCGGTTCGATCAAGCTGAAGGCCGCGACCGAGATGGTGGAGTCCGCCGAGCGGAGCGGGACCCTGAAGCGGGACTCGATCCTGGTGGAGTCCTCCTCCGGCAACCTCGGGGTCGCGCTGAGCATGATCGCGGCGAGCAAGGGCTACCGGTTCGTCTGCGTGACCGACTCCCGTTGCAACCTGACCACCCGGCTGATGATGGAGGCCCTGGGCAGCCAGGTGCACGTCGTCTCCGACGAGCACGCCACCGGCGGCCTGCTGGGCGCGCGGCTGGCGTACGTGCGTGAGCTGTGCGCGGCGGACGACCGCTACGTCTGGCTGAGTCAGTACACCAACGCCGACAACTGGAAGGCCCACTACTTCAGGACGGCGCCGGCCATCGCCCGCTGGTTCCCGCAACTGGACGTGTTGTTCGTCGGTGTCGGCACCACCGGCACCCTGATGGGATGCGCCCGCTGGTTCCGCTCCTGGCACCGCCCGGTGCGGATCGTCGCGGTGGACAGTGTCGGCTCCGCCATCTTCGGAGACCCGCCGGGCCGCCGGATGATTCCGGGCCTGGGCATGAGCGTCCGCCCGCCGCTCCTCGACGAGGCGTACGTGGACGAGGCGGTGCGGGTCGAGGAGGCCGACACCGTCCGCACCTGCCGGAGCCTGGCGAGGCGCGGCTTCCTCTTCGGCGGGTCCACCGGCACGGTGGTCAGCGGCGCGACGAGCTGGCTGGCCCGGCACGGCAGGCGCGGGCTCACTCCCGTGGCAATCGCCCCGGACCTCGGCGAGCGCTACCTCGACACCGTGTACCAGACCAACTGGGTGCAGGGCATCTACGGCGACGACGCGCTCGCGCCGCAGGCGCCGCCCGGCCGGGAGGTCTCGGCGCCGTAGCCGTCGTCAACTCCGTCATCTCCGTCCTCGTGCGTCACACGGGGACGGAGATGACGCTGAGCGGGTCGGTCGTGGGCTGTTGGGACCCGCCCGCGGGCTCGACGGTGATGCCGACGGCGGTGGCCCCCGCGAGCGGTCCGTCGAGGATGTGCGCCTGACGGCCGCCCGCGCCGGACAGCAGCCCGGCGGGCCGGAAGTCCCCCGCCTCCGCGTACCAGAGCTCGTAGACCTGGTCGTCGGTGAGCGGCGGCAGACCCGACGCGATGAACGCGGCCTGGCCCTGGGCCCGCGAGGCGACCACGCTCGCCGTGGCGCCCTGCGGAAGCTCCGCGGTGCTGATCGTGGCGTCCGGGGCGGCCAGCACGTCGGCGAGGGCCTCCGCACCGGTGTGGAGGTCGGCGGCCTCCTCCTGGGCGTTGTCGGCCTCCGTGTGCTGCCACCAGGCGATACCGCCGAGCGCGGCCGCGGCCGCCACGGAGGCGGCCAGCGCGAAGCCGAGGACCCGCTGCCGCCGACGGGGGCGTTCCCCGGCCCGGGGACGCTCCAAGCGCTCCTGACGGACGGTGGAGATCTGGCCGAGCACCCGGTGGCGCAGCTCCGGGGACGGCGCACGGGCCTCGCCCGCGCCCAGCATGCTCGCCGTCCTCGTCAGTTCGTCGGCTTCGCGCCGGCACTCGGCGCAGCTCGCCAGGTGGTTCTCGAAGGCGGCTTCCTCGTCCGGCGGCAGAGCGTGCAGCGCGTAGGCACCGACATCGAGGTGCGGGTCGTCGCCGGTTCTCATGATCCCGTCTCCAGACACTCGCGCAGGCGCCGCAGCCCCTGACGCATCCGCGACTTGATGGTGCCCGCCGGAGTGGCCAGCGAATCGGCCACCTCCGCGTACGTCAATCCCTCGTAGTACGCCAGTACCAGGGGCAGCCGCAGTTGCCCGGACAGCTCCGCCAGGCAGCGGAAGACCACGCGATGCTCCTCCCGCTCCTCGACCTCCTCGGCGACCGCGTCGAACGGCCGGTCCTGCTCCCGGGCCCCGGTGCGCAGCTCGCGGGCCCGGGACGCGGAGACCGACCGCACCCGGTCCACGGCCCGGCGGTGCGCGAGAGTGAGCACCCAGTTCCGGGCGGCTCCCCGTTCCGGGCGGAAGCGGTCGGCGGTGCGCCACACCTCCACCATCACGTCCTGGGTCACCTCCTCCGCCTGCGCCTCGTCCCTCAGCACCCGGCAGGCGAGCCCCATCACGGGTGAGGCCAGAGCGTCGTAGACACCGGCGAACGCCTGCT
Organism: Streptomyces sp. BB1-1-1; assembly: GCF_031597775.1. Taxonomy (NCBI): domain Bacteria; kingdom Bacillati; phylum Actinomycetota; class Actinomycetes; order Kitasatosporales; family Streptomycetaceae; genus Streptomyces; species Streptomyces sp. BB1-1-1. The sequence continues at coordinate 508,168 of NZ_CP134203.1, read as the reverse complement.
CGTCACCGCCGGCGGCCCGGGTGAGCAACTCGTCCACCCGGGCATCGCCGGAAGACCGCCCCGGGCGGGGCTGGGCGTCGCTTTCCGTGCCGGCGTGGCTTCCGTGATCCATCGTCGCTCCTCGGCTCTGCTCGACCTTGGTCCCTCTCCGAGGGGAGCGCACGTGGTCGGGAGCCGTCCGCGTGACACCGGGTGAGCGATCGGGGGACAGGCCCTCACTCATTGTTCGTAGCCGTGACCCCTGCGGATGCGGATCGTCCGCGGCGGGCCGTACTTCGACCAATCCGGTGGACCGCGCGCTACGGATTCCCCGTACCAGCGGCCGCCCGGCCCCGTGCCGGGCGCCGCCCCGGCCGTCCACCCCCCCCGGGTGGGCCGTGAGGAAGGAAGTGATCGCGTGAGGAACCGACGCATCGCACGGATAGCCGCACTCACCGCACTGCCCGCAGCGCTGGCCCTGTCAGCCGCGGCCCCCGCACTGGCAGCCGACAGCCAGGCGTACCAGATCGACCTGAAGCAGCTGAACGACTCGGGCGCGAGCGGCACCGCGATGGTCAGCCTGGAGGACACGAAACTCACGGTGAAGATCCAGGCCGAGGGCCTGACCCCCGGAGCGCCGCACGCCCAGCACATCCACGGCTCGACCAAGGGCATGGACTTCCACTGTCCCGACGCGAGCGCCGACAAGGACGGCGACGGCATCGTCTCCACCGTGGAGGGACTGCCCGCCTACGGCGACATCAACATCTCGCTGACCACCAGCGGGGACACCAGCAAGGACAGCGGCCTCGCGGTCGACCGGATGCCCACCGCGGGCAAGGACGGCAAGCTGTCCTACGAGCGCACCATCACCGTCTCGCAGGACGTCGCCGACCACTTCAAGGACCTGCACATCGTGCAGCACGGCATCGACGTCAACGACAACGGCACCTACGACATGGACGCCGGCAAGAGCCAACTCGACCCGAAGCTCCCCCTTGAGGCGACCGCCCCGGCCAGCTGCGGCATGGTCCACGGAGCGTCCATCGGCGAGATGCCCGAGGGCGGGGTCGAGACCGGCACCGCGGCGACCGGCGGCGATGACGCGGGGCAGATGATGGCCCTCGGCGGGGCGGGCCTGATGGCGGCCGCCGTGGGGGCCGTGGTCGTGTGGCGGCGTGCCGGTGAGCGCTGACCGGGCGGCCCGGTGAACCGCGGGCCTTCCCGGCGGCGCCTGCTGCTGCTCCTCTGCGCGGTGGTCGCGGTGCTCTCCGCCGCCGCCCTGGCCGCGGGCCTGTGGCGCGGCGCCGAGGAGTCCCGCGCGGTACCCCCGGCCCCGTCGGTCACCGCACCGACCGGGCCGGGGGCCCGCGCCTCCACCGGCCCGGCGCCCGAAGGCGACCGGCAGAGCACCGGCCCGGCGCCCGAAGGCGACCGGCAGAGCACCGGCCCGGCGCCCGAAGGCGGCCGGCAGGGCGCCGACCCCACGCCGGAAGGTGACCGGCACGACGCCGGTCACGTCGGTCCGGCCGCCGCCCTTCCCCGGTCCGCGCCCACCCAGGTGACCGTTCCGGCCATCGGCGTCTCCTCCGCCCTGGAGGATCTCGGGCGCGACGGCAACGGGGCGATGCAGACCCCGCGCGATCCCGACCTGGCCGGCTGGTACACGCCGGGACCCGCGCCGGGCCAGCGCGGCCCCGCCGTCATCGCCGGGCACGTCACCTGGGACGGCGACCGGTCGGTCTTCTACCGCCTGGGCGAACTCGCCCCCGGCGACACCGTCACCGTCGACCGCGAGGACGGTCGCACCGCGATCTTCACCGTGGACCGGGTCGAGCAGTACCCGAAGGACGAGTTCCCCACCGTGGAGGTCTACCGCGACCTCGACCACGCCGGCCTCCGGCTCATCACCTGCGCGGGTGACTACTCCACCGCCGAGCGCCGGTACGCCGACAACATCGTCGTGTACGCGGCGCTCACCCACACCGAGTAGAGGGGAAGTTCCCGGCGTCCCGGTCATCCACGTCGCCGACTGCTTCGAATGGCTTGTGCAAGGACGCATTCGACACCGTCTGTGAAGGAGGTGAGCCGAATGGCGTCATCCCTCGGCATCCGCCGGGCCGTCGTGGGCCTCGCCGCGACCGGGCTGCTCGCCGGCGGCGCCACGCTGGGCATGGCCGGGACGGCGAGCGCCGCCCCGGCACCCACGTCGGCGGCGACCGTGGTCACCGGTGACCAGCACGACCGCTGCGACTGGAAGAAGGGTCACTGGGAGAAGAAGTGGGTGAAGGGCCACTGGGAGAAGAAGTGGTACGAGCACAAGAGCTGGCACCACGGCGAGTGGGGTCATGACTGGTCCTACAAGTGGGTCTACGTCCACGGGCACTGGGACCACGTCTGGGAGAAGGGACACTGGGACTGCCGCCACTAGCGCGCGTTCCGTCATGAGGCACTGGGGGCCGGGCATCCGCCCGGCCCCCAGTGCCGCGTGCGCGCGGCGCACGGTGTCCGCGCCGGCCGATCCGATTGCACACGACACTTTGTCCCCGCAGCGGAAGAAGAATCGAGATCTTGCGCGAAAGGGGTTACAGGTGCGGACCAAGGCCGCTAACTTCCTTGAAATGAACCGGTCATAGTCCCCTCTCGACCGGGCTCGACGGCGCGACGGCGCGCGCCCGTACTCCCTCACGGCAGGCCTCGTACGCCTGCCGCCACCCCTCACCCTCGGGAGAACTCTGTGCGCACGAGACCGCTCGGACACAGACGTGTCCGCTCCTTACTGCCGGCCCTGGCATGCGCCCTCGCCCTGGCGCTGCCGATGAGCCCGGCCGCCGCCACCCCGGCCGCCGCCGCCCCGGCCGACCCGGGCGGCGGGCCCGCGGCCGCGGCCGCCGAGGAGTTCCAACAGGTCACTCTCGCCAAGGGCGTGGCCGAGACGGGCGAGCCCATGACGATGGCCGTGCTGCCGGACCGCTCGGTGCTGCACACCTCGCGTGACGGCACACTCCGGCTGACCGACGCGGCGGGCACCACGAAGGTGGCGGGCAGGCTCGACGTCTACAGCCACGACGAGGAAGGCCTCCAGGGCGTCGCCGCGGACCCGGGCTTCGCGTCCAACCGCCACGTCTACCTCTACTACGCCCCCGCGCTGAGCACCCCGGGTGGCGACGCCCCGGGCAACGGAACGCCCGCTGACTTCGCGCCGTTCGACGGCGTCAACCGGCTGTCGCGGTTCGTGCTGAAGGCGGACGGCACCCTGGACCTCGCCAGTGAGAAGAAGATCCTCGACGTCCCCGCCTCCCGCGGCATCTGCTGCCACGTCGGCGGGGACATCGACTTCGACGCGGCGGGCAACCTGTATCTGTCCACCGGCGACGACACCAACCCGTTCGCCTCGGACGGCTTCACCCCGATCGACGAGCGCTCCTCCCGCAACCCCGCCTACGACGCGCAGCGCTCCTCCGGCAACACCAACGACCTGCGCGGCAAGGTCCTGCGCATCAAGGTCAACGCCGACGGCTCGTACTCCGTCCCGAGCGGCAACCTCTTCCCGCCCGGCACCGCCAAGACCCGGCCCGAGATCTACGCGATGGGCTTCCGCAACCCCTTCCGGATGAGCGTCGACCAGGCCACAGGCATCGTCTACCTCGGCGACTACGGCCCCGACTCCGGCGTGGCCAACCCCGCGCGCGGGCCCGAGGGACAGGTCGAGTTCAACCGCATCACCAAGGCGGGCAACTACGGCTGGCCCTACTGCACCGGCGACAACGACGCCTACACCGACTACAACTTCGCCACCGGAACCTCGGGCGCCCAGTTCAACTGCGCCGCCCCGAAGAACACTTCACCGAACAACACCGGCCTCACCGACCTGCCGCCCGCCCAGCCCGCCTGGATCTCCTACAACGGCGGCTCGGTCCCCGAGTTCGGCGGCGGCTCCGAGTCACCCATGGGCGGCCCCGTCTACCGCTACGACGCCGGCTCCAGCTCCTCGGTGAAGTTCCCGCAGGAGTACGACGGGGACTTCTTCGCCGGCGAGTTCGGCCGCCGCTGGATCAAGCGCATCGAGTCCGCCGGCGACGGCACCGTCCAGTCCATCAACGCCTTCCCCTGGAGCGGCACCCAGGTGATGGACATGGCCTTCGGCCCGGACGGCGCCCTCTACGTCCTCGACTACGGCACCGGCTACTTCAGCGGCGACGAGAACTCCGCCCTCTACCGCATCGAGCACGTCACCGACGGCCTCGCCCCGGTCGCCCAGGCCAAGGCGAACGTCACCTCCGGCCCGGCACCCCTGACGGTGGCCTTCTCCTCCGCCGGCAGTTCCGACCCGGACGGCGGCGCCCTCAGCTACGCCTGGGACTTCGGCGACGGCGCCACCTCCACCGCCGCCAACCCCTCCCACACGTACGCCGCCGACGGCCAGTACACGGCCACGCTGGAGGTCACGGACCCGACCGGCAAATCCGCGACGGCGTCCGTGCGGATCACGGTCGGGAACACCGCGCCCACGGTCACCATCGACCTGCCCACCGACGGGAGCATCTACGACTTCGGCGCGGCGATCCCCTTCAAGGTCACGGTGACCGATCCCGAAGACGGCACGATCGACTGCTCCAAGGTGAAGGTGACCTTCATCGTCGGCCACGACAGCCACGGCCACCCGCAGACCTCGGCCACCGGCTGCACCGGCACCCTGCGGACCCTGGCGGACGGCGAGCACGACCCCAACGCCAACATCTTCGGCGTCATCGACGCCGAGTACACCGACGAGGGCGGCCTCACCACCCACGACCAGCACATCACCCAGCCCAGCCACCGGCAGGCCGAGCACTACGGCGACTCCTCCGGTGTCCAGGTCGTCGACCACGCCCCCGCGCACGGCGGCAAGACGGTCGGCCACATCGACAACGGCGACTGGATCGCCTTCGAGCCCTACGCCCTGGGCAACACCACCGGGTTCACCGCCCGGGTCTCCTCGGGCGGCGCCGGCGGCACCCTGGAGGTGCGCGCAGGGTCCCCGACGGGCACCCTGCTCGGCACCGCGACCGTGCCGGTGACCGGCGGCTGGGAGACCTTCCAGGACGTGTCCGCGTCGCTGAGCAACCAGCCGGGCGGCTCCACCACCCTGTACCTCGTCTTCAAGGGCGGCGCCGGAGCCCTGTTCGACGTGGACGAGTTCTCCTTCACCACCTCCGGCGGCGGCAGCGGCACGGGCGAGGTGAAGGGCGTCAACGGCAAGTGCCTGGACGTGGCCGGGGGCGGTACCGCCGACGGCACCCAGGTGCGGATCTGGACCTGCAACGGCACGGCCGCGCAGCGGTGGACCGTCGGTGGCGGCACGCTGAAGGCGCTGGGCAAGTGCCTGGACGCGTCGGGCGGCGGCAGCGCCAACGGTACGAAGATCCAGCTGTGGACGTGCAACGGATCGGGCGCGCAGACCTGGGCCGCCCAGTCCGACGGCACGGTCCGCAACCCGCAGTCCGGCAAGTGCCTGGACGCCTCGGGCGGCACCTGGGACGACGGAACCGTCGTCCACCTGTGGGCCTGCCACGCCAATGCCAACCAGAAATGGACCCTTCCGTAGAAAGGAGGCGATCGTCCATGCGCACCCATCTCAAAGCGGCCCTCGGCCTGTTCGCCGGCGCCGCGCTCTGCCTGACCCCGCAGGCCACGGCGCTGCCCCAGGCGGTGAGCCCTGCCGCCGCCGCGGAGCAGCAGCAGGCGGCGGCCGACCCCGCCTACGAGGTCCTGGTGTTCTCCAAGACGGCGGGCTTCCGCCACTCCTCGATCGACGACGGCATCGCGGCGCTGCGCAGCCTCGGCACCGCGAACAACTTCACCGTGGACGCCACCGAGGACGCCCAGGCCTTCACCACCGGCAACCTCGCCCAGTACGAGGCGGTCGTCTTCCTCTCCACCACGGGCGACGTGCTGAACGGCGCCCAGCAGACGGCCTTCGAGCAGTACATCCAGGGTGGCGGCGGATACGTCGGCATCCACGCGGCGGCCGACACCGAGTACGACTGGCCGTTCTACGCGGGACTGGCCGGCGCCCTCTTCCACTCGCACCCGGCCATCCAGACCGCCACCGTCGAGGTCGAGGACCGCGCGCACGACGCCACCGCACATCTGGGCAGCACCTGGCAGCGCACCGACGAGTGGTACAACTACCGCACCAACCCGCGCACCACCGCCCATGTCCTGGCCTCGCTCGACGAGTCCAGCTACTCGGGCGGGAACATGAACGGCGACCACCCGATCGCCTGGTGCAAGGACTACGAGGGCGGCCGGGCCTTCTACACCGGCGGCGGCCACACCGACGAGTCCTACACCGACCCGGCCTTCCGCCGGCACCTGCTCGGCGGTGTCCGCTGGGCGGCCGGGATGACCAACGCCGACTGCCGCCCGGAGACCGGCTACACGTCCCTGTTCGACGGCTCCGGCACCACCGGCTGGCAGCAGGCCGGCCCCGGCGGGTTCACCCTCGCCGACGGCACCCTCACCTCCCACGGTGGACTGGGCATGCTCTGGTACGCCGCCGAGGAGTTCAGCGGCGACTACTCCCTCAAGCTGGACTGGAAGGCGTCCGGGGACGACAACTCCGGTGTCTTCGTGGGCTTCCCGGCCTCCAGCGACCCCTGGTCGGCGGTGAACAACGGCTACGAGATCCAGATCGACGCCACGGACGCGGCCGACCGCACCACGGGCGCCGTCTACGGCTTCAAGTCGGCGGACCTCCCCGCACGCGACGCCGCGCTGAACCCGCCGGGGGAGTGGAACACGTACGAACTCCGCGTCACCGGAGAGCGGCTGGAGATCTTCCTCAACGGCGCGAAGATCAACGACTTCACCAACACCGACCCGGCACGCAGTCTGCGGCAGGGGCACATCGGACTCCAGAACCACGGAGACGGCGACGAGGTGGCCTTCCGCAACATCCGCGTCAAGCAGGACGGGACGCCGCCGACCGGCCCGCGATCGGGCCCCGTGAAGGGCGTCAACGGCAAGTGCCTGGACGTGGACAACTCGGGCACGGCCGACGGTACGGAGGTGCAGGTCTGGACGTGCAACGGGAGTGCGGCGCAGGACTGGACGGTTGCCGGTGACGGGACGCTGAAGGCGCTGGGCAAGTGCCTGGACGTGTCCGGTGGCGGCAGCGCGGACGGTACGCGGATCCAGCTCTGGACGTGCAACGGCACGGGTGCGCAGCAGTGGGCGGCCCAGCCGGACGGCACGGTGCGCAATCCGCAGTCGGGCAAGTGTCTGGACGCGTCGGGCGGCACCTGGAACGACGGGACGCCCGTCCACCTGTGGACCTGCCACACCGGCCCCAACCAGAAGTGGACCCTGCCCTGACCGAACCGGGAGGGCAGCAGATCCGGTACGTCCCGCTCATCCGTGAGCGGGACGTACCCGTTTCCCGCGAGATTCGATCCCGCCCTTCATCTTGACGTGTACGCGCCGTCATGGGTTCATGGGAGCGCTCCCACACAGTAAGCGCTTCCCCACTCACTGGAGGCACCGTGCGCACGACACCACGCGAACCTCGGCAGCGCCTCTCGGCCCGCCTGCTCAGCGCGCTGGCCGCTCTGATCGGTCTGGCCGTCCTCGGCGCCCTCTCCCCGGCCGTGGCCCTGGCCCAGCCGCTCGGCGCCCAGGCCGCCACCGGCCTGCACATCAGTGACGGCCGGCTGCTGGAGGGCAACGGCAACGACTTCGTCATGCGCGGGGTCAACCACGCCCACACCTGGTACCCCGGCGAGACCCAGTCACTGGCGGACGTCAAGGCGCTGGGCGCCAACACGGTCCGGGTCGTCCTCTCCGACGGCCACCGCTGGAGCGAGAACAGCCCCGAGGACGTGGCCGCCGTCGTCGACCAGTGCAAGGCGAACCGGCTGATCTGCGTACTGGAGGTGCACGACACCACCGGCTACGGCGAGGACGCCGCCGCCGGCACGCTCGACCACGCCGCCGACTACTGGATCGGCCTGAAGGACGTGCTGGCCGGCGAAGAGGACTACGTCGTCGTCAACATCGGCAACGAGCCCTGGGGCAACACCGACCCCGCGGGCTGGACCGAGCCGACCATCGCGGCGATCGAGAAGCTGCGCGCCGCCGGCTTCCAGCACACGATCATGGTCGACGCGCCCAACTGGGGCCAGGACTGGCAGGGGGTCATGCGGGCCAACGCGCGGTCCGTGTACGACGCCGACCCCACCGGCAACCTGATCTTCTCGATCCACATGTACAGCGTCTACGACACCGCCCAGGAGATCACCGACTACCTGCAGGCCTTCGTCGACGCCGGACTGCCCCTCCTCATCGGCGAGTTCGGCGGCCCCGCCGACCAGTGGGGCGACCCGGACGAGGACACCATGATGGCCACCGCCGAACGACTCAGCCTGGGCTACCTGGCCTGGTCCTGGAGCGGCAACACCGACCCGGTCCTCGACCTCGCCCTCGACTTCGACCCCAGCCGGCTCAGCTCCTGGGGCGAGCGCATCTTCCACGGCGCCAACGGGATCGCCCGGACCTCGAAGGAGGCCACGGTCTTCGGCGGTGACGCCCCGGACGACACCCAGGCCCCGACGGCACCCGGCACCCCGGCCGCCACCGCCGCCACGGCCACCTCCGTCACCCTCGGCTGGACCGCCGCCACCGACAACGTGGGCGTCACCGGGTACGACGTCGTCCGGGTCGGCGACGGCGCCGAGACCGAGGTCGCGGCCTCCACCACCAACACCGCCACCGTGACGGGCCTGACCGCCGACACCACGTACACCTTCGCCGTCTACGCCCGCGACGCGGCGGGCAACCGCTCGGCCCGTTCCGCCACCGTGGACGTCACCACCGGCGAAGGCGGCAGCACCCCCGGCACCGCGTGCTCCGTCGGATACCGCGTCGTGGGCGAGTGGCCGGGCGGCTTCCAAGGCGAGATCGCCGTCCGCAACACCGGCACCGCGCCCATCAGCCCGTGGACGCTCACCTTCGCCTTCGCCGACGGCCAGACGATCACGAACATGTGGGGAGGCACCCCGACCCAGAACGCCGGCGCGGTCAGCGTCGCCCCCGCCTCCTACACCTCCACGATCCCCGCCGGCGGCACGGTCACCCTCGGGTTCACCGGCGGGAAGGGCGGCATCAACACCGTCCCGACCGGGTTCAGCCTCAATGGGGCCGCCTGCACCGCCACGACGTGAACGGAGTGAGGGACCTCACCACGACACCTCGCGGACGTCGGCCCGGCTCTGCGGCTGCGTCGTCGCGGTGATCTCCGACCGGTGACGGCTCGCCGAGAAGGTCACCGTCAGCGTCTGCGGCCCGCTCTGCTCCGTATTCACCGTGAAGCCCCGGTTCGGCACCGCCGAGACCAGGCACACCCCGCTGTCGCCGAACCGCACGGTCACCTTGCCGCCCTCGGACGGCACCGTGTACACACCGGCCCCGCCCTCCTCGCATCCCGGGTCGCCCCCGCCCGTCGGAGCGGGCGCGGGCGTGGTGCGGGCGGTCGGCGTCGGTGTCGGCCTCGGCTCGGGCGGCTTCTCGCTCGTACGGGACGGTGTCGGGCTGGGCTTCCGGCTGGTCGCCGACGGGCTGGGGGAGGGCTTCGCGCTCTTGGACGGTGTGGGCCGGGGGGACGCCGGCAGCTCCTTCGGCGCCGACTGCGCGACCGGCGCGGTCGGCCGGGTCGAGCCCACCACGAAGTGGATCGTGATGATGACAGCCGTGACACTGGCTGCCGTGCACGACAGCCAGATGATCAGGTAGCGCAGGAGGCGGGACACGACACCATAGTGACGGACCGGCTAACGTGCCTGCCCATGGCCTCCGTACTTGTCGTCGAGGACGACCCCGTGATCAGGGCCGCGCTGATCGAGGTCCTGACCGGACACGGCTACGCGGTGAAGACCGCACACCAGGGTTTCGAGGCGCTGCGCGAGATCACCCAGAGCCCGCCGGACATCGTGGTGCTCGACCTCGGGCTGCCCGACCTCGACGGTCTTGACGTGCTGCGGATGATCCGGGGCATCTCCCGCGTCCCGGTGCTGGTCGCCACCGCCCGCGACGACGACACGGAGGTCATCCGGCTGCTCAACGCCGGGGCCGACGACTACATGGTCAAGCCCTTCTCCGGCGGGCAGCTCGCCGCCCGGCTCGCCGCCGTGCTGCGCCGCTCCGTCCCCGCCGACGTCCGCGCCGCGCGGCGGCCCGTCGTCCAGGTAGCCGACCTGCGCATCGACCTCACCGGGCGCACCGCACACCTCGCCGGCCGGGAACTGCCGCTCACCCGCCGCGAGTTCGACCTGCTCGCCTACCTGGCCGCCAACGCCGACCAGGTCATATCCAGGCAGCGGATACTCGCCGAGGTGTGGCAGCAGCCGTACGTGGAGGACCAGACGGTGGACGTCCACCTCTCCGCACTCCGCCGCAAAATGGGCGAGAAGGCGCGAAAGCCCCGCTACCTCCACACGGTCCGCGGTATCGGCATCAAGTTGGTCAGCTCGCCATGAGACGTGCCCTCGCCGGGATCGCCCTGGCCGTCACCTCCATGGTGGCGCTGTCGTTCCTCATCCCGCTCGCCCTCCTCGTCCGCGAACAGGCCCGGGACCGGGTCACCACCGCCGCCGAGCAGCGCGCCTCGGCCCTCTCCCCGGTGCTCGCCCTCACCACCCGGCGCGCCGACGTGCAGCAGGCCGTCGCCGAGCTGGGCTCCTCCGACCAGCTCGTCGTACGGCTGCCCGACGGCGGCTTCGTCGGCACCCCGCACGCCCCCAAGGATGCGCTCGACCGGGCCGTGCGGGGGCGCGAGACGCTCGCCGTCGACACCGCGGACGGCTGGGTCTACCTCCAGCCCGTCGTCCTGCGGGGCGACCGGGTCGCGGTCGTGGAGGCCTACGTGCCCGCCGCGGACCTCACCAGGGGCGTGGCCGCTTCGTGGGGAGTCATGGCCCTGCTCGCGCTGGGCCTGGTCGGCGGCTCGGTGCTCGTCGCCGACCGGCTCGGCGCCCGCGTGGTCCGCTCCTCCCGAGGCCTCAAGCGCGCCTCGCTCGACCTCGGCTCCGGCAACCTGGACGTACGGGTCGAACCGGACGGCCCGCCCGAGCTCCAGGAGGCCGGTGTGGCCTTCAACACCATGGCCGACCGGGTCGTCGACCTGCTCGCCGTCGAACGCGAACTGGTCGCCGACCTCTCGCACCGGCTGCGCACCCCGCTGACCGCCCTCTACCTGGAGGCCGACCGGATGGGCGCGACCCCGAGCGCCCGGCGGGTCACCGAAGCGGCCGGCCAGCTGGAGAGCGAGCTCGACTCGATCATCGCGGCCGCGCGCACGCCCCTGGCCGCGGTGCAGCACGGCGGTGCGGGGGCGGGTCCGGCCAAGCCGTGCGACGTCGCCGAGGTGGTCGCCATGCGCCTGGACTTCTGGTCGGTCCTCGCCACCCAGCAGGGCCGTCCGTACGAGCGCTCCCTGACCCCGCGTCCGGCGCCGGTCGCCTTCCCCGAGGACGACCTCGCGGCCGTCGTCGACGCCCTGATCGGCAACGTCTTCCGGCACACCCCGCAGGGCACCGCCTTCGCCGTCCGCGTGGAGCGGGCGGAGCGGCACGTGTTCCTCACGGTCGACGACGCGGGACCGGGCGTTGCGGACCCCGAGGCGGCCCTCACCCGGGGTGTCAGCGTCGGCGGCTCCACCGGCCTCGGACTGGACATCGTGGCCCGGGCGGCCCGCGCGGCGGACGGCGAACTGACGATCACCCGCGCGCCGCTGGGGGGCGCGCGGGTGCGGGTGTCGTTCGTGCTCGCCGGCGCGAGCGGCGCCGGCGGAGGGGTGCGGTGACGGGCGTCAGCGACTGGCGCCGAAGTTCTGGGTCCACCAGGGGCCGCCGTCGCCGAAGTGGACGCCGACGCCCAGCTCCTTGAAGGAGCAGTTGAGTATGTTCGCGCGGTGGCCGGGGCTGTTCATCCAGGAGTCCATCACCGAGGCGGCGTCCGCCTGTCCCCGGGCTATGTTCTCGCCCAGCGTGGACCACTGGTAACCGGCGGCCTCGACGCGGGTCGTCATCGTGGAGCCGTCGGGGCCCGTGTGGGACATCACGCCGCTGCTCGCCATGACGTCGCTGTAGTCGTCGGCGGCCCGGGTCAGCCGGTCGTTCGCCGTGACCGGCGAGCAGCCCGCCGAGGCCCGCTCCTCGTTCACGAGCGCGAGCACCTGCGCCTCGGGCCCGCCGCCCCCGCCGGAACCGGAGTCCGATCCCGAGTCCGAACCCGCTCCGGTGCCGCCCGACCCCGTGTCACCACCGCCGGCCGGCCGGTCGCCGCCGCTCTTCGCCGTCGTCCTCACGGGCGCCTTGGACGCGGGCTCGGCCGTCTTCGACGGGCTGCCGGCCGGGCTCGCCGTCTTCTTCGGCTTCTCCTCGGGCTTGGCGCTCCCGCTCGGTGAGCTGCTCGCCGTGACGCTCGGGCTCGCCGACGCGGACGCCAGTGGTGCCGCGCCGCCCGCCGCGTCCTCGGCGCCCGGTGCCTCACCGGCGGAGCTCGTGGCGACCCGGTCCGCGGCCGAGCCGTCCTCGCCTCCGGCGACGGCCAGCGTGATCCCGACACCCGCCGTCACGGTGACCGCGCCGAGCACCAGCGCGGTACCGCGGGTCCTGAGCCCGCCGCGCGGGCGGGCGTGGGTACGGGACGGGCGAGCGGCTCGGCGGGAACCCATACGCAGGACACCTCGGCTTGTCTGTCGGCTGACGGAGCCCCGTACCCGGTGGACGCGACCGCGCCCACCGGGACTGTGGGGGGTGTTCGAGAGCCTAGGACGCGTCCCGCGTGGAAACGGCCGTTCGAAGGTCATCTTCAGAAAGCCTTAAAAGAGCCGCCAAAGTCCGCTGAGAAAGTGCGACAGCGCCGCCTCCACGGCTCCCGGCCCCGTTACGCGCTCGCCGTCCGCCACCCTCAGCCCGCCGCGGGGCGCTTCAACGTGAAGAGAGGACGCGGGCGTCCCCAGGAGCCCCTCGAGTGACCCCGATGCCCCGCTGTCCTCCCGTACGGGGCGCTTGCCGCGGCGGCCGGCCGGACAGTCTGTCGGTGTGTCCGGCAGGTCGCCGGTACACCGGCGGCGCACTCCCGGAGGCCAGGCCCTCCCGTCCACCGCGAGTGCGCCGCGTACGAACAAGGAGGAAGCGGACATGCCGTCCACCGCTGGCGAACGACAGCTGCTCGAAGAACTGCGGGAACTGCTGGCCGCGACGGTCGAGGACCTGGCCGTGGAGGAGATCGGACCGGACTCGTCCCTGAAGGACGACCTGGGCGTCGACTCGCTGGCCATGCTGGAGCTGGTCGCCGCCATCGAGGACCGCTGGCAGATCGAGGTGCCGCAGGAGCAGGCGGACCGGCTCACGACCGTGCGGCAGATCGCCGCCCACCTCGCCGAGGCCGTCGCCGCCCCCGCGGGCGGCACCGCGTGAGCCCACGGCACGCGGCCGACCCGGCCCGCGAGGAGCGCGCCGCCGTCATCACCGGGCTGGGACTGACGACCGCGCTCGGCGGGGACGTCCCGTCCACCTGGCGGGCCCTGCTGGACGGAGTCTGCGGCGTCGAACGCGTCGACTTCGAGGCGCCGCAAGGCCCGGCGCAGACCTATCTCGCGGCGCCGGCGGCGGTCGACCCCAAGACGGTCCTGTCCTCCGCCAAGGCGGCGCACTGCGACCGCTCGGCGCAGTTCGCCCTCGTCGCCGCCCGGGAGGCTGTTCGCGACGCCGGGTTGCCGGACGCGTCGTCACTCGCCGCGGGCGGCGCACGGGTGGCCGTGGTCGTCGGGGTGGGGCTGGGCGGGCTCACCAGCATGCTGGAGCAGAACCACCGCCTGGAGACCCGGGGCGCGGGACGGGTGAGCCCGCGCACCATCCCGGTCATGCTGCCCAACCACTCGGCCGCCGAAGTGGGGCTGATGGTGGGCGCCAAGGCCGGGGTCCACGCCCCGGTCAGCGCCTGCGCCGCGGGCGCCGAGGCTCTCACGCAGGCACTGGGCATGATCCGGGAGGGCCGCGCCGACATCGTGGTCGCGGGTGGCACCGAGGCCGCGCTGCACCCGCTCGCCCTGGCCGGGTTCGCGCGGTTGCAGGCGCTCTCCCGGCGCCTGGACGATCCCAAGGGGGCGTCCAGGCCCTTCGACGCCGACCGGGACGGCTTCGTGATGGGCGAGGGCGCCGGCATGCTCGTCGTGGAGAGCGCCGAGCACGCCGCCGCCCGCGGGGCCCGCGTCCACGGCCGGCTGACCGGCGCGGGCATCACCAACGACAGCCACCACGTGGCCCAGCCCGCGCCCGGCGGAACGGGCTGCGCGGCCGCCGTCGACGCCGCGCTGCGCGACGCCGGGCTCCTTCCGGAGCAGGTCCAGCACATCAACGCCCACGCCACCTCGACGCCGCTCGGCGACCTCGGCGAGGCGCAGGCGCTGCACAAGGTCTTCGCCGGGGTACTGGGCGACGTGGCGGTCAGCGCGACCAAGGGCGCGTTCGGGCACACGCTGGGCGCCGCCGGTGCCATCGAGGCCGTCCTCACCGTGCTCGCCCTGCGGGACAGAACCGCACCGCCCGCCTGCAGCCTCGAACGCGTGGACCCCGAGATCGACCTGAACGTCGTGGGCCGCAGCCCGGCGGCACTGCCCTCGGGGCCCCTCGCGGCCGTCACCACGAGCATGGGTTTCGGCGGGCACAACGTCGCGCTCGCCTTCGCCGACGCCTCATGAGACACGCGGCCCCGGCCCCCACCGGCGGCGCACCGCGCACCGTGCTGATGTGCCCCGGCCAGGGGGCCTACCTCCCGGGCGCGCTGCGCCACCTGCGCGACGTCCCGTCCGTCTCGGGGACGCTGCGGAGGGTGGACGCCCACAGCACCGCACTCGGCGGCACCGGGACACCCGTCGCCCGCCTCCTCACGGGCGTCGGGGCACCCGGCCCCGACCAGCTGCTGCTCGCCGACCCACTCGCCTTCGACCTGGCCACCTACGCCGCGGTGGTCGCCTCCGCGACCGTCCTGCTCGACCTCGCGACCCCGCCCGTCCACGCGGTCCTCGGCCACAGCGTCGGAGACCTCGCGGCGCTCACCGTGGCCGGAGCCATCACCCTGGAGCAGGGCGTCCGGCTGCTGCACGTCCGCGACCGGCTGCTGCGGGACGCCGCGCTGCCGGCGGCCGGCCTGCTGGCCACCGACATGACCCCCGACCAGGCAGCGGACCTGCTGCGCACCGGCGACCTGCCGCAGGTACGGATCGCCGCCCACAACGCCCCCGCCCAGACCGTCCTGGCCGGACCCGACGACCAGTTGGCCGCCGCTCGGCGAACCGCCCTGGCACTCGGCCATCGCACCACCGGGCTGACCAGCCGCACCGCCTACCACCACCCCCTGCTCGCCGAGGTCCACCGGGCCTTCCGCCGCCTCCTGCGGGCACAGCCCGTCGCGCCGCCCACGATCACCGTGTACACCGCCACCGAGGCCCGCCCCGCACGCACCCCGGCCCAGCTGCGCACGGCGGCGGCCGCCCACCTCACCGAGCCCGTGGCCTTCCACCACACCCTGCGCGCGATGCGCCTCGCGGGCTTCACCACCTACCTCGACAGCGGCCCCCGCGCCCTGCTGAGCACCCTGGCCAAGGCCGGCCTGCCGGACTGCACCACCGCCGCCCCCGCCCGCACACCGGTCGACGTCGAGCGCATACGCCACCGCCTCACCGCGGCCCTGCGGTGACGAAGGGCCTTTCCGTCCGGGTCCCGCGGCCGTATCGGGGTAGGCGGAGGGGATCCGAAGGAGGAGTGCACATGACGACGTATGTCATCTCGGTGCCGGGGACGTTCACCGGCGCCGTCCAGGACGCCACGAAGGACGAGCTCGCCCGGGCGCTGCGCCCCGCGGACCCGCACCGCACCCACCTGGGAGACGAGGAGGACCTCGACGCCCTGTCGGTCAACGAGGACGGCACCTTCACCATCCGCCTCACCGTCGAGGCGGACACCGCCGCCCACGCCGAGGGTCGCGCACGGGAGGTCGCGGACTCCGCCCTGCGCGCGGCCGGCCTGGACGGCGGCAGCGCGCCGCTCGGACCCACGGTGGTCACCGGAATCGACTCCGACGTCTGACCCGACCGCGGCCTCACACGGCCGGGTACGGGCCGGTGAGTGGCCCGGCTCACATGGCGTACCGGAGGTGGCGCCGACACCATGGTCTCGTCACCCGGCAGGCTGAAGGGATCAACAATGTTCCGCAAGGTGCTGGTCGCCAACCGCGGTGAGATCGCGATCCGGGCGTTCCGCGCGGGCTACGAGCTCGGCGCGCGCACCGTCGCCGTCTTCCCGCACGAGGACCGCAACTCGCTGCACCGGCTGAAGGCCGACGAGGCCTACGAGATCGGGGAGCCGGGACATCCGGTGCGCGCGTATCTCTCCGTGGAGGAGATCGTCCGCGCGGCCCGCCGGGCGGGTGCCGACGCCGTCTACCCGGGCTACGGATTCCTGTCCGAGAACCCCGAACTGGCCCGCGCGTGCGAAGAGGCCGGCATCACGTTCGTCGGACCGAGCGCCCAGATCCTCGAACTGACCGGCAACAAGGCCCGGGCCGTCGCCGCCGCCCGCGAGGCCGGCGTGCCCGTCCTCGGCTCCTCCGCGCCCTCCGACGACGTGGACGAACTCGTCCGCGCCGCCGACGACGTCGGCTTCCCCGTGTTCGTCAAGGCGGTCGCGGGCGGCGGCGGTCGCGGCATGCGCCGCGTCGAGGAACCCGCCCAGCTGCGCGAGGCCATCGAGGCCGCGTCCCGGGAGGCGGCCTCCGCCTTCGGTGACTCCACGGTGTTCCTGGAGAAGGCCGTCGTCGAACCCCGCCACATCGAGGTCCAGATCCTCGCCGACGGCCAGGGCGACGTCATCCACCTCTTCGAGCGGGACTGCTCGGTGCAGCGCCGCCACCAGAAGGTCATCGAACTCGCCCCCGCGCCCAACCTCGACCCGGCCCTGCGCGAGCGGATCTGCGCCGACGCCGTGAACTTCGCCCGGCAGATCGGCTACCGCAACGCCGGCACCGTGGAGTTCCTCGTCGATCGCGACGGCAACCACGTCTTCATCGAGATGAACCCGCGCATCCAGGTCGAGCACACGGTCACCGAAGAGGTCACCGACGTCGACCTCGTCCAGTCCCAGCTGCGCATCGCCGCCGGTGAGACCCTGGCCGACCTCGGTCTCGCCCAGGAGAACATCACCCTGCGCGGCGCCGCCCTCCAGTGCCGCATCACCACCGAGGACCCGGCCAACGGCTTCCGCCCGGACACCGGGCAGATCAGCGCCTACCGCTCGCCCGGCGGCTCGGGCATCCGTCTCGACGGCGGCACCACCCACGCCGGTACGGAGATCAGCGCACACTTCGACTCGATGCTGGTCAAACTCTCCTGCCGGGGCCGGGACTTCGCCACCGCGGTGGGCCGCGCCCGACGTGCCGTGGCCGAGTTCCGCATCCGCGGCGTCGCCACCAACATCCCCTTCCTGCAGGCGGTGCTGGACGACCCCGACTTCCAGGCGGGCCGGGTCACCACGTCCTTCATCGAGCAGCGCCCGCACCTGCTCACCTCCCGCCACTCCGCCGACCGCGGCACGAAACTGCTTACCTACCTCGCCGACGTCACGGTGAACAAGCCGCACGGCGAGCGGCCCGAACTCGTCGATCCGCTGACCAAACTGCCGCCGCTCGCCGCCGGTGAACCCCCGGCCGGCTCCCGGCAGCGACTCACCGAACTCGGCCCGGAGGGCTTCGCCCGCCGGCTGCGCGAGTCCTCCACCATCGGCGTCACCGACACCACGTTCCGCGACGCCCACCAGTCGCTGCTCGCCACCCGGGTCCGCACCAAGGACATGCTCGCCGTCGCCCCGCAGGTCGCGCACTCCCTGCCCCAGCTGCTGTCCCTGGAGTGCTGGGGCGGCGCCACCTACGACGTCGCCCTGCGCTTCCTCGCCGAGGACCCGTGGGAGCGGCTGGCCGCCCTGCGCGAGGCCGTGCCCAACATCTGCCTCCAGATGCTGCTGCGCGGCCGCAACACCGTGGGCTACACCCCGTACCCGACCGAGGTGACCGACGCCTTCGTCCAGGAGGCCGCGGCCACCGGCATCGACATCTTCCGCATCTTCGACGCCCTCAACGACGTCGACCAGATGCGGCCCGCCATCGACGCCGTACGGCAGACCGGCACCTCCGTCGCCGAGGTGGCCCTGTGCTACACCGCCGACCTGTCCGACCCGTCCGAGCGGCTCTACACGCTCGACTACTACCTGCGGCTCGCCGAGAAGATCGTGGCCGCCGGCGCCCACGTCCTGGCCGTCAAGGACATGGCCGGCCTGCTGCGGGCACCGGCCGCGACGACCCTGGTGTCCGCGCTGCGCCGCGAGTTCGACCTGCCGGTGCACCTGCACACCCACGACACCACCGGCGGCCAGCTCGCCACCTACCTCGCCGCGATCCAGGCCGGCGCCGACGCCGTCGACGGGGCCGTGGCGTCCATGGCGGGCACCACCTCGCAGCCGTCACTGTCGGCGATCGTCGCCGCGACCGACCACACCGAGCGGCCCACCGGCCTCGACCTCCAGGCCGTCGGCGACCTGGAGCCGTACTGGGAGAGCGTCCGCAAGGTCTACGCCCCCTTCGAGGCGGGCCTGGCCGCACCGACCGGCCGTGTCTACCACCACGAGATCCCCGGCGGGCAGCTCTCCAACCTGCGCACCCAGGCCATCGCGCTCGGCCTCGGCGACCGCTTCGAGGACATCGAGGCGATGTACGCCGCCGCCGACCGGATGCTGGGCCGCCTGGTGAAGGTCACGCCCTCCTCCAAGGTGGTCGGCGACCTGGCGCTGCACCTGGTGGGCGCCGGTGTCTCCCCGGCGGACTTCGAGGCGGACCCCGACCGGTTCGACATCCCCGACTCCGTCATCGGCTTCCTCCGCGGCGAGCTGGGCACCCCGCCCGGCGGCTGGCCCGAGCCGTTCCGCAGCAAGGCGCTGCGGGGCCGCGCCGAGGCCAGGCCGGTGGCGGAGCTGAGCGGGGACGAGCGCACCGGGTTGGCCAAGGACCGGCGGGCCACCCTCAACCGGCTGCTGTTCCCCGGACCGGCCCGCGAGTTCGACACCCACCGCAACACCTTCGGCGACACCAGCGTCCTGGACAGCAAGGACTTCTTCTACGGCCTGCGCCCCGGGAAGGAGTACACCGTCGACCTCGACCCCGGGGTCCGTCTGCTCATCGAGCTGCAGGCGGTCGGCGACGCCGACGAACGCGGCATGCGCACCGTGATGTCCTCCCTGAACGGCCAGCTCCGCCCGATCCAGGTCCGCGACCGCTCGGCGGCCTCCGACGTCCCCGTCACGGAGAAGGCCGACCGGTCGAACCCCGGCCATGTCGCGGCGCCCTTCGCGGGCGTGGTGACCCTCGCCGTCGCCGAGGGCGACGAGGTCGAGGCCGGTGCCACGGTGGCCACCATCGAGGCGATGAAGATGGAGGCCACGATCACCGCACCGAAGTCCGGCACGGTGAGCAGGCTCGCCATCAACCGCATCCAGCAGGTCGAGGGGGGAGACCTCCTCGTCCAGCTCGGCTGAGACGGACGGCGGCCACGGCCCGACATCGGGCCGTGGCCGCCGCCGATGTCACGCCTCCTTGGGCGCCGCCTGCTGCACCACCTCGAAGGACCACACCGTGGACCCGCTCGCCGCGGGCTTGGGGCGCTCCGCACCCTCCGCGCCGCCACCGCCCTGGTGCGCGGCCTTCATCGGCCCCTCCATCCAGGCCTGGAAGGACTCCTCGTCGCGCCAGCGCGTGTAGACGAGGTAGTCGTCGGTGCCCTCCACCGGCCGCAGGAGTTCGAACCACTCGAACCCGTCGGAGCTCTCCACGGCATGGGCCCGCGAGGCGAAGCGCTTCTCCAGCGTCTCGCGCTGCTCGGCGGGAACGGTCAGTACGTTGATCTTGACTACGCTCATGGGCCCATCCTGCCGCATCCCGCGGTCAGCAGGGATCGCGCCAGACCCCGAGCTCCGGCCGCTTCAGCATCGAGGACAGCCCGAGCCGGCGTGACTCGGGGCAGAAACCACGGGTCGGCTCGCTGTACTCCACGTGGAAGACCGCCTTGCCGGCCTCGACGAACGGCTTGAGCCGCGCGCACTCGCCGTACTCGGCGCACTGCTCGTTGACCGCGAAGTCGAAGTCGTCCACCAGCTGCGGGATCTGCGGCAGGTCGTTCTTGAGGCCCACCGCCAGGCCACGTTCGTGGGCGATCTCGGCGATCACGCGGTTGTACGCCAGCTGGTCCCGGGCGGTGAGCGGGAAGCCCGTCTCGTCGGCGTATCCCTCCACCAGGTCGGGTTCCACCGCGTCGAACCCCTTGTCCCGGCACATGTCGAACCGCCGCTCCATGATCGGCCGAAGGACGGAGATCCGGCGGATGTCGAGCCAGCGTTCGCCCCGCCAGCCGTTGGGCTCGCCCAGCACCGCGCGGGGAAAGGCGTCCCGGTCGGGCCGGAAGTCCTCCCAGGCTCCCACGTTGACGTAGCAGATCACCTTGCGGCCGGCGCGGTGCAGCCGGTCCACGTCGGCCGCGTCGTTCTCGAAGCCGTCGATGTCGTAGACCGGCACGTCGGCCGACGGATCGACCTTCCCGTCGAGCTGCCACTGCCAGGCCAGCCCGGGCCGGGGCTGCCACACGGCGGTGGCGGACGGGCCCGGCGGCGGGGTGCCCTCCGTACCCGAACACCCGGCCACCACCGCGAGGACGATCGCCGCCGGCAGCGCGGCGAACGACCGTACCCTCCTCCTCATCGCTCCGCTCCGGTCAGTACGGGGGTCAGGCGGGCCCACGGGTTGGGCGGTTCCCCCGTGACGGGCCCGGACACCGCGGCGCCGCGTTCGCGGGCGGTCCGTACGGCGAGCGGGGCGAGCGCCTCGGGCACCCCGTACACCAGGTGGCAGAAGCGCTCGGGCGGGTGCCGGCGCGTCCAGTCCGGTCGGCTGAACGCGGACACATAGGCCGACCAGGACCCCTCGAAGGTGACGACGAGATCGGCGAGACGCGCGTAACCCGGTGCCGGGTGGACCCCCGGGTTCAGCACGAGCGGGGTCGAACCCTGCCGGCGCAGACCACGCACCAGCGCCCGGTAGGCGGGCAGTTCGGTCGCGGCCGAACTCACCCGGTCGAGGAAGCACCCGTCCGCCGCGTACCACTCCCGGTGCCGGCGGGCGTCCTCGGCGACGTCGGCCGCCGCACGCGTGCCGTAGTCCGTGTCGACGTAGCCCAGCAGCCGGGCGCCCGCCGCCCGCAGCGCGCCGGCCGCCGCGGCGAAGGCGGGATCGGGCGCACGGCCCGGACCGTTCGCGGGGTTGATGACGACCCCGTACGTGCGGTCGGCCGCCGTGATGAGCCGGTGCCAGGAGCCCGGGTCCTCGGCCGGATGGACGTACAGCGGGATCAGCAGGCTCACGACGGGCGGTCGCCTTCCGGGACGGGGGACGGTGGACGGGCGCCGGCCGACCAGAGCGCGGCCAGTGACTCGTCGAGCGAGTACGAGGGCCGCCAGCCGAGCGCGGCCCGGGCGGCGGTGATGTCGGAGCACTGCCAGGAAACCTGGTCCGAACGGGCGGAACCGGCGCCCTGTTCCTCGATCCGGCCGCGGAAGCCCGCCGTGTCCGCGAGCGTCCGCACCAGCCGGCGCACCGGGACGGCGTCGCCGCCGCCGATGTTGAGCACGCGCGGCAACGGCCCGGTCGCGGTGACCGCCCGTTCGACCGCCCGCGCGACGTCCCGGACGTCCACGAAGTCGCGGTACGCCGACAGGTCGCCCAGCCGGAGCACCGCGTCCGGCGCCGTGCCCGCCGTGCGCAGCAGTCCGCCGACCCTGCCGGGCAGGCCGGAGGACGGTGCGCCGGGCCCCACCGGGTTGCCGACCCGCAGGACCACCGCGTCCAGGTCGGAGGTGGCGACGGTGACGGTGCCGGCCAGCTTGGTGGCGCCGTAGGCGGTGAGGGGCCGGGTGGCCGCCGACTCCGGCACCCTGACCCGTTCGGCCCCCGGCCCGTACTCGGCGGCCGAACCCAGGTGGACCAGACGGGCCGCGGGACGGGCCCGGCGCAGCGCCGCGCAGAGAACGGCGGGACCGCGGGCGTTGAGCTCGGCGAGCGTCACCGGATCGCCGCCGGTGGCGCCCGCGCAGTTGACGACGGTGTCGACGGCCGCCGCCGCCAGAGCTTCGGCCAGCCGGTCGACCGGGTCGGTGGCGAGGTCGACGCGTACGTCGGCGGCCGCGGAACGGCCGCCGCCGAGGACCCGCGCGCCGGGCAGGGCGCGCAGCCGCTCGGCGACGTGGGCGCCCAGATAACCGGTGAAACCCAGGACGAGGATGCGCATGCGGTGCTCAGGCTCCCTTGAGCAGCAGGGACTTGCGGCTGGTGAACTCGGCGTTGGCCCGGTCGTAGTCGTCGGGGCGGCCGATGTCGAGCCAGTAGCCGTCGAAGTCGTAGGCGTGCGGCGGGTCGTCGGCGCGCAGCAGGTCGAGGACCAACTCGTCGAAACCCAGGGGCAGTCCGGCCGTGTAGCCGTCGAGCGTCGCGCGGGTCAGTCCGTACACGCCCATGGAGACGCGGTAGTCCATGCTGGGCTTCTCGGTGAAGGCGACGACCCTGCTCGCGTCGGTGGTCAGGACACCGAAGTCGATGTGCACCTTCCTGGCGTACGTGGCGATGGTCAGCGGGGCGCCGGACGTGCTGTGCCGGCGCAGGACGTCGGCGTAGTCGAGGTCGGTGAGGATGTCGCCGTTCATGACCAGGAAGTGCTCCGGCAGCCGCTCACGCATGGTGAGCAGCGGCCCCATGGTCCCCAGGGGGCTCTCCTCGGTGGCGTAGTCGACGGTCAGGCCCCACTGCGACCCGTCGCCGACGTAGGCGCGGATGATCTCGCCGAGGTGGCCTATGGCGATCGTGCAGCCGGTGAACCCGGCCGCGGCGAGCTGGCGCAGGACGATCTCCAGGATGGCGTGCTGGTCGCCGATGGGCACGAGCGGCTTGGGCAGGGCGGTCGTGTAGGGCCGCAGCCGGACGCCCTTGCCTCCGGCCAGGATCACTGCGTGCATGAGGTTCCCCCCTCGGTTCACGTGCCGGGCGTGGTCAGATGTTGTAGATGCCGGTCTTGTAGCGGGCGAGGTTGGCCGGGTCGCGGAAGAACTCCACCGTGTCCGCGAGCCCCCGCTCCAGGTCGTGGCCGGGGCTCCAGCCGGTCGCCGCCCGCAGCCGGCTCGCGTCGGCGACCAGCCGCATCACCTCGGAGTTCGCGGGCCGCAGACGCTGCGCGTCCTCCCGTACGTCGAGGTCGGTGTCCATCACCTTGCCGATGAGCGCCACCAGGTCGCCGACGGAGATCTCGCCGCCGGTTCCGGCGTTGAACGTACGGCCCACGACCCGCTCGGCGGGCGCGGAGCCGACCGCCAGGAACGCCTGCGCGGTGTCCTTGACGAAGGTGAAGTCCCGGGTGGGACGCAGGTCGCCGAGGGTGATGGCGCGTTCGCCGGCGGCCACCTGACCGATGACCGTCGGGATCACCGCCCGCATGGACTGCCGGGGACCGTAGGTGTTGAAGGGCCGCAGCGTCACCACCGGTGTGTCGAAGCTGGCGTGGTAGCTGTCCGCCAGCCGGTCCCCGCCCGCCTTGGACGCGGCGTACGGCGACTGGGTGTTGATGGGGTGGTCCTCGGTGATCGGCACGGTCCGCGCGGTGCCGTACGTCTCACTGGTGGAGGTGTGCACCAGCCGGGGCGTGCCCTGGGCGCGGACCGCCTCCAGGACGTTCAGCGTGCCGGTGACGTTGGTGTCCACGTAGCTGTGCGGTGCCCGGTAGGAGTACGGGATGGCGATGAGGGCGGCCAGGTGGTAGACGCAGTCGGCGCCCTCGACGAGGTGCCGGACCGAGCCGGGGTCGCGGACGTCGCCGAGAACGATCTCGACCTGATCGAGGACCTCGGGGGAGAGGGTCTCCAGCCAGCCGTAGGAGGAGAAGGAGTTGTACTGCGCCATGGCCCTCACCCGGTGCCCGGTGGCGACGAGCGCCTCGGTGAGGTGGGAGCCGATGAATCCCTCGGCTCCGGTGACGGCGGCGAGCGGTGTTGCGGTCACGCGGGGGTCCTTCCGGTCGATGGGTTGATGGGTCGATGGGGCGGCGGGTCGATGGGTCGGCGGGTCGGCGGGTCGGCGGGTCGCGATGCGCGGGGAGCGGCCCGTGCGGGCCGGCGGTGGGTACGGCCGTCCGGCCGCGGCGTCAGGCATGGGCCGCCGGCCGGCCCAGCAGCCGCAGCACGTACACCGTGAGGCAGAGCGCGGCGGCGCCGCAGCACAGCGGCAGGGCGGTCGCCGGGCCCGGTGGCAGCCCGGCCAGGGCGACCGAGCCGGCGCCGGCGGCCGCCGCGAGACACAGGGCGGCCGGGGGCCAGGCCACGCCGAACGCCTGGAGCAGCAGGGACGTCCACAGGGCCGCCGCGAGCAGCAGCAGCGTGACGGGGTCGGCGTCGACGAGCAGCGCCGCGGGCACCAGCGGACCGAGGTACACCAGCAGGCAGCCCCCGAGCACGGCGGCCGAGCGCAGCCGGAAGCCCGACGGGCTGCCGGTGGCCCGCAACGCAGCCACCGACAGCCCGCGGTAGCGGTACAGCAGCCACTCCGCCGGACCCATGCTCAGGGTCAGCACGATCACCGCCCACGGGTGATCGCGGCCCGCCAGGAACACCAGGGTCCCGGCGGCCAGTCCGAACAGGCCGTACGGCAGCGAGCGCAGCGGGTGCGGACGGGCGGCGTCCGGTACGGGCGCGGACGCGAGGGCGCCGCGCAGCGCCCAGCCGGCAGCGGCGGCCGCGCCCAGGAGCGACAGCAGCGGCAGCCCCGCCCGCAGCACGGTCCCGGGCTCCCACCACGGCAAAGCCGCCGCGCCGGCGATCACCGGCGTGAGCGCGGCCAGCAGCAGCCGCTCCCGGCCCAGTACGAGCAGCACACCGGCCGCCGCGAGGTATCCGGACTGGGCCGTCACCGCCAACGCCGCCGCGCCGGACCCGGCGACCGACACTCCGGCCGCGGTCGCCGCGAGGGCGCCCACCGGCGCCCCCTTGCGGAGAGTGCGTCCCGCCTCCCGCCGCCCGGTCGCCAGCCGGAGATACGCCCGGTGGCCCAGCGCCTGGTTCCAGGCCCAGGAGAGGAGCCCCGCCACCACCAGGGCTCGCACCGCGCCGTCCTGGGTCAGCAGGCGGCCCGCGAGCGCGTAGGCGAGACCGGGAAGCGCGAACAGCGCGCCCCGCAGCGCGCACCGCACGTGGTCCGGCCGCCAGGGGTCGGCGGGGTGCGGAGGGTCCGGGAAGGTTCGCGGTATGCGCTCGTACAGCGCCGTGGCGAGGGAGAACAGGTCACGGTGCCCGTACCGTTCCCGGATCACCTCGCCGGTCAGCCCTTCGGACTCCAGCAGTGCGGCCACCTCGTAGGGGTGGACGGCGGGCGCGATGCGGTGGGCCAGTTCGGCGGCCAGCCCGTCGACCGCGTCGTGTCGGGCGCCGTGCCCGGGGCGCACCAGGGCGAGCGTGTGCCGGTCGGGCGCGCGCAGGGCGAGCGTGCGGTCGTCGGCGAGACGCAGCGCCAGCGTGTCCTGCTCCGCGCCGCCGGGTTCCAGGGCCATGGGTCCGCTCATCCGGTCGCACTCCTCACCGGCGTGGCGCCCGCCGTCGCGAAGGCGTCCACTTCCGCGGCCGCGGCACGTACGGCCGTACCACCGAACTCGGAGAGCTCCAGGTATATGGACCGGAAGGTGTCGATGGTCTGCCGGAGTGTGAACTGCTCGATCACCCTGAGCCGGGCCGCCTCGCCCATCGCCCGGCGGCGCGCGGCGTCGCCCAGCAACTCCACTGCCGCGGCGGCCATGGCGGCCGGATCACGCGGCGGCACCACGAGACCGGTGTCGCCGACGGCCTCCCGTACGCCGCCCACGTCCGTGGAGACGGTCGCCCGGCCGCACGACATGGCCTCGATCAGGGTGAAGGGGAACCCCTCGCTGATACTGGAGAGCATCACGACGTTCCCGGCGGCGTACGCGTCCTTGATGTCCTCGACCCGGCCCTCGAAGGTGACCGCGTCACCGTGCCCGAGTTCCGCCGCCAGCGCCTCGCAGCGCTCCCGGTACGCCTCGCCGCCGCGCGGTGTGCCGCCGAACAACCGCAGCCGGGCGGCGGGCAGTTCGGCCCGGACGAGGGCGAAGGCGCGGATCAGGGTCTCCAGGTCCTTGATCGGGTCGACCCGTCCGGCCCAGCTGAGTACGGGGACCGCGGGTTCGGGGCCGGCGGGCGGGAACGCTGCCGGGTCCACGCCGTTGTAGACCGTGCGTATGGACTCCGGGGCCGCACCGCCCTGCTCCTCCCACAGCCGGTTGTAGCGGTTGCCCGGGGTGATCAGGGCGGCCCGGCGGTAGGTCTCCTCGGCCAGCAGCCGGAAGAAGCCCAACAGCAGTGCCTTCACCGGCCACCGGTAGGGGGCGGTGCGGTAGCCGAGGTAGCGCTCGCGCAGGTAGACGCCGTGTTCGGTCAGCAGCAACGGCACGCCGTGCCGGTCCAGTCCGGCCAGGCCGGGCAGGACCGCGACACCGCCGCTGACGGCGTGCGCCACGCCGTCTTCCGGGTACGGAGCGGCCAGCGGACGCAGGGCGTGTTCCAGCAGCGCGGTCGCGGTCACCGCGTCGTGCACGGTGGGCCGGGCCTCGCGCACGGCCAGTCCCGGCCGGTTCCAGACCGCGGTCAGGATGGCGATCGCCCGGTCCCCGCGCAGGAACGGACTGAGCCGGCCGTCCGCGGCGGCCCGCGCGAGCCGGTACAGGGCGGGGCCGAACCCGCCCTCGGCGCGCGGGTCGAGCAACGCGGTCACGAACCGCTCGTAGGCGTCGGCGAGCCGGTTGCGCTGCCGCCCGCGAGGCGGACGCCCTTGCGGCGCGGGCCCCCACATGGGGACGGAGACGACCCGGGAGACGTGCCCGGGGATGTCCCAGGCGAGCGGTTCGCGCCCCGTGCCGGTGACGGCGATGACGTCGAAGTCGAGGTCGGGCATGCCGGTGACGAGCTGGTCGCACCAGACGCTCACACCGCCGTGACTGTGCGGGTAGGTGCCTTCGGTGAGCAGGGTGACGCGCGACGCGCCGGAGCGTCGCGCGCCGTGGGAAACGTGCATGGATGTGCTCCACGGCCGAGGTGTGGGCTGATCGTGCGGGCTGACCGGACCTGCGGTGGTGGTGCGTGCGCCGCTCAGCGCTCCGCGCCGTACGGCACCGGCTCGGTCACGCCGGCCGGTACTCGGGTGCGCGGCGCGGTGGGTGTCGCGGCGGCCGTGTCGCCGGGTCCGACGGCGGAGGGCGCGGCGGCAGACGACGGCAGGGTGAGGGAGAGCGGCCCGCCGGCCGTCGGGGTCCAGCCGGACAGCGCGCCGGCGTAGGCGTTCCCGAAGCCCGTGCCCCCGTGCAGGGTGCCCGCGGGCATCGTCGCCGTCACGGCCACGCCGTCCGGTGCCTGGACGGTCACGGTGTCACCGATGCGATGGCCGGTGACCTGCCCGGCGTCGACCGCGCTCCGCCAGACGGCACGGCGCCGCATCTCGGCGCCGATGTCCTCCATGCGGAGGTTCACCACGGGGGTGCTGTCGGCGAACAGGGCGTCGTAGCCCTCCAGTACGCCGTCGAGAACGGGGTACGCGATGCGGTCCTCGGCGAGGTTCGACTGGTGGATGAAGTGCGGCTTGGGGTCGTTGGACAGGACGTGCCCGAGCGCGATGCGCGTCTCCAGCGGCACGATGTGGCCGGCGTAGCCCGTGGCGGTGTCCAGCGGGGCGGCCAGGCAGGTGGAGGTGGCGGGGTTGTCCTCGCAGATGCCGCTGCCGCCCTGGGCGCGGCTGGTGTAGATCCAGTTGTACTCGTCGACCTGCTCGGCCGCCCGCCCGGCGTTGTAGAAGACGTTCATCGGATGGCGGGAGACGGTCGTGGCGCTGCCGACCTGCCGCTGGACGGGGTCGCGGGAGTTGTCCGAGGCGAGCCAGGCGATGCCGTTGTCCGCGAGGGCCGGCCCCAGGTTCGGATTGTCCACGGGCTGCTGCGGGGCCACCTTCAGCCCCGAGTGCTCGCCGGTCACCAACTCGTCGTCCTCCAGCGGGAGTCCGGCCAGCTCGCCCCAGACGCGGTTGGTGGCGATCTCGTCGGCGATCTCGTTCCGGCTCACCCACCGGGTGCTGCCGTCGGGGTTGGTCGCGCACTTCCACGGGACGACGCCGACGTCCTGCCGGCAGCCCAGGAAGGCGTGCGTGTAGGTGTGGTTGATCCAGCGGAACCGGTCCCGGTCGGCGATCAGCTGGTCCGCGAGCGGGTCGGCGCCGCCGTTGTCCTGGCGGTGGTCGACGCTGCCGGAGCCGTTGTAGGCCAGGTCGAGCGTGAAGTCACGGCTGTCCTGCCAGGCGGTGGCGTGGTCGACGTCGGCCGGGACCATGCGGATGGGGTTCGGCGTGCCCTCGCCCGGCGGGCAGTCCACGTCGCCGGGCGTGCAGTTGAGCTCGGTGTCCCAGCGGTCGTCGGCCGCGAAGACGTCGTCGACGTGCACGGCGAAGTAGTTGCGGTCGGCGCCGAGGTGGACGCCGCCGGTCATCCACTCCACGATGCCCCGGGCGAGCAGCCGGAACTGCTGCTGGTGCTGGTTGTAGACGAACGTGACGACGAGTTCGCGCCGGCCGTCGTGCCGGTACTCGCCCACCAGGGAGCCCTTCGTCGCCCGTCCGGGTATCGCCGCCTGGACGTACGGCACGAAGTCGGCGCCCGGTGCGGGTGCCGAGAGGTAGGCGTAGGACTCGCCCACGGTGGGGGAGTTGTCCTCGAAGGGGACGGCACCGTCCAGGTATCCGAAGGGGCCGGCCAGCCCGGCCGGTGTCACCTCGGCGCGGACGCCGTCGACGCTGCCGGCGTACCCGGTGCCGACCGCGTACTGGAGCCCGACCTCGGGGCGCGCGTAGGTGTAGGCGTCGACCTGCGGGATCGCGTACGTCTGCTCGTAGGAGGCGAGGGCCGCCATCTCGGCGGAGTCCGCCGGGAAGGGGTTGTCGTTGGGCAGGACGACGGACTGGAACTTGGCCCGCGGTCGTCCGTCCACGGTGTCCGCCAGGAAGTCGGCGTCGATCACGGGCCGGTCGGCGTCCTGGAGATCCACCTCCGTGTACGGCGTGCCCGCGGTCTCCAGTTCGGCGGCGATCGCGTCGGTGGCCGGTCCGCCGTCGCTGACGACCAGTACCCGCAGGTCGATGCGCGGGGCCGGGGCGTCGGCGTGGACCGGGCCGGCCGGTAGGCCGAGCGACGCGATCAGCGCGCCCACTGCGAGCGCCGTAGTGCGAATGGTCCGCTTCATGCGGTGAGGTTCCCTCCCCCGGGCAGGGGCGGGGCATGCTCCTGCGGGAGCACGCCCACCCCGTGACCACGCCGTCGCCCCCCTTAGACGCCGGTCGTCGACGTTTCCGTCGCGTCACATAGTGAGGCGCGTGTGGAGCTTTTGTGTGCCTGCTGCGGAACTTGACGGAAAAGCGCATGTGTCCATTTGCCCGGAACGGGCACGGTCGTCAGCGGTCGGCGAGCGCCGGACTCCGTGCGTCGGACCACCCCGGCAGGCCCGTGTACTGCTGCGGGCCGGAAAGCGCGGGCGCGGAATCCCGGCCTCCGCGGAACGTGGGTGTCAGTGGTCTCGACCAGTGCGCTGACCGGGTGTGGAGCGAGATCAGGTCAGCCGTGATGTCGCTCGCGCCGACGGCGGCCGGTCCGTCGCGGGCCGGCCGCCGACGGCGCTCAGTGCGCGCGGGGACGTGCGGTCAGGCGGCGCACAGGACGCGGGTCTCCGGCGTGTGGACCGGGCCTCCGTTGACGCTCGCGCTGTCGCTGAACTCCGCGTAGTAGTACGAGTAGAAGCCGATGTTGCCGTTGCAGCCGGAGTCGGCGGCGACCTGGAGGGTCAGGGTGACGGTGCGGCTCTGGCCGGGCGGGATGGTGGCGCCGTAGTTGGTGCCGAGGTTGGCCGGTCCGGTCCCGGTGCACGGGACGGCGCCGGCCTCCGACGCCAGACTGCATCCGGTGAAGCTGTACTTGAGATCGGGCCGCTGGGTGGTCAGCCAGGTCGGGTCGATCGTCTGGTAGACGAACCAGATGTCGTACGTCTTGTTGTTCTTGATCGTCATCGACAGGTTCACCGTGCCGCCCGGCTGAGTGGTCGCCGCGTCGATGGCGAACGTCAGCTCGGCCGGGGCGGGGTCGGCGGCGCTCGCGGAGGGCGCCAGGCCGAACACGGCGAGGGCGAGGGCGATGATCGTGGCGAGACCGAAGCGTCTCGTTCGTGTGGATCGCATGGTCCGGGAGATTAGGCACGGCCCCGGCGCACCGTCTGCACCGTCGGGAACACGGGGAACGGGACTCGGCCGGAAGTGTGCGTTCGGTGAAGAGGATGTGACGGAGCCGTCACAACCGGTGCTGGTCGGCGTTCGTGCACGACAGTGCGAGGGGTCGCCCGGGCGGGCCTCGGACGCGCCGATGCCGGACCACCGGTCGGAGGTCCCGGTGGCAATGGCGGATTCCGGGTGCCCGCCGGTCACGGGGACCGGAAGGCTCCCGCTCGCGCCGCCGCGGCCGCGGCTTCCGCGGCGCGGTCCGCCGTGGCCTCGTCCAGTGGCTCGTCGGTGGTCAGCAGGCGGTAGTAGAGGGGGGCGGAGACGGCGCGGATCACCTCGCGCGTGTCGGTGCCCTCGGGCAGCTCGCCGCGTTCGACGGCCTGGCGTGCGCAGGGCTCCCACTCCGTGACGCGGACGTCGTAGAACCGGTGGAGGGCGGCGGCCGCCTGCTCGTCGCAGGTCGCGGCGGCGATCATCGCCCTGAAGAGCGCGCCCTGGCGCGGATCCGCCAACGTGCGCCGCACGAGCCGGGCGTTCGCGCGCAGGTCGCCGAGGAGCGTGCCGGTCTCGGTGCGCGGGAGCGACTGCTCGGCCATGTCCGTGAGCAGGTCGGCGACCAGGTTGGCGGGGGTCCCCCAGCGCCGGTAGACCGTGGTCTTCCCGACCTCGGCGCGGCGGGCCACGTCCGCGAGATCGAGGCCGGCCAGGCCGTGCTCGGCCAGGGCGTCGCCGGCGGCCCGGAGTACGGCGGACCGTACGCGGGCGGTGCGTCCGCCCGGACGGACGGTGCCGGGTCCCACGCCTTCGGAAGTCATAACGGTACTCCGGTTCCATTAGTAACTGGATTGCTGTTAACCTGTGGGCCATCTTAACGGAACACAAGTCCCGTTAATGGAGGGCGGGTCCGTCGCGTCCTGCACCACCACGACGCGACGGACGGCCGGACGAAGGGATGCGGTTGTGGAATACAGGAGACTGGGCGCGTCCGGGCTGATGGTCCCGGCGCTGAGCTTCGGCGCGGGCACCTTCGGCGGCCGGGGTGAACTCTTCGGCGCCTGGGGCAGCACGGACGAGGCCGAGGCGCGCCGTCTGGTCGACATCTGCCTGGAGGCGGGGGTGACCATGTTCGACACCGCCGACGTCTACTCCGGCGGCGCGTCGGAGGAGGTGCTCGGCGCCGCCGTGAAGGGGCGGCGCGACCAGGTGATCATCTCCACCAAGGCCGGGCTGCCGATGGGCGACGGGCCGGCGGACGCGGGGACCTCGCGGGCGCGTCTGATCACGGCGGTCGACCAGGCCCTGCGCCGGCTGGGCACGGACTACATCGACCTCTTCCAGCTGCACGCCTTCGACGCCGGAACCCCCGTGCAGGAGGTGCTCTCCACGCTCGACGACCTCGTGCGGGCCGGAAAGCTCCGCTACACCGGCGTTTCCAACTTCAGCGGATGGCAGCTGATGAAGTCGCTGGCCGACGCGGACGCCCACGGGCACCAGCGCTACGCGGCGCACCAGGTCTACTACTCCCTCGTCGGCCGGGACTACGAGTGGGAGCTCATGCCGCTGGCCCTCGACCAGGGTGTCGGAGCCGTCGTGTGGAGCCCACTGGGGTGGGGGCGCCTCACCGGCCGGATCCGCCGCGGCCGGCCGCTCCCGGCCGACAGCCGACTGCACGCCACGGCCGACTACGGCCCGCCCGTGGCGGACGAGCTGCTGTTCCGGGTGGTCGACACGCTGGACGCCATCGCGCGGGAGACGGGCCGGACCGTGCCCCAGATCGCGATCAACTGGCTGCTGCGGCGCCCGACCGTCTCCTCGGTCATCATCGGCGCCCGCAACGAGGAGCAGCTGCGGCAGAACCTCGGCGCCGTCGGCTGGGAGCTGACCGAGGACCAGGTGGCCAGGCTCGACGCCGCGAGCGCCACGACGGCTCCCTACCCCTACTTCCCCTACGAACGTCAGGAGGGCTTCGCCCGTCTCAACCCGCACCCCTTGCGGCGCGTGGGCGTACCCCAGGGCTGACCTGCCCTGTTCCGGCGGCGTGGGAAGGGGCATTGTCAGTGCCGTGCACAAGAATGCGGGCAAGCGAGATCAACACCGGCCGGAGCGGGTAGGCGGTCTCGAGTCCCCTGTCCCGAAAGGCCACAGCCGATGCCGCTTACCGTCGTCCACGCGCAGACCGCCGACACCCGAGCGACCGGTCGCCGCGGGCCCCGCCCGTGCGCACCGCTCGGTCCCGCCGGGGCCGACATCCTGCGGATAGTCGCCGATGCGCGTACCCCTGTGTTCGTCACCGTGCGCGAGGGTGGAGGGCGCAGATACAGCTACTGGCGGCCGCTGGACTCGGCCACGGGCAGGGGCGGCTGCTACGTGGCGCTGCCCACCGCCGAGTGCGACAGGCTGCACGCCGCCGGCCGGATCACTCTGGGCGAGCCGCTGACCGACCCGGCCAGGACCACGTACCGGGTCACGGCCGCCCGGACGTCGGCCGGGCCCGTGCGCGCCGTGCGCTCCCTGCGGGACCGGGCGTACGCGGCGTGAGCACGGAAGAGGAGGCGGGGACGGCGAAGGCGGACGGCGCCGGTACCGACGCACCCGAGGACGATCTCCTCGAAGGCCTGCGGATCGACGAGCGCAGGCCGGAGAAGCCGATCCTGCTCAACGCGCAGGGCAGCCCCATCGACACCTGGCGGGAGAACCATCCGTACGACCGCAAGGTACGCAGGTCCGACTACGAGCGGCAGAAGCGGGTCCTGCAGATCGAGCTGCTCAAGATGCAGCGCTGGGCCAAGGAGACCGGCCGGCGGATCGTCGTCCTCTGCGAGGGCCGCGACGCGGCCGGCAAGGGCGGCACCATCCAGCGCTTCACCGAGCGCCTGAACCCCCGCGGCGCCCGCGTGGTCGCACTGGACAAGCCGACCGAGAGGGAGGCGGGACAGTGGTACTTCCAGCGCTACGTGGCCCACCTGCCCGCCCGCGGCGAGATCGTCTTCTTCGACCGCTCCTGGTACAACCGGGCCGGCGTCGAGCGCGTGATGGGCTTCTGCACCGAGCCCCAGTACCGGCAGTTCCTCCAGCAGGCGCCGCTGTTCGAGCAGCTGCTCACCGACGACGGCATCCTGCTGGTGAAATTCTGGTTCTCCGTCTCCCGGGCCGAGCAGCGGACCCGTTTCGCGATCCGCCAGGTCGACCCGGTCCGCCGCTGGAAACTCTCGCCGACGGACCTCTCCTCACTGGACCGCTGGGACGACTACACCGCGGCCAAGATCGACATGTTCCGGGCCACCGACACGCCCCACGCGCCCTGGACGGTGGTCAAGAACAACGACAAGCGCCAGGGCCGGCTGGAGGCCATGCGCAGCCTGCTGGACCGCTTCGACTATCCGGCGAAGGACGACGAGGCCGTGGGCAGTCCCGACCCGCTGATCGTGGGCGCCGCCGACACCCTGCTCGAAGCCGGTGAGGAACCCGTCGACCTCTCGCCGACACCGCTGGCCGGACACGGCGACGGGCCGGGGACCCACCCGGACCGGGCGGACTGACCCCGGCCGTCCACCCGGGAGACCCGGGTGGCGCGCACCGACGCGGGCCGCGCGTGCGGCTCAGTGATTCAGGGCCGTCCGGAGCGCGGGGTCCGACGCCGCCCGCCACACCGACGGGAGTTCCTCCTGCCGTGCGCGGGCTCCCGCCCGTTCCTGACCGTGGAGCAGGCCCCACGTGAACGCCGTCTCGCCCGCGCCGTGGGCCGCCACCGCCAGTTCCCGCAGCGTGTCCTGGGCGACCACGGCGTCCTGGTGCTCGCCGAGCAGCTTCTGCACCGCCTTGGCGCGCTTGCCGAGGCGGGCGACGGGCTTGCCGAGTGCCGGACGCGCCACCTCGGCCGCGTAGCGGACCTTCTTGGCCGCCTTGCGCGCCTGGTGCAGCGCCGCGTCCCGGGCCTGCCCGGACGGCTGCTCCAGCGCGTGGTCCATGCGCCCGGCGAGGCGGTCGTACTCCTTGAGGACCGCCTTGGCCATGACCGGGGCCGGCTTGCCCGCCGCTTTGGCGCGCAGTGGCGGCCGCCGGACCAGCCCGTCCAGCGCGTCCAGGAGACGCAGATAGCGGGCCGAGGCCAGGGCCTCCCGCGTGCGCGTCCGGCTCTCGTCGCCGCGGGACACGTCCCACACCCGCAGCCGTGCGGCGACCGGGCCGAGCACCAGGTCGTCGGGCAACTCGGCGACCGCACCGCTCAGCCGTTCGCGCAGCACCTCCTGGTCCCGCTCGACCCCCAGTTCACCCGCCAGCCACTTGAGCTCGGCGCGCAGGGGATCGGTGACCCGCCGGTCGAGAACCGACCGGTACGAGCGCAGGCAGCCGCGCAGGCGCCGGCACGTCACACGCATCTTGTGCACCCCGTCGGGCAGGTCCCGGCGGACCGCCGGATCCAGCGCCACCAGGATGCCGACCTGTTCGCGCGCGTACGCCGCCACGTACGCGCCCGGAGACCCGGGCACCACCTTGTCCGAGGCCCGGCGCGACGGCTTCACCTCCGCCGAGGCACCGGTCTCCCGCAACGCCCGGGCGAGCTTGGAAGGGCTGTCCGACCGCGCAATCCCCTTCTTGCGCAACTTGCGCTCCACGGTGTCCAGCAGCCCGGCGGGGGCCCCGTCGGCGAGCTCGACCTCCAGCTCGCTCCACTCGGCACGGCCACCGCCGCCCGACAGCGAGTCGGCACGCACCTCGTCGAGGCTGAGCTCGGCGAGCACCGTGCCCTCGGCATCACGGAGGTGCCGCACCGAGCGGGCGGACCTGACGCGCATGACGGGCCGCAGCTCCGCGCCCCGCGTACGGGACAGAACGAGTTCACGCAGCGCCTCCGGTACGTCGTCCGACAGCGCGGCCCGCACCTCCTCCCGGCTGTCCCCGGTGAGCGGGAGCTTCAGATGCCACCCGGCGTCCGAGCCGCCCGTCCGGCGGCGCAAGGTGGCCGACGTGCCGGCCAGCCGCAGATCCACGGTGTCGTGGTACACCGCGTCCAGCTCCTCGGCTCCGGCCTCGGTGACCGAGGCGACGGGACCGACGCCGGTGAGGTCCGGCAGCCCGTCGGCGCCGGAGGAGGAGGGCTCGTACTTTCGCTCGGTCTCGCGCTTCGACTGGGTCATATTGTGTCCTTCGACGCGATACGGCGGATCAAACGCCGAGGTGCTGGTCTTGTTCGCCGGCCCGCTGCGAGAGCCGGCTCAGGCCTCACCCCGCGCCGGGCACCCCGCGGTCGACCGGAAACGTGCCCGGTAGCTCGTGGGCGTCACGCCCAGAGCGCTCTGGAAGACCCGGCGCATCGTCTCCGAGGAACCGAAGCCCGACCGGCCCGCCACCGCCTCGATGGGGTCGTTGCCCCCTTCGAGGAGGGCCTGCGCGCACTCCAGCCGTACGGATTCCAGGTACTGCCCGGTCGTCATCCCCGTCTCGGCGCGGAAGAGCCGCCGCAGGTGCCGGGCGCTGACCCCCGCGGCGCGGGCCAGGGACTCCGGGCCGTGCGGAGCCGACGGGTCGGCGGTCACGGCGTCCATCACGGCGCGCACCACCGGGTGCCGTGCCTCGCGCGGGGTCAGGCGCGCGCTGAACTGCGACTGACCGCCCGGACGGGCCATGAAGACGACGAGTTCGCGGGCCACCTCACGGGCCAGGCCCCCGCCGTGGTCGTCCTCGACCAGGGACAGGGCCAGGTCGATGCCCGCGGTGACGCCCGCGGACGTGGTGACCGGGCCGTCCCGGACGAACACCGGGTCCGGTTCGACCGTCACCCGCGGGTAGGCGGCGGCCAGCTGCCCGGCGAGCCGCCAGTGCGTCGCGGCCCGCCGGCCGTCGAGCAGCCCGGCCTGCGCCAGCAGGAACGCCCCGGAACACACGGAGGTGACGCGGCGCGAGCGGCCGGCCAGTCCGGTCACGAGCGCCATCAGATCCGGCTCGGCGACGGCCTGCCGCCACTCCCGCCTCCCGGTCACCACCAGGGTGTCCAGCCGGCCGGGCAGCCCGGCAGGCCCGCCGTCCACGCCCACCCTGACCCCGGAGGACGTCCGCACGTCCGTGCCGGACGGGGAGACGACCCGTACGTCGTAGTGGGCGCCGAAGAGGTTGGCCGTGGTGAAGACCTCGGCGGGACCGGTGACGTCGAGCAGTTGCACCCCGTCGAATGCGGTCACCGCGACCGCACGCCGCGCGGACCCGGCCGTGGCTACTCCGCCCACGGGGAGTCGAGGACGGTGCGGACGAAGTCCCCGCGCTCGAAGCCCGGCACGTAGTGCGCGAGCACGTCCGCCTTGACGTTGCCGAACGCGGTGTCCGGCTTGGGCCGCACACCGTCGGTGAACGCCCCCAGGATTCGGCGCTTGAAGTCGGGACGCGGGTGCAGGGCGACGACCGCGGCCCGGTCGGCCTCGGGGACGTCGTGGTAGCCGATGCCGAGGACGTCGTACTCCACGCCCGCGGTCACCAGCGCCACCTCCGGTTCCATGAACTCCGGGACCCCGGGGGTGGTGTGCAGGGCGATCGCGGTCCACACCCGCCGGACACCGTCCTCGGGCACGTCGTGCGCGCGCAGGAAGCGGCGCGCCTCGTCGGCGCTGTCCACCTCGAAGCGCCGGCCACTGCCGTGGAAGGCCTCGTTCAGTCCCAGGTCGTGGAACATGGCGCCGATGTACAGCAGTTCCGGATCGAAGTCGAGGTTCCGGTCGCGCCCCTGGAGGGCGCCGAAGAAGTACACCCGGCGCGAGTGGTGGTAGATCAGCTCGCTCGTGCTGTCCCGCACCAGCTCGGTCGCCTCCCGGGCCAGTTCGGTGTCCGGGACGCGCACCCCGGTCGTGGAAAGGTCGTTCGTCATCGCCAACCGCCTGCTCATCGGTCCGCCGGCGTCTCCGGCAGCCGTGACCAGTCTGCGCAGCGCGCGGCGGCGACGCCATGGCCGTCCGGCCGTACGACCCACAGATGCGGACATGCGCCCCGGCTGCTAGGGGGTGTCGTTCGGATCTCGCCGGGGTCGCGGGGCCGGTCGCAAGGCACCGTTGCCTGGAGCCGGCCTGATCCAAACGACACCCCCTAGCCGCCGGCGACGAGCCAGGGCCGCGGATCGGTGTAGTACCCGTCGAGGACGACCTCGAAGTGCAGGTGGGGCCCGGTGGACAGGCCGGTGGAGCCGACCCGTCCGATCGGGGCGCCGGCCTCCACGGCCTGCCCCGCAACGGCCTCCAGGGACGACAGGTGACTGTAGGTGGTCTCCAGGCGTTTGCCCTCGATGGTCCCGTGGTCGATCACTACGCGGTTGCCGTAGGCGCTGGTCGACGCGGCGAACACCACGCGGCCCCGCCGTGCGGCGACGACCTGTGCTCCCTGGGGCGCGGCGAAGTCCACACCGGTGTGCAGCTTGGTCACCCCGGTCAGCGGGTGCTCCCGCGACCCGTAGGGCGAGGTGATGGTGAGCGGGCTCACCGGAGCCGCCAGCAGCGCGCCGGCCGCCCCACCCGTGCCGCCGCCGGACTCGGCCCGGTCGAGTGCCTCGTAACGCGGGAGCAGGGCCTCGACCTCGGCGAGGTAGGTCCTGGCCGTCGGAGGCACGCGCCCCGCCTTCGTCACGGCGTCCGTTCCCGACGAGTACGCGGCGAGGGTCAGGTCCACGAGGTCCCCGTTGACCCGGCCCTCGGTGCGCAGTTCGGTCACCTTCTCGGCCAGCGAGCAGTCCTGCCGGCCGAGCGCCATGATGGCGTCCGCCGGATCGCGGGGCGAGGAGTGCCCGTTGCCGTCGTCGTCCCTGCCCCAGATCCGCCACTCGGTGTCGGTGAAGGCGGCGATGCCCTTCTGGCCGGAGAGCGCGTCCGTGTCGTCGCTCCAGCCGGAGAGCTGGTCGATCTGCGCGGCGAGCACGGACGGTTCGAGGATCGTGCAGGCCGAGGCCGCCTTGCGCAGCCATGGGACGTAGGAGGGGTCGATGTCGACCGCCGCGGCCGGGTTCGTGCCGGAGTCCTCGGGCCACGGGGACGGCAGACCGCCCGTCAGCGCGAGGAACGCGGCCACGCCGGTGACGGTCACCAGACCCGGTAACAGCAGCAGCGTGACGGGCCCCGGACCGCGGCGCTTCCGCTTTCCGGCCTGTTCCGGTCGCCCCGGCTGTTCCGGCTGCTCGGACTGCTCCGGCCGCTCGGGGCGTGCGGGGTGTTCCGGCTGCCGCTCGTCCGCGTCCACGGCCGCCTCCGCCACGGTCAGCCGCTCGTCGTTCACCGGGGCGCTCGCCGGGACCTGATGCTCACGAAGCCGAAGGTAACGCCCCGTCCCGGGGGCGTCAGGAGGCCCCGAGGCAGCGGGAGATGTCCGAACGGGCAGAGCGATGGCGGCCCGACGGGCAGCTCGGCCGCGGCCCCGCCGCCCGGACCGCGGCCCCACCGGTCGTGGCATAGAATCCGCGCCATGGGCGTCTCCTGAACCGACCGCACGGTCCACAGCCATCCGCCCGGCAGACGCCGGGCGTCGATCAAGCGTTCCCGCGCGCTCACTCAGGAGACAGTCACCCATGTCCGTCCACTCCCGCTGCCCTGCCCTGGACGACCGCATCGCCCGGCTGCGGCGGCTCGCCCGGTCCGAACCCCGTCTCGAAGGCGTACTCCTCTACGGCTCCTGGACGGTCGGCGAGGCCGACGCACACTCCGACATCGAGGCCTACCTCTACGTCGAGGACGAGCACCTCGACGACTTCGACGCCCGGGCGTTCCTCGAACAGCTCGCCCCGCTGCGGTTGGCGTACACCAACATGTACGGAATCCTCGCCGTCGTCTTCGACGACCTGATGCGCGGCGAGTTCCACATCACGCCGGCCGGTCCCGGCATCGAGGAGGTGCCGACCTGGGAGGGCATGGTGCACCTGCCCCGCCCCGAGGCCGCCGTCCTGCTGGACCGCACCGGCCGCCTCACCCGGGCCGCCCGGCGCCTGGCCGCGTTCCGTCCGCCCGAGCCCGCCGCCACCGCGCAGCAGCTCACCGACGAACTGGCCAACTGGACCCTGATGCTGGCCCACGTCCTGGCCCGCGGTGAAGTGGCCCGCGCCCACACGCTGCTGCACGGCGTCGTCGCGCCGCAGCAGCTGCAGCTCTGCCGGCTCCTGCGGGACAGCACCGCGCACTGGCTGACTCCCAGCCGGGCACTGGAACAGGACGTGCCCGCCGCCGACGTCGACCGGTACACCGCCACCACCGCCGCCGCCCGGCCGGGAGAGGTGCGCACGGCCGCCCGCAACAGCTGGCAGTGGAGCCGGGAGCTGAGCGCCGAGGCAGCCGGCCGGTGGGCGGTCCGGGTGCCGCGACGGCTGCACGAACAGATCGCGGAGCTGCTGGCGGCGAACCGTCCGGGCTGAGCCGCGACGGGCGCCAAGCGGATCGGGGTCGCCCGCACCGTCCCGGTGCGGCCGGGTCTGGCAGGCTGCGGCCCACTCCGATAGCTTGCTCGTGCGGCCCCGCGTTCTCCCCCGTACGCGGGGCCGCGCGATGCGTCGGTCGCCGCCCGCCCGGGAACGATGGAAGCGAGCGGGACAGGAGCCGTGATCACCGCGCTGCCGCGGGGCTGGTAGCGTCGCGTGGTCGCGGCGGGCGGCGCGAGAGAGGTGTCGGTGCGTGGGTGAGCGGCAGGACCGTGAGTGGGTGGCGATGACACCGGGCGATTTCGACCTGGACGCCCCACTGGTCCTCAACGTGGGCACCGGGCCCGCCACCGTCCCGGCCGAGCCGGACGAGTACGGCACGGCACCCCTGTTCGGTGACACGGCACCCGCGCCGAGCACCCCCCGCCGGGTCCGGCGGGGACGGCCCTCACCCGCCCAGGAGCGGCTGTTCTGACCGTCCCCGCCAGGGGTCAGGACGCGGGAACCTCGTCCACGAAGCCCGTACCGGCGGCGCGGTATCCGGCGACCTTCGCGGCGACCTGGGCCGGGGTGAGCACCTGGTCCTTGACGTGCAGGACGTAGTCGACCTGCTGGTCGTAGGCGCGCGGGGTCGTCGACGTCTGCCCGTTCAGGTCGATCAGCCACTGGTTGAAGTTGATCGACATCGGCCGCTCGGGCAGGTACCGCGCGTCATGGGTGCCGAAGTGCTGCCCGTCCACGTAGTACGTGATGGCGCTGTCGTCGATGGTGACGACCAGGTCGTGCCAGCCCGCGTAGCTGACGCGCTGCTCCGAGTGCTGGTTGACGGCCTGCCAGGGGTCCGGGTTGTAGGTCTCCCAGGAGGTCGTGTAGAGGATGTTCGACGGCTCGCCCCACCCTCCGTTCGGCAGGTACTCGAAGTCGTACTCGGCGTAGTCGTCGGCCATGGGGGCCTTGAGGTCGTTGATGGTGAAGAACGTCTGCACCAGGTGGTCCCCGTCCGGTCCCGACTTCGGGGCGTCGGAGAATTTCACCCGCGCCGCGTAGGTGCCGTTCTTGAACTTCATGTCCTTGGTGAGGACCTCGGTGTGCGTGGTGGACGCTCCGGTGCCCGCCGTGGAGGTCTCCAGGTTCATCACGGAGTTGCCGCCGGCGGAGACGAAGGTGACCTTGGACGGGTCCCAGGTGGCGCCGGGGACACCGGGCCCGCCGGAGTTGGCGCGCACGCTCCAGCCGTGCGCGGAGATGTCCGGGTCGGTGTGGGAGCTGTAGTCGAAGTCCTCGAACAGGGCCTGTCCGCCGCCGGGCGGGTCCGTCGGGTCGGGCGGATCGGTCGGATCCGTGGGGTCGTTGCCCTCGGGAGCCGCGCCCCACACGGTGGCGCCGGCGAGCTGGGCGGTGACCTTGTCCCAGTCGGCGTACGAGGTCTGGGCACCGTTGAACGAGTAGTCGTCGCTCTGCCGCACCGTCTGCCAACTGGTCTGGTGGAAGCGCAGCTGCATGTCCCCGGTGTCCGCGCCGGGTGCCAGACTGCCGGCCGCCGGGGTGAAGCCGATCTCCAGATAGCGGTCGGCCGTCGCGGTGGGGTTGCCCAGCGTGCCGAACGTGCCGGTGACGGCGGAACAGCCCCGCACCGCCCAGGAGCAGGCGAAGCGGTAGGAGGCGTTCGGCGAGTCCGCCTTGAAGTAGTAGCGGACCTTGACCTGGCTGAGCTGCACGGCGGAGGTGCCGGTGTTGCGCACCTTGAGCCAGGGTTCCGTCTGGTCGGCGGTGGCTCCGCTCGCGCTGGTGCGGTACTGGACGCTGAGGCCGCCTGCCTCCGGCGCGGCCTGTGCGGGGAGGGCGGTCAGGGCGCCGCCGCCCAGGAGAGCCGCCAGGGCGAGCGCCAGGCGGGCGCGGCTGACGGGGGGTCGGGTTCTCATCCGGGATCCTTTCGGCACGGCTTCCGCCGGTGCGGAAACCTCGGTGGTGACGCGTGGCGTGGGGGACAGGACGGTTGACCGGCCGGCAGCGGCGCTCAGCGGACGCCGCCCACCCGCGGCGGTAGGGACACGGTGGGCGGCGGGGCGGCGTGCGGGACGTTCAGCGCGTCCAGGCGGGCACGGTGCCCGGTCAGCCGGGCGGTGAAGTCCCGCCAGCCCGACGTGCCGTCCCAGACCCGCTCGGCGAGCGCGCACAGTCGGGGATAGGTGAGGTACTCGATGTGCTCGGGCGTCTGGACGAACTCGGTCCACAACTGGCCCTGGGCGCCCAGCACCCGGGAGGCGACCCGCGGATCCGGCGTCGGCGGCGCGAGATCCACGTCGTACACCGTGCGCAGGTCGACGACGGTGCCGGGCTGGCCGGGGGGTTCCTCGGTGCCGTGACCGCGCGCGTAGTCGAAGTAGGTGGTGCGGTGGTCGGCGTGGACGACGTCGTGCCCGCGCTCCGCCGCCGCGCGGGCGTGTCCGGGGTCGCGCCAGCTCATCACCGTGCACTCCAGGGGGAGGGGGACGTCGTTCTCGGCCCAGACGACCGGCCGGCGGCCCGCCCGCACGAGGTGCCCGGCCATACGGGCGATGAACCACGGGTGCAGCGCGCGGGGGCCCGGCAGTCCTTCGCGGGCGGCGCGGGCCCGCGCCGCCGGACTCCGCTCCCACTCGGTGGTGGGGCACTCGTCGCCGCCGATGTGGACGTACGGCGAGGGGAAGACGTCCATCACCTCGTCCAGGACGGTGCGGAAGAAGTCCAGGACGTGGTCGTCGGTGCCGAGGACGTTCTCGCACACGCCCCAGTGCGTCCACACGTCCAGGCGGCGCGCGGGGTCGGTGCCCAGCTCGGGGTGGGCGGCCAGGGCGGCGCGGACATGTCCCGGCACGCCGGTCTCCGGGAGCACGGTCACCCCGCGCTCGGCCGCGTACGCGACCAGCTCCCGCAGTTCGGCGCGGGTGTACGCGCCGCCGTGCGGTACGCCGTCGAAGCGGTCGCTGCCGGCGGGGCCGGCCATCGACTCGGTCCGCCGGCCACCGACCTCGGTGAGCCTCGGGTAGGCGGCCACCGGCATCCGCCAGCCCTGGTCGTCGGTGAGATGGAGGTGGAAGACGTTCAGCTTGTGCAGGGCCATCAGGTCGACGTAGCGCCGCAGGTAGGGCACCGGCTGGAAGTGCCGGGCCACGTCGAGCATGGAGCCGCGCCAGGCGTGGCGGGGTACGTCGGTGATCTCCACGGCGGGCAGGTCCCAGGCGACGCCGCGCACCGGCCGCTCGGACAGGGCGTCGTAGGGCAGGAGTTGCCGTACCGTCTGCACTCCGCGCAGGAGCCCGGCCGGGTGGGCGGCGCGCAGCAGGGCTCCCTTGGGACTCACGGTCAGGCCGTAGCCCTCGTCGCCGAGGCCGGTGAGGGCGGGGTCGAGCGCGAGGACGAAGGCACCGTCGGCGGCGGCCTCCAGCCGCAGTCCGGTGGCCGGGGCGAGGAGGGTGCGAAGCAGGTTCGCGGCCGCCTCGGCTCCCGGGGTGACCCGCAGCCGGGTCGTGGCGTCGAGCCGGAAACGGCCGGAGCGGGTGGAGATGCGGCGGGGACGGGGCACGAGCGCCAGTTCGGGGCGTGGCAGTTCCACGGGACGGCTCCGGTGGTCGGCGGTGCACGACGGGCGGGGAGGTGGGCGGGGGACGGCGTACGCGGTCAGCCCTTGACGCCGCCCGAGGCCAGCCCGGCCGTCACATGGCGCTGCAGGGCCAGGAAGATGGCCAGCGCGGGCAGGGCGAAGAGGGTGGAGGCGGCCATCGTGGCCCCCCAGTCGGTGCCGAAGGTCGACTGGAACGAGGAGAGCCACACCGGCAGCGTGCGGCTGTCCTGCTGCT
This sequence comes from Streptomyces sp. BB1-1-1, assembly GCF_031597775.1. NCBI lineage: Bacteria > Bacillati > Actinomycetota > Actinomycetes > Kitasatosporales > Streptomycetaceae > Streptomyces > Streptomyces sp. BB1-1-1. Next base: position 464,491 of record NZ_CP134203.1, on the reverse strand, counting down.
TGATGATGAGGAAGTTGGCGTAGGTGAACTCGTTCCACGCGGTGATGAAGCCGAACAGCGAGGTGGCCATGAGTCCGGGTGCCAGCAGCGGGAACGCGACCTTGCGGAAGGCACCGGCCCGGGTGCAGCCGTCGACCTGCGCGGCCTCCTCCAGTTCGGGCGGGATGCCGGCGATGAAGCCGCGCAGCACGATCACCGTGAACGGCAACGTGATCATGAAGTAGATCAGCGTGAGTGTCGGGAGCCGGTCGAGCATGCCGGTGTCGCGGGAGATGATGTAGATCGGGATGATCAGTGACTCCCAGGGCGCCATCTGCGCGATGAACACCGCGAGCACGAACTGCCGGCGCCCGCGCCAGCGCAGCCGCGCCACGGCGTACGCGGCACCGAGCGCGACGACCAGGGCCAGCAGTACGGCGCTGAGGGTGACCAGGATGCTGTTGCGCCAGAACAGGGCGAAGCCGTCGGCGCCGACCGCCCGCTGGAAGTGGTCGAACGTCCAGGCGCGGGGGATCAGCCGGGGATCGTACGACTGGATGTCCGTGGACGGTTTGAAGGCGGTCGTGACCATCCAGTACACGGGGAACAGGCAGATCACCACGGTGAGCGCGGCGGCGGCGTGGAGCGGGAGGCGGCGCAGCGCGCGCCGGGCCGAGGAGCGCGAGGTGCTCACAGCTGCTCACCCTCCTGACGGAACAGTTGACGGAAGTACAGGACGAGGACGCCGCTCATCAGCAGGACCGTGAGCATCGAGGCGGCGGAGCCCAGGTCGTAGCGCTGGCCGGCGAGCGCGGTCTGCACGGCGTACACCGGCAGGATGGTGGTGGCCTCGCCCGGCCCGCCGCGGGTCATCACCCAGATCTGCACGAACGCCTTGAACGTCCAGATCACTTCGAGGGACAGGACCAGCATGAAGATCGGCCGGATCAGCGGGAACGTCACCGAGCGGAAGACGCGCGCGCCGCCCGCGCCGTCCATCCGCGCCGACTCGTACAGCTCGGCCGGCACCGTGACCAGGGCCGAGTAGAGCGTGATCGCGGCGAACGGCACGGACTGCCAGACGATCAGGACCACGACGATGGCGAACGCGGTACCGCCGTGCGCGAACCAGGTGTAACCCTCGAACGAGGAGAGGCCGAGACCGGTCAGGGTCTCGTTGACGATGCCGAACTCGGAGTGGAACAGCCACTGGAAGACGGTGGTGGCCGCCACCACGGGTACGGCCCACACCAGCACCAGGGAACTGAGGACCACGGTCCTGGCCGCCCTGCCGAGCCGTTCGGCCATCAGCGCGACCAGCGTGGACAGCACCATGATCGCGACCACGTTGACGGCCATGAACACGAAGGTCCGGCGCACCACCTCCCAGAACTGCGGGTCGCCCAGCAGGGTGCGGTAGTTGCGCAGTCCGACGAAGTCGGCGTCACCGAGGATCAGTTGGCGCAGCCGGAAGTCCTGGAAGGAGATGAGTACGGCGCGGGCCAGCGGATAGACCAGCAGGTAGAGCATGCCCAGCACGGCGGGCGCGATCAGCAGGTACGGCCAGAGGGAGCCCGGGCGGGCCCCGCCACGCCCGCCCGGGCGTGCGGGGGCGGCGCGCGGCGGGCGGCTGACCTTGCGCGGACCACTCCGCTCACGGACGGTCGACACGGCGCCTCCTGGTCCTCGGGGTGTCGGGGTCGGCTGCTGTCAGGAGTCGCTGTTGAGCGTGTCGGTGATCGTCCGGGACGCCTTGGCGGCCTCGGACTCGGCGTCACGGCCGGTGAGTACGGCCGTCATGTACTCCTTGATCGGGTTCTTCGCCTCGACCGCCGCCCACTGCGGGGTGTTGGGGGTGGCGTGTCCGTTCACGGCGCCGGCGGCCATGGCAGCGGTGCCGGGGTCGGCGGAGACGGCGCCCGCGAGGGTGGTCTTGTTCGGTACGTAGCTCATCGCGACCGCGAGCTTCTTCTGCCAGGCGTCTCCGGTCAGTTCCCGGATGAAGGTGAGCGCCTCCTCCTGGTGTGCGGCGACGGCCGGGACGACCAGGTCGGAGCCGCCGGTGAAGACGGCTCCCGGTTCCTCGGCGGTCTTGCCGGGGATCGGGAAGAAGCCCAGTTTCCCCTTGAGTTCGGGGTTCTTCTCCTCGATGACCTTGGCACCGCCGGGGACGGCGATGATCTGGGCGACCTGCCCCTTGGCCATGACCTCCGCCTGCGGCGGCTGGGCCTCGTCGGAGTCCTTGGGGCCCTTGCCGAGGGCCTGGAGGCGCCGGTAGAAGTCCATGGCCCGCAGCGCCTCGGGACTGTCGAGGCCGCCCTTCCACTCGCCGCCGGACTCGACGGCGAGGTCGCCGCCCTCGTCCCAGACGAAGCCGGACAGGACGTACCAGTTCTGTCCGGGCAGATAGATGCCCTGCGTGCCGCCCTTGTCGAGCTTCGCGGTGGCGGCGATCCACTGGTCCCGGGTCTTGATCCCGGCGGCGTCCACACCGGCCTTCTCGAACAGGTCGGTGCGGTGGATCACGACCCGGTTGGCGGTGTAGTACGGGATGCCGTACTGCTTGCCGTCGTACGCCCCGGGCTCGGCGAGACCCTTGAGCCAGTCGCTCCCGCCGAGTTCGTCCACCCGGTCCGAGAGGTCGGTGAGGCCGCCGCTCTGGGCGTACTGGGCGACCTGGGTGTTGCCGACCTCGATGACGTCCGGAGCGTCGTTGCTGGCCAGCGCCGCGGTGACCTTCTCGCCGATGCCCTCCCACTCCTGGATCTGGATCTTCAGGTCGATGTCGGGATGTGACTTCTCGAAGCCCGTCTCGAACTGCTTCTGGAAGTCGGCCGAGACGCTGTCGCGCATGAGCCACACGTCGAGGGCGGTCCTGCCGCCGCCGGCGCCGTCCGACGCGTCGCCGGACGAGGAGCAGGCGGCGAGCCCGGCGCTGAGCACCAGCGTGGAGAACAGGGCGAGCGGGCGGTACTTCACGGTTCACCTCTGGGAGAGCTGGAAGGGACGAAGCGCCCACACTTGACCAGTAAGGGTTGCGAGGCTTACCAGTCGGCGTTGGTCGAAGGTGGCATGGACCAATGAGGCCGTCAACCCCTCGCGTAGGAGGGGTATTTCGGCCGAGCGATGCGATGTGTGGCTGGTTCGCTACCGATGTGGACAGGTAAACTCGGCTGACCAGCAGACCAGTTACGGGAGTACTGCATGGAGATCGACGCCGCCGCCTCCGGTGCGGTGCTCAAGCGTGAGCGTGTCCGCGACGCGATCCTGGAACTCATCGAGGAACGGCGCCCGGGAGACGCGATTCCCTCCGAGCGCACCCTGTGTGCCGAACTCGCGGTGTCCCGGCCGACGTTGCGCGCCGCGGTCGATGAGCTGGTGGTCGCCGGGCTGCTGGTGCGCGAGCACGGCCGGGGCATGTTCGTCGCCGCCGAGAAGATCACCCAGGAACTGGTGTCCGACCGGCGGGCCTTCAGCCTGCCGCCGGCCGCGGGCGCCTGGACCAGCAGGCTGCTGGAGGTCCGTACCCTGCCCGCCGGTGCCCGGGTGGGCCGCAAGCTGCGCATGTCGCCGGCGGCGCAGATCCACTACGTGGCCCGGTTGCGGCTGGTCGACGGCTCGCCCATGGCCATCGAGTACCTGCACGTCCCGGCCGACCTCGTCTCGGACCTGACCAGTGACGAACTGGAGCAGGGCGACCTGTACGAGCACCTGAACGAGCGGCACGCCGTCCGGGTCAGCGAGGCCGTGCAGTCGATCGAACCCACCGTGGTGACGCGCGCGGAGGCCGATCTGCTCGACGTACCGGAGCTGTCCCCGGCGCTGCTCTTCGAGCGCCTGACCACCGACACGCGCGGCCGTCCGGTCGAGTACGTGCACTCCCTCTACCGCGGCGACCGCTACCGCATCGTCTCCCGGCTCACCCTGGGCCCGCGGGACCAGGCGCCGCCTTCGCGCGAAGGGCATCACCCGGGCATCCCGCCGGGTGACTTCACGAACGGAGACCCCGTCACGCTCTCGACGCGCGGAGTGGTGCAGGACGGAATGTGACGCCCTTTCGGTGCGCGGAGATGCTCGGAACGGCTATGTATCGAGCACGTATTGACATGCAACGGCTGAGCCCGCAGAGTCTTGCCCCGAAAGCGCTCTGCGGCCGGACCGAGCCCGACCGGGCCCGACCGAGCTCCATCGCGCTTCACCGTGCTTCACCGTGCTCGACAACGTCCGACCGTGCCCCGCCCGTGATGCCGACCGCCCACGAGGAGTGTTGCCGTCATGTCCGAAACGCCCGCTGTCTCACGCCGACTGCTTCTGGGCTCGGCCGTCGCCACCGGTGCGGTCGCGGCCGGGATGACCGGGGCGGCCCCGTCCGCGTCGGCGGCGGCCGCACCGGCGCCCCGTCGCAGGCCCGGCCAGAAGTCGATGATCGGGGTGCCCTTCGACGCCCGCAGAACCGTCCGCGTCGGCGTCATCGGCCTCGGCAACCGGGGTGGCGGCATGATCACCGGCTGGGCGGCCGTCCCCGGCTGCACCGTGACCGCCGTCTGCGACATCCGCGCCGACCGTGCGAAACGCGCCGCGGACCGCCTGGAGAGCAAGGGCAAGCCACGCCCCGCCGAGTACGGCGGCTCCGCCGACTCCTACGCCCGGATGCTCCGGCGGGACGACATCGACCTGGTGTACATCGCCACACCGTGGGAGTTCCACTACGAACACGGCAGGGCGGCGCTGCTCAGCGGCAAGCACGCCCTGGTAGAGCTCCCCATCGCGACCGAACTGCGTCAGCTGTGGGACCTCGTCGACACCTCCGAGCGCACCCGCAGGCACCTGCTCCTGTCCGAGAACTGCAGCTACGGCCGCAACGAGCTGGCCATGCTCAAGGGAGCGCACGACGGCCTGTTCGGGGACATCACCAACGGCCACGGCGGCTACCTGCACGACCTGCGCGAACTCCTCTTCTCCGACACCTACTACACCGACTCCTGGCGGCGCCTGTGGCACACCCGCAGCACCGCCTCCTTCTACCCCATGCACGGGCTGGCCCCGATCGCGGCGGCCATGGACATCAACCGCGGCGACCGCATGGCCACGCTGCGCGCCACCGCGACCGCCCCCAAGGGGCTGGCCGACTACCGCGCGCGCTTCGTGCCGAGGGACCACCCCTCCTGGAAAGAGACCTACATCAACGGTGACCTGGTCACCTGCATGATCGAAACGGAGAAGGGCAGGACGATCCGGGCGGAGCACGACGTGAGTTCGCCCCGGCCGTACAGCCGGATCAACACCCTCGCCGGCAGCCGCGGCATCGTCGAGGACTACGCGGGACCCTCCCCGACCGGTGCCCGGATCTACGTCGAGCCGGACCACAGCGGCCACTCCTGGCGCGACTTCGAGGGCTACCGCAAGGAGTACGACCACTGGCTGTGGCAGAAGGTCGGCGACGACGCCGCCAACAACGGCGGCCACGGCGGCATGGACTACGTCCTGCAGTGGCGCACCGTCCAGCTGATGCGGGCGGGGCTGGTGCCGGACATCGACGTCTACGACTCGGCCGCCTGGTGCGCGCCCGTCCCTCTGAGCGTCACGTCGCTGGCCAGGGGCGGCCGCCCCGTGGAGATCCCCGACTTCACCCGGGGCGCCTGGCGTGAGCGCAGGCCCGGACTCGACTCGACGCCCACCGACATGCCGCCCGTCGGCTGAGCGGGAGACGGACGGCACCGGTCCCGCCACGGCCGCTGAGCAGCCGTGGCGGGACGCCCCGGCGTGCGCCGGCCGACGCGCTGTCAACGCTCCCGCAGCCGCCCCAGCCCCTCCAGCGTCCGGGACGCGGTGCGGGCCAGCACCGGCCGGTCGTGCACGAACCGGCGGGCGGCCCGCACCGGCTCCCGGCCCAGCCGGTAGGGGGCACCGCCCGGCCCCGGACGTACCACGGCGCCGGCGTGCACTCTCAGGTCACGCGTCTTGAACGACTCCTTGTAGCGCGCCGGCCCGCTGCCCAGGTCGACCAGCTCGATCCCGTCGGCGGCAGCCGCCTCCAGCATCCGCGACAACAGCAGAAGCCCGGGGGAGTACTTGCCGTAGGCGCGGTCGTACGCCGGGAACCACCAGGACAGGACCGTGGGCGAACGCAGCCCGAAGTGCGCGGCCACGGGCCGGCCGGCGGCGTAGAGCACGGACAGCACCCCTCGGCACTCGGGATCGTCGCTCCGGGCGAGCAGTTCCACCAGCCGGGTGATCCACGCCTGCGCGAACCGGTCCCGTCGGCCCGTTCGCCGGTACTGGGCGGACTTCCACCGCATGAGCGCCCGTAACGCCCCGGGGTCCGGGTCGTCGTACACGAAGCGCACCTCGCCGACCTGACGGGCGAGTTTCCGCTCCTTGGCGAGGGTCTGCTTGAGGAATCCAGGTGAGTTCCGGCGCAGGCTCTCGGCGTACCGCTCGAATCCGTCACCGAGGTCGACGACGGGGGAAGCCAGTTCCTCGGTCGCGTGGGGCAGGAACAGGTCCTGTCCGGCCTCGAGATTGTCGAACTCCCAGGACGAGAGGGCACAGGCCCGCAGCAGCGCCCGGGCGTCGAGACGGATGCCGTCGCGCAGGACGGCGCCCTGACTGTCCGAGACTCCGAGCCCGATGGCCCGCCCGCGACCGGCGAAGCCCCGCTCGTGCGGAAAGTACCCGACCGGTGACCCGTCCTCCCGCAGCACCGCGACCGCGGCCCGCGGTCTGACCAGCCCGACCGCCGCGGTGAACGCCGGGTCCAGGAACGGATTCGCCGGGGCTGTGGAGGCGGCCCTGATCTCCCGCCAGATCTTCCGGTCGTCCGCGCCGAGCTCTTCCGGCCCGACCACGTCTATGCGCTTATCGGACATTCGCCTGCCTCCTGCGTCATCGGAACTCCGGACACACGAAGGCCTGCTGGACACCGCGTTTCGGCGGGCAGTACTCAGGCCGCGCGGCGCAGGCCTTGTCGGTACTGCCGTTGCTCAGCAGCGGAACGTCTGCAACTCGGGTGCGCCTCGGGCACCCCCGCCCGCTTGCGGCCCGCCCGCCGGTCCCGTCGGGCGGAGGTCCGTGCCGCCCGGCCACGGGTCGCGGGCCGGCGCCGGGGCGCGGGTGGCGGCGCCGTCTTCGGCCCCGACCGCTTCCGCGGTCCTCGGCGACCGGACGGCGACACGGCGGAGCACGGGGCTCTCTTCGCACGGGCCCGGCGGTCCGGCCTCCTCGACCGTCACCGTCGCCGCTGTCGATATCCCCGCGGTGTCCCGGTCCGGGCCCGGCTCCGCGGGACCCGGTGGCCGAGGGGCGGCGAGATGCAGCAGCGCCCATGCCAGCAGAACTGCCGCCGCTGCCCATCGACGCCGCACTGTCGCACTCCTGTCCTGGGTCCCGGCCGGGGGGCTGACATACGGGCCGACACTGGACCAGTCCCCCGAATTCGCCCAGTTGTGTCTCCAGTAGGCCGAGCGCGAACCGCTCGGTCAAGGCCGCGTGACACGAACCGGTACGCCTGGCCGGGCTCGGGGGACGCAGTGCTCCGTTGCCGCTTCGCACCGGGCGTCTACAGGGCGTGGACGCCCACCGGCTCCGCGCTACCGCGCCAGGGCCGACTCCGGGCCCATGACGACGACCGGCTCCTTGTCCGGGTCCAGGGCGCTGAGCAACGCGCGCATGTGCTCCTCGCTCAGGGACACGCAGGCGTTGGTCGGCCCGTCGTGGTCCACGTGGATCCAGACGCCGCCGCCCTCGTCCTCGCCCAGCGGGCGCGTCTTGTCCAACGGGGTGGTGCCGGGCACCCGGTTGTAGTCGATGGCGATCACGTAGTCGAAGGAACCCTCCAGCGGCTCGCCGAAATGCCCGGTGCCCGACACGGCGAACTCCGGGTCCTGGTCGTAGGGGAGCCGGGTCCCCGGGTCGGGCAGCCGGCCCCCGGCGTCACTGAGCCGGAAGACGCCGATGGGTGTGTGCAGGTCGCCCGCCTCATGGTCGTCGGTCCAGCCGCGCAGACCGTTGTGGGCGGGCCACGGACCGGCCACGGCGCGCCAGCCCTGTGCGGGGTACTGCTCGTAGAGCACCGCCTGTGCCTCGTACGAACTCTCCGTGGCGCCCGTGACCACCAGGGCCTGCCGGGAGGCGTCGGGGATCCGGGCCCGCGTCGCCGGTCCGAGCCCGGGCAGAGGGCGCGGAAAGGAGCGCGGGGGAGCGGGCTGCGGGGACGCCGGCTGCGACGCGGATCTGCCGGTCGTCCGCGCGTCCGGGGAGGAGGCGCCCGACTGCTGCTGTGCGCAACCGGTCCCCAGCACGCCGGTGCACATGACAGCGCCGATCACCAGGGCCAGCGCTTTCCTGACGGTCATATCGATCTCCGACTCCGTGTGTGGACTACTCATTGCTAGACCACTTACGGAACCGGGTTGTGCGGCCGCCTCGCCGTCTCCCCCGTTTGGCGCAGGGAAGTGACGAGGCGGCCGCTCCCACGGATCACTGCGGTGCGGCCGCCGAGGCTGCCTGCTCCCTGGCCTCCAGGTGCAGCTCGGGAGGCTCCCGCCGGAACCCGCGGGTGAGTACGCCCAGGTACGCGATGCCGAGGACGAGCCACGCGCTGCCGAGCAGGACGGCCGTGCGGTCCAGCTCGGTCAGCAGGTACACGTCGGCGGCGGCGCCGAGGACCGGCAGGACGACGTGGGTGAGGACGGGCCGCGGGGTGCCGGCCCGGCGATGGCGGACCCAGGCGGTGATCACGCAGATGTTGACGAGCGTGAAGGCGAGGAAGGCGCCGAAGTTGATGAACGAGGTGGCCGTGGTGAGCGACAGCGTGGTGGCCGGCAGTCCGACCGCCGCGATGAGCAGCAGGTTGAACAGCGGGGTGCGCGTCCGCGGATGGAGGTACCCGAAGGCGCGGCGGGGCAGGACGCCGTCGCGGCCCATGACGTACATCAGGCGGCTGGTGCTCGCCTGGATGGCGACGCAGGAGGCGAGGCCGCCGATGAGGCTGATGGCATTGGTGACGTCCGCGAAGCCCTTGCCGCCGGCCAGGGTCGCCACCTCGTACCCCGCGGTCGCCTCGTCCTGGAAGACCGTCCCCGGGTGCACCCATTGCAGCAGCAGCGAGACGGCGAAGAAGATGCCGCCACCGATGAGGACGGTGAGCAGGATGCCGCGGGGGACGTTGCGCCGCGGGTCCCGTACTTCCTCGCTGAGGGTGCTGATGGCGTCGAACCCGAGGAAGGAGTACGCGGCGATCGCGGCCGCGGCGGTGACCGTGCCCAGCGAGACGGCCGGGTTCCACAGGGCGTGGGCCCCGTCGCCGGCGGGCGCGCCGCCGACCGTGTGGACGCAGACGACGACGATCGCCAGGAGCCCCAAGGTGGTCAGGCCGAGCAGGACCTTGTTGACCCGGTCGGCGATCACGACGCCCAGGGCGTTGACGAGCGTGGTGACGGTGATGACCGTGACCAGCCAGCCCCAGGTCGGCAGGAAGGGGAACTGCACGTGGAGGTAGAGCGCCTGGATCAGCCAGGCCACCATGGGCAGGAAGAGGTAGTCGAGCAGCAGCGCCCAGCCGGCCAGGAAGCCGATGCGGGAGCCGAGCAGCTTGCGCGCGTAGGTGTAGACGGAACCCGAAGTGGGGTGGTCGCGGGCGAGCTTGCCGTAGCTCGCCGCCGTCAGCGTCATGGCGACGGTGGCGATCAGGTACGCGGTGGGGGCGGCGCCTGCCGAGGTGGTGGAGATGACGCCGAAGGTGGAGACCACGATGGCCGGGGGCGTGATCCGCGCTGTGAGAGGATGAGCCCATGCCGCGCCCCCGCAACCAGACCGCCCGCCGGGCGCAACTGGTGCAGGCGGCGGCACAGGCGGTGCTCGAACGGGGCGTGACCAACGCGCGACTGCGCGACATCGCCGCCCAGGCCGGTCTGACCCCGGCGTCGGTCCTGTACTACTACCCGGACATCAACGACCTGCTGGTCGCCGTGTTCGAGCAGGGCACCGAGACGTACGTCCTGGGCCGGCGGGAAGCCGTGGAAGCCGCCCCCACCGCCTGGGCCCGGCTCGCGGCCTGCGTCGCCTCCGGCATCCCCTTCCCGGGCGAGGCCGAGACGACCAGCCGCCTCCTGTACGAGCTGCTCCCCGTCACCTTCCGCAGCGAGGCGGCCGGCGCACGGCAGCGGACCTTCGTCGCCCAGCAGACGGACCTGTACCGGCGTGTCCTCGACGAGGGCGCGGACAGCGGCGAGTTCCGCCTCGCCGCCCCCTCCGACTTCGTCGCCCGCGGCCTGGTGGCCCTGGAGGACGGCTACGGCATCGACGTCCTCTCCGGCGCCGCCACCGCCGAGCAGGTCGAGGAGCGACTCCTGCACCATGCGCGGCTGATGACCGGGATGTGACGTCGTTCCGGCCCGCCGTCACGGCCCCGGTTCGCAACATCGTTGCCGCTCACACCCCTTACTCACTGGTGGGGCTCGGACATGCCGTGTAGCGTCAGCAGCAGATGTCGTGGTTCGCCCAGACCGCCCGCGCCGGAGTGCGGGCGGTTTGCTGTGCAATGCCGGAGGACCAGGACGACCACCTCCGGGTTCGCACGGTGCGGATCCGATATCGGCTGAAAGGCAAAGGCATGGCCAGCGGAACCGTCAAGTGGTTCAACTCTGAAAAGGGCTTCGGCTTCATCGCGCAGGACGGCGGCGGTCCCGACGTCTTCGCGCACTACTCCAACATCAACGCCTCCGGCTACCGCGAGCTGCAGGAAGGCCAGGCCGTCACCTTCGACATCACCCAGGGCCAGAAGGGCCCGCAGGCGGAGAACATCACCCCCGCCTGACCGGGAGAGCGCCGAGCACGGGCACGGTGCCGGGAACCGATCGTTCCCGGCACCGTGCCCGTGTCTGTCGCGACGCCCCTCGCGCCGCCGCCCTCAGTGCGGGTGCCGCAGGAAGGCGAGCAGCGCGGCCGTCAGCTCGGAGGGCGCGTCCTCCTGGACGAGATGGCCCGCGTGGGCGATCGGCTCCCATCGGGCGCCCGGGACGGCAGCGGCGAGTTCGCGTCCCTTCGCCACGGGAATCCACGCGTCGTCCTCGCCCCAGCAGATCAGCGTCGGGACATCGATCCCGGAGTAACGGTCCTGGATCTCGTCGGTGTAGCGCTGGTCGGCCTGGGCGATCTGCCGGTAGAAGGCAGGCTGCCCCGACTCGCCGAGCCAGGGCTCGACGAGCCGGTCCAGCACCGTGGGATGCAGCCCCGGGCCGCCGGTGGAACCGATGTACTCACGGACGAGAGCCCGATGGAGCGCCGGCGGCAGTTCCTCGAAGACCTCCGCGTGGTCGCGGACCAGCCGGAAGAACGGCGATCCCCAGGGCGCCAGCGCGACCGGGTCGACCAGGGCGAGGGCCCGGTAGCCGACGCCGTGCAGCAGGTGGGCCCGCAGAGCGACGGCGCCGCCGAAGTCGTGGGCGACGACGAGGGGATCCTCGAGGCCCCAGTGGCCCAGCAACTCGGCGAAGACCCGGCCCTGGGCGGCGAGGGACACGTCCTGGCCCGCGGACTTCTCCGACATCCCGTAACCGGGCATGTCCCAGACGAACACCTGATGGTCGCGGGCCAGCGAACGGGCCACCGCACGCCAGACGTACGAGGAGAACGGCGTGCCGTGCAGCAGGACCAGCGGTGGCCGGTCCGCTCCGCCCAGCCGGTTCCAGCGGACGGCCCCGGAACCGCTGGGGAACGTCTCGGGCAACGGCCATTCGGCCATGGGTGCCGCTCCTCTCGGTGGCGTCGGTCGAGCGCCGGTGCGCAGCGGCGCACCGGGCCTGATCCTTTCAGGGGCGACCGCGGACGGGTGTCACGGCTTGCGGGCGAGGCCGCCGTGTTCGCCGATGAGCTCCGGGGCCGCGGAGTCGGCTTCCGGACGCCAGCGGGTGACCGGGACGACCCCGGGCTCCACGAGCTCCAGGCCGTCGAAGAACGCCGTGATCTGATCGACGGTGCGCAGGATGTAGGGAGCGGCGCCGCTCTCGTTGTAGGCGTCCTGGGCCCGGTCGAATTCCGGATCGATGCCCCGCGAGCCGTCGTTGACGGAGAGGTAGCTGCCGGACGGAAGCGCGTCCATCAGCCGGGTGACGATGGAACGCGCCTGGTCGTAGTCCGCCACGTGCCCCAGGATGTTGCTGAGGATGAGGGCGATGGGCCGCTCGAAGTCCAGTGTCCTGGCGGCGTCCCGCAGAACGCTGTCGGGGTCGAGCACGTCGGAGTCGATGTAGGCGGTCGCCCCCTCGGGGGTGGAGTAGAGCAGCGCGCGGGCGTGGGCGAGCACCATGGGATCGTTGTCGACGTAGACGATCCGGGCCTCGGGGGCGATGCGCTGGGCGACCTCATGGGTGTTGTCGGCGGTCGGCAGACCGGTCCCGATGTCGAGGAACTGCCGGACACCCGCCTCGGCGACCAGGTACGTGATGTTGCGGCGCAGGAAGGCGCGGCTGCTGCGGGCGATGGTGACGATGCCGGGGAAGACGGCGGTGTACGCGTCTCCGGCCTGCTCGTCGACCGGGTAGTTGTCCTTTCCGCCCAGCCAGTAGTTCCAGATCCGGGCCGAGTGCGGCACCGAGGTGTCGATCTTCTGGTGCGCTGCGTGGCCGGGTGTCGTCACAGGGTCGCTCATGGGTACGGTCCGTCTTTCAGCCGAGGCGTGGGTGCTTGACCACAACCTACGTCGCAACGGCCGTCTCCTGTACACCGGTGCTGGAGCAGTTCGATTGGGCGTGCGAGCGCCTCACCGCCCGTATGGCCGGGCCGGTCATGGACAGCGGGGACGGTTCGCGGACCGGGGTGGGCCCCCTGACGGACGAGGAGTACTTCTGGGAGCCGGTGCCGGACTGCTGGTCGGTCCGGCGGCGGGCGGACGGTCCGGGACGGCACGCGACCTCTCTGGCCGGCACCGGTGACTGGGGCAGGGACGCCGCGCCCCACCCGCATCCCTCACCGCCGCCCTTCACGACCCTCGCATGGCGGCTGAGTCACCTCAGCGAGATGCTCTTCCTGCGGGCCGATCACACGGTGGGCACCCACAAGCTCACCCGCGACGACCATCCCGTCAGCGGAAGCGCGGCGGAAGCGGTCGCGGCCTTCGACACGGGCGCGAAGGCCTGGCGGAACGCGCTGCTGAACATCGACGACGCCGCGCTGGACACCGTCGGCCGGTGCACGTACCCCCATGGCAGCGACGCCGAGGACCCCTTCATCGACATCGTCTGGTGGGTCAACCAGGAGGTACTGCACCACGGAGCCGAGATCGGCCTGCTGCGCGACCTGTACCGTGCCGGAGCGCCGTCCGGCCCGGCCAGGTCCTAGAGCCGCGGCGCGCCCGTCACCGACATCACCAGTGAGTACAGGGACGTGGTGGCCGTGATGAACAGGCGGTTGTTCTTGGGGCCGCCGAAGGCGATGTTGGAGACGGGCTCGGGCACGCGCAGCCGGCCGATGAGGGTGCCGTCGGGGTCGTAGCAGTGGACACCGTCGTCCAGCGCGGCGGCCCACAGGCGGCCCTCGTCGTCGAAGCGGATGTTGTCGAAGTGCACGTCCCCGCGGCCCTCGGCGAAGACCTTCCCGTCGGACAGCGTGCCGTCCCCGCGGATGTCGAACACGTGGATCCGGGCGGCCCGGGAGTCGGAGACGAACAGCCGCTTCTCGTCCGGGGACAGGATGACGCCGTTGGGCCCCTCGAATCCGTCGGCGGCGAGCCGCACGTCCCCCGACACCGGGTCGATCCGGTACACGTTGCACGCGCCGATCTCGGACTCGGCGCGGTGGCCCTCGTAGTCGCTGGTGATGCCGAAGTCCGGGTCGGAGAACCAGACCGTGCCGTCGGAGCGTACGACGGAGTCGTTCGGGCTGTTGAGCCGCTTGCCGGCGTAGCGGTCGGCGAGGACGGTCACGGTGCCGTCGGGCTCGGTACGGGTGACGCGGCGGTTGCCCTGTTCGCAGGTGACCAGGCGGCCCTGCCGGTCGAGGGTGTTCCCGTTGCTGTGGCCGGCCGGAGTCCGGAAGACGCCGACCGTGCCGGTGGCCTCGTCCCAGCGCAGGATGCGGTCGTTGGGGATGTCGCTCCAGACCAGCTGGCGCCAGGCGGGGAGGTACAGCGGGCCCTCGGCCCAGCGGCAGCCGTCGTGCAGGACCTCCAGTCTGCTGTCGCCGTTCGCGCAGCGTCCGGTTCGGAAGCGGTCGTCCAGGATCTCGTACGGGCCGTCGGTGGACATGGCTTCCTCTCAACGAGATGATCAGGATTGTGTTCAACGTAACACGCAGATCACCGAATCAGATACTGTCAATACATGAAGTCGGTAGATGAGATTGACCGTCGGCTGATCGCGCTGCTCCAGCGGAACGCCACCCTGCCGTACGCCGCTCTGGGCAAGGAGGTCGGCCTGTCGGCGGGCGCCGCCCACGAGCGCGTCCGCAAACTGCGCGAACAGGGCGTCATCAGGGCCACCACGGTCGACGTCGACCCCGAGGCGCTCGACCGCGGCGTGCTCGCCTTCGTGCTGGTCGACTCCACGGCGTGGATGGGGGACCGGGCCGAGGACTTCGCCGCCCTGCCGGAGATCCAGGAGGCACACGTCATCGCCGGCAGCGCGGCCGTCCTGGTCAAGGTGCGTACGGCCACCACCGAACGGCTCCAGGACGTGCTGCGCCGCCTCTACGCGATCGACGGGGTCAGCGGGACCCAGGCGACGGTGGTCCTGGAGACGTTCTTCGAACGGCCGTTGCACGCCGGTTAGGGGACGCAGACCAGCACGTCGTCCGTCGAACCGTCCTCGGCACGGTGACTGGAGCGGACTCCGTAACCCGGCGGCAGGTCCCAGTCGGCCTCGACGTCGCCCAGCATGTACTCCTCGGCGAACGCCGCCCCCTCGAAACGGAGGCCCAGCGCCTTGCGGACGGTGCTGTGCGCTCCGTCGCAGCCGACCAGGAAGCCGGCCCGCAGCTCCTCCTCCGCGCCGTGCGCACCGCGCAGCCGGGCGGTGACGCCGTCCGGATCCTGCGCGAACGACACCAGCTCGGTGCCGCGTTCGACGACCGTCCCCAGCCCGGCGACGTACTCCTCCAGGAGACGCTCGGTCTCGTACTGAGGCAGCGCGGCGAAGCCGTACGGCACCTCGGGCGGCAGCGCCAGGTCGATGCGCGCCGTCTCCCGCCCGTCGACGTGGATCAGCTGGCCGCGCAGCACGGCGGCGGCCTTCAGCACGGCCGGCGCCAGGCCCATGCGGTCCCAGGTCTCGAGAGTGCGTGGCTGGACACCGACGGCCTTCGCGTACGGGAGGCGGGCCGGCAGCCGGTCGACGATCCGGCAGCGCACTCCGCGCCGGCACGTCCCTCCATGGTCGCCCTGCGGCGCGCGACCGGCCGGCCGGGGCCGGCCGCGCGCTCTTGGTAGCCGGGACTCGCGGTCAGCCGAGCGCGAAGGGGAGCCTCGCGGCCGGCTCACCCAGTGCCGCCTCCTCCGCTGCGGTCGGAGCGCGCCGACCGGTGCCGACCAGCAACGCGTCCTTGTCGGTGAACGACGGGGGAAACGTCACACCGACGATCCTCTCCAGCAGCTCGCGCGACCGGGCGAGCCCCTCGGCGGGCGGTTCCACCGGGCCCGGGAGGTGGGCGATCAGGTCGAGGTGGTGCAGTGTCCATTCCAGGACGTACGCGGAGAGGTAGTCGCCCGCGGTGAGGACCTCGTCGCGGGTGCCGACCCGGCCCGTGGGATCCGCGAGTCCGGCCGCGCGACCGGCGGCGGAACCCACGTCGTCGAGATGGAACCTCAGCAGCCACGGCTCCTCGTACGCCGCGGCCAGACGGACGATCAGCGCGTCGAGCGGGTCGTCGCCGGTCGGGGTTTCGACGATGTTCCAGTAGGTCACCGCGTCCCGGGTCGGCTCCGCGGCGGCGGGGGTGGCGAGGGTGATCAGGACGTCCTGGGCGTCGATGATCAGGTGGCACACCAGGTCGCGCACGAGCCAGCCGGTGCAGCCGGACGGCCGCGCGAAATCCTCGTCGGGGACTTCGGCGACCGCGGCGCGCAACGCCGTCCAAGAGCGGGAGAAGAGATCCACGGCCGCAAGCTAGCAGCGCCGGCCGTCCGGCTGCGACCGACTTGGCCCGAGATCGCGCAGCGGTCCTCAGACCCGGGCCACGAAGCTGACCTCGACCAGCAGTTCACGGAAGGCCAGCCTCGGGGTGCCGATCATCGTGCTGGCCACCTGCGGGTCCGGCCGACCGTAGGCTTCCTTGCGCACCGGCCCCGCGGCGGCGTCGGCCGCGTCGACGTCGATCGCGTAGATGACCTCTTCGACGACGTCGTCCATCGACGCGCCGAACCGCTCGAGGAGTACCGCCGCGTTGGCGTAGCACTGGCGCAACTGCTCGCCCGTGCGGGAGAAGTCGGTGACCAGCCCGGCGTCATCGACCGGAGCGGGGGCGATGAGATCCGTCCCGTCGTGCGCGACCTGTCCCGAGAGGTAAATGGTGTCGCCGCGCCTGACCGCCTGAACGTATCCGTAATCCCTCTCCCAGGGAACTCCGAAGCTCTCGACCTGACGTGCGTTGCTCATGGGCTTTCCCATCGTCAAAAGCGGGTTGAAGAGTGAGACTGCCGAAACGGTATGAGCTCCGGGTCCGGACGAACCAGACTCGGCTGTGCCACTTACGGCAAGGATTGTGCCAGGACCCCGCACCAGGCCGAACGGCCGTGGACGTAAGCTGGTTGAGAAGCAGGGGAGCGAGGGGGCGTCATTGCGATCCGAAGGTGCGCACACGGTCGTCGCGATCCTCGCGGTGCCGCGGGCCTATGCGCTGGACGTCAGCATCGCGGCGCATGTATTCGGCCGGCACCCGGGCTATCGCGTACTTGTCTGCGGAGACCACGATGCGACCGCGGAGGTTCGCCCGACTCACTCGCCGGCCGATACCGAATACGCCGACATCGTCGTTGTTCCGGGCTACGAGGGACCACTTCGCCCGGTCCCGGAGGAATACCTGGAAGTACTGCGGACGGCCGCCCAGCGGGGTGCTCGTGTCGTCGCCGTCTGCACCGGTGTATTCGCTCTCGCGGCCGCCGGGATACTGAAGGGAAAGACGGCTACGACTCATTGGCGCCACACGGACGAACTTCGAGAGGCGTACCCCGAGGTCGACGTCGTGGAGAATCGACTGTTCGTCGAGGACGGGTCGATTCTCACGTCCGCGGGCGCGGGCGCGGGAATCGACGCGTGCCTCCATGTCGTCCAAGCGGATTTCGGGACCACGGTCGCGGACGGTGTGGCGAAGGACGTCGTCTTCGCCCCCGTCCGCGGCGCGGACGAGCCGCAGTACACGGACGGGCCCGCCGCTCCTCGGGACAGTCTGCGCGCGACTCGGGACTGGGCGGTCGAGAACATCGGGTCGTCGATCACCGTGCAGCGGATGGCGGACCACAGTCTGCTGTCCCGCAGGACCTTCATCCGGCGTTTCGTGGGTGAGACCGGAATGCCTCCCATGCAATGGGTCGCCCGGCAGCGACTCCTCCGTGCGCGCCGACTCCTCGAGACCTCCGACTGGGCGGTCGAGAGGATCGCCACGGAGACCGGGTTCGGTACGTCCGCCAATTTCCGGGCCCTCTTCCGCAGAGAGGTGGGGCTGGCCCCGACCGCCTACCGCAAAGCCCGTCGCGCGGAGACGGCGCCGTCCGGTGGTGCGGACCGGCCCGCCTCTCAGGCGTCGGCGGGCGCGGGTTCCTCCGGCGGGTCGCTGAGCTGCTCGCGGACGTAGTTCCAGACCACCGCGATCAGCGCGGCGACCGGTACGGCGAGCAGACTGCCGACGATCCCGGCCAGGCTGCCGCCGAGTGTCACCGCCAGCAGGATCACCGCCGCGTGCAGACCGAGCCCGCGGCTCTGGATGATGGGCTGGAACACGTTGCCCTCCAACTGCTGCACCACGACGATGATCGCCAGCACGATCAGCGCGTCCGTCAGGCCGTTGGACACCAGGGCGATGAGTACCGCGACGAATCCCGCGAACAGCGCACCCACGATGGGCACGAACGCGGACACGAACGTCAGCACCGCCAGGGGCAGTACGAGTGGCACGCCCAGGATCCACAGTCCGAGGCCGATGAAGACGGCGTCGAGCAGCCCCACGAGTGCCTGCGAGCGGACGAAGGAACCCAGGGTCTCCCAGCTGCGCAGGGCGACGGCCGGGACGTCGGTGGCGAGGCGGCCGGGCAACTGGCGGCCGAGCCACGGCAGGAACCGCGGCCCGTCCTTGAGGAAGAAGAACATCAGGAAGACGGCCAGCACCGCGGTGATGAGGCCGTTGACCACGGTGCTCAGGCCGGTGGCCACCGTGTTGACCACGCTGCCGATGCTGTCCTGGACGCGCGCCATCGCGGAGTCGAGCGCACTGGTGATCTGGCCGTCGTCGATGTTCAGCGGCGGCCCCGCGGCCCAGTCGCGCAGCCGGTCGATGCCCTCCACCACGCCGGCGGTCAACTCGTCGGTCTCGGAGGACATCGGCACCGCGATCAGCGCCACGATGCCCGTGACAACCAGGAGGAACCCCACGGTCACCACCGCCGCGGCCAACGCGGGACGCCACCCGTGCCGCCGCAGGAAACGGGCCGAGGGCCAGGTCAACGTGGTCAGGAGCAGGCCGACTATCAGCGGCCACACGACCGACCACATGCGGCCGAGAAGCCACAGGGCCACCGCGAGCATGACGAGAATCAGCAACAGCTCGGCAGAGGTGCGCGCGGTGGTGCGGAGCGCGGCGCGGGTCCTCGCGGAACTCAATCTGGCAGACATGGGATCACCTTATGGCGACGCCTGTTGCCCTCCGCGCCGGAGTCCTCTCTTCAAGGTCCTTCCTTCAAGGCCCTTCCCTCGGGGGCGAAAGCCGGTTCAGGGAACCTTGACCCAGTCGAGCGTGCGCTCCACCGCCGCCTTCCACCCGGCGTACCCCTGCGCCCGCCGGTCCTCCGGCCACCGCGGTTCCCAGCGCCTGGACTCCTGCCAGTGCGTGCGCAGTTCATCGGTGTCCCGCCAGAACCCCGTGGCCAGCCCCGCCGCGTAGGCGGCGCCGAGTGCGGTGGTTTCCGCGACGACGGGACGGCTGACCGGTACGCCGAGGACGTCTGCCTGGATCTGCATGCAGAGGTCGTTGGCGGTCACACCCCCGTCGACCTTGAGCACGTCGAGGTGGACACCGGAGTCCTGTTCCATGGCCTCGACGACGTCGCGGCTCTGGTAGCAGATGGCTTCCAGGGTCGCCCGGGCCAGGTGCGCGTTGTCGTTGTACCGGGCGAGACCGACGATCGCCCCCCGGGCGTCGGAACGCCAGTAGGGGGCGAACAGGCCCGAGAAGGCGGGGACGAAGTACATGCCGCCGTTGTCGTCGACGGTACGGGCGAGTTCCTCGCTCTCGGCCGCCGTCTTGATGATCTTCATCTGGTCGCGCAGCCACTGCACGGCGGACCCCGTCACCGCGATGGAGCCCTCGAGCGCGTAGATCACCGGGCTGTCGCCGAACTGGTAGGCCACGGTGGTGAGCAGGCCGTGCTGGGAGCGGACCAGTTCCGTGCCGGTGTTGAGCACCAGGAAGTTGCCGGTGCCGTAGGTGTTCTTGGCCTCGCCGGGCGCGAAGCAGACCTGTCCGACGGTGGCCGCCTGCTGGTCGCCGAGGACCCCGCCGATGGGAACGGCGGCGCGCAGGGGCCGGGAGGTGCGGGCCACACCGTAGGCCTCCGCGTGCGACGAGGGGTTGATGGTGGGGAGCATCGACCGGGGGATGCCGAAGAAGCCCAGCAGTTCGTCGTCCCAGTCGAGCGTCTCCAGGTCCATCAGCATGGTCCGGCTCGCGTTGGTCACGTCGGTGGCGTGGATGCCGCTGTCGGGGCCGCCGGTCAGGTTCCACAGGACCCAGGCGTCCGTGTTGCCGAACAGGGCGTGCCCCGCCTCCGCCGCTTCGCGGACGCCGTCGACGTTCTCCAGGATCCACTGGATCTTTCCGCCGGAGAAGTAGGTCGCCGGCGGCAGTCCGGCCTTGCGGCGGATGACGTCACCCCGGCCCGAACGGTCGAGGTTCGCGGCGATGGCGTCGGTGCGGGTGTCCTGCCACACGATGGCGTTGTAGTAGGGGCGGCCGTTGCGCCGGTCCCACACCACGGTGGTCTCCCGCTGGTTGGTGATGCCGATGGCGGCCAGGTCGGTCCCCGACAGCCCGCTGTGGCGCAGGGCGTTCTGCATCACCGAGTTGGTGCGCTCCCAGATCTCCACCGGGTCGTGCTCCACCCACCCGGAGCGGGGGAGGATCTGGGCGTGCTCCAACTGGTGCTTCGCCACCTCGTTGCCGCCGTGGTCGAAGATCATGAACCGGGTACTGGTGGTTCCCTGGTCCACCGCGCCGATGAAGTCCGCCATGCTGTGCCGCCTCTCCGGCCGGTGTCAGTCCTCGGGCGCTGGGACGCGCCCCGGTGGCTCGGGCTCGGCCTTGGGCAGGAACCGGCCGATCAGAACCTTGTACAGGCCCGCGCCCAGTACGCCACCGATCAGCGGGCCGATGATCGGTACCCAGAAGTAGAGGTTCCCGTACTGATCTCGCCACGCTCCGCCGTAACCGGTGAGGAAGCTGGCGAGCCGGGGGCCGAAGTCGCGGGCGGGGTTGATGGCGTAGCCCGCGTTGGTGCCGAACGCCATTCCGATCGCGACCACGACCAGGCCGATGACGAAGGGTGCCAGGTTCGCGCCCGGCGGCGTGTTCAGCAGGTCCGTGAGGGCCATGATCAGCAGCAGCAGGATGGCGGTGCCGATGACCTGGTCGCGGAAGGCACCCCACTCGTGGACCGGGAGAGCGGTGTTCCCGTTGGCGGGAAGCGTGGAGAAAACGAACTGCGTCTTGATGGTGTGGCCGGGGTCTGCCTTCGCCAGCGCCTCGGTGTAGTTCCAGCGGACCAGCAGGGCGGCCACGAAGGCGCCGGCGGTCTGGGCCAGCGCGTACGGAACCACCTTGCGCCACGGAAACCCCTTGAACACGGCGAGTGCGAGGGTCACCGCGGGGTTGATGTGAGCACCGCTCAGCCTCGCCGCCACGTAGACGCCCAGGGTGACACCGAGACCCCACGCCCAGGAGATGCTGTCGTGGTTCCCGAGGCCGCCTTCCGGATCCGTGAGGGCCCCGCCCGCGGCCACTTGGGCCACCACACCGCAGCCGAAGAGGATGAGGATCATCGTGCCGGCGAACTCGGCCGACAGTTCACCGATCAAGCCGGACCTCTTGAGTCGTTCAGCCATGGAAGCTCACCTTCCGCCGGCTGAACCGGCATCGACTGTCCGAGCCTCTCAATCGGTAGATTAAGGACGTACGCGACAAGTCGCACGTGAAGTACGGCCGTCCGCCTGAACGCTCACCGTCAGCCGGTGTGGTCCAGGGCCGGGGCGATCACGGCGAAGGCGCGGTCGGTCAGTTCGAGGGGGTCCTCGGCACCGTCGCTGTCGCTCCAGCGGCGGAGCACGGTGTTGAACGCGGTCAGTGCCATCCCCGCGGCCAGTTGCGGGTGGAGGTCGGTGTCGGGGGCGGGTCCCGGGCGGCGCGCCAGCTCCGCCGTCAGGTCGTCACGCCACTGCTCCTGACGCTCCAGGAAGCGTGCGTGCAGGGCGGGAGTGCGCAGGATCAGCTGAACCACCCGCAGTGCCCTGTCGGAGTGGCCGGCGCAGTCCGCGAGGGGAACCGAGACGGCGTTCCGCAGCGCCGCGGAGGGCGGTTCCCCGCCGGGACGGGCCGCCAGCTCCGTGCGGATGCCGGCGCCCATGTCGGTGAGGAACTGAACGACCACGTCCTCCTTGGACGCGAAGTACCGGAAGAACGTCCGCTTGGACACTCGGATTCCGGACCAGACCGAGCGGGTGTTCGTCGTCACCGGAGCCAACAGCGGCCTCGGCCTGGCGACCACCCGGACGCTCGTCCGCAGGGGCGGGCACGTGATCCTCGCGGTACGTGACGAGGAGAAGGGCAGGCGGGCGGCCGCGGAGATCACCGCCGGGCAACCGGACGCCCGCCTCGAAGTGCGCCGGCTCGACCTGGCCGATATCGACTCGGTCCGGTCCTTCGCCCGCCAGGTGCACGCCGACCTCCCACGCCTCGACGTGCTCGTCAACAACGCCGGCATCATGGCGCCGCCTCGACGCCTGAGCGCGCAGGGACACGAGATGCAGTTCGCCTGCAACCACCTCGGCCACTTCGCGCTCACCGGACTGCTGCTCGACCTGCTCGCCGAAGGGGACGATCCCCGTGTGGTCACGACGACTTCGACCAACCACCGGCAGGGACGGCTCTTCCTCGACGACCTCGCCGGCGAGCGCCACTACTCACCCATGGCCTTCTACAACCAGTCCGAGTTCGCCAACGCGGTCTCCGGACGGGAACTCCACCGACGGCTCTCCGGGGCCGGCAGCCCGGTGCGCAGCCTGCTCGCGCATCCCGGCTACACCGCCACCAACCTGCAGACGAGTGCGCCGACCGGCATGATGAAGATGCTGTTCGGCCGCCTACTCATCCCGCTCGCCCAGTCCCCGGACCGGGGCGCGCTGCCGCAGCTGTACGCGGCGACCGACCCGGGTGCGCGGGGCGGGGAGTTCATCGGGCCGGACGGCCCGGCGGAGCTGCGCGGCGGACCGGCGCGGGTGGCGCTGTCACCCGCGGCGGCGGACGCCGAGACCGGCCGACGCCTTAGGGAGTTGTCGGAGCGGCTGACCGATGTGCGCTTCCCGCCCCGGCCCGTGCCCGACTGAACTCGCCCTCGGCCCGGGTCAGAGGTGATCCGGACCGATGGGCAGCCGGCGCTTGTGGTCGGTCAGCCGGTAGCGGGTGACGATCTTCTCGAAGGCCTGCTCGTCCACCGGCTTGCCCTCCAGGAAGTCGTCGATGTCCTTGTACGTGACTCCGAGAGCGTCCTCGTCGGCCTTGCCGGGGTCGAGGGTCTCCAGGTCGGCCGTCGGGACCTTCCGCACCAGCTCGGCGGGTGCGCCCAGCGCGTCCGCGACGGCGCGCACGCGGCGCTTGGTCAGCCCGGTCAGCGGAACCAGGTCGGCGGCACCATCGCCGAATTTGGTGAAGAAGCCGGAGACGGCCTCGGCCGCGTGGTCGGTGCCGACGACCAGTCCGTCGTGCGCGCCGGCCACGGCGTACTGGGCGATCATGCGCTGCCTGGCCTTGACGTTGCCCTGCACGAAGTCCTGGTGCCGGGCGTCGCGGAAGGTCACACCGCCGGCGATCAGCGCCTCGAGCGCGGCATCGCTCGCCGGCTTGATGTCCACCGTCAGCACGTGGTCGGCCTTGATGAAGGAGAGCGCGAGCTGGGCATCGTGCTCGTCGGCCTGGACCCCGTGCGGCAGCCGCATCGCGTAGAAGCCCGCCTCGTGTCCCTCGGCCCGCGCCCGTTCCACGGCGAGCTGGCACAACCGGCCCGCGGTGGTCGAGTCGACACCGCCACTGATGCCGAGCACGAGGGAGCGCAGACCGGTCGAGGTCAGCCGCTCGGCAAGGAAGGCCACCCGGCGTTCGATCTCCCGTTCGGCATCGAAGGTCTCCGCGACCTCCAGTTCCCGGGCGATCTCCAGTTGCAGGGCGATGGACGCCGACTCGCTCAATTCCGCTCCTCGTTCGATTCCCTGGGGCTTCTCACTCACCCTACCCAGGGGTCGCCCACTCTCTCCGGCCGGATCGTCCCGGGTCAGCGGCCCTTGCGTACCCGTGCCGCCGCGCGGGCCTCCGCGGCCTTGCGGGCCTCGGCGGTCTTGCGGGACTCCTTCGCGGGGCGGCCCGAACGGGCGCCGAGGCCGCGGAAGGGGGCGTTGCCGCCGCTGGTCTGCGACCCGGTCGGCGGGCGTTTGGCGCCGGTGATGGTGGTCAGCTTCTGTTCGCCGGAGCGCACCGGGGTGACGGTCGGCCGGATCCCGGCCTCGGACATCATCCGGTTCACCTCGCGCCGCTGGTCGGGAGTGACCAGGGTGACCACGCTCCCGGACTGCCCGGCGCGCGCCGTACGCCCGCCGCGGTGCAGGTAGTCCTTGGCGTCGGCCGGCGGATCGACATTGACGACGAGGTCGAGCGCCTCGACGTGGATGCCCCGGGCCGCGACGTTGGTGGCCACCAGCACGGTGACCCGGCCCTCCACGAACTGGGCGAGCGTGTGCGTGCGCTGCGGCTGCGACTTGCCGCTGTGCAGGGCGGCGGCCCGGACGCCGCTGGCCCGCAGGTGACGGGTGAACCGGTCGACCGCGGCCTTGGTGTCCAGGAACATCAGCACCCGGCCGTCGCGTGCGGCGATCTCGGTGGCGGTCGCGTACTTGTCGGCGGGGTGGATGGTCAGTACGTGGTGTTCCATCGTGGTGACCGAGGCCGACGCCGGGTCGACCGACGCGTGCACCGGGTCGTGCAGATGGCTCCGCACCAGCTGGTCGACGTCGCGGTCGAGCGTGGCGGAGAACAGCAGCCGCTGCCCGTCGGCGGGCACCTGGTCCAGGATTCCCGAGACCTGCGGCAGGAAGCCCAGGTCGCACATCTGGTCCGCCTCGTCCAGCACCGTGATCCGCACGTGGTTCAGGTGGCAGTCACGACGGGACACCAGGTCGGCCAGTCGCCCCGGCGTCGCGACGACCACCTCGGCGCCGGCGCGCAGCTGCGCCGCCTGCCGGTTGATCGCCAGTCCGCCGACCACGGTCGCCAGTCGTACGTTCAGCGCCTGCGCGTACGGCGTGAGCGCGTCGCTCACCTGCTGTGCGAGTTCCCGCGCCGACACCAGGACCAGCGCGAGCGGACGCTTCGACTCCGCCCGCAGACCCGCGGTCCGGACGAGCAGGGCCAGGCCGAAGGCCAGCGTCTTGCCGGAGCCGGTCCGCGCCCGGCCGAGGACGTCGCGGCCGGCCAGCGCGTCGGGCAGGGTCGCCGCCTGGATCGGGAAGGGTTCGGTCACCCCCAGGCCGGTCATCGTCTTCAGCAGCGCCGGCGGAAGACCGAGCGCGTCGAAGGACGCGACCGGCGGCTGGTCCGCCGACTCCGGTGGCGCTGTCGTTCGCTGGGATCCGCCGGCCCGGGAGGCTCCGGTGGCCGACGACGGCTTCGCGTTCATGGGGGGACCTTCCTGATCAGGCGCCCGGAACGCGCCCGGGTCCGTACCCCTCGGTACGGACCCGGGCGCCTCAAAGCGTGGACCCCAGTTTACCAGCGGGCACCAGGAGGCCCGGCGGCCCGGGACTGCCCCGGTGCCGGGCCCGTCAAGGGGTGGCGGCACCCGGTTTCACCCCGAAGTCGACGGTGAGCGGCGACGCGCCGCCTGGACGCGGCGGTGGCTCCAGACGAGCAGGGCGAACAGGATGCAGCCGGAGATGATCAGGCTCGCCCCGGTGGCCCATCCGGAGTACGGCACCCGGGGCACGATTCCCCACACCACGCCCGCACCGACGAGGAAGAGGCCCACCAGGACCGAGCCGGCGATACGCCATGGTGAGGAGACGCTCTCCTCGGCCGCACGCATCGCCTGCTCGCGGACGGGGGCCACGAACCGGTCCAGCGCCGGGACGGCACGCGCCAGCAGCACCACCCCGGCGAACACCAGCAGCAGGCCCGGCCCGGGCAGTACCAGCAGGGCGACGCCGACCAGGACCAGCGCGGCGCCGAGAGTGCCCAGGGCGGCTCGCCGGATCGATTCGACACTGCGCGCCATGTCGCCCCACCTTCCCGCGGTCGGCAAGAACTCCGGGTCCCCTCGATCCGCCCAACCATAGGCAGGCATCGTGGCGCGGGCGATTTGAGCGATCCGGGCGGCAACTGCGTCCGCGTCGGGCAGCCGACCGGCGAGGGCCCGCGTCACCGGCCCGCTCCCGAGGAGACCTTCGCCCGGGCCCTGCACCACGCGTCGCTCCTGGCGGACTCGAAAGAGGACCCCGCGGGCGCCGCGAAGGTCATCGACCGGGTGCTTCGTCTCCCGGGGGAGCGGCCCACGCCGGTGCAGATGTTCCGGCTCCTCGTGCTGCGAGCGGACGTCGCAGGGCGTCTCGGCGACGAGGAGACCGCGACGAGCGCGCTCGCCGGCGCCGCCGCGGTCCCACTCGCCGCCGGCGAACGGGAATCGGTTCGGGACGACCTCGAGCGTCTCGAGGAGCTGCGCGACTGAGGTCTGCTCAGGTGCTGCCGGCCGATGTGGGCGGTACCCCGGGCGGTGGTCGGCATGACAAGCTGTGGTCCTGTTGTCCGAACCCAGGAGGTCACCATGACTGCAGAGTCTTCATCGCAAGCAGGTTCGGAGTCGGCTGACGACGAGAGCCCTTCCGTGACGCCCGACGAGAACGGCGAGTACGACCTGAAGGGCAAGTTCCGGGAAGCCCTGGAGCGCAAGCGCGGCAAGCAGGCGGAGGCCGCGGCCCTCGCCGGGCACACCGACGCGTCGAAGATCCGCGGCGCGCACGGTCCGGCTGCGAGCCAGCGGTCGTTCCGGCGCAAGAGCGGCGGCTGATCGCGTGGCCGGCCGCTCGGCGGCCGGCACGACCGCGCCTCTCCGGCCGGGGCCTCGGCGCCGTCCGGAGAGGCCGGGAGCAGGCCCGAGGCGGACGTGATCACAGCCCTGCCCCCGCGGCGGGGCTACGTCAGGGCCGGCTGGTCAAGTAGCCGCCCATGGAGGTGAAGTACTCCGTCGCGGACAGCTCCCGTCCGTCCTCCGTGCGTACGCGCGTGATCGCGAGGCCCCGGTTGCGGCCGGTGCGCGCGTCGGCTCCGGCGACGATCACCACGCCGTCGCCCTCGCGGTAGAAGACGCGGCCGGGCGTACCGCCGTAGCGGCCCTGGGACACGACGGCGGCGAGGATCTCCAGTCGCCTGCCCCGGTGGAAGGTGAAGGCGCTGGGGTAGGGATCGGACTGGGCGCGCACCAGGCGTTCCAGATCCTCGGCGGGCCAGGACCAGTCGATGCGGATGTCCTCGGCGGAGCGCTTGTGGAAGAAGCTCGCCTTGGACCGGTCCTGCTTGGTGAACTCCGTTTGGCCCGCGGCGATGAGGTCGAGGGCGCCGATGGTGACCGGGGCGATGAGGTCGACCGTCTTGTGGAAGAGGTCGGTGGCGGTGTCCGCCGGTCCGACCGGCACCGCTTCCTGCCGGACGATGTCGCCGGCGTCCAGTTCGTCGTCCATCATGTGCGCGGTGACGCCCACTTCGGTCTCCCCGTTGATCAGGGCCCAGATCAGCGGGGAGAAGCCGGCGTACTTCGGCAGCAGTGAGTCGTGGACGTTGAGCGTGCCGTGGCGCGGGAGGCCGAAGATGTGCGGGGGGATCCACGTCCGCCAGTTGTTGGCCACGATGACGTCCGGGTCGGCCTCCTTGAGGCGTTCGAACAGCTCGTCGTCGTCAGGGCGGTTGCGGATGAGTACCGGCACGCCGTGCTCCTCGGCGAGGTCGGCGACGGAGTCGCTCCAGATCTTCTCGTAGGCGTGCTCGCTCTTGGGGTGCGTCACGACCAGCACCACGTCGTGTTCGGAGTCCAGGAGGGCTTGGAGGGTCCGGTGCCCCCAGGTCTGGTAACCGAACATGACGACCCGCATGGGGTTCCTCCTCGGAGCAGGGAATGGCCCGGGTAAGTAAAGCAAGCCTTACCTTGGTCCGCAACGGCTCTGCGTGGGACGTGAGTTGACGGACGCGCCCGGCTGGAGCCGCCCTATCGACAGCCGCACGGCATTAGCTTAGGCTCACCTAAGTTTCCGGCGGTCGCTCCGTCGGCATGTCCCATTTCGGCAATCCCCCACGCCCGACAGGTGACTGACCCGCACGATGGGAGTGACATGTCACAGGTTCTTCCTGATGACGCAACACTGGTCCACGACCTCATTGGCATCGGCTTCGGACCGTCCAACGTCGCCATGGCGATCGCGATCGGCGAGCACAACGCACGGGCCGGCCGGCCGGAGGCGATCACCGCTCGCTTCTTCGAGCAGCAGCCGCGCTTCGGCTGGCACCGCGGCATGCTGATCGACGACGCGACCATGCAGGTGTCCTTCCTCAAGGACCTGGTGACACTCCGGAACCCGGCCAGCGAGTTCAGCTTCCTCTGCTACCTGCAGAGCAAGGGACGGCTGATCGACTTCATCAACCACAAGAACCTCTTCCCGCTGCGGGTGGAGTTCCACGACTACTTCGAGTGGGCCGCGGCCAAGGTCGACGACATGGTCTCCTACGGTCACGAGGTCGTCGGCGTCGCGCCAGTCGTCCGGGACGGGACCGTGGAGCACCTGGAGGTGACGGTCCGCTCGGGGGAGGGGCTCGAGGTCCACCGGGCGCGCAACCTCGTCATCGGAACCGGGCTGCGTCCCCTCGTGCCGGACGGCGTGGAGCGCGGCGACCGCGTCTGGCACAACTCCGAACTGCTGGCGAAGGTCG
This sequence comes from Streptomyces sp. BB1-1-1, assembly GCF_031597775.1. Lineage (NCBI taxonomy): Bacteria > Bacillati > Actinomycetota > Actinomycetes > Kitasatosporales > Streptomycetaceae > Streptomyces > Streptomyces sp. BB1-1-1. Next base: position 436,084 of record NZ_CP134203.1, on the reverse strand, counting down.
ACGGGTTGGAGGGCACCTCGCCCTCTCGGTTCGTCGTCGTCGGCGCCGGGCAGAGCGCCGCCGAGAACGTCGCCTACCTGCACCGCCGCTTCCCCGAGGCCGAGGTCTGCGCGGTCTTCACCCGCTACGGCTACAGCCCCGCCGACGACAGCGCGTTCGCCAACCGGATCTTCGACCCCGCGGCAGTGGACGAGTACTTCGCCGCGCCCGGCGGCGTCAAACGCCGGCTGATGGACTACCACGGCAACACCAACTACTCCGTGGTGGACATCGACCTGATCGACGACCTGTACCGGCAGATGTACCGGGAGAAGGTCCTCGGTACCGAGCGGTTGCGCTTCCTCAACGTGTCCCGGCTCACCGAGGTCAAGGAGACGCCCGACAAGGTCCGGGCCACCGTGACGTCCCTCGTCACCGGCGAGGAGACTCTCCTGGACGCGGACGTCGTGGTCCTCGCCACCGGCTACAGCCCGGCCGACCCGCTCGGCCTGCTCGGCGAGGTCGCGGACCGCTGCCTCCGGAACGACGAGGGGCTCGTCCGGGTCGAGCGTGACTACCGCATCGCGACCGACCCCGACCTGCGATGCGGCATCTACCTGCAGGGCGGCACGGAGCACACCCACGGCATCACGTCGTCCCTGCTGTCCAACACCGCCATCAGGGTCGGGGAGATCCTGGAATCGCTCCTCGCCCGGGGCCTCAAGTCCGCTTCCGACGAGGCCCGAACGGTCGCCGACGGAACCGGCACCACCGCCCGTTAGTGTACGTCGCCATGACCACGACTGCGGTTGAGCGCCCCCTGCCCAGGGGCACAACAGAGGCCCGCCGAAGGCGGGTTGTGGGTTTGGGCGCACTTGCGGTGATACTCGTGGTCGCGGCAGCGGCGTCGCTGGCCGTGGGCGCGCGCGCGTTGAGTCCCGCCGAGGTGTGGCACGGACTCTTCGCGGCGACCGACTCCGATCAGCGGCTCACCGAGATCAGGCTCATCGTGCGGACCGTGCGGGTGCCCCGCACGGTCCTGGCGGTCGTCGCGGGCATCGCCCTGGGGATCGGCGGGGCGCTGATCCAGGGGTACACGCGCAATCCGATCGCCGACACGGGCCTGCTGGGGGTGAACTCCGGCGCCTCGTTCGCCGTGGTGTCGGGGATCGCCCTGTTCGGGTTCACCAACCCGTTCCAGTACGTCTGGTTCGCCTTCCTGGGCGCGGCGGTCGCGGGTGTCGTCGTGTTCGGGCTGTCGAGCATCGGCCGGGGCGCGGGCAACCCGTTGACGCTCGCGCTGGCCGGGCAGGGCGTCACCGTGTTCCTCGCGGCGATGACCACGGCGGTCGCGCTGACCGACAAGGCATCGCTGAACGCGCTGCGGTTCTGGAACGCGGGCTCGGTGGCCGGTGTCGGGTTCGACGTCATCTGGCCGGTGACCGGGTTCATCGCGGTCGGGTTGGTGCTGGCGCTGACCACGCTGCCCGCCATCAACCTGCTCAACCTCGGTGACGACGTGGCGCGGGGGCTGGGCGTGAACATCGCGCTGAGCCGGACCGTCGGCATCGTCGCCATCACCCTGCTGGCGGGCGCGGCGACGGCCGCGTGCGGCCCCATCGCGTTCATCGGCCTCATGGTGGCGCACGTCGCCAGGTATCTGACCGGGCCGGACTATCGCTGGCTGGTGCCGTACGCGGGACTGCTGGGAGCCGTCGTGCTGCTGGTCTGCGACATCGTGGGGCGCCTGGTGGTGCGGCCGGGGGAACTGGACGCGGGTGTCCTCGTCGCTCTCCTCGGCGCCCCGTTCTTCGCGGCTCTGGTGTGGCGCGGAAAGTTCAAGAACACGTGAACGGGGCGGACGTGAAGGTGAACGAGGCCGGCGTGCGGCCATCCCTGACGCCCGGCGTGCGGCTCGGACGCGTGTCGTTCGTGTGGCGGCCCTGGATCGCGTGCGTCACGCTGCTGCTGGCGGCGGCGGCCTTCCTGGTGTTCTGCCTGTCCATCGGCGTCGGGGACTTCCCGATCAGCCTGCCCCGGGTGGTCGCCACGACCTTCGGCCGGGGCGAGCAGGTCGACGAGTTCGTGATCATGGACCTGCGGATGCCGCGTGCCCTGGCCGGTCTCGTCGTGGGGATCGCGCTGGGGGTGTCCGGCGCGCTCACGCAGTCCATCGCGCGCAACCCGCTGGCCAGCCCGGACATTCTGGGCATCACCAGCGGCGCGAGCGCCGTCGCCGTGTTCCTGGTGACCGTCTCGGGCGGCACCGCCGCCGCGATCGTCAGCGCCGTGGGCCTGTCCGCGGCGGCGCTCGCGGGCGGTCTCGGCACCGGCCTGCTGGTGTACTTCCTGGCGTGGCGGCGCGGGATCGACGGCTTCCGGCTCATCCTCATCGGCATCTCGGTGAGCGCCGTGATGCAGGCGATCACGACCTGGCTCCTGGTCACGGCCGACATCAGGGACGTGGCCCGGGCCCAGGCGTGGCTGGTCGGGTCGCTGGACAACCGGGGGTGGAACGAGGTCTGGGTGGCGCTGTGGGGGACGCTCGTCCTCCTGGTCGTCGTGTTCTGTGTCGCGTTCCAGTTCAAGCCCATGCACTTCGGCGACGAGGTCGCCGCGGGCCTGGGGGTCCGGTACTCGATGGTGCGGGCGGTCCTGCTGCTGTGCGCGGTACTGCTGGCCGGCGTGGCGGTGAGCGCGGCGGGTCCGGTCCCGTTCGTCGCGCTGGTGGCGCCGCAGGTGGCGATGCGCCTGGCGGGGTGCGCCACACCGCCGTTGGTGGCCTCCGGCATGGTGGGCGCGCTGCTGTTGATCGGCTCGGACCTGATCGCGCGTACGGCACTGCCGGTCTCCCTCCCGGTCGGCGTGGTTACCGCGGCGATCGGCGGCCCCTTCCTCGTCTATCTGCTGGTGCGGGCGAACCGTCGATAGCCAGTACGCGGATAGCTGGTACAAAGTAAGGCGAGCCTAAACAAGGGGGCCTTGTGGTCGTTCAGTCCATCACCGCGGCCAAGTCCGGAGTCGTCGGTGCCTCACGGCTGGCAGCCAGGGGTGTCTCGGTCGGCTACGGCGCCCGGACCGTCATCGACGAACTCGACGTGGCGATCCCGCCGGGGGTGATCACCACGATCATCGGGCCCAACGGCTGCGGGAAGTCGACCCTGTTGCGGACCCTGTCGCGGTTGCTCAAGCCGACCAGGGGCACGGTCGTGCTGGACGGCGAGGACATCGTCACGCTCAGGACCAGGGACGTGGCGAAGAAGCTCGGCCTGCTGCCGCAGGCGCCGGTCGCACCGGACGGGCTGACCGTGTCCGACCTGGTCGCCAGGGGCCGCCATCCGCACCAGAGCTGGCTGCGGCAGTGGTCGTCGGACGACGCCGCCGTCGTGGAGCGCGCGCTGGCCATGACCGGCGTGTCCGACCTCGCCGACCGACCGGTCGACTCGCTGTCCGGCGGCCAGCGTCAGCGCGTCTGGATCTCGATGACCCTGGCCCAGGGCACCGACCTGCTGCTGCTGGACGAGCCGACCACGTACCTGGACCTGGCGCACGCGATCGACGTGCTCGACCTGGTGGACGACCTGCACGAGTCGGGATGCACGGTGGTCATGGTGCTCCACGACCTCAACCTGGCCACGCGCTACAGCGACAACCTCGTCGTGATGCGCGAGGGGGCGGTCCTGGCCCAGGGACACCCGCGCGACGTGATAACCGCCGAGCTGCTGCACGAGGCGTTCGGGCTGCGCGCCAAGGTGATCGACGACCCGGTGGGCGATCGCCCCCTCATCGTCCCGATCGGCCGGGCCCACGTCGAACTCGACCGAGCGGCAACAGAGTTGTAGTGGTGAGGGTAGGCTAACCTCACTCGGGCGCGGTAAGGTTTGCTGCCCTTAGACGGGGGCGCAGTGGACAGTGCGACAGCAAGGGATCTCCGGATGCTCCTCCACAGAACGACGCGTATGAAGTCCCGGCGGCGGTTGGCGGCGGTACTGTCCGCCGCCGCCCTCGGCGCCGGCCTCCTCGCGGGCTGCGGTTCCGACTCGAACGACTCGGCGGACAAGGCGGGCAACGACACCTCGGCCGCCGCCTCCGGCGCCTTCCCGGTCACCGTGGAGCACGCGTTCGGCACCACGAAGGTCACCGAGGCTCCCGAGCGAGTCGTCTCCGTCGGCTACACCGACGACCAGACCATCCTGTCGTTCGGCATCAAGCCGGTCGGCATGGTCGACCAGTACCCGAACCCGCCGGGTCAGAGCCCCGACATCAACACCCAGTGGCCGTGGGTGAAGGACGAGTGGGGCGACACCAAGCCCGAGGTCATCATGAAGAACGGCGACTCCGGCCCCAACTTCGAGAAGATCGCCGCCCTGCGGCCGGACCTGATCGTCGCGGTCTACTCGGAGATCGACCAGGCCGCCTACGACAAGCTCTCCAAGATCGCCCCGACGGTGGGCCGCACCAAGGCCGAGAAGGAGCCCTTCAGCGCTCCGTGGCAGGACAACGCCCTCCACATCGCCAAGGCGCTCGGCAAGGCCGAGGAGGGCGAGAAGAAGGTGGCGGACATCCAGGGCAAGCTCGACGCGGCCAAGAAGGCACACCCCGAGCTGGCCGACCGGACGGCCGTCGCCCTGTCCTGGTACGAGGACTCGGTGGCGCCGTTCACCTCCACCGACGTGCGCGGACGGCTGGTGACGGGCATCGGCTTCAAGTACCAGACCGAGATCGACAAGGTCGCCGACGGCAGCTTCTACACGAAACTCTCCCCCGAGCGTGTCGACCTGGTCGACGTCGACCGCATCTTCGTCATCAACGACAAGGCGGACCAGGACAAGCTGAAGAAGTTCAAGCTCTTCACCAACCTCGACGCCGTCAAGAACGGCAAGGTGTCGTACCTGCTGGACAGCGAGGGACCGGCGGTCGGCGCCGCCATCTCCCAGGGCACGCTGCTGTCCATGCCGTACGCCATCGACGAACTCGTCAAGTCGGTCGGGTAGGTGTGACCAGCACCGACACACGCGTCGCCCCGGCCGTCCTGCGCACGGCGACCGGGCGCGAGGCCGGCCGATGGATCGGGACGCGCTGCCGCGAGGTGCCGTGGCTGACGGCCACCACCGTGCTCACCACGGTGGCCGGCGCGGCGCTCCAGGTGCTCCCGGTGCTTCTGCTCGGCCGGGTGGTCGACGGGGTGGTCGAGGGCGCGTCGCGATCGGTCCTGGTCACGATCGGGGCCCTGATGGTGGCCGCCGCCCTGCTCGGCGCGGTGGCCACCGCGGTGTCGACGTACCTCATCGGGCGGCTGGGCGCCGACCTCCTCGCGCGGCTGCGGGAAGGCGCCGTCCGGGCGGTACTGGGGATGCCCAGCACCCGGATCGAACAGGTCGGCCGGGGAGACGTGCTGTCCAGGGTCGGTGACGACGTCGCCGTGATCTCCAACGGCATCCGTACGGCCGTCCCCACGGTGTTCTCCGCGGGGGTCCTGGTCGTCATCGCCACGGCGGGCATGTTCGGGCTGGACTGGAGGCTCGGTCTGGCGGGCGCCGGCGCGCTGCCCGCGTACGCGTTGGCCCTGCGCTGGTACCTCCCCAGGTCCGCGCCGCTCTACCGGAAGCAGCGGGTGGCGCAGGCCGACCGCGCGCAGGCACTGATCAGCGGCCTGAACGGGATCGACACGGTCCGGGCGTACCGACTGGAGGGCGCCTTCCGGGAGAAGGTCACCGCCGAGTCGTGGAGAGTGCGCGATCTCGGGATCGAGGTGTTCCGCTTCTTCGGCCGGTTCGTCGGCAGGGAGAACCGCGCCGAGTTCATCGGACTGACCCTGATCATCGTGGTGGGGTACGCCCTGCTGGAGGCGGATGCCGCCAGCCTGGGCGAGGTGTCGGCGGCCCCGCTGCTGTTCCACCGGCTGTTCACCCCGCTGGGCGCCATCATGTTCACCTTCGACGAGGCGCAGAAGTCGGGCGCGAGTCTGACCCGCCTGGTCGGGGTGCTGGGTGAGGACGCGGAGGACCGGCTGGTGGGTGACGCGTCGGTGGCGGTGGCGGACGCCGTGCCGTACCCGGTGACGGTTCGGGGGCTGACGTACGCCTACCCCGGCACCGAGGAGCCGGTCCTCAGAGACGTCGACCTGACGATCCCGGCGGGTGGTTCGCTCGCCCTGGTGGGGGCGACGGGCGCGGGCAAGACGACCCTGGCCGCGCTGATCGCGGGCATCGGGACACCGCGGGCCGGGTCGGTGCGCGTGGGGCCGACCGATCTGGCCGGACTGGACGAGGCGGGGGCCCGGGCCCTGGTGAGCATCCTGACGCAGGAGACGCACGTGTTCTCCGGGCCGCTCGCCGACGACCTGCGGCTGGCCGCACCGGAGGCGACCGACGCCGAACTCGTGGACGCCCTGCGCACGGTCGGCGCCGACGCGTGGGTCGACGCGCTGCCCGACGGGCTCAGAACCCTGGTCGGCGAAGGCGGCGAGCGCCTCGACGTCACCAAGGTCGCCCAGGTCGCCCTGGCCCGGCTGGTGTTGAGCCGCTCGCCGGTGGTGGTGCTGGACGAGTCGACCGCGGAGGCGGGCAGCGAGGGCGCCGCCGAGCTGGAACGGGCCGTGCTGGCCGCCTGCGCGGGCCGGACCACGCTGTTCGTGGCGCACCGGCTGACCCAGGCGATGGCGGCGGACCGGATCGCCGTGCTGGACGCGGGGCGCGTCGTGGAGGAAGGCACCCACGAGGAGTTGGTGGCTCTCGGTGGCCGGTACGCACGGCTGTGGCGGGCCTGGCGAGAAGGTAGTTAGGTATGCCTAAGTTAGGTTAGCCTGCGTTGATTCCTTGGAAGGGGCGTTGAGTCTTCGATGCTGGAACCGACCGCTCGTCTCGTACTGCTTTCTCCCGGGCACCTGACCGACATACGCCGCCGCACCGGCGACTTCTCCGACCGGACCATCGCCGAGGCGTGCGCCATCGGGCTGTCGTACTGGGCGACGGGCCGCAGTCCCGACGGCATCGACCTCGCCCCCGGCACCCTGTTCACCGATGTTCTCGGCTGGGTCGCCAACGGCGGTGCGGCACCCCGTGGTTGGGACGTCGGAGCGGACCTGCGGAGCATCTCCCTCCCCGAAGGCGTCGTACCGGACGACGCGCGGCTCGCCCTCGACGACCTGGCCGACTTCCCGGACCGGCCCGTCGGCACCATCCGCCCGTCCAGCAGGCAGGCGCGGCTGAAGGACCTGGCCGAGTGGAACGACACCGACGCCGACCGGAGCCGGCCGACCCTGGTGGAGATGTTCCGCGAACAGGCGCGGAACAGGCCGGACGCCGTGGCTGTAATCGATGAGCACCGGACGCTGACGTACCGTGAGACGGCCGCCCTGGCCTCACAGTTGGCTCACCACCTGGTCGAACGAGGACTCACCGCCGAGCAGGTCGTCGGCATCTCCCTGGAGCGCTCCGCGGACATGGTGGTCGGGCTGCTCGGCGTGCTCCAGGCGGGCTGCGCCTTCGTGCCGCTCGATCCGCACTGGCCCGCCGCGCGCCGGGCCGTCGTCATCGAGGACGCCCGGGTCGTGGCGCAGCTCAACACCTCGGGCGAGTCCGCCGCGGGCGAACCGGAAGCCGTGGCCGTGGACCTCGGCGACTGGCGCTACGCATCCCACCCCGCCGACGGGACCGCGGTCGGCGTCCTCGGCCAGTCCCTGGCCTACGTGATCTTCACGTCCGGTTCGACCGGGCGGCCCAAGGGCGCGATGATCCGGCACGAGGCGATCAGCGAGCGCCTGCTGTGGCAGGTCCACGAGATCCTGGGCTTCGGCCACGACGACGCGTCCCTGTTCAAGGCGCCGCTGTCCTTCGACATCTCCATCAACGAGATCTTCCTGCCGCTGGTCTCCGGTGCCCGGCTGGTGGTCCTGCGTCCCGGCGGCGAACGCGACCCGCACCACCTGCTGAGCGTGATCGCCGAGCAGCGCGTCACCTTCACCTACCTCGTGTCGTCCATGCTGGACGTGCTGCTGGAGATGTCGGGCGACTCCGGGCGGCTCGACAGCCTGCGGCACGTCTGGTGCGGCGGCGAGGTGCTGACCCCCGAACTGTACGAGCGGTTCCGCACCCGGCTCGACATCCCCATGTACCACGGCTACGGCCCCGCCGAGACGACGATCGGTGTCTCGCACGTCATCTACCGGGGCGCGGCGGAACGCCTGTCGACGTCGATCGGCAGGGCCAACCCCAACACCCGGCTGTACGTGCTGGACGAGGCACTGCGCCCGGTTCCGGTCGGCGTCGGCGGCGAGCTGTACGTGGGCGGGTTCCTCCTGGGACGCGGGTACGTCGGAGCGCCCGGCCTGACCGCGTCCCGGTTCGTGGCGAACCCCTTCGCCGGTGACGGGTCCCGGCTGTACCGGACCGGTGACCTGGCGCGCTTCGCCCCCGACGGCTCGCTGGACTTCCTCGGCCGGGCCGACAACCAGATCAAGATCCGCGGTATGCGGCTGGAGATCGAGGACGTCGAGGCCGCCCTCGCCGAGCACCCCGGGGTCCGGCACACCTGTGTCGTCGCGAAGAAGAACGCGGCGGGCGGCACCTACCTGGTGGGGTACGTGATCCCGGCCGCGGGGCACGACGGCCTGCGGGCGGCCGACGTCAAGGCGTGGGCCGGCGAGCACATGGTGGAGTACATGGTGCCCGCCCACATCGTCGCGATGAAGGAGTTCCCGCTCACCGCGAACGGCAAGCTGGACCGGCACGCGCTGCCCGAGCCCGCGACCGGGCAGGCTCCGCTCGTCCCACCCGCCACCGAGAACGAGCGCGCGGTGTGCGCGGCGGTCGCGACGCTGCTGCAACTGGACGAGGTAGGTGTCGACCAGGACTTCTTCCAGCTCGGCGGAGACAGCATCCTGGCCATCTCGCTGCTGAGCGCGCTGCGCGACGCGGGGCTGCACGTCACGGCACGGCAGATCTTCACCCACAGCACCGTGGGGGCACTGGCGGCGGTGGCGAGCCGTGAGGACACCTCCACCGTGGACCACCGCGACGTCGCGACCGGCCCCGTCGTGGGATCGCCCGTCGTGCAGTGGCTCGGCGAGACCACCGACGCGATCGACGGCTTCGTGCAGTCGGTGGTGCTGAACACCCCGGCGGACCTGACCGCCGACGCCCTCGACGAGATTCTCGCCGCCGTCGTCGGGCGGCACGACATGCTGCGGGCCAGGCTGGTGCGCGGCGCCCGCTGGGGCTTCGACATCCCGGACGCGGACCGGCCGGAGCAGGCGGACGGCGTGGTCGCGCGGTGGCAGGAGAGCGACCGGCCGCTCGACGAGTGCGTCGCGCTCGCCACCGAAGGGCTGGACCCGACGGGCGGCGTGATGCTGCGCGCGGTCTGGCGCCGCGCGGCACGGCACCTGGTGCTCGTGGCCCACCACGTCGTGATCGACGGCGTGTCCTGGCGGGTCCTGATGGACGACCTGGCCACGGCATGGCGGCAGTTCGCCTCGGGCGACCCGTTGGAGCTGCCCCGGGCGGGCACGTCGTTCCGGCGCTGGACGCAGTTGCTGGAGCGCGCGGCGTTCGACGCGGACAGCGCCTACTTCCGGCGCCCCCTGCCGGGAGCGGACGAACCGCTGGGCAGGCGGGCCCTGTCCGAGTCGGACACCGTCGCCCGGGAGCGGGTCCGGACCGTCTCCGTCGGCGCCGAGACCACGGCCGCGCTGCTGAGCGAGATACCCGCGAAGTTCCACGCGGGCGTCAACGACGTGCTGCTGACCGCGCTCGCCGTCACCCTCGCCCGCCGGCGCCGCGACCTGGGCCAGGACCAGACGTTCGCGCACATCGAGCTGGAAGGGCACGGCCGAGAGGGCCGGTTCGTCGCGCGGTCGGCCGGCTTCGAGCCGGAACTGTCGCGGACCGTGGGCTGGTTCACCACCCTGTACCCGGTGACCGTGGACCCCGGCGCGGCCCCCGACCTCACCGCACCCGAGTACCTGGCCGCCGCGCTCAAGGCAGTCAAGGAAGACCTCTCCCGGGTACCGGACAACGGCGTCTCCTACGGCGCGCTGCGGTACCTGGCCCGTACCGAGTTCGCCGCGCCCGCACCCCAGGTGCTGTTCAACTACCTGGGCCGCTTCGACGCCGGCGCGGCAGGCGACTGGAAACTCGCGCGGACCACGGGGCAGCTGGGGGAGAAGCGCGATCCGCGGATGCGTCTGCCCCGCGCCCTGGAATTCAACGCCATCGCGGAACCCTCCTCGACCGGCGAGTACGAGCTGGTCACCGCCATCTCCTGGCCCGACGGAATGTTCACCGACGAGGACGTCGCGACGCTCGGCGAGTACTTCCGGGAGGCCCTGGCCGGGCTGGCCGCGCTCGACCGGGGCGGCCACTCGCCCAGCGACTTCGCTCCGGTGCCGCTCACCCAGGCCGACGTCGACGCGCTGGACGGCCCGGCGCTGCGGGACATCTTGCCGTTGACCCCGTTGCAGGAGGGTCTGTACTTCCACTCGGTCTACGACGACGACTCGACGGGCAGCTACGTCGAACAGCAACTGCTGACACTGGAGGGCGAGGCGGACGCCGAGCGGCTCGCGGCAGCGGCCACCCGCCTGCTCACGCTCCACCCGAACCTGGCGGCGCGGTTCGTGGCCCTCGCCGACGGCCGTGTGGTGTCCGTGCTGGAGAGCGGTGTCGAGGCGCCCTTCACCACGCTGGACCGCCCCGGCATCACCGACGACGAGATCCGCGACCACGCCGAACGGGACCGCCGGGCCGGCTTCGACCTGGCCACCGGCCCGCTGATGCGGTACACGCTCGTCCGCGGGGGCCCCGGCCGGAACGTCCTGGTGCAGACCGTGCACCACATCGTCGCCGACGGCTGGTCGGTGCCGCCCATGCTGCGCACACTGCTGGCCGAGTACCACGCGCCGGGGAGCGTGCACGTGCTCGGCGGCTTCCCCGACCACGTCCGCCGGCTCGCCGCACGCGACGACGACGCGAGCGACCGGGTCTGGCGCGAGCAGCTCGCGGAGCTGCCCGGCCCCTCACTGGTCGCCGAGGGACACACCCCGTCGGACCGGTTCGCGGACACCTCCGTGGAGGCCGAGGACGACATCGACGCCGCCGCCCGGTCGGCCGGCGTACCGCTGAGCGTGGCCGTGCACAGCGCCTGGGCGGTGACGCTGGGCGGCATCCTGCACGGCAGGGACGTGGTGTTCGGCTCCACGGTGTCCGGGCGCGACGCGGAGATGCCCGGCATCGAGGACATGGTCGGTCTGTTGATCAACACGATCCCCGTGCGCGCCCAGTGGGCCGGTACCAGCACCGCACGCGACCTGCTCGCCTCGGTCAGGGCACACCAGAGCGCGGTGCTGCCGCACCAGCACGTCTCGCTGGCGAACATCGCCCGCCAGGCCGGCACCGTGTCACTGTTCGACACCCTGGTGGTGTTCGACGTGGCGACCGACGTGGCCCGCCTGCGGCGGCCCGACGACACGCTCCACATCACCGGCATCGTGAACGAGGGCGCTCCCCACTACCCGTTGACGCTGGTGGTGGAGCGCACGCCCGACGGCCGCCCGCGCTTCAACCTGATCTACGACGCCGAGCTCCTGCGGGAGGCGAGCGTCCAGGAGATTCTGCACACCTTCACCCGGGCCCTCACCGGCCTGCTCACCCGGCCGGACGCCCTGGTCGACGAGCTGACCTCCGAGGGAACCTCACGGCGTACGGAGCCCATCACCCCGACGACCCTGGCCGCTCTGTTCGACGCCGCCGCGCTACGGGACCCGGCCGCCACCGCCGTCACCCAGTGCGGTCTCGACGGCGGAACCCGGTCCCTGACCTACGGCGAACTGGCGGACGCGAAGGACACGCTGGCGTCGGCCCTGCGCGCGTCCGGTGTCGGACCGGGCAGGCGGGTCGCCGTCGCGGTCCCGCGCTCCGTCGAGCAGGTCGTCGCCCTGGTCGCGATCGTCAGCGCGGGGGGCGCGTACGTGCCGCTGGACCTGGCGTACCCGGACGAGCGACTGGAGTACATACTCGCCGACTCCGCTCCGCAGGTCGTGTTCGTGGCCCCGGAGCAGCGCGAGCGCTTCACGCGGCTGCTGGCCCGGGCGGGCGTACCGGCGCGTGTGCTCGTGCAGGGCGAAGTGCCGCCTGCGGCGACCCCCGAGCCGGGGCCCGGGGCGGGTTGGGCGGATCCGGCCTACGTGATCTACACATCCGGGTCGACCGGCAGGCCCAAGGGGGTCGTCGTCCCGCACTCCGGCGTGGTGACGCTGCTCGCGAACACCCGGTCCGACATGGGCTTCGGTCCGCACGACGTGTGGGTCCAGTTCCACTCCTTCTCCTTCGACTTCGCGGTCTGGGAGCTGTGGGGGGCGTTGGCGCACGGCGGTGAGCTGCTGGTTCCGGAGTACGGGCTGACCCGTTCCCCGGTCGACTTCCACCGGCTGGTCCGCGAGCACGGGGTGACCGTGCTCAACCAGACCCCGTCGGCGTTCTACCAGTTCACCGAGGCCGACCGGCAGGCCGGCGAACCGCTGCCCGCACTGCGGCGGATCATCTTCGGAGGCGAGGCCCTTGACCTCGGGCGGCTGCGCGGCTGGGTCGAACGGCACGGCACCGGTTCGCCCGAGCTGGTCAACATGTACGGCATCACCGAGACCACCGTCCATGTCACCCACCGGGTGCTGACCGACGAGGACTTCGGCCCCGGCGGCGACGCCAGCCCCATCGGCGGTCCGCTTCCCGGTCTGGTCACCTACCTGCTCGACGACCGGCTCCGGCCGGTGCCGCCTGGCAGGGTGGGCGCCATCTACGTCGCAGGCGACCAGGTGTCGCTCGGATACCTGGGCCGGCCCGGGCTGACCGCCGGCCGGTTCGTGGCGAACCCGTTCGCGGGCGACGGCTCCCGCATGTACCACACGGGTGACCTCGCCCGCCGTACGCTCGACGGCGAGTTGGAGTTCACCGGCCGTGCCGACGACCAGGTGCAGCTCAAGGGCTTCCGTATCGAGCTGGGCGAGGTGGAGTCCGCGATCAGGGAACTCGACGGGGTGACCGACGCGGCCGTCACGGTCGCGGGGAGCGGCGATCACCTGGTGGCGCACGTCGTGGGCCGGGCGCCCGAAGACCTCACCGAGCAGCTGTCCGCGAAGCTGCCCGCGCACATGGTGCCGGGCCGGGTGCTGCCGCTGGACGTCCTGCCGCTGACGGTCAACGGCAAGCTGGACCGCAAGGCCCTGACCGAGCGAGCGGGCACACCCCTCAGCGACGCGGGGCCCTATCGGCCTGCGGCCCCGGCGCGGGGCGCGGCCGGCGGCCCCGGACCCGCGGACGACGACGCCACCGACGACTCCGCGCTCGCCGCCCTCGTCGCGATCTTCGCCGACACGCTCCCCGGCCACGCCGCCGACCCCGACACCGACTTCTTCCGCGCCGGAGGCGACAGCATCGTCGCCATCACGGTGATCAACCGGGCGCGGGCACTCGGACTGCCGATCACGCCACGGGACGTGTTCCTGCTCAGGACCCCGCGGGCCCTCGCCGAGCACCTGGGGACCAGCACCCCGCGGACCCCGGTGCCCGCGCCCGCCCGCCGCGCGGACGGCCCGCTGCCGCTGACGCCGATCGTCCTGCGGCAGCGCGAACTGGGCGGCTCACTCACCCGGTTCGCGCAGGCCAGGACGCTGGTGGCCCCCGAGGGCACCGGCTTCGCCGACGTCGAGCGTGCCGCGCACGCCGTCGTGGCCGCGCACCCGGTCCTCCGCCTGCGACTGAGCGTCGAGCACGGGGTGTGGTCGCTGCGCACCGAACCCGCGCGCGAGACCACCGTCACCCGGACGGACGCCACGGACACCACCGACGCGACGACCGCGGCCGACGAAGCCGCCGGACGGCTCGACCCCGAGTCCGGGGACGTCATCGCGTTCACCTGGCTGGAGAAGAGCCGGACCCTGGTGGTCACCGTGCACCACCTCGCCGTCGACTCCGTCTCCTGGCTGGTCCTGCTGGACGACTTGGCCACCGCGATGCGCGGAGCGCCCCTGGCGCCCCCGACCACGTCCTACGCCGAGTACGCCGAAGCACTGACGCTCCAGTCCGCCCGCGCGGTCGGCGACCTGGACCACTGGATCACCACCCTCCAGGCGCCCGCGCCGCTGCCCCCGGCGAAGGGGCCGCGCGAGACCACGGTCGTACTCGCACCCGGGGTGAGCGACCTCGTGACGCGCACCGCGCCCGCCGCACTCGGCATCGGTCTCACCGAGCTGCTGTGCGGCGCGCTGCGTTCCGCGCTGACACACATCCAGCCGTCACCCACCGACCTCGCCATCGAGTTGGAGCGGCACGGCCGGGTCCCGGCCCTCGAACACCACGACTACAGCCGTACGGTCGGCTGGTTCACCTCCATCGCGCCCGTACGGCTCACCGCGCACACCGACCCGCTCGCCGCCGCGCGCGAGGTGGCACGACGCCAGCCGGACGAGCAGGCGCACGTCGCCTACGGACAACTCAGGTATCTCAACCCGCAGACGGCCCCGCTGCTGACCGCCCGCCCGCAGGTGCTGTTCAACTACCTCGGCCGGGGCGGCGAGTCCCAGGCGCCGCACCTCACGGGCGGCGATCAGGCCGGCCCGTACGCCGTCGAGGTCAACGCGTGGACCGACGCGGCCACCGGCAGCCTGCACGCGGCCTTCACCCTCGCCGAGGGCATCCCCGACGAGATCACCGGGCACTGGCACAGCGCACTGGAACAGATCGCGGACGCCGCCGCGACGGCCGAGCGCACCGCACCGGTCACCCCGCTCCAGCGAGGCCTGTACTTCCAGGCCCAGATGGCGGGTTCGGCCGGACACTACGTGGCGCAGAGCTACTTCACCTTCGACCGGCGCCTGGACACCGACGCGCTGGCCGAGGCGATGGCACACGTGATCGCGCGCCACCCGGCCGTGGGCGCCGGCTTCACCACCGACGAGGAGGGAAACCCCGTCCAGGTCCTCGCGGCGGGCCGACGAGTCGACGTCGCTACCGTCGAGACGGCGACTCAGGCGGAGGTCGAAGCCCTGCGCGCCCGGGACCGGGACACGGGGTTCGACCCGGGCGAGCCACCCCTGATCCGGTTGACCGTGGTGCGCCTGCCCGGCGACCGCGACGGCCTGCTCCTCAGCTACCACCTGCTGCTGTGGGACGGCTGGTCCCGCGAGATCGTGCTGCGGGAGCTGTTCGACGCCTATCAGGCCGTCCTGGCGGGTGAGCCGCCGGCGACGGTTCCGGCCACGCCGAGCTTCGAGGACCATGCCCGAGCGCTCGACGCGAAGGACCCGGCCGAATCGGAACGCTTCTGGGCGCGGTACCTGGCCGGCCTCCCCGGCCCGACGCTGCTCGCCGGCCCGGCGCCGGCCCTCTCCGACGACCTGCCGCGCGCGCTCGTACACACGCTCTCCGTCGATCGGTCGGACCTGCTGAGGGAAACCGCCAGGGCGCACGGCGTCACGCTGAACTCGGTGCTGACCGGCGCGTTCGGCCTCCTCCTCGGCGCACACACCGGCCGCGGAGACGCCGTGTTCGGTGTGACCGTCTCCGGGCGGGAGGGCGAGGGACTCTCCGCCATCGTCGGCGTACTGCTCAACACCGTGCCCATGTGGACGCGAGCCCGGCCGGACCAGACGGTCCGGGAGTACCTGACGGCCGTCCAGAGCGCCAGGGTCGAGGCCATGGAGCACGAGCACCTAGGTCTCGGCGAGATCCAGCGGGCCGGCGGGCACGACACCCTCTTCGACAACCTGTTCGTACTCCAGAACTTCCTGGACATGGACGCCTTCGCCGACATGAACGCCAGGCACGGCATCACCTCGGTGAAGGCCGACGACTCCACCCACTATCCGTTCACCTGGGTCGTCACCCCCGGCGACAGGCTCACCGTCAAGCTGGAGTACCGCGACGACGACACGGACAAGGCCCGTCGTCTCCTCGACGACTATCTGCGCGTACTCGACGACCTGGCCCGGTCGGCGGGGCCGGTCGGAGCGCTGAGGGGCCCGGGCCCGGAACCGGAGCCCGCAGCACGCACCGACGTCGGCACGGACACCGTCGTCGACCGGTTCGACCGTGCCGCGGACCGCGACCCGCAGCGCGTCGCGCTCGTCGCCCAGGGCTCGCGCATGACCTTCGCCGAACTCCGGGACCGCAGCCGCGCGGTGGCGGGTGTGCTGGCCCGGCGCGGCATCGGTCCCGAGGCGACGGTGGGTCTCGCGATCCCGCGCTCCCTCGACTCGATCGTGGCGCTGTTCGCCGTACTGCGCGTCGGCGCCGCGTACGTGCCGCTGGAGCTGGACCACCCGGACGAGCGGATCGCCGCGATCGTCGCGGACGCCGGCCCGGACGTGATCGTCACCGTGAGCGCCGTGTCGCCCCGGCTGACCGGCGACCTGATCGAGCTGGACCGCCCGCTGCCCGCGACCGAGCCGTTCGTGACGTTCGCGCCGGACGACCCGAACCGGCTGCGGCACCCCGCGTACACGATCTACACCTCCGGGTCGACCGGGAGGCCCAAGGGCGTGGTCACGGAGTACGCCGGACTCACCAACATGCTCGTCAACCACCAGCGCCGGATCTTCGAGCCGGTGCTGTCGGCGCACGGGCACCGGGTCTTCCGGATCGCGCACACCGTGTCGTTCGCGTTCGACATGTCCTGGGAGGAACTGCTGTGGCTCGCCGACGGCCACGAGGTGCACATCTGCGACGAGGAACTGCGCCGTGACGCGCCCAGGCTGGTCGAATACTGCCTCGAACACGGGATCGACGTGATCAACGTGACCCCGACCTACGCGCAACAACTGGTGGCCGAGGGCCTGCTCGACGACCCGGCACGCCGGCCGGCGCTGGTGCTGCTGGGCGGCGAGGCCGTCACCCCGGCGCTGTGGCAGCGGCTCGCCGAGACCGAGGGAACCGTCGGCTACAACCTGTACGGGCCCACCGAGTACACCATCAACACCCTCGGAGTCGGCACCTTCGAGTGCCAGGACCCGGTGGTGGGAGTGGCGATCGACAACACGGACGTGTACGTCCTGGACCCGTGGCTGCGGCCGCTGCCGGACGGCGTTCCCGGAGAGCTGTACGTGTCCGGCATCGGCATCGCCCGGGGCTATCTCGGGCAGCCCGCCCAGACCGCGCACCGCTTCGTCGCGTGCCCGTTCGGCGCGCCCGGCGAGCGCATGTACCGCACCGGGGACCTCGTCGTCCGACGACCCGACGGCAACCTGATGTACCTGGGCCGCACCGACCAGCAGGTCAAGATCCGGGGGCACCGGGTCGAACCGGGCGAGGTCGAGGCCGCTTTCGCGGCGCACCCGGCGGTGCGGTTCGTCGCCGCGGTCGCCCAGCCCGATCCGCAGGTCGACGGTGCGTACCGGCTGGCCGCCTACCTCGTGCTGGACGGGTCCGACCTTGCCGAGGTCGCCGCCGAAGTGGGCGCCGGACTGCCGGACTTCCTGCGCCCGACGCACTACGCCCAGGTCGACGGCATCCCGCTGACGGTGAACGGGAAGGCCGACGCCAAGGCGTTGCCGGAGGCCAAGCCGCTGGGCGCGCTGACCACGGCGGGCGAGCGGAGTGCGGAGACCGAAACCGAGCTCACGGTGTGCGAGTTCTTCGCCGAGGCACTGGACCTGGACGACGACGAGGTGAGCGCGGTCAGCGACTTCGTCTCCCTCGGAGGGCACTCCATGCTGGCGGTGCGGCTGACCGGGCTGCTCCGCCGGGAGTACGGTCCTGTGATCACCATCCGTGATCTGTTCACCCTGCGAACCCCGGAAGCGATTGCCCGCCACCTCGATGACAACTCCTGACACCCAGCGGCCCCGCCCGGGGTCCGACATCCTGCGCACCGCGCTGCGCCGCAACATCGGCGCCATGGCCGGGGGCACCGTCCTCATGGGCCTGTACCAGGCCGGTGAGACCGCCTTCCCGATCGCCCTCGGCCTGATCGTCGAACACACGATGCGGGACCGGAGCCCCGGCTCGCTCGGCGTCTCGATCGCCGCGCTGGCCGTGATCATCACCACCGTGTCGCTGTCGTGGCGGTTCGGGATGCGCATCCTGCAGAAGGCCAACACGACCGAGGCGCACCGCTGGCGGGTACGGGTCGCGGCCTGCGGACTCCAGCCGGTGGCCAGGGACGTCGACCTCAAGTCGGGCGAGGTGCTGACCATCGCCACGGAGGACGCCGACCAGACCGCCGACATCATCGAGGTGGTGCCGCTGCTGATCAGCTCACTGGTCGCCGTGGTGATCGCGGCGGTCGCGCTGGGCCTGGCCGACCTCCGGCTCGGGCTGCTGGTGATCGTGGGCACCGTCGCGATCCTGTCGATCCTGAGCGTGATGTCCAGAAGGATCGGTTCCAGCACCCGCGAACAGCAGGCCCGGGTGGCACGGGCCGGCGCGAAGGTCGCCGACCTCATCATCGGCCTGCGCCCGCTGCACGGCTTCGGCGGCAACAACGCGGCGTTCCGGTCCTACCGGAAGGTCAGCACGGAGGCGAAGCAGCAGTCGGTCACCGTCGCCAGGGTGAACGGTGTCTACGCGGGCACCGCACTGGCCCTCAACGCGGTCCTCGCCACCGCCGTGACGCTGACGGCGGGCTGGCTGGCGTTCGAGGGCCGGATCAACATCGGCGAACTCGTCATGGCGGTGGGACTCGCGCAGTTCATCATGGAACCGCTCAAACTGTTCTCGGAGATGCCGAAGTACGTGATGATCGCGCGCGCGTCGGCCGAGCGGATGGCGCTGGTCCTGACCGCGCCCCCGGTGACGACCCCGGGCCCGGAGCGCCCGGCCGCGGGCCGGGACCTGGAGGTCGACTGCGTGCGCCACGGATCCCTGCGCAAGGTGAGGTTCCAGGTGGCCGCCGGCGAGTTCGTGGCCGTCGCCGCCTACCAGCCGCGCGCGGCGGCCGACCTCGCGTCGATCCTGGCCCTGAACGTGCCGCCCGACGCGTACGAGGGAGCGGTGCGGGTCGGCGGCCGGGACCTCGCGGACCTGTCGACCGAGGCGGTCCGTGAGCACATGCTGGTGAACCCGTACGACGGGGAGATCTTCGCGGGCACCCTCCGCACCAACATCGACCCCTCGGGCACCAGCCGGACGGTCCCCGAGGCCGTCGAGGCGTCCATGCTGACCGACGTCGTCGCCCTGCACCGCGAAGGGCTCGACCATCCCGTCCGCGACCGCGGCGCGAACCTCTCCGGCGGGCAGCGCCAACGGCTGTCCCTGGCCCGCGCCCTCGCCGCCGACACCGACGTCCTCGTGCTGCGCGACCCGACGACGGCCGTCGACGCGGTCACGGAGCAGCTCATCGCGCGCAACGTCGCGAAGCTGCGCCGGGGCCGCACCACCGTCGTGATCACCAGCAGCCCCGCCCTCCTGGACGCCGCCGACCGCGTCCTCGTCCTGGACGACGGCGTCATCACCGCCGAGGACACGCATCGCAACCTGCTCGCCACCGACGAGGACTACTGCAAGGCCGTGGCCCGGTGATCCGGGGCACCCCCTAAGCGAGGGCCCAGGCGACATCCCGGAGCAGGGCGTGCCGCCAGCCCGCCCGGTCGTGGTCCGACGCCGACCGAGAGACCCGCACGGTGGCGCCGGCCTGTTCGGTCAGCGTCTCCACCAGGGCGCAGTGGGGGAGCATCCGCGTCTCGTGCTCCCCCACGTCGAACGCGATCCGCAGACCGGACAGGTCGGGACGCGTCCGCAGGCGCGCGGCGACGGCACCGCCGACCGGACCGCTCAACGGGTCCGCCAGATCCTGTGCGTCGGGTGTCCACCACAACGACGCCGACTGGCAGGCGACGCGGGACACCAGGTCCGGGAACTCCAGCGCCGCGTACAGCGCGCTCAGCCCGCCGAGGCTCTGCCCCGCGACCACCAGCCGGTCACGGTCGGCGGGCACGCCGGACTCGGCGACCAGCGGCAGCAGTTCGTCCCGGACCGCCTCCCACAGTTCGGGCCGGCACCCGAACTCGCCCGTCCTGTCCCTGACCGGAAGGAAGACGAGTGTGACCGGCGGCAGCTCGCCACAGGCGACGGCCGAGTCGAACGCGGTCGTCGCGGGGTGCAGGTACAGCCAGTCGTCCCCGTCGAGCAGCAGGACCACGGGCCCACCGCCGCCCGCCGGGTGGACGCGCACGGTACGCCGTCCGCCGAGCCGTCCCCCGGCCCAGCGCAGCCGGGTGCGGGGGAGGGGCAGGACGTCGGCGGCGGCCACCGTCGGCCAGTGCGGCTGGGCCGGTGCGTCCGGGGTCGCGGCGATGGACCGGTCACCGCCCGCACCGACCGGGTTGAACGGGTCGGCGTACGCCGTGTCTTCGGCGAGGAACCGGTACGTCACCCGCAGTCGCGCGGGCATCCGCACCTCGGCGTACCAGCAGTCGGTGTCGCCCCACCGGCGCAGGGGTACCGGCTCCGACCAGCTCTCGAACTCGATGCTCGCCGCTTCGGTCCCGCGCCGCAGGAACAGGGTCACCCAACCGTCGCCGTCGGCCACCGACGCGGGTGTCCTCGCACTCGCCCAGAACGCCTCGGAGCCGGGCCTGCCGGACAGTCCGAACGCGGCGAAGGTGTCTACGTCTTCCCCCAGCGACCTCATCGACGTCTCCTTGTGGAGCGGAAAGTGAGAAGGCTAAGCTCATTTCCCATTAGGCGAGCCTAACCTAATTGTTCGGGAGGCACCGCAGATGAGCACCAATCCCTTCGACGACGCCGACGGCCGTTTCCTCGTCCTCGTGAACGACGAGGGCCAGTACTCGCTCTGGCCGTCCTTCGCCGAGGTGCCCGGAGGGTGGACGATCGCCTTCGAGGAGAACGGCCGGGCCGCCTGCCTGGAGTTCGTCGAGGCCAACTGGAAGGACCTGCGCCCCCGTTCCCTCGTCGAGGCCATGGACGCCTGACGCCCGATGCTCTGCACCAGACTGACGAACGCCCGCTTCCTCACCATGGACCCCGACCGCCCCGTCGCCCACGACCTGGGCGTCTGGCGGGGCCGGATCGTCGGACTGGACGAGGCGGTGACCTCCCTGCCAGCGCGTGAGGTGGTCGACCTCCAAGGCGCCACCGTGCTGCCCGGATTCATCGATGCCCATGTCCACCTGGCCTGGACCGGGCTCAAGCAGACCACCCCGAGCATCGCGGGTCGCACGCGGATCGACGACGTGCTCGCCGTCGTGGAACAGGCCGTCGTCCAGAAGGGCTCGCCCGGCGCCTGGGTGAGCATCGCCGGCTACGACCAGCGGGCCCTGGGCCGCCACCTGACCGCCGCCGAACTGGACAAGGTCAGCCACGGCCACAAGCTCTACGTGACGCACGACTCCGGGCACGGCTGCGTAGTCAACTCCGCCGTCCTCGACCTGCTCCCCGCCGACCTCCCGCACGACAACGGCTTCCTCGCCGAGGGCGCCATGGGTGCGGCCCGCGCGCTGCGCCTGCCGTACTCCCAGGAGGAGTTGGCCCAGGCGATCGGACGGGCCACCCGCACCTGCCTGGACGAGGGGGTCACCGCCTGCGCCGAAGCCGGTATCGGCAGCACCCTCCTGGGCCACAGCCCAGTCGAGCTGGGTGCGTACCAACTCGCCCGCGAAAACGGTCTGTTGCCGCTGCGCGTGCAGCTCATGGTGTCCGCGGACCGGCTGCACACCGTCGCCGCCCACGAAGCCGACGGCATTCCCAGAGCCCTCGACCTCGGTCTGCGCACCGGGTTCGGCGACGACCGGCTGTCCGTGGGCGCGCTGAAGGTCTTCACCGACGGCGGCATGATGGCCCGCACCGCCGCGCTCAGCAGTCCGTACGAAGGACTGGACCACGCAGGCCAGTTGCAGGACGACCCGGACGTGCTCGCGGACACGATCGTGGACGGCCACCTCGCCGGGTGGCAGCTCGCCGTCCACGCGATCGGCGACCGCGCGGCCGACGTCGCCCTGGACGCCCTGGAGCGGGCCCAGCGACTCCGGCCGCGCCCCGGCGCCCGGCACCGCGTCGAGCACGCCGGCCTGATCCGCCCCGACCAGCTCCCGCGCTTCGCACGGCTCGGCGTCAGCGCGGTCGTACAGCCCAACTTCCTGCGCTACTTCGGCGACGACTACGCGGCGATCACGGGCGAGGACCGGGCGGCGTGGCTCTACCGGGGCAGGGCGTTCCTGGATCACGGCATCACCCTGGTGGGCAGCTCCGACCGTCCCGTCACGGACGGGTCCCCGCTGCGGGCCGTCCAGTTCATGGTCGAGCGCTCCTCCGGCTCGGGCCGGACGATCGGCCCCGACGAGGGCATCACCGTAGAGGAGGCCCTGCGCGCCTACACGGTCGCCGGTGCCTTCGCCTGCCACTGGGAGGACGACCTGGGCAGCCTCACCCCGGGCAAGCGTGCCGACCTCGTCGTGCTCGGCGACGACCCCCGGCGCGTCGACCCCTCGCGCATCGGAGACATCGAGGTGGTGGCGACGTACGTCGACGGCCGAGCGCCGGCTCGGTGGTAGGGAAGCGGCAGATCGGCGGCCGGAGCGGAAAAGCGGTCGACAGGCGAGCGCACGAGGCACTGTGATGGCCTCGACCGCCCGCCGCGCACAACGCCCCGACCCCAGGAGCTGTCCTTGACGACCGAGCGGACTCCGGACAGCCCCTCGATCGACACCTCACTGGTCGGACGGCTGGTCGAGAGGCAGTTCCCGCAGTGGGCGGAGCTGCCCCTGCGGCCGCTCGAACAAGCCGGCTCGGACCATGTGATCCACCGACTGGGCGAGGAGCTGACCGTCCGGCTGCCGCGCCATGCCGGCGCCATCGGACAGGCCAGGAAGGAACTCCAATGGCTGCCCCGGCTCGCCCCCCACCTGCCGCTGGCCGTCCCGGTCCCGGTGGCGGTGGGAGAACCCGATCTCGGTTATCCGTGGCCGTGGGCGGTCTCCCGCTGGCTCGACGGCGAGGTGGCCACGGTCGAGACCCTCGCCGAGTCGTCCGAGGCCGCCGGCGAACTGGCCGAGTTCCTGACCGCACTCCAACGGTTCACGCCCGGGGAGGCCCCGGACCTTGGCGTCGGCGAGGACCTCACCGTCCGGCCGCTCGCTGCTCGGGACGAGGCCACGCGCGCCGCCATCGCGGAGGTCGGCGGCGTGTTCGACAGGGCGGCCATGACCGAGCTGTGGGACGCGGCGCTCGGCGCCCCCGGCTGGGACCGCCCTCCGGTCTGCTTCCACGGCGACTTCCACACGGGCAACCTGCTGACCGTCGACGGCCGCCTCAGCGCGGTCATCGACTTCGGCGAGTTCGGCATCGGCGACCCGGCCCGCGACCTGACCATCGCCTTCACCCTGATGTCCGAGGCGCCGCGAGCCGTCTTCCGCGCCGCGCTCGGCGTGGACGACGCCACGTGGACCCGTGGCCGGGGGTGGGCCCTGGCCACGGGCCTGAACGCGTACGCCTCCTACGCCGCCGTCGACCCCAGGGTCGCCGCCCAGACCACTCGGCAGATCACGCAGGCCCTCGTCGGCTAGGTGAACGTCGGCGCTGGGTGAACGTGCTTTCGCGAGCCCCGTACCGGCCGCCTAGCAGCTGAGGTTGCTCCCGGGCTCGACGTCGAGGAGCTGCGCGAAGCGCTGGTAGTTGTCGATCCGACTCTGGACCTGTGCGGGGTTGGTCGATCCGTCAGCCGCCGACGTTGACGTCGATGCAGGCGTAGAACGCGTTGTCGGTGTCGGCGACGTTCCACACGGCGAGCACCTTCTGCTGTCCCGTGAGTCCGCCGAAGTCGACCTGGTGGTTCACCACTGCGCCCGGCTTGGCGCCGCCGTCGTCGAACAGCGCGATGCGCCGGCCGCCGGCGTAGTACTCCCACGTGCTGGTGGCGTGCTGCGCGGTGAGTTTCCACGAGAACGTCGCGTTCTTCGGCACCGGTGTGACGGCCCAGCCCTTGCTGTCGTCGTCCAGCTCCGCGAAGCGACCGTTGCCGCCGCTGCAGCTGGTCAGGCCCTTGGGGCCTTCGACGCTCTGCGGCTCGTACTTGATGTCCCCGCAGGACACCGTACCCGCGGCGCATTGGGCCTGGCGGCTGGGCGGATCGGAGATGTAGCCGTGCGCGCTCGCCGAGGAGGCGGGGAGGCTGACGGCGATGACAGGGGCGAGGGCCGCGCCGATCAGCGCAGCGGTCTTCCGGTTGGTGTGCATGCGGAACTCCTTCACATCAGGCCGTTCCACGGCACGCGCAGTCATGTGTGGGGGTGACCGCGCACGCCGAGCCCGGCCGCTCGTGGGTGGGGCCAAGAGGCGGAAGGTGGCGCGCACTCACCGCCGTGGCGAGGGAGTTCGAGCCCTGGCAGGGGTCAACTCCGCAAACGGAGCGGCGAGTTCTGTTGGACTAGACCATACAAGCGCTCGGCGTGACCGTGTCAAGGGTGTGGCGCGGCGGCGTTTCCGGGGCGCCCGGCGCGGTGCGCGGGGGTGACGCCACCCTCCTTGCGCATGGTGCATGGTGCATATCATGTGGATGATTCACATCCCGTGACACCGCTCGGATTCGACGCGGTGGGGAGGACGCGCTGCGGGCTCGCGTCGCGGCCACGGACTACTCGGCGGCGAGCAGGAGGTCCGCCGGGAGCGCGGGTACCGTCCGACCGCCGAAACCGGTGGTCGTGGTAGCCGCGAGCAAGGAGTTGAGCACCGCTTCCTCGACCGCGTCGAGGACCGCTTCGAACAGCGGGCCGAGTCCGGCGTCCGCCACAGGGGCATCGTCCGGTCGCGTACCGAAGGCGATGGCGTAGTCGCCGCTGCCGTGGCTGTAGGCCGCGCCCGTGCGGGCCAGGGCGAACACCGCGCGCCGTGCGACGCGGGTGAGCTGCCGGGCGTCGAGCGGGGCGTCCGTGGCCACCAGGATCATGCACGAGCCGGTGTCCGCGGCCGGGACCGGAGCCTCGGCGCCGACGCCGACGGACCGCGGGGTGAGGGTGCGGCCGAGCACCCGCAGCGTGCCGCCGAAGTTCGCCTGCACCAGGACGCCGACCGTGAAACCTCCGCAGGTCAGGTCCGGGGTGCGCGAGGCGGTCCCGACACCGGCCTTGAAACCCAGTGCGACGGTGCCGGTCCCCGCGCCGACGCAGCCCTCGGCCACCGGCCCGCCGGACGCCGTGTCGAGGGCCGCCCGGACGTGCTCCTCGTGGACGGGCCGGGCGCGGATGTCGGACAGGAGGCCGTCGTTGCACTCGCCGACCACCGGGTTGAGGCTCTGCACCCCCTCGCATCCGGGCCGCTGGAGCATCCAGCCGACGAGGGCGTCGGCGACGCGGAAGGCCGACAGGGTGGAGGTGAGCAGGATCGGGGTCTCCAGCGTGCCGAGTTCGGAGAGCTGGGTGGTGCCGATGAGTTTCCCGTAGCCGTTGCCGGTGAACACGCCGGCCGGCACGGGCGTGTGCGGGCCGACGAGGTCGGGCACGACGGCTGTGACTCCGCTGTGCACGTCCGGCGGGCGGCGAACGGTGGTGTGCCCGACGCGGACCCCCGGCACGTCGGTGATGGCGTTGAAAGGCCCGGTCGCGGAGGGGCCGATGACGATGCCGAGGTCACGGGCGCGGCGTCGGGCGGCGCCGGGCGGTGTCTGTGGGTGAGGCAGTGGTTCCATGCGGCCGGACGTTACGCGTCGGGTCGGCGGGAGGGGCGGGCAGCCTGGTCGACGGCTGCACCGGCAGCCCTCGCGCCCTCCGCTCGCCGAAGCCGGCGCAGCGCGTGAACCAGGGCCTCGACACCCGCCTCCGCCTTGGACCGAGGGCACCCGGCGTTGAGCCGTACCCGTCCCGGGGAGCCGTAGGTGGCACCCGGCATGATGGCCACCTTCTCCACCTCCACGAGTTCGCGCTGGAGCGCGTCGTCGTCGACGCCGAGGGGCCGCAGGTCGATCCAGGCCAGGTAACCCGCCTGCGGGGGTTCCCAGCCGAGCTGCGGAAACTCCTCGTGGAGACGGTCGGCGACCATCGCGAGATTGCCCGCGAGGTACCCGCGCAGGGCGTCCAGCCAGGGTGCTCCCTTCCGGTACGCGGCGATGTGGCCGACCAGCGACAGCACCGCGGGGGAGGAGAGACCGTCCGCGTCCTTGAGCTGCCGCAGGTAGGCAGCACGCGTCGACGGATCGCTGACGATCCCGTAACTGCCCGTCAGAGCAGGGATGTTGAACGACTTGGAAGCCGAGGTCAGCACGGCCCAGCGACCGTCGCCGCCGTGCCGGGCCCAGGGACGGTGGACGTGCGGGGCGTACGCCAGGTCCGAGTGGATCTCGTCGCTGATCACCGCCACGTCGTAGCGTGCGCACAGCCGGGCCATCCGGTCCAGCTCGTGCGCGGACCACACCCTGCCCGTGGGATTGTGCGGCGAGCACAGCAGCAGCACGGCCGTGTCGGGGAGTGCCAGGAGCCGCTCGAACTCCGCCCAGTCGTGAAGCGGGCACCCCAGGAGCCGGCGTCCGTTGGCCGCCACCGTCTTGGGGAACGCGTCGTACATGGGCGTGTGGGCGACGACGCCGTCGCCGGGTCGCGACCACAGGCGCAGCAACTGCGAGACCTGGTAGACGACGGACGGCGCGTAGACGACCGACTCGGGATCCACGTCCGTGGCGTGCCGCGACGCGTACCAGTGGACGATGGCGGAGAGGAAGTCGTCCTGGCGCCAGCGCGAGTAGCCGAGGACCCCGTGCTCCAGGCGCTCGCGGAGCGCCGCCACGATCTCCGGAGCGGTCTCGAAGTCCATGTCGGAGATCGTGAACGGCAGCAGATCCGGCACGCCGAATCGGTCCTGGACGTAGTCCCACTGCGTGCACCAGGTGCCGTGCCGGTCCACCGGGGTGTCGAAGTCGTAGCGCGTCATGGTCAGCCCACCGGGATCATCGTGGCGATGGCGTCCTTCACCGACTGGACCTGCGGGCCGATGACGACCTGCACGTTGTGGCCGTCGAGCTTGATGACCCCCACGGCCCCCAGCTTCTTCAGCCGTGCCTCGTCGACCTGTTCGGCGTCCTGGACCGTCATGCGCAGACGCGTGATGCAGTTGTCCAGGGACCGGATGTTGTCGGCACCGCCGATCGCGTCCAGGATGGCGACGGCGTCGTACTTCCCCGCGACCAGCTCACGCCGGGGCTCCGCCGCCTCGTCCGGGACGGCGTCCTCCTCCTCGGCCTGCTCGGCCTGCTCCCCCTCGTCCGGTGCCGGGACCTCGTCGCGGCCAGGGGTCTTGAGGTCGAAGCGGGTGATCGCCCAGCGGAACAGGAAGTAGTACACGGTGAACCACACCGCCGCGATCACCGGCACCAGGTACCACTTGGTCGACGAGCCCTGGAGCACTCCGAAGACGAGCCAGTCGATGACATTGCCGTCGGTGTTCCCGATGAAGACGCCGAGCACGGCCGCCGTGAGGAAGCCGAGTCCGACGAGAACCGCGTGGATGACGTAGAGCCACGGGGCGACGAAGAGGAACAGGAACTCCAGCGGCTCCGTGATGCCGCCCACCACGCAGGCCACGACGCCGGACACCAGCAGCGCCTTGATCTCAGGGCGCATCCGCCGGTTCGCGCAGTGGTACATCGCGAGCGCGGCGCCCGGGAGGCCGCCCAGGTAGGACGCCATCTTGCCCTGGGAGAGGAAGTGCGTGGCATCGGTGACCGCGGTATTCGGGGCGGCAGCGCAGTCCAGTTGGGCGTAGAACATGTTCAGGGCGCCGGAGACCTGGTCGCCGCACACGGTGCCCGAACCGCCGACGTCCGTGAAGCGGAACATCGCCACGAGGATGTGGTGCAACCCGATGGGCCGCAGCAGCACCTCTCCCATGCCGAAGAAGAACGGCCCGAACACGCCGGTGTGTCCGATGCCCCGGCCCACGGCGGTGATCCAGCCGTTGAAGGTCGGCCAGACCAGCGGGATGAGCAGACCGAGCACGCTGAGGACCAGGGCCGAGATGATGGGGACGAAGCGCAGCCCGCCGAAGAAGGCCAGCGCGTCGGGCATCCGCTGGGTACGAAAGCGCCGGTGGAGAAGGCTGACAACGATGCCAACGGCCACGGCGCCGAGGAGGCCCGTGTCGATGGACTGCACACCGAGCACGTCGGCTGTGCCGTAGTGCTTGATCGCCTCCTCGTCCTCGAAGTCGACGCCCTTGGCGGTGAGGTAGAAGTTCACCGCGAGGTTCATGGCGGCGAAGCCGACGAAACCCGAGAAGGCGGCCACCCCCTTGTCCTCACGAGCGAGCCCGAGCGGGATCGCCATCGCGAAGAGGACGGGCAGGAACGTGAAGGCGACGAGCCCCGTGTTCGCCATCCACGTGAAGACGAGGTGCCAGCCCTCGCCCTTCAGAAAGGCAACGTTGTCAGTGACGGCCTCGCTGGAGAGCGAGGAGCCGACGCCCAGCATGATGCCGCAGAACGCGAGCAGGGCCACCGGCAGCATGAACGTCTTGCCGAGCCCCTGGAGGAATTCCCAGAGTGCGGCCTTGGTCTTCTGCATGTGTACGGAACTTTCGAGCCTGGGGGGACGGACCCGGACGCTCGCCGTGGCGATGCGGAGCCCATGGGCGGAGCGAGCGGCGGAGGACATCACGTGGGGGTCGGCCGTCCTCGCGCGGTGTGGATGGGGGTCGCCCGGTGACCACGCCAAGGAGGGCCGTTCCGCCGAAGGGATCACATCACAGCGGGTTGGCGACTGTCCATGGAGGCTGCTCTCCGGAAGCGCTCCTCAGCGGCCCGTGTGGTTCCCCGCCCACACGGTGGGGGTCCGGCCCGACCACGGGTCCGCGCGTTCGAGTTGTCCGGCGAGGCGGAAGAGGCGGCCTTCGAGCCCGTGACCGGCGGCGAACTGCATACCGATCGGGAGTCCGGTCCCGGCGTCGGCCGTCACCGGCACGGACATGGCGGGCGTGCCCGCCACATTGAACGGCATGGTGAACGGCGAGAGGTCGTTGACGCGGTTGATCCAGCCGAGGCCGTCCAGGGCCTCCGCGCCCTCGGCGCAGGTGCCCAGGGGCATGGGAAGCTCCGGCAAGGTCGGGGTGAGGAGCATGTCGTGCGTGGCGAAGTACCGTGCCAGGCTTCGGGCGACCCGGTTCCGCATCGTGAGAGCGGTGACGAACTGGGCGCCGCTGACCCGCTGCCCGTAGTGGTAGCCGGCCAGGGTCACCGGCTCGAGGGTCGAGGAGTCGACGGGCCGGCCGAAGGCGGCAGCCAGCTCGTCGACCGAGGCCGCGAGGTTCGTGGCCAACAGACGGGCGTTGGCCAGGACGAACTCCTCCCAGTCCGCCCCGAGGCCGACCTCGACCTCTTCCACTCGGTGGCCGAGGGATTCCAGCAGACGTACGGTGCGAGCGAGAGCGTCGGCCACTGGCGTGGTGGTGCGGCGTCCACCCCACGCCTGGGCGAGGACACCGATCCGCAGCGAGCCCGGGTGGCGGGTGACTTCCTCCGCGTAGGGCCGGGACGGCTGCTGGGCGAAGTAGGGATCACCCGGTTCGGGGCCGCGGATCTGGTCGAGCAGTACCGCACTGTCGCGAACGGTGCGGCTGACGCTGCCGTGCACGGCGAGGCCGCTGAAGACCTCGTCGGCGTCGGGGCCCATCGAGACCCGGCCCCGGGTGGGCTTCAGGCCGAAGAGGCCGTTGTGGGCGGCGGGTATGCGGAGCGAGCCGGCCGCGTCGGTGGCGTGTGCGACCGGGACCACCCCGGCAGCGACGGCCGCGCCCGCGCCCCCGCTGGATCCGCCCGCGCTCCGCTGCGGGTCCCACGGATTGCGGGTCGGACCGTACAGCTCGGGTTCCGTCGTGATGCTGTAGGCCAACTCCGGAGTCGCGGTACGCCCGAACGTCACGAGGCCGGCCTGACGGAAGCGCAGCATCAGGGCGGAGTCGGTGCGGGCGACGTTGCCGGCCGCGAGACGGCTGCCCAGCTCCATTCGCCTCCCGGCCATGGAAACTCCGATGTCCTTGATCAGGAATGGCACCCCGGCCAGCGGCGAACCGCCCGAGTGGGGTTCGCTGTCGGCCGGCCAGGTCTCCACGACGGCGTTGATCCGGCCGTTGACCGCCTCCGCCGCATCGAGCGCGGCTGCCGTCAGTTCGGCAGGGGTCACCTCGCCTTTGGTCACGAGCTCCGCGAGCCCGACCGCGTCGAAATCCACGTACTCGGCAACTCTCACTGTCACTCCCGGTGGAAGGTGGGACGGTACCGTTGGGTACCTAATGATACCCAACGGTATCGCATGGAACGGACTGGTACCGTAGCAGTGATGGAGAGCCCGCAACCGACGGGACGTCACGGAGTGGTCATGGCATCGACCGGCAGAAGGCCGAGCAGGGTGGCGAAACTGCCGCCTCGGGAGCGCATCCTCGACGCGGCGGAGGAGCTCTTCCGGAGCGAGGGGATCCGGCGGGTGGGCGTCCAGGCGATCGCCGAGCGGGCCGAGACCACCAAGATGGCGATCTACCGGCACTTCGAAACCAAGGACGCGCTGGTCGCCGAGTGGTTGCGGATCGTCGCCGCCGACTACCAGGCGGCCTTCGACCGGGCCGAGGCCGAACACCCCGGCCGGCCCGCGGATCAGATCCTGGCCCTGGCCCGCTTCATCGCCGAGGGACTGCCGGCGATCTCGCACCGGGGCTGCCCGTTCATCAACTCCATCGCCGAACTGCCCGACCGCTCCCACCCCGCACGGCAGGTGATCGAGGAGCACAAGGCACGTCAGACCCGGAGACTCGTCGCCCTGTGCGCCGCGGCCGGGCTGCCCGACCCCGAGCAGACCGCGGCCGAGATCACCTTCGTACTCGAAGGCGCGCAGGTCAGCACACAGAACGGCAGCATCGATCAGGCGGGGGAGCGACTGATGGCAATCGTCGAGGGGATCATCGGCCGGCACCGCCCCGCCCGCGGCTCATCCCGGACGACCACCGACTGACCGCCGCGGCCTCAGCTCCGCTCCGGCCTCAACTCGGCGTGGACATCGGCGGTGTCCTCACTCGGGATGAGCGTCGCGCCGTTGCCGCGCAACGCCGCGAGTGCGGCCGCGTTGTGCACGGTGGTGTCCGCGACCACGGACCGCGCGCCGGCCTCGGCGGCTTCGCCGAGGAGCAAGCGGAGTGCGGCGCCGCCTATCCCGCGGCCGCGTCGGGAACGGGCGAGCCACATGCCCGTCTCCAGGACTTCCCGGCTGCCCCGGACAGCCAGCCGGGCCGACCCCACCGTCCTCCCCTCGTGGACGATCACGAAGGTGGATTCCCGGAGCGGACCGGCCAGCCCGGGACGCCGAGCGCGGTGCCACGCCCGGAACGCTTCCTGCCGTATCGGCGTCCACCCGGGTGGACCGGCCACAGGAGGCATGACCTCCTCGGGCTCCGCGTCCTCGACGGCCACGGCGAGGAGTTCCTCGAGGCCCACCTCGTCCACCTGCCGCAGTTCCACCCGGCCGACCACGTCGGTTCCCTCCAGTGTGCGTCGGACATCGGCTGCCGATCCTGACGTCGGCGGCGAAGGCGTTCCGGACGGGTCAGCGCGCGACCCGGGGAATGCGCTTCTCCCAGGTGCGCCGGAAGACGATGTCCTCGCCGTCGCGGCACACCACCTCGTTGGAGGTGACGAAGTCATCGGCGTCGCAGGTGATCTCCGACCGGGTCTCGACCCGCACGTCCCACGCACGTTCCGGCCGGCGCAGCCGGACGGTCCAGTCGGACCTGGCCCGCGCCGAAAGCGGATCGTCCTCCCTGATGGTGTAGGTCTCCAGCGCGTCCTCGGTGAACTCCAGGCCGTCCGGGTACACACGGGTCCCGCCGTAGCGCGGATCCACCTCCAGCCGCCACTCGCCCTTGGCCACGTCGCGCACCACGAGTCGCTCCGGGCGCTCCTCCTCCTGTGCCGCCGGCACCGCGACGCGCAGCGGCTCGGACTGCTCGGGCGGCTCGAAGCGGATGCCGGTGTCCTCGGGGTGTTCCCCGGCGTCGCGCACCGGCAGCGCGAGTGCCGAGCCGGCCGGTTCCAGGACGAAGCCGTCGGAACCCGCCTGCGGCCAGATCCACGGCCAGTAGGCGGAGGAGACGGCAAGCCGGATGCGGTGGCCGGCCGGGAAGGTGTGGCCGATGCCGTTGAGCTGGAAGGTGACCGTCTCCGTGGTGCCGGGCTGCCAGGGAACGTTGCGGTCCCGGCCCTGGCGCGCGGCCAGGTTGAGGGCGCCGCGGGTCACCAAGGTCGACGATCCGTCCGGCGCCACGTCGCAGAGCCGGGCGACCGCCTGCCCGTACGGTACGTCCATCCGAAGGCGCAGGGTCACCTCGGGACGCCCGAGGATCTCGATGGGGCCGTCGGCGACGGGGAACTCGAAGCACGCCGAGCGGGCGTCCTCCTCGCGCTGGTCGGGCGGCAGGTCGGCGTCGTTGCCGAAGGGGAAGAACCGTCCGGCGTCGACACCGGTGTGCTGCGGGGAGCGTACGACGACCGGGTCGCCCCCGAGGGCGTGCGGCGTGGGGGTGGTGTACGGGGACGGCCAGGCCGGGTCGCCGACCCAGCGGCCCGGCAGTTCGGGGTAGACGGTGGCCGGCCGGTGCGACTCGCTGATCCAGGAGCGGAGCAGCGGTTCGTCCATGACGCCGTTGTCCACCCCCTTCAGGTGCCGGTCCCACCAGCGCAGCGTCTCCTGGAGGAAGCCGATCGGCGGCCCCGGCGGCAGCCCGCGGTCCGGGTACTGGTGGGACCAGGGCCCGATCAGCCCCCGCACCCGTTCGTTCGGCAGGTGCTCCACGAGCCGGAGCACGGTGTCCCGGTACGGGTCGTGCCAGCCGCCCACGGCGAGGACGGCGGCGTCGATCGCGGAGTAGTCCTCGCAGACGCTGCCGTGCTTCCAGTAGTCGTCGCGCAGCTGGTGGGCGAGCCAGGTGTGGATGAACGGGTCGACGGCCTCCAGCCGTCGCAGCCACATCTCCCGCCACTCCTGACCGGCGTACTCCGGGTCCGGGGGGCGGCAGACGAACGCCAGCATGGTGGAGGCCCAGGCGTGCATGTCGACGCCGAGCACCGAGCCGCCCATGTAGTGCACGTCGTTGTCGTACCGGTCGTCGGCGGAGCAGACGGTGACGACGGCCTTCAGCGGTTCGGGGGCGAGCGCGGCGATCTGCAGCGAGTTGAAGCCGCCCCAGGAGATGCCGAACATGCCCACGCTGCCGTTGCACCAGGGCTGCGCGGCCAGCCACTCGACGACCGCGACTCCGTCGGCCAGCTCGGTGGCGTCGTACTCGTCGCCCGGCAGGCCGTCGCTGTTGCCGTGCCCGCGCACGTCGACGCGGACGGAGGCGTAGCCGTGCCCCGCGTACCAGGGGTGGCGCTGGCTGTCGCGGGGCGCGGTCCAGTCGCTGAGGCGGTACGGCAGGTACTCCAGCAGCGCTGGCACCGGCTCGTCGGTGACCGGCCGCCAGATCCGCGCGTAGAGCCGGGTGCCGTCCGGCAGGGGGATGCGGATGTCGTCGTGGGTCGTCTCGTACGGGAAGTCCGTGCGGATGTGCATGGGGCGGTACCTTCCGGCGGGCCGGGTGGTCAGTGAACGGGGTGCATCGTGCGTCGCAGCCACGGCGCGAGGGCTACGACGACCAGGCCGAGGACGACGGCGATGGCGCCGTTGACGCCGAAGTACGCGGGGTGCGAGACGTCGTCGTAGATCTTCACCACCTGGGCCTGGATGCCGTTGGCGAGGGCCAGGGAGAGGAACCACAGGGCCATGGTCTGGCTGGAGAACGCCTTCGGCGCCAGCTTGCTGCTGGCCGAGAGACCCGACGTCTCCAGGAGCACGTCGCCGAGACCGAGCAGCAGGTAGGAGCCGACGATCCACCAGGCGGCCATCCGGTAGTCGGTGCCGTCGTGCCCGGAGGTGGGCACCACCATGAGCAGGAACGACAGGCCGCCGAGGATGACTCCGAGCGCGATCTTGTTCGAGGCGTGCGGCTGGCGGCGGCCCATCCGTACCCAGACGGCCGCGACCACGGGGGCCAGCGCCACCTCGAAGGCGCCGAGCGCGGAGGCGTACCAGCTGGACGGGAAATCGAAGCCGAGGATCGTGGTGTCGGCGTTCGTCGACGCGAGCAGCATCATCGTCGAGTAGGCCTGGAAGAGGATGAAGTTGAAGACCACCGAGGCGAGGAAGAGGACGATGTAGGGACGCAGCCGCCCGCGTTCCTCCGCGGTGACCCGGGGACTGGTGAACATGATCCAGAAGTAGACGACCGGTGCGATCACCGAGATGACCGTGAGGACGTCGACGAACCGGTCCATGGTGAGCCAGCCGGCGCCCGCGAGCACGCCGCACAGCACGGCGAAGGCCAGGCCCCCGGCGACCATCAGCCACACGGCACGGCGCATGGCGGCCGGGGCCAGTGCGAACTCGGCGGCGTGCTTGCGGCCGGCGAGGTGGCGGCGCCCGGCGATGTACTGGATCAGCCCCAGTGTCATCCCGAACGCGGCGGCCGAGAAGCCCCAGTGCCAGCCCTGGTGTTCGCCGAGCCAGCCGGTGATCAGCGGACCGGCGAAGGCGCCGATGTTGATGCCCATGTAGTACAGGGCGAAGCCGGCGTCACGGCGGTCGTCGTCGGTGCGGTAGAGCTTGCCGACCATGGCGGCCACGTTCGGTTTGAGCAGGCCGGTACCGGCGCTGATCAGGCCCAGGCCGACCCAGGTCATGGCGGCGGTGGGCACGGCCATGGAGTAGTGGCCCAGGGCGATGAGGACGCCTCCCCACAGGACCGCCCGGTAGGAGCCGAGGATGCGGTCGGCGAGCCAGCCGCCTCCGACGGAGACCAGGTAGACGAGGGTGCCGTAGGCGGCCGACACGGACGCGGCGGTGCCGGCGTCCATGCCCAGGCCCTCGTTCGCCACCGAGTCGGCGAAGTACAGGACCAGGATCGCCTGCATGCCCAGGAACGAGAAGCGCTCCCAGACCTCCAGGGCGGACAGGGTGAGCAGGCCCTTCGGCTGCCCGAAGAAGGCGCGGTCGTCCTGCGCCGGAGGCTGCTCGTCGTCGGCTGCCTCGGTATGAGCACGGTCTGTCATGGGTCCTGTCGCCGGTCGGGGGGTGCTGGACTGCTGTACAGCAGAACTGGCGTATACGGAACATACCGGCACCTGTTCGCGACGCGCACAGCGACATGACAGTCAGTCCCACGTCGCCGCTCAGGAGATCAGGGATCACCCCCACTTCGCAAATGCGTACGTCCGTTCCCGCTGGAGGCGGGAGTGCCGGTGCTGGTGGATGACGCCTCGGTCCACCGATGACGTCGCCTTGGTCCGTACCTCTGTCGGGTGATGTCCCGCGGCCCGTCGTTGTCGGGCGTGCTCGACGGCCGGCGCCCCGCGGACGCGTGTATCCCACCGCTCCCTCGGCCGTATGCGCCGTACGCCCCGCGCGGAGGGGCCCGTGGCCGGACCGGACCCGCCGCGGGAGCGCGGGGGCGGGGGTCCCAGAGGGTGCGTCCCTACCGGACGAAGGACTCACACGGTAGGTGCCGACGCGTGAGACTGGGCGAGTGCTGAGCAACCTCCCCGAGACACCGACCGGCTTCGTCGGCCGCGCGAGCGAGCTGGCCCGCCTGGACGAGGCCCTGCGTGAGTGTCGCCTCGTGACCCTGACGGGAGTGGGCGGGGTCGGCAAGAGCAGGCTCGCCCTGCACGCCGCGGACCGGGTGGGCGGCGGCGGGCGAGCGGTCGCGTGGGCCGACCTCTGGCCCCTGCCCGACGACCGGCTCCTCACCGCCACGGTCGCCGACGCGCTCGACTTCTCCGACCACACGGCGATCGACCCGGTCGACGCGCTGGGGGCCTGGCTCACGGACCAGGCCCCGCTGCTCGTCCTGGACTCCTGCGAGCACGTCACGAGCAGCTGCCGCGACCTGGTCCGCCGCCTGCTCGACGCGAGCCCCGGGCTGACGGTGCTGGCGACCAGCCGGGAGCCGCTCGGTCTCGGCGGTGAACGGGTCGTCGAGGTCGAACCGTTGCCGGCCGACACGGACGCGGTGCGACTGCTGCGCCACCGAGCGGCCGCTCTCGACGTGCCCCTGGACGGCGCCGAGGACCTGGTCGCCGCCGCCCGCCTGTGCCGGTGGCTGCAAGGCATTCCGCTGGCGGTCGAGCTGGTGGCGGGCCAACTCGTCGACCGCGGCATCGGCGCGGTCGAGGAGGCGCTCCTCTCGCACCTGGACATCGCCGCGGACAGAAGCACCGGTCCGCCCCGTCACCGTGCGGTGCGGACCACCGTCGGCTGGAGCCACGAGCTGTGCACTCCGCCGGAGCGCCTTCTCTGGGCACGGCTGTCGGTCTTCCGAGGCCCCGTCGACGCGGACACCGTGCTCGCCGTCTGCGGCGGCGGCCCGCTCACCCCGCCGCTCCTGACGTCGGCCCTCCGTGGCCTGGAGCGCAAGTCCGTCCTGACCCGTCGGGGCGAGCGCTGCCGCATGCTCGACACCGTCCGCGAGTACGGCCGGATGTGGCTCGACGAGCTGAACGAGACGCACGTGGTCTCGGAGCGGCACGCCCGGTTCTTCCTGGACCGGGCGCGCGAGGCCGACGCCGGTTGGCTGGGGCCCGACCAGATGCGCTGGTACCGGTGGACGGAAGCCACCCATGCCGATCTGTGCGCCGCGCTCGACCACTTCCTGACCACCCGCTCCGGCGCCGCGGTCGAACTGAGCGGGCTCCTCGGCTTCCTCTGGAGTTGCTGCGGACACCTGCCGGAGGCCGCCGACTACCTGGAGGACGCCCTCTCCCTGCCCGGTGCGCCGAATCCGGCGCGGGTCAGGGCTCTGTGGGCACTCGGCGTCACCCATGTCCTGCGAGGTGACGTCCAAAGCGCGCGCCACCTGGCCGACGCGTGCGGCCGAGCGGCGGAGGACGCGGACGGCCGGCTTCGGTCGGCGTACCTGATGGGCCTGGCACACCTCCTCACCGGGCGCCCCATGGCCGCCGGCCACGCGGCCGACCTGGCACTGGCGCAGGCGGCGGGAGTCACGGCGCCGGGAACGGTGATGTGCCGCCTCGTCCGCGTCTTCGCACTCACCGGCCAGGGCTTCCTGGACCGGGCGCGAGAGGAGGCCGAGTCCCTGCGCGCGGAGTGCGCCGCGCTCGGGGAGTGGTGGACCCGCTCCTACACCGACTACCAGCTGGCCCTCATCGCACTGTTCGAGGACCGTGCCACGCACGCGGTCACGCACGCCCGGTCGATGCTGGAGGGCAAGCGCCATATCGGTGACGGCTTCGGCCTGGCGCTCGGCCTGGACGTGCTGGCGGCGGCACTCGCCGCCGAGGGCGCCGCCGAGCCCGCAGCGGCGGCCTACGCGATCGGCGAGACCCTGTGGAGTTCGGTCGGCCACCCCCAACGCGGAACACCGGAGCTGGGCCCTGTGCGCGTCCACTACGAGAGCACCGTCCGCTCGCTGCTCGGCGACGAGCGGTACGAGACCGTGCTGCTGCAGAGCGCGGGCCGCGGACCGGACGCGGTACTGGCCGAACTTCTGGGGCCCGCCGCCCAGGAGTGACCGTCCGAGCCCTCTGACGCCGACCCGACGGGAACGGATGGGGGGGGCGGCAGGTAGCCCACCCCCTACCGAGGTATCACTCCCCACTTGGCTCCCCAGCGTGACGCCCGGCCTCCAACCGCCTTCCTACCTTCCTCCCCGTCACCACGGACGAGACAGAGGGAGACGGACGGATGTGCCGCTTCAGGAAGACCCTGACCACTGCCGTACTGACCGCACTGC
Organism: Streptomyces sp. BB1-1-1; assembly: GCF_031597775.1. NCBI lineage: Bacteria > Bacillati > Actinomycetota > Actinomycetes > Kitasatosporales > Streptomycetaceae > Streptomyces > Streptomyces sp. BB1-1-1. The sequence continues at coordinate 398,351 of NZ_CP134203.1, read as the reverse complement.
TGGTCGGCAGCACGGCGGGCTGGGCCTCGGCGGGCAGCGTGAGCGCGCCCAGCGGGCCGCTCCCCGGCACCGCCGCCTGGCTGGCGGACGACTCCCTGGGACAGGAGCTACCGGACCCCACCACGGCCACCCCCGCCGAGGTGGCGGCCTTCTTCGGCGACCTGACCGACGCTCAACAGCAGCGACTCGTCCAGGACCACCCCACCGTCGTGGGCAACCTCGACGGCGCCCCCGTGAACCTCCGCTACGAGGCCAACGCCCCCGCGGGCGACCAGGTCCTCGCGTACGACCCACGCGGCCGCGGCCTGATCGCGCAGGTCGTGGGCGACCTGGAGAACGCCACCCACGTCTCGGTGATCGTCCCCGGCTCGGACATCGACATCTCGACGTTCGACCGTACGGCACAGTGGGCCGCCGACCTCCGGGCGGAGGCGAGCGACGACACGGCCGTCATCGCCTGGGCCGGCTACACCACCCCCTCCGGCATCGGCCCCGACCTGGCGACGGGCCGGCTCGCCGAGACCGGCGCCGAGCGCCTCACCCGTTTCACCGACGGCCTGGACGCGGCCGGCCTCCCCGACCCCGCCCTCTTCTGCCACAGCTACGGCTCGGTGGTCTGCGGCCTCGCCGCCCCCTACACCGACGCGAGCGACATCGTCGTCATGGGCTCGCCCGGCATGCGCGCCGACGACGTCACCGCCCTCGACACCGACGCCCACGTCTGGGCCGCCAAGTCCCCGGACGACTGGATCGACCGCGTCCCCAACGTCGAGGTCCTGGGCCTGGGCCACGGCGCGGACCCCACCTCGCCCGGCTTCGGCGCGACCGTCCTGCCCGCCGACGACGTCCCCGCGCACGACGAGTACTTCACCACCGGCACCTCCACCCTGACCGCGTTCGCGGCGATCGCCGGGGGAGACCTGTGATGAAGACCCGCACGAGGCTCGCGAAGCTCACTGCCGGGATCGACGGCCGGACCCCCGCCCACCGCGACCGCGCCATCGACGGCCTGCGCGCACTGGCGCTGCTGGCCGTCCCGACCGGCCACTGGCTGCTCGGCGGCTTCACCCTCGACGCCGGCGGCGGCCTGCACAACGCCAGCCCGCTGACCACCTTCGGCGCGCTGGCCCCGGCCGGCTGGATCCTCCAGATGCTGGGCATCTTCTTCCTGGTCGGCGGCTACTCCTCGTACCTCTCCTACCGGCGCCGCAAGGGCTCGGCCCGCGAGTGGATCACCGGCCGGCTCATTCGGCTGGGGCGCCCGGTCCTCGGTGTCACCGCCGTATGGGCGCTGCTGCTCCCCACCCTCCATTACGGCCTCGGCGTTCCGACCGCCACCCTGCACACCGCGTCGACACTGGTCGTCCAGCCCCTGTGGTTCGTCGGCGTCTACGCCGTGATCACGGCCCTCACGCCGTACTGCCTCCGCGCCTCGCGGCGCCTCGGCTTCTGGTCCGCGGCCCCACTGCTCGGCTCGGTCGCGGTGGTCGACTTCCTGCGTTACGGGCCGTACGCGGACGCGATGCCGACCTGGCTGAGTCTGCTCAATCTCCTTCCGGGCTGGATGTTCGCCTACCAGTTGGGCGTGTCCTGGGCGGACAAGCGGCTGGGCCGCCGCGAGGCGTGGCTGCTGTTCGCGGGCGGCGCGGCCCTGTTCGCCACCCTGCTGCTCGCCTTCCACTACCCGGCGTCGATGGTGGGCGTGCCCGGCGCGTCCCGCACCAACTCCCACCCGCCGTCCCTGCTGGTCCTCGCGCTCGCCGCCGCCCAGTCCGGTGCGGCGATCCTGCTGCGCGACCGGCTGGCCCGGCTGCTCCGGCGCCCCGCCCTGTGGGCCCCGGTCGTGATCATCAACCTGTCCGCGATGACGATCCTGTGCTGGCACCAGACGGCCATGCTCGCCGCCGCGGTCCCCGCCGCGCACTTCGGCGAGATCCCCGGCCTGACCACCGCGCCGGACACGGCCGGATGGATCCTCGCGCGGGCGGCCTGGATGCCGCTCTTCGCGGGACTGCTCGTGGCGATCGCGAAGTTCGCCCGGCCCCTGGAGACCCCGTGGGACCGCACCGGCAGGCCCCGCCGCGCGGCCGCGGGCGTGCTCGCGGCGGGCTTCGCCTACTTCGCGCTCGCCGCGTGAGTGACGTACGGGCACCGCCGTACCACCGTGGCCGGTGACGGCTCCATGACCCGCCGACATGCCGGACCCGTACGTCCTTCCCGGCCGGGCCGACGAACCACCCGCCCCATTCGCACCACCCACCACCCACCGAACACCGGAGTACACCCATGTCCTTGGCCGGCGAAACCGCTCCGCCGCACCCCGAGAAGGCCACCGCGAGTCAGTCCCCGCCGGACCCGGGCAGCGAGTTCACACCCCTGCTGCGCGCTGTCAAGGGACAGCAGCTGCTCGAACGGCGCCCCGGCTGGTACGCACGCACCATAGTGACCAACGCGCTCGGCCTGGCCGCCGTCGTCACCGGCATGGCACTCATCGGCGCTTCGTGGTGGGTACTCGCTCTCGCTCCCGTCCTCGCCGTCCTGAGCGCCCGCACGGCGTTCATCGGCCACGACGCGGGCCATGCGCAGATCAGCGGCAACCGCACCACGAACCGCCGCATCGGACTCATCCACGGCAACCTGCTGCTCGGCATGAGCTACGCGTGGTGGAACGACAAGCACAACCGCCATCACGCCAACCCCAACCACATCGACAAGGACCCCGACGTCGCCGCCGACGTCCTCGTCTTCACCAGCGAGCAGGCCGCCGCGCGCACCGGCTTCCGCGGCCGGCTCACCCGCCACCAGGCATGGCTCTTCTTCCCCCTCACCCTCCTCGAAGGCCTGGCCCTCAAGGTCTACGGATTCCAGGACCTGCGCCGCCAGACCGGCCGCGAGCGCCTGGTCGAGGGCGCGCTCCTCGTCGCCCACATCGCCGGATACGTCACCCTGCTCCTGACGACCATGCCGCTCGCGCACGCCCTCGTCTTCGCCGCGCTCCACCAAGCCCTGTTCGGGCTGCACCTGGGCATGGCCTTCGCGCCCAACCACAAGGGGATGGACATGCCCGACCCCGACGGCGAAAAGTGGGGACACCTGCGACGCCAGGTCCTCACGTCCCGCAACATCAGGGGCACCGTCCTCACCGACTGGTTCCTCGGCGGCCTCAACCACCAGATCGAGCACCACCTGTTCCCCAGCATGCCCCGCCCCCACTTGAGGCTCGCCCAGTCCATGGTGAAGGCCCACTGCCGCGACCTCGGCATCCCCTACGCGGAGACCGGTCTCATCGACTCCTACCGTCAGGCCCTGCGGCACATGCACGAAGTGGGGGAACCGCTGCGTGCCGACATCTGAGGATCCGCCGAGCCCGCCCGACAGCTGTGTGTCTCCTGACGCCGTCCCGCCGCACCTAAGCTGGGGCCCATGACCTCAGTGGAGGAGGAACGCCCCCGCGCACTGCTCGCGGGGGCTTCGCGGCGGTGGGTGCGGCTGCTGCCGTGGGGCGTGGCGTTCGTGCTGTGCGTCGCCCTGCTGCCCACCACCATCCAAGTGCTCAGCGTCGACTACGGGTTGCACGGCGGCATCGCGAGCGGGCTGGCCATCGCGCAGTCGGCACCGCTGCTGCTCGCGGTCGTCCGCCCGCTGCAGGCCTGGTACGTGATCTTCGTCGCGGACGTGGCCGGGGCCCTCGCCCTGCTCACCGTCGACCTCGGAGAGCGGCAGGTGTGGCCGTTCCCGCCCATGGAGATCGTCGGGTACATCGGCCTCTGCCTCGCCCTCGGGCTGCGCGAGCGGCGCCGGACGCTGCTGCTGGTGTGGCTGGCGACGGCGGCCGCGAACGTCGGCCTGGGATTCGCCGCGCCCCACGACACGACGGCCGGGAGCGCACTGCTCACCATCCTCAGCGGCGTCGCACTCGTCCTCGCCGGCGCGCTCCGCGAGCGGTACGAGGTGCAGCGCAGGCTGGCCGAGCAGGAGACGATCAGCGAGGCCGAGCGCGGCCGGCGGACGCTGCTGGAGGAACGCGCCCGCATCGCGCGCGAGCTGCACGACGTGGTGGCCCACCACATGTCCGTCATCACGGTGCAGGCGGACACCGCGGCGTACCGCATCGACGGGCTGCCACCGGACGTACAGGAGGAGTTCACGTCCATCGCGGCGACCGCGCGCGAGTCGCTCGGCGAGATGCGACGGCTCCTCGGCGTACTGCGGAACGAGGAGGCGCACGGCGAGCTCGCTCCCCAGCCGGGCCTGACGCGGATCGGGCAGATGGTGGAGGCGACGGTGAGAGCGGGCGTACCGGTGGAGTTCACCCCTTGCGACGCCGACGTGCCCGAGGCGGTGGGCCTCTCCGCGTACCGCATCGTCCAGGAAGCCCTCGCCAACGTTGTCCGGCACGCGCCGGGCGCTCCGACGCGGGTGTCGGTGTCGGTGTCGGAGCCCGGTTCGCAGGACGGCGCGCGACTCACCGTCCTCGTCGTCAACGGGCCGCCGCCCGAACCGCCCGCCGCGCCGCTCGAAGAGGGCGGCACCGGGCACGGACTCGTCGGCATGCGCGAACGGGTGCGGATCGCCGGCGGCACCCTCGACGCGGGACCACTGCCGGACGGCGGCTTCCGGGTCGCCGCCCAACTACCCCTGATCGAAAAGGACATCACGTGACAACGCGCGTCATCGTCGTCGACGACCAGGCCATGGTGCGGGCCGGTTTCGCCGCGCTGCTGGCCGCCCAGAGCGACATCGACGTGGTGGGCGAGGCACCCGACGGTGCGCAGGGCGTCGAGCTGAGCCGGCGCACCCACCCCGACGTCGTGCTGATGGACGTCCGCATGCCCGAGATGGACGGCCTCGAGGCCGCGCGCCGCCTCCTCACGCCCCCGCCCGGCGTCACCCACCGGCCGCGCGTCCTGATGCTCACCACGTTCGACGTCGACGACTACGTCTACGAGGCGCTGCGGGCGGGCGCGAGCGGCTTCCTGCTGAAGGACGCGCCGCCGGCCGACCTCATCGCGGCGGTACGCGTCGTGGCCTCGGGCGACGCGCTGCTCGCCCCCTCCGTGACGCGCCGCCTCATCGCGGACTTCGCCCGGCAACGTCCCGCCGCCCGGGGCAAGCCCGCGCTGCGGCTCAAGGCCCTGACAGAACGCGAGACCGAGGTCCTCACGCTGGTGGCCCGCGGCCGGTCCAACACGGAGATCGCGCAGGATCTGGTGCTGGCCGAGCAGACCGTGAAGACGCACGTGAGCCGCGTCCTCACCAAGCTCGACCTGCGCGACCGCGCCCAGGCGGTGGTCTTCGCGTACGAATCGGGGCTGGTGGCCCCGGGCGAGTAGGACGGCCCCGCGGCCGAGGCCGCGCGCCGCCTCCTCACGCCCCCGCCCGGCGTGACCCACCGGCCAGGCGAAGCCCCGCGCACGCCGGACCGGCGGCAGCCCCCGGGCGGAAGGCAGGTCCCTGCCCTCCTCCACCCCCTACCGCGGTATCACCTCCGCTTTGGCTCCCGAGTATGACGCCCGGCGCACAGCCGTCCTCGCACACTTCCCGTCGTCGGAACGAGAAGATCGCGAGAGGGCGGAACATGAGGCTACGCAGCAACAGGCGGCAGCAGACGGACGACCGACCGGAGGCCCCGGCCGCGACACCCGGCCTCGCCGTCGAACTGCGCGGTGTGCGACGGCGGTACGGCCGCGGCGCGGGCGCCGTGCACGCCCTCGCGGGCGTCGACCTCGCCCTCCCGCGCGGCACGTTCACCGCGGTCATGGGCCCGTCCGGGTCCGGCAAGTCCACGTTCCTGCAGTGCGCCGCCGGCCTCGACCGGCCGTCGGAGGGATCCGTGCGCCTCGGCGGTACGGAGATCACCGGTATGAGCGAGGACAAGCTCACCGAGCTCCGCCGCAGCCGACTCGGCTTCGTCTTCCAGGCGTTCAACCTGCTGCCGTCACTGACCGTGGAGCAGAACGTGCTGCTGCCCATGCGTCTCGCCGGGCAGCGCCAGGACCGCCGCCGTGCGGCCGCGATGCTCGCGCGGGTCGGGCTCGCCGACAAGGCGCGGCGCCGGCCCGGCGAGCTGTCCGGCGGCCAGCAGCAGCGCGTGGCCGTCGCCCGCGCCCTGGTCACCAGCCCCGACGTGGTCTTCGCGGACGAGCCCACCGGCGCCCTCGACACCGGCACCGCCACCGAGGTCCTCGGCCTGCTCCGGCACGCGGTGGACACCCTCGGCGCCACCGTCGTCATGGTCACCCACGACCCGGCCGCGGCCGCCTGGGCCGACCGTGTGCTGTTCCTCGCCGACGGCACCTTCGCCGGCGGCCTGGAGCGCGGATCGGCGGAGCAGATCGCGGCGCGGATGACGATGCTGGCCGGCCGTACGGGCGCGATGGCAGGGGCCGCGGCATGAGGAGCTTCGCCCCGAACGGCCTCGCCCGCGCGGCCGTACGCTTCAAACCCGCCTCGTTCGCGGGCACGTTCGTCGCGCTGATGATGTCCGCGCTGATCGTCGCGGCCTGCGGCATCCTGCTGGAGTCAGGCATCCGCGCCTCGGTGCCGGCGGAGCGGTACGCGAAGGCGCCGGTCGTCGCGGCGGCCGACCAGTCCGCACGACTCGTCTCCGACACCATCGACGGTCCCGAGGAAACCGCGTATCCGCTGCCGGACACCGCCCGCGTGGACGCGGGGCTCGCGGCGAAGGCCGCCCGGGCGCCGGGCGTCGCGGCCGCGGTGCCGGACTTCACGTTCCCGGTGCGGCAGGGAGACGGAGCGCTCACCGGCCACGGCTGGGGCTCGCACGCCTTCACCGGCACCGCACTGTCCGCCGGTGCCGCGCCGCGTGCGGGCGAGGTCGTGCTCGACGCCGCCGCGGCCCGTGCGGCGAAGGCCGGCGTCGGCGACACCGTCACGCTCGAAACGGCCGCCGGCCGCACGGACTTCCGCGTGTCCGGACTGGCCAGGGCCGGGACCGGTGACATCCCGGCGGCGGACGCGGCGGCCGGCGGCAAGGCCACGGCATGGTTCTCCGACGCCGAGGCGGCCACACTGGCCGGGCACCCCGGCAAGGCCGACGCCATCGCCGTACTGGCCGCGGACGGCACCGACACCGACGCCCTCGCCGCCGCGGTCGAGAAGTCCCTCGCCGGCTCCGGCGCGCAGGTGCTCACCGGCGACGACCGCGGCGAAGTCGAGGAGCGGGGCCTGGCGTACGCCAAGGAGACACTCACCGCACTCGGCGGCTCCTTCGGCGGGATCGCCACCCTGGTCGCCGTCTTCACCGCGGCCGGCACGGTGGCCCTGTCCGTCGGCCAGCGCATGCGCGAGTTCGCGCTGCTGCGCGCCGTCGGCGCCACCCCGCGGCAGATCCGCCGCGCGGTCGCCGCGGAAGCGCTGCTCGTCGCGCCCGTCGCCGGGCTGATCGGCTGCCTGCCGGGGATCGCGCTGGCGAGCTGGTGGTTCGGGCAGTTGAAGGACCGCGGCGCCGTCCCGGAGGCGGTCGAGCTGCACGTCTCGTGGATCCCGCCGCTCATCGCCGTCGGGACCGGACTCCTCACGGCGCTCGGCGCCGGCTGGATGGCCGGCCGCAGGCCCGCGAAGATCAAGCCGGGGCAGGCGCTGGCCGAGGCCTCGGTGGAGCGGCTGCGGCCGGGCATCGTCCGTACCGTCCTCGGGGTGGGCGCCCTCGTCGGCGGCACGGTCCTCGCCGGCGTCGCCGCCTCCGCCGCCGGTGCCGACGCGGCCAACGCCTCCCTCGGCGTCGTCATGCTCTTCATGCTCGCCGTCGGCCTGCTCGGCCCGCTGGTGGCCCGGCTGTGCGCGGCGCTCTTCGGCCTGCTGCTGCGCGGCGGCGGCGCCTCGGCGTCGCTGGCCGCCGCCAATTCCCGGACCAACGCACGCCGGTTGGCCTCCGCGATCACCCCCATCGTGCTGGCGATGGCCTTCGCCTCGACGCTCGTCTTCATGCACACGAGCGAGAGCCATGTCGCCTCGCAACAGCTCCGCGACGGCATCACGGCGGACCACGTCGTGACCAACCCGGCGGGCCTGCCCTCCGGCGCCGCCGACCGGGCCGCCCGCGTTCCCGGCGTCGACGCGGCCGTGAGCCTGCTCGACACGCAGGTCCTGGTGCCCGTCGACTCCGGCGGCGAGACGTCGCTGCAGGGGTGGGCGGCCCAGGGCATCTCGGGCTCCGGCGCCCAGCTCGCCGAGGTGCAGGACCTGGACGTACGCGGCGGCAGCCTGGACCGCGTGGGTGAGGGGCGTATCGCCATCGACAAGACCCTCGCCACCGCTGCGAAGGTCAAGGTCGGTGACGAGCTGCCGCTCCGCCTCCCGGACGGCGTCGAGGCCCGCCCGGAGGTCGTCGCGGTCTACGGCCGCGGACTGGGCTTGGCGGCGGTGACCATGGACCGCGCCTCCCTGGCCGGCCACGTCACGTCGGGCTTCGACAGCACCCTGCTGGTACGCGGCGGCGACGCGAAGCCGCTCGCCGCACTCGGCGACGTCACCGACGCCTCGGGCTACGCCGTCGAGCGGAACGTGGACCGCGAACTCGGCGCCTGGGCCAACTACGTGATGGCCGCCGTCCTGGGCGGCTTCGCCGCCGTCGCCGCGGTCAACACCCTGGTGATGACGGTCCTGGACCGCCGCCGCGAACTGGCCACGCTCCGCCTCGTCGGCTCCACGCGCCGCCAGGTGCTGCGGATGCTCCGCTGGGAGAGCCTGCTGGTATCGGCGGCGGGCGTGGCCCTGGGCACAGCCATCGCCCTGATCACACTGACCCCGATGATGCGCGGCCTGACGGGCGAGCTCCCGCACGTACCCCCACTGCTGTACGCCGCGTTCGCCGCGACCGCGGTGGCCCTCGGTCTCGTCGCCGTGACCCTCCCGGCCCGCGCGGCGCTGCGCGACCGGGAGACCTGAGACCGCGTCAGACCCTGCCGGCACCGTCGCGCGCCCGTAGTACCCCGTAGTGAAGGAGACCTCAATGCAGCAGAGCAGGACCGGAAGCACAGACGCCGGACCGCACACGAGATGGAACGGGCGGCTCATCGGCCTGGTGGCCGTCCTGGCCTTGGTGAACTTCGTGGTCGACTCGGCCATCACCGCGCCGCTGCTCGTCCTCCCGGAGATGCTCGACCACTTCGGCACCGATCAGGCGGCGTGGCTCAACGCCACCGCGATGCTGGCGGGAGTGATGTGGGCACCCCTGCTCGGCAAGAGTGCCGACATCTACGGCAAGCGCAGGGTGCTCGTGGTGACGTTGCTACTCAGCTGCGCGGGCGCCCTGTTGTGTGCCGTGGCCCCCAGCATCTGGGTGTTCGTGCCAGGTCGCATGCTTCAGGGCGCGTCTCTGGCCGCCGTGTTCCTCTCCGTCGCGATCGTTCGAGGTGTCTGCGCACCCCGCATCGCGATGATCACCGTGGGCATCGTCACCTCCAGCTCCGCGGTGCTCAACATCGCGTCCCGCTTCCTCATCGAGAAACTGGCCGTGGAGTTCGGCTTCCAGATCCTGTTCGTCCTGTCGGCCTTCGTCGCGGCCGCGATGGCGATCTGCGTGCACAAGGTCATCCCCGAATCCCTGGTCAAGGCACCGGGCAGGATCGACGTCGGCGGCGCCCTCCTCCTCGGCGGAGGTCTCGCCGGAGTGCTCAGCTACGTCAGTCTGGGCGCGGACCTCGGCTGGCTCACCGCCGGCCCGCTGGCTCTCCTCGTCGGGGGCGTCGTGGCACTGGCCAGGTGGTTCCTGGTATCGAGTCGAAAGCCCGACCCGCTGATCGACGTCAGAAACCTCGACGGGCCCTTGGTACTCATGCTCCTCGTCGTCTTCCTCGGAGCCGGGTCGTACCAGAGCATGCTCCAGCTCATCCCTCTCATCGGTGACGTCTCGGCGGATCAGCAACTCGGGTACGGACTGGCAGACCAGGGGTCGGTGGCACTGCTGCTCGCGGCGCCGGGACTCGGAGTCATGCTCGGCGGTCCGGTGGCCGGATGGTTCGCCGCACGATTCGGACCGGCCTCGACGTTGGCCGGGGCGGTCATGCTCGGAACGGTGGTGACCATCGGGATGTTCCTGGGCGCTTCCCAGCTTCCCGCCGCCCTCTGCTTCGCCTTCCTGCTGGGTGTCACGGTAGGAGCGCTCGGGACGTCCGGCTTCAACATGGCGGGCGCCTTGGCGTCCGCCGAACGGCAGGGCATCGTGTCCAGCCTGGTCATGGTCATGGTCTCGATCGGTTCGGTGGTGCTGAACTTCGTGGGCGCGGCCGTGCTCAAGTCGACCGCCGTGGTCGTCGACGGCGAGACGACGAATTCGGCCACGGGCGTGTTCAGCTACATCGCCATTGCTTCCGGCGCGTTCGCGATAGCCGCCGTACTGGTCGTCATGCTCGTGCGAAGTACCCGCCCCAGCCGCACATCGCCGTCGCCCGACCTCGAGCGGGACCCGGTGCGATGAACCTCTGACGATTTCCGAATTCCGAACAAAAGAATGGGGAGTTGGCGAATGGGCATGAGAAGTGCATCGAAGGGCACGGTCCTGATTTCCGGCGCGAGCATCGCGGGTCCCGCCGTGGCGTTCTGGCTGCACCGGTACGGATTCGCGGTGACGGTGGTGGAGAAGTCCACCGGACTACGAGGCGGTGGGTACCCGATCGACGTGCGTGGCACCGCGGTGGAGGTGGCGCGCCGGATGGGAATCCTGCCGCAGCTCCAGCAAGCGCATATCGATTCGCGCCGGGTGACCTTCCTCAATGCCGATGGCAGTGAGGCGGCGGTGGTTCATCCGCAGGCGGTGGTCGGCGGCGTCGAGGGGCGGGACGTCGAGGTGCCGCGAGGTGATCTGGCGGAAGTCCTTTACGGAGCCGTCCGTGACGAGGTGGAGTTCGTGTTCGACGACTCCATGGACGCGCTCACGGAACACGAGCACGGAGTCGACGTCACCTTCCGCAGCGGTGGCCGGCGCACCTTCGACCTGGTCCTGGGTGCGGACGGGCTGCATTCGCGTACCCGGGAGCTCGTGTTCGGCCCCGAGCGGCAGTTCCACCGCTATCTGGGGTACTGCTTCTCCATCTTCACCATGCCCAACACCTTCGAACTCTCCCACGAAGTGCTCATCTGGAACACTCCCGGGCGGGCCGCGGCGCTCTACGCGGTCGGAGACAGCGACGAACTGCACGCGTTCCTCAACTTCGCTCACCCCGAACCACCGGGCGAGGTCCTCCGCGGCCCCGAGGCACAACGCGAACTCGTCGCCACCACCTTCGCGGACGACGGCTGGGAAATCCCGGCCATGGTCGCCGCCATGCGCCACGCGAACGATCCGTTCTTCGACACCGTGAGCCAAGTCCACCTGCCGCGCTGGTCCAGCGGCCGGGTCGCGCTCCTCGGCGACGCCGCCTACGCCCCGTCGTTCCTGACCGGGCAAGGGTCCAGCCTCGCCCTCGTCGGCGCCTACATGCTCGCCGGCTCGCTGGCCGCCCATCGCGACCACACCGCGGCCTTCGCCGCCTACGAGCGCGACACCCGCGGATTCGTCGAACTGAACCAGGCACAGGTCGGTGCAGGCGACGCGGCACTCTTCCCCACCACCGCCGAAGCCCTGGAGAAGCGCAACAGCAGACTTCGCGGTCTCACCGCCCTGCCACCGAAAACAGGCCGCCCGGCCCACACGGCTCTCACACTGCCCGAACACACCGGGGACCGACCCAGGAACGGTCAATGGAGGGTGGGTCGATAGACGAGCTCCTGAATGTGACCGTCGAGCGTCCGACTCTCGACCAGTTCCAGGTCGAAGTCGGCCGCACCCCGGAAGACCGGGTCCAGCCCGGTCCGGCCGGTGATGACCGGGAAGAGCGTCACCTGCAAACGGTCGACCAGGCCGGCGGCCATCAGCGCCCGGTTCAACGACAGGCTTCCGTGCGAGCGCAACGGCACCTCGGACTCCTCCTTGAGCCGGGCGACGACGTCGACGGCGTTTCCGCTCACGACGGTCGCGTTCGGCCAGTCGAGAGGGCCTTCCAGGGTCGTCGACACCACCGTCGCCGGCAGGCTCCTCATCCGAGTCACCCATGGGTCACGCACTTCGGACTCCTCGGTGCTCGAGGCCATCATCCGCGCGAACGCCCGGTACGTGTTGGCCCCGAACACCATCCGCTGCTCCGCGCCGTACAGGGCAAGGCGGTGGTCGAGCAACTCGGGGCCTTGCTTGCCCCAGTAGCCGGTCCAGTCGGCGCCGGCGGCTCCGTAGCCGTCGAGGCTGGAAAAGATGTCGAAGGTGTAGGTAGCGGTCATGTCGTGTTCCTCGAGTCCGGTTGATCGCTGTGCGGGTACAGACCGGCGGTCCTCTCCGGGTGCGCTTCGGCGACCGTCACATCCATAGACCCGGCACGCTTCCGAAACTCATCGTTGTGCCGACCACAGGCGGCCCCGACCACTCGAATGGCAGGTGATCAACGAGCGATGGCGCGAGGCGGAGCCCGCTGCCGCCCGCGCCTCGCCGGAGAGCTCCGCTCTTGACGCCCGCGCCGGTGGCCTCACATACTGACGGCCAAATCGATTTGGCCAAATCGATTTGGCTCTCCGTCCAGGGCCTGATCGCTGCTTCACCCCGAGCGTGCTGTATGCCCGAACGGAGTCCATCGTGTCCAGTGCCCACCAGAGCCGGCCGCCGCAGGCCGGCGGTACCGACCAACCCGCGTCGCCCGGTCACGCCGAGCCCGCGCGCCCGGCCCACGGGTCCGCCGACCCTCCCACCGTGCCCCACCCCGGCGAGCCTCACCACCCCGCGGAGACAAACACCGGCAGCACCGGCTCCACAGCCGGAGACGGCGAACGGCCGCGCGTCCACCCCGTGGACGAGACGCGTCCTCTCCTGCGGATCCTGCTCTTCGGTGTCCAGCACGTCCTCGTGATGGCCGCCACGCCGATATCCGCGATCTTCCTGATGAGCGCCACCCTCGGGCTCGACCCCGGCCTCACCGTCGACCTGCTGTCGGCGGCCTTCGTCCTCTCCGGCATCGGCTCGCTCATCCAGTCGCTCGGCCCCTGGAAGTTCGGGCCGCGACTGCCGTTCATGATGCTGCCGGGCGGGGCCCCGCTGATCCTCTTCCTCGCGATCGCCGAACAGCACGGCCTGCGCACGGCCGGCGGTGCCGTGATCCTGACGGCGGCGTTCTGCTTCGTCGTGCTACCGGTGTTCTCCCGGCTGCTCAGGTTCTTCCCCGCCCTCGTCATCGGCACGATGATCGTCATCGTGGGCGTCAACCTGGTGAAAGTCGGCGCGGTCCTCGTCACCGGGCCCCCCGGCTCGCCGGGCTTCGCGGATCCGGGCAACCTCGGTCTCGGCATGGCGACGATCGGATTCACCGTCGCCTTCTACCTGCTCTTCACCGGCGTTCTGCGCCAACTGGCCGTGATGCTCGGCCTGCTGGCCGGCACCGCGCTCGCCGCGGTGACCGGCGCGATCGACCCCGGCCGTCTCGCCGACGGACAGTTGGTGAACCTTCCGCAGCTGATGCCCTTCGGCACGCCGCAGTTCAACCTCGTCGCCGCGCTGCCCCTGATGCTCTACAGCCTGGCCTCGATGGCCGAAGCCACGGGCCAGACCGTCATCAACGCCGAGGCCGTCGGCAAGAAGATCGACAAGCGCACCGACGTGCCGAAGACCGTCCGGGGCGACGCTCTCACCTCGCTCATGGGCGGCTTCGTCGGCCTGCCGCTCATGGTCACCAGCGGCGAGAACATCGGCATCGTGCGCGTCACCGGCGTCCGCAGCCGATTCGTCACCGCGGTGGCCGGGATCGTACTCGTCGTCATCGGACTCCTGGCGCCCGTCACCCGTGCGATCAGTGTGATTCCCTCCGCGGTCGTCGGCGGCACCGCCATGGTCGTCTTCGCCGTCATCACCGTGCTCGGCATTCAGATGCTCGGCCGCTCGGACCTCGACCGGCACACCAGCACCTTCGTCGTCGCCGTAGCGCTCGCCCTTGGGCTGCTGCCCATCCTGGTGCCCGGCGTCTACGGCGGGTTCCCGCCCAACGTCCGCATCCTCCTCGAAAGCGGCGTCGCCGTCGGCGCCTGCGTCGCGGCCGTCCTCAACGTCCTCTTCCACCACGTCAGGCCGGGCATCGCCACGCGGCTGACCTCCACTCGTACAGAAAGCGACCGATGAACCGAATCGACCGCGCCGCACTCGCCGCCCCCGGGCCGCTCCTGCTCGCGCCCGACACCGTCCTGCTGCCCGAAGGCCCGGTCGGCGGGTGGGCCGTACTGGTGGACGGCGGACTCTTCGAGGCCCTCGGACCGGTGGACGAACTCGAGGCCCGATACCCGGAGTCGCGGACCGTGCGGCTGCCCGGTCATGTGCTGATGCCGGGATTCGTCGACGCCCACCACCACCTCACCCAGAGCTTCGGCGCCGCGCTCGCCTTCGGTGAACCCTCGGAGATCTTCCGCCGGGTCTGGGTGCCGCTGGAAGGGGCGCTGGACGAGGAATCGGCCTACACGGCGGCCAAACTGGCGGCGCTCGAAGCCCTGCGCGGAGGGTTCACCACCGTCACCGACGCCGGAACGCGCGCCGACGTCGACGTGGACGTGGTCGCGTCGGCCGCGCGGGACGCGGGAATCCGCTGCGTACTCGGTCTCGTCTGCAACGACGCCGACGGGGGAGACGAAGCGGATCACCGGACCGTACTCGAGAACGCCGAGAAACACCTCGCCCGCTACGACGGCGATCCGCTCGTCCACCCCTCCCTCGCCGTCTCCATCCCCGAGGCGGCCACCGAGCGAACCCTGCACGACACCGCCCGCCTGGCCGCCGAGGCCGGGGCGGTCGTGCAGATCCACGTCAACGAACACCTGGCCGGCGTGGAGCGTTCCCTGGTACGCCACGGGCTGCGGCCCCTCGAACACCTGCACCGCGTCGGCGCCCTCGGCCCTCAGCTGCTCGCCGCGCACGCCACGCTCCTCACCCCACGCGAGCTGTCCCTCCTCGCCGACACCGGGGCCGCCGTCAGCTACAACCCGGTCGCCAGCGCGTGGAAGGGCAACGCGGTCGCGCCCGCGACCGACATGACCGAGCGCGGCATCCGCGTCGGGCTCGGTACCGACGGCACCCGGGGCGACGGTTTCCGTCTCACGGAGGCCGCCGAGTTCGCCCAGCGGCTGGCGTACGGCCTGGTCACCGGCGACTCGTCGTGCGGCGCCGGCTGGACCTGGCTGGAACACGCCACAGGCGGGGGAGCGGACGCCGTCGGGCTCGGCACCCGCACCGGTACCGTCGCACCGGGCAGGGCCGCCGACTTCCTCCTCGTCGACGTCGACACGCCCGAGCTCGCGCTCTCCTGGGACCTGCCGTGGGAACTCGTCCGGCGCGGCAACCGCGACCAGATCACCGCCGTCTTCGTCGCCGGCCGCCTACGCATGTGGCACGGCCGGCCCACCGACTGGGACGGTGAGGCGCTGGTGCGGCGCGCGACGGAACTGGCCCGCACCGCCGTCGCCGAGGCGGGCATCGTCCGGGTGCATCCCACCTCCACAGCGACACGGGCGCTACGCCGGCCACACGAGCGGAACGTGATCCGGTGAGCTGGCAGCCATTGATCGTCCTGGCCCTGACGGTGGCCGTCGCCGCGTTCGTCCAGGGCAGCAGCGGGCTCGGTTTCGCACTGATCGTCGCGCCCGTGGCCGGCATCCTCGCCCCGGGCCTGGTCCCGGTCTTCGTCCTGGCGTCGATGATCCCGCTCAACCTGTACGTCGCCTGGCGCGAACGGACCTCGCTCGACCTGCGCGGTGCGGGCTGGATCATCGGAGCCCGGCTCGCCGCCACCCCGGCCGGGCTGGCACTGCTCTGGCTGATCCCGGAGCGCAGCCTCGGCGTGTTCGTGGGCGTCGCGACCGTGCTCGCGGCCGTCGTGAGCCTGGCCGCGCCCGTGTTCACACCGGGCCGGGCCGCCTACGTCGGCGCGGGCGCGGTGACCGGGCTGACGGAGACGGCGACCGGCGTCGGCGGGCCACCGCTCGCCCTGGTGTACCAGCACCGGACGCCCGCCGAACTGCGCTCCACCGTCGCCGCCTGCTTCCTCGTCGGCGAGGTCGCCTCCCTGGCGCTGCTGTTCGCGGCCGGGAAGGCAGAGGTCTCGGAGCTCGGCTGGGCGGTCGCACTGCTGCCGGCGGTCGCGGTGGGCGCGTGGCTCAGCCGTCTGGTGCACCACCGTCTGGACGCCCGCAGGATGCGCCTGTGCGTGCTGGTGTTCGCCCTGGTCTCCGGGATCGTCCTGATGCTCGGATTCTGAACGGCGCCGGGCAGGCGTCAGGCCCGCGGAGCTCGTACCGACGAGGCCCGGGCGACCACCCGCGGCTCCGGGGACACCGCCACCGACGGCGTGGCGGTGTCCCCGCGCAGCCGCCCCAGCAGCAACTCCACCGCGTCGGACGCCGCCCGCTCCAGATGCAGGTCGACCGCGGTCAGGGGCGGTTCGCAGGTGCGGGCGCGCAGGCCGTCGTAGCGGGTGACGACCATGACGTCGTCCGGTACGGAACGCCCGCTGTCGCGGATCGCCCGGACCGCGCCCACGGCGAAGGCGTCGACCAGCGCGCACACCGCGTCGATGCCCGGATGCCCGGCGAGCAGCGCGGCGCAGGCCTCGTAACCCGCCTGCTCACCACCCGACTCGGCGACCCGTGCCACGACCGGCGTCCAGCCGTGCTCCCGCGCCATGCGCTCATAGGCGGCGAGCGCGTCGACGGACGAGTGCCGCGAACCGGAGCCCACGATCAGCGCCGGTCGAGTCGCGCCCTGCTCGTGCAGGTGCCGCAGCAGCAGCTCCGCCACCCGCCCGCCGCGCAGGTCCACGTACGGGACGTCCTCGTCGGGCGACATCGGCCTGCCGAGCGCCACGTACGGCAGGCCGCGCTCGCGCAACTGCGCCGCCGCCGCGTCCGCCGCGTCCGGTTCGACCACGATGGCCCCGTCGATGTCCACGGAGTACAGCGCCGACCCCGACTGCACGGGCGGAACGAGCACGAGGGCGAAGCCGTGCGACAGGGCACTCTCCGCGGCCGCGGCCGCCACCTCCATGTAGAACCCGAGCCGGGACGGTCCGCCCGCCACGGCGAACGGCATCGAGGACGCGAGCGCGATCGCCTTCGCCTGTCCGCGGCGCAGTCGCTGCGCCCGGAGATTGGGCCGGTACCCGAGCTCTGTCGCGGCCTGCCTGACGCGTTCCCGGGTCCGGGGGTCGACCTTGCCGAGTCCGTTGAGGGCGTGGGACACGGTCGTTCGTGACACCCCGGCGACGCGAGCTACGTCGGCGATCGTCGGCTGTTTCGGACCGGGAGCGGAAGCGGCCATCCGCGCGGACTCTCCTCGCTGGCGGGAAAGAGTGGACTCGACCATCTTCCCCGACCGGACCCCACAGGCGCGCACCGGCCGGGGACAGGACTCCCGAGCCGCCCGACGCCGCAGTCCTCCGCCGCTGACCGGGCAGCCCGGACCGGGAGCGTGCGGAGCCTCCCAGACGGCTGCTTTCGAGGACGCGGACGGCCTGCCGGGGAGTCCTGATCGAGGTGGACTGCGGCCGACATGGCCAAGGCCCCTGTCATCCAGTCGCCCGCGAAGCGGCCGGCCGATGGCGCCACCCCGTACGCTTTCACCGCGCGCACTCGCGCACCCCGGCCTGCCACCGGAAGTCGTGACGCGGTTCGCGATTGACGAGGCCTCACGCCGAAAGAGCGGCGCCGGCGGGGCGGGTGGCTCATGTCGTCGGAGAGCTGCGGAAAGGGCAGACAATGTTCAGAATACGACCGGCAGTTCTCGCCCCCTTGATCATTGTCCCTGCCCTGACCATGGTCGTTCTGATCGTGGACGGTACGGCGTTCGAGCCCACCTCTCCCGTCCACCCCTCCAACCCATGCCCTGCGTCCGCCGCATCCAAGAAGGGCGTGTACCCCACGGTCTACACCGAGGACGCGAAGCCCTACGCCGGGACGGGTCCGCACACAGTGGAACTCCGCTTTCACCTGGACCACAAGAGCCTCCCCGCTCGCTGGTCCCCGCCCGACAACAAGCCGCACACCGCTCAGTTGATCCTTTGCGAGTACGTGGAAGAAACCGGTCTCACGGACACTCAATGCGACTACCGCGGCCATGACCAGGTATGGCTGATGCAAGCCCGCGCCACCTACCTGCTGCTCGAAGCGAAGACCTCCGAACTGATCACCAGCTTCAAGGTCGACGGGGCCACCACCTGCCCAGCCGTGCTCTCCTACGACCCCGACGGGCCCCGCCCGACCCACGTCCGCGCGGCCATGGACGAGGCCGAGATCATCCGGAATCTGCGCCCCTACGTCGAAGGAGAACGGAAGCGGGAGTGAAGGGCCGATCATGCTGTGGGCCCGAGCCAGGAGGGCATCGGGTCGGTGGCGGCACCGAGCGCCGCGGCGGCGGGGTACAGGAGCGCGGACAGGGAAGCGCCTCCCCGGCTCTGACCGGGGAGGCGCTCCTCGGGCTCGGCCACATGCGGCCGGACGGCTCGGGTCAGGCCCGTTGCAGTCTCCAGATCTGAGGCTGCAGACCATTGCACGTCCACTGCTGGACGTTGCCGCCAGGTTCCCGCGAGCCCTCCGCCACGTCCAGGCACTGGCCGCTGGAGCGGGCGATCAGCCGGTAGTAACCCCGGCCCACGTTCTCCAGCCTCCAGTCCTGCGCGGAGGAGCCGTTGCAGTACCACTGCCGGACGTTCGTACCCGGCACCGCTGAGCCGTTCTCCACGTCCAGGCAGTGACCGCTGTTGCGGCCGGTCAGCGTGAAGTGGCCGCCGTCACGGGCGCGCAGTCTCCAGTCCTGCGGGCTCATGCCGTTGCAGGTCCACTGCTGGACGTTCCCGCCGGCGGAGCGGGAGTCGCCGGCAACGTCGAGGCAGTGCCCGCTGTTGGCGTTCACCAGTCGGTAGAGCGCGCCGTCGACGATTCCGGCCGCGTCTTTGCTGCCGGTGAGGCCGCCGGTCCCGTAGTAGGCCCGGCACGTCGTGCCGTCGAAGTCGGTGGCGATCTGGAGGACCCGGCGGCCGTCGGCCGACGGAAGCAGCGGCGAGCTGTAGTTCTGGCAGTAGTTCACTTCCGGGTTCGGCACCGCCACCGGTGACTCGATCTCGTACCACGGGCCGCTGCCGTTCTCCGTGTTGACGAGGATCGTCCGGCCGCTGTCCGCCGCCGGAGTGCCGTCGCGGTTGAGTAGCCGTTGCCCGATCAGCAGCAGCCGTCCGTTCGGAGCGCCGTCCGGGGCCGGCGCCCAGGCGATGGTCGGTGCGGCGCGGAAGTACTTGCCGTCGACGGTCTCCGGGCGGAACCCGAGCGACGCGGGATCCCCCCAGTCCCAGCCGTCGGCGGAGGTCCGGAAGTGCACCACGCATTGGTACTGGCCGCCGGGGTTGCAGATCTCGTAGCTCATGAAGTACGTGCCGTTCGGCAGCTTCCGCACCACCGGCATACCGGGACGGTCGGCCGACCAGCCACTCGCCACGGTGTTGCGGTGTCCCTCCCAGTGCACTCCGTCGTAGCTGCGCGCCGCGACGAGTTTCTGGCTGTGTCCGGGGTCCGTCTCATCGGCGTAGTGGCAGACCAGCGCGCCGTCCTCGGCCACCGAGAACTCCGGTTCCCACAGGCCGCCCGTGCCGTTCGCGACGGCGCACGAGGACAGGTAGGACCAGGTGCGTCCCACGTCGTCGCTGCGCCAGACCCGCAGCGCCATCCGCCGGTCCTGTTCGTCCTGGCCGGCGGAGGAGGCCCAGAGCAGGGTGCCGGCCGGCATCGAACCCACTTGCCGCGGCAGCTCGAACAGCGTGGCGCAGCAGAGCCCTTGGCCCGCGGCGGACTCGGGATCGGACACCCTGCCCACCTCGCGGAAGGACGCCCCGGAATCGGTGCTCTCGTGAATGGCGCCGACGCCGTTGTCGCCGTCGAAGGTGACGACACTGGCAAGGACGCGTCCGTTCGCCGTACCGCTGTGTGCGAGCCGGATGGCACGCGGGTACAGCCCCGTACCGTCGCGCAACGGTGTGCCCGTGGCCGCGGGGGAGAGGTTGTCGGAGTTCGCGGCGGTGGCCGGTGGAGCGCTCGCAGCTGCCGGCACGGTGAGCCCCAGGGTCAACAGGCCGGTCAGGGCCAGAAGAAGTACGACTCGTGCGCGTGAGCCCCCTCGACGTCTGAGGGAGTGTGACAGGCGGAGGAACATCACGGTCTTCCTTCCTGCGGGAACGAATCCGCGCCAGGCTAGAGCGGCAGTACATCGATGTAAATGGGGTGGGAGTACATCGATGTAAACCGCTCGTCGAGCACGACACGATGACCGGCGGCGACTGGAGGGAGGCCGGGTCCCGCTGGAGCACCGGACGGTGGTCGAGCGCGCCTGGGGCGCAGCGGCTGTCGGGTCATGAGGAATGTGAGGACGTGTGCGATGAGTTTCGGTGTCTTCGGCTGTCTGTAAGGAGAAAGCCGAAAACAGAAAGCAGAAACTGAAAGCGTCTCGATCCATGACGGGAGTAGGAAGCGGGTGGATTCCATGGACGTCGCGCGCGTGCTGATGGTCGCGCCGGTCGGGGACGTCGACGAAGCGGTGGCTTGGTACGAACGGCTGCTGAGCCGTCCGGCGGACACTCGTCCCATGCCGTCGTTGGCCGATTGGCACCTCACCTCGGGCGGCTGGCTTCAGGTCTTCGAGGCCCCCGAGCGGGCCGGCTCGAGCCTGCTGAACCTGGAGGTGCCCGATCTGGACGCGGCTCTGGCCGGACTCGTGGAGCGCGGTCTGACAGCGGGGCCGGTACAGACCGGCGGGGAGCGAACCCGCTTCGCTGCGCTCGACGACCCCGACGGCAATCGGATCACCTTGTTGGAGAACCCGGTGGTCTGACCGGGCAGGCCCCCCCCGCCCTGTTCCACCGCCAGGCGCTGCCACCGCCGGCGCCTGTCCGCCCTGAGCGCCGCCGGGCCGGGCTACGTAGCCTTGAACACAGGAAGAGGAAAAGGAGCTCTGGCATGACGCCGAAGCAGCCCACGACCGAACTCGACGCCCGCTACAGCGCCGCGCTCAACCCGCGCCCCGGCGCGGAAAGCGTCACCGCCACCGACTGGGCCGAGGCCCAGCGCCGGCTGCGGGCCGCCGAGGTCTTCTGGATCACCACCGTCCGGCCGGACGGCCGACTGCACGTCACGCCACTGATCGCCGCCTGGCACGACGGGGCGCTGCACTTCAGCACCGGGCCGGGGGAGCAGAAGGCGAAGAACCTGGCAGGCAACGCCAACTGCGTCCTCACCACAGGGCACAATTCACTCACCGAAGGCCTCGACATCGTGGTCGAGGGCACGGCGGAGCGGGTGACGGACCCGGCACGGCAGGACGAGGTCATTGCCGCGTTCGAGGCGCAGTACGGGGATCACATCGTCTCGCCGGAGGGTACCTTCTACGGCTTCGGCGACAGCATCCGCAAGGGCAACGACCTGCTGTTCGCGGTGGCACCCGGCACGGCGTACGGCTTCGGGCACGACGGCCAGGTGTTCAGCCACACCCGCTACACCTTCACTGACCTCGACAGCAGTCGTTGATCATGCGTACCTCGATGGCGTAGACGGCGCCGCGGGCGGCGTGCAGTCGTTCCTGTCCGGCCGGGGTGAGGTGCACGGGCAGGACGCGGCCGTGTTCGGCGGACACGGCCGGGTAATCAGGTCGGCCTCCTTGAGGCCGCGCAGGACGACGTTGGCGGACTGCCGGGGCACGACGAGTCCGGTCGGAGGAGTGGGCGGCCGCCCCCCTCGTTGTCCCGGACACGGGCACGGTGGTGCTCTGACCTGCCCGGACAGCCCAGCGCTGTCCGGGACAACCCGTAGTTGTTGCTCGTGTTCTCCGATGACGCCAGCCTCGGTGACGGTCGCGGGGCGAAAGGACGTGGTGAGGGGGAGATCGCGCCCCGGAGCCCCGCGGCTCAAGGACTGTGGACGCTCGGCGCGTTCGCACGCCGCCCACGGGTACCGACGGCGTCGCGGCCCGCGCCTGGGTGAGCTGTCTCCGCACGCGGCACGGGATGCCGCCGGTTTCGTCGAGTCGATGAAGCAGCTCAAGCAGCTGTCGGGGCTGACGTACCGCGAACTGGAGGAGCAGGCAGCCCGCAACGGCGAGGTGCTCGCGCGCAGCACGCTGGCCGACGTTCTCAGGCGCCCCGGCCTGCCGCGGCCGGACGTCCTGGCCGTGTTCGTACGGGCCTGCGGGGACGGGCATCGGGTCGGCGACTGGCTGGACGCCAGGGAGCGAATCGCCGAAGCGAAGCCAGAGCCGCGCCCACCCGCCGCCACCTCCACCTCCGCATCCCCATCCGCGACCGCGCGGGCGGCTGCGGCGGACGGGGAATCCGCGCCCCCGCGACGGCGACAGGACCGCAGGCCCCTGATCGCGCTCGCGTCCGTGCTCGTGGCTGTCCTGCTCGCCGTGGGACTCTGGACCCTCCTGCCCGCCGGTTCCGGTGACTCCGGCGGGCGGGGCGAGCCGGCGGTGGCGGCCAACGACCTGCCTGCCCCCATCGACGGGTGGGTCACCATCCGCCCCGCCCACGAGACCGACCTGTGCCTCACGGACGGACGGGACCGCGACGGCGCCTACGACAGCGCGGTGGCTGTGCAAGTCCCCTGCGCCCTGGCTCCCGTACCGCGCACCTACCTCGAACCGGCCGGTGAGGGCCTGTACCGCATCCAGTGGCACCACCCCCAGGAGGGCAAGGGCTGCCTGACCGTCATGGGTGGTGGACCCGTCAAGGGCATGATCGAGCCGCGCGACGACTGCACCCGGGCGACCCTGTTCCGTCTGGAACCCGCCCCAGCCGGCTCCACCGGCTTCCGGTTCCGGCAACCGCAGAGCGGCCAGTGCGTCGGCACCGCCGACCGCACCACCGCAGAGGGAGCCGAGGCCCTTCAGGAACCCTGCGCGGACACTCCCGACCAGTACTTCGTCGTTCGGGCGGGCTGAGCGGTCGGTTGTGCAGCGAGCGGTAGGCGGCGACCGCCCGGAGCTCGACACCGCCCTCCCATGTTGTCTGCTTGGCTCAAGGTCTCAAATCCTCGCCGCAATAGGCGTGTTCGTGTCCAGTGAGGGCAGCCGAGTCTGCAGGCCGGCCTCACTGAATGACGGGCCGGTAGTCGTTGAGGAGATGGGGATCTGTATGCGCAGCAGGGGGATGAAGGTCGGCGCGATCGCGGTCGCCGCGGTCATGGGGAGCGTTGTTCTTGCGGGGTGCGGGGACGACAGTGAGCCGAAGACCCAAGGGGGCGGTGCGTCGGCGAGCGCGAGCAACAGCGGCGGCGGCAGCGGTCAGGAGCAGGGCACGTCGGCGGTGCGTGCGGCCTATGACAAGACGGCTGAAGCAGAGTCGGCACGGATGACGATCAAGATGAAGCTTGCCGCGGAGGGCAAGACGATCACTTCCGACGGCAAGGGTGTCATCGACCTGGCCGAGGGCGACAGCGTCATGACCATCACGGCGCAGGACAAGAGCATCGAGCAGCGGGTGGTCGACCAGGTCCTGTACCAGAAGGTTCCCGGCCAGAAGGCTCCGGGCGGCAAGCCCTGGATCAAGATCGACCTGAAGAAGGTCGCCGCGCAGCAGGGCATGAGCAACCAGCAGATCGGCGACCCGGCCCAGACCGCCGCCTACGCCAAGGCGATCACCGACAAGGACGTCACCAAGGTCGGCACCGAGAAGATCGACGGAGCCAGCACCACGCACTACAAGGTCTCCGTGGACGTCTCGAAGCTGCCGGGCGGCGAGCAGATGAGCAAGCAGCTCGGCCCGACGCTGCCGATGCAGGTCTGGCTCGACGACGAGGGCCGACTGCGCCGCCAGCAGATCGACATGACCGTCAAGGCCCCGGCCTCCGCCTCCGCCAAGCCGGACAACAGCGCGTCCCCCCGGCAGCTCAAGATGAGCACGGTGATGGACTTCTCGGACTTCGGCACCGAGGTCAACGCCGAGGCCCCGCCGGCCGACCAGGTTGCCGACATGACCGACGAGGCGCTTCAGGGCGGCCAGCAGCAGAGCTGACTGGCACTACTTGGCGAGTGGCGCAGGATCCTCTCGCCGCGATCCTGGTTGCTCGGGACGGGAGTCGCTTGAACGCTGGTCATGCCCGTCGCGGGGGGAGGGAGCAGACCGGGGCGATGCACGCGTGCAGCCGGCGTCGGCTCTGTAATGCCGACGCCGGCGTTTCTCTTCTGCGTGGCTGCGAGTTCTTGTGTGATGTGATCGTGACGAGGCTGTCGGTGCCGTTGGCGGTGGTGGCAGGATGGGCGGTATGGATGTACGCCACAGGAACAATGTCGTAGTGACCGGCCGTGCGGATGGCCCGGTGGTGGTGCTGGCGCACGGATTCGGATGCGACCAGAACATGTGGCGTCTGACCGTGCCGGCCCTGGCCGATCGCTACCGGGTCGTGCTGTTCGACTACGTCGGTTCGGGCAAGTCCGACCTGTCGGCGTGGAGCGAGGAGCGGTATTCGACTCTCGCGGGCTATGCCCAGGACGTGGTCGACATCTGCGAGGAGCTGGACCTGCGGCAGGTGACGTTCGTGGGGCATTCGGTCAGTGCGATGATCGGCATGCTGGCTGCGCGGGCGGCGCCGGAGCGGATCGGGTCGTTGGTGATGGTGGCGCCCTCTCCCTGCTACATCGATTCCGACGGCTACCGGGGCGGTTTCAGCGCGGAGGACATCGACGAGCTGTTGGCGTCGCTGGAGTCCAACTACCTGGGCTGGTCCGCGGCGATGGCTCCGGTGATCATGGGGAATCCGGAGCGGCCGGAACTGGGGGAGGAGCTGGCGAACAGTTTCTGCGCCACCGACCCCGACATCGCCCGCGTCTTCGCCCGCACCACGTTCCTCACGGACTCCCGAGACGATCTGGCGTCCGTGTCCGTTCGGACCCTGATCCTCGAGTGCTCCAACGACGCCATCGCGCCCCGCGAGGTCGGTGCCTACGTGCATGCCCGGATCGCGGGTTCCACGTTGGTGACGCTGCCGGCCACGGGGCACTGCCCGCAGCTGTCCGCGCCGCAGGCCACCAGTGCCGCGATCCTGCACTTTCTGGAGCCCTCGCAGTGATGTGCCGCACCGGCGAGGACCCGGAACCTGCCGAGGCGGGAGACGAGGCATCCACGGATGCGGCGTTTTCCGCGCTGCTGGAGGACAGCGCCGAGGAGCTCTACGAGTCGGCGCCCTGCGGGTACCTGTCGTCGCTGATGGACGGCACCATCGCCAAGATCAACGCCACGTTGCTGGGCTGGCTCGGTCTGGAACGCGAGGCCGTGGTGGGCCGCATGCGGTTCGCCGACCTGCTCACCGTCGGAGGCAAGCTCTACCACGAGACGCACTTCGCGCCGCTCTTGCAGATGAAGGGCGAGATCAGCGGCATCGCCCTGGAGATCAAGACCGCCGGTGGTGGCCGGTTGCCGGTCCTGGTGTCCTCGGTCGTCAAACACAGCAGTGAGAATGAGCCGCTGCTCATCCGCACCACCGTCTTCGACGCCTCCGACCGGCGCTCCTACGAGCAGGAACTGCTGCGCCGTAAGCAGGAAGCCGAAGAGGCCCGCCGCCAGGCCGAAGAGGCCCGCAAGCAGGCGGAAGCCGACCGCGCCCGGCTGCAGGAGGCCCTCGCGGTGCTCCAGCAGTCGCTGCTGCCCGCTTCACTGCCGACAGTGCCCGGTGTCGAGACGGCCGTGTACTACCACACCGCATCCCCGGACCAGCTCGGCGGCGACTTCTACGACCTGTTCCCCCTTGACGGCGAACGTTGGGCGTTCTTCCTCGGCGACGTGTGCGGCAAGGGCCCCCAAGCCGCCGCCGTCACCTCCCTGACCCGGTACACCCTGCGCACCGCCGCCCTGCACGACGCCGACCCCGCCACCGCGCTCGCCACCTTGAACACCGTGCTGTACGAGCGCTACTCCGGTGGCGATCCCCGCTACTGCACCGCCATCTTCGGTGTCCTCGAACCCGATCCCGGCAGAGGTCAGACCCGTGTGCGCCTGGCCTCCGGCGGCCACCCGTCCGCTCTCATCGCCCGCGCCGACGGCACAGCCGATTTCCTCCCCACCCCCGGCGGTTTCCTCGTCGGCGCTTTGTCTCACGCCCGTTTCACCCCGGCCACCACCGTCCTCGGCCGCGGGGACACCCTGCTGCTGTACACCGACGGACTCACCGAAGCCCGCACCGGACCCGACCGCACCAGCCTGTACGGGGAGGAGGCGCTGCGCGCCTTCGTCGCCCAGCATGCCGGCGCCCCGCCGAAGAAGATGATGGAAGCGCTGACAGGCTTGCTGGACAGTCTGAGCGAGGGCGTCGACGACGACACCGCGCTCCTTGCTCTCGGCGTCCCTTCCCACCCGTCCGTACTCCGCCCGGCAACGAATCACCTGAGATGAACCCGCTGCATATCACTACCCGAGACGCCACCACAGGACCCGTCCTCGAAGTCATCGGCGATCTCGAATACGCCACCGCACATCAACTGCGCGAACACGTCAGCGCCCTCATCCTGCGACCGGGCCAGCGCCTGGTCCTTGATCTGGGACGTCTGGATTTCTGCGACTCCAGCGGCATCACCGCCTTGATCGCCGCCCACAACCGCGCCACCGCCGCCGAGGCCGAGCTCGCCCTGGCCGCAGTCCCCGACAACACCTTGCGCATCCTGCGCATCGTCGGCCTCGACCAGGTCTTCCCCTTCTTCGCCGACACCGATACGGCAACCACCACCACCTGATCCACTGCCCTGGCGGTTCTGGCACCCGACGCAGGCCGACCCGCCCTGCGTCGGCGGTGGGCCGGGTTGGCGTCCAACGGCTACGACTCCTCTTCTCTGGACGCAGCGATCAACGGCAGCGAGGACGGCGAATCGGCCCTGGCCGACTTCATCGGGACCGAAGACGCAGCGCTCGCCCTGGTCGATGACTTCCACCGCCTCCTGACCCGCCTGCGGGAAGGCATGCTCGCCACGAACGGAACCCGGCCCCTGCCCCGCTGCCGTTCTGCGGAGATCGGCGGCACGCGCCCCGACACGGCGACGCGGAAGTTGTCTACGTCTACGGGGACTTGAACCATCAGTCTGAGCTGGGCCCGCCGCGTCAACAGCAACGCAGCGGGTACACGCGACAGCACATGGCCGGGTTTGCAGCGGGTAGGGGGCACAGTGGACGAATCGTCGATGCGGGCAGTGGGCTGGGCACGCTCGCTGCCCATGGGCGCCAGTCCGAAGTTGGCCCGCGACTGGGCACGCGCGCACCTGGAGACCCTCGGCTGGACTCAGAGCTACCCGCAGACGGTGGACGATGTGCTGCTGACCGTGTCAGAACTGGTCACCAACGCCCACGTCCACGCCCACTCCACCGCCAGGCTCGTGATGACCTGGGACGGCCGATGCCTGCACGTCACCGTGCACGACGACGACGCCGTCCCGCCCACACCACGCGCACCCAGCCGTGACCGTCTCGGCGGGCGGGGCATGCTCCTGATCGACGCACTGGCCGACGGCTGGGAAGCCCGCCCCTGCCCCTACGGCAAGTCGGTCACCGCCTGCTTTCGCCCACCGAGCACGACCGGAACCGCCGCCTGACACATGCGGCCCACTGGAGACGAAACGGCCACCACTTGATACCGAAACAGCACGTCTCTGACGGATCACCGCCGTATGGAAGGCCTGTTCCGTACGATGCGCGATATCGAAGCCGACCGCGCCGCCGCTCTCGACGAGTTCGCGAACCTCCTCATTGCGCATGCCCTTCGGTCGCCCTTCCGAAAAGCGCGGCCGATCGCCAGCGTGGCAGGATCGAACCTCCGCCTTTCCGCTTCCGCCACTGCGGCAACGGCGGAGTAGCAGTCACTCGCCCGGCAACTCGGCAAAGACCACATCGCTTGTCGCGCCCTCGCCGAGTACGCAGCCATGTCGCAGCGCTCCATCAGCGTCGCCTGTGGGGCCAGTCGGCAAGACCCTCCGAGCTGGGAGGTTGCGCGGTGGCCTGCTCGGCGGAGTCGTGGAACGAGTACACGGGGCGCAGGCCGCCGAGCGTGAAGACGCGCAGGAGCCGCTTGTCGGCGCAGGCGATCCGCAGCGACCCGTGACGGGCCTGGATGCGCTTGGTGACGGCGACGATCATGCCGAGCCCCGTGGAGTCCAGGAACGGGGCGCCGCACAGATCCAGAACGAAGTGCCGTTGGCCCTCGGCCAGGAGCCGGACCACTGCCTCTCGCACGAGGGGAGAGAAGGCGACGTCGATCTCGCCGTTCGCCTCGACGACCGTCCAGCCGTTCATCACGTGGCAACCGACCACCCCGTGCGGTCCCGCGACGCCCTGATCACACACGCTCTGCTCCCTTGCACGCTGACCGATTTAGACCGTTTCATCCATAGAACGGGCTGCGGCTGGAACGGCGCAAGGACCTGGTTTTCAGATGGTGAGCGAGAGTCTCCGGGATACCCGCTCCGCGGTCGTGACCAGCGTCGTCACCGCGCTTTCGAGACCGGCGGTGCGGTCGGCGCGCAAGGAGATACCGAGCGCACCGATGGTGTCCCCCTGGCGGACGGGCACGGCGATGCACGCGGTGCCAAGGGCGTACTCCTCGACATCGGTGACGGCGGGGCCGTGGAAGGCGGCGTCGAGGCGCCGCAGCAGTTCGGCACGGTGGGTGATGGTGCGAGGAGTGAGATCGTTCAACGTGTGGCGAGAGAGGTAGTCGGCGCGGGCCTCACCGTCCAGCTCGCGCAGAACGCACTTCCCGAGCGCCGTGGCATGCCCGGCGTCCTCGAAGCCGACCCACAGATCGACGCGGGGAGCCTTCGGACCGTCCACGATCTCCGCGACCCGGATTTCGCCCTCCTCGTAGAAGGTCAGGTAGGCCGCCGCCGACAGACCATCCCGCAGCTCCGTGAGCGTGGGACGGATCCTGCTGAGCGCCGCCTGATCGCGGCTTCCTCCGTGCAGCGCGCCCAGCTTCTCCCCGAGGACGAACGTGCCGTCGTCGAGTTTGCGCACGTAGCCGTCGTGCACCATCGTGCGCAGCAGGTGGTAGGTCGTGGCCAGGGCCAGCCCGGTCTCGCGCGCCAGCTGCTTGGCCGGCGCGCCGCTCTCGTGCGCGCCCACGGCCTCCATCAACCGGAATGCTCGCTGCACCGACGAGATGAGCGTGGGTCCGTCCTTGCCACCCATGCCTCTACCTTGCTTCGCGAGTACACGTCCGGGCAAGTCAGACAAGACGCCCGATGCAGCGGCCTTCGTTCGCAGCGCGAAGCCGGCGACAAAGATCCAGCGGAAAGGAGCTGCGTTCGGGGAGGCGGGCGGGCCGTGCGCCGTCGGCGGAGAGCATGAGGCGCCAGGAGGCGTCCTCGGTGGCGTGGTAGTCGACGGTGGCGGGCTCGTGCGGCCAGGCACTCGTCGTTGCACAGCAGGCACCGGTGGCCCGGCGACTGTGACGTGTCCCAGCGATTTTCGCAGCCGACGCGGCAAGCGCGCGGCCCGGGCCGCGCGCTCACGGGTGACGCGGTGTCCTCATGCCGAAGCGATCAGTCAGCAGGAGAGGCGGCGAGTTACCTCCAGTTCACGTGGAGGTGCCAGAGGTGTTCCGCCTCCTCCTCGCACATGAACTGGAGAGATGGAGCAGCGACCGAACAGCCCGACCGGAAGGAGTGAAACGCGGCCCTGATAGTGAAGGATGTCGAAACCATGGAACGCGAACAGGGGTCGCGTTCGCGTACCTCGTCGAGGAGCCCGGCGAGATGCTGCGCGGACTCGCGGTCGATGGCCGGTCGAGGCACTGCGCCACGCCAGCGACGACGTCATGCACACTGCCCTGAGCAAGGGCCCGGCCTGGGCGTTCGACGGCGTCTGACGAGGAAGGACCGACATGAACGAAGCAGGCAAAGCCGAGGTTCTGGCGGAACTCGACGCCCTGCGGCGCGCGAGCGGTGTCGCCGCCGGCTACGCCGACCTGGTGCGTGAGCACTCGGCGGATGGCTCGGAGTGCCGGATCGTCTTCGCCGACCTGGCGGACGGCGAGGTCGGCGAAATCGTCCGCGGAGAGCGGGAACTCGCTCGGACCAGCGGCTACACCCTGGAGTGGAAGGTCTACGGCCACGACAGGCAGCGGGGTTCGGCTGCCGCGCTCGAAGCAGCGGGCTTCCAGCCCGACGAGGAGGAGCAGGTGCTGGTGCTCCCGGTCGCCGAGGCGTCATCGGCCCTCTTCGACACCTCGGGCTACGACGTACGGCAGGTGACCGATGCCGCCGAGCTCGACGACTACGCCGAGATCTCCCGCCAGATCGGCCGGCGTAACGCGGACGAGGAGCGTCGGCAGCTGGCTCGGCTGCTCGAAGAGCAGCCTGACGTGATGAGCGTGCACATCGCCTATGCCCAGGGTGAGCCGGTCTCCTGCGGACGGGTCCACTTCCAGGCCGGCAGCCCGTTCGCCGAGCTGGCGGGCGCCCGGACCAAGACGACCCACCGGCGGCAGGGCTTCTTCACCGCAGTGGTCGGCTCCCGGCTGCGGCAGGCCAGGGAGCGCGGCTGCGCGCTGCTGGTCACCGATGCGCTGCCCACCTCCGAACCGATCCTGCGCAAGCGCGGCTTCGAGGTGGTCACCTTCACCCGGCCGTACCTCTTCGAGCCGGAGGTACCGCCTTCTTGAAACGATTGAATCCCGTGTCGGCCACATTACGCCGGTCAGTCAGCCGTGAGCCTCTGGCGACTGCCCCGCTCACTCCCGACGTCCACTCCTTCACCGAGGACGCGAACGCCGCCCAGGGTGCGGCTCCGCGGTTCGCCTTCCCGACCCCGCGGCGGGAAGATGGGATCATGACCGAGATCCGAACTCCTCGTCTTGTCCTGCGTCGCTGGCTGGACGATGACCTTGTCCCCCTGTCCGAGATTCACGCTGATCCGGCGGTGATGCAGAGCATCGGCGACGGTCGGCCGCGCTCCCTGGAGCAGACGGCCGAGGACATTGAGGCGTGGGAGGAGGAATGGGACGAGGAAGGGTTCGGGATGTTCGCGGTCGAGCTCCTGGGCTCTGGCGAGGTGGTGGGCGCCGTTGGCCTCTCCGTCGCCGACGCTCCGACCGAGGTCGCTGGTCAGGTGATGATCAGCTGGCGGCTCGGGCGGGTGTTCTGGGGCCAGGGATACGCCTCCGAAGCAGCGCAGGCAACACTGGAATTCGCCGTGCAGGATCGTCACCTCGACCGTGTGGTCGCCGTCTGCCGGACGGGCGACCGGGCTTCCATGAACGTACTCGACAAGCTCGGCATGCAGGCGGAAGGGACGGCACAGCACCCGGTCCACGGCTACGACGTTGGGATGTTCGGCATCGACCTGACGCAGTACCAGGAGTAGCACTCGGACCGAACTACTGACTTACGAGCGTCGGGATGCCGAACTCCTTGAGCATCCGGATGAGAAGAAGACATCCGTCGTCCGCTCCGGGGCACTTGGCAGTTACGGCAACTCCCCGGAACCAGACGAGAGATGAGCGTGACGACGTGTCCTTCCCGGAACATCCCGCAACACCGAACGGAACCTCACAGACGCATCACGACACCGGCATCAAGCGGAGTAACGGGCTGGCCATAGCCGCACTGGTTCTCGGCATTCTGGCTGTCCTTCTCTTCTGGACCGTCGTCGGCGGTGTGGTGCTCGGACTCCTGGCCCTGATACTCGGCATCGTCGGAGCTCGCAAGGCACGAGGCGGAAGAGCACCACACGGCAAGATGTCCGTCGTCGGCGCGGTGCTCGGTGTGCTGGGAGTGATCGCTTCCGCCGTGATCATCGCGATCGGTGCATCGATCCTCAACTCGGACGAGTTCAAGGACTTCGATGACTGCGTCCAGCACGCCGACACGCAGAGCGAACGAGACGCGTGTGCCGAAGACTTCAACCAGGACGTCAACAACTGAGCTGTCCGGCCGTGTACGACGCCCAGCTCACCGGGCAGCTCGCAGAGCTGCTGCCACTGAGCCCGTATCGACACGTACGCTGAAATTACGGTGTAGGTACGCCGTTCGTACGCTACGCCGGGTAGGGTGTCGGTCAGGAGGTGCTCCATGTCCGACTTGTTCGACGCGGTCGACGCGCTGGTCGCGTCCCGTGCTCCGCTGCCACCCGCGGAGGAGCGTAAGCGGCTGCGTACCGCGCACGGCCTGACGCTGGATCAAGTGGCCGCCGCGCTGAAAGTGCGCAGGGCGACCGTGTCGGGCTGGGAGTCGGTCAAGAAGCCGACCGAGCCGCGAGGCCCGGAGCGTGAGGCGTACGCGCGACTGCTCAAGCAGCTCGGAGAGCTCTACCCCGCGCCCGGCGCGAAGGAAGAACCGGCCGGCACGGTCCCCGCTCCTGCCGTGCCCACCGGCGATCCCGCCCCCGCGGACGCCCGAACTCCGTCCCCGGTGCCGGCGCCCGAGGGTGAGGCCTCGACGGCTGCCGGGAACCCCCGGGTCGGCCCTGGCCGCACTCCCCTCGGTGCCCCGGCGACCGCGCCGCGACCGACGCGTACCACCGGGCCGGCGTCGAAGTCGCGTCGTCCGGGTGCGAAGAAGGCGGCCCCGGAGGGTGGCACCGACCCGCGGTTCGAGAACGGGCCTTTGGCGGTCATCGACGTCGAGGACGGGCAGGTGTCGGCGTACTGCCCCGGCGGCCTCGTCCTGGACGTGCCCGCCAAGTCGCTCCCGGCCCTGGTGGACTGGACACTGCGCGAGGCGAAGCTGGGGCAGCCGAAGTTGTCGGGGCCGGGCAAGGACGCCGATCCACTGCTGGTACTCACCGAGGCCGCGCTGGAACGATACGGCCTCCCCACCACCCTCTCGGACGAGGAGCGGCTCCTCGGCCGGATCCCGGAGGGCCACAAGGTCATCGGGCAGCTGGCCCGCGCCGACTGGAAGCTGACGAAGCGCGGGTTCGGTCCGTGGGCGCGGATCTACCGACCCGCCACCGGCTCGGAGCGGGCCTGCGTGCAGTTGTGCGTCCCGTCGTGGAATGCCCTGGACGTCCGTCACTGGGGAAGCGCCGGGCAGCTGCCACCGGCGGAACTCGCCCGCGTGCTGGGGGTGTACGCGTCGCGGGTGATGACACCGCGCGGTTCCACGGCCGTGACCGGCCTGGAGCTGATGACCGCGCTGCACCCGCCGACCCGCGCCTCCGAGCCCGACGCCGACGGCAACCGGCACTCCGAGCACAATCCCGGCTCGTTGGGCAAGGAACCGGTGGACTGCGCGCCGTGCGAGGCCCCGGACGGGCACCCGCTCCTGGCGGATCTGCCACGGTTCCACGTGCGCGGCCCCGGCGAGAAGCTGTTCGAGGAGGCGTATGACTGGGCGCGGCCGCTCACCGACGACGAATGCATGCGCCGCAACCTCGTCGGCATCGACGTGAACATGGCCTTCGCCGCCGGCGCCAACGGCCTGGTCGTCGGCCTCTCGGCGCCCACGCACGTCAAGGCGCCGGTGTTCGACCCGAAGCTGCCCGGCTCCTGGCTGGTGGACCTTTCCCACGTCGACCTGTCCCGCGTGAAGACCGGCAAGGACAAGTGGGCGGACCTGGACGCCAGTCTGCTACCCAGCCCGTTCACCCCGAAGGGCGAGCAGCCCGAGGGCCCGGCCTGGTACGCGACGCCGACCGTCGCCTACGCGGTGGAGCTGGGCTACGCGGTGCGCCCCGTCGAGGCGTACGTCCGCTACGAGAACGGCCGCTATCTCGACACCTGGTACCAGCGGCTGCGTGACGCCTATCTCGCCACGATGGCCGACCTCGGCGTCGACGCCGACCTGCCACCGGAGGACTTCCTCACGGCGATGGACGACTACCGCACCCGTGATCCCGAGCTGGCGATCGTCGTGTCCGCGGTGAAGGCGACGGTGAAGGGCGGCCTGGGCAAACTGCGCGAGCGCCCGCGCGGGGAGGGCTGGCGGCCGGGCCAGCCGTGGCGGGCCCTGTCCCGTCCGACGTGGCGGCCGGACATCCGCGCGGCGGTCATCTCCCGCACGAGGACCAACCTGCACCGCAAGATCGTCAAGCACGCGGCCTTCACCGGCCAGTACCCGGTCGCGGTCCTCTCCGACTGCGTCGTGTACGCGGCCGACGGCGAGTCACCGCTGGACGTCCTTCCCTACCGGGACGGCAAGCCGCTGCCGGGTGGCTTCAAGCTCGGCGTCAACCCCGGGCTGGTCAAGCACGAGGGCACCCAGAGCGTCCTGTGGGGCGAGGAAGTACGCGACCGGTTCGATGCCCCGGAGCTCAACCTCGCCCGGTACATCAAGGACGGCACCGTCACCGACGTCGACAACGGAGAGTAGGAGCGGGCGACGATGACCCTGTTCGGGGACGGCCTGGAGGCCGCGGTACAGAAGGCCTTCACCCGTCCGGCACCCAAGACCGCGGGCGCGCAGATGCGGTACCTGGTCAAGCAGCTCAAGGGCACGAGGGCCGTCGCCCAGATGCTGCGCGTCTCCCAGCGCACCGTCGAGCGGTACGTGAAAGGCCAGATCAGGACACCGCGGCCCGACCTCGCCGCGCGCCTGGAGCGCGAGGTGAAGGCCCGGTGGCAGCCACAGATCCGGGCGAAGGCCAAGGAGAAGGCGGCGACGACCGACGGCATCGTCATCGACACCCGCGCCCGGATCGGTTACAAGGCGCCGATCGGATCGACCGACGAGGACCGGATCCGGCACCTGACCGTCGCGCTGCCGCCGCAGTACGCCGCCCGCCTCTTCGACGCACAACAGCAGGGCGCCGGCGACCGGCAACTGCAGCAGATCGCCGCCGAAGCACTCAAGGAGACCTACTTCCAGGACGGCGGCCGCCGCGCCGGCTCCCTGGAAGAGGTGCGCTTCACCGACATCGAGCACATCGAGTTCGACCTGTAGCGGACGCACCCCGAGCAGCCCGACCGCTGTCGTCCTGAGCCGAAGCAGGGCAGTTGTCACCAAGGCAGGCTAGTTGTCACCAAGATCTCCGACGTGTGGGTCAAAACTTCACGGCGCCAGGATCCGGTCTCGTCGCCGCGTGCGTCGATGGGGCGGGCCGTGCGCGTCAAGGTTGCGTTGGGCAGCGGATAACGAGGTCAGGCCACCACTTGGGGTGGACTGCGATCAACTCACGCAGGACGGGGCTGGATGCCAGCGTAGTTCGGCAGTAGTCGTCCCATGGGGCGGCGCTGGTGCTCTGAGGGTTGGTTTCGTGGGTGACGATTCCCTGGTTCATGACGTCCGCCAGCAGTTCGCCTACCGTAACCACCTCCGCACATAGTGGATCGTTCTCCGGGCACGATTTGCCGCCGTAGAAATAGGGCCGGAGCGCAGGCCGCTCGATCATCAGCAGGTGTATCTCGCGAAGTGCGCCCAGCACCGTTTCATTGGCCGCGACGGCGGCCTGTTGGTGGGCTGTCTTCGCCTGCTCCACCGCAGCTTTCGTCTGCTGGGCCAGATAGAAGATGGAGCCAGACGTGAGCACCAGCGTCACCAGAACACCGAACAGCGCGACTAACGCTTCATCCGACATACGCCCTCCTGATGTGATGGTGAGGAGAAGCTAGCGCAACGCCCTGCTGTCGGTCCTTCGTTCCCATCGGTGAGCGGTGGGAGCTAGGGGCAAGGTCAACAGACAACTGCGGTGCGACGGGCCACTGGCGCCGCCGGTGAGCATGGGCAAAGGGATCAGGCGAATCCGCGACCGGAGGATCCGGGCCCCGGGCGAGAAGGACCGTCGGGATCACGCATGATGAAGTCGACTCTTTGAGTAGCTCTTCCCGTGGCAGAGCGACCACACGGCGGACCGACCACACCCCGGTGCGCAGCCAGATCTCGGCCCACACCGGGTGATAGACGAGGTACGTCTCTCGGCCCACGAGCGGTGTCAGTTGTCGTGCCGGAACGCCGCAGACGTCCAGCTGGGGGTTCTCGTCGATCAGCGTGAGGTCCAGCCGGTGCCCGGTACAGCCGGGCCGGGCGTGCCAGCTGCTCAAGTCGCAGCATGCATGCTGCTCTTCAGGCAATAAGGCTCACCTGAGCGGCCGCCCGTGACGCGGTCAGTCCGAGCACTACGGTCGACTCCGGCTGCCCCGTCGTGATGCGGGCTGCGAGGCCTGCGGTGTCCGTGGAAGAGGGGGCGCCCTCCAGGACTTGGTTGATCGAGAGGATCGCCTCGTCGGGCTCCACTTCAGCAAGCATTCCCGGGTGACTGTCACGTTCCGGAGGGCACCTGCACCTTCCTCGACGTTCAGATCCACGAAGACCATCTTCCCGCGGGCACCTTGCGGTGAGTCCGGGGCAGGGCGAAGCATCTCCTTCTCGCCCCCTCCGACCGTCAAAACAAGCCGTTCGACCGACTTTGCTTGACATACCATTCGACCGGTTTTTAGAGTGAGGTGTCGGATGGGACGAGAGGGCAGGCGGCAGCCGTTCGCTCTGTGACTGCTGGAGGGGGAGACGGTGATGGAGCTCGAACACGGTCCTGGTGCGCGAACGGTCGTCGTCGGCGCGATCGGCGAGTTGGTGTCCCCGGCCGACAGCTTCCTGGTGTCCATGCGTCTGAACTGTCGGGGCGTCCGCGCGGCGAATCTCGGCACCGGCGTCACCCTGGACCAGGCGGCAGCGGAGCTGTCGTGCCGCCAGGATGCGGAAGCCCTGCTGCTGATCTGCGGCGACAGTGCCAGAGTCGTCGTACGTCAGTTGGCGGGCCTGCGGGAGCTGGTGGCCGCAGGCGCGGTCGCCAGACCGGTCTTCGTGGGTGGGGCGAGGGGAGGATCGTGGCGGGAGCTCCAAGGGGTCGCCGCGAGTCTGCGGCGAGGCGGGGTCACGCAGGTGCTCGCGGACCTGGCCGACGCCGCTTATCTGCTTCCTGTGCGGCGCCTGGCGGTCCGCGGCTTGTCGCTTCCTGCTTCTTCGGCCGGGATCGTCTCCAGAGTCGCCTGAGACTCATCCGGAACCTCTAAAAACCATCCGACCGTATTTCTTTAGCGAGGCTGACGACGATGGCGAGACAGGAGCGGTCGGAACGCACGATGGAGCGACTCGTGATGGCGGCCGCCGATCAGTTCGCTTCTCAGGGGTTCGTCAAGGCGTCACTGGCGGACGTGAGCCGATCGGCCGGCGTGACCAAGGGCGCCCTCTTCTTTCACTTCTCGACGAAGGACGAGCTCGCAGACGCCGTCCTGGCCCGAGCTCAGGACGTGCTCGAGACGATGGTGGAGGAGCTGTGCGAGGGGGAGCCGATCTTCCTTCAAGTCGTGGTGGACCTGACGCACGCCCTCAATCGGCTCCTTCGTGACGACGCGTTCGTCATGGCGAGCGTGCGCATCACCCGTGAGCGGGTGAACGGCCGCCCCGCACCCCTCGACTTCTATCCGCTCTGGCTCAGTCGGCTGTGGAAGCTGCTGGACCACGCACGCCGCAACGGAGAGCTCGGTAGGTCCGTGGCCGACGCGTCGGCGCGCACCATGGTGACGGCGGCCGTGTCCGGGGTGGAGACGCTGACCTGGACGCGGGTGTCGCGCACGGAGACCGAGAAGTGGTTGAGCAATCTGTGGGAACTGGTGCTCCCTGTACTTAGGGTTGAAGGCACGGGGCGGACGGTGAGAACCGCGGCTCCGCTCGCACATGCCCCATCGCTCGAGGAACGGTGCTGAGAATCGCATCGCTTGTTCAACGGCCGTAGCCGATCGCTGTAAGGGGGAGTTCGGACATGGGCACACTCGCAGGCAGGACGGCCTTGGTCACGGGGGCCAGCCGGGGTATCGGACGGCAGGTCGCACGAAAGCTTGCCGGGGAGGGCGCGTTGGTGGCCGTCCACTACGGCAGCAACGAGGAGGCTGCCAGAGAGACGCTCGACCTGGTGCGCCGCGACGGCGGGCGGGCCTTCCCGGTGCGGGCGGAGCTGGGAGTCCCGGGGGACGTCGAGACACTCTATGCCGGCTTCGAAGCGGGACTGGCACGAGAGGGATGTGGGCCGGAGTTCGACATACTGGTCAACAACGCGGGGGTCAGCGGGTCCGCGAGGATCGAGGAAGTGACGCCGGAACTCTTCGACCGGCTCGTCGCCGTCAACTCCAGAGCACTGGTGTTCCTCGTCCAGAAGGGACTCAAGTACCTTCGTGACGGCGGTCGCATCATCAACATCTCGTCCGCCGCCACGCGGATCGCCTATCCCGAGTCCATCGTGTACTCGATGACCAAGGGAGCCGTGGACACCTTCACCCTCGCCCTGGCCAAAGGGCTCGGTGACCGGGACATCACGGTGAACGCGGTGAACCCGGGCTTCGTTGAGACGGACATGAACGCGGGCAAGCGATCGTCCGCGGAGGCGTGTGCCGAGCTGGCCAGTTGGTCCGCGTTCGGGCGAATCGGTCGGCCCTCCGACGTTGCCGACATCGTCGCCTTTCTGGCGTCCGACGCTTCTCGGTGGGTCACCGGGCAGTGCATCGACGCCAGCGGCGGCTCGCGCCTCTGACGCAGCACACGGGCGGGCGGGCCGAGCACCCTGAGGTGATCGACCCGCCCATGCTGCCGGTGCTCAGCCCACCGCGACAGCGGCCTGTGCCGTGGGGGGCAGGTCGAGTGAGGCGCGCAGGTCCAGCGAACCCGCGGGCTCGAACCTCGCGACCCTGCGGGGCGGGACGATCCCCGGCAGGAGCAGCGACCACATATCGGCGACGCGCTCGTGCAGGTCCTCACGTCCACTGCGGACCTGGGACATGATCTGCACTCCGGCGAAGGCGCCGACGACGAAGACGGACACGTCGGTGATGTTGGCCTCCGGCCTGACGTCTCCCCGGCCCTGTGCCGGCGCCAGGCAGTCCCGGAGCGTATCGATCCAATTGTTGTAGACCGTCGGATTCGGATCGGTGAACGAGCCCAGCTCTATCACCAGCCGGATCCCCGCGCGCACGCGCACGCTGGACCGCAGTTCATAGGCCATCCGGTGCGTGATGTCGATGGCGGTCTGCACGCCCGGCCGCTCGGCGTTCTCCAGTACGGTCGCGACGTCGAACTGATCGGTCATCAGCTCGTGGGCCAGTGCTTCCTTGGACTGGAAGTGGAAGTACAGGGCGCCCTTGGTCACGCCGGCTTCCCGGGAGATGTCCGTCAGGCTTGTGTTGCCGAAGCCTGTCGCGTCGAAGGCCTTCGCCGCCCCGTCGAGGATCGCCTCCCGCGTGACTTCCGCCCGCTCTTGCCGTGCTCTCGCCACAACCGCCTCCTGACTGCCGCGGTGCGGATGGTGGTCTTCCATCCTTCCGGTGATCACCGCGACTTCCGCTGCGGTCAATCTTCTACCCTCTTGCCAAAAAATACCAGTCGCCTAGTATTCTTGTCGTCATCGATCAGGTGTCGAACGCCTGCATCACTGCTGTTTTTCCTGCTCAACCCCTTGTTGCTGCGCCAAAAGCACATCTCAGGAGGTCAGGATGACTGCGCTTCTTCAAGCCGACCGAACGGATTTTTCTCAGGACGTCGTGACGAGCGGGCCCGAACTCTTCGAGCGGACCGTCCCCCGCGCGCTCGTCCACCGGGCCGCGATCTCGGAAGTGCTGCTGACCGGGGTCAGCCGCTGCCGGGAGGATGTCTACCGCATCGGTGCCCAGTGGTCGCGCGGGCACAGCTATTACGGAGCCGTGGCCGGCTGCTGGCACGACCCCATGCTCTTCGCCGAAACGATCCGACAGGCGGGACTGCTCCTTGCTCACGAAGCCTTGAAGATTCCCCTGGGCTTCAGCTTCCTCACCGAGACGATGTCGTTCGAGATAACCGAGGAGGGTGCCCGACTGGGCCGACAGCCCGCCGACGTGGTCCTCGAGGTGACCCTCCGTGACGTGATTCGCCGCAGAAACGTCGTCTCGTCGTACGCGTACGACGTCGTTGCCCACCGAGGCGGCAGACGGATCGGATCCGGGCGGCTGACCGCGAACTGCGTCAGCCCGGCCGTGTACCGCAAGCTGCGGGGCGATCGTGCGGAGGCGACCGCGCCGCGTGAGGTACCGGGCGGAGTCAGCCCCGAACTGGTCGGCCGCACCTGTGAGTTCGACGTCGTGTTGGGAGCCGAGTGCATGAACGGAGCCCGTCCGCTGCGCGCAGAGGCCGACCACCCTGTGCTCTTCGACCATGCCGTCGACCACCAGCCCGGCATGGTGATCATGGAGGCGGCGCGGCAGGCGGCGCTCGCCGCGCTGCGGCTTCCCGACGGGCTCCTCATCGGGTGCGATGCCGTGTTCCGCAAGTATGTGGAGTTCGATTCGCCGTGCATCGTGTCGCCCTCGGCCGATGTCACGCTCTCGCCCCTTGGTGCCCGGGAACTTGTCGTCGACTTCCACCAGGGCGGCTCCGTCGCGGCGACCTGCCGGGTGGCTGTCCACGACGGCACAGGGTTGTGACCGCGCCGTTGGGTGGATCGGTCCTCGTCGTGGGCGGCACCGGATTCATCGGCAGGGCTGTGCTCGGTGCCATGACCAGGCAGGACGACGGACGTAACCGCGCACCACGGCTGCACGTCCTGTCCCGCCGCGTGCCCACGGGGGCAGGGAGCGCCGCGATACGTCATGTGAGGGGGGATCTGGCCGACCCGCGATCGTTGCGCGGCGTGTGCTCCGAAATCGACACCGTCGTCCATGCGGCCAGTTATGTGGGCCGCGACCCCCAGCAGTGCCATGACGTCAACCAGCAGGGAACACGGGCGCTGCTCGAAGAAGCGCGCCGTGCGGGAGTGCGACGCTTCATCTACCTCAGCACAGCCTCCGTCTACGGGGAGGGCCCACACCGGGGTCCGGCCGAAGGAGAGGTGGAGCCGGCCCCGGCCTCACCCGCAAGTTCCTCGCGGTTGCGCGCCGAGCAGGAGGTACGGGCCGCGGGGGGTACGGTTCTGCGGCCGCACCTGATCTACGGAGAAGGCGACCGCTGGTTCGTTCCCGCGGTGTCGCGGCTGCTCCGCCTGGTGCCGGCCTGGCCGGCCGGAGCGACCTCGTTGAGCTCGGTCATCGAGGTGGGAGACCTCGCACGGGTAGTCGCCGCACTGGTCGACGGAGCCGGGGTGCCCGGCGAAGGCGGGACGTACCACGTCGCCCACCCTCGGCCGCTGTCCATGGCGCGGCTGCTCGCCGAGCTACGGTCCGCCCTCCGGCTGCCGGCGCCGCGCCGAGTGCCCGCAGCCGACCATCGCGCTCTCGTGCGGCAGTCGCTACCGGGACTCACCGATCACCAGTACGCCCTGCTCACTCAGGACCACTGGTACGACACGTCATCGATATGGGGACAGATCGGACTCGACCCAGGACCTGGCTTCGAGGCACGGTTCGCTGCCTGCTCGGCTTGGTACCGGGAGCAGTCGGCCCACGTCCTCGGAGACTGAGCGGACGGGGCGGCGCCGGGCGTGGCGTTGCCCCGCCGCGGTCAGTCGATGCCCCGGACGATGTGGGACTCCGCGGGATCGTCGTCCACGCCGGCGAGCAGGAGGACGGGTGGCCGCGGAGGGCCGCCGTAGTGCCGCTCGTGCTCCCTTTCCTCTTCGTGGTGCACACGTCCTCCCGGTTGGTTCAGTAGCGGTAGTGGTCCGGCTTGTACGGGCCCTCGACCTTGACGCCGATGTAGTCGGCCTGCTCCTGGCGGAGCGTGGTCAGTTTGACGCCGAGGGAGTCGAGGTGGAGCCGGGCGACCTTCTCGTCCAGGTGCTTGGGCAGCACGTAGACGTCGGTCGGGTACTCGTCGGGCTTGGTGAACAGCTCGATCTGGGCCAGGGTCTGGTCCGCGAAGGAGTTGGACATCACGAACGACGGGTGTCCGGTGGCGTTGCCCAGGTTCAGCAGGCGGCCCTCGGACAGG
Organism: Streptomyces sp. BB1-1-1; assembly: GCF_031597775.1. Lineage (NCBI taxonomy): Bacteria > Bacillati > Actinomycetota > Actinomycetes > Kitasatosporales > Streptomycetaceae > Streptomyces > Streptomyces sp. BB1-1-1. The sequence continues at coordinate 356,503 of NZ_CP134203.1, read as the reverse complement.
ACGATGAGGACCTTGCCGTCGGGGTAGGTCCAGGTGTGGACCTGCGGCTTGACCTCGTCCTTGACGATGCCGGGGGTCTTGGCGAGGCCGGCCATGTCGATCTCGTTGTCGAAGTGGCCGATGTTGCCGATGATGGCCTGGTGCTTCATCTTGGCCATGTCCGAGGCCATGATGATGTCCTTGTTGCCGGTCGTGGTGACGAAGATGTCGGCCTTGTCGACGACCTCGTCCAGCGTGGTGACCTGGTAGCCGTCCATCGCCGCCTGGAGGGCGCAGATCGGGTCGATCTCGGTGATGATCACTCGGGCGCCCTGGCCGCGCAGGGACTCCGCGCAGCCCTTGCCCACGTCGCCGTAGCCGCACACGACGGCGGTCTTGCCGCCGATCAGGACGTCGGTGGCGCGGTTGATGCCGTCGATCAGGGAGTGGCGGCAGCCGTACTTGTTGTCGAACTTCGACTTGGTGACCGCGTCGTTGACGTTGATCGCCGGGAACAGCAGGGTGCCGTCGCGGTGCATCTCGTACAGGCGGTGGACGCCGGTCGTCGTCTCCTCGGTCACGCCGCGGATCTCGGACGCCATCGAGGTCCAGTCGAGGGGGCTGCGCTCCAGCAGGGCGCGTACGACGGTGAGTTCCTCGTTGTCGGCGGCCGGGAGTTCGCCCGTCTTGCGGTACTCGACGCCCTTGTGGACGAGGAGGGTGGCGTCACCGCCGTCGTCCAGGATCATGTTGGGGCCGTCGGCACCGGGCCAGGTCAGGGCCTGCTCGGTGCACCACCAGTATTCCTCCAGGGTCTCGCCCTTCCAGGCGAAGACCGGTATGCCCGCGGCGGCGATGGCGGCGGCCGCGTGGTCCTGGGTGGAGTAGATGTTGCAGGAGACCCAGCGGACCTCGGCGCCCAGGGCTACCAGGGTCTCGATGAGTACGGCGGTCTGCACCGTCATGTGCAGGGAGCCGGTGATGCGGGCGCCGGCGAGGGGCTGGGCGTCGGCGTACTCCTTGCGGATCGCCATGAGCCCCGGCATCTCGTGCTCGGCGAGGATGATCTCCTTGCGGCCGAACTCGGCCAGGGAGAGGTCGGCGACCTTGAAGTCCGTGATATCAGCGGACACTGAGGCTCCTTGACGTCTGAAGTTTGCGATGGATGTCGAGTGCGGCGGTGGACCGGTTGAGTGTGATGTAGTGCAGCCCCGGGGCTCCCTCCGCGAGCAGCCGCTCGGCCATGGCGGTGGCGTGGTCGACACCGATGCGGTGTCCGGCGGTGGGATTGCCGCGCGCCTGCTCCAGACGATGCGCCAGGTCCTCGGGGAAGGCGGCACCGGAGAGTTCGGCGAAGCGGTGTATCTGGCGGGCATCCGTTGCGGGCATGATCTCCGGGATGATCGGGATGCCGCACCCCGCGGCCGCGACGCGGTCGCGCAGCCGTAGATAGTCCTCCACATGAAAGAACATCTGGGTGATGGCGTAATCGGCGCCGGCCCTGCACTTGTCTATGAAGTGCCGGATGTCGGACTCCCAGTCGGACGAGCGCGGATGCCGCTCCGGAAAGGCCGCCACACCGATGGTGAAGTCACCCAGCGAGCGGACCAGTTCCACCAGCTCGCGGGCGTACGTGAACCCCTTGGGATGCGCAGTCCACGGGCCGTCCGGGGCGCCGGGCGGGTCCCCGCGCAGTGCGAGCACGTCACGGATGCCGGCGTCCGCGTACTGGCCGATGATCTGGCGCAGTTCGGCGACCGAGTGGCCGACGGCGGTGAGGTGGGCGACGGGTCTGAGGGTGGTCTCCGCCGCGATGCGCCGGGTGACGGCGACCGTGCGGTCCCGGGATGAACCACCAGCTCCGTACGTGACGGAGACGAAGTCGGGGCGCAGCGCCTCCACCCGGCGGATCGCCTCCCAGAGCACGCGCTCGCCCTGCTCGGTCTTCGGGGGGAAGAACTCGAACGAGAAGGTGGTCATGCCCGCCCTCCCGCGTTGAAGTAGCCGGCCTCGGGGTGGTGCGTGATGACGGCGTCCGTCGACTGCTCGGGGTGGAGCTGGAACTCCTCGGAGAGCTGGACGCCGATGCGCTCCGGCCGTAGCAGATCGGCGATCTTGGCGCGGTCCTCCAGATCCGGACAGGCAGGGTAGCCGAGCGAGTAGCGGCAGCCTTGGTACTCGGTGCGGAGCATGCCGTTGAGCGACTCCGGGTCGCTCTGGTCGATGCCCAACTCGGCGCGGACTCGGGCGTGCCAGTACTCGGCGAGGGCCTCGGCGAGCTGTACGGACAGGCCGTGCAGTTCGAGGTAGTCGCGGTAGGCGTTGGCCTGGAACATCCGGGCCGTCTCCTCACCGATCCGGGAGCCGACGGTGACGACCTGGAAGCCGACCACGTCGATCTCGCCGGACTCCTCCGGGCGGAAGAAGTCGGCCAGGCACAGGCGCCGGCCGCGCCGCTGGCGCGGGAACGTGAACCTGGTGCGCTCGTTGCCGGCCTCGTCGAGGACGATCAGGTCGTCGTCCTTGGAGACGCACGGGAAGTAGCCGTAGACCACGGCCGCTTCCAGCAGGTTCTCCGTCTGGAGCCGGTCCAGCAGCCCGCGCAGTCGCGGCCGGCCCTCGGACTCGACCAGTTCCTCGTACGAGGGTCCCTCGCCGGTCCTGGCCTGCTTCAGGCCCCACTGGCCCTTGAACAGGGCGCCCTCGTCGAGCCAGGACGCGTACTCCTTGAGCTGGATGCCCTTGACGACGCGCGTGCCCCGGAAGGGCGGCTCGGGGACCGGGTTGTCGGTGGCGACGTCGGAGCGGACATGCCCCTCCTCGGGACGCTCCTCGACCTCCACCGTGGCGGCGCGGACCCGGCGCTGGCGCAGTTCGGGCAGTTTCGCGCCGGGCACGCCGCGCTTGATGCCGATCAGGGCGTCCATCAGCCGCAGGCCCTCGAACGCGTCACGGGCGTAACGGACCTCGCCGTCGTAGATCTCGTGGAGGTCCTGTTCGACGTAGGCGCGGGTCAGCGCGGCGCCGCCGAGGATGACGGGGTAGTCGGCGGCCAGCTTGCGCTGGTTGAGTTCCTCCAGGTTCTCCTTCATGATCACCGTGGACTTGACCAGGAGCCCGGACATCCCGATGACATCGGCACGGTGCTCACTGGCCGCCTCCAGGATCGCGGAGACCGGCTGCTTGATACCGAGGTTGACGACGTTGTAGCCGTTGTTGGACAGGATGATGTCGACGAGGTTCTTGCCGATGTCATGGACGTCGCCGCGGACGGTGGCCAGCACGATCGTGCCCTTGCCGTCGTCGTCGGTCTTCTCCATGTGCGGCTCCAGATGGGCCACCGCGGTCTTCATGACCTCCGCGGACTGGAGCACGAACGGCAGCTGCATCTGCCCGGAACCGAACAGCTCACCGACCACCTTCATGCCGTCCAGCAGCGTCTCGTTGACGATGTCCAACGCCGGACGCTGTGTCAGGGCTTCGTCCAGGTCGGCCTCCAGGCCGTTCTTCTCGCCGTCGATGATGCGGCGCTTGAGGCGCTCGTCCAGCGGCAGGGCGGCCAGCTCGTCGGCCTTGGAAGCCCGCAGCGACTTGGCCGTGGCACCCTCGAACAGCGCCATCAGCTTCTGCAGCGGGTCATAGCCCTCCCGGCGACGGTCGTAGATCAGGTCCAGGGCCGTGGTGACCTGCTCCTCGTCGAACCGCGCGATCGGCAGGATCTTCGAGGCGTGCACGATCGCCGAGTCCAGACCCGCCTTCACACACTCGTCCAGGAACACCGAGTTGAGCAGGATCCGGGCAGCCGGGTTCAGCCCGAACGAGATGTTCGACAGCCCCAGCGTGGTCTGCACGTCCGGGTGACGGCGCTTGAGCTCACGGATGCCCTCGATGGTGGCGACACCGTCACCCCGGGACTCCTCCTGACCGGTGCAGATCGTGAAGGTCAGACAGTCCACGAGGATGTCCGACTCGTGAATGCCCCAGTTCCCGGTCAGGTCGCCGATCAGCCGCTCGGCGATCTCGACCTTCTTCTGAGCGGTGCGGGCCTGGCCCACCTCGTCGATGGTCAGCGCGATCAGCGCCGCCCCGTGCTCCCGCGCCAGCCTGGTCACCTTCGCGAAACGGGACTCGGGGCCGTCGCCGTCCTCGTAGTTGACCGAGTTGATCACCGCCCGGCCGCCCAGCTTCTCCAGCCCGGCCCGGATGACGTCGACCTCGGTGGAGTCCAGGACGACCGGCAGCGTCGACGCGGTCGCGAACCGCCCGGCCAGCTCCTCCATGTCGGCGACCCCGTCGCGGCCGACGTAGTCCACACACAGGTCCAGCATGTGCGCGCCCTCACGGATCTGGTCCCGGGCCATCTCCACACAGTCGTCCCAGCGGCCCTCCAGCATCGCCTCACGGAACTTCTTCGACCCATTGGCGTTGGTCCGCTCACCGATCGCCAGGTAGGAGGTGTCCTGCCGGAACGGCACCGTCTGGTAGAGGGAAGCCGCACCCGGCTCCGGACGCGGGTCACGGACGGTCGGAACGGTGCCGCGGACCCGCTCCACCACCTGACGCAGGTGCTCGGGCGTGGTGCCGCAGCAGCCGCCGACCAGGGACAGGCCGTACTCGCGCACGAACGTCTCCTGCGCGTCCGCCAGCTCCGGCGCGGTCAGCGGATAGTGCGCACCGTCCTTGCCCAGGACCGGCAGACCCGCGTTGGGCATGCACGACAGCGGAACACGCGAGTGCCGGGCGAGGTAGCGCAGGTGCTCGCTCATCTCCGCCGGACCGGTCGCGCAGTTCAGACCGATCATGTCGATACCCAGCGGCTCCAGCGCCGTCAGCGCCGCACCGATCTCCGAGCCCAGCAGCATCGTCCCGGTCGTCTCCACCGTCACCGAGCAGATCACCGGCACGTCCAGCCCCAGGGCGTCCAGCGCGCGCCGCGCACCCAGCACCGACGCCTTCGTCTGCAGCAGGTCCTGCGTCGTCTCCACCAGCAGCGCGTCCGCGCCGCCGGCGACCAGACCCTCCGCGTTGCGCTGATAGGCATCGCGCAGAACGGTGTACGGGGCATGACCCAGGGTCGGCAGCTTCGTGCCCGGGCCCATGGAGCCCAGCACCCACCGCTGCCGGCCGTCCCGCGCGGCGAACTCGTCGGCCACCTCACGGGCCACCCGCGCACCCGCCTCCGACAACTCGTGCACACGCTCGGGAATGTCGTACTCCCCCAGCGCCGAGTGGTTCGCACCGAAGGTGTTCGTCTCCACACAGTCCACGCCGGCCGCGTAGTACTCCTCGTGCACCGAACGCACGATGTCGGGCCGGGTCAGATTCAGGATCTCGTTGCAGCCCTCCAACTGCTGGAAGTCGTCCAGCGTCGGGTTCTGCGCCTGCAACATGGTGCCCATCGCACCGTCGGCCACCACCACACGGGTGGCGAGTGCCTCGCGCAGGGCGTCGATCCGCTGCTTCTGCCCGCCGCTCATGATGCGCTCACCAACAGGGGCTCGAGATCGCCGACCGCCGCCCGGCCGTAGACGCGGTCGACGCGGGAGAGGAGGTCGGCCGGCACCAGTTTGTACTCCTGGGTGCCCACCGATTCCAGTACCGCGGTGGCGAACACGCAGCCGAGCTGGGCCGCCCGCCGGTACGGCAGTTCACCCGCGATGCCCGCGAGGAAGCCGGCCCGGAACGCGTCGCCCACCCCGGTCGGATCGGCGACCGCCTCCGACGGCACCGCCGGGACGTCCACCGGGGCGGCGTGGCCGGAGAGCAGAGAGGCCCCGTCCGCTCCTCGGGTGACGATCCAGGTGCCCACCCGCCGCAGTACCTCGGCCTCACTCCAGCCGGTGCGCTCCTGGAGCAGCGCGGCCTCGTACTCGTTGGTGAACAGCCAGCGTGCCCCGTCGACCAGGCGTCTGGTCTGCTCGGTGTCGAGGCGGGCGAGCTGCTGCGAGGGGTCGGCGGCCACGTCGAGGTCGAGGTCGTGTGCCGTGCTCGTGTGTCTGAGCATGGCCCGGGGGTCGTCGGCGCCGACCAGGACGAGGTCCAGGCCGCCGACCGAGCGGCCGACCGCGCCGAGGTCGATGCGGCGGGCCTCGGTCATGGCGCCCGCGTAGAAGGTGGCGATCTGGTTCTGGTCGGCGTCGGTCGTGCACACGAAGCGCGCCGTGTGCAGCGTCTCGCTGATCCGCACGGCCGATGTGTCCACGCCGGCCGCCCGCAGACTGGCGCCGTACTCGGCGAAATCGGCACCCGCCGCGCCGATCAGTACGGGGCGCAGCCCGAGCCGGCCGAGGCCGAAAGCGATGTTGGCCCCCACTCCGCCGCGCCGGATGTCGAGCCGGTCGGCGAGGAAGGACAGGGACACACGGTCGAGCTGTCCTGAGATCAGCTGGTCGGTGAAGCGGCCCGGGAAGACCATGAGATGGTCGGTCGCGATCGAGCCGGTCACGGCGATACGCACGGCGTTTCTCCCTGAGAGGTCGGATGCCCGAGGTCGGGCCGGCGTGGGGCGGATCAGTTCGGGGGCTGCCACGTCGGACGTGGCACAGAGAGCCAGGCGCCTGCGGCTCGGTGCGGCCCCTGGCGCAGCGCCCATCCGGCTCCCGGCCGCTGGAGCGCGGTGCGCAGCGCACCTTCGTCCCGGGCCGCCAGGGAGAGCAGGACCGCGGTCAGGGCGGCGAGTTCCTCCGGCCCGGGGTTGCCGCGCAGGACTCGGACGGCGGCGCTCATTGCGGCTGGTTTCCGTGCTTGCGGCTCGGGAGCGGAGCGTGCTTGGCTCTGAGGGCCGTGAGCGCGTCGACAAGCCGGGCGCGGGTGTCCGCGGGGTCGATGACGTCGTCGACCAGGCCGCGCTCCGCCGCGTAGTACGGGTGCATCAGCTCCCGCCGGTACTCGGCGATCCGTTCGGCGCGGGTCCGGGCCGGGTCGTCGGACGCGGCGATCTCACGGCGGAACACCACGCCCGCCGCGCCTTCGGCGCCCATGACGGCGATCTCGTTGGCCGGCCAGGCCAGGGCGAGGTCGGCGCCGATGGAGCGGGAGTCCATCACGATGTAGGCGCCACCGTACGCCTTGCGGAGGACGACGGAGACCCGGGGCACGGTGGCGTTGCAGTATGCGTACAGCAGTTTGGCCCCGTGTCGGATGACACCGTCGTGTTCCTGGTCGACGCCCGGCAGGAACCCCGGTACGTCCACGAGGGTCACCAGCGGAATGTTGAAGGCGTCGCACATCTGGACGAACCGTGCGGCCTTCTCGGACGAGTGGATGTCGAGCACCCCGGCCAGGCTCGACGGCTGGTTGGCGACGACACCGACCACGGCACCGCCGAGCCGGGCCAGGGCGCAGACCACGTTCGTGGCCCAGCGCTCGTGGACCTCGACGTACTCGCCGTCGTCGGCGATCTCCTCGACCACGCGGCGCATGTCGTACGACTGGTTCGGGTCGGCCGGTACGAGGTCGAGCAGTGCCTCGCACCGACGGTCCGCGGGGTCGTCCGTCGGTGCCGGCGGTGCGAGCTCCCGGTTGTTCGACGGCAGGAGGGACAGCAGGTAGCGCACCTCGGCGAGACAGCTCACCTCGTCGTCGTGGACGAACGAGGCCACACCGGAGGTGGCGGCGTGCACCTCGGCGCCTCCCAGCCCGTCGTGGGTGATCTGCTCGCCGGTCACGGCCTGCACCACGTCCGGTCCGGTGATGAACATCTGGGAGGTGCCCCGGACCATGAAGACGAAGTCGGTCAGGGCGGGCGAGTAGGCGGCGCCCCCCGCGCACGGCCCCAGAATGACGCTGATCTGGGGAATCACCCCGGAGTTGCGGACATTGCGCTGGAAGATGCCGCCGTACCCGGCGAGGGCGGTGACGCCTTCCTGGATCCGCGCGCCGGCCCCGTCGCACAGCCCTACCAGCGGTGCGCCCGCGGCCTCGGCCAGGTCCATGACCTTGTGGATCTTCTGAGCGTGTGCCTCGCCCAGTGCGCCGCCGAACACACGGAAGTCATGGGCATACGCGAAGACCCTGCGCCCGTCCACCAGGCCCCAGCCGGTGATCACGCCGTCGGTGTGCGGACGCCTCGCCTCCAGACCGAAGCCGCTCGCCCGATGCCGACGCCATGGCTCGATCTCTGTGAACGTCGCCTTGTCGAAGAGGAGTTGCAGACGCTCGGGCGCCGTGAGCTTGCCCTTGGCGTGCTGCGCAGCTGTCGCCTCGGGGCTCGGTCCGTGACGGATCCGCTCCCGCAGCCCGGCCAGTTCCGCGGTGCGCTCCCGCAGCGTGGGCACGCGGGCCGGCTGGGGGACGGGTGCGGAGCGCTGTCCCGGTACGGCCGAGGGGGCCGGTACGGCGGTGAAGGTGTGCAGGGGATGCGCCGAGTTCCTCTCCTCGACGATACTCATGGGCTGTCCTTTCGGCGGTGGGGTGGACGTGAGGGGCGGTACGTCCTACAGCCCGGCCGCGGCGCGCAACGCCCCCACGCGGTCGGTCGTCTCCCAGGTGAAGTCGGGGAGTTCTCGGCCGAAGTGGCCGTACGCGGCGGTCTGGGCGTAGATCGGGCGGAGCAGGTCGAGGTCGCGGACGATCGCGGCGGGACGCAGGTCGAAGACGTCGGTGATGGCGCGCTCGATCAGATGCTGGGCGACGGTGGCGGTGCCGAAGGTCTCGACGAACAGACCGACGGGCTCGGCCTTGCCGATGGCGTAGGCGACCTGCACCTCGCAGCGACGGGCGAGGCCGGCGGCGACGACGTTCTTTGCGACCCAGCGCATGGCGTATGCCGCGGAGCGGTCCACCTTGGAGGGGTCCTTGCCGGAGAAGGCGCCGCCGCCGTGCCGGGCCATGCCGCCGTAGGTGTCGATGATGATCTTCCGGCCGGTCAGACCCGCGTCTCCCATGGGTCCGCCGATCTCGAAGCGGCCGGTCGGATTGACCAGGAGCCGGTACCCGTCCGTCTCCAGGTTGACGCCGTTCTCGGCGAGTTCCTTGAGTGTGTACTCGACGACCTGCTCGTGGATGTCCGGTGTCAGCAGGGAGCCGAGGTCGATGTCGCTCGCGTGCTGCGAGGAGACGACGACCGTGTCGAGGCGGACGGGTCTGCTGCCCTGGTACTCGATGGTGACCTGCGTCTTGCCGTCGGGACGCAGATAGGGCACGTCGCCGCTTTTGCGTACCTCGGTCAGACGGCGGGACAGCCGGTGGGCGAGGCTGATGGGCAGGGGCATCAACTCGGGCGTCTCGTCGGTGGCGTAGCCGAACATCAGGCCCTGGTCGCCCGCGCCCTGCCGGCTCAGCTCGTCTTCGCGAGCCTGCGGGCCGGATCCCACGACGCGTGCCTCGTACGCCGTGTCGACGCCCTGCGCGATGTCGGGCGACTGGGCGCCGATCGAGATCGAGACGCCGCAGGAGGCGCCGTCGAAACCCTTGGCGGAGGAGTCGTAGCCGATGTCGAGCACCGCGTCCCGCACCAGGGTCGGGATGTCGGCGTACGCGCTCGTCGTGACCTCCCCGGCCACGTGCACCTGACCCGTGGTGATCAGGGTTTCCACCGCGACGCGCGCCGTGGGGTCCTGTGCCAGGAGTGCGTCGAGGACGGTGTCGCTGATCCGGTCGGCGATCTTGTCCGGATGGCCCTCGGTCACGGACTCCGAGGTGAAGAGCCGAGAAGACATGCGGTTCTCCCATTCGGGGCGGAGGTTGGTTCCCATCGCACCGATGGTCGAGAGGCTCACGGAAGCGGGGCAACGGACGGCGGGCCCGGTGTCCCGAAAGGAGTACGGCGCCCCCACCACCTTCGGCGTAGCCGCTGGTCAGAGCGGTCCAGACGGGGAATCGAGGACCTAACTTCGACAGCGCACACGGTCCTGTGGAAGGTTTCGTACACGCAGAATAAGCAGGACGACTAGTACGTGCTGTGTGTTCAGTGTATTCTGAACACGCCAAAGGAGGTGAAGGTCGATGTCGGTAACCGCGGTCACTTCGGAGGAGCTGGAGTTCGTCGAGGCGGTCGCTCTGCAACTGGAGCAGCAGGGGCTGATCCGCATGTCCGGCCGGGCCATCGGCTGGCTGCTGATCTGCGATCCGGCCGAGCAGACGCTCGGACAGATCGCCGCGGCACTCTCCGTCAGCGTCGGCTCGATCAGTACCGCGCTACGGCATCTGGTGCCCAGCGAGTTGGTCGAGCGCTTCCGCAGACCGGGCGAGCGGGGCGACCGGTATCGCATCAACCCTCACGCCTGGATCGAGCACGCCATGACCCAGGCCTCGCGATACGGCGAGTTCAAGCGGGTCACCGCGCGCGGGCTGAAACTGCTGGCGGACCAACCGCCGGTACGCAGTCGGCGCCTGCAGGAGATGTACGACTTCTACGAGTGGCTGGAACGCGAGATGCCCCTCGTCTGGAGTCGCTGGGAGCAAGAGAAGAAGGAGCGGATGCAGCATGACCCCTGTGGCGCTGGCCGAGGGACTCAGTAAGTCCTACGGGAAGCACAAAGCCCTGGACGGTCTGTCACTGAGCATCAACCAGGGGGAAGTGTTCGGTTATCTCGGCCCCAACGGTGCGGGCAAGACCACGACCATCCGGCTGCTGCTCGATCTCATCCGACCCACCTCGGGCCGGATCGAACTCTTCGGCAAGAACCCTCGAGAGGGCGGCGGCGAGCTGCGCCGGCGCGTCGGATACCTGCCGGGCGAACTCCCGCTCGCGGGACGCGGCAGCGGCCTGGAACTCCTGGGATTTCTGGCCAAGGTCCGCGGCGGAGTGAACAAGGCCACGATCCTGTCGCTCGCCGAGCGACTGAACGTGGACCTCAAGCGCCCGGTGCACAACCTGTCCAAGGGCAACAAGCAGAAGGTCGGCATCATCCAGGCCTTCATGCACAACCCCGAGCTGCTGATCCTCGACGAGCCGACGACCGGTCTGGATCCGTTGGTGCAGCAGGAGTTCCTGGCCATGGTCCGCGAGGCGAAGCAGAACGGGCAGACCGTCCTGATGTCCTCGCACATCCTGTCCGAGGTCCAGCACGTCGGGGACCGGGTGGCCATCATCCGCGGCGGAAGGCTCATCTCCGTCTCGGACGTCGACACCCTGCTCGAACAGGCCCAGCGCCGGGTGGAGATCCGCTTCGCCGACCCCGTGGACCCGCGTCGCTTCTCCGTCCTGCCCGGTGTGCGCGACGTCGACGTTCGGGCCAACACGCTCAGTTGCACGCTCGACGGCGCGGCCGACGCGCTCGTCAAGACGGCTGCTCAGCACACCGTGGTCAGCCTGGTGTGCGAGGAGCCCGATCTCGAAGAAATCTTCCTGCACGCCTACGCGCAGGAGCCCAAGGAGGAGATGCACGGTGTCCGCTGAACCACTCGCCGTCTTCGGAAAGGCACTGCGCGACCAGCGCCGCGGCCTGACCTTCTGGGCGGCCGGACTGGCTCTGGTCACCCTGATGTACACCTCGAGCTTCGACCCCGACAAGGTCACCGAGGACCCCAGCGGCTTCCAGAAGGCCTTGTCCTTCGACGACCTGGCGACCGGGCCCGGCTTCCTGCGAGCCACCATCCTCGGCATGATCGTGCCGCTGCTGCTCATGGTGTACGTCACGATCACCGGCTCGAAGTCGGTCGCCGGGGAAGAGGAGACGGGGCTGCTCGACCTCTACCTCGCCCAGCCGATCGAGCGCGGGCGGCTGCTGGTGCAGCGGTTCGCCGCGACCTGCGTCGCGGTCGCCGGTTTCTCGCTGATCGTCCTGCTCGAACTCGCGGTGCTCAACTCCGCGCTGGACATGCGGGTCGAGTTCGGCAACCTGCTCGTCACGGTCGTCGGACTGGCCTTCCTGGTGATCACGTTCGCGGCCGTGGCGTTCGCCACCGGCGCGATCACGGGCCGCCGTACCCTCACACTAGGTGTGACGGCGGGCTACGGCGCCTTCGCCTTCGTCGTGAACGCCCTGGCCGGCCAGTCGGAGGCGATCGAGCCGCTGAAGTACCTGTCCGCCTTCCACTACTACCTGGGCGGCAGCCCGCTCCGCGACGGCTTCGACCCGGGGATGCTGGTTCTCCTGGTGGCTCCCGCGGTGCTCTTCGGCGTCGGCCTCGCCCGGTTCAGGAGCCGCGACCTGAACGTCTGAGCCGCGCGTCCACATCGCTCGACGACCATACGACCCTCCGCCGCGCCCCTGCCGGGCGCGGCGGAGTCACAAGGAGGGACGATCCTTGACGTACGGCTCAGCGAAGAACGCACCGCAGGGCGGCGCCACGCCGAGGGCCTACCTGCCTGCCATGGACGGTCTGCGTGGCCTGGCCGCAGTGATGGTGGTCACCATCCACCTCGCCGGATGGACCGGGGTGGCCTTCGACCCGCAGGGCAAGGGGCTGCTCGCCACCGTGGTCAACCGCTTCGGGGTGTCCGTGTACATCTTCTTCGTCATCTCGGGCTACCTGCTCTTCCGGCCCTTCGCGGCCGCGGCGCTGGAGGGGCGCGAAGCCCCCGGCATGAAGGCCTACTACTGGCACCGGTTCCTGCGCATCTATCCGGCGTTCTGGGCGCTCATCCTGCTCTCGGCACTCTTCGTCCACCGGAGCCTGACCGAGGAGCCGGCGCGCCTGCTGCGTGTGCTCGCCCTCCAGCACACGTTCGTGGCGGGCGATTTCCCGCACACGCCTGAGTGGCCGTGGAGCACGTTCTCCCAGACCTGGAGCCTGTCCACGGAGATCAGCTTCTACCTGCTGCTGCCGCTGCTGGCCGCGTTGTTCCGCGGGCTGCTCGGGGGTGGCCGGGGCCTCGGCCCGGCGCTGGCCGGCTTCGCTCTGCTGGAAGCGGTGAACGTGGCGTGGTGGATCGGCATCTGGTCGAACGCGGACACCGCGGTCCATCCGACCCGGTGGTGGTGGCTGCCCGGATACATCGGCTTCTTCGCCGCGGGAATGGCTCTGGCCACGGTGTCCGTGTACGTGAAACGGCAGGCCGACGGGCCCCCGGCCCTCGTGCGGTTCGTCGTCCGCCGCCCCTGGCTGTGCTGGGCCGCGGCGCTCGCGGCGTACGTGGTGATCTCCACACCGCTGGCCGGCGGGCACATGGAGCCCCCGACCCCGCGCACCGCCCTGGTCGAGCACTTCGGCTACCTGGTGGTCTCCGTGGGCCTCGCGCTTCCTTTGGCGCTCGCCCCCGGGAGCGGCCCGGAGCGGCTGCTGTCGACCCGGGTCATGACCTGGCTGGGCCGGATCTCGTACGGAATCTTCCTGTGGCACATGTTCGTCATGGCGGCCGCGCTGCGCCTCAGCGGATGGGACTGGGGCGAACCGGGGATGAAGGGCTTCCTGCTCCTGCTCCCGGTCACGGCCGCGGGGACGGTGCTCCTCGGGTGGCTGAGTTACGTGCTCGTCGAACGGCCGTTGCGACGTCGATTCCGCGCCCGAGTCCGCCCCTCGGACCCCGCTGGGCACGTGACGGCCGCGCGGGCGAACGACGGTCGCGGCGCGCAGAAAGCCGGCATGTGATCACCGCTTCCCGCTGCCGCGGCGCGGGACGGACGGCCATCGACGTCACTCCGCTCGCGGCAGGACGGCGACAGCCCGCAGACCGCCCGTGGGCGCGCGGCCCAGTTCCAGGCGGCCGCCCGAGGCTCGGAGGAGTGCCCCGGCGATGGTCAGGCCCAGTCCGGTGCCCTGCCTGCCGCGTCCCGCACTGCCCCGCCAGAACGGTTCGCAGGCATGGGAGATCTCCTCCTCCGTCATGCCCGGACCCTGATCACAGACTTCGACCCGTACCTCGGCGGAAGACTCGTGGACGGTGACGGTGACACAGCCGCCGTCCGGCGTGACATGCAGGGCGTTGTCCAGGAATACGTCGAGGCACTGCTCCAGGGAGCCCCGGACCTGGCTGCCGGTGGCCGCGATGCCGTCCAGGCCCAGCCGCACACCGCGGACGGACGCGAGGACGTCCCAGGCGTCGACGCGCGCCGCGGCGACGCCGAGGGCATCCACCGTCTCCAAGGGAGCGTCGCTCTCCTGCTCCACGGTGCCCCATGCCAGGACCTGCTCCAGCACCTGCGAGAGGCGGCCCACCTCCCGCAGTACGCCGCGGACTTCGCGTCGGGCGTCCGCACCCGGTGCCGCGGCGAGCCGGTCCAGCAGCAGCTCCAGGCGCAGACGAACGGACGACAGAGGGCCGCGCACCTGGTGGGCGGCGACCGCGGCCACCGTGGAAGAACCCTCTCGGGGCAAGGGCGGTGCCGGAACCGGCGCCGGGGCGGGCAGGCTGATCGTCATCGTCGTGGGTCCCGTCTCAGACGTGGGCGGCCGTCGGTACCGCCAGTCGGTAGCCGACCCCCCGAACGGTCTCGATCCACTGTGTGTTGCCGAGCTTGGTGCGCAGCGATCCCACATGGACGTCGAGGGTACGGGTGGATCCGAACCAGTTCTCGTCCCACACCCGGGACATGATCTGCTGGCGTTCCACCACGGTTCCGGGCTCCTCCAGCAGCATCGCCAGGAGGTCGAACTCCTTGCGTGTGACGCGTATCTCCGCCCCATGCACGAACACCCTGCGGGTACGTGGATCCAGCTGGACGGGGCCGGCCTGCAGCGGTGCCTGTGCGGGCCGGGGCGGTTCGCCGCCCGGTTCCCCGGCACCCGTTTGCGACCGCATGGCGGCGACGGGTGCGAGGAGGGGCGTGGTCACCGGCCCAGGCGCCACCGGAGGGGCGGTGACCGTGGCCGGAGCCGTTGTCTGCGCGGGAATCAGGGAGGGAAGCACCGGCTGGTGCGGTGGCGCGCCCGCGGCGGCCGTGCGCCCCGCCCCGTGCAGAGCGCAGCCTCCCGCCCGGCGCAGGAGTGACCGGATCCGCGCCACCAGCTCGTGCCTGCCGAAGGGTTTGGGAACGAAGTCGTCCGCGCCCATGTGGAGGGCCATGACCCGGTCCAGCTCTTCGGTCCTGCCGCTCAACGCGATGACCGGAAGGCAGGACACCTCGCGGATCCGGCGGCAGACCTCGTGGCCGTCGAGGTCCGGAAGTCCCAGGTCGAGCAGGACGAGTCCGACGTGGGCGAGGTGGTCCAGGGTCTCGGCGCCGGTGGCGACACGACGGGTGCGGAAGCCGTGGGCGCCCAGGACCTCCTGGAGCGCCTCGGCCATTCCGTCGTCGTCCTCGACGATCAACACGTTCATGGATCTGTTGCCTCCCCGCAGGCAGAGCCCTGTCGCGATCTCGAAGAACGGTGGAACGGTCTTTGAATGCTGCGAGTTAATCAATACTGGTCGACCGGTATCAACAGCGCGCGACGGCTTGGCGCCCAGCGAGGTATCCCCCGATGTGTCTTTAGGGGCACACCGGTTGCGACCACCCGAAGGCCGGAGCGGATCTTGACGGGTTCTTGACGCACCTCGGTCAAGTGAGCGATGTAGTCTCGAATACCGGACGCAGGTGCAAAGCGGAGGGGACGTTCGCCTGCTCAGCGGGGGTGTTTCGACGTGGAAGCTCGACTGGGCATGCGCAGCACCGCCGCTGCCGTGCTGGAGCGCCGTATGGACGAGATCCTGGCGGCGTACGAGGCGGCGCTGCACAGCACCGACTCCTCCCTGCTCAGGGAAGAGCGGAACGCGGAGCCCTACGTCGCGGAGGCGCGGCGCGTCCTGGCCCATGTCATCTCCGAACTGCACCGCGGAACGTATCTGCCGCACGGTACGGACTACCTGGGCGACGCCCTGGGGCCCGGCGGTCCCCGCACCCATCCGGTCGAGTCCGGACGTGCCGCGACGGCACTGTTCGACGCGGTGGTCGTCGTGCTGACGGACGAGTCCGAGACGAGCCGGCCCGCCGCGGCCGAGACGGCCGTCCTCTTCTCCCTGCTGCACCGGCAGATCGTCGCCAGGCACACCGCCCGGTCCGTGGCGCACATCGGCTACCTGCTGGAGCGGATCCGCAGCGCGCACAACGACGAACGCCGACGCATCGCCAGGGAGCTGCACGACGAGGTGGCCGGCCAGTTGGGCACCGCCCTCAACTGGTTCGAGCTGCACGAGGTGTACGAGCCCGACCAGCCAGAACTCGCCCGGCAGAAGCTCGACGCCGCCCGAGCCACGGTGCGGGACTCCCTCGGCAGCCTGCGCGAAGTGATGACGGGCCTGCGCCATCGGATCGACACCGCCTCGCTGCACACTGCCCTCACCCAGGACCTCGACGGCATGGGCGAGGAAGGCGCCGAAGTGCGGGTCTCCGTGACGGGTGACGAATCGTGGCTGCCGCCCGGAGCGGCGGAGGAGCTTTTCCTGATCGTCCGGGAGGCACAGCGCAACGCCGTGCGCCACGCCCGCGCCACGCTGATCACGGTCGAGGTACACGTGGCACCCGGAGAAGTGCGCGCGGCCGTCGAGGACGACGGCATCGGGTTCGACCCGGTGGCCACGGCCCCGCGCGGTCACAGCGGCATGCTCTCCATGCGAGAACGGGCCGAACTGCTCGGCGGCAGTGTGACGGTGGAGTCGCAGCCCGGCTGCGGCGCACGCATCTTGATCTTCTTACCGCTGGAGGGGGACAACAGTGGCGAGCCCGCGTAGACCGATCAGGATCCTGATAGCCGACGACCACACGCTGTTCCGGGAAGGTGTCACGGAGATCCTCACCGCCGCCGGTGGCGTCGAGGTCGTCGGAGAGGCCCACAGCGGCAAGGACGCCTGCGAGAAGGCGGCCGCACTGCGCCCGGACGTCATCGTCCTCGACGTCGAGATGCCCGGCCAGGGAATCCGGGAGACGCTCCCGCAGCTGCGGCGGGTCTCGCCCCGGTCCCGTGTCGTCGTGCTGACCATGCACGACGACGTGGTGCTGGCCCGGGAACTGCTCGCCCTGGGCGCCAGCGCCTATCTCGTCAAAGGGTCGACACGGCACGAACTGATCTCGGCCATCCATAGCGTCGTCGTGGATCGCGGAGCGGGCCACGTGATCCTCTCCGTCTCTCAACAGGGCCTCGACCGGGTCGGGCAGGCACCGGGCGACCTCCTCTCGGAACGCGAGCGCGAAGTGCTCGCCCTCACCGCCGAGGCGCTCAGCAACTCCCAGATCGCCCGGCGGCTGAACATCGCCGAAGGGACCGTCAAGCGCCACCTGCGCAACGTCTTTCGCAAACTCGGCGCGGTGTCCCGGCTGGACGCGGTGAACAAGGCGGTGGCGGCCTCGCTCATTCCGGCGCCGCAGCCGAGGGAGGACTGAGTACTCACGTCGGGCCGGCTCCGGTGCCGGATCAGGGGATCATCGCGGCGTAGAGGTCCCCCGTGACGTCCGCGACGAGCTCGGCACGGCTCGGGTTCAGGAAGAAGTGGCCGCCCGGGAAGGTCCGCAGGCGGAACGCCGACGCGGTGTGCTGCTCCCATCCGTCCAGCTCGCCGGAGCCGAACTCCGGGTCGTCCCGGCCGCCGTAGGCCGTGACGGGGCAGGGCAGCGGCGGTGCGGGGGTGTGGACGTAGGTCTCCAGCAGGGTGACGTCCGCGCGGAGCACCGGCAGGTAGAGGGCGCGCATCTGAGGATCGTCGCGGATGGCCGGCGGGATGGCGTTGAAGCGCCGGTCCAGTGCCTCCAGGAGCAGGTCGTCGGGCAGTTGGTGGACCACGGCGTGCCGGAGCGGGAGGTGGGGAGCCGAGCGGGCGGAGACCGCCAGGTGGACGGGACCCCTGCCGTGGGAGCGGCGCAGTTCGCGGGCGAGTTCGAAGGCGATCAGCGCGCCGAGGCTGTGCCCGAAGAGGGCGTACGGGCCGTCCAGGGCCGGACCGAGGACGGCCGCCGCCTCCTTGACGAGGACGGAAACGTCGGTGTGCGGATCCTCGCGGAAGCGGGCCTCGCGGCCGGGCAGCCGGAGGAACCAGGGTTCGACGGTGTCCGGCAGCAGGTCGCTCCAGCCCTGGAAGGCGGCGGTGCCCCCGCCGGCGTACGGCACGCAGAGGAGCCGGAGAAGGGGGGCCGTGCGTGGAGCGGGGCGCAGGACCCAGCGGTCGAGGTCGGACAGGGCCGTGGTCATGGTGGCACTCCAGGGGAGGAGGACGGTGCCGGCGGCGGGTCGGCCCGCCGCCGGGCACCGGACTGCGGGGTGTCAGTTCCGGGCGTAGTACCAGGACAGGGCGTCGTCCGGGGCCGCGGCGGCGGAAGGCGCGGGGGACGCGAAGCGGGCCCGCAGCTCGTCGAGGCTGGGCAGCATGCCCAGGACCGTCTCGAACGGGACGCCGAAGTCGACCAGGCACGCGATCTCGCCGACGCCGATGTCGCTGAGCCGCCGCACCACCTTCGCGCACTTGTCGGGCGTACCGAGCAGCGAGCGGCGCTGGTAGAAGTCCTCCGCCGCGATGTCGACGAGCGCCTTGTGCTCGGCGTCGCTCATGGCCGACGACGCTCCGTCGACGGCGGCGTCGTTGCGCTTCTGAGCGACGAAGGAGGACAGGTAGTTCCGGACCGGATCGTGCACGATCCGCTTCACTTCCGCCTCGTCGTCGCCGACGAACGTGTGCAGACCCACGGTGACGATGCCGGACGCCGGGTCGAGCCCGGCCTCGGCCCGCGCCCCGCGGTAGGCGGAGATGTTCTCCTCCAGGCGCTCCCAGCTGTCCAGCAGCGTCAGGACGTTGAGCCCGGCGCGGCCCGCCTGGAGCCACGTCTGCGGGTTGGAGGTGTGCACCAGCCACAGAGGCAGCTCCGGCTGGTGCGGGCGCGGGTAGGTGCGCACGTTCAGGGGCTGCCCGTCCGGGCCCGGGAACGCCACCTGCTCCCCGCGCCACAGGGCGCGCAGCGTCTCGATGTGCCCGAAGGTGTACTCCCGCCGCGTGTCGTACAGGTCGGGGTGGAAGACGAAGTCGCCCTTGTGCCAGCCCGTGGCGAGGCAGATGCCGACGCGCCCGCCGGAGAGCTGGTCGACCAGGGCCCACTCCTCGGCGACCCGCACCGGGTGGTGGTGCGGCAGCACGACGCTGCCGGCCCGCAGGTGCAGGTTCTTCGTCGTGGCCGCCAGGGCCGCGCTGAGGACGGACGGGTTGGGGAAGCTGCCGCCGAACTCCTGGAAATGGCGCTCCGGGGTCCAGATGGCCTTGAAGCCCTTGTCGTCGATGGCGCGGGCGACGTCGAGGACGAACCGGTACCGGTCCCCGAAGCCGTTGCGGTCGTTGGAGGAGAAGAAGTAGACGCTGAAGTCGGTCATGAGCGCGGTCCGTTCGGAGCGAGAGCGGGCAGGGTGCGGGTCACGACCTCGGCGATGGCGCGCAGGTTGTCCTCCAGGACGATCGTGAAGTGGTCCGCGTCCAGGTCGTGGACGCTCACGTCGTCCCCGGCGAGCGAGCCGAGCCCGTTGGTGGTGTCGGAGTCGTCCCGCCCGATGGCGGGCATGCCGTACGGGTTCTCCGCGGCGGAGAAGCCCTTCGTGGCGTGGAAGACCGTCGTGCGCACCGGGCGGGCGAACGGCCGGGCCTCGTAGTCGAGCAGCAGCTTGCCGTTGAGGTCGAGCAGGGCGAAGCGGGTGCGGACCAGCCGGTGCACCTCGTCCGCCGAGAGCTGCGCCGGGGAGCCCTCCACGACATGCCGGGTGACGTGGTCGATGGCCTCGTCGCTGGACATGCCGATCAGTTCGTCGATGGTCAGCGTCGGATCGGCCTTCCACAGCTGGGAGGCGGAGTTGCCGATCAGCATCAGCGTCACCGCGTCCTGGTTCTCCTCGGTGATCACCGTGTTGTCGACGCCGTTCCAGGCACCGGTGCCCGGCAGCAGCGCGTCCACCAGGTACAGGCGCGACACCTCCTGACCCGCCTCGACGAGCTGACGCGCCATCTCGAAGGCGAGGATGCCGCCGAAAGAGGCGCCGCCGAGCACATACGGTCCCTCGGGGTGCTCCTCGCGGATCTCCGCCACATAGCGGGCCGCCATCGCCTCGATCGACGGGAACTCGGTGAACCGCAGGTCGGAGTCGAGCTGCTCCAAGCCGTACAGCGGGTGCTCCATGCCGAGATACCGGGACAGGTAGATGCAGTAGCTGACATCCCCGAACAGGTGGTGCACCCAGAACGACGGCGTCTTGCCGCCGCTGCGGTTGATCGGCACCAGGAAGTGGCGGTCCTCCGCAGGCACGGTGCGGACCTCGCGGTCGGTGATCCGCAGCGGTGTCCGCGCCGCGGGCGTCGGCTCAGCGGTGCGCGCGGCCAGCAGGGCCGCGCCCTCGCGGGACACCGCACCGCCGGGCACCGTCACCGGTTCCAGCAGCGCCGGCGGCGGCACGAGCGCTCGGTCCCAAGACCTGGCGTCGGGTGTGGCCAGGACGGCGGTCCGGCCGGCCAGGGCCAGCGGGCGGACCGCGGTGTCGCCGGCCGCCCGGCGCAGCACCCCGCGCCAGTCGGCGGCGAAGGCCAGGCGCTCGGCGAGTTCCGTGCCGCGCAGGGGAATGCCGGGCAGCAAGGAGAGGGACTCCGCGGCCCACCGCAGGGCGGACTCACGGTCCGGACCGGTGCCGGTCGTCGTCAGCGGACTGCCGGACCACACGGCGGCGAACTGCTCGGCCACGGCCCGGACGTCCGCCGCGGCGTCCTCCGCGAGCGTGGCGTCGGGTCCGGGTGCGTCCAGGAGGATCAGCTGCGCGACCTCGTGCCCGGCGTCGGTCAGGATCCGGGCCGTCTCCGCCGCCAGACGCGCGGCGATCGAATGCCCGGCCAGTCGGTACGGGCCTACGGGGCGGTCGGCCAGGATCGCGCCGGCGCACGTCTCGGCGAGCTCGGTCAGACCGTGGCCGTTGTTCGTGCCGTGCGGCGCCGGGGAGGTGAACTCCACGCCCCGGACCGTTCCTTCGGCGCCGAGCCAGGCGCGCAGGTGCAGCAGCCAGGTCAGTTCGCCGGTGGCTCCGGGCAGGCCGTACAGCGGTGTGCCGGGGCCGTCATCGCCGAAAGGGACGACGGCTGCCTCCGGGGCGGCGGCGACCGGCTCGGCGGGCGCCTCCGACGTGTGCGGGGCGGCTGCTTCGGTGTCCCCGGCCGCCGTGCCGTGCGGGGAGACACCGTACTCGTCGATCAGGTGCTGGACCAGGCTGTTCAGGGTCGTGCACTCGAAGATCGCTGCCATCGGGATGTGGTCGCCGAACGCCGCCTGGATGCGCTGCATGATCCGCAGGGCGGAGATCGAGTCGACGCCGTACGCCGCCAGGTCCCGGCCGGCGTCCACGGACTCGGGCGGCAGCCCGATGCCCTCCGCCAGGAGGACCCGAACCTGTGCGGCCAGTTCCTCGGAGGAACCGGAGGCCGGGCCCGCCGCGGACGCGCCGGTCGAGTCGGCCGCGGTCGCGGCGGTGGGCTGGACCGGGACGGACGGGGCTTTGGGCCCAGGGCCGGTGACGGCGGTCGTCGGGGCGGTGCCGTTCGCCGAAGGAGCGGCACCGCCCACGGGGGAAGCCACCGGGAGCGGTGGGGCGGTGGGGGAGACCGGGCCTGCCGCGGCGGGGGTGGGCGTGGCCGGGGCCGCCGGAACCGCCGCCGGAAGTGGGGCGGGCGGCGCCGTGGGACTGGGAGCGGGGTTCGCCGGCGCTGCGGCCGGGGCAGGAGCGGCCGGCGCGAGGGTCGGAACCGGAGGCAGCCAGTGGCGCTCGCGGGCGAACGGATACGTGGGCAGTCCGGCCACCCGGCGCCACGGGGCACCGGCGTGCAGCGCCGACCAGTCGATGTCCGTGCCGCGCACCCACAGCGCCGCCGCCTTGCCGAGGTCACCGGACCGGGCCAGCTCCAGCACACGTGCCCGGTCGTCGTCGTCGAGCAGGCCGGCGGCGGTCCGGTCGGGGGCGGCCGGGGTGGTCTCGACGGCGAGGTCGTTCTTCTCCCCGGTGGCGAACGCCCGCAGCGCGTCCGCCAGCCGGGCGGCCGAGTCGGTGACCACGGCCAGACGGCGCTCCAGCGTGGGCCGCCCGAGCTGGAGCGTGCGGGCCAGTGCCCGCAGGTCGACCGCGTCGCCGCCACGAGCCGCCGCCCGTGCCACGTGGTCGGCGAGCAGCGCCGCGTACTCCTTGAGCCGGTCGTCGGTGCGGGCGCTGAGGACGAACAGTTCGGGGGTGCCGTCGTGGACGTCGGCCGGACGCGGGTCGACGAACTCCTCGACGACCACATGGGCGTTGACCCCGCCGAAGCCGAAGGAGCTGACCCCGGCGAGCCGGGGCGCCTCGGCCCCCGAGGCGGTGCGCGGCCGGTCCCAGGGACGGGCCGAATCGACCAGGTGGAACGGGCTGCCCGCCAGGTCCAGCAGCGGATTGGGCCGCTCGACATGCAGGGTCGGCGGGAGCATGCGATGGCGCATCGCCAGCACGATCTTGATCAGACCGGCGATCCCCGCCGCGGTCTCCAGGTGGCCGACGTTGGTCTTGACGCTGCCGAGCCCGATGAACTGGCCCCGATCGGGGCCCACTCCCAACTCGCGGAACGCCTGGGTCAGGCCGTTCAGTTCGACCGGGTCGCCCAGGGCGGTCCCGGTGCCGTGCGCCTCGACGTAGCCGACGAGCAAGGCATCGGTGCCGCCGCGCCGGTGGGCCGCCGTGATCACGGCCGCCTGCGATCCGGAGTTCGGCGCGGTCAGCGAGGCGGCCCGGCCGCCGTGGTTCACCGCCGTACCGCGCACGAGCGCGTACACCGTGTCGCCGTCATGCAGGGCCGCCGACAGGGGCTTCAGCAGGACCGCGCCTACCCCCTCACCACGCACATAGCCGTCGGCGCGGTGGTCGAACGTCTTGCAGCGGCCGTCCGCGGCGAGCATCCCGGACTTGCCGAACGCCAGGTAACCCGTGGGGGTCAGGGTGAGATTGACGCCGCCGGCGATCGCCGCCGAGCACTCGCCGTCCTGGATGGCCCGCACCGCGCGGTGCACGGCGACCAGACTGGAGGAGCAGGCCGTGTCCACCGGCTCGCTCGGACCGCGCAGGTCCAGCAGGAAGGAGACCCGGTTGGCCAGGACGCTGTGCGCGTTGCCGGTGGCCAGTTGGCCGTCTATCTCGACGCCGGACTGGAGCAGCAGCGTCGCGTACTCGGTGGAACCACAGCCGACGAAGACGCCCGTATCGGTGCCGGCCAGGGACGCGGGGTCGTGCCCGGCGTCCTCGACGGTCCGCCACACCGTCTCCAGGAAGAGCCGGTGCTGCGGGTCCATCAGCTTGGCCTCGCGCGGCGAGATGCGGAAGAAGCCAGGGTCGAACAGGTCGGCGTCGGCGAGGAAGCCGCCCCAGCGGGAGGGCACCTTCTCCGGGTCGGTGCTCGGGTCGCCGTAGATGTCGTGCCAGTCGAAGCGCTCGGCGGGGATCTCCCCGACGAGGTCCCGTCCGGCCAGCAGATGGGCCCAGTACGCCGGGAGGTCGGGGGAGCCGGGGAAGGACCCGGCCATGCCGACGACGGCGACGGGCTCGTCCGCGTGTCCGCCCGGGACCTCCTCCCGTACGGCCGTCGGGGGTGCGGGCTCCTGCCGTGCGGCAGCGGGTTCGTCCCGTGCGGGGGCCGGTGCCGCCGCTCCGGCGGTCTGCCGGGCCAGCGCCTGGACCAGCGCCCCGACGTTGCGGAACCCGTACAGGTCGGCCGGGTTCAGGGCGGTGCCCAGCTCGGCGTTGACCCGGTCGGCCAGGTCGATGACCGTGACCGAGTCGAAGCCGAAGTCGCTGAGGTGCTCGTCCAGGCCGATGTCCTCCGGCCGTACCCCCAGCACCGCCGCCACCGCGTCCACCACGGTCGTACGTATGCGCTCGACGGCCTCCGACGCAAGGTGGCCGTTGGTCTCTGACACGTCGTTCTCCTCCAGGTCCGAGGGCTGCCGGGACTGTGATGCCCGGGATGTGAAAGCGGCGGGCGCCGGGGTGCGGTGAGGCGTTTCCGCGCGGTCCGCGTCGGGCGTCCGGGCGGCCGTGGCGGGAGCCGGCTCGGCGGGCAGGCGGTGCACCGTCCGCGCGAACGGGTAGCCCGGCAGCGACACGATCCGTCCGTCGGTGTGGCCGAGCGCCCCGTCCGCGCCGGTCAGCCGGGCGCCCGTGGCCCAGGCCGCGCCCGCCGCGACGAGCGTCGTGGTGCCGGCGCCGGCATCGACATCGGCGGGGACGGCATACTCGGTGTCCGCGTCGGCGGGGGCATGACCGGTGCTGACCCGCTCCGGCCGCTCGCCCGCGAGGTGGCCGCCCAGCAGGGTCAGCAGCTCGGGCACGTCACGCGCGACGACGGCCAGCCGCCGGCCGAGGGGTTCACGGCCCGCGGCGAGCGTCCGCGCGACGTCCGCGAGCGCGGGCGCAGCGGTGCCGAGCGCCGCCAGATGATCACGCAACCGCTCGACGTGAGTGCGCAGTTGCTCCTCCCGGCGCGCCGAGAGCAGCACCAGCCGCGGCCCGTCCTGCGGAGCCGGTGTCCGTGCCGGGGTGGGCGGTCCGGCCACCACCACATGGGCGTTGGCACCGCCCGCGCCGAAGGAACTGATCGCGGCCACGCGCTCGGCCGGGGGCACGCGACCCGGCCATGGCTCCCGCTCGCGCACCAGGCGCAGTGTCCGGCCGTCGAACTCCTCGACCGGCCGCGGGCAGTCCAGCGTGGCGGCCAGCTCGCCGTGCCGCATCTGCAGCAGCACCTTGACCAACTGGGCCATGCCGGAGGCCGCTTCCAGGTGTCCCAGCGACGGCTTGACGGAGCCGACCGCCGTGCCGCGCCCGCCGAACACCCGGGCCAGCGCCGCGGCCTCCACCGGGTCGGCCAGCGGGGAGCCCGTCGCCTGGGCCTCGATGTACTGCACCCCATCAGGGCGCACGCCGGCGCGGGCGAGGGCCCGACGGAGCAGTTCCTCCTGCGCGTCTGCGCTCGGGGTGACCATGCTGTCGGTCGCCCCGTTCGCGTTGACGGCGGTGCCGAGCACCAGCCCGTGGACGCGGTCGCCGTCGCGCAGCGCCGCCGACAGCGGCTTGAGGACGACGGCGCCGACGCCTTCTCCGGGCACCATGCCGTCGGCGTCCTGGTCGAAGGAGCGGCTGCGGCCGTCCGGCGAGAGCATCTTCATACCGGCCAGCGCGGTGTGGTGGGACGGGTCCAGGATCAGATTGACCCCGCCCACGACGGCCGCGCCGCAGTCGCCGCGCCGCACGGCCTCGCCCGCCAGGTGCAGTGCCGTCAGCGCGGACGAGCACGCCGTGTCCACGGCGAGGCTCGGCCCGGTGAAGCCGAAGACGTGCGAGGTGCGGTTGGCCACGGACCAGTGCGCGGAATGGGCGTGCGCGTCGGACCCCGCGCCGCGCAACTCGGCGGCCAGCACCTGATAGGGACTGTGCATCAGGCCGGCGAACACGCCGACACCGGTGCCGGCCGTGGCCCGCGCCGAGCGCTCCAGCCCGGCGCGCGTCGTCCCCGCGTCCTCCAGCGCCGTCCACACTGCCTCCAGGAACAGCCGCTCCTGCGGGTCGCTGCGCTCCGCGTCCCGCGGCGACATCCGGAACACCAGCGGGTCGAAGGCCTCCACGTCGTCGAGGAACGCGCCCCAGCGGCCGGTGCCGTCCGCGCCCGCCGGGTCCCAGCGGTCGCCGGGCACCTCCGTGACGGCCCGACGGCCCGCGCGCAGGTGATCCCAGAGGCCGTCGAGCGTGTCGCCGCCGGGGAAGCGGCCGGAGACTCCGACGATCGCGAGGGGGTCCTCCACGGCCGACGGCGGCTTGGCCTGGGCCTCTGCCAGGTCGGCGACGGGAGCGTGCGCGGTGGCCGAAGAGGTCACGGTGCGAGGCGCATGGGTGGCGGCCGGTGCCCGCGTGGTGACCGGAGCGGCCGTCGCAGCGGGTGCTCGCGCGGCGACCGGAGTGGCCACCGTGCCCGGTGCCGGGGCGGCTGCGGCAGCCTCCTCCGAGGCGTCGCTCCCGGCCGGCTCGGGCCGTGCTCCGGCCGGCACGGGCCGCCTGCGGCGCCGGGTGGGCACCGTCGGCGTGCTGGTGTCGACCAGGCGGACCAGCGGCTGCGCCGGATCGTCCAGCAACGCCTCGACCACACCGCTCAGGGAGGTCGACTCGTAGGGAATCGTGCGCGGGACGGGGCCGAGGTCGGCCTCGATCCGGTCGACGACCTCCATGCTGACGAGGGAGTCGGTGCCGTAGGAGGACAGCGGCGCGGCCGCGTCCAGCTCCGTCTCGTCGAGCCCCAGCACATCGGCGAAGATCCGCCGCAGATAGGCCGTGGCCACCTCGGCCAGTTCGGCGCCGGACGCCGGCGGCTCGGCGGCGGGCTCCGTCGCCCCCGCCCCGGTGAACCGGGCGAACGGCTCCGCGGCAGCCTCCAGCAGTGCCGCCGCGACCCCGTCGAGGGACGTCGACTCGAAGGGCACGTGCCGCGGCGCGGTCCCCAGATCGGCCTCGATCCGGTCGGCGACCTCCATGCCGACGAGGGAGTCGGTGCCGTACGAGGACAGGGGCGCCGCGGGGTCCAGCTCCGCCTCGTCCACCTTCAGTACGTCGGCGAAGACCCGCCGGAGATAGGCCGTGGCGGCCTGGGCCAGGTCGGGCACCGGCGCCTCGGGAACCGGAGGTGCGGCCACCCGCTGCGAAGGCGCCGGCTCATCGGTCGCCGTACCGGCCGGTTCCGGGGCCCGCTGCTCGGGCACCGGCCAGGCGTCGCGCTCGGCCAGCAGCACGTGCTGGCCCGCCGCTGTGTCGTCCGGCCCGGCCGCGCCCACGGTCCGCACCCCGCGCAGCCCGGAGTCCAGCAGCACCGACCGCCAGGCGCCCGGCGTGAGCAGCGGCGAGTGGGGCTGCCGCAGCTCTCCGTCGTCGTACGCCCACCAGCCCTCGGTCAGGCCGAAGATCATGGTCACGGCGTCCAGTACCCGCGTGCCCTCGTTGACCACCAGCAGCCCTCCCGGCCGCAGCAGCCGGGCCGCGGCACGCACGTTGTGCCGTACGTCGGGGGTGGCGTGCAGCACGTTCGCCGCCAGGACGACGTCGTACCCGCCCTCCTCGAAGCCCTGGGACGCCGGGTCCCGGGCGATGTCGAGGACCGAGAACCGGGCCTGCGGGTACGGCTCGGAGAACCGTTCGCGCGCCTTGCGGACCAGGCCGGGGGACAGGTCGGTGAACGCGTAGTCGAAGCGGTCACCGAAGGGCTGGAGCGCGTCGAGGACGGGACGGCTGGTGCCGCCGGTGCCCGCGCCGATCTCCAGCAGCCGCAGCCGTTCGTCACCTTCGCCGAACCGGTGCTCCGCATAGCCGGCGACGGCAGCCGCGCACACCGCGTTGAAGTGCTCCGAGCGCGGGTCGTCGTGGTAGAGCGGCGCCAGCTTGTGGTCGCTGCCGCCGGGGAAGAGCACCGACAGTCCGCTGCGCCGGCCGCACAGCACCTCCGGCAGCACCTCGGTGCACTCGCGCAGCAGGTCGGCCAGCGCGGTGGCGTGCGGATAGGCGGATACCAGACGGTCGCGCAGGGCCGCGGCGGCCGCCGGGTCCGGAACCTCCGGCTCGGTGGCCGGAACGGTGAGCGTGCCGTCCGGGTTGGCTGTGAGGTGTCCGCCCCGGGTCAGCGCGTACAGGGCGGCGTCCAGCAGCCGCTCCTGGACGGGCACGACGGCGAGACGGCGGACGAGCTCGTCGCGGGCCACGGTCGTGCCGGGCTCGGGCCACGCGCCGTGGCCGAGGAAGGCGTCGCGCAAGAGCACTCGCGCGTACGGCTCAAGGGATGCGAAGAAGTCCGCCCCGGTCAGTCGTGCGTCGTCGGCGGTCCGCCTGCGTGCCGCGGTCTCGGCCACGCGCACGGCTTCGGGCGAGGCGGGCGAGGCGGGCGAGGCGGACGAGACGGCCGGTGGACGCCCGGCCGGCTCGTCCCCGGACCCGGCGAGCCGTACCGGTGCCACCTGCACGGCGGGACCGGCGAGCACCCGCCGGAAGGCGTCGAGACCGGCCGAGTCGCTGATGGGCTCGACACCGAGCCGGGCGGTCACCCGGGCCCGGTAGTCGTCGGTGGCGACCGAACCGCTCTCGCCCCACAGCCCCCAGTTGAGGATGCGCACCGGCCGGTGCAGCCGGGCGGCCAGGAAACGGCCGTACGCGTCCTGGAGCGTGGACGCCGCCGCGTAGTTGGCCTGTCCCGCATTGCCGTTGTGCGAGATGGCGGACGAGAACACGGCGAAGAAGTCGAGCGGTTCGCCGGCCAGCACCCGCTGGAGCACGACCGTGCCGTACGCCTTCGGACCGAACGACGAGCGCAGCGTCTCCTCGTCCATCCGCGAGAGCGTGCGGTCGTTCAGTACGAACGCCGAGTGGACGACGCCGTCCACGCCGCCCCACGTCTCGCGCATCCACGTCACCGCCCGTCGCAGTGCGGCCTCGTCGGTGACGTCCGCGGCCGTGTACGCCACCTGGTCCGGCACGGCGGTCAGCAGAGCCCGGGCGCGCTCGGGCAGCTCCTCCTGCGGCCTGCGGCCCGTGAGCAGGACCCGGGCGCCGTACGCCGCGGCCAGGTGCTCGGCGACGACCGTGCCCAGACCGCCGGCGCCGCCGGCGACCAGATAGCGGCCGCCTTCCCGCAGGGGAAGTACGTCCTCGCCGCCGGACACGTCGACGCGCTCCAGCTCCTGGGAGTACCGCACCCCGCCGCACAGGGCGACCGGGTGCGCCGGACGGGCGGCGGGCTCGGCGGTCAACTGCCCGGTCAGGGCGGCCCAGTCGTTCAGCCGGGCGCATCGCAGCAGGTCCTCGCGAGCGACGTCGACACAGCTGAGGGAGAGGAAGCCGAGCTCGCGCGACGCCGCGGCGACGAGTCCGGGCAGCCCTCCGGAGAACGGGTTGCGGGCCGGCAGGGCCTCGTCGGTCGCCTGCACACCGGACGTCACCACGTGCACGCGTACGCCGGTCCGCGCGCGCTGCGCGTCCAGGGCCTTGAGCAGATGGAACAGGGCCACCGGGCCGCGGTCCAGCGCCTCCGTCAGCTGACCCAGGTCGTCGGCCGAGTACAGCCGTTCCTCGACGCCGCCCAGGAACCAGATGGTCCCCGGGTCACCGGCCTCGTCCAGCACCCGGCCGAAGGACTCCGCCGAGAGGGCGACGTCTTCCAGCAGCACGTGCCGGACCGGGTGCCCGGCCGCCCGGTGGCGAGCGGTCAACGCGCTGCCCAGGCCGTGATCGCGGGCGGTGCCCAGGACGAGGACCGGACCGCTGCCGCCGGCCGGTGCCGGCCGGCCCGCCGCCGACGGGCGCCACACCGGGCGGTACAGCGGAACGCTGTCCTCCGCAGTGGTTCCCTCCCGCGCGGGCGCCGCGGACCGGGCGGCGGGGCGGGCGATGCGCAGCCCCTCGAACCGGGCCAGCACGGTGCCGTCGGCGGTGGCCAGGGCGATGTCCGCCCGCGCGGTGCCGCGCTCGGCGTCCTGGGCCACCAGCGTGACGTGGGCGTAGCGCGCCTGAAGAGGTGATGCGCCGAAGGTGATCCGGGACGCCGAGGCGGGCAGCGCGGTGCGGCCGTCGTCCTCGGGCAACACCCCTTGTACGGCGTGCAGAGCGCTGTCCGTCATCGCGGCCTCGGTCGCCCACGCCGGGGCGTCCGACCCGGGCCGGGACAGCTCCGCCAGGGCCTCGCGGTCTCCTCGGTGCAGTGCGACCAGTCCCCGGAACAGCGGTCCGTACCGCAGTCCCGCGGCCTGCGCCCTGTCGTACACCTCGGTGGCGTCGACGCGCCGGGTGCACCGGGCGCGGACCGCGGCCACGTCGAGCCGGCCGAGGGCCGCTCCGTCGCCGGCGGCGAGCCGGCCGCTGGAGTGCACCGTTCCGGTCCCGGTGCCGCACATCTCGAAAGACGTGCCGTCCCCGGTGAAGCGGACGGCCACGTCCAGCGTGTCGTCCTCGACCTCCAGCGGCACCCGCCAGCGGACGTCCTGGAACACCACGGCGCCGTCGGTGAGTCCGGCCGCCTGCCGTGCCAGCCCCAGCTGGACGACCCCGGCGACCACGGGCCGGCCCAGCACCGTGTGGTCGGCGATGACCGCGTCGGTGCGGCGGATCACCGCGAGCCCGGTGTCCGGGGTGTCGGCCGCTTCCTCGACCAGATCCACCCAGTACCGCTTGCCGCCGAACGGATACGACGGCAGTGGCACAGGTGTCGGACGAGGACCGTCCGCGAACGCCGCCCGCCAGTCGACGAGAGCTCCGGCCACCCAGGCGTCGGCGAGCTCGCCCCAACGCCCTTCCATCGACGAGGGTCGTACGTCCGCGGGTGCTTCGCCACCATCGGCGCGACCGGTGCGCACGGCCGGCGACACCTCGCCGTCCAGGTGGCCACGCAGGCGGGCGAGCAGTTCGCCGACCGACGAGGCGACGACCGCCAGCCGGTGGTCCCACTCCTCCCGGCCGGTCAGCAGGGTGAAGGCGATGTCGCGCAGCGCGCGGTCCGGGTCACGGGCGAGGTCGTCGACGAGGTGCTCGACCCTCTGCCGCAGCTGCTCGGGAGTCCGCGCCGAAAGGCCCACGGCGTACGGGCGGCCGTCGTCCCCGGAGCCCTGCGGAGCGGGCCATTCCTCCAGGACCACATGGCCGTTGGCGCCGCCCGCGCCGAAGGAGCTCACCGCGGCGCGGCGGGGTGCGCCTTCCGGCGCGGGCCAGGGAGCGGTGGTCCGCTGCGGTCGGAACGGGGTGGTCTCCAGGTTGAGCCTGGGGTTGACCGGCTCGCTGTGCAGTGTCGGGACCAGGGTGCGGTGCGCGAACTGCAGCACGACCTTGGTGATGCCGCACACCCCGGCCGCCGCCTCAAGATGGCCGATGTTGGACTTCACGGAGCCGATCGCGCAGAACCCGGTGTCATCGGTGTACTCGGCGAACGCCCGCTTCAGTCCCTCGACCTCGACCGGGTCGCCCAGGGCCGTCCCCGTGCCGTGCGCCTCGACGTACCCGATGGTGCGCGCGTCGACGCGGGCGGCCCGCAGGGCGTCCGCGACGACCGCACCCTGGGCGCGCGGGGTCGGCACGGTGTAGCCGTTGCTGCGGCCCCCGTGGTTCACGGCGGTTCCGCGTACCACGGCGTGGACGCGGTCGCCGTCGGCGAGGGCGTCGGACAGCCGCTTGAGAATGAGCGCCCCGGCGCCCTCGCCCGGCACGAAACCGTCACCGCCCTCGCCGAACGCCCGGCAGCGGCCGTCGGAGGCCAGCAGCCGCATGTCGGTCAGCGTCGCGTACTTGATCGGGTGGATGTTGACGTTGACCCCGCCGGCGATGGCCATTCTCGTCTCGCCCGACAGCAGACTGCGGCAGGCCAGGTGCAGCGCGGTCAGCGAGCCCGAGCAGGCGGTGTCGAGGACCATGCTGGGGCCGTGCACGTCCAGGACGTAGCTGAGCCGGTTGGCGATCGAGTAGTCCATGGAGTGCGCGAACACCTTGTTGCCGCGGCCCCACTGCTCGGCGCCGACGAGGCCGTACTGGGAGCCCGTCACACCGACGAAGACGCCCACGGAGTGCGTGTCGCCGACGCGGGTGGTCTCGTGCAGCCTGCGCCGCGAGTATCCGGCGTGCTCCAGCCCGGCCCAGGCGACCTCCAGGAAGATCCGCTCGTTCGGGTCGAGCTTGGCGGCCTCGCCGGGCGAGATGGCGAAGAAGAGCGGATCGAAGCGGGCCACGTCGTCGAGGAAGCCGCCCCACTTGCCGGTGATCGCGCCGGGCGTGCCCCGCCGGGCGGCGAGGTGCCGGTCGTTGTCCCAGCGGTCCCGGGGGACCTCACGGATCAGATCGGTGCCGGCGGCCAGCGACTGCCAGAATTCCGTCAGGTCGGCACCGCCCGGATACCGCCCGCCGACGCCCACGATCGCGACCGCCTGGTCGTAGGGCAGACCGCCGCCGAGTTCGCCCGGCGCTGCCTGCGCCGGCTGCTTCCGGTCCACGGAGGCCGGTCCCGTGACGGCCGGCGACCCGGCCGGCCCGGCGGCCCGCGGGGTGTCCGGACCCAGGGCCGAGCGGAGGGCGTCCGGTCGCCGGTCGGCGAGGAAGCGCGCCAGCTCGGCCACGGTCCGGTACTCGAACAGCAGAGTGACCGGAAGGTCGCCGAAGCGGTCCTCCAGGGTGGCGGTGAGCTTCTTGATGAGGATCGAGTCGACACCGAAGGTGGAGAACTCCTGGTCGGCGCGGAGCCGTCCGGAGGGCAGTCTCGCCGTCTCGGTGACGAGGTCCAGCAGGTACGCTTCCGCGGCGGTGACCAGGTCCTCGCTGCTCACGGCGGTCGCGGCTGCGGCCTCTGGCCCCGCGTCGCCGGTGGCCTCCTCCGCGGACACCTTCGCCACCCAGGCGCCGATGCGGTCGGCCCGACCGTAGACCACCAGCGTCTCGGGCTCCCCGCCGACGACGGCGTCGGACAGGGCACGCAGCCCCACCTCGGTCGGCATGGGAAGCATGCCCTGCATCTCCTCCAGCACCCGCCGGTTGTCCGCCGAGATCGCCATGCCGCCCTCGGCCCACAACGGCCAGGCGACCGCCACCGACGCGCCGTGGCGCGAGCCCGCGGCGACCCGCCGGGCCCGGGCGGCGGCCAGCTCGCCCAGCGCCCGGTTGGCGGCGGCGTAGTCGGCCTGCCCCGGGGCGCCGAAGTAGGCCGACGTCGACGAGAACAGGACGAAGAAGTCGAGCGGCAGATTGGACGTCAGCCGGTCCAGGTGGTCCGCGCCGTCCAACTTCACGGACAGCACCCGGTGCGCCGACGCGGTGTCCTTGTTGACCAGGTAGGAGTCCTCGTTCAGCCCGGCGGAGTGCAGCACACCGTCCAGACCGCCGTACTCGCGCTGGGCGGCGTCGACGGCCGCCTGCGCGTCCCGGTGGCGGGTGACGTCCCCGCGGACGTGGACGACCTGGGCACCCGCCGCCTCCAGACGGCGGAACTCGGCCAGTTGGTCCGCGTCGGGTTCGGAACGGCCGGTGAGGACCAGCCGGGCGTGATGCTCCCGGGCGAGCAGCGCAGCCAGACGCAGCCCGATGCCCCTGGCACCGCCGGTGATCAGGTACCGGCCGCCGTCGCGGAACGCGGACGGCCGGTCGGGACGGGCCGGGAGGGGGCGGAGCACCCGGATCTCCCGGCCGTCCGCGCCGTACCGCACCTGGGCCAGGCCCGGCCGGGCCGCGGACAGTTCACCGAGAGCCACCTGGAAGGCGTCCTCGGCCCACGCCGGCACGTCGTCGACCTGGACGCAGACCGCCCGCAGTCTGCGGTCCTCGGCGCTCGCCACCTGCGCCAGCGCGCCCAGGGCGGCGCCCGCCTCCGGGCGGGACCGGCCGGTGAGGAACACGACGGGCATCGGGCCTTCCGCCCGGTCGGAGATCAGGGCGCGCAGCGCGGGAAGCACCAGCTCGACCGCACGCCCGCACCGAGTGGTGCCGGCCGGCAGGTCGAAGACCAGCCCGCGCGGCCGCCTGCCCCGTGCGGTCTCCTTGCGCAGGTACGCCGTCCACGACTCCGTGTCCCCGTCGAGGTCGATGCCGAGCCGGACGGCCCGGACACCGGCCGGCAGGTGTGTGTCGGCGCCGTCCACCACGAGCAGGACGTCACCGGCCGTGACAGCGGGGTACGCGGCCGGGCGTGGGGCCGCCGGCTCCCAGACGGGGGTGTACCCGACGAGTTCCATGCCGCCGGCCGGGTCGGCGCCGCCGCCCGCGCGGGCGAGCAGCCGGGCGGCCACCGCCGGGTCGAGCTGCCCGCCGCGGACTCGCTCGAGTACCAGGCGGCGGACGGTTTCGGTGTTCGGTGTCATCGTTCCATCCCGTCGTTCCGGACCAGGCTCAGGTCCACGTCGTCAACGGTCAGTTCGCCCCGGCTCAGGGCGTCGAGCATGGCGACCAGCTCCTCGGGGGCGTCGTCCTCGGCGGTCGCGGAGGTCCGGTTCCCGCGATGGTCCGCATCGGCGGTGTCGGGGTGTGTGCCGGCCTCGGCCGTCGCCCAGAACGTGCTGGGCGCGAAGGGGTAGCCGGGAAGGCTCACCCGGCGGACACCGGCCGGGGAGAGGGCGGCGAGAGCTTCCGCGCCGGCTTTCCCCTCGACCCACTGGCGGCCCAGCGCCCGCGGATCGTCCGTGGGCCCGGCGACCGGCCCGGCGCTGCCGGCCCGGCCGGTGAACAGGCGGTCGTCGCTGCGGCCCGTGGCGTGCGCGCGCAGCGCCGTGACCAGCTCCGGGAGCGTGCCGGCGACCACGGCCAGGCGGTGCTCCAGCGCGCTCCGGCCAGTGCGCAGCGTGTGTGCCACCTCGGCGGCGGAGACCGTACGGTCGCCGTCGAGGCGATCCGCCAGCGCACGGGCCGCGTCCCTCAGCCGACCCTCGTCGCGGGCCGAGAGCACGAACAGTTCGAGCCGGCCCGCCTCGACGGCGGCGGCGCCCGGAGCGTGGTCCGGGTACTCCTCCAGGATCACGTGGGCGTTGGAGCCGCCGAATCCCATCGAGCTCACGGCCGCCCTGCGGGGCAGCGTCCCGTCCCGGTCGTCGGTGGGCGCCGGCCAGTCCTCACGGCGGTCCGCGATACGGAACGGGCTGCCGTCCAGGTCGAGGAGCGGGTTGGCCTCGTGGAAGTGGATGCTCGGCGGGATCTCGCCGTACCGCAGGGCGAGGGCGGCCTTCACCACGCCGGCGAGACCGGCCGCGGCCTCCAGGTGTCCCATGTTGGACTTGATGGACCCCACCGCGCACCAGGCGTCCACGCGCTCGTCCTCCCCGAGGCCCGCACGCTCCGCGAAGGCCCGGCGCAGGCCTCGCAGTTCGATCGGGTCGCCGACCTCCGTGCCGGTGCCGTGCGCCTCGACGTAGCCGATGGTGCGAGGGTCGGTGTCCGAGTCGCGGAGCACCCGTGAGATCAGCGCCGCCTGGGCGGCCGGGTTGGGCACCGGCAGCGACTGGGCGCGGCCGCCGTGGTTGACCCCGCTGCCGCGCACCAGCGCGTACACGGTGTCGCCGTCGGCCAGCGCGCGGGAGAGCGGCTTGAGGTACAGCGCGATGACGCCCTCACCCCGGCTGAAGCCGTTCGCGGACCGGTCGAAGGCATGGCACCTGCCGTCCGGGGACAGCGCGCCCATCTGGCCCAGCGCGACGTACATGTCGGGAGCCAGCAGCAGGTGCACCCCGCCGACCAGGGCGTTGGAGCACTCGCCGTTCTCGATGGCGCGCGCCGCGCGGTGCAGTGCGGTCAGCGAGCTGGAGCAGGCGGTGTCCACGGCCTCGCTCGGCCCGTGCACTCCGAGCTCGAAGGAGACGCGGTTCGCCAGCACCGTCTTGGCGTTGCCGTTGACGGCGTACGGCTCCCGGTAACGGCCCACGCGGGCGAGGTGCGCCGTGTAGTCGTGGGAGGTGGCGCCGACGAACACACCGGTGTCGCTGCCGCGCAGCGACGACGGCGCGTGTCCGGCGTCCTCCACCGCGTGCCAGGCCGTCTGCAGCATCAGCCGCTGCTGCGGGTCCATCACCTCGGCCTCACGCCCGGATATCCCGAAGAACTCGGCGTCGAACTCGGTGACCCCGTCGACGAAGGCTCCCCACTTGCTGTTGGTCGTGCCCGGCTCGCGGTGCGGGTCGCCGAACAGCGGTCGCCAGTCCCAGCGTTCCGCGGGGATCTCGGTCACGTGGTCGGTGCCCGCCAGCAGATCGCGCCACAGGGCCCGTGTGGTCCGTGCGCCGGGCATACGGACGGCCATGCCGACGATGGCGACGGGGTCCCGCCGCACAGCGCCATCGGTCCCGGTCTCGTCCTCGGGCCTCGCCGCCACAGCGGGCGTCATGGATGTCCCGGTGGTCACAGCGGTGCCGGGCTCGCGGGCGAAGCGGGCGCAGCTCTCCGGTGCGCGGGCCAGTAGCTCCCGGGCGAGCGCGGCGACCGTTCCGGCCTCGTAGAGCAGGACCTTGGGCAGCTTGCCGAAGTCCTCCTCCAGCTCCCGCACGAGCTGGATGGTGCCGAGCGAGTCGACACCGAGCTCGGTGAAGGAGGTCTGCTCGTCCACGCTGTCCGCCGAGACGGACAGGAAAGAGGCGACGACCTCCCGCAGATGGGCCCGCACACCTTCCTCGGGGTCGGCCGGCCCGGAGGCGGCGGGCGTCGCGGCGGCGGGCACCGTCCTTCGGGTTTCGTCCCGCGTGGTGGCGGACGGCGGACCGCCCTCGGCGCGCGCCACGATCACACACTGGTCGTCCTCGTCCGGAACGCCGTTGTCGTGCGTCTGCACCCAGCTCTGCGCGAAGCCGGCCCGCCGCAGGATGTCCTGCCAGCGGTCCTGCGCCAGCAACGGGGCGCCCGGCATCCGCTCGGTGTCCCGGCAGGTCCACCAGCTGGGGATCATTCCGAACAGCAGGAACTGGTAGTCGATGTTGGAGGTGATCTCGTTCAGCAGCAGCAGGCCGCCGTCGGACAGCAACCGGCGCAAATGGGCCGCCGACTTGGTGATGTCCTCCGTCGCGTGCACCACGTTGGACGCGATCAGCAGGTCGTACGCACCCTCCTCGACGCCCTGGGCGGCCGGGTCGTGCTCCAGGTTGAACGTGGAGAACACCATCGGCAGGCCCGCGTCGGCGAACTTGCGGCGCGCCTGGCGGAAGTACGAGGCGGAGATGTCGGTGAAGGTGTACTCGACGCGGGCTCCGTAGCCCGCCAGGCGTTCCACGACCGGCCCGGTGGTGCCGCCGGTGCCGGCGCCGACCTCCAGGATCCGCACCGGGCGGCCGGGGTCCCGCGCCAGGCGCTCGCGGACGTAGCCGTCGGCGAAGTGGGCCACCACGGCGTTGTAGTGGTCGGCGATGGCGTTGCCGTGGTAGACGCGGCTCAGCAGGTCCGCGACCTCCCCACCGAAGTACAGTTCGATTGCCGAGGTGCCGCCCGTCACGACGCGCGGGATGTGTGGGATCACGGCCCGGGCCAGCGCGACCAGGTCGCCGACCTCGGGGTGGTCGATCGTCAGGTCGTCGAACTCCTTCTCGACGAGGTCTCGTTCGGCCGCCGGGTCGGGCAGCGGACGCGGAGCGGCGGTCACCACGTCGGCGAGTCGCGCGACGTAGCGCTCGTACGGTTCGACGGGCGGCAGGCCGGCGAGGACATCGGCGCCGGACAGCTCACCGGTGGCACCCAGGTGCTCGCGAACCGAGAGGGCGGCGAGCCGGGAGCCGACGACACCCAGCCGGTCCAGGCCGCGCCGAACGCCGATGGCGTCGTACCCGGACCCGTACATGAAGGACCTGGCGGTGGCGAGAGCCTGGGCGGCAGGCCCCTCGGCGTCCCGCGCGGCGTGCCGAGCCGCGGTGGCGGCAGTGGTCGTGGTGTCCGGGGCCGGAGCCGCGGCGGTGAGAACGGGCGAAGGGGACGGATCCGCCGCGGTGGCCGGCGCGACCGGGACGGGCGGGGCCGCCGGCGCGGGTGCGGTGTGCTGCTCGGTCTCGCGCAACCAGAAGCGCTCGCCCCGGAAGGGCCGGCCGGGCAGATTCAGGCGTGGCGCGTCGGAGCCACCTGAGACCGGTGTCCACGCCACCGTCTCCCCGCCGGCCCAGCGCCGCGCGGCCGCGACGGCCGACGCGTCCGATCCGGGCGCCGCACGGACCGTTCCCGCGTCGACCGGCCCCGCGAGCAACGCGTCCAGTTCCGCGCGCAGTTCACCGTCGGTGGCGGCGACCACGGCGATCCGGGCGGGCAGCGGATCACGGCCCTGCTGCAGAGTGGCGGCCACCGCCGCCAGGCCGGGCCGCCCGTCGAGGGCGGTACGGTGCCGGCGCAGCACCTCGGGCAGCGCCTGCGCGGACGAGGCGGAGAACGGCACGACCAGGCTGCGGCCCCCCGCCCACGCCGTACGGGCGCGGTGCGGCGCCTCCTCCAGGACGACGTGAGCGTTGGCGCCGCCGAACCCGAAGGAACTCACCCCGGCCCGGCGCGGCACACCCGGCCGCGCGGGCCAGTCGGAGGTTTCCGTGGCGATGGCCAACTCCGCGCTGTCCAGGGCGAGATAAGGGTTGGCCTTCCGGAAGTCCGGCATCGCCGGGATCCGGCCGTGCTCCAGGGACAGCACCGCCTTGACGACTCCCACGACGCCCGCGGCGCCCTCGGCGTGCCCCAGGTGGGCCTTCGCCGTGCCGACGACGACCGGCGGGGCGTCGCCCGGGCGTCCGGTCAGCGCGCCGCGCAGCCCCTCGATCTCGATGGGGTCGCCGAGCTTCGTTCCGGTTCCGTGCGCCTCCAGCAGACCCATCGTGTGCGCCGGCAGACCGGCGTCACGCCAGGCCCGTTCGATGAGTTCGCTCTGCCGCTGCGGATTGGGCGCGGTGACCGTGCCCGTGTGGCCACCGTGACCGACGGCGACCCCCTTGATGACGGCCCGGACCGGATCCCCGTCGGCGAGCGCTGCGCGCAGCGGCTTCAGCAGGACCGCGGCGACCGCCTCCGCAGGCACGTATCCGTCGGCACGCTCGTCGAAGGCGTGACAGCGGCCGCTCGGCGACAGGGCCCCCGTCCCCGACAGCGACAGGTAGTGGCGTGGCGTCAGCATCAGGTTGGCGCCCGCCGCGAAAGCCATGGAGCACTCGCCGCGGCGCAGCGACTCCACCGCCAACTGCAGCGCGTGCAGCGACGAGGAGCAGGCCGTGTCGACGGTCAGGCTCGGCCCCGACAGGTCGAAGTGGTGCGAGGGCCGGTTCGCGGCCATCGTGGTGGCGATGCCCGTGGCGTCGTACGGCCCCGGCCGGCGGCCGCGGGCGATCATCTCGCCCTCGTAGTCGCGGAAGCACTCGCCGACGAAGACGCCGGTGTCGCTGCCGCGCAGCCCGGGCAGGACGGCCGCATCCTCGGCCGCCTCGTACAGCACCTCCAGCAGCAGGCGCAGCTGCGGGTCCATCGCCTCGGCCTCGGCCCGGGGGATGCCGAAGAACATGGCGTCGAACCGGCTCACCTCGTCGAGGAAGCCCCCGGCCGGGCACTCGGTCGTCCCCGCCGCGCCGTCGGCGTCGAGGTACCGGCCGTGGTCCCAGCGGTCCGCCGGCACGTCGCCGACCAGGTCCCGCCCGGCGAGCAGGGCGTCCCACAGCTCGTGGACGTTCGAGGCGCCGGGGAAGCGGCCGGCGAGGCCGATCACGGCGATG
Organism: Streptomyces sp. BB1-1-1; assembly: GCF_031597775.1. Classification (NCBI taxonomy): domain Bacteria; kingdom Bacillati; phylum Actinomycetota; class Actinomycetes; order Kitasatosporales; family Streptomycetaceae; genus Streptomyces; species Streptomyces sp. BB1-1-1. Next base: position 317,513 of record NZ_CP134203.1, on the reverse strand, counting down.
TCGCGGTCCGTCGCGTCGGAGTCGGGGGCGGGTGGTTCCACGACGGAGACACGCGCTTTCGGGGCGGGCGCGACGGTGGCGCTGTCCCGGGTGGCCGGTGTACCCGGTTCGACCGCCGTCCCCTTGAACGAGCCGTACCAGGCGCGCACCGCCTCGCCGTGCTCCTCGGCCAGGTGAGCCGCCAGCTCGGGGACACGTGTGCGACGGAAGAACACCGTGGGCGGGATCTCGACGCCCAGCTGATGCCCCAGCCGGGCACCCAGCGTCACCACGTCCACCGAGGTCAGCCCCAGCTCCATGAAGGTCCAGGCCGTCAGCTCCGCGGACAGGGTCGCGGCCTGCGGCAGGACTCCCGTCACCGTCTCGGCGATCATGGCCTCCAGTTCGGCCGCGAGCTCCGCGTCCGCCGGGCCGGCCACCCCGTCGACGGGTTCGGTCCCGCCGTCCGGGGCAGCCCCGTCGCCGGGGGCGGCCCTGCCGTCCGGGTCGGCCGTCCGGACGCGTTCCGGCCAGATGACCGCGAGCAGGCGCTCGACCTTGGCGCGGTCGCCCTCGAAGACCGCGAGCTGCGGCCCGTCGTGGGCCAGACCGGCCTCCAGCGCGGCCAGGCCGTGCGCCGTCTTCAGCGGCACCAGCCCGGTGCTCTCCAGCACCTGGGCCTCCACGGCCGGGTTGATCCGCATGCCGCCGTCGTCCCACAGCGGCCAGTTCACGGCCACGCTGCGGCCCCGGCGCTCGCCCCGCTTCACGAGCCCGTCCCGCCAGGCGGCGAAGGAGTCCATGTAGGCGTTGGCGGCGGTGTAGTCGGTGGTGCCGATGGATCCGAGCACGGCAGAGGTGGAGGAGAACAGCACCAGGTAGTCCAGCGGCCGGTCGGCGGTGGCCAGGTCCAGGTTGCGGGCGCCGTCGAACTTCGGCCCCAGCACCCGCCGGACGGAGTCCCCCGTCTTGGTGATCAGCAGGCCGTCCTCCACCACGCCCGCGGTGTGAATCACTCCGGTGACCGTGCCGAACCGCTCCTCCGCGGTCGCCACCAGCCGCCGTACGTCCTCCAGCCGCGTGACGTCGGCCTGGACGTACGCGGCGCGCGAGCCGAGCCCGGCCAGCTCGGCCAGGAACTCACGCTGCGTTGCGCCCTCCGGGGAGCGGCCGAACAGCACGATGTCGGGCTGGGCCGCGCGGGCCATGCGCCGCGCCACGTGCCGGGCGATACCGCCCGTGCCGCCGCTGATCAGGCAGGTGCCGCCCGGCCGGGCCAGCGGGGTGCCGGCGGGCAGCGGACGGGTGGGCGCGAAGCCGCGCACCTCGCGGACACCGGCCGCGGTGTGCCGGACCTCCAGGTCTGCGGGCGCCGACGCCTCAGCGAGCAGCACATCGGTCGTCCGTGCCGCGTCGTCCGGGGGCGCGGCGAACCGGACCGTGCTCAGCGGCAGCTTGGGCTGCTCCAGGCGCAGTCCGCGGGCCAGGCCGCCCACGGAGGCGTCCGGCGGGCACTCCGTGGGGGAGTGGTAGGCGTGCACGACCGGTAGGGCCACGCGGCGGCCCACCGCCCATGCCTGGCACAGCGCGTACACCGACAGCAGTCCGGTCGGCCGCTCCGGCGGTCCGTCGGGGGCGGAGCCGTCGAGGTGCCACAGGTGCAGGATCGCGGCGGGCACACGGCCCTCCTGCTCGAGTGCCTTGCGCAGCTGCCTGTGGTCCTCGGGGGAGTCGGGCGAGATGGTGAAGTGGTCGGCGGACAGCCGGGCGAATGCGCTGCCCGGGGTGACGAGCACCGGGCGGACGCGAGAACGCAGGGTCGCGCAGCGCGCGTCGGACGTGTCCAGCACCAGCACGGTCTCGCAGTCGAGCGGGACGGTGACCGGCGGGGTCGGACGGGGCGCCCAGGCAGGCTCGTACAGCATCACCTGGCGCAGGTCGTCCAGTGGGACGCTGCCGGTGCCGGGGACCGCGGTCTGCGGCTCCGGCGCGCGCTCCGGTCGGACGCTCCTCGGCTCGCCGGCGGGGGTGATCCAGTGGCGTTCCCCGGCGAACGGATAGGAGGGCAGCGCGATCCGTCGTCCGCCCGGCACCGGGGCAAGAGTGTCGGCGGCGCCGTTCGCCCAGGATTCGGCGAGCTTCTCGAGTACCGCCGACGCCTGCGCGGGCCCAACGGCTCCGGTCGTGGCCCGCCGGGCCGTGGCACGGGTGTGGGGCACCGCGGGTGTACGGCCCGCCGCGAACGTGTCGAGCGCGTCGGCCAGTTCCGCGGTGGAGGCGACGACGAGTGCGAGCCGCTCGCCCAGGTGGCGTCGCCCGACGGCGAGCGTGTGCGCGACGTCGGCGAGCCGCGTCTCGGGGCGCGCCCGCAGGGCGTCCGCGAGGTCGGCCGCCCGCCGGGTCAGCTGCTCGCCGGTGCGGGCCGACAGCGCGACGACCTGCCGGGCCGATGCCGCCTGCGTGCCGGCGGGCGGGGACTCGGGTGACACGTATTCCTCCAGGACGACATGAGCGTTGGCCCCGCCGAAGCCGAACGCGCTGACCGCCGCCCGCAGTGGCGCGGGACGCCCGGTGGCCGGGTCGGTCACCGGCGTCCAGGGCTCCTCGGCGGCCGGCAGGCGGAACGGTGACGCGGCGAAGTCGATGGCGGGGTTCGGGCGTCCCGCGTGCGGTGTCGGTACCAGGGTGCGGTGCCGCAGGCACAGCAGGATCTTGGTGAGCGAGGCGAGGCCGGCGGCGGCCTCGGTGTGGCCGATGTTCGCCTTCACCGAGCCGATCGCGCAGAAACCGACCGCGTCGGTCTCCTTACGGAACGTCCGGGTCAGGGCGTCCACTTCGAGCTGGTCACCGAGTGCGGTCGCCGCTCCGTGCGCCTCCAGCAGCGTCACGGCCGACGCCGGGAGGCCGGCTCGAGCCAGGGCTTCCTCGACCACCCGGCCCTGCGCCTCCGGGCTCGTGATCGTGTAACCGGGGGTGCGGCCGGTGTGGTTCACGGCCGATCCGCGTACGACGGCCAGGATGCGGTCGCCGTCCGCCTCGGCGTCCGCCAGCGGGCGCACGATCAGCGCACCCACGCCGTCCGCCGGGACGTACCCGGACGCGTCCGCGCCGAAGGGGCGGCTCGTACCGTCCTTCGCCAGCAGTCCGTTGGCCGCCGAGCGGACGTACTTGTACGGGTGCAGGGACAGACTCACCCCTCCGACCAGGGCCGTGCGGCACTCTCCTCGGCGTATCGCCTCACAGGCCTGGTGCAGTGCTGTCAGCGAGGACGAGCAGGCGGTGTCCACCAGGACGCTGGGACCGCGGAAGTCGAAGGCGTGGCTGACCCGGTTCGGGATGCCGCCGAGCCAGCTGAGCGCGACGTCCGTGCCGCCGTCCCGCACGCTCTCCAGGCCGTGCAGGTGGTAGTCCGCCCACATCGAACCCGCGAACACGCCCACGGGGCCGCCGGCCGCCGCCGACAGTGATTCCGGGGTGTATCCGGCGTCCTCCAGAGCCGACCAGGCGACTTCCAGGAACTGCCGCTCGTGCGGGTCCATCAGCTTGGCCTGCTGCGGCGGGATGTTGAAGAACAGCGAGTCGAACCGGTCGACGCCCTCGATGAAGCCGCCCCGCTTGAGGTACGAGCGGCCCGGCGTGCCCGGCTCGGGCGCGAACCAGGCGTCCGCGTCCCAGCGTTCGGCGGGCACGTCGTCCAGGCAGTCGCGTCCGGTGCGCAGCACCTCCCAGAACTCGTCGAGATCACGGGCACCGGGGTAGCGGCCGGCCACGCCCACGATGGCCATCGGGGCGTCGGCGGACGGCGGCGCGGCCGGTGCGGGCGCGGCTGTGTCGGCCGGCGGGGTGGTGTCGGTGGGGGCTTGGATGCCTTCGTCGGTGAGGTGGGTGACGAGTTGGCCGATGGTGGGGTGTTCGAAGAGGAGGGTGGGGTAGAGCTCGGTGTTCAGTGCGGTTTCGAGTTTTCCGGCGATGTTGAGGAGGTCGACGGAGGTGAGGCCGAGTTCGTCGTAGAAGCCCTGGTCGGGGTGGAGGGCGGTGGCGGGTTTGCCGGTCTGTTCGGCGACCAGCGAGGTCACGAGGGCGGTCAGGTCGCCGCCGGTGGCGGGAGCGGCCGGCGGGGTGGTGTCGGTGGGGGCTTGGATGCCTTCGTCGGTGAGGTGGGTGACGAGTTGGCCGATGGTGGGGTGTTCGAAGAGGAGGGTGGGGTAGAGCTCGGTGTTCAGTGCGGTTTCGAGTTTTCCGGCGATGTTGAGGAGGTCGACGGAGGTGAGGCCGAGTTCGTCGTAGAAGCCCTGGTCCGGATTGATGCCGGTGGCGGGTTTGCCGGTCTGTGCCGCGACCAGAGAAGTCACGAGCGTGGTGAGATCCCCGCTGGGAGCAGGGGGGACGACCTGCTCGGCGGGCGCGGGTGTCCGTGGAGGCGCCGTGGCCCGCGCCGCCCTCGCCTCGGCCAGCCGCCTGCCCTCCTCCGCGTGCTTGCGGATGTCCTCGGTGGTGCGGACCCGCTTCGCGCGGTAGCCGGTCAGCCGGACCGCGACCTCCCCTTCCGGCGTGCAGAGGTCGATGTCCGCCACGACCGCCTGGGTGCTGTCGTCGACCTGCAGGCTCGGCAGGCGCGGTGAGTGCACCAGCGTGCGCGCCTGAAGGGAACGGCGGGCGCGGAAGGAGTCGACGTAGATCGGAATGAAGGGCTGGACGATGCCGCGCCGCACCGGCTCGGGGAACTGCAGGAACGGCACGAGCACCGAGAAGTCCATGAAGACGGGGTGCACGTGGAAGTGCCCGAGCGCCTCGACCGCGCTGGGGTCCAGGTGCACGTCGGCGACCGAGAAGCCGTCGCCCGCGCCGACCCGACCCTGCACCTTCATGAACGGTCCGTGCTCGATGTCGAGTTGACGGGCCAGGGCGTAGAGGTCGTCGGCATCCAGCGAACCGGGGCCGGAAGCGGCGTCGAACCGGCCTGCCGGTACCGGCTCCGGCTCCCACGGGCCAGCGACATGGATCTCCGCCTGGAAGTTCACCTGCCACTGCTCGTCGGCCACCTCCCCGCCCAGCAGCGGACGGCTGCGTACGGTGACCGGCACCCCGCCGCGCCGCCCGGGCTCGCCGACCGTGACCTCCAGCTGGCGGTCGAGGTCGTCCACGGCGATCAGCGGTCGGATGAAGACACAGCGCCGGAGTTCGACCAGGGACGGATCGACACCGAGGTGACGGACCAGCCGCAGCACCAGGTCGAGATGGAAGACGCCGGGGAGGACCGGCGTGCGGTGGACGAGGTGGTCCCGCACGGCCGCGTCCCGCGCGGTGACCCGGGTGGCGAACCGGCGGCCCGCGAGGGACCGGAGTGCGGCCCCGGCGTCGAAGGACCGATGGATGTCGGACATCGTCAGTTCAACTCCTCGAGCGACAGAATCGGGCCGGCGGCGGCGTGCGCGGCGGGCGCGGAAAGGGCGGGTACGGGGGCGGTGGGCACAGCCGCGGCGGTGGTGTCCGTCTCCCGGTCCACCCAGTGGCGGGCGCGCTTGAAGACGGCCGGCGGCAGGCTCGGGCGCTCGTCCGGACGCGCGGCGAGCTCCTCCGCCGTCGGCTCCCGAAGGACGGCGTGGCAGTTGACCCCACCGAAGCCGAAGGCGCTGACACCGGCTCGGCGCACACCGCCGATCGGCACGAACTCCCGCAGCTCCGTGTTCGGGTAGAAGGGCGACCGGTCGAAGGAGAAGCGGGGATTGGGCGTCTCGCAGTGCAGCGTCGGCGGAATCATCCGGTGCCGCAGGGCCAGAACCGCCTTCTGCAGTCCCGCCATGCCGGCGGCCATCAGCGCGTGTCCGATGTTGGACTTCACACTGCCCACGGCGCAGTACCCGGTGCGGTCGTCGGCGTCGCCGAACGCCCGGGTCAGGGCACGCAGTTCCATCGGGTCGCCGATCATCGTGCCGGTGCCGTGTGCCTCGATGAGACCGATCGCCGTGGGATCCACGCCCGCCGCGCGCTGCGCCCGGCGCACCACGTCCTCCTGGGCGTCCGGATTCGGAGTCGTCAGGCCCATCGTGCGGCCGTCGTTGTTCACCGCCACCGACTCCACGACCGCGTACACCCGGTCCCCGTCGGCGAGCGCCGCGTCCAGCGGCTTCAGCAGCAGGGCACCCGCGCCCTCCCCGAGGACCAGGCCGTTGGCCCGCGCGTCGAACACTCGGCACTCCGCGTCCGGGGACAGCGCGCCGGACGCGCTCAGCTTCAGGTACGGCATCTCGTCGAGCAGCAGGTCCGCCGCGGCGACCAGTGCCATGTCGCACTCGCCGAGCCGCAGGGACTGCTCGGCCAGGGCCAGCGCGGCCAGCGACGAGGAGCAGGCGGTGTCGATCACCAGGTGCGGGCCGCGCAGGTCGTAGACCTGGGCGAGCTGGGCGGCCACGAAGTTCTGGTTCAGGCCCGTGACGGTGTTGCGGTGCGGGACGCGGATCCGCGGCGCGTACGCCCCCGTCTGCGCCGCCGCGAACACCCCGGTGCGGGTGCCCGCCAGCTCGGGGCGCTGGTATCCGGCGTTCCGAACCGCCTGCTCGGCGCATTCCAGGACCAGTCGGATGAGCGGATCGACATGCGCGGCGTCCTCGGGCGCGATGCCGAACGGCTCCGGGTCGAAGTCCTCGATCCCGTCCAGGAACCCGCCCCAGCGGGAGAGGGAGTGACCCGGCCGCTTCTCCGGCGCGTACAGCTCTGCGGTGCTCCACCGGGACGCCGGCACCTCGCGGATCGCGCTGCGGCCCTCGGCCAGAAGCCTCCAGAAGGCATCGGTGTCGGGTGCCCCCGGGAAGCGGCTCGCCATGCCGATGACGGCCAGCGGCCGGGGCCCGGGGCCCTGGGCGGTGGCGCCCTGCGTGCGTGGCAGCGCGGCCGTCCCGGCGAGGCTTGGCCGCTCGTCGCCGGCGCCGCGCCGGGTCGCCCAGCGCTGGACGCCCTGCGGGTACGCACTCGTCAGGAAGGCGGCCAGGCGCGCGGCCGTGGGGTTCTCCAGGACCACCGACGGGTCCAGTGGAGCGTCGGTCAGCTCCTCCAGCCTGCCGACCATCCCGGCGATCAGGATGGAGTCCACCCCCAGATCGGCGAAGGAGGCGTCGAGGGCCACGGCTTCCTTCGGCAGCATCAGTTCCTGGGCCATGAGGTCGAGGAGGAACTCCTCGACCGCCGCCCTGACGGCAGCGCTCACGGCGCCGTCCGAGGTCGTCACCTGGTGCTCCTTCTTCTTCTCATCGTGTTCTGCTTCGGTGTTCGTGCTGTGCGGCCCCTGCGCCGGGCCGCCGCAGGGCGTGGCCGGAACCGGAGCCGGGACGATGGGGCCGGCGGCGGGCAGAAGGGGGCCGGGGCCGGGACGTGCGGCGGGCGGGAAGTCGCCAGGGCGCACCGCGGCCGCGACTGCGCCGTCGACGCCACCCGCGATCACCCGTTCCAGCAGTTCCAGGCCCGCTTCGCGGGTCAGTGCCCCGAAGCCCGCCGCGCGGTACGCGTCGGCCTTCACCTCGCCCATGCCGAGGCCGGTCCAGCTGCCCCAGGCGACGCTGAGGTAGCGGGTGCCGCCGGGGCCCTCGGCCGTGTTGCGCTCGGCCGCGTAGGCCGCCAGATGGGCGTTGGCGGCGGCGTAGTCGCCGAGACCGACGCCCAGGTGGGGCAGTACGGCGGAGACTGAGGAGAACAGGACGAAGAAGTCCGGCCGATCGGCACGCACCAACTCGTCCAGCACCCGCAGCCCGGCGGTCTTCGGCTCCCAGGTCGCGGCCACGGCCTCCGGCGAGCGGCGGACGAACGCCGGGTGCCTGCGGTCCACCGAGCCGGCGCAGTGCAGCACGCCCGCGACGGGCCCCAGTTCACCGCGCACCCGGTGCAGGAAGGCGGTCAGGGCACCGCGGTCGGTGAGCGGGCCGGTGTGGATCAGCACTCGTACCCCACGGGCCTCCAGGCCCGCGACGGTGCGCGCCAACTCCGCCGTGCGCGCGTCGACCTCGGCCCCGGCGACGTCCGCCGACGCGGCTGTCCGCTCCCACTCGGCGCGTGGCGGCAGTGGCCGTCGACCGAGCAGGGCCAGTTTGCGGGCGCCCCGTTCGGCCAGCCGCTCGGCCGCCGCCAGGCCCAGGCCGGCGGTGCCGCCGGTCACCAGATAGGTGCGGTCCGGGTCGAGTGCGGGGAGGCCGGGCCCGGCCGGCAGGACGCGCAGCGGGCCGGGCACATAGCGGTCCGTGCCACGCAGGCAGACCTCGGTCGGGGTCTGGGTGACCACCGACAGCTCGGCGCGCACGGTGCCCAGGACCGCCTCCGGACCGGTGACGGCCGGGTCGAGGTCCACGGAGGCCGAGCGGACCGCCCGGTACTCGGCGCCCACGGCCCGGACGAGCCCGGCCATGGCCCCGCCCCGCGCCTGCGGCCGGGCGTGCCGCAGCGCCTGGCGGCCGCGCGTGACATGCAGCACCGACAGTTCGTGCCCGGCCGCGGTGGCCCGGCGCACCAGCTCCTGGAGAAGCCCGATCCGGGCTGCCTCGCGCTCCAGCGGCGCGGTCTCCGCCCCGGCGCCGGACAGGTCCGTCAGGTCCACGACCGCGTCCAGCGGGCCGTACCGTTCGTACAGTTGCTCCGCCAGAGCGTGTCCGGCCGCGTGGTCGGCGAGGTCGAGGTCGTACTCGTCGGCACCGAGGTGGGGCAGCAGGCTCCGCTCGCGCACCACGATCCAGCCGCTCTTCTCCGCACCCGCCGCGTGTGCGGTGGTCTCGGCGAAGCCGAGCGTGTCCCGCGCGGCGACGAGCAGCACGCCCAGAGGCCGGCGGCCGGTGTCGGCGGGGGCGGGCAGTGGCGCGTCGACCCAGTCCCGGATCAGTAGCTCCGGCACCACGTCCTGGGTCTCGTCGGCCGGAGCCGGGCCGGTCGGCAGCGGCTCGGATACCGGACGCGCGCTGTCCAAGTCCCCCCGAGTCGGCATGCCCGACGGCCCGAACTCGGTGCTGTGGTCGAACGGATATCCGGGGAACGGCACCCGTCGGCGCGGCCCGTCGTGCAGCGCCGTCCAGTCGACCGGCTCACCAGCGGTCCAGCGGACGGCGGCGTCCGCCGGGTCCGTCGGCCTGGCGGCGGGGCCGTCGGCGGCGGTCCGGTGCGGTCCGCCCAGGTGCGTACCCGGGGTTCCGGCCTCACCCGTGTCGTCCAGGTAGGCGCCGAGCCGGTTCCGCAGCTCCGGCAGCGAGGAGGCGACGACCGCGAGCCGTTCGGCGAGCGGGGCGCGGCCGGTCTGCGAGGTCCACGCCAGGTCGTCCAGGCGGACGCCGCCGTCGGCGGCGAAGTCACGCAGCCGCACGGCGCAGGCGCGCAGCTGATCCCGGGTCCGGGCGGACAGCACGACCACCTGCGGGCCCGTCTGGTCCCCGGCCCGCTCGGCGGGAGCCGGCGGTTCCTCCACCACGACGTGTGCGTTGACGCCTCCGAAGCCGAACGAGCTCACTCCGGCGCGCAGCGGTGCGTCACCGGCCGACGTCCACGGCTCAGCCGCGCGCAGCACCCGGAAGGGCGAACCGTCCAGCTCCAGATACGGGTTGAGTTCGGCGAGCCCGGTCACCGGCGGCAGGGTGCGGTCGCGCAGGGCGTGCACCGCCGCGATCAGTCCGGCGACGCCGGCCGCGCTCTCCAGATGCCCGACCGACGCCTTGAGCGCGCCGAGCACCGTGGACCCCGCGGGTACGTCGGCCCCGTCCGCCGCCCGTTCGAACGCCTGCTTGAGGCCCTGGACCTCGATCGGGTCGCCGAGCCGGGTTCCCGTGCCGTGTGCCTCGATGTAGCCGACCGAAGCAGCGGGCACGCCCGCGTCGCGCAGGGCCGCCACGATGGTGTCGGCCTGGCCGCGCGGAGTGGGCGCGGTGAGGGAGTGCGCCCGGCCACCGTGTCCCACCGCGGAGCCGCGGATCACGGCGCGCACCGTGTCGCCGTCGGCGAGGGCCTTGGACAGCGGCTTCAGCAGAATCGCGCCGACGCCCTCCGCGCGTACGTAGCCGTCGGCCCGGCTGTCGAAGGTGTGGCAGCGGCCGCCCTGCGACAGCATGCCGCCCCGGCTGAGCGAGACGTACCAGGTCGGCGTCATCACCACGTTGACGCCGCCGACGAGAGCGGCGTCGCACTCGCCGGACCGCAGCGCCGCGAGCGCGCGGTGCAGGGCGACCAGAGAGCTGGAGCACGCGGTGTCCACCGTCTCGCTCGGACCGCGCAGGTCCAGCAGGTACGACACACGGTTGGCGACGATGGCGTGCACGTTGCCGGTGACCGTGTGCCCGGCCACGTCGGTGTCGTGCTCGCGCAGGACCTCCAGGTAGTCGTGGAGGGTCACACCCGCGAAAACGCCCGTGCGGGTCCCGGCGAACGACCCCGGATCGTATCCGGCGTTCTCCAGGGTGTGCCAGCACGTCTCCAGGAACAGCCGCTGCTGGGGGTCCATGAGGGAGGCCTCGCGCGGGGAAAGCGAGAAGTGCGCGGCGTCGAAGGCGGTCACCGATTCGAGGAAGCCGCCCGCCCGGCAGTCGGTGGTGCCCGGGTCCCGGCGCGGATCACCGTCGTACGCCTGCCAGTTCCAGCGCTCGGCCGGCACCTCGGTGACCATGTCCCGCCCGGCCAGCAGGTTCCGCCAGAAGGTCTCGGCGTCCGGGGCGCCGGGGAAGCGGCCGGCGAGACCGACCACGGCGACGGGGTCCGCCCCGGCCGCCGGATCGGCGGACCGCGCCGGCCGGGTCCGGGGCACCGGCGTCGGGACAGGCTCGAGCGCGGGTTCCGCGACCGCCGGTTCCGGGCGCGATCCCGGCACGGGCCCAGGCTCGCTCAACGCCTCGGGCAGCTGCGCCGCGTGCCGGTCGACCAGGTGCGCGGTGATCGCGTCGGACGTCGGGAACTCGTAGAACGTCACCGGCGTCAGGGTCGTGCCGAAGGTGTCGTTGAGCCGGTTGGCGAGGGTGGTCAGCAGGACGGAGTTGAAACCGTAGGCGCCCAGTTCGGTGGCGGCGTCGATGCGGTCGGGGGTGGTCCCGGCGACCTCGGCGACCCGGGCCACGACCAGGGTGAGGACGCGGTCCGGGAGCGGCTCGCTGGCCGCCCCTCCGACGGGCCGGGTGCCCTTCGAAGCGTCGGCCGGGTCGGCGAGCACGGGATTCCCGACGCCGGGCAGCGGGCCCAGCCCGGCCCGGCCGAGGACCGAACGGGTGCGCTCGGTGCCGGCGCAGGAGACGTACAGTCGCGGGGCCGCGGACCGTACCGCCTCCTCCAGCACCCGCAGCGCTTCCGATGTCCCGATGGGGACCAGTCCGATCGTGGTGACCGCCATCGAAGCGGTCTCGGCGTCCAGCCGCATGCCGCCCTCGGACCACAGCGGCCAGGCCACGGAGGCGGTACGGCCGCTGCGCCTGCCCTGCCCGACCTGCTCGGTGCGGTGTACGGCGAAGGCGTCCAGGTAGGCGTTGGCGGCCGCGTAGTCGCACTGGCCGGCGTTGCCGACCGTGCCGACGACGGACGAGAAGAGGACGAAGGCCTCCAGCCGGTCCTCGGCCGTCAGCTCGTCCAGCAGAGCCGTCCCCGTGGTCTTGGGCGCCAGCACCCGAGCCACCTGTTCGTCGCCCTTGTCCTGCAGCAGCGCGTCCTCGATCAGCCCCGCGGCGTGCAGCACGCCGGTGAGCGCGCCGAACCGCGACCGGGCCGTGCGCAGCGCGGTGTCCAGCGAGGAACGGTCCGTGACGTCCGTCCGGACGTAGAGTCCGTCGCCGCCCAGGGACCGCAACTGGGAGCAGAACCGCTCGTGCTCCGGACCCGGCGCCGACCGCCCGAGGAGCGTGACCTTCGCGCCGTACCGCTCGGCCAGGTGCACCGCGACGAGCCGTCCGATGCCCCCGGCGCCGCCGGTGACGACGTAGTGCCCGCCCCGCGTGAACCCGGGGCCTCCGTCACCCCCGGGCCGGCCGGTCTCGGTGAAGCGCAGCACCTGACGCCCGCTCGGGCCGATCCGCACCTCGGCGTCCGTGCTGTCCGCCTCGGCGACCAGCGCGGAAAGGGATGGGGAGAAGTCGTCGGCGAGGCCGACGCGGACGTGCCGGAAGCGGCTCGTCTCGCGGGCCAGCGAACGGCCGAAGGCCGCGACCGCGTGTTCCACCGGGTCCTCCCGGTCGGCCGATGTCACCTGGACGTAGGTCAGCGGGGGGAGCGCCCCGACCGACACCGCCCGGCCCAGATCGGTGGGCAGCCGCTGGGCCACCGCGGACGCCGCGTCCTCGCCCGTTCGCGAGGCGGGCGCCAGTCCGCGCCGGTCGACCAGCACCACGGGCCCCTCGGCGCCCGCACGCTCCAGCAGGGAACGCAGGTCGTCGGCGTTGCCCCGGCGCACCACGAGGCCCGGGGCCTCGTCGGGAACCTCGTCCGCGGGGTGCTCCACCGCCCGCAGCAGCAGCCACGGCCACTTCTGGCCCTCCTCGGCGACGGTCGCGGCGCCGGGGGCGTCGAGCACCAGGACCGTCGCCGGGGCCTGAGTGCCGGCGGTGGTCCGCGCGGGGGCGTCCTCCCAGCACGGTGTCCAGACGGCGGCGGAATGGTCGGCGCGCGTCGCCGGACCGGTCGTGGCCGAGGGAGCGCCGGCCGGGTCGAGCACCGCCGACGGCAGCCAGTACGGCACCCGTTCGAACGGGTAGGCGGGCAGCGGGGTCCGACGGGCGGCGGGCAGCAGGGCGGGCCAGTCCGGCTCGGCGCCCTGGACCCACAGCCGGGCCAGGGTGCTCAGCTCGCCCTGGGCGGCGAGCGACGCCAGGAAATCCTGCCCGCCGGCGAGATCCGTGAACAGCCCGGCGAGCGGACCGCCGCGGACCAGCCGTCCGGTGTGGACCGCGCCGGAGCCCTCCTCGGCGCCGTCCGCGATCCGGTCCAGCACCGTCAGCAGGCTGTCCCGGCCCCGCCCGGTGAACGCCGCACGCACGTCCAGGGCCTCGCGCCCCACACGCAGCGTGTGCGCCACGTCGGCGAGACGCACGGTCCGCCCGGCGGGCCCGCGCAGATGCGCCGCCAGCCGCCGCGCCGTGGTGCGCAGTTGCTGGTCCGTGCGGGCCGACAGGACGTACAGCTCGGTACCCACCGCGTCCTCCTCCACACCCGTGGCCGGTCGGTCGTACGCCTCGACGACGAGGTGCGCATTGACCCCGCCCGCGCCGAAGGAGCTGACGCCCGCACGCAGCGGCGGAATGCTGCCGTCGGCCTCCACACCCACCGGCTCCCACGGCGCGGCGGCGGTCTGGAGCCGGAAGGGGCTGCCGTCCAGCTCGATGAACGGGTTCGGGGTGTCGGCGTGCGGGGTCGGCGGCAGGACGCGGTGCTTGAGCTGGAGCAGCACCTTGGTCAGCCCCGCGATGCCGGCGGCCGGCTCGAGGTGGCCGATGTTGGCCTTCACGCTGCCCAGGGCGCAGCTGCCCGCCTGCTCGCGCGCGCCGAACGCCCGGGTCAGCGCCCGGACCTCGATCGGGTCGCCCAGGGAGGTGCCGCTGCCGTGGGCCTCCACGTAGCCGACGGTGGCCGGGTCCACGCCCGCCGAGCGCAGCGCCGACGACACGAGCGCCGCCTGCGCCTCCGGGCTGGGCACGGTGAACCCGCTGGTGCGGCCACCGGAGTTGACGGCCGTGCCGCGGATGAGGCCGTAGACGTGGTCACCGTCGGCGACCGCCTTCGACAGCGGCTTCAGCAGCACCGCACCGGCGCCCTCGCCCATGACGAAGCCGTCGGCCTCCTCGGCGAAGGGGCGGCAGACACCGGCCTTCGACAGCATGCCCATCTGCGCGTACTGGATGTGCCGCACCGGATGCAGGACCAGGTTCACACCACCCGCGATCGCGGCCGCCACCTCGCCCCGCCGGATCGCCTCGCAGGCCAGGTGCAGCGCGACGCCGGACGCCGAGCAGGCGGTGTCCACGACCATGCTCGGCCCGGTCAGGTCCAGGAAGTACGAGACGCGGTTGGCGATGGCGTAGTTGTCGGCGTAAGGATAGGGGGAATGGCCGGTGGCGGCGCCGTTGGCGCTGAACGTGCGGTAGTCGTCGGCCATGGCGCCCACATAGACGCCCGTCTTCCGGTCCATCGTGTGCCGGTCGTACCCGGCGTCCTGCACCGCCTCGATCGCCGTCTCCAGGAAGACGCGCTGCTGCGGGTCCATCTGCTCGGCGTCGCGCGGGGCGATCCCGAAGTACAGCGAGTCGAAGTCGGCGGCCCCGTCCAGGAAGTTGCCGATGCCGCTGTACGTGCGCCCCTGACCGCCCTCCGGGGTGTACACCGCGTCGTGGTCCCACCGGTCGGACGGCACCGGCCGGGCGGCGCTGCGGCCGTGCAGCACGTTCTGCCACAGCTCGTCGAGGCTGTCGGCACCGGGGTAGCGCCCGGCCAGGCCGACGACGGCGATCGGTTCGGTGACGGGTCCGGGAGCGGACGCGGCGTCCGGCGCCGCCGTCGCGGACACCGGGGCGGTGCGGTCCACGGCCGGGGAGGCGGCCGGGGCGGGAGGCGGCGGCCCCTCGCCGGCCGCGGGTGCCGGCTCCGAGCCGGACCCCGCCAGTGCCGCGGCGATGTCGCCGAGCGTCCGGTGCTCGAAGAACAGGGTCTTGGACAGTTGTCCGTACCGCTTCTCCAGCCGGATCATCGCGTCCACCACGGACAGCGACGTCATACGGATCGCTTCCAGCGGCGTGTGCGGCCCGATGTCCGCCCGCGGCAGACCCAGGACCTCGGCGACCACGGAGCACACGGCCTCCCGGGCCTCCGCGAGACCGCCCGTGGCGGGTGCCGCGGGAGGCGCCGGCTCCGGTGTGGCGGAGGCCGCGAGGCGGGCGGAGGGCCTGGTGGCACGCAGGACGGTCGACAGCGGTTCCGCGTCCTGAGCCAGGTCGACGAGGGCGCGGCGGCGCACGCCGTCCCGTACGGCCCCGTCGGACGGCTTCGCCTTCCGGGCGGGTTGTGCCTCGGCCGACGGATCCGGCTGCGCCTCATCTGGCTCGAAGGCCACCGCGGAGACGGCGGCGACGGGCACCCGGAACACGACGCGGCCGTTCTCGCCGGGCTCGGCGAAGGAGCCGAGCACCGAGTCGAAGAAGCGGCGTACCGGCGTGTTCCGCTCGCTGGGCACATACGGCGCGACCAGCTCGGACACGCCCGCCTCGGCCAGCTCCCCGGCGAGAGCGGCGACAAAGGCGTGCTCGACACCGCGTCCGAGCACCCGGCAGCTCATCAGGAACGTGTCGAGGACCGCGGACACCCCGTCGGCGTCCTCCCGGGTGATGGCGAGGCCCACCAGGCCGTAGTCGCCGAAACGGTCCCGCACGTGGGCGGTGCGGATCCGCACCGACGAGTCGGCGAGCAGCGCCCGGATCTCCGGCTCGCCGCGGCGCACGGTGGAGAGGTTGAACTGGTTGGTGCGGTACGTCAGCTGGGAGATCCGCGGGTACTGCTCGGGCGTCGGCGGCGCGACGTCCACCGACAGCTCCAGGCCGGCGATGAAATCGGCGAACGAGGCGGCGTCGCGCAGCATCGCGTCGCGCTCGCCCCGGGCCCGGTAGAAGTCGGACCGCTTGCGGTCCTCGTCGGTGACGGTGAGCCGGTCCA
Organism: Streptomyces sp. BB1-1-1; assembly: GCF_031597775.1. Classification (NCBI taxonomy): domain Bacteria; kingdom Bacillati; phylum Actinomycetota; class Actinomycetes; order Kitasatosporales; family Streptomycetaceae; genus Streptomyces; species Streptomyces sp. BB1-1-1. Next base: position 301,901 of record NZ_CP134203.1, on the reverse strand, counting down.
GCGACCACACGCGGTCCAGGAAGGCGGGCACCTCGTCGCCGTCCTCGGGCAGTTGCAGCGCCAGGACCTCGGGGTGGGCGGCGCGTACTCCGGCCACCTCCACCGGGTTGTCGTCGAGGAAGACGAAGCTGTCCAGCCCCAGGTCGAGCTCCGCGGCGAGGGAGGCGATGTTCAGGGCCTTCGGCTCCCAGTTCACCCGGCGGGCGGTGATGTGCTCGGCGCGCAGCGGCATGTCCTCGCGCACTGCCAGCACCTCATCGACGTCGGCAGCCTCGTTCTTGCTGGCCAGGCAGATCAGGACGCCCTCGCGCCGGCGGGCCACGGCCCACTCCTGCACCGCCCGGTGCGCCGGCTCCAGCTGTACGCCGTGCGGGCCGTCCTCGCCGACCACCCCGCCCCAGAGCGTGTTGTCGCAGTCCAGGACGATCACCTTCGAGGGCGGGGTCAGCGCGCTGTGCGCGGCCCTGGCGACGCCGGCCGCCAGGGCGGCGCAGCCCTCCTGGGTGAACGGGATGTGCGCAGCAGCGTCCCGCGCCTCGTCGTAGTGGGTCTCGCCGGCCGGGACGATCCCGCCCGCCCAGCGCTCCCGACCGAGCACGTGCACGCCCGAGACACCCGCGAGCTCCCGGACGATCAGCTGCTCGGCGGCGGTCAGTTCCGCGTCCCGGCCACAGCCGTCGGAGTGCGCGGGGGACGGCGGGCACAGCAGCACCAGCAGCGGCACCGGGCTGCGGGCCGCGTGGGCGCGCACCGCGTCGGCGAACTCGCTGGCGGTGCGGCCACTCTCGTCCCGCGGCCAGTCCTCCGTCCGGACCAGGACGGCCTTGGCACCCTGCTCGACGGTTGCGAAGACGCCGTCGGGGGAGAGGAGTTCCTGGAAGACCTGCGCGTAGTCGGCCGGTCTGACCCGCAGGCCGAGCCCCAGCCGGTCGCACCAGTGCTGAAGCGGCTCCACGAGCGGATCGAGGGTGAACGTGGCGACCACGCCGAGGTCGAGGGGGCGCGAGACGGCGGCGTCCTCCGGCTTCCCGGAGGGCGCGGTCTGCTCGCGGGTGCCGTCGTCGCCCGCCGTGCGGTGCTCCGGTCCGTCGGTGAGCGCGGTCCCGTCCTCGGCGAAGGGCAGTACCCGGACCTCGCCCGGCTCGGCGCGCCCGGCCAGAGCGCGGACCAGCGCCGCGGCGACCGGCTCAACGGCCGCGCCGCGTTCACCGAGCGGGGTGGCGGTCATGGCGGTACGCAACCGGGGCGGGCGCGCGATCAGCCAGGAGGCGCCGGGATGCTCCGCCGCCGCCGCACGCACGAGGCCCTCGACCGCGAACTTGGCCGTCACGTAAGCGGACCAGCCCGGCGGGGGAGTCTGCGTCCACGCACTGGAGACGGCCATGACCCGGCCGCCGCGCTCCGCGACCTCGGCCGCGAGCCCGGCCAGGGGTTCGCGGGTGAGGGCCAGCGCCCGGGTGACATGGTCGGTGGCGCGCTGTGAGGTGGCCGGTTCCAGCGGCAGTTCGGCCGGCGTGGGGCAGGCGTTGAGCACCAGCAGGTCCAGGCCGCCGCGCTCGGTACGGATACGGTCCAGGGCCGCGGCGACCCACTCGGGGTCGGCGGCGTTCCCGGGCAGCGGATGGATGCGTGCCCCCGCGTCACCGACCCGTTCCACGGCCCGCGCCACGTCCTCGGTGCTGCGGTGGAAACCGGCGTACACCTCGGCGCCCTGCAGTGCGAGTGCCTGGGTGACCGCCGCCCCGAGGCCACGGCTGGCGCCGACGACCAGGGCGGTACGGCCGCGCAGCGGTTCCGCCTGCGGCAGCGCGGCGGTGAGCGTCCCGACGTCGCCCGGTGGCACATCCGCGCGGTGGAAGGCGCGGACCGTGGCCGAGGCCCGCAGACCGGTCGCTTCGACGGTGCCGGTCAGCCGCAGCATCCGGAACCGCTCCGCCACGTCCGCCACTTCGGCACGGGCGGTGAACGGCCCGGCGTCGTCTGCCGCGCGGAACTCCACCTCGAAGTCGGACAGCAGGGCGGCCCGGCCGGGTGCCTCCATGCCGACCAGGTAGCTGATCCACGCCAGGACCCCGACCGGAACCGGCCCGAGCCCTCGCTGCGGCAGGCCGAGTTGGTCGGCCAGGCGGGCGACGCCGTCCCACCGGGGCGCGTAGCCCTCGCCCAGCGGCAGGCCGGGGGCGAACTCCGTGAGCTCGGCGTCGCGCGGTTCCGCTCGCCGTGTCGCCGCTCCGTCCGGGGTCTCCTCGCCGGCGGCCGGGCCCTCGCCGAACTCCGCCGTCACCTCCAGCAGCGTGCGACTGCCGTCGCGGAGCCGGACCGTCGCGCGCTCAGCGGTGTCCTCGGCGATCTCGCGGAGGTAGTCCTGGTCGGCGTACACCGGCGCGTGGAAGCGCGCGGAGATCCGGACCGGGCTGCGGCCGGGCCGCGGCGTCAGGCCGGACAGGGCGAGGAGCGTGCCGAGCACCCCGTAGACGACGGGCGCGCCGAAGGCGGTGCGCCGTGCGTAGTCGGCATCGACGTGCAGCGGATTGTCATCGGCACTGGCATGCCGGAACGTCTCGACCACAGCGGCGGAGGCCCGCACTCGGGTCGGCGTCGTCTGGTCTTCCATGATCGCCTCTCGACTCACTCGCTCGTGGGGTTCAGGCGGCGGCGGAGAGCGCCTGCCGCTGGGTCTTGATCTGGGCGATGAGCCCGGTCAGCACTTGGCCGGGGCCGACCTCCCGGAACTCCGGTTCGGGCCGGTCCAGCAGATGCTCGACACACTCGGTCCAGCGCACCGGCGACGCGATCTGCCGGGTCAGCAGATCGGCCGGGTCGTCCGTGCCGTACGGCCGGGCCGTCACGTTCGAGATCACCTCGATGCGCGGCGTCGCCAGGCGGTACTGCGCCAGGAACGTGCCGAACTCGGCAGCGGCGTCGGCCATGTGACGGGAGTGAAAGGCACCGCCCACCTTCAGCGGAACGACCGCCTGCGCCTCTTCGCCGAAGACGTCCCGCAGCTTCGCGATGTCGTCCCGGGGACCGGAGACGACGGTCTGGCCGGGGGCGTTGAGATTGGCGACGTCGAGCGCCGGGGCACGAGCGGTGAGGATCTCGCGGATCCGGTCCGTGTCCACGCCCATGACCGCGGCCATGCCGCCCGCGGGTGCCTGGGCCATCAGCTCGCCACGCCGTATCACTATCTCCAGTCCGGTGAGGAAGTCGAAGGTGCCGGCGGCGAACAGCGCCACGTACTCGCCGAGGCTGTGCCCGGCGACAGCGTCCGGCACCCGGCCGGTCTCACGGACGGCGTCCAGATACGACAGGGCGTTCACGACATACATCGCGGTCTGGGTGTTGCGGGTGTCGGTCAGCTCCTGGACGGAGGCGTTCAGGCACAGGTCCGTGATGGAGCGGCCGAGCACCGAATCGGCCTGCCGGACAAGGTGCGGGAACTTAGGGAACAGGTCCTGGCCGATGCCGGGGCGGTGCGAGCCCTGGCCGGGGAACACGTGGATGAGCGTCATGTCCGGGTCTCCCAAGGTCTGGTGTGGCTATGCCGCGGCGAACGGCCGGGACGGGGGAACGAGGTGGGCGGCGCGGGAGAGCAGTTCGGCGGCGCCGGTCATGATCAGTCGGGCGAGGTCGTCCGGGTGCCGGGCGCGCCAGTCCTCCCGGGAGGTTCCGCGCAACCGCTCGTTGAGCGCGCCGAGCGCCGGACCGCACGGGATCTGGAAGTCGACCCGGCTGTCGGCGTCACCCTCCAGTGCCACCCGGGTCGCCTTGGCGAAGTACCAGGTGAAGATCAGCGCCATACGGCGTTTGGGGTCCTCCTCGGCGCGCTCGATCACCGCCGGGCGGGTGCTCGCATAGCGGCCCTTGACCTCCTGCCACACTTCCTCGAAGGTGCGGCCGAGGATGCGGCGCTGCACGTGGTCGGCGGTGTCCGGATCGAGGTCGTCCAGCGATTCGTGCCGTAGCCACAGCTCGTACAGCTTGTTGGCGCGGGCTGGGAAGAACAGGCCGCGACGGAGCACCTGTGCCTTGGTGCCCACCTCGAACATGTCGCCGGCCGGGACCAGCGCGGTGTCCTGTACCTGGGCGCGTTGGAGCAGGTCCTTCGCGGTGTCGGAGGTGCCCGCCTCCACGGTGCACTGGTTGATGCTGCCGGTCAGGACGAAATCGGCGCCCATGACGAAGGCGGCGGCGGCGGCCTCGGGCGTGCCGATTCCGCCCGCCGCCCCGATCCGGACCCGCCCGGCCGCCGGGTGGCTGAGGGACACCCGGTCGCGGAGCGTGAGGACGGCCGGCAGCAGCGCCGTCAGAGGCCGCTGGTCGGTGTGCCCGCCCGAGTCGGCCTCCGCGCACAGGTCGTCGCACATGGCGACCGACGCGGCGAGCCGTGCCTCCTGAGGGGTGATGCGTCCTGCCGCGACCAGATCGCGGACGATCGTTGCGGGCGGCGCGGCCAGGAACGCCTCCGCGACCTCCTGGCGCGAGACCTTCGCCATGACGCGGTTCGGTGTCTGGACGGCCCCGTCGGACCGGCGGTGCGCACCCGTCAGGCGGTAGCGGACGAGGGCGGGGCTGATCTGGACGAACGACGCGGCTTCTATGCGCCGGACGCCGTGCCTGAGAAAGGTGTCGACCGTGCGCTCCTCGCGGTCCGGGCGAGCGGCGAGCAGATTGACGCCGAAGGGGCCATCGCCGAGTTCGGCGCGGATACGCCGCAGGGAGGCGTCCAGTTCGTCCTCGGTGAGGCCGCCGGCGCCGAGGTAACCCAGTAGGCCCGCCCGGCCCATCCGGACGACCAGCTCCACGGAGGCGATGGCCTTGTACATCGACCCCGAGGCGTACGCGTACGCGACACCGTGGTCGGCGCGGAAGTCGGCGCTGCCGAGATCCTCCGGCCGCAGACTGGACCGTGGGGCGGCGGCCCGTGTCCCTGACGTACCGTCGGGCGAGTGCACGGGAGTCCTCCAGGACGTGGGTGGGTGGCGGCGCTCCCGCCCGCGTCGACGGTGAGAGGCCGTGGTGAAGGTGAGGTGCGCGGGCCTAGAGCAGTTCGGGCTCGCGCATCACGAACCGCAGCTCCTCGCCGCGGCGGCGGCCGATGCACACGGCCGCGTGGAAGTCGGCCGGCACCCGGACGAAGTCGTAGAGCCAGTGGTCGGGCCGGTCGGCCAGCGAGGGCTTGAGCACCAGCTCCGGGGTGCGACCGTCGGGAAAGAGGAAGGAGATGTCCTGCAGCGGCAGCGAGATGCCCTGGCCGCGGGCCTTGGCGTAGGCCTCCTTGAACACCCACACGTCGAGGAAGCGGCTCTTCCAGGCGCGGGCGGGCAGGCGGCGCAGTTCCTCGATCTCGGGTTCGGACATGACTTGGTGGATCAGGTCGGGCAGCGAGATCCGCGCGTCGCGCTTCTCGACGTCCACTCCGATGGGGCGCTCCCGGGTGATGCCGAGCAGGCACATGCCGCGCGAGTGCGACAGGTTGAAGTCGAGATCGAGGCCCAGCCGGTGGTGCACGGCAGGCTTGCCGTACTCGTTGAACTCGAACTCCCACTCGGCCGGTTCGACGTCGGCGTACTCGGACAGACAGCGTCTGAGCAGCGATCGCGCCATCACGAACTGGGCGCGGTCCTCCGCGAAGTAGAACTGGTCGGCCCGGTTCCGTTCCTCGGGGGACAGGACGGACTCGTGCGCACGCAGGCTGTGGGGTTCGCCGTCCCGCCCCGCGGAGGACGCGATCCACAGGTGCACGTCTGTCCTGCTCAACGTGACGTGGGCTTCCCTGGTCATGGTCCCTCGGTGCTCTCCGGACTCGGCGCGAATGCGACCGTCGCCCTGAAGGTGGTGGCCGGCGGTGGACGGGGCGTCCCCGGGCAGCACCCGGGGACGCCGAGGCGGATGGACGGACGGGGTCAGACGGCCGCCGAGTTGCGGTGCTCCTCGAAGACGTCGAAGACGCCTTCGAGCTTGCGGGAGATGACGCCGTAGAGGTTCTCCATGCGCTTGAGGCGCTCCAGACGCTCCTCCGGCTGGTCCTTGAGCACCTCCAGGCCGTGCTGGACGGCCGCGTGGAACTCGGGGATGCGGCGGAAGGAGTGCTCCACGGCGTTCGGCCAGGCGCCGTCGTTCAGGGTGATGTAGTAGTCGTCGGCACCGGGGATCTCCTCACGGAAGTAGACGCCCGGCGGAGTGAGCAGATCGGCGATCCAGTCCACCGGCTCGCGGGGGATGTCCAGCGCCTTGGCGATCTCGTTGGCACTCTGCTTCGCCGGGTAGTTGATGATCAGCCAGCCGATGACGTAGCCGCGCTCCCACTCCATCCCGTCGGTGATGTGGTAGTGCTCGGCGATCTTGTGGACGAAGGATTTCTCGGCCTCGGTGAGGGTGGAGCGCTCGGAGATGGCGCCCTCGATCTTTTCGGTCATGCCCTCAAGTATTGAGGCGTTGAATTACTGGTCAAGGCTTCGAGGAATGTCTTGATGTTGATTCCGCAAGGCCTCTGAAGTGTTCTTTTGCCGAGGTCGATGGGTCGTTGAGCTGCCACTTTGAGCTGCCCTGAACTTCTGCTATCCCGGTCTTTACATTCCGTTTTACACTCCCGACATGCCGCTGTAGCGGAGTTCTGGCCGAGGGATCTCCGATATTTGTTGTTCGGACGGGGGAGCGGTGCTGTAACTCGCGCGCTGTCGCGCAGGTCGAATCTGTACGCCATCGGGCGGTCGGGACTCTGGCGTCCCGCTGCCGTCAACCGGCCCGGTGACGTTGTGGGCACGCCACTGCTCTTCATGGCTCGGCGCGGACAAGGCGGTCGGCCGGCGTGCCCCATCCGAGCCGTCTTCCAGCGTGAGATGGCGAGACGTGAACGACCCGCTCAGCCCGCACTCTGCGTGCGCGGGCTGAGCGGGTCTCGTTTTCGTGTCCTTCATGGCAGACGATCCGGCACGGGCGTCACCAAGACTCGGATCGTCGGCGCAGAAGGAGCACTCGGCGCCTGGCGCCCGCAGCTGCGATCGCGGGCGCTGGCCGACCGGCTCCCCCCTCGTCCCGGTGAAGTGACCGCTTCGGGTTGGCTCGACGCACGGCGCGCACCGGGTCCCCGTCCGTCAAGCGGATGCCTGGACTGCCTCCGGCCGTAGCGGCTGCTCCGCCAGCCCGTGGTTGGTCAGCCGCAGCACCCTCCGGTTGAGCGCCATGAACGGCTGGATCAGGCCGTCGACGAAGACGAGGAAGCACAGCGTCCCGATACCCACGGGACCGCCAAGCAGGAAGCCGAAGCCGAGCAGGACCGCTTCGATGCCGGCCTTGGCCACCCAGAACGGCCACTTCCAGCGGTGGGTCATGGTGATGACGATGAGGTCCATGGCGCGTATTCCGATGCCGCTCATGATGATCAGGGCCGAGCCGTAGGCGCACAGGAGCACGGCCGTCACGAGCGACGGGACGCTGCCCATCCACGACAGGTCGGCGAGCAGCATGAGGTCGATGAGGCTGCCGCACAGAAAAAAGGTGATGAACGGTGCCATCACCGGACGCCGCCGATTCCACGCGGCCCACACCGCGATGCACACCGCGGCGATCGCCCCCTGGGCGATGCCGATGGTGATCGGTATGTGCTCCTTGAGCCCCAGCGCGAGGACGTCCAGCGGGTCGGTACCGAGGTCGGAGTGGATGAAAAGGGTGGCTCCAGCGGCGAAGACGACGCAGCCGGCGAGATAGACGCTCAGCCGCTGGGCCAGGCCGCGCGCCGGCAGGGCAGCGAAAAGAGCAGGCAGTCGAGACATGGGGTTCCTTTGCGTCGGGGATGACGGTCTGCTGCACTCGCCATGACCTTACGAACCTGAATGCAAGCCGCATATCATCGGAATGGCAGATAAACAGCAACTAAATGCACGAACTTCGCAAGGCGTCCTCACGGGGCGGGGCGGGGGTGAGGGGTGCGGGTGCATGCATGCGGATCGGCAGGTTCTCTATGTTCGGTGTATCCTGAACGAATGGAACGCAGTGCACAGGGCAGGTCCACTGCCACCGAGGAAGAGCTTGCCTTCGTTGAGGAGGCCGCCATCAGCCTTGAGCGGCAGGGGCTGTTCCGCATGGCCGGGAGGGTGCTCGCTTGGCTTCTGATCTGTGACCCGGTGGAGCAGACGGCCGGTGATCTGGTCGAGGTGCTTCAGGCGAGCAAGGGGTCGGTCAGTGCCGCGACGCGCTTCCTGGTGCCGAGCGGCATGGTCGAGAAGATCTCGCGTCCCGGTGAGCGCCGGGACTACTACCGCATCAAGGAAGGCGTGTGGCCGGCCTTGGCCAAGAGCCAGGCCGAGCACTACCAGTCGTTCGTCGACATCACGGAGCAGGGACTGCGCATCCTTGAGGGAGCTCCGGCCCAGCGCAAGGAGCGGCTGCAGACCATGCACGACTTCTACGCCTGGCTGGCCAAGGAGATGCCGCTGCTCTGGAAGCGCTGGGAGGAGGAAGAGGGGGCCCGCAGCGCCGGCCGAGGAGCCTGACACGCCTTGCGGCCGAAAGCACTGATGCCCCGTCCACGACGGGGCATCGGCATGAGCGGGACGACCGGGTGTCGCCGTCCGGCGTCAGTAGCGGTCGCGGTGCAGCATGACGAACCTTCGCGCGGTCTCCTCGGCTTCGTCGAGGGACAGGAAGCCGCGATCGCGTGCGGTGGCCTCCAGCTCGGCCCGCTCCTCGACGTGCCAGACGTCCGCCAGGTGGCGCCGTGTGACGGAGTGCGGCAGGTGGCGGGGTGCGTGGCGGTCACCGGTCCGCGCCAGCTGCTCATTGAGGCGGTCCGCGGCGGACACGGCCTCGGCGCTCGACCTCCAGGCCGCGTCCGTGTCCCGCAGTTCCAGGGGCACGTCATGGAAGGGGGCCGCGCCCGGGGCAGTGCGGAAGGACCGGACCAGCAGCTTCAGCAGCCGGCGCTCGGCGCCGCCGTCCCGCAGCTCACCGGGCGTCAGCCAGTACGTCCAGGCGGCCCGCGGCACCTGCTGCGCGGTGATGCCGCGCTCGGCCGCCGCCGCCAGCGCGGCGTGGACGAGACCTCGGTCCTCGGAGGCCAGGAGCGGTCCGGCGATGCGGGTCAGGGCGAAGCGCCGGTAGCGACCCGGGAAACCGGGGGCGTACAGCTGCTGGAAACGCAGCACGTCCAGCTCGGAGACCGCACCTTGTCCGCCGCCGGGCAGCGCGGGCCGGAAGGCGCCGCGCCAACGCTCCAGATACATCGTGCTCGGCACCAACCAGGCCGGCGTGGTCCACGCCGCCGAAGGAGTGGAGACAGGACGGGGCGTGTCGCAGTGCGCCAGCGCCAGCAGGGCATCCCGGCGCTTGAGGTCGGAGAAGGCCGGATGGCGCTCCGCGAACCGCCGCAGTGCCAGGGCGGCTTCTCCCGTCGCGGGGGAGCGGTGCCCGGCCGTTTGTACGATGGCGCCCCACGACCGTTCCGTGTAGTGCAGCGACCGTGCCGCTTCCAGGATGTCCGCGCCGTGCGCCTCGTCAAGGACTGCTTGGGCGACCGCGTGGGAGATCGCCCACCGTACGTTGACCAGTGGGACGGTCAGCTGCCGGCGGTCGCCGGACGGTAGATGACCGACCGCCACCTCGTCGTCGGCTTCCAGGATGCCCTGGGCGTACATCCCGAAGACGAGCCCGACGCCCTCCATGCCGTACGGCCACAGTTCGGCAGCGCGCAGGGCGCCCATGCTGGAGGCGCCGATCACCCGCGCGCCCCGGACCAGCACATCGGTGATCTCCTTGTGCCGTACCGGTGCGATGTGGTGGAACACGCCGTCGATGACGACCACGGTGTCGTCCGCGCCCGCGCCGAGAGCGAGGAGTCCTCCGTGCCGTACGGGGCCGTGGATCACCGCCGCCGGGAGTGCGGCGAGGACTTCCTGGGCGGACAGTGTGGAGCCGGTGAACACGTAGGTGGTCATGGGATGTCCTGCGGGTTGCGGCCGTCGAACTCCAGGCCCGCCGCCACGACCTTCACCACGCTGAAGCCGCTCTCGGTGCCCAGGTCGACGACGACGGGCGGACGGCCGGTGTGCTGGTACACCTGCTGGGCGAGCCAGCGGGCCTCGTCAGTGTCCTCGGTGAACTCGTGCGAGGTCGCGGACACCTCCTTCCAGGAGACGACCTCTCCCTCGGTGACCGGGGGCGGGCCGGGTTGAGCGAGGGCGTCGGAGAAGAGGGTGGCGGCGGCCAGGTCGTCCCGGCTTCCCGCGATCGCCGTCAGACGGCTCTGCGCCGATTCCGTGACGGCCCGACTCAGCGCTACGGCCGGAGAGCCGTGGACACCGGAGCCGACCGCCGGCGCGGGGAAGTCCTCCGACCAGATGCACGTGACGAAGCACGACAGCCCCCAGCGGTTGGGGACGTCCACGATCCCGGCCCAGGCGCCGGCCTCGGCGATCCGGGACAGGACCTCCGCGCACACCGGGTCGTCCACGGTCGCCGGATCCACCTGCCGGCGCTGCGTGATGGGCACCGAGCCGGACCCCGCGGTGCAGTCCCGCTCGATCACCTCGTACAGGGCGTGGGTGACCGCCTCATCGTAACTGTTGCCGCTGGCCAGGCCGTTGGTGGAACCGTGCAGCAGTGGCGGCTGCCAAGCGTCGGACACCTGGTGGTCGACCGTGACGTAAGAACGGGGCACCAGCGTCCGGGCACCGCTCAGAGCGTCGGTGCCGACGATCCAGTCCAGCGGGGTGCGATCGGTCAGCAGACTCCCCTGGTGCTGCTGCAAGTCCGTCACGTCGTAGGGGAGATCGAGTCCGACCGCGGGCGTTTCCCGGACCTCCGGAGCGGGACATGCGTATTCGGCGTGCCACCGCTGCACGGACTCCATGACGGCCGAGACACGGGCGAGCAGGAGGGAAGTGCCCTTGCCCTGCGAGACGGTGAGGGTCTTCGCCGCCGGCCGCACCGCCATCACGACCGGCACCCCCAAGGTGTCCAGCCCGGTGACGTCCGCGACCCGCGTAATGCCGAACCGGCTCCGCAAGCCGTCGACGAGAGCCCAGGTGTCCTCCGGACGCCGGACGCGATGGGTGCCGGCGAAATGAACCTTCTTCATGCGCCCTCCTCCCTCTTGCATGCCTGCACGTCAGCATCGGCGATGCCACGGAAAGCTCGTGCCAGAGAGGCGGAAGTCCAGGCGCAACTGTGGGGAAAGTCTTCGCACGGCCAGGGTCGGACGCGTGCGAGAGCAAGGCCAGGGCCACATCAGGCGCCCCCGCCGACGTTCGCCCCCGCCGATGACGTTCCTCCGGACGCGCGACCGGCTCACCGAGGAGGGAAGCCGTCTCGCAGACGCCCGCACGCGGCGATCAGCACGCGCTCCGACCCGGCAATGGGGCCGTACGTCACCGGTCTGCACCGTGCCGTCCACGGCGCTCGCGCTTCCACATCCGCCTCGACGCCCCTCGGATGGCCTCGCTGAGCCCGGCTCGCCCGTGCCCTCTCCCGCTACGAGCTCGACCGCAGGGGTGAGGACGCGACGGTAGACCTTCGCCCACGCCGTGACGCTCAAGAACACGGGCGTCCTGCTGCAGACCTCGCGCTGCTGCTCGTGGTCCTGGTTGCGGCCCGGGTGTGCGCTGGGGAGGGGCGGATCGCTTCCCACGGGATCCTCCGTCGCACGTCGGTGCGGACGGACCGCCTCGTGGCCGCGGTGTGGACCAAGGGCGCTTCCTCGCGCGTGATCCTGCGCGACGACGCAGGCGGCAGGCCGTGTCTCGCCCGGCTCATCGGCACGGACTTCTCCCGGGGAGTCTCGCAGGTGTCCGACCTGGGACGACATGGCCGGCGACCTCTCGGCACCGGCACGTTGGCGCAGTGAGCGGGCCAGACAGGTGCTCAGAGTGACCGCCACGGCCGTCGACATCGCGAAGCCGATCCAGCGTGTCTCGAACCACATGCCGTTCACCACGCCGAGCCCCACCAGATAGCAGGCCCACACCAGTCCGCCGAAGGCCGACCAGCCGAGATAGCGCGCACGCTGCCCCGGCCGGGCGCCCAGCGTCAGACCGAGGACGGTCCGGCCGGCGGGCACGAAACGCCCCGCCACCGTAACGGACGGCAGTCGCCGTGCGAGATGGCAGCGCATCCGGCCGGCGAACGAAGCCAGCCCCGCGTGCCGGGCGAACAGCGCGTGCGTTCGAGCGGAGCCACCACGGGCGAGCGCGACCACGAAAAGATCACCGAGGAACGAGGCGGCCGCGACGGCAACCGCCAGCGCGACCGGCGCGCCGCCGTGGTCCAGGGAGAGCAGCGCGGCGGCGATCACCAGGCTGCCACTGGGCAGGAACGGCAGCAGCGCGTCGCCGGCCACGGCGACCAGCGCGAGGACGGTGACGAGCCACGGCTCGGACACGAACACGCCCAGTTGGATCTGCATGCATCGATCGTATCGAATGTTCAGAGAGTAGTGAACAGAGTAAGAAGTTGGAGGATCGCTGTTGACGGCTTCTTGACGCCCCCTGGATGCGGGCTGGTAGAACCTGTGACCGGCGCCCGGTCGGTCTGCGCCATCACCACGGCGAGAGTCCGCTGGGCACCCGGTGTGCCGGCAAGTAGGCGACCTGAACTGCAATCAACACTGGCGCCGTGTGCGCGACACCAACCATGAAGTTGCCAGAGGACGGCAAGTTCCGCGAGTCGTTGTTGCCGAAAGCTCAAGGTCGGAGCGTCGCCGCGTGACTACCGATTCTCGGTGAACGTACAGGTCATCGTGGACGCTGAGATTCGCCTGGTGGTGGCGACCGCCCGTCCGGTGCCCGGCAACACGGCGGACGCGAAAGCCTGGCGGAACTCCGGCCTGGCCGCGCACCGCGAGGGCCTGACCGCCCTCGGCGACGGCTGCTTTCCTGGGCTCCACGAGCAGTGGACAGCGCCCGTCGCTAAGGCTGCGTCATGAACTCAGCAGCCGTTGGCACAGTCCTCGTTCTCCAGGCACGATCGCCTCTACGGTTGATCCATGACGGTCCCCCGTTCCAATGTCAACGGCGCTCGATGCCCTGGCGTCTGCGCCTCGTTTCACTACCCGGTGGTGGCGCAGTGATCGTCCTGCCCCGCAGCGGCCGCGGAATGAAGCGGCTTCTCTGTGCTCTGCTGCTTGTTGCTGCTTCCTTGATCGCGGCCGGTGCCCTTACGGAGACGCTGTGGCTGCTCGGGATCGGCGCATGGGCGCTGATCGGCGCGGTGCTATTCGAGTTGGTCTACCGGCCATGAGGCTTGAGGGCGGCGCTCGAACTGACATCGGTGCCATGGGGGTGGGACACCACGGTCGGCCGGACTGTCAGAGACGATGCCCGTTGGCCGACGCTTTCATCAGCCGCTCCAGCTGATTGCCGACTTCGTCATAGCCGGCCTCGGCATCGCAGGGAATTGCGGCAGGAAAAGGCACCTGGCGTCACGGCGCTCACCGGTTGCCAGCCACTTGCCACCCTTCTGCTTCGGAGGTCAGGACGCCACACGCCGGAGGCCGAGGTGCTCATGGGACCGGCGGGATCGTTACCGGATAGGGTGACGGCGGTTCCGGGTTTGACGTAACCCGTACGGCATTCATATCAACCTCTGACGCAAGCCGCGTCGCATGTGGAAAGGCAGCCGGTGGCAGGACGTCTCGCGCAGGCGCGACATTCGCTGTTCGCCGCGCATCCGGCCCGCACGGTCGTGGTGGCCTTCGCCGCCGTGGTCCTGATCGGCACGGTACTTCTCGCGCTGCCGGTCGCCGCCGAGGACCGAACGGCCACCGAACTGGTCACAGCGCTGTTCACGTCGACGTCCGCCGTCTGCGTGACGGGTCTGGCGGTGGTGGACACGGGCACATACTGGAGCGGCTTCGGCGAGGGTGTGATCCTCGCACTGATCCAGGTCGGCGGCTTCGGCATCATGACGCTGGCCTCCCTCCTCGCCCTGCTGGTTTCCGGCAAGCTGCGCCTGCGACTGCAGTTGACCGCCCAGGCGGAGACCAAGAGCCTGGGCATCGGAGACGTACGCCGGGTACTCCTCGGCGTGGCCGGGACCACGTTCGCCGTGGAGGCCGCCGTCGGCGCCGTACTGTCCCTGCGCTTCCGCTACGGCTACGGCCACTCCATCGGCGACGCCGTCTACCTCGGCTACTTCCACGCGGTCTCCGCCTTCAACAACGCGGGCTTCGGACTGCACGCCGACAGCCTCACCCGCTACGCCGACGACCCGTGGGTCACCCTCCCGATCTCCGCCGCCGTGATCCTGGGCGGCCTCGGCTTCCCCGTACTGCTGGAGCTGCTCCGACACCGCCACCGGCGCCGCACGACCGGTCGGCGCAGCTGGTCCCTGCACACCAAGCTCACGCTGGTCACCACCGTGTCCCTGCTGGCCGCCGGAACCGTGCTGACCTGCCTGCTGGAGTGGACCAACGCCGCGACCCTCGGTCCCCACACGGTGGCGGAGAAGATCCTGAACGGGTTCTTCCACTCCGCGATGTCACGCACCGCCGGCTTCAACGCCGTAGACGTCGGCGCGCTGCAGCCGGCCACCCTGCTGACGACCTGCGTCCTGATGTTCATCGGCGGGGGCAGCGCCAGTACCGCTGGCGGCATCAAGGTCACCACCTTCGCCGTGCTGCTCGTCGCGATCATCGCCGAAGTGCGCGGCGAGCCGAACTCCTCCGTGCTCGGACGCCGTCTGGGCCCGCACGTGCTGCGTCAGGCACTGACGGTCGCCCTTATGGGCGTGGGACTGGTCATGGCGGCCACACTCGCGCTGCTGAGCATGACGTCGCTGCCGTTCGAGAAGGTGCTTTTCGAGGCCGTTTCCGCCTTCGCCACAGTGGGCCTGTCCACCGGCATCACCGCCGACTTCCCCGACGTCGGACAGCTCATCCTGGTCCTGCTGATGTTCATCGGCCGACTCGGCCCGATCACACTGGTCTCGGCACTCGCCCTGCGCGAACGCACCCGCCGCTACGAACTGCCCGAGGAGCGACCCGTCATTGGCTAAGTACCCGCGTTCCCTGCGCCGCGGCCGTAAACGCCCGACCAGCCGGCAGCCCCGGCCCACCGGTGACCAGCGCGTCGCGGTCATCGGCCTCGGCCGGTTCGGCAGCTCCCTCGCCAACGAGCTGATGCGTCGCGGCTGGGACGTCCTCGGCATCGACACCGACGCCCGCCTCGTCCAGAAGTACAGCGACGGGCTGACCCACTCGGCGGTCGCCGACTGCACCGACCCGGAGGTGCTGCACCAGCTCGGCGTCCACGACTTCACCAGCACCGTCGTCGGCATCGGCACCGACATCGAAGCCAGCATCCTGGTCAGCTCAAACCTGCTGGACGCCGAAGTCCCCAACATCTGGGCCAAGGCCATCAGCCGTCAACACGGCCAGATCCTCGAACGCCTCGGCATCCACCACGTCATCCTGCCGGAACACGAGATGGGCGAGCGCGTCGCCCATCTCGTCACCGGCCGCATGCTCGACTTCATCGAGTTCGACGACGACTACGCCCTGGTCAAGACGGTTGCCCCGGACGTCGCCACCGGGCTGCCCCTCGGGCGTAGCCAGGTCCGCAGCAGGTACGGCGTCACGGTCGTCGGTATCAAGCGCCCGGGGGAGGACTTCACCTACGCCACGGCCGACACCATCGTCGAAAAGGGCGATGTCATCGTGGTCACCGGCAAGACCCGCGCAGTGGAGTCATTCGCGGACCTGAGCTGACAGACACGCACGGGACTCGCCCCACCTGCCCTGCTCACGCCTGCACGCACCAAGCTGGCTCCTACCACACTCGCAGTCCTCTTACGGGGCCGCAAGCAGACCCCAGGCGAAGTGAGACGGCTTCAGTTCGTCCGCAACGTAGGCCGGCTCGGCCCTATCCCCGTCGCCCTGCGCAGCCGCGTCCGCTCACTCAGCTCCGTGTCCACCACGTCGTCACCGCTCTTGAGGTCCCAGAACCGGTGGGCATGACAGATGGAGCCATGAGGGTCTCCCCTTCGAAAGCTGGGTGATGGAGAAAGCCCGGGCCGGCCCCGGTGAGGCGGGCCCTGTTACTTCTCGGCCGTGCCGGGTTTTCCGCTGATGGACTCCTGATAGAGGTCCGCATAGGTGCGCGAGTCCTTGATCAGGCCGTCGCAGAAAGCGGCAACGTCGGTGCCGACGAGTTCCAGAACTCCCTTGCCCGAGGCGGCACCTTCCTCGAAGAAGTCGACGATCCCGGGGAGCAGGGGTCCGTCGGGCAGGTCGATCGGTCCGACCTTGAACAGGTACTTCTGCATCTCCTTGTAGACGATCCGGTAGTCGGGCGGGAGTGCCTTGACCCGGGCAACGTGCGTCCGCCACTGTTTCTTGCCTTCGATGATGTCTTGGATGCTCACGTCAGCCCTCCAGTCGGCTCGGTTTCCTTGCGACGTTCCTGTTCAACTGCTCGCGCCACCGGTCGCGATGAGTCCGGGCACCTGCTCTGCCGGCCAGCGCCGTGCAGAAGCCCTGGATGTCGTCGCCGAGCACCTCGTGGACGCTCTGCCCGTCCGCTGCCGACACTTCGAGCAGCCCCAGGGCGGAGTAGAGGATCGGTGTCAGGTTGCGGCCGGTGAAGTCCCCGTAAGGGAAGAGGTGGGCGACGACCTGGTCCCACGCCTCCCGGTAGTCGTCCGGCAGAGCCTCGACCCGGGCTCCGAACGCCTTCCAATCCCTGGTGGGATCGCTGCCTGTGACCTTCTCCCAGAAGTTCATCTCCCGCCCTCCTTGAGCCTGTCGATGCGTGATGAGACGTACTGCCATTTCGCCCAGAAGACTTCCGCGCCATCGGCGGCAGCTGCGGTGGGTGCACCGTCCGGGGCCGGCAAGGTGGACCAGCTGGCCTGTGTCGTGGAGATGCTCAAGGCGGACCCCAGCTCCCGGCGGGATCCGATCCAGCTCTACGACCTGGCCCAGGACGCCGCAGGGGACAAGGAAGTGCCCTGCTCCCTCGGCTCCCGCTGCCACCACCTGCGCGACGGCCGCCTGCGCATGGCGACCATGGCTGCGGTGGCCGTCACCGGTCGCGCCGACCAGGACTCGTCCGTGGCGATCGCCCTCACGCAGGGAGCCGAAGCCGACACCTCCTGCCGTCGCCTCAGCGCGTAGCATGCACTTACTCGACAGTAACCTTCTCTGTTCCGGCCGGAGGCAAGGCAGTGGCTCGTAAATTCACCGTGAGCGGCAGCATCGTCATCGACGTCCCGCCAGACGCCGCCTACCTGGCCGTGAGCCGTCCCGGAGACATGGGCCGCTGGAGCCCGGAGAATCTGGGCACGACGACCGGCTCGGCGGACGGGAGCGCCGCCTTGGGTGCGAGCTTCGTCGGGCGCAACAAGCGCGGCGCGTTCAAGTGGGTCACGCGGTGTACGGTCACCGCGGCAGAGCCGGGGCAGCGCTTTGCTTTCCGCGTCCACGCGATCGGGCTGAGCCGCCCGCGCCTGCCCGGCCCGATCGCCACCTGGGAGTACCGCTTCGAGCCGGTGGGTGACGGCACGCGCGTGACGGAGACGTGGACCGACGACCGGCGCGCGTGGCCCGCGTTCGCGGCGAACGCCTTCGACCGGCTCGTCACCTCGGGTAAGACGTTCGCCGAGTTCCAGGTCCGCAACATCGAGACGACCCTGCGCAACCTCAAGCGTGAGCTGGAGCAGGCCCATACCCCGTGACTGACCTCCTTCAGTGGGCGATCGCCTTGACGGTGGTCAACTCCTCGCCGGTCAGTTCCGCGACGCGGTGCGCCGGCACACCGGCCGCGAGGGCACGGGTCAGGAGCGCCTCACGGCCGTCCGCACGGGAACGGTTCAGCAGGACGAGATAGGCATCGTCGGTCATCCTCGGTTCCTCACGGGAGAAGTCGGTGTCCTGACGGCCTCCCTATACCCGTCACCGCCCGTCTCACCTCTCTGGCACGCCGCGCGAGCCGCTGCCGTGTGCCCGGGACGCGAGGACCGATCGGGAGAGGCGCCGCGCGTGCACCGTCCATCAGGGGGCACGAGGAAGGCACGGACAGCAGCCCCGAGGCCCGAAATCAGGAGACATCACATGGTCATCGCAGGCATCATCGTCCTCTGCGTCGTACTGGCGGTACTCGCCTTCCTGCTGCCCCGACTGTCGCGCCATCCGCAGAACGGTGCTCAGCGCACCATGGGCGTCGGTTCACGGGCCGGCTCGAAGGCCCCCGGCCCGCTGGGACGGTTGTTCAGCAAGCCCTTCCGCTCCAGCTCGCGCGCTCTGGGGCGCAGCGGTTCCGCAGGCCGTCGGGCCAGGGGACGCATGCCGTTCTGAGTCCGGCGCACGAGAAAGCAACCCGGGCCGGCGCCGGCGTCAGCAGCGCGTCGTCGGTCCCAACGAACCGGCGGCGCACCTGTGCGCCGCCGGTTCGGCGCGGACGGCGCGTTGCGCGGGGCGTGGGCACGCCGTGGCAACGATCCTTTCGTCACTCCGCGCGCCCTGCCGATGTCCGGCACCCACGGAAATGATGTGCGGACCGCACGTGAGCCAGGCGAATCCGCACATCTGCCCTCGGCAGGTGGACAGGCAGGGGAAGGACTGTCGTAGTCGTTCACGCGGGCCGGTTCCACAGACTGCGCGAAGTTCTCGGGTATGTCGGTTGCGCGCTTCATCGTCGCAGCTTAGGGCCGGGCAGGGCCTGGCCAGTAGACGCTGTCGCGCTCGTCGGCAGGACATGGACCTGGAGGCTCCGTTCGCGGAGATCCGTGTCGCCGCGCTTGGGCCGGGACCGGATATTCGATGCTCTGCCCGCCCCCGAGCATGCAAGATGGCGCCCATGACTTTGGCCACTCCCACACTGCACACCGCCCGCCTGCGACTGCGGCCCTTCACCGACGCCGACGCGGACCGCCTCTTCGCGCTGCACAGCAGCACCCACGTGATGCGCTACTGGGACTCCGCGCCGTGGAACGAACGGGCTCGCGCTGAACGCTTCGTCGCCATGTGCGGGAAGATGGCGGACGAAGGCACCGGGGCGAGAGTGGCCATCGACCGTGCGTCCGACGGTGCCTTCGTCGGCTGGTGCGGTCTGACCGAATGGGACCCGGGCTACCGCAGCGCGTCGTTGGGTTACTGCCTCGACGATGCGATGTGGGGCCACGGCTACGCGACGGAAGCCGCGCACGCCTTGCTGCAGTGGGCATTCGACACGCTGGACCTGAACCGGGTTCAGGCCGAGACCGACACGCGCAACGTGGCATCCGCCCGGGTTCTGGAGAAGATCGGATTCGTGCGTGAAGGGACGCTGCGGGAAGACTGCGTCGTGAACGGCGAGGTGTCCGACTCTTGGGTGTTCGGGTTGATCAGGCGAGAGTGGCGGCCGTCGACAGTGCCGGTCCCAGCTCACTGAGTGGTCAGCGTCGTAAGTCTTTCCGTCTGGGGCGCGGCGGGGCGGGGCGGCCCGTGGCCCGGCCCAGCCGGGGTTTCAGGGCGTCATCACGCCGGTGAGGCGGAATATCGGCGGCACGGGTGTTGTTGGTCGCCACTACTGATCAACAAGGAGGAGGCCGTATGCCTGCGACCCTTCGGCCCCGCGCGCTGCGTTCCGGCGATCTCGTGGTCGTTACCGCGCTCTCGGGCCAGCTCGCGCCGGGTGAGGAACCACTGCTCGCCCGCGGTGTGGCGATACTCGAGCGGATGGGTTTTCGCGTGCGGGTCAGCCCGCTGGTCGACCCGGCGCAGAATCGCTGGTGGGCGTCGGGCACTCCTGCGGAGCAGGCCGACGAACTCAATGCTCTGCTCCGGGACCCGGAGGTGCGGGCCATCATCGCGCACACCGGTGGACAGGCGACCATCGGCTATCTCGATCTGATCGACCTGGACGCGATCCGGGCCGACCCGAAACCGATCATCGGCTACAGCGATATATCGCTGCTGCACATGGCGTTGTACGCCCAGACCGGCCTCGTCGGCTTCCACGCCGACATCGCCACCCACGGTTTCGGCAGCGATTGGTACACGCTGGGCGACGAGGCCCGTCGCTTCGAGCTCGTCGACCTCTACACTCGGGTGCTCACCAAGGCCGAGGCACCGGGCGCGCTGCCGGCGAAGGAGGCCTGGGAGACCTGGCGGCCGGGCAGCGCGCAGGGACCACTGTTCGGGGGCTTGCTGAACCGCCTGGTCCTACTGCAGGCGACACCGTTCGCGCCGGCCCCCGAGCGGTTCGAGGGCGCCGTGCTGTTCTGGGAGGAGCTGCGGCGGCCGGTCTCGCGAATCTGGAACGACCTGCACACCTTGCGGCTGTCCGGTGTGCTGGACCGGATCGCCGGCATGGTGGTCGGCATCCCGACCGAGATCACGCCCCACGAGGGTGGCGGACAGCGCGCAGACCTACGCGACGTGGTACTCGATGTCCTGGGCCGACGTGACATCCCGGTTCTCGCGCAGGTCGACTTCGGTCACGCCTCACCGAACCTGCCGCTGCCCATCGGCGTCCGCGCACACCTGGACGCCGACGACCGGACACTGTCCCTGATCGAGCCAGCGGTCGTGGAAGGCTGAGTCCTGTTGGACATCGGCGCAGGCCCGGAGGGCTGAGACCCGTCGTATTCCGCTTCTCCCGATCGGCCTGTCTGTCATGCCCGTTGCGCCGGCTTGCCCGATCGTCCCGACCGCCGCCGAGCGCGCGCGACTGAGGAAGCGCCGGCGGCAGGGGCCACGAAGACGGCCATGGCGACGAACGCCAGCACCACCACCATCGCCGAACGCAATCCGTAGTGGTCGCCCAGGAAGCCGAGAGCTGGCGGCCCCACCAAGAAGGCGATGTAACCGATCGTTGCCACGAGGCTGACACGGGCGGTCTGGTCGGGCCCCGAATCGCCCGCGGCCGACAGGGCCACCGGGAAGCCCAGGGACGCGCCCAGCCCCCAGAAGAGGACGGCGGCTGCCGCCACGACGGCGTTGTCGGAGAAGATGACCAGGGACAGGCCGATGGCGCCGGAGATCGCGCTGGCCCGCACGACAGTCGCCCGGCCGTAACGGTTGAGGAAGAACGTGCCGCTGAAGCGCCCCAGCGTCATCGCCGCGGCGAAACCCACGTAGACGAGCGAGCCGGCCGCGGCGTCGAGCCCGTGGCCGTCGACCATGAGCAGCGGCAGCCAGTCGTTGGCCGCGCCCTCGGCGAGAGCCATGGCCAGCACGATGGCCCCGATCAGCAGGAGCCTACGGTCCCGCCACACCTGCGGCCTCGAACGCTGCGCGGTGTCCGAAGCAGGCGGTGCGGTGCGGATTCCGGTCCGGGCGGGGACGGCACCGATGGCGTACGTGAAGAGCGCGGTCGCCACCACGGCGACTGCCGCCAGGTGCCAGTGGGCGGGGAACGACGCGGCGGTGGCCGCCATACCGGCCAGGCCTCCGATGACGGTCCCCAGGCTGAAGCATCCGTGCAGCGTGGGGAGAACCGCCGTGCCGGTGATCCGTTCCACGTCGGCACCGTCCACGTTGATCGCCACCTCACCCGACCCGATCCCCGTGCCGAACACGCACAGTCCCGCGGTGACCAGCGGTGCGGAGGCGAGGGCGCTGCCGACCCCGACGATGACCACGCTCGCGATGACCAACAGGGTCGCGAGTGCCGTTACGGGCCTGGTGCCGAACTTCGACACGAAGCGGCCGGAACACAGGATGCCGGCCATGGAGCCGACCGACAGGCCGAAGAGCACCAGCCCCATCTGCCCGGTGGACACTCCCAGGTGATCACGGATGTCCGGCGTGCGCGTGACCCAGGAGGACATGGCGATGCCGTTGAGGAAGAAGAACAGGAACAACGCCCGACGGCGTCGGCGCACGGCGGGGTCTGTCAAGAAGGGGCTCCGCTGGCATTCGACAGAATGGACAGGCAGGCAACGAGTCCCCGCACCCACCGAGTATGCACAAATGTACACACTGGGTGGGTGTCCGAGAAGACAGGGCAGACAACGGCGATGACAGGCAGCACCCGCGGCCCCAACGACCCTCGGCGCCGCGAACGCATCCTCGACGCCGCGCTCGACGTCATCGCCGAGCAGGGCGCCATCAAAGTGACCTTCCGCAAGATCGCCGACGCGGCCGGGGTGCCGCTGGGCTCACTCACCTACTACTTCGACGACATGCAGCACCTGCTCACCGACGCCTTCACCCGGCACGCCGAGACCGTCTCCACGCGGTACGGAGCCCTCCTGGAGGCCGCCCGGTCGCCCCGGGAGGCGCAGGACGCGGTCGTCGAGATCATCTGCGGGAAAGTGTGGGGGACCGACCACAATCTCCTGCTCGGCTACGAGCTCTACGCCTTCGCCACCCGCCACCCCGAGGTGCGCGCCGTCATGCGGTCCTGGATGCAAGCCAGCCGGGACTCGCTGGCCAGACACTTCGACCCGCTCACCGCGCGGGCCCTCGACGCGCTGATCGAAGGACTCTCGATCCACAACTCCGTCGACCTCCGGCCCACTGACCGCGCGGAAGTGGCCGCGATCGTCGACGCCGTCGTCGATCGGGCCCGCTGAACGACGGCGCCCACCAGCGGCACCGACCCCGCGCCCTGTCGTACCGGCGCGGGGTCGGTGCCCGTGGCTGCTGCGGGCCTCGCCGTCAGTCGGTCACAGGAACCTCCACAGGTGGTCGGCCGTGCCGTTGTCGGTGAACTGGACGACCTGGGCGCTGTTCGCCGTCGACATGCCGTCGACGCCGAGGACCTTGCCGCTGTGCTTGTTGCGGACGCGGTACCAGCCGTCCCCGTCGTCCAGCAGGGTCCACAGGTGGTCGGCGGTGCCGTTGTCCTCGTACTGGACGACTCGGGCGCTGTCGGCGGTGGACATGCCGTCGACGCCGAGGACCTTGCCACTGTTGCCGTTGCGGATCAGGTACCAGCCCTCGCCTCGGTCCACGAGCTGCCAGGCATGGTCGCTGGTGCCGGAGTTGTCGAACTGCACGACGCGTGCGCTGTTGTCCAGGGACATGCCGTCGACGGCGAGGACCTTGCCGCTGTGCTTGTTCTGGATCCGCCGGAAGGGCGGTTCGGGGGACCAGGGCCGTCCGTCCGGGTCGGCCGTGGGGAAGGCGGTGATACGCAGCCGCGCCGCGCCCATCGGGACGAGGGTGACGGTCTCCACGGGGGCGTCGCTGCGGGCCGGGCCGGGTTGCAGAGGCGCCACCACCCGCTCGTCGTCCGCGATCCACTGTTCGATGCGGCGGGCTTCGGCGGTCATGCGGACCGGGACCGTTTCATGGGTGAACGGGTTGTCGGGGACCGGCCCGTCGTCGCGGGTGAGGGCCGGCCGGGGTGTCGGAGTGAGGCCGTAGTTCCACGACGAGGTCGCGTGCACCTCGTACGCGGGGAAGGTGTCGTCGCCCGCGTAGCGCTCGTACCGTTCACCGATCTTGAGGGAGTAGGTGAGGGGGCCGTGCTGGACGCTGACGGCGTCGTGCTGCTCGGGCCAGTGGCGCAGCGTCGTCCGCTGGGGGAGACGCAGGGTCACCTTGTCGCCGTCGCGCCAGGTTCGCTCGACGGTGGCCCAGGCGGGGCCGTCCGGCGCGGCCACGGACCGGCCGTTGACGCGTAGCTCCGGTCGGTCGCACCAGCCGGGCACGCGCAGCCGCAGCGGGAAACGGACCGGGCGCGGGGTGGACACGGTCAGGGTGACGGTCTCGGTGAAGGGGTAGCCGGTGTCCTCGGTGACGGTCACCGTCGTGTTCCCCGCGACCCGCGCGCGGACCCGGCTCGGTGCGTACATCGACGCGGCCAGTCCGCCGTCCGGGGTGGCCAGCCACAGTTCCTCGGTGAAGTAGGGCCAGCCCATTCCGTAGTTGTGTGGGCAGCAGCGGTACTGGTCGACGCCGGGCTGGAAGGCCTGCATGGCGAAGCCGTTCTGGAACTGCCCCTGGGACTTGGGCCTGTTGTCGAGGTCGACGCTGTTGGCGCTGGTGATGTAGTGGATGGCCCGGCCCTGGGGGTCGAGTGAGGCGGGCAGCATGTTGAACGCGAGATCCTCGCAGCGGTCCGCCCAGACGGGGTCGCCGGTGATCCTGGTGAGCAGTTCGTGGCTGGCCATGAACTCGACGATGCCGCAGGTCTCGAAGCCCTGCCGGGGGTCGGTGAAGCCGGGCCGGTAGTTCTCGTCGCCGGCCATGCCGCCGCCCGGGAACTGTCCGTAGACGTCCATGACCCTGTCGTAGGCTCGGTAGGTGGCCCGGGTCAGCTCCGCGTCGCCGGTCACCTGCGCGTACTGGGCGGGCTCCCGGAAGCCCTGGGCGATGTTGACGTTGTGCCGGGAGGGCGTGGGGCCCGTCCAGTCGGCGCCCAGGGTGTGCATCTTGGCGGCCAGGTCCAGCAGGAACGGCTCGCCGGTGCGGCGGTGGAGCCAGACGGTGACGTCGAGGCCGTCGCCCCAGCGATAGGAGACCCAGCTGGTGTCGAAGGCCCCGGGGCCCTGGGCGTTCATGAAGCGCAGGAACCGGACGAGGAAGGGCACGATCCGCTCGTCGCCCGTGTACTCCTCGTAGGTGCGCAGCGCCTGGAGCAGAGGCAGGAACGGCCAGAAGTCCGGCCCGCCGTTGAGGGACGTGCGCAGGGCGCGCGGCCCGAAGAAGCCGTCGCTCTGCGAGGTGGCCAGGATCGCGTCGATCCACGCTCTCGAGCGCGCCAGTGCGTGCCGGTCTCCGGTGGCGATGGCCAGGGGCACGTAGCCGCGCAACCAGTACGGCACCTCCTCCCACGCGCCGCGCTCCGGGTGCACCCAGCCGGTGGCCGAGAAGTCGAGGAAATGGGACAGGTTCTCGTACTGGCCGCACAGGCCGTCGAGTTGGAGTCGGAGCTGGCCGGCGAGCCACCCGCGTGCGGTGACGCTGCCGGCGGGCAGTTTCCGGAAGGCTTCGGGCACGAGTGGCCCGGTCGGCCGTGACGTGGCGGCCGACGCGGAGGGGGCGAGCGGTCCGCCCAGTGCTGCCGTTCCGAGGGCCAGGGCGCCGGTGCCGAGGAGTGCGCGTCTGCTGACGGACATACGGGGCTCCAGGTGTGGACTCGGGTGCTTGGGTGCCGCCGTCCGGCCCCCGGGCAGGGGGCGCAGGGGCGGCAGACGAACGACGCGCCTGATGGGGTGCGGAGGCGCACCGGTAGGGCGGCCGGGCCGTTCGCCGGGGCTGCCGTGCGGCTTGTGCAACGCGACATGTACAACGTTGGAAGGATGAGGCCAAGGAGGATGAGAGCACACCCCGGGGTGGCCGTCCAGGGGTGCGGCTCGCCCGAATCGACTGGGCGTGTGCTTCCGGCCAAAGCGGCACGGGCCGCCCCTGCGCCGCTCCCCGGCGCAGGGCAGGAATCCGTCCGGGGCAGGGCAGGGAAACCGTCTCTGCGACCCGAAAGCGTCGGATCACCCGCGAGGGTCGCTTCCGTAGACCGGCGACGGGCTCGTGCGCAACACTCTCCCCGTGGTCGTGAACGCCTCGGACCTGGCATTCCGTTCGGTCGGACGAACGTCGGCGCAGCTGGAACGGAGCGCTCGGTCACCGCCTTGTCAGCGTGACGACAACGGATGTATAACGTTGTAAAACCAGCGCACGGGCTCGGCGCACGGCTCACGGTGACGACACTGAACCCGCACCGACCACCCGAGTCGGGCGGTTCGGGAAAGGAATGACGTGCGGGTCAGCCTCAAGGACGTCGCCGCGCACGCGGGGGTGTCCATCAAGACCGTCTCCAACGTGGTGAACAATTTCCAGCACGTCACCCCCGCCATGCGCGAACGCGTCCAGCGCTCCATCGACGAGCTCGGCTACCGGCCCAATCTGACCGCCCGGCACCTGCGGGCTGGACGCACGGGCATCATCGCGCTCGCCCTGCCCGAACTCGGCAACCCCTACTTCGCGGAACTCGCCGCGGCCGTGATCGACACGGCGGCCGAGCACGACTACACCGTGCTGCTGGACCACACCGGCGGACGGCGCGAGCAGGAGCTCCTGGTCAGTCAGGGTTTCCGGGCGCGGGTCATCGACGGAC
The DNA here is from genome assembly GCF_031597775.1 of Streptomyces sp. BB1-1-1. NCBI lineage: Bacteria > Bacillati > Actinomycetota > Actinomycetes > Kitasatosporales > Streptomycetaceae > Streptomyces > Streptomyces sp. BB1-1-1. The sequence continues at coordinate 275,922 of NZ_CP134203.1, read as the reverse complement.
TGATCCTCAGCCCCATCGAGCTGGAGACCGAGGACCTGCGCGACCGCGCGGAGAACGTACCGCTGGTCCTGCTCGGCGAGCGGGACTACGACCTGCCTTACGATCACATCGCCATCGACAACGTCGCCGCCGCCCGCGCGGCCGTCGCGCACCTGGTCGGCCTCGGACGCCGGGAGGTGGCGTTCATCGGCGCCCGGCGCGGACGCAACGAGCCCGCCCAACTGCGCGTACGCGGCTGGCGCGAGGAACTGACCGCCGCCGGGCTCCCCGTCGACGAGGGGCTCGTCGCCGCCACCGACGGTTGGGGGCACGCCGACGGCGCGGCGGCCATGACCCGCATCCTCGACGCCGGCAGGCGTCCCGACGCGGTCTTCGCCTACAACGACCCCATGGCCATCGGCGCGATGCGCGTGCTCCACGCACGGGGACTGCGGGTCCCCGAGGACATCGCCGTGGTCGGGTTCGACGACGTGGTCGAGGGGCGGTTCGGCGCGGTGACCCTCACGTCCGTCTCCCCGGACAAGGGGGCCATCGGCCGCCTCGCGGTGGAGTCGGTCCTCGCCCGGCTCGGCGGCGCGGCCCCCGAAGCCCGCCGCGTCTGGGCGGATTACCGCCTGGTCGAACGGGAGAGCACGCTGGGGCGCAGCGGTGCGAGCGAGGGCACGAACGGCTGAGACGACGAGCCCGTCATCCATGGTCCTGCCGTCACCGGCAGTGAAAGGTCGGGCGTGGCTACCGGCACGCGCCCGACTCCGCGACGCTCGGCACACGCCCGGCTCCGGATGCCCCGCGGGCATGGTCACCGGAGTCGGCACCCTCGGCCGTAGCGGCGAGTCGAGGTTCTCGGGTCTCTCGGCAGCCGCCGGAATCCCGGCCGGCGGTCAGGCGTGCCCCTCCCGGTGCACGCCAGAGCAGCAGATCCCCCGCGGTCGGCGACGTGGTCGTAGAGGACGCCTGGCCGCCTTCGCACGGGCGCGGACCTCGGCCGCAGATGTGGCCGACTCCTGTCCGGAACGCCTGGGGGCTCGCGCGACACGGCGCGTCCTGAGCGCGGGGCGGATGGGCGCGGGCGCCTCGCCTGCCGTGCGGCCGATGGAGTCGAGGCCGCCCGGTCCGCCGCATCGTGCTCCCGGTTCCCGGAGGCCGCCCGCATCTCCTGCGCAAGGGGTTTACAGCTCCCTTGCAACGATGTAAAACCTCCTTGCGGTGCACCGGACAAGTTCCGATGCCGGGGGGCCGGCCGGTTCCGTGCGTCATTCGGCTCCCCCATTCCCTTTCAGCGTTCGCCCGGATCGGGGTCACCACCATGCAGCGCACCACTCTTCGTCGTTCCTTCCCCGCCCGCCCTGTGGTCGTGGCCCTGGCCGCCGCGGTGGCTCTGACCGCGACCGCCTGCGCGAAGACGGAGGACGACAATTCGGACAACAAGCAGTCCGAGACGGCCGCCGGCGCCGAGCAGAAGGTCGTCACCCCGAAACCGGGCAGCAAGACCTGCACCATCGACGCCTACGGTGCCGAGAAGATCGACCTGAAGAACGCCACCGTCGGCTTCTCCCAGTCGGAGAAGGAGGCCAACCCGTTCCGCATCGCGGAGACTCAGTCCATCAAGGACGAGGCCGAGAAGCGCGGTGTGAAGCTGTTGACGGCCAACGCCCAGTCGCAGTTCTCCAAGCAGATCAGCGACGTGCAGAACCTACTGGCCAAGGGTGCCGACCTGCTGGTGATCGCCCCGCTCAACTCCGACGGCTGGGACCCGGTGTTGCAGGCGGCCGCGGCCAAGAAGGTGCCGATCATCACGATCGACCGCAAGATAAACGCGGAGCCCTGCAAGGACTACGTCTCCTTCATCGCCTCCGACTTCGTCGAGCAGGGCCGACGCGCCGCGGACCAGATGATCGAGGCGACGGGCGGCAAGGGCGAGGTCGCCATCCTGCTCGGCTCGGCCGGAAACAACGTCACCACCGAGCGCACCAAGGGCTTCAAGGAGCGGATCGCGGAGAAGGCCCCGGACCTGAAGGTCGTCTTCGAGCAGACCGGTGACTTCGCCCGCGAGAAGGGGCAGCAGGTCACCGAGCAGCTCATCCAGTCCAAGCCGGGCATCAAGGGGATCTACGCCGAGAACGACGAGATGGGCCTCGGCGCGGTGACCGCACTGAAGGGCGCGGGCAAGAAGGCCGGCGACGTCAAGATCGTCACGGTGGACGGCACCCGCAACGCCGTCCAGGGCGTCGTGGACGGCTGGATCAGCGGCGTCATCGAGTCCAACCCGCGTTTCGGACCACTGGCGTTCCAGACGCTGGACACCTTCACCAAGGGCGAGGAAGTCCCCCAGGACATCATCATCCAGGACGGCGCCTACAACGCCGACAACGCCAAGCAGGACATCGGCAAGGCGTACTGAACCCCCTCGGGGGCCCGGCCACCCGGGCCCCGGCCCTCCCTCACCCCTTCTTTCCTGGAGGCACAGGTGGCACCCCCCGCCGAAGTCCTCGCCGTCCGCGGACTCAGCAAGACCTTCCCCGGCGTCCGGGCCCTGGACGACGTGGACCTCACCCTGCACCCCGGCGAGGTGCACGCCCTGATCGGCGAGAACGGCGCAGGCAAGTCGACTCTCATCAAGCTCCTCACCGGCGTCTACCGGCCCGACGCGGGTGTCATCACCTTCCAGGGCCGCGAGGTCTCCTTCGCCACCCCCCTGGAGGCACAGAAGGCCGGTATCTCGACCATCTACCAAGAGGTCAACCTCATCCCGCTGCTGAGCGTGGCCCGCAACCTCTTCCTGGGCCGCGAGCCGCGCAACCGCTTCGGTGTGCTGGACGTGGCCCGCATGAACCGGGAGGCCGAGGAGGCACTCAGCACGTACGGCGTCCGCGTGGACGTGCGGCAGCCGCTGCGCACCCTCGGCGTCGGCGCCCAGCAGATGGTGGCCCTGGCCCGTGCCGTGGCGACGGACGCCCGGATCGTCATCATGGACGAGCCGACCTCCTCGCTCGAACCGCGCGAGGTGGAGACCCTGTTCTCCGTGATCCGGCGCCTGCGCGACGCGGGCATCGCCGTCGTCTACGTCAGTCACCGCCTGGACGAGCTGTACGCCATGTGCAGCACCGTCACCGTGCTGCGCGACGGACGCCGCGTGCACCACGGCCGGCTGGCCGACCTGGACCGCCTCGCCCTGGTCTCCACCATGCTCGGCCGGGACCTGGGCGACGTCCGCGAGGAGGGGGCGACGAAGTTCTCCGGCGACCACCAGGCCGCCGACGCCCGGCCGGTCCTGCACGCCGAGGGCCTCACGGTCCCGCACAAGCTGCACGACGTCTCCGTGAGCATCCGCCCGGGGGAGGTCGTCGGCCTCGGCGGTCTGCTCGGCTCGGGCCGCACCGAGACGGCGAAGGCCATCTCGGGTTCACTGGCCCGGAGTTCGGGCACGGTCACGGTGGCCGGCGCACCGCTGCGCGGCGGTTCCACCCCGGCGGCCATCCGCGCGGGGATCAGCCTGCTGCCCGAGGACCGCAAGAGCGAGGGCATCGTCCCGGGCCTGTCGGTCCGCGAGAACATCGCGCTTGCGGCACTGCCCCGGCTCTCCCGCTTCGGCCTGGTCTCCGAGGCGCGCGTGGACAGCATCGTCGACACCTTCGTCAAGCGGCTGCGCATCAAGGCGTCCTCGCCGCACCAGAAGGTCGGCGAACTGTCCGGCGGCAACCAGCAGAAGGTGCTCCTCGCCCGCTGGCTGGCCATGAACCCCAAGGTGCTGCTCCTGGACGAGCCGACCCGCGGCATCGACGTCGGAGCCAAGGCCGAGGTCCAGAAACTCGTGGACGAACTGGCCGGCGACGGTCTGGGCGTCCTGCTCATCTCCTCCGACCTGGAGGAACTGATCGAAGGGTCCGACCGCGTGGTCGTACTGAAGGACGGTGCGGTCGTCGGCGAGCTGACCGGCGACGACGTCACCGAGGACAAGCTGATGCGCACCATCGCGGGCGGCGACCCGGCGTACGACGCGGTGAAGGAGGCGGCCACCGATGGCTGAAGCCACTCTCCGCACCGCCCCGCTGGACAAGGCCCGTCTCCTGCAGTGGCTGCAGACCTACGGCGTCTACGCCGGCGTGGCCCTGCTCCTGGTCGTCAACATGGTCATCACCCCGCACTTCCTGTCCGCGGAGAACTTCCGCACCCAGGCCGTCCAGGTCGCACCCGTCATCATCGTCGCGCTGGGCATGGCCCTGGTCATCGGCACCGAGGGCGTGGACCTGTCGGTCGGTGCGGTGATGGCCCTGGCAGCCTCGGTGACGGCCCTCTACCTCGGCTACGGCCTGCTGCCCGCGCTCCTGGTGGTGGCGCTGTTCGCCGCCGGAGTGGGCCTGGCCAACGGAGCACTGGTCGCCTTCATCGGCGTCCAGCCCATCGTGGCGACCCTCGCCCTGATGGTCGGCGGCCGGGGCCTGGCCCTGGTCCTGCTCCCGCAGCTGGAGGACCTGCACAACCCGGCGCTGGCCTCCCTCGGCTCCGGTGACATCGCCGGCGTCCCGTACCTGATCCTGATCGCCGCCGCACTGGCGCTGCTGGTCGCGTTCGTGGTCCGCCGCACCACCTTCGGCCGCCAGCTGCTGGCCATCGGCGACAGCCGTCCCGCCGCCCAGCTCGCGGGGCTGCCGGTGCGCCGCGTGCTGATCATCGTGTACATCGCCTGCGCGCTGCTCGCGGCGGTCGCGGGGGTGCTGGCCACCGCCCGGCTCCAGGCCAGCGACCCGACCTCGCTGGGCAACCTGATGGAACTGTCCGCCATCACCGCCGTCGTGGTCGGCGGCACCCCGCTGACCGGAGGCCGGGTCAACATCGCCGGCACCGTGGCCGGAGCGGTGCTCATCCAGTTGCTCACCGCCACCCTGATCAAGCACGATCTGCCGCCCTCGTGGACCCAGATCGCCCAGGCCATAGTGATCGTGTGCGCGGTCTACGCGGCACGTGGACGGGGGAAGCGATGAGCGCCACCGGAACGGAAACGCCCGTGACCACCGCGAGCAACGAACCCACGGACGCCACCGGGCCGGTGGGCTCCGCGCGCTCCGAGCGGCTGAGCGCCCTGGTCCAGCAGCACGGCGCGCTGGCGGTGCTGGTGCTCGTCTCGGTCATCGCCTCCTTGAGCTTCGACTCGTTCGCCACCGGCGACAACGTCTCGAACATGGCGACCGGTTCGGCGTTCCTCGCGATCGTCGCCCTCGGCATGACCTTCGTCATCATCACCGGCGGCATCGACCTGTCCGTCGGCTCCCTCTTCGCCCTCGGCGGCGTCCTGGCGGCCTGGGGATCCCGGCACGGCACGCTGGTGGCGCTGCTGCTGCCGCTCGTGGTCTGCGGCCTGATCGGCGTCGTCAACGGTCTGCTGGTCGCCCGCTCCCGTCTGGCACCCTTCATCGTCACGCTGGCCGCCATGCTGGGGGCGCGCGGACTGATGCTGGCCATCACGGACGAGGGCGCGAACACGTACCTGATCGGCAAGGGCTCGTTCCTCGCCGAACTCGGGCAGGGCACCACTCTGGGGGTGGGCAACCCCGTGTGGATCATGCTGGCGCTGTTCGTGGCGGGTGCCGTCGTCCTGCGCCGCACCCGCTTCGGGCAGCACGTCTACGCGGTCGGCGGCAACGAGGACGCGGCCGCGCTGATGGGCGCGCCGGTGGCACGCACCAAGATCGTCGTCTACACCCTGTCCGGGGTGCTGGCCGGACTGGCCGGCGCCCTCAACGCCGCCTGGCTCGCCTCCGGCGTGACCATCCTCGGCAACGGCATGGAACTGGACGCCATCTCCGCCGTCGTCATCGGCGGCACCCTGCTCACCGGTGGCCTCGGCTACGTCAGCGGTTCACTGGTCGGTGTCCTGCTCCTGAAGGTCATCCAGAACATCATCAACCAGATCGGGTCCCTGGACTCCTCCTACCAACTCGTCGTCAGCGGCGCCTTCTTGGCCCTCGTCGTGGTCGCTCAGACCTGGCTGGGCCGCAGACGGCAACTGATGTGACCGAACCGCGGACGCGGCGGCCGTGCCTGTCTCACGTCCCGGCCGTCGCGTCCGTTTCCAGCGTCCACCCCCTCGGAGGCCCCTGCCATGACTGCCAGAACGACCGGGTTACTCGCCAAGTCCAGTGCCACGCTGCTCGTCGGCGGGCTCCTGGCCATGCTCTCGCCCTCGACGGCCGTCGCCGCCCCCGTGTACGGGACGTCGGAGGCGGGCAATCCCTTCGTCGACGGCTGGTACGCCGACCCCGACACCGAGATCTACGACGGGCGTTACTGGGTCTTCCCCACGACCTCCAAGAGCTACGACGAGCAGACGCGGCTGGACGCGTTCTCCTCGACCGACATGGTCAACTGGACCAAGCATCCCGATGTGCTGTCGACCGCGAACATCTCCTGGGCCGAGTACGCCCTGTGGGCCCCGGCACCGGTGGAGCGGAACGGCAAGTACTACCTGTACTTCGCCGCCAACGACATCCAGAACGACTCCCAGCTCGGCGGCATCGGCGTCGCCGTCGCGGACAGGCCGGAGGGTCCCTACAAGGACGCGATCGGCAGGCCGCTGATCTCGCAGTTCCACAACGGCGCCCAGCCCATCGACCAGGACGTCTTCATCGACGACGACGGTCAGGCGTACATGTACTACGGCGGCTGGCACCATGCCAACGTTGTCAAGCTCAACCCGGACATGACGAGCCTCGGCACCTTCGCCGACGGGTCGACCTACAAGGAGATCACCCCGGACAACTACACCGAGGGCTCCTTCATGTTCAAGCGGAACGGCAGGTACTACCTGATGTGGTCCGAAGGCGGCTGGACCGGCCCGGACTACTCGGTGTCCTACGCCATGTCCGACTCGCCCACCGGCCCCTTCAGGAAGATCGACAAGGTGCTCGCCCAGGACCCGGCCGTCGCCAGGGGGTCCGGCCACAACTCCGTCGTCAACGTGCCGGGCACCGACGTCTGGTACATCGTCTACCACCGCCGTCCCCTCAGCGAGACCGACGGCAACCACCGCCAACTCGCCTATGACCGGATGTACTTCAACGCCGACGGCACCATCCGCCGGGTGCAGATGCAGGTGAGGGACAACTTCGCCGACGGCAACGCGCTGGGCTGGAAGACGTACGGCGGCTCCTGGTCGGCCGGTGACGGGCGCTACCGGGTGAACCAGTCCCAGGGCGGCAAGGCGCTGCTCGACACGAACTTCGCCGACTTCACCCAGGAAGCCGACGTCACCGTCACCTCGGGCGGCGGCGACGCGGGCCTGGCCTTCCGCGTGACCCGGCCCTCGGTCGGCTGGGACAGCTACTCCGGCTACTACGCGGGCATCAGCCCCAGCGGCAAGGTGGTCCTGGGCCGGGCGAACGACAACTGGACCGAGCTGGGCACCGCCCGGATGCCGATCGCCCCCGGCTCGACCCACCGGCTGCGCGTCACCGCCGCCGGCTCGTCCATCAAGGTGTACGTCGACGACATGACGACGCCGAGGATCTCCGTCACCGACGGCACATACCGCAGCGGCGCGAACGGCGTCCGGGTCTTCGACGCCGCCGCCTCCTTCGACAACGTGGCGGTGAGCCCGGCGCAGTGAAGGTCCCGGCGAGTGAGCCGAGCGGCACTCGCCGGGACCTTCACAGGGGCCGGAGCTACGGCTTCTCCTGCGTGTGCAGCGTGCTCACCTCCTCGGCGGTGAGAGCCCTGTCGTAGGCGTGGACCTCGTCGACGGCGCCGTTCCAGAAGTCGGTGTCCTCGCCGTTCCACTGGGCCCGGCCGACCGCGAGGGGCCCGGAGGAGACGTAGTTCGGGCCGGCGGTCGCGGTCGACGCCAGCTCGCCGTCGACGTAGAGACTGATCTGGTTGCTCGCGCCGTCGCGCACCCCGACGAGGTGGTACCAGCGGTCCGTCTCGGGTGTGGTGACCAGCCGGGCACGGTTCTCGCCGGGCGTACTGAAGGCGAAGGCGCCCTGGCCGTACTGGAGGTAGAACGGGCTGGCCTGGTGCCGGCCGTCCTGGCTCACGGCGGTGGCGTAGTTGCCGGGCAGCTCGTCGAGGGTCACCCAGGCGGAGACCGAGTAGCTCCCGGTGGTGTCGAGCACCGGGCCGTCCGTCTCGGCGTGCTGCCCCTCGCCGTCGAACGTCAGCGCGCTGCCGCTGACACCGGGCGTCCAGGCGGTGCCCTCGGAGAGCTCCAGAGGCTTGTCGTTCGGACCCTCGTCCTTCGCAGTGGTGCCCGCGCCCTCGTCGAGGGACCAGTGCCCGCCGCCCTTCAGCTCCTCCCGGTCGCCCGCGGCGGCACCGGCCGCGATGACCTCGCGGTTGACCTCACGGACCCGGACGGGGTCGACCTTGATCTCACGGCGGTCGTACGTGTACAGGCCGTTGAGCTCGTTCTCCAGGTCGGAGATCTGCGTGTACACCGAGCCGGACAGCTCGGCGCCGGCCTGTTCGAGGTAGAACTCCTCGGTGTTCTCCACGTACTTGCGGGTCAGCGCCTCCTTGTCGGCGACGCCGCTGTAGATCACGGTCGGAGTGCCCGGCCACATGTGCCCCGGGGTGCGCAGGGTGAAGCCGCCGTGCTCGCCGTCCATGGCGGCCCGGTGGTCGGGGAACGGCGGGTCCTCGTTGTTGTAGTCGTGGTGGTCGATGATGTCGCCCTTGCCCGAGTCACCCTTGGAGTTGCAGCAGTTCACACCGCTGTGGGCGTTGACGATCCGGGAGGGGTCGGCGGCCTTGACGGCCTCGGCGATACGGCCGCTCTCCTCGCGGTCCCACTCGCCCCAGCCCTCGTTGAAGACGACGTTGCCGATGACGGAGGGTGCGTTGTGGTGCTGCCGCATCGCCTCCATGCCCTGGTCGACGAACGCCTTCTGGCCGGTCGTGTTGGTGATGTTCCCGGAGACGAAGTCCTGCCAGACCAGCAGACCGAGCCGGTCCGCGTGGTAGAACCACCGGGCCGGCTCCACCTTGATGTGCTTGCGGACGGAGTTGAAGCCCAGCTCCTTGTGGGCCTTCAGGTCGAAGGCCAGGGCCTCGTCGCTGGGGGCCGTGTACAGGCCGTCGGGCCAGAAGCCCTGGTCGAGTGTGGCGAGCGAGAAGACGGGCTTCCCGTTGAGCACCAGCTTCTGGTAGCCGCCGACCTTCTCGATGCCCACCTCGCGCATGCCGAAGTAGCTGTCGATCTCGTCCTTCGACCTGCCGTCGGTGAGCTTGACGTCGAGGTCGTAGAGGTAGGGGTCGTCCGGGCTCCACAGGTGCTGCTTCGCCACGGGCAGGCGCAGCTCCTCGTTGGCCGGTCCGCTGATTCGGCCGACGACCTTGCCGCGCCTGTCACGGGCGACGGCCTCTACGCGCGCCTTCGCGGAGGCGCCTTCGGACTCGACCTTCACCGCGAGGGTGCCGGCGTCGACGTCGGGGGTCGTGACTACGTTGTCAATGGAGGTGTCGGCGACCGGCTCCATCCACACCGTCTGCCAGATGCCCGACGACTGGGTGTAGAAGATGCCGCCCGGGTTGGCGGTCTGCTTGCCCATCGGCTGGTTGGCGCCGCCGGTGTCGGTGACGGCGACCACGACCTCCTGCGGTCCCTTGCCCTTGAGCGCGTCGGTGATGTCGGCGCTGAACGCGGTGTAGCCACCGGTGTGTTCGGCGACCTTCTCGCCGTTGACCCATACGCGGGTCTGGTAGTCCACGGCGCCGAAGTGGAGCTTCAGCCGGTCGCCCTTGTTGCCCTGGCCGACCTTCCAGCTCTTCGGCACGTCGACGAGCTTGCGGTAGAACATGTGGTCCTCGTGCCGCTCCAGACCGGAGAGCTGCGACTCGACCGGGAACGGCACGACGATCTTCTCGTCCAGGTCCTTGCCGAAGACCGGTTGCTCGCCCGCGTCGGCGGCGGCGAACTGCCAGGGCCCGTTGAGGTTCTTCCACTTGTCGCGCACCTGCTGCGGGCGGGGGTACTCCGGCAGCGGGTTCTTCGTGTCGAGCTTGTCGCCCCACTTGGTGGTGAGCCGGTGGGTGGAGTCGTTCTGCGCGTAGCGGAGGATCTTCGGCACGGTCTCGCCGCCGGAGGTCAGGCCGCCCTCGCCGTCGTACACCACCCGGACCTGCTGGTTCTTCTGGATCGGCTCCGCGAGGGTGATCAGCAGGGCGTCGCGGTCACCGGGGGCGACCGTGACCGAGTCGATCGGCATGGGGGTGGTGTCGGCCTCGATCTCCAGGTGGTCCGCCAGCGCCTTCACGTCACCGCCGACCCTGCCCTCGAACCGCGCCCGCACCTGTCGGCCGTTCTCGGAGACCGACGGTTCCACCGGGTAGACCTCGAACCCGGCCGGCGGGGTGAACGCCGACATGGGGACGACCTGCTTGGGCAGGTCCGGGGTGGACCAGCGCAGGAACATGTTGGCGCCGCCGGTGTCCTGGAACATCTCCAGGCGGAAGTCGTGCTTCTCCCCGGCGGCCAGCCGGATCGGCACGCTGGTCTGTTCGTTGTCCCAGTCCGGCTCCCAGTGGTCGATGACCGGCTCGCCGTCGATGTAGAGGCGGAAGCCGTTGTCGCCGCTGGCGTAGAAGGTGTAGTCACCGGTGGCCGGTGCCTCGATCTGCCCCGTCCAGCGGGCGGTCGTGTGCTCCGTCTGCCCGGTCAGTTCCTCGAAGGTGCTGGTCAGTCCGGAGAAGTTGACCTGCGGGTCGAGCAGGGTGCCACCGAGTTCGGCGAAGTCCCGCGCGCCCGGCGCCGACATGCTGAAGTACTCGCCCTTCAGACCGTGCACCGCGACGGCGGCCTGCTCGGACGAGGGGGCCGATGCGGCGACTGGTGTCTCGGCGGCCGACGCGGTGGACATCAGAGCGGTCGTGGGCAGTGCCAGGGCTGCGGCTGTGAGCAACGCCCACGCTCTGGCTCGTGGGCGGGTGTGTCGTTGTCTCATCGAACCCTTCCTCGCGCAGAGGCCCCGTACCAGGACCTTTCGGCAGGCGGCACCGGCTTGGGCAGGCACCGGGGCAGCGGCTCTTCCAACGTTGGAAATTCTTGACAGCGGAATGACAACACGTCATTCGATGGCTGTCCAGACCTCACACACCGCCTGCCCGGTCCCTCTGGGGGCCTGACGCCTCTCGGGATGCCGGGGTGCAGATCAGGGCGCCGCGAGGGCCCAACTGCTGTCGGCGGGAAGGGTCTACGGTCGGTCGGGAAGAGTCAGCCGATGGAGGAGATGCCGCCCTCGCGACCCTCGCCACCCTCGCCGCCCTCGCGGGCGTCGAGCAGCTCGTCCCAGTGCTCGGTCGCCCACCGGCACGCGGCGGCCAGCGGCTCCAGCACGCTGCGGCCCAGCGGTGTCAGCGCGTACTCCACCCGCAGTTTCGGGTCGGCGTGCACCGTGCGTGACACGAACCCGTTCCGCTCCAAGCCGCGGAGCGACTGGGTGAGCACCTTCGGGGTGACGCGGCCCAGAGGCACGCGAAGTTCGGAGTATCTGCGCGGGCCGTCGTCCAGGCAGCGGAGGACCATGGGTGCCCATTTGTCACCGAAGCGGAAGGGCACCAGCGAGGACGGGCACAGCTCGTCGAACAAGTCGGGTGGCAGCGGTGGCCGTTGCGTCATCGAGGGTCTCCAGTCTCCGGTCTTGGTATCCAGTCGGTGACCGACCTTCTGGATATCTTCCGGAGCATCGACGCAACGGGAGGTATTCCGACGCTGGGCAAGATCGTGGGTTCCGGGGCGGGTGGCCCCCCGTCTGCTCGACAACCTCACCGATCCGCACCGCATCAGCGTTGACAGACGTCGAATGAACACCATCATTCCGACCTATAAAGGTAAGGCAGGACATTATGCGTGCAACCCGCTTCCATGAATACGGCGGACCGGAGAGCCTGGTGATCGAGCAGGCCCCCGACCCGCACCCCGGGCCCGGTGAGATCCGTGTCCGTGCCACGGCGGCCAGCGTCAATCCCATCGACTGGAAGCTGCGCGCCGGCGCCCTGCACCAGCTGATTCCCGTGGACCTACCCGCCATTCCCGGGCGCGACGCCGTCGGCGTGGTCGACGAAATCGGTGACGGAGTGCAGGGGGTGAGCATCGGTGACCGCGTTTTCGGGCTGGGTGGTGTCACCGGCGCGACCGCAGAGCTGGTCATCCTCTCTGCCTGGGCTCACGCCCCCGACTCGTGGAACGATGAGCAGGCTGCGGGCGCCGGTCTCGCGTCCGTGACCGCGATGCGTGGCCTGAACGCGCTCGGCTCCCTCGCGGGGCGCACCCTTCTCGTCGAGGGCGCCGCCGGAGGCGTGGGCAGTGCGGCAGTCGAGATCGCGGTGGCACAAGGTGCCACCGTGATCGGGACAGCCAGCGAACGCAACCACGAGTTCCTCACCTCTCTCGGCGCCGTTCCCACCACGTACGGCCCCGGCCTCGCGCAGCGCCTCTCCGCTCTCGCTCCGCACGGCGTCGGCATCACGCTCGACACCGCGGCCTCCGGGTCCCTGGACGACCTCGTCGCGATCACGGGAGACCCGACGCGCGTCGCGACCGTCGCCGACCATGCGGGCGGGCAGCGCCTGGGCACGCATGTGGTCAACGCGGAGAACGACTCCACCCTCCTGTCCGCGGCCGCGGAACTGGGCCGGCAAGGCAGCTACACACCGCGGATCGAACAGACTTACCCCCTGAAGCGGATCGCCGACGCGCACGCGCACGCCGAGCGCGGACGCACACGCGGAAAGATCGTGATCTACATCTGAAGCGGGGGGCGGATGGCACGGAGCACGCCAGCTCGCCAAGCGATGATTCAGCATCCGAGGCCGGGCCCGACAGCACCCCGCAGATGCGGTGAGACCGGCATCTGAGCGGCCGCGAGCGCGAGGGCGTACGAGCGCGGGCGCCGACCCAGCAGACCAAGCTCGCCCAACGCCCGGCCCCAGCCGGCGCCACGCTCGTCGAGCGCACCAGCCACTACATGGCCATCGTCGCGCTGCCGGACGGCACCGCGCGGCCGAGCAGGTCACTCCGCACCTCACCAGGAGTCTTCTCAGCGTCCCGCCCCAGCTACGACGAACGCTCACCTGGGTGCTGCTCCGGGCCTTCACCACGGTCAGCGGCCGTGTCACCGCACTCGCCGCCTGGAGAGACGGCGTCCCTGTCGTTTTCCTGCCTCCGGGCACCCCAGGGCACGCGGGACCGGAGGTGAGACAGCCTGGGAGCGGCCCACAGCCCGGTGGAGCCGAGCAGGATCAGGCAGACGCCGAAGAACCGCCTCGGTGTCTCCACTTCGGAGCAGGCTTCTTCACCGTCGCCGGCCCGCCAGTCCTCGTTTTCACCAGCCGTGAAGGCGGTTCCGCAGTCGAGTCTGACCATGGACACGAGACCGTCCTGTCCGCCGGTGTCGTCATCTTCGAAGAGGCCACCCGGCAGGATCATGGCCTGGTCGCTCGTGTCCCAGGAGTACAGGACGCTCATGTCGTACGGGTGGCCTTCGTCGTCGACGAAATACGAGGCCGTTCGGGGGACCAGGAGCAGCCAGCCGGCCCCCAGGAGCGCGGCAACTGACGCGAGTCGCACCCATAACGTCGGCCTGCGGAGGAATTTCATGGCCGGAATCGTAGGAGACATCGCCTGGGACCGGTCCCGGCAGGTCACTGCCCTGCCGGAGAGGGCGGCCGAGCATGGGATGGCGACGGCTGCTGGTCAGCCTCTGTCCGGGCCGCCTGAGCGGTGCTTCTGCCGGCGGTGTTCATGCCTTGCCCTGGGAGGCAGCGCCGCAGTCGTAGTTGTTCACCGCGTCGAAGGCGGGACGGTTGCGCTCGCCGTACACGGGATCCACGACATCACGCGTCTTGGCACCCGACTTCAGATGGCTTGCCGAGGTATCGATCGCCTTGAGCACCGTACGGAAGTGTTTGGCGACGTCCGGTGGCGCGCTCGCCTGCATCCTCTCACCCATGCCGGCGATCAAGACGGCCTTCCTCCGCAGCTCCTTGAAGTCCAGCGGCTCCCCTTCGATCGCCGCACCGACTTCGGCGCTGTAGGCGATGACGCCGACCTGGAAGGTCGACAGATCAAGGCAGAAGGCCGAGGTCGCCGTGGCGCTTGGCCGCGTGGTCGGCGTACTGGACGACGCCGGGGCCGACGTCGGTGGTGCGGTTTCCGGGGGAGCGGCCTCTGGGGAGTTCGAGCAGCCTGCCATCGTCGTTGCGGCGGCGACGATCGCGAGGGTCCATCTGAGTGGAGCTGTCATGGGCGCAGAGTAGGCAATCGGCCCTGGGAGGGGTCCCAGAGTTGGAGCGCCGTACTTCGTGAGTGGCTGGCGACGAGTCGCGAACCGGGTCGGTAGCACGGCCTGGAGCCCCGGGCTCGACGCCCGAGACGCGCAGGACTAGGTCAGCTCGTCGGAGCGGCCGGCTTCGATGCGGGACCACTGGGCGATGGGGCGCCCGTTCGTACGCCACTCCTCGGGGTTCTCGGCGGAGTACCAGGGCTGGGGCCAGCCGCGGGGGGAGTCCTCCCACGCCTCCTGGCGTCCGTAGACGGTCATGTCCAGCAGCCCGTGGGTGGGCGCCATGACCTCGACGCCGCGACCGCCGGTGTAGTACGTCTCGAACACCCGCTTCCCGTCGCGGACGTAGCAGACGAGGTGGTGACGCTGCCAGTCACGACCCTCCAAGAGCTGCGGCGCCGTCTTCTCGACCGAGTACCACGGCATGTCCAAGCCCAGGAAGTCGCGGTAGCGGACGCTCTCTTGGTAGGGGCCCTTGCAGAGCGTGGCGTACGTGGCGTCGCGGGAGTGGATGTAGGACAGCTCGCGGACCTGACAGTTGAAGAACGTGCAGCCCTCGCACTGCCCGGCAGCAGGACGTCCGGGCCACCAGGCGTGGAAGTACGCGATGAGCTGCTTGCGGCCTTCGAAGACGTCGAGGATCGTGATCGGCCCGTCAGGGCCGATGACCTCGATGGCGGCATCGACTTCCACCATCGGCAGCCGCCGCCGCGCCGCCGCGATCGCGTCTCCTTCACGGGTGTGCACCTTCTCCCGTGCGAGCAGAGCTTCCCGCGCCTCCTGGTAGGTCTCTCTGTCCACCACAGGCGGGAGGGCCGGGCTCGGTGATTGATCGTTCACGAGCGTCTCCATTCGCTTCCGGGGAGGCTCCCGAGAGGTCACGTGGAACCACAATGCCCACCAGGTTGCACCGCACTCCCGGGCGCCACGCGATAGCCCATCGGCGGCTCGCTCATTCGGTCCAACAGCCGGACCCCGACGACGGGCATGCGATCAAGCCTCGCCACCGAGACCGCAGGCGTGACCCTGCGGCGAAACAGAGACGGAGCGGACATCGCCCAGGCCCGACTGGCCGCCGCCAACCACAGTTCAAGCGTCCTCCGCCTGGAGGCGCCGCTCAGGCCGTGGGTGGTGTGCTCGACGCGGTGTGTGTCCCAGGCTTCGGCCAGGCTGCCGTGCGGCGTAGGCGCAGGAGGGTGTTGAGGCCGGAGGAGTCACAGAAGGTGACCCCGGCCAGGTTCAAGATCACGGTGAGGTGAGAACCAAGGACATCTCCTACGTCTCGGAAGAAGAGGGTGGCGGCGGCCAGGCCCAGTTCTCCGGTCACTGCGAGGGCAGTGGTCTGTCCGCGGGTGTCGGTGACGTCGACGCGCAGCGCGGGCTTCATGGCTGACTGCTCCCGTTCTCAGTAGGTGTTTTTGAACGTCGTCTTCTCAACTTGCCGCGCCCTCTGCAGAGTCCGCGCCCTTGCCAGGACCGCTCAGCTCTCATTATCTTGACGTCAAGATTCATTGGTAGAGGAGAAGTTGTGGCTCTGGGAGCGCTCGGATACTCCTTGGACGGCCTGCATCACGTGCAGCTTGCGATCCCACCAGGCGCTGAGGACATCTGCCGCGAGTTCTGGGGAGACGTTCTCGGAATGACAGAGCTCGAGAAGCCGCCGGTGCTGGCGGCTCGTGGTGGGTGCTGGTTCCGAGGTGGTGGCCTGGAGGTCCACTTGGGGGTTGAAGAGGACTTCCGCCCGAACAGGAAGGCGCATCCGGGGATCCTTGTGACCTCGCTCCAGGCGCTCGCCAAGCGGTTGGAAGACAAAGGAGTGAGCGTCACCTGGGATGACAACTTTCCTGGCCACGATCGCTTCTATGCATTCGACAAGCTGGGCAATCGGCTCGAGTTCCTTGAACCTGTCCGCGATTGCTGACGTCGCATGATCAGGGCGTCTTCTTCGTCCAGTGGCTGGTGCGGGGGCTCTTGCGGGTCAGGCGCCGGGTCATCATGGTGATGAGTGCCCAGTTCAGGTGTGCTTCGGAGTGCTGCGGGAGGCGTTCGTAGTCGCGTGCGTTGCGGCGGGCGTTCATGCACCAGCCGATCGTGCGCTCGACTTTCCAGCGGCGGGGCAGGATGACGAAGCCCTTGGCGCCTTTGGGCCGGGAGACGATGCGCAGGGTGAGCCAGAGGCGGTCGCGGGCCCAGTCCACGAGTTCACCGGCGTAGCCTCGGTCGGCCCAGACCTGGGTGATCTGCGGCTGGGTGAGGCGCAGGCGCCAGAAGACGTCGCGGGCCGCGTCGCGGTCCTGGATGTCGGCGGGCGTCACCGTGATCATCACGGGCAGGCCGAGCGTGTCCACCGTGATATGTCGTTTGCGGCCGTTGATTTTCTTCGCGGCGTCGTAGCCGCGGCTGTTCCGGCCGACGGTGGAGGCGCCCTTGACCGACTGGGAGTCCACGATCAGCGTCACCGGGTGCGGGCAGCGGCCCTTGCCGGTACGGATCCGGCGGCGGAGCTGGTCACGGATGTAGGTGACGACCCCGGCCCGGTTCCACCTCCAGAAAAACCCGTAAACCGTCTCCCACGGGGGGAAATCCGCAGGCAGAGCCCGCCACTTCGCACCGTTGTCGACGATGTAGCGGATGCCGTCAACGATCTCCCGCCGCGGCCACTTCTCCGGGCGCCCGCCGGTCTTGGTCCGGCAGGCCGGGATGGGCAGCAGGGGTTCGAGCAGTGCCCATTCGGCGACGGAGGTGTCGGACGGGTAGCGGCGGCGACGAACAGCAGCGGGCATGGCGGGCTCGGCAGGGTGATCGGCTGCGAACGGGGGTTATTTGGAGAGCTGGGCGAGGGTGGCGCGCACTCCGGTGAGCTGAGCGGTGGCGAGCTGGGCCCATTCGTCGTCGGGGTAGCGGGCAGGTGCGGATCGAGCGTGCCCGTGATCACCCGGGTGAGTCGGCCGAAGATCTGCCGGAACTGCCGCTTGTCGTACTCGATCCAGTCCGCGGGGTCGTCGGAGAACATGAACCCGTCGCGGCGGGTCCAGGTGATCGGCGTCAGATTCTCCGCGGCGACGACGTCCCGGACGTGCCGGATGCCGCGGCCGATCTGCGAGCGGGTGAGGCGGGTGGCGGACATGAGCTGGTAGGTGTGCAGGCCCGCGGGGCGTGCTTCCATCAGGGCGACGCGGACCAGGTCGCCGTAGTGCTCGGCCAGCGGCCGCGCCTCCCGGCGTCGCGGCATGGCCTACTCGCCTTTGAGCAGCTGGACCAGCTGCTCGTCCAGGGTGAACTCGCCGTTGTCGAGGGCCCCTTCGAGCCAGTCCGCCGCCGCGCGGACCCGGCCGATCTGCCGGCGCACGGTCTCGCGTTCGTCCTCGGTGAACTCCTGCCCGCGCAGCTGCGGGACCAGCCGGCCCAGGGTGGCCACGAAGCCGTGGCAGGAGCCGACCAGGTCGAGGTATTCGATGGTGTGCTCGATCGCGCGGACGGCCGGCGTGCGTTCCCGGATCCGGTCACGCGTCTCGTTGGAGTTGTCGAACTGGGCGCGGTTGACGAGCATCCGGGTGGTGTCGTCCCGCATCGTCTTCCGGGCGACGGCCGGGCGGCGCAGCAGACCGGTAGTGACCTCCTGCGCGACGGTGTCGTCCCTGGTCAGCTCCGTGACGACCCGGACCTTTTCAGCCGGAGTGACGTGCTCGGTGACCGCCGGCCGCTTCAGCAGGTCGGTGGCGACCTGGGCGGCAACCTCGTCGTCCCGGGTCAGGTCGGCCACGGCCTGAACCTTCTCGTCCACCGTGACCGGCCGGTCGACCCGCTGGCCGACAACCCGCTTCGCGCCGTCCGGCGTCCACTGCCTCGCCCCGGTGCGCGGGTTGAACGGAGCGTCCTCGATCGCCGCCCACCGCTCGTCCTCGTCCACAACCGAGGCGAGGATGCGGTGAACGGTGAACGACACGCCCTCCTTGCGGCGCTTAGCCGGCCACCGGTTGGCGGTGTAACGCCAGTCCTCCACCGTCCGGCGTTCGACGCCGATGTCGTCCGCGAACAGCTGCAACGACTCCGTGACGGTGAACAGGTCGTCCGTGCCGTTCGGCATCGACCCGCCCACCACCCTCATCGGCTCGATCTCCAACGCTATGTCACCCAGGGCAAACTGCGAGCGGGCGATCTGCGCGATCAGTTCCTTGGCCTGGGTGACGAGCTGTTCGTAACGCTGCCGGGTGACGTTCCCGATCCGGTCGCTCACGTCGGTCATGATGACCACCGCCCTCGCCCGGGTCTGGCCCGGCCACCACGACGTGACCGGTCAAAGGGGCGCCGGCCCCGGTCACTGTCCACCGTGACGCGCGCGCGACACGCCGGGGAAGGGCGTGAACCGGGGTCGCTCGAAGCGCTCGGGAGTCGGTCCCAACTTGCTTGCAAAACAAGGGGTGTTCGAGGTGTTCGCGAGGCGTTCGGCTATGGCGTTTCCGTAACGCCGTTCCGCGACGCCCGCCGCTGACGGCAGGCCCGCACCCGGCAACGGTCCGAGCAGTACATCGCAGCCCTCGACCGCTCCACCCCCACCGTCCACGACCGCCCGCAGACCGGGCACTCCGCTTGTTCTCCGGGCTGCATCGCAGCCACCCGCTGCCGGGTCCGCTGAAGCCTCCGCCACCGCCGTGACCTGCACCGACCCGAGCAGAACACTGCCTCTGCCGCCATCGTCTGCGGCAGCGGATCACCACACTCCCGGCAGTACCGCCGAGCCGTCCCGCCAGCCCTCACACCTCAGATCATCCAGCCGTACCCACCTCACGGCCAGGGATCAAAAACACCTACTCAGTGGTGCTGGGTGCGGTGGGCGGCGGGTCACTGAGCGGCAGTCCCGTCAGAGCTGCCGCCGGTTCGGTGTTGTCCACGGCGGGCCCGAGCCATTCGCACATCAGCACGGTGGCGTCATCCTGGAGTTCCCCGTCGTGGTAGTCGAGGACGGCCTGGACGAGGCGGCGCAGCGTTTCAGGGACCGGCAGGCCGTCGGTGTGGTGGCGGACGAGGAAGTCGGTGAAGCGCTCCAGACCGAACTCCCTGTCGTCGGCGCCCCGCGCTTCGGTGATCCCGTCGGTGTAGAGCACGACGCGGTCCCCGGGCTCCAGCTGCTCGCGGCAGACGGTGCTCTCCAGACCCAGGCCGGTGCCCATGGGATGCGCCGGCGGGCACTGCAAGTGGCTGCTCCAGCGGTTTCCACGGCTTCGCCCTTGGCGGCCAGGTCGGCGCCCTGGCGGCGGGCGTTGCGGCACGCACCGAGTGCCAGGGCCCCGCACAAGCCCGCGCCGTTGTCATGCCCCATCGCGGCGAAAAGCGTCAGATGTACCAGAGGGCCGTCGAGGGCGTACTCGTACACGTCGCCGCTGATCTGGTAGGCGGGGTCCATCGAGGCGGCGATCACGACCCGCCCGTCGGCGAAGGTGCGCGGTGGCATCAGGTTCCACGCCATCTCGGCCCCGATGTTCAGCGGCTCGGTCCGCATGAGCCGGGCCAGCGTGTCGCTGGAGGTGCGTTTGCCGGTGATGAGCAGCGCCAGGAGACCGGCGAGACGGTCTGCGTCCTCGCGGGCACGGGCATCGTCGTAGGCGGAACGCAAGCGCAGCAATCCCAGACGCTCGGTCCCGTTCACCACCGGCACCCACCAGACGGTGTCCTGGGCTTTCTGCGGTGCGACCGGCGTGAGCCGGCCCAACTGGAAGGCCCGCCCGGGCGCAGTGCCGTCGATCCGAATATCCCTGTCGACGCCCGGTGGGACCCCGTTCGGCCCGGTCAGCAGATGCAGTTCCTCGCCCCGCAGATCCGCCACATAGATGAGGACGTCGGTGAAACCGGCGGCCTGGGCGTACTCGCCGGCCCTCTCCGGCAACGCGTCGAGAGGCATCAGATGACTGGCGTCCAGTGACCGGTGAGCATCGCCCGCCCACCCGCCTCACGGTCCACACCCACGGCCCTGCTCCCTCTGCTCGCCCGGCAGCGATCCGTACCGCGTACCCCGGGGTATCAACCGCAGCACAGGTGGATGGTCAGCACCAACGGAGCCGCCTCATGCGGTCATGGGAGCCGGGGGAGCGCCCGGTGCAGCTTGACCACGACTCGATACGCGCCCTAGTGGGGGCAGGTGGCGGAGACGATGTAGTCGACGACGCCGTGCGTGCTGGAGCGCTGCCGGTAGGCGGCGCGCTGGCGGTCGGCACCGGTTCCTTCGGCGCGCAGGCGCTGCCACTGCTCGCGTACGAAGTCGAGGTCCTCGTGCTGCCGCAGTGCCGGCGCGATGGTGTGCAGCATCTGTTCGACCAGTGCGGTCTGGGCTGCCAGGCGGCTGGTGAGCGGGTCGATGCCGTGGCCGGCCAGTCCGTCGCGTGCCGCGCGCCAGCAGGCCGCACGCAGAACTTCCGGTGCCGGGCGCGGGGCCCTGTCGCCGGCTTGGACGGCGGTGAGAGCGGTGGCGGTCAGGGCGCGTACGACGGCGGCGAGCAGAAGGGTGTCGTCGGGGGTCAGGGCGGCGTCGGCGACGCGGACTTCGATGGTGGGCAGGTGGTGGGAGGGGCGGATGTCCCAGTACAGGCCGCCGCGATCAATGAGAGCCTCAGCCTCGAGAAGAGTGTCGACGAGGTCGTCGAAGTGCGCGGGTGATTCGAAGTAAGGGGGCGGGCCGGCGACGGGCCAGCGCCCCCAGGTGGTGGTGCGCCAGCTCGCGTATCCGGTGTCCCGGCCGTCTTGGAACGGGGAGTTCGCACTCAGCGCGATCAGGGCCGGCAGCCAGGGCCGAAGGTGGTTGCTGACGTGCACGGCAGCACTGGGGTCGGGCAGGCCGACATGGATGTGGCAGGCGCACGCGGTCTGCTCGTCGTCCAGGGCGCGGAAGTGGGCGGCGCTTCGCGCGTAGCGGGCGCCGTCTGTGATCGGGACGGGGGCCGCCTGGCCGAGTACGGGGGTGCCGGTGGAGGCGATGCGCAGGCCGATACGGGCGGCGGCGCGGGCAGCCGCCGTTCTCGTGCAACGGATCTGGTCGTCCGCTTCCTTCAGGCGGATGTGCGGGTCGGTGCGCAGTTCCACCTGGTAGCGGGTCAGCTCGGTGCCCACCCGGTCACCGAGTACACCGGAGGCCTCGCCCACCAGCTGGGGGCCGCGGGGGCTGAGGGCTCGGCTGTCCGGGTCGATCAGGAGGAGCTCCTCCTCGATCCCGACGGTGAGCGGGGCCGAGGTGTGGCCTGATCCGAGGGTGCGGGCTGACGCGAGGGCGTCTGTCGGGGCCGACTCGCCGTGAGGTTCACTGCTCATAGTGATGACACTGTCTCAGACAGTCGCGGGTTCGGTATGCGGTGACGGCATTCTCGACGGTTGAGGAGCACAGCATGCGTGAGCAGACCGACGTCCTTGTGGTCGGAGGCGGCCCGGCGGGCGCGACCGCGGCAGCCCTTCTCGCCCGTCAGGGCCACCAGGTGCGCGTGCTGGAACGGGAACGCTTCCCGCGTTACCACATCGGGGAGTCGCTGCTGCCGTCCCTGCTGCCGGTACTGGACGTGCTCGGCGCCCGTGAGGTGGTGGAGGCGCACGGTTTCGTCCGCAAAACGGGGGCGTTCTACGGCTGGGGCGGCCAGGAGTGGTCACTGGACTTCGACGAACCCGGCAGACCGGCGGCTTACAGCTTCCAAGTCATCCGTTCCCAGTTCGACCACCTGCTGCTGGAACACGCCCGCACACAGGGAGCCGAGGTGCGCGAGGAGACCCGCGCGGGACGGATCACGTTCGGCAACGGCGGCAAGACGCGCCCAGCCCAGCGGGCCGTGGAAGCGGCCTGGACCGGCCACAACGGGACTGAGGGACGCATCCGATTCGGACACCTCGTCGACGCCTCCGGCCGCGCCGGGCTCCTCGCCGCCCGGCAGCTGCGCACCAGGCGCGTCCACGACATCTTCCGCAACGTCGCCACCTGGAGCTACTGGCACGGCGCAGCACCGCTCACCACCGCACCCAGCGGCGCGATCGGAGTGTTCTCCCTGCCGGACCACGGATGGCTGTGGGCCATTCCCCTGCACGACGGCACCCTCAGCGTCGGCCTGGTCACCGACAAACGCTCCTTCGCCCGCGCCAGGCAAGCAGCAGGCGGCTCACTGCAGTCGGTCTACGACGATGCCGTCGCCCGCTGCCCCCTCCTGGCCGGCATGCTCACCCATGCCCGGCAGGCCGCACCGCTGAAGACCGAGAGCGACTACTCCTACGTCAGCGACTCCTTCACCGGGCCAGGCTGGTTCCTCGCCGGGGACGCAGCCTGCTTCCTCGACCCCCTGCTGTCCACCGGAGTGCACCTGGCCATGTACAGCGGACTGCTCGCCGCCGCCTCCATCAACAGCGTGCTCCGCGGCGACGTCGACGAAGACGCTGCCCGCGCCTTCTACCAGACCGCCTACCGCCACGCCTATGAACGGCTCCTCATCCTGGTCAGCGCCTTCTACCGCATCCACGACGGCCGCGACCACTACTTCCGCACCGCCCAACAACTCAGCCGCCGCGACCAGGCACCCCTGCGGCTGCACGAAAGCTTCCTCAGCATCATCACCGGCACCGAAGATCTCCACGACACCCAGACCGACGACGCCGTCGGCACCTTTCTGCGCACCGTGCGCCAACCCGTCAACGGCGCGCCCCCGCAAGGACTCGCAGGCCACGGAACATCCGACCTTCTGCCCTTGCCCACCACCCCCGAACTGGCCGCCGCCGGTCTCTACCTCAACCTCCATCCGCACCCCCACCTCGCGACAGACGGCGCATGAGTGTGAGACGGGCCTTGTCTGAGGGACTGCGCACACGCGGGCGGCGCCCTACGCTGCCGCCCGGCGGCAAAGACCGACGTTCGGTGAAGCCCGACACCCTTTCGACGGCCCGCCTTCGCGGTGGCGGTGGGGGCGCCGGCTCTGCTCAGGTGACGACGACGCCGCCCGCGGGGGAGATGCTGGCGTTTCCCTGCCCCCCCGCCGAATGAGCTGACGACGGTGCCTTGGCCGCCGGCCGGTGGCTCAGTTGGTGGTGATGGGATACAGGGAAAGCCGCTCGCCGTACTCGTGGCGGAGCCAGATCCGGCGGTTCTCCTCGGCGGTGCGCAGGCGCAGGTCTCACGGCCGGCGATGCCGAGGTAGATCTAGCTGCTGGTTTCCGTGTCTCCGATGCCGGCGGTCTCGATGCGGGCGCGAATCTGGGCGATGTCGCTCAGTCGCAGCGCGTGATGGGGTGTGCGGTCGATGAGGTCGTACGACAGTGGTGCGTTCTCCGTGCAGTACGCCGGGCGCAGTTCAGCGTGCGGCAACAGGGCCGACGGCTGCGTCTCTCGCGCGCTTCCCCGTACGAGTGACGACACACCGAGGCCTACCGGTGAGACAGGCAACTCCAGCCTCAGAACGAGAAGGAGCGCACGTGCGGTCGGGGCACCACCCGGCCGGCCTCGACGCGAGTCCAGCCCGGAAGCCGTCCTTCACGAGACTTCGCTGTGTCTCACGAGACAGCGGGGCGGTCTCCTTCTCGGCACTCATTGTGCGTGGGGGTACTGGGCAGTTCGACGCAGGGCATGGGGCGGTGATGGCGCCGGGTGCGCAAATGGAAGACGAGCGCGGCCAGGGCGCTGGTGGCGGCGAACCAGGCGAGGGCACGGGCTGAGCAGGTCAGGGAATACGTGGGGGTGAACGCGGAGGCAAGAGCTGCCTGGGCGGGGCCGTACAGCGGCAGGGCGTTCAACCCGGTCTGGTCTCCCGCGGGGTTGGAGACGGGGCTCTGCATGCCGACGTCGATCAGTGTGGCCATGACCACGACGAAGAAGCCTTCCAGTTCGCCCCGCAGCAGGAAGCCGGCCACGAGGCCCAGCCCGCCGTACGCCAGGATCGCCGCTGCCAGGGCGGCGGCGACCGCCCACGGCTGGGCCAGAGGCCAGGACAGGAGCAGCAGACCGGTGGAGTAGCAGGTCAGTGCGGCGGTGATCAGGAGCAGGGCGACGAGCTTGGCGGCGAGCAGGTGGGCGCGGGGGTAGCCGGCGAGGACCAGGCGCTGGTCCATGTCCCGGGCGCTGAAGGTGGCCATGAACATCATGAAGCCGGCGATGACGGTGACGGCGTGCAGAGCGCTGGAGATCTGGATCGTGCGGTTCATCGAGGCGGTCACCTCGGTGCCGAGTGCGCTGGTGTGGAAGGTGATGCTCTTGTCCAGGGCGGTCGCGCGGACCACGTAGATCCAGGTGGGGATGAAGAACGCGGTCATGCCCATGGCCAGGCGGTTGCGCAGGTGGCCCGTCAGGGTGAAGCGGAGAGCGACGGTGAATGCGGTCCAGTGGTGCTTCATCGCGTCACGGCCTCCGCATGCAGCCGACCCTCGCGCAGGTGGTGGATGGTGTCGAAATGCTGGAGGTCGTGCAGGAGGTGCGAGACCACGACCACGGCCTGGCCCCGGCTGCGGAGCCGTCCGGCCAGGTGCCAGAAGCGCTGGTGGGTGTCCCAGTCGAAGCCCTGGTAGGGCTCGTCGAGTACCAGCAGCGGCGGATCATGCATGAGCGCCAGGGCCAGATTGAGTTTCTGGCGGGTCCCGCCGCTGAGTTCACCCGCTCGGGTGCGTCGTTCGGCGTGGAAGCCGAGCAGGTCCACCAGTTCCCAGGCGTAGTGAAGGTCCGGTAGCCGGTGGGCGACCTGGAACAGCCGCAGATGCTGGGCGACGGTCAGCGTGTCGTTGATGACCGACTTCTGCGGGCAGTAGCCGAGCGTGCCGGAGCGCCGGACCGTTCCGCGGTCGGGCGCCAGCATGCCGACGGCGATGCGGAGCAGGGTGCTCTTCCCGGACCCGTTCTCTCCCACCACTCCGGCGAGCATGCCTGCCGACACGGTGAAGTCGGTGCCGCGGAGCACGGAGCGCCGGCCGTACGCCTTGTGGACGGCGTCGATGTGCAGACGGGTGGCTGGTCCCATGCCGTTCTC
The DNA here is from genome assembly GCF_031597775.1 of Streptomyces sp. BB1-1-1. Classification (NCBI taxonomy): domain Bacteria; kingdom Bacillati; phylum Actinomycetota; class Actinomycetes; order Kitasatosporales; family Streptomycetaceae; genus Streptomyces; species Streptomyces sp. BB1-1-1. The sequence goes on along the minus strand of NZ_CP134203.1, from coordinate 250,679 downwards.
CTCCCAGAAGGCCAACTTGTGTATGGCACAACGGCGGAAGACCGCGCGGGGGTATGCCCGGCTGTGCAACTTCGCTGCGAACCGCTCGTTCACCGGTCGTGCTGATGATCACTGTGGAATACGACCGGACGTGGTGGGCGCGGCTGCTGAGCACGTGCTTCACCCCGCCACTGCTGCCGGTGGTCGCCGCCGCCGCGGTCGGCTGGCACCTCATCCGGCCGAGTCACTACGGGCTGCTGTGGGGGCTGGGGGGAAGCGGAAGCTGGGCACTGCTCTGTGCCGCTCTCGCTGTCGCGGGCGCCCGCCTGGGTTGTTGGCCCAGTCCCGTGCCCTCCCAGCGCGGGCCACGGCTGGTGCTGCTGGGGGTGAGTGTCATCGCTGCGGCTGCCGTGTGGCTGGTCTGCGGACACCTGGGTGCACCCCCGACTCTGCTGGCACTCGGGCGTACCGCCCTGCTTCTGACCGCTCTGGTGCTGGCTTGCACCTGGGCCGGCAACATCTCCCTGCACACCAGCTCGGCCGCCGCCAGCATCACTCTCGTGACGCTCCTGGTGGACGTGCGGGGGTCTGTGCTGTATCTGCTCGTCGCAGCGATCGCCTGGTCCCGTCTGCATCTGCGCGTCCACACACCGGCACAGGTTCTCCTGGGAGCCGGTCTGGGGACCGCGGTATGCACGGCCACCGTGTATCTAGGTCTGTGACCCGGTCCGTTTCATGCACAGCCGGCTGCCGCACTCTCAGCCATCGCCCCCGCCTTCCACCCGACCGGAATCGCGGCACCACTCCCGGTGGCGACCGTCGTTGAGCCTGGCATGACTGAAGATCAGCGGGCCCTGCCCGGGGCTGATGCCTCGTCCGGATGCGGTCCTGCCGTGCTTCCTCCGCCGTGGCGACGCTGGGCCCGCCCACGGGGCGGGTGGTCGCTGTCCGAGGTCCCCGACCTGTCCGGGCGGACCGCGGTGGTCACCGGCGCCGACCGGGGTATCGGACTGGCGGCCGCTGAGTATCTGGCCCGGTACGGGGCGCACGTCCTCACGCTCTGCACCGCCGCAGGGAAGGAAGGGCACACGGCAGCGACGCTCTTGCGCCAGCGAGCGCGGGGCAACCGCATGGACAACGTCCCGTGCGACTTGGCCCAGTTGGCGCAGGTGCGCCGAGCTGCCAGGGACATCCTCGGCCTGGCCGGCGGGCGGGTGGACATCCTGGTCAACAACGCCGGCGTCGCCGCCCTGCCTCCCACCCGCAGCGCGGACGGCCACGAAGCCCACTTCGCCATCAACCACCTCGGCCACTTCGCCCTCACCGGTCATCTGCTGCCGGCGCTGCTGAACTCGCCCCAGCCACGGGTGGTGAACGTGACCTCGGTGCTCCACTGGCTCGGCCGCTTCCGCCCCGACCAGGCGGCGGCGCCACGCCGCTACCACCGATGGACGGCGTACTTCGACTCGAAGCTGGCGAACCTGCTGTTCACCCACGGCCTCCACGCCTTCGCCGACGCCCGTGGCCTGCCGCTGCGATCCATCGCCGCCCACCCCGGCCTGGTCAACACCACCCTGGGCTCCCGTGACCTGCGCGCAGACGCACGCCACCTGGAGGCGAGTGCGCTGGAGTGGGTGCAAGCGCGCCGGCAATCTCCCGAACAGGGAGCGCTGCCACTGCTGCGAGCCGCCACCGACCCGCACATCGGCGGCGGGGACCTTCTCGGCCCCGGTGGCCGATGGGAGTGCTCCGGGCCACCCGTTCCCGCCCGAGCAGCGCGACGCGCCACCGATCCACGCGCCGCCGAACGCCTGTGGCAACTGTCGCAACACCTGACCGGCCACCCCTTCCCCACCGACGGCCGCAAGCCGACCCGTGACCGTGGAGAGAACCTATGACCGAGCACCGCAGCACGGACGCCCGAGCCGCAGCGCGCCTTCACCGAAGCCTCCTGACGGCCGTGGGCAACAGCCGGCTCCTGCGGCGCTGGGGGCCGCGCCTGCTCCCACCGCTGGACCTGCTGACCCACCGCCTCACCAAGAACCGGTGGATGCCCAGCCGCATGCTGTCTCCCACCGCCGTCCTGCGGACGACCCGCCGCGACGGCACACCCCACCTCACCCCCCTGATCGCCGACCAGGACACCTCCGGCAGCTTCCTGGTCATGGCGACGAACTTCGGCCGGCGCCACCACCCGGCCTGGTCCTGCCACCTCCTGCGCGACCCCCGTGCCGTGATCGACTGGAAGGGCACGTCCATTCCCGTCCACGCCCACCTGCTCACACCTCGCCAGCAGGACGAGGTCCGATACCGCATCCTCGAAGTCATGCCCGTCTTCGACGACTACGTCAGACACAGTCGCCGCCACGTCCGCGTCTTCTCCCTTACACCCGCCGCCGACTCAGGTGACCAGTAAGAGACCAGGCCCACATCGCGGACAGCGGGACGGCAGCGGAGCACGGGCCAGGCTCCGGCCGGACGACTCATGGGTGTACCGGTCCCCTGGCCTGCCTTCAGCCGAGCTGCTCGGCCAGTCCGACGATGATGCCCTCGGGGCCGCGGACGTAGCAGAGCCGGTAGCTGTTCTCGTACCGCGCCAGCTCGCCGACAAGTTCGGCGCCGTGAGTGCGCAGGCGGGCGACTGTGTCCTCGATGTCGTCGACGGTGAACATGACGCGGTGCGTGCCCAGGATGTTGTGCGGCTGGTTGCGTGGCCCGGCACTGATCGCCGCGGGGCTGCGGTACTTCGCCAGCTCGAGCCGGCTGTGGCCGTCAGGGGTCCGGACCATCGCGATGTCACAACGAACGCCGTTGAGTCCGGTGCACTGGTCGGCGACGGGACCCTCGACCTCCGCCCGGCCCTCCAGCTCCATGCCGAGTTCCACGAAGAACGCGATGGCCGCGTCCATGTCCTCGACCACGATGCCGACGTTGTCCATCCGCTGAATCGCCATGCTGGCTTCTCCTTCTTCCTCTTCAGCCGGGTGCGGCTGCTGGCACCTCTGGGACGTAGCCGATAGCACGTTCTCGACATCCGCCGTCACGAATCTGAGCGAACGGCAAGCTCCGCTCGAACTCCGATGGCACACGCTCGAAGTCGGGTGGCACCGGACACCTCTTCTCGACGGCCGACAACGGCCGCCTCGAGCGAAGAATGTAACGCCAGCCGCACCGTCCCGGGCGGTCCTCGCCGCTGAGGGCGAGGACGGTGAGCCGTTCGCGTTGCAGACCGGCGGCGTCGATCAGTACATCTGCCGGCAGTTCCAGAAACCGGACGACGGCCCCGCACGGGAGCGGATGTCGTATCGGGTCCTTCCGGCCAGGCTGCCGATGACCGGCGCACCAGAACTCCTTACTCGGGTTTGTTGCCGACGGGGCCGCCGACCTCGTACGGCGTGGTGACGTTGTCGTACGCGAGGTGCATGACCATGCCGATCTTGCTGTGCCAGAAGTTGTGGCAGTGGTCCATCCAGATGCCGGGGTTGCCGGCCTTGAAGGCGACCTGGACCTCCTCACCGGGCCGGACGAGCACGGTGTCCTGCCACGTCGGGCTGCCGGAGGCCATCGAAGCAGTCGGCCAGGCCAACCCCAGCCCCGCACCGTGGACCGAGTCGCCCTCGCCCTGCTCGAGAACGAAGCCGCCGGAGCGGAAGCCGAAGGCACGCTGGTATGGGAGGCAGAGTGCCACCATCGCGAGCGACCAGCAGTACGCCTACCTCAACGAGTACGCCGAACCGACGGTCTTCATCCGAGTGGTCAGCGGCGCCTGACACCGTTCCTCTGCACGAACAGTGATCAGAGCTCCGGGGCCCCAGGAGGGCAGCCTTCTCGCCAGGGCCCGGGGCGCGGTCACGTAGCGGCCTTCAGGCCTACGATGGCGGCATGTCGCCTGATGCCCTCCCGTCATCCGTCTGGCCGGTCCTGCACTACGACGACACGCGGGCGGCGTTGCGCTTCCTGGTCGGCGTGCTGGGCTTCGAGCAGGCGGTCGCCGCGCCGGACGAGCACGGCGGGATCGGGCACGCCGAGCTGCGCTGGCCCGGCGGCGGCGCGTTGGTGTTCGGTTCGACCCGGCACACCGACAGCGTGCACGGGCGGATGCGGGCGGGCGCCAGTGCGGTCTACGTGGTGAGCGACGACGTGGACGCGGTACACCAGCGGGTGGTCGACGCCGGCGGCGAGGTTCTCGAAGCGCCGCATGAGACCCGGTTCGGGTCGGGCGCCGCGACCTACGTGTGCACGGTGCAGGACCCGGAGGGCAACCTGTGGACCTTCGGCACCTACCGCGGCCCTTCACCGGAGTAGAACTGCAGGACGAGACAGGGCCCCGGCTTGTCGGGCCGGGGCCCTCCTACGGGGCCCTCCTGTGTGTTCGTGCGCCGCGAGGCTCAATGGCTGCCGGCGATTTCGCCGGTGAGCTCGCTATGGAGGTCCGGTACGGGCGAAATTCAGGGGAGCGGACGGCCGCGCGCTGTTACCGTCGGGCGCCATGAGCTGGCTTCCCGATGACTTCGTGCACCCCGTCCTGGTACCGCTGCCGGGCGGTGGTCATCACCTGCGGCCGATCCGGGAGGCGGACACCCCGCTCGACTATCCGGCTGTGATGGGTTCGCGCGAGCGGCTGTGGAGCATCTTCGGCCCGGCCTGGGGCTGGCCCGCGGCCACCATGACCTACGAGGCCGATCAGGCCGACCTGTTGCGGCACGAGAAGGAGATCGCCGCACACCAGTCCTTCAACTACGCGCTGTTCGACGCGGCGGAGACAGCTCTGCTCGGCTGTGTCTACATCGACCCACCGGAGAGGGCCGGCGCGGACGGCGAGATCTCTTGGTGGGTGGTGGACGACCTGGTGGGCAGCAAGGTCGAGCAGGCCCTCGACGCGCTGGTGCCACAGTGGATCGCCGCAGACTGGCCGTTCGAGCGACCGCGCTTCCTCGGCCGCGAGGTCTCCTGGTCGGACTGGCTCGCCATGCCGGAGCATCCCGTCGCGTAAGTAGCTGCTCTCGTACTGCTCTTGGGACCTGGTGATCGAACGGCCGTCTCGATCAGGTGGTCGTCGGGTGCTCGGTGCATGCGAGATCAGGAGCCAACGCGAGTGGACGATGTTCGACCTGACGCCACCGCCACCCCGACCGCCTCATGCGGGCCGAGCTCTTCACCGCGGCGGAACGCGGTCTCGAAGGCCTCCCTCTCCAGTAGCTCCCACGCCTGTGCCGTCGCGCGGTCCACGTCGCCGCGTTCCGCCGGGGGCAGCGGGGCTCCGGTCGCGGCGCGGGTGGCAGCGGCGGCGCCCAGCAGCACGGCCGCCGGTTCCCCCGCGCCTGAGAGGGCAAGGGCTGCGGCCAGCCCCTCCACGGCGAGCGCGACCGCCCGGGGGTCGCCCGTCGAGCGGGCCGTGGCGTAGCCCTCCTGCTGCAGCCCCCATGCCGCGCTCGCGTCTCCCCGGGCTTCGGCGATGAACCCGAGCTCGGCGAGGATCAGCGCGTTGGCGCCGTCCAGACCGACGTCGCGGTGCCAGGCCAGCACCGTCCGCAGATGTATCTCCGACTCGTCGAACAGGCCCTCGCGCCGTGCGCCGAGCCCGAGGCCGAGCACGGCATTGATCTCGCCCGCGCGGAAACCGATGTCGACCGCGGAGCGCCGGGCGCGCTCGTGGTACGTCCGGGCCGCAGCGAAGTCACCGGTCAGCAGGGCGTTTCGCCCCAGCCCGGACAGCAGGTCGGCCTCATGGGTGGCAAGCCCGAACTCCTGTACCGTCTCCAGCGCATCGCGTTGCAGTGCGGACGATCGGGCATAGTCGCCGTGGATCGCGGCGACCGCCGACCGCGGGTACACCGACCACAGCTGCCCGTAGGTGTCGCCGGCCGCGCCGAACAGCTCCACGCTCCGCGCTGCGTCCTCCTCCGCGCCCGCCAGGTCACCGGCCAGCAGCCGCTGCGCCGCCCGGTCGGAGAGGGCTGCCGCCTCGCCCCATCGGTCACCGAGTTCGCGGAACCCTCCCAGGGCCTGCCCTGTGAGAGCCGCACCCTCGGAGACGTCGCCCGTGCCGCACAGGGTGTGTGCCAAGAACCACCGCGCCCATGTGACCTCAGCACTGTCGGCGACCTCCCCGTACGCCTTGAGCGCCGATTCGATGCGCGCGGCCCGGTCCTCGCCGTCGCCGACCAGAATGGTGAGGCCGACCTGCCACGCGCGCGCGTGCGTGCAGTTCGCCCGCGCCGCCGGCCAGTTCCAGCACGGACGACATCGAGCGGCGTGCCTCACCGAGTCGACCGCGTAGGACCCAGTACCAGGCGAGGGTGTTGACGAGCCGCAGCGCGTGCGCTGCGTCGGCACGCTCGAGTGCTCCCTCCAGCGCCCAGCGTAGGTTCGCGTTCGCGGCGCTCGGCCTCGGTTCGGTCACCGCGGCCGGGCACTCCAGCGGCGGATACATCGCCACGGCCCTCACCGAGCAGCGCCCGGACCTGGTGGGCTCCCTCGCACTGATCAGCAGTGGCCCGAGTCCCGACGCGCTCCTCCCGCAGCCCGCCCTCCTGCGGGCCCTGATCTCCCCGCCGCTCGGCCTGCTGCTTTGGCGAGTCCGTTCCGACGCGATGCTCCGCCGGGGGGTGACCGCGGTGTGCAACCGCCCGGTGGACGTCCCGGACGACCTGATCAGCGAGGTACGGGGCATCGACTACCGCACGTTCAGGACGGTGCTGCGCCAGAACGGCGCGTACATCACCGAGAGGAGCGTACCCGCGCGCCTCACCGCACTCGACGTCCCGGTTCTGGTGATCTTTGGTGCTGCCGACCGGCGCTGGGATCCGTCGTCGGCTCATCACTACGACACGGTGCCGAACGCGCGAGTCGAGCAGCTGCCCGACGTCGGGCACTTCCCCATGCTCGAAGCGCCGGAGGCAACCGGGTCGTTGCTGCTGGACTTCGCGGCGACGGGTCACTGACACCCACCGCCGCCTAGCCTGGTGTCGTGAAGCCCATCGAAGCACCACCTGACTGGACATCGGTGGAAGTGGCCGTGCCCCGGTGGTCGGCCCGGCTGCCGGGGGTCAGCATGGCTGGATTCCGCCAACGTGCTCCGGAGCGCGAGCGCGTGGGAATCACCATGGTCGCGCATCCCTCGGTCACTCTGTTCGTGGACCTGAGCGACGGAGGCAGCCTTGTCCACGACGCCCCCGGCCGGCGCGAAAGCGGCAGCACGGTCGTTGGCCTGGTACCGGGCGATCTTCGGCTCGGAGGACGGGCGGCCGGGGGGATCGAGTGCCTCCAGATCCGGTTGTCGCCGGTCCTGGCGGTTGCGGTGCTGGGCGCATCGACCGACCTCAGCGGGACGGTGGTCTCCCTGGAGGATGTGTGGGGCCGCGACGCCGGGCGAGCCGAGGACAGGCTGCGGGCCGCCGCGTCGTGGGACGAACGGTTCATGATCACAGTGGATGCCCTTGGCCGACGGCTGAACACCCGCCCGTCGCTTGATCCAGAGGTGGCCGCCGCCTGGCGGCTGATGCTCACCAGTCGGGGACGGGTGCGCGTCGACAGTCTGGCGAGCGAGCTGGGATGGAGCCGCAAGCGCCTGTGGTCCCGCTTCCGGTCCCAGATCGGCCTTACTCCCAAGCGCGCCGCCCGGCTGGTGCGGTTCGACCATGCCGCCCATCTCCTCGCGGCGGGCAACGCCGCCGCCCGGGTGGCGGCCGCAGGCGGCTACGCCGACCAGGCCCACCTCCACCGCGAGGTCGCAGCGTTCACCGGGATGACACCCACCGGCCCGGTCGCCGCGCCGTGGCTCGCCATCGATGACGTCGCGTGGCCGACCTTTTCGCGGATCTGACACGGTCTCTTCCATCAAGGGATGAGGGTGATACCGAGGGAGGACCGAGCCGGGGTGGTTCGACAAGATGAACGATGCCGACCTCGTCGCCTGGTGGACGCAAGAAGCAGTCGACCAGGTCCTCACCGAAGCGCAGGTTCACTATGTTCTTGCCGAGCTTCGGCATTACGCCGGGCTCCGGGACGAGAGCACGGGCGCCGAGGTGTCCGCCGTCGACGGGGTGTGGCAGTCGGACGCGCTGGTCGACGACAAGCTCAGGTCGCGGCTGTGCGAGGCGGTTCGGGTTCTGGAGCAGGTGCCGGAAGCACAGCAGGACTGGCACCCCGGTCCGACCGCCAGGTGGGAAGAGGCCCAGGACGAGTGGTGGGAGAACCGCCGTCCGGTCATTCCGGACGCCCCGGTCTGACCCGTCGACACGGATCGCCTCGACCTCCGGCGTGCCACCCCAGCAACCATGGTCCGACACGCCGAGGTGATCCAGATGGCCGAGGCTGTCGGAAAGGGCTGGCGACGACCGATGAGTTTCTCCATGATGCACAGTCATAGACCGTGATTGGTGCACCGCAGCCGCCAGGTGGGTCGAAACGTGCACCGACCGCACCCGCTGAGACCCAGACACGAGACATCGAGGAACCGAGATGCGCATCCTGATCAGCACCGCCTTCATATCGCTCGACGGCGTCGTGGAGGCCCCGGGAGGCGAGCCCGGTTACAGGAACTCCGGGTGGACCTTCAAGGACGTCGAGTTCCTCCCCGAGGCCTTCGAGATCAAGGGCCGGGAGCAGAAGGAAGCTGCCGCGATCCTGATGGGCCGGACCAGCTACGAGGCGTTCAGCCCGGTGTGGCCCGACATGGAGGACTTCGCCGACTACAAGCTGATGCCGAAGTACGTCGTCTCCACCACCCTCACCGAGGACGACCTGGTAACGAACTGGGGCGAGACGACGATCCTGCGCACCCTCGACGAGGTCGCCGCGCTGAAGGAGACCGAGGGCGGCCCCATCATCGTCCACGGCAGTGCCTCCCTGAACCGGGCCCTTTCGGACGCCGGCCTGATCGACCGTTACCACCTGATCGTCTTCCCGCTGCTGCTCGGGGCGGGCAAGCGGCTCTTCAGCGCCACCGACAAGGACACACAGAAGCTGAAGCTCGTTGAGCACGAGGCCTACGCCAACGGGCTGCAGAAGAACGTCTTCGACGTCGTCCGCTGACAAGGCTCCCGCGCTCGCCCCACCGTCGCGGCACTCGTCCTGACCGGAGCGCGGTGGCTCACCGTGCGGACCACGGGAAGACGGCCGCGACATCGAGCCCGGCCGATGGCATGGTCGTCCAGCTCACCGACCGGGGCCTTTTACGGGCCCCGGCGGCGTGTCGGTGATCCCGCACGACTGTGGACCGTCTTCTCGCGTCACCACCGTTCGGCGAGGAGACAATCGGCCGCCGGCCTCGGGCACGATGGACGCATGCGAACTCGTCCAGTGCTTGTCTTCGACGGAGACTGCGGCTTCTGCACCGCGGCGGTGCGTGTGATCGAGCGGTGGGTACGTCCTCGCTGTGAGACCACCCCCTGGCAGCGGGCCGACCTCGCGGTCCTGGGCGTGCGCCAGGAGCGCGCCCAGCGGGAGGTGCTGTGGGTGACACCCACGGCGGCCGTCCACGGCGGTGCGCAGGCTGTGGCGAAGCTCCTGATGAGTGCCGGGGGCGGATGGCGCATCGTCGGAGCGGTGCTCACCTTGCCGCCCGTGCGTTGGGCGGCAGCCGGCGTCTACCGGCTCGTCGCCGACAACCGTGAACGGCTGCCCGGCGGGACCCCCGCATGTGCGGTGCCCGAACCGGACGCCCACCCGGGCCGGCCGGGACAGGCCAGTCCGTACCAAACGTGAGGCGTGCGGACCGTGCGGTCGTCGAGCGGTGGTCGGTCAGCTCCTCGCGTCCGTCGCGCACCTCGCGTTCTTGACGTTCCATGTGGAGGACGCGGATTTCCGGGTCACCAGGGGAGTGGCCGGACTGCCGACCGCCCTCGTCGCCACCCACAGCTCGGGCAACCTGGTGATCGCGCCGTGTGCGCCGAGCGCGACACGCTGCCCGGCATCGGCCACGCCCGCCGGCACAACGGCAACGGGGCGGCGACCGTGGGCGCGGCCCTACGCCCCACGCCCTGGCAGCTGTCGCGGACAGCGTCGGCATCACCGTGAAGCTGGTGGGCACACCGGCCGAGGACCGATGCCCCGAGCAGCTTCGCGTGGTGTTCCGAGGCCCTCGTACCCGGGCACGGTGCCCAGGCAGAAAAATCGCATGGCGGATCATCGCGACCCGCGCTACGCTGCCGCAGGCCGTGCGAGAGAACGAGGAGGTGGTACCCGTGAACGAATTCACTCGGGTGCTCTCCTCATGGATCACGGTCGGGCGATAGGTCGTCCGGGAGCGCCGTACCACAGCTCTCCCGAAAGGCACGACCATGCACTTCACTTGCGAACAACGCCACGACGACGGCGTTCTCGAGCGCGCGTTCACCCTCGACGAGATCCCAGACATCCTGTGGACGCCCGCGTCCGCATCCGCCACCGCGGCGGTGCCGCTGATCCTGCTCGGCCACCCCCCGCTCGGACTTGCCCGGATGTACCCCCGACTGGCGGCCCGGGCCCGACACGCCGCTGCGGACGGTTTCGCCTCGGCCACCATCGAACTCCCCGGAAGCGGTGACCGGCCCCGTTGGGCCGCCGCCGAAAAGGCCCGCGCCGACCTGCGCCGCACGCTGGAGGCCGGCGAGCCGGTCGGCGACGAGATCGTCGACGCCCTCGTTCTGCCCCTGGTCGAAAGGTCGGTCCCGGAATGGCGGGCCGCCCTGGACGCCCTTCTGACGCTGCCGGAGATCGGCGGCCCGGTCGGCTACTCGGGAGGAATCATCTCCATCGGCGTCCGCCTCGCGCTGGTCGAGCCACGCATATCGGCCGCCGTTCTGTTCGCGGGCAGTTACGTGCCTCGCGCCATACTCCAGGAGGCCCGCCAGGTCACCGTTCCCCTGCACGTCCTCCTGCAATGGGACGACGAAGCGAACGACCGGCAGTCGGTCCTGGACCTGTTCGACGCTTTCGGCTCCAAGGAGAAGACGCTGCACGCCAACATGGGCGGGCACACCGGCGTCCCGCAGCACGCGGGGGACGCCGCGGCCCGGTTCCTCACCCGGCACCTGCAGTGAGGCCGTGGCGTCGGGCCACCGGCAGACGGTAGTCCGCGTCGGCCAGGACGCCTGGCGCGGACGCCATCGTGGCCACCGTCCAGCGCGAGCTCCACAATGGACCGACGATCCTCTTCACGACCGCCGGGAGGGGGGCGACCGCTGACCAGTCTTCGCGGCCCCCACCTCGCGGGCCCCTCACGGGTGGAGGGGGACTCAGTAGTTGCGCCACTCGTCCAGGACGTAATCGAGCACGGCGGGGTCCATCAGAGTGCTGGCCCGCACGTCGGTGCGGCGGCGGTCGACGGGGAACACGGTCGCCGCCCTGAGCACCGCGTCGTCCAGGTACCGCAACTTCGGGACGTCCGGGTCGAGGCGCAGGGGCGGGGGTTCGGTGCCCCGGCCGGCGAGGACGAATCCCCAGTTGCCGAAACTCGGCACGTCGACCTGGAACTTCGTCGTCGCGTAGCCCGCCGTCTCGATCGTCTTGGCGATCGACCAGTACGTCTTCGGGGCGAAGAACGGTGATCCGCTCTGCACCATCACCTTGCCCTCCGGCCCCAGGACCCGGCCGAGCAGATGGTAGAACTCCACCGAGTACAGCTTGGCCAACGACGCCGAATCCGGATCCGGGAAATCGATGATCACCGCGTCGTACTGCTGCCGCGCATCGCGCAGCCAGCTGAAGGCGTCCGCGTTCACCACCTCCACCCGGGGGTCGTCCAGCGCGCCCCCGTTGAGCGTGCGCAGTGGTGCGTAGGACCGCGCCAAGCGGGTCATGGCCGGATCCAGTTCGACCAGGGTGACGTGCCGGACGTCCTCGTACCGGAGCACCTCGCGCAGCGCGAGCCCGTCACCGCCTCCCATGATCAGCACGTTGGAGCGACGGCCCGACAGTGCGGGGTGGACGAGCGACTCGTGGTAGCGGTACTCGTCGACGGAGCTGAACTGGAGATCGCCGTTGAGGAACAGCCGAATGTCGGGGCTCCCGGTGAAGGCGGTGGACCGGGTGATCACGATGTCCTGGTACGGGGTGGTCTCGGCGTGCACGATGGGATCGGCGTACATGTGCTGACGCGCCGTGACCTCCAGGTCATCGGCCAGCACGTACGTCGTGCCGAGCACGGCGAGCACGGCGACGACACCGGCCAGCAGGCTGGCCCGTACCGTGCGCCGGAGCTCGCGGCGGAAGATGAAGACCACGACGATGACGCCGGCGACCGCGTTGACCACGCCGACCACCAGCGCGCCCTTCAACTGTCCGAAGGTCGGCAGCAGCAACAGCGGGAAGCACAGACCGCCGACCAGGGCACCGATGTAGTCGACGGCGAACATGTCGGCGACGGCGCTGCTGGCCTCCTGTCGGCGGATCCGCTGCAGGAGGGTCATCAGCAGCGGGATCTCGGCGCCGATCAGCAGGCCGACCACCAGGGACACCACGATCATCGCGGGCATGTACAGCTGCAGCCAGGCGAAGGCGGCGTACAGCACCAGGACGGACAGGCCGCCGACCAGTGCCAGTACCCCTTCCAGTACCGCGAACGCGACGACCGCGCGGCGGCGCAGCGGCTTCGCGGCCAGTGAGCCCACGCCCATGGCGAACACCATCACGGAGATGACCACGGAGGTCTGCAGTACCGAGTTGCCGATGAGGTAGCTGCCCAGCGCGGTCAGCGCCAGTTCGTAGACGAGGCCGCAGGCGGCACAGAGGAAGACGGAGAGCAGCAGAAGAAACCGCGCCCCCCGGGGAGGTGGGGTTTCCGGGGGGCGGGAGGGAGCGGCCGCGGTGTCGCGGTCGTCCAGAGTGGTGGAGCTCATGGGTGGTGTCCTAGGAGAGGGCCGCGCCGACCATGAAGGCGGTGCCCAGGTACATGCCGGCCTGGACCCAGGCGGCGGGGTGCGGGCGGTTGTCTTCGTCCTCCAGCGCGATCGCGCCCATCTGACCCGGTGTGAGCATGCCGATCACGATGCCGACCAGCGTCATCACCAGCACGCCGGCCAGGCCGTAGAGGAGCGTGCTCAACAGGCCCTGGCCCAGCCCCCGTTCCGACTCGCTCGCCCGGATGGCCTCCATGATGACCAGACCCACCGCGACGGACTGGCTGCCCAGCAGCACGGCCGCCCCGCGGTTGCGGTCCCGCCACACCACGTGGAAGAGCTTGCCGGGTGTGACGAGGTCGAGGGCGACGAAGCCGACGGCCATCACGGCGAGGCCCACGACTCCGTAGAGCAGTGCCTGGCCGGCCGACTCGAAGATCTCGGTCACTGGGGTGCCTTTCTGGAGAGCGTCTTCAGGGTGGGGAGGTGGTGCCAGACTTCGAGCGCCGGAGTCACTTGCCTTCGCCGGGGCCGCCACCGCGATAGCTCTGGCTGTTCGGGTTGGGCCAGTTCACGAGGTGCTGCTGGTGCCGCCGGTACCCGTTGCGGTAGTCCTCGATCTCGATCAGACTGCCGCCCTTGTACGGCGAGACGGTCACCATGTCGTCGCCGTAGCGCAGGAAGCGCATGCCGCCGCCGGAGGACCGGTCGAGGGCCTTGCGGTGGTCGTGGATGGCGTCGGCGACCCGGGCCGGGGAACTGTCCTTGTCGAGCCACCGGGACCCGCTGGAAGCGGTGTACTCGTCACGGATCCAGGAGCGCGGGACGCCGTCGTCCCCGTCGCTCGAGCAGGCCGAGAGCAGGACCGTGACCAGCGCGGCGGCCACCGCTCCGCGGACGAATCGGACACTGTTCATCGGGTCTCCAGCGTGGTGTGCGTCGATACGATCTGCCCGTCCTGCGGGTAGGTGTGCCAGGTCCGCCAGGACAGTCGGGTGCGGCACGCCTCGTCGGACGCCTCGACGACCACTGCCGTCACGGCCTCCGGCGAACCGGGAAAGACTCCGCACAGGCTGTGCTCCTCGTCGGCCGCCCGGCCGAGGATGTCCACCACCTGTGCGCTGAACTCGAGAGGGTCCAGGCGCGCCGTGGTGGCGCTGAAGTCGTAGTCCCAGGCGTCTTGTTGCCGAGTGAGCCTGGCCGGCAGGCCCCGGGCGGCACCCGGCAGGCACGCCACCGTCTCCCTCACGGGCCCGACGAAGACCTGGTGCGAGGCGCCGAGGAGCCTCATGCGTACGCTCACGCCCCCCACCAGCACCTCTCGTTCGGCGAGTGCCGGCCGTTCGGTCAGGTCCAGTGAGAAACAGAGCTGGTCCGCGGCCGTGTCCAGGTAGGGGGCCTGCAGAGAGAGCAGAGACAGAGCGTGCACGCGGCCCCCCGGTCCGATATTGCTACGAGCGGCGCTGAGTATCGCACATGCGCCCCGAGTGGCGCCTGATGGCTGGGGTGCTCGCGTGGAAGCGCGCCCGCCGACCGCATGTAGCGTTCTGCGCGAACCGGGCACGGGGCGCCCAGCGCCTGGGCCGTGCCCTGTTCGCTCGTTCACACCGCCCGTGGTGAGGATCGACGCACTGTGCCTGTCAGTCCTTCGGGACAAGGCCAAGTGGCACGGCGAGGCATTTCACTTCGCCCGGCTGAAGTTCGCCGAGCAGGCGCAGGGAACGCCCGTCGGCGAACTCGCCACGGCACTGACGGCCGTGGTCCTGGACGACACCGGCGACGACGACGAGTACCCGCCGAGCGCGCAGGCGAGGCTCGCCGCCGTCGACGAGTCCCTGGACCGGGTCCGGGCCCGCACCGAGGAGACCGGTGAGCCGCTACTGGACCGGCCGTACAGCGCGGCGCTGCGCACGCTGCGCGCTTTGGCCGCCGAGGATCAACATGCCTTCGACACCGCGCTGTCCGACCTCTTGGTCCAGGCCTGCGCCGAGGCGGTGGCCTTCCTGCGCAAGTCCGGCGTCGACCTGGCTCCGGCACTGGAGGTGCTGAGCGGCGGACTAGGTTGACGGCGACGATCATCTGGTTGGCGGCTTTCACGGTCTGCCCCGTGCCGTGCGGACCGCAGTGCACCATCGTGCTGCCCATGGCTTCCAGCACCGGCCGCGCGACGAGGAAGTCGTCCACGTCGCCGCCCACCATGAGGGACAGCACAGCCTCCATGGCTCCCGCCTCGCCACCGGACACGGGCGCGTCCAGCACGCGCACGCCGTACTCCTTCGCCTCCGCGGCGAGTGTGCGCGAGGTCTGCGGCGAGATAGAGGAGTGGTCGATGAGGAGGGTGCCGGGCCGGACGTTCGGCAGGATGCCGTCAGGACCGTAGGCGACTGCCTCGACCTGGGGCCCAGCGGGCAGCATCGTGAGGACGAACTCCGCGTCCCGGACAGCCTCGGCGATCGTGCCAGCCGCTCGCCCGCCGGCTTCCACGAGCGGGGCCGTCTTCTCCGGAGTGCGGTTCCAGCCGGTCACCTCGTGCCCGGCGCGCACCAGGTTGACGGCCATCGGGCTGCCCATGATGCCCAGGCCAATGAAACCGATCTTCGCTATGCGCGACGCTCCTTATTTCGCTATATGGAAGAATCCATTCGCTTTATGGAATACCCTAACTCGCCCGCCCTCTGCTCGCTCCACAGGCGCGGGAGCCTGTCCGACGGGTCGTGGCCCGGGCTGGTGAGTCGCGCGTGGTGCGGTACTGCGCGGAGGTGTGGCGTGGGTGCTTCTCGATGTGTAGGCAGGGTGGAGCGGTGGACTACCAATGATGTGCGGGATCGCCGGTTTGGCTAATCGGCTTCTCTGAACTAGGACTTGTCCGGCCGATCTTGTGACTAGCCCGTGCCCAGGTCCTTGACGTGGGCACGGGGCGAGAGGATGTGACGTCCTCTCAGCTGGCCGAGTTCGACCGCTGCACTGTGTCGGGACGTCGCACACGGCGCAGCGGATCGGGACCCAGCGGCACCTCTGTCTCAAGTTCAGCCCCATCCGCAGCGATCGCGTGCGGCACGAACCCGGTTGAGCCCCTCCAGTCTCCAGTGGTCCCGGTCAGGCATTTGGTCTTCTCGGCGCCAGCGCCAGGCCGAGAACATCGCCCAGTTCAGGGCGCGGCACCGGTGAATCAGCCCGTGATCAGCTCCCGCATAGAGCTCTCCCACTTCTTCGGGCGCATGGGCGAGGTCGAACTCGATCGGCCCACGGCAGCACGTGGCGAGGTCTACGAAAAGCGGCCCTCTCCTCGTGTTCAGGAGGTTGCCCGGATGCGGCTCGCCGTGCAACAGCTGCTCGCTGGCTTTGTCGATGCTGATCGCGGCGCTCAGTCCGCTGAGTGTGTCGCTGAGGAGCTCCCGGTCGGAGTCGGGCAGCTCGGGGGACTGCTCGCGGTCCTTCACCTCTCTCAGTGCCGTAGCGACTCGATCGCTGAAATGAGGTGCAGCCAGATCGATCTTGCGCAGGGCGGCATGATGCCGTAGGAACACGTCTGCGTAGTCGGCCGGGGCGATCTGTGCTCCCACCGGTTCGTAGTAGGTCCAGAGCGAGATAGCGAAGGCATCACGCACATAGACTCGGGGGTCGACCCGAGGCTCCAGCTCAGCCACCGGAGCATCAACGTCGGCGAGACGGCGAGCGACCTCTACTTCGAACTCGGAATCAGCCAGATGCCCGAAAGGTGCGACCCGAGCCAGAACATCGCAAGGGGCCAGGCGCAGCGCGACGCGGTCCGAGTTATGGACGACGATCGCATCGTCGACCTGGAGGCCCAGCTCCGAAGCAGTCGTCCGTCCTGCCTCAACTGCGCGGCGGAGTTCTAATGGCTCCATACTTCTCCCTTGTTGTTGTGCACACATACACGCGCCTGGGAGCAACCGGGACGCCCCCGCCGGCGACAAGCATCGCAAAACAGAACCTGCACAGGCCCAGAATTTATTCGGCCGACGTCAGTGGCACTTCGACGATTGGTTCTCTCGGTGTGACACGTTGCTGGTCCAACTGCTGTGGAGCTCTCACGCTCTCTGCTGCCCGCCCTGCCCCGGTCAACAGGAGTTTGTCCCGCCTTGGGCCCCCTGTAATGCCCCTGGTGCAGTCGGGGCCACACGCCAGCCTCGGTCCACCCGGCCAGGCGGCGCCAGCAGGTCAAGCCTGAGCCGAAGCTGAACTTCTGCGTCAGGTGTTCCCACGCGATCCCTGTGTGCAGTAGGAAAAGGGTGCCCTGGAACACCAACCGGTCCGGATGCCGCTTCGCCCACGAGTCCGACGCTCGACCCTCCGCAGCAGCGGTTCGATCAACGCCCACAGCTCGTCATCGACATCCCGTGGCTTCGGTCGAGCCACCCCGCACCCCCAGATCAATAGTCCCGGAGCGATACAACCACCCAGAGGATCATTTCGTTAGGAGTTCTTACGGGGCCTCTGGACGGACAGACGAGCATGAGCCGCCCGTCACGGGGGCAACGAGTCGGGCGGCGCCGTCATCCCGAGGGCCGCGAGCCGTGCGCCTCCCACACCCCGGGACCGCTACCCCGCCACTCGATCAACTCCGACGTCTCCACGTCCATGTCCTCCAGCCCGGCCTTCCGCAAGAACTCCTCGACGTCCCGCATCCCGTACGCCAGGACCAGGATCTCGCCGTTCGCGCGGCCCCGCCGACCGCCGCTCGACGACGGCTGACCGACGACGGGGCGGCGCGCTGTGTATGTTCCCGCCCCGAGGGGGCCGCGCCCGCTGGACTCCCCGCGGACCAGTACCCACGCTCCCGCAGGCGGACAAGCTTCCCCCGAATCGCGCTCACATCAGCACCGAACTCCTCGCTTCGGCGTGGCGTGTTCGTGGGCAGGCCAGCAAGGAACCGTCATGGCCTGTTACCGGCGTCGCAAGAGGAATATCCGCTCCGCCGCCGCTGGACGTGCGCCCGCCGCCAGGACCTCCCGCCCGCAGGTTTCGGCATCGCCGACCACGAGGAAGAGATCTGCATCTGCGGCACCTGCGGACAGCCGCCTACGACAGCACGACCGGCGCCGCCCACTTCACCTAGCAGGACGGCGACGTCTAGGTCCTGTCTCTCCGATCACGACCGGAGCCAGATGAGGAGTGTCGCGGCGGTGACGGTGCCCAGGTAAACGTATCCGCGCTTGTCATAGCGAGTGGCCACGGCTCTGAACAGCTTGAGCTTATTGATCGCCCTCTCGACCGTGTTGCGCTTCTTGTAGCGCTCCTTGTCGAAACCCGATGGCCGTCCGCCACGTGAACCACGCCGTAGACGGGCGACTTTATGGTCGTTCTTCTCCGGGATCACGTGCCGGATCCCGCGCTTCCGTAGGTAAGCGCGCGTCTTGCGGTTGCTGTACGCCTTGTCGGCGGCAACGCTGTTCGGTGTGCGGCGCGGATGCCCGAGCCCCAGCCGGGGGACACGGATGTTGCCCATGAGGCTCGAACTGCGTGCAGTCGGCCCGCTGCCCCGGCGTGATGAGCAAGGACCGCGGACGGCAGTGGCCTTCCGCGCTCAGATGAATCTTGCAGGTCAGTCCGCCACGGGACCGGCCGAGGGCTTCGCCCGCCGCACCGCCTCCTCCGGGAGGGGCCGCAGGCTCGCCCTCGCCGGCTCCGCGAACTGACCTTCGCGGAGCCCTCTTTACCGAAGAACCCGGCGGCGCGGACGGCGCTGCCCTGGCCCTAGCGGCATGCTGGTGGGCACGGACAGAGGTGGAGTCGACGTTGATTGCCCAATCGATGTCACCCTCGGCGTCGGCCTGGGCCTGGATGTGCTGGAGGAGCCTCTCCCAGGTGCCATCGACCGACCATAGTAAGTGCCGCTTGTGCACGGTCTTCCACGGGCCGAAGCGTTCGGGCAACTCTCTCCACTGCGCTCCGGTGCTGAGCCGGGGGAGGATCCCGTTGATCACCTGACGGTGGTCCCGTCACCGGCCGCACCGATTGTTGGTCACCGGCAGCAGTAGTTCCAGCACTGCCCACTCCGCGTCAGTCAAGTCACCCCTGCTGATCATGCTCAGACCAACGGGTATCTCGCAGACCTGCGACTACGCTTTGGCCGTCTTCATCAGCTCCACCAGGCTGGAGGCGCTGTCCGCCCCGTGTCCGGCGTCCATGCCGCGCCGGAACAGAGCGGCCACGGCGGCCGGCAGCGTGGTGTCGACGCCCGCGTCGGCGTTGGTGTGCAGAACGTGTTCGACGCTGGCCATGCCCATGGCCAGCTGCTCCGCGTCGCCGCCGTGCTCGCCGGCGTCGATGCGTTCGGCGTAGAAGGAGAGGAAGCCCGGCATCCCGGTCAGCAGCTCGGTGGCCTGCGGGAGGACGTCCGTCGCCGTGAGCCCGTTGGCGTCGGCGAGCGCGATGGCCTGCCAGTATCCGAGCACGGACGTCCAGAACATGCCCACGACGATCTGGTACAGGAGCGCGGCCAGGCCGGGATCGTCGCCCCGGTAGTCCGTGTCGGTCAGGGCTTCTAGGGTTGACCGGTGTGCCTCGAACACCTCGCGCGGCCCGCTGTAGAAGGTGGATGACCCGGGCTGCCCGATGCCGGAAGGCGAGGCGTTGACGCCACCGGTGAGGTGGGCCCCGCCGTGCTCGGACACCCACCGCGCCCCATCGCGGGCTTTCTCCGGGGTGTCGGAGCTGAGGTTGACGAGCACGCGGCCGGCCAGGGCGTGGGAAGCCGGCTCCAACGCGCTGACCCGTTCGCTGGCCGCCGAACTCTTCGCCGAGGACGGGTGCACCCGACCACCGTGCGGGTCGTGCTCGTGACAGCCGGATCGTTGCTGTGCGCGCCGCGGTCCCCGCGAGTACGCCGGGTTTCCTTGCGGCCGGGATCTTCCCGGCGCTGTTCGCCGCGACCTCGGCCAATGCCACGCAGGTCATCGAGGCCACTGCCTGGGTGCCCGAGCGGCACAAGCCCACGACTATCGGACTGTCACCCTGCTCTACCTCTTCGGCGGCGCGATCGGCCCCGCGCTGGTGCTGTCCTAACCGCGTCGCCGTGCTCACAACAACCTCGAAAGAACTCAGCATGAAGCCCCAGCAGTCATCGGCCGCACCGGGTCAGCGGACGAACTCACCCACGCGGACGTGGAAGTCCCGCAGACCGAGCCGCACGTCATCCGGGTGAAGATGACCTTTGCCGCGGTCAACCCGGTGACATCTGGACCCGGCGAGGCATCCCCGGCCTTGATCTCACCTTCCCTGCCGTACTCGGCTGGGACGTCGCAGGAACCGTCGACGCCGTCGGCTCAGAGGTCACCCGGTTCCGGGTGGGCGACAGGGTGACGAGCATGGTCAAGCAGGTGACCCGGCTCCACGGAACCTACGCGGAATTCGTCAGCGCGCCCCAAGAAATCTTCGCCCCGTTACCCATCGAACCCAGTATGGAGACAGCGGCGGCCGCGCCCCTGACTGCTCACCTCGGCGCAGCTCCTGAACAAACCTGCCCGACACCGACACCGACACCGACCCCGGCGGCAGGCTGCTGGCATGGGGCCAGGCCCTGAGGGAGTGGGCGCTGGCTCACCCGGAGAGCTTCCGGCTCTTCTACGGCCACCCCATCCCCGGTTACCAGCCCCTGAGGACGGGCCGGTGGCCATGGTCTTCCAGGACCCCGGTTCCGCACTCAACCCGCTGCTCACGCTTGACCTCGGGTACAGCTCCATCCAGGATGCGGGTAGGCATCGGGTGAAAGGGCAGTTCGGAGGAGTCACGGTGTGGCGCTGACAATTGAGCGTGAGCAGCGCACCACGCTTGGTCATCGCCAGAACTTCGTGGGCCGCTCGGTGTCGTACGGGACCGTTGCCTGGGACTACCGCGGCCGGACCTGGGTGGTTGAACGGCCCGAGGACGGCGAGCCAGCCCGTCGATACTCCGTCAAGTGCCTGGTCTGTGCGAAAACGCTGTCCTACACCGTGCACAGTCTTGCGGCGACGCGGCGCAGGCGTGCCCACCGCTGGATCGCGGCCTTTGCCTGCCTGGTCGCCGCGTTCCCCCTTTACGGTCTGATCGCGTTGGACCCAGGTAGTGTCCTCGTGCTGGCGGTCGGGTTTGGCGGCGGGGGCCTGGCCATTGCCGCCGGTGGGTGCCTCGCATTCGTTGCTGGGGGCGAAGCCGGTCTCGTGGGTCACGGGTCCGCCGTGCCCGGCTACCCGAAGCACAAGCTGTTCGTCTCGAAAGCCGAGGGTGGCCGCTGAACGAAGCGGGCGGATGCCGACCGGCGGGGAGTAGCGGGGCGACACGTTCTCGCAGTCATCAGTGCCTGTGTTCAAAGTCCCGGCAGAAGTTCTCCCAGCTCAGGATTCGAACATGGGGGAGGATGGCGGGACACGACCGGAGGGGAGCGTCGTCAGTCCTCGTGCTCACAGCCGCCGCACCGGCGGCGGCCCCACGCGTCAGCCATCTGGGATTCTCCGGAATGAAGCCGAGCGGGGCAGTGACGCGGATGCCCTCGACGGTGCTCCCAGCCCCGGTAAGCGGCCCGAGCCTGCAACGCGTTGCTCCTCAACCGTGACGAACACGGCTCATCAACAGGCCAGTTGCGAGCTGATCCCTCACCGGCTGAGTCATCCGGGCCGGAGTGCACCGGCCAGCACAGTGGCCCCGCCCCTCATGCGGGGCCACTGCCATGCAGCGTCGAGACTCTGACCGGGGTCACGGGCCATAACAACGGCTCTCCAAGAGCGGGCCGAGCCGACGCTCCCTTCGCAACTACCTTCATACTCCTAAAACCACAGCGAAGAGGATTTTCCTCCCGATCGTTGCCGAGCAGCCCTCATCGGCAGCAATCGATTCGAGCGCTTCGTCGTGCATGAGGCCGACCACCACCTCACCCGCGCCGTCAGGAGCGAACCATCGTCATCTCCAGCCACTTGACGAGCTGTAGGAGCTCCAGAGTCAAGCTCAGGGGCGGCGGTAGCACAGGGCGACGGCGCCTGTCGTGGGGATGGTGGTGGCGTGGGAAAGCCGCCATTTCGACGAGAGGCCGTCGGGCAGCAGGCGCACTCCTCCGCCGAGGGTCGTCGGGAGCACGGTCAGGCAGAGTTCGTCGATCAGGTCGGCCTTGAGCAGCGCCTTGATGATGCTGGCGCTGTTCAGGACGAGAATGTCGCGGCCCGGCGCGGCCTTGAGGGAGCGTACCTCGGCTTCGAGGTCGCGGGAGACTCGGGCGTTGGTCCATTCTGTCTTGTCCAGGTCGGTTTGCTGCAGGGTCGTGGAGATGACCACCTTGTCGACGGTGGCGAGCCAGTTGCCCAGATCGCGGGTCCGGGCCGAACTGCTCGGGTCGCTGGTCAGGCCGGGCCATACGGAGGTGAAGCCCTCCCAGTTGACGCGGCCGACGACCGCTGTGCTTACCCCGCGCCAGATCCCCTCGTACATGATCTCGCTCTGCTCGCTGGTGATGTGCTCCATGGCCCAGTTCATGTCGTCCTCGGGGCCTGTACTGGTGTATCCGTCCATCGAGACGACGGCGTCGGCAATGACCTTGCGCTGCTGTTCGGTGTTCGCAGGCATGATGGGTCCCTTCTGACTGTTGACGTTCGCCCCGTAGGACTCCTGGCACCGCGGGAACTCATCGGTCGATGAGCGTCACCGGGACCACTCTGCCCTCGCGCCTCCTGCGCTTATGGAGGCGTCTGCCAGCGCGTGTATCGGAGATGGGGTGCCGTTCGCTGGCAACCAACAATCCCTTCGTCACTCACCGTGGTTATGGGACAGCTTCTGATCAGCCAGGAAGGCGGAGGACCGGACGGACGAGGACGAGCTGTCCGGTCGGGGTGTGTCCTGGTGTGCGACCTGTGACGGGTTCTTCTTCCGTGGCCGCGACATCGTCGTGGTCGGCGGCGGGGACACCGCCATGGAAGAGGCCACCTTCCTCACCCGCTTCGCCCGCAATGGCGCTGGGGCACCATCGACCTGCTGAACATCCTGAAGTACGCCGAGTTCGACACGGACTTCATCGCTGAGTTCACCTCAGTGGCCACCAGGGAGAACCTGTCCAAGGACGTGCTGCGGCGCCGCCTGCTGCTAGTGCTGTTCGGTCTGGGCACCAACATGGGCATCAAGCGGGTCGCGGTGACCGGCAAGCACGGCGAGTCCGAGGCGACGCTGCGGCGGGTGCGGCACCTGTTCGTCAACCGGACCAACATGCGCGCGGCCCTGCGCAAGCTGGTGAACGCCACCTTCGCTGCCCGGGACGAGATGTGGTGGGGCACCGGTACGGCGTGCGCCTCCGACAGCCGCAGGTGCGGCGCCTGGTCCTCGAACCTGATGACCGAGTGGCACCAGCGCTACCGCGGCCCCGGGGTGATGATCTACCGGTACGTCGAGCGGAAGTCGGTCTGCATCTACTCCCAGCTCAAGAGCTGTTCGGCCTCCGAAGTCGCCTCGATGATCGAGGGCGTGCTGCGGCACTGCACCGACATGGACGTCGACCGGCAGTACACCGACACCCACGGCGCCTCCATCGTCGGCTTCGCCTTCGCTCACATGCTCGACTTCAAGCTGATGCCGAGGCTGAAGAACATCGGCTCCGCGAAGCTGTACCGGCCGGCCGCCGGGCAGGACGAGAAGTGGCCGCACCTCGCACCGGTGCTGTCCACACGATCAACTGGGACCTGATCGCCCAGCAGTACGACCAGATCGTGAAGTACACCACCGCCCTGCGCCTGGGCACCGCCGAAGCCGAGCAGATCCTGCGCCGCTTCGCCCGCGGTGGCCCCAAGCACCCCACCTACCAGGCCATCGAAGAACTCGGGCGGGCCGTGCGGACCGCGTTCGTCTGCGACTACCTCGCCGACGTCGACCTGCGCCGCGAGATCAACGACGGGCTCCAAGTCGTGGAGAACTGGAACTCCGCTCGTGGAGAACTGGAACTCCGCCAACCACGACCTGTTCTACGGCAAGGACGGCGACCTGGCCGGCGCGGACAAGGAGTCCCAGGAGGTCAGCATGCTCGCGCTGCACCTGCTCCAGTCCGCTCTGGTCCACGTCAACACGCTGCTGGTGCAGCAGGCCCTCGCCGATCCGAAGTGGGCCGACACCCTCACCGACGCGGACCGGCGGGCGCTCTCCCCGCTGTTCTGGACCCATGTGAATCCCTACGGCCGGTTCGAGCTGGACATGAACAGACGCCTCGACCTGGACCTGACCGCCCGGGACGCCGTGCCCAGGCCGCGCACCCCCGAGGGTAGACCGGCGGTCCTGGGTGAGGAGCTGGGGCTCCGATCGCCCACCAACAGCATCTGGTCACCAGCACCCTCGCCGCATAACGACACAAACAGGTGTCCACTTCACTCGATGGCCGCCCACGCAAAACGCTCGGCTGGGAAACCCCAGCCGAGCGCCTGCATAAACTGCTCGCGGCCTGATCGACACGATCACGTGTTGCAGCGCCCCCTGAAACCGCCGTGGCAGAGGGCCTTATTAGGCCCGTGGCGGGACGGCAGACGAGCTCAGAGCTGGGTTTCGCCGCCGTCCACGGCCAGCTCGATGCCGGTGGTGTACGTGGCATCGAAGGCGAGGAATGCGGCCGCCTTGGCGAACTCTTCGACGGTGCCGTAGCGCTTCATGGGGTTGCTCGCGGTCCGCTCCGCCCTGAACTGGTCGGCGGCCTCTTCGGACAAGTTCATCGTTTCCAGAATCCCCGAGTCGATGGGACCCGGGCTGATCGCATTGACACGGATTCCCCGCGGAAGCAGCTCGCGGGAGAAGGTGCGGGCCATCGAGCGCAGCGCCGCCTTGCCGGCCGCATAGACGCTGGTGTCCACCATGCCGATGACGTTCGCGATCGAGGTGGTGAGGACGATGCCGGCGTTCGCGCTCAGTAGCGGAGCGAGCTTCTGCACAGTGAAGAAGGCGCCCTTGACGTTGATCGCGAACAGCTCGTCGTACACGTCCTCGGCCGTCGACTCGAGAGGCGTGAGGGGGGAGATGCCGGCGTTGACGAACAAAGCCTCGATCGAGCCGAGCTCGCTCTTTACACGGCCGGCGAGCATATCCAGGTCGGACAGTGAGGCCACATCCGCCCGGACGGCCACGGCATCCTCGCCGAGCCGCTCGCGTGCCGCGTCGAGCTTGGCCTGGGAACGGCCGGTGATCACCACGCGGGCTCCGCCTTGCACCAGCAGCTCCGCCAGTGCGAGCCCCATGCCGCTGCTGCCACCCGTGATCACCACATTCTTGTCGCTGTACCTACCCATACCGAGGTTGCTCCGTTCCACCATCAAAAACATGTCGATATATCTGGATGTCGCCGTTCATGAAGCGAATCAGCCGAGGGTTTCGATCTTCAATTCGCCTGTGGTGACCGTGCGGATGTGATCGCTGGCGAGCAGGCCGTGCGGATTGCCGAGGTCGATGGCGCTGACCTCATCGAGGCGGGCCAGCTGGGAAGGAGTGAGGTCGACCTGCAGGGCACCCAGGTTGTCCTCCAACTGCGCGATGGTGCGGGCGCCGATGATGGGTGCCGTCACGCCCGGGGCGTTCAAGGTCCAGGCCAGTGCGACCTGGGCGGGTGTGCGGCCCAGCTCCGAGGCCACCTCCTTCACCGCATCGGCAATGGCGAGGTTGCGGTCGGTGACCCATCCCAGGGCGACGTTGAGGCTCTTGCGGTTGCTGGCGGTTTCGCCGACAACGGAGCCCGCCTGGTTCTGGTCCTCCCGGCTGTACTTGCCGGTGAGCACCCCGCCGCCCAACGGGGAGAAGGGGACCACGCCGAGTCCCATCTCGCGTGCCATCGGGATCAGGTCACGCTCCGCGGTGCGCTCGATCAGGCTGTACTCGGTCTCCAGTGCGACCAGTGGCGACCAGCCGCGCAGGTCGGCGATCGCCTGCATGCGCGACACCTGCCAGGCCGGGGCGCTGGAGATCGCCACGTACAGCACCTTGCCCTGCCTCACCAGGTCGTCCAGGCCCCGCAGGATCTCCTCCACCGGCGTCCTGAAGTCCCATACGTTCACGTAGAGCAGATCGATGTAGTCGGTGTTCAGCTGCCGCAGACTGGCTTCTACCGACGCCAGCATGCTCTTGCGGTGGGTGCCCCCGGAATTCGGGTCACCGGGCTGACGCAGCGTCGAGTACTTCGTCGCCAGCACCATCTTGTCGCGGTTGGTGTGGGCGAATTCGCCGAGCAGTCGCTCGGAGCTGCCGTTGGTGTAGGTACTGGCGGTGTCGAAGAAGTTGCCGCCGAGCTCGGTGTAGCGGTCGAAGAGCTTGCGCGCCTCGTCGCGCTCGGCGCCCCAGCCCCACTCGGTGCCGAAGGTCGCCGTGCCCAGCGCCAGGGGTGAGACCCGGAGTCCAGAACGGCCCAGCAGCCGATAAGTGTCGAGAGTGAGTGTCATCGTGTTCTCCTGTGAGGTGCGGTTCGTGGCGTTCGAGAGGTGCGGATTGGTGGTCGACTCGCCCGGGTTTCAGGCGCCGAGCCCGTAGCCGCCGGCCACGGTGATGTCCTGGCCGGTGATGTAGCCGGCGGCGTCCGAGGCGAGGAAGGCGACTGCTTCCGCGACCTCCTGGCTGGATCCGAAGCGCTCGAAGGGGATCTTCGAGCGCATGGCGTCCCGGCCGCTCTCGGGCACCCCCAGCTTGTTGAGCAGCGGGGTGTCGGTGGCCCCGGGGCTCACGGCGTTGACGCGAATCCTGCGCGGGGCCAGTTCGAGCGCGAGCGAGGGCAGCATGGCCAGCAGCGCGCCGCGTGTCGCCGCCCCCACCGTGGCGCCAGGGGTGCCGCGACGGGATCCGACGCCGACGGTCAGCACGATCGAGCCGCCGTCGTTCATGAGGGGAAGGGCCTTTTGGAGGGTGAAGTACTGGCCCTTGAAGTTGAGGTCGGCGTGCTCGTCGAACGATTCCTCCGTCACCTCGGCAACCGGTGCCGGACGGAAGATCCCGGCGTTGAGGAAGAGCAGGTCCAGGGATCCGAACCGCGCCGACACCGCCGACATCAGGGCGTCGGTGTCGGAGAGCACGCGCCCGTCGGATCGGACGACGAGCACGTCGCCGGGGAGTTCGGACTGCGCCCGCGCGAGGGACTCGGGATTCTGTCCGGTGACCGCGACCTGGTAGCCGCGGGCGTGCAGGAGCTCGGCCGTCGCTCTGCCGATCCCGGTCGTCCCTCCGGTGATGAGAGCTGTAGGCATGGCAAACCTTTCGTCGCTGAAGGGATGGGTGAGACCACCCGTAATCGGGGAACTCCCCGGTTGTCTCACCGTACACTGAACCGGGGACATCCCCGAATCGCCCCGAGCCTCATCCGACACTCACGATCGCGAAGGTCATGACACCTCCACGCAGCACCCTGCGCGCCGACGCGCAGCGCAACCGCGAGCAGCTGATCGCCACGGCCGCCGAAGCCTTCGCGTCCGGACGCGCGGTCTCGCTGGACGCGATCGCCAAACGCGCGGGAGTGGGGAACGCCACCCTGTACCGGCACTTCCCCACCCGAGAGGATCTGGTCGAAGAGGTCTACCGGGACCAGATCCGGCCCTTGCGCGAAGATGCGCGCACCCTGCTGGCTACCAAGCCGCCCGCGCAGGCCCTCCACGCGTGGATGCTCCGATTCGCCGACTGGGCCGGTGAACGACGCGGCATCTGCGAGGCCCTGGTCGCCATGAGCGCTTCCGGCCGCTTCGGCACCGGACCGGTCTGCGACGAGGTCCAGCAGGTCCTGGCGATGGTGCTCGAGGCCGGCGCCACAGCGGGAGAACTGCGCAGCGACATCGACCCGGTCGAGGTAGGCGGCATCCTCGCCGGTTTGCTCTCCGTGGCCGGCGCACCCGAGCAGCGCCCCCAGCTGAACCGAATGCTGGACGTCGTCGTCGACGGACTCAGGCCCCGCTAAGCGATACGCCAGCGGTGCGGCGAGGCGTCGGCCTGTGCCGGACGGCGTGGCTGCGGCCGCGGCGGTCGTGGCGCCCCAGACCTTGGTGAGGACCGTCGGGATGGTTGCCTACGTTCGGCTCGTTCCCCGCCTCGCGTCAGCGCTTCCGGCGGGCGGCGGGGTCGCGTTCGGAGACGTGTCGGGCGACTGCGTCGACGCCGGGGCGGGCGTAGCGTTCCAGGGAGCGGACGGATGCGTGGCGGGAGCGGGCCAGTAGCATCGGGGTGGAGGTGCCGCCCTCAGCGTCGTGTGTCAGGGCGCTGTGGCGTAGGCGATGGAGCGTCCAGCCGTTCAGGTCCTCGATGTCCTCGGTCGAGGCGAGAGGGTTGGCCAGAGTCGGGTGCCCTCCTCGAAGATTTCCTCGGCCCGGGGATAGGAGAGCCGGGCACGGCCGGTCTCGGGGCACACGTCCAGCGTCGGTGTTCCGGCCGGGGCCTTGCGGTCGGTGAGGAACAGCGGGCCGCGGGTGCGACGGGCGGTCAGTCGGGGCAGGAGCTGGGCGGTGCCGGACTGCCAGTGAATCCACTCGATCGCCCCGTTCTTGGCGGTGATCCTGCCGCGCTTGTCCTGCGGATATAGGTCCTCCACGTTCAGGCACAGCACCTCATCGGCGCGGGCCGCCGACTCGTAGAGCATTTGCCAGAACGTCTTCTCCCGCAGCGAGACGTCCAGCCGCCACAGGGCGGCGATCTGTTTCTCAGCAAGGGCCTTGGTGCGGTCGGGCGGTGCCGGCCGTCGCTCGATGCCGATCGTGGGGTCGGATTCGATCCATCCCTGGCGCTGCCACCAGCCGATTGCCTTCCGCGCGATGGACAACTCCCGGTTGACGGTGTCGGCGTCCATCTCGTCCGCCCGCGTCGCCAGTTCGGCCAGTTCCTCGGGCAGGGCTGGGTCGTCGATCGCGGTGAGGGGGAAGACGGGCGGCTTCGCACCTCGGCGGGCGGGTCCGGTCGGTGCCGGTTCGCCGGCGAGCATCCATCCCCATGTCGTCAGCGAGATCCGGTAGATCCGCGCGGAGGACTTCGCGATGCCCGCGCCGGTGAGGTACCGCTCGACCGCTGCGGTGTACGACGAGGGCGGGGCGGACAGAGGCATCACCCCGGGCGCGCGGCAGCCGGAGCGCACCCACGCTCCCGAGTTCGGTCACTGGTTCGATCGTCACGTCCGTCCCGCCCTTCCGGTGCTGCCGCAGTAAATGCGTACACCTCGCCCCAGTGGCCGGAATCGTCCGTCGCAGGTCGCGATGATCACGGTGGGTGCTCTGCCGCAGTAAATCCGGTATTTACTGCGGCACCATCCGGGCGAGTCAGGTGTTGCGGGGCAGGAGGTTGATGTCGCGCCCACCCGAGAGCAGGTGTATGCGGATCGCATATAGTTCTGGGTATGGAATCAAGCCTTGAAGAAGCGGTCAACGAGTGGCACGCGAGCGTCAACGCCGGCGACCTGCAGCGGTCTGCGACAGCGGTCGGTGATCCGGTCGTCGTGCTCGGCCCGAAGGGTGCGGGTCCGATCACGCCTACGCAGTTCGCTGACTGGGTGGAGCGCTCGGGGATCAAGCTGATCCCTCGGTCGTGGCACCCGGTCAGCGAGCGTCTGATGGTGGTCGAGGAAGACGCCACCTGGCCCGAGAGCACGGAGCCCACGCGGGTGGCGACGGTCTTCCGTGCCTCCGGCGGGAAGGTCACGGCTGCGCTGAGGCTGCCGGACCTCAAGGCTGCTCTCGAGCTGGCCTACATCTGCCGCGAGATGGCAGCAACCGAATGACAGACCGAGGTCCGGGACAGGTCCTGTTCCACTTCGTCAGGCACTGGTCACGCCGACCTGTCGCAGCAGACACGGGCGGCGAGCAGGGGCGACTCGTGCTGGTCTGCGAGGCAGTCCATGCGCTCAGCCTGCGCGGGACCCCGGCAACGGTGAATGCGATCGCGCACGAGATCGGGATCGACCAGAGCGGCGCTTCACGGTTGATCAAGAGCGGTGCGGCAGCCGGCTACCTGGTCATGGCGGCGTCCGCGGCCGACGGTCGACGACGCGAAGCATCACTCACTTCCGCGGGCAGGTCCATGCTGGACCAGGCACATCGCTGGCAGGAGGACATCTTCGTTCAGCTGACCACAGGCTGGAGCGACAAGAAACGCCGCGACTTCCAGCAGGCGATGACCGACCTGATGGAGCGCTCCTACGCGATGGACGCATGAGCCACGCCAATGCCCCGCTGAGCATCGAGGGACGCCGCCGCTTGGTCGAGCGCTGCAAGACACGCCCCATCGCGCCCGTGGCCGCAGGGATGGGCATCTCCCGTGCCTGTGCGTCGAAGTGGGTCAACCGGCGACGTCGTCACGGCGAGGCTGGACTGCGCGACCGCTCATCGAGCCCACGCCGGAGCCCGCACGCCACACCAGCCTGGGTCATCGACAAGATCGAGTCCTGGCGTCGCGAGCACAAGTGGTCGGCCCAGCGCATCACCGACGAGCTCGCCGACCTCGGGTCCATGATCAACCGCCGGACCGTCACCCGGCACCTGAGCAGACTCGGCCTGGGCAAGCGCAGGTTCATCGACCCTGGTGGAGACAACAACCGCAAGCCCGGGAAGATCACCGCCCGCTGGCCCGGCCACATGGTGCA
Organism: Streptomyces sp. BB1-1-1; assembly: GCF_031597775.1. Lineage (NCBI taxonomy): Bacteria > Bacillati > Actinomycetota > Actinomycetes > Kitasatosporales > Streptomycetaceae > Streptomyces > Streptomyces sp. BB1-1-1. The sequence continues at coordinate 220,337 of NZ_CP134203.1, read as the reverse complement.
CCTGGACGTGAAGAAGGTCGGCAGGATCCCCGACGGCGGCGGCTGGCGCGTCCATGGCCGCGCCAGCGACCAGGCCAAGACCGTCGGTCGAGCGAAGTCAGCTGGCGCAAAACGCGGCTACACCTACCTGCACTCCGCAGTCGACGGCTTCTCCCGGCTCTCCTACACAGAAGACCAAGCCGTACACCCCACGCCACAACGGAAAGGTCGAGCGCTACGAGAGGATCCTCGCCGAGGAACTGCTCTACGCCCGCGAGTTCACCAGCGAAGACGCCCGCTCTTCCGCGATCGCGGTCCGGAACATCCACTACAACTATCACCGCCCGCACAGCGGCGCTGGTGGGTGGCCGCCAGCATGTCGACTCCGGGACGGTGGCGTCACCAACGTCCAGCCCTCATACAACTAGGCGCGCCGGAAGTCCGATAAAGCTTGTCGTTCAACTCCATCAGGGGGTGATGTAGTCGCCCCAGCCGAAAGTGGCGACATAGGCCCGTCGAACTGCTTCCCTGCCGCGTCCGCCCCTGATGTGGATGACGGTGAGCGCGAGGAAGAACCAAGCGGTGAAGCCTCCTGCGACGATCAAAGTCCAGCGAGCGCCGGAGAAGCTGGCGACAACGATCAAAGCAATGATCGTCACGGCCAGTCCGATGTAACCGCCGCCGATATCCGTGCTGGACCTTTTGGCGCCTGTCATGAGAGCCCCCGCCGAAGATCACGCCGTCCTGCGTCAGAGCAGATTACGGGGCTCTGCCGACGGTGTCAGTACCGCTCTCGCGATGGGGTTTGGTGCCTTGCTTGTGGTGAGCGGGACGACTGAACGCCTCGCCGGTCGGCGAGGACTCTACCCACGTCATGTCGGGTGGCCGGGCGGCGATTCTTCGAGCCCTGCGGCCTGTCAGGCCCCGGCCGGGAAGGTTTAGACCAGCCAGGTCCACCGGTCAGCCGCTTCCGAGCTTCGGAGCCGGGGCTTGGTCCAGCCGAGGGTCTGCTTGGACAGGCGGAATGTGTGCTCGATGTCGAAGCGGCGGAGGAAGGACTGCCAGCAGCGGTCGACGTCCGCCTCGGTGGCGCCGGTGCGCGACCACCACAGCCAGACCGGCTTGTTCACCCCGCCGCTGGGCAGCTTTTCCACGACCAGCCGGACGACGGTGCCCTCGATGATGGGCAGCGGGCCGTCGTGGTCGAGCCAGGCCGCCCGACGGGTCAACTGCGGGTGCAGTCGGTCCCACGCCTGCGCGGTCGCCTTCCCATGGAGCCGCGTGTCCGTGGCCGTCACGGCCTGCTCCGTGCCCCAAGTGCTGGGGTCGCCGAAGACGAACCGTTGACTGAACTAACTCCATCATTTTCGCAGGTCAGATGGCCTTTCTGCTAGCTTCCGTGGATGCTTGGACGTGATCCCGAGAGGGAGTTAGCGAGCTTCGTGCTGCCCGAGGCTGGACAGCTGGCGGAGACGGGAGATCCATGGAGGCCGTTTGTTCTCCTGGGCGCGGACGGGGTCGAGATCGATCCCGTGGCCGCCTTCTTCGCGGAGCTGCTGGCTTGTGACAAGTTAGCAGCCACGATCCGGTCGTACGGAATGGATTTGCTGCGTTGGTGGCGCTTCCTGCGGGGCTGGGGGATCGCCTGGGATCGTGCAGTCCGGTCGGACGCTCGGGACTTCGCCCGCTGGATGAAGATCGCGAACAAGCCCGCACCGCTGCACTGGCGCCACCGACGGGACATTAAGACGGGGACAGCACCAAATCCAGCACTGGAGAAGCTGCCGCCCGGAGCCCCCAATCCGATCACGGGAAAGTCGTCACCAGGGCTGAGATACGCGCCGACAACGCGAGCGCACTGCGAGACCGTCCTGCGGGCCTTCTACGACTTCCACCTCTCCGAGGGAACCGGGCCGATCCTCAACCCCTTTCCACTGGATCGCTCGCGGCGCCACGGCAGGGCACACGCGCACCACAACCCTGACGAGCAGTTTCACCACGAACGGCAGGGCCGCTACCGGCCGGCCATCCCCACGCGAGCGCCTCGGCGGATCCCTGATGCGATGTTCAACGCGCTGTTCGCCGCGCTGAAGCACGACCGTGATCGAGCTCTGCTGGCGTTCTGGGTTTCCAACGGGGCTCGCGCTGAGGAACTGCTCACCAGTCGGCAACGCGACGCGCTGCCCGGCCAACAGATCCTGGGGGTGGTCCGCAAGGGGAGCCGGGCCTATCAACAGCTCCCCTGCTCAGCGGACGCTTTCGTCTGGCTACGGCTCTATCAGGAGAGCGCCTGGCGGGCTGGGGTACCCCGCGGACAGAACGAGGGGTTGTGGTGGACGTTGCGCCGCCCGTGGCGTCCCCTGAACTATCCAGCGGCCCGTGCGATGTTCAACCGGGCCAACAGTTTGCTCGGTACGAACTGGACTCTCCACGATCTTCGACACACCGCCGCCTATCGGCTGGCGAGGGACCCGAAGATGCCGCTGACCGACGTGCAGTGGGTGCTCGGTCATGCACACCTGTCGACGACACAGCTCTATCTTCCGGCCGACCGGGACGAGGTGATCGAACATGTTCGGGCACACCATGCCCGACGGGCCAAGTCCGCCGAGCGGACTCCCGCGCCTCCGGCAGCCGGCTACAACCCTGAATCCCTCAACAACCTCTTCGGGACTGCCTGGTGACACCTACGGAGACCGTGTCCGTCGCGACGCATGTCGCACCTCCCGCGTCCCTGAGCCTGGCCGGGGAGGCATTGAAAGCCGTCGCCTTGCGCTTCCCGCCCAGACCTGCGGAGGATCACTGGGCGGCCACTGCAGGCACGCAGGCCGACATCCTGGCTCGTCTGGAGCAACCTCCTCTGCGGCCGGCGGACGTGAGGCAGCACCGAGCCCGGATCCGCGGAGCTCGCCAGACCTTGCAGTGGCTGGAGACCTTCCCGGGGGTCACCTGGCAGCAGCGCTGGAATACCAGTCCCGCGAGCACGCGTCCTGGCAACGACTGGGCCCGGTTGGCACCCGGTTGGATCGGAACGGCTGCAGGTCCCTCGCAACGGCAGGCACTGTCGGGAGGGCTGCTGAGTCTGATCTGCGCAGACGTTGTCAGGCCCGCCCTCCCCTGGCTGCTGTCACGGACCTCGGCCAACATGACGAGCCTGCGGATCGGGCTGATCCCTGCCCGTGACCCGGAAGGATTCGCCCAGCTTGAGGCGTTGATCGAATCTGCCACGTGGTCCTCCAACGTCGGGCGTCACGCCCTGCACTCCCTGGTCAAGATCGTGGCCGCCAAGGGCGGCACCTTGGCGGACATCACCGTCGGCGACGCCGTGGAGTATCTCGCCGCACTCAAAGCGGCGAACAAAGCCGCGAACGTCAAAGCACGCGGCAACACCCTCTTCTACGCCTGGCTGCGCGAGTTGGGCACCCTGCCTGCAGAAGCCCCCAGTTCCTTGCGCTACCTGGCCAACACCAGTGGGCAGGTGTCAATGGAGCAGCTCGTCGACCGGTTCGGTGTCCGCTGCCGCCCTGTCCGCGATCTCTTGGTGGACTATCTCAAAGAGCGGCAGCCGGGTCTCGACTACACGTCCCTGAACAATTTGTCCCGGCACCTGGCCAGCAACTTCTGGGGTGATCTGGAACAACATCATCCGGGGATCGACTCTCTCCACCTGGCGCCCGAGGTGAGCGCGGCCTGGAAGCAGAGATGCCAGACCCGCATCGAACGGCGCCGCCAGCCAGACGGCAACGTGCGTGAAGTAGTGACCGGACGCGCCAACGTCGCCAGCATCATGCTCTCCGTCCGGGCCTTCTATCTCGACATCGCCCAGTGGGCCATCGACGAGCCGGCACGCTGGGGGCCTTGGGCGGTGCCGAGTCCGATCAAGGACGCGGATGTCGCTGTCGTGAAAGACAACAAGCGGCGCAAAGCTCGGATGGACCACCGGACGCGGGAACGACTTCCGGCTCTGCCTGCTGTCGCCCGAGCGGCTTCATCATGCCTCAACGCGGCCAAAGCCCGACTACAGGCACTGATGGACACCCCGCCAGGCGGTCAGTTCGCTTTCGCGGGCGACACCTTCATGCGGGCAGCGAAGGACGGAACGACCTGGGCGGTGAACATCGCCACCGGCCGGCGCGTCGACCTGGCCCTCGCGGAGAGCCGCGCGTTCTGGGCCTGGGCGATGGTCGAGTTTCTTCAGCACACTGGTGTCCGCATCGAGGAGATGCTGGAGGCCAGCCATCACAGCCTGATCCAGTACAGACTGCCCACGACCGGCGAGATTGTCCCCCTCCTGCAGATCGCGCCCTCCAAAACCGATGAGGAACGAGTCATCCTGGTCAGCCCGGAGCTCGCCGATGTGCTCACTGCGATCATCGCCCGCATCCGCGATCCGCGCATCGGTGCCGTCCCCTACGTCTCCAGCTATGACATGGCCGAGAAAACCTGGAATCCGCAGATGCCACTGCTTTTCCAGTGGTGCCGCAGTGGCGAGAGCTCCCGGCTCTCCCCGAAGCTCCTGCGCCAAGCACTCCAAGAGGTTCTGGCCTCCACGAATCTGACCGACTCAGCCGGACAGCCCTTGGACTTCTCGCCGCATGACTTCCGGCGGATCTTCATCACCGACGCCATCCGCAGCGGCCTTCCCCCGCACATCGCGCAGGTCATCGCCGGGCACACCAGCATCAACACAACCATGGGATACAACGCCATCTACCCCGGCGAGGCTATCGAAGCCCATCGCGCGTTCATCGCCCGGCGCCGAGCACTCCGGCCCAGCGAGGAGTACCGAACGCCCACCAACGAGGAATGGGATGCCTTCCTCGGGCATTTCGAGCGACGCAAACTGTCCATCGGAATCTGCGCTCGCGCATTCGGAACTCCCTGCATCCACGAGCACGCGTGTATTCGATGCTCCATGCTCCGACCGGATCCGGCTCAGAGACACCGCCTCGTCGAGATCCGCGACAACCTGATCGCCCGAGTCACCGAAGCAGAACAGGAGGGATGGCTTGGTGAGATCGAAGGACTCCAAGTCAGCCTCGCCAGCGCAGAGGAGAAGCTCACCCAGCTCGATGCAGAGCAAGTCCGTCAACGCCAAGTGATCGATCTAGGCATGTCCCGCTTCAGCCAGATCGCGACACGAATCAGTACGGCAAGAGGACCTTCAAGTTAGACGAGCTTCATCCACGCGGATGATCTACACCACCCCGACCCAGGCCACGGGCCACGCTCTACGGGCGGCGAGCCAGCAAGTGGGTGTCGAGGAAGCCTCGCTCAGACGCTGGGTCGTGGAGCAGCCGGGCGAACGTGACAAGCCCGGCCCCGGCCAGCAGCTCGGCGAACCGGTCCACCGGCCAGCTATAGGCGGGCGTCACCTTATGGTCGAAGCGCACCGGCTCCGGTCCCTCGGTCCCGAAGAAGGACACCAGGAGCAGGCCCCCTGGTGCCAGGACACGCACCTGCTCGGCGAGCAGCGTGGGCAATTCCCCAGGTGGGGTATGGATCATCGAGTAGTGGGCCAGCACTCCGCCGAGCGCGCCGTCCTCGACCGGCAGGGCCTCCATTCGCGCTTCGTCGAACCGCAGCGCCGGATAGGCCCGCCGAGCGTGGTCAACCATGGCCGGGGAGAGGTCGAGCCCGAAGGCGTCCAGCCCCAAGTCGTGCAGCATGGCCGTCAGATGACCGGGCCCGCACCCGACGTCGGCTGCCCGCAGGTTCCCCGTGGCACGCACGAGCTCGGCGAAGGTACCGATCATGTTCCGCGCGAACGGCTGCGTCTCCAGCCGATTAGCGAACATCGACGCATACAGGTCGACGACCCCGTCATAGGCCGCCCTGGTCTCGTCCTGGTGTCTTAACACGGGAAGAAAACTAACACCCGTGCCGTTCGCAGCCGTTCTCCGGCCCCACTCCTGCTCTTCCCCTCAGGACTGATCGTCCCGTCACCTGATCACGGGACACCCTCGTTAGTTCAGAGAAGAACTCGCCACCGTGCTTGGGTGGTCGGCCGCCCTTGGGGTCGTAGACCCGCGGCGGTGCCGGCCGGCGCATCACGCGATCGGAGCGGAGTCGGCCGAGGATCTCAACGGGCAGTCCGGACAGGAGGTGGGCAATGCGCGGAGCGTCGTATCCGGCGTCCAGCACGACCAGGACCTCCGGATCGTCCGGCTTCCACTGGCCAGCGGTGACCAGTCGCTCGACGACCTCGCGGATCTGGACCATGGTGACCGCGGCAACGTCGGCGCCGGGCTCCAGGCGGACCGCGTCCAGCACCGCCGTCCAGGACGTGCGGCCGGTCTCCAGCGCGGCCACCACCGAGTACGGCCAGCCGGGCACCATCTGGTGCTTGCCCTCGCCCCGGCCGAACGTGTGGCAAAAGGCCCGGTCAGCGCAGGTGTTGGCGTCTGGCTTCAGCCACGGCGAGACGTCCACCGCCAGCACCAGCCGACCGTCCGCCGCCCTCGGCAGCGGCACCCCGGCCAGGGCCCGACGCAGCCGGGCGACATCGATCCGACCCTGGTTGAGCCCGCCGTACAGAGCTCCGTGCCCACGGCGGTGTTCAGGCGCGAGCGCGAGATCGACCAGCGTCCGCACCGGCCCGTCCGTGCATAACAGCGCGTCACATAACTCGAACAACGCGTCGCCCCGCGCGGTCAGACACGCGTACAGCTCTGATCGGAAGTGTGACACTTCCGCGAACGCATCCCCAAGGACGCCCTGACGCACCAGACTCACGACCACGGCCTTCGCGCTGTTCCTGTGCCTCTGTGACGGAGCACAGGATCAGACGGAGGCCGCCTACGTGTCCGCTGAACTGCGAAAACGCCGATCAAGTTCGAGCCGCGTTCGACGCCGGACCATAAACGGCAAGCTCAGGCACACCGGCCCAACCGCCGAGCTCCTGAGCCAAACCCAGCTTGAAACGATCAGTAAGGACCTTGTCACGCCAACGGCGTCCTCGGCGCTTCATTGTGTTAGCCGTTGTCACAGGACCCGCCCCGGCTCGGCCGCCGACAGACAGCGTTACGGGCCGGGGCGGCTCAGCGGGTCCGGTAGCGCGCGTAGATCAGTCCGCTGTCGAAGGCACGTTCCTCGACCAGCTCGAGGTCGAGGCGGACGCCGTCGGGGAAGAACCGCTTGCCGCCGCCGACCACGCTCGTGGTGATGAACAGGTGGTACTCGTCCACGAGGCCGGCCGCGATCGCCTGGGCCGCGAGGTTCGGGCCGTCGACGGTGAGGTCGCGATCAGACTCGGCCTTGAGCTTGCGCACCGCGTCCGGGTCGAAGGTCCGCTGGAGCCTGGTCTTCGCGCTGGACACCGACTCAAGCGTCGTGGAGTACACGACCTTCTCCGCGGCCTGCCAGTCGCGGGCGTACTGCAGGATGTGCGGCGGCTGGTCGGGCTCGGTGTGCGCCGTCTCCCAATAGAGCATCGTCTCGTACATCCGTCGGCCGTAGAGGTAGGTGCCGACGGGACGGAAGAGGTCGTTGATGAAGGTATGCACCTCCTGGTCGTCGGCCCCGGTGCCGAGGTCGCCCTCCGCCGCCTCGGCGTATCCGTCGAGCGAGGTGATCATCGAGTAGATGAGCTTTGCCATGCGTCTCCTTCGGGTACGACCGCGTCAGTCTGCCGACGGCCCTACAAGTGTGACCTCCGCACGACCCAGAACTCATCGGTCGGTCGGTCGGCCGGCCCGGTTCCGTCCACCGTCAGCGCAGGGACGAAGCGCACCGGATCGGCAGACCCAGCCGCGCGCCGCCCCTCATCGGCACGGCACCCCGCGCGGTCTCAAGGACCGGCCGGCTCAATTGGGTGCGGCTCTCGACGTCATCGCGTTGGTCACTCAGTTGGTCTTGCTCCCCGCTGCCGACATAGACGCCGAGGTCGACATCTGGCCCTTCGCGCCACCCTCAGCCGCACGCGGCAAGCGCGGCCCCGGGGCGGGGCACGCCCGGCTGCAAGCGCAGCCGCCCCGGGCGGCCGAGGGTGTCGGCATGCAAGCAAACCGAGCGGGCACATGAACGGTTCGCCACGGGAGGGGAAAAGATGAGTACGACTATGGAGCCGGTCGAGTCGTCGGAAGTCACGGCCGACAGGTGCTGTGGGTGCGGCGACCACATGGCGCCTGTCCCGGACGAGGCGGCGGAGACTCCTCGCGAGCGCGTCAATCGCAGATGGAACGAGATCATGCAGGAGACCCGGGTCGCCCAGACGGGAGTGCAGATCCTCTTCGGCTTCCTGCTGAGCGTCGCGTTCACGCCCCTCTTCCGCGACTTGGGCACGTTCGATCACGTCGTCTATGTCATCACCGTTGTCTCGGGCGCCACCGCCACGGCCTGTCTGATCGCCCCGGTCTCCATCCACCGCTTCCTGTCGGGGCAGCGAATGAAGGACGAGATGCTGGAGGTGGCACACCGGCTCATGATGTGCGGCATGCTCCTGATGGCCGTGACCATCGGCTGCACTCTGCTCCTGATCCTCCACGTCATCGTGCCCGGCGTCATGGCGAAAGTTCTCGTGGGTGGCGTGATGCTCTGGTTCGCGCTGTCCTGGTACGCCCTCCCTCTGTGGATGCGTCGCCGGTCCGCCCGGCGCACCGCCCGGCAGGATGCCTCCTGACGGACGTGCGCGCGGGAGCGGCGGCATCGTTGCCCGCCACGGTCGGGGTCGCGCTCGAAGAACGGGCAGGAGAACAAGCCGACCCCGTCAGGTGAGTGGGGCGCGCGGCCAGAAGGGCCCGGGCGGTGAGACGCCTCACCCGGGCCAACGGCATCGACGCGGAGGCGGCGCAGTGGCGGCGAGGACGTCGCAACCACCCCGGAACTCACTGGCGTCGGCCGTTGCCCGGTTCACCCACAGACGGTTCGCGATCAGGTGGTCAGCGCCGCAAGCTCCGCGTTGGCACGCTCGGTGACCAGGGCGAGGACACGGCCGGCGGCGGCCAGGTCCTCGGCGGGTATCCCGTACCAGATGCGGGCGGATATGGGGGCGACCTCCGCGCCGACGGCGGCGAGCAGCTCGCGCCCCGCGTCCGTGGGGCGAAGGTACGCGGCGTCCGTAACGAGCAACTGCCGGGCCAGCAGCTCGTCGAGAATGGCGCGGATATCGACCGGATCGGCCTTGAGGGAGCTCCGGACCTGGGTGACGACGTCATCCGGTGTCTGCGGCGCGTCGGTGGTGACGGCGGCGCGCAGGACGATCTGCTGCCGGAACGTGACACCGTGCCGGGCCAGGACGTGCTCCAGGACGCCGCGGGCGGCGTAGTGGGCCAGGCCGAGGACGCGGGAGTCGGCGGCGGGTGCCGCGGGGGTGGCCGCAGTGGTGGTCATGGTGTTCTCCCCTGAGTGGTGTCGTCGTTCGGTACGGACGGAGCGAGGGGTACGTCGAGCAGGGTCGTCAGCTCGTCGGTGAACGCACGCGTCCGCGGGGCGTCGAGGCCGCCGAGAGGCTCCAGCAACTGCTGAAGCAGTTCCTGGACCACCACGACGGCCTGCCGCGTGACGGCCTGGCCCTGCTCAGTGAGAGCGAGTTGTACGGCTCGCGGGTCACTGGGGTCGCGGGTGCGCTCGATCAGGCCGGCCGACTCCAGGGCGCGCGCCAGCTTCGAGACGTACAGCGCCTCCAGGCCGGTGTGGTCGGCGAGCCGGCGCTGGCTGGGCCGCTCGCCGGCGCGCTGCATGCCGTGCAACGACGCGACCAGTGAGTACTGCGCGTGAGTGAGGCCCAGTGGAGCCACCGCGCGATCGACCGCGACGCGCCACTTGTTGGCGAGCCGCCATACCAAGAAACCAGGCGTAGGACCCGGTGAACCCTTACCCATGGCGATAGAGTACATGGCGACTATGTCCATGGCTATTATCCTGCGGATCTCCTGGCGCACCCCACTCGACGGCGCGACGTTCCAGTGGAACGCCTCAGACGGGACCGCTGAACCGCCGCCCCTCGTGCTGGGACCGAAGGCGTTCTGCCGCGTACAGCGGCGCCCGGTCGTCCCGGCGCTTGGGACGTGACATGGGCCTTCGCCACCGACGAGTGCTCGTCCCCGAACACGCCGGTGTCCTGCAGCCGGGCGAGCTGGAGCAGCATGACCCAGCTGGAGGTGATGTTGCCGAGGCTCTTCACCAGGAGGTCCTGCACCAGCTGTAACCCCGCGAGCGGCCGGCCGAACTGCTGCCTCTCGGTGGCGTATCCCAGGGCGAGTTCGCAGGCGCCGATCATGACTCAGAGGGCCTGCCAGGCCACTCCGCTGCGCGTGGCGCGCGGGAATCTCCGCGACGTCGCGGAACGAGGAAACGTACCGTTCCTGCGGGACGGCCGTGAAGCGCTGCCGACTCGTACGCTCGCGGCTGGTGTACCGGCGTACCGCATCGCGGAGCTGACCGGCGAGGAGCTGACCGACGCCAAGACGATCGTTCACTGACGGCAGCCGGGCCGCCGAGGGGTGACCTTCCGCTACCCGGCCTTCGAGGGGCCTCGTCGAGGCAGCGTGCCGTGCGCGGTCTACCGGTCGCTGTCGCGGCACGGTCCGCCCGGCCACGGCTGGGCCGACACGCTGAGCCGTTGGGAGCACTCGCCGCCGCACCCAGGCCCGTCCGCCGCCCCGACGTTGCGGAAGCAGAGGCCGTCAGGGCCCACACCGCGCGCCCTCGTGCGTCACGTGACATGTGAAGAGCAGGCCGGATCGATGGGCGGGCGCCGATCGTCGGTCTGCTCCTGGCCCGGGTCTCCCGCGACCGCGCCCTGCGTCACTTCGTGACAGCTCCGCCATGTGGGATTTGGCGGTTGCACCACGAGGCGGCTGCCCGGTCGGCTCTGCCCGGCCACCGCCGCAATGACCCGGAGGCACACCATCCACCACCCGGCATGGGAACGGATTGGGAACGCCACCGACAAGCGGGGACTGCGGCAGGGCCACCGGTGTGGCTCGCCTGTACCACGACCACCCGAAACACGTTATTTAATCCAAAGATGCTAGAAAAGGGGTATGCAGGGGCGTACCGCTCGATCGAAGCGTGCCGGTCAGCTCTCGGTCGACCTGACCGGTGAGGGAAGGAGCCCGGGCCGTTGGTGGGAGCTGCGTGGGCGCAGCGTCGCCGGGCAGGTGCTGTTTCTCCAGATCGTGGTCGCGGTGTTCCTCATCGCGGCGGCCGTCGCGGGGCTCACCCTGCAAGCACGCAACGACGCCGAACAGGACGCGCAGGAGAGGTCACGGGCTGTCGCGGAGAGCTTCGCGCACTCGCCGGGGCTCGTCGCGGCACTGGAGTCGGACGATCCGACAGCGGCATTGCAACCGTACGTGGCCGCGGCACACGGCGGCACAGGGGTGGACTTCATCGTCGTCATGGCGAAGGACGGCACCCGCTACGCCGACACCGACCCGGATCTGATCGGCAAGCGGGCGGCGGGCGTCGAGCGGGCGGCGGAAGGCGAGCCGTTCACCGAGATCTACGAGGGCGATCCGACGGATGCGGCACGAGCGGTGGTCCCGGTCACCAACGGTGACGGCGCGGTCCTGGGACTCGTCGGGGCAGGGGTGAGCCTCCGAACAGTCGGACAGTCGCTGCAGGACCAGATCCCGGTGATCATGGCCTCGGCCGGTGTCGCGCTGCTTCTCGCCGTCGGCAGCGCCGCGCTGGTCAGCCGACGCCTGCGACGTCAGACACGGGGCATCGGGCCCAGTGAGATGACTCGGATGTACGAACACCACGACGCGGTGCTGCACGCCGTCCGCGAGGGGGTACTCATCACGAGTCGCGACGGTCGCCTGGTTCTGGCCAACGACGAGGCGCGGCGGCTGCTGCAGTTGCCGAAGGACTCCGACGGGCAGCACATCACGGAGCTGGGCCTCGATTCCGCCACGGTCGAACTGCTCTGCTCCGATCGCCCCGTCACGGACCAGGTACACCTTGCCGGGGGCCGGCTGGTGGCCGTCAACACCAGGCGCACCGCCCCGTCCGGCGGGCCCTCCGGCCACGTGGCGACCCTTCGGGACAGCACGGAGCTGCGAGCACTGGCCGGCACGGCGGAGGTGGCCCGTGAGCGGCTGAGCATCCTTCATGAGGCGGGGGTACGGGTCGGCACGACCCTGGAGGTTGTCCAGACGGCCCAAGAGCTGGCGGGTGTGGCGGTTCCGCGGTTCGCCGACTTCGTCACCGTGGACCTGCTGGACGCCGTGGTGCGGGGCGAGGAGCCGTCCGGCACGCCCACGCCCACGCGGATGCGGCGCACCGCCCTGCGCGGCATTCAGGAAGACCACCCGTTCCGGCCCGTCGGAGGCGTCGTTCCGCTCGACGTCACGGGCACGCCCGCTGCCTCGGCGTTGACCAGTGGACGGGCAGTGCTGGAAGCCGACCTGACAACCGTCCACACGTGGCCGGCCCAGGACCCGGAAGGGGCCGACGCCGTCCGCGCGTACGGCATCCACTCGCTCGTCACGGTGCCGTTGCAGGCGCGCGGCATCCCTCTGGGCGTTGCCCACTTCTGGCGTACGGAGGGCTCGGCACCCTTCGACCAGGAGGACCTGACGTTCGCCGAGGAGCTGACCGCCCGAGCCGCCGTCGCCATCGACAACGCTCGCCGTTTCACCCGCGAGCACACGATGGCGGAAACCCTTCAGCGGAGCCTCCTGCCGCACGTCCTGCCCAATCAGAGCGCCGTTGACATCGCCTACCGCTACCTGCCCGCCCAGGCTCGGGTCGGTGGCGACTGGTTCGACGTGATCCCCCTGCCCGGTGCCCGTGTCGCGCTCGTCGTCGGTGACGTCGTGGGGCACGGGCTGCACGCGGCGGCCACCATGGGACGGCTGCGTACCGCCGTACAGAACTTCTCGACGCTGGACCTGCCCCCGGACGAACTCCTGACCCATCTCGACGAACTGGTCAGCCGCCTCGACCAGGAGGATCCCGAAGGTTCGAGCGGGGAAGCGGTCACCGGCGCCACCTGCCTCTACGCGGTGCACGACCCGGCTTCCGGCCGGTGCAGCATCTCGCGCGCAGGGCACCTCGCCCCCATGCTGGTCCATCCCGACGGCACCGTGGAAATGGCCGAAGTGCCCATCGCGCCGCCACTGGGCCTGGGAGGCCTCCCGTTCGAGACCGCCGAGCTGCAACTGTCCGAGGGCAGCACGCTCGTCCTCTACACGGACGGGCTGGTCGAGCGGCGCGGCCGCGACATCGACGAGGGCCTGGAAGCGCTGCGCAGCACACTCGCCGGGGCACACGAGCGCACTCCGGAGGAGATCTGCGAGGCGGTGTTCGACGGCATGCTGCCCGAGCACCGTCACGACGACGTCGCACTCCTCATCGCCCGCACCAGACTGCTGGACCGTTCCCACGTCGCCGACTGGGACGTCCCCCGCGACCCCGCCGCCGTCGGCACCGTCCGCAACGCGAGCAGCCGTCAACTGACCGCATGGGGCCTGGACGACATGGCGTTCACCACGGAGCTCATGCTCAGCGAACTGCTCACGAACGCCATCCGTCACGGCTCCGAACCGATCCACGTGCGGTTGCTCTACGACCGGGCGCTGATCTGCGAGGTGTCCGACGGCAGCAGCACCTCTCCCCATCTGCGCAGGGCGGCCACGACCGACGAGGGCGGACGCGGGCTGTTTCTCGTGGCACAGCTCGCCGAGCGCTGGGGAACCCGGTACACCTCGACCGGCAAGGTCGTATGGACGGAACAGTCCCTGACACAACAGCCCTCGGCCGAGGCGCCGCTTCCCGATCCACGTCTCTTCCCGGGGCTCGACGACCTGTCCGAGTTGGAGCCGTGACCGACGGTGGCGTAGCGGCCGCGGTGGTCGCGGCGGACAAGGGCCAGGATGCCCGGGAGCGCGGCGAGGGGATCGCTCGTGGGTGCCGATGGCCGTGGTGACCCACTCGACCAAGGTGCGTCGGAGGTTGACTACGGCGGGCGTTCCGGACCCGCCGCGCCCGGGAGAGAGGGAGTGCCTGCGGTGGATGGGGTCCCTGGGGGGCTGAGGTAGGGCCCGGATGCGGCCGACGGTTCCCGGCCGGTCTGGCACGACGGTGAACCGGCTGGGTCGGGGCGTACGGCACCCGCCCAGCGTCCGACGGTCCCTACTGCGGCTGACCTTGAGGTGTCGGCTGCTGTTCTTTCTCCTGGCAGCGTCCGGCTCGGTCTTGTTGTCTTGGCTCGGCCTCGCCTGGGTCGAGGCGTGGATCGTCGAGCCGAGTGGCAGTCACAGCACGACGATGCCTCCGGACATGGCCAGGGCGAAGCTCCACAGTCCCATCGTCAGAGCGATGGCCAGGTGGAAGGCGATGCCCGCGCCCATGGCCCACCAACTGAACAGGCTCGTGAACGCCTGCTCCCGAGCTGGCCCGTTCGACCCACGGCGACTGAGCGTATCGCTTCACCTCTTCCTCGCAGCAGGACAGAGTCCGGGGCGGCCGCCCCGACGAACGACATGAGTGCCACCACCCGGAACGGGCGCCGGCGAATGCGGTGGCGTGCGGATCACCGTGTGCGACGCTGGGGCGAGCGGCCTCGATTCGCCAGGTGCGGGGGAGGACGACGGCATGGACCCGCTGGCCAGCCTGGCTCGAACACGACGGACCGCTGCCCATCATCAGGGCACCGTCATCCGGCTGACCGTCGAGGCCACCGGAGAGTCCTTCAGTCGCCCCGCTCACCACAAGAAAGGTACCAAGCCCAGGCGCATCCGCACCGCGCTGCCGGACGAGACACCTATGCCCGAGTAGCTACGACATCGATGCCAGATGCCCGCAACTTCCGGGCCGGCAGTTCCCTCTCAGGAAGGGTCTCTGAGTAGTCACCACTCAACACGTGGCGCGACACAGCCTTGGCGTTGACCAGGCCCATGCCGAGTTCAGCTCGCAGCACCCGCATCAGCACGACACAAGACAGCATCTGATCCCGTCGTTCGCTTGGCAGGTCCCCACCACACACGGCGACCGCGAATCCACAGGCCGGACACGTTGACTGGACATCCCCCACTGGGACGAGGTTAAACGACAAGCTGAGGGCCTGGACGAGGACCGAGCGCAGAACGCAGCGCGCGGCGCGGGTGTTGACGCCGGCCCTGCAGGCCGTGCCCATGTCGGGCACGTGCCCCCATCGGCTTCACCGACGGGGGCGCAGCGCGTTCAGGGCAGCCGGTGGTAGGCCAGGCAGCGGGCGGTCGGGGCCGCCCGCTGGCGGTGTCTCGGTGGTCAGTTCTGGTTCAGCGGGAGGGCGACGTCGACGACCTGGCGAGCGGCCGGGAAGGAACCGACGAGGTCGGCCTGCCCGTTGAGGATGTTCACCCGGTAAAAGCGCTGCTTGCCGCCGGCGGACAGGGCCGCGTAGCCCCGGTTCGATCCGTCGGAGGGGCGGTAGTAGATGTCGAACCCGGCGGACGGGCCGGCGTTCACGCCCAGGGCCCCGGTGGGGGCGAGGGTGCCGGCGTTGGCGGGGGACTGGATCGAGACCCGGTCGTTGACCGTGTCGATGTCGAACAGGGTGGTTGCGGTGGCCGCGTTGAGGTCGTTGTTGGTGTAGGCGGCGCCCGTGACGCCGAGGGCGGTCGAGGGCGGTGTGGTCGGGTTGGTGAGGGTGCCGTCGGTGGTCGTGGTCCGCGGTGCGGCCGGGTCGTCGATGTTGTGGCGCAGGTTCTGACCGGTGTCGCTGATGACGCGCAGCCGGTTCGCGGGCGGGTTGAAGTCGACACCGAAGTACTCGCCTTCGAGCGCGACGGTCAGCTGCGACACCTTGGTGGCCTTCGCGTTCTTGCTGACGGTGTAGATGCCGCCCTCGTCGCCGACACCGTAGAGCTTGCCGTTCTGGACGCGGAAGTCGATGCCCACGAGCTTCTTGTCGCCCTTCAGTCCGGTGACCTTGCCGAAGGACCAGGTGTCGGCCGGGTTCGCGACGCGGAAGCCGACCAGGCGCTGGTCGGACGTCAGCCCCACGCTGACCAGGCCGCCCGAGGCTGCACGCCCGTGGGGCGTGAAGGAGTCCTGCCCGGTCTGGCCGGCGGACGCGAGAGCGGGAACGGTGAGGGACAGCGCGGCAGCGCCGGCAACGGCGCTCGCGAGAAGACGGGTACGCACGGGGTGCTCTCCCAGGATGTCGATGGCCCGCGCCCCGAACGGGGCGGTCCACGTATGTTTCGGCCCAGTTCCCCCGCCAGTCCCAGTCGCCAGGCGCGCACCCCCTGGACAGCGGACAAAAGTGCTATCGGCGCGCCCTCGCCCGGAGCATCCGAGCCGGGCGTGCCGCCCTCTCTTGGACCCGCTGGGCAGTCGCCCGTTCGGCCGCCGCAGAGCGCGTCACCCACCGTCACATGCTGATGTTGCTGAGTGATGCCGGTATCCGGCCGGCCCTCGTCCCCGCAGGAGACCCCCCATGCGCATATCCGTCCTCGGCACCGCTGTCGTCGCAGCGGCCCTCAGCCCCCTGGCCGTCGTCACCCCGGCGGCGGCAGACGCGTCACACAGCGCCGGGCTGACGTCGATCGGCCTCACCCACGACCAGAAGCTCGTCACCTTCGGCACCGACGCCCCCGCCAAGGCGCACGCGCTGGGGCATGTGCACGGCCTGTCGAAGGACTCCAAGCTCGTGGGCATCGACTTCCGGGTGCAGAACGGCAAGCTCTACGGCGTCGGCGACAAGGGCGGCATCTACACGCTCGACACCGGTAACGCGAAGGCCGCCAAGGTCTCGCAGCTGACCGTCGCGCTCGAAGGCGAGTACTTCGGCGTCGACTTCAACCCGCCCGCGAACCGGCTGCGCGTCATCAGCGACACCGGTCAGAACCTGCGCCACAACATCGACGACCCGGCCGCACCGCGGACCACGACCACCGACGGCACACTCACCAACCCCGCGACCCCGCCGTCGACCGACGCGCCCACCGCGAAGGGAGTGACCGGCGCGGCCTACACCAACAACGACCTGGACAAGGACACGGCCACCACCCTGTTCGACATCGACACCACGAACGACCGCGTCTCGCTGCAGTCCCCCGCCAACGCGGGTAGCCTCGCCCCCACCGGATCCCTGGGCGTGAAGGCAGGCCCGCAGGCCGGGTTCGACATCCACCACGACCCCCACAGCGGCGCCAACCATGCCTTCGCCACCCTCCACGTCGACGGCCACGCCCGCCTCTACAACGTCGACCTCCTCACCGGCTCCGCCACCCACAAGGGAGCATTCCCCGCCGACCTGCAGGTCACCGACCTCGCCCTTCGGCTGGACGAACAGCGGCCGCAGGGCGCGATGCACACCGGCGGCGGCGCACTCGCCGCCACCCAGAGCACCCCCCTCGCCCCCACCACCGCAGTAGGCGGAGCACTGCTGCTCCTCGGCGGCCTCGGCGTCGGTGCCCGGTACATGGCCCGACGCAAGACTGGTGCCATCATCGACTGAGCCCGCCGTTCAACACCCGGCAGGGCACCCAATGCCGCATGCTGTCGGGCCAGCGAACGCCGGTACAGATGCCGGGCGGGGGACTGCGCGGCCGCTCCCCCCGCCCGGACGACAGCCTCGGCTCCCTCCCGGCCACCCGCGTCGGTGCGTGTCACGGCGGCGCCAGCTGCAAGCGGCCTCCCCCCCCCCGTTGGCGTCGCTGGGCAGTCACACTCGACGTGGCCTCGGGGCAAAATGCGGTGCCGGTTGTGGATAGACGCGTCTGGGCAGGCTGTGATGCCACATCCAGCCCAGAGCGCCCTCCCCCCCCGGGCGGTAGCCCGGCGCCTCTTTCCACAACCGGACGTAACCTTCGACTACCGCCTGCTCAGCCTCGCCCACCGACGCCACTCGAACGCACTGCCGAGCAAACAAAAGCGGTGCGGTGCGGCGCGGTCATAGATCTCGCTGAACGCCGCTCGGTCACCCTGAGCGACCCGGACCAGTCGTTCATCCAGAACCGAGCCGCTCACCCCGCACGCGCCCTCGTCACCACACTCGCATTTCTCCACCGCATGTCCTGCGTCCCCGACTTTTCCACCACACTCGACTCCCCGGCAAGCGCCTAGGCACTCATGCGCAGGCGGGCCAGGTACTGGCTGACGGCGGGCGCTGAGCGCGACACGCCTGGGACAACGTGACTGACGCTGCTCTCAGATCGCCCGATCCGCAGGAGAGGACTTCGGCTCGACCTGCGGCATACAAGCGCCGGGAAGTCTCCGACACGCGCGCCACGGCGGTGGCGACAGTATCGGTCGGCTCTCGGTGGCGGTGTCCAAGGACATCTGGTGGCCGCGTACCTCGGCCGTGCCGGTGACAGCGATCTTCCAGCCGTCACCGTCGGTACCGGGACGCCCGAGCGGAAACCGGTTGGCATGCCCTGCCTGCATCGGCCAATCTTTCCTGTCTGCTCCCAGCGAACGGCAGACCCGCCAGCGTGAACACTGCTGGCCATAGAACCGGCATCCTGCCCTCCGCGGGTGCCTCTGCTCTGCTCCGGCATTGGCGTGGCACCCGCGTGCGGCAAAGGGGGACGATGGAATAGCCGGGAGGCGCCAACGCTTGGTCCAGCCTGGCGACGCGGCCGCTGTGGTCGGCGGCCGGAAGGGAGCCTGGAGTATGGGTGCGACCGAACCCGTCCGGGATGATCCCGGCAAGGCCGGTGTAGTTGCGTCCAGGCCGGGGGGCCTGCTGGATGTGCTGAACGTGGCCGCCGTCCTTCTCGACGCCGAGGGCAGGATCGATCTGTGGAGCCCGCAGGCAGAGATCCTTTTCGGCTACAGCGCCGAGGAGGCCCTGGGCCAGTACGCGGGCCAGCTGCTGATCGACAAGGAGCACCGGGACACGGTGCTGGAGCTGTTCGCCCAGGTCATGCAGGATGGCGAGAGCTGGGCGGGTGTCTTCCCCATCCGACGCAAGGACGGTGGCACGCGGCTGGTGGAGTTCCGCAACATGCGGCTCCAGGACGACCAGCGCGACTACTGGGCACTGGGCCTGGCCACGGACCGGGAGACGCTGTGGCGGGTGGAGCGGAACCTGGCCCTGTCCGCCCAGCTGGTGTCCCAGTCACCGATAGGGCTGGGCATGCTGGACACCGATCTGAGATACGTATCCGTCAACCCCGCCGAAGAACGGATGAACGGCGTGTCGGCCGCCGAGCACATCGGCCGCCACGTCCACGAGGTGCTGCCCTTCCTGGACCAGTCCTTCGAAGGTGCCATGCGGAAGGTCCTGGCCTCCGGAGTCCCGATCCTGGACCAGTACACCGTCGGCCGCACGGCGGCCGACCCGGATAACGATCACGCCTGGTCGATCTCGTTCTACCGGCTCGAATCCCCCAACGGGAGCGTGCTGGGCGTGGCCACCTCCAGCGTCGACGTCACCGACCGGCACCGAGCCGTGGAGGAACAGCGCCGCACCGCCCTCACCCTCCAGCGCAGCCTCCTGCCCCACCCACCCCCACAGCGGCCGGGTCTCGACGTCGCCTACCGTTACCGCCCCGCCCAGGCCGCCATCGAGATCGGCGGCGACTGGTTCGACGTCATCCCCTTGGCCGGCGACAAGACCGCCCTCGTCGTCGGCGACGTCATGGGCAGCGGCGTCGCAGCCGCGGCCACCATGGGTCAGCTACGCACCGCCACCAGAACCCTCGCCGATCTCGATCTGGCTCCCGACCAGGTGCTGCACCACCTCGACCACATCACGGACGGCCTCGACACGATCGCGACCTGCGTCTACGCCGTCTTCGATCCCCGCACCGCACAATGCCACGTCTGCCTGGCCGGGCACCTGCCACCGGCCCTCCTCTGCCCGGACGGCACAAGCGAGCTACTCGACCTGCCCGTCGGCGCGCCCTTGGGCGGCTGCGGCATTTCCTTCGAGTCCGCATCCATCGGCTTCGGGCCGGGAGACCAGCTCGTCCTCTACACCGACGGCCTCGTCGAGACCCGAGACCAGCCGATCGACGCCCGCCTGGACGCTCTCCTCGACGTCCTCGACGACCCCAACCGACCCCTCGACGCCACCTGCGACCTGCTCCTCCAGACGCTGCGTCACAGCGGAGAGCACGACGACGTAGCCCTGCTCATCGCCCGAGCCACTCCCAACCCTGCGGGCGAGGCGATCAGCGAGTGATGAGGACGCAGGGCGTGCGAGAAACGGCATCACTGTCAGGCTGGAGCCCCTGCGGGTAGAAAATGGGTCCTGACCGACCATGACGACTGTCAGGACGAGCACTTGCATGGGTGGACGCCGGCGACCCGGCTCCGCCCTTGTCACCTGCGCAGACGCACCGGCAGTCAACGGTTCTCGCAAGCATCCTGCAGTCGGCCACCGCGCCAAGCGGGCCGCCGAGCGAGGCGCTGCGCGGGAGGCGCCGCGTTCGCCGGGCCCAGCCGCTGCCACACCTCGCGTGTCCGACAGTCGGAAGCGGAGCCGAGGCAGCAGGAGTCCAAGGGGGGAACTCGGTTCGCGAGGACAAGCGGGGTGATCTTGACGTCGAACCGGCCGCCGAGGGCGAGGCCGATGGCGGTATGGAAACGAGGGGAGGGGCAGTCCGATAGCCAGCCAGGCCCAGGGTGGTGACGGACTGTCCAGACTGGGCAGAGCCCAGCACGGAGCGCGGCTGTCAGAGGCTGAAGATCCGTCGCGCGTCCGAACAGGAAGCCCAAAGCCGGAGAGGAATCTCGCAGCGTCAGCGTCGCCCTGACTCACCGAGGAGCCGGAAGGGACGGCCGCACGTCCTGCATCGCACGTAGGTTCGCCGACATCGGGCCACGCAACGGCCCCTCGTCGACCCGGCTTTTCTCTCTCACCAACTCTGCCCGTTCATTCCGAATGGGAGCGCAGGGTCAGGGCGAGGTGGGACGGAGTTCTGGTGAAGCATTGTCGTGAACTCCCCCTGGTGTCTGGATTCGTGGAAGCATGGCCAGGCTTGTCAACCACGGGCTGGTGCTGTTCCGTCGCCCCGAAGGCGGAGCAGAGGTCGGGTGGGGGAGGGGCATGTCCGTGCCTGATCGCCGTCGCACTGGCGGGCGCTGTTGTCGTGGCTGTGGTCATACGTCAAGCCGTGAGGGAAGCGCGGCTGGGCCTCGTCGTCCGGCGGCTCCTCGTCGCCACGGTGGCGCTCGGTCTCGTGGCGTGGGGGCTGATGCTGCTGCCGCCCGTCAACGATGCTGTCCTCGGCGACAGGCCGCGTGACCTGGCGGACTTCGCGCGCATGTGTGAGGGCGAGGGTGACAGCAGCGGTGAGCCGTTCCCGCGTGCGGCCGCATACGAGCCGGGGGCGGGTCCGCACCCGTGGGTGGTCATCGAGGAGGAGGACGGGTGGCAGACATACTCTTCCACGGGCACCGAAACGAGTGAGCCGGAGCGGGACAAGGAACCAGATCCGGACGCGGTGCAGCTGGTGGCATGCAGCGTGGTGACCGGCGTAGTGGCGGGCACTGCGATCACTTGCCCGTACAACAACCCACTCGGTTCGGATGGGCAAACAATCGAGTTCGGCCAGGGTCTCCACACCGTTGCCGTCTACGAGGCACGCACCGGTGACCTGGTCGGCAACGGCCGGCTGGAGGGTGACGACGCGGTGGAATGCTGGGAGACTGCCTCCTCGGGCATGGAGTCCTATTACACCGCCCCTGAGCGGGACGTTTACGCGGACTTGCTCGCCGGGATGTACGCCGCCCCCTCAGCCCCCTAATGGCGTTGCAGAAGGCCGTGATCAGGGCATATCCGGTGCATGGCTGGGGTGTTGAGGGCCGAGCGGGTGTGGGTGGAGACGCTCACCGAGCTGCGGGCCGACCAGTTCGGCCGACTGCTGAGGGCTGTCCGGGAGTGTGGTGGCGAGGGCTGTGGGTGGGGTCGTGTGGTGGCGGCTGCCGCTGGCCGAGCGGGTGCTGCTGGTGGCGGTGTACTACCGCACGAACCTCACCATGCGGCAGCTCGCCCCGCTGTTCGGCGTCTCACCGGCGACCGTCTGCCGGGTGATCCAAAGGTTCGGCCTGCTGCTCGCGCTCGAGTCGGCCCGCACCTCCCAGGACGCAGTCGAAGGGCTGTGGACCGTGGACGGCACCCTCGTCCCGGCCCGCGACCGAAGGGGCGGCGCGTCCTCACGCAACTGCCGTTCCTCGGCGAACGTGCAGGTCATCGTGGGCGCGGAGACGCGTCTGGTGGTGGCGACCGCTCGTCCGGTGCCCGGCAACACGGCGGACGCGAAAGCCCGGCGGGACTCCGGCCTCGCCGCACACTGCGAAGGTGTGACGGTCCTCGGCGACGGCGCCCACATCAACACCGGCCTGATCGTCCCGCACCGCAGACGACTCGGACGGCCCTTGCCCAGGGCGAGGAAGAGGGTAACGCGCAGCATCGCAAGGACCGCGCACGCGTAGAACACACCTTCTCCCGCATGCACAACACCGGCGCTCCCTGGCGCGATCGACCTGAAGCACGACGAGGACATCCTCCGCATCATCGGCGCGCGTTCGAAGCGCTACCCCCGCCCTCCGGCCGCCGGAGTATGGGGCCGGAGCCCACGTCATGTCTGACCTTGCCTGTTCTTCCCTTCCTTGATCACCCAGGGTGCTGATGTGCTGACGTATTGTCAGCGCCTGCTGCTACATCGGCTGTTGTGCAGGGAGTTCTGCGCTACCCATGCGCCCCGGCGCGACACCACCATGGACTCGGTGGCCGACGACGGCGACGAGGAGCGGGCGTCCCCGCCGTCGCCGTCGGTCAGGCACGTTGTCGCCCGTGCCGAGGAGAGGATGCTCTCCACCCGGTCCGGTGGGGCGGCGGGGTCGATGGGCAGGGCCATCCCGCCGCTCTCCAACACCGCCAGTGTGGCCGCGGCGAACCGCGGCCCCAGCGGCAGGCAAACGCCCACCGGGGCCTCGGGGCGGCTGTCCAGCGCGGTCAGTCTCCGCGACAGGTCGTGCGCGCTGCGCATCAGGTCGCGGTAGGTGAACTGCTCCACCGGAGAGCGCACGGCCAGCCGTCCGGATCGCCGTTCCCCCTGCCGACCGACCAGTTCGTGCAGGGGACTGACCTCCAGGGCCGTCACGATGCCGTCCCATCCGTGCGCGCGGCCGGCAGCAGCGTCTCCAGCGCTCGGGCGACGCTCGCGGCGTGTGGGGGCCGCAGCATGCCGACGTGACCGCCGCCGACGGAGGTCCTGGAAACCGCCCGTCGCCTCGCCCGTACGGTCGCCGACGTGACGGCGCACGCACCACATCAGGAAGTTGACCAATCCCCGGTGCTCCACGACGGTGGCTAGGCGGGGCTCGGTGAGCACGACGGCGGCGCCGCTGTCCGCCACGAGGTGCCGCAGCCGCGCGAGGGGGGAAGGCGGGGTCGAGCGGCACGTACGCGCCGCCGCCTTGCCACGCCGAGCAGCGCGGCCACCAGATCGGCCGACCGGTGCAGGTGGACGGCGACCCAGGTCTCCGGCCCGACGCCGCGCGCGGTGAGCGCCCGCGCGATCCGGTCGGCCCGGGCATCGAGTTCGGCGTAGGTCAGCCCGGTGTCCGGGCCGCCGGGGCCGGCCTCGCGCGCCGCGATCGCGTCCGGTATGCG
The DNA here is from genome assembly GCF_031597775.1 of Streptomyces sp. BB1-1-1. Classification (NCBI taxonomy): domain Bacteria; kingdom Bacillati; phylum Actinomycetota; class Actinomycetes; order Kitasatosporales; family Streptomycetaceae; genus Streptomyces; species Streptomyces sp. BB1-1-1. The sequence continues at coordinate 196,852 of NZ_CP134203.1, read as the reverse complement.
CCGGGCCTGCCGTTCGAAGAGTTCGTGCAGGCAGGTCTCGGGGAGTTCGCCCGGTCCGCCGGCGGCCAGGGCCGCCAACCAGGCCGGTTCGCCGGCGGTCAACACCGGCAGTTCGTGCAGCCGCAGGTCGGGGCCGCCGCGCGCCTCGTCGGTGACGGCGTCGAGGAGCGCCCCAGCCGTTCGCCCAGGCTCGCGGCCGTCGCCGTGTCGCACGCCGACGGGCGGTGCGAGCTTGCCCGCGTAGGCTCGATCGGCCCAGACGATGGTGCTTTCGGGGTGCGTCAGCTGGAGGCGGAAGAGGACTTCCTTCGCCACGGTGGACTCGTGCAGGTCTGTTGTGTTGACCATCAGGAACAAGGGCTGCCCTGGGCGTCAACCACGAGGTGCCGCTTGGCGTACCGCGACGGTCCCCTCAGCGCGTGTAGAAGGATTCCGCTAGCATCGCGGTGCTTCGCTCCGCACCTACACGAGAGCCAACCGTCACCATGGCTGAGACCGCCTACCTGTTTGTCCTGTCTGACCCCCGAACCCAACTGGGGGCGCCGGCCGCCGCAGTGGGACAACTGGAATGCATGGAAACCCCTGCTGTACTCGCGTGGCTTCACGCGCACGACATCGTCATGAGCAGTGACATGCTCCGAGTGCTTCCACAGGAGGCGGACGGCACTATTCCCGAAGACGCCGAACGCCTCCCCATCCCGCTCAGCGAGGACGAAGCCGCCCGTGTACGCGGAGCTTGCGCGCCCCGTTCCACCACAGAGGTCGAGGCGGAACTCCGTGCTTTCCGACACACGAACGACGACCGCGAACGCCTGATCAGCCAGGCAAAGGCGCGAGGCGTTCCCGCCCACCGTATCGCCCAGCTCACGGGCCTTGATCCGGCGGAGATCGCCGACATCACCGGCGCGTAGCGACCCCGTGCTTCAGACTCCTCTGTACCCGTGGGTGCGCCCGGAGTCAGTGACGCCCATTCCAGTCGAGGCAGACGACCAAGGCGTCATCGTCGAGCGGGGTCGCCACGGTAGGTAGCGAGTTCACGCAACACGGCTCCGGGAACCTGCGGCGGCGGGAGCAGCCGGGTAGCCGTCATCGATCGGGCCAGTGCCCGTTCTCCGTAGCTTTCCCCGGCGGAGGAAACGGTCGCGTACACATCGTCGCTGCCGATCAGGAGACGGTCCCCAGGAAGCACCTGGAAGTACTCCGATGTGTAGGGGGTGTCCTCGAATATGCCGGGAGGCCGCTGTGCGTCGAGGGCCATGGCGTCCACAGTCTGCTCCTACGGGCTACCCCGCCGCGCTGCCCCAGGGCGCGCCGCACAGCCCGTAGTCCCCGGCGGGCCCGGCCGGTGATCGCCGGGGTCCGAAGGCCCTGCCCGACCGAATTCAGTGACGGCGGATCAGCCACAACGGACGTCCCCGGTGCTGAGGCGGTAGGCCACCCCGCCCCGGACCAGGGAGCCGCTCAAGTGGATGCAGTGACCAGTGGCGTCGAACCAGGTGTAGAGCGGCCCGGCGTAGTAGTGGTAGTTCTCCGGGTGCTCCGGCGGCGGGTCGGCGGCGTAGTCGCCGCTCTCGTCGTGGAGGTACAGCTTGATGTTCGACGCCAGGCCGTCGTAGGGGCTGGACCAGAACTTCGCACAGTTGCGCTTGGTCGAGGAGTTCCAGTAGGTGCGTGCGTAACCGCCCCCGTTGTTCCCTGAAGGGCTCTTGGCCCAGTACGTTTTGCCGTCCCAGCTGCCGCTGCACTCGACGGCTCTGGGTGCAGCGGCAGCTGCCTCGGCTGGTGCTGCCTGCGCGGTGGGGGCGGCGACCAGACTGAGCATCAGCGCCATGACACCGAGGCCCAGCAACTGGCTTCTCCGTAAACGCTTCATCTGCAACTCCTGTGGTGAGATGTCTTTGATCCAGTACATGAAAGCGCTACTGGGAATGCTCTGCTTGTCGCGGGAGCGGCGCCCGGCTTTCACGAAATCTCCGCCGGATTAGGTCGGTGGACGGTCTCGACCCCGGCCTGGTAGACCACCCCCACGACCGCTGCCGTCGGCACGGACACGCGGATGAGAGGTGCTCCGCCCCTGCGGATACGCAAGCCGCCCCAAATCGGAGGCCGGGGCGGGCGCAATGTCGGTCAGTTCCACTTCCAGACCGCTCTGAGCTTCAGTGGGTTGTTCTTTTCAACCACGAGTCAGGGCGGTTATATTGCCGGTGGGGCAGCTGCCGTTCCGCGGCGGTGTTTCGGTGACGGCGATGTCGGACGGCAGTACATCGGTAAACGGGTATCCATGCAGGATCGACCCGTGATTAAGGGCCTTTCCCTGTTCGCCAGCCTGGTCGGACGTCGGTGCGTCCTCCGGGCCGTGCCTGACCGGTTCGCCCTGGACCGAACTGCCGGCCGGACAACGGCGCTGTATGTGGCCTGGGAGAACGACACTCGGCGGGCTCGGCCAGCCATTGGTGTGCAGCCCGTCCCGCACTCCAAGGCCCTTTCATGCGGGGTCGGTTACTCTGGGCCGCCAGTCAACCGGCCGCACCTCCGGGCGCGGCGATGCCGCCACCAACGGGCCACGACGCCGCTGGTAAGAAACAGCATCACCGCGCTGACCATCACGCCGGTGATCAGCAACTCACCCGAACCGCCCCGCTGCGCGTCGAGGACTCCTGCGTATACAAAGAGAGCCATGACACCGTCGAAGAACACGACGCAGCCCCATTCAACGGCTCTGGGCCGGCCAGTCGGATCGGACTGCGGCGGCGGACGCCCCAGACACTCCCGGACGTCCATGACCAGCAGTACTACGAGCGGGCCCAAGAACATTACGGCGAGCAGGATAGCCACCAAGCGCATAGCAGGATTATCGAAGCTCGCAGCCAGAATCACCGAACCCGCACCGGCCGCAGCCGTCCACAGCCGCACCCCGATCTCGCTGAGCAACATCATCGCCACCCACCTCGTCGCTGCCCTTGGGCCGTCACGGACTGAACCGTAACCTGCCGAAGCTCATGTCATGGATACCGTTTGGATCCGGGGACCCCTCCCGAAGAGGGAGTCGCTCAGTCCGTCAGCTTCGCGGCCGTGACATGAACTCCGCTGCGACAGCGATCAGGGCAGCCGGAACGTTGAGGGCATAGCAGATGACAGGATCGTGGTCGTCAGCCGGGTGCCGCCGTTTTGGTAGTGGTCCAGCCGCAGGGCCGTGTTGCAGGTGTAGCCGCCGGTGGCGACATGCCCCTTGTCGCCGCGTATCTTGGCGAAGCGGCGGCCGTCGGTCTGGATCTGGATGCCGCAGTTGTTCTCGCACAGGATGCACGCGCTCTTGTGCCAGGCGGTGTCGACTGTCATCGGCCTTGTCTCCTCATGCGGAGGGCAGCCGGGGCAGCCGCGCCCCAGGGGGGAAGCGCCCGGGGCACGGCTTGGTGCGGTGGGTGAGGTGCTGGTCAGCCGAGCGGGTTGGTCGCGTCGCGCAGGGTGGCCAGGGCCGGGGCGTACATGCGGGCCTTGATGGTGCCGAGGGTGTCGCCGGCCTTGCTCACCTGTGCCTGGGCGATCTCGATGGCGGCGGAGCGCACGGCGTCCTCGCCGACCGCCTGGTCGACGATGCCGGCAGCCGAGGCGTCGGTGCCGCCGTAGCGGCGTGCGGTGAGCATGGCCTCGTGCGCGGTCTGCGGGGCCAGCCGGGACTGGATGAGGGCGGCCATGCCGGGGGTGAAGGGGATGTTGATGTCCGCTTCGGGCAGGCACCAGTAGCCGCGGTCTGCACGCATGACACGGAAGTCGTGGGCGAGGGAGAACATCGCGCCGGCGGCGAAGGTGTGCCCTTGCAGCGCGGCCACTGTGATGACCGGCAGCGACAGCATCCGCGCGAGCAGCTCGTGGACGGAGACGACGTAGTCCTGGTGCTGGTCGGCGTGGGCGAACAGCCAGTCCAGATCGAGGCCGTTGGAGTAGAACTTGCCGGTGGCGGCGGTGACCAGGGCGCGAGGGCCTTCCGCCTTCTCCACCTCGTCGAGCGCGGCGCCGACGGCGGTGAGCCAGTCGGGGCGGAAGCGGTTCTCACCGTCTCCCAGGTCGAGGACGAAGACGTTGCCCTGACCGGTCGAGCGAGGGCATGGCGACTCCTTCGAGCTACGTGGACGAAGCGGCTGGGCGGCTGCGGGCTAGGGCCGGGGACCGGATTGGGCACCGGGGCGGTCGCGCAGGGCGTGGAGGAGCAGGTCGTGGATCTCGGCAGCGGCGGCCTCGATCGGGGCGGTGCTCTGCTCGGCCCGGCACATGATCACTGCGCCTTCGACAGCGACGATGATGAAGGCACCGAGCCTGCGGCTGCGTTCCTCGCTCAGGCCGTGTCTCAGGAGGAGGGCCGCGAGGGCCTCCTGCCAGCGGGCAAAGACCGCGGCGGCGGAACGGGCAAGCTGGGGCGCATCGTCATTGGTCTCCACGGCCACCGCCACGATCGGGCAGCCGGCCCGGAAGCCGCTCTCCACGAGCCGGTCACGCCACAGCAGGAAGAACGCGTCGACGGCCGCCACCGGGTCATCCGCCTGCATGGCCGCGTCGATCAGTCCCGCGATGAAGTCCCCAGCCAATGCCACCGCTTCGTCGGTGAGCTGCGTCCGCCCGCCGGGGAAGTGGTGATACACCGCCCATTTCGAAGGGCCGCCCGATGGCCCGTCAGGGCCCGGGTGCTGTAGTTGCACATGCCGTAGCGGCATGTGGTGTCGTCGAGGGCACCACAGCACGAAAGGCCCTGACTGCGATGTACCCCTCCGCCACGCCTCCCCGCGAGGTCAAGATCGGCGATGCCGCCGCCTTCGCCGGGACCACCCCGCGCGCCATTCGCCACTACCACCAGATCGGTCTGCTGCCGGAGCCCGAGCGAGGCGGAGACGGACGCCGCCGCTACGGCTACGACGACATGATCCGCCTGCTGTGGATCCGCAAGATGTCCGAGGCCGGCATCAGCCTGGACGACATGCGGGCCGCCTTCGACGAAGCCCGGGACATTCAGGACGTCCTGGGCCGGCTGGAGGAGACCCTCGCCGCCCAGGAGGCCGACATCAAGCGTCAGCGCGCGGCAGTCCAGCGCCTGCAGGTCGTGGGCAGCCCACTGGGCTTGCTCTCCCCGTTGGTCACGGACCGGCTCAGCCACCTGCCTTCTGGTGCACTACGCTCCTCCGACCTGGACGCACTGCTGGTCACGGAACGGATCTTCGGACCGCTGGGAGCCGCAATTCAGGCCAGCGTGTTCATCACCCTGGCGACCCATCCCGGCCTACGGGCCGAGGCAGACCGCCTCGACGCGGCCGACGCCGCCCTCGATGACACCGTCGATCCCCACGACCCGCAGGTCGAGGAACTCGCCGCGCAGCACTGCGCCCACCACAAGGCCCTGCTCCAGGCCATTGAGGCGGCCGGACTGGACGTGGCCGAGGAGAAGCTCTTCGAGATCTACGACGCCGAGGCGGGCGGAGAGGAGGACGCCCAGATGAGTGCCTTCGAAGCGGTAACCAAGATGCCCTATGGCTTCTCCGCGGCCCGGACGCGGTGCATGGAACTCACGGCACGGCTTCTTGACGGGGACCTCTCCACAGGCAGCTGATCGCTGGTGTGGCCGTGCGGGAGGACCCCGGGTTGGCAACCGACCCGAAGCCAGCGTCTCGACGTCTCGACACGGCCCGCACACTCCACGAGCGGGAAACCCAAGTCGGCGACCCGGGCCACGCTCTTTGCAACTCCCCACGTCGTTGAACACCAGAGCGAGTGATGCGAAGGGCATCCCTGGGCGTTTTCAAGAATCCCCATCACTCACGAGCGACCTCGCTCACAGGCGCAGCACCGTGCCCCCAGCTGCCGCCGGCCCGGCCGCAGTCGCGTGAGCAGATGTGCGTTTCTGTGCGCCCGCGCGGACGGCGTCGCCATCGTCGGACGTTGTGGGCCTCTGCCACCAGACCTGGGGGTGGAGCGACGACGTGGCTCAGCACGAACGGCTCCGGCGAGAGCGGGGCACCGGGCACGAGCACCCCGCGAGTGGAGAACGTCGCCGCGACGCTGCTGAACGGGGCGGCGGCGTGGGAGCGCGAGCAGGCGAAGGAGCCGGTGGCGCCGCGCGACGACCAGTTCATCTACTCGAAGCGGATCATCAAGGAGACGGAGCAGAAGACCGGCAAGGTCCAGACCTACACCGACGAGACGTGGGGCTCGGTGGACGTCTCCAAGCCCTCCTTGGTCATGGAACTGGGCCGCGAGATGTGGGAGGAGCCCGCGGGGAAGGGCGCCGGGGTGTGGCCACCCCGGAAGTGGAGCGAGCTGAAGGAGCTGCCCCAAGACCCTGAAAAGCTCTGCCCCAGGGACTGCGCCCCGCGGCGTACGAGGCACTGGCCCTTGTGCCCGGCGTCAAGACGATCCCGGGAGTGAAGGACTCCACCGGGCGGACCGGGGTGGGGATCGCCCATACCGGGCGCGGGTCCTGCGAAAGCAAGTACCTGATCTCCGACCCGGCATCATATGGATTTCCTGGGATTCCGCGACGAGCGGATCTCGGCTTCCGGGAAGAAGTACATCCAGCTGTCGCACGTAGTGGACTGGGGGATCGTCGACCGGGTGAAGCAGCGCCCTACGCCGCTATCCCGCGGCCAGGACCCGCAGGGCCGTCGGCACCGGCAAATGGTCGCCGGCGGCCATGGGGTTTGCCTCCGGGAGGTCAGTGGGATGCCGCAGCCGAGGATCTCGCCACCCGGCGTCGCGAACCCGGCGTCGATTCGGCGGTCCGGGATTGAAAACAGCACGTAGCTGACGATGTCAGGGACAAAGAGCCCCAACTCGGCACGGCAAAAGAAATTGGCACCCGGTGACCGTAGCCACGCCACGGTCCCGTTGAGCGGGCTTGCCCGCGGGTTCGTGGTCAATCCACTGGGCCGGATTCGGGGTGTGGCCGAGATACGCGCCAAAGGGGCAAGGGGATGATCCTGAAGCCTTGAGCGCCGGGCCCGTCCCGTATTTGAGAGGGATACCCGTGCTGTTCTGCCGGCGGCAGAACACCGGCCGGACCGGGCTCGACCATCACTACAGTCCAGCCTCATGACGAAGATTACGACCCGTACGGTCGAGTACCCGGCCGACGGTTTGACGATGATCGGGCACCTCGCGCTCCCGGCCGGTGTCGACCGTCGGCCCGCGGTGCTGCTCGGACCAGAGGGTATGGGGCTCAGCGACGTCGAGCGCAGCAGGGCCGATGCTCTCGCCGAGCTGGGATATGTGGCGCTGGCCTTCGACCTTCATGGCGGGCACTATTTGGGTGACCCCGAGGAGATGCTGGCCCGTTGCATGCCACTGCTCGCTGATCCCGACCGGATGCGGGGGCTCGGCCATGCGGCGCTCGACGTGCTGCGCACCGAGCCGCGGACCGACCCGGACCGGATCGCCGCCGTCGGTTACGGCACCGGGGGCGCCGTTGGGCTGGAACTCGGGCGCGGCGGCGTCAACCTGCGCGCGATCGGGACAGTCAACGCAACTACCACGGGCCGACCGGGCGAGGCGGCGCGCATCCGCTGCCCGGTGTGGGCCGGGGTCGGGTCGGAAGACCCGATCATGCCGCCCGCGCAACGGAACGCGTTCACCGCAGAGATGCAGGCAGCGGGCGTCGACTGGCGCCTCACGGTCTACGGCGGAGCCTTGCACGCCTTCCACCACCGCCGGTCGACCACCCCGTGGTCCCCGGCGTCGGCTACCACCGACAGCACGCGCAGCGAGCCTGGCGCGACGTCGTCGACCTGCTCGCGGAGTGCCTGCCCGTGACGGAGGACCTGGGGGCATGACCCAGGCAAACATGCTGGTGCCAGGCCTGGTCGGCGTCGCGCACTGACAGTCTCCTCCCGTCAAGCCCTCACAGCAGACCCGTATTACTGTCCTTAACAAAGCCGTTGAACGTGGCGGTGGGTGATCACGCAGACGGCCAGTCCGAGGAATGCTTCGTGGATGTCGTCGCGTCTCTCCCAGCGGATGCGTAGGCGGCGGAAGCCGTGGAGCCAGGCGATCGTGCGCTCGACGACGTAGCGGAAGATGCCCAGCCCAGTGCCGTGAGGTTCACCTCTCTTCGCGATCACGGGGCGGATGCCTCGCTGCCGGAGCAGGCGGCGGTACTTGTCGTGGTCGTAGCCGCGTGTCAGTGACACCGCGAGTGGGACGCGCTGCCCGTCGACGATGAGGTGGTGCTTGCTGCCCGGCCGTGCGCGGTCGACCGGGCTAGGCCCGCTTTTGGGCCCGTCGGGCGGCCCGCACGTGCGAGAAGTCGATCACCGCCCGCTCCCAGTCCAGCTGGTTCTTCGACCGCAGTTTCTCCAGCAGCAGCACGTGCAGGTGGTCCCAGACGCAGGCCTCGTTCCAGGCCGCGAGGCGCCGCCAGCAGGTCATGCCCGAGCTGAAGCCGAGTTCCTGGGGCAGGTACTCCGACTGGATGCCGGTGTGCAGGACGAAGAGGATCCCGCACAAGGCCTGGCGGTCCGGAACCCGCGGTCTGCCCTTGACCTTCTTCGGACCCGGCTTCGGCAGCAACGGCTCGATCAGCGACCACAGTTCATCCGACACGATCCACGGCCGCGACTGACGGTTTCCCCTGCCCAGTCCTACGAGCAGAGCGGCTGACAGTCTCATGATCAGCAGCTTTTGGTAGAGCCAGATAGGGCCAGTTGTGCGGTCCCGGAGACGTATTCCTAACTACCACAGTAATTACCGGATTTACTGCGACGGAGCCGTCCTGAACGGTGTGTCCCCTCATACAGGGCCCTGTGGGTGCCGCCGTTGAGGACTCCGTCGAGGAGACCGAGCGTGTGGGTGGCATGCCAGCGGACCCGCTGCTTGCTGGCGTCCTTGAGGCCGTCCAGCTCGTCGACTGCCACGATTGGGAAAGTAGGCGCACGAACTGCCGGCGCGGCGCACCGAGCATCTGTGCAGGTCGATATCGGCCTGCTTCACCTCGTTCTGGTGTAGAAGCTGGAGTCGGCCGGGACGAACACCTCCCGCTGGCTCCACCGGCCGATCCGCGTAAGCAGTGCGGCCATGGCTGCCTCGAGCGCCTCGTTCCGTTCGGCGAGCTCAAGTCGCCCTAAAGGGTGTTGCAGAAGGCCGCGATCACGCAGGTCGGAGTGGTATTCGGGCGTGTGTGATCACGCGGCGAGGGCGAGGTTGTGCATGCGGGCGACGGCCTGGACGGTGTGGTGAGGCCGTCGCCGTGTTGCCGGCAGTCGCGGAGGATCTTGTAGTTCTTCATGCGGGAGAAGGGGTGCTCGACGCGGGCGCGGACCTTGCGGTGCTGCGCATTGTCCTCTTCCTCGCCTTTCAACAACGGGCGTCCGGGGCGCTTGCGGTGCGGGACGATCAGTCCGGTGTTGATGTAGGCGCCGTCGCCGATGCCCGTCACGCCCGCGTAGTGCGCGGCCAGGCCGGAGTCCCGCCAGGCTTTCGCGTCCGCCGTGTTGCCAGGCACCGGCCGGGCCGCGGCCACCACCAGACGCGTCTCCGCGTCCACGATGACCTGCACGTTCGCCGAGAACCGGGTAGTTCTGGGACGACGTGCCGACCTTCGGTCGCGGACCGGGACGAGAGTGCCGTCGACGATCCACAGCCCCTCGACTGCGTCCTGGGAGGTGCGGGCCGACTCGAGCGCGAGCAGCAGGCCGAACCTTTGGCCGACCCGCGGCCCGGTGAACGTCTCCACCCACACCCGCTCGACCCACAACACCCCAGCCACACAACGGATATGCCCAGATCGCGGCGTTCTGCAACACTCTGTGAAAGGGCCATCTGACCTGAATATTCCCTTGCGAACGGGCAGGTGCACATCTTTCCGATGACGCATCGCGTGGAGTGCGTGGCGATTCTGGAGCCTGCCGAAAGGGGACGCTGAGCTGTATTTGACGCTCGTCCTGATGGCGTGTCAGGTGGGCGTTCTCGCAGGGCGACGGTGGCCCCGTACAGCGTGAGCTGTACGGGGCCACCGCTCTGCCGGCGAACGCGCCACCGCGGATCCGTCACCGTCCATCATGTGACCAGCAGGGGCCGCCGGTCGTCCGGCCGGGTCTCAGCCGCTGGAATCGGCGGCCGGACGCGCACGGAGAATCACTCCGGTGGACAGCAGCGTCGACGCGAGTACCAGAGCGAATGTCGCGGCGATCACCGTGACCAGGATCCACGGGGAGCCGCCCGGCAGCGCGGAGCCGAGGATGCTCAGGCTCAGCGGCACAAGTGTCGCGGCGGCAACGAGCAGGCCGAGGAGCAGGCCGGCCAGTGAGATCATCAGCGCCTCCACCGTCATCATCCGCAGGACCTGCCGGCGGGTGGCGCCGACCAGACGCTGGAGCATGAACTCCCTGCGCCGCTCCGTCGTCGCCTGGATCTGCGTGTTGAGCAGGGAGATGACCGAGTAGCCGACCACCACGCCGAGGACCAGATACGCCATCCACGCCTGGGTGTCGTCCGACTCTGCCTGTACGGCTCTGAGGGTCGCCCGGTCGGAGAGGTGCAGGCCGGGGTGACGATACGTCAGCTTCGTGAGCTCGGCGCTCAGTCGGCCGATGTCGGTGTCCGGGGCCGCGCTGACCAGGATCGTCGGGACCAGACCCGCGTTGGTGCGGCCGACCAGCAGCGATGCCGGAACCAGGGCCGTCTCGTAACCTCGTTCTCCGTCCACCGTGGCCACCAGCCGCAGCTGTACCCGGCTGCCGTCCCCGAGCCGCATCGCGACCGTGTCGCCGATTTTGTGGCCCTCCGCGGCGCGGGCCGGCAGGGCGACCGAGTCCCCGTGCAGCGCATCGAGGTCACCGCTGGAGGCGCGAAAGGCCGTCGTATGCGCGGCTCCCTGGGGGGTGATGCCCTGGAGGGAGAGTTCGGTGGGCTGCGGGCCCGCCGATTCCTGCTCGCCCTCCGACGCCCCTTCGTCCGGGGCGCTCGGGCCGGCCATGGGCTCGTCGGGCTCCAGGTAGCCGACGCTGGGAATCTGCGCGGTGGCCGCGGCAACGCCCGGCAGCTCCCTGATGGCGTCGATCGTCGACAGCGGCACCCCGCCGGAGTCCGAGGTGACCACCAGATCGGCCCGCAGGCTGTCGTCGAACGCCTGCTTCGCGCCGTCCGACTGAGTGGTCCGCAGGTAAGTGAGCCCGAGGGCCAGGCCGGAGGCGAGCATGACGGGCAGCGCCGCCGCCGTCAGTCGGGTGGTGCGCGCCTTGGCGTTGCGGGTGGCGAGGTGGCCCGCCAGCCCGAGCCAGCGTTCGGCCGGACGGCGCAGTGCGGCGATGACGGCCCGTACGAGCACCGGGCCGAGGAGCCCGAAGCCGGCTGCCCACACCATGGCCGCCGGGGTGGCCACTCCCGCCGCGTCGGGCCCGGCCGAGGCGGCCGTGCCCATCGCCAGCGCGATACCGCCGGCCACGCACAGCAGCCCCACGACCAGCCGGAAGCGGCTGAACCAGCGGCGCTGGAGACCGGCTTCGGCGAGCGCCTCGGTCGGCCGGGTACGCACCGCGCCCTGCGCAGTGATGAGGGCCGCGCCGATCGCGGTGAGCAGCGTGGTAGCGGCGCCGACGATCAGCGGGACGGATCCGGCGCGGTACACGATGGCGTCGGGCACCGCGCCCGCGTCGCTGAACGCGGTGAGCAGCCACCGGCCGAACGCGGGACCGGGCAGGCAGGCGAGTGCGGTGGCGAGTACGGAGAGGACCATAGTCTCGCCGAGGATCAGCCGGCGCAGTTGCCCCGGGGTGGCACCGATGGCGCGCAACAGGGCTATTTCGCGGCGCCGTTGCTGGACGGAGAGGCCGAGTGTGCCGGAGACGACGAAGATGGTGACCATGGCCGACAGCCCGCCGAAGGCCGCGGCCAGCGGGACCAGATCGCTGCCGTCGGCGAGGACCGCTGGATTCTCGGCCCGGCCGCGGTCGTCGCCGGTCAGGACGGTGATCTGCTGTCCGGCGGCCCACTGTCCCGCAGCCGGCTGCCGGACGACCTTGTCGCGTACCCGCTCCGCGATCTCCTGCCAGTCGGTCCCGGCGGCGGGGAAGACACCGATGCTGTCGGTCGTGCCGGGGTGACCGGAGGCGCGGGCGGCCTCCGCGTCGGAGAGGAAGACGTGCGCGCCGTCGTCGGGCCCGGTGGCCAGGCCGGAGATCTCGAAACTCCTGGCCTCGCCGCCCGTCGCCAGCTGGACGTGCTCGCCGGGCCGCAGCCCGACCCGCTCGGCGAGGTCGGCGCCCAGGACGATCCGGTCGGACCCGGTGGGCGCGGTGCCGGCAGAGAGGCTGTACGGTGCGAGCCTGGCGGACGACCAGCCGTGGCCGGTCACCTTCGTGCCGGGCGTGCGGGCGAGGTTCGTGCCGGGCGTGTGGGCGAGGCTGGCCGGGAACGACATGTCCTTCACAGCCGTGGCGACACCCGGCACCGACTGCAGCTCCTCGGCCAACTCGTTCTTCAGGCGGAGGCGTTCGGGGAAGACGAGTTCGCGCTCGGTGCCGATGTAGCGCTGGTCGCCGGTGACCACGATGGGCGCCGCGGCCAGCCGCGCGGGCGGGGCCGCGTTGTGCACCCCGGTCTCCAGCAGCCCGCCGCAGCCGATCACGATCGTGGCGCCGAGGAAGAGTGCGATGAACGATGCGATGAAGCCGTACTTGTGGAAGCGCAGGGTGCTCAGCGCGATCCTGATCATCGCCGGCCCCCGAGTCCACGCGCCGTGACCCGTACGGCGGAGCGGGGGACCTGCCGGGCGGCGGCCCGCTCGTCGTCCCAGGCACCGAGGTGCGTCATCTGAGCGGCCACCTGTTCGACGGTCGGCCGGTCCAGGGAGCCGGCCAGCCGTCCGTCAGCGAGGAACAGCACGCGGTCGGCGTATGCGGCGGCCACCGGATCGTGGGTCACCATGACGATGGTCTGCCCCGCGTCCTCCACGGCCTCGCGGAGCAGCGACAGCACCTCACCCGCGGTACGGGTGTCCAGCGCACCGGTCGGTTCGTCGCCGAAGATCACGGCTGGACGGGTGATCAGGGCCCGAGCGATGGCGACGCGCTGCTGCTGGCCGCCGGAGAGTTCACCGGGGCGGCTGTTGCGGCGGGCGCCGAGGCCGACCCGGCCCAGTACGTCGTCGACGGCGGCCCGTTTCGGACGGATCCCGGCCAGTCGCAGGGGCAGGGTGACGTTGTCGACAACGGTGAGCGCGGGCAGCAGATTGAACGACTGGAAGATGAAGCCGATCCGTTCACGGCGCAGCTTGGTCAGCCGGCGTTCCTTGAGGCTCCCGAGGTCGGTTCCGTCGAGCCGTACCGTCCCCGCCGTGGGGCTGTCGAGTCCGGCCGCGCAGTGCAGGAGGGTGGTCTTGCCCGAACCGGACGGGCCCATCACCGCGGTGAAGGTGCCCTGTTCGAGGCGGACGCTGACGCCGTCGAGGGCGGTGACCCGGTTCTTCGGCCCGCCGTAGAGCCTGCTCACCGAATCGAGGCTGACGACCGGCTCCCCGCGCTGCTTCCGTGTCTCGTTCATGGTGTTCATGCTGGCCGTCGGGGTACGGGCGCCAACAGGCTCGACAGGTTGAACTCCGTATCCACCGGTCGGTGGACACCGCATCGGTCACCGGGGGGACCGCGGCCGGCCGACGGCGGTACGCGGCAGGGTGGTAGGCGCTACGGCGTGACGCGCCGGGGCGGTTACGTGGTGGGGCGGGAGGCGCGCGAGTCCCGCCTCGGGCGTACCAGTAGGCCCTGTTCCAGCGCCACGACCACCGCATGGGTGCGGTCGCTGACGTCGAGTTTGGCGAAGACGCGCAGCAGATGGGTCTTCACCGTGGCCTCGGCGATGACCAGCCGCCGGCCGATGTCGACGTTGGAGAGCCCGTCCGCCACCGCGTGCAGGACGTCCGACTCCCGCGCGGTCAGGGTGACCTGGGCCGGGCGCCGCATCTGGGCGACGAGGCGCGCCGCGACCTGCGGCGCCAGTACGGTCTCGCCGCGGGCTGCCGAGTGGATGGCGTCGACGAGCTGGTCGCGGGTGGTGTCCTTGAGCAGATAGCCGATCGCCCCGGCCTCGATGGCGCGCTCGATCTCCACATCGGTGTCGTACGTGGTGAGGATCAGCACTCGGGTCGCGGACCGTGCGGCGACGATCTCGGTGGTCGCCTCGACGCCGTCGAGTACGGGCATCCGCAGATCGACGAGTGCGACGTCGGGGGCGAGGGAGGCGACGAGTGCGACGGCCTCCTTGCCGTTGCCCGCCTCACCGACGATAGCGATGCCGGGGGCGCCGGCCAGTAGCGCGGCGACTCCCGCGCGCATCACGGTGTGGTCGTCCGCCAGGACGACACGGATCGGACCCTCGTCCTCGGACATGCGTCACTCCTGACCGGTCGTGGATACGGGCGTGCTGGGTGCCTGGTACGTCGCGATGGTCGCAGCCGACCCAGGCATGCCCGCTGTCACCGGTGACCCCGCTGTCTCCAACGCCTCCGCTGTCTCCAGCGTGCCGGACGCCTCAGGAGCCGGGAGCGAGGCGAGGACGCGCGTCCCGTCACCGACAGAGCTGGTGACCGTGAGTTCGCCACCCATCTCCGCCAGCCGCTTGCGCATCCCGTTCAGGCCGAAGCCGAGCGACTCCTCGACCACGAAACCACACCCGTCGTCGGTGATCTCCAACTCGATGACCTCCTCGTGCCGCGCCAGGACGACGCCGACCGCTGAAGCGGCGGCGTGCTTACGTATGTTGGCCAGCGACTCCTGCGTGCAGCGCAGCAACGCTATCCGCGCCGTCCGGTCGCAGTCGATGTCCGGCAGTTCCGCGCTGACGGCAAGACCGGTGTCCTCGGCGAATCTGTCCAGGGTCCGGCCGAGCGTCTCGGCGAGCGAGCCCGCGGCGAGAGTTCCGCTCGGGGCGGAGCCGACCAGGACCCTGGCCTCGGTGAAGTTCTCGCGGGCGGTCCGCTCGATGGAGAGCAACTGCTGGGCACGCCTGGCGGGATCGGAGTCGGCCGAGGACCGAGCCGCCTCCGCCAGCACGATGATGGACGCGAACCCCTGGGCGAGGGTGTCATGGATGTCGCGGGCGAGCCGCTCGCGCTCCTCCACCGCGCCCTGGCGCCGATACGCCTCCACGAGCCGCCGCTGAGCGCTCTCCAGCTCCGCGGTGAGCTGGGCGGCACGCATGTCGCTCTGTCCGACGAACCGGTGCACCCACAGCCCGAGAGCGGCCCCCGCCGCGAAAGCCGCGACGGTGACGACGTTGTTCCCTGTGAGGAACTGCGGGCTCCACCCCTGCGGCAGCGTCCCGCCGAACACCGTGGCCAGCGCGGCGAGTCCGCTCAGCACGACAGAGGAGCGGGCGTCGCGCGCGTAGATCCAGAAGAGCGGCAGCGACACGACGTACAGCGCGGCCGCGCCTTCCAGTACATAGGACGTCCCGCCCAGTCCCAGGGCGAAGACGCTGAGCACCATCAGGGGGCGGAGCGCGGGACCGCTCCGCAGGGCGAACAGGGCCCCGCAACAGAGCGCCAGCGCGCCCAGCACCCCCAGCGACCAGTACTTCCGCGCATCGGGGGAGTCCAGTACCGCGAGGGCCGTGGGCAGCAGGCCCAACAGGACCCAGGAGACGGCGTTCCAGCGGGCGAAGGAGGTCGCGTAGGGCCGGTCGTTCGCCCGCGACTTGGCAATCATGCGGGCAGCTTACTTTTTCCGCCCGGCTGCTCGGCGGCCGTGCGTTGAGCGGGGCCCGTGCAGCCGGTCCCGCGCGGCGTTCCCTTTGCTCCAGCGGGGTTCGTCCAGCGAGGTGAGCAGGACCAGCGGGATCTCGAGGGTGGTCTTGTGCGCGTATTCGTCGTAGAGCGGGAAGATGTTCACCATCTGGACCCACAGGAACGCGCGCTCGGCCGGGGACACGACGCGGGTGCGTGCGGTGAACCGGCAGGAGCCCGCCTGCCCCCCGACGTTGGGTTGCGCCTTGAGGTTCATGAACCATTCCGGGTCCTCCTCGGCGACGCCCTTGGAGGCAACGACGACGTACTCGTCGCCCGAGGTGCCGTAGATCAGGCAGGTGCGGCGAGGCGTACCGGTACGGCCGTCCGGTCGTGGCGAGCACGAGGGCGCGCACGCCGTCCGTGACTGTGCGTCAGTTGAGCAGGATGATGTGATGCAGGAGGCGGTGGCCGGCACGGCCATGCATCAGGCGCTTGAGGAGCTTGATCTTGGTGTTGGCACCCTCGGTGCGGCCGATGTGGTGGGGCAGGATGAGGGAGGCGTTGACGGCGGCTCGGTCGCGCTCCAGACCGTTCGCGAAGGAGTGGAGAAAGGGCAGGTCAGCGCTGCGGCTCCGGGTGATCCAGGCCGTCAGCTTCTCCGCGTTGCCCTCGCGCAGGATGAGGGCGCCGGCAAAGGCATGGATCTGGCCGGCCAGTACGGCCATCTCGGGGCAGGCGTGGGCGAGCCGGTCGCGCAGAGTGTGCTGGTCCTCGTCGAGGCGGTCGGGGTGGCGGGTGAGCAGGCCGGTGACCTTGCGGGGTGAAAGGGCAGCGTGGTCGGCCTCGACGCGGCCCTGGTTGATGTACCGGACCAGGAGGTTGGCGCTGCCGGTACAGCCCTGCTCGCGGATCTCCGCCAGCAGGTGGGTGACGGGGACGACCGGGTCTTCGTCTCGTCGTTTGCGCAGGTGGTCGCGGTAGGGATCGACGAGGCAGGCCCGGTAGACGGGGGCGCGGACCATACGGTCCGGCTCGCTGTGGCGAGCGTAGTGCTTGACCGTGCTGAGGGAGACGCCCAGACGCCGGGCGCATGCGAGCAGGCCGACGCCCTGGTCAAGGAGGTCATGGACCTGCTGCCACCGTTCCCGGATGGCGGCGGCGCGGTTGCCCTCGCGCAGCGGCGGGCCGAGCTTGCTCCAGCACGAGGCGTGCGCGCCGATCTCTTTCAGGGCTGTTTCGGCCAGGCCGTGCCAGAGGTGCCAGCGGTCGCCGACCTGCACGATCGTCGGGTCGGCGTCGGTGGTGGCCCGGGCGAAGGCCCCCGAGCCGTCGCGGCACACCACGCGGACGCCGGGATGCCCGCGCAGCCAGGCGGTCACGGTGGCCGCCTTCCGGTCGGGCAGCACGTCGACGCGCTGCCCGCTGTCGGCATCGATGATGATCGTTGCGTAGCGGTGCCCCTTGAGCAGAGCGAATTCGTCGATCCCGGCCACCACGGGCGGCGGCCGGTCCGGCAGCGCGATGCGCATCAGACAGTTCAGCGCCGTCGCGCAGGACAGGGTCTGGTGCAGCACCGCCGGCAGCCGGGCCGCGGCCGAACCCGCCAGCGCCACCGCGACCGCCTCGACGAGCCGCCGCAGAGCCGGGTCCGGCGCTGATAACGCTCCGTCAGCCCGTCGACCTGCTCGACGAACGTCGCCCTGGGGCAGGCGGGGTTCTCGCAGTGCAGTCGCCGTACCGGCAGATCGATATCACCACCGGCCGTCCGCCGACCGCCTCGTCCGCGACATGCCGCACGTACCGTGAGTGCGTCCAGTCCGACACTTGCCCGCACCCCGGGCAGGGCTGGGACGCGTCATCCCTGGTGAACGCGGTGATTCTCAGCATCACCGGGCTGGCATCCATACGCTCGATCCGTAACCCCTCAAGCTGGGGCAGCAGTTCATCAACAGTGACATCACACGTGAGCAGCCTGGCAGCAGCAGCCCCCTCCTCGTGGCAGATCACTGGAACGATCAACGCCTATTTGGAAGAGCCGGACGTCCGGTGTAACTCCCGATCAAGGAAGCTGCATCGGTGACCAGTAGGAACGTGTCCGCGTCGAAGGCCGTGGAGCCCACGAACGCTACGTCGCCGAAAGGCCGTGGAGCCCACGAACGCTACGTCGCCGAAAGGCCGTGAACGACCAGTTGATCGACGACGAGCCGGTGGGCCGCGCCCAGGCGGAGGGCCTGCAACTGACCGGCGCGGGCGGGCTGCGGCAGCAGCTGACCAAGCGGCTGTTGGAGTCCACCCTGGTAGGCGAGATCACCAACCACCTCGGCTATGACACGACGCGGCTGGCAAGAACGGCGGCAACCCCCGCAACTGCAAACGCCCAAGACTGTGCTGACCGACATCGGCCCGGTGGAGATAACCGTGCCCCGCGACCGCGACGGCTCCTTCGAATCGGAGACCGCCAAGAAGCGGCAAAGCGCCTGACCGGCGTCGACGAGACGGACCAGGCTGCGGGCGCCCGCTTGCGGCGCGGTTCACACAGAAACGGCACGAGAGCGGCCACCGGTTCGCGGCGGGGTCAGATCGAGGTGAGGAACGTCCGCACGCGCTCCAGCAGCAGCTTGGAGGCCTCCGCGTCGAAGGCATCGAGGGAGGAGTCGGTGAACAGGTGTTGTTCGCCGGGGTAGATGAACAGCTCTGCAGCCGATGCTGACTTGGCCAGCTCGCGCGCCGCGGGCAGGTCTTCGGCGAAGAACTCGTCGCCCTCCTTGCCGTGGATCTGCACCGGCACACTGTCGGGCCAGGACTCCCCGTACTCGGTGACGGGGATGCAGGAGTGCATCAGCAGTGCTCCACGTGCGCCGGGCCGCGTCTGCGCGAGCTTCTGGGCGATCATCACGCCGAACGAGAAGCCGGCGTACACCAGTTCCGGACCGAGGTCCTCGGCCGCCGCCGCACCACGTTCTCTGAGGGCGTCGAACCCGAATTCCCGCGCAAACCCCATGCCCTCCTCAAGGCCGGCGAAGGTGCGGCCCTCGAACAGATCCGGAGTGTGTACGGTGTGGCCGGCCCGCCGCAGGTCGTCGGCGAACGCCCGGACGCCGTCAGTCAAGCCCTGGACGTGATGGTAGAGCACAACCTCAGCCATATTTCGCGGTGTCCTTCACTTCTTGATCGACTGTTCCGACAACGCACCAGGACGCTGGGACCTCACTCAGCACCCGACCATCTCACAGCTCATGAGTGCGCGGCAGGCAGTTCACCTCCGTGCCCCGCAGGACGAGCGGCGGGTGCGCACGGACGGGCCGGTGCGGGAAATGCTGGTGACCGTCTCCCAGCACCGCAACATCTAACTGCACACCATGGCCCGACAACTGGTCGCCACGACGGTCGAAGACCGCATGCCCCTGCCGGTACGCCGGGCTCTGGGTCAGACCCTGTGCGCCCGCCGCCACGGGTGAAAGCATGGCCCGGCTTCATACATCACCGAGCCTTTTCTGACGGAGTGGGTGGGTAGTTGGACGGAGGGGCGGTGTCTGGACGTGAAGAAGCTCCTGGTAGACGGGTTCACGACCAAGATCGCCTGTCCAACCAGGAGCTTCCGCGTGCTTGTCTACCCGTCCGGCATCGATGTGTCCACCTCGACCCTGCGTTACCTGTCCGCCCGCCTGCGGGCACGCCGTCAGGAACGCGGAACACGATGGCGCCGCGTGAGCGCGGGCCGCCAGGCCCTGCTCGTTCTCGCGCACCTGCGCTCCGACCATTACCTACGCCGAGCTCGCCGCTGGTTTCGGCGTCGGTACCGCCATCGCCTACCGGTACATCGCCGAGGCCATCGATGTGCTGGCCGCCCTCGCACCGATCCTCGCCGAAGCGATGAAGACCGCCTCCACCAAGGCGTTCGTGCTCCTGGACGGCACGCTGCTGCCGATCGACAGGATCGCCGCCGACCGGCCCTTCTACTCCGGGAAACACAAGAAGCACGGCATGAACGTGCAGGTGATCGCCGATCCAGCAGGCCGACTGCTGTGGGCCTCACCCGCAATGCCTGGCGCTGTCCACGACGTTCGCTCGGCCCGTGAGCACGGCATCATCGACGCCCTGGAGGAAGCAGGTGTGGCGTGCTGGGCCGATAAGGCTTACCGAGGCGCCGGCGGCACCGTACGCGTGCCCTACTGGGGTCGCTGGGAGACGCTGACTGCAGGTCAACAGGCCGTCGACCGAGCCAACGCGAAGATCCGTGCGCTCGTCGAGCAAGCCATGGCCACCCTCAAGACCTGGCGCCTCCTGCGCAAGCTCCGATGCTCCACCACCCGCTCACCAGCCTCGTTCAGGCTGTCCTCACCCTGCACCTGACCTGCTCAAACTGAGGTCGATAGACGCTTACTGTTGCGGCTCTCGGGTGCGGGGCTGAATCTCGGCTGTGTGGTTACCGTGAGAAATCAAAGCTGCCGTCACTTCTCCATTCGATGAGCACTCGGCCATCAGACAGGAGATAGACATCTCCCACGTGGCTGAACCCTACGAGTTGATCTTTGGTAGAAAACTTGGTGCGCTGCACAGCATTTGCGTACTTCTTGGGCAATGCGCGGGAGGCATCAGGAGTGAAGTGTAGAGGGGGAGGCCCCCTCACCCCCGAACCCACCAGCGACGAATGATCTTGCAAAATACTCCGTAAATGCTTCCCTCTCGATGATCTGGTAGTCGTCGTATCCGGTTATGTAGTGGCCGGATTCCACGGAACGTCGTGCGCGCGGAGCATGGTCCAGCCACTCGGGTATGCGCTCCAGTAAATCGCGTACGCCAATCCGGTCTCTGATGCGATTATCTCGGTACCGACACATGCGGCAGATGACGGTGACGCTGACCTGCTTATCAGGAGACGCATGCACAACGATCGCGGCTTGTTCTTCTCCGCCCTCTTTTGTCCCTGCGGGTCGTCATCTCCGCAGATCTCGCAGGCCGCTGACTGCTCTGCGCCAGGTGTTGTACCGGAAGGGCTCCGATGGTCGACGTCGCTGCGAATGACCAGTGCGTACGTGGTTAGGCCAACACATAGGAAAAAGGCGATCCAGCTCCCAACCTGCACCGTTGTCACGATGCGGTGTTCCCCAGGTGGTAAGGACAGCTCGATCGCGTGATCCGGGTCGCGGAGAGTACGTGTCATAGAAGCTCCATGACGTGATTGGGGTACCGACTTCAACCCCTGTCGCGAGACGATCGCTTCCTACTGTGCAGTCGGCACGCTCGGGGCCGCAAGACGGGCGCCGGGGCGACTCCGGCTGATGCGGGATCAGCCTGGTGGACAGGCTGGGGCGGGGGGGAAAGATGCTGCAAGCACCAACCGGATCACCGACATCTTGAAGGCCATCGTCGCCCTCCATCACGCCTCAACCTGAGGTTGGAAAAGGCTCACTGCGACTATGGCTTCGCTGAGGCAACGCAGAACTCATTGCCCTCCGGGTCGGACATCACGATGTGGTGTCCGTCGAACTCCTGCAGGACCTTCCCACCCGCCTCCACCATGCGCTCGGACTCTGCCTTGATCCGCGCCCACCGCTCCTCAGAGCTGCCGTGTCCAGGCACCCGGACGTCGATGTGGAGCCGGCTCTTTGCCGTCTTGGGCTCCGGGACTTTGAGGATGGACAGGCGCGGGCCGACGCCATCGGGGTCGCAGAGCCACGCACCGTCGTCCTCAGTGTCATCCTCCGGGAGGTCGAACTGCGCAAGCCACTCCTCGCGTGTCTTGAAGGGAGCGGGCGGGGTCTCGTCAACGTAACCCAGTGCCGTCTTCCAGAACGCAGCAAGGAGCTGTGCATCCGCGCAATCAAGTGTCAGATCGATTTGGGCTGCCATGGCAGGACCGTACAGCGCACCTCTGACAATGCTCCACGACCAACAGAGCGGCCATCTCCGGTCCGTCGTGATCGGCCGGACACGAGCTAGCGCCGCGTCAGGCAACGTTTGCCTTGTCGACGGCCACGCGTAGGCGGCGGTCGTCGGCGTGGCGGTTTCGCCAGATGATGTAGCGGCGGATCATGCTGCCCTGTTCCTTGTGGCTTGTGTGGTCGGTGCCATCGAGGGTGAAGTAGCGCAGGGCGGTGAACTGGGCCTCGATGTGGTTGAGCCAGGAACTGTGGGTCGGGGTGTAGGCGATCTCGACGTTGTCCTCCGCGGCCCAGGTGCCGACTCGTTGGCACCTCTTCGTGGTGAGGTGCGGGGAGAAGCTGTCGCAGACGATCGCGATACGGACCTGGGGTGGGTAGAGGGTGCGCAGGTAGCGGCAGAACTCCAGGAACTGGGTGCGCTTCTTGACGGGCTTGATGTGGCCGTAGAGCTTGTTCTTGGCCAGGTCGAGTGCGGCGAAGAGGTGCCGCACTCCGTCGTAGCGGTTATAGGTCGCCCGGCGCCTGCGACGGGGCTCTCGGTCGGGATTTTTGTGCCTGCCGCCTTGTTCGGCCCACTGCCGGCCCGAGTGGGGCACATCAGGTTGAGGGGCCCGAGTTCGTCCATGCGGAACACGACTTCGGCTCCTCGGGCTCGGGTATGACCTCGGCGTCGGCGATCGCGTAGAGGTGCTCGACGCGGGCCTTCTTCGCCGCGTAGTCGGGGTCGCGGGAGGTCTTCCAGGTCTTCAGGCGTTGAAAGGTGACGCCTTCCTCGCGGAGTAGATGAGCAGGCCCCCGTGGCTGATGTCGTCGACCACCTCCTCGGCAACCAGGAAGTCTGCCAGTTTGGCCAGGCTCCAGGTCGAGAACGGCAGGTCGTGCTCGGTGGGTTTGGACTTCGCGATCTTCTTGATCTCGCGGCGTTCGGGAAGCGTGAAGGTCCTCGGGCGTCCGACCTTGTACTTCGGGTAGAGCAAGGCGAAGCCGTCGGCGTTGAAGTTGTGGATCACGTCGCGGCCCCGGTCCGCGCTGGTGAACAACACCTCGGCGATTCTCGCCACCGGCATCCCTTGCGCGGACAGCAACACCATCTGAGCCCGTCGCCAGGTCACCATCGGCCCCGAGCCCTTGCGGATGATCCGCAGCAGTCTTGCGCCCTCGTCGTCATAAATCTCGCGGACGTGCACTCGTTCAGCCACCCGAACAGCATGCCGCGACCACGTCACCCCAGACGACACCGGGGGCGGCGCGTCACATCTAGGCGAACGTTCTCTGACGAGGCACTAGGCGCCCCGGTCACAGCACTAGCTCGGAGAGGTACGAGCAGCCGAATGTCGCAGAGTTGGAACACTGCGTCTTCACCAGTGAAACGTGCTTAGTGCGGGTATGGAGTCTGCCTACTCTGACCCTGAAACCGGCGGATGAAGTCCGACATCACTGCAGCGACGGGAGCGTTACGGGCGAGGATGGCCGCGGTCGCTTCTGGTACTCCCTCGGGGCGTTGGCCTTCGGCGTAGGCCCGTACCAGGGCGTAGCGGCCGTCCCGGTTTTGTTTCGAGTACCCGTGGAGGGCGGTGACCAGCCAGTTGACCAGGTATGTAGCGGTGTAGTGGCGGTCGTAGGTCTGGTGCTGGTCGAAGAAGGCGATCTCTTCCGGTGACAGGTCGAAGTCGGACGAGACGGCAAGGCCGTAGTCCGCGAAGTAGAGACGCCGGCCATCGGTCAGGATGTTCTCGAAGTGGGCGTCGAAGTGCAGGAGCCCGCGGCTGTTCATGAACGAGGTCCCGGCCTCCAGTGCCGACTCCACCATGGTGGCGGCCCGGTCAGTGCTCTCGTCTCCTGCTTCGATCTGCGCATCGAGCCACTGGTGCAGGTTCTGTGGGATGTACTCCAAGAACAGTGCGACGCTCGCCGAGGCTTCCTGGAGGGCGTGAATCCGCCTGCGCACCTGCGGCGCGTCGCCCCAGTAGGCGACGGCCCGTTCGATGTCGGCCAGTTCTTCGGGAAGTGGCGCTGAGTCCGGCAGTACCCGCCAGTGGTACATCAGGGGAAAGCCCTCATGCTCCGCCTCGAGCACCCAGTTCGTCGTCATGGTGTGCACCGCGAGCTCACGCCAGGCTCCGAAGCCCGGACCTCCGATGGCACCGACGCCGTAGTGACAGAAAACCGGCAGATCGAACAGGTTCGCCGTGGACTCGGCGTGCTCAAATTGCCTCTCCAAGTCGGTGAGGGGCACGCGCTTCACGAAGACCGGAGTGCCGGCGACTTCCACCAGGGCCGACTTCCCGCCGATGCCAGACCCGACCGGCAGTGCCGTCTTCAGGAACGCGTGCAGAGCGTGGTCACTGTGCGAGGCGAGGAACGCAGCGACCGCCCGATGAGCAGTCAGGCGCGCGCCGCGCGACATGTCTGGACACTTCACTGCGGCCTCCCCTGGGTGCCCACCTCAGTCTGCACCCGCACGAATAGTGCAGTACCAGATCACTGCCTCTTCACCAGTAAAGCGGGCTTAATTGCACCCCGGCCAGCGCGCTCCGGCCCGCGCAGCAGTCAGCGGCGGTAGCGGCGACGATGCGGGACAGGTGTTCCAGCGGCTCCAGATGCCGGGCCGTGCCCACAGGAGCGGTGCGCCCAGGGTTATGGGCGGCTCCGCGCCGGACTGATGCGGCTGTGAACGAGGAACCGGGCGGGTGTGTCACCCGGAGCGGGCCGGAGGTCGATCGTGGCGGGACCGGCGAAGGTGTATCCCTGTTCGGTGGCATGCCGGCACACCTGGTGGACGAGGACGGGCGCCCCTGGCAAGGGGCTCTCGGCAAGCTGCCGGTGGATTGCCGGGGGAAGTTCGACGACGAAGGCGTTGGGCGCCACGATGTGCTGTCGGCCGAGGAGCAGGGCTTTGTCGTCGCACTGCCTCTTGAGCCTGTCCACGACTTCGCCCCGTCCTGGCTTGGCGGGAAGCAGGCGGCCCCATGCATGCGTTGCCCAGCGTTCCATGGCGCGTTCGCTCGTGCGTAAGAGTCTCATCGGGGGCGCCTGCGCCGTGGTCTGTCGCGCAGGCTCACCCGCAGGAGTGGTGTCGGCTGGGCAACCGCACGGCAGACACAGAGCGTTGACGGCCGGCGGTGGTCACCGTGGGAGGGTTGCGTGAATGGTTTTGCCAAGCCCGGGTCCGTGGGTGATGGCGATGCTGCTGGTGAGGCGGCGGACCATGTGCCAGCCGAAGCCGCCGGTGCCGCCGTTGAGGTCAGGAGTCCGTTCTCGCGGGGGCGTGGGGTTGGGGTCGCTCATGGCGACGTGCAGCGTGTCCTGGTCGGCGTGCAGGCGCATTCGGTAGCGGCCGCCGCCGTGCCGGAGTGCGTTGGTGGCCAGTTCGGACACCACCAGGGCGAGAGTTTCCGCTGTCTCGGCCGCCGGGGCCGGTTCGAGGTTGTCGGCGAAGGTGCGGGCCACCTCGCGGGCGCGGGGGACACCGGCAGGGCTGTCGTCCTCCACCACCACGGGCCTCGCAGCGGACGCGGTATGGGTTGTTTCCGTCTCGCTCATGCGCAAAGCACCCCGTCTGGTCGGTTGCACTGCTGAGTCGGGCTTGTGCCCCCGCGATCGGTCTTCAACCAGGCAGGTACTCCTTCCGAGTGCAAAAGAGACAGAATCCCCGGGGCCACGGATGGAGTAAACCTGTTGTGTCCGCTGTAGACATTGGCGTCGCCTCCGGCTAACGTTTTCGTCGTAGCCCAGAAGTCGACGGGCGCGGCAGAGACGAACTGCCGCGCGGCAGGTCAAAGGAGATGGCACGGCAGCGGAGTGGCGGAGCCGGAAGTGGCGGGTTCCTCCACTGGCTGCCGGGCCGAGCGGCCCCAGGGGCCGCACAGCAGTACCGCGCAACCCAGCAGTACAGACGGATCAACCGAAACAGGTAAGGAGCCGAACGCCATCAGGATCGCCCGGGCCAGGCAAGACCGCCCGGGTACCGCAGGCCCCGGATTGGAAGGTGGTCCCCGGTCACGCATCCGCGATCCCCGCAGCCCCGCCCTCCCAGGCGGACCGCAGCGGACAAAGAAAACCGGCTGACGTCAGCCGGCAGATGGTGTTGAAAGCTCGGGGCCCGGGCGCCAGTCGGCGCCCGGGCCCCCCGACGCGTCCACGGAAGAAGAGGTCTATGCCCCCTCGCAGTACCCGCCCCGCCACCCCTCTCGATGACGACGACTACCCCGCCTACACCATGGGCCGAGCCGCCGACATGCTCGGCACCACCCCCGCCTTCCTCCGCGCCCTCGGCGAACACCGCCTCATCACCCCACTGCGCTCCGAAGGCGGCCACCGCCGCTACTCCCGCTACCAACTACGCATCGCCGCCCGCGCCCGCGAACTCGTCGACGCCGGCACCGCCGTCGAAGCCGCCTGCCGGATCATCGTCCTCGAAGACCAACTCGAAGAAGCCCAGCGCATCAACGAGCAACTACGCACCCAAACAAACTGATCAGCTTGAGCGCGCCGGGCATACACGAACCTGCCGACCGGCCGTGTTCGGACGCACCGCCCACCACCATCCAACACCGGCTCATCCAGTCCGTTCGCTAGGACGCTCGCGGGGCTGCCGACCGGGGCAGGGAGATGGCGCGGAAGCTGTCCCAGATGGTGATTCCCGCCATGCGGCCGCGTTTCCAGAACCTCTACCTCCAGGAGTCTGGGGGCGGGAGCTGCCGTGCGGCGTTGATGAACAGTCCGCTGACCATGAACCGGACACCGTTGGCGATGGGTGTCGGCTACCGTTCGTGCTCCGGCGACCGCGGGCGGGGTGCCGCTCCAGGTGGTATGAGGTCCATGACTCTGTGCCGTCCACATGTGAACAGTGCAGGGTCCGAATATCTATTCTTCAAAGCGGGTGCAGGACTGTATCGAAAGTGGATCTTGCCGATCCGCTCGCCTTACTTCCGAGGTAATCGTCTAGGCGTGCCCACGCTGGCAGGGTTGGTGATCTCTCCGCGTCGGAGGATGCGGACCGGGACGGAGAGGTCGGCCATGTCCATAGCCCAGCCTACGAACACGCGCACTGTGGTTGAGGAGTTGTTGCGTAGAATTGGCGAGGGCGACCCCGAGCGCATCGCCGAGCTGTATGCCGAACAGGGCGATTGGAAGCTGGACTGGCCAGAGGCCGAGCATGGCCGTACTGCCACGCCGTGGATCCGTCACCGGTCCACCCGGGCCGACGCGGCCGCCCACTGTCGCGAGCTTGCCGAGTACCACGTGCCGGAGTATGTGGCGACTGAGGTCGAGCGTATCCTCATCGACGGAAGCGACGCGGTCGTGCTGGGCGAGATCCGTCAGACCGCCCGGCCCACTGGACGCGCCTACCAGGCGCGGTTCGCTCTGCACCTCACCGTCGAAGACGGCCTCGTCACCCGGCACCATGTCTACGAGGACAGCCTGGCCATCGCCCAGGCATTCGAAGCGGAGAAATGGTGAAGGCCACCGGGTCAATCGCGAAGACGGCGCTCACAGACGCTCGTTGATAGCCGCGACGAGGCCGGTCGCCACTTAGCGGACCGCCGGCTTGTCGAATCGGGTGGCGACAGCGCGGTGCTTCTTGAGGCGGTTGATCCCGCACTCGGCCGCGTGACGCTCACGGTAGTCGGCCGGGTCAAAACGACTGCCGTGTTCCCGGTGAGCGGCCGAGCCTGATACCTCGACGCGTACCTGTCCCGGCGACCAGGTCGGGTGCTGCCGCAAACGCCAGCGGCCGACCCACCGATACCAAGCCGGGGCCCGCAGCTCACTGTGCCAGTGGTGCGACGCTGACGCCGTGGCGAGGTGGTGAGCGAACCTTGGAGCCACTGGCCGACGCTGACCTGTACCGGCCCGACTGCCCTGCCTGGCCGAGCCGTGCCCGGCCGGAGTGGCCGACCTCTTCTCCCGGCCGGGCGCGCGACATCCTGGGGGCCGTCCTCGCAGACCTGGCATGATCGGATCGGTCGCGGGTATGCGCGGATCGTGGTGTACTTGCCTGTTGAACTCGTGCGACAGGTGACGTCTGCCCTCGTTCGCGCGGGTTTTCAGGTACTCGGGGACGGTGAGGCCGACCGGCCGGGTTTGCGGGTGGTCGAGATTCCGGCAGGCGCGGTGGTCACGCACGACAACCGCTTCGGCGCGGCCGTCGAAGCTGGATCCGTTCACGCTGCTGATCGACGAGATCCTGCTCATTGATCTGGACGCGACCAGGAAACAGCGCCACACCGTCACCCCGGATCTACCGCCGTCTGATCGACGAGCACTCCTCGTCCGAGGCGTTGCGTTGACCACTTGAACCCGAACCGAGGAGAGGGCGCAAGCGTCCTGCGAGCAACCGCGCGGTCCGGCCAGGGACTGAGAGTCCGGTGTTTATACCTTGCTCGCGACCACCATGTAGTTCTCGGCCTCAAGATCGAACGTGCTCAGTTCCGTTTGGAGTCCGACCCGGTGCAGCTCGGCTTCGAGTTCCTCGTTCCGGTAGGGCCAGCAGGACAGCAGTTCCGAGCGGACAAGAACCAACCCGGTCGCATCAACTTGCGCGATCGCAATCTCGATGTGGTGCTCCTCCTCCCAATGCGGCGCAATCTCCCAGCGGTAGACCACGACGGCATCGCGACCGTTCCGGCGGACGAGTCGGTCACTGATCTCCAGCCGGGAACCTCTGGCCCTCACGAGTTCCCAAGTGCGGGATGTGAGTACCAAGCGCCCGCCGGGGCGCAGAAGCCGTGACATCGACTCCAGAGCAGCACCCCTACCTGTCGCGCCCGCGGCATGGTGAAGCGAGTTGCCAACGCAGAACACCATGTCGAATGTGTTGTCCTGGAAATGGTCGGGCAACTCTTCCCAGTTCGCCCGTACGGCCCGGACGGATGCCCCGAACTCCTTGGACAACTCTGCAGTCCGACGAACCATCGCCTCGCTGGCGTCAGTTGCGACCACCTGCATGCCACGACCGGCGAGACCAACCGCCAACTGTCCGGTTCCGCACGAACAGTCGAGGACGTGAGCGTTCGACGGCAGGAGATCGAGGACGTCGTCGAACGACGCAGCGAACTCGGCTGGAGGCAACTTTGCATCCGAGATGAGCCATTCGTACACCTCGGCAAGCACGTCATAGCCTGTCACAATCACTACCTCCGTCACGCGGCAGACTCACGGTAGGACGTCAGCTCATCAGCGGAGCAAGCCGGGCACCAATGGTTTTCGCAAGGATGGCTCTGACGGTGTTTGTGGGTTGTCAGTTGTCCGTCTGAGTGGATGTCACCGGCTGGTTAGCTGGGAAGTTGTTCGTGAGAAGTAGTGTCACTCGCGGGGTTGCGGTGGCAAGGTGAATGTGCTCAGTGAAGGAGTGTCGGTGTGCCACTGACGATCACCGATTACGCCTGGGCCGTGGTTTTCTGCTTGAGGCGTTCGTAGGGCGTCTGGCCGCCCAGGCCGCCGTGGGGGCGATGGTAGTTGTAGTAGTCCTCCCACTCGCGCAGTTTGTCGCTGAAGACCTCGGCGTCGTCGATGACGACGCCGTCGAGGAGCCGGTAGAACTCCTCGGCGTCAATGCGGTGGGATCGTTCGACCTTGCCGTTCAGCCGCGGTGTGCGGGGCTTGATGTAGGTGTGGGCGATGCCCTTGTCGAGGACGTGCCAGTGGAAGGCGGACTGGAACTCGGCGCCGTTGTCGGTCTGGATGACCTCGACCTGGAACGGTAGGCGTTGGAGGACGTAGTCGAGGAACTGGATGGCTGTGTTCTGGTTCAGCGTCGGGAAGATGCGCAGGACGCGCAGGCGGGTGCAGTCGTCGATGGCGTTGAACTGGTAATACTTGTTGCGGCCGCCGCGGCGCCCCTGGGGCATCGAGGCGAGCGGCTCGATGAACTTCACGTCGATCTGCACGCGGTGGCCGGGCAGCTGCTTCTCGTACCGCTTCCATCTGCGGTCGTGGCGCTTGTAGCGGTGGGAGGTCGGCAGGCGGCCCATGTCGAGGCGGTTGAGGATGCGCCAGACGCCGGACTTGCTGATGGTGACGTCGTGGTACCGCTTGAGGTACATGGCGATCTTCTCGGGCCCGAAGTGGTAGTTCTGCCGCAGGTAGATGATCTTCCCGACCACCTCGACGTGGGTCGCGTTAGGAGAGGTCTTCGGAGCCTTGGAGCGCGTGCGCAGGCCGTCGACGCCCTCATCCTGGTAGCGGCGGTACCAGGTGTAGTACGCCTGCCGGCTGATTCCGAAGTAGCGGCAGGAGATCGCGACGTTCCCGGTGACTTCTTCGACGTCGCGTATGACGGCCAGGCGCCGCTTGGCCTCACGGTCAAGCGGCGGGGTGGTGGGGATGGGCTTCGGCATGTGGATCTCCGTAGTGATCGGAGACCCAGGTGTCAACGATGATCGTCAGTTTTAGACCGACAGGCGGGATTGCTCCGAGAGGTCCCCCGCAGCCCGGGTGCATCGACGTGATGCTCAACGCCGCCTCAGAAGATTCGTGTTCACGAGTGCGGGGTTGCGTCCTCGGCCATCATTCACTGCATGAAGCCGCAGACCCGACGCTTGGGCCTCGCCGTAGTGGGCGTGGTCGCAGCGCTCGCCTATGCCCTTCTCATGTGGCGCGGACCGTGGTGGGCCGACGGCCCTCACCTCCGAAAGGAGGATCTCCAGCCCGCCGACGGCGTCATCATCACCGGCTTCCGGCCCATGCTCGTCGCGCTTGGGGCCGGGGCGGTCGCCGCGCTCGGGCTTTACTACACCCATCGCACCCACCGGCATGCCGAGAAGCTGTACGAGCACAGCCAGGAGCAGTTCGCCCATGTGCGCGAGAAGGACCGGGAGCAGGCGACACTGACGCGTGAGGGGCAGGTCACCGAGCGGTACGTCGAAGCGATCAAGCTGCTCGGGTCCGGCAACCTCCACGAGAGGCTCGGTGGCATCTACAGTCTCAAGCGGATCATGAACGACAGCGAGAGGGACCACAGGGCAGTCGTCGAGGTGCTCTCGGCCTTCGTGCGCACGTTGGCACGCAGTGGCAGCAGACCGGCAGGGGAAGCGCAAGAGCCGCAGACCGGGAGCCTGCGGAATCGGTTGAGGTCCTGGTCCCTGACGTCCTGGCGGCCCTGACCGTCCTCGGGCGCCAGCCGACGGGGCGCGGCCATCTTGTGACTGACCTGCGTGGGGCCCGTCTCACCGGGGCCATGATCCGCGACGCCGACCTGAGCGACGCGAACCTGCGGCAGGCCGAGCTCACGGGCGCCCGACTGGACGACGCCGTGCTCACCGGCGCCCACCTGGCAGCGACCACGCTGAACGGAGCTGTTTTCTGGGATGGAGACCTGTCCAACGTGATCGCCCCGACGGCCGACTTCACCGGAGCGAGTGTCGTGGGCACCAAATTCACGAACGCTGTTCTCACAGACGCCGTCCTGGTAGGGGCGGACGTCGCCCAAGTCGACTTCGGCTACGCGTCCATGACCGGCGCCGACCTGACGGGTGCGCTCCTCATGAAGGCCGTTCTGAGGCATACGCAGCTTGAGCACGCCGTATTGAGAGGAGCGAACCTGGAAGGCGCAGACCTAACGGACGCCGACCTCGTCGGCGCGACTCTCGCGGAAGCAGACCTCACCGGTGCCCGACTCGGCGGCTCCAACCTGGCCCACGCCGACCTCACGGATGCCGACCTCGCTCCCGCCGACCTTACTTCCGCCCGCGGTCTGGTCGTCGGCCAGCTCCTCAAGGCGCACCTCACCAAGGACACAAGGATCCCCGCGAGGCTGGCCAGCGAGCAACAGGTCAAGGACCGGATAGACAAGTGCGAGGCAGCCGATGAAAAAGCGGGCCCGGATTAGGACAACTTGAGGCCGTGCCGATGCTCACGCTGCTTCCCAGCCCAGCAATCGGGACAAGTGAGGCGAGTTCGTGGGGCGCAGGGCAGAACGGGATGTAGGCGCCGACCATGTGACGCACCAGCACACAAGAGGTACCTGAGTTCCAATCCCTCCCCGCAGCACGGCCCCCAGCTTGCCAGTGAGACGGAGTGCTCAGCCACTGGGTAGGCTGGCTCCGCAGGGTGTCAGCGGCGCGCGGGCGCGGCCAGACGCGCTGGGCGCATGCGGTCGAGCTCGTCGTAGATCCGGGCGCGCAGATGGGATCGCGGCTCGGTGAGTTGCAGGCGTCCGTAGCGCGTCTCGTACCGGGCCAGGTGTGCGCGGATGTGCCGGTAGAGGTCGGGGTGGCGGCGGACAAGTTCGTCGTAGGCCTGGTCCCCGGCCTTCTTCAGCAGCTCGTAGCTGGGATCCTGGTGCTCGGCCATGGACATGCCGTCGTTGAGCGCGGTGATCAGCCGGACGGACTCGGAGCGGCGTTGCAGCAGTGCGGCGAACAGGCGTCGCCGGTCGTGGAGTTGTCCGAGTTGTGTGGCGCTTCGCGGCGGGCTCGTGAGCGTGAGGTCGTGCAGGTGCTTGGTGTGGGGGTTGGCCGCGCTCGGGGCGGTCTCGGCGAGGGCCTCGGTGAGCTGGTCGCGCCACCGGTTGAGCACCAGAGGGTGGCACAGTGCGTCGTCGCGGGCGTCCTGCTGTGCGGCGTCGGCGATGAGACGCCGCCGGAAGGCCAGCCCGTCGAGCTCGATCAGCTCGCGCACCGCGCCGGTGAGAGGGGCGATGAGCCATCCGTTGTCGATGCAGCGTGTGATCTTCTCCGGGATGGAGCGGATATGGACGGCGGCCGAGGGCGCGACCCCCGCGTCCGCAGCGAGTCGGCGCACCAGCGCCTCCTTCTCGTCCGGGAGATACCGGCCCAGCCACGCCCGCGCCAGACGCCGGGAGTCGTCGGTCGCCGCGGGGAAAGGAAGGACCCCCGCGGCGGTCAGCTCCGCGACACGCTGCCCCTTGAGGCGCCGCTCCGCATCACGCAGCCTGTCCCGCACGGCCCGCTCCTGCACGGCCAGATCCTCCACTTCCTCGCGACGCCTGCCGGACAGGACGCAGACCTCGCGCCGGATCTGCCGGTCGTGCATCGCGTAGGTAAGGGCATCGATACTCTGCTCGATGCGGTCCGGACCGAAGAGCAACTCGTCCAGACCGGTGCGCTGAAGCCCGCACGCGTGCGCCGTGACCACCTTTGCCAGGTCAAAGAAGCTCACGTTGACCAGATCCGCCAGCTCATGCAGGGGGAGCCGCCACGGCTGCTGGTGCGGCACACGGGTGGCCTTGAGACCCACTCCGGAGAGCACGGGACCGGCCCGGTAGCGGACAGGCCGCTCGTGCGGCTCGGCCAGGTCGAGGGCGAAGCGCATCTTCACATAGCGGACGGTGCGGCCGCGATGCAGGGCGGCCGTGGGACGGTCCCGCAGAGTGCGGCACGGGGCGCGCCTGGCCGCCCCGCAGGTCGGGCACACGATCGTTGCGACCTCGCACGAACGCACATTCCACAAGACCCGTAGCGCCGGGGAGGTATAGAGCGCACCGTCGGCCCGCACGGCGACATCAATGCTGGAGCACATGGGCCGGAGGCTGCCAGGCGCGACCTGCTTCCTGACCGGGCCGCGCCGCGCAGGCGCTGTGAACAACCCGGAAGAGGACGCTCACGTTCCAATCCCGAACTCACGTTCGTATTGTCGCCGCACCATGGGGTGAACTTCGCCGACAGGCCTCCAGGACGGGCGCCGGAGCGCACCCTGACATGCATGCCCTTCGTGGTCGGCGCCCTTCGCCGGTGTGCCGGTGGGCGAGTCCGGTCACCGGCACAGCCCTCGCTGGCCTCCTCCGTGCGCGGCTTGGAGTCCGGCTAAGCCATTTGGTTTGGATCAGCCGGTCGTTGGTCCGGGTGTGCCGTTGACTGATGCGCAGTGGGCGCGGATCGAGCCGTTGCTCCCGGACCGGACGCCGAAGCGGGGTGGCCGCTGGCGGGACCATCGGGAGGTGATCGACGCGATCGCCTTCAAGTTCCAGACCGGTACCCAGAGGGTGCACCTGCCAGAGAAGTACGGCAACTGGCGGGGCGTCTACAACCGGCTGCGGATGTGGGCCGTCGACGGCACGTGGGAGCGGGTGTTCACCGCCCTGGTGGCCAAGGCCGACGCGAATGAAGACGTCAGCTGGGCCGTGTCCGTGGACTCCACCATCGTGCGCGCTCACCAGCACGCGGCCGGGGCCCGCAAGAAGGGGCGCCAGCCGACGAGCCGAACGATCACGCCATCGGCCGGTCTCGCGGCGGACTGACCACGAAGATCCACCTCGCGGCCGACGGCCGGTGCCGGCCGCTGGCGTTCGTCCTCACCGCCGGCCAGGCCGGCGACGCACCCGCCTTCACGGACGTCACGGCCCGCCTGCGGCGTTCCCCGCCCTTTTGGACGGCCCCGCACCAGGCCGGGCCTGCTCCTGGCCGGCAAGGCGTACTCCTCCCGCGCGATCCGCGACCACCTGCGCAGGCGCGGCATCCGCACGGTGATACTGGAACGGGCCGACCAGCAGGCCAACCGGCGACAGCGCGGACAGGCCGGCGGCAGACCGCCGGCCTTCGACCGCGAGGCATACAAGCAACGCAACGCCGTTGAGCGGTGCATCAACCGCCTGAAGCAGTGGCGCGGCATCGCCACCCGCTACGAGGAGACCGCCACCATCTACCTCGCCGGACCTCATATTGCGGGTATCTTCCTCTGGTCCGCCCGCTGATCCAAACGAGGCCTAGACCCTCTAGAGGCCGCGGCGCTAGGCACAGTGCTGTGACTAGGCATCTAGCAGCGGCACTCATTCGCGGTTCCCTCCCCATGGGCGAGGTGTGCTGACGGTGTGGCAGTGACACCTGCCCAGTGAGCGCAGCGGGCCCAGCTGGCGAGAGTTCCAGGTCATCGACCAAGCAGGCTGCTAAGCACCTCCTTCGAGGCCGCGCGCCGTTCGGGGTTGCGGGACCAGACGGCTGGCACGGCGACCAAGAGAAGCAGGACGAGGATGAGGATTTCGATGGTGAGGGCGGGGACCAGGCCACTGCTTGCGCCTGTCAGGAGCGCCATGATTCCGCCACCACCTGCGACTGTGAGAGGACCTGGGAGGCTGATGCGGTTCGTCGCGCTGGCTGCAGGCGGCTGAGCGGATTCTCGCCGCGTAGGCTCGATGTTGATGATTCCTCCTCGATCGGGACGGTCATCGATCAGCGGCCCTCCGTCGTGAGCGGGGGGCCGCTCCCTGATGATGCAGCGAGTTGACATCGTCCTGTTGAGGTGTGGATTACATCTACTTGTTGCACATGGCAGCTCGGGCGATACATTCGCCCGCTACCAGCGCACCCTCCAGCATCGTCCTGTTCCTCACTTGGGTCCGCTGTGCGGGTTGCTCTTCGAGGGCAGCCGAAGAGTGCTCAGCCTTGAGGCCCCACATCATTACGGTTGGCACTCACGAACGACGGGTGCCGACATCAGGCAATATCAGGTTGGCTGAAAATCGAATGCCTCGTTCAGGTCCTGGACCGAGAACCCTCCTTCTTCCTCCCGCTGTGGCAAGCCGTGGACGTAGTACTACGCGCCCTGCCCATGGTCATGGTGGAAGGACCAGACTAGGTGGTCGCGGCAGCCGAGGAACTGCGGGACGCATCGTGCGAAATAGCAATGGTTCTTATGGACATCCTTGAGGCACGCGGCAACGGTCTCGACGTAAGCAGCCTGCGGGAAGACCTGGTTGAACAGCAGAACTGGCTCGACACGCTCATCTCGGCTTTCGCTGTCGCCGTCCGTAAGGTCCTGGACCTGCAGACGGACGGGTAGAGGCCCGCCGTCATCGGCCACCATCCGGGCGCTCCGTATCGGAGAGGTCTGCCGCCTCCTTTAGGGTGCCGGCCCCCCCCTCACAGCCGGACCGGGTCCGGCGCTCAAACGCTCCGCGGCCCTCCCCGACGGAATCGGTCGAGCACAGGGACCACAGGCTGCGCAGACTGTCCACAAGCACCTGGGCAGGGCGTGATCCCGGCGGGTGAGCCCGGCGCGCGGTCGTCCATTCCACGAGCATGCGGCCCGCCATGCGAGCCATCCCGGCGGATTCCACCTCGACATGGCGAAGGCGTCCCTCCGACGCCATGCGTCCCACAGCGTCCAAAGACTCACACACCTGCTCCCGCAGGAAGCCCAGTTCCTTGTCGGTCACGGCCAGGAAGGTGCTAAGCCGCTCTGCCCCCGATGTCTCGCCGCGGTCCGCGAGCTGTTCGCTGTGGTAGTGCGCGGCGAGCAGCCACGCTGCACGCGACTGCTCGGGTGGTCCGTCGAAGGCCATGGCCGACCGCAAGTCGGCCATGAACACGCCGTCGTGCGTCGGCAGGGCCGGCGCATTCAGCCAGGTGAGCACGCCGCAGACCCGCCCATCGAGCTCGGTGCGTGATGCAGTCACCAGATCCCGGCGGCGCCGGAGATTGGCCCTCATCTGCTGGACAGCCGATCTGTTGTCCATGTCCACGGAGGCTGCCGCCTCTGCCCAGTCGTACCACGGCCCCTCCTGCCCGCGGTGCTCGGCCGGGATCCGTTGCAATGCCTCGTTCTCCCTCTCACGGGCCTTGCTGTAGTAAGGAAAGTAGGCCTTGAGCAGGGCTGCACGTACAGGATCCAAGGGCACCGGGACCTGGTTGAACCACGCCAGCAGTGCCAGATCATCATTGCTCCGGCACCGCGGAGCGCAAACCAGAAGGCCCGCAACGAGAGCGACTGTCTGCGGCGCGTGAACCGTGCGTCCACCGATCGTCACCTGCGTCTCTGAACGCCGGGGTACCAGCCCGGCCGTACGCCATCGCTCCAGCTGGTACGGGCTCAGCTTCAGTCCGGACACGGCGACGATCCGGATCAAGTGGCTGTCGGCCGCGCCAGGTTGTGTTCTCACCATGTGCTCAAGGTACGAAAGGGCATAGCCGAATCCGCGGGCGTCAGCGCGGGGCACTGGACGCCATGGACGGTCTACCCGACGGCCTTGTGCCAGCTGGCGGTACCGCGCCCGCATCGGCGGTGCTCTCGGTCGTCGATGGACATCCTCGGCGTCAGGCTCGTCCGCCCAACTGTCGTGAAGGTCGTTTGGACGCTCAGAGGCCTGTGGTTCAACCCGAGACTCCACCGCCGGCGCCAGGGCGGCGTCCCTGGTGGAATATCTCGTTCTCTCGGCTCCACTGGGCAGTATGTGGTTGCAAGCGGGCATCGGTGGGGTCAGGGCAGCCCACAGCTGCTGCGGGACAAGTTGAGGTATGCCCAGGGCGCAGCCAGAGAGTGAGATGTGTGGTCGGTGGTGAGGACCCGGCGCCAATCACCGCGGTCACGCCGTAGCCGCCTCAATAGCAGCTGTGGGCGGCTTCAGGGCGGATCGAGGGGCGACTGGCGCAGGTCGAGGTAACAACGCAGTCGCACACCCGGCTGCCCGGCCTCGCGAGTTGTGCATTCCACGGATGTTGTGGCCCATCGGGAGGCCAGGGCCGTGTGAAAGGCGAATGCAGTCGCGTCGTCGGCTGCGGCGACATCGACCACGATCAGCCCGGGTTCGGACACGTGTACTTCGTTGATCGCTTCCATGCCCGGGACGACGCCTCGCTCAACACGGCGGTTCTGGATGCTGTCTGTATTCACCCTCACGAGCGTGCCTGGGCCGGATCGGCCGCATCAGTTTACGAGCGGGATACGTCGTGCATCGCCGTTTATCCGGGGACGCGTCGCAGGAGGAATCCGCCTCGTCCGGGCAATGAGTAGTCACGTTTTCTCCACTCGACCTCCACTACCTGATCACGTCCGGTAGGCTCCGGGCGCTCCATTCGCACCACTGAAGGGGGGATTCCTCATGCGCATCAGGCGCACTCTGACCGCTGCCGCGACCACGGCGGCCATCACCGCTCTCGGCCTGGCCATGGCCGTTCCGGCGCAGGCCGCCGAGTATTCCTCGGCCCTGAAGATCAAGGGCGTGCAGTACGACGCCCCGGGCCGGGACTCCAACAAGTGCTCTGGCGGCAACACCGCTGCCGAGTACCTGACGATCAAGAACTACTCGAAGACGGCGACCGTGAACCTGAAGGGCTACAAGGTCAAGGACGCCGCCGGCAACTCCTTCACCTTCAAGAACAGCCACACGCTGCATCCCGGCGACCAGGTGAGCCTGCGCGGGGGCCGCGGCACCGACTCGGACGCCAAGAACGTCGTCTACCGCCAGAACTGCAACTTCATCTGGAACAACGACAAGGACACCATCTACTTCTACAAGCCCACCGGGGCCCGCGCCGACGTCCACGCCTACACCCAGAAGGCCAACGACAAGGACCGCAACGGCTACATCACCTACCACGGCTGAATCGGCCCCCCACGGGAAAAGCGGCCGCCGGGCACACGCCCGGCGGCCGATCCGCTTGCGTATCACCGCCCGCCCTGCGGCGAGCTGGGAACTATGCGACGGGCTCGTAGGCCACGCTCTGCTCCGGGCAGCCGATCGCAGCCTCCTGCAGGGCTGCCACCTCGGTCTCGTCCGCGCTCAGGTTCCAGCGCAGCTTTGTGCCCACCCACTCGGCGATGTACCGGCAGTGCACCTCGGTGGCCGGCGGCAGCCACTGGGCCGGGTCCTGGTCGGCCTTGGACCGGTTCGAGCGGGCCGTGACCGCAACCAGACTGGTGGCCGAGCCCTGGTCGTTGGCGTACGCCTCACGCCGCTCGGATGTCCATGCGGAGGCGCCGCTGTCCCAGCTCTCCGCCAGGGGCACCATGTGGTCGATGTCGAGTCCGGAGGCCGAGGTCACCCACACCTGGTCGTAGTAGGACCACCATTGTCCCCCCGACAGCCGGCACCGGGGCCCGACCGTAGGCGGCTCGACGGCCTCGTCGAGCAGGACCTCGTTGCGGGTGGAGCAGCCGTCGGCCGGATCGTCGCCGGTGTTCCAGTGGCGGAAGGCGTCACGGTCGTAGCCCTCACGGGACTCGGCCGCGACCGGCAGGCGGCTGACCGCTTCAGCGAGCGGCAGCGTCTCCGCCGCGTGGACCGGCGTGGAAGCGGCGACGGACAGAAGGGCGAGGGACGCGGCGGCCAGGCCGCGCAGCACAGAGATGACCATGGACCGTTGATAGCGGCCAACGCCGGGGCGCGATCAGCCATTTGCCGAGTGCGCCGCCCGTGTGAGTGGAAATGTCATACCGGCTCCAGCCTCGATCCAGCCGCAGCTGATCACTGAATGAATGGAGCTGCTTCCTCCATGAGTGCCCGCAGCTGCTCGAGCGACGGCCGTAGCAGGCCCTGGCCACGGTGTACTCGGCGTGGCAGAAGCGCCTGTGCCCTGCGAAGTGCGCCGGCGCCCGGCGCGGGAATGATCTCCTGGGGCCTGCTGTGCATAGGGCTGCCGCGGACGGATTTGGATGCCGCAACGTCGGCAACTCCGTTCTTGGAACTATCGGTCGTCCTCGATGTCCCGTGGGGACGGTTGTCTTCCCATGCCAGGTCGAGGACGTAGCGCTCGGTGTGTGCGGTGTGCCGCCAGCTGTCCGACAGGGGGGCCGCCGTCCAGACGCGGCCAGATCTCGCAGTGCCGCTTCGCGAAGGCTGCCCATGGCCTGGCGGCAGGTCCATCAGGCAGCTCCCCGACGCACACCTGGGCGGGGCAAGTCCGTCTCTCTGCGGGGCCAAGGCCGAGCTGATTGACGACCAGGGTTCCGGTCTCGGACTGAGAGGGTGATTAAGAGGCGGCCTTCGACCTCGCCCGGAGCGGAGGGAGGGTCTCCCGGATACGGATGCCGACCTGGCCGGAGTGTTCGCCTGAAAGCTGTAGAGCTACTGATGGTAGCCGTTCCCGGCCACTACCAGCTGGCGTGCGAAGCCCATGGCGGCTGCGTCGTCGAGGTAGGCGTCGGCATCCTCTGCCTCGATGAAGCGAAGGCCATGGAGGGCTCCCATACTGTTCGACCAGGAGTCTCATGTGCGAGCCTCCCTCTCAGCGGGTGATCTTGACCTAGGACGGGTGGCCGCCCAGCATCCGGTGGAGGTCTACATCGAGTGGAGCCGGCGCAGTCGGCCCGTACGAGTGCAGCCGCACGTCAGAGCCGTTGTCAGTGCCGGCCGCTAGCGTTGCCGCATGCCTGAGAACGCTCAACTGGACACGCACTCAAGCGCCAGCGCGCTGCGGGAGCCTCATCGCGCCGCAGAGACCCGAAAGTCAGCGTGTTCATCGAACATCGGTACGTCTTCTGCTGCCTGAGTGCTCGGCCCTGCCTGAACGAACAGCCCGCGCCTGCTCATGTACAGGCGCAGGGCGCGGTCGTTGCCCTGGCATGCCTTCAGTCGCATCACGCCTGGTCGGCGCGGTGATATCTGTTCACCGTGTGCCTCTTTCGGGGGACACCGCGTCGCCGCTGAGGCGGCTACGATCCTGGCAACCCACCCTCCGTGCAATTGCATATGGGATCCCATGTCCCGCGAAGCAATGCAGAGGTCCGTGTGCGGAGCCCTCGAGGGACTCGTTCGGTGGGGCATCGTCGAGCGACCAGAGAAGGTGACGGCTGTGCAGTACCGCAACGGGCTTCCGGCGCAGAACATCAGCGGAGCGCTGTGGATCAAGAGCAGTCACAGCAACGCTACGGGCGGCAACTGTGTTGAAGTGGCGGCCTTGCCCGGCGGGGGAGTGGCCCTGCGCAACTCCCGTGACCCCCATGGTCCGGCACTGGTGTACTCCCCGGCGGAGATCACCGCGTTCCTGGCCGGGGCCAAGGCCGGCGAGTTCGACCACCTGACCGGCTGACGGGCCGACCGCAACCGTCGGACACGCAGTATGCGAGTCTGCGAAACTGGCGCGGATCCAAGGCCGTTTCGCAGGGGGGCTGGCATGTCCGACGGTTCCGGTTCCGGGTTGCATGAGGCCGCCGCGGCACCGGTGCCCGGGAGCACCGGGCAGAACGCCAGGCCGGAGGTGGCGGCCCGCCTGCTGGGGGAGGCGCTGCGCCAGGCCCGCAAGGAGCGCAATCTCGCTCTGCGGGACGTGGCCCCGGTCATCCGCGGCTCGGTCTCCAAGCTCAGCCGTCTGGAGCGGGGTGAAAGCCCGCCCAAGGACCGCGACGTGCGGGACCTGGTAGCGCACTACCGGCTGGCCGGCGACCGGGTGCACGAGATCGAAGCCCTCCTGCAACAGGCCAAGGACAACGCCTGGTGGCAGCAGTACAGCGACGTGACGCCCAACTGGCTCAAACGGCTGATCGGTCTCGAGGCCGGCGCAACCCGCATCTACTGCTATGAGAACCACGTCGTCCCGGGCTTGCTGCAGACCATGGAATACACGCGGGCCCTGGTCACCAACGGTCTGCCCGGAGCGGGGCCGGAAGAGGTGGAGCGCCGGGTCCGGCTCCGCCTGGAACGCCAGCGCATCATCCGCAGCCCTCAGCGGCCCGACATCATCGCCATGCTGGACGAAGGGATCCTCCTGCGGCCCGTAGGCGGGCCTGCTGTGATGAGCCGCCAACTCGACCATCTCATCCAGCTGTCGGACCAAGGCCGGATCAACATCCGCGTCGTGCCCTTCGACCGCAGCGCCAGCGCAGCACCCAGCTACCCCATCACCCACCTGACTTTCGGTGACGGCGGGCCCTCGGAGCTCGTCTATGTGGAGTTGATCGACAGCGCGATGTACCTCAGCAGGACCGCCGAGATTGAGCAGTACCGGCTGGTCCTGCTCAATCTGGCGAAGGCCTCGGCCCGAAGGAAAGACAGCCGGGCCATGCTGGAGCAGGCACGGGACCGCTATGCGGCCCACGCCGAGGAGCCAGTCTGACCCCGCCTTGAAGATCCGCCTTGCAGGCGGGTATCCAGCTGCTCCCCAGCGCCGGCCTGCCCGATCGGCCACTTGTTCACAGGATTTGGATGCGGCTGGCGCGAGACCGTCACAGCTGGGCTACCCCGCCCCACTCCACCCACTCGTCGCTGTGAGCGCGGGGCGGGAGACTGTCGTCCGGCCGCCAGTCGGTCACGTCCACCAGGCCCGGCTCCAGGACCTGCATCCCCTCGAAGAAGGCACGGACCTCCTCTTCCTCCCGCACCCTGCCCCAGTGACCATGGGTCGCCCCGTCCATCAGCGAGGTCACTCTCTCCCGCACCCCGGCGTCAGCACTGACGAGTTGGCAGACCACCAGGAAACTCCCCGGGGCGAGCCGCTGGGCCACATCGCGCACCAGTTCCCCGGGACGGTCGCGGTCGGGCAGGCAGTGCAGCACGGAGATGAACAGGGCGGCAACGGGCTGGGTGAAGTCGATCAGGTGCCGCACTTCGGGGTGAGTGAAGATCGCTTCCGTGTCGCGCATGTCGGCATCGATGACGACGGTGCTGTCGTTCTCCTCCAGCGCCGCGTGCCCGTGAGCCAGCACGCTGGGATCGTTGTCGATGTAGACGACCCGGGAGCTGGAGTCGATGCGCTGGGCGATCTGATGGACGTTGTCCTGCGTAGGCAGGCCGGATCCATGGTCGATGAACTGGCGGATCCCGTAGTCCTTCGCCAGTACGCGGACGACCCGCTGGAGGAACTCGCGGTTGTTGCGCGCCAGTACCTTGGTGCCTGGCGCAATCTGCATGAGCTTCTCGCACTCCTGGCGGTCGGAGGCGTAGTTCTCGATCCCTCCGAGCAGCCAGTCGTACATCCGCGCCACGCTTGGCACGCTCACGTCAATACCAGTTGTGTTGTTTTCCGCCATGTACGTCAAGAAGGGCCCCCAACCGTCCGCATCGGTGAATCGCCCATGCTAGAACCGCACAAGACGGCATCCAAGCTGACCGGCGGAAAAAGACCCCATCGTGAAATGAGCCCTTTCTGGCGCGAAAAAAGGCGCCCCGGAGCATTCCGGGGCGCACGCCGCCTGCTGACGGTCACGGAGGACCCGCTGAGGCTGGCCCGACCGCTGCCCAGGCGCCACAAGCCGCAGTGATCTCAGTCGCGCTCCGGCACGGTCTGCGCCCGGCAACGGCCGCAGACCGACTCCGCAGGACGGGAACCGTGCAGACTCACAGCAGCCTGACGGACCGCCTGCCACAGCGGCTCGACGTCATCAATGCGCCCGCCCAGAGCACGCACCAGGCGGGCAGTCGCCGGCCAGGGCAGAGCGTGCCGGCCGGCCAGGACCTGACGCAGACACTCCACAGGCAGCAGCGCCT
The DNA here is from genome assembly GCF_031597775.1 of Streptomyces sp. BB1-1-1. Classification (NCBI taxonomy): domain Bacteria; kingdom Bacillati; phylum Actinomycetota; class Actinomycetes; order Kitasatosporales; family Streptomycetaceae; genus Streptomyces; species Streptomyces sp. BB1-1-1. Next base: position 154,173 of record NZ_CP134203.1, on the reverse strand, counting down.
GCTCACCGAGCCTGTGCAAAGCAGGGGAACCGGCTGACAGATGCAGACCGCGCAGTGCAGCCGCCAGGCAGCCGACAGCTCCCTGAGCAGGCAACCGAGACGTCATCAGCGTGCCGGCGGCACTCTCCCACAACAGTCGCAGATCCTCCGCCGTGCCACCGAACACACCGGCTAATGTGTACACCTCAGGCCACGACGGCACGGCGTCACCGTTCAATGCCTGGAGCACGTACTCCGGCTGGAGCCCCGCCCGCTCGGCCGCCTCGTCCACCACCACGCCTGAGCTGATCTGCAGACAAGCCAGGGCGTCCGCCAGGCGCTGGACGGCGCCGCGCCGATCCGCGGCCTGCCGGGGCGGGAAGAGGGCCCGCAGCGCAGGCGTACTCCAGCGGGCGCTGGCCTGCGCCGCGGTGATGCCCGCGGCCGCGCCCACCTCCTCCCAGCTCGCGCCTGCCTGCTGTGCCTCATGCACCACTGCCGCCGTACAGCGCTCCGCCTGACGGTAGACACTGTCGATGATCTCCAGCTGAGCCCGCAGCGGAAGCTGCAGCCTCTGGGAGGCCATCAGCCGTCCGGTGAGAGCCGCCAGGTGACGTGCGCTGCGCGCGGCACTGGGAACCGCCAGCGGCTGACCGCGCTGCGCGTTGCGCGCCCGCTGCGCGCGCCTGCGGCACAGCTCGTCACAGTAGTCCCGGCGCCGTCCGCGCCCTTCCCGCAGACGCAGCGGCTGCCCGCAGTGTCCGCACTTCTTCCGCTGAACCGGAGCTCGCACTGCCCTCTTCCGCCCCTCCGTGTGAAGTCGATGCACGGCGGTGCCTGCGCGGCGCACCGCGCAGGCACCGCCGCCGGAGCGCTTGGCTCCGGCAGGCAGCAGATCCCTACAGCCGAACGCGCAGGTAGCGGAAGGAGGACTGGGCCGCCAGGCCGGCGGCCGGCAGCAGCAGCCAGGCGTCCCGGCCGCCGGATCCCAGCACCCACACGACGATGATCACCACCAGGACGAAGCTCAGCCGCAGGCGGACGTCCAGGGCATCCAGGCAGGCGTTTTGTGGAATGACGGAGCGCGAAATGGTATTTTCGCGTCCGCGGGGCATGCAAGGCATACCCCGGAAGAAGCGGGCGTTCATATGGTTAGCAGCCTTTCTGACTGAGCGTCCGCAACAGGGTCCCGGTGGTGTGGCGACACCCCCGGGGCCCGCCCGCGTTTGGGGGCGTACGGCACTTTCTGGGGAGGAAGTTACCCCCTCCCGTGCGTCGTCGTCACGTTAACCCGGAGATCCAGAAGGCAACCGTCACGCAAAAATGCACGTGCAAGTCTCGCTCCGTTCGGCCCAGTTCTCCGGTCTGGTGAAAATCTGTCCACGCGACACATCTGACGCCCCTGGAACGGACAGATCTCGACCCTTCCGTTCAATAAGGCGAGAGAACCGGCCAACCCTTGACGGACAGTCAATGCGGGGCCGAAGGGTGCTCGTCAGCAGCAGATCTCCGCATTCACCCGTGGGAGGGATGCAAAGTCCAGCGGAGGACGATCTTCCATTCATCTGCACGTGCAGATGCAAAAAACAGAGGCTCCGTGACACGTTCCGAGGCCTGCCCCTTCGCATTGTTGCCTCAGGTAACCCCCTGCTCCAAACGGTGGACGCGCAGAGTCCGTCCGGCCGCCGCCCGTCCACGCAAAACAAGAGCGCCACCGGCACGTCGTGATGCACCTTCGGCCGATCGCGCTCGCCGCCCGCCCGGCACCGCCACAATGGGGCGACGCGGCACGGAGGGCGATCGAGCAGGTCGCCGTGCGGCGGCAGTCCGAATCGGGGGAGCGCATGGCACCACGCAGAATCACAGAAGCCCAAGCCGTCCAGGCGCTGATGGAACGCGGCGCGCGGCCCCTGGAGGCATTCCCGGGAACCCAGCACCCCTGGCGGTGCCAGTGCCTGACCTGCGGCGAGGTCCACACCCCCCGCTACAGCGACGTCGTCAACAAGGGCAGCGGCGTCTGCCGCGGAACCTGCCGCTCCCGGAAGATCTCCAACAGGCTCAGGCGTGACGGCACGCAGGCCGCCGCCACCATGCAGCGCTGGGGCTGGCTGCCCCTCGAGCCGTACCCGGGCGCAGCCAAGCCGTGGCGCAGCCGGTGCGCACAATGCGCCGCCGTCAAGATCAAACGCCTCTCCCACGTACGCAACGGACACGCCCGATGCAACCACTGCGCCGGGCGCGCCCTCGGCGCAGTGGCGGCAGCGGAGATCATGACGTCCGCCGAACTGGCCCCTCTTACCGCCTATCCGGGGCAGCAGATGAGACCCTGGCTCTCAAGATGCCTGCGCTGCGGCCACCTCGGGACTCCCACCCTCGCGTCGGTACGCCTGCGAGGCCACCAGTGCTGGGCCTGCAAGGCCGCCGCCTTCCCCGTTCGTCACCCCCTGGACGAGCAGCAGGCGGTGGCCTGCATGATCACGCACGGACTGGAGCCGCTGGAGCCGTACTCCGGAGACGTCAACGCCCCCTGGAGGTCACGCTGCACCACCTGTGACAGCGACTCGGCACCCGTGCCGGGGAGCATCCCCGGTCACCACCGTGCCTGCCCTGTCTGCGCGCGGCTCGACATCAGCCCGGTGGAGCCGGGCTACCTCTATCTCGCCGTCCACGATGACCTCCGGGCCCTGGGGTGGGCGGTGGCCCAGGGCCGGCACCGTCTGCACTCCATCGGCCGTTCCTGGCGGCCCCTGGCCCGCTGGCACCTGGCCGCAGCCCAGGACGCCTGGGCTTTCGGACGTCACCTGAAACAGCAACTGCGTGGCAACGGCTGCCCTCCTGTGCCGAAGGCGGACGCGGCACCCGATATGGCCTGGGCCCAGACGGTCTCCCTCGAGCACGTGTCCACCGGAGGCGTGGTGCGCATCGTCGAGGACGTGGCGGGACCCGCTTGCTGACACCGCAGCAGGCCGTAGTCCACCCGATGAGGCCCACTCGCCGCTGGCGCCCTGCGGGGACGCCAGCGGCGTAAGCGGGGGCAGACGCTGCATGCACGGCTCATCTTTGACTCCTCTTCGGACGCCCACTAGCATCCTCAATCAGATAAGTGATTAGGCATGCAGGAGAGGGCGGGAAAGGTGCTACTGACAACGGGACAGGCCGCGGAAGAGCTCGGATGCGCCATCACGACCTTCCGGCGACTCGTCAACGCCGGACTCCTGCCCGGACTGTCCCGTCGCGGCGTCCGTGTCATGGTCCCGCTCGAAACCGTCCAGGCACTCAGCACCCGCCACCACGCCCCCCTGGATCAGCTGTCTTCCCCGGAGGTCGCCGTCCTGCGCGTCGACACTGCGCGGCCCGCCGACGACCCGGACCGCGCCTGGAGAGGCTTCGCCTCCTCCCTCACCCCCGACGACCTCGTCAGAGCCCTGCGCGGCTGGTGGCGCTGCGACCCCGCCGGGGTAGCAGCCGGACAGGTGCTGCCGGTCACCCTGTCCGGCTACGTCGTGGCCGTCCTGACCGGTCTCCAGCGGTGGGAGAAGAACGCCAAGGGACGGCACGCCTTCCCCGACGCCCGCCTGGCCGGGTACGTCACCGACCTGGCCACTCCCCACACCACCATCACGGCAGAGTCGGCAGCCGACCGGTGGCTCGCCGAGCTCCTGCTCGGCACGCGGCTCGTCTCCCACTCAGGCGGAGCCGTCGCCTACGTTCCCACCCGCACAGCCGCGTGACTTGCCGGTCAAGGAGGCCTGCTGATGGACGCTCAGAGCTACAACGCCGCGCTCGCCGAACTGCGCGCTGTGCGGGACAGGATCAAGAAGTCGCGGGCGGAACTGACAAAGCTGGAAGCCGACCGCGACCAGCGGATCACCCGCCTTGCCGCCTACAGCAAAGCCAAGGCCGAGCGAATCGCCCCGGCAGCAGGGATGAGCGTCGCCGACATCGTCGCCCTCGCTCCGGAGCTGGCCCCGGACGACCTCGCCGCACCCGGCCAGGCCCCGGAGCCCGCCACGCCCCCCGAGGCCGCCGCCGCTGAGGCCGACGCCCGGCCGGCTGGCTCCCCGCAGGCAGTAGCGCCCGCAATCAACGATGCACAGAGCACCCCACCAACCCCGCGGCCCTCCGCAGAACCAGCGGACGCCTCGGCCAAGCCCATCACGGACGCGCCGCGGGCCCTGCCGGCCCTTCCCACAGGGGAGGCGGGCGATGCCTGGTTCACCCACACCTCAAGCCTTGCCTCCACTCGCCCGAACTTCACGCAGCAGGCCCGCTCCACCGTCTTCCTCGACACCGCCACCGGCGTCCTCGCCCACCGTCAGCACATTCACCACCTGGACCTCGCAGGCCGCACTGCTGCAGATATCCTCACCGCCGTTTTCCACGCCGTCCCCGACGGCGTGGAGCGGATCTACATCACCGCTGGCGACCCCTGGCACCGCGACGCCGACCGCTACCCCTACCTCCGCGACGCCGTCACCGCCTGGCTGAACGCCCCCACTCCCGGCTGGCGCACCGACACCGGCCGCGGCCGCGACCGCATGGCCGGACACTTCGTCCACGCCCGCAACCCCGTCGGCCGATACCAGCGCGACGACGGCAAGGCCCACGTCGAGATCCGCTCGGTGGGGGAGTGGTTCGACCTCGACGACCACGACACCCCGGCCACCGTCCGCGACGCCTTCGTCCTGCTGTGGCAGGCCCTGCGCCGCCACTGGAGCGACGCCGTCCTGATGGGCTCGCCCTCCCAGACAGGCCGGGACCTGTGGACCCGCACGATCCCCATCCGCGGCCAGCACGCCGACGGCTTTCCCGTCCTGTCCGAAGAATTGCGCGGCCTGCTCCACGCCACCGCCGGCCAGGGCCGCAACGAACTGATCACCCCGCCCCGCGTCCCCGAAAAACTGCCCGCCCTTGTCGAGTACGACCGAACCTTCGCCTACGCCAAGCACACCTGGAAGTCCCCGGTCGGCGCCCCCCGCCGCATCACCGCCGCCACCTTCGCCTCCTGGAGCGAGAAGGAACAGATCCGCGCCCTGTACGGCTGCGGCCACTGGCACGTCCGCGTCACCGTGCCCGACGGCTGGAACCACGTCGGCCTCCTCCCGGCGCCTGCCCCGGGCGACCGGGCCTGGCACTACCCCGCCACTGCCGGCACCACCTTCACCACCTGGGCCGGAGGCCCCGAACTCCACACCGCCCTGACCAACCCCCTTCAGCCGTGGAAGATCGAAATCCTCGACGGCATCCTCTGGGAAGACGGCAAGCCCCTCGACGACTGGGCCAAGAAACTCAAAGACACCTGGACCAACCTCACCGCCCAGGCCCAGATCCACGGCGACCCCCAGCAGGCCCGCGCCGCCCACCTCGCCTCCCGCGCCGTACGCGCCATCCTCCTGTACGGCATCGGCTCCTTCGCCCAGCGTCCCCGCATGGTCACCGGCACCACTCCCCGCACCATGGAACGCGACCTGCCCCCGGACGCTGAGATCATCGGCTTCGACGACGAGCAGATCACCTGGCAGCGCCCCACCGGCTTCAGCCGCGACCCCAACGCCCACCCAGAATGGGCCGCCGCCATCTGGTCCGGTGCCCGCGCTGCCCTCCTCAGCCAGCGCCACCGCGACGACAACGCCTACGCCGGAGCCCTGCACACCCCGCCCGGCACCGTCGTCGCCTTCCGTACCGATGCCCTCTACCTCACCCAGCACCAGAACTGGCCCTATCACCACCAGCCCGGCGACTACCTTCTGCGCGGCCACCTCACCGGCCCCGTCACCGCTCCCACCACCGAGGAGGAACTCCTCACCCTTCGGGACGCTGGAAGGGCCACCCACGCCATCACCCGGCAGGAGGCCTGATGCCGTCCCGCACTCGTCGCCGACGCTCCTCGCAGGACACAGGGAGGAACGAAGCCGCTCAGCTCGCCGACCGGCTCCAGCAGGCTGGCTACACCAAACGTGACATCGCCCGCATCATCGACCGCGACCCCTCCCTGGTCTCGCAGTTCTACTCCAGGAACAAGGGCGCAGCCTTCGTCCCCGCCCTGCGCCAGGTCCTCACCGCCGTCGAAACCGGCGGGGTCACCGACCTGCCCGAACTTGCCGCCATCGCGGCCCGCCACACCACCCGCCGTACCACCGCCTCCGGCACCCGCGCCCGCGTCCGCACCAAAGCCCTGCTGATCACCCCGACCGGCTCCGGCACCGGCCGCGTCGCCTCCCAGGCCATCGCCTCCGGGTCCGCCCGCCTGCGCCCCCTTATCGCCGAAGCGGCACGCCGCGGCCTGCGTCTGGCCTTCACGGTCCGCCTCGCCAAGACCGCCTATGTGCATCCCTCCGGCAGCCGCACCGACTCACCCGGGATCCGCCGCGATGTCACCCAGCGCGCTGACCACACCGAAGAACGCTCCTACGGCTCCGCCCAGACCGGCGGCTTCGATGCGACCGATTTCGCCCGCCGCGTGGACGCCGCCGGCGGTGACGTTACCGCCGCCGTGCACCAGTGGCTCTCGGAGACCGGCCGTATCCGCCCCGAAGCCCAGATTCTCCATCTTGAAGTACGCACTTGGCGTTCTCGCTGACGGCGGCCCTGTGTACTCGTGCGGCCAACGGCTCCCCACCGTGTGCGAGGCGTAGAGCGAAGGTTCCTCCCGTCTGAACTGGAAGGGAATCGGTCGGTCACGGGGCGGTCCGTTCCACCTCTGGCGGATGCAGAACCAAGTGAGCCTCTCGTATGAACGCACCCAGAGCCTCGTTCATGGGCTGAAGCTGCTGCCGACCCCGTTCCAGCGGCTCATCATCGGGCCAGTGGACCGAGTACGACGCGATCCGTTCAGCATCCCTCGGGGACAGAAGGCCAAGCTGGACGGCCTCCTTCAGCGCATTCGGGTGCACGCCGTCTCTGAGCAGAGCGACCAGCGCGGCCAAATCCTCAAGCTCAGAAGCTCCGCGCGGGAACCGGCTTCGTTCCTCTTCCCAGCGGCGCGCCGGATCCGTTCAACCTGCTGGTCCACGTGCAGGACCGCCTCGGACCGCGCCTCGGGCGAACTCTGCATACACAGTGCGGCGGGCTGTGAGTGCCTGCTGGTCGGCGGCGCTTCGGGTCTGTTCGTCGGACGGCTTGCACAGTGGCCTTCGCGTCGGCCCGGGCACCGAAGTAGCCCAGTGGCGCAGTCGCAAGTGCGATGACGGCCGCCACCGCATCAGGTGAGAAGACGGCCGCCACCAGAATGGTGGCATGATCCCCTCACGAGGAGGACAGGGAACCCAACCGGCCAGGGCCCTTGGGACTTTGGCGGAACGACGGCTGCCGCCATGCGGAAGCGCAAGCGATGGACGTCATGACGCAGTGCATCGGGCGCGATCCAGCCGTGGCCGGCCTGCTTGACCCAGGTGGGTGGCTCAGCCGTGATATCAAGCAGGGCCACAAGCCGGAGAGGGCGGACGTCCTTGGCTCCCCGCCGCCCGCTCCGGGCCAGGCCCGTCGTGCCAACGCTATGTCGCCGGTGATGTGACAACGACACAGCCCGGTCTGCGGGCGGTGAGCGCAGCGGGCTTGGGCTTCTACTTGATCTTCTCGGCTTGTGCAGCGCCCTCGGAACCAGCAACGGGCTCGGGCCCACCGGTGGCGGTGTAGTAGACCGAGGAGCCCTGCTTGGTGCGCTGGGCACGCTGCTTGGCAACGAGACCTTCGAGCGTGTTGCGAACCACGGTGGTCTGGACAGCACGTTCGGGATGGGCCTGGTTCAGCCCGGCAGAGACCTCTGCGGCGGACCGCGGTTCACTCTGCGCGGCAAGGTGACGGCGGACGAGTTCGACGAGGGTGGGCGCGTCGCTCTTCGCCGCTTTTGCCTTGGCCGGAGCCTTGGCGGCACGTGCCTTCTTGGCGGCGACGGGCTCCTTGGCCGCTGTGCGACCCCGCGAGGCCGTGGTCCTCGCGGTCTGCGAGCGCCTGCTGCCGGTAGGCTCAACGGCCGTCTTCTTGCGGGGTGAGGGCACGGTGGTGCTCTCAGCAGCCGGCGCGGGCACAGTGCCGGCCAGTGCCTGCTGGATGTTCACCAGAACATTGTGGTCCTGCTGCAGGGCGGTGAGCTTCTCCTGCAGCGTGGCGATGTCCGCGCCGATGCGCTCCTGCTCCTTGGCATTGCGCTCGAGGTCGCTGGCCACCTGGACGGCATACTGCGAGGCCACTTCGGTTGTGTTCGATGTCTCCAACATGGTGCTGTTCTCCTTGGCTGCGTGAGGGACGTGGAGAGGGAAGGTGACTGCCGGACGCGGATGCGCTGGCTGCTCCTGAGAGGAAAGCCGCAGCACCAGTCGTGCATACCCCCGTGCGGAGATAGTACGGATGAGAGATGAGGATTGGCCCTCTCGGACCGCATCCATGCTCACCGCCGTTCTGGACGCCGCGGGTTGCAGTATTCAGCTGTCCGGTCTGCCGAGCACTGTGGTAGCTGTTGCGGGAACTGCCAGAGCACTTCACCGGTGTCATGGTGGTGATGCCAAGATGCGAGGGTGCGAGCCGACACCAGCCGGTCGAGCAACTCCATGGTCTGCTGCGGGGAGTGCCCGCACAGGCGGGACACAGCGTCCAAATCCTCCGTGCGTAAGGTATGTGACGCGAGCGCGAGAGCGGTCAGCTGCAACACAGCGGGAGCCGCAGCCGGCACCACCAGGGGCGTCGGGTGCAGCGCCCAGTGAGCGGCGCGGCGCCGCGCGCCGCGGCCTGGCGCCTGGTCGAGCACGGTGGCGTCCAGTAGCCGTACGGCCACGGATCCGGGCCGGGGACTGGCCGTCTCCAGCCATCCGGCCTGAGCCAGCTCCAGCCACAGTTCCCGGCGCCCGCGCAGCCGCATGCTGCGCAGCATCCCGTCCGCGACAGTGACATGTCCCCGGGTGTCCGAGCGCAGGGCGCATTGCAGGGCGAGCAGCCGGGCAGCGGGGGAGGTGAACTGGGGGAGCGTGGCGGACAGGTAGGTGAGCATCTCCCGCACACGGGCCCGTTCGTCGGGCCCCGGAGACAGTCCGTGGCGGGCGCGCCGCAAGATGCCTCCCGCCGGCTTGGGCCGGCGTGCGCCGAGCAGCGTATCCGGCACGACGGCGGTCTCGCTGGTTGCTGCGGCGCAGGCGGCGCAGGCGTCGGCCAGGCGCCAGGAGCGCCCGCCGGCCTGGCGGGTGAGCGCCAGGAGCACCGGCCCCCCGCAGCCTCGGCTGCGGGAATGCCACGTACAGCCCAGGGCGCGGCACTGGCACGTGCGCAGGTGCCCGGGCAACGCCTCGGCGCGAGCGTGGCTGGCCAGATGTGTCAGGGCCGCCGAACGGGCCGAGGACACATCCACCGGGGGTGTGTGGGCCTTGCACTGGATGCAGAACAGTCTCGGCCCTCCCGCTCGCGGGCGTAGCTCGACTGTCCAGACGCGCCGCACCGCGGCCTGTGTACCGGCCAGCCTCATCGGCTCGTCGTCCTCCCGTGAACACAACTGGTGTGACAGGCGTCTTGGCAGCAGGCGCCAGGACGGCCAGAACGCTAGTGCAGATTTCCGCACCGTGAATGTCACCCTCATCAGCGCAGATAGTGCAGAAACCCGCACTGACAGGGCAGGGTTCTGCACCGTCGGATGGTGGAGTGACGATCTTGCCCCCCGATCCCGACTTCAGCGCACTACGCGTGGAATTCGCACGCCTGCGGGGCGAACGCGGCTGGACCTTCGACGAACTCGCCAACCGCAGTGGCCTGGCCCGCCGCACCCTCATCGACCTCGAACACGGCCGAACCCCCGGCAACCTCACCACCTGGCACGCCCTCGCCCACGTCTTCGACGTACCCATCGAGCACCTGCTTGCGGCGCTCTGCAGCAACCACACCCCGCCGGGCGGCAACGACACCTGACCAACCGGCCACGCCCTGAAATTCGCGCCGCAGCGAATCACCCGAAGAGGCGAGAGAGAGTCGCACCCGCATACGTACCTTCGCTCATACGTTCGCGAGTGTTGGGCCGTTCGCGGGGTCCTCGGCTGTCGTTGCGCCGATTACAGTGTGTCGCCTGACACGGTCCGCGCATGCGTTCCCACCTCACTCGCCTGCACGGCATCCCTCACACCGTGCGCCCCCGCAGGCGACCGCTACGAACAACCGCCACTAGCCCAGGCCGCTTTCCGACTGCCGGGCAAACCCGCCGCTGCTCCGCCTGCGGCAACCCGATCGAGCTCTTTCCGCGCGCGGATCACCGACTCATTGCCCTGCACCCCGCAGAACTGGCCTCTGCCGTAATCCCCGAGGACTGCCGCTGGCACCTCAGCGCAGGCATCGCCCACCCCAGCGGTGACGGCAGCCCGTGGTGCCGTATCCCACACCGGCTCGTCTGCCCCCGCCGAACGGACGCGTCGCAGTCCCGGCCCCATCTGGACGCCCTCCGCCTCCGGCTCGCCCTGCGAACCCGCCGCCTGATCGACACCGGCCTGCTCACCCCCGCACCGCACCGCTCAGAGCAACCGTCCACCACCCCTGCCCGCCCGGTCGTACGAGCCCTACTGACCCTCTACCTGGCCAGCGCACCACTAGACAACATCCGCTGCATCACACAGCGTCCTCACCGTCCCCTGTGTGGCCAGCGCGTCCTGGACGCCGGCTTCCCGGCAGGCACCTGGCGGCTCCTGCCCGTCGGTCCTCAGTACAGCCGAGGCCAGTCTCCGCCCCCGATGGCCGTCTACGACCTCGACCGACTTGACCCGGTCGAGCAACTGCGCTGGCGCGCTCAACACTGCCCGGACCACGTAGCCGTCCCCGTCGAACTCGACCAGACCGAATGGCAGGTCTTCGACCCCCTCCTGCACGCCGATCACATCCACACCCATCTTCCACGCCCGTCCCGCCGACCCTGCCAAGGAACGTGACGATGCCCCACCACGCCCTGGAAGTCGTGCTCACCCGTTCCGCGCGTCCGGCCGAACTCCGCGCAGCCACCCGCTCCATCCCACTCGCAGCCAACCACGACGCCACACGCCTGATGGCACTCTGCCCCGGAAAGACCGCCCGGCGAGCCGCCCACCGCCTGCGCCAGCGAATCGGCACACACCTGCCCATCGACGTCATCACCACCCGCTACCCCGACACGCATGGACAGGTTCTGCTCAACGTCTCTCTGCCGCCTGCCACTCGAGCCATCCTCGGCCGAACAGCAGAGGAGGCCGGTCAAACCCCCGAACAGACGCTGGAACGGATGCTGCACCACAAGCTGACCCAGTACGACAGGGAGGAAACCGACCGTCTCAATCGCGCTGTGAAACACCTCCTCACCGGTACAACCCCCGCCCACTTTCTGACAGCTGTCGGCCACGCGCTGACCCGTTCCCCCGGAGCAGCACCATGGTGACCGCCACACACGAGCAGACCGCCGCAGCCGACACTTTCCGCAACGGCGACCACCTGTCCCTGCAGGCCGGCGCCGGGACCGGCAAAACCACCACCCTCAACCTGCTCGCCCGCACCACCAGCCGCCAAGGCCGCTACCTCGCCTACAACCGGGCCATCGCCCAGGACGCCGCCGCCCGCTTCCCCTCCAACGTCCGGTGCAAGACCGCCCACTCCCTGGCCTACGCCGCCCTCGGCCACCGCTACACCCGCCGCCTCAACGCCCCTCGCCGTCCCGCCTGGCAGACCGGGCAGGCCCTCGGCATCACTAAAGTTGTCCGCATCGCGGACCGCGAGATCACCCAGAGAGCCCTCTCCAACGCCGCCCTTCGCACCGTCAGCCGCTTCTGCCACACAGCCGACGAGACCATCACCCACTGCCACGTACCCCACCTGCGCGGCCTGGAAGACACAGACCACCACACCCAGCTTGCCGAGCACATCGTGCTTTTCGCTCACAAAGCCTGGGCTGACCTCCAACACCCCGACGACGGCGCTGTCCGCTTCGACCACGACCACTACCTGAAGATCTGGGCGCTCACCCGCCCCCGGCTCGACGCCGACTTCCTCCTCCTGGACGAAGCCCAGGACACCAACCCCGTAGTCGAACAGATCTTCCTCAACCAGCGCGACCACGCCCAGCTGGTCATGGTCGGCGACTCCGCACAGGCCATTTACCACTGGCGCGGCGCCAAAGACGTCATGACCGGCTTCCACGGCACCCAACTCGCCCTGTCCCAGTCCTTCCGGTTCGGCCCTCACCTCGCCGAGGAAGCCAACCGCTGGCTACGACTGGCAGACGCCCCGATCCGCCTCACCGGCACCCCCTCGGTCCCCACCGACCTCGGCCCCGTCACCGACCCGGACGCCATCCTGTGCCGCACCAACGTCGGAGCCATGGCCGAAGTCATGACACACATGGATTCCGGGCTCAGGGTTGCCCTCGCCGGTGGCGGGGACAGCCTCCAGGCTCTGGCCCTCGCCGCCCGCGACCTGAAGGAGGGACGTCGTACCAACCATCCCGAACTCGTCCTCTTTCCCTGCTGGGGGGATCTGCAGGACTACGCCACCCACGACCCGGCAGGCCGCGACCTTCTGCCTCTGGTCAATCTCGTCGACACTCACGGCGCCGACGCCATCCTCACCGCCGTCGCACACCTCGTCCCGGAACGCCAGGCCCAGGTCACCGTCTCCACGGCACACAAGGCCAAGGGCCGCGAGTGGCAGCGAGTCCTCGTCGCCAGCGACTTCGACCGCACCGAGGTCACCCACTCCGACCCCGCCTGTGCCCCATCTCCTGCCGCCGACCCCGTCGACGACGCCGAAGCCCGCCTGGCGTACGTGGCGGTCACCCGCGCACGCCAGCGTCTCGATCTGGGAGGCCTGTCATGGATTCACAACCATCCTGACGGCACCGGGCCATACCCCGATCAGCGCTCATAGAGGGGCGCGACCGGCCAGTGGACTGCGCACTCCTGTCCGCTGGCGCATCGACGCAAGCCAGCACCTGCGGAAATGGCTGTCCCAGCGCGGCATCCGACACCGCATCGCGCGCAAGGGCGTCGAGAACTCAGAGCGACTCGGGCGACACCGCTGGAGCGTTGAACGCACCATGGCCTGGCTGGCCGGCTGCTGACGACTCCACGGCGCTACGAACGCGAGGCCGACCACTTCCTCGCATTCACGAGCATCGCCTGCACCCTCATCTGCTACCGGCGTTTGGCCCGCTGACGTGGGCCCGCAGCAGCTGCACCGCCAGGTCGTGGCCGTAATGATCGGCCATGTCCATGGGAGTGCGACCATCAGGACCTGCAAGTTCCGGGTCAGCCCGAAGGACAGCAGCACCGCAGTGGTATGCACGGCCAACGGCTGGCCGCTCTGGAGCGAGCCATCGCCCTCGACGTCGATCGCATGCGTCAGCAGCGTCCTGTTGCTGAAGACCTCATTGGGATCGGCACCATTGGCCAGCAACCGGGCCAAGGTCTCCGCATCCTCGTGCTCCACCGCGTGATGGGCAGGCGTCCAGTAGGCGCTCACCAAGGCATTCAACCGCCACCGCAATGCGTCTGCCAGCGACTATCCACACCGGAAACCACCAATTGAGATGACGTCTAAAGAAGTCCTCTTCCGGCTGCGGCTGACGCGCCTTGAAATCACCATCGTCTGGGCCGACTCCGCCAATGCCGGACAGCTCGTGACCTAGGCGAAAATTCACCTGAACCTGACGATCAAGACCGTCAGCAGCCCGAAGGACGCCTCCGGATTCGTCGTTCTGCCCCGGCGCCGGGTTGTCGAACGCTCACACGTCTGGGTCATGCACGCACGCGACTACGAACGCGACTACGAACGGCTCATCCAGCATCCTGAATTGTTGATCACCTGGGCTGCGATCACGCTCATGACCAGGCGAATCACCCGCCGAAGCTCCCGCAGAAGCGGGCAATCGAACTCTCGCGAAGCGCAACGGGACTGATCAATCCGGCGGTGACGGTCACCACCGCCAGCGTCAGGAATTAAGCCGCCACAGAGCGCGGGTCCACGCAACGTCGTAGAGCACCCACGCGAAATAGACGCTGACGAGAACCAGGGACAGTGGGTCTTCGGCGACGGCTGCCAGTAGAGCGAGCACCGGGACTGCGAACGCGATCATGCCGATGAAGGCTGCCCGCGCGCTGCGGCGGCCGAAGAAGAGCCAGTTCCAAGCCTCGTTGCCGACCAATACCACGAACGACAGCACGATCGCAGCCACGTCACTTCGGTCGAACGCCCGGTACAACACCACGCCCATCAGGACGTAATAGATCAAGCCCACCACCAGGAATCCCTGGAACGGAATCATCCACCCAGGGCGACGCAGTTCCCGAAACCAGCGCAGAGCGTCCTTCGGCACCCAAAGGTTCCCCAGTACGGCCGACAGCACCACGCTGCTGATCGTCACCAACGCCGCGATCCAATCCACGAACCGCAGTCTAACCGTGCAGCAACCTTCCAGCCTCCGATCTGGAGTGGTAGCCAATCCCTCCGCTCATCGGCACCAGCCGAAGGACATCACTGTCTGCTACGAGGTTGAGAAACAGGTACTGACCTTGTCGTCTAACCTGCGTCCTATCTTGGCCGTTGCCGGTCGCGGTAGCGGTCGGCAGGATGACGGGCATGGCTGTGTCACCAGCAACACGTCAGCTTTGCAATGCCACGTTTCCGGATGCCGAAGCAGCGAGCGTTCTGGCGCTCCTCGATCTCTATGCGGGCACGGAGCGTGAACGTGTGCATCAGGCTGTTGTCCGGCTGAGCGGAGGACGACTCGGCAGGCTTCGCATGTGGCTGGATGAGGCCAAGCGCAACCCGGAGACCGTTCTGTGGTTCGGTGAGTCGCCCTCCGATGTCTCGCAGGACACACACGCCTTCGGAGTGGAGTTCATCAACGGCTTTCTCGACAGGCACCTCGACACTCCCGCGGAGCGTACGGACGACGAGTGACAGATGCCTGCCTCCATGCCGCGCCGGGTCATCGAACGATGCCTCGAACTTGGTCGGTATTTTCGCAGTTCAGCGGACGTGAAGGCGGCCTTCGTCTGATCCTGTGCTCCGTCACAGAGTGGATCAGCGCGAAGGCCGTGGTCGTGAGTTTGGTGCATCGGGGTGTCCTGCGGGATGCGTTCGCGGAAGTGTCACACTTCCGGTCGGAGCTGTACGCGTGCATGACCGCGCGGGGGCGACGCCTTGTTCGAGTTGTGCGACGCGTTGCTGTGCACGGACGGGCCGGTCCGCACGCTGGTCCATCTCGCGCTCGCGCCGGAACACCGCCGTGGGCACGGGGCTCTTTACGGCGGGCTCAACCAGGGCCGGTACCGCCGGCTGGACCGTTAGGGCAGTCCTTCAGCAACTGGGGCAGTCCACGACGGGTGGCGGATGTGGGAAGGTGCGGTTGCCCTCCAGCCAGTCCGCCAACCACTCCGCCAGGGTGAACCGCTCGACGAAGAAGCGGTGCTGTTCACAGCGCGCATTCGGGTCCCACCCCCACATGCGGCCCTCTGGCGTGCTGAAGTCGACATGCCACCATATCGCGCAGCCCAGTGTCACCAACGGTGGTACATGACGCGGCTGGAGCGGAGCTTCCGGCTCGGACACGGAATCGCGGTCACGTACAAGCTGGAGGAGCGACTCCTCATCGCTGTACCACTCGCCCGCGTCGGTAAGGGACAGAATGCTCCCGTCAGGGCCGAAGCCGCCGTTGGCGACCTCCAGGTACAAACGCCGCAGCAACTCCGGCATGGGATACCCCACGACGGCCTCAACCTCAGCGACTGCCTGGGGAGGCACAGGCGGCGGTAGCTCATGGGCTCTTGCATAGGCCCGAACTCGTTCCACGATCTCGTCGTCGGTCACCCACCGATGATCAAGGCCAAGATCCCGGCTGTCTACTGCCGTTCCCTGGACTGCCACCGCACCCAAGGAAACCTGTGTGAGTCATGGGCAACCAGTACAGCGTTTACGTTGGGACAGGAAGGCTCGCATCCGGGTTTTGACCTGGCCGCAGGTGCGGTCAAGGACGGATCGAAGTCGGCCCCTATGGCTTCGACGTCGCATCCGGCAGTGTTGCCCTCGCCGTGGACGTGGCCGACCCGCTCAGCTCAGCGAAGTGATCGGCCTCAAAGAGCGTCGTGCGCGATCCGCGATCAGCCTGAGTCGTGGGCCACGGTCGGGGCGTCGTCGGCGCCGGTGGACCCGTGTCCCACACCGCGTTCAGGAGGGGTGCCATCCGACCCTGATGTAGGCGTAGCCCTCGCCCGCGCGTGGCGCCCTCGTCCATGACCGGGTGGTGAAGGTGCGCAGCCTTCCCCGGGTCAGCGCGAAGCGGGGGAGGGAGAGCCCGAGTTCGGTGTGCAGGGCCTCCAGCACGCGCAGTTCGCCGTCCAGCTCGGTGCCCTCCGGGCGGAACAGGTGTGCGGGTTCCAGGGCCTCCGGTATCGCGCCGGAGCGCTGGATCTGCGTACCCCGTACGGTGAAGGCGTAGAGCTCCTCGCCGTGTTCGGCCACCGACAGGTGGAACGCGGCGGGCTGGTCAGGCAGGGAAGAAGGCGCCGGCTCGCGCCACACCACGACCGCGCGGCCGGAGAGGGACGCGGCCGCTGCGGGGGACACGAACCGTTCGTTCAGGTGGTGGTGGGAGTGGCCGTCGAATGCGAAGGCCCATCCTTCACCCGTGCGGCCGACAGCGACGACGGCCCGGTCCTCCCAGAGCTCCACACCCTCGCGTTCATGGGGCTTGGGCGCCCGCCAGGAAGCCCTTCGCGGATCCACCGGTGCGCTCAGTTCGGCGCCCTCCTCGCCGATCAGGGAAGGCAGGCGGGTCGGGTCGATCCCGTCGGCCCAGACACAGCGGTAGCCGTCGAACGGCTGCCGGTTCGCGTCCGGGCCGGTCAGCCAGGCGAGGCCCGGCGGGTCGAGATCGGGCACCGGCTCGGGAGCGGGTCCCGTCTGTCCGGCTCGCGGTGTTCCGAGGAGCTCGCGCCCCCGTTCGGGCGTGACCAGCGGACCCAGGACCGGATCGGCCAGCAGCCCGATCGGGGCGATCAGCAAGGGGCCCGGTGCCTCCCACGCAGGGAGTGCGTTCCGCAGCAGCCGCCACGCCGTGTCGCCCGCGCCCCACAGGGCCTGCTCCCGGGCCTCGGCGACGGCTTCGCCCCAGGTGCCGGGCGGCGCGTAGCGGTGAGTGCCCTCGCGCATCGCCCTCAGTACGGCCTCCGCGGTCTCCCGGGCCACCCCACGGGCGGCCATCATCCCCAGCCAGTGGTCGTCCCCACCCAGCCGCCATGCGCCGCTCGCCGGACTCATGGCCTCAACGGGCAGGACCTCCGGCAGGTAGCAAGGGTCCGACGACAGGCTGTCGTAGCCGAAGGAGCCGAGCGGATCCAGGAGGTGCCGGATCTGGTGGAGCAGGACGGCGCTTCGCGGCCGTCCGAAGGACAGCGCCTCCTCGAGCCGGGGCAGGGCATCCTCGTACCGTCCACGCAGGGCCAGCCGACGGGCCTCCTCCACGTTGGCGTCCTGAGCGCGCGTGGTGGCGTTCACGAAGTCGGGTCTGTCCAACCCGGGCGGAGTGGAAGCCGCGGTACATGGCCTCCATGTACGCGCGGAACGACGGGTAGCGGTTCGGCAACTCACCATCCCAGCCGTGGTAGACGTAGAGCGCCCACTCGCCGTCCTCATCGGTGTCGCCAGGGTCGAGCAGGGCGTACGACATGTCGGAATCCGTCTCGAGCCGCAGCGCCCGTTTCCACATCCCGGCCAGCAGGGCCTCCTCCTCGCTCGGATCGGGGCCCAGCATCTCCTCGTAGAGCGAAGTCATGTCGTACGGATCCTGGAACCAGTCGACGTCCGAGGTTCCGCCGAGCTGGTAGATCCCGGCCGTCTGGTCGACGTGCCACCCGTCACTCGCGGCCAGAAAGGCCCGGTAGGAGGGTGGCAGGCGCCGCCCCAGTCGCCGTTCGGCTGTGGCTATCGCCACTTCGTCCGCGCCGGGTCCGCCCAGGGGAACGAGGGCCTCTTCATTTCCCTTGTCTTGGTCGGCGTCCGTGCGCGGAACCCACTCCTCCTGCCACCGGCCGAGGAAAGCGTGCCAGTTGAAACCGTCGCTGCTCATGGCCGGATGGTGCCATCGGGCACCGACAACGGCGGCACCGTGGCCGCGCCGCCCGGCCTGCGGGCGTGGCGATGACGTGCTCGGCCTCCGAAGCCGTAGCGCGTGCAGACTTCAGCCCCCCTCGCCGCGATCAGCGAACGGCGCGAATCATCACGGTGAGGACGGGCGACGCCGGTGACGGCTGGCTTCGCCCGATGTCCTCGTACCCCCACGACCGGTAGAGCGCGTGGACCTTTCCGTCCCCAGCGGCCGGGTTGACCATGAGCGTGACGAACGGCTCGTCGCGCGTGGCGAGGAGGGCGTCGTGGATGCGCCGGGCGGCGCCGGTCTTCCGCCACGCCGGCCGGACTCCGATCTCCTTGAGGGCCACGGCCGGACGCTCGGTGTACTCGTCCGCCGGCGCTGGACTGGTGCGCTGCCAGTAGCGGTCGCCGTGTCCGATGGCGTTGCCGTAGGCGTAACCGACCGGGTGTCCGTCCGCGTAGGCGAGGACGGCCGTGAAACCCGGCTCGCCGCCGTGTCGGTCCAGGCGCTCGCCGAAGGCGGTGACCGCGTAGTTCGGCAGGTGGAGGAGTGGGGCGCGCACATCGGCGTAGACGTCGAGGAGGTCGCCGCGGGCGGTGTCGAGGGTGGTGAACGTGCGCAGTTCGATGGCGGGAGCCGTGGTCATGCGGCCATCCTCCAGGTGGCGGTGTGCTCGGTCCAGGCCTGCACGGTGGAGCTGCGGGGCGCGGTGGCACGCAGCGCGGCTCCGAACTCCTGCAACATGCGCGTTACCCGGGCGTGCTGGGTAGCCGCGTCGGCGGGGACCTTCATCGCGGTGGTCGCGGCGGCGTCGGCGGCGCCTTGCGCGAGTTGGGCGTGTGCGAGACGGGTGGTGGTGATGGCCCGGGACCGGACCATGTGGGGGCGCAGAGCGGCCAGGCAGCGGTGGGCGTGGTACTCGGCGGTCGGGTGGTCGCCGAGTGCCAAGTGGGCGGACAGG
This sequence comes from Streptomyces sp. BB1-1-1, assembly GCF_031597775.1. Taxonomy (NCBI): domain Bacteria; kingdom Bacillati; phylum Actinomycetota; class Actinomycetes; order Kitasatosporales; family Streptomycetaceae; genus Streptomyces; species Streptomyces sp. BB1-1-1. Next base: position 135,157 of record NZ_CP134203.1, on the reverse strand, counting down.
GCCAGGGAGTGCAGCTCGGCCTGGTCGTAGAAGGCGAGCATCCATACAGGCCGGTAGTCGCCCGGGTCGGCACGCAGCATGGCGTCCTGCGCCTGGTCGAACGCACGACGAGTGCCGGTGCGGTCGTGCGCCGCGCCGTGGATCGCCGCCTGCCGGGCCATGCCGAGGGAAGCGAACATCGGGTCGCGGCGCGTGATGTCCAGGTTGCGAGCGACGTCATTGGCGGCGAACGCGTCGGCGGGTCGGCCCATTGTCAACGGCCTTGTAGTTCTCCCCAGTCACCCTGGAAAGAGGTGTTGCCCTGCTGGATTCCGTTCCTCGGAGGACGCCCGGTCGACCGAGGGCTCGCGGTCCTCGCCGCTTCGCTGGGAGCCCTCGCGGTCACCGTCCTGTGGTGGGTCCTCTTCTTCGGAGGACTGCTGACCTCGCCCAGCCCGGACCCCAGCATCTCGGCCGGTGAAGTGCTCTTCGCCGCCGCCCACGCCCCACTGCTGCTGTGGGGCCCGCTCCTGGCGGCGGTGACCTGGTCGTACCACCGACGGCACAAGGCTTGTTCGAGGGTGTGAACCAAACTCCGGTTCCGTCCCTGTCGGGGGATGGGGCCTGGTAGGACGCTGGGTGTGACGCGGAGGCAACTGAGCCACGTGCAGTGGGAGTTCATCGAGCCTTACCTGCCGATCGGTGAGTACGGTCCATACCCCGGCTGCGGGACCAGTTCGAGGGGGTGGTCTGGCGGTTTCGGTCCAGTGCCCAGTGGCGGGAGATGCCTGGTGAGTTCGGCCCCTGGCCCACCGTCTACGGACGCTTCCGGGTCTGGAGGGACGCCGGAGTGTGCTGCTGGAAGGCCTGATCGCCGAAGCCGCCCATCGGGGTGCGACGGACCTGTCCCTGGTCAGCGTGTCCGGCAGCGGCACATCCGGGGCGAGCTGGACGCGACAGCGCGATCGGGGGGGCAACCGAACGGCGCACGGCTGTCGGGGTAGATCCCGACGGGGGCCTCCAGTGGGTCCCGCCTCGGCGGTGTTGGCACATTCCGGGCGAAACTCTTCTCCCCCGGATACTCCCGGCCGTCTCCACCGGAGGCGGCGTACTCCCATTCTGCCTCCGTGGAAAGCCGGAAGGCCCGGCCGGCGCGTTCGGCCAGCCACCGGGTGTAGGCGTCGGCCTCCTCCGGCGGCATCGTCCACACCGGGCGGTTGGAGAGGTGAGCCGGGTACACCCCCGAAGCGCCACGACGTCGGCAGCCACTGCGCGTCCGTGTTCTCCAGGAACTCCCGGTACTCGGCATTGGTCGCTGGGTACCGCCCGATCCTGAACTGCGCCACGTCAACGACGTGTTCGGGGTCTCCTTGCGGATCCACTCGGGCAGCACGCCCACATGGCGCCACCTCTCGGCCACCGCTGCCACCCGCGCGGGATCCCAGCCCCACACGGAACGTACCGGCCGGCACCTCAACCATCGCCGGGTCCGTCGCGGAGATCCTGGGGTCCCCGAGCAAACCGAGGAGGGAGCCGGCTGAGAGCCGCTCGACGAACGGCAGTGAGCGGTCCTAGGCCGCGGCCGCCAGGTGTTCCGGCTCCCGGTCGGCGAGCTTGCGGTGGGCCTCGGCCAAGAGGAGGCCGTCCGTGCGCGAGACGAAGGACCAGGGCAGTCCCATCGCCTCGCGGTCGGTCACGTCATTGGGATTGGCCGGGAGCCCCGCCTGCGTCATCCCTGCCCCAGAGGGATCTCGTAGACGTTGCTGTCGTAGGAGCCGGCGAGGAAGGTCCTCGCCTCGCCGTCGTAGTGCAGCGAGGAGATACCGGCCGTGGTGGGGCGGGTGACCGTCGGCCAGGTTCCGTCGGCGCGGTCGTGGACGGCAACCAGCCCGTTGTAAGAGCCGGTGGCGATGTAGCGGCCGTCCGCCGAGGCGCTGACGCACTTGATCGAGTGGTCGTGCGGGGTGTCAAGCGTAACGGCGTCCCTGCCGGTCCATATCCGCAGCTTCAGGTCGCGGCTCACACTGGCGAAGGCTCCGTCACCGAGGCCGACGCAGCCGTTGGCGATCTTGTCGTGGGCCTCCGGTGCGCGTCCCGTCTCGGTGAGGGAGGAGATGGAGAACCACGCCGCCTCGGCGTCCGCCGAGACCGAGAAGATCGAGTCGCCGCTCACCGCGATGCCCTTGACCGCGTTCCCGTGCAGGTTCAGCGTCGTCTCCAGCCGGAACTCTCCGTCGGGCTGCAGGGAGAAGACCAGGCCCTCCCCCGTGTACGTGCCGATCACCACGTGCGGCAGCCCGTCGCGAACCCATGCAGCTCCGCAGTTGAGGGGCGAGCGGTGCTGGTGCAGCACCTTGCCGCTGAAGGCGTCGAAGATCGCCCCCATCTGGCCGCCGGTGACCACGCGGCCCCCGACCTCGGTCAGGAAGTTGCAGAGACTGCCGGTCCTGGCCCGCTCCGTGCCGTCCTCCCGGAGGGTGCCGGCGTCGCCGATGGTGAGGCGGGCTCCTCGGCGGGCGATGACGGCGTTGACACCGGGCGTGTCGTCCACCCCGTCCAGATCCCAGGAGGCGTCGTCGATGCGGTAGGTAGCGTATGAGGTGCCGAACGTCGCGAACACCAGCGTGTTGCCGTCAAGGAACGCGCACGAGCGGGGCCACACGTCACTCGGCAGCGACGAGGAGGCGACGGGGGCCAGCCCGTCGGAGGTGTCCCAGACCCGCAGTGTCCGGTCGTAGCTGAGGCTGACCAGCAGGTCCCGGGCCGAGTTGTAGACCAACCGCTTGATGCCCGCCTCGTGCGCCGGGTGCATGGTCGTGCCCTCGTCCCGGACCAGGACGATCTCACCGTCGTCGTTACCCGCGTAGACAATGCCGTTGGAGGCCAGGGCAACTGTGTCCGTCTCGACTCCGCCCAGGTCGACGTCCGCCACCTTCGCGCCTGTGCTCAGCGACCAGCGCTTGATCGTGCCGTCGTCACTGGACGAGATCAGCTCGTCCCCAGCACCGGCCCACTCGACGGAGATGACGTCCGCGGTGTGCCCCTCGAAGACGGCCCGCAGCTCCCCGTCGAAGGCGTACACCCGCACCCGGTGGTCGCGCGAGGCCGTGGCGATCAGTGGCTCGGTCGGGTGGAAGACCGACATCTCCACGTCGTCGTCATGTTTCGAGAAGACCGTGAGAAGCTTCAGGTCTGGGAGCAACCACAGCCGCGCCGTGTAGTCGCTGGAGGAGGTCAGCAGGTACTTGCCGTCGGGGCTGAAGGACACTTGGTTGGCCAGGTGGTCGTGGACCCCGCGGGCCAGAGGTTGCCGGTCGGCGGCGTTCCAGAGCACGACTTGGTTGTCGTATCCGGCGGTGGCCACATAGGTGCTGTCGTATGCGGCGATGCCGCTGATGGGGCCGCGGTGGCGTATCACGGGAGTATCCCTTCGAGAGCAATAGTGTGACAGGTCTTGGCTGCCTTGGCCTTCAGATCCCAGTAGTTGTCGGGGTTCACGTGCGGCGACGGTGGACAGCACCTTGCGCAGGCGGATGCCGTGCCGACGCGGAGACCGGGTTCGCGCACCACCAGATCACTCGCACGCTCTCGAAGGGCGATCAAGGACAGCCGCGGCGACAGGGCCTCCTGGATCTCGGTCGGTTTCACCACCCCGAGCTGCGGTTTCACCACCCCGAGCTGCCAGGAAGCCCTGTCTCCCTGCCCGCGGCCGGCAGTGATCACCCGGTCGAGCCTCCCGGCTGCCGCCCGTCCCTCGGGACCAGGACGACGGGGCAGCTACTCAGGGCGCCGGTCAGTTCGTCCGGCCGGGTACCCAGGCACTCAGCGGGACGAAGGAGCCGAGGTCCCCGATGCTCGCCCCCGCGTCGATGCGGCTCGGGCCGCCCAGGCAGTCGTCGCTCGGGAAGAGGGCCGCACTGGTGGTGTGGGTGTTGGTCACGGACTCGACCCGTCCGGCCCATCCGTGGTCGACGAGGCTGACGCAGGTGCCGCTGCTGGTCAGCGAGGAGAACGTCAGGAGTTCGCCTCCGAAGTTCTGCCCGGAGTACAGGCACAGAGCACTGGAGGGGCAGTCGGCCGACTGGGCGGCGTGGGCCGTGGCAGGGGGGAGGGCGAGCATGCCCAGCGCGGCCACCGACACGATTCCGGTGGCTGCCAGGCGCGTTCGGGAGGGGCGAGCGGACGTGCGGTTGCCTGCGGCGAGCTTGTTCATCTCGTGAAGTCCTTCGTCGTTAGGCGATCAATGGTCGTTGTTGCCAGTGATGACGGCCATGGCTCCGTGGCAGCCGTGACCGTTGAACCGATGGGTTTGGAGAGACTCGTGTCCGCAGAGCGGGACACGGCGGGTGACGGGTGAGCTCCTCGTGCTCACTTCCGCGGGAAGGTGAGCGGTGCGGCAGCGAGGTGTCTTTCACCCCGGCACGACCGCAAACGTAGATCGCGGAGGCGGGCCGGGAACAGCGACTTTCCCGCCTTGGCGCCTGGGGGCAGGATTTCCCGTTTCTTCGCTATGGGGTGGCTTCCGGCGGGCTCGGTGGCCAGGTGGTCGCGCCCTGCGGACCGAGGAAGTCCGGCCGCGTCGTCGCAGCTCAGGCCAGACACGGCGACCCGCATGTTTCGCTTGTGGGTTAAGAAAAGGCGTGTGCTTACGTGGTTGGCTGATTGACGACTCCGAGCACTGCGTCGGCGGCGCGGCCCGCACCGGGTTCGGCCCCGGCCCCGAGGCTCACCTCCGGAAAACACCGACGACGGATACGGCCGGTGTCCGCGAACCGGTGGGTGCGGCATGGCCGGGGTTCCGCGGTCAGCCAGTGCCGAGTAGATGCGTGTTGGCCGCCTTCGCGTCCACGGCGAGTTCGGGCAGCTCCACCACCGTCACCCCGGCCGCCCGGAGTCGCTCGACGCCCACGCAGTCGTCCACGAACAGTGAGGGTTCGCGCCAGGCGATCACGACCCGCAGGAGACCGGAGGTGAGCACGAGCTGAGCGCACGGATGCGGGCGCGACCGGCGCTGGGAGCAGGGTTCCAGGGTGGTGTAGATCGTCGCCGTCCGCAGCCGCGGATCACCGGCCGGCAGCTTCGCGAGCGCTGACTCCTCCGCATGGACGTGCGGATCGCCCTCGCGACTGTATCCGTGGGACAGTTCGGTGCCGTCGGCACCGACGATCACCGCGCCGACGGAGTACGCGCCCTCGGAAGGAGGGCACTTCCCGGCCAGTTCGATCGCCTTGCGCATCCAATGGAGGTCACGCTCACGGGTGGGGCCGGCTGCCGGGACCCGTTCCTTCGGCGCGTAGCGGAGCAGCACGACATCGCCGGTCGCCCTCGTCTCCAGCAGCCGCATCCGCGCGGTGGGGCCGCCGGGGTAGTCGGCCGGGCCGAGGAATCTCGGCGCCCCTGGCTGTCCCACGAGCAGCGGGGCGACGGCCAGGTGCAGCTCGTCGGCCAGGTCCTGTGCCATCAACTGGGTGTGCACAGTGCCCCCGCCCTCCACGACGAGCCGCTTGACGTGCCGGCGGCCGAGTTCGTCGAGGACCCGGCCCCAGTCGAGCTCGGCGCCGGTGCTCACCACGTCGGCCAGTCCGTCCAGATCCGTCCGGACCCTCTCGAGCGCGGAATCGACGGTGAGGACGAGCTTCTTGTCCCCGTGCCGCCAGAACATGAGGCCGGGGTCGAGCCGGCCGGAAGCCGTGACGGTGACCTTCAGCGGATGCGCGGGCAGGCCGCGTGCCAGCCGGGCGGCTCGGCGTTCCTCGCTGTTCACCAGGAGACGTGGATTGTCGCGGCGCAGGGTCGTGGCGCCGACCAGGATCGCGTCGGCGCCCGCCCGCACTTCGTCCACACGGTCGAAGTCCTCAGCGTTGGACAGCAGCAGTCGCTGGTCGGTGGGGTCGTCCAGATAGCCGTCGACGCTGCTCGCGGCGGACAGCACGACGTACGGGCGGCTGGTCATCGGATCATCCGTTCTGTTCTGTGAGGATTCACGCTGGAGCCCGGTCCGCCGCGGCGGACGTACGGGCGGTGTCCGGGTACGGCCGGGGATCCCGGGCTCTGAGAAGGTAACAAGCCTGCACCATAAGGGAGTTGGTGAAACGGTCTGCGTCGCCTTGATGGCTGGAACCCAGGGCTAGCCTGTGCGGATGACCTCGACAACGAATCCGTATCCGGACGCTGGACCCGTGACGCCGACGCACGTCCTTTCGGGCGGCAGCGGGTGGGCCTCCCCGGGGGAGAGCGCGGAGCCCCGTACGACCCTGCTGATGCTGCGTCACGGCGAGACCGCCCTGACTCCGGAGAAGCGCTTCTCCGGGAGCGGCGGCACTGACCCCGAGCTGTCCGACGTGGGGCGGTGGCAAGCGGACCGCGCCGCCGGGGCCACGCTCCTGGCGGGCGCCGGCGTCGAGGCGGTGGTCTGCTCCCCGCTCCGGCGCTGCCGTGAGACCGCCGCGGTCGTCGCCCGCCGGCTCGGCCTGGACCTGGTGGTCGAGGATGGACTCCGGGAGGCCGACTTCGGAGACTGGGAAGGGCTGACCTACGACGCGGTGCGGTCCCGTTTCCCCGAGGACCTGGCGGCGTGGCACGCGTCGACCGGGACGGCGCCCACCGGGAGCACGGAGAGTTTCGCCGATGTGGCACGGCGGATGGCCGGGGTCAGGGACGACCTGATCTCCCGGTACCGGGGCCGGACGATCCTGGTCGTCAGCCACGTCACGCCGATCAAGGTGCTGATACAGCTGGCGCTCGGAGCACCCGGCGCATCGCTGTTCGCCATGGAGCTGGCCCCGGCGTCCTTCTCGGGTGTTTCTTGCGTCGGATTGAAGGCATCCATGCGCGTTTTCAACGACACGTCGCATCTGCGCTGAAAGCGCCGCTACGGGAAGTCGGTGCCCCGGCGGGCCGCGGCCTGTCGCCGTGCTCCGCCGGTGCTCGCGTGAAGCCGTGCGAACGCCTCCGACCCGGGGTGTTCCGGGTCCGCGGGTCCGGCCTGCCGGGGCGGCCGAACAGAGGCCGGGACAAGGTCTGTTGACGCGGGCAAAACCTCCGTGCAAGGCTCGTGGGAGCGCTCCCGAGTGGCAGGCTGCGGGAGCGCGTGTTCTATGTCCGTATCGGGGCCCATGCATTGACGTAGCGTCACTTTGGTTGTCGACGGGGGAATCGAACGCTGTCATGGCTGCACCAGAACATCATGATCATCTCAGCACCGTAGGTTTCCGTACGCGTCGGACACGGGGACACCTGCCCCTGGCCGGCTTTTCCCACGGTCCCTGACGGCCGTTGTCAGCAGAGTGACGCCACGCCTCAGAGGCGCGTCCGCCTGCTGTCTTTGACCCTCACCATCACGCGTCGGTACTGGCCCGGCCCGCACCGGACGAACTCTCGGAAGTCCTGGTGAGCACTGGTGTGCGCACCGATCAAGGCCGGCCGATGACGCAGTTCGCCTCCAGGCCGTGCACGCCCGTGGCATCGGCGCATGCCCAGCACGGCCACCCATGCCGTCCCGCGGTCACCTTCGCTTCCATGCGGTGACCGCCGGGACGGGCCGGTCGCGGTGCCGCTGCCGCCCGCCCGGCATGAACTCACTCACGCACGAGATGCACACAACGCCGTTCTGTGAGAAAGGAACCACGGATGACCCAGGTCACGCATGCGGTGAAAGGCGATCAGGACAGGTTTTCGTTAACCATCCGCACCACGGTGAAGATGCCGATCGCCCTTCCGGACGGATCGGAGGCCATTCCCACCGTCCGTTCCTTCCGGGGGCTGCCGCCCGACTGGCCCGTCGACAAGGAACCCCTCGCCCTCGTGTTCGGCGACCCCGGCCCCGTGCCGCTGGTCCGCCTGCACTCGGAGTGCCTCACGGGTGATGTCTTCGGATCGCTGCGCTGCGACTGCGGTCCGCAACTCGCCGAGTCCTTAGCGATGTTCGCGGCTCAGGGCGGAATTCTTCTCTACCTCCGTCAGGAGGGCCGGGGCATAGGCCTCTACAACAAGCTGGACGCCTACGTCCTCCAGGACTCGGGCGTCGACACCTTCGAGGCCAACCGGAAGCTGAACCTGCCGGACGATGCGCGGGACTACGGGGTCGCGGCCGCGGTCCTGTCCGCCCTGGGCCACGACGAGATCCGGCTGGTGACGAACAACCCCGACAAACAACGGCAACTGTCGGAGCACGGCATCAGAGTGGCCGAGTCCGTGCCGACGGGTTGCCACGTCAACCCCTTCAACGACCACTACCTCCGGACGAAGGTGGACTTCGCGGGGCACCGGATCGCCTTCGAACCGAGGACCGCTTCGTGAACCCCTCGCTGGCCGAACGCCTCGAGGAACTGTGTCCCCGACGGGTCGTCACCACCGGACACCCCCGCTACGACGAACTGCGGGGCATGTTCAACGGCATGCACGACCGACAGCCGGCCGTGATCTGTCTGCCGGTCGACAGCCGCGAGATCGCGGCTGTCGTCCTGGCCGCGCGTGAAGCGGGTACGACCGTCACCGTCCGGGGAGGCGGACACAACGTCGCGGGATCGGGCTCCAACGACGGCGGCCTCGTGATGGACCTCAAGCTGATGCGCGGTGTGACGGTCGACCCGGTACGGGCCCTCGCCTGTGTACAGGGCGGTGCCACCTGGGACGACATCGACGCCGCCGCCGCGCGGTACGGGCTCGCCACCACGGGAGGCACGGTGGGGTCCACGGGCGTCGCTGGGCTCACCCTGGGCGGCGGGCTCGGCTACCTCACCCGCAGCCTGGGCCTGGCCTGCGATCGGGTGGAGTCGTACCGGATGGTCACGGGCGACGGACGACGACGGTGGATCGACGCCGAGCACGACGCCGAGCTGAACCGGCTGCTGCGAGGCGCGGGACACGGCCTCGGGGTCGTCGACGAGTTCACCTTCCGGCTCGCGCCCGTGCCGCGTGTGTACGGAGGCCGGTTCGCCTATCCGCTGCGGTACGCGACCCCGGTCATGGCGGCGTTCACCGAGCTGATGGCGGACGCGCCCGCGGACATGACCTGCCTGCTGATGCTCGAACCCTGGGGTGACCCGGCCGTCCGGTCCGTCGTCGCCAACGTCTTCTACTCCGGCGGAGACGAGGCGGTCGTACGACGGATCGAGCGCATGATGGCCTGTGCGCCTCTGACCGGCAAGGACTTCGGTCCCCGCTCCTACCTGTCCATGCAGGCCTCACTGGGCGAGACCGACTTCGGCCTACGGCACTACTGGTCCACGTCCTCGCTCACCGCGCTGCCCGGAGAACTGGCCGAAGGGCTCGTCGACCAGTACGCGAGCGGCGGCTGCGGAGACGGCGTCGAGGACACGGTCATCATCACACCGCTCGGCGGGGCCGTGCCCGACGCCGAGGAACCGGGGGCCATCACCTTCCGCGACGCGGCGTACACCGTGCTGGCGATGGCGATCTGGCGTGATCCGGCCCAGGACGACGCCCGGCGGGACTGGGCACGCGGCATCAGCCGGCTGACCCGTCCCTGGTCCCTCCACGGTGAGGGGCACGCCGACTACGTCAATTACGCCAGCGATCCGGTCGACCTGGACCGTCCCGGCCGGATGGCCGACGACACGAGCCGGTCCATCCAGGACGTCAGACGACGCGTGGATCCCGACGGCGTCTTCGGACCGGCGCATCCCGCCCTGTCGGTACCCGCTCCCGCCTGAGCGCGGCTCTGACCCACAGCGAAGGACAGCGATGACGCAACCACCCGATGCGCAGGTTTCCGTGGTGATACCGACCTACAATCGGGCCGAACTTCTCCGGCAGCAACTTCACGGGCTCGCGCGGCAGCGGTTCGCGCCGGAACGGTTCGAGGTGGTTGTCGCCGACGACGGGTCGTCCGACCACACCGCCGAGGTGGTCGAATCGTTCGCCACCAGACTGAGGATCGTCTCCTATAGGCAGGAGGACCTGGGTTTCCGGGCCGCCGCCGTACGCAACGGCGGCGCCCGGCTGGCTGGCGCCCCCCTGCTCGTCTTCCTCGACACCGGCGCCCTGGTCGGACCCGACTTCATCGCCGAGCACGTCTCGGCACACGAACACGGCGAGGCCGTCGGCCGGTTGGTGCTGGGCTACACCTACGGCTACAACCCGTACCGGCCGTTCCCGGGGCTCACGGAGGCCATCGCCGGCAACGAACCCGAGGAGGTGGTACGTACCTACGCCGACCAGGCCGAGTTCCGGGACCTGCGCCACGACGACCTGGAGAAGGTGGGCTTCGACCTGAGGCGTCTTGCCGCCCCCTGGATGAACGTGTGGGCGCTCAACATGTCCCTGCCCGCAGCCGACTTCCACGCGGTCGGCGGCTTCGACGAGGACTTCCGTTCCTGGGGCGGGGAGGACCTGGAGTTCGGGTTCCGCGTCCACCGGCGGGAAATGCCGATCGTCCTGTCGCACCGGGCGTGGGCCCTGGAGAGCCCGCACGAACGGGACTTGGACGGCAATCGCAGCAGCAACTGCGCCAACTCCTGGACCTTGTGGGAGAAGCATCCCTCTCCGGTCATGGAGCTGTACGGGGCGATGTATTCCCGCAACCACTACGACCCGCCGCTGGAGTACGAGTACCGGCGACTGCTCGACTGGACCGAGCAGGCCCGCGACATCGACGTACGCCAGGAGGTGACGCGTCTGGTGGCCGAACCGCTGCCGGACGGCAGCCGGCCGACCCGGGTGGTGGTCATGGGCGCGGGAGGCCTGCGGACCCTCGGCGCTTCCGGCAGCGGCGTGGCGTGCACGTTCGTCGACTTCGACGAGTGGCCGGAGGACGACGTGGCGGCGGACGGCGCGACGGCCCTGCACGCGGTCGGCCTGCGCACCGTGCTCGAACCGGGCTCCGCCGACCTCGTGGTGATCACGTCCCGGCTGCGCGGACTGTGGGAACGCTGGTCCGGCGACCTCCTCACCGAGGCCCGCCGGATCGGCGGCGCGGTGCGGGTCGCCTTCCTTGACGGGAACGGCCCACGGTGACCGGAAAGGCCATGCGGAGACCACTGGCCGACACCCCCCAGCGGAAGATCATGCTCGGTGTCCTGCTCGTGGACACGCTCGCCGCCGGGGCCTTCTACCCCCTCACATTCCTCTACCTCACGCTCAGCACCGATCTGCCGGTCGCACAGATCGGCCTGATCCTGACCGGGGGCGGTCTCGTCGCCCTGGTGCTGAATCCCGTGGCCGGCAGTGCGGCCGACCGCTGGGGTGCCCAGCGAACCCTCGTGCTGGCCAACGCGTGCTGCGGGCTCGGCTACCTGGGACTCGTCGACATCCACGGCTGGTTCCAGCTGGTCGCGGCGGTCGCGTTCATCTCCTTCTCGCAGCGCCTGTACTGGGTCGGCTGGCCGGTGTTCATCGCGGAACAGGTCGCCGAGGGGGAGACGCTGGACCGCTGGTTCGCGGTCGTCAACGCCTTCAAGAGCGCCGCCCTCGGCCTCGGCGCGGCGACCGCCGCCGTCGCTCTCGCCGCCGGTGACGTAGGCACGCTCCGGGCGATCCTGATCGTCGCCGTGGCCGCCTCCTTCCTGTCGGCCGTGGTGTTCTTCCGGCTGCGCATGAACCCGCAGGACGCCGTGGGGGACGCGGACGGCCCCGGGGGCCCGGACGCGGAACCGGCGGCCGGGTCCGGAGGATGGCGGATGGTTCTGGGAGACCGCCCGTACGTCGCGATGACCGTGGCGCACACCGCGCTGACCGTGGCGTGGCTGCTGCCCAGCGTCGTGCTGCCGTTCTACTTCGTCGACACGCTGGGCCTGCCTCCGTGGGTGCCCTCCGTGGCGTTCGCGGTGAACACGGCCATGACCGTGCTGTTCCAGACGGTCGTCTCGCGTTCCCTGGCAGGCTTGCGGCGCACCCGGGCGGTGCTCGTCGGGGCCTGTGCCTTCCTGCTCGCCTTCGCCGTGTTCGCGGGCGCGGGCAGCGGCTCCCGGGCGGTCGCGACGGGGCTCGCGCTGGTCGGCATCATGCTCTTCTCCGTCGGCGAGATGTCCGCCGGTCCGCCGGCCCAGTCGCTGTCGATGGAGGCCGCGCCGGTGCCGCTGCGCGGCAGGTACTCGTCGGTCTTCCAGATGTCGTGGACCGTCTCCAGCGTCGGCGGTCCCGCCGTCGTCGGCGCGCTCCTGCAGTGGAACAGCCTGGCCCTGTGGCTGGTACTGGGCGCACTCGTCGCGCTCGGCGGACTGGGCTTCGTCGCCTGCGAGAGGGCGTTTCCCGCACGTGTCCTGTATCCCGAATCGAAGAGGAGCAACACATGACCTCGGACGGACCGCGCATCCTTCACGTCAGCACCACCGACAAGCTGGGTGGGGTCAGTGAGGTCGTCCGCAGCGAGCTGCCCTACCTCGTCGAGTCCGGATGGCAGCCCCGATGGGTCACGGCGAACGATCTGGACGAGGCCCACGACGCCGCGTTCGTCCTGCACAACGCCCTGTACGGCGTGCCGGTGGGCGACTTCCCGGAGGACCGGGTGCGTTCGGGCGTCGAACGGTTCCTCGGCGCGAACGCCGAAGCCGTGGTGGCGGCGGCCCGGGACGCCGACGTGGTCGTCCTGCACGACCCCATGGTGCTCAACCTGGCGGCCGCGATCCGCCCCGTGACGCCGAGGATCGCCTGGCGCTGTCACGTCGGCTCCGAGCACCTGGACATGATCGACCAGGACGCCGTCTCCTTCCTCCGGCCTCAACTGGACGTCGTGGACCACCTATTGTTCCCGCATCGCGGCCTGATCTGGCCGGGCTGGGAGGACGACGAGCGGATCCTCGTCGTCCCGCCGGGAATCGACCCGCGATCGTGGAAGAACCGGGACCTGCCGGAGGAGACCTACGCCGCGCTGTGGTCCGACGTCCACGCGGCCCGCGGCACCGCCGGGCCGGCGGACATCGGCGGGGAAGACACCCATATCTTCCTGGACGATCACGGCACCGGTGGCCTGCGCGCCCCCGAGTCGCCCTTCGTGCTCCAGGTGTCCCGCTGGGACCCGCTGAAGGGACAACTCGGCGTGGTCCGGGCCTTCGCGGACCTGGCGCGGCAGGAGCCGGACGTGGAGCTCGTACTCGTCGGCCCGCACATCGACGACCGGGAGAACTACCCGGTGAACCGGAAGGTGTGGGGAGAACTCATGCGGGCCCGCGAGGAACTGGCGGGACCAGTGCGTGAACGGGTCCACGTCTGGCGGTTCGGCCCGCTGCGGCGCACCGGCGAGGACCTCGCGCTGAACGTACTGCGGCGGTACGCCCGGACGGTGGTGCAGAACAGTGTCCGGGAGAGCTTCGGACTGACCGTGGCCGAAGCGATGTGGCGGGGCGCCGTGGTCGTCGGATCCGACATCGACGGCATCAGCGAGCAGATGGAGCACGACGTCAACGGTCTCCTCACGCCCTACACCGACGGCGGTGGACCGTGGGCGGAGACGGTCCGTAGATCGCTGACGGACGAGGCCGGCCGGCTCCGCTGGAGCAAGGCCGCGCGGGCCACGGTCGAGGAGCGTTTCCTGTCCCGCGCCGGAACGCTGCGTCAAACGGCCGCGTTCACCGGTGCTTCCCGAGGCGCCGGCCGTTGACCGGCCCACAGCCGAGAACGACAACTCCGAACTGGAAGGGCGCACAATGGGCGCGATGATGTGGTTCGATCCCACCTGTCCCTTTACCTGGCGCACCTCGCGCTGGCTGCGGTCCGAGGCGGCCGTCCGGGGCGAGAAGGTGACCTGGCGGCTGATGAGCCTCGCCGTCCTCAACGAGGACCGGGACGACGTCCCGAGCCAGTACCGGGAAGGGCACCGGCGCGGGGCGCGCGTGCTGCGCGTGCTGGCAGCGGCCGCCGAGCACGGTGGGAACGAGGTGGTGGACGCCCTTTACACCGAACTGGGAACCCGCGTGCACGACAAGGCCGGAGAGTGGGACGACGGGACCATCGGCCGGGCGGTGACCGCGGCCGGCCTGCCCCTTGGACTGGCGGACGCGGCCGATGACCCGGCGTGGGACGCGGCCGTGAGGGCGTCCCACGAGGAGGGGCAGGGCCGGGTGGGCCAGGAGTCGGGCACCCCCATCGTGGCGTTCGGTGACACCCCCGGCTTCTTCGGCCCGATCCTCACCGCCGTACCGGCGGGGGAGGAGTCCGCCCGTCTCTACGACAGCATCGCCGCCCTCTCCGCCGTCACCGCCTTCAGCGAACTGAAGCGGGCCCGGGCCTGACCGCCCGCGCCCTCTCCTGCTCACCGGCTGAGGTTTCTCCATGAATGTCACATGATTCGCTGGAAGGGGTCGGTCAACTTGCCAGGCTCACCTGTCATTCGCTGTGCCGTCATCGGCGCCGGCCACAGGACCGTGGACGACTACGTACCCGCCCTCGTCGGCCTGTCCTCACGCATCGAACTGGTCGCGGCGTGTGATGTGGATCCGGCCGCGGAAACGCGTCTGACGCAGGCACTCGCCAGGAACGGACACGCCGCCCGTCCGAGGTTCTTCTCCGATCACGCGTCCCTGCTGGATGCTGTGGACCCCGGCCTCGTCATCGTCGCCACACCGCACCACACCCACCACGAGATCACTCTGGAGCTGTGCCGCCGCGGTATCCCCGTGCTGAAGGAGAAGCCCTTCGCCCTGTCGCTGGCGGAGGCCCGGGATCTCGCTGCGGCCGTCCGGGAACACGACGGCCACCTGAGGCTTTGCGTCCAGCGGCGCCATCACCCGCTGTACCTGGGGGCGAAGGAAGCGCTGGGACGGATCGGTGCCGTCAGGCACTTCGACGCCACCTACCAGCTCAGTACCGACGCCTACCAGTCCGGTTGGCGGGCCGAGGCGAAGACCTCCGGCGGCGGGGCCATCATCGATATGGGGTACCACATCATCGATCTGCTCCACTGGTTCTTCGGCATGCCGTCACTCGTCTACGCGAGCGCGGCGCCCAAGCTGGTTCCGGACGCCGCCTACGACATCGAAGAGACCACCCTGTCGACACTGACCTATCCGAACGGTGTCACCGGGGTGCTCCGTCTCTCGCTCTGTGAGTCCAGGAAGAGCGAGTTGATACGCGTCTACGGTTCCGACGGGCACATCGAGCTCACCCGGGACCGTCTCGAGCGGTTCGACCGCTCGCATCACCTGGTCGAGCGGCTGACCGGTGAACGTTCCTGGGATCCGGCGTCCGGCGTGCTGGTGAGCACGCTCGACCACCTCTCCGACCCGGACTTCACCGAACGCGAAGTGCAGGACGGTGTACGCGTCACTGCCACCATCGAGTCGCTCTACCGCTCCATTTCCCTACAGACCTCCGTACGACCGCTGCACGAGGAGACTCAGGATGCCCGTTTCGGATCTGGCCATCGACGGGGGACAGCCGGTACTGAGCCGGTCGACGGAGTATCCATGGCCGAAGCGGCGATCGGAGTGGTCTGAGCGCGTTCTGAAGCAACTGGAGAGCGGCAAGCTGTCGCTGTACGACCGCTCCGGTGTGGTGGCGGAGTTCGAGGACGCCTGGTCGACCGCGCATGACCTTCCGTACAGCCTGGTGACCAACTCCGGTACCGCGGCGTTGCATTCGGCGTTCTATGGCATCGGCCTCGGCCCCGGCGACGAGGTTCTCTGCCCGTCGTACACCTTCTTCGCCACTTCCGCCTCGCTGTTCCAGCTGGGCGCGCTGCCGGTGCTGGCCGACTGCCGGCCCGACGGCTCATTCGACCCGGAGGCCGCGGCGGGGCTGGTCACCGAGCGCACGAAAGCGGTCGTCATCACGCACATGTGGGGTCTGCCGTGTGACATGGACGCTGTCGTGGCCTTCGCCGAGGAGCACGGGCTGGCACTGGTCGAGGACTGCTCCCACGCGCACGGCGCGACCTACCGGGGGCGCCCGGTCGGCACCTTCGGCGCGGCCGCGGCCTGGAGTCTGCAGACCCAGAAGCTCGTCGCCGCCGGCGAGGGCGGCGTGCTGGCCACCCGCAGCCGGGAAGTGTACGACCGGGCGCAGTTGCTGGGGCACTTCAACAAACGGGCGATGAAGGAGATGGATCCGCAGGGGCCGCTCTATCCGTACTCCGTGACCGGTCTGGGCCTGAAGTACCGGGCGCATCCCCTGGGCGTCGCCTTCGCGGTGGGCCAGATCGCCGAACTGCCGTCCTGGATCAAGGGGAAGCAGGTGTTCGCGGAGGAGATCGCGGGACTCTTCGGGCGGATCGATGGGGTCATGCCGCTGACGCTGTCGACGCCGGAGCGGACCTCGGCCCACTACGCGCTGCTCTTCGACGTCGATCCCGACCGGGTTCCGGGCGGCCGGGACCGGCTGGTGGCGGCGTGCAACGCCGAGGGGCTGGACGACGTCGACATCCCGAAGGCGACGTCGCCGCTGCACACGCTGCATCTGTTCCGGCATCCGATGTCGCCGGTGACCACCTACGACCGGGCCTGTGTGCGGACGGAGTTCCCGGTGGCCGAGCGTCTCGCGGCGCGCACCTTCAAGATCTCGGTGCCCTGTGCCCCGGCGGGCTTCGAGGAGGAGGACGAGCGGTACCTGGCCGCCGTACGGGCCGTCACCGACAAGGTCGCCGCCCATCTGGCGTCCGGAGCGCGGAAGGAGCCCGCATGAGTCCCGTCCCGTCGGCCGGTGACCTCAAGGACGCCGCGGCGTCCGCCCGGGTCATCGGCTCGACCAACCGCAAACGCGCCGGAGCGGTCCTGGACGCCGGGGAGATCGAGGGCGTCGTCACGGACTACGTCCACGGCCGGATTCCGGATTACCAGATGGCGGCCTGGCTCGCGACGATCGCCTGCCAGGGGTTGTCCACGGCGGAACTGGCGGCCCTGACGCGGGCCCACACCATCGGCGGTGGCCGGCTGGACCTGAGCCGGGTGGACGGCCCGGTCGTGGACAAGCACAGCACGGGCGGCGTGGGGGACACCACCACACTGATCGTGGTGCCGGTGGTCGCGGCGTGCGGTGTCCCGGTGGCGAAGATGACCGGCCGGGCCCTCGGCTTCACCGGGGGCACGCTCGACAAACTGGAGTCGATCAAAGGACTCCGGACCACGATCCCGATCGAAGAGATCGTGCCGATGCTCACCTCCGTCGGCATGGTCCTCACCGGCCAGAGCGCCGATCTGACACCGGGTGACGGCGCCACCTACGCGCTGCGCGACGTCACCGGCACCGTGGAGAGCATCCCGCTGATCGCGGCCAGCATCATCAGCAAGAAGTTCGCCGTACGGGCCGACGGGCTGGTCCTCGACGTCAAGACGGGCGCCGGAGCGCTGATCCAGGAACGGGACCGCGCGACCGAGCTGGTCCGCACGATGCTCGACCTGGCCGCCGAGTTCGGGCTGAGCGCGCGGGCCGTGCTGAGCGACATGAGCCAGCCGCTCGGACCCGCGGTGGGCAACGCGCTGGAGATCCGCCAGGCGCTGGCCGTACTCCGCGGGGAGCGCGTCCCCGGACTGTGGGACCTGTGCGCGACGGTCTGCCGGCTGATGCTGCGGAGCGTCGACGCCGCGCTCACCGACGAGCAGGCCATGGACAGGATCGACCGGGTCCTCGACGACGGGTCGGCGTACGAGATGTTCGTGCGGTGGGCGGTCGCGCAGGGGGCGGACGCCGCCGCGCTGGAGGCCGAGCGGCTGCCGTCCGCCGGGCGGCGGATGACGGTCACGGCGCCCGGATCGGGCTGGGTCACCGGGATCGAGCCCCGCTCCGTGGGCCATGCGAGCCTGCTGCTCGGGGCGGGGCGGCTGACGTACGACGCGCCCCTGGACCACGGCGCCGGTGTGCTGCTGCGGCGCCGGGTCGGGGACCGCGTCGACAAGGGCGATGTCCTCGCGGAGCTGTGCTACGACGGCGGTGACGTCGCCGCCGCTCGGTCGCTGGTGGAGTCGGCGTTCCGGCTCGGTGACACGAGGGTCGTCGCGCCGGCGACCGTGCAACGGGTCTTCGAGCCGGGAGCGGCCTGAGATGCGCGGAGGTGCCCGATGGGGCGCCGCCTGACCGGTTCCGGCCGGGCAGCGCCGGGCGCGCGGCGGGCCGGGCTGCGGCGGATCGCGGGGCTGCTGCCTGCGGCCGGACGCGGTCCGGTGGCGGCGACGGTGGCCTGCGACGTGTTACTGGGCGTACTGCCCGTGGTGTTCGTGGTCAGCAGCAGTGTGATGGTGGGCCGGGTGCCCGCCGCACTGGAGGCGGGCACCGGCTCGGCACGGTGGTCGGGGGTGCTGACGGCGTTCGTGGTGGCGTCCGCCGCGTTCACCGCGCAGCAAGTGCTCGCCACGGTGCAGGGGATGCTCGGTGAGCTCGTCGCCAGACGGGTGGACGGGGCGCTCTTCGACCGGATCATCGCGGCCTCGCTGCGCGGACCGGGCATCGGTCCGCTGGAGGACCCCCGGCTGCTGGAGCGGCTCAGCGAGGCGCGGCGGGAGCTGGAGACCGGCGCGGACAGCCCCGGGAAGGCGTGCGCCGGCCTGCTGCATCTGCTGGCACGGGGAATGCAGCTGGCGGGCTGTGTGGGGGTCATCGGGTTCTGCTTCTCCTGGATCGCCGGGCTCGCGGTCTGCGTCGCCGTGCTGGCGATGCGCCACTCGCTCCGCCACGGACTGCGGGGTCACATGGCGAGCTGGGCGTCGCTCGTGGGGCGCCGGCGGGAGGAACGCTATCTGCGGGATCTGGCCACGCGCGCCGCGGCGGGCAAGGAGATCCGGATTTTCGGGTTGGCCGGCTGGCTGCGCGACCGGCACCGCGCGGTGGCCCTGGAGTGGATGGCACCGGCCTGGGCGGAGCGCCGTCGCCTGCTGCTGTGGCCCCATCTGCGGTACACCGCCTTCGGCCTGGTGGTCACGGCGACGGTGCTGGCGGCGGTCGCGGCGGCCGGAGCGGGCGGGGCCACGCTCACCGGGCTGGCGCTGGCGACGCAGGCCGTGCTGATCGGCGTCCGGCTCGGTGAGTTCTACCCCGAGTCCGACATGCAGACGATCCTCGGGACGAACGCCCATGACGCGTTGACGGCGTTCGAGGAGGGCGTGGCCAGTCACCCGGCACGGCCGGACAACCCGGAGACCCCGCAGGCGCCGCCGCTCGACCTCCGGCGGGAGATCGCCTTCTCCGGGGTCTCCTTCGGTTACCCCGGCCGGGAGCGGCGCGTCTTCGAGGGCCTCGACATGAGGATCGAAGCCGGGAAGTGCACGGCGATCGTCGGCGCCAACGGCGCCGGGAAGACCACGCTGATCAAGTTGCTCACCCGGTTGTACGAGCCCGACGAGGGCCGGATCACCATAGACGGCACACCGCTCGGGGACTGTCCGGCGGAGGTCTGGCGGTCCCAGCTCGCGGTCGTCTTCCAGGACTTCAACCGGTACGAGACCAGCGCCTTCGACAACGTGGGCTACGGCAGCGTCCACCGCAAGGACACCACCGGGGCGCGGCGGGAGATCCGTACCGCGGCGGACGAAGCCGGTGTGGCGGATGTGCTGGACGCGCTGCCCGGCGGCTTCGGCACCCCGCTGGCAGGGCACCTGACCGGCGGCACCGAGCTGTCCGGCGGGCAGTGGCAGCGGGTGGCGCTGGCCCGCGCCCTGTTCCGGCTGCGGCACGGCGCCGGGGTCCTCATCCTCGACGAGCCCACGGCCAGTCTGGACGTACGTGCCGAGGCCCGCTTCTACCAGGAGTTCGTCCGCCCCGGAGTGACCACCGTGCTGATCTCCCACCGCTTCGCCACCGTGCGGCACGCCGACCACATCGTCGTCCTGTCGGGCGGCAGGGTGAGCGAGCAGGGTTCGCACGGCGAACTGATGCGCGCGGGCGGCGAGTACGCCCGGATGTTCCGGCTCCAGGCGTACCGTTTCACCGAGATGCGCCCCCCGTCGACCCTGCCGGGAGCACGGTGATGAGCGGCGGTCTGCACCGGGCTTCCGCGGACCTGCTGAGGACGTGCTGGCGGCACAGCCGCGCCAGGACGCTGACAGCGCTCGGACTGATGCTGGCCGGCGGCGTCGCGATGCCCCTGGCGGGGCTGGGGCTGCGTGGGCTGTTCGACGCGGCCCAGCAGGGCGCGGCGGGGCGGGCGGTGGCGCTGGGGGTGCTGGTCGCCGTGCTGCTCGTCGCCGCGCTCACCTGCGGACACTTCGCGCACATCGCGTACTTCGAGCTCGCCGAGCTGAACATGCTGCACTACGGCGACGAACTGATCGTCCTCGCCAACGGGACCGCCGGCCTGGACAGCCACGAGGACCCGCGCCGCGCCGACCTGCTCGGGGTGCTGGAACGAGAGGTCGCGCAGACCCGCAACACGCTGCAGGCGCTGCTGTCCCTGGCCGGACTCGGCTGCGGGCTGCTGCTCACGGTTGTCGTGCTGGCCCTGCTGCATCCGTTGCTGCTCCTGCTCCCGCTGGCCGCCGTACCGCCGCTGCTGGCGGGGCGGCACGCCGAACGGCTCATGGACGACGCCAGAGGCACGGCCGCCGAACCGACCCGTCGTGCCCTCAACCTGGTCCGCCTGGCGACCGACGCCTCCTCCGCCAAGGAACTTCTCGCCTACCGGCTGGAGCAGGAGGCGCGTGGCAGCCACGCGGAGCTGTGGGAGCGGGCCGGTGACATCCTGTGGCGGGCGGAGCGCCGGGCCGCCGTACTGCGGGGCCTGAGCCAGCTGGTGTTCGCCGCCTGTTATGTGGGCGCGGTGCTGCTGATGCTGCGTCAGGCGGTCGCCGGACGACAGTCGGTGGGCGACGTGGTGCTGGTCGTCGTGCTCGCCGCGCAGGCCAACACGCAGGTCGCGCAGACCGTGGCGCTGGTGCCCGATCTGCAGCGCCTGACCGGGGTGGACCGGCGGATGCGGGAGCTGCGGCAGGCATGCGAACCGGAACAGCCGCCGCCCGCCGCGGCCCGTGCGGCGGCGGTGCCGCGACGGCTGCGGCACGGCATCACGTTGAGCGGGCTGTCGTTCGCGTATCCGGGTGCCGCGAGGCCGTCACTGCGGGACGTGGACCTGCACCTGCCGGCCGGCTCCGTGGTCGCGGTCGTCGGCGAGAACGGGGCGGGCAAGTCGACGCTCGTCAAGCTGCTGTGCGGGCTCTACCGGCCGACCGCTGGGAGCGTTCTCGTGGACGGCGTCGATCTTCGGCGGATACCGCCCGAGAAGTGGCGGGCCCGGACCGCGGCCGCGTTCCAGGATTTCGTCCGGTACGAGTTCACGGTCCGGCAGGCCGTCGGCGTGGGCGATCTGCCCCGTGCCGGCTCGGAAGAGGCCGTGCGGACGGCTCTGACACGCGCGCGGGCGGCCGGTGTGCCCGACGCGCTGCCGGAGGGGCTGGCCACCCGTCTCGGCAGGAGCTACACCGACGGGGCGGAACTCTCCGGCGGCCAGTGGCAGAAACTGGCGCTCGGCCGCGCGTTCATGCGGGACGGGCCGCTTCTGATGGTTCTGGACGAACCGGCCTCCGCCCTCGACGCCGAGGCGGAGCACGCCCTTTTCCAGCGCTATGCGGCTCAGGCCGGAAGGTCGGCGGCCGACGGCGGGATCACGCTGCTGGTTTCCCACCGTTTCTCCACGGTGGGAATGGCCGACCTCATCGTCGTGGTCGAGGGCGGCCGGATAGCGGAATCCGGGGACCACGCCACACTGCTGCGGCGCGGCGGTCTCTACGCGGAGTTGTACACGCTTCAGGCCCGCGGCTACCGATGAACTGGCCGGAACGGTTCCCTGGTGTGTGCGGGGAAAATGTGGTGTGATTTCCGGGTGTCTGACGAAGAGATACTCATCAAGCGTCTCCATGAAGCGGGATACGCGGCCAAAGAGGTGGAGAAAGCCACCGGCGGAGTGGTCGCAATTGCCGGACTGGTGACCCTGGAGGACGATTCCCAGTTATTCGCGAAAACGCTTCTCGGGCCGGAACGGGACATTTTTCCCGTCGAAGCCGCCGGTCTGACGGAGCTTCGCGGAACCGGCGGGGCGATCACGCCGGAGGTGCTGTGCGCCTCTCCTCGGCTGCTCGTGCTGGAGAAGATGCTGCCGCGCCGCGACGACGAGCGTTTCTGGGAGCGGCTCGCCCGCACGGTCGCCGCCCTGCACACCTCCACGACCGCCGAGCGGTTCGGCTGGCACCGTCCGGGCTGGCTGGGCCGGCTGCGCCAGGACAACACCTGGGACAGCGACGGCCACGCGTTCCTCGCGGAGCGGCGCATCCTGCGCTGGCTGTCGGAACCCCTGGTCGAGGCGGCCTTCGACGCCGCGGAGCGGCAGGCTCTGGAACGGCTCTGCGCGGCCCTGCCCGAGCTCGTGCCGGACCGGCCCCCGTGCCTGACCCACGGCGATCTGTGGCAGGAGAACATCGTCGCCACCGCCGACGGCGCGCCCGTGCTCATCGACCCCGCGGTGTCCTACAACTGGCCGGAAATCGACCTCAGCATGCTGTGGTGCTCCCCGCGCCCGCCCGCCTCGGACCGCTTCTTCGCCGTGTACGAGGAGATCACCGGGATCGACGACGGCTGGCGGGACCGGATGGACCTCTTCCATCTCAGGGAACTCCTGAGCGTCATCGCCCATGACGACGACGACTGGGGAGCTGCGGAGGCCGTACGGAAGATCATCGCCCCGTTCCGGCGGGACGGCGGCCCGGCGACGGTGTGACCGGCGTGCCACCGCCGGACTCCCTTGCCCGGAGAACCCGGTGGTACCGGGCCGCCACCCTACTCCAGGGCCGCCTCGGCGGTGCGCCGTTTCTCCCGGCGGGCGGCGTCGTACGCCCGGAACCGGTGGCGAAGCGCGGGCCCCGTGTCCTCCCAGCCGGGGTAGTCCGTGTAGTCGAGGGAGCAGTGCGCGAAGCGGAACCCGGGGTCGTCCACGTCGATCCTGCCGCCGTTCTTCCCGAGATGATCGAGGAACCGCTGCGACTCCCCGACGATCGACCGGTGCAGCAGGCGCCACTCGCCCGACGAGTAGGCCGCCACCCGCCGGGTCAGGCGAGGTCGCGCGGAGGCGGTCCACTTGAAGTGGTGAACCTGGGCGTAGATCTCCTCGACGGGAACGCCCCTGCCCGTCCAGGCGTAGTGCTGGCCCAGATCGAGTTCGACCGTGCCCCGGACGAGAGTCACCTTGGTCGGCCGGCCGTCCAGCAGCCCGAGGGTGAGCTGGCCGGCCAGCGGATACTGGCGCCACAGCGGCTCCCCGCCGTGCGGCAGCGGGCCGGTGAGCCGGCCGTCGGCGCTGACCCGGTCGAGGAAGGCCCCTTCGACGAAGTCGAACCCGTGCTCTTCGCAGTAGGCGGCGACCTCGGCCGGTGATCTGTCGTAGACATGGAACTCGTCAAGGTCGGCGACGATCCACCAGTCGTCCGGCCAGACGCTCATCTGCTTCCGGATGAGCGCGGCGTTGAGATCCTCGTGCCACGGGGCCACGCAGACGTCGGCGAATTCGTGCCCGGCCTCCCGCATCATTTCCACGGAAGGACCCAGCGTCGGGTCTGCGCGGCTTTCAACGTGGCGTATCACATGAAAGCTTTCGACCCCCAGTTCCCGATAATGATCCAAGGAATAGGGCAGCAGGGAAAGGTCGCCGCCCACCACAGAAACGAAGCGTAAAGTCACGCCCATTACTTTCTGGGCGTCCCGGGTGTTCTGTCAAGGTGGTGCCGTACTCCGCGACGGCCCGTGCGGTGAGGAGGACGTGTGAGTCCGAATGTCCGAATGGGATGGTTTCTGGCGCATGAGGAATGGCAGCCCGAAGCGCTGATACAGCAGGGAGTGCTCGCCGAATCAGCCGGCTTCGACGCGCTCTTGGTGTCCGACCATCTCCAACCCTGGACGGACGTCGGCGGAGCGGCCGGATTCAGCTGGGCGACGCTGGGCGCGCTGGCCGCGTCCACGCGGACGGCGACGCTGATGACGGCGGCCGTGTGCCCGCTGTTCCGGATGCATCCGGTGCTCGTGGCGCAGGCGGCGGCGACAGTCGGGCGGATCTGCGGCGGCCGGTTCGAGTTGGGCGTCGGTATGGGGCAGGCGGTCAACGAGCAGCCCCTGGTGGGGTCCCTGCCGCCGTACCGCGAGCGGCTCGCGCGTACCGAGGAGGCCCTGCGGCTGATGGATTCGCTGCTGGCGGGCGCCGAGGTGGGCTCCGACGGGCCGTACTACCCCGTGTCGTCGATGAAGCTGCACAGTCCGCCCCCCGGGCCGGTCCCCGTTCTGCTGGCCGCGTCGGGGCCGAGGTCGGCCGAGGCCGCCGGGCGGCTGGCGGACGGCGTGATCACGTCGGTGAAGGACGTCGGCCACACCCGGCGGACCGTCGTCGACGTGGCCCGGAAGGCCGCGGCGGCGGCCGGCCGCCGGCCGCCGAGGGTCGTCCTCACCTGCTTCCTCGTCTTCGCCCGCAGTGACGCGGAGGCATGGGAGGCCCTGCGGCCCTGGCGCGGTATGCGCACCCCGCGCCGGCTCCAGGAGGGCAGCCCGCGCCGGCTGCGCGAGGACGCCGACGCGATGGGCCACGAGGGCGTCCTCCAGCGGTTCCCCCGCTACGACGACGTCTCCCGGGTGGTGGAGTTGTGCCGGGGGATCATCGACGGGATCGCCCCCGACATACTGGCCCTGCAGGTGGCGGCCGTCGACGGTGCCGAAGCGCTGAAGCGGCTGAGCGAGGTACCCACCCGGCTGCGGGGGTGACGCGGCTACCGGTCCAGGGCGGCGAGCAGGGCCTTCTCCGTCCGTTCGGCCATCCTCTGGAGCGTGAAGTGCGTCAGCACCTGCTCGCGAGCCAGCTCGCCCGTGCGGCGGCGCAGCGACTCGTCGGAGAGCAGCTCGAACAGGGCGTCGGCGAGGTGGGAGGGATCCGGGGACGGCACGAGGAAGGCCGATCGCCGGTCCCGCACCAGTTCGTCGATGCCCGGGAAGTTGCAGGTGAGCAGGGGCCGTCCGGAACTCATGGCCTCAAGCATGACCAGGCTCAGCCCTTCCCCGGTGCTGGGCTGGGCGACGACGTCGGCCAGGGCCAGCACGTCCGGCATCCGGTGGAACGTCACCTCGCTGTCGATGCGCACCGCCTCACCGATCCCGAGCCGGTCGATCTCCTCTCGCAGCTTCCCCGGATAGTCGCCCGAGGAGGAACTGACGGCGCCCGCGATCAGCAGCCGGGTGCGGGGCAGCCGGGTGTGCACCGGCGAGAACGCCCGGATGAGCTCCAGGATCCCCTTGCGCGGCTTGAGCTGCGCGGCGCAGACGACGACGAGGTCGTCCGGACCGTATCCGTAGCGCCGGCGGATCCGGTCCGTGTCCCGGTCCGGGCGGAATCTTTCCGTGTCCACCCCGTGCGGGATCAGCCGGGTGACTGCGGCCGATCCGTGCCGGCGGGCGCGGTCGGCGTAGTTCTCCGCGCAGGCCAGTACGAGCGAGGGGCGCAGGATCTCGTGGACGACCCGCAGCCGGGCACTGCCCAGGGGCTGCGCCTCCGGCTCGTGTTCATGGAAGGTCGCCACCCACGGTATGCCCCGGTCCACCGCGATCCACTTGCCGGCCAGGGCGGCGTCGAGGGTGTTGGTGAAGACCAGGTCCGGCCGGAACTTCTCGGAACAGGAGGCCAGTTCCGGTGCCAGCGAGAAGGCCATCTGCTCCCATAACACCTTGCTGGGGTCCGCGAGCAGTTCCCGGTACCCGGTGAGCCGGTGGACCGCCACCCCGCGTGGATCCCCCTCCACGGCCCGGCCGGCCGGGTCCTCCCGCGGCGCGTCGGTCACCAGCATGATGTCGTGACCCCGGCCGGCGAGCCCTTCCGCGATCACATGCGCGTACGTCTCCGCACCTCCGATGGTGGGGTGGAAGCTGGAGGCGATCATCAACACTCTCATGTCACTCCGTTACCGCCGGCATCATCCCGCACCGATCCATGCCCCCTTCCCCATGGCCTTACGCCGAGTCGCCGGGCCCTTCTCGATCAGCCGGTTCACATATTCGGATCACCATGTCCACACGCACGTGGTACTGATATACGGGCCGCCGAGCGGCCGTGTTCCGCCATGCCCTTCCCGTACGAAGGCGAGGTCACCACCGATGATCAGCGACGCGCATCCGGCCGGACCTCCGGTCGGCGCGACCCTCACCGAGTGCCAGGAACTGACCGGGGCGTTCCGCCGGCGCGTGAACATGCCGGTCACCGCGGACGTCGCCCTGCTCGACGCGTCCGCCGAGCTGGGGGAGCTGGCCGGCGCCTACCTGAAGAACTGCGGGTACGCGCCCTCGGCCACCAGCACCCCGCCCTCGGACCAGGTGCGGTCGGAGTTCGGCGACGTCCTGTTCGCGTTGTTCGGCTTCGCGGACGCGGCCGGGCTGGACGCGGGCGCCGAGTTCGCCGCGACGCTCGACCGGTACGAGGCGCGGTTCTCCGGCAGGACGGCCGAGCGGCATGGGTGACTATCACGTCCATCTCCATCCGCACACGCCCCGCCCGGACAGCCCGCCGCCGGGCGTGTATCCGAAGGGGCACGTCGACGCGTATGTGGAGCGGGCCCTGTCGCGCGGAGCGACCGAGGTTGGCTTCACCGAGCACATGCACCGTTTCGTGGACCTGGAACCCGTCGCCGCGGGGTTCTGGGACACCGGTGAGTCGGCCGATCTCTCCGAGCGGTCCCGCCGGTACTACTACGACGAGCTGAATCTCCGTCTGGACCGCTACACCGAGGCCGTCCTGGGCGCCCGGGACCGAGGGCTTCCGGTGCTGCTCGGGCTCGAGGTCGACTTCCTGCCCGGCCGGATGGAGAAGATCCTCGACATCCTCGCCTCGTACCCGTTCGACTATCTCATCGGGTCCGTGCACTGGATCGGCTCCTGGGCCGTGGACCACGACGGGATGACGGACGAGTTCGAGCGCCGCGGGGTGCGGCGTTCGTACGAGGACTACTTCCGGCTCGTCGCGGACCTCGCCGAATCCGGCATTGTCCAGGTGCTGGCCCACCCCGACGTGGTCAAGAAGTTCGGTCACCGCTGCGAAGAGGAGCCCGTCGACCTGTACCGCCGCGTGGTCGACGCCGCACGGCGTGGCGGCGTGGCGTTCGAGGTGTCCAGTGCGGGTCTTCGGTACGAGGCGGGGGAACCGTATCCGGCGCCGACCCTGTTGCGGATGTGCCACGAGGCGGGCGTGCCGATCACCCTGGCCAGCGACGCCCACTACCCGGACCAGGCGGCGGACCGGTTCCGCACGCTCGTCCGCTACGCACGCGCCGCCGGACACCGCAGCCGACTGAAATTCGGCACCGGGGGCGAGCCGGAACTCGTGCCCCTGCCCGACCCGGACGACGACGGCGCCTGGCCGCCACCGGACGGTTCGTGAGCCGTCAGACGGCCAGACCCACGCGGACGGCGTCGCGCACCACCGGCGTCAGGACCGCGGCGGCCTTGGCGAACAGCGGGCGCGGTACGCGGTTGCGCACCGCGCCCAGCGCCATGGTGCCCAGCGCGCGGCGCCCCACCCGGGTCTCCATGCCTTCCCCCGCCGGGGACGCCCCGGCAGCGGCGGCACAGACGCCGAGGCCGAACGCGGCGAGCCACAGCTCGGACAACAGGTGCTCACCGATCAGCCGCCGCGCGTGTCCCGTGTCGCGTTCCCGGCGCAGGGCGTCGCCGGCGAGCCGCAGGACGTGGTCCTCGCCGAAGCCGAGGTCCGCGAGCGCCGCCAGAGCCGGCACCTTGCGCCAGCCCCCGTCCGTCGTCGGGTCGCGGAAACGGAAGTAGGCGCCGGGCTCGCCCCACCAGGCCAGCACGGGAACCGCGTCGATGCCCGTGACCGACCGCCGTGGGTCGACCCCGGACAAGGAGGTGGCGCCCGCGGTCCAACAGGTGGCGCAGCGCATGCCGTGACGGCTGTTGCCGGTCAGGCTGGTGGCGTCCCGGTGCTCGACCGCGTTGGGCACGGCGACCTGCGGGGTCAGGCCGGCCGAACGGAGGTAGCGGCGCAGCGTGACGTCGTCGGGCTCGTCCCCGCCGAGCGCCTCCTCGAACCAGGCGCTGACGTCCTTCGCGAGGGCCACCGGCATCACGACGGCCTGTGTCGGCACGTAGTCGTCGACGACCTCGGCCCAGCCCGCCCCGCAGAGCGCCGCGACGCGCGCCACGGAGGCGGTCCAGGAGCCCCACTCGACGAAGAGGGAGGACACACCCTCGGGGTAGTGCTCGATTAACTCGCCCACGAGGTCGAGGAAGTTGCCGGTCAGCCGGACATCGTCCTGCAGCACCAGATGATGGGTCGCCCAGGGCGCCGCCGCGGCCCACGCCCTGCGGGCGGACCGCAGTGAGCCACGCTCGCCCAGCGGCCCGGTGTCGCAGACGACACGGATGTCGAGGTGCGGGTGGGCGTCCCGCAGTCGCTCGGCCATGCCCAGCCGCAGCTCGTGGGTCATGACCGCGATGGATAACCGCCAGTTCTGCTCGGGCAACTGTCCAGCCTTTCAGGAGTGAACGACACCGCACGACCTCCTGATTGTCGCGGCTCGGACCGTTCCGGTGAAGACATGGCAGTGCGGACCGAGCCGACATGCACAACGGCGTTCTCCCATACGGGACTTCCCGCTCGAAGCATGCGGTGGCCCCGTGCGTCCGGCAGACCGGATGTGCCGCCCCGCAGACAGTGCGTGGCCGGCGGCCTGCCGGGCGGGCGTGGCCGGGGGTGGGCGCGGCGGGGACCCCTTCAGGACTCGCCGAACAGCACCCAGAACGCCATCAGGCCAAGAATCCGGTCACCGCCAGTGCCGGGAGTCCGAGGATCGCGGCGGCCACCCCCACCAGGTACTCTCCGGGGTGCCTCCGCCGTCCCGGTGTTCGCCGTCGCCCGCCGTGTCTCCGTCATGAGCCCACCGCTCGAATCTCAACAGCCCTGCAGAGCAGCTTAGTTGACACTGAATCAAAGGTCCGGACCAGCTTGCGGATGGAGACCGACACGCTGCACACCAGGCACCGGCCCTGGGCCCACAGCCAGGTACCCCGGAGGAGATCCAGGCTCTCTTCTACGGCCCGCTGGTACCTCATTGTGCCGCTGAACGCGGCGCCAGGCTCGTCGACGACTGGGACAAGAGCCCGCTGGCTGCCTTCGATGAGGGAGATCTTGTGCCTGGCCGACGTCCTGGCCGCTCATCAGGACGTCACCGATGCCGCGTTTCTCGGTGCAGGGGCGATGTCGTCTTCACCACCGCCCACCGCGCGTGGGTCCCTCACCTTCCAGGAAGGCAATGGGCAGACAACTCTTCCGCCGCCCCCAGGAGTCGGCAAGCCCTGCGGCCTGCGGCCCGCTTCGGGCTGATGTGGTGCCCCGTGCCCCGGACGGGGAGGGGGAGTCGGCCGCCGGACGGACCGGCGGCAGGGAAGGGGGCGAGGATGCCGGACGGGTCACCAATCCGCCGGCTCGTTTGCCTCCGGCGCTGTTGAGTATCCGCCGAGCTGGTAAATCAGTGTCGCCTGTTCCGTGGCACAGATTCTGATGTTCTTGGCTAGCAAGTTCTCGTTGAAAAGGTCATCCTCGCCCAAAGACATCGTCCGGTCCGGCGGTCTACTCATGTTGCTGAAGCGGATACCCCGTACTAACTCCGTTTCGAGAAGCCACGCACTCTGGTCCACCGACCGGACTGATGTGGGCCCGTCGTGTGCGTCGACGCGATCCTTGAATACGTTAGAACCTGGCTCAACTACTCCGAGCTCTTTCATCCGCTGATACTCCCGGCGTCCATTCTCCTCACCGAACGCCCACGGGTCACGCTGCTCGAGATATGGCTCTCCGTCCGGGTGAATCACACGCGCCCACGAGTGCACCGCCGGACTGCCGGACTCGCGTGCCTTCATCAGGAGGCTGTGCAGATGTGTTTCGTCCCATTGGTTGTCGTCGTCGAGATAGGCAACCCAAGGTGTCTGCGCCAGCTCCGTCCCGACGTCCCGGACGGACGCGATGCGCCGTGGCCCGTTCCTGTCGTCCGGACCTCGTTGCGCCCAGCGCGGCCACACGGTCGCGGGTAGGTCCCGCCCAAGGGCCAGCCAGGTGTCGGAGCAGTCGTCCACCATGATGATGTGCGTTCGCACATGCTGGCAGCATTGCCGCTGGACGGACTCGATCGCCCGGCTCAGTAGGGCTGGCCGTCTCCTCGTCGGTGTGACAACAGTGACCAGGCCTTCCAGCTGGGATGCGCATCCCCCCACCGTCTCTCCTTCGCCTCGGCGACTCGCCAGCCCGAGTGTGCTGGCTTTCTCTGTCCGGTCGGCCAATTAGCCGACCGCTTTCCACACGGGCTGCCCGCTGTCGTCGGCTATCGCTCGCAGGACCTCAAGAAAGCTGGTGATACGGCCCTTTACCTGTGACTCGTCGTAGAAGGTGCGGTTGAAGTTCAGAGTCCCGCCCTGGCGGCGGCTGTCCACCAGCATCCAGGGCTGCGCCTGTCGCCACCAGACCGGCATCGCCTCGCTCGGAACGTCACCCAGCCGGGGGTATTCGTCCACACCCGGCAGCGGCGCCGGTATGACCTCGAGCTCATGGTCGACCCGCAGCGGACCGGGGAACGACTCACTCGACTCGGGTACGACGGACTGGAAGTAGGAGTCGAAGAGATGGAGGTCCGACCAGGGCCTGGGTCGATGGGCCTCACCGAGCAACTCCACCAGGTTTCGGTAGCCCGTCCGCGCCAGCCTGGCATCGGCCAGTGCTCGGTGCACCTGTTGCACGAAGGCTTCCAAAGACCCCTTCCAGTCGATGTTCACGGGGACGAACACGTCCTGGCCGAACTGTCCGACCAGCGCCCGCTCAGCCTTGCTGTGACGGCCCAGCGTCACCGTGCTCACTACCACCTTGGACGACCCCGAGACGCTGGCGACCACGAGGTAGTAGGCCGCCATCAGGACGACGTACTGCGTCGTGCGAAGCCTGGTCGCACAGTCGTCCAAGCGCGCCGACACCTCGGAGGACACACTGAAGTCGATGGCGGCCGGGTCAATCAGCAGGTCGGAAGCGGCTGTGTCCCGGGGGTCGATGGACAGGGGCCGGGGCAGCGGATGGAGCCGGCTCACCTGCTCCTGAATGCGCGGGCCACGGCCCCCGTACTGTCGCTCGTGCAGATTCAGCAGGTCTCGATAGCCGTAGGACACCGGCGTGGGCGGGCGAGACAGCCCGAGACGTGCGCTATAGCACGCCATCAGATCCTGCACCAGGATCCGGTCCGACCAGGCGTCGAACAGGAAGTCTGGAAAGCTGACGCACAGGATGCTGTAGTCCTCCGACAACCGGAGGAGACACGCGCGCCACACAGGGACCGCCACCAGGTCGAAGGCACGCACGCTCTCCAGGTAAAGGACATGCGCTACTAGTGCCTGCCGCTCGGATGGCGGATGATGCCGGAGATCCTCGACGTGTAACTCCGCCTCGACGTCCTCCACGATCTCCACCAGCGGATCGAGACCGGTGGTCTTGAACCGCATCCGCAGCATCTCATGCCGTCGCGTCACATCCGCGAGAGCCTTCTCCAACGCGTCCGCGTCGACCTGACCACCGAGGCCACGCGTCAGCAGAGCCGTGAATCGAGACCCACCCGGATCCCCCGGCGACATCTCGTGCATCCGCTCCCAGAGCAGTTCGTATCCCCGAGGCAGCGGCCCGACCACGCCTGTGAACGACATGCTGTAAGTCCCCAATCCCGTCAGCCGGCGCATTGCCCGATGTGGAGGTTGTTCAGCGCCCTACCGACCGCGGCAGTATGAGCTTGTCCGGTCCGACCGGGCCGGGATACGGGGTGTGTCGCCGGGCTCCGTCGGCCAACGGAAGCCGCCCGAACGTCCACCGCGTTTCGAACGGCAGGCGGCCGGCCCGCAGTGTCACCGCTCCAGCCCGGTAGGCGTACTTGACCAAGCGTTCAGCGATGCGCTCGGGCGGCTCCGAGTCCGGCTTGAGTCCGGCTGCCTCGACGGCATCCCGCAGGCTCCGCGCACCGTCGAAGCGACACAGCAGGCGGGCTTCCTCCTCCGTCACGCTCAGCGTCCGCTCACCGTTGGTTAGGACGGACCTGCCTTCGTTCTCCGCAACGGTCCAGCCCGGGGCGAGGTCGGGACGGATCCGCTCGTGCTCCGGGTACACCACGCGAATATTGTGGATGTACAGGGCGTCGAGATCAGAGGACAGGAGGCACTGGATTGCGTCCGCCGGTGTCTCCACAAGTGGCATGCCGCGAATGTTCAGCGATGTGTTGAGTACCAAGGGGACACCGGTCGTCTCGAAGAAGCTCGCGATAAGCCGGTGGTACTGCTCGTCGACGTCCGGGGCGACGATCTGGATGCGGGCGGTCCCATCGACGTGGCAGATCGCCGGCACCATCTGCTGCCACTCCTCGCGTACGGGGCAGCAGGACAGCATGAACCGTGTGTCAGCGGCCGTACTGGTGTCGAACACCTTGTTCACATGGCTTTCGAGCACGCTCGGCGCGAAGGGCCGGAACATCTCGCGCATTTTGACCTGCTGGTTGATTCGGTCACGCATGTCCTCGGGCCTCGGATCGGCGAGGATGCTCCGGTGGCCGAGAGCACGCGGCCCGTACTCGCTGCCCCCCTGGAACCAACCGATCACAGCTCCCTGCGCCAGTTCGGCGGCCGTCCGGTCCGTGAGGCCATCGGTATCGATCACTTCGTAGGACGCACCGACAGCGTCCAGATACTCGACAATGGCGGTGGTGTCGTAGCCCCGCCCCGTGTACGAGTGCGAGATTGGCTTGAGGTCGCGTGCCTTCCCTGCGTTCACGTAGCCGTAGTACGCGAGCCCGACTGCTTGGCCGTTGTCACCAGCGGCCGGTTGGACGAAGATCCGGTCGAAGATCCCGGAACGGGCGAGGACTCCGTTCGCCACCGCGTTCAGGCCCACTCCGCCGGCGATGCAAAGATTGCGTTGACCTGTCCGGCGCTGCACCTCCCCGCACAGGCCGAGCATTCCGCGCTCGAGCTCGCTCTGCACCTTCCATGCCAGATCCTTCGCGAAGGAGCTGATATTCGCCGAGTCCGGTACGAGACTGAAGCTCTGGTCGTTCAGAAATTCGGCGTAGCCCATGCCGACGATCCAGTCGAGGAACGGCCGGAAGTCGAAGCGGCCTTCGCCGAGGTGGAACCATTCGCCGGCCAGTTCTGGACGGGGGCCACCATAGGGCGCGAGGCCCATGGTCTTTCCCGCATCCGGCACGCCGGCCCTGGTGTTGTAGAAGCCGAGGAACGTGGTTATGTACTCGTACATCCAGCCGAGGCCCGGGTTGAACAGGTTTTCGGCTCCAAAGTCGGTCCTGACCGGTGCGTACCGATTCTTCAGAATGGTGGAGTGGCGTCCAGTTCGGGTGAACGTGTACGCCGTTTCGGCCTCGTAGCCTTCCTCCGTCCACGTGCCGTCGCCGTCGACGACCAAGACCGCTGCTTCCTCGAACCCGCTTGCCCAGAACGCGGACAGGGCGTGCACATAATGGTGCACGCTACCGCTCGGCTCACGCGCGACCACCAGGCGTTCTGGGTCGCGGACTGGAAGGTTGAGCCCGGCCATGGGCGCCAGGTAGTCGTCGGCGATCACGATCTGGTCGACATCGTCCAGGCCGATCGAACGCGCCTGGAGGCAGTAGCTGATTGAGGCCCACGGGTAGTACCCGAACCGTTCCCCGAACTCCTCCCACAGGCCGTGGTAGTTCCTGATGGCCCCGTATTTCACCCTGGTGAGCCGCTCTTCTTCTATGGCCGTGACCACGCTCCCGTCGGCGATGAGGCAAGCGCCTGGGTCGTGCGGGCCGGTGTACACCCCGAGACTGAGCATTGAGCACCCTTCGGCCGTGGGCAGCAGTCTGCCCGCAGGCGATATTCGTCGTATCGTCGGAAGGAACACAGACTGTTGCGGACTCAATCGGCTGGTGCGGTGGCTGGCTTGGGTGCCGGCAGAAACTGCACAGCCGCGTTCCGGTCGATCTTCCCGGTGGACGTTCTCGGGAGTGGTCGGTCGGCGAACACGATGCGAAACGGTACGGCTGCGGGCTCGATCCGGGAGGCGCAGAATCGTCGGACGTCGACGCTCGACACCGTGTGGTCCGTGTCCGTCCTGATCACCGCGGCGACGCTGGTGTCGCCGTTCCTATTCCACGGCAGCGCCACAGCCTCCACGATGGCCTCCATCCGCAGAAGCGCGTCCTCGACATCTTCAAGGTCAACGCTGACCCCTCGCACCTTCACCCGGCAGTCGCGCCGGCCGATGAAGCACAGTGTTCCGTCGTCTTGGCGCTCGACGAGATCTCTGGAACGAAAGTAGGTGCTGCCGGATGCACTGGGACTGATCTGTGCGCCCTCGACGAAGCTGCCTTCGTCTCTCCCCGCCGGGTCGATGTACCCGGCTGCCTGAAACGGCGTGGCGACGTACAGTTCGGCGACACCAGGTCCGACAAGTTCGCCACCGCCGTCGGCGACGAGCCGGATGTCGACACCCGGTAGCGGCTCGCCGAGGGGGATTTGGTCGGACACCATCTGCTCATCGTCCAGTATGGCTACGAGCGAGTCGTTCGTCTCGGTACTTCCGTACACGTTGTAATAGGTGGCCGAGGGGAACATGTCCCTGACGGCCCGGCGCGTCGGTTGCGGCGTGTTGTCGCCAGTCATGATGACGTGTCGAGTGGTCAGCTCATCGCCAGCTGCCAGTGAGAGCAACCCGCGGGCGAGCAGTTCGTACAGGACCGGAACGCCTTCGATCACGTCCGGCTGCCACCTCCTGACGAGCTGCGCCAGGTGCTTGGCGTCGCGCAGCGTCGGTCCCGTCGCCCCGATCACAGTGCCGCCGCGGGACAATGTCGTCCATACTTCGAGAAGTGACAGATCGAAGTTGAGAGGGGCGTAGCTGAGCACCTTGGTGCCATCACCGATACCGAACATGGTGGCCGCCCAGTCCGCGAATCGGCAGAGCGCGGGATCACCCAGGGGTACCAGCTTCGGATGCCCGGTCGAACCGGAGGTGCAGAACACGAGGGACGCCCGAGGCCAGAGCGTTTCTGCGGACGGTTCGAGCCGCTCGATGCGCATATCCTCCGGCCGGGCGCCGGGCCAGGCGATCTGAGAGCAGCCGGTGTCCCGTAGCGATGTCTCCCTAACCGAAGACGTCGCCCGACCGGGCAGCAGTACGACCGGACGACCGGTGCGTAGGGCCCCGAGTACCAAGGGGATCGCACCACCGTCGGTGTCACACACGACGGCGACTGGTCCCGCTGGGCCTCGCGCCGATATGAGCGCGTCGGCGTGCCGGTCGGTCAATTGGTGCAGTTGTGCGTAGCTCATGGTCATGTCGGATGTCGCCAGCGCCACACTTTCCGGCTGATCCTCGAAGGCCCGGCGGATCGAATCGACCAGTGTAATGACTCTCCTCCCTTCAACGGGTTTTCGGGGTGGCGTGCGGAGCGCCGTCCCGGTCGACGACCCCGAACGCCCGAACGGAGCACGTACCGAGTCCCACCACCGCAAGCGGCGGCGCGAAGAACCGGAACCCGGAGGTCGGCAACTTGTCCAGGTGATGGAGGTGCTCGACGATCGGGATTCCCTGCTCCAGCAGCAATGAGTGCGCCGGCCGCGACCTGTCGGTCATCGAGTCAATGTTGACGGAGTCGATCCCCACGACCGCGGGCTCCAGTTCCACGAGGAGCTCGGCCGCGGCGCGTCCCAGAAAAGGATGAGTATCCGAGAAGTACCGGCCTGTGCCCCAGTGTGCGTCCCAACCGGTATGGAAAAGGACGGCCTTGCCTGCTACAGCTGCCCTGTCGATGGCTTCCGGGCCGACCTCACCCGTCTCCTTGGTACGTACGACGACACCTTCGACATCGACGACTCGGTCGAGGGCGACCCCGGATGTGTCTGCACCGTCGCTGTACCTGTGGAATGGCGCGTCCAGGTAAGTTCCCGTGTTGGCCACCATGCTGATGCGGCCTATGTGGAACTCCACGCCGTCGGCGTACCGCGTTCGCGACTCCTCGCGGGACATCTGGGTCGTGACCTCCGGACCGGGCAGCCCAGGGTAGGTCACCATGCCGTGGCGGACTGGGTGACTCAGGTCCACGATGTCAGCGGCCGTCATACTTCGGTTTCCTCTCGCTGGGGTGTACGTCCTCGGCCGTGCGGCCGTGATCCGGTCCGTCGTCGGTGTCGTCGCGTCGCAGTTCCTCGATGTGCGCCAGCGTCGCAATCAGCGACCCGTGCGCGCCGGTGTGGTCGCTGGGCCACCCGGGGCCGGTGAGCCGGTGGCGATAGAGGCCGTGCGGCGACTCCAGCCGCTCGACGCCAACACTTCCCGCGAAGATGCGCAGGCGCACCACTCCGGTGACGATGCGGTCCAGTTGTTCCAGCGCGTCCCGCACGCACTGGGTCGTGTGGTTGTACCAGCCGCCCTCCACGACGGAGTGCGTCCAAGCCGTCGCGAGAAAGTTCCGGACGGCGTACTCCTTTCCCTCGAAGACCGCGTTGGCCAAAGCGCGATGCGCGGTGGTGATGACGGATGCCGCCGGTGCTTCCCTGACCTCGTGGTTCTTGCCCCTCATGAAGGTGTCTTCGAGTCCGGAAAACCGGCCGACCCCGCGGGCGCCCGCCATTTCGTTCAGCTGTGGGACCAACGACGCCAGGGGCATGCCCTTGCCGTTGAGCGAGACTGGCAGGCCGCGATCGAATGCCAGCTCGATCACCTCTGGTCCGGCCTTAAAGGCGGTATCCGGCGTGGCCGACCACTGGAAGACATCGGAGTCCAGCTCGTTCTCGGGGCTGTCGAGGCTGCCGCACTCGATGACTCGGGCCCACGGGTTGGTGTCGATGCTGTGTACGCCGTGGGGGAACTCGATCCCGATAGAAGTGAGTTCGGAGACCATGCGCTCCCGGGACACCGCCGACTGCAGAAAGGGAGCTGCGAGTGGCAGCTCAGGGCTGAAGTGGGCGATTGCGGCCGACAGCCGTACGCCGCTGTTCTGCATGGCTGTCGCGCTGTGGCAGATAGTGTCACAGTCGCGCTGCCGGGCGACTTGCGCCGCGAGCCGTCCCATCAGGGGCCGGGAGATGCTCGAGCCGATCGGGTAGAGCCCTTCGTAATAAGCGTCGGCGTGAATCGCGGCTGGCAGGAATTCCCGGAAGAACTCCTCTGTGGCATCGACTCGCTCTACCTCCACACCGAGGGCGTCGGCCCGTGCTGTCGCGGCCGGGTCGGCATTGGTTCCCAGGTCGATCACCAGGGCCAGAGGGTTGGCGGAACGGTCCACCAGCCACTTGAGGAGATACGTTCCGTCAACGCCACCCGAGTAGAGGACGAGAGGGCGATCAGGCACCTTCTCCGAGAGGTCCTCCAGACTCGTCGTGAGCAGCATCGCGGCTCCCTTCCCTCGTATGGGTGTCGGCACCGGACAAGCGGGAAACGTGCGGGGGAACGCTGCGACGGATCACCCGGGAGTAGGGCGGTCGCCCGGCTTCGGATCGACGAAGATCGTTGATCGCGAAAGCACGGCGCAACCAGCGGTCACAGCCGTCGAAGCGAGGCACGAATGCCGTCCGGCCGTGGACCGCCGTGCGGTTGTCGACCACCAGTAAATCGCCAGGACGCAGCCGCACACCCACCACGGACTGCCGCAGAGCATCAAATAGCTCGGTCAGCGCCGTCTGGGCGCTGACCGTCGTGGCCTCCATACCGTGCAGATCAACGACCATGCTCTCGGCTCCGCCCGAGTCGCTTAGAACGGGGATCGGATCGCAGTAAACACGCTTGCCAGGGCCGACGAAAGACGAACTGTAGGCGACCCGGAAGTACGGCTGCCGGAGGATCTCGATGGCGTCACGCGATACCAGAGGGAGAGCGTGGCGCATGCCGGCGACCACCGTCTGGGCGCGATCGTCGCGGTCAGGTCGGAGACACAGCAGTGTGATGAAGTCAGGTCTGGTGGGATGGAATCCGTTCTCTGTGTGCAGTTCCAGGAGTGAGCTGCCGACGTTTTCCTGCCGAGCTTCCATTCCCGGCTTCGGGACGACGTCCTGAACCAGCGCTCCAGCCTTTTCTTCAGCGTACGAGATGAGATCACCCAGTACGCTGAGGATAAGCAACTGTACCGTCGTGCATATCGGTATGTCGGCAGGCTGTCTCGACGGCAACTTATCTTCGTCAGTCGGTGTGTCCGGCAGTACCGGATCCAGCGGCAAGCCGCTTATCACCAGGGCTCCGTGATCATTGCTCGTCCAGCGGAAATGGGTGAGTTCTTCCACCAGTCGGGCGGGCAGATGGCGGGCGCCGGACACCATGGACGAGAGCGCGGCGTTGCTGTCCAGATCTGTGAACGGAGTACCTTCGGCAATTTTTCTGCAGTCCGCCGTCAGCGCCGATCGCTCCTGCCCGTCCAACGTGAACGGCGGGAGGAGCTCAGGAAAGAGGTTACCTGACTGATCCACTGAGATGCGATTCGTCATTGTACGGACTTTCCGAGGATGTGGCATCTACGCATTTCTGGCCCGGTCGTAGATCTCCGCTATCATCTGTATGTCGTGAATTGCGTCCTCCGCGCTGCACCGGCTCACCCTCTTCGCCGCCAGAACGTCGGCAAAGTGCTCAAGCTCGCGTTTGAACGGATCCTCGTACGATCCTTCGTACACCTGCGAACGTAGCGGTCCGTGCGACCCTTCCGAGAACGAGTGGTGCACGGTCGCCGGCGTGTTCTTGAGATACACCGAGGGGTACGTGAGCGTGGTCTGTGACATAGGGGTGGAAACGTGAAACTCCTCGCGGTAACCGCCCGACAACCCGGTCATCACGGCCAACGTCATCGAGGCAGTGTCGCCGTCTTCGGATTCCCACAGCGCGTGAACTCCGCGGCGTCCGAGGAGAGGAGTGGCACTCTTCAGGTGGAATCCGGACCGGAAAACATGCCGCAGGCAGTACAGCTCATGTGTGGCGAGGTTGTGGAGCACTTCCTCGAACAAGTACGGCCAGGTCGGTTCGGCCGCCGCAGTGTTGTCTGCGGCGGGTGATGTGCAGTGCGTGACGCTGTGATGTGCCCGGTAGAAGTAGTCGTCCGGCAGCACGGCGGTACTCGTGATGAGCCGTCCCGGCGGTTGTTCATTCGCCAGCCGGTGGAACTCGTCGAAGGCCGTGTCGAAGATTCTGCTGTACCCCACCATGACGGTCAGCCCCGCCGCCCGGGCATGCTCGGCGATCCGGCGGGCGTCGGCGACCGAGTAGCAAAGCGGCTTCTCGACGAAGACGTGCTTCCCTGCGTCCAATGCCTGTTCCACGAGGCCGGCGTGATCACCGGAGGTAGCGATCACCACAGCCTCGACGGCTCTGTCCTCGAGGACATACCGCGCGTCGGTGTGAGCGTTCTCCACACCAAACCGGTGGGCGACCGACTTCAGGACTTCAGGGTCGTTGTCGCATACGGAGAGCAGTTGGAACCGGTCATCCAGCTCGCGCAGATTCGGTAGGTGCATGATCTGCGCTATTTCGCCGCAGCCCACGACCCCGACCGCTGTCGGCTTGTCCGGCAGTGTCATGCAACCTCACATTCCTCTGCACGCCTCATGGCACCATCAGCGCTTCGGAACGGAGCGCGTCGACGTTCGTCATGACCTTGTCGATGGCCTGGGCGATGTCGTCCATGTCTGCCGCGGTGCCCAGAAGGGCCCGGTGCGGGATGGTGAGGAACAGCGAGCGGGCCTCGTGTGCGTTCGGCAGTTCGAACCGGGTGGGGTCCAGTAGCGGTAGCAGGGCGGGGTCGTACTTGTGCGGAGACCGTCGCGGGTCGTAGAGGCGGCAGGCGTTGAGTGGCTCGTGCAGCGGTTCGCAGTGCAGACGCAGCTCCCTGCTCAGGGTGCTCAGCGCCCGATCGACGGAAACGCCCTCGATGACTCCCGGGTCGAGCCGGATGCAGTACCGGTAGTAGGCCCTCTTGGTGACCCCTGGCCTGGCCTGGACCGAGTGTGCGTAGCCCGTCTTCTCGATGAGCGAAGACAGATGTGCCGCGTTCGCCGACCGCCGTTCGTTCTCCGCGTCGAGGCGCCGCAGACCACCGAGCAACAGCGCGGACCCGATCTCCGTCAGACAGAGATTACGGCCCTGCACCGTGCCGACATCTCGGAGATTGGGCTCCCGCACGCCGGGATCGTCGGCGTATCGCCGGCCATCGGCGCGGTACTCCACGAGACGCTCGTAGAGATTCGCGTCCCGGGTCAGGCACGCACCGCCTTCCCCCGAGGTCAGCAGCTTCGACTCCTGCATGCTGTAGGCGGACACGACTCCGTAGGTGCCTACGCGCGCGTCTCGATACATGGCGCCATGGGCCTGGGCACAGTCCTCGATGAGTGCCAGACCGCGCCGCTCGCAAAGCGACATGAACGCGTCAATGTCGGCGATGCTGCTGCCGTAGTGGACGAGGAGCACGGCCTCGGTCCTGTTCGTGATAGCCGCCTCGGCCGCCTTCGGGTCCATGCAGAGTGTTTCCGGGTCAACGTCGACCAGGACCGGCACGAGCCCCAGGTTCGCCGCCGCCGACGCGCACGCCACCCAGGTGAGGCCCGGCACGAGTACTTCGGCGCCGTGCGAGAGGCCGAGCGCTTCGAACGCGATGGTCAATGACGCAGTGCCACTGCTCGTGGGGACGCAGTGGGGTACGCCGTGATACTGCGCGAAGGCGTCGGCGAACTGCCGCTCATACAACTGCTGGCCGTTGTGGTCCTCGCTGATCGCCCACCGCCCCGACTCCAGGACGTCTGCAAGGATCGCTTTCGTATCGGGATCGAGTCTGGGCCATAACGGCCATTCTGAGGTCCTTACGGGGTTCCCGCCAAAATCTGCGAGCAGAGTACGGTCAGGCAACGTTTCTCCTGCTGGTCTGATGAGAACGGCTCAGTTCGATCGGCGGTTCCTACCGTTGCGGCAAGCCGTCAGTGATCCGGAGAAGGTCCTGGACAGTAATACTGGTAGCGCCAGCCATCAGGTCGGAAATGTCCACTTCGGTGGAATATCGCGACTCCAATCTGGCGAGTAGGTCCACGATCATCAGCGAGTCCAGGCCGACCCCGTCATGACCAAGCGGCAAAGACGGTTCCAGGCTGATATCCGTGAGGTCGCAAGCGAACTCCTCCTCGAGTATCACGCGAATCTCGGCCAGACGTGAGGATGTAGTACCCACAAGCGCGCTGCTTTCTGATGCCCGGAAAGGAGACATGCACTCACCGTGTTAACCGGCGGCGCCCTAAACGGGGTGCCCGGCGCCGTACGCAAGGCACACGCCGTTGGCACTCTTCCGGTTGAGGGCGATGGGACGGAAGGCCTGCTCCGAGGTCATTTACTCGTCATTGTCAGACTTCGCAACGGTCAGCTCGACACCGATCGGATCTTGGGGCCCAACAGTACCTACCCGTCACAGGGGGAGGAAGTCGAGTTCTGGCCA
Source organism: Streptomyces sp. BB1-1-1 (assembly GCF_031597775.1). Lineage (NCBI taxonomy): Bacteria > Bacillati > Actinomycetota > Actinomycetes > Kitasatosporales > Streptomycetaceae > Streptomyces > Streptomyces sp. BB1-1-1. The sequence goes on along the minus strand of NZ_CP134203.1, from coordinate 93,815 downwards.
AGGATATTGGCCTCCATGCGACTCCGCTCCGGTTCTGACCAGCCTGAACGCTTTATCCGGCCAGATCGCCCGTGGCGCAAGTCGGGGCATGGCGGACTTCCGGAGCGCTTCTTGACGGGACGCACAGTCCGTTCGTAGCGTATCGCTCAACGATCTCGGATTTTTCACGGTACTGCGCCTCACGCAACGCCGGCGAAACGGCGTGAAGGGCTATTTCAGCATGTCGGAATTAGGCCGAGACAATAATCCCCCGGTGCGCCGTTCAGGCAGCCCTGTGGAGCTGGAGGAGACAACATCCGCGCGCGCAAAGCGACGCGCGCGCTTGGCCGTCGGCCTGCTCTACATCATCATGAGCATGCCCATCGGAGGGTGGGCGGCTCGTGTGCCGGAGGTACGCCGACAGGTAGGCGCGGACGACGCACTGTGGGGGCTGGCCAACACTGTCCCGAGCATCGGGAATATCGTCGGCCTCTGCACCATCGTGTTGCTCGTCGGCCGGGTGAGAAACGTGGTGCTCGCATTGGCTGGCGCCTGTCTCGTCCTGCTCACCGTGCCGCTCATGGCAGCATCGCCCAGCTTCGGTGCGGTGGTTCTGGGGCTGACAACGTGGGCGTTGGTAGCTCACATCATGGACATCCCCATGGGCGCCATGGCATTGGAAGTCCAGAGCCGTTACGGACGGCCGCTCATGGGCAGCTTCGATGCCTGCTTCGGGTTGGGAACGCTGGCCGGCGGAGCGACCGGTACCGCGGCGGCGGCGTTCGGCGTTCCGCCCTGGGTGCAGTTCACTGTCTCCAGCGGGCTGCTCGGAGCGTGCCTGGCTGCGGTGGCTCGGTGGCTTCCGGAGGAGGCCACCAACTCGGCGAAGACCGCTCGGATCCCCCTGCGCAGACGGTTCAACCGAAGGATGCTGCCCATCGCCATGATGGCCTTTCTGACGGGATACGTGACCGAGTCGTCGATCCTGTGGAGCGCAATCTACGTAACGGACACCATGCGAGGAGGGCCGGTTCTCGGCGGAGCTACCTACACGGCCGCCGCCACGGCGGGGACACTTGCCATGCTCTTCGTCGACCGCGCCACGGCCCGCCTCGGCGCGGTACGCATCGTCCGCCTCTCCACATTGTTCGCCGCCGCCGGGTTCGGACTCTGCCTCATCATCGCGAACCCAGTGGCGGCGATCATCGGGTTCATCGTCCTCAGTGTGGGGATGGCTTGCGTCAACCCGAACGTCTACACCTTCGCAGGGAACCAGGAGGACCTCACCGCGAGCGAAGGAGTCTCGGTCGTGGAGATAGGGCAGATGCCCGGAGCGACGGTGGCCGCGCCGGCGTTGATCGGTGTGCTGAGCGGTGCAGTCGGTCTGCGCGCCGCGCTGGGCTCGATCGTAATAGCGAGCATCCTGCTTGCTGCCCTGGTCGGGCGGATTCGGTACGTCGACCGCTCCCCAGAGCAGCCTCCCGGTGAAGTCGTGGGGTCACCGCAGTAGCGGGCGGTGCGGTCAGGGCCCAACCGATCACCCGGAGGGCCGCTCAGCGGGCCGGGAGTCCTTGGAGGACCAGGTGGTGATGATACGAGAAGCGAGAGCGACGAAGAGCATGAGCAGGACCAGCAGACCCAAGGCCGTCGGCAGCCCCAGCAGATGGGCCAGCAGCCCGATCAGCGGCGGGCCGCTGAGTAGACCGGCGTAACCCAGCGTCGCAACGGCGGCGACCGCCCGGCCCGTCTCGTGCGGGAAGAGGTTCCCTGCCACCTTGAACATCTGCGGCATCACACACGCGAGGCCCGCGCCGAAGACCCCGAACCCGATGACCGCCGCCGTGCCCTGGTTGCTGAGCAGGCCGGTACACAACCCCCCGCTCGCGAGCAGCGCGGAGCAGGTGACCAGGCGCTTGGCACCGATCGACGCCGCCAGCCGGTCCGCGACGAGCCGGCCGCTCGCCATGGCTACGGAGAAAAACATGTAGCCCGTCGGGGCGAGCGCCGCGGACAGCGCGACATCCTCCCTGAGATAGACCCCACTCCAGTCAGCGATCGCTCCCTCGGCGAGCAGGCACGCGAAACAGCAGGCGCCGAGCAGCATGAGACGGCCGTCTAGCCGTCGCACTCGCTGCCGCGCGCCACCCGGCGCCGGGGGCTGCCCAAAGGCGGCGGTCCGCACCTGGCCGCGCCCGCATGCCAGCGCACCTGCCATTAGGGCTCCGGCCAGAACGGGGAAGGACACGGCCGGTGCGACATCGAGGCGCACGGCAAGGCTTCCCAGGGCGGATCCAAGCAGACCACCGACGCTGTAGGCGGCGTGAAATGAGGTGATGATCTGTCGACCATAGGCCCGGTCCACCGCGACGGCCTGAGCGTTCATCGACACGTTGTACGCACCGCCCGCGAGGCCGAAGAACATCAGCGAGGCCATCAGCACTGTCAGGTTCGGTGCCAGGCCGGGCCCGACGAGACCGATTGACACGGCGGCCGAGGCCCACCTGCTGACGGAGTCCGCGCTCAGCTGGTCGACATAGCGCCCGACGCTGGCGAGCCCCAGCACGGTGCCCACCGCGGCAACCAGCAGGGCGGCGCCCAGGAGCCCGTCGCTGAGCCCGAGACGCTCCTTGATGTCGGGGATGCGGGCCACCCAGGAGGAGAAAGCGACACCGTTGATGAAGAAGTAGCCCGAGACCGAACGGCGCGCACGGCTGAGCTGCCCGGCGGGGGAAGATGACTGCAGTGCCATGATGAGATCGACGGCTACCGGACGCCGACCTGGCCGACCGCACCGAGGATCTCCCTGGCCACATTGTGCTGGCCTTCCCGTTCCATCGTGAGCGCGAGGCGCCGCAGGAAGGCGTTCTTGAGACCGCGCACCTCGTGGAGCTGGATGGTCTGCCGTTGCAGGGATATGGAGATTGCTTCGAAGAACCCGTCGGTGTCGACCTCGGCCTTGCGCTGGTAGTAGTCCGCGCCGATGCGGTTACGGTCGGACGACCCCGCTATTTCCTGCGGCACCCGGTACAGGCAGCCTATGGACGGCAGGTAAGCGACCGAGGTCCCTCCCGCGGCCATCCTGAACCAGGCGTGTGCGTCCTCGGAGGCCCGTACATGAGGGAAGGGGTGGTTGACAGCCAGTTCGGTGCGCACGGCGACTGTCGAAGTGAGCGTGGTGTAACCGGTGTCGACGCCCATGCGAATCCATGCACGGGGGCCTTCGACCGGATCCACCCGGTGTGACTCGATGATCTCCAGCAGCGACGGTGTGAGACGCGTCGTCGGAACGCCACTGCCGTGCTCGTCGATGACGGAGAACGTCGAGTACACGAAGTCCACGTCGGGCCGCTGCTTGAAGGCGCGGCGGGTCACCTCCAGACGCCTGGGGTGGGCGATGTCGTCTGCATCCTGGAATAACACGAAGCGCGATCCGCGCTCCTTGGCCCATTGAACGCCGACATTTCTGCAGAATCCCTGGCCGCGATTCACCGTCTGCTGAATGACGAATATACGATCCGGGTGTAGGTCCTGGAGTATCTTGATCCGTTTTCGGTCCCGCGCCCCCGGTGAGGCGTCGTCAACGATGACGAGCTGCCAATCAGGGTCCGTCTGCTGGTGCAGACTCTTCAGAGTCTGCACCAGATAATCTTCCGCCCTGGCGGCGTCTGCATAGTGCGGCATGACGAAGGTCGCAGTTGCCGGAGAAATCATCTTCTTACTGCCTCCATTCACGGAGAGTCGTCAGTGCAAAGCCCACGGCATCGGCCGTGGTTCATCGAATTTGGAAGTGATCACTGTTTTGGCGCCGCCCGTCGATTGGGCGATGGCCAGGGTGATCTCCAGGACATGCAGAGCGTGCCGGGCCCCCAGTACCGGAGCCCCGTCTCCGACCACCGCCGCGCCCATGTCCGCGACCCCGCGTGCGAAATCCATGTCATGGGTGTCCTGGTACCGGAAGCGGCGGCCGGCGGGCCGGGCGAGGGGAACCACCTGGTGCTCTGTCAGGTAATGGTGCGCAGAGTCGGTCCCGCGCACCCGCTTGCGCAGGGTCACCTCGGCTTCGTAGTCCCAGCATTCCGAGGTGGCCAGCACCCCTTCGTCCCCGACGATCTGCAGGGTGTGGTTCTCGGGGGCCACGGTGCTGCACGTCAGCCGGGCCACGACCCCGGAATGGAAGGTGATGCACGCCGACGTGAAGTCGGCGGCGAAGAAGCCTGGCCGCGAACCGTCCAGCTTCTCCGGTTGCACGAGAGCCGCGAACGCCACGACTTCCGCAGCTGGCCCAAAGAACGCGGTGAGCCAGGTCAGGTAGTACCCCGCGTGCTCCAGCGTGGGGCCGACGCGGAATTCGTCGGCGTAGGGCCAGGGGGCACCCGACGGGCTGATCCAGTCTCGGTAGGGCATCTGGTGGATGGCTCCGTCGTCAAGCTCCGCGTAAACCAGACGCGGTCGGCCAATGGTGTCCTGCCGCAATGCCCGCCACAGGGTCTGGGCGGTCTCCCCGAGCAGGGAGCAGGGCGCGGACGAGAGGATGAGGCTCCGCTGCTCGGCAAGCGCCACCAGCTCCTTGGCCTGCTCCCACTCCTGTGCGAAAGGCTTCTCCGAGTAGACGTGTTTACCCGCCTCAAGAGCACGGCGAGACACGTCGTAGTGGCTGTGCGGATTAGTGAGGTTGACAACTATTTCTACAGAGGTGTCGTGGAGTATTTCCTCCAGCGAAACGTACAACGGCACACCGTAATGGGCCGAGAACTTTCCCGCACGCTCTGCACTGGCATCGTAAACACCGATGAGCCGAAGGTGCGCATAATTGGGAAGGGTGGCCATATAGAAGTCGGCCACATAGCCACACCCCACTAACGCAATACCGATGGAACGAGTCAAGATTCTCCCCCATGATGCCCCGGTCGGGAGGACTCGTCCAGGCCGGGCAGAACTGAGCACAGTTGACTTTGTGGGTGTGAATCATCCAACCTCGGACGCCACCTTCAGGTCAATGCTGTTATTCGGTGATCGCATCACTTGTCGGCCTGGAACAGCCGCCCGAAATGGTGACCTTGTGTGGGTTCTGTCCGGAGGGGAAAGGGCAGGGGCCCGTCGCGGGGATCGCATTCGACAGGGCGCCGCCGACCGGCATACCAGTGGGCATTGGCCAACCGTCACGGCTCGCGGAACGCCGGTCCTGGCTGGACAGGACTCCCGCCGAGAGTTGACTCGATTCCGCCGTCTGCTGTCCGCCTGTTGGCGCCACGGGTGGGCCTCACTCGGTCGGTTGGCTCGCTTCCGGTTGCCCGGTGTGGCGCATAGCCAGTTCGTCGAGGATGGCGGCAGTGGCCGTGGCTCCGAAGCGGCTGGCACCCGCTTCGAACATGTCCAGCAGGGCGTCGAGACTACGCACTCCACCGGCCGCTTTCACACCCATGTGGGGAGGGGCCTGCGAGCGCATCAGCCGTACGTCGCTCAGGGTGGCTCCCGTGGGGGCGAAGCCCGTAGAGGTCTTCACGAAGTGCGCACCGGCGGACTCTGCTACGACGCAGCCCCGGATCTTCTCCCGGTCCGTCAGGTAGGCGTTTTCCAGAATGACCTTTACCAGTCCGCCCTGAGCGGCCTCGACGACGGCCGCTATGTCGGCACTTACAGCGGCTTCGTCCCCTGCTCGGAGCCGGGCGATGTTGATGACCATGTCGAACTCCACAGCACCGTCCGCCAGCGCTGCGTGCACCTCAGCGGTCTTGACCGATGTCACGGACGCACCGTGCGGGAAGCCGATCACCGTCCCCACCGCAGTGCCTGTCCCGGCCATTTCCCTGGCTGCTGGCCCAACGTCGGTGGGTTTGACGCAGACGGAAGCCACCGCGTACCGGGCAGCCAGTGCACATCCTGTGCGCACCTCGGGCCAGGTGAGTTCGGGCCGCAGCAAGGAGTGGTCGATCATTTTGGCCACCTCGGCCACTCCGAGTCCGCTGGTACGCGTGAGGGCGGCGAGGGTGAGGTCGTCGGTCATCGTGGCTGTCTCCGGAGGTCTGGATATACATGGTCGGTACGGGGAATTCGCCTGGCTGGCCCTACGGTGCCTGTTCGGTGAAGGCCTTGAGCAGCGTCAGATAATCGGTGAGGAACGCGTCTGCCCAGCGCGGCCCGAACCGGGATTCGTCCGTGCGCAGTTCCACGAGGACATGCTCCTTCCCGTCCCGCACGAGCAACCGCACCCCTCCTCGGGGCACCTCGTTGCGCGGAATCCGGATCATCGTCACGCGCAAGGACTCGTCAGTGAACGACCAGCCGGTCCCGGCCTGTGAAACGTCGAAGTTGACGTACGCGGGCACTGCGCCGGGGTCGCCCCGATGGCGCACGCCGTAGCGCTGTGGATCAAGTTCCCGGGTCATCAAGGCGTGCGGCAACTCCTGGTGCCGCAGGACGCCGAGGAGCGTTCCGGTCTCACGCCGAACGAGTTCGGTGAAGGGGGGCGCGTCGCTCAGGTCGGTACGCAGGACGCACGGCGTGGCGAAGTACCCGACTGAGTGCAGCACATCGTCGCGATGGCGATTGCTGATCGAACCCATGACTGCCACGTCACCGGCCTGGTCCGGGTTCATGCCGAGAGTCAGTCGGCGTCGGCGCATGACGTCCTTCAGGGCGGCGGCGAACACCGCCGTCAGGGTCACGCGTTGTCGCCGCACGGCCTGTCGCAGCCGACCGCACGACGACGGTTCGATCGTGGCCCGGCGCACCAAGAGTTGATGGCTCGGTGCCGGCTGGAGTGCGTCGCTTGCATGGGGATCGTGTAAGTGGGAGGGCGGAATGGCCCCGACACCGTCGAGTTTGCGGCGCCAGTACGACAGGAGTCTGTCGAGGGTCGGTCCCCGCAGGTGGAGGCGCTCAGAGTGGGCGAAGTCGAGGAACTGCGTGCTGATGGCGGCCAGCGCCTCGGTGTCCGCCGCGTAGATTCTGAACAGGTCCTCGGCCATGATCCGGCAGGACTCACCGTCGACAATGATGTGGTCGATCACGAACCCCACGACGTGCAGAGCCGGAGAGATCCGCACACACAGCAACCTGACGAGCGGGCCCTTCGCCAGGTCGAACGGCACCGCAGCGGCCTCGGCGATCACGGACCGGGCACGATGGAGGCTGGTGGAGTCGTCGGCCCCGACATCGACGACTTGGAAGCCAGCGTCCTGGGGTGCGCGCAACTCCGCGGCCTCATCGCCCCCGGGGCGGCCTGGGAAGACGAGGCGCAAGCTCTCGTGACGCTGCTGGAGTGCCAGATACGCTTGCCGGAGCCGTCCTGTGTCCAGCGGGCCTTCGACGACGCAACCGAACGTCAGTACGTTGTTCTGGAGGTGCACATCCCGCCCGGCGGCCAGCCGTTCCTCCTGCGTGAAGGACGCCTGCAATGCCGCTCTGCGATCTGCGTGCACCAGTTTCATCGCATACATGAGGATCCCTTCCTGGCGCATAGCGCCTCCACCATGTCGAGTGGGCGCGCCGGTCCCGTGCCTGCGGTGAGCAGAGCCTCGTGAAGGGGCCGCAAGTATTCGGCGACGAAGCCGGCGTCCTGCCACTGCTCGAACCTGATGCCGAAGCCCAGGTCGCACCAGAGGCGGGCGTTGTGCTCCTCGTGCTGTCCCGAGGGTTCGAGCAGGACGAGGGGCGTGGCGGACCACAGGGAGTCCAAGAGAGTACCGCCGCCAGGTTTGCTGACCATGGCTATGGCCTCGCGGGCCAGGTCGAAGGAGGAGTGGTGAGCGGTGCCGCGCCGGAATTTCACCGTGCGAGGGTCCTGTCCGGGAGCGAGGTGGCCGAGCGGCGGATATCCGTCGTCGTGCCACGGATGCCAGGACGGGTCCATCAGGTACGCGCGGGTTCCCGCGGGCGCGGACGCGGCCTCATCCAGCTCGTGGACGACGAGGTCGAGAGCGTGCCCCGCGGCGGAGAGATCTGCCGCGCGCTGCCGATAGGTGCCCATACCCCAGCCGCCGCCGTGCACAAGGAGCCGTCCGCCGCGTTCTGGCCACCGCACCGGCGGCCGGCGGGTGACCGGGATCGTGCAGGGCAGGTCGCTGCTGGCCGACGAGGCGAGCCGGAAGACCTGCGTGCCGACCGGGGAGGGCGCGGCGCGCTGGAACGACGGGGACTCCACGGAGTCGACTTGGCAGATGGTCACCTCCGGCACCCGTAGCCCCAGGGCGGACAGGCGACCCAGCGCCCCAAGCCAGAATCCGGAGAACACCACCACACGCTGCACGCCGAGCTGCCTCCAGCGCCGGTGCAGCGCTACGAGCGCCGCGTCGTCGATGGCCTGGGCGGGGTCGGCGGCAAGACGCTGCCCTGCCCGGGCGACGCGAAAGTCCCGGTGAAACAGGCTGCGGGAAGCCTCGACCATGCGGAGCCGGTCATCGGGAAGCAGCCGCTCGATCACCTCCACGACGACCTTCGCTCCACGTTCGCCGAGGCGGGAGGCGAGCAGCAGCCCCGGTACGTGAACGCCGAGGGCGACACCCGAGGTCAGTATCGCGATCACGAGCGGCCGACCAGGGCGGAAGCCACCGCGTCGAGACTCACTACCAAGTGGCGTCCTGCGTGCTGCTGGGTCCAAGCCCGCTGTTCGGCGGAGTAGCGCCGGGGCACCACCTCCACGAGCATGATCAGGTACAGGTAGCAGCGATAGAGGTGAAGACGCAGGCGTACGGAGTCGGTGAACGTCACGTTTCCCCCCGCTGCCGCATACCCGGCCAGGAAGTCTTCGTCCTGTTCGATGTCACCGAACAGCGAGAGGGAGACGAACTCGGCGACCGGGTCGCCCCAGAACATCCGCTCCGCGTCAATCACTCCGCTGAGGTTCCGGGCTCCCGGCGCGCCGTCGAGCAGCAGGTTTCCCTGCCACAGGTCGAAGTGGACCAGGACTGGACGGGGCACGTCGGCCAGCACGGGTTCGGCCGCGGCGAACACCTCGCGCACCCGTTTCACGGGATGGGGCAGCTGGACGTCGTAGCGCACCGCATCGTCCAGGACGGCGGCTGTCATGGCCGCGAATGTGTGCCTCCAGTTGGCGGCCGGCGGGCCGAAGGGCCGGGCGGGGTAGCCGTACTCAGGGCCGGTTGCGGTGTGCAGCCGGGCGACGACTTTGCCTAGTTCCGCCCGCAGTCGCGTCCGTTCACCTGGGCTGAGGGATGCGTCGGTCTCGTGCCATGGGACACCGGAGCATTCGGTCATGACGAGGCCCGCCACGACGGGCGGCTCACCGACGGACTCCACATGGATCAACCTGGGCACCGGTACGTCCGGAATGTTCAGCGCCGCTGCGTAGTACTCGGTCTCACCGCGCAGCAAATTGTGCTCGTAGGCCAGCGTCGCCCCGCTGCCCGGGGACGGCGGTCGTTTCACGACCCATCGGCGGCCGTCTCGGAGCACCACGCGGAGAAGAGAGTTGTAGGTCCCTCCGGCCAGCGGCGCGCACTGCGCCACGTCCGCCGGTGTGACCGAGACCGATGCGAGCAGGGCGGCGGCCCCTGGGGCGAGGTCCTCAGGTCTCATGTCTGCTCCCAGTCAAAGATGACGGTGTGATTTCACGTCGCGCAGTCCGGTGGAGGCGCTCCATCGTGACGATTCTGGGCCGGGCCGCCGCCAACTGAGCGCCCCAGTGCCCCCCTCGGCCGCTCATCAGGTCGGCGACACGGTCGAGTTGCTGTACGTAGTACGACACCGGCTCCGTGCGTGTGATCTCCGTACGGCCCGTTGTGGTGCGCACGGCGACGTTCAGCGGCACCGCACCCGCTGTGGGCAGGAGGACACCGCGGACGCGGACGCGCGCCTCGTCGAACTCGAAGACGTGCTCAGCGGTGTGACGTGCAGCGAAGGAACACGACAAGGTGGCCTTTGCCGCGCCCGGCAAGGACAGCTCCGCTTCGAACGCGTGGTCGACGCCATGGGGCTCTACGCTTCGCGCCGTGCCAGTGCCAGCGCCGCTGGCCGGGGGCAGTCCGACGGTGTCCTGGAGCGCCTGGAGCCAGTAGCTCGCCGAATCGAGGAAGATGCCGCCGCCGAGCTCGGGTCGTAGGCGGAATCCGCCGGAAGCGGGTGGCTGGAAGCCGAAACGGCTGTGCAGGCCGTGGAGCCGGCCGAACCGCCCCGCTTCCAGCATGTGCCGTACGACGTCGCTCCAGGGGTGGCGGAGGGTAGGGAGCGCCTCCAGGACCTTCCCGCCGCCGAAGTGTTCGGCGTCCCGTAGCGTGTCGCACTCCGTGAGGCCCAGGCACAGGGGTTTTTCAACCAGCACCGTCTTTCCTTCAGCGATGGCCATCCGGGCCCAGTGGGCGTGGGCAGAGTTGTGCAGCGAGACGTAGACGATGTCGACATCCGGTGCCGTCACCACGTCCTCGTAGCTCGAGAGCACCCTGACCCGGTGCCGTTGTCCGAACGCCGAAGCACGGTCCCTGTCGGACGCCGCCACAGCACGCACGGTGATGTCGCGTCGTTCCCGGCTCGGGGTGATCACCGCACGTACGGCGATGCCGGTGGCGCCGATCAGGCCGATGCCCCAGGTCATGCTGCCCCCGCGAGGACGACCCCGGCCGACGAGGCAGCGGCCCGGGTGCGTATCCGCAGGCGGGCGAACGACTCCGGCGGGCAGAAGACAGCGCAGACCAGGCGCCCCCGGGAGGCGGCGAGCGAGCCGCCCACCAGGGGAAGGACGCCGGGTGCGCTCCCGCCCGCGTAAAGCAGTTTCTCCGCGCGCAATGCCCGAAGGAAGTGGTCCATGGCAAAGCCGTCCGGGACGGCCACGTTCTCCTGCCATAGGTGGCTGCGCAGACCGTACTCTCGCACACGCTCATCGAGCCGAAGGTTCAGACCGCCCATGGACATTCGGGCATTTATCTCCAGAACAGGGACCCAAGTTCCGCTCCGGAGCACCATGGAGTCCACGCACACGGGGCCGAAGTACCCTGCCGCCGCCAGTTCGCGTGCGACGGTCTCCAACACGTCCGGGTGGGGAGGGTGCCGCAGTGCGCTCGTGAGGGCGCGGGGTGCCGGCCCGGACATTTCATGGCGGTAGCCAGAGTTGACCAGGCTCTGCACACCGAGTAGCCGCCAGGAGCCGTCACGGTCGAGATGGAAATGGGTGGAGAAGTCCGCGACGCGGTCGTAGCGCGGCTGCACCACGAGCTCGACGCGCAGCCCTCGCTCCTCCTGGCCGCGCAAGTGCTTGCTCAGCCGGGCCAGCCGCCGGTCGGAGGTCACCTCGAAGGTGCCCCGGCCAGCTACCCCGTAAGTATCCTTGACGAGAATGACCGGGTGGCCCTGGTCAGCGGCGGATTGCACTGCCGTGTGCAGCTCTGCTGTCGAGCTGACAACATGACCGGCACCCACCAGTCCATGCCGGACGGACAGGCGGCTGGACCACGCCTTGCTGTTGACCTGGACCACGTCATCCTCGCACGGTACGGCGTTCGCGTGCCCGGTCAGTCGGGCGAGTTCGGCGGTCGCGGGAAGGATCGCGTAAGGGCTCAGGCGGCGGTATTCGCTGATGGCGCGCAGGAGTCCGGGGTTCTCGAGCAGTTGGTGCTCAACGTCGGCGGCACCGTCCACGTCACCCACGTAGCGATGCACGCATCCGAATCCCGCCGCTTCCAAGGCCCGAAGATGAGCCTTGTCTATCGCCCTTCGGGTGATCAGCAGATCACCCGGCGTGGCTGCAGCGAATAGTGCCTCGTCCATGCAGGCCACGAGACGGTCGGCCATCGGGTCGGTTAGCATGGGCAGGGACGCGAGGCCGCCCGGGCGCCAGCGCCGTTCAGCGTCGAAGGAACCGAAGTGCACGGCCTCTCCGCTGGACGGGCACCCATGGCTCACTGCTCGCGTACCAGCGGCATAAGGACCTCCACAGTGAAGAACCTCACCGACCTCAGGTGGTCCAGCCGCAGGTTCTCGTAGTCCAGCTCTACGTCGAACTCGTCCTCGACGCGCAGCAGGAACTGGATGGCCTGCAGGGAATCCAGGCCGAGTTCCTGGACCATGTCCGCGTCCATCGTGACCTGCTCCGGCAGGATCTTGCCCGCCAGTACCTCCGTCAGCACGTTCCGCACTCGGGACTCCAGCTCGGTGATCTGGGCCGCTCTGTTCATGGGCGTCACACTCCGTTCAGATAGAGAAGGATGCACTTGGAGCAGACCGGCATCATGCCGGTCTCGGCGAGGACGGAGCGAACACGGCGGAACCGTTCGCTCTGCCACAGGTCCGCCGTCGAGTGCTGGTAGAGATTGCCCACCACGAACTCCGGAAAGAACTTGCACGAACTGACGTTTCCGTCGGCGTGTACCTCCATCCGGTTGGTCACGGCGAGGCATCGAGTGCGTCGCTGTGCCGGCCGGGAGGTGCCAAGGATGAACGATTCGACCTCGTCAGGCTCCAGCTGCGGCTGGTAGCGCACCCGGGGACGCCAGACCCGGCCGGCCAGCCGTGCCATGGAGTCACGCAGTGCCGGCAGCAGTTCGGGAGGCAGTTGGTACGTATACGAGTGCCAGGTGGGGCGTGCGGTACCGGTGTCGGGTGACAGCCACGCGAAATGCTCGCTGTAGACGGAGTCCATCGACTGCGCGACATCGGGGCTGATGTACCAGGGGAACTGGAAGTAGACGGTGTTGACGTCGAGTTCCTCTGCCCATTCCATGAACTCATACATACGGTGCACCGTCACGTGCGAGACCATGCAGGAAAGAGACAGTTCGCCATGGAAGTCCCCCCTGTGTTTGAGGTCGAGCATCGTTTCGATGTTGCGCGTGGTGCGCTCGAACGTGCCCCTGCCGCGCAGTTCCTCGTGATCCGCACCAAGACCGTCCAGGCTGACCAGCAGGTTGAGGTCTTGCCCGATCCGTAGCAGATCGTCCATCCGGCGCTGGAACAGCAACCCGTTAGTGCACATGTTCACCGTGCGCGGGAAGCGCTCGATCAGTCGCGACACATCAGTGAACCGGCTGTGCATCAGCGGCTCGCCGCCCCATAGGAAGAGCTTGCCGTGTACCGGTGCGGTGGCTGCCAGCACGTCCTCGACGATGGACAGGTCGAGTTCGGTGCGCTGCTTGTCGATCCCCCAGTCGCGGAAGAAGCCCTGCTCGTTCCACTGGTAGCAGTGCGTGCAGCGGAGGTTGCACTTGTAGGTGAGTTGTAGACTGACCTCGCGGGGGACGTCCGAGGCGTAGCCTGCGTCCCGGCGCAGTCGCGCCCGCGACTGCGACCGGATCGACACCGTGTGCTTGATGTCGGAGAACTCCTTGGTGGTGAGCGTGCGACTCGTTCGCGGGTGCATGCTGCTCCTAGGTGTCGCGGGCTTTTTGAGTGTCAGCGGTCGGTCCGGCCGGATCGCTCCGTTCCCTGGGCGGCTGCACGGCGGGCAGGGTGCGTACGGAGGGAACCAGTAGCAGCGCCGTACAGCCCAAGAGCAGGGCCGCGGAGGAGATGAGCAGGACGGTCGTCGCGCCTGTCAAGGCCGTGGCCGCACCGGTGAGCGCTCGACCCGCGGGCATGAGCCCGATGGAGCCGATCACGTCGTAGGCATGAATACGGCTCAGAGCATGTGGCGGCGCGTGCGACTGCACCGAGGTCGCCCACACAACTGCCCAGTAGGCATTGGCGGCGCCGCCCGCTACCATCGCCGCTGCCACTAGGGCCGCCGACAGGTCGAAACCAATCACGATCGGGAGCGGCGTGAATGCGAGCAGCGCCAGCAGTCCCGTCCGTAAAGGGCGGACGGGAGCGGTCCACAGAGCGAGCAGCCCACCGATTACAGCGCCCAGACTGAAAGCTGATATTAGCCAGGCGTAGGCCGACGGGCCGAACCGGTCGATGAGCACGATGGCTTTCAGCACATCGAACGGGCCGAAAACCACCAGGCCGAACAGCGAGAACACCGACACTACGGACCACAACCAAGGCCGGGCGGTGAACTCGTCCCAGCCCTCACGCAGTTCCTTCCAGACTTTTGGCGGGGCCTCGACAGGATCGGAGCTCTTCAGCCGGATGCGTGCGATCAGCCAGGCACTCGCGGCGAACGTGCAGGCGTCCAGGACAATGACGATCGCGGCGTCCGTGACTGCAATGACCACACCGGCCAAGGCGGGCGCGGCGAGTGACACGACGGACTCCACGGTGCGGACCGTGGCATTCGACTGCCGCAGCCGGTCCGGCGCCAACTGCCGCAGCATGCTGGCGACGCCCGGCTGGAAGAACGCCTGCGCCGCCCCAGAGCCGAGCGACAGCACCAGGATCTGCCACAAGGACGGGCGTCCGGTCAGGAGCAGCAGCGCCAGAAACCCCTGGAACACGGCGCGGACAACGTCCGCGACGACCATGGGGGTCCGGGCACTGAAGTGATCCAGAATCACTCCTCCGAATGGCATCAGCAGTACCACGGGCGCCAGGGAGGCACCCATGACCACACCGACGTCGGAGGCGCCGAAATCCTGCTGGATCATGGCGGCGGCGAGCCCGATGGGGAAGACCGCGTCGCCGGCCCGGGAGAGCGCTCGGGCTACGACGAACCTGCGCAGTCCGAAGTCACGCCCGAGAACTCTCCTCATGGTGGAGCGTTCGCCTTTCGTCGCGGGGGCCGTGGGGCCGGGCGGGGCGTAGTCTCAGTAGACCTGCACACTCTGTGGCTGGAAGGGCAGCGAGGGCGTTGCATCGGTGACGCCCACCGCTCTGCCGGTGCAGTCAGGATTGGGGAAGAGCGCGGCGGTTCGCGCCGCCGTGTTCACGGCCGATCGGGCTCTGTTGCCCCACCCATGCTCCACAAGGTCGACGCAGACGCTCGCGGAGGGGTCGAGGGACTGCACCGTGAAGCGCTCGCCTGAGTAGTCAGCGCCTTCGAACAGGCACAGTGTGCGATTGAAGGGACACGCCGTCCCGGGATCCTCCTCGGCGCTGGCATGCGCCAGTCCGGGCGCGGCCCAGAGGAGGCCGGCCAAAGTGGTGGAGCCGACCAGGGTACGAGCTAACCGTGCCCCGTTACCCGTGCTGCTTGAGAACATGCTGATGATTCCCCCTCGCCCGTTGGCTTCGAGTGAGGTGGCACGAAAGCGCGACGCGCCGTTTCGTAATGGAGCGGCGTGCTCGATGACGGCCGGATAATTCGAGCCGGCGAATCCGGGATTGAGACCGGCCGTGAGCCCGTGGCCCGTCAGCAGAAGGGGCGGGCGCCCTCCTTGCCACCTCACGGAAGTGAAGCGCGCCGATTTCCTCATGTCAACAGTGCCCCCTGAACGGAATGAAGCAGATCTCGAGACCCGCAGACCAATACGACGTCAGTACGTCCGAGGTGCTTGCAGGTGTTCGCAAGTGTTCAAAAACTGTGACCGAGGAGCGATCCCGCAGCACTCCTCGGTCATCTTTACCGGCGCTGTCGCTTGCACGCCGATGGGGCTGCGCATGCTGGCGTCACAGCGCTGAGCTGCAACGTTTTACGCAACTTCCTTGATGATCTCCGACCGAGTGCCCACAGGGCGCCTGACGAGAAACCGTCAAACCGCACCATAGAGTCCTGAATCGGGCACGGCGAAGGTGGCGTGAAAGTTGTTGTGAATTTTTGTTGCGACATCTACGTTCTTAGGCATGGCGAATCATCAAGAGAAGAGACTTTCTCGATCTCACCACGTGTGATGTGGCCCTCCAAGGGAAACTGCTGTACGAACTCTTCGGCGATGAAGAGCTTGACCGTGTCCATGTGCAGAGCGTGCCTACTCCTTTGTTGCACCTGCGATATTTTCTGAGGGCTGTTCTGTTGCGTGGCGGGACCCTGTAGCGGGGCTTCCGCATTCCCTGAAAGGGAGTATCCGTAGCGACTCACTAGTGTCCCGCGGCGGTCACCCGACGGACGGATGCAGGAAGGTCATGAAAGTTTTCACCGAGCTGCGTGACACCTTCGACCCTATTGACGACTCCGGCCATTCCGGTTCCCTAGCCCTCGACCGGCGGCTCCTCGAGGGAGCGGCGGGGCTGCCTGGCGAAGCCGTCCCGCGGATCGAGGAGCTGTTGCCGAAGCCGATGCCATGAAGGGAATAGTCCTGGCCGGCGGAAGTGGTACCCGGCTGTACCCACTCACGCACGCCATCTCCAAGCAGCTCCTGCCGGTCTACAACAAGCCGATGGTCTACTACCCACTGTCGGTGCTGATGCTGGGCGGCATCCGCGACATCCTGGTAATTTCCTCGCCGGAGCAACTGCCCATGTTCCATGAGCTGTTGGGCGACGGTCGCAGACTCGGTCTGTCCCTCTCCTATGCAGAACAACCCCAGCCTGACGGCATCGCGCAAGCCCTGGTGATTGGCGCTGATCACATCGGCACTGACCCCGTAACGCTGGTTCTTGGCGACAATGTCTTCCATGGCCCCGGCTTCTCCCGACTGCTCCGGAGCCGGCTGCCGCACGTCGATGGAGCCCTTCTCTTCGGATGCTCCGTCAGCGACCCCCAGCGGTACGGAGTGGGGGAGGTCGCAGCGGACGGGCGCCTGCTCTCCATCGAAGAGAAACCCGCCCAGCCACGGTCCAACCTTGCACTCACGGGGCTGTACGCATATACCAATGACGTCATCGACATTGCCAAGAACTTGCGTCCCTCGGCACGCGGCGAGCTGGAGATCAGCGACGTCAACCGCGCCTACCTCGACCAGGGCAGAGCGCAACTGGTCAATTTGGGGCGCGGGTTCGCCTGGCTGGACACTGGCACACACGACTCTCTGCTCCAGGCCGCGCACTACGTACAAGTAGAGGAGCAGCGGCAGGGTGTGCGGATTGCCTGCCTCGAAGAGATTGCCTACCGGATGGGCTTCATCACCGCGGAGCAGTGCCAGGAGTTGGCCTCCCGCTTGAGACATACCAGTTACGGCCGCTACCTCCACGACATCATGAATGAAGAGCGAACATCTAGCGATTGATAATCGGATGAGAAGGGCGATTCGTGCACATCGTCGTCACCGGAGGAGCCGGCTTCATCGGCTCGCACTTCGTCAAGCACGTGCTCGGCGGCGCGTACCCTGCTTTCCGCGCCGCTCGTGTCACCGTGCTCGACAAGTTCACCTATGCGGGCAGCGGCACCAACCTCAGTGACGTGACCGATCATCCGCTGCTGACCATTGAGAAGGGCGACATCTGTGACGGCCCTCTGGTAGATCGCCTGCTGGCCGACAGTGACCTCGTGGTTCACTTCGCAGCTGAGTCGCACGTCGATCGGTCGATCGCCGCAGCGGACGTGTTCGTGCGCACCAATGTCATCGGTACCCACCGCCTACTCGAAGCGGCACTGAAAGCGCAGTTGACCCGTTTCGTGTGCATATCCACCGATGAGGTCTACGGATCGATCGGGGGGACCGGCCGCTGGGACGAGCGCGCTCCGCTGGCCCCCAACTCCCCTTATTCCGCCTCCAAAGCCTCCTCCGACCTTCTCGCTCTCGCCTATTACCGGACCCACGGCCTGCCTGTCTGCGTCACCCGCTGCTCCAACACCTACGGCTCCTACCAGCACCCGGAGAAGGTCATCCCCCGCTTCGTGACACAACTGCTCCAGGGGCATCGGGTCCCGCTGTACGGAGACGGCTCGCACGTCCGGGATTGGCTGCACGTCAACGACCACTGTCAGGGTGTGGCCCTCGTGGCGGCGGATGGTCGGCCGGGGCAGGTGTACAACATCGGGGGCGGGACTGAGCTGACCAACCGGGACCTCACCCAGCATATCCTTGCGCTGTTCGGCGCGGACTGGTCCCGGGTTGACAACGTACCCGACAGAAAGGGCCACGACCTGCGCTATGCCCTGACGACCGACAGAATCTCTGGGGAGCTGGGGTATCGACCTGCCGTGCCTTTCGAGGACGGCCTGGCACGAACCGTCGCCTGGTACACGCGTCATCCGGAGTGGTGGAAACCGCTACGCGCTGTGGACACCTACCAAGGAGTCGCCCGGCTTCGAGAGGCTCAAGAGCCCCTGCCCCCTCCGTGAACGTGCGCCCAGCAGCGGTGTCGGTGACCTCCTCGATTGTCAACATAATTCCGGCTTGAGAGACCGGCCATCTCCACGATGGCTTCACACGGCTTTCGCCGCCAGTGCGCCCCCCGTTGCCAGCTTTCGAAAGCGTCCGAAAGCCGCAGCGTCGTCCTAACGAGCTCGTGCACCGTAAGCGGTGAGACGTCGAGCTCCTGATGGTCGATCATGGTCATGTGGTGGGGAATGCGTCTCGTGCAGCGATCATCAGCAACCGGAGGATCACGGGCCTCTCGGCTGCTGTGATTGCTGAACTCGTTGCTGAGGTAGGTCCGTTGTGGCACGAGCGGCACCAGGCCAAGCTCGCGTCCCGGCCACGGAAGCGGGCAGTGGGCGCCGGCGCGAAGCACCAGCTGGTGTTCGTCGACCGTCTCCTGGCCACGCTCGTGCATCTCCGTCACGCCGCCACGCATGACGTGCTGGCCAGCTGGTTCGGCGTCGACCGCTCCACCATCACCCGGGCTATCGGCGAGGTGCGACCCCTGCTCGCCGAGCGAGGCTGCACCATCAGCACCGGAGTGCGGCTGCGGACCCTCGCCGAGGTCATCGACCATATCGGCGCCAGCGGGAAGACCGGCATCATCGACGGCACCGAGATCCGGGTCAGGCGCCCGGCTGCCGGACGCAAAGACCGGGACAAGTTCATCTCCGGCAAGAGCAAGCAGAACGCGGTCAAGACCATGGTCGTCACGATGGCGACGGCCGGATGCTCTTCTGCAGCCCGACTCAGTACGGCAGCTGCGCGGACATCACCCATGCCCGCCAGTTAGGGCTGGTCAGGCTCCTGGAGGGCGGCCCGGCAGCCGAGATCCTCGCGGATGCCGGCTACCAGGGCCTGGGAGCCCAGACCGGTGGGCGCGTAGTGACACCGCCGCACCGCAAGTTCAAGAAGAAGGCTCCGGACTGGTACGAGGAGATGCACGAGCGCCAGCGCAAAGCGCACTCCTCGCGGCGCATCCGCGTGGAGCACGGCATTGCGCACCTGAAGAACTGGCGGGCGCTGGCCCGCCACCTCGGCCGCCGCGAGCACATCAGCGACACCGTGAAAAGCCGTCGCAGGTCTGTTGTCCCATCAGCAGACCGCGGACCTGATCCCGGCACGGCAGGTGTGATCACCAAGTACCGCTGAGGTCCTCGACGTCTCACCGCTTACGGTGCACGAGCTCGTTAGGTAACTTGTCCGGCCCGACTTGTCCTGGTCGGGCATGACCGAGGTGATGAACCGGCCGTTCGTGTCGTGTAACGATTCGGCCGTGGGTCGTGGACGACGGCTTGTGGGCGCAGATCGAACCGTTGCTCCCGCCCTGGCCGGAACGGTCGCCTGCGCCGAATCCGGTGGATGACCGACTGTGTTTGCAGGGCATCCTGTATGTCTTGCACCAGGACATTGTCTGGCAATTCCTTTGCCTATGGAGCTGGTATTCGGCTCCGGACGGACGTGCTGGCGGCGCCTGGACCGCTGGCAGAGAGTCGGCGTCTTCGAGCAACTGCACCGCGTGCTGCTCGCCGAGTTGAACGCGGCTGGCGAGCTCGACTGGTCCCGCGCGTGCGTGGACGGCTCCCACGTCCGCGCGCAAATGGGGGTGCTGCGACCGGTCCGTCGCCGGTCGACCGGCGGAAGTCGGGCAGCAGGAACGATCTGATCTGTGACGGCAAGGGCACCCCGCTGCGCGTCATCACGACCGCTGCCGTCGAGGTATCCCGCCCGTTGCCGGGCGGCCCGGCCGACCGCGCCGGCGTCCCGGCTCCGTCTTGGGCGACAAGGGGGCCGTCCAGCGCGAACTGCGCAAACGCCGGATCATGCCGGTGATCTCCCGCAGGGGGCTCCGGACATCAAGGGCCTGGGCAAATGCCGCTACGTCGTCGAGCAAAGCTTGGCCTTGCTCCACCAGTTCAAACGCCTCGCCGTCCGATGGGAGCGCCGCCTTGAACTCCACGACGCCTTTCTCTCCTTGGCCTGCAGTCTGATTTGCTGGAGGCGACTCAAGAAGGCCGGACCCCGAGACCGTGTTACGCGCCTATGACGTCGCCGTGCCCCCTGACGAAGGGGCCGCCGTGCGACACCGTCGGATGAGCTCGGTCGTGGAGACGCCGGCTGTGTACCGCACAAGGCGTAGCTTCCCTGCATCGGCCACTGGGCCGAAGACTTCTTTGAGCGCCTCCGCCGTGAGGTCGTCCTCGTGTACGACCACGTCGATGCCGTGCAGGTCCAGGAACCCGTTCGTGACACGGTAGGGCGCGTTCGCGAGTACCACGTCGACGTACCGGCATGCCTCAATCACCGCGACCCGCTCCGCGAGCGTCATGATGGCTTGCGATTGTACCTGGCCACGACCTTGTCAGAGAGCACCCCGGCGATCAGCCGCTCCCCGGAAGCTCGCGCAGCCCTGAGCAGCGCGACGTGTCCCGGGTGGAACAGGTCCCCGACCATGCCGACGTATACGTTCCCGTGCTCAGCCATGCCTGTTGCCGTCTCGCTGGTGCCGAGTCGACCAGGACTGGGCTAATCGCCCGGCTCCGTCAACCGTTCGCGGTCGACGCCCAAGCGGCTAGGGAAGGCTCACTAGAGATCCTGTTACGAGCTTTTAAGGTATGCCTCTGCGCACCGGCTTGCCGGTCCGGCCGGGCGCCGAAGAACCCACCGGATAACCTGAACCACGGCCTCTTGCGGCGATCAGTCGGCGCGGACGGCGCCATAGCGGTCCGTGCCGTTCGAGATGACGAGGGAGTGGGGCAGTGGAGGGACGACGGGCGACGCTCGAGGCGGTCGCGGCGCGCGCCAGGGTGGGCCGGAGCACGGTCTCGCGCGTCATCAACGGTTCCGAGCGGGTCAGTACCGCCTCGCGTGAGGCCGTACTCCGGGCTGTCCGCGAACTGGGCTATGTTCCGAATTCGGCGGCCCGCGCCCTGGTGCGCCGGCGCACTGACACCGTCGCCTTCGTCGTCGCCGTCGAGCAGGAGCGGGTCTTCTGGGAAGAGCCCTACTTCTCAGCCATCGTGCGGGGTGCAACTGCGGGTCTCGCGGACGAGGGGATCCAGTTACTGCTGGCCATCGCCGAGTCCCAGCAGGACCGAGACCGGCTGGCCACCTTCCTCAAGGCCCGACACGTCGACGGGGCCCTGCTCAGTTCATTCCGCGGCGACGACCCGTTGCCAGCTGACGTCGAGCAGTCCGGGACGCCCACTGTGCTGGTGGGCCGGCCTACCGGCTACATCCCGGACTGGTCCGTCGACGTAGACAACATTGCAGGCGCCCGGTTGGCTACCCAACATCTCGTCGAGCGGGGCCGGCGCCGGATCACGACCATCACTGGACCCCAGGACATCCAGGCCGGCATGGACCGCTGTGCTGGTTTCCACGACGTGCTTTTGGAAAGCGGCTTGTGCCCTCTGGCACAGGCGCACGGCAGTTTCACGCATGCTTCGGGTGTCGCAGCGATGCGACAACTATTGGATCAATCACCAGAATTGGACGCTGTGTTCGCCGCATCCGACAGCATGGCCACCGGAGCACTGCACGTCCTGCGGCAAGCGGGGCGCCGGGTACCCGAGGACGTGGCCGTGGTCGGGTTCGATGACTCGCCCGTCGCCGCCGATACCGACCCGCCACTGACATCCGTTCGTCAGCCCCTGGAAGAGATGGGTCGGGAGATGGCCCGCCTGATGATCGCCCGGCTCAACAACGAGCCCGTGGCGGAAACCAAGCTGGTTCTGAATCCCGCACTGGTCATCCGACAGTCCTCCTAACGAGTTGGTGCGTGATAGTGGGTGAGGCGTGTTCAGCCTGGTCGTGGCCTGTTCTTCCAGCGCGAGAGTGTGCGGTTCGGTTCAATGGCCGTGCATCTGTCAGGCGCTGGGCCCTGTCGGTAGGTTGTCGTCAGTTGGCCTCGCCCTGTGTTCGGCGGGAGTGCGCGTCTAGATAGGACTGTCCGGTCTGGGTGATGCGGTACTGCCAGGCGCTGGCGTCCTAGATGTACTGCCCAGCCAGGTTGGTCGAGTTTGTGCGACGACACGGTCTGAATCTGTAGGACGACGAAGGCCTCCGGTTGTGGAGTGGAGCTGTCGAGGAACCGCTCCGCCAACCAGGAGGCCTTCGTGTCTCACGCTAACGCCGCTCTGACGCCCCGTGCCCGACTTCGCCTGGCGCGTCTGATCGTGGATGAGGGATGGCCGGTCGCCCGTGCGGCCGAGCGCTACACCGTGTCCTGGCCCACCGCCAGGCGATGGGCCGACCGGTACGCCCAATCCGGGCCGGCCGCGATGGCCGACCGGTCCTCACGGCCTCACCGAAGCCCGGCCCGGACCACTCAGCCACAAATCCGCAAGATCGTGCACCTGCGCTGGAAGCAGCGACTGGGACCGGTCCAGATCGCCGGACGGCTGGGCATGCCCGCCTCGACCGTCCACGCCGTCCTGACCCGCTGCCGGATCAACCGCCTCTCCCACATCGACCGCGCCACCGGGGAGCCGGTCCGCCGCTACGAACACCCCCCACCCCGGCGCCATGCTCCACACCGACGTCAAGAAACTCGGCAACGTCCCTGACGGCGGCGGATGGCGCTACGTCGGACGCGTCCAGGGCCGCAGAAACCGTGCCGCAACACCCGACAGGCCCCGCAACAAGTACCGCGGACCGCTGCTGGGAACCGCCTTCGTCCACACCGTCGTCGACGACCACTCCCGCGTCGCCTACGCCGAGCAGGTCACCGACTGACCTGCAGGTGTGCTCCCGCTGGCTCTTCGCGCTCTCCGCTTCCGTGGCGTCCTCGCCGTTGTCCGGAGAAAACAGCGAACGCCGGTGACGGCACGGGCGCCCTTCGCGCATCCTGACCGTGCCCGGGTCGCGTACGAACTTGAGGCCACTCGTATCGCTGCCCTGCGCCGTGTGCGCCGGGAACAGGCCGGACGGACTACAGCCGAGCTGGGGCAGCCGACTTGAGCGCTGGAATGTCACCGCAGCGATATTCAGACTGAGGTTCGAATGTGGAAGTGTGGGGTCGGATGCGGTCGGATACCGGCGTAAGTGTCCCGCGACTCCGGCCGGGGAGGCATCGTTAGGCAGCGCACGGTGGCCGTCGGCCAGTGCAGTGATGTCGGAGACATGAGGGTGGGAGGGGACCGGTGAGCGACCGCAGCTCCATCGAGTGGACCGAGGCGACGTGGAACCCGACGACCGGTTGCGACCGGGTGTCTTCTGGCTGCGATCACTGCTATGCACTCACGCTGGCGAAGAGGCTCAAGGCGATGGGGTCGGCGAAGTACCAGAACGACGGCGACCCGCGTACCTCTGGCCCCGGCTTCGGGCTGACGCTGCACCCGGATGCGCTTGCCGTGCCGTACGGGTGGAAGAGTCCGCGGACCGTGTTCGTGAACTCCATGAGCGACCTGTTCCACGCGCGAGTCCCGCTGGACTACGTGCGGCGGGTCTTCGAGGTGATCGCGGACACTCCGCAGCACACGTATCAGGTGCTGACCAAGCGGGCGCGGCGGCTGCGGTTGGTCGCCGACCGTCTTGAGTGGCCGGCCAACCTGTGGATGGGTGTGTCGGTGGAGACTGCCAGAGAGCTGCCGCGCGTGGACGACCTGAGGCTCGTTCCTGCAGTTGTGCGGTTCCTGTCGTGCGAGCCGCTGCTCGGGCCGCTCGCGAGCCTGGATCTGACTGGCATTGACTGGGCGATTGTCGGCGGGGAGTCCGGGCCGGGCGCCCGGCCGATGCGTGAGGAGTGGGCCGCTGGCATTGTCGACAGGTGCCGGCGCTTCGGTACGGCGCCGTTCGTCAAACAACTCGGATCCTGCTGGGACAAGACGCACCACAAGGACATCGCTCGATTTCCCGCTGCCCTGCAGGTCCGGGAGTACCCGCAGCTCAGGGACAGCACCCCGGTCTGACCGGGGCCGTGTCAAGCCGCGTCGGGCAGGTCGATCCAGCTCTTGCTGGTCAGCTTGCCCGACGACTGGACCACGATGGAGCCGTCCTGCCGCATCTGCCGCACCGCCTTCAGTGCGTGCGTGGGCATCCAGCGGGCGGTCTCGGTCAGCAGCCACTGGCCGACAGTCTCCACCGTGGCCATGCCGGCCCCGAGGCGCTGGGAGACCAGTTCGATCAGTTCCGGGTCACAGGCGTCGAAGGCCTGGAAGAGATCGAGCTGCCCGGCTGGCGTGGCGCCGCGGGTGCGGGGGTCCTGGAAACTCTCGCCGTCACGGTCGTCGACCTTCCACATCGCCTCTTTCATTGCCTTCAGTCCCGTGTCGCTGCCGGTGCCGAAGACCAGGTACAGGGGCTGACCGGTACGGGGCACGAGCCTGAACTGCAGCTGATAGCCGAACCCGGCCCGGCGCAGCGCACTGCGGTAGGTGCCCAGCCACGCACGCCACCGCTCATCGGGCCGTGCCTCGTCCGCGGCCGGCGTCCAGTGACCGCGGCCTCCGAAGACCTCGTCAAGGATGTCGGCGTTCAACTCTTCGCGGCGGCTGAACCAGTTGGGCCCGAACGTGGTGATGACCTCGCTGGAGCGGTTGTGGGCGATCCGGCGGGTCACCTCCAGCGGCACGTTCACGCTGCCCCAGCTGTCGAAGATGCCGAGGATCGGATTGCCCCAGGCACCCAGTTCGGTCAGCACCGGCAGGCTGTCCCGGCCCGCCTCGCCGCGCCGGACCTCCACTCGCACCGGCAGGTCGGCAAGCTTTCCAAAGCGGTCCGTCAGCTCGGCCAGGAGATGTTCGTGGCGGGCCCGGTCCTTCTCGATGAAGACCAGGTGCACCCGTCGCGGGCTGAGGTTCATCCGGTCGACGGCGGTGTGGTGCAGAAGCCGGTCCAGGATGAACACCGGTGACCCCGGTTCGCCGCCCTCGTAGCGGCCCGGGCCAGCGAACGCGTCCAGCAGTGTCACCCGCGGCCTGCTGTAGCCGGTGCGCTGGGAGGTCTGCAGCAGGATCGGCCACCAAGCATCCAGGTACCGCTGGTATAGGCGGTGCTTGGCTGCCGTAGCAGGCTCCAACGGCCACAGAACACCCATGCCGGCCCCCTCGGACAACAGAATGTGGCACTGATTGTCCGCTGAGTGCCCGTCAGGCACCAGAGGGCGTTCGGGCCCGTCTGGTGAAACCTGGCCACGCGGGAAGCACCGTTCGGCATCTCCGTTCACCGCACTCATGCGGGAGGCGCCGGACTAGTGCCGCATCAGGCAACGTTCGCCCTGTCGACCACGGCCCGTAGCCGTTGGTCGTCGGCATGACGGTTTCGCCAGATGATGTAGCGGCGGATCATGCTGCCCTGCTCCTTGTGGCTGGCGTGGTCGGTGCCGTCGAGAGTGAAGTAGCGCAGGGCGGTGAATTGGGCCTCGATGCGGTTCAGCCACGAGCTGTTCGTGGGCGTGTAGGCGAACTCGACGTTGTTGGCCGCGGCCCAGTCGCCGACCCGGCTGTCCTTCTTCGTGGTCAGGTGCGGGGAGAAGTTGTCGAGCACGATCGCGACGCGGATCTCCGGCGAGTAGAGGCTGCGCAGGTAGCGGCAGAACTCCAGGAACCTCGTCCGGTTCTTCGTCGGCTTGATGTGGCCGTAGAGCTTGTCCTTGCCGAGGTCGTAGGCGGCGAACAGGTGCCTGACCCCGTGCGGACGGGTGTAGGTCGCCCGCCTGCGGGGCCTCGGCTCCCGGCCGGGGTCCTTGTGCCGTCCTCCGCGCTCGGCCCACTGCCGGCCGGGGTGGGGCTGAAGGTTGAGCGGGCCGAACTCGTCCAGGCATAAGACGACTTCGGGTTCGCCGTCCTCGGGTATGACCTCACCGTCGGCGATCGAGTAGAGGTGCTCGACGCGGGCCTTCTTGGCGGCGTAATCGGGATCGCGGGAGGTCTTCCAGGTCTTTATGCGTTGAAACGACACGCCCTCCTCGCGGAGCAGGACCCGAAGGCCCTCGTGGCTGATGTCGTCGACCACCCCCTCGGCGACCAGGAAGTCGGCCAGCTTGGCCAGGCTCCAGGTCGAGAACGGCAGACCGTGCTCGGCCGGCCTGGACTTGGCGATCTTCTTGATCTCACGCCGCTCGGGCAGGGTGAATGTCCGGGGCCGACCGCCTTTGTACTTCGGGTAAAGGGAGTCGAAGCCGTCGGCGTTGAAGTTGTGGATCACATCCCGGACCCGGTCCGCGCTGGTGAACGTCACCTCGGCAATCTTCGCCACGAGCATGCCCTGCGCGGACAGCAGAACCATCTGCGCCCGCCGCCACGTCACCACCGACCCGCTGCCCCGACGGATGATCCGCAGCAGGCGCTGCCCCTCGTCGTCATCGATCTCGCGGACCCGTACTCGCTCAGCCACCAGCACAGCTTCCCTGCCGCGCGCTGCCGGCGAGTGTCATTCCGTCGGCGTGCCGATCCGAAGCCGGTTGCCGTCAGGGTCGCGCAGCTCAATCTCACGCGCCCACGGAGCGTCCGTCGCCTGCACACCGAACTCGGAGGCGATGGCCTCGACATCATGAACGCGGAGGTAGACCAACGTGTCGGGACGGGCATCTCCCTTGTGCTCAGACAAGAACAACCGCACCCCGCCCCGGGCGACCTCGACGAACGCGGGAAGTCCCGGTTCGAAACGGTGTTCCCACTGCTTGGCGAAGCCCAGCCGCTCGTACCAAGCGACCGCCGCCGCAGCGTCCTCGACGCGAAGAATGGGAATGACTTCCTCGTCCATAGAGCCATCGTCGCAGACCGCCCAGGGCGAACGTTGCCTGATGCGGCACTAGGCACTGTTTCTCGGATCATGTGCGGAGCCAGACCATGAGGGCTGCGAGGGCGACGGTGCCGAGGTAGATGTAGGCGCGTTTCTCGTAGCGTGTGGCGACGGCGCGGAAGCCCTTGAGTCGGTTGATGGCACGTTCGACGGTGTTGCGCTTCTTGTAGTGTTCGCGGTCGAATCCGATGGGCCGACCGCCTTGAGATCCTCGGTTGTGCCGGTGCCTTTGCTGGTCGAGACGTTCGGGGATGGTGTGCCGGATTCCGCGTCGTCGCAGGTAGCGCCGGTTGCTTCGGGACGTGTAGGCCTTGTCGGCCAGCACGTGGTCGGGCCGGCTGCGGGGCCGTCCCACTCCGGATCGGGGTACGGAAATCCGCTCCAGCACCTGCTCGAGCTGAGGGCCGTCACCGTAGTGTCCCGGCGTCAGAACGAAGGCGAGGGGCCGGCATCGTCCGTCGGCGGCGAGATGGATCTTGGTTGTGAATCCGCCGCGGGAGCGGCCCAGGCATTCGCCGATCTGACCACCTCCTCCAGGCGGAAGGCCAGTTTCCGCAGCACCGGATCGGCCTGGTTCGTCCCCCGGCCGTTCCCCTTTTGAGCATCCAGGGCCGACGGCTTCTTCCTCGCACCGGCGGCGTGCTGATGGGCCCGCACTGCGGTCGAGTCCACCGACACGTCCCAGTCGATCCCACCCGCGGCATCTTCGGCGGCCTGGATACGGGACAGCAGCATCTTCCACGTTCCATCCGCTGACCAGCGGCGATGCCGCTTATAGACCGTCTCCCAGGGCCCGAACCGTTCCGGCAGATCCCGCCACTGCACCCCCGTCCGCACCCGGTAGAGCACTCCGTTGATCACCCGACGGTGATCGCTCCACCGACCTCCCCGCGCACCGCCAGGAGGTAAGAACGACTCCAGCCGAGCCCATTCCGCGTTCGTCAGATCCCCACGACCCATGAAGCCAGCCTGACCCCAACACCCCGCCCAAGTCAGGAGATCCGAGAAACAGCGCCTAGGCCGTGTCTCTTCGATCAGTTGAATTGTTGTTGTGGTCATGCTCAGCAGGGGGGATCTCGCAGACGGCGAGTGGGTGGTGCTGGAGCCGCTGCTGCAGAGGAGCAATAACCGCTGTGGGCGGTGGCGGGACCACCGGCAGGTGATCAACGGGATCATTCACCGGCTCGCCACCGGCTGTCAGTGGCGCAGCCTGCCTGAACGCTTCGGCCCATGGCAGACCGTCCACAAGCGGCATCTGATGTGGTCGGCCGACGGTACCTGGGAGAAGCTGCTCCAGCATGTTCAGGCCGTCGCCGATGCCGAGGGTGACGTCGATTGGGACATCAACGTCGACTCCACCTCGGTGCGGGCCCATCAGCACGCCGCCGGGGCGCCGAAGGCCCCGCCATCCACCGTCCCAAAGGGGGCCGCACAAAGATCAGTTCACGTGCGCGCGCACATGCGCCTACGCCTGTTCTGGGAGGAGGCGGTGCGGCAGACGAGGCTCTCGGCCGGTCTCGTGGCGGGCTGACCACCAAGGTCCATTTGGCGGCCGACGACAAGTGCCGTCCGTTGTCACTGGTCATCACGCCGGGGCAGCGGGCGGACTGCACGCAGTTCGAGCCGGTCATGGACAAGATCCGGGTCCCGCGGCTGGGGGCTGGGCGTCCACGGCGGCTGCCGGACAGTGTGGCGGCGGACAAGGCGTACAGCAACGGCGTGATTCGCAGATCTGCGGCGTCGCGGGATCCGACACGTGATCCCAGAGAAGATCGATCACAAGGCCGCCCGCCGCAAGCGTGGTTCACGCGGCGGGCGCCCCGCGGGCTTCGACAAGGCCCGGTACCGAGCGCGCAACTCGGTGGGGCGGGCGATCAACAAGTTGAAGCAGCTCAGGGCCGTGGCAACCCGGTACGACAAGCGCGGTTACGTCTATCTCTGCACCGTCACCGCCGCCGCGCTGCTCGTCTGGCTCAGGTCATGACGCCAGGAACGGCATGACGGTGGCCGCCAGGCGGGGGTGGGCCAGGATGTCGTAGTGGCTGGCGCCGGGCAGGACGGCCAGCTGGGCGGCGGAGCGGCCCGAGCCGTCGAAGCCGGCGTCCCTCAGCCCGCCGCCGAGCAGGGCGAAGAACTCCACCATGTGCGCGGGGCGGATGGCGTCGGCGTCACCGAAGACCAGCAGGGTCGGCGCGGTGATGGCGGGGATCTCGGTGCTCCAGTCGTAGTCCTGGTGCTTGAGTTCGGCCATCTTGCCGACCAGCACAGGCCAGTCCTGGGGCCGGGGCGCGAGCCGGGAGTAGAGCTCGTAGATCGGGGACTGCTTCATCGTGTCGGCGGCCTGGGAACTCATCTGGTCCATCGCCGCGACGACTTCCGGGTGCCAGCCGTCCCGCCGGCAGGGCGTGGAGACAACCACGAGCCGGCGCACCGCATGCGGGTGCTGGATCGCGACCCGCAGTGCGACATCCGCACCTGTGGAATAGCCCAGCAGGTCGGCTTGCTCGACGCCGAGGTGCTTGATCAGAGCGACGATGTCGTCCGCCATCAGCTCAGGGCGCAGCGAGCGGTCGATGTCCGCCGTGCGCCCGTGACCCTGCAGATCAACCAGGATCACCCTGCGGCTCTCCGACAATGCCGGCACCAGCGGCGCGAACATCTCTCCCGCTCCCAGCCCGCCGTGCAGCAGGATCAGGGGCTGACCGGAGCCGTGCTCCTCGAAGTGCAGGGACAGGCCGTTGACCTCTGCGTAGCTCATCGCATCACCTTTCGTCATGATCACTGCGCGATAGACCGTAGCGGCCCGTGAAACTCATCGGTCACCCCACAGACGACAGCCATAGATCGAAGAGACACGGCCTAGAGAAGCTAGGACTGGCCAGTGGCCATGCTGCTGCGAGCGCCGCCCCGCATGCGGTGAAGGCGGGAGAGCCGGGCAAACCGAAGTCACAGCTGGGTCGTATGGCGTGCGTTCGGACCGAGAGGCGCTCTGGATGGCGAACTCCGCTGGTGACAGCATGTTGCCAGGTGAGATAGGGGAGTTCGTACGAGCGGAGTGAGGATGCGTTCGCGGACCTCGATGTTCTGACGGGGCGGAGGTACTGGATGACGGTGAGGAGGTCCTCGGTGTCCAGGTGGCGGTCGGCCGGGCTCTCGTCGGCCTCCTGGCTGGTGCCGGGCGAGGACGTGCAGAGGGGGACGAGGCTGCGGCTGGGCGTGTTCCCCGAGGACCGGCAGGCGGCGCATCCGGGGCGAGCTGGACGCGGCGGCACGATCGGGGAAGGCCGCCGAAGCGCCGGCGACCGCTGACGAGGGCAG
The DNA here is from genome assembly GCF_031597775.1 of Streptomyces sp. BB1-1-1. Taxonomy (NCBI): domain Bacteria; kingdom Bacillati; phylum Actinomycetota; class Actinomycetes; order Kitasatosporales; family Streptomycetaceae; genus Streptomyces; species Streptomyces sp. BB1-1-1. Next base: position 63,768 of record NZ_CP134203.1, on the reverse strand, counting down.
CGGCCGCCGGGCTTTTCCTGCAACGAACGCTCCGACCAGTAGGACAATCAGGCGGAGGGCCGCCCCAGAGCGCGGAAGGCCCACCCGGCCGCCCGCCAGGTGTCGGCGTTGAGGGTGCCGCGGCCGTCGACGACCCTGGGGGCGTTGGCGCGGGCGGCCAGGCGGTGCGGGTCGATGTGGGAGTACTGCGGCCACTCGGTCAGGTGCAGCAGTAGATCAGCGTCCTGGACGGCGGCGATCGGGTCGTCGACGTAGTCGAGCTCGGGGTGGGTCTTGCGGGCGTTGTCGAGGGCCCGGGGGTCGGTGACGGTGACGGTGGCGCCGAGCTCGTGGAGCTTCTGGGCGACCGCGAGGGCGGGTGAGTCACGGATGTCGTCGGTGTTCGGCTTGAAGGCGGCGCCCCAGACGGTGATCCGCTTGCCCATGAGGGTGCCGTCGAGCTGCTGGCGGGCGAGGTTGACCATGCGCTCGCGGCGCCGGTTGTTGATCGCGTCGACCTCGCGCAGGATCGTCAGAGCCTGGTCGACGCCGAGTTCGCCGGCGCGGGCCATGAAGCCGCGGATGTCCTTGGGGAGGCAGCCGCCGCCGAACCCGAGTCCGGGCCGCATGCCGCGGCGTCCGATCCGGGCGTCGTGACCGAGGATGTCAGCGAGCTGTCCGACGTCGGCGCCGGAGGCTTCGCAGATCTCGGCGATCGCGTTGATGAAAGAGATCTTCGTGGCGAGGAAAGCGTTCGCGGACGCCTTGGCCAGCTCGGCCGTCGCCCAGTCGGTGACGATCGTCGGTGTTCCCGCTTCGATGGTCTTCTCGAAGCACTGCCGCAGCACGGCTTCGGCCCAGGATTGCTCGGACTCGAAGCCGAGGACGAGCCGGTCGGGGTGGAGCGTGTCTTCGATGGCGAACGACTCACGCAGGAACTCCGGGTTCCAGGCGACCTCGACCCGGTCGCCGGCGGGTGCGAACTCATGGAGGAGATCGCGGACGCGGGGGGCGGTGCCGACCGGGACGGTCGACTTCACCGCGACGACGGCCGGCTTCGTCAGGCGGGGTGCGAGCTGGCGGACGGCGGAGAAGAGGTGGTCGAGGTCGTAAGCGTGCTCGCCGGGCTTCTGGGGGGTGCCGACGCCGATGAAGTGCAGGTCGCCGAAGGCGGCGGCCTCTGCGTAGGAGGCGGTGAACTTCAGACGCCCGCTGGCGGTGTGGCGGGCCAGCATCTCGTCGAGATCGCGCTCGTGGAACGGCGCCTTGCCGGAGCCCAGTATCGCGACTTTGTCCATGTCGCAGTCCATGCCGAGGACCTCATGGCCGAGCTCGGCCATGCAGGCCGCGTGGGTGGCGCCAAGGTAGCCGCAGCCGATCACCGTGAGCTTCATGAACGGGAGTTCCTTCCGAGGTGGGCCGCCCTGACGGCCCACCTCATACCCCGTCCGTGAAGGCGGGGTGATCAGGTCGGCCGGGTGGCCAGATAGCGGTCGATCCCGTCCCGGACGAACGGCGGGATCGTGAGGATGCCGAGATGTTCAGGGGCGAAGAACTGGAGCTTGACGCCCTCTGCGAGGGGAAGCGTGGTCTCGTCGCCGTCCCAGGAAGCGGCGAAGAACGTGATCACCTGGCCGGATCCGTGCTCGTCGCGGATCTCGAACAACTCGGTGAGGTCGTCGACGGCCAGGCCGGCTTCCTCGTCGAGTTCGCGGACGATCGCGGCGGCCGGGTCCTCGTCGGGATCGCAGCCGCCGCCCAGGACGCTCCAGTGATCCGGCCAGGCGATCACGCCGGGCAGGTCGTCACGCAGGTGGAGAAGGAGCTCGCCGCGGCGGTTGGCGATGATCGCGACCGCTCCGCGGGCGGGGGCCGGGCTGTCGGCAGTGGTGTCCTGGTGCATTCGGACACCGTAGTGAGGTGGGGGATCGTCATGCGGCAGCCCTTACTGCCTGGCCGCAAAACCAGACGGCTGCCATGAGGGCCTGCATCTGGGTGCGGTCGAACCGCCCGCCCGGCTTCAGGCCGCCCTCCAGCAGCGGCCGAATCGCGGCCGGGGCCTCCGTCAGGGCGGTGTGGATCTGGGCGTCGGCCCAGGCAGCCAGCGGCCCGTTCAGCCAGGCGGGGGCCGGGGAAGCAAAGCCGAGCTTGTCCCGGCTGCCCCAGACCTCCCGCGGCAGACCCAGGGCCTTCGCGGCGTCCCGCAAAATGCGCTTGCCCTCGGCCGGGTGGGCGATCTTGTGCTCGGCTGACAGCCGCCAGGACAGCTCGACCAGGTCGCGGGCGAGGTAGGGGGAGCGGCGCTCTAATGCGTAGGCGGAGGCGAGCTTGTCGCTGGTCATCACCAGCGGCCGCCAGGCCGTCGCCAGGTCGGCGAGGGTGAGGCAACGGGCCAGATCCCCGCCGGACCTGTCCATCGCGGTGGCGATGAGGTCGCGGATCCGCCCCTCGGGGTCGGGGCCGCGCAGGACGAGCCGGGTCACCGCCTCCGCCGGATCCAGCTTGTCTCCGGCGGTGCGCATAAGTTTCGCGGCCAACGGCCGGTAGGCGTCCATCCCGGCGGCCAGGACGGCGTCCGGGTCGAAGAGGACCAGGGCGTGGCGGATGTAGCCCATCAAGAACTCGTCCGGGCCGAGCCCGCCGGCCGCGACCTTCAGCCCGAGGCCGGCGATCTTCCGGTAGGCCATGTACTCGGAGAACGTGGACGCGTTGCCCATCGGGTAGTCGAGCGCGGACATCATGTGCGGCAAGGCCCTGGTGAAGTCGATCGGGCCCGGCTCGACCACCACGAGTTCGGCCCCGATGTCGGCCGCGACCCTCGCCGCGATCACGGATTCATCCAGCCGGTCCTGGCCGGGGTAGCGGACGGTGACGCAGACCGGCGGTCGCAGCAGGTAGGCCAGCACGGACGAGTCCAGCCCGCCGGAGAGTAGGAGCGCGAAGTCGCAGGCCGGGGCCCGCAGGGGAACCTGCTCGGCCAGGACAACGGAGAACTTCGCCAGGGCCTCGGCGTAGGTCCCGGTGAACGGCTGCCGGTCCTCAAGGCGCCAGTAGACGTGCTGGTCCAGCGAGCCGGTGGCGACATCGAAGGACAGCAGGGTGGCCGGGGCCAGCAGCTGGATCCCCTGGTAGGGGGTGTCGACGCCGACCGGCGTCTCGATCGCCAGCACCTCGGGCCGCAGGACCAGCGGCGCGGAGCCGTAGCCGGTCAGTGTGGTGACCTCGGAGGCGAACGCGAGCCGACTGCCGTCCAGCCGCCAGTAGAGTGGCTTCTCGCCGAGCCGGTCGCGGGCCAGGAACAGTTTCCCGACGCGCGGGTCATAGACGGCCAGGGCGAACATGCCGTCCAGCCCGTCCAGGCAGGACGGGCCGATCCTGGTCCAGGCCCGCAGCACGAAGTGCGCGTCTGTGTCCCGAGGGCCCAGATGGATGCCCCAGGCCTTCGCCTGCTGGCGGTAGTTGTAGATCTCGCCGTTGAAGGCCAGCAGTACCCCGCTCTTACGGTCGAGGTAGGGCTCCGGCGTCGCCTGCGGGTCGACGATCAGCAGCGTGTTCATGGCCAGCACCGCCCGGCCATCGGCCGCAGCGGCGTGCATGGTGCCGTCCGGGCCCCGGTGGGCCTGCGAGGCGCCCATCGCGCCGACCGTGTGCTCGTGCCGGACGGCGTCGGCTCCGGCCAGTCCTGCGATTCCGCACATATCTGGTTCACCCCCGAGTGTGGTGGTGCCTTGGCGGCGGCCGCCGCCGGAAGGAGATCCGTTCCGGTCCCGGCGGCGGCCTGGGCTCTCATCACAGCCGCCCGACAAGATCGCCGGGAGGGCTCGCAGGGGGGCTCACAACTCGCAAAGGCGGTTCGCGGCTGGGCCAGGAGGCATATCGTCAGTAGCCCAACACGCGGAACATGTACGGCTCTTCATCCCCGGTCGAGTACGGGCCCCGTGCTCCATCAAGTACAGACATACGTGCTCAACTGCTTGTTCGAGTCGTGCGTGGTCCGGCCTGTCACCGGCAAGGGAGAAGGTCGTGGCATCGACTACCCGCCGGACCCGTCCGCCCAACGCGGACCTGGCCCGGCTCATCGAAGCCAGCGGCGCGAGCCACAAGTCTCTGGCTCTGCGCGTCAACCAGCTCGCCCATGCCGCCGGGATAGAGACCGACTATTCGCATACTTCCGTGGCGAACTGGTGCAGGCGGGGGATGACGCCGAAGTGGCCGGTCCCGAAGCTGTTGTCGCAGGCCATCGGCGAGAGGCTCGGCCGGCCGGTCACGTTGGGCGAGATCGGTATGGGCGAGGCGGAGACAATCGACGCGGATGTGGGGTTGGATTTCCCGCGAGACCCCGCCGACGCTGTCCGCGTCGCCACTTCGTTCTGGAGCTCCGTGAACCGCCGCGACTTCCTGGCCGGATCCGCCTTCACCACCCCCGTCACCAGGTGGCTCGTCACCCCCGCCGACGAGACCGCCGACCATCGCGGCGGAAAGCAGGTCGGCCGGGCCGACCTCGACGAACTGCGCGAGGCCGCCGACGATGCCCGCCGGTGGGACTCCAAATACGGCGGCGGGAACTGGAAGGCGAACTCCGTCACCGACTGCCTCGACCACCGGGCCGGCCCGCTGCTGCAGGGATCCTTCTCGGACGAGATCGGCCGTGAACTCTTCTCGGTGACCGCCGAGCTGTCCAGGCTCGCCGGGTGGACGGCATTCGACGTCGGTCAGCATGATGCCGCCCAGCGGTACTTCATCCAGGCCCTCCGCCTCGCCCGCGCAGGCGGTGACGTGCAGCTGGGCTGCTATGTCCTGACCACCATGGCCATGCAGACCCTGATGCGGGGCTTCGCGTCCGAGGCCGTGGACATGGCCCAGGGCGCCTTCGAGCGGGCCAAGGGGCAGGCTGTCCCGAGAGTGCTCGCGTTCACCAAACTGATCGAGGCCCGAGCCCATGCCCGGGACAACGATGCCCGAGCGGCCTCCCGGGCCCTGAAAGCCTCCGAGGACCTGCTGGGACAGGTCAAGGACGCCAGCGGAGACGAACCCGCGTGGATCGACTTCTATCACCATGCCCGCCTCTCGGCGGATGCCGCCGAGGTCTTCCGCGACCTGAGAAATCCCAAAGCGGCCCTCGACTGGAACAAGCAGGCTGCCGCGATGCCGACAGGCGTGTTCACCCGGTCCGTCGGCATGCGGCTCGCCATCGTCGGGACCGCCCACCTCCAGGCCCGCGACCTCGACCACGGCCTCGAACTCGGCAACCGCAGCGTCGACATCCTCGCCCGCGTCCAGTCGAGCCGGGCCAAGGACTACGTCCGCGAATTCAACTCCGCCCTCGTCCCGTGGCGCCGGGAACCGGCCGTCCGTGAGTTCATCCAACGAACCCGGAAAGAACTCGGCGTCGCCGCCTGAACCCGGAGATACCGGTATCGCAGAGCGGCGCGCACCACCGCGCGCGGTGCAGGAAGGACACTTAATGTTCCAGTATGCCCAGATACGGGCCAGCTCGTGCAGAGCAGGGCCCGTCAACGATCGGGTAGCGCGATGCCGTCACCGGGCGTCCGATGATGCCCATTCCGGAACCGAACAGCACTGCAGATGAAAGAAGCTGCGTTGACATGATCTCAGCGCTTTGCGTGCAGACCATAGGGCGATCGCACATAAGGGCCTCACTGGCAGCGAATCGGTCGTCCGCGTTAGCAGCGCTTGCCGGTCGGCTCTGAGTTGCTCCCAGGTCTCGGTCTGTGTCCTGCGCAGCGCGCCCGGGCCCCCTTGCAAGGATGGGGTCCGGGCGCTCGGCGTCGGCGGGTCATCCGATGGCGATGCGGTCCTTCCAGTAGGAGCGGGCTGTGATGATTTCTGCTCCTGCGCCGGGGAGTACGTCGGGTTTTCCGGCGTATATGCGGACCGAGCCGTCTGCGCGGACGGTCCAGACGTCGGGGACGGAGTCGCCGGTGACGTCGGGGGTGCCGAGAATGTGAGGGATGGAGGCGCGGGACCAGCCGCCTCCGGAGTACGCGATGTCCGTGCCGCCGGCGGAGTTGGCCCCGGAGGCCAGTGATTGTAGGTCGACGCCGTTGCCCGAGGCGTGGGCGATGCCCTTGCGGAGACGGAGGGAGGCGCCCGGGTCGGTGCGGTAGATCATGTCGGCGACTCCGTCGCCGGATACGTCTCCGACGGTGACGATGTCCCGCTCGTCCCAGAGGGTTGAGGTGAGCCGGGTGGCGCTGCTGATCGTTGCCCCGTGATACCCGACCAGTGCCCATAGTTCCGTGCCGGCGCGGGCGAAGAAGTCGGTCCTTCCGTCACCGGTGATGTCACCGGCTGCCACGATCTGGTCGATGGACGCGGGTGACGGGGCGCCGGCCGGAAGGATTATCTCTCTTCGTTTGTCGACGTTCACCGCGCCGTAGCCGTCGCCCGGGTAGACCCACAGCTTTCCGCCGACCCTGACGACGAGGTCCTGGAGACCGTCTCCGCCGTAGATGTCACCGTTGTGTGTGATCAGGGAGTCCTTGAAGTGACCGGAGGGTGCGGCGACGAAGCTGGGAAGACCGTCTTCGGAGCCTGGGTCCTTGGCGGGATTGGCTCGGTAGGCGCCAGGCATGGAGTAGTCGAGGTCACCGCTGGCGCGGGTGAGGTCGGGGGTGGCCTGGGACGGATAGAGTGCGAGATTGCCCGCGGCGGTCACGACCATGAGGTCGGCGAGGTCGTCGCCCGTGAAGTCGCCGGCGTTGTCGGCTTCGTCACGTGGGCTGACGTAGAAGAAGTAGAGGGTCGGGGTGGAGGCGTTGCCTGCCGCGTCGACGGCACGGATGTACAGGACGTTGGGTCCGGCTGTCGGGGGCTTGGCGTCTGTGATGGTGGTCGGGGTGGTGACGGCGGTGCCGGCGGTACGGCTCTTGGAGAAGTTGTAGTTGGAGCCGTTGAACGAGTACTCGAAGCGGACGGTGTCGGTGGAGCCGGCGTAGACGGTGAAAGCGCCCGCGGTACCGAACTTCAGTTTCGACCAGTTGGCGTCCTCGGCGTCGTTGCCGAAGCCGTTTTCCGAGCCGTCTGCGTCGGGGAAGTCGGTGGAGGTGACTTTGGGACGCTTGGGTGCGCTGGTGTCCAGGATGAACCGGCAGGGCGTTTTGGCTGGCGAGTAGCCGGATGTGGCGCCCTTGTCGTCGATGCTGCGGACCCGCCAGGAGTACAGGGTGCCGTTGGTCAGTTTGCTGGTGGAGAAGGCGGGCGTGGAGCGCAGGGCGTCGCCGCCGGCACTGCCGGTGGACACCTTGCCTGTGGAGCCGAGCACGTCGCCAGTGGTGCCCCACTTGCCGGTGGGCCAGAGGTCGAAGTCCAGGTAGTCGAGGTTGCTGTCCTTGTCTTTTGCCCGCGCGGTGAAGGTGACGCTGCCAGCGCCCATCCGGACGTACGGCTCGGTGGTGGTGCACTTGGCGTCGGGGGACAGGTCGAGGTTGGTGGGGGACGAAGGGCGGCGGTTGTAGACGAGTTCGAGTGCTGGGCCGTTGTCGCCGTTGGCCTGGAACTTCTTCCAGGCGTATCGGGACTTCTCGTCGCGGGCGCGCAGACCGAAGGTGATTTTGGAGCGGCCGAGGTCGGCGTAGTTCTGTGCGGCCTTCTTCACGTCGAAGGTCTCGTAGGCGTCGCGGCAGCCGGACTTGTAGCCGTGCGCGAAGCTGCGGGTCTGCAGTTTGTTGCCGTCGGTGAGCTTTGGGGCGTTCTTCCAGTTGGTCTTCTTGCTGATCGCTCCGGTGACGTGGACGCTCATCGACCGTGCGCTGCAGGACCAGGAGTACGTCTCCAACAGGCGCAGCTTGGCGCTGCTGATCTTCGCGCCCTTGAGGTTCTTGTCGAAGTTCATGTTGAAGAAGGAGCGCGAAGTGCCCCAGGTGTCGGACTCGAAGCCGACCCGGGCCTCGTGGGTGCCGCCCTTGTTGAAGCCCTTGCCGTTGTAGAAGGTGGCGTTGGGGTGCCGGCTGTAGGCGGTCGTCCAGTTGTCCATGTGCTTGGTGACGGACGGGTCGACGAAGACCGGGTAGGTGGTCTCGGGAGCGTTGAGGAAGTCCAGGTCCGGGGTGATGACCCAGTTGTCGCCCGAAAGGTCGGACTCCACGGTGTTGCCCAGGGAGTCCGGCGATGGCCCGTCGAGCAGTGGGAGCGAGAGCGTTGCCGCTGACCCGGTCTGCGACGGGCCGGGGGTGGGTTCGGCGGGTGCGGTGGTCGGGGCGGTTTCTGAGGGGGTGACCTCTGGTCCGTCGGTGGGTGTGGGCAGGCTTGGGGCTTCGGATTCCCGGTCGGTCTGCTCGTCCGACTCGGAGTCGTTCGTCGCCTCCTCGGCCGGCACCTCTTCCGGTATCCAGGACGCCGAGGCGCTGGGCTCGGGGCTCTCCGAGCCGGTCGGCTGGTCAGTGGCTCCGACCTGTCCGTCGGTGATGGCGGGCTGGCCGGTGGAGTCCCACATCAGCGGGGTGCCGGAGCTGGCCACGTCGTTGCCGTAGAAGGTCTCGGCCGTGAGGACGCCGGACAGCGGGTCGAGGCGGAAGGTCAGGTCTTCGGAGGTGATGCCGTACGAGAGCTGATGCGCCAGCGGGTTGGCCGCGGCCGCCCGGTTCTTGAGGACGAGGAGCTGGGCGAAGCCGTCGTTGTCCGCGGTGAGGACAAGGTCGGCGCCGGGAAAGATCTCCGGGTACAGGGCGCGAGAGCCGTCGATGATGGGTGCTGGAACCGGGCCCGGCCAGGTGAGCTGGATGGCGTACTCGCCGGCATCACCGACGTAGAGCGTGACGAGGTCGCTCGCTCCGGCCGCGGTCGACGCATTCTTTGCCAGTGACACACGCTGAACCCCGGCCCGGGAGGGCCGCTCCGCGTTCTGCTTGCCTGAACCTGCGGTGAACACCATCCGGGTGCTAGTGGCTGTGGTCTCCCAGCCGGCCTCGGTGCGCCGCAGGTCGGTGTTGATCGCGCGCCATGCGCCGTCCTTGTGGACCCGGATCGGTGAGGCGTGGAACCGCGTGGCGAGTTGGCCGTCCGGACGGGCCCAGGTGGTGGAGCGCTCGGTGCGGTCCGCTGTGACCTCGATCTGCTTGCCCGTGCGGGCGGCCTCGACGAAGGCGGCGGACTCGGTGACCGCCTTCGTCCGCTGAGGTGCAGCTTGCTGATCTCCGTCGGAGCGCGTGTAGCCGGCGTAACCGATGCCGGTCGCCGCGATTGCCGTGGCGAGGGCGAACGCCAGGGTGCGGCGTCCGGGCATACGGAACTGACTGGTTGGCATCGTGAGAGGTCCCTTTCCCCATGCCCGGCATACGGATGAACGTGTGCGGGCTCCTCCGGAACGATGTGGCCGGCCATGGCGAAGCGGACCGTTCCGTACGGGGGCGCGGGCATGGCGGGGCGAGCTGATGATGACTCATGAGCCGCCTGTCGTCACCCTGTGGATTCTTGCGCCAGGAACTCGTGCCGGGCGATGTCCGTTCTTCCGGGAGTCACCCTGCTGAGGTTGATGAGCGTCTACCGCGCCGAGAGCGGGTCTCATATCGGCACTAACTCCCCCTGGATTTCGGTATTTGAGCGCTATCAGGCTCAATCAAGTGAGACCGGGTCCATGTCGGTATGTGTCGCTTATCAGGCGGATGACACCCGATCGGCTCCCCTTCGCGAGTGATTCTCACGTTACGAACCGTGACGATGATCACTAATGGTCTGAGCCTCTAGCGTTTCTTCACATCGCTCTCACAGAATTCGCCCGATCTGTTTCGTCCTGCGCGAGGTCCCTCTCCGGCCCCGCTCCAAGTGGTCCGGGGGGACCCTCCGTGTTCGGTCGATCTCGCCTTTCCCGCAGCCTGCGCGCCCGCAGAGCTGTTGTCGCTGCAGCTGGTGCCGCGGTGCTTGTCGGTCTGCTGCCCGCGACGGCGGTGGCCGTGCCGCCGGTCCCGCCAGTCAACGGACCGGGACGCGAAGCGCTGCGCCTTGAGTCACTTGCCGAAGTCGTTCCGGCCGACGGCAACCCGGTCAATCAGGATGTCGAGAGCCTGAAGACCGATGTTCCGCAGGACAGGGAGGCGGCGCCGCCCGGCACCGCCACTCCGCTTCCCGCGTCGACCACGACAGTCACGTTTGCGTCCGGTGCCGCCCGGAGCTCGTTCGCCGCCGAGTCGCAGTCGCTGGGCCAGGTCCCGGTCACGCTCGCCCCTGCCGAGGGGCAGCCCACCCCTACCGGTGCGTGGGGTGTCACGGTGGATGCCCGTACCGACGTCACTACGCAGGGTGTGGATGGTGCGGTCATCCGCGTGGACCCGCCGGACACGGGTGCGGTGCCGGTTTCGCTCTCGCTGGACTACGACACCTTCGAGAACCTCTACGGCGCTGACTGGGGCTCCCGTCTGCGTCTGGTCCAGTTCCCTGCCTGTTACGTGGCCACTCCCGATGTCGAGGAGTGCCAGGCATACACGGAGCTGGAGACGGTCAACGACCCGGACACCAACACGGTCTCCGCGACCATTGATCCGGCCGCCGACGACGCGCTCGCCACGGCGTCCGAAGATACCTCCGCTCAGTCAGCGGGCTCCCGCCTGCTCGGCGCGGAAGGCAGCGGCGACTCCACCGTGATCGGCGCGGTCGATTCCGGAGCCGGCCCCGGTGGCTCGTTCAAGGCGACGCCCCTTGCCTCGACCGGCTCCTGGTCGCATGCCGGCAGCTCCGGGGCCTTCGTCTGGTCCTACCCGCTGACCGTTCCGGCGCCCCCGGCCGGTCCCGCTCCGACGGTCGGGCTCACCTACAACTCGCAGTCCGTGGACGGCCGCACGGGCGTCTCCTCCCCGCAGGCCTCGTGGATCGGCGAGGGCTGGGACTACGACCCCGGCCACATCGAGCGCCGCTACCGCAGCTGCAAGGACGACCGGAGAACCCTTGATGCCGGCGCCCCCAACAACACTGCCAAGACCAACAAGACCTCCGACCTGTGCTGGGTCTCGCACAATGCGGTGATGTCCCTCGCCGGCCGGACCACCGAACTGGTCCGCGTCGGCACTACCAACACCTACCGCCCCGCGTCCGACGACGGCACCCGGATCACGCTCAAGACCGGTGCGGCGAACGGCGACAACGACGGCGAGTACTGGGAGGTGACCACCACCGACGGAACCCTCTACACCTTCGGCCGCCACGAGGTCGGCGGAGGCCACGCCAACACCAACTCCGTCTCCACGGCTCCCGTCTTCGGCAACCACCCCGGTGAACCCTGCCACGCAACCGCCTTCGCCGACTCCCGCTGCGGAGCGGGGAAGCAGCAGGCATGGCGCTGGGGCCTGGACAAGGTCGCCGACGTCCACGGCAACGTGATGGTCGTCAACTGGAAGCAGGAGACGAACTACTACGCCGTCCGCGACAAGCGCAAAACCCCGGAAGGCTACGAGCGCTTCGCCTACCCCACCACCATCGACTACGGAATGCGCTCGGACGACCTGTCCAAGCCCTCCGCGCAGATCAGCTTCGGCGTCAAGCAGCGCTGCCTGAAGTCCACCACCGCCTGTGACGCGGCGAACTTCGCCAAGACCGACGACCCCGGCGCCTACCGCCCCTGGTGGGACACCCCCGGCAACCTCAACTGCAAAGCCACATCCAAGCTCTGCCCCGGCTTCCCGTCCTTCTGGACACAGATGCGCCTGGACACCATCACCACCCTCGGCGCCCGCCCCGGCGTGACCGGCCTCGCCAAAGTCGACGTCTACACCCTCCACCAGTCATTCCCCGCCGACTGGTACGACACCTCCCCAGGACTCTGGCTCAACTCGATCACCCGCACCGGATTCGGCCCCGGCGACACCACCGGCACCGTCCAGTCCAAGGACGGCGTGAGCTTCGCCGAGTACCGCGTCGGCTCCTCCTCACCGCTCCAGTCCCGCCTGCGTGACCGCCAGCTCCCCAACCTCGTCCGCACCGGCCCCAAGGACCAGCGACCCGCCTTCACCCGCCCCCGCATCGGCACCGTCGCCACCGAGGCCGGCGCCGACATCGAGGTCGAGTACACCGGCGGCTGTGCCACCCCGCCTTCTGAGGACAAGGAGAAGGCGAACGGAACCTGCTACCCCGTCCGCTGGTCCCCGGATGGCGACGAGCGGAACCCTCCCAAGCACTGGTTCAACAAGTACGTCGTCGCCTCCGTCGTCGAGACCGATAAGGTCACCAACCACGGCGTGCCGATCGTCACCAAGTACAAGTACACCGGCCCGGCCTGGGCCAAGTCCGATGACGAGTTCCAGCGACCGGCCCTGCGCACGTACAGCGACTGGCAGGGATACCGTCAGGTCGCCGTGACCAAGGGCAGCAAGACCACCTCCAGCAAGACCGGAAACGACGACCCGCAGTCGCAGTCCTACTCCGAGACGCGCTACTTCCTCGGCACCGGCGGTGAGGTCAAGGACACCACCGGCACCTACACCCTGGCCGGCGACGACGGCCGCCAGTACGCGGGCCAGGTCGCCGAAGCCCTCACCTACAAAGACTCAGGCAAGCAACTCGTCAAGCGCACCCTGAACTTCCCCTGGTCCAAGCAGACCGCCTCCCGCGCCCGGGAAGCGGAGGACGGCTCCGCCATGGACCCGCTCCTGGCCCACCGCGTCGGCATCAAGCGCACCGACGACATCCAGTCCCTCGACGACGGATGGCAGTCCAAGCGCACCCTCACCACCGCCGACGACACCTACGGCCTGGCCACCGAGGTCGAAAGCTTCGTCGTCAAACCCGACGGCAACGGCGGCGAAACGCGCTCCGAGCAGGAATGCACCCGCAACACCTACGTCCACAACACCGACGCACACCTGATCGGCCTGATCTCCCAGACCCGCACGATCGCCGTGCCCTGCACCCAGTACGTCGGCGCCAACTACGCCACCCACCTGCTGCGCTCCATCCGCACCAGCTACGACAATCTCGCCTACACCGCCACGCCGATCAAAGGCTCGCCCACCACCGTCGCCGAATCCAACGGCGACGGCGACGCACACAGCATCGTCACCACCACCACGTACGACCCGCTCGGCCGCATCCGCAAGGTCACCAGGCCCAATCAAGGAACGACCGAGAACGTCTACACGCCGGCCGATACCGGGGGCCCTCTCACCGGCCTCAAGACCATCAATGCCCTCGGCCACTCCACCACGACCGCCTTCGACCCCGGCCGCGCCCTCCCCCTCACCGTCACCGACCCCAACGGCCGCGTGACCCGGTACGAGTACGACGACCTCGGACGCCTGCTCAAGGGCTGGTCCCCGACCCGCTCCAGCGGCTCGCAGACCCCCGACGTCCAGATCAGCTACCAACAGGCCGCCGCCACCCCCTCCAGGACCAGCCCTGCCGCTGTCACGACCAAGACGCTTAAGGATGACGGCAGCTACGCCTCCTCGGTCACCATCTACGACGGTCTCCTCCGCCCGGTCCAGACCCAGAACGAGGCCCACGGCCCCGGCCGCATCATCACCGACACCTCCTACGACGACCACGGCCGCACCAGCATCGTCACCAGCGGCTACCTTGCCGCGGACCAGCCGACCACCACTCTGTTCCAGCCCAGGTCCACGACGCTCATTCCCAGCTACGTCAAGACCCAGTACGACGGCATGGGCCGCACCATCCGCCAAGCGACCTACCACGACGGCGACTTCCAGCACGAGACCTTCACGTCGTACGGGCCCAACACCGTCCACGTGAACCCCCCGGGCAACACCTCACCGGCAACTTGGACCACCACGGATGCCCTCGGCCGGGTCACTGAGATCGAGCAGTACACCGACGCCAACCAGTCGGAAACCCGGTCGACCCGCTACGCCTACGACGTCCGCGGCAACCGCTCGGAAGTCACCGACCCGGCCGGCAACAAATGGACGTACAAGTACGACGTCCGCGGCCGCCTAATGGAGGCCGCCGACCCGGACACCGGCATCACCAAGACGACCGCGTACGACGGCGCCGACCGTCCCCTCGCCACCCTCGACGCCAACGGCAAGTCCCTGCACACGACCTACGACGCCCTCGGGCGAGTGACCGCTGTCCGCGAGGGGTCAGCCACGGCCAACCCGATCAAGTCCTTCACGTTCGACGCCGCCGGCGCCCTCGGCATGCCGGTCGCCTCGACCCGCCACACCGCAGACGGCGACTACGTCGACAAGATCACCGGCTACACCACCGACTACCAACCCACCGGGCGGGACATCACCATCCCCGCCAACCCCAAAACCACCGGACTCTCCGGCACATACAGCTACACCTACGGCTACACACCTACCGGCAAGCCTCTCTCGGTCACCTACCCCTCCAAGGGAGGCATCTCCTCCGAGAAGGTAGTCACCCGCTACAACGAGGACGGCCTGCCCGAGTCCACGGCCGGCTCCAGCTGGTACACCGCTGACGTCACCTACTCCCCATTCGGCGAAGTCCTCCGCACCGTCTCCGGCTCCCAGCCCTACCGCGTGTGGACCACCAACTTCATCGACCCGCACACCGGACGCCTCCAGCGCACCGTCGCCGACCGCGAAACCGCTGCACCTCACCGCATCACCGACAGCTACTACTCGTACGACGCCACCGGCACCATCACATCGAATGCCCGCAAGCTGAGCGAAGCCTCCGGCTCCACGTGGGACACGCAGTGCTACACCTACGACGCCCTCGGTGAACTCGTCCACGCCTGGACCTCCAACATCACCCCCACCGGCACAGGCAACGGCTGCAAGACCGCAGGCGGTGCCACCTTCGGCTACCGCACCGACTACGCCGACTCGTCCGGCCCAGTCGCGGACGCCCCGAACGCGGCCACCGACACCTCCAGCCCGGACGCCTCACTGACCAGCACGCTCGCCGCAGCCGCCCCGGCCCCCGGCACGGTGGCAACTTCCGCCACCGCCTACCGCCAGGCATTCAGCTACGACTGGCTCGGAAACCGCTCCACTCTCACCGAGCACAACATCACCGACTCCACCAAAAACATCACCTACCGCTCCGGCTACGGCACCATCGGCGGAAACGGTGCAACCGGAGCGGTCATCACCCAGCCCCACACCCTGGGCTGGGTCTCCACCACCCCCATCGGCACCGGCAGCGCCTACACCTACGACCTGGCCGGCAACACCACCAAACGCGACCTCGCCAACGACACCCAGAGCCTCACCTGGACCGCCGAGAACAAGCCGGCCACTGTGACCACCGGCGCCACCACCGTCGCTTACACCTACGACACCGGCGGCCAACGCCTCCTGGAGAGCTCCAGCGAAGGCTCCACCCTCTACCTCCCTGGCGGGGAACTCACTACCGACACCACCGGAAAGATCACCAAGGCAACCCGCAACTACGCTCACCCCGGCGCCCCGACAGTCGTCCGCACCTCAAACGGCACTACCACTGGCCACACCCGCAACATCCAGCTCACCGACCATCTCGGTACCGCCAACACCACCATCCAGATGGCAGCCAACCAGCCGGTGACCA
Organism: Streptomyces sp. BB1-1-1; assembly: GCF_031597775.1. Classification (NCBI taxonomy): domain Bacteria; kingdom Bacillati; phylum Actinomycetota; class Actinomycetes; order Kitasatosporales; family Streptomycetaceae; genus Streptomyces; species Streptomyces sp. BB1-1-1. Next base: position 48,318 of record NZ_CP134203.1, on the reverse strand, counting down.
GGCGAGCCTTCAAACCATTCGGTGAGGCCCGCGGTCCCAAACCGACCTCATGGCCAGACAGGCGTAGCTACCTCGGTACCGGCATCGACGACACCGCCACCGGACTGACGCACATCGGCGCGCGCGAGTACGACCAGACCAACGGCCGCTTCATCAGCGCAGATCCGCTGCTGGACATCACGGACCCGTTGCAGATGAACGGCTACTCCTACGCCAAAAACAGCCCCATCAGCACCAGCGACCCCGACGGCCTGAGGCCGGTCACCGACTGCGACAGAGGCTGCCAGGACGGAAATAGCACCTACCGGGACTGGATGAGGCCGAACGGTGACGGAACCTGGTCCTACGCTCACGAAACCTCCGTTTATACCTATGACGTCGAGGGCGACCTCCACAGCGTCAACCGATTCGGCACCTTCCACCCGAAGATGGGCAAAAGAACCGAGGTCAAGCCGTACAACCTAAAGGCCCAGAACAACGCACTCAAGTTCATGGCCTCCCTCGTCTTCCCCGACGTCGAATCGTGGAAGAATACGCTCACCGGAGAGGCAAGCGGCTCGGACTACGCTGGCGTCGCCACGGATCTCCCCTTCTTGAAAATCTTGAAGCTGGTACCCGATTCGATTGCGAAAAGGGGTAAAGAGGCTGTCGAGAAATGGCTCAAGAAGAAGTCAAAGGAAGAGCCGTCGGGGTGTAAATGCTTCCTTCCCGGCACCCAAGTCCTCATGGCCGACGGCGAGACCGAGAACATCGAGAAGGTTGAGGTCGGCGACCAGGTCGTTGCCACAGACCCGGAAACAGGGGAGACCCGCCTCCGCAAGGTCACCCGCCTGATCGTCACCGAAGACGACAAGCACTTCAACGAACTGACCATCGAAACACCCGATGGGCCCAAGAAGCTCACCGCTACACACGAACACCCCTTCTGGGTCCCTGAGATCGGCGCCTGGGTCGAGGCCCGCAACCTGTCCGCAGGCACGACCCTCAGAACCCCTGACGGCACCACCGTCCGCGTCATCAGCAACCGTGCGTACACCAAGCACGCTCGGACGTACAACCTCACAGTCGAAGACCTGCACACGTACTATGTACTGGCGGGCGCCACACCGGTACTCGTTCACAATTCGAATGGCCTGTGCGGAACCGCAGCGCTGGAAAATGGGGACTGGCAGCACATCGTGGATCGGCACCGGCCTGGCGGTGCGAAGGTCGACGATAAGGCCGGAATCCTCACGGGCAAGGCCAAGCATGTTCGCGGTCGAATAGCGGAGACCATAAATCGAGGGACGCCGAGAGCGAACACGCCGGACCCTGAGACCGGTAGGCCCCGCGCCGGGCAGATATATGAATGGGACTTCGGTGTTCCTGTGGGCAGGGCTGGTCCGGCGAATGGCGGTGGAGAGTTGACAAGCATCCGCGTCATCGTCAACGACGGTAAAGTCGTGACGGCGTTCCCGTTCTAGACGAGCAGCGAAAAGCTGAGGGATCCGTGATTTACTTCTCTTTTGAGCCCCCGGGGTCTGGGTCGTCTTGGCGCGACACCTGGGACAAGGCGTGCAAGGTCAGCCCGGCAGCCATCAGCGAGATCGACCTTTGCTACAAGTACTTCGGGGTGCACGTAGAGCTAGTGGTCGATGGAGTTGAGGTCATATCTGGGCAGGGTTACCTGACCCTTGTGGACTTGGCCTTGTCTCTTCGTCATGCGTTGAATCGCCTTTCTTCGGGAGAAGATTCAGCGATCGGCTTCACAGAGAACGATGAAGTCATTCGACTTCGGCGTGAGGAGAATCGCGTCGTGATTACGTCATCGAAGCATGACTGGCGAGTCTCTGCCGATCACGAAGAGCTCGTAGGTGTATTCGCTGAATTTCTGCGAGAGGCGCACTCGTGTCTGATCGAGTTCATTCCTGGGCTGGCGGTTAATCCAGTGATTCGGGGATTCTCTCCGGAATAATAGATCTCACCCCCTGGAGAATTGGGGGGGGAAGTACGAAGACCCCGCCGGAGATCTCCGACGGCGTCTTCGCGCTGCTTGACGGCAACGTCAGCGGACGACGGCTGCAACAGGTGGGGCGTCAGGGTTTCCGTCCTGGCCGCCGAGAGCATGGCCCAGGGCGTCGATAGCGTGACGCTAGAGTCGGTGTTGTACGTGAGCGTAGCCGCTGGCGGTGATGCCGATGTGGGCGTGACCCAGCAGCTCCTTGATCACGACGAGATCGCCACCCTGTTCCAGGAGCAGGGCGGCGGTCAAATATCGGAGGTCGTGGAAGCGAATGCGGCAGAGCCCGGCTTGGTCGAGGAGGCTGCGGAAGCGGCGTGTGAGGTTGGCCGGGTCGAGAGGCTGTCCGGTCGGCGTGGCGAAGACGAGCCGCTGTCGCTCCAGGCCGATCCGGCCTGTTCTCGCCCCCTGTCCTGCCGCTCCTTGTGCTCCTTCGCTCGCGTTGCTGCTGCTCGTGGTGGAGCTTCGGCGACTGGACGCAGCGGGTGGGGAGGGCGATGCGGCGTTCGGAGGCCCCGGTCTTGGTGGGCAGTGTGGTGAGCCCGCCTTGCCTGGTGCGCCCATTCGCGCTCAGCAGCGGCACTCCGCGTGTCGTCCCTGCCGTTGCGACAGGAATACTGCCGGCACCCCCCACTTCGCGCGTCGCAGCACTCTTCCTGGAGGGATTCGCCCAACCATGACACTCCTTGTCCTTCCCTGTCTGCTGTTGCTCTGGTGCTGGCTCAAGTACGGCCTGCTGCCGCTGCGGTGGCAGAACTCCTACCTCGCTGGCCCCGATGCCCGTTGCAACGCGCGTGCAGGGCTGCCGCCCGGGGCCGCTGGGAGCCCGCGGCCCAGCTCTTCGAGGACGCCGGCCAGGACTGGGAGCGCCGCTCCCTGTACGCACAGCGGTTGGGGGACGTCGCTGCCAGAGGGAGCGACCGTTGGCTGAAGGCATGGGAGGAGGCCCGGCCCGAAGACCCGGACGCCGCGCTCGTGGTGGCTCGCGCCAGAATCTCGTATGCGTGGGAGCTGCGAGGCGGTGCGTACACGGACAGGACGTCGCAAAGCCAGTTCGAGTCATTCCACCGGGAGTTGCTTGCCTCGCAGACGACATCGGGCGGGTTGTGGCCCTATGCCCCGGCGACCCCACACCGCTCGTCGCTGAGCTCTGGAGGGCGCGCGGACTGGGCTACTCCCACGCGGAGACGGACGCGCTGTGGTCGCAGATCACGGGCCTGGCGCCGCATCACTTCGAAGCGCACACCAGTGCCCTCCAGTACTGGACCGCGAAATGGTGAGGCTCGCATCAGCTCGCGCGGGAGTTCGCCGAGAAGTCGGCCGCCGGTGCGCCGCCGGGGAGTCTGCTGGCAGTGCTGCCGGTGATCGCCTGGTATGAGAGCCACGTGGACGAGCTGGGTCGTGTCGGATCTTTCACCCTGATGTACGTGTACTGGTCGACGCAGCGCTCGCCGACGCAGCACTCGCTGAGCCAGATCACCCGAGGCTTGCGGAAGTACGACACCTGTTGGGGTACTTCCTGTACCTGCAGGGCCGGTACAGAGCAGCCAGGGAACAGTTCCGCCATGTCGACGGCTTCACGGAGGCACTCCCGTGGCGGTACTCACGCCTGACGCCGCTGCACTACCGCGCAGTCCGTACGAAGACGGGCCGCATGGCACTCACAGAACGCCGGCGGCGCTGACCGCCAAGCCGCACTGGACGCAGCGTGGCCCGCCCGACCGGGACGTATCGGTCGACTGAAGCCCCGTGCAGGCACACACCAGCACGTCGACGGTCCACCCCTGTGGTGATGCTGGACCGCTGGTGGGTCGAACGGGCCGTTCCCAGCGTTGTGTTCATGATGGATGACACGAGCGAAGGCAGGTCCACGACCTGCTACGCGACAGGACCCGCCGGTTCCATGGCCGCCGAGCGGAGCCAACCGCGGCCGTGGTCGACGCGCAGAGCGTCAAGACCTCGGCAAACGTCGCCGAGACCAGCCAGGGCATCGACGCCGGCAAGAAGATCAAAGGACGCAAGCGACACGTGATCACCGACACGCTCGGTCTCGTCCTGGCCGTCCTGGTCACCGCCGCGAATGTGCACGACACCACCGGCGGCAAGCTCCTGCTCGACGACCTGGCCGCGGCACATCCCAGCGTGACCAAGGTCTGGGCCGACGGCGGTACCAGAACAGCATCTTCAACCACGGAGCCCGGCTGGGCATCGATGTCGAGGTGGTACAGCGGCCACGGGCGAAGAGGTTCGAACCGTTGTCGAAACGGTGGGTGATTGAGCGGACCTTCGGCTGGCTGATGCAGCACCGCCGTCTCGCGCGGGACTACGAAGCCCTCCCCGAAAGAGCGAGGGCGATGATCCACTGGGCGATGGCTAAGGGCTGTCCCGTAAGTGATCTTGCTCTGTGATGATCTTGACTGTGTCAGGTGCGATCACGGCGTCCGAGCCGTCCCTGATAGCCCCGCTTACCGGGCTGAGCCCGCGCGCCTTCGGCAAGTTGGTGACCGCGCTGCGCCGTGAGGGCGCTGGCTCCCCGGTCCAGGGCCGGCCATGGGGACTGCCGCTGGGGGACCGGGTGCTGTTGGTCGTCGCTTACTGGCGCACGAACCTGACGATGCGCCAACTCGCCCCGTTATTTGGCATCTCGAAGTCGGCGGCCGACCGCATCATCGACCAGCTCGGCCCGCTCATCGCATTTCAGTCGCGGCGCCGGTTCGCCAAGGACGCCGTGCTGATCGTCGACGGCACCCTGGTGCCCACCCGGGACCACAGCATCGCTGAACAGTCGAAGAACTATCGCTACTCCACCAACCACCAGGTCGTCATTGACGCGGATACCCGCCTGGTCGTTGTGGTCGGTGAGCCTTTGCCAGGCAATCGCAACGACTGCAGGGCATGGGAGGAATCTGGCGCGAAGGCCGCCGTGGGCAAGACCCTCACGATGGCCGACGGCGGCTATCCGGGCACCGGTCTCCTGATGCCCCACCGCCGCACCCCGGGCGAGGCGTTGCCAGGCTGGAAGCAGGAGCACAATCGCTCGCACAAACAGGTCCGCGCCCGCGTCGAGCACGTCTTCGCCCGCATGAAGACCTGGAAGTTCCTCCGCGACTGCCGCCTCAAGGGCGACGGCGTCCACCACGCCATGCTCGGCATCGCCCGGCTGCACAACCTCGCTCTCACGGGATAACTCCCGCCGCATACGAGACCAGCGAGGTCCAAGAGAGACGGCTCCCTACCTCGCCTGCTCGGAGGTCCTCAGTCGAGACAGAATTCACATGCAGGCCGTGGGAACGGCCAGCCGCTGCGCGCCGTCGGCCGACACCAGCGCGGTCATCATGCGCGCTGCCGCCAAGGCCCGTGGTGGCTCGGTCACTTGCGGGAGCCGTCGGGAGGGAGGCGTGTTCTGCCCGGCCCGGTGCAGCAGGACGCCCTCGTCGCCGCTCACCGCAAGCTTCCGGAGCGAGCACCAGCCACTTCTGCTGCGCCCGGGTAGAGCCCTGCGGCGAGCCGGGGCGGTGATCACCGGACAGGCCCGGCGCCCTGGGGCGGAGGTGCCCTGCGTGTCCACCTGGGCAGAACATGATCAGGTTTGATCTGCTCAGGATTCGCACCAGCGTGGACTCGTCGATCGCATCGCTTCCAGTCCTGCCGTACTCGCCTTTCCCTCCCGCCCGGATCACTCGTTCAGCTCAACGAGAAGACTGGCGAGGGGAAAGGAGGGTCGAACCGTCGCTCAGCGCCGCGTCACCTGGTTGTCGGTGCAGACCGAGCGCAGGGAACGGGCCAGAGCCTTGGTGTGCAGGCCGTCCAGGTGACTGTCGTAGTGGACCTGGGTGGCGGCGAGAGCGAGTTCCGGGCGGCAGAAGAACCCGGCGCGGTCAGAGGCGGTGTCGGCCAGGGCCTGCACGAGCTCCTTGTTGATTCGGTTGATCTCTTGCCGGACGACGCCCAGGTCCGGCCGGGTGGTTGGCGCCTGGTCCGGGTGGGCAGTCCAGCGCTGGTACAGGCCGCGCTGGACGATCTTGTTGGCCTCAATCTGGTCTCGGAAGACTTGACGGACCTCGTCTGGGTCGGCGCCCAGTTGCTGGGCCTGGGCGGCCACGGCGTCGAGGACTTGTTGTTCGCGGGTGGGGTCGTCGATGGGGCTGCCGGTGCCCCACTTGGCGGCCGCGACAAGGTCGGCGGTGGTTATGCGCTCGGCGGACAGAGCGGCGATCGAGTGGAGGGGGAGAGTCGTCTGCTCGGTGGCGGTGGAGGCGGGCGCGCCATCGGCAGCCGAGGAAGGTGGGGCGGCGAACACGACGGCCGCGGTCGCGGCGGCAACGGCGAAGGTGTGCCGCAGGGGGGTGGTGATGCGCATGGTGTACATGAAAGCGCATTCTGGTAAAGGAGCGGTATGAGCGCCCCCAGGCCTGCGGCGACACGAACGGGGGTCTCTACTGCCAGAGTTGGGGGGCGTCACACGGATGTTTCATGACGCAGATCTCGAAGAAGATGGTCTAGCTGTGCTTCTTCGTGGACGGCGAGACCGCGTTGAGCCATCGTGGCCTTGAGTGACGGATCCCAGGGGGTAGGCGCGGGGGCCCCTGCCAGTGGGATAAGGCGGTCGGCGGGCAGCTCTGCAAGCGCGTTGAGGTAGTCGGTGGCATGCATGCGCCAGGGATGAGCTCCCAGCCGGATTACCCGTGCGGCGATGGCGACGCCGGGCCAATCGAAGTCGCCGTGGTAGATGACGTCTGCTCCATCGGCGATGAGTCGTCGCAGTAGTTCCCATCCTGCTGCGGACGGGTTGCCGCTGCCGCACACCAGGATGCCAGGCAGGCCGTAGCGTGCGGCGGCCTGAAGTATCTGAGGGTTCTCGCAGAAGTGCACCGTCGTCCCGGGCACCGTCAGGGCTGCATCCGGGACGGTGCGCAGTTCTTGCAGGGTCAGATGGGTTACCAGCGCAAGGTCACGTCGGGTGCGCATCATCTGGGCCCAGGGGTGCGGTCCGGGCGGGGCGAGCCGCCAGACCATGATGGTGCCCGACAGGGAGTCTGTGCTGACGCCGACCCGTTCCCACAGCAGCCGGCGGCTTGCGGCCGAGTCGGGTGACGGCAGTGAGCAGGCTGCGGCAATGGCCTTGAGGACCAGAATGCCCGTGAGACGGCCCTCGTCGAGTCCGTGGGCGTCGCCGGTCGTGTGCGCGGCGAGCTCGCTCAGCTCCCACTGCTTCACGGCCTCCGCTCCGGTGCCGACCGGGGCGTGAAGAGGGGTGTTTGTGAGGGTGGCGATGGTGCGTACGGCGCCGCTGAGGGCGGTAGAGGCCGCTTCGATGCCGGCGCGGGTGAGGATGCCGGTGCTTCTCAACTCCCCGAGCCAGTCGGCGATCCAGCCCGCCTGGGCCAGGCCTGCACCGGTGAGGTCGCCGTCCAATTGCTGCCAGAGCGCTGTCCACGCTGTCTGCTGTGCCTCTTTGGCCGACGTCCGGTCCTGCAGGGGCCGGCCGGTCAGCTCCGCGACGACGCTGACGAGGCCGCATTGAGCGGCCGATGCCCTCAAGGCCGCGTCCAGTGCTCCCAGTTGGATGCGGCGCAGGCCGGGCTCGAGCCGGGTGCCGAGCAGTCCTCCGAGCCGCTTGACGCCTTCGGCGTCGAGCTGGGCCTGCACAGTGCCGGTGGGGGACAGACGGTTGCGCTCCAGCCGTTTGCGGGCCTCCGCCCACAGCGCGGTGAGGCTGGGGTCGTTGAGGTAGCTGCGGACGGGGGCGGGCAGCTGGGGGAGGGAATGGGTGGTCATGATGCGGCGCGCAGGTGGCGGGTGCGGCCGTCCCAATGGACGTGGGTGGTCACGGCCGCGGTGCCTTCGGCGCGGCGCACTTCGTAGGTGTCCAGAGCGGGAACCTCGGGGAAGAATCCCCACAGGGCGTGGCCGGTCATGACGAAGTCGAGGTCCAGGCGGACCAGAAGCGCCATCAGTTCTCCGATGGTGCGGTGGTCGACTTTGGCGAAGGCGTCGTCCAGGAGGATCAGCCGCAGGGCCCGGCCGGTGTCGGGCAGGCTGCTGAGGTAGGCGTCGGCGGCGGCGAACAGGGTCACGTAGGACACGAAGCGGGTCTCGCCCTGCGAGAGCTTGGCCCGACGGCTGATCTTGCGTTCCTGGCCCGGCTGGGGACCGGTGATGAAGGCGTCCACGACATGCCAGGCCCGGTAGTCGAGAGCCGTGTGCAGGTGGGTGGCGTATCCGGCCTGGGGGTCAGCGCTGTAGGCGGTGTCCACGAGTGCCTTGAGCCGACTGATGAGTTCTTCGGATTCCGCTTCCCGCAGGACATGCACGTCGCGTTTCATCAGTTCCTTGATCCGCGTGATGTGTTCATTGGCCGAATCGGCCAGGCGCCAGCGGATCTTGACGCCGATGCCGTGGCTGGTGGTGATGGGCTGAAGCGAGGTGTTCATCGCCTTGATCAGATCCTCGGCCTCGAGGATGCGGTTGCGGAGTTCTTCGGCCATCCCGCCCAGCACGAAGTTGTGAAAGGCCGTGCGCTCACGCTGGGTCAGCGCGCTGCGTCCGCGGTCGCGTCGATCACGCAATTCGGCTGCGGCATCGGCGATGTGGCGCCGCCCGCCGGCATCCGTCAGTTCCACGACATGGAGTTCGTCCTCGATCGTGACGGTCACGTCGTAGGCGCCCGCGGTGTTGCGTTCCAGTACCGACTGGGCGCGTACCAGCGCTGTGGCATCGGCGGTGCTGTCCGGCCGCTGCACCGCTGCCCGGACCTCGCGCACCGCCGTCAGGACATCGTCCGCACTGACGCTCGCCGACAGCAGCACCGCAGGAGCAACCGTGCCCGGCACCAGGGCCACGGCCAGAGCCGGATGGCTCAGGCGCCGGTGCAACGCCTGGGCTTGCCGGACGAGAGCCGCCCGGGCCTCGTGTGCCTTCTCCCGGGCGCCCTGCGCTTTCTCCTTGGCCGCGGCCACCTGGCCGGTCAGGTCGAGTACCTGGCTATTGGTGCGCTGCAGGACCTCCTTGGTCTGCTTCAGCTCCCGCTCGGCTGCGTCGAGACGGTCGTGCACCTCCTGAGGACTGGATCCGAGGCTCTCCCGCAACGCGGCCAGCGCGGAGGCCTCCCGCGACCAGTCCAGGGCGGCCGACTCGGCGTGCCCCTCTGCCTCACTGCGCCGGTCGCGGACGGTGCGCAGGCGTGCCAGCAGAAGCTGTCGGCGGGCGAGATGCTTCTTGACCGCTTCGCCGGCGCGATCCACATCCCGGCACATGGTCTGCGACTGCTCCGCACAGGCCTGCATGGCCCGCAGACCGTCTACGTCGTCGGGCATTCCCAGGGCCGCACAGACCTCGCGGTGGCTGCGCTGGCGGGCCGTCCAGGCCCGCTGCATCCGCTCTGCCTCCTCCGCGAGCGCTCCTGCCTGCCTGCGTCCGGCGACGGCGTCTGCGCGGGCTGAGGTGGCCTGCAGGCGCAGCGTCGCGAGCTGCACGGAACGTGGAGCCTCCACCAGATGGGCCTCCAGGTCCCGCAGCCTGGTCTCCAGGGCTTCTTGCTGCTCACTGCGTGCCTGGGCCGCCTGCTGCAACTGTTTGAGTAGGACATCGATCTCGGCGAGACGGGCCGCGCGGGCGGCCGCCCGCGCCGTGGCGCCGATGTAGCGGGCGGTTGCGGGCCGGTGACATCCGGTCAGAGGACCGTTGCCCCACGAGCCGCCGGACGACACCCAGGTGGGGTGCCCCGGGCTCAGGGCGATCTGATCCAGGACGGCGTTGACGCGCGCCACTTCTTTGCTGTCGCTCCCGGCCGGGACCAGCAGTGTGCGCAGTGAGCGCAGTGCCGGGGGACCGCCGGTCCCCAGCAGTAGCTGGCCGCTTTCGGCGACCACGTCGCCGTCCTGCGTGAGTACGCCGTACAGCAGCCCCGAGGCCAGCAGAGCGCCCTCCACGCCGGCCCGTACGGGTGCGTCGACCTCGGGACGGAACTCCAGCAGCTGCCACAGTGCCGGTGCACCGGCAGGCGGGCTGTCCAGCCAGTCGGGCACCGCCGGCGGTACATCCCGCTCCCGGCGCAGTTCCCCGGCTTCGGCCAGCAGATGCTCGCGTTGGGCCTGTTCCTGCTGCGCCTGTGCGGCCAGGGCGGCCGTCTGCTGTGCGTGCAGGGCCCGGGCAGGCGCGGCCACCTGGTGGGCGAGGGCGTCCAGGCGGGCCAGTTCACGGTCGGCTTCCGGGCCTGCTGGCACGTCACCGGCCAGGGCTTCGACGTCGTCCAGGAGGGCGGCGACGGCCGTGCTGTGCCAGTCGACGTCGCCCAGCAGGCGCTGCGAGCGCGAGGATGCGGTCCAGGCCCGCCAGTCCACGGCCAGCTTCGCTGCCGCTTCATCGCGGCTGGTTTCCGCCTGCTCGGCTTTGTCTTCGGCCGCGGTGGCGTCTTCGGCGGCGTCTTCGGCCCGGTCCTGTGCGCGCCGTACTTTCTCGAGGGAGGACGCCAGCTCATTGGCCTCACCGGCGCGCGCGGCTGCCTGCTGGGCCCGGGTGGCCGCAGCTGAGCGCAGGGCTGGGATCGCCGCGAGCAGTTCGTCGACACTCGCGGTGATGCGGTCCGGGGCGGGGACGAGGTGCAGTGCCGCCGGGCGGCTGACGGGCTCCGGGTCGGCATCCGCTGTGGTGCGCACCGGTTCCACCACGGGATCCGGCGGCCGCACCTCGATGCCTGCAGCAGCGGGCAGCGGGGTATTGAGGCCTGCGCGGACCAGCAGTTCACCGGCCTGCTGGGCGATCTCGGCCGCCTCGTCCGCCGCGCTCTTGGTGTCCTGGGCCGCTTCGTTGCACGCGTCGACGCCGCGCTGCTCTTCTTCGCGGGCCCCTTCGGCGGTGGCCATGGCGTTGCGGGCGGCCGCTTCCAGAGCCTGCAGGGTGCTGAGGCGTTCGCTGAGCTCCCGGGCAGCCTTGTAGGCGCTCGACTGCCGGATTCCGTCAACGGTTGCTTCCAACTCCTCTCGGTAGCCGTCCAGTTCTCTGCTTTCGGCTACCGCGTCGGCATGGTCGCGGACGAGCTGAACATGTGTCTTCTCCCGTCCGCTGGCCGTCGCGTCGGTGTCCCGGGCGAGAACGGCCGCGGCTTGGGCGCGGTCACTGGCGGCGATACAGACGCCCGTGGCGTAGCGGGTGTAGACCCTGAGGAAGTCGGCGACGTGTCCGTAGGCGGTTTCGAGCCGGGCCAGCGCGGCCCGGGTCTCTTCCAGCCCGTCGAGTTCCTCACCCGCTGTAGCGATGGCCTTGTCGGACAGCGGGGGCAGGGCGTCGGAAAGGATCTGGGGCAGGCGGCCTTCGTCGATGCGATTGCCCACGTCGGGCGAGCGCAGCGTGTGCAGCAGTTGCAGCAGTCCCGTATACCGCTCGCGTCCCTGGTCGCCGTGGAGCCCGAAGACGGCCGTGCGTACCCGGTCCCGGTGGACGTCGGGAGATGAGGTCAGACGGTCCGCTCCGATGACGGCGGCCAGACCTTCCTTCGACAGAGGGACCCGGCTGGTGTCGAGAAGGACCAGGTCCTCATCGACCCGCAGGGGGGTGAGGAAGTACCAGGCCTTTGCTTCCGCGGTGCTGTGTGAGAAGCGGATCAGGGCTCCTGTGGTCACAAACTCTGTGCGCTGTTCACCGTCGGCGTCCTCCACGTCACGCGTGAGCTCCAGCCACACATATCCGAGCCGGTTGGCCTGGCCGTCGCCGCCCGCCCGCATCAGGTCCTCCAGCCGGACCTTGCCGGACCCGGTGGCATCCATGCGACGCCGGTCGGCGTCCAGCACGAACGGCAACAGCATCTCCAGGGCCCTCGACTTGCCCGACCCGTTCGATCCCCGCAGCACCAGGCGGCCGCCGGAGAGATCGAAGCGCTGGTCGAAGTAGAACCAGACGTTGACGATTCCCGCCCGGTTCAGCCGCCACCGGTACGGATGGGCCGTACTGGTGTGCGCTCGGCCGCCCGCGGGGCTGTCGGGTTTGCGCGGGCCGGGAAAGGCGAGGGCACTCACAATGCCTCCCTGAGGAAGGACTCGGTGAACAGCGCGTCGGAAGGCGGGGCGCCGGCGCTGTCGGGCGGTGTATCGGCCAGCCGTCGTGCGGCACGCGTCGGCTGGGCGTGCGGTTCGGGCCGGTAGCGGGACGCTGCCGGGTGCAGCACCAGACCTTCGGGCAGACTGCGGGCCAGCGACATGGATTCCAGCAGGGCCACAACCTCCTTCTGCAGACGCGCCGGATCGGCGATGTACGCACCGGCCCAGGCCCTGGCGTAGCGCGAAGCCAGGCCGTCCAGTTCGCTGCGGACCGTGTCCCACGGCGTCAGGAGGCCTGGGACATCTGCTGCCGCCCCGGGGACGTGGTGACCCGCCGTCGGCCGGGCCAGATCGGTCAGTGCATCGGTCAGCAGCAGCGCTGCCTGGCGCACGGTGCCCGGACCCGGATAGGCCACATCACTGAGGGCCCCTTCGGTGTCGTAGGCCAAAGCTCCCTCCGCCCTGACCTCCAGCGTCAGCCCGAAGTGCTCCTCCAGAAGGCGTGTCAGCTCCGACCGTTCCCGGGAGAGGACATCACGCTCGTCCTCCGGGAGCTCTTCCCGCTTCACCAGCGGGTTCTCCACCAGCCGGCGCCGCAGACTGCGCCGGGGCTCGGACGCCCCGCTCGGCAGCTGAGCCGCCAGGTCGGCCAGGGAGACCACATTGCGCAACGGGCGGGGCAGCACATGCGGCAACAGGGGACGGTGGATCTGCAGCACACCCTCCTCGCGCCGTTCACTCCACGCGGACAGCGATCCGTCGGTCTCGGTCAGCACCCCCCAGTCGATGAGAAGTCCGACGGCCTGGACCAGGCGGCGGTTTTCCGAGGGAGTGTCGCGCAGTTCGACACCGGCCGAGGCGGCATCGGCCCGTACCTGTTCGACCAGCGAGGAGATCAGCAGCCACTCCCCGGTACCGGGCGTGAGCAACGCGGCACAGGCAAGCGAGAACAGCGCATAGGTCTGCGGGGTGAAGGGCGGGCTGTCTCCCCGCTGGACGGGCCGCATTGGACTGTCCGGGCTCGGGGGCGTCTTCACCAGCCGGGCAAAGGAGGTCTCCACGATGAGGTGATAGCTCAGAAGCTTGGCGAAGGTGGACCGCAGCGCGGCGGAATGCCTGCGAACCAAGGCCAGCTGGTCCGGCTGCTGGTGCGACGTCAGCACAGGGCAGGCCAGCAGGGTACGGGCTGCCAGGCGCCGCTCCGCCGCCTCGTGCTGCGCGGTGGAGCCGGGGGGCCTGTTGTCCACGCTCACTGGACGCCTCCTGCGGCCGAGGGCGGCTGCTGGTCCTCTCCCGCGTCGGCAGCGTCGTCTGCCATGCTCTCACCCGCGTCGGCAGCGATTTCGTCCGGCGTGCTCTCGCCCCCTGCATCACCGGGGCTGGCCTCGTCGGCGGCCGAGGCTTTGAGAGCCAGACACACGAAGGTCGTGCCTCCGTCGTCCGATCTGATCACGGTGTCGGTGTCCGACTCCGCGACGTCCACGGCGACGTTGAGATCCACGTCGTCCACGCGCACCGCTTCTGACAGGCTGAGTTCCTTGGCCAGAGCCATGGACACCAGCTCCAGCAGCAGGTCACGGGCCGCAGGAGTGAGATGCGCTCCGTCCAGCACACCGGCAGCGGCGAGTTCGGCTCCGGCTGTCCGCCGGGCCGCGAGTTCCTGGGAGGCCTCTTCCTGCAGACGGGTGATGTCCATGCCCGGGTCGGGCACCCGCGCGGTGCGTCCGCGCGCAGTGCGGTCGCCGCGCTCCCGCAAGGAGACCGGGACATCCACCGGGCCCGCGTCCCACCACGAGGTCGAAGCGGTGTCGCGGGGGTCGGCCTCCTCGGGCCCGAAACTCACATGACGCGCCGGGTAGGCACCGAAGGCGGCCGAGAAGCCGCGGTGCGCCTCTTCGACACTGGCCTGCGCGAACAGGCCGGCCAGGTGCATCAAGTCGCTGCGCCTGGCTCCTCCGGTGCCGCCGGGGGTGAGCATGCGCCGCGCGTTGGTGAGCAGCTGTCCCAGAGCGGACTCGGCCGCGGCCCGCAGCTGCGCCGGGCCCGACAAGCCTCCCTCGCCGCCGCTGTACCAGGCCTGCAGCTCCGCCCAGTCGTTGTACTGCCGTCCGGGCAGACGCTCGACGGGGGCGCCGTCCGCGGAGGCAAGGCCCGGCAGACTGTCGAGGGCGCTGAGAACATGGTCCAGGACCGGCTGGAGGTCTTCCAGGCATTTCAGGACCGCGGGTGAGTGCCGGGAGACGTCAGTGTCGATGAGGTGGACGTATTCCAGCAACAGGCCCTTGAACGACGCGTACTCCTCACCGGCCAGGTCGTAGCGGACCAGCACGGACGACAGATAGGCGTAGAAGTCGCGGATGCTGTCAGCGAAGTACGCCTGGTTGGTGAAGACGGTGGTGACATCGGCCGCCAGGGCCTCGGCGTCGATAGTGCGGGGATGGTGTGCCTGGCGGAGGATCTTCGACAGTAACGCGGCCATGCTGCCGAGCAGTTCGCGGGCCACCTCCCGCGCGCCGTCGCGCATCTGCAGAACCTTGGTGACTTGCCGGTGGACCGTGCCGCCGAGCCGGGTGACTTGGAAACGGGCCCGGGTATAGCGCAGCGCGGCAACCGTGGGGACACGGGGGTCGCGCGCGGACGGCATGAGGTTCTTCCAGCGGACCAGGCTGGCGCAGCGGGCCTCCGCATCCTCCGGGGACAGCGTGATGCCGCGTTTCGCCAGGGCCTCGCTGACCTCCGCGGCGGACAGGTCGGTCAGCAGTGTCTGCGTGAACTGGTCCATGATGGCGAGGTATTCGGCCGCATTATCGACATTGTCGACCGTCACATACCTGAAGAGATCGCGCCGCTCGTCTGACTCGTCTTCGGGGCTGTCTTCGCCCCCGAAGTAGCCTTCCTCCACTCCCGTCCCCTCAGGCTGTTTCTGGGCCGCAGGGGGCCAGGAAGGTACCGATAGTCAGATTAGGGCGGGAAGCCCCTGCTTCCCGGCGATCGATCGACAAAGACCGAAAATGATCGAATTTTGACAGGGGGTCAGTCGGGATGCGGACTAGCGGAGCAAGCTGGAGGGACCGTCCGGTACGGAGAGGCACCGGCCCGCATCCCGCATCTGCCTCAGGAGCTTGTAGGCATCGGTGTGAGTGATGTCGCCCGCGCTGCACCCATGGGCCATCACGTCCTGCGTCTCCAGCGTCGTGATGCCCTGACGCCGGGCGTGATCGCACGCTGCGCGGTCGTCGCTGAGCCAGAAGGAGCTCCTGAAGTTCGGCCAGCGCTGGATGATGTGCAGTGTCTGGGCCTCTCCCAGATGCTGCAAGGGTGCACTGGCGGAGCCGCCGAACGCGGCCCGGCGCACGCGTTCGACCAGGTCGGCCTCGGAATCCTGGATTTCCAGAGGATCCCCGAGCCATCCCGCCGCAGCCACATCGGCGAGCCGGGCGTAGGCGCTCTGGGCCGACCTGCTTGCTTCGTAGGCGACAGCTTCAGTCCACCGTCCGCGCCCGTTGAGGATGCTCTCGAGCAGTCCGAGGGCGTCGGCGGAAGCGAAGTTGCACAGTACGGTGTTGTCGGGAAACCACCATGAGGTCACGGGAAGAAGGCCAGTTCTGCAGGGCTGGCCGCCGGGGCGTCGGGCGGCGGGGGCCCTTCCTGCGCACCGGGGCCCGGATGGAAGAGATCCAGCAGCCGGTCGGAGTCCAGTCCGGTCACGGTGGCGACGAGCCGGATGCTGATGTCACCTTTCACGTAGGCGGAGATGGCCAGTTTGGCCAGGCTGGCGGAGTACCAGCCGTCACCGGCCTGCTGGGCGTACCGCAGGTGCCGGCCGGGGTCTCCCGCGTGCAGTGCCGCCATCCGGGTGGTGGCAGCCGACCACGCGCGGCGCTGTTCGTCGGTGATGATGCCGAGCGCGCGCAGTCGTGTTGCCATCGCGCTCGGGGAGACCTGGTACTCCCAGGACAGGGAGAGCAGTCCCTCTTTGTCCAGGCTCCCTGTGTCGGCGGCGCTCTGCACCAGTTCCTTGTGCGGCATGAGCAGTTCGGCGGCGAACGCGTTGGCCCTGATTTCGGCCTGGCCCTGGTCGATGCTGGGGGCGATGTGTTCGGTCAGGGGGCGGTCGGTGGCGTCGCCGGCCAGGATGTGGCCCAACTCGTGGGCGAGGGTGAAGCGCTGGCGGGTCCACACATCCGTGCGGCCGACCAGCACGAGACGGAAGTCGCCGGTGTCCCACGACAGCCCGTCCAGGCCGTCGGGAAGGTCGGTGGCCGCAGCGATGAGGCCGAAGGCCTTCTCCCACTGTTCGGCGAGCCCTCGCACGGTGACGCCACGCGGGCTGAGGCCGATCACGGCGGAGGCGTCTTCAGCCAGCCGGGACCCCTGCGCGAGCAGATCGGGCTCACTGCGCACCGCGGGGAGCTCCGGCAGAGCCAGGTGGTGTCCCACGCCGGCCAGGGCATCGATGATCTCGGCATGGCGGAGCACCGCCGCCTTGCTGTCGTCCGGCGCTGCCCCGCCGCCCGCGCGGGTGCGGGCGGCCAGCGCGGTGGCCCTGCGCGGTTCGGTGCCGTGCAGCAGCCAGTCGACCGTGGTGTGTCCCTCTTCGGCGATGAGCGCCAGTTCCAGGGAGGTGAAACGGCGTGTGCCGTGGAGGGATTTGTTGAGTTTGTCGGCGGACATTCCTATGCGCCGGGCGAACTCCGCCTGGTGGTCGCCGACGCCGTCGAGTACCTGGCGCACTCGCGCGTTCAACGATTCCGTCATTACTCCACCGTAAGCAGGGGTTGCGAAAATCGCAATGATTTGATCATGGCCTGTCCGGCGGGGGGAGTGCGGTCACGGCGGTGCTCCAAGGCATCGGATGGCGAAGTGGTCGCGTGGAGAACGATCCGCGCCGGTTCGCGTGGCGTCGCCGTTGGTCCCCTGAAGCGTCTGCGGCAAGACCCGCGCCAGGGAAGCCCTCGGCGAAGTCCCTCCCTGCCTCGTCCGGGTCTCGCGTGCACCGCCGCTACAGGTGGCCTCCGTGATCCTTCCTCTCCGAACGGCGCCCCACCCGCCACCGCGGCACCGTGATCGCCTGGCTCTGGGACCCGGCGCAGTGCCGGACGCGCTGCCGCCAACGGCCAGGGGATCGGACGCTGCCGCGCTCGCGCACTGTCCTCGGCCTGCTCCGATTTCTCTCCGTTATCGACAAAACCTCACGCAGCAGGCATCCCGTTAGTTACGGTCTGTACTTGTTAGATAGCGCCCGATGTTTCGGTGCCCCGACCGGTGTCCACCGCCAGTCGGCAGTGCCCGGCACCGTAAGACCGATCCAGGGAACGGCCGATGACCGACTCCGACTCCGAGCCCCACGGCGCTGACAGCACCGTATTCGGCCGTGTCTCCGCACCCGCGACCAGATGGCAGTCCTCTGCAGGCCTCCTGGCCAGCGACGACGCCGCAGAGGAGGTAGGGAAGGTAGCCGGCACCGAGGACTCCACTCCTTTGAAGTTCCACGTTGCTCTTTCCTCTGACGCCTATCTGCAGCTCGACGACGTGGTCAGCACCCGCCGGGAGATCCCCGGGCGGGGCACGGTTGTCACGTCGGGCGTGGTGACCGAGGTGGTTGCCCGCCACGAGGGTGCCGCGTTCGGCTCGGACGTGTTCCTCATCGCCGATGGAATCCTGCCGGCGAACGTGCAGGAGATCGCCGAGGTCACCACCACTCGCGTCGACCCCGAGTGCTATGTCCCACCCCGTCCCGGCGAGGTCGCCATCCGGGCCGCGGGCGCGGCCCGGGACGCCGCGCTGTATTTCGACCGGATGGACGCGCGTGTTCCCGCCGGCATCGGCCGTGACGGCGAACCGATCTATCTCAACCTTGAGTTCCTTGACGGCACCCGCGGCGCCCACGTGTCGATCTCGGGTATCTCAGGGGTGGCAACCAAGACCAGCTTCGCGCTGTTCTTGATGCATTCGCTGTTCACCTCGGGTGCCCTGGGTGCCCGCGCGGTCAACGCCAAGGCCCTGATCTTCTCGGTCAAGGGCGAGGACCTGCTGTTCATCGACCAGCCCAACACCCGCCTCGACGGCGAGCTGAGCGCCACGTACGCCCAACTCGGCCTGCCCGCCCGCCCTTTTGCCTCGGCCGGCTTCTACGCTCCGCCGCTGCCAGGTGACACCACCGGCCGCCCCCACGTCACCGGCAGGACCAGCGGCGTCACCGCGTTCTGGTGGACCCTGGCCGAGTTCTGCGAACGCGAACTGCTGCCCTACGTGTTCGCGGACGTCGAGGACGAGAAGAACCAGTACACGGTCGTCGTGCACCAGGTCACCAGCCAGCTGCGCCGCGACGCCCAGCCCGCAGGCAACGACGGCGCGGTCACCATCGAAGGGAACATCCTCCGCACCTGGCCGGACCTGATCGACTTCATCTGCAACAAGGTCACCGACGACGTCACCCGCTCGGACTGGGCGGGCCCGGCCATCGGCCTGGGCACGGTGAACGCGTTCGTGCGGCGTCTGCGGTCGTCCCAGCGGCCGCTCGGGCCCCTGCTGCGCGGCGACCTGAGCACGGTCACCGAACACCCCGTTTCGCACTCCATCGACACCTCGCAGCAGCAGGTCACCGTGGTGGACCTGCACAACCTGCCGGAACGGGCCCAGCGGTTCGTCGTCGGTGTCGTGCTGGCCGCGGAGACCGCCCGCAAGGAGCAAGCCGGCCCGGGCGGGCTGCTGTTCACGATGGTCGACGAACTCAACAAGTACGCCCCTCGCGAGGGATCCTCCCCGATCAAGGACGTACTGCTGGACATCGCCGAACGCGGCCGCTCACTCGGCATCATCCTCATCGGCGCCCAGCAGACTGCCTCCGAGGTGGAACGGCGCATCGTGTCGAACTCCTCGATCAAGATCGTCGGCCGGCTCGACGCTGCCGAGGCCAGCCGCCCCGAGTACGGCTTCCTGCCCACCTCGCAGCGCCAGCGGGCCACGCTCGCCAGGCCCGGCACCATGTTCATCTCCCAACCGGAGATCCCAGTGCCCTTGGCCGTCGAATTTCCCTTCCCCGCCTGGGCCACCCGGCTCTCCGAGGTCGCCGACCCCACCTTCACCACCGGCACCCGCGCAGCCGGCCAGGCCACCGGCAGCGCGACACGACCGAACCCGTTCAGCAGGTTGCCCCAGCCAGAGAGCGATCCGTGGCCCGACGACACCGACGACGGCGCCATCGACGAGCCACCCTACTGACGTCTGCCACCTCCTCGGCGCACCAACGCGCCACGCTGCTCTGCTTCAGCCACCCGAAAAGGACCCCGCCTCGTGAAGTTCCTTCACACCTCCGACTGGCACATCGGCAAAACCCTCAAGGGTCGCAGTCGGCTCGAGGAGCAGTCACGCGTCCTGCGAGAAATCACCAAGATCGCGATCGACAACGACGTCGACGCCGTCCTCATAGCCGGCGACATCTACGAAAACGCCGCACCGACCGCGGACGCCCAGAGGCTGATCGTGTACACCCTGCTGCACCTGGCCAAGCAGGGCATCGAGGTCATCGTCATCGCCGGCAACCACGACCACGGCGCCACCTTCGAGGCCTACAGGCCGCTGATGAACGTCGCCGGCATCCACGTCTACGGACAGGCCAGAGCGGCCTCCAAGGGCGGCGTGCACACCTTCCGCGCCAAGTCCACCAACGAGCCCGTCAATGTCGCCGTCCTGCCGTTCCTCTCCCAGCGCTACGCCGTCCGGGCCGCGGAGATCATCGCCAACACCCCGTCGCAGAACGTCGGCGCCTACGACCAGCTCGTCCGTGACGTCCTGGCCAACCTGACCGGGGCGTTCACCCCGGACGCCGTCAACATCATCATGGCCCACCTGACCTGCACCGGCGGCACCTTCGGCGGGGGCGAGCGATCCGCCCAATCCATCATGGAATACCACGTGCCGGCCGCCATCTTCCCCGTCGACGCCCACTACGTGGCCCTGGGCCACCTGCACCGCCGACAGCAGATCCCCGCAGCCTGCCCGGTGCACTACAGCGGCTCTCCCTACGTCATCGACTTCGGCGAGCAGAACAACACCAACGTCGTCTGCCTCGTCGAGGCCACCCCCGGCACCCCCGCCCAGATCACCGACATCCCCGTCACGGCCGGCCGCGGACTGCGAACCGTCGAGGGAACCGTCGCCCAGCTGACCGCCGATCCCGCCGGCTACGGCGAGGACTACCTGCGGCTCGTGGTCACCCAGCCCGCCTACGCCGGCATGCGGGAGGACCTGTACGAAGCCCTCCCCAACGCCTTGCAGATCCTCATCCACCCCGATCACGCGAGCACCGGCGCCACGGCGGGGATCGGCGTTCACCAGCCGGTCAGGACACCTGCGCAGCTGTTTGCCGACTACTGCCACAGCGTCGGCGTCAGCGACGACCGGGTCACGGATTTGTTCAACCAGCTGCACGATGACCTGACCCGCTCGACCGCCCGTTCCTGACACCACAGGCCTGCCTCCGCCCGCGCAAAGGAGTCCCACAGATGCGTCCCGTTCGCCTGGAGCTCAACGGCTTCGCCGGCTTCCGCGCACCCACCGTGGTCGACTTCACCGACACCGACTACTTCGCCCTCGTGGGCCCCACCGGTTCAGGCAAGTCCACCATCCTCGACGCGCTGACCTTCGCCCTGTACGGCTCGGCGTACCGGTGGGGACGCAGCAACGCCATCGCCTACGCGCTCGCCCCCACGAGCAACCGGTGCACGGTCTCGCTCACCTTCGACGTCGGCTCGCAGCGCTACCGGGTCGCCCGCGAGGTCCGCCGCAGCGGCCAGACCATCCAGCAGAAGTCCGTCAGCCTGGTGCAGTTCACCGACCCCACCGTCACCGCGGTCGAGGCAGACGGGCCGCAGCCCGAAGTACTGGCCGGGGAGATCAAGGAACTCAACCCCGCCATCGAGCAGTTGCTCGGCCTGTCCTTCGACGACTTCTGCCAGTGCGTCGTCCTGCCCCAGGGCGACTTCGCCCGCTTCCTGTCCGCCAATGCCAGCGCACGGCAGCAGATCCTCCTCAAACTCCTCGGCGCCGCCCAGTACGAAGGCATCGGCAAGCGCGCCGGCGCCCAGGCCGACCAAGCAGCCAACGAAGCTGAGGTCCTCAACAACCAGCTGAGCCGGCACGCCGACGCTACCCCCGAAGCCGAGGCCGCCGCACAGGCGCGTGTCGAGGCCCTTGAACAGCTGGCCGTCACCGTCGACCAACTCGTGCCCCAGATCACCGCAGCACACACCCGCGCGCACGAGGCCGCCGCCCGAGCCGACACGCTGCGCGACGAGGCCACTCTGCTGACCTCCATCCGCACCCCCGACGGCATCGAAGAGCTGCAACGTCAGGCCACCCAGGCACATGCAGCGGCCCGGCAGGCCCGTGACGCCGCCGACGCGGCCGCCCAGACCCTCTCCGACGCCACCAAAGAGGCCCAGTCCGGGCCCCAGCGCACCGACCTGACCCCCGCCCGCGACCGGTACGCCGAGAGGGCAGCCCTGGCGGGGCGCCGCGACGGCGTCATCGCCGATGCGGAGCGCGCCCAGGGGGAGGTGACGCAGCGCGAAGAGCAGCTGAAGGCGTCGAAGGACGCCGTCGACGAGGCACGCCGCGTCGCCGAGGAGACCCGTGAGCGTCGCGACCACGCTCGACAGACGCACGAAAAGCTGCAGCGTCGCCACCAACTGCTGGTGGCCGTCCGCACCCCGGACGGCGTCACCGACTTGACCAGCCGCTCGGCCGCTCATGCCGACGAAGTCGAAGCCGCCGCCGGGCAGCTGGCCGCGGCCCGGGCCCGGCACGAGCAGGCTGCCCGTGCGCTGGCCGCCGCCGGCGATGGCAGCCGTCTCACGGACGCGCACCAGACGCTCGACCAACTCATCGACGTCATCGGCATGCTCACCGACGCCACCGGCGAACTGGACGCCTGTGCCGAGGCGACCAGCCGGACCGCGGAGGCGGTGGCCGGCGCGCAGGCGCGCCTGAACGCGGCCACGTCCGCGCTCGAGCAGGCCCAAGCCCTCGCTGGTGCCGCCCAGCTGCGACCCCAGCTTCAGGTGGGCCATGACTGCCCGGTCTGCGAGCAGAACGTCACCACCCTCCCGCCGCCGCTGTCCGACCCCGCGCTTCACGCAGCCGAGGAGGCGCGGGCCGCGGCCGCAGAAGAACACCGTGACCTGCTGGCCCAACACGAGGAAGCCAAAACGAAGGCTGCCGACAAACAGCGGACCGTCGACCAACTCACCACCCAGCGCTCCCTGCTCGACACGAGGCTGGCCACGCTGCTGCCCGGTCGCCCCGCCGGTGCCGACCGTGACTGCACCGCCGACCGCGGCCAACTCGACGAACTCACTGCATCCCGCGACCAGTTGACCGCTGATGAGCAGCAGGCCCGCGACGCGCTGCAGACGGCCCAAACCGCGCAGGATTCCGCCACGTCGGCGGCGACCGCGCTGCAGCGAGAACTCGACCGGGCCCGCAACGCCCTGCACTCGACACTGGGCACGGTGGCCGCCCTCGATCCGCCAGCAGCCGACACCGACGACCTGACCGCTGACTGGGCTGGCCTGGAGGCCTGGGCCCGCACCCAGACCGCCACCACAGAACGCGATCTTGAAGCCGCCGCAGCCAAAACCACCGAAGCCGAAAAGGCCCACTCGGACGCGACCATTGCGCGGGAGGCAGCCGACCGGGCGCAGTCCGACGCCCAAAGCGCTCTCACCGCAGCCGTTCGGAACGCCGTAACCGCCAACCTTGAAAAGACGAAGCTGACCGACCGCCTGAGCGAACTCGATAAGTTTCTGGACCAGGCGCCTGCGGAAGACGAACTGCCGGCCCTGTTCGAGGAATGCGCCCGCCTCGAGGCGGCCGTGACGACAGCCGCCGCTGATGCCGGCCACACACGAGAGACAGCCAAGGCAGCGGCGGCCGAACAGGAGCAGTGGCAAGAGCGCACCGCGAAAGCCCGGTCCGTGTTGACCACCAGCCGTGATGCGGTGGCGGCGCTGAATCCACCGAGTCTCGATACCGACGACCTCGCCGTCGCCTGGTCCACCCTGACCGGCTGGGCCAGCCGGTCGGTCAGCGACCGTCAGGCCGCCACCGTGTGTGCAGAATCCGACGCCCAGACCGCCCAGGCCGAAGCCGACCAGTTCCTGGCCCGCCTGGAGACACTCCTGCGCGACAACGACCTGGATCCCCACGGCCTCGGCGACGCCCCAGCGCGTGCCGCACAGGCCCCGCGGATAGTCGCGGTCACCGCCGAACGCGCCCGCAGCCAGGTCGAAACGATCCAACGCAGCCGTGCCGACGCTGCCTCGATACGAGACAAGATCGACGACGCCCGCACCCGGCAACAGGTGGCCGCCGAGCTCGCCCGGCTGATGCGGTCCAACAAGTTCCCCCAGTGGCTCGCCAACTCAGCCCTCGACACCCTGGTCGCCGGCGCCTCCAAGTCGCTGCGCCAACTGTCAGGCGACCGCTTCGACTTCAGCCACCAAAAGGGCGAGTTCTACGTCATCGACCACTTCGACGCCGACTCGCCGCGCTCGGTGCGCACCCTTTCCGGCGGCGAAACCTTCCAGGCCAGCCTGGCCCTCGCACTGGCCCTCTCCGACCAACTGGCCGGACTGGGTGGCGCCACGAAACTAGAATCAATCTTCCTCGACGAAGGGTTCGGCACCCTCGACACCGATTCGCTCCAGACCGTCGCCGACACCCTGGAAAACCTTGCCCAGGGAGAGCGGATGGTTGGAGTGATCACCCACGTCACTGCACTCGCCGAACAGATCCCCGTCCAGTTCCACGTCCAGCGTGACACCCGCACCTCCACCGTCACCCGGCAGGGCACATGACCAGCGCAGCACAGGCCTCCCGCCTGCGGTTCCACGTCGACGGCTGGGACCCCACCTACGGCTCCAGCGTCGAGAACGCCGAGAACGGCATCGAAGACTCGACAGCCAAGGTCACCCCCCACATCGAACTCGCCCCAGCCGACTGGAAGCCCATCTCGCCCTCACAAGTATCCGCCCCAGGCGCAGTCCTTTTCATCGACGGCGTCCGCCGCGTCGAAGCCCGTATCTGGATCGAGCAGCCCCCATCCGCCGAACCGGCCACAAGCACCAGCAACACAGCCCGGCACGCCCTGATGGCGCTATGCGCCTCCTACGCAGCGGGCACTGTCTGCTGCTGCCCCGGCCACGGCGCCCATCTGCTGACCATCGACTACCGACGTGGTCTGTTCACCACCGCCACCAACGCCGCCGACGTGCCCACCGCAGCCGGAACCTACAAGGCCCACATCACCCCCGACGACCAGGACCAGAACCTCGCCGTGCTGCTCTCGACGGCGCTGCAACGCCAACTCGCCGATCTCGAGGTCCTCGTCGCCACCCATGCCCGCACCGCCCTGTCCGACCATGGCGTCCCCGAAGGCTCGGACCTACTGGTCGTGGACGGCCCGCTGCGCGGCCGCACCCACCTGCCGCGCGCACTGGGATTCATCAAGTCCCACCGCACCGCCTACCTGCCGCCCGACCTCCACGCCATGATCTCCACCCTGGCCCCCGGCGAGCGCAGCCCGGTGTTCCTGATGGGCACTTCCTGGGACCGCCACGCCTGGTACCTCCGGCTGCCGTGCACACCCGGTGCCCCGTGGGCCGGGGTAGTGCGGCTGGAATGCGCCGCCGACATCTCTGCGACCGAGGCGATCGAAATGGCAAACCTCTCCCAGGTCATCCTGCCGCGATACGCCAGCATCGAGTACAAAGACACCCGGGCCCCGCAGAACCTAGTGCCAGTCGCCGGACTGGAGAGAGAACTACGCCGCCACCTGGGCAACCCCGTCCTACTCAGCCGCGCCCTCCGCATAGCATCGGCAGGCTGAGCCGCAGACGCCCGCCAGCTCCACGTCCGCAAAACCACCAGCCCGCCCACACTGTCGAAAAGATCTTCCTGCAACGCCCCCAATGACCGCCTCACCAGTTTCATCTCCCGGAGCGGCGTCCCACATGGCCACAGCACCCATCGAACTACGCCCCCACCAAAGGGAAGCCGTCTCCGCGACCACCCGCATCCTCGGCGAGCACCCCCGCGCGAGCGTGATCGCTGCATGCGGCACCGGCAAGACCCTCATCGCCGCCCGCACGACCGCCCGCATCGCCCGGCGCGGCCGTGCTCTGGTGCTGCTGCCGACGCTGGACCTGCTGTCGCAGACAATCCGCTCCTGGCACATGGCCGGCCGCAAGGGCACCACCGTGGCGGTGTGCTCGGCCCGCCAGGCCCTCGACCACGAGCCGCTCGGCGCCGACATCCCCCTCACCACGGACCCCGCCGAACTCACCACCCTCATCGCCGCACCCCGCCCGGGGCCGATCACCGCATACGCCACCTACGCTTCCTTGCCCGCCGTGATCGCCGCCCACCGCGACCACCACCTGCCCCCCTGGGACCTAGTAGTCGTCGACGAAGCCCACCGCACCGCCGGCCGCCTCGGCAAGGCCTGGGCCGCCGTCCACCACGACGACCAGATCCCCGCCGCCCGCCGCCTCTACCTGACCGCCACCCCCCGCATCTGGGACCCCGCAGAAAACCCAGACGACGACACTGACGCAGTGGCGTCTATGGACGACGAGACCCTCTTCGGCCCCGTCGCCTACCGGCTGACCCTCTCCGACGCCATCGACCTCGGTCTGCTCGCCGACTACCAAATCCTCGTCCCCGTGGTCACCGACGAAGACCTCCGCGACTGGCTGGCCACCGGACCCGGCGCTGGCGTCGACGGACTACGCCTGGCAGGCCGCCAGGTCGCCGCTCTGCGCGCCATCCACGACCACCAGCTGCGCCGCATCCTGACCTTCCACCACCGCGTCGCCGACGCCCGCGCCTTCGCCACCACACTGGCCGACACAGCCGCCACTCTCTCCGCCGACCTGCGTCCGCAAGGACTATGGGCGGACTGGGTCAGCGGCAGCCATTCCCCTCAAGTCCGCCGCCGCCTCCTGCTCGAGTTCGCCGCCCACACTGGCCCCCACGCCCCCTCCGTGCTGTCCAACGCCCGTGTCCTGGGGGAGGGCATCGACGTGCCCGCCATCGACGCCGTCGTCTTCGCCGAGCCCAAAAACAGCCCCGTCGACACCGTCCAGGCCGTTGGCCGCGCCCTGCGCCAGCAACCCGGCGCCCGCAAGAAGGCCACCCTCGTGGTCCCCGTCTACCTCACCCCCGGCGAAGACCCCGACGACCTCCTCGGCGCCGACGCCTACACCCCGCTGTGGCATACCATCCAGGCCCTGCGCGCCCACGACGACCGCCTCGAAGCGCGCCTGGCCGACCCCCGCACCCACCGGCCCACCATGCCCCCGCACGACCCCGACGCCTGGCTGCACTTCGACCGCCCCACCCAGGCCGAGGAAGTCGCCCTCGCCCTCTCCCTACGGGTTCTGGCCCCCAAGAGCGCCGAATGGCGCCGCGGCCTCACCGCGGCACGTCGCTACCACCGCACCCACCACCACCTCGACGTCCCCCAGAACTACGAAGACTCCACGGGGTACGCCCTGGGCCGCTGGCTCACCTGGCAACGCCACCTCCACACCGCCGGCAGCCTCGATGCGGCTCGCACCCAGGCACTCGAACGCCTCGGCATCATCTGGGACCCCCGCCAACAGGCCTTCGACCGGGGCCTTGCCCACGCCACCGCATACGCTGCCCACCACGGCCACCTCGCGGTTCCAATCGACCATGTCCACGACGACTTCCCCCTCGGCCGCTGGCTGGCCACGCAACGCACCCGCGCCGACCACCTCAGCGACGAACGCACCGCCGCCCTCACCTCCCTGGACCAGTGGTGGAACCCGCCCTGGCCGATCACCTGGCAACGCGCCTATCACGCCGCCCGCCAGCAAGCGGAAAGGGAAACGACCGCCTCATCGGTACAAGAGTGGCTCACGGCCCAGCAGGCTCGGGCCGACGTCCTGCACCCCGAGCAGTGCCGCCTCCTCAAGGGCCTGGGACTCGACCTGCCGGATGCGCCCGTTCCTTACAGTGAGGACAGCCAGTTGTCGGCACGTGAGCGCGCGTTCCAGCGCGGACTGGCTGCCGCACGAGCTTTCCGTGAGCGGGAGGGCCATCTCAACGTTCCCCAGCGGCACATCGAAGAGATCGAAGGCGACCACGTACGCCTGGGACAGTGGCTGAGCAACCTGCGCCGCCGCCGCTCCAGCCTCAGCCCGCAGCGGCAGGCTGCCTTGGCAGAGCTGGGTGTGTAACCGTCGTCGCTCTCGTGGCCGGGGCGGCGTCCATCGCATGGCTCTCCTCAAGCAGCATGCGGACCTGAAGAATGAGTTCTACGAGCATGTCCGCGTCGAGACCCAGCAGGTCCCGGAGACTGAATAGCGGCTACGGGAGACCGTCACCAGGCTCAGGAAAGGCCTGGCCAACAAGGAGGCGGAGCTCGACGAGCTCCGCCATGGTGACCAACCTGGCGCTCGCCAGCGCCGTCCTCATTCATGAGCAGGGCCCACTGCCGCCTTCGGCCCCTGGCACCCCGGACAACGTCATCTCGCTTCCTGCTGGCCCGGGGAGAGTCGAACAAGCGGCTGAGCACAGATATCCGTACGGGGTGGTGCATGACAGAGTCGTCCGCGACTGAGGACGTTCAGTGGTACGTCTCCTCTTTTCGAGGAGGGGAGACGTCCGCGGTCAGGCGGCGGACTGCAGGACGGTGTGGTCGGCAGCGAGCGCTCGGAGGCGGGCGGCCACGGTCTGCGGGCTGAGTGCCGAGAGGACCCACAGGGCACTGAGGCGGCAGCCGGAGGACCAGATAGGGGCTGTCGGTGGCCGGAACGGTGTCACGGTGATGGCCTGGGCCGCGAACGGAGCCTCATCGAGATAGGCCATGTCGCCGATCCCGCACAGATACGCGCGGGCGCTCGTCTGGAGCGGCTCGTGCCGCGCCCCCATTTTCCCCGCCATCACAGCTTCTTACGGAAATGGCTCGAACCGTCACTGTCTGCCCGTGAGGTCGGCCACCCTGCACGAGACATTCCTGTTCGCCTCGCGGAGCCCGCGCCCGGCCTGAATGCCCTCGTGAGCGCCTTGTACGGAGGTCAACTGCCGGTGCGCCCGCCGACCGGATGTGCGTACACGGCCCGGCAGCTGCAGGTGCGGGCCGCCGGGGAGGAGCACGCCTCGTCTGTCCTGAACTCACCTCAGAATCAGTGCTGTTGAGGGCGTCCCGTTGATCGACTGTCAGTGGCCGCCGCCAGCATGGGGGTGCTGCGGGAAAAACCACGACCACCTTGGGGGAACCACATGCCATTTGTCCGGCCGTACGTGCGCTCTGACGGAACGCCGGTACGCGGACACTCCCGATGGGCGCCGGGCGCCCGCCGGGAGATGACCATCTTCGCTGTCTTCGGCCTGGCCGTACTGGGACTCGGCAACACCTCGACCGCGAACGGAACAGACAGCGGATCGCCCACGCCGTCGGCGATCTACCCGGTCCGCTTCGACGACGTCACCGCCGACGCCTCACGGGCAGCTGTTCCACGTCCGACGGTGTCGTACCCGATCAAGTTCGACACCCCTGAGCCGCGGAAGGCGGCGCCTACACCCAGCGTGTCGTACCCGATCGACCTCTCTGCCCTGGGAGGTGGGCGATGACCCGGCGTCCACCGGCCAGGCGACAGGCGACCCCGCGGCCCGGCCGCCGACGCAGCCAGCAGGACCTACCCGTCACCGTCCTGGCCGTGGTCGCGATCGCAGCGGCCGGCCTGGTGGTGATGGTCGTCAACTGGCTGCTCGCGCACTGGTGGCTGCTGCTCATCGTCGCCGTCGTCGCCGTTCTGGGCGGCATCGGGTGGTGGCAGGAGCGGACCCAGCGCGTGCAGTGGGCGCGTGCCAGAGCGCGGGCCCTGCGCTACGGGCTGGCCCAGCTGGACGCGCTGGGCCACCGCCAGTTCGAATACGCCATCCGCGACCTGATGAACCGGGACGGCTGCACCGACGCCGTCCAGGTCGGCGGGCAGGGCGATCTGGGAGCAGATGTGAAGGCGACCGACCCGCAGGGCCGGCGCTGGGTGATCCAGTGCAAGCATCGCCGACACGGTGAGCGAGGCGCCGCTGTGGGCACCCCGGAGCTGCAGGTCCTCAACGGAACGGGACGCCCGGTCCACAAGGCGGATGTCGTGGTGATGGTGACGAACGGCAGGATCACCCAACCCGGCCGCGTCTTTGCCCGGCAGCAGCGGCTGCACCTCGTCGACCGCCAGCTGCTCGGTTCCTGGGCTGCCGGTTCGCGGCCGTTGTGGGAGCTGCTGCCCGTGCTTCCCCCACCCCGTAAACCCGCACAGCTCTCCTGAACCTCATCTGTCCCTGCCGTCGGCCATCCCCGCAGCCAGAATCCGCGAGAACAGCAACTCTGCCCAACTGGCGTAACCCAAAACGCAGTTACGGGCCCGGTCGCGGTGTTGTGTGCACGCTTTGGTCCACGTCAGCTGGTGAGAGCCTGCCCGTGGGCGTCGATAGGTGGGGGAAGCGTCCGTAGCCGTTCGGCCAGGGCGCTCGCGTCTGCGCCGGTATGGCTGGTGAGCATGCCGGTCAGGCGGGAGAGCCGGGCGCGGGCGGTGGAGCGGAGCCGGGCGGCGGGGACGCGGTCGAGGACGTCGTGCGCCCGCTGGGCCGCGTCCCGGGCAGTGCCGGAAGTCTCGGCCTGGGCCAGGACGAGGGAAGCTGCGGCCCAGCCGGGGGTGCCGCTCGGGCATGCGGCGAGCGAGGATTCCGCACAGGCGCGGGCGTCGTTGGGCCGGCCGAGCGCCAGGTAGGCCTCTGCCTGGTGCAGGGCGAGTTCGGCAGCGTCGAAGCCGAACCGGCCCGGCGCCTCGGGCTCGTCAGCGGTGTCGAGTTCGTTCATTGCCGTGGCGAGGGCGTGGTCGGCGTCGTCACCGCGGCCGGCGGCTGCGAAGGCGGGCAGCAGCGCCCACGCATGCAGCTGCGCCCGGACGCGCCCGGGTGCAGCAGCGGCGGCTCCGCGTTCGGCGTGCTCGACGGCTGCCTCCACGCGCCCAGAAGTACGGGTGACCATGCTCTGTGCGCCCCACGCCCATGCCTCAAGCCTGCGGTCGCCCGTCCGCGCCCCGTGCGCTGCGGCGGTGTCGAGGTGGACGCGGGCGCCGCTGACGTCGTCCAGGTGGTAGGCGAGGTTGCCCAGGAGGGCGGATAGCCATCCCACTTGCCGCCGCACGTCCTCGGTGGCCGGACCGGATTTCAGCGCGGGTGTCAGGAGCTTGCGGACGTCGCGGACCTGCTCGAACAGCACGTGCGGGGGATGCTTGCTGTAGTTCAGCGCGTAGTGCTCGACGGCCGCTTCGGCCAGATCGACGACAAGCGGACTGCCTTCGGGGCTGGCCAGGAGAGCCAGGTGCAGGCTCTCGCGTACCGCTGGCAGTCCCGCGTCCGTGGTCATCCGCATCGGCTCCTGTTCGTGCGGGCCGTGCCCGTCGTCGGCGGCGGTGTGAACTCGACCGTACCGGAACATGCCCGGCCCGGATGCCCACCCGTAGCGGTCCAGCCCAAGTTGCTCAGGACGGGCGCCGTAGGCACGGCACAGCATCACGGTGTACTCGTCGTCCGGCCACCGGCCCGCGTCGTGCTCCCAGCGGCACAGCATCGCGTCCGTCAGGCCGCGTGGCCGAAGCCCTGCGTCGACGTAGAGCGCGGCGACCTGCTCGATAGCGTCCGCGCGTGACCAGCCCAGCGCCAGACGCCAGGCTTCCAAAGCGGTGACCTCCACCAGCGCGGTGCGGATCTCGGTGACGGTCCGCTCGACAGTGTGATGCTCGCGCTGGCAGCGCATCCTGATGCGCTGCGCGGCACGCTGGATGGCGGCTCGGCGGGCGCGGGTGACGGTGGCCATGCGATCCCCCCGGGGCGGGCACGGACGAGTGGGCCATGCCGTGCTCACGGTATCCGCTCGGCTGCGCTCCGGGCACATGGCGAACATTGTCCGTAACGGGCAATACCCGGCTCGCAGTTGAGCAATGACGGGCCGTCAGCCGACCGGCAAAGGTGGTGGAGCGGCCACTTTCCCAGCCGCTTCCCCGACATCCAGGAGGGCAGCACCATGCCGACGAACACCAGCTCGACCCCCGCCGCAGCGGGGGAGTCCGCCGGTCTGATCCGCGGCCGGCGGGCCATCGCCGCAGCCCGCGGCCGCGGAGCGACCCCGTCCGACGGCGGCGGCACCGGCCGGTCCGACGGCAACGACTGACGGGCCGAGCCGGCGATGACGCGACTGCGCATCGCGGAGCGTCTGGGCCAGGACGACTTCCTGGGCCAGACGCTGCACCGCGACTACCGACACGTTCCCGGCGCCCTATCGAGGGCCGAACTCGGCGCCCTGTTCTCCTTCGATGTCGTCAACGACATCGTGGCCCAGCACCGGCTCCAGCCACCCCGCCTGCGCCTCGCCCGCGACGGCGACATGCTTCCCCCGCACCGGTACACGACGGCCGTCACCACCCGCCGCTCCACGGTGTGGCAGCGCGTACACCCGGCCGAGCTGCACCAGCGGCTCGCCGAGGGCGCCTCCCTCGTCATCGACCAGATTGACCACCTGCACGAACCGATCGGCGACCTCGCCGCCGAACTGGAAGGCTGGCTGCGGGCGCCCGTACAGGTCAACCTCTACGCCTCCTGGACGGCCACGGAAGGGTTCGGCACCCACTGGGACGACCACGACGTCCTTGTGGTGCAAGTAGAGGGCGCCAAGCGGTGGCGCCTGTTCGGGCCCACCCGCCACATGCCGCTGCACCGGGATGTCGCCGACCCCGAGCCACCGCCCGACGATCCGGTCGCCGAACTGGTCATGCGGCCGGGCGACGCGCTGTATCTGCCGCGCGGCTGGTGGCACGCCGTCACCGCAGACCAGGACACGCACTCCCTGCACTTGACGTGCGGCATCACCCCGCCGCACACCGGCAGCCGACTGCTGGACTGGCTCGCCGACGAACTCCTCGCTTCCGAAACCTTCCGCGTTGACCTTCCCCTGCACGCCGGGCAAGCGGCACAGGCCCAGTTCCTTGCCCTGCTCGGCAAGGAGGTCGCCACCGCACTTGAGGACCCGCACCTGCTCGACCGGTACGCCGCGGCCCAGGACGCAGCGGACGTAGGCCGCCTGCGGCCGTCCCTGCCCCACCTGGCCACCGTTCCCGCCGATGCGGGTCTGCGGGTGCGGCTGACGACCGGCCGGGCCCGGGCCACCGCGGTCACCGTGGACGGCGAGGACCTGGTGCGCATCCAGGGCGCCGGTCAGGAGGTCGACGCCGCGGCCGCGGCCGCGCCCCTGTTTCACCGGCTCCTTCAGGCCGGGTGGCACCAGCTCGGCGACCTCGCCGAGGTGGCAGGCGTGCCCGTGTCCGATGCGGCCGCCCTCGTCACCGAGCTGGTCGCGGCGCAGATGGCGACCGTCCATGCCGGGGGAGATTCGTGACTGCCTCCCTGGCGCTGGGCACCTACCGGATTCCCGGTGACGAGCTGGCCACCGCCGCCCGGCGAGCGGCCAGCTGCCCGTCCGGCTGGATCGACACCGCCCCCAACTACTGCCAGGGCCGGGCCCACCGGCTGCTGGCCCCCGTCCTCGCCGACCACCCCCAGCTGCACATCGCAACGAAGGCCGGATTCCTCACCGAGGCGGCCGCGCACGCCGCCTGCACCGCCGGCGTCATCCCCACAGCGAAGGTCCGGCACAGCATGGCTCCCGGCTTCGTCCGCTGGCAGACCGCCCGCAGCCGCACCGAGCTGGGCCGCGACCGGCTGGATGCGGTGTTCCTGCACAACCCCGAGCGCTACCAGGGCGACCGTCACGACCTGGCCGGGGAGCTGCGTGCGGCGTTCGCCGTCCTCGAAGAAGCCGCGTACGCCCAAGAGGTGGCCGCCTACGGCGTGGCCACGTGGAGCGGCTTCGCCCAGGACGCGTTCACCGTGCCGCTGCTGGACCGACTGGCCCGCGAGGCGGCCGGAACCCCTGAACACCACCTGCGTGTCCTTCAGCTGCCCGTCAGCCTGGTCATGGACACCCACCTGGGTGAGGCCCTGGGCGGCCACGGGCCGATCACCCAGGCGGCTGACCGCGGATGGGAGGTCCACGCCTCCGCCCCGCTGCACGGCGGGGAACTCCTCACCCTGGCCACCTCCGAGATCGCTGCCCTCCTCAAAGAGGGCGCCAGCGTGGCCGCCGCGTGCCTGGCGGCCGCCGCCTCATGCCCGGGCGTCGGAAAGGTGCTCCTGGCCACCGGCCGGACGGCACACTGGGATGACGCGCTCGCCGTGGCCGGCGCACCCGTCATCCCTCCCTCCACGCTCAGGATGGTCCTCGATGTACTCGCCGCCCCCCTCTGACGACGACGCCAAGCGCATGCCGGCCGCGTTCGCACACGCGGCCAACGCGCTCGGCGCCGCTGTCCACGGTCCGCAGGTCTGGGGCTGGCACGGCCGCACCCTCAGCCGCCGCGCCGACCATCCCGAGCATGGCGCATGCTGGCTGCGCCTGCTGTCCATGCCCGAACAGAAGGCAGGAGGGAAGCTCTGGGAGGGCACTGAGCGAGCCCACGCCGCCTTCCCCGCCGTCCGTAAACCCGCACTCCACGCACTGCACGACCACACCGACGACGGATACGCCTACCGCGCCGAGCTGACCGCATACGTCGACGAACCCGTACTGTCCCGAGACCCAGTCCTGCGCCACGAACTCGACCTGACCGACGCGTGGTTCACTACGATCCGCAAGACTTTGTCGACCATCGCCACGGTCCTCACCGACCGCACGGCCGTACGACAGGAATGGATCTCCCGCGCCGTCCCCGAGTACACCGGCCAACCGGCACCTCATATCCAGCACTGGGAATGCGCGCACGGCGACTTCCATGCCGCCAACCTCACCCACGGCGCCACCCTGCTCGATTGGGAGGGCTGGGGCCTGGCGCCCCGCGGTTACGACATGGCTATGTTTTACGCCTACGCCCAACTCGCCCCCGGCACGGCCACACGCATTCACCACGAGTGGGTCTCGCCCCTGACCAGCACCGCTGGCCGCGCGGCTCTCCTGGTGGTCTGCGCCGAACTGCTGCAGTCCGCATCCCGTGGCGACCACCCTGACCTGACGCCCAAGCTGCGGGCACTGGTTGAGGGGTGTGCGGCTCCTGCGGCGGGCAGTGGTCGCGTGCGGAGTTAGCCTTCCGGGCAGGTCGTGCGGCGCAGCAGGCTCCGGTGCTTGTGAATGCTTCGCCTCCATGGCGTGGCTTTAGACTGTTCCCTGACAACCTGTCACGGCATATGACGGAAGACGACAAAGCGGAGACTGGGTGCTGACGACGGCTGAGATCGTGCTGGGCCTTTCGCGTCACCTGAGCGCCTACGGGGCCAGCCAGCCGAAAGCGGACCTGGGGCAGCTCGAGTTCGCGGGGAAGATCATCGAGTTGGCTATCCGGGTCCGCGGCAGCGGAGTGAGCTCCCCGGACCGGATTGCTGCGCTCGGGCTGGACGCTGGCATCCCCAAGCGGGAGACGCAAAGAGAGCTCCTGCCGGCACTTGAGACCCTTGGCCTCATCGACCTCGAACGCGACTCCGACCGTGTTGTCCAGGCTGTGTCTGAACGCATCCCACCGCTGCCGGAGCTGTTTGTCCAGGCCGACGCCATCCTGGGGATCGCCATGCCCGAGCCGCTGGAGCGGATGGCCATGGAGGTCCTGCGGCAGACAACGCTTATGCCCATCACTCTCGACACTGCCCTGGAGACGTGCGCCCCGCTGGGCCCCGAGGACCTCGCCCGCCGCGCCATCGAGGACCTGCAGTCCCTGCATCTGTGCGCACTCCAGCGCAGCGCCGACGGGGACGAGGTGCTCTTCAACCCGAATGTATGGGCAGTCGACAAGGACCACTCCCACGCAGCCATCCAGGCGGAGAACGGTGCCGTACGTGCGGCTCTCAGCGGCCTGCTGGAGGAGGTGTCCGCGACCGCCGGGCTCCCGGAGGACGAGGTGACCTCGGCAGACAGGAAGTGGATCGACTTTGCCGTCTCCCAGGGGCTGCTGCTGCGCTCGTTGGTGACCACCGCCTTGGGCCAGGAACGGTCCTTTCTGTTCTCACCCCACATGGGACGCTCCGCCTTCGACGCACCCACCGGGGCAGACCCCTCCGGCAACGTCCGCCAGCTCATCGGCTCCATGATGTTCGCCAACCGCTATGCGAGCAACCAGCTCTTCGCCCCCACCGCCTTCCTGAGGAAACTGATCCGAGAGGGCGAGGCCGGTGACGCGTCCAACATCAGTACCGACTACTCCATGCTTGAGACCGCAGGCATCGTCCGGGTCGAGCCCGCCTACAGCTACTACAAGTTCGTCCTGCTCCAGGCGGACGTCGCCGAACAGGCCGTCACCTACCTGGAGAACACCGGCTCCAGCGGTACGGCATCAGGCGGACTGCGCGGCCAGCGCAGCTACCTCCAGCCCGAGATCGAGAGGGCTCGCCGCCTCGTCCAGCCCTCCAAGGAAGCCATCCCCAGCCCCAGCGCATCACAGGACATCCTCGCCGCGCTCCGACAGGAAATGGGACGACGCCGCTATGACCGGTAAGGCCGGGGCTTTGAAAGGTGACCTCTTGGAACGCCGGTTCGCCCGCGCCGAGTTCGCCGAGGGCTCTCTCGTGCGCGTACGCCACCCCGTCGCCCACCTGGTTGCCGGACGCACCCGCACCGTGACCGACGTCGACGTTCTCTCCATCGACTTCGATGCCCGCCTGCGCCCCCACATCGGCATCAGCGAGTGCAAGTCCACCCGAGGACAAAGCGGCGAGCAGGACCGCCTGCTGTGGCTGCGAGGACTCCAGGAGCTCCTCGCCGCGGACCGCGCCACACTCGTGCGGGAGACCGTCACCGAAGCGGGCCGGGATGTCGCCCGCCGCATTGAGGTCGACCTCATCGGCACGGCCGAGCTGACCCGACGCGAGCAGGTACTGCAGCACCTGCCCGAGCACTTCGGTGTCATCGGCGACACGCCTTTCAAGGAACAGAGCGCCGAGGCGGACCGGCAGCTGAAGAAGATCGGCGACCTCCCGTCCGGTCTCGTCGCCTTCCTCCGCCACGACGCTCTCCTGGCCGCTCCCCACCGCACACTCGGGGCCCTGATCACACTCGATGAGCTCTTGAGGAGCGGCACCGTTCTACCCGCCCCTCTTGCCCCGCTTCTGGCCGGCCACGCCCTCCAGGCCCTCCTCGCGGCAGCCCTGCGCGCCGGGGGCCGGATCGATACCGTCGGGTCCGAGGGCACCAGGCAGGAGATCGAGCAGGGCCTGGGCACAGGAGATCCCCACGACCGCCAGCTTCTGCGCGTGGCGGAGATGGCAGACACGCTTCTGCGTCAGGAGCTGGCTGCGCTTCACCGGGCGTATCGGACGTCCGGAGCTGCTGCGATCGAACGTCCTGTTCCCTCGGTGCGGTCAGCGATCTCCCAGACCCCTGCCTGGCTGGTGACGTTCATGGACCTGTCCGAACGTCTGCGACGCAGAAGTCCCATCGCCCGCCACCTGCCTCAGACCATCGACCTTGCGGTCTTCGATGCTCTGCTCGGCGCAGACGCCTGGCGAGCCCCTGCATTCGATCACCTGTTCTCTCTGGAGCATCGTCAGGCTCTTGCCATCGCCGTGACATGCGTTGAGCGCGCCGCGCCCGCGCTGGCCTCTTACGTGCTCCCCGTGCTGGACCTGCCCTACAACCGGACGGCAACCTCCGCCCTCGGTACCGGTGAGACGAGCAGCACGCCGCACGAGCTGCGCCTCGACGCCGCCGACGAATAGGGAGATGCATCCCGGCCAAGCTCAGCCCTGCCGGGTCCAGGCCGTGCCGCACAGCCGCAATCAGCCCGCCGACCCCGTCACCCAGGCAGCCACAGCCCGGTGTCGTTGCTGCGCATGGCGGTCAACCAAGAGTGCACCGCCTCGCCGTTCACCTCCTGGACGGGGTAGTTGCGCGTCCGTACCACCTCCCGGGCGCCGGGCGACCAGTCGACGGTGGCCACGAGCATGCCCGTACGGGCATGCTCCCAGGCGACATCGGCGGCCAGGGCCTTGACCACCACCTTGCTGATCTTGCGCCGTTCCCGCTTGCACTGCACGATCATCAGCGGTGGGTTCTGCCCCCCGCCCGCGGTGCCTGACTCCCAGACCCTGATGTCCACCCCGTTGTCGTTGCGACCCGGACCGAGTTCGACCTCGAAACCTGCCCTGTGGAAGTACTCCGCCACCAGCGCTTCGAACTTCCGCCAGTGAATAGCCGCCAGATCCTCATACCGGCTGGCCAGATAGGTCACGAACCGCTGATCGAAAAACTGCCCGTAGGACGCGGTCACCGAGTCGGAAGTGAACAAGTCAGCCAGATCCAGGACATCGTTCCATTCGACAGTACGAACCCATTGTCGCCACGGGTCGGAGGCATTCTTGAAGTCCTCCTCGCGGAACACCAGGTCGACCGCATCAGCCAGCACGTCCCCATGCAGGCTACGGGCTGTGTCCCGTAGCAGCGCGCGCGTAGCCGGCGAGTGAACCTCCATCGACGTCACCAGGAGCTGAGCACCGCGTTCTTGCAGAACATCCAGCGACTCCAACTGGTGCGGCGGGACCGACTCGAGCACCGCATCGATGAAACCGAGAGCCTGCCAGACCAACTTTTTATCATGCAGCCGATCCCGCAGGAGGTACTGGATGGGCCGCATGGCCTGCAGCGCACCAGGCTGGACGAACGAGTCCGCAACGCAGCGATTCATGATCTCAAAGGCCTCGCTGCGCATCCGCACGCCAGCCTCGCCCGGTGGATACAAGTGCGCATAGCCGTGGCGTTGCAGACAGTCCAGGATGTCGGTCTCTGCGATGGCCAGTCCCGCCCGGTAGCCAACCATCTCGGTCAGCCGCTCAGCCACGATGCGCCGATCGGCGCGAAAGGCCCCCATCAGCTCTCCTCCGGGGAAGAGGGATCACAGGAGCGTTGCCGCGCCATGGCCAGGTACGCCAGCCCGGCCGGGGTGAGACGGTACTGCCAGGCACTGGCGTCCTCGAGGTAGCCGTGCCCGTGCGGGCCGAGCCGGCGGGCCGCCACCCGCCCGATGTCGATCTTCGCGATGGTCTGCTCGGGGGCGGAGGCGACGGCTTCGAGTGCCGCCTGCAGCCACTCGGGCAGCAGCGACCGGTCGGGAGCCGGCTCGTCGGACGGCTCTCTCAGGGCCCGCCCGGCGGCCCGCCCGTTGCGGGTGAGGCGGACCTGGGTATGCCAGACCGGGCCGCCGGGTGAGTCCTGCGCCACCCGCCTGAGCTCGATCAGCCCCCTGCGCTGCAGAGCGGCCAGCGTGGCACCGGCGCCCGCATCGAGCACTTCACGCTGGCCCAGCTGCTGCTGGACCGGCGTGGCTTCGGCAGCCGGGTGATCGACGCCGTAGGTGATCCACCGCCACTGCTCGGCCGGCTGCCTCTCCCGGGTGGCGTGCCAACGCCGCCTCTGGGCCTCCTCGTTGTCCCGGTCGATCGCGTACAGCACCTCGAGATAGATCTGCTGACGCGTATTCAGGCCCTTGGCAAGGCCGCCTGCACCGCCCGACAGCCCGCCGGGGGGTGCAGGGGGTGCAGGCGGCGGCGTCACGAGGATTCCGACTGCTGGATCGGCTCGAGCTGGTGGGAGGGCAGCAGCACGCTGCCGAGCTTGTGGGCCAGGTGCAGTTCGATGGGCAGCATCAAAGGGTCGGCGAAGTGCGCGGCCGCGAAGCGCCTCTGGTGCGCCAGCGCCGCCCACGCCGCGGGCGAGTCGTCGCTTTGCTTGACCGCCACGAGCAGTTCCAGCAGCTGCGGATTCCACACGTCCTTCAAGGTGTCGCGCTTCCAGCCTTCCTTGTCCTTGCTGACCTTGCCCCAGTGCGGCTCGAGCCGGGAGCCGCTCGGACTGCCCGGCCCGGCGGTGGAGGGCTTGTCGGCGGTGGCGAAGAACAACCGGTCGTTGTCCTTGCTTGCCCACAGCCCTGCGCCCACACCCGCCTGCACGTCCGGCCCGCCCTTGCCGAACGCGAAGTGCTGGGCGGTCTCGTCACGGACGTTGGTCCGCAGCCGGATGTGCCGCAGCCCCTTGCAGTCGTCTGCCGCCAGCGGCCGGTCGGGATGGAAGGCGAGCCGGTCGGCGGCCAGGTGCGGATTGGTCAGCGCCGGGCACAGCGAGCGGATGTTCTGGGCCAGGGTGAACAAGGCGAGATCGCCGCCGTCACAGGACTCGGCCACACAGTCGGCGAAGAAGTCCTGCACCTCCGGCTTGTCGAAGGTACGCGGCCGGTGCCAGCCGGCCAGCTGGATGGCCGCCCGGTGATAGGGAAGCCAGCCGGAGTAGGGTAGACGTACCAGGGCGTGGGGCCGATCGGGAACGGTGGCCACAGCCAGCGGCATGACGGCCTTGAAGTCGCCGGTGCGGCGCACCACCCACAGGCCCAGGCAGGCCACGTCGGTCAACTCGTGGGCCTTGGTGCCTTGCTGGGCCGGCGGCCTGACCAAGCCTGTCTGCCGGATCAGCAAGTCACTGACCGCCCTGCGGGTGCGCTCCCTCCGGCTGCTCGCCGACTCCTTCTCCTTCTGCTCTGCGTCGTCGTCGGGGCCGTCCTCCGTCTCCTCGCTCGCGGAGGGCGGCAGCAGGTTCTGGGTAACGGCCTCACACAGCGCCGCCCCGGCCCGGACCACCATCTTCGGGTCGTGGTCCACGGATGCGAAACCGTCGGCGCCGCGCATCTCCACCAGGACGAAGCGGGCCGTCGTTCCAGCCTCGGGATGCCCGAGGCCGCGGCTGACCTGCTGCTGGCGGCTGACACCGGCAGCCTTGAGACGGTCGTTGCGGCGCTTGATGTCCGCATCCAGCTCCAGGTCGTCGGCGATCTCGCCCACCGGCTCAACGCGCAGCAGCACCTCGAGTTCTGCGGTGGTGAACCGCTGCCGCCAGGCCTGCACCCGTTCGGGCTGGCCGGCCACGTCCACCGGCAGATCCAGCGCGAACACCACCGCGTTCAGTGCCTCGTCGCGCATGGTGGTGGTGTCGCACCACAGCACGATCTCGATCCGCGACCCTGCAGCCCCGGCCAGCGCGCTCCGGTCGATGCGCAGCAGATCCGCGGCAGCGGGCCGCGTGCGGGACGGGATCGGGACGCGTTCACACGGAGCGTCCACCTCCGCGAAGTCTGCCAGGGCGGGCACCAGCTGGCTGAAGATGCGCCACTTGTCCTTGGCGGAGATACCGTCGCCGACCGCGTGCCCGGTGTTTTTTCCCAGCCCGGGCCGGTAGGGGACACCCGCGACGGGAGGCCTGGGGCGGCCCTCACCGTCAGGCCCTGGCTCGAGGAAGGCCAGCGGGTCACGGGCCACCTCAGCGGGAACGGGCAGAAACGGGAAGGAACCCAGACGCGACAGTGTGGGCACCAAGTCGTCGGCCCACCCCATGAAGCCCTGCTTCTTTCCGGCCGGGCCGGGATGCCAGGCCATGGAAGCGAGCCCGAACGGGCTGCTGGTATCCGACCAGGGGGAGGGGGACAAAAGATGCACGCCGATGTTCCGCTTCGGATCGAAGACGTTGTACCGGGCCCACCGGCGCATCCCGACCCGCACGTGCAGCCGCGGCTGCGCCGCCGTCTCCAAGCCCCTGGTTTGCACCGACAGCCGCAACGTGTAGGACCACGGGTAACGCACACCGTTCGAACTCTCGTACACATGCGGCGGCCAGGACACCAGCTCCGCCCCGTCACGGGCAGCCGTCCGCCGCCACGACGACGTGTGCACCGCCTCGGCCACTGCCTCGGACTCAGCCTCCTCGTCCTCCTGTTCAGCCGCCTGGAGGTCACCGCCTACCTCGTCCGCAGCCATGCCGGCATCCGGTGCGCCGGCCTTGCCGTGGACGACCTTCCAACCACTCGTGCACAGGTGCGCGGCCAGCGCGTGCGGCACCAGCGTGTAGTCGGAACTCTCCGGCTCATCACCCAGCCCGACGTTCAGGGTCTTGCGGGTGAAATGGAGGTCCTCGCCGCGGAAGTCGTCCAGGATGCGGGCCAGCGCGGTGATGTCGATGACCTGCCGGCGCGAGCGCCGCTCGGCCAGCTGGTTGCGGTGCATCGCGGCGGCCATCAGGCCGCCCTTGACGAACTCCACCAACTGGGTGCGGTCCGGAGTTTTCCCGCCCGCGGCCGCCGACCAGGCCAGCCACATCTCGCCTCGCCGCGCGCGGGCATCATGGGTGAGGACCTGCGGCATCAGTGCGGCGATCGCACTGTTGACAGCCCAC
The DNA here is from genome assembly GCF_031597775.1 of Streptomyces sp. BB1-1-1. NCBI lineage: Bacteria > Bacillati > Actinomycetota > Actinomycetes > Kitasatosporales > Streptomycetaceae > Streptomyces > Streptomyces sp. BB1-1-1. The sequence goes on along the minus strand of NZ_CP134203.1, from coordinate 6,944 downwards.
AGCGGAATGGCCCGCACTTCCTCCTCCGCCTCACCCTCGGCCGTGGTGGGCTTGAAGATCTGCTCACGCAGCGGCCGCGCCCAGGCCGCCGGGAACTCACACGTCCAGTACTGCGCCAGCGCATGGCCGGCGAAGGACTTCAGACGAAAGGAGAGGGGCTGTAAGAAATCATAGCGCACGGTGTTGCCTCACCAGGGTGTGCAGGGATTGACGAAGGGGCCGGTACAGCGGTCCGGCGACTTGCCCGTACGGCCCGTCGAGGGCTTCATCGAGGGCGTCGAGCATGCCTACCAGCGTGCTGTCGTCGCGGGTGGGGTCGAAGGCGGCATCGCAGAAGTACACACGCGCCGTGGCGCCGCCGCGCAGCATCCGGCCGATGATCTGGTTCAGCGGAGCGATGTTCGTCCAGTCCATGGCACGCCGCTGTGCCGAGCCGACATCGGTCAGCGCATACCGCAAGGACGCCTCCAGCAGGTCGAGCCAGGTGCGGCGGGCCAGCTCGCGGAACATCCCCGCCCGCTCGCCCAGCGCCGTCTCGGGGCCGGCCGACGGCACGCCGCCGCGGATCTCCTGCACAGCCCACCGGTTCATCGTCTGCACGTGATAGCTGAGGTCTTCGGGATGCAAGTGGGGACGGACCAGATAGAACGCGGCTCCCAGCGCGGCGACGTGGTCGTCGTTGAGGATGTTGTGCCCGCGCTCGATGGCCAGCTGAGGCGCGATGAGGATCCAGGCGTCCTGCTGCTTGGCCATCGCGTGTACGTTGCCGCGGGCGATGGTCTGCCCGCTCCAGTGATGGCTGCCGGAGTCGTCGTCGGGCACCATCTGCAGGATCTGATCGGCCCATTCGGGCCGCATCCTGATCAGATGCCGCAGCACTTCCTCGGCCTCCCGGTAGCTGCCCACCAGCAACAGGACACGCTGGCGCCCCTCGGGCAGGCTGTCGCGGATCTCCTCCAGCCGGCTCTTGCGCGGCCCGCGCAGCCCGAGCCGTCTGCCGCACAGCCCGGCCAGCAGTTCCCTGAGCGCCTCCATCCGCTCCGGGCCCTGCTGGCCCGACACTCGCACCATGTACGCGGCTCCGCTGGAGGCCTGCGCCTTGACCGGCAGATAGTCCAGCACGATCCGCTCATGCAGGGGCACCTTGTCACCGGTGCGGGAGGCCAGGATGCCCGCGACGGGCACCTGCACGTCGTAGCGTGGCGAGTTCCCAGCCCAGCTGGTCGCCGACAGCAGTAGGCACGCCGGCCCCGCATCTGCGTCACCGCCCGCCCCGCTGTGTGTTTCCCGGTATAGGTGCGGCAGGTTGAGCAGCAGCCAGCGGCCGATGCCCGAGCAGCGGAAGAACGACAGGGTGCCGATCTGCTCCGCCGCGCCCTCACTCTCGCGGTACTGGAAGCCCAGCAGGTTGCCCATGGGCGATTCCGGCACCAGCGGCAGGTACTCCGCCGGCGGGCGGTGCACGAGGCTGGAGCCCATCGCCTCCAGCCCGGTCTCCATCTCCACTTCCCAGCAGGCACGGGTCAGCAGAGCGAGCTTCTCGGCGAGCAACGCGACGATCATGGTGACCTGGAACCGCACCGCCAGCCGCTCCAGCGCCTGGTCCCCGCTCAGCACCACGTCGTCCTGCCCGCGCAACCACTCCACCAAGTCCTGCGTGACCAGGCCCGGTGGCTGATACCCGCGCGCCGTCAGATCACGCAGGAACGCGCAGGAGGCATCCGCCCCCAGGTAGCGTCCGGCGGGAGCATCCAGCCACTCCACGAAGACGTTCATCCAGCGCTTGCGGCACTCCTCGTCCGAGTCCCACATGGCCGGCTGCCCGCGCCGCTTCGCCTCACCCTCCGCCAAGGGACGCGGTCGGCGGGCAATCTCGCTCGCCAGCCGCATCGCCAGCCGCAACTCGTTGAAGTAGCCCTGGCTCAGCCACTCGCGCACATGGGCGTGCTCCGCCAGCAGACTGCGCAGATGGGTCACCAGCAGACCGGCCGTGCTGATGTCGACGGACCAGTCCCGCACCGGCTCGCTGAACAGGTGCTGACCGCGGGTATGCCGCATGTGCCGCTCGAACAACGGCCGCACCTCATCCAGCCAGGCATCCTCACCCGGGCCGGCCAGCGACTGCGAGGGACTGAACGCCTGGTCCCACTGGATCTGCACCCGGTCGGCCTCGTCCACCACGAAGGCATCGCTGCGCTGCCAGGCCAGCTCCAGATACCGCATGTCGTGCTGCGACAGCTGCTCGGGCACCCGGCAATGCATCAGGCTGGCGGGCGTGGCCACCCACACGGTGGCGTCCACCAGCTCCCGCGCCGCCTCGTGCCGCCCGCACACCGGCAGCAGCGAGCATCCCACAGCGGGCTCCCGCTGCTGCCTGTCCGTCCCTTCGCTGCTCCACGGCCGCAGCCGGTGCGAGCAGGGCGCGTCCTTCAGCGCCAGCGGCTCGGTCAGCTCGGCCACGCCCTGCAACACACACGAGGTGGAGATCCACCGCAGCCGCGGATCCTCCAGCAACGCCAGACCCCGCGCATGCACGTCCACGGGACGGTGCACCTGCTGCAGGTGCCGGCCCCGGTTGGCCGCTCCCAGGATCGGCGCCGCACGCACCCCGTACCGGCACAGCGCGGTGACCATGTCCAAAACAGCCACGACATCCCCGAGGACCACCGTCAGGGTGTGCCGCCGCTGCGGCTCGGCGCCTGCCCACACGGCCGCGACGGTGATCAGGGTGGTCTTGCCGACGGCCGGCATGCCCACCACGTGCACCACATCCTGAAGCGGCAGTCTCTTCGACGCGCGCATCCGGCCGTCCTGCTGCCGCACCAGCAGATACAGGTCATCGATCCGGCGGCGCCAGTTGCGCTGCTCACCCAGCTGCGCGTCCACCGCATCCATGCGATCGGCCGTCGCGGTCAGTGCCGACCAGCGCAACGTCACCGGCTTGCGCCGCCTGCCAGCACGATGGCGCTGTGCCGGCTGCGGCACCATCCCCTCCGGGATGACCACACCGGCATCCCCCCGCGCCATGCGGTATCGCACACCCTCCTGTGCCAGGCGCACTCGCCGCAGACGATGCTGCGGCAGCACGGCCAGCGCCTGTGCGTACACCTGGCTGCGCTGGGAGGCCACCGACACCGACACCCGCCGCTCCGGGGGCTGCTGCGGGTCCTTCACGTCGAACAGGCGCAACATCTCCGGCAGCGCCTGGTACGCCTCCAGCCTCTTGTTCCACGCATGCTTGCTCTTCAGCTCGCCCACCAGCCACCGCAGTGACGACGTCATAGCCACCGCACGCTGTCGGCGCGTACGGAAGTCGTAACCGCCCATCAACGCCCAGGCATCCGCCGCGGCCGCACCCGCAGCCCACGCCTCAAGCGCGGACAGCCCCAGTTCCACCGACGCCACCAGCCGCACATCCACACGCCCCAGGCCGCGGCTCTTGGCCGTCCGACGCAGCTGATGCCCCAGCCCCTCGTACCAGCCGCTCCGGTCACGCGCCACAGACAACCTCCCCCACAGGGCCCACGTCCGGGCACGAGGCGACCAGCGCCCGGTCGGAGACCACCTCGATCTCCGGCTGCGCCCGCAGCGCCGCACTGTGCCGCTCAAGAATCTTCAGGTAACTGCGGTTGCTGCGCAGCCGATCGTGTGGAACGACCAGATACCCCTTGCGGTAGGCGTACGGATCACCCGCCCCCCAGCGGGGGAACGTCTTGATGCGTCTGGCCAGCAGATAAGGACTGTGCCAATCCTTCACATCCACCCCGACGCTGTAGCCGTCCGGCCACAACGCCACCAGGTCCAGCGAGTCCAGCTTCGGGTACAGCACCACCCGCGCTCCTCGTGCGGCCAGCCGCTGTGCCAGATCCAGCTCCGGATGTCCCGGCAGGGCCACGAACCGCACAAGCTCCGGCTCCAGCCGCCGGGCCCCCTCCGCCTCCACCCAGACCGGCCCGGGAAGATCGTGCCGCTGCCCGCACCGCCATACCCGGCACCGCACCAAGCCGTCCGCCCGCGGAACGATCCACTGCTCGCACCCTCCGCATACCGCCACGCGCCCGCTCACCGCCAGCTCCACCGGTACCGGCCCGTACGACTCTTCCATCCAGGTCGCCCACTGCGGCACATCCAGCACCGCATTCTTCGCCGCCAAAAACGCATCCGGCCCCAGCACCGCGTGCGAGGTGACGAACAGCCGCCACCGCGCATACAGCTCCGGCCGCCCCAGCAGGGCAGCGGTGTCCTTGATGTGCTTCACCAGGGCGCTCTCGTGCACCTCGGACACCACGTCCTTGGCGGCAACTGCCCACTCCAGACAGAACTCGCTCGGCTCGCCGCCGATCAGAAGCCGCTCACCCCGCACCTGTGCGTCGGGGTCGAACTCCAGCGGCCAGGCATCCACCGACTGCTCGGCGCACCACACCCCTACCAGATCCTGCACGCCGACCGGGGCGGCCCTGCCCGCCCGAACACACAAGGCAGCCAGCCGGTCCAACCCGAGCTGCAGACTCCTGTGGTACGGCTGCTGAAGCTGACGCACCCCCGCCCAACCCCGCATGCCAACCAGCCCGGATGCCACCAGGCTCAAGACCACCTCACTCGCACGGACCGCACTGGCACGCCCGGAGAACACCGGCCCCGTCTGTTGTGTCTGACTCACGCCCCAAACGGTAGAGGCCACCACTGACAGTCATCTGACGAACCGGCCAGTAACCTCATGTGACCAGCAACAGCCTTACCAGGCCAGCCCCCAACCGCCTCACCCGTCACCGCCATCCCACTCAGCCATCCGCGCCAGCAGCAGACGAAGACGGTCCGCCCGCCCGGGCTCCCACGCTGGCAGCAACATCCCGGTCGCAGGATCCAGCTGCCCACGCCACTGCGCCACACGGTCCCGCACCGACGTCTGCCACCCGTCCCACCCAGCCCCCGGCCGACTGCTGATCACCTCCACCCGCAGCGGATGCCCCAGCCTCTCCAACCGGCCTGTCAGCACCGTCACCTGAGCCTCCGTCCACGCCAAAACCCGCCGCCGACCCAGAGCCCGCTCCAACACGGCGGCACCCTCAGCCGGCGAACACGCACCCGCAGGAACGCCAGGGCCACCCACCCCAGCGAACCGCACCACCACCTCCACCAGCCTGCGCCCGTTCCCGTCCACAGCGCTCACAACAGCAGCAGCCGCCGGCCGCACCCGACCCGACGCCGTCCGCCCCCCACTCACCGCCTCCACCCACACCACCGCAAGCAGAGGATCACCCAGCACCCCCCGCGCCCAACGCCTCAGCTCCCCGCGCCGCTCCCGCAACAGCGCCTGGAAACCCGCCACTTCCCGCATCCGCCAGCACATCGGACACAACCGCTCTCCCTCCCGCACCGCAAGAGAGCGATCACAGCACGCACCACACTGCTGACACACATGCGCCATCAATCTGCGCCGCCGAGCAGAAGCCTCCAACTGCCCAGCGGACGACGCCGTGGGGCGACTCGCCTCCACGCGGTACAGCCCCACCGAGCCCCGCCGCCCCTGACGGTAGGAGCGCACGCGAGCATCAGCCGGCCCCCCAGGCACCCGGGGAAGATCCCCCGACGCCAGCTGACTCTTCGACATCAGAAACCAGGGCACCTGCGCCCAGTCCTCATACTCTGCCAGCACACCCATGCCCAAGCCTCCAACCCGCACAGTCCGTAACAGAATCACAGGAAGCGAAGTTAGCCTGCAATCCAGATGGGAGCAACTACCAAAAGCCGCCCTGAGCAGCACATTTGAAGTTTACAAACTAAAAAAAGACACGCCGGTCACCCAAGCACCCGCCTCAAACCGGCCCGCAACACATCACCCACAGTCACGATTTGATCAGCCAGTCGCTCATACTCCGCCAACGCCACCTCACCACCAGGCTCCGGCCGCCGCCGGACAATCCCCGGATACCGATCACGCCAGTCCCGAAGCGCAGCAACCGCCTCAGCGGACACCGACCAGCACCCTGCCCGCACCTGCCACGCCAACCCAGCCGGAAGACGAAACGACACAGCCTCCGGATAGCCCCCATCCCGGGCCCCCGGCCACCGCCCCATCCCAGCAAACTCCTCGCCAGCCTCCGGCCACACCCTGCACCACCCTCGAACCTCCACCTCCCGACGCACCCCAAAAACGGCAAGCGCATCCACTGTGTCCAGCACCTCACCCGCATCCCGCAAGCGCGCCACCTCCCTGCGCCAACCGGCCCGTACCACCGCGGCCTCGCTCCGACTCAAGCCCCTCACATCCCACCGGGCACTGCCCGCCAGCGCCCGCCGAAGCTCGCGGTGCCTCTCAACCACCTCCCGGAGCTCAACCCGCGTACCCAAAGCCACCTTGACCGTCATCAGCGTCGTGCCCTCACCACTCACCACCCCAGCCTCCCAGCACCTCACCACACAGACACAACAAATCCCCGCGCCAGCCAGCAGAAACCACCCCGACGATCGCTCAGTTCGAACGGTGGGAAGGCCCTCAACTTGATTCCTGTCCTGCCGCCAGGCAGGACGCATCTTTTTGCCGCGCAGGCCGTCAGGCCTGCTAACTACCACAGAAACCAACCAAGTTGGCCCGCCAGGGCCAACACAACAATCACCTGACACACAGTCGTGCCGTCAGGCACGTAGTCGGGGGAGAGGGCAACCCAAATATCTGTGCAACCACCCAGTTTTGACATCACCGGCGCCGCCAGGCGCCGGCTCTTCCCCCAGTGAGGGGGAAAGGCCCTCAACTCGGTTCCTGTCCTGCCGCCAGGCAGGACGCATCCTTTTGCCGCGCAGGCCGTCAGGCCTGCTAACTACCACAGAAACCAACCAAGTTGGCCCGCCAGGGCCAACACAATCACCTGACACACAGTCGTGCCGTCAGGCACGACGACAGTCCTTGACGGGCCGTCAGGCCCGTAGTTGGCCGTCAGGCCAAC